>JADJWD010000006.1 GCA_016716535.1 Betaproteobacteria bacterium | reverse complement strand
ACGCGCGGCACGGTGGCCGTGCCGAAGGCGAGCGCGCCGACGGCCTGCGCGCCGCCGATCGTGAAGGCGCGGTCGACGCCGGCCACCGCGGCGGCGGCGAGGACAAGCGGGTTGCGCTCGCCGATCGTGGCAGCGCCGGCGGCGCTGCCACTGCCGCCGGTGGCCACGCTGCCGCGCGCAGCGGCGTCGGCACCACCATCACGATCTCGCCGACGCCGGCCACCTTGGCCGGCACCGCGTTCATCAGCACGCTCGACGGGTACGCCGCCTTGCCGCCGGGCACGTAGAGGCCGACACGATCGAGCGGCGTCACCTTCTGCCCGAGCAGCGTGCCGTCGGCATCGCGGAACGTGAAGCCGCGCCCGCAGGCTTCGGAGCTGGCGTTCGTGGAAGGCGCGCACACGCGCGGCCGCCGCCCGAGCGCGGCGCGCTGCGCCGGCGTGATCGCGCTGAGCGCCGCTGTCAGTTCGGCGCGCGGGATCTCGAGCGCGGCGACGCTTTCGGCGCGCAGGCCGTCGAAGCGCGCCGTGTATTCGAGCACCGCGGCGTCGCCGCGCTTGCGCACGTCGGCGAGAATGCTGGCGACCGCCTGCTCGATCGCTGCGTCGGCGTCGGCCGACCAGTGGCGCAGGCGCTCGAAGCGGGCTTGGAAGTCGGCGGCGGCGGTCGAGAGTCTTGCGATGCGCACGGGCGAATCGGCCGCCGCGGCGGCCTTCGTGGCGCCCGTGGCATTCGTGGCGCGGTTCATCCCCGCCCTCCACCGCCCGCTCGAACGCATCGATCAGCGCGCGCAGCGGCTCGCGCTTGACCTTCAGCGCCGCGGCGTTGACGACGAGCCGCGACGAGATGTCCATGATCCGTTCGACCTCGACGAGCCGGTTCGCCTTCAGCGTGCTGCCGGTGGAGACAAGGTCGACGATCGCGTCGGCCAGGCCCGTCAGCGGCGCCAGCTCCATCGAGCCGTACAGCTTGATCAGGTCGACGTGCACGCCCTTGGCCGCGGGTGCTGGCGCGCCGTCTGCGTGTACTTGGTGGCGACGCGGATGCGCGAGCCCTGGCGCACCGCGCTCGCGTAGTCGAAGTCCTCGCGCGCCGCCACGCTCATGCGGCAGCGGGCGATCCGCAGGTCCAGCGGCCGGTAGAGCCCCGCATGCCCGCCGGCGCCGCCGGCACTGTGCTCGGCGCCGTGTTCGAGCAGCACGTCCAGGCCCGCGACGCCGAGGTCGGCGCCGCCATGCTGCACGTAGGTCGGCACGTCGGTCGCGCGCACGAGCACGACGCGCAGGTCGGGCCGGTTCGTCGCGAGGATGAGCTTGCGGCTCTTCTCGGGGTCGTCGAGCACCTCGATACCCGCGGCCGTCAGCAACGGCAGCGAGTCATCGAAGATGCGTCCCTTGGACAAGGCCAGCGTGATCATCGGGTGCGTCTGGGTTCAAGCAACCGGAGCACGCGCGGGAGGAGCCACCTGGATCCGCGCCTCGATACCGCAAAGGCGCGCAGCGGCTTCCCGCGGCGCGCCGCAGGAAGCGTCAGGGGTGGTGGTGGCCCGTGGAGCCGGGCCCCGCCGGCGGGGCGCGGCGGCGGCGAACTCGGCCGGGGTGAGCGTCTTCATCGAAAGCGCGTGGATTTGCGCGCGCATTCTATCGCCGAGCGCCGCGTAGACCCGCTGGTGCCGGCGCACGCGCACGAGGCCCTCGAACTCGGCCGAGACGATGGTGGCGAAGAAGTGGCGGCCGTCGCCTTCCACTTCGAGGTGCGTGCAAGGCAGGCCGGCGGCGATGAAGCCGCGCACCTCCTCGACGGTGGGCTCGCCTTGCGGGCCCATGTCAGCCGAGGTCCTTGTGGCGCTCGATGACGCGCGCGACGATGCCGTAGGCCACCGCCTCTCGGCGCTCATCCAGTAGTCGCGTTCCATGTCGGCGAGTACCTTCTCGAGCTTGTGGCCGGTCTCGCGCGCGATCACCTTCGCGATGCGCTCGCGTGTCTTGATGATCTCCTTGGCCTGGATCGCGATGTCGGTGGCGCGGCCGCCGGCGCCGCCGGCCGGCTGGTGGATCATGAAGCGCGTGTTCGGCAGGCACACGCGCCGCTCCTTCGGCGCGGCGAGGAAGATGTGCGTGCCGGCGCTCGCCACCCAGCCGCTGCCGATGGTGGTGACCGGTGCGCGCACGAAGCGGATCATGTCGTGGATGGCGTCGCCGGATTCGACGTGTCCGCCCGGCGAGCTGATCAGCAGCTGGATCGGCGCCTCCGCTTTCCTGCGACAGCAGGATCAGCCGCTCGCAGGTCTGGCGCGCCATCTTGTCGTCGATCTCGCCGAAGACGAGGACGAAGCGCGACTTCAGCGACAGTGCCTCCATCAGGCTGCCGCGGCCTTGCGGCTTGGGGTCTTCGGGGGCGGGGGCGTCGGTGGGCATCGGTTCAACTCCAAGGCGAGCGGCGGATTATCAGGCGCGCAGCTTGTACCCACTGGCCAAGAGGCGCAGCGTCAGCGCCGCGACGAAGACGAAGCTGGTGCCGACGACGGCGAGGCTCAGCCACGGCGACACGTCGCTGGCGCCGAAGAAGCCGCGCCGGAATCCATCGATCATGTAGAAGAACGGGTTCAGGTGGCTCACCGAGCGCCACGCCGCCGGCAGTGAGTGCACCGAGTAGAAGACGCCGGAGAGAAACGTCAGCGGCATGATCAGGAAGTTCTGGAACGCCGCGAGCTGGTCGAACTTGTCGGCCCACAGCCCCGCGATCAACCCGAGCGAGCCGAGCATGCCGGCGCCCAGCGCCGCGAACACGATGATCCACCACGGCTGCGCGAGCGACAGCGGCGCGAACCACGCCGTGACGACGAAGACGCCCAGGCCCACCGTGAGCCCGCGCACCATCGACGCGCCGACGTAGGCCACGTACCAGGCCCAGTGGTTCAGCGGCGTGACGAGCAGGAAGACGAGGTTGCCGGTGATCTTGCTCTGGATCAGCGAGCTCGAGCTGTTGGCAAACGAGTTCTGCAGCACGCTCATCATCACGAGCCCCGGGATCAGAAAGCTCGTGTAGCCCACGCCATTGAAGACCTGCACGTGGTCTTCGAGCACGTGGCCGAAGATCAAGAGGTACAGCACGGCGGTCAGCACCGGCGCGGCCACCGTCTGGAAAGCCACCTTCCAGAAGCGCAGGATCTCCTTGCGGAATAGCGTGCCGGCGCCGGCGAGCGTCATGCCCTGGCTCCTGCGGCCGCCGCCATTTCGGCCGTTCGTGGTCGCTGGCCGGCGCCCTGCATGATCTGCACGAACACGTCTTCCAGGTCGGCGCGGCCGATCTCGAGGTCCTCGACGCGCACGCCGGCGGCGCGAAGCGCTGCGAGGTGCGCTTCCACCTCGCCGGCGTCGTGCGCGCGCAGCTGCACGATGCGGCCGGTGACGCGCGCCTCGGCGGCCAGCGCCGCGGGCAGCACGTCGTCGGTCTTGAAGCGCAGCATCTGGTGCGCGGTGCCGGCCAGCAGCGCCGACGTGCGGTCGAGGGCGACGACGCGGCCCTGCTTCAGCATCGCGATGCGGCCGCACAGCGCCTCGGCCTCTTCGAGGTAGTGCGTCGTCAAGAGCACCGTGTGACCCTCGCGGTTCAAGCGCGCGATGAACTGCCACAGCGTCTGCCGCAGTTCGACGTCGACGCCGGCCGTCGGCTCGTCGAGCACGATGACCGGCGGCTTGTGCACGAGCGCCTGCGCCACCAGCACGCGCCGCTTCATGCCGCCGGAGAGCTGGCGCATGTTGGCGTTGGCCTTGTCGGCGAGGCCCAGGTTGGCCAGCAGCTCGTCGATCCAGGCGTCGTTGTTCTTCACGCCGTAGTAGCCGCCCTGGATGCGCAGCGTCTCGCGCACGCTGAAGAAGGGGTCGAAGACGAGTTCCTGCGGCACGATGCCAAGCGACTTGCGCGCCGCGGCGAAATCGGTGACGACATCGTGGCCGAGCACCGTGACGCGGCCCGAGGTCGCCTTCGTCAGACCCGCGAGCACCGAGATCAGCGTCGTCTTGCCCGCGCCGTTGGGGCCGAGCAGGCCGAAGAACTCGCCCGCTTCGATGTCGAAGCTGACGCCGTCGAGCGCGCGCACCGTGCCGCGCGCGCTGTGGTAGGTCTTGGCGACGTTGTCGAAGCGCACGGCGGGCATGGGGCGCGGATTGTAGGGAGCGCTCCCGGTACCCATGGCAGCCGCGCCGCGTTGCGGTGCCAGAATGCCCGCCGCCATGCCCCACGAGCCCGATGCGCGCAGTGGCGCGCCCCGAGACGGCGGCCGCCCGAAGAAGGCGCCACGCCGCACCGCCGAACGCATCCTCGAGGTGACGCTCGAACTGTTCAACCGCTTCGGCGAGCCCAACGTCAGCACGACGCTGATCTCGGCCGAGATGAAGATCAGCCCGGGCAACCTGTACTACCACTACCCGGCCAAGGACCAGCTGATCAACGGTCTGGCCGACCGCTACGAGCGCACTCTCGCCGAGATCCTCGACGGCGCCGAAGGCGTCGAGAACGTCGAGGACGCCTGGCTGCTGCTGCACCTGCTGTTCGAGCTGATCTGGACGTACCGCTTTCTGTACCGCGACCTGAACGACCTGCTCAGCAAGAACCGGCGCCTCGAGACGCACTTCCAGGCCGTGCTGCAGCGCAAGTCGCGTGCGATGGCCGCGCTGCTCGCCGGCCTGGCGCGCGGCGGCGCGGCACGCCTCACCCGCGAAGCGGCCGCGCCGATGGCCACCGCGATGGTCGTCGTGCTGACCTACTGGCTGAGCTACGAGTACGTGCGCGACCCGCGGCATGCGCTCGAGCCCGAGAACTCGGCCGCGGCGCTGGGGCGCGGCGCGTATCACGTGCTGGCGCTGCTGCTGCCGCTGCTGGACGAGGCCTCGCGCGCCCACTTGCAGCACCTCGCGGCGGCCTATCTCCCCGCCGGCGAGACGGGCCGCTGAAACGCCGCGATACCTCTGTCTGGTGCGCGTTGCGCGCGCACGACGCGGCGCGAGCCCCTGTGCGCTGCCGCAAGCTTCGCGAAAAGAGGCCGTTCGAGACTGCTCGCTCCCATGAACCACTGCAACAGGGAGTGCAGCCCAATGAAACTGAAACCTTCTCTCATCGTCGGCGCCATGCTGCTCGGCGCCACGGCGCTCGCGCACGCGCAGATGACGATCTACGGCCTCGTCGACGTGAGCTACGGCAAGAGCATCGCCGATGACGCGGCCGATCGCCGCGCCGACATCCACTCCGGCGGCGACGACGGCTCGAGCCAGGGCAACAGCACCAGCCGCGTCGGCCTCAAGGGCGCCGTCGACGTGGCCAGCGGCGTGAAGATGAACTTCCGCTTCGAGACCGGCGGCATCACGAGCGGCGGTGAAGTGAACCCCGGCGGCGCGTTCTTCTCGCGTCAGGCGTGGCTGGGCATGTCCGGCGCGTTGGGCGAAGTGCGCGTCGGCCGCCAGGACTCGGTGCCGTTCCAGACGATGGTCGGCTACGACTTCAACGGCGCCTCCAACGGTGTCTCGGCGCTCGGCTACACCGGCGTCGGCCCGTGGACGCGCGGCCGCCAGTCGCGCGCCGTGCAGTACATCGCGCCGACGTTCTTCACCGGCCTGTCGACGCAGTTCGGCCTGGTGCTGAAGGGTAACAGCGCGGTGCCCGGCGCCAAGGACGTGTTCTCCGGCGGCGCGCGCTACGAGACCGGCCCGCTGTCGGGTGCGTTCACGTTCCAGACCAAGGCCAGTTCGGCGGGCAAGGACTTCCTGGCCATCGGCGGCACCTACGACTTCGGCGTTGCCAAGGTGATGCTCGGCTATGCCGACGGCGGCAAGGTCGCCGACGGCGGCACCGGCCGCGGCCCGAGCGTGGGCGTGGTGACGACGCTCGCCGGCTACAAGCTCGGCGCGCTCGCAGCGCAGAACTCCGACAGCGGCGCGAAGAGCCGCGCCGCGGAGATCTTCGTCAACAAGGAGATCTTCAAGAGCACGTACGCCTACGGCGAAGTCGGCCAGTTCAAGCCTTCGGGCGGCAGCTCGGCCACCGGCTACGCGGCCGGCATCATCTTCGTGTTCTGACGAAGCGCGCGAAGGCGGCGCGCATCGAGCGCGCCGTCGGAAGCGCTGTCTTCGGTGACCTCAGCGGGCCGCCTGCGAGCGGCCCGCCGAGGCCAGCCGCGCGGCCATCGCGGCCTCGATCTCGAGCATCTTCTTCTTCGTCGCGATGCCGCCGGCCGCCGAGTGCCCGCCCATGCGGCCGCCGCCGGCGATGACGCGGTGGCACGGCACGACGAGCGGCCACGGGTTGCGCGCCAGCGCCACGTCGACGGCGCGCGCCGCGCCCGGGTTGCCGATGGTGTCGGCCAGCTCGTCGTAGGTGCGCACCTCGCCGGGCGGGATCCACAGCGTCGCCTCGTAGACCTTGCGCTCGAACTGGCCGATGCCGGCCCAGTCCAGCGGCACCTCGTGCAGATCGGCCGGCTCGCCATCGAGCAGCGACTGCATCGCGCGCACGGCGTCGGCGATGAACGGCGGCCACGGCGGCGGCGCCAGCTCGGCGCCGCTTTGCCATTGCAGTTCGGCGATCGTCGCTTCGCGGTCGACCAACGGCAGCAGCACCTGCGTCACCGCCTCGTTGCGCCAGGCGATGCCGAAGGCACCGAGCGCGGTGTCGAACACCGCGCAGTGCCGCTCGGCCGGCGCGGTGGGCGCGAAGGGCTGCGCGGTTTCCATTCAGTTCATCGGTTAGGTGGCGACGTCGCTCGCGCGCCCGGCAATCGACGCGCCCAAGGCATGCTGTTCAGAGAGTGTCGTTCTGGTGCGCGTGCGCGTCGCCGGCCGTTGGTCGCGCCCCTCCTGCCGACAGGTGATGCCCGGCGGGGCGCCCTCGCTAGGGTCACCGCCGACGGTGTTTGCCCTGATGAGCGGCCCAGCCGCCGCCTTGGAGAATCGTCCGCTCCCGATGGGCCCCTGGCGCCGCCGCGCGCCGCGAAGCCCGGCCGACGAACGCCCCCCGCGCGACAACCGGAGACATCCCGATGAAGCTCACCCGCCGCCTGCTTCCCACCGCCGCGCTGACGGCCGCCGCGCTCGCGGCGCTCTCGCTGGCGCCCGCCGCGCTGGCGCAGGAGAAGGTCCTGCGCGTCGTGCCGCACAGCAACCTCGCCGTGCTCGACCCGATCTGGACCACCGCCTACATGAGCCGCAACCACGGCTACATGATCTACGACACCCTCTTCGGTACCGACGAGAACGGCAAGGTCAAGCCGCAGATGGTCGAGAGCTGGAGCGAGACGCCGGACAAGCGGCTGTGGACCTTCAAGCTGCGCAAGGGGCTCGAATTCCACGACGGCAAACCCGTCACCGGCGAGGACGTGATCGCGAGCCTGCAGCGCTGGGGCAAGCGCGACGCGATGGGCAGCGCGCTGATGCAGTTCGTGCAGCGCATGGATACGCCGGCGCCCGACACGTTCCGCATCTTCCTCAGCGAAGCGAACGGCTTCATGCTCGAAGCGCTGGGCAAGCCGAGCTCGAACGTGCCGTTCATCATGCCCAAGCGCATCGCCGACACCGACCCGTTCAAGCAGATCGAGGAGCACATCGGTTCCGGCCCGTACGTCTTCAAGCGCGAAGAGTTCAAGCCCGGCGACAAGGCCGTCTACACGAAGTTCGCGAAGTACGTGCCGCGCAGCGAGCCGCCGAGCGGCAGCACCGGCGGCAAGCGCGTCTACGTCGACCGCGTCGAGTGGAACCTGGCGCTGCGCGACGCGCAGGCGCAGGTGAGCGCGCTGCAAAAGGGCGAGGTCGACGTCATCGAGGCGCTGCCCTTCGACCACTACGAGACGGTGAAGCGCGACGGCTCGCTGCAGATCCCGAAGTACTCGAACTACGGGCTTCAGTACATGGCGCGCTTCAACCACCTGCACAAGCCCTTCGACAACCCGAAGGTGCGCCAGGCGGTGATTGCCGCGTTCAACCAGGAGGCGTTTCTGCGCGCCCAGGTCGGCGTGAAAGACCTGTACAAGGCCTGCGGCTCGATGTTCATCTGCGGCAGCCCCTACGGCAGCCTGGCCGGCAGCGATCTGCAGATGAAGAGCAACATGAAGAAGGCGCAAGACCTTCTGAAGGCCAGCGGCTACGACGGCACGCCGATCGTCGTGATGAAGCCCACCGATCTCGCCAGCATCCAGAAGCTGCCCGACGTGGCCGCGCAGCTGCTGCGCCAGGCCGGCTTCAAGGTCGATCTGCAGGCGATGGACTGGCAGACGCTGGTCGGCCGCCGCGCCAAGAAGGACGCGCCCGAGAAGGGCGGCTGGCACATGTTCCTCACCGCCTGGCAGGCCTTCGACGTGTGGAGCCCGATCGCCAACCCGACGACCGACACGCGCGGCGAGAAGAGCACCTGGTTCGGCTGGGCCACCGACGACAAGCTCGCGCAGGTGCGCAACGAGTTCATGCGCGCCACCGACGACGCGCAGAAGAAGAAGCTCGCCGACCAGATGCACGCGCGCATGTTCGAGATCGGCACGCACGCGACGCTGGGCGAATACAGCCAGCCGATGGCCGCGCGCAAGAACATCAGCGGCTTCTTCATCACCAACGGGAATATCTACTGGAACCTGAAGAAGGACTGAGCGGCGCTTCCTTGGCGGCGGTAGCGGCCTGCATCCGCACCGCCGCCCGCCGCCGCGCCGCTGTTGTTCCCTGCCGATGCTCGCCTTCCTCGCCCGCCGCCTGCTCGCCACGATCCCGGTGCTGCTGATCGTCGCGGTGCTGGTGTTCCTGATGCTCAGGCTGACGCCGGGCGACCCGGCGGCGGTGCTGGCAGGGGACGCGGCGAGCCCCGATCAGATCGCGCAGATCCGCACGACGCTCGGGCTGGATCGTTCGATCCCCGAGCAGTTCTTCATCTGGTTCGGCCACCTGCTGACCGGCGACCTCGGCCAGAGCTACTACTACAAGACCGAGGTCACGACGCTGATCGCGCAGCGCCTGGAGCCCACGCTCAGCCTCGCGGTGATCACGATCACGATTGCCGTGCTCGTGGCCGTGCCGCTCGGCGTGCTGGCGGCGTGGCGCTTCGGCGGCTGGCTCGACCGCGCGCTGATGGCGTTCTCGGTGCTCGGCTTCTCGGTGCCGGTGTTCGTGCTCGCCTACGTGCTGATCTGGCTCGTCAGCCTCAAGCTCGGCTGGCTGCCGGTGCAGGGCTACAAGCGCTTCGCCGACGGGCCGGGAACGTGGCTTTATCACCTCGTGCTGCCGGCGTTGACGCTGTCGGTGATCTACGTCGCGCTGATCGCCCGCGTCACGCGCGCCAGCGTGCTCGAGACGCTCGGCGAGGACTACATCCGCACCGCGCGCGCCAAGGGACTGCCGGAGAACAAGGTGCTGCTGCGCCACGCGCTGGCCAACGCCGCGGTGCCGATCGCCACCGTCATCGGCATTGGCATCGCGCTCTTGATCGGCGGCGTCGTCGTCACCGAGTCGGTGTACGCGATCCCCGGGCTCGGCCGGCTGACGGTCGACGCGGTGCTGGCGCGCGACTTCCCGACGATCCAGGGCGTGATCCTCTTCTTCTCGTTCGTCTACGTGCTGGTCAACCTGCTCGTCGACCTGAGCTACGTGTTCTTCGACCCGCGCATCCGCTATTGATCCTCTTCTGGCCATGGCCGAGCTGAACGTCGAATTGCTGTCGGTCGAAGCCGCCTCGGTGGTGCGGCAGGAAAGCGCCTGGGCGCGCCTGAAGCGCAGCGGCAGCGTGCGCTTCGGCGCGGCCGTGCTGGCGCTGCTGGTTTTGGTGGCGCTGGCCGCGCCGTGGCTGGGCACCGTCGACCCGTCGCTGTTCGACCCCGCCAGTCGCGACCTGACGCCGGGCAAGAGCGGCGAGATCACGACGCTCGAGGGCGAGACGCTCGAGCACCGTTTCTGGATGGGCTCCGACAGCTTCGGCCGCGACATCTACAGCCGCGTCATCTACGGCACGCGCGTGTCGCTGCTGGTGGGCATCTGCACGGCGCTGCTGTCGCTGGCGGTGGGCGTGCTGTTCGGCCTGGTCGCCGGGTTCCTGCGCCGCGTCGACGGCGTGCTGATGCGCGTCATGGACGGGTTGATGGCGATCCCGGCCATCCTCATCGCCATCGCGCTGGTGGCGATGTGGCGTGGCAGCCTCGCGACGGTCGTCGTGGCCATCGCGATCCCCGAGATCCCGCGCGTCACGCGCCTCGTGCGCTCGCTGGTGCTGACGATCCGCGAAGAGCCGTACGTCGAAGCGGCGGTGTCGCTGGGCACGCCGACGTGGCTGATCATGTGGCGGCACATCCTGCCCAACACGATGGCGCCGCTGATCGTGCAGGGCACCTTCATCTGCGCCGCCGGCATCCTGACCGAGGCGATCCTGTCGTTCCTCGGCGTCGGCCTGCCGCCGGACATCCCGACCTGGGGCAACGTGATGGCCGAGGGCCGTGCGCAGTTCAACGAGTACCCGCACAACATCTTCTTCCCGGGCTTGTTTCTCGCGGTGACGGTGCTGGCCGTCAACATCCTCGGCGACGGGTTGCGCGACACGCTCGACCCGAAGATGGCCAAGCGCGGCTGAAGGGCAAGAGCGCATGAATGCCGACGCGCCCATCCTCGAGGTCGAAGACCTCAGCATCGCGCTGCCCAGCGGCGGCGACCGCGCCACCGCGGTGCAGAAGGTCAGCTTCACGGTCGGCCGCGGCGAGATCGTCTGCCTCGTCGGCGAGTCGGGCAGCGGCAAGAGCGTCATCGCGCAGGGCGTGATGGGCCTGCTGCCCAAGCAGTTGCCCGTCACCACCGGCCGCATCCGGCTGCAAGGCGAGGACATCACGCACGCGCCGTTGAACCGCCTGCGCGAGCTGCGCGCCACGCGCATGGGCATGATCTTCCAGGAGCCGATGACGGCGCTGAACCCGGTGATGACCTGCGGCGACCAGATCGACGAGGTCCTGCGCGAGCACACGCAGCTCACACCCGCCGAACGCCGCGAGAAGGTGCTGGCGATCATCCGCGAGGTGCTGCTGCCCGACCCCGAGCGCATGGTCGCGAGCTACCCGCACCAGCTCTCCGGCGGCCAGCGCCAGCGCATCATGATCGCGATGGCGCTCGTGCTCGACCCGGTGCTGTTGATCGCCGACGAGCCGACGACGGCACTCGACGTGACGACGCAGGCGCAGATCCTCAAGCTCGTGCTCGAACTGCAGAAGCGCCACGGCACCGGGGTGCTCTTCATCACGCACGACTTCGGTGTCGTCGCCGAGATCGCGCACCGCGTCGCCGTCCTGCGCCTGGGCGACCTCGTCGAGCTCGGCCCGAAGGAAGAGGTGCTGCGGCGCCCGCGCCACGACTACACGCGCATGCTGATGGCCAGCGTCCCGACGCTGCACACGCAGGCGCGCGCCGTCGATGCCGCCGCGCCGGTGGTGCTGAGCGTCAAGGCGCTGGCCAAGACCTACGACGACAAGAGCTGGTTCGGCAAGCGCCGCACGGTGCACGCAGCCAAGGACGTGAACTTCGAGATCCGCCGCGGCCAGACGCTCGGCATCGTCGGCGAATCGGGCTCGGGCAAGAGCACCGTCGCGCGCTGCGTGGTGCGCTTGGTCGATCCGAGCGGCGGCAGCGTGCGGCTGGGCAGCGACGAGATCGCCACCGCCTCGCACGGCTCGCTTCGGCCGCTGCGCCGGCGCGTGCAGATCGTCTTCCAGGACCCGTACCGCTCGCTGAACCCGCGCCGCACCGTCGGCGAGGCGATGATCGAAGGGCCGATGAACTACGGCATGGCGCGCGAGCCGGCGCTGGCCAAGGCGCGCGACCTGCTGCGCCTGGTGCGCATGGACGCCAGCGCGATGGCGCGCTACCCGCACCAGTTCAGCGGCGGCCAGCGCCAGCGCATCTGCATCGCGCGCGCGCTGATGATGGAGCCCGAGCTGCTCGTCGCCGACGAGGCGGTGAGCGCGCTCGATGTCTCGGTGCAGGCGCAGGTGCTTCGGCTCTTCGAGGAGATCAAGAGCCGGCTTTCGATCGCGATGCTGTTCATCACCCACGACCTGCGCGTCGCCTCGCAGGTGTGCGACACGCTGGCCGTGATGAGCCAGGGCGAAGTCGTCGAGTACGGCCCGGCGCACCGCATCTTCGGCGCGCCGGAGCACGCGTACACGAAGGCGCTGTTCGCCGCGGCGCCGGGGCGGGACTTCGCGTTCGGCTGGTGAGGGGCGTTCCCCTCTCCCGCTGGCGGGAGAGGGACGGGGTGGACGCCGCCGAGGCCGCCGAACGCCGCGGCCCCTTCACTGCCGCCGCGCAATGAACCCCGACAGCACCGTCGCGCCGCCTGCGCCGCCGGAGACGGCGACGACGCCGCCGATCTCGGCCGGGCCGGTGCCGCTGCCGCTGGCGGCGACCGGTCCGAACAGGCGCGCGCCGAGGCCGCCGGTCAGGCTGCCGAAGGTGAGCACGCCGCCCAGGTGGTTGGCGCTCTCGCCGCTGCCCAGCGTCATCGTGCCCGTCAACGCCGCCGGCACCGGCGTGACCCCGTCGCTGTCGCGCACGGTGTTGGCCAAGGTCACCGTCGCGATGCGCGTCGCGAAGTCGACCGAGATCAGCGCCGTGCCCTGGAACGGCACCGGCGCGTCGCTCGCCACCGTGGTGATGACGCCGTAGACGTAGCCGCTGTAGACGGCCACGCCGGTGGCGGGCACGTCGGCCGGCGCCGTCGTCTCGCCGTAGGCGACGAAGCCGCGGCGGTTGGTGTTGTGTTCGTTCAGCGCCCCCCAGTCGGCGATGTTGACGGTGTCCTGCGTCACCCACGCGGTGACATTGCCGTGGCGGTAGCTCCAGTGGCGCAGGTTGCGGTAGCCCTTGGAGCCGGGCATCGGCACGCCGAAGCCGGTGCCCCCGGGCAGCCAGGTCGGGTTGCCGCTCGCGTCGGGCAGGCCGTTGCCGGCGTGGATGTCGCCATCCTCGTGGTAGCGCGTGCCGCCCAGGGCGTCGGGGACGATGCCGCCGCTGCGCCAGTTGCCGGCGTGGTAGGCGAGGCCGGGTGTCTCGACCGGGGCGCAGAAGCCGCCGGGGGCGCAGCGCGGCGGGTCGGCACGCGGGAAGTAGCGGTTGTTGGCGTAGGAAGCCTGCGTCGCGCCGGCGCCGAGCGTCGCGTAGTCGTAGAAGCCGAGGTCCGCGCTCGGCGGCAGCGGCCCGTGCACGAGGGCGCCGGCCGCATCCAGCGTGACGCGCCCGGCGGTCGGATCGAACAGCTCGATGATCGTCGGCCGCTCGGTGGCGCCGTTCCAGCTCAGGCCGAAGCTCGCCAGCAGCAGGGCCGCGTTCGAAGGCACGCCGTCGCCGTTCTTGCGCACGCGGATCTCGGCCGTGCCGCCGCTGGCGAGCGCCAGGCCGCTGGCATTGCTGGTGTTGGGGTTGGGCGTCAGCAGGTCGCTCGTCGAGCGGCCGTAGGCCTGGACGCCCGAACGTGACAGCGCAATGCCGTGGTCGGTGCGGATGACGGCATCGCCGCTGCACTGCGTGTCGGCACCGTCGACGCAGACCATCTGCATCGTGCCGGGGGCCGGCGCCGGGCCCGGCGGGGGTGCGGGCGGCGGTGGGGCGGGTGGGTCGGCAGGCGGCGGCGGTGCGGGCGGATCGGCCGGCGGCGGTGGCGCCGGCGGGTCCGCGGGTGGCGGCGGCGCAGGCGGATCTGCAGGCGGCGGTGGCGCCGGCGGGTCGGATGGCGGGGGCGCGGGCGGCGGTGGCGGCGGCGGCGACGCACCGAGTTCGGCCACCGAGACGGACACTGTCGCCGATGTCGTCGCGCCCTGGTTGTCCACGGCGCGCACGGTGAGCGTGTGCGAGCCGGCCGGCGCACCGGTCCACACGAACGCGAACGGCGCTGCCGTGTCCTCGCCGAGCTTGGTGTCGCCGAGGTAGAAGTCGACGCGCGCGACGGTGCCGTCGCTGTCGAGCGCGCTCGCGTCGATCGTGATCGCGTCGCCCGCCGTGAACGTGGCGTTGGGCGCGGGGTTCGTGATCGCGACCGTCGGCGACTCGTTGCTCGCCGGTGGCGGCGCGGCGTCGCTGCCGCCACCACCGCCGCAGGCCGCGAGCGCCGCGCCGGCGCTGGCCGAGAGGACCCAGCGTGCCACGCGCGCTGAACGGGGTGTGGCCCGCGGGCGCGCCGTCGGATTCGTCTGCGATGCCGCTGAAGGTGCAGGCACAGGCGCAGGCGGGCATGCACGCGTGATGCGCGTGGTGGTTGTCATCGTCTGTCTCCCGCGGGCGAGCGGGCCGCGGCAACATGCGCGGCGCTGCGGGTCACCCGAGCGCGGGAGCGATGGCAAGTGGTGTTCCATCGGCGCGCACGAGGGCATTCGCCCTCGCGCGCTCACCGCGCTTATCGCGTCTGTTGCCGGCCTTCTCGCGCTTCTTCTGCGAGGCACGCCTCGACGATGTCGAGCGCCTCGTCCATCTGCGCTTGCGTCGTCACGAGCGGCGGCGTCAGCGTCATCACATTCCCCATCGTCGTCTTGAACGACAGGCCTCGCGCCAGCGCGCGGTAGAGCACGCGGTCGGCGACATCAGTGGCCGGGGCCTTGCTCGCACGGTCGTGCACGAGGTCGATGCCGAGCAGCAGCCCGCGCCCGCGCACGTCGCCGATGAGCGCGTGGCGTTGCTTCATCTCACGCAGCCGCGCGAGTGCATGCGCGCCGACGCGCGCCGCGTTTTCCACCAGGCCCTCACGCTCGATCACCTCCAGCGTCGCCAGCGCCGCCGCCGCGGTGACCGGGTTCTTCTCGTGCGTGTAGTGGCCGAACGCGTAGGCGCCGGCGACGTTCAAGTCGCTGCGCGCGATGCACGCGGCGATCGGCAGCACGCCGCCGCCGAGCGCCTTGCCGAGCACGACGATGTCGGGCGCGGCGCCGTCGTGCTCGGCGGCGAAGAAGCGGCCGGTCTTGCCGAGGCCCGTGGGGATCTCGTCGAAGATCAAGAGCGTGCCGTGCGCGTTGCACGCCTCGCGCACCGCGCGCCAGTAGCCGGGTGGCGGGATGAACGGCACGGCGCGCGCCGGCTCGGCGACGACGGCGGCGACATCGCCTTCGCGCTCGAGCACGTACTTCACCATCGCCGCACAGGCGAGCCGGCAGCGCGTGAGGTCGGGTTGCCCGTCGGCATCGACCGCGTGCTCGGCGTGCCCGTACGGGCAGCGATAACAGCCGAACGGCGCGACGTGCCCGGTGCCGGGCATGAGCGGCCCGACCGCGGTGCCGTGGCGGAACAGCGCCTCGCCGCCGACGCTGCTGGCGCCGAAGCCGGCGCCGTGGAAGCTGTCCCAGAAGCCGAGCACCTTGAAGCGGCCGGTGGCGATGCGCGCAAGCTTGATGGCGACCTCGACGGCGTCGCTGCCGCCAGTGGTGAAGAGCACGCGGCCGGGCTGGCCGGTGAGGCTCGCGAAGCGCTGCGACAGCGTCTCGGCCAGCTCGACCGCGCGCTCGCTCGCGAAGCGGCGCGGCGCGAAGCTCAGGGCGTCGAGCTGCGCCTTGATCGCGCCGACGACGTGCGGGTGCGCGTAGCCGACGTGGTGCACGTTGTTGCCGTGGAAGTCCAGGTAGCGCCGGCCGGCCACGTCCTCGATATACACACCCTCGGCGTGGCGGATCGCCGCCAGGCACGGCGTCGACACCGACTGGTGCAGGAACGCGGCGCTGTCGCGGGCCAGCAGCGCGCGGGAGGCGTCGTCGAGGTGCGTTTGCTGCCAGGCGGCGCGGTTCGGTGAGCTGTTCACGTCGCCCTCGCTTTGCGCGGGGTCGGCGGGGCGTGACGGGTGCTTCGCGTCGTTCATCACCGCAAGCGCAGCACCGGCCAGCCGCGTTCGGCGGCCAGCGCGGCGACGCGCGCATCCGGATGCACCGCGTGCGGCCGGTCCACCGCTTCGAGCAAAGGCAGGTCGTTGGCCGAGTCGCTGTACGCCGAACTGTCGTAGTCCGCGAGCCGCGCGCCGCGCGAGGCGAGCCACTCGTGCAGCCGCGCCACCTTGCCTTCGCGCATGTTCAGCGTGCCTTGCGGCCGGCCGGTGAAGCGGCCCTCGGGGTCGACTTCACACTCGGTGGCGAGCAGGTGCGCGATGCCGAGCTCCGCCGCAGTCAACTCGGTGATGAAGCGATTGGTCGCCGTCGTCAGCACGACGAGCGCACCGTCGGCGTGGCGCTCACGCACCAGCGCGCGCGCGGCCGGCGAGAGGCGTGGCGCGATCACGTTGCGCAGAAAGGCCTCGCGCTCTGGCTGCCAGCCGGCCGCTGTGCGGCCGGCGAGCGTGCCGACGTAGAACTCGCTGAAGGCACGCGTGCTGACGGTACCGGCGCGATAGTCGCGCTCCATCGCCGCGTTGCGCGCCTCGAACGCGGCGCGCTCGAGCACGCCGCGCTTCATCAGGAACTCGCACCACAGCTGGTCGCTGTCGCCGTCGAGCAGCGTGTGGTCGAGGTCGAACAGGACGAGGCGCGGCTTGCCCGCGGGGGCGGCGCCCATCGCAGCGCTCACGTTTGCCTCAGCCCGGCGAACGCAGATGCCAGGCCTTCGGCCGCGTGAAGGTCTGGATGCCGGCGACGCCCAGCGTCAGCCCGATGCCCGAGTCGCCGACGCCGCTCCAAGGCAGCCGGGGGCTGACGCGGTCGCAGCAGTTCCAGTAGACGGTGCCGGCGTGCACGCGCGAGAGCACGGCGCGCGCCGCCGCTTCGTCCGCTGAGTAGACGCCGGCGGTCAGGCCGTAGCGCGTGTCGTTCATCAGCGCCACCGCCTCGTCGTCGCTCTTGACTTCCTGGATGCCGACGATCGGGCCGAAGCTCTCTTCGCGCATCACGTCCATGCGGTGGTCGCAGCCGGTCAGCACGGTAGGCACGAAGAACTGGCCTGCGCCGGCGCGGCGCTGGCCGCCGGTGCGAAGCTTTGCACCCTTGGCAACGGCGTCGCGCACCTGCGCTTCGAGTACATCGAGCTGCGGCGCACGCGTGATCGCGCCGATGTAGGTGCCGGGGTCCGTCGGGTCGCCCTGCTTGAAGGAAGCCACCGTGGCGAGGAAGTGCTCGACGAAGGCGTCGTGCACCGTTTCGTGCACGTAGATGCGCTCCACCGAGCAGCAGCCCTGGCCGGTGTTGTACATCGCGCCATCGGCCAACGATTCGGCGGCGGCCTTCACATCGGCGTCGGCGCGCACGTAGGTCGGGTCCTTGCCGCCGAGTTCGAGCTGCATCTTCACGAGCCGGCCGGCAAGCGCCTGCGCGATGCGCTGCCCGGTGGCGTGGCTGCCGGTGAAGAAGAGACCGTCGATCGGTTGCGCGAGCAGTGCGGCGCCGACATCCCCCGCGCCGACGAGGCAAACCATCACCTCCTTGGGCACGCCTGCTTCGTGCAGCAAGCGCGTGATCGAAAGGCCCGTCAGCGCCGCGTGTTCACTCGGCTTGTAGAGCACCGCGTTGCCGGTCAAGAGCGCCGGCACGATGACGTTGCAGCCGACGAACCACGGGTAGTTCCACGCCGAGATGTTGGCGACGACACCCAGCGGCACGTGCCCGATTTCCTCGTGCATGCCGCCGCCGGTGTAGACGTGCTCGTCGCGCACCGCGCCCTCGGCCTGCTCGAGGAAGAAGTCCAGCCGCGGCAGCAGGCCGTTCAACTCGTTGCGCGACTGCGTGATCGGCTTGCCGACCTCGCGCGTCAGCGTCGCCGCCAGCGCCTCGAGGTCGCGCACGATGGCGGCACGAAACCGCTGCACGATCGCCAGCCGCTCGGTCATCGGCACCGCGGCCCACGCCGGCTGCGCGGCGCGCGCAGCACGTGCTTTCGCAGCAACGCCGTCGGGCGTGTCGGCAGCGACCGTGTCGATTGGCTCGCCGGTGGCGGGGTTGACGATCTTCAGGGTGGGCATCTCGGGTCCTGTCACTTCGGTGGTCGGCGCAACGCGGCGTAGTGGCGTGCGCGCGCTTCGTCGCCCTTGGCGCGGTAGAGGAGTTCGAGCTCTTCGAACACATGGCCGTCGCGGTCGCCCGCGGCCTGCCATTCGGCCTCGAGCTTCAACTGCATCGCCAGCGCTTCGTCGAGGCGGCCGACGCGGCGCAGCGTGTGGGCAATCATCCAGTGCGCGATGCGCGTCGGCACGGCGCGCCCGGCGGCCTCGTGCAGCGCGAGCGCGCGCCGGAACTGGGCCAGCGCCTCGTCGTGGCGGCCGAGCTCGTTGAGCGCGACGCCGGCGTTGTGGCGCAGCGTCGCTTCCCAGGCCTTGGCGCCGCGCTGCGACGAAGCCTCGGCGATCTCGAGGCCGGCCTCGGCCCAGCGCAACTGGTCGGCCGGCGCGGTGTCGACAAAAGCCATCATGTGCAGCGCGTCGATGTGCAGGCCGTCGAGACCGCCGGCGCGCGCGGCATCGGCCGCGGCGCGGAAGGCGCGCCGCGCCGCCTCGCGCGCCTCGGTGGTCTGGCTCTGGGGCGTGTGCGTCGCCGAGGCGTAGCTGCGGCCGAGTTCTAGCTGGTGGCGGGCGCGCGCCTCGAAGCCGGCTTTCTCGACCGCCGGCGCGATGCCTTGCAGCACGTTGCGCGCCTGCGCGAAATCGCGTCTGAGCCCGTGGGTGCGGGCGATCTGCGTGTGCAGCACGAGCGCGTCGTCGCCCTGGGCGGATTGCAGCGCCGCGCGAAAGCGTGCCTCGCTGGCCGCCGGGTCGTTGAAGTCCCACAAGGCGCCGATGTCGACGGCGGCCGCCGCCGGCGCCGGCATCGTCGCGGCAATGAGCGAAGCGAGCATCACGACGCAGGCCCGGCGCAGCAGGCTCGGGGCCGGGCGAAGGCGGGGCTTCATCGCGCGGGGCTCATGTGGCGTCGTGCCATCGTCGGGCTCACCGGCCCTTGCGCTCGCGGCACTCGGCCAGGAAGTCCTCGAGCATCGCGCTGTCGTCGAAGTTGTCGGGGCTGCCGGGCTCGTGGAACTCGGGGTGCCACTGCACGGCGGCGAGGTAGCCGGGGCCGTTGCGGCGGATGGCCTCGATCGTGCCGTCCTCGGGGCAGCGCGCCTCGACGACAAAGCCGGCGGCCAGCGTCTTGATCGACTGGTGGTGGATGCTGTTGGTGGTGGCGCGCGCGGTGCCGGGATAGAGCCCCGCGAGGCGCGAGCCGGGCATCAGCTCGATGTCGTGGAAGTGCTGCTCGTACTTGCCGAGTTCGCGGTGCGCGCGTGCACCGGGCACCTGCGTCGCGATGTCCTGCCACAGCGTGCCGCCGAACATCACGTTGATCAGCTGCAGGCCGCGGCAGACGCCGAACACCGGCTTGCCGGCCTTGACGAACGCGTCGATGAGCTCGATCTCGTAGCGGTCGCGCACCGCGTCGCCGGCCCAGGCGGGATCGAGCGGCTGCTCGCCGTAACACTCGGGCGCGACGTCGTTGCCGCCTTGCAGCACCAGGCCGTCGAGTGCCTGCGCGTAGTCGTGCAGGTCGAGGTCGCTGCGTTGGACGATGCTGTCCTTCGTGACCGCGGGGATCATCACCGCCATCGCGTGGCCGGAGAGCACCCAGTGCGCGACGCTCTGTTCGAGGTAATGCAGCGTCTTCGTGAAGACGCCGGGCAACGGCCCCTGCGAGCCCGGGTAGTAGATGCGCGCCGAGACGCCGATGAGAAGCGGCTTGTTCATCGCAGGCGGTCTTGTCTGTGCCTCACATCGCGGCCAGGAACAGCCGCTCGTAGTCGGCCTCGGTGGCAGGCCGCGGGTTCGTGCCGCCGGTGAAGTCCTTCGCGGCCAGCGGCACGAGCTTGGGCAGATGTTCCTTCGTGACGCCGTGCGCGGCCAGGCCGCCGGTGATGCCGATGCGCTGCTTCAGGTGCTTGAGCCAGGCGATGAAGGCGAAGCCGCCGCCGCTGACCTTGGCCACGTGCGCGAGCTCGTCGAACTTGTGCGGCACCGCCTCGTGGTTCCAGGCGAGCACGGTGTCGATCATCAGCGCGTTGGCGAGGCCGTGGTGCAGGTCGCACACGGCGCCGAGCGCGTGCGCCGAGGCGTGCACCGAGCCGAGATCCTTCTGGAACGCGATCGCGCCCATCATCGAGCTCATCATCATGTCGGCGCGCGCGGCGATGTTGCCGGGCTCGGCCACTGCCTGCGCGAGCGCGCGTGCGCCGATGCGCAAGCCCTCGAGCGCGATGCCGTCGCACAGCGGGTGGAACGCCGGCGAGAGATAACTCTCGATGTTGTGCGTCAGCGCGTCCATGCCGGTGGCCGCCGTCACCGCCGCCGGCAGCGCGACGGTGAGCGCCGGGTCGGCGAAGACGGCCTTGGCAAGGATCTTGGGGCTGAAGACGGTGCGCTTGACGTGCGTGTCGTTCTCGCTGACGACGGCACTGCGGCCGACCTCGCTGCCGGTGCCGCTGGTCGTGGGCAGCGCGACGTAGTACGGCAGCTCGTTCGTGATCGGCCGCACCTGGGGGTGATCCCACACGTACTCGAGCACGTCGCCTTCGTGTACCGCCATCAGGCCCACGACCTTGCTCACGTCCAGCGCCGCGCCGCCACCGAAGCCGACGACGCAGTCGGCGCCGTGCGCCTTGTACGCCGCCGCGCCGGCCATCACCTGCGCGCAGGTCGGATTGCCGTGCACGCCGTCGAACACTGCGACATCCAACCCCGCGAGCTGCGTGCGGAACTCGGCCAGCACCGGCAGCTTGGCGAGCGCACGGTCGGTGACGACGAGCGGCCGCTTCAACCCCTGTTCGACGAGGTGCGGCCCGACGAGCTTGCGCGCGCCGACGCCGAAGTGGATGGCGGTGGGGAAGGCGAAGCGGGTGATGGTCATGGTGTCGCTCAAATGATCTCGAAATACCGCTTCAACTCCCAGTCGGTCACCGCATCCTGCCACTGGCGGTGTTCCCACTCGCGCGTGGCCGCGAAGTGGTCGACGAAGGTGTCGCCGAGCCAGTCGCGGGCAATGGCGCTGGCCTGGAAGGCGCGGGTCGTCTCGATCAGCGAGCGCGGCGCGCGCGGGATGTGCTCGGCGCCCTGGTTGGTGCCGGTGATCGGCGGCGCCGTGAGTTTCAGGCCCTTCTCGACGCCGTGCAGCCCGGCGGCGACGACGGCGGCCATCGCGAGATAGGGGTTGATGTCGGCGCCGGGGCAGCGGGTCTCGAGCCGCGTGCTCTTCGGGCTGCCGGCGATGACGCGGAAGCTCGCGGTGCGGTTGTCCAGCCCCCAGGTCGGCTTCACCGGCGCCCAGAAGCCGTCGACGAGCCGCTTGTAGCTGTTGATCGTCGGCCAGAACATCGGCGCGAATTCCATCAGACACGCCACCTGGCCGGCGAGGTAGCTCTCGAAGAGCCGGCTCATGCTGCGCTTGCTCTTCGCGTCGTAGAAGAGGTTGGTCTTGCCGTCGGAGAGGCTCTGGTGGATGTGGCCGCTGCATCCCGGGTACTGCGCGCTCCACTTGGCCATGAAGCTCGGCATCACGCCGAATCGCTTGCCGATCTCCTTGGCGCCGGTCTTGAAGAGGATCGCGCGGTCGGCCGCTTCGAGCGCGCTGCTGAAGGCGATGGCCACCTCGTAGACGCCGGGGCCGGTCTCGGTGTGCAGGCCTTCGATCGGCACGCCGAACGCGGCCATCTCGTCCATCAGCGCGTTGAAGAAGCCGCGCTGGTCGGCCATGCGCAACAGCGAGTAGCCGAACATGCCCGGCGTGATCGGCTCGGGCCCGACGCCGCGCTTGGCCGCCCAGCTCTGCGGCGTCTCGGCGAAGTTGAACCACTCGAACTCGACGCCGCACATCGGTGCGAAGCCGAGCTTCTCGGCGCGCTTCAGCACGCGCTTCAGCGTCTGGCGCGGGCACACCGGGTAGGGCGAGCCGTCGGCGTTGACGAACTCGCCGAGGAAAAACGGCACGCTGCCGTCCCACGGCACGCGCCGAGCGGTGTCGAGGTCGATGCGCGCCAGCGCGTCCGGGAAGCCGTGCTGCCAGCCGGTGACCTGCGTGTTGTCGTAGCACTGGTCGTGGCTGTCCCAGCCGAAGACGACGTCGCAGAAGCCGAAGCCGCCGCCCGGGACCGGTTGCGCCGCGCCGATGAACTTGTCGCGGTGCAGGTACTTGCCGCGCAGGATGCCGTCGATGTCGCTGACGGCGACCTTGACCTTGACCGTGTCGCTGGCGCGCACGGCGGCGAGTGCCGGGTGTTCACTGGCAGCGGCGGCGTTCTTCCGGGCCATCGGCATGCTCCTCCGTTGGGTCGTTATGCGGCTTCTTCGGTGTGTGCGGCTGGTGCGTCACAGCGCCGGCGCGCCGTTCGGAATGCCCATCTCGCGCAGCACATCGGCCACCGCGTTCACCGCCTGCTGCATCTCGTTGCGGCCGATCGCGCCGATGCAGCCGACGCGGAAGGTTTCCACCTGCGTCAGCTTGCCCGGGTAGAGGATGAAACCCCGCGCCTTGGCCGCGGCGTAGAAGCGCTTGAAGTCGTACGCCGGGTGCGCCGGCGCATGGAAGGTGACGATGATCGGCGCCTGCACCTCGGGCGCGAGGAACGGCTTGAAGCCGAGCTTCGCCATGCCATCCACCAGAGTGCGGCAGTTGTCGGTGTAGCGCGCCAGCCGCGCCGGCTGCCCGCCTTCCTCGACGAACTGCGCCACCGCCTCGGCGAGTGCCGCCACCACGTGCGTCGGCGGCGTGAAGCGCCACTGCCCCGTCTTGCCCATGTAGACGTGTTGGTCGTGCAGGTCCATCGCCAGGCTCTGGCTGTTGCCGGCGCAGCCGTCGAGCACGGCGCGGCGGATGAAGACGAAGCCCATGCCGGGCACGCCTTCGAGGCACTTGCCGCTGGCGGCGATCAAGGCGTCGAAACGCACCCGGCGCGCGTCGATCGGCAGCGCCGCGAAGCTCGACATTGCATCGACGACCAACCCGCGGCCGTGCCGCTCGCACACCGCGGCGACTTCGGCCAGCGGGTTCTCGACGCCGGTGCCGGTCTCGCAGTGGATCAGGATGACGTGCGTGATCGACGGGTCGGCCTTCAACTGCGCTTCCACCGCCGCGGCGCTGATCGGCGCGTCTTCGGGCACCGGCAGCACGGTCGCCTGGCGGCCCATCATCTGAGCGAGCTTCGCGGCGCGCTTGCAGTAAGCGCCATTGTCGGGCACCAGCACGTGCCCGTTGTGCGGGACCAAGGTCGCCACCGCCGCCTCGACGCTGAACGTGCCGCTGCCCTGCAGCGGCACGACGACGTGGGTCTCCTGCCCGTGCACGATGTCGAGCAGCCGCTCGCGCAGGCCCGCGGTGACGGCGTTGAAGTCGGCGTCCCAGCTCCCCCAGTCCTTCAACATCGCGAGCTTGGTGCGCAGCGTCGTCGTCAGCGGGCCTGGGGTCAGGAGGATGGCGTCGCGGTCCATGGGAAGCATCTTTCGAGAGAAGGCGGATTGCCGCGTGCGCGTGCCTCAGCGCTTCAGCGCGCCGTGCCGCGCCAGGCCTGCGTGCGGCGGTCGACGAAGCGGCCGAGCAGCATGAACAGCACTGTCGCCACCGCCGACGCGGCGGCGATCAGCACCGCCATCGCCGCGGCAGGGCTCAACTCGCCGGCCTCGTCCATGTTCAGGATCGCGATCGACGCCAGCCGCGTCTCGGGCGAGTAGAGGAACACGACGGCCGAGATCGTCGTCATCGCGTTGATGAAGAAGTAGCGCGCGATGTCCACCAGCGCCGGGGTGCAGATCGGCAGCGTCACGCGCCAGAAGGTCTTGAAGAACGGCACCTTGAGCGACGCGGAGACGGCCTCGAACTCGGCGTCCAGCGACTTCAGCGCCGTCACCGCCGTCAGGTGGCCGGTGGTGTAGAAATGGACGATCGTGCACAGCGTCATCAGCGCCAGCGTGTGATAGAGGCCGTTCAGCGGATTGGTCGGCGCGTTGAAGAAGAAGATGTAGCCGAGACCCAGCACGAGCCCGGGCACCGCCATCGGCAGGATGGCCAAGAGCCGCAGCGTCGAGCGCAGCGTCTCCATGCCGCGCGTCTTCTCCTGCAGATAGGCGCCGAAGAAGACGAGCGCGGTGCCGATCAGCGCCGTGCCGGCGGCCATCTCGAGGCTGTTGAAGAAGCCCGTGGCGACCTCGTTGTCGACGAGGCCGTAGACGTAGTGCTTCAGGCTCGGCGCCAGGTTGTAGGGCCAGAAGGTGGCCAGCGACGCGAACACCGCCATGCCGAGCATCGCCAGCATCAGGAGGGCGATGACGGTGCAGTACGCCGTCATCGCCGCGTCGAAGCCGCGCGCCGGCCGCGGCGCGTAGGGCACGGCGCGCGCGGTGAGCATCGCCGTCTGCCGGCGCTGCACGATGTGGTCGACGGCAAACGTCAGCACCGCCGGCAGCAGCAGCACGATGGCGACCACCGCGCCGCGCGCAAAGTCCTGCTGGCCGATGACGAGCTTGAACACGTCGGTGGCCAGCACGTTGAAGTTGCCGCCGATGACCTTGGGGATGCCGAAGTCGGTGATGACGAGCGTGAAGGTCACGAGTGCCGCCGAGATGAGGCCGTACTTCGCGCCCGGCAGCGTGATCGTGAAGAACTTGCGCGCCGCCGTCGTGCCCATCGCGTCGGCCGCTTCGTACAGCCGCGCGTCCGCGAGCGTCAGCGCCGAGACGAGGATCATCAGCGTGTGCGGAAACGTCGCCAGGCACTCGGCGAGGATGATCCCCGGCGCGCCGTAGATCTGATCGATGCCGAAGCGCTGCAGCAGATCCTTCGCGAGCCCTTGGTTGCCGAACCAGTAGATCAGCGAGATGGCCGACAGCAGCGAGGGCGCCAGCAGCGGCACCAGCGCGATGCCGCGGAAGAGGCTCTTCAGCGGCATGCACGAGCGCGTCAGCGCATAGGCGAAGCCGAAGGCGAGCGGCACCGTGATCGCGGTGACCGCGGCCGAGACCATCAAGCTGTTGAAGACGCTTTGCAGCAGCGCCGGCGTGCGCGCGTAGTCGATGAAGTTGGCCAGGCCCACGAACCGGCCGTCGCTGCCCTCGAGCGCCTGGCGCAGGATGGCACCGAGCGGCAGCGCGAGGAACACCACCAGCAGCAGCACGACGGCGGCGATGGCGGCGCGCGCCGCGTGGTCGGTCCAGTGCGCGCGCAGGCGCAGCGGCGCCGGCGGGCGGTGCTCGTGCGCCAGCGCCGTCATCGTCAGAACACCCGCACGCGTTCTTCCAGCAGGCGCAGCCGCAGCGGCGAGCCGACCTGCAGCGAGTGCTCGGCCAGGTAGTTCAGCGACAGGTACACGGTCAGCCCGTGCGGCGCGAACGCCGGCGTGCTGACGCGCACGTGGCAGTGCGAGCCGAGGAACTCGATCTTCTCGATCGCGGCGTCGAAGACGTGCGGGTCGCCTTCGGCGATCGGCCGCGCCAGCACGTCCTCGGGGCGCAGGTAGACGCGCACGTCGCGGTCGGCGCCGTTGGTGCTGCCGGATCCCCCGGCGCCCGCGGCGCCGGCCCCATTCGCGTGCATGGCCAGCGTGCCGACGGTCAGCCGGTCGCCGTGCACGCGCCCGGGCAGCACGTTGACCTTGCCGACGAAATCGGCGACGAAAGGCGACGCCGGCTCGCGGTACACCTCGAGCGGCGTGCCGATCTGCTCGATGCGGCCGTCGTTCATCACGACGATGCGGTCGGCCACCGACAGCGCCTCTTCCTGGTCGTGCGTGACCATGATCGTCGTGACGCCGAGCTTTTGCTGCAGCGCGCGGATCTCCTGGCGCAGCCGCACACGCTCCAGCGCATCCAGCGCCGACAGCGGCTCGTCCAGCAGCAACAGGCCCGGCGACGTGGCGAGCGCCCGCGCGAGCGCGATGCGCTGCTGCTGCCCGCCGGAGAGCTGCGCCGGGTACTTCTTCTCGCTGCCGGGCAGGCCGACGAGCTTGACGAGCTCGGCCACGCGCGCGGCGATCTGCGCGCGCGGCATCTTGCGGTTCACGAGGCCGTAGGCGACGTTGTCGGCGACGCTCAGGTTCGGGAACAGCGCGTAGCTCTGGAAGACGATGCCGTAGTCGCGCTGCGCCGGCGGCAGGCGCGAGATGTCGCGCCCGTTCTGGCGGATCTCGCCGCCCGTCTGCACCTCGAGCCCGGCGATGACGCGCAGCAGCGTCGTCTTGCCGCAGCCCGAGGGGCCGAGGAAGCACATGAACTCGCCCTTGCGCACGCCGAGGTCGATGTGCCGCAGCGCGACGAAGCTGCCGAAGGCCTTGTGGATGCCACGCAGTTCGAGCGAGAGTTCGTGCGTCATGGGCGCGTCGGCGCGGGCCGGGGGCGGGGGGATCGGCCGCGCTTCAGCGTTTCTCGGACTTGGCGGCGTAGCGCTTCGTCCACTCGGCGAGGATGCGCTCGCGGTTGCTCGCCGAGTAGCTGAAGTCCATCTTGATCAGCCGCGACTCGTAGTCGGCCGGGATGTTGGCGAGCTTGGGCGCGACGCCCGGCTGCGCGGTGACGGCGAAGTTCTTGCCGTACAGGATCATCGCGTCCTTGCTGCTGGCCCAGTCGGCGAGCTTCTTGGCCGCGGCGATCTTCTTGGTGCCCTTGTGGATCGCGAAGGCTTCGAGGTCCCAGCCGAGGCCCTCTTTCGGGAAGACGAGGTCGATCGGCGCGCCCTTGGCCTTGTTGCTGTGGCCGCGGTACTCGAAAGAGATGCCGGCGACGAACTCCCCGGCGGCGGCCATGTTGCACGGCTTGCTGCCACTGTGCGTGTACTGCGCGATGTTCTCGTGCAGGCCGTCCATGTACTTCCAGCCGCCGCCCTTGCCGGCGTCGTCGCCCCACATCTGCAGCCAGGCCACGACGTCGAAGTAGCCGGTGCCCGACGAGGCCGGGTTCGGCATCACCACCTGGCCCTTGTAGACGGGCTTGAGCAGGTCCTTCCAGGTCTCGGGCTTGGGGATGTTGCGCTTGGCCGCCTCGACGGTGTTGAAGCAGACGACGGCGCCGTAGACATCCATGCCCCACCAGGCCGGCGGGCTCTTCTTGTCGCGGTACTGCGACATGATGGCGTCGAGGTTCATCGGCGCGTACGGCTCGAGCATGCCTTGCTGGTCGAACAGCGCCAGGCCCGAGGCGGCGACGCCCCAGATGACGTCGGCCTGCGGATTGGACTTTTCGGCCAGCAGCTTGGCGATGACGACGCCGGTGCTGTCGCGCACCCACTTGATCTCGATGTCGGGGTGGACCTTGTTGAAGCCTTCCTGGTAGGCCTTGAGCTGGTCGGTCTCGAGCGCGGTGTAGACGAGCAGTTGCGTCTTTTGCGCCAGCGCCGCGGTGGCGCCGAAGGTGAGTGCCAGGCCAAACGCCATTGACGCTGCTGCGGACAGCACGGAAGCGGCGGCGCGCTTGGCAGGTGTCGGAACGATGCGGGTCATGTCGGGCTCCTCGGGATCTTCTGGACGAAGGTTCAAGCGGACTCGGTGGAACAACGGTGCTGCTTGCACGAAGCGTGCCTCGCCGGCATGGCGGGCCGCACAGACGAAGAGAGAGGCAAGAGAACCCGCACAAAGGCGGCAAGGTCATCGTGCTGGCAAGCGCCGAGCGCTGTCAACGGTAGGAACGACAAGTTGCAGATTGTTGACAAACCCGACCGAACGGCAGGAGCTGGGCGCCGCGGCGCACAACGGCGGGGCGCGAAGGGCCGAAAAGGGGCTCACTGGCCGTGCGCCGGGCGAGGGCAACGCATCGCGAGGCAGGCAGGGCAAATTGTTGACAATCTGCAAACTGAACCCTAGCATGCCCCGGCCATGGCCGCGCCCCCTTCGACGACCCGCCCGCGCAGCGCCGGCCGCGAGCCCGTCGCCGCCCCTGCCGCGCCGACGATCGAGCTGCTGCGCGAACACTCGCTGACGACGCTGGCGCAGCAGGAACTCGAGCGCCGCATCATCGGCGGCGAGATCGCCGCCGGCACCAAGCTCAACGAGGTCGACGTGGCCGGCGCCTTGGGCGTCTCGCGCGGGCCGGTGCGCGAGGCCTTCCGCGCGCTCGGCCAGGCCGGCCTCGTGCGCGTCGAGAAGAACCGCGGCGTCTTCGTGCGCCAGGTCTCGCTCGAAGAGGCCAACGAGTTCTACGAAGTGCGCGCGGCGCTCGAAGGGCTGATCGGCACGCTCGCGGCACGTCGCATCGCCATCGACGAGATCGAGCAGCTGCGCGGCGTCGTGCGCCGCATGCACGCGCTGCAAAAGGGCCGGCGCGCCGAAGAGTATTTCGCGCTCAACGTCGAGTTCCACGACCTGCTGGCTCGCGCGGCGCGCAACAACGCGCTGCTGGCCAACTACCGCGGCGTCGTCAACCAGCTCGACCTGTACCGCCGCGCGACCATCACGCGCGGCAGCGGCCACATCCCGCAGTCCACCGCCGAGCACGAAGCCATCGTCGAAGCGGTTGCCGCGCGCGACGAGACGCGTGCCGCACGCCTTCTCACCGAGCACGTGCTCGGCAGCCGCGAGCGGCTGCAGCGGGCGCTCGCCATGAACGACGTATGAGCACCTCCACACGACCACCGGTCACCGTCAACGACATCCGCTACCGCTGGCCGCTGCGCCCGGTGGTCGTCGTCTGCATCGACGGCGGCGACCCGCGTTACCTCCAGCGCTTCCTCGCCGACGGGCACCTGCCGCACTTCCGGCGCTTCATCGCCGAGGGCTTCGCCGGCGTCGCCGACGGCTCGATGCCGTCGTTCACGTGCCCGAACAACATGTCGATGATCACCGGCACGCCGACGGCGAAACACGGCATCTCGGGCAACTTCTACCTCGACACCACGACCTGGCAGCCGGTGGTGATGACCGGCCCCGAGCTGCTGCGCGGCGACACGATCCTCGCGCGCTTCGCGGCAGCCGGCGCGCGTGTCGTCTCGATCACCGCAAAGGACAAGCTGCGGCGGCAGCTCGCCAAGGGGCTCGATGTCGGCCGCGGCGGCCACGTGTCGTTCTCCACCGAGCACGCCGACCGCTGCACGCTGGCCGACAACGGCATCGAGAACGTGCCCGAATGGCTGGGGCTTCCCAAGCCCGGCATGTACTCGATGGAGCTGTCGCTCTTCGTGCTCGAAGCGGGGCTGAAGCTGCTGCGCGAGCGCCGGCCCGACCTGCTGTTCCTGAGCCTCACCGACTGGGTGCAGCACAAGTGGTCGCCGGAAGAAGCCGACGCGCTGCGCTTCTACGAGCAGCTCGACCGCGTGTTCGGGCTTCTCGCGGCCGAGGACATCACGCTCGCGCTGACGGCCGACCACGGCATGAGCGACAAGAGCAACGCGGCCGGCGAGCCGAACGTGATCTGGCTGCAGGACACGCTCGACCCGCGAAGTTCGGCGCCGGCGAGACGATCGTCATCTGCCCGATCACCGACGCCTTCGTCGCGCACCACGGCGCGTTGGGCGGCTTCGTGCGCGTGTGGTCGCGCGGCCGCGTGACGGCCAGGCAGATCATCGATCACATCGCCGGCATCGACGGCATCGAGCTGGCGCTGGACCGCGACACCGCCTGCCGGATGTTCGAGCTGCCCGCCGACCGCGAGGCCGACGTGGCGGTGATCGCGCGCGAAGACGTTTGCATCGGCGCGTCGGCGAAGAACCACGACCTCACGGGTCTGGCCGGACACCGCCTGCGCACGCACGGCGGCACCAGCGAGGCGAAGGTGCCGTTCATCCTGAGCCGGCCGCTGAACGAGGCCTATCGCATCAAGGCGGCGAGCGCGCCGCTGAAGTCGTACCAGGTGTTCGACTACGCGATCAACGGGACGCAGTGACGGTGTGAGCCAGGCGCTGCGCGTGCGCCCCGAATCGAACCCCGCTTGACGCCCGTCATTGCGTCGCCGCCGCAAGCGCGCATGCTTCCAGCTATCGAAGCAACGGAGGACGCATGATCCGATTCACCAGCGGCGACCTGCTCGTCGGCGACTTGCCCGTCATCGCGCATGGCGTGGCGCCCAACGACCCCTTCGCCCAGGGCCTCGCTCACGCGCTGCGCGAGCAGTTCCCGGCGATGTACAAGGACTTCCGCCACTTCTGCCAGACGAGCCACCCGAAGGAGGGCGGCCTGTGGACGTGGGGCGGCGCGGGCGGCCGTCGCATCGTCGCGCTCTTCACGCAGGGCGGCGCCTGGGGGCACGGGGGCAACCCGGGCCGCGCGACGGTGGCCAACGTCAACCATGCGCTGAAGGCACTGGCGCAGGAGATCCGCAAGGAAGGCTGGACGCAGATTGCGCTGCCGCGCCTGGCCACCGGCATCGGCGGCCTCGCGTGGGACGACGTGAAGCCGCTGATCGAAAAGCACCTCGCCGATGTGCCGGCCGACGTGCGCGTGGTCGAGACCTACCACGCCGGGCAGGCCGTCGCCTGATCCGCATCGCTCGCCGGGCCGGCCCAGGGCCGGTTCGGCCGTCCCGTGTTGCCGGGCGGGCGCGGCGCACGTGCATCGATACACTGCCCCGATGGCCTGGCTGATCACCAAGTACCTCGTCACGGCGGCCATCGTGGTCCTCGTCTCCGAGCTGGCCAGGCGCAACGACAAGGTCGGCGCGCTCGTCGCCGCACTGCCGCTCGTCACCGTGCTGACGCTGGTCTGGCTGTACGCCGAGCGGCAACCCGCCGACCGCCTGGCCCGGCACGCCTGGTACACGTTCTGGTACGTCGTGCCGACGCTGCCGATGTTCCTGCTGTTCCCGTGGCTGCTCGCTCGGCTCGGTTTCTGGCTCGCCCTGGCGCTCTCGGCGCTGCTGACGATCGCGCTCTTCCTCGGCTGGGCGCTGGCCCTGCGCCGGTTCGGCATCGAGCTGCTGCCGTAGCGCGCCGGCAGGCGCGAACGGCCAACCGGCGGGGGCCGTCGCCGCCGCTTCGGTCTCGCGCTACGGCCCTTCGTCGAGCGCCGCGCCGCGCTGGCGCAGCAGCGTGCGCAGCACCGAGCGGTGGCAGCGCCGCTCGTCGTCGCAATAGCAGCCCAGCGACAACGACGTCTGGTGCGACAGCGCCGCCAGCAGGTCGAGCAGGCGGCTCGGGCCGGCTTCGTTCATCTCGGCCTTGAAGTGGCGCTCGAAGGCGGCCCAGGCCTTGGCGTCGTCGTCGCGCGCGGCCGCCTGCGCCTGCGCGACGAGCGCCGCGCTCGGCGAGAGGTCGGGCAGCCACACGTCGTAGAAGTCGCGCCTGGCGAATTCGCTCTTGGGCACGCCGCGCGGCGGCCGCCGCACGGTGCCCAGGCGCAGGCCTTCGCCGGCGGCGCGCGCGGTGCCGAGTTGGACGATGCGGATGCTCATCGCCTCATTCTGCGCCGTGGCCGGCCGGCGCCGCAGAGCCCGGCGCAGCGGCCGCCGCCTGCTGCTGCCGCTGCCGCTGCACTGCCAGCTCGCCGATCGCGCGGCCCATGCCGAGGCTGACCTCGTTGGTGAAGCGGAAGTGCAGGCCGCCCCAGACGCGCGCCATCGCCACCTCGCGTTCGAAGCCGTCGATGCTCGTCCAGTGCCGTGCGGCGCCCTTGGCTGTCGGGCTCGTCGTCGAGAGCTTCACCGGCGCGCTGCCGACCTCTGCCTTCAGCACCGCGCCGACGGCGCCGGCCAGGATGCAGTGGCCGCTCGGGTACTCGGGGTGCATCGGCACGTTGATCAGCGGCAGCCAGTTCGCCTCGCGCGTCGTCGCGTCGTTGCCGTCGATGTCGGCGTTGCGGATCGCCGTCACCGGGCGCCAGAAGCCGTGGTGGTACTTCGCGTCGAAGACGGCGATGAGCGCGTCGTCCATCGCCTGCGCCACGGTGGCGAAGAGCCGCGCGTTGGCCGCAGCATCGCGCCCCGGCGCCAGCGCCACCGAGCGCACGACGCCGTGGTAGATGGCCGGCAGCGAGTAGTCCCAGAAGCGCGCGATCTCGGTCTGCTCGGCGCTGCGGCGCGTGCTCGCGCGGCCGCCGACGGCGCGGATCTCCTCGAGGTCGCGCGCGTACGTCTCGCTCGTCAGCGCCGGCGGCGCGGCGGGGCGGAACTGCGAGGCGCTCGCCATCACCCACGGCGTGCGCTGCGGCCAGGCGGTGGCGGCCGGCAGCGCGGTGGGCACGTAGCTGCCGGGCGTGCCGACGTGTGGCCGCGTCGTGTCGGGCGCGGCGAACACCGGCGCCTCCTTGGCGCGCGCGGCGAGCACTTGCGCGGCGGCGCGTTCGCCGGCGGTGACCGCCGCGGCCACCTTGGCCGCGGGCGTGGCGCCTTCGCTCCACGGCCCGAGCGCGGCCTGGTACGCCGCGTCGATGGCGACCTGCTGCGCCGGCAGCAGCGCCGCGAGCGTGGCGCGGTTGGCGGCGGCGACGGCCACGGCGGTCATCGCCGCTGAATCCGGGCCGGCGGTTCCGGCCGGCGGCAGCGAGCCGATGGCACCGTGCACGGCCGTCTGCACGATGGCCATCACGCGCATCGCCGGCGGCGTGCCGAGCTTGGCTTCGGTGATGAAGTGGCCGGCCAGCGTGTTCCAGTCGGTGACGATGTCGGCGCGCGCCGGCGGCGAGGCCGCTGCGGCGGCGACCGCGGCGGTGGCCACGAGAAAGCGGTTCAGAGTCTTCATGGTGAGGATCTCGGTGGGGGTGAACGGAGGTTGTGAAAGGGGATTCGGTGCGTGCGTGCAGCGCTTCGGCGCAATGGCTTTCAGTGGCTTTCAGCGCGCGGCGTAGAAGCGGTAGTCGGCCGTGTACGGCACGCGCACGCGCTGCCCGGCGACGGTGGTGTCGCAAGGCGTCGCCGGCGCGAGGCCGCCGATCGTGTTGACGCGCTGGATGCTGCCGAGCGAGCCGCCGGCGCCAGGACCTGCCGCCACGTCCAGCCGCAGCCACGGGATCGCCCCGGCACGCGGCGCCTCCGCGCGGCCGGTGACGCGCCCCGTGACGCGGCCGGGGAAGCGGGCCGCGGCGGGCGTGCCGCCGTCGAAGGTCCAGTGCGGGCCGGCGCCGTGCTGGCCGACGGTGCGGCCCTGGGCGTCGAGCAGCGTGGCCTCGGGCGCGACGAAGGCCCACTCGGGCCGAGCGGTGCCCGCGGCGCTGCCGGGCGTGGCGCGGCACTCGTAGATCTGCACGCCGCGCGCGGCGACGGCCACTTCGAGCACCTGCCCCGCGGGCGCAGCGATGGCCGCCGGCACGTCGGCCGGCGGCATCGCCACGAGCGCGGTGCCGCCGGCGCAGGCGGCGAGCAGCGTCGCCCCGGCCAGCGCCACGTGGCGCCGGATCAGCGGATCGATGAGGTTCATGGTCTTCTCCTGCATGTGTGGAAGGGCGAGCGCGGGGCGACCCGTGGGGCGCCCGCGCGCATCGCGTTCGTTCAGCGCTTCGTGACGACGACTTCGAGGTACTCGCCCGGCACCACCAGCGAAGCCGGCCCCGCCGTGTTCAGCTCGTCGAGCAGCGCGTGCACGTCGCGCAGCAGCGCCGCGCGGCCGGCTTCGGGCAGCGCCGCGAAGGCTTTGTGCGTCGGCCCGTAGTAGTCGCGGAACACCTCGATGAAGTGGTCGGCCGAGCGGTAGCGGAAGTTGAAGATCCGCGGCACGGCGCGCACTTCGGCCGCGTCGCCGAACAGCTTGCGCAGGTGCTCCTCGCTGCCCCACAGCGCCGGCGAGCGCACGCCCGCCGGCGGCGGCACGTGCGTGCCGATCACCTTGAACAGCCGGCCGATGAAGCCCGCCGGCGTCCAGTTGGCCAGGCCGATGCGGCCGCCCGGGCGAACGACGCGCAGCATCTGCGCGGCCGAGCGTTCGTGCTGCGGCGCGAACATCACGCCGAAGGTCGACAGCACGACATCGAAGCTCGCGTCGGCGAACGGCAGCTCCTCGACATCGGCGGTGAGGAAGCGCACCTTCAGGCCCTCGGCGGCAGCGCGCGCGCTGCCGCGTTCGAGCAGCGTGGCGACGTAGTCGGTGGACGTGACCTCGGCATGGCGGCGCGCCGCGGCGAGGGTGGCGTTGCCGTTGCCGGCGGCCACGTCGAGCACACGCTCGCCGGCGCGCACATCGGCGGCTTCGGCGAGCTGCTCGCCGACGATCTGCAGCGTCGTGCCGACGACGGCGTAGTCGCCGCTCGCCCAGGTGGCCTGCTGGCGCTGCTTGATGGCGATGAAGTCCGGGGCGGCCGCGGCTTGCGGCGCTTGAAGGGCGGTGGTGTTCATGGTGTCTCTCTCCAAGTAACGGGTGGGGTGGAGTCGTCAAACGACGGTCGAAAGATCCCGGGGCGCGGGCACCGGGGGCGGGGGAACGTGATGGGGCCGCGCGGCGGCCTGCCCCGGCGACGGCGGCAGTCCGAGATGCCGCGCAATGCGCTCGGCAACGAGGTCGGCATGCGTCACCGGCCCCATGTGGCCGAGGCCGGGCAGCGTCTCGTGCGTGGCGGCCGGATTCAGCGCGCGAAGGCGCTCGGCGATGCGCCGCGCGGCGGGCACGGTGCGCTCGCCGCTCAGCACGAGCGTGGGCATCGCCAGGCGCGCGATGGCGCTGGCCTGCTGGCGCTCGTTGTGCAGCGCGCCGAACTGCTGCACCAGCGCCGGCAGGCGCGCAACGACGCTCTCGCGCGCCGGCTCGGGCATCGCCTGCCAGGTGCCGCCGCCCGACCAGTAGTCGATGAAGCGGCGCGCGGCACCGTCGCGGTCGCCGCGTTCGACGCACGTTTGCATGCCGGCGACGAGCGCCAGCGCCTCGGCCGCCTCGGCATGGCTGGCGGCGTCGTCGAGCAGCAGGCGGAAGGTGACCGGCTCGTAGACGACGAGCGAGCGCACGTGCTGCGGATACAGGCTCGCGACCTTCAGCGCGACCGCGCCGCCGTACGAGTGGCCGACGAGGTGTACGCCGCCTGCACTTGCACTTGCGCCCGAGCCGTGGCCGACGCGGCCGGCCGCCAGCACGAACGGCGCGACGAGCGCCGCCTCGTCGGCCAGCGTCAGCGGCGGGCGCTGCACGCCGTCGGTGGCCCACGCGGGGCCGGCGCCGTGGTCGTGCAGGTCGATGGCGCGCACGTCGAACGTGTGCAGATCGAAGGCGTGCGGGCCGTGCTGCGCGAAGGTGTGCGCCTGCGCCAGGCGCTCGGCGAGCGGTCGCCACTGGCGCGCCGAGCTGACGCTGGCGTGCAGCGCGATGACGGTGTGGCGCGTCACCTGCGGCGCGCCGCCGAGGGCTTCGTGGAAATCGATCTTCATGGTGGGGTCCGTTGCAGGGTTCGGGGTGCGGGGTTGGGGGGCAGAGGGTCGAAACGTCAGCGGGGCAGAAGACAGTCAGACGACACGGGCGCCGATCTCGCGCCAGACGCGCAGCCTCGTCGCCTCGACGTCGCCGGCGACCTCGGCCGCCGCCGAGCTGATCTCGCCGGGCGTGAGGCCGATGTCGCGCAGCGTGTGGGGATCGAGCCCGCGCAGCGCGTTCTCGGTGCTGCGGCGCAGGTGCGCGCGCCGCCATTCGTCGGCGCGGCGCCCGGCGGCCGCGGCCAGTGCGGCGAGCAGGCGGGCGAACAGGCGGGCAATCAGGTGCGCCGCGGCGGCGGCGCCGGGCACGGCGGTCAGGGTGGCGCTGCTGCCGGGGGGGCGAGCGTCGAACATGGTGGCGGTCCTTCGTGAGTGCGGTCGTTGCGAGGGACCGCACTGTGCAAAGGCCGCCGTTCCGCGAGCGTTCCGCCGGCGTTCCGCGGCGAACGGACGCGCAGGCTCAGCGCGAACGGTGGTGGGTCATCCACCCCGCTTCGACAGGCTCGGCGCGAACGGAGGACCGTGCTCAGCGCGAACGCGCGTGATCCACCTGCGCTTGGACAAGCTCAGCGCGAACGGGATTGGCCACAGACGCGCTCGCTGCCTCTTGCACGATGCGCGCAAGCAGCTCGTCGAGCCCCGGCCCGCGCCAGGCCGGCGCGGCGTCGCCGTGGGCCGCGGCGTCGGTCCAGCTGCGGATGTCGGCTTCGGCGGCTTCGCGGTCGGGGCCGACGATCGACGGCTGTTCGAGCGCGAAGCGCATCACCTGCGTCGCACGCTCGTGCTCGCCGTGCGCGGCCAGCAGGCGCGCGTAGAGCACGACGTTGTCCACCTTCAGCGCAGGCCGGCCCGAGGCCAGCGCCAGCCGCGTCGCCACCACCAGTTCGGCGCGCGCCGCCGGCAGGTCGCCGCGGCCCAACGCCGCGGTCATCAGCAGCTGGTGTGCCACGAGCTCGGTGACCCGGTCGTCGCCAGCGCGGCTGATCGCCAGCGCCGAGCGCGCGTGCCGCTCGAGCGCGTCGAGGTCGCCTTGCCTGCCGGCGATGTCGGCGAGGTTCACTTCGACCATCGCCTGCGTCGTCGGCAGGCCGTGCCGCAGGCAGAGCTGGCGCGCGGCGACGAGCGCCTCGCGCGCTGCGTCGAGCTCGCGGCGCTGCGTGAAGAGCACGCCCTGGTTGTTCAGGCACAGCGCCTCGCCGGCCGCGTCGCCGAGCGCCTGGTGGCGCGCGAGCGCCTGGCGCGACAAGTCGAGTGCGGCGTCGAGGCGGCCGAGCTGGCGCTCGATCAGCGACAGGTTGTCCAGCATGCCCGCGGTGGTGAAGGTGTCGCCGTCGGCCTCGGCGCGCGCCAGCGTCTTCTGGTACCAGGTGCGCGCCTCGGGCAGGCGGCCCAGGCGCAGGCAGGCGGCGGCCAGCACCTTCTTGCACTGGATCTCGGCCGGCGCTTCGTGGCACGCGCGTGCCGGTTCGAGCCAATGGCGGGCGCGCGCCTCGGCCGCGGCGTAGCGGTCGAGCCGGTACTCGAGGTGCGCCGCCGCGGCGCCGAGCGTCGCGGCGAGCGGTGTGTCGGCCGCCGCCGCCGGCCCGGCGAGGGCTTCCTCGAACAGCGCGAGCCCTTCGGCCCAGCGGCCGCGGTGGTCGCAGAAGGCCAGCAGCGCCAGCGCCGCCGGCTTCGCCTCGGGCACGTCGCCGTGCCGCGCCGCATGCCGCCACGCGGCGCGCAGGTTCTCGAACTCGGTCTCGGCGTCGTGCATCGCTTCGCGCCGCGCGGCCACCAGCGCGCCGCGCGCCTCGGCCAGCGCACGCAGGAAGAAGCGCGCGTGCGCCGCCGCGGCTTGGTCGTGCGCCGGCCCGACGCCCAGACGTGCCAGCGCGAACTGCTGCAGCAGTGGGTGCAGGTGGCAGCGCGCGCCGTCCTTGCGCACGAGCGACTTGTCGGCCAGCGCCGCCAGCACCGGCGGCGAGGCACCGGCCACCTGGCGCGCCGCCGCCGCGGTGAAGCCGCCGCGAAAAAGCGCCAGCCGCGCGAGGGCGGCGCGCTCGGTCTCGCCGAGGTGGCGCCAGCTATGCTCGAACACCGCCTCGATGCTGGCCTGCCGCGCTGGCCGCGCCGGGTCGGCGGCGCGCAGCAGCTCGGTGCCGGCGCGCAGCTCGGCGGCGATCTCGGCGCACGACAACACGCGCGTGAAGCCGGCGGCCAGCTCCAGCGCCAGCGGCAGGCCTTCGAGCTGGCGGCAGATGTCGACGATGGCCGCTGCCTCGGCCGCCGGCACGAGCGAAGGCGCGACACGCTGCGCCGCGCGCACGAAGAGGCGCGCCGCGTCGAAGGCCTCGAGCCGGTCGGCGTCGTCGGCCTCGGGGCACGGCAGGCCTTCGACCGGCAGCGTCCACGGCCGCTGCGCCACCGGGCGCACGCGCGTGGTGACGAGGATCTTCAGCCGCGGCGCGTCGCGCACGAGGTCGTCGAGCCAGCCCGCGTTGGCGGCGAGCTGCTCGAGGTTGTCGAGCACGAGCAGCATCTGGCGTGCGGCGAGCGCCTGGCGCACTTCGTCCAGCGCCGAGGCGCGCCCGCCGAGCGGCACGCCGAGCGAGGCCGCGAGTTGCGGCGCGACCTCGGCGGGCGACGTCACGTCTTCCATCGCGACGAAGACGGCGCCGTCGGCAAAGCCTGCGGCCATCCGCTGCATCGCGCGCTGCGCCAGCCGCGTCTTGCCGACGCCGCCGGGGCCGACGAGGCAGAGGATGGCGCAATCGTCCTGCGCCAGCAGTTCGGCGATGCGTTGCAGCTCGGCGGCGCGGCCGACGAAGCCGGGGTCGGCGGGGGGTGAGGGCGCGGGGGGTGCGCGGTGGCCGGGGGCGGCGGAAGGTTCGGCCGCGATGGATGCGGCGGCCGTGGCGACAGAGGTGGGCATGGCGCCGTTCGTCGATGCCGCGGCGCCGCCCAGCGACTCGTGCAGGGCGCGCAGCGCGGCGCCGGGCTCGACGCCGAGGTCCTGCGCCAGCCGATCGACGTAACCGCGGTACGCGGCGCGCGCGGCGCCGTGCTGGCCGCTGCGCGCCAGCACGCGCATCTGCGCGGCGAGCGCCGCTTCGTCCAGCGAGTCGGCGGCGACGAGGCGCGCGGCCAGCGCCACGGCGGCAGCGGCGCCGGTGCTTCGATCACGGCTGTCGCTGGCTTCGCTGCCGATGCTGCCGTTGCCGGCATCGCCGGCTTCGCTGTCGAGCCGCGCCAGCCAGTCCAGCGCCGCGGTGCGCCACGCGGTCTGCAGCCGATCGCGTTCGAAGCGCAGCCGCTCGGTCCACGCCTCGTTGGCCGGGTCGTCGAAACCTTGCAGCAGCTCGCCGCGGTACAGCGCCAGCGCGTCGGCGGTGCGCCCTTCGGCCAACGCCGCTTCGAACCCGTGCACGTCGGTGGCGGCGGCGAAACGCAATGCCTGGCCCTGGCTCTCCAGGCCGCCGGCCCATGGCAGCGTTTGCAGGCGATGCAGCGCCTTGCGCAGGTTCGTTGCCGCGAGGTGGCTGTCGTGCTCGGGCCAGAAGAGCGCGGCCAGCTCGGGCCGGCCGACCCAGCCGCGCTTCAGCGCGAGCCAGGCGACGAGCTGCGTACGCCGCTCGTTAGGCAGCGCGCGCGATTCGGCGTGATCGGCGTCAGCGTCAACCGTGATCTGCGGCGGCCCGAGCAGGCGCAGCCGCACGGCAGCGGCGGGCTGGTCAGCGGCGCGGGGCGGAGCCCGGCGAGGGGCGGGCGGCATGAAGCGCGCGATTCTGCGCGCGCCGGCATGGGCAGGACAAGGGCGCGGGTTCGGCGCCGGTGCGCCGGACCTGGCCCACGACTTTGGCCGTTACTGCGGCCGCAACTTCATCCGCTACTGCGGCCGCCCCGGCCCCGCCGTCCCGTCGGCGCGCGCCGCGAGCCAGGCGTGGAGATCCGCGATGTGCGCGGTGACACGCGGCTCGCCCTGCCAGGCCGGCATGACGAGCTGGCCGGCGCGGCGCTGCACGATGTCGTCCACCGCGGCGGCGCGCGCCGTGCCTTCGGCGGCCGGCGGCGGCGACGGCAGGCTCCACTCGTAGCGGCGCAGCACCAGGTTGACGAACTGCGTCGGCCCGAGCGAGCGCACGCGCACGAGCAGGTTCGGCGCGTTGCCGCTGCCGGTGGCCTCGACGCCATGGCAACGGGCGCAGCGGTCCATGTAGACGCGCCAGCCGGCGTACAGCGACCCCGCCGGCCGCGTGCGCGCGGCTTCCAGCTCCTGCCGGGGCTGGACGTTCTCCACCTGCACGGCACAGCCGGCGATCGATGCGGCGAGCAGGGCGCCGAGCACGGCGCCCGGCCGCGTGAAGGTGGACGTGGGAAAGCGCGTGGCAAAGCGCGTGGCAAAGGGCGCGTGGATCGGGCGCAATCTCATGAACGAAGCCTCCGGCATCTGCGTCGCATTCTGGCCGCCGCAGCCCGGCGCCGCGTTGCCGGCGATCAATGGCCGCCGTGAACAGCGCCGTGGCGCCCTCGCTTGCCGCTCACTGCACCGTGATCGCCGTCGCCGTGGTGCTCGCGTCGAAGCGCAGCTGCGCCGGCCACACCGGCCAGGTGACGCCGAGCGCGGTGTGGTTCGGGTCGCCGTTGCGGGCAAAGGCGCCGAGGCTCTTCATCATCGCGTCCGACAGCGCCAGTCGCCCGGGCCGGTTGGCGGTGCTGTTGGCGATGGGGGCGAACAGCGACGGGCCGAAGTTGCCGAAGACGAACGGCAGGTCGAACGCGTGCGCCGCGCCGTAGATGTCGTTCCACGGCGCCGGCTCTTCGTCCCAGTCGAAGCGGTAGTACCAGACGTTGTCCTGCTGCGTCTTCAGCGCCGCCATCATGTCGTTGCGGCTGGCAATGAAGAAGATCGTGTTCAGCAGGTCGGTGCGGGCGTTGAAGCCGGTGACCGGCGTGTCCACCGGCAGGTAGGCCGCGGGGATCCACTGCGCCAGCGTCACCGTCGGCGCGGCATCCGGGTCGTAGTTGAAGTGGGTGTTGAAGAGCGTTGCGTCGTTGACCAGCCGGCCGCTGATGCCGCCGAGCGCCGGCGCGAGCGCCAGGAACGTCGGGAAGAGCTTCGCCTCGTCGCGCGTGGTGCTGGCGATCACCGGCACCTTCAGGTAGTTGCCGGCGCGGATGGCGGCGATCGGGTCGGTGGGCACCACCGTGCCTTCGGGAATGGGCCCGGAGCCCGCGAGGCCCAACCCCACCAGCCGCGTGAGCAGCGTCGTCAGCAGCGTCGCCGGCGTCTTGCCGCGCAGGTACGCGGCCACCTGCGCCGGCGTCTGCGTGGCGATCCAGGCGTTGGCCGAAGTCACGTCGGTGGCCAGGCCGTCGGCGATCACCTGCTGCTGCAGCAACGCGTTGCCCTGCGCGAGCGCGGTGCTCGCCGGGTTCAGCGTCGGCAGGCTGCCCGGCGGCAGCGTCGTCGCCAGCGAGAAGCCGCCGCTCATCGCCACCGCCTTGTGCATCAGCTTCGGGCTGGCGCCCACCATCTGCGGCGCGGTGAGCAGCGCGTAGACGTTGATCGCGCCGGCCGACTGGCCCATCACCGTGACGTTGCCCGCGTCGCCGCCGAAGCGCGCGATGTTGCGGTTGACGAAGCGCAGCGCGTGGATGGTGTCCAGTGTCGCGAAGTTGCCCGAGTCGTCGGCGGCGCTGCTGCCGTCCTTCAACTGCGGCAGGTTCAGCCAGCCGAAGATGCCGAGGCGGTAGTTGACCGTCACGACGACGGCGTTGGCGGTGCGGGCGAGCGCCGCGCCGTCGTACACCGGGTCGGCGGTGTAGCCCGAGACGTTGCTGCCGCCGTGGATGAACACCAGCACCGGCAGCGCCGCGTCGGCCGTGGCCGGGCGCCAGATGTTGAGGTACAGGCAGTCCTCGCTGCCCACCGTGGTGTTCAGCGTCGTCGCGATCGACGCGTCGTAGGTGTTGTTCGCGCCCGGGCCGTAGATGCGCCCGTACTGCACGCACGCCGGGGCGAACTGCTGCGCCAGGCGCGGCGTGCCGCTCCACGCGTCGGGGTCGACCGGCGCCTTCCAGCGTAGCGCGTCGACCGGCGGCTTCGCGTACGGCACGCCCTTCCAGGCGTAGGTGCCGGAGCTGGCCGAGAGGTCCTGCCCCTGCACCGGACCGAAGGTCGTTTCGCGCAGCGTGGGCGGCGGCGTCTCGTCGTCGTCGTCGCCGCCGCAGGCGGCCAGCAGCGCCGCGGCGCCGATCACCGCGGCCATCACTCGTGCCGGCCACGCCGGGGGAAAGCCGGTGCGCGAACGCAGGCCCATGGTTTGTCTCCTTGTGCGGGGGGTGCCGCCTGTCTTCTACTGCCCGGGCGGCCAGGGGCTTGCGGTAAGTGCAGGAAGTGTAGGAACGGGCCCCGCGCGGCACAGTGACCGCAGCGCGCCAGTTCACTGGCCGCGCAGCGCCAACCGTCAACGGCAAGGGGAGCCGCTCGAGCGTGATCGCGCGTACCAGTTCATCGGCCTGGGTCCACGGCGTGCTCGCGATGTTCGAGGCCGAGGGTGTCGCCGTGGCGCCGCTGTTGGCCACCGCCGGCATCAACCCGCGGCGCCTCGACGACCCCGCCGGCCGCTTCTCGATCGACGAGGTGAGCTTGTTGTGGGAGGAGGCGGTGGCGCGCTCGGGCAAGCGCACGCTGGGCCTGGACCGCGCGCTCGCGGGCACCTACGGCAAGCTCGGCATGGCCGGCTACGCGATGATGGCCTGCCCGACGCTGCACGCCGCGCTGCAGCGCCTGCGCCTGGCGATGGACCTCGTCAGCAACGCGGCCACCTTCGGGCTCGAGGAGTGCGCGCGCGGCTGCTGGTTCACGCTCGGCCACCTGGGCGGTGAACGCCCGGTGCCGCGCCAGCGGCTGGAGTTCGGCATGTTGACGATGCTGAGCTTCTGCAACTGGATCAGCGCACGCGAGTTCGCGCCGCTGGCCATCGAGTTCGTCTATCCGCGGCCGGCCGAGATGCAGGTGCACGAGGCGGTGTTCCGCTGCCCGATGACTTTCGACGCGCCGGCCAATCGCGCGCTGCTCGCCTGGGACGACCTGCGCCGGCCGCTGCCCGCGCACGAGCCGCACATCGCCGCGCTGCACGAACGCCTCGTGCAGGAAGAGCTGCAGCGGCTCGAAGGCGCGGCCGTCGCGGCGCGCGTGCGCCACGTGCTGGCCACGCGCCTGGCAGCGCAGGAGCCGCGGCGCGAAGAAGTGGCCGCGGCGCTGAAGATGAGCGACCGCACACTGCAGCGCCGGCTGCAGGCCGAGGGCACGTCGTTCCACCAGGTGCTGGACGACACGCGGCGCGAGATGGCGCAGCTGTGGCTGCGCCGGCCCGACGCGTCGATCAAGCGCGTCGCCGCGCAGCTCGGCTTCGAAGACCCGAGCAACCTCTTTCGCGCCTGCAAGCGCTGGTTCGGCGAATCGCCCGGCGCCTACCGCGCGCGCTTCGTGCCGCCGCCGGGGTAGCGGGGCTCGGCGCCGCCGCGGCGCGGTGGGCGCGGTGCGCGGCTAGCGCTTGCGCGCCTCGACCTGCACCTCGACGCGCCGGTTCGGCAGCAGGCACTCGTGCAGGTCGGCGCGGCGCGTGAAGCGCGACTCGCAGCCTTCGACCGGCTCGGTGTCGCCGCTGGCGCCGGTGGTGATGACCCCAGCCGGCACGCCCAGGCGCACGAGCGCGTCGCGCACGGTGGCGACGCGGCGCTCCGACAGGCGCTGGTTGTAGTCACCCTTGCCGGTGCTGTTCAGGCGGTCGGCGTGGCCGCTCAGCTTGATCGCGACGATCTCGAGATTCTCGCGCCGGGCCTTCTTGACGAGCTGCTCGAGCTGCACGATCGAGAACGGGCGGATATTGGCCGCGTCGTGTTTGTCGAAGTTGAAGAGCACGTGCGCGCTGAGTTGCACCGTCGACGCGGGCGGCGGTGGGGCAGGGGGCGGCGGCGGGGGCGGTGGCGTCACGACCGGCGGCGGCGCGGGCGGTGCGGGGGGTGCCGGCGGCGGCGCCGGCGGCAGGCAGCCGTTGGCCAGTGCCTCGCCCTCGGCCAGCAGGTCTTCGGCGATCTGCACGTACGGTTTCGCGTGCCGCCACTGCTGCTGGTTGTGTTCGTTGCCGGCGTGCACGAGCTCGACCTCGGCGCAGGCGGCCTTGGCGGCGGCGCAGGCGAAGCCGCGGTGGCTCCTCAGGCCCGCGAGCCGCTCCCACAGGTCCAGCCGCAGGCGCGCCGCACCGTTGACGAGCGGCGTATCGAACGGCAGCGGTGCGACGTTGCCTTCCATCGCGACCACGAGCTTCTCGCTTTCGGCCAGCGCTTCCTGCGGGAAGGCGCTGCGGTCGTTGCGCGTGTACTCGTGCAGGCTCACGTCGAGCCAGCACTGCGCCTTGCTGAGGTGGTAGTCGCGCACCGGCCGGCCGCGGTCGTTGAGGCCCTTGATGCGCGCTTGCATCGCCTCGTAGGTGCGGTGGTCGGCCTGGATCGATGCATCGGTGATTCGGCGCGCCGGCGGCGTGAGCTGCGTCGATTGCGCGTCGGCTGGCGACGGTGCCAGCAGCATCGACATCAGCAGCAACAGCGGCATCTGCATCAGCGCCAGCGTGTTGATGCGCATCGGCATCGGCCGCAGCGAGTGCGGCAGGCAAGGCAGGCGATTCATCGATCCAGACTCCGGTTCACCTCGGGGTCGCGGCGGCTGAACAGGTTCTCGTCGAACTTGAAGCGCAGCCGCAGGTAGACGCCCGAGCGGGTGTATTCGTAGCCGGCGAGGTCGGCGTCGCCGTGGAAGCCGCTCCAGTTGAAGCCGGCCGAGAGCCACAGGTTCTGCCTGAGCAGGTAACCCACCTCGAAGCCGCTGGCGTGTTCACGCGCGCCGCCGCGGCCGAATTGCGTCGCGGCGAGGACGCCCACGTCCCAGTTCTCGGTGAGGTCCCAGACGACGCGGCCGGCCGCCAGCGCGGCGCTGAAGCGGTCGTCGACGCCGCCTTCGAAGCGGTCGCGCTGTACCTTGGCGGCCAGGCGCCCGGTCAGCCACCACGGGCGCACCGGGTGCCAGTCGGCGTGTGTCGAGACGATGTGCGCGCGTGAGCGCAGCGCGCCGATCGCCGCGTTGCCGGCGTTGCTCGCGTCACGCTCGTCCTTCACTTCGACCTTCGCGAGCGCGTTGACGCGGTTGGTGTCGGTGTCGCGGTAGGCGACGCCGAGTTGCACACGGTTTTGGAGCACGTCGCCGCGCGCGGCGTAGTCGGTGAGCAGCGTGTACTGCCGCGCCAGCAGCGTCCAGTCGCGGTCGAGCTTGCGCGCGAGCATCCCTTGCGCCAGCGTCGTCGCGAAGCGGTCGTCCTCGGTGGTGCTGCCGAGGTCGCCCGAGCGGCGGTGTTCGAGCCGGGCGCTGGCGCGCCACAACTCGTGCGACGTCCAGTCGAAGCCGACGCTGGCCGCGCTGACCGGCGTCGTCTGCCCGCTCAGCACGCGCAGGTGCTCGAATGCCGTCGTGACGCGCCAGCCTTCGGCCACGTGCCACAGGTTGCGCACGCCGCTCGCCTGCTGCAAGTCGCGGCCGGAGATCGCGTCGCGCAGCCGGTACTCGCTGAAGAGTTGCGTGTCGCGGATGTAGCCGCTGTCGATGCCGGCGCTGAAGACGGTGGCGCTGGCGCCGGTGTCGCTGACGCCGCCGAGTTGCACCCAGCCGTCCTGGTGCTCGGCGCGGCCATAGAGGCGCGTGCGCTCGGCAACGCGCAGGTCGGCGCCCAGTGCGACGCGGCGGCGGCGCTCGCCGTCGACATCGCCTTCGACCTCACCGCCGAGCGAGAGGCGGTCGTTGACGCGCCAGCCGAGGCCGAGCCGCAGCGTGTCCGAAGCGAGCCGCGTGCCGGCGGCCAGCGACGTGGTCGCCGGCGGCAGGCTGCCGTCGCGGATCACCGGCAGGCCGGTCGCCGGGTCGAGCAGTTGCTGGCCGTAGCCGACGGCGCCGCCGCCGGCGCCACTGGCGAGGCTGCTGGTCAGGCCGCTCGTCTGGTCGTAGGGCCAGGTGAGCAGATTCAGGCTCCCGTTGCTGCCGATCGTCTCGCGCGCGCGGGTCAGGCTCGCGTCGAGTGTCACTCGCTCGCTCAATGCGAAGCGCGCGCCTAAAGCGGCCGTTTGCCGCTCGCCGCCGCCGGCGGTGCGGTCTTCGCTTTGCCGCGCTTCGCCGTAGAGCTTGATCGTGGGCGTGATGCGCAGCCCGCCGCTGGCCAGCAGCTCCTGCCGGCCACCGACCAGCGGCGCCGTCGGGTTGTTGAAGAGCGGCGAAGAGCGCCCGGCGTACAGCCGCGCCTCCGTGCTCTCGCCCTCATGCGCGAGTTCGATGCGCGCGGCCTGGCCGCGCACTTCGCCGACGCGGCCGGCGAGCGCCGGGTTCGTCGTCTGATTCGCCGGGTTCGTGTTGACGGTGCTCGTGCTCTCGGCGCCTTCGACGACGAGGGCGGTGCGCGGCCCCAGGCGCAGCGTCGCGTTGCCGCTCGCCAGGTCGTAGGGCGCGAGCGGGTTGCGGTCGGTCAGCAGCGAGCCGCCGAGTTCGAGCGTGTCGTTGAGCCGCCATTGCCCGTCGGCGCCGACGACCCAGAAGTCCTCGCCGCCCTGGTCCGCCTCGTAGGTGATGCGCAGGCTCACCGGGTTCAGGTCGGCGTCGAGCGCGGGCAGGAAGGTGGCCAGCAGGATGCGCCCGGAGAACGGCTCGAACGAGTAATCGACGCCGCGCACCAGCGGCTGCACCGACAGGATGCGCGCCGGTTGCAGCCGGTCGCGCACGATCACTTCGACCTTCTCGCTGCCTTCGAGCACGCCGTTGTTGCGCAGCCCGTAGGGGCCCGAGCCCTGGCTCGCGATCTCCTCGACCACCTGGCGCAGCCGGTCGCGGAACGCGAAGACGTTGCCGACGAGCCCGCCCGCCTCGTGGTGCAGACGCACGCCGGTGGCGCTGCGGTTCACCTGGCCGAGGCTGCGCTGCCTCAGCGACGCGACGGCGCCGAGGCTCGCGGCCGACCCCGGCCCGCCCGGCAATACCGGCTGCGTGAAGCCGTCGCCGGTGACGAAGTCGCCGAAGAGCAGATAACTCTTGTCCTTGTCGACGCGCACGTACAGCCGGCTGCCCGAGCGCGCGTCGAAGCTGCGCAGCGATGCGTCGCCGTACACCGGGTACAGCTCGTCGGGCTTCACGTCGCGCAAGAGGCGCGCGCGCGTTTCCTTGTCGCTGTCGTAGGCGGCGGTCAGCAGCAGGTCGCCGCGGATCGTGCCTTTGAGGAAGAACGCTGCGCGCGCCGCCGCATTGGCCTTGCCGCCGTTGAAGTCGCGCGACCAGGAGCGGATCTCCTGCTCGAAGGCGTCGCCACGCCGCACCGGCTCGAGCGCCACCTTGTCGCGGAAGCTGACGATGCCTTCGAGCAGGCCGGCGGCGACCATCGGGCGCAAGTCGGGCACGAAGGAGACGGTGCCGCTCACCGTCTCGGCGCCGGCGGTGATGCGCAGCCGCACGTCCTGCGCTTCGGCCGGCGCCAGCAGGTGGAACTCGGCGCGGCCGTGGTCGACCTTCACCTGCACGCCGGGCGTCACGCGGTCGGCGTCGAGGCGGCGCGGGCCGAATTCGTCGGTGCGGGCACCAGGAAGGAGGATGCGGCCGCCGGAGTGTTCGAGCGTCGCGAACGCGGTGCCGGCGAGCGGGCGCCCATCCTTGTCGAAGAGGCGCAGCACGATCTTCACCGCGCTCTGGCCATCGGCCGGCACGGCGTCGCGCTCGACCTCGACGACGATGCGGCCGACCGCCGCGTTGGCCGCGTAGTCGACGGCGCCTTCACGCGCGCGGTGCACGGCGGGGGCGGCGGTGTCGTCGGCGGCGGTGCGCGGGTGCAGCGCGGCGGCGCCGGCGCGGCCTGTGGCTGCCGAGTCTGTGAAGCGCACGTCGGCCGGTGAGCCGGCAGGGGCGCGCGTTTGCGCGGCGGCGAGCGGGGCCTGCGCCGCGAGCGCCAACGCGAGGAGACCGTGGACGAACGACGTCTTGCCCCCTCTCCCGCTTGCGGGAGAGGGTCGGGGTGAGGGTGCTGGCATGCCGAGAGCCCTCACCCCTGCCCTCACCCGCAGGCGGGAGAGGGAGAAAAGCCGGCGGGTTCGACGCTCAGCCATCGGACCCTCCTGCATCCGCCTTGGCGGGCGTGTCGGGCGCCGTGCCGCTGTCGCGCCCCTTCGGCGGCGGGCGGTTCATCGGCAGCGCCGGGGTCGGCTTGTTCGTCTCGTCCTTGGCCGGGTCGCGCGGGCCGCCGCTGCCGCTGGCGGGTGTCGCCGGCGCTGACGCCGTACGGGGCTTCGGCACGCGCTGGTTCGCGCCGTCGGTGCCTTGCTGCGGCGACGTGAGCGTGCCCTTGCCATGCGCCTTGCTGTCGAAGCGCAGCGCCGGCGCGCCTTGTTTCTCGGCCTCGGGCGCGCGCACTTCGCCTTGGGCGCGGCGCGCCTTGACCTGTTCGAGCACGGTGTTGCTGCAGCTGCCTTCGATGAAGTCGGCGCGGTGCAGCTCGCCGTTCTTCACGTCCAGCCACAGGCTGCCGGCGTCGCCGAGGTTGCGGTTGCTGCTCGTCACGAGGCGCGAGCCGCGCGGCAGCGTCAGCGGGTCGGCCTTCAGCACGTGGCTCTTCGGGCTGACGCCGCAGACGCTGTACTTGCCCTCGCTGTCGCTGACGAGCGTCGTGCCGTCGCTCATGACGAAGCGCACGCCGGGGATGCCCAGCTCCTCGGCGTCCTGCACGTGGTTGTGGTTGCAGTCGACGAAGACCTTGCCGAGCACACAGGCCTCGGTGCCGAAGACGCCGCCCGACACGCGCACCTTGAAGATCGAGGTGTTGCTGGCGACGTGCCCGGCCTGCGGCGCGAAGCCGGCGCCGGTGCAGCCAGTAGGCGTGCCGCACGAGAACGCCTGCGCGCGGTTGACGCCGTCGCCTTGCGCCGCGCCGACGCCGATGCGCACGCGGTAGCGCAGCACGAGCGGGCCTTGCGGAGGCATCGGGCCCAACTGGAACGCGAGCGTCGGCCCGACGCCGCCTTCGGGATCGGCGATGCGCACGTCGTTCACCGTCGCGGTGCCGCGGATGTAGGTGAAGCCGGCGGGCAGCCGGTCGACGACGGTCGTCTGGATCGGCCGCGGCCCGGCCGGCGCGTCGACGGTCAGCGTGTAGCGCACGCTGTCGCCGACCTCGGCCGCGGCGCGGTCGCCGGTCTTCAAGAGCGTCACCGCCGTCGCGCGCTGCGGGTCGAGCGGCAGGTGGTTGTGGACGATGTTGGCGCCCGCCGAGCCGCCGGTCAGCTCGAGGTAGTAGACCGTCGCCGGCCCCGGGGCCGCGGTCGGCGGGCCGGCTTGCGGCTGCACGGCGTAGGTCGAGCCGGCGCCGCCCGGCGGCACGAGCGGCCCCGCGGCCGGCGGGATCGCTGCCGACGGTGCGCTGTAGCCGGCCGGCGGCGCCACGTCGAGGCGGAAGGTGCAGCTCGCCGGTGCACCGGGTGCGAAGAGGAACTGGTAAAAGCCGTCGCTGCCGACGGTCGTCGAGATCGCGGCGCCGTTGATTCGATAGCCGCCCAGCGTCGCCGCGACGATCTGCGTCGCCGGGTCCCAGCCCACGCAGGTGCTGCTCGGTGACAGCGTCACCGTCGCGCCGGGCACCGGCTGGCGCAGCGCCGAGTCGTAGACGACGCCGCTGGGGTCCACGGGCAGGCTTTGCTGCACGAGCGTCTGCCCGGGTGCCAGCACGACGCTCAGGAACGGGCTCGCGCCGGTGCCGACGCACGAGCTCGCGCGGCCGTTCTGCGCCGCTTGCGCGTCGCACGTGGCGCCCGAGGAGCCGGGCGCCGTCTCGCCGTTGACCGGGTAGCCGAAGACGGTGGTCGTGCCCGGCTCGCGGAAGCGCAGCGTGTACGGCACGCCGGGCACGAGGTCGACGATGCTGTAGCTGCCGTCGCGGCCGGTGACGGCGCTGGCGACGACGTTGCCGGCGGCGTCCACCACTTGCACGGTCCAGCCGCCCAAGCGCCGGTCGCTGCCGTCGAGCACGTCGGCGGTGCTGCCGTTGTCGAGCCACACGGTGCCGCTCACCGCGGCGGCGAGCTGCACGCGCGTTGGCGTGCGGCAGGCGTTGTGTTCGACGGCGGCGGTGCAGACCGGCAGCGCGCTGCCCGTGGTGCCGGGCGCGTCGAACGCGGCGCGTTCTTCGGCGCTCGGCGCGCGCGCGGCGATCTCGCCGCCGCCTTCGACGAGCACGCGGTTGTCGGTGGCGCCTTGCGCCGCGGCGGCGCCGATGTGGACGACGGCATCGATCGTCGCAGCCAGCGTCGCGCCGGCGGCCAGCGGTGCGCTCGTCGTGCAGGTGAAGGTCGAGTCGTTCGCCGCGCCAGTGCAGGCCCAGCCGCTGCCGGTGGGCACGGCGGCGAGCATCAGGCCGGCCGGCAGGCGGTCGCGCACGGTGTAGGCACCCACCGTCGGGCTCTGGCCGGCGTTGCGCACGGTGAGCCGGTAGGTGCCGGTCTTCGTCACCGTCCACGGCTCGGCCAGCGCCGCCTTCGTGACGCGCAGGTCGGGCGAGTTCGACAGCTCGCCGAAGAGGTTGCCGGTGCTCTGCGTGCCGACGGCTAGCACGATGCCGCCGATGCTGCTGGCCGGCTGCGTGCGCGGGCTCGCGGTGCCGCCGACGCTGCCGGCACGCGTCTGGCCGTTCACCGTGCCCGGCGGCTGTGTCGGCTCGGTGACGGTGTAGGTGCCGGGGCGCAGGTCGCCGAAGGTGTAGCTGCCATCGGGGCCGGTGACGACGGAGACGTTGACCGCGCGGCCGAGATCGTCGGTGCCGGTCAGCACGAGCGTCACACCGCCGAGGCCCGTTTCGCCCGTGTCGATGACGCCGTTGTCGTTGTCGTCGGCATAGACGCGGCCGCTGATCGCCGCGGCCGGGATCTCGCCGAAGAGGTTGTCGCGCGAGGTCTGGCCGACGGCCAGCACGACGGCGTCGATGGCGCTCGGCAGCGTCGCCACCGGCGTCGCGGTGCCCATCGATGTGCCGCCGATCTGCCCGGGCCGCGTCGTGCCGTTGACGGTGCCCGCGGGCTGCGCCGGCTCGCGCACGGTGTACGTGCCGGGCGGCAGCGAGGTGAAGGCGAAGCGGCCGTCGGCGTCGGTCGTCGTCGTGCGCGAAACGGCGGTGCCGGCGGCGTCGGTGCCGCTCAGTTCGATGGTTATGCCAGCGATGCCGGCTTCGGCCGCGCTGCCCGCACCGCCACCGCCGGCCGCGTCGATGACGCCGTTGTTGTTCACATCGAGCCAGACGCGCCCTTCGAGCGCACCGTCGGCGGGGATCTCGCCGAAGTTGTTGCCGGTGGACGCGGCGCCCGGCGCCACCGCGATGCTGCTGATCGCGCTGGGCGCCGTGCCGGGTGGCGTGGCCGTGCCGCCGGTGCTGCCGGCAGTCGTGCGGCCGTTGCCGGTGCCGCTCGGCTGCGCGGGCTCGGTCACCGTGTACGTGCCGGGGCGCAGGTTGTCGAAGACGTAGCGGCCGTCGGCGCCGGTGACGACGCTGCGCGTGACCGCCGCGCCGGTGTCGTCGGTGCCGGTCAGCACGAGCGTGACGCCGGCGAGTGCGGTGTCGGCCGGCGCCTGCTGCGTGCCGTCGTTGTTGACGTCGACGAACACCGTGCCGGCGATCGAGCCGGGCAGCAGTTCGCCGAAGAGGTGATTGGCCGACGTGGCGCCGGCGGCGAGCGGGATCGCGGCGATCGTGCTCGGCACCGTGCCGACCGCGGTGGCGTTGCCGCCGCCCGGGCCGGCGGTGGTGCGGCCGTTGAGCGTCGTCACACTGCCCGCGCCGACGGTGGCCACCGGCTGCGCCGCCTGCTCGGTGACCGTGTAGCCACCGGGGCCGGCGGCCGGCAGATCGTCGAAGCGCCAATTGCCTTGTGCGTCGGTCGTCGTGGTGCGCGTGATCGGCGTGCCGCTCACGTCGCTGCCGCTGAGCGTCATGACGACACCCGTCAAGCCCGTCTCGCCGCCGTTCACCGCGCCGTTGTTGTTCGTGTCGAGATAGACGGTGCCGGCGATCGCTCCGGCGCGCTCGCCGAAGTCGTTGTTCGACGAACCGGCGGCCGGCAGGTTCGTGATCGTGATGCGGTTCGGCGCGCCGCTTGCGCCGTTCGTGCCGGGGTTCGTCGCGCCGTCGCCGTAGCCGGCCGGCTGCACTTCGCACACCGTGTAGGTCAGGCCGGCCGTCGTGCTGGCGAACGCGTAGCTGCCGTCGGCGGCGCTTTGGGTCTGCGCCACCATCGGCGCCGTGCAGTCGGCGCCCTGGTGCAGCGACAGCGTCACGCCGGCGAGGGCGCCGTCGCTGCCGGCGTCGCGCGTGTTGCTGCCGTTGCGGTCGCTGTAGACGGTGCCGCGGATCGCCGCCACCTGCACCTCGCCGAAGTTGAACAACGTGCCGTCGTTCGTGCCGGAGAGGTCGATCGCGGCGATGCGGTCGGTGCCGGCGCTCGGCGTGTTCGGCTGCGCCGTGCAGCCGCTGACGCAGGCGACGCCGTTGACGAGGCCGGGGTTGACGACGCCGTTGACGAGGTTCGGCACGCTCGTCGGCAGCGGTTCTTCCAGCGTGTACGGCGTGAAGGGGTCGAGGCCGGTGAAGCTGTAGGTGCCGGTGCCGTCGGTCGTCGCGGTGGCGACGAGCGCGCCGGTCGTCGCGTTCAGCAGGCGCACCGTCGCGCCGGGGATCGGTGCATCGGTGCCGGCGTTGCGCACGCCGTTGCCGTTGACATCGATGTAGACGAAGCCCGACAGCGACGGCGCGCGCACCTCGGGGAAGTTGTAGTTGACGGCCGCGGCACCGGCCGGCAGCACGATGCTGGTGAAGCCGCTGTTCGCGGTCGGCGTGGCGCCCGCGGCGTAGCTGCCGCCATGGCTCGGCGCGCTGCCACCGCTCGTCGGCGGCGCGGCCGGGCCGTTGGCATAGCCGGCCGGCTGCGTCTCGGTGACGGTGTAGCCGGCGGTGTCGCTCGGCGCGAGGTCGGTGAAGAGGTAGTTGCCGCTCGCGTCGGTGGTTGTCGTGCGGTCGATGGCGTTGCCGTAGGCGTCGGTGCCGGTCAGGCGCAGTGTCACGCCGGCCAGGCGCGGCTCGCCGCCGGCGGCCTGCGGCGTGCCGCCGTTGGCGCCGGCGCGATCACGGTCGTCGAACACCGTGCCGGCAATCGACGCGCGGCTCACCGTCACCGTGCTCGTGCCGGTGTGGTTGCCGCCGGGTGTGTCGATGCCGCCGGTCTTTGCCGGGTCGGTGTCGACGCTGGCGGTGTTGAGCGCCGTGCCGCCTGCCGGATAACTCGTGAAGCGCACGGGGATCGTCACCGTCGCGCTGCCGCCGGCGTCCAGTGCGCCGAGGCCGCAGGTGACGGTGACGCCGGCGACGCCGCAGGTGCCGCTGCCGGCCGGCCCGGTGCGCGTCCAGTTCACCGCGCCGGTCACCTGCACGTCGGCCGGCAGCGTGTCGGTGAGGTCGGTCTGCAGCGAGCGGCCCGGGCCGTTGTTGACGACCGTGACGACCCAGTTGAACGGCTGCCAGATCGATGGGTTGGCGACGCTCGCGGTCTTCGTCGTGCGCAGGTCGATGCGCTGGCGGGTCGTCGTCGCCTCGGCTTCCTCGTCGTTGGCGGCCTGCGTGTCGGGCTCGTTGGCGGCGATGCGGGCGACGTTGTTGAACACGTCGCCGCTGGCCGCGGGCGCGTCGAGCACCTCGAAGCGCAGGTACACGTTCTTCGTCTGCCCGACGGCCAGCGTGCCGATGGCCGGGCCGGTGGTCGTGTCGCCGGCCGGTACCTGGCACGTGAACGCCGGCAGCGCCGTACCGGGGCCCGAGATGCTGCCGGCGCCGGTGCACAACGCCGCCGCGTTGCAGGTGCTGCCGCCGAAGGTGGCGGTGTCGCAGACGAAGCGCACGCGCCGGCCGGCCGGCGGCGTCATCGTCTCGGTGATCGTCACGCCGCTGGCGAACGACGGGCCGGTGTTCGTCACCGCCACCTGGTAGGAAAGGAACGTCGCGCCCGGGTCGTAGGGCACCGGGTCGAGGTTGACGGCGTCGACGCGGTCGGTCTTGTTGACGAGCAGGTCGAGCGCCGCCGGCTGCACCGCCAGCGTCGCCGTGCGTTCGTTGTTGCCGTTGTCACCGCCAGCCGGGTTCTCGACCGACGTGGTGTCGATGCGCGCCACGTTGCCGAAGCTGCGCGCGGCGTTGCCGCTGCGCCAGTTCGGCCGCACGACGAGCGTGATCGACCGCGTCTCGCCGCTTTCGAGCGCGCCGATCGTGCAGGTGAAGCCGGGCGCTGCCGGCGTGAGTTGCGCCTGCGCGGCGATGTTGCACGTCGAGCCCGGCTTGTTGCTGGCGACCGAGATCACGGTGAGCCCGGTGTCCACGGGCGGGCCGCCCGGGAACGTGAACGTGTCGCTCACCGTCACCGTCTCGGCGCGCGAAGGCCCGTTGTTGCGGAACGAGAGCACGTAGGTGGCTTCCTCGCCCGCGCGCACCGATGCCGGCGTGACGCTCTTGCCGGTCATCTCCACGTCGGCGATCGGCGCGATCGTCACCGTGTCGCTGGCGCTGTTGTTGTTGGCGTTCGGGTCGCCTTCGGTGGTGTTGAAGACGGTGGCGGTGTTCGTGAATGTGCCGTTCAGCAGCGGCCGGTTGGCGACGATCGTCACCGTCACGCTTTGCCCGCCGGTCAGCGTGCCGCCGGTCTGCGTGCATGCCACGCGGCCTGTCGACGCGGTGACGGCGCACGAGAACGTCGCCGTCGCGCCGCCCGAGGCCACCACCGAAATCGGCGTCGTGATGCTGCTGCGGCCGTCGACCCAGCCGGGCACCGTGTCGTCGATCGTGATGCCGGTGGCGGGCTCGGTGCCGGCGGCACTCGCGTTCGTGACGACGAGCGTGTAGGTGACCGAGCTTTCGCTCGTGCTCACCGTCTTGTCGCCGCCGGTCGGCGTGCTCGTCGTCTTCGTGATCGCGAGGTCGGGCCGCGTCGTCGTCGAGTTGGAGGTGACGGTGGCGCAGTCGTTGGTCGGGTTCGGGTCGCCTTCGGCCGGCGGCGACGCGGTGCCGGCGCCCGGCGTGCTGCCGCCGGTGCACGCCTCGTTGCGGGCCGCGCCGGCGGCGGTGGCGGTGGTGACGATCGTCAGCGCCGGCAACTCGGCGTTCAGCGCCAGGCCGCCCGTGTTGGCGTGGTTGCAGGTGACGAGGCCGCCGACGGCGCTGCACGTCCAGCCGGTGCCCGAGCCGCTGACGAAGGTCTCGCCGGTGAGCTGCTCCACCACGCGCAGCGGCCCGGTGGCCGTGCGCGGGCCGTTGTTCGTGACGGTGATCGTGCTCGTCAGCGCCGAGCCCTGCGCCACCGGGTTCGGCGACTTGCTCTTGGCCAGGCGCAGGTCGGCGCCGTCGGGCAGCACGTTGATGCCGACACTGCCGCTGTTGTTGCCGGGGTCGGGGTCGGTGCTCGTCGCGGTGATGCTGGCGGTGTTCGTGAAGCTCGTGCCGGTGGGGCCGACGGTGGCGTTGCCCGGCGCCTGCGCGACGACGGTGATGTCGTCGCTGGCGCCGGCGGCGAGCGCAGCGCGCGTGCAGGTGACGGTGTTGGCCGCGTTGCCGCAGGTCCAGCCCGGGCCGCTGGCGGAGACGTAGGTCCAGCCGGCCGGCAGCGTGTCGGTGACCGTGAGGCCGCTGGCCGCGGCCGGCCCGCCGTTGCGCGGCTGGATGACAAACGTGACGTCGGCGCCGGCGATCGCCGGCACGGCCGAGGTGACCGTCTTCTGCGCGATGCGCACGTCGGCGCCCGGCAGCACGCTCGTGTCGGCGGTGGCGGTGTTGTCCGCGCCGTCGGGGTCGGCGACGCCGCCGGTGGTGCCCGGCGACACCGTGGCGCTGTTGGTGATGGTGCCGCTGGCGGCGTTGACGCGCGCGACGACGCTGACGGCGGGAATAGCCGCGCCGACGCCGTGCGGCCCGGGGCGCGTGCAGGTGACGACGCCGCCCGCGTGGCCGCAGCTCCAGCCGCCGCCGCTGGCCGACACGAAGCTGGCCGCCGGCGGCAGCGTGTCGACCAGGCGCAGGCTGCCGGCGGCGTTCGGGCCGGCGTTGCTCACCGTCAGCGTGTAGGTCACGTTGGCGCCGCCGACCACCGGGTCGGGCGCGCCCGCCTTCGCCAGCGCGAGGTTGGCGCCGCTGTTGACGGTGGTCGTCTGCGCCTGCGTGTTGTTGCCGTTGTTGACGTCGTTGTCCGACAGCACCTCGGCGCTGGCGGCGACGGTGGCCGGCGCCGGCCCGAGCGCGCGCCAGCGCAGCAGCACGTCCACCGGTGCCGCGCCCAGCGCCGGCACGGTGCCGAGCGTGCACTCGACGACGGTGGCGCCCTGCGCCGCGCAGGCGCCGCCGGGCGGCGGCGTGGCCGAGACGAACGTGGCGCCGGCCGGCACCGTGAAGCGCAGCCGCACGTTCAGCGCCGCGTCGGCGGCGTTGTTGTCGACGCGCGCCGTGTACTCGATGACGGCGCCGGCGACGACCGGGTCCGGGTTGTCGACGAGCGAGGTGATCTGCGCGTCGGCGGCCATGGCGGCCAGCGGCAGGAGGGGCAAGAGACCCAACGCCGCGGCGCCGGCGGCGCGGCGCAGCGTGCGCCGCAGCGTCTGCCGCAGCGTGCACCCCCGGTGGGCAACGCCGCGAGCCGGCGTGCGCACTGCGCAGCCACCGGGGCCCCGGCTACCTCCCATGCGCCACTCCGCGCTGCTCCTCTTTGCTGGTGCCCGTGCTTGGTGTGTCGAACACCCGCCGGGGCACCGGATTGTTCGAGCCGCGTCGCGCCGCTGTCGCCCGTCCTAAGGCCGGGGACGGGGCTGGCGTTGCGACGCTGCGACGGGAAGTTGATCTTGGGGATGGCGGGCTAGCATGCAAGCGGCTGCCGGCGAGCGACCGGCGCGAAGGAGACGCCCGTGTACGCAGGCCGCTTTCCGTTCACGCACCCCGAGCGCACCGCGTTCGTCATGGCCGGCAGCGGCCAGCGCGTCAGCTACGCCGAGTTCGAAGCGCGCACCAACCGCCTCGCGCACCTGCTGCGCAGCGAAGGGCTCGAGCGGCTGGGCCACTACGCGATCTTCATGGAGAACCACGGCCGCTACCTCGAGGCCTGCGGGGCCGGCGAGCGCGCGGGGCTGTACTACACCTGCATCAACTCCTTCCTCACGGCCGACGAGCTGGCCTACATCGTCGGCAACAGCGAGTCGCAGGTGCTCGTCACCTCGGTGGCGAGGCTGCCGGTGGCGCGCGCGGCGCTGGCGCAGTGTCCGCGCGTCAGGCGCTGCCTGGTTGTCGACGAAGGCGACGATGGCGACGGCACGGCGGCCGACGCGGTGCGCGCGTTGGGCGACGCGCGCTTCGCCGATTACGCGCAAGCCGTGGCGCGCTTCCCCGCAACGCCCATCGCCGACGAATGGCTCGGCACGCCGATGCTCTATTCATCTGGGACGACCGGGCGCCCGAAGGGCATCCTGCGCCCGCTGCCCGAGAACCCGCCCGCGCAGCCGCTGCCGCTGTTCCACTTCCTGAACAAGCTGTGGCAGTGCGAGGAGGGCATGCGCTACCTGTCGCCGGCGCCGCTGTACCACTCGGCGCCGCAGGCCAACGTGGCGCTGGCCATCCGCAACGGCGGCACCGTCGTCGTCATGGAGCACTTCGACCCCGAGCACTTCCTGGCGCTGGTGCAGCAGCACCGCATCACGCACACGCAGCTCGTGCCGACGATGTTCAACCGCATGCTCAAGCTGCCCGAGGCGGTGCGGCGGCGCTACGACCTGTCGAGCCTGCGCATCGCCGTGCACGCCGCCGCGCCGTGCCCGGTGCCGGTGAAGGAGCGGATGATCGAATGGTGGGGCCCGATCATCCACGAGTACTACGGCGCCACCGAGGCGATGGGCTTCACCGCCTGCGACACGGCCGAGTGGCTGGCGCACCGCGGCACCGTGGGCCGCGTGCTGATGGGCGACCTGCACGTGCTGGCCAACGACGGCCGGCCCGCGCTCAAGGGCCAGCCCGGCGAGCTGTGGTTCAAGACCGCCAACCCGTTTGTCTACTTCAACGACCCTGAGCGCACCGCGCTCACGCGCAGCGCCGACGGCACGATGACGACGGTGGGCGACGTCGGCTACGTCGACGACGACGGCTTCCTGTATCTGACCGATCGCTCGACCTTCATGATCATCTCGGGCGGCGTCAACATCTACCCGCAGGAATGCGAGAACCTGCTCGTCACGCACCCGCAGGTGGCCGATGCGGCGGTGTTCGGCGTGCCCGACGACGACCTCGGCGAAGTGGTGAAGGCGGTCGTGCAGCCGATGCCGGGCGTCGTCGCCGACGCGGCCTTCGCCGAGGAGCTGATCACCTTCTGCCGCGCGCACCTGGCGCACCTGAAGTGCCCGCGCAGCATCGACTTCACCGACGCGCTGCCGCGGCTGCCCACCGGCAAGCTGTACAAGAAGCCGCTGCGCGAGCGCTATTGGGCGGGGCACGGCACGAGCCGCATCGTCTGAGCGGCCCGGCGCCGCGCCCGCCTCGGTCCGGGCGCCGAAGGAGGCTTACCGGCAATGCCCGCAGCACGCGTCCGCCTCGGTGGTGGCGGGCGGTGCGATGGCCACTTCGACCGGTGCCGGCGTGTAGCCGGCGTCGGCGATCGCCTCGTGCAGTTCGGCCGCATCGGCGTGCGTCGCCTCGACCGTCACCCGTCGTCGGGTCAGGTCGACGGTCACCCTGGCGTTCGGGTCGGCCGCCTTCAGGGCCCGGGTGATGGTGCTGGCGCAGTGGCCGCAGGTCATGTCCTCGACTTGGAATGCAATCACGGTGTGCTCCGGTGGGTTGGGGTTGGCGCAGGATCGAGCTTGCCGTCGTGGGAAGGTCAACACCGGGCCGGCGAAGACCGCGCGCCCGTCTCGGGATGGCCGAACACGCCGCTTGACATTCCGACGATGGGAGGGTTGAAGCTCCTGGCACGCCGAGTGAACCGACCCACCCCAGCCCCTGAAGGACTTGCGCCATGAGCACCCTCGCCGCCACGCCCCCCGTCCGGGACCTCGAGCTCGCGATCGAGGGCATGACCTGCGCCTCCTGCGTCGCGCGTGTCGAGCGGGCGCTGCTGAAGGTGCCCGGCGTCTCGGCCGCGTCGGTCAACCTCGCGACCGAGAAGGCCGGCGTCACCGCGCTGGCCACGGTGTCGCTGGCAAGCCTGGCCGCCGCCATCGACCAAGCCGGCTACGCGGCAAGGCCGGTGGCGGCGGCCCCGAGCGCCGCGCCGACGCGCCGGCTGCCGGAGTGGTGGCCCGTGGCGGTCGCCTCGGCGCTGACGCTGCCGCTGCTGCTGCCGATGCTGCTGCAGCTCTTCGGCATGCAGTGGTTGCCCGACGGCCAGGTGCAACTGCTGCTCGCGACGCCGGTGCAGTTCTGGCTCGGCGCGCGCTTCTACCGCGCCGGCTGGAAGGCGGTGAAGGCGCGCGCCGGCAACATGGATCTGCTGGTGGCGCTGGGCACCAGTGCCGCCTATGGCCTGTCGGTCTACCTGCTGTGGCGGCACGCCGACCACGGCATGCCGCACCTGTACTTCGAGGCCTCGGCGGCGGTCATCACGCTGGTGCTGCTGGGCAAGTGGCTCGAGGCCCGCGCCAAGCGGCAGACGGCCGACGCGATCCGCGCCCTGAACGCGCTGCGGCCGACGGTCGCCCGCGTGCTCGTCGGCGGCACCGAGGTGTCGACGCCGGTGGAGCAGGTGGCCGTCGGTGACGTCGTCGTCATCCGCGCCGGCGAGCGGGTGGCGGTCGACGGCCGCATCGTCGAAGGGCGCAGCCACGTCGACGAGTCGTTGATCACCGGCGAGAGCCTGCCGGTGGCCAAGGCCGTCGGCGACAGCGTCACCGGCGGCTCGGTCAACGAGGAGGGCGTGCTGCACGTGCGCACCGCCGCGATCGGGGCGGAGACGACGCTGGCGCGCATCATCCGCATGGTCGAGTCGGCGCAGGCGGCCAAGGCGCCGATCCAGCGCATCGTCGATCGCGTCAGCGCCGTCTTCGTGCCGGTGGTGCTCGGCATCGCCGCGCTGACCTTCGCCGGCTGGCTGGCCTTCAGCGGCGACTGGGAGCACGCCCTGATCAGCGCCGTGGCCGTGCTCGTCATCGCCTGCCCCTGCGCGCTGGGCCTGGCCACGCCGACGGCCATCATGGCCGGCACCGGGGTGGCGGCGCGCCGTGGCATCCTGATCAAGGACGCCGAGGCGCTGGAAGTGGCGCACTCGGTCACCGCCGTGGCCTTCGACAAGACCGGCACGCTGACCGAAGGCCGGCCGTCGCTCGTCGCGGTCGAGCCCGGCGCCACGGAGGATGCGCGGCGCGTGCTGCAACTCGCCGCGGCGCTGCAGCAGGCGAGTGACCATCCGCTGGCGCACGCCGTGATGCACAAGGCGAAGGCGGACGGCGTCACCGTGCCCGCGGCGCGCGAGGCGCGCGCGCTGCCCGGCCGCGGCGTCGAGGCGGTGGTCGAGGGCCGCCGCCTGCTGCTGGGCAGCACGCGGCTGATGAACGAAGCGGCCGCGCAGCCCGGGCCGCTGATGCCGGCGGCGCAGCGCCTCGAAGGCGAGGGTCGCAGCATCTCGTGGCTGCTGGCGCCGGGCGAAGGCGCCGGCGGCGGCGCGCGCGTGCTGGGCCTGCTGGCCTTCGGCGACACGATCAAGCCCGCGTCGCTGGCCGCGGTGGCGCGGCTGCGCGCGCTCGGCATCCGCACCGTGATGCTGACCGGCGACAACCACGGCAGCGCCCGCGCCGTGGCGCACGAGCTCGGCATCGACGAGGTGCGCGCCGAGCTGCTGCCCGGCGACAAGGCCGCGGTCGTTCAGCAGCTGCGCGCGCAAGGCAACGTCGTCGCGATGGTCGGCGACGGCCTGAACGACGCGCCGTCGCTGGTCGCCGCCGACGTCGGCCTGTCGATGTCCACCGGCACCGACGTGGCGATGGAGGCCGCCGGCATCACGCTGATGCGCGGCGACCCGCGCCTCGTGGCCGATGCCTTCGACGTCTCGCGCCGCACCTACTCGAAGATCAAGCAGGGGCTGTTCTGGGCCTTCGCGTACAACGTGCTCGGCATCCCGCTGGCGGCCTTCGGCCTGCTGAGCCCGATGATCGCGGGTGCGGCGATGGCCTTCAGCAGCGTGAGCGTGGTGACGAACGCGCTGACGCTGCGCCGCTGGCGCGGCGCGGCGACGAACGGCGCCGGCGCTTCGTCACCCAGCCAGGAGCAGGACGCATGAACATCGGGCAAGCGGCGGCGGCCACCGGCGTGTCGGCCAAGATGATCCGGCACTACGAGGGCATGGGGCTGCTGCCGCCGGCCGCGCGCACCGACGCCGGCTACCGCCAGTACTCCGCGCGCGACGTGAACATGCTGCGCTTCATCCGCCACTCGCGCGACCTCGGCTTTTCGCTGGAGCAGATCCGCGAGCTGCTCGACCTGTGGCAGAACCGCCGGCGCTCGAGCCGGCAGGTCAAGGCGCTGGCCGAGGCGCACATGGCCGAGCTCGACGCCAAGCTGGCCGAGTTGCAGTCGATGCGCGCGACGCTGGCGCACCTCGTGCATGGCTGCCATGGTGACGACCGGCCCGACTGCCCGATCATCGACACGCTCGAGGCCGCCGCGCCGGTGCGGCGGCAGGCGCAGGTCGACGATGCAGCCGCGGCGGCGCCGCGCGCACGCCCGGCCGACCCGCGCGTGCGCACGCGCACGTCGCCGCGTTAGCGCGCGCGCACGTCGCCGCGCCAGCGCGTGCGCAAGGTCAGGACCGCTTCTGGCACCGTCGGCATGGCCCGAAGTCCGCGAGGTGCCGGCCTACGCCGGCCTACGTCGAGCCCTGGCCCTCGTAGGCACCCTGCCACAGCAGCTCGTAGCCGAACTCGCGCGTCGCGGTGCAGTGCTCGGCCAGCGCGGCGAACTTCTCCTTGAAGACGCGGTCGGCGTGCGAGCGCTCGTGCTGCTCGAAGCTCTTCCAGTAGGTGGCGATCACGAGGTCGTGGTCGGCGGCGGCACCGGCGCCGCCGCCGAGAGACCCTTCCGCCGACAGGAAGCCGGCGAAGCGGAAGACCTGGCCGGCGATGAAGCCGCCGCGCTCGCCGCCGTAGGTCTCCTTCACGACGCTGCACATCTCGGCCAGCGCGGACTCGACGTCGTCGATCGTCACGCCGGCCTTCAACTTGACGGTGTTGAACAGCAGCCGCGCGCCGAAGGGGATGGTGATGGGGCCGAACATCCGGATCGCTCCTCAACGCCTGTGTGGGCGCGCAGTATCGGCAACCTCGCTGCCCCGACACGCCGCGAGGCCATTGGGCCGTTGGCGTGCGGCGGGCCGAGGCGGGCGTGGCCGGGCCTGGGCCGCGCTCGCTGCGGGCGGTGTTCCCGCAGCCCCACCGGCGTTGCGGACCGCTGCACGCAAGGTCCGGAGCGTTTGGATAGACTGCCCCCATGCATCGGGTCGTGCGCGCCTTCGTCGTCTGGGTCATGGTCATCGCCATGCCGGCGCAGGGTCTGGCCGCGTCGTCGATGCTGTCGTGCGGGCCGGGCCACGAACACATGGCGCGTGCCTTCGCGCTCGCCATGTCTGCGGGCGGGGCCGGGCACGACACTGCGGCCGCCGCGCACGACAAGCACGCTCACGCAGCGCCGCAGGGATCCGCAGCCGGTCACGAACACCGCGCGGCCCCGCACGCCGCGGCCGCCGGCGCCGGCAACGACGTTGGCGACAACGCCGGCCCGTTCGCCCCGCAAGGCGGTTCAGGCTGCAGCGCCTGTGCGGACTGTTGCTCCGTGCTGGCGCTGCCGGTCGACGCGATGCTGCCCGAGCCGGTGGGCCCGCTGCATCCGCTGCGGGCCGCGCCCGCGCCGCGGGTCGCTTCGTACCCGTCGGACACACCGGACCGCCCGCCTCGAACCGGGCACGCCTGACGCGGCATTTCGTCGCGGTGTGCGCGTGGCTTGGCGGCCCGCGCTGGGCGGGTCCGCCAGACGGTCCGCCAGACGGTTCGCCAGGCGGTCACCCCGTGCGATGGTCTCTTCGGATCGACCTGAGGATCGTCTCGGGAAGGTCCCCGGCGACGTCCTCGGCAAGGTCCTCTGGAGGGCTCTGGATGTCCCAAGGAAGGTCCTCGGGATGGTCCATCGGGCCGATCGACGCCGCCCCACGCGCGCACCGCGCCCATCCCGAGCCTGCATGCCTTGGCCGCAGGTTCCTACGTCCAGTTCCGGGAGGTTTCATGGTCCGACACACATTCCACCGTGCGTGGCGTCGAGGCATCTGCACGCTGACGCTGCTCGCGGCGGCGACCATCGGCCACGCGCAGGGCACGCCAGGCGGCGCGGCGCGCGCCGATCCGCTGGACGCGCAGGCGCGCGTGCCGGCGCTGACCTACCGGTCGCCGCTGGACGGTTATCGCCGGCTGGGCGACGACAAGCCCGTCTCCTGGCAGCAGGCCAATGAGACGGTGAACCGCATCGGTGGCTGGCGCGCCTACGCCCGCCAGGCGCAGCAGCCCGAGGCGGCGGCCTCCGCGCCGCCCGGCCGCGGCGCGCCGGCCCAGGCGTCGGACGCCGGGCCCGCGCAGGGCGGCCACGGCAAGGACCACGGCAAGGACCACGCCAAGCCATCGGCGGTGACGAAGTGACTCGACTGACGCAACACCTCCCGGCCGCCGCCCGCCACTCGGCCACCCGCCACTCGGCCACCCGCCACTCGGCCGCCCGCCTGGCGCCGCTGGCCACGCTGCTGCTCACGCTCACCGGCTGTGCGTCCTTCAGTCCCGACGGGGGGTTCGCCGCCGTGCAGAAGGCCGCCGCCGATCGCCTGGGCACGCCGGCGCAACTGGTCTGGGCGCGCCAGCCCGAGGACCTCGACCGCATCGCGGAACGGGTGGGCGAACTGCTGGCCGGGCCGCTGAGCATGGACGACGCGGTCCAGGTGGCGCTGCTGAACAACCGCGGCCTGCAGGCCGCCTATGCCGAGCTCGGCATCGGCGAGGCCGAGGTCGTGCAGGCGGGCCGCCTGCCGAACCCGGGCTTCACCTTCGGCCGCACGACCCGGGGCGACGAGGTCGAGACCGAACGGGGCATTCACGTCAACCTCGCCCGCCTGATCGCCATGCCGCTGGTGCAGCGCGTCGAAGCGCGCCGCCTCGCGCAGGTGCGCAGCACGGTGGCCCTGCAGGTGCTGACGCTCGCCGCCGACACGCGCCGGGCCTGGGTGCAGGCGGTGGCCGCCGAGGAGTCGGCGCGCTACAGCCGCCAGGTCATGCAGGCGGCCGAGGCCGGCGCCGAGCTGGCGCGACGCATGGCGCAGGTCGGCAACTTCAACAAGCTGCAGCAGGCGCGAGAACAGGGCTTCTACGCCGACGCCGCGCTGAACCTCACCCGCGCCGGGCAGCATCAACGTGCCACGCGCGAGCGGCTGACGCGGCTGCTGGGCCTGTGGGGCGAGCAGGCCGGCTTCAAGCTGCCCGAGCGGCTGCCCGACCTGCCGCGCGAGCCGCGCGAACTGCCCGACATCGAGCGCACGGCGCTGGCGCAGCGGCTGGACGTCGCCGCGGCCCGCACCGGCGCCGAGGCGACGGCGCGCAACCTGGGCCTGACGCGCACGACGCGCTTCGTCAACGTGCTCGAGCTGGGCCTCGTGCGCAACAGCTCCAACGAAGCGCCCACGCAACGCGGCTGGGAGATCGGCCTCGAGCTGCCGTTGTTCGACTGGGGCGGTGCCCGCGTGGCCCGCGCGGAGAGCGTCTACATGCAGGCGCTGCACCGGGCCGCCGAGACCGCCATCAACGCCCGCTCGGAAGTGCGCGAGGCCTACGGTGCCTACCGCGCGGCCTGGGACATCGCGCGGCACCAGCGCGACGAGATCGTGCCGCTGAAGGCGCGCATCGCCGAGGAGAACCTGCTTCGCTACAACGGCATGCTGATCGGCGTGTTCGAACTGCTGGCCGATGCCCGCTCGCAGATCGCGAGCGTCAACGGCGCGATCGACGCGCTGCGCGACTTCTGGGTCGCCCAGGCCGACCTCGACATGGCCCTCGTCGGCAAGCCCGGCCTCGGCGCCTTCGCGGCGCCGGCGATGGCCGCCGCCGAGGCTGGCGGCGCCGGCCACTGACCGGCCGAATGCACGGACAAGGACTCGACCCATGTTCTCACGACGAAACTTCATCGGCGGTGCCGGCGTCGCCGCCGCCGCCGTCAGCGCCAGCGCCGTCAGCAAGGTGGCGATGGCCGCGCTGCCCGAGCCCGTCGTCCAGACGCGGCCCGACACCATGCCGCCGCTGGTGCCGAACACCGGGCGAAGCTACAACGCGGTGGTCACGCTGAACGGCTGGACCGCCCCCTGGCGCATGAACGCCGGCGTCAAGGAGTTCCACCTCGTGGCCGAGCCCGTGGTGCGCGAGATGGCGCCCGGCTTCAAGGCGCACCTGTGGGGCTACAACGGCCAGAGCCCGGGGCCGACGATCGAGGTCGTCGAAGGCGACCGCGTGCGCATCTTCGTCACCAACAAGCTCGGCGAGCTGACGAGCATCCACTGGCACGGCCAGCGCCTGCCCAACGGCATGGACGGTGTCACCGGCCTCACGCAGCCGGGCATCCCGCCGGGCAAGACCTTCGTCTACGAGTTCGTCGCCCGCCGCCCCGGCACCTTCATGTATCACCCGCACGCCGACGAGATGGTGCAAATGGCGATGGGGATGATGGGCTTGTGGGTCACGCACCCCAGGGTCGAAGGACGCCACAAGCACCCGCTCATCGACGAGGTCGACCGCGACTTCTGCTTCCTGCTCAACGCCTACGACATCGATCCGGGCAGTGCCACGCCGAAGATCATGACGATGCTGGACTTCAACCTGTGGAGCTGGAACAGCCGGATCTTCCCCGGCATCGACCCGCTCGTCGTGCGCCACATGGACAAGGTGCGCATCCGCATCGGCAACCTGACGATGACCAACCACCCGATGCACCTGCACGGGCACGAGTTCCTCGTCACCGGCACCGACGGCGGCCCGACGCCGAAGAGCACCCGCCAGTACGAGGTGACGACCGACATCGCGGTCGGGCAGATGCGGCAGCTCGAGTTCCTCGCCGACGAGGAGGGCGACTGGGCCTTCCACTGCCACAAGAGCCACCACACGATGAACGCGATGGGCCACGGCGTGCCGACGATGATCGGCGTCGACCACTCCGGCCTGGCGCGCCAGATCACGAAGCTGATCCCCGACTACATGGTGATGGGCGAGCGCGGCATGAAGGACATGACCGAGATGGAGATGCCGCTGCCCGACAACACCGCGCCGATGATGGCCGGACAGGGCCCGTTCGGCGCCGTCGGCATGGGCGGCATGTTCAGCGTCGTCAAGGTGCGCCGTGACCAAAAGCGCGGCGACTACGGCGACCCGGGCTGGTTCAAGCACCCGCCGGGCACGGTGGCCTACGAGTTCACCGGCCGCCTGCCCGACGCGGCGCGCTTCGGCGCCGACAGCGCGGGTTCGATGCCGGCGCTCGCGCGGCCCGCGCAGGACATCGAAGTCAAGGTGCGCAAGCCCTCGGGTGGGCACATCGGACACTGACCGCACACGCCCCCGCGCCCCTGCCCGAAGACGATCGACCGAGGACCCCCACATGCCCAATCGCAGACGCCAGCTCCTGCTCGCCGCCGCGGCCATGGGGCTCGGCTCGTCCGGCCCCGCGCGCGCGCACGGCAACGACGACCACGCGAAGAAACCCGGCCCGCTGCGCAAGGAACAGAAGGACTGGGGCATCGCCGGCGAGGCCAAGGCCGTGCGGCGCACCATCCAGGTCCGCATGGCCGACGACATGCGCTTCACGCCCGGGCGCATCGACGTGCGGCTCGGCGAGACGCTGCGCTTTCGCGTGCACAACGCCGGCAAGGTGATGCACGAGTTCGTCATCGGCACGAAGGCCGAGAACGCCCGCCATGCCGAGCTGATGATCAGGTTCCCGGACATGGAGCACGACGAGCCCTACATGGCCCATGTCGCGCCGGGCAAGACCGGCGAGATCGTCTGGACCTTCAACCGCGCCGGCACCTTCGAGTTCGCCTGCCTGATCGCCGGCCACTACCAGGCGGGCATGTTCGGCACCCTGCACGTGGCGGCCTGAAGCGTCGCCGCAGGGCGGCCGATCCCTCGCCTCGTGCCCGGTTGCACTCTCACCTCACTTCCCCACCGCTGACGGAGTCCTCATGAACCCCCTCGCCTGCGCCCTTCTCGCTTGCGCCTTGCTGAGCGGTCCCGCCGTGGCCCAGCAGAAGGCCGATGACCATTCCGCCCACCACGCCACCGGCGCCGCGACGGCGGCGGCCAGCAGCGCCGACATGGCCGACGGCGAAGTCCGCAAGATCGACAAGGTCGCCGGCAGGCTGACGCTCAGGCACGGCGACATCAGGAACCTCGACATGCCGGGCATGACGATGGTCTTCCAGGTGAAGGAGCCGGCGCTGCTCGACAAGGTGAAGGTCGGCGACAAGGTGAAGTTCCGGGCCGAGAAGGCCGGCAGCGGCTATGTCGTGACGGCCATCGAGGCGGCGAAGTAGGCGCGCGCGCCGGCCGAGGTGCGGCCGTTTCCCCCCGTTCCAGATCAACAGGAGTTCGATGATGACCATGATCCGTTCGATGTCGCTGGCCGCCTTGGCGGCCTTCACGCTCGCTGCCTGTGCGCAGAACCCGACCGGGCCCGCCGGCGCTGACCCGGCCGCGCATCACCGGCCGGGCGCGGCAGCGGCTGCGTCGGCGCCTGCCGAGCGCATGGCGATGATGGATGCGCACATGAAGAAGATGCGCGAGATGCACGAGAAGATGTCGCGCGCCGGCACGCCGCAGGAGCGCCAGGCGTTGATGGCCGAGCACATGAAGCTGATGCAGGAGGGCATGGCCATGATGGGTGGCATGGGCCCGGGCGGCATGGGCGGCATGGGAATGGGCGGCATGGGCATGGGCGGCATGGGCGGCATGGGCGGCATGCGGGGCACCGGCCCGGCCGGCGCGGCAAGCGCGCCGATGGACATGGCCACGCGCCACCAGATGATGGAAAAGCGCATGGAGATGATGCAGTCGATGATGCAGATGATGATGGACCGCATGGGCCCGCCGGCGACCCGACCCTGAGCGATGGCGCCGGCGAAGAAGTCCTGGACGGCAGCAGCGCTGTCAGCCGGCGCCGTCGCCGTGGCCGCGGTCGGCGCGTACCGCCTCTGGAGCGCCGACCGCGGCGCGGCGCCGGCGGTTCGCCTGAGGCCAGACGGCGGACATCCGTGCCCGGCACGACGAAGTCAATCGGGCAGCCGGCCGCTGAAGCGCGGCGCTTGACCTTCACACCGGGGCAAGGTCCATCGTCACCCCAACCCGCTCGCGCATCGCCGATGCGCGGCGGCGCGAGGACCGGACCCGCGGGCGCCACGTGACGCAGGGCTGGCGGGGTCCGACCACGGCACCCATGGAGGCTGACGCGATGAACATGCAGGCGCACACGAAGCACGGTGGCCACCCTGGCCACGACCCCGATCGCCCGCATCAGCACGACCATTCGCACAGGCAGGTGCAAGGCGAGCGGGCGCACGAAGCCGCGCCGCCACCGGACCCGCCCGCGGGCACGATCTACACCTGCCCCATGCACCCCGAGGTGCGGCAGGACCGTCCGGGCCACTGCCCGAAGTGCGGCATGGCGCTCGAGCCGGTGCTGCCCACGCTCGACGAGGACGAGAACCCCGAGCTCGCCGACTTCCGCCGGCGCTTCTGGTGGACGCTGCCGCTGACCGTCGCCGTCGCGCTGCTGGCGATGGCCGGCCACCGCCTGCAGTGGTTCGACATGGCCGTGCAGAGCGGGATCGAACTCGTGCTGGCGCTGCCGATCGTGCTGTGGGCCGGCTGGCCGTTCTTCGTGCGCGGCGTGCAGTCGGTGCGCCAGCGCAGCCCGAACATGTGGACGCTGATCGGCCTGGGCACTGGCGCCGCCTTCGCCTACAGCGTCGTGGCCACCCTCGCGCCCGAGGTGTTCCCGGCGTCGTTCCGCTCGATGGGGCGGGTGGCGGTGTACTTCGAGGCCGCGGCGGTGATCATCTCGCTGACGCTGCTCGGCCAGATCCTCGAGCTGAAGGCTCGCGCGCAGACCTCGGCGGCGATCAAGTCGCTGCTCGGCCTGGCGCCGAAGACGGCGCGCCGCCTGCGCGCCGACGGCACCGAGGAGGACGTGCCGCTGACGCACGTGCACGTCGGCGACCTGCTGCGCGTGCGGCCGGGCGAGAAGGTGCCGGTGGACGGGCGGGTGACGGAAGGATCGAGCGCGGTCGACGAGTCGATGCTGACCGGCGAGCCCGTGCCGGTGGCCAAGCGCGCCGGCGACAAGCTCATCGGCGCGACGCTGAACACGCACGGCGCGCTGGTCATGCGCTCTGAGCGCGTCGGCGCGCAGACGATGCTCGCGCAGATCGTGCGGATGGTGGCGCAGGCGCAGCGCTCGAAGGCGCCGCTGCAGCGCCTGGCCGACCAGGTGGCGGGCTGGTTCGTGATGGTGGTGGTGGCCATCGCGGTGGCCACCTTCATCGTCTGGGGCCTGTGGGGGCCCGAGCCGAGCTGGGGCCACGGCCTGATCAACGCCGTGGCGGTGCTGATCATCGCCTGCCCCTGCGCGCTCGGCCTCGCCACGCCGATGTCGATCATGGTCGCCACCGGGCGCGCGGCGACGCGCGGCATCCTGTTCCGCGACGCCGCGGCGATCGAGCACTTCCGCCGCGTCGACACGCTGGTCGTCGACAAGACCGGCACGCTCACCGAAGGCAAGCCGGCCTTCGAGCGCGCCGTGCCGGCGGCCGGCTTCACCGCCGACGAGGTGCTGCGGCTGGCCGCGAGTCTCGACCAGGGCAGCGAGCACCCGCTGGCCGACGCCATCGTGCAGGCCGCCCGCGCGCGCGGGCTGGCACTGGCGAAGGCCGAGGGCTTCGAGTCGAGCACCGGCATCGGCGTGCGCGGCCGCGTCGAGGGCCGCGACGTGGCGCTGGGCAACACCGCGCTGATGCAGCAGCTCGGCGTCGCCGTCGATCCGCTGGTCGGTCAGGCGGAGTCGCTGCGCGCCGAGGGTGCCAGCGTCATGCACCTGGCGGTGGATGGCCGCCTGGCCGGGCTGCTCGCCGTCTCCGACCCGGTGAAGGCCAGCGCGCCGGCGGCGCTGACCGCGCTGCATGCGGCCGGCGTGCGCGTCGTCATGGCCACCGGCGACGGCCTGACGACGGCGCGCTCGGTCGGCAGGCGGCTGGGCATCGACGAAGTCCACGGCGAGGTCAAGCCGGCCGACAAGCTGGAGCTCGTCAGGGCGTTGCAGCGCGCCGGCCGGGTGGTGGCGATGGCCGGCGACGGCATCAACGACGCACCGGCGCTGGCGCAGGCCGACGTCGGCGTGGCGATGGGCACCGGCACCGACGTGGCGATGAACAGCGCCGCGGTCACGCTGGTCAAGGGTGACCTGCGCGGCCTCTCGCAGGCGCGGCTGCTGTCGCAGGCCACGTTGGCGAACATGAAGCAGAACCTCGGCTTCGCGTTCGTCTACAACGCGCTGGGCGTGCCGTTGGCCGCCGGGGTGCTGTTTCCCTTCACCGGCTGGCTGCTGTCGCCGATGATCGCGGCGCTGGCGATGAGCCTCAGCTCGGCGTCGGTGATCGCCAATGCGCTGCGGCTGCGCCGGGCGGCGCTGCCGCCGCGCTGACCTGGCCGGCCCGGCGCACCGCGGCGCCCGGGCGGCGGGGCCCCCTCAGCGCCCTCAGCGCCCTCAGCGCCCGTACACCTTGCCGAACAGCACCCAGGTCTTGCCGTCGAAGCGCTGCAGCTGCTCGCGCTCGATCGGGTAGAAGTCGTCGGCGGCGGTCTTCACGTTCACGCCCGGCAGCAGCATCGGCAGCGTCATGTCCAGGCTGGCGGCCTGCTTCATGACGTTCTCGCGCGTCAGGTTGTCGCCGCACTGCTTCAACACCTGCACGAGGCCCTGCGCGACGGTGTAGCCGTAGACGTTGAAGCCGTCGGCGAGGTTGCCGCTCGGGTAGTACTTCTTCATCCAGGCCACCCACTCCTGGAAGCCCTTGTCGTTGGCCCATTGCGGGTCGGTCGGGTCCTTGATGTAGGCGGTGGAGATGACGCCGACGCTGTTCTCGAGCCCCGCCGGCTTCAGCACCGAGCCGACCGACGACGAGACGTTGTTCAGGAAGTGCATCGGCTTCCAGCCGATCTCGGCGGCCTTCTTGATGGCCTGGGCGGCGAACTTCGGCGTCGTGATGTTGAAGAAGACGTCGGCGCCCGAGCTCTTCAGCGTCACCATCTGGCTGTCGACCGTCGGGTCGGTCACCTCGTAGGAGGCGCGCGCGACGATCATCGTCTTGGCCTTGTCGCCGAGGCCGTCCTCGAAGCCCTTGAGGTAGTCCTTGCCGTAGTCGTCGTTCTGGAACAGCACGGCGATCTTGGCGTTCGGCTTGGTCTCGAGGATGTGCTGCGCGTAGATGCGGCCCTCGGCCTGGTAGGTGGGCTGCCAGCCCATCGTCCACGGGAAGCCCTTCGGGTCGCCCCACTTCGTGGCGCCGGTGGCCACGAACAGCTGCGGCACCTTCTTCTGGTTCAGGTAGCGCTGGATGGCCGTGTTCGACGGCGTGCCGAGCGGGTTGAAGACGAGCAGTGCCTCGTCCTCCTCGACGAGCTTGCGCGACATCTCCACCGCCTTGGCCGGGTTGTAGCCGTCGTCCAGCGCGATGTACTTGATCTTGCGGCCGTTGATGCCGCCCTCGGCGTTGACCTTCTCGAAGTAGGCGCCGATGGCCTTGCCGATCGTGCCGTAGGCCGACGCCGGGCCCGAGTAGGGGTGCAGCGCGCCGATCTTGATCTCCTTGTCGTCGGCGCCCGCGTCGTACTTCTTCTGCGCCAGGGCACTGGTGCCGGCGGCAGCAAGCGCGGTGGCGGCCATGGCGGCCAGCGCCGCGCGCAGGGTAACAAGCCTCATGTCATGTCTCCTTCAGGGTGGCGTTGGAGGAAGAAGCTGCCGCCTGGGGCGGCCGCCAGCGCAGCCACAGGCTGCGCACGAGGCCCATCACGCCGGTGGGCATCAGGATCATCAACACGATCAGCAGCACGCCGTAGATGGCGGCCGGCGCCGATTTCGACACCTCGTCGGCGATGTTGGGCACGAACTGGATGAAGAGCGCGCCGAAGAACGCGCCGCTGATCGACGCGAGCCCGCCGACCACCATGCCGACGAGCAAAAAGATCGACAGCGTGATCGTGAAGCTGTCGGGCGAGACGAAGGCGATGACGCTCGCGCCGAGAGCCCCCGCGACGCCGGTGAAGGCGGCCGAGACGCCGAAGGTGAGCGACTTGAACATCGGCAGATTGATGCCCATCGCGCTGGCGGCGATCGGGTGGTCGCGGATCGCCACCAGCGCGCGGCCGACGCGGCCGTGCAGCAGGTTCCACGCCAGCCAGAACATCAGCACCGTGACGGCGAGCGTGAAGAAGTAGAGCCAGCGGTCGGCGTTGAACGGCTGGCCGAGGAAGCGGAAGGTGAAAGGCGGCTCGGGCTTGTTGAGCACGAGGCCCTGCACGCCGCCGGTCCAGCCTTCGAGCAGCTTGTACTTCAGCAGTTGCGGGACCGCGAGCGCCAGCGCGAGCGTGGCCACCGCGAGGTAATGGCCGCCCAGGCGCAGCGCCGGAAAGCCCATCAAAAAGCCGAACACGAAACACAACGCGCCGGCCAGCGGCAGCGTGGCCCAGTACGGCACGCCCGCGCGCTCCATCAGGATCGCGGCCGCGTACGCGCCGACTGCGTAGAAGGCGCCGTGCCCGAGCGAGATCTGGCCGTTGAAGCCGGTGAGGATGTTCAGCCCCAGGATCGCGATCGCGTAGACGAGCACCAGGTTGAACTGGAAGACGCGATAGTTCTTGACCAGGAACGGCAGCACGCACAGCGCCACGACGCCGGCGGCGATGGCCAGCCAGAAGAGCGGCGAGCGGCGGGCCGGCGTCGCGGGCATCGTGGCGGTGACGTTGACCGCCGCAGGTTGCATCGACGTGCTCATACCCGTGTCACCACGCGCTTGCCGAACAGGCCCGCCGGCATCAGCGTCAACGTGCCGACGATCAGCACCAGCGCCACGGTGAGCTTGAGCTCGGTGCCGATGACGTAGGCGCCGAGCAGGTTCTCGAGCACGCCGACGATCAGGCCGCCGGCCACCGCGCCGAACGGGTTGTCGACGCCGCCCAGCAGCGCCGCCGCGAAGCCGTAGAGCAGGATGCCGGCCATCATGTTCGGGTCGAGGAAGACGACCGGCGCGACCATCATGCCGGCCACCGCGCCGATCGCTGCCGCGAGCCCCCAGCCCACGGCCAGCATCCACGACACGCGGATGCCGACGAGCCGCGCCGACTCGGGGTTCAGCGCCGCGGCGCGCATCGCCAGGCCCAGCGACGTGAAGCGGAAGAACACGTACAGCGCCAGCAGCACCGCCAGCATGACGAGGAACGAGCCCATCTCGTGCGCGGTGAACCAGCGCGTCTTCAGCACCGACTCCTGCGCGAACGGGCTCGGGAACGACTTGACCGTGTGGTCGAAGAGCCAGCCCGACAGCGCGTTGAAGATCAGCAACAGGCCGATGAACACGTTGACGTTGGTCAGCACCGGCGCGCGTTCGAACTGCCGCAGCAAGAGGCGCTGGATCAGCAGGCCGGCGGCGAACGACACCGCCACCGTGGCGGCGAAGGCGCCCCAGTACGGCCAGCCTTGTTGCACCAGTGCCCAGGCGATGAAGGTGCTGAAGGTGGCCATCTCGCCTTGCGCGAAGTTCAGGTGGTGCGTGGCCTGGTAGATCATCACCAGCGCCAGCGCCACCGAGCCGTAGATGCAGCCGTTGGCCAGGCCCGCGAAGACCTGGTGGACGAAGCCTTCCATCGTTTGCCGTCCTTCTGCGCGTGACCTTCGGTTGCCGGTTCAGTAGCCGAGGTAGACGCGGCGCACCGACTCGTCGGCCAGCAGCGCGGCGCTCGTGCCGGCCAGCGCGACGCGGCCGGTCTCGAGCAGGTACGCCTGCTGCGCCAGGCCGAGCGCGAGGTGCGCGTTCTGCTCGACCAGCAGCATGCTGACGCCGTCTTCGCTGTTGATCGTGGCGAGGATGTGGAAGATCTCGGCGACGATCTTCGGCGCCAGGCCGAACGACGGCTCGTCCAGCAGCAGCAGCTTGGGCCGCAGCATCAACGCGCGGCTGATGGCCAGCATCTGCTGCTCGCCGCCCGAGAGTGTGCCGGCCTGCTGGTGGCGGCGCTCCTTCAGGCGGGGAAAACGCGTGTACATGCGCTCGATGTCTTCGGCCACACGCGGCCGGTCGCGGCGCACGTAGGCGCCGAGGCGCAGGTTCTCCTCGACCGACAGCGCGCCGAAGGTGCCGCGGCCGTCGGGCACGTGCGCGACGCCCAGGCGCACGACGTTCTCGGTGGCGCTGCCGACGAGTTCGCGCCCCTCGAAGCGCACGCTGCCGCCGGTGCGCACCATCTGGCACACGGCGCGCAGCGTCGTCGTCTTGCCCGCGCCGTTGGCGCCGAGCACGGCGGTGATCTGCCCGGCCTCGAGGGCGAAGGCGATGCCGTGCAGCACCTGCGTCGCGCCGTACGCGGCGGTGAGGCCGTCGACAGCCAGCAGGCTAGGCATGCGCGCCCGCGCCGAGGTAGGCCTCGATCACGTCGGGGTGGTTCTGGATGTGTGCCGGCGGCCCCTCGGCGATCTTGCGGCCGAAGTTCAGCGCGACGATGTGGTCCGACAGCCCCATCACCAGGCTCATGTGGTGCTCGACCAGCAGCACGGTGATGCGCAGGCGGTCACGGATGTCGCGGATGAGCGCCGCCAGCGCCTGCAGCTCCTCGTGGTTGAGGCCCGCGGCGGGCTCGTCGAGCATCAGCAGCTTCGGCTCGGCAGCAAGCGCGCGCGCGAGTTCGATGCGCTTCTGCGTCGCGAACGGCAGGTCGCCGGCCAGCCGTGCGGCGAAGGGCGTGAGGCCGAGCAGCGCCATGATTTCATCGGCGCGTTCGCGCAGCCGCCGCTCCTCGGCGCGCACCCACGGCAGCCGCAGCGCGCCGCAGACGAAACCGGCCGACGAACGTGCGTGCGCGCCGACCATCACGTTGTCGGTGACCGTCATGCGCTGGAACATCGCCAGGTTCTGGAACGTGCGCCCGAGGCCGAGGCCGGCGATGCGGTGCGTGGGCACGTCGGTGAGCGAGCGGCCCTCGAGCAGGATGTCGCCGGCCTGGTAGGGGTACAGCCGGCTGATGCAGTTGAACAGCGTCGTCTTGCCCGCGCCGTTGGGCCCGATCAGGCCGCAGATGTGCCCGGCGTGCACGTCGAAGCCGACGCCGTCGAGCGCGACGACGCCGCCGAAGCGCACCGAGACGCCGCGCACGGCGAGCAGGGCGGCGGCGCTGTCAGCGGCAGCCGGCGGGGCGGTCGAAACGTCCGGGGCGTTCATCGGGCGACATGGAAGGTGGCGCGTTATAGGGGCCGGGTCGGGGCGCTGCAACGCGCGGTTCCACCTAGCGCGGTGGCGGGTCGGTGTCGTGTGCTGGGAATAGAGGGAGCGCAGCGCCGCGGCGGTCGGGTGGGGTCGAATCCGATCCGGCATGAGGGGCAATTCACGCGGTGAATGACTATCATCCACGGCGTGGAGATTTTGCCCCGACTCGTCGGCACGGCCCTCGCCGAGCGGCTGAAGGTGATGCCCGCGGTGGTCGTCACCGGCCCGCGGCAAAGCGGCAAGAGCACGCTGGCCGAGCATCTCGTGCCGGGCGGCCGGCGCTACGCCTCGCTCGACGACCTCGACGTCCTGCACCTGGCGCGCACCGAACCCGAGGCGCTGCTGGCCGGGCGCGAGCCGGTGACGCTGGACGAGGTGCAGCGTGAGCCGCAGTTGCTGCGCGCCGTCAAGCGCGCCATCGACCGCGACCGGCGGCCCGGGCGCTACCTGCTGACCGGCAGCGCGAACCTGCTGCTCATGCGCCAGGTGTCGGAGTCGCTTGCCGGCCGCGCCAGCTATCTGACGCTGTGGCCGATGACGCGGCGCGAGCAGCTCGGCCTCGGCCGCTGCGGGTTGTGGGACGAACTGCTTGCCACGCCCGAAGAGCAATGGCGCGAGCTGCTGCTGGACACCGCGGCCGGCACGAAACCCGTCGATGACTGGCCGGCGATTGCCGCGCGCGGCGGCTTCCCCACGCCGGCGCTGCAACTCCAGACGCCGGCCGAACGTGCCATCTGGTTCGACGGTTATGTGCGCACCTATCTCGAACGCGATCTGCAGGCGCTGGCCGCGATCAGCGCGCTGCCCGACTTCCGCCGCCTGATGCGCGCGGCCTGCCTGCGCCTGGGCCAGTTGCTCAACCAGACCGAGCTGGGCCGCGACACCGGCCTCGCGCAGCCCACCGTGCACCGCTGGCTGAACCTGCTGGAGACCTCGTACCTTCTCGTGCGCCTGCCCGGCTACGCAGTGAACAGGACCAAGCGCCTGATCAAGGCACCCAAGCTCTACTGGGGCGATACCGGCGTGGCCTCGCACCTGGGCGGCGATGACAAGCCCGCCGGCGCCGTGCTCGAGAACCTGGTGCTGTGCGACCTGCTCGCCTGGCGCGACGCGCGGCTGGAACGCGCCGAACTGGCCTACTGGCGCACCGCCACCGGCGAGGAGGTCGACTTCGTGGTCGAGGCCGGCGGGCGGCTGCTACCTATCGAAGTGAAGGCCGGCGCCAGGCCGCGGCTGGCCGACGCGGTGCACCTGCGCAGCTTCCGCGCCGAGTACGGGCGCAAGGCGCGCGCCGGTTTGCTGCTGCACACCGGCCAGGCCGTGGATTGGCTGGCGCCGGACGTGCTGGCCGTGCCGTGGTGGCGGTTGGTGTGAGGCCGCGTTGCGCGGGCGAGGTGCGCCCGCGGACCTCGAAAATCCCACTCGGCATGCGGGAACTTCAAGGCGCGTGACGCATGAACACGCCGATGAACACAGCCGCCGCACTGCACCTGCGCATCCACGGCCTCGTGCAGGGCGTCGGCTATCGCTGGAGCATGTCGCGCGAGGCCGAGCGCCTGGGCATGCGCGGCTGGGTGCGCAACCGGCGCGATGGCTCGGTCGAAGCGCTCGCTGCGGGGCCGGAGACGGCGCTGCGGCAGCTCGTCGCGTGGGCGCACCGCGGCCCGCCGGCTGCGGTGGTACAGCGCGTCGAGGTGCGGCCGGCCGACGACGCCGAGGCGATCGAGGCCGCGGCGCTGGGTGGGTTCGAGCAGCGGCCGACGGGGTGAATGCGTCTGCGCCACCGCTGGTGGTCTCAACCACGCTGCGAACGCAGCGCAGTGCGCTACATGCCAGCACGGCGGATGTGCCGAACGTGGCGTCGGCATCGTCGCCGCCCACCCCGCCCCCTAATCCGGCCTGAAAAACCTCCACAGCCGCGCCAGCTGCGTATCGCGCCACGTGCGCGGCGGCGGCGCGCTGCGCCTGGGCCGCGGCGGGTGGTTGGCGGCGGCGCGCAGTTCGTGCTCGGCGGCGCTCAACAGCGGCAGCAGGTCGGTGATGGCCGGGGCCAGCACGCCGGCGCCGCATTGCGCGCAGGCGGCGGCGCGGGTGGGGTCGAGCACGTGGCCGCAGGCGTGGCAGGGCCAGCGCAGCGGCACGCCGTCGGCGGGCGGCAGCGGCTCGCCCTGCACGCCGCGCTGGCGCAGCGCGTGGCCCAGGCGCGGCAGGTCCACGACGAGCAGCGGCGTTGCGCACCACGGGCAGGTGGCCGCGCCGTCGGCGAAGGTGGGCGCGTCGACGGCGCCGCCGCAGCTCAGGCAATGCAGCGTGCGTGCGCGCAGCGCGCCGAGCTCGGGCGGCAGCAGCGCGCGCACGAGGCCGCGCTCGGCCAGCAGGCCGGCGTCGGTGTGCAGGTGGCCGTGGCCGACGGGGCACTCCTGCATCGGAAAGCGGCCCCAGCGGGTGCGGTTGTGCACCGTCTTCAACACGCGTGCGCAGACAGGGCAGGGCAGCGTCGGTGGGCGCATGGCCGGCGGCGAAGCCGGCTGCGCCTCGTCGCGGCTCATCTCGCGCAGCAGCTCCACCCAGCCGAGGCCGGCGAGCTGCACGGACTCGAGCGTGTCGAACCACACCAGCCGGCAGGCGGCGCAGTGATCGACCGTCACGGACCGCCCGGTGTGCGCGCGCAGCTGGCGCGTCGCCATCACGGCGCGGCACTGCGGGCAGGTGCGCGGCGTGTCGTCGGTGGGCGGGATCGACATGGGGCCGATTGTCGCCACCGCAATCGCACGGCGCGTGCCGAAATCGGCGCCGCGCGTCGCGCGCCGCGGCTACGGCGCCGGCGGCGCGTAGCGTGTGCCGGGCGTGCCGAGCGCGCGGCCGTAGCTGCCGCTCATCGGCATCACCTCGTTGACCGGCCGCCAAAGCGGTGGTTCGACGTTCGGGTTGCAGCGTGCGTGATCGGCTTCGCCTTCCTGCGAGCCGATGCCGCCCCAGCCGAGCACGCCGGAGTCGGGCGCCGATTGCGGGTTGCCGCTGGTCGGCATAGCGACGCCGGCCACCTTGGTGGCGTAGTAGGCGATGGCCATCGTGTTCATCTGGAAGCGGCTGACAAAGCCCATGCAGACGCTGGCGCGGGCGTACATGTAGTTCTCGGCCGCGGCCACTTCGAGGTCCATCGAGTTGGGCGTGGCGCCCGCCGCCGGCGGCGCGTCGCGCCAGGCCTTCAGGTTGCGCCAGGCCTGTTGATAGGCGTCGCAGCCGCTGCCGGCGCCCTGGGCGCGGGCGTGGGCAATGGCATGGTCGATGATCTTGCGCACGCGGGCGTTGTCGACGGACATGGTGCTCTCCTTCGGGCTCGAGGCGGCACCTTCGCCGGTGCCGGGCCGCGGCAGTGTCCGGCGCTGGCGCGCCCGCCGCCTCCCGCCCCGAGTGGAACGCCGCCGCCGGCCCCCCCGAAAGCGAGGAAAGCGAGGGAAGGGAGGTCAGCGAGGGAAGCGAGGGAGTGCAGGCGCCCGGCATCGGCCCACGCGGGCCGCGGGCGGCGGCGCAGGAACGAGGCAACATCGGCCTGCGCACCATGGCCATCTTCCCGCAGGGCCTCACCCACGTCGACCAGCGCTGCAACGCCGGCGAACGCCGCGTGCTGCACCAGCTCAAGCGCTGCCTGGACGACGACCACCTCGTCTGGCACGACGTGCCGATCGGCCCGCGGGCGCGCCAGCCCGACTTCGTCGTGCTCAGCCCGCGCCAGGGCGTGCTGCTGCTCGAGGTGAAGGACTGGCGGCGCGGCACGCTCGTGGCCGCCACGCGCGACCGCGTCGAGCTGGCCACGCCGCGCGGCCGCGTCACCGAAGCGCACCCGCTGCGCCAGGCGCGCGACGTCGCGCTCGAGCTCGTCGACGTGATGAAGGCCGACGCCGGGCTCGTGCACGGCGAGGGGCCGTTCCGCGGCAAGCTGCTGTTTCCGTGGGGCTTCGGCGTCGTCTTCTCGCGCCTGACCGCCGCCGAAGTGGCCGGCACCGACTTCGCCGAGCTGTTCCCGCCGCACCAGGTGCTGCTGCGCGACGACCTCGACGCCGGCGTCGACGCCGGCGCCTTCCAGCGGCGGCTGTGGGGCATGTTCACCGTCTCGTACCCGCACACGCTGACGCTGCCCGAGCGCGACCGCATCCGCGCGCACCTGTTCCCCGAGCTGCGCCTGCCGGCGCAGCGCGGGCTGTTCGGCGAGCCGGCTGAGGGCGCGGGCGACGCGGCGGGCCGCGGCGCAGGCGCCGGCACGAAGCCGCCGCTGCTGCCCGACCTGATGCAGGTGATGGACCTGCAGCAAGAGCAGATCGCGCGCACGCTCGGCGAGGGCCACCGCGTCATCCACGGCGCCGCCGGCTCGGGCAAGACGATGATCCTGATCCACCGCGCGCAGCACCTGGCGGCCGCGGCGAGCCCCGCCCGGCCGGTGCTCGTGCTGTGCTTCAACCGCGCGCTCGCCGACCGCATCGCCAGCCTGCTGGGCGAGCGCGGCGTCGACGAGCGCGTGCAGGTGCGCACCTTCCACAGCTGGTGCCAGGACGTCGTGTCGAGCTACCAGCTGCACGTGCCGCCGGCGGCCGGGCGCGGCGAGTGGTACGAGGCGCTCGTGCGCACCGTCGAGCGCGCGCTCGCCACGGGTTTCGTGCCCGGCGGCCAGTACACCGCGCTGCTCGTCGACGAGGCGCACGACTTCGAGGACACCTGGCTGCGCATGGCCGTGCGCCTGGTCAACCCGGCGACGAACAGCCTGCTCGTGCTGTACGACGACGCGCAGAGCATCTATCAGAAGAAGCGGCGGCGCTTCAACTTCGCCAGCGTCGGCATCGAGGCGCGCGGCCGCACGAGCATCCTGCGCGTCAACTACCGCAACACGGCCGAGGTGCTGGCGCTGGCGATGCACTGCGCGCAGGGGCTGCTCGATGGCGGCGCGCCGTGTGGCCACGACGCGGGCGACGCAGGCGCTGACGCGGACGCCGCAGCGGGCGGCGAACAGGGCGGCGAATCCGGCGGCGACGAAGGCGGCATCACCCTCGTGCGCCCGGCCAGCGCCGGCCGGCGCGGTGGGATGCCGGTGCTGATCGAGGCGGGCGGCGAACGCGAGGAGGCCGAACTCGTCGCCGAGCGCATCGTGCGCGCGCTCGCCGGCGGGCGCGCGGCCGGCGAGATCGCCGTGTTGTGCCGCGCGCGCTTCCTGATGAAGCCGCTCGAGGCAGCGCTGCGCCGGCGCGGCGTCGCCTTCCAGTCGATGAACGCCGAGGCCTTCCGCCGCTTCGACTGGCAACGCCAAAGCGTCAAGCTGCTGACGCTGCACAGCGCCAAGGGGCTGGAGTTCCCGCTCGTCTTCGTCGCCGGCCTGCAGGCGATGCCGATGGGCGCGGCGTCGCCGGACGACGAGGCGCGGCTGCTGTACGTGGCGATGACACGCGCCACGCACGAACTGGTGCTGTCGGCGCACGGCGATTCGCCGTTCGTGCGGCGCGTGCGCGCCGCGCTCGGCGAAGTGGCGCACGGGTTCGCAGCGGCGGCGTGAGGGAGATGCCTGCCGGCCGGCGCGGCCCGGCGGGCCGAGGCCCTACGATGCGCGGCATGAAGCCCGCCTGCCGCCGCCTGGTCGTGCCCCTCGTGCCCTTCTTGCTCGCCGCCTGCGCGGCGCCGGCGTGGGCACAGGCGCAGACGCCGGTGCCCCCGCTGCCGCCGGCCGCCGCCGGCTCGGGCGTGCTGCAGCCCGAGCCGACGCGCGGCCGCCTGCTGTACGAGACGCACTGCATCGCCTGCCACGACACGCAGATCCACTGGCGCGACGCCGCCGCGGTGCGCGACTGGGCCGGCCTCGTGCGCGAGGTGCGCCGCTGGCAGGAGCGCGCGCGGCTGCAGTGGAGCGACGCCGACGTGCTGCTCGTCGCGCGGCACCTGAACGCGGCGATCTACCGCTTCCCGACGCCGGGCCCGGCGTAGACCGCCGGCCACCCCGGCCCGTCTTGGGGCGAGCGCGCAACGCTGCCCTCCGCGATCCGGCCACTGGCGACGCTCGCGTTCCCGGGCCTGCGCGTGGTGCATGCATGCAGGCATGTCGGTGGGCCGGTTCGGTTTTGTCTTTTGTAGACAATCTGCAAAGTGCCGGCTAGCATCGTGGCCATGAACGCCCGTGTCCCCGTCGTCGACGTCCCCACCCGCGAGGCGATGCGCATCGCTGGCGAGAAGGTGCACGCCGCGCACCCCGATCGCGTCATCGAGGTGCGCTATCCGTACACCGGCGAAGTCGTCGCCACGGTGCCGAAGGCCACGGTCGAGGACGTGCGGCGGGCGTTTGCGGTCGGCCGCGCCTACAAGCCGACGCTGACGCGCTACGAGCGTTATCACATCCTCACGAAGGCCGGCGACATCATTGCCGCGCGCCGCGAGGCGATCGCGCGGGTCATCACGCTCGAGTCGGGGCTGTGCCTGAAGGATTCGCTGTACGAGGTCGGGCGTGCTTCCGACGTGCTGCTGTTCGCCGCGCAGCAGACGATGAACGACGACGGCCAGAGCTTCAGCTGCGACCTCACGCACCACGGCAAGAGCCGGCGCGTGCACACGATGCGCGAGCCGATGCTGGGCGTGATCAGCGCGATCACGCCGTTCAACCACCCGCTGAACCAGGTGATCCACAAAGTGGCGCCGGCGGTGGCGACGAACAACCGCATGGTGCTCAAGCCCACCGAGAAGACGCCGCTGGCCGCGCTGCTGCTGGCCGACGTGCTGTACGAGGCCGGGCTGCCGCCGCCGATGCTGAGCGTCGTCACCGGCGACCCGAAGGAGATTGCCGACGAGATGCTCACCAACGAGCACGCCGACATCGTCACCTTCACCGGCGGCGTCGCGGTCGGCAAATACATCGCCGCGAAGGCCGTCTACAAGCGGCAGATCCTCGAACTCGGCGGCAACGACCCGCTCGTCGTGATGGACGACGCCGACGTGGCGAAGGCCGCCGAACTGGCCGCCAACGGCAGCTACAAGAACAGCGGCCAGCGCTGCACGGCCGTCAAGCGCATCTTCGTGCACGAGAAGATCGCCGCCGACTTCGCCGAGGCGCTGCACGCCAAGACCGCCGCCTGGAGCTACGGCGACCCGCTCGATGCGAAGGTCGACATGGGCACCGTCATCGACGAGGCGGCCGCCAAGCTCTTCGAGCGGCGCGTCAACGACGCCGTGGCGCAAGGCGCGCGCCTCGTGCACGGCAACAAGCGCGAAGGCGCGCTCTACTCGCCGACGCTCGTCGACCGTGTGAAGGGCGAGATGGAAGTCGTGCGCCAGGAGACCTTCGGCCCGGTGTCGCCGGTGCTGACCTTCAAGAACCTCGACGACGCGATCGCGCAGGTCAACGGCACCGCGTACGGCCTGTCGAGCGGCATCTGCACCAACCGGCTCGACGACATCATGCGCTTCGTGAAGGAAGCGAACGTCGGCTCGGTCAACGTCTGGGAGGTGCCGGGCTACCGGCTCGAGGTGACGCCGTTCGGCGGCATCAAGGACTCGGGCCTCGGCATCAAGGAAGGCGTGCAGGAGTGCTGCAAGGCGTTCACCAACGTGAAGACCTATTCGATTCCCTGGTGACGAAGGTCGCCGCCGGCCGGCACGAGCGTTGCCCGCCGGCACCGGGTCGATAACATCGGCCCTCTCGCCTGTCCGTGATCCACCTCCTCAATCTCCTGGCCGCCATCGCCCTGCTCGTGTGGGGCACGCACATCGTGCGCACGGGCATGATGCGCCTCTTGGGCGAGAACCTGCGCCTGGTGCTGGCGCGCTCGTTCAGCAACCGCGGCAACTCGGTGCTCGCCGGCATCGGCGTCACCGGGCTCGTGCAGTCGAGCATGGCCACCTGCCTGATGCTGGCGTCGTTCGCCGGCCAGGGGCTCGTCACGACGCCGGCGGCGCTGGCGGTGATGCTCGGCGCCGATGTCGGCACGGCGTTGATGGCGGCGGTGTACTCGTTCGACCTGTCGTGGGTCTCGCCGCTGTTGATCTTCGCCGGCGTCGTGATGTTCATCTCGCGCCAGGACAGCGACGTCGGCCGCGCCGGCCGCGTGCTGATCGGCCTGGGGCTCATCACGCTGGCGCTGCAGCTGATCGTCGCGAGCACCAAGCCGATGATCGCGAACCCGGCCGTGCGCGGCATCATCGTCGCCCTGCCCAACGAGGTGATGCTCGACATCGTCGTCGGCGCGGCGATCACCGTGCTCGCCTACTCGAGCCTAGCCGTCGTGCTGCTGACGGCGACGCTGGCCAGCTCGGGGCTCGTGCCGCTGTCGGTGGCGCTCGGGCTGATCGTCGGCGCCAACATCGGCAGTGCGCTCCTGGCCTTCTTCGCCACCAGCGGCGCGTCGCCGGCGGCGCGCCGCGTGCCGGCCGGCAACCTGCTGTTCAAGCTGCTCGGCGCGGCGCTGACGATCCCGCTGTTGCCCTATCTGCTGGAGGTGATGCCGCTGGTGCGCGAGTTCCTGCCCGGCGTGCACCAGCAGGTCGTGGGCTTTCACCTGCTGTTCAACGTGCTGCTGGCGATCACCTGCGTCGGCCTGACCGGCCCGGTGGCGCGGCTGGCCACGCGCTGGCTGCCCGAACCGCGCGAGGGCACCGGCAAGCGGCGCAGCCATCTCGACCCCGCGGTGCTGGGCACGCCGTCGCTGGCGATCAGCGGCGCGGCGCGCGAGGCGATGCACCAGGCCGACGTGGTGGAGACGATGCTGCGCGGCCTGCTCGACGTGATTCGCAGCAACGACCTCGAGCTGGCCGAGCGGCTGCGCCGCATGGACGACCAGGTCGACGAGGCGTACTCGGCGATCAAGTTCTACCTGACGCAGATCTCGAAGGAGGCGCTCTCGGAGCGCGAGGGGCGGCGCTGGACCGACATCGTCAGCTTCACGATCAACATGGAGCAGGTGGCCGACATCATCGAGCGCGTGCTGCAGGACGTGGAGGACAAGAAGATCCGCAAGAACCGCAGCTTCAGCGAGGCGGGCATGGCCGAGATCTGCCACCTGCACGAGCGGCTGCTGGCCAACCTGCGCCTGGCGATGAGCGTGTTCCTCGACGGCCATGTGCGCGATGCACGCAAGCTGCTGGAAGAGAAGGCGCGCTTTCGCGACCTCGAGCACGAGTACGCCGCCAACCACATCGCGCGGCTGCAGGACAACACGGCGCAGAGCATCGAGACGAGTTCGCTGCACCTGGACCTGATCAGCGAACTCAAGCGCATCAACTCGCACCTGTGCGGCGTGGCGTATCCGATCCTCGAATCCGCCGGCGTGCTGGCGGCCACGCGCATCCGGCAATCGCAGCTGAGCGACCTCGACGAGGTCAAGCCTTGAAGGAGGGCCGGGCCGCGAAGGCGGCGCGCTGCGCGGCCGGCCTTCGGATGCGCGCGTGCTGAGCTGGGGCGTCGTCGCCGCGGTGCTGGCCGGCGCGGTGCTGCACGCGGCGTGGAACGCGCTCGTCAAGTCCTCGGGCGACAAGCCGCTCGACACTGCGCTCGTGCACCTGCTGGCGGCGGGGCTGGCGCTGCCCTTCGCGCTGGTGGCCGGCCCGCCGTCGGCGGCGGCGGCGCCGTTCATCGCCGCCTCGCTCGTCATCCACATCGGCTACTACATCGCGCTGGCCGGTGCCTACCAGCACGGCGAGATGGGCATGACGTACCCGATCATGCGTGGCACGGCGCCGCTGCTCGTCGCGCTCGGCAGCGGGCTCGTGCTCGGCGAGTCGCCCAGCGCTGCGGCGTGGCTCGGCATCCTCGGCATCACGCTCGGCGTGGCGCTCGTGGGCCTCGCGCACCCGGGCGAGGCGCTGCACCACGGCAAGGCGCTCGCGTTCGCGCTCGGCAACGCGATGACGATCGCCTGCTACACCTTCATCGACGGCATCGGCGTGCGCATCGAGGCGCGCGCCAGCGGCGACGTGTGGAGCTACGTGATGTGGCTCTTCGTGCTCGACGGCTTCGCTTACCCGCTGCTCGTGTGGTGGCGGCGCTCGAGTGACGGGCGGCGCGCTGCACTTGTGTATGCGCAAAGGCGCTGGCCTCTGGCGACGCTGGGCGGCGCCGCGTCGATCGGCAGTTATGCAATCGCGCTGTGGGCGATGACCCGCGCGCCGGTGGCCAGCGTCGCGGCACTGCGCGAGACGTCGGTGCTGTTCGCCGTCGTGCTGTCGACGTGGCTGCTGAAGGAGCGATTCGGCCGGCAGCGCGCGCTGGGTGCGCTGGTGATCGTCGCGGGGGTGGTGGCGCTGAGGTTGGCGTGAAGCGGATGACCGACCCCTGGCGCACCTGGGACAGCGCGACGCGCGAGCGCGCGTACTCGCCGAGCTCGTGCATCGGCGGGGACTACCGGCCGTTCGTCGCGGCGTATGTCGAGCGCAGCACCGCGGCGCGCGCGCAGGGCGTGGCGCAGGGCTTGGCGCGCCTCGACCTCGCCTGCGGCGCCGCGCCATCGCAGCGGCTCGACCTGTTCGTGCCGCCGACCTCGGCCGCGGGCGAAGCGCCGCCGCTGCTCGTCTTCATCCACGGCGGCTACTGGCAGGAGCTGTCGAAGAACGAGTCGGTTTTCGCGGCGAGCGATGCGCTGGCCGCCGGCGTCGCTTTCGCGGCGCTGGACTACACGCTCGCGCCCGCGGCCAGCGTCGCATCGATCGTCGAAGAGTGCCGGCAGGCGATCACCTGGCTGCACGCGCGCGCCGCCGAGTTCGGCTTCGATGCGGCCCGCATCGCCGTCGCCGGCAGCTCGGCCGGCGCGCACCTGGCGGCGATGTGCGCGCTGCCCGGCACGGCCGCGGCGCCGTTCGTGCGCGCGGCCGCGCTCGTCTCCGGCATCTATGCGCTCGAGCCGCTGGTCGGCACGTCGATCAACGATGCGCTCGGGCTCGATGCGGCTGCGGCGCGTGCCGCGAGCCCGGCACTGGCGGCGGACTTGCGCGGCTTCCCGCCGACGGTCGTCTGCTGGGGCGAAAACGAGACCGGCGAGTTCAAGCGCCAGGGGCGCGAGTTCGCCACCGCGCTGCAAGACGCGGGCACGCCGTGCGAGGTGTTCGAGGTGCCCGCGCGCAACCACTTCGACGTGATCCTCGACCTCGCTGATGCGGACACGCGCCTCGGCGCGGCGACGCTGGCGCTCGTGCGTTCAGTTTGAGCGGCGCGCGGGCGCTGCGGAGGAATTGGCCGCATCGGCTGCATCGGCCGCATCCGCCGCGACCGGCTGGCACGCCAGCTCATGCACGACGGCCGGCTCGAAGGCCCGTGTCGCTGCACGCCAATCCCAACGCTCGACGCGACATCGCCGCCGCCCTGCAAGCAGCCCCTCGGCCGGCACGCGCGACAGCACGTTGACCGAGTTGCCCGCCTCGTGCCGCGTGCGCGTGGAGACCGCCGTGCCGGCCAGCACCACCCACAGCGGCCGTGCCAGCCCCGGCATCAGCTCGTGCATCGGCAGCACGCACGGCAGGTGGATGTGGCCGCCCAACACGACATCGGCGCCGGCCTCGGCCCAGCAGCGCAACGCGCGCTCGTGGTTCTTCACGAGGTTCTTCGACTCCCCGCCGCGCGGCACGGCCAGCGGGTGGTGGCAGGCGACGACACGCAGCTGCCCGGGCGCCGCGCTGCGCAGGCGCGATGCCACGGCGTCGATCTGCTGCGGCGACAGCTCACCGTCGATGTGGCGCCAGCGGCGCGTCGTGTTCAGCGTCGTCAGTTGCAGCTCGTCGTCGTGCCACTGCGGCTCGAGCATCGGGCCGAACGCGGCGCGGAAACCCGTGTAAGGCCACGCCACGCGCGCCGGCAGGTTGAACAGCGGTACGTCATGGTTGCCGGGCACGGCCAGCAGCGCGCCGGCCGGTTGGCCGGTCGCGCCAGACGATCGCGCAAGCGCCGCATCGGCAAAGCGCCGCGCCGCCGCGAACTGCGCTCGGCGCGCGCGCTGTGTCAGGTCGCCCGAGAGCAGCAGCACGTCCGGCGCGAGCGTGTGCGCCAGGCGCAGCAGGCCTTCGACGACCTCGGGCCGCTCTCTGCCGAAGTGCGGGTCGGAGACGTGAAGCAGCCGCGTCGGGCGATCGGGGCGGCGCGTCATGGCGCGGGCGGGCACAGCAGCTTCAACGGCTCGGGCCACGGGGTGAAGGTCAGCGGCGCGCGCAGCGAGAACACCTCGCCGTCGGTGGCCACCTTGATGCGCCGCCGGCCCAGCGGCGCAGCCGGCTGCACGACGAGCTGCTCGAAGCCGAAGCTGACGACGCTGTCGGCGTCGCCCAGGCGGCCGAGGGCACCGCGCAGCATCAGCATCAGCATCGACGCCGTGCCCGCGGGCGCCATCGTCACCGCAACGAGCCGCCCGCGCTCGAGCGCGGCGATGCCCGGCAGGCCGGTCTGCTCGAGCTGCAGCGGGTTGTTGCCGACGAACAGCGTCGGCGTGCGCACGAGCTGGTCGGTGCCGCTGCCGGTGCGCAGCACCAGCCGCAGCGGGCGGTGCGCGGTGCACAGCGTGCGCAGCGCCGCCCACACGGCCACCCAGCGATTGCGGCCGTATTCGCGCTTCGTCGCCTCGCGATCCTCGAGCAGCCGTGGATACAGGCCCAGGCTCGCGTTGACGACAAAGGCGCGCGAGCGCCCGTCGCCGCCGGTAATGCGCCCGGCCTGCACAGGTTGCGGCACGGCTTGCAGCAGCGCCTGCGCGGCGGCTTCGGTGTCGGCCGGGATGCCATGCGCGCGGCTGAAGTAGTTGAAGGTGCCTTGCGGCAGCACGCCGAGCGGCACGCCGTGCGCCAACGCGGCTTGCACCGCGGCGTTGATCGTGCCGTCGCCACCGGCTGCGACGATGGCCCCGCCATGCGCACGCGCCAACGCCGCGGCGCGCTCGACAACGGCGGGCAGCGCGCCCGGCTGCGCGGCGGGCAGCAACTCGAACGTGCGGCCCGAGGCATGCAGCACCGACTCGATCGTCCGTCGCGCCGCCTGCGCATCACCGGCGCCCGAGCGGGCATTGATGACGACGAAGAGCGGCAGGTTCCCGGCAACGGGCATGCGCGATGGTGCCGCGTTGGCGTTGACCTTGGCGCAGCCGCGGGTCCGCAGCGCGCCGCGGTGCGGCCGTGCAAGGCTCCCTCGCCCTGAGGGGCGGCCCGGGCGGCCACCGGTGCGCGAATGGCGGCACGCGCTTAGACTGCCCTGCAACGGTCTCGCGGGGAATCGACTCATGGCTGCACGCAACTCCCGCACATCGGCGAACACCTCGGTCACTTCGCTCATCCGGCTCGCCCCGCTGCTGGGCGCGGCGCTGCTGGCCACGGCGCCGATGCGCGCGCCGGCGCAGGAGACCAAACCCTACGAAGGGTTCCTGTGCTGCTCGCTGCTCAGTGACGGCAGCTGGATCAGCGACCTCGCCTACGACGACGGCCGCAAGAAGATCGTGCCGGCCGGCACGCCGGTGAAGTTCACCGGCTTCGGCCGCTGGCGCATGCTGCTGGAGATCGACGGCAAGGCGATCGGCCTGGGCAACGACTACAGCCGCACGATGACGATGGACCAGTTCGCGAAGCTGTACGTGCCCACCGCCGACCCGAAGGCGCGGATGCAGTCGTTCGCGCCTAAGGTGCGCGAGGCGATCGCGCAGCGCAAGGTGCTCAAGGGCATGACGCGCGAACAGGTCGTGATGTCGCTCGGCCATCCGTCGACGGCCTACAACGCCGATCTCTCGAAGCCGCTGTGGCAGTACCGCTACCGCGCCGGCGACTTCCAGGTCTTCTGGACCGACGACGGCCGCGTCGACCTGGTGTTCGGCCCGCCCGAGGTGCGCGCGAAGGTGTTTGTCGAGTGAACCGTTCGCGCTGAGCCCTTCGACAGGCTCAGGGCCGGCTTCGACAAGCTCAGCCCGAACGGAGCTCTCGTCAGCGGCACTCCTTGCGCAGGAAGGTCGCGTCCTCGAGGGTCAGCGTGCCCTGGTTTCCCTTCTTCAACAGTTCGGCGCACTTGGTTGCCTGCGCATTGGCGGCGCGCGCCGGTGCGGGCGGAGGCGATGCGGTTGTGGCTGCTGCAGGTGGCGTCGTGGCCGCAGGCGCCGGCGTGCCGCCGGGCACGGGGTAGGCGCGGACGCCGTTGCCGTTGCCGCGATCGGCCGGCGGCGTGCTCTGCGCCACCGGCGCGGGCGCGTTGCGCGCCGCGCGCTGCGCCGTCTGGCGCGGGCCGTCGGAGGGGCGTGACGCTGCCGGGCGCTGCGCCGCGCCGCGCGCGAAGGCCGAAGACGCTGGGGCGCGGGCGGCGCGTGGCGGCGCAGCGGCGGGCGGTTCGTTCGACGAGAACGACGGCGGCGCTGCCGGCGTGAGCGCCGGTGCGATGGCCGGTGCGGCCGTCGGAGTGACGGCGGGTGCGGCCGTCGGAGTGACGGCCGGGGCGACCGCCGGCGCAAGGGCCGGCATGGCGGCCGGATCCGCGTTCGGCGCGGGTGCCGTGTTCGGCGCCGCGGCCGGCGTCGGCGTGCCGCCGCCCTGCATGAAGACACCGGCGCCGATGGCGAGAGCGGCGATCGCGGCGACTGCCCCGACGAGTGGGCCGCGCTTCGAAGCAGTGGCCAGGGCCGGCGCGGGCGCCGCGGCCGCGCCGCTGCCGCCTGCTGCCGGGGCCTGTGCCGCAGCGCGAGCTGGCGCCGCCTGCGCCTTCGCAGGTGCCGCCGCCCCCGCGGCCGCACCCGCCGCCGCCGGCCCTGCCATGGGCATCGTCGGCGCATACCCGCCCTCGGTCGGCGGGCGCGGCTGCGTCTTGTCCAGTGCAAACGCCGCCGGCACGGCTGGGGCCGCCGCGTTGGCGGGCAGGCCGGCCGCGACGTTCGCTTCGGCCGACGGCGGGCGCGGCTGCGCGCGGCCGTCGAGCAGGTCGCGAAACTCGGCCACGCTTTGCGGCCGGTCGGCCGGGCGCACCGCCAGCGCCGCATCGACGGCGGCGAGGAACGCGCTGCCGTACTGCCCCGCGGCCACGCGCGCCAGCCGCGGCAGGGGGTCGCCCATCACCCGCTCGACCGAGGTGATCGGCGAATGCCCGGTGATGCAGTAGTAGATGACACTGGCCAGCGCGTACAGGTCGGTCCACGGCCCCTGCGTCATCGTCGCCACGTCGCCGTACTGCTCGATCGGCGCGTAGCCCGGCTTCAGGATCACCGTCAGCGCCTGCGTCATGTCGCTGATGACGCGCCGCGCGGCGCCGAAGTCCAGCAGCAGCGGGCCGTTGTTCGTCAGCAGGATGTTGTCCGGCGCGATGTCGCGGTGGTAGCACTTGCCGGCGTGCATCGTCGCCAGCGCGTCCAGCAGCGGGGCAAGCCACTGGCGCAGCATCGCCTCGTCGGGCCGGCTGCCGGCCGCGGCGAGCTTGGCGACGTGCGCCTTCAGCGTCGGCCCCTGGTAGTACGGCATCACCATGTAGGCGGTGTCGTTGGCCTGCCAGAACTGATGCACCTTGACGAGCGCCGGGTGGTCGAAGCTCGCCAGCAGCCGCGCCTCGTTGATGAAGCTGCGCAGGCCCGCGTTGAAGGTGTCGACGAAGCGCGGCGAGTTCACGCGCACCTTGTGCGAGCCGCTGACGCGCGAGGCGAGCGAACTCGGCATGTACTCCTTCAGCGCCACCTGCCGCTGCAGCGTGGTGTCGAACGCGAGGTAGACGATGCCGAAGCCGCCCTCGCCGATGAGGCCGGTGATCTGCAACCCCCCCACCATCGTGCCGTTGGGCAGCGTGTGGCTGAGGAAGATGTCGCCGTCGTCGGCCGGGGCGGGGGCCGAGGCAGGGCCGGATGTAGCCGGAGGAACGGGGTTCTGCGGATCGGGGCTCACGTCGGGGCTCGGGCGGATCGGCCGGCGCCCCGGGGCGGGGCGCGTGCAGCGGTCGACCGCGGCCGATCATCGGCCCAAACGGCGGCGCGACAAACCCCTCGCGCACCCTGATCGTGAATGAACGCTCCGGCGGCCGAGGGATTGGCGGCCGCCGGAGCGAAGGCACCCGGCAGCCACCCGCCGGTGCCTTCGAACCGCCACCGGCGTCAGTGCAGCGACTGCGAGTGCGCGCCGCCTTGCTGCGCGATGCCGGCCATCGCCTCGGCCGTCTGGCGGCCGGGTTCGCAGCGCGCGACATCGCCGATCGAGACGATGCCCACGAGCCGCTTGTCGCGGTCCACCACCGGCAGCCGCCGCACCTGCTGGTCGGCCATGTTGCGCGCCACGTCGTCGACGCTGTCGTCCTCGAAGCAGTACAGCACCTCCTGCGACATCACCTCGCGGATCGGCGTGTCGGGCCCCAGGCCCTGCGCCACCGCGCGCACCGCGATGTCGCGGTCGGTGATCATGCCGACCAGGCGGTCGTTCTCGCCCACCGGCAGCACGCCGGCGTCGATGGCCGCCATCTGGCGCGCGGCATCGCTGATCGTCTCGTTGGGCGACGCAACACACACGTCGCGCGTCATCGCATCACAGATCTTCATCGGGATCTCCTCTATCGGGGCGCGCGGCGCCCACCGGGGCTGCGGAATGCGCCGGCCGCGGGCGGCCGGCGCGCACAAGGCCGGCGGCGGCAAGGTGCGTTCCCGTGCGTTCGTTGCCGTTTGCGGTGCGGCCGGCACGGGTGCGCGGCCGCGCCCGGGCGCCGGTGATGCATCGCAGCATGCACCGATCGTCATGAGACGTTCAGGATTGCGCATTGGCAATGCATGAGGCGCCCCGTTACCGTGCCGCATGGCTCTCGGTTTCGCGATCGTCGACGCGCACCAGCATTTCTGGGACCCGACGCGCAACTACCACCCGTGGCTCAACGACGAGCCGCCGATCGCCTTCCGCTACGGCGACTACCGCGCGCTGCGCCGGCCGTACCTGCCGCCCGAGTACCGCGCCGACGCGCGGCCGTTCGAGGTCTCGCACAGCGTCTACATCGAGACCGAGTGGGACCCGCGCGACTTGGCCGGCGAGATGGCCTACGTCGATGAACTGCGCCGTGATCACGGCCTGCCGAGCGTCGCGGTTGCCGCCGCGTGGCTCGACCGGCCGGACGCACCGGCGCTGCTCGAGCGCCACGCCGCGCGGCCGTTCGTGCGCGGCGTGCGCCACAAGCCGCGCGCGCACCGCGAGCCGGGCCATGCCGAGCCCGGCGGCACGCTCGATGCCGCCTGGCGCGCCGGCTTCGCGCTTCTTGCGCCGCTGGGCCTGCACTTCGAGCTGCAGACGCCTTGGTGGCACCTGCACGAGGCGGCGCGGCTTGCGGCCGACTTCGAGACGACGCCGATCGTGCTGAACCACACCGGGCTGCCGGCCGACCGCAGCGCCGAGGGGCTCGCGGCCTGGCGGCGCGCGATGGCGACGCTGGCCGCCTGCCCGAACGTCTGCGTCAAGATCTCCGGCATCGGCGTGCCGAATCAGCCGTGGACGGCGGCGGCCAACCGCGAGATCGTGCTGACGACGATCGAGCTCTTCGGCCCCGCGCGCTGCATGTTCGCGAGCAACTTCCCGGTCGATGGTTTGTGCGGGCGCTTCGCGCAGATCTTCGGCGGCTTCGACGAGATCACGCGCGGCTTCAGCGATGGCGAGCGGCGCGCGCTCTTTCGCGACAACGCGCTGCGTGTCTACCGCATCGCCGAGGCGGGCTGAGGGCGGCGATGAAGAAGCCCGCGCTGGCGTACATCGGCATCGGTCTGATGGGCTGGCCGATGGTCAAACGCCTGCGCGGGCTGGGTTATCCGATCGCCGTCCACGACATCGCGCCGGCGCAGCTCGAACTCGCGCGCGGCGCCGGCGCGCGTGTCGCCTCGAGCCCGGCCGAGGCGGTGGCGGGCGCCGAATTCGTCGTGCTGAATCTGCCGACGCCGCATGCGGTGGAGGCGGCGGTGTTCGGCGACAACGGTGTGGCCCCCGCGATGCGCGCGCCGCAGTTGCTGGTCGACTTCTCGACGATCACCGTCGAACAAGGCCGCGATTACGCTGCCCGCTTGCGTGAACGCTGCGGCTGCGCCTGGGTCGATGCGCCGGTCTCCGGCGGGCCGCCGGCCAGCGGCGCGGGCACGCTGACGGTGATGGCCGGCGGCGACGCCGCCGACATCGAGCGGCTCGCGCCCTTCATGGCCGACGTGTCGGCGCGCTGCACGCACATGGGGCCGGTGGGCGCCGGGTTGACGGCGAAGATGCTGAACCAGCTCATCGTCGGCTGCGTGCATGCGGTGATGGCCGAGGCCGCGTCGATGGCCGAGGCCGCCGGCATCGACGCCGCGCGCCTGCCCGAGTGCCTGGCCGGCGGCCATGCCGACGGCTCGCTGTTGCAGCGCCTCTATCCGCGCATGGTGGCGCGCGACTTCGCGCCGCAAGGCTATGCGCGCCAGTTGCGCAAGGACCTCGAGATGGTCAGCGACTACGCCGCGGCGCTCGGCACGCCGGCTCCGATGCTCACGCAGGCGCTTGCGCTCTATCGCAAGCTCATCGAAGCCGGCGGCTCGGAGCTGGACACCTCGGCCGTGTTCACCCTGTACGAGAAGCGGCAGCTTTGAGACGAAGATCGACCCGACCCACGACGACACAACGAGGAGACCCCGCATGAACCTGCATTCCCGCCGCATCGTTGGCCTGGCCGCCATCGCCGCGATCGCCACGTTGGGCTTTGCCACAAGCGCCGCGCAGGCGCAGATCAAGCTGCGTTACGCCCACGTCGGCGTCGCCAACGCGCCGCAGACGTTGTATGCCGACGAGGTCGCCAAGCTCGTCAAGGAGCGTACCGCCGGCCGCGTCGAGATCCAGGTGTTCGCCAACTCGCAGCTCGGCGGCGTCGGCGAAATGGTCGACGGCGTGAAGAGCGGCGCCGTCGCGATGGGCCACCACGACTTCGCCTCGCTCGGCAAGATCCTGCCGACGACCGCGGTGTTCAACACGCCGTTCGCGTATCGCGACGCCGAGCACGCGCTGCGCGCCACCGACCCGCGCACGAGTGCGGCGCTGCAGGCGGTGAACAAGGACCTCGTGGCCGCCGGCGGCATGCGCATCGTCGGCAACCTGTTCCAGGGCACGCGCCACCTCACGAGCAAGGAGCGCGTGCTGGCGCCGAAGGACATGGCCGGCAAGAAGTACCGCGGTGTGCCGGTGAAGCTGTGGTCGACGATGCTCACCGGCATGGGCGCCGTCGCCACGCCGGTCGAGGTGAGTGAACTCGCCACGGCGCTGGCCACCGGCCTCGTCGTCGGGCAGGAGAACCCGCTGCCGAACATCTTCAACCTCAAGCTGTACGAGGTGCAGAAGTTCGTGATGCTCACCGGCCACATGCAAAGCGTGCTGTCGGTGTTCGTCAACGAGCGCATCTGGCAGGGCATCCCGGCCGGCGACCGCAAGATCATCGAGGACACGATGATGGAAGTCAGCGCGAAGACGCTGGCCTGGGACCGCGAGACTTTCGCGAAGTACCGCAAGGACCTCGAAGCCAAGGGCATGACCTTCGTCGAGGCGAAGGACGGCCTCGACCTCGAGGCGTTCCGCAAAGCCGTGCTGGCGCAAGTCGACAAGGACTTCCCCGACTGGAAGCCGCTGATCGCGCAGATCCAGGCCGTCAAGTGACGTGCAGGCGATCCGCGGCGCGCTGCGCGCGCTCAGCTTTGCGCTGCTGGCGCTGCTGGTGGCCACGCCGCTGGCGCAGATCGTCATGCGCTCGGTGTTCAACGTGCCGATGAGCGGCGCCGAGGAGCTGACGCGCTACTTCCTCGTCTGCGCCGTCTTCGTCGCCGCGCCACTGGTCACGCGCGAAGGCGGCCAGATCGCGATGGAGGAAATGCAGGCGCTCGTGCCGGCGTGGCCGCGCTGGTGGCTGCAGATGGCGATCGAGCTTGCCGGCATCGCCTTCTTCGCGCTGATGGCGGTGGCCGCGGTCGTCACCATCGGGAACAACCTGCGCAACCAGACGGCGACGCTCGAGATGCCGTTCTGGCTGTTCATGGCGCCGCTTGCGCTCGGCATGGCGCTGCTGTCGCTGGAGACGGCGGTGCGGCTTGCCCACACCTGGCGGCGCGGCCACGCCGAAGACAAGCACACGGTGCTCAGCTGATGACCGGCTTCGTCGTCGTCGCCGCGTTCCTGCTGCTCTTCCTGCTCGGATTCCCGGTCGTGCTGGCGATCGGCATCCCGAGCGTCGCCTACCTGCTGCTCAACGACCTGCCGCTCGATCTCGTCGCGCAGCGCACGCTGTACGCACTCGATTCGTTCCCGCTTGTCGCGGTGCCGGTGTTCCTCTTCGTCGGCAGCCTGATGAACGCGGCCGGCATCTCCAAGCACATCTACCGCTTCGCCGACACCGCGGTGAGCCGCCTGCCCGGCGGCCTGGCGCAGGTGAACATCTTCGGCAGCCTCGTCTTCGCCGGCATGTCGGGCTCGGCGCTGGCGGACATCGGCGGCATCGGCCGCATCGAGATCGACGCGATGCGCAGCCGCGGCTTCAAGCCCGCGTTCGCGAGCGCCGTCACCTGCTCGTCGGCGATCGTCGGTCCGATCTTTCCGCCGAGCATCCCGCTCATCATCTACGGCACCGTCACCGGCGTCTCGGTGATCCAGCTGCTGCTGGGCGGCATCCTGCCGGGCCTGCTGTGCGTGGCGATGCTGATGCTGATGACCGGCTGGCTCGCCGTGCGCCGCGGCTACCCGCGCGCGGCGCGCTGGCCGGGCGCGAGCGACCTATGGCGCGACTTCAAGCCGGCGGCGCCCGCCATCGCTGCGCCGGTGATCCTCATCGCCGGCATGCTGGCCGGCTTCTTCACGCCCACCGAGATCGCCGCCGTCACGGTGGCCTATGCGCTGCTCATCAGCGGCGCGTTCTACCGCGAGCTCACGTGGGCCGGCGTGCGTGCCGCGGCCATCGAGACCCTCGGCGCCTCGGCCGGCATCCTGCTCATCGTGGCGGTGGCGGCGCTCTTCGGCTGGGTGCTCTCGGTGGAAGGTGTGCCGCAGAAGATGACGGCGTGGATGCTGTCGATCTCCACCAACCCCATGGTGCTGCTGCTGCTGGTGAACGGGCTTCTGTTGATAGTGGGCATGTTCCTCGACAGCACCACGGCGATCCTCGTCATCGCGCCGATCATCGCCAAGCCGCTCGTCGCCGCCGGCGTCGACCCGGTGCACCTGGGGATGGTGGTCGTCTTCAACCTGATGATCGGGTTGCTCACGCCGCCGATGGGCCTGGCGCTCTTCCTCGTCGCCGACATCGCGAAGGTGAAGATGAAGGACGTGCTGCGCGAGATGCTGCCGTTCTACGTGCCGCTCGTCGTGACGCTGGGGCTGATCACCTACGTGCCGGCGATCACGACCTGGGTGCCGCGCTGGGCGGTGGGCGGGCCGTAGAGCGCAGGCGGCGCCCTGCGCGCCGGCCGCCGCCGCGCTCAGCCGCCGCGCGCCGCCTCGGCCTGCGCCAGCACCGCGTCCCTGAATGCCGCCGCCGGCGCCGAGAACTCGCGCGAGCGGCGCCACACGAGCTGGATGTCGGGCACACGCAGCGGCAGCGTCACCGGCAGCGTGCGCAGCACGCCCAGGCTCGCGTAATGCGCGGCGAGTGACGCCGGCATCACCGCCAGCATGTCGCTGGCCTCGAGCAGCGCCGTCGTCGCCACCGTGGAGGCCGTCTCGACGATGTCGATGCGGCGGTGCACGCCTGCCTCGCGCATCATGGCCATGAAGCGGCCGGCCTGCGGCGAGCCCGGCGGCTGCACCACCCAGGGCCAGCGCGCCAGGTCGCGCAACGTCGGCGCCGGCGCGCGGCCCGTGTTGCCGCTGGCGGTGGCGTGGCCGTGGCCGAAGACGCCCTGGCCGGCATGCAGCGGGTGGCCCACGCGCGCCACGGCCACCTGTGGCTCGTCGAGCACCGGCACGGCCTCGTGCTCGTCGTCGTGGTGGCCTTCGACGAGGCGGCCGAGCATCAGCTCGACCTCGCCGCGCGCCAGCTGCAGGAGCATCACGTCGCTCGTGGCCACCTCGATGGCCACGGCCACACGCGCGTGCTCAGCCTTGAAGCGCGCCAGCGCGGGGGCCAGCAGCGGCGGCAGCGCGCTCGGCACCGAGCCGACGCGCAGCGTGCCGTGCAGGCCGGCGGCCAGCGCCGCCAGCTCGCGCCGCGTGGCGCCGAAGTCGTTGAGCACCTGCCGCGCGTAGCGCACCAGCACTTCGCCGGCGGCGGTGGCCGTCATGCCGCGCGCGTTGCGTTCGAAGAGGCGCGCGCCGAGCGTCTCCTCCAGTTCTTGCAGCAGGCGCGTGGCCGCCGGCTGGCTGATGCCGAGTTCGGCGGCGGCGCGGCCGAGGTGGCGTTCGCGCCCCAGCGCGGCGGCCAGCAGCAGCTGGCGCGTGCGCAGCCGCATCAGTGCCGGCGCGTCGGCCAGCGGCTTGCGGCGGGTGGCGGGGGCCCGGGGCGGTCGGCTCGTCATGCCCGAATTGTCATCGGCAGTTCCGGCAACCGCATTGGAAATGCATGGCTCGGCCGCGTAGGCTCGCGCCGCAAAGCAAGGAGACACGCCATGGCCCACTCGCACTCTGCCGCCCGCCGCCGCGCCCTTCACCTCGCCGCCACCAGCGGTCTCGCCGCGCTGGGCGTGGCTTCGCCGTGGGTCGTGCGCGCCCAAGGATGGCCCGACAAGCCGCTGCGCATCATGGTCGGCGCCAACGCCGGCGGCGGCACCGACATCCTCGCGCGCCTGCTCGCCGACAAGATGGGCCCTTCGCTGAAGCAGACGATCACGGTGGAGAACCGCCCCGGCGCTAGCAACACGATCGCCGCCGAACTGACGGCGCGCGCCGCGCCCGACGGCACGACGCTGCTGCTGGCCACCAACACCGGCCAGGCGGTGGCGCCGCACCTGCTGAAGCTGAAGTTCGACCCGCTGAAGGATCTGCAGCCGATCGGCCTTGTCGCTGTCGTGCCCAACGTGCTGGTCGTCAGCGCCACGTCGCCGTACAAGAGCGTGAAGGAGCTGCTGGCCGACATGCAGGCCAAGCCCGGCGCGCTGAAATACGCCAGCAGCGGCATCGGCAGCACGCAGCACATCGTGGGCGAGGCCTTCAACCTCTCGACGAAGACGAAGGCCATCCACGTGCCCTACAAGGGCAGCGCGCAGGCGCACATCGACATCATCGGCGGCCAGGTGGAGATGATGTTCGACACCACCAGCTCGGCGATGGGCCAGATCAAGGGCGGCAAGTTCCGCCCGCTGGCCATCACCACGCCCAGGCGCAGCGCCGAGCTGCCCGACGTGCCGACGCTCGCCGAGCAGGGCGTGACGGGCGCCGACATCCAGACCTGGTACGCGATGTACGTGACGGCCGGCACGCCCAAGGCCGCCGTCGACCGCCTGGCCGCCGAGCTGACCGCGGCGCTGAAGCTGCCCGACGTGGCCGCACGCATCAAGGGCCTGGGCGGCGAGATCCAGCTGATGAGCCCCGAGCAGTTCGCCGAGATGAACAGGAGCGAGTTCGAGCGCTACGGCAAGCTCGTCAAGGAAGCCGGCATCAAGGCCGAGGGGCAGTGAGATGAAGCGTCCTCGCATCGCATTCCTGCTCGGCGACGTGGGCGGCGTCGGCCCCGAGATGGGCGTGAAGCTGCTGGCCGACCCCGCCGTGCGTGCTATGCGTGATTCGGCCGAGGTGCTGCTGATCGCCGACCCCGTGGTGCTGGCCGAGGGCGAGCGCATCGCCGGCGCCAAGCTGCCGGTGCAGCGCGTGGCGGCGGCCGATGCGCCCGTGGCCGGCGGAGACGCCATCGCCTGGCTGGCCGACGACGTGCTGCACGGCGCCGTGCCGCCGGTGGCCCGATCCACTGCCGAGGCCGGCCGCGCCGCGCTGCGCGCGCTTGAGCTGGCCAGCGCCGCGGCGCGGGCCGGGCAGGTGCAGGGCATCGTCTTCGCGCCGCTGAACAAGCACAGCCTGCGCCTGGCCGGCATGACGCAGGAGGACGAACTGCGCTACCTCGCCGAGCGGCTGGCGGTGAGCGGCTTCGTCTGCGAGTTCAACATCACCGAGGGCCTGTGGACCTCGCGCGTCACGTCGCACGTGCCGATCAAGGACGTGGCGCCGCTGATTACGCAGCCCGCGGTGCGCGACGCCGTGCACATCATCGAGCGGGCATTGAAACGCGCCGGCATACCGCGGCCGCGCATCGCGGTGACGGGCCTGAACCCGCACGCCGGCGATGGCGGCAGCATCGGCATGGAGGAGATCGAGGTCATCGAGCCCGCGGTGCGCGCGCTGCAGGCCGAGGGCCTGGATGCGCGCGGGCCGTTCTCGCCCGACACCGTCTTCATCGCCGCGCGCCGCGGCGACTTCGACGCCGTCGTCTCGATGTACCACGACCAGGGCCAGATCGCGATGAAGCTGATGGGCTTCGAGCGCGGCGTCACGCTGCACGGCGGCCTGCCGGTGCCGGTGACGACGCCGGCCAGCGGCAGCGCCTTCGATATCGCCGGCCGGGGCGTGGCGCGCATCGACGGGCTGCGCGCGGCGTACGAGCTGGCGGTGAGGATGGCGGGGGCGGGGTAGCGGCGCCCGCGCGACGGCTCCCAGCACCGAGGCGCGCGATTCTCGCGACGCCGGAGGACACCCACTACCGCACCAGTCGATAGAAGACCGTGCGCGGCGCGCCATCCATACGGGCTTCGAACTTGTTCTCGCCCACCTTGAAGATCTCCTGGCAGCCCTCGTACCGGGAGCCATCGGGATAGACGAACTTCGAGCAAAGGCGATTGCCATCCACTCGCGCCTCGCCGATGACGGTGAAGGGCGCGGCGGCCGGACAGTACACGGTCTGCCTGCGGGCGGTGCCCGGACCCTTGTTGATGAAGTGGCAGCCGTTGGCGATGCCGACGCCTGCCACCGCCATCTCGTCAGCGGCAAACCAGGCCTGCAACTCCGCGCCGCTGACCGGCACGGCGGGCGGCTGCGCCCAGGCGGGGCCGGCCAGCGAGAACATCGTCGACGCAGCCACGAAGACGCGCTTGCCTATGTAGTGCCTCATGTCGAACCTCCCTGTCGATGACGGATGAGGCTTCGAACGCTACGCCCGCGACGGCGCGGTGCATTGAGTGCGCGCAAGGACGCGCCGTCTCGCAGGAAGCCCCCCCCGGAAGGTCGGGCCCCGGGCAGGCGGCGCTACACCTGCCGCCCTAGCGGGCGATCTTGCGCTCGATGTCTGCCACGACCCCGGCACGCAAAGTGATGATCGTGAGCGTCTGCGGGTCGCGGTAGTGCGGAAAGTAGGTCCAGGTCTTCTCCTCCGCCTGGCCCTTAATGTTCCTGACGAAGGTCTCGTGGTCTGGCTCTCCGATCTTGAACAGGACCTCTCCCTCAGCCATGCCCTTGCGGATGAACCCACGATCTCGAGCGTCGACGGCCGACGCGCAGGGCGCGCCGACCGCGAGCAGGGCGCAAACGACAACCTTGGCAAAGGACATTGTCCGGTCCTTCCGATGTGATGCTCGGGCGATCATAGGGAAGCACCGCTGTCGGCCTCTCAGCCTCGCCGCGCCGCCGCGATCGTGGTGATGTCGATCTTCCCCATCTCCATCATCGCCAGGAACACCCGCTTGGCCACCGCGGGGTCGGGGTCGGCGATGCCCTCGGTCAGCGCGCGCGGCGTGATCTGCCACGACAGGCCCCACTTGTCCTTGCACCAGCCGCAGGCGCTCGCTTGGCCGCCGTTGTCGACGATGGCGTGCCACAGCCGGTCGGTCTCGGCCTGGTCGTCGGTGGCCACCTGGAACGAGAAGGCCTCGGTCTGCTTGAAGGCCGGGCCGCCGTTGAGGCCGAGGCACGGGATGCCCATGACGGTGAACTGCACCGTCAGCACGTCGCCGGCCTTGCCGCTGGGGTAGTCGGCCGGCGCGCGGTAAACGGCATCCACCGTGCTGTCGGGGAATGTGCGCGCGTAGAACCGCGCGGCCTCTTCGGCGGTGCCGTCGAACCACAGGCAGACGGTGTTCTTGCTGATCATCGTGATCTCCTGGATGTGTCGTTGCGGGGCGCCCCTCAGACGCTCTTGAGGCTCAGGCGCCCCCGATTTCACGACGATCGACGACCGCGCGGATCGACAACAACCCCGGCTGCACGATGGGCACGAACGCCGCGTGCCTTCGCGAAAAGCAGCTTCAGCGCGCCGCCGGCGGCCGCGGTTCGGGCACGCGGTTCTTCACCGGCGGGATCGTGCGCAGGTAGGCGTAGACCGCCTCCAGGTCGGCGTCGGTGAGGTTGTTGTAGACCGGGATCGGCATCGGCGGCAGGATGTCGCGGCCGCGCCCGGTGCGCTTGCCGGTGCGGATGGTCTGCACGAAGTCGCGCAGCGTCCAGCGGCCGAGGCCCGTGTCGGCATCGGGCGTCAGGTTGGCCGTGAAGCTGACGCCCCACGGGCCGGCGAAGGCGGTGTTCGTGGCGCCGGTGACGACGAGCCACGGGCCCTCGGGCAACGACGGCGCCGGCGGCATCTGCAGCTGCTCCGGGTGGCCGGAAAGCGCGCGGCTCATGTCCGGCTCCGGCCCGCTCGGGCCCATGTGCCACGGCGTGTGGCAGTCGTGGCAGCCGGCGGTGCTGACGATGTACTTGCCGCGTTGGGCCTGCGCCGACAGCGCGGCGGGCTTCGCCGGAGCCTTCGTCGCCGCGGCTGCGGCGGCGGCGCCGACGACGGCACACAGCGCCGCGAGCGCCAAACCGGTGGTAGTGGCTGCCCAGCGAGCGAAGTGCGTGCGCGACGAGGTGGGGATCGAGGGCGGGAAAGAGCGTCGGAACAGGCGTCGGAATGAGGGTCGGAATGAGCGTCGGAACGAAGGTTTCATGGTCGTCTCTCCTTTCAGGGTTGGTGGGGGTTCGAGCGAGTGCTCGCGCTCGCAGTGGTGCGAGCGGGCGCTTGCTGTGTGATCCATCGCCGCAGCAGCGCCAGGCCGTCGGCGTCGGGCACGGCGGTGCCGATCGGCGGCATCTGCCGCCGCGGGTCGCGCGTGGCCATGCGTTGCACGAGCCGGCTGCGCGTCACGTCCAGCGTCGAGGCCAGCACCTCGGCGCGGCTCGCTTCGGGGTCGGCGGCGCGCTGCGCCAGCGTCAGCGGCACCGGCGCCTGGTTGCCGCTGCGGTTGTGGCAGTGGCCGCAGTTGGCGTGCAGGTAGCCGAGCGCGGCACGTTCGGTGTCGTCGGCGGCGGCGATGCGCGCTGATGAATGCGCTGATGAACGCGCTGATGAACGCGCTGATGCAAGCTGCACCGCGCTGAAGCCGAGCACCGGCACGGCCGCGCTCTCGTGGCAGGCCTGGCAGTCGGCGAGCGACGGCAGCGCGTAGGTGCCACCGGGCGCATCGGCCGCACCGGGCAGAGGCCACGCCCGCACGCCGCGCGCCGGCACGAGGTCGGCGTCGCTGCCGTCGGCGTTCCACGCGTAGGTCGCGTAGAGCCAGCGGCCGTCGCGCCGGCGCTCGATGTAGCGCGTCTCCACCGGCCGGCCGCCAACGGCGAACTCCTTCCACAACTGCGTGCCCGGCGGAAAGCGCCAGGCGTCGGCATCGCGCTTGTCTACCGTGGTGCCGGGCGGCAGGCGCAGCCAGCGGCGCTTCGTCGCGCCGTCGGACCAAAGCGCGTACTGCGGCGTGAAGGTGACGAGGTCGGCGGCGGGTTGCGGCTGCGTGGCGGCAGCGCGCGCCGCCGCCGGCGCGAAGAAGCCCGTCTGGCTGAGGCGGGCGGGCTGCGCTTGCGTCGGCGCCGGCATCATGGTCGCGAGAACGGCCAGCGCCACCGGCACCGCCGCACGCAAACGGTGCGGTCGGCGGCGCGGCAGACGGTGCAGCGGGTACAGCAGGTGCAGCAGGTGCAGCACGCGCAGCGCACCGGCAAACACGGCGGCCGCTGCCGAAGAGGAGTGAGTGGGCGATGACATGGCCGGCATCGTGTCGGCGAGTCCGCCGCCGGGCATCGCCTGAGAGGAGCCATCGCGGCCCGCGCGATGGGCCACTTCTTTGCCGAGCCGGCGGGCCATGCCGCGGGCCACGCGCCCTCACTCCGGCATGGCTCTCCATGGCTCCTCACGGGCGATGCGCGAGCGCGCCCTGCGCCGGGACGATGGGCGCCTCCATCACCCACCCCGGAGCTTCACCGTGACCTTCTTTCCCGAAATGCCCGCCACCCAGCCCGAGTGCATCGCCCCCGACACCTGGCTGATCCCCAACTTCGCGCCGGCCGGCGACGGCCTCTTGCTGCCGGTCAACTCGATGGTCATTCGCGGCCGCGAGCCGGTGATCGTCGACACCGGCGCGCCGGTGCACCGGGCGCTGTGGATCGAGAAGGCGTTCTCGGTCGTCGAGCCCGAGGACGTGCGCTGGATCTTCCTGTCGCACGACGACGGCGACCACACCGGCGCGCTGTTCGACGTGCTCGAGCGCTGCCCGCACGCGACGCTCGTCACCAACTTCTTCGCCTTCGAGCGGCTGGCGATCGAGAAGCCGGCGCTGCCGCTTTCGCGCATGCGCTGGCTCGACCCCGGCGACACGCTCGACGTGGGCGACCGCGTGCTGCAGCTCTTCCGCCCGCCGATCTTCGACGGGCCGACGACGCGCGGCCTCTTCGACCCCAAGAGCCGCGCGATGTGGGCGGTGGACAGCTTCGCCTGCTTCACGCCCGGCCCGCTCGACGCCGAGGTGCTCGACGCCGAGGTGCTGGCCGGCATGACGACGCTGTGCAGCGCCGTCTCGCCCTGGCACGCGTGGCTCGACCGCGAGCGCTACGTGCGGCACGTCGATGCGATCGAAGCGCTCGGCGCGCGCACGGTCGCTTCGGCGCACGGCCCGGTGTTGCGGCGCGGCGCGCTCGACGACGCCTTCGACCGCGTGCGTGCGCTGGCCGGCGCGCCGCTCGTCCCGCTGCCCGGCCAGGAACTGCTCGACTCGCTGCTGGCTTCGACGCTGGTCGAAGCGGCCGGCTGAAGCGGCCGGCGGCGCCCCGGGCCGGCCGCCGCCCGGCCCCGGGCCCGCCTGTTCCCCGATCCCCATCCGTTCGAGCAGGCTTGCCTATGATCTGATGGGTGAACGTCGCCAGCACCAAGGTCCAGCGGCCGCGGCGGCACGCCGGCCTGCTGATGCCGCGCCCGGCGCTCGAGCAGCCGCTGGTGCGCGCGCTCGCCGAGCAGCGCCTCGTGCTGCTGTGTGCGCCGGGCGGCTGCGGCAAGACGGCGCTCTTGGTGCGCGCGCTCGAGCAGCTGCCGGCCGGCCACGGCGTCGCCTGGGTCACGCTGGACGAGGGTGACGACCTGCACCGCCTGCTGCAATGCCTGTGGCTGGCGCTGGAGCCGTTCGACCTGCCCTGGCGCATCGCGCCCGAGGGGCTGGCCGCGATGGCCGCCAGCCGCGACGCGCAGCAGCAGCGCGAGGCCGCCGACGCGCTGGTCAACACGCTCGAGGCGGCCGAGCTCGCGCACGGCGTCATCGCGCTGGACGACCTGCACCATGTCGACGACGCGCAAACGCTTGCCTTCGTCGACCGGCTGCTCGCCGGCCTCGGCGAGCGCTGGACGCTGGCCGTCACCACCCGGCACGAGCCGGCGCTGCGGCTGGCGCGGCTGCGCGCCACGGGCACGCTGACCGAACTGCGTGCCGCCGAGCTGCGGTTCTCGCGCGCGGAGGCGCTGGCGCTGCTCGAGCCGGCGGGCCTGGACGCCGCCGCCGCCGAGGCGCTGCACCGGCGCACGCAGGGCTGGCCGGCGGGGCTGCGGCTGGCGCTCGGCGGCGCGCGCGGCGCTGCCGCCGGCAGCGCGATCGATCGCCAGGCCTTCGACTTCCTCACCGCGGAGGTGCTGGCGCAACTCGACCCCGCGCTGCGCGAGTTCCTGCTGCGCACGAGCGTGCTGCACGAGCTGGACGCGCCGCGCTGCGCGGCGCTGACCGGCGACGCCGAGGCCGGCGCGCGGCTGGACGCGCTGGAGCGGCTGGACCTCTTCGTCACCGTCATCGGCGACGAACCGCGCACGCTGAAGCTGCACGACCTGTTCCGCGACGCATTGCAGCACCGCATGAAGGTCGAGCGCCCGGCCGAGCTGCAAGCGCTGCAGGCGCGCGCCGCCGAACACGAGACCGACCCGGTGCGCCGCCAGGCGCTGCTGCTGGCCGCCGGCCGCCCCGGGGAGGCCGCCGCGCGCCTGCGCGAGCGCAGCCTGCGCCTGATGTTCGAGGGCGGCGTGCACACGGTGGTGCGCCTGGCCGAGCAGTTCCCGCCCGACTTCGCGCGCCGCAGCGCCGAGCTGCAGGATGTGGCCGGCTACGCCAAGTGGCGGCTGTGGCGCAACGCCGAGGCGGCGCGCCACCTCGAGGCCGCCGAGCAGCTGCACCGCGAAGCCGGCCACGAGGCCGCGGCGCGGCTGGCGGCACTGCGCCGCGCCGCGATGCTGGCCGGCATCGGCCGCCCAGGCGCCGCGCGCGAGGTGCTCGCGCGTGTCGGCGAGCCCGGGCCCGACGAGGCCGAGGCGCGCATCAACGTCCGCCTGTGCGAGCTGTGGATCGCGCTCGAGGAGGGTGCTCACCGCCGCGTCGCGCCGTGCCTGGCGGCGCTGCTCGATGCGCTGGAGCAGGCGCGCGAGCCCGAGCAGTGGGCGGTGATGGTGCCGGCGCCGCGTCTGACGGCCTGCCCGGGCGTCGGCCCGCAGCTCTTGCGCTGGGCCGACGGCGTCGGCGCGGCCGAGGCCGAGAGCCCGCTGCTATTGAGCGCGCTGGCGCCGATGACCCGCGGCTGGCGCGCGCTGTGGGCCGGCCGGCTGGCCGAGGCCGAGCACTTCCTCGCGCGCAGCGAGGGCGACGAGCGCTGGGTCGGCCACCCGCCGATCGTGCACAGCCACCGGCTCGCCTTCACCGCGGTGGTGTCGATGGCGCTCGGCCGCTGCGACGCGGCACTGGCGGCGGCGCGCGCGCACGGCCAGGAGTTCCCGGCCAGCTACGGCGGGCGCGGCCCGTGGCACGCGCTGAACCTGATGGGCCGCGTCGCGACGGCCTGCGGCGACGCGGCGCTCGTGCGCGACGCGCTGGCGCGGCTGGCGCAACTGGACGCGACGCTGTCCGAGACGTTGCCGCTGCGGCTGCAGCCGGTGCTCGGCCTGCGCGGCCACCTCGCCTGGCTCGAGGGCCGGGCCGACGAGGCCGCGGCGCTGTGGCGGCAGGCCCTCGAGCACGAAGAGGCCGCGGATCTTTTCGGCCTGGCGCACGAGCTGCGCGTGCGCCTGGCGTTGCATGCGCTGCACGCGTCCGCCGCGCCGGCCGCAGGGCGGCAGCCGGCGGCCGCGGCGCGCGGCAGCGGCGACGAGCGCGCGCTGGCCGAGGCGGCGGTCTGGCTCGCGCCGATGCTCGCGCAGCCGGCCGACGGCCCGCGCGGCGCGCTGTTCGCGCTGCCGGCGCTGCGCGAGCTGGCGGCGGTGCCCTGGGGCGAGCACCTCGACGCCGCGGCGCAGGCGACGCTGCGCGAGTGGGCGGCGGCGGCGCCCGCCGGCGCGACGCGACCGACCCGCGCGCCGACCGATGCAGCAATCGACACTGCGGCCAACGCGGCGACCCCTGCGGCCGCTCTCGCGATGACCGGTGCGACGGCCACCCCAGGGGCGCCCGGCACATCGCAGCCTCCGGCGGCCGGCAGCGGCGCCCCGCCCGACGGCGGCCTCACGGCACGCGAAGACCAGGTCCTCGCGCTGATGGCGCGCGGCCTGAGCAACAAGCTCATCGCGCGAGAGCTCGGCGTCAGCCCGCACACCGTCAAGCGCCACGTCGCGCACGTGCTCGACAAGCTCGACCTCGCCTCGCGCAGCCAGGCGGCAGCCTGGTACCACGCGCACCGGCGTTGAGGCGGTCGTCGAGCCGCCGCCGCATCGACAATGAAGGGGTGACCCCCGCCCCGAGGCCGCCCAACGACGCTTGCGGCGCCACTGCCATGCACGCCGCCCCGGCATGAGGCGGCGCGCCTTCCTCGGCGCCCTTGCGCTGCTGGTGTCGGTGCCTGCGTCGTTGCCGGCGGCGCAGCCTGCGTCGCCGCCCGCCGCCGCCGCCCGGGCGCCGGCGCCCGCCCCGCGCTGGCGCGAGTTCCCGTTTGCGTTGAAGCTGGACATCGCGGTCGTCGACGAGGTCGTCGGCAGCGCGCCGCCGCAGTTGCTCGCCGCCATCGCCAGCCACGACGTGGACGTGCTCGTGATCCGGGGTGCCGGCGACGGACAGCAGGTCAACCCGCTGCTTGCCGGCCTGCGTGAAGCGCAGGCCGACCTGCTGCGGCGCGCCGAGTTCCTCGATGGCTACGAAGGCCGCGTCGTGCTGCGCGGCAACCCGTCGTGCGAGGTGCCGCGCGACACGATCCTCGTGCGCGAGACGGCGCTGTCCTGGACGCTGCTGCACGAGTTCCTGCACACGCGCCTGCGGCCGGTCGACGAGTGCCGGGACGACGACGACCCCGAGCGCGGCTTCGCGCTCGACCATCGGCGCTTCGTGCTGTACCAGCGGCGCCTGTACGACGACCCCTTCCGGCTGCTGGAGCCGCTGTGGCGGCGCGACATCCTCGATGCGCAGGCGGCGGTGGCCGGCCGCCTGTTCCGGCGCATCCAGATCGGGCAGGCCCAGGAGGCGATCGTCGAGAAGGTGCTGCGCGCCGCCATCGGCGAGCACAGCCCCTACGACGATGCGGCAAGGCGCGCGCGCGGCGTGCGCTACGGCGAACTGATGATCGACAACGCGATCGACATGTTCAACAGCGTCGAGGCGGCGGTGGCCTTCGTGCAGGAGACCGCGCGCCACCTGCGCGACGAGGTGCGCAAAGGCCGCATCGCGCCGGCGGGCCGGCAGCGGCTCGACGACGACGACCTGCGCGTCGTGGAAGAGGCGGGGCGCGACATCGCGCCGGTGCTGGCGCGCGTGCGCGCCGAGATCGTGGCGCTGAAGAAGTTCTACGTCGAGTGACGCGCGGCGCGGCCGGACCGGCTGGCCCAGGCGCCGCCCGTCGAGCCTCGTCGTCGGCTCGCTGCCGGGGCTGTCGGCGACGATGGCCACGGCGCTGCTCGTGCCGGTGACGTTCTATCTCTCCCCGATCGCCGCCGTCGCGACCATCGTCACCGCCTCGGCGATGGCGATCTTCTGGCGGCGTAGCCGGCGAGACGTTCAGGCGGCGGCCGGGTCGTCCCACGGCAGCATCATCGTCAGCAGCAGCAGCTTGTCGAACTCGTCGCCGAAGCGCTCGATGATGCGCTCGGGCCGCGGGCACAGCTTCTTGTCGGTGATGAGGCCGAACTGCACGCCGCCGGCGTAGCTGATGATGCTGACGCCCATGCCGACATCGCCCGACGACGGCACCCAGAAGATGCTCTGCCGCACGGCCGCGCCGCCGATGCGCAGCGGCTGCGGCGGCCCGGGCACGTTGGTCATCACCGCCGTCGTCTTGTCGAGGAAGAGGTTCGAGATGACCCGCTGGCCGGGCTCGACGAGCAGCCCGGATAGCGCGAGCAGCCCGTAGGCGAGCACCGGCTGGTAGCTCGTCTTCAGCGCCTGCATCCGCGCGTGCACGACGCCCAGGCGCTCGATCGGGTTCTCGATGCCCACCGGCACCAGCAGCGGCACGAGGCCGAAGCGGTTGCCGAGCTGCCACGCTTCCGACAACGGGCGCAGGTTCACCGGCACCAGCGCGCGGATGTCGCAGCCGTGCGTGTCGTCGCCTTGCTCGCGCAGATGGCGGCCGATCGCGCCGGCCACGCACGAAAGCAGCACATCGTTGACCGACGCGCCGAGCGCCTTGCCGACCGTCTTCACCGGTTCCAGCGGCAGCGGTTCGCACCAGGCGACAACCTTGCTGCCGCTGCCGTGGCCCTTGAGCCGCGTCTTCGAGTCGTCGGGCAACAGCGCCATCGCAGCCACGTCGCTGGCGAGCTGTACGCCGTCGGCCGCCACGTCGCGCGCGGCGGTGAGCGCTTCGCCGGGGTGCGCCAGCCAGTGCAGCGACTTGGCGACCGCGTCGCCGGTGAGGTCGATCGCCTTCACCGCGAGGCCGGTCAGCGGGCCGAGCAGCGTCTCGGCGACGGTGTCGCCGCGATGGTGGTCGTCGGCGCGTGCGCCGTGAGGGTCGTGGCCGTTGCCCGCCTTGCCGTCGATCTGCGGCGGCAGCTCGCCGTCGTCGCACAGCGCCGTCATCACCGAGTTCAGCGCCACGCCGTCGCCGATGCAGTGATGGATGCGGCAGACGCTGGCGCTGCCGCCGTCGTAGTCCTCGAAGTAGTGGAAGGCCCACAGCGGATGCGCCGGATCGAGCGGCGTCGACGCCAGCTCGCCCATGCGCTGCTGCAGCGCGCTGCGTGCGCTCTGGCCGCGGCGGCGGTGCAGCTTCTCGGCGATGACGTGGCGATTGATGTCGAAGTGGTCGTCGTCGATCCACTCGGCGCCGAAGGTGCCGAGCACCACCTTCTGCCGGAAACGCTCGAACCGCAGCATGCGCGTTTGCACGCGCTCGCGCATCGTCGCGATCGGCAGGCGCGGCGCGATGATCCACACGCCGACGATCATCATCAGGTTCACGTCGGTGTCCATGCGCCGCCAGGCGGTGTCGACGCGCGTCATCGGGTGGTGGGTCAGGTTCATCGGGTCGTTCCTCTGATCTTTGCGGGCTTCGCCGGCTTCGTCTTCGCGACCAGCTCGTCGTGCGCCACTTGCAGCGCCTCGGCCAGCGCGCGCGCCTCGGGCACCGCGTCGCGCGCGGCGACGAAGCCGAAGTACATCGCGCCGTCGTAGCTCAGCACCGTGAGGTTGAGCCCGAGGCCGTGCTCGACGATCGACAGCGGCCAGTAGCTGCGCATGCGCGCGCCGGCCGCGAAGAGCGGCACCTGCGGCCCGGGCACGTTGGAGACGACGAGGTTGGCGATCGGCGGGATCGCGCCGGCCAGGCCCGAGCGGCCGTACAGCGTCGCCAGGCCATGCAGCAGCCACGGTACGGTGATCGACGGGAAGTCGGTCGGCAGCACGGCCTTCGCGCGGCCGGTCAGCGCCTTGGCGGCGCCGGCGGCGTCGCGGATCGCGGCCAGCCGCCGCCGCGGATCGGCCACGTGCGTGTGCAGGCTCACCAGCGTCATCGTCGCCTGCGTCGTGTAGTCGGTGTCGCCCTCGGCTCGCAGCGAGACGGGCATCGCGGCGACGAGCGGCCGGCGCGGCACGCCGCCGTTTGCGGCAAGCCAACGCCGCAACGCGCCGCTGGCGAGTGCCAGCACGATGTCGTTGAGCTTGGCGCCGTGCGCAGCCGCCAGTTGCTTGAGCGCCGTCAGCGGCAGCGCGGCGCCGGCGAAGCTGCGCTCGCCGGTGATCTGCACGTTCAGCGCCGTGTGCGGGCCGAAGGCGAGGTTCTGGCCCATGCCCATCGTGGTGCCGGCCGCAGACTTGGGGGCCGCCGATGGGCCCCCGATGAACCCGGCGAGCGTGCGCGCGATGTCGGGCAGGTGACGCACGAGCTTCACCACCTGCGCGGCGTCGTGGCGCAGCGCCGCGGCGGCCAGTTCGGCGATGCCCGGATGTTCCGCCCGTACGCGGCCCGCACGCGGCACCGCACGCGGCTTCGGCTCGAGGTCGAACAACGCGCGCGCGAGAAGCACGCCGGCCTGGCCGTCGACGGCCGCGTGGTGCACCTTGATGTAGTAGCCGGCCTGGCCGCTGGCGAGCCCGTCGATGATGGTCAGGCGCCACAGCGGCCGGTCACGATCGAGCAGTTCGGCGTGCAGGCGCGCCGCGCACGCCTCGAGCTCGGCCATTGCGCCAGGCGCCGGCAGCACGACGCGCTGCACGTGGTGGTCGAGGTCTACGGCGTCGTCGCGCACCCAGACCGGGTTCGCGAAGCGAAGCGGCATCGGCGCGAGCTTGCGCTCGAACACCGGCGCCAGGTGGATGCGCTGTCGCATCTGGCGCTTGACCGCGGCGTGGAAGTCGGCGCCGTTCGTGCCTGCCGGCAGGTCGAACAGGTGCAGCGACGCCACGTGCATCGGCGTGCGCTCGGTCTCGAGGTGCAGGAAGGCGCCGTCCAGCCCGCTCAGCGGCTTCACGTGGGGATCCTCTCTACAGCGCGGCGCGCCTTTGTGCGCATCGTGCGCGCCACCGCAGCCTGGGTTGGTGAGCCAAGTCAACGCTGGTGCGCCGCGGCGCCGCGGCGCGGTGCGCCGCGGCGAGAATGAAACGTCATGGCGAAGCGGCATCCCCACCAAGGCGAACCCCACCTCTTGCACTCGCTGCTGGAGTGGCGCGCGCTGTTCGAGATGGCGCTGCTGCCCTCGGCGACGCCGTGGCTGATGCGCGCACCGCACGGCGACGGCCACCCGGTGCTGCTGCTGCCGGGCTTCATGGCCGACGAGGGCACGCTCGTCGCGCTGCGCGTGTTCCTGCGCAGCCGCGGCTACGACGTCGCAAGCTGGGGGTTCGGCCGCAACGTCGGCTTTCGCAGCCGGCATGCGCAGGCGCTGGAGCAGAAGATCCGCCACCTGCACCACGTCAGTGGGCGCCGTGTCAGCCTCGTCGGCTGGAGCCTCGGCGGCGTCTTCGCGCTGTACGGCGCGCACCAGGCGCCCGAGTGCGTGCGCAGCGTCATCACGCTCGGCAGCCCGGTCACCGTGGACCCCGAGGGCAGCCGCTCACCGGCGTTCGTGAAGGCGCTGTACCGGCTGATTGCGCATCCGCTCGGGCCGGATGCGCACGTGATGCAGCCGCGCGCCAAGAAGCTGCGCGAGCGCCAGGCGTTGCCGGTGCCGATGAGCTGCCTGTATTCGGTGTCCGACGGCATCGTGCCGCCACAGGAGGCGACGATCCACGGCGACCCGGCGATGCACGAGAACATCCGCGTCGCCGGCAGCCACGCGGGCCTCGGCTTCAACCCGATGGTGCTGGCGATCGTCGCCGAGCGCCTGGCGCAGCCCGAGGGCCAGTGGCGCCCGTTCTCCCCGACCGGCTGGTGGAAGGACGTTTACCGGCTGCTGACGCACGAGAGCGTGCCGGTCTGACGGCGGCACGCTGCGGCTGCGTTTCCTGCTGCTGCTGCTGCTGCTGCGCCAGTGCCAGCGCCAGCAACTCCTGGAAGCTGTCGCGAAGGCATTGCGCGAAGACGGCGGGGTCGGGCATCAGCTCGCGGCACGAGGTCGGCGAGACGATGACCTGACCGTCGTACGACGTGACCGCGAAGACGAGGCCCATGCCGTCGGCGATCGGCATGATCGCCGACAGGTACGTCATGCGCGCGCCGCACAGGTACAGCGGCGCCGAGGGGCCGGGCACGTTGGTGACGGTGCAGTTGGCCAGCGGCGCGCGCCGCCCGGTGCTCGCCGCGGCGCGGCCGAGCAGCTTGGCGGTGAGCGCCAGCGTCGACGCCGGCACGTGCCGCGTGAGATCGGTCAGTTCGCGCGCGTCGACGGCGCGCGCCACGACCTCCGACGACGCATGGTGCGCGCAGATCGCCGCCAGGCGCTGCACGGGGTCGGCCACCTCGGTGGCCAGCGGCACGCGGATCCACGACAGTGCCGGGGCACTCTCGGCGCCCGCGCCCTCGGCGCGCACGTAAAGCGGCGTCATCGCGTTCAGGCCATCGGCCGGCAACTCGTCGTGCAGCGCGAGGTACTGGCGCAGCGCGCCGCCGCACACCGCGAGCACGGCGTCGTTGACGGTGGCGCCCTCGACGAGGCCGCGGATGGCCTTGAACTCGTCGAGCCGGAAGCGCCGCGTCTCGAACACGCGGTGCGGCGAGACGACGGCGTTGAAGCGCGTGGCCGGCATGTCGCTGCGCGGGCGCAGCAGCAGGTCGCCGGCGAGCGTCAACGCGGCCGGCGCCGCGGCGCGCAGCGCGCGGCCGATCGGCCGCGCCAGGCGCAGCGTGGCACCGGCCGAGCGCAGCACGCCGCGCCTGAGCGTGCCCAGGCGCCCCGGCGGCCGCTCGGGGAACCACGGCGCGGGCGGCGGCGGCGCGGAGGCCGTGGGCGCGGCGTCGTGCAGCAGCATCGTGATCTCGTTGCCGCCCTCGATGTCGATGGCCGCGTGGTGGATCTTCGTCACCAGCGCGAACGTGCCTTCGGGCAGATCGAGGAAACTGTCCAGCCCTTCGATGACGTAGATCTCCCACAGCGGCCTATCGAGCGCCAGCGGCCGCGCGTGGATGCGCGAGACCTGGATGCAGAACTGCCGCCAGTCACCGGGTTTGGGCAGCGCGATGTGCCGCACGTGGTATTCGAGGTCGAAGTTCTCGTCGTCGACCCAATACGGGTAGTCCAGGTCCAGCGGCACGCGCTGCAGCTTCTGGCGGAACACCGGCAGGCGGTCGAGCCGGCTCTCGATCTGCGCGAGGATGCTCTTGAAGCGCACCTTGCCGCCCGGCGCCGTCGATTGGTTGTAGATGTGCACCAGCGAGACGTTCGCGTTCGAGTGCGTCGTGTCCCCGAAGAGAAAGGCCGCGTCGTGGGCGCTGAGCTGTCGCATGCGGGACATTCGAAGGTGGCTCGGGGTGGCTCGGGGACAATGTACACGGCCGGGGCGATCACGCGCCGCGCTCAGACCACTTGCAGCGAGACAACGATGACGAACGACGAGGGCCGACCCCTGCAAAGCGCCCGCGGCGGGCTGCGCTGCCTGTGCCTCGTGATCCACGCGCCGCACGACCTGCGCGTCGACGAGCGCGAGGTCGAAGGCCCGGGCCCGGGCGAAGTGGCCGTGCGCATCGGCTACGGTGGCATTTGCGGCTCGGACCTGCACTATTACCACGACGGCGGCTTCGGCACCGTGCGCATCAAGCGGCCGATGACACTGGGCCACGAGGTGGCCGGCACTGTGCACGCGGTGGGCGAGGGCGTGACGCGCGTGAAGCCGGGCGACCGCATCGCCGTCAACCCGAGCCGGCCGTGCGCGGCCTGCGTCTACTGCCTCGAGGGCCTGCCGAACCAGTGCCTGGACATGCGCTTCTACGGCAGCGCGATGCGCGACCCGCATGTCGACGGCGCGTTCAGGCAACTGCTGGTGTGCGGCGAAGTGCAATGTGAACCGGTGGCCGCGCACGTGCCGCTGCGGCATGCGGCGCTGGCCGAGCCGTTCTCGGTGTGCCTGCACGGCGTGGCGCGCGCCGGCGCGCTGCTGAACAAGCGCGTGCTGGTGTCGGGCTGCGGGCCGATCGGTTGCCTGGCCGTGGCGGCGGCGCGCGTGCATGGCGCCGCCGAGATCACCGCCGTCGACCTGACCGACGAGACGCTCGCGGTGGCGCGCGCGATGGGCGCGCACGAGACGATCAACGTCGCGCGCGACACCGACTGGGTGCAGCGCTACGCTGCCGACGGCCGCACGCGCAAGGGCACCTTCGACGTGATGTTCGAGTGCAGCGGCAACGAGCGCGCCTTGCGCGCCGGGCTGGACGTGATGCGCCCGCGCGGCGTCGTCGTGCAACTGGGCCTCGGCGGTGACGTGAGCCTGCCGCAGAACATGGTCGTGGCCAAGGAGCTGACGGTGTGCGGCAGCTTCCGCTTCCACGCCGAGTTCGCGCTCGCCGTGCGCCTGATCAACGAAGGCCGCGTCGACATGCGCCCGATGATCACCGGCGCCTTCCCGCTCGAACGCGCGAAGGAGGCGTTCGACCTGGCCAGCGACCGCAAGCGGGCGATGAAAGTGCTGCTGGAGTTCGAGGCCGAGGCGGAGTGAGGCGACGGGCGGGTATCCCCGCGCTGCCGGCCGCCGCCATGCGGCAGTAGCCTCGCAGGGATGACCTCCCTGCCCACGCAAGCCCGCATCGTCATCGTCGGCGGCGGCATCGCCGGCTGTTCCACCGCCTACCACCTCGCGAAGCTCGGCATCACCGACGTGCTGCTGCTCGAGCAGGGCAAGCTCACGAGCGGCACGACGTGGCACGCAGCCGGCCTGGTCGGGCAGATGCGGCCCAACCGCAACCAGACGCGGATGAGCAAATACGGCATCGAGCTGTACAGCACGCTCGAAGCCGAGACGGGCCTGGCCACTGGCTGGAAGCAATGCGGCAGCGTCAACATCGCGCGCACGCCCGAACGCATGCAGATGTTGAAGAAGCAGGCGGCGCTGGCCAAGAGCTTCGGCGTCGAAGTGCACCTGATCACGCCGAAGGAGGCCGGCGAGCACTTCCCGGTGATGCGCACCGACGACCTGCAAGGCGCGATCTGGATTCCGGGCGACGGCAAGGCGAACCCGGCCGACCTGTGCATGAGTCTCGCCAAAGGCGCACGCAACCGCGGCGTGAAGATGATCGAAGGCGTCGAAGTGACGGGCGTCATCACCGAGCCGATGCGCAGCGGCGGCGGCGTGCCGCGTGTGGCGGGCGTGCGCACCGCGGCCGGCGACGTGCGCTGCGAAGTGGTCATCAACTGCGCCGGCCAGTGGGCGCGGCAGTTCGGCGCGCTGGCCGGCGTGACGGTGCCGCTCTTCTCAGCCGAGCACTTCTACATCGTCACCGACCGCATCGACGGCGTGCACCCGATGCTGCCGGTGATGCGCGACCCCGACGGGTTCATCTACTACAAGGAGGAGGTGGGCGGCCTGCTGATGGGCGGCTTCGAGCCGGTGGCCAAGCCGTGGCGCGTCGATCCGATTCCGGCCGACTTCCAGTTCCAGCTGCTCGGCGAGGACTGGGACCAGTTCGAGATCCTGATGACGAACGCGATCCACCGCACGCCGTGCCTCGAGAGCGCGAAGATCAAGATGCTGCTCAACGGACCCGAGAGCTTCACGCCCGACGGCAACTTCATCCTCGGCGAGGCGCCCGAGCTGCGCAGCTACTTCGTCTGCGCCGGCTTCAACTCGGCCGGCATCGCCAACAGCGGCGGCGCGGGGCGCCTGATCGCCGAGTGGATCGCCGAGTCGCTGGCCGGCCGCGAGGCGCCGGCCGACCTGTGGGACGTCGACATCCGCCGCTTCGCGCCGTTCATGGCCAACCGCCGCGCGCTCGCCGAGCGCACCGGCGAGACGCTCGGCCTGCACTACGCGATGCGCTGGCCGCGCCAGGAACTGCAGACGATGCGGCCGCTGCGCACTTCGCCGCTGTACGACGCGCTGGCCGCGCGCGGCGCCGAGTTCGGCAGCAAGAACGGCTGGGAGCGCGCGAACTACTTCAAGCCCGCCGGTGCGCCGCGGCCGGCCGACACGCTCGGCCGGCCCGGCTGGCTGCCCTGGGTCATCGACGAACAGCGCGCGACGCGCGAAGCGGTGGCCGTCTACGACCAGACGAGCTTCGGCAAGCTGCTGCTGCAAGGGCGCGATGCACTCGCGGTGCTGCAGCGCCTGTGCGCCAACGAGATCGACGTGGCGCCCGGCCGCATGGTTTACACCGCGATGCTCAACGAGCGCGGCGGCTTCGAGAGCGACCTGACGGTGCTGCGGCTGGGGGCCGAGCGCTTCCTGCTCGTCACCGGATCGGCGCAGCCGGTGCGTGACGCCGACTGGATCAATCGCCACATCGGCGAAGGCGAGTTCGCGGTGCTCACCGACGTGAGCGCGCTGTGGAGCGTGATCTCGGTGATGGGGCCGCGCGCCGCCGAGCTGCTGGCGCGCGTGAGCCCCGATGACCTGTCACCGGCGGCGCTGAAGTTCTCGCACACCAAGGAGATCGACCTCGGCCTGGCGCGGGTGCGCGCGGCGCGCATGAGCTACGTCGGCGGGCCGGGCTTCGAGTTAATCGTGCCGGTGGAGATGGCGCGGCACGCCGATCTCGCGCTGCACGAGGCGGGCGCCGAGTTGGGCTTGAAGGACGCCGGCTACTACGCGATCGACGCGCTGCGCATCGAGGCCGGCCGCCGCGCCTGGGGCGCCGAACTCGGCCCCGACGAGACGCCGCTCGAAGCGGGCCTGATGTTCGCGGTGAAGCTGGACAAGCCCGCGCCCTTCATCGGCCGCGAAGCGCTGCTGGCCGCGCAGGGCAAACCGCTGCGCAAGAAGCTCGTCACCGTGGTGCTCGACGACCCGGCCGCGTACGCGTGGGGCGGCGAGGCGTTCAGCGTCGGCGGGCACCCGGTGGGTGAGCTGAGTTCAGTGGGCTGGAGCCTGCGCGCAGGTACCTGCATGGGCCTCGGCTACCTGCGCGGCGAGGCGGCGGAGCGGCTCTGGAACGGCGAGGCCGCCGAGGTGGGCCTGTGGGGCGAGGCGGTGCCGGCGCGGGTGTATGACCGGTGGCCGGCGGGCTGAAGCCTCACGCCGCCGCTGCGAACCCCACCCTCGCCGCACGCGTCATCATCGCCGCGGCGCGCTCGCCGATCATGATCGCCGGCGCGTTGGTGTTGCCGCTGACGACGCTCGGCATGATCGACGCGTCGGCGACGCGCAGGCCTTCGATGCCGTGCACACGCAGTTCGTGATCGACGACGTTGAGCGAACTCGCGCCGCCCGGCCCCATCCGGCACGTGCCCACCGGGTGGTAGATCGTGTCGGCGTAGCGGCGGATGAACTGCTCGATCTCGGCATCGCTCGTTGCCGCGGCCGAACTCGGTGATTCACGGCCACCGAAGCGCGCGAGCGCCGGCTGCGCGAGCAGGCGCCGCATCAGCTTGAAGCCGCGCACGAGCCGCGCGGTGTCGTCGTCGTCGCCGAGGAAGTTGGGGTCGATGCGCGGCGCGGCCAGCGGGTCGGCGCTTGCCAGTGTCAGCGAACCGCGGCTCTTCGGCCGCAGCAGGCAGACGTGGCACGAGTAGCCGTGGCCGAGCACCGTCTTGCGGCCGTGGTCGACGAGCTTGGCGATGACGAAGTGCAGTTGCAGGTCGGGCGTCTTCTCTTCGGGCCGGCTCTTGATGAAGCCGCCGGCTTCGCCGAAGTTCGTGGTGAGCAGCCCGGTGCGACGGTTGCGCCACTCGAAGAGGCCGCGCGTCACCTGCCAGGCGCCGCCGAACGTCAAGCCGAAGGTGCTGCTGGCGCGCGGCGCGGCGACGACCTGCACGACGTCGATGTGGTCGTGCAGGTTGTGCCCGACGCCGGGCAGCGCGTGCACGACGTCGATGCCGTGCCGCTGCAACTCGGCGGCCGGGCCGATGCCCGACAGCAGCAGCAACTGCGGCGACTGCAGCGCGCCGGCGGCCAGCACGACCTCGGCGCGCGCGCGCACGGTGATGCGCTCGCCGTTGTCGCGCACGGCCTCGACGGCTACGGCGCGCCGGCCTTCGAACAGCACGCGCGTCGTGCGCGTGCCGGTCAGCACGCGCAGGTTCTGGCGGCCCAGGTTCGGCGTCAGGTAGGCCTTCGCGGCGCTGAAGCGCTCGCCGCCCTTGTGCGTGACCTGGTAGACGCCGATGCCTTCCTGCGTGGCGCCGTTGAAGTCGGTGTTGAGCGGGTAGCCGGCTTGTCGCCCCGCCTCGATGAACGCCGGCAGGATCGGGTTCGGGCTGACGAGGTCCATCACGTTCAGCGGCCCGCCGGTGCCGTGGAAGGCATCGGCGCCGCGCTCGTTGTGCTCGGCGCGCTTGAACCACGGCAGCACGTCGGCCCACGCCCAGCCGGGGTTGCCGGCCGCGGCCCAGGCGTCGTAGTCCTCGGGCTGGCCGCGCATGTAGATCATCGCGTTGATCGAGCTCGAGCCGCCGAGCACCTTGCCGCGCGGCTGGTAGCCGCGGCGGCCGGCCAGCCCCGGCTGCGGCACCGTCTCGAAAGCCCAGTTGATGGTCTTCTGCTTGGCCATCACCGCCAGGCCGGCGGGGCAGTGGATCAACACGCTGGTGTCGGCACTGCCCGCTTCGAGCAGCACGACCGAGACGCCGGGATCCTCGCTCAGCCGCCCGGCGAGTGCGCAGCCGGCGCTGCCGCCGCCGACGATGACGTAGTCGAATTCCATGAACTCATTGTGGGCGCGAGGGGCCAGGAAGGAAGTGGGCGCGTTAGGGTGACCACCTCAGCCACGACCCACCCCAGCCACCCGGTGTCCTCGGCCCGGCCCGAAGCGCTTGTCCGTGTCAGCCCGGCCGATGCCGCATCAACGTGCTCTTGCCGAACAAGCTCTCGATCAGATCGACGGCAAGCACCGCGGTCTTGTTGCGCACGTCGAGCGCCGGGTTCAGCTCCATCACGTCCAGGCTTGCCAGGCGCCCCGTGTCGGCGATCATCTCCATGCACAGCTGCGCTTCGCGGTAGGTGGGGCCGCCGGGCACCGTGGTGCCGACACCGGGCGCGACGTCGGGGTCGAGAAAATCGACGTCGAAGCTGACGTGCAGATGCGTGTTCGTGTCGAGTGTCGCGAGCGCCAGCTCCATCGTGTGCCGCATGCCCATCTCGTCGATGTAGCGCATGTCGAACACCTCGAGCCCCGCGGCCTGCACGAAGCGCTTCTCGCCGGCATCGACGCTGCGGATGCCGATCTCGCGCAAAGCCTTCGGCTCGAGGATGCGGCCGCCGGAGTGCGGGCCGCCGAGCTGCGTCAGCGCCGCCGGGCCGTGCCCGCACAGGCACGCCACCGGCATGCCGTGCACGTTGCCGCTGGGCGTCAGCGCGCTCGTGTTGAAGTCGGCGTGCGCGTCGAGCCACAACACGCGCAGCTTGCGGCCGGCCTCGCGGCAGTGGCGCGCGACGGCGCTGATCGAGCCGATCGCCAGGCTGTGGTCGCCGCCGAGCAGGATCGGCAGCCGCGCGTCGCGCAACTCGGCCAGCACCGCGTCGTGCACGACACTGCACCAGGCGACGACCTCGTCGAGATGGCGGTGGCCTTGCTCGGCCTCGCGCCACGGGTTGGCGGGGCCGGCGAGATTGCCGCGGTCGACGACCTCGACGCCGTGCCCCTCGAGCGCCGGGCCGATCTGCGCGACGCGCAGCGCCTCGGGGCCCATGCTGGCGCCGCGCGCGCCGGCGCCGATGTCGGTGGGCGCGCCGATCAGCGAGACGCGGGTCGTCATGGCTGTGTGCTCCGTCGTGGCGGCCGCGCTTCAGATGTCGTCGGCGAACTCGCCGGTGATCGTCGGCGGCTGGTCGAAGCCGTAGTGCTCGGCGAGCACCTCCCACGCCTCTTCGGCCGATTCGACGAAGCGGATGAGCTGCTCGTCGCCGGGGCTGATCATGCCGGTGTCGATGAGATGCTGGAAGTTGATCAGCTTGTCCCAGAACGCGCGGCCGAACAGCAGGATCGGCCGCGCGCGGCTCTTGCGCGTCTGCACGAGCGTCAGCGTCTCGAAGAGTTCGTCCAGCGTGCCGAAGCCGCCGGGGAAGCACACGAGCGCGATGCTGCGCATCACGAAGTGCATCTTGCGCAGCGCGAAGTAGTGGAACTGGAAGCAAAGCTCCGGCGTGATGTAGGGGTTCGGCGCCTGCTCGTGCGGCAGCACGATGTTCAGGCCGACGCTCTTGCCGTTGACGTCGTGCGCGCCGCGGTTGCCGGCTTCCATGATGCCCGGGCCGCCGCCGGTGACGACGTAGATCGGCGTGTCGTGCTCGCGCGAGCGCTCGGTGACGAGGGCGGCGAAGCGCCGCGCCTCGTCGTAGTAGCGGCTCATCTCGACGGCGATCTCGGTGCGGCGAATGAGCAGCGCGTCGCCGCCGGCGCGTGCCGCCTCGAGCGCGGCCAGTGCCGCATCCGGCGGCAGGATGCGCGCGCTGCCGAAGATGACGATCGTGTTGCGCACGCCCTGCTCGCGCTGCACGAGCTCGGGCTTGAGCAGCTCGAGCTGCATGCGCACCGGGCGCAGCTCTTCGCGCAGCAGGAACGCGGTGTCGGTGAAGGCGAGCCGGTAGGCGCTTTCCGGCCCGGCATAACGTGAAGGCTCGGCGGCGACCGCCGCGTCCTCCTCGGCGCTGGGGAAGTTGCGGTCGGGCAGGCGGGGATTCTTGGCGTCCATCGGTCGGCCGGGGCAGGGCAGGGCCGCGAAGCATAGTCGCGCCGTGCGCGCGTGACGCAAGAAGTGACAAGGCCCGCCGAAGCGGGCCGTGCCGGTTTGCTGCATTGGCGGCTGCGAAGGCCGCCGCGGCCCTTGCTTCGCCGTTTACTTGGCCGGATTGGCCTCGGCCTTGCGTTCGGCGGCGGTCTTGCTCGCCACCACCGGCAGGCCGCGCAACTGGTTCAGCGCCTGCACGAGCGGGAAGTCCTCGGCGCTGCCGAACTCGGGCAGGGGCTTCGGCGGCGTGTTCGTGCGCGCCTGCTCGGCCTCGAGCCGCGCGCGGGCGGCGTCGCGCTCACGTTGCCGCGCCGGGTCCTTGTCGCCTTCGGTGCTGGCGCCGGTGGCCGTGGGCAGGTGGCGGTCGAGGTCGGCCTCACGCACGCGCAGCGCGGCGAAGACGTTGCCCTCGGCCGTCTCGTCGAGGAAGATGTCCGGCACGATGCCACGCGCCTGGATGCCGCGGCCGCTGGGGGTGTAGTAGCGTGCGGTGGTGATCTTCAGCGCCGTCTCGGCCGACAGCGGGCGCACCGTCTGCACCGAGCCCTTGCCGAAGGTCTGCGCGCCCATCACCGTGGCGCGCTTGTGGTCCTGCAGCGCGCCGGCGACGATTTCGCTGGCCGATGCCGAGCCTTCGTTGACGAGCACGACGAGCGGCACCTTCTTGATCGCCGCCGGCAGCCGGCGCAGCGGGTCACTGCCGCCGCCGCGGCGCGCGTAGTACTCGGCGCTGGCGCGGTAGGTGGCGCGCGAGTCGGCGAGCTGGCCGTTGGTCGAGACGACGACCACGTCGCTCGGCAGGAAGGCCGCCGAGATGGCGATGGCGCCGTCGAGCAGGCCGCCGGGGTCGTTGCGCAGGTCGAGCACCAGGCCCTTCAGCGCCGGATCCTGCTTGTACAGCGCTTCGACCTTGGTGACGAAGTCTTCGACGGTGCGGTCCTGGAACTGGCTGACGCGCACCCAGCCGTAGCCCGGCTCGACCATCTTCGCGCGCACGCTCTGCACGCGGATCTCCTCGCGCACGATGGTCACCGGAAAGGTGCGGTTCTCGGCGCGGCGGAAGACGGTGAGCACGACCTTCGTGTTCGGCTCGCCGCGCATGCGCTTGACGGCCTGGTCGACCGTCATGCCCTTGACCGGGGTGTCGTCGATGCGGGTGATCAGGTCGCCGCTCTTGAGGCCGACGCGGAAAGCCGGCGAGCCCTCGATCGGCGAGACGACCTTCACGACGCCGTCTTCCATGCCCATCTCGATGCCGATGCCGACGAACTTGCCGCCGGTGCTCTCGCGGAATTCGCGGAAGCTCTTCTTGTCGAAATACTGCGAGTGCGGATCGAGCCCGGCGACCATGCCGCCGATGGCGTCGGAGATGAGCTTCTTCTCGTCGACCGGCTCGACGTATTCGCTCTTGACCATGCCGAAGACGGCGGCGAGTTGCTGCAGCTCTTCCAGCGGCAGCGGCGCCAGCGTGCTGCGGGCCACCGCCGTGAGCTGCATCGTGCCGAGCGCGCCGACCATGGCGCCCACGGCGAGGAGACCGGCAACCTTGAGCTTGGCACGCATCGCGGGTTTCACCTTTGCTGCGCCCGCTTCTCGGGCGCCTTCACGTTCGGCAATGAGCCTTGACAATTCAGACGATTCCGGGCAGTGCCCGAGCCGGGGCCAGTATAGGGCGGCACCCGTGTTGGAGCGCATTTGAAGGGGCTTAGTTGCACCCTGATTCAGATGCTTTGTCCGCGGCGCGCCGACAGGGTTTTCGAGAGTCCCCACGAGCTGCGTCGCGCCGCGCCGCGCAGCCGCACCGATCCGCGTCAATCGCCCGCCGCCGCCTCGGCCTCGCGCGGGAACGTGACGACGTGGTCGACCTCGGCGCGGATGCCGACCCACTCACCGACCTGGTGGTCGTGGTGCGACGGCACGTGCGCGAGCACCCGTTCGCCGCCGGCCAGCCGCAGCGTGTAAAGAAACTCCGAGCCGCGAAAGGCCTTGCGTTCGATCAACGCGCGCACCGGGCTTGCGTCGTCGTGCACGATGTCGTCGGCACGCAGCAGCACGTCGCAGTCGCCGCCGGGGTAGGCGCTGGGCAGCGGGCAGTCGGCCACGTCGTGCAGCTCACCGAGCGGCGTCTCGACGCAGTGGCCGTGCGCGCATTCGACGATGCGCGCCGGCGCGAAGACGCCGTGGCCGATGAAGCCGGCGACGAAGCGGCTCGCCGGCCGGTGGTACAGCGAGTACGCGTCGTCCCACTGCTCCAGCCGCCCCTTGTTCATCACGCCGATCACGTCGCCGACGGCAAACGCCTCGAGCTGGTCGTGCGTGACCAAGAGCGCCGTCGTGCCGCTTTCCTTCAGGATCGTGCGCACCTCCTGCGCGAGGCGCTCGCGCAGGTCGACGTCCAGGCTCGAGAACGGCTCGTCCAGCAGCAGGAGGCGCGGCCGCGGCGCCAGGGCCCGGGCGAGTGCCACGCGCTGCTGCTGGCCGCCGGAGAGCTGGTGCGGCGCGCGCTTGGCGGCGTGCGCGAGGCCGACGAGATCGAGCATCTGCGCGACGCGCGCCTCGCGCTTGTCGCGCGCCCAGTCGGCGATGCCGAAGGCCACGTTGTCGGCGATCGTGAGGTGCGGGAAGAGCGCGTAGTCCTGGAACACCATGCCGATGCGCCGCTGCTCGGGCGCGAGGTGCACGCGCGCGGCGGCGTCGGCGAGCACCTCGCCTTCGATGGCGATGCGGCCGGCATCGGGCCGCTCGAGGCCGGCCACCAGCCGCAGCAGCGAGGTCTTGCCGCAGCCCGAAGGGCCGATCAGCGCGCCGATCGCGCCCCGCGCCAGCCCGAGCGAGACCCCTTCGACAGCGGCGCGGCCCGCGTGGGCGCGCGGGTAGCGCAGCGCAAGTCCGGTCAGGCTCAGGAACATCAGCCGATGATAATGTGACGACGCAAATGAGGATCGTTCGCATTTTTGGTGGCCGCCTGGGTGGGCATCTGGGCGGCCATCTCGGTGGCCACTTCGCCGGGCATCAACTGGCCCACGGCGCGCTGGTGCTCGTCGGCTTGCTGCTCGCGCTGCCGGTGCTGGCGGTGCTCGGCTCGTGGCTCGCCTTCGACGACGCCGCGCTCGCGGTGCTGCGCCACCAGGTGGCCACCGTGCTGCCGGAGTACGCGGGGCAAACGCTCGCGCTGGCGTTCGGCGTCGGCGTCGGCGTCATCGTGCTCGGCGCCGGCACGGCGGCGGCAGTGACGCTGGCGGACTTCCCCGGCCGGCGTGCGTTCGAGTGGGCGCTGTTGCTGCCGTTGGCGATGCCGGCCTACGTGCTGGCCTACGCGTGGACCGACGCGCTGCAGTTCGCCGGCCCCGTGCAGACGGCGCTGCGGCAGGCGCTCGGCGTGCGCGGGGCGCTCTGGCCCGACGTGCGCAATGCCTTCAGCGCCGCGGTGCTGTTCGTGCTGTGCCTGTATCCATACGTCTATCTGCTGGCGCGCGCGGCACTGGGTGAACGCGCGGTGCAGATGATGGAAGCGGCGCGCCTGCTCGGCGCGCCGCTGCGCCGGCGCGTGCTGGCCGTGGCGCTGCCGATGGCGCGCCCGGCGGTCGCGGCCGGCGCGGCGCTGGCGCTGATGGAGGTGCTGGCCGACTACGGGGTCGGCTCGTACTTCGGCCTGGCCACCTTCAGCACCGGCATCTACAAGGCGTGGCTGGTGATGAACGACCGCGTCGCGGCGCTGCAGCTGGCGTCGCTGCTGCTCGTGCTGGTGGCCTCGCTGTTGCTGGCCGAGCGCGCCGCGCAGCGGCAGATCCGCTTCGCGGCCACGCGCAGCGGGCCGCAGCACGCCGGCGACGCGCGGCCTCTCAGGCTGCGCGGCGGCGCGGCGCTCGCGGCCTGGCTGCTGTGCGCGCTGCCGGTGCTCGCCGGTTTCGTGCTGCCGGTGGCGTGGCTCTTGTGGCTGCTGTGGCAGGAGGCGCGCGGCTCGGAGTTCGGGCTGCCGCTCGATCGTTTCGCGCAATGGAGCTGGGCGAGCTTTCGCCTCGCGGCGCTGGCTGCGGCGCTGGCCACCGTGCTGGCGCTGGCGCTCGCCTTCGTGCTGCGCCGCGGCCGCGGCTGGGCGCTGAAGGCCACGGCGCGGCTGCTGTCGCTCGGCTACGCGATGCCCGGCGCCGTCGTCGGCATCGGCGTGCTGCTGCCGCTGGCCTGGGTGCAGCAGCGCTGGCCGGGCAGCGGCGCCTCGGTGCTCGTCACCGGCACGGCCTTCGGCATCCTCTACGCGTACCTCGTGCGCTTCTGCGCCGTCGCGCTGCAGTCGGTGGAAGCCGGCTACACGCGCATCCCGCGCTCGGTCGACGAGACGGCGCTGCTCCTGGGCAGCGGCGCGGCGCGCGTGTTCGGCCGGCTGCACCTGCCGCTCTTGAAGCGCTCGGTGTTCGCGGCGATGCTGCTCGTCTTCGTCGACGTGATGAAGGAGTTGCCGGCGACGCTGCTGCTGCGCCCGTTCGGCAGCGACACGCTGGCGGTGGTGGCCTACAACTTCGCGCGCGACGAGCGGTTGGCCGAAGCCGCGCTGCCGTCGCTGGCGATCGTCGCCGTCGGCCTGATCCCGGTGCTGCTGCTGAGCCGGGCGATGCGCGCGCCGGATTGACAACCCGGCCGCGCGGCGTGAACGCCGCCACGCCCGCCTTCAGATCGCCGCCCGCGCAGCCGAAATCCCCGGGAATGCGGTCTCGGCGTGTGGCCCCGCCGCATCCGAAGATCCGGCCCATCTGCAAAGGCAAAGGCGCGGCGCGCATGAAGCCCTTCCCCGTCACCGATTCGGCGGCGCTCGACTGGACGCCGCAGCGGCGCGCCGCACGCGCCAGCGACGAGGCGCTCACCGGCACGGCGCGCCGCTGGCTGCGCGCGCTGCCTTCGCGCCGGCGGCCGATCCGCCTGTGCCAGCTCTATCCGCGCGTGGCCAACCGGCTCGCCTGGTGCTGGCGCGATGCCGAACTGGCGACGCAGGTCCTCGACGACCTGCTGCAAGACCGCCGCGGCGGCCGCGCCGGCTTTCCGGCGCCGGTGGTGCGTGAGCTGCAACGGCTGGCCGAGTTCAACCAGCAGCAGCGTGTCGACCCGCACGGCGACGGCTGGTGGACGAGCTTCGGGCGGCTGGCGGGGCTCGGCTGAGCGCGCACGGCGCCGTTGTCGCATGGCCCCCCCGGCGGGAATCGAACCCACATCTGGCGCTTAGGAGGCGCCCGTTCTATCCATTGAACTACGGCGGGGTGTTGGCATCTCGCGCGTGACGCGCGCATTGCTCAAGGCGGCAAGGCCGGCAGCGATTTTCTCACGCCGCCTTCGGCCGGCGGCTCTTGCAGCCGCAGCGTCCAGATCAGGTCGAGCGAGTTCTCCAGCCCGCTTTGCGCGCGCAGCGTGAAGCGCTGGGCGGCGCGGTAGACGAGCTGCCAGGTGCCGGTGGTGGCGTTGACGCCGCGCTCGTAGCCCAGGTACCAGCGGCGCGAGAGCTGCTTGCCGAGCGAGACGACGGTCTCGCGCACGTCGCCCTCGCTTTGCTTGAACGAGAGTTCGTCGATGCCCAGCCGCCGCATGAACTCGTCGGTCGGCGCCTCGCCTTCGCCGGCCAGCAGCGCCACCGCCGCGCGCTGCAGCAGCGCCGTGTCGTTGCGCCCGAGCCCGTCGCTCGGCCGGCCGAGCACCAGCCAGCTCAGCTTGTCGGTCTCCGACATCTCCGGGTCGGAGAACAGGCGCACGCGCAGCCCCTGCAGCGGGCCGCTGATCTGCAGCCCGACGCGGATGTCGAGGTTGGGCTTCAGCGCCCAGATGTCGAGCCACGGGTTCTCCGGCGGGCCGCTGAAGGCAAGCACGCCTTTCTCCAGCTCGAGCTTCTGGCCGTAGGCCTGGTAGGTGCCGCCGATCGACTCGATCGTGCCGCGCACGTCGAGGCGCCCGTTGGGGTTCGTGATGCGCACCGAGCCGCCGAGGCCGGTGTCGACGCCCCGGCCGCGCGCGCGCAGGCGCTCGCCGAGGTCGATGTCGATCCCCATCACGAAGCGCTGGCCGCGGCGGTTGTTCGCGTCGGCGGCGGCGGGCGCGGCCGGGCCGGCGGTCTCGGCGCCGCGCACCGTCACGTCTTCGTCGAGGCTCGGCGCATCGGCGCGCGTGAAGTCGAAAAGGCCGTCGTCGATGCGAAAGCGTCCGTCGAGCTTCGCGGAGTCGCCGCTGAAGACGAGCTCGGCCTTGCCGCTGGTGCTGAGCATGCGGTCGACGCGGCCGAGCACGCGGAAGCGCTCGGCTTCGATCGTGAGGCGCGCGCCCGGCTGCGCGCCGAGTTCGGCGCCGCCGGTGGCGCTGAGCTTGCCGTCGCCGCCGCGCAGCGTGAAGGTCTCGATGCGCGCGCTGGTGCCGGCCAGGCGCACGAGCAGTTCGCCGTCGCGCACGTTCACGCCTTGCAGCAGGTTGCGCACGCCGAGCTGGCGGCCGCTGATCTCGCCGGTGTAGGTGGGCGCGGCGAAGCGGCCGCCGACATCGGCCGTCGTCGCCAGCTCGCCGGCGAGCCGCCAGCCGGGCGGCAACCAGTGCGACCAGATGCCGATGTCGGGCACGCGCGCGCGGATCTGGCCTTCGATCGGCGCGTCGTCGTGCGGCCAGCGCCGCTCGGGCGTCGTGCGCGCGCGCAGCCGGCCGCGGATCTCGCCCAGGCCGCGGCCGGTGAACACGGGCTCGAAGTCCCACACGCCGTCGCGCGCCTTGAGCAGCAGGCGGAAGTCGGTGAGACCGAGCAACTGCAGCTCGCCCTGCGTCTCGATGTGCAGGTCGCCGTCGTGGCGCTGGAAGACGACATCGGCCTCGAAGCGGTCGGCCGCGCGCACGTCGATGCGCGCCGACAGGCGCAGGTCGCCCTGCCAGCCGACGCCCGGCCGAATGCGGCGCAGCAGTGGCGGCAGCGCGAACGGCTCGATGTCGGCGCGCAGCGCGAAGTCGGCGCGCTCGCGCTGGAAGTCGACGTGCACCGCGTCCCAGCGCAGCGCGAAGGCGTCGCCCAGCCGCACACGGCCGGGCTCGGCGGTCAGCGTCTGCAAGCTCATCTGCGGGTCGAAGACGAGTTCGGCGCGCAGGTTGCGGGCGTCGGCCCAGCGGCCGGTCGAGGCGGCGGCGGGGGCTGACGCGGCGGGCACGGCGGCGGTGACGGCGGGTGGCGATGCAGCCGGTGCCGGCGCCGATGCCGCCGTTGATGCCGGGGCCGCTGCCGCCGCCACCCCCGGCCGCGCCCCCGGCCCCAGATCCAGCTCCTCGATCCGCGCCAGCCACCGCCCGCCGCCGCCCGCCTCGGGCTGCCACTGGCCCTGCGCCAGCAGGTGCGCACGTGTGCCGCCGCCGGCGGCGGCGATGTCGAGCACGCGCTCGGTCATCGCGCCGGGCGCCACCGGCAGCGTCGCGCGCACGTCGATTCGGTGGTCGGCCAGCGTGCCGCGCAGCTCGGCCCGCAGGTCGCCGAGCGTGCGCTCGCCGTAGCGCAGGCCGGCCGCCTGGCCCTCGAAGGAAAGCGGCATGCGGCCGGTCGCGCTGCGCAGGTCGGCCAGTTCGGTGAGGTCGATGCGCCAGCTCGCCTGCGCGCGCGACAACGCCAGCGTGCCGACCTGCAGATCCTCGGTGCGCGCGCGGCCTTCGCTGGCCATCCGCGGCCAGCGGCCGGCGCCGCTCACGTCGGCCTCGATGCTGCCGCGGCGCGGCACCCAGTCGGCCAGGCTCGGGTGCAGGCGCGTCAGCGGCGCCAGCGACGTCAGCATCGCGGCGCGGATCTCGGCCTTCCAGCGGTCGCCGGCGCCGGTGCCGGCGGGGTCGCCTTCGCCTTCGAATTGCACGCGGTTGCCGCCGACCTGCAAGTCGGCGCGCATATTGCCCGGGCGCAGGCCGCCGCCGCTGGCGCTGTAGCCGAGGATCGCCGTGCCCTCGAGCGGCACGCCGGCCAGCACCGAGTCGTGCAGGCGCACGGCGCCGGTGCCGTTCAGGCGTTGCAGCAGCGTCAGCGGCGCCAGCGTCGCCGCGTCGGCCGGCGCACGCACTTCGAGCTGCCAGCCGGCGTTGATGCGGTGCGGGCCGCGGCGCAGCGCCGAATCGGCCTCGCCCGGCCACCACGGCAGCGGGTCGAATTCGGCGAGGCTGCCCTCGGTGGCGAGCGCCCACTCGCGTGCTGCGGTGCGCGACAGCGTCAGCCGCATCACCGCCTGCGCCTCGCCCGAGCGCACCTGCAGATGCCGAAGCTGCACGTGGTCGGCGCGCGCCTCGCCTTCGGCGCGCACGCTCACCGGCCGCGGCGCGCCTTCGACGCGGCCCTCGAGGTTCACCTGGCCGGCCACGCGCCAAGGCGGCGCGGTCGTCGTCGCGGCGCGGTCGGGCGAGGGCAGGCCGTCGATCGTCAGCTCGAGTGGCCCGGCCAGCGTCATCGTCGCGGTGCGGCTGTCCAGGCGATGCGGCCGCACGTCGGCCAGGCGCGCCTGCACCGCGAGGCGGTGCGCGGTCCACAGCGCCTGGCCTTCGACGCGGCCGGCGTCGCCTTCGTCTTCCGTCGTCACCGCTGCGCGCGCGCCGCCGGCGCGCCGCGGCGGCCCCATCGCATCGGCAAGCTGCACGTCGAAGCGCGTCAGCTCGATGCGATCGGGCCGCGCCAGCTCGCCGCGCGCTTCCACCTCGATGCGGCGGGCGGGGATGCGCCGCTCGTTCCAGCGGCCAGGCCGGCGGTTCTCGAGCCGCGCCTGCACGGTGACCGGCGCGTCGCGCGCCGGCGCCTGCACGAGCACCTCGCCAGCCAGTTGCGTCTCGGGCGCGCCGGCGATGAGCGTCGCGAGGTCCAGCGCCTCGGTGCGCGCGACGAGCCGTTGCACCGGCCAGGCTTCGAGCGGGTGCACCTTCGCTTGCGCATCGAGCGCCGGGCCGGCGCCGGGGGCGGCCCGGCGGCCGTTCGTGCCCGGCGGCTGCACCGGCCGGCCGCGCAGCGTGGCGTGCAGGTCGAAGGCGGCCAGCGGGCCGCGGGCGCGCAGCACCGCGGCCCACGGCGGCGCGTCGGGGTCGGCCAGCAGCGCCGGCGCGACAACGGCCTGCGCCTGCAAATCGAACGGGCGCTGGTTGGCGAGGCTCGCGGCGCCTCGCACGTGCACGCCGGCCGCGCGCGCCGCGAGCCGCTCGACGCCGTGCCGCGCCTGCGCGCTGCCGTCGAACCGCACGCCTTCGGCGCGCAGGTCGGCGACGGGCTCGAAGGTGCCGTAGCGCACTTCCTCTGCGGCCAGTGTGCCGATCGTGACGCGCACGGGCGGTGCCAGGTCGGCCGGCAGCGGAATCGGGCGTGGGCCGGGCGGGCCGGTCTGCACCTGCACGCGGCGGACTTGCAGGCGCTCGATGTGCAGCGCGGCCCAGAGCGTGGCGCCGGCCGGCGTGACCGCCGCGCCCGGGACGCCCGATGCGCTGGGTGCGCTGGGTGCGCTGGCTGGGCCTGGCCCGCTCGCCGCTCCCGGCCGCCACGTCCAGGTCATCCCTTCGCTGACGAGGCCGTGCAGCTCCACTGCCTGCCGCCCGCCGTCCCACTGCACGCGCAGCCGCTCGGCCTGCCAGCGCGGGCCGAGCAGCGCGCCTTGCACGCCTTCGGCCGCGGTGACCATCGGCAGCCGCGCCAGCAGCCAGGCCGTGCCGTTTTCGGTGAAGAGGATCCAGCGCGCCGCCGCGGCGAGGGCGCCGAGGGTGACGGCCCCCGCCACCAGCACCCAGACGAACGGCGTCAGCAGCGACAGCCCGGCGCGCACCGGCCGCGGGCGGCTGGCGCGGCTGTTGAGGCTGGCCGGGCCGCCCGGGGCGGGCGGCGTGGCAGGCGCCGGCGACGGCATCACCTTCGGCGACTCCGGCGTTGCCTTCGGGTTGGGGTTCGGCGTCTCGTCCATGCCTGCCTGGAACGCCTTAGAACGCAATCCCGACGCTGAAGTGCAGACGTGCGCGCCGCAACTCGTGCCCGTAGGCCCAGTCGACGCGCAGCGGCCCGACGGGGCTGCGCCAGCGCACGCCGACGCCGTAGCCGAGCGCCGGCTTCAGGTTCGCGAAGCTGTCGGCGGCGTTGCCGGCGTCGACGAACACCGCCCCCCACACCGAAGGCAGCCGGGCGCTGAACGGCCGTGCCAGCTCGACGCTGGTGGTCAACAGCGCGTCGCCGCTGCCGACGACGCCGTTGCTGATCGGCCCGAGGCTGCGGTAGCCGTAGCCGCGCACCGAGTCGTCGCCGCCGGCGCGGAAGCGCTGCGAGTCCGGCGCGATGACGAGGCCGTCCTTGAACACCTTGCCGGCCTCGATGCGCGCCTGCGCGTACCAGCTTTCGCCGAGCGGCAGGTAGCCGGTCAGCCGCGCGTAGGCGCGTGTGAAGGGGCCCGTCTCGGCGTGCGTCGCTTTCGAGCGGCCGATGCCGGCCTGGCCGGCGAAGGTGTAGCCGAACGTCGGCAGCACGACGCTGTCCAGTTCGCGCCACACGCCGTGGTAATTCAGCGAGTAGGCAATCGCGCGTGTCGTCGCCAGCGCCGTCTCGCGCTTGGCGCGCTCGGCCTCGACGAAGTACAGACGCTCGATGCGCCCGAGGTCGACGGTGCGACCGAGCCGCAGCCGCTGCGACAGCACGATGTCGGCGTCGCCCTCGAGCCACTCGACGGTGCCGCCGAGCAGGTTGCGATAGAGGTCGGGGCCGGGGTGCGTGCTGATCTCGCCTTCCCACGCCTCGCGCTTCTCGCCGATTTCGGCCTTGTTGCGCGCCGTCCACGCGTGGCCGAAGACGCGGCGGTAGACGTGCGTCACCGAGGCGCGCGCGCCGGTGTTGGCCGAGACGCCGATGCCGAACGTGTAGTCCTGCAGCGCCGATTCGGCCAGCCGCACGACGATGTTGGCGCGCTCGGCGTTGGCCGGGTCGCTGGTGTCCAGCGTGACGCTGACGCCGGCGAAGAGTCCCACCTTCTGCAGCCGCTCCTGGAAGTCCAAGAGCAGCGTCTCGGTGACCGGCGTGCCGGCGCGCGCCACGAGCAGGTGGCGCACGGTCTCGGCGTCTTGCGCATGCAGGCCGTCGATGACGACCTGGCCGAGCCTGAACAGCGGCCCGCTGTCGGCGACGATGAAAAGCCGCACCTCGTTGCGCTCGCGGTCCACCTGCGCCGCGGTGCCGCTCCAGGTGGCGAGCGCGTAGCCGGCGGCGCGCAGCCGCGCCAGCGCCTGCGACTTTGCGCTGCTCCACGCGTCGTTGCTGAACGGCTCGCCCGGTGCCAGCGCCCAGCCGGCGCGCAGGTCGACGCGCACCTTGTCCGCGTAGGCGTCGCCGGCCGCGGCGGCGCGTTCGAGGTCGCCGTCGAACTCGTAGGTCAGGCGCGAGATGCGCGCCTGCGGGCCGGGCTGCACGGTCATGCGCACGCGGTCGGGCGCGCCGGCGGTGCGGCGCGGCTGGCGCTGCAGCACGACGCGGGCGTTGAAGTAGCCCTCGGTCTGCAGCAACTCGCGCGCCTGCGCCGGTGCGGCGTCGATCAAACGCGACCACTCGGCCTCGTCGACCTCCTCGCGCGTCAGGCGGCCCAGGCGCACGACGTCCAGGTGCCGTTCGAGCAGCGCTTTCAGCGGGTCGGGCGCGTCGATCTCGACTTCGACGCCGAGCGTGCCGCCGGCCTGCGCAGCCTCGCCGGCGGTGACGAGGACGTTGCCGGCGGCCGCGGGCGGCGCTTCGCCTTCCAGGCCGACGAGGCGGCCCTGGGCGTCGTATTGCGGTTTGGCTTCGCGGGGCAGCGATGGGGCCGAGGCGGCGGGCGCGGCGGCGCCCGCAGGCGTCGTCGGGCTGCTGTGGTCCGGCGTCAGGCTGCCGCAACCCGCCAGCGCACCCAGGGCTGCCAGGGTGAGCCAACGGCAGCCGGGCGCTTGCGCCGATGCGCGAGTGAAGGTCACATCCAACGATCAAGTTGCTTGTCCCGCGCAGCGGCGGCGCCGGGCGGCGCGCGCGTTCCCGCAGGGGGCGGCGCGTATTCTCGCGGGGTTCTTCGTGCCGCCCCGTTCGGCTGGGGTCGTCCGGGGTCTCTGCTCAGCACGGGGGACGGCGCACTGGCGCTGCAAGCGGGCCATCAGCGCAAACGGCTAGATTCCGAGCCTCGATGAAGACCGACATCCGCGCGCTCCTGCTCACCGACGTCGTCGACAGCACGAAGATGGCGGCGCGCATCGGCGACCACCAGATGGCTGCTGTCTGGGCCGCGCACGACCGCGTCGCGCGCGACTTGCTGCCTCAGTTCGGCGGCCGCGAGATCGACAAGACCGACGGCATGCTGTTGATGTTCGACGCCGCGGCGCCGGCGGTCGGCTACGCGCTCGCGTACCAGCAGGCACTCGCGGCGCTGCCGATGCCGCTTTCGGCACGCGCCGGCCTGCACGTGGGCCCCGTGATCCTGCGCGAGAACAGCGCCGAGGACGTGGCGCGCGGCGCCAAGCCGATCGAGGTCGATGGTCTCGCCAAGCCGACCGCGGCACGTGTGATGGCGATGGCGCGCGGCGGCCAGGTGCTGCTGACGCCCGAGGCGCGCGCGGCGCTGGAGGAGCGAGAGGCACAAACCGAGGCGGCCGAGGCGCCCGAGGCGCCGGCCTTCAAGTCGGTCTCGCACGGCCACTGGGCGCTGAAGGGCCTCGCCGAGCCGATCGAGGTGTTCGAGGTCGCGCCAGCCGGCGCGGGCGACGCGCCGTTCCAGCCGCCCGAACCCGGCGACAAGGCGCAGCGCATGGTGCGAAGCGGCGAGCGCTGGGTGCCGGTGAGCGCGCTGCCGAACAACCTGCCGCCGCAACGATCGAGCTTCGTCGGCCGCGAGACCGAGCTGCAGGAGATCCAGGCCCTGCTCGACGACGCCGCGCTCGTCACCGTGCTCGGCATGGGCGGCCTCGGCAAGACGCGGCTGACGCTGCAGATCGCCGCCGAGCGGCTGCCGCGTTATCCGGATGGCGCTTGGTTCGTCGACCTGTCGGCGGTGACGGACCCGGCGCACGTCGCCAGTGCCGTCGCGCGCACGTTCGAGATCATCGAGGAGCCGGGCCGCCCGCTCATCCACGCCGTGTGCGCGTGGCTGAAGACGCGGCGCCTGTTGATCGTGCTCGACAACTGCGAGCACGTCGTCGCCGCCGCGGCCGAGTTCGCCGACACCGTGCTTGCGCAGGCGGGCGGCGTGCAGATCCTCGCGTCGAGCCGCGAGTTGCTGGACGTGCCCGGCGAGCAAAGCTACCCGATCCATCCGCTGCCGCTGCCCGCGGGCGACGCGAGCATGGACGACCTGCTGCGTTCGTCGGCGGTGCGCATGTTCGCCGAGCGCGCGCGCGCGCAGCGGCCGTCGTTCGAGATCGAGGCGCAGGATCCGAAGCACCTCGCCGACCTCGTGACGCGGCTCGAAGGCATTCCGCTCGCCATCGAACTCGCCGCGGCGCGGCTGCGCACGTTGTCGGTGCCGGAGATCCTGGCCGGCCTGGACGACCGTTATCAGTTCCTCGCCGGTGGCAGCCGCGTGTTGCAGCGGCGGCAGCAGACGCTGCGCGCGCTGGTGGACTGGTCGTACGACATGCTCGAGGCCGACGAGCGGCATCTGCTGGCGCGGCTCGCGGTCTTCGCCGGCGGCTTCGACGCGGCCGCAGCGGTGGCCGTCTGCGCCGACGACGCGGTGCCCGCCAAGCGCGTGCCCGACCTGCTCGCGTCGCTCGTGCAGAAGTCGTTCGCCTGGCGCGACGGCGAAGGCGCGGGCTCGCGCTACCGCATGCTGGAGACGATCCGCGACTACGCGCGCGGCAAGCTCGCCGACCTGCCGGGCGACGCCGCGGCCACCGGCGAGCGGCACTGCGCGCACTACTTCGCGCTGGCCAAGCAGGCCGGGCGCGGCATGCAGGGTGCCGAGCAGGCAAGCGCCGTGCGGCGGCTCGAAGGTGAACTCGAGAACCTGCGCGCCGCGCACGCGTTTGTGTTGTCCGGCGGCACCGATCCGATGATCGCCGTGAAGCTGCCCGTGGCGCTGACCGGCTTCTGGAGCCTGCGCGGCTACGCGGCCGAAGGGCGCAAGGCCGTGCGTGCGGCGCTCGCGCTGCCGGCCATCCAGGCTTCGGACCTGGCGCGCGCGCACGCGCTGTACACCGAGGCGGTGCTGGCGATGGCGCAGGGCGACCACGTCGCGGCGCGCGAGATGCTCGAAACGTGCCTCGAACTGCGCCGGCGCATCGGCGAGCCGGTGTGGATCGCCGCGGCGCTGTCGACGCTGTCGGCGGTGCTGCTGCAGGCCGGCGACGTGAACGGCGCCGCCCGGCACGAGATCGAGGCGCTCGGCTTCTTCGTCGCCGGCGACGACAAGCTCGGCCAGGCGATCAGCTGGCTGCACCGCGCGCAGATCCACGTCTGGGCCGGCAACGGCGAATCGGCGCTGCAAGACGTGGAGCAGGCGCTGACGCTCGCGCGCACGATCGGCAACCGCGAACTCGAAGCCGAGAGCGAGCTGACGATCGCGCAGGCCCGCCTGATCCTCGGCGACGCGGCTGCGGCCGAGCAGGCGACGGCGCGCTCGCTGAAGCTGTGCCGCAGCGCCGAAGACAAGCGTGGCGAAGCCAGTGCGGCGTGGTGGGCCGGCCATCTGGCCGTGCTGGCCGGCGACGCGGCGCGCGCGCGTGAGCTGCTGCCCGCGGCGCTGCGCGAGCTGCGCAGCCAGGAAATGCGGCCGCAGATGCTGGGGTGCCTCGACGACGTGGCGCTGCTGCTCGACCTCGAAGGCTCGCCGGCCGCGGCGCTGGAGCTGGCCGTCGCCTCCGACCAGGCGCGCGGCCGGCTGCGGCTGGCGCGCTCGCCTCGCGAAGAGCAGCAATGGCGCGACCGCCTGCGCGAGATCTGGAACCGGCTGCCCGAGGCGGCCGCCGAGGCGGCCAGCGACAGCGGGCGGGCGCTCGAAACCGAAGATGCGCTCAGGGCGGCGCTGGACGAAGGGGCCAAGAGAAAGGCGGCCTGAGAAGGCCGCCTCATCCTTGATCGGAAACGCCGCGGCGTCGCGCCGCGCGCGGGCTTCAGGTCAGCGCCGCGCGCCGCCGCCGTGTCCCCGCGCCGGCCCCGACGGCCAGCGCGATGCCGACGAGCGCCAGCGTCGCCGGCTCGGGCACGCGGCTGATGCGGAAGTCAGGACGGAAGTTCTCGTTGTCGTTGATGCTGCGGTAGCCGCAGTGCCCGGAGGTCGACGACACCACCGAGGCCAGTGCCGTGGTGCTGCTGTGGCAGTACCACTCGAGCAGACGCGGGCCGTCGAGCGTGAACCACAGCTGGAAGTAGGTGCCGGGGCCGACCCCCATGCCGGCGTCGGCGAAGCCGGCCGACACCAGGTTCGACGGTGTCGACAGCGCCTGCTCGAGCGAGCCATCGTCGAACTGGAGCGCAGCCACGTTCAGGAACAGCGCGCTGGACGTGAAGTTCAACGTGTTCAGCGCCGCGTTGTCGCTGAGCCGGTAGAGGTCGACCTCGGCATTCGTGACCGCCGCCTGGTTGCCGCACGAGGGCGAGAAGAAGGTGTCCCACACGATTTGCGTGCCGCTGCCCGGGGCAGGGATGCACGAGTCCGGCACGTAGAAGTCGGCGCGGCCGGCCCAGCCCATGCCGGGCACGCCGGCCCCGTAGGCGGGGTCCCAGATCGCCGTGTACGCGGCCGCCTGGGCCGTGCACCACGTGCCGGCGGCGGCTACCGCGACGAGCGCGCCACGCAGCCAGCGCAACGGGGAGGATGAGCGTGGGGTCATGGTGCGTCTCCGGCGACATCGTTGTCGCCTCCACTCTAGAGACGCCGGGGCCGCAAGCGCACACCCGACTAGGGGATCGCTACCGCCGCGCCCCGCGATTGCGTGATGCACTGCGCTCGTTGCCCCCGCGAGCCGGGGATTCAGTCTGGCCGGGAGTGTCCGAGAGGCGGCCCGGAGGGCGGCGCGCCGATCAGCGGCACGCGCGCGCCCTACTTGCTCAACAACCGCATCGCCCCTTCCAGCCCCGCCAGCGTCAGCGGGAACATCCGCTGGTTCACGAGCTGCTGCACGATGGCGATGCTCTGCCGGTAGCCCCACACGCCCTGCGGCTCGGGGTTGATCCAGGCGAACTTCGGGAACGCGTGCGTCAGGCGCTGCAGCCACTCGGCGCCCGGCTCCTCGTTGTTGTATTCGACGCTGCCGCCGGGCTGCAGGATCTCGTACGGGCTCATCGTCGCGTCGCCGACGAAGACGAGCTTGTAGTCCTTGTTGTATTTGCGGATCACGTCCCAGGTCGGGAACTTCTCGCTGAAGCGGCGGCGGTTGTTCTTCCACATGAAGTCGTAGACGCAGTTGTGGAAGTAATAGAACTCGAGGTGCTTGAACTCGCTCTTCGCGGCGCTGAACAACTCCTCGACGCGGTGGATGTGCTCGTCCATCGTGCCGCCGACGTCCATCAGCAGCAGCACCTTCACCTTGTTGTGCCGCTCGGGCACCATCTTGATGTCGAGCATGCCGGCGTTGGCCGCCGTGCTGTGGATCGTGTCGTCGAGGTCGAGTTCGAGGTCGCTGCCTTCGCGCGCGAATCGCCGCAGCCGGCGCAGCGCCACCTTGATGTTGCGCGTGCCGAGTTCCTTCGTGTCGTCGTAGTCCTTGTACGCGCGCTGGTCCCACACCTTCACGGCGCTGCGATTGCGGCCCTTGTCCTGGCCGATGCGGATGCCCTGCGGGTTGACGCCATAGGCACCGAACGGACTCGTGCCGCCGGTGCCGATCATCTTGCTGCCGCCTTCGTGGCGCTCCTTCTGTTCCTCGAAGCGCTTCTTCAGCGTCTCCATCAACTCGTCCCAGCCCATCTTCTCGATGGCGGCCTTCTCTTCGGGGCTCAGTTCCAGTTCCAAGGTCTTGCGCAGCCACTCGAGCGGAATGTCTTGCGTGAAGTCGGCGAGCAGCTCGACGCCCTTGAAGTAGGCGGAGAATGCGCGGTCGAACTTGTCGAACTGCGCCTCGTCCTTGACGAGCGCGGCGCGCGCCAGGTAATAGAACTTGTCGATCGACGGCCCGGCGTCGTCGTCGATGACGCCCGCACGCAGGGCCTCCAGCAGCATGAGGTACTCCTTCACGGTGACCTTCAGCTTGGCCGAGCGCAGGGTGTAGAAGAACTGGATCAGCATGGCAATGCGTCCGAAGAGGCGGGCAGGCGGGCGTCGCGCGCGCCCATTGTCGCGCCGGTGGCGCACCCGCCGCGGCGCGCGGCCCGCATCGACTTGAAGACCCCGATCGTCATCCTCGTCCTCATCTTGCTGCAGCAAGGCCTCGTGGCCGGCGTCTGGGCGGTGATGGCGTGGCTGCGCCTGTCGCGCGGGCCGGCGCTGCACTGGGCCGGGGCGTCGGCGGGCGTCGCGCTCGGGCTGGCGCTGATCAGCCAGCGCGACCACCTGCCGGTGTGGGCCGGCTTCTGGCTGTCCAACGGGCTGCTGCTGGCCGCGTTCATCGCCTTCAGGCGCGGCGTGCAGCTGTTTGCCGGGCGGCCGCTGGCCGACCGCGAGCACCTGGCGATGTGGGGCCTGGCCGTCGCGGCGATCGCGCTGGACCTGCGCGGCGGCCTGTCATGGGCGGCGGTGGCGATCACCTCGGCCGTGTTCGCCTGGCTGCTGCTGGCCACCGCGTGGACGGTGCACCGCCATCTCGCCGGCGAGTTCGGCGCCCGCGTGGCCGCCGGCTGCGCTGTGCCGTTTGCCGTGATCGGCGCCGTCTTCGCGCTGCGCGGCGTCGTCGCCGCCGTCTTCCCGGCGTCGATCGGGCGCTCGGTGCATGCCGACACGGCCGCCAACGTCGCGACGACGATGGTCTTCATGGTCGGCGGGCTGCTGCTGCAGATCGCGCTGGCGGCGCTGGTGTTCGTGCGGCTGCTGCTGCGGCTGCGCCACCAGAGTGAACACGACGACCTGACCGGCCTGTTGAACCGCCGCGCCATCCAGCAGCGCCTGCGCGGCGAGGCCGAGCGGCTGCGCCGCTACGGCCAGGCGTACAGCGTGCTGTCGATCGACGTGGACCACTTCAAGAAAATCAACGACCGCTTCGGTCATCCGGCCGGCGACGAGGTGCTGCGCGCGATGGGCCGCGTGCTGCGCCAGGTGGGGCGCAGCGTCGACCATGTCGCGCGCACCGGCGGCGAGGAGTTCTGGATGCTCGTGCCGAGCACCGGCATCGAAGGCGCGCTGCAGGTCGCCGAGCGGCTGCGCCGCGCCGTCGGCGAGATGGTCGTCGCGACGCCGCGCGGCGACGTGACGCTGACGGTGAGCATCGGCGTCGCCGTCGCCACCGAGCCGCAAGAGCCGCCCGAGGCGCTGATGCAGCGCCTGGACGCGGCGCTGTACCGCGCCAAGCAAGGCGGGCGCAATCGCGTCGAGCTGGCTGCCGGCACGACCGACGTGCCGGCCGAGCGCACGGCCGCTGACTGACCGGGCGCTGCTCGGACGCGCTCGGCCCCGCTCAGCCCCCGCTCAGCCCCGCCTCTTCTTCGCGACCTTCGGGTCGTGCCGCGCAAGCCAGCCCAGGAACTCGGCGTACCACAGCCGGCTGTTGCGCGGCTTGAGCACCCAGTGGTTCTCGTCGGGGAACCAGACGAGCCGCGCGTCGACGCCGCGCGCCTTCAGCGTGTTGTAGTAGGCCAGCCCCTGCGCATCGGGCACGCGGTAGTCGAGCGCGCCGTGCACCACGAGCGTCGGCGTGCTCATGCGGCCGGCGTGGGCGTGCGGGCTTTGCCGCTGCACCTGCGCGAGGTCGTCCCAGTACCAGGCGCCGAGTTCCTTGGCGTGCCAGGCCCACGCGTCGTCGGCGAACATCGCCACCCAGTCGAAGCAGCCGGCGTGGCAGACGTAGGCGGCGTAGCGCCCGGGGCTCACGTGCCCGTTCATCCACGCGACCATGAAGCCGCCGTAGCTGCCGCCGGCGGCGAAGACGCGCGTCGCGTCGGCCCAGGGCTGCGCGAGCAGCCAGTCGGTGGCCGCTTCCACGTCGCGCAGTTCGAGCACGCCCCAGCGGTGCGTGATGCTGTCGAGGAAGGCGTGGCCGAAGCCCGAACTGCCGTGGTAGTTGACCATCGTGACGACGTAGCCCGCGGCGGCCAGCACCTGCGCGTTCCAGCGGTAATGCCAGCCGTCGCCGAACGCGGTGTGCGGGCCGCCGTGGATGAGCTGCAGCAGCGGGTACTTCTTCTTCGCGTCGAAGCCCGGCGGCAGCACGAGCCACAGCTGCACCGGGTCGCCCGGCTCGGCGGCGTCGGCGCGCGCGGCCGGCCGCTTCGGGCGCCTGGGCAACGCCGCGCGGGTCGCCGAGGTCGCCGGCACCGCGGCCGCCCCGCCGATCCAGTGCTCCTCGACACGACCCCAGGAGAGCTTGCCGAGCAGCGCGTCGTTGAAGCGCTCGATGCGCCGCGGCGCCGCGCCCGGCAGGTGCGCGACGAGCCGCTCGGGGTGCGTCGCCGAGCTGGCCAGCGTCACCAGCGTGCCCGCGGCCTTGTCGAAGGCGCTCACCCAGCCGCCCTCGACCAGCCGCTCAGCGCGGCGCGAAGCCAGCTCGAAGCGCCACAGCGGCAGGCGCCCCTTCTCCTCGGACGTGCACAGCACCGCCAGGCCGTCTTCCTCCCAGACGAGCGGCGCATGCACCTCGTGGTCCCACTCGCCGCTGACCACTTCCCAGCGCCCGCTCTCGCGCTCCCACACCGCGAGCTGATCGGGCATCGTGTGCTTCACCGCCTGGTGGCTGGCGGTGAAGGCGATGCGCTCGCCGCCGGGGCTGTAGCGCGGCGCGCCGAGGTTCCACGCCGCGTCCTGCGCGATCACGCGCACGCGGCCGCTCTTCAGCTCCATCTCCGCGAGTGCGAAGCGGCCGTCCTGGCGCTTCACCGGCTCGGGGTCGAACGCGAAGACGACGCGCCGGCCGTCGGGCGAGACGTCGAAGCCGTTGGCGTCCGGGCCGGCGCGCGCCAGCTCGTACGGCGTGCCTTCGAAAAGGTCGCGCACCTTCGCTTCGCCGGCGGGGCGGCCGCCGCTGCCCTTGCCGTGGTCATCGGGCAGCGTCATCAACAGCAGGTGCGGCACGCGGTCCATCGGCAGCTTGTGGTCCCAGTGCCGGTATTGCGCTTCGCTGGTGACGTAGGCCGTTTCCTTGCGCTCCTTCCACGCCTTCATGCGCGCGGCTTGCGCTTTCGTGCCCTTCGTGTCGGGCCACACCCAGCTGACGAAGACGAGCGAGCGGCCGTCGGCGCACCAGCGGAAGTCCTCGACGCCGGTGGCCACCTCGGCGGCGCGCTCGGCCTCGCCGCCGTCGGGGGCGATCAGGTACAGCTGCGCCTCGTCGTCCTTCTTGCTGCCGGCCTCGCGCCTGGCGGTGAACGCGATGCGGTCGCCGCGCGGGCTCCAGCGCGGCCGCGCGTCCTTGTCGCCGCAGCTCGTCAGCCGGCGCGGCGCGCCGCCCAACGTCGACAGCAGCCACAGCGAGCTCGTGCCCTTGTTGTCCTTCATCGAGAAGCTGGCCAGCGCCGCCACCGCCTGCGCGCCGTCGGGCGCCAGGCTCGGCGGCCCCAGGCGCTCGATCTGCCACAGCGTCTCGACGTCGATCGGCTTCTTCTGCTTGTCGCGCATGGCGGGAAGGGCTCGGTGCGCCGCGGCGCGGGACGCGCATTGTCCCGGCTTCGGGGTATGGCGGGCCGCGAACCTTGATCGAACCGGTCTATGCATTCGTCTACGTCGCCCAGCACGGCGAGGTGGCGAGCAAGCACGTGCACGTGCTGCACGCCGGCGCGAAAGCCCACGGCCGGCTGATGGGTGCGCGCCGCTTCGTGGCCACCCAGCAGCGGGCACGCAAGCCGCCGCGTTGACTTCCGCCGTAAAGGCTCTTGCCTAGCGCGGCCGCGCGAGCTGCCAGTCGAGGTGCGCGCGCACCGCCGGCCACTCGGCGGCGGTGATGCTGTACACGGCGGTGTCGCGCACGCTGCCGTTGGGCATCACCATGTGCGAGCGCAGGATGCCGTCCTGTTGCGCGCCCAGGCGCTCGATCGCGCGGCGGCTTTGCACGTTCAGGCGGTGCGTGCGGAACTCCACCGCGATGCAGCCGAGCGCCTCGAACGCATGCCCGAGCAAGAGCCGCTTGCACTGCGTGTTCAGCGCCGTGCGCTGCGTGCGCGCGGCGTACCAGGTGCTGCCGATCTCGACGCGCTTGTTGACCGCGTCGATGTTCATGTAGGTCGTCATGCCAGCGATCGCGCCGTCGGCATCGAAGACGGTGAACGGCAGCATCGAGCCCCTGGCCTGCAACCCGAGCCGGCGCTCGATCTCGGCGGCCATGCCCTCGGGCGACGGCACGGCCGTGTACCAGAGCTTCCACAGCTCGCCGTCGCGCACGGCAGCCACCAAGCCCTCTTCGTGTTCCGCGGCCAGCGGCACGAGCCGGGCGTGCGGCCCGGCCAGCGTCAGCGCCGGCGGCCAGGGTTCGGTCGCGGAAGTCACCGTTGCCGCCGTCGCCATCGACAACCCTCGGGGACCCAGCGCTTCAGCGGTTGTGCCGCTGCATGAACACGAGCTTCTCGAACAGCGTCACGTCCTGCTCGTTCTTCAACAGCGCGCCGACGAGCGGCGGCACGCTGACCTTCTCGTCCTTGCTGTGCAGCGCCTCGAGCGGGATGTCTTCGGCGACGAGCAGCTTCAGCCAGTCGAGCAGTTCGCTCGTGCTCGGCTTCTTCTTCAGGCCGGGCAGGTTGCGCACGTCGTAGAAGGTCTTCAGCGCCGCGCCGAGCAGTTCCTTCTTCAGGCCCGGGAAGTGCACGTCGACGATGGTCTGCATCGTCTCGGCGTCGGGGAACTTGATGTAGTGGAAGAAGCAGCGGCGCAGGAACGCGTCGGGCAGTTCCTTCTCGTTGTTGCTGGTGATGAAGACGACCGGCCGGTGCCGCGCCTTGACGAGCTCGCGCGTCTCGTAGACGTAGAACTCCATGCGGTCGAGTTCACGCAGCAGGTCGTTCGGGAATTCGATGTCGGCCTTGTCGATCTCGTCGATCAGCAGCGCCACCGGCTGCTCGGCCGAGAAGGCCTGCCACAACACGCCCTTGACGATGTAGTTGTGGATGTCCTTGACCTTCGCGTCGCCGAGCTGGCTGTCGCGCAGGCGGCTCACCGCGTCGTACTCGTACAGGCCCTGCTGCGCCTTCGTCGTGCTCTTGATGTGCCATTGCAGCAGCGGCATGCCGATGGCCGTGGCCACTTCTTCGGCGAGCATCGTCTTGCCGGTGCCGGGCTCGCCCTTGACGAGCAGCGGGCGCTTCAGCGTGATGGCGGCGTTCACCGCCAGCTTCAGGTCCTGCGTGGCGACGTAGGTGTCGGTGCCTTGGAATTTCATGCGCAATGAGGGGCTCTCGCTCGCGCGGTGCCGAGGTGGCCCGCACTGCGTGCACCGAGGGCTGCAAGGGGATCGGGCCAGTATAAGCGGCCCCTATAATCGCGCCGCCTCGACGAAGGCAAGCGAGAAGGCAGGAGCGGCGGGTCAGGCCGCGAGCCGATAACCACACACAGAGACAACATCCGCAAGATGAACAAGCACGTGCTCAAGCTTCTCCTGGCCACCGCCGCGCTCGCCGCGGGCACGCTGGCTGCCTCGCCCGCGGTGGCGCAAGACGCCGCGGCCGGTGAACGCAAGGCCTCGATGTGCATCGGCTGCCACGGCATTCCGCGCTACCAGGCGAGCTTTCCCGAAGTGCACAAGGTGCCGCTGATCTCGGGCCAGGGCGCCAAGTACATCGCCTCGGCGCTGGCCGCGTACAAGAAGGGCGAGCGCAAGCACCCGACGATGCGTGCCATCGCCGCCACGTTGTCCGAGCAGGACATGGCCGACCTCGGCGCGTTCTACGAGAAGCACGGTTCGTCGTCGGTGAAGACGGTGGCCGACAGCACGCCGCCGGCGCCGCCGGCGCCGGTGGCCGCGCTGCTGACCAAGGGCGCCTGCGCCTCGTGCCACGGCGCCAACTTCAACAAGCCGATCGACGGCACGTACCCGAAGATCGCCGGCCAGTACGCCGATTACCTCTACGCCGCGCTGCGCGCCTACGGCACCGAGCGCAACCCCAACGTCGGCCGCACGAACCCGGTGATGGTCGCGCAGGTCAAGCAGTTCAGCCGCGCCGAGCTGAAGACGATGGCCGACTACCTCGAGACGCTGAAGGGCGACCTGCACACGGTGCCGTTGAATCGGTTCCGCTGAGTGCCTGACCCCGTTCGCCCTGAGGTATCGAAGGGCCGGGTCCTCAGCGCGAACGGAATCTCATCCCCACCGCCAGCGCCGTCCCGACCAGGATCACAGCCGCGCCGGCCAGCATGTCCGGCGCCGGCCGCTCGCCGAGCACGAGCCAGCCCCACGCCATCGCGAACGGCGGGATCAGGAATGTCACCGTCATCGCGTTCGTCGCGCCGGTGTGCGCGATGAGCCTGAAGTAAAGGATGTACGCGAGGCCCGTGCAGACGAGCGACAGCGCCGCCGCGCTGCCCCACGCCGCCGCCGTCGGCGCCGCGGCGGGCCACGCCCACCACGCCGGCACCGCGAGCACGAGCGTCGCACTCAACTGGCTGCCCGCCGCCGTCGCCATCGGCGGCACACCGGCGAGCCGCCGGCGCGAGTAGTTCGCGCCGATGCCGTACAGCACCGTCGCCGCGATGCACGCGGCGATGCCGACGGCCGGCGTGACGCCGGCGATGCCCGCCTTCACTTCGGCGCGGCTCCATGCCAGCCCGATCGCACCGGCGAGACCCAGCGCGAGCCCCAGCGAACGCAGCGCCGCCGGCCGCTCGCCGAGCCAGGCCCACGCGATCAGCGCTGTCCAGATCGGCGCCGTCGCGTTGAACACGCCCATCAGCCCGGCGCTCAGCACGTAGGCCGCGACGGCGAAGCACAGGAAGGGCAGCGCCGAGTTGACGACGCCGACCAGCGCGATCGGCCGCCAGTGCGCGCGCAGCGCCGGCCATTGCCCTTGCAGCGCGAGCAAGGGCAGCAACAACATTGCCGCGCCGGCCACGCGCAGGAACACCAGCGCGACGGCGCCGAACTCCACGGCGCCCAGCCGCATGAAGAGGAACGACGCGCCCCAGATCGCGCCGAGCCCCAGCAGCTCGGCGAGGTCGCGGCGCTTCATGCCGAGGCCAGCGCCTCGGTCATCTCGTCGGCTGTCGATACGGCGCTGCGTGCAGGCGCCGCCCCAGCCTCCAACGCCAGCAGCGCCTGCTTGCGATCGAGCCCGCCGGCGTAGCCGGTCAGCGCGCCGTCGTGGCCGAGCACGCGATGGCAGGGCACGATCACCGAGATCGGGTTGCGGCCGATCGCCGCGCCGACCGCGCGCGCCGCCTCGGGCCGGCCGAGCGCGCGCGCGATCTCGCCGTAACGCGCGCGCTCGCCGCAGGCCAGCATCGAAAGGCGCGCCCACACGCCGCGCTGGAACGCGGTGCCCTGCGCATCGAGCGGCACCGTGAAGCCGCACCGGCGCGCCGCGCCATCGGCGAACCACGCCGCCAGCTCCTGCCGTGCCTGCACGATGAAGCGGTTGTCGTCGTCCACCGGTGCCGCGAGCACGCCGGGGTGATGGCGCTGGCCGTCGAACCACAGGCCGGCGAGGCCGCGCGTCGTCGCCGCCGCCGTCATCGCGCCGAGCGGGGTGTCGACGCGGGCTTGCGCCACGAGCACGTCATCGAGTTGGTTCGTCATGCTGCGTTCTCCAGCGATCGCCACAGTTTCATCACCGCGTAGCCGCGCCACGGCCGCCAGGCCTGCGAGGCCGCTTCGGCCGCCTTTACATCGCGGCCGCCGAACAACGGGGCCAGCGCATCGAGCACGCCGATGTCGCTGGCCGGGAAGGCATCGGGCCAGCGGAGCGCGCGCAGCGCGATGAGCTGCACCGTCCACTCGCCGAAGCCGGGCAGTGCGCGCAGTCGTTCGAGTGTCTCGGCCAACGGCGCGCTCGCGTCGAGCGCGAGGCGGCCGTTGGCCACTTCGACAGCCAGCGCCTGCAATGCGCGCACGCGCTGGCGCACGATGCCGAGCTTGCCGATGACTTCCGGGTCGGCGGCGGCGATCGCGGCGGCCGTCGGAAATAGCCGTTCGAGCGGCGCAAACGCCGTCGGCCCAACGGGTGGTGGCAACGGCTCGCCAAATGACTGCACGAGCCGCGCCGTCAACGTGCGCGCCGCGGCCACCGTGACCTGCTGGCCGAGCACGACGCGCACCGCCGCCTCGAAGCCGCACACCGCACCCGGCACGCGCACGCCGGCGATTGCCGGGCCGGGCACGGCGGCGAGCGCCGGGTCGATCAGCGCCGGGTCGGCGTCGAGGTCCAGGCCCTGGCGCAGCCGCTGCAGCACGGCGCCGAGCACCGGCACCAGGCTCTCGGCGACCTGCACTTCAACCTCATGCCGCTCGGGCACGAAGCGCGCCGCCCACCAGCCCGCGAGCCGACGGCCGCCTTGCGTGAAACCCATCGTGCAGGTGATGCGGCGCTCGCCCTCGTCGACGTGCTCGACGCCGGGCAGCGCGCGCCGCGCGAAGAAGCGCAGCACGCCGGCGATGTCGTACGGCGGGCGATAGCCCAGGCGCACGGTCGTTGCGGCGGGACGCTCGATGCCGCGATCGGCGCTTCGCGTGGCGCGTCGTTCGACGACGCGCGTCGCCGATCGTGCGTTGCTTCGTGGGTCGGCACGCTCGGCTGCCGGTTCCTCGGCCGGCCGCTCCTGCCGCAGCCGGCTCGGGCTCATCCGATACCGCTCGGCGAACGCGGCGTTGAAACGCCGCACGCTCGCAAAGCCGCTCGCCAGCGCCACCTGCGTCACCGGCAGCGCGGTGTCGGTGAGCAGCTGCTTGGCTTGCAGCAGCCGCTGCGTCGTCACGAAGTCCACCGGCGAGACGCCGTGCTCGGCAGCGAAGATGCGGCGCAGGTGCCGGTCGGTGACGCCAAGCTTCGCGGCCAGCGCCGGCGCGCGCAGCTCGCGGCCTTCGAGCACGGCCTGCATCAGCGCCCGCGCCGCCGCTTGTGCGAGCGTGCGCGACGAATCGACGAACGCGAGCCCCGGCGCCAGCTCGGGCCGGCAGCGCAGGCAAGGGCGAAAGCCCGCGGCCTCCGCACTGGCCGCGTTGCCGAAGAAGCGGCAGTTGCGAAACAACGGTGTGCGCACGCGGCACACCGGCCGGCAGTAGATGCCGGTGCTCGTGACGCCGACGAAGAACCGCCCATCGAACCGCGCATCGCGGGCTTTGATGGCGGCGTAGAGGCTCGCCTCCGTTCGGGCTGAGGTATCGAAGCCCCCTGGCAACGGGCCCTTCGATACGCCGTCAGGCGTACCCTGTCCTGAGCTTGTCGAAGGATCAGGGCGAACGGAATTCGACCCCGTTCGGGCCGAGCTTGTCGAAGCGGCCCGTACTGACACCGGCGCTTCGACAGGCTCAGCGCGAACGGTGAGTGAGGACCGCGACCGGCTACGCCGGGCCTGGCTCGGCGCATCCGGGATCGCAATGAGGCGGGACATGCAGCCATCATAGGAGCCAACCGGCGCCTGACTCGCCGGATCCGGACCTGTGGTCCGAAGGCCCTCCGGCCGTCCGAAACGCGAACTACATCGCCCTGAACAGATGCACGTAGGCCCGGCTCACCGGCAGCTCGGCCGCGTGGCCGCGCAGGCGCAGGAACAGCCGGCTCGCCTCGTCGCGGCGCGTGCCGGCCAGGTGTTCGAGGTTGACGATCGTCGAGCGGTGCACCTGCACGAACACCTTCGGGTCGAGCGCCTGCGCCAGCTCGTGGATCGGCGTGCGGATCAGGTGCTCGACGCCGCCGGCCGTCTGCACGGTGGTGTACTTGTCGTCGGCGCGGAAGAACAGCACCTCGGCCACCGGCACCTGGTGCACGAGGTCGCCGCTGCCGGCGCGGATCCAGCGCAGCGGCTCGATGCCGCAGGGCATGGGCCCTTGCGACGCGGCCGCTGACGAAGCAGACACCGCAGACGCCGCAGACCCCGCACCGCTGGGCAGCAACCGCCGCAACGCCGCGAGCAGCCGCGCGTCGTCCGCCTCTCGATCGCCATCGCCGTTGCCGCCGCCAGCCGCCGCCATCGCCGCCTGCAACCGCTGCACCGTCCTCGCCAGCCGCTCTCGCTGCACGGGCTTCAGCACGTAGTCCACCGCCTCCTGCTCGAAGGCCCGCACGGCGTACTCGTCGTACGCGGTGACGAATACGACGCGCGTCGCGCCTTCGATGCCCTCGGCTACTTCCAGCCCGTTCAGCCCCGGCATGCGGATGTCGAGGAAGGCGATGTCGGGCTGCAGCGCCGCGATGCGCTCGGCCGCCTCGGTGCCGTGGCGCGCGACGTGCACGATCGTCAACTCCGGCCACAACGCCGCCAGCTCGGCCGCGAGCGCGCGCGCCAGGTGCGGCTCGTCGTCGGCGATCAGTGCCGTCGCGGCGGGTGCGTTGGTCGCTGACTGCGGCGCGTTCATCGTGCTGCCCCTCGCGGCGACGCACCACGATCGGCCTGCGGCGCCCACGGCAGCCGCAGCGTCGCCACCGTCCCCGGCCCGGCCGGCGCCAGTGTCAAGCTCGCATTGCTGCCGAAGCGCGCGCCGAGCCGCTCGCGCATGTTGTCCAGCGCGAGGCCTGCGCCGCGGTGATGTGACTCGCGCAGCTCGGACGGCGAAGCCATCCCCCGCCCATCGTCCTGCACCTCGACCACCCACTCATCGCCTTCCCGCCGCGCCCGCACCACCACGCTGCCACCTTCCACCTGCGGTTCCAGCCCGTGCACCACGGCGTTCTCGACCAGCGGCTGCAATAGCAGCGGAGGGAGCGCCGCGCGCCGCACCGCCTCGTCGGCTTCGATCGAAAACCGCAGCCGCTCCTCCATCCGCACCGCCTGCACGCGCAAGTACGCCTCGGCCAGCGCCAGCTCGTCGGCGAGCGTCACCTCGTCGCGCCGCAAGCCGCCGAGCGAGGCGCGCAGGTAGTCGGTGAAGGCGCCGAGCATCGAGCGCGCCCGCGCCGCGTCGTGCTCGATCAGCGTGTGCACGTTGGCCAGCGTGTTGAACAGGAAGTGCGGCTCGATCTGCGCCTGCAGCAGCTTGAGCCGCGCCTCGGTGGCGGCGCGTTCGGCCACGAGGCGGCGTGCCTTGGCGGCAAAGACCTGGTGGAACAGCAGCGTCACCAGCGCCGAGACGACGATCGAGCCGATCGCGAAGCGCTCGAGCGAGCCGCGCCCGAACCCCTCGAGCACCGGCAGGCCGGCCAGCGCCAGCCCGAGCGGCCAGCCGACCAGGACCGCCATGAACGGCACGCCTGCGAAGTAGGCCGTGCGTTGCCATGGCCGCCAGGCGCGCACGACTTCGGGCCGGGCGAACCACAGCCGCGTCAGGTCGAACGTGACGTGCGCGATGACGCCGATGGCCAGCGAGACGACGAGGTTGACGCCGTACCAGCGTGCCCACAACGCCTGCCGGCCCAGGCCCCCGGCCACGGCCAGCATCAGCAGCGTGACGAACAGCGCAATGCCGGCGCACAGCAGCAGCGTCCACAGCCATTGCAGCCACCACGGGCCGTTCGGCGGCCGGTTGTCGTAGCTGATCCACGATTGCCACGACGCAACGAGGACGGCGCGGGAGAGGGTCGTCATGGCGCCAGTGTAGGAACGGCCACGCGCCGCAGTCTGGCGCGCGGCGACGAATCGACAGCCGGCGTGCCGGATGGCCCGCCGGCCGGCGCGAACGGCGAGGCCCCGCCAGCGGCGGGCATGTCCAAGGCGGCACAATCCGCGGCCGTTCGGCCCGCCCGCAACCCATTCCCGCACCCCTTCCGTCATGCAAGTCCAAGCCAGCGCCTTCAAGGCCTACGACATCCGCGGCATCGTCGGGCAAGCCCTGACCGAAGCCTTCGCCGAGCACCTCGGCCGTGCCTTCGGCAGCGAGGCGCGCGCCGCCGGCGAACGCGCCGTCGTCGTCGGCCGCGACGGGCGCGTCTCGGGCCCGATGCTCTCGGCGGCGCTGATCCGGGGGCTCGCGAGCACGGGCCTCGATGTCGTCGACCTCGGCGCCGTGACGACGCCGATGCTCTACTACGTCGCGGCGACACGCGGCAAGTTCGGCTGCTCGAGCGGCATCCAGGTCACCGGCAGCCACAACCCGAAGGACTACAACGGCTTCAAGATGGTGCTCGCCGGCGCCGCCATCCACGGCCCGGCGATCCAGCGTCTGCGCGAGCGCATCGAGGCCGAGGACTACACGAGCGCCGCGGGCGGCCGGGTCGCGCGCATGGACATCGGCCCCGAGTACCGCCATCGCATCACGAGCGACTGCCGCCAGGCGCGGCCGATGAAGATCGTCGTCGACAGCGGCAACGGCATCCCCGGCGCCAGCGCGCCGGGCATCCTGAAGGCGATGGGCAACGAGGTCATCGACCTGTACAGCGCCGTCGACGGCGACTTCCCGAACCATCACCCCGACCCGAGCAAGCCGGAGAACCTGGCCGACCTGATCAAGGTCGTGCACGCCACCGGCGCCGAGCTCGGCCTCGCGTTCGACGGCGACGGCGACCGCCTGGGCGTCGTCACGCGCGGCGGCCACATCATCTACCCCGACCGCCAGATCATGCTCTTCGCGCGCGACATCCTCTCGCGCCACCGCGGCGCGACGATCATCTTCGACGTCAAGTGCAGCCAGCGCGTGCCGGTGGCCATCCGCGAGGCCGGCGGCGTGCCGCTGCTGTGGAAGACCGGCCACTCGCTCGTCAAGGCCAAGCTCAAGGAGACCGGCGCACCGTTCGCCGGCGAGATGAGCGGCCACCTCTTCTTCGGCGAGCGCTGGTACGGCTTCGACGACGCGATGTACACGGCGGGGCGGCTGCTGGAGATCCTGTCGCGGCACGACGACCCGAGCGCCGTGCTCGACGCGCTGCCGACGAGCCACTCGACGCCCGAGCTGAACGTGCCGTGCGCCGAGGGCGAACACCACCACATCGTCGCCGAACTACTGGCGCGCGTGGCCGACGGGAGGCTGGCGTTCGCCGGCGGCGAAGTCGGCACGATCGACGGCCTGCGCGTCGACTTCGCCGACGGCTTCGGCCTCATCCGCGGCAGCAACACGACACCGGTGCTGGTGCTGCGCTTCGAAGGCCACACCGAGGCGGCGCTGCACCGCATCGAAGCCCAGATGATGGCCGCGCTGCGCGCCGTGAAGCCCGACGCCGCCGTCGCCGCGGCGGCGCACTGAGCGGGCGCGCGTCGAGCAGGCCTTGTTCTCGCGCTTCGAGCGTCGTGGCGGCTCAGGCGGGGGCGAGCCGGAGCCCGGGGCTCATATGCGGCGGTCGGCTCGCCGGCGCTCGCCGACTGCGCTGCGATCCTCGGGTCGGGGGTCGCGCCGCGTAACTCGTTGCACTCGCTTCGCTCGTGCCACTCAGACACCCGCGGCGAGTCAGATGACGGTTGAACGCGGTGCCAGGCGCGCCCCAGGCCGATGAAGGCAACGCTCGCTGGCCTCGCCTACAGCACGTTGCTGCAACTGGCGACGCCGCTGTACATGACCCGGCTGCTCTGGCGCAGCCGACGGGAGCCGCTGTACCGCGCCCACCTCGGCGAGCGGCTGGGTTTCGCTGCGCTTCACGCAGAGGGCACCGGCAGCACGCACGGCGCGCACGAAGTCGACGCCGCCCCGCCGCTCTGGCTGCACGCCGTGTCGCTGGGCGAAACACGCGCCGCCGCGGCGCTGATCGACGAGTTGCGCCGGCAGCGCCCGGGCCTGCGCCTGCTGCTGACGCACGGCACCGCCACCGGCCGCGCCGCCGGCGCGCCGCTGCTGCGCCCCGGCGACGTGCAGGCCTGGCTGCCCTACGACACGCCAGGCGCGGTGCGGCGCTTCTTCGCCGCGCACCGGCCGGTCGCGGGCGTGCTGATGGAAACCGAGATCTGGCCCAACCTGCTTGCGGCGGCCGAAGCCGCCGGCGTGCCGGTGGTGCTGGCCAACGCACGGCTTTCCGAACGCAGCCTGCGCAAGGGGGAACGACTGGCGCCGCTGCTGCGCCCGGCGGCGCGCCGCATCGCCGCGGCGCTGGCGCAGACCGACGGCGACGCGCAGCGGCTGCGCGCCGCCGGCGTGCGCGACGTGGCGGTGCTCGGCAACCTGAAGTTCGACATGACACCCGCCCCGGCGCTGCTGGCCGCCGGCCGTGCCTGGCGCGCGGCGCTGCATGCGGCCGATCCGCCGCGGCCGGTCGTGATGTTCGCCGCCTCGCGCGAAGGCGAGGAGGCGATGCTGCTGGCGGCGTGGACCCGCGCAGGGGCGGTGGCGTCGTCGCCGGGCGCGGCGCCGTCGTCGCCGGGACCGCTTGGGCCAGCGGCGGTGCCAGCGTCGCCAGCGTCGCCAGCGTCGCCGCCGGCGCCCCTGCTGCTGATCGTGCCGCGCCACCCGCAGCGCTTCGACGAGGTGGCCGCGCTCGCCGCCGCCGCCCGCACGGCCGGCGGCCGCGGCCTCGTCGTCGTGCGCCGCAGCGCCTTCGGCGCGGCGGCCGCCGCGCCCGGGCCACCGCCGGCCGAGGTGCTGGCGGCGCTGCGCGCGGCCGACGTGTGCATCGGCGACACGCTCGGCGAGATGCCGCTGTTCTACGCCGCGGCCGACGCGGCGCTGCTCGGCGGCAGCTTCGCGCCGCTGGGCGGCCAGAACCTCATCGAGGCCGCGGCCTGCGGATGCCCGGTGCTGATGGGGCCGCACACGTTCAACTTCGGCGAAGCGGCCGAGCTGGCGCTCGCTGCCGGCGCCGCCGAGCGCGTGCCCGACCTCGACACCGCGGTGGCCCGCGCACTGGCCTGGCTCGGCGAGCCGGCCGCGCTGGCCGCGCGTGCGGTGCGGGCGACCGCCTTCGCCGCCAGCCACCGCGGCGCCGCGGCGCGCATGGCGGCGGCGGTGCTGGCGTGCTTCCCGGTGGAGGACGCGACGCCATGAAGCTGCGACACCTCGAAGTGCTGCACGCCATCCTGCAGACGGGATCGATCACGCAGGCCGCGCGGGGTGGCGGCGCGCGAGTTCGAGATTGGCGTCTGCTACGGGCCCGTCTCGCACGACGGCGTGCAGGCCGAGAGGCTGGCCACCGGCGAGTTGATCTGCGTGTTGCCCGGTGACCACCCGCTGGCTCGGAAGAAGACGCACGGCCACGGATCCGGCGGGGGAGTGCCTGATCAGCTGCGACGCCCAGGACATCCTCCGCGGCAAGGTGGATCGGCTCTTCGCGGCGGCCAACCAGGTGCCACGCTTCGCCGTCCAGGTCGGTCAGAGCATCACCGCCATTCGCCTGGCACAGCTGGGCGTCGGCATGGCCATCGCGGAGCCGTTCTACTTCGCTGCGATGCGCCCGCCGGGGCTCGTCGGGCGTCCCCTGCGGCGCGGCGCAGGTCGCGCCGGTAGCTCTCGGTGTTCTCGAGGAAGCTGACGAAGTTGCTGATGCCCACCGTCGAGACGGCGCCGGCGATCTTGTGCGACAGCCGCGTCGCCGCCGCCAGCGCCATGTAGCCGCCGTAGCTGCCGCCGTAGACGACGACGCGCGCTGCATCGAGCCGCGGGTGCGTCGCGGTCCAGTCGATCGCGCTTTCCATGTCGCGCACCGAGTTCTCGCGTGCGCGGCCGTTGTCCAGGTCGAGGAACGTCTTGCCGCAGCCGCTGGAGCCGCGCACGTTGGGCTCGAAGAGCGCGACGCCGCGCTCCATCAAGAGGTAGTTCATGCGGCCGTTCCAGCCGAGCTTGGCAGCGAGTGCACCTGCCCCGGCCCGTGTACGAACGCGATCTCGCCGCTGCCCGGGTGCAGGCGGATCGCGCTGACGCCGCCTGTGGGCAGCGCGGCGGGCAGCGGCCGCTCGGTGTGGGTCGAGAGGTCGATCAATCGCAGCTCGTCGCGGCCGTCGGGCGTGAAGCCTTCGACGAAGTGCGCGGCGCGCAGCGTCTCGCCGGCAGCGGGCAGCAGGCGGCGCGGCGTGGCCGTGGTCGGCGGTGTTGTGTCGGCGGTGACGCGCGGCAACTCGAGCAGCCAGACCTCGGAGTGCGTGGCGCTGTAGTAGCGCGTGAGTGCCAACCGTGTCTCGTCGGGCGAGACGTCGCCGCCGAACCAGCCGGCGCCCGGCAGTTCGGCGACGACGCGGCGACCGCCCGGCGCTTCGGGGGCCAGCGGGTCGACGAGCGTCAGGCGGGTCGTCAACGCGGTGCGAGCCGCGGGGGAGTCACCGCGCGCCCCGCGATCCAGCGGCACCGAGGCCACGAGCGCCAGCCCGCGCGCGCGGTGCACGACGAGCATCTCGCGCGCCGTCGGGTGCCAGTCGGCGATGCCGTGCCCCGTGACCTCGGCATAACGGCGCAGTGCCGGCACGAGCGCGGCATCGAGCGGCGGCACGCCTTCGACGTGCATCGCGGCGGGCGGAGCGAGGACCGACGCGGGTGGCGCGGTCGGGGAGGGCGGCGTCGTGCAGCCCAGCAGCAGCAGCAATAGCGCCGAGGCGGCCAGGGGGTGCGGACGGAACGAACGGCACGGCAGCGCATGCGGCGCACGATACCGTGCGACCGAAGTAACACCCGGATTCCCTCCCGATTCGAGGCATCGCCCGGCCGGGCGCTGGCTACGCTGCCAAGACCTCCCGGAGTCCGTGTGATGCCCTTGCCTGCCCCTGCCCGAAGCGAACAAAAAGCCGAAGCCGCCAACGGCACGCCGTTCACCCGCCTGCTCTCCCGCCCCGAAGACGCCGACGAGCCGGCCGGCAAGCCGTTCAAGCACCTGAAGTACTGCGTGCGCTGCTGCATCCCGCAGACGCAGGAAGGGGTCGTCTTCGACGAGCTCGGCGTGTGCCAGGCCTGCCAGAGCGCCGAGCAGAAGATCCACATCGACTGGACGGCGCGCGAGCGGGCGCTGCGCCGGATCCTCGACGAGGCCAAGGCCAAGGCCGGCAGCAACTACGACTGCATCATCCCGATTTCCGGCGGCAAGGACAGCACGTTCCAGCTCTACGTGCTGACGCAGATCTACGGCATGAAGCCGCTGGCGGTGACCTTCAGCCACAACTGGTTCAGCGAGACCGGTTGGTACAACCTGATGAACTCGCTCGAGCAGTTCAACGTGGACCACATCATGTTCACGCCGAACAGGAAGCTCGTGAACAAGCTGGCCCGGCACTCGATCTTCGGCATCGGCGATGCCTGCTGGCACTGCCACGCCGGCGTCGGCAGCTTCCCGCTGCAGGTGGCGGTGCGCTTCAACATCCCGCTGCTGATCTGGGGCGAGAGCATCGCGGAGAGCTCCGGCCGTGCAAGCTACCTGAACCCGGTGCGCAAGTTCGACCGCGAGTACTTCACGAAGGTCAGCGCCAAGCTGCGCCCCGACCAGATGGTGCGCCGTGCCGAGGAATACGGCGCCGACTGGGCCGTCACCGAGAAGGACCTCGAGCCGTTCAACGTGCCCAGCGCCGAGGACTGCGAGCGTGTCGGCGTCTTCGGCATCCACCTCGGCGACTACCTCTTCTGGGACGACGAGCGCCAGACCGAGTTCGTGCGCGACAACTTCGGCTGGCGCGAGACGCAGGTCGAGGGCAGCTTCAAGCGCTACAAGAGCGCCGAGTGCGTGATGCCCGGCGTGCACGACCTCGCGTGTTACCTCAAGCGCGGCTACGGCCGCAGCACCTTCCACGCCAGCGTCGACGTGCGCGCGGGGTTGCTGAGCCGCGACGAGGCCTTCGAGCTGATCCGCGAGCACGACGCCGTGCGCCCCGAGGGCCTGGACCACTACCTGAAGATCACCGGCCTCACCGAAGCCGAGTTCTTCGCCGCGCTCGAGAAGCAACGCCGGCCCGAGCTGCAAGGCAAGGTCATCCCGATCTACGAGAAGAAGGCGCCGAACGAGGAGCGGCTCGTGCCGTACCCGCAGCAGGTGATCGAGCGCATGCGCGCGAAGGACGTGGCATGAGCGCGCCGAACACCGCGATAGTCGACTTCCACCGCCACGGCGTGCGCGAGCTGCTCGCCGGCTACGCGGGCGGCACCTTCACGCCGATCGACGCCGCCGAGGCCTGTCGCGCCGCCGTGGCGCGCAGCGAGTTCGACGTGCACGCCTGGGTCAAGTTCGACGGCGAACGCCTGCAGGCGGCAGCGGCCGAAGCGACGGCGCGCATCGCACGCGGCGAGACATTGCGCGCACTCGAAGGTGTGCCGGTCGGCGTGAAGGACATCTTCAACACGACCGACTTTCCGACGCAGATGGGCAGCCCGCTGTGGTCCGGCTTCACGCCGGGCAACGACGCGCGAGCGGTGTTCCACCTGAAGCGCGCCGGCGCGCTGATCCCCGGCAAGACGGTGACGGCCGAGTTCGCCGTGCACACGCTGGGCAAGACGCTCAACCCGTGGGCGGCCGAGCGCACGCCGGGCACCAGCTCCAGCGGCAGCGCGGTCGCCGTCGCCACCGGCATGGTGCCGGTGGCGTTGGGCACGCAGACGGCGGGCAGCATCGTGCGGCCGGCGAGTTTCACGGGCGTGTGGGGCATGAAGCCGAGCTTCGGCCTCATCCCGCGCACCGGCATGCTGAAGACGACCGACAGCCTCGACACGGTGGGCTTCTTCGTCGGTCACGCCGCGGACTTGCAGCCCGTGCTCGACGCGCTGCGCGTCGACGGGCGCGACTATCCGATCAGCCACGCCGCGTTCAACGACGTGCAGCGCCAGGCCGCTCCGGCGGGCCGGCCGTGGCGCGTGGCGCTGCTGCGCCCCGCCGTCTGGGCGCACGCCCCGGCCTATGCGCGCCAGGCGATGGAAGGCTGGGCCTGGCTCGCCGATCGCACGCTCGGCCAGCGCATCGAGTTCGTCGAGCCCGAACTGCCTTACGAGCTGGCCGAGTGCCACCGCGTGCACGCGACGATCTACAACCGCGCGCTCGCCTACTACTTCAAGGCCGAACACGAGCGCGCCGAACTCGTCTCGCCGGTGATGAAGGCGCTGATCGAAGCCGGCCAGCAAGTCACGCCGGCCGAGTACGAGGCGGCGCTCGAGCGGCAGGTGGAACTCGCGCGCATCGCCGAGCGTTTCATGCGCGGCTTCGACGTGGCGGTGACGCTGTCGACCGCCGGCGAGGCGCCGCCGCGGCATGTCGAGGAGGCGCCGGATTCGGCGCTGATGTGGACGCTGGCGCAGCTGCCGGCCGTCAGCGCGCCGGCTTTCCGCTCGCCGCGCGGGCTGCCGTTCGGGCTGCAGCTCGTGGCGCGGCGCTACAACGACCCGCTGCTGTTGAAGTTCGTTGCCGAGGCGGTCGAGGCGCGGCTGCTGCCGGCGCACTCGTTCGTGCAGCCGTATGGCGCCGAGTACGGCACGGCCTACAGCGGCGCCGCGGTGACCGCACGAGCGCCGGCCACCGCACCCGGAGTGCCGGCATGAACCTCCAGCAACTGCGGGTGCTGATCGTCGGCTGCGGCAACATCGCCGGCGGCTTCGACGCCGAGCGCCCCGCGAGCGCGCTGCCGCTCACGCATGCCGGCGCCTACGTGCGGCACGGCGGCTTCCGGCTCGTCGGCTGCGTCGAGCCCGATGCCGTGCGGCGCGAGGCCTTCATGCAGCGCTGGCTCGTCGAGAAGGGCTTCGCCACCGTCGACGCGGCGGCCGCGGCCGGGCCGTACGACGTCGTGAGCCTGTGCTCGCCGACGGCGCTGCACGCCGCGCACATCGCCGCGATCCTGTCGCTGCACCCGCGCCTCGTCTTCTGCGAGAAGCCGGTGACGATGACCGCCGCCGACACCGCCGCCGCCGTGCAGGTGTGCGCCGCGGCCGGCGTGAAGATGGCCGTCAACCACAACCGCCGCTGGGCGCCGGACATCGTGCGCCTGCAGCGCGAGCTGGCCGCGGGCAGCGCCGGGCCGTGGGGCGCGGTGCGCTCGGCGATCGGCATCTACAACAAGGGCGTGCTGAACAACGGCAGCCACCTCGTCGACCTGGTGCAGATGCTGCTCGGGCCGCTCATGCTGCTGTCTGCCGGCGCGCCGTCGACCGACCACTGGCACGACGACCCGACGGTGCCGGCGCTGCTGCAAACGCGCAGCGGCGTGCCGGTGACGCTGAACCCGGCGCACGCCGGCGACTACGCGGTGTTCGAGCTGCAGCTGTTCACCGAGCGCGGCATGGTCGCGATGGAAGACGGCGGCGCCGGCTGGCGCGTCCGCCGCATCGTCGCGAGCCCGCACTTCAAGGGCTATGCCGTGCTCGACGCCGGCCAGCGCGCGAGCGGCGAATACCACGCCAGCACGCTGGCCGCGGTGACCAACCTCCACGACGCGCTGACACGCGGCGCGGCGCTGGCCAGCACCGGCGAGACGGCGCTCTCGGCGCAGCGCCTGTGCGAGCAGATCCACCGCCGCTCGCGCGGCCTGCCCGAAGGCGACCTGCCGACGCTGACCGAGCCGGTGCGGCGCGGCCTGGCGCCGCTGTCGAGGCTGTCGCCAGTTTCACCAGTTGCGCCAGGCTCGCCACTTTCGTCGCCGAGCCCCGCCACCCCCACCGTGCCCCCGCCGCCGGTCCGCCCGCGGCCCACCGAGCAGATCGCATGACGCAACTCGAACACCACCGCGCCTCCAGCCGTGCCGCCGACCACCTGCCGCTGGCGCTGTTCGGCGGCCCGCGCGCCATCACCCAGCCGCTGCCACCGGTGCAGACGATGGGTGAGGACGATGTCGCCGCGGCCAGCGCCGTCATTCGCAGCGGCGTGCTGTCGGGCTACATCGGCGCGCCGGGCCAGGCCTTCATGGGTGGCCCGCGGGTGCGCGCGTTCGAGGCCCAGGCGGCCGAGTACTTCGGCGTCAAGCACGCGATCGCCGTGAACTCGTGGACCTCGGGCCTCGTCGCCGCGGTCGGCGCGATCGGCCTCGAGCCCGGCGACGAAGTGATCACGACGCCGTGGACGATGGCGGCCACGGCCACCGCCATCCTGCACTGGTGCGGCATCCCGGTCTTCGCCGACATCGACCGCGACACGTTCAACATCGACCCCGCCTCGGTCGAGCGGCAGATCGGCCCGCGCACGCGGGCGGTGATTGCCGTGGACATCTTCGGCCAGAGTGCGGACATGGCGGCGCTGCGCGCGGTCTGCGCGAAACACGGCCTGAAGCTGCTCGGCGACTGCGCGCAGGCGCCGGGCGCGAAGGTCTTCGACCGCATGGCCGGCACGCTCGCCGACATCGGCGGCTACAGCCTGAACTACCACAAGCACATCCACTGCGGCGAAGGCGGCGTGCTCGTCACCGACGACGACCGTCATGCCAGGCGCCTGGCGATGATCCGCAATCACGCCGAAGCCGTGGTGCAAAGCGAGCGGCCGGCGGAGCTGGCCAACATGCTCGGCTTCAACTTCCGCATGGGCGAGATCGAAGCGGCGATCGCCTCGGTGCAGCTGTCCAAGCTGGCGCCGCGCGTGGCCGCGCGCCAGCGCGCCGCGGCGCAGCTCGATGCGGGCCTGGCCGGCCTGCCCGGGCTGAAGACGCCGCGTGTCGCCGTGGGCAACACACACGCGTACTACATCTACGGGTTGCAGATCGACGTGTCGGCGCTCGGCCTGCCGCGCGCGCGCATCGTCGAGGCGCTCGCGGCCGAGGGCGTGCCGGGGCTGGTGGGCAGCTACCAGAACCTGCACCTGCTGCCGATGTTCCGCCACAAGGTCGCTTACGGCACCGGCGGCTTCCCGTGGGCGAGCCCGTACTGCGACCGTGTCATTCACTACGGCCCCGGCCAGTGCCCGGTGGCCGAGCGGCTGCACGCGCAGACCTTCCTCGGCCTGGCGCTCGGGCAGTTCGCGCACGGGCCCGAGCAGATCGCGCAGATCGTCGGCGCCTTCCACAAGGTGTGGGCGCAACTGGACCGGCTGCGGCCGGCGCCAGGGGCGGTGTCGATGGCGGTGCCGGGTGCCGCGGCTGTGGCAGCGACGGCGGCGCCTGTGCCGATGCCGGCCGCGAGCCGCCTGACCGCCGGCGCGCGCGGATGACGCAGCCGCTGCCGGCGACGCCGCTGCCGTCACTCCTGCGTGGCCGGCGCGTGCGCCTGCGGCCGTTCACCGCCGCCGACATCACCGACGCCTACATCGGCTGGCTCAACGACCCCGAGGTCGTGCGCTACAGCAACCAGCGCTTCGTGCGGCACACGCGCGAAAGCTGCGAGCGCTATTTCGGGAGCTTCGCGGGCAGCGCGAACCTGTTCGTCAGCCTTCGCGTTGCGCGGGCGGAGGCGGCCTCCGGTTCGGATGGCAGCGATGGCGACGAACTCGCCGTCGGCACGCTCACCGCCTACCGCTCGCAGCCGCACGGCACCGCCGACGTCGGCATCCTGCTCGGCGAGCGCGCCGTCTGGGGGCAGGGCATCGGCCTCGAAGCCTGGCAACTGCTCACCGACTGGCTGGTGACGACGGCGGGTGTGCGCAAAGTGACGGCCGGCACGCTGGCCTGCAACCGCGCGATGCTCGCCGTGGCCGAGCGCTCGGGCATGGTCCGCGAAGCCGTGCGCCGCGCACAGGAACTCGTCGACGGCGTGCCAACCGACATCGTCTACTTCGCGCGGTTCGCGCCGACCTCTTCCGCGCCGGTGCGATGACGCCCGCGCTGCGCCGGCCGCTGGCCGTCGTCTGCCACGACGCGGGCGCGTGCAACGTCGTCCTGCCGTGGTTGCAGGGCGATCCGACCTTGCGACCGATGACGAGGCCGGTGATGGCCGGCCCGGCGGCGCGCCTCTTCACGCAGCGCTTCGGCAGCGCCGCCCCGACCGGGGCGCCCGGCGAACTGGAGGCCGCGCTCGACGGCGCCGCGATGCTGCTTTCGGGCACCGGCTGGGCGAGCGACCTTGAGCACCGCGCGCGCCTGCTCGCGCGCGAGCGCGGCATCTTCTCGGCCGCCGTCATCGACCACTGGGTCAACTACCCGATGCGCTTCGAGCGCGCCGGCCACGTCGTCTGGCCCGACGAGTTCTGGGTCACCGACGACGCTGCGCGCACCATCGCCGAACGTTCGTTCCCCGGCGCCGTCGTGCGCTGCTTCGACAACCTGTACCTGCGCGAAGAGGCGGCTGCGGTGCCGGCGCTGCCGGCAACCCATGCGCCGCTGCCGGTGCTTTACGTGCTCGAGCCGATGCACAGCGACTGGGGCCGCGGCGTGCCGGGCGAGTTCCAGGCGCTGGACCACTTCTTGACACGTCGCGCAGCCGCCTGCATCGACCCCGTAGCGCCGCTGCGCCTGCGCCCGCATCCTTCGGAACGGCCAGGCAAGTACGACGCGTGGATCGCGCGCAGGCGCGCCGAGGGCGTCGACGTGGCGCTCGACGGCCACGCCACGCTCGCCGCGGCCATCGGCGCGGCCGGTTGGGTGGTGGGTTGCGAGTCGTTTGCGCTCGTCGTCGCACTGGCCGCCGGCCGGCGCGTGTGCAGCACGCTGCCGCCGTGGGCGCCGCCGTGCCGGCTGCCGCAGCCGGGCATCGTGCGGCTGGCCGATCGATGGTCGGGGATCTGAGAGGGGGCTGCCGGCCACCGCTGCCCCTGCCCACACCCGCATGCCCCCGGTGTGACCAATGGCACGGCCCGGCGCGAAGAAGTTGCGCCGCGGTGCCGATAACCCTTATGAAATCGCGCCGTCTCCGTACCCGCCTTGGGCCCGTCGACGCCACCCTGCCATGAGCGAGCCCGCCCCGACAATCCGCTACCCCGAGTCCAAGGAACGCAGCGCCGAATTGCTGCGGTTGGCGCTCGTGCGCATGAGCGCTCACGACGCGGCGCTCAACCCGCTGACGTTTGCCGTCTGGTACGAGCACCTGGGGGGTGGCAACGCCGAGTTGAGCCGCGCCTTCGAGGTGGCACACCGCGACGACCCGCGCATGGGCGACCGCACGGTGCAGCGCCTGCACGAGAAGCACGTGATCGCCGCGCGCGAGCGCGCCGCTGAGGAAGTGGGTGACGGCCTCGAGCGGCTGATGCACCGCATGGCGCGCGCCGCCACCGAGACGGGCGCGCAAGCCGGCCAGTTCCACAACACGCTGGAAAACCTGACGCAGGTGCTGCGCGAGAACGACAGCGCCGACATCGCCGCCGAGGTGGAGCGCGCGCAGTCGCACTCGGCGCGCATGTCCGAGTCGCTGCAAACGCTGCGCCGCGAGCTGGCCGACAGCCGCAACGAGGCGGTGCGGCTGCGAGCCGAACTGAGGAGCCTGCGCTCCGAGGCCATGACCTGCGCGCTGACCGGCGTGCTGAATCGCAAGGGTTTCGACGAGCGGCTGGCGGCAATGCTGGCGCAGCCGTTCACCGCCGGCCAGGAGCACGTGATGGTGCTGCTGGACGTGGACCACTTCAAGCGCGTCAACGACACGCACGGGCACGTGCTCGGCGACCGCGTCCTCGAGGCCATCGGCCGGCTGCTGCGCGAGCGTGTCACCGCCGAAGGTGCGTCGGTGGCGCGCTACGGCGGCGAGGAGTTCGCGATCCTGCTGCCCGGCATGGGCCTGGCGCGTGCCGCCGAGGTGACCGAGGCGGTGCGCAGCGATGTCTCGCGCATCAAGCTGCGCCAGCGCGCCACCGACCGCGAGGTGCTGCGCGTCACCGCGTCGGCCGGCGTCGCCGCGGCGCGCAGCGCCGACCAGCCGACCGAGCTGGTGCAGCGCGCCGACTCGGCGCTTTACGCTGCAAAGCAGGGCGGCCGCGACCGCACGGTGGTCAGCCACGAGCGCGCCGTGCCGGCAATCGCCGGCTGACAGCCCACCGGTTCAGCGCCCCCGCGCCTCGACAAACCGCTGGCGCACGCCGGCAAACGCCTGCAGATATTCCGGCCAGCGCGTGTCGCGCCAGGCGCGCTTCAGCGCATCGCTGACAAACGCGTCCTGCGGGTGCTCGCGAAAGCGCGCCGTGCTCCACCCGAAGCCGAACGGGTCGTGCGGTACGCTGCGCCATTGCGGCTGCGTGGCCAGCAGCAGCGAGGCGGCGCGTTCCATCAGGAACACCTTGCGCTGCACGCCGCCGGCGTAACTCGTCGCCACGGTCAGGTCCTGCTTCAGGGCCTGCGCCGCCGGCTCGGCTTGCGCGGCCTCGCAGAAGGCAAACAGCGGTTCGTTCAGCGCCAGCCACTCGCGCCAGAAGGCTGGGCGGGCAACGAAGTAGTTCGAGAACACGACCTGGCGCGCGTCCATCACGAGCTGGGCCAACGGCACGGGGCGGCCGATGTGCGCGAGGAAGCGGCCGTAGGTGTTGATCAGGCCGGCATCGAAGGTCTCGCCCTGCTCGAAGACATTCAGGAAGAACGCTCCCATGTCGGGCTGCGGTGAGAACAGCAGCACGTCGGCCGCTTGCGCGTGCTCGGCGACGAAGTGGTGCACCGCCGCGTGGTCGAGCCCGGTCTTGGCCGTGAACTTCGGCGAGAAGAAGCCGTAGAAGGCGGTCTCGTCGAGCGCGCCGTCACGCTCGGCGGCGATCAGGTGCGCGCGGATCGGCCAGTACTCGAACCAGTCGGGCCGCGGGTTGGCGAGGTTGTCGAGCAGCCGCCAGCCGGGGGCGGACGCGGCGGCGCGCGTCGCCTCGTTGTAGGCGATCAGGTGCAGGTGGATCGGCGGCGCGGCCATGGCGTAGCGTAGGCCCGCGCGCGCCGCGCAGAACCCGCGAACAACGCCGCGCGGGCGGCGTTGTTCGGGTCAGCCTGGTTCAGTGCCCGTCAGATCAAGGGCTGGTTGCGCCAGTCGTCGTCGGTGCTCTGCGGGCGCGCCGCGGTCGTGGAGATCGCACCGGCGCTGGCCACCGTGCCCTGGTTGTCGCCGCCGGCGGCCGGTGCGCTGCCGGGCAGCAGCTCCGCCGGTGCCTCGGCAAGCAGGTCGCCCAGTTCCGGCGCGGGTGCCGGCTCGCGCGTGAACCACACGTCGGCCACGTCGCGCGTCTCGCCGTCGGTCGTCGTGTAGCTCGAAGTCAGGCCGAGCAGGTTGCCGTTGTCGACCTCGGTGCCGGTGGCGTAGCCGAGGTCAATCGAGGCGACACCGGCGTCGACGAGGCCGCGCAGCTCGCCGGCGTCGGTGACGCCGTCGCCGTCGCCATCGACCCAGACCCGCAGTTGGTCGAACTTCGCGTCGCCGGCGCTGATGAGGCCGTCGCCGTTGCTGTCGAGCTGCGCGAGCGCGTTGAAGCCGTGGCCGGCACGCTGCCCGTTGGCCAGTTCGGTGGCGGCACCGAACAGCTCGCGGCCGTCGTTGATGCGGCCGTCGCCGTTCAGGTCCATCGCCAGCAGGCCGTCGCCGCGCCCGACCCAACCCGATTGCTGCGCGACGCCGGTGCCGCCGAGGTCGAAGCGGACACCCTGCGCCGCACTCACCGTCTGCACGCCGTTGCCGTCGAGGTCGAGCACGATCGGCGTCATGCTGATGAGCGCGTTGATCTGCGAGGTCGTCAGCGCCGCGATGTCGGCCGTCTCGAGCGCGTGGATCTGCTGCGTCGTCATGGCGGCGATGTCGCGCGTCTCGATGGCCACCACCTGCGAAGTTGTCAGCGCGACGATCTGCGCCGTCGACAGCGACGCGAACTGCGCCGTCGTGAACGCGGCGATGTCGTTCGTGCTTAGCGAGGCGACCTGGCTCGTCGTCAGCGCGCGCACCTGGTCGGTCTCGAGCGCCGCGAACTGCGTCGTCGTCAGCGCGTTCAGGTCGGCCGTCGACAGCGCGGCGATCTGCCCGGTCAGCGCCGCGGCGATCTGCGCCGTCGACAGTGCGACGAGCTGGTTGGTGCTCAGCGCGTCGAACTGCGCGGTGCCGAAGGCGACGATCTGCGCCGTGCTCAGGGCCGCGAGGTCGGCGGTCTCGAGGCCCGCCACGTCGGCCGTCTCGATGGCACGCAGCTGCGCGGTGCTGAACGCCGCCACCTGCGAAGTGGTCAGCGCGGTGATGTCGCTGCTGTCGAGGGCGGCGATGTGGTTCGTCGTCAGCGCGCGCACCTGCGCGGTGCTCAGCGCCACCAGGTCCACGGTGTCGAGGCCGGCGACCTGGGTCGTCGTCAGGCCGGCGACCTGGGCGGTGGTGAGCGCCGCGAACTGCGAGGTGCCGAAGGCGTTGAGGTCGCTCGTGCCGAGTGCGGCCAGCTGCGCCGTGCTCAGCGCGACGACCTGCGCGGTCGTCAGGCTCGCGAGCTGCGCGGTGACCAACGCGTCGACCTGGCTCGTCGTCAGCGCCGCGATCTGCGCCGTGCTCATCACGACGAGATCAGCGGTTTCGATCGCGGCCACGTCGGCGGTTTGCAGCGCGCGCACCTGGCCGGTGCCGAGCGCGGCGGCCTGCGAGGTGGTGAGCGCCGCGACGTCGGCGGTGTCGAGCGCGGCGATCTGGTTCGTGGTCAGCGCGCGGATCTGGGCGCTGCTCAGCACGACCTGATCGACCGTGTCGAGGCTCGAGATCTGCGTCGTCGTCAGGCCGGCGACCTGGGCGGTGGTGAGCGCCGCGAACTGCGAGGTGCCGAAGGCGTTGAGGTCACTCGTGCCGAGCGCGGCCAGCTGCGCCGTGCTCAGCGCGACGACCTGCGCGGTCGTGAGGCTGGCGAGCTGCGCCGTGCCCAGCGCGTCGATCTGCGCCGTCGCAAAGGCGGCGATCTGCGCCGTGCTCATCACCGCGAGATCGGCGGTTTCGAGCGCTCCGACGTCGGCGGTCTGCAGGGCGCGGATCTGCGAGGTGCTCAGCGCCACGGCCTGCGCGGTGGTCAGCGCGGCCACGTCGGCGGTCTCCAGCGCGGCGACCTGAGCGGTCGTCATCGCCCGCACCTGCGCGCTGCTCAGCACGACCTGGTCGACGGTGTCGAGGCTCGAGATCTGCGTCGTCGTCAGGCCCGCGACCTGGCTCGTCGTCAGCGCGGCGAACTGGGCGGTCGTCAGCGAGTTGAGGTCACTCGTGCCGAGCGCGGCGAGTTGCGCCGTGCTGAGCGCGACGACCTGCGCCGTCGTCAGGTTGGCGAGCTGCGTCGTGCCCAGCGCGTCGATCTGCGCCGTCGCGAAGGCGGCGATCTGCGCCGTGCTCATCACCGCGAGATCGGCGGTTTCAAGCGCGGCCACGTCGCCGGTCTCGAGCGCCCGCACCTGCGAGGTGCTCAGCGCCACGGCCTGCGCGGTGGTCAGCGCCGCCACGTCGGCGGTCTCCAGCGCGGCGATCTGCGCCGTCGTCATGGCGCGGATCTGCGCGCTGCTCAGCACGACCTGGTCGACCGTGTCGAGGCTCGAGATCTGCGTCGTCGTCAGGCCCGCGACCTGGCTCGTCGTCAGCGCGGCGAACTGGGCGGTCGTCAGCGAGTTGAGGTCACTCGTGCCGAGCGCGGCGAGTTGCGCCGTGCTGAGCGCGACGACCTGCGCCGTCGTCAGGTTGGCGAGCTGCGCGGTGACCAACGCGTCGACCTGGCTCGTCGTCAGCGCCGCGATCTGCGCCGTGCTCATCACGACGAGGTCGTTGGTCTCGATCGCGGCGACGTCGGCGGTTTGCAGCGCGCGAACCTGGCCGGTGCCGAGCGCGGCGGCCTGCGAGGTGGTGAGCGCCGCGACGTCGGCCGTGTCGAGCGCGGCGATCTGGTTCGTGGTCAGCGCACGGATCTGCGCGCTGCTCAGCACGACCTGGTCGACGGTGTCGAGGCTCGAGATCTGCGTCGTCGTCAGGCCCGCGACCTGGCTCGTCGTCAGCGCCGCGAACTGCGAGGTGCCGAAGGCGTTGAGGTCACTCGTGCCGAGCGCCGCGAGCTGCGCGGTCGACAGCGCGACGACCTGCGCGGTCGTCAGGCTCGCGAGCTGCGCGGTGACCAACGCGTCGACCTGGCTCGTCGACAGCGCCGCGATCTGCGCCGTGCTCATCACGGCGAGATCAGCGGTTTCGATCGCGGCCACGTCGGCGGTCTGCAGGGCGCGGACCTGCGAGGTGCTCAGTGCCACGGCCTGCGCGGTCGTCAGCGCGGCCACGTCGGCAGTGTCCAGCGCCGCGATCTGAGCGGTGGTCATCGCGCGGATTTGGGCCGAGTTGAGCACCACCTGGTCGACGGTGTCGAGGCTCGAGATTTGCGTCGTCGTCAGGCCGGCGACCTGGCTCGTCGTCAGCGCGGCGAACTGCGCGGTGCTCAGCGAGTTGAGGTCACTCGTGCCGAGTGCGGCGAGTTGCGCCGTGCTGAGCGCGACGACCTGCGCGGTCGTCAGGCTCGCGAGCTGCGCGGTGACCAACGCGTCGACCTGGCTCGTCGTCAGCGCCGCGATCTGCGCCGTGCTCATCACGACGAGGTCGTTGGTCTCGATCGCGGCGACGTCGGCGGTTTGCAGCGCGCGCACCTGGCCGGTGCCGAGCGCGGCGGCCTGCGAGGTGGTGAGCGCGGCGACGTCGGCGGTGTCGAGCGCGGCGATCTGGTTCGTGGTCAGCGCACGGATCTGCGCGCTGCTCAGCACCACCTGATCGACCGTGTCGAGGCTCGAGATCTGCGTCGTCGTCAGGCCGGCGACCTGGCTCGTCGTCAGCGCCGCGAACTGCGCGGTGCTCAGCGAGTTGAGGTCACTCGTGCCGAGTGCGGCCAGCTGTGCGGTGGAAAGCGCGACGACCTGGGCGGTGGTCAGGTTCGACAACTGCGTCGTGCCGAGTGCATCGACCTGCGAGGTCGCCAGCGCGGCAATCTGCGCGGTGCTCATCGCCGCGAGGTCTGCCGTCTCGAGGGCGGCCACGTCGGCGGTCTGCAACGCGCGCACTTGCGAGGTGCTCATTGCGACCAGCTGCGAGGAGGTGAGGGCGGCCACGTCGGCCGTCTCGAGCGCCGCCACCTGCGCGGTGGTCAGCGCGCGCACCTGCGCGCTCGTCAGCACGACCTGGTCGACGGTGTCGAGGCTCGACACCTGCGTCGTCGTCAGGCCGGAGACCTGGCCGGTCGTCAGCGCGACGAACTGCGAGGTCGTGAAGGCGTTCAGGTCGGCCGTGCCCAGGGCGGCCAGTTGCGCGGTGCTCAGCGCGACGACCTGCGCCGTCGTCAGGTTGGCCAGCTGCGCGGTGGCGAGCGCGTCGACCTGCGCGGTGGCCAGCGCGGCGATCTGCTGCGTGCTCATCGCCGCCAGGTCGGTGGTCTCGATCGCGGCCACGTCGGCCGTCTCGAGCGCGCGCACCTGCGCCGTGCCGAGCGCGGCCACCTGCGACGAGGTCAGCGCGGCGACGTCGGCGGTGTCGAGCGCGGCGATCTGCGCCGTGGTGAGCGCGCGCACCTGCGCGCTGCTCAGCACGACCTGGTCGACGGTGTCCAGGCTCGAGATCTGTGCCGTCGTCAGCGTCGCCACCTGGCCGGTGGTCAGCGCCGCGAACTGGCTCGTCGTCAGCGCGTTGAGGTCGCTGGTGGTCAGCGACGCCGTCTGCTGCGTCGTCAGGCCGGCGACCTGCGCCGTCGACAGCGACGACAACTGCGCCGTCTCCAGCGCCGCGAACTGCGTGGTGTCGAGCGCGCGCAGCTGCGCCGTGCTCATCACCGCGAGGTCGGCCGTCTGCAGCGCCGCGACGTCGTCGGTCTGCAGCGCGGCGACCTGCGCCGTCGTCAGCGCCGCCGCCTGCGCGGTGGTCAGCGCCTGGATGTCGGCGGTGTCCAGCGCCACGACCTGCGCCGTGTTCAGGCTCACCACCTGCGCGGTGGTCAGCGCCGCGATCTGGTGGGTCGTCAGCGCGTCGATCTGGGCGGTCGCCATCGCGGCGATCTGTGCCGTGCCCATCGCGGCGACGTCGGTGCTGCCGAGTGCGGCGATGTCGGCCGTCTCGAGCCCCCGCACCTGGCCGGTGGTGAGCGCCGCGACCTGGCTGCTCGTGAAGCCTTCGATCTGCGTCGTGTTCAGCGCCACCAGGTCGTCGGTGGCAATGGCGCGCACCTGGGCCGTGGACAGCAGCGCCAGGTCGGCGGTCTCCCAGCCCGTCATCGCGCTGGTCGTCAGCGCCGCGATGCCCGCCGTCGAGATGGCCGCGATGTGCGTCGTGCTCAGCGCGGCGACCTGTGCCGAGCTGAAGGCGGCCCAGTCGGCCGTGGTCAGCGCGGCGATCGACGCGGTGTCGAAGCCGGCGATCTGCGACGTGGTGAGCGATGAAATGATGGAGGGCATGTCCGGTGTCCTTGGCGGCGCTTCTTGTTGCGGCCCCGCTTCGGCGGGCGCCCGGTGCGAAAGACGTGCACCGGACTCCCCCGAAAGGAGTCGCATCGACCGGATATCGGTGAACCACCCCCCGACTTGAGTGGCGGCGCGGGCCGCGAACGGGGCCACAGGCGGCGAATGCAGGCCTGTGGCGGCGGGTGGAGGCGGCAGGTGTGAACTTGTGCCGCTGGCGCGCGCAGGCGGAGGGCGCGGCGCTTCCTGGACAGGCCCAGCCAGAACGGATGGGTGTCAGCCGTTCGGGCTGGGCTTCGACAGCCCGGCCCGAACGGTGGGGCGGGGCTTACTTGCCGCTCGGCACCTTGCCTTCGACACCCTTGACGTAGAAGTCGACCTTGTCCTTCCACGCCTGGTCGGCGCCGGTGCCCTTGGGCAGGCGCTCCTTGCCGGTGCTGTCGACGATGGGGCCGGTGAACGGGTTCAACGAGCCGGCCTTCAGCCCGGCGAGCGCCTCTTCGGCCTTCTTGCGCACGGCCTCGGGGAGCGCGCCGTTGAACTTGATCACGTCGTTGGCGCCCTCGGGCTTGCCCCAGATCGTGCGCTCGCCGCCCTTCCAGGTGCCGTCCATCACCGCCTTCACGGTCTTGATGTAGTACGGGCCCCAATAGACGACGTTGGAAGCGAGGTGCGCCTTCGGCGCCACGGCGCTCATGTCGCTGTCCCAGCCGAAGGCGAACTTGTTGTTCTTCTCGGCCGCCAGCAGCACGGCGGTGCTGTCGGTGTTCTGCAGCAGCACGTCGGCGCCCTGGTTGATCAGCGTCTGCGCGGCGTCGCTCTCCTTCGGCGGGTCGTACCAGGTGCTGACCCAGACGACCTTCGTCTTCACCTTCGGGTTGACGCTCTGCGCGCCCAGCGTGAAGGCGTTGATGTTGCGCAGCACCTCGGGGATCGGGAAGCTCGCGACGAAGCCGAGCGTGTTCGTCTTCGTCATGCCGCCGGCGATGACGCCGCTGACGTAGGCGTCGTGATAGAAGCGCGCGTCGTACACGCTCATGTTCGGCGCCGTCTTGTAACCGGTGCAGTGCTCGAACTTCACGTCCGGGAACTCGGCGGCCACCTTCAGCATCGGCTCCATGAAGCCGAAGCTCGTCGCGAAGATCAGCTTGTTGCCCTGCGCGGCGAGGTCGCGGAAGACGCGCTCGGCGTCGGCGCCCTCGGGCACCTTCTCGACGTAGGTCGTCTTGACCTTGTCGCCGAACTCGGCCTCGACGGCCTTGCGGCCCTGGTCGTGCGCGAAGGTCCAGCCGGCGTCGCCGACCGGGCCGACGTAGACGAAGGCCACCTTCAGCGGCTCGGGCTTGGGCGCGGGGGCCGACGCGGCCGCAGGTGCGGCGGCGGTGGGCGCGGGGGCTTCCTTCTTGCCGCAGCCCACGAGGGCGGCGGCCGAGGCAAGGGTGGCGAGGCCGGCCGCTTGCATCAGGCGGCGCTTGTTCAGGTCGGTCATGCGGTGGTTCTCCTCTGGCTGCGGAAAGTGGGGCTTTGGCGAAAGGCGCCCTCGTGAGGCGCGCCCCGTGCTGGAAAGGCGGCGGATTCTAGTGAGGCGCCGCCGTCGAACTTGCTGGCGCCTACGCCCCGGGCTGGAACGGCTTGCCCAGCGACGCCGGCATGTTGACGCGGATGAAGGTGGCGTTGCGGCTGATCAGCGCCAGCACGACGATCGTCGCCAGGTACGGCAGCATCGCGAGGAACTGCGCCGCGATGTCGACGCCCTGGCCTTGCAGATGGAACTGCAGCATCGTCACGCCGCCGAAGAGGTAGGCGCCGAGCAGCACGCGGATCGGCCGCCAGGTCGCGAACGTCGTCAGCGCCAGCGCGATCCAGCCGCGGCCGGCGGTGATGCCCTCCACCCACAGCGGCGCGTAGACGACCGACAGGAACGCACCGGCCAGCCCGCACAGCGCGCCGCCGAAGACCACCGCGCCCAGGCGCAGCAGCCGCACCTTGTAGCCGAGCGCGTGCGCCGACTCCGGGCTCTCGCCGATGGCGCGCAGCACCAGGCCGGCGCGGCTCTTGTAGAGGAACCAGACGAGCGCGGCGGTCAGCGCGACGGTGATGTAGACCATCGGGTGCTGCTTGAAGAACGCCGCGCCGACGAGCGGCAGGTCGGCCAGCACCGGCACCTCGAACGGCTGCCGCTCGGAGAGCTTCTGCCCGACGAACGCGACGCCGACGAAGGCCGAGAAGCCGTAGCCGAAGAGGCTCAGCGCGAGGCCCGTGGCGTACTGGTTCGTGTTGAGCCAGATGACGAGCAGGCCGAACGCGGCGGCAAGCACGGCGCCGGCGGCGGCGCCGGCGACGAAGGCGAGCGTGTCGCTGCCGGTCGTGAACGCGACCCCGAAGCCGGTGACCGCGGCCACGAGCATCATCCCCTCGGCGCCGAGGTTCAGCACGCCCGCGCGTTCGTTGATCAGGAGGCCCAGGCCCGCCAGCGCCAGCGGCGTGCCGGCCAGCAGCGACGCGGCGACGAGAAGCGCGATTTCGTTCATGCGGCCTCCTTGGCGGCAACAACAACCGGCCGCGAAGTGATGCGCAGCCGGTAATGGATCAGCGTGTCGCAGGCGAGCAGGATGACGAGCAGCAGGCCCTGGAAGACGCCGGTCAGCGCGTTCGGCAGCCCGAGGCGCGACTGCGACAACTCGCCGCCGATCAGCATCATCGACAGCAGGATGCCGGCGAAGACGATGCCCAGCGGATGCAGCCGGCCGACGAAGACGACGATGATCGCCGTGAAGCCGAGCCCGGTGCTGATGTGCGGCGTGAGCTGCCGCAGCGGCCCGGCCGCTTCCATCGCACCGGCCAGCCCCGCGAGGCCGCCGGAGATCATCAGCGCCAGCCACAACGCCGCGCGCGAGCTGAAGCCCGCATACCGCGCCGCCGCCGGCGCCAGGCCGCCGACCTGCAACTGGTAGCCGCGGTACATGCGGAACATGAAGAGCCACGTCAGCGCGACGGCGACGAGCGCGATGACGAAGCCGATGTTCAGGCGCGTGCGCTCGAGCAGCAGCGGCATCCAGGTGCTCGCATCGAACGTCTTCGTCTGCGGGAAGTTGAAGCCCTGCGGGTCTTTCCACGGCCCGAAGACGAGCCAGTTGACGAGCTGCTGCGCGACGTAGACGAGCATCAGGCTGACCAGAATCTCGTTGGCGTTGAAGCGGTCGCGCAAGAGGGCCACAAGCGCCGCCCAGGCCATGCCGCCGAGCACGCCGGCGATGAGGATCAGCGGCAGGCTCGCGATCTTCGGCAGCACGATGCCGGCCGTGGTGAGCCACAACGCGACGCCGCCGCCGGCCACCGCGCCGAGCAGGTACTGCCCTTCGGCGCCGATGTTCCAGACGTTGGCGCGGTAACACACCGCGAGGCCCAGCGCGATGACGATCAGCGGCGTCGCCTTCAGCAGCACCTCGGCGACCTGCCGCCGGCCGTTCAGCGGCTCGACGAAGAAGACCTCGAGCCCGCGCAGCGGGTCCTTGCCGAGCGCGGCGAAGAGGATCGCCGCGAGCAGCGCGGTGAGCACGAGCGCGATCAGCGGCGAAGCGAGGCTCATCGCCTGCGACGGCTGCGCGCGGGGTTCAAGCTTGAGCATGGCGCACCTCCATCGCGGCGGGCGTGGCCGTCCGCGCAGCACTTGCATCACCCGCGATGCTGCCGCTGCCCCACAACCCGCTCATCCACTCGCCGATCCGTTCGATCGTCGCGTCGCCCACCGCGATCGACGGCGACACGCGCCCTTGCGCGATGACGACGAGCCGGTCGCTGATCTCGAAGAGTTCGTCCAGCTCCTCGCTGACGACGAGCAGCGCGCAGCCCGCGTCGCGCAGCGCCAGCAGCTCGCCGCGGATCAGCGCCGCGGCGCCGACGTCCACGCCCCACGTCGGCTGGCTGACGACGAGCAGCTTCGGGCTCGCGTCGATCTCGCGGCCGACGATGAACTTCTGCAGGTTGCCGCCCGACAGCGACTTCGCCGCCGCGCCCGGCCCGCCGGCCTTGACGTTGAAGCGCTCGATGATCCGCGCGGCCAGCGCCGCGACCTGCGGCGTGCGCACCCAGCCATTGCCCATCACGGCCTCGGTGCGCGTGAGCAGCGTGTTCGACGCCAGCGTCATCGTCGGCACCGCGCCGCGGCCCAGGCGCTCCTCGGGCACGAAGTGCAGGCCAACCTTCCGGCGGTGGCGAGGCGAGTGGTCGCCGATCGGCTTGCCGAACAAGGTGATCGCGCCGGGCGCGGCGCGCCGGTCTTCACCCGAAAGCGCCGCCAGCAGCTCCTGCTGGCCGTTGCCCGAAACGCCGGCCATGCCGACGATCTCGCCGGCGCGCACGTCGAACGCAATGTCCTTCAGCTCGACGCCGAACTGGTCCTGCTTCGCGAGGCCCAGGCCCTTGACGGCGAGCACGATCGGGCCGGCGGCCCGCTGCTCGCGCTTCAACTCCGGCGGTTCGGCGCCGATCATCAGCCGCGACAGGCTCGCGTTGCTCTCGCGCGTCGGGTCCACCTCGCCGGTGACCTTGCCGCCCCGCAGCACCGTGCAGTGGTGGCAGAGCGAGCGGATCTCGTCGAGCTTGTGGCTGATGTAGAGGATGCTCGTGCCCTTGTCCGCGAGCTGGCGCAGCGTGACGAAGAGCTTGTCGACGGCCTGCGGCGTCAGCACCGAGGTCGGCTCGTCGAGGATCAGCAGTTGCGGGTCGGTCAGCAGCGCGCGGATGATCTCGACGCGCTGGCGCTCGCCGACCGACAGCGTGTGCACCGGCCGCAGCGCTTCGACGTCGAGGCCGTAGGTGTGCGCCACTTCGCCGATGCGCCGCGTCACCTCGGGCAGCGCGAGCCCCTTGTCGAGGCCGAGCCAGACGTTCTCGGCCGCCGTCAGCGTGTCGAACAGCGAGAAGTGCTGGTAGACCATGCTGATGCCCAGCCGGCGCGCGGCCGCCGGGCTGGCGATGTGCACGCGCTGGCCGTTGAAGCGGATCTCGCCGGCGTCGGGCTGCACCGCACCGTAGATCATCTTCATCATCGTGCTCTTGCCGGCGCCGTTCTCGCCGAGCACGGCGTGGATCTCGCCGGGCTTGACGCGCAGGCTCACGTTGTCGTTGGCGCGCACGGCCGGATACTGCTTCGTGATGCCGGTCAGCTCCAGGCGCAGCGGGGTGGCGCTGAACTCCGATGAGGCGGGAGTTCCGGGCGATCCAGGCCCTGAGGCTCGAGGGTTCATGCCGCGCTCCTTTCGTTGTCGTTTCGGTCACTTGCCGGTGTGCCGGCCGCAGCGAAGCGCTGCTGCCCCGCGACCCAGGTGCCGACGAGGTGGCGATCATCGGCCAGCGTGATCCACGCGAAGAGCTTCTCGTGCAAGTCGCGGGCCAGCCGCTGGCGCTCGGCATCGACCGGGTTCGCGGCCCAGCGCCAGATGGCGAAGTCCGCGACGCGCCCGGGCTCGAGCGTGCCGATCTCGTGCCCGAGTTGCAGCGCCTCGGCCGCGCCGCGCGTCGCGGCGTGCAGCGCCGTCCACGCGGTGAGGCGGTGGCCGGCGAGCGCCTGGACCTTGTACGCATCGGCGAGCGTGCGCTGCATCGCGAGGCTCGTGCCGCCGCCCACGTCGCTGGCGACGCTGACCGCGGCGCCGGCGGCGATCATCGCCGGCCAGTCGAACAGGCCGCTGCCGAGGAAGAGGTTGCTGCTCGGGCAGAACGCGACCTGCGCACCGGCGTCGCGCAGTGCCGCGCGATCGTCGTCGTCGAGCCAGATGCCGTGCGCCAGGATGGAGCGCGGGTGGAGCAGGCCGGCGCTTGCGTACACGTCGAGATAGCTGCGCGCGTGCGGGAAAAGCTGGCCGACCCAGCGCACCTCGTCGCGGTTCTCGGCGACGTGCGTCTGCATGTACAGGCTCGCATCGCTGCGGCACAGGGCGCCCGCCATCGCGAGCTGTTCGGGCGTGCTCGTCGGCGCGAAGCGCACGGTGACGGCGTAGCGGTTGCGGCCGCGGTTGTGCCAGCGGGCGATGAGGTCGATGCAGTCGCGCTCGGCGGTGGCGACGTCGTCGTCGCGCAGGCCGTCCGGCGCATGGCGGTCCATCAGCACCTTGCCGGCGACGAGCGCCATGCCGCGCGCCGCGGCGGCCGTGAGCAGCGCATCGGCGGCGATCTTGTGCACGGTGGGGAACACCGCCGCGGTGGTGGTGCCGTGCGCGAGCAGCGCATCGAGAAAATGCTCGCTGCCGCGCGCCGCGATCTCGGGGTCGGCCCAGGCGCGCTCGGCCGGGAAGGTGTAGTCGTTCAACCAGTCGAGCAGCGCCGTGCCGTAGCTGGCGATGACGCCGATCTGCGGGCTGTGCACGTGGGTGTCGATGAAGCCGGGCAGCAGCAACTGGCCGCGGTGGTCTTCGACGCGTTCGATGCCCTCGGCGGGCGCTTCGGGTTGCACGGCGGCGATGCGGCCGGCGTCGTCGACGACGAGCCAGTGGTCGGGGCGATAGCGCACGGCACCCGCCGCCACCGTGTCGCCCCAGGCGGGCGCGGCGGTGAAGTCGAGCAGGTCGGCGCGCCAGGCCTTCACGCCGCCACCCGCCCGGGCAGCGCCCGCCGCGTCAACCCGCGCGCCACCTCGCGCACCTGCTCGCGGAACCAGCGCATCGACGCCGCGGTGTGCGTCAGGTCGTGCCAGAGCTGGTAGTAGCTGAGCGGCGGGAACGCCACCGGGCACTTGACGATGCGCACCGGCAGCGTGTCGACATAGCGGCTGCAGAAGAGCCGCCCGGTCGTCAGCACGAGCCACGTGTCGGCCACCATCAGCGGGATCAGGCTGAAGTGCGACGCGCGCACGGTGATGTTGCGGCGCGCGCCGGCGGCGGCGAGATGCTGGTCGATGACGCCCAACGCGCCCGGATGCATCGGCATCGGCGCGACATGCTCACATTCGAGATACCGCGCGATCGTCCAACCGCGTGCCCCGGCGCGCGCTGCCGGGTGATCTTCGGCGACGAGGCAGACGACCTCGTCGCTGACCAGCCGCGCGAGATGCAGCTCCTCGGGCGGCTCGAGCCAGTTGCCGATGACGAGATCGACGTCACCCACCGCGAGATGGCGGCGGTAGTCGTACTCGCGCGACAGCGGCATCAGCTCCAGCCGTGCCAGCGGCGCGACGCGCTGAAGGTGCGCCACGAGCGACGGCAGGAAGAGCGGGTCGAGATAGTCGCTGGCGGCGACGCGGAAGGTGGCGGTGATCTTCGCGACCTCGGCCTCCGAGCCGAAGCCGCGCTCGCGCGCCTTCGGGCTGAACAGGCGCTCGGCCTCGTGCAGCACGCGGCTGGCGGGCTCGACGAGCGACAGCGCCGTCTCGGTGGGCATCATCTGCTGGCCGGCGCGCACGAGCAGCGGGTCGCCGGTCAGCTCGCGCAGCCTCTTGAGCTGCGCGCTGACGGCCGGCTGGCTGCTCGCCAGCTTCAACGCGGCACGTGAGACGCTCCGTTCGGTGATCACGGTGTGCAAGACCCGGATGAGGTGGAGGTCTATGGTGTCGAACGACGCGCGGTTCGCCATATGCTGTGCGGCATATCCAATATTCGTTCGATCGTATCTCCGCAGCGGCGAACCGGAGTACCTTCCGGGTAATCACCGAGCGTACGACGACCTCGCATGACCTCCTCTGCCTCCACGCCTGCCCGCCCGATCCGCTTCTTCCACCGCGGCGCCATCGTCGAGGCGACGCCGGAGCGCGCCACGCGCACCGTGCTCGAATGGCTGCGCGAAGAGGCGCTGTGCACCGGCACGAAGGAAGGCTGCGCCGAGGGCGACTGCGGTGCCTGCACCGTGGTGGTCGGCGAACTCGGTGCCGATGGCGCGCTCGAGCTGAAGCCGGTGAACGCCTGCATCCGCTTCCTGCCGACGCTGGACGGCAAGGCGCTGTTCACGGTGGAAGACGTGACGGCGATGAACCCGCCGGCCGCGCTGCACCCGGTGCAGCAGTCGCTCGTCGCCTGCCACGGCTCGCAATGCGGGTTCTGCACGCCGGGCTTCGTGATGAGCCTCTTTGCCTGCTACGAACGCCACCAGACCGCCGGCACGCGGCCGACGCGCCAGCAGTTGGCCGATGACCTCTCGGGCAACTTGTGCCGCTGCACCGGCTATCGGCCGATCCTCGATGCGGGCGAGCAGATGTTCGAGGCGCCGGCGCGGCGGCTCGACACGGCGCCGGTCGTGCAGGCGCTGAAGACGCTGGCGGCGGATGCGTCGCTGGACCGCGCCGACTTCCACGCGCCGCGCACGCTGGACGAACTCGCGGCGCTGCGCGTCGCGCGGCCCGATGCGCGGCTCGTCGCCGGCAGCACCGACGTGGGCCTGTGGGTGACGAAGCAACTGCGCGAACTGCCCGCTGTCATCTACGTCGGCGATGTGCGCGAGTTGCGTGCGATCGAGGAGCAGCAAGTCGCTGGCCGCCAGGTGCTCTCGATCGGCGCCGGCGCCACGCTCGAAGCCGCCTGGGGCGCGCTGCACGCGCGCTGGCCGGTTCTGCGCGACATGTGGCTGCGCTTCGCTTCACGGCCGGTGCGCGAGGCGGGCACGATGGGCGGCAACGTCGCCAACGGCTCGCCGATCGGCGACTCGGCGCCGGTGCTGATCGCGCTCGATGCGCAGCTCGTGCTGCGCCAGGGCGGGCGCGTGCGCCGCATGGCGCTCGCCGACTTCTACGTCGACTACATGAAGAACCGCCTCGAGCGCGGTGAGTTCGTGCAGGCCATTGAAGTGCCGCTGGACAATCCGGCCACGCTGCGCGCCTACAAGGTCAGCAAGCGCTTCGACTCCGACATCTCGGCGGTGAGCGCGGGCCTGGCGATCCGGCTCGATGCGGCGGGTGTCGTGCGCGAGGCGCGGCTCGCCTTCGGCGGGCTGGCCGCGATCGTCAAGCGCGCCGCGGCGGCCGAGACAGCCATCGTCGGCCGGCGCTGGGACGAAGCGACGCTCGCCGCCGGCATCGCCGCAATGGCCGAGGACTTCAAGCCGCTGACCGACATGCGCGCCAGCGCAGCCTATCGGGCGCAGGTGGCCGGCAACCTGCTCAGGCGCTTCTGGCTCGAAACGCGGCGCGACGCGCCGCTGGCCGAGAGCGAGGTCAGCGTGTTTGCGCGCAGCGGTGAGGCGGCTTGATGCTGCGCGTTGAAGAATCGGAGCACCCGCGATGAACAAGCCCGCCGATCTGCCCGCGGCCGCGAAGGAAGCCGTTGCTGCCACCCCCTTCGCCGTCGCCGGCAAGCCGCTGCCGCACGAATCCGCCGCGCTGCACGTCGCCGGCGCCGCGCCGTACACCGACGACATCCCGGAACTCGCCGGGACGCTGCACGCCGCGCTCGGCCTGTCGCCGCTCGCGCACGGCGTCATCGAGCGCCTCGACCTCGACCTCGTGCGCGCCATGCCGGGCGTCGTCGCGGTGCTGACGGCCGCCGACATCCCCGGGCTCAATGACTGTGGCCCGCTCGTCCACGACGACCCGATCCTCGCCGGCGAGGCGGGGGCGACGTTGCGTTACCTCGGCCAGCCGGTCTTCATCGTCGTCGCGCGCACGCGCGAAGCCGCGCGGCGCGCCGCGGCACTCGCGAAGAAGGTGGTGATTGCGAAACCGCTGCCGCCAGTGCTCACCGCCGAAGCCGCACACGCGGTCGGCCAGTACGTGCTGCCGCCGATGCACCTGAGCCGCGGTAATGCGCGCGCCGCGATCGCCGCCGCGCCGCGGCGCATGCAGCGGCGCATCGAGCTCGGCGGCCAGGAGCAGTTCTATCTCGAGGGCCAGATCGCCTACGCGCTGCCGGCCGAGGGTGCCGGCATGAAGGTGCTGTGCTCGACGCAGCACCCGAGCGAAATGCAGCACGTCGTCGCGCACGCGCTCGGCCGCGCCGCGAACGCCGTGCAGATCGAGTGCCGGCGCATGGGCGGCGGCTTCGGCGGCAAGGAGAGCCAGTCGGCGATCTTCGCCTGCTGCGCGGCCGTCGCCGCCGCCAGGCTCGGCCGGCCGGTGAAGCTGCGCGTCGACCGCGACGACGACTTCCTCGTCACCGGGCGGCGGCACGGCTTCGTCTTCGACGCCGAGGTCGGCTACGACGACGCCGGCCGCATCCTCGGCGCCGAGGTGACGATGATCGCCAACGCCGGCCACTCGGCGGATCTCTCCGGGCCGGTGATGACGCGGGCGCTGTGCCACTTCGACAACGCCTACTGGCTGCCGCACGTGGCGCTGCACGGCTACTGCGCGAAGACGAACACGCAGAGCAACACGGCGTTTCGCGGCTTCGGTGGGCCGCAGGGCGCGTTTGCGGTCGAGATGCTGCTCGACTCGATCGCGCGCGAACTGCGGCTCGACGCGCTTGCGGTACGCCGCGCGAACTTCTACGGAGTCAAGTCGAACAACGTCACGCCGTACGGGCAGACGGTGCGCGACAACGTCGTCGACGAACTCGTCGCCGAACTCGAACGCACGAGCGGTTATGCGAAGCGGCGCGCCGCCGCGGCGGCCTTCAACGCGACGAGCCCGGTGTTGAAGCGCGGCGTCGCGCTGACGCCGGTGAAGTTCGGCATCAGCTTCAACGTCGTGCACCTGAACCAGGCCGGCGCGCTGGTACACGTCTACACCGATGGCTCGGTGCTCGTGAACCACGGCGGCACCGAGATGGGCCAGGGCCTGAACACCAAGGTGGCGCAGGTCGTCGCGCACACGCTCGGCGTGCCGTTCGAGGCCGTGCGCTGCACCGCGACCGACACGCACAAGGTCGCCAACACGTCGGCCACCGCGGCCAGCACCGGCAGCGACTTGAACGGCAAGGCGGCCGAAGACGCGGCGCGGCAGGTGCGCGAGCGGCTCGCGGCATTCGCGGCCGAGCGCTTCGGCGGGCGTGCGGCCGACGTGCGCTTCGCGGCCGGGCAGGTCACGGCCGGTGCGCCCGGCGCGACGACGACGCTGCCCTTCGCCGAACTCGTGCAGGCCGCGTACCTGGCGCGCGTGCAGCTGTGGAGCGACGGCTTCTACGCGACGCCGGGGCTGAGCTGGGACCGCGAGACGATGCAGGGCAACCCCTTCTATTACTTCGCCTATGGCGCGGCGATGAGCGAGGTGGTGATCGACACGCTCACCGGCGAGAGCCGCTTGCTGGCCGCGCACCTTCTCTACGACGCGGGCCGCTCGCTGAATCCGGCCGTCGACATCGGCCAGGTCGAGGGCGCGTTCATCCAGGGCATGGGCTGGCTGACGATGGAAGAACTCGTCTGGCATCCGCAGACCGGTTTGCTGACGACGCATGCACCGAGCACCTACAAGATCCCGTGCGCCAACGACGCGCCGGCCGAGTTCGTGACGCGGCTCTTCCGCGCCGGCGAAGCCGACCACCCGGCCGAGACGATCCACCGCAGCAAGGCCGTCGGCGAGCCGCCGCTGCTGCTGCCGTTCTCGGTCTTCCTCGCGATCCGCGACGCTGTGTCGGCGGCTGGCGGGCACCGCACCGACCCGCCGCTGCGGGCGCCGGCGACGGCGGAGGCGGTGTTGAGGGCGGTGGAGGTTGTCACCTCCGTTCGCCCTGAGGTGTCGAAGGGCCCGTGAAAAGCCGTTCGCACCGAGCTTGTCGAAGTGCTCGATATCCGAACCCTCGCGCTCGCCTGGCTCGCCGAACGGCGGCCCGCCGTCGTCGTCGAGGTCGGGCCCACGAAGGGCTCGGTGCCGCGGGAGAGCGGCACGCGCATGCTGGTGGCTGCCGACGAGGTGCTGGGCACGATCGGCGGCGGGCATCTCGAGTTGCAGGCGATCGAGCGCGCGCGCGCGATGCTTGCGAACGGCGCGCATTGCGCACACGGCGACGGGTCGCAGCGCCGCCACGTCACACATGTCGCGTTAGGCCCGAGCCTCGGCCAATGCTGCGGTGGCGCGCTCGACCTCGTGTTCACGCCGCTCGCCGCGGCCGAGCCGGCCGCGTGGGCGCCACCCGCGCCGCGTTTTCATCTGCAGCTCTACGGCGCCGGCCACGTCGGCCGCGCGATCGTGCGGCTGTTGGCCACGCTGCCGTGCCGTGTGCAGTGGATCGACGAGCGCGAAAGCGAGTTTCCGACCGAGCCGCTGCCGCCGCACATCGAACGCGTCTGCGTCGAGCCGGTCGAGGCCGAGGTGCGCAGTGCGCCGGCCGGTGCCTTCTACCTCGTGCTGACGCACAGCCACGACCTCGATCTCGCGCTGACGCAGGCGATCCTGAAGCGTGGCGACTTCGGCTTCTTCGGCCTGATCGGCAGCAAGACCAAGCGCAAACGCTTCGAGCACCGCCTCGCCGAACGCGGCTTTGCGCCGGCGCTTGTTCAGCGCATCACCTGCCCGATCGGCCTCGAGGGCATCGAAGGCAAGGAGCCCGAGGTGATTGCGCTGGCGGTGGTGGCGCAGGTGATGCAGTCAGCCGGCGCCGCCGGGCATCGCTGACAGCGCGGCCACCGACCGCGCCAGGTTCTCCCGCGCCCGCGCCTCGAGCCGCCGGTGCATCGCCGGCGTGTGATAGATCGCGTCGCGGTCGAGAAATCCTTGCAGCAGCGCACAGCGCCGCGGCGCGTAGAGCACCGCCGGCACGTGCGCGTATTCGGCGCGCACCTGGCCCTCGTATTCGGCGAAGCGCGCGGGCTCGGCGCCGAGGATCGCGAGGTCGATGTCGATCAGCACCTGCTCGTCGCGCGTGACCGGTGGCGCGGCGTGCTTCGTTGCGAGCACCAGCGCCTCGACGCGCGCGGCGGCGCCGGCTGCAACGCCGGCCTTGCCGAGCGCCTCACGTGCCCACGTGGCGCTGCGGCTTTCGTTGTCGGCCGCGCCGAGGTCGTAGACGGCGTCGTGGAACCACAGCGCCATCTCGACCGCGGCCGCGTGATCCGGCGCGTCGCGCAGCGTCTCGAAGTGCGCGAGGCACTCCGCGAGGTGCTGCGTCGTGTGGTAGTGGCGGTGCGGCTCGGCGTAGCGCGCGAGCAGCGTGTCGCGCAGAGCGACGCCGTCGCTGTGCGCGCTCAGGCCGCGCCAGGCACGCGCCCACGATGCCGCGAACACCGCCGCGTCCATCGCCGCGTCCCTGGCGCTGTCCAACCTCGCCGCCTTTAGGCTTTCACCCGAACCACCGCTCCCGCACCTCGGCCGGCAGTTGCGCGCCGGTGGCGCTGCTGGTGCGGTGCGCGCGTTCGAGCACCTGCCAGAAGTAGCGGTAGCTCGCACGGTCGTGCAGGCGGTCTTCGCCGAGCATGCGGTGGCGGATCGGCGCCCACTGCGCGCGCTCGGCCGCGTCGATGATCTCGATCGCCAGGTCGACTTCGGCGGTGGTCGGCGCGAATGCCTCGACGATGATCTTCACCTGCGCCGGGTGGATGCTCCACATGCGCGTGTAGCCGAGCTGGCGCGCCGCGCGCTGCGCCGCCTGCGCCAGCGCCTCGAAGTTGCGGAACTCGGTGACGACGCAGTGCGAAGGCACCTTGCCGTGCGCGTGGCAGGCGGCGGCGATCTCGAGCTTGGCGCGCACGACGAGCGGGTGCTCGAACTGGCCGGTCACGCCCATCGCCGACTGCGGGATCGCGCCGCGGTGCGCCGAGACGAAGTCCATCAGCCCGAAGCTCAGCGACTCGATGCGCGGGTGCGCAGCCATCGCCTGCACTTCGGCCAGCGCCCCGTGCGTCTCGACCAGCGCATGCAGCGGCACCATCGCGCCGCCGGCGTCGACGACGAGCTTGCCGGCGCGCTGCAAGTCGGCCAGCCCGCGCGGCTTGGGGATCATCAGATAGGCCGGCGGCTGGCTCGCCGCGAGCACGATGGCCGCCACCTCGGTGAAGCAGGGGTGGTCCACCGGCAGCAGGCGCACGCCGACGCGGCCGAAGCGGTTGGCGGATGAGCCCAGCATCTCGGCGATCATCTGCGCGTGCTCGACCTCGCCGCCGACCGGTGCGCCGTCCTCGTTGTCCAGCGTCACGTCGAACACGGGCCCGAGTTCGCCTTGCAGCTCGAGGCTCTTGCGCATGCGCGCTTCGACGCCGCAGTAGTGGTCGCACACCGGCAGCGCCGAGACGGCGCGCTCGTCGGGGTCGAACAGCGCTAAGCGGGGGTGCAGCGTCTCGGGCATGGCAGGGTTTTCGGGGCAGGCAGAGGGCAGGCCGGCCGCGAGGTTAACGCGGACATCGCTGCCGTGACGCAGTTGCCCTGATTCACATCTGATCCCGGGCCAATCCCCGGCACTAGGGGGCTCACCTGTGCCCACGGTGGGGCCGAGGCAAGGGGATTGATGCAACATCGTCCGTGCGGCGATCGGCCGCTTCAGACGCGGTCGGCCCGCGGGCCCGCGGCTTGCCGTGCGGGGCCTGCCACGAGACTCGAACCTACGATGATGTCCATTCCCCAGATCCGCAAGGCCGTCTTCCCCGTCGCCGGGCTCGGCACCCGCTTCCTGCCCGCTACCAAGGCGCAGCCCAAGGAGATGCTGCCGGTGGTGGACAAGCCGCTGATCCAGTACGCGGTCGAGGAGGCCTACGCCGCCGGCGTGCGGCAGATGATCTTCGTCACCGGGCGGCACAAGCGCTCGATCGAGGACCACTTCGACCTCACGTGGGAACTCGAGCAGGCGCTCGAGCAGGCCGGCAAGCAGGAACTGCTCGATGTCGTGCGGCGCGTCAAGCCCGACGACATGGATTGCGTCTACGTGCGCCAGGCGCAGGCGCTGGGCCTGGGGCACGCGGTGATGTGCGCGCACCGGCTCGTCAACGGCGACCCGTTCGCGGTGCTGCTGGCCGACGACCTGATGATCGGCGACACGCCGGTGCTGGCGCAGATGGTCAAGCAGTACGAACGCTGGCGCACCTCGATCCTCGCCGTGCGCGAGGTGCCCAGGACCAGACGCGCCGCTACGGCATCGTCGACGGCGACCAGGTCGACGACGTGACGGTGGACGTGCGCCGCATCGTCGAGAAGCCCGCGCCGGAGGTGGCGCCGTCGCGCCTGGGCGTGGCCGGGCGCTACATCCTGACGCCGGGCATCTTCCACGAGCTGGCGAACAACGTGCGCGGCGTCGGCGGCGAGATCCAGCTCACCGACGCCATCGCCTCGCTGCTCAAGCGCGAGAAGGTGCACGCCTACCGCTACGAAGGCACGCGCTACGACTGCGGCAGCCGCGAGGGTTTCCTCGAGGCCAACGTCGAACTCCGGGATGAAGCACCCGGAGCTGGGGCCGGCGTTCCGCGAGTACCTGAAGACGAAGATCTGCTGAGGGGCTTCGACAGGCTCAGCCTGAACGGGATTCGCTAGAGGCTGCGCCACAGCAGGCTCGCGCCGCTGCCGATCAGCATCAGCCACACGCCCTGGCGCACGCGCGCGGCGGGCAGGTGCGCATGCAGGCGGCTGCCGACGAAGTAGCCGAGCGCCGCGCCCGGCAGCAGCGCCAGCGACGTGGCCAAGAGCCCCGGCTGCGCGAGCAGGCCGTTGACGAGGAAGAGCACGCCGCGCACCGAGGCCGCGCCGAGGATCAGCGCGGCGATGCTCGCGCGCAGCCGCGCCGGGTCGACGACGCGCCGTGCGAGGTAGATCGTGTACAGCGGCCCGCCGCTGCCGAAGAGCGCCGAAAACACGCCGCCGGTCAGGCCCACCGGCAGCGCCCAGCGCGGTGATGTGGGCGCCGTGCTGTGCGCACCAGCGGCGCCGAAGAGGCTCCAGCTCGCCACCGCCAGCACGAAGGCGCCCAGCAGCGCCAGCAGCAGCCGGTCGCCGGCCTGCGCCAGCACCGTCGCGCCGATCAGCATGCCGCCCAGCATCCACGGCAGCAGGCGCGCAAGCTCGCGCCACTCGATGAGCCGCCGGTTGCGCAAGCCCAGGAACGACGCCGCGCTCAGGTCCAGCAGCAGCATCATCGGCACCGCAAAGCGCAGCGGCACCCAGTGCGCGAGCAAAGGCAACGCGACGACGTTGGCGCCGAAGCCGCCGAAGCCGAAGAGCGTGTAGCCCAGCGCCACCGCCGCGGCGATGGCCACGAGGTCAGGCCAGGGCAGGTGCAGCATCGCCGCGGCTTCGGTGGCGCGCCGCGGCGACGCTGGGAGAGAACATCAGCGAAGGCCGATCAGTTCGCGAGACCGGGCGCCGATCAGCGCGCTCAGAGCAGGTGCTTCACGCCGTCCTGCTCGCCTTGCAGTTCGGCCATCGTCTTGTTGATGCACTCCTGCGAGAAGGCGTCGATCTCGAGCCCCTGCACGATCTTGTACTTGCCGCCTTCGCAGGTGACCGGGAAGCCGAACATCAGGTCCTTCGGGATGCCGTAGTCGCCGTTGCTCGGCACGCCCATCGTCACCCATTCGCCGTTGGTGCCGAGCGCCCAGTCGCGCATGTGGTCGATGGCGGCGTTGGCGGCGCTGGCCGCCGAGCTGAGGCCGCGCGCCTCGATGATCGCGGCGCCGCGCTTGCCCACCGTCGGCAGGAAGACGTCCTTGTTCCACGCCTGGTCGTTGATCATCGCCTTGACGCTTTGGCCGTCGATCGTCGCGAAGCGGTAGTCGGCGTACATCGTCGGGCTGTGGTTGCCCCACACGCCGAGCTTCTTGATCGAGGCGACCGGCTTGCCGGTCTTGGCGGCCACCTGGCTCAGCGCGCGGTTGTGGTCCAGGCGCAGCATCGCGGTGAAGTTCTCGCGCGGCAGGTCGGGCGCGCTCTTCATCGCGATCCAGGCGTTGGTGTTGGCCGGGTTGCCGACGACCAGCACCTTGACGTTGCGGCTGGCGTGGTCGTTGAGCGCCTTGCCCTGGCCGATGAAGATCTGGCCGTTGATCGACAGCAGTTCCGAGCGCTCCATGCCGGCCTTGCGCGGCATCGAGCCGACGAGCAGCGCGTAGTCGGCGTCCTTGAACGCGGTGTTCGGGTCGCCGTGCGCCTGCATGCCGTGCAGCAGCGGGAAGGCGCAGTCCTCGAGTTCCATCATCACGCCCTTCAGCGCCTTCTGCGGCCCTTCGGCCGGCACTTCGAGCAACTGCAGGATCACCGGCTGGGCCTTGCCGAGCATCTCGCCGCTGGCGATGCGGAACAGCAGCGCATAACCGATCTGGCCGGCGGCACCGGTAACGGCAACGCGGACGGGCTTCTTGCTCATTGGGGACTCCTGGCGAAGTGGGGCGAACGCGCGGCGTTCGCGATCGGGGGTTGGGGCGGCGGCAGGCGGGGAAAACCGGTCGACGACGGGGCCGGGATTCTACCGAGGGGGCTGACGCCACTCTTATGTCTTATGCATGAGTGATGCACGACAATGGCGCACCATGGCTCCCCCGGTTGCTGCTGCCGCTGCTGTGACGCCGCCAGACGAGCTGCCGGCCGACCGCGGTGCGTTGCAGCCCGGCACCAGCGCCGTGCAGCCGGCCGAGCCGCTGCCGGCCTTCGTGCCGCTGTACCAGCAGATCAAGTCGCTGCTGCTGCGTGGCCTGCAGCTCGGCGAATGGCAGCCCGGCCAGCCGATCCCGAGCGAAGTCGACCTCGCCGCGCGCTTCAAGGTCAGCCAGGGCACGGTGCGCAAGGCGATCGACGAGATGGCGGCCGAGAACCTCGTCGTGCGCCGCCAAGGCAAGGGGCACCTTCGTCGCCACGCACGCCGAGGAAGGCACGCGCTACCGCTTCCTGCGCCTGGCGACCGACGGCGGTGCGCTGCCGCTCTTGAAGCGCCGCCTGCTCGACTGCCGCCGCATGCGCAGCAGCGATGACGTGGCGCGCGCGCTGCACCTCGCGCCCGGCGAGCCGGTCGTCGAAGTGCGCCGGCTGCTGCTCGATGGCGAGCGGCCGGTCGTCCTCGACGATCTCTGGCTGCCCGGCACGCTCTTCAAGGGGCTCGATGCGACGAAGCTCGAGCAGTGGCGCGGGCCGCTGTATCGGCTGTTCGAGGCCGAGTACTCGGTGCGCATGATCCGTGCCGAAGAGAAGATCCGCGCCATCGCCGCCGGCGAGGCCGAGGCGAAGCTGTTGCACCTGGCCCCGGGCACGCCGTTGCTGGAAGTGGAGCGGCGCTCGTTCACCTACGGCGACCGGCCGGTCGAGCTGCGCCGCGGGCTGTATCACACGGCGGGGCATCACTATCGCAACGAGCTGAACTGACGCCCGCGCCAGCGCCTTCGCGTAAGCCTGCTGCATTGCAATAGACTTCGAAGGTTGCGCGCGACGCATCAGGCAGATACGACAGCACGAAGAACGAGGGCGAGCAGGCATGGCAGACACCTCCGGAACCACCGCGGCAGGGCGCCGCCTTTCGCGAGCGCGGCCCGGCACGATGCGCCTCATCGACGCGCTCGGCTACCGGCTGCCGCTGGCCGGCGTCGTCTCGATCCTGCACCGCGCCAGCGGCGCGCTGATGTTCGTGCTGCTGCCGTTTGTCGTCTGGCTGTTCGACGTGTCGCTCACTTCCGAAGTCAGCTACGAGCGCTTCACGAGCGCGTACCTGGCCGGCATCGGCGTCGTCCCCGCCTGGGCCGTCAAGCTGGTGACGCTGGCGCTGATCTGGGCCTACCTGCACCACGCGATCGCCGGCGTGCGCCACCTGTGGATGGACGCCACGCACAGCGTCACCAAGGAGCAGGGCCGCAGCTCGGCGATCGTCACGCTCGTCGTCAGCATCGTCCTGACGCTGGCGCTGATGGGCAAGCTGTTCGGCTGGTACTGAGCACGGCAACCACAGAGCACAGGGCAAGCGATGTCCGAGGTCAACTACGGTTCCAAGCGCGTCGTCGTCGGCGCGCACTACGGCTTGCGCGACTGGCTCAGCCAGCGCGTCACGGCGGCGCTGATGGCGCTGTTCACCTTCGTGTTGCTGGTGCAGCTGCTGTGGCCCGGCCGGCCGCTCGGCTACGAGCGCTGGGCCGGCATCTTCTCGGCGCAGTGGATGAAGTTCCTGACCTTCGCGGTCATCGTCGCGCTCGCCTGGCACGCGTGGGTCGGCGTGCGCGACATCTGGATGGACTACGTCAAGCCGGTCGGCGCGCGCCTCGTGCTGCAGGTGGCGACGATCGTCTGGCTCGTCGGCTGCACGGGCTGGATGGTGCAGGTGCTGTGGCGCCTTTGACGCGCTGGCGGACGGAATAGAGAACAACGATGGCAATGAACACCAAGTCCCTCCCCCGGCGCCGCTTCGACGTCGTCGTCGTCGGTGCCGGCGGCTCGGGCATGCGCGCGTCGCTGCAGCTGTCGCTGGCCGGCCTCAACGTGGCCGTGCTCACCAAGGTGTTCCCGACGCGCAGCCACACCGTGGCGGCGCAGGGCGGCATCGGCGCGAGCCTGGGCAACATGGCCGAGGACAACTGGCACTACCACTTCTACGACACCGTCAAGGGCAGCGACTGGCTCGGCGACCAGGACGCGATCGAGTTCATGTGCCGCGAGGCCGGCCGCGTGGTGTACGAGCTCGAACACATGGGCATGCCGTTCGACCGCAACCCCGACGGCACGATCTACCAGCGCCCCTTCGGCGGCCACACCGCCAACTACGGCGAGAAGCCCGTGCAGCGCGCCTGCGCCGCCGCCGACCGCACCGGGCACGCGATGCTGCACACGCTGTACCAGCAGAACGTGCGCGCGAAGACGAACTTCTTCGTCGAGTGGATGGCGCTCGATCTCATCCGCGACGCCGACGGCGACGTGCTCGGCGTCAGCGCGCTCGAGATGGAGACGGGCGAGGTCTTCATCCTGGAAGCGAAGGTCACCCTCTTCGCCACCGGCGGTGCCGGGCGCATCTACGCGGCCAGCACCAACGCCTTCATCAACACCGGCGACGGCCTCGGCATGGCGGCGCGCGCCGGCATCCCGCTGCAAGACATGGAGTTCTGGCAGTTCCACCCCACCGGCGTGCACAACGCCGGCGTGCTGCTCACCGAGGGTTGCCGCGGCGAAGGCGCGATCCTGCGCAACAGCAACGGCGAGCGCTTCATGGAGCGCTACGCGCCGACGCTGAAGGACCTGGCGCCGCGCGACTTCGTCAGCCGTTGCATGGACCAGGAGATCAAGGAAGGGCGCGGCTGCGGCCCGGACAAGGACTACATCCAGCTCGACATGACGCACCTGGGCGCCGACACGATCCTGAAACGGCTGCCGAGCGTGTTCGAGATCGGCCACAACTTCGCCAACGTCGACATCACGAAGGAGCCGATCCCCGTGGTGCCGACCATCCACTACCAGATGGGCGGCATCCCGACCAACATCCACGGCCAGGTGGTGGTGCCCGAGGCGTCGAGTGCAGGGCCGGTGCACAACGCGGTCGTCAACGGCCTGTACGCGGTCGGCGAATGCTCCTGCGTCAGCGTGCACGGCGCCAACCGGCTCGGCACCAACTCGCTGCTCGACCTGCTCGTCTTCGGCAAGAGCGCCGGCGACCACATCGTCGCCGCGCTGAAGAGCAGTGCGGGCGCCGCGAAGGCGCACAAGCCGCTGCCGGCCGACGCCGCCGAGCGGCCGCTGGCGCGCCTGGCGCGGCTCGACGCCAGCACGAGCGGCGAGTACGCGCAGGACGTGGCCAATGACATCCGCAACACGATGCAGCAGCACGCCGGCGTCTTCCGCACGCAGGCGAGCATGGACGAGGGCGTGGCGAAGATCAACGCCTTGCGCGCGCGCGTCGAGGCGATCGGCCTGAAGGACAAGAGCCTGGTCTTCAACACCGCGCGCATCGAGGCGCTCGAGGTCGAGAACCTCATCGAGGCGGCGCAGGCGACGATGACCAGCGCCGCCGCCCGCCGCGAGTGCCGCGGCGCGCACACGGTGGAAGACTACGAGCGCGGTGCCGACGACGCCCAATGCCCGCTCGGCCGCAACGACCGCGAGTGGATGAAGCACACGCTGTGGTACGGCGAAGGCAACCGCCTCGCCTACAAGCCGGTGAACCTGAAGCCGCTCACCGTCGAGTCGATCCCGCCCAAGGTGCGCACGTTCTGAGGCGTGCCGCACCCGTTGCCGCCGTCCGCCGTCGCCCGAGCCCGGAACAAGCCCCAGCTGCACGAGAACATGAGCGCACGCACCTTCCAGATCTACCGCTTCGACCCCGACGCCGACGAGCGGCCGCGCATGCAGAGCTACACCGTCCAGCTCGACGGCAGCGAGCGCATGCTGCTCGACGCGCTGATGAAGCTCAAGGCGCAGGACCCGAGCCTGAGCTTCCGGCGCAGCTGCCGCGAAGGCGTGTGCGGCTCGGACGCGATGAACATCAACGGCAAGAACGGCCTCGCCTGCCTGACCAACCTGCGCACGCTGCCCGAGACCATCGTGCTCAAGCCGCTGCCGGGGCTGCCGGTGATCCGCGACCTGATCGTGGACATGACGCAGTTCTTCAAGCAGTACCACAGCATCAAGCCCTACCTCGTCAACGAGACGCTGCCGCCCGAGCGCGAGCGGCTGCAGTCGCCCGAGGAGCGCGACGAGCTGAACGGTCTGTACGAGTGCATCCTGTGCGCCAGCTGCAGCACGGCCTGCCCGAGCTTCTGGTGGAACCCGGACAAGTTCGTCGGCCCGGCCGGCCTGCTGCAGGCCTACCGCTTCATCGCCGACAGCCGCGACGAGGCCACCGGCGAGCGCCTGGACAACCTCGAAGACCCGTACCGGCTCTTCCGCTGCCACAGCATCATGAACTGCGTCGATGTCTGCCCCAAGGGCCTCAACCCGACCAAGGCCATCGGCAAGATCAAGGAGCTGATGGTGCGCCGCACCGTGTGAGAAGCTGTGAACGAGTCGCCCACGCCCGCTCGTCACGCCAGAAGGCGCCCGCTCGGCGTTGCAAGTGCTCGCCGTATCGCCCGATATGGCTGCGCTTTGCGCCTTGATCGGACACCTTCTGGCGCGCCGCTCGGGCGCGGCCGATTCATTCACGGCTTCTGAGGCGAACGCCATGCCCGACCGCCTCGACGAGCGCTCGCTTTCCCGCCTGAAGTGGCGCTGCCGCCGCGGCCTGCTCGAGAACGACCTCTTCATCGAGCGCTTCTTCCGCCGCCACGAAGAGACGATCACCACGAGGCAGGCCGCCGGGCTCGCAGCCCTGATGGACCTGTCCGACAACGACCTGCTGGACCTGCTGCTCGTGCGCCGGGAACCGCAGGGGGAGACAGACACCCCGGAAGTGCGCGAGGTGCTGGCGCTGATGCGCCGCCCGCCCTTGCCTGCGCCGGCCTCGACCTCGACCACGAACTGAAGGAAGCCCCGCCGTGGCCATGATCCTCTCCGACGTGAAAGCCCAGCTGTCGTTCAGCGACGGCAGCCCCAGCATCGACCTGCCGCTGTACAAGGGCAGCATCGGCCCCGATGTCATCGACATCCGCAAGCTCTACGGGCAGACGGGCAAGTTCACCTACGACCCGGGCTTCCTCAGCACCGCGGCGTGCAACTCGACCATCACCTACATCGACGGCGACAAGGGCGAGCTGCTGTACCGCGGCTACCCGATCGAGCAGCTGGCCGAGAAGTGCGACTTCCTCGACACCTGCTACCTGCTGCTGTACGGCGAGCTGCCCGACGCGACGCAGCAGCGCGACTTCCACCGGCTCGTCACCAACCACACGATGGTCAACGAGCAGATGCAGTTCTTCCTGCGCGGGTTCCGCCGCGACGCGCACCCGATGGCGGTGATGACCGGCCTCGTCGGTGCGCTGTCGGCCTTCTATCACGACAGCACCGACATCCATAACCCGCGCCACCGCGACATCGCCGCCATCCGGCTCATCGCCAAGATGCCCACGCTGGTGGCGATGGCCTACAAGTACGGCGTCGGCCAGCCCTACATGTACCCGCGCAACGAGCTCTCCTACTCGGCCAACTTCATGCGCATGATGTTCGCCACGCCGTGCGAGGACTACAAGCCCAACGACGTGCTGGTGCGCGCCATCGACCGCATCTTCATCCTGCACGCCGACCACGAGCAGAACGCCAGCACCTCCACGGTGCGCCTGTGCGGCAGCTCGGGCACGAACCCGTTCGCGGCCATCGCCGCCGGCGTGGCCTGCCTGTGGGGGCCGGCGCACGGCGGCGCCAACGAGGCGGCGCTGTCGATGCTGGAGGACATCCAGCGCCAGGGCGGTGTCGAGAAGATCGGCGAGTTCATCCGCCAGGTCAAGGACAAGAACAGCAACGTCAAGCTGATGGGCTTCGGTCACCGCGTCTACAAGAACTACGACCCGCGCGCCAAGCTGATGCGCGAGACCTGCCACGAGGTGCTGGGGGCGCTGGGCCTGGGCAACGACCCGCTGTTCAAGCTGGCGATGGCGCTGGAGAAGATCGCGCTCGAGGACGAGTACTTCGTGGCGCGCAAGCTGTACCCGAACGTCGACTTCTACTCGGGCATCGTGCAGCGCGCCATCGGCATCCCGGTGAGCCTGTTCACGGCCATCTTCGCGCTCGCGCGCACGGTGGGCTGGATCGCGCAGCTGAACGAGATGATCGGCGACCCCGAGTACAAGATCGGCCGGCCAAGGCAGCTGTACGCGGGCGCGGCGCGGCGGGACGTGAAGCCGCTGACGCAGCGCTGAGGGGCGGCGGGCGGCGCCGCCCCGTGCGCTGCGCCCGACGTGAGCACAAGCAAAGAGCCCGCCGGTTGGCGGGCTCTTCCGTTTGCGCCGACGCGATCGGCGTGCGGCGCGAGGGGAACCTTACTTCTTCGCCGCGCGCTTGCGCTGCACGCCGATGCCAGCCAGCGCCAAGCCGACGAGGGCCAGGGTGGCGGGTTCGGGCACCTGCGACGGTACGGCCGTGACACGCGCCCAGAGGTTCGTCGTGTTGGTGCCGCCCTCCTGGCTGTCGAAGTAGGTCAGCAGGTTGCTGGTGTTGCTGCCGAAGCCGAGCATCTCGATGGTGTAGTAGATGCCGCCCATCAGGAACGACGACGTCAGGTCGAGGTTCTGGAAGGTGATGCGGTCCGCGCAGGGCGTCGTGGAAGGATAGGCGCAGGGCCTCTGGTTGGTCGTCTCGTCGATCAGAAAGCGGTAGTCGAACCCTTGCGTCGCCGGCGACGCGCCGGTGATGGTGGAGTTGATGTGCAGGTCTACCGACGAGGCCGCGGTGCCGCCGCTGATGGGGTTGTTGTAGTGGCGCAGTTGGCCCAGCACGAAGGCCGTGCCGGTGTTCTGAGTAAACGGTGTGTTGGTCGGGTTGAAGCCCAGGCCGCTGTTCGGGTACGACCAAGTGTCCCAATCCCAGGCAGTTCCGTTCCCCCAGCGGACGTCGTAATACTGGCCGTTCCAGCCTTCGCTGTGGTTCGTCCCACCGACCGGGGTGGCCCAGTTCGGGGTCGTGTTCGTGATGGTCACCGTCGCTGCGCTGGCGGCGACGGACACGGCGAAGAGGGCGGACGCGAGCAGCGCAGGCCGGGCGAGGGAGGAGAGCTTCATTCCAGGTGCTCCAGGTGGGTTGTCAGGGTGTGCTTTGCGCCGGGGCGGGGCTCAGCGGCGCTGTTACCAAAGCAGTCGGCATGCCAGCGGGCCTGTAGCCCAGGCAAATCAATGACTTGGCGGTGAATTCGGCGCTTCCGAGCGGCCGCCGGGTGTGAAGCTGTAAGCGGCACCGACTGTGAAGTTGTGCCGCTTCGATCGCCTGGCGATGGCCCGAGCTCGGCCCCGGAAGGTCGCGGCGGCAAAGGGCGGTGCGGGCAGGGCGCGGCGCTTATCTTCGGCGGCTCCTCGCTGGCGCTCGGAGCGGCCCTCGCCTGCTCGGTCTTGTGGCCCACGCGCGGAACTCGTTGCGCTCACTTCGTTCGCGCTACTCAAACACCCGCGCGAGCCAGAAGTGGATGCGGGCGAGTACGCGCGCGGGCCACAAGACACTGCGCTGCTCGGCGCCTCACATGCGCGCAGCGCCCTGCCCGCACCGCCCTTTGCAGAACCGGGGTCTGTTCTCTCGAACGAACGCCACCGCCGCTGCCTTGCAGAACCGGTGTCTGTTCCCGAACGAACGCCACCGCCGGTGCCTGCAAGGCCGCGGGCCGGGCAGCGGCGGGGCGCACTTGCGGCGCCGAGCAGCGCAGGGCTCCTGGCCCGCGCGCGTACTCGCGCGCATCCACTTCTGACTGGGCGCGGGTGTCTGAGTGGCGCGAACGAAGTGAGCGCAACGAGTTCCGCGCCTGGGCCAGGAGCCTGAGCAGCGCAGGGCAGGCCCGAGCGCCAGCGAGGGCCCGCCGCATATGCGCCGCGCCGCTGCCCGGCCCGCGGCCTTGCCCGCGCGGCTCATTCAATCAACGTCCTTCGCCAGCCGCACGCCGCTGAACTGCCAGCGCGTCTCGGCCGGAAAGAAGTTGCGGTAGCTCGCGCGCACATGCTCGCGCGGCGTGGCGCACGAGCCGCCGCGCAGCACGTACTGGTTGACCATGAACTTGCCGTTGTATTCGCCGACCGCGCCGGCCCAGGGCCGGTAGCCCGGGTAGCCCTGGTACGACGAGGCGGTCCACTCCCAGGCGTCGCCGAAGAGCTGCATCGGCGTGCCTGCGCTCGCGCGGCGCAGCGGCAGCGGATGCAGCACGTCGCTGTCGACGAAGTTGCCCTCGGCCAGCGCGCCCGCGCCCAGCGCCTGCGCCGCATGCTCCCACTCGGCCTCGGTGGGCAGGCGCAGCGCCTCGCCGGTTACCGCGCCGCGCCAGCGCGCATAGGCGTCGGCCTCGTACAGGCTGACGTGCACCACCGGCGTGTGCGGCGCCACCGGCGCCTCGCCGTGCAGCGTGAAGCAGGCCCAGCCGGCGTGGCCGGCGGCGCCGTCGCGGCGGCGCCAGTACAGCGGCGCCTCGATGCGCTGAGCCCGCACCCAGTCCCAGCCGGCCGAGAGCCACCAGCGCGGCTCGGCGTAGCCGCCGGCCTGCATGAACTCGAGCCACTCGCCGTTCGTCAGCAGGCGATCGCCGAGCGCATGGGGTTGCAGGTGCACGGCGTGGCGCGGGCGCTCGTTGTCGAACGCGAAGCCCTCGCCGGCATGGCCGATGTGCGTGAGCCCGCCCTCGACCGCGCACCAGCCGTGCGGCGTCGCCGTCATCGGCGCCACCGCGGCCGGTGCCCTGGCTGCCCGGTACACCGGCGCGAGCGGGTTGCAGCCGAACAGGTGCTTCAGATCGGTGAGGACCAGCTCCTGGTGCTGCTGCTCGTGCTGCAGCCCCAGCTCGACGAGCGTGGCGATGGTGGCGAGGTCTTGCGGCGCCAGTGCGGCCCGCGCCAGCAGCGCGGCCATGCGCTCGTCCACGGCGGCGCGGTAGGCCTTCACCTCGGCCAGGCCGGGCCGCGTGACGAGGCCGCGCTGCGGCCGCGGGTGCTGCTCGCCCACGCCGTGGTAGTAGCTGTTGAAGAGCACGCGGAAGGCCGGGTGGTGCGGCTTGAAGCCCGGCTCGAAGCGCTCGAGCACGAAGGTCTCGAAGAACCACGTGACATGCGCCAGGTGCCACTTGGTCGGGCTGGCGTCGGGCATCGACTGCACCTGGCAGTCGGCCTCGGACAGCGGCTGCGCCAGCGCCATCGTCTGCGCGCGCACGCCGGCGTAGCGCCGCGCCAGGGCCGATGCATCCAAGCCGCCGTGCGCGCCGGGCGCGGGCGCGATCACACGATCGGAATGCGCAAGCTTCATGGCACCTCTCCTGCGGCGCGCGGCCATGCCCGGCCATCGAGTGCCGCGGTCATCGGCGCAGGCGGCCGCGCGCAATGTAGCCCATGCCCCACTGCGTGCTCCAGCGCCAGTCCTTTCCGATCCCGTATGAGCCTGGCTCCGAGCTACCCGCCTTGCAAGCCGCTCCCGATTGCATGCGGTACTGCCAGGCGGTACCATCACATCCGATGAAACGCCAGCACCAGCGCACCCTGGCGTCGATCTACGCGCATCCGACGAGCGCCAACATCGCCTGGAAAGACATCGAGGCGCTGCTGCGCAGCCTTGGCGCGGAGATCAGCGAGCGCGAAGGCAGTCGGGTCGCCGTCGTCCTCTTCGGCGAAGTGCGCGTGTTCCATCGCCCGCATCCGTCGCCGCAGACAGACAAGGGTGCAGTCGCCGGCGTACGCCGCTGGCTGGAGCAGTATGGGGTGAAGCCATGAACGTCATGACGGTCGAAGGATTCAACGCCAGGATCGAGTACGACCCCGACACCGAGATGTTCCGGGGCGAGATCCTGGGGCTCAACGGGGGCGCCGATTTCTATGGCAAGAGCCCCAAGGAACTGAAGGCCGAATTCAGGCGGTCGCTGCAGGTCTTCCTGGAAGTCTGCAAGGAGAAGGGCATCGAGCCGCGTCGCAGCTACTCGGGCAGGTTCAATCTGCGCATTCCCGCTGAACTTCACGAGCGCTTGGCCATCGTTGCTCAATGCGAAGGCAAGAGCATCAACGCGGTGGCACAGGAGGCGCTTCGGCAGCGCGTCGCGGCCTGAGGCCGAGCCCTTGGTGCCAGGGGCCGCGCAGCACCGTGCACGAGACCCCTTCGCACCTTCACTGGCGCTTGCGGCCGCAAGCAATGTAGCCCATGCCCCACTGCGTGCTCCAGCGCTCGAAGCCTTCGCAGCGCGGCGCGAGCAGGTCCCAAGGCGCCCACAGATCGGCCGGGCGCGCGTTGTAGGGGCGGTTCTTCAGCCAGGCCAGCAGGTTCAGCGGCCCGGTCCACCAGGGAAAGAACTTCATGCCGGCGATGGCAAGGCGGGCGCCCGGGCTCGAGCTGGCGCCACAGGTTGTCGACGGCCGCCGGCGTGCGGGTGATGTCGTGCACGTAGTTGAAGAGCGCGGCGCCGGCCGGCTGCGGCAGCCGCACCTCCTCGGCGCTGGCCTGCTGCAGCCAGACGCGCTGCTGCCAGCCCTCGCGCACCACGCGCGCGCGCGCCTGCTCGAACATCTGCGGGCTTTGCTCGAAGGCGAGCACGCGGCCCCGCTCGCCCACGGCGGCCAGCAGCGGCGCAAAGCTCAGGCCGGTGCCGGCGCCGACATCGAGCACCACGTCGCCGCTTTGCAAGGCCAGCAGCGCGATCGTGCGCAGGCGCAGCGGCATCGTGAACCCGGCCGAGGCGTCGTAGCCCGCGGCGACGCGGCGGTAGCGGGCGACCGAGAGTTCGTTGGGCGTCATCGCGGGTGCAGCAGTTGCGCAGGCGGCGGCAGCGCAAAGGCGCGCACGCGCGCCGAGCGGTGCTGCACGGCCACCGCGGCCCAGCTCAGGGCCGTCGGCCTGGCCGCCCAGAGGGTCCACGCACGCGCGGCCTGCGCGCTGCCGTCGATGGTGTGCAAGGCCGCCGGCTCGTCGGGGTGCAGGGCCACCTCGAAGCTGTCCAGCGGCAGGGTCAGGCCGGCGCCGAGCGCCTTCAGGACCGCCTCCTTGCGCGTCCAGCCGGCGAAGAACGCGTCGTGCCGGCGCGCGCTCGGCAAGCTGCGCAGGTCGCGCAATTCGCGCGCCGTGAAGTGGCGGCTGGCCAGCTCGTCCAGCTCGCGCAGCGCGTGCTGCACTTCGAGATCGGCGCCCACGATCGTGCCCGAGGCGATGGCGAGCAGCCCTGCGTCTTCGGAGTGCGACAGGCTGAACTCGATCACGGGCGCGGCGGGTGTGGCCGGTGTGGTGGGTGTTGCCGGTGTGGTGGATGCGGCGGGTGGGTCTGGTGAGGCGGGCAGGCTGCCGGCACCGGCGCGTGCCGGGACCAGCTGCGGCTTGCCGCGAGCGCCGGGGGCGATGCCGACGTCGGCCGCCGGCAGGCCGAGGTAGGCCCCGAGCAGGGCGCGCATCTGCCCGTGCGCGGCGACGAAGCGGCGGCGATGCCGCTCGGCATGAAAGCGCGCCGCGCGCGCGCGTTCGTTGTCGTCGAGCCAGCACTCGAAGAGTTCGACCTCGCGCGGCGGTGCATCGAGGTCCATCCACCACAGGTGCACGTCGCCGGCGCCGAGCAAGCCGGCCACCGCCTGCGGGCTGGTGCGCGGCCACAGCGCCGGCGCCGCAAGGCCTGGGTGCTCGAGCGGGCGCGGCTCGTCCATGCCCGCAAGTCTGCCAGCACGGCCGCCGCGGCGCTGTCGAGCGGCCGCCGCGCGAGCGGCAAGGGCAGCGAAAAGGGCGGCGACGTGGGCGGCGACAAGGCGCCGCAAAGGGCGGCGACGCGGGCGGCGACAAGAAGCGCACGCCGCGCCGGCCGCTGTCATGCCGTGGTCGCGGCCTCGAGCCCGTTGTCGAAGTGCGAACGCATCAGCCGCGCGGCGCCGCGCCCGTCGCGCCGCTCGATCGCCTCCATCAGCGCCCGGTGTTCGGCCAGCGATTCGGCGATGCGCCCCTGCTTGAACAGCGAGTGGTGGCGGTTGAGCTTCATCACCTTGCGCAGGTCGGTCACCACCTGCTCGGCCCAGCGGTTGCCGGCGATGCGCAACAGCGCCATGTGGAAGCGCTCGTTGGTCGCGAAGAAGGCCTCGCGGCTCTTCACCTGGCGCTCGAGCTGCTGGTGCAGCGCCTCGAGTTCGGCGCGCTGCGCCGGCGTGGCGTGGGCGGCCACCTGCGCCGCGGCGTCGCTTTCGAGCAGCGCGAGCAGGTGGTAGACCTGCTGCACGTCGTCGCGCGACATCTCGGTGACGTAGGCGCCGCGGCGCACCTTCATCGTCACCAGGCCCTCGACGGCCAGCACCTTCAGCGCCTCGCGCAGCGGCGTGCGGCTGATGCCGTACTCGGCGGCGAGCTTCTGCTCGTCGATCCAGCTGCCGGGCTCGAGCCGGCGCTCGAAGATCGCCTGGCGCAGCCGCTCGGCCACTTCCTGGTACAGCGCGCGCGGCGCCAGCCGCGGCCGGCGGCCGGCGCGCGGGCGCGGGCGGTTCGGCGAGGCGGGCGGTGGAGGGGCGCCGGGTGGGGTGCGGTCATGGGGCGCCGTCGTCACGGCCGACCGGCAACGCCCCCTCAGCCCACATTGCCCGCGCCGCCCCCGTTGCCCCGCCCGCAGGAGAGCCCCGATGACCGCCCCCGAGTTCCCGCGCGCCACGCTCGAGCAGTGGCACAAGGCCGCCGCGCGCTCCGCGCCCGGCGGCGACCTGGCGGCGCTGAACTGGGTGACGCCCGAGGGCATCGTCGTCAAGCCGCTGTACACGGCGGCCGACACGGCGGCGCTGCCGCGGCCGGAACTGGCCGACACGCTGCCCGGCTTCGCGCCGTTCATCCGCGGCCCGCAGGCGACGATGTACGCGGTGCGGCCGTGGACGATCCGCCAGTACGCGGGCTTCTCCACCGCCGAGGACAGCAACGCCTTCTATCGCCAGGCGCTCGCCGCCGGCGGCCAGGGCGTCAGCGTCGCCTTCGACCTCGCCACGCACCGCGGCTACGACAGCGACCACCCGCGCGTCACCGGCGACGTCGGCAAGGCCGGCGTCGCGATCGACAGCGTCGAGGACATGAAGATCCTCTTCGACGGCATCCCGCTCGAGCGCGTGAGCGTGAGCATGACGATGAACGGCGCCGTGCTGCCGGTGCTCGCCGGCTACATCGTCGCCGCCGAGGAGCAGGGCGTTTCGCAGGCGCAGCTCAGCGGGACCATCCAGAACGACATCCTCAAGGAGTTCATGGTCCGCAACACGTACATCTACCCGCCCGAACCCTCGATGCGCATCGTCGCCGACATCATCGAGTACACGGCGCGGAAGATGCCGAAGTTCAACTCGATCTCGATCTCCGGCTACCACATGCAGGAGGCGGGCGCGAACCAGGCGCTGGAGCTGGCCTTCACGCTGGCCGACGGCAAGGAGTACGTGAAGACGGCGATCGCCAAGGGCCTCGATGTCGACGAGTTCGCCGGGCGGCTCAGCTTCTTCTGGGCGATCGGGATGAACTTCTATCTCGAGATCGCGAAGATGCGCGCCGCGCGGCTGCTGTGGGCGCGCATCATGCAAGGCTTCGGCGCGAAGAACCCGAAGAGCCTGATGCTGCGCACGCACTGCCAGACCTCGGGCTGGAGCCTGACCGAGCAGGACCCGTACAACAACGTCGTGCGCACCGCCGTCGAGGCGATGGCGGCGGTGTTCGGCGGCACGCAGAGCCTGCACACCAACAGCTTCGACGAGGCGATCGCGCTGCCCACCGAGTTCAGCGCCCGCATCGCGCGCAACACGCAGCTCATCCTGCAGGAAGAGACGCACATCACGAGCGTCGTCGACCCCTGGGCCGGCAGCTACCTGATGGAGTCGCTGACGCAGGAGATGGCCGCCAAGGCGAGCGCCATCCTCGACGAGGTCGAGGCGCTGGGCGGCATGACGAAGGCCGTCGATTCCGGCTGGGCGAAGCTGAAGATCGAGGCCAGCGCGGCCGAGAAGCAGGCGCGCATCGACAGCGGCCGCGACGTGATCGTCGGCGTCAACAAGTACCGGCTCGACAAGCACGAGCCGGTGGACATCCTCGAGGTCGACAACGTCAAGGTGCGCGAGGGCAGATCGCGCGGCTGAAGAAGATCCGCGCCGCGCGCGACGCGGCGAAGGTGCGCGCCGCGCTCGACGCGCTGAGCGAGGCCGCGCGCTCTGGACAAGGCAACCTCCTTGCCCTCAGCATCGAAGCGATCCGCCTGCGCGCCACGGTGGGGGAGGTGAGCGATGCGCTCGAAAAGGTCTTCGGCCGGCACCGCGCCGACATCCAGAAGGTGACCGGCGTGTACGCCGCCGCCTACGACAGCGCCGAAGGCTGGGACAAGCTGAAGGCCGAGATCGCCGCCTTCGGCGAACGCCACGGCCGCCGCCCGCGCGTGCTGATCGCCAAGCTCGGCCAGGACGGCCACGACCGCGGCGCGAAGGTCGTGGCCACGGCGTTCGCCGACCTCGGCTTCGATGTCGACATCGGGCCGCTCTTCCAGACGCCCGAGGAATGCGCGCGCCAGGCGGTCGAGAACGACGTGCACGCGGTGGGCGTCAGCACGCTGGCGGCCGGCCACAAGACGCTGGTGCCGGCGATCATCGCCGAGCTGAAGAAACAAGGCGCCGACGACATCGTCGTCTTCGTCGGCGGCGTCGTACCGCCGCAGGACTACGAGTTTCTACAGGCGGCTGGCGTGAAGGGTGTCTTCGGGCCGGGGACGCCGATACCGGCGAGCGCGAAGGTGGTGCTCGAGCAAGTCGAGCGGGCACTTGGGGCGTAGGGATGCTTGTTCCCCGTTCGCGCTGAGCCTGTCGAAGCGCCCGCCGCAGTGAAGCCCTTCTTCGTGTACATGCTCAGGTGCGCTGACGGCTCCTTCTACGTCGGCCACACCGACGAGTTGGAGCGTCGCGTCGGTATGCACCAGGCGGGGAAGATCGCGGGTTACACGCAGGAGCGCCGGCCGGTCGAACTGGTGTGGTCGCAGGAGACGAGCTCACGCGAGGAGGCACTGGCCGCGGAGCGGCGGATCAAGGGCTGGGTGCGCGCGAAGAAGGAGGCGCTGACCCGCGGTGACTGGCAAACGGTGTCGAACCTCGCGCGATCGCGGGCTTCGACAGGCTCAGCCCCGACGGTGAGTGTCGATGCTTCGGCCGCGAAGCCACCGGTCCTTCGACAAGCTCAGGACGAACGGGGTGGGGGAAGCGCAGGACGAACGGTTTGCGAAGGAGGCCGATCTCCTCCTCCACCACAACCGCCGCGCCCTCGCCAAGGCGATCACGCTCCTCGAATCCACCCGCGCCGACGACCGCCTGCGGGCCGATGCACTCCTCGATGCCCTCCTGCCGCACACCGGCCGCAGCCTGCGCATCGGCCTCTCCGGCGTCCCCGGCGTGGGAAAAAGCACCTTCATCGAAGCCCTCGGCCTGCTGCTCGTGCAACAAGGCCATCGCGTCGCGGTGCTGGCGGTGGACCCGAGCAGCCGGGTCAGCGGCGGCAGCATCCTCGGCGACAAGACGCGGATGGAGCGGCTCGCCGCCGAAGAGCGCGCCTTCATCCGCCCCAGCCCGAGCAGCGGCACGCTCGGCGGCGTCGCCGAGAAGACGCGCGAGACGATCCTTGCCTGCGAGGCGGCGGGCTACGACGTGGTGATCGTCGAGACGGTCGGCGTCGGCCAGAGCGAGACGGCGGTGGCCGGCATGACCGACCTCTTCGTGCTGCTGCAACTGCCGAACGCCGGCGACGACTTGCAGGCGCTGAAGAAGGGCGTGATGGAGCTCGCCGACCTCGTCGTCGTCAACAAGGCCGATCTCGACGAAGCGGCGGCGACGCGCGCCCGCGCGCAGATGACGAGCACGCTGCGGATGGTGCATTTGCGTGGGGTGCATGAAACCACCGCCCCCGTCACCCCGCCCCCCGTCCTGCAAACCAGCGCGCTGAAGAACGCCGGCCTCGACCTCTTCTGGCAAACCGTCGAACAACTCGCCGCCACGCGCCGCGCCGACGGCCGCTTCGCGGCGCGCCGGCAGCAGCAGAACCGCGCCTGGATGTGGGAGCGCATCGAGGCCGGCCTCGCGCAGCGCTTCCGTGACCACCCGGCCGTCAAGGCCGCGCTGCCCCAGGTGAGCGAGGCCGTGGACGGCGGCACGCTCGCGCCATCGGTGGCCGCGCGCCGCCTGCTCGACCTTCATCGATAGCACTCTCACATAACGCTCGACCTAGTACGACGACCACGACCATGCACGACATCATCGAACAGCTCGACAAGAAGCGCGCCGCGGCGGCCCTGGGCGGCGGCACGAAGCGCATCGCGGCCCAGCACGCCAAGGGCAAGCTCACCGCGCGCGAGCGCCTCGAGTTGCTGCTCGACGAGGGCAGCTTCGAGGAATGGGACATGTTCGTCGAGCACCGCTGCACCGACTTCGGCATGGCCGACCAGAAGATCCCCGGCGACGGCGTCGTCACCGGCTACGGCATGATCAACGGCCGCCTCGTCTTCGTCTTCAGCCAGGACTTCACCGTCTTCGGCGGCGCGTTGAGCGAAGCGCACGCCGAGAAGATCTGCAAGGTGATGGACCAGGCGATGAAGGTCGGCGCGCCGGTCATCGGGCTGAACGACAGCGGCGGCGCGCGCATCCAGGAAGGCGTGGCCTCGCTCGGCGGTTATGCCGAGGTCTTCCAGCGCAACGTGATGGCCTCGGGCGTGATCCCGCAGATCAGCATGATCATGGGCCCGTGCGCCGGCGGCGCGGTGTACTCGCCGTCGATGACCGACTTCATCTTCATGGTCAAGGACTCGAGCTACATGTTCGTCACCGGCCCCGAGGTCGTGAAGACGGTGACGCACGAGGAGGTGACGGCCGAGGAACTGGGCGGCGCGACGACACACACCACGAAGAGCGGCGTCGCCGACCTCGCGTTCGACAACGATGTCGAGGCGCTGTTGATGCTGCGGCGCTTCTTCAACTACCTGCCGCTCAACAACCGGAGCGGCGTGCCGGTGCGCCTGGGCCTTAACGGGGGCGACCCCGCCGACCGCGCCGACTTCAGCCTCGACACGCTGGTGCCCGACAACCCGAACAAGCCCTACGACATCAAGGAGCTGATCGTCAAGGTCGTCGACGACGGCGACTTCTTCGAGTTGCAGCCCGACTACGCGAAGAACATCGTCATCGGCATGGCGCGCATGGAAGGGCGCACGGTCGGCATCGTCGCCAACAACCCGCTCGTGCTGGCCGGCTGCCTGGACATCAAGAGCAGCATCAAGGCGGCGCGCTTCGTGCGCTTCTGCGACGCCTTCAACATCCCGGTGGTCACCTTCGTCGACGTGCCCGGCTTCATGCCCGGCACGAGCCAGGAGTACGGCGGCATCATCAAGCACGGCGCGAAGCTGCTCTACGCCTACGCCGAGTGCACGGTGCCGAAGGTGACGGTGATCACGCGCAAGGCGTACGGCGGCGCCTACGACGTGATGAGCAGCAAGCACCTGCGCGGCGACGTCAACTTCGCGTGGCCGAACGCCGAGATTGCGGTGATGGGCGCCAAGGGCGCCGTGGAGATCATCTTCCGCGAGGAGAAGAAGGACCCGGCCAAGCTGGCCGCGCGCGAGGCCGAATACAAGGCCCGCTTCGCCAACCCCTTCGTCGCCGGCGCGCGCGGCTTCATCGACGACGTGATCCAGCCGCACGAGACCCGCAAGCGCATCTGCCGCAGCCTGGCGATGCTGAAGGACAAGAAGCTCGACAACCCGTGGCGCAAGCACGGGAACATTCCGCTGTGAGGTGCGAGGGCCAGACCATGTTCAGCAAGATCCTCATTGCCAACCGCGGCGAAATCGCCTGCCGTGTCATCAAGACGGCGAAGAAGATGGGCATTGCCACCGTCGCCGTCTACTCCGAGGCCGACCGCGACGCGCGGCACGTCGAGCTCGCCGACGAGTCGGTGCTGCTCGGGCCGGCGCCCAGCCGTGAGAGTTATCTCGTCGCCGACAAGATCATCGCCGCGGCGAAGAAGACCGGCGCCGAGGCCATCCACCCGGGCTACGGGTTCCTCAGCGAGAACGAGGACTTCGCGCGCCGCGTCGAAGAAGAGGGCTTCGTCTTCATCGGCCCCAAGCACGGCAGCATCGCCGCGATGGGCGACAAGATCGCCTCCAAGAAGCTCGCCAAGGCGGCAGGCGTCAGCACGATCCCCGGCTGGAACGACGCCATCGAGAGCCCGGATCGCGCGGTGCAGATCGCGCGCGAGATCGGCTACCCGGTGATGATCAAGGCCAGCGCCGGCGGCGGCGGCAAGGGCCTGCGCGTCGCCTTCGACGACAAGGAGGCGCACGAAGGTTTCGCTTCGTGTCGCAACGAGGCCAAGGCGAGCTTCGGCGACGACCGCGTCTTCATCGAGAAGTTCGTCGAGGAGCCGCGCCACATCGAGATCCAGGTGCTCGGCGACGCGCACGGGAACATCGTCTACCTCAACGAGCGCGAGTGCAGCATCCAGCGCCGGCACCAGAAGGTCATCGAGGAGGCGCCGTCGCCGTTCATCAGCGACGCCACGCGCCGCGCCATGGGCGAGCAGGCGGTGGCGCTGGCGCGCGCGGTGAACTACCAGAGCGCCGGCACCGTCGAGTTCGTCGTCGGCCGTGACCAGGGCTTCTATTTCCTCGAGATGAACACGCGGCTGCAGGTGGAGCACCCGGTCACCGAGTGCATCACCGGCGTCGACCTCGTCGAGTTGATGATCCGCGTCGCCGCCGGCGAGCGGCTGCCCTTCACGCAGGCCGACGTGAAGCGCAACGGCTGGGCGATGGAGTGCCGCATCAATGCCGAGGACCCGTTCCGCTCGTTCCTGCCCTCGACCGGCCGGCTCGTGCGCTACCTGCCGCCGCCGGCGACGATGGAGGCGGCGGGTGCGGTGCCGGAAGGTGGGGGCGTGCGCGTGGACACCGGCGTCTACGAAGGCGGCGAGATCCCGATGCACTACGACTCGATGATCGCCAAGCTCATCGTGCACGGGCGCGACCGCCACGAGGCCATCGCCCGCATGCGCGAGGCGCTCAATGCGTTCGTCATCCGCGGCATCAGCAGCAACATCCCGTTCCAGGCGGCGCTGCTCGCGCATCCGAAGTTCGTCGCCGGCGACTTCAACACCGGCTTCATCGCCGAGCACTATGGCAAGGGGTTCTCCAGCGCCGACGTGCCGCACGACGACCCGCTCTTCCTCGTCGCGCTCGCCGCCTTCGTGCGGCGCAAGGCGCGCGAGCGCGCCAGCGGCATCAGCGGCCAGCTCGACGGCCATGGCGTCGAGCACCTGCCCGACCTCGTCGTCGTCGTGCTCGACCGCGAAGGCCGGCATCGCCAGCACGCGGTGCGCGTCGATGGCTTCGATGCCGCGGCGGGCACCGCCGATGTGGTCGTCGAAGGCCGCCACTACGCGATCCAGAGCGCCAGCCGCCTCGGCGAGCCGCTGATGGTGGGCGCCTGCAACGGCCGCGCCTTCACGGCGCAGGTCGAACGCGCCTACTCCACCGCGGGCGCCGCGACCGGTGGAGCGAAGAGCCCGCTGGCGATCCGCGTCGCGCACGACGGCACGCAGATCGAGGCGCTGGTGCTGCTGCCGCGCGCCGCCGAACTCTTCGCGCTGATGCCGCACAAGGCGCCGCCAGACCTCTCGCGCTTCCTGCTCTCGCCGATGCCGGGCCTGCTGGTCGATGTCGCCGTGGCGCCGGGCCAGAAGGTGCGCGCCGGCGAGCGGCTGGCGGTGATCGAGGCGATGAAGATGGAGAACATCCTCACCGCCGCGCAAGACGGCACCGTGGGCGAACTGCTCGCGAAGAAGGGCGAAAGCCTGGCGGTGGATCAGCCCATCCTCAGCTTCGCCTAGAGAGCGCGCGCGGGCAGCGCGGGCGGGTCCGATGGCCGAAGGTCCACGCGATGCACCGGCGCCGGCCGAACCCGGTTCGCCGGACGCCGAGGCGCTGGGCGCGCTCCTCGCCAACGCGCCGCAGGTTCTCGACGCGCTGGACACGGCCATCACGTTCTGGGATTCGACGCTGCACTGCGTCTGGTCCAACCTGGCTGGCGCGGCCCTGCAGAGCCGCTCGCGCGAGGCGCTGATCGGCGCCTCGGCCGCCGAGATCCTCGGCGCCGACCGCCTGCAGGCGCTCATGCCGCACATCGAGGCGGCCATGCGCGGCGAGATGGTCGAGATCGAGACGCAGCGGCTGCGCCAGGGTCGCCGGCGTTACAGCCGGGTCAAGGGCCTGCCGCGCCGGCTGCCCGACGGGCGCATCGACGGCTTCGTCGTGCTGACCACCGACGTCACCGAGGAACACGAGATGCGCGAGGCGGCGCGCGAGCTGGCCGCCAGCGAAGCGAAGTTCCGCGCCCTGGCCGATTCGTTGCCGGTGGGCGTCTACCAGTCCGACGCGCGGGCGCGCAACATCTACACCAACCAGCGCTGGCAGGAGATCGCCGGCCTGACCTTCGAGCAGAGCCTGGGCGACGGCTGGCGCGCCGGCGTGCACCCCGACGACCGCGAGGCCGTGTTCGGCCACTGGCGCGAGACGGCCGCGGCGGGCGGCGAGTTCGAAATGGCCATCCGCCTCGTGCGCCCGGACGGCACGGTGCGCCAGGTCGTCGGCCGCGGCCGCGCGCTGCGCGCCGACGACGGCACGATCACCGGCTACGTCGGCACCAACGAGGACGTCACCGACCGCCTGGCCGCCGAGCGGGCGCTGCTCGAGAGCCGAGCCGCGCTCGTGCGCAGCAACGAGGCCCAGCGCCTGCTGTACGAGCAGACACCGGCGATGCTGCACGGCATCGACCCCGAAGGTCGCCTCGTCTCGGTTTCCGACCGCTGGCTGACGACGCTCGGCTGGCAGCGGCGCGAGGTGCTGGGCCGCCCGGCGGTCGACTTCCTGACGCCCGGCTCGCGCGACGCGGTGCTCGCCGAGTACCTGCCGCGGCTGTGGCGCGGCGGGCGCGAGGACCGCCTGTCGCTGCAGATGCAGCGCCGCGACGGCACGGTGATGGACGTGCTGCTGTCGGCCGTCGTGCAATACGACGAGGCCGGCCGCCCGGTGCGCGCGCTCGCCGTCACCGAGGACGTGACGACGCTGCTCGACCGCGCCGCGCAGCTGCGGCGCGAGCAGGCGGCGCGCGCCGAGCTCGAGCGCCAGGCGGCCGAGCTGGCGCGCCTGGCCAGCGAACGGCGCGAGATGCTCGATCTGCTCGCGCACGAGGTGCGCCAGCCGCTGAACAACGCCTCGGCGGCGATCGAGAGCGCCGCCGCAATGCTCGCCGGCCAGGGTGGCGACCAGGGCGCCGCGGCGCGCCTGGTGCGCGCGCAGCGCGTGCTCGCCGAGGTGCAGCAGCACGTCGACAACACGCTGGCGATGTCGACGCTGCTCGTCGCCTCGCCGACGGTGCCCGAGGAGGAGGCCGACATCGACACCGTCGTCGCCGTCGCGCTGGCCGAGCTGCCGCACGACGAGCGCGCGCGCGTCACCGTCCGGCGCCAGACGCCGGCGCGCACGGCGCTGATGGACAGCGCCCTCGTGCGCCTGGCGCTGCGCAACCTGCTGGGCAACGCGATCCGGCACACCGCACCCGGCACGCCGGTGACGGTGCTGGTCTCCGACAGCGACGCGCCGCTGGCGCTGCTCATCGACGTGATCGACGAGGGCGCCGGCCTGCCGGCCGAGCTGCGCTCGCACCTCTTCGAGCGCGGCGCGCGCGTGCGCCACCGCGACGGCCGCGAAAGCCACGGCCTGGGCCTGTTCATCGCGCACCGCGCGCTGAAGGCGCAGGGCGGCGACCTGCGGCTGCTGTACACCGGCCCGGCGGGCACAGCGCTCAGGCTCGTGCTGCCGCAGGGGCATGCGGGCTGACTACACCTCCGTCAACGTCGCCCGGAACACGTAGCCCACGCGCGAGCGCGCCTGCAGCGGCACCAGCATCGGTGTCGCACGCTCGATGCGCCGGCGCAGCCGGTACATCACCGCGTTCAGCACGTCGGCGCCTTCGGGGCCGGCGTTCGGCCGGCCGAGCGCGGTGAGCAGCGCCTCGCGGCTGACCGGCTGGCCCTCGGAGGCGAGGAACTGCTCGAGCACCAGGAAATCGGAGTCGGCCAGGCTGATCTGTGCGCCGTCGGGCGCGATCAGCGTGCGCGCGCGGCGGTCCAGCCGCCACGGGCCGCTGGCGCCGGCGACGCGCGCGCTGCGCCGGTAGACGGCGCGGATGGCGTTCTCGACCTGCTCGAACTGCACCGGCTTGGCCAGGTACATGTCGGCGCCGGCGCGCAGCACGTTGGAGAACACCTCGGCGCCCAGGCGGCCCGAGACGACCAGCACGCCGGCCTCGCTGCGCCGGCGCAGGATGTCCAGCAGCTGCTCGCCGTCGACCCCGGGCAACATCAGGTCGACGATGTAGAAGTCGTAGTCGGCGCCGGCGTCGGCGAGCAGCGAATTGCCGTCGGCATAACGCGTGACCTGCACGCCCCGCTCCTGCAGGTGCTGGGCGAGGTACTCGGAGTAGACGGGGTCGTCGTCGATGAGAGCGAGCGTGCGCGGCAGCATGCCGGCATTCTGGCCCACCGCCGCCGGCCGCGAACCCGGGGCTGACACCGACGCTGCTACCCTTGCATCCATGACGACCTTTGATCCACCCGTGGCCCGCCCGTTCCGTGTCCTCGGCTTGCAGCAAGTGGCAATCGGCGGCCCCGACAAGGACCGGCTCGCCGCGCTGTGGGTCGACATCCTCGGCGCGGCACGCAAGGGCACCTTCCGCAGCGAGCGTGAGAACGTCGACGAAGACATCTGCGCGCTCGGCCGCGGCGCCAACGAGGTCGAGATCGACCTGATGCAGCCGCTGGACCCCGACAAGAAGCCGGCGGTGCACGCCACGCCGCTGAACCATATGGGCCTGTGGATCGACGACCTGCCCGCGGCGGTGGCCTGGATGACGGCCCGCGGCGTGCGCTTCGCGCCCGGCGGCATCCGCAAGGGCGCCGCCGGCCACGACATCTGCTTCATCCACCCGAAGGCCAGCGACGAGTTCCCGCTCGGCGGCGAGGGGGTGCTGATCGAACTGGTGCAGGCGCCGCCGGAGGTGGTGGCGGCGCTCGGGTGAACTCCAACCGGTTCGGGCTGAGCTTGTCGAATCCCCGATCCTGAGCTTGTCGAAGGATCAGCGCGAACGGAGACCCGCCCCGCGCCAGGCCACCACCGCCGCCGCGGCAAGCAGCGCAAACAGCGCCAGGCTCCAGAACGCGTACGGCACGCCGAGCAGGTTGACACGCGCATCGGCGCACGACGCGAAGGCGGCAAAGACCTCGGGCCAGGCGACATCGAGGCCGCTGCCGCTGATCAGCCGGTCGGCCAGCGTCAGGTCGCACGAGGCGGCCGATGCGGCGACGAAGTGCTGCCACAGCGCCGCGCCGATGCCGCACAGGCCGAGCAGCACGACGACCCCGGCGCCGATGCGTGCTGCCCCCGGGGCCGGCAGCAGCGCAAAGACCAGCGCCACGACGCCGATGACGATGAAGATCACCCGCTGCAGCACGCACCACGCGCAAGGCTGCATCTCGTAGACGTGCTGCGAGACGAGCGCGGCGGCCACCCCCAGGGCGCTGGCGATCGCCACCGCCGCGAACAGCGCGCGCGGCGAGATGCGCAAGGCGCTCACTCGACTTCGGCGATCAGCTCGATCTCGACGCAGGCGCCCAGCGGAATCTGCGCCACGCCGAAGGCGCTGCGCGCGTGCGCGCCGACGTCCTTGCCGAACACCTCCACCAGCAGCTCGCTGCAGCCGTTGGTGACGAGGTGCTGCTCGGTGAAGCCCGGCGTGCTGTTGACGAGGCTCATCACCTTGACGATGCGCTTGACGCGCGCCAGGTCGCCGACGGCGGCCTGCAGCGTGCCCAGCAGGTCGATCGCGATGGTGCGCGCGGCGAGCTTGCCTTCTTCGGTGCCGATGGCCGCGCCAAGCTGGCCGACCCACGGCTTGCCGTCCTTGCGCGCGATGTGGCCGGAGACGAAGACAAGGTGGCCGGTGCGCACGAACGGCACGTAGGCCGCGGCCGGCGTGGCCAGCGGCGGCAGCGTGATGCCGAGTGCTTGCAAACGCTGCTGGATAGGGTGCGTCATGGCGTCGGGCGCCCTCGTGAGAGGGCCGCCAAAGAGGTGCCTGGGCGAGGCGGGGCGGCATCCTACACTGCACCGATGCAAGCGCCCCGCACGACCCCGCCGCGCGGCGGGGTGGTGATCGCGGCGGTCGCGGCAAGCGCGGGGGCGCGAGTGGCGGCGCTCGTCGCCGGCTGCATCGGGTGGCTGGCCGGCACGGCAGCGCAGATGCAACTGCCCGCGTTGCCGGCACCGGCGACGGCGTGGATGGGGCTGGCGGCAGCGCTTGTCGCAGCGACAGTCCTGGTGGTCGCAGCGCGTGCGCCGCGCGCCTTCGATCCGGGCTCGACGCGGCCGGCGCTGCGTGCGCTGCTGTGGTTCGTGGTCGCCGCGGCCGCTGCGTTCTCCGCCGCCACGCTGCGCGCACACGGCCGGCTGGCCGAGCGGCTGCCAGCGGCGCTCGAGGGCCGCGACATCGTCGTCACCGGCCTCGTCGCGCAACTGCCGCGCAGCAGCGTGCAGGGCACGCGCTTCCTGTTCGAGCCCGAGACGGCGGTGCTCGACGGCCGGCCCGTGGCGTTGCCGCGCCGGCTGTCGCTCGCCTGGTACCGCGCCGCCGAGGCCGACGCGCTGCTGCTCGGGCCGCAGCTGGACGTGCGCGCCGGCCAGCGCTGGCGCTTCACCGTGCGGCTGCGCCAGCCGCACGGGCCGCTGAACCCCGGCGGCTTCGACCTCGAGCTGTGGTTGTTCGAGCGCGGCATCGGCGCCGCCGGCCAGGTGCGCGCGCGCGCCGGCGACGCGGCGGTGCTGCTCGAAGAAGCCGCCGGCGCGCCGGTGGAACGTGCGCGCCAGCAGGTGCGCGACGCGATCGAGCGGCGGCTGCTCGCTGGCGGTGCTGCAGGTGCGGCCGATGCGGCCGACCGTGCCGACCCTGCGGCGGCATCGCTCGCTGCACGCACCGCCGGCGTCATCGCCGCGCTGGCGCTTGGCGACCAGGCGGCGATCGAGCGCGACGACTGGGAGGTCTTCCGCGTCACCGGCGTCGCGCACCTGATGAGCATCTCCGGCCTGCACGTGACGATGTTCGCGTGGCTCGCCGGCGGTGTGATCGGCTGGCTGTGGCGGCGCGCCGGGCGCGCGTCGCTGTGGCTGCCGGCGCCGCGAGCCGCGGCGTGGGGCGGCGTCGCGGTGGCGCTGGCCTATGCGCTCTTTGCCGGCTGGGGCGTGCCGGCGCAGCGCACGGTGATCATGCTGGCCACCGTCGCGGCGTTGAAGAGCCTCGGCGTGCGCTGGCCGCTGCACGCGGTGCTGGCGCTGGTGGCCGCGGTGGTCATTGCCATCGACCCTTGGGCGTGCACGCAGCCGGGGTTCTGGCTGTCGTTCGTCGCCGTCGCGCTGCTCGCGGCGGCCGAGCCGGCGATGGCGCGCGTCGGCGCCGAGGCGGCGCCGGGCAGCCCGACAGCGGTACGCGCGCTGCCGATGCTGCGCGCTGCGGTGCGCGCGCAGGCGGTGGCCACCGTCGGGCTGGCGCCGCCGTCGATGGTCTTTTTCCAGCAGGTCTCGATCGTCGGCTTCGCGGCCAACCTGGTCGCGATCCCGGTCGTGACGCTCGTCGTCACGCCGCTGGCGCTGCTGGGCATCGCCTTCGCGCCGCTGTGGGACGCAGCGGCGTTCGTGCTGTCGCTGCTGATGGCGGCATTGCAGATGCTGGCCGGCGGCGCGGCGGCCGGACTGCCCGCGGTGTGGCAAGCCGCCGCCGCGCCGCCGTGGGCCGTCGCTGTCGGGTTGCTCGGCGGCGTGCTGGCGGTGCTGCCGCTGCCGGCCCGCCTGCGCTGGCTGGCGGTGCCGTTGATGCTGCCGCTGCTGGCGCCGCCGGCGGCGCGGCCGGCGCCCGGCATGTTCGAGGTCGTCGCTGCCGACGTCGGCCAGGGCACCGCGGTGCTCGTGCGCACGCGCCATCACCTGCTCGTCTACGACGCCGGGCCGGCGTTCTCGCCCGAGGCCGACGCAGGCAGCCGCTGGCTCGTGCCGCTGTTGCGCCTGCGCGGCGAGACGCAGATCGACCAGCTGATGCTGAGCCACCGCGACACCGACCACACCGGCGGCGCGGCGTCGCTGCTGGCGGCGTTGCCGGTGCGGCAGCTTTCGAGTTCGCTCGACGATGTGCACCCGCTGCAGGCGCGGGCACGTGCGGCCGGCGCCACCATCGAGCGCTGCGTTGCCGGGCAGCGCTGGCAGTGGGACGGCGTGCCGTTCGAGGTGCTGCATCCGACGGCCGACGACTACGCGCAGGCCGGCCCGGCGCTGCAAACCGCGCAAGCCGCGCCGCGCCCCAACACGCTGAGCTGCGTGCTGCGCATCGGCACCGGCGACGCGGCCGTGCTGCTGACCGGCGACATCGAAGCGGCCGAGGAAGCGGCGCTCGTCGCGCGCGCCAGCACCGCGCTGTTGCGTGCGCGAGCGCTGCTCGTGCCGCACCACGGCAGCCGCACGTCGTCGACGGCCGCTTTCATCGACGCGGTGGCGCCGTCGCTGGCCGTCGTGCAGGCCGCCTACCGCAGCCGCTTCGGCCACCCTGCGCCCGACGTGGTGAGCCGCTACGAAGCGCGCGGCATCCGGCTCGTGCGCAGCGACCGCTGCGGCGCGCTGACCCTGACGGCGCAGGAGCCGCCGCGCTGCGAGCGCGAGGCGGCGCGCCGTTACTGGCATCATCGTGCGGCGAGTGCGCCTGCGTCGGCGCCGCGTCCCTGAAGCCCCTCACAGCCCCAGCGGCCTCTCACCACCCGTCGTTGCGCGGCGGGCTGTCGGGCGCCACCGCTTCCTCCTTCGATGTCCACCGACCCCGCGTCCGACCCGCGCCGGCCCGAGGCCGCGGGCAGCGCCTTGGGAAGCGCCGTGGGCTCGGTGCTCGACGCCGATGTGCCGGCCGGCGCGGACAACACGGAGGGCGTGAACGCCACGGGCGGCACTGGCGGCACTTTCTGGAACGAACTGCACGACAGCGCCGGCCGGCTGCGCCCGGCCTGGCAGCGCTTTGCCGCCGCGGTGCCGGCGATGGCCGCCACGCCCGCGGCACGCGCCGAACTCGACCGCCGCGTCGTGCAGGTGGCGCGCGAGCTGCACCGCGACGGCGTCACGCACAACGTGGGCGGCGAAGGCGGTGCCGCCTCGTCGGTGCGGCCGTGGTCGCTGGAGCTGCTGCCGCACCTGGTGTCGCCGGCCGACTGGTCGATCATCGAAGCCGGCATCACGCAGCGCGCCGCGCTGCTGGAAGCGATGCTCGCCGACCTGCACGGTGCGCAGCGCCTGCTGCACGAGGCGCTGCTGCCGCCGGCGCTGCTGTGGCGGCACCCGGGCTGGCTGCGGCCGCTGGCCGGCGTGCAGCCGGCCGGTGGGCAGCGGCTTTTCATCGTCGCCTTCGACCTCGGCCGCGACGCTGCCGGCCACTGGTGCGTGCTGGCGCAGCGCACGCAGGGGCCTTCGGGGCTGGGCTACGTGCTGCACAACCGGCTCGTCGTCGCGCGCCAGTTCCCCGAAGCGTTCCGCGAGTTGCGCGTGCAGCACATCGCCAGCAGCTACCGCACGCTGCTGGACAGCGTCGAGCAGCGCGCGCGCGCGCTGACGGCCGGCGGCAGCGGCACGCCGCGCATCGTGCTGCTGACACCGGGCCCGCACAGCGAGACGTACTTCGAGCATGCGTACCTGGCGCGTTATCTCGGCCTGCCGCTGGCCGAAGGCGGCGACCTCACGGTGCGCGGCGAGCAGCTCTTCCTGAAGACGGTGGAGGGGCTCGAGCGCGTGCACGGCGTGCTCCGGCGCGTCGACGACGCCTGGTGCGACCCGCTCGAGCTGAAGGCCGATTCGGCGTTCGGCGTGCCGGGGCTGTTGCAGGCGGTGCGCGCCGGCCGCGTCGTCATGGCCAACGCGCTCGGCAGCGGGTTCCTCGAAACGCCGGCGCTGCTCGGCTTCCTGCCGGGGATCGCGCATCGGCTGCTCGGTGCGCCGCTGGCGCTGCCGTCGCTTTCGAGCTGGTGGTGCGGCGAGGCGGCGGCCTGGGCCGACGCGCGCGGCCGCCTGCCCGAGCTGGTGGCGCGCACGACGTTCCCGAGCGGCTTGCGCACCTCGCGCGTGCTGCCAGCCGAGCCGGCGGCGATCGACGACGACCCGGAGGCGGTCACGCTGCAGACGCGCTTCGAACCCGCGCATGCGCCGACCTGGGGCGCCGGCGGGGTGCAACTGCGCCCCGCGGTGGTGCGCGTCTACGCCATCGCCGACGCCGCCGGCCGCTGGCACGTACTGCCCGGCGGCATGACGCGCGTCGCCGGCCGCGACCCGGAGACCGGCCGGCCAAGCCTGGCGATGCAGCGCGGCGGCGCGAGCCTGGACACCTGGGTCATCACCGACGGGCCGGTGGACACGTTCTCGATGCTGCCGGCGAAGCTGACGGTCGACGATCTCGCGGCGCGCCGGCAGCCGGTGGCCAGCCGCACCGGCGAGAACCTGTTCTGGCTCGGCCGCTACACCGAGCGCACCGAGCAGCAGGTGCGGCTCGTGCGCGCAGCGCTGGCGCTGATCGATGCCGACAACGACGCCGCCGCGCCCGAGCTGCGCGCGCTGACCGACCTGGCGGTGCGCACCGGCCTCGCGCCGGCGGGCGTGCCGGGGCTCGACCGGTCGCCGCACCTCTTCGAGCGTGCCGTGCTGGCGGCGCTGGGGGATGGGGAGGGCGCCGGTGGCGCCGTGGCGAATGGTGCCGGTGGCACCGTGCGCAGCGTCGCCTTCAACCTGCGCGCGCTGGCGCAGGCGGCCGGCACGCTGCGCGAGCGGTTGTCCGCCGAGCACGCGGGCCTCGTCGGCCACCTGCGCGAGGCGTTCGGGCAGGCGCTTGTCGACCGTGACGGCGGCGGCGGCGGCGGCAACGGCAGCGCCGCCGGCGGGCCGGCGCGCGCGCAGGTGCTCGGCGCGCTCGACCGGCTGGCCGTGCACCTGGCAGCGGTGACCGGCGCGCAGACCGACCGCATGACGCGCGACCACGGCTGGCGGCTGCTGACCGTCGGCCGGCTGACCGAGCGGCTGATCGGCCTGGCGACGCGCTGGCAGGCCTTCCTCGCCGCGGGCGCGCTCGACCGCGCCGCCGGCGTCGAGCTGCTGCTCGAGCTGTGCGACAGCCTCATCACCTTCCGCGCGCGCTACCAGCGGCACGAAGACCTGCTGCCGCTGACCGAGCTGCTGGTGCTGGACAGCACCAACCCGCGCGGCCTGGCCGGCGTGCTGCGGCGGCTGCGCACCGAACTCGGCAAGCTGCCGGCGTCAGGTGGGGCGGATGGCGCGGCGGGCGACGTGACGGGCGAGGTGACGGGCGGTGACGGGCGAGGTGACGGGCAAGGTGACAGGCGGCGCGGCCTTGGCGCTGACGCCGCTGGCCGCGCGGCTGCCCGCCGCCGGCGCGGGCCTGGCGCTGGAAGACCTGCGCGGGCTGACCGAGGCCGAGGTCGCGGCGCGGCTGCTGGCGCTTTGCACGCAGCTGGCCGAAGCGGGCGAGGCGCTTGCCAGCGAAGTGAGCGAGCGCTACTTCAATCCGGCGCACGGGCCGGACCAGCAGGTGTGAGGACGATGGCCACCACCACGCTCGAGGTGCGCCACGACACCGTCTACCGCTACGAGACGCCGGTCTCGCTGGCGCAGCACCTGGCGCACCTGAAGCCGCTGGACGACGGCGCGCAGGCGCTGCTGACGCACACGCTCGTCGTCGACCCGGCGCCGGCTTGGCGGCGCGACGGCGTCGATGTGTTCGGCAACGCGCAGACGCACTTCAGCGTCACCGAGCCGCATCACACGCTGCGGGTGCGCTCAGCAAGCATGGTGCGCGCCGCGGCGCGCTTCGGCGGCCTGCGTGCCGAGTCGGGCCCGGCCTGGGAGACGCTTGCGGCGCGGCTGCGCTACACCGCGCCGCCAGCGGCCGGGGCGCTGCCACCCGCGCAGCCGCTGTTCGAGCCAGCGGCCGAGTTCGTGCCGCCGTCGCCCTACGTCCCGCGGCTGCCCGAGCTGCGCGCCTGGGCGCTGCCGTCGTTCCCGCCCGGCCGAACAGTCGCTGCCGGCGCGCTGGACCTGATGCGCCGGCTGCACGCCGAGTTCGCCTACGACAAGGCCAGCACGCACGTCGAGACGCCGCTGGCGCAAGTGCTGGTGCAGCGGCGCGGCGTCTGCCAGGACTTTGCGCACCTCTTGATCGGCGGCCTGCGCATCCTCGGGCTGCCGGCGCGCTACGTCAGCGGCTACCTGCTGACCGAGCCGGCGGCCGGCGGTGCGTCACTGGCCGCACCCGTTGGCGCCGACGCCTCGCACGCCTGGGTGCAGGTGTGGTGCCCGGGCACCGAGGGCGTGCCGGCGCAAGGCCGCAGCAGCGGCTGGCTCGACCTGGACCCGACCAACGACAGCGTGCCCGGCGCCGGCCACGTGCAACTGGCCGTCGGCCGCGACTACGGCGACGTGGCGCCGCTGCGCGGCGTGATCCGCGGCGGTGGCCGGCACACGCTGGCGGTGGCCGTGGCGACGCGCGTGCTCGACGACACGGACGATGCTGGCCAAGCCGCCGCAGCCGCTGGGGCCGGCACGGTGGCACGGTGATTGCGTAACGAGAACCCGACCATGAAGCAACCGTTCGACGAGATGCTGCAGCAGGTGCAGGCCGGTGCCGCGCCGTGGCAGGGGCAGGGGCAGGGGCAGGGCGGCCAGGGCCAGGGCCTGGGCGGTGCGTTGTTCTCGGCCGAGAACACGCGCGCGCACTACCGCACGTACCTGCAATGGCTCGAGCGCCAGCCGAGCGAGGTGATGCAGCGCCGCCGCGACGAGGCCGAGATGATCTTCCGCCGTGTCGGCATCACGTTCGCGGTGTACGGCGCGAAGGACGAGGACGGCGCGGGCACCGAACGCCTGATCCCCTTCGACCTGATCCCGCGTGTCATCCCGCGCCACGAGTGGGCCGACCTCGAGGCGGGCCTCGTGCAGCGCGTCAACGCGCTGCAGCGCTTCGTCGAGGATGTCTACCACGGCCAGCAGATCCTGAAGGCCGGCATCGTGCCGGCCGCGCAGGTGCTGGGCAACGCGCAGTTCCGCCCGGAGATGATGGGTGTCGATGTGCCGGGCGGCGTCTACTCGCACGTCTCGGGCATCGACATCGTGCGCGCTGGCGCTGCCGACGGCAGCGGCACCTACTACGTCCTCGAGGACAACTTGCGCGTGCCCAGTGGCGTGAGCTACATGCTCGAGAACCGCAAGATGATGATGCGGCTCTTCCCGGAACTCTTCGCGATGCACCGCGTCGCGCCGGTCGCGCACTACCCCGACCTGCTGCTCGAGACGCTGCGCGGCGTGTCGCCGGCCGGCGTCAACGAGCCGACCGTCGTCGTGCTGACGCCCGGCATGTACAACAGCGCCTACTTCGAGCACGCCTTCCTCGCGCAGCAGATGGGCGTGGAACTCGTCGAAGGGCAGGACCTCTTCGTGCGCGACGGCTTCGTCTACATGCGCACGACGCAGGGGCCGCGGCGCGTGGACGTGATCTACCGCCGCATCGACGACGACTTCCTCGACCCGCAGGCGTTCCGCCGCGACAGCACGCTCGGCTGCGCGGGGCTGCTCGATGCCTACCGCGCCGGCAACATCACGCTGGCCAACGCCATCGGCACCGGCATCGCCGACGACAAGAGCCTGTACCCGTACGTGCCGAAGATGATCGAGTTCTACCTCGGCGAAAAGCCGATCCTCGCCAACGTGCCGACGTACCTGTGCCGCGAGCGCGACGACCTCGGCTACGTGCTCGAGCACCTCGGCGAGCTGGTCGTCAAGGAGGCGCACGGCGCCGGCGGCTACGGCATGCTCGTCGGCCCGGCGGCGACGAAGGCGGAGATCGAGGCCTTCCGCGCCGTGTTGAAGGCCAAGCCCGAGAACTACATCGCGCAGCCGACGCTGGCGCTGTCGACCTGCCCGACGTTCGTCGACGCGGGCATCGCGCCGCGGCACATCGACCTTCGGCCCTACGTGCTCTCGGGCAAGACGGTGCAGACGGTGCCCGGGGGGCTCACGCGCGTGGCGCTGAAGGAAGGCTCGCTCGTCGTCAACTCGTCACAGGGCGGCGGTACGAAGGACACCTGGGTGCTGGAAGCCTGAACGGCACGACGGAGTAACGCAGATGCTCTCGAGAACCGCCGACCACCTGTTCTGGATGGCGCGCTACATGGAGCGCGCGGAGAACACCGCGAGGATGCTCGATGTGAACTACCAGACCTCGCTGCTGCCGCAAAGCGCGAGCGCGGCCGAGCAGGGCTGGCGCGGGCTGTTGTCGATCAGCGAGCTGACGGGCCTGTTCGAGCGGCAGTACACGAACGTCGACGCGAAGAACGTCATGGACTTCATGGTGCGCGACGAAGGCAACCTGTCGAGCATCCTCGGCTGCCTGCGCGCCGCGCGCGAGAACGCGCGCGCCGTGCGCGGCGCGCTGACCACCGAGGTGTGGGAAACGCAGAACCAGACCTGGCTCGAGTTCAACCGCATGCTCGCCGACGGCGCCTTCGAGCGCGACCCCGGCGCCTTCTTCGAGTGGGTGAAGTTCCGCTCGCACCTGAGCCGCGGCGTCACCGTCGGCACGATGCTGATGGACGAGGCGCTGCACTTCCTGCGCATCGGCACCTTCCTCGAACGCGCCGACAACACAGCGCGGCTGCTGGACGTGAAGTTCCACGCGCTGACCGGCGGCGACGCGCGCGAATACTTCGGCAGCGCCGCGAAGGACACGCAGGAGGTGGACTTCTATCACTGGAGCGCGATCCTGCGCTCGGTCTCCGGCTTCGAGGTCTACCGCAAGGTCTATCGCAACGTCATCCGGCCCGAGCGCGTGGCCGAACTGCTGATCCTGCGGCCCGACATGCCGCGCTCGCTGGCCGCGTGCATGAACGAGGTCGTCGCCAACCTCGAACTGGTGGCCAACACCGAGAGCAGCGAGACGCTCCGGCGTGCCGGGCGGTTGCGCAGCGACCTGCAATATGGGCGCATCGACGAAATCCTGGCGACGGGGCTGCACGCGTACCTGACGCAGTTTCTTGATCGGGTCAATGACCTCGGTGTCGGCATCAGTCGCGACTTCCTCGTGCCGATGGCGGCCTGATCTCAAGGCGGTGCTTTGCGCAGCTTTACTTCGTGACCGGTAAACGGCGTGCCGCATACGGCCGTTCGCGGGCGATGAAGCCTGCGAACCACGCCGAACTGTCCACGGAACCCGGTGCCGCGATTCATCCTGTGACTCCGGCCGTGACCGCGGCAAAACGCTGGTTGCCTCGCGCCGCGATTGCCGCGCTGGCTGTCGTGCTGTCCGGCTGCGTCATCGCGCCGCCGCATCCGCGTCACTTCCCGGCGCCACGCGTGCGCATCTGGGTGCCGTTCCCGATCTGGTTCGTGCCGGTGTCGGGCTACCGGCACAGCGAAGGCAGCTACGACCGCGACCGCTACGAGTGTTATCGCGTCGCCGTGCGCGAGACGGGTATCGACCCGGGCGGCATGACGCCGTTGAACGAGCGCACCGGGTCGACACCGGCCGGCGCCGAAGTCGCTGCCGGCGCAGCGGTCGGCGCAGTGGCCGGCGGCATCGTCAGCGCGCCTCGCAACGCCGGCGCCGGCATGGTGATCGGCGCACTGCTCGGCGCCGCCGCCGGCGCCGCGGCGCACGACGCGCGCGAAAGCCGCGAACGCGCCGAACGCGCCGAACGGGAGGCCCGTGAGACCCGCGCCCGGCGCGGCCCCGAAGACGACCTCACGCGCGAAGAGCAGCAACTCTTCCGCCGCGCGATGTCGGAGTGCATGGAGCGGCGCGGGTATCGGCAGCGGTGAGGCCTCACCGCCCCGCCTTCAACGCCCCCGCCAGCTCGATCACCGCCATCGCGTAGTAGCTCGACCAGTTGTAGCGCGTGATCGCGTAGAAGTTGGTCGAGCCGGCGACGTGCGTCGGTGCGTCGCCGCCGTTCTCCAGCTCGACGAAGGCGAGCAGCCCTTCGTGTGCGCGGGCCCGCTCGTCGAGCCCGACGCCGCGCTCCACCATCTGCGCGGCGCTGAAGGTGGGCAGGATGTCTTTCTCGCGCAGCACGGCGAGCGCGTCCGGCGCGGCGGGCGGCACCGCGGCGTAGTGCGTCGCGAGACCCGCCTTCCAGCCGAACTCCGCGAGGTAACGCGCGACGCTGCCGGCGACATCGGCGCCGTTGCCGACGAGGTCGATGCGGCCGTCGCCATCGAAGTCGATCGCGTAGCGGTTGATGCTGCTGGGCATGAACTGCGGCAGCCCCATCGCGCCGGCGTACGAGCCGAGCGGCGCCAGCGGGTCGTTTCCCTCACGCGCGCACCAGACGAAGAACTCCTCGAGCTCGCTGCGGAAGAAGGCGCTGCGGTCGCGCCGGGCGGGCGGCACCGGCGGGTGGTCGAAGGCGAGCGTGGCCAGCGCATCGACGACGCGGAAGCTGCCCATGATGCGGCCGTAGAACGTTTCGACGCCGACGATGCCGAGCACGATCTCGGGCGGCACGCCGAAGCGCGCCTCGGCCTCGTTCAGCGCCGCTTCGTGCGCATGCCAGAAAGCCAGCCCCGCGGCGACGCGCCGCGGCTCGACGAAACGCTCGCGGTAGGCGCGCCAGTTCTTCGGCGTGCCCGCGGGCGGCGGCGCGATGAGGCGCCGCACCGCGTCGTTGCGCCGCGCCTGGTCGAGCCGGCCGAGCAGCCAGCGCACCGGCAATTCACGGCGCGCGCCAACCTCGGCGGCGAAAGCGGCGATGGCCGCGTGGCCGGCGTAGCGGGGGCCGACGATGGCGGCGGCCTCGCGGCGTGGTGACGTGGCGATGGCCGCGAGCGGAGCGGCGAGGGTGGTGCCGGTCGCCGCAATGCACAGCCGTCGGCGGATGATGTCAACGTCGCGTGGGGTCACGCGGAGATTGTTGCGCAGCGGCGCTTCGGTCGCGCCTCGCTCGGCCCCTGGAACGAGTCCACGATCAGAACCCGTTCGGGCTGAGCTCGTCGAAGGGCGCCCGCTGCGCTAGACGCTTCGACACGGGGCCTTCCTTCGACAAGCTCGGGACGATCGGAATACCAAGCTCAGTCCCCTGCTCAGGGCGAACGGTGAAGGGGCTCAGATGATCGTCGTCGTCCTCGCCGTATCGGCGTAAGCGACACGCGCGACTTCGCGTTCGCCGACGAGCTTGAGCAGCGCGTGGCGGTCGATCGGCTTCTTCAGGCACGCATCGGCGGCGGGCAGCGCGCGCTCCAGCGGCGCGGCCGGCGCGCCGGGGTCGGCGAGCAGCACGACCGTCGTCGCGCAGGCGTCGCCGGGCGGCGGGTACTGGCGCGCCAGCCGGCACGCGAGCAGCGCATCGAGCCCCGGCAGCGCCGGGTCCATGAAGACGTACTCGTGGAAGCGCTTCGTCAGCAGGCGCATCGCGTCGTCGGGGTGGCCGACAAGGTGGATCTGGAAGCCGAAGCGCTGAAGCTGCACGGCGACAAGGCGCAGCGTCGACGCGTCGTGGTCGATGACGAGGATGTGCTCCATCGGCAGCGGCGTGTGCCGCGTGTCGCTGCGCGCACGCGCCAGCGGGTCGAGCACGAGATCCCGGCCGCGCGCGGCGGCCGCTGCGCCGGGGGTGTCGTGCGCGGCGCGCGGGTGGTGCGACCCGTGCGTGAGATGCGCATCGGTTGCGTCGTGCGCATCGGGCATACCACGCGCATCGCGCCCGTCACGTTCGCGAGGCCGGCCACGTGCCGGCCGCGTCGCTTCGTGCGCGCCTTGCGCGGCGAGCGCGCGCACGTCGATGTTCGGCGGCAGCGTCGCGGTGCGCATCGCGAGTTCGTCGAGCACACGCTGCACGTGGCTCGTGCGCGGCGCCGGTGTCGGTGCGACGTCGTCCGCCGCGAGGCGCGTGCCCGGTGGCGGCGTCGGCGGCGTTGCGGCGGCCGATGCGCGGGAGTCGACGCGAGGCGCTTGTGAGGTGCCGGCGACCGCCTTGAACTCGCCGCCGTCGGCGTGCGGTGCGGCCGGCGCCGCTGGCGCGCCGGGTGCGTCGGTGGCATCCGCCGAGTCCGCCGCATCCGCAGCACTTGCCAGATTTGCCGCGGCGCCCGTGTCGGGCGTGCGGGCGGCCTCCGCCGCCGCCGGCAACGCCATCAGCCGCGGCGCCACGCGCGGCGCCGGCGGCGGTTCGTCGGCCATCTGCGCCAGGCGCGTGCCGGCGCGTGGCCGCGCGCCGACCAGCGTGTCGAGCGCGCGCATCACGAGCAGCAGGTTGATCGGCCGCGGCAGTTGCAGCGCGACGCCGTCGTGCCGCTTCTTGCCGAGCAGCACCGTGCGTTCGCGCAGGGCGCCGGCTTGTTGCAGCAACGCCATCGCGTGCCGGTCGTCGGCATCGGCGACGGCGCAGTCGGCGTGCCGCAGGTCGTCGGTGTAGCCGTAGCTCGGACCCTGCTCGCGCGCCAGTTCGAAGAAGGCCTGCATCGAGCGACGCTCGAAAGGCGTGAAGCCGAGCAGGGCGAGCAGCGGGCGGGAGTCGGGCATGGGGGCGATCGGGGCGGGGCGATCGGGACACGATCGAGGGTCGATCGGGGTGGAACGCGCGGGTGAGCGAGCGTGCCGGCGCGCGGATGCCGCGTCGACCTTCTCGAGTATCGGCAGGCCGTGCGGCGCGCTTCAGGCGAAGGTGTCAGCGGCTGCTGCCGGCACGCGCCGCCGCGGCTGCCGGTGTGCCATACGGCACGCGCCGCGCTGCCGCAGCGAAGGCCGGCCACCAGTGCCGAAGCGCGGTGCGTGCGCGTGCACTCTCCGCGTAGCGCAGGCGGTCCAGTGCCTCCAGCTGCGCGGCCAGCGCTTCGCCGGCCGCACCGAGCTGCCCGCGCACGCGTGCCGCGCGCGTGCGTGGCGGCTCGTGCGGTTGCACGACGACGCCCAGGCGTTGCAGCCGCGCTTGCACGCGGCGCGCCAGGCGTTGCCAAGGGTCCTGCCGGTGGCGGTCCCACCAGGCCCACGCGGCGCCGATGAGCGCCGCGCCGCACAGCAGGCTGACGAGCAGCGTGGCCAGGTCCTGCCAGCTCGGCGTGTGCACGCCGAGTGCGCGCATCAGGTCGAACTGCTGCGAGCGCGAGTAGTTCAGCACCCACTGGTTCCAGCGGTTGTTCAGCGCCTCCCAGGCGCCGCGCAGGCGCGCGGCCAGCGCCGGATCGATCGTCGACAGCGCGCCGACCATGAAGCCGGGCGGCGGCGCGAGGCTGCGCCCGGCCTGCACACGATCGGGCGACACCGACGCGGTGGGGTCGATCCGCAGCCAGCCCTCATCGGGCAGCCAGATCTCGGCCCAGGCGTGCGCGTTGCTCTGGCGCACGATCCAGTAGCCATCCTGCGGCGCGGCGTCGGTGCCCTGGTAGCCAGTGACGATGCGCGCCGGCACGCCGAGCGTGCGCATGACGACGACGTAGGCGGCCGCGAAGTGCTCGCAGAAGCCGAGCTTGCGGTCGAGCCAGAACTCGTCGACCGGGTCGTCGCCATAGGCGCCGGGCTCGAGCGTGTAGGTGAAGCCGCCGCTGCGGATGTGCTGCTGCACGGCGGCCGACAGCCGCAGCGTGTCGGCGCCTTGCAGCTCGGGCCGATCGCGCAGCGCCAGCGCCCAGGCGCGCGTGCGCGGGTGCATCTGCGGTGGCAGGGCGATGAAGTCGCGCAGGCCCGCCACGGCCTCGCGCGGGCCATGGCGGAAGTCGACCCAGGCGCTCGCTTCGAGGCGGATGCGCTCGACGAGCGGCCGGTCGGCCTGCCACTGCAGGTCGGCGCGCTGGTTGAAGACCCAGCCTTCGAGCTGCGGCGCGGCGCCGGCGCGATCGGGCGTCGCCTCCAGCAGCGGCAGCACGTTCAGCCGCCCGGGCTCGAGCGTCACTTCGTAGCGCAGCGCCTCGCCGCGCGTGCGCAACTCGGGGCGCACGCGCTGCGACAACGGCACGGTGGGCGCCAGGCGTGTCCACTCGCGGCCGTTGGTCGTCGCGAGCACCGGGCCGCGGAAGTACATCTGCCGATCCAGCGGCCGCGCGCCGAGGAAGCGCACGCGAAACGCGATCGCGTCGTCGGTGGCCAGTTCGGCGACGGCGCCCAGCCGCAGCGTCCCCGACAACCCCGTCTTGCCCGCCGCGTCCTGCGGCAGCCCCCACAGCGGACCGATGCGCGGGAAGAGCGCGAACAACAGCGCCATCAGCGGCAGCCCGAGCGCCGTCGCGCGCGCCGCCACGCCCGCGGCGACGGCGAGGCTCGGGCGGCCGACCGGCATGTGCGCCAGCACCAGCGCCGACAGCAGCCCCCACAGCGCGAGCAGCATCCACAGCCCCGTCAGCAGCGACTGCGAGTACAGGAACTGCGTCAGCAGCAGGAAGAAGCCGAGGAAGAAGACGACGAGAGCGTCGCGCCGCGCGCGCAGCTCGAGCGTCTTCAGTGCCAAGAGCGCGACGAGCATCGTCACGCCGGCCTCGCGGCCGAGCAGCGTGCGCTCGGTGGCGAACGTCAGCGCGCCGACCAGCAGCAGCAGCGCGCCCATCACCCAGCGGCCGGGCAGCGTGCCGCCGTTGATTGCGATGTGCGCGCGCCAGGCGAGCACGGCGACGGCCAGCGCCGTGCACCAGGTCGGCAGATGCGCGACGTGCGGCGCCGTCGTGAAGGCGATCACCGCCAGCAGCACGAGGGTGTCGCGCGTCTCGCGCGGCAGGTGCTGCACGCGTTGCCACAGCGCCGCGGCGCGGGTGTTCATCGTGACCGCGCCTGTGTTCATCGCCACAACGCCAGCGTGTCGAGTGCCGCCAGCCGGTGCGCGGCGCCGGCGGCGGGCGGCAGTTCACGCGCCGGCAAGCGCAGGCCGTAGGGCAGGCCGGCGCGGTCGGCGGCCAGCACCCAGGCGGCGAGCCGCGCCAGGCGCGGCTCGGTGCCGTTGAGCGCCGTGCCGGCCCAGTCGAGCCACACCTCGCGCCGGCCGCTGCCGGTGGTCTCGCGGCTGACGAGCTCGTTGCTGCGCGCCACCTTCTTCCACACCACCTGGCGCATCGTGTCGCCGCGCCGCCAGGGGCGCACGCCGTCGAACTCGCCGCCTTCGCTGGCCGTGGCGCGGCGCGCTTCGGCGCCGGGCGCGGCGGCGCTGGCCGGCAGCGGCGGCGCGGCTTCTTCGGGGCGCGGCCAGGCAAGCACGCGCGCGGCCGGCCGCCACACCGTCCACGCACGGAAGAGGCCGAACGGGAACACCGTCTCGACGACGAGCGTGGGCACCGCATGCCAGCCGCGCGCCGGCGGCACGAAGGCGAGGTGCGTCGTCTGCTGGCCGCCGGCAGACACGTCGCACCAGGCGAAGCCGCGGCCGGCAGGACTCGTTTTCGTATCGACGGCGGTGTTGTCGGCGGCACCGGCCCCCGGCCCGCCTTCGAACCGCAGCGCGAGGCCATAGCGCATGCGGCCCGGGTTCGTCAGCACCACTTCCAGCGGCGCCGCTTCGCCGGCAAAACCGCTGGCCGGTGGCCTTAGGTGGAGCGTCAGGCCGCGCAGGTTGCCGTGCGTGAGGTGCATCGACACCATGCCGGCGCCGGCCAGAGCGAAGGTCAACGCAAAGCCGAGGTTGAGCTGGTAGTTGATGGCGGCCAGCAGCATCACCAGCAGCGTCAGCGTGAACGCGACGCCGGCGCGCGTGGGCAGGATGTAGATGTTGCGCTGGCCGAGCACCCAGGTGTCGGTGAGCGGCAGCCGCGCCTGCCACCAGCGGCGGAACTGCGCCGCCGGCGACAGCGCCTGCCACCAGCGGCCGCCGGTCGCGCCCATCACGCCACCGGTGTGGCCTCGACCATCGCCTGCACCTGCTCGATCGGCCCGCGGCCGGCGCCGGCCACTGGCACGAGGCGGTGTGCGATCGTCTGCGGCAGGATCGCCTGCACGTCGTCGGGCGCCACGTAGTCGCGCCCGGCGAGCAGCGCGTGCGCCTTCGCGGCACGCAGCACGGCCATGCCGGCGCGCGGGGAGAGGCCCTCGGCGAACCAGCGGCCGCTGCGCGTGGCGGCGATCAGCGTTTGCAGATAGTCCAGCAGCGGCTCGCCGGCGCGCACCGCGAGCACCGCCTCCTGCGCTGCGGCGAGTTCCTCTGACGTGACGACCGGCGCCAGCCGCCGCACCGCGCTTCGGCGGTCGCCGCCGGCGAGCAGCGCTCGCTCGCTCGCGCGGTCGGGGTAGCCGAGCGTGATGCGCATCAGGAAGCGGTCGAGCTGGCTCTCGGGCAGCGGATAGGTGCCGAGCTGGTCGCTCGGGTTCTGCGTCGCGATGACGAAAAAGGGCGCGGGCAGCGCGCGCGTCTCGTTCTCGACCGTCACCTGCTGCTCCTCCATCGCCTCGAGCAGCGCGCTCTGGGTCTTCGGGCCGGCGCGGTTGATCTCGTCGGCCAGCAGCACCTGCGCGAAGATCGGCCCCGGGTGGAAGACGAAGCGGTCCTGCGCGCGCTCGAAGACGCTGACGCCGACGAGATCGGAGGGCAGCAGGTCGGCCGTGAACTGCACGCGGCGGAACTCGAGCCCGAGCGACATCGCCAGCGTGTGCGCCAGCGTCGTCTTGCCGACGCCGGGCACGTCCTCGATCAGCAGGTGGCCGCCGGCCAGCAGGCAGGCGATGCAGTCCTCGACCTGCGGGCGTTTGCCGACGACGATCGTGCTAATCTGATCGACGAGGGCCGCAAGGCGCCGCGGCAGGTCGCCTTCACGGCCTGCTGCTGCCGCCGCCGACGACGAAGAAACACTCGCGGCCTGGGCGAGGGCAGTGGCAGAAGAAGCGGGCGGCTTCAGGCTCAGGTCCATCGGCCTCACCATACCCGAAAAGCCGCCTGTCACTGCCTGCAACTGCTCGCTGCGCGCCAATGAACACCGTCTTCTACAGCCACCCCGCCTGCCGCCGGCACGACATGGGCGAGGGGCATCCGGAGTGCCCGGCGCGGCTCGATGCAATCACCGACCACCTGCGCGCCACGGGGCTGGACATCGCGCTCGATTTTCGCGAGGCACCCGAGGCGCGCACCGAGCAGCTCGCGCGTGCGCACGCCGCGGGTTATGTCGCCGGCGTCACCGACGTGCTGACGCAGGTGCGCGACTCGGGCGAGCCGCGCCACCTGGACCCCGACACGATCGCCTGCCCCGAGACGCTGGCCGCGGCGCTGCGTGCCGCCGGCGCCGCGGTCGCCGCCACCGACGACGTGCTGAAAGGCACGGCGAAGCGCGCCTTCTGCGCCGTGCGCCCGCCCGGCCACCACGCGACGCGCGACGAGGCGATGGGCTTCTGCTTCTTCAACAACGTCGCCGTCGCGGCGCGGCACGCGCTGGACGTGCACGGCCTGGCGCGCGTGGCGATCGTCGACTTCGACGTGCACCACGGCAACGGCACCGAGGACATCATCGCCGGCGACGAGCGCGTGCTGATGGTCAGCTTCTTCCAGCACCCGCTGTACCCGTACAGCGGCGCGGTGCCCAAGGGCACGAACATGGTCAACGTGCCGCTGCCGCCGTACACGCGCGGCCCGCAGATGCGCGAGGCGGTCGAGCAGCAGTGGCTGCCGGCGCTGGAGGCGTTCAGGCCGCAGTTGATCTTCGTTTCCGCCGGCTTCGACGCGCACCGCGAGGACGAACTCGGCCAGATGGGCCTCGTCGAGGCCGACTACGCCTGGCTCACCGAGCGGCTGGTCGCGCTGGCCGGGCGGCATGCCGAGGGGCGCATCGTCTCGTGCCTGGAAGGCGGCTACCACCTCGGCGCGCTGGCGCGCAGCGTCGCGGCGCACCTGCGCGCGCTGACCGCGTGACGCGGCGATGCAGGGCATGACGCCGCGCGCCGAATCGACGGCCGAACTCCTCGCCTGGCTCGCCGCGCTCGCGCAGCCGACGTCGCTGATCGAACTGGCCGCCTTCGTCGGCTGCCTGGTGCTCGCTTGGGGCGTGGTGCGGCTCTTGCGCGGGCGCGAGCCGCGGCCGGGCTCGGTGTGGTTCGGCGAAGGCATCGTCGACGGCGTGCTGTTCCCGCTGCTGGCACTGGCCTTCGCGACGGTGGTGCGTTGGATCTTCGTCGCGCACGTGCCTCAGCTGCCGCAGGCGGTGTTCAGGCTCGTCGTGCCGGTGCTGCTGTCGCTGGCGGTGATCCGCCTGACGGTGCGCGTGCTGCACAAGACCTACCCGGATTCGGGCGTGATGCGCGTCGTCGAGCGCAGCGTCTCGTGGGTGGCGTGGATCGCCGTCGTGTTGTGGCTGACCGGCGTGCTGCCGCTCTTGCTGGCCGAGCTGGACCTGATCAAGTGGACCTTCGGCGGCACGGCGATCTCGGTGCGCAACGTGCTCGAAGGCGCGCTCACCTCGGTCGTCGTGCTCGTGCTGGCGCTGTGGCTCAGCTCGGCGTTCGAGGCGCGGCTGCTGCGCGGCGCCGGCGCGCACATCGGCGTGCGCAAGATGGCGGCCAATGCGGTGCGTGCGCTGCTGCTGTTCGTCGGCCTGATGCTGGCGCTGTCGGCCGCCGGCATCGACCTCACCGCGCTCGGCGTGCTCGGCGGCGCGATCGGTGTGGGCATCGGCTTCGGCCTGCAGAAGCTGGCGGCCAACTACGTCAGCGGCTTCGTCATCCTGGCCGAGCGCGCGATCCGCATCGGCGACCTGGTCAAGGTCGACAACTTCGAGGGCCGCATCACCGACATCAGCACGCGCTACACGGTCATCCGCGCCGCCAACGGCCGCGAGGCGATCGTCCCCAACGAGATGATGATCGCGCAGCGGGTCGAGAACAGCACGCTCGCCGACACGAAGATGGCGCTGACGACGGTGGTGCAGGTGGCCTACGGCACCGACGTGCCGGCGCTGATGCCGCGGCTCAGCGCCGCGGTGGCGGCAGTGCCGCGCGTGCAGCCCGAGCCCGCGCCGCAGGTGATGCTGACCGCCTTCGCCGCCGACGGGCTGGAGCTGACGTTGGCCTTCTGGCTGGCCGACCCCGAGAACGGGCTGAACAACGTGCGCAGCGACGTGAACCTGGCGATCCTGCGCACGCTGGACGAGGCGGGGGTCGAGATTCCGTTCCCGCAGCGGGTGGTAAGGCAGGCCTGAACGACGACAACCCGTTCGGGCTGAGCTTGTCGAAGGGACAAGCCCGAACGGATCTCTTGCGTGCTCACGGTGCCAGCCGCTCGCGCACCCAATGCGCCGTCGCCGCGCCGGCGTCTTCGAGCCGATAGACGAGCCGATCGTGCAGCCGGCTCTTGCGCCCCTGCCAGAACTCCCAGCGTTGGGGCACGAGCCGGTAGCCGCCCCAGTGCGGCGGGCGCGGCGGATGCAGGCCGTGGCGCGCGGCTGCCTTGGCCGCTTCGGTGACGAGCAACGCGCGCGAATTGATGATGCGGCTTTGCGGCGAGGCCCAGGCGCCGAGGCGCGAATCGAGCGGGCGCGTCGCGTAGTACGCGTCGCTCTCCTCGGCGCTCGTCTTCTCGACCGCGCCTTCGATGCGCACGACGCGCTCCAGCGCCACCCAGTGGAACTGCAGCGCGGCGAACGGATGCACCGCGAGTTCCTGGCCTTTGCGGCTTTCGTAGTTCGTGTACCAGACGATGCCGCTTTCGTCGGCGCCCTTGCACAGCACGATGCGCGTGGACGGCCGCCCGTCGGCGCCGACGGTGGCCAGCGTCATCGCGGTCGGTTCCAGGACATCGGCGGCGAAGGCCTCGTCCATCCACAGCTTGAACTGCGCCAGTGGCACGCCGGCGGCGGCGGCCTCGTCGAGTTCAGCGTGTTCGTAGCTCTTGCGGTGGCCGGCCAGGTCGGGGGTGTTCATCGGAATGGCGTTCTCTTGCGGCAGTTCTTGTACGGCGATGTCGATTCTCGCGCGCCGTGCATCCACCCATCGCATGACGCGCAAGGTAGGGAAGGGTTCACCCCTTCAGTGGAACGACGTAAGTACACCTCCCACTATCAGCCCCTGGAGGCGCAACGCATCCTTGCATGCGTCGAGGCAGGGTTTCGAGAAGGAGCATTCCGGCGTCACGGCCGGTGCAACGAGGCGCACGCATGGGGTTCCGTCCGTCCATCGTCGTGGTGGCTGCGGGGCGCGGCAGGCGGTTCGATGCCGCGATGCCGGCGGGCGGCTCGAAGCTCGAGCAGCAGTTCGGCGCTTCCACCGTGCTCGGCACGACGCTGCGCAACGCCGTGCACAGCCAGCTGCCAGTGGTGCTGGTGACGGTGGCCTCGCTCGTGCCGGCGGCTTCGGTGCAACTGGCGCGGCGCGACATCGTCGTCGTTGCCGACGACGAAGCGGCGCGCGGCATGGGCCACTCGATCGCCGCCGGCGTGGCCGAACGTTCCGGCGCGCCGGGCTGGCTGATCCTGCCGGCCGACATGCCGCTCGTGCAGCCGGCGACGTTGCTGGCCGTGGCGCGCGCGCTCGAACACCACGCGGTGGCCTTCGCGCAGCACAAGGGCCGACGTGGCCACCCGGTGGGCTTTTCGTCGGAGCTGTACTCCGAACTCGTGCGGCTCAGTGGTGACGAAGGCGCGCGGCGCATCGTCGCGCGCTATCCGGCCTTCGCGGTCGAGGTGCCCGACGCGGGCACGCTCGTCGACATCGACACCCCCGCCGATCTCGAAGCGGCACGCGCCGCAGCGGCGCAACCGTCGGTCACCTCCGGCTGACGCCGGGCTTCGAGCGACGCGACGCCGCGCTGCGGCGCACTGTCGCGACTTCGATTTCGATCGAAATGCGAGTCATTCGCAGTTGTGTTAACGTTCGTTCTTACGTCGTTGCCGAACATGTCCGCCGATCCCTTCAACTCCACCGTGGGCCCTGCCGGGCTGGCTGCCGCCGGCGTGCCGGGCGGGTTTGCGACGGCACTCGCACGCCAGGGTGAGCTCGGCGCCGGCGAGCGCCGGCTGCTCGTCGGCCTGGTCGCCTGCGCCCACCTGGCCGGCGCCTGGGGGCTCTTGCAGATCGAGTCGGTGCGCACGGTCGCGCGCGAGATGGCGCCGATGGTCGTCGACCTGATCGTGCCGCCGCAGCCGACGCCGGCCCCGCCGCCGCCGCCGCCGCCGGTGCGCCCGCGTGTGCAGGCAACGCCCCCGCCGCCGGTACCGATCCTCGCCGCGCCGCAGACGCCGCAGGCGCCACCGACCGACGTCTTCACCGCGCCGGCCCCGCCGCCGGAGCCGCCGCCGCCCGCGGTCGCCGCCGTCGAGGCGCCTCCCGCGCCGCCCGCGCCGCCGGCGCCGCCACCCCCGCAGCCCGTGCGCAAGGTCGTCTCGGCCACCGCCGTCCAGTACCTGCGGCTGCCGCCGGTCGAAGTGCCGCGCCTTTCGCGCCGCGCCGGCGAAAGCGGGACCGTCTGGCTGCGCGTCGTCGTCGACGTGCGCGGCCTGCCGATACAGGTGAGCGTGCAGCGCTCATCGGGCCACGCGCGTCTGGACGAACAGGCGCTGTGGGCGATGCGCCAGGCGCGCTTCAAGCCGCACACCGAAGACGGCCGGCCGATCGAGCTGGAAGTCACCGCCCCCATCGAGTACACGCTGGAGTAGCACGTCCCATGGAAGCCACCGCGAGCACGGCCACCGCCTTCGGCCTTTTGCACCTGATCGCGCAAAGCGATACCGTCGGCCGCACGCTGCTGGTCATCTTGCTGCTGATGTCGGCCGCCTCGTGGGCGCTGATCGCCATCAAGGGCTTCGCGCTGGCGCGGCGCAAGCGGCGCAGCACCGCGTTCCTGAACTTCTTCTGGAATGCACGCTCGCTGGACGACGTGAAGGAAGAGCTCTCGGCGCACGGCGCGCGCGACCCCTTCGCGCACCTGTCGGCGCACGCGCTGCACGCGCAGGCGCACCACTCCCGCCACGGCAGCAGGCGCCTGGCCGAGGCCGGCACCGCCAGCGAGTACGTGACGCGCACGATCAAGAAGGTGCTCGACGAAGAGACGATGCGCCTCGAAAGCGGCCTCACGCTCCTGGCCACCGTCGGCGCGACGGCGCCGTTCGTCGGCCTCTTCGGCACCGTCTGGGGCGTGTACCACGCGCTCGCGGCGATCGGCATGAGCGGCGCCGGCACGCTCGACAAGGTCGCCGGCCCCGTCGGCGAGGCGCTGATCATGACCGGCCTCGGCCTCGCGGTCGCGCTGCCGGCAGTCGTCGCCTACAACGCCTTCACGCGCAGCAACCGCGTGCTCGTGGCGCGGCTCGACGCGTTCGCGTTCGAGCTGCACAGCTTCCTGACGCTCGGCCAGGCGCCGGGTGCGGCGGTGCGCGGCGAGGCGCGCGAGAACGGCGTGAACGTGCGGCCAATGCCTTCCACGGCCGCGGCTGCGGCCTGAAGCCGGAGACGACGCCCATGGCCTTCGCCTCCTTCGACGACCGGCGCGCCAGCGCGCCGATGTCCGAGATCAACATGGTGCCGCTCATCGACGTGATGCTGGTGCTGCTGGCGATCTTCATCGTCACCGCGCCGCTGCTGACGCACGCGGTGAAGCTGGACCTGCCGCGCGTCAGCTCGCAGCCCAACCCGCTGAAGCCCGAGAAGATCGACTTCGCGATCGACGGCGCCGGCCAGCGCTTCTGGAACGGCGAGCCGCTCTCGCGCGCAGCCGCCGCCGAGCGGTTTGCCGTCGCCGGCAAGGCGAGCGTGCAGCCGGAGATCCACCTGCGCGCCGACCAGGCGGTGGCCTACCGCGCGGTGGCCGAGACGCTGGCCGACGCGACGCGCGCGGGCCTCACGCGTATCGGGTTCGTCAGCGAGCCCGAACGACGCTGACCTGAACTCAGCGAAACGCGCCCGACGAGCCCGGCCCGCGCCGGCCGCTCGCGGGTGGCGTCGCGCCGAAAGACCACCCACGTAGACCAAACAACCACGAGGACACGATGAACAAGACCGAGACGAGGGCGCGTTGCCCGCACCTCCCGCGCTTCACGCCCGTCGCCGCTGCCGCCGCCACTGCGGCCCTCGCCGCCGCCCTCGGCTGCCCCGCCGCCGCGCTGGCCCAGCAGGCCGCTGCGCCCGCTGGCGCCGCGAGTGCGCCCGCCGGTGCCCCGGCCGATGCGAAGACCGAAGCACCCGCCGGGACCGTGCTGCCCGTCGTGCGCGCCCGCGCCGCCGCCGAGCCGCAAGGCAAGGACAGCGTGCAGGCCACCACCACGCGCATCGGCAAGGGCCAGCAGGAGCTGCGCGACATCCCGCAGTCGGTGACGGTGGTCACCGAGCGGCTGATCGACGACCGCAACCTCGACACGCTGAAGGACGTGCTGCGTCAGAGCTCGGGCATCAGCTTCCTCGCCGCCGAGGGCGGTGAAGAGGACATCCGGCTGCGCGGCTTCTCGCTGCAAGGCACCGGCGACGTCTTCGTCGACGGCATGCGCGACCCCGCCTTCTACGAACGCGACACGTTCTTCTTCGACCGCATCGAGATCCTGCGCGGCTCGGCGTCGATGCTGTTCGGCCGCGGCTCCACCGGCGGCGCGGTGAACATGGTCACGCGCGTGCCGCGCCTCGTGCAGGAGCATCAGCTCGACGTGACGATGGGCAGCCACGGCTACCTGCGCGCGGTGGGCGACTTCAACCTGCTGCTCGCGCCCGGCACGGCGCTGCGCCTGGGCACGATGTTCACCGAAGCCGACAACAACGGCGCCGGCTCGAGCCTCAGCAAACGCGGCATCGCCGGCACGTTGAACTGGGGCATCGGCGAGCGGCACGAGTTCTCGGCCAGCGCCTACCACCTCGACAACGAGAACGGCATGAACTACGGCATGCCGTTCATCCGGCCGACGCTCGCCTCGCCGGTGAGCGAGACGACGCTGCTGCCGCTGGACCCCACCACCTACTACGGCATGGCGAGTGATCGCAACGACGGCTCGGCCAGCACGGTGGGGTTCGCGCACACCTGGCGCCTGGCGCGTGACGAGGAACTCGTCACCCGTCTGCGCGGCGGCCACTACGAGCGCGACCAGCGCGCCGGCACCGTGCGCTTCGCCAACGCCGCGGCACAGCCGGGCGGTGTCGCCGTCAGCCTCGAGACCTTCGGCCCCAACACCGTCATCAACCGCGGCACGCAGCTGAAGATCCAGGACCTCGACACGCTCTTCCTGCAAAGCGACTACACGCGCAAGTTCAAGGCCTTCGGCATGGGCCACAGCCTGCAGGCCGGCTTCGACCTCGCCCACGAGAAAAAGCGCGTCTACGCGGCGCGCAACGCAGCACAAGGCGGCGTCGTGCCGATCAAGCCGACGACGCTCGTCGGCACGCCCGACGACGGCGCCTGGATCGACGAGAGCTCGCGCGTGCTGCGCCTCGCGAACCGCTACAAGAGCCAGGGCGAAGGCCTGTACGTGCAGGACCTGGTCGAGTTCATCCCGAAGTGGAAGGCGCTCGTCGGCCTGCGCTACGACCACCTCGTCGGCGACTACGACACCTTAGCGATCCCGAACAACGCGCCGGGGCCCGAAACGACCGCGAGCTACCGCATGAAGGTCTCGGAGATGAGCAAGCGCGCGGGCCTGTTGTTCCAGCCGAACGAGCGCATGAGCTTCCACTTCTCGTACGCGACCTCGTTCAACACCTCGGGTGATGCCTATTCGCTCTCGGCGGCCAACGTCGACATTCCGCCCGAGGAAAGCATCAACCTCGAACTCGGCGCGAAGATCGACTCGGCCGATGGCAACTTCACCGCGCGCATCGCCGCCTTCCGCGCGACCAAGCTGCACGAGCGCAACACCGACCCGCTCGTCAACCTCGTCACGTTGTCGGGCAAGCGGCACGTCGCCGGCTTCGAGATCGATCTCTCCGGCCGCCTGACGCCGGCCTGGGAGGTGTGGGGCTCGTACATGTGGATGCCGGTGGCGAAGATCGACGTCGGCGTGCCCGGCGCCGACGGCGAAGGCGCGCGCCCTTCGCTGACGCCGCAGCACACGGGCTCGATCTGGACGACCTACAAGGTCTCGCAGGCGCTGCGCGTCGGCGGCGGGCTCAACGCCCGCTCGGGCCAGCAGCCGCTGCGCAACCCCGGCTACTACGCGCCGAAGTTCATCACCGGCGACCTGATGGCCGAGTACCACGTCGTCTACGACAAGCTGATCTTCAAGGCCAACCTGATCAACGTCACCGACAAGCTGTATGCCGACCAGCTCTACCCGGGCCACTACGTCCCGGGGCCGGGGCGGATGCTGCAGGTGACGGGGTCGTACAAGTTCAACTGAGATTCGGAGTTAGGTGGAGAAGATGATGGACGAGAGGACGATGCGCGAACGGCGGCTGTGGCTGCGCGCGGTGCTGGCCGCGGCGGCCACGGCGGCGGTGGGGCCGGCTTGGGCCTCGACGCCGCTGCGCCTGGCGACCGCCTGGCGCTTGGCCGGCGCGCCCGCCGGCGAGGCGCCGGACAGCGTCGGCATCATCGAGGTCGACTGGGCGGCGCGGCGCATCGCCGTTGCCGCGCAGGTGCCGGTGCCCGGGCGTGCGCACGGCCTGCTGGCACTGGCCGACGGCGGCTTCCTCGCGGTGGCCAACCGGCCCGGCCGCTGGCTGCTGCGCTGCGATGCGCAAGGCGTCGTCACGGCGCGCATCGCCATCGACGACGAAACGCCGCGCCGCACGTTCAACGGCCACGTCGAAGCGGCCGCCGCGCGCAGCGACTGGCTCTACACCACGGAGACCGACCCGGCCACGGGCGAAGGCTGGATCAGCGTGCGCGACGCACGCACGCTGGCTCGCGTCGCGCAGTTCACCGCCGGCGGACGCGATCCGCACCAACTGCTGAGCGGCGCCGACGGCTCGCTCGTCGTCGCCATCGGCGGCATCGTGCGCGACCTCGAGGGCCGGCCGATCGAGCGCGAGCGCATGGCCCCGGCGCTCGTGCAACTGGCTGGCGGCGACGGGCGGCTGCTCGGCCGCTGGCAGCTCGACGATCCGCGCCTGAGCCTGCGCCACATCGCCTGGGCGCAAGGCGGCGCAGCGCGAGGCGGCGACGCGGCCGTGAAGGACACCGGTGCGCAGGGCGCCGGCGCGACGCCGCTGCTCGGCATCGCGCTGCAAGCCGAGCACGACAGCGCCGACACACGCCGCGCCGCGCCGACGCTGGCCGTGTGGGACGGCCAAACACTCGTCATCCCGACGCGCGATGCCAGCGCCGCGGGCTACGCCGGCGACATCGCCGCCGGCCCCGGCGGCGGCTTCGTCATCAGTGCGCAGAAAGCGCGCCGGGGCCTCTGGTGGCACCCTGGCGCGCCCGAGAAGCTGACGCTCGTCGCCGAGATGACCGAGCCCTGCGCGCTGGCCACGCTCGACGACGGCGCCGGCGTCCTGCTCAGCGCCGGCCGCGGCGCCGCCCGCTGGCACGCCCGCGAAGCCCCCGGCATGCTGCCGTGGCCGGTGGCGCTGGCGCCGGACAACCACTGGGTGGTGTTGCGCAAGGGGTGACGGTGGTGGCGGCGCGTGCATTCGATTCCGCGGCTCGCTGTCGTGCCCCATGTGCCCCACGTGCCCCGTGCGCACCGCATGCGTCAGTTGCGTCAGGTGCGTCAGGTGCGCGCGGGGCGGGAATGGCAGTGGCAGCGGCGTACTGGGCGTGGCCCTGCAGCTCCAAGGCGTCACGCCCACCCCGGTGGGGCTGCAGCTGTACCAGGACGCGCGCCGGCTGCTGGCCGACGCCGCGGCGATGCGACCATCGCCTTTGCACCTGGCGCAGCCGGCCGGGCGCACGCCGACCGCGGCGGTGGCTCACGTCGGCGGCGTGCGCGCCGCGAGGTGCGCGCGGATCCAGGCGGCGAAGGCGGGTTCGTCGAGATCGCCTGCGGCCACTTGCAGCATCGTGACGACGCAGCCGGCATCGTCGGCGGTCAATTCGTGGCCGTTGAGGTCGAGGAACAGCTCCACTGCGACGAAGGCGGTGCGCTTGTTGCCGTCGACGAACGGGTGGTTGCGCGCGAGGCCCCAGCCGTAGGCGGCGGCGAGCGCGGCGATGTCGGGCTTGCCGTAGGCCGAAAGGTGGCGTGGCCGCGCCATCGCTGACTCGCGCAGCGACGCGTCGCGCACGCCTGCCGGCCCGCCGTGCTCGGCCAGTTGCTCCTGATGAACGGCGTCGAGAACCGGCTTCGCGAGCCAGACCCAGCGCTTCAACGCGGCCTCACCGGCTCACTTGGCGAGTTCGCGCAAGACGTTGCGGCGCTTCTTCATCAGGCGCCGCGCGGCCGCCATCTGCGTCCCGAACTCCTCGCTGTACGGAGTCAGCAGCAAGCCGTTGGCCGCGTCGGTGACGTACAGCGTGTCGCCCTTCTCGAGCTTGAGCCGCGCGAGGACCTCCTTGGGAAGGATCACGCCGACCGAGTTGCCGATCTGGGTGAGCTTGAGCGCCGTCATCGCTGCCTCACAACGTTATAACGGCCGTTATATTAACAGAGGCGGCCGCGTCGAGGGATGGCCGCGCCCTTAGCCCAACAACCCGTGCCGCCTCGCCAGCGCCATCAGCCGCTCGACCTCGCGGTCGTGCACGCCGCGTTCGCGCAGCGCGGCGGCGGTTTCGGCGAGGTACTCGAGCGTCGTGCCGTAGCGGCCGCGGGCACGGCGCAGGATGTCGAGCATCTCGGCGTCGGCGATGCGCGGCGTGCAAGCCGGGCTCGTGCGCGCCAGCGTGAAGGCCAGCGCGAGCACGGGGCCGGCGGCGGTGCGGCAGGGCACGAGGCGCGCGTCGTAGACGCCGGTGGGCATCTCGCGCGCCCAGAGTTTGTCGAGCTCGGCCTCGGCGCGCGCCGGGTCCATGCGGTAGACGGCGCCGCGGCAGGCGCCGCCGGGCAACAGCGCGAAGACGAGCCCCGGCTCCTCGGGCGTGCCGCGGTTGACGCGTGAACGCATGCGCAACGCGCGGTGCCAGCCGCGCAGCAGCGCGGGGCGGTGCTCGGGGGCCTCGAACTCCGGCCGCCACAGCAGCGAGGCGTAGCCGAACACCCACCACGCCGGCTCGGCGCGCCAACGGTGGCGCAGCCGCACCAGTTGCTCGGCGGGGTCGCGCACGATCAGGGCAGGGGGCAGCGCGTGCGTCATCGGCGGCGATTGTCCCAGCGGCGTCCGCGGTGCGTGCGGCGTGGGATCACGACTTGCCCGCGCCGCCTGATCCGCGTCGAGCATTGACGATGTAACCAGGTTACATGAGAATTGCGGCGGCGGTTACTTCGCCGCCCGACGCCAGCAGGATGACGCTCCGTCGAGCCTGCACCGATTGCCCCGCTTGCCCATGTCTCCGTCGCCGCACCCCACGCTCGCCGCCGTCACCGCCCGCATCCGCCAGCGCAGCGCCGGCCCGCGCGCCGCGTACCTGGCGCGCATCGACCGTCTGCTTTCTCGCCCGCGCGGCAGCGAGCGCCTGGGCTGCGCCAACGTCGCACACGCCGTCGCGGCGCTGCCGTCGCCCGACAAGCTGCGCATCGTCGCCGAGCGCGCGCCGCACTTCGGCATCGTCAGCGCCTACAACGACGTGCTCTCGGCGCACCAGCCGTACGAGCACTACCCCGCGCTGCTGCGCGACGAGGCGCGGCGCCAAGGCGCCACCGCGCAGGTGGCCGGCGGCGTGCCGGCGATGTGCGACGGCGTCACGCAGGGCCAGCCCGGCATGGAGCTGAGCCTCTTCTCGCGCGATGCGATCGCGATGGCCACCGCAATCGCGCTGACGCACGATGTCTTCGACGGCGCGCTGCTCCTGGGCATCTGCGACAAGATCGTGCCGGGCCTGTTGATCGGCGCGCTGCACTTCGGGCACCTGCCGTGTGTCTTCGTGCCCGCGGGGCCGATGGGCACCGGCCTCGCCAACGCCGACAAGGCGAAGGTGCGCGAGCGCCACGCCGCCGGCGAGGTGGGCCGCGACGCGCTGCTCGCCGCCGAAAGCGCCGCCTACCACGGCGCCGGCACCTGCACCTTCTACGGCACCGCCAACAGCAACCAGATGCTGCTGGAAGCGATGGGCCTGCACGTGCCGGGCGCCGCCTTCGTGCACCCGCACGCGCCGCTGCGCGAGGCGCTGACGCGCGAGGCGGTGGCGACGTTGCTGCGCATCGCGCGGCGTGAGGGCCGCTTCACGCCGATCGGCCGGCTCGTCGACGAGCGGGTCATCGTCAACGCGATGGTGGCGCTGCTGGCCACCGGCGGCAGCACGAACCACTTGATTCACTGGGTCGCGGTGGCGCGCGCCGCCGGCATCGTCATCGACTGGACCGATTTCGCCGAGCTGTCGGCGGTGGTGCCGCTTGTCGCGCGCGTCTACCCCAACGGCGAGGCCGACGTGAACGAGTTCCAGGCGGCCGGCGGGCCCGGGCACGTGATCGGCGAGTTGCTCGGCGCGGGGCTGATGCACGCCGACGTGGCGACGGTGGGCGAGGGCGGGCTTGCGGCGTATGCGCAGGTGCCGGCGATCGATGTGCGCGGCGTGTCCGGCGACGCATCGTCGGGTGCATCGACGAACACATCGACGGACACCTCGCTGCGCCTGACCTGGGCACACCCCGCGCCGGCCGCGGCCGACGGCACCGTCGTGCGCCCGGCCGCGCGGCCGTTCTCGGCGACCGGCGGCTTGAAGCTGCTCACAGGCAACCTCGGCCGCGCGGTCATCAAGACCTCGGCGGTGCCCGAGGCACGCCATGTCATCGAGGCGCCGGCGCGCATCTTCACGAGCCAGGAGGCGCTGCTCGCCGCGTTCAAGGCGGGCGAGTTGGAGCGCGACGTTGTCGTCGTCGTGCGCTTCCAGGGCCCGCGCGCCAACGGCATGCCCGAGCTGCACAAGCTGACGCCGCCGCTCGCGGTGCTGCAAGGCCGCGGATTCGAGGTGGCGCTGGTCACCGACGGGCGCATGAGCGGCGCCAGCGGCAAGGTGCCGGCCGCGATCCACGTCAGCCCCGAGGCGCTGGCAGGCGGGCCGCTGGCCAAGCTGCGCGACGGCGATGTCGTGCGCGTCGATGCGGCGGCGGGCACGCTGGCGGCGCTTGTCGACGAAGCGACGTGGGCGGCGCGCGAAAACGCCGAGCGCCCCGATGACGAGGCCGAAGCGCACGAACACGGCCTCGGCCGCGAGCTCTTTGCCGGCTTCAGGCGGCAGGTGGGTAGCGCGGAAGAGGGCGCGATAAGCTGGTTGTGATCTCCTCGCTCCGTTCGGGCTGAGGTATCGAAGCCCGCCCTTCGATACCTCAGGGCGAACGGGGGTTATCGGAAACGCTTTTTGGACGGACCCGCGATGAACGCCCCGCTTTCCCACACCGGCCCGCTCACCCCCGCCGAGCTCGCGCAGCACGGCCCCGTGGTCCCCGTCATCGTCATCGAGCGTCTCGAACAGGCGGTGCCGCTGGCGCAGGCGCTGGTCGCCGGCGGCGTCAAGGTGCTCGAGGTGACGCTGCGCACGCCGGTGGCGCTGGCGGCGATCGAGGCGATCGCACGCGCGGTGCCCGCGGCGATCGTCGGCGCCGGCACGCTGCGCAGTGGCTCCGATGCGCGTGCCGCGGGCGATGCCGGCGCACGCTTCGGCGTCAGCCCGGGCTATACGCAAGAGGTCGCCGAAGCGTGCCGGCAAGCGGGCCTGCCGCTCCTGCCCGGCGTCGCCACGGCCAGCGAGGTGATGGCGGCCAGCGCCGACGGCTTCGACTTCCTGAAGTTCTTTCCGGCCAGCGCGGCCGGTGGCCTGCCGATGCTGAAGGCGCTCGCGGGGCCGTTCCCCGACATCGCCTTCTGCCCCACCGGCGGCATCACCGCCGAGACGGCGCCGCAGTTCCTGGCGCTGCCGAACGTGAAGGTGGTCGGCGGCACCTGGCTGACGCCGGCCGATGCGCTGAAGGCCGGCGACTGGGCGCGCGTCACGCAACTGGCGCGCGCGGCGAGCGCGCTGCGCTGAGGCTGGCGCCTACTTCGGCGCCGCGCGCCCCTGGGCCAGCGGCTTGAGGTTGCCGCAGTCCGCGGCCACCCACTTGCTGGTGCTTTCCATGTCCATGCGCATGCTCTGACCCTGGCGCTGCGTGTTGACGAACATCTTGCCGCGCGTCTCGGTGTCGCTGACGAGCGTGAACTCGCCTTCGCCCTGGCTCGTCGTGCCTTCGTTCTGGCAGCTGAACCTGAAGCGCACGACGTTGCCGGTGCGCTTGTGATCGATGCTCTGGCAGCGGCTGTCGCCGGGGTTGAACTCGTTGCGCGCCGCCATCTCCGGCGAGATGCAGCTGCGCACCGTGTTCGGCTTGCCGGCGCCGCCGATGCCCACGCCCTGGCTGGCCATCATCTGCTCGACCTGCGCGCGCTGCGCCGGCGGCATGCTGGCAAGCTGCGCGCGCATCTGCGCCATCGCCTGCTCGACGCGCTGGTCGCTGGACTTCATGCTGACGGCGTTCTCCCACAGCCCGGGGCGCAGCTTCTGCGCCTGCGCGCCGCCGGCGGCGACGATGGTCAGCGCAGCGACGACGAGAAGCCGCGACGCGGGGACGACGAGGTGGCGCATCATGTGTTCGCTCCTTGGGCAGAAGACCCGGTTGATCCGGCGATTCTGTCCGGCCGCTGCCGCCGCGGCCACCCGCACCCGATGGAGGCCGGTGCCAACCACCGCACGCCGGCGGCGCGTTTCAGGCGCCGCGCTCGATCAGCTCGATCTTGTAGCCGTCGGGGTCGGTGATGAAGGCGATCACCGTGGTGCCGCCTTTGACAGGCCCCGGCTCGCGCGTGATCGCGCCGCCCAGCGCCGCGGCCTTCTCGCGCACCGCCGCGCAGGTGGCCGCGACATCGGCGACGCCGATCGCGATGTGGCCGAAGCCAGCGCCGAGGTCGTACTTCTCGACGCCGTAGTTGTAGGTCAGCTCGATCTCGGCGTGCTCCGGGTTCTTGCCGTAGCCGACGAACGCGAGGTCGTACTTCTGCTCCGGGCGCTCGGTCGTGCGCAGCAGCGTCATGCCGAGCACCTGGGTGTAGAAGTCGATCGAGCGCTGCAGGTTGCCGACGCGCAACATGGTGTGGAGGACTCTCATCGGCTCATTTTGACGGCATCTCGAAGACGAGGCAGGTGGTGGTGCCGTGCGCGTACAGCGTGCCGTCGGGCCCGACGAGGCGCCCCTCGGCGGTGGCGAGCTGCCGCCCACAGTGCACGACGGTGCCGATGGCGCGCACGCGCGGCAGCGCCGGTGGGATCGCGCGCACGAGGTTCACGCTCAGCTCGGCGGTGGTGTAGGCGCGGCCGGCCGGCATCATCGTGTGCACCGCGCAGCCGAGCGCGCTGTCCAGCAGCGTCGCGTACCAGCCGCCGTGGATGCCGCCCATCGGGTTGAGCAGCGTCGGCCCCGGCCGGCCCTGGAAGACGGCGCGGCCGGCCGCCACCTCGACGAGCATGAAGTCGAGCGTGCGCGCGATCGATGCGAACGGCAGCTCACCGGCGAGCACCCGTTGCAGCAGCGTCAGGCCGTCGAGCGAGAGCGCCAGCGCGCGCGGCGCGACACCCGGGCCCGCGCCGCGCTCCATCAGCGCGAGCTGTTGTTCCTCGGCGGCGAGCCAGGCGTCGAGGTCGGAGGGCGGGGTGGCTGTGGCGGGCGCGGGTTGCATGAGGACGATGCGGTCGGAAACGAGGCGGTCATTCTCGCCGCAGCGAACTCACCCGGCGGCGCCCATCAGCACCGCCGCACCGACGGCCGCGAACACCACCGCGGCGATGCGGTGCACCCACGCGACCGGCATGCGCTTGACGGCCTGCTCGCCCAGCAGCACCGCGGGCACGTTGGCGATCATCATGCCGAGCGTCGTGCCGACGATGACGGCGGCCAGCGCCTCGTAGCGCGCGGCCAGCATCACGGTGGCGACCTGCGTCTTGTCGCCCATCTCGGCGAGGAAGAAGGCGACCGTCGTGATGCCGAAGACGCCGAGCCGGCTCCTCGCCGGCCGGTCGTGCGCCTCGACGTGGTCGGGCACCAGCATCCACAGCGCCACGGCGATGAACGCGCCGCCGAGGATCCACCGCATCCACTGCGGGTCGATGAGCCGCGTGATCCACGCGCCCACCGCGCCGGCCGCGGCGTGGTTGGCCAGCGTCGCGACGAGGATGCCGGCGATGATCGGCCACGGCCGCCGGTAGCGCGCTGCCAGCAGCAGCGCCAGCAACTGGGTCTTGTCGCCGATCTCGCCGAGGGCCACGACGCCGGTGCTGACGAGGAGCGCCTCGTTCAACCGGCCCTCCACGTGTTGCCGGCCTTGCGGGCGTTGCCGGCCTTGCCGGCGGCCCGCGCCGCGCGGCCTGTCCTTGTACTCATCAAACCGGCATCGTGTAGTTCAGCGTCATGCGCCCGCCGTCGACGACGACGACTTCGCCGGTGACGTAGCTCGCGGCGTCGCTGAGCAGGAAGCAGACGACATCGGCGATCTCCGCCGGTTCACCGAGCCGCTTCATCGGCGTGCGGCTCATGATGCGCGCCTTGGCCTCTTCGCTCGTCAGCACCGCGGCCTTCGCCAGTTCGGTGGCGATGGTGCCCGGCGCCACCGCGTTGACGCGCACGCCCTGGTCGGCAAACGACAGCGCCATCACGCGCGTGAGCTGATTGATCGCGCCCTTGCTCGCGTTGTAGCTGGCGATCGTCGGGATCGTCAGCGTCGCGTTGACGCTGCTCATGTTGACGATCGCGCCCTTGGTGGGGCCCGGGTTCTTCAGCAGCTCGCGCGCCACCGCCTGGCCGACGAGGAAGCTGCCCTTCAGGTTGACGCCGATCACCGCGTCCCAGTCGGCCTCGGTGATGTCGAGGAAGGCCGCGGCCTTGAAGATGCCGGCGTTGTTGACGAGGCCATCGATGCGGCCGAAGGCGGAAAGCGTCGCGGCGAGGGCGTCGTCGACGTCGGCCCTGCGTGCGACGTCGCAGTGCTGGTAGATCGTCGCGGTGCCGAGTTCGGACGCGAGGCGCCGGCCGGGCTCGTCGGCCACGTCCCACAGCGCGACGCGCGCGCCGTCGGCGACAAGGCGGCGGGCACACGCCTCGCCGATGCCTTGCGCGGCGCCGGTGACGATGAAGGCGCGGCCGGCGAGGCCGAAGCGGATGGCGTTCGAAGGAGGGGTCGGGCTCATGCGGGCCACTGCACGGACAGCGGGCCCGGCAGCGGCGGCGCAGTCTAGCCCACGGCCTCGGTCTTCTCTTCGCACCAGCGATCGGATCAGCGATCGAGCCAGATCGCCATGCCCTGCGCGTTCAGCTCGAGGTCGATGGCGAGCAACTCGGCAATGCGCTCGCGCGGCAGCGTGCAGCCGTGTTCGGCGAGGCTCGCCGTGAAGATCTCGAACTGGCCGGTCTTCAGCGCCTGGTGCCGGGCGTCGCCCGTCAGGCCCTCGGCCTGCACACGGCGGCCGAGCGCGACGAGCTGCGCCAGCAGGCTCAGCAGCAGGCGGCCGAGCCGCGGCACGTCGTCGATGCGGCCGTAGTGCGTGACGTAGATGCACTGCGGTCCTTGCGACAGCAGGCGCTGCACCGAGGCCTCGAGCGCCTCGGGCTCGAACTGCACCGGCGTCGCCGTCGGCGTCACCCACGCGCCGCGCGCGGTGTCGAATTCGCGGTAGCTCAGACCAAACGTGTCGCCGGTGAACCAGCCGCGCGAGGCTTCGTCCCAGATGCAGTGATGGTGGCGCGCATGCCCTGGCGTGTCGGCCACCCGCAGCGGCCGGCCGGCGAGGTGCACGACCATGCCGTCGGCGCTGGCCTGCACGCGCTCGGCCGGCACCGGCACGAGCTCGTCGTACGAGCGCTTCATCTCCTCGGGGCCGTAGACGGCGGTGGCGCCGGCCCACAGCACCGTCGGGTCGACCATGTGCCGCACGCCGCGCGGGTGCACGAGCGCGCGCGCCTGCGGCAGCGCCTGCATCAGCTGGCCGACGGCGCCGGCGTGGTCGAGGTGCACGTGCGTCGGGATGACCCAGTCGACGGCGTCGGTGGCCAGGCCCAGCGCCTCGAGCGCGCCCAGGAGGCGCGGCATTGCGAACGCCGTGCCGGTGTCGACGAACGCGGCGCGCCCGTCCTGCACGATCAGGAAGGCGGCGTCGAAGCGCGGCCGCGTGAAGCCGGTGTCGATGGCGTAGACGCCGTGCCCGAGCGGCTCGAGCCAGGCGGGCAGCGCGCTGCCCGTCGTGCCCGCCGCCGTCATTGCGGCACGATCGTCCACAGGCGCGCGATCTCGGCCGCGCCGTCGTCGCCCTTCACGCTGCGCAGCGTCTGCGCCGCCTGCGCGCGCGTCTTCGCCGATTGCAGTTGCGCCATGCCCAGGCGCAGCCGCGCTTCGTCCGGGCGCTTCAACTGGCCCTTCGTGATGCCCTGCTGGATCAGCGCGAGGCCTTTGTCGACGTTGCCCGCGGAGACCGTCGCGTAGCCGACCTTCACGAGTTCGTCGCCCGACTTCTCGGCGGCCGCTTCGGTGGCCTGGCGCGGCAGGTTCGCCGTCGCCTCGGCCACCTGCTTGTCGGCGAGGTCGCGCAAGCGCTGGTGGCGCGCCGCCTCGGCGCCGGTGCCCAACGCGCCAGCCTTGTAGCCCTGCTCGACGATGCGCTTGGCCTCGTGCGGCAGGCCGGCCTGCAGCGCCAGCTGCGCCATCTCCATGAACTCCTCGGTCTTGCCGAGGGTGCCGGTGGCCAGGCGCAGGCGCATCACGTCCAGCTCGTAGCGCGGCGAGAAGCCGCTCTTGCGCGGCAGCCGGCCGAGGTAGGCGCTCCAGTAATCCTTCTTCGGGTGGTTCAGCAGCAGCTTTTGCAGCGTGGCGACGTAGCCGTTGGTGTTGTTCGTCTTCTGCTGCGCGTCGGCCAGGCGCAGGAGGTCACCTTCCTCGGGGCGGCGGCCGGCGGCCTCGGCGGCGGCGACGGCCGCGGCGGCGTCGCGTGCGATCGCGCCGTAGTCGCCGCTCGTCGATTGCAGGTACTGCTGCAGCTGCTTCACCGCAGGGCCGTTGTTGCCCGCGGCAATCGCCTTGGCAAGCCACTCGCTGGCCTTGGCGTTGTTGCGCTGCTGTGCGTAGGCCGAGGCGAGCTGCTCGGCGTACATGCCGAGCTGCGCGCCGCTGGCGCGGCCGGCCAGCGCTTCCAGCGCCTGGATCGCGGTGCCGAGGTCGCCGGCGCGCTGCGCCGCGGCGGCCTTCATGCCGTCGATCGTGTTGCGCTCGGTGGCGGTGATGCCCGAGGCCGACTCGGCCTCGCGCACCTTGGCCAGCGCCTCGCGCGCGCGGCCGGCCTTCAGCAGCTCGCCGGCGGCCTGCAGCGGGCGGCCGACCTCGGGGCGCAGGCCTTGCGCGGCGGCCGGTGTCGCGGTGAGCGCCGCGACGAGCGCCGCGCCGGCCACCAGCGAGACGAGGCCGAGCGAGCGCGCATGCGCGCGAAAGGCGCGCCGCAGCGACCAGGACGTGGACGTGCTCATAGGAACTGTTCGTTGCCGACGATGCCGATCTTCGTGACGCCCAGGCGCTGCGCCGAGGCGAGGATCATCGCCACCACCTTGTAGGTGACGAGCTTGTTCGGTCTGAGATGCACTTCGGGCTGGTCGGGTTCCGCAGCCACCTGCTGCAGCCGCGATTCGAGCGCCGCGCGGTCGGCGATGATCTCGCCGTTCCAGCCGATCGTGCCGTCGAAGTCGACGTCGATGCGGATGATCACCGGCGGCTTGGGCGGCGCCTGGTTCGGCTGCGGCACCGGCATGTTCATCTTCACCGCGTGCGTCTGGATGGGGATCGTGATGATGAACATGATCAACAGCACCAGCATCACGTCGATCAGCGGCGTGGTGTTGATGTCGACCATCACGTCGGCTTCGTCGCCGCCCGCGTTGCCCACTTGCATGGCCATGGGGAATTCCTCTTTCGGCGGCTAACGCGCCACCTGCCCGGCCGGCGGCTCGGTGATGAAGCCGACCTTGTAGATGCCGGCGCGCTGGCAGGCCACGACGACGCGGCCCACCGATTCGTAGCGCACCTCCATGTCGCCGCGGATGTGCACCTCGGGCTGCGGCTCCTTCACCGACTCGACCTTCAGCCGCGCCACCAGCGCCTCGTGGTCGGGCATGCGCTCCATGCCCCAGTAGACCTCGCCGTCGCGGTCGACCGCGAGCACGATGTTCTCGGGCTTGGTCTGCGTGGGCAGGTTGCGTTCCTTGGGCAGCTCGAGCTTGATCGTCTGCGTGACCACGGGAATCGTGATCAGGAAGATGATCAGCAGCACCAGCATCACGTCCACCAGCGGTGTCGTGTTGATGGTGTTGTTGAACTGCTCCTCGCCTTCGGCATCGGCGGAGCCGACGTTCATCGCCATCGCATCGATCTCCTCGGGGGCGCCGCGCGCCTACCGCTTCTCGCTTCTCAGCGCTTGCCGGCGATGAGGACGTTGTGCAGGTCGCCGGCGAACGCGCGCGTCATGTCCATCACGTTCTTGTTGCGGCGCACGAGCCAGTTGTAGCCCATCACCGCGGGCACCGCGACCGCCAGGCCGATGGCCGTCATGATCAGCGCCTCGCCGACGGGGCCGGCGACCTTGTCGATCGACGCCTGGCCGCTGATGCCGATCTTCACCAGCGCGTTGTAGATGCCCCAGACGGTGCCGAACAGGCCGACGAACGGCGCCGTCGAGCCGACGGTGGCCAGGAACGCGAGCCCGTCCTGCAGACGGCTCTGGATGCTGCCGACGGCGCGGTCGACCGACATGCTGATCCACGTGTGCTTGTCGATGCTCTCGACCATCGTGCCTTCGTGATGGTCGCTGGCGCGCACGCCCTGCTCGGCGATCCAGCGGAAGGCCGAGCCTTCCTCGAGCGCGCCGACGCCGGCCTTCACCGAACTGGCCTTCCAGAAGGCGTCGGCGCCGGTGCGCGCGCTCTTCATCATCGCGCGCTGCTCGAACAGCTTCGTGAAGATGATGTACCAGCTGCCCATCGACATGATGAGCATGATGATCAGCGTGCCCTTGGCGACCCAGTCGCCCTGGTTCCACAGCGCCTTCAGGCCGTAGGGGTTCTCGACGGCTTCCTCGCCGACGCTGGGCGCAGGCGCCGGCGCGTTGGCCGAAGTGGCGATCTGCGGCGGCTGCGCCAGCGAAGCGGCCGGGGCCGATGCGGCCTCGGGCGCCGAAGCGGCTTGCGCGAGTGCCGGCGTGGGCGCCAGCACGACGGCGCACGTGGCCACGGCAAGCATGGCGACGGCCAGTGCCGCGCGCAGGGAAGTGGTGTTCAACGACATGGCTCCTCCTGGATCCGATGGTTCATTCAAGGGTGGGTTCTGGCGCGGGCGGCGGCGTGTCGCGTGGGCGCGGGGGAATGCGGTGGTTCGGTCGCGGCGGGTGCAGGCAAAGGAGGCGGCGCGCGCATCGGTGTGACGGCGGCACGCCCCGACGCGGCCGCGCCTACTCGATCTTCCAGACGAAGGTGACCTGCGTCGTGCCGCCGACCGCCTTGCCCGTCTCGTCCATGCCCGGGCGGAACGTGCACTCGCTGAGCTTGGCCTGCGCGACGCGGTCGAGCATCTTGTGTTCGCGGCTGCCACCGGCGCTCTTGACGATCTGCGAGCTCTCGACCTTGCCGTCGGGGCCGATGCTGAAGCGGATGACGGTGGTGCCGGTGGCCTCGGCGCGCAGCGCGGCTTGCGGATAGTCTTCGTTGCGCGGCGCGCACGACTGCACGTTCATCACCGCGGGCTGCGCAGCGCGCGGCGCCGGGGCCGGCGGCGCGGGCGGGGCCGGCGGCGCGGGCGCCGGCGGCGGAGGCGGCGCAATCGTCACCGGCGCCGGTGGCGGCGGCGTGACGACGGTGGTGATGGTCGGCGCGGGCGCCGGCGGCGGCGCCACGTTCACCTCCGGCGGCGGCACGTACGAAGGCGGCGGCGGCTGGAACTTCGGCGGCGGCGGCAGGTTCTCCGGCGGCGGCGGGGGCGGCGGCTTGACCTCGTCGATGATCTTCGTCTCGATCGGCGACTTGATCACCTCGACCATCCGCTGCGCGAGCCCGGTGATGAGGGCCCAGCCCAGCAAGGCATGCAGGGCCAGCACGATGCCGATGCCCATCGCATGGCGCCCTGGGTGGCGCTGTTGTTCTGCGAAATCCAATCCGTTCCTCCAGTCGCCCGCCGCGGGTGGCGCCGGTCACTGCTCGTGTGTTGTGTCGGCGGCCTCGTGAGCCAGCCGTGCCGTGCCCGCGCTGCACAGGGTGGCGCGCCGGGTCCGAGGCGCGGCACTATATCGCGAAGGGTCGGCGCGCCCCCCCGGGGCATCACCCTAGGATGGGTGTTACGAAGGCCCGCGCCAGCCGGCGCTTTCGGCCGCCCCGCGCAGCGCGGCAAGACCCTGCGCGAGCACCGCGGCCTCCGGCTCGTCGCAGGCGACGACCTGCCGCTCGGGCATCGAACGCAGCCAGGTCAGCTGGCGCTTGGCGAGCTGGCGCGTCGCGGCGATGCCGGTGGGCGCGATATCGCCGAGGCGGCCGCTGTCGAGTGCCGCCCAGACCTGCCGGTAGCCGACGCAGCGCATCGACGGCAGCGCCGCATGCAGGTCGCCGCGCGCGCGCAGCGCCTTCACTTCGTCGACAAGGCCCGCTTCGAGCATTTGCCTGAAACGTAGCGCGAGCCGCTCGTGCAGCCAGGCGCGTGAGCGCGGCTCGAGCGAGACGAGCGGCCAGCGCCGCTGCATCGCGGCGGCGTTGCGGGGCGTCCGTGGCGCCGCATCGCCGCCATCGCTGTCATCGCCCCCATCGCCCCCATCGCCATGCCACGCCGACAACGGCCGGCCGCTGACGCGCCAGACCTCGAGCGCACGCTGGATGCGCTGCGCATCGGCCGGCGCAAGGCGCCGCGCCGTCACCGGGTCCACCTGCGCCAGCTCGGCATGCAGCGCCGGCCAGCCGCGCGCCGCGGCCTCGGCGTCGAGCGCCGCGCGCACCGCGGCGTCGGCCGCGGGCAGCGCATGCATCCCTTCGCGCAGCGCCTTGAAGTAGAGCATCGTGCCGCCCACCAAGAGCGGCAGCCGGCCGCGAGCGCGGATCTCGGCGGCGAGCTGCTTGGCGTCGGCCGCGAACGCCGCGGCCGAGTACGCCTCGCGCGGGTCGAGGATGTCGATCAGGTGGTGCGGCACCTCGGCGCGCTCGGCCGCGCTCGGCTTGGCGGTGCCGATGTCCATGCCGCGATAGACGAGCGCCGAGTCGACGCTGATGATCTCGACAGCCGGCTCGCCATGTGCCTTCGCGAGCGCGCGCGCAAAGGCCATCGCCAGCGCCGTCTTGCCCGCGCCGGTGGGGCCGGCCAGGCACAGGCCGCTTGGCGTGTCATCGACCGCGTCGCCGTCAGCGGCGTCATCACGCCCGCCGCGTTCAGTGTTCGACATGCCGCTGCACGAGCGTCCACGCCACCGCCGCGGTGGCCGTGGCCCAGAACGCGATGCCGCTGGCGAGCGGCCACACCGTATCGGCGTCGACGAGCGAGCGCCCGAGCCACAGGCCCACCGTGAACGCGACGAGTGCCAGCACGAAGCCCGCCAGCGCCGCGGCCGCACCGGCCGCGTGCGGGAACGGGCCGACGGCGCCGGCCTGCCCGCACGGCTGGTGCATGCCGTGGCCGAAGCTGTAAAGGCCGTGCGCCGCGAGCAGCCACCACAGCGCGCCCGACGGCACCTGCGTCGCGAGCAGTGCGACCATGCCGCCGGCGAGCGTGAACACGGCGCCGCGCCGCACCGTGCCTGCCATGCCGTGGCGCGCGATCCAGCGCCGGCCGACGAACGTCGACACCAGGTAGACGACGGCGCCCCAGGCGAGCGTCAGCCCGACCTGCGTGCCGGTGAGCCCGAACACGCGCACGTAGACGAACGGCGACGCAGCGAGGATCGTGAAAAGGCCGCCATAGGTGCAGGCGATCAGCAGCATCCACGCCCGGTAGACCGGGTGGCGCAGCATCGTCGCCCAGTTGCGCAAGAGCGGCCCGGGGCGGGTGGCCGCCGGGTCGCGCCGGCGCACCGTCTCGGGCAACTGCCAGCCGACGTAAACGAGCGCGGCGACTCCGGCCAGGCCGACGAGCGCCAGCGTCGCGCGCCAGCCGAATTGGCCGGCCAGCGCGCCGCCGAGCGCCGGCCCGCCGAGCGCGATGACCGCCAGCCCCGACAGCGCCAGCGACATCACGCGCGCGCCGGCGACCGGCTCGTAGAGGTCGCGCACGATCGCGCGTGCACACACCACGGCCGCCGCCACCGCCACGCCTTGCAGCACGCGCCAGGCGACCAGTTGATCGATGCTCGTCGCGAGCGCGCTGCCGAAGCCCGACAGCGCATAGAGCGCGAGGCCGATCAGCAGCACCGGCCGGCGCCCGAAGCGGTCGGCCACCGGCCCCCAGACGAGCTGCGCGATGCCGAAGGCGAGGATCAACGCCGACATCGTCAGCTGCGCCGCGGCCATCGGCGCGCCGAGCGATTGCGTCAACAGCGGCAGCGCCGGCAGGTAGACATCGGTGGCGATCGGCTGCAAGCCGAGCAGCAGCGCCAGCGCGAAGGCGGCGCGGCGAAGCGGCATCGTCACCGCCGGCGGCGCGGCGGTGGACGATGCGGTCGAGGACACAGCAGTGGCGTCGGCCATCTACGCGAACCGCTCCATCGGCCCGAGGTAGCGCCACTGCCCGGGCGGCAAAGCCCCGAGCACGACCGAGCCGATGCGCACGCGCTTCAGCCCCAGCACCTCGAGGCCGACCAGCTCGCACATGCGGCGGATCTGGCGCTTGCGGCCTTCGCGCAGCACGAAGCGCAACTGGTCCTCGTTGGCCCAGCTCACGCGCGCCGGCTTCAGCGTCACGCCGTCGAGCACGAGGCCGTGGCGCAGCCGCTCGAGCTCGTGCGCCGGCAGGGGCCCCGGCTTCAGGTGCCGCACGCGCACGAGGTACTCCTTCTCGACGCGGTGCTCGTCGCCGATCAAGAGCTTGGCGATGCGGCCGTCCTGCGTCAGCACGAGCAGGCCCGTGGAGTCGATGTCGAGACGGCCGGCCGGCGCCAGGCTGCGCAGGTGGCCGCGCTGGAACTCGATGCCGCTGCCATCCTCGCGCCAGCGGTTGGCCGGCAACACCAGCGAAGCGGCCGGCGCGTAGCCGTCCTCGGCCTGGCCGCTGACGTAGCCGATGGGTTTGTGCAGCAGCACCGTCACGCGCGCGGCCTGCACCTGGCGCGCGCGCGGGTCGATCTCGATCACCACGTCGGGCCGCGCGCGCTGGCCCAGCTCGACCGGCTTGCCGTCGACGCGCACGTAGCCGGCGGCGATCCACTCGTCGGCCTCGCGGCGCGAGGCGAGGCCACGCTCGGTCATCAGCTTGGAGATGCGGATGCCTTCGGCGGTGCCGGGCTGCGGTGCGGCGGATGGCGCGGTGGGCGGGGCGTTGCGCGGCGGGCGGGCGGCAGGGCGCGTGGCGGTTGTGGCGGAACGGCGTGTCGCGGCGTCGGCGCTCGGGCGCGGCCGCGCAGGAGGGGCAGGCATACCGGGATTGGACACCATCGGCGTGGCGACAATCGGCCGCATGGCCTCGCTGCGTGCCGCTGCCCTTGTTCATGCCGTGCGCGGCCTGCTTGCACAGGACGCTCTTCGCGCACTCCTCGCGCTGCTGTGGCTGGCCGCGTCGATGGTGCAGGCGGCGCCGCTGTCGCCGGCGCTGCAGGCAAGGCTGGACGCCGCGGTGGCGCACTACGAGGCGGGCCGCCTGGCCGAAGCGCAGCGCGCCTTCGCCGCACTGGCGCGGCGCCACGTGCCGGCGGCGCAATACAACCTCGGCGTGATGCACCTGCGCGGCGAGATCGCCGGCGCGAATCCTGCCGAGGCCGAGCGCTGGCTGCAGCGCGCCGCGCGCGGCGGCTTCGTCACCGCGATGTTCATGCTCGGCCGCGCGCTCGAGGGTGGCGAACTCGGCCGGCGCGACCTTGCGGCCGCGCATGACTGGTACGAGGCGGCGGCCGAGCGCGGCAGCGTCGACGCGATGGTGGCGCTGGGCACCGCCTACTACCTCGGCCGCGGCCGCGCGCAGGACGCCGCCGCCGCGGCGCACTGGTACCGCGAGGCGGCCAAGGGCGGCGATGTCGGCGCGCAGTACCTGATCGCGTCGATGTACGAGCAGGGCGTCGGCGTCGCGCGCGACCTGCGCCTGGCGCGCCACTGGTACGAGGCGGCGGCGCGCCAGGGCGACGAGGCGGCGCCGGGGAAGGTGCGGGAGATCGAGGCGCGGGCGGCGGCGGAGGAGGGCGCCGCAGCGGCGAGTGCGCCGCGTTGAGGTGCGCCCTAAAGCACCACCTTCACCATCGGATGCGCCGTCAGCTCGCGATACAGCGCATCGAGCTGCTCGCGGCTCGTGGCGGTGATCGTCAGCGTCAGGCCGAGGTAGTTGCCGGCGCGGCTCGGGCGGCGCTCGACGGTGGCGGCGTCGAAGGCCGGGTCGAAGCGCTGCGCGACGGCGACGACGGCGGCCTCGAAGCCTTCGACCGCCGCGCCCATCACCTTGATCGGGAAGGCGCTCGGGTACTTGATCAGGCTCTTGTCGGGCGGGATGTCGGCCATGGCCGCGCCTCGAATCAAAGACTCATCGTCGTCTTCGCGCGCTGGTACGCCTCGTACAGCCGCGCGTACACCGGCCCCGGCTTGCCGCGCAGCGCGCCGTGGCCGACCGGCTCGTTGTCGAGCGTCGTCACCGGCAGGATCTCCTTCGTCGCCGAGCTGAGCAGCAGTTCGTCGGCGCTCAGCACGTCGGCCTCGGGGATCGGGCGGCGGTTGTAGGCGATGCCGCAGTCCTCGCACAGCTCGCGCAGCAGCTCGACGCGGATGCCTTCCAGCACCATCTCGCTCGGCGGCGGGCCGAGCAAGGCGCCCTCGTGCACGACCCAGACGTTGCTCGCCGACGCCTCGGTGAGGAAGCCGTCGCGGAACATGATCGTCTCGGCCGCACCGTGGTCGGCCGAGATCTGGCGCGCGAGCACGTTGCCGAGCAGGCTCGTGCTCTTGATGTCGCCGCGCTCCCAGCGGAAGTCGCGCGCGGTGACGCAGGCCACGCCCTTGTGGCGCATTTCGGCCGAGGGCGGCTTCATCGGATTGACCATCATGAAGACCGTCGGCGTGAGGCCCGGCGGCATCACGTGGTCGCGCGGCGCGACGCCGCGCGTCACCTGGAAGTAGACGACCTGGTCTTCGGCGCCGGTCTGCTCGGCGAGCGCCGCGACGAGCCGGCGGCAGCGCTCGAGCCACTGCTCGCGCGTCGCCGGCTGCGGGATGCGCAGCTTGTCGAGGCTGCGGTTCAGCCGCGCGATGTGCTCGTCGAAGCGGAACAGGCGCCGCCCGTACACCGGCGCCACGTCGTAGACGCCGTCGCCGAAGATGAAGCCGCGATCGAGCACGTTGACGCGCGCTTCGGAAAGCGGCAGGTACTCGCCGTTGAGGAAACAAAGAGGGACCATGATGGGCGCTGGATGGGGCGCTAGCGATGGCGCTGAATATGCCGCTGAAGGTGCAAGGTCATTCTGGCACGCGGTCGGCGGCGGGCCCTGCGCGCCGTCAACGCCACCACAACCGCATCGCATCCCAGCTGCGGCCGAACCAGCCGGCCGGCGGCACCGCGGCCAGCGTCACCAGCGGCACGCTGGCCAGCGCCGCGCCGCCGGCGCCAGTGACATCGACGGTGCCCACCGCCTGGCCGGCCGTCAGGGGCGCGAGCAGCGGGTCGGTGCGTGTCATCGACGATTGCAGCCGCGCGCCTTCACCCTTGGGCACCGAGACGACCAGCGGCGCGGCGACGCCCACGCGCACCTCGTTGGCGCCGCCCTTCCACACGCGCGCCGTCGCCAGCGCCTGACCGGGCTCGAACACGCGCACCGCGTCCCACGCGGTGTAGCCCCAGTTCAGCAGCTTGTGGCTCTCGGCGGCGCGCGCCTCGTCGCTGGCTGCACCCAGCAGCACGGTCAGCAGCCGCCGCTTGCCGGCCGGCGTGTCGCGCTGCGCGGTGGCCACCAGGCACCAGCCGGCGGCGTCGGTGCGGCCGGTCTTCATGCCGTCGACCGTCGGGTCGCGGGCCAAGAGGCGATTGCGGTTGTCCTGCTTGATGCCGTTGAAGGTGTAGCTCTTGACGCGATACACCGGAAACAGCGTCGGGTGCTCGGTGATGATCTTCGCGGCGACGAAAGCGACGTCGCGCGCGCTGCTGTAGTGCCCGGGCTCGGTGAGGCCGGTGACGTTGCGGAACTGCGTGTTCTTCAGCCCCCAGGCCTCGGCCTGCTTGTTCATCGCCGCGACGAACGCCTCCACCGAACCGGCCACGCCTTCGGCCAGCGCCACCGCGGCGTCGTTGCCGCTTTGCACGATCAGGCCATGCAGCAGCTCGTCGACGTGCGGCTTCATCTTCGGGTCGATGAACATCAGCGACGCGCCGCCCTTCTTGCCCGAGCCGCGCTCGTTCCACGCCCGCGTGCTGACCGGCAGCGCCTGGTCGAGCGAAAGCTTCTTGTCGCGCACTGCGTTGAAGACGAGGTAGGCCGTCATCAGCTTGGTCAGCGACGCCGGCTCGGCGCGCTGGTCGGCGCCCGATTCGGCCAGCACCTGCTGGCTCGCGAGGTCGACGAGGATGTACTGGCGCGCGGCGATCTCGGGCGGCTGCGGGCGGGGTTGCGCGGCAGCCGTGTGCGTGATCGCCAGCGAGAAAACGAGGGCCGCGAAGGCGGCGAATGCGCGGTGCAGGAACAACTTCATCGGAAAGACGCCGCAAAGGCCGCGCCGACGATCTGCTTGAGCAGCGTCAGCTGGCCGTGGAAGAAATGCCCGGCGCCGGGCACCAGCGTGATCGGCAGCGACTGCGGCCGCGCCCAGGCGAGCACGGCCGACAGCGGCACGACATCGTCGACCTCGCCGTGCACGACCAGCGTGTCGGCCGGCACCGGCGCGAGCGTGAAGTTGCCGGCTGCCGGCGCGATGAGCACGAGGCGCGATGCGCGTGCTGAATCGCCCTGTTCGGCCAGCCTTGCCGCCGCCTGCGTCGCGACGTAGCCGCCGAACGAGAAGCCGCCGATGACGAGCGGCAGCGCCGGCAGCCGCTGCGCCGCGACGACCGCAAGCGCATCGTCGACCTCGCCGCGGCCGGCGTCCCAGGCACCCGCCGAGCCGCCGATGCCGCGGAAGTTGAAGCGCACGCTGCGCAGGCCCAACTGCACGAACGTGCGCGCCAGCGTCATCACGACCTTGTTGTCCATCGTGCCGCCGTGCAGCGGGTGCGGATGGCACAGCACCGCGGTGCCGCGCGGCGGCGTGCCGTCGGCCGGCGTGTCGATGGCGCACTCGATCGGCCCGGCCGGGCCGTCGATCTGCACGCGCTCGGTGCTCGCGTTCATCGGCGAAGAAGGAAAGACAGGCGCGATGCGTGAGGTGCGGCTCATCGGCCGGCGTTCATCGGCCGAGGCTCATCGGCCGACGTTCGGCGGCAGTAGCAACCGCGTCACCACCTGACCGTCGCGCAGGTGCGAGTCGACGATTTCGTCGAGGTCGTGCTGATCGACGTAGGTGTACCAGGTCTCGTCGGGATAGACGACGACCACCGGCCCGCCGGCACAGCGGTCCAGGCAGCCGGCCTTGTTGACGCGCACGCCGCCGGGGCCGGCGAGGCCGTGCGACTTGACGCGCGCCTTGGCGTGCTCGAACGCCGCCTGCGCACCGTGGTCGGCGCAGCAGGCCTCGCCGTTGGCGCGCTGGTTCAGGCAGAAAAAGACGTGGTGCTTGTAGTAGCTCATCGCCGGGCGATTGTAGGGAGCGAGGTGTGCAAGGCCGCTCAAGGCCGCGTCGCCAGCCGCGACAGCAGCCAGGCGATCGCCGCGTACGGCCACAGCCAGCCGATCCACTGCGCCAGGCCGTGGAAGCGCACGAAGCGCCCCTGTTCCCACGCCTGCAGGTTCTGCGCGAAGTACGGGTCGGCGGGCGCCTGCGCGACGCCGACGACGAGGCCCGTCAGCACGATGAGCCCGACGCCGATGACGACCGCGCGCGACATCGGCGCGAGCACGAGCACGCCCACCGTCGCCAGCCCGGCGGCCGGTGCCGCCGTCGGCGTGATCCACGCGAACGCGTGCCGCGGTCCGAAGTTCAGCCACGTCGACAACGTCATGCCGAGCACGCCGAAGACGAGCGCGCCGGCGGCCATCGCGAGGCGCCGCCAGCCCGGTGCGACGACGCTGAAGGCCACGACACACGGCGCGAGCAGCCCGAGCGTGATGATCGCCACCTCGGCCACCGGCGCGAGGCCGGGCGCTGCAGCGGCCGCTGCGGCGGCCTGGCTTGCCGGCGACGGCGTGACGAGTTCGTGCAGCGCCAGCGGCAGGCCCTCGATCCACTCGCTGAGCACGTCGATCAGGTGGCCGCCGCCGATCTGCCCCAGGCCCAGCGGCGCCGGCGCCGGGAACAACAAGCCCAGCGGCCACAACGCCAGCAGCGCCAGCGCGCCGGCGCTGTCGCGCTCGAACCAGCGCTGGCGCAGCGCATGCCAGTGGTCGACGAGGCCGATGTGGTGCGCGCCCAATGCGAGCAGCGCGCCGACGGCTGCGCCGGCGCTGTTCATCGCCCAGTCTTTCAGCGAGGGATGGCGCGTCGGCAGCGTCGCCTGCAGCAACTCGAGCCCGTACGACAGCACGGCCGGTATGAGCAGCGCCACCCACCATGCCGTGATCAGGCGCGTGCCCGAGCGCAGCCGGCCGATCGTGAGCAGCAGACCAAAAGGCATGTAGCCGACAAGGTTGGACCACAGGTCGAAGTGGTCGCCCCACGGGATCCACGGCAGCGTGAGCTGGCCGCGCCAGCCCGCATCACCCGGCCAGCGCCAGCCGTCGAACGGGTACAGGCTCGCATAGACGACGAGCGCCGCGTAAACCCACGCCAGCATCGTGGCGGTGGAGCGGCGGGCAGCCACGGTGCAGCCTCGCGGCGTGCGCGCTCAGAACGGCTTGACGACGACGAGCACGACGGTGGCCGCGAACAGCAGCACCGTCAGCTCGTTGAAGACGCGGTACCAGCGTGAACTGCGGCGGTTGCGCAACTGCTCGAAGTCGCGCATCAGCCGCCGGCACACGTGGTGGTACCCGATGGCGCCGAGCACGAGCACGAGCTTGGCGTGCATCCAGCCGCTGCCCGGGCCGCGGCCGACGCCGTAATACAGCCACAGCACGAGCCCGAGCACGAGTGCGGGGATCATCAACAGGCCCGCGAAGCGATACAGCCGCCGCGCCATCAGCAGCAGGCGTTCACGCTCGGCGTGGCTGTCGGCGTTGACTTCGGCGAGGTTGACGAAGAGCCGCGGCAGGTAGAACAAGCCCGCGAACCAGGCCGCGATGAAGACGATGTGGAAGGCCTTGACCCACAGATATGCCGTTGACATCGCTCGATTATCGATGGCGAAAAAAGAGGCCCCGGCAGTTGACTGCCGGGGCCTGCAAGCCTTATCGCTGTCATCACGCTAAGGCACCTGCTCAGGGAGGAAAAGCAGGGAACGGCCAGCCTTGCGGCCAACCGTTCGTGAGCCAGTTTAGCAGTAGGATTTCTTGGATGCCATGGGTACCCCCCACATGGCACACCCCTGAACACGGCCCGCCCACGCGTTGCGCGAGGGCAAACAAGCGCAGCAAAAAGGTCCACTTCGTGAATACCCTGCCACCCTATCCAGCCAGCCGGCCTCGGCGACTGCGTCGAGATGCGTTCACGCGCGCGCTCGTGCGTGAACATCGGCTGGCGAGCGAGGACCTGATCCTGCCGGTGTTTGTTGTCGATGGGCAACAGAAGGAGCAGGCCGTCCCCAGCATGCCTGGCGTTAGCCGCCGAAGCATCGACGGCCTCTTCGCGGTGGCCGAGCAGTGCCTGGCGCTCGGTGTGCCGGTGATGGCGCTGTTCCCGGTGATCGAGCCGTCGTTGAAGACCCCTGATGGCCGCGAGGCGCTGAACCCCGAAGGCCTCGTGCCGCGCGCAGTGCGCGAGTTGAAGAAGCGTTTTCCAACGCTCGGCCTGCTCACCGACGTCGCACTCGATCCGTTCACGAGCCACGGCCAGGACGGCCTGCTCGACGACAACGGCTACATCGTCAACGACGACACCGTCGCGGTGCTGACGAAGCAGGCGCTCGTGCAGGCCGCCGCCGGTGTCGACATCGTCGCGCCCAGCGACATGATGGACGGCCGCATCGGCGCGATCCGCGGCGCGCTCGAAGGCGCCGGCGCCATCCACACGCGCATCATGGCCTACAGCGCGAAGTACGCGAGCGCGTTCTACGGCCCGTTCCGCGACGCGGTGGGCTCGGCCGGCAACCTGGGCAAAGCCGACAAGAAGGTCTACCAGATGGACCCGGGCAACAGCGACGAGGCGCTGCGCGAAGTGGCGCTCGACATCGCCGAGGGCGCCGACATGGTGATGGTCAAGCCCGGCATGCCGTACCTGGACATCGTGCGCCGCGTGAAGGACGAGTTCCGCATGCCGACCTTCGTCTATCAGGTCAGCGGCGAGTACGCGATGCTGAAGGCCGCCGCCGCCAACGGCTGGCTCGACCACGACGCGGTGATGATGGAATCGCTGCTCGCCTTCCGCCGCGCCGGCGCCGACGGCGTGCTGACGTACTTCGCGCTCGACGCGGCGCGCATGCTGCGCGAGCGCGGCTGAACGCGGCCCCGCCGATGCAGGCGATGCCGGGGCTCACGCGCCGGCAGCTCGTCGTGCTCGTGCTGTTGACGCTGACCTGGGGCGTCAACTGGCCGATCATGAAGGTCGGCGTCAGCGGGTTGCCGTCGGCGCCGATGACGTATCCGCCGCTGACCTTTCGCGCGCTGTCGATGGTGCTCGGGCTGCCGGTGCTGTGGCTGGCGCTGAAGGTGGCGAAGGTGCCGCTTGCCATTCCGCGCGTGCACTGGCGCGAGGTGGCGCGGCTCACCGGCCCCAACATGCTCGTCTGGCACGTCGTCATCATCTTCGGCGTGCAGGCGCTGAGCTCGGGCCGCTCGGCGATCCTTGGCTACACGATGCCGATCTTCGTCGCACTCGTCGGCGCGTTCGTCTATGGCGAGCGGTTGGCGATGCGGCAGTGGCTCGGCGTCGCGGCGGCGGGCACCGGCGTGCTGCTGCTGTTGTCGCAGGAGTTCGCGAGCCTGGCCGGCGCGCCATGGGCGGCGGCGATGGTGGTCGCGGCCGCGGCGGTGTGGGCACTCGGCACGCACATGCTCAGGCGCTCGACAGTGCCGGTGCCGTTGCTGGCAATCGTGTTCTGGATGACGGTGGCGTGCGCGGTCGTGCTGACGCTGCTGGCTTTGATCTTCGAGAGCGCACGTTGGCGAGCGCCCGAGACGCACGTCGCCGGCGCCGTGGCCTTCAACGCCGTCATCGTCTTCGGCTTCTCGCAGGCGGCGTGGCTGTACCTCGCGAAGACGCTGCCGCCGGTGGCCTCGAGCATCAGCGTGATGATGATCCCGGTGCTCGGCGTGTTCAGCGGCGCGTGGTTCCTCGGTGAAGTGCTGCACTGGCAGGACTGGGCGGCCGTCGTGCTGATGGTCGCGGCGATCGCGCTCGTGCTGCGCGCGCGCTGAAGCAGCCTGCGGCGTCAGCCCAGCGTGCGCGCGCGCGCCAGCGGCGGCCGCTTGGCGAAGTAGCGCCTGATCCCCGCCGCGATCGCCCCCGCGAGCTGCGTGCGGTAGGCCGCGTCGCGCAGGCGTTTCTCTTCCTTCGGGTTGGAGATGAACGCCGTCTCGACGAGGATGCTCGGGATGTCGGGCGCTTTCAGCACCGCGAAGCCGGCTTGCTCGACCTGGCGCTTGTGCAGGTCGCCGACGCTGTCCAGCCGCCCCAGCACTTCGCGGCCGAGCACGAGGCTGTCCTTGATCTGTGCGGTCGTGCTCATGTCGAGCATCGCCTGCAGGATCTGCGGGTCGCGCACGCGGCCGACGTTGACGCCGCCGACGCGGTCGGCGGCGTTCTCGCGTTCGGCCATCCAGCGTGCCGCGGCGCTCGTCGCGCCGCGGGTCGACAGCGCGAAGACGCTCGCGCCGCGCGCCTCGCGGCGCATGAAGGCGTCGGCGTGCAGGCTGACGAAGAGGTCGGCCTGCACGCGCCGCGCCTTGCGCACGCGCTCCCACAGCGGCACGAAGTGGTCGCCGTCGCGCGTGAGCATCACGCGCATGCCGTGCACGGCGTTCAGCCGCTCGCGCAGCTCGAGCGCGATGGCGAGCACGACGTCCTTCTCGCGCAGGCCGGTCGGGCCGATCGCGCCGGGGTCCTCGCCGCCGTGCCCGGGGTCGATGGCGACGATGACGAGCCGCTCGACCTGCCGCCGCTCGGCCGCCGTCAACGGCGGCGTGGGCGACGGCGGCGCGGGCGTGATCGGCGGCGTCGGCACGGGCGTTGCCGATGGCGCAACGGGCCCGGCGGGCGTGTCGGCGCGCCGGCCCTCGATGCGCGCGATGAAGTCGGCGAGCGAGTCGCGCAGCGCGCGTGCCGCGCGGTCGTTGGCTTCCTCGCGTTCACGCACCAGCGCCAGCAGCGGGTCGCGTTCCTCGACCGGGTAGAGGTCGAGGATCAGCCGGTGCTGGTAGGCGGCCACCGGCGGCAGCGCGAACTGCTCGGGGCGCACGTTCTGCTTCAGGTCGAAGACGATGCGCACGACGTGCGGCTGGAACTGGCCGGCGCGCACGCCCTGGATGTACGGGTCGTCGGGCCGCACCTGGCCGACCAGCTCGCGCAGCGCCGAGTCGAGCTCGAGCCCGTCGAGGTCGACGATCAACCTGGGCGGCGTCTCGATCAGCCGGTGGCGTGCGACGAGCACGCGGTCGGATTCGATGGTGACGCGCGTGTACTCGGGTGCCGGCCACAGGCGCACGGCGACGATCGTCGGGGCGGGGCCGGCGGCGGTACCGGCGCTGGCTGCGGCGGCGGTGCCGGAGGCTTGTGATGCGGCCGGCGCCGCTGCGCCGCTCGGGCCCGCAGCGCGCGCCACCGGCACGACCCCGAACGTCAACACCACCGGCCCGGCCGCCAGCAGCAGCGTGCGGCGGCGCATCGGTGGCGTGGTCATCGTGTCCTTCATCCGAGCAGCGCCGCGCCGCGCGCCGTGTATGCGGTAACTCGCACGAGCCGGCGGTCGTCGGCCTGCGGTTCGATGACAAAGTGCAGGTCGGCACGCGGCCGCGTCGCGCCGGCGCGTTCTGCCCATTCGACGAGCTTCAGCCCGGGCGCCGCAAACGTGTCGCGCAGGCCGGCGTCGGCGAGTTCACGCTCGTCGTCGAAGCGGTAGAAGTCGAAGTGCGCGATGTCGAGGCCCCCCGCAGCCTCGACGTGATACGGCTCCAGCACCGTGAAAGTCGGGCTCTTGATTCTTCCGCGCACGCCGAGTGCACGCAGCAGGTGGCGCACGAAGGTCGTCTTGCCAGCGCCGAGCGGGCCGTGCAGTTCGACCGTCAGGTCGGCGGCCTCGGCATCGGCGGCGCGTGCCGTCATGAGGCGTTGTGCGAGCGTGGTGGCGCTGGTGGCGCAGGCCGCTTCGTCGGGCCAGTGCCAGGTGGCGGCGCGCAATGGCGGCGGCGCTGCATCCCCCGCCGGTGCTGCCATGATCGCGTCATGACAAGCGTGTTGCCCGGCCTCGGCGACGGGCCCTCTGCCGGGATCGACCCGGTCGGTCTGCGCGAGCGGCTGCGGGCGTGGGGGCACGAGGCCGGATTCTCCCAGATCGGCATCGCCGGCATCGACCTCGCGAGCGCCGAACCTGGCCTCGCGTCGTGGCTCGAGGCGGGCTTTCATGGCGCGATGGACTACATGGCGCGGCACGGCCTGAAGCGCGCGCGGCCAGCCGAACTGGTGCCGGGCACCGCGAGCGTCATCACTGCGCGCATGGATTACCTGCCGCGCGATGCGAGTGATGACTGGGCCCTGCGCGAACGTGAACGTCTCGCGCAACCTGGCTCGGACGAGGCGGTGATCTCGCTGTACGCCCGCGGCCGCGACTACCACAAGGTGCTGCGCCAGCGGCTGCAGCAGCTCGCCGACCGCCTGGCCGCCGAGGTGGGACCGTTCGGCCACCGCGTCTTCACCGACTCGGCGCCGGTGCTCGAGGTCGAGATCGCCACGCGCGCCGGCCTCGGCTGGCGCGGCAAGCACACGCTGCTGCTTTCGCGCGAGGGCGGCTCGATGTTCTTCGTCGGCGAGATCTTCGTCGACCTGGCGCTGCCGCCCGACGAGCCGACCAGCGCGCACTGCGGCGAGTGCCGCGCGTGCCTCGATGCCTGCCCGACCGGCGCGATCGTCGCGCCCTACCGGCTCGACGCGCGCCGCTGCATCAGCTACCTGACGCTCGAACTGCACGGACCGATTCCGCCCGAATGGCGCCGCGCGATCGGCCACCGCATCGCCGGCTGCGACGACTGCCAGCTCGCCTGCCCGTGGAACAAGTTCGCCCAGCGCGCGACGCTGCCCGACTTCGACGAGCGGCACGGTCTTGGCAGCGCGACGCTGCTGGCGCTGTGGGCCTGGGACGAGGCCGAGTTCCTGCGCCGCACCGAAGGCAGCGCGCTGCGCCGCATCGGCTACTTGCGCTGGCGGCGGAACCTCGCCGTGGCGATGGGCAATGCGCTGGCCGACAGTGACGATGCGATCGCCGCCGCGGCGATCGGGCGGGCGCTGGCGGCGGCGCGCGACGGCGCCGAGACGCTGGTGCGCGAGCACATCGACTGGGCGCTCGCGCAGCGGACGTAGCGCCGCCACGGCGGCTTGGGCGGCCGAGGCGGACGCACTGGGCGGCCCCGCCCCCTCGCAATCCCTGAGCCGGCCGCCGGGCGTTCTTGATCCAGTGCAAGGAACGGCCGGGGCTTCGGGCCGATCCTGCGGCCATGTATACAGTACACATCGGGGGCACGCGGGCTTGAGCTCGCCGCCCGCTTCGCACCACCCCGACACCCGAAAGCCGGCCCGATGGACGCCGCGCCGATGCCTGCGCTGCCTCGCCCGCAGGCCTTGTCCGACCAGGTCTACCTGGCGCTGCGCGAGCGCCTGCGCAGCGGCGCCATCGGCGTCGGCGAGGTGCTGCAGGAAGTGCCGCTGGCCGCGCAGTTGGGCGTCTCGCGCACGCCGGTGCGCGAGGCGATGGCGCGGCTGGCCAGCGAAGGGCTGCTGGCGACCGAGCGGCGCAGCTTCGCGGTGCCGGCGCTGAGCCTGGCCGATGTCGACGACATCTACGAGCTGCGCTTCCTGCTCGAGCCGGCGGCGATCCGGCGCGTCGCGGCGCGCGCGGCCGACCGCGCCGCGCGCGCGCCGGTCGAATCGGCGCTGGCGATGGCGCAGGCGGCGCACCGCGCCGGCGACGCGACGGCCTTCCGCGAAGCGCAGATCGCCTACCGGCAGGCGTGGCTGAAGCTCGTGCCCAACACCCGGCTCGTGCGCGTCATCGAGCTGTACGCCGACCACATGCAGCACATCCGCGCGCTGACGCTCGGCGCGCCGCGCGTGCGCACGATCGTGCTGCGGGGCTTGAAGCGCATCACCGCGGCGCTCGCGGCCGGCGACGCCGACGCCGCCGAGCAGGCGGTGCGCGAGCATCTGCAGCAGGCGCGCCTGGCGTTCATCGAGGCGCTCGGGCTCGCCGACCGGCCTGAAACACCGGCCGCGCGCGCCCCCGCGCCAGCCAGCCGCAAGCGTGCACCGGCGCCGCGCAAGCGCTGACCGTCCGCCCGCCCGCGCAGCCGACAAGGAGAACCACCATGAGCGCCGAACCCGTCATCCCCTACGGCGCCTACTGGAGCACGCCGTTCGCGCGCTGGCAGGGCGCGCTCGCGCACTTGCACAGCGTCGAGTTCGCGGCCTTCGTTGCGCGGCGCGAGCTGGCGCGCCGCGGCATCGAGCCCGCGGCCTTCGACCACGGCGTGCTCGGCTTGTCGGTGCCGCAGAAGCACTCGTTCTATGGCGTGCCGTGGCTGATGGGCCTCGTCGGCGCGCCGGCGGTGGGCGGGCCCACGATGATGCAAGCCTGCGCCACCGGCGTGCGCAGCCTGCTCGCTGCCGCGCAAGAGGTGCGCAGCGGCCTCGCGCGCGCCTCGCTCGTCGTCACCTGCGACCGCACGAGCAACGGCCCGCACCTGTACTACCCGAACCCGCGCGGCCCCGGCGGCACCGGCGCCGCCGAAGACTGGGTGATGGACAACTTCGGCTGCGACCCGCTGGGCGGCCATTCGATGCTGGCCACGGCCGAGAACGTGGCGCGCAAGCACGGCATCACCACCGCCGCGCAGCACGAGGTGGTGCTGCGGCGCGAAGCGCAGTACGCCGAAGCACTGGCCGACGACGCGGCCTTCCTGCGCCGCTTCATGACGCTGCCCTTCGAGGTGCCGGCCGCCGGCTACAAGAAGACCGCCGCGGTGCTGGCTGGCGACGAGGGCGTGAGCCGTTCGACGGCGGAGGGCCTGGCGGCGCTGAAGCCGGTGCAGCCCGGCGGCAGCGTCACCTACGGCGCGCAGACGCACCCGGCCGACGGCAACGCCGGCATCGTCGTGACGACACGCGAACGCGCGCGCGAGCTGGCGCGCGACCCGGCGATCGGCGTGCGGCTGCTCGGCTTCGGCAGCGCGCGCGCCGAACTCGCGCACATGCCCGAGGCGCCGGCGCCGGCGGCCGCGCAAGCGCTCGCGCAGGCGGGGTTGTCGATCGGCGAGATGGCGGTCGTCAAGACGCACAACCCGTTTGCAGTCAACGACCTCGTCTTCGCGCGGCTGACCGGCGTCGACGTGGCGGCGATGAACCCGTACGGCTGCTCGCTCGTCTGGGGCCACCCGCAGGCGCCGATGGGCACGCGCGCGATCATCGAGTTGATCGAGGCGCTGGCGCAGCGCGGCGGCGGGCGCGGCCTGTTCACCGGCTGCGCGGCCGGCGACACCGCGATGGCGGTGGTGCTCGAGGTCGGGCCGGCCTGACCGGCGAGGCGTGATGCCGTGAGCCACGCTGCGCACATCGGCCAGTGGGTGCACGCCGCCGCGGCGCGGCAGGGCGACAAGCGGGCGCTGCGCGCGGGCGATGGCGACTTCGACTACGCGGCGCTGGCGCGGTTGGTCGATGGGGTCGAAGGGGCGCTCGTGGCGGCTGGTGTGGGGCCGGGAGCGCGCGAGAGTGAGCGCGCCGTCGTCGCCTGGCTCGGCACCAACAGCGCCGCGATGCTGGCCACGCTCTTCGCCTGCGCACGCCGCGGCGTCATCTTCATGCCGCTGAACTGGCGCCTCGCGCCGCCCGAGCATCGCGCGCAACTCGCCGCGGTGGCGCCGGCGCTGTTCATCATCGACGGTGAGTTCGTCGCCGCGTGCCACGAGCAGCAAGTCGCGCCGCCTGCGACGAGATGCATCGCACGCAGCACTGCGGCGCCTGCGGGCTGGACCGGCTGGGAGGCCTTTCTCGCTGGCGGCCGCGCTGGCGCGAACGGGCAAAGTAAGCACGCCGCAGCCACCCCGGACCCCGAAGCCCCCGTCCTGCTGTGCTTCACCTCCGGCGCCACCGGCACGCCGAAGGGCGCGTTGCTGTCGGCGCGCGCGCTCGCTGCCAATGCCGACGCCGCCGACGACATGCACGGCCTCGTCGCCGGCGACCACGTGCTGACGACGCTGCCGCTGTTCCACGTCGGCGGCCTGAACATCCAGACCTTGCCGGCGCTGCGCCGCGGCTGCACGGTGACGCTGCACGCGAAGTTCGACGCCGAGGCCACCTTCGATGCGCTCGAGCGCGACGGCATCACGCTCACCGTGCTCGTGCCGGCGCAGCTCGAGGTGCTGCTGGCGCACGCGCGTTGGGCGAACGCCGCCTTCAACCACCTGCGTTCGATCAGCACCGGCTCGACGATCGTGCCGCGCCGCCTGATCGACGCCGTGCACGCGCGCGGCGTGCCGTTGATCCAGGTCTGGGGCGCCACCGAGACCGGCCCCGTCGTGTGCTGCCTGCACGCCGACGAGGCGCACGCGCGCGCCGGCTCGGCGGGCCGCGCGGCGGTGGGCGCCGAGTTGCGCATCGCCGATGCCGCGGGCAACACGCTGCCGAACGGGGCGGGTGGCACCAGCGGCGAAGTGCTCGTGCGCGCGCCGCAACTGATGAGCGGCTACTGGCGCGACGCGGCGGGCACCGCGCAGGCGCTGGCCGGCGGCTGGTTCCGTTCGGGCGATGCGGGCCACCTCGACGCCGACGGCTACCTGTGGATCGACGGCCGGTTGAAGGACATGATCATTTGCGGCGGCGAGAACGTCAGCCCGGCCGAGGTCGAGGCCGTGCTGCTCGAATGCCCCGAAGTCGCCGAGGCCGCCGTCGTTGGCCGCCCCGACGCGCGCTGGGGCGAGGCGGTCGTCGCCTTCGTCGTGCCGAAAGAAGGCACGCGCCCCGACAGCGCGCAACTGCTCGAGCGCTTCGCCGGCCGGCTGGCGCGCTTCAAGCACCCGCGTGAACTGATCTTCGTCGAGACCCTGCCGCGCACCGCGCTCGGCAAGGTGCAAAAGGACGCGCTGCGGCAACTCGTTGCCGGGCGCAGCCAGGGGCCGCGCGCATGAACACAACAGCAACCAAGGCCGCCAAGCTCGGCATCGATGTCGGCGGCACCTTCACCGACTTCGTGCTCGCGCGCGCCGGCGAGCCGCCGCTGATCCACAAGACGCTGTCGACGCCGGCCGACCCGTCGATCGCCGTCGTCGAGGGGTTGGCGCAGCTGGCCGCCGCGCTCGAGCCGCCGATGGCGCTGGCGGACTTCCTCGGCTCGATCGACACCATCGTGCACGGCACGACGGTGGCCACGAACGCGACGCTCACCTCCACCGGCGCGGTCTGCGGCCTGCTGACGACCACCGGCGTGCGCGACGCGCTGGAGATGCGCCGCGGCATCCGCGAGGAGCAATACAACAACCGCTACGTCAACGTGAAGCCGCTCGTGCCACGCGCGCGGCGCGTCGGCATCGGCGGGCGCATCGACCGCGACGGCCAGGAGATCGAGCCGCTGGATCTCGACGCGGTGCGCGAGGCCCTCACCGCCTGGCGTGGCCAGGGCGTGCAGGCCGTGGCCGTGTGCTTCATGAACTCGTTCGCCAACCCGGCGCACGAGCAGGCGGTGGCCGCGCTCGTGCGCGCCGAGTGGCCCGAGGTCTATCTTTCGGTCTCCACCGAGGTGCTGCCGTCGATCCGCTTCTACGACCGGCTGAGCACGACGGCGCTGAACGCCTACGTCGGCCCGAAGCTCGGCCACTACCTCGACCAACTCGTCGGCCGCCTCGCGCAGGCGGGCTTCGGCGGGCTGCTGCTCGTGATGCAGAGCAACGGCGGCGTCATCACGCCGCAGGCGGCGCGCGAGAAGGCGGCGCTGACGCTGCTGTCGGGGCCGGCCGGCGGGCCGGGCGCGGGCCTCTTCTACGTCGCCGCGCACGGCCACGACCGCTGCATCACCACCGACATGGGCGGCACCAGCTTCGAGGCCTCGGTCGCGGTCGGCGCGCCGATGGTGCGCAACGACGGCCAGATCGCGCGCCACCGCATCGCGCTGCCGATGCTCGACATCCACACCATCGGCGCCGGCGGCGGCTCGATCGGCTGGCTCGACGAGGGCGGCCTCCTGCGCATGGGCCCGATGAGCGCCGGCGCCGACCCGGGCCCCGCCTGCTACGGCCGCGGCGGCCGGCTGCCGACGACGACCGACGCCAACGTCGTGCTCGGCTACCTCGACCCGGACTACTTTGCCGGCGGCCGCATGAAGCTCGACGTGGCCGCAGCGCGCCGCGCGATCGAAGAGCACATCGCGCGGCCGATGGGCATGAGCATCGAACGTGCCGCTGCCGGCATGTACCGCGTCGCCTGCAACAACATGGCGCAAGGCGTGCGCGAGGTGACGATCAAGCGCGGCTTCGACCCGCGCGAGTTCCCGCTGATCCCCGGCGGCGGCGCCGGCCCGATCCACGGCTGCCTGATCTGCAGCGAGCTCGGCATTCCGCTGCAGGTCGTGCCGCGCGAGGCGTCGGTGCTGTGCGCCTTCGGCATGCTGATGGGCGAGCTGCGGCACGACTTCGTGCGCACCTTCGTTGCGCGGCTCCATGCGCTCGACTGGCCGCGCCTGGCCGCGTGCGTCGGCGAGATGGCGGCCGCTGGCACACGCCAGCTCGAAGAGGAGCGCATCGCGCCGGCGGCGCGGCGCTTCGAGCTGCGCCTGGATTGCCGCTACGCCAAGCAGTACCACGAGGTCTCGGTCGAGGTGCCATTGGAAGTGATCGAGCGCCGCGACGCCAGCGCGATCGCCCGCGCCTTCCACGACGAGCACCAGCGCCTCTTCGGCTACACGCTCGAGGCCGAGGGTAGCCCGGTGGAAATCATCAACGTGCGGCTGCAGGCGATCGGCGCCACCGAGCGGCCGGCGCTGCGCCGCGAAGTGGCCACCGCGCCCGACGCGAGCGCGGCGTTGAAGAACGGCGGTCGCCGGCGCCGCGTCTACATCCCCGAGCGCGACGCCTTCGGCGAGGTCAGCGTCTACGACGGCCACCGCATGCGCTGCGGCCACCACGTCGCCGGCCCGGCGCTGATCGAGCAGAGCACGACAGCGATCTTCGTCAGCGACGGCTACGACTGCGCCGTCGACGAGCTGGGATCGTTCGTGCTGAAGGCCAGGGGGCGCGGCGCCGCCACGACGCGGCGCGAGCGGCAAACGGAAAGCGCACGCGTTCAGGTGGGACTGGCGGGAGCAGGACGATGAACGACATCAGCGACAAGGCCGGCATCGGCACGATCGACAGCAGCACCGAAGGCGCGACGCCCATCGACCCGATCCTGCTGTCGGTCTACGCGCGCACCTTCCGCGCCATCACCGACGAGATGAGCATCTCGGTCGAGCGCACGACGCGCAGCCCGATCCTGTGCGAGGCGAAGGACTACGTCACGGGCCTGTACGACGCCGAAGGCCGCATGCTCGAGCAGACCGAGAACCTGCCGATCCTCGCGTTCTCGCTGGCGCCGGTGTGCAAGCACATCCGCAAGACCTTCGACGGCGACATCCACGAAGGCGACGTCTTCTTCCACAACGACGTCTTCTCGCTGGGCAACCAGAACAACGACGTGGCGGCGTTCAAGCCGGTGTTCTTCGAAAGGGAGCTGGTCGGCTGGACGGCGGTGAAGGGCCACCAGGCCGACATCGGCGGCAACGTGCGCGGCGGCTACAACCCGAACGCGGTCGAGGTGTGGCAGGAAGCGCTGCGCATCCCGGCGGTGAAGATCGTCGAGCGCGGCAAGTTGCGCCGCGACGTGTGGAACCTGATCTTCGCGAACATCCGGCTCGACATCGTCCAGCACGACATGAAGGCCGAGATGGGCGCCTGCGAAGTCGGCGCGCGCCGGCTCGTCGAGTTGCTGAAGAAGTACGGCGCGGCCAGCTACCGCGCGCACAAGCAGGCGCTCTTCGACGCGACGCGGCGGATGATGCAAGCCGAGATCGCGAAGATCCCGAGCGGCACGTATTCCGGCGAAGGCTACGTCTACTACGACGGCCGCCACGAGGGCAGCAAGTTCACGATCCGCGTCGACGTGGAAGTGCAGGACAAGAAGATCCGCTTCGACTACTCGCGCACCGACGCGCAGACCAACGGCTTCGTCAACGGCACCTTCACGTCCAGCGCCTCGGCGACGATCCTGACGCTCTTGCAGATGGTCAACCCCGACATCCCGCACAACGAGGGCATGGTCGAGCCGATCGAGATCGTCATCCCCGAGGGCACGATCCTCAACGCCGCGTACCCGAAGGCCACCACGTTCGGCAACCACCTGTGCCCGCCGAACGCCGACGCGATCCAGCGGGCATTGGCGCCGGTGCTGCCCGATCGCGTCACCGCCGGCTGGAACAACCTCTTGTGTTCGCTGACCACCGGCACCGACCCGAAGAAGAACGAGCCCTACGTCGACATCGGCTTCATGGGCCTGAAGGGCGGCTCGGGCGCGCTCTCGGGCTGCGACGGCTACGACCACATCGGCATGATCGACGCGAGCGGCGGCGTGCTCGACCAGGACTACGAGATGTTCGAGCAGCAGACGCCGCACCGCCTCGTCAAGCACGAGCTGCTGCCCGACTCGGCCGGGCCCGGGCAGTGGCGCGGCGGCCTCGGCGTCGAGACGGTGTTCGAGATCGGCTCCGACGACACGCAGCTCGTCACCTTCGGCGACGGCGACTTCGAAGGCGCCTTCGGGTTGAACGGCGGGCGCGGCGCCGGCCTCAACTCGATCACGCTGCGCTACCCCGACGGCCGCACGGTCGTGCCGCGCAACAAGGACTTGATCACCGGCGTGCCGCGCGGCACCGTCTACCACCAGGTCGCCAACGGCGGCGGCGGCTGGGGCGACCCGGCGCAACGCGACCGCCAGGTGCTGCTCGACGAGGTGCGCAACGGCGTCGTCTCGGCCGCCGCGGCGGTGCGCGACTACGGCCTGAGCGCCGCGGAGCTGCGCGCCGCGAACCTCGGCGAAAACTGAGCGATGTACGCCATGGATTTCGAACTCACCGAAGACCAGCGCGCGATCCGCGAGACGTTCGCGCGCTTTTGCGACGAGCGCATCGCGCCGGCGGCCGCGGCGCTGGACGAGGCGCATGCGTTCCCGCGCGCGCTGTTCATGGAACTCGCGCAGCTGGGCTTCTTCGGCATGCGTTACCCGCAGGAGGTCGGCGGCACCGGCCTCGGGCTGCAGGAGTTCGCGCTGGCGCTGGAGGAAGTGGCGCGTGGCTCGATGTCGCTGGCCGGTGCGGCGGCAATGCAGTCGCTGATGGGCACCAAGTTCCTGCACATGCTCGGCAACGCCGACATCGTCGAACGGCTGCTGAAGCCCGCGCTGCGCGGCGAGAAGATCGGGGCGATCTGCATGACCGAGCCCGACGCCGGCTCGGACCTCGACGGCATCGCCACGCAGGCCACCAGGGTCGAAGGCGGCTACGTGCTGAACGGCCGCAAGACCTGGGTCACCTCGGCGCCGGTGGCCGACTTCTTCACCGTCTTCGCCAAGACCGGCGAGCCGGGCGCGCCGAAGGAGCAGCAGAAGCTGACGATCTTCCTCGTCGAGCGGCGCTTCGAGGGGCTCGTCATCGGCCGCGCGATCGAGAAGATGGGCGTCTGGGCGCTGCCGACCTCGGAGCTGGCCTTCGACAACTGCTTCGTGCCGGCGAGCCACCGCCTCTCGCGCGAGGAGGGCGACGGCGAGCAGCACCTGCGCCGCACGCTGGCCGAGATCCGCATCATCACCGGCGCAATGGCGCTCGGCGTGGCGCGCGCGGCGCTCGCCGCTGCCGTGCGCTACGCGGCCGAGCGGCGGCAGTTCGGCCGTGCGATCAACCGCTTCCAGGCGATCCAGTTCAAGCTCGCCGAGATGGCCACCGAGCTCGAGGCGGCGACGCACCTCGTGCACTTCGCGGCCTGGCTGCACGGCGCCGGCCGGCCGCACCACAAGGAGGCGGCGATGGCCAAGCTCAACGCCAGCGAGGCGGCGGCGCACATCTGCGACCAGGCGGCGCGCATCTTCGCCAGCTACGGCTACGCGATGGAGTACCCGGTGCAGCGCTACCTGCGCGACGTGCGCTTCACGCTGATCGGCGGCGGCACGAGCGAAATCCTGAAGCTCGTCATCGGCAAGGAAGTGTCGGCATGAGCGCGGGCATGAACGCCGGGACGGGCGGCAAACGCATTCGCGTCGTGCTCGCCAAGCCGGGCCTCGACGGCCACGACCAAGGGGCGAAGGTCGTTGTGCGCGCGATGATGGACGCCGGCTTCGAGGTGCTCTACACCGGGCTGCGCCAGACGCCCGAGATGGTGGCGCGTATCGCCACCGAGGAAGACCCGGACGTGATCGCGCTGTCCAGCCTCGCCGGCTCGCACCTGCCGTTCTGCAAGCGGCTCAAGCCCCTGCTCGATGCCGCCGGCCTCACCGACAAGCTGTGGCTGATCGGCGGCAACCTGCCGAAGCAGGACCACGAGGCGCTGCGTGCACTCGGCTTCAGGGGCATCTTCCCCACCGGCTCGCGGCTGGACGACATCACCACGTTCATCAAGGAGCACGTGCAATGAACGAACGTGCTGCCGCCGCCGTGAAACCCGTGCGCAACGAGTCCGGCCTCGAGGTGCAACCGCTCTACACCGCCGCCGACGTGCAGGCGAGCGGCGGCCTCGCGATGCTCGGCGAGCCGGGCGCGTATCCGTTCACGCGCGGCATTCACCCGCTGATGTACCGCAAGCAGCCGTGGACGATGCGGCAGTACGCGGGCTTCGGCAACGCGGCCGAGACGAACCGGCGCTTCAAGTACCTCATCGCCAACGGCCAGACGGGGCTCAACGTCGCCTTCGACCTGCCCACCCAGATTGGTCTGGACAGCGACGACCCGATGGCCGAAGGCGAGGTCGGCCGCGTCGGCATGGCGGTGGACACGCTCGCCGACTTCGAGACCGCCTTCGATGGCATCGACCTCGACCGCATCACCGTCTCGCTGACGATCAACGGCGCCGCGGCGCCGCTGATCGCGATGTACCTGGCGCTGGCCGAGAAGCGCGGCTACGACCTGAAGAAGCTGCGCGGCACGGCGCAGAACGACATCCTGAAGGAGTTCATCGGCCGCGGCACCTGGATCTTCCCGGTCGAGCCGTCGATCAAGCTCGTCGGCGACACGATCGAGTACTGCGCCGAGCACGCGCCGAAGTACAGCCCGGTGTCGGTGTGCGGCTATCACATCCGCGAGTCCGGGGCGACGCCGGCGCAGGAGATGGCCTACGCGTTTTGCATCGCCAAGGCCTACGCCGACGAGGTCATCGCGCGCGGCGTGCCGGTCGACGAGTTCGCCGGCCGGCTCTCCTACAACTTCAACATCTTCGGCAACCTGTTCGAGCAGGTGGCCAAGTTCCGCGCCGGCCGCAGCCTCTGGGCGCGGATCATGAAGGAGCAGTACGGCGCGAAGGACCCGGGCTCGATGTGGCTGCGCATGATCGCCGGCGGCGGCGGCGGCGGGCTCACCTTCGAGCAGCCCGAGGTGAACATCGTGCGCGGCGCCTACTACGCGCTGATCGCGGCGCTGTCGGGCGCGCAGACGATGGCGCTGTGTTCGTACGACGAGGCGTACACGATCCCCACCGAGTACTCGGCGCGGCTGTCGCTGCGCACGATGCAACTGTTGATCGAGGAGATGGGCCTGGCGGAGACGGTCGATCCGCTCGGCGGCTCGTTCTACGTCGAGACGCTGACCAACCAGATGCGCGCGCTGATCGAGCAGCAGATGGCCGAGGTCGACGCCGAAGGCGGCATCGTCAAGCTCGTGGCCGACGGCCGCGTGCAGGCGCGCGTGTCGGCGCAGGCCTATGCGATGCAGCGCGCCATCGACGCCGGCAGCTTCCGCAAGGTCGGCGTCAACTGCTACCGCATCGAGGAGGAGGAGCACGAGGTCGCGTTCCATCCGTACAAGGAAGAGGACGCGGCGGCGCAGGTCGCGAGCCTCGATCGGCTGCGGCGTGAGCGCGACGCCGGTGCGGTGCAAGCGGCGCTGGCGCGCGTGCGCGCCGACGCAGCGGCCGGCCGCAACGTGATGCCCTCGCTGGTGGAGGCCGTCAAGGCCTACGCGAGCGTCGGCGAGATCACCGCCGAACTGGTGGCGGTGTACGGCCGCTACCGCGAGCCGGTGCGGTTCTGAGGCGCGCCATGGGGCAAGCAGCGATGGAAGGCATCGAACGTTATCTGGCACCGACGCGGCTGCAGCAGGCGCTGGCCGTGCTCGGCCTGCCCGGCGGCGCAATCGTGCTGGCCGGCGGCACCGACCTGATGCCGCAAAGCCACGCCGGTCGGCTGCGCCCGGCGCGGCTGCTGTTGAACATCCGCCACGTCGAGGGCCTCGACGGCCTGCACGTCGAAGGCGACACGCTCGTCATCGGCGCGCTCGTCACGGTGGCGCAGCTGATGCGCGACGAGCTGACCGGCCGGCACGCGCCGCTGCTCGTCGACGCGGCGGGCAAGTTCGCGAGCGAGCAGGTGCGCAACGCGGCGACGATCGGCGGCAACCTCTGCAACGCGTCGCCAGCGGGGGACCTGCTGACGCCGCTGTTGGCGCTCGATGCCGAGGTCGAACTGGCGCGGCTCGCCACCGACGGCGGCACGCTGACGCGGCACGTGCCGATGGCGCAGTTCTTCAGCGGCCCCGGGCGCACGCAGCGCGCGAGCGACGAACTGCTGACGGCGGTGCGCGTGCCGATCGCGAACACCGGGCGACCCGCGCGCATCGAACGCTTCTACAAGGCCGGCACGCGGCAGGCGCTGGACATCTCGGCAATCTCGATCGCGCTCGTCGCGGCGCGCGGCGACGACGGCCGCCTGCACGACGTGCGCCTGGCGCTCGGCGCCGTCGCGCCGACGCCGCTGCGGGCGCGCCGCGCCGAAGCGCTGCTCGAAGGCGCGGTGCTCGACGCCGATGTCATCGCCGTGGCGGCCGCCGCGGCCGCCAACGACGACGCGCAACCGATCGACGACGTGCGCGCCAGTGCCTGGTACCGGCGCGAACTGCTGCGCAACATGGTCTCGAGGATGCTCGAAGATGTCCACGCCTGCTGAACTCACCACGGCGTTGTCGCCGCGATCGCCGCAACCGGCGCGTCAGCCCGCCGAGCCGCGCGCCGAGCTCACCGTCCCGCTGCGCTTCACGCTGAACGGCGTGCAGCAGCACACCACGGCGCCGGTGGGCACCAGCGTGCTCGCGCTGCTGCGTGACCGCCTCGGCCTCACCGGCACCAAATACGGCTGCGGCGAAGGGGAGTGCGGCGCCTGCACGATCGTCGTCGACGGCGCGTCGGTCAACGCCTGCCTGATGTTCGCCGCCGATCTCGACGGGCGCAGCGTCACGACGATCGAGGGCCTGGCCGCCGACCCGCGCGCAGGCGTGCTGCGCGAGGCCTTCGTCGAACACGGCGCGGTGCAGTGCGGCTTCTGCACGCCGGGGATGATCATGCAGGCGACGCAACTGCTCGCGCGCTGCCCGCAGCCCGACGAGGCCACCGCGCGCGCGGCGATCGAAGGGAACCTCTGCCGCTGCACCGGCTACAAGAAGATCGTCGAGGCGATCGTCGCCGCCGGCCAGGCGCCGGCGCCGGAGGGCCGGCGATGAACGAAGCGGTGAAGGACGCGGTCAAGGACCGTCAGCCGGCCAGCCTCATCGGCCAGCGCATCACCAAGCTCGACGCACCCGAGAAGGCCGCCGGCAAGACGCGCTACGTGCACGACATCCATCTGCCCGGGCAACTGCACGCGGCGATCCTGCGCTCGGCGCATGTGCACGCGATCGTCAAGCGCATCGATGTCTCGCGCGCCCGCGCGCTGCCCGGCGTGCACGCGGTGCTGACCGCCGACGACCTGCCGGACCAGCGGCCGATCGGCGTCGCGAAGGACCACCTGCCGCTCAAGCGCGGTCGCGTGCGCAGCCTGCGCGACGAGATCGCCGCCGTCGCCGCGGAGAGCGAGGCGATCGCGCGCGCCGCGCTGGCGCTGATCGAGGTCGACTACGAGCCGCTGCCGGTGCTCGCCGACGCTTCAGCCGCCCTTGCCCCCGACGCGCCCCTCGTGCACCCGCCGATCGCCGGCGCCGCGGCTGGGGCGCCGGTGGGCCTGGCCGGCAAGGCCGACAACGTCGCGATGCGCTTCGACTACGCACACGGCGACGTCGCCGCCGGCGAGGCGGCCAGCGATGTCGTCGTCGAGGACAGCTTCGCGCTGCACTACGTGACGCACTGCTGCATGGGCGTCTCGGGCGTCATCGCCGAGTTCGACGCGCGCGGCAACCTCGTGCTGCACTCGAACACGCAGGTGCCGTTCCTGCACAAGCGCGAGTTCGCCGAGATCCTTGGCATGGATGCCGGGCGCATCCGCATCATCCAGCCGCCGATCGGCGGCGGCTTCGGCAGCAAGCTCGACATCTACCCGTTCGAGGTGATCTGCGTCTACCTCGCGCGCGCGACCGGCCGGCCGGTGAAGCTCGTCTTCACGCGCGAGGAGGAATTCCTCGCCTCGCCGACACGCCAGCCGGTGCGGCTGACGCTGCGCTCGGGCTGCACGAAGGACGGCACGCTCACCTTCCGCAGCGTGCACACACTGCACGACAACGGCGCCTACACGTCGTGGGGCGCAACGACGCCGTTCGTGATGATGCAGACGTTCTCGTCGCTGTACCGCGTGCCGCACTGCGACTACCACACGGTGGCCGTCTACACGCACAACCCGTATGCCGGATCGTTTCGCGGCTACGGCAATCTGCAGGCGACCTTCGCCGTCGAGCAGCACATGGACCGGATGGCCGCGGCGATCGGCATGGACCCGCTCGAGTTCCGGCTGAAGAACGCACAGGTGCCGGGCGAGGTGACGGGGCAGGGCATGGTCTTTCGCAGCTGCGGCTTCCGCGACTGCCTGACGCTCGCCGCCGGGCGCAGCGACTTCCAGCGGCTGCACCGCGAGTACGCGGCCGCGCGGCAAAACCCTGGCGCGGCCGTCAAGCGCGGCATCGGCATCGCCTCGATGCTGCACGTCGGCGGCGGCGCGAAGATCTACCCCAGCGACGGCTGCGGCACGATCCTGAAGCTCGACGACTTCGGCCATGTCACGCTGATCACCGGTGCCAGCGAGATCGGGCAGGGCAGCGAGACGGTGCTCGCGCAACTCGTCTGCGAGGAACTCGGGCTGCCGATCAGCGCCGCGACGGTGGTCAACAACGACACCGACATCACGCCGTGGGACGTGGGCGTGCACGCGAGCCGCACGACCTTCATCGCCGGCAACTCGGCGATCGGCGCGGCGAAGAAGGCGCGCGAGAAGATCCTCGCCGCCGCGGCGCCGCGCTTCGACTGCGCGCCCGACGACCTGGCGCTGGCGCAAGGCCACATCGTGCGGCGCGCCGACGGCACGCGGCTCACCGACCTGCCGCGCTTCCTGCGCAGCCTGCACTTCAACGAGCGCGCCGAACTCGTGATGACCACCTTCTATTACGAGCCGCCGAGCGTGCACCAGGACAAGGGCTTCAAGGGCGATGTGTCGGCCGCCTACGCCTGGGCCGCGCAGGTGGTCGAAGTGGAGGTCGACAGCGCCACCGGCGTCGTGCGCCTGCTCAAGGTGACCGGCGCACACGATGTCGGCCGCGTGCTGAACCGCCTGGGGCTCGAGGGCCAGATCGAGGGCGGCATCGTGATGGGCCAGGGCTACGCGCTGACCGAGAACCTTGTCGTCGAGGGTGGCGTGGTGCGCAACCCGAACTTCCGCGACTACAAGCTCGTCACCGCGCCCGAGATCCCGCAGATGGACATCTCGTTCGTCGAGACGATGGACGGCGAGGGCCCGCAAGGCGCCAAGGGCGTCGGCGAGGCGCCGGCGATCTGCATCGCCGCGGCCGTGGCCAATGCGATCGAGAACGCCACCGGCGTGCGTATCACGAGCCTGCCGTTCACGCCCGAGCGGGTCTATCGCGCGCTGCATGGGGCGCTGCCTCCGGTTCCTCCGGTGCCGGCGAGCTGAGGCCACACGCGATGAAACCGCGCACCGTCCTCTCGCTCGAACAGGCGCTGTCGCTGCCGTATGCGACGCTGCGCTTCGTGCAGCTGGGCTGGCGCGTCATCCGCATCGAGTCCACGCCGCACGGCGCCGGCCTGCCCGGCGACCCGAATCGCTACATCGGCGCGCGCCTCGGCGAGGCGGTCGGCGACGACCGCCGCAGCTACTTCGTCGCCCCCAACGTCGGCAAGGAAGCGATCGCGCTGAACCTGAAGGACCCACGCGGCCAGGCGGTGTTGAAGCGCCTGATCACCGCGCTGGACGTCGACGTCTTCTGCTGCAACACGGTGCCGGCTCGCTACCGGCCGCTCGGCATCGAGGCGTCGATGCTGCGCGCGGCGAAGCCCTCGCTGGTGTGGGCCGGCATCTCGGCGCTCGGGCCCGACGAGCCCGAGGCGCCGGGCTACGACCCGGTGCTGCAGGCGATGTCGGGCTTCATGGAGGTGACCGGCCCGCGCGACGGCCCGCCGACGCTGACCGGGATCCCGGTCATCGACCTGAAGGCCGGCGACGAGCTGTACGCCAACGTGCTGCTTGCGCTGCTCGAGCGGGCCGAAGCCGCGGCGCGTGGTGCGACGTTGACCGGCCGCACGATCCACGTCTCGATGCTGCAGGCGGCCGCCTCGTGGCTGATCACCGTGCTGCCGCTCGTCGACTTCGGCTGCCGGCCCGAAGAGATCACGCGCGCCGGCAACGAACACCGCAAGTTCATCCCGACCAACGTCTATCCGACGCGCGACGGCTTCGTCTATCTCGCGATCGGCAGCGACGTGCAGTGGCGGCGGCTCACCGCGATCCCACGCTTTGGCGGCGTCGCCAACGACGTGCGCGCGACCAACGAAGGCCGGCACGCCGAGCGCGAGTCGATCCACCGCGACATGGCCGCGGTGACGCTGCGACACACGGCCGACGAGATCCTCGCCGACCTGCGCGGCGCGACGATCCCGGCGACGCGCATCCTCGACATCCGCCAGGTGCGCGAGCTGCCGCTGCTGCGCGAGCGGCTGACGCAGACGGCGCTCGACGGCAAGGGCCTCGTGCACATGCAGCCGATGGCGGTCGACCGGCCCGAGGCGCGCCGCGAACTGCCGCCGCCGCCACGCTATGGCGAACACACGCGCGCCGTGCTGGCCGAGGCGGGCTACGCCGAGGGCGAGATCGGCGCGCTGCGCGACGCGCGGGTTGTCGCCTGAGCGTCACGTGAGAGCCGTCGACTGAGACGCAGCCACATGACTCGGTTCAACGCCATCGAACTCGCCGCCGCGCCCACGGTCGTGCACCTGCTGGCCGAGGCGGCCGCGCGCGCGCCGCAGCGCGAGGCGCTGGTCTGCGGCGACGAGCGCATCGACTACGCCGGCTACCTCGGCGCTGTCGCCGCCTTCGCGCGCGAGCTGCGGGAACTGGGCGCGGCAGGTGAGCGCGTGGCCACGCTGATCGGCAACTCGATCGACGGCTGCATTGCGGCGCTCGCCTGCCTGGCCGCAGGTGCGCAGCAGGCGCCGCTGAACGCGCTGCTGACGCCGCACGAGCTGGCGCCGATCCTCGCGGACGCGGAGCCGCTCGTCTTCGTCGTGCAGGCGGCGCTCGCCGACGCGGCGCTGCCGGTGGCGCGGCAGGTGGGTATCGAGCACATCATCGTCGTCGGCGAAGGCGCACGCCGGCTCGCCGTGCGGCCGCAGGGCGACGTGGCGTGGCCGCCGCTGCCGCCGTTGCCGCACGCCGACGCGCTTGCGCTGCTGCAGTACACCGGCGGCACGACGGGCCGCGCCAAGGGTGTCGAGCTGACGCACCGTGCGATCGCCGTCAACGTCGCGCAGCGCGAGGCGCTGGTGCCCACGCGCGCGGGCGACCGCATCCTGTGCATCACGCCGGTCGCGCACGCCTACGGCATGGCGATGGGCCTGCTCCTCGCGCTCAACGCGCAGGGCACGCTCGTCATCGTGCCGCGCTACCAGCCCGAGGTGGTGCTGGATCTTGTCGCGCGCGAGCGCATCAGCGTCTTCCTCGGCAGCCCGACGATCTTCGTCGGCCTGCTCGCGCAACCGCAAAGCGCCGGCACCGACTGGAGTCACCTGCACACCTGCATCTCGGGCGCCTCGGCGCTGGCGGCGGCGACGCTCGAGCGCTGGCGCGCCCTCGTCGGCGCGCCGGTGCTCGAGGGCTACGGCATGACCGAGGCCGGGCCGGTGATTGCGTTCAACTCCGCCGGCGGTGCCGTGAAGCCCGGCACCGTGGGCTGCGCGGTGCCCGGCACCGAGATCGAGATCGTCGATGTCGAGAGCGGCGAGCTTGTGCTTGCGCGCGGCGAACGCGGCGAGATCCGCGTGCGCGGTCCGCAGCTGATGCGCGGCTACCGCGGGCGGCCCGACGAAACGGCCGCGGCGCTGCGCGACGGCTGGCTCTACACCGGCGACATCGGCTGGCTCGACGACGACGGCTGCCTCGCGATCTGCGACCGCAAGAAGGACATGGCGAAGGTCGGCGGCTACAACGTCTACCCGCGCGAGGTCGAGGAGGTGCTGTTCGCGCACCCCGATGTCGTCGACGCCGCGGTGTTCGGCGTGCCCGACGCGTACCGCGGCGAGGCGCTGCGTGCCTGCGTCGTGCCGCGCCAGGGTACCGGCACGAACATGGGCAGCGGCGGCGATGCCGAAGCGCTGCGCGCCTTCTGCGCCGAGCGCCTGTCGCGCTACAAGGTGCCGGCCGATTTCCGTTTCATGTCCGCGCTGCCGAAGACCGCGGCCAACAAGACCGACAAGGCGGCGCTGCGCCGCAGCGACCGATGACGCCGCCGCAACGTCATCCACTCATTCCCCGCCCCGCGGGCGGCGCGCCGCGCCGCCGCGGATTCTTCGCACCCTAGTCGAGGAGACAGCGTATGAGCACGCCCACCAAGTACCTGCTGGACGAAACGCGGATGCCGCGCCATTGGTACAACATCATGGCCGACCTGCCCGCGCCGATGGCGCCGCCGCTGCACCCGGGCACGCTGCAGCCGATCGGGCCCGACGACCTGGCGCCGCTGTTCCCGATGGAACTCATCATGCAGGAGGTGAGTGCCGAGCGTGAGGTGCCGATCCCCGAGCCCGTGCGCGAGGTCTTCCGCCTGTGGCGGCCGGCGCCGCTGTATCGCGCGCACCGCCTCGAGAAGGCCCTCGGCACGCCGGCGAAGATCTACTACAAGTACGAAGGCGTGTCGCCTGCGGGCAGCCACAAGCCCAACACCGCGGTGCCGCAGGCTTGGTACAACGCGCAGGCCGGCATCAAGAAGCTCGCCACCGAGACCGGCGCCGGCCAGTGGGGCAGCTCGCTCGCCTTTGCCGGCGCACTGTTCGGCATCGACGTCACGATCTACCAGGTGCGCGTGTCGTACGACCAGAAGCCGTACCGGCGCGCGCTGATGGAGACCTACGGCGCGAAGTGCCTGCCGTCGCCGTCGAACACGACGCAGTCGGGCCGCGCGATCCTCGAGAAGGACCCGAACCACCCGGGCTCGCTCGGCATCGCGATCAGCGAGGCGGTCGAGATCGCCGCGACCAACGACGACACGAAGTACTCGCTCGGCTCGGTGCTCAACCACGTGCTGATGCACCAGACGATCATCGGCCAGGAGGCGATGCTCCAGCTCGAGATGGCCGGCGACGACCCCGACGTGATCGTCGGCTGCACCGGCGGCGGCAGCAACTTCGCCGGCATCACGTTCCCGTTCATCGGCCAGCAGCTGCGCGGCAAAGGCAAGACGAAGCAGCGGCGCATCGTCGCGGTGGAGCCCGCGGCGTGCCCGAGCCTGACACGCGGCAAGTTCGCCTACGACTTCGGCGACACGAGCCACCTGACGCCGCTGGTGAAGATGCACACGCTGGGCAGCACGTTCACGCCGCCGGGCTTCCACGCCGGCGGACTGCGTTACCACGGCATGGCGCCGCTGGTCTCGCACCTGCATGCGCTGAACCTGATCGAGGCCACCGCGTACCCGGCAGAACGCCTGCTTCGAGGCCGGCGTGCTCTTCGCGCGCGCCGAAGGCATCGTGCCGGCGCCCGAGGCGAACCACGCCGTCAAGGGCGCGATCGTCGAGGCGCTGCGCTGCAAGCGCGAGGGCAAGAGCGAGGTGATCCTCTTCAACCTGTGCGGGCACGGCCACTTCGACATGAGCGCGTACTCCAACTACGCGGCCGGCAAGCTCGTCGACCAGGCCTACGACGAGAAGGAGCTGGCGATGGCGCTGGCCGGCCTGCCGGCCGTGCCGGCGTGACGCGCGCGCGCCGCTGACTGCGTTCAGGAGCGAGAGCCCGATGAGTGCCACCACCTTCGCCAACCCGCTGCTCGAACGCGTGACGCGGCCGCCGCCGAAGCGCGTGGCGATCATCGGCGCCGGCACCATCGGGCCCGACATCGGCTACTACCTGAAGAGCGCGCTGCCGGCGCTCGAACTGGTGCTCGTCGACCTGAAGCAAGAAGCGATCGACGCCGCGCTGGCGCGCATGGCCGGTTATGCCGAGAAGGCGGTGGCGCGCGGCAAGATGCGCGACGCCGATGCGCAGGCGGTGCTCGCAGGTGTCACCGGCAGCACCGACTACGCGGCGCTCGCCGGTGCCGATTGGGTGATCGAGGCCGCCACCGAAGACCTGGCGCTGAAGCGGCGCATCTTCGCGGCCGTCGAAGCCGAGGTCGCTGACGACGCGGCGATCACCTCCAACACCAGCTCGCTGCCGGCGGCGCGCTTGTTCGCGGAGTTGAAGCACCCCGAGCGCGCGACGGTGACGCACTTCTTCGCGCCGGCGTGGCGCAACCCGGTGGTGGAGGTGATCGACTGGCCGCGCGCCGACCGCGCGTTGATCGCCTGGCTGCGCCGCCTCTTCGCGGCCACCGGCAAGCTGCCGCTCGTCACCGCCGACGCGCCGTGCTTCATGCTCGACCGCGTCTTCGACAACTGGTGCAACGAGGCGGCGCATCTGCTCGGCAGCGCGAGCGCGGCCGAGGTCGACACCGTCGCGATGGCGCACGTGCACGCGGGCCCGTTCTTCGTGCTGAACCTCGCGCACGGCAATCCGATCATCGTCGAGACGAATACGCTGCAGGCGGCCGAGGAAGGCGCGCACTACGCGCCGGCGCCGATCTTCGGCTCGGTCGAGCGCTGGCTGACCGTCGCGCCGGGGCAGCGCGTCGGGATGCCGGCAGCGCGTGCCGCCGCCATCGACGACCGCCTGCGCGGCGTGCTGTGGTCACAGGCGGTCGACATCCTCGATCGCGGCATCGGCGGCGGTGCCGATCTCGACATCGGCTGCCGCCTGGCGCTCGGCTTCAAGCGCGGGCCGCTCGAATCGATGCGCGAAGCCGGCGACGCCGAAGTCACGCGCGTGCTGAATCGCTTCGTCGCCGATCGCCCCGGCATGCCGCGGCCGCGGCGTGCGCTTGCCGAGTACCAGCCGCGTGAGCGCCACATCGTTACCGACCGCATCGACGATGTCGTCGTCGTGACGCTGCGCCGGCCCGAGGCGCTGAACGCGCTGCACGACGAGATGACCGACGAGATCCTCGCCGTCGTCCGCCGCCACGAAGACGACGCCGCGGTCGCCGGCTTCGTGCTCACCGGCTACGGCACGAAGGCCTTCTGCGCCGGCGGCGACATCGGCCGCTTCCCATCGCTGCTCGGCGATGCCGACGCCGCGGCGCAATACGCGCGCGACTGCGCGCGGCTGCTCGTGCACCTGGACCGCGCCAGAAAACCCGTGGTCGCGGCGCTGAACGGCCTGACGCTCGGCGGCGGCTTCGAGCTGGCGATGCGCTGCCACGCGCTCGTCGCCGACCGCCAGGCCGTGATGCAGCTGCCCGAGATCACGCTCGGCATCCTGCCGGGGCTCGGCGCGATGGTCGTGCCGTACCGCCGCTGGCCCGCCGCGGCTGCAGTGTTCCACGGCCTGCTCGCGCGCGGCGAGCGGTTGAGCGCGGCGCAGGCGCATGAACTCGGCATCGTCGATGAACTCGCCGACAGCGTTGACGTGTTGATCGAACGCGCCGTCGCGCGCGTGCACGCGCTCGCTGGCCGCGTGCGGCCGGCGCCCGGCGGCGCGGTCGCCGTGCCGGCTTGGCCCGCGGGCGCGGCGCGCTCGGCCGCCGGGAAGACGCTTTCCACGCAGATGGTTGCGCTGATCGGCCGCGCGGTGCGCGACGCGGCCGCGGCGCCGTCGCTCGCCGAGGCGCTCGAGGTCGGCTACCGCGCCTTCGGCGAATCGGCCTGCACCGCCGCGGCGCGCGAAGGCATCGCCGCCTTCATCGAACGCCGCGCGCCTGATTTCGGCGCCACCGGTTGAAGCAGCCACGCTGCGTAATCACGCTGCGCAAGGAGCGAAGACGATGCTGACGAGGCGATTGACGACGATGTGGCTCTGCGCCGCGGCCGCCTTTACCGGCGCGGCCGGCATGGCAGGTGTGGCACATGCGGCCGACTTCGCGACGCAGCCGGTGCGCATCGTCGTGCCGTTCGCCCCGGGCGGCGGCACCGACCTCGCGGCGCGGCTGATCGCCGAGCGGCTGGCGCCGGCGCTCGGCACGCAGGTGGTGGTCGACAACCGCCCGGGCGGCAACTCGGTGATCGCGACGCGCGCGGTGGCCACCGCGGCCGCCGACGGCCACACGCTGCTCTTGACCACCGACATCCACGCCATCAACGCCGCCTACGCGGCCAACCTGCCGTACGACGCGTTGCGCGACTTCGCGCCGGTGATGCAGCTGACGACCTCGCCGCTGCTGCTGCTGGCGCACCCGTCGGCCGGCGTGCGCACGATGAGCGAACTCGTCGCCGCGGCGAAGGCGCAGCCGCGGCGGCTGTCGTTCGGCTCGCTCGGCACGAGCAGCCCGCACCACCTGGGCTTCGCGTGGTTCCAGAAGATGGCCGGCATCGAGGTGACCGACGTGCCGTACAAGGGCGGCGGCCAGGCGCTCGTCGACCTGCTCGGCGGGCAGGTGCACCTGAGCCTCGTCGTTGCCGGCAACGGCATCAAGCATGCGCGCGCCGGCAAGGCGGTGGCGCTCGCCGTCACGAGCCCGACGCGGCACGCCAGCGCGCCCGAGGTGCCGAGCATCGCCGAGAGCGGCTGGCCCGAGTTCATGCTCGTCAACTGGTACGCGCTGCTGGCCCCCGCGGGCACGCCGGCGCCGGTGCTCGCGCGCCTGGCCGCCGAGGTCGGCACGATCCTGCGCGAGCCGGCGGTCATCGACAAGCTCGCCGCCGCCGGTCTCGACGCGGCACCGGGCTCGCCGGCGCAACTCGATGCGCTGGTGCGGCGCGAGATCGAGCGCTACCGCCGCATCATCGCGCTGACCGGCGCGAAGCCCGAGTAGCACGCGGCCACGGCTGCGGCTGTCATGACCGCCATGCTCGCGACGCCTGCCATGCCAGCGCAAGCAGCGACGGTCGCCGCCACCTCGCTCGACGACAAGTACACCGTCGCGCAGGGCCGCGTCTTCCTCACCGGCGTGCAGGCGCTGGCGCGGCTGCCGATGCTGCAGCACGAGCGCGACCGGGCCGCGGGGCTCAACACCGCGGGCTTCGTCACCGGCTACCGCGGCTCGCCGCTGGCGGGGCTGGACGCCACGCTGCACGAGGCGCGGCCGTTCCTCGACGCGCACGACGTGCGCTTCGAGCCGGCGGTCAACGAGGACCTCGGCGCCACCGCGGTGTGGGGCACGCAGCAGCTGCACCTGCTGGGGCCGGCGCGCCGCGACGGCATCTTTGCGCTGTGGTATGGCAAAGGGCCGGGCGTCGACCGCTGCGTCGACGTGTTCAAGCACGCCAACCACGCGGGCACCGCGCGCGCCGGTGGCGTGCTCGTCGTCGCCGGCGACGACCACGGCGCGCGCTCGTCGGCGGTGGCGCATCAGAGCGAACACGTCTTCTCGGCCTGCGCGATGCCGGTGCTGGCGCCAGCGAGCGTGCGCGAGATCCTCGAGTACGGCCTGGCGGGCTGGGCGCTGTCGCGCTACAGCGGGCTGTGGGTGGCGCTGAAGCTCTCGTCCGACATCGTCGAAAGCTCGGCCGTCGTCGAACTGGCTTCGCAGCCGCCCGCCTTCGTCGAACCGCAGGATGTCGCGCTGCCGCCCGAGGGCCTGAACATCCGCTGGCCCGACCCGGTGCCGGCGCAGGAACTGCGCATGCAGGCGTGGAAGATCTACGCCGCGCTGGCCTGGGCGCGCGCCAATGGCATCAACCGCGTTGTCGTCGATGCGCCGCAAGCGAAGCTGGGTGTGATGGCCTGCGGCAAGGCGTGGACCGACCTGCGCCAGGCGATGGGCGAGCTGGACCTGACCGACGAACGCGCCGCGGCGCTGGGCGTGCGCGTGATGAAGGTCGGCATGCCGTGGCCGCTGGAGGCCGACGCGGTACGGCGCTTCGCCACGGGGCTGTCCGAAATCCTCGTCGTCGAGGAGAAACGGCAGATCATCGAGTACCAGTTGAAGGAGATGCTCTACGACTGGCGCGACGACGTGCGCCCGCGTGTGCTCGGCAAGTTCGACGAGGCCGGCGAGTGGCCGGCGCCGCACGCGCCGTGGCTGCTGCCGCCCACCGGCGAGCTGACGCCGGTGATCGTCGCGCGGGCGTTGGCTTCACGGCTGGCGCGCATCGATCCGGCCGGCGACTGGACCGCGCGCGCCGAGCGCCTGGCGCCGGCCTCGTTGCCGATCGTGCCGCTGCAGCGCACGCCGTACTTCTGCCCCGGCTGCCCGCACAGCCGCTCGACGCGCGTGCCCGAAGGCAGCTGCGCGCTCGCCGGTGTCGGCTGCCACCTGATGGCCGTGGGCATGGAGCGGCGCACGCTGACGATCAGCCAGATGGGCGGCGAAGGTGTCACCTGGGTCGGCATGGCGCCACACGCCGGCGTGCAGCACGTCTTCGCCAACATGGGCGACGGCACGTACTTCCACTCGGGGCTGCTGGCGATCCGCGCGGCGGTCGCCGCCGGCGTCGACATCACCTACAAGATCCTCTACAACGACGCGGTCGCGATGACCGGCGGCCAGCCGGTCGACGGCCCGCTGACGGTGCCGATGGTGACGCGCCAGGTCGCCGCCGAAGGCGTGAAGGCGATCGTCGTGCTCGCCGAAGAGCCGGGCAAGTACGGGCCGAACGCCGGCTTCGCCGACGGCGTGCGCGTGCTGCCGCGCGACGCGCTCGAGCGCGTGATGCACGAACTGCGCGGCGTGCGCGGCACGACGGTGATCGTCTACGACCAGGTCTGCGCCACCGAGCTGCGCCGCCGCCGCCGCCGCGGCCTGGCACCGGCCGCGGCGCGCCGCGTGCTGATCCACGAGGCGCTGTGTGAAGGCTGCGGCGACTGCGGCGTCAAGTCGAACTGCCTCGCCGTCGTGCCGGTGGAGACGGCGTGGGGCCGCAAGCGCGCGATCGACCCCTTTGCATGCAACAGCGACCTGAGCTGCCTCGACGGCGAATGCCCGGCGCTGGTGACGCTGGAAGGCGCCGTGCCGCGGCGCGAGGCGGGCATCGACGTCGACGAAGCGGGCCTGCCCGAGCCGGTGTTGCCCGATCTGCGTGAGCCGTGGTCGGTGCTCGTGGCCGGCGTCGGCGGCACCGGCGTCGTGACGATCGGCGCGCTGCTCGGCATGGCCGCGCACCTGGACGGGCACGCCGCCACGGTGCTCGACCAGACGGGCCTCGCGCAAAAAGGCGGCGCGGTGCTGACGCACGTGCGCCTCGCGCGCACGAGCGCCGAGCTGCACGCGCCGCGCATCGTGCACGCCGACCTGCTGCTCGCCTGCGACCTGCTCGTCGCCTGCGGTGCCGACACGCTGGCGCGCGTGCGGCCCGGCAGCACGCGCGCGGTCGTCAACACCGCCGCGGCGATCACCGGCGAGATCGTGCGCCATCCCGAGATGGGGTTTCCGCATGCGGCGGCGTTGCGGGCGCTGCATGCGAGGCTGGGGCTGCGTGATGACGGTGGCGGCGGTGGCGACGGTGCGGGCAACCAAGCGGCCGACGAGTTCGACGCCACGGCGCTGGCCACGCGGCTGGCCGGGCACAGCATTGCCGCCAACATGCTGCTCGTCGGCCACGCGTGGCAGCGCGGCTGGCTGCCGGTGTCGCGCGCGGCGCTGCTGCGCGCGATCGAGCTGAACGGCGTTGCGAGTGCCGACAACCGGCGCGCCTTTGCCTGGGGGCGGCGGCTGGCCGTGGCGCCGGCCGAAGTGCTGGCGCGGGCGGGGCTTGCGGGGCTGACGGGGCTGACGGGGCTGACGGGCCTTTCCGGCCTCGCCGAGCCGGCCACGCCACGCGACCCGAACACGCTCGACGAGGTGCTCGCGCAGCGGCGCGCGCATCTGCTCGCCTACCAGGGCCCGGCGCTCGTGCGTCGCTACGACGAGTGGGTCGCGCGCGTGCGGCGTACCGAGCAACAAGTGGTGCCGGGCAGCGAACGGCTGACGCTCGCCGTGGCGCGCGCCGCGCATCGGCTGCTCGCACCGAAAGACGACTACGAGGTCGCGCGGCTGCTCACCGACGGCAGCCTCGAGGCGCGCGCGGCCGAGCTGTACGAGGGCCGGCCGGTGCTGCACTACCACCTTGCGCCGCCCTGGCGGCGCAGCAACGGCGAGGCGACGCTGGCCAAAGGCGACTACGGTGCGAGCACGCGCGTCGCCTTGCGCTGGCTGGCACGCGCGCGCTGGCTGCGCGGCACGTGGCTCGACCCGCTTCGCGGCAGCGCCGAGCGGCGCCTGGACCGGACGCTGCTCGCCGACTACGAAGCGGTCATCGAGCGCCTGCTGCCGCTGCTCACACCCGAGCGGCTCGATGCGGCAGTGGCGATCGCCACGCTGCCCGCGCAGGTGCGCGGCTTCGGCCGCGTGCGCCAGCGCAGCGCCGCGCAGATGCAATCGCAGATGCGCACGCTGCTTCAGGCGCTGATGCAGCCGGCAGGGGCAGCGGCGCCTACCGCATCACCTAATACGCTGTTCAACGCCGCCCCGGGTGCGCCGGCCGCCACCGGCGCCACCCCGACGCATGCCGCTTGAGCGCGCCGCCTGGCTGGCGGCCCCGTTCAGACCGTTCTACCTGCTCGGCGTGGCCTACGCGGGGGTGCTGATGGCGCTGGCCGGGCTCGGCCTCGCGGGCATCGCGCCCGGTGTCTTCCCGATGGCCTGGCACGGCCACGAGATGATCTTCGGCTTCGCGTTCGCGCTGATCGCCGGCACGGCGTTGACCGCGTTGCCGAGCTGGGCCGGCATCGCCGAGACGCGCGGCGCGCTGCTGGCGCTGCTGGCTGCGGCGTGGCTGCTCGGCCGCGTCGCGTGTTTCTTTGGTGCCTTGGGGTGGTCGTGGCCATGGCCCTGGTCCTGGCGCTGGGTCGCCGCCTGCGACATCGCGCTGCCGCTGGCGGTCGTCGCGCGCCTGGTGGTGCCGCTGGCGCGCCTGCCCGAGCGCCGCTGGCTCGCGCCGCTGGCGGTCTTTGGCCTGCTGGCGCTGGCCAACCTCGGCTGGCACGCGGCCGTCGCCGCCGGCGATACGCACGCCGCGGCGCGGGCGCTGCGCGCGGCGCTCTGGCTCGTCGTCGTGATGTTCACGCTGGCCGGCGGGCTGTTCACGCCGGTCTTCACAGCCAACTTGCTGGCCGGGCGGGGGCGCGAGGACGAGTTGCCGCGGCCGATGTCGCTGCCGCTCGAGGTGGCGGCGCTGCTGGCCCTCGTGGCGCTGGCGCTGACGGACCTGCTCGCGTGGCCACTCGCGGCAGCCGCCATCGCGCCGCTCGCCTTCGCGCTGCAGGCATGGCGCGTCGTGCGCTGGTGCGGCTGGCGCACTGCCGACGACGCGCTGGTCGGCTCGATGCACCTGGGTTTCGTCTGGCTGCTCGCGGCGCTGGCGCTGAAGGCGGGCGTGAACTTCGGTGCCTCGTGGCCCGAGGCGGCGTGGGTGCACGCGTTCACCATCGGCGCGCTCGGCTCGATGGGGTTCGGCTTGATGACGCGTGTCGTGTTGCGCCACACCGGCCGCCGGCCGGTGGCGCCGGCGGCGTTCGCGTGGCTGCTGCTGTTCGTCAACGTGGCGGCGGTGTTGCGTGTCGCCGCGCCGGCGCTGGGTGCCTGGGCTTGGCCGGCCGCGTCGGCGCTGTGGGTGGCGGCCTTCGGCGGCTGGCTCGTCGTGCACGCGCCGATGCTGTTGCGGCCCAGCCTGCCGCGGCCGGAGAGGACCGAGAGTCCGGTGGCCGACGGGACTTAGCCCAGTCCGCCCGCGCGGTTGACCGACGCTTCGGCGCTGCGGTCGCCGCTCAGCAGCGCCGCGTTGAGCTTGACCAGCGCCGGGTCGAGTGCCGCCGGCGTCAACATGCCGCCGACCGACACGGCGGTCAGCGACAAGCGCTGGCGGTTGGCCGTGAACAGCCGCGACAGCGTGATCGTGTTGTCCGCATCCTGGACCATCAGCGCGCGCGGCTCGGGCGCGTCGTCGCGGCGCATGCGGTCGGCCAGCAGCCGCATCAGCGCGGCCGTCGCGCCCAGGCGTTCGAGGTCGCGCGCGCCGCTGCTGGCCGCCAGCGGCAGGCCTTGCTCGTCGCCCAGCAGCACGGCCGAGAGGTTGCCCTTCTCGGCGATCTGGTCGAGCAGCGCGCGCAGGTTGCGCTGCGCGCCACTGGGCGTCTCGAGGCTCGCGAGGCCGAGTGCGACGTGCTCGCGCTGCACCAGCGGCGAGAGCACCTTCTCGATCGCGCCGCGCAGGCTGTCTTCCTTGCGCGCGTGTTTGGTCAGCCGCTCGCGCAGGCGCGTCAGCTCCTCGTCGGCGGCGTCGGCACGTTCGCGCAGTTGCTTGCGCGCTTCGCTGCCCTTGGCCGCGCCGAAGAGATAACCCGCGGTCAGCAGGAGCAACGCGGCGCCGAGGCCGATGACGACGGCAAGGAAGGTGGACATGGGCGCAGCTTCGGGTTCGCGTTCGGACGTTCGGGGACAGAGGCAGGGCAGGGCGACGGCGACTCAGCGGCAACCTTCGAAGCCGCGCACCTGCACGGTGGCACGCCGATTCTGCTCGGCCGCGGGCGGCAGGCCGGCGATCGGCTCGTGGCTGCCGGCCGCGCGGATGGCGATGCGCTGCGCCGCGATGCCGCCTTCGCCGAGCCGCGTGGCGACTGCCTTGGCGCGCCGGTAGCTCAGCAGCAGGTTGTACTGGTCGGTGCCGGCCGCGTCGGCATAACCCTGCACCACCACCTTGGCCTCGGCATGCGCGCGCAGCGGTTCGGCCACTGCAGCGAGCACCGCGTCGATCTCGGCGCGCGGCGGCTCGGCGCTGTCGAAGCCGAAAGACACCACGACCTCGGCGGGGCAGGTCGGCGCGGGCGGTGCAGCGGCCGCAGCCGCGGGCGCGGCCCCGGTGGCCGGCGCTTGCGGCGGCGAGGCGACCGGCGGCGCGGCGGGCGCAACGACGGCCGCGGCCTGCGGGACGGGCGCCGCGGGCTCCGGCGATTTCGCCGCGGGGGCCTGTGCGGGCACCGCGGCGTCGGAAGCGACGGGAGCCGCGGCGACAACCGGGGCAACTGTCGCCACCGATGGAGCAGGCCCAGCCGGCTCGGCCAACCACAGCCAGGCCGCTGCCGCTGCCACCCCCACACCCACGAGCGCAAAGCCCAGCGCCAGCCAGCGCGGCGCTTCCTCGCCGACGACGCGATGCGAAGCCGCGCCCGCCGCAGCGGGTTCCGGGGTCGCCTCTTCGAACGACCGCGTCTCGACGAACGTGCTGTCTTCGACCATCACCGCGCCGGCACCTTGTAGGCCGAACCGGCCATCAGGTCGATGCCGCATTGCAGCTGCGCGCACCAGTCGATGAAGCGGTTCACCATCTCGCGGCCCTTGAAGTACGCCCCGTGCTGTGGCGCGATGATCTCGATGTCCAGCGGCCTCACCATCTCGGCCCACGCCTGCAGCACCCGGTTCGACGCCATGTAGCGCTGGTGGAAGCCGGTCATGTATTGCAGGTGCGCGTCGAAGTCGGTCACCTCGCGGTACTCGGCGCCGAGCGAGGCGCCGAGGTCGCCGCTGTACAGGATGCGCGAGCGCGGGTCATAGAGCTGGAAGTTGCCTTCGCTGTGCAGGAAGTGCGCCGGCAGCACGACGAGCGGCGCGCCCTCGAGCTCGAGCACCATGCCCTCGTCGGGGATCGACTTCAGGCGGTCGGCCAGCAGGTGGTCGAAGCCGAAGTGCGGCACGAAGCGTATCCACAGGCTCGAGATGTAGGCATCGGCGTCGGTCGTCATCAGCCAGCCGTTGATCGCCGCGACGATGTCCGGGTCCTGGTGCGACAGGAAGATGTAGCGCAGCTGCCCGCGGCCGAGCGAGCTGAAGGTCTCGGCCAGCACCTTGCTGTAGACCTTGTGCCCGCCCGGGTCGAGGATCATCCCCGAGCCGCCGTGGATGATCATGTGCTGGTTGGACTGCACCGCCAGGCCGCCGAGGCCGAAGTCCTCGAACAGCAGGTTGCGGTGCTCGGCGTCCTCGTACAGCGCGGTGGTCGGCAACGTCGTCTCCTCGGGCGCGGGGCTACAGGACGTTCTTGATCGACTTCAGCGCCTCGCGCATGTCGAAGAAGATCAGTCCGAGCGGCGTGCTCTCGGTGGCCAGCACCAGCAGCACGGTGCCGCGGCCGGCGTGGATCATCACCGCGCAGCCGTTCTCGCCGCGCACGATGACCTCGCGCACGTCGCCGCGGCGCAGCTCGGTGGCCGCGCGCGTGCCCAGGTTCACCAGCGTCGCGCTCATGCCGCCGACGCGCGTCTCGTCCAGCTCCTGCGGCAAGGCGCTGGCGATCAAGAGGCCGTCTTCGGAGATCAGCGCGCAGGCTTCGACGCCGGGCGATTCACTTTGCAGGTTCTTGAGCACCTTGTTCAGGCTGTCGACGCGGGACATGCGGTTCTCCTGGCGGTCTGCGGGGGCGGTTGCGGCTGCGGGCCGCGGCGGGCTGGGTGGGCTGGGCGGGATGGGTGCGGCTTGCGGTGGCGGCGGGGCGCGCGCGGTCGACGAGTCGGACACGAGGCGCACCGGGGGAAGGGGCGGCACGGGCGCCACAGGGGCTGAAGCGGCCACGGGCTCCGGCGGGCCCGTCGCCGCAGCGTCGGGCTCGGCCGGCCGCGGCACCAGGGCCAGCATCTCCGTCAACTCGGCATTGCCGCTGGTGGTGTGGACCACCTCGTCCAGCAGCGGCGGCTCCGCCTCGTAGGACAGCAGCATGATCTGCACGCCGTTCACGCGCGCGATCTTCGAATCGCGGATGCGGTCGAGCAGGACCCGGCCGTCGGCCGTGCGCATCGATGCCGTGCTGACCACGGCCTGCACCGCGGGGTCGGTGAGCAGCGCGTGCCAGCCGCCTTCGCCGTCGGCTTCTTCGCGCACCTCGAAGCGCGGCTCGAGGCGACGCCTGAGCGCCGCGCGCACGGTGCGCGATGTGTGGATGACCAAGGCACGCGGGCGCGTACCTTCGACGCGTTCGTCGATCACAGCTGCCTGACATAGCGAGCCCTGACGCGAGCTCGTGCGAAATGATCGCGTTCGCGATCTGCGCACGCGTTTGCGTTAGATCAGGTGCTGCGATTCATGGGGGTGCATTCGGGGGGGTGCATCAGCCCCGTACCCATGCCAGCGCCGACAACGCCAGCGGCAGCCCCGCCATCGCCAGCAGCGTCGACACCGTCACCATGCCCGCCACATAGGGCCCGTGGCCGCCCAGGCGCACGGCCAGTACGTAGGCACTGGAGGCGGTGGGCAGCGCCGCGAACGTCACCAGCAGCGCCTGCTGCGCCGGCGCGAAGCCGGCGACGATGGCCAGCGCCACGGCCAGCGCCGGCAGCACGGCGTGGCGGATGGCCAGCAGCGCCGCCGCGAGCCGCGGTGCCGCGCGCAGCGCGCCGAACGTGAGCCCGGCGCCGACCGCCATCAGCCCGACCGGCAGCGCCGCCGCGCCCATGCGCGACATCGTCGTCGCCAGCCACTCGGGCAGGCGCAGGCCGATGCCGTTGCAGACGAGCCCGGCGACCGTGGCGATGATCAGCGGGTTGCGCGCCAGCTCGCGCAGGTAGCCGTGGCCACCGTGCCGCGCCAGCGGCCACACCGCCGCCACGTTGCACAGCGGCACGCACACCGACAGGATCAGCGCCATCTGCGCCAGCCCCTCGGCGCCGCCGACGCGCGCCGCGAGCGCCAGCGCGATGTACGAGTTGAAGCGGAAGGCCGTCTGCGCCGCCGAGGCGTGCATGCGCGCGTCGACGCCCGGCCAGGCGCCGAGCGCCAGCGCGAGCAGCGCGCCGACGGCGGTGATGCGCAAACCCGCCGCCGCCAGCGGGCGCCGCTGCGCCAAAGGTCAGCGGGCTGCGCACGATGGACTCGAACAGCAGCGCCGGGAACAGCACGAAGTAGACGAGCCGCTCGGCGCCGTCCCACACCGGGCGGTTGAGCGCCGTATAGCGGCAGATGAACCAGCCCGCGGCGATGAGCAGGAAGTCCGGGACGAGCAGCAGGGCCACCGACATGGGCCGCGAGGATAGGGCGTGGGGACATCGGCCGCGTGCGAGCGGACGCCTGAGCGAGTTCAAAGACAATGCGCCCCGATGTCTTGCAGCGCCCCGAATCACCGGCCAGCCCGCGCGCGCGCACTCTCGTCGCGCCCATCACGCCGGTCCTGGTTGCAGCACGCCGCCGCCGGCGCTGCAGTGCTGGCCGGCCTGCCGCCGCTGCCCGCGGCCGCCGCGACGGTGTTCGAAGGCGTCAGCTTCGAAGACCGCATCACGCTCGCCGGCAGTGAACTCGTGCTCAACGGCATCGGCCTGCGCGCCGCCGGCTGGTTCAAGGCCTACGTCGCGGCGCTGTACCTGCCGCGGCCGGCGCGCAGCGAGGCCGAAGTGCTGGCGCAGGCCGGCCCCAAGCGCGTGCGGCTCGTGCTGCTCGTCAATGCGCCGGCCGTCGAGTTGGCCAAGGGCTTCGACAAGGGCGTGCTGCGCAACAGCGGCGCGCATGCCCAGGCGCTGCGCCCGCGCCTTTCGCGCATGTTCGAGTTGATGCAGTCGGCCGGCAAGCTGAAGGAGGGCGATACGGTCGACCTCGACTTCGACCCGGCGCGCGGCACGACGCTCGTGCTCAACGGCCAGCCGCGCGGCGAGCCGATCGTCGGCGACGACTTCTACGCCGGCGTGCTGCGCTCGTTCGTCGGCGGCCATCCTTATCACAAGAAGCTCAAGGCCGGCATGCTGGGCTTGCCGCCGCCTTGACTGACCCGCGCTCTACGTTCGTTCCCTCGTTGTTTCGTCCCGTTGTCCAAGGAGTCCGACCCGTGTCCGATCGTTCGTTTGCCCGCCGCCACTGTCTCGTCGCCGCGCTGGCCGCTGCCGGCTCGCTGGCTGCCGCCGGTGCGTGGGCGCAGGCCTATCCGACCAAGCCGGTGCGGCTGATCGTGCCGTTCGCGCCCGGCGGCACCACCGACATCGTCGCGCGCATCGTCGCGCCCGGCATGAGCCAGGTGCTGGGCCAGCAGGTCATCGTCGAGAACAAGGCCGGCGGCGGCGGCTCGATCGGCGCGCTCGAGATGATCAAGGCCGCGCCCGACGGGCACGTGCTCGGCATGGCGACGGTCTCGACGACCGCCGCCAACCCGGCGATCAACACGAAGATCGGCTACGACCCGCTCGTCGACTTCACGCCGGTCATCAACATCGCCGCCACGCCCAACGTCATCGCCGTGCACCCGAGCTTCCCGGCCAAGGACTACAAGACCTTCCTCGAAGTGCTGAAGAAGAACCCGGGCAAGTACAGCTACGCCAGTTCGGGCACCGGCGGCATCGGCCACCTGCAGACCGAGCTGTTCAAGAGCCTGGCCGGTACCTTCATGACGCACATCCCGTACCGCGGCGCCGGCCCGGCGCTGAACGACACCGTGGCGGGCCAGGTGCCGATCATCTTCGACAACCTGCCGTCGGCGCTGCCTTTCATCAAGGACGGCCGCCTGGTGCCGCTGGTCGTCGCCGCGCCGCAGCGCCTGCCGGTGCTGCCCAACGTGCCGACCTTCAAGGAAGTGGGCCTCGAACCCGTGAACCGCATGGCCTACTACGGCGTGCTGGCGCCCAAGGGCACGCCGAAGGACGTCGTCGACAAGGTCGGCGCCGCGGTGACGAAGGCGCTCGGCGACGCGGCGGTCAGAAAGCGCATCGAGGACACCGGCTCGCTGATCGTCGGCAACACGCCGGCGCAGTTCGCCGCGCAGATCAAGGCCGAGTACGAGGTCTACAAGGGCGTCGTGGCGAAGCAGAAGCTGACGCTGGAGTGAAGAAGGCGCTGTGAACGCGCGCGGCGGCCGGTGCGGGCGGTGCCAAAGGTACTGCCGAAGCCGCCGACGGCGTTGGCGCTGATGTCGACGCGGCGGTCAATGCTCGCGCGATCGCGCGCAGCCGCGAGTGCATCGACCGTTTCGTCGATGCGTTGTGGGTCGAGGACGGGCTGTCGCAACTGACGCTTTCGGCCTACCGGCGCGATCTCACGCTGCTGGCCGACTGGCTGGCGAGACAGGCCGAGCGCACGCTCGACGACGCCGGCAAGGCCGATCTGCAGGGCTACATCGCCGCGCGCCACGCCGCCACGCGCGCCACCACCGCGAACCGCCGGCTCACCGTCTTCAAGCGCTACTACCGCTGGGCGCTGCGCGAGCGGCGCGTCACTGCCGATCCGACGCTTGAACTGCTCAGCGCCAAGCAGCCGCTGCGCGTGCCGAAGACGTTGTCGGAGGCGCAGGCCGAAGCGCTGCTCGCCGCGCCCGACGTGGACACGCCGCTCGGCCTGCGCGACCGCGCGATGCTGGAACTGATGTACGCCAGCGGCCTGCGCGTCACCGAGCTCGTCGAGGTCAAGCTCGTGCACCTGAGCTTGTCCGAAGGCGTGCTGCGCGTGCTCGGCAAGGGCGCGCGCGAGCGGCTCGTGCCGTTCGGCGAGGAGGCGCATGCCTGGCTCACGCGCTGGCTCGCCGAGGGGCGCGCGGTGCTGCTTGGCGCGCGCGCCAGTGTGTCGGTCCCATCAGCCGCCCGCGCCAGCGAAGCCCTCTTCGTCACGCGCCGCGGCAGCGGCATGACGCGGCAGATGTTCTGGAAGCTCGTCAAGCGCTACGCCGTCGTCGCCGGTATCACCGCGCCGCTGACGCCGCACACCCTGCGCCACGCCTTCGCGACGCACCTGTTGAACCACGGCGCCGACCTGCGCGCCGTGCAGATGCTGCTCGGCCACGCCGACATCGCGACGACGACGATCTACACGCACGTGGCGCGCGAGCGGCTCAAGCAGTTGCACGCGAAGCATCATCCGCGGGGTAAGGATCGCCCCGTTCGTCCGGGGAAGGGGCGTCGACAGGCTCAGCCCGAACGGCTGGTGCTATTGCGCACCCAGCGCCGCCACCTCGTCGTCGCTGAACCCCGCCGCGCGCCGCGCCTCGACGTTGAACGGCCCCTTCAGCCGCGGCGCGCCGTGGCGGGCGGCGAGCAGCGCGTAGTGCGCGACCGGATCGAGCCCTTCTCGTGCGCACAGCCACCGGTACCAGCGGTTGCCGATGGCGACATGGCCGATCTCGTCGCGCAGGATCACGTCGAGGATCTCGGCGGCGCGTGTGTCGCCGACGCGCGCGAACTTCGCGCGCATCGGCGGCGTCGCGTCGAGGCCACGCGCTTCCAGCGTGCGCGGCACGAGGGCCATGCGCGCGAGCACGTCGGCCGCGGTCTTCTCGCACATCTTCCACAAGCCGTCGTGCGCGTCGAAGTCGCCGTAGGCGTGGCCGAGCGTGGCCAGATGGTCGGCGATGAGCGTGAAGTGCAGCGCCTCCTCGGCGGCGACGCGCTGCCAGTCGAGGTAGTACGCCGCCGGCAGGCCGGGAAAGCGCCAGATCGCGTCCAGCGCCAGGTTGATGGCGTTGAACTCGATGTGGGCCACCGCGTGCAGCAGCGCCGCGCGCCCGGTGGGCGTGAAGGGCGTGCGGCGCGGCACGAGCGCCGGGTCGACGAGAAGCGGGCGCGGCGGCCGGCCGGGCAGCGGGCCGGCGGGCTCGAGCACTGCGCCGGTGTCGATCGCGGCCGCCGGTATCGGCGGCACGGCCCGTCGATTGCCCTGCCGGTTGTCCGGCCCGGTGGCCTGCCCGTCGGCATGCCGGTCGGCGTGCCAGGTGCGCACCGCCGCCGCCTTCTCGGCGGGGTCGGTCATGGCCAGCAGGCGCAGCGCTTCGTGTCGCAGCTCCATCCCTAGAATTATCCGTTTCTCCCCATGCGGCAGCCCGCTGGGGCCGCCCCCATCGTCATCACGGAGCCACGAGCCTTGGCGATTTACCAGTTCGGCGACGACGCCCCGCGCATCGCGCCCACGGCCTGGGTGGCCGACAGCGCCGAGGTCATCGGCCGCGTCGAGCTCGGCGAGCACGCCAGCGTCTGGTACGGCTGCGTGCTGCGCGGCGACAACGAGTGGCTGCGCGTCGGCGCGCGCACCAACGTGCAGGACCTGACGGTGATGCACACCGACCGCGGCCGGCCGCTCACGGTCGGCGACGGCGTGACGATCGGCCACCAGGTGATGCTGCACAGCTGCACGATCGGCGACGGCGCGTTGATCGGCATGCAGGCCGTCGTTTTGAACGGCGCGCGCATCGGCCGCAACTGCCTCGTCGCCGCCGGCGCCATCGTCACCGAGGACAAGGAGTTCGAGGACGGCTGGCTCATCGTCGGCGCGCCGGCCAAGGCCGTGCGCCCGCTCGAGGCCGCGCAACTCGAACGCCTGCGCGCCAGCGCCGCCGCCTACGTCGCCAACGCCGAACGGCACCGCACGATGGTGCGGCGCATCGGCTGAGCGGCGCGCCGCGCGGCATCTGCGCCACCTTCGCCACGCCTTCTGCCCATGAGCGAGCTGACCAAGTTCCTGTTCGAAGGCCTGCCGGTGCGCGGCATGCTCGTGCGCCTCACCAGCACCTGGCGCGAGCTGCTCGGCCGGCGTGCCGAGCACAACGCGCATCCGCCGCCGGTGCGCGAGCTGCTCGGCGAGATGGTGGCGGCGGCCGTGCTGATGCAGGCCAACATCAAGTTCAACGGCGCGCTCGTGCTGCAGATCCACGGCGACGGGCCGGTGAAGCTGGCGGTGGCCGAGGTGCAAAGCGACCTCGCGTTCCGCGCCACCGCCACGTTGACCGGCGTCGTGCCGGCCGGCGCGCAGCTCGAGGCGCTGGTCAACGTGCACGGGCGCGGCCGCTGCGCGATCACGCTCGACCCGCGCGACCGGCTGCCGGGCCAGCAGCCGTATCAGGGCATCGTCCCGCTGCACGGCGATAGGCGTGAGCCGCTGCAGCGCGTGGCGCAGGTGCTCGAGCACTACATGCTGCAAAGCGAGCAGCTCGACACGCGCCTCGTGCTCGCGGCCAACGACGAGATGGCGGCGGGCCTCCTGATCCAGCGCCTGCCGGTCGAGGGCGAAGCGAACCTCGAGGGCCGCGCCGCCGAGGCCGCGGCGCGGCGCAACGAGGACGAGATCGGCCTGTCCGAAGCCTTCAACCGCATCGCCACGCTCGCGGCGACGCTGACGCGCGAGGAGCTGCTGGCGCTGCCGGCCGAGAACGTGCTGCATCGCCTCTTCTGGGAGGAGACGCTGCGCGTCTTCGAGCCGCAGTCGCCACGATTCGCGTGCACCTGCTCGCGCGAGCGTGTGCGCGGCATGCTGCGCGGCCTGGGCCGGCGCGAGATCGAGACCCTCGTCGAAGAGCGCGGCGAGGTCGAGATCGGCTGCGAGTTCTGTGGCGCGCAATATCGCTTCGACGCAGTGGACGTGGGCGAGATGTTCACGCCCGAGATCGACCAGCCGCCGGGCCCGGGTGGGCTGCAGTAGCGGGCGGCGCGTCAGCCCGGGCGGTGCGCCGGCAGCGCGCGCAGCGTGCGCAGCGCCGAGCCCATCACCAGCACCGCCTGCACGACGAAGCCGCCAGCCGCCAGCAGCAGGCACGCGGCGATGCCCTGCGCGCCGGACAGCGCCGCGACGGCGGCGCCGAGCGCCGCGCCGAGCGGCCGCGCGCCGGCGTTGGCGGTGAGGAAGATCGATCCGACGCGGCCGAGCATCGCGGTCGGCGTGAGCGTCTGGCGCAGCGTCGTCGTGCTGACGGTCCAGACGATCGGCCCGGCACCGAAGAGGAAGAACGACAGCGCCGCCAGCGCCGGCTGCGGCCAGGCCAGCGTGGCGGCCATCGTCAGCGCCGCCGCCACCGAGACGAGCGGCCCGAAGACGACGGCCACGCCGAGCGGCAGCCCGGCCATCAGCCGCGGCGCGGCCAGCGCGCCGAGCACCATGCCGGCGCCGTACAGCGACAGCGTCAGTCCGACGCCGCGCGCGCCGAGGCCGAGGTGCTGCATCGCGTGCGGCACGTAGGCGGCCTGCAGCATCATCCACGCGAGGTTCCAGACGACGGCGGTCAGCAGCATCGGCCGCAGCCAGCGGTCGTGCCAGACGAAGCGCGCGCCGTCGACGAGCGGGGCCCACGTCGGGCGCGGCGCGGTCGAGTCGATGGGGGCGGCGGCCGCCGCCGCTGCGGCCGGCGCCGCTGACGAAGAAGCGGTGCGCGCCGCGTCGTGCGGCAGATGTCGAAGCTGCCAGACGGCGAGCGCCGACAACGCCGCGGCGAGCGCAAACGCGCCGCCGCCGCCGGTGGCCGCGACCACCACGCCGGCCAGCGCCGGCCCGGCGGCAAAGGCGAGGCTGCGCGCCAGCTCGAGCCGGCCGTTGGCGCGCGCCAGCCCGGCGGTCGGCACGAGCGACGGCACCATCGCCGGCGCGGCGACGCTGAAGGCCACCGTGCCCACCGCGCCGGCAAAGCCGAGCGCGGCCAGCGCCGGCATCGACAACGCCGCGCCGCCGGCGACCATCACCAGCGCGGCCAGCAAGGCCATCGCCAGCACGCGCAGCGCCTCGGCGGCCACCATCAGCCGCCGACGTGATGCACGGTCGGCCCACAGGCCGAAGGGCAGCGCCAGCAGCAGGAACGGCAGGCTCTGCGCGGCGGCGAGCACGCCGACCTCGCGCGCGCCGGCGGCGAACGCGAGCACGGCGACGATCGGTACCGCCGCCAGGCTGATCTGCTCGGCCGCCTGCGCCGCGAGGTTCGCGACGGCCAGGTGCCGGAAGGGCCGCGGCAACGGCGCGGTGGTGGGCGGTGTCATCGTGGCGGAGGCGGCGGCAGGTAAAGAGGCGGCAGAGGCGGCAGGCGGCGGCACGAGGCACGCCTCGCGGCCGATGGTCGACGATCGGCAGGGCCTCGGCTGGCCGGATGTGGACGTGTGCTTTCGGCCGCTCAGCGCGAACGGGCGCGGGCGACGGCGCGTTCGGCCGCCGGGTCGCAGCATTCGCAAAGCCAGCGGCGCACCGGTCGTGCATCGGCCGGCGCGCCGGCGGTCAGTGTCGAAAAGAGCGCGCTACGCCGGCTGCGCCCGGCGCCCATCGCCGGCCGCAACGCCGCCAGCGCCTGCGCCAGCCGCGCCGGGCCGCGGCCGCTGACCACGGCGAACGGCAGGCGGTGTTGCAGCAGCAACGCGCGCAGCAGGTCGTCGACGGGGCGGCGCACGTGTTCGCCGTCGCGCACGGCGGGGTCGGGCACCCACGGCAGGTCGAGGGCCGTCAGCAGCGTCGCGGCCATCGTGCGGTGTTGTGCGATCGCTGTGTCGATCAGCGAGCGGTCGCCGAACAGCAGTTCGCTGTAGACGTGCGTCATCAGCGCCGTCGTGTCGGCGACGACGATGTCGTGCGCCGCCGAGGCGGCGTCGATGCGCGCGTGCTGTTCGGCGAGGATCGCCGCCTGCTCGTCGGGGCGCGGTGTGCGGCCATGCGCGACGCACCACTCGCGCAGGAACTCGGGGACGAGGGCGACGCGGGCAGCGGGGCGCGGCGCGTCGAGCCGCTGCGACGGTCCCTCCGCCAGCGCCACCGCCAACTCACGCGCCAGCGTCGTCTTGCCGGTGCTCTCGGCGCCGACGATGGCGATGCGCAGCGGTGCGGGCGCTGAAGGTTTCGAAACTTCGGTCACGCCCCCGAAGCTACCACCGGCGGCGGGGGTGCCGCGGGGCGCGGGGCAGGCGTCGGCGGCGTGGGTGCCAGCAGCATGCGGCGCGCGACGACGAGCGCGGGCTCGAGGTCGAAGCGCAGCACCAGTTCGACGAGGCGCTGCCCGTCGGCGCCGCCGGCGCGTGCGAGCCGCGTGCCGTGTTCGAGCACGAACTCGCGCGCGCCCGCGTCGCCTTGTGCGAGCAGCGCCGTCAGGCGCTCGAGCAGCGATCGCCAGACGGGGCCCTCGCTGTCGGCCCCCGGCCGCGCGCGGGCCGGTGCGGCCGTCAGGCCGCCGAAGCCCGACACCCGCGCCTCGGCGTCGCGTTCGGCGCTGCGCGCGTCGAGCACGTCGAGCAGCGCCTGGTACAGCAAGCGCGGGTCGAAGGGTTTGGAGATGAACACGTCCATGCCGGCCTCCATGCAGCGTCGGCGGTCTTCGGCGAAGGCGCTGGCCGTCAGCGCCAGCACCGGCAGGTCGACGCCGGCCTCGCGCAGCCGGCGCGTCGCGGTCAGGCCGTCGGTGCCCGGCATCTGCACGTCCATCAGCACGACGTCGGGCGGCGAATCGAGCACCGCGGCGACGGCGGCCTCGCCGTCGCTGACGACGGTGACATCGAGGTCGGCGGCTTCGAGCATCGCGCGCGCCACTTCCTGGTTGATCGGGTCGTCGTCGGCCACCAGCACGCGCGTGCCGCCGTGATGCTGGCGCAGGCGTTGCAGAACGCGCACCGAGGCGGTGGCGTCGTCGTCAGCCGGGAGCGTGGCGACGGCGGCGGGAGCGCCGGCCGCTTCGCCGGTGCGCACCGCGCCGGCGGCATGACGTGCGTGTCCGGCAGACGACGCCGCTTCCATGCGCTGCGCGCCGCCTTCGGCCACGTGCTCGAACGCCGCGCTGAACCAGAAGCAACTGCCGCGCCCCGGCCCGTCGCTCACCACGCCGACCTCGCCGCCCATCAGCTGCGCCAGGTGGCGCGTGATCGCCAGGCCCAGGCCCGTGCCGCCGAAGCGGCGTGTCGTCGACGCGTCGGCCTGCTCGAACGGGCGGAACAGGCGCGACGCCTGCTCGCACGTCAGCCCGATGCCGGTGTCCTCGACTTCGAAGCGCAGGTGCAGCCGCGCGTCGGTGGCCGGCAGCGGCCGCACGCGGATGTGCACCCCGCCTTGCGAGGTGAACTTGACGGCGTTGCTCGCCAGGTTCAGCAGCGCCTGCATCAGCCGTGTCGGGTCGCCGACGACCCGCGCCGGCAGGCCGGCCGCATCGGCCTGCAGCGTCAGCCCGCGCGCCTCGGCCTGCGGCGCGACGAGCGCACGCACGTGCTCGATCGTCCCCGCCGGGCTGAACGGCGCGCGTTCGAGGATGAGCCCGTTGGCCTCGATCTTCGAGAGGTCGAGGATGTCGTTGATGATGACCAGCAGGTGCTTCGCCGCGGCTTCGATCTTGCCGATGCGGTCGGCCTGGCGCGCGTCGGCGGGGTGCGCGGCGAGCAGGCGCGACAGGCCGATGATCGCGTTCATCGGCGTGCGGATCTCGTGGCTCATGTTGGCGAGGAAGGCGCTCTTCGCCTGGCTGGCGGCCTCGGCGCGACGCGTCGCCTCGGCGAGCTGCGCGGTGCGCTCGTCGACGCGCTGCTCGAGCTCGGCGCGCGAGGCCTCCAGCGCCTGCTGCGCCAGGTGGCGCTCGGTGATGTCGAGGTGGATGCCGACGGCGCGCACCGGCTCGCCTTCGGCGTCGCGCTCGACGACGCGGCCGGCGTCGAGCACCCAGATCCAGTGCCCGTCGCGGTGGCGCAGGCGGTGCTCGCAGCGGTAGCCGGCGCTGCGCCCGGCCAGGTGCGGCGCCAGCGCCGCGTCGATGACCGGCCAGTCGTCGGGGTGCACGAGGCTTTGCCACGAGGAGATGTCGGGCTCCACGTCCTCGGGCCGGTAGCCGAGCATCTGCGCCCAGCGGGCGTTGAAGTGCGCCGCGCCGCTCGGCAGGTGCCAGTCCCACAGGCCCAGCTCGGCGCCGTGCAGCGCCAGCGCCAGCTGCTGCTCGCTGCGCGCCAGCGCGGCGGCGCTTTCGCGCAGCGTCGTCACGTCGCGAGCGACGACGAACTGGCCGTACGGCACGCCGTCGGCGTCGGCCAGCGGCCCGCGCTTGACCGAGTAGGTGCGCGTGCCCGCCGGGGTCAGCCAGCGCTCGTCGGCCATCTCGCCGTGCGGCGGCGGCAGCCGGCCGGGCGGGTTGGCCATGCCCGGGGGCAGCCGCTCGACCAGCGGCGTCAGCGCCGCCGGCGGCGCCGGCAGGCCGGCGACACGCGCCGCCTCGCCGTTGCACAGCAGCGTGCGGCCTTCGGTGTCGTGCGCGAAGACGACGACGTCGGCGCCGTCCATCACGGCGTCCAGCAACTGCAGCGTGCGCAGCCGCTCGGCCTGGTGGCGCTGCTCGGTGCCGGCCCGCGCCAGCGCCTGGTCGCGCCGGCGCAGGCGCTGCATCGCCGCGGTGACGAGCAGCGCCAGCGCCGCCGCCAGGCCGATCCACGCCACCTGCTGCAGCCACGTGGCCAGCGCCGTGTCGTCGTTGGAGCCGACGAGCACCCACCACGGCTGCCCCGGCACCGGGTGCACGGCGGCGCTGTGGCGCTGCTGGCGCGCGTCGCGCACGGTGATGCGGCCCGCGTCGCGCAGATCGGCCGGCAGGCCGAGCGCCAGCGCCGGGCGCGGCACGAGCGTGTCGCGCAATCCGGCATGCAAGAGCGGCTCCGTCGCCGCAGCGTCGTCGGTGCCGGCCGCCGACCACGCCGTCCAGCCGTTGCCCCCGGGCATCAACAGCGTCGCCGCGAGCGTGCCCGACAGCTCGGAAGTCCGGCGCAGCAGCGGCGCCAGCGCCTCGCCGGCATCGAACTCGACGAGGAGCACGCAGCACGAGGGGTCGCCGCTCGCAGGCCCCTCGGGGCCGTCGGCGACGCTGCTGCGGCCGAGCTGGATGGCCAGCGCCAGCCTCTGCTGCCCCTGCGCATCGACGCTCGGCCCGGCGATGTGCTGCTCGGCCGCGGTGGCGGCCTGTTGCACGTAGCCGGCGAGCGTCGCCGCCGCCAGGTGCGCGGTCTCGGGCTCGGAGCTCCACAGCACGCGCGCCTGCGCGTCCAGGAGCGTCACGCTGCGCCAGCCCTCGAAGCGGCGCCGCTCGGCCAGGCGTGCGGTCAGCGGCGCGTCGGCCGGCATGCCCTGCTGCCGCCACTGCGCGACGAGGCGGGCGAAGTACCGGCTGTCGCGCAGCGAGCGCAGGTCCGACGTGTGGTGGTTGCGCCAGTCGGAGATGGCCTGCGCGGCGGCCTGCGCGTGCGCGCGCAACGCCTGCTCGCGGTGCCGCTGGTGGCCCTGCCAGGCGTCGGCCAGCGCCACCAGCGCAAGCACGGCGATGGCGAGCATCGCCAGCGCATGGGTCGCGCCTTCGCGCAGGCCGGTGGGCTGCGCCGGCGCGCGCTTGCGCTCGGCGAGCAGCCACCACAACAGCGCCGAGGTCAGGCCGACGAAGGCCCAGCCCTTGGCCATCTGCGCCATCGAGCGCAGGCCGGCGTCTTGCACCAGCCGCTCGAGCAGCCAGTCGGAGCCGAGGATCCACAAGGCGCCGGCCGCAGCGTACAGCGGCACGACGCGTGCGCGCACCGGGGTGCGCGCGGCGCCGGGCGCGGCACCAGGTGCGGGGCCGCGGGAAGGTGGGCTCATGCGCTGACCGCCGGGTCCACGTCGATGTGTGTGCGCGCAATCGCCAGCAGCCGGCCGTGGCAGGTGCGGAAGGCCTCGACGATCTCCGGGTCGAACTGCGTGCCGGCGCCGGCGACGATGATGCGATACGCCTCGTCCTCGCCGAGCGCGCGCTTGTACACGCGCGGCGACGACAGCGCGTCGAACACGTCGGCCACCGACATGATGCGTGCGGCCAGCGGGATCTGCTCGCCGGCCAGGCCGTGCGGGTAGCCGCTGCCGTCCCAGCGCTCGTGGTGCGACAACGCGACCTGGTGCGCGACGGTCAGGAACTCGACCGGGTGGCCGATGTCCTCTTGCGCCGCGGCAATGGCGCGCGCGCCGAGCGTCGTGTGCGTGCGCATCACCTTCATCTCTTCGTTCGTCAGCGGGCCGGGCTTGAGCAGGATGTGGTCGGGGATGCCGACCTTGCCGATGTCGTGCAGCGGCGCCGATTCGCTGAGCAGCTCGAGCATGTGGTCGTCGAGCGCCGCGGCGTGGCGCGAGCCGCGCTTCAGCTCGAGGGCCAGCTCGCGCACGTAGGCCTGGGTGCGCAGGATGTGGTTGCCGGTCTCGGGGTCGCGCAGCTCGGCCAGGTGGGCGAGCGCGCGGAAGCCCACGCGGCGCGCCAGCGCCACCTCGGTCATGTGCTCGACGACCTCGTGCGCGAGCTGGCGGTTTTCCTCGCGCAGCATGCGCCGGGCGCGCCGCGCCTCGATCTGCGCGCGCACGCGCGCCAGCGCCACCAGCGGGCGCAGCGGCTTGCTCAGGTAGTCGGCGGCGCCGGCGGCCAGGCCATGCTCCTGGTCGGCGTCGTCGCCGCGAGCGCTGAGGAAGATGACCGGGATCTCGGCGGTGGCCTGCTCTTCGCGCAGCCGGCGCAGCACCTCGTAGCCGTCCATGCCCGGCATCATGATGTCCAGCAGGATCAGGTCGGGCTGCGGCGGCTGCGCCGCGTAGCGCAGCGCCACGGCGCCCGAGTTGGCAGCGCGCACCGCGTAGCCGGCTTCGCGCAGCAGGTCGCTGACGACGAGCAGGTTGTCGGGGACGTCGTCGACCACCAGCACGGTGGCGTCGCGGGGAGTCGGGTGATGCGGCATGGAGAAGAAGGGGCCGGCGGCGGGCGCCGGCGGAAGAGCCAAGCATGCCCGGAGGAGGGCGTCTGCGGCCTTGATCTTCGGCAGGCGCGTGCCGTCCTGCATGCCCCTCTTGTGACGAACCGGGCGGCCCGACAGCAGCTGTCAAGAATCCCCTACATTGCGGGCCGCAACGGCCCGGCACGAGCTGTCGGGTCCGTGAAGAATCCGGGTTAGCCCGCCGTCGTCCGTTCGCGCTATTTGTTCCCTTTTCGCACCCTGCCGATGCCCCGATCCGTGCCGAACCCGCTGCCGCGTCCGTCATGGCTATCGGCACGCCTGGCGCTCGTGCCCGCGGCGGTGGCGCTGGTGCTGTTCGCGGCCGTGCTGGCGCTGGTGGCTACGCTGGCGCTGGACGAGATCGAACGGCGCACGCTCTTGCGCAACCAGCACCGCGCCGCCGTGCTGGCGCAGCAGATCGAGGCGACGCTGCAATCGGCGCTGCGTGAGGTGCGCGTGCTGGCCCGTTCGCCGGCGTTGCAGCGCGCCGACACGGCCGAGGCCGCGGCGGCCGTGCGCGCGGAGGTCGAGCACCTGCGGCTGCAGTCGCCGCACATCGTGTGGCTGGGCCTCGTCGGCACCGACGGGCAGGTGCGTGCCGGCACGCGCGGCTGGCTCGAGGGCCGCTCGATCGCCGACCGGCCGGTGTTCCTGAACGGCTTGCACGGCACCTGGTTCGGCGACGTGCACCCGGCGGTGGCGCTGGGCGGGTTGATGCAGGCCGAAGGCGGCGTGCCGGGCGAGCTGATCGACATCGGCGAGCCGGTACGCGACGCGCACGGCCGCGTCGTCGCGGTGCTGGTGGCCCACCTGGGGGTCGACTGGGTGGCAAAGCTGCGCGCCGGCGCCACCGGCCACGCCGAAGGCGCGCCGGTGCCGGCGATGCAGGTGCTGGTGCTTTCGGCGGCGGCCGGGCGCAGCGTGCTGCCGGGCGAGGCGCCGCCGGCCGGTGCGCCGCTGCGCGTGGTGCCGCCGGCCGAGGTCGTGGCCGCCGACGCGACGCGTTACCTCGCCGCCTCGCGCGACATCGGCGCGGCGCTGCAGCCTTCGCTGCCGTGGCGGGTGCTGGTGCTGCAGGAGCGCGGCGCGGCGCTGGCGCCGGCGCACGCGGTGCTGCGGCCGCTGGCGTTGTTCGGCGGCCTGGCGGCGCTGGCCGTCGGCCTGGCCGGCGCCTGGCTCGCGCGCCGCCTGCTGCGCCCGTGGGCGCCGGTGTTCGGCGCGGTGCACGAGCGCCTGGGCGGCGCCGCGGCCGGCGACGACGAGCTGCGCGCCTTCGCGATGCAGTTGCGCGCCGACAGCGGCGCCGCCGGCGGTGCCGGCTCGCTCGTCGAGCGGCTGGCGCGCGACGCGCGCGATCTGAAGCGGGCGCTCGACCAGTTGCCGCTCGGCGTGGCACTCGTCGACCGCGGCTTCCACGTCGAGTATGTCAACGCCGCGTACACGCGGCTGCTCGGCTGGACGACCGGGCAGGTGCGCGGCCGCCTGGCCGGCGAATCCCTGCTCGACGCCGCCGAACGGCCGACCTTCACGCGCCTGTTCGGCCAGCTCGGCACGCCGGCCGGCGAGGTCGTGGCGCGCTTCGAGGCGCTGAGGCCGGACGGCCGGCGCGTGCCGGTGCAGTGGCACCTCGTGCCGCTCAACAACGACGACGGGCAGCTGGACGGCGCCCTGGTGCTCGTCACCGACATTCGCGCCGAACGGGCGCAGCGCTCGCGCGCCGACGCGATGGTCGGCCGGCTGCGCGCGCTGGCCGACGCCGCACACGCCGACATGCTGGCGACGCTGGACCACGAAGGCCGCGTGCTCGAGTGGAGCCGCGGCGCGGCGCGGCTGAGCGGCCACGCGGCGGCCGCGGCGATCGGCCAGCCGCTGGCCGCGCTGCTGCCGCCGGCCGACGTCGGCGCCTGGGTGCGCCAGGCGCTGCGCGACGGGCGCTGCCCGGTGCAGCAGGAAGTCGTGCGGGCCGACGGCGAGCGGCGCGGGTTCGAGGGCTCGCTGTATGCGCTGGGGCTCGCGCCCGGCTCGGCGCGCTACGGCCTGCTGCTGCGCGACGTGACCGACGAGCGCGCCGCGCGCGCGGCCATCGAACGCAGCGAAGCGCGGCTGCGCCTGGCCGTCGAGGCGGCGCGCATGGGCACCTGGGACGTCGAGCTGGACGCCGACGGCGCGCGTGTCACCTGGTCCGAGAACTACGGCGAGCTGGTCGGCATCGACGCCGCCGCGATGCCGCGCACCGGCGCGCGCGTCGAGGCGGTGTTGCACCCGGGCGACCGCGCCGGCTTTGCTGCCGCGTTCAGGCGCACGGTGACCGAAGGCACGCCGCTGCAGGCCGAGTTCCGCGTCATGGCCCCCGGCGGCATGCGCTGGCACGCCGTGCACGGCCGCGCGCTGCGCGGCGCCGACCGCCGCGCCACGCGCATCGTCGGCATCGGCATGGACATCAGCGAGCGCAAGCAGGCCGAGGCCGAGCTGAAGGCCGGCCGCGAACGCCTGGAGCGGCTGCTCGGCACGATGGCCGAGGGGCTGCTGGTCGTCGACGCCGAGGGGCGCTACGCGCGCGTCAACGCGGCCGCCGAGCGCATCCTCGGCGCGCCGGCCGCGTCGATCATCGGCCGGCGCTTCGAGCAGGCGCCTTGGCGTCGACTCGAGGCGCCGGGCGTGCGCCTGCCGGACGGTGTGGCCATCTACGACAAGACGCTGAAGGGCGGCCCCCCGGTCGTCGACCAAGTCATCGGCATCGAGACGCCCGACGGCCAGCGGCGCGTGTTGTCGTGCAACGCGACGGCCACGACGACGATCAGCGGCGGCGTGGGCTCCGACGGCGTGCTCGTCACCTTCGTCGACATCACCGAGCGCCACCGCGCCGAGCAGGCGCTCGTCGACAACGAGGCGCGGCTGGCGGCCATCGTCGCCGGCGCCAGCGACGCGATCGTCAGCGCCGACACCGAAGGGCGCGTGACGCTGTTCAACCCGGCGGCCGAGCGCATCTTCGGCCTGCCGGCGGCCCAGGCGTTGGGGCAGCCGCTCGCGCGTGTGCTGCCCGAGGCGGCGCGGGCCGTGCATGGGCAGCACCTGGCGGACTTCGTCGCCTCGGGTGTACGCCAGCGCCCGATGGGCAGCGGGCGCGTCAGCGCGCGGCGCGCCGACGGCCGCGCGCTCGAGCTGGAGGCGTCGATCTCGCAGGCCACGGTGCGCGGCCAGGTGGTGCTGACGGCCATGCTGCGCGACGTGACCGAGCGTGTCGGCCACGAGCGCGCGCTGGAAGCGGCGCGCGCCGAGCTGGCGCAACTGGCGCGGCGGCTGCTCGTGCAGGAGAAGGAGACGACGCGCCGGCTGGCGCAGGCGCTGCACGACGAGCTGGGGCAGACGCTGAGCGCGCTGCGGCTGCAGTGGGAAGGCGCCGACGCGCGCGGCGCGCAGGCCGCCGCCTGGGCGCCGTTCGGCGCGCTGGTGGCGCGGGCCAACCGGCAGGTGCGCGGCGTGCTCGGCACGCTGCGCCCGCCGCTGCTGGACGAGGCCGGGCTCGTCGCCGCGCTCGACAACGAGATCAGCCAGCAGCGCGGGCGCGGCGAGGGTCCGGCGATCACGCTGCGCGCGCCGCCGCGGCTGCAGGCGCAGCGCTGGCCGGCCGATGTCGAGTACGCCGTGTTCATGATCGGCCGCGAGGCGCTGGTCAACGCGCTGGCGCACGCGCAGGCCAAGGCGATCGAAGTGCGACTCGAAGGCGACGACGGCGAGCTGGTGCTCGAGGTCGCCGACGACGGCGTCGGCATCGGCGTCGACGGCGGCAGCGGCACCAGCCGCATCGGCAGCGAAGGCGGGCCGGCCGGTGCCACGCGACACGGCCACCTCGGGCTCGTGGGCATGCGCGAACGCGCACTCGCCATCGGTGCGACGATGCGCATCGACAGCACGCCCGGCCAGGGCACCCTCATCAGCGTCAGTTGGGAACCCACGGATGAGCCGGATCTATCTCGTCGATGACCACGCGATCGTGCGCGACGGTCTGCGCGTCGTGCTGGAGGCTGCCGGCCACGAGGTGGTGGGCGAGGCCGCCGGGCCGACGCCGGCACTGGCCGACATGGCGCGCCTGACGCCGGAGGTGGCGCTCGTCGACCTGCACCTGGGGCTGCGCTCGGGCTTCGAGCTGCTGGCGGAAATGCAGCACCGCCAGCTGCCGGTGCGCGTGGTGGTGCTGACGATGTCGATCCAGCCGCGCCACGTGGCCGAGGCGCTGCGGCTGGGCGCCAAGGGCTATCTGCTGAAGGGCTCGCCGAGCGTCGAACTGCTGGCCGCCATCGACGCCGTGGCGCAGGACCGGCGCTACCTGTGCCCGCAGGCCTCCGAATTCGCCGCCGGCGTGCTGACCGCCGGCGCGTCGGCCAGCGGCGCCGACACCCTCTCGCCGCGCGAGCGGCAGATCCTGCTGATGGTGGCCCGCGGCGCATCCAGCTCCGCCATCGGCGAGGCGCTGCACCTGTCGCCGAAGACGGTGGACACCTACCGCAGCCGGCTCATGGCCAAGCTCGGCTTGAGCGACATCGCGGCGCTGGTGAGGTGGGCGATCAGGGAGGGGTTGATCGATGTGGATGAGCCGTGAGGGGCGCCGAGAAGGGTACGCGTGAGCTTGTTGGCGACCTCGCCGGAGCCTACTCGCGGCGGATCAACATCCACAATCGGCTCGTGTATGAAGTCTTCAGCAAAGAGCGCGTTGTTCGCGTGCTTCGCATGTGGACGCACGATGAGTAACCGCCAGCTCCTCTGATCACGCCGCCTGGGCGGCCACCCGCGCCCACGCTCGCCACCCCGCCACCGACAACACCGCGAACAGCGCATACAGCGCCGCCGTCAGCCACAGCGCCTTGAACGCGAAGAGGCCGACGCTGAAGACGTTGACGGCGAGCCAGACGAGCCAGTTCTCGATGAGCTTGCGGCCCAGCAGGATCTGGCCGGCAACGCTGGCGACGGTGGCCAGCGCGTCGAGGTAGGGCACGTCGCTGTCGGTGGCGCGGTCGAGCAGCGCGCCGGCCAGCGGCCAGGCGATGGCGATGCCGGCGGCGAGCAGCGCGAGGCCGCGTGCCGAAAGGCGGTGCACGCGCAGCTTGCTTCCGTCATCGCCGCGGCCGCGCAGCCACTGCCACCAGCCCCAGAACGCAACGGCGACGAAGAAGAACTGCAGCAGCGCCTCGCCATAAAGGCGGCTGTCGGCAAACAGCAGCGCGTAGAGCAGCGACGAGGCGATCGCCAGCGGCCAGCCGACCGGGTTGACGCGCATGTTGGCCGCCACCATCGCCAGCGACAGCACGACGGCAACGAGCTCGAGCCAGGTGACCGGGCTGCCCCAGAGCGTGAAGGCGGCCGCCAGCAGCGGGCGCGCCACGTCCAGCAGCGCCGGCAGCGCCGGCAGCGCGCCGGTGTCCATTCAGGCGACCCGGTTCAGGGCGTGCGCGGGCCGGTGCCGGCGCTGGCCGCGGCCGGCACAGCCGATGCGCCGGGGGCCGCGCCGGCGGACGGTGCAGCCCCGGCCTGGCCTGCGACGGCCGGCCGGCGCGTGTACTGCACGAGGATCTCGTCGGCGCGCACCATGCCGAGTTCGCGGCGCGCCTTCTCCTCGACCATCTCGAGGCCTTCCTTCAGGTCGGCCAGTTCGGCGATCGTGCGCTGGTTGCGCTCCTCGGCGGCGGCGTTGACGGCGAGCTGCTCGGCGAGCTGCCGCTCGAGCGTGAACACCTGGCGCATGTTGCTCGGCGCCAGCCACAGGTCGGCCTGCACCGCCACCACCGCGGCAGTCAGCGCGATCGTCGACCACGGCCAGCGCATCGCGGTTCAGCGCCTGGCGCTCGGTGCCCGCGCCTCAGCCCTGCGAGCGCAGGTTGTAGAACGCGCTGCGGCCCGGGTAGGCGGCGACGTCGCCGAGGTCTTCCTCGATGCGCAGCAGCTGGTTGTACTTGGCGATGCGGTCGCTGCGGCTCATCGAGCCGGTCTTGATCTGCAGCGCGTTGGTGCCCACCGCGATGTCGGCGATCGTGCTGTCCTCGGTCTCGCCGCTGCGGTGGCTGATGACGGCGGTGTACCCGGCGCGCTTGGCCATCTCGATGGCGGCGAAGGTCTCGCTCAACGTGCCGATCTGGTTGATCTTGATGAGGATCGAGTTGGCAATGCCCTTGTCGATGCCTTCCTTGAGGATCTTCGTGTTCGTCACGAAGAGGTCGTCGCCGACGAGCTGCACCTTCTTGCCGAGCACTTGCGTCAGGTGCGCCCAGCCGTCCCAGTCGCCTTCGTGCATGCCGTCTTCGATGCTGACGATCGGGTACTTGCTGCACCAGGTGGCGAGCACGTCGGTCCATTCGGCGGCGGTGAGGATGCGGCCGCCGTCGCCTTCACCTTCGAGGTGGTACTTGCCGTCCTTGTAGAACTCGCTGGCGGCGCAATCGAGACCGATCGCCACCTGCTCGGTCGTGTAGCCGGCCTTGTCGATCGCTTCGAGGATGAGCTGGATGGCCGCTTCGTGCCCGGGCACGTTCGGCGCGAAGCCGCCTTCGTCGCCCACCGCGGTGCTCATGCCGCGCGCGTCGATCAGCTTCTTCAGTGCGTGGAAGACCTCGGCGCCGTAGCGCACCGCCTCGCGAAAGCTCGGCGCGCCCACCGGCAGGATCATGAACTCCTGCAGATCGAGGTTGTTGTTGGCGTGCGCGCCGCCGTTGATGACGTTCATCATCGGCACCGGCATCTGCATGCGGCCCATGCCGCCGAAGTAGCGGTACAGCGGCAGGCCCGTTTCCTCGGCCGCGGCGCGCGCCACCGCCATGCTGACGGCCAGCATCGCGTTGGCGCCCAGGCGCTGCTTGTTCTCGGTGCCGTCCAGGTCGATCAGCGTCTTGTCGAGGAAGGCCTGCTCGGAGCTGTCCAGCCCCATCACCGCCTCGCTGATCTCGGTGTTGATGTGCTCCACGGCGCGCAGCACGCCCTTGCCGCCGTAGCGGGCCTTGTCGCCGTCGCGCAGCTCGATCGCTTCGCGGCTGCCGGTGGAAGCGCCGCTGGGCACCGCGGCGCGGCCCATCGTGCCGCTTTCCAGCAGCACGTCGCACTCGACGGTGGGGTTGCCGCGGCTGTCGAGGATCTCTCGGCCGACGATGTCGACGATGGCGCTCACGTGGGGTCTTCCTTGTGTCTTGGAGTTGAAGTTGAAACCTTCGCAGTTCAGACCGGGGCGTCGACGCCCTCGACCAGCACCATGTTGAACACCGCCGTCGCGCCGGCGCGGAGCTTGCGCGCCGCGACGTAGGCCGGGCTGTCGTACATCGCCTTGGCCGCTTCGTAGCTCGGGTAGCGCAGCACCGTCATGCGCGGCGGCTGCCAGGTGCCCTCCAGCACCTCCAGCCGCCCGCCACGCACGAGGTACTCGCCGCCGAACGACTTCACCACCTCGGGGGCCGCCGCCATGTACTTCTTGAACTGCTCGGGATCGGAGATTTTCGATTCGACGACGATGTAGGCGACAGGCATCGGGGGCTCCGGCAGGGAGTCAGTCGGTCAACAGGTGAAATCGTTCTCGAGCAACGGCTGCTGCTTGACGACGCGGTCGAGCGCGACGAGCTGCTCGAGCAGCGCGCGCATGTGCACGAGCGGCACGGCGTTCGGCCCGTCCGAGAGCGCGTTGGCCGGGTCGGGGTGCGTCTCCATGAAGACGCCGGCGATGCCCACCGCGATGGCCGCGCGCGACAGCACCGGCACGAACTCGCGCTGGCCGCCGCTGCTCGTGCCCTGGCCACCGGGCAACTGCACGCTGTGCGTGGCGTCGAAGACGACCGGCGCGCCCGTCTCGCGCATGATCGCGAGGCTGCGCATGTCGGAGACGAGGTTGTTGTAGCCGAAGCTCGCGCCACGCTCGCAGGCCATGAAGCTGTCTTCGGGCAGGCCCTTCTCGCGCGCGGCGGCGCGGGCCTTGTCGATGACGTTCTTCATGTCGTGCGGCGCGAGGAACTGGCCCTTCTTGATGTTGACCGGCTTGCCGCTTTGCGCCACGGCGCGGATGAAATCGGTCTGCCGGCACAGGAACGCCGGCGTCTGCAGCACGTCGACCACGGCGGCCACTTCGGCCACTTGCGCTTCGTCGTGCACATCGGTCAGCACCGGCACGTTCAGCGTGCGCTTGACCTTGGCGAGGATCTCGAGGCCCTTGTCCATGCCCGGGCCGCGAAAGCTCGTGCCGCTGGAGCGGTTGGCCTTGTCGTAGCTGCTCTTGAAGATGAACGGGATGCCTAAAGCGGCCGTCATCTCCTTCAGGCGCCCGGCGACATCCATCTGGAGCTGTTCGCTCTCGACGACACAGGGGCCGGAGATCAGGAAGAACGGCCGGTCGAGGCCGACGTCGAAGCCGCAGAGCTTCATCGCGCGACTCCTTGCGGCCTCATGCCACCACCTTGATCGGGCTCTTGCCCCGCGACGCCTTGTGCGCGAGCGCCGCCTTCACGTAGCTCGTGAACAGCGGATGCCCGCCCCATGGCGTGCTCTTGAACTCCGGGTGGAACTGCACGCCGATGAACCACGGGTGCTGCTCGCGCGGCAGCTCGACGATCTCGGTGAGCTTCTCGCGCTGCGTCAGCGCGCTGATCACGAGGCCGGCCTTCTGCAGTTGATCGAGATAGTTGACGTTGGCCTCGTAGCGGTGGCGGTGGCGCTCGGTGACGACGGGGCCGTAGATCTCGTGCGCCAGCGTGCCGGCGGCGACATCGGAGCTCTGCGCGCCCAGGCGCATCGTGCCGCCGAGGTCGGATTGCGCATGCCGCTTCTGGATGCTGCCGTCGCGGTCCTGCCACTCCTCGATGAGGGCGATCACCGGATGCTTGCACTCGGCGTCGAACTCGGTGCTGTTGGCGCCCTCGAGCCCGGCGACGTGGCGCGCGTACTCGATCGTCGCCACCTGCATGCCCAGGCAGATGCCGAGGTACGGCACGTGGTGCTCGCGCGCGTACCGCGCGGCGACGATCTTGCCTTCGATGCCGCGCTTGCCGAAGCCACCGGGCACGAGGATCGCGTCGAAAGGCGCCAGCACCGAGGCGGTGTTCTCGCTCAGCGTCTCGGCGTCGACGTACTCGATCTCGACCTTCGCGTGGTTGTGGATGCCGGCGTGGCGCAGCGCTTCGTTGAGGCTCTTGTAGCTGTCGGACAAATCGGTGTACTTGCCGCACATCGCGATGCGCACCGTGGCCTGCGGGTGCTCGACCTCGTGCACGAGGTTGTCCCAGCGCTTCAGGTCGGCCGGCCGCGTCAGCAGCTGCAGCTTCATGCAGATCAGCTCGTCCAGGCCCTGCTCGTGCAGCACGCGCGGCACCTTGTAGATCGTGTCGACATCGGGCATCGAGATGACGCCGTGGATCGGCACGTTCGTGAACAGGCTGATCTTCTCGCGCTCGTCGTCAGGGATGACGCGGTCGGCGCGCGCCAGCAGCACGTCGGGCTGGATGCCGATCTCGCGCAGCTTCTGCACCGTGTGCTGCGTGGGCTTGGTCTTCAGCTCGCCGGCCGCGGCGATGTACGGCACGTACGTCAGGTGCACGAAGGCGAAATTCGACGGGCCCAGCTTCAGGCTCATCTGCCGCACCGCTTCGAGGAAGGGCAGGCTCTCGATGTCGCCGACCGTGCCGCCGATCTCGACGATGGCCACGTCCACGGGCGCAGCGTTGGCGCCGCGCAGCACGAACTCCTGGATCTCGTTGGTGACGTGCGGGATCACTTGCACCGTCTTGCCGAGATAGTCGCCGCGGCGCTCTTTTTCGAGCACGCTCTTGTAGATCTGGCCGGTGGTGAAGTTGTTGGTGCGCTTCATCCGTGTGGTGATGAAGCGCTCGTAGTGTCCGAGGTCGAGGTCGGTCTCCGCGCCGTCGTCGGTGACGAACACCTCGCCGTGCTGGAACGGGCTCATCGTGCCCGGATCGACGTTGAGGTACGGGTCGAGCTTGATGAGGGTGACCTTCAAGCCGCGCGATTCGAGGATCGCTGCCAGCGAGGCCGCCGCAATGCCCTTGCCGAGCGAGGACACCACGCCGCCGGTGACGAAGACGAACTTGGTCATTGCAGCCGGCCCGTGGCGCCGCGCCTTCGCAGATTGAAGGCACTGCACATGTGAGCCCTGGTGGTAAAGCGCGAGTATATCGACCGACCTCGGCGGCAAGGCCCGTGCGAGGTGTGGGCTAAGATGGCGCCGCTTGCACCAGGTGCCCGAAGTCTCCAGCGCGAGGTGACGGGTTGAACGGGAAGTCGGTGCGCCGCGCGAAAGGACGTTCGTTCGCGTGGCCAAGCCGGCGCTGCCCCCGCAACGGTCAGCGAGGAGCGTGTCGCACACGCAGCCACTGGGGCGTTTCACTTCATGTGAAGCGGCCTGGGAAGGCGCGGCGCGCTTGCCGGCGAAGACGTTCGTTTGTGTCCCGCCGGCCACTCGCAAGCCCGGATACCGGCCTCGTCGTGCAATGGGAGCCAACGCTGCGGACGGCGGCGTGCCCGCTGGCAGGCCGCCCAGGGTGCGCATCCGCACCACCACCGGCCCCGCCGCAGGCCCGATCGACCTCACCGCACGCGCTGGCGTGAATGGCCATGCCGCACGGGGCGTGCGGCTTTGTCGGGGCTTCCTGATGTTCTCTTGTTGTTCGATGCGACCACGCTCGTGGCAGCGGCTTGCGCGCGTCTCTCTCCGTTCCTTCGCTTCTTTCGCGTCTTCTCATTTGTTCGCCGCGGCGGTGACCGTTGGCATCAGTAGCGGCGCGCAGGCGCAGCCGCAGAGTGCGCCGATCACGCCGATCACGCCGATCACGCCTATCGTCGTCACCGGCAGCCGTGAGCCGCTGGCCGCGCACCAGGTGGCCGCCGATGTCGTGGTGATCAACGCAGAACGCATCCGCGCCTCGGGCGCCGATTCACTCGAGGACCTGCTGCGGCGCGAAGCCGGGCTGCAGATCCTGCGCAACGGCGGCCCGGGTCAAAGTGCGGGCCTGTCGATCCGCGGCGCCTCGCGCGGGCAGACGCTCCTCCTGATCGACGGCGTGCGCGTCGGCTCGGCGACGCTCGGCACGCCCGAACTCGACACGCTGTCGCTGGCCGGCATCGAGCGCGTCGAAGTGCTGCGTGGCCCGGGCTCGAGCCTCTACGGCGCCGATGCGCTGGGTGGCGTCGTGCACGTCGTCACGCGGCGCGCTGGCGCGTCTGCGGCGCCGATGCTCTCGCTGCGCGCCGCCGCCGGCAGCTACGGCGCGCGTGAAGGCTCGCTCGCCGCCGAGGGCCGCGTGGGTGCCTTCGACCTCGGCGCGGCGCTCGCCGGCGAGCGGCAGCGCGGCACGAGCGCGCTGCGCGCCGGCGACCCATTCGGCGGCTTCAATGCCGACGACGACGGTTATTCGCGCCGCTCGGCCTCGGCGCGTGTCGGCTACACCCCGGCCGCCGGCCACCGCGTCGGCCTCGCGCTCTACGGCGGGCGGCTCGACAACCAGTACGACGGCACCGAATTCGCGCCGCCGACCTTCGCGCCCGATGCGAACGGCGACTTCCGCAACCGCACGCGCAACGAGCGCGTCGCGCTCGACTACCGCGGCGCGGTCGCGCCGTTGTGGACGCTGAGCGCGCGCGCCGCCGACGAATCGAGCCGCAGCGTCAGCGGCGCGGCGCTGACGAGCCGCTTTGCGACGGCGCGCGAGCAGGCGAGCATCCAGCTCAGCCGCGCGGTCGCGAACGGCAGTGCGGGCGGCGATGGCAACGATGGCGGCCGCGGCCAGCTCACCATGGCGCTCGAGCAGGTCGACGAGACCGGCCGCAGCACCGACTACGCCGCCGACGCAAAGCGGCGCAACCGCGCCGCGGTGCTGGCTTACGCCGGCGCGCTGCCCGGCGTGCCGGCGGCGCTGCCGCTGGCGGTGCAGGCGGAAGTCCGCAGCGACCGCAACACGGCGTACGGCGAGCACACGACCGGGCGGCTCGGCGTGCGCTGGCCGCTGCTCGGCGTGGGTGGCGAGGGCTCGCCGTGGTCGCTGCGCGCGCTCGCCGGCACGAGCTTTCGCGCGCCGAGCTTCAACGACCTCGTCTACCCGGGCTACGGCGTGGCGACGATCCGGCCCGAGAAGGGCACGAGCATCGAGTTCGGCATCGACTGGCGCGGCGCCGCGGTCGACGGCGGCTTGACGTGGTTCCGCAACGACCTGCGCGACCTGATCGGCTACGAGCCCGACGCGACGCGCTGCCCGCCGGATCCGGCATACAGCTTCGGCTGCGCGGCCAACGTGCAGCGCGCGCGGCTGCAAGGCGTGAGCCTGGACGGCCGCTGGCGCTGGGCCGCGGCCGGCGGCGGCGACGTGCGAGGGCGCCTCGAGTGGCTCGACGCCACCGACCGCGCCACCGGCCAGCCGCTGCCGCGCCGCGCCGAGTGGCAGGCGAGTCTCGCCTTCGAGCAGTACCTGCCGGGGGCCGTGCGCGCCGGCGCCGAAGTCGTGCACGTCGGCTCGAGGCTGGATTTCGGCGCGCGGCTGCCTTCGTATACGACGCTCGATCTCATTGCGCGTTGGCGGCCGGCCGCGCTGCCGCTGTTCGCGTGGGCCGAGGGGGTCGAGGTGCAAGCCAAGCTGTTGAACGCGACCGATCGCGATGTCGAGCCGCTGCTCGGGTATCAGGCGCTAGGCCGTCAGGCGTGGGTGGTGGTGCGCTGGCAGGGAGGGTTCTGATGGTGGGGTGGGGCGGGGCGGCGCAAGGGCGTGTGTTGGCTGCGGCGGCTGCGTTCGCGGTTATCGCCGCGAGCCTGTTCCCTGCGCATCCCGTTCTCGCTCAGACCGTCCCGGTTCGCCCTGAGGGTTCGAAGGGCCCCTCCCCGACCCCCATCACCCTCACCGACGACCGCCACCGCCGCTTCACCCTGCGCGCCCCGGCCACCCGCATCGTCTCGCTGCTCCCGTCGCTCACCGAAACCGTCTGCGAACTCGGCGCTTGTGCGCGCCTGGTCGGCACCGACCGCTACTCGAACTGGCCCGACAGCGTGCGCGCGCTGCCCAAGCTCGGCGGGCTCGAGGACGCGCAGGTCGAGCGCATCGTCGCGCTCGCGCCGGACCTCGTGCTGGTGGCGAATGCGCCGCGGCTGATCGAGCGGCTCGAATCACTCGGGCTGCCGGTGGCCATGCTGATTCCGCAGTCGCTCGAAGACGCGCGGCGCGTCGCCGCCGTCATCGGCCAGGCGCTGGGTGATCACCATGCCGGCGCGCGCCTGTGGCAGCGGCTCGATGCCCGCATCGCCGCCGCCGCGGCGCGCGTGCCTGCCGCGCTGCGCGGCCGGCGCGTCTACGTCGAAGTGGCCGGCGCGCCGTTCGCGGCCGGCGAGGCGTCGTTCGTCGGCGCGCTCCTCGCGCGGCTGGGCCTGGCGAACATCGTGCCGGCGTCGCTCGGCGCCTTTCCGCAGTTGAACCCGGAGTGGGTGCTGCGCGCGCAGCCCGAGTTGATCGTCGCGCCGGCGGCCGTGCTGGCCGAGATGCCGGCGCGCCCCGGCTGGGCACAATTGCCGGCGCTGCGCGAGGGCCGCACCTGCGCGCTGGCACCGGGGCAATGGGACACGCTCGTGCGCTCGGGCCCGCGGTTGGCCGAAGCGGCCGATGTGCTGGTCGATTGCCTGCAACGGCTGGCGGCGGCGGCGCCGCGCTGAGCAGTCGAGGTGCGCGAAGCCATGTCGACGCCCTTGCTTCATTCGACGAGCGCGGCCAACGCGGTGAGTGCGAATGGCGCGATGAACCTGAGCAGCGCAGTGAATCCGATGAACGCGACGAGCACGGCGCCCGTCCGCCTCGCCCTCGCGCTGACGCTCGCCGCGTTGCTGCTCACCGTGCTCGGCCTCGCCGCCGGTGCCGAGGGCTTCTCGTTCGCTTGGCGCGCCGAAGCCGATCTGATCGCCGCGGTGCGCGCGCCGCGGACGCTCGGCGCGTTCGGCGTCGGCGCGCTGCTCGGGCTGGCCGGCGCGATCGCGCAGGGGCTCTTTCGCAACCCGCTCGCCGACCCGTTTCTGCTCGGTACCGCGGCCGGCGCGGGGCTCGGCGTGATGGCGGTGCTCGCGGCGAGTGGTCTCTTCGGCGCCACGCTCGGCCTCGCGACCTCGGGCGCGCTGCTGCGTCTGGGCCTGGTCGGCGCGGCCTTCGGCGGCGCGCTCGTCGGCGTGTCGTTGACGCTCGTGCTGGCGCGCGGCGCGGCGCGGCCGATGGTGCTGCTGCTGGCCGGCGTCATCGTCGGCGTCGTGCTGACGGCCGTTGCCGACCTGCTGGCGCTGCTGTCGCCCGAGGCGCTGCGCGCGCGCCAGGTGTTCCTGCTCGGCAGCACGAGCTTCCTCGGCTGGGGCAGCGTCGCGGCGCTCGCCGCGGTGCTGGCGCTGGCGCTGCCGCTGGCCATGCGCGTCGCGCGGGTGCTCGATGCCCTCGTGCTCGGCGAGGCCACCGCCGCGAGCCTCGGCCTGCCGGTGCCGCGGCTGCGGCTGCTGCTGCTGGCTCTGCTGGCGCTGTGTACCGGCTGCGCGGTGGCGCAGGCGGGGCTCGTCGCCTTCGTCGGCCTCGTCGCGCCGCATCTCGTGCGGCGTTGGGTCACTGTGGCGCACTCGGCGCTGCTGGCGCTGTCGGCGCTGGCCGGCGGCGTGCTGCTGCTCGCCGCCGACCTGCTCGCGCGCCGCGTCGTCGCGCCCGAGGAACTGCCGGTCGGGCTGATCACCGCGCTGCTCGGCGGCGTGTTCCTGCTGGCGCTGCTGCGCCGGCGCTCGGGGGCACTGTGACGAGTGCAGTCAACAGCGACGTTAGGCCGCCTGACGACCCGCGGCCCGTGCTGCTGCGCGCCGCCGGGCTCACGCTGCACCTCGACGGCCGGCGTGTGCTCGATGACGTGGGGCTCGAGCTGCGCGCCGGCGAGTGGGTGAGCCTCGTCGGGCCGAACGGCGCCGGCAAGAGCAGCTTGCTGGCGGTGTTGGCGGGTTTGCGTGCACCCGCCGGCGGCGCCATCGACTGGCTCGGCCGTCCGCTTGGCGCCTGGCCCGCGCGCCAGCGCGCTGCGCAGATCGCCTGGCTCGCGCAGGCCGGCCACGATGTCGCCGAAGCCGAGATCGCATCGCGCGACGTCGTGGCGCTCGGGCGTCTGCCGCGCCACGGCCTGCTCGGCGCGATGAATGCCGATGACGATGCCGCGGTGCACGCGGCGATGGCCGAGACCGAGGCGCTGCCGTTCGCGCCGCGGCGGTTGTCGGCGCTGTCGGGCGGCGAGCGCCAGCGGGTGCTGCTGGCGCGCGCGCTGGCGGTCGAGCCGCGGCTCTTCCTCTTCGACGAGCCGGCCGCGCACCTGGACGCGCCGCACCAGCGCGCGCTGCTCGCCGGCTTCGCGGCACGGGCGCGCGCGGGTGCCGCGGTGCTGGCGGTGATGCACGACCTCGGCGCGGCGCTTGCCGCCGACCGCGTGCTCGTGCTCGACCACGGCCGACTCGTCGCCGACGGCGCGCCGGGTGACGCGGCGCTGCATGCGCGGCTCGTCGGGGTGTTCGGCGCCGCCTTCAGCATCGAGCCGGTGATGGTGCAAGGACGGCGCCGCTGGGTGGTCGTGCCGGCGCTGTAAGAGGCAGGCCAATGACGAACGGCGTGGACCGCGTGGATCGCATGAGTCGCGACGATCGCGCAGATCGCATCGACAGCACCTTCGGGCCGCAGCGCATCGTCGCGCTGACCGAGGAGACGACCGAGTGGCTGTACCTGCTCGGCGAGCAGCGTCGCCTGGTCGGCATCAGCGGCTACACGGTGCGCCCGCGCGAGGCGCGGCAGGAGAAGCCGCGCGTCTCGGCCTTCCTCGACGGCAAGATCGATCGCATCGTCGCGCTCGAGCCCGATCTGGTGATCGGCTTCTCGGACATGCAGGCCGCGCTCGCCGACAAGCTGATCCGCGCCGGGCTGAACGTGCTCGTCACCAACCAGCGCAGCATCGCCGAGATCTTCTCGACGCTGCGGCTCGTGGCGGCGCTCGTCGGCGCGAGCGATCGCGCCGAAGTGTGGATCGCCGCCTGCCAGGCGCGCCACGCGGCGATCGCTGCCGAGACCGCCGACCCTGCCGTCTGGCCGCGCCGGCCGCGCGCCTACTTCGAGGAGTGGGACGAGCCGATGATCAGCGCGATCCAGTGGGTCTCGGAGCTGATCGCGATCGCCGGCGGCGACGACATCTTCCCCGAGTTGGCGGCTCGACCGATGGGCCGCGATCGCATCGTCGCCGATGCGCTGGAGCCGGTGCGGCGCGCGCCCGAGGTGATCATCGGCTCGTGGTGCGGCAAGAAGTTCCGCCCCGAGAAAGTGGCCGCGCGCGATGGCTGGGGCGATGTGCCGGCGGTGCGCGCCGGTGCGCTGCACGAGATCAAGTCGTGCGACATCCTGCAGCCGGGCCCGGCGGCGCTGACCGATGGGCTCGAGCAACTGCACAAGTGGATCAGGCGGGCGGTGGGCGGTCCACGCTAGTACACCCGCCAGAACGGTGGCGAATTGGCGGGTGTTTCACCGCCAGTTCGCACTCGAGATCACGCGCCTAACGCCACAACGACGCAGCACCACGAACTGCGCCGGAGCGGCCCTGCGATTCCATCGATTGGCCGAGCGATCGGCCCCGCACAGTCGTCGGTGCAACGCCGCGGACTTCGTCCGACGGCCACCAACGAAGAAGGAATCGCCTCGATGGAATCGATGCTGCCGCGAGCGGCGCGTGTTGCGCTGCGCCTTGCCGTCACCACCGTTGCCGCCATGCTTGCCAGCGGCCATGTTGCGCGTGCCGCGCCGGCCGCTGCGCAGGACAGGCTCGCGCCCGAGCTGCGCGCCATTCAGCACGCTGCGCAGGTGGGGCAACCGACAACGGCGGCGCCGTGGCGTCGCGTCGTTGCTGGCAGCGAGCACGTGCGCGTGCTCGTGCTCGCCGCGAGCGCCGACCCCGAACTGCTGGCGCTGCGCCGCGCCATCGTCGCGGCCGGCGGCTCGGTGCACTACGGCTACCAGAGCGTGCGCGCGCTCGCGGCGATGGTGCCGGCGGCGGCGCTGCCGCAGCTCGCCGCGCGCGGCGACGTGCGCAAGGTCGTGCCCGACCGCACCACCGTGCGGCAGACGAGCGCCGCGAGCCTGGTGCAGGCGAGCACCGGCGCCGGCGCGGCGCTCAACGCACTCGCACCGCACGGCAGCGCCTTCGACGGCCGCGGTGTCGGCATCGCCGTGCTCGACTCGGGCATCGACGCGAGGCACCGCGCCTTCACCGACGCGCGTGGCGCGAGCCGCGTGCGCGCGCGCGTCGACTTCGTGACGATCGGCCGCTGCCTGCCCGAAGGCGGCTGGCGCGCCGGCCTCGACCTCTCGCCGCTCGTGCGGCCGCTGCTCGAAGGCGGCGGTGCCAGCATCGCCGCGGCGCTGGCGCAGCCGCGCGTGGCGCAGTCGTTCATCGATCTCGGGCGCGGGGTCGGCGTGGGTGCGAACCGCGACCCCGCCCGCCAGCACGAGCGTGCGCTCGCCGAATCCAGCCGCCTCGCGGCCACCTTCAGCGCCTGCATCGAGGCGGTGCGAATCGCCGCGCGCGCCGCCGACCCTTACGGCCACGGCACGCTGGTCGCCGGCATCGCCGCCGGCCGCACCGACGCGGCGTCGGGCGCCGGCCCCGACACAACCGGCATCGCGCCAGCGGCCGACCTGTACGACGTGCGCGTCATCGACGAGCGCGGCCTCGGCACGATGTCCGACATGCTGGCCGGCATCGACTGGGCGATCCAGCAAGGCCGCCGGCACGGCCACCTGCGCGTGCTGAACCTGAGCGTCGGCGCGGACTCGACCGAGTCGTTCCTCGTCGATCCGCTGGCAGTCGCGGCGCGCAGCGCCGGTGCCGCCGGCCTCGTCGTCGTCGCCGCGGCCGGCAATCACGGCCGCAACGCGGCCGGCCAGACGGTGCTCGGCGCCATCGTCTCGCCGGGGCACGATCCTTCGGTGATCACCGTCGGCGCGGGCGACCCGCTGGGCACCTCCGGGCGCGGCGACGATGCCGTCGCGGCGTTCTCTTCGCGCGGGCCGACGCGCGGCGCCTGGCGCTACAGCAACGGCAAGCCGTGGATCGACAACCTCGTCAAGCCCGACCTCGTCGCGCCGGGCGTGCGGCTCGTCGGGCCGCTGGCCGGCGACGTGAGCGGCACGCCGGCCGGCTGGAACCTGCTCGCGCGCACGTACCCCGAGCTGACGCAGGTGAGCGGCGCGACGCAGTGGCCGCGGCAGGCGCTGATGACGCTGTCGGGCACGTCGGTCGCCGCACCGGTGGTCGCCGGCGCCGCGGCGGTGCTGCTGCAGGCCAACCCGGGGCTGACGCCGGCGCTCGTGAAGGCGATCCTGCAGTACACGGCCGAGCCGCTGCCGAACGTCGGTGTCATCGAGCAGGGCACCGGCCTCGTCAACCTCGAAGGCGCGGTGCGGCTGGCGCAGACGCTGCGCGCCGACATCGGCGACGCGCTGGCCGACGGCCGATTGAAAGCCGGCGATCCGCTGCTGGCCCCTGGCCGCACGCTGCCCGCAGCGACGAGCACGATCGGCGGCCGCAGCTTCGCGTGGAGCGGCATGGTCACCGCCGGCGGCAACCGCCTGCTCGGCGGCCGCGCGCTCTTCGAGCAATGGCAGCCGATCTACGAGCCGGGGCTGACCTGGGCGCGCCAGTTCACGCTGCGCGCCGAGGTGCTGGCGGCCAACGGGCGCCGCATGCCGATGCCCGCTGCACGCGCGAGGGGCGCCGCACCGATTGGCGCGATCGTCGAGACGGCTGCCGCGCCGCAGCGCCTCGTCGGCGCGGGGGTGAAGCTGCTCGACACGCTGGCGCCGTCACCGTCGACGGCCGGCCGGGTGCTGACGATGCCGGTGCAGCAACTCGCCGAGCGGGTGCGTCAGGGTGTCGGCGTGACGCTCGCGGACGGCGTGCGGTGGGAAGCCGGTGGCACGCTGGTGGCCGACGGGCTGGTGCTGAGCCAGGGCTTCATCATCACCGAAGGCTTCATCATCACCGAAGGCTTCATCATCACCGAAGGCTTCATCATCACCGAAGGCTTCATCATCACCGAGGGCTTCATCATCACCGAGGGCTTCATCATCACCGAAGGCTTCATCATCACCGAGGGCTTCATCATCACCGAAGGCTTCATCATCACCGAGTCGCCCGACCCGGCGGCGCGCTTTGACGATGCCTTCCGCGGCCGCCGGCCGTGACCTCGCGCTGACCCGCCCCCCGCTCCAGAACAATCAGTCACGTTCTAGGGGGGGGCCCCGAAGCGGCCATCGGCCGCAGCGAGAATCGCCCCGCTTCGTGACTGCCATGCGTGGCAATTCCGCTGCGGGGACGATGAAGCGCACCTTGCGACGCTTTCGGCAGGCTCACCTCTACGACTATCGATCCGACGCGCTGCGCGCCTGGACGTCGCTCGTCGCCGCCGGTGCCGCGTGCCTGGTCTGGGCCGCGTGGTCGCTGGCCGGCATGCCGGCGGCGACGCTCGGCCAGGTGGCCATCGGCGTCGCGCTCGTCGCGCTGGCGGCGAGCTTTCCGGTGCTGATCCCGCGCACGAGCCACGCGATCGCCGTCAGCGACCTCTTCATCTTCGCGCTGCTGGCGGCCACGGGGCCGGCCGGCGCGGTGCTCGCCGCCGCGGTGGACGGCTTCATCGGCGCGGCGCGCGCCTCGCGCCGGCTGGCGCCTCGGCTATCGACACCGGCCACCGGCGCGATCGCGATGTTCGTTGCCGGCCATGCGCAGGTGGCCTTGGCCGCGCTGTTGGCGATGCCGGCGCTCGGCCTGCCGCCGCAGGCCGCGGTGCTCGCGTCGCTGTGCGCGGTAGCGCTCGTGTACTTCGTGTTCTCGACGCTGCCGCTGACGTGGCTGTTGTGCATCAAGCAGCGGCGGCCGCTCGTGCTCTCGGCCTGGTGGTCGGGCTATGCGTGGGTGGCGGCGCTGTACCTCGGCTCGGCGGCGGTGGCGGCGCTCGTGCACGTCAACACGGCGCAGTTCGGCGCCACCGTCTCGGTGGTCGGCGCGCTCGTCACGCTGGCCATCGTCACGCTGCTGCGCTACACGTTCAACCGTCAGGAGTGGGAGCGCCGCGCGCAGGAGGCGCGCATCGCCGAGGCCGAACGCGAGGCGCGGCTGAACCAGCAGCGGTTCACCGCCGCGTTCACGCACGCGGCGGCCGGCATGGCGATCGTCGGCCCGGGCGGGCGGCTGATGCAGGTGAACCGGGCGCTCAGCGAGATGCTCGGCGCCGCCGAGGAGGACCTGCTCGGGCGTGCCTTCAGCACGCACCTGCACGGCGCCGATGCCGAGCTGTTCGAGCGCCAGACGGCCGAGGTGCTGCGCCACCGCGAGCGCTCGTTCAGCATCGAGCTGCGCCTGCACCGGCGCGGCGCGGCCGAGCGCAACGGCGGTGGTGAGCACCGCAACGGCGACATCTGGGTCTCGCTGCAATGCAGCCACTTCGACGACCCGGGGCAGACGGGCACCTGCCTGATCTACCAGCTGCACGACATCAGCTCGCGCCGGCTGGCTGAGAGCCGGCTGCAGCACATCGCCTTCCACGACGGCCTGACCGACCTCGCCAACCGCCGCTTCTTCGAGCAGCGGCTGGCCGTGGCGGTGGAGCGCTGCCGGCGCGATGGGACGCCGCCGTTCGCGGTGGTGCTGCTCGACCTGGACCGCTTCAAGCTCGTCAACGACAGCCTCGGCCACCTCGCCGGCGACGACCTGCTGCGTGAGGTGGCGCGCCGGCTCGTCGACACGCTGCCCGCCGACGACCTGGTGGCGCGGCTGGGCGGCGACGAGTTCGCGGTGCTGATGGAAGGGCCGCTCGCCGCGACGCAGGGGCGCGAACGGGCGCAGCGCATCCTGGCCACGCTCGCGCAGCCGCTGGTGATGCACGGCACCGAGCTGCTGCCTTCGGCGAGCGTGGGCATCACCTTCAGCGGCGACGGTGCGCGCAGCGTCGACGAGGTGCTGCGCGACGCCGAACTGGCGATGTACGCGGCCAAGGACGCCGGGCGCGCGCGCGTGCTCGCCTTCGACGCGGCGATGCACGAGCGCATCGCCGACAAGCTGGCGCTCGAGGCCGACCTGCGCCGCGCCATCGGCGCCGGCCAGCTCTCGGTGATGTTCCAGCCGATCTACGAGCTGGAGCCCTATCGCCTGTACGGCTTCGAGGCGCTGGCGCGCTGGGTGCACCCCGAGCGCGGTGCCGTCAGCCCGACGGTGTTCGTGACGCTGGCCGAGGAGTCGGGCCACATCGAGGCGCTGAGCCACTGGGTCGTCGAGCACGCGGTGCAGCAGCTCGCGCAGTGGCAGCGCAGCGAGCCGCGCTTCCGCGGCCTGACGATGCACGTCAACATCTCCGGGCGCGACTTGCAGCACGCGCGCTTCACCGCGCACGTGCAGCAGGTGCTGGCGCGGCACGGCGTGCTGCCGGCGCAGCTGGCGCTGGAGATCACCGAGACGACGCTGATGGGCCAGCTCGACCCGGCGCTGGCGTCGATGCACCGCCTGCGCGACGCGGGCGTGCGCTTCTCGATCGACGACTTCGGCACCGGCTACTCGTCGCTGGCGTACCTCGGCACGCTGCCGTTCGACAGCCTGAAGATCGACCGCAGCTTCGTGATGCAGATGGAGACGAAGCCGCAGAACGTGGAGATCGTGCGCGCGGTGATGAACCTCGGCACGTCGCTCGGCAAGCGGGTGGTCGCCGAGGGCATCGAGACGGCCGGGCAGCTCGAGCAACTGCGCGCGCTGGGCGTGCCGGCAGGGCAGGGCTTCTGGCTCTCGCCGCCGCTGCGCGCCGATCAGGTGCCGGCGGCGTTGGTACGGGCGGCGGCGTTCTGGAGCTAAGGCCGGCCGGCCATCCGCTCACGCGGCCGTTCGTGCCGCTTCGCCCGCAGTTCGTCGCACACCGCTCGCCGGCGCCAAGCGGCTTGCCGATGATGCGTTCGTCATGCAAACGAAACGCCGCCCCTGCGGCGCGAAGGAGACCACGATGAACCGCCGCCGCCTTGCCGACCGCCTTGCCTCGCTGATGCTGGCCGGGGTCGTCACCTTCAGCCTGGCCGGCGGCATCCATGCACTCGCCGCCAGCGAGGCGGCGGCGACGGCGGCGCAGGTGGCGCATGGCGCACACGGCGCGCACAGCGGCACGCCGCTGTGCGCGCGGGTCTGATCTAGAACCCGTTTTGGCTGGGTCTGTCGAAGCCCGCCCTGAGCCTGTCGAAGGGCCGCGGGACCAGGGCGATCAACGCGCGGCCGGCGCGCCGGGCAACTCTGGCGGCGTGCTGTACTGCGGCGGCGAGTTCGGATTCACCTCGTCACCGGTGTCGAAGTACATCACCATCTGCGCGAGGTTGCGCGAGGCCGGCACGGTGAAGGTGCGCACGTTCCTCGTCGCGGCGCCGGGCAGCACGTCGCCATAGCTGGCCGTCACCTCGTAACGCCCGGGCGCCAGTTGCGCCAGCACGAGCGGGCCCTGGCTACGGTGCTCGAGCACCACCTCGCGTGAAGGCAGCGAACGCACGACGACGTCGACGTCCGCAAGGTACGCGCCGCTGCGCTTGGCGGCCAGGATCAGCTTGAGCTGGTAATCGCCGGCCTGGCGGTTCAGGTCGGCGAAGTCGTCGATGCTGGCGCCGCCGCTGATCACCGCGGTGTCTTGCCCGGCGGGCAGGCCGTTGCCGTTTGCGGCAATCGCAGCCGTGGCGGTGACGGCAAGGCCGGCGGCCGTCAAGAGGGCCCAGCGCTGGATCGGCTTGATCATTTCGTTTCTCCTTGGGTCAGTGTGGGTCGGCATGGCCCGAAAGCAGAGTCGCAGCGAGGTTGCGTGGGCGTCAGCCCAACACCTGCGCCAGCGGCACGTCAAAGGTCGTGTCGGTGAGATGTGCCGCCGCGGCCGCCATCGAAGCGACGACGACGACAGCGACCAACAGCACGGAACGGGTGACCTTCATCGGCTCCTTCACTCTCTTGCGGTACGGCTGAAGCACTCCTGTGTGTGTTGTGCTTGCCGTGCAGCCACTTTGCCCAGGCGGCGGCAGGGTCGCAGTCGGCCGCAGCCGGGCGGGGATGTAGGACAGCGCCTCGGAGGGAAAGTGCCTCGCAAGAAGCGGGCCGGTGGAGCGAAAGGCCCCCTGCTCCTTCAGTGCGAACAGACTCACCCGCCCCGTTCGGGCTGAGGTGTCGAAGCGCCGGTACCCAGGGAAACGATCAGGAAACCGCGGGCGCGGGCCCGCGCCCCTGCGCCAGCGACTCGCAGTAGTCGAGCAGGTGCTCGACCTCGGCCGACTTGTCGAAGACGCGGTCGGCGCCGAGCGCGAGGCAATGGTCGCGGATCAACGTGGTTGCATAGTTGGTCAGTACCACGCAGCGCGGCGAGCCTTGCCGCCCTTGCAGCGCCTTCAATACGTCGACGCCCGAGCCGCGCCGCAGCAGGACGTCGATGATCGCGAGGTCGCAAGGTGCCGGATCGTTCGCCAGCCGGGCGATCGCGCCTTCGGCGTCGTCGGCGAAGCCCACCACGTCCACCGGCGCCAGCTCTTCGAGCGTGGCGATCAGGTTCTGACGGATGGTCTCGCTGTCTTCGACGACAAAGACGTTCAAACGGGACATGTCATCGGCGGCACACGGCCGGCAAATGCTGCGGCAATGATTGCAGTCTAGGACGCCCCTGCGAGCGCTCGGTGTAGGACGAAGCCGGTTCTACGCCGCAGCGCGCGGCGCGTCACGCCACGTCTGCGCGCCCCGGCGCACGCCTCATAGCGGCAGCCGCGCCTGCACGAGCGTTCCTTGCCCCGGCGTCGATTGCACGAGCCACTGGCCGCCGCACGACTGCACGCGGAACTTCATCCCCGCCAGCCCGTGCGTGTCGTGCCGCGTCTCGCCCGGATCGAAGCCGACGCCATCGTCGCGCACGTCGACGCAGACGTGGTCGCCGTCGGGCTGCACGCGCACCTGCACGTGGCGCGCACGCGCGTATTTGGCCACGTTGGTCAGCGCCTCCTGCACGAAGCGGTAGATCGCCAACTCGCGCTCGTCGGTCAGGCGGATGTCGGCGATGTCGGTGCGCACCTGCACCTCGGCGCGCTTGCTGAACTCGGCGCACTGGATCTCGAGCGTGCGCTGCAGCCCCAGGTTGGCCAGCGACGAGGGGCTCAGGTCCTCGATGATGCGGCGCTTCAGCGCGATGCCGGCGTCCAGCGTCTGCGACAGGTGCGTGATGCGCTCCTGCACCTCGGGCGATGCATCGCCGAGGCGCTTCTTCACCCGCGCCACGTCCAGCTTGGCGGCGGTGAGCAGGCCGCCCAGCTCGTCGTGCATCTCGCGCGCGAGGCGGCGGCGCTCGTCCTCGCGCACGGTCTGCAGATGGCGCGCCAGCGCGGTGAGGTCCTGCGTGCGCCGCGTCACCTCCTGCTCGAGCTTGTCGCGTTCGCCCTTCAGGTCCTGCACGTGCGCGGCGCGCTCGCGGTCGCGCTCGCGGTTCAGCCGCACGACGGTGAAGACGGCGCCCAGGCACAGCAGCACCAATGCGGCCAGCGCCAGCACCGTCCAGATGCGCACGCGCTCGCGCTGCCGGCCGGCGGTGCCGGCGGCCGCTTCCTCGCGGCGCACGACCTCCTCGACGAGCGTGTCGATGCGCTCCATCTGCTCGCGGCCGATGTCGGTGAGCATCAGCTCGAGCGCGCGCTGCCGATCGCCGGCTTCGAACAGGCGCATCACCTCCGACAGCTCCGAAAGCCGCCGCTCGGTGGCCTCGGTCAGCAGGCGCAGGTTCTCGCGCTGCGCCGGCGCGCGCTGGGCCAGCAGTTGCAGCGAACGCATGACGGGGCCGGCCTGCGACATCGCCTCGTCGTACGGTTCGCGGTACTCGGGCTTGCCGCTGAGCATGTAGCCGCGCTGCGCCGATTCTGCGGCCAGCACCATGCGTCGCGCGGCGCCGACGGTCAGCCGCGTCTCGACGGCGGCGTCGCGCCGCGCCACGAGGTCGGCGTTGGCGCGCCAGCCGAACTCGCTGGTCGCCAGCACCGCCGCGGCCAGCAGCACCGCCAGCGGCCCGGCGAGGTGGTACGACAGCCGCGAACGCCAGGCCCAGGCCAACGGCTTCGCCGCCGGGGTCTTCTCAGGCGCCGTATAAGCTGCATCCATTGCGGCTCCCCGAGGTGTCGGTTTCATGATTCGCATCGGCATCGTCGACGATCACAGCATCGTGCGTGCGGGACTGCGCCAGTTCCTTGCCGACGAGGTGGACTTCCGCGTCACCGCTGAAGCCGCCAACGGCCGCGAGGCGCTGGACATCGCGCGCGCCGGCGAGGTCGACGTGCTCGTGCTCGACCTGTCGATGCCCGACCAGAGCGGCGTCGATGCGCTGGCGGCAATCAAGGCGCGCTTTCCCGAGTTGCCGGTGCTGATCCTCTCGGGTTTTCCGGAGACGCACTACGCGACGACGCTGCTGCGCCAGGGCGCCGCCGGCTATCTGAACAAGGAATGTGATCCGCAGGAGATCGCCACCGCGATCCGCACCGTCGCGCGCGGCCGCCGCTACATCACGCCGGCGGTGGCGGAGCTGCTGGCCGATGGCGTCTCGGGCGGCGCCGACAAGCCGCTGCACGACGGCTTGAGCGAGCGCGAGCTGCAGGTCTTCCTGCGCCTGGCGCGCGGCGAGACGGTCGGCCACATCGCCGAGCAGATGTTCCTGAGCGTCAAGACGGTCAGCACTTACCGCTCACGCATCCTGCAGAAGATGAAGCTGCAGTCGAACAGCGACCTGACGTACTACGCGCTGAAGAACGGGCTGATTCAGTGAAGCCGGTGAAGGGGCCGGCGGGCCGCCTGCGCGCGGTCCCAAACTGCGCCTAACTGCGCAAGTGGCAGGCCACCCGGTGCCCCGGCCCCACGTCCTTCAGCACCGGCCGCTCGCGATCGCACAGCCCCTTCTGCGCGATCGGGCAGCGGGTGTGGAAGTGGCAGCCGGCGGGCGGCTTCAGGGGGCTGGGCACGTCACCTTGCAGCCGCACGCGCTGGCGCTTGACCTTCGGGTCGGGGATCGGCACCGCCGACAGCAAAGCCTCGGTGTACGGGTGGCGCGGGTTCGAGTACAGCGCGTTGGCCGGGGCGATCTCGACGACGCGGCCGAGGTACATCACCGCGACGCGGTCGCTGATGTGCTCGACGACGCTGAGGTCGTGCGCGATGAAGATGTAGGTGAGCCGGAACTTCTCCTGCAGATCCTCGAGCAGGTTGATCACCTGCGCCTGGATCGACACATCGAGCGCACTCACCGCCTCGTCGCAGACGACGAGCTTGGGGTCGACGGCCAGCGCGCGCGCGATACCGATGCGCTGTCGCTGGCCGCCGGAAAACTCGTGCGGGTAGCGCTTCATGTGGTCGGCCGCGAGGCCCACCGTCTCGAGCAGCTCGACGATGCGCGCCTCGAAGGCGGCCTTCGTCGGCGCGAGCTTGTGGATGATCAGCGCCTCGCCGATGATGGCGCCCACCGTCATGCGCGGGTTCAGGCTCGCGTACGGGTCCTGGAAGATGATCTGCATGTCGCGCGCCAGCGCGCGCAGCTCATCCTTGTTCGCCTGCGTGACGTTCTTGCCGTCGAACCACACCTCGCCCGAGGTCGGCTCGATCAGCCGCAGCACGCAGCGGCCGGTGGTGCTCTTGCCGCAGCCGCTCTCGCCGACGACGCCCAGCGTCTCGCCGGCGGCGATCTCGAAGCTGACGCCGTCGACGGCGTGCACGCGGCCGACCTCGCGTTGCAGCAGGCCGCCGCGCACCGGGAAGTGCTTGACGAGGTTGTCGACCTTCAGAAGCGCGGGGGTGCTCATGCTCGGTTGATTGCTGCGACCCATCGGTCCACTTCGGCTCAGGTCCGGTCGGAAAGGAAACAGGCCACCTTGTGCCCGGGCGAGATCTCGACGAGCGGCGGCGTCGCGCTGCGGCAGGCGGCTTCGGCGTACTTGCAGCGCGCGGCGAAGCGGCAGCCTTCGGCCGGCTCGATGAGCTTGGGCACCGTGCCGGGGATCGCCTCGAGCCGTGCCTTGTGCGTGGCGGCGAGGTCGATGCGCGGGATGCTGCGGATGAGGCCCTGCGTGTAGGGGTGCTTCGGTCGTGCGAACAGCTCCTGCACGGTGGCCTCCTCGACCACCTTGCCGGCGTACATCACGACGACCTTCTGCGCCACCTCGGCGACCACGCCCATCGCGTGCGTGATCAGCATCACCGCCATGCCGAGGCGGTCCTTCAGCTCCTGCATCAGGTCGAGGATCTGCGCCTGGATCGTCACGTCCAGCGCCGTCGTCGGCTCGTCGGCGATCAGGAGCTTCGGGTTGCAGGCCAGCGCGATGGCGATCATCACGCGCTGGCGCATGCCGCCGCTGAACTGGTGCGGATAGTCGCGCACGCGCTTGTCGGGCGTCGGGATGTGCACGAGCCGCAGCATCTCGACGGCGCGGTCCATCGCCGCCTTCTTGCCCAGGCCCTCGTGCAGCCGCACGCTCTCGGCGATCTGCTCGCCGACCGTGTACACCGGGTTCAGGCTCGTCATCGGCTCCTGGAAGATGATCGCGATCTCCTTGGCGCGGATGCGGCGCATCTCGTCGGCGGCCAGCGGCACGAGGTCGCGGCCCTGCCACAACACGCGGCCGGCGACGATCTTGCCCGGCGGCATGTCGATGAGCTTCATCACCGTCTTGGCCATGACGCTCTTGCCGCAGCCGGACTCGCCGACCACGCACACCGTCTGGCCGGCGTCGATCGCGAGGTCGACGCCGTCGACGGCGTGCAGCCAGCCGTCGTCGGTCTTGAAATGGGTCTTCAGGCCCTGGATGTCGAGCAAAGGCATGTCAGGGCTTCACAGCACGCGGCGCGGGTCGAGCGCATCGCGCAGGCCGTCGCCGATGAAGTTGATCGTCAGCACGGTCAGGAAGATCGCCATGCCCGGGAACAGCGCCCAGTGCAGCGCGAGGTCCATGTAGTCGCGGCCGTCGTAGAGGATGCGGCCCCAGGTGGGGATGTCCGGCGGGAAGCCCAGGCCCAGGAAGCTCAGCGTGCTCTCGGCGATGATCGCCGCGGCGACGTCGATCGTCGCCGCGACGATCACCGGCCCCAGGCTGTTGGGCAGGATGTGCCGCACCACCTGGCGCGAGGTGGATGCGCCGAGCGCGCGCGCCGCCTCGACGAACTCCTTCTCGCGCAGGCTGAAGAACTGCGCGCGCACCAGCCGCGCCACCGGCATCCAGCGGAAGCCCCCGATGACCGCGACGATGAGGATGAAGATGCCGACCTCGAGCCCGAAGGTCTGCTTCAGCGGCTCGCGGAACAGGAAGATCAACAGCAGCAGCAGCGGCAGTTGCGGCAGGCTGAGGAAGAGGTCGGTGACCCACATCAGCGCCGCATCGACCCAGCCGCGTGCCATGCCGGCGATGGCGCCGATGATGACGCCGACGGTGATCGCCATCAGCATCGCCGCCAGGCCCACCGCCAGGCTGATGCGCCCGCCGTACAGCATGCGCGCCAGCATGTCGCGGCCGAGGTCGTCGGTGCCCATCGGGTGCGTGCCCGATGGGCCCGCGAGCCGCGCCTTGAAGTCGACGTCGTTGATGCCGACCTTGTAGACGAGCGGGCCGAGCAGCACTGCCAGCACCATGAAGCCGAGCACCCACAGGCTCCAGTAGGCGAGGCGGTGGCGCTTGAAGCGCCGCCAGGCTTCGTGCCACGGCGAGACGCTGGCGACGGGCTTGCCGAGCGGCGCCGGGGTCACGGTCACGGCGCCGGCCTCAGCGGTAACTGATCCGGGGGTCGAGCCAGCCATAGAGCAGATCGGCGATCAGATTGAAGAAGATCACGAGGCAACTGAAGACGAACGTCACCGCCATGATCACCGGCGTGTCGTTGCGCAGGATCGCGTCGATCAAGAGGCTGCCGATGCCCGGGATGCGGAAGATCTGCTCGGTGACGATGGCGCCGCCGAACACCGCCGGCATCTGCAGCGCCACCAGCGTGACGACCGGGATCAGCGCGTTGCGCACGACGTGCTTGTTGATGACGACGCCCTCGGTCAGGCCCTTGCTGCGCGCGGTGGTCACGTAATCGAGCCGGATCACGTCGAGCACGGCGCTGCGCACGTAACGCATCATGCTCGCGGCCTGGAAGAGGCCCAGCACCGTGATCGGCATGATGCTCTGCTTGAAGTGCTCCCAGAAGAACTGCCAGCCGGTGGCCGAGATGTCGCTGCGGTAGACGAACGGCAGCCAGCCGAGGTAGATGCTGAAGAACAGGATGAAGATGACGCCGGTGAAGAACGTCGGCAGCGAGAAGCCGATGAAGGCGACGGTGCTGGCGATGCGGTCGAACCACGAGTAGGGCTTGACCGCCGCCAGGATGCCCACCGGCAGCGCGACTAGGATCGCCAGCACCTGCGACAGGCCGATGACGATGATCGTCGTCGGCAGCCGCTGCACGATGAGTTCGTCGACGTTGATGCGGCTCTGGAAGCTGAAGCCCCAGTTGCCCTGCAGCATGCTCGTCAGCCAGTGCATGTAGCGCTGCCAGACGGGGTCGTCCAGCCCGAACTGTTTGCGCAGCGCCAGGCGCACGTCGGCCGGCACGTTGGGGTTGGTGGCCAGTTCCTCGAACGGGTCGCCGGGGGCGAGCGCCAGCACGGTGAACAGCACGACGCTGATGCCCAGCAAACTGGGCAGCGCGATCATCAACCGGCGCAGGATGTAGTTGAGCAAGGCGGAACGGTGTGGTCAGGGCGCGGCCGGTCCGGCCGCCCGCAGACGCCGGGCCGGCCGGGGCGGGTGACTAGTCCGGTGCGAAGTGCACGGGGTCGTGCCGGCGCGGGCAGGGCGGCCGGGCGCTGCCGGCCTGCCCGCTCGGCATCTCAGGCGTCGCGGTACCAGTAGCTGAGCGAGCCGGTGGCGCTGTCCCAGGCCGAGAGCGCGGGCTTGAGCTTGTTGACGATGCCGTAGGGCCGCGGCCGCGCGAACAGCGGGATGACGTGCTTGTCGCCGACGACGAGGTCGTTCATCTTGATGAACAGCGCCGCGCGCTTGACGGGGTCGAGCTCCACCTGCGCGGCCTTGAACGTGTCGTCGTACTCCTTGTTGCTCCAGCGCACGAGGTTGCGGCTGGACCACTTGTTCGCCTTCTGCGAAGCCTGCTCGCTGGTGAACTGCTCCATGAAGAACTGCGGGTCCGGCTGCGTCATCGTCGTCGTGAACATCTGCATGTCGGCCCAGAACTTCTGGTAGGTGTCCGGGTTCGCGGCGTCGCTGCCGAAGAACACCGAGGCGACCACGCTCTTCAGCTCGAGCTCGATGCCGGCCTTGGTGCAGGCGTCCTTGATGATCGCCTGGCACTTCTGGCGCGGGCCGCTGACGGAGGTCTGGTAGACGAACTTCAGCTTCACGTTGCCCTTGGCGCGGATGCCGTCGGAGCCCTTCTTCCAGCCGGCCGCTTCGAGGACCTGGTTGGCCTTGTCGATGTTGAACTCGAAGCTCGTGTTGCCGCTGCGGAAGCGCGGCGGGTTGTTCAGGAAGTTCGACGTGACGACCGCGCCGCGGCCGTAGATGAACTCGCCGATGCCCTTGCGGTCGACGAGCAGGCTCATCGCTTCGCGCACCGCCTTGTCGCTGAACGCCGGGTGCTTGCTCTTGATGCTGCCGCGCTCGCCGTCGACCTCGTTCCACGGGTCGGTGACGTTGAGCATCACGAACTCGATGTCGCTGCCGGCGTAGAACTCCATGCGGCCCTTGCCGGCGCCTTCGAGCCGCTTGAGGATCTCGTCCTCGACGGCGAGGTTCCACGCCAGGTCGTACTCGGCCGTCTGCAGCACGGCGCGCGCGGCGCTCGTCGCGTCGCCGCCGCCCTTGATCTCCAGCGCGTCGAAGAACGGCTGGTTCGGGATGTGGTAGTCCTTGAACGCCTCGGCGCGCAGGATGTCACCGGGCTTGAAGTCGACGATCTTGTACGGGCCCGTGCCCACCGGCTTCAGGTTGGCCGGGTTGTCGCGCGACTTGGCGCCCATGAAGGGCTCGAAGACGTGCTTGGGCAGGATCGGCCCGACGGCGCCGGTGAACGCCTCGCCCCAGAACGGCGTCGGCCGCGGGAACTCCACGCGCACCGTGTGCGAGTCGAGCTTGACGACCTTGATGTCGCGGTAGGTGCCGATCGTCGTCATCGACGCGGCCGGGTCGCCGGCGTAGGCGGCGGTGAAGACGACGTCGTCGGCGGTGAAGTCGCGGCCGTCGTGCCACTTGACGCCGCGCTTGAGCTTCCAGGTGACGCTGCGGCCGTCGGCGGCGAGGCCGCCGTTGGCGCGCGTGGGCACCTCGGCGGCCAGCTTCAGCAGCATGTTGCCTTCGGTGTCCCAGCCGGCCAGCGGCTCGTAGAAGACGCGGCTGGCGTCCTGGTCCTTCGTGCCGCCGGCGTAGTGCGGGTTCAGGTGCACCGCGGCCTGCCAGTACAGCACCTTCAGCGTGCCGCCACCGCCGCGCTTGGTGGGCTTGTAGGGGATCGATGCCTGCGTCTGCGCGATGCCTTCGTGCATCAGCATCATCGAGGCCATCGGCGCCGTCAGCCCCAGGCCGACCATGCGCTGGATGAAACTGCGGCGGGGCAGCTTGCCTTCACGCACCTCTTCGATCAGGGCGCGCAGATCACGTTCTTGCATCTTGAGCCTCCGGTTCGCCGTGTTGGGCTGCGGCGAGTTCTCGTTCAGGAAAAGGGATAGGGAATACCCCGAAGCGGGGTTGCCGCGATGCTAGCCGGGCGGTCACTGCAGGCCATCGGGGTCGGCCCGGGGCCGGGTTCACGCGGGCTCGCCGCGTGTGCCCGCTGGGCCTCGCCCGATCGCGGGCAAACTACGGTCTGAAGCGCCCATCGTTTTCGAGAGTCAGCCATGGACCCCAACGTGCTCGTCATCCACGGCCCGCGCCCGCCCGAGGCGCCGGCCCTTCCGATCGTGCTCGACTCGCCGCATTCGGGCTTCCGCATGCCGGCCGACTTCGGCGCCGTGGCCAGCGTGCAGGAGCTGCGCGACGGCGAAGACGCCTTCATCGACGAGCTGTACCTGCCGGCGGCGAAGATGGGCATCCCGCTGCTCACCGCGCAGTTCCCGCGCACCTACATCGACGTGAACCGCCACACCGCCGACATCGACCCGGCGCTGATGGCCGAGCCCTGGCCGAACAAGACGCTCGATAGCGGCAAGGCGAAGATCGGCAAGGCGCTCGTCTGGCGCACGCTCGTCAACGGCAAGCCGATCTATGACCGCAAGCTCGCCGTGGCCGAGGTGATGGGCCGCATCGAGCGCTACCACCAGCCCTACCACGACGCGCTGTGGGAACTGATGGCCAACGCGCACACGCGTTTCGGCGTCGTCTACCACATCAACTGCCACTCGATGGGGCCGACGACGACGCTGGACATGGAAGGTGTCGAGGGCGAAGCGCGCCCCGACTTCATCCTCGGCGACCGCGACGGCACGACGTGCGAGCCGGCGTTCACCAACTACATCGGCAAGTTCCTGCAGGGGCTGGGCTACACGGTGGTGCTGAACAAGCCGTTCAAGGGCGTCGAACTGGTGCGCGCCTTCAGCGACCCCAGCAGCGGCCGGCACAGCCTGCAGATCGAGATCAACAAGCGCCTGTACATGGACCCGGCGACGATCCAGAAGCACGACGGTTTCGCCAAGCTGCAAGGCCAGTTGATGCAGCTGATGCACGTGCTGGGCGAACGCTTCGGCTACGCGCAGACGATGATCCGGCCGCGGCGCTGAGCGCGCGCGCTGCACACATCGGCCATATGTCCAGCAAGGGAACCACCGGCGCGAAGGCGCCGGCCGCACTGAGCACGGCAACCGCGAAGGCCGCGGCGCCCGGCGTGAAGGCCGCGCCGCCGATCGAACTGAAGCCCCCGCGCATCGAGCGCTGGCGCGACGGCGGCACCGGCGTCGACTACGTGCTCGCCTGGGACACCGGCCAGCCCGGCCCGCGCGTGATGATCCAGGCGCTGACGCACGGCAACGAGATCTGCGGCGCGATCGCGCTCGACTGGCTGCTCGGCCAGATCGCCGCCGGCGCCTGGCGCCCGGCGCGCGGCCGGCTCGTCTGCGCCTTCGCCAACGTCGCCGCGTTCCAGCGCTTCGACACCGTGCACCCGTTCGCCAGCCGCTGCATCGACGAGGACCTGAACCGCGTCTGGGCCGACGAGGTGCTGCTCGGCGCGCGCGACAGCGCCGAGTTGCGCCGCGCGCGCGAGCTGCGCCCGTTCGTCGACGCGAGCGAGCTGCTGCTGGACATCCACAGCATGAGCGAGCCGTGCGCGCCGCTGATGGTGTGCGGCACGCAGGACAAGAACGCCGCCTACGCGCGCCAGCTCGGCCTGCCCGAGATCCTGCTCATCGACACCGGCCACCCGGCCGGGCTGCGCATGGTCGAGCGTGGCGGCTTCGGAGATCCGCACGACCTGAAGCACCGCGCCCTCCTGATCGAATGCGGCCAGCACTGGGAGGCCGCCGCCGCCGACATCGCGCACGACGCGCTCGTGCGCTTCCTCGGCCTCACGGGCCTGGCCGACGCGGCGTGGGTGCAGGCGAACGTGCGGCTGCCGCTACCGAAAAAGCAGCGCCTCGTGCGCGTCACCGAGCCGGTGGTCGCGCGCAGCAAGGACTTCCGCTTCCTCGTGCCGACGGCGGGCCTGTCGGTGATTCCGAAAGCCGGCACGCCGATCGCCGAAGACGGCGAGCACGTCTTCGTCACACCCTACGACGACACCGTGCTCGTGATGCCCGGCACCAACAACCTCAAACCCGGCGGCACCGCGGTGCGGCTGGGGCGGTTCGAGGATTGAGGCGAACCGGCAGCCTCAGCGCTGCCGCACGTACTGCCCCGGCGCTGCCTCGAGCACTTCGTAGCCCTTGCTCTTGGCCCCCATCGCCGGCGGCTTGACTTGTGCGCCGGAGTGCCGCGCGAGCCATTGCTGCCACGCCGGCCACCACGAGCCCGCGTGTTTCGTCGCCGCTTCGAGCCAGTCCTCGGGCGCGAGATGCGGGTCCTTCAGGCGCTTGCTCTTGATGCGGTAGTGGCGCTTGGGGTGCACCGGGCCGCAGACGATGCCGGCGTTGTGCCCGCCGCTGGTCAGCAGGAACGTGAAGTCGTCGGAGCGCACGAGGTTGTCGGTCTTGTAGACCGACTTCCACGGCGCGACGTGGTCGGTCTCGGTGCCGACGATGAACATCGGCACGTCGATGTCCGACAGCCGCACGCGCCGGCCCGCCACCGGGAAGCGGTTGGTCGCCAGCTCGTTGTCGAGGTACAGGCGATAGAGGTACTCGGTGTGCATGCGCCAGGGCATGCGCGTGCCGTCGGCGTTCCAGGCCATCAGGTCGATCATCGGCTGGCGCTGGCCCTTGAGGTAGTTGTCGATGATCGGCTGCCACACCAGGTCCTGCGAGCGCAAGAGCGCAAAGGCGCCGCCCATCTGCCGGCTCTCGAGCACGCCCTTCTTGTGCATCGTCGCCTCCAGCAGCGCGAGCTGGCTGGGGTTGATGAAGAAGGCGAGTTCACCGGGCTCGGAGAAGTCGGTCTGCGCGGCGAAGAGGGTGATCGACGCGAGCAGCGCTTCGCGCTTCTCGGGAGCCATCGCCGCCGCGCCGATGGCCAGCAGCGTGCCGCCGATGCAGTAGCCGACCGCGTGCACGCGGCGCTTGGGCACGATGGCCGTCACGGCGTCGAACGCCGCGTCGAAGCCCTTGTGCACGTAGTCGTCCATGCCGAGCTCGCGGTCGCCCTCGTCGGGGTTCTTCCACGACACCATGAACACCGTGTGCCCCTGGTCGACGAGGTACTTGACGAGCGAGTTGCGCGCGCTCAGGTCGAGGATGTAGTACTTCATGATCCACGCCGGCACGATGAGCAGCGGCTCGGCGTGCACGCTCTTGGTCGTCGGCGTGTACTGGATCAGCTCGATCAGCTCGTTGCGGAAGACCACCTGGCCGGGCGTCGCCGCGACGTCGCGCCCCAGCTCGAAGGCGTCGGCGCCGGCCGGCGCGCCGCCTTCGGTCGTGCGGCGCAGGTCGTCCACCCAGTGCTGCAGGCCGCGCACGAGGTTCTGGCCTTTTTCGGCCTCGGTCAGCGCCAGCAGCTCGGGGTTGCTGCCCAGGTAGTTGGCCGGCGAGCTGGCGTCCAGCAGCATGCGCACCGCGAACTGCATCAGCTGCTCGTGGTAGTCGGTGACGCCGCCGACGCCCTGCACCGCGTCCTGCATCAACGCGGCGCTGTTCTGGTAGGCGCGCGCGTAGGCGTTGAACGGCCACTTCTGCCACGCCGGGCCGGCAAAGCGCCGGTCGGGCGTGCCTTCGAACTGCGCGTCGGGCGCCAGCGGCTCGCCGGCCAGCGCGCGCATGGCGAAGCTCCAGGTGTCGCTGGCGCGTGCCGCCAGCTCCTGGCGCAGCTCGAGCCGCCGCGCCGGCGACATCGCCAGGTGCATCGCCCAGTCGGCCCAGGCGGTGGTGAAGGCGGTCGGCGCGAGGCCGGCCGTCATCTGCGCCAGCTGGGCGCGGAACTCGCGGTCGAAGTCTTCGGCCGCGGCGGGCGCGGGGCGATTCTTGTCGTTGGTCACAGGGGCTCCCCTCCGTCGTCTCGTGGCGCGTGCGGCCTGGTCGGTGAAAAGCCGGCGCAAGGCCGGCTCATTGTGGGTGTCGTCGTGAACGCTCAGGCCGGCGCGTGCCAGCCCGCGTCGACCCACAGCTCGCCGCTCACCGCGGCGTTGGCGAGCATGAAGCAGATCGCATCGGCGATCTCCTCGGGCTGGATCAGGCGGCCGAGCTGCGTGAAGGGCAGGATGTTCTTCGCCACGTAGTCCATGCCCATCGCGCGCACCATCGGCGTGTCGGTGAAGCCGGGGTGGATGACGCCGCAGCGCACGCCGTAGAACATCGCCTCCTTCATGATCGTCGCCGCCGCGCCCTCGAGGCCGGCCTTCGTGCTGGCGTAGGAGATCTGGCCGCGGTTGCCCTGCGACGAGATCGAGCCGATGAAGACCACCGAGCCCTGCATGCCCTCCTCGGGCGCCCAGCGCTTCAGGCCGCGCGCGGCGCGGTCTTCGGCGATGCGGCCGATCATCTCGAGCGCCCAGTAGATCGGCGCGATCAGGTTCACGTCGACGACGAGCTTGAACTGCTCGACCGGGTAGATGCGCGCGCGGCCGGTGTTCTTGTCCACGCGCACCGCGAGGTCGTCGCGCGTGATGCCGGCGGCCGGCACGCAAAGCGTGACGGGGCCGAACTTCTGCGAGATCGCGTCGAACACCGAGGCGCGAAAGCGCTCGTCGGTGGTGTTGCCCTGGAACGGGATGGCGAAGACGCGGCCCGCTTCGGCGTTGAGCTTGCCCGCCACGTCCTCGACGGCCTCGCTCATGTCGACGAGCGCGAGGCCCTTGACGCCACGCCGGGCCATCGCCGCGGCCAGCGCGCGGCCGATGCCGCTGGCGCCGCCGGTGATGACGGCCACTTTGTCCTTCAGGTCCATGTACTTTCTCCGGTCGATGCTGCGGCGCAGCATTGTACCGGCGGGGCTGGCGCCGGGCTGACGCGGTCAACCGACCAGCAGCCGCACCGCCCAGTACACGCCGATCGCCATCTGCACCAGGAAGGCCGCGAAGCGCAGGTTCACCGCCAGCACCGACAGCGACGCGAGGTGGATGACCGACTGCACCAGCCGCGCGCCGACGAGCGCCCAGGCCAGCGGGTCGGTGACGCCGGTGCGGCCGGCGACGACGGCGATGAGCATCAGCGCGCCGAAGATCGGCAGCCCTTCCAGGCAGTTGGCGTGGGCGCGCGCCAGCCGCTGCATGAACGGGCTCAGGTTGGCGTTGTTCGGCACGAAGCCGTTGGCCGGCACGCGGCCGGCCAGCACCAGCCGCGCGCGCAGGGCCTCCATCAGCACCAGCAGCGCCAGCGTCCAGGCGACGAAGGCCGTCAGCGCGGCAAGGGTCGGGCTCATCGCGTTCCTCCTTGGCCAAGCGCGACCCCGCGCGCGCTGCGGCTGCGGCGGCCGCGTGCGGCCGCCGGGCGCTGTGGCGAGGTCCGCGCCCCGGCCGGTGGCCGGGGCGGGTGATTGTGGCCGCGATCCACGCGGCGCCGCGCGCCGTCCGGGCGTGCCGCTTCAGCCGGGGGAGGGCCGCGCCGCCGCCACCATCGAGCGGGCGTCGTCGATGCGCGCCGTGCGCACCTGCGTGCCGTAGCTGGCGCAGCGCTGCTGCAGCTCGCGCGCCTCGGCCAGCAGCGCCGGCGCGTCGGCGATGGCCGCGCCGTGCCGTGCCAGCGTGTGCACGGCGAGGTCCATCAGCTTGCCGTTCAGCGTGCGCTTGGCCTGCGCCAGCAGCGCGACGGCGGCGTCGCGCGGGCGGCCTTCGAGTGTCAGCGAGACGGCCTGCTCGGTACTCGTGCCGATGCCGGCATAGGCGGCGCGGATGCGCTCGACGACGGTGTAGTGGCCGCGCAGCGCGCCGCACAACATCTCGCAGGTCGTGCGCGAGACGGCGAAGCGCGCCGCCAGGCGGTCGACGTGGTCGGCGAGGTCGGCCAGGTGCAACTCGACGCGCTCGATGCGCGACAGCACCATCAGCAGGTTGCACGCCGCCTCGAACTCGAAGTCCGGCGCCATCACCTCGGCCAGCAGGCGGCGCAGCGTGGCGACGGCGTCGGGCACGCGGCGCTCCAGCAGCGCCAGCAGGATGCCGACGGTGGCCTCGAAGCGGCGCAGGCGCGCGCTGTCGGCGGCGGCGGCGCGCAGGCGCGAGATGCTGTGCGCCGCGAGGGCGAGCGCGCGCCGGTCTCGGCGATCGAACTGCAGCGCCGCCTGCAGCACGAGGCCCTGCAGGTCGAAGACACGCGAGTTCAGGCCCAGGCGCACGGCCGTGTCCAGGTGTGCGAGCGCTTCGCGCGGGTCGCCGTAGTAGAAGTGCAGCAGGCCGAGCTTGACGCGCCGGCCGACGCAGTGCGGCGTCAGCGCGGTGGCGCGGCCGAGCGCCTCGATGGCCTGCGCCGGTTTGCCCTCGTCGAGCAGCACGCGCCCCATCACGTCGTAGGCGTCGGCGTAGCCCGGGTGGTCGCCGAGCAGGCTCTCCAGCGTGCGCCGCGCCTGGAAGACGGCGCCGGCCTCGACGTGCGCGCGCGCCAGCCCGAGCCGCGCCCAGGGCAGCGCGCCGGTGCGCAGGATGGCTTCCAGCATCTGCACCGCCTCGGCCGGGCGGCCCAGGCGCAGGTAGAGCTCGGCGGCGATGCGCGCCGCCGGCAGCCAGGCCGGGCCGCGCGCCTCGCACAGCCGGCGTGCCTGCTCGGCGGCGGCGTCGAAGCGCTCGCCCTCGACGAGGCCGATGACGTCGGCCAGCACGAGCTTGCGCTGGCGCGCCTGCACCAGCCGCTCGCGCAGCGCCGCCTCGGTGTGTGGCTTGATCAGGTAGGCGTCGAGGGCGGCCTCGGCGGCCTCGGCGACATGGCCGTAGTCCGACTCGCTGGAGATCATCACGACCACCGTGCGCAGCGGCAGCAGCGCCGCCTGGCGCAGGTCGTCCATCAGCTCCTGGCCGTTCATCGTCTCGTGGTCGAAGTGGAACTCGCACAGCACGATGTCGAAGCGGCGGTGCTCGAGCAGCCGGCGCGCCTCCTGCGCCTTGGTCGCCTGCACGACGGTGCCGACGCCGGCTTCGCGCAGCATGGCCACCAGCACGCTGCGCGAGGCTGGGTTGCCGTCGACGACGAGCGCGACGGCCTGGTCGATCTCGGCATCGAGCGGGCGCATGGCGTCTTATCGGCCGCAGCGTGGAGCGCTGCTGGAGGCCCGTCAAGGCGCGGCCCCGCGCCCTTGGCCGGAGGCGGGCAACGTTCTCGGGCGGGATCAGTTGTGCGGCCGGCACGTCATCTCTGGCGCGGGCCGCACGCGCACGCGCCCGCGCCCCGCCCGTCGGGAGTGGCTGTGCTCAGGCCGCCAGCAGGCCCCGCACCGCGGCGGCCGTCTCGTCGGGTCGCTCCATCGGGAACAGGTGCGAGCCGTCAATCCACTTCCAGCGCGGGCCGGCGAGGTGCTGCGCGAAGGCCAGGCCGAGTTGTCGGTTCTCGGCCGAGCGCCGGCCGGCGACGAAGCCGACCGGGCAGCGCAGCGGGTGCCGCTTCAACATCGCCGGCACCTCGTGCGGCAACGTGTTGTAGATGCGCGTCTCGATGTCGCGATGGAACGCCAGGCGCACGCCGCCGCCGTGCGCCGGGTCGGGCTCGAAGCCGTGCCGCAGGTAGTCGTCGAGGACGCGGCGGTCCCAGCGCGCGAAGAGCGACTTGGCCGTGAAGTGCTCGCGCATCGATGCTTCGCTGGGCCAGTGCTCGCGCCGGCGCGCCGAGGCGCGGCCGGGCCCGCCACGGTGGATGAGCCCGCTCAGCTTCAGCAGGCCGAAGGCCGGCGAGCGCCAGCCCGAGACGATCGGCGCGTCGAGCAGCACGACGTGGTGCACCAGCGCCGGCCGGCGGCTGGCGGCCAGCAGGCTCATGTAGCCGCCCATCGAGTGCCCGACCAGCGCCACCGGCCGCTCCGGCGTGGCGCCGGCCTCGCGCTCGAGGAAGGCGAGCAGTTCGTCGCGCAGATGCCGCCAGCCGTTGGTGACCGGGTAGTGCGGGTCGTGGCCGAGTTTCTCGGGCGCCAGCACGCGCCAGCCGGCGGCGCGCCAGGCTTCGAACAACACGCCGTAGGTGCTGCCGGGAAAGCCGTTGGCGTGGCAGAAGACGATGGTGCGGGCGAGCGCGCGGTGCGCCGGCGTGGATCGCGGGCCCATCAGATGATGCGCTCGCCCGGCTGCGTGATCTTGCGCATCGGCTCGAAGCGCATGCTCTTCACCATCAGCGGGTGCGTGGCGTCGCCGCCGTCCCAGCGCGGGTCGTCGATGCCTTCGAACACCTCGCGCAGCCGCTGCCCCCAGGTGCTGCGGATCATCTGGAAATACGGGTTCGCCTCGTCGATGCAGACGTGTTCGTCGCTGGCGAGCGCCCCCTCGCGGTAGACCAGCAGGTCCAGCGGCGGCCCGACGCTGAGGTTGGACTTCAGCGTGCTGTCCATCGACACCAGCGCGCACTTGGCCGCTTCGTCCAGGCCCGTGCCCGGCGTCAGCACGCGGTCGAGGATCGGCTTGCCGTACTTGCTCTCGCCGACCTGGAAGAAGCACGTCTCGCGCGTCGCCTCGATGAAGTTGCCGGCGCTGTAGACGTGGAACAGGCGCATCGCCTCGCCCTTGATCTGGCCGCCGAAGATCATGCTGGCGTTGAAGTCGATGCCGCTGTGCTTGAGCGACGGGCCGTCCTGGTGGTAGACGCGCCGCACGGCGCTGCCGAGCACGCGCGCGGCGTCGAACATGCTCGCGGCGTTCCAGATCGTGATCGGCTCGGCGCCGTGCTCGTGCGGCGCGATCTTCTCCACCTGCAGGATCTCGCGCACGCTCTGGCTGATGCTGAGGTTGCCGGCCGAGAGCATCACCATGAAGCGGTCGCCGCGCTTCTCGTAGATGATCATCTTGCGGAAGGTGCTGATCGCGTCCAGCCCCGCGTTCGTGCGCGAGTCCGACAGGAACACGAGGCCGGCGTTGAGCTTGATGCCGACGCAGTAGGTCATGGCGAAGGGTCCGTCTGTTGCAGGGGCGGGCGGCCTGGGCGGCGCAGGCCGCAGGCACCGGCGCCGCGGCGCCTGTCGCCCGGCCACCACAGCCGCGGGAAAGTCCCGAGCGCGATGCTACCGGGGCGCCGCGTGGGCGCTGCACGCAAGAGTCGCCGCACGTCGTTGCAGCGGCAGGGATGTGTCGCGGGGCGACACACCGCAGCGCGGCATCGCGCCACGACGCAGCGCCGGCATCCGCTGTTTCAGCCGCCGGCGGCGAGCCTGCCTAGATTGCCTGCACGTCAAGCGGTGCCGCGCCACGAAGAGGGTGCGGCGCATTCCAGCCACGCAGGAGGTTCCCCCATGTTCCGCATCCATCCGTTGCGCCGGGCCGCGCGCCTGGCGCTGGGCGCCGGCGTCGCCGCCGCCCACGTCGTGCCGGCGCTGCCGGCGTTCGCGCAGGAGCAGCGCATCGAGATCACCGGCTCGGCGATCCGCCGTGTCGACGCCGAGACGGCGCTGCCGGTGCAGGTGCTGCGCCGCGAGGACATCGCGCGCACCGGCGTCACCACCACCGAGCAGCTGCTGCAGGCGATCGCCGCGGTGTCGTCGCAGGGCGCCATCAGCAACGCGATGGGTGCCGGCAACTCCACCTACGGGCAGTCGTCGGTGTCGCTGCGCGGCCTGGGCGAGGACCGCACGCTCGTGCTCGTCAACGGCCGGCGGCTGGCCGCCTTCGCCGGCGGCAACGGCGCCTCGGTGAACGTGAACGCGATCCCGCTGGCGGCGGTGGAGCGCGTCGAGGTGCTGAAGGACGGCGCCTCGAGCCTGTACGGCTCGGACGCCATCGCCGGCGTCGTGAACTTCATCCTCAGCCGCGACTTCCAGGGCGTGGAGGTCGCCGGCTCCTACGCGCAGCCCACGCGCAGCGGCGGCGGCGACAGCCGGCGCGCCAGCGTCGTCGTCGGCTTCGGCGACCGCGCGAAGGACCGCTTCAACGCCACCGTCTCGCTGTCGCTGCAGCAGGAGGCCGCGCTCTTCGCGAAGGACCGGGACTTCGCGCGCACCGGCAACGTGCCGCCCTACCTGGCCGCGGCGGCCACCGGCCAGGGCAACATCGAGGGCGGCTACAACCCCGGCACCGGCGCGCCCTTCGACCCGACGGCCGAGGGCGTCGTCGGCAACACGCCGGGCCGCCAGCCCGGCTTTGGCAACAGCCCGGGCACCGGCTACGGCAACCCGCTCGCCGCCGCCAACCAGTGCGAGCAGATCAACATGTACCGCGACCCGACGCTGACGACGAACGGCGCGCCCTTCTGCACCTTCGACAGCAACGCCTTCGTCGGCCTCGTGCCGAAGACCGAGTCGAGGGCGCTGACCGGCAACTTCGTCTTCTCGATCTCCGACAACCTGGAGGCGTTCGCCGATGCGCTGTACTCGCGCAGCGTCGTCACGCAGCGCTTCCAGCCGAGCCCGCTGCGGCGCAGCTTCATGATCACCGATGCGCTCTTCGCGCAGCAGGGCGTGGAGCCGGCACTGATCATCCGGCCGACCAACCCGAACTACGCCATCGCCGCCGCGTACCTCACGGCGCAGGGCTTCGGCGCGCTCGTCGGGCAGCCGCTGGCGGTGACGGCGCGCGTGTTCGACTTCGGCGACCGCACGCAGGAGGACACGGCCACGCAGACGCGGCTGTCGCTCGGCCTGCGCGGCGCTTTCGCCGGCCAGGACTGGGAAGTGGCGGCCGTGCGCAACCAGAACAAGCTCTCGGGCACGGTCCCTGACGGCTACTTCTCGCAGGTGGCCTTCGCACGCGTGGTGAACGCGCCGACGAGCGACTACAACCCCTGGTCGCTGACGCAGTCGGCGGCGTTCAACGCCGCGCTCGCCGCCGCCGGCGCCAAGTACACCGGCGCGACGCTCGACGCCCGCAGCGAGAGCACCTCGTTCGACGGGCGCATCTCGGGCGACATCGTGCCGCTGCCGGCCGGCCCGCTGCAGTACGCCGCCGGGCTGCAGGCGCGCCTGGAGTCGCTGGTCACGACGCCGAGTCCGGCCCTGAGCACCGGCGACATCGCCGGCCTCGGCGGCGCGTTGCCGCCGGTGGACCGCGACCGCAAGATCGGCTCGGCCTTCGGCGAGCTGAACATCCCGATCCTCAAGGGCCTGGACGGCACCGTGGCGGCGCGCCACGACCGCTACGACGACGTCGGCAACTCGTCCACGTTCAAGGGCGCGGTGCGCTACCAGCCGGTGCGCGAGGTGCTGGTGCGCGGCTCCGTCGGCACCGGCTTCCGCGCGCCGACGCTGATCGATCTGTGGCAGCCGCAGACGCTGGGCAGCTCGGAGCAGTTCAACGACGACGGCCCGGGCGGCACCGGCCAGACCGACCTGCAGGTCAACTCGCTGACCGGCGGCAACCCGGCGCTGAAGCCCGAGAAGTCGCGGCAGGCGACCCTCGGCCTCGTGCTGCAGCCGCTGCGCGACCTGACGGTGGGCATCGACTACTTCCAGTTCAAGGTCGAGGACATCATCTCGGCGCCCTCGGCGCAGGAGGTGGTGTCGCGCTTCCGCGCCGGCGACCCCGCCTTCGCCGGCCTCGTGACGCTGACACCAGGCAGCAACGACATCGAGTCGATCATCCAGACGCTGCAGAACGTGGGCAGCGCCAAGGTGCGCGGCATCGACCTGGAGGCGCAGTGGCGCGTGCCGTTGGGCGGCAGCCGGCTGGACCTGGGCCTGTCGGGCACCTACTTCATCCAGTTCGACCAGACGAGCCCGGGCGGCGCCGTCTCGCGCAAGGTGGGCACCATCGTCGAGGGCCCGAACGGCGATCCCGTGCTCAGCACCGCGGCGGCGGTGAACGACGGCGTCGTGCTGCGCTGGAAGCACTACCTGAGCGCGACCTGGACGACCGGCCCGTGGGCGCTGACCTTCGCGCAGAACTACTACCGCGGCTACCGCGACGGCAACGACCTGAACGGCAACGAGCACCGCGTGCCCGCGCAGTCGATCTACGACGCGCAGGTGGCCTGGACGGGCATCAAGAACCTGAAGGTCGCCCTCGGCGCGCGCAACCTCTTCGACAAGGATCCGCCGCTGTTCATCCCGACCAGCAACCAGTTCCAGGCCGGCTACGACATCACCCTGTACGACCCGCGCGGGCGCGTCGTCTACCTGAACGCGTCGTTCCGCTTCTAGCGCCAGGCCGCCCCGGGCGGGATCGGACGCGGACGGCCCGCCGTCAGGCGGCCTGCGCGCAGGGCAGGGCCAGCGCGTAGCCGCTGCCGCGCACGGCCTCGATCTGCAGCTCGTCGACGCCTTCGTCGCGCAGGCGCTGCCGCAGGCGGTGCACGTGCACGCGCAGGCTGCGCACCTGCAACCGCTCGTGTCGCGGCAGGGCGGCATGCAGGTCCTCGGCCGACACGATGTCGCCGGCCGCCGTCATCAGGCTGCGCAGCATCGCCGCCTGTGCGTGCGTGAGGCGCACGTTGCGAGCGCCGCGGACCAGCCGCAACCGGGCCGGCTCGAGCGTCCACCCGCCGGCCTGCAGCGATGCGGCCGCTGGCGCCGTGGCCCCGGTCGGTGATCGGGTCGGCGTTCCGGCCGGCGATCCGATCGGCGATCCGAGCGGCGTTCCCGCCGCCGATCCGGCCGCGGCGCGGCGCCGCAGCAACGCCCGCACGTGGGCGCGCAGGCGGCGCGGCGCGAGCGGGCGCACCAGGTAGAGATCGGCGCCGAGTTCCAGCGCGACGATCTCGTCGATCTCGTCGGCCTCGTCGGCGAGGACGACGATCGGGCAACCGTGCGACGACGCCAGGGCGTCGATGGCGCGACCGTCGACGAGCGACGCGTCGATGAGCACGGCGTCGAAGCGGGCCAGCGCGGCGGCGCGCACCGCCTGCTCGGCTCCGGGCAGGCTCAGGCAGCGCAGGCCCTCCCGCGCGAGCAGGCTGGCCAGCGACGCCTCGGGCCGCGCGGCCGCGCCGACGAAGAGCAGCAGCCGCGCAGCGCGCCCTTCGCCGCCAGGCATCGCGCCGGGGTCGGCGGCCGGCGCCGGCGCGGGCCACTCGCCCAGCCGCTGCGCCGACGCACCCGGCGGCGCTTCGGACTCGGCCTCGCGGGCCGGCGGCGCACCGGCCGGCACGGCACGGGCGGTGCGGTCGACGGAAGGCGTTGGCTCGGTCACTGGCGCGGGAACGGCGCGGGCCGTGCGTCCATGGTGCGCCGATCTTCGGCGCCCCGCCCGCGGGTCGGCAAGGACCATTGTTCGGCCCTGTCGCGTGCCAAGTTGGCTTGGCCCGAGGCTCGCGCGCAGAATGGCCCGGATGCCCGCCTCGACCGTCATCGAAGGCCCTGGTGCAGCCGGCGCCGCCCGCGCCGGCGAAGCGCTGCCGGCGGGCTTCCTGGCGGCCCGCCCCTCGCGCGGTTCCGACGCCGCGTTGCCCGAGGCGTCGGCGCGGACGTGGGTCTACCGGCACGTCTCGTCGGCCATCGTCGAGGGCCTGTTGTGGCCGGGCCTGCGGCTGCCCTCGGCCCGTGAGCTGTCGCGGGCCTGGAGCGTGGCCCGCGGCGCCGTCGACGAGGCGCTGATGCGGCTGGCGCGCGAGGGGCTGATCGAGCGCCGCGCCGGGCGCGGCAGCTTCATCGCCCGCCGGCTGCCGCCGGGGATGGTGCACGAGGTGAGCGGCCGCGGCGCACTGGCCCGGCAGGCCGGCGAGGCCCTGGACGGCCTGGCGCCGCTGCTGCGCCTGGGTGCGCCGCCGGGGCAGGGCCCGCCGCAGGAGCGGCGTTATGCCGGCGCGCGCCCGATGCTCGACCCGCGCGTGCCCGACGTCGCGCTCTTCCCGTTGCCGGCGTGGCGCCGCTGCATGGGCGCCGCACACGCCGAGGCCGACCGGGCCAGCCTCTTCTACGGCCTGCCGGCCGGCTGGCCGGCGCTGCGCGAAGCCACGGCGCGCCATCTCGCGTTGACGAGGGCGCTTGAGTGCAGCGCCGACCAGGTCATCATCCTGAACGGACCGCTGCAGGCGCTGGACCTCGTCGTGCGCGTGCTGCTCGAGCCCGGCGATGCGGTCGTCGTCGAGCGGCCCGGCTACATGAGCATCGCCCGCACCGTGGGGCTGCCGCCGGTCGACCTGCACGGTGCGCCGGTCGACGACGAGGGCCTGGACGTCGAGGCGGCGCGGCGCGCCTGCCCGGCGCCGTCGCTCATCTACGTGCACCCGCTGCATCAGTACCCCACCGGGGCGCGGCTGTCGGCGCCGCGCCGCGTGGCGCTGCTGGCCTGGGCGCGGGCGTGCCGCGCCTGGGTCATCGAAGGCGACCACCTCGGCGAGATCGTGCACGACGGGGCCGTGCCACCGGCGCTGGCCGCGGCGCACGCGCAGCGCGCGCAGGGCGCGCAGGGCGCGCAGGGCGCGGCCGCGGCGCCGACGCCCGGTCCGCACGCGGCCGCAACGAACGTCGGCAGCGCGGAGCCTGCGGCGTCGGCGCTCGACGACGGCAACCCCGTGCTCTTCCTCGGCAGCTTCAACGGCGTGATGTTCCCGGCGCTGCGGCTGTCCTACCTCGTCGTGCCGCGCCGCCTGGTGCCCGCCTTCACGGCGGTGCGCGGGCTCTTCGGCGACCACCCGCCGCTGGCGCTGCAGCAGGCGCTGGCGCGCTTCATGCAAGAAGGGCACCTGAGCGCGCACCTGCGGCGCATGCGCGGTGTCTATCGCGAGCGCCGGGACGCGGCGCTCGACGCCGTCGCCAGGCACCTGCCGGAGCCGGTGCGCGTGGGGCCGCTGCTGGGCGGCACGCACGGTTGCCTGCACCTGCCGCCCGGCTGCGCCGACGAGCCGCTGGCGCAGCGCCTGGGCACGGACGGCTTCGCCACCGAACTGCTGTCCGCCTACTCGTGGCCGCAGCGTGGCTCGAGCGGCCTCGTGTTCGGGTACGGCGCCGACGATCCCGCGCGCATCGACGCCGCGATGCGGCAGCTCGGCGGCGTCCTGCGCGAAGTCCTCGGCCCGCGCCCGACGGCGCGCGCCGTCGCGTCGGGCCCTGCGCCGCACGGAGGCGGGCGATGAGCAAGCCCGCCAGCGGCGCCTTCATCCCGCCGGTGATCGACGAAGGCGAGCGCCGCCCGGCGCCTCAGCACGTGCGTGTCTATCGGGCCATCCGCAACGCGATGGCCGGCGGCGCGCTCGCGCCCGGCGACCGTCTGCCCTCGGCGCGGCAACTGGCCGCGGACTGGCGGCTGGCGCGCGGCGCGGTCGACGAGGCCTTCGCGCAACTGCAGCTCGAAGGGCTGATCCGGCGCCGCGTCGGCGACGGCACCTACGTCGAGGCGGCCGCCGCGTCGCTGGCCGCGGCCGGGCTGCGATCGCCGGCGCAGCCGCGCCAGCCGAGCGACCTGGCCCACCATGTGCTGGCGCAGGCCGCGCGCCTCGGCGCAGGCGCAGGCGCGGGCACGGGCCCGGCGGCGGCCGTGCGCCTCGAATGCAACTTCGTGCCGCAGCGCCCGCCGACGCTGCATCCGCGCGCCATCGACCTCGATGGCTTTGCGCTGCCGGTCTGGCGCCGGCTGCTCGTCGAGGCCGCGGCCGACCGCCGGCGCGACCTGCTTGGCCTCGTGCCCTGTACCGGCCTGCCGGCGCTGCGCGAGGCGGTCGCCCGCTACCTCGGCGTGATGCGCGGCGTGGCCTGCCGCGCCGAGCAGGTGGTCGTCGTCGCGAGCCCCGCCGAGGGGCTCAACCTGCTCGTGCGGCTGCTGCTGCCGGCCGGCGGCTCGATGTGGGTGGAGGAGCCCACGCACTCGTCGCTGCCGACCCTGCTGCACAGCCTGGGCGCCCGCGTCACCGGCGTGCCGCTGGACGCACACGGCTTCGACGTCGACGCCGCGCGCCGGCGCGACCCCGCGGCCACGCTCGCGTACCTGCACCCGCTCGGCCAGCACCCGCTTGGCCGGCGCACCGCGGTCGCGCGCGGCGACGAGCTGATCGACTGGGCGCGCCGGCACGGCCGCTGGATCGTGGAGGGCCACTTCAATGACGAGCTGTGGCCGCGCGAGGTGCAGCCGCCGGCGCTGGCGCGGCGCGACCGCGACCGTGTGTTCCTGCTCGGCACGTTCGAGAGCGTGATGTTCCCGTCGCTGCGCCTGGGCTACGTGGTCGTGCCGGCGGCGCTGGCCCGGCCGTTCGCCGAGGCGATGACGCTGTGGGGGCCGCGCGCGCCGGCGGCCACGCAATGGGCGCTGGCCGAGTTCATCGATCGCGGCCACCTGCATGCGCGCATCGCGGCGCTACGGGAGCGCTATGCGCGACGGCGCAAGCGCGTCCAGGGGGCGCTCGCCGACCGGCTGCCGGCCCCCGTGCGCGCCGAACCGCTGACGCCGGTGCCCACCGCCTGCCTGCACCTGCCCGAAGGGGAGAGCGACCTCGACTGGCTGCGCCGCTTGCGCGCCCGTGGGCTGGTGCTGGAGCCGCTGTCGGCCATGCACTGGAGCGGGCGCCCCGCCGATCGCCCGCAGGGCCTGGTGCTCGGCTACGGCGACTGGAGCGACGCCGTGCTCGATGCGGCGCTCGAGGGTCTGCTGGAGGAACTGCGGCAGGGCCTTGCGGCCACCCGCCGCGCCGCCGCGGCATCGGCGGCCCGGTAGCGCGCCCGGCTCACCAGCCGCCCGGCGAGAACGCGTACCCCTGGTGACGCACGGTACGGATGCGCGCCGGGCCGTCGCGGCCGTCGCCCAGCTTGGCGCGGATGCGGTAGACGCGGCTGTCGATGCTGCGGTCCAGCGGCTGGTCGTCGAGGCCGCGCACGTGCTTGAGGATCTCGCGCCGCGCGAGCGCCTGGCCGGCATGGCTGGCCAGCAGCCACAGCACCTCGAACTCGCCCTCGGTGAGCGGCACCGGCGTGTCGGCCAGGCGCACTTCGCGCTCGACGCGCCGCAGGTGCAGCGCGCCGAAGCGCAGCTGCGTGGGCGGCTCCGGCGCCGACGCCTCGCCGGCGCCCGGCGAGCGGCGGGCCAGCGCGCGCAGCCGCGCGGCCACCACGGGCGCGGCAAGCGCGGCATCGACGACGTCGTCGGCGCCCATCTCCAGCGCCAGCACGTGGTCGAGGTCGCGCAGGCCGCGCACCACCACCATCAGCGGCAGGCGCGGCGCGCGTTCGCGCAGCCCGCGCAGCCTTGCGAGCTGTGGTGCCAGCGTCGCGCCGGCGTCGAGCACCCGCGCCGCGATGCCCGGCGCCGGGTCGGCGGCGTCGTCGTCGACGAGGTCGACGCGCAGGCCCTCGGCCGCGAGCGCGCGCACCCAGGCCTGCGCGGCCGGCGCGCCGTCGGCGGCGAGCACCTGCACGCGCGACCTTTCGATGGCCGCCGGCGCTCGCGGGGCAGGGGTGGCGGGGTCGAACGACGGCGTGATGGCACGGCCGTCGATCGTGGCGGGGTGCGGTGAGAGCATGGCGCCCGGACGCTCGGGATGGCGCGATGTTTCCGCCGCGCCGGCAGCGTCGCAAGGGCCATTGCGTGGCGCCCGGGCGCGCCAATCGAGGCGGCACCTCGGACGTCGCTGGCGCCGCGCGCTCAGCCGCCGCTGCCCGCGAGTTGCTTCAGGCGATAGAGCGCCTCCAGGGCCTCGCGCGGCGAGAGCCGGTCGGGGTCGACGGCAGCCAGCGCCCGCTCGAGCGCGCTCGGCTCGGGCGTGGGGGCGGCCGGCGGCGGTGCGAAGAGGTCCACCTGCGCGACGCCGGCGCGTGCCTTGTCTTCCAGCGCCTCGAGCGTCGCGCGCGCCTGGCGGATCAGCCCGGCCGGCATGCCGGCGAGCCGCGCCACCTGCACGCCGTAGCTGCGGCTGGCGGGGCCCGGTTCGATCTGGTGCAGGAAGACCACGTCGTGCCCGCTTTCGACCGCGCCGACGTGCACGTTGATCGCCCGCTCGTGCGTGGCCGGGAACTCGGTCAGCTCGAAGTAGTGCGTGGCGAACAGCGTGAAGGCGCGGTTCCTGTCGTGCAGGTGCGTGGCGATCGCCGCGGCGAGCGCCAGGCCGTCGAAGGTGCTCGTGCCACGGCCGATCTCGTCCATCAGCACGAGGCTCTGGTCGGTGGCGCCATGCACGATGGCCGCCGCCTCGGTCATCTCGAGCATGAACGTGCTCTGCGCGTTGGCCAGGTCGTCGGCGGCGCCGATGCGCGTGTGGATGGCGTCGATCGGCCCGAGCCGGCAGCGCATGGCCGGCACGTACGAGCCCATCGCCGCGAGCAGCACGATCAGCGCCACCTGGCGCATGAAGGTGCTCTTGCCGCCCATGTTCGGGCCGGTGACGACGAGCATGCGCGTCTTCGCGTCGAGCCGGCAGTGGTTGGGGATGAAGGGCGTGCCTTCGCCGCCGCCGCCTGCGCCACCGCCTTGCGCCAGCCGCGCCTCGACCACCGGGTGCCGGCCGCTGTCGATGTCGATGCACGGGTGGCCGACGAACTCCGGCCGGCACCAGTCCAGCGTCGTCGCGCGTTCGGCCAGCGCCGCCAGCGCGTCGAGCGTGGCGAGCGCGCGCGCCAGCGCAGCCAGCGCCGGCAGGTGCGCCTGCAGGCGGTCGAGCAGCTGCTCGTAGAGCCACTTCTCGCGCGCCAGCGCCCGCTCTTCGGCGGCCAGCGCCTTGTCTTCGAAGGCCTTGAGCTCGGGCGTGATGAAGCGCTCGGCGCTCTTCAGCGTCTGCCGGCGCTGGTAGTTGGTGGGCACCTTGTCCAGGTGCGAGCCGGTGACCTCGATGTAGAAGCCGTGCACCTTGTTGAACTGCACGCGCAGGTTCGGGATGCCGGTGCGCGCGCGTTCGCGCGCTTCCAGCTCGACGAGGAAGGCGTCGCCGTGCGCATTGATGTGGCGCAGTTCGTCGAGCTCGGCGTCGATGCCGGCGGCGATGACGCCGCCGTCGCGCAACTGCACGGCGGGCTCCTCGGCGATCGTGGCGAGCTCGCGCGCGAGCGCGGGGTCGGGCACGAAGGCGGCATGCAGCCGCGCGAGCAGGGGCGCGGCCGCGCCGCCGGATGGCGTACAGGGCGTGCATGGCGTGCAGGCGGCCAGCGCCGGCAGCACGGCCAGCGTGGCGCGCAGGCCCGACAGCTCACGCGGGCGCACCTGGCGCAACGCGATGCGTGCCGTGATGCGCTCGACGTCGGCGACACCGCGCAGCGCGTCGCGCGGCGGCTCGAAGCCGCGTGTGCCGGCAAGCCCGGGCGGCGTATCGGCGTCGCCGGCGATCAGCGCCGCGATCGCGGCATGGCGCTGCCTCGCCTCGTCGCGCGCGCGGGCCGGGTGCGTGAGCCAGTGGCGCAGCAGGCGGCTGCCCATGCCGGTGCGGCAGGTGTCCAGCAGCGACAGCAGCGTCGGCGCGCCGGGGCCGCTTTCGCCGCGCAGCGTCTGCGTCAGCTCGAGGTTGCGGTGCGTCGAAGGCGGCAGCTCGAGCAGATCGGCCGTGCGCGCGACGCGCAGCGTGTGCACGTGCGCGAGCGCCTGGCCTTGCGTGTGTTCGGCGAACGCGAGCAGCGCGGCGGCGGCGGCGTGCGCGGCCGGCAGCCCCTCGGCCTGGAAGCCGGCGAGCGTGGCGACGCGCAGCTGCTCGCGCAGCCGGCGCTCGCCGAGCGTGGCGTCGAACTGCCATGCCGGGCGTGGCGTGCGTGCGGCGCGCAGGCCCTCCAACGCCACGGGCAGCGGCGCGCCGCTTTCGTGCAGCACCTCGGCCGGGTCGAGCCGCGCCAGCCAGCCGGGCAGGTCGCGCTCGCTGCATTCGGTGAGACCGAGCTCGCCACTGGAAAGCGCCAGCCACGCGAGGCCGAAGATGAAGCCGCCTGAGCCGCCGGTGCCGCCCGCACCGTTCGCATCACCCGCGCCGCCCGCACGCTTGACGCGCAGCTTGTGCAGCGCCAGCAGCAGCGTGTCGGCGCGCTCGGCGAGCAGCGCGGTGTCGGTGACCGTGCCCGGCGTGACGACACGCACCACCTTGCGCTCGACCGGCCCCTTCGCCGTGGCCACATCGCCCACCTGCTCGGCCACCGCGACCGCCTCGCCGAGCTTGATCAGCCGCGCGAGATAACTCTCGACCGAATGCACCGGCACGCCGGCCATCACCACCGGCTCGCCGGCGCTCTGCCCGCGCGTCGTGAGCGTGATGTCGAGCAGCCGGTTCGCCTTGCGCGCGTCGTCGAAGAAGAGCTCGTAGAAGTCGCCCATCCGGTAGAAGACGAGCGTGTCCGGGTGCTCGGCTTTGATGCGCAGGTACTGCTGCATCATCGGCGTGTGGGCGGAGAGATCGCCCTGCCAGGGCAGCGCGGCGCGGTTGGCTTCGGTCATCGCGGCGCGCATGGTAGGCGAGGCCGGTGTTCTGCCCGGCCGGCCCGCCGCCCAGCCGATCCGCCTCGGGCCGGTCTGGGGGCGTCAGCCGCCTGGCGTCGGGGCGGATGGCCGCCGCCCCTGCCAGACCTGCAGCAGCGCTAGCGTCGTGGCCAGCACCACCGGCCCGAGGAAGAACCCGACCGCGCCGAACACGACCACGCCGCCGATGAGCGCAACGAGCAAGGGCACGGTGTGCAAATGCAGGTGGCGGCCCACGACGAAGGGGTAGAGCACGTTGTCGGCCAGGCCGACGACGGCCGCGCCCCAGCCGAGCAGCAGCAGCGCCTGCGCCCACTGGCCGTCGAGCAGCAGCAGCAGCGCCGCCGGCACCCACACGAGTGGCGGGCCGAGCAGCGGGATGACCGACAGCACGCCCATCACGACGGCCCAGAACCAGGCCGCCGGCAGGTCGAGCCACCAGAACATCAGGCCGCCGAGCAGGCCCTGGACGACGGCCACGAGCACCTTGCCGTACACGGTGGCGAGGACGGTGTCGTGCACGGTGGCGAAGAGGCGGTCGGCCTCGGCCGGCGCCAGCGGCAGCAGCGCGCGCAGGCCGGCCAGCAGCGTGGCGTGGTCGCGCAGGAAGTAGAAGAGGAAGAACGCCGTCAGCGCCAGCTCGACCGTGCCGACGAACGACCAGCGCACGGCCAGCGAGCCGAGCGCCGTGAGCAGCGCGCCGGCCTGCTGCAGCACGTCGCCGAGGTCGAGGCGCTGGCGCAGCGCTTCCCAGGCCGGGCCGAGCAAGGGATGGCGGGCCAGCGCGGCGTTCCACGCGCCCGACTCGATGCCCGTGCGCACGAGCCGATAGCCGCCGAGGGCCTCGTCGACGAGGCCGGGGACGAGCAACACCGACGGCACGACCAGCAGCGCGGCGACGACGGCCAGCGAGCACGCCGCAGCGGCGCCGGGCCAGCGCATGCGCCCGGCGATGCGCCGGTGCAGCGGCCAGCAGACGACGGCCAGCGCGGCGGCCCACGCCAACGACGTGACGAACGGCCGGGCGATCAGGAAGCACAGCACGAGCGCGACGAGCGTGAAGCCCATCAAGGCGAAGTCGTCCAGGCTGCGGCGGACCCACGAGCGGGGTGGCGGCGCCGCCGGCCGGGGCGGCGCGGCGTCAGGCGGCGCGCGCATCGCCGGTCTCGGGCGCGGGGGCCTTGCGCGTGGCCAGCACCTTGTCGATGGCCTTGCCGTCGAGGTCGACGATCTCGAGCCGCCAGCCCTCCCACTCCACCGCGTCGGCCACCTTCGGCAGGCGGCCGGTCAGCAGCATCAGCATGCCCGACAGCGTGTGGTAGCGGCCGCGCTCCTCCTCGGGCACGCGGCTGAGCTGCAGGCGGTCCTTCAGTTCGGGCACCGGGATGTGGCCGTCGAGCAGCCAGGAGCCGTCGTCGCGCTGCACCGCCCACGACGAAGCGGGGTCGCGCGGGTTGAACTCGCCGGTGATGGCCTCGATCAGGTCCTGCAGCGTCACGATGCCCTGCACCTCGCCGTACTCGTCGATGACGAAGGCCATGTGCACGTCGGAGCTGCGGAAGTTGTCCAGCAGCTCCATGCCTGTGAGCGTCTCGGGCACGTACAAGGGTTGCTGCAGCGGCTGTTCGGCCAGCGGACGGGGCTCGCCGCGCATCGAGCGCGAGAGCCACTGGCGCGCGTTCAGCACGCCGATCACGTTCGACAGGCCGCCCTTGACGACCGGGAAGCGCGCGTGGTCCGAGCGCTCGATGCGCGCCAGGTGCTCCTCGACCGGGTCGTCGACGTCTAGTACGACGACGCTGCCGCGCGGCACCATCAGCGAGCCGATCTGGCGGTCGTCGAGGCGGAAGACGTTGCGCACCATCGTGTGTTCCTGGCGCTCGATGACGCCGGCGCTCGTGCCTTCGGCGAGCACGGCGTGGATCTCCTCCTCGGTGACGGCGGCGCCCGTGTTGTCGCGCACGCGCAGCAGCCGCAGCAGCGCCTGCGTGGACAGCGACAGCAGGCGCACGAAGGGCTTGGTGGCGATGGCGAGCCACTCGATCGGCCGCGCCACGAGGCGCGCCAGCGTCTCGGGATTCGACTGCCCCAGCCGCTTGGGCACGAGTTCGCCGACGACGATGGAGAAGTAGGTGATGGCGACCACCACGAGGCCGGTGGCGCCGTAGCTCGTATAGGGCTCGGGCAGGCCGAGCGAGGCCAGCCAGTGCGCCAGCGGCGCGGCGAGCGCTGCCTCGCCGACGATGCCGTTGAGCACGCCGATCGAGGTGATGCCGATCTGGATCGTCGACAGGAAGCGGGTCGGGTCCTCGCCGAGCTGCACGGCGGCCCTGGCGCTGCGGTCGCCCGCGTCGACGAGTTTCTGGAGCCGGGCTTTGCGCGCCGTGACGAGGGCGATCTCGGACATGGCGAAGCCGCCATTGAGCACGATGAGGGCGAAGAGGAGGGCGATTTCCATGTCAGGGGCGGCGCGCGGCTTCGACGGGCCGCGGCGGATCGGATGCGGGAGGCTGGCGGCGCGACGGCGGGCCGGCGGCAAGGCGGCGCGAGCGCGGCCGGGCGGCCCGCGCCGACGCTCAAGCGAGAGGGCGCGTGGCGCGCGGCGGGCGCATCGGCCCATCCAGCGACGGCGCTGCATGCCGCTTGCCGGCCGGCCAGGCGGGAGCGAGGCGGGCCGGCTCGTGCGTCTCCACGCCAGCGGCCCGCACGGGCAGCACGGGCTGGTCGGCGGCGGCGTCGGTCGGCTGCCCCGGCTGGTCGTCGAGGTGATGGTCGCCGACCGAGCCGCCGGACGGCAGGCCGGCAGGAGCGGCGTCGTGCCCGTCGGGCCCGGGCCGGGACGGGCACGCCGGATCGGCGCTGGCGATGACGTCCAGCCAGGACTCCTGCGTCGACAGGCTCGACCAGCACAGCACGGCAGCGAGGCACAGCGCGAGAGCGCGGCGGAGCGTCATGACGGCGCGGATTCTAGGCGGCCGTGCCCCCGGCCCCCGGCGGCTGCGCCGCGCCAACCACGGCGAAGCCCGCCGCCGCCTTCGGCCCTTTTCGAGCCTGGGACCGGCGCCGCCCGATCGTCAGGGCCGCGCCAAGTCGGCGACACGTGCGGCCGCCGCCGACGCGACCGCCCACGCCGCCTGCAGCAGGCGCGACGACGCCTTGGCGCCCAACACCGGCTCGGCGAGCGAGCGGAACTTGTCCTCGAGCGCCGCGTCGCTCATCGGCCGCTCGAGCGAGCCGACGGCGTGGTCGATGTGCACCTCGACGCGCCGGCCGTCGCGCAGCACCGCGGTGGCGTGCGCGGCGTCTTCGGCCACGTCGGCGTCGACGGTGGCGGTGACGCGCCGGCGCAGCTCGACGATGTCGGGCCGCGTGACGACGGCGTCGGCGTACTCGTGCTCGCCGGCGCGGCCGAAGACGAGGCCGGCGGCGCAGCCGTGGTAGACGCTGAACTTGGCCGCCAGGCCGTCGGCCGGCTCCTTCTTGCCGGTGAGTTCGAGCACGAGTGAATGCACGCGCAGTTCGATGCGCTCGATATCGGCGGCCATCACACCCTGCTCGCGCAGGCGCACGCAGGCCTCGATGCAGGGGTGGATGACGATGCCGCAGGCAAAGGGCTTGTAGGTGTTGAAGCTGATCTCGAAGCGCTCGCCAAGCGCGTCGTGGATCTCGCGCCAGTCGCACTTCGTCGAGAACACCTGCATCAGCCCACGCGGCGCTTCGAGCGCGCGCGTGCTGGCAGTGAAGCCGTGTGCGGCCATCAGCGCCGACATCAGCCCGGCGCGCGCCGCGGCGCCGGGGTGCAGCGGCTTGGTCATCGTGCCGAACTGCTCGCGCAGGCCCACCGGCTGGCTGGCCGCGATGCCCAGCGCCATCGTCGTGCGCTGTTCGTCCAGGCCCAGGAGCCGCGCGCAGGCGGCCGCGGCGCCGAGCATGCCGGTGCTGCCGGTGATGTGCCAGCCGCGGTCGTAGTGCTCGGGGTAGACGGCGTTGCCCACGCGGCAGGCGACGTCGATGCCGACCTGCACCGCGGCGAGCGCCGCCTCGACGCTCTCGTGCCGCGCCGCGCCGACCGCGCAGCCGATCCAGTTGACGAAGGTGCGATGCGCTTCGTGGTCAACGGCGTCGCTCCAGTCGCGGATGTGCAGCGCGAAGGAGCGAACGGATGAGACCCTAACGCCGAGTCTTGGGAGGCGGCGGTGCCTTGGTGGAGCCCGTCGCCGGCACCGCGGCGCGGCGCACGCGGATCGGCGCGCGCTTGGCTGGCGCCGGTGTTCCTTCGGCCGCCTCGCCGCCGGGCGCCCCGTCGGCCGGCATCGGGGTCGCACCTGCGGCGGCGACGAACGCCGCCGTCGCATCGGGCGCGGCAGCCTCAGGCGACGCACCCGCCTCGCCTTCGCCGCCCTCCTTGATGACGCGCGTGTACGGCTTCAGCGTCTGCACGAGCTGGCCGTAGATGCGCGGGTTGCCGGCCACCACCTCGCGCTGGTGCAGGTAGTCGGCCTCGCCGGTGAAGTTGCCGATCAGGCCGCCGGCCTCGGTGACCAGCAGCGAGCCGGCGGCGATGTCCCACGGCGACAGCCCCGTTTCGAAGAAGCCGTCGTACCAGCCGGCGGCCACGTAGCACAGGTCCAGCGCCGCAGCGCCCGGGCGGCGCACGCCGGCGCAGTGCTGCATGACCTCTTCGAACATCTTCAGGTAGCGCTTGAAGTTGTCGCCCTTGCGGAACGGGAACCCGGTGCCCACCAGCGCTTCGGCCAGCCGCGTGCGCTTGGACACGCGCAGCCGGCGGTCGTTGAGGAAGGCGCCGCGGCCGCGGCTGGCGTAGAAGAGGTCGTTGCGCGAAGGGTCGTAGACGACCGCCTGCTGCACCTGGCCGCGGTGCTCGAGCGCGATGCTGACCGCGTACACCGGCAGGCCGTGCACGAAGTTGGTCGTGCCGTCCAGCGGATCGATGATCCAGACGAACTCGCTCGTGCGGTTGCCGCGTTCGCGCCCGGATTCCTCGGCGAGGATGCCGTGCTCGGGGTAGGCCTCGAGCAGCGTGTCGATGATGGCCGTCTCGGCCGCGCGGTCGACCTCGGTGACGAAGTCGTTCGGGCCCTTGCTGCCCACCTGCAGCAAGTCGAGGTCGAGCGCCGCCCGGTTGATGATCGCGCCCGCCGCGCGCGCCGCCTTGACGGCGATGTTGAGCATGGGGTGCAGGGCTTGCGACATGGGGGAGATTGCAGACGGCTGGCGGGTTGAAAGAGCATCAACGAGGGCGCGCGGGCAGCGCACGCGACAATGGCGTCGCCTCGTTGCGAGGGCCCGCGATTCTACCGGCGCCCCTTCGCGGACTGCCTCGAAGCGGCGACGGCGCGCCGCACCGACAACGCCGACGAGACATGTCCTCCATGCCTTCCGTGCCCGACGAAACCAGCCACGCCGAGGCCGACGCAACGAGCTTCGTCCTCGTCGAGCCGAGCCACGCCGGCAACGTGGGCGCGGCGGCGCGTGCGATCCGCGTGATGGGCTTTGGGCGCCTGGTGCTCGTGCGACCGCGGCATGCGGGCCTGGCGCTCGACGACGAGGCGCTGGCGCGCGCCAGCGGCGCCACCGACGTGCTGCGCGCCGCGCGCTGCGTCGACACGCTCGCCGAGGCGCTGGCGGGCGCGACGCTCGCCTGCGCCACGGCGATGACGCCGCGCGACTTCGGCCCGCCGACGCTGGCGCCGCGCGCCGCCTTGCCCGACGCGGCGGCGGCCGGGCACCGCGTCGCGTTTGTCTTCGGTCCCGAGCGCACGGGCCTGGCCAACGACGATGTCTACCGCTGCCACCTGTGTCTTTCGATCCCCACCCATCCGGGTTACGGCTCGCTGAACCTCGCGCAGGCCGTGCAGCTGATCGCCTACGACTGGCGGCAGGCGCTGGGCGGCTTCGGCGTGCAGCCGCGCACGCCGGCTGTGCGCTGGGCCGACGCGGCGGCGGTGCAGGGCATGCTGGCGCATTGGCAGGAGACGCTCGTGCGCATCGGTTTTCTCGACCCGGCGGCACCGAAGAAGCTCGTGCCGAGGCTGAACCAGCTTGCCAATCGGGCCCGGCTCACCGAGGAGGAGGTGCACATCCTGCGCGGCATCGCGCGGGCTGCGGCGGATGCGGCACAGGGCGCGAAGGGGTCAAACGCGTCTAACGCGTCTGGGGCGGCCAAGGACACCGGGTCGCAAAGCGGCCACGAGGGCTGATCAACGCACCGCCGGCGGCCGATGGACACGCCCGCTACACTGCCGCGCACCATGTGGTTCGAACGCCTTCGAGAAGACATCGCCTGCATCCGTGAGCGCGACCCTGCCGCGCGCTCGTCGTTCGAGGTGCTGACGTGTTATCCGGGGCTGCACGCGCTGGTGTTGCACCGCTGGGCGCATGCCTGCTGGCACATGGGCCTGCGCTGGCTCGGCCGCTTCATCTCGCACGTCGGGCGCTTCTTCACCGGCATCGAGATCCACCCCGGCGCGACGATCGGCCGGCGTGTCTTCATCGACCACGGCATGGGCGTCGTCATCGGCGAGACGGCCGAGATCGGCGACGAGTGCACGATCTACCAGGGCGTGACGCTCGGCGGCACGTCACTCGGCAAAGGCACGAAGCGCCATCCGACGCTCGGCCGCGGCGTCATCGTCAGCGCCGGCGCCAAGGTGCTGGGCGGCTTCACGGTCGGCGACGGCGCGCGCGTCGGCAGCAACGCCGTGCTGCTGCAGCCGGTGCCGGCCGGTGCCACCGCGGTGGGCATCCCGGCGCGCATCGTGCAAAAGAGCGCCGATGCGCAGCGCGAGGAGGCGGCGGCGAAGATGGGCTTTTCCGCCTACGGCGTGACGCAGGGCGACGACCCGCTGGCGCTGGCGCTGAAGGGGCTGATCGACAACGCCGCCGGCCACGAGCACCAGATCGCGCTGATCTGGCAGGCGATCGAGAAGCTCTCGGCGCGCTCGCGCGAGCTGCCCGCCGGCGACTGCGTGCCGCAGGACGCGGCGACCGAAGAGCACTTCGACGCCGAGCGGCTGAGCCGGCTGGTGAAGTAGGCCCGGACGGACCTGCTACGCGGCCGGCTTGCGCACCGCCGACTTCGGCCTGAACGCCTTGCAGACCTCGTCGTCCGTTTCGAGGTACGGCCCGCCGATCAGGTCGATGCAGTAGGGGATGGCGGCGAAGACGCCGTGCACCGGTGGCGTGTTCTTCGGCAGCCCCTGCAGCGTCTCGGCGATCGACTTCGGCTGGCCGGGCAGGTTGACGACGAGCGTCTTGCCGCGGATCACCGCCACCTGGCGCGACAGGATCGCGGTGGGCACGAACGCCAGGCTCACCTGCCGCATCTGCTCGCCGAAGCCCGGCATCACCTTGTGCGCGATCGAAAGCGTCGCCTCGGGCGTCACGTCGCGCGGCGCCGGGCCGGTGCCGCCGGTCGTGAAGACGAGGTCGCAGCGCGCCTGGTCGACGAGCTCGACGAGCGCGGCGGCGATGCGCGGCTCTTCGTCGGGGACGAGGCGCGTCTCCCACGTCAGCGGGTTCTTCAGCGCGCGCGCGAGCCACTCCTGCAGCGCCGGGATGCCCTGGTCGTCGTAGACGCCGCTGCTGGCGCGGTCGCTCACCGAGACGAGGCCGATGCGCACGGCGTCGTGCGCGTTGCTGGCGGGGGTGGGGCTCGTGTTCATGGCGTTCAAAGGTGCGGACGGATGTACTGGAACAGCTCGCGATAGCTCTTCGGCTGCCGCGCCTCGGGGGCCAGGCCCGCGGCGTCGCGGCGCGCGGCGCGCACCAGGCTGCGCAGGTGTTGCGCGTCGCTGTCGGGGCGCTCGGCGAGCCAGCGGCCGACGGCCGCGTCGTCGGCAATCATCTCGGCGCGCCAGCGTTCGGCTTCGTGCAGCGCGAGCGCCTCGCGCGCCGAGCCGAGCTTGCTGGCCGCCACCGCTTCGCGCAGCGGCTCGTCGTCGACGTGGCGCATCAGCTTGCCGATGTACTGCATCTGCCGCCGGCGGCCCTCGTGCGATCGCGTGCGGCGGTACTCGGCGATCGCGTCGCGCAGCGGCTCGGGCATCTCGAGGGCGGCCAAGCGTTCGTCGTTGAGCAGAACCAGTTCGGCGCCCAGGTCCTGCAGCGAAGCCGATTCGCGCTTGAGCTGCGTCTTGCTGGGGCGGGCGGCCGCGTCGGCGGCTTCGCCGCCATAGTGGACATCGAGGCCGCGGTGCGGCGCGGCGCGGCGGTTCATCGGCGGCGAGCTGGCAACTGAGAGGGGGTCGGTATCATAGTTCGAGCCCCTATTCGAAGCCCCCGATGAGCACTTCGCGCCACGCGTCCCACGGCTTTGCCTTCACGCAGGACCAGTTCCGGCAACTCGTCGAAGACACGCTCGCCGAGGCGCGGCGGCTGGGCGCCAGCGACGCCGGCGCCGAGGTCAGCGAGGGCATGGGCCTGTCGGTTTCGGTGCGCAAGGGTGAACTCGAGAACGTCGAGCGCAACCGCGACAAGTCGCTCGGCGTCAGCGTCTATCTCGGGCAGCGGCGCGGCAACGCGAGCACGTCGGACTTCTCGCCCTCGGCGATCCGCCAGACGGTGCAGGCGGCCTACGACATCGCGCGCTTCACGGCCGAGGATCCCGCGGCCGGCCTGCCCGAGGCCGACGACCTGGCCAGCGCTGAGGAGGCCGCGCGCAACCTCGACCTCTTCCACCCGTGGGACATCGATGCCGCGGCCGCCGCGGCGATTGCGCACAGTTGTGAAGACGCGGCACTGGCCGTCAGCCGCCAGATCACCAACAGCGAAGGCGCCGGCGTCTCGGCGCAGCAGGCGCACTTCTGGGCCGGCAACACGCGCGGGTTTCGCGGCGGGTATGCGAGTTCGCGCCACTACATCTCGGTGTCGCCGATCGCCACGCGACCCGGCAGCCGCGGCCGCGACATGCAGCGCGACGCCTGGTACACGAGCATGCGCGACGCCAGCGAACTGGCCGACCCCGAGGAGGTCGGCCGTTATGCGGCGCACCGCGCGCTGGCGCGGCTGGGCGCGAGCCGCGTGCCCACCGGCGAAGTGCCGGTGCTGTTCGAAGCGCCGCTGGCCGCGGGGCTCGTCGGCAGCTTCGTCGGCGCGGTCTCCGGCGGCGCGCTGTACCGCAAGGCGAGCTTTCTCGTCGATGCGCTCGGTACTCAAGTGCTCGCCGGGCACCTCGACCTCGACGAAGACCCGCACGAGCCCAAAGGCAAAGGCAGTGCGCCGTTCGACGACGAGGGCGTGCGCACGCGCGCGCGGCGCGTCGTCGCCGGCGGCGTCGTGCAGGGCTACTTCCTCAGCAGCTACTCGGCGCGCAAGCTCGGCATGCGCACCACCGGGCATGCCGGCGGCTCGCAGAACCTGACGCTCACGAGCCGCCTGACGCAGCCCGGCGACGACCTCGACGCGATGCTGCGCAAGCTCGGCCGCGGCCTCTTCGTCACCGAGCTGATGGGCCAGGGAGTCAACATGGTCACCGGCGACTACTCACGCGGCGCCGCCGGCTACTGGGTCGAGGGCGGGCGCATCGTGCACCCGGTGCACGAGGTGACCATCGCCGGCAACCTGAAGGACATGCTGCGCGACATCGTCGCCGTCGGTGCCGACCGCTACACGCAGGGCAGCAAGACGGTGGGCTCGGTGCTCGTCGAGCGCATGAAACTGGCCGGCGCCTGAAGGGGCGCTCGGCGAACCGATCGCTGCGCTGTCGTCAGCTTGGCCTGCCGGTTCACCGCTTCGGTGCGGCCGGCGCAGCATCGAACTCCGAGCGGGAAAACCCGCCCGGAATTGGCCGTACGCGACTCCTAGAATTTCCCGCGTGGTGGGTCTCAATGGGCGCTTCTTCGGCGCCTTTTGTGTCCGCACCTTGTTCAACCGGGGTTCTATTCAAGGAGACAAGTGATGGAACGTCGTTCCTTCGTCCAGGGCGCAGGCATTGCCGGCGTGCTGGCCGCCGGCATTGCGCCGGCCGTGCATGCGCAGACCACGCTGCGCTGGCGCCTGACATCCAGCTTTCCGAAGTCGCTGGACACGCTGTTCGGTGTCAACGACGTCTTCGCCGCGAAGATGAAGGAGATGAGCGGCGGCAAGTTCACGATCACGACGCACCCGCCGGGTGAACTGGTGCCCGCGTTCGGCACGATCGACGCCGTCAAGGACGGCACGGTCGAGATGGCCAACACGGCGCCGTATTACTACTTCGGCAAGGACCCGGTGTTCGCGCTGTCGTGCGCGATTCCGTTCGGCCTCAACGCGCGCCAGATGGCCGCGTGGTACTACGAAGGCAACGGCTTGAAGTTGATGCGCGATTTCTATCGCACGTACAACATCGTCAACTTCCCGATGGGCAACACCGGCGCCCAGATGGGCGGCTGGTTCCGCAAGGAAATCAAGAGCCTGGCCGACTTCAAGGGCGTCAAGTTCCGCGTCGGCGGCTTCGGCGGCCGCGTCGTCGAGCGCATCGGCGGCGTCCCGCAGAACATTCCCGGCGGCGAAATCTACCAGGCCCTCGAGAAGGGCACGATCGACGCCGCCGAGTGGGTCGGCCCGTACGACGACCTGAAGCTCGGCTTCTACAAGGTCGCGCCTTTCTATGCCTACCCGGGCTGGTGGGAAGGCGGCCCGGGCCTCGAGCTGCACGTGAACGCCAAGGCCTACGACGCGCTGCCGGCCGAGTACAAGTCGATGATCGAAGTGGCCTGCGGCTACTGCCACATGGACATGGTCGGCAAGTACGACGGCAAGAACGCGCAGTCGCTGAAGCAGCTCGTCGCCGGCGGCGCCAAGCTCTTCCCGTTCCCGAAGGACCTGATGGACGCTGCCTTCAAGGAGGCGATCGCGCTGTACAGCGAGATCGGCGCCACCAACGCGGCGTGGAAGAAGATCTACGAGGACTACGCCACCTTCCGCCGCGACTCGAACCTGTGGTTCCGCTACACCGAGGCGACCTTCGACGACTTCATGCAGCGGCAGCGGCTGTAAGGCGCCGGCGCGCGCGAGCGCTTCAGGCAAGCCAGCCATGAAGGCCCCGCCCTGCGGGGCCTTCGGCGTTTCAGGGCGCGCGTAAGCGGCCGTCGGCCCACAGCCCCAGCGCCGCGACGGCAAACGGCAACGCGAGCAGGAAGGCGAATTCCGGCGGCACAGTGGCCCACCAGGACGTGAGGTCGTTCCAGGCGTCGTGCGGCATGAGGTGCCTCCTGAAGGTCAGAGCAGCCTGAAGGCCACGATGGCGACGAGCGTCGGCGGCAGCGCCGCCGCCAGCAGCCCGAGCGGGTTGATCGCCTCGTCTTCGAAGTGCCCGCGCAGGATGGCGAAGCCGGCGGGGTTCGGTGCGTTGGCGATCACCGTCAGGCCGCCGCCGGTGACGGCACCGGCGACGAGCGCGACCTTGAACTCGTCGCTCAAGCCCTCGACCAGCGAGCCGAGGTAGGTGAGCGCGGCGTTGTCGGTGATCGCGGTCAGCGCCGCGGCGCCGAAGTAGACGGTGTCGGCATCCATGCCGCGCAACAGCGGCTCGAGCCACCACTGCTGCTGGCCGCCCAGCACGACGAGGCCGGCGAGGAAGAACGCGACGAGCAGGCCCTCGCGCAGGATCAGCCGGTCCTGGAACTTCGGGTACGCGGTCGCGAAGCCCATGAAGAACAGGAACAGGCCCATGAACATCGGCGGGTGGTGCGCGAAGGCGACGACGCCGCCGAGGAACAGCACGTGCAGCAGCACCACCCAGCGCGGCACCTCGGTGCCGCCGGCCTCGCCGCGCGGTGCCAGCCCGGCCAGCTCGCGGCGGAAGATCATCGTCGCCAGCGCGGCGTTGACGACCACCGCCAGCGCCGCCCGCCAGCCGAAGTGGGTCAACATGAACATGGTGTCCCACTGCCACTTCGCAGCCACCATCAGCACCGGCGGCGCGGCGAACGGCGTCAGCGTGCCGCCGATCGAGATGTTGACGAACAGCACGCCGAGCGTCGCGTACTTCAGCCGCTGGCTGACCCCCGCAACGCTGAAGATGCGCTCGCGCAGCATCAGCGCGGCCAGCGTCATCGCCGCCGGCTCGGTGATCAGCGAGCCGAGCAGCGGCACGACGGCCAGAGCGATCAGGTAGAACGACATGCCGCCGGCCAACGGCAGCGCGCGCGCCAGCACGTCGACGATGCGCCGCGCCAGGTGCAGCACGGCGCGGCTGCCGGCGATGACCATGATCGCGAACACGAACATCGGCTCGGTGAAGTTGCGCGAGTCGAGGTAGTCGGTCGCCGCCGTGCGGCCCTGCATCACCATCATCGCGACGATGAGCACCATCGCCCAGAAGCCGAAGACGACCTCGACCTCGCCGAGCAGGTGCCAGATGCCGGCGTGGTCGGGCCGCCGGTGCGCCATGTGCTCGAAGAACTTGGTCGAGAAGGTGTGCACCAGCGCCAGCGCGAAGAGCCCGGCGCCCACCCATTGCACGGTGGTCATCGCGGCTCGCGCCTTTCGATCTGGTCGCGCAGGCCGCGCTTGAGGCGCCGCAGGTGCACGGGGCCGAGCAGCAGCGCCAGCAGCGGCAGCGCGACGCCGAAGTTGAGTGCGGCCTTGGGTGACGCGGTCACCGCGCCGGCGAGCGCGTAGCGGGTGAACGCGACAACGCCGACGAGCCCGGCGGCCAGGCCGAGCAGTTCGGATGCGTCGAGCGCCGTGCCGCGCGCTTCTCGCAGCGCGTCAGCGCGCTCGGCGGGCGGAAAGCGGCGCAGGTCCGGCAACAGGGCGAGCCAGAGCCGGTTCATCGTGCCAACGCGCTCGCGGGCAGCGGCTGGCAGGGGTTGTCGATTTGTTCGGTCGCAGGCACGCCGGGGCTCCTCATCGAGGCGAGCGTAGGGGCTTGCGACGCGGCGGGAAATTCGCGCGCGGACGTACGCGGTGGCGCGTAAGGGCACGCCGGCGTCGGTCGCCCTCAGGGGCCGCAAGCGGGCTGCGCCCCGCGCCTTCGGGTACGCGGGTTCGAGCCCTTGGCTCGAACCGCGCCGAGCGTGCTTTCAGCCTCGGTCGGGGCCGATCCGCCGCACCAGTTCGACGACGTTGTTGACGCCGAGCTTGTCGAGCACGCGCGCCTTGTGCACTTCGACCGTGCGCGGGCTGATGCCCAGTTCCTCGGCGATGCGGCGGTTGTGCAGCCCCTGGACGAGCAGGGCCATCACCTCGCGCTCGCGCGCCGACAGCGTCGCGAGCGCGGTGCCGGCATCGCGCGCCGGCGCGGCGCCGGCCGGCGGCGCACCGTGCGCGCCGGCCGCGCCGGCACGTCCGCCCTGGGTGCCGTGGCCGCCGGCCAGCGCCGAGCGGATGGCCCCCAGCAGCTGCTCGGCATCGAAGGGCTTCTCGATGAAGTCGACGGCGTGCGCGAGGAACGCCTGGCGCGCCGCGGCGACGTCGCCGTGCGCGGTGATCATCACCACCGGCAGCGCCGGCGCCACGTCGAGCAGCCGCTGCTGCAGCTCCAGCCCCGAGAGCCCCGGCATGCGGATGTCGAGCACGACGCAGCCGCGCCAGCCGGGCTGCAGCGCGGCGAGGAAGTCCTCGGCGCTGGCAAACGTGGCCGTGGCGTGGCCGTGCAGGCTGAGCAGCAGCGACAGCGCGTCGCGGACCGACGCGTCGTCGTCGACGATGAAGACCGTGTCACGGTGCATGTTCACGGCGCATGGTAAGCGGGCTCGCCGTCGGCAAGCGGCAGCGTGAAGGCGAAATGGCCCGAAGGGCCGGGTTCGGCCCACAGCTGGCCGCCATGGGCCTCGACGATGGCGCGGCAGATGCTCAGGCCCACGCCCATGCCGCCGGCCTTCTCCGACGGGCCGGGTTCGAACAGCGTCGGCAGCCGGTCGGCCGGCACGCCGCTGCCGCTGTCGAACACGTCGACGCCGAGCGAGCCCTTGCGCAGGCGGGCGTGCACGCGCACGGCGCGTGGCGCTGCATTCGCTGCATTCGCCGCGTTGCCTGCGTTGGCCGAAGCGGCATCCAGCGCGTTGGCCATCAGGTTGCGCAGCACGACGGCGATCTGCACCTCGTCCATCAGCACCCGCGGCAGCGCGGGATCGAGATCGACGTCGACGCGCACGCCCAAGGCCGCCGCGCGGCGCGAGCCGGCCGCGACGACGTCGTCGATGAGCGGGCCGATCGCCGCGACGCGCAGCTGCGTGCTGCCGGAGCGGAAGAAGTCGCGCAGCCGCTTGACGACGTCGCTGGCGCGCAGCGCGTCGTCGGCCATGCGGCCGGAGACCTCCAGCAGGCGCGGCAGGCGTTCGGCCTCGGGGATGTCGGCGGAAGCCGCGAGCTGCCGCGCCGCCTGCGCGTAGCTGTTCAGCGCCGTCAGCGGCTGGCTCAGCTCGTGCGCCAGCGCCGCGGCCATCTGCCCGGCGGCGGCCAGGCGCAGGCTGCCTTTCAACTCGATCGCTGCGCGTTCGCGCTCGTCGACGACGACGCCGAGCATCAGGCCGGTCATCGTCACCACGGCCATCAGCACCTGTAGCTCGAAGACGGTGAGGTCGGCGTTCGGCGCCGACTGCACCGCGGCGATGAGGCCGATCTGCGTCAGCCCCGCGGCGAGCACCGCGCCCGACAGCCCCAGCCGTGCCGCGGCCCACACCACCGGCAGCAGCAGCACGTAGAAGAACTTGAAGTGGTCGCGGTCGGCGCGGCCGAAGACGAGCAGCACGAGCGCCGCGATCGCCAGGGCGATCAGCCAGGCCTCGCGGTTGCGCAGCGTGGCCGCCAGCGACGCCCGCCGCGCCGGGTGCAGCAGCATCAGCAGCATCGGCAGCAGCACGATCATGCCGACCGCGTCGCCGACCCAGAATCGGGCCACCGCCTCGAAGAACTCGCCGCGCGGGCCGATGCCGCCGACGTAGAAGGTCGCGACATACGCGGTGCCGCTGACGAGCGCGCCGCCGACGATGATGACCGTGAAGCGCAGCAGGTCGGCGCGGCGCGCGAGGCCGCTGGTGGGGTCGAGCCGCGCCTGCAGCGTGCGCGCGATCGCCGCGTAGCAAAGCCCGAGCACGGCGGTCGCGGCGAGCGTGACGAACCAGTCGGCGGGCAGCCCGCGCACGGCGAGTTCGGCCGTCACGAGGCTCAACCACACGAGCCACAGCCAGCGCGGGTTGACGATCAACAGCGCCACGGCCAGCGCCGGCTGCGGGTTCCATGGCGTGATGTTCAGGCCCTGGAACGGGCGGATGTAGCTCACCCAGTCGAGCGCCAGGAACACCGCCACGTAGGCAGCGCCGATCGCCCATGGCGCGCGCCCGGCAGCCGGCGGTGCGTACGGGGAGGGCGGCGCCATGCGGTCGGTTCGGGCGCCGACGGGGCCCGCGCCGTTGCGTGCTACTTCTTCACCGCCGAGGCTGCCGCCTCGCGCTCGCGCTTCAGCGCGTCGAGCACCGCCTGGTTCGGGTCTTCGGCGGGTTCACGCACCGGGGCGGGCAGGTCGGTCGCTGCGCCGGGCGCGGCACCGGACGGCGGCGCCTCCAGCGGTGCGCGTTCGGGCATGCGCATCTCCTCGAGCACGCGGTCGGCGTCGATCTTCGGCCCGCCGTCGAGGCCGCCGACGACCATGCCGGGCCAGGCGATGACGGCGGCAACCATCAGCACCTGCAGCACGATGAAGGCGATCGAGCCCTTGTAGATCTGCGCCGTCGTCACCGCGGGAATGGTGGCGCCGGTGATGCGGTCCTTGTAGTCGGTCTTCGCGGCGACGCTGCGCAGGTAGAAGAGGGCAAATCCGAACGGCGGCGTCAGGAACGACGTCTGCAGGTTCATCGCGATGATGACGCCGAACCAGATCATCACCGCGTCGACCGGCACGCCTGGCAGCAGGCCGGGCAGGATCTTCTCGGCCACCGGCAGCAGCATCGGGATGACGATGAAGGCGATCTCGAAGAAGTCGATGAAGCAGCCGAGGATGAAGACGAGCAGGTTGACGACGATGAGGAAGCCCAACGCGCCGCCGGGCAGGCTGGCGAAGAGGTGCTCGACCCAGACGTGGCCGTCGGCGGCGTTGAAGGTGAAGCTGAAGACCGTGCTGCCGATGAGGATGAACAGCACGAAGGTCGCCAGCTTCGCGGTGCTGTCCAGCGCCTGCTTCGTGAGGTCGAGGTTCAGCCGCTTGCGGCCGGCGGCCATCACGAGCGCGCCGACGGCGCCCATCGCGCCGCCCTCGGTGGGCGTGGCGACGCCCAGAAAGATGGTGCCCAGCACGAGGAAGATCAGCACCAGCGGCGGGATCAGCACGAACGTCACCTGCTCGGCCAGGCGCGACAGCAGCCCGGCCTTGAAGGCGCGGTTGACGAGCGCCAGCACGAGCGCCAGCAGCGAAGCGACCGTCATCGCCATGATGAAGCGCTCGTCGCCGGGCGAGGGCGTGGCGCGGTCGGTGGCCCACACCATGAAGGCGTGGTGCACCTTCGTCCACGCCCAGCCGGCGACGGCGCAGATGGCCAGGAGCACGATCAGCGAGCGGTGGCCCGAGGCGCCGCCGGGCTCGCGGTAGATGCGCGCTTCCTGCGGCAACGCCGGCACCCAGGCCGGGCGCACGAAAGCGACGATGGCCACGAAGGTGAGGTACAGCCCGACCAGCAGCAGCCCGGGCATCAGCGCGCCGGCGTACATGTCGCCGACCGAGCGGCCCATCTGGTCGGCCAGCACGATGAGCACCAGCGACGGCGGGATCGCCTGCGCCAGCGTGCCGCTGGCAGTGATGGTGCCCGTGGCGATCGTGCGGTTGTAGCCGTAGCGCAGCATGATCGGCAGCGAGATCAGGCCCATGCTGATCACCGCCGCGGCGACGACGCCGGTGGTCGCCGCCAGCAGCGCGCCGACCAGGATGACGGCCACCGCGAGGCCGCCGCGCACCGGGCCGAACACCTGACCCACCGTCTCGAGCAGGTCCTCGGCCATGCCCGAGCGCTCGAGGATGATGCCCATGAAGGTGAAGAACGGGATCGCCAGCAGCGTCTCGTTCTTCATGATGCCGAACACCCGCAGCGGCAGCGCCTGGAACAGCGTCTGCGGGAAGAGATCGACGGCCATGCCGATGAAGCCGAACAGCAAGCCGGTGGCGGCCAGGCCGAAGGCGACCGGAATGCCGGTGAGCAGGAAGAACAAGAGGCCGCAGAACAGCAACGGCACGAAGTTCTGGGCGATGAACTGGGTCATGGTCAGTGCGCCTTCGTGGCGGCGGCGAGCGCCTGTTCGCGTTGCGCGGCTTCCTTGGCCAGCTCCTCGGCGATCAGCTCCTCCTCGGTGCGGGTCTCGAACTCGGTGAACGGCGCGGCGCGGTGGCCGCCGAGGAAGGCCAGGCGCTTGATCAGCTCCGAGACCGCCTGCGCCAGCAGGATCACGAAGCCGGCCGGCAGCAGCGCCAGCACCGGCCAGCGCACGAGGCCGCCGGCGTTCTCGCTCATCTCGCCGGTCGCCCAGGCGCGCTCGAACAGCGGCCAACCGAGCTTGAGCATGATGATCGACAGCGGGATCGTGAAGACGACGATGCCGATGGCGTCGATGGCCGCGTTCGTGCGCGGGCTGAGCTTGCTCGAGATGAAGTCGATGCGCACGTGCGCGTTCTTCAGCATCACGTACCCGACACCGAGCATGAAGACGGCGGCGAACAGGTACCACTGGATCTCGAGCCAGGCATTCGAGCCGATGTTGAACGCCTTGCGCACGATGGCGTTGCCGGCGCTGATCAACACCGCGGCCAGCACCAGCCACATGACGAGCTTGCCGAGCAGCAGGTTGATCCGGTCGATGAAGCCGGAGAGTTTGAGGAGGGCTTGCACGAAGGGGGTGTCTCCGCAGGCTGTGGCGCACGGTGTCCGGCGGCGCCGGCGCGCAGGGCCGTTTCTGGGTCGGCGCGATTGTCGATGCGCCCGCCGCTGCCGTAGCGGCCGCGACGATCAGGGAATGCACGTATCGCGCCCGGCGCCGCGCGCGGGTTCGTGCGGTTTGCGCGGCTTGCGCCCGGATTGAGCCCGGATTGAGCCCGGCTTGCGCGCGCGTTGCCCTCAGCCCGCCGTGGCGCGCCGGCGCACCGCTTCGAGGTAGGCCGCCCCATCCGGGGGCAGGCCGCTGCGCTGCGAGGCCCAGATCATCTCGCCCAGGCACTCCATCACCTCGTGGTGCGCCTCGTGCAGCGAGCCGCGCCGCGCGGCGAGCAACCGCACCGCCTGGCGGATGCCGGTGGGCTGGTCGATGCTGACCTGCTCTTCGATCGTCAGGTGCATCGACAGGTGCAGGAACGGGTTCGTGCGGCCGTCCTCGACCTCGTAGACGGCGGCCAGCGCCGCCGCCTCGTCAGCCAGCTCGCCGTGGTACTCGGGGTGCTGGTCGATCCAGCGCGCGGCGACGAGCTGCATCGCCTCCAGCGGCAGGCCGGCCTGCTGGCGGGCGCGGGTGCGGCAGAAGAATCGCCGCACGTCGGCTTGCGAGGGTTGGAACACGCGCAGAATTCTCGCCGCCTTGTTGATCGACGATCCGCTGTTCTATGCCGTGGCCGTGCCGGCGGCGCTGCTGATGGGCCTCGCAAAGAGCGGCCTTCTGGCCGGCGCCGGCGCGCTGGCCGTGCCGCTGATGGCGCTGGCCGTGCCGGTGCCGCAGGCGGCGGCAATCATGCTGCCGCTGTTGTTCGTCGCCGATGTGATGGGCCTCAGCCAGCTGCTGCGGCATTGCGACTGGCGCCTCGTGCGCCTGCTGCTGCCGCCGGGGCTGGCCGGCGTGGCGGTGGGCTGGGCGCTGTTCGAGTGGCTGTCAGGGCCGGCGGTAGCGGCGCTGGTCGGGCTCCTGACGCTCGTCTTCGTCGCCATCCGGCTCAAACCCGCGCGCGCCGACGCGCCGCCGCCGGGGCCGGGCCTCGGGCGGCTGATGGCGCTGCTGTCGGGCTTCACGAGCTTCGTCGCGCACGCAGGCAGCCCGCCGATCGGCTTCTACGTGCTGCCGCTGAAGCTGGCACCGCTGGTCTTCAGCGCCACGATGGCGGTGTTCTTTGCCGTTCTCAACCTCAGCAAGTGGCTGCCGTATGCGCTGCTCGGGCTCATCGACGCCACCAACATGGTGACCTCGCTCGTGCTGCTGCCGCTGCCGGTGATCGGCGTGCGCATCGGTGTCGCGCTCGTGCGGCAGGTATCGCCGGCGCTGTTCACCCGGCTCTTCCTCGCCGGCATGCTGCTGACGGGCCTGAAGCTGCTGTGGGACGGCATGCGCGGCTGGCTCGCCGGCGCCTGAGAAACGCTGCGATCGGCGCGCGGGCCAAGCGCTGCCAGCGGCGGCACCCCTCGACCGCAGGGGCCATCCGGGCACATGGCCTGCCCACGTGGGGCCCTTGGCGGGCAGGCATGCGGCCCGTGCAAGACGCGGGGTGCGCGGCAAGGCTCCGCAAACGGAAGGAGTGCAGCGAAGTGGTGCGGCAAGAAACGGCAGCGACGGAAGCAGGTCACCCGATACCCGGCTCCGTGCAGCGTGACCCCCTAGAAGCGGTCGAAGCGACGCCACGCAGCAGCCGGGCGTTGCGGGCGCGCAATCGGCACGCATTTACGGCCTTCACCCCCCCGAATCGGGAGTCGGCGGCGACGCAGGCACTGCCAAGAATCGCAGCCCATACACAGACGGTTGCACTCCTGCGGTCACCCTTCATGCCGACTCTCATGGACCTGTCTCGTGCTCCGACCACCACCGCACGCGTCGATGGCCAGCGGGGCATCACGCCGGAGGGCTCGGCGCGCGCTCCTGGCACGGGCCCGGTGTCGAGCAATGGCGCCACGATCTCCGAGGCGCCGCCGCCGCTGCTGACGCTGGTGGCCGCGGCGCTGGAGCCGATCGTCACGGTGGCGGTCTTCCTGGTCCTGACCCTCGTGCTCACCGGCGAGTTGCGGCGCCCGGACGTCGTGCTGAGCGTGCTGCTGTTCGCGCTGACCTTCCCGGGCCGCAACCGCTTCGGCAAGGGCGGGCTCGCGGTGGCCGCCGACATCGGCCGCTCGTGGCTGTTCCTGATGAGCGTGCTGCTCATCTGCGAATGGGCCACGAACAGCATGCAGTACTTCGAGCCGCGCGTGCTGCTGCTGTGGGCCGTCGTCACGCCGCTGCTGCAATGGCAGGCGGTGACGCTGGGCAGCGCGGCCTATCGCAAGAGCGCACAGATGCCGCAGTCGCGGCGCACGGCCGTGATCGTGGGTGCCGGCATGCCCGGCGTCGCGGCGGCGCGGGCGCTGACGGCCGGGCGCAGCTCGGGCACCGAGATCGTCGGCTGGTTCGACGACCGCGGCACCGAGCGGCTGCACGCCGATGCCGGCGGCAAGCTGCTCGGCGGCCTGACCGACCTCGTGCCGTACATCCGCGAGAACGGCGTGAAAGACGTCTACATCACGCTGCCGCTGAGCTCGCAGCCGCGCATCCGCGCGCTGCTCGAAGGCGTGCAGAGCACGACGGCGTCGATCTTCTTCGTGCCCGACGTGTCGGCCGTCGGCATCATCCAGGGCCGGCTGCGCGCCGTGAACGGCGTGCCGGTCGTCGGCATCTGCGAGACGCCGTTCACCGGCATCAACGGCCTGGTCAAGCGCATCAGCGACATCGTGCTCGCGTCGGTCATCCTGACGCTGATCTCGCCGTTGCTGCTGGCGCTGGCGGTCGGCGTGAAGCTCAGCTCGCCCGGCCCGGTGATCTTCCGCCAGCGCCGCAACGGCCTGGATGGCGAGGAGATCTGGGTCTACAAGTTCCGCTCGATGACGACGCAGGACAACGGCCCGGTCGTCAAGCAGGCCACGCGCGACGACCCGCGCATCACGCCGTTCGGGCGCTTCATCCGCCGCACCTCGCTGGACGAGCTGCCGCAGTTCTTCAACGTGCTGCAAGGGCGCATGAGCATCGTCGGCCCGCGCCCGCACGCGGTGGCGCACAACGAGCTGTACAGCCAGACGATCAAGGCCTACATGGTGCGGCACAAGGTGCGCCCGGGCATCACCGGCTGGGCGCAGGTCAACGGCCTGCGCGGCGAGACCGACACGGTCGAGAAGATGCGCGCGCGCGTCGAGCTCGACATCGAGTACCTGCGCACCTGGTCGCTGTGGCTCGACCTGAAGATCATCCTGCGCACGATCCGCGTCGCGTTCTTCGACCGCTCGGCCTACTGATGTCGCTTGCGCATTCAGTAGACTGCGGCATGGACACGCAGAACCCCCGCCGCGCCCGCCTCGCCCTCGCCTGCATCGCCAGCCTCGCCTCGGCCGGTGCACTGGCGCAGGAGCCGAACCCCTACTACGTCGGTGCCAGCCAGTCGCTGGTGCGCGAGTCGAACCTGTTCCGCGTCGACGACGCGGCCTCGCCGACGCGCGACACGGTCTCGGTCACCTCGCTGCTGGCGGGCATCGACCAGCCGATCGGCCGGCAGCGACTGTTCGCCGACTTCGCCTTGCGTGCAGTCCGTCACGACGAAAGCAAGGACCTCAACCACACCGGCGGCAACCTGCTCGTCGGCCTCGACTGGTCGGCGGCCGACGCGTTCGAAGGGCGCCTGAGCGCCTCGCGCGACCGCGCGCTGGCGCGCTACGGCGCCGACCTGGGCTTCACGGCCGCCAGCGGCAAGGTGCTGCAGACGGCCGACGAGTTCGTCGCGCGCGGCCAGTACGGGCTCGTCTCGCTGCTGTCGCTCGAGGCCGGCTACACGCGGCGCGAACTGGACTTCTCGGTCGAATCGGGCAACGCGTTCGAGCAGGACACCGTTTCGGCCGGCGTCAAGTACCGGCCCGGCGGGGCACTGACGCTCGGGCTCGGCGTGCGGCGCACCGATGGCAGCTTCCCGTACGCCGGGCCGACGGGCGCCGCGGTGCGCTCCGACGACTACGACCGCAACGACGTGGACCTGCAGGCCGTCTGGGTGCCCACCGGTGCCAGCATGCTGACGGCCCGCCTCAGCCGCACGAGCGAGGACCATGAAGGATTTGTCGTGCGCGAGGTGCGCACGACCACCGGCCTCGTGTCGTGGAACTACAAGCCGACGGGCAAGCTGGGCGTGACGGCGAGCTACGTCCGCGACACCGGCGCCGAGACGACCTTCAGCCAGCGCACGCCCGGCGCCGCCGCGGTGAGCAGCCCGCTGGCTACCGCCGGCCAGGTGGAGGTCGATTACCTCGTCACCGGCAAGATCAAGGCGCAGTTGATGGCGCGCCGCCTGAACCGCGACCTGGTCGACGCCACCGGCGTCTTGCCGGCGGGTGAAGACAGCCTGACCGAGTACCGGCTGGGCGTCGAGTGGAGCCCGCTGCGCAGCCTGACTGTCGGCTGCGGCGTCGGCCGCGAGCGGCGCAGCACCGCGTCGGCGCTGTCGTACGCGTACTCGGCGAACGTCACTCGCTGCATGGCCCAGTTCAGGACCCAGTGATCCTTGGCGACGGCGCGGTGCCGTTGCGCCAACACGGTCGAGGCCAACCCGCGCACCCCATGCAACCCGATTCCCGCATCTACGTCGCCGGCCATCGTGGCCTCGTCGGCTCGGCCATCGTGCGCCGCCTGCGCGCGCTCGGCCACGAACGCATCGCGCAGCGAACGCACGCCGAACTCGATCTCACCGACGCCGCGGCGGTGAACACGTTTTTTGCCAGCGAGAAGCCCGAGTTCGTCTTCCTCGCTGCTGCCAAGGTCGGCGGCATCGTCGCCAACAACACCTACCCGGCCGAGTTCATCCGCGACAACCTGGCGATACAGACCAACGTCATCCACGCCTGCTGGCAGCACGGCGTCAAGCGGCTGCTTTTCCTCGGCTCGAGCTGCATCTACCCGCGCCTGGCGCCGCAGCCGATGCCCGAGAGCTGCCTGCTGACCGGGCCGCTGGAAGCCACGAACCGGCCCTACGCGCTGGCGAAGATCGCCGGCATCGAGATGTGCTGGAGCTACAACCGCCAGTACGGCACGCGTTACCTGGCCGCGATGCCGACCAACCTCTACGGCCCCGGCGACAACTACGATCTGCAGACGAGCCACGTCATCCCGGCGCTGCTGCGCAAGTTCCACGAGGCGCGCGAGCGCGGCGAGCCGAGCGTCACCGTCTGGGGCAGCGGCACGCCGCGGCGCGAATTCCTCTACAGCGACGACATGGCCGACGCCTGCGTGCACCTGATGAAGCTGCCCGAGGAGCGCTTCAAGCCGCTGCTCGGCTCCGACGAGTCGGTGACCGGCCGCTTCGAGCCGCCGCTGGTGAACATCGGCGTCGGCGACGACCTGACGATTGCCGAACTGGCCCATCTCGTGCGTGATGTCACCGGCTTTGTTGGCGACATCGTCTTCGACCGCAGCAAGCCCGACGGCACGCCCAGAAAATTGATGGACGTGCGGCTGCTGTCGAGCACCGGCTGGAAAGCAAGCACGCCGTTGGCCCAAGGCCTGCGGCAGGCATACCAGGAATTCCTGGCCGCGCGCAGTTGAGGGCTTGCCCACCGCGCCTGCGCGGGCAAGCGTGTGCAGCCAGGGACGGGCAGGGAGCCGACAACGATGTTCATCGACGCACGACGCATCGAGGATGCGAGCGTGGTGAAGTCCACCGTGTGCATCATCGGTGGTGGGGCCGCGGGCCTGACGATGGCCATGGAGTTCGAGCGGCGGGGCATCGACGCCGTCGTGCTCGAGAGCGGCGGCTATTCGCCCGATCCGCTGACGATGGACCTCTATCGCGGCGAGAACGTCGGCCTGCCTTACCACTTCGGTGACAACTACCGCAGCCGCTTCCTCGGCGGGTGCAGCAACTGCTGGGGCGGCTGGTGCCGCCCGATGGAGGCCGAGGACTTCGAGAAGCGCGACTGGGTCCCGCACAGCGGCTGGCCCTTCGGGCTCGAAGAACTGCGGCCCTTCTACGAACGCGCTCATCGCGTGCTGCGCCTCGGGCCGGTGGACTTCGACATCGAGCGCTGGGTGCAGGCGATCGGCCGGCGCGACGTGCGCCGCATGCCGCTGCCGAGCGGCGAAGTCGCCGACAGCATGTCGCAGTTCAGCCTGCCGATGCGCTTCGGCAAGTTCTACCGCCGTGAGCTGAAAGCGGCGCGGCATGCGCGCATCTACCTGCACGCCAACGTCGTCGACATCGAGACCGGCGGCGATGGCACGCGCGTGCAGGCGGTGCACGCTCGCACGCTCACCGGCAAGCGGTTCTCGGTGCAGGCCAAGCAGGTCGTGCTGGCCTGCGGTGGCATCGAGAACGCGCGTGTGCTGCTGGCCTGCAACCGCCAGCACGCCGCCGGCATCGGCAATGCGAACGACCTGGTGGGCCGATACTTCATGGATCACCCGCGGCTGCTCACCGGGCGGCTGACGCTGAAGGAGCACTGGCGTCGCAACAAGCTCTACGACGCGATGTTCCACTACCTCAACCGCGACGTGCGCGCGTTCGGCACGCACATGGCGGCACAGCTGACGCTGACGCACGAGGTGCAGCGGCGCGAGGAACTGCTGAACGCGCGCGTCTGGTTCGCGTCGATCTTCCCCGGCGAGGGCACGCCGGCGGCCGAGGCGCTGGTGCGCATGAAGTTCCGCCTGCACGGCAAGGTCGACCCGGTGCACAGCTTCCTCGGCGACCTGGCGACGCTGGCGCGCGAGCCGCTGAACGCGATGAACTTCGTGGCGGCGCGCCAATTGCAGCCGGTGGGCATCTTCAAGCAGCTGCACTTCAACATGATCACCGACGCGCGCCTGCAGATGATCTGCGAGCCGGCGCCCGACCCCGACAGCCGCGTCATGCTGTCCGACGCCCGCGACGCGCTCGGCATGCCGCGCGTGCGCGTGCACTGGCGGCTGGGCGACCAGGTCAAGCGCACGTTCGACCGCACCTTCGAGCGCGTGGCCGGGGAGATCCGCGCCGCCGGCATCGCCGACGTGGCGCTCGACCCCCCGCTCGTCGGCCGTGAGTGGCCCGAGTCGCTCGAGGGCACGTGGCACCACATGGGCACCACGCGCATGCACGATTCGCCGCGCCAGGGCGTCGTCGACCGCCACTGCCGCATCCACGGCATGAGCAACATGTACGTGGCCGGCAGCTCGGTGTTCCCGACCGCCGGCGCGAACTTCCCGACGATGACGCTGGTGGCGCTGGCGCTGCGCCTGTCCGACCACCTCGCGCGTGAAGTGGCCGAGCCCGATGCCAGCGGTGCATTGCCGGCCGCGGGAGCGGCCCGGGCTGCTGCCCGCGCGGACGCCATCGCAAACTGAGCGCTTGCCGGAGCCGAAAGTGCGCGTCGCGCTCGTCGGGCCCTTCAGCGGGCCATCGTTGTCTGCCGGCCTGAACTTCCCGGCGCCGCTGCCGCCCGGCTACCCGGGCGCGCCGTTGATGACGGCGCTGGCCAAGGGGCTCGTCGATCGCGGGCACCGCGTCGCCGCAATCTCGACCGATTACTACACGCCCGTCGACGAGCTCGAGCCGTTCCGCATCTTCCGCGGCCCCGGCATCGACGCGTACTACTGCCCGCAGCGGCCGCGCTCGTTTCGTTCCAGTGGCGGCCGGCGCGGGCGCGCGGTGGACTTCTTCGCCTTCGAGCGCGCCTGCCTGCTGAGGGCGATCGACGACTTCAGGCCCGACATCGTCCACGCGCACTGGACCTACGAGTTCGCGTGGGCGGCGCTCGATTCGGGCTACCCGACGCTGGTCACCGCGCACGATTCACCGGCGGAGGTGCTGCGCTACTTCCCGCACCTTTATCGGCTGGCGCGCTACTTCATGGCGCGCCGCGTGCTGCGCCGGTGCCAACACCTCACCGCCGTGTCGCCCGACCTCGAGCGCGACCTGCGCTCGCTGACGCGCACGCCGATCGACGTGGTCGCCAATCCGCTGTCCGGCCCGATCCTGCAGGCCGGGCCCTGCGAGCCGCAGGCGTTCGACAGCAAGACACTGGTGATGGTCAACAACGGCTGGATCAAGCTGAAGAACGGCGAGCGCGCGCTCGAGGCGTTCGCGCTCGCCCGACGCAGCGACCCGGCGCTGAAGCTGACGTGCCTCGGCGCCGACTATCAGGAAGGCGGCCCGGCGCAGCGCTGGGCCATGGCCCGCGGCTTCGCAGAAGGCGTGCAGTTCAAGGGCCCGGTCGCGCAGGCCGAACTCGTTGCGCATCTGCGCACGAGCATGGCGCTGCTGCACCCGTCGTTGCTCGAGGCGTGCAGCATGGCGATCGCCGAGGCAATGGCCGTCGGCCTGGCGGTCATCGCCGGCGCCAAGACCTCCGGCGTCGCCTGGCAGCTCGACGGCGGCAAGGCTGGCGTGCTCGTCGACGTGCGCGACCCGGCCTCGATCGCGCAGGCCATCGTGCAACTGGCGGCCGACCGCGCGCGGTGGCAGGCCCTGTCGAGCGCGGCCTGCGCGAGATCGCGCACGTTGTTCTCGGCCGACGAAGTGATCGATCGCTACCTCGCCCTGTACGGCGACGTGCTGCGCGCGCCGCAGGTGCAGCCCGATGTCGTGCCGGCCGCCTGACGCGGCGAACCGCGCGCACTGTCACGAGATGTCCGGCATGTCCACGACGCCTTCTTCGAACCCCGGCCCCGCGCCCGCGATGATCATGGGCCTGCCGGTGAGCCTGCAGTCGCAGCCGCAGGTGATGCAGCGCATGGCCGAGGTCATCGCAGCGCGCGAACCGGGCCACGTCATCGCCATCACCAACACGGAGACGATGTACCAGGGCCTGCGCGCCGAGTGGCTGGGCCGCTACATCCGCGAGGCGGACTTCTCGCTGTGCGACGGCGTCGGCGTCGTCGTCGCAGGCTGGGCCTGGGGGCATCGCATCGAGCGTTTCACGGGCCCGTATCTGCAACTGGCCGCCTCCGACCAGGGCCGCGCGCACGGCTGGCGGCACTTCTTCTACGGCGGCAAGCCCGGCGTGCCCGAAGAGATGGCGCGCCGCCTCGGTGAGCGCTACCCCGGGCTCGTCGTCTGCGGCACCTACAGCCCGCCGTTCCGCGCCCTGTCGCCCGAAGAAGACGAGCGCATCGTCGAGATGATCAACGAGACGCGCCCCGACATCGTCTGGGTGGGCCTGAGCCTGCCCAAGCAGGAGCGCTGGATCCAGGAGCACCTGCACCGCGTGCGCGCGCCCTGGATGGTGGGGGTCGGCGCGGCGTTCGACTACCACTCCGGCGCCGTGCCGTGGGCACCGCCGCTGGCGCGCCGCCTCGGCGTCGAGTGGATCTTCCGGCTGCTGCGCGAGCCTAAGCTGCGCGCGCCGCGCTACTGGCGCTCGTTCGTCTTCGTGCTCGAGTCCGCCTGGCACGGGCTGCGCTCGCTGCGCTTCCTGCCGCGGCCGCGCAGTTCGGGCTGATTCGAGCAAGCCGGTCGCTGCCGCCTTCGCGGCAGCGCTCTTATCGGCCGACGGCCGGCTTCGAAGGCACCGGGCTGCTGGCCGCGGGGCGCGCCGCGCCGGCCGCGGCGGGCACCGAGGTCACCTGCCAGCGGCCGGCGGGCGTCGTGACGACCTTCGTGATGACGCGCCCGGCCAAGTCGGCCACCGCTTCGAGATCCTCCTTCGCCCACGCATTGCGGAACGGCTGGCCGAGGTTCGTCTCGTCGTTGCCGTAGCTGCCGAGGAAGAAGTAGCAGGTCAGCTGCACACCCTGCAGCAGCGAGGCGACGGCGTAGTTGAACAGCGTGCCCTCGCGCACCGTGCCGGGCTGGAAGCCCTTCTCCGAGTCGATCATCGGCCCGAGGCCGAGCGCCGCCAGGCCCTCGCGGAACTCGACCAGCGCCGAGTACACGGTCTCCTTGCCCTGGCGCTTGCCCACGTGCTCGGGCATCAGGTGGTACAGGTGCAGCGGGAAGGCGTCGAACTCCTTGGCGCGCGGGTACTTGCGCAGCCAGTCGAGCATGGCCGGGATGTTGTCGCTGAAGCCAGGGATCGACGGCGCCCAGACCTGGCCTGTCCAGCCGGTGCGGCGGCGCCAGTCGAGCACCCAGTCGGCGAGCGTCGCCAGCTCATCCGAGGTGCCGACAAAACTGCTGACGCCCGAGCCGATGCCGGGCGCGAACACCTCGTTGGCCACCTCGATCGCGTCGATCTCGGGGTAGCGCTGCGTCACCGCGCTGAGCCAGCGGTCGAGCATCGCGCGTTCCAGCGGCAGCTGCATCTCCCACTTGCTGTACTCGTGCTTGTGGCGCAGCGCGAACTTCGGCGGGTTGTAGACGTTGAGCGTCAGGTGCTTGACGCCGGTGCTGCGCAGCTTGGCGAGCGCTTCGTCCCAGCGCGTCCAGTCGAAGGTGCCGGGCGCCTTCTCGGTGGCGTTCCACTCGAGCCCGCCCATGCCGTACAGGCGCACGCGGTTGGCGCGCACCTTGAACGCAGGATCCGGCCCGTGATAGAGGTCCTGGCCGCCCTGCTTGGGCCAGTTCACGACGTAGCCGGTGTCGTGCCAGCAACCGAAGTCGGTGGGCACGGCGACACCGGGGCCCTCGTAGAGCACCTGCTGCGCCGGCGTGCGCGGTGAACAGCCGGCCAGCGCGAGGCAGGCGACGGCGGCGTGGCAGGCGCGGAATATCCATGCAGGCATGCGCGCGATTGTTGCAGCGGCCGCCGCCACAAGGGCCATGCTTTGCCGCGCACAAAAGAACACGCTGCCGTGCCCCGAGGGGCGACGGCAGCGCGAATCGCGTGCGTCTTGTCGCGCGCCGCTTCACGCGGCGCGCATCAGGCGCTTCAGCGCGGGACCAGCGAGCAGTCCGATGAATCGATGTTCGTGCTCCAGCCGCTGACCAGGGCGGTGTCGATCAGCACCGACTCGCGCATGTTGATCACGTTGTTGCGGATCGTGATGCCGTTGAAGACGCCCGAGTAGTTCATCACCGTCATGCCGTTGACGAAGCAGTTGCGCTCGAGCACCGTGTTGCCCTCGGAGCCGAAGATGCCCGCCCGCGCCCCGCCGGCCTGGCTGCGCTGGCGCACGATGTTGCCGGCGATGTAGTTGTCACGCCCGGGCTTGCCCGACAGCGAGTCGCCCATCGTGAACGCCGCGCCGTGGATGTGCGTCACCGTCACGTCGATGTCGTTGTTGATGAGCTTCATGCCCGAGGTCTGCCACATGCTGATGGCATCGTTGTTGGTCGTGCCGCGCACCTCGTTGCCGTCGACCGTGGTGTTGGTGACGTCGGCGAACTCGAGGATGTGGCTGCAGAAATCGGGGTTCGAGTGACCGCAGGAGATGCCCGAGTGGGTGCCCTGGAACTTGTTCCTGCGAATCGTCCCGCCCGTCGTGTTGTGCATGTACACGCCACGGCCGCCGTCGCGGATCAGGTTGTGTTCGATCGTCGCGCCCGAGCCGTTGACGATGACGTTGCCGTTGCCGCGGCACGGTCCGATGTCGGAGTCGCGCACGACGACCCCGGTGACGCCGGCGGGGATGACGATGCACGCGCCGTTGGGGTTCTGGATGCGCACGCCGGAGATCACCTGGCCGCTGGTGGCCGTGATCGGGCCCGACGCGGTGAACGTGGCGACGCGCGGGCCGATGGCGGTGCCGCTCGGCGTGGGCGCCGGCGCCGGGGCGGGCGCGGGCGCGGGCGCGGGCGACGGCGTGGGTGCCGGCGTTGGGGCCGGTGCGGGAGCAGGAGCCGGCGAGGGCGTCGGCGCAGGCGCGGCGGCGTCTGGCGACGAGCTGTACTCGCAGAAGTTCTGGTAGTTCGTGAAGCCGGCGCCGAACGAAGCGTCGTTGCACTTCACGCTGCCCGAGACCCGCTTGTAGCTGTACGCGCCAGGCACGCCGTAGCGCACATCGCGGGTGCCCGGCACTTCGCAGACGTCGCCGCCGCTGACGCCCTCGGACGCGCAACGGGTCCAGCTCACGTTGGTGGCCGAAGGTGCCGGGGCCGCCTGAGCGCCTTGATTGGCCGGGGCCGGGTCGGCGGGAGCCGGGTCCGCAGGCGCCGGTGACGTCGGCGTCGTCGGTGCGGGGCTCGGCTCGGGTGAAGTCGAAGTGGCAGGCGGTTGTTCGCCGGAGGTCGTGCCCGTGGAACTGGCGATCTCTTCACCACTGCCGCAGGCTCCCAACACAGCGCATAGCGCCAGGCTCGCTGCGAGCGCGGCGCGATTCTTCCTGCGGGCTTGTCCTCGAGTCATCCAGATCTCCAACGTCAGTAGTAGTGGTGCACCCCCTCAATCGGGGGGGACTCAATCCTCACGGGCGGGGAGGTGGATGGGACGCTTGGAACTGTTAACGGGCACCGGTCGTTCGTAACGCGAAGCTGGAAGATCGCGACCTGAGGGTCTGTTATGTTGCGAGATGTGGCGATTGCGACAGAGTCGCTCGTCGCTCCGCACACATCACGCACTCCACGCACCCTCCAAGAAGAGGCTCGATCCGTTGAAGAAATCGATCCTGGCCGCGCTGCGCCGCCTGGCCACGCGATGGCGATTGCGCGGCGCGCGCGCGCCGGCGTGTGTCTTCGGCACCGACCTGCACGTGGGCTCGCGGCCGCGCCTGTGGGCGCCCGAGCGCATCGAGATCGGCGACCACTGCTACCTCGGCCACGAGGTGACGATCGAGACCAACTGTCGCTTCGGCCGCTTCGTCATCGTCGCCAACCGCGTGGCCTTCGTCGGCCGGCGCGACCACGACTTCCGCACACCGGGCGTGCCGGTGCGCTTCGGGCACTGGGTCGGCGCCGAGCGCAACCCGTCGCCGTTTCGCAGCGACGGCGTCGACGTCGGCGACGATGTCTGGATCGGCTATGGCGCCGTCGTGCTGTCGGGCGTTCGCATCGGCCGCGGCGCCATCGTCGCCGCCGGCTCGGTCGTCAAGGCGGACGTGCCGCCCTACAGCATCGCCGGCGGCAACCCGGCGGTTGTCATCGGCGCGCGCTTCAAGACGCCCGAGGACATCGCCCGGCACGAGGCGATGATCGAGCGCGGCCGCTTCGAGTTCTCCGAGAAAGGCTTCGAGCATTGGATCGTGCAACCGGGACCGCCGTGAGTCCTTCGCAACCGGCCCTCGACCCTTCCGCGTCGGCGCTTGCATCAGCGCACCCCCCCGTGCGCGCCCGCGTCGTCATCACGCAGCACCGGCTGCTGCACTACCGCCAGGCGTTCTTCGATCGCCTGCGCGCGGCGGCCGCCGCGCGCGGCATCGACGTGCGGCTGGTGGTCGGGCAGCCCTCGGCCACCGAGCAGCTCAAGAAGGACACCGGGCACCTGCCGTGGGCCGACCTGATGCACAACCGCACGCTGCGCGTGCGCGGGGTCGATCTCATCTGGCAGCCGTTTCCGGCCGCGCTGCGCGACGCCGACCTGGTCGTGCTGATCCAGGAGAACCGGGTGCTTTCCAACTACCCGTGGCTGCTGCGCCTGGGCGTGCGCCGCGGGCAGAAGGTGGGCTACTGGGGACACGGCCGCAACCTGCAAAGCGACGCGCCGCAGGGCCTGCGCGAGAAGTGGAAGCGCTGGTTCGTCAACCGCGTCGACTGGTGGTTCGCCTACACCGAGGCGACGCGCTCGATCCTGCGCGCCGACGGCTTCCCCGGCGAGCGCATCACCGTGCTCGACAACGCCATCGACAACGAGCAGTTCATGCAGGACCTGGCGGCCGTCACGCCAGAGCAACTGGGGGCCTGCCGGGCGCGCATCGATGCACCTGAGGGCGCACCGGTGGGGCTCTACTGCGGGTCGCTCTATCCGGACAAGCGGCTCGACCTGCTCATCGCCGGGGCCGACCTCGTGCACGCGCAAGTGCCCGCGTTCAGGCTGGTCGTCGTCGGCGACGGACCGAGCCGCGCCGTTCTCACCGAGGCCGCTGCGACGCGCCCGTGGCTGCAGTGGGTCGGCGTGCAGCGCGGCATCGACAAGGCGGCGTGGTTCCGCACCGCGCAGGTCTACCTCAGCCCGGGCGCCGTCGGCCTGCACGTGCTGGACGCGTTCTGCGCCGGCGTGCCGATGATCACCACCGAGGGCGCGCGCCACGGCCCCGAGGTGTCGTACCTGGTGTCGGGCGAGAACGGCTTCATCGTCGCGGCCGAGGCTCGAGCGTACGCCGCCGTCGTGCTGCGACTGTTCGGCGACCCGGCGGAACTCTCGCGCATCCGCACCGCGGCCGCGCGCGACGCGAAGCGCTACACGCTGAACCACATGGTCCAGCGCTTCATCGAAGGCATCGAAGGCTGCCTGGCGGCGCCGCCGAAGCGCTGAACCTGCGGCGGCGGCAATCGGCCGCCGCCGCGTGGCCAGTTACGCCAGGGGCCGGCGCGCGGATACCCGCATCAGATCAGAGGACCGGCACGCACTGCCATTGACCGGCGGTGCCCGCGCCGACCACAGTGCACTCGAACGGCCCTTGCGTGCTCGGCCCGGCCGGGAAGGTGAAGCCACCGACCGTGATCGGGGCCTGCAGCCAGCGCCTGACGGTGAGCCGTTCGACGCCCGGGCTCACTGGCGCCTGCCGCGTCACCACCGAGTAGCCGTTGTTGCCGTAGACGATGACGCGGCCGCCGGTGTTGGTCAGCGCCTCGAAGCGGTAGTTGCGCGCCGGCTGCGCCCCCGAGAACGGCCGGTAGGTGCCGTTGACGGTGAAGGTGTCGTCAGTGGCGTACAGCGGGTCGGGTGACACGCGCGTGCCGGCGCCGTAGCCGGTCCACGCGATGTCGTTGCCCCACAGGTGAGTGGAGTTCATGTCGGTCACGCACGAGCGGGCCGCGCCGGTGCCGGTGCAGGTGACCACCGTGTTCGGAATGGCGTTGCGCGGATAGGTCTCGGCCCCCGGCAGCGGCGCGCCGTTGCCGGTGATCTTCAGGCCCGAGATTGACAGGCGGCCGGTGGCCGGGTCGTACTCGATCGACGAGGAGATCTGCCGCGTCACCGCCGGCGTGACGCTCTGGTCGAGGTGGCTGTACGGCGCCATGTTCGCGCCGCCGTAGAACGTGAAGCCGCCGACGATGCAGTTTTCGTAGTCGTGCACCCGCGTGCCGTTGGGCAGGGCCGTCGCCTGCACGGTGCCGCCGCCGGGGCACGCCACCGCCGCGCCCGGGGCCGGCGTGAGGTCGGCCAGCAGCCGCGCGCCCTGCACGATCGCCGGGTTGAACGACGGGTTGATGCGTGTCACCCCGATGGCGGTCATCAGTTGCAGCGCGTCGATCGCGGCGTCCTCGATCGGGCTGTCGGGCGCCAGCGCCAAGCCGCCCTTCTGCGCCGCGCTCAGGTTGGCCCACAGGTTGGCGGTGTTGGGGCTCACCACCAGGGTCTGCGCGGCGCTCGTGGTGACGATGCCGTTCAGGTCGGTGGCACGCGCCGTGATCTCGTAGCTGCCGGGCGCCACGTCGGCCCACGCCAGCTCGTACGGGGCGGCGGTGACGTCGCCGCCGATCTTCTGTGCGCCGTTGAAGAACTCCACCTTCGCGATGCCGTCGCTGTCGCTGGCGGTGGCGATGAGCGTCACCGGGCCCGTGGTGGCGTTCTCGGGCAGCGTCGCGCTGTCCGAGGTGACCGCGACGACCGGCGGCACGTTGGCAGCGATCGTCACCGTCTGCGCCGCCGAGGTGGCCTCGGCGCCGGCGTTGTCGGTGGCGCGGGCGGTGATCGCGTAGTCGCCGTGCTGCGTGGCGCCCACGGTGTATGCCAGCCGGTACTTCGATGTGGCCGCGTCGAAGACGCCGGCACCGAGCAGTGTGCTGCCGTTGAAGAACTGCACCGACGCGATGGTGCCGTCGGCGTCGGTCGCCGACGCGGACAGGGCGAGGCTGGTCGGCGCGTTCGCGCCGGCCGTCGGGGTGTCGAGCGTGACGGTGGGGGTCTGGTTCGGCCCCGCCGGCACGGGCTCGTCGCCGCCGCCACTGCCGCCGCAGGCCGCGACCACCGCCGAGGCGGCCGCCAGAAAGGTCCAGGTCGAGACGAGGCGATGACGTTTCGAAAGCGATTCCAACGAGCGTGTTTTCATGAAGGTTCTCTGGCGAAGCCTGCGGCCGGTCCACGGGGCCGTGGCACGGCCCCGTGGGTTCGGCGTTGCGAGGGGAGATGCAAAGCAGCCCGGCGCGGCGGTGGCGGCCGCGCCGGGCAGGGCTTCAGGTCAGGGCGTCGGCTGGCAGACCCACTCGCCTTGCGCCGGATTCACGGTGCAGTCGACGAGGAACGGGCCGGTCGTGCCCACGCCGATCGCCGGGAAGCCCGGGTCGACCGCCGTGACGGTGCGCACGACCGACAGCTTCTCGGTACGCGTGCCCCCGCTCCCCGTCGGGGCGAGGCGCGTCACCACCGAGTAGCCGTTGGAGCCGTACACGATGGCGCGGCCGCTGATGTTGGTCATCCCCTCGAAGCGGATGTTGCTCGAGGCTGGCGTGCCGCCATAGACCGAACGCCACGTGCCGTTGACGACGTAGGCGTCGTCGGTGGCATGCTCGGCGTCCGGCGGCAGCAGCGCGCCGGCCGTCCACCCCGCCCAGCTCACGTTCGTGCCCCAGAGGTGCGCGCCGACGCTGCTCAGGCAGGTGCGGCTGGCGCCCGCGCCGGCGCAGTCGACGTTGGTGACAACGTAGGCGTTGCGCGGATAGGCCTCGCCGCCAGGCTCCGGAGCGCCGTTGCCAGTGACGCGCAGGCCTGTGATGTCCAGGCGATCGGTGGCCGGGAAGTAGTCCACCGACGAATTGATCTGGCAGCGATAGCCGGCCGGTGCCGTCGCCGAGTAGGTGCCGACGCACCAGGGGTCGGGGTGCACCGCGGGCGGCGCCGCCGTCTGCGTGTCGATGTGCAGGTACGCGGCCATGCCGGCGCCGCCGTAGAAGGTGAAGCCGTCGATGACGCAGTTGTTGTAGTTCAGCTGCCTGATGCCTCCTGCGTCGGCGCTGCCGGTGACCGTGCCGCCACCCGGGCAGGCGAGCGTCGCGCCGGCGGCCGGGATGAAGTCGGCCAGGCGCTTGGCGGCGAAGCCCATCGCCGGGTTGAACGACGGGATGATGCGGTTGACGCCGAGCGCCGTCATCACCTTCACCGCGTCGACAGCAACGTTCTCCGTCGGCAGGTTGGGATCGACCGCGATGCCGCCCTTCTGCGCAGCGGTCAGCGTCGTCCACATCGCGGCCGTATCCGGGTTGACCGTCACCGACTGCGCCGTCGACGTGGTCGTCGAGCCCACGGTGTCGATCGCCTGGGCCGTGATGGTGTACGTGCCGGCCGTCGCGCCCGCCCACGTGAACGTGTAGGGCTCCGTCGCATCTTCGCCCAGCTTCGTCGCGCCGTTGTAGAACTCGACCTTGGCGATGCCGTCGCTGTCGGTGGCGGTGGCCGCGAAGGTCACGGCCGCCGGCAGGTCGAACGACGTGGCCGACGTCAGGCTCACCGCCGGCGGCACGTTGGCCGCGATGGTGACGCTTTGCGACGCGGTGTCGGCCGTGCCGCCGTTGTCGTCAGTGGCGCGTGCGGTGATGTTGTAGGTGCCCGCGGCCGCGATCGGCACCGACAGGCGCCAGCGCTGCGTGCCCGCGTCGTAGGTGCCGGCACCCAGCAGCGCCGCGCCGTTGAAGAACTGCACCGAGGCGATGGTGCCGTCGGCATCGCTGGCCGCGGCGGCCAGGGCAAGCGTCGTCGGCGCGTTGGCGCCGGCCGTCGGGGCGTCGAGCGTGACGGTCGGCTGGCCGTTGGAGTTCAAGGCGACCGACGCCGTCGTTTGCGTGGCGCCGTCGTTGTCGGTGGCGCGCGCGGTCAGCGATTTCGGCCCCGCCGGCACGTTGTTCCAGGCGAACGTGTACTCGTTGGTGACGCCGACGCGGGCGCCGGCGCCCAGCAGCGTGGCGCCGTCGAAGAACTCGAGCGAAGCGACGCTGCCGTCGGCATCGGCGGCGGTGGCGCGCAGCGTGACGTTGGCGCCGGTCTGCACGACGGTGCCCGCGGTCGGCGCATCGAAGCTGACCGTCGGCAGCGCGTTGACGACCACCTGCACCGTGGCCGAGGTCGCGACGGCGCCGGTGTTGTCGGTGGCGCGGGCGACGAAGGTGTACGTGCCGGCGGCCAGCGCGCCGGTGCTCTGCTCGAACGGCGCCGTGGTGTCGATGTCGCCCACCTGCGTCGTGTTGTCGTACACCGGCGCCAACGGGTCGATGCGATAGAACGTGACGCTCGCGACGGTGCCGTCGGTGTCCGCGGCGCTCGCCGCCAGCGTCAGCGTCGCCGGTGCGTTGGGCTTGGCGTTGTTGGCCGGCGCGGTGATGGCCACCGTCGGCGGATCGTTGGCCGGCGGCGCCGGCGTCGCCGTCACCGTGATGGCGAGCGACGAGGAGTTCGCGATGGCGCCGGCGTTGTCGGTGGCGCGCGCGGTGATGGAGTGTGCACCGACCGGCGCGCCGGCCCACGTGAGCTCGAACGGGGCCGAGGTGTCCTCGCCGATCTTCGTGTCGCCATTGAAGAACTCGACCTTGGCGACGGTGCCGTCGGCGTCGGCGGCGGTGGCGCTGATCGCGATGGCGGTGCCTTCGACGAAGCTAGCGGCCGGCGCGGCGATGCTGACGGTGGGCGCCTGGTTGGCCGGGCCCTGCGGCTCGGTGCCGCCGTCGCTGCCGCCGCACGCGGCGATGGCCGCCAGTGCCGTGGCGGTGAAGACCCAGTTCAGCGTCTGTTTGCGGCGTTGCTGATGCATCGATTTCATGAAGCTTCCCAATCGGTGTGTTGCACGAAGAACGGGGCGCAGTGTGTCGCGGCCCCGGCGTGCGCGACCGTGACGAGTTCTCGCGAAATCCGCGTCGGTGTGAGCCTTCCCATGAGTGAGGGGGAGCACGTCTACGTGCGCGGCGCAGACGCAACGAAACGCGCCCCTCGAACGGGGCGCGTGTGCGTGCGTTTGCCTCGATGCGGGTCGGGGAGAGCGGCCTTGTGGCCGATCTGCGGGGCGCGGCGGCCCGCCCGCCCGGCGGCCTCAGCGCTTGATCGCGACGAACGACTTCGCGAAGCCCAGCACGCGCTCGGTGGTGATCTCGGCGCGGGGGAAGAGCGCCGCGAACATCCGGCGGTTCAAGAGCCGCGCGCTCTCGACGATGCGCACGGCTTCGTCCACCGAGTCGGCCTTCTTCCAGTGCCCGAGGCGCAAGTGCAGCACGAGCCACACGCGCATGGGCTTGGGCAGCCAGTGGAAGAACGGCGACATGAAGTGCGGCTCGATGGGGAACCAGTAGTTCGGCGTCTGCACGAAGCAGCGCTTGGCCACGCGCTGCACTTCGGCAGCGAAGCGGACCATGCGGTCCCAGTCGCCGACGTGCTCGATGACCGAGTTCGAGTGGGCGATGTGGAAGCTGCCGTTGGCGAAGCCGGCGAGGTCGCAGCCGTCGCCGCTGCGGAACTTGAACGGCCCGTGGTCGGCCTTGATCTCGTAGCCGGCGACGTTGACGATGGTGATGCTGACGCGGTGGCGCTGCAGTACCTCGGCCGGCACGATGCCCCAGTAGAACTCGGCGCCGCCGATGTCGATGATGTCGACGTGCCCGTGCTCCTTGGCCGCCGCCTCGATCATCGCGACGAGTGGTGCCGCGCGGCGTGCACGCAAACGCGAGCCGAACGAGCGCTGGTCGTCGTAGTTCGTGAGCCAGCGGGCGAGGGCGTGTGTGATCGATACCGGCATGGAGAACCTCGACGAAGTCGGTTTCGGACGGGGCGGGGCGTCAGGCGGCTTGCATCTGCGCGGCCCGCGCCACGTCCGGCGGCGCGGGCGGCGAGGGCGGCGCGTGGGGCGCATGCGGCTCACGGGCGAACAGCGCTTCGGACCACAGGAAGGGCAGCACGCTCCACCAGGCCTGTTCGCCTGACTTGAAGCTCGCGCGCGGGTCGTCGATGACGTGCGTCACGAGCCGCTGCGCGCGCGCCGGGTCGACGAGGCTGCACTCGCGGAAGCGGCGCGAAGCGAGCGTGTCGAGGAAGTAGCCGCGCAGCGGGCCGCGCATCCAGTCGACGATCGGGGAGTTGAAGCCGATCTTCGTGCGGCGGTAGGTGATCTCGTGCGGCATGAACGGCGCGGCCGCGTCGCGCACGATGGCCTTGGAGAAGCCGTTGCGGATCTTCGACTGCCACGGCAGCGCCATCGCGAAGGTGGCGACGCGCCAGTCGAGGAACGGCATGCGGATCTCGACCGAAGCGGACATGCCGTAGCGGTCGTAGCTGCGCAGGATGGTCGGCAGCACGAACGAGTGTGTCTGCCAGAAGAGCGCGCGGCTGAGGTGGTCGAGCTCGCGCCAGCGCGGGTGCTGCGTGTACTCGGGGCCGAGGTTGCTCTGCATGCCGAGCCCCAGCTTGGCCAGCGTGCTGCCCATGCGCCGCGCGTAGCTGGCGAAGCGGTTGCCCGGGCGCTTGAACTGCGCCGAGCCCTCGGGCGTGCCGCCTTCGTAGACCTCGAGCACCTGGTTGATCTGCGCGATGTCGAGCCCGGCATCGAGCAGCGCATAGGCCCAGTCGGTGGGGTAGCCGCCGAACAGCTCGTCGGCGGCGTGGCCGTCCAGCGTCACCGTGACCCCGGCCTGCTTGATGCGCCCGTACAGCGCCATGAACGGCAGCGGGCTCGTGACCGTGAGGTCCTCGTACAGGTACAACATGCGCGGCAGGTCGTGCAGGTAGCGCATCGGGTCGATCTCGAGCACCTGCACGTCGCTGCCGACATGCTGCGCCACCTGGCGCGCGAAGGCCGCTTCGTCCAGCGGCGTGCCCGGGAACGAGGCGACGATGGCGTGCTGCCAGTCGTTGGACAGCCGCGCCTCGCCGCCTTGCGTGCGGTTGATGTGCGCGAGCATCGAGAACACGGCGCTCGAATCGAGGCCGCCGGACAGCGCCGTGCCGATCGTCACGTCGCTGCGCATGCGCAGCCGGCAGGCGTCGAGCAGCAGGCTGCGCAACTGCTCGACCTGTTCTTCGTAGCGCGCCGGCACTTCGGGCAGGTGATCCAGCGTGTTCCACCAGCGGCGCATCGTGAGCCGCCCTTCGCGCAGCGTGCCGCTGTGGCCGGCGAGCAGCCGCTGGATGCCGGCGACAAGGCAGCGATCGGTGGCCTCGTAGGCGAAGCTGGCGCGCGGGCTCATGCCGCGCACCAGCGCCTGGTCGGGCCGCGCGTCGGGCAAGAGCGGCAGCAGCGCCTTCATCTCCGAGGCGAAGGCGAAGCCGCCGTCTGGCAGCCGGGCGTAGAAGAGCGGCTTCTTGCCGAAACGGTCGCGCGCCAGGAAGAGCGTGCGCTCGCGGCTGTCCCAGATGGCAAACGCCCACATGCCGTTGAAGCGCGGCAGGCACGCCTCGCCCCACTCACGGTAGGCGGCGAGGATGACCTCGGTGTCCGACTCGCTGCGGAAGCGGTGCCCCTTGGCGGCGAGCTCGGCGCGCACCTCGAGGAAGTTGTAGATCTCGCCGTTGAAGGTGATCCAGTAGCGGCCCTCGGGGTCGCTCATCGGCTGGCGGCCGTTCTCCGAAAGGTCGAGGATCGCCAGCCGCCGGTGCCCGAGCGTCACGCCCGGCGCCTGCCACAGGCCCGCGCCGTCGGGACCGCGGTGGGTGAGCGTGGTCAGGCAATGCTCAGCGAGCTCGCGGGAGATCGATCCGACGTGGCCGAAGATGCCGCACATGGCGAGGTGGGATGAGTAGGAGGGCTATCGGGCTTGCTGCGGGCGCAAGAGGCCCGGCACGCTGGTGGCCACGACCTTGAAGTACGGCCACGCGAAGTACACCGGCCACAGCAAGCCGCCGTGGCGTGAGCAAAAGCGCAGCCACGAGCGCACCGGCAGCCCCTTGCGGCTGCGGATGAGTTGCCAGCGCCGGGCCAGCGGCAGCGAGGTGTCGAAGTAGGTGCCGCGCGTCGGGTTGGGCGAGCAGTGCCCGGCGACGCCGCCGGCCAGGTAGAGGCCGAAGCCGGCGCGCAGCGTGCGCAGGCCGTAGTCGGTGTCGCCCATCGCGTGCTCGAAGGTCGGGTCGAGGTTGCCGACCTTCGCTGCGACGCGCTGCGGAATCAGCACGCAGTTGCCTTCCAGCGCCGTGATGGCCACCGGCTCGCGTTCGCTCCAGACGAGCTTGAACTTGAAGGGCTTGAGCTTGCTCGTCGCGACGCGGCCGCCGTAGGAGATGGTGCTGCTGCCCGGCTCGGCCGTGGCGCCCGAGAGCACGACGGGCCGGCCTTCGCGCCGCTCGAGCTCGGCGGCTTGCGCCAGCAGGTTGCGCAACGCGCCGGGCACGAGATGTGTGTCGTCGTTGAGCCAGAGGTAGTAGTCGGCGCCACGCGCCATGCCGCGCGCGAACGCCCGGTGCATGCCGCGGTTCCAGAAGAGCGAGCCGTTGCCCTCGATGACCTCGACCCACGGAAAGCGCTCGCGCACCGCGGCGGCGGTGCCGTCGGGGCTCGCGTCGTCGACGAGCACCGCCTCGGGCTGCACGCCGGCCTCGCGCGCCGCGGTGGCCAGCGCGTCGAGGCAGGCGAGCGTCAGCGCCTTGCGGTTGAAGCAGGTCAGCAGCGCGAGGACGCGCGGCGGCGCGCTGGCAGCGGCGTTCACCGGTCGGCCCGCCAATGCATCGCACCCGGCATCGCGCCCGGCATCACTGCCGGTGAGGCCGATGCGAACCGCGGCCCGGCCGGCGCGGCCAGCCGCCTTCGGATCATCTCGGACATCGCGATGCCGGTGGCGGCCGAGATCAGGTAGTTCGACGGGTAGACGATGCAGTAGATCAGCACCGACAGCAGCAGCACGGCGATGCCGCGCGTCCACAGGTACTCGGCCTCGCTCTCGACGCGGGCGCGCAGGCCGTGCCCGACGACCAGCATCGTGGGCAGCAGCCACAGCAGCGTGCCGACGATGCCCACGCGCAGCAACAGGTCGATGTAGAAGTTGTGCGGCGAGAAGTCGACGTACTGGCCGAAGTGCATCCGCGTGTAGCCCTTGCCGAACGGGAAGCCGAACAGCCACACGCTGGCCGGCGCCTCGATCCAGTTGTCCATCAGCCGCAGCCAGCCGTCGAAGCGCGCGGCGAACGTGCCTTGCCGGTCATCGATCGTCTCGACCGATTGCACGAGGCGGCGGCCGAGTTCGTCGAAGACGCCGAACGCGGCCGCGATGGCCACGCCCAGCGTCGCGGCGAGCAGGAACCCGAGCAGCAGGCCGAAGCGGCGCGGCAGCCGTTGCCGCTCGAGGATCATCACGCCGAGCAGCGCGATGCCGATGGCGATCCAGGCCGAGCGGTGCTGGATCACGAGCACGAAGGCCAGGCACGCGACCGCGTGCCAGCCCGACCAGCGCGTGCCCGAGCCGCGCAGCCACGCCATCGTCTGCACCACGGCCACCGAGCCGACGAAGATCGCCCCGTGCGCGGCCACCGGGCGGAAGACGTCGGCCTCGCTCTGTTCGAAGAACTCCAGCTTGTTGACGATGCCCGCCTGCACGGCGATGTAGTAGTAGACGGCGACCGCGATCACCGCGTAGGCCGTCCACACGCACCAGCGCGCCATGCGCCGGAAGTCCTCGGCCGTGAAGTTCAACGACGCGCAGTAAAGCGCCGCCACCCAGACGTAGAAGAAGGGGCGCACTTCGGTGCCGGCGTACTTGCCGAACTCCATCAACCCGAGGACGAACGACGCGATGATCGTCACGCCGAGCCCCAGCCACAGCAGGAACGGCGGGTGATACAGCGGCACCGGCCGCACCAGAAAACCGAGCAACGCCGCCATCATCACGGTCAGCGAGATCAGGTCGTTCGGGTAGATCTGCAGCCCGATCTGCACGTACGGCTGCTTGTCGAAGTGGAAGATCTCGATGACAAAGCCGATCAGCATCAGCGCGATCGGCGCGAGCCGCGCGGTGCCGAGCCGGCCGAGCAGCCACACCGCGAGCGCCGCGGCGACGACCAGGATCGCCGAGCCGACGACGGTCAGGGCGATGTCTTGGGCTGACGGGTCCATGGCGAACTTGCTCCGCTCGAAGGAGGTTGGCCGGCCTGCGCCAGGGCCGCACGTTCGGCGCTTGCGACCAGGCGGCCGAGCCCCGCCCGCACCGCCAACGCCGGCCGCTTCGTGAAGACGCCGGCGAGCATGGCAAGCAGATGCGGGCCGAGCACCCACCACGGGGCGACCAGCGCGGTCATGACGATCACCAGCGCGGTGGGGACCGCGGTGAGGACGATCATCCAGCCGCCGTCGGGCACCGGCGAGCCGGTGGCTTCAAGGGCCAGTTGCAGCGCGCTCGGCACACCCCAGGCCAGCGCACCGAGGATCAGCGGGCCCCGGATGGCGGTGAAGAACGCCGCGTGCGAGATGTCCAGGCGGCGGGCCACCATCGCATGCATCGCCAGCCAGCGCAGCAGGAACACGCCGGCCACGCACCACGCCACCGCCAGCAGCGACGAGCGCGCGGCGACGACCAGCAGCGACAGCATGACGACGAGGGTGCCGATCTTGATGCGCAGTTCGAGTTCGGGTTCGCCCCGCCCGGAAAGGGTCGGCCCGGCCATCGCCTCGACGGCGTGTAGCGCCATCGCCAGCGACAACGGTACCAGCACCGGCGCGGCCGCCGTCCACTTCGCTCCGAGCAGCAGGTCGACCACCGCGTCGGCCATCGTCGCCACGTAGACGAACGTGGGGAACGCCGCGACGCCGATGCCGGCGATGACGGTGAGGTACGCGCGCTTCAGGCGGGCGTCGTTGTCCTGCGTGCGCGAGGCCAGCGAGTGCAGCACCGATTGCACGTTGCGCGCCAGGTGGTCGGCCGGCACCTTCACGAGGTTGTTGGCGATCGTGTACAGGCCCAGCATGTGCGCGTCGAGCCAGCGGCCGACGGCGACGTGCGGGCCGTTGTCGATGATCCAGTTGGTCACGTGCGTGGCCAGCGTCACGTTGGCGTAGCGGTCGACCACCAGGCGCCGCAGCGGATGCCCCGGCCACAGCTTGCGCGGCGAGCGCCGCAGCAGCACCGCGCAGGCGAGCACCGTCTGCACATGCCAGGCGAGCACCAGGCTCCACACGCCCAGGCCCATCGCGGCGGCGCCGATGCCGACGATGAGGTAGCCGATGACGTACGAGCCGAGCGCCGCGACCTGGATGTTGCGGAAGTTGAGTTCACGCGCGCTCATCGCGGTGGCCACCGCGGTGAGGGCGCCGACCAGCAGCGTCGGCGACATCGCGCGCAGCACATCGACGGCCTCGGGCGCGTCCAGCACGTGCACGGCAATCGCCTCGGCGCCGAAGAAGACGCCGATGGAGCCGATCGTGCCGGCCAGCAGCAGGCGCGCGCAGGCCGAGGCGAGCGTCGCTTCGTCGAGCGTGGCGGTCTGGACCAGCGCGCTGGCCAGGCCCATCTCGACGACAAGGGCCAGCAGGCTGACGGTGAGCACCGCGTAGCCGAACACGCCGAAGGTCTCCGGCCCGAGCATGCGGGCCAGCGCGATCTGGCTGATGAACGTGGCCAGGATCCGGCCGACGGCCCCGATGTAGTTCCAGCGCACGCCCTTGATCGCGCGGCTGGCCAGCGAGGACCCGTTCACGACGCGTGCTCCGCGATGCGCATCATCAACGCGTGGCCTGCGGCGACGTGGCCATGCCGGCGGGCGAAGGCGCCGCGGCTTGCAGGTGCGCGTCGACCGTGCGCACCGGCATGCCGCGCTGCTCGGCGTAGTCGATCAGCCGCACGAGCATCTCGGTGTGCTCGCGCTGATGCTCGGCCGACGCCGGATGCAGCATCAGCGTCGGCCAGCACGGCGCCTTGGCCGCTTCGTCGAACAAGCCGCGATACCAGGCCTCGGTGCCCGCCAGCTTGCCGACGTAGGCGCCGAACGGAATGCGGCGAATCGCGTAGCGGTTGGCCTGGCCGCGGTTGAGGCCGAACCAGGTGGTGAAGGCGCACGCGAAGTGCCGGCTCGACACGGCGCGCACCCAGCGGTTGTGGCGGCCGTACGGATAGATCAGCGTGCCGGGCGTGCCCAGCCCCTCGGCGGACATGCTGCGCAGGCCGGCGCCGATCGCTTGCTCCAGCGCGGCCGGGCCGGCGTAGCCGCTGAACGGATCGTGCGTCGTGCCGTGGAAGGCGATCTCGTGCCCGGCCGCGCGGATCTGCCGCAACTCGGCGTAGGTCAGGAAGCCCGGCCTTCCGATAAGGTCGGGCGAGACGGCGAAGACGCCCTTGACGCCCTTGCGCTCGAGCGCCTCGACGATCTCGAGGTCGCGCGCTTCGCCGTCATCGCAGACGACCGTGAGCGCCGAGCGCGCGGGCATCTGCAGGCGTTCGAACGGCCGCCGCGGCAGCAGGGCTTCGACCGCCCGGTCCAGGCCCTGGGCGGGCAGCCGCCGCACGGCAGCATCGAGAAGTCGGCGAGGCAGGCCCATGGGGTGCCGGTTCACTCGTGGTGGTCGTAGGCCTTGAAGCCGGCGAGCTTGACGAGGCTGTCGCGCTTGGCGGCGTCGTAGTCGGCGCGCACCATCTCCGAGACCAGCTCGGGCAACGTCGTCGCCGGCGACCAGCCGAGCTTCGTGCGCGCCTTGCTCGCATCGCCGAGCAGCGTCTCCACCTCGGTGGGGCGGAAGTAGCGCGGGTCGACGCGCACGATCACGTCGCCTGGCTTCAGCTTGGCCTTCTGGCCGCCGTTGCAGGGGTTCTCGCCGACCGACTCGACGCGGCCGACCTCGTTGACGCCTTCGCCCTCGAAGACGAGCGTGATGCCCAGTTCGCGCGCCGCGAACTCGACGAACTGGCGCACGCTGTACTGCACGCCGGTGGCAATGACGAAGTCCTCGGGCTGCTGCTGCTGCAGCATCAGCCACTGCATCTGCACGTAGTCGCGCGCGTGGCCCCAGTCGCGCAGCGCCGAGAGGTTGCCCAGGTACAGGCAGTCCTGCAGGCCGAGCGCGATGCGCGCGCAGGCGCGCGTGATCTTGCGCGTGACGAAGGTCTCGCCGCGCAGCGGGCTCTCGTGGTTGAAGAGCACGCCGTTGCAGGCGTACATGCCGTAGGCCTCGCGGTAGTTCACCGTGATCCAGTAGCTGTACAGCTTGGCCACCGCGTACGGGCTGCGCGGGTAGAAGGGCGTCGTCTCCTTCTGCGGCACTTCCTGCACGAGGCCGTACAGCTCCGACGTGCTGGCCTGGTAGAAGCGCGTCTTCTTCGTCAGCCCCAGCATGCGGATGGCTTCCAGCAGCCGCAGCGTGCCGATGCCGTCGACGTTGGCCGTGTACTCGGGCTCCTCGAAGCTGACTGCGACGTGGCTCATCGCGCCGAGGTTGTAGATCTCGTCGGGCTGCACCTGCTGCACGATGCGGATCAGGTTCGTCGAGTCGGCGAGGTCGCCGTAGTGCAGCACCAGGCGCGGGTCGGGGACGTGCGGGTCCTGGTAGAGGTGATCGATGCGATCGGTGTTGAACGACGACGAGCGCCGCTTGATGCCGTGCACCCGGTAGCCCTTGGCGAGCAGCAGCTCGGCCAGATACGCGCCGTCCTGGCCGGTGATGCCGGTGATCAACGCGGTCTTCTTCACATCAGACATGCCAACCCTGTTCAGTGATCGAGAGATTCAGGCAGCGTCGGCAGGCCGCCCCCGGCGAAGGTGCCGGGGCGGTGGATGCCGGCAACGCGACCGGACGACAGACGCCGACTTCGAGCGGCTCAGTATTCGTTGAGGATGACGCCGGCCACGCGCGCCGGGCTCTGCGACAGCACCGCGACGAGGCGCTGCAGCGCGGCCACGCGCGACTGGTCCTTGCGCGCCACGACGAGCGCGGCGCCACACCGGGCGGCGATCACCTGCGCGTCGACGCCGTACTGCATCGCCGGCGTGTCGACCACGACGTGGTCGAACTTGGCGGCCAGCTCGCGCATCAGCACGCCGAAGGCCGGGCGCTCGATCAGCTCGAGCGGGTTCGGCGGCGCGATGCCCACCGGCATGACGAACAGGTTGGCGACGTCGGGCACCGGCTGGATCACGTCGGAGGCGACATGCCCGACGAGCACGCTCGACAGGCCCGTCTTGTTGTCCAGCCTGAACAGCTCGTGCTGCCGCGGCCCGCGCAGGTCGGCGTCGACCAGCAGCGTGCGGCCGCCCACCTGCGCCAGCGAGACGGCGATGTTGGCGCTGAAGAACGTCTTGCCGTCGCCCGAGGCCGGGCTGACGATGGCCAGCGCCGGGCGCGGCTGCCCGGTGTGCCCCTGGTAGATGCGCGCCATGATCTGGCTGCGGATCTCGCGGATCGCCTCGGCCTGCATCGAGAACGGCTGGTTCAGCCCGACGAGCTCGGGCATCAGCTGGCGCCGTTCCTCGCTCGTGTAGGCGTAGCCGAACTGCTCGGACAACGCATGCAGCACCTGGTCCTGCGTCACCAGGCCCAGCGCGACGGCCGCTTCGCCGAAGCGCAGGTCCTTGCTGCGCGCGAAATCGAGGATCTGCTGGACCTTGTCCGCCCCCAGTGCGGCCTTGGCGTCGAGCAGCGCGCCGATCAGCCGTTCGTTGACGATGCTCTCGTCGTTGCGGCCCGGCTGGAGCAGGCTGGCCTCGCCGTGGCCCTGCGCCACGTCGAGCGCCTTCAGATCAGAGGGCATGTTCATCACGATCCTTCCCGGGGAGCAGGCAAGCTACGGAATGCGGTGTCCATTGCCAGCGTCGGCGGCCTCAAGCCCGCAATGCGCGCCGTGCCCGAGCCGGGCCGGGGCAGCACGCCCAGCAGCGGCAGGCCGAGCGACAGCGGCAGCTCGTCGATCGTGCGCACCCGCCGGTCGAGGTACTCGCGCACGATGGCCATCGCGACGGCCAGCACCGTGCCGATGACGACCGACAGCAGGACGTTGCGGATGATGTTCGGCGAGCTGGGCAGCGGCGGCTCCTTGGCCTCGGACAGCACGTGCGCGCTGCCCTGCGGCGAGCGCGTCTCCAGGCTCGTCTGGCTCAGCCGCGCCAGCACGGCGTCGTAGGCGCGCTGCGCGGCCTCGACGTCGCGCACGAGCACCATGCCTTCGTCGCGCGCCTGGCGCAGCCGCAGCACGCGCGCGCGCTGCGCCTCGAGCGCGGCGCGGATCTCGGCCTCGCGCTGGCGGTTGATCGTGTTGGTCACGCTGACCGTCGTCGACAGGCGGCGCGTCTCGGCGTCGATGCGCGAGCGCAGCGAAGAGATCGTGGCGCGCGTCTCGACGACCTGCGGATGGTTGCTGCCCAGGCGCGAATCCAGTTCCTGCAGCTTCGCTTCGGCGGTCGACAACTGGCCGCGCAGGGTCATGATCAGCGGGTTGTTGACGACCTCGGCAAGGCCGTCGCCGGAGCGCGCCTGCGCCTGGCGGCTGGACGATTCGGCCGACATCGACTGCAGCACGACGAGCTGCGACGACAGTTCGTTCAGCCGCGCGGTCTCGACATCGAGCGCGCCGTCGCTGACGACGGCGACGCCGCGGTCGCGCTGGTAGGCCGACAGGCGCGCCTGCGCGGCCTCGAGCTGCGCGCGCAGCTCCTTGGAGCGCGAGTCGAAGACGGCGGTGTTCTGTCGCGCCGGGTCGATGCGGAACTGCAGCGCCGTGTCGAGGAAGGACTGCGCGAAGAGGTTCGCCGTGCGCGCGGCGGTGGCCGAATCGGCGGCCTTGTAGCTGACGCTGATGACGGTGGAATCGCGCGAGGGCTTGACCTCGAGGCCGCGCTGCAGCCACTCGATCAGCCAGGCGTCGAAGCTGCCGTTGCCCTTGACGGCGCGGTGCCACTCGTCACGCAGCTCGGGGTTGTCGGCCAGCTTGAGCGCGCGCACCACCTGCAACGCCACGCGCTCGCTCTTCAGCACGTCGACCTGCGTGGCCATGAACACCGGCGAGGGGCTGCCGGCATAGACGGCCGAGCCACCGACGTCCGGCCGGTACTGGTCGACGAGCAGCGTCGTCGTCGCCGTGTATTGCCGCGGCAGCGCGAGGCTGAACGCGAGCGCGCCGCCCACCGTCAGCAGCAGGACGACGAGCGCGGCTTTCCAGCGCGCGCGCATGATGATGAGGAATTGGCCGAACGTCATTGCTTTCTCCCGATCAGAACAGGCTCTCGCGCACGTAGATGACGTCGTCCTGCTGCAGTGCTTCCTGCAGACCGGGGGCCAGTTCCTGCATCGCACCGTCGCTGCCCCGGCGATGCAGCTTGATGCCGCGTTGCGTGCCGCGCAGCGTCAGGCCGCCGCTGGCCGCCAGCGCCTGCAGCACCGTCATGCCGCGCTCCAGGCGCAGCACACCCGGGCGCTGCACCTCGCCGTAGACGTAGATCTGCGGCATGCGCTCGATGTAGATGACATCGTTGTGCTGGATGACGATGTCGTCGGCCGGATTGCCGCCGCGGAACAGCGTGCGCAAATCGACCACCTTGCGGAACGGCTGGCCGCCGCGGGTGCCGACCACCGTGAGCATCTCGCTGCCTTCGGCCGAGACGCCGCCGGCCGCGGCGATCAGGTCGGAGAGCTTCGTGTTGCTCACCTCGAGCGGATAACGCCCCTGCCGCACCGCGTAACCCAGCACCGTGGCCTGGCTGCCGCGCTGGCTGGTGACGAGGATCGAGACCTGCGGCTGCTTGACGAAGCGGCCGGCCAGCAGGCCGTCGGCGATGCGCTTTTCGGCGGCGCTGACCGTCAGCCCGCCGAGCGTCACCTGGCCGAGCAGCGGGTAGCTCACGACGCCCGTTTCCGGGATGCGGGTATCGAGCGTGAGTTCGGGGCTTTGGAAGACCGTGATCTTGATCACGTCGCCGGCGCCGAGCACGTAGTCCGTGACGGGCGGCCGCTGCTGCGCCTGGGTGGCGCCGAAGCTGGCGATGAGGGCGAGGCAGGCAAGGAGTCGAAGCAGTGAGCGAATCATCATTTTGTGTCACCCTCACACGGAGATGCACGATGGGAATGCGGCTGACAGCATTCCGCGGCATGGGCCTCGGACACTGCCCCGCACCGGCTCCCTAGCGCCGCGTGTGAGGATAGCTCCCAACAAAGAGTCAACGACGCAGGGGAGTCTAAGCGGCGGGTTTGCGTCGCCGTGCACCCCGACCCGAGGGGCGTGCGCGTCGACACAGCGAATCTGCGGCGGAATTCGCGCGCGTCGCCGGTTGCGCGCGCCACGCGCACCGAAGCCGCCGCGATCGCCCGAGGCGTGGTTTTGCCGCCTTCTCCGAGGTGACGCGGGGTGCCGCGCCGACGCTGTGATCCCGAATCTGACGCCCATTCGCCCGCCTGACTGAGGGAGTTGCCGCGAAACGAGGCGCAGGCAAACAATGTTCCCGCCATAAGGCAAAACCTAGGGGGGTGGATAAATGAATACGACGATGCGTTTCACGACATCGTGGGACGACGGGCATCCATTCGACATGCGCGTCGCCGATTTGCTCGACAAGCACGGCCTGACCGGAACCTTCTACGTCCCGGCGCGGGTGGCGCCGGGGGGGTGCTGCAACCCCGACGGCTTCCAGGTCCTGGACCCGCAGCAACTGCGCGAGCTCGCCGCCCGCTTCGAGGTCGGCTCGCACACGCTGGACCACAAGTCGCTCGACAGCCTGCCGACGGACGAGGCCCGGCGCCAGATCGAAGCAGGCAAGGCCTGGCTGGAGGACCAGCTCGGCCGGCGCGTCGACGGCTTCTGCTACCCGAACGGCCACCACGACGCGGGCGTGCGGGCGCTCGTGCGCGACTGCGGCTTCACCTACGGGCGCACGACCGAGGACCTGCACGACGGCGTCGGCGACGACCCCTTCCAGATGCCGGTGTCGCTGCAGTTCCATACGCGGCGCCGGCGCATCGACGTGGCGCGCCTGTTCGTGCGCCAGGAGCGCCGCCGCCTCGGCGAAGGGCGCTGGAAGCGCCGGCTGCCGGTGTTTGCCGCGGCGTTGTCGGCCGACGATTTCGAGGCGTGCTTCAGGCGGCTCGTCGACCGTGCCTGTGCGAAGGGCAGCGTCTTCCACGTCTGGGGCCATTCGTGGGAGATCGACCGCCTCGGGGCGTGGAAGCTCCTCGACAACGTCCTGCGTTATGCGGCCGAGCGCGTGCCGCGCGCGGCGCGCGTCACGAACGAAGCGCTGATGGCGGGCCGTGCCCTGGACAGCCGCGCGCAGCCGGCGCCCCGATGAGCCGCGCCTGACGACAAGCCACCCAGGCGCGACGAGCGCCACCAACGAGGGGACCCAATTGACCGAGTCGAGCGGGCAGCAGCAGCTGCTGCGAAACACGCCGCTTTTTCGCGAAGACCTTCCTTTCACGGCGAGATCCGCCGCGGCCCCCGCGGCGGGCGCCCCGCCGGCGCGCACCGCATACGCGGTCAGCCGGTGCGGCAACACCAGCCAGTTCGAGGCGCTCGGCGCCGAGTGGAACGCGCTGCTCGAGCGCGCTCATCACCAGAGCGTCTTCCTCAAGCACCAGTGGATGAGCGCCTGGTGGGAGCGCATCGGCGCGGGCTCGCGTGATCTCTTCGTCCTGCTGGCGCGCGACGGCCACGGCCGGCTGGTCGGCATCCTGCCGTTGTGCCGGCAGACACACGGCCGCGGCCTCTTCGCGCGGCGCGCGCTGCACTTCCTCGGCTCCTGGCCCGAGGCGCCCGAGCATCTCGACGCGATCGTCGACGCCACCGGCGCCGCGGGCATCGTCGAGGCGCTGGTGGCCGCGCTCGGCGGCATGCGCGGCGAGTTCGACGCAATCGAACTGCTCGACCTGACCGAGAAGTCGCTGCTCCAGCCGGCGCTGGCGCGCTTGGCTGCCGCAGCGGGCTACGCCTGCCGCACGCGGGCGTGGCAGGTGTGCCCGTACATCGGCCTGGCGGGCACCTACGACAAGTACCTGATGACGCTGACGCAGAAGCACCGCTACAAGGTGCGGCTGTTCGGCAAGCGCCTGGCGGCCGCGCACAAGGTCGAGATGGAAGTGGCGACGGAGCCAGCGCAGGTGGGCGCGGCGCTCGAGGAGATGTTCAGGCTGCACGCGATGCGCTGGACGCTGAAGACCGACGACGTGAGCGGCTTCGACGACCCGGCGGTGCACGCGTTCCACCGCCTGGCGGCCGAGAAGCTCGCCGCCGACGGCGCGATCCGCATCTTCCTGCTGCGCTGCGACGGCAAGGCCGTGGCGGCCTGCTATTGCCTCGTGCAGGGCGGGCGCATGTACTTCTTTCAGCCCGGCTTCGACCCCGAGTTCCGCAAGCTGCACGTCGGCAAGGTGCTGCTCGGGCGCGTCATCGAGCGCTGCTACGAGGAGCGGCTCGTCGAATTCGACTTCCTGCGCGGCACCGAGGACTACAAGTTCGACTGGACCGAACGCACGCGGCCGACGCTCGCCTGCGACGTGGCGCTCACCGCGCGGGCGCGGGTGGCGCACGCGCTGGCCGAAGCGCAGCGGCAGGGTCACGCCCGCTGGATGGAGCATCGCGGCCGCCTCGTCGCGCGCGTGAAGGCACACCCGACCGGTGCGAAGCTGCTGGCCGCGCTGAAGAAGCGGCGCGGTGGCATGGCTGCCCCGGAGCCTGCCGAGGATTGATGGCCACGGCGGCGATGGCGGCGATGGACCCGCAGGCGCGCCTCGAGCGCGAGGTCGAGGCCTGGTTCACGCGGCGCACCGGCCGCGAAGCGCTGTTCATGCCCTCGGGGCGGGTGGCGCTGTACTGCGCGCTGCGCGTGCTCACCTCGCCCGGCGATCGGGTGCTGATGTCGCCGGCCACCGACGACGTCATCTACTTCGTCGTGCTCGCCGCGGGGCTGCGGCCGGTCGCTGCGCCGCTCAGCGCCGCCGACGGCAACATCGACGTCGACGCGGTGCCGGCGAAGGTCTGGGCCGACGTGCGCGCGGTGGTGACGACCAACCTCTACGGGCTGCCCGACCGCATGCCCGCGCTGCTGCGCCGCTGCGAAGCGCTCGGCATCGCCCTCGTCGAGGACGTGGCGCACGCCATCGAGACCGAGGTCGACGGCGCGCCGCTCGGCACCTTCGGCGCCGCGGCCGCGTTCAGCCTGTCCAAGCATGTCGACGCCCACTGTGGCGGCGTGCTCGCCGTCGCCGATCCGAACCTGCGCCGCGAAGCGCAGCGGGTGCGCGACGAGGTGCTGGTCGAGCGCAGCCGCAAGCGCCGCTTCGTCGACCGCGCCAAGCCGGCGGCCAAGGCGCTGCTGCAGGCGACCGGCGTGATGGGCCACCTGCGCGCCCGGCGCGAGGCCGCGGCGGCGCGGTACAGCGAGCGCCCCGGCGGCAGCCACCGCATGGAGCTGGCGCCCGACGCGTTGCGCCAGGCCGTGGCCGGCGGCGCCTCGCTGGCCGGCTTCAACCGATGGGTGCGGGTGGACCGCCACGACTACCCGGTGCGGCCGGGGGCCGCGGACCTGCACCGCATCCTCGCCCGGCTGCGAGGGCTCGAGTCCGACCGCGAGCGGCGGCTGCGCGGTGTCGAGTTGATGCAGCGCGAACTCGCCACGCTGACACCGGCCATCGCCGAGGGGCCGCCGCGGCCGCTGTTCCGCGTGCCGGTGCTGGTGGCCGACCGCGAGGCGGCGATGGCCGCGCTGGCACGCAACGGCGCCCTCGTGCGCTACATCTACGACCTGCCGCTGGACGACTACGCCGGCGCGGAGTTCATGACGCCCTCGCCGGCACCGGCGCCGGCCCGCTGGTGGGTGCGGCACGCGCTGCCGATCGACCCGCTGAAGGCCGAAGCCGCGTTGCCCGTGCTGCGCAGCCTGCCGCCACCCCCGCCGCTGCCGCTCTGACTGTGCTCTGGCGCCCGGGCACGGGCGGCTACCATAGCCGCGGTCAACGCGGCCGCGGCCGCGGCCATGGTGGGCGGCGCAGGGCCCCCGCAAGAACATCCGACCCGGAGCGCGAACCATGCCCGTGATCGTGATCGCCAACCCCAAGGGAGGTGTCGGCAAGAGCACGCTGGCGAGCAACGTCGCCGGCTGCCTGGCGGCCGCCGGCCATGCGGTGATGCTGGGCGACGTCGATCGCCAGCAAAGCGCGCGGCAGTGGCTGGCGCTGCGGCCGCCGCAGGCCGCGCCGATCAGCAGTTGGGACGTGGCCGCCGACGACATCGTGCGGCCGCCGCGCGGCACCACGCACGTCGTGCTCGATACGCCGGCCGGCCTGCACGGCAAGCGGCTCGAGGCGGTGTTGCGCATCGCCGACCGGCTGATCGTGCCGCTGCAGCCGAGCCTGTTCGACATCCAGGCGACACACGCCTTCCTCGCTGCGCTGCGCGAGCACAAACGCTGGGCGCTGATCGAGACGGTGCTCGTCGGCAACCGCGTGCGCGAGCACACGCGCGCCCTCGAACAGCTGCATCGTTACCTCGAGACGCTGCCGCTGCCGGTGCTGGCCTGGCTGCGCGAGACGCAGAACTACGTGCAGCTCGCCGCGCACGGCCTGACCCTTTTCGACGTGGCGCCCGGCCGCGTCGAGCGTGATCTTCAGCAGTGGGCGCCGCTCACCGCCTGGCTGCGCGGCCGCTCGGCCGGCGGCCACGAGAAGGCGGCTTGATGCCGCATGGCGCGCAGCACGAGCGCGCCCGAGCCCTAACCAAGCACCATCGATGACCGACGCCCCCCGCCACGTCCCCCGCCGTTACGCCCACCTGACCGAACTGCAGCCGCTCGTTGGCCAGGAGATCGGGCTGAGCGACTGGATCGCCATCGACCAGGCGCGCATCGACCTTTTCGCCGACGCGACCGACGACCATCAGTGGATCCACGTCGATCCGGCGCAGGCGGCGCGCGGGCCGTTCGGCGCCACCGTCGCGCATGGCTTCCTGACGCTGAGCCTGCTGCCGCCGTTCTTCGCCAGCGGCATGCAGGTCGACGGCATCCGCATGGGCATCAACTACGGCTTGAACCGCGTGCGCTTCCCGGCGCCGGTGCGCGTGGGCAGCCGCCTGCGCGGCCGCTTCAAGCTGCTGGCCTACGAGCCGCTGGAAGGTGGCGCGCAGCTGACGGTCGAGGTCACCGTCGAGATCGAGGGCGGCGACAAGCCAGCCTGCGTGGCCGAGTCGGTGAGCCGGCGCTACTTCTGAGCTGCTGCTGACCGACTACGGCGCGCGCCGCGCCGGCCGGCTGGCGGCGCCCGCCGGCGGCGTGCGCGTGGCCGCGGCGTCGCCGCCCGCGCTGCCGCCCGCGGGTGCCGGCGACGAGAGCGCCCGCTCGGCCGCTTCGAGTGCGGCATCGGCGGCGGCATCGACGCCGCCGCCACGGCGAGCGTTGGCCCCGGCCGCGGCGCCCGCGGCGGCGCTGCCCGCCGGTGCTTCAGGCTCGCGTTGCAGCCAGGCGGCCAGGCCGATCAGCACCGCCAGCAGCAGCCCGACGGCCGCACCCGCGACCAGCGAACGGCCGAAGCCGCCACCACGCTGGCCGGCGGCCTTGCCGGCCCGGCCCGCCGCGCCGGGCGGTGGCAGCCAGGACGCCGCGGCGTCGGCGCTTTCGCCGGCGCGCCAGCCGGTGACATCGTCCAGCGGCAGGTCGACATCGACGGTGCCCGGCACCGGTGCCGGCGCCGCAGCCGGCGTCGGCAGGTCGATGTAGAGATCGACCGGCTCGTGCGCCGCGATGCCGGCGCCGGCGTCGACGTACGTGCCCAGATGGGCCGCGCCCGTCAATCCGTTGGCCGGGCCGCCAAGCGGCTGCCGCGGTGCTGTGGCAGGCGTGGCTGGCGCGGCTGGCGTGAAAGGCGTTCGCGTGAAAGGCTCGGCCGGCGCATCAGCGTGGGCCGGGGCGTGCAGCGCGGCGCCGGCCACATCCGGCGTGATCGTCTGCGTGCGCTCGAAGGGCATCGGCGGCGCAGGTGGCACCAGCGGCACGGTAGGCGCGGGTGGCAACAACGGCGCCAGCGGCACCGTGGCGCTCGCCGTCGCCGGTGCCTGCGCAACGGTGCCCGGTGCCTCGGCCACCGCGCGGGCGATCGATTCGAGCGTCGCGGCCAGATGCGGCGTCAAAGGCGCGGCGTTCGGCGCGGGGTGCACGATCGCCGGTGCCGGCGCCGCTGTCGGCATCGGCGGCGGAGCAGGCATCGGCGGCGCGACCGGGTCCGGTGGCGCCACGGGCGCCATCAAGGGCATCGTCGCGTGCACCGGCACCGCGCCCGGCGCCAGCGCCTTGGCGGCGCGCAACGCCTCGGCGGCGACGGCGGCCGAGCCGGCAGCGTCGCCGGGCGCCGCAAGGGTGATCGTCAGCGTCGCCGTGGACATCACCGGCGACGCGAGGCCTGCCTGGCCCGGCCGGCCGCCCAGCTCGGCCAGGCGGGCGAGCGGGCCGCTCGGGCGGTTCAGGCCGCTCGGGCTGTTCAGGCCATTCGGGCCGTTCAGGCCGTTCGGGCCGTTCGGGCCGTCCGGGCCACTCGGTCCGTACTGGCCATGCTGGCCGTGCAGACTCTGCAAGTCTTCGCCTGCAGGCGGCGACCCCGGTGCGCCGGCCTTGGACTCCTGCCCTTTCACCGGCGAGCCGCACTCGACGCAGTGCCAGGCCTCGAGGTCGTTGGCCGTGCCGCAGCTCGGGCAGCGCCGGTGCGGCAGCACCTCGCCGCAGCGGCTGCAGAACCGGCTGCCTGCTTCAGCCAGGTGATGGCACTTCGGACACCAGCCCACGCACGCCCTCGTCAGATTTCGGATGCCACCCAGTATGGCCGCCCTCACCGGGCCTGTTCGCCAGGCAGGCCGCGCCGCCTCGGGTGGCCGCGCCGAGCAAGAACCTCGCCTGCGGCACACCAATCCGACGGCGGCGAAAGACTTTACGGGCAAGCCGGGCGCCCGCGGGGATCACCGCCGCGCCAACGCGGGCGTTTGCCTCGAACCGGCCGCCTCCGGCTCGGCTCACTCACACAGGCCGAGGATCTTCTGCTCCGTCGTGCACACGCGCACCGGCTTGGGCGGCGGGCGCAGCGAAGCGCAGCGGCCCAGCTCGCGCGAGGTGGTCGGGAAGTAGCTCCAGCCCTGGCCGAGCTGCGGCATGTCCAGCGACACCTCCTTCCACTTCGGGTGGCCTTGCGCCTGCAGGTTGTCGAAGTTGATGCACAGCGAGCGCGCGAACTGCGCCAGCCGCGCCTGCGTGCCGGCGAGGTTGTAGTCGTAGGTGACGAGGAAGGCCTTGACGGCCATGCCGGGCAGGTCTTCGGTCAGCAGGTTCGGGTAGTTGGCGGCCTTCACCGTGCTCGGGAAGTAGGTCTTCAGCGCCGCCTGGCTGGCCGGGTGGTCGGGGTCGAGCTTCAGCAGCTTGATCAGCGAGCGCGCCTCGGCCTTCATGTCGGTCAGCAGCTTGGCCGGCTGGCCGGCGACGATGGCCACGACGTCGATGCTCTTGTCGCCGGTGAGCTTGAACAGCGCCTCCTCGTGCGTCAGGAAGCTCAGCTGCTTGTCCGGCAGCGCCTGGTCGAACATCAGCCGGTACATCGTCGTCGTCGTCATCGCCGTGCCGCTGCGCATCGGGCCGACGTTCAGACGCGCATCGCGGATCTCGTGCACGAAGTTCATCGGCGAGTCGGCGCGCACGACGAAGTAGACCTCTTCGTTGTACAGCGGCAGCACGACGCGCAGCGGGCGGATGATCGACTCGGCCGCCTTGTCGCCGGCGCGGCCCTGGTTGATGAAGGCCTGGTAGACGTCGGACTGCACGAGCGCGAGCTTGACGCCTTCCTCGTAGCGCAGGCGGTGGATGTTCTCCGGCGAGCCGGCCGAGGGCAGCGCCTCGAGCTCGATCTGCGCCTGCGGCGCGATGAACTTCGCGAGGTCGCGGCCAATCTGGATGTAGGTGCCTCGCTCGGACGCGGTGACGATCTTGTAGGCGACGGGGGGCCGCGGCGCGGCGGCGGGTGCAGCCGGCGCGGCGGCGCGTGGCGCCTGCGCGGCCGCGCCGGCGGCGGCCAGCAACCAGGCGGCCAGAAGCGCCAACGGCGCGGTGACTCGGGAGCGCATGCGCAACATCTATCGACTCCGGGTGGCTGAGGAACCTGGCTGGCACAGCCCCAGCGCATCCATCGCCGCCGTGCACTCGCGCGGCAAGGTGGGTTGCGGCGGGGCCGGCGGAACAAAGGTCGGCCGCGGCGGCGGCGGCTCGGCTGCGGCGGCGGGGGCTGTGGCGGGGGCTGCGGCGGCCGCAGCGGCGGCGTCAACCGGCGGCCGCGGCGCCGGCGGCGCGGCGGGGCGCGCCGCTCGTGGCGCGGCAGCAGGTGCCGGGGCCCGCGCGGTCGCCGCGGCCGGCGCCGCGGCGCGCGGCGTGGCCGCTGCGGGCACGGTGGGGGTCGGGCTCGGTGGGGTGGCCCGAGCCGTGGCCGGCGGGGCGGAAGGTGTGGCAGCCCCAACGGTGGCCTGCGCGGCGGCCGGTACGGCGGTCGGCACGACGGCCGCTGCGGCGGTCGTTGCGGTGGCCGGCCCGGCGGTCGGCACGACGACCGCGGCGTCGGCCGGCCGGCGCGCTGCGCGCTCGGGCTGGGCCGCGAGCACGCGCGCCGCGGCGGCCGCCGCTTCATCGGCCGCGGCATCGACGGCGGGACCCGCCGCTGCTTTGCCCGGCGCCGCGTGGACCGTGGCGGCGGTGTCGCGGGCGGCCGCCGAGGCCGCCGGTTTCGGCGAGGACCACCCAACGAAGAACATCGCCGCCAGTACGGCGGCGCCGACGGCGCCCATGCCGACGAAGAACGGTGTTGCGCCGGCCGGGCGCGGCGGCGCCTCGGCCGCGGTCGGCGGCTCCCAGGCGCTGCCGTGGGAGGTGTCTTCGGAAGCCTGCGGCATCGCGGCGGTTGTCGCGCCGGGCCACGTGATCGGCGTGATCGGCACGGTCGGTGGGTTCGGCACGATGGGCGCGACCGGTGCGGTCGGCGGAGCGTCGAGCGGCGAAGCGGCGACTGGCGGAGCGGCGACCGGCGGCGCCGTGGGCAGGGCCGCCGCGACCGCCGGCGAAGGGCTGGCCGCGACGTCGGCCGCCGCGGCCACCGTGCCTGCTGCGGCGACCGCGACCGCGCTCGCCTCGGTTCCGGCCTCGGTTCCGGCCTCGGGCACGGGCTGGGGCTCCGGCGCTGGCTCCGGCGCCGGCGCCTCCACTTCGGCGATCGCGCGCCGCGGGCTTTCGGACAGCGGAGGGATGGCCAACGACATCGCCATCGCCGCGCGCATGCTGCCGCGTTCGGCCAATTGCTCCAGCGGCCCGGGCGGTGGCGCCAGCCGCTCGGGCTCGGGCTCGGGTTCGGGCTCGGGCTCGGGCTCGGGCTCGGGCTCGGGTGCCGCCGCGACCTCGGATGCCTCGGCCACCGCCGGGGCGGCCACCGCAGGGGCGGCCGCCACAGGTTCGGCCGCCGCTGGTCCGTCCGCCGCAGGTTCCTCGGCGACGGCCTGCTCAGGCGGCGCTTCGGCGGCGGCCTCGGCGGGCGCGTTGCTCATCGCTTCGGCCACAGCCTCGACGGCGCCCTCCGGCGCAACGCCATCGACGGCGACCCCATCGCCGGCAACGGCCGCGCAGTGCAATGCGGCGCCGCACTCGCTGCAGAACTTCGCCTTGGGCGCGCTCAGGCTGCGGCACTGCGGGCAGATCGGTTGACTCAACGCAGCCTCCTCCTCTTGGGCCCACCCGTGGCGGGCGTTGCGGCGCGACCCTCCGTCCGCGCTGATCCCTCGTCCTGTGTCGGGATTGTCCGAGGCGGCCGTAACCGCGAATCACCGCGATTCGGGGGTTACCGTCTGTAAATGCACAGCCCGCATGCCGCCGTACGACGGCACGTACTTCGGCCCATCCCAGCGGCCGGTGGGGGGAGGCCAACGCGCCGTGCCGCCCCCAAACGAGGGACGCCAAGACGCGTACGACGCCGGAGGACAATGCCCGCCGATGCGCCCCGGCGGGGCGCCCGCCACGGAAGAACAAGCCGGGAGCGTTCATGAAGGTCCTGCTCATCGACGACCACCCGCTCGTGCTGACCGCGCTGCAGGCGGTGATCGGCAACATCGACCGCGACATCCAGGTGGCCGGCGCCGCCAGCGCCGCCGCGGCGCGCCAGGCGATGGCAGCCGACGCCGACCGCGACCTCGTGCTGCTCGACCTGGCGCTCGGCGACGCCGACGGCTTCGCGCTCTTGGCCGAACTGCGCAACGCCTACCCGGCGGTGCCGGTGGTCGTCGTCTCGGCCTCCGAGCGCGCCAGCGACGTGATCCGCGCTATCGACCTGGGCGCGATGGGCTTCGTGCCCAAGAGCACCCCGCACGCCGAGTTGCACGAGGCGCTGCGCATGGTGATGAGCGGCTCGATGTACGTGCCGCCGTCGATGCTGGGCCTCGATTTCGCGAGCCTGCGCCGCGACATGCAGGCCGAAGCCGAGGCCGAGGCCGCCGCGGCGGCCGGCCTCGGCGCGCCGCTGGGCGCCGCGGCGCGCGCCGAGCCGCACCAGAAGGTGCCTTCGATACAGGACCTCGGCCTCACGCCGCGCCAGGCCGAGGTGCTGGGCCTGCTGCTGCAGGGCCTGCCGAACAAGCTGATCGCGCGCCAGTTGAACCTGTCGGTCGAGACGGTGAAGGACCACGTCGCCGCGGTGCTGCGGGCGCTGAACGTCAGCTCGCGCACGCAGGCGGTGCTGGCGGTGAGCCAGATGACGCAGGGGCAGGGCGGTTTCAACCCGCGCCGGCCGTCGGCGGCGGCCTGAGCGTTTGCAGGCCCGCGTCATGACGCCGCAGACCGCGGCCACGCCGGTGGTGCCGATCGGGCCGACGCAGGCCCTCCCGGCCCTGCCGGGCGCCGCGGCGCGCGCGGGCGACCTCGACCATCTGCGGGCGCTGTTCGTGCAGACGCCGGCCACGCTGATCGGGTACGTGCTCGGCGCTGGCGTCATCACGTGGCTGTTCTGGTCGCTGGCGCCCGCGGCGCAGATGCTCGGCTGGCTCGGCGCGCTGGCGGTCCTGTGGGTCGTCCGGCTGGCGCACTACCTGCGCTTCCTGCGCCAGCCGAACGCCGACGACGCGACGCTGCTCGCCTGGCGCGGCAGTTGGCGCGTGCTCGTGCTGCTGCAAGGCAGCCTGTGGGGCGTCGCCGGCTGGATGTTCTGGGGCCTGGGCACGCCGTACCAGCGCCTGGCGCTGATCCTCGTCGTCTACAGCTACTGCGTCAGCTCGGTGCAGCTGCTGGCGACGCAGCCGCGCATCTTCCTCGGCTTCATCACGCTCGTCTTCGCGCCGGCCATCGTGCGCATCGCCACCGACACCTCGCAGCCCGGGCACGTGCAGCTGGCGGTGATCGCGACCATCCTGTTCTGCTCGACGGTGCTGATGGTGCGCACCTACGGCAGCGCGCTCGGTCTCGCGATCTCGCTGAAGGCGCGCACCGACGAACTGGCCGCGCGCTTGCGCCAGGAGATGACGACGACCGAAGAGGCGCGCAAGCTCGCCGAAGAGGCGCGCCGCGCCGCCGAGGCCGCCAGCCAGGCGAAGACGCAGTTCTTCGCCGCCGCCAGCCACGACCTGCGCCAGCCGCTGCACGCGATGGGCCTCTTTGCCGAGGCGCTGCGGCAAAAGAGCCGCGACCCCGAAGTGGCCTCGCTCGTGCACAGCATCAACGAAAGCGTCGATGCGCTCGAGGGCCTGTTCGGCGAGCTGCTCGACATCACGCGCATCGACACCGGCGGCGTCGACGTGCACCCGGCGCCGGTGCGGCTGCGCGAGCTCTTCGCGCGGCTGCGGCTGCACTTCGAGCCGATCGCCTTCGAGAAGGGGCTGATGCTCGGCTTTCGCGGCGACCAGCACATCGCGCACGCCGACCCGGTGCTGCTCGAACGCGTGCTGCGCAACCTCGTCAGCAACGCCATCCGCTACACCGACGACGGCGCCGTGCTCGTCACCTGCCGGCTGCGCGGCGCGGCGGCCGCGGAGGGCGCCGGCGAGATGGGTGCGCCGGCCTCGGGCGCGCACCTGCTGGTCCAGGTCTGGGACAGCGGCGTCGGCATCCCGGCGGCGGCGCTGCCGCGCATCTTCGACGAGTTCTACCAGGTGCAGAGCAACCGGCCGCTCGAGGCGCACCACCGCAAGGGCCTCGGGCTGGGCCTCGCGATCGTCAAGCGGCTGGCCGGGCTGATGGCCGCGCCGATCAGCGTGCGCTCACGCGTCGGCCACGGCACCGTGTTCAGCCTCGAGGTGCCGGTGGGCCGCGCGCCGCGCGCCTTTGCCACCGGCGTCGGCGGCCCGTCGACGCAGACGCCGATCGGCCTGACGCTCGAAGGGCGCTTCTTCGTCGTCGTCGAGGACGAGGCGGTGGTGCGCGAGGGCCTCGTCGTGTTGCTGCAGGCGTGGGGCGCGCGCGTCGCCGCGTTCGAGAGTGTCGAACTGCTCGAACACTGGCTGCCCTCCGGCGCGGCCGAGGCGCCGGACCTGCTGCTCGTCGACTACCGGCTGCCGCAAGGGCGCACGGGTGTGGAGGCGATGCGCGCCGTGCGCCAGCGTTTCGGCGCCGTGGTGCACGGCCGGGCGCCGGCCACGGCAGGCGTGGCGACGGGCTCGCGCCGCATCCCGGCCATCCTCATCACCGGCTCGAGCCTCATCGGGCACGAGGACGACGCGCTGGTGCACGACTACCACCTGCTGATCAAGCCGGTGCTGCCGGGCAAGCTGCGGGCGATGATCGCGTTCAAGCTCGGCGTACGCGGCGGCGGGGCAGGGTAGCGCCTCGGCCGAAGAGGGCTTCGACAGGCTCAGCCCGAACGGGTCGTACTTCACCCGGGGCTTCGACAGGCTCAGCCCGAACGGACTTCCGGCGCCGTGCCGGGCAGCAGGATGCCGCGGTCGACCGTCTCGATGCGCGTGTGGCCGCAAAAGGCCATCGTCAGGTCGAGCTCGTTGCGGATGATCGCCAGCGCCTTGTCGACGCCAGCCTCGCCGAGCGCGCCGAGCCCGTAGGCCATCGCGCGGCCGATGTAGGTGCCGCGCGCGCCGAGTGCCCAGGCTTTCAGCACGTCCTGGCCGCTGCGGATGCCGCCGTCCATGTGCACCTCGATGCGGTGGCCGACCGCCGCGACGATGGCCGGCAGCGCCTCGATCGAACTCTGCGCGCCGTCGAGCTGCCGTCCGCCGTGGTTGCTGACGATCAGCGCGTCGGCGCCCGAGTCGGCGGCGAGCTTCGCGTCCCCGACGTCCTGGATGCCCTTCAGGATCAGCTTGCCGCCCCAGCGCTTCTTGATCCACTCGACGTCGCCCCAGTTCAGGCGCGGGTCGAACTGCTGCGACGTCCACGCCGACAGGCTGCCCATGTTCTCGACGCCCTTGACGTGGCCGACGATGTTGCCGAACTGGCGCCGCTTCGTGCCGGCCATGCCCAGGCACCAGCGCGGCTTGGTGGCCAGGTTCAGCAGGTTGGCCAGCGTCGGCTTGGGTGGCGCCGACAGGCCGTTCTTCAGGTCCTTGTGCCGCTGGCCGAGGATCTGCAGATCGAGCGTCAGCATCAGCGCGTCGCACTTCGCGGCCTTCGCGCGGTCGATCAGCCGCTCGATGAAGTCGCGGTCGCGCATCACGTAGAGCTGGAACCAGAACGGCTGCGTCGTCGCCGCGGCCACGTCCTCGATCGAGCAGATGCTCATCGTGGACAGCGTGAAGCGGATGCCGGCGCGCTCGGCCGCGCGCGCGGCGAGGATCTCGCCGTCGGCGTGCTGCATGCCGGTCAGCCCCACCGGCGCGATGGCCACCGGCATCTGCACCGGGATGCCGACCATCTTCACCGCGGTGCTGCGGTTTTCCATGTTCACCGCGACGCGCTGGCGCAGGCGGATCTTCTGGAAGTCGCTCTCGTTGGCGCGGTAGGTCGTCTCGGTCCAGCTGCCGCTGTCGGCGTAGTCGTAGAACATGCGCGGCACGCGCTTCTTCGCGAGCACGCGCAGGTCTTCGATGTGGGTGATGACGGTCATGGCGTCGGTGTCTCCTCCGGCGCGGATGCTAGCGGCCCGGGCCTGCGCGCCACGCGGCGATGATCCCGAGGCCTGGGCCGGCCTCGGCGGACGGTGGCGATCGGCTCAGCCGCTCAGCCGCTCAACCGCAACTGCCGCCGCCGCAGCCGGTGATCGCAGCCGCGCCGGCTGGCAGCGGCTCGGCCAGCGTGCCGGTCTCGGCGTCGAAGCCGCGCTCGGCCATCGTCATCGCGAGTGCCGCGTCCATCATCGTCGCGTGCACCGGGAACCACTCCGCCAGCGCCGTGACCAGCGCCCGCACGAGTGCTTCGTCGGCTTGCAGCCCATGCCGGCGCACGACTTCGCGCAGCACCTGCAACACGCTTTGGTGCTGCATCGCGTGGCAGTTCTCGGCCGCGAAGCCGAGCTGCCCCATCCACTGCTCTTCCTGTTCGAAGTGCGCGACCGTGTGCTCGAGCAGCGCGCCGAGCGCCGCGTTGGCGGCCGCGCCGGGCGTGGCGGTCTCGACGGCTTCGAGCAACTCGACGAATTCGACGTGCGTGCGGTCCATCCGCGCCTGCTTCAGCTCGAACTCGGAACGCCAGGCGAGGGTAGTCATGGCGACGAGTATTCCGCAAGCCGCCGCGCCGGCGACTTGAAGGAGGTCAAGTCGATGCACCAGTGGCGCCGGGTGGCCCGTACGGCCCCCGTGCGGCCCCGTTCGGCCCCGTTCGGCCGTTCAGCCGTTCGTCACAGCCGCACCAGCGACCCCGCGCGCACGCCCAACAGGCGCAGCCGCCGGCTCAAGTCCACGCGCTTCAGGCACAGCCCCGCGGCGTGGCGGATCGCGCCTGCGTCGCTCACCGCCTGCGGCAGCGTCAGGTCGCGCGTCACTGTCTTGAAGTCCTCGAAGCGCAGCTTGATGCCGATCGTGCGGCCGGCGTAGCCGCGGCGCTGCAAGTCGGTGGCCACCTGCGCGGCGAGTTCCGTGAAGATGCGCGACAGCTCGTCGCGGTCGCGCACCGCGTGCAGGTCGCGGTCGAAGGTCGTCTCGCGGCTCATGCTGACTGGCTCGCCGCGTGTCTCCACCGGCCGGTCGTCGCGGCCGTGCGCGGCGTCGTGCAGCCAGCGGCCGTAGGCGCGGCCGAAGTGCTCGACGAGAAAGGCGCGCTCGCGCGCGGCCAGTTCGCCGATCGTGTGGATGCCCAAGGCCAGCAGCCGCGCCCCGGCCTTCGGCCCGATGCCGTTGATGCGCCGCACCGGCAGCGGCCAGATGCGCGCGGCGAGGTCCGCTTCGCCGAGCACCGTCAGGCCGTCGGGCTTGTCGAGTTCGCTGGCGATCTTGCTGAGCAGCTTGTTCGATGTCACGCCGACCGAGCAGGTCAGGCCCGTGGCGCGGCGCACGTTGTTGCGGATCTCCTGCGCCACGGCGCGCACGCCGCCCGCGGGGTCGTGGCCGACGGCATCCTGGGCGCCCGGCACGTCGGTCAGGTCGATGTAGATCTCGTCGATGCCGCGGTCCTCGATGACCGGCGCGATCTCGGCCACAGCGGCCTTGAAGGCGCGCGAGTAGTGGCGATAACGCTCGAAGTCGGTGGGCAGCAGGATCGCGTTCGGCGCCCGCACCGCCGCCTTCATCAGCCCCATGCCCGAGTGCACGCCGTAGTCGCGCGCCGCGTAGGTGGCGGTGGTGACGACGCCGCGGCCGGCGTAGCCGGCCAGCGTCGCGAAGCGGCGCGTGCCGTCGGGCTGCACCTGCGGCTGGTGGCGCCGGCCGCCGCCGATGACCACCGGCTGCCCGGCCAGTTCCGGGTAACGCAGCAGTTCGACCGACGCATAGAAGGCGTCCATGTCGAGGTGGGCGATCCAGCGGCGCGGCATCGGGCGGGGTTGGCGTGAGGCGGCGCGAGGTTAGCGCGCCGCCCGGGGGCGAGGCCGGGGCGCGGCACCTGCCATGCGCTCGCTCAGTCGCCTCCTTTGCCTGACGGAAGGCCGGCTGCGCAGAAACAATTCGACGTGCAAATGTGCGAGATGCACATTTATACTGCGCCGCATGCGGTCACCAGGGAGGTGGCCGCGGCCCGCACCGACCAGGAGTCCGCCATGGCCCGACCGACCCGTGCCCTTCGAAACCTTCCCCAGCCCACGCGCCGCCAACTGCTGCTGGGCGCCGCCTCGTTCAGCGCCGCCTCGCTGCTGGCCGCCTGCGGCGGCAGCGGCGCCGACAGCGACGACGGCACCGCCGCCGCCAGCTTCACCAGCGGCCCGATCAGCGGCTTCGGCTCGGTCGTCGTCGGCGGCGTGCGCTTCGACGACACGCTCGCCGTCATCGTCGACGAGGACGGCAACCGCGCGACGCGCGCCGACCTGAAGCTCGGCTGCGTCGTCGACATCGACGCCGGCCGCATCGACCGCGCCGAGGCGCGCGCCGTGGCGCTGCGCATCATGCTCGGCGGCGCGCTCGTGGGCCCGCTCGGCTCGGTCGACACCACCGCGTCGACGCTGACGCTGCTCGGCCAGACGGTGCTCGTCACGACCAGCACCGTCTTCGACGACACGCTCACCGGCGGCCTCGGCGGCCTCACACCCGGCAGCGTCTACCAGGTCTGGGGCCTCTTCGATGCGGCCAACGCGCGCTTCCTCGCCACGCGCATCGCGCCGGCCGCCGGCGCCACCGAGTACCGGCTGCGCGGCCTCGTCACCGAGCTGGACACGACGGCGCGCACCTTCAAGATCGGCAGCGAGCTTGTCGACTACGCCGGCGTGCCGAACGCCGATGTCGCGCGCACGCTCGCCAACGGCCAGTTCGTGCGCGTGACGCTGCAGACGACGCAGGTCAACGGCGCCTGGGTCGCGATCCGCCTGCGCCACAGCGTGCGCACCTGGGAGCCGCGGCCCGAGGTGCACGTCGAAGGCGTGATCACCGTCTTCCACACGCTGCAGTCGTTCGAGATCAACGGCCTGCAGGTCAACGCCACCGATGCCACCTTCCCCGACGGCACCGCCGGCATCGTGCAGGGCGCGCGCGTCGAGGTCGAAGGCGCGATCGTCAACGGCGTGCTCGTCGCCACGAAGGTTGAACTCGAAGACCGCCGCGACCGCGGCCGCCGTGTGCTCGAGTTCCGAGGCACGATGAGCAACCTCGACACGACGGCGAAGACCTTCGCGCTGCGCGGCCTGACGATCTGGTACGGCGGCGCGGTGACCTACGCCAACGGCACCGAGGCGACACTGGCCAACGACAAGTTCGTCGAGGTCAAGGGCGTGATCTCCACCGACCACACGCGCATCGAGGCCCGGCGCATCGAATTCAGGTAACGTGCCTCGCGGGCGGCGGCGGCGGCGCCGCTGCGCGAGAGCGCGCCGCCGCCGCCGACTCCATCCAACGCCCAGCATGGCCGACGAACCGGCTGCCGCCGATCCCTCCAAGCAAGCCGACACGCGCGGCGCCGCCGATGGCAGCGCCGAGCTGCGCGCGCTGCACGAAGCGCTGGCCGAGCTGCTGGCGCCGGTGGCAAGGCTGGCCGTCGCGCGCGGCCTGCCGTTTGCGGCCGCGCAGGAGTTGCTCAAACGCGCCTTCGTCGAATCCGCATCGGATGCGCACCCGGGCGTCGCCGCGCACCGCAAGGTCAGCCGCATCGCCACCGCCACCGGCATCAACCGGCGTGAGGTGACGCGGCTGACGCTGCCGGCGGCGCGCGGCCGTGAGACAGGCCAAGCCGGTGAACACGGTGAACGCGGCGAACCCGGCGCGCCAACGCGCCGCTTGTCGCGCTCACTGGCCAGCGAAGTCTGCGCGCACTGGCGCACGCACCCCGACTGGCGCGACGCCACCGGCCAGCCGCGTGTGCTGCCGCGCCAGGGCGCCGCGCCGAGCTTCGAGGCGCTGGCGCAGACGATCACGCGCGACCGGCATCCGCGCAGCCTGCTCGACGAGCTGGTCCGCCTGGGCCTCGCCCGCATCGACGAAAACGACGACACCGTGGCGCTGGTCGGCGACGCGTTCGTGCCGAGCGGCGACCGCGTGCGCATGCTCGGCTTACTCGGCGACAACGTCGGCGACCACCTGCGCGCCGCGGTCGACAACGTGCTGGCCACCGGCCGGCCGCCGCATCTCGAGCAGGCGCTCTTCGCCGACGGGCTGAGCGCCGAGTCGCTGGAGGCGCTGAGGCCGCTGATGCGTGCGCAGTGGGCGGCGTTGCGCCAGGCGCTCGTGCCGGCGCTCGAAGCGCGCGTCGAAGCTGATGAACGAGGCGCCGCCGGCCCGCGTGCGCGCGTTCGCGTGGGCCTCTACGCCTATCACGAGATGCCTGAAGCGCAGCCCGCGATACCGCGCCGGCCCCGCCGAACCTCCGCCGCCCGCCGCGTCACCGCCGGCGACAAGGACGCCCCCTGATGAAAAACGATCGAACCGCCTGCACCGCCGCGTGGCTGCATCGCGCCCGCGCTTTCGGCGTCGCCTCGCTCGCCGCGCTTGTTGCGCTCGCTGCCACCTTCGCGCCGCTCGCCGGCTGCGGCGGCGGCGTCGGCGAGGGCGGCACCGGCTACGCCTCGGGGCCGATCACCGGTTTCGGCTCGGTGATCGTCAACGACATCGTCTTCGACGACAGCGCCGCCGCGGTCGAAGACGGCGACGGTGGTGCGCGCGGCCGCGCCGACCTGCAACTCGGCATGACGGTCGAGATCGACAGCGACGCCATCGCCGACGGCCGTGCGCGCGCCGCGCGCGTGCGCTTCGACAGCGCCGTACTCGGCCCGGTGGAAAGTGTCGAAGCCGACGGCTTCGTCGTGCTCGGCCAGCGCGTCGCGGTCGACGAGACGACGGTGTTCGACGCCGCGCTCGCCGCCGGCTTGCCGGCGCTGAGCACGGGCCAGGTCGTCGAGGTCTACGGCCTCTTCGACGCCGGCCTCGGCCGACTGCGCGCCACGCGCGTCGAGCGGCGGGCGCTGGCGCCGCTGGCTTACCGGGTGCGCGGTGTCGTCGCCGACCTCGCCGAAAACGCGCGCACGCTGCGCATCGGTGCGGCGCTTTTCGCCTATGGCAGCGCGCTCGCGGTGCCGTCGGATCTCGCGGTCGGCCGCTTCGTGCGCCTCGTCGTCTCGACCACGCCGCCGGGGCCGCTCGGCCGCCACCAGGTGCTGCGCTTCGCCGAGGCGCAGCGGGCGCTGGCCGACACCGACGGCGTGTCGATCAAGGGCCACGTCAACGCCTTCACGTCGGCGGCCGAGCTGCGCGTCGACGGCCGGCCGGTCGATGCCAGCGGCGCTGTCTTCAACGGCGGCACGCTGGCGCTTGGCGCGCGCGTCGAGGTCGTTGGCCGCTGGCGCGCCGGCGTGCTGCTGGCCACGCGCGTCGACGTGCGCAGCGACGCCGCCGAGCGCGAACGCGGGTTCGAGCTGCGCGGCCCGATCGAATCGCTCGCGGCTGACGGCTCGACCCTGCGCCTGCGCGGCATCACGATCGGGCTGGCGCGGCCCGGCCTTCGCTACGAGAACGGCACCGCCGCCGACCTGCGCGTCGGCCGCGAGGTCGAGGTGCGCGCCATCGTCTCGCCCGGCGACGGCACGCGGCTGGACGCGCTGGTGGTGAGGTTGCGCTAGCGCTCCTAAACTCCCCCGGGAGCGGCCGCCAAGCCGGTCGGCCCGGGAGAGTCCGCCATGCCGCACGAGTCACCCGCGCAACGTGCGCTTGCTGCATCGACGGCGGCGTTGGTCGTCGCCACGGCCGCGCTGGCGCTGTTCCTGCCGCCATTCTTCGAGCGTTGGCTCGATGCGCCGGTGGCGATCGTCGCCAATGCGCTCGTGCTGGCGACGGCGCTGTTGCTGCACTGGGTCTTCCTCGCCATCGCGGCAAGGCGGCTGCGCCGCTCGGTGGCCGGCTGGCTGGCGCTGGCGGTGGTGCTGTTCCCGATCGGCGGCGCCGCGGCGCTGATCCTGCTCGGCTGGTTCAGCGGCGAGTCGAACGGCTCAGGCGCGGCGGCGCCGAGCGCGGGCTGATCAGCAATTCCGTTCGTGCTGAGCTTGTCGAAGCCCTGGTGCGAGCCCCGGGCGCTTCGACAGGCTCAGCGCGAACGGTTATGTGGCTCGATCGCCTTTACCCCAACCGCGCGCGGTGCCGCTCGATCTGCAATTGCACCTGCGCCGGCGCGGTACCGCCAACGACCGCGCGCGCGGCCATCGAGCCGCGCAGCGTCAGCGCCTCGTGCACGTCGGCGCCGACCTGCGGGTGGAAGGCTTGCAGCTCCGGCAGCGGCAGCTCGGCGAGGTCGAGCCCGCGTTGCATGGCCACCTTCACCGCGTGCGCCACCACCTCGTGCGCGTCGCGGAACGGCACGCCCTTCTTCGCGAGGTAGTCCGCCAGGTCGGTGGCGGTGGCGTAGCCGCGCCGCGCGGCGCGCTCCATCGCCTCGGGCTTGACGACGATGCCGGCGGCCATCTCGGCCATGATGCGCAGCGTGTCGGCCACCGTGTCGACGGTGTCGAACAGCGGCTCCTTGTCCTCCTGGTTGTCCTTGTTGTAGGTGAGCGGCTGGCCCTTCATCAGCGTGATCAGCGCCATCAGGTGGCCGACGACGCGGCCGCTCTTGCCGCGCGCCAGCTCGGCGACATCGGGGTTGCGCTTCTGCGGCATGATCGAGCTGCCGGTGCAGTAGCGGTCGGCGAGGTCGATGAAGCCGAAGTTCTGGTTCATCCAGAGCACGATCTCTTCGGCCAGCCGCGAGACGTGCACCATCACCAGGCTCGCGAAGGCCGCGAACTCGATCGCGAAGTCGCGGTCGCTCACTGCGTCGAGGCTGTTCTCGCACAGGCCCTCGAAGCCGAGCAACTCGGCCACCTTCCTGCGATCCAACGGATAACTCGTGCCGGCCAGCGCCGCGGCGCCGAGCGGCAGGCGGTTGACGCGCCGGCGCACATCGGCCAGCCGTTCGGCGTCGCGCGCGAACATCTCGACGTAGGCGAGCAGGTGGTGCGCAAAGCTCACCGGCTGCGCCACCTGCAGATGCGTGAAGCCGGGCATCACCGTCTCGGTGTGCTGCGCCGCCAGCTCGACGAGCGCGCGCTGCATCGCCGTGAGCAGCGCGGCGATGCGGTCGATCTCGCCGCGCAGCCACAGGCGGATGTCGGTGGCCACCTGGTCGTTGCGGCTGCGGCCGGTGTGCAGCCGCTTGCCGGCGTCGCCGACGAGTTCCGTCAGCCGCGCCTCGATGTTGAGGTGCACGTCTTCGAGCTCGAGCTTCCAGACGAAGTGGCCGGTCTCGATCTCGGCGCGGATCTGTGCCATGCCGCGCTCGATGTCGGCGAGGTCGCGCTCGCCGATGACGCCTTGCGCGGCCAGCATCTGCGCATGCGCGAGGCTGCCCTGGATGTCGGCGCGCGCCAGCCGTTTGTCGAAGCCGACGCTGGCGGTGTAGCGCTGCACCAGCTCGCTCATCGGTTCGGAGAAGAGCGCCGACCAGGCCTGATGCTTGTTGGCGAGCGGGTTGATCGGCGTGTCGGCGGACATTGCGGGGGACTCGGGGTGGGTCAATATCGGCCAAGATCGGCCAAGATCGGCCATGCAGGCCGCGCTTCTTATTATCCCGGCCGCAACCTCCGCGCCCGACCCGATGGCCCCGCCTGCTGCTTCCGATGCCCAACGTGCTGACAGCGCTGATCGCGCTGAGCGCGCGCCATCCGCGGATGCCGACCCCGACGCCGGCTTCGACTCGACGGCGACGAGCCGCCCCTCGAGCGTCTGGCCCGACAGCGCGCACTGGGGCGGCGGCGACGCGGCGCGCTTTTCGGTGTCGCGCTTCGACCCGCTGGGCGAGCAGCAGGCGCGCGCGCGCGAGCAAGCCGCAGCGGCGTTCGACGTGTGCCACCCGGCGCTGGCGCTGCGCGCCGTGCTCGGCGTGCAGGGCGTGCTGGCGCTGGTGGCGTTGTCCGGCGCCGAGACGGTGGCGCAGTGGGGCGAGCGCGCCGCGGCGTTCGCCTTCGCCGGCGTCGTCGGCACGGTGCTGTGGCTCGTCGTCGTCTGCGCGCTCGGCCGGCCGCTGCGCCGGCTGCCGGCCGGCGCGCGCGCCGCGGTTGTCGGCCTGATTGGCGCGCTCGCGGCGCTGGCCGGCTGGTGGCCGCTGGCGTGGGCCGAACTGGCGGCGCCGGCGCAGCCGCTGCGCACCGCCGCGGTGGCGCTGGCCGGGCTCGGCTTCGCGGCGGTGTTGTGGTCGTGGCTCGACGTGCGCGCGCGGCTGTGGCAGCCGGCACATGCGAGTGCGCGGCTGGCGGAGTTGCAGTCGCGCATTCGCCCGCATTTCCTCTTCAACGCGCTGAACACGGCGATCGCGCTCGTGCGCGTCGACCCCGCGCGCGCCGAGGCGGTGCTCGAGGACCTGGCGGAACTCTTCCGCGTTGCGCTCGCAGATGCCGGCGCGTCGGTGTCGCTGGCCGAGGAGATCGAACTCGCGCGGCGCTACCTCGCGATCGAGCAGGTGCGTTTCGGCGAGCGGCTGCTGGTGGCCTGGCAGATCGACCCGCGCGCCACGAGCGCCCGCGTGCCGCCGCTGATGCTGCAGCCGCTGGTCGAGAACGCCGTGCGCCACGGCGTCGAGCCCGCGGCCGGCGGCGGCTGGGTGCGCGTGCAGGCGACCCGGCAACGCGGCCAGGTCGAGGTGCTCGTCACCAACAGCATCGGCGACGAAGCCGGCGCGCCCGGCAGCGGCATGGCGCTGCACAACCTGCGCGAGCGCCTGCGCCTGCTGCACGACGTGGCCGCGCAATGCGACGTCTGGCGCGACGAGGAGCGCGGCCCCGCCGGCGGGGCGATGGTGCCGGTGTTCAAGGCGCGGGTGATGCTGCCGGCGCCGTGAGGGGATCGGGATGCGCCGCCATGCCGCTCGCTGACACGCCGCTGCCGTTGCGCCTGCTGCTCGTCGACGACGAGCCGCTGGCGCGGCAGCGGTTGCGCCGCCTCGTCGATGAAATGGCTGCGGGCGCTCAGCCCGCCGCGCAAGTCGTCGCCGAAGCGGCCTCCGCCGCCGAAGCGCAGGCCGTGCTCGCCGACAGCGGCGACGGCATCGATGCCGTGCTGCTCGACATCGGCCTGCCCGGCCCGAGCGGGCTGGCGCTGGCCGCGGCGCTACGCAAGCTGCCGCGCGCGCCGGCGCTGGTGTTCGTCACCGCGCACGCCGAGCACGCGTTGAAGGCCTTCGATCTGCAGGCGCTGGACTACCTGACGAAGCCGGTGCGGCGCGAGCGGCTGCAGCAGGCGCTGGCGCGCGTCGCGCAGTGGGTCGGCACGCGTGGCGCATCGGCGCCAGCTGCCGTGGGTGCCGACGCCACGACCACGCCGGCTGCCACGCCGCCGGTGCTGCTGCTGCACGAGCGCGGCCGCGTGCTGCGCCTGCCGCATGCCGAGATCACGAGCCTGCGCGCCGAGCACAAGGTGGTCATCGTGCGCACCGCCGATCGCGAATACGTCGTCGACGAGTCGCTCAACGACCTCGAGCAGCGCCTGGGCGCCGGCTTTCTGCGCGTGCACCGCAACGCGCTCGTGTCGCTGGCGGCGATCCGTGCGCTCGAACTGCGCCCGGGGCTCGAAGACGAGAGCGGCGACGGCGGCGACGGCTGGGCCGTGCGCGTGGCCGGCGGGGGAACGATTGGCAGCGACGAGTGGCTGGCGGTGTCGCGGCGGCAGGTCGCCTCGGTGAAGGCGGCGCTGGTGAGGGCAGGGCGGCAGGACCGCCAGGGCGCGCAGGGTTGACGGGGCCGCCAAGGCCGACGACGCGTCAAGGCGCCGGACAGGCGAGGTTAGGGCACCCTGCCCAATCGTCGCCGGTCATTGCTTGCGCGCAACAGGGGCCCCGTTCGCCGAAGTAACCTTGAGCGTTGGCCGCCGGTCCGGGCGCGCCTTGGAGCCTGCCATGCTGCAACCGCTGCCGAAGCCCGCCGAGATGCCGGCGCTCGCCGAGTGCCTCGAACGTCAGCGCACCGCCTGGCTCGCCGACCCGATGCCGACACTCGCAGAGCGGCGCGACCGCCTGGCCCGCCTGGCCCGCTTCGTGCAGGAGAACCGCGACGCGATCTGCGAGGCGATCAGCGCCGACTACGGCTACCGCTCGCGGCACGAGACGGTGCTGGCCGAGATCGTGCCCGTCGTCGACGGCATACGGCACGCGCAACGCCACCTTCGCCGCTGGATGCGGCCGCAGCGCCGGCCGGTGGACCGCATGACGTTCGGCCTCGCTGGCAACCGCGTCATCCCGCAGCCGGTGGGCGTGGTCGGCGTCATCGTGCCGTGGAACTTCCCGCTCAACCTGAGCTTCGTGCCGCTGACGGCCATCCTCGCCGCCGGCAACCGCGCGATGGTGAAGATGAGCGAGAACTCGCGCCACCTCGCGCGCCTGCTGATCGAGCGCATCCCGCATTACTTCCCGGGCGACGTGCTGCAGTTCTTCGACGAGACGGGCGGCGTCGGTATCGAGTTCTCCAAGCTGCCGTTCGACCATCTGCTCTTCACCGGCTCGGGCACGACCGGCCGCGCGGTGATGGCCGCGGCGGCGAGCAACCTGTGCCCGGTGACGCTCGAACTCGGCGGCAAGGCGCCGGCGGTCGTCTGCGACGACTTCCCGCTCGCCACCGCGGCCGAGCGCATCCTGCAGGTCAAGTGCCTGAACGCCGGGCAGATCTGCACGACGGTCGACCACGTCTTCGTGCCGAGCGCGCAGGTGGATGCCTTCGTGAGCGCCGCCGCGGCCGTCGTACCGAAGCTGTACGCGTCGATCGCGTCGCCCGACTTCACGTCGATCATCGATCAGCGTTCGTTCGAGCGCCTGCGCGCGGCGATGGACGACGCGGCGCGGCGCGGCGCGCGTTTGGTGCCGCTGATTCCCGGGCCGGCGTACGACGCGGCCACGCGCAAGATCGCGCCGCACCTCGTGCTCGACGCGCCGGCCGATTGCGAACTGATGCAGCGCGAGATCTTCGGCCCGCTGCTGCCGGTGCTGCCGTACGACACGCTCGACGAGGTCATCGCGCGCATCAATGCCGGGCCGCGGCCGCTGGCGCTGTACCCCTTCAGCCACGACCGCCAGCGGCAGGAACAGCTCGTCACGCGTGTGATGTCCGGCGGCGTGTCGATCAACGACGCGCTGTTCCATGTCGCGCAGCACGACCTGCCGTTCGGCGGCATCGGCGAATCCGGCATGGGCCACTACCACGGCCGCGAGGGCTTCGAGACCTTCTCGAAGCTGCGCCCGGTGTTTCACCAGTCGCGCTGGCCGACGACGAAGCTGCTGGCGCCGCCCTACGGCAAGTTCGCGGAGAGGATGCTGGCGTTCTTGTCGAGGTAGGAATCACCCCGTATTCCGCAACCCCGCCGCGATCCCGTTGATCGACAGGTGGATGCCGCGCTGCAACCGATCGACGCCAGTCGCGCCTTCGCGCCGGTTGCGGTAGCGGCGCAGCAGTTCGACCTGCAGATGGTTCAGCGGGTCGAGATACGGGAAGCGGTGCGCGATCGAGCGTGCCAGCGCGGGGTTCGATTGCAGCCGCTCGCTCTCGCCGGTGACGAGCGCCAGTGCGTCGACGGCGCGCTGCCACTCGGCCTTCAGCTGGCCGAAGATGCGCCGGCCGAGCGCGCGGTCTTCGACGAGTTCGACGTAACGCGCGGCGATGCGCAGGTCGCTCTTGGCGAGCACCATGTCCAGGTTGGACAGCAGCGTGCGGAAGAACGGCCACTGCCGGTGCATGCGCCGCAGAAGATCGAGCCGCTCGGCTGACGGCGCATCGAGCCCGCCGACGAAGGCCTCGAGCGCGCTGCCGAAGCCCAGCCACCCGGGCAGCGCCATGCGCGCCTGGCCCCACGAGAAGCTCCACGGGATCGCGCGCAGGTTTTCGATCGCGCGCGAGCTGCGCGCGGCGCCCTCGGGTCCATCCTTCGGACGCATCGCCGGCCGCGAGCCGATGTGCAGCTCGGCGATCTCGCGGATCGGCGTTGCGGCGAAGAAGTAGTCGGTGAAGCCCGGCGTCTCGTAGACGAGCCGGCGGTAGGCGGCCATGCTCGCGGCGCTGAGCTCGGCCGCGGCATCGAGAAACGCGCGCGGCGCGGCGCGGGTCGGGTGCAGCAGCGTCGCCTCGACCGTCGCCGCGACCAGCGTCTCGAGGTTGCGCCGGCCGATCTCGGGGTTGGCGTACTTCGAGCCGATCACCTCGCCTTGCTCGGTGAGGCGGATCTGCCCGTTCACCGTGCCCGGCGGCTGCGCGAGGATGGCCTGGTAGCTCGGGCCGCCGCCGCGCCCCACCGTGCCGCCGCGCCCGTGGAACAGGCGCAGCGTGATGCCGTGCCGCTCGTGCAGCACAGCGAACATCTGCACCAGCGCCGTCTCGGCGCGGTACAGCTCCCAGTTGCTGGTGAAGAAGCCGCCGTCCTTGTTGCTGTCGCTGTAGCCGAGCATCACGTCCTGCTCGGCGCCGCTGGCGACGACGAGTTCGGTGATGCCGGGCAGCGCGTAGAACTCGCGCATGATCGCTTCGCTGCGGCGCAAGTCGCCGATCGTCTCGAACAGCGGCACGACGATCAGCGCGGCGCGGGCACGATCGCCGTCGTCTTGGTCGACGCGGCCGTCGATCACCCCTTCGAGCAGCCCGCATTCCTTCTGCAGCACCAGCACTTCGAGCAGGTCGCTCACCTCCTCGGTGTGGCTGATGATGTAGTGGCGGATCGCGCCGCGGCCGTAACGTTCGAGCGCCTCGCGCGCCGTCTCGAACACGTCGAGCTCGGCGCGCGCCAGCTCCGAGTAGACCGCGCCGCGCACGCGCAGCCCGCGCGCGTCGGCCAGCACGGCGAGCAGCCGCTCGCGCCGCGCCGCCTCGGGCAGCGCCGCATAGTCGGGCTCGATGCGCGCGGCGCGCATCAGCTCGGCCACCACCGCTTCGTGCTTGTCGGAGCTTTGGCGCAGGTCGAGTGTGGCGAGGTGGAAGCCGAACACCTGCACGGCGCGCACCAGCGGCGCCAACCGCGGCGCCACCAGCGCATCGGCGTGATGCCGCTTCAGCGATGCAGCGATCACCTCGAGGTCGGCGAGCAGCGCGTCGGGCCCCGCATACGGGTCCTGCGGCGCGACGGCGTGGCGCAGCGCCTCGGTGCCGGTCAGCCGCGCCAGCGTCGCCGCCAACCGCGCGTAGATGCCGATCAGCGCGCGCCGATACGGTTCGTCCTCGCGGTGCGGATTGGTGTCGCGCGCACGCTCGGCCAGCGCGACGACCGTCGGCTCGACGCCCACCAGCGTGCCCGACAGCGACAGTTCGGCGCCGAGCTCGTGCACCTCGGTGAGGTAGAAGCGCAGCGCCACCTCGGCCTGCCGCGCGAGCGCGTGCTTCAGTGTCGCGGCACCGACGTTCGGGTTGCCGTCGCGGTCGCCGCCGATCCAGTGCCCCATGCGCAGGAAAGGTGCGACCGCGTGCCCGGGCAGCAGGCGTTCGATCTCGCGATACAGCCGCGGCAGCTCGCGTAGGAACGTCACCGGGTAGTACGAGAGCACGTTCTCGATCTCGTCGGCCACCGCCAGCCGCGTCGTGCGCAGCATGCGCGTCTGCCACAGCTGCGTGACGCGGGCACGGATCAGCGCTTCGTTGTCGGCGAGCCGCTCGGGCGTCATCCACGGGCCTTCGCGCTCGGCGAGCAGCTGCGCGACCGCGCGCTCGGCGTCGAGGATGCTCTTGCGCTGCACCTCGGTGGGGTGGGCGGTGAGCACCGGCGAGATGTGCGCGCGCGCCAGCATCTCGGCCACCTCGCTGGCGCGCACGCCGGCGCGCTGCAGGCGCTCGAAGGCGAGCGCGAGCGAGCCCTCCTGCTGATGGCCTTCGCGCTCGTGCACGGCGCGGCGGCGCAGGTGGTGGCGGTCCTCGGCGATGTTGGCCAGGTGGCTGAAGTAGCTGAAGGCGCGGATCACCGTCACCGTCTGGTCGGCGCTGAGGTTCTTCAGCAGCCGGTCGAGCACGCGGCCGGCGCTCGCGTCGGCCTTCAGGCGGAAAGCCACCGAGAGCTGGCGGATGCGCTCGATCAGCTCGAAGGCGGCGGTGCCTTCCTGCTCTCGGATGACGTCGCCCAGGATGCGGCCGAGTAACCGGATGTCCTCGACGAGCGGCCGGTTCTTCGCGGCGGCGTCGGCGGCGGTGGCTGCGGCCGAGGTGCTTGATGCGCTCCGGCGGAGGGCGGCGGGCTTCTTCACGGCGCGGGCGGTTCTTGTCATCGTGGGCTTTCGCTCGTAACCAGGTTACCGATTGTGCCGCGGTGACGCGCTTCGACAGTGGCCGGGCGGCGGACGAACGTGCCCTCATCAGCCCACGCTCCGTGCCGAGGCAAAGCCCCTGGCGATAATCCGGTGCATGAACCAGGCCAGCGGCTCCCGCATCCTCATCGCCACGCGCGAAAGCCGGCTCGCGCTGTGGCAGGCGGAGCACGTGCGCGGCGTGCTCGTCGAACGCTTCGGGCTCGAGGTCGACCTCCTCGGCATGACGACGCGCGGCGACCAGATCCTCGACCGCACGCTGTCGAAAGTCGGCGGCAAGGGCCTCTTCGTCAAGGAGCTGGAGACGGCGCTCGAGGAAGGCCGCGCGCAGCTCGCCGTGCATTCGCTGAAGGACGTGCCGATGGACCTGCCCGCCGGCTTCGTGCTCGCCGCGGTGTGGGAGCGCGAGGACCCGCGCGACGCGTTCGTCTCCAACCGCTACGGGGCGCTGGCCGACCTGCCGCAAGGCGCACGGGTCGGCACTTCGAGCCTGCGCCGGCAGGCGCAACTGCTGGCGCTGCGCCCCGATCTCGACATCCAGCCGCTGCGCGGCAACCTCGACACGCGGCTGCGCAAACTCGACGAAGGCGGCTACGACGCGATCGTGCTCGCTGCGGCGGGGCTGACGCGGCTGGGGCTCGCGGCGCGCATCCGCGGCACGTTCGACGTGCGGCAGATGATTCCGGCCGCAGGCCAGGGTGCGCTCGGCCTCGAGGTGCGCGAGGACGCGACGGCGCTGCGCGCGCTGCTGGCGCAGACGACGCACCACGCCACCGAGTTCGCGGCGCTGGCCGAGCGAGCCGTGTCGCGCACGCTCGGCGGCAGCTGCAGCATGCCGCTGGCCGCGCATGCACGCTGGGCGGGTGAGCGGCTGCTGATCGAAGCGGCGCTCGGCCATGTGGATGATCCGACGCAGCCGCTGCTGCGTGCCGCCGACGAAGCCGTGGTGGCCGACGCTGAGGCCGCGCAGGCGCTTGGCCAGGCGGTGGCGGCCAAGCTGATGGCTGCGGGCGCGGCGGGGTATCTGGTGGCGGGTTGAATCGGGAGTTCGCGCTGAGCCTGTCGAAGCGCTCGTGGACTCGCATCAGGGCTTCGACAAGCTCAGCCCGAACGGGGAGCAGGGCTTCGACAAGCTCAGCCCGAACGGATTGCTGGAGGAACAGGCCCCGTGCGACTGATCGTCACGCGCCCGTTGGCGCAGGCGTTGCCCGCCGTGCAGGAGCTGCGCGCGCACGGCGTCGATGCGCACGCGCTGCCGCTGATCGGCATCGAGGCGTTGCCCGACAACGATCCGCTCGCCGACGCGCTGTCTACCGCCCGCGCCACGTTGGCCAGGCGCCGCCTCGTGATGTTCGTCAGCGCCAACGCGGTGGCGCACTTCTTCGCGGCGCCGGGCTACCCGGCGTGGCCGGCCGGCACGCTGGCCGGTTCCACCGGGCCGGGTACCTCGGCCGCGTTGCGCGCCGCCGGCGTGCCGGCCGCGTGCCTGCGCGAGCCCGCTGCCGACGCCGAGCGGCTGGACACCGAGGCGCTGTGGCAGCAGCTGCGCGCGCTCGACTGGCGCGGTGCCAGCGTGCTCGTCGTGCGCGGCGAAGGCGGGCGCGACTGGCTGGCCGAGACGCTGCGCGGCGCCGGCGCCAACGTCGACTTCGTCACCGCCTATCGGCGCACGCTGCCGCGCCTGGATGCGGCGCAGGCGGCGCTGCTCGAAGAGGCACAGGCCAACCGCGCCGGCCATGCCTGGCACTTCACCAGCAGCGAGGCGGTGCAGAACCTTCCGCGGCTGACCGCGGACAGCGCAGGCGCCTGGCGTGCCTCGACGGCGCTCGTCACGCATCCGCGCATCGGCGAGGCGGCGCGCGCGATCGGCTTTGCGCACGTGCAGGTGCTGGCTCCGGGTCTGGCCGCACTGCTGCGTGCCTGGCAGGCGCTGGTCGGTGCGGCGGCGGGCAACGCGACGCGGCCTGGCGAGGGCGCGGGCGACACGACGCAGCCCGCCGAGGGCCGTCGATAGAATCCCGCCCCCTGTGAGCTCAGCCCCGCCTTCCTCGACGCCCGCGTCGACACCCGGGCCCGACCCGACGCCGGCGCCCGCCGCGAGTGAGCGCGCAGCGGACGCGCGCGCCACGTCCGACGCCTCGACCGCATCGATCGCGCCCACCGCCTCACACCCGCCCGCCGCGCCAACGCCGACCTGGGTCTGGCGCGGCCTGCTGCCGGTGGCCGTGCTGCTGGCGGTGCTCGCTGCCGGCGCGCTGACGATCGCCTACACGTCGCAGCAGCGGCTCGAGCTGCTCGAGGCCGATCTGCAACGCCGCCAGCAGGAAACCGCGCAGGCCGCCAGCGAGGCGCGCCTGCTTGCCCGCCAGGCCGAGACCGGCGCGCGCGACGTCGTGGCCAAGATGGCGCTGCTCGAGGCGCGAGTGGCCGAGACGGTGATGCAGCGCTCGCAGTTCGAGGACCTGCTGCAGTCGCTGGCGCGCTCGCGCGACGAGAACGTGCTGGCCGACGTCGATGCGGCGCTGCGCGTCGCGCAGCAGCAGTCGGCGATCACCGGCAGCGCCGAGCCGCTGGTGCAGGTGCTGCGCCAGGCCGAGGAGCGGCTGGCGCGCTACGGCCAGCCGCGCCTGGAGCGCGTGCGCCGCGCCATCGCGCAGGACCTGGAACGCATCCGCGCTGCCGGCAGCGCCGACATCGCGCTGCTCGCCACGCGCCTGGACGAAGTGATCCGGCAGGTCGACGATCTGCCGCTCGTCGTGCTGCCGCCGCAGGTGGCGGCGCGCCGCGGCGCGGGGGCGGCGGATGAGACGACCACCGGCGGCACCGCGGCCGGGGCCACACGTGCCAGGACGGGCGCCGCGGCAAGCGCGGCCGCGGCCGCCAGCGCCGCTGCCGCCGCATCCGCAGCTGCTTCGGCGCCCGCCAGCAGCTTCAGCCTCTTCGAGCCACTGCGCCGCGAATGGCAGCGCCTCGCCGGCCACGTCTGGGCCGAGACCCGCACGCTGCTGCGCGTGACGCGCATCGACGAACCGCAGGCGATGCTGATCGCGCCCGAGCAGGCGTACTTCCTGCGCGAGAACGTCAAGCTCAGGCTGCTGAACGCGCGGCTGTCGCTGCTGTCTCGCCAGTTCGACGTGGCGCAGAGCGACCTGCGCGAGTCGCTGCACGCGCTCGAGCGCTACTTCGACCGCAGCGCCCGGCGCACCACGGCGGCGATGGACCAGTTGCGCCACGTCATCGGGCAGGCGCGCACCGTCGTCCTGCCGCGGCCCGACGCGACGCTGGCGGCCATCGCCGCCGCATCGGCCGGCCGATGAGACGCGGGCGCCGCGCAGCGCAACGGATCCGATAGATGCGCGGGCTGTTCTGGGCTGTCCTGCTGTTTGCGCTGGCCGTCGCGGCGGCGGCGACGTTCGGGCGCAACGACGGCCTCGTCTCGATCTTCTGGGCCGGCTGGCGCACCGACGTGTCGCTCAACTTCTTCGTGCTGGCGGTGCTGGCCGCCTGCGCGGCGCTGCTGCTGGCGATGCACGCCATCGGCCGCATCGCCAGCCTGCCGCGGCGCGCGCGCCAGTGGCGCGAGCGGCGCAAGGAAGAGGCTGCGCACGCCGCGCTGCGCGAGGCGACCGCCGAACTGGCCAATGCGCGCTACGGCCGCGCCCGCAAGGCCGCGCAGCGCGCGCTGGCGCTGCATGCCGAGGTGCCGGCGCTCGCGTCGGCGCACGACTTCGCCGTCATCGGCCACCTGCTCGCGGCCAACGGCGCGCACCGCATGCAGGACCGCGCCGGCCGGCAGGAAGCGGTGACCCGCGCTCTCGCCGCCGCGCGCCAGGGCGGCCGGGGCCTGGACGACGGCGCGCAGCTGATGGCCGCGCAGTGGGCGCTGGACGACCGCGACGCGCCGGCCGCGCAAGAAGCGCTGGCGGCGCTCTCGCCCGGCGCCGCGCGGCGCACGCACGCGCTGCGCCTGCGCATGTACGCCGCGCGCGCCGCCGACGAGCCACTGCAGGCGCTGCACATGGCGCGCCTGCTGGCCAATCACCAGGCGTTCTCGCCTACCGTCGCGCAGGGCCTGCTGCGCGCGCTGGCCGAGGAGACCCTGGCGCAGGCGCACGACATGCAGCAGCTGCAGCGGCTGTGGCAGCAGTTCGACGCCGCCGACCGGCGCGACGCGCGCATCGCCTCGCGTGCCGCGCGCCGCGCCGTCGAGCTGGGCGGCGCCGACCTCGCGCGCCTGTGGCTGCGCCCGTTCTGGGACCGCCTCGGCGAACTCGACCGCGGCGAACGCGAGGCCATTGCGCTCGCGCTCGCCGAGGCCACCGAAGGCATCACCTCCGACTGGCTGCCCGGCCTCGAGAGCGCAGCGCAAGCCTTCGGCCACGACCCCGCCGTGCTGGCCGCGGTCGGCGCGTCGTACGCGGCGTGCGGCCTGCCCGGCAAGGCGCGCGGCCTGCTCGAACAGGCCGCCGCCAACACCACGCTGCCCGCACGCGCCCGCCGCGCCGCCTGGCGCCGCCTGGCCGACATGGCGCGCGCGCAAGGCGACGAGGCAAGAGCCGCCGCGTGCGAGCGCACGGCGGCGGGGCTGGACTGAGGGCCACCCACATCGCTGCGCTATACTGCACAGCTTCCGCGCGGCTGTAGCTCAGTTGGATAGAGTACTTGGCTACGAACCAAGGGGTCGTGGGTTCGAATCCTGCCAGCCGCGCCACCGATACAGCGGGCTACGTGCAAGAAGCGCGTAGCCCGCTTGCTTTTGGGCGGCTTGGCTTGCTCGCCCGCACAGCGCGGCAAGTTGCCGCGTGCGGCTAGCGCAGGGATGACCCGGCCGGGGTGGCGTCCTCATATAAGTTGGCGAAGCTGTTCGACCAGGCTTCAATGAGGCCGAGGCTTTTCGCCTCGGATGTCCTTCGGTCAGCTTGCGCACCGCGGCCATGCCGTTGTCGCTTCAATGAGGCCGAGGCTTTTCGCCTCGGATGTCGGCGGCTGGCCTTCGTTCAGGTCAATCCACACTTGGCTTCAATGAGGCCGAGGCTTTTCGCCTCGGATGTCGTCCGCGTCGGTGCCGAGCTGCTGCTGGTTGATCTGGCTTCAATGAGGCCGAGGCTTTTCGCCTCGGATGTCGGCCTCTAGGGCGCCGCATGCCTGCATCCTGGTGACGCTTCAATGAGGCCGAGGCTTTTCGCCTCGGATGTCGCTGCGCACCCCGCACCCTGAAGCCTAACGGCTTGTTGCTTCAATGAGGCCGAGGCTTTTCGCCTCGGATGTCGCCACCGCCCACCGGCTGAACGCACTGGCCAACGCCGCTTCAATGAGGCCGAGGCTTTTCGCCTCGGATGTCGCGGTCACTCCCGTGGGCGGTGCCAATGGCTCCAGAGCTTCAATGAGGCCGAGGCTTTTCGCCTCGGATGTCGAAGATGGTCAGCGCCTGACCCGACGGAATGGAAAGCTTCAATGAGGCCGAGGCTTTTCGCCTCGGATGTCCGAGCGGGCTTACTTCGACATCGCGTGCGAGCGCATCGCTTCAATGAGGCCGAGGCTTTTCGCCTCGGATGTCGGAGCGCGGGGCTCTGCAGGATGCCGCGCGCGGCGGCGCTTCAATGAGGCCGAGGCTTTTCGCCTCGGATGTCGCCGCGCCAGAAGCCGCGGCGGAAGGCGGCGGAGTCGCTTCAATGAGGCCGAGGCTCTTCGCCTCGGATGTCGACCAGTCGCTGCCTGGCTCGGCCCGGGCGAAGTGGCTTCAATGAGGCCGAGGCTTTTCGCCTCGGATGTCGCGCTGCACGAGGTGCCTGACTGGGCGCTGCTGATCGCTTCAATGAGGCCGAGGCTTTTCGCCTCGGATGTCCCTTGATGTACAGGGTGATGAGCGCGTCGTCGGCCGTGCTTCAATGAGGCCGAGGCTTTTCGCCTCGGATGTCCCTGAATTGCGGAGAACGACATGGCACGAGGCGACATGCTTCAATGAGGCCGAGGCTTTTCGCCTCGGATGTCGGTAGGTGCTGCTGGCGGTGCGCCGGTAGTTCACCCGCTTCAATGAGGCCGAGGCTTTTCGCCTCGGATGTCTTCGTGTCTGTCGGTGGCGGCGCCGATACCTATCTCGGCTTCAATGAGGCCGAGGCTTTTCGCCTCGGATGTCCTCGTCGCCCAGGAGAAGTGGGAGAAGAAGTGGCAGCTTCAATGAGGCCGAGGCTTCGCCTCGGATGTCGCCGTCGATCCCGGAGACTCAAGACCCGGCGCTCGCGCTTCAATGAGGCCGAGGCTTTTCGCCTCGGATGTCTCACCAAGGAACAGGCACAAGAGGCCGAGCGCTTCAAGCTTCAATGAGGCCGAGGCTTTTCGCCTCGGATGTCTCGACTCCGGCGGCGCCAACACGCAGGACGTCTAGCTTCAATGAGGCCGAGGCTTTTCGCCTCGGATGTCCGCGGCTCGCCGGGGCGAAGCTGGTGGACGAGAAGGAGCTTCAATGAGGCCGAGGCTTTTCGCCTCGGATGTCGCTGAAGGTCTGGCTCAGGGTGTCCACGATCACAAGCGCTTCAATGAGGCCGAGGCTTTTCGCCTCGGATGTCACCAATCCGTTCGAGGTGCGCGAGGTCGCCACGACCTGCTTCAATGAGGCCGAGGCTTTTCGCCTCGGATGTCCCTCTTCCCCGAGGTGTACGCCGGCGCCCGCAGCGAGCTTCAATGAGGCCGAGGCTTTTCGCCTCGGATGTCGGGTCGCGGCCGGAAGGGGGGGCGGAAGGAGAAGCGGCTTCAATGAGGCCGAGGCTTTTCGCCTCGGATGTCGCTGGATAACGAGGCGCGCGTCATCGACTCGCGCATGCTTCAATGAGGCCGAGGCTTTTCGCCTCGGATGTCGTCGGTTTCATGCGAAGACCACGTTTCCGTTAGGCCAGCTTCAATGAGGCCGAGGCTTTTCGCCTCGGATGTCTGTTTCAGATGCCACGCTGGTCCGTGGCTCGCGTTCGCTTCAATGAGGCCGAGGCTTTTCGCCTCGGATGTCGGGTTCACCGTCGTTGAACAGGTTCAGGCCGTGCGTGCTTCAATGAGGCCGAGGCTTTTCGCCTCGGATGTCTGGCATCTGAGGCCAACGATCGAATTCAGCCGCCGCGCTTCAATGAGGCCGAGGCTTTTCGCCTCGGATGTCCCGAGAAGCCATGGCCGCCGGCATCGCGCAGCCCGTCGCTTCAATGAGGCCGAGGCTTTTCGCCTCGGATGTCAGAGTTCCAGGCGGTCGTCGAGGACGCCGCGGCCTCGCTTCAATGAGGCCGAGGCTTTTCGCCTCGGATGTCCCGCGCCGAGCGCGCGATCGCGTCGGCGCTGGCGCTCGCTTCAATGAGGCCGAGGCTTTTCGCCTCGGATGTCAGGGAAGGTCCGCCACCTGCTGCGCGCGGCCCATGCTTCAATGAGGCCGAGGCTTTTCGCCTCGGATGTCGGGCGGATTCATCGACGACCAGGTCAACGCGCAGCAGCTTCAATGAGGCCGAGGCTTTTCGCCTCGGATGTCGCCGAACGAGGCCATGAGCGTGTTCGCGGTGATCTCGCTTCAATGAGGCCGAGGCTTTTCGCCTCGGATGTCGCCGGCCTGCTTCACGCTGCCCAGCACCCACGCCCGGCTTCAATGAGGCCGAGGCTTTTCGCCTCGGATGTCCCAGCCTGCCAACAGGCCACGTCTCCTAATGAGGCCGAGGCTTTTCGCCTCGGATGTCTCGGGCCAGACGGGAAGCCGACCTTCATCGTCACGGAGCTTCAATGAGGCCGAGGCTTTTCGCCTCGGATGTCGCACGCCTGTCGCCGTCCTTGTGCGCTTGGGCCAGGCTTTTCGCCCGGGTGGGCCGAGGCTTTTCGCCTCGGATGTCCGTCACTTCTAACGGGTTGACGGCCGGCGCTTACCGGCTTCAATGAGGCCGAGGCTTTTCGCCTCGGATGTCTGGTCGTGGCGCGTTCGGCGGACGCGAGGGGCTTTCGCCTCGGATGTCTGCCTCGCCCCACACCAGCAGCTTCGGGCAGCGCCTCGGATGTCCCCGCGGAACCTTCAATGAGGCCAGGCTTTTCGCCCGGAGCCCCGGCGCGCGCCGCTCCGCGCACCTACCTGCGCCCCCCCCGCACCGGAAACCCCCGCGGCCCTCGAAGGCCCCTGCCGCTCTGCACCTTCGGCTCGACGTTCTCGGCTGCCCCGATGTCCACGACGAGGACGTGATCGTCGGCCAGCGAGACCGTGCTCGTCAAGCGGGCCAGCAGCTCGACGTGCCGGGCGCGAGTCAGTCGGCACTGGAACACCGACAGCTGCATCCACTCGCCGTAGCCGTGCATCAGCCTGAACACGGCCCGCCAACGCCGCGGCTCGGCGATGTCGTAGGGCGGCCGGCGTCGCCGAGCGGCCGGGAGTCGCTGCCGGTCCCGCCCGGTGCGCGGGGGGGGCCCCCTGGCGCCGGCCCTCTCCGCGCCTCCCGCCTGCGGCAGCGTCGGCAGGGCATGGTTGTTCAGCGATTGGCTGGCCAGCGACAGCAGTACGCAGCGCGCGGCGTCGCGTTGTTGCGTCCGGACGTGCGCGGCAGGGGGTGCCTGCAACGCATCGCTGCGGCGCCAGTACAGCAGCTTGCGGCTGCCCGGCGGCTGGCTCCAGCCGTGCTGGAGCAACCAGCTGGTGTCCACCTGCAGGCAGGCCAGCGTGTCGATCGGGAACATCGAGCGCATCGCCTCACGTTCGGCTTCGCGCTTGGTTGCTGCTTTGCCTCGTCCTGCGACCTCGGGTAGCGGCGCCAACGCTTGCTGCAAGCCGGCTTCCCCAGGAGTAGGTGCGCTCTTGGCGGCGAGAGTGCAACCTCCCCGCCCGCCCCCTGCATGTGCGCTCGCAGGCAGCGTTGTGCTGGATGGCGGCGGATCAGAACCCAGCCGGGCTTGCACCCAACTTTCCGCGCCCCAGGTGTAGCCGCACACCCAGTCCACACCCAGGTGATCCAGCGGATTCGATTCCCAGGTGTCGAAACCAGGGTCGTGCCGGCGCCCCGCCCCCCCTTTGAACTCGGCCATCGGCATGTAGTGCCGGCTGTGTGCCCCCACCGCGGGCGGCAGGCCGTAGCGCGGTGCGACGCCGGCCAGGGCCAGGATCAGCGCGCGCGCCGATTCGGGCGGCGAAGATCGCCAGGGTTCATCCAGGTCGGCGGTCCATCCGCAAGCCGAGTAGCCCACGCTCAACAAGGCCCGCAATACTCGCCAAGGAGAGGGCGGCCACTCGATCAGGCCCTCGTTGACGTGGTGCCCCCGGATCGCCGGAAGCGCCCCCCCTGTCGCTTTTGGCGGTCTCGTCTTCGTCGCCGCCCTTCGCTTCGATCTTGTTGGCGAAGACCGCCACGTTGGTTTCCATCAAGGCGGCCGCCGTGGCGGCCCGCCGAGCTGGGAGATCGGCAGGTGCGGGGCGGTGGCGAGGGGGGAGCAGGCCACTGCCGGAGCAGCGCCCAGCGCAGCGCCAGCACGACGAGCAAGCGCAGCGCTTCCGGCGGCAGGCCATAGCCGCGCAACTGAGCGAGGTCCAGGTTGACGTACAGCGTGATGCGATCGGCGCTGAATTCATCGCGTGCGAACGGCACGTTGCCGAAGCCGGCCTTGGTGTCGCCGGACGGGTTCACGTGATCGTTCTTGACACCGCCCGAGGCGGCGACCCACCCTCCGACAACCCCCCCCCAGCCCTTCTTTGCCAGGAAGACACCGTGCAACAACGAACCAGGAGCGGCAGCGTGTCCCAGCTTTCGCCGTTCCCGGCCGGTCTCAGGCCGCCAGCCGCCTAGGCGATCGAAGAAGACACGCCCCGTCGCTTCCAGCAGGTACGGGCTGTTCAGGCGATGCGCCTCGAGGATCGTGTCGGTCAGGAAGCCGCCATCGGGCCGCGTGACCTTGACATGCGAGATGCCCTTCGCAGCATGGACGAGGTCGTCCGCGGCGTCGTCCCAGATCGTCCTTTCCAGCCGGTTGGCCATGCTCTGCGCCGATTCGACGAGCAGGCTCTCGCCTGCCGGTGATCGGAAGGTGGCGGCGCCCAGCCCGGGAAAGCCGGTCGGCTGGAAGCGCTGGCCTTGCAGAGGCTTCAAGGCGATGGAGAAGAGCAGGCGGGGCGCTGCGGCCAGGGGCGAAAGGTCGATGCTCATGCGAATTCCTCCTCAGCGAAGACAGGGTCGAGACGGTGTGCGAAATGCTGCGCCGTGCGGGGATGAATCGGGAAGGCCAGCGCCGCGGCCCAAAGCCGGGCCGTTTCTGGTGAGACAGCCGCCGCGCGCACGCTGCAGCGCAGCCCGGCGGCGCGCAGCCGGCGCAGTGCGAGCGTGACCGCGGTGGCCGCGTCGCCGCTGGCGAGGCGGCGCAGGATGGCGGGGTCGCAAGGCACCCGCGGCCCGTTGGCCAGCGGGCCATGGAGGTGAGCCAGGCGCAGCACCAGCCAGGCATCGTCGGGCCAGGTGCTGCCGGTGGCAAGCGGGCGCGACACGGGCACGATCTGCTCGGCCCACAGGCCACGATCCAACGCCATCAGCGCGCGCGCCAGCGCCAGCGTGCGATCCGTATCCACCGCACCCGCGAGCCAGGCGCTCAGGTCGGCCGCATGCGCGGCCGCGCGCGTCGCGGCCTGCAGCGGGAAGCTGCGCAGCCCGGCCTGTGCCGACTCGACCAGGCGGCGCTCGAGCACGGCCACCGCGTCGGCGACGCCATCGCGCCCCTGCATCACCACCTGCGGTTGGTGTTCCAGGCGCATGCGGCTGATGTCGCCGGTGGTTGCGAAGCGGTCCGGGCGCCGGGCGTCCAGAGGCAGCCAATGTCTTCGCATCGGTGCGACGGGCCTGCCGTCGCTGCGCCTGAAGGCACTGGCCTGCAACGCAAAGGCCAACGCCAGGCGAAACTCGGCCGAGCCGTCGTCGGCGGCGCTGACCCACTCGGGCCGCAGCGGCGGCACCGGCTGGGCCTTGAAGCCGCTGCCGTGGCGCATGACCGCTTCGACTTCGGTCAGGGCCAGCAGGACCGATTGCCAGCGCGCGGGCGAACCCGGGTGCTGAATGACATCGAAGACGACGGTCGCCAGTTCGCGTTCGGCGGTCATCAGATGCGCTGCCGCGCCCTTGTCCCGCGCCTGGCGGCGCAGCCTGAGCAACCACGCGCCGATGTCGTCCAAACACGCACCGGCAGGGGCCGGCTGGTCCTGCACGGCGAACTGGCCCAGCGGCACGGCGAGATTGCTCTGGCCGTTGCGTTCGATGTAGCCGAAGCGCTGAAACGCGGTGATGCCGCGCGCCACGCCGAGTCGCGTGGCCGCCCTTGCCAGGTCCAGCGGCTCGCGCGCCGTCGACGCGCCCAGTTGCGCGCGACCTTCCCCGAAGAGACGCTGCGTTTCGGTCAATGTCATCGGCTGTCGCCACAAGGGCATCCATTGCTCGCCCCGCGCGGCCTCGTCCGACGCCGCCGCGCTGGCGTACCCGGCCGCATGTGCCGAGACCACGAACGGCGCGGCGGCGCGCGCCGGCCCTCCTTGCTCCATGCGCTTGACTGCGTGCGCCGTGAACAGAAGGCAGCCTTCCATCATGAGCAGAAAGTCGAACGGATTGAGCAGGCTGCCGCCGTCGGGGCCGTTGGCGCTGTTGGCCCCTCCCGCCATGCCGGGCAGGTACTGGCCGACCGCGCGGTCCGGCAGACATGCCGGCGCCGGGCTTCCCCAAAGTGCGGCATCCAGCCACGGTGCCGCCGCTGCACGCGGCCCGCCGTCTGCCGCGGCGACATCGAAGGCATCGTTCAAGCGCTGCATGTAGTTGTTGGTGAAGTCCAGCCGGCCGTCGTTGCCGCCCGTTCCCAACAGCGCCGGGAACTTCGCCCCGCGCAGATCGTCGAGCACCATCGCCGCGTTCATCCAGCGCAGGTGCGGACCGCGCCAGCGGTTGCGCGCCTTCGGAATCAGATCGGCTTTCGCCTTCTTGAACTCGCGCTCGGCAGCAGCGAGCCGGCGCTTGTACTCCTCAGACTTGCGCAGCTCGTCGCGCTCGGCCTTGGTGAGGTCCTTGGCCTTGGCTTCGGCCTTGATCGCGCGGACGGCCTGGTCCGCCGCCTCGATGTCGGTGATCAAGGCGCGGGAGGCAGCGATCGCGCTGCGGAACTCGGCGAAACGATTCGCGCGACTGGCCTCCAGCGGCGCCAGGCCGAGATCGTTCGCCTGATAGAAGCCGGAACCCTTGTTCCACGGTGCCACCAGCGGAACCGGTGAGTAGTCGCGAAGAAAGAGCGCCCTCAGCGCGTCCGCGTCGAGCGTCGTCGCCAATCTGAACCGCTCCCCCTGCCACCACCCGCGCGCCTGCGCGTCGGCCTGCTCGGCGACGACGCGCAGAACGCCGAGCGCCTTGAGGTAGTGGGCCAGCGGTGCAGGTGTGCACCCGTCGAGCGCGTGGATGTGCATCATGGCTGCGGCCCCTGTTCGATGCGCCGGCGCCACAGCGCCTGCAGCGGCCGCCAGTCACGCTCGTCGGCCGCGCGCAGCGCAGCGAAGTAGCTTTCCGGGCGCGCAGGATCGGGTACCAGATCGACGTCGGGCAGATCCAGGCGCCGCAGCAGCAGCCGCAGGAAGAGGCGCGAGGCCCGGCCGTTGAAGTCGGTGAACGGATGAATCGACAAGAGCCGGCCCTCGGCGAAGGCCAGCGCATCGAGCAGATGGTCCGCGTCGCCGGCGGCCCCGAGCCTGGCCTGCAGATCCAGCGCGTACTCGCGCATCAGCAGCGGCACGCGGTGCGGCTCGGGCGGCGTATGCGCGCCGACCCGCACTTCCTGGCGGCGCCAGCCCGCCCACTGCGGTGTGAGTTCGGCGCAGAGGCGGCGGTGCAGCTCGGCGATCAGGTGCTCGTCGATCGGATGCGCGTCGAACGCGCCCGATTCGATCTCGGCTTCGACCCGGCGCGCGGCCAGCGCCAGGTGCGGCGCCAGCTCCAGGTAGCTCAGCGTGCCGAGTCGGGTGTCGACGTAGCGGGTGGCATGGGCTGGCGCGCGTGTTCGGCTTCCAGCATCGCCAGATCCACCGGCTCGCCCTCCAGCGCCATGCTGCGCGCCACGCTGCGCGGGATGCTCGCCCAGCGGCGCCGGTGCTTCTCCGCCTCGGGCAGGGCGCGCCAGCGGCGAATCACTTCCTGGTAGTCCATCGGCGGCATTGTCGGCGTTCTCCAAAGCCGGGTCGACCAGCGTGGCGTCGCGCGATGCGCGCTGGTCGGCGGCGCGCATCAACGCTTCCAGCCAGGCGAGCGCGAATGGGCCGTGCCGCCGCAGCAGCGCCAGCACACGCTCGGTCCAGCCGCTGCCGGTGTGCGGATTCAGGCCCACCGATGCCGGTGCCAGCACAAGTTCGGCGGCGGGCAGGACATGCCGGCTGCCATCGGCGGCGGCGAGGCTGAGAGCGGGCAGTACGTCGCCGTTGCGGACGCCGCGAATGCGCAGCGTGTCGTCGGCGCTGGCCTGGTCGGCCGGGCTGGCCTGCCAACTCATGCGCACCTTGCCGTGGTGCGAGCACACAAGGTACAGGAGCAAGTCCAGCTGTTCGGCATCCAGCGCCAGGACTTCGCGCTCGAGCGGGCTGAGCGCTTCATCAGTCAGGGCCGTGCCGGCTTGCGGCAAAGCCTCGGCGTGGCCGGTACGCACCAGCAGATCGCGCCACGGGCCCAGAAGACCCGCATGGTCGGGGCGGCAGCGCCGCAGCAGCGCAAACAGCGCCAGCGTGCTGGCAAGCTCATGCCGGAAGCCGCAGCGCCGGCTGCCGTCGGGCATGCGGTACAGGCGCGAGACACGTTCCCACTGGCCGGGTGGTGCCTTCGCGATCTCAGGCCCGTGGGCATGCGGCCGCAGCGAACCCTGAAAGGCCGGATGCGCCTTGCCGGCGTCGTGCCAGCGGCCGGCCAGTTCGAACAGCGGCGCCCACTGCGGTGCCATGAGATCCGCCAACGCCCGCGCCTGGCGGCCGACCTGCTGGCCGTGGAAGGCGATGGTCTGCCATTGCGCCGCGATGCTCAGCGACTCGTCGCCTTCGGCTGCATCGGCAATGTCGGCCGGGCCGGCCGGCGCTGCGGGCAGCGGCGCCACTGCCGTAGTGGCACCGGAGTCCCAGCCGCGCAGCGGGTCATACCCGCCTGCCTCGGCGGCCACCAGCAACGTCTGCCCGGGGTAGATGTCGCGCCGCTCGAGCGAGCGCCAGCAGCCGTCGAGCCAGTCCCACACCCAGGCGCGATAGCCGGCCTTCAGCCGGTCCTTGCTGCACAGCCAATCGCGCGCGGCGAGAAAGGGCACGGCGCAAAGTTCGTCGCGGCCTGCGCGTATGTTGGATTCGGGCCGCATGCCCTGCGCGACGCTGCGCCAGAAGACCTGGACGTCGCGTTCCTCGCCGCTGCGGATGAAGCGGCTGATGTCGATGTCGGTGCCGCTCAGATCGGCGGCGGTGTCGAACAACTCGTCCAGTTCCTGGCGCAGCAGCAGGTGCTCCGGCTGGTAGGGGTACAGCGCGGGCAGCCGCTCGGGGTGCGACTCCTCGAATCCTTCCAGGCTGCGCGGCGAAACGTCATCGAGCAAGCCAAGCGCATCGAGCGCGGCATCGAGTTCGGCCTTGGCATAGGGCGCGGCTGCCTTGTCGTCCTTGGCCTCGCCGTCGACCACGATCACCTGCGCTTGGCCGCTCCAGCGCGCCGCGCGCCCGAAACGCTGCACCAGGCTCGGCCAGGGTGCGAGGTCGGTCAGCAGGAGCGCCGACGACATGTCCACGCCCGCTTCGACCACCTGCGTGGAGACGACGATGCGGTCGGTGCCCGGCGCGCAGGCCGCGCGGTTCAGGAAGGCCTCGCGCCAGAACGCGCGCTCGGCGGGCCGGAAACGGCTGTGCACCAGGCGCAACTCGGTCCGGTGCAAGGCGCTGTCCTTGCCAATGATCTTCGTCAGGCAGTCGAAGACCTCCACCGCCCGGGCGACGCGGTTCACAACCACCAAGGTCGGCCCTCCAGCCCCGCATCCCAAGGCCACGTGCTGCTCGGCGGCCAGGGTGGCGAGTTGCTTTGCCGCGGCTGCCTTCGCGACGCGCACCGGCTTGTGCACTTGCTCCCACAGCGCACCCCGTCGCTGGTCAGCCGGCACGCGGCTGGCCTCGGGCAGGGCGCTGGTCAGCGCGTCGGTGTCGGGGCTCGTGGTCAGCCAACCTGGCTGCAGCGTTGCGCTCATCCACCAGGTCTTGCAGGGGCGGTGCCCCTTGGCGGCATCGTCGTCGCGAAAGGCCTGCAGTTGCGCCGACGTGGCCAGGCCCACGTCCATCAACTGCACCTCATCCATCACCCACAGGCAGTCGTGGCTCAGCAGGCCGAACTCCATCGGCCAGCGCGCCCGGCTGGCGCCGTAGCCGCGGTTGAGCGCCCGCGACAGAAGCATGTCCTGCGTGCCCACCAGCACCGCCTCGCGTTCGGGATGAATCTGCCACTCGGCGGCATCGGCGCCGCCCATCAGCAGATGCACCGGCACCTCGGCGGCAGCGCCCCCCAGCCGCTGGAGCGCGGCGCGGATCTCGGCTGCCACCTGCTCGACCAGCACCCGCATCGGCAGGCACCAGATCAGACGCCGCGGCCACGTGGCGTCGGCGCGAGTCAGGCGGTTCCAGGTCCAGGCGCCCAGGACCCCGAAGGTCTTGCCCATGCCGGTGGGGATCCGGATCAGGCGGTTCGTGAATCGGGCGTCGACTGCAATCTGGCTCTGCCAGGGATGCGCTTCGGCCTTGGGATGCAAGCCCGCGAGGCGGCGGAAGTGCGCCTGCTGCTCCGCGCTCACCCTCTCATCCGGATCGCGACCCGCTCCCGCGCTGCTCGACTTCTCTACGTCCGCCATCCCGGCCCTCCCTACAGCGTCTGGCTCATTCCGCCTTGACTCGTACCTGACTCGCCATCGGAATCATCACGTTCGGCTGGACCACTGGATGACACGTCCGGGGCCGACTCCACTGTTCATTCATCCAACCCCTCCATGAGCCGCAAGCCGTTGCGCAACCGATTGAGAACCTCGGCTTCCAACTCATCCGGCCCCAACACCTCCACCTCCGGCACATGCCGAAGAATGTCCATCACCAGCTCGCGCGGATCCGAGTACGGCACGCTCAGCAGCCAGCGCCCCTCGGCGTCCCACCGTCCGTGCTGTTGCGGGTGCCAGCGCTCGGCCGCCACCCAGCGCGCGCGTTCGGGGCTGAAGCGCAGCGTGGCCCACTGCACTTCGCGGCCGCCGAAGATGCCGTAGCCGGCGCCGAGCGCCTCGTCGAGTTCGCGTTCGGGCACGTCGAGCGCGCGCCGCTCGATCACCTGCACCTGCGTCACCGCGTCTACGCTGAAGCTGCGCAGCGCGCCGCGCAGGTGGCACCACGCGTCGAGGTACCAGTTGTCGCGGTAGTGGATCAGGCGCTGCGGGCTCACCTCGCGCTCGCTTGCTTCGTCGCGGCTGCGCGAGCGGTAGCGCAGCACGGCGCGTTGGCGCCTAAGCAGCGCCGTGCCGATGGCCTGGAAGTGCGGCACGTTCATCGGCCGCGCCGCCAACGTGGCCACCCGGATGCGGCGCGCCGCCTCTTCGCTGGCCCGCACGCCCACGTCCAGCGCTTTCTCGAGCCTCCGCCGCAGGAGCTTCAAGTGGCCCGCGAGCAGGTCGCCGGCGCCGAGGTTGTCCAGCAGTTGCTGCATCGTCAGCAGCGCCAGCATCTCCTCGGCGCTGAAGTACATGCCAGGCAGCTGGTACTGCGCGCCGGGCAGGGCGGCACCAGGCTCCAGCCGCCAGCCGCCTTGCTCGCGGTCGAACACGAGCGGCGCATTGAGGCGGTCGCGCATCAGCGCCACGTCGCGGTTCAGCGTGGAACGCGACACCTGCAGTTCACGCATCAGAAACGCAGGCGTCAGGCAGCTTCCGGCGTCGAGCCAGTGCCTGATCTTGAACAAGCGTTCGGTCTGCGCCAACGCCCGGCCCTCCCCGGCGCGCCGGGGCGTCGGGTCCCGGTCGCGTGCCGCGCGACTCTAGCGGCAGGTCAACTGCCGCGGCCCCGCGGCGTGGCAGGAATGACCCTGGTCGGTGTTACGGGGTTCACGCGCGGGGCCTGGAGTGCAGCCCCGTTGTGGCGCCTCTCACCCCACCGCCACCGCAATCTTCCCGATCCTCGCCTGCCACTCCCGCGGCCCGGTGTCGTGCACGCTCGTGCCGCTGGCGTCGACGGCCACGGTGACCGGCATGTCCTTCACGTCGAACTCGTAGATCGCTTCCATGCCGAGGTCGGCGAAGCCGACGACCTGGGCGCCCTTGATCGCCTTGGCGACGAGGTAGGCGGCGCCGCCCACGGCCATCAGGTAGGCGCTCTTGTGCTTCTTGATCGCCTCGATCGCGACGGGGCCGCGCTCGGCCTTGCCGATCATCGCGATCAGACCCGTTTGCGCCAGCATCATCTCGGTGAACTTGTCCATCCGCGTCGCGGTCGTCGGGCCGGCGGGGCCGACGACTTCGTCGCGCACCGGGTCCACCGGGCCGACGTAGTAGATGACGCGGTTCGTGAAGTCGACCGGCAGCTTTTCGCCCTTCGCCAGCATGTCCTGGATGCGCTTGTGCGCGGCATCGCGGCCGGTGAGCATCTTGCCGTTCAGCAGCAGCGTGTCGCCCGGCTTCCAGCTCGCCACTTCCGCGGGCGTCAGCGTGTTGAGATCAACGCGCTTGCTCTTCTTCTCGTCGGGCGTCCAGTTCACCTTCGGCCACTGGTCCAGGCTCGGCGGCTCCATGTACGCGGGGCCCGAGCCGTCGAGCACGACGTGCGCGTGGCGCGTCGCGGCGCAGTTGGGGATCATCGCCACCGGCTTGCTCGCCGCGTGCGTGGGGAAGGTCGCGATCTTCACGTCGAGCACGGTCGTCAGGCCGCCGAGCCCCTGCGCACCGATGCCGAGCGCGTTGACCTTCTCGTACAGCTCGATGCGCAGCTCCTCGAGCTTGTTGGCCGGCCCGCGCGCGAGCAGGTCGAACATGTCGATCGGCTCCATCAGCACTTCCTTGGCCAGCAGCATCGCCTTCTCGGCCGTACCGCCGACGCCGATGCCCAGCATGCCCGGCGGGCACCAGCCGGCGCCCATCGTCGGCACCGTCTTCAGCACCCAATCGACGAGGTTGTCGCTCGGGTTCATCATGATGAACTTGCTCTTGTTCTCGCTGCCGCCGCCCTTGGCCGCGACGGTGAGCGAGAGCTTGCTGCCCGGCATGAGGCGCGTGTGGATCACCGCCGGCGTGTTGTCCTTCGTGTTCTTGCGCTCGAAGATCGGGTCGGCCAGCACGCTGGCGCGCAGCACGTTGTCCTTGTTCATGTAGCCGCGGCGCACGCCTTCGTTCACCGCGTCTTCGATGCCGTCGGTGCCGAAGCCGGCGAAGCGCACGTCCATGCCGACCTCGAGGAAGACGTTGACGATGCCGGTGTCCTGGCAGAGCGGCCGTTTGCCTTCGGCGCACTGGCGGCTATTGGTGAGGATCTGCGCAATGGCGTCCTTCGCCGCCGCGCTTTGCTCGCGTTCGTAGGCGCGGGCCAGATGCGCGATGTAGTCGGCCGGGTGGTAGTAGCTGATGTACTGCAGAGCCGCGGCGACGCTTTCGACGAGGTCGGCGCGGGTGATGGTGGTGGTGCTCATGGCGCGGTTCGGCGTGGGCAGGAAGAGGGGGCGGATGGGCTGCGCGCGGCGGTGGTCAGTGCGGCGCGCCCTTGGACGCCGGCGACATCAACCGGTCGGCCAGCGCGATCGACAGCGCCGAGAACAGGAACGCGATGTGGATCACCGTCTGCCACAGCAGCACCTTGTCGGTGTAGTTGGCGGCGTTGATGAAGGTCTTCAGCAGGTGGATCGAGCTGATGCCGATGATCGCGGTGGCGAGCTTGACCTTCAGCACGCTGGCGTTGACGTGGCTGAGCCACTCGGGCTGGTCGGGGTGGCCTTCGAGGTTCAGGCGCGAGACGAAGGTCTCGTAGCCGCCGACGATGACCATGATCAGGAGGTTGCTGATCATCACCACGTCGATCAGCGCCAGCACGACGAGCATGATCACCGTCTCGTTGAGCTGCGTGACCGGCGCGTCGCTCTTGTAGCCGATGCTGGTGACGAGCTTGGCCAGCGCCGCCTGGTCGCCGAACACCGCCTCGACGAGGTGGACGAGTTCGACCCAGAAGTGGAAGACGTACACGCACTGGGCGACGATCAGGCCCAGGTACAGCGGCAGCTGCAGCCAGCGGCTGGCGAAGATGAAGCCGGGCAGGGCGCGCAGGCGGTTGCGCTCGGCAGGAAAGGGGTCGGCGGTGGCCATCGAGAAACGTGGTGTTGTCGGGGCGACCCCGGTTGCGCGCGGATTCTAGGGTGGCGACCATCGCGTTTACCCGGGGCCGCTGGGCCCGGCGCGGGTGTGGCACGTAAGGGGTCTGTCAGAGCCGGGCACCAAGCTTGCGCACCACAGCGACGGGCGCACCGTGCGTGCCCGCCTTCCCTTGGACGACCCTCGAGAACCCGCAGGAGACACGAGGCATGAGCAGCGATCAAGCCACCGAACTGAAGACCTACCAGCCGCCGGCGTCGCTCGCCGCGGCGGCGCGCGTGTCGAGCATGGCCGCGTACCAGGCGCTGGTCGACGAGGCCGAGCGCGACTACGAGGGCTACTGGGCCCGGCTGGCGCGCGAGTTCGTCAGCTGGAAGAAGCCCTTCACGAAGGTGCTCGACTCGAGCAACGCGCCGTTCTTCAAGTGGTTCGAGGACGGCACGCTGAACGTCTCGTACAACTGCCTCGACCGCAACGTCGAGCGTGGCCTCGGCGACAAGGTCGCTTTGATCTTCGAAGCCGACGACGGCGCCGTCACGAAGGTCACCTACAAGGAACTGCTGGCCAAGGTGGCGCAGTTCGCCAATGCGCTGAAGGCGCGCGGCGTCAAGAAGGGCGACCGCGTCGTCATCTACATGCCGATGAGCGTGGAGGGCGTGGCCGCGATGCAGGCCTGCGCGCGCATCGGCGCCACGCACTCGGTGGTGTTCGGCGGCTTCTCCGCGCAGAGCCTGCGCGACCGCATCGAGGACGCCGGCGCCGTGATGGTCATCACCGCCGACGAGCAGGCGCGCGGCGGCAAGCAACTGCCGCTCAAGAGCATCGTCGACGACGCGCTGGCGCTCGGCGGCTGCGACACGATCAAGGACGTCATCGTCTACAAGCGCACCGGCGGCAAGATCGCCTGGCACGCGGCGCGCGACCGCTGGCTGCACGAGGAACTGGCCGGCAAGCCGACCACCTGCGAGCCCGAGTTCGTCGAGGCCGAGCATCCCCTGTTCCTGCTGTACACGAGCGGCTCCACCGGCAAGCCCAAGGGTGTGCAGCACGCCACCGGCGGCTATCTGCTGCACGCGGCGCTGACGACGGCATGGACCTTCGACCTGAAGGACAACGACATCTTCTGGTGCACCGCCGATATCGGCTGGGTCACCGGCCACAGCTACATCACCTACGGCCCGCTGGCGCTCGGCGGCACCGAGATCGTCTTCGAGGGCATCCCCACGTTCCCCGACGCGGCGCGCTTCTGGAAGACGATCGAGAAGCACAAGGTGACGATCTTCTACACGGCGCCCACCGCGATCCGCTCGCTGATCAAGGCCGCCGAGACGAACGACGCCGTGCACCCGAAGCACAGCGACCTCACGAGCCTGCGCATCCTGGGCTCGGTGGGCGAGCCGATCAACCCGGCCGCCTGGGAGTGGTACTACCGCAACGTCGGCGGCAGCCGCTGCCCGGTGGTCGACACCTTCTGGCAGACCGAGACCGGCGGCCACGTCATCACGCCGCTGCCGGGTGCCACGCCGATGGTGCCGGGCTCGTGCACGCTGGCGTTCCCGGGCATCACCGCGGCCATCGTCGACGAGACCGGCGCCGACGTGCCCAACGGCTCGGGCGGCATCCTCGTCATCAAGAAGCCGTGGCCTTCGATGATCCGCACGATCTGGGGCGACCCCGAGCGCTTCAAGAAGAGCTACTACCCGCCGGAGCTGAAGGGCTACTACCTCGCCGGTGACGGCGCGATCCGCAACAAGGAAACCGGCTACTTCACGATCACCGGCCGCATCGACGACGTGCTCAACGTCAGCGGCCACCGCATGGGCACGATGGAGATCGAAAGCGCGCTCGTGTCGTGCACCGACCTCGTCGCCGAGGCGGCCGTGGTCGGCCGGCCCGACGAGACCACCGGCGAGGCGATCTGCGCCTTCGTCGTGCTCAAGCGCCCGCGCCCCACCGGCGAAGAGGCCAAGAAGATCGCCAACGAGTTGCGCAATTGGGTGGCCAAGGAGATCGGCCCGATCGCCAAGCCCAAGGACATCCGCTTCGGCGACAACCTGCCCAAGACGCGCAGCGGCAAGATCATGCGGCGCCTGCTGCGCAGCATCGCCAAGGGCGAGGCGATCACGCAGGACACGAGCACGCTGGAGAACCCGGCGATCCTGGAGCAGTTGGCGCAGACGAACTGACCGCCGCCGGCTCCGGCGCGAAGTGACGAACGGCGCGGGTCGCACCCCGCCGGCCGCCGCAGCGATGCGGTAGAGTGGCCGCTCCCACTCTGTGCGGGGCGTGCAACCATGGCGTTCGTCATCCTCGGCGTCATCCTGCTGGTGATGAACTGGACCGGCATCGGTCCGCCGGCGGCGTGGAACTTCGACCTGCTGGGCGACCTGTGGAAGTTCGCCTGGCCGTTCGTCGCCGCGGTCGTGTGGTGGGGCTGGTCCGATTCGACCGGCCGCACGCAGCGCAAGGCGATCGAGCGCATGGAAGAGCGCAAGGTCGACCGGCGCGACAAGGCGCTCGAGGCGCTCGGCATGGGCGGCAAGGGCCGGCGCGGCAAGCGCGCGCCGCGCCCGCACCCCGGCGACGCCGCGGTGCGCACCGGCGCCGGCGCGCTGGAGCAGAGCCAGGACCGCGACCTGGGCCGGCGGCAGGACCCGCGGCCGTGACCGGCCGCGTCGGGGTCAGTCGCCGTCGAGCACCGCGCCGCGGCTGGCGCTGACGGCGTTCTTCGCGAACTTGCCGAGCACGCCGCGCGTGTAGCGCAGCGCCGGCTGCTTCCAGGCGGCGCGGCGCGCGGCGATCTCGGCGTCGCTCACGTTCAGCTGCAGCAGCAGCTTGTGCGCGTCGATCGTGATCGTGTCGCCTTCCTTCACGAGCGCGATCAGCCCGCCGGCGTAGGCCTCCGGTGCGACGTGGCCGACGACCATGCCCCAGGTGCCGCCGGAGAAGCGCCCGTCGGTGATGAGGCCCACGCTCTCGCCGAGGCCCTGGCCGATCAGCGCGCCGGTGGGCGCCAGCATCTCGGGCATGCCCGGGCCGCCCTTGGGGCCGAGGTAGCGCAGCACCATCACGTCGCCGGCCTTGATCTTGCCCGCCATGATCGCCGCGAGCGCGCTCTGCTCGTCGTCGAAGACCCGCGCCGGCCCGGTGATGACCGGGTTCTTCAGCCCCGTGATCTTGGCCACGCAGCCCTCGGGGCTGAGGTTGCCCTTCAGGATGGCCAGGTGGCCTTCTTCGTACATCGGCTTGGCGATCGGACGGATCACGTCCTGGTCGGTGCGCAGCGGCGGCACGTCGGCCAGGTTCTCGGCCACCGTCTTGCCGGTGATCGTCATGCACTCGCCGTGCAGCAGGCCCGCGTCGAGCAACTGCTTCATCACCGCCGGGATGCCTCCGGCGCGGTGCAGGTCCACCGCGAGGTACTTGCCGCTCGGCTTCAAGTCGCAGATCACCGGCACCTTCTTGCGCACGCGCTCGAAGTCGTCGATCGACCACTCGACTTCAGCGGCGTGCGCGATGGCCAGGAAGTGCAGCACCGCGTTCGTGCTGCCGCCGGTGGCCATGACGACGGCGATCGCGTTCTCGATGCTCTTCTTCGTGACGATGTCGCGCGGCTTCAGGTCGGCCTTCACCGCGGCGACGAGGGCGCGCGCGGCGGCCTTCGTGCGCTCGACGATCGGGTCTTCGACGTTCGCTTCGGTGCTGGCGAAAGGCAGGCTCATGCCCAGCGCCTCGAAAGCGCTGCTCATCGTGTTGGCGGTGTACATGCCGCCGCAGCTGCCGCTGCCGGGAATCGCGCGGCGCTCGATCTGGCAGAAGTCCTCTTCGCTCATCCGTCCGGCGCTGAACTGGCCCACCGCCTCGAAGACGCTGACGATGTTGAGGTCCTCGCCCTTGTACTTGCCGGGCAGGATGGTGCCGCCGTAGACGTAGACCGCGGGCACGTTGGCGCGCAGCATGCCCATCATGCCGCCGGGCATGTTCTTGTCGCAGCCGCCGATGACGAGCACGCCGTCCATCCACTGGCCGCCGACGCAGGTCTCGACGCAATCGGCAATCACCTCGCGCGACACGAGGCTGTACTTCATGCCCTCGGTGCCCATCGCCATGCCGTCGCTGATCGTCGGCGTGCCGAAGATCTGCGGGTTGGCGCCGCATTGCTTGATCTCGTCGACGGCGGCATCGGCCAGCCGCTGCAGGCCGCTGTTGCACGGCGTGATCGTGCTGTGGCCGTTGGCCACGCCGATCATCGGCTTGCCGAAGTCGCTCTCCTGGTAGCCCATCGCGTAGTACATGCTGCGGTTGGGCGCGCGGGCCACGCCTTCGGTGATGTTCCGGCTGCGGCGGTTGGCGGGGGTGGTCATGGTCTCGAACGGGTGAGGGGAAGAGGGAAGGGGAAGGCCAGCGGGCACTATAGCCCCGGCTTCGAGGCGGCCATTCGGCGCGCGCACAAAGCAGACACCCGGCGCGCGGCCGGGTGTCGAAGGAGCGGCAGCGCCGTTGCGCGCCGCGCGTGGGAGTGTCAGCTCGCGATCAACGCGCGATCAGTTCCCGCTCAGCCCCAGCGCCTTCACCGTCTGCATGTTGACGTAGGCGTCCAGCGGCAGGCCCTTGGCGCGCTGGTAGGCGTTGACGGCGGCCATCGTCTGGTGGCGGATCAGGCCGTCGATCGGGCCGCTGTAGTAGCCCTCCTTGGCGAGCGCACGCTGGATCTCCATCAGCTTGGCTTGCGTCGCGTTGGTCTCGCACAGGATCGAGCGCCATTCGGTCGTCGCGTCGGCCACCTTCACCTGGCGCGTCACCGTGTCGGTGATCGCCGGCACCTCGACTTCGCGCGTCGTCGCCGGCTGGTCGAGCACCTGCCGCGTGACGGTCTTGTACACGGCCGGCACGACCTCTTCGCGCGTGCTCGCCGGCGTGTCGACGACACGGGCGCTCACGGTGCGCATCTGCGCCGGCACGGCAATCTCGCGCGAGCTCGGCGGCGTGTCCACTACCTGGCGCGCGATCGTCTTGAACTGCGCCGGCACGTCGATCTCGCGCGTGGCCGCGGGCGTGTCGACGACCTGCCGCGTCACCGTCTTGTAGACGGCCGGGATCACCACCTCTTCGGTGCTGGCCGGCGTCTTGACGACCTGCTTGGTGACCGTCTTCGTCAGCGCCGGCACCGGCACTTCGCGCACGCCGGCGGGCTGATCGATGACCTGCTTGGTCACCGTGGCGTACTGCGCCGGCACGGTGATCTCGCGCACGTAGCCTTCTTCGCCCGAGTCGGCGCCGGCCGACTTGGCCGCCCGCGCCGCGTCGCCGCGCACGGCGGCGGCGCGCAGCACGCGCTCGCCGTTCGGCGTCTCGACGATGTCGCCGCCGTCGTTGAACTTGTAGCCGCGCGCGCGCAGCGCATCAATGTCGATGACCTGCGTCGTCACCGTCTGGTAGGTGGCGGGCACCGGCACCTCCTGCACCGACGCCTCCTGGTCGACGACCTGGCGCGTCACGGTGCCGTACTCGGCCGGCACCTCGACTTCGCGCACGGTGGCCGGCGACTTCAGCACGCGCTTGGTGATCGTCTCCCAGCGCTCGGGCACTTCCACCAGGCACATCACGTCGTCGTCGATGGCGCGGTTGTCGGAGGTGACGAGCGGCGCGTCGCCGGCGGCGCGGCTTTGCTCGCCCAGCACGAAGCCCTTGACCGGCCGCACCTCGATCGCCTGGCCCACCCACGCGCGGCCGCGCTTCCACTGCTTGGAGGCCTCGGCGACCTTGATGCGCTCGGTGACCGTCTCGTAGACCGCCGGCACCTCGACGAGGCGCTTGCTCGCCTCGCGCACGACGATCTGCTCGGTCACCGTCTTCAGCACCGGCGCGCGCGTGTGCAGGAAGGCGGCCGTTTCGCGCTTGAGCACCTCTTCGGTGGCGGCCTTCATCGGCAGCGCGATCGGCTCGTAGCGCAGCGACTCGGGGCGCACGAGCACCTGCTCGGTCACCGTCTTGAAGGTGGCGGGGATGACCTCGACGCGCGTCGTCGCCGGGCGCACGGTGATCGTCTCCTCGGCGGTCTCGTAGGTGGCCGGCACGACGCGCAGCTGCTTGCGCTCGGGCGTCACGAGCACCTGCTCGCTGACCGACTTGTAGGTGGCCGGCACGATCTCGATGCGCTTGCTCGCCGGCACGACCTCGATCTGCTCGTCGACGGTCTTGAAGGTGCCGGGGATCGGCTCCAGGCGCGTCGTCGCCGGCACGGCAACGACGTCTTCGTTCACCGTCTTGTAGGTGGCGGGCACGGCGATCGAGCGCTTGTACTCGGGCGCCACCATCACCTGCTCGGCGACGGTCTTGAAGGTCGGCGGCACGACCTCGACGCGCTTGGTGGCCGGCACGCGCACGACCTGCTCGCTGCGCGTCTCGAAGCGCGCCGGCACGACGATCTTCGCGTAGCACTCGCCGGGCGCGGCGTTGGCCGGGCCGGTGGCGGTGTCGGCGGCCGCCGCGGCGGTGGCGGTGCCTTGCGCCAGCGCCGGGCTCAGCCCCGCGCAGGCAAAGGCGGCCGCAAACGCGACCGCGGTCGGAACAAAACGATTCATTGCAGCCTCCTCGCTTGGGAAGCGGGCATGCTCGCCGCGCAGCGCGCGACGCGGACCGGCCCGAGGGTCGGGGTGTTGCCAGACCGCGGGCGGGCGCATGACCCGGGCGGCGGGCGGTCACAGCGTGTCGCGCAAAAGGGCGCCGCTTATGATCCGCGCCGCCATGCTCGTGCACCCGCAGTTCGACCCGGTCGCGCTCTCGCTCGGGCCCCTCCAGATCCATTGGTACGGGCTGACCTACCTGGTCGCGTTCGTGCTCTTCCTGTGGCTGGCCAAGCGCCGCGCGGCGCTGCCGCACTTCGCGGCGCGCGGCTGGGTGAAGCCCGATGTCGACGACCTGCTCTTCTGGGGCGTGCTCGGTGTCGTCGTCGGCGGGCGGCTGGGCTACGTGCTCTTCTACAAGCCCGATCACTACCTCGCCCATCCGCTCGAGGTCTTCGCGGTGTGGAAGGGCGGCATGTCGTTCCACGGCGGCCTGATCGGCGTGACGCTGGCGATGGCCGGCTACGCGAAGATGCGCGGCCGCTCGTTCCTCGACGTGATGGACCTCGTGGCGCCGTGCATCCCGACGGGGCTTGCGTCGGGGCGCATCGGCAACTTCATCAACGGTGAGTTGTGGGGGCGCGCCGCCGATGCGTCGCTGCCGTGGGCGATGGTGTTCCCGCAAAGCCGCAGCGACGTGCCGCGGCACCCTTCGCAGCTGTACCAGTTCGCGCTCGAAGGGCTGCTGCTGTTTGCGCTGCTGTGGATCTACGGCCGCAAGGAGCGTGCGCGCGGCCAGGTGGCTGCGGCGTTTGTCGCGCTGTACGGTGTGCTGCGCTTCATCGTCGAGTACTTCCGCGAGCCCGATGCTTTCCTCGGCCTGCTGGCGTTGAACCTCAGCATGGGCCAGTGGCTGTGCGTGCCGATGGTGCTGATCGGTGGCGGGCTGTGGTGGTGGTTCGGGCGGTCGGCGGCGCACGCGGCGGGCGGTGTTGGCGATCGCTGAACGAACGGCGCACGAACGGAACTCGGACGAACAGAACTCGAGCCAACAAGAGCAACCCCACCCCATGCGCCAGGTCTTTCTCGACACCGAAACCACGGGTCTCAGCGCCGCCGGCGGCGATCGCATCGTCGAGATCGGCTGCATCGAGATGGTGAACCGGCGCCTCTCCGGGCGCACGCTGCACTACTACGTCAACCCCGGCCGCTCGAGCCACCCCGACGCACTGAAGGTGCACGGCCTGACCGACGAGTTCCTCGCCGACAAGCCCAGCTTCGCGCAGGTGGCCGCCGAGATCGCCGAGTTCATCGGTGGCGCCGAACTCGTGATCCACAACGCCGAGTTCGACGTGGGCTTTCTCGACGCCGAGTTCGAGCGCCTGGGCCACCCGCGTGTCGCCACCGTCGTCGGCGGCATCGCCGACAGCCTGGCGATGGCGCGCGAGCTCTTCCCGGGCAAGGGCAACTCGCTCGACGCGCTGTGCAAGCGGCTCGAGGTCGACAACTCGGCGCGCGACTACCACGGCGCGCTGCTCGACGCCGGGCTGCTTGCCGAGGTCTACGTGCGCATGACGCGCGGCCAGAAGTCGCTCGTCATCGACGCGGCCGACGAGGCCGGCACCGACACCGCGCTGCCGCTCGTCGACCTGACCACCTTCGAGTTGATCGTCGTGGCGCCGAGCGCCGACGAAGAGGCCGCGCACGCCGCGGTGCTGGCCGATCTCGACAAGGCGTGCGGCGGCAAGACGGTGTACCTGGCGCTTGGCGCTCAACCTCGCATGGCATAATCGCCGCCTCTTCCGGCAGCCTTCGCGCGCATCGAGTCCCGACGTCGATGCACCCTCAGCGAGGCGCCAGCCGGGCGGTTAGCTCAGCGGTAGAGCACTGCCTTCACACGGCAGGGGTCGCAGGTTCGAACCCTGCACCGCCCACCAGATCCATCAGCGCTGCGGGGTTGCATGACGCCCAGCCTCGACTTCCTGGCCTGCACGCGCACCGTCTGGCAGGCCACGCCGGACATGACGCTGCGCGTCGTCACGGCCGGCGGGCTCGTCGTGCTGGCGGCCTGGGCGCTGGGCCGGCGTCCGTTTTCCGGCCAGCGGTCGTTTGCGGTGCTGTGCGGCGCGCTCGCGCTGTGGCTGATGATCAGCCTGGCCGAGAACGCCGCGCCCGACATCGGCTGCAAGACGACGCTCGGCCTTGTCGGCTGGAGCGTCGTGCTGCTGCAGCCGGCGCTGTGGACGCTCTTCCTCTACCAGTACCTGCACACCAAGCCGCACGAGCCGCCGTGGCGGCTGCGCTGGCTGTATGCGGCGCCGACGCTCGTGCTGCTGGCGCTGGCGTTGTCCAACAGCGCACACGGGCTGTGGTACGGGCCGGCAACGGCGCTGACGCCGCCGATCGCCGGCCTGCCGCGCGCGCGCTACGACTACGGGCCGCTGTTCTACGCCGGCGTCGCTTCAGGCTACGCCTGGATGATGCTGGCCTACGCGCTGGCGCTGCGCGGCTTGCGCACGACGCCGCCGGGCCGGCGGCGCCAGTGGGCCGCGTTCCTCGTCCTGATGACCGTGCCGCTGGCGGCCAACTACGCCTTCCTGCGCCACGGCTGGCGGTTGTTCGGCGCCGACCCGACCAGCCTCGCGTTCTCGTTCGTGATGGTCGGCTTCGGGTGGCTGGCGACACGCAGCCAGGTCTTCAGCCTCGTGCCGGTGGCCACGCAGGCGCTGTTCACGCATCTGCCCGACCCGGTGCTCGTCATCGACGCCGACGGCCGCGTGCTCGAAGCCAACCGCGCGGCGCAGGCGCTGGCCGGGGTGGCGCCTACGCTCGGCTCGCCCCTGGCCGCGTGGCCCGTCTTCGGGCAGGCGCTCGAGCGTCGGCTGCAAGACACCGCCGGCAACGCGTTGATCACGATCGGCGCGCCCGAGCGGCAGTTCGAGGTACACGTCGAGCCGCTCGGCGAGCCGCGCAGGCCGCTCGGCCTGCTGGTGCAACTGCACGACGTGACCGAGCGCGAGAGCGAGCGCCGACACAGCGTGCAGCGCCTTGCCGAACGGCTGGCCGAGAACGAGGCCGAGCGCGACCAGTGGCGCGACCAGGCGATGCGCGACGCGCTGACGGGCCTGTGGAACCGCCGCGCGCTCGAGCAGTGGTTCGAGCGCGAGGCGCGCAGCCACGCCGTGCTGACGCTGGCGCTGCTGGACCTGGATCACTTCAAGCGCATCAACGACGACCACGGCCACGCCGCCGGTGACGCCGTGCTGCGCGACTTTGCCGCCGAGCTGCGCACCTCGGTGCGCGCCGGCGACGCGGTGTTCCGCGTGGGCGGCGAGGAGTTCGTGCTCGTGCTGCCGGGCCTGGACGTGGCGATGGCCGAGCAGCGCCTGGCGCTGCTGCAGGCGCACCTGGGCGAGCGGCCGCTGGGCGGCCTGCCGCGCCCCACCGGCTTCTCGGCCGGCGTGGCCGACGCAGCGGCCGGCGGCTTCGACCTGCCGCAGTTGTTGCAGGCCGCCGACGAGGCGCTGTACCGGGCCAAGGCCGAAGGCCGCGGGCGCACGCGCCGGGCGGCGTGACGCGTTGCGCGGCCCGGTCGTGGTGTCGGTCGCGGTGTCGGTCGCTGGCCGGCCGTGACAGGCTTCACCGCGGCGGCGCCTGTGCGCCGTGGCCAGGCGTCGTGGCGCAGGGGCTGCACCCAAAATGCCCGGTCCTCAGCAGGCAGGTGATCCCTTGAGCCTCATCACTTCGGCCGCCGAGCGGCTCGCTGCGTCGGCCGCCGCGAACTCGTCGAACGCCTCGGCTTCTTCGGCTTCTTCGGCTTCTCGGGCGACAGCGCCGACGACGGCAGGCACCGTGCCGCCGGGCATCGCCGAAGCTGTCGCGCGCGGTCGCGACGCCGCCATCGCCGCCGTCGCACAACTGAAGGGCCCCTTCGCGTTCGGCCATCACGACGCCGCGAGCGGCCGCACGCTCGTCGCCGTCGACCGCTTCGCGATGCACACGATCTGCCACCGAGTGCATGGCGGCGAACTGCGCTTCGCCGAGCGTGCCGACGACCTCGCCGGGCCGCTCGATGCGCTCGACCCGCAGGCCGTCTTCGACTACCTCTTCTTCCACTGCATCCCGGCGCCGCGAACCGTCTTCAAGGACGTGCAGCGCCTGCCCGCCGGCCACGTCGCCTGGTTCGAGGGCGGCCAGCTCAGCGTGCGGCCGTACTGGACGCCGACTTTCGAAGACCGCGGGCGGCCCGGGCAGACGTTCGAGGCGCTGCGCGACGAGTTCCGCGCCACGCTCGAAGCAGCGGTCAAGCGCGACCTCGACGGCGGCGTGCCGGCGTGTTTCCTCTCCGGCGGCACCGACAGCTCCACCGTCGCCGGCCTGATCGGCAAGGTGGCCGGCCGGCCGGCGCACACCTACTCGATCGGCTTCGCGGCGCAGGGCTACGACGAGATGGCCTTTGCGCGCATCGCCGCCAGGCACTTCGGCACCGTGCATCACGAGTACTACGTGACGCCGGAGGACCTCGTGGCCGGCATCGCCGAAGTCGCGCAGAGCTACGACCAGCCGTTCGGCAACAGCTCGGTGCTGCCGGCGACCTGCTGCGCCAGGCGCGCGCGCGACGACGGCGTCACGCGCCTGCTCGCCGGCGACGGCGGCGACGAGCTCTTCGGCGGCAACAGCCGCTACGCCAAGCAGCGTGTCTTCGGCTGGTACCAGGGCGTGCCCGCGCCGCTGCGCCGCGGGCTGCTCGAGCCGCTGCTCGAAGGCACGCCGCTCGGCACGCTGCCCTTGCTGAAGAAGGGCAAGAGCTACATCGAGCAGGCCAAGGTGCCGATGCCCGGGCGCGACGACCTGCTGAACCTCGTCGTCTACCTCGGGCTGGCCGACGTGCTGACGCCCGAGTTCCGCGCGCGCATCGACGAAGGTGCGCCGGCGCGCCTGCGCCGCCAGGTGTGGGACTGGGCCGACACGCGCAGCGAGGTCAACCGCTCGCTCGCCTTCGACTGGCGCTTCACGCTGGCCGACAGCGACCTGCCGAAGGTGCGCGGTGCCACCGCGCTGGCCGGTGTCGACGTGCGCTACCCGTTCCTCGCCGACGAGCTGCTCGCGTTCTCGCTGAAGCTGCCGGCCGAGTACAAGCTTAAGGGCCTGAAGCTGCGCTGGTTCTTCAAGGAGGCGCTGCGCGGCTTCCTGCCCGACGAGATCATCACGAAGAAGAAGCAGGGCTTCGGCCTGCCGTTCGGCGTCTGGGCCAACGAACATGCCGGCCTCAAGGCGCTGGCGCGCGACTCGCTTTCGAGCCTGGGCACGCGCGGCATCGTGCGCCCGGAGTTCGTCGCCACGCTCGTCGACAAGAAGCTGCCCGAGCACCCGGGCTACTACGGCGTGATGGTGTGGGTGCTGATGATGCTCGAGCAGTGGCTGCGCCGCGTGCGGCCGCACGGCGGCGCGCTGTTCTGAATCGCCAGGGCCTGAAGGGCGGAAGCTTGCGGGCCGAGGGCCTGAAACGGGCGGGCCGGTCGGCTAGCATGCCCGCATGGCCGACCACGTCTTCAAGCCCGAGACGCTTGCGATCCACGCCGGGCAGATCCCTGACGCCGCCACCGGCGCGCGCGCGCTGCCGATCTACCAGACGACGAGCTTCGTCTTCGACAGCGCCGAGCACGCGGCGCACCTGTTCAATCTGCAGACGTTCGGCAACGTCTACTCGCGACTGAGCAACCCGACGGTGGCGGCGCTCGAGGAGCGTGTCGCCGCGCTCGAAGGCGGCCGCGCCGCGGTGGCCTGCGCCTCGGGTATGGCGGCCGAGTCGACGGCGCTGTTGACGCTGCTGCAAGCCGGCGACCACCTCGTCGCCGCCGGCGCGCTGTACGGCGGCAGCGTGACGATGCTGGCCGTCAACCTGAAGAAGTTCGGCATCGAGACGACGTTCGTCGATGCGACGAAGCCCGAGGCCTTCGCCGCGGCGATGCGGCCGACGACCCGCGCCGTCTTCGCCGAGACGCTCGGCAACCCGAGCCTCGTCGTGCTCGACATCGCTGCCATCGCCGACGTGGCGCACGCGCACGGCGTGCCGCTCGTCGTCGACAACACGGTGCCGAGCCCGGCGCTGTGCACGCCGATCGCGCTGGGTGCCGACATCGTCGTGCACAGCGCGACGAAGTACCTCGCCGGCCACGGCACGACGCTCGGCGGCGTCATCGTCGAAGGCGGCGCGTTTCCCTGGGACAACGGCAAGTTCCCGGGCATGACCGAGCCCTCGCCCGGCTACCACGGCGTCAGGTTCTACGAGACCTTCGGCGACTTCGGCTTCACGATGCGCTGCCGCATGGAGGGCCTGCGCGTGCACGGTGCGGCGCTCGCGCCGATGAGCGCCTGGCTCGTGCTGCAAGGCGTGGAGACGCTGCCGCTGCGCATGGAACGGCACTGCGCCAACACCCTGGCGGTGGCGAAGTTCTTGCGCGGCGACCCGCGCGTCAGCTTCGTCAACTATCCCGGGCTCGAAGACCACCCGCAGCACGCGCTGCTGGCGCGGCAGATGAAGGGCGCGTCGGGGCTTCTCGCATTCGGCGTGAAAGGTGGCGAAGCAGCCGGCGTGCGCTTCATCGAGGGCGCGCAGTTCATGAGCCACCTCGTCAACATCGGCGACACGCGCACGCTCGTCAGCCACCCGGCCAGCACGACGCACCGTCAGCTCGACCCCGCGCAGCAGCGCGCCGCCGGCGTGACGCCGGAGATGGTGCGCATCTCGGTCGGGCTCGAGCACATCGACGACATCCTGTGGGATATAGATCAGGCGCTCGCCAAGGCGAGCGCGTAGCGACCAGGCGCTCGCCAAGGCGAGCGTGCAGCGACCAGCGCCCGCCAAGGCGCCCGCTAACGCCACAGGTCGATCGGCTTGCCGGCCTCGCGCAGCCGCTCGGCGCGCGCCTGCAGGTAGCGCTGGAACTGCGGTTCGCGGCGGTACGCGCCGGTGGCCACGTACTCGAAGGCGCTTTCGACGTGGAACGGACGCATGTAGCCGTCGAAGCGGAAGACCTCGCGGCCGCCGTCGTCGAAGAAGACGACCGTGGGGTGCAGCGTGATCTGCAGATCGCGCGCGAAGGCCTTGCCGTCCACCGCCGCGCCGGCCGGCGACGTGAGCCGCGCCGGCTGCCCGGGCACGAGGCGCGCGACGTCGAAGCGCCCCAGGAGCGGCTTCATCGTCGGCCGCTGGAACGCCTCGCGATGCAACTCGGCACACGGCGCGCAGCGGTCGGACTCGAACATCACCGCCAGCGGCTTGCCGCCGGGCTTGCGCGCCAGCGCCGCGGCGTTGCGCATCAGGTAGGCACCCTTCGGTGCAGGCGTCGGCGCGGCCTTGACATCGCGCGTCGCAAGGTAGTCCGCCAGCGACTCGCTGCGCGCGTGCCCGCCGACCAGCCAGTCGAGGATCGGGCCGAAGCGCTCGGGCGGCTGGTAGCCGTTGAGCCGCAGCATCACGCGGCCGTCGGTGTCCAGGAACATCAATGTCGGCGTGAACTGCACCGCCAGGCGCCGCGCGAGTTCCTTCTCGGGGGCGCGCGTGCCGTCGAGCCACGTCGTCTCGCGGTCGCCCCAGAGGTTCAGCGCGATCGCGACGAAGTGCTTCTGCGTCTTCGCGGTGATCTCGCGCGAGGCCGGCGTGCCGCCGCCGAAGTTGGCGACCATCAGCGCCTTGCAGTACGGGCAGCCGTCCTGGCCGAAGTAGATCATGACGCGCTTGTTGGCGCGCGCCGCTTCGGCGACCTCGTCCTTGAAGTCGAGAAAGCTCTCGGTGAACCAGCGCGGGATGTCGATCGCGTGCGGCGAGGCGACCTGCGCGGTGGCGGGCGTGCCGATCACGAGGGCGATCACCGCGGCAACGGCGAAGGTGGCCGCACGCCACGCCAGACGCCACGCGACACCAAAGACGCCGACGAAGCCGCGGCGGCACCGCGAGACGAATGCGAGGCTGCAAGGCATGGTTCGGGCCGACAACGGCAGCAGGGTGACGCTTCATCCTAGCGCGGCGCCGCCGTGCATTGGAGCGATACTTCCCCGATGACCCACGTCTTCCATCGCCACCTGCGCCAGGCGTATCCCGTGGCCGTCGCCGGCGAGGGGCCGTACCTGATCGACCGCGACGGCAAGCGCTATCTCGACGGCAGCGGCGGCGCCGCCGTCTCTTGCCTCGGGCATGGCCATCCGGCCGTCGTTGCAGCGGTCGCCGAGCAGGTGAAGAAGCTCGAGTACGCGCACACCTCGTTCTTCACGAGCGAGCCGGCCGAGGCGCTGGCCGACGACCTCGTGGCGCACGCGCCCGAGGGCATCGATCACGTCTACTTCGTCAGCGGCGGCAGCGAGGGTGTCGAGGCGGCGCTGAAGATGGCGGTGCAGTACTTCCACGAGACCGGCCGGCCGCAGAAGAACCGCGTCATCGCGCGCTGGCAGAGCTACCACGGCAACACGCTCGGCGCGTTGTCGGCCGGCGGCAACCGCTGGCGGCGCGCGCAGTTCCCGTCGCTTCTGCTCGAGCAGATCGAGCACATCGGCGAGTGCTACGAGTACCGCGGCCGGCGCGAGGGCGAAACGTCCGATCAATACGGCCGGCGCATGGCCGACGAACTCGAGGCGGCGATCCTGCGCCTCGGGCCCGACCACGTCGCCGCCTTCATCGCCGAGCCGGTGGTCGGCGCGACGCTCGGCGCGGTGCCGGCCGCGCCCGGCTACTGGCCGCGCATCCGCGAGATCTGCGACCGGCACGGCGTGCTGCTGATCCTCGACGAGGTGATGTGCGGCATGGGCCGCACCGGCACGCTGCACGCGAGCGAGCAGGACGGTGTGCGCCCCGACATCGAAGTGATCGCCAAGGGCCTGGGCGCCGGCTACCAGCCGATCGGCGCGGTGCTCGTCAACGGCCGCATCGTCGAGGCGATGCGCGCGGGCAGCGGCTTCTTCCAGCACGGACACACCTACCTCGGGCACCCGGTGGCGTGCGCGGCGGCGCTGGCCGTGCAGGGCGAGATCCGGCGCCTGCTGCCGCAGGTGCGCACCCACGGCGGGCGGCTGATGCAGGCATTGCACGAGCGCCTTGGCAACCATCCGAAGGTGGGCGACCTGCGCGGGCGTGGCCTTTTCCTCGGCATCGAACTCGTGGCCGACCGCGAGACGCGCGTGCCGCTGCCGCCGGCCGACCGAACCCACGCGCGCATCAAGGCCGCGGCGATGGAGCGTGGCCTGTTGTGTTATCCCATGGGCGGCACGGTCAACGGCGCCGAGGGCGATCACGTATTGCTTGCGCCGCCCTTCGTCTGCACCATCGCGCACCTCGAGGAGTTGGCAGACAAGATGGCCGCGGCCATCGAAGCCGTGCTGCCGCGCTGAGAATCGGCCCCGGCCGTTTTCCCGGCGTCACTGCAAGACCACTCCAATCCACCTTCACCTGCTTCAGGAGCATTACCTCATGCGACTCACCCTCGCCACCGTCACCGCTGCCGCCGCGCTCGCCGCCGGCACGTTCGCCGCCGCGCCGGCGGCTTTCGCGCAGCAGAAGTTCATCACCGTCGGCACCGGCGGCGTCACGGGCGTCTACTACGCCGCCGGCGGCGCCATCTGCCGCCTCGTCAACAAGGACCGCGCCAAGCACGGCATCCGCTGCTCGGTCGAGTCGACCGGCGGCTCGGTGTTCAACGTCAACACGATCAAGGCCGGCGAGCTGGACCTCGGCTTTGCGCAAAGCGACGTGCAGTTCAACGCCACGAAGGGCATGGCGCAGTTCAAGGACGCGGGGGCCTATGGCGACCTGCGCGCCGTGTTCTCGGTGCACCCCGAGCCGTTCACCGTCGTCGCGCGCAAGGAAGCCAACGTCAAGGGCTTCGCCGACTTCAAGGGCAAGCGCTTCAACGTCGGCAACCCGGGCAGCGGCACGCGTGCGTCGATGGACGAGCTGCTCGGCGCGATGGGCTGGAAGCCCTCGGACTTCTCGCTCGCCTCCGAGTTGAAAGCCGACGAACACGGCCCGGCGCTGTGCGACGGCAAGATCGACGGCTTCTTCTACGCCGTCGGCCACCCCAGCGCCAACATCCAGGACCCGACCACCTCGTGCGGCGCGAAGCTCGTCTCGCTCACCGGTGCTGCGGTCGACAAGCTCGTCGCCGACAAGCCCTACTACGCGAAGACGACGATCCCCGCCGGCCTGTACCCGAACAACCCGCAGGCCACCGAGACCTACGGCGTGCTGGCCACCGTCGTCGCTTCGTCGAAGGCGCCGGCCGACACCGTCTACCAGGTCGTCAAGGCGGTGTTCGACAACTTCGAAGAGTTCAAGAAGCTGCACCCGGCGCTGGCGCACCTGAAGCCCGAGAACATGGTCAAGGACGGCCTGTCGGCGCCGCTGCACGAAGGCGCGGCCCGCTTCTACAAGGAAAAAGGCTGGATCAAGTGAGCGGCGGTTCGCGGCCGGCCTGACCGGCAGCGGACCCCCCGATTACACGGCGGCCGCGGGCCGCCGTTGTTTCATCCGCAGCCGGGTCCTATAACAGCGCACAAAGAGGAGCGGTCCGCATGGCCACCGACATCGAAAAGGCCCCCGAGGCGCTGCAGGACCTCGTCGCCAAGGCCGACACCGGCGCACGCAAAGCCGCCGGCCTGGCCGGGCGCGTGATCGCAGCGGTCAGCCTCGCCTGGGCGCTGTTCCAGCTCTGGTACGCGTCGCCGCTGCCGTTCACGTTCGGCTTCGGCATCCTCAACGACACCGAAGCGCGTTCGCTGCACCTCGGGTTCGCGCTCTTCCTCGCCTTCATGGCCTGGCCGGCGTTCGCCGGCTCGCCGCGCACGCGCGTGCCTGTGGCCGACGTGGTGCTGGCGCTCGTGGGCGCCTTCGCCGGCGCCTACCTGCTCATCTTCTACAAGGAGCTCGCCACCCGGCCCGGGCAGCCGACGCCCTTCGACATCGTCGCCGCGCTCGCCGGCCTCGCGCTGCTGCTCGAGGCGACGCGCCGCGCGGTGGGCTGGCCGATGGCGGCGCTGGCGGTGCTGTTCATCGCCTACGCGATGCTGGGACCGTGGATGCCCGAAGTGCTGCAGCACAAGGGCGCGAGCCTCAATCGCCTCTTGTCGCACATGTGGCTCACGACCGAGGGCGTATTCGGCATCGCGCTCGGCGTGTCCACCGGCGCGATCTTCGTCTACGTGCTCTTCGGCTCGCTGCTCGACCGTGCCGGCGGCGGCAACTACATGATGCAGGTCAGCTTCGCGGCGCTGGGGCACCTGCGCGGCGGGCCGGCGAAGGTCGCCGTCGTCAGCTCGGCATTGAACGGCATGATCAGCGGCAGCTCGGTCAGCAACGTCGTCAGCGGCGGCATCTTCACGATCCCGTTGATGAAGAAGGCCGGCTACGGCGGCGTGAAGGCCGGCGCGATCGAGACGATGAGTTCGGTCAACGGCCAGATCATGCCGCCGGTGATGGGCGCGGCCGCCTTCCTGATGGTCGAGTACGTCGGCATCCCGTACTCGGAGATCGTCAAGCACGCGATCCTGCCGGCGACGCTGTCGTACATCGGCTTGCTGTACATCGTGCACCTCGAGGCGCTGAAGCTCGGCATGCAGCCGATCATCAACCGCGCGCCGCGGCCGCTGGCGACCAAGGCGCTGCGCTTCGGCCTGGGGCTGTCGGGCAGCATCGTCGTCTGCGCGCTGCTGTACTACCTGTTCGCGGCGCTGAAAGCGGCACTCGGCCCGGCGGCGCCGTGGGCCATCGGTGCCGTCGTGCTGGCGCTGTACGCCGTCAGCATCCACGAGGCGGCCAAGAGCGACGACCTGCCCGAGGACATCGACATCGACAACCCGAAGCCGCTGGACACCTGGCCGACGGTGCGCGCGGGGCTGCACTTCCTGCTGCCGATCGGCACGCTGATCTGGTGCCTGATGGTCGAGGAGATGTCGCCGGCGCTGGCCGCCTTCTGGGCCATCACCGTGCTCGTGGCGCTGATGCTGACGCAGCGGCCGCTGATCCTGGCGCTGCGCCGGCAACAGGTGGGCGCGGCGTGGACGCAGGGCTTCAACGACGTGATCGGCGGCCTGATGGACGGCTCGCGCAACATGATCGGCATCGGTGTGGCCACCGCCACCGCCGGCATCATCGTCGGCGGCATCACGCTCACCGGCCTCGGCCTGCGCATGACCGAGTTCGTCGAGTTCGTCAGCCAGGGCAACGTGATCGCGATGCTGCTGTTCATCGCCTTCGTCTGCCTGGTGCTGGGCCTCGGCGTGCCGACGACGGCGAACTACGTGCTCGTGGCGACGCTGATGGCGCCGGTCGTCGTCGAGCTTGGCGCGCAGAGCGGCCTCGTGATCCCGCTGATCGCCGTGCATCTGTTCGTCTTCTATTACGGGATCATGGGCGACATCACGCCGCCGGTGGGGCTGGCCACCTTTGCAGCGGCCGCGATCTCGGGCGAGGACGCGATCAAGACGGGCATCCAGGGCAGCGTCTACGCGCTGCGCACGGTGATCCTGCCGTTCATCTGGATCTTCAACCCGGCGCTGTTGCTGATCGACGTGCGCTCGGTGCTCGACCTCGTGCTCGTCGTCGGCGCCAGCACGGTGGCGATGCTCGCCTTCGCGGCGCTGACGATGGGCTGGTTCCGCGTCAAGCTGCGGTGGTGGGAGACGGCGCTGCTGGTGGTGGCGGTGGCGCTGCTGTTCCGCCCCGACGCCTTCATGGACCGCATCACGCCCGAGTACCGCGAGGTGCCGGCGGCGCAGCTGATGCAGGTGGTGCAGGACACCGAGACCGATGACCGGCTCGTGCTCGTGATCGCCGGCACGACGATCGAGGGCGACGAGGTCGGCAAGACCGTCGCGCTGCGGCTGCCGGGCGTCAAGGGCGACGAAGCGCGCAAGCGCCTGGCCGACGGTGGCCTGACGGTGATGGCCCTCGGCGACAACGTGCAGATCGGCAGCGTCAAGTTCGGCAGCCGCGCGAAGAAGGCCGGCTTCGAGCCCGGCTGGGAAGTGAAGGCCGTGAAGCAGCGCACCGACCGGCCGAGCGAGCACTGGTTCTACCTGCCGGCGCTGCTGCTGGTGGCGCTGGTGTGGGTCGCGCAGGGGCGGCGGATGCAGCCGGCGGCGGCACGCCCCGCCGCGGCGTGACGGGCCATTCGGGATTTCGGCCGTGCCCCGCATCGCCCTGATCCACGCGCTGGCGCACTCGGTGGCGCCGATCAACGCCGCGTTCGAGGCGCAGTGGCCCGAGGCGCGGCGCATGAACCTGCTCGACGACAGCCTCTCGGCCGACCTCGCGCGCGCCGGCGCGCTGGACGCGGCGATGACGGCGCGCTTCGTCGCGTTGGGTGACTACGCGGTGGCCACCGGCGCCGACGCGGTTCTCTTCACCTGTTCGGCCTTCGGTCCCTGCATCGACGAAGTCAAACGCCGCCTCGCGCCGCGGCCGGTGTTGAAGCCCAACGAAGCGATGATCGACGAGGCAGTGGCCGCGGCGCAGGCCGCGGGTACGGGCGGCAAGGCCGGCCGCATCGGCCTCGTCGCAAGTTTTGCGCCGACGCTCGTTTCGATGCCGGGCGAGTTCCCCCACGGCACGCCGCTGCGCAGCGCGCTGGCCGATGGCGCGCTGCCGGCGCTGGATCGCGGCGACCTGCCGGCGCACGACGCGGCCGTCGTGCGCGCCGCCCAGGCGCTGGTGCACGGCGGCTCGCGCGTCGTCGCGCTGGCGCAGTTCAGCATGGCGCGGGCGCGCCCGGCGGTGCAGGCGGCGCTCGGCACGGCGGTGCCCGTGCTGACGACACCCGAGTCCGCGGTGCGCCGCCTGCGCGTGCTGCTCGGCGAAGGCGGGCCGGGCTGTTGAAGGGCGGCGCGCCGCTTCAGGATTCGGACGGCGTGGCCACCGGCCTGAGGCCCTTGCCGCGGCTGTAGTAGTAGTCGCCCTGCGGGCTGACGACCACGGCGCGGCGCGCCGCCGGGTCCACGAAATAGCGCCAGCCGTGGCCCGCCTCGCCGGCGCTGGCGCTGGTGGGCACGACCCGCATGTCGGGGCCGGAGCGGTCGCGCCGCCGTTCGTGCGCGGCGCGTTCGTCTTCGTGGCGGTGGTCGCGGCCGTCGGACCGGTTCGCGCGCCGGTCTGCGTGCTTGCCGCCTGTGCAGGCGGCCGTGGCCGGCGTGCCTGGCGCGGCATCGCGGGGCGCCTGCGCTGCGCGGCCGTCGCCTGCACGGGCGGACCGGGCGTCGTCGGGCGAAGAAGCGCCGGCGGCGGCGGCCAGCAGGCCGAGTGCGGCGGCCATCAGTGTCGACTTCATGATGCGTGTCCTCTGTTCGTGGCCCAGTCGAAGATGACTGTGCCGGCAGTCTGCGGGTGCGGCGATGTACCGGCGCTGAAGGCGGCGTTCATGTGCCGTTCACCTGGGCACCGAACGGACCCGCGGCGCTTTGCCGCTACGCTTGCAGCCTCGCCGAAGGAGGGTCCCCGCCATGTCCGCCAGCATCTTCGACCAGCACCTGGACAGGAACGCCGCGAACTTCGTCGCCTTGAGCCCGGTGAGCTTCGTCGAGCGCAGCGCCGAGGTTTTCGGCGACCTGCCGGCGACCGTGCACGGCGCGCGCCGCTACACGTGGGCGCAGGTGCGCGAACGCACGGCGCGGCTGGCCGCGGCGCTGCGCGCGCTCGGCGTCGGCCGCGGCCACACCGTCAGCGTGATGCTGCCCAACACGCCCGAAATGGTGGAGGCGCACTACGCCGTGCCGGCGCTGAACGCGGTGCTGAACACGCTGAACACGCGCCTCGATGCGCCGCTGCTGGCCTGGCAGATGAACCACTGCGAGGCGCAGGTGCTGCTCACCGACCGCGAGTTCGCGCCCGTGACGAAGGAGGCGCTGGCGATCCTGGCGCGCGAGCATGGCCGCCGGCCGGTGGTTGTCGACGTCTGCGACAGCGAGTACGCCGGCGCCGGCGAGCGGCTCGGCGCGCACGAATACGAGGCGCTGCTCGCCGCGCACACGCCGCTGGCGCGGCTCGAGGGCCCGGCCGACGAGTGGGACGCGATCGCCGTCAGCTACACCAGCGGCACCACCGGCGACCCGAAGGGCGTCGTCACCCATCACCGCGGCGCGTATCTCAACGCGGTGTGCAACGCGGCCACCTGGACGATGCCGCACTTCCCGAAGTACCTGTGGACGCTGCCGATGTTCCACTGCAACGGCTGGTGCTTCCCGTGGACGGTGGCGATGCTCGGCGGCACGCACGTGTGCCTGCGCCGCGTCGAGGCCGAGGCGATCCTCGGCGCGATGCGCGAGCACGGCGCCGACCACTACTGCGCCGCGCCGATCGTGCACAACCTGATCGTCAACGCGCCGGCCGCTCTGCGCGAAGGCATCACGCAGAAAGTGCGCGGCATGGTCGCCGGCGCCGCGCCGCCGGCGGCGATGATCGAAGGCATGGCGAGGATCGGCTTCGACATCACGCATGTCTACGGCCTGACCGAGGTGTACGGGCCCGCCTCGGTGGCGGTGAAGCGCGATGCGTGGGCCGGCCAGACGCTCGCGGAGCAGACGCGCCTGAACGGCCGTCAGGGCGTGCGCTACGCGCTGCAGGAAGGCATGGCCGTGCTCGACCCCGAGACGATGCACGAGGTGCCCGCCGACGGCGTCGCGATGGGCGAGATCATGTTCCGCGGCAACATCGTCATGAAGGGCTACCTGAAGAACCCGGCCGCCACCGACAAGGCGTTCGCCGGCGGCTGGTTCCACACCGGCGACCTGGCGGTGATGGAGCCCGACCGCTACGTGAAGATCCGCGACCGCAGCAAGGACGTGATCATCAGCGGCGGCGAGAACATCAGCTCGATCGAGGTGGAAGACGCGCTGTACCGACACCCGGCGGTGCTTGCCTGCGCGGTGGTGGCCAAGCCCGACGCGAAGTGGGGCGAGACGCCGCTGGCCTTCGTCGAGCTGAAGCCGGACGCGGCCGTGACCGCCGCCGAGCTGGTGGCGCACTGCAAGGGCCTGCTCGCCGGCTACAAGGTGCCGCGCGAAGTGCGCTTCGAGCCGATCCCGAAGACGAGCACCGGCAAGATCCAGAAGTTCCAGTTGCGCGAGCGGGCGAAGAGCGCTTCGGCGATCGAGTAGGGCCGGTCCTGGCGGCTGGCATGCGCGCCGACGGCCTGCGGCCTACCTGATGACAGGCTCCAGCAGCCGTGCGGCGGCGTCGAACTCCAGGCGGTCGACGTGCCGCTGCAGCTGCGCGCAGGCCGGCTGCCCGAGCAGACGCTCCAGCTGCACGGCCAGCTGCGCGGCATCCTGGATCGCGGCCAGGTCCTGTTGTTGCAGGCGGCGGTGGAAGATGGCCAGCCGGGCGCGGTCCACCGGCGTGTCCATTGCGCCGGCGCCAGCAGCGGCGCTGGCCGCCGCCGCCTCGGCGGCCAGCCTCAGCACCGGCTGCGCGTCGCGCCGCAGCGCGGCCAGCTCGTCGGCCAGCGCCGCCGTCAGCTCGCCGGCCAGCGCCGCGTCGGCCCGGCGGCAGGCGTCCTCGGCCTCGCCGGCCAGCTCGTGCACCGACGTCGCACCCAGCAGGCCGGCGGTGCCGTGCAGCTTGTGCATGCGCCGCCCGTGCGCATGCAGCGCGGCGGCGTCGGTGCCCGGCGCCAGCGCCAGGCCGTCGAACTCCGCGAGCAGCCGCTCGAGCATCGACGCGAAGAGCCGCACGTCGTCGCCCAGTCGCTGGCGCACGCCGTCGCGGTCGATGCCGGCGATGTCGGGCCAGGGGGGTGGCGACGCGTCGGGCGCCGCCGCCTGCGGCGCAGCGGCCACCGCCGCGGCCGCGGCCGCGGCCGCCGGCGGCAGCAGCGCGCGCAGCGTGCGCACGAGCGCCGCCGCGTCGAAGGGCTTCTCGGCGAAGCCGTCGATGCCCACCGCGGTGGCGCGGTCGACCTCGCTGGCCAACATCGCCGCCGTCCACGCGACGATCGGCAGCTTCGCCAACCCGGGCGTGCCGCGGATGCGCCGCGCGACTTCGACCCCGTCCATCTCGGGCATCTGCATGTCCAGCAGCACGATGTCGAAGTCGCCCGGCCGCTGCCGCAGCAGCGCCAGCGCCTGCTCGCCGCTGGCCGCCGTCTCGACGTGCGCGCCCTCGGCCGCGAGCTGGCGGCGGGCGACCTCGAGGTTGACCTCGCTGTCGTCGACGACGAGCACGCGGGTGCGCCGCAGGGGCTCGGGATCCGGCGACGACGCGGCAAGGTCCTCGACGGCCGTGCCCGGCGGCGGCAGTGGCAGGTCGAACTCGACGGCGAACTCGCTGCCTTCGCCGGGCGCGCTGCGCAGCGTGAGCCGGCCGCCCATGCGCTCGGTGAGGTGCTTGACGATCGACAGCCCGAGCCCGGTGCCGCCGAAGCGGCGTGTCGTCGACGTGTCGGCCTGCGCGAACGGCACGAACAGCCGCTGCTGCACTGCCGGGTCGATGCCGATGCCGGTGTCGCGCACCGCGAAGCGCAGCGTCGCCTGCGCCGCTGTCGCGGCCGGACACTGCACGTCCAGCGTCACGCGGCCGCCGCGCGGCGTGAACTTGAGCGCGTTGCTCAGCAGGTTGCCGACCACCTGCGCCAGCCGCGTCGGGTCGCCGACCAGCGCCGGGGGCAGCGCCGGCGCGCGCTCGCACCCGAAGGCCACGCCCTTGGCGTCGGCCTGCACGGTGCACTCGTCGGCGAGCTCGCGCACCAGCCGCGCGACGTCGAACGGCGTGTGCTCGAGGGTCAGTTCGCCCGCCTCCACCTTCGACAGGTCGAGGATGTCGTTGATGAGCCCGAGCAGCCGCTTGCTCGCCAGCTGCAGCTTGCCGACGTAGCCGGCCTGCGTCTCGTCCAGCCGGGTGCGGCCGAGCAGGTAGGTCAGCCCGATGACCGCGTTCATCGGCGTGCGGATCTCGTGGCTGGTGTTGGCCAGGAAGCGGCTCTTCGCGGCGTTGGCGTCGTTGGCCTCCTGCACCGCCTGGCGCAGCGAGGCCTCGAAGCGGCGGCGCTCCGAGATGTCGTAGGCGACGCCGAGGTAACCCGAAAGCGCGCCCGCGCCGTCGTGCATCGCCGTCAGCGTCAGGCGAACCGGCACGTGCGCGCCGTCCTTGCGCACGTAGCGCCACTCGTGCTCGCGCGCCAGCATCTCGGGCTGCACCAGCACGAGGCCGGAGTGCACGTGGCGGCCGAGGCGCCGGCTCAGCCCGGCGGCACACGCCGCCAGCTCCGTGCGCTCGTGCAGCTCGAGCGACCGCATGCGGCCGACCACCTCGTCGGCGCCGTAGCCGAGCATCTTCTCGGCGCCGCGGTTGAACAGGCGGATCGTGCCGTCGGTGGCGGTGGCGATCACCGCCACCTCGGTGGCCGCGTCGAGCACGCTGGCCAGGAGGCGCGAGGTCTCGAGCATCTGCGCCTCGGCGCGCCGGCGCTCGGTGATGTCGACGCCGGTCGTGAACACGCCACGCACCGCGCCGTGCGCGTCTCGGTCGGGGATCAGGTGGCTCTCGATCCAGCGCGGCTCGCCGTCGACCGGCTCCTCGTACTCCAAGCGCCGCTCGGCGCCGGCCAGCGCCGCGTCAATGGCCGCCTCCACTCTTGCCGCCGCCGGCCCGCCGACGCCCAGCTCGGCCCGGGTGCGCCCGAGGATCGCTTCGCGCGCCAGGCCGAAGCGGCGGCAGTGCGCGGCGTTGACGAAGCGAAAGCGCCTTGCCGTGTCGAGGTAGGCGATGCGCACCGGCAGGCCGTCGGTGACCATGCGCAGGAAGGCCTCGCCGTCGACGACGCGGCGCGCCGCCTCCTTGGCGGCGGTGATGTCCATGCGGATCGAGACGTACTTCTCGATGCCGCCGTCGTCGCCGAAGAACGGCGCGATGATGCTGTCCACCCAGTACAGCGAGCCGTCTTTGGCGCGGTTGCAGATTTCGCCGCGCCACGGCCGCCCGGCAGCGATCGTGCGCCACAGGCCCGCCCAGAACTCGGGCGGCTGCACGCCCGAGTTGACGATGCGGTGGTTCTGCCCCAGCAGCTCGGCGCGCGTGTAGCCGGAGATGGCGCAGAAGTTGTCGTTGACGTCGATGATCGTGCCGGCGCGGTCGGCCATCGAGATGAGGGCCTGCGGCCGGATGGTGGTGAGCAGCGCCTCGTTCTCGCGCAGCGCCTGCTGCTGGCGCAGGTCGTGCTGTTGCAGCGCCGCGGCCATCTCGTCGAAGGCGAGCGCCAGCTGCCCGAGCTCGTCGTCGGCCCGGTAGCCGCTGCGCGCCGAGCGGTCGCCGGCGAGCAGCGCCCGCGTCGCCGCCTGCAGGTTCGCCGTCGGCCGCAGCACGCGCCGCCAGGCCACGACGAGGAAGGTGGTGACGAGCGCGAGCACGCCGGCCCAGGCCGCGAGGGCGGTGTGGCGCTCGGCCAGTCGGCGCTGTTGCCGCTGCGCGGACAGCCGGGCGGCGATGTCGAACGCGCTTTCGCTGATGCGATGCGTCTGCTGCACGAGCAGGTCGACGAGCTGGTCGCGTCGCTCGGCGCTGCCGTGGCCGCCGGCCGCCTCGACGGCCGCGAACAGCGTCGGCAGTTCGCCGAGCACGGCCTGCATGTCAGCCATCTCGTCGCCCAGCTCGCGCGCCGCGGGCAGGGCCTGCCCGAGGGCCTGCAGCATCCGGCCGTGCGTGGCGCGCCACTGCAGCGCGGCGCGCCCGCCGCCGTGCAGCACGACGTCCTGGCTCAGCGCCAGCAGGCCGGAGGCGTCGCGCGACAGGCGGTCGAGGTGGCTGCGCAGGTGGTCCAGCCGCTCGCCTTCGTCGTTGGACGCCTGCAGCGCGGCCAGGTGCGCGCCGACCGCCACCGCGGCGAGCGTGGCCCCGACGAGGACAAGCTGGCGGATGCGCATCGGCGGGTCGGCGTCGTGTCGCGGCGCTTCAGCGCACCAGCCGCACGGCGGCCGGGTCGAGCTGGCGCAGCGGCGCCTCGCGCACGTGGTCGAGGTAGTTCGGCAGCGGCGCCGCCGCGGGCACGAGGCCATTGCGCCGGGCCCAGCGCGCCTGCGTCTCGAAGGTGGTGAGCAGCGACTGCTCGAGCTCGACGCCGAAGCGCAGGCGGGTCCACGCCGGCTCGAGCTGCCGCACGTCCAGGCCGACCTGCGGCGCGACGATGGCGCGGGCGCGCTGCGGCTCGGCGGCGATGAAGGCGACGGCATGCTGAAGCGCGCGCAGCAGGCGCGTGACCTGCTCGTCGGTGGCGCCGCCAGGCGGCGGCGCGGCGACGACGCTGAAGGTGCTGCCGAGGTAGGCCGGCGTCGGCAGCACGACGGCGTTGCCGCCGAGCGCGTCGATGGCGGCCTGCGCATGCGGCTCGAACAGGCCGGCGGCATCGACCTCGCCGCGCAACAGCGGCCCGAGCGGGTCGGTCGCGTCCAGCGGCAACAGGCGCACCTCGGCCGGCGCGACGCCGCCCAGCTGCAGCAGCGTGTCGGTGAAGTAGTGCGCGTTGGTGCCGACGAGCACGCCGACGCGGCGGCCGCGCAGGTCGGCCGCCTGGCGCACGGCGCGGTCGGCGCGGGCGACGATGCGCACGCTGCGGCCCGCCTCGGCGATGCTGGCGACGATGCCGAACGGGCGGTCGGAGAACGCGGCGACGGTCAGGCCGAGGTCGGCCGCGGCGGCGAACTGCACCTCGCCGTCGAGCAGCCACTTCAGGCAGACGCGCCCGACGGGACAGCGTCGCACCTTGACCTCCAGCCCCTCGGCACGGAAGTAGCCCTGCGCCTCGGCGACGAGCACCGGCGCGGCGGTCGGCGTGGCCGAGGTCGCCAGCGTCAGCGGCGTGGCCGCCGCCGCCTGCCAGGCGGCGGCCAGCGCCAGCAAAGCCGTGCGCGCCAGCGCCGCCAGGCGGGCGGTCGGCGCGCGGCGCCGGAGGGCGGGCGGCATCGGGCGTTCCTCGGGGCGCGGGTCGACGGCGGCGTTCACGGCGCATCGGCCGCGACGACGGCCTGCAGGCTGGTGCGCGCACGACCGGCGCGCTTGGCCTCGTACAGCGCGCGGTCGGCCGCGGCGACGAGATCGGCGGCGCGCGCCGGGGCCCCCAGTTCGCCCAGGCGCGAGTCGGCCGACGGCGGCCGCCAACCCTCGCAGGCGTCGTCGAAGCAGCCGACGCCGACGCTGACCGTCACGTGCGGCGCCGTCGGCGAGGCGGCGTGCGCGATGCGGCGCGTCGCCACGGCCGCGACGACGCGCTCGGCGACACGCAGCGCGCCCGGGCGGGCGGTCTCGGGCAGCAGCATCGCGAACTCCTCGCCGCCGTAACGGAAGGCGCGGTCGGAGGGGCGGTGCAGGCTCTCGGCCAGCGTGCCGGCCACCTGGCGCAGACCTTCGTCGCCGGCCGGGTGGCCGTGGCGGTCGTTGTAGAGCTTGAAGTGGTCGACGTCCAGCAGCAGCAGCGACAGCGGCGTGCCGCGCCGGCGCACGCGCCGCCACTCTTCGTCCAGCGCGAGGTCGAAGGCGTGCCGGTTGGCCAGGCCGGTCAGCATGTCGGTGCTGGCGGTGGTGCGCAACTGGTCGGCCATCGCCTTGGCGCGCAGCTGGGCGCGCACGCGCGCCAGCACGAGCGCCGGCACCACCGGCTTGGCGATGAAGTCGGCGGCGCCGGCCTCGAAGCCCTGCAGTTCGAACTCCGGTCCGCTCGAGCTGGTGACGAACAACACCGGGGCCGGCGCCAGCCGCGCATCGGCCTTCAGCGCGCGGCAGACGTCGAAGCCGCTCATGCCCTCCATCTGCGCGTCCAGCAGCACCAGGTCGGGCGGGCTGTCGTGCGCCAGGCGCAGTGCGTCGCCGCCGTTGGCCGCGAAGCGCAGGCGGGCGATGCCGCCGACGATGTGGGCGAGGGCACGGACCGCCACCGGGTCGTCGTCGACGATCAGGATGCTGGGCGGGGGAACCTGCGACATGGAAGCCCTCGGCCTTCAGGCGGCGCTCGCCAGCGGCGGCGCGGTGGTTCGGGGCGGTCCGGCGGGCGCCGCCGGCGCCTGCGGCAGCTCGATCGCGAAGCAGCTGCCGCGGCCGGCGCGGCTGCGCACGACCAGCCGCCCGTCCATGGCCTGCAGCAGGCTGCGGGTGATGACCAGGCCCAGCCCGCTGCCGGTTGCGACGCCGCGCTCGCGGCCGAGCCGGTTGAACGGTTCGAACAGGTGCTTCATCTGCTGCTCGCTGAGGCCGATGCCGTTGTCGCGCACGGCGATGCGCACCCAGCCGGTGCCGCGGACGACGCGCACGCGCACGCCGCCACCCGGCCGGTTGTACTTGATCGCGTTGCTGAGCAGGTTGACCAGGCACTGCTGCAGGCGCGCCGCGTCGGCCAGCACCTGCGCGCGGCCGGCGGCCGCCGCCGCACCGGCCGCGGCAGGGCGCAGCGGCGCGCCGGTGGTGCGCAGCGGCACGCCGGCCATGCGCGCCAGCGCGGCCACGGCGGCGGCGGCGTCGTCGACACAGCGGTCGGCATCGAGTGCCTCGAGGCGCAGCGGCAGGCGGCCGCTGCCCAGCGCGCCCAGCTCGACGATGTCGCGCAGGAGCTGCCGTACGGTGCGGCCGGCCTCGAGCAAGCGGGTCAGCCGCTGCGCCTGCGCCGGCGGCAACGCCTGCGTGCGATCGAGGTGCATCAGCTCGGCCTGGCCGAGCAGGCCGTTGAGTGCATTGCCCACCTCGTGCGCGAAGAACGACATGGCCAGGCGCTCGCCGTGCGCGGCCGGCGGCCACGCCGGCGCGTCCGCCGACTCGGCACGGTCGCCGCGGGAGGCCCGGGTCGGCTCGGGCGTAGGCGGCGCGGAGGCCGCGGCGGGGGCCGGCGCGCCGCCGCGCAGCACGGCGCGCACCTGCGCCTGCAGGGCGGCCGCGGCCATCGGCTTGGTGATCAGGCCGACGGCACCGTGCGCCCGCGCCATCGCGCCGAGCGACTGCGCCTGGTGGCTCGTGACCATCAGCAGCGGCACCGTGGCCAGGCGCGGGTCGGCGCGGAACAGCTCGCACACGTCCAGGCCCGACAGGCCGGGCATCTCGACATCGAGAAGCACGAGGTCGGGCCGCCATTCGCGGGCGATGGCCAGCGCGTCCCAGCCGCTGCTGGCGAAGCGCAGGTGGCCGAAGCCGTCGAGCATGCGGCTCATCGTGCGGATGACCGTGGCGTCGTCGTCGACGAGCAGCAGTCGGGCCTGAGGGGGGTCGATCGGCATGGCGGGAGAGCGGCGGGCGCCCGGGGGCAGGGTGCGGAGGTCCGAGGCGTGCAGTGACGGTCGGATCGAAGTGCCGGCGGCTGCACCTTGCGTCTCGGCTGGCGGCACGGCCACTCTAGGGCGAGCGCGTCGGCGCGACCTGTCGGGAACACTCGACCGGCGCCCTGCCGCCCCGTCGCGAAGGTGTCCGGCCTGCCAGGAAAACTCGATGCGGGCCGGCCGGCCCGCCTTCAGTTCAGGTCGGCGTCGATCAGCCCGGCGCGAATCGCGAAGCGCACGAGGCCGGTGACGTCGGGCACTTCGAGCTTGTCCATCAGGCGGCTGCGGTACGTTTCCACCGTCTTCGGCGACAGGCCGATCTGCAACGCGATCGACGCGCTGGTGCGTCCGCGCACCACCAGGGCAAGGATCTGCCGCTCGCGCGCCGACAGCCGCTGCAGCAGCTCGGCCGGCCCGGTTGCGGCGGCCGGGTCGGGCGCGGCCGCCGCCGCTTCGAACCCGGCGCCGAGCACCCTTTCGCCGCGGCCGACTCGTTCGATCGCGTCGAGCAGCACGGCGCTGGGCGCCAGCTTGGCCAGGTAGCCGGCGGCGCCCAGGCGCATCGCCTCGGCGACGTCGCGCCCCTGGGTGGACATGGTCAGCACGATGACGCGCGCCGGCAGGCGGCGCTGCTGCAGTTCGGCCAGCAGCTCGAAGCCCGAGTGTTCGTGCAGGCCGAGGTCGAGCAGCACGATGTCGGCTTCGAGCCGGGCCAGATCGGCCTGCGCCTGCGCCGGGCCGTCGGCCTCGCCGACGACGGTGTGGCCGCCGGCGGCGAGCATGGCGCGCAGGCCGTCTCGCATCAGCGCGTGATCCTCGACGAGATAGATGCGGGCCACGGCTCTGGCGGCGGGAAGCGGCGGAGGTCGAATCGTCGCACAACGACGGCGGTGTTCCGCCCCCTAACCGTCGAGATACGGCAACGGGCACCCGGGCTCCCGACCCGGCGTCGAACCGCCCGCCCGGGGCCCGTCGCGCGGCCGGCGCGCGTCAGGGCACGCCGTCCAGCGCCTGCGCGAGGTCGGCGATCAAGTCATCGGGCTCCTCGACGCCGATCGAGATGCGGATCAGCGCCGGCGTGATCGAGAAGCGCTTCAGCTCGTCGGGCGGCATCGCCGAGTGCGTGGTCGACGCCGGGTGCGAGGCCAGCGTCTCGGTGCCGCCGAGGCTGACCGCGAGCTTGATGATCTCGAGCCGGTCGAGCAGCGCGAAGGCGCCGGCCTCGCCGCCCTTGACCTCGAAGCTGAAGGTCGAGCCGGCGCTCGTGTTCTGGCGCAGGTGCAGTGCGCGGTCGGGGTGGCCCTCGGGCAGGAAGTCGAGAAACCAGACGTTGTCGATCTTCGGGTGCGCGCGCAGGAACGCGGCGACGCGGCGCGCGCCCTCGGCGGCGGCGGCCATGCGCAGCTTGAGCGTCTCGAGCGAGCGGCTCAGCAGCCACGCGGTATGCGGGTCGCACATCGTGCCGAGCGTGCTGCGCATGCGCCGCACCGGCGCCAGCATCGCGCGCGCGCCGCTGGCGCCGCCGCCGATGAGGTCGGAGTGGCCGCCGACGTACTTCGTCAGCGACGTGACGACGAGGTCGGCGCCGTGTGCGAGCGGCTTGCAGTAAATGGGGCCGAGCATCGTGTTGTCGACGATGAGCGGCGGCCGCCGCCCTTGCGCGTCGGTCAGCGACTCGGCGATCGCGCGCGCCGCGGCGATGTCGACGAGGCCGTTGGTCGGGTTGGCCGGCGTCTCGACGTAGATCGCCGCGACGCGGCCGAGTTGGCGCGCCTGCGCAGCCGCGGCCTGCATCGCCGCCGTGCCGCCTTCGACTTCGAAGCCAACCTGGCGCACGCCGAACTCCGGCAGGATCGAGTGGATCAGCGTCTCGGTGCCGCCGTAGATCGGCTGGCTCTGCAATACCACGTCGCCGGGACGCAGGTACGCCCACAGGCACGTCGAGATCGCCGCCATGCCCGAGGCGAACGCCAGGCTCGCCTCGGCGCCGTCCCACAGCGCCAGGCGGTCTTCCAGCACCTCGAGGTTCGGGTTGTTGAAGCGCGAGTAGACGAGGCCCGGCTCCTCGCCTTCGCCGGGCTTGCGCCGGCCCTGCATCGTCGCGAAGAAGTCCTTGCCCGCCTGCGCCGAAGGGAAGATGAAGGTCGAGGTCTGAAAGAGCGGCTCTTTCAGCGAGCCCTCAGAGAGCGCCGGCTCGTAGCCGTAGCCCATCATCAGCGTCTCGGGGGCGAGGGCGCGCCCGGCCAGCGTGCGCTTGCGCCATCTCTTCTCGGCCATGAGCTGTTCTCCTGAAGTGGGAGCGGACACCGCGGCGGCCAGCTTAGCGAGCGCGGCTCGGTGCTGCCACCGGTCGGCGCGATGGCCTTTGTGCGATACCGTACGGACATCCGTCGAATCAGGACCGAGCCATGTCGAACGAACCCCTGGTGCTCACCGAGAAGGACGCGCGCGGCGTCGTGCGCCTGACGCTGAACCGGCCGGCGGCCTTCAACTCGCTGTCGGAGGCGATGCTCGAGGCGCTGCAAACGACGCTGGACCGCATCGCCGCCGACGAGACGGCGCGCGCCGTCGTCATCGCCGGGGCCGGCAAGGCGTTTTGCGCCGGGCACGACCTGAAGGAGATGCGCGCCGAGCCTTCGCAGGGCTACTACGAGCGGCTCTTCGCGCAGTGCGGCCGCATGATGATGACGATCCAGCGGCTGCCGGTGCCGGTGGTCGCGCGCGTGCACGGCATCGCCACCGCGGCGGGCTGCCAGCTCGTCGCGATGTGCGACCTGGCGGTGGCGGCGAGCGATGCGCGCTTCGCGGTCAGCGGCGTGAACCTCGGGCTCTTCTGCAGCACGCCGAGCGTCGCGCTGTCGCGCAACCTGTCGCGCAAGTTCGCGTTCGAGATGCTGGTGACGGGTGACTTCATCGGCGCGGCCGAGGCGCGCGAGAAGGGGCTCGTCAACCGCGTCGTGCCGGTCGGTGAGCTCGATGCCGAGATCGACAAGCTCCTCGAGCGCATCGTGCACAAGCCGCGCGCCGCGATCGCGATGGGCAAGCAGCTCTTCTACCGCCAGCTCGAGCATGGCATCGAAGGCGCCTACGACGACGCGACGAAGACGATGGCCTGCAACATGATGGATGAGGGCGCGCTCGAAGGCGTGCAGGCGTTCATCGACAAGCGGCCCCCCAACTGGCGCTGATGGCCGCGCCGATCAAGAAGGCCGAGATCAAGCGCCTGCCGGTGCAGCCCTACAACGGGCTGCGCGACGTGCTGCGCACCGGCGACCTCGTGTTCTGCTCGGGCTCGTACCTCTTCTCGGGCCTGATCCAGAAGTTCACGGGCTCCGTGTGGAGCCACGTCGGCGTCATCTACCGCGACGAGGCGCTCGACCGCATCTTCATCCTCGAAAGCGAAACCGGCATCGGCGTGCGCCTCGTGCCGCTGTCGAAGTACCTGCGCGACTACCACGGCCGACGCCGGCCGTATCGCGGCCAGGTCGTCATCGGCCGCCTCGAGCCGGTGCTGGACGAGGCCGACGCGCGCCGCGCGGTGAGCTTCGGCATGGACCTCCTGACCAAGCCCTACGACAACTGGGAGATCCTGCGCATCGCGATGCGCATCCTCTTCCGCAAGGGGCGCCGTTACCGCGACCGCAAGTTCATCTGCTCGGAACTCGTCGACGAGTGCTTCCACGCCGCCGGCCGCAGGTTCACGCGCGCCGACAACTACATCAGCCCCGACGACATCTGGCGCAACGAGTGCGTGTCGGTGCAAGGGCGCGTGCTCTGAACGACACTCGGTCGTCTCGCTCACCTCGACGCTCACGAGAGCGCAGCCCCGAAGCCATGGACATCGCCTACTACTTCACCCCGGTGTCGCCCTGGACCTACCTCGGGCACGAGCGCTTCCGCGCCATCGCCCGCGCCGCCGATGCGCGCGTCGAGGTGCTGCCGGTGGACTACGGCGTCATCTTCCCGGCCTCGGGCGGCCTGCCGCTCGCCAAGCGCGCGCCGCAGCGGCAGGCCTACCGCCTGGTCGAGTTGAAGCGCTTCAGCGAGTGGCTGAAGCTGCCGCTGAACCCGCAACCGAAGTTCTTTCCGGTCGATGCCGCTCCGGCGGCGCGGCTCGTCATCGCCGCCGACCGCGCCGCCGGGCCGCCCGCGGCGCTGACGATCGCCGGCGCGATGATGCGCGCCGTGTGGGCCGAAGAGCGCAACATCGCCGAGCGCGAGACGCTGGCGGCGCTGTTGGCCGAGAACGCGCTGGCGGCGTCGCTGCTGGCCGAGTCCGACGAGCCCGAGATCGCCGCGCGATACGAGGCGAACACGCAGCGCGCGCTGGCCGCGGGGGTGTTCGGCGCGCCGAGTTATGTGGTAGACGGCGAGAACTTCTGGGGCCAGGACCGGCTCGACTTTCTCGAGCGGCGATTGCGCGGGTGAGGGTGGCCTGGCGGGTTCCCGCGCATCGGATGCACTGAGGATGGACGTTAGGCGCGACGCCGCACCCAGGCAACAGACCCGGCGGGCCTGGCTGGCGGAGCAGGGCACCTTGGTGCTGAGCGGCACGGTGGCGATGTCGTTGCCGGGCCGAGCGGCGCAGGCGCAAGGCGGTGGCGCGACACGGCCTTCATCGGCCGCGCCGATCGCCACGCCGCGGCACTCACCGGTCACGAAGCCGATTCCCTCCAGCGGCGAGCCGCTGCCCGTCGTCGGCCTCGGCACCTGGATCACCTTCAACGTCGGCAACGATCCGCGCGCCCGGGATGCCTGCGCCGAGGTCGTGCGGGCGTTCTTCGCGCGAGGCGGCCGCGTCATCGACAGCTCGCCGATGTACGGCAGCTCGCAGCCGGTGATCGGCCACGCGCTCGCCAAGCTCTCGCGCGCCGGCGAGAGCGCGGCGCTGTTCTCGGCCGAGAAGGTGTGGACCGGCGACGGCGCCGGCGGCGCGCAACAGATCGACGCCTCGCGCGCGCACTGGGGCGTGCCCCGTTTCGACCTCATGCAGGTGCACAACCTGCTCGCCTGGGAAGCGCACCTGCCGCGCCTCTTGGCCATGAAGGCAGAGGGGAAGCTGCGCTACGTCGGCATCACGACCAGCGAAGGGCGGCGGCACGGCGAGTTCGAGCGCGTGATGCGCACGCAGCCGCTGGACTTCGTGCAGCTCACCTACAACCCCGTGGACCGCGAGGCCGAGCGGCGCCTGCTGCCGCTGGCCGCCGAGCGCGGCATCGCGGTGCTGGCGAACCGGCCGTTCCGCGAGGGCGCGCTGCTGGACGCGCTGGCGCGACACCCGCTGCCCGGCTGGGCGGTGGAACTGCGCTGCGACGGCTGGGCGCAGGCGGTGCTGAAGTTCATCGTCTCGCACCCGGCGGTGACCTGCGCGATCCCCGCGACGAGCCAGGTCGCGCACGTCATCCAGAACGTTGGCGCGGCACGCAACCCGCTGCCTGATGCGGCGCTGCGTGCGCGCATCGCGGCGGACGTTGCGCGTCTCGTGTAGCGGCGGGGTTTCGTTCGGCCTCGACACGGCAGGCGCGACCCTGTGGAGTGGATCGAGACGCTGCGCGACCTGGCGGGTTATCGGCCGGGCGACTTTCTGATGTTCTCGCCGCGCACGTATTGGCGGCTCTTCGAGCAGCACAACGCCGCGTGGTGGCCGTGGGGGCTGCTGTGGCCGGTGCTGGCTTTGGCTGCCGCGGTGTGGCTGGCGCGCGGCGGCTTGGTGGCCCAGCGCGCCACGGCGCTGGCGCTGGCGGCGGCGAGCGTGTTCGTCGCGCAAGTGTTTGTGCTCGGGTTGTACGAGCCAATCAACTGGGCGGCGCGCGGGCTGGCGTGGTTGTGGTGGGTGCTCGCGGCGGCACTCGTTCTCCAACCGTTCGCACTGAGCTTGTCGAAGTGCCGTTTCGAACGAGGGCTTCGACAACCTCAGCCCGAACGGGGGGTGGTACGGGCATGGGCTTCGACAAGCTCAGCCCGAACGGGTTCTCTGATCCTCCTGGCCTGGGCGCTCTTCGGCCATCCGCTGCTGGCGCTGCTCGCCGGCCGGCCCCTCGCGCAGGCCGAGGTGGCTGGCCTCGCGCCGGATCCGACGGCGATCGTCGTGCTCGCCTGGCTCGTGCAGGTGCCGCGCCCGCAGCAGCCACTGCGCGTCAACCGCGCCGGCCTCGCCTTGCGCGCCGCCGCGGCATTGGCCTACGGCTTGGCGTGGGGTGCGGCCGTCACACTGTGTCTGGCCGCCGCCGCGACGCTCGCGACGATGGGCGAGCCACAGGCGGCCGCGATGCTCGTGGCGCCGATCGCCGCGGTGATCGCCCGGTTTCATAGCCGTCGGCCATCACCGGCATAGAACCAATCAACCCACGCAATGACGCGGCGCAGCAATACTGCGCGGCATGGACGAGCTTCGTCCTTCATCTCCCTGAACCCACCCGCCTTCATCCCACCAGGAGTTCTTCAATGTCCCTCATCAACACCCCCGTCCAGGCCTTCAAGACCCAGGCCTTCCACAACGGCAAGTTCGTCGAAGTGACCGACCAGACGATGAAGGGCAAGTGGTCGGTGCTGATCTTCATGCCGGCCGCGTTCACCTTCAACTGCCCGACCGAAGTGGAAGACGCTGCCGACAACTACGCCAAGTTCAAGGACCTCGGCGCCGAGGTCTACATCGTCACGACCGACACGCACTTCTCGCACAAGGTGTGGCACGAGACGAGCCCGGCCGTCGGCAAGGCGCGCTTCCCGCTGGTCGGCGACCCGACCCACACGCTGACGCGAATGTTCGGCGTGCACATCGAGGAAGAAGGCCTGGCGCTGCGCGGCACGTTCGTCATCAACCCGGAAGGCGTCATCAAGACCGCCGAGGTGCACGACAACGCGATCGCCCGTGACGTGAAGGAGACGCTGCGCAAGCTGCAGGCGGCCCAGTACGTCGCGAAGAACCCCGGCCAGGTGTGCCCGGCGAAGTGGCAGGAAGGTGCCGCGACCCTGAAGCCCTCGCTCGACCTCGTCGGCAAGATCTGAGCGCAACGCACAAGCCAGGAAAGGAAGGAAGCACCGCCATGTTGGACGCCAGCCTGAAGGCGCAGCTCGCGGCCTATCTCGAGCGCGTGACGCAGCCCGTCGAGCTGGTGTCCTCGCTCGACGAGCGGCCCGCCTCGCAGGAGATGCGCGAGCTGCTCGACGAGATCGCCGCGCTCAGTGACAAGATCCGCGTGCGGCACGACGGCAGCGATGCGCGCCGGCCGTCGTTCTCGATCAGCCGCGCCGGCCACGACATGGGGGTGCGCTTCGCCGCCGTGCCGCTCGGGCACGAGTTCACGTCGCTCGTGCTGGCGCTGCTGCAAGCCGGTGGCCATCCGCCCAAGGTGGAGGCCGACGTCATCGAGCAAGTGAAGTCGCTCGACCGCGATCTCGTCTTCGAGACGTACATGTCGCTGTCGTGCCACAACTGCCCGGACGTCGTGCAGGCGCTGAACCTGATGGCGGTGCTGAACCCGCGTGTGCGCCACGTCGCGATCGACGGCGCCCTGTTCCAGGGCGACGTCGAGGCGCGGCAGATCATGGCCGTGCCGATGGTGTTCCTGAACGGCCAGCCGTTCGGCTCCGGCCGCATGGAGCTGGCCGACATCCTGGCGAAGGTCGACAGCGGCGCGGCGGCGCGTGATGCCGCCAAGCTCGCGGCGAAGGACGCCTTCGACATGCTGATCGTCGGCGGCGGTCCGGCCGGCGCCGCGGCGGCGGTGTACGCGGCGCGCAAGGGCATCCGCACCGGCGTCGTCGCCGAGCGCTTCGGCGGCCAGACGCTGGACACGCTCGGCATCGAGAACTACATCTCGGTGCAGGAGACGACCGGCCCGAAGTTCGCCGCGGCGCTGGAAGCGCAGGTGAAGAGCGTCGGCGTCGACGTGATGAACCAGCAGCGCGTCGCCGCGCTCGAGCCGGCCGCCACGCCCGGCGGCGAGATCACCGTCAAGCTCGCCAGCGGCGCGGCGTTGAAGACACGCTCGGTGGTGCTGGCCACCGGCGCGCGCTGGCGCTCGGTCGGCGTGCCCGGCGAGCAGGAGTACCGCAACAAGGGCGTCGCCTACTGCCCGCACTGCGACGGGCCGCTGTTCAAGGGCAAGCGCGTCGCCGTCATCGGCGGCGGCAACTCGGGCGTCGAGGCGGCGATCGACCTCGCGGGCATCGTGCAGCACGTGACGCTCGTCGAGTTCGCACCGCAGTTGAAAGCCGACGCGGTGCTCGTCGCGAAGCTGAAGAGCCTGCCGAACGTGACCGTGCACGTGAACGCGAAGACGACCGCGATCACCGGCGACGGCCAGTTGGTCGACGGCCTCGTCTTCGAAGACCGCGCGTCGGGCGAGGTGCAGCGCATCCCGCTTTCCGGCGTCTTCGTGCAGATCGGCCTCGTGCCGAACACCGAGTGGCTGCGCGGCACGGTCGAGTTGTCGAAGTACGGCGAGATCGTCATCGACGCGAAGGGCACGACGAGCCTGCCGGGCGTCTTCGCGGCCGGGGACGTGACGACGGTGCCCTTCAAGCAGATCGTCATCGCGGCCGGTGAAGGCGCGAAGGCGGCGCTGGCGGCGTTCGACTACCTGGTGCGCAGCCCGGCTGTCGAAGCGAAGGCCGCGGCGGCGGTCGAGGTGCAGCCGGCGTAGGAGTGACTGCGCAGGTCGCGGCCGGATCGAGCCACCGGCGATGCAGCGACCGAGGGCCGAGGCGGCCGGGTGGCCGGCAAAGCGAAGTAAAGGGGGAATCGGGCGAGCGCCAGCGAGGCCGAGGAGGACATGAGCGGCGCCGGCCACCCGGGCGCCTCGGTCCGGGCCGAAGCGCGAAGCACGCTCGCTGCCTCAGGCCGAACGGTGAGGGGCTCGATGCCTCGTCGCCTACATCCCCGCGTAATTCGGCCCGCCGCCGCCTTCGGGCGTGACCCAGACGATGTTCTGCGTCGGGTCCTTGATGTCGCAGGTCTTGCAGTGCACGCAGTTCTGCGCGTTGATGACGAGGCGGGCGTCGCCGTCGGTATCGACGAACTCGTAGACGCCGGCCGGGCAGTAGCGGCTCTCGGGGCCGGCATAACGCGCCAGGTTCACGGCCACCGGCACCGCGGCGTCCTTCAGCGTCAGGTGCGCCGGCTGGTTTTCCTCGTGGTTGGTGTTGCTGATGAACACCGACGAGAGACGGTCGAACGTGAGCTTGCCGTCGGGCTTGGGGTAGCGGATAGGCGCCACCTGGCCGGCGGCGTGCAGCCGCTCGTGGTCGGGCGTGTGGCGGTGTTTCGTCCACGGCGGGGCCTTGAAGCCCAGCCGCGGCAGCAGCCACTGCTCGACGCCGGTCATCAGCGTGCCCACCGTGTTGCCCTGCTTGAACCAGTGCTTGAAGTTGCGCGTCGCGTGCAGCTCGGCGTGCAGCCAGCTCTTGCCGAACGCGGCCGGGTAGGCCTCGAGCTCGTCGTGTGCACGGCCGGCGGCCAGTGCCGGGGCGATGGCCTCGGCGGCGAGCATGCCGGTCTTGATCGCGGCGTGGCTGCCCTTGATGCGCGCTGCGTTCATCGTGCCGGCCTCGCAGCCGACGAGCACGCCGCCGGGGAAGACGAGCTTGGGCAGGCTTTGCAGGCTGCCGTTGTTGATGGCGCGGGCGCCGTAGCCGATGCGCTTGCCGCCTTCGATGTGCGCGCGGATCGCCGGGTGCGTCTTCCAGCGCTGCATCTCCTCGAAAGGGCTCAGCCACGGGTTCTGGTAGTCCAGCCCGATGACGAGGCCCAGCGTGACACGCCCGCCCTCGAGGTGGTAGAGGAAGCCGCCGCCGAAGGTGTGTTCGTCCATCGGCCAGCCGGCGGTGTGCACGACATGGCCCGGCCTGGCCTTCTGCGGCGGCACTTCCCACAGCTCCTTGATGCCGATCGAGAAACTCTGCGCGTCGCGGCCGGCAAGCAGGTCGTACTTCGCCAGCAACTGCCGCCCGAGGTGGCCGCGTGCGCCTTCGGCGAAGACGGTGTACTTCGCGGTCAGCTCCATGCCGAGCTGGAATCCCTCGTGCGGCTGGCCGTCCTTGCCCACGCCCATGTTGCCGGTGGCGACGCCGCGCACGCGGCCGTCGTCGGTGTACAGCACCTCGGCGGCGGTGAAGCCGGCAAAGACCTCGACGCCCAGCGCCTCGGCCTGCTCGCCGAGCCACTTGACCACCGAGCCCAGGCCGACGACGTAGTTGCCCTCGTTGTGCAGCACGCCGGGCACCAGCCAGTCGGGCGTGCGCACCGCGTCGTGCTCGCGCAGGAAAAGGATGTCGTCGTGCGTGACCGGCTGGTTCAGTGGCGCGCCGCGCGCCTTCCAGTCGGGGAAGAGTTCGGTGATCGCGCGCGGGTCCATCACCGCGCCGGACAGGATGTGCGCGCCGGGCTCGCTGCCCTTCTCGATGACGACGACGTTGATGTCGGCGTTGAGCTGCTTCAGGCGGATGGCGGTCGCCAGGCCGGCCGGGCCGGCGCCGACGACGACCACGTCGTACTCCATCGCCTCGCGCGGGCCGTATTGCTCGAGGATCTGCTGCGGCGTCATTGGACTGTCTTTCTCCTCCTGGGCGGCGCATTCTAAGAGTCACCCCTCATGCACCGGCCCGATCAGGCCACGGCGGCGACCCCGGCGCCTGTCGCCAAGGCGACCCGCGGGCGCTGCCGATGCGGCGCGATGGCGCCGCCGCAACGGCGCGGCGGCTGCGGCGCCGCCCATGGCTGCGCCGCCATCAGCGGCGCAGCCACTGCGGTGTCGCGAGGCCGGCCAGCGTCATCGCCAGCGAGCCGAGGACATGCACGAGCACCGTCGCGGCGGCCCAGCCCGTGCGGCCTTGCTGCAGCAGCGCGACGACCTCGGCCGAGAAGGTCGAAAACGTCGTCAGCGCGCCGAGGAAGCCGGTGACCGCGAACAGCCGCCACTCGGGCGCCGCGCCGGGGAACGACGCCAGCAGCCCGATGGCCAGGCCGACGAGGTAGCCGCCGGCCAGGTTGGCGACCAGCGTGCCGGGCGGCAGCGACGGGAAGGCGCCGTTCAGCCACGTCGCGAGCCCCCAGCGCAGCCAGGCGCCCAGCACCGCGCCGGCGGCGACGGCCAGTGAGGCGGAGACGAAGTGATCGGGCGGGTGGGTCAACGGAGGCGCCGGTGCGGGCTGGCGACGGCGCGCGATTATCCGCACCGCGCGCGTCCGCCGGCGCGCGACGCCGTCAGGCCGCCGCCAGCCCGAGCCGCTGGCTCTCGCCGAACACCGGGTGCGCCTCGTCGCCTTCGGCCGTGACGGCGCAGCCGCGGCCTTGGCGCTTGGCCTCGAAGAGGGCTTGGTCGGCGCGGCGCAGCGCTTCGTCGACCTGCTCGCGGCCGAGGAGCTGCACGACGCCGAAGCTCAGCGTCAGGCGCGGCAGGCGCTGCTCGGCGGTGCGCCGCTGCATCGCCTGCACGATGCGTTCGGCCACGCCGATGGCCACCGGCACGCCGGCACCGCGCAGCAGCAGCGCGAACTCGTCGCCGCCGAGGCGGCCGGGCACGTCGTCGGCGCGCAACTGCTCGAGCAGGCTGCCGGCGACGAGCGTCAGCGCGCGGTCGCCCGCGGCATGGCCGAAGTTGTCGTTGATGCGCTTGAAGTGGTCGACGTCGAACATCAACATCACCGCGCTGCCCGGCGGGTCGTGCCGCAGCGCGCTGACGGCCAGGTCGTGGAAGTGGCGTCGGTTCGGCAGCTGCGTCAGCGCGTCGAGGTTGGCCAGCCGCCGCAGCCGCTGGCGCGACTCGCGCAACTGCTGCTCGGTGCGCTGGCCGAGCATCGCCAGCAGCACGAACGCGGTGACCGTCAGCCCCAGCGCCGCGGCGACGGCGCGCAGCGCCAGCGGGTCGGTGGCGAAGCCGGTGTCGCCGAGCGCGTCAACCGGCGCGAAAGCGACGACCAGCAGCGGCACGCCGGCCAGCAGGCACTGCGTGCCGGCCAGCACGTGCAGCGCCGGCATCTCGTGCCCGGCCGGCGCGCGCAGCGCGAGCGTTGCCGCATACAACAGCGCCAGCGATCCGAGCGCCGCGCCGAGCCACGGCGCGTGCGCCGGCGCGGCCGCGAGCGTGGCGCCGAGCGCCAGCGTGGCCGCCATCAGCACGGCGAAGTCGAAGCGCGCATGCCCGGGCAGCGCGTCGCGGGCATGGAAGCGGCGCAGGCCGATCAACAGCGTCAGCGGCCATTGCAGCAGCAGCGCCTCGGCAATGAAGCGAAGCAACGACAACGGCTCGGCCGTAGCCACCGCGGTGCCCAGCGCCCCCAGCCACACGGCCGCGAGCCACCAGCGCCAGCCGCGCTGCGCGCCGTGGCGCAGGCCGAAGCCGGTGAGCGATGCGGCGGCCACGGCGGCCGTGGCGGCGGCGGCCGGCAACGCATCGAGCACGGGGGCGGACATGGCCGCGATTGTTCGCCGGCCGCCCGCTCGTCAGCGTGTGCCCGGCGTTAGGCGCCGGTTCGTTCTGCAACCCAATGCTACGAAGCGCGCCACCTGCGCCAAGGGACGGGAAGACGGGGGAAGGGGCCGCCGCACCGCCGGCCGGCGAGGGACCATTGGGTACCATCCCGAGCTTCACAAGCATGGGCCCCGATCGTGGCGGGGCAGGACGGTTTTGACGATGGCAATGGACGTGGTCGACTACGAGATCAAGGGCGCCGAGATGCAGTACGTCGAGGTCGAGCTCGACCCCGGCGAGGCGGCGATCGGCGAGGCCGGCAGCCTGATGTTCATGGACGCCGGCATCGCGATGGACACCGTGTTCGGCGACGGCAGCGCCAGCCAGGGCGGCGGCCTGTTCGGCAAGCTGCTCGGCGCCGGCAAGCGGCTGATCACCGGCGAGTCGCTGTTCACCACCGTCTACACGAACAACGCCAGCGCCAAGCAGCGCGTCGCGTTCGCGGCGCCGTACCCGGGCAAGATCCTGCCGATGAACCTGCGCCAGCTCGGCGGCACGTTGATCTGCCAGCGCGACGCGTTCCTCTGCGCGGCGCGCGGCGTGTCGCTGGGCATCGCGTTCCAGCGCAAGCTGTCGACGGGCTTCTTCGGCGGCGAAGGCTTCATCATGCAGAAGCTCGACGGCGACGGTCTGGCCTTCGTGCACGCCGGCGGCAGCATCGCCAAGCGCGAGCTGGCGCCCGGGCAGACGCTGCTCGTCGACACCGGCTGCGTCGTCGCCTACACGCAGGACATGAACTTCGAGGTGCAGTTCGTCGGCAAGATCAAGACGGCGCTGTTCGGCGGCGAGGGCCTGTTCTTTGCGAAGCTCACCGGGCCCGGCACGGTGTGGCTGCAAAGCCTGCCGTTCTCGCGCCTGGCGTCGCGCGTGTTCGCCGCCGCGCCGCAGATGGGCGGCCGGCGCGAAGAGGCCGGCCTCGGCGGCCTGCTGCCGGCCGGCGGCGTGCTCGGCGGCATCCTCGGCGGGGACGACGAGTGAGCGCGGCCGCGCCGACAGCGCCGATCTGCGGGCGGCGCACGCTGCTCGCCGCGGGCCTCGGCGCGGCGCTGTGGCCGCTGCACGCGCGGGCGCAAGCCCCGGCGCCGACGCGCCCGATCTTCGTGCTCAACTCGCTCGACGCCGACGTGAGCATCATCGACCCCGTCACCTGGGAGGTGCGCCGGCGCGTGCCCACCGGCAAGGAGCCGCACCACCTGTACCTGACGCCCGACGAGAAGAGCGTCATCGTCGCCAACGCGGCCAGCAACTCGCTGACCTTCATCGACCCGACGACGGGCGAGGTGCAGCGCACGCTGCGCCACATCGCAGACCCGTACCACCTGCGCTTCTCGCCGGACATGAAGTGGCTCGTCGTCGCGGCGAACCGGCTGCACCACATCGACATCTACCGCTGGACGCCCGCCGCCGAGCCGCCGCTCGTGCTGGCCCGGCGCATTCCGGCGGCCAAGGTGCCGAGCCACGTCGCCATCGACAGCAAGAGCACGGTGGCCTACGTCAGCTTGCAGGACAGCGACGAGCTGATCGCCATCGACATCGCGACGCAGCAGCCGCGCTGGCGCGTCACGGTGGGCAAGACGCCGGCGGACATCTTCCTCACCGCCGACGACCGCACGCTGCTCATCGGCCTGACCGGCGACCGCGTCGTCGAAGCGTGGGACGTGAGCGGCGCGGCGCCGGCGCTCGTCAAGCGCATCACCACCGGCGAAGGCGCGCACGCCTTCCGCGCCAAGGGCGACCGCCGGCACGTCATCGTCAGCAACCGCGTCGCCAACACGCTGAGCATCATCGACACGCAGACGCTCGCGGTCGTCTCCGAACTGCCCGGCCCCGGCGGCCCCGACTGCATGGAGCTGATGGCCGACGGCCGCACGCTCTTGCTCAGCTCGCGCTGGGCGAAGAAGCTGTCGGTGATCGACATCCCGACACGCCGCGTCGTGCGCCAGATCGACGTCGGCCGCTCGCCGCATGGCGTGTGGACGCTGGACCATGCGCCGCGGCAGTAGACGGTTGCTGGCGTTCGGCTTGCTCGCTCTCCCGCTGGCGGGATTGGGAGCAGGACCCTGCTCCCGACCCGTCTATCTCACCTTCGACACCGGCCACATGGGCGTCGCGCCGTTGATTGCCGACGTGCTGAACCGGCACGGTGTGAAAGCGACGTTCTTCCTCGCCAACGAGCGCACGCTGACCGGCGGCACGAGCCTCGACGAGCAATGGGCCGCCTGGTGGAAAGCGCGCGCGGCTGAAGGCCACGCCTTCGGCTCACACACCTGGGACCACGACGTGTGGCGCGGCGACGAACGCGCGGCCGACGGCCGCACGGTTGTCTTCCGCATGCGGCCGACGGCCGGGCCGGCGGCATCGAAGCCGCGCGTCCTCGACGCGGCCGCCTACTGCCGCGAGATCGAGCGCCCGGCCCGCCGCTTCGAAGCGATGACCGGCCAGCGCATGGGCGCGATCTTCCGCGCGCCGGGCGGCAAGACCTCGCAAGCGCTGCTCGACGCGGCCGCGGCTTGCGGCTGGACGCACGTCGGCTGGTCGGCCGCGGGCTTTCTCGGCGACGAGCTGCCCAGCGATCGTTATCCGAACGAGGTGCTCTTGAAGCAGGCGCTGCGCGACATCCGCGCCGGCGACGTGCTGCTCGCGCACCTGGGCATCTGGGCGCGCAAGGATGCCTGGGCGCCGGCCGTGCTCGAGCCGCTGATCGTCGGCTTGAAGCAGCGCGGCTTGTGCTTCGCGACGCTGCGCGAACATCCGCAGTACGCGAGCGCGGCGCAGACTGCGAAGTGAAAGTGCGATCTCCAAGAACGCAAAGAACACGGAGAACGCGATGAACCCGATCGACTGGTTCGACACCGCGCAGCAGGCGCTCTTCGAGGCCGTCGTGCAGCCGGCGATGTTTGCGCTGGGGCTCGCGGGCATCCTCGAGCAGGGCTACCGCGCCACCGGCTGGCTGCTCGTCGGCCTCGCGCAGATCGTGGTGATGCTGACGCTCATGCGTGCGCTCGAGCGCAGCCGTCCGGCCGAGCCGGTGACCGACCGCGCCGCGGTGCGCGTGGATATCGCCTACACGCTGCTGCACCGGCTGGGGCTGTTCCGGCTGGCGCTGTTTTTCACGCTCGATCCGCTGTGGGACATGGCGATCGGCGCGCTGCGTGTCGCCGGCTGGGCGCCGACCTGGTCGCTCGACGGCCTCGTGCCCGGTGTCACCGACATCGCGCTCGTGACCTTCGTGCTCTACCTCGTGCTCTTCGATTTCGTCGACTACGCGCTGCACCGCGGCCAGCACCGCTTCGAGTGGTGGTGGCAGCTGCACGCCGTGCACCACAGCCAGCGGCAGATGACGATGTGGAGCGACAACCGCAACCACCTGCTCGACGACGTGCTGCGCGACAGCGTCTTCGTCATCGTCGCGCTGCTCGTGGGCATCGCGCCGGCACAGTTCGTCGCCGTCGTCGCGCTGACGCAGCTCGTCGAGACCTTCTCGCACGCGAACGTGCGGCTGTCGTTCGGCCGCATCGGCGAGCGGCTGCTCGTCAGCCCGCGTTTTCACCGCGTGCACCACGGCATCGGCATCGGACACGAGTCGGGCGCGCCGGGCAGCCTGGGCGGCCACAACTTCGCGGTGCTGTTCCCGTTGTGGGACGCGCTGTTCGGCACCGCGCGCTGGCACGACGCGCCGGGGCCCACTGGCATCCGCGACCAGTTGCCCGAGTACGGCGGCCGCGACTACGGCCAAGGCTTCTGGGCGCAGCAGTGGCTGGGGCTCGTGCGCCTGGTACGCCTGGCCCGCCCGGCGGGCCTCGCAAAGGCGCGGCAACGATGATCGACGCCTTCTGGCGCGCCTTCGTCCACCTCGCGCACCCGCGGGTGTTGATGTGGACGCTGTTTCCGCTCTTGACGATGGGCGGGCTGATCGTCGGCGCGGCGTGGCTCGGCTGGGAGCCGGCGGTCGACGGCGTGCGCACGACGCTGACCCGCTTCGACCTCTCGAACGCGGCGCTACAGTGGCTCGACTCGGTGGGCGCCAACAGCCTGCGCGCGATGCTCGCGCCGATCGTCGTCGTGTCGCTCGCGTTGCCGATCGTCGTCGTCGGCACGCTGGTGCTGGTCGGCTGGGTCATCACGCCGGTGGCGGTGCACCTCGTCGCGCGGTGGCGCTTCCCGGGGCTCGTGCGGCTGCATGGCGCGAAGCTGTGGCAGAGCATCGTCTGGTCGCTGCTGTGCGCGCTGGCGGCGCTGCTGGCGCTGGCGGCGAGCCTGCCGCTGTGGCTGATCCCGCCGCTGGCGCTGGTGCTGCCGCCACTCGTCTGGGGCTGGCTCGCCTATCGTGTGTTCGCCTTCGACGTGCTGGCCGACCACGCCAGCGCCGAGGAGCGCCGGCACCTGATGCACGTGCACCGCTGGCCGCTGCTGGCGATGGGCGTGGCGACCGGGGTGCTCGGCGCGCTGCCGACGCTGGTTTGGAGCCTGGGCGCGGCGACGCTCGTGCTGGCGCCGTTCCTGCTGGCTGCGTCGGTGTGGCTGTACACGGTGGTGTTCGCGTTCGCGGTGCTGTGGTTCGCGCATTACGCGTTGCAGCGGCTCGAGCGGCTGCGCGCCGCGTCGGCGCCGCCGCCGGCTGTGCCGCCGGCACGGCCTCCTGAGCCGACCGCCGGGCCGCCCGTGGCTGCACTGGTCGATCCGGCTATTGATCCGCCTATGGATCCACCGCCGGCCGCGCCGCGCGACGCCAACCCATGAACATCGGCCTCATCGTCGTCGGCGACGAGATCCTCTCCGGCAAGCGCAACGACAAGCACCTGCCGAAGGTGATCGAACTGCTGTCCGCGCGCGGCCTCGCGCTCGCCTGGGCGCGCTACATCGGCGACGACCGCGCGCGCCTGACCGCGGCGCTCGCCGATGCGTTCGCCGGCGGCGACCTCGTGCTGTGCACCGGCGGTATCGGTGCGACGCCCGACGACCACACGCGGCAGGCGGCAGCTGCGGCGCTCGGCCGGCCGCTCGTGCTGCACGAAGGCGCGCGCGAACTGATCCTCGAGCGCATGCGCGACGTGGCGCGCGAGCAGGGCGTGCCGTTCGAGCCCGAGCGGCCCGACAACGCGCACCGTCTGAACATGGGCGTGTTCCCCGAGGGCGCGGCGCTGATCCCGAACCCGTACAACAAGATCGCCGGCTTCAGCGTCGGCGACGTGCACTTCGTGCCGGGCTTCCCGGTGATGGCCTGGCCGATGATCGAGTGGGTGCTCGACACGCACTACGCGCATCTGCACGGTGCCGACCGGCAGCACGAGCGCTCGGTCGTCGTCTTCGGCTCGATGGAGGCGACGCTGACGCCGCTGATGGAGTCGATCGAGGCGCGCTTCGCCGGCTTCAAGGTTTTCAGCCTGCCGAGCGTCGACCACCCGCGGCACGGCCGCCACATCGAGCTCGGCGTCAAGGGCCGCGGCGACCCGGCGCCGGCCTTCGAGGCGCTGAAGGCGGGGTTGCTGGCGCTGGGCGCCCGCCTCGGCCCCGAGTTGGTGCGATGATTGCACCAAGTTGAATCATCGTCGGCCGCCAACTCGGCATCGTTCTGGTGCGAAGGCGGCCGGCAGCTCTTCCGGCCCGTCGTGGGTTGCCAGCAGCGGTGCGCGGCACGCTTCCTGCTAAATCCCTTGCGCCTTTGTGGGGCGCGGGCGAAAGCGACGAGTGCACGCCCGGGTCCCCACGCAGTCACCACCAATCCCCAACAACCGCTTTACGCCCCGCTAGGAGAGTCTGAATGGCAAAGACCGTTGCCGACGTGATGAAGATGGTGAAGGAGAACGAAGTCAAGTTCGTCGACTTCCGCTTCACCGACACCCGCGGCAAGGAGCAGCACGTCACGGTGCCCGTGTCGCACTTCGACGACGACAAGTTCACCTCGGGCCACGCCTTCGACGGCAGCTCGATCGCCGGCTGGAAGGGCATCGAGGCGTCGGACATGCTGCTGATGCCCGACCCGAACACCGCGAACATCGACCCGTTCTTCGAAGAGCCGACGCTGCTGCTGACCTGCGACGTGCTCGAGCCCGGCGACGGCAAGCCGTACGAGCGCGACCCGCGCAGCCTGGCCAAGCGCGCCGAGGCGTACCTGAAGAGCAGCGGCATCGGCGACTCGGCCTTCTTCGGCCCCGAGCCCGAGTTCTTCATCTTCGACCAGGTGCAGTGGAACGTCGAGATGTCGGGCTGCTTCGTCAAGGTCGGCAGCGAAGAAGCGCCGTGGAGCACCGGCCGCGACTTCGAAGGCGGCAACATGGGCCATCGCCCGTCGGTGAAGGGTGGCTACTTCCCGGTGCCGCCGGTCGACAGCTTCCAGGACATGCGCAGCGAGATGTGCCTGCTGCTCGAGCAGATGGGCATCCCGGTCGAGGTGCACCACCACGAGGTCGCCGCGCCCGGCCAGAACGAGATCGGCACCAAGTTCAGCACGCTGGTGCAGCGCGCCGACTGGCTGCAGCTGCAGAAGTACATCATCCACAACGTCGCGCATGCCTACGGCAAGACGGCCACCTTCATGCCCAAGCCCATCGTCGGCGACAACGGCAGCGGCATGCACGTGCACCAGTCGATCTGGAAGGACGGCAAGAACCTCTTCGCCGGCGACGGCTACGCGGGCTTGAGCGAGTTCGCGCTGTACTACATCGGCGGCATCATCAAGCACGCGCGTGCGCTGAACGCGATCACGAACCCCGGCACCAACAGCTACAAGCGGCTGGTGCCCGGCTTCGAGGCGCCGGTGAAGCTGGCGTACTCGGCGCGCAACCGTTCGGCGTCGATCCGCATCCCGTACGTGGCCAACCCTAAGGGCCGCCGCATCGAGGCGCGTTTCCCCGATCCGCTGATGAACCCGTACCTCGGCTTCACGGCGTTGCTGATGGCGGGCCTGGACGGCGTGGAGAACAAGATCCACCCGGGCGAGGCGGCGACGAAGGACCTGTACCACCTGCCGCCCGAAGAGGACGCGCAGATCCCCACCGTCTGCCACAGCCTCGACCAGGCGCTGGACTACCTGGACCGCGATCGTGCCTTCCTCACGAAGGGCGGCGTCTTCACCGACTCCTATCTCGACGCCTACATCGAGCTGAAGATGAGCGAAGTGACGCGCTTCCGCATGACGACGCACCCGCTCGAGTTCGACATGTACTACTCGCTGTAAGCACTGCCGCTCAGCACAGACAAGGGGCGGGCAACCGCCCCTTTTTCATACCCGCACGCCCATCGAGCCTGAGCGAGAATGCCGCATCGCAAGCCCGCCCTTAGCGCAAGGACAGTGCATGACACGTCGGCCGACGATCGTTGCTGCCGCGGCCCGCGCCGCCACCTTCACCGTGGTGTGCGCGGCCGGCCTGGCTGCGCCGCTGTCGGCGCAGGCGCAGCAAGGCACCGTCTACCGCTGCCCGGGACCGCCGGTGCTCTACACCGACCAGATGTCGGCGCAGGAAGCCAAGGACAAGGGCTGCCGCACGATCGAGGGCGCGCCGATCACCATCGTGCAGGCGGTGCGGCCGCGGCCGGCGGCGGCGGCCTCGGCACCTGCTTCGGCGGCGCGCAACGGCGAGGGCCGCGTCGACCCGGCCCAGCAGCGGGCCCGCGACAGCGACGCGCGGCGCATCCTCACCGAAGAGCTGCGGCGCGAAGAAGCGCGGCTGGCCGAAATGCAGCGCGAGTTCAACAACGGCGAGCCCGAGCGCCGGGGCGACGAGCGCAACTACGCGCGCTACCTGGAGCGCGTGGCGCAGATGCGCGCCGCGATCCAACGCAAGGAAGCGGATCTCGCCGCGATCCGGCGCGAGCTGTCGAAGCTGCCGCCGGCTTCGCCGGGGCACTAGCGGGCCTGCGTCCCGGCGCGCGCTGCCGCGCCGCGCTCCGCGGGGGGCCGCGGTGAACGCGCCAGCCGCCGCACCCCACGGCGACAGCCTGCCCGGCTTCGACGCCTTCGATCAACTGGCGACGATGGTCGCCGTGCTGCGCGCCGACGGCCGCTGTGTCTTTGCCAACTCGGCGCTCGAGAACGTCATCGGCCTGTCGCGCCGTGCGCTGCAGCGCTCCAACGCCTTCGAGTGGCTGGCCGACGCGGCGCCGCTGGCCGAGCACGCCAAGCGCGTCGCCGCCAACCTCGTCTCCACCAGCCGCTTCGATGCGCTGTTGCGCCGGCACGTGCAGCACGGCCAGAACGAGCTGCCGGTGCACGTCATCCTGAGCCAGATCGATCTCGGCGGCGGCCATGGCGACGCGGTGCTGCTCGAGATGATCGAGATCGAGCAGCAGACGCGCCAGGACCGCGAGGAGCGCGTGCAGGAGCTGGTCGCCGCGCACAAGGAGCTGGTGCGCAACCTCGCGCACGAGATCCGCAACCCGCTGGGCGGCATCCGCGGCGCGGCGCAGCTGCTCGAGCTGGAAATCGAGGGCAAGAAAGAGCTGCGCGAGTACACGCGCGTCATCGTGCACGAGGCCGACCGGCTGCAGGCGCTCGTCGACCGGCTGCTCGCGCCGCACCGCCGCGCGCTGGTGGTCGGCGACGTCAACATCCACGAGGTCTGCGAGCGCGTGCGCTCGCTGGTGCTGGCCGAGTTCCCGCGCGGCCTCGCCGTGCAGCGCGACTACGACGTCTCGATCCCCGAGTTCCGCGGCGACCGCGAACAGCTGATCCAGGCGGTGTTGAACATCGTCCACAACGCCGCGCAGGCGCTGGCCGCGCGCATCGCCGCCGGCGACGCGCGCATCGTGCTGCGCACGCGCGTCGCGCGCCAGGCCACCGTCGGCCGCCAACGCTTTCGTCTGGCACTGGAATTGCATGTCGAAGACAACGGGCCCGGCGTGCCCGAGGCGATCCGCGAGCGCATCTTCCAGCCCCTCGTCTCGGGGCGCGAAGGCGGCTCGGGGCTCGGCCTCACGCTGGCCCAGACCTTCGTGCAACAACATCAGGGGATCATCGAATGCGAGAGCGCGCCGGGCCGTACCGTCTTCAAGCTCGTGATTCCGCTGCCGTGATGGCAACTCGGGCCGACCGGATGCAAGGGAGCCGCGCATGAAACCCATCTGGGTCGTGGACGACGATCAGTCCATCCGCTTCGTGCTCGAGAAGGCGCTGGCGCGCGAGCAGCTCGCGGTGAAGAGCTTCGGCAGCGCGCGCGACGTGCTCGCCGCGCTCGACGCCGGCGAGGCGCCGCAGGTGCTGGTCAGCGACATCCGCATGCCCGGGGCAGCGGCATCGACCTGCTGGCCGAGGTGAAGCGGCGCCAGCCCGGGCTGCCGGTGATCATCATGACGGCGTTCTCCGACCTCGACAGCGCCGTCGCGTCGTTCCAGGGCGGCGCCTTCGAGTACCTGCCGAAGCCCTTCGACATCACCACCGCCGTCGAGCTGATCCGCCGCGCCGTCGACGAGAGTCTGCGCGAGGACGAAGGCGAGGCCCGTGCCGCCGAGATGCCCGAGATGCTCGGCCAGGCGAGCGCGATGCAGGACGTCTTTCGGGCCATCGGCCGGCTGTCGCAAAGCCACGTCACGGTGCTCGTCACCGGCGAGAGCGGCACCGGCAAGGAACTGGTGGCGCGCGCGCTGCACAAGCACTCGCCGCGCAGCGGCGGGCCGTTCGTCGCCATCAACACCGCGGCGATCCCGAAGGACCTGCTCGAAAGCGAACTCTTCGGCCACGAGCGCGGCGCGTTCACCGGCGCACAGGCCACGCGCCGCGGGCGCTTCGAGCAGGCCGACGGCGGCACGCTCTTTCTCGACGAGATCGGCGACATGCCGTTCGACTTGCAGACGCGCCTGTTGCGCGTGTTGAGCGACGGGCAGTTCTACCGCGTCGGCGGGCACCAGCCGATCAAGTCCAACGTGCGCGTCATCGCCGCGACGCACCAGAACCTCGAGGAGCGTGTGCGCCACGGCGCCTTTCGCGAGGACCTGTACCACCGCCTGAACGTCATCCGCCTGCGCCTGCCGCCGCTGCGCGAGCGGCGCGACGACATCCCGATGCTCGCGCAGACCTTCCTCGCCAAGAGCGCCAGGGAGCTCGGCGTCGAGGCCAAGCGCCTGAGCGAAGCGGCGATGGCCGCGCTCGTCGCCTTCGACTTCCCCGGCAACGTGCGCCAGCTCGAGAACCTTTGCCACTGGTTGACCGTGATGGCGCCGGCGCAGGTGGTGCAGGCGCAGGACCTGCCGCGCGAGGTGTTGATGCCGGCGGCGGTTGGTGGTGGCGCAACAGGTGCGATGGCCGAGGCGGCGGGCGCGTCGACGGGCGAAGGCGCGACCCCATCACGCGCCACGTCAGTCGCTGGAACGGCTCTGCCCACCAACGGCCACGGCCACGCCACAACTGCCGGCGCCGCCGAGATGACCTGGGTCGCCGACCTTCAGCGCGAGGCGCGCCGCCGGCTCGAATCCGGCGAGGCCGGCGTGTGGGAAACGTTGTGCGAGCTGTTCGAGGGCTGCCTGATCACGACCGCGCTCGACGTGACCCACGGCCGCCGCATCGAGGCCGCCGTCAAGCTCGGCATCGGCCGCAACACGCTGACGCGCAAGATCAAGGAGCTGGAGCTGAAGGTGTGATCGCGCCGGCTCAGGCCAGGCCCACGCACACCGGCGCGTGATCGCTCGGCCGCTCGGCCTTGCGGGGTTCCTTGTCGATCGTGCAAGCGCACACGCGCGCGCGCAGCGCCTCGCTGACGAGGATGTGGTCGATGCGCAGCCCCTGGTTCTTGCGGAACGCGAGGTTGCGGTAGTCCCACCAGCTCCAGCTCTTGGGCGGCTGCTCGAACAGCCGGAAGGCGTCGACGAGGCCGGCGTCGAGCAGCTGGGCGAAGTGCGCGCGCTCCTCGGGCGTGCAGTGGATCTGCCCGGCCCACAGCACCGGGTCGTGCACGTCGCGGTCTTCGGGGGCGATGTTGAAGTCGCCCAGCAGCACGAGCTGCGGATACACCGTGAGTTCACCTTGCACCCAGTCGCGCAGCGCCTCGATCCAGCGCAGCTTGTAGGCGAACTTGTCGGTGCCGGGCGCCTGGCCGTTCGGGAAGTACGCGCCGATGACACGATGCCCGGCCACCGTGGCGGCGATGACACGTGCCTGGTCGTCGGGGAAGCCGGGGATGTTGCGCACGACATCGGCGACGCCCGCGTCGCCGCGGGTCAGCAGCGCGACGCCGTTGTACGTCTTCTGCCCGAACCACTGCGCCGCGTAGCCCGCGGCCTCGAACTCGGCGGCCGGGAACTTGTCGTCGGTGAGCTTGGTTTCCTGCAGCACCATCACGTCCTGCGGGTGCGCGGCCAGCCAGGCCAGCACCTGCGGCAGGCGCACGGCCAGCGAGTTGACGTTCCAGGTGGCGATGTTCATCGCAGGTCAGGGCCTTGTTTTCGGGCGCGTTGCCGGGCATGTGGCCGGCTCACGCCCGACGATACCTGGCCCGTCGGCCGCGAGCTCCGAGGGGCCTGCGGCTCGACGCTTCAACGGCCCGACCACTGCCGCGAGATGAAGCTGCAGGTGGCCAGCAGCAGCTGCGCGCACTCGACGACGTTGTTCTCCATCCGGTGGCGCGGGCCGGCGATGGCCACTGCCAGCGTCTCCGAGTGCACCGTCAGGAAGGCCGACACCGCCCACACGTCCGGCACGTTCTCGCCGCGGGTCACGAAGTAGCCGCGCTTGCGGCCTTGCAGGATGTCGGCCAGCAGCGCCTCGTTGTCGGTGATGGTCGAAGGCGTCACGGCCGGCAGGTGCCGTTGCGCCACCTGGGCGCGCACCTCGGCTTCCTTCAGGCTGCCCAGCAGCGCCTTGCCGATCGAGCTGGAGTGCAGCGGCTTGAACTGCCCGGGGCGGGCCGAGTAGCGGATCGGGTTGGTGCTCTCCACCACCTGCAGATAGATGACCGCGTCGCCTTGCCGCTTGCCGAGGATCACCGTCTCGCGCGAGGCGTCGCGCAGCCGTTCCAGCAGCGGCAGCATGCGCTCGACGAACGGGTCGTGCTCGTGGATCTCGTGCGCCACGTCGACCAGCCGGCGTGTCGGGTACAGCGCGCGCGGCCGGCTGAGCGTGTAGAGGTAGCCGCGCGCGATCAGCGTGCCGACGATGGCGTGGCAGCTGCTCTTGGGGATGCCGGTGGCCTCGGCGAGGTCGGTCAGCGACAGCGGCTTCTGGATGCGGTTGAAGGCTTCGAGGATGTCGAGGACGCGATCGACCGCGGTGACGGTCGCCCCCGTTGCGACGGCTGGCGCGGCCGGCGGCGGTTGTTCGACAGGCTGAACAGAACTTTCCATCACGGGGGTCATGCGTCGTTGCCGAGCCGTCTTGTTCCGGATATCGAACTTCCATTCTTTTAGCAGAACCGCCGGCACCTAGCATCGCCGCCATGTCTTCTCCGTCCCCGAACGATCCCGGCCACGTCATCGGGGTCGAGGAAGTCGCCGCAGGCGCCGTGCGGCTGACGATCGAGCGCGCGCACAAGCACAACGCGCTGGCGCGGCCGGTGCTCGCCGAACTGGCGGCGGCGGTGCGCCGGGCGAGCGAACGGGCCGACCTGCGCTACCTCGTCATCCGCGGCGCCGGCGAACGCTACTTCGCCGCCGGCGGCGACTTGCGCGAGCTGTCGAACGTGCGCGACGAAGCGGCCGTGCGCGCGATGATGGACGACGCCTGCGCCGCGCTCGATGCCATCCGCGAGTGCCCGGTGCCGGTGCTCGCGTACCTCAACGGCGACGCCATCGGCGGCGGCGCCGAGCTGGCGCTGGCCTGCGACATGCGGCTGCAAGCCGCGCATGCGCGCATCGGCTTCATCCAGGCCCGGCTGGCCATCACCTCGGCTTGGGGCGGCGGGCCCGACCTGTTCCGCCTCGTCGGCCCGGCCCGGGCGATGCGGATGATGAGCCGCTGCGAGTTGATCGACGCCGGGCAGGCCCTGGCCTGGGGCCTGGCCGACGCGATCATCGCCGATGGCGCCGACGGCCACGACATGGCCGCCTTCGTCAAGCCGCTTGCCGCCTGCCCGCCGCAGGTGCTGCGCGGCATCAAGGCCCAGGCGCGCAGCGCGCGCAGCGGCGCCGACTGGGCCGCCCACCGCCGCACCGAGCAGCACCATCTGGTCCAGACCTGGCTGCACGACGACCACTGGTCGGCGGCCGAGAAGATCCTCTCCAAGGGTTCGTGATGAACGACAGAGCACCCGTGACGCCAGCGGCCGAGCCGCTGGTCGGCCCCACCAGCCGCAGCGGCATCGAGGTGCCGCCGGCCGTCGATGCCGCGGCCGTGCATGCCGAGCGCATCGGCGCGCCGGGCGCCTACCCCTTCACGCGCGGCATCAACGCCTCGGGCTACCAGGGCCGCCTGTGGACCATCCGCCAGTACTCGGGCTTCGGCACCGCCGAGGAATCGAACGCGCGCTACAAGTTCCTGCTCGAGCAGGGGCAGACGGGCCTGTCGGTGGCGCTGGACCTGCCCACGCAGTGCGGCTACGACCCCACGCACCCGATGGCGCGGCCCGAGATCGGCAAGGTCGGCGTGTCGCTGTCGAACCTGAGCGAGGCGGAGATCCTGTTCGACGGGCTCGACCTGTCGCGCATCTCGACCTCGTTCACGATCAACGGCACCGCGGCGATCGTCTACGCGATGTACCTGGCCGTCGCCGACAAGCAGGGCGTGCCGCGCAGCAAGCTCACCGGCACGATCCAGAACGACATCCTCAAGGAGTACGTGGCGCGCGGCACCTGGATCTTCCCGGTGCGGCCGTCGATGCGGCTGATCGCCGACTCGGTCCTGTACTCCAACGAAGTCTCGCCGCGCTTCAACCCGATCTCGATTGCCGGCGCGCACGTGCGCGACGCCGGGGCCACCGCGGCCGAGGAGATGGCCTACACGCTGGCCAACGGCCTGGCCTACGTCGACGAGCTGCGCGCGCGCGGCGGCGACGTGGAGAAGTTCGCCAAGCGGTTGTCGTTCTTCTTCTACGTGCACATGGACTTCTTCGACGAGATCGCGAAGTTCCGTGCCGGCCGCCGCCTGTGGGCGCGCCTGATGAAGGAACGCTACGGCGCGCAGGATCCGAAGGCGCAGCACTTCCGCTTCGGCGTGGTGTGCGGCGGCTCGTCGCTGGTGGCGCCGCAGCCCTACAACAACGTGGTGCGGGTGGCGGTGGAGACGATGGCCGCGGTGTTCGGCGGCGCGCAGTCGATCTTCACCTGCGCCTTCGACGAGGCGTTCCAGATCCCCACCGAGTTCTCCGCCGAGCTGGCGGTGCGCACGCAGCAGATCATCGCCTACGAGAGCGGCATCGCCCGCTCGGTCGATCCGCTGGGCGGCAGCTACATGCTCGAGCAGCACACCGACCGCATGGAGGAGCAGATCCTCGCCGTGATGGCCGAGATCGACGCCTACGGCGGCGTGGTGCGCGCGATCGAGGACGGCTGGATCCAGATGCGCCTGGCCGAGCGCGGCCTCGAGCGCAAGCTCGACACCGACAGCGGCCGCAATGTCGTCGTCGGCCTGAACCACTTCGCCAAGGCCGGCGAGAAGCCGTCGGTCGGCGAGGTCTTCCGCCTCGACCCCACGGTTGCCGAGCGGGCGCTGGAGAAGTACCAGCGCGTGCTCGATACGCGCAGCCAGGCCGGCGTCGACGCCGCGCTGGCGCGGTTGTCGCAGGCCGCGGCGAACGACCGCGAGAACGTGATGCCCTGGCTCGTCGACTGCTGCCACGCCTATGCCACGGTGGGCGAGATGGTCCAGCGGCTGAAGAAGGAATGGGGCGAATTCAAGGAGCCGGTGAAGCTATGACCACGACCGTGCAGGGCCGCCCGCTGGCCGGGCGCCGCATCCTCATCGGCAAGCCCGGCCTCGACGGCCACGACATCGGCGCCAAGATCGTTGCGCTGGCGCTGCGCGACGCGGGTGCCGAGGTCATCTACACCGGCCTGCGCCGCAGCCCGGAGCAGATCGCGCAGGTGGTGGTCGACGAGGGCGTCGACGCGCTCGGCCTGAGCATCCTGTCGGGCAGCCACAAGGAGCTCGTCGCCGAGGTGGTCGCCGCGCTCGCCGCACGACAGGCCGGCGACGTGAAGGTCTTCGTCGGCGGCACCATCCCCGGCGAGGACCACGAGACGCTGCGCTCGCTCGGCGTGGCCGAGGTCTTCACCGCCGACATGCCGCTGGACAGCGTCGTCGCGCGGCTCGCCGCGCGGCTGGCATGAGCATGAGCCTGCACGGCCGCCCGAAAGGCTCATCCCGGAGTGCGAAGCACGAAGGTACTCCGGCGAGCGGCCCGCTCGCCGGCATCCGCGTCATCGAAGTCGGCCACATGCTGGCCGGCCCGTACTGCGGCCTGCTGCTGGCCGACATGGGTGCCGAGGTCATCAAGATCGAGCCGCCCGAAGGCGACATCGCGCGCAAGGTCAGCCCGCATTTCGTCGGGCCGCACAACGCCTACTTCGCCAGCCTGAACCGCAGCAAGAAGAGCGTGGTGCTCGATCTGGCCAGCGCCGAGGGCCGAAGCGAACTGGAAGCCATCGCCGCCGGCGCCCACGCGCTGGTCACGAACCTGCGGCCGTCGGCGATCCGCAAGCTCGGCCTCACGTATGCCTCGCTGAAGGCCTGCAACCCGCGCCTGGTCTGCGTGGCGCTGACCGGCTACGGCCTCGAAGGGCCGTATGCCGAGAACCCGGCCTACGACTACGTGATCCAGGCCATCACCGGCGTGATGGACCTCACCGGCGACCCCTCGGCGCCGCCGACCAAGGCCGGCTACTCGGCGGTGGACAACTCGGCCGGCATGGTGGCGGCGATGGGCCTGCTGGCCAAGATCGTCGAAGGCCGCGGCGGCCAGGTCGACGTGGCCATGTACGACGTGATGCTGTCGCAGCTCAACTACCTGGCCGGCGCCGCGCTGAACGCCGGCGAAGTGGTGCAGCGGCTGGCCAACTCGTCGCACCCGTACATGGTGCCGGCGCAGATCTTCCCCACCGCCGAGGGCTGGCTGACGCTGTTCATCACGCACGACAAGTTCTGGCGCATCTTCTGCAACGAAGTCGGCCGGTCGGAGTGGATCGACGACCCGATGTTCGCCACGATGCAGGCGCGCCGCAGCCACCGCGCGCCGGTGCTGGCGGCAATCGGCCGGGTGCTGATGAGCGCCGGCGCCGACGAATGGGTGCGGCGGCTGGCGCCGCTGGGGCTGGTGGCGGCCAAGGTGGGCACGCTGGCGCAGGCGCTGGCGAGCGACCTGACGCGCTCGCGCGGCATGGTCGTGCCGCTGGGCGATGGCAGCGCCGGGCTGCGCGCCGTGGCCAGCCCGCTGCGCTTCGACGGCCACGTGCCGCAGTACGGCCTGCCGCCGCTGCTGGACGAGCACCACGACGAGGTGCGGCGCGAGGTGGCAGCGCGATGACGCGGCCGCCGCTGGACCGGCGCGCGCTGGGCCGCGAGCTGACGCGGCTGGCCAACGCCAGCGCCGCCGAGCTGCTGCGCGGCGGCGACTCGCCGGCCACCCGCGCGCCGGCCGCGACACCGCCGGCCCGGCGCATCGGCCTCACCGGCGCGCCCGGTGCCGGCAAGAGCACGCTGGCCGGCCACCTGGCGCTGCACCGGGCGCGGCAAGGCGCAGGGCAGGGCGCAGGGCAGGGCGCGCGGCGAGACGCGAAGCAGGGCGAGGAGGGGCGACGCGTGGGCGTGCTCGCGGTCGACCCGAGCAGCCCGCGTTCGGGCGGCGCGATCCTGGGCGACCGCATCCGCATGGACGAACTGCCAGGCGCCGGCGAGCTGTACATCCGCTCGATCGGCTCGCGCTCGACGCACGACGGGTTGTCCGACAACCTGCCCGAGATGCTCGACCTGATGGACGCGCACGGCTTCGACGACGTCGTGCTCGAGACCGTGGGCGTCGGCCAGGCCGAGTACGCGGCGCGCGTGCAGGTCGACACGCTGGTGCTGGTGCTGCTGCCCGACAGCGGCGACGCCGTGCAGGCGATGAAGGCCGGCATCATGGAGATGGCCGACATCTTCGTCGTCAACAAGGCCGACCTCCCCGGCGCGCAGCGCATGGCAGCCGACATCCGGCGCATCGCCGCGCTGGCGCACCACGAGGCCGGCGCGTGGCGCGCGCCGGTGATGCTGACCTCGGTACGTGACAGCACTTCGGTGGCGGCGCTGTCCGACGCCATCGACCAGCACCAGCAGTGGCTCGACCAGGCCGGCCGGCGCAGCGCCGCCGCGCTGGAGCGTGCGCGCTACTGCCTGCGCCGCGTGATCGAGCGCCGCGTCGCCGAGACGGTTCGCGGCCTCGGCGCGCGACAGCTCGCGTTGCCACTGGCACGGCAGGTCGAAGCCGTGCTGTGCGACATCCGTTCCCTGCCTGACAGCCCCACCCCGGAGACGAGACCATGCTGATGAGACTGATGAAATGTGCGGCCGGCCTGGCGCTGGCCGCCTTCGCGTTCGCCGCCACCGCGCAGGGCTTTCCTGCGCGGCCGGTGAAGATCCTCGTGCCGCAGGCGCCCGGCGGTGCCTCGGATGCGCTGGCGCGCATCGTCGCGGCCAAGCTCACCGAGAAGTGGGGCCAGACGGTCATCGTCGAGAACCGCGCCGGCGCCGGCGGCAACATCGGCATGGAATCGGTGGCGCAGTCGCCTGCCGACGGCTATACGCTGCTGATGAGCTACGTCGGCACGCACGCCATCAACGGCGCGCTGTACAAGAAGCTGCCGTTCGACACCGAGCGCGATTTCGCCCCGGTGGCGTCGCTGGCGACGCTGCCCTTCGTCGTCGTGGCGCGGCCCAACGCGAGCTTCAAGACCGTCGGCGAACTGGTAGCCGAGGCCGGCAAGCGCCAGCTCACCTATGGCTCGGCCGGCAACGGCTCGGTCAACCATCTGCTGGGCGTGATGTTCAACGGCGCCGCCGGCAGCAAGCTGATGCACATCCCCTACAAGGGCGCCGCGCCGGCGATGCAGGACCTCATGGGCGGTCAGATCGACCTCGTGTTCACGAGCCTGCCGTCGGTGGCCTCGCACATCAAGCAAGGCACGCTGGCCGCCATCGCGCTGACGAGCGCCAAGCGCTCGCCGTCGTTCGCCGGCATCCCCACGATCGCCGAGAGCGGCTACCGCGACTTCGACGTCAACCCGTGGTTCGGCCTGTTCGCGCCGGCGAAGACGCCGGCCGCCGTGGTTCGCAAGATCAACGCCGACATCAACGAGCTGCTCGCCTCGAAGGATGTGGTGGAGAAGTTCGGCGCTGTCGGCGCCGAGGCCTTCGCCACCGACCCCGCGCAGTTCGGCGCGCTGGTGCACGCCGACATTGCCAAGTGGACGCAGGTGGTCAAGGCCTCCGGCGCGACGGTCGACTGATCTTGCCGGTCGCATCGCCGCGCCCGGCCGGCGGGCCGTGGCTCGTGCTGGTGGTGACGCTGGCGATCCAGGCGCTGGTGTCGATGGCGGCGCTGGCAGTGCCGGCGATGGCACCGGCCTTCGCGGCGCGGCTGGGCGTCTCGCCGGCGCTGGTCGGTGCGTACGTCACGACGGTCTACTTCGGCGCCACCGTGGCGAGCATGGGCGCCGGGCCGCTCGTGCTGCGCTTCGGCGCGGTGCGTGTCAGCCAGGGGGGACTGCTCGCCTGCGCGCTCGGCTTGGCGCTGCTGGCGCTGGCGCCAGGCGTCGAAGCCGCGCTGCTCGGCGCGCTCGTGTGCGGGCTCGGCTACGGGCCGATCACGCCCGCCAGTTCGCACCTGCTGGCGCGCAGCACGCCTGCGGAGCGTGCAGCGCTGGTGTTCTCGATCAAGCAGACCGGCGTGCCGCTGGGCGGCGTGCTGGCCGGCGCCCTGGTGCCGCCGATCGCCGTGGCAGCGGGCGCGCCGGCCGCGTTGTGGGCCGTGTGCCTGGGCTGCGCGCTGTGCGCCGTGGCGGCGCAGCCCTTGCGCCAGGCGCTCGACGGCGACCGCGAGCCGGGCCGCCCGGTCAGGCTGGCCGGCTTCGGCGGGCCGCTGAAGCTGGTGGCGCGGCACGCCCCGCTGCGGCGGCTGGCCGCGGTGTCGTTCGTCTTTTCGGCGATGCAGATGTGCCTGGCGACCTTCATCGTCACCTACCTGACCTCGATGCTCGGCTGGTCGCTGGTGGCCGCCGGTGCGGGGCTGGCGACGGCACAAGTGGGCGGCGTGGTCGGCCGCGTGCTGTGGGGCTGGGTGGCCGATCGCTGGGCGGGACCGCTGGCGGTGCTGGCCGCGCTGTCGCTGTTGATGGCCGCCTGCACCGCCGCCACGGCCGCGCTGCCGGCGGCCGCGTCGCCGTCGCTGGTGCTGGCGCTGCTGGCCTTCTTCGGCGCTTCGGCCACCGGCTGGAACGGCGTCTACCTGGCGGAGGTGGCGCGCCAGGCGCCGCCGGGGCAGGCCAGCAGCGCCACCGGCGGCACGCTGGCGGTGACCTTCTTCGGCGTCGTCGTCGGGCCGACGCTGTTCAGCGCAGTGTCCGCGACCGGCGGCAGCTACCGGGTCGGCTACGCGCTGCTCGCGCCGGCGGGGCTGTTGTGCGCGCTGCTGCTCGCGCGAGCCTGGCGCACGGGGCGCGGCGCCTGAGGGTCCCAACCGTTCGCGTGGGGGCTTGTCGCCCGCACCGCGCATCGCTGCACCCGCCTTGCCCTCCGTCAAGCCCCTTCGCCGGGGCGCTCCTATGATGAGTGGAAGGGCTTACGCGCGCGTCGCTGTCGCTCCAGACGATCGCGGCTCGACGCCTCGCCCGCCGAGGAGACGGTTCGATGCTTGCCGCGTTCGTCAGCCACCCCGACTGCACCCGCCACGAAATGGGCCCCGGCCACCCCGAATGCCCCGAGCGACTGGCGGCGATCCAGGACCGCCTGCTCGCCGCGGGCCTGCTGGACTACATGCTGCCGTGTGACGCACCGCTGGCCACCGAGGAGCAGCTCGAGCGCGCGCACAGTGCGCTGTATGTGCGCCAGGTGCTCGACAGCGCGCCCGCCGAGGGTTACGTGCAGGTCGACCCCGACACGCGCATGAACCCGCACACCGTGCCCGCGGCGCTGCGCGCTGCTGGCGCGGCGGTGCATGCCACCGACCTGGTGCTCGGTGGCGAGGTGCCGGTGGCGTTCTGCGCCGTGCGGCCGCCCGGCCACCACGCCGAGCGCGCGGCGACGATGGGCTTTTGCTTCTTCAACAACGCCGCCGTCGCCGTGCGGCACGCGCTCGACGTGCACGGCCTGCCGCGCGTGGCGCTGATCGACTTCGACGTGCACCACGGCAACGGCAGCGAGGACATCCTGGCCGGCGACGACCGGGTGCTGATGTGCAGCATCTTCGAGATCGGCCTGTACCCCTTCAACTCCGACGTCGCGCGGCCGCTCGCCGACGCGCCCAACATGATCAACGTCGGCCTGCCGGCGCGCAGCGGCAGCGACGCCTTTCGCGCCGCCGTCACCGCGCACTGGCTGCCGGCGCTGGAGGCGTTCAGGCCCGAGCTGGTTGTCATCAGCGCCGGCTTCGACGCGCATCGCGAGGACGACATGGGCAACCTCGGCCTCGTCGACGCCGACTACGAATGGGTCACGCGCCAGCTCATGCGCGTGGCCGAACGGCACGCCCGCGGCCGCGTCGTCTCGTGCCTGGAAGGCGGCTACGTGCTCAACCCGCTCGCCCGCAGCGTCGCCGCGCACGTGAAGGTGCTCATCGGCGCCGACTGAATCTCCTGCTCGGCGCTTGCGCCGTCCCCGTGGCGCGCACCGCCTCCCCCCTGTCATGGACAAGCACTACCTCACTCCGCTGTTCTCGCCCGGCTCGATCGTTGTCTTTGCGGGCCCGGCCGACGTGCCCGAGCGCCAGACGCGCGAGGCGCGCGCGCTGCGCGCCGCGCTCGACGCGAATGCCGGTGCGCATCCGCCGCAGTACCTCGACATCCAGACCACCGGCACGCTGGCCGACCTGGCGCAGTCGCGCGCCGACCTGGCGATCATCGCGCTGCCGCCCGACGAGCTGCCGGCGGCGCTGGAAGTCGCCGGCCGCATCGCCTGCCGCTCGGCGCTGATCGCCACGCACGGTGTCGGCGCCGACGAGGCGGCGCAGCTGAAGAAGATCGCGCGCCGCGAGGGCCTGTACCTGCTCGGGCCCAACAGCCTCGGGTTCCAGCGCCCGCACCTGAAGCTCAACGCCAGCGCCGCCGGGCCGATGGCCGCCGAGGGGTCGCTCGCGCTCGTCTCGCAGTCGGGCGCGCTGACGACGGCGATGCTCGACTGGGCGCGCGGCAACAGCGTCGGCTTTTCGGCCGTCGTCTCGCTCGGCCAGAACGCCGCCGTCGACCTGGCGCAGGTGCTGGACTTCCTGGCCAGCGACGCGCGCACGCACGCCATCCTCGTCTACCTCGAAGGCATCGCGAACGCGCGCCGCTTCATGAGCGCGCTGCGCTCGGCGGCCAACGCCAAGCCGGTGGTCGTGCTGAAGGCCGGCCGCCGGCCGGCCGGTAACGAGGCGGCGCAGACGCACTGCCGCGCCATCGTCGGCAGCGACGAGGTGTTCGACGCCGCGTTGCGCCGCGCCGGCGCGGTGCGCGTGCGCTCGTTCGTCGAGTTGTTCTCGGCCGCGAAGTGCCTGGCCTCGCGCTACCGGCCGGTGGGCCCGCGCGTGGCCATCGTCACCAACGGCGGCGGCCCGGGCGTGCTCGCGGCCGATGGCGTCAGCGAACTCGGCCTGGCGCTCGGGCGGCTATCGCCGGCGGTGGCGCAGGCGCTCGCGCCGCAGTTGTCGCCGCTGGCGTCGCTGGCCGATCTCGTCGACCTCTCGGCCGAGGCGACGGCGGCGCACTACCGCGCTGCGGTCGAAGCGGCGGCGCGCGACAGCGCGGTGGACGGCGTGCTCGCGCTCTTCGCGCCGCAGTTCGGCGCCGAGCCCGAGGAGTTCGCGCGCGCGCTCGTCGCCGCCAAGGCGCAGGCCGGCAAGCCGGTGCTCGCCTGCTGGCTGGGCGACGAGACGGTGGCCACGGCACGGCGCCTGATCCACGAAGCGTCGATCCCGAGCTTCCGCACGCCCGAGGCGGCGGTGGGCGCGTTCGCCAACATCGCCAGCTTCTACCGTAACCAGCAGCTGCTGCAGCAGACGCCGCCGCCGCTGTCGACGCTGGCCAAGCCCGACATCGAAGGCGCGCGCCTGGTCATCGAGAGCGTGCTCGCCGAGCGCCGCACCGCGCTCACCGAGATGGAGAGCAAGACGCTGCTGGCGGCCTTCCACATCCCGGTGACGCAGACGGTGCTGGCGCGCAGCGCCAACGAGGCGATGATGATCGCCACGCAGCTCGGGTTCCCCGTGGCACTGAAGATCGACTCGCCCGACGTGGCGCACAAGAGCGACGTGCAGGGCGTGGCGCTGAACATCGCCAGCGGCGCGGCGGCGCGCGACACCTACGACGAGATGGTCGAACGCGTGCGCCGCGCGCTGCCCGCGGCGCGCATCAACGGCGTCACGGTGCAGAAGATGGCGCCGGCGCGGCGCGGCCGCGAGGTCTATGTCGGCATGGTCACCGACGAGCCGTTCGGTCCGGTGATCGTGTTCGGCGCCGGCGGCACGATGATCGAGCTGATCGCCGACCGCGCGATGGAGCTGCCGCCGCTGAACCAGTTCCTCGCCCGCCGGCTCGTCGAGCGCTCGCGCGTGGCCGAGACGCTGGCCGAGTGGCGCGGCGCCGAGGCGGTGGATGGCGAGGCGATCGAGCAGGTGCTGCTGCGCGTCAGCGAGATGGTGTGCGAGTTCCCGCAGCTGCGCGAGATGGACATCAACCCGCTGATCGTCGACGAGCGCGGCGCCGTCGCGGTGGACGCGCGCATCGTGCTGCACGGCGTGGCGCAGGGCGCCAGCGTCGCCGGCCCGCACGCCGACGGCCACGGCGGCCTGCGCGCGCCCGACTACCACCACCTGGCGATCCTGCCCTACCCGGCGCGCTACGAACAGGTCTACCCGCTGCGCGGCGGCGGCGAGTACACGGTGCGGCCGATCCGCCCCGACGACGCGCAGATGCTGCAGGAGCTGGTGCGCGGGCTGTCGGCCGAGAGCCGCTACTACCGTTTCGTCTCAGCGATCGCCGAACTGCCCGCGCCGATGCTGGCGCGGCTGACGCTGATCGACTACGACCGCGAGATGGCGCTGGTGGCCGTGGTGCGCGAGCGCCGTGCCGGGGCCGACGGCGAAGTCGTCGACAGCGAGCGCATCGTCGGTGTCAGCCGCATGATCACCAACCCCGACCACGAGACCTGCGAGTTCAGCCTGCTCGTCGCCGACGACTTCGCCGGCAAGGGCCTCGGCTCACGCCTGATGGAAAGCATCATGGACGTGGCGCGCGAGAAGGGCCTGTCGGAAGTCGAGGGGCTGGTGCTGACGAACAACTCCAGCATGCTCAAGCTGATGCGGAGCCTCGGCTTCATCGTGAAGCCGTTTGCCGAGGATCCGGATTTCAGGCTCGTGACGCACCCGCTGTAACGGGGCGGGGGGCGCTCGCCACCGCGCCCTTACACGCACCTACTGCGCGCCTGACAGCCCGAGCAGCCGCATCGCGTTCTTCTTCAGGATCAGCGGCTTCACCTCGTCGCGGAAGCCCGCTTCGTCGAAGTCCTTCAGCCAGCGGTCGGGCTGGATCAGCGGGAAGTCGCTGCCGAAGAGCATGCGGTCCTTCAGCAGCGTGTTGGCGTACTGCACGAGCTGCGGCGGGAAGTACTTCGGGCTCCAGCCCGACAGGTCGATCCAGATGTTCGGCTTGTGCATCGCCAGCGACAGCGCCTCGTCCTGCCACGGCCACGACGGGTGCGCGACGATGATCTGCATGTCGGGGAACGCGATCGCCACGTCTTCGAGCAGCATCGGGTTGCTGTTCGCGAGCCGCAGGCCGCCGCCGCAGCGCATGCCGCTGCCGATGCCGCTGTGGCCGCTGTGGAAGACGGCCGGCAGCTTGTGCTCGGCGATCACTTCGTACAGCGGCCAGGCCATCTTGTCCGCCGGCTCGAAGCCCTGCACCGTGGGGTGGAACTTGAAGCCCCGCACGCCGTGCTCCTCGATCAGCCGGCGCACTTCGCGCGCGCCGAACTTGCCCTTGTGCGGGTCGACGCTGCCGAAGGCGATCATGATGTCCGGGTTCGCGCGCGCCGCGTCGGCGATCTCCTCGTTCGGGATGCGCCGGCGGCCCAGTTGCGTCTCGGCGTCGACGGTGAAGTTGACGAAGCCGATTCGCTTGTCGCGGTAGTAGGCGACCGTCTCGTCCATCGTCGGGCGCTTGCTCGAGCGGAAGTACTTGTCGGCGGCGCGGTCGTACTCCTCGCCGTAGTTGTCGAACGGGTTGCGGCACGACACCTCGAGGTGCGTGTGCATGTCGATGGCGATGAGATCGTCGACGTTCATGGTGTTTGGAGTGTTTGGAGGGTGGGTCTCTGTTTGGGCGGTGGCGGTTCTTGTGTGACGGCGGTGGTGGTCCGGCGTAGGTCAGCCGAGGTTGTAGACGCGCGTGGCGTTGCCGGCCAGGAAGAGGGCGGTTGTTTCGTTGTCGAGGCCGAGGGCGGAAAGGCCTTCGAGGGACTTGGCCGGCGGGATCATCGGGTAGTTGCTGCCCCACAGCACCTTGTGCCGGCCGTGGCCGCGCAGGTACTCGACGAGGGCGGCCGGGTAACGCTGCGCGGTGTAGGCCGAGGTGTCGATGAAGACGCGCTCGTGCTTCGTGGCCAGCGCGATGGCTTCGTCGGTCCAGGGGTAGCCAATGTGGCCGCCGACGATCGTCAGTTCGGGGAAGTCGATCGCGACCTGGTCGAGGTAGATCGGGCGGCCCACTTCGCTGGGCATCAGCGGCCCGGTGTGGCCGATCTGCGTGCAAAACGGCACCCCCGCTTCGCAGCACGCGGCGTAGACGGGGTAGAAGCGCCGGTCGCTGGGCGGCACCTCCCACAGCCACGGCAGCACGCGGATGCCCTTGAAGCCGAGCGTCTGCACGCAGCGCCGCACTTCGCGCATCGCCGCCATCGGGCGGCGGATGTCGACCGAGCCGACGCCGACGAGGCGGCCGTCGGACTGCGCGACGAAGCCGGCCACCTCGTCGTTGGAGATCAGCGCGCCGTGCGGGCCGATCCAGGCGCTGATCAATGCGCGGTCGATTCCTGCGGCTTGCATTGCCGCCAACGTCGAGGAGAGCGGCGGCTCTTCAGCGGGCAGCTGGCCCTTTGTCCAGCGGCGCAGTGAGTCGAACATGGGGTCGCCCAGCATGCGCAGGGTGGGGTGCTGGATCCAGGCGTCGATGATCATCGCGGGTCCTTCTTTCGTCTTCGCCTGCCGATTGTGGGTTGGTGAGATCGGTTCTTACTGCCTCAGGCGGAGCTCGGGTCCCGGCCTCCGCCTGAGCCAGGACGACCCGCTCACATCAACGATCAAGCACGCACCGAAGCGCCGCAAGCAGCCGCTGCAAATCCTCCCGGATCCTCTCGGCCGACGCCGACATCGCCGGCACGTCGCTGCCCTGCGCAAGCGTCGCCGCCTCGAGATCGTGCAGCGCATGCGCCAGCGCGTTGGCGCCGATCGTCGCGCAGGCGCCGCGCAGCGCGTGGCAGCCGGCGCGCAGCGCCGCGACGCCGTCGGGCTGCGCGGGCTCGGGCAGCGTCCACGTGCTGGCGCCGTAGTACTCGACGAACTTGCGCAGGATGCGCTCGAGCAGCGCGACGCGGCCGCCGACGCTGTGCAGCGCGGCCGGCAGGTCGAGGCCTTCGACCGCCGCCAGCGCCACTTCCAGCGGCGGCACGGGGGCCGCGGTGGGGGCGGCCGGGGCGGCAGCCGGTGCCGGCGCGGCAGCGGACGCCTGCCCCGCCGGCGCCAGCCAGCGCAGCAGCGTCGCATAAAGCGCATCGGGGTCGACCGGCTTGCCGACGTGGTCGTTCATGCCCGCTTCGAGGCACGCCTGGCGGTCTTCGCCGAAGGCGTTCGCGGTCATCGCGACGATCGGCAGCCCCCGGCCGACGCGCGCGCGGATCGCGCGCGTCGCGGCCAGGCCGTCCATCACCGGCATCTGCACGTCCATCAGCACGAGGTCGTAGTGGCCGGCGGCGACACGCGCCAGCGCCTGTGCGCCGTCGCCGGCCACGTCGACCGCGAGGCCGGTGGAGCGCAGCAGGTCGGTGGCCACTTCCTGGTTGACGGCGTTGTCCTCGACCAGCAGCACGCGGCGGCCGGCGGCGCGCTCGCGCAACTGCGTGGCGATGTCGCCGCGCCCCGGCGGCTGCGCCGGCGTCGGCGGCATGCCCGGCTGCTGCATCAGCCGCACCAGTTCGTCGTGCAGCGCCGAAGGCGTCACCGGCTTCGTCAGCAGGCCGGCGAAGCCGCACGCGGCAGCGCGCGCGTACACCGCCTCGTCGGGCTCGGCGATGACGAGCAGGCAGGCCGGCGGGCGGCCGCCGGTGGCCGCGTGCAGCGCCGCGAGCGTCGCGCAGCCGTCGGTCCCCGGCATGTCGAGGTCGACGAGCACGGCGTCGTAGGCGCGGCCGGCCGCCACGGCGGTGGCCACCTGGCGTGCCGCGCCCGCGCCGTCGGCGAGTGTGTCGACGTGCAGGCCCAGCGACTGCAACTGCGCGGCCAGCGCCAGGCGCGAGGCGTCGAGGTCGTCGACGACCAGCACGCGCAGGCCGCGCAGCGCCCGCCGCGACGCCGGGGCTTGCGACGACACCGAGGCCGACGCCGAGGCCGAGGCCGAGGCCGAAGCCGGCGCCGATGAGGGCGCGTGCGTGGCCCGCTGAAGCCAGGCGGTGAACCAGAACGTGCTGCCCACACCCGGCCGGCTCGTGACGCCGACGTCGCCGCCCATCAGCCGCGCCAAGTGCCGCGTCAGCGCGAGCCCCAGGCCGGCGCCGCCGGAGCGGCGCGTCGTCGAGCTGTCGACCTGCTCGAACGCCTGGAAGAGGTGCGCCTGCTGCTCGGGCGGTATGCCGATGCCGGTGTCCTGCACCTCGAAGCGCAGCAGCACGCGGTCGTCGTCGCCATGGCGGCCGTCGGTGTCCGCCCGGGCACGCAGCCGCACCCAGCCGCGCTCGGTGAACTTCACCGCGTTCATCAGCAGGTTGACGAGCGCCTGCGCCAGGTGCTGCGGGTCGCCGCGCAGGCGCTCGGGCGCGTGCGCCACGTCGAGCACCAGCTCGAGCCCCTTGGCCGCGGCGGCGGTGGCGACGAGGTCGAGCACGCGCGCCATCAGGTCATCGCGCGCGAACTCGGTCGCCTCGAGCGTGAGCTTGCCGGCCTCGATCTTCGACAGGTCGAGCACGTCGTTGATGACCTGCAGCAGCTGGCGCGCCGCCGCGTCCACCTTGCGCAGGCGCTCGCCTTGCAGCGAGTCGTCGGTGTCGCGCGCGATCAGGTGCGTCAGGCCGATGATGGCGTTCATCGGCGTGCGGATCTCGTGGCTCATGTTGGCCAGGAAGGCGCTCTTGGCGCGCGCCGCCGACTCGGCCTGCGCGGCCAGGCGCTCGGCCTCGCGGCGCGCCGCGTGCAGCTCGGTCACGTCGGTGGCGAGCACGAGGAAGCCCTCGACGTGGCCCGCGCGCCGGTGTGGCACGTAGCGGATCTGGCGCGTGCGCGTCACGCCGTCGGCGTCGGTGGCCTGGCGTTCGAAGGCCTGCTCGTCGCCCGCCAGCACGGCGGTCATGTAGGGCGCGACCGTACGCGCGAACGCGGGGCCGTAGATCTCGTCGAGCGTGCGCCCGAGCAGTTGGTCGGCGCTCTTGCCGACGCGCTCGCAGAAGTGGCGGTTGACGAAGCGGCAGCGCAGCGAGCGGTCCCAGTAGCTCAGCCGCCCGGGCAGCGTTTCGGTCACCGTGCGCAGGAAGGCCTCGTCGGGCACGAAGCGCGAGGCGATCGCGGTCGGTGTGTCCGGGTCGGCGTCGCGGCGGTGCGGTCCGCTGTCGGCTTTGTCCATGCGGGCGGGGTTCCGTGGCGAGGGGCTGCAGAAGTCGGCGGGCGTGGGCGCGAATCTTATGCGCCAGTCTCGGCGTCATTCGCCGCGGCCTGGGCGGCGGTGGGCCTCCCCGTCCCAAGCGCCCAGGAGCCCGGGCTTCGCGTCAGGCGCTGACGGCTGCCGCCGGCGGATCGAGGCGCGCCGGGCGCATCGTGCGCCACAGCAGCCAGGCGACGATGCCGCCGTTGAGCAGGTTCCACGCGATGCCGTTGACGAACGCCGCGTCGTACGAGCCGGTCAGATCGAAGACCTTGCCGCTCATCCAGCCGCCGAGCGCCATGCCCAGAAGCGTGCTCATCAGCACCATGCCGACGCGGCCGCCCGCTTCCTTCGGCGGGAAGTGCTCGCGCACGATGATCGCGTAGCTCGGCACGATGCCGCCCTGGAACAGGCCGAACAGCGCCGAGACGACGTACAGCGACGCGAGCCCGTCGAACGGCAGGAACAGCAGCAGCGCCACGCCTTGCAGCACCGAGCCGAGCAGCAGCGTGCGCAGGCCGCCGATGCGGTCGCAGATCCAGCCCGAGACGAGGCGGCTGACGATGCCGCAGGCGAGCATCAGGCTCAGCATCTCGGCGCCGCGCGCCGCGCCGTAGCCCAGGTCGGTGCAGTAGGCGACGATGTGCACCTGCGGCATGCTCATCGCCACGCAGCACGCGACGCCGGCGATGCAAAGCAGCCCCTGCGCCTGGTTCAGCGAGAGGCCGAACGGCCGCGACGACGGCACTGCGCCGCCGCGCGCGGGCATGGCGTGCGCCGCCGCGGCCGGCGGGCGCGGGCGCAGCAGCAGCGCGAGCAGCGGCATCACCGCGACACACAGCACGCCCAGGCCGATGAACGTCGCACGCCAGCCGACCGTGCCGACGAAGTGCTGCACGACCGGCGGCCAGAGGGCGCCGGCGATGTAGTTGCCGCTGGCGCACACCGCCACCGCGATGCCGCGCCGGCGCACGAACCACAGTGACGCGTCGGCGACGAGCGGCGCGAAGGTCGCCGCGCTGCCGAGTGCGCCGAGCAGCACGCCGTGGATGAGCGCAAACACCCAGACGTTGCCGGCGAGCCCGGCGCCTATGTAGCCGGTGCCGAGACCCGCCGCGCCGATCATCACCACCGTCATCAGGCCGTGACGGTCGGCGAGCTTGCCCATCCAGATGCCGCCGAGGCCGAAGCCCACCATCAGCAGCGTGTACGGCAGCGAAGCGTCGGCGCGCGCCGTGCCGAACTCGGCCTGCACCGTGGGCAGCACGACCGAGACGACGTACATCGCGCTCGAGCCGAGCGTCATCAGCACGAGCGTCACCATCAGGCGCGCCCAGGCGTAGCGCGAATCGGTGGTGCGTTCGCCGCGGATCACGGCGCGGAGTCGGGCGCGGCGTCGGCCGCTGCAGCCACACGCCGCCGGTAGGTGACGAAGGCCATCGGCGTGCTGTCGGCAGCCTCGGCCCCGATGCGCTGCACCTCTTCGAACTGCGTGCGGTCGATGGCAGGGAAGAACACGTCGGCCTCGGGCCAGCGCCGCGCCACTTCGGTGAGGCGCAACTCGTCGGCGCGCGGCAGCGCCTGCGCGTAGATCTCGCCGCCGCCCATCACCATCACCTCGGGCTCGCCGGCCAGGAGCGCCAGTGCCTCGTCGAGCGAGCCGACGACCTCGGCGCCGGGCGCCGCGAAATCGACGTCGCGGCTGAGGACGACGTTGCGCCGGCCGGGCAGCGGCCGCACGCGCTCGGGCAGCGAGAACCAGGTCTTGCGGCCCATGACGACCGGCTTGCCCATCGTCACGGCGCGGAAGTGCCGCTGGTCGGCCGGGTCGGAGAACAAGAGGCCGTTGCGCCGGCCGATGCCGCCGTCGGCGGCCACGGCGGCGATGAGGACGATCTTCATCACGGGCCGCCGTTCACTCACACCGCCACCGGCGCCTTGATCGGCGGATGCGGGTCGTAGCCTTCGATCGCGAAGTCCTCGTAGACGTAGTCGAAGATCGAAGGCGGCCGGCGCGCGAGGGCAAGCGTCGGCCATGGGCGCGGCGCGCGCGCGAGCTGCGTCTGCACCTGCTCGAGGTGGTTCGTGTAGATGTGGCAGTCGCCGCCGGTCCAGATGAACTCGCCCGGCTCCAGGTCGCACTGCTGCGCGAGCATGTGCGTCAGGAGCGCGTAGCTCGCGATGTTGAACGGCACGCCGAGGAAGATGTCGGCGCTGCGCTGGTAGAGCTGGCAGCTGAGCCGACCGCCCGCGACATAGAACTGGAAGAACGCGTGGCAAGGCGCCAGCGCCATCTTCGGCAGCTCGGCGACGTTCCAGGCGCTGACGATGAGGCGGCGGCTGTCGGGGTTGGCCTTCAGCTGCTGCACGACCTCGGCGATCTGGTCGACGTGGCCGCCGTCGGGCTTCGGCCAGCTGCGCCATTGCACGCCATAGACGGGCCCGAGCTCGCCGTCGGCGCGCGCCCATTCGTCCCAGATGCTGACGCCGCGTTCCTGCAGCCAGCGCACGTTGGAGTCGCCGCGCAGGAACCACAAGAGTTCGAGCGCGATGCTCTTGAAGTGCACCTTCTTCGTCGTGACGAGCGGAAAGCCCTCGGCCAGATCGAAGCGCATCTGGTAGCCGAAGACGCTCTTCGTGCCGGTGCCGGTGCGGTCGCTCTTGTCGACGCCATGCTCGAAGACATGGCGCATGAAGTCTTCGTAGGTGCGGCGGGTGGCGCGTGACGCGCGGGGGGTGTCGGACATGGCGGGGATTATCGGGCGGTGCGTCGCCGGCTCACTGGTTCACTGACTCGGTACAGCTTGGTTCAAACCGCCGCCGCCTCGAGCCCGAACTGCATCGCCGCCAGGCGCGCATAGAGCCCGCCGCGTGCGACGAGTTCGTCGTGGCGGCCGATGTCGACGATGCGTCCTTCGTCCATCACGACGATGCGGTCGGCGCGTTGCACGGTCGCGAGGCGGTGCGCGATGACGAGCGTCGTGCGGTCGCGCATCGCCGCCTCGAGCGCCGCCTGCACCATGCGTTCGCTCTCGGCGTCGAGCGCGCTCGTCGCTTCGTCGAGCAGCAACAGCGGCGGGTTCTTCAGCATCGCGCGCGCGATCGCGATGCGCTGGCGCTGGCCGCCCGAAAGCCGCACGCCGCGCTCGCCGAGGTAGGTGGCATAACCCTCGGGCAGCGCGGTGATGAACTCGTGCGCAAAGGCCGCGCGCGCGGCGGCACGCACTTCGTCGTCGCTCGCGTCGGGGCGGCCGTAGCGGATGTTTTCCAGCGCCGAGGTCGAGAAGATCGTGCTGTCCTGCGGCACGAGGCCGATGCGCGAGCGAAGCGCCGCGAGCGACGCCTCGTGCACCGGCACGCCGTCGATCTCGACGCGGCCCTGCGTCGCGTCGTAGAAGCGCATCAATAGCTGGAACACCGTGCTCTTGCCGGCGCCGCTCGGGCCGACCAGCGCCACCGTCTCGCCAGGGCGCACGTCGAGCGAGAAGTCGGCGAGCGCCGCTTGCTTCGGCCGCGACGGGTAGCGGAACGTCACGTGCGCCAGCGCCACCGCGGCGCCGCGGCCGGCCACCACCGGCGGCAGCGCGCGCGGTGCGGCCGGCTCGCCCACCGGCGAGCGCGAGGCGAGCAGTTCCATCAGCCGCTCGGTCGCGCCGGCGGCGCGAAGCAGGTCGCCGTAGACCTCGGCCAGCACGGCGACCGAGCTGACGAGGATGATGACGAAGACGACCGTCTGGCCGAGGTGGCCGGCCGTGATCTGCCCGGCCAGCACCGCCTGCGTGCCCTGGTACAGCCCCCACAGCAGCGCACCGAAGGTGGCGGTGATGATGAAGGCGACGAGCAGCGAGCGCACGCGCGTTCGCTTGCGCGCGGTGTCGAAGGCGCGCTCGGTGCTGTCGGCAAAGCGAGCCGCTTCGCGCCGCTGCTGCACGAAACCCTGCACGACGGGAATCGCGTTCAGCACCTCGGCGGCGATGGCGCTCGAATCGGCGACGCGGTCCTGGCTGGCGCGGCTGAGCTTGCGCACGCGGCGGCCGAAGACGAGGCTCGGCAGCACGACGAGCACGAGGATCGCCAGCACCTGCGCCATCACGTAAGGGTTGGTGACGACCAGCGCGATCAACGCGCCGATGCCCATCACCGTGTTGCGCAGCCCCATGCTGAGCGACGAGCCGACGACCGTCTGCACGACGGTGGTGTCGGTGGTCAGGCGCGACAGCACCTCGCCGGTCTGCGTGGCTTCGAAAAACTCGGGGCTTTGCTCGACGACGTGCGCGTAGACGGCGTTGCGCAGGTCGGCGGTGATGCGCTCGCCGAGCCACGTGACCATGTAGAAACGCGCCGCCGAGAACACGCCGAGCGCCGCGCCGACGGCAAAGAGCGCCAGGAAGTGCTCGCGCAAAGCGAGCACCCGCTCGCCGGGGTCGGCGGCGACGAGGCCGCGGTCGATCAAGAGCTTCAGCGCCACCGGGAACATCAGCGTCGCCAGCGCCGCGAGTACGAGGAAGACGAGCGCCAGCGCGATGCGGCCGCGGTAAGGACGAAGGTAGGGGGCGAGGCCGCTCAACGAGCGCGGCGTCGCGGCCGCCGCGCGCGGCGCTTGTGGCGTGGGCATCCGGCGAGTCTATGCGGCGGCGCCAAGGCGGCCGGCCGGCGGGCCGGGCTCGGCCCGGGCCCCGCCATTCCGGGGGGTGCTTCACGATACGCAACCACAGCGGGGCAAAAGTTGCAGTGGTTGTGGTCGAATAAACACGCAGCCGCCCGTACGGCCGCGGACACTTCGTGGGCCGGCGGATCCACTCGGCGCCAAGCATTTCCTGCCCCGCGCACGGCGCGGGCTTTCCGGTCCCTCCTTCAGCCCATGGCCCACCCGCTCGATCGATCGACTTCGCCCGCGCCGCTTGGCATGCCGCGGCCGGCGCGCAGCGCTGCCCCGGCCGGCGCCGAGGCGCCGCTCAGCGTGCCGCTCGGCACGCTGGCGCTGGCATTCGTCGCCGGCTCGGTGCTGGTGGCGGCGCTGCTCGGCTGGTTCCTCGCCGCCTGGCTCGAGCCGGTGTCGCCTTGGATGGTGGGGCTGGCCTCCGCCGTCGGCGTGTTGTGCACGGCGATGCCGCTTGGCGCCGCGCTGCTGGGGCTGTCGCGCCGCGTCGCCCCGCGCGCGGCGGTGCCGCCGCCGTTGCCGGTTGTGGCGGCCGAAGCCCCGGCGGTGCCGCCGCCGCTGGCCGCCACTGCCGCGCAGCACGTGCCGCAAGGCCTGCTCGTCGACCGCGCGCACTTCGACGACATGGTCGCGCGTGAATGGGCGCGCGCGCGGCGCTACGGCACCGGCGCGGCGCTGCTACTGGTGGAGATCGACCGTTATGCGCGCCTCGTCGACGCGCTTGGCGACGCGGCCGGCGAGAAGGTGCTCGCCGACCTCATCGCCGCCACGGCGCCGACACTGCGCGGCGCCGACGCGCTGGCGCGCCAGGACGCCGGCCGGTTCGCCGTCTTCCTGGCCAATGCCGACGCGACCGGCGCGCTCGACGTCGCCGAACGCATCCGCGAACGCGCCGAGCAGATGGAAGTGGCGGTGCCGCCGCGGCGCGTGCGATTCACCGTCGCCGTCGGCGTGGCGCACCTGCGGCCGGCGCACCTGCATCTGCAGGCGCTGGTCGACGACGTGCACGAGGCGCTGCGCGTTGCGCGCACCGTCGGCGGCAACTGCGTGCGCGCCGCGCCGGTGGACGCCGGCGAACGCCCGGCCCCGGGGCCGGCGCGGGATGGGTCGCGGGCGGACAAGAGCTGACCCGACCTCCAACGGCTCGCCCTTCAGCCCAGCCTGAGCCGCGCCGCGTAGCCCGTCATCTCGAGGTAGCCGAGGCCGATGCGCCGGCCCTGCTCGTCGAGCAGTTCGGCCAGGCCTTCCCAGTACACCGCGCCGGTGCTGGCGCGGCTGTCGAGCTCCTGGGCATCGAGCAGCGCGCGCAACTGGTGCCGGCCGGCGGGCGTCTGCACCTGCCAGGTCACCGGGTAGACGGCGTTGGTGGCGGCGCTGCGCCAGCGCCTGCCTGGCTCGAAGGCCACTTCGTTCGGCGCGAAGGCGCGTGTGCTGCTGGCGCCTGCGGCTGCGCCATCCGCCGCAGGGACCGCGCGCAGGCTGCCGCCCGCCCACAGCGTGCTGCCGTCGGCACGCCGCAGCCTGAAGGCGGTGAGCGCGCTGCCGTCGAAGAGGTTGATGCCGATCCAGTCCCAGCCGACGGCCTGCGGGTGCATCAGCTCGTCGCTCCACTCGTGGTCCAGCCAGGCGCGGCCGGCGAGCGCGAGCGGGCGTCCGTTCAGTTCGAGCGCCAGGCGGGTGTCGAGCTGCGGCAGGCTGTAGTAGTGGCTCGCCTGGTGTTCCTCGGGGCCCTTGCGCGAGAAGCCGGCGTCGCCCTGCAACAGCGGCGGCGCCGCGGCTTGCAGCGTCGCGGCGAGCTTGAAGCTGTCGGCCGCCAGCCGCGCCTGCCAGCGCGACGCCTGCCACGGGCTTGCCGCGTCGCGTGCCAGCTGCCAGCGGCCGACGCGCACGTGGCCGTCGTCGATGGCCGCGCGGTCGGGGCCGCTGGCAGGATCGCCGTTCCAGCGCGCCAGGCGCTGCGCGTGCAGGTGGCGGCCGGCCGCGAGGTCGGTGACGGCGGCGTGTGCGAACAGCAGGTGGCGCGGGTCGAAGCGGCCGAGGGGCGGGGCGGAAGGGCCGTCCGCGCCGCGCACGCGGCTGCGAAAGAACGTGAGTTGAAAGCCGTGCGTGGGTGTCGGAGTTGATGTCGGCGCATCGCCGTCGTCGCCGCCTAACCAGCCAGTCACATACCACCACTCGATGCGCGCCGTGAGGTGCGCGCCATGGTCACGCGGGAAGATGAGCGCGCGGCCGCGTCGCACCGCGGTCTCGCCTTCGGCGGTGCCTGCCCTTTCAGGCGCTGCGCCCGCGCTCGTCGGCACGCCGAGCAGCCCGGCCAGCCCGGCTAGCCCGGCCAGCCGCGCCAGCCACGCCCGCCGGCCCGGGTTCACCAGTCCTCCTTCACCGACAGCACGGCGCTGCGCGCCGTGGCGCCGCGCGCCGCCCAGGCCGCGGTCAGTGTGCCGGCGACGAACACCGCGCCGGCCAGCGCCGCCAGGCGGCCGGTCGGCAGCACCATCTCCATCGTCCAGTGAAAGCTCTGCGGGTTGACGACGTGCACGAGCACGGCGCTGACCGCCAGCCCGAGCAGGAGGCCAACGAGCACACCGGCGGCCATCCACGCCGCCGCCTCGACGGTGACGAGCGCCAGCAACTGCCGGCGCGTCAGCCCGAGGTGCGTGAGCAGGCCGAACTCCTTGCGCCGCGCCAGCACCTGTGCCGACAGGCTGGCGGCGATGCCGACGAGGCCGATGACGATGGCGACGATCTGCAAGTAGCGCGTGACGGCGAAGCTGCGGTCGAAGATGCGCAGCGACAGCGCGCGCAGCTCGCCGGTGGTCGCGAAGTCGAGCAGCGCCGGGTCGGGCAGCAGCGCGCGCAGCGCGGCCATCACCGCCGCCGGCTCGGCGCCCGGCGCGAGCCAGATCGCCAGGTCGCTGGCGCGCCGGTCGCCGGTGAGGCGCTGGTACAGCGCGCGGTCGATCGCGATCGAGCCGAACTGGCGCGCGAAGTCGCGGTAGACGCCGCGCACGTGCACGACAGTGCCGGCGGCGCTGCGCCCGTCGTCGCCGGTTCCGGACGTGGACGCGATCGGCAGCGTCAACTGCGTGCCGGGCCGCGCGCCGTACAGCGCTTCGACGGCCTCGCTGACGAAGACGTCGGGCAGCGTGCCGTGCGGCGGCCGGGGCGGTGTGGCGAAGGCGAGCGGTGGTGCGCGCGCGGCGGCGGCGGTCTCGCGTGCGCTGGCTGCCTCAGTGACGTTGGCCGCCTCTTCCGACAACGGCCGCGCCATCAGCGCCACCGGCGGCCGGTCGGGCGCGAGCTGCAGCGAACGCACGCGCGAGGCGACGAGCCGCTGCACGCCGGGCGCTGCGCGTGCCCGCGCCTCGAAGTCGGCTGGCAGCCACGCGGCGTCGGCCATCGCCGCGCTGCCAGCGCTGCGCGCGTACAGGTCGGCCGGCAGCACCTGGTCGAGCCATTCGGCGACGGCGCCGCGGAAGCTCGCGACCATCACCGTCAGCGCCACCGACAGCGCGAGGCTCGTGACGACGCCGGCGGTGGCGGCAGTGGCCGTGGCGCGGTGGAACGCGGCGCGGCGCCAGGCGAGCCAGGCGAGGGGAGAGGCGCGGCCGCGGCGCGTCGAGTGCGCGTCGTCGTCGAGCGCGAACGGCGGCGAAGTACCCGCTGCCTGTGTCGATGGCTCGGGCGGCGCTGCTGGCGCCGCAGCCCCACCGCGCGGCGCGCCGATCCTCGTCAACGCATGCACCACCGCCGGCACCCAGGCGACGCCGCCGCACAGCAGCGCCGCCACCGACAGGTACGCGGCGATCGGCAGCCCGGCCACCGGCGGCACGAACGCCAGCGCGGCGCCGAGCGCCAGCAGCACGAGCGCCGGCCAGGCAGGCGGCGCGCGCCGTGCCGGCTCGCCGAGGCCCTTCAGCGCCTGCGCCGGCGCCAGGCGCTCGGCCGCGCGCGCCGGCAGCCAGCCGCCGGCCATCGCCGACAACATGCCGAGCGCGACGAAGCCGAGCGCCGCCGCGGTGCTCCAGTGCAGCGCCGGCTGCACGCCGGGGAAGTAGCCACCGCCAAGATCGCCTGCCAGCGCGCGCAGCGCCAGCGCCGCAAGCCCGGTGCCGGCGGCCATGCCGAGCACGCCACCGGCCAGGCCCACCGCCGCGCATTCGGCGAGCACCAGCGCGCGCCGGCCGCGCGCCGTCATGCCGAGCACGCCCAAGAGCGCGAAGGCCGACGTGCGCTGCGCGACCGACAGCGCGACGACCGAGTAGACGAGGAAGGCGCCGACGAAGAGCGCCACCAGCGCCAGCACGGTGAGGTTGATGCGATAGGCGCGCGAGAGGTCCGACACGCGCTGCTCGCTGGCCTGCGGCGCCACCGCCTGCACGCCGGCGGGCAGCGCCAGGCGGCGGGCGAGCGCCTGCGCATCGCTGCCGGGCGCGAGGCGCAGGTCGATGCGCGAGACGCGCCCGGCGAGGCCGAAGGCGCGCTGCGCCGCGGCGATGTCGAGCACGACGAGCGGTGCGCCGCCGACCGCCACGTCGCCGGCGACACGCAGCGTCAGCCACTCGGTGCCGGCTTGCAGTTGCAGCGTCGGCGGGCCGTCGCGCGCGCCCGCTTCGGCCGCGCCGAGCCACTGCTCGCGCGCCGCGCGGTTGACGAACAGCACGCCGTCGTCGAGGAACACCTGCGCGGGCTCGCCGCGCGCCGGCAGCGGCACGAGCGCCGGCGCGAGCGCGGCGACACGCAGCGCATCGATGCCGAGCACACGCACCGGCTGGCGCGGTGCCCCGGGGCCGGCGCGCGCGTAGGTCTCGAGCTCGACGACGGCGCTGGCGTGGCGCACCGCCTCGTCGTCGAGGACGCGCGCGAAGAGCCCGTCGTCGAACCCTTCGCGCTGGCCGCGCAGGCTGAGGTCGGGGTCGCCGTTGGCGCTGCGCACCGCGGCGGCGAACTCACCGAGCGCCGAGCGGTTGATCAGGTGCACCGAGCCCGCGAGCGCGACGCCCAGGCTCACCGCGAGCAGCGCGACCGCGTGCCGCCACGGGTGGTGCCGCCACTCGCGCCAGACGAGCGGCGCCAGCGCAACGGCGTGCGCGAGGCGGCCCACGTCAGCCCCCGGGCGCGGCGGACGGTGACGCCGCCGGTGTCGAAGCTGCCGTACCCGCGACGATCCCCGTCGGCGTCAGCCGCAGCGTGCGGTCGGCCAGCGCCGCAGCGGCCTCGGAGTGGGTGACGAGCAGGCAGGCGGCGCCGGCCTCCTTCACCTGCCGGCGCAGCACGTCGAGCACGACGGCGGCGGTGCCGGGGTCGAGGTTGCCAGTCGGCTCGTCGGCGAGGATCAACTGCGGCGCATGCACGACGGCGCGCGCGATGGCGACGCGCTGCAACTGCCCGCCGGACAGCTCGGCCGGCCAGCGCGCGTCGAAGCCTGCGAGGCCGACGGCGGCGAGCGCTTCGCCGGCGCGTTGCAGCGCGCTCATGCGCGGCTCGCCGGCCAGCCACAGCGGCAGCGCCACGTTCTCGGCCACCGGCAGGTGCGGCAGCACGTGGAAGGCCTGGAAGACGAAGCCGACGTGCCGGCGCCGCAGCCGCGCACAGGCGTCTTCGTCCAGCGTCGCGAGGTCGGTGCCGGCGAGCACGATGCGCCCGCCGTCGGGGCGGTCCAGGCCGGCGATGCAGTTCAGCAGCGTCGACTTGCCGACGCCGCTTTCGCCCAGCAGCGCGACGAACTCGCCGCGGTCCAGCTGCAGCGAGACGTGGCTGAAGACGGTGCTCGGGCCATAGCGTCGGGCCAGGTCGTCGATGCGCAGCAGCATGGGCGGCGGCGATGATGCCGCATGGCGCGTGCCGCGCGGGCGCTGCGGGGATGAGCGGCGGCAATGCCGCGGCGCGCCGCGGTGTTGCGTTGCTCGAGGCGAGCGCCGCCGCAGCTTCGCCGTCGTTGCTGCGTGCTATCGTCATTTGCATCAGGCGTCGCGCGTCGTCGGCGCGCCGCTTCATCCACGGGAGGGCTCGCCTTGGCCTATCAGATCGATCTCTCGGGCCGCGTGGCCTTCGTCACCGGCGCAAGCAGCGGCCTCGGCGCACAGTTCGCGCGGGTGCTCAGCCGCGCCGGCGCCGGTGTCGTGCTGGCGGCGCGGCGCATCGAGCGGCTGAAGACGCTGCGCGCCGAGCTCGAGGCCGAAGGCGGCGATGCGCACGTGGTGGGGCTCGACGTCAACGACCCGGCGAGCATCCGCGCCGCCGTCGCGCACGCCGAGACCGAGATGGGCGCCATCGACATCCTCGTCAACAACTCGGGCGTCGGCCTGACGCAGAAGCTCGTCGACGTGACACCCGAGAGCTATGACGACGTGATGAACACCAACCTGCGCGGCGCTTTCTTCGTCGCGCAGGAGGTAGCGAAAAGGATGATCGCGCGCAGCAAAGGCGAGGCGCCGGGCACCTTCACCGGCGGGCGCATCGTCAACGTCGCGTCGATGGCGGGGCTGCAGGTGGCCAACGGCATCGCCGTCTACGGCATCAGCAAGGCCGGCGTCGTGCACATGACGCGCGTGATGGCGCACGAGTGGGGCCGCTTCGGCATCAACGTCAACGCGATCTGCCCCGGCTACATCGACACCGAGATCAACCACCACGTCTGGCAGACCGAGGCCGGGCAGCGGCTGCTCGCGAGCTTCCCGCGCAAGCGCGTCGGCAAGCCCGACGACCTCGATGCGCTGCTGGTGATGCTGTGCGCCAACGAGAGCCGCTTCGTCAACGGCGCGGTGATCGCCGCGCACGACGGGCAGTCCGTCTGACGGCAGCCGGGCGCTCTCCGCTCTCTCGCGCATGCGCCACCTGACGCCGCTGGAAGCACGCGTGCTCGGCGTGCTCGTCGAAAAGCAGGCGACGGTGCCGGACACCTATCCGCTGAGCCTGAACGCGCTCGTCAATGGCTGCAACCAGAAGACGGCGCGCGACCCGGTCATCGAGGCCACCGAAGCCGACGTGCTGGTGGCGCTCGACGGGTTGAAGTCGCTGTCGCTGGTGTTCGAAGGCGGCGGCAGCCGCGTCGTCAAGTTCGAGCACAACGCGCCGCGCGCGCTGCAGCTGCCCGGCGCCGCGGTGGCGCTGTTGGCCGTGCTGCTGCTGCGCGGGCCGCAGACGGCGGCCGAGCTGCGTTTGAACAGCGAGCGGCTGCATCGCTTTGCCGACATCTCGTCGGTCGAGGCTTTCCTCGAAGAATTGGCCGCCAAGGAGCCGCCACGCGCCGTGAAGCTGGCGCGGGCGCCGGGCGAGCGCGAGGCGCGCTGGGCGCAGTTGCTGACCGGCGAGCCGATGCTGGCAGCGGCGGCGGCGGGCCAATCGTCGCGCGCCGCGGCCGCCCCGGGCGGGTCGGACGTGAGCGCGGGCGAACTGGCGGCGCTGAAAGCCGAGCAGACGCGCCTGGCCGCCGAGGTGGACGAGCTGAAGGCGCTGGTGCAGCGCCTGGCGCGTGAACTCGGCGTCGCGCCGTGAAACGAAGAACGCAACGAGACATCAAGCGAGACACCTGACCGATGCGCTTTGTCCTGCCCGACCAGAAGAAGCTCGTGCACGAAATGATCGTCCCGATCCGCTGGGGCGACATGGACGCGATGGGCCATGTCAACAACACCATCTACTTCCGCTACTTCGAGGTGGCGCGGCTGGACTGGTTCTTCGGCGTCGCGGCGCCGCACGGCATCACGGCGGCCAGCGGCGAGGGCGTCATCATCGTCAACGCCTTCTGCAACTTCATCCGCCAGCTCGAATACCCCGGCGAGGTGCGCACGCGCATGTACACGGCCGACGTCGGCCGCAGCAGCTTCGACACCTTCCTGACGATGGAGCGCACCGACGAGCCGGGCGTCGTCTACGCCGAGGGCGGCGCGACGACGGTTTGGTGCGAGTTCGCGGCGAAGAAGAGCAAGCCGATGCCCGACTGGATGCGGGCGATCGTCAGCTAAGCCGCGACGAAAAAGGGCGCCCGCGAGGGGCGCCCTTGCTGCGGGAGAACCGCCCGCCTTATTCGAGCGTCACCAGCCGGTGCTTCAGCGCCGTCAGCACCGCCTCGGTGCGGTTGTCGGCGTGCAGCTTGGCCAGGATGTTGGTGACGTGGAACTTCACCGTCGGCATCGCGATGCCCAGCCGGTTGCTGATCTCCTGGTTGGCGAGGCCGCGCGCCATCAGCGCCAGCAGTTCGCGCTCGCGGTGCGTCAGGTCGGACCCCGGCGGCGGGCTGCGGTCGCCGGCCATCAGCGCGTCGCTGACCTCGGGCGCCAGCACACGCTGGCCGCGCGCGGCGGTGTGCATCACCGTCACCAGTTCCTGCGTCGAGGCGTTCTTCAGCAGGTAGGCACCGGCGCCGGCTTCCATCGCCCGCTTCACCTCGTGCGGGTCGAGCACGCTGGTCAGCACGACGAAGTGCGTCTTCGGCAGCAGCGGCTTCAGCGCCCGGATCGTCGCCACGCCGTCCATGCGCGGCATCACCAGGTCGACGAGCACCAGGTCGGGCAGCAGCGCGGGCGCCAGGCGCACCGCGTCGTCGCCGTCGGCGGCGTCACCGACCCATTCGAACTCGCGCTCGGCCTTGATCATCGCCGCCAGGCCGTGCCGGATCATCGGATGGTCGTCGATCACGAACACGCGCAGCGGGCGCCCGCGCTGTTCGGAAGTCCGGCTGCCCGCCTCGTTCACAACCATGTCCATCATTCCCTCCTCGTTTCGAGTGCCTTTGCCTGCCGTCCCTGGCGCAAAGGCTCGTCCCACAACTTGTGCGATGGTAGGCGCGGGGAAATGACGGAAGGCTATCCTCGGGTATAGCGGCCCAACCTCAGCGCCCGGAAAGCAGTTTGTGCACGAGTTCGGTGGTGGTGGCCGCCCCCGTCTTGCGCATCAGGCGGGCGCGGTAGACATCGACGGTGCGCGGGCTGACGGCCAGCCGCCGGCCGATGGCCTTGCTCGTCAGCCCCTCGATCAGCAAGGCGGCGATCTCGCGCTCGCGCGGCGTGAATTCGACACGCAGCACGCGCCGCGACGACAGGTCCTCGAAGGCCCAGATGCCCTGCGCGTGCGGCCGCTCGGGGTCGAGCGCGCGGCCCGAGACGTGGCACCAGAACAGCTCGCCGGCGAGCGCGCCCCCGGCGTCGCCCAGGCGCTTCATCACCCGCTCGTCGCTGTAGCGGCCGGCGCCGTCGAGCTGCGCGGCGATCCTTTCACCGGTGCGCTCGAACTCGGCCGCCGAGGGATACAGGAGTTCGAAGCTCTTGCCGACCAGCATCTCGCGCGTCGCGCCGAACATCTTCAGCAGTTCGCGGTTCACGTCCAGCATCAGCCGCTGGCGCGAGATGACGAGGCCGACCGGCGCCAGCTCGAAGGCGCTGCGATGGTCGAGCGCCTCGGCGGCGGTGCTGCTCACGGACCCGCGCCGTCAGAGCAGCGCATAGGTCGTCGTCGCGTGCGCGGCGAGTTCGTCGTCGGCGTTCAGGATCTGGATCTCGCCGAAGACGAGGTTCTTGCCCATGCGCAGCACGCGCGCGACGACGCGTGCCGTGCCGCTGGTGCCGGCCACCTGGCGCAGGAAGCTCGTCTGCAGCTGCACGGTGGTCATCGGCTTGAAGCCGCCGAGCCGGGTCATCACCGCCAGCACCATCGCCGTGTCGGCGGCGGCCATCATCGTCTGGCCGCACAGCACGCCGCCTTCGTGCACGTGGCGGCTCGTCACCGGCAGCGCCAGCGTCACCTCGCCGGCGCGCGCCTCGAGCACGCGCAGGTCCAGCTCGCGCACCCACGGCGCGAACAGGCGCGCCAGCGCGTGCGTCAGCATCTCGGGGTCGGCCAGCGAGGCCATCGGGTCGGGCGTGCTCATCGTCGGTGAACCTCGTTGCTCATCCCCGTCGGGGCCTTCTCGGTGGGCATTAATGAATTCTACGTAACGCCTACTTAATGCCTTACGTAGTACGCTTCGCGGCCTCGCCAGGAGACCAGAGACTCATGCGCAAGATCTACCCCAGCGCCGCCGCGGCGCTCGACGGCATCGTTGCCGATGGCCAACTGCTCGCCGTCGGCGGCTTCGGCCTGTGCGGCATCCCCGAGGCGCTGATCGACGCGCTGCGCGACTCGGGCAAGAAGAACCTCACCGTCATCTCCAACAACGCCGGCGTCGACGGCTTCGGCCTGGGCAAGCTGCTCGAGACGCGGCAGATCAAGAAGATGATCTCGAGCTACGTCGGCGAGAACAAGGAGTTCGAGCGCCAGTACCTCGCCGGCGAGCTGGAGCTCGAGTTCACGCCGCAGGGCACGCTGGCCGAAAAGCTGCGCGCCGGCGGCGCCGGCATCCCGGCGTTCTTCGCGCGCACCGGCGTCGGCACGATGGTCGCCGAGGGCAAGGAGACGCGCGAGTTCGACGGCAAGGTCTACGTGATGGAGCGCGCGCTCGTGCCCGACGTGGCGCTGGGCAAGGCGTGGAAGGCCGACGAGAGCGGCAACCTCGTCTTCCGCCGCACGGCGCGCAACTTCAACCCGGCGGTGATCATGGCCGGCAAGGTGAGCGTCGTCGAGGTCGAGGAGATCGTGCCCACCGGCACCTTCGACCCCGACGCGGTGCACCTGCCGGGCATCTACGTGCACCGGCTGGTGTTGAACGCAAAGCCGGAAAAGCGCATCGAGAAGCGTACGGTGCGCGAAAAGACCGCCGCCTGACGCGCGCGCCCCGAAGCACGAAGCTCGCAAGGAGAACACACATGCCCTGGACCCAGGACCAGATGGCCGCGCGCGCCGCGCAGGAGCTGCAGGACGGCTACTACGTCAACCTCGGCATCGGCATCCCGACGCTGGTGGCCAACTACGTGCCCCGCGACATCGAGGTCTGGCTGCAAAGCGAGAACGGCATGCTCGGCATCGGCCCGTTCCCGACCGAGGACGAGATCGACGCCGACCTCATCAACGCCGGCAAGCAGACGGTGACGACGATCCCCGGCTCGTCGATCTTCGGCAGCCACGACAGCTTCGCGATGATCCGCGGCGGCAAGATCAACTTGAGCATCCTCGGCGCAATGCAGGTCAGCGAGAAGGGCGACCTCGCGAACTGGATGATCCCCGGCAAGATGGTCAAGGGCATGGGCGGCGCGATGGACCTCGTCGGCGGCGTCAAGAGCGTCGTCGTGCTGATGGAGCACGTCGCGAAGAAGAAGGACGGCGGCATCGACCTGAAGATCCTGCCCAAGTGCACGCTGCCGCTGACCGGCGTCGGCGTCGTCGACCGCATCATCACCGACCTCGCGGTGCTGGACGTGACGCCGCACGGGCTGAAAGTCGTCGAACTGGCGCCCGGCGTCACGCACGAAGAGCTGCAAAGCAAGACCGGCGTGGCCCTGCGCTGAACGCGTCGCGGGTTTGAAGAGAGGGGCCACAGGGGCCTTGCATCAGGTGCTGCGCGGGTTGCGCAGGCTGGCCGGCCTCGCCGGATCGGCCGCCTTGGCCGGCCTGATGCTCGCCGGCTGCGCCCCTGGCTTGGTGCCGGCGCCGGAGCCGGCCCATGTGCCTGGCCAGCCGCCGGCCGCCGCGACGGCGCTCCCGCCCGCCGCCGTGCAGCCCGAGGCCGCCTCGGGCCGCGAGAGCAAACCCGGTTGGCAGTTCGACCGCGCCGCGGTGGCCGCGGCGCATCCGCTCGCGGCCGAGGCCGGCTGGCGCGTACTGCGCGCCGGCGGCAACGCGCTCGACGCGGCGATCGCCGCGCAGATGGTGCTGGCGCTCGTCGAGCCGCAAAGCAGCGGCATCGGCGGCGGTGCCTTCCTGCTGCACTGGGACGGCCGCGAAGTCGCTGCGTGGGATGGCCGCGAGACGGCGCCGGCGGCGGCCGATGAGCGGCTCTTCCTGCAACCCGACGGCCGCGCGCTGATGCGTGCGCAAGCGAGCGTCGGCGGCCTCGCCGTCGGCGTGCCAGGCGTCGTGCGCATGCTCGAGGCGGCGCACCGCGTGCACGGGCGCCTGCCGTGGGCAACCCTGTTCGAGCCGGCGATCGTGCTGGCCGAACGCGGTTTTCCTGTCAGCCCGCGGCTGCACGCGCTGCTGGCGGGCCTGACGCGCGACCCGGCGCTGGCTGCTGATGCGCAAACGCGCGCCTACTTCTTCGCCGCCGATGGCCGGCCGCATCCGGTGGGGCACCTGTTGAAGAACCCGGCGCTGGCCGCCGTGCTGCGGGCCATCGCCGCGCGCGGCAGCGCGGCGCTGCACGAAGGGCCGATTGCCGCCGACATCGTGGCGCGGGTGCGCGGCCACGCGGCGCGGCGGGGGCGCCTGGCGGCCACTGACTTGGCCGGTTATGCCGCGCGGCGCCGCGAGGCTGTCTGTACCGACTGGGGCACCGACCGGGGCCCGCTGCATCGCGTCTGCGGCTTCCCGCCGCCGTCGTCGGGCCACCTGACGGTGATGCAGATCCTCGGGCTGCTCGAAGCGCAACGTGAACGTGCCGGCGGCTCGGCTGCCGAGCAAGGCCCGCCGCTGTCCGACGGCGTCCCCGCCCCCGAGACGCTTCACCGCTACGCCGAGGCCTCGCGGCTCGCCTTCGCCGACCGCGACCAGTACATCGCCGACCCCGACTTCACGCCCGCACCGGGCGGCCACTGGGCGGCGCTGCTCGATCGCGGCTACCTGGCCGAGCGCGCGGCGCTGATCGGTCTGCGCCGCAGCACCGGCGCCGCAACCCCCGGCCGGCCGGGTCGCGCCAGCAACGGCACCGCCTGGGCGCCGATGCCAGCGCAGCCCGAGGGCGGCACCAGCCACATCAGCGTCGTCGACAGCTACGGCCACGCGGTCGCGCTCACCACCAGCATCGAGGCGGCATTCGGCGCGCGGTTGATGTCCGACGGCGGCACGGGGCTCGCCGGCGGGTTCCTCCTCAACAACCAGCTCACCGACTTCTCGTTCGCGCCGGCCGATGCGGCGGGGCGCCCGATCGCCAACCGCGTGCAGCCGGGCAAGCGGCCGCGATCGAGCATGAGCCCGACGTTCGTGTTCGATGCACGCGACGGCCGGCTGCTGATGGTGCTGGGCTCACCCGGCGGGGCGGCGATCATCCACTACACGGCGAAGATGCTGCTCGGCACGCTGCGCTGGGGGCTCGATGCGCAGCGCGCCGCCGACCTGCCGAACTTCGCCGCCTTCAACGGCCCGCAGACGCTGCTCGAGGCCGGGCGCTTTCCGAGCGCCACCGCGGCGGCGCTGCGCGCGCTCGGCCACACCGTGGTCGAGAGCGAATTGACGAGCGGCGTGCACGCGCTGCAACGCGCCGGCAGCGGCTGGCACGGCGCGGCCGATGCGCGGCGCGAAGGTGTCGTGGTTGGCGAATGATCGAAGAACGAATGAAGGCCGAACCAGGAGCGAACGAGAGGGAGATGAGCTGCGAACGCAGCACCGGCGCGGCGCGGCCGTTTCCGCTCGCCCGCCTGACGCTGGCGGTGATCGTGCCGATCATCGTCTACGCGAGCCTCAGGCCCTTCCACGGCTGGCGGCGGCCGGCGCTCGGGCCGCTGTCGATGCTCGACTGGAATCCGGGCTCGACGACGGCGTTCGACATGATCCTCAACGTCGTCGGCTACGTGCCGCTCGGGCTGTGCCTGGCGCTGGCGCTGTACCCGCGGCTGCGCGGCGCGCGTGCGTTCGCCGTCGGCGCGGCGGTGCCGGCGCTCGGCAGCGTGCTCGTCGAGGTGCTGCAGGTGTACCTGCCCGGCCGCATGCCGTCGCTGTGGGACGTGGCGATGAACGTGCTCGGCGCCATCGCAGGCGCGGCGCTCGCCGTGCGCATGACCGCGTGGCTGGCGGACCACCGCGGCGGCGGCCGGCACCTGCGCGAGCGCTGGCTCGTGCCCGGGCATCTGGCCGAGGCGGGGCTGATCGTGCTCGCGGCCTGGTTCGTCGCGCTCTTCGCGCAGCGCACGCTGCTCTTCGGCAGCGGCGACTGGCGCGGCAACCTGCAGGTCAGTGTCGACTGGAGCGTGGCGCCGCTCGTCTACTTCGCCACCGAGGTGTTCGTCGTCGCCGCCAACCTGGCCGCAGCCGGCGTCGTGCTGCGCCTCGTGCTCGCCGACAAGGCCCCGCGCCGCGCGCTGCTGCTGGCGCTGGTGGGCGCCGCGCTGCTGCTGCGTCTGATCGCGCAGATCGCGTTCTGGGAGAAGCAGGCGGTGTGGCAGTGGATCTCGCCGCCCAACGTGCTGGGCGTCGTGCTCGGCTGGGCGCTGGCGCGCGCGGCGTTCGCCGTGCCGGCGCGCACCGCCGCACTCGGCGCCATCGCGCTGCTCGTCGCCGCGGTCGCCGTCGTCAACATCGCGCCGCCCGACCCCGCGTGGTGGCTGCGCTCGCCCAAGCGCGAGGTGATGTTGATCGGGCTGGCGCTCGTCGCCCGCTACACCTCGAAGGGCTGGCCGCTGGCAGCGCTGGTGTTCTTGTGGCTGGCGATGCGGCGCGCGGGGCGCGTGCCGCAGGCGCGCGCGGGTTGAGGTGCCGCTTCAGCGTGCCGCCGGCTCGTCCGAACGCTCGCCGCGCCGCCGCCGCGACTGCTGCACGAGCAGCGCGACCAGCATCGCGGCGGTGGCCGAGCCGGCCATCACCGGCGAGGCCTTCAGCACTTCGGCGATGCCGTACACCGTCTCGATGCTGACCTGCTGCACGTGGTGCACGAGCGCGGCGACGTCGCTCGTGCGCACGCGCGCGAGGTCCTGGCCGGCCGGCCGGAACTCGGGCCAGCCGCCGTGCAGCCGCAGGTGCGCAAAGATGCCGTTGCCGATGGCTGCCAGCGACAGCAGCCCGAGCGGTCGCAGCAGCGTCGCCAGCAACACCCGGCGCTCCTCCTGCGGCGCCGTCTCGTAGACGCGCGCCACGAGCTGCGGCAGCTCGTCGGCCACCGCCTTCGTGGCGTTGCCCGAGGCGGTGTTCGCGGCGCTGCTCTGCAAGGCGAGGGAAGTCGGTTCGGAGGAGTGGTGCATCTCGGGCTCCCGCACGGTTCGCGTTAGGGGCCGGCCGGTCGTGATCTGCATCACGGCCGAGGGGGCGATCGGGCACCGATTCTGGGGGTCCCACATGACGCGAAAGCGTCGCGGAGGTGGCCGTTGCGTGACCAATCGCAACGCTTCCCGGGCAAGGCGCCCGGTTCCCCCTAGTTCGAAAGTGCGCTCGAAGCTGCCTCTCAGGCTTCGCTCGAAGATCTGCCCGAAGCGGCGTTCGTTCTATGCCGCGTCGCCGCCAGGGCCTTGACTGGCCGGCGTGATGCGCGGCGCGGCCGCCGGTTGCCACACACCACCCGCCTGCACGACGTTGCCGCGCGCCACGTTGTGCGGATGGTGCGCCGCCTCGGCGAGGGTCAGCACCGGGCTCACGCAGGCGTCGGTGCCTTCGAACCGCGCCGCCCACTCGTCGCGCGTGCGCGTCGCGAAACGCGCCGCGATGCACTCGCGCAGGCGCGGCCAGGCGCCGGGGTCGTCGCGCATCGCCGCTTCCGCCGCCGTGAGGCCGAGGCCCTCGCACAGCAGGCGGTAGAACTGCGGCTCGTTGGCGCCGACGGCGACGTGGCGACCGTCGGCGGTGGCGTAGGTGTCGTACCACGGCCGCCCACCGTCCAGCGAGTTGCTCGCGCGCACGCCGTCGTGCCAGTGGCCAGCGGCGATGCGGCCGAAGATCATCGCCATCAGCGACAGCGCGCCGTCGACCATCGCCGCGTCGACCACCTGGCCGCGGCCGGTGGTGCGCGCCTGCACGAGCGCGGCGAGCACGCCGAAGGCGAGGTACAACGCCCCGCCGCCGAAGTCGCCGACGAGGTTCAGCGGCGGGATCGGCTTGCCGCCGCTGACACCGGCTTCTGCGGACGGCGAAGGGCCGCCGGTGCCGATCGCATGCAGCACGCCGGCCAACGCGATGTAGTTGATGTCGTGGCCGGCGCGCAGCGCCAGCGGCCCCTCTTGGCCCCAGCCGGTCATGCGGCCGTAGACCAGCCGCGGGTTGCGCGTGTGGCACTCGGTGGGCCCGAGGCCGAGGCGCTCCATCACGCCGGGCCGGAAGCCTTCGAGCAGGATGTCGGCACGCTCGACCTCGGCGAGCAGCGCGTCGCGGCCGGCCGCCGACTTCAGGTCGAGCACGAGGCGGCGCGCTCGAGCGCGCGTCGTCACCGGGTCGTGCCGCACCTCGTCGTGGCCCTCGGGGCCGGGGCGCTCGATGCGCAGCACTTCGGCGCCGTGGTCGGCGAGCAGCATCGCGGCAAACGGGCCGGGGCCGATGCTCGCCAGTTCGACGACGCGCACGCCGTGCAGGGCGCCGGTCGCGCCGTGCAGCGCACCGTGCTGCGGTCCTTGCTGCGCTCCTTTCGTGCCGGTGTCGGCAGGCGCCTCAGGCTCGGGGTGCACGCGTGGCCTTTCGTGCGCTCTTGGCTCGATCGGCGATGGCCTTCGATGGGTTCACCTCGGCGGCCGCTTCGGCCTTCGCCCTCGCCGCGCCGGCCACCGCCAGCGCCTGCGCCGCCTCGTGCACGAGCGCCGGACCGCGGTAGATGAGACCGGTGTAGACCTGCACGAGGTCGGCGCCGGCGGCCAGCTTGGCGGCCGCGTCGGCGCCGCTCATCACGCCGCCGGCGCCGATGATCGGGAAGCGCGCCGGCAGCCGCGCGCGCAGCCGCGCGATGACGCGGTTGCTTGCCTCGAACACCGGCCGGCCCGACAGGCCGCCCGTCTCGTCGGCATGCGGCAGCCCTTTCACCGCGTCGCGCGAAAGCGTCGTGTTCGTCGCGACCACGCCGTCGATGCCGTGCCGCACCAGCGTCGCGGCGATCAAGTCGATCTGCGCCAGGTCGAGATCGGGCGCGATCTTCACGAACATCGGCACGCGCCGGCCGGCCTCGGCGGTCAGCTCGTCGCGACGCGCCGCGAGCGTGCCGAGCAGCGCATCGAGTGCCTCGTCGCCTTGCAGCGCGCGCAGGTTCTTCGTGTTCGGGCTCGAGATGTTGACGGTGACGTAGTCGGCGTGCGCGTAGACGCCGGCCAGGCCGAGCAGGTAGTCGTCGGCGGCGCGCTCGATCGGCGTCGCGGCGTTCTTGCCGATGTTCAGCCCGACGATGCCGCCGCCGGCGCGAAAGCTCGTCGCGCGCTGCACGTTGGCGACGAAGGCGGCGAGGCCGTCGTTGTTGAAGCCGAGCCGGTTGATCAATGCCTCGGCCTCGCGCAGGCGGAACAGGCGCGGCTTCGGGTTGCCGGGCTGCGCCTTCGGCGTCACGGTGCCGACCTCGATGAAGCCGAAACCCATCGCGCCGAGACCGTCGATGCACTGTCCGTTCTTGTCCAGGCCGGCGGCGAGGCCGATGCGGTTGGGGAACGTGATGCCGGCCACCGTCACCGCGTCGGCGACCCGCTCGCGCGCCCAGGCGCACATCGCCGGCGTGTTCTGCAACCGCGCCAGCGCTGCGATGGTCAGGTCGTGCGCCGTCTCGGCGTCGAGGCCGAAGAGGAACGGGCGGGCGAGGCCATAGGGTAGGGCGGGCAGGCGCATGAACGACATGCGCGCGATTGTCTCAGCCGCTCGGCCCAGCACCTTCGGATAATCGGCGCCATGACCCAAGACGAACTGAAGGCGCTGGTCGGCCGCGCCGCGATCGAGTACGTGACGCCGGGCCGCGTGATCGGCGTGGGCACCGGCAGCACGGTGAATCACTTCATCGACGCGCTGGCGGCGATGCCGGTGCCGGTGGCCGGCGCGGTGAGCAGCAGCGTCGCCAGCACCGAGCGGTTGCGCGCGCGCGGCATCCGCGTGCTCGAGGCCGGCGAGGTCGAGCGGCTGCCGGTCTACGTCGACGGCGCCGACGAGATCGACTCGCGCGGTTACATGATCAAGGGCGGCGGCGCGGCGCTGACGCGCGAGAAGATCGTCGCCGACCTCGCCGAACGCTTCGTCTGCATCGCCGACGCGAGCAAGGCGGTCGACGTGCTCGGCCGCTACCCGCTGCCGGTGGAGGTGATCGAGATGGCGTTGCCGCAGGTCGTGCGGCGCTTCGCCGCGATCGGCGGCACGGCGAGCGCGCGTGCCGGCGTACGCACCGACAACGGCCACCCGATCCTCGACGTGCGCGGCCTCGTCATCACCGACCCGCCGGCGCTCGAAGCCGAGATCAACCAGTGGCCGGGCGTCGTGACGGTGGGCATCTTCGCGCGCCACCGCGCGCAGGTGTGCCTGCTCGGCACGGCCGAGGGCGTGCGGACGCTGCGCTATTCGGCCGGATAAGTCGTCCGTTCGGGCTGAGCCTGTCGAAGCCCCGCCCTGAGGTCGAAGGGCCCTGCGCAACGAGCAAGCTCGCCGCGACGCGTTATCGCTCATAGCGCGCGCGGCCCGCGGCGTGCCGCGCGGGAGACGTAGCGCGCCGCGTCGACGGCGTCGAGCAGGTCGGTGTCCACCGGCATCGGCGGGTCGCAGATCCACGCGGCGAGCACGTGCGCGGCGAGCGCGGCGCTCGTGATGCCGCGTGAGCCGAGTGCCGCGAGCACGAAGAGGCCCGCATCACGCGGTACGTGGCGCGGCTGTGCCAGCCGTGAGGCGAGCGCGTGGGCGGTGCCCGGGGCGCCGTCGCGCAGCGGCAGCGCGCCGATGAGCGGCAGGCGGTCGTCGGTGTGCCAGCGCCAGCCGACACGACCGTCGAGGGCGCTCAGGTCGCTCGCTGCGCCGGGCGCGGCCGGCCGCGACGCACGCGTCAGCCGCCGCAACACCGCCAGGTTGTGCGCATGGTCGGCGTCGCGCAGCGCTGGGTCGTCGTCGTCGCTCGTCTGCGTCGCGCCGCACAGCGCGCCGCCGTCGGGCAGCGGGATCAGGTAGCCGTTGCGCGCCAACGGCAGAAGGGGTGGCTGCGGCAGCCCCGCGTCGCGGAGGTCAGCCGCCGACAACCGCGTCACCTGGCCGCGCGTGCGGCCGACGCGCCAGGCGTACGGGGCTGCGGCGGTTGCGTTTGCGGCGGAGCCAACGTCGGCCGCGCCGGGCGCCAGCCGTGCCGCATCGGCGGCGTTGGCGAGCACGACCACGTCGGCCTCGGCCAGCGGCACGCCGCGCTCGTCGCAGGCGAGCCAGCGCGAGCCGCGCCGCTGCAACCGCTCGACGCGGCAGCCGGTGCGCAGCGTGATCGCGCCGCGCAGGTCGAGCACGCTGGGCGCATCCGGGCCGCCATCGCCGCGGTGACTGCACGCAACCGCAGCGCCAGCGCCGCCCAAGAGATGCCGCACGAGCGTCGACGGATCGACCCAGCCCCCGCCCGGAAAGAACCACGCCGGGCCGAGGCCGGGCACGCCGGCCAGCGCCGCCGCGGCCTCGCCGTCGAGGGCCTGCACGAGTTCGGCCGGCCAGGCCGCGGCGGCGGCGCGCCGGCGCATGTCGTGCACGTCGTCGGCGAGGTGCAGCACACCGCCGAGGTGGCCCGCGATGACGCCTGCAGAACTGCCGTCGCCAACGAGCGGCGCGATCTCGCGCTGCGCCTGCAGCGCCGCGGCGCGGTGCCAGCGCGCATGCGCGCCGTCGTCGCGCGCGACGAGGCAACGCGCGAGTCCGGCCATGTTGCCCGAGCCGCCGGTGGCGGCGGCCGGCGCTGCTTCGAGCACGGTGACGGCGAGGCCCTGGCCCGCCAGCGCACGCGCCACCGTCGCACCGGCAATGCCGGCGCCGACGACGAGGGCCTCACGCGCCGAGGGCATCGCCGACTGCCGGCGCGGCGACGGTGCCGCGCGGTGCCGCGGCGCGAAGCGCGCCACCGTCATCTCGCGCTTGCCGGCGAAGCCAGGCGCGCGCTCGACCTCGAAGCCGTGCTGCGCGAGCCCGTCGGCGACGGGGCGCGCCACGCTCCACGTCGCCGCGGTCGCGCCGGCGGCGCACAGCGGCGGCAGCGCCGCGAACAGCGCCTCCGACCACATCGCGGCGTTGTGTTCGGGCGCGAAGCCGTCGAGGTAGATCGCGTCGGCGCGCAGCTGCAGCCGGCGCAGCCACGATGCGGCGTCGCCGAAGGCGAGCAGCAGCTCGACGCGGCCGCCGTCGAAGGCGAGCCGGTGCAGGTCGCCGGTGAGCGGCGGCCAGGCGTCGCGCAGCTGCGCGGCCAGTGGTGCCATCGGGGCGCTCGCGGCGCTTTCGCCGTCGCCGCCATTCCCGCCACTATGGCGATCACCGCCTCCAGCGTCGCCCCCCAGCACCGCCGCGTGCACACGTGCCAGATCGGCGCGCGTCGGCGGGTGCAGGTCGATCGCCACGTAATGCAGGCGGTCGCAGCGCGCCGCATCGCGCCGCCACGCGGCCCAGGTGGCGAGGAAGTTCAGGCCGAGGCCGAAGCCGGTTTCGAGGATCACGAAACGCGCGCGTGCCCCCCAGCGTTGCGGCAGGCCGTTGCCGCGCAGGAAGACGTGCTCGGCCTGGCCGAGCGCGCCGGCGCGCGCGTGGTAGCGGTCGCCGAAGGCAGGCGCGAACGGCACGCCGTCGGCGTCGAAGTCGATCGCCGCCGGGGTGATCGGCGCCGTCTTCACGTGCGGGCCTGGGCGGGAGGCGTAGCCGATGAGGCCGATGCAGGCGATACGGTCGACGCCGCCGATTCAGCCGACGGCGCCGATGAGGGCACGGCGGCCTGCCCTTCCAGCCAGCCGAGCAGCGGCTCGCGCACTTCGGCCAGCCCGCGATAGGCGAGCACCGCGTCGCTCATGCTGGCGATCGCCGCATGCAGCCGCGCGGCGCGCTGAGCGTCGGCCGCCACCTCGGCCAGCGGCGTCACCGCGACCTCGATCGTGAAGACGGCCTGCGCCAGCGCCGGCAGCGCGATGAAGGTCTGCCGCTCGCTGCGGAACCAGGCGCGCTCGACGGGCGTGTCCTGCCAGCGCGGGTGCGCGACGCGCTCGGGGTGGGCGTGCAGCCGCGGGTGGTCGGTGACCGTCCAGACGAAGCGTTCCCAGCGCGGCGGTGCGCCGTCGCTGCTCTCACCACCGCCGCTGATCAACTGCACGAGCCCCGCCGACGCCTTCAGCAGCATCGTGCTGTCGGCCACCGGCGCATGCACCTCGGCGAAGTGGCGGCCGACCTTCGTCTCGGGCGCCCAGTGGCTGGGCAACGTCACCGCGAGCCACGGGATCGTGCCGTCGCGCGCGTCGACGATTGCGAAGTCCTCGGCGAACGCCAGCGACAGCAGCGCGGCCAGGCGCCAGCCGGGCGGCAGGCCGCGCAGGCAGCGCGCCACCTCGTCGCCGAGGCCAAATTGGCCAGGCGCGGTCTGCACGACGTTCCCGTCGCCATCGACCGCGGTGCCGAGGTGCAGCGCGGTGGCGCGCCGGCCGTCCCAGGCCCAGGCCTGCGGGTGCTCGGCGGCGGCGTGGGCGGCGAGCGCCGCGGTGGCCGGCGCCGCATCGAAGCCCGCGCGCACGAGCAGCGCCTGCGGGGCGAAGGCCGACAGCACCGCGAGCTTCTCGCGCTGGTGGCGCGAGCCGGGCGCCAGCGGCGTCAAGTGCGCCACACCCGCGCCGATGCGGCGCAGGCCCGGCTGCATGCGGAAGGGCGCCTGGACGGCGGCGTCGAAATCGAACGGCATGCGTTGGTGGCGGAAACGAGAACGGGCACCTGCCGGCGCCCGTTTTTTTGGGGTCTGGACGGGTCTGGACGACCCGCGCCGGCGGCGCCGGTCAGACGCGCTTGCGGTACTCGTGCGTGCGCGTGTCGATCTCGACCTTGTCACCGTCTTCGACGAACAGCGGCACCGCGATCTCGAACCCGGTGCCGACGAGCTTGGCCGGCTTCATCACCTTGCCCGAAGTGTCGCCCTTGACGGCCGGCTCGGTGTTGATCTGGCGCACGACGGTGGTGGGCAGCTCGACGCTGATCGCCTTGCCGTCGTAGAAGGTCACCTCGACCGGCATGCCGTCTTCCAGGTACTGGATCGCGTCGCCCATGTTCTCGGCTTCGACCTCGTACTGGTTGTATTCGCCGTCCATGAAGACGTACATCGGGTCGCCGAAGTAGGAGTAGGTGCACTCCCGCTTGTCGAGCACGATCGGATCCATCTTGTCGTCGGCCTTGAACACCACTTCGGCGCCGCCGCCGTTGAGCAGGTTCTTCATCTTCATGCGCACGGTGGCCGCGTTGCGGCCGCCGCGGCTGTATTCCGTCTTCAGCACGACCATCGGGTCCTTGCCCTGCATGATGACGTTGCCGGCGCGGATTTCTTGAGCGAGTTTCATAGGTGGTTCCCGGCGCCCGTGGGGCGCTCCCTGGGGTGGTGCCCACGCGCGTGGCGCGTGCGGATGCGCGCGTGGCGCGCCATTGCTGTCCGCCCTGGCGGGCGAAGCTGCGGATTTTAGCAGCCCGGACCGTCTCGGGCGCGTTCGTGGGTCCGTTCGAGCACGAAGCGGCGCAGCTGCGTCGCCAGGTCGTCCTGTTGCAGCAGCCGCGCGCGCGCCGCGCCGACCGCGGCATGCCACGGCGCCGTGGCCGCCGGGTCGGGCAGCGCGGACCACGGCGCCAGGCCGTTCCATGCCTCGTGCGCGGCGGCCACGCCGGCCGGCAGGGCCAGCGTCGCCATCAACGCGCGCACCTTGGCGGCGTGCGCGCCATCGTGTTGCGGGTAGGCCTGCCAGAGGAAAGGCACGCCGGCCCACAGCGCGCGCACGAGCGAGTCCTCGCCGCGCACCGCGTTCAGGTCCGCCGACCACAGCAGGTGGTCGAACTCGTGCTGGTCGAGCCAGGGCAGGGGTACGAGGCGCAGGCCGGACGCCGACACGGCCTGCGCCCATGGCTGCGCGGGGCCCGGTGCCAGCAGCACGAGCGTCGGCGCCGCGGCCAGCTCGGCGAGCCACGGGCCGACCGCCGCGTTGTCGTAGCCGAAGAGCGTGACGACGCGCTCGCCCGGCCAGCGCGCAAGACCGCGCGCCGCGAGCCAGGCGTCGCGTTCGAACGTGGCGCGACGTTGCATCAGCCCCGGCTCACGCAACAGGCCGCCCGTGCGCGACGTGAAGCCGGGATAGAAGAACCACTTGCGCAGGCCATCGGCGCGCGGCGAGGCGAGGCCGTGCGAGCGCTCGACGTAGGCCTCGGCGCTCAGGTACTCGAGGTTGATCCACACCGGCGCGTGCGCCGGCCGCGCGGCGCGCAGGCGCTCGACGTAGGCCTCGGGCGGATCGCAGCCGAAGGCTTCGATGACGACGTCGGGCAACTCGCCGGGCAGCTCGCCGGGCAACTCGCTCGATGGCGCTTGCGGCTGCGGCCAGCGCAGCACCGTCACGCCGGGCGCCGTCCGCGCGCGATCGGGTGCCATCCACGCCAGCGCGCGGTCGTCGTCGACGATCAGCCGCACAAGGTCGCCGGCGCCGGCCAGTTGCGCGGCCAGGCGCCAGCACACGCCGATGTCGCCGAAGTTGTCGATGACGCGGCAGAAGATGTCCCAGCGTTGCGCCGCCGATCGACCCGCCATGGCGCGATTATCGAAGCCGGCAGAATGACAGCGCGATGAAGAAGCGTGTGCCTGAACGTGCGCCCGAGCCGGCCGATGAACCGGTGGCATGCGCTCGGACCGATGCACGGCCGGATGCACCGACCGATGCAGCGCCCGATGCGGGGCCCGATGCACGGCTTGATGAGCCGCCCGCGGCCGTTCCCGCCGCCGCAGCCGACGCCACGCGCGAGCGCCTGCTCGCCGAGGTCGCCGCGCTGCCCGGCCTGCCGGGCGTCTACCGCTGGATCGACGCCGCCGACCAGGTGCTGTACGTCGGCAAGGCGCGCGACCTGAAGAAGCGCGTCTCGAGTTACCTGCACCGCCAGCACGACGGCACGCGCATCGGCTCGATGGTCGCGCGCATCGCGCGGCTCGAGACGACGGTGGTGCGCAGCGAGGCCGAGGCGTTGCTGCTCGAGAACAACCTGATCAAGGCGCTGGCGCCGCGCTTCAACATCCTCTTTCGCGACGACAAGAGCTACCCGTACCTGAAGATCACCGGCGCGCCGGGCAAGAGCGGCGCCGAGGCCGCCGGCGCCGCCGCGGCCGAGCTGAAGTACCCGCGCGTCGCCTACTTCCGCGGCGCCGTCGACCGCCGGCACCGCTACTTCGGGCCCTACCCCAACGCCTGGGCGGTGAAGCAGACGATCCAGCTCGTGCAGAAGGTGTTCCTCCTGCGCACCTGCGAGGACACGGTGTTCCGCAACCGCAGCCGGCCGTGTCTGCTGCACCAGATCGAGCGCTGCTCGGCGCCGTGTGTCGGCGCCGTCAGCGTCGCCGACTACGCGCGTGACGTGCACGACGCCGAGCGTTTCCTGCGCGGCGAGGCGCAGGCGGTGATCGAGGATCTGCAGGCGCAGATGATGGGCCACGCCGAGGCGCTGGCCTTCGAGAAGGCGGCCGAGGTGCGCGACCGCATCGGCTCGCTGTCGCGCGTGCTGCACCAGCAGGCGGTGGAGGCGAGCAGCCTGTCGGCGATGGACAAGGACGTCGACATCCTCGCCGTCAAGGTGGCCGGCGGCCGCGCCTGCGTGAACCTGGCGATGGTGCGCGGCAGCCGGCACCTGGGCGACCGCGCGTACTTCCCGACGCACGTCGACGAGGGCGCGGCGATGGCGGGCCAAGCCGAGTCGGAGACCAGCGTGCCGACCGCGCGCCGCGCGCCCGAGGCGGTCGTGCTCGACGCCTTCGTCGCCCAGCACTACCTCGGCCAGCCGGTGCCGCCGCAGCTGATCACGAGCCACCCGCTGGACCCGGCGCTGGTCGATGCGCTGGCGGCGGCCGGCGGCGTGAAGGTGCGCGCCACGCACCAGCCGCGCGAGCAGCGGCGCGTCTGGCTCGAAATGGCGACGCGCGGCGCCGAACTGGCGCTGGCGCGGCTGCTCGCCGAGGAGGGCTCGCAGCAGCAGCGCACGCGCGCGCTCGTCGAGGCGCTGGACCTCGACATCGACGACCCGGCGGCGCTGCGCATCGAGTGCTTCGACGTGAGCCACACCGCCGGCGAGTCGACGCAGGCCAGCTGCGTCGTCTACGAAGGGCACCGCATGCAGCCTTCGCAGTACCGCCGCTTCAACATCGAAGGCATCACCGGCGGCGACGACTACGCGGCGATGCGGCAGGTGCTGACGCGGCGCTACGCGCGGCTGGCCGAAGCGGTGGCGGCCGGCGGTGGCGAAGTGGGCGAGGTCGGGCAGAGCGGTGAGGACGAGGCCCACGCGGCCGAGCCGGCTGCCGCGGCTACGGCGGCTGCGACGCCTGCCACCGAAGCCGCAAGCGAAGCGCCTGTCGCGCCGGCGCGCCGGCGTACCGGCGGCCCCGCCGCGCGCCTGCCCGACCTCGTGCTCGTCGACGGTGGCCGCGGCCAGGTCGCGGTGGCGCGCGAGGTGTTCGAGGAGATCGGCCTGGACATCGGCCTCATCGCCGGCGTCGAGAAGGGCGAAAGGCGCAAGGTCGGCCTCGAGGAACTGGTCTTCGCCGACGCACGGCCGAAGGTCGCGCTCGGCCACGACTCGGCCGCGCTGATGCTCGTGGCGCAGATCCGCGACGAGGCGCACCGCTTCGCGATCACCGGCATGCGCGCGCGCCGCGCCAGCGTGCGCACCGGCGGCAGCCGCCTCGAGGAGATCCCCGGCGTCGGCCCGCGCAAGCGCGCGCGACTGCTGCAGCGCTTCGGCGGCGTGCGCGGGGTCGTCAGCGCCGGCGTCGACGACCTCGCCAGCGTCGAGGGCATCTCGCGCGAGCTGGCCGAGGAGATCTATCGCGCGCTGCATTGAGACGAGGCTGTTCGGGCTGAGCCTGTCGAAGCCCCTCCCGGGGGCAGCGAAAAATGCGGCGAGAATGCCGGCGGCCCACGACGCCTCGCGCACACGCGCGTGGCGCGGGCGCATCCCGTTCGACCGATGTTCCTCACCGTCCCCACGCTGCTGACCTGGGCACGCATTGCCGCGATTCCGCTGATCGTGGGCGTGTTCTACCTGCCGTGGCCGGCGGAGATGCGCAACGTCATCGCCACCGTGCTGTTCGTGCTGTTCGCGCTGACCGACTGGCTCGACGGCTATCTCGCGCGCCGGCTCAACCAGACCTCGTCGTTCGGCGCCTTCCTCGACCCGGTGGCCGACAAGTTCCTCGTTTGCGCGAGCGTCCTGGTGCTCGTGCACCTCGAGCGCGCCGATGTCTTCGTCGCGCTGATCATCATCGGCCGCGAGATCGCGATCTCCGCGCTGCGCGAGTGGATGGCGCAGATCGGCGCCAGCCGCAGCGTCGCCGTGCACATGGTGGGCAAGGCGAAGACGCTCGTGCAGATGGTGGCGATCCCGTTCCTGCTGTACGACGGGGCGCTGTTCGGCGTCGTCGACACGCGGCTGTGGGGCACGGCGCTGATCTGGCTGGCTGCGGTGCTGACGATCTGGTCGATGGCCTACTACCTGAAGCGCGCGATCCCCGAGATCCGCGCCAAGGCGAAGTAGACCTCGGCGCCGGCCCGCGATGAGCGCCCCCACGCCCGGCCGGCCGGCTGGTGCGCAGCCTGGCGCGCCGTCCGCGGACACCGCCTGGCTCGCGGCGATGCCGGCCGTCTTCGTGCTGATCTGGAGCACGGGCTTCGTCGTCGCCCGCTTCGGCATGCCGCACGCCGGGCCGATGGGGTTCCTCGCCTGGCGCTATGCGCTGTCGATCGCTGCGTTCGCGCTGTGGATCGCGCTCGTGCGCGCGCCGTGGCCGCGCGGGCGCACGCAGTGGCTGCACCTGCTGGTGACCGGCGTGTTGATGCACGCGGTGTACCTCGGCGGCGTGTGGGCGGCGGTGCGCGCCGGCATCGGCGCGGGCACGTCGGCGCTGGTGGTCGGTCTGCAGCCGGTGCTGACGGCGCTGTGGGTCAGCGCCGTGCAGGGCCGCGAGCACCGCGTCGCGCCGCGGCAGTGGCTCGGCCTCGCGCTCGGCCTGGCGGGCCTCGTGCTCGTCGTCTGGCGCAAGCTCGGCGCCGGCGAGGTGACGGCGTTCAACTTCTCGCTGTGCCTGCTGGCGCTGGCCGGCATCACCATCGGCACGCTGTACCAGAAGCGCTTCGTGCAGCCGTGCGACGTGCGCACGGCCAATACGGTGCAGCTCGCCGCGGCGCTCGTCGTCACGGCGCCGCTCGCGTGGCTCGAAGACATCCCGTTCACCCTGCACCCGGAACTGATCGGCGCGATGGCCTGGTCGGTGCTCGGCCTGACGCTCGGTGGCAGTTCGTTGTTGTTCCTGCTCATCCAGCGCGGCGCGGCGACGCGCGTGACGAGCCTCTTGTACCTCGTGCCGCCGACAACGGCGGTGATGGCGTGGTTGCTGTTCCGCGAGCCGCTCGGCCTTCCGGTGCTCGCGGGGCTTGCGCTCACCGCCACCGGCGTGTGGCTCGTCGTGCGCAGCCCGGCGCGGACGTAACACGCGTGGCGTGCAAAAAACGCTTGGCGCCGTAGGGCCGGCGGGCCGTGGTTGTCAACGGTGGAATCACGCGCGGCACCCGCCCTTGCGCAGCGGCCACGTGCCTCGGGGTGCGGCCTAGAATCCGCCTCCCCCGCCGTCGCGACGACCCTTCAACCGCACCTCGGCAACGCAGCACCTTCGAGGAGGAAGCGAAGTGAACAAGAGTGAACTGATCGAACACATCGCCACCGAGGCGGACCTGTCCAAGGCCGCCGCCGGGCGCGCGCTGGACGCCCTCACCGGCGCGGTGCGCACGGCGTTGAAGAAGGGCAGTTCGGTCACCATCACCGGTTTCGGCACGTTTGCCGTCACCAAGCGCGCGGCGCGCACCGGCCGCAACCCGCGCACCGGCGCGGCGATCAAGATCAAGGCCGCGAAGGTGCCGAAGTTCAAACCCGGCAAGGGCCTGCGCGACGCGCTCTGAAGTTCGATCGCCGCGGCACGCTGCATGCCCCGGTGAAGCGGTCGCAAGGCCGCAAGTCCGCAAAGGCGGGTGCTTAGCTCAGTTGGTAGAGCGGCGCCCTTACAAGGCGTAGGTCGGCGGTTCGAGACCGTCAGCACCCACCAACCCTGCCTTCGATAGAATTCCGGCCCAGCCCCGAGAGAACAAGAGCGAACCGCGGTTCGCTCTTTCTTTTGCGGCCTTCGCTTTCGGGAACCGCCATGTTCGACTTCGTCCGCACCCACTCGCGCCTGACGCTGGGCTTCCTGCTGCTGCTGATCATCCCGTCGTTCGTGGTCTTCGGCATCGAGGGATATTCGCGCTTCCAGTCGGCGGCCAACGAGACGGTGGCGCGTGTCGCCGGGCAGAACGTGACGCGCGGCGAGTGGGACGATGCGCACGCGCGGGTCGTCGACCGCGCACGCCGCCAGGGCGCCGAGGCGGCCGAGATGCTGAAGACCGAGCCGGCGCGCATGCAGACGCTGGACACGCTGCTGCGCGAGCGGCTGCTGATGGCCGCCGCCGGCGACCTGCACCTCTTCCCGAGCGTGCCGCGGATGGCGCGCCTGTTCGACAGCGATCCGCAATACGCCGGCCTGCGCGGTGCCGACGGCAAGCTCAGCCGCGAACTGCTGGCGCAACTGGGCATGACACCCGAGATGTTCGACCAGCGGCTGCGCCAGGACTACGGCATGCGCCAGGTGCTGGCCGGGGTGGCCGGTTCGGGCTTCGCACCCTCATCGACGGCCGCGCAGTCGTCGACGCGCTGCTGCAGCGGCGCGAGATCCAGGTGCAGCGCTTCGACCCGGTGGCCTACCGCGCGAAGATCAACCCGTCCGACGAGGACTTGGAGGCGTACTACCGCGGCCACCAGGATCTGTTCCGCACGCCCGAACAGGCGCAGATCGAGTACGTCGTCCTCGATGCCGACACGCTGGCGCGCGGGCTGGCGCTCGGCGACGACGAACTGCGCAAGTTCTACGACGCCAACGTCGCGCGCTTCACCGAGCCCGAGGAGCGCCGCGCCAGCCACATCCTGATCCAGGCCGACGCGTCGGCCACGGCCGAGCAGAAGGCCGCGGCGAAGGCGAAAGCGACGGCGCTGTTCGAGCAGGCGAAGGCGCGGCCGGCGTCGTTTGCGGAACTCGCGAAGAAGAACTCGCAGGACACGGCGTCGGCCGCGCTCGGCGGCGACCTCGAGTTCGCGCGCCGCGGCGCGATGGCCAGCAAGGCGCTCGAAGACGCGGTGTTCTCACTGGCGCAAGGTGAGGTGGGCGGGCCGGTCGAAAGCGAGTTCGGCTGGCACGTCGTGATGGTCACCGGCGTGCGCGGCGGCAAGGCGCGCGCGTTCGACGACGTGAAGGCCGAGATCGCCACCGAGTTGCGCAAGACGAAGGTCGCCAAGGAGTGGCCGGCCGCGGCCGAGCAGTTCACCAACATGGCCTACGAGCAGCCCGACAGCCTGAAGCCCTTGATCGACAAGTTCAAGCTCGAGAAGCAGACGGCCACTGTCGCGCGCACGCCGGCCCAAGGCGCCAGCGGGGCGCTCGCGTCGGCCAAGCTGCTGACGGCCGTGTTCGCCGGCCGACGCGGTGCGCGACAAGCGCAACACCGACGCCGTCGAGGTCGGCCCGAACCAGCTCGCCGCGGCGCGCGTCGTGCAGCACCAGCCGGCGCGCGCAGCCGCTGGCCGAGGTGCGCGACGCGGTGCGCGAGCGTGTCGTCGCCGAGCAGGCGGCCGCAATGGCGCGCAAGGACGGCGAAGCGCGCCTGGCCGCTGTGCGCGCGGCACCGAACGAGACGCTCGGCGAGACGCTGACCGTCTCGCGCATGCAGGCGCGCGTGCTGCCGCCGGCGCTGCTCGAAGCGGCGATGCGCGCTGACGCGACGCAACTGCCGCAACTGCGCGGCGTCGACCTCGGCGCCCAGGGCTACGCGGTGCTGCGCGTGACGAAGGTGCTGCCGCGCGAACTGCCGTCCGGCGCCACGCCCGGCGGCCCCGACCCGCTGCGCGAGCAGTACGCGCAGGCCTTCGCGATGGCCGAGACCGAGGCCTACCTCGAGGCGCTGAAGAAGCGCTACAAGGTCGAGATCAAGCCCGAAGCGAAGGTCGCCGCTGCGGCGGCGGCCGCTTCGGCGGCGACCGGGTTCTGAGCGCGGCGGCGGGGCCCGCCCGCTATACTTCGCCGCTTCGGCGGTGGCTGTAGCTCAGTTGGTAGAGTCCCAGATTGTGATTCTGGTCGTCGTGGGTTCGAGTCCCATCAGCCACCCCATCCCAGCGTTTCATCAGGTCCCATGCCGGACCGAACTTCCCGCCAAATCAACGACTTAGCCGGTCGCTTGAGTCAGGAAGGTTCCTGCCGTCCCACGGCAGCGCAGCGAAGTTGGGGGAACATCTGGGGGAACAAATGGCGTGTTCGCAGCCATTTGATGTTTTGTTCCCCCATGCTCACCGACAAGCAGTGCAAGAACGCGAGTTGCGACGCGGGTAGGCCCCGCGTGCGCCTGGCCGATTCCGGCGGTCTGTACCTGGAGGTCTCGCCCTCTGGGTCCAAGCGCTGGTTCTGGAAGTACCGCTTCGACGGGAAGGAGAAGCGCCTTGCCCTCGGGGGCTATCCAGATCTGGGTCTGAAGGAGGCCAGGGTCGCACGTGATGATGCGCGCAAGCAACATCAGTCGGGCGCAGATCCGGTGCTCACGCGGCAGGTGGAGCGCCTCAGTTCCCGGTTCGACGCCAACGCCAGCTTCGAGGTGACCGCGCGCGAGTTCCACGCGACCAAGAAGGTCGGCTGGAGCGATCACTACGCCAAGCGCTGGATGGAGCGCCTCGAGAAGGACATCTTCCCTGGCTGGGCAAGCTTCCGCTCTCCCAGATCGGCGCACCGATGCTGCTGCAGACGCTGCGGCGCGTCGAGGCACGTGGCACGCGCGAACTGCCTCACTCTCTGCTGGAAGCCTGCGGGCAAGTGTTTCGATACGGCGTTGCGACCGGACGTTGTGAGCGCAGCCCCGCTTCGGATCTGCGCGGCGCACTGAAGCCGGTGCTGACGAGGCACGTCTCGGCGATCGTCGAACCGGATCAGGTCGGCGACTTGATGCGCGCGATCGACGGCTACCACGGTCACCCCGTCACCCGGGCGGCACTGCTTCTGTCGGCACTGCTCTTCCAGCGGCCAGGGAACATCCGGCAGATGGAGTGGGCCGAGCTGGATCTCGAGGCAAGGATGTGGGCGATACCCTCCGCCAAGATGAAGCGGACAAAGCGGGAGAAGATCAACGGAAGGCCGCATCTGGTTCCGCTCGCCACCCAGGCTGTAGACGCTCTGAAGGACCTGATGCCGCTGACCGGCCGAGGGCGATACGTGTTTCCGTCCCTGATCAGTGCCAAGCGGCCGATGAGCGAGAACACGGTCCGCGTTGCCCTGCGCCGGCTAGGCTTCGACAACGAGACGATGACTCCCCATGGATTCCGGGCGATGGCCCGTACCGTGATGGTGGAGCGGCTCAACGTGGCGCCGGACGTGATCGAGGCCCAGCTGGCACATGGGAAGTCCGGCCCGCTGGGCGCTGCCTACGACAGGGCGGAGTTCATCGAACAGCGGCGCGACATGATGAGCGCCTGGGCCGACTACCTGGACTCCTTGAAGAACTGCCGAACTCCGGGGCAGCGTCCCGCTGTGCCCTGCGAGCCCACGCGGGAGAGCACCACGGAAGCCTGATGTTTGTGTAGGCTTCCTCCGGACCGACCAGAGACGGCTCAGGTGTTGGCCCTCAAAGGTCGTTTCGGACACAGGCTGCAACAGCGTGAAGCTCGAAGACTAGGACACTGTCTTCCGTGAGCTTGAGTTGACCTCACTTCAAATGCGAATGCTGGCCTTCTTGGTGCTTGTCCTTGCGGGTGCCCTGGCCGGGTGGGCGATAGGGCAGGACGAAGCTTTGGCCACGCGGCTTGTCCTCGCGGCGGTCGGCGCCCTCGTGGGGGCTGCAGTGGGGGGTGCGCTGCTCAAGATTGGGCGGGGGCAGGTGTCTCGATCGCTCACAGCCAATCCCATTCCAGGTTCCGGCGTGACTTCCGAGGACCTCGCGGCCAACTATTGGCGTGACAAGGGACACCCACCCTTCATGAAGCCTCCTGAGGGGGACCCGCCATCTCGCGGGCCCGATTGACTACCGCTTGATGATCCCCTTCACCGCGTCTTTGGCATCTTGGAAGGTCTCGGCCGCGTCCCGGGCCACTTGCCTTGCGGTGCCTTTGAAGAGCGACTGCCGTGGGGAAATCGTGCCGTCGTCGGCGCGCCCGGGGCTCCGCTCGTCATCGAACTCTTGCCGTCGAGCAGCAGTCCGGCCACGGAGATCGTCCGACGACGTCTGAATCTGCTGGCGAGCGTCGCTTGGTTCGGGCGCAGGTTGTGCCGGTGGAGCGACTGGAAGAGGAGCCTGACGAACCGCGCCCGTCGCTCTTCGATATGTAGCGTCAATGTCCGGCGTGACGCGCGGGTCACCGCTGTTGGTCGTGTACAGATGGCGGACGTCGTCGAAGGATGACGGCATGCCAGTGCCGTCGCTGAAGTTTCGGGTTGGAGCCAGCGCCTGTCGGGCAAGTTCAGCGCTCAGCAGTTGTTGAGCGGACGCGCTTGTACCCCCGTACTGTTCAGCGTACCGAGTGAACATCGCCAGGTTGTAGGGATCCTGCGCAATGTCGATTGAAATCGAATCGCCTCTCTCCCTGGCCACGGCAAGCCGCTCAGAGAACGCGGTGCGGTCGGCAAGGGAAGCATCTGCGCGGGCGGAGCGCGCGGTTGTGGTGGCGATCCTCGACGACAGTTCGCGTGCTTCGCGAGCATCGGTGGCTACAAGGCTCGCGACGGAACTGTCGCGCGACACACGATCGCCGAACTGCTTGAACTCCGAGGCCTGCTCGGACGTGAGCGCACCAAGCACCTTCCGCTCGTCTGCACTCAGTCCGGACAGGTAGGTCTTGTCTGCACTCGCGTTCAGTTGGGCGCCAACGAACCGCGCATTGAATCCGGCGTGACCTGTAACGCCAAGCGCAATGCGAGCAACCTGAGACTGTGTCAACCCAGTGGACTCGGAAACGCTTCGGGAGATCTGATCCAGCCGATCGATGGTTTGCCCCAACTGCTCGAAGCTGCTGGATGTCGACCCCGTGCTGCTCCGCGATGACTTCAGCTTTGCCAAGCCCTTGGTGAATGCCTCGGACAGCACCGCCGAACGTTCGGTGCTGGCAGCGACCGCCTCGCTGCGGGCTGCGTCGACCTGGCGGCTGGCGTCCTGCACGTCCTGCTCGCTCACGCGCATCGAGACGACCCGGGACGCGTAGCCCTGGTTGCGCAGCAGGCTGACGGCGGTCCGGCCGGTCAGCATGTTCGACGAGAAGGTGTTGCCGCTGATGTCGTTCTGCCAGTTGCTCATGAACGCGGACGTCCGGTTCGGCGCGAGCCGGATCTGGTCCATCGAGACATTGCCCATGCTCAGATTGCCCGCGGCGGCACCTGCCGTGGCGCCGGCCACCATCGACTGCAGGCCCGAGAGACCGCCCACCAGCGCGGTGCCAAAGGTCTCCATCCGCTTGAGCGCCGCCCAGGCGATGAACGGGATGCTGATGGCCAGGTAGCCGACCACGGCCTCGCCGGAGATCGCCCGGGAGTAGATCGTCGATGCCGTCTGCAGCGACAGAGCCTTGGCGCCGCTGCCAAGGTCAGCCGCCGCCGCGAGGTCGTAGGCGGCGTAGATCGATGCCATGTAGTTGAGCACGGCATACAGCGGCGGCCAGAGCTGGATCCAGATCAGCACCGCGGCATAGCCCTTGAAGGCCAGCATGGTCTCGCGCCCGCTGGTCAGCAGCATCAGCAGGACGAGAAGGGGAACAGCGCGTAGGTGATGGCCTCGATCACGTTGCGGAACACCGGCAGCGCCTGCTCGGCGACCTTGCCGGCGTTCAGCCAGGCCGCGTTCTGCTGCGCCACGGACTGCGCCCGCCCGACGGCCAGCACCATGGCCGCCGGGTCGTTCACCTTCTGACCGATGATGTTGCTGGTGTCGTTGATCGCATTCAGCACCGCGTTCTGGCGGATCAGGTCGGCCGCCGTCGCGGCCGCGGTCGCGATGCTGTTCTTCAGGTAGGCCTGCTGGATCTGCCCGGCGATGGCGGCGTTGGCGGCTGCCGCCGGCAGCGTCGGATTCAGCTGGAAGGCGAGCTTGCCCTGGATGCGGGTCAGCTGCGCCGGGAGCCGGCCGTTGAGGTTCGTGTAGGCATTCGGGCAGGTGTCGACGGTGATCGAGCCGCCAGCGCTGGTCAGGGTCGTGAAGCGGGCCGGGTTGGGCGATGCCATCAGCGCCCACACGTCGTCCGAGCTCGAGAACGTGCCCGGATCGACCGTGCCGTCGATCAGGTCGTACATCGTGCAGTTGTGGATGAAGTTGACCAGGTCCGTGCGGAAGTTCGGATCCTGGAAGGCGACGCCGCCTGTCTCCCGGATGAGGCGGTTGCCGAACATCAGGCCGTTCTTCTCGTAGCTCAGTTCGCTCGGCAGGGCGCCGACACCCGGGATGACCTGGAAGGCCGTCTCGAACAGGCCCGTGAGCGTGTGCCCGACCGTGCTGGTGACGCTGCCGAGAAAGGCCACGCCGAACGGGACGTTGGCCACCACCTTCACGGCGGATCCGCCGGTCTTGTCGACGACGCCCACGGTCACCCGCGGCACGATGAGGACGGAGAACACCAGCAGCACCGTGGCCAGCCACTTCCAGCCCTGCAGCTTCTCGGGCGCGAAGGCGTAGGCCACCAGCGCCGCGATGAACCCGCAGAAGGCCACGGCGGCGACCGCCGCCATGTAGTCGCCAGAGCCGTGGATGGTTGCCGCAGCGTTGAAGATGCCGAACAGGCTGTCGGCGTTCTGGTAGGCGTAGATCTCCCACATGCGTCGCTCCAGGGGGAGCGTGGATCCTGAAGCGATGTGACGATGGCGTCGGCCAGGAACGACCTCAAAAGCACGGGGATATCGGCACTAAGGTGAACGACGGACTCCCGCCGGGGCTGGCCCACCCCAACCGGCTGCACCCGGTGGAGGGCCATCTTCTTGCACCCACAAGCCCGACCGAAGGGCGATGGCGAGTGCAGGGCGATGCTGGGACGGTAGAGGTCCCCATCGAGTCCTCTGCATGCCGTGCACGCCGCCCGCCAGCCCGGTTCCTTACCCGGCTTGGCCAGCCGGCTCCACTACGAACGCCACCGACCGGAGCAGACCACGCTGTACCGCCTGGTCCAGCAGCATGCGGCCAGCTTCATCGCCCACACCGAGGCCAGCACGGACGCCGAGTTGCCGCGGTTCATCAAGGACGAGTTCGACGCCTTCCTCGAGTGCGGCATCCTGGCGCATGGATTCCTGCGGCTACGCTGCGGCGAGTGCGGCCACGACAAGCTGCTGGCCTTCAGCTGCAAGCGCCGGGGATTCTGCCCCTCTTGCGGCGCCCGGCGCATGTCGCAGACCGCTGCGCACCTGGTCGACCACGTCATCCCGCACGTGCCGGTGCGGCAATGGGTGCTGTCGCTGCCGATCCCGCTGCGCGTGCTGCTGGCCGCGCAGCCGGAACTGGTCACGCCGGTGCTGCAGGTGGTGCAGCGCGTGGTCACGCGACATCTGCTGCGGCAGGCGGGGCTCAAGGCTGACGAAGGTCACGGCGGCGCCGTCACGCTGATCCAGCGCTTTGGCTCGGCCGCCAACCTCAACATCCACCTGCACTGTCTGGTACTGGACGGGGTGTACTGCTGCGACGCCGATGGTTCGCCGGCCTTCATTGAGGCGGATGCGCCCACCGACGACGAATTGCACGCGCTGCTGCAGACCGTCATCGCCCGGCTGATGAAGATGCTCACGCGCCGGGGCGTGCTGGTCGAAGACATGGGCCAGACCTACCTGGCCGAGCCGGATGCCGACGGCGAGGAGGCGCGCACGCTGCGGCCGCTGCAGGCCGCGGCCATCACCTACCGAATCGCCTTCGGGCCGCGCGCCGGGCAGAAGGTGCTGACCCTGAGAGGCGCGATGCCGCGCGAGGACTCGGCCCGCCAGCCGCTGTGCGCCGACATCGACGGATTCAGCCTGCACGCCGCGGTGCGGGTCGAAGCCCATGACCGCAAGCGGCTGGAGCAGCTGTGCCGCTACATCACCCGGCCGGCGCTTTCCGACGAACGGGTGCAGGTCAATGCCGCCGGGCAGGTCGAGCTGAAGCTGAAGACACCGTGGCGCGACGGCACGACGCATCTGGTCTTGAGCCCGCTGGAGTTCATGCAGCGGCTTGCGGCGCTGGTTCCCCGGCCGCGTCTGCATCTCATCAGGTTCCACGGCGTGCTGGCGCCCAACGCCAAGCTGCGGTCCCTGGTGGTGCCGCAAGGGCCCGAGGTGGAGGAACGGGCCACCGCAGCCGTTGCCGCCAGCGAATGCGTGGTCCAGACCGAGACTAACCCGGACCGGCCGGACCGACCGCACCGAATTGCTTGGGCGCGGCTACTCAAGCGCGTGTTCGACATCGACATGCAGCACTGCCCCAACTGCGGCGCCGGGGAGCTCAAGATCATCGCGGCCATCCTGGAGCGACCGGTGATCGAGAAGATCCTGACCCACCTGGGACTGGATCCGCAGCCGCCGCCCAGAGGCCGAGCGCGCGAGGCGCGGCAAGACTGAAGCCGCCTGAGCCGCGTCGACCGTCCCGGACACCGTACACATCACAAAGGGCTGCGCAGCCTGGCGCCAGTGGCCGGTGGCGCTGCGCCCGCGTGCGGACTGGATGGCGGAAAACACAGGGTCAACCCCGAGATCAAGGCCCAACGAGCGCGAGGCGAGCCGTCAGGGCGGGCCGAATCCAGACAAGGCAACGGCCCAGGCGCCAGTTCCAAGCCATCCAGGCAGGCATCGGCTGCCCACCCAGGGCTGAGTCGGGCTTTCCAGGCTTTTCACAGACCAGACCGTTTGAAATTCCTATGCGCATAACGAAAACCGTTGTGCCCCCAACCAGGGCAGATTTCAACGTTCTCTTTTTATCACTGCGAAAACGACTTTCAACACGAGAAGACAAAGACGCTAACGATTCCACAGCATCATAGGCTGCCAGAAGCATGGTTCTTTTCACAACATCACCTAAATTACAATCAATTAAAAAACTAAACCCGGCAAGGTTATGCCGGGCTTATGAGCAGTTTAAATAGAGACAGCACAAATAGCGGCTGCGGTGAAACCTGTTTGCGGTTATCGGTGACAATGCACCGAGATACCACGAGACTCAAATACTTCCGCACAACGATCCAGTTCCGTATCGGTCATAAACTTGGCGGTTTGCTCACCAATATCGAGACGTTTGGTGCCACCGAAACGAGGTAATTTATCCAACCAAATGGGATTATATGGGAAGAATCTGCATTTTTTGACGCCGTTTTCTTTCATCAGGTCGGCAATGCCGCTGAGATTTTCGTCGGTATCGGTAACTCCAGGAATCAACGGCACTCGAGGGAATACTTCAAGATCAGTGGTCAAGGCCAATGCCTGAACCTTTTAAAGTTCTCAATGATGGGTTCGTTTTTAACACCGCAATAGGTCAAATGATCATCACTGTTGATGAGCTTGAGATCGAAATAAATGGTATTAGTGTGAGGAAATACCAGACTTTCAAAACGGCTAAAGTTGAACAACCCTGCGGTTTGAATCAGGGTATGAATATCTCTCTTCCTTTTTCACCAACTGGAAATAATTCGCCGACACTGTCCATTTGCATCAGGGCTTCACCACCGGAAACCGTGAGGCCACCACCGGACATCTCAGAAATCAGCATCTTCAAGCACTTCTTCAGCCAGCGCTTCAAGATCGTTAGTGGGGCGACCTATCTGCTCCAGCGCACCGGACGGGCACACATCGACACATTTAAAGCATTGCAGGCACTTGTCACGCAAGATATGTCCCGGTACCGTCAGATCAATTGCCTGTTCGGACAAGCACTCACACAGTCACCGCATTCGATGCACTTTTCAGCATTGAATGACAGCTCGTAACCGGTATTGATACTTTCCGGATTCTGGCACCAGGTACACGACAGTGGGCAGCCTTTAAAAAGACTACGCAGAATACCCGGCCCGTCATCGAGCGTATTGCGCTTAACATCGAAATATAACGAAGCCTTGCGGGGCTCCGTTACATTAATCGAGTTAATGAGGCTCGCATCAGGCCGCATTTGAGCTCCTGGAGATGACTTCATCCTGCATCTTCGGAGACAGGTCATTAAAGTACGCGGAATAACCGGATACGCGGATCAACAAGTTCGGATGCAGCTCAGGGTTATCACGAGCTTCAATCAGAATCTTAGGATCCAGCATATTGGCCTGAACCTGCATACCTTCACGCTTGAAGAACACCTTGTACGGGGCTGCCCAAGGCACTCTTGCCCGTCATCACACTTCATAGCTGGAGGCGTCTAACTGATATTGAAGTTGATGCCGTTGGCAAAGTTCTTGTAGTTAATCTTGTTCATGGAATTCAATAGTGCGGTGGTACCACGCTTGTCTGCGCCATTTCAGGAGCAAAGCCAGACGCAAAAGTTTCACCGGCACGACGACCGTTAGCCGGCGCGTTCACAAGACCACCGAAGTGCGTGTGTGACGTATTGGAATAAACACCGGCATTGTGGTTGCCGCCACGGGTATTTTTACCCAGTGCCTTAATGTTATCAGCGTAGTGCTCACCAACCCAGATCATCCACTTATCGGCTTCCGGAATATCGTTACCGAATTTATCAATGGCATTTAGTTTAGTGAACACCTTCTCATCGCTGATATTGTCTTTCAGCTGATCGACCAGCCCTTCCAGGGAATCAACTATCTTCAAATACTGCTTTTCAATGCAGCGCAATGAATCCGCAGTGGCCGCCATACCACAGCCCTGAATACCAGAGAAATTATGGACAGCGCCACCTTTGGTAGAGCAAACACCTGTTCCACACATCCTCCAGCAGCGCACTGCTGAGCGGGGTGGGATGATGCTGGCATGGAATTTTTCTGCCGCTTCCAGGTCTCTGCGCAGTTTACCCAGCTGATGCTTCATACGGTATCGTAAGCCGCAACCACATCGTCCATGGTTTTCATTTCGGACACTGGAGGGGTTTTAGCACCAATTTGCTTTTAGAACCAAACTGACGACCTTCATTAAGAGCAATTCAATCGCCAACGGCATGTTGTACATAGCGGCATCAGTGGAAGCCAGAGTTTTGCCTGGCGGTGGAGGTCTACACAGCCAATAGCCACGTAGTTGCGTGCGTCTTCCCAGAGAATAACCGATATCGGTCATGGACTCGATAATGGTCTCATCGTTGTACATGGCAGGAGAAGGGCCGAAGTTAATGCGAATCACCTCGTCGTAGAACGCTTTGGGGGTATTTTTATGAATACGCACATGAAAGTTAGGCTGACGCATACGCAGCTCATCGGCTAATTCCAGCAATACAAAGCTCAGCTCGTT
>JADJWD010000007.1 GCA_016716535.1 Betaproteobacteria bacterium | reverse complement strand
TGTGCGCGCCGACCGAACTTTGACCACCCGTGCCGACTGAACATTGACCAGGGTGGGCCCGTCTCGATCGAGGCGGGCTGTGGATAAGTCTACGGTGTTCGGTGTTGTTCGCCTTCCCTGTTGTCGTCGTTGAGTGGTGCGCGGGGCAACGCCGCGCAGGGCGTAGCCCGTAGCGGCTTCGTCCAGGCGCGGCGGCCGGTCAGAACGGCTCGGCGTCCGGCGCCGGCTTGGCACGTCGCGCCTGCTCCCGCGCCCTTGATGCGCGGTCTTGGCCGTGGCGCTGGAGTGCCGGAAGCGGTAGCTCCGTTGCCGGTCTCCACGATGTGGCAGTGATGGGTCAGGCGGTCCAGCAGCGCCGTGGTCATCTTCGCGTCGCCGAACACGCTGGCCCATTCCCCGAAGCTCAGGTTGGTCGTGATCACGACGCTGGTGTGCTCGTATAGCTTGCTCAGCAGGTGGAACAGCAAGGCGCCCCCGGCCTGGCTGAACGGCAGGTAGCCAACTCGTCCAGGATCACCGCGTCCATGCGCATCAGGTTCGCCGCGATCCGCCCAGCTTGCCCTCGGCCTTCTCCTGCTCCAGCGCATTGACCAGGTCCACCGTGGAGTAGAACCGCACCCGCTTGCCGTGCTCGCGTGATGCCGGCCACGCCGATGGCGGTGGCCAGATGGGTCTTTCCCGTGCCAGGCCCACCGATGAACACCGTTGTGGGGCTGCGGTGAACGACAGTGGCGAGCTGGCCGACCAGCGCGCGGTCGACCTTGGAGGCCTCGAAGTCGAAGCCGGCCAGGTCGCGATGGACCGGGAAGCGAGCGACATGCATCTGGTGGCTCACCGAGCGCATCGCGCGGTCGGTGGTCTCGGCCTGCAGCAGGTGTTCGATCAGCCAGCGCGAGCTGTCCACGCCGACGCTGCTGCCCTGGGCCACGAGGTCGGTCCACGGTCCGGCCATGCCGTGCAACCGCAGCGCCTTCGGAGTTCGACGGTGACGTCACGCATGGTCCACCTCCTGGCCGGCTTGGTCGCGCAGGCGGTCGTAGCGGTCAGTGTCGGCCTGCGGGGCCTCGTTCAGGCGCAGCGCCGTCTCCACCTGCTCGGGTGGCGCGCTCGCGTTGAGCCGCCCGATCACGTTGAGCACGTGCTCGGCGCTGACGGCGCCACTCTCCAGCACGAGCTCGACCGCCACCAGCACGGCGTCCAGGCCGGCGGTGGGCACCAGCGGCCAGCACCTGCGCCATCAGCCGGTCGCCGCCGGGGCGGCGCAGCAGCGCTTCCCGCAGGGCCCGCAGCGGCGCGGGCATGTCGGCGAACGGCGCGCCGTTGCGCAGCACGCCGGGCTTGCGCTGCACCAGCGGGATGTAGTGCCGCCAGTCGTAGCTGGTCTGGCCGCGGTCGCTCAGACGCGCATGGCTGGCGGCGATCTTGTCGTCGGCGACCACGACCACCCGGTTCGGGTACAGCCTTGTGGAGACCATGTGCCCGGCCAGCTCGCACGGCACCGAGTAGCGGTTGCGCAGCACCGTCACCAGGCAGGTGCTGGACACGCGCGCCGGGTTCTCCACGTAGCCGTCGAAGGGCTCTGGCATGGGCATCAGGTGCGGCAGCTCGTGCTCGAGCATCTCGGCCACGCTGAACTGGCTGTGCTCGGGTTGGCGGATCTCCTGCCACAGCGCGCGGCAGCGGGTTGCAAGCCAGGCATTGAGCTCCGTCGAAGGTGCCGAAGCGCAGGCGGGCGGCCTCGATCCACACGCGCCTGCGGCTGTCCTGCACGTTCTTCTCCACCCGGCCCTTCTCCCAGCCCGAGGCGACGTTGCAGAAGTCCGGGTCGAACAGGTAGTGCGCAGCCATCGCGGCGAAGCGCGCGTTGACCACGCGGCCCTTGCCCTTCTTGACCCTGTCCACGGCGGTCTTCATGTTGTCGTAGATGCCCCGGCGTGGAATGCCGCCCAGCGCCGCGAAGCTGCGGGTGTGGGCATCGAACAGCATCTCGTGGCCCTGCGTCGGGTAGGCCACCAGCCAGAACGCGCGCGACGCGCACAGCTTCAGGTGCGCAAGCTGGATCCGCCGGTAGATGCCGCCGATGACCAGGCCTTCTTCGCTCCAGTCGAACTGGAACGCGTCGCCAAGTTCGAAGTTCAGCGGCACGAAGGCGCTCGTGGCGCTGACCTTGCCTTGCTCGTCACGCCAGGTGCGGATGTAGTCGGTCAGCCGCGTGTAGCCGCCGTCGTAGCCCAGGGCCTGCAACTCCACTTGCAGCGCCCGCGCCGTGCGCCGCTCGTGACGCGGGCGGTGCCCGTCGGCCCTCAGCGCCTTATGCAGGGCCTGGACGAACGGCGCCAGCTTCGTCGGCATCTCCCGACGCCGGTACTTCGGCTGCGCACCCTGCGGCGCCTTCAGCCACTTCTTGATCGTGTTGCGCGACAGACTCGTCAGCCGCGCGATCTCGCTGATCGACTTCCCTTGCCGGAAGTGCATCGAGCGAATCTTGCCCATCATGGCCATGGTGATCACTCCTCTTTCCTTGCTGCACAAAAAAGCAGCAGGGTAGGTTGAACACCCTGGTCAGTTCTCGGTCGGCATCACCCGGCTTGGCTGGTCAATTTTCGGTCGGCGTCAACACTCCGGGCTCACCTCGGTGCCGTACTGCTCGGCCAGGAACGCCTGGATCTCGCGCACGGTCATGCCGCGCGCGTACATGGCCACGATCTTGTCGTCGAAGCCGGTGAAGCGGCGCTCGTGCTTGGGGATGAGCAGCGGCTCGAAGGAGCCGTCGCGGTCACGCGGCACCTCGATGCGCACCGGCCGTCCTCGGTCAGTACCGCTTGCCGCTGCTGCGTTGCGGTGGTTGCCGGCGTCCTCGGGCTTGGCCGCGCCGGGCGGGTAGCCCAGGTGGTGCGAGAGCTCCGCTCCCAGCGCGCGCTCGATCAGCGCCTTCCTCAACGCCGTCGAGGCGGCCTGGACCGCCTCGGCGCTCATCGGCCCAGTCACGAACTGGTCAATGAGTTCCTTGGGGATCATCGGCAACTTCGCCGCCGCGGCCTCGGCCGCCTTCGTCGTCTTCCTGCTTGGCATACATGCTCCGTCTGGTCATGCTATGCCTCGCACACAAAATTCCGGACAGGCTCGGACAGCAGGCTCGGCTCGCGGCTCCTTCTTCCGTTTGCCGGGCTCAAGTTGGCGCACACGGCGCCGAAATGCCCGTGAGCAGCCGGTCCCCGGCCCTCCTCACTCGCTATGCACGGCACGCATTCCTCACCTGCTCGAGCCCCCGGCGCCAAACGCGATCTTGGCTCCTGGGCTTGGCGCTTCGACGTGATGCCCCTGCCGGTGCTAGCGTCCACGATCGCCGAGCTGGAAGCTTTGAGGGAGGTCGAAGACGGCGTCGACGCCCACCTGCTCAGCGAGGCGATTGCTGACGATCCGCTGATGTCGCTGAAGGTGATGGTCCATGTGGCTCAGCTGCGTGCGGGCCGCGGTTCTGGCGAGCCGGAGACTTTGACGGGGGCGCTGGTGATGCTCGGCATCCCGCCGTTCTTCCGGGCGTTCCAGATGCAGGTGAGCGTCGAGGAAAGGCTCGGGGGGCGGCCTGATGCACTTGCCGGCTTCCGGCGAGTGCTCGAGCGGTCACACCGCGCGGCGCGTTTCGCGATGAGCTTTGCCGTTCATCGGATGGACCATGATGCGGCTGTCATCCACCAGGCCGCGCTGCTGCACGACTTTGCGGAGCTGCTCCTCTGGCTGGAAGCGCCGGAGATGGCGCTCGAGATCGCGGCCCGCCAAGCGCGAGACGCTTCGCTGCGTTCGTCCGACGTGCAGAAGGAAGTGCTTGGGGTCGAACTGAATGAGCTGCAGCACGCGCTGATGCTGCGTTGGCGTCTGCCGGCGCTGCTGGTCAGCATCACCGACGATCATGCCCGGCGCGAGACTCCGCAGATTGCCAACGTGCGCTTGGCGATCCGGGTTGCGCGACACAGCGCTGGTGGCTGGGATAACGCGGCCCTGCCCGACGACTACAAGGACATCGCCGCGCTGCTCCAGTTGGCACCGCAGCATGTGCAGCGGCTTCTGGTGGAGATCGACAGCGCATAGGCCGCAGTCAATCTCCGATCCCGCAGACGCGCAGCCGCAGTCTTTGGCTCCGGAATGGCAAAAGGCCCGGTCATGAGACCGGGCCTTTGCGCTTTTATTAGCCTGACGATGTCCTACTTTCACACGGGAATCCGCACTATCATCGGCGCAGAGGCGTTTCACGGTCCTGTTCGGGATGGGAAGGAGTGGGACCACCTCGCTATGGTCGTCAGGCTTGACTGTTCGCTACACCGGCGAGGGTGCAGCCAATTCGTAGAGTCGATTCAGCGTGATTGCGCGACCATCTTGGTCACAACGCTCTGACAGTTTTCGATCGGCGCGTTCCACGCGCTCGTCAGAGTTATAGGGTCAAGCCGCACGAGCAATTAGTACCGGTCAGCTCAACGCATTACTGCGCTTCCACATCCGGCCTATCAACGTCCTGGTCTCGGACGACTCTTCAGGGGGCTCGAGGCCCCGGCAAGACTCATCTTGGAACGAGTTTCCCGCTTAGATGCTTTCAGCGGTTATCTCTTCCGCACTTAGCTACTCGGCTATGCCACTGGCGTGACAACCGATGCACCAGCGGTGCGTCCACTCCGGTCCTCTCGTACTAGGAGCAGGCTTCCTCAATCTTGCAGCGCCCACGGAAGATAGGGACCAAACTGTCTCACGACGTTTTAAACCCAGCTCACGTACCTCTTTAAATGGCGAACAGCCATACCCTTGGGACCGGCTACAGCCCCAGGATGAGATGAGCCGACATCGAGGTGCCAAACACCGCCGTCGATATGAACTCTTGGGCGGTATCAGCCTGTTATCCCCAGAGTACCTTTTATCCGTTGAGCGATGGCCCTTCCATACAGAACCACCGGATCACTTAGTCCTACTTTCGTACCTGCTCGACTTGTCAGTCTCGCAGTCAAGCACGCTTATGCCTATGCACTATCAGCACGATTTCCGACCGTGCCTAGCGTACCTTCGAACTCCTCCGTTACGCTTTGGGAGGAGACCGCCCCAGTCAAACTGCCTACCATACACGGTCCCCGACCCGGATTACGGGCCAAGGTTAGAACCTCAAACACACCAGGGTGGTATTTCAACGTTGGCTCCACGACACCTAGCGGCACCGCTTCAAAGCCTCCCACCTATCCTACACAGATCTGTTCAAAGTCCAATGTAAAGCTACAGTAAAGGTTCATGGGGTCTTTCCGTCTTTCCGCGGGGAGATTGCATCATCACAAACATTTCAACTTCGCTGAGTCTCTGGAGGAGACAGTGTGGCCATCGTTACGCCATTCGTGCAGGTCGGAACTTACCCGACAAGGAATTTCGCTACCTTAGGACCGTTATAGTTACGGCCGCCGTTTACTGGGACTTCAATCAAGGGCTTGCACCCCATCATTTAATCTTCCAGCACCGGGCAGGCGTCACACCCTATACGTCGACTTTCGTCTTAGCAGAGTGCTGTGTTTTTAATAAACAGTCGCAGCCACCGATTCTCTGCGACCCCATTGGGCTCCCCCTGTACGGGTTCACCTACTAAGGGCACACCTTCTTCCGAAGTTACGGTGTCAATTTGCCGAGTTCCTTCTCCAGAGTTCTCTCAAGCGCCTGAGAATACTCATCTCGCGCACCAGTGTCGGTTTGCGGTACGGTCGTGTGCAGCTGAAGCTTAGTGGCTTTTCCTGGAAGCAGGGTATCACTCACTTCGGAAGCAAGCTTCCTCGTTATCACCCCTCATCTAAGCCCGGCGGATTTGCCTACCAGGCACGACTACAGGCTTGAACCGGGACATCCAACACCCGGCCGAGCTAACCTTCTCCGTCCCCACATCGCACTGCACATCGGTACAGGAATATTGACCTGTTTCCCATCAGCTACGCATCTCTGCCTCGCCTTAGGGGCCGACTCACTCTACGCCGATGAACGTTGCGTAGAAAACCTTGCGCTTTCGGCGAGGGAGCTTTTCACTCCCTTTAACGCTACTCATGTCAGCATTCGCACTTCCGATACCTCCAGCAGGCCTCACGACCCACCTTCACAGGCTTACGGAACGCTCTCCTACCATCGTGTTGCCACGATCCGCAGCTTCGGTTACTGGCTTAGCCCCGTTACATCTTCCGCGCAGGACGACTCGATCAGTGAGCTATTACGCTTTCTTTAAATGATGGCTGCTTCTAAGCCAACATCCTGACTGTTTTAGCCTTCCCACTTCGTTTCCCACTTAGCCAATATTTGGGACCTTAGCTGGCGGTCTGGGTTGTTTCCCTCTTGTGTCCGGACGTTAGCACCCGGTGCACTGTCTCCCAAGCTGTGCTCTTCGGTATTCGGAGTTTGCAATGGTTTGGTAAGTCGCCATGACCCCCTAGCCATAACAGTGCTCTACCCCCGAAGGCAATACTTGAGGCACTACCTAAATAGTTTTCGGAGAGAACCAGCTATCTCCAAGTTTGTTTAGCCTTTCACCCCTATCCACAGCTCATCCGCTAGTTTTGCAACACTAGTCGGTTCGGACCTCCAGCAGGTGTTACCCTGCCTTCATCCTGGCCATGGATAGATCACTTGGTTTCGGGTCTACACCCAGCGACTGGACGCCCTATTCGGACTCGGTTTCCCTTCGCCTTCCCTATTCGGTTAAGCTTGCCACTGAATGTAAGTCGCTGACCCATTATACAAAAGGTACGCCGTCACCCTTTTAAGGGGGCTCCGACTTTTTGTATGCATGCGGTTTCAGGATCTATTTCACTCCCCTCCCGGGGTTCTTTTCGCCTTTCCCTCACGGTACTAGTTCGCTATCGGTCGATTACGAGTATTTAGCCTTGGAGGATGGTCCCCCCATCTTCAGACAGGATTACACGTGTCCCGCCCTACTTGTCGCACGCCTAGTTCCACGATCGGCTTTTTTCGTACGGGGCTATCACCCGCTGTGGCCGGCCTTTCCATGCCGTTCCGATAAGTCGACCGCTAAAGCGCGCAGGCTGTTCCGATTTCGCTCGCCACTACTTTCGGAATCTCGGTTGATGTCTATTCCTCGAGCTACTGAGATGTTTCAGTTCACCCGGTTCGCCTCGTGACCCTATGTATTCAGGCCACGATACCCTTGCGGGTGGGTTTCCCCATTCGGAAATCTGCGGCTGATAACGCTTGTTTGCCAGCTGACCGCAGCTTATCGCAGGCTACCACGTCCTTCTTCGCCTGTAATCGCCAAGGCATCCACCACATGCACTTAGTCACTTGACCCTATAACTCTGACGCCGGAAATCCGGCCGGGTCATGACTGAAAACTGAGTATTCGCGTTGTGCCGTTCTTCTTGCACTTGCGTGCAGAAGTCTGGTGACGCAATCAATACTGTCGAGGGCACGGTGCCGGCTTGGTAGCCGGCTTTCCCCCGACAGCGCTGATTCGACTCTATGAATTGTTAAAGAACGACAGCCGATCTGGCGATCGAACCGAGCAGCGCACCATGATGCGCTCTCCGCTTCGTTCGCCTAGCAGATTGGTGGAGGTGAACGGGATCGAACCGATGACCCCCTGCTTGCAAAGCAGGTGCTCTCCCAGCTGAGCTACACCCCCGCATAGCGCTGGTGGGTCTGGTTGGATTCGAACCAACGACCCCCGCCTTATCAAGACGGTGCTCTAACCGACTGAGCTACAGACCCGCACTCGGGGCAGTCTGTCGTCAACAACAGCCGATAAGTGTGGGCGCAAGAGCTTGAGTGCGTTTACCAGAAAGGAGGTGATCCAGCCGCACCTTCCGATACGGCTACCTTGTTACGACTTCACCCCAGTCACGAACCCTGCCGTGGTAATCGCCCTCCTTTCGGTTAGGCTAACTACTTCTGGCAGAACCCGCTCCCATGGTGTGACGGGCGGTGTGTACAAGACCCGGGAACGTATTCACCGCGACATGCTGATCCGCGATTACTAGCGATTCCGACTTCACGCAGTCGAGTTGCAGACTGCGATCCGGACTACGACCGGTTTTCTGGGATTGGCTCCCCCTCGCGGGTTGGCAGCCCTCTGTACCGGCCATTGTATGACGTGTGTAGCCCTACCCATAAGGGCCATGATGACCTGACGTCATCCCCACCTTCCTCCGGTTTGTCACCGGCAGTCCCATTAGAGTGCCCTTTCGTAGCAACTAATGGCAAGGGTTGCGCTCGTTGCGGGACTTAACCCAACATCTCACGACACGAGCTGACGACGGCCATGCAGCACCTGTGTCCTGGTTCTCTTGCGAGCACCCCCGCATCTCTGCAGGATTCCAGGCATGTCAAGGGTAGGTAAGGTTTTTCGCGTTGCGTCGAATTAAACCACATCATCCACCGCTTGTGCGGGTCCCCGTCAATTCCTTTGAGTTTCAACCTTGCGGCCGTACTCCCCAGGCGGTCAACTTCACGCGTTAGCTACGTTACTGAGAGGGAACCCTCTCAACAACCAGTTGACATCGTTTAGGGCGTGGACTACCAGGGTATCTAATCCTGTTTGCTCCCCACGCTTTCGTGCATGAGCGTCAGTGCAGGCCCAGGGGATTGCCTTCGCCATCGGTGTTCCTCCGCATATCTACGCATTTCACTGCTACACGCGGAATTCCATCCCCCTCTGCCGCACTCCAGCCGTGCAGTCACAAATGCAGTTCCCAGGTTAAGCCCGGGGATTTCACATCTGTCTTGCACAACCGCCTGCGCACGCTTTACGCCCAGTAATTCCGATTAACGCTTGCACCCTACGTATTACCGCGGCTGCTGGCACGTAGTTAGCCGGTGCTTATTCTCCAGGTACCGTCATCCCCCCGAGGTGTTAACCCAGAGGATTTCTTCCCTGACAAAAGCGGTTTACAACCCGAAGGCCTTCTTCCCGCACGCGGCATGGCTGGATCAGGGTTGCCCCCATTGTCCAAAATTCCCCACTGCTGCCTCCCGTAGGAGTCTGGGCCGTGTCTCAGTCCCAGTGTGGCTGGTCGTCCTCTCAGACCAGCTACAGATCGCAGGCTTGGTAGGCCTTTACCCCACCAACTACCTAATCTGACATCGGCCGCTCCAATAGCGCGAGGCCTTGCGGTCCCCCGCTTTCACCCGTAGGTCGTATGCGGTATTAATCCGGCTTTCGCCGGGCTATCCCCCACTACTGGGCACGTTCCGATGCATTACTCACCCGTTCGCCACTCGTCGCCAGGTTGCCCCGCGTTACCGTTCGACTTGCATGTGTAAGGCATGCCGCCAGCGTTCAATCTGAGCCAGGATCAAACTCTTCAGTTCGATCTTGAAATTTGCTCAAAACGGAATTGAAGTGAACTTGAATTCACTTACTGCTTCCGTGAGCGTTTGCGGATCCGAAGATCCTTGGCACTCGCCTTCAAACGCCCACGCTTATCGGCTGTATGTTGTTAAAGAGCCGCCTTTCGGCGCCGCCGTCTTGCGATCAGCGAAGACAGACATTCTGGCATGTTTTTGAAAGCACTGTCAAGCGCTCGGGCTTTCTGCCCGTACCCCGCTGGGGTATCTGCCTCAGGTCGCCCGGGCTTGCCGGCCGCCCTGTCTGCCGCTGATCGGTGAGCGACCTCTAAGAGGCAACGTCTCACCAGCGGAGCCGCGCAGTGTAGCACAAGGCGAACGCCCGCCCGGGCCGAACCCACGGACCTGCCCTGTTGCCCTGTCGCTGCCGACTGCGCGCGGCCGCCCTCGCAGCGGCGATCAAGCCGACCGCTGCGCCTGCACCAGGGCCGCCTGCACCGCCGCGGCCGGCGACTCCGCCGACAGCGCCGCGGCGCACACCGCGTCGAGCTGCCGGGTGTCGACGCGCAGCACGCGCTGCTTGACCTCGGCAATGCACGACGGGTGCATCGAAAAGCTGCGCAGGCCGAAGCTCAGCAGCAGCTCGGTGAACGCCGTGTCGCCGGCCATCTCGCCGCAAACGCTCACCGGCTTGCCGTGCGCTGCAGCCGCGGCGATCACCTGGCGCAGCAGCGCCAGCACGGCCGGGTGCCACGGGTCGTACAGGTGGCTCACCGCCTCGTCGGCGCGGTCGATCGCCAGCGTGTACTGGATGAGGTCGTTGGTGCCGATCGAGACGAAGTCGAAGTGCCGCAGGAAGCGCTCGATCATCACTGCCGCGGCCGGCACCTCGATCATCGCGCCCACCAGCACTGGCCCGTACGGCTTGCCCGCGTCGTCCAGCTGCTGGCGCGCGCGCGCCAAGTGCTCGCGGATGGCCAGCATCTCGTTCACGTGCGCCACCATCGGCACGAGGATGCGCACCGGCCCGAAGGCGGCCGCGCGCAGCATCGCCCGCAGCTGCTGCCTGAACATCCCCGGCTCGGCCAGGCTCCAGCGGATCGCCCGCAGCCCGAGCGCCGGGTTCAGGCCGTGGTCGTACCGGCCGTCGCCTGCGCGATCGAGCGGCTTGTCGGCGCCCACGTCGACGGTGCGGATGGTCACAGGCAGCCCGTGCATCGCGCTGACCGCCTCGCGGTAGGCCTCGAACTGCTCGTCCTCGTCGGGCAGCGAGCCGCCGCGGTTCATGAAGAGGAACTCGCTGCGGAAAAGCCCCACGCCGACGGCACCCGCCTCCAGCGCCGCCGCCGTGTCCTGCGGCAACTCGATGTTGGCCAGCAGCTCGACGGCCTCGCCGTCCAGCGTCACGGCCGGCGTGTGGCGCAGCCGGTTCAGGCGCGCGCGCTCGAGCTCACTCTGCCGCTGGCGGAAGCGGTATTCCTCCAGCACGATCGGCGACGGGTTGACGACGACGACACCGGCGTCGCCGTCGATGACGATCCAGTCGTCCTGCCGGATGATGCGGCTCGCCTCGCGCGCGCCGACCACCGCCGGGATGTCCATGCTGCGCGCGACGATCGCCGTGTGCGACGTGCGGCCGCCCACGTCGGTGACGAAGCCGGTGAAGACGCTGCGCTTGAAGTGCAGCATGTCCGCGGGCGCCACGTCGGCGGCGACCAGCACCAGCGGGTCCTCGCCGGCAAAGTCGCGCGGCGGCGCCGCCGCGCCGAGCGCCGGCATCGACGTCAACGCCGGCGCGGACGCCCCCGGCAAGGCTGGCGCGGCCGGTGCGATCGAGGCCGTCGGCCGCCCCGGCGGCGCCCCCCGCGCCAGCTCGCGCAGCAGCCGCTCGACGACCTGCTCGACGTCGGCCTTGCGCTCGCGCAGGTACTCGTCCTCCATTTCGTCGAACTGCCGCGCCAGCACCTCGAGCTGCGCCGATAGCGCCCACTCGGCGTTGTAGTGCCGCTCCTGCACCCAGTGCTTGGTGGCCGCGATCACCGTCTCGTCGTGCAGCAGCATCAAGTGCACGTCCAGCAGCGCCGCCAGCTCGTGCGGTGCCTCGGGCGGCATGTCGGCCTTCAGCGATTCGAGCTCGTGCGCGACGGCGTCGCGCGCCACGCGCAGGCGGTCGATCTCCTGCGCCACCTGCTCGACGCCGACGTAGTAGTGCGCCACGTCGACGCGGCTGGAGGCAACAAGCACGGCGCGGCCGATCGCCACGCCGCGCGACACCTGGATGCCGAAGACCTGGATGCTCATTCCGCCTCGCCGAAGCGGCCGTCGATGAGCTGCCGCAACGCCTGCATCGCCTGCGCCTCGTCGGCGCCGTCGGTCTCGATCTCGACCTCCGAGCCCATGCCGGCTGCCAGCATCATCACGCCCATGATGCTCTTGGCGTTCACGCGCCGGCCGTTTCGCGTCATGTGCACCTCGCACTTGAAGCTGCCGGCGAGCTTCGTCAGCTTCGCCGACGCGCGCGCGTGCAGCCCGAGCTTATTGCTGATCGTGATGTTCGACTTGTTCATGACCGGGTCGGGCGCCAGGTTGGTTCTGTCGTGGTGTCGGGTTGGCCTGGATCACCCCCTGCACCGCACCGGCCACGGCGCGTTGCGCCAGCTCGTCCAGCGGCAGGTCGGGGTTGCCGAGCGTTCGCCACAGCATCGGCACGTTGACGCCGGCGACGACGCGCGCGCGCGCCATGCCGGCGGCGGCGCGCTGGCTGGCGGTGCACGGCGTCGCGCCAAAGGCGTCGGTCAGCAGCAGCACGTCGTGCCCGGCCAGCGCGTCGAGGGCGCGCCGCACCGCCGCCTCGGGGTCAGCCTCGTCGGCAGCGATGTCGACCGCATGCACCCAGCCCGCGCGTTCGGGGAAGGCGTGTGCGGCCACGCTGCGCAAGGCGCTCGCCAGCGGCGCATGGGCAACGATCAACAACCTCGACATCGCGTCCGCTGGGGTGGGATCAGGTCTCGAGCGACGACGAGCGCCGGCGCAGCGAACGGCCATTATCGGCAACGGCCGCCGTGCGCCCCAGCAGCCACAGGTACGACGCCAGCGAGCACGCGGCGAAGACGCCGAAGGCGGCCCTGAACGCGCCCACCTCGCCGGCGCCGAGCGCCTGCGCCACGTCGATCAGGAGGCCGATGCCCCACTGGATCGCGAAGACGCCCGCGAAGATCACGAGATTGAACGCCGACAGCGCGCGCCCGGCCAACGCCGTCGGGAACGCCGCGCCCACCGCCGGCTGGCTGAGCGTGACGACCGTGCAGGCCAGGCACCACACGGCCCAGTGCCATGCGCCGGCCGCCGCACCGAGCCACAGGTTCAGCGCCAGCAGCGCCAGGCCGAGCGGCAGCAAGAGGCGCATCAGCCGCATCGCATCGAAGCCGCGGCGCGCCAGCCGCGGCATCACCACGCCCCACGTCATGAAGGTGAACAGCATCACCAGGTTGACCACGAAGAGGCCGCGCGCGGCACCCCCGGCGTCGATGCCGGTCACCCGCGTCATCCACGGGCCGGCCCACAGCGACTGCACGGCGATCAGGCCACCGTAGATGAAGAAGCCCGCCGGCGCCGTGCGGATGAAAAGCGGGTGGCGGACGATCTCGCGGTAGCCGCCCTGCCGGGCCGCCGTGGGCCCGCCCGGCGCCGGCGCCGCGGGCTTGTCACGCGGCACGAACAGCGCCACGAGCACCATTGCCAGCGCCAACAGCCCGGCCAGACCCCAGAACACGCCGCGCCAGCCGGCGACCGGCAGCAGCCACTGCACCGGCAACGTCGAGGCCACCATGCCGAGCGAGCCGGTCATCAGCATCCATGAGTTGGCGCGCAGCTGCGCCGTCGGCGTCAGCCACCGGCGGTAGCTCGTCAGCGGCGCCATCAGGCCGGCCGAGACGCCGACGCCTATCAGCATCCGCGAGACGACGAGCGACGCAAGCCCGTCGGCGCGCGCGAAAGCCAGGCAGCCGATCACGGCCAGCGCCAGCAGCGAAAGCAGCGTGCGGCGCGGGCCGAATCGGTCCAGCGCGCGGCCGAGCGGCAACTGCATCGCCGAGAAGCCGAGGAAGTACGCGCCCGCCAGCAGCCCGAGGTCGGCGGCCTTCAGCCCCAGTTCGGCGCTGAACACCGGCGCCAGCGTCGCCGTCACCGCGCGCAGCAGCGCCGAGAGGAAGTAGGCGCCGGCAAAAGCGCCGAAGAACCCCAGCAACGCGAAGCCGGGTGGCAGGCGGTCTTCGCCCACGCCTGCGCCCGAGTACGCACCGGCACCTGCGCCGACACCCGCTTCGGCGCCCGCCCCGGCGCCGCCCTCCGTGCGCGGTTCGTCGCCCGTCATGCGCCGGCCCGCAGCGATTCGAAGAACGTCGCGACGGGCCCCGCCGGCAGGTTGTCGCCCATCACGACGGCCTGGAAGACCTGCGTGCCGTGCGCGAAGACAACCATCTCGGCGCGCGCCGGCGAGCCGTCCTGCCGCTTGCCCCGCACCTGCACGCGCGACTGCGCCGGCTGCGGCGTCGCGCCCGGCACGACGACCGGCTGCGCGTCGACGATCTGGCCTTCGAGGTTCTGGCGCGTACTCTCACGCAGCGCCACGAGCGCGGGGCCGACCTGTGCCGGATCGGCCGCATCGGCCGCCGCCAGCGCCCAGATCATCCGATCGGCCTTGCAGGCCAGCAGCGTCAGGCGCACCGGGCGGCCGGCCAGCGGCACGGTGCGCGTGGAGACGTTCGGACGGCACGGCATCGTCGCCACCACCGCGGCCCCCGGTGGGCGGACTTCGCGCCAGTCGAGCGCCGGCGCGCAGGCAGCAAGCGCCGGCACGGCCAGCGCGGCCACCGCCCGGCCGCGCGCACCTCGTTGCTCACTCGCTTGCGCCCTCGGGCCGGCCCGCTGCATCGACCCATTATCCGAGCCGCCCGAAGCGCTCGGCGAGCACCCGACAATGCGCGGGTGAACATCCCTGCCGATCCCACTGCGCTTCCCGCCGGCGCGCTGCAAGGCGTGCGCGTGCTCGACCTGTCCCGCGTGCTCGCGGGCCCCTGGTGCACGCAGGCGCTGGCCGACCTCGGCGCCGAGGTCATCAAGATCGAGCGGCCGCGCTCGGCCAAACACCCCGGCGGCGATGACACCCGCGGCTGGGGCCCGCCGTTCCTGAAGGACGCCGCCGGTCACGAGACGGCCGAGGCCGCCTACTTCCTCGGCGCCAACCGCAACAAGCGCTCGGTGGCGATCGACATCTCGGTGCCCGCCGGCCAGGCGCTCATCCGCCGCATGGCCGCGCGCTGCGACGTGCTGGTCGAGAACTACAAGGTCGGCGACATGGCCCGCTACGGCCTCGATGCAAAAAGCCTGCTCGCCGCCTGCCCGCGCCTCGTCTATTGCTCGATCACCGGCTACGGCCAGACCGGCCCCTACCGCGACCGCGCCGGCTACGACTACGCCGTGCAAGGCGCCGGCGGCCTGATGAGCGTGACCGGCGAGCGCGACGACCTGCCGGGCGGCGGCCCGCAGAAGGTGGGCGTCGCGGTCGCCGACCTCTTCACCGGCATGTACGCCACCGTCGCCATCCTCGCGGCGCTGCGCCATCGCGACGCCACCGGTTGCGGCCAGGCGATCGACATGGCGCTCTTGGACACGCAGGTGGCGATGCTCGCCAACCTCGGCGCCAACTACCTCGTGACGCGCCGCGCGCCCAAGCGCGCCGGCAACGCGCACCAGAACATCGTGCCGTACCAGGTGTTCGAAGTCGCCGACGGGCACCTGATCCTCGCCGTGGGCAACGACGCGCAGTTCGAGCGCTTCTGCGCCGTCGCCGGCTGCCCGGAGCTGGCACGCGACGCGCGCTTCACCCGCAACGCCGACCGCGTGCGCCACCGCGAGACGCTGGTGCCGCTCCTGGCCGAGCGGATGCGCGAACGCGCCCGCGCCGACTGGCTGGCCGCGCTGGACGCCGCCGCCGTGCCGTGCGGGCCGATCAACGACCTCGCCGACGTCTTCGCCGACCCGCACGTGCGCGCGCGCGGCATGACGGTGACGATGGCGCACCCGCTGCAGCCGGCGCTCGAACTGGTCGCGAGCCCCATGAAGCTCTCGGCCACGCCGGTGACGGTGCGCCACCCGCCGCCGCTGCTCGGCGAACACACCAACCCCGTCCTGGCCGAATTCGGCCTCGACCCGCAAGAGATCGCCGGCTTGCGCGCCGATAGTGTGATCGGGTAACTTCGCGCCCTTCGCGCAAGTCGGGCGAACCCCGAACTGCGGGGCGCGCACACAGGCGGTTACATCCCCACGGTTATCCACAGGAGGGCCACAATGCGGCCACAGCCTGCCCCCCGGCCCTCCGCCCCGTTGCCCACAGGCACCAGCGACGAGGGCGCCGAAGGTGAATCCACTGCCGCCATGGACCTCTCAGACGTCAAAGGCAATTCGAACGGCGCGCGGCGCACGCCGATGATCGCCGCCGATGCGCACGACCTCGTCGCGCAGCTCGGCAGCGAAGTCGCGACTGTGCTGTCGACCGCGCTCGAGCGCGTCACCACGCTCGCCACCACCGGCAAGATCGATCGCGCCTCGCTGCGTGCGTTGCGCGAGGAGGTCGACCACGCCCGCCGCGCCGCGATCATGGGCCAGCAAGTCAGCCGGCTGGCCGCCGGCCGCGTGCGCATCGCCCACGAGCGGCTGAACCTGACCAACCTGCTGCGCGAGGCACTGCGCCAGCGCGGCCGCGAGATCGAGGCCCGCGGCATCGAGGTGCGCCAGGTGCTCGCGCCGGCCGAGGTGTCCAGCGACACGACGCTGTCTTTCTCGTTCCTGCAAGCGGTGCTCGACTGGTGCTTCGAGCACGCCGTCTCGCGCATCGACCTGGCGCTGGACGTGCGCAACTGGCCGGCGCGCGCGCGGCTGGTGTGCAGCTTCGCGTTCGAGCACCCCGACCGCGTCGACACCAACTTCGCGGCGCTGGAGGCCGAGCGCGGCCGCACCGTCGAGACGATGTCGTGGCGGCTGCTGCACCAGACGGCCGCGGTGCTGGGCCTGACCGTGCAGCGCAAGGACGACGGCGGCCGCACGACGCTGACCGTCGAGTTCCCCGAGACGCTTCCGGCGCGCATCGACTCGCTTGTGCCCGCCGGCGACGCCGAAGTCGGCGAGCCGCTGACGCTGTTCGCCAACTCGCAGCCGCTGGCCGGCCGGCACGTGCTGGTCGTGGCGCCGCGCCGCGAGGTGCGCAACACCGTGCGCGAGGCGGTGCGCAACATGGGCCTGATGGTCGACTACGTCACCGCGCTCGACGAGGCGGCGCAGTTCTGCCGCGCCAGCATGCCGCACGCCATCGTCTACGAAGGCTCGCTGCGCGGCGAGCGGCTCGAGCAACTGCGCTCAGAGTGGCTCGAAGCGGTGCCGAACCTCGCCTTCGTGCAGATCGCCGAGCAGGGCAAGGCCTTCGAGCTGCTGCACGAGGCCGGCCGGCAGTTCGCCAGCGTCGGCCGCGACGCCATCGTGCAGCAGTTGCCGGCGGCGCTGAGCTTCGAGCTCTCGCGCCTGGTCGGCGACGGCAGCTGAGGCCGGCGACGTTGCGCCGGCCGATGCCGCCTTCCACTTCGCTCCCCGCCGATCGCCGGCCTCGCCGGCTGCTCGATCGCCGAACGTTCGGCGACGTGCGCGTGACGCCGACGATGTTCGTCATCGACCGCCGCGGCGGCATCGCCGCCCACCACGAAGGCGCGCCCGACTTCACCGGCCTGCACACGCTGCTCGATGGACTGCTTGCCCAGCCTGCCTGAACCCGCCCTGGCCGCCACCAGGCTCGCCTGCCGATGATCGGCCGCCTCGCCGGCACGCTGGTGGCCAAGGCGCCGCCGCAGTTGCTCGTCGACGTGCACGGCGTCGGCTACGAGGTCGACGTGCCGATGAGCACGTTCTACAACCTGCCGGGGCTCGGCGAGCCGGTGGTACTGCTGACGCACTTCGTCGTGCGCGAGGACGCGCAGCTGCTCTTCGGCTTCCTCACCGCCGCCGAGCGCAGCACCTTCCGCGAGTTGACGCGCATCAGTGGTGTCGGGCCGCGCACGGCGCTGGCGATCCTCTCCGGGCTGTCGGTGGCCGAACTGACGCAGGCCGTCGCCGCGCAGGACGGCGGCCGGCTCGTCAAGGTGCCCGGCATCGGCAAGAAGACCGCCGAGCGGCTGCTGCTCGAACTGAAAGGCCGCCTGGCGCCCGAACTGGCGCCGGCCGCCGCGCTGGCGCCCGATGACGCGCGCGCCGACATCACGCAGGCGCTGCTGGCGCTCGGCTACAACGACCGCGAAGCGCAGGCCGCGCTGAAGGCGCTGCCGCCGGGCGTCGGCGTCAGCGAGGGCATCAAGCTGGCGCTGAAGGCGTTGACGCGCTGAAGAAAGCGCGTTCGGCCAGGGCTGGGCTCACGAAACGCGCGCCGCACCTTCCTGCGTCGCCGCCGCCACGGCAGCCCGCCGCCGGCGCGTGCTGACAAGCCACAGCCCCACGCACACCGCCGCGAGCGCGACGACCAGCCGCGCCGTCAGCGGCTCGGCGAGCAGCCACACGCCGGCCAGCAGGCCGAAGATCGGCGTCAGCAGCGTGAACACCGAGATCTGCGTCGCCGGGTAGTGGCGCACGAGCCAGAACCAGCCGAGGTAGGTGATGAACGTGATCACGACCGTCTGGAAGGCAAGCAGCGCCCAGGTGGCCGCCTGCGGCGCCTCGGGCCAGCTTTCGCCGGCCAGCACGCCGGCCGCGCCGAGCAGCAGCGCCGACACTGCCAGCTGGTACAGCAGCGACATCTCGGCGCTGGCGCGCGCCAGTGCGCTGCCGCGCACGACGAGCGTCGTCGCACCCCACAGCACCGCCGCGGCGATGCCGAGCGCATCGCCCAGCCACTGCCGCGGGCCGGCCGCGGCGGCCGAGAAGCCCTCGGCAAACGCCCAGACGACGCCGCCGAAGGCGGTCGCCAGGCCGACCGTCTGCCAGGCCGTCAGCCGCTCGTTGCGGGCAATGAACGGCATGCCGAGGGCGACGACAAACGGCGCCATGTACAGGAACACCACCATGCGCGAGGCGCTCGTGAACTGCAGACCGATGAACATGCAGCCGAACTCGGCCGCGAACAGCGCGCCGGCCGCCAGGCCGCCGCGCCAGGTGGCGCGCGCCGGCCAGATCGGCTCGCCGCGCCAGCGCATCCACGCCAGCAGCAGCACCGTCGCGCCGGCCGAACGCGCGGCCGATTGCAGCAGCGGCGGGATCTCGGCCAGCGTCAGCTTGATCGCCACCTGCCCGAGGCCCCAGACGGCGCAGCAAGTCAGCAGCAGCGCGACCGCGCGCGCGTCGAGGTGAGAACGGCGGCCGTCACTCATCGATTGATCGCGCGCGTTCACGCCGCGTCCCGCGGCAGCACGCTCGGGAACTCGCGCTTGAGCGCCCGCCACACCGCCTCGGCCGTCAGTGGCATCTGCACCCGTTCGGCCTCGCGCCCGAGGCCGGCAGCCGCCAGCGCATCGATCACCGCGTTGACGACCGCCGGCGTCGCGCCGATCGTGCCCAGCTCGCCCACGCCCTTGGCGCCGAGCACGTTGGTCAGGCACGGCACCGACTCGTCGAACTCGGTCTTGAAAGCGCGGAAACCGTCGACGCGCGGCAGCGCGTAGTCCATGAAACTCGCCGAGAGCAACTGGCCGCTGCCGGCGTCGTAGGTGACGCGTTCACTCAGCGCCTGGCCGATGCCCTGCACCGCGCCGCCCTCGACCTGGCCGCGCACGATCGCCGGGCTGATGACGCGCCCGATGTCGTTGACCGACGCATACGCCACCACCTCGACGGCGCCGGTGTCGGCGTCGATCTCGACCTCGCAGACGTGGCAGCCGTTCGGCCAGCTCGGGCCGCCGGCCTTGGCCGTACCGCTGACGACGATGCGCTCACCGGGCTGCCGCGCCGCGAGTTCGAACAACCCGATGCCGACATCGGTGCCGACGACGCCGAAGCGCCCGGCGCGGTACTCGATGTCCACCGCCGATGCTTCCAGCGCGGCGCCGGCGAGCTTCGTTGCCTCGTCGATCGTGCGCACGCTCGCCACGTGCACCGCGCCGCCGCCGGTGAACAGCGACCGGCTGCCCGCGCTGCCGAAGCCGTTGGCGCGGTCGGTGTCGCCTTGCAGCACGCGGATGCGTTCGAGCGGCACGCCGAACACGTCGTGCGCAAGCTGCACGTAGCTCGTCGCGATGCCCTGGCCCATCGCCATCGTCGCCGACGAGATCTCGATGAAGCCCTCGGCCGTCACGTCGACGCGCACGTTCTCCTCGAGCGCGTTGCCGCCGGTCCATTCGAGGAAGGTGGCGATACCGCGCCCGCGCAGCCGGCCGCGCGCATGCGATTCGGCGCGCCGCGCCTCGAAGCCCGCCCAGTCGGCGAGCACGAGGCCGCGGTCGAGGATCTGCTCGAAGCGGCCGCTGTCGTACACCTGCGCCATCGCGTTCGTGTACGGCATCTGCTCGGGGCGGATCATGTTGCGCCGGCGCAGCTCCGCCGGGTCGAGCTGCATCTCGCGCGCCGCGGCGTCCATCAGCCGCTCGATCAGGTAGACGTTCTCCGGCCGGCCGGCGCCGCGATAGGCGCCGGTGGCCATCTGGTGCGTCAGCACGCAGCTCAGGTGCAGGCTGATCCGCGGCACGTCGTAGATGCTGGTGACGACCCACGGCCCGATGACGAGCGGGATCACCAGCGACACCGGCGCCGGGCAGGCGCCGACGTTGGCCCAGGTGCGCACGCGCAGCGCGAGCACGCGGCCGTTCGCATCGAGCGCCAGCTCGGCGCGGCTCACCGCATCGCGGCCGTGCACGCCGCTCGTGAACTCCTCGAGCCGCTCGGCCTGCCACTTCACCGGCCGGCCGGTGGCGAGCGCCGCCCAGCCGACGACCACGTCCTCGGGGTAAATGCCGGTCTTCATGCCGAAGCCGCCGCCGACATCGCCGACCAGCACGCGCACGTTGTCGGCCGTGCGGCCGGGCAGCGCGGCGGCGAGGCTCGTGCGCACGCCGGTGGGCATCTGGCTCGACAGGCGCATCGTCAGCCGGTCGCCCTCGACGTACGCGACGACGCTGCGCGGCTCCATCGGGCTCGGCGCCAGGCGCTGGTTGTCGATCTCGACACTGACGCGATGCGCGGCGCGCACGAACGCCGCCTCGGTGGCCGCGGCGTCGCCGAAGCGCGCCTCGGCCAGCACGTTGCCCGGCGCACCGGGCCACACCTCGGGCGCGCCAGGCGCGAGCGCAGCGTCGAGGCCGGTCACCGCCGGCAGGTCCTCGTAGTCGACCCACACCGCCGAGGCGGCCGCACGCGCCGCGGCGCGCGACTCGGCGACGACGGCGACGACCGGTTCGCCAACGAAGCGCACCACGTCGACGGCGAGCGGCTGCTTCGGCGGCGCATTCGCCGGCTGGCCGTCGGCGCGCTTGAAGCCGGAAGCGGCCGGCAGCGCGATCGGCTGCACGCCGGCGGCGCGAAGCTCGGCGCCGGTGAACACCTTCAGCACGCCGGGCAGCGCGGCCGCCGCGGCGGTGTCGATGGCGACGATGCGCGCGTGCGCGCGGTCGCTGCGCACGAACGCGAGCCACGTCTGGCCGGGCAGGCTCACGTCGTCGGCAAACTGGCCGCGGCCCTGTACGAGCGCCGGGTCCTCGACGCGGCGCACGGCATGGCCGCTGCCGAAGCGTGTGGCGAGACCCGGGTCGGTCGGCGCGGCGCTCATCGCGCGGCCTCTGCCGGGTGCGAAGCCTTGGCGGAACCCGCGGCCATCGTCGCCGCCGCCTGCTGCACCGCCGCGACGATGTTGACGTAGCCGGTGCAGCGGCACAGGTTGCCTTCGAGCGCGTCGACGATCTCGGCCTCGCTCGGGCGCGCGTTGTGCGCCAGCAGCGCCACCGCGCTCATCACCATGCCCGGCGTGCAGTAGCCGCATTGCAGGCCGTGGCAGGCGACGAAGGCCTCCTGCACCGGGTGCAGGCGGCCGCCCTCGCCGGCCAGGCCCTCGATCGTCGTCACGTCGCGCCCGGCCGCCTGCATCGCGAGCTGGCTGCAGCTCTTCACCGCCAGGCCGTCGATCATCACCGTGCAGCAGCCGCACTGCGCGGTGTCGCAGCCGATGTGCGTGCCGGTGAGGCCGAGCTGCGTGCGCAGCAGGTCGACGAGCAGCGTCGGGTTCTCGACCTCGGCGCTCACCGGCTGGCCGTTGAGCTTGAAGGAGAGGGTGGGCATCGGCGGGGCGTCCTTGTCGATGGGGGAGCGCGCGCAGCGGCGAGCGTCCGAGGCATTGTCGCGGCAGGGCGAAGGCCCGGTGCCGCGCTGGCTTCAACGCGGGTGTCTTCGCGCCTGGCGCACCGGCAGCGCCGTCACCACAAGCGCGACCACCGCCGCGACGGCGCCAGCCAGCGCGCCGCTCGCATGCGCCAGCGGCACCACGGCGATGTCCCAGGTGCGCGCGCCTGCGGCCAACGGCCCGGCCCACGGTGCCTCGAGGCCGATCTTGACGACGAGGCCGAGGCCGATCGCCGCACCGATCCAGCGCGCCAGCCGATCGTGAACATCGCGTCCCTCACCGCCGAAAACCAGCCAGCAAGCCACCACCGCCACTGCCGCGTGCAGCACGCCCGAGGCGCCGCCGTAGTGCGCGAGCGCCGGCTCGATCCACAGCGCCGCGTGCGTGGCCGGCCATGCGACGGCCAGCGCCAGCGCCGCGCGCGCAGGCAGACGCGCGACGACGCCGAGCGCCGCGACGACCGCAGCGCCGGCCAGGTTGGCCAGCAAGTGCATATCGCTCCAGTGCACCCAGGCCGCGGTCACCAGCCGCCACGGCTCGGACGCCGCGCGCGCGGGCTGCCAATCGAGCCACGCCGAGGGCAGCCACCAGGCGACAAGCGAGCCGGCCGCGAGCCCGGCGCAGACGGCGAGCCAGGCGCGCGCGCCGATCGGCGTGCTCGAAGAGGGCTTCGACAAGCTCAGCCCGAACGGAATCGCGAAGGCCGACGGACAGCGCGACGTGCGACGCGAGCGATGGCGCGACCTTGGCCCGCGCCCCTCACCCGAACACCGCCCGCCACAACGCCACCCCCGCCGCGCGCTCGGTGGCCACCAGGTCCGGCTCGACGTGCGTCGGCTGCTCGTCCAGCCGCGCGCGGTGCTGCAGCCGGCGCAGTTCGCGATAGGCGTCGGCAGCAGCCGTGCCGACACCCGCCGGCAGCAGCCCGGCCGCCTCGGCGCGCTGCAAGAGCGCGATGTTGCCGGCGTTGTCCAGCAACTCCGGGTGCGCGCCGCCCTCCTTGCCCGAGTAGGCGAGCACGAGGTACTGCACCGCGAACTCGATGTCCATCATCGCGCCTTCGCTGTGCTTCACCTCGTAGCGGCCAGCCGGCACCGCGTGCGCGGCGCGCACGCGCTCGCGCATCGCGCGCACCTCGTCGCGCAGCTTGGCGTGGTCGCGCGGCGCGGTCAGCACGGCGCGCCGCGTCGCCTCGAAGCGCGCGGCCAGCGCCGGCGGCCCGGCCGCGAAGCGCGCCCGCGTCAGCGCCTGGTGCTCCCAGGTCCACGCAGTGTTGCTGCCGCGGCCGACCTGGTAACTCTCGTAGGCATCGGCGGTGGTGACGAGCAGGCCCGAGCTGCCGTTGGGGCGCAGCGCGGTGTCGATGTCGAACAGTTCGCCCGCGCCGGTGCGCAGCGTCAGCCACGTGATCACCTTGCGCACGAAGGCCGCGTAGACCTCCTGCGCGCGCTGCCGGGCGGCCTCGTCGCCTTCGTCGGCGTCGTCGTAGACGAAGACGACATCGAGGTCGCTGCCGTAGCCGAGCTCCTTGCCGCCGAGCTTGCCGTAGGCGATGACGGCGAGCGACCCCGTCTCGCGATGCCGCTTCGCGAAGCGCACCCAGGCCCAGCGCAGCACGATCGCCAGCACCGCATCGGCCAGCGCCGAGAGGTCGTCGGCGACCTGCTCGACGGTCAGCCGCCCTTCGACATCGCGCACGAGCGTCCGGAAGACCTCGGCGTGGTGCGCGTGGCGCAGCGTGTCGAAGAGCTTCTCTTCGTCGTCCTCGCCGCTGCGCTGCCAGGCGGCGCGGCGGTCCTCCAACTCGGCTTCGAAGGCGGCGCGGTCGAAGCGGTCCTGCAGCTGCCGCTCGTCGGCGAGTTCATCGATGACGCCCGGGTGGCGCATCAGGTAACGCATCGGCCAGCGCGCCAGGCCCAGCAATCGCAGCAGCCGCCGCAACACCGAAGGCCGCTCGGCGAGCAGCGCGAGGTAGCTCTCGCGGCGCAACAGCGGCTCGACCCAGTCGAGGAAGTGCACCGCCGCCGCCTCGCTGCACCAGCCTTCGTGCACCGCCTCGCCGGCGCGCTGCACCAGGCGCCCGAGGCGCAGCCGGCTCTCGTCGCGCAGCGAACGCACGCGCGGGTTGGCGGCGAAGGTGGCGACGCGCTCGGCGAGCACGCCGTCGCCCAGCGCCTGCAAGCGCTCGCCGAGCGCCGGGCTGTCGATGGACACCGGCGGCGCGCCGCAGCGCCGGCACGGCGCCGCAGCGCTGTCGTTGCCGTTCGACGCCGACTGGCCGTCGCGCAGCAGCGCGTCGAACTCGGCGGCGACGAACTCGCGCACCTCGCCCAGGCGGGCCAGCAGCTGGCAGCCTTCGCGGCCCTTGCCATCTTCCTCGCCGTCCACGTGCCCGAGGCTGCGCGCGATCCAGACGAGGTCGCCGTCGTCGGTGGGCAAGAGGTGCGTCTGCTGGTCGTCGAGGTACTGGATGCGGTGCTCGACGTGGCGCAGGAACTCGTACGACTCGGCGAGCCGGCGCGCCGTCTCCGGCCGCATCAGGCCGCGCGCGACGACGCGCGTCAGCCCGCGCAGCGTGCGCCGCGTGCGGATCTCGGGGAACTGGCCGCCGCGCACGACGAGCAGCAGTTGCACGATGAACTCGATCTCGCGGATGCCGCCGCGCGACAGCTTCACGTCGTTGGCGCGCTCGGGGCGGCCGGCGGCGCGGCGCTGCGCCTCGTCGCGGATCTTGCGATGCAGCTGCCGCAGGCCCTCGAAGACGCCGTAGTCGAGATAACGCCGGTAGACGAACGGCGTGACCAGCGCGCGCAGCGCCTGCGGCCCGCCGCCGGCCACCGCGGCGCGCGGCGCGACGACGCGGCTCTTCAGCCACGCGAAGCGCTCCCACTCGCGCCCCTGCACCTGGAAGTACTCCTCGAGCATCGCCAGGCTGACGACCGGCGGGCCGGAGTTGCCGTTGGGCCGCAGGGCCAGGTCGACGCGGAAGACAAAGCCCTCGTCGGTGACGTCGCCCACCAGCGCATAGAGGCGCTTGGCGACAAAGCTGAAGTACTCGTGGAACGACACCGCGCGCGCGCCCGGCGGCACGTCGCCGGCGGCGGTGAGGCGGCCTTCGCCTTCGTCCTCGTAGACGTAGATCAGGTCGATGTCGGAGGAGACGTTCAGCTCGCGCGCGCCGAGCTTGCCCATGCCGACGATCCAGAACTCGACGCGCTGGCCCGCTTCATCCAGCGGCGGGCCGTGGCGCGCGTCGGCTTCGGCCAGCGCGGCCGAGAGCGCGAGTTCCAGCGCCACCTCGGCGAGGTCGGTCATCGCGCCGGTGACGGCCTCCAGCGTCGCCTGGCCGCCCACGTCCAGCGTCGCCAGCCGTTCGATGACGAGGTGGCGCGCGATGCGCAGCGCCGCGGGCAGCGGCCGGCCGCGCTCTTGCAGCGCGGCGACGGTCGCGAACATCGCCGCCGGGTCGGGCACGCCCGCGGGCAGCAGCGGCCGCTCGTCGGCGAAGCGCCGGCGGATGCGCTGCACGAAGCGGCTGTGCGCCGGGTCGGCGGCTGGGGCGGCCCGGGCCGCTGGCGCTCCATCGGCGCCGTCGGCACCGTCAGCACCGTCAGCACCGTTCGCGCCAGCGCCATCAGCGCCGTCCGGCAGCGACGGCGCGACGGCCTGTCCTGGCTCTCCCCCGCCTTGCGCGGGCCCGGCCTCGGCCGGCTGCAACGCCATCGTCTTCCTCCGCTCCCCTGCGTGCCGGGGCTCGATGCACGACGCGGCCATCACGCCGCCCGTGCGGGCCCCGTCCAAACGCGACGAGGCGCAAGGCTATCGTGCCCCGGCCGTCCCTTCCGGGCGCGAGGGTAGCGCAGCCGCGGGCGCGTCGGCTTACACCGCCATCGCGCGGTGACGCGGGCCGCTCCAGTCGCAGCACGCCCTCTGCACGCCGGCGGCGCTGCGCACAGAATGGCGCATGCCGATCAAGATCGCCGCGCTGCAGATGGTTTCCACGCCCGACGTGGCCCGCAACCTCGACGCCGCCGCCGCGTTGATCGCCGAAGCGGCCGCCGCCGGCGCTGCGCTCGTCGCGCTGCCCGAGTACTTCTGCCTGCTCGGCCGGCGCGACACCGACAAGCTCGCCGCGGCCGAGGCCGAGGGCAAGGGGCCGATCCAGGCATTCCTTGCCGACGCGGCGCGCCGGCACGGCGTGGCGGTGCTTGGCGGCACGCTGCCGGTGCAGGCTGGGGCGTCGGCTGACAGCGAAACTGCGCGCGTCCTCAACCGCTCGTGCCTCTTCGGCCCCGACGGCCGTGAGGTCGCGCACTACGACAAGGTGCATCTGTTCGCCTTCGACAACGGCCGCGAGAGCTACGACGAAGGCCGCACGCTGGCCGCCGGCAGCACGCCGGTGACCGCCGAGTTGCCGCTGCCCGGCTGGGGTGACACGCCTTTGCGCCTCGGGCTCTCGATCTGCTACGACCTGCGCTTCCCCGAGCTCTACCGCGCGCTGATGCGCCCGCCGTGCGACCTGATCGCCGTGCCCTCGGCGTTCACGTACACCACGGGCCAGGCGCACTGGGAGGTGCTGCTGCGCGCCCGCGCCGTCGAGAACCAGTGTTACGTCATCGCGCCGGCGCAAGGCGGCACGCACGAGAACGGCCGCCGCACCTGGGGCCACAGCCTCATCGTCGATCCGTGGGGCGAAGTGCTCGCCTGTCGCGACGAGGGGCCCGGCGTCGTCATCGCCGAGATCGACGCGGCGCGCATCGCGCAGGTGCGCCAGCAGCTGCCGGCGCTGCGCCACCGGCGGTTGCCCGGGGCGGCCAGGGACTGACTCGTCGGTCGGGCAGCCCGCCCTCGGGCCGGCTGCGAACGATGTGGCGGCGTTGGGCGCGGAGCCGGCAGTAGCCCATGCACCGATCGCGGCGCGCGCGCCGCCCATCCGCGACCGGCCGTGCCCGGGCCGCGTGGCGCGTCGCAGTGCCGCTACCAGAACGGGCCGAGGAAGAGGTACGCCGCCCGATGGCCGCCGCGCGTGGCGCCCGTGGCCAGGAAGAGCGGCCCGAAGCGCGTGTCCACCACCGCGAAGGCGCTGCCGGCGTAGCGCATGTGACTCAAGCGTACCGTCTCGTCGCCCTCGAATCCGCGCCCGGCCTCGATCGAGTAGCCCAGGCGCACCGCGCCGCCCAGGCCCGCCGGCATGTCGCCGATGCGGCGCGCCATCACCAGCCGCGACAGCAGCACGCTGCGGCCGTCCAGCGACTCGCGCGGCGTGCCCGACAGGCGCAGGAAGCCCCCCAGCGACAGGAGTGCGGATCCTTCGCCGGCGCGCGCCCACTCGCCGTAGTAGTGGCCGTCCCAGCGGCCGGCGCGAAAGGCCTGCAGGCCGATGACGGTCGAGGTCGAGCGGCTGGCCGCGTCGGACGTCGCCGCGACCCTGTCGAGCCAGACTGTCAGCAATGCGCCGCGACTGGGCAGCGCGAGCGAGTCGAGCGTGTCGATCTGGAGCTGGGCGTGTGTCACCGTCTCGCGCACCCTCGCCTCGCTCGCCTCGTCTTCTTCGGGGATCAGCGACTGCGCCCGTCCGGCGCGACGTTGCACGGCGAGCTGCGCGGCGCCCCAGTTCGACAGCACGCGGCCGAGGGCCAGCGTCGCCGTCGAGTAGGCATAGCCCAGGCGCTGCGCCCGGCGTCCCTGGCGGTAGACGTCGATCGACGAGGCGCTGTACTGCACGCCTGGCGCGACGAACCACGGCGAGCCCGGCGCCAGCGGCTGCAGGAACTGCATCGAGACGAGCCGCTGCGACCCGATGCGCGCCAGGGTGCGCCACTCGGCGCCCCAGCCGTTGGCCCACGCCAGGGTGTGCGAGGCACCGAGGATGAATCGGTTGTCGTCGGCGAAGTCGCTGATCACCTCGAGCCCCAGGCGCAGTCGGCTGCGCGCCCAGGCCGCCTCGACTGGCGCGACGACCACCTCGCGCCGCCCTGCGCGCGTCGCGCCGGCGTCGATGCCCGACTCGGGCCCGCGCACGCTGATCTCGACGCGCTCGAACTCGCCCCGGCCGAGCAGCACCGCCGCGGCGCCACGCGCCTCGCCTTCTGTGATCGCCTGCCCTTCGCGCAACCCCATCATCGTCGCCAGCGCCGCGCGCCCGGTGTGCTCGCTCGGGCGAACGACGAGCGATCCGGCCGCGCGCTCGCCGCGGCCCGGGCCGGCACCGAGGAGCCGCGCGCCATCGTGCGCGGCGTAGTCCTCGGCGCTGAGCGCCAGCGCGCGCAGTCGCGGTGCAATGCGCTGCGCCGCTGCGTAGCCGGCGGCCATCGCGCGCTCGCCGCGGTCGAAGGCGAGGAAGCTGATGTCGGTCAGGTCCGGCGCGATCAGCATGTCGCGTCCGGTCAGCTCCCGCAGCGAACGCTGCACGTTCTGCTCGGTGAGGATGTTCAGCATCTGCTGCGCGACGCCGAGCGCGCTGCCCAGCTCCGACTCGCCCGCCAGCGGGGTGCCGACGTTCACCGCGATCACGATGTCCGCGCCCATCCCGCGCGCGACATCCACCGGCAGGTTGCGCACGAGCCCGCCGTCGACGACGAGCCGGCCGTCGATCGTCACCGGCGCGAAGATGCCCGGGACCGCGAGCGACGAGCGGATCGCCTGGAACAGCGGCGTGTGCGCCAGCTCGACCAATTCGCCGGTCAGCAGGTCCGAGGCCACGCTGCGGAACGGCAGCGCCAGCTTCGCCACCGACTGGTCGGCTGTGCCCGGCGGCAACAACCGCAGCAGGGTCGCCTCGAGGGCCCCGTTGCCGGCCACCGAGAGCGGCAACGTCAAGCCGCCGGCACCAACGCCGAACTCCACGCGCGAGGGCAGCACGAGGTCTTCTTCGCGCCGGCGGAACGCGAGATCGTCGCGCGGCAGCCGATCGGCAACGATGTCGGCCCAGGCCGTGTGGCGAACGAAGTGCTCCATCCGAGCGACCGAGAGACCCGCCGCGTAGGCACCGCCGACCACCGCGCCCATGCTGACCCCGGCCACGAGATCGATCGGCACGCGCAGTTCCTCGAGTGCGCGCAGCACGCCGACATGCGCGAAGCCGCGCGCCCCGCCGCCCGACAGCACCAGGGCAATGCGCGGGCGTGGCAGCGGCACGGAGGCCTTCGCGGCCCCGGCGGTGGCCTCGCCGGCTTGCGCCGCGCTGGCCTGCGCGAGGCAGCAGCAGGCCAGCAGGGTCGCCAGGCCGAGGCAGGCGGCACGGACGCAAGACGCAGCGCGGGTGCTAGCCATGTTCGGGCCTGCCGCGCGCGCGATGCGGGCCCGAGGCGCTCACGGTGCCGTTCGGCGGCAAGGTACCGTGCCTTCGAACTAATCGTTGTCCGGATGCCGCCTTCACCGGCCGCCGAACATCAGCCGCCGCGCCAGCGCCGTCTTCAGCGGCGGCACGTGCTGCACGGCGGCCAGGCCGGCGGCACGCAGCGCCGCCAGTCCGGGCAGCGACCACGTGAACGAGCGCGCCAGGAAATCGGTGACCGCGATCGTCGCCCAGCGGTCCGGCGCACGGGCCCACTCAACGGCACCGAGCGCACGCTCGAGGTCGTCGGCGTGGCGCAGCGCGGCCACCAGCGCGTGCGCGTCGCGCAGGCCGAGGTTCAGGCCCTGGCCGGCCACCGGGTGCAGCGTCTGCGCCGCGTTGCCGATGCGCACGATGCGGCCGTCGACGAGCGTGCGTTCGGCGTTCAGGCCGAGCGCGAAGTCCGCCAGCGGCGACAGCGCGACGATGCGGCCGGCCTCTTCAGGGAAGACGGTGTTCAGCAGCGCGAGGCGTTGCGCCGGCGCGAGCGCGCGCACCGGGTCGGCGGCGGCGTCGACGCACCACACCAGCGCGGCGCGGCGGCGGCCGCCCGCGCCGGCCGCCGGCAACGGCAGCAACGCCGCCGGCCCCTGGCGCGTGAAGCGTTCGTAGGCGCGTGCGTGCACTTCGGGCGCGCTGCCGCCTTCGAGCTCGAGCGTGCCGACCCAGGCCGTCTGCCGGTAGTCGTGGCGCACGGCCTTGCGCGCCTGCTCGGCGAAGACGCCGCCTTCGGCGACGATGGCGAGGTCGTACGGCTGCGCGGCGGTGCCCGCGCCTGCGCCGCCTGCGCCGCCTGCGCCGCCTGCGCCGTCTGCGCCAACCCGCACCGTCACCTCGCCCGCCGCGGCATCCAGCGCCGCCACCGGCGCGCCGAAGCGCAGCGCAAGCCGCCCGGGCTCGGCCGCCACCGCCGCAAGCCACGCGCGCTGCAGCGGCGCGACGAGCGCGCCGTAGCCGATCACCGCGCCGAGCTGCCGTACGCCGAGCGCCGCGGCCTCGATCAGCACCTCGGGCTGCCCGGGCGAGGGTGGCATCTGCGACACGTGCACCGATCGGATCGGCGCTGCGGCCAACGCCGCGGCGCCCTGCCAGCACCCCAGCCGCTCGAGGAACATCACGCTGCCCTCGGCCAGCGCCAGCGTGCGCGGGTCGGCCGACACATCGCGGTCGGCCGCGCGCGAGTCGTAGACGGTGAAGCGGGCGTCGGGCATCAGCCGCGCGCCGTGCAGCGCCAGCGCCAGGCCCACCGGGCCGGCGCCGATCACAGCCACACGCCACGCGGTGCGGTTCACGTTCGTTTCACGCCTTTGCGCTTTGCATGCGCCGTATTATTCGCCGCAACCCTGCCACCCGCCGCAGGGTCCGAAGGAGTGCTCGACATGGCGCTGATGGACTTCATCAAGAAACAGTTCATCGACATCCTGGAGTGGACCGAGAGCGGCGACGGCACGCTCGCGTGGCGCTTCCCGATGGCCGGCAACGAGATCCAGTACGGCGCCTCGCTCACCGTGCGCGAGAGCCAGATGGCGGTGTTCGTCAACGAGGGCCAGGTCGCCGACGTGTTCGGCCCCGGCATGTACAAGCTGACGACGCAGACCATTCCCGTCCTCACGTACCTGAAGAACTGGGACAAGCTCTTCCAGAGCCCGTTCAAGAGCGACCTGTACTTCTTCAGCACGCGCCAGCAGCTCGACCGCCGCTGGGGCACGACGCAGCCGGTGACGATCCGCGACAAGGACTTCGGCGCCGTGCGGCTGCGCGCCTTCGGCAACTACGCCTACCGCATCGCCGACCCGAAGGTCTTCCACACCGCCATCAGCGGCACGCGCGACCGCTATACCGTCGATGACCTCGACGGCCAGCTGCGCGGCCTGATGCTTCAGCACATCAGCGACGCGGTGGCGCAAAGCGGCGTTCCGTTCCTCGACCTCGCCGCGAACCAGATCGAGTTCGCCAAGCAGCTACAGGAGGCGACGCAAGGCGAGTTCGGCGCGCTCGGCCTCGCGCTCGAGAAGGTGACGGTGCAGAACGTCAGCCTGCCCGAGGAGCTGCAGAAGATCCTCGACCAGAAGATCGGCATGGGCATGGTCGGCAACGACATGGGCCGCTTCATGCAGTACCAGACAGCGCAGGCGATCCCCGAGATGGCCAAGGGCGCGGCCTCGGGCGGCGGCGGCGGGGTCGTCGGCGACGCGATGGGGCTGGGCGCCGGTGTCGCGCTCGGCCAGGTGATGGCGCAGCAGCTCAACCAGGGCCTGCAAGGCGGCGGCGCTGCGGCGGCCGCGCAGGCCGCTCAGGCGGCGCAAGCGGCCGCCGGCATCAAGCCCGAGGAAGTGATGGCCACGCTCGAGAAACTCGGCGAGTTGAAGGCCAAGGGCATCCTCACCGACGAAGAGTTCGCCGCGAAGAAGGCCGAGCTGCTGAAGAAGCTGGTCTGAGACCGCTGACGACCTTGCCCCGCGCATGACAAGACCACGCGCTTCGACGAAGTAGCGTGGCCACTTCGCCCGGATCTCCGCAGCGTGCCTGGCGCGCCGCCTGCCCGAACTGCGGCGCGCCGGTCGATTTCGCCTCGGCCGCGTCGGCGAGTGCGGTGTGCAGCTTCTGCCGCAGCACGCTGGTGCGCGACGGCGAGGCACTGTTGCGCATCGGCACCAGCGCCGAACTCTTCGACGACCACTCGCCGCTGCAACTCGGCGCCGGCGGCACGCACCAGGGCGTGCGCTTCACGCTCGTCGGCCGGCTGCAATACGGCTACGAAGGCGGCACGTGGAACGAGTGGCATGCGCTGTTCGACAACGGCCCGGATGGACAAAGATCGGGTTGGCTGAGCGAAGACAACGGCGCGTACGTCTTCGCGTTCGAGTCGCCGCTGCCCGCCGACGCGCCGGCGCTCGACACGCTCACCGCCGGCCAGCGTGTGCTCGCCGGCGGCCGCGCCTGGGACGTCGCCTCGGTCGTCCGCGCGCACCTGATCGCCGCGCAGGGCGAGCTGCCGCGGCCGCCGCAACTGCACGGCGACTTCGTCGTCGCCGACCTGCGCAGCGGCAACGACGAGGTCGCGACGCTGGACGGCAGCGACCCCGGCCAGATCGGCTGGTCCATCGGCCGGCCGGTGCTGCTGTCGGCGATGGCGATGCGCGGCCTCGCCGAAGGCGCCAAGGAGAAGACGCTCGGCGCGCGCGGCATCGAGTGCCCGAACTGCGGCAACGCGCTGGCCATCACGCTCGCCAGCACGAAGAGCCTGAGCTGCAACCAGTGCAACGCCGTCGTCGACATCTCGGCCGGCGTCGGCGGCGAGCTCTCGCACTACGCGCAGAACAACAGCGGCGAAGGCGGCCTCGAGCCGCAGATCCCGCTCGGGCGCAGCGGCACGCTGAAGCTCGGCACCAGCGAGGCGCAGCCGTGGCAGGTGGTCGGCTACCAGGAGCGCTGCGACATCCCGGCACCCGGCGACGACGAAGAGCAGACCTTCTGGCGCGAGTACCTGCTCTACCACCGCGAGCACGGCTTCGCGTTCCTTGTCGACAGCGAAGACGGCTGGAGCTGGGTGCGGCCGATCACCGGCGCGCCGCAGGTCAAGGGCAACCGCGCGCAGTACCGCGGCGCAAACTACCAGGAGAAGTACACCTACGACGCCCGTGTCACCTGGGTGCAGGGCGAGTTCTACTGGAAGGTGGTGCGCGGCGAGCGCGCCACCGTCACCGACTACGTCGGCACCGGCCGCGACAGCAAGAAGCGCCTGTCGCGCGAGCAGACCCGCAGCGGCGGCGCCATCGCCAGCGGCAAGGTGGGCACCGAGGTCGTCTGGTCGGCCGGCGAAACACTCGATGCGGCCGTCGTCGCCGACGCCTTCGGCATCCCCGCGGCCGAGCGCGCGGCGATGCAGCGCGACGTGGCGCCGGTCGGTGCCAAGCGCATCAGCACGACGACGCTGATCCTGATCATCGTCGTGCTGTTCATCGTCGTCAGCGCCTTGTCGGAGTGCAGCAGCAGCGACCGCTGCGACGAGCTGCGCCAGACCTTCGGGCCGAACAGCAACGAGTACCGGCAGTGCGTGGCGCAGCGCGGCTCGGGCACGAGCAGCCGCACGAGCGGCGGCTCGTGGGGCGGCGGTGGCGGGCACAAGTGAGACCGGGGTGAGTGGCGCTGGGTGAGACGTGACGTGAGACCCGAGACATGGCGGGCCCTATGCGGCCGGCGGAGGTGAACGATGATGGGACTGGAATGGCTCAAGCCGAGCGCGATCTTCGGCTCGCTTCTGTACGCGCTGATCGGCGTCGTCGTCTTCTGGCTCAGCTTCCTGATCGTCGACAAGCTGACGCCATACGACCTGTGGAACGAGATCGTCGAGAAGAAGAACGTCGCGCTCGCGATCGTCGTCGGCGCGATGTGCATCGCGATCGGCCTGATCGTCTCGGCGGCGGTGCACGGCTGAGGCGGGCGCGATGAGCGCGGAGGCGGCCGGCTCCGCCACCGCCACCCCCGCTGCCCCTGCGTCGTCCCCGCGGCCGCGCCCGGCGCCGGCCGAGGTGGCGCTGCTGGCCAGCGTCTTCGTCGTCGCCGCCTGCGGCCTCGTCTACGAGCTGGCCGCGGGCGCGCTCGCGAGCTACCTGCTCGGCGACTCGGTGCTGCAGTTCAGCACGATCATCGGCACGTACCTGTTCGCAATGGGTGTGGGCTCATGGCTGTCGCGGCTCATCGAGCGGCAGCTCGTCGCGCAGTTCCTGCGCATCGAGTTGCTCGTGGGCCTCGTCGGCGGGCTGATGCCGGCGGCGCTGTTCGTCGCCTACAACCTCTTGCCGCACGAGTGGGGCAGCGGCGGCGGCACGGCATTTCGCGTGCTGCTGTACGGCTGCGTGCTGCTGGTCGGCATGCTCGTCGGGCTCGAGATCCCCCTCGTCATGCGGATCCTCAAGCGCCACTTCGCCGAGCGCTATGCGCTGAAGGAACTCGTCTCCGAGGTGCTGACCTTCGACTACCTCGGCGCGCTGGCGGTGGCGGTGGCGTTTCCGCTGATCTTCGTGCCGCACCTGGGGCTCGTGCGCACCGGCGTCTTCTTCGGGCTGCTGAATGCGGCGGTGGCGGCGTGGGCGCTGGTGCTGTTTCGCGGCGAGTTGCGGCGATTCAAGGCGCACGCCGCGGCGTGTGCGGGCGTCGTCGTGGCGCTGCTGGCGGCGATGGCCGGCGCCGGCCGCCTCACCACCTGGGCCGAGGACCAGTTCTACGGCGACGGCATCATCCTGCGCGAATCGAGCGCGTACCAGCGTGTCGTCGTCACGAGAAGCGGCGGGGGCAGCGTCGGCGGCGATCCCGGCATCCGTCTCTTCCTCAACGGCAACCTGCAATTCCACTCGCGCGACGAGTACCGCTACCACGAGGCGCTGGTGCACCCGGCGCTGGCCGCGCACGGCGCGCCGCGGCGCGTGCTGGTGCTGGGCGGCGGCGACGGGCTCGCGGTGCGCGAGGTGCTGCGCCATGCCAGCGTCGAAGAAGTGGTGCTCGTCGAACTCGACCCGCACATCACGCGCCTCTTCGCCGACCACCCGGCACTCGCGGCGCTGAACGCGCGTGCGCTCGCCGACCGGCGTGTGCGCATCGTCAACGCCGACGCGTTCACGTGGCTCGAGCAGCACGCGCTGGCGATCGGGGCCGGCCGCGGCGCGCCGTTCGACATCGTCATCGCCGACTTCCCCGACCCGAGCAACTACACGCTCGGCAAGCTCTACACAACGAGCTTCTATCAACGCGTCGACCAGGTGCTCGCCGCCAGCGGCTGGCTGGTCGTGCAGTCGACCTCGCCACTGATCGCGCGGCGCAGCTTCTGGACCGTGGTGACGACGCTCGAAGCGGTCGGCTGGTCCACGTGGCCCTACCACGTGCACGTGCCGAGCTTCGGCGAATGGGGCTTCGTGCTCGCCGGCCGCCGCCCGTGGCCGGGCGTGCGCACGCTGCCCGCGGGGCTGCGTTTCCTCACCGAAGAGGGCATGCCGGCGCTCTTGCAGTTTCCGCCCGACATGGCCCGCCTGCCCGCCGAGCCGAACCGCCTCTCGAACCAGGTGCTGGTAGGCATCTTCGAGGAGGAATGGGGGCAGCTTCGCTGAAGTGACATGCCACCGTGCCGAACCAATCCGTTCGGGCTGAGCTTGTCGAAGCCCACCCTGAGCTTGTCGAAGGGCCCAGCAATGGCACCGGCGCTTCGACAAGCTCAGCGCGAACGGGTTTGGGGTTCATCGCGGCGCCGATGAAGCGCAGGAGACTCATCGCGGCCGCAGGCGTGGCCGCCGCGGCCACGCTCGCCGCCGGCTGCCGTCGCGGTGCGCAGGCCGACGATGCACGCACGATCGAGATGCGCTGGGTCGGCGTCGCCCACGAGCGCGGGCATCGGCTGCGGGAGGCCATCTCGACGACATCGCCGATCGGCCTCTCACCCCGCCGCGCCGGCGCCCTCGTCCTCGGCGGTGGCGTCGCCGGCCTCGCGGCAGCGCGCGCGCTCGCCAAGCGCGGCATCGATGACGTGCACGTGCTCGAACTCGAAGATACCGCCGGCGGCAACGCGCGCGCGCACGCGGTCAAGGGGCTGCCGTGCCCGCTCGGCGCGCACTACCTGCCGGTGCCGCTGCCCGGCGGCCCGGCGCGCGAGGTCAGCGAGTGGCTGCACGAGATCGGCCTCATGACCATTGACGCGGCCGGCCGCGTGCGCGCCGACGAGCGCCACCTCGCGCACAGCCCGCAGGAAAGGCTCTTCTTCGAGGGCGAGTGGATCGAAGGCCTGCTGCCGCCGGCGCCGCCCGGCTCGCGCCGGCTGGCGCAGTACCGGCGCTTCGCGGCGCGGGTCGCGGCGCTGCAGGGCAGCGGCGGCCCTGCCGCCGGCGGGCGCGGCGGCCGCAGCGGGCCGCCCGCCTTCACGCTGCCGGCGCACCGCGCCGCCTGGACGCCGGCCGTCGCGGCGCTCGACACCTCGACGTTTGCCGCCTGGCTGGCGCGCGAAGGCCTCGACGACGCCGCGCTGCTGACCTACCTCGATTACTGCTGCCGCGACGACTACGGCGCCGGCCTCGCCGACGTGTCGGCCTGGGCCGGCGTGCACTACTTCGCCAGCCGGCACGGGTTCGGCGTGCCGGGCGAGGCCGACACAAACGAGGCGCGCGAAGCGCACTCCGGCGGCGTCTTCACCTGGCCCGAAGGCAACGGCTGGCTGACGCGGCGCCTGGCTGCCGACCTCGGCGCCGATCGAATCCACACCGGCCGCATCGTGCACGCGGTGCGCGAAGGCCGGCACGGCGTGTCAGTGCTCGCCGTCGATGCGCGCGCCGGCGCGCAAGATGCGCGGCAGGCGTGGGAAGCCTGGGAAGCCCCTCTCGCCGTCGTCGCCCTGCCGCTTTTCGTCGCCGCGCGCGTCGTGCAGCCCGCGTCGTCGTCGCTGCAGATGGCACTCGCCGAAGCCGCGCGCCGCGTCACCTACGCGCCGTGGCTCGTCGTCAACCTGCGGCTCGATTCGCCGCTGCTCGACCGCGGCATCGGCGCGCCGCCGGCGTGGGACAACGTCGTGCACGGCAGCCGCGGCCTCGGCTACGTCGACGCGTCGCACCAGCGGCTCATGCAGCCGCAAGGCGGCCCGCTCGTGCTCACCGCGTACCACGCGCTGCCGATGATCGAGCGCGCCGCGCTGCTCGAACCCGACCCGCGCCCGTGGGGCGAGCGTGTGCTCGCCGACCTCACGCCGGTGCACCCCGACCTGCGCCAGCGCGTGCAGCGCATCGACCTCGTGCGCTACGGCCACGCGATGGCCGTGCCGCGGCCCGGGCTGCAGCGGCTCGCGGCGCTCACGGCGCTGCGCACCGCGCGCGGCCGTCTGCGCTTCGCGCACAGCGACCTCGCCGGCTACTCGGTGTTCGAAGAGGCGTTCATCGCCGGCTGCGAGGCCGGGGCGGCGTAGATGCGAGACCGCACCTTCGAAGCCGCGGCCGAGGCTGCGCTACGCTCGCGCCTGCCCTTCCCGCATCGAACGGACACCCCCATGCAATACCGCCACCTCGGCACGAGCGGACTGCGCGTCTCGGCGCTGTCGCTCGGCTCGTGGGTCACGTACCACAACCAGGTCGACACGACGCAAGCGGTCGAGATGCTCGCCGCGGCGCACGACGCCGGCGTCAACTTCTTCGACAACGCCGAGGCCTACGCTTTAGGCAAGAGCGAGGAGATCATGGGCGCGGCGCTGAAGAAGCTCGGCTGGCCGCGCCTGAACTACGTCGTCTCGACGAAATTCTTCTGGGGCATCGACCGCAGCGTGCCGGCCGAGCAGGCGATCAACCGCCGCGACACGCTCAACCGCAAGTACCTGATGCAGGCGATCGACGGCAGCTTGCGGCGGTTCGGCCTCGACCACGTCGACCTCGTCTACTGCCACCGACCCGATCCGACCACGCCGGTCGAGGAGACGGTGCGGGCGATGAACGACATGATCGTCGCCGGCAAGGCGCTGTACTGGGGCACGAGCGAGTGGCCGGCCGAGGCGATCCGCACCGCCTGGGAGCTGGCCGACCGGCACGGCTGGCACAAGCCGCTGATGGAGCAGCCCGAGTACCACCTGTTCCATCGCAAGCGCGTCGAGGCGGAGTACGCGCCGCTCTATCGCGACATCGGCCTGGGCCTCACGACATGGAGCCCGCTCGCCTCGGGGCTGCTTTCCGGCAAGTACCGCGCGGGCGTCCCCGACGGCAGCCGCGGCGCGATGAAGAACATGGCCTTCCTGCGCGATCGCCTCACCGACCCGGCGCGCAACGCTGCGGTCGAGCGGCTCGCGCCGATCGCCGCCGAACTGGGCGGCACGCTGGCGCAACTGGCCATCGCCTGGGCGGCGCGCAACCCGCATGTCAGCACGGTGATCACCGGCGCGTCGAACGCCGCGCAGCTGGAATCCAACCTCGGCGCGCTGGCGCTCGTGGACAAGCTAACGCCCGAAGTGCTGGCCCGTATCGATGCGGCGACGCGGGGGCTGGAGGACTGACGCGGGAATCACCGGCCCTTCGATACCTCAGGGCGAACGGTCCATTTCCGTTTTCAGCGCGAACGGTCCTGTGAACCCCCACCCAACCCGATCGGCGCCGGCGCGTTGTTGACGATCGTGTGGAAGAGCTCCCGGTACTCGTCGGCCGGCTCGTGGCCGGTCAGCGGGTCGCGGTTGGCGGCGAAGGCGGCGTCGAGGTCGGCCCAGTCGGCGGCGGTCAGCAGTTGCTGCGCCGCCGGCAGGATCTCGTTCTCCTCGACCGCCATGTGCTCGAGGTAGCCGGCGACATAGCGGTCGACGGCCTGCTCGAAGGCGGCGCGGCGCGACTCGCCCATCACCTCGAAGGCCAGCAGCGCGTGTTCGAGGTCGCGCACCGCCGCTTCGCCGCGCGCGTGGTCTTCGTTCAGCCGCGACAGCGTCGCCGCCAGCGCCGGCGCGCGCTGACGCAGGCGCGGGAACAGCAACTCGCTTTCCTTCGTGTGGTGCAGCCGCTCGGGGAACTCGTCGACGTAGAACAGCATCGCGCGCAGCACGTCGAAGTCGGGCATCGTGTTCTCGCGCCGCGCCTTCGCCAGCAGCATCTTCAGCGAGCGCAGCATGGCCGCCAGGGCCTGGTGCTCGTCACGGATCACGTCGAGGGCAGCGGTGCGCATGGCGAAAGAACCCCGGTCGGATGTCGTCAGGGTCCGCAGAGTGGCAGGGCGGCGACGGTGGGGCCTTGTTCCATGTCAACGGCGTCAGCGGCCAGGCTGCCGCGCTCCAGCCGCTGCTGCCGCCGCCTGCGTGGCGCGAACGCCGCCTCCAGCGCTGCGACCACCTGCTCGGCGCGGCTGCTGTTGTCGGCACTGAGGTTGCAGACGTAGACATCCAGCGTCACCGCGCCGAGTTCGGGCCAGGTGTGCACGGCCAGGTGCGACTCGGCCAGCAGCACGACGCCGGTGACGCCGCCGCCCGGCGCGAAGTGATGGAACAGTTCGCCGACCGCCGTCAGCCCCGCCTCGGCGACGACGCGCCGGCACAGCGTGCGCAACGCCGCCGGCTCGGCCAACAGCGCTTCGGCAGCGCACTCGTGCAGTTCGGCCGCGAGGTGGATGCCGTGCATCGGCCCATGATACGAACGCCGCTGCCGGCGCGGCACGCGAAGCTGCCGGCGATCAAGGCCGCGGCAGGCGGGCCGCCTAGAATTTCCGGCTCGCCCAGGTTGCGCCGCTTGCCCTTTTCGGGCCTGCTCGGCGACCACACGGCCCGAGCGTCTCCGCCGCCGCTCACCGCACACCTCCCTCCGCTCCATCCCTCCGCCATGGACCTCGCTTCCGCCCCTGCCCCGCAAGCCCGCCGCTTCGAGCTGCCGTTGATGGCCCACAGCATCCGCGCGCTCGCGATGGACGCCGTGCAGCAGGCGAACTCCGGCCACCCGGGCGCGCCGATGGGCATGGCCGAGATGGCGGTGGCGCTGTGGGGCCGGCATCTGAAGCACAACCCGGCCGACCCGAAGTGGCCCGACCGCGACCGCTTCGTGCTGAGCAACGGCCACGCGTCGATGCTGCTGTACGCGCTGCTGCACCTCACCGGCTACGACCTGGCGATGAGCGAGCTGCGCAACTTCCGCCAGCTGCACAGCAAGACGCCGGGCCACCCCGAGGTCGACCTGACGCCGGGCGTCGAGACGACCACCGGCCCGCTCGGCCAGGGCTTCGCCAACGCGGTGGGCATGGCGCTGGCCGAGAAGCTGCTGGCGGCCGAGTTCAACCGCGACGGGCACGAGATCGTCGACCATCACACCTATGTCTTCATGGGCGACGGCTGCCTGATGGAAGGCATCAGCCACGAGGCGGCGGCGCTGGCCGGCGCGTGGCGGCTGAACAAGCTCATCGCGCTGTACGACGACAACGGCATCAGCATCGATGGGCCGGTGGCGCCTTGGTACGTCGACGATGCGGCCGGGCGCTTCGCGGCGCTCGGCTGGCACGTCGTCGGCCCGGTCGACGGCCACGATGCCGAAGCGGTGGCCGCGGCGATCGCCAGCGCGCGGCTCGAGCCGCTGCGGCCGAGCCTCGTCATCTGCAAGACGGCCATCGGCCACGGCTCGCCGAACCGCGCCGGCAGCGCCAAGGCGCACGGCGAACCGCTCGGCGCCGACGAGATCCGGCTGACGCGCGCCGCGCTCGCCTGGGCGCACGAGCCGTTCGTCGTGCCCGAGGCGGCCTACGAGGCGTGGGACGCGCGCGCCACGGGCGCGGCAACGCAGGCGCGCTGGGCCGAGCGTTTCGAGGCCTACCGCACGGCGCACCCGGCGCTCGCGGCCGAGTACGAGCGGCGCATGGCGGGCGCCCTGCCGGCGGACTTTGTCGCCGCCACCGTCGAGGCGATCCAGGCGATGCAGGCCAAGGGCGAGGCGATCGCCACGCGCAAGGCGAGCCAGAACGCGCTGGAAGTGCTGACGAAGCTGATGCCCGAGCTGCTCGGCGGCAGCGCCGACCTCACCGGCAGCAACCTGACGAACACGAGTTCGACGCCGGCGCTGCGCTTCGACCTCGCCGGCCGCGGCAACGGCGGGCGCCACATCAACTACGGCGTGCGCGAGTTCGGCATGGCCGCGGTGATGAACGGCGTTGCGCTGCACGGCGGCCTCGTCCCGTACGGCGGCACGTTCCTCACCTTCAGCGACTACAGCCGCAACGCCATCCGCATGGCCGCGCTGATGAAGCGCCGCGTCGTCCACGTCTTCACGCACGACTCCATCGGCCTCGGCGAAGACGGGCCCACGCACCAGAGCGTCGAGCACGCGGCGAGCCTGCGGCTGATCCCGAACCTCGATGTCTGGCGCCCGGCCGACACGGTGGAGACGATGGTCGCGTGGGCGGCTGCGATCGGCCAGGCCGCGCGACCGTCGGCGCTGTTGCTGACGCGCCAGGCGGTGCCGCACCTGCCGAAGCCGTCTCTGCACGACATCGCCAAGGGCGCCTACGTCCTGGCCGAGCCTTCCGAGGTCGGGCTGAAGGCCAAGGCGCCCGACGCCGTGATCGTGGCCACCGGCAGCGAGGTGCAGTTGGCGCTGCACGCGCAGGCCGACCTCGCGAAGCAGGGCATCGCCGTGCGTGTCGTCAGCATGCCGAGCACGACCGTCTTCGACCGCCAGACGAGCGACTACAAGCGCCGCGTGCTGCCCGACGGCGTGCCGCGCATCGCGGTCGAGGCCGGCGTCACCGACGGCTGGTGGAAGTTCGGCTGCGCCGCCGTCGTCGGCATCGACCGCTTCGGCGAAAGCGCGCCGGGCGGCGCGCTCTTCAAGTTCTTCCACCTCACCGCGCAGAACGTCGCAGACGTGGTGCGCCGGGTGCTCGACCGCTGAAGCCGCCGGCGGCATGCTCGGCGGCTCCAATTTCTTCGTCCCCGTCCTCATCCCCACTACCCAAGGAGTGACCCCGCCATGACCATCAAAGTCGGCATCAACGGCTTCGGCCGCATCGGGCGCATGGTGTTCCGTGCCGCCGTGCAGAACTTCGCCAGCGACATCGAGATCGTCGGCATCAACGACCTGCTCGAGCCCGACTACCTCGCCTACATGCTGAAGTACGACAGCGTGCATGGCCGTTTCAAGGGCGACATCGCCGTCGACGGCAGCACGCTCGTCGTCAACGGAAAGAAGATCCGCCTCACCGCCGAGAAGGACCCCGCGGCGCTGAAATGGGGCGCCGTCGGCGCCGATGTCGTCGTCGAATCGACGGGCCTGTTCCTCTCCAAGGACACGGCGCAGAAACACATCGACGCTGGCGCGAAGAAGGTCGTGATGAGCGCGCCGAGCAAGGACGACACGCCGATGTTCGTCTACGGCGTCAACGACAAGACCTACAAGGGCCAGGCGATCATCAGCAACGCCAGTTGCACGACCAACTGCCTGGCCCCGGTGGCCAAGGTGCTGCACGACAGCTTCGGCATCAAGCGCGGCCTGATGACCACGGTGCACGCGGCCACCGCGACGCAGAAGACGGTCGACGGCCCGAGCAACAAGGACTGGCGCGGCGGCCGCGGCATCCTCGAGAACATCATCCCCAGCAGCACCGGCGCCGCGAAGGCGGTGGGCGTCGTCATCCCCGAGCTGAACAAGAAGCTCACCGGCATGAGCTTCCGCGTGCCGACCTCCGACGTGAGCGTCGTCGACCTTACCGCCGAGCTGGTGAAGGAAGCGAGCTGGGAAGACATCTGCAACGCGATGAAGGCCGCCGCCGCCGGCCCGATGAAGGGCGTGCTCGCGTACACGGAAGACAAGGTTGTTGCCACCGATTTCCGCGGTGAGTCGTGCACGAGCGTGTTCGACGCCGACGCCGGCATCGCGCTGGACAAGACCTTCGTGAAGGTCGTCGCCTGGTACGACAACGAGTGGGGCTACTCGAACAAGGTGCTCGAGATGGTGCGGGTGATCGGCCGGTAAGCGCCCAAAGGCCGCAGCGCGGCCGGTGCCAACTCTGCGGCACCGGCAACGCGCGAAACACTTGCTGACAGCGGGCCGGCCCGTCCGGCCCGCGCCGCGCGCGGGGGCCGCTCCTACACTCGCCGGATGTCCGCCCCCGCCCGGGCCGCGCTGCATCTGGCGCTGGCCGTTTTCCTCGTCGGCGCCGGTTTGTCGGCCGCGCCACCCGCGCCGGCCGCGTCATCCTCCGGAGTGAATGCGCCGGGCGCCGCGGGTGCGGTGCAGGCGCGCCGAGGCATGACACCCCGTGCCGCGCGGCCGCTGGCGCCGGTGCCCGGCGAGGTGATCGTCCGCTTCAAGGCCGACGCGTCGGTGCTGAAGCAGCACACGCTGGCCGCCAGCGCCAAACCCGATGTCACCGCCGGCGTCCTCGCCAAGCGCGCTGCGACGCTCGGCGCACGTGTCGGCCGCCCGCTCGAAGCGGGCGCCGCGGTCGGCGAGCGCATGCAGGTCGTGCGCGAAAGCGGCGCCGACGCGGCCGAACTGGCACGGCGGCTCGCCGCCGATCCCGATGTCGAATTCGCCGAGCCGAACGGCCGCCAGCGCCGCTTGCAGGCGGTGCCGCCGAACGACCCGCTGTTCCCGTTCGCTTCACGCCAGCCGGCCGGCCCCGACGCCGGCCAGTGGTACCTGCGCGCGCCCGACACGACCTTCATCGCCGGGATCGACGCGCCCGCGGCGTGGGCGCGCGGCTTCGGCAGCGCCAGCGTCGTCGTCGCGGTGCTCGACACCGGCGTGCGCTTCGAGCACCCGGACCTCGGCCGCGCAAGCGCCGGCGGCAAGCTGCTCGACGGCTACGACTTCGTCACCAACGCCACCGTCGCCAACGACGGCGACGGGCGCGATGCCGACCCGAGCGACCCCGGCGACTGGGTCACCACCGCCGAGGCGGGCAACGGCGTCTTCGACGACTGCGAAGGCTCCGACAGCTCGTGGCACGGCACGGCTACCGCCAGCCTCGTCGGCGCGGCGGCGAACGACGATGTCGGGATGGCCGGCACCGCGCCCGGCGTGCGCGTGCTGCCGGTGCGCGTGCTCGGCAAGTGCTTCGGCCAGGACTCCGACATCCAGGCGGCAATGCGCTGGGCGGCCGGCATCGAAGTCGCCGGCGTTCCGATCAATCCGAATCCGGCGAAGGTGATCAACCTCAGCCTCGGCAGCACCGGCACCTGCTCGAACGGCTATCAGACCGTGATCAACGAAGTCGTCGCGCGCGGCGTGGTCGTCGTCGCCGCGGCCGGCAACAGCGCCGGCGAGCCGGTGGGCACGCCCGCCAACTGCACCGGCGTCATCGCGGTCGGTGCCACGCGCCACGTCGGCACGAAGGTCGGCTTCAGCGACCTCGGCGCGCAGATCGCGATCTCGGCGCCGGGCGGCAACTGCGTCAACATCGGCGAGAACGAGCCGTGCCTGTACCCGATCCTCGCGGCGCTGAACGCCGGGCTGACGACGCCGCAGGCGTCGATCTGGAGCGACAGCTGGGACTACACGGTCGGCACCAGCTTTTCAGCGCCGCTGGCCTCCGCGGTGGTTGGGCTGATGCTCACGCAGAAGCCATCGCTCACGGTCGACCAAGTGCGCGCGACGCTGATGACCACGGCGCGGCCATTCCCGACCACGGGCGGCACAGCAGGCATTCCAGCGTGCAGCACGCCGGCAGCAGGCGCCACGCAGCTCGAGTGCTACTGTCCCAATGCAGGAGACGCGCAGCTTCCCGCTGTGCGGCGCCGGGCTGCTGGACGCCGGCGCGGCGGTCAAGGCCGGCGGCACGACGTTCGCGACCATCGAAGTGACGCCATGCGCGCCAGCGCCATCGGCCAGCGCCATGGTGCTCGATGGCGCAAGAGCATGGCCGCGGCCGGCCGCACGATCGCTGGCTGGCACTGGCAGCTCTTCCACGGCGGCGGCGCGGTCAGCGTCTTTAGCGGCGGTACCAGCGATGCCACCGCGACGCTGACCGCAATGCCGCCGGCGCCTTGGTCGTGCGAGCTGACGGTCATCGACAGCGCCGGGCGAAAGTGCGGCGACGACGTTCCTGATCACCATTCGGCGAACCGACGGCCGTGAACGTGGGCGACGGACAGAGGTGGCGGCGCCACCTCCTGGCCGTGGCTCGTGCTGCTGGCGCTGGCCGTGGCCGTGCTCGCCCGGCGGCCGGCCGGGGCAAGGCGTCGGCGCGCAAGCCCTGAAGCCGCCGGCCAGCAGCGGGCTGCCGGCAGCCATCGCCTGCAGCCGCTCGCGCAGCGCCGCGTCGGCGCGCGGCACGCGCAGCCACACCTGCGCGGGGCCGCGCAGGTCGCGTTCCCAGGCGCCGGTGGCAAGGCCCCCGGCTTCGAGCACCGCCTCGGCGGCCGCGGCGTCGACAAGCCCGAACGGCCCGACTTCGACACACCGCGGCGCCTGTGCGCGCGCCGCTGCCTCGCTGGCCGCCGGCAACACGCGCACCGCGTCGGGGTTCACCTGGCGGGTCAGGCGCGCCGGCTCGCGCTCGGCCAGCGCCGGCGCAATGAACATCGGCTCGAGCCAGCCGCGCGACCACGCGTAGACGCCGACGTTGGCGAGCAACAGCACGAGCAGCAGCGTGCGCAGCATCAGCGCCCCGGGGACGGACCGGGTCCGCCAGCGGCCGGCCGCACGCTGACCTCGCCGCTGACGATGCGATGGCGCTCGCCGTCGGCTGTGCGCACGATGAGCGCGCCGCTCTCGTCGACCCCTTCGGCGATGCCGCCGGGCACCTGTGCCGCGGTCGTCGTCACGGCGCGGCCACGCAGCCAGTCGCGCGCGCGGTAGCGCTCGGCGAGCGGCGCGAAGCCTTCCTGCTCGAACGCCAGCAGCGCGCGCACGAGCGGTGCAGCGACACGCGCCAGCACGCGCGGCGCCGTGATCTGCTCATCGAGCGCCTGCACGCAAGCATGGCGGGTCTCGCCGAGGCCTTCGGCCAGCGATGTCGGCAACGGCAGCACGTTCAGGCCGATGCCGACGACGCAGACGCGCCGGCGGCCGACGCTCACCGTCTCGACGAGGATGCCGCCGAGCTTGGCGCCTCCCGGCTCGCTGTCTTCGCTACGCTCATCGACAAGCCACAGGTCGTTGGGCCACTTCAGCATGACGCGCGGCCGCGCGCCGGGCGGGCGCGCCGCGTCCGCGTCGAGCGCTTCGGCGATCGCCAGGCCGATGGCCAGCGACAGCCCCGACCAGTCGCGCGGCGCCAACGGCAACGACAGCGAAAAGGTGAGCGAGGCGCCCGGCGCGGAGAGCCACGCGCGCCCCATGCGGCCGCGGCCCCGCGTCTGCTGCTCGGCGACGAGCAGGCACGGGTCGGTGTCGCCTTCGCGGCGGCCGTGCGGGGTGGTGTCGTCGGCACTGCGCTGTCCGGGCGCGCTCGTATCGCCGCGATGCGCGCGCGCCGTGCCGAACGAAGCCAGGTCGCCCGGCACCGTCACCGGCGCGTCGGGGTCGCCGCCGGTGCGGCGCGCCCGTTCGATCAACGTGCTGTTGGTCGATTCACAGCGCGCGAGCACTTCGACCGACAGGTGCGGCAGCAGCGGCGCGAGCTGCTGCCACAGTGCTTCGGCCTCCCAGTTCAGGTGGGTGGTGCTGCCGGGGGCCATCTCGCAAGGAGGAACTTCGTCGGGCGCGCGCCCAAAACGCCTTCAGCGCTTGGGCGCCAGCATCGTGCGCCGGCAGCGCGGGCTGCCGCAGCGGCACTCGTACTGCTTCTTCAGCTTGGGCGTGTAACGCTCATCGATGATGAGCCCGTAGTCGTAGAAGAGTTCCTCACCGGCGGCAATGTCGCGCCGCGCGTCGATGAAGATGCGCCCGTCCTCTTCCTCGGCCTTGCAGTTGGGGTTGCAGGCGTGGTTGATCCAGCGCGCCGCGTTGCCGCCGACGGCCGCATCGATGACGTGCTTGTCGTCGATGTGGAAATAGAAGGTGTGGTTCGGGTCGCTCGGGTCGTGCGGGTGCCGGCGCTGTGCCTCGGGCCACGAGATGATCTCGCCGAGGTACTCGATCAAGCGCGTGCCCTTGGCGATGGGCACGAGCGCGAAGACGCCCTTGCCGTGCACGCCGCTCCGGCGCACCTGGATGCGGCGGCCGCTGGCGGCCTTGCCATTCGTTGCGCCGCTCTTGGCCTTGGCCTGCGGCGCCTCGGCAGCGGGCCCGCGCTTTGCCGCGCGCGTGGCGCCGCTCGTGCGGCCGGGGGCTCGGGCGCGGCGCGCCGGGTGGTTGCTGCTGGGCATTGGATACATTGAATGTGTGCGCGCGCGTGCGCGTGCGTGCGCGCGAGAGGCGGCATTGTAGGCATGCCCCTCGCGACCTTTCGCCAGAACGAAGACCCCATGAGCAAGACCCTCATCATTGCCGAGAAGCCCAGCGTCGCGCAGGACATCGTGCGCGCGCTGACGCCCGTCTCGGGCAAGTTCGACAAGCACGCCGACCACTTCGAGAACGACAGCACCGTGGTCACCTCCGCCGTCGGCCACCTCGTGGAGATCAAGGCGCCGGAGGACTATGAGGTCAAGCGCGGCAAGTGGAGCTTCGCGCACCTGCCGGTGGTGCCGCCGCACTTCGACCTGGCGCCGATCGACAAGGCCAAGTCGCGGCTGAATGCCGTCGTCAAGCTGGCCCGGCGCAAGGACGTGAGCGCGCTCGTCAACGCCTGCGACGCGGGGCGCGAGGGCGAACTGATCTTCCGCCTCATCGAGCAATACGCCGGCGGCGCGAAGGGCGCGTTGAACAAGCCGGTGCGGCGGCTCTGGCTGCAGAGCATGACGCCGCAAGCCATCCGCGACGGCTTCGACCAGCTGCGCAGCAACGAGGAGATGCTGGGCCTGGCCGACGCGGCCAGGAGCCGCAGCGAGGCCGACTGGCTGGTGGGCATCAACGGCACGCGCGCGATGACCGCCTTCAACTCGCGCGACGGCGGCTTCTTCCTCACCACCGTCGGGCGCGTGCAGACGCCGACGCTGTCGATCGTCGTCGAGCGCGAGGAGAAGATCCGCCGCCACGTGCCGCGCGAGTACTGGGAAGTGAAGGCGCAGTTCGTCGCCGCCGCCGGGTCGTACGAAGGCAAGTGGTTCGACCCGAAGTGGAAGAAGAACCCGGATGACGTGGAACTGAAGGCCGATCGGCTGTGGACCGCAGCCGATGCGCAGGCGATCGCCGACGCGGTGCGCGGCCAGAGCGCCGAGGTCACCGACGAGGCCAAACCGAGCACGCAGGCTTCGCCGCTGCTCTATGACCTGACGACGCTGCAGCGCGAGGCGAACGGCCGCTTCGGCTTTTCGGCCAAGACGACGCTGTCGCTGGCGCAGACGCTGTACGAGAAGTACAAGCTCATCACCTACCCGCGAACCGACAGCCGCGCTTTGCCCGAGGACTATCTCGGCACGGTGAAGAAGACGGTGCAGATGCTCGCCGACGAGCCGCTGCCCGGGCCGATGCGCGCGCTGTCGGCGCACGCCGCGAAGGCGCTGAAGGAGGGCTACGTCAAGCCGGTCAAGCGTGTCTTCGACAACAGCAAGGTCTCGGACCACTTCGCGATCATCCCGACGCTGCAGGCGCCTTCGACGCTGGGTGAACTCGAAGCCAAGCTCTACGACCTGATCGTCAAGCGCTTCCTCGCCGTCTTCTTCCCGAGCGCCGAGTACCTGGTGACGACGCGCACGAGCCGCGTCAAGGCCGGCGCCGACATGCACCACTTCCAGACCAACGGCAAGGTGCTCGTCAACCCGGGCTGGCTCGCGGTGTATGGCAAGGAGGCGCAGGACGAGGACGCGAATCTGGTGCCGGTCGGCGAAGGCGAGAAGGTGAAGGCCGCCGATGCCGATGCGATCGCGCTGAAGACGCGGCCGCCGGCCCGCTACACCGAGGCGACGCTGCTGTCGGCAATGGAAGGAGCCGGCAAGCTGATCGAGGACGACGAGCTGCGCGAGGCGATGCGCGAGAAGGGCCTGGGCACACCCGCGACACGCGCCGCGATCATCGAAGGCCTTCTCAACGAGAAGTACATGCTGCGCGAGGGCCGCGAACTCGTGCCCACCGCGAAGGCGTTCCAGCTGATGACGCTCTTGCGCGGCTTGCAGGTCGAAGACCTGACCAAGCCCGAACTGACCGGCGACTGGGAGTTCAAGCTCGCCGAGATGGAGCACGGGCGCCTGAAACGCGCGGCCTTCATGGCCGAGATCGCGAAGATGGCCGAGCGCATCGTGCGCAAGGCCAAGGAGTACGACCGCGACACGATCCCCGGCGACTACCTGACGCTGGCCACGCCCTGCCCCAAGTGCGGCGGCGTCGTGAAGGAGAACTACCGGCGCTTCGCCTGCGCGGGCGCGGGCGGCAGCGACGAAGGCTGCGGCTTCTCGATCACGAAGATCCCGTCGGGCCGCGCCTTCGAACCCGCCGAGGCCGAGGCCTTCCTGCGCGACAAGAAGGTCGGGCCGCTCGAAGGCTTCCGCTCGAAGAAGGGCTTCCCGTTCAGCGCCGAGCTGAAGCTCGTCTTCGACGACGAGATCGGCAACTGGCGGCTCGAGTTCGACTTCGGCGACGACGCGCGCCAGGCCGCCGCCGACGGCGAGCCGGTCGATTTCTCGGGCGAGAAGTCACTCGGCCCCTGCCCGAAGTGCCAGGGGCATGTCTACGAGTTCGGCACCAACTACGTCTGCGAGCACAGCGTCGGCGCGCACCAGACCTGCGACTTCAAGACCGGCAAGATCATCCTGCAGCAGCCGGTCTCGCACGACGAGGTGCACAAGCTGCTGGCGACCGGCAAGACGAGCCTGCTCGAAGGCTTCGTCTCCAACCGCACGCGGCGTTCGTTCAAGGCCTATCTCGCCTACGACGCGAAGGAAGGCAAGGTCGGCTTCGAATTCGAGCCGCGCGGCGAAAAGGGTGCGCGGGGGGCGGCGGCGGCGAAGGGCGCGGCGGCGAAGAAGACTGCGCCGGCGGCCGATGCGGCCGATGCGGCCGACGCGGCGGATCCGGCGGCGGCGAAGAAGGCGGCTGCGAAGACCACCGCCGCACCCGTTGCGAAGAAGGCCGCCGCGAAGAAGGTGCCGAAGAAGGGCGCGTGATGCGCGCGCGCTGCCGTGCCTGGCGTGCGCTCCTTGCGGCGCTCGTGATCGGCGGCGTGAGCGCAAGCGCCGGCGCCCTCGGCCCATGGCGCGCGACGCCGGAGAACACGCCCGGCTGGAAAGTGATGACGCCGGCCGAGCGGATCGAATACCAGCGTCGCATGCGCGCGCTCGAGAGCTTGGCCGACTGCCGCGCCTTCCAGGCCGAGCACCGGACGCGGGTGCTCGAGCGCGAACGTGAGCGTGACAGCGCACGCGAGCGAGCGCGGGACCGCGAACGCGATCGCGAACGTGATGGCACGAAGGAGCGCGCGCCCGAAGCCGAGCGCCCGCGCGACGCGGCAACTGCGCCCGCGAGTGCGCGAGAACGCGAACGCGAGCAGACCCGCCTGCGCCTGCGCGGCCAGCCGGTGCCCGACGCCGAGGCGCTGTGCCAGCAGCTGCTGCGGCCGGACGCACCGCGTTGAAGCCGCGATGAGGCAGGCGCATCGCGTGCATGCCAGCGCCCTTGTGGTGTTGGCCTTGCCCGCCGCGGCCGTCGCCTGGGCCTGGCCGCAAGGTGTCGCGCCATGGCGCTTCGTCGCCATCGTCTCGGCCTGGGCCGGCACGGGGCTGCTCATCGCCAGCCTCGTGCTGATGCTGCGTGAGCCGCTGCTCGCGCGTGCGCTCGGCGGCCTCGAGCACATGCTGCGCTGGCACCACCGCGCCGGCGTCGCCGGCTACCTCGTGCTGCTGGCGCACCCGCTGGCGCTGGCGCTCGATGCCCGCGTGGAAGACCCGGCGCTCGCGGCCGCGGTGCTCGACCCGCGCGGCCAGCCGTGGGCCGTCGGCGTCGGTTGGGCGGCGCTGTTGGCGATGATGGCCGGCCTCGCAGCGACGTTCATGCCGTCGCTCGCTTACCGGCCCTGGCGCGCGACGCACTTCGTGCTCGGCTTCGCGGTGGCCGGCGGGCTCGTGCACGTGCTCGAGCTGCTCGGGCACGCGGGGCTGCCGTGGCTCGTCGCGGCGCTGGCCGCCGTCGTGCTGGTCTGGCGCTTCGTGCTGCTGGACCGCGGCTGGCGCTCGCTCGCCTACCGCGTGACGGCGACCACGCACCCGGCGGCGACGATGATCGAGGCGACGCTCGCGCCGCTGGCCGCCGGGCTGCGCGCCGCGGCCGGCCAGTTCGTGCTGGCGCGCTTCCTCGACGCCGAACGTTATGCCGCCTGCGGCGCCTTCCATCCGTTCACCGTCAGCGAGGTCGCGGCCGGCGGCCGGCTGAAGGTGGCGATCAAGGCACTCGGGCCCTGTTCGGCGCAGTTGCAGCAGTTGCAGCCGGGCGCGCTCGTGCAGTTGCAGGGGCCGTTCGGCGAGTTCCTCGGGGGTGATGAGCCGTCGCCGGACGCGCTGCCGCCACAGGGGTCGCAGCGCACGCAACGACCGCAGCAACCGCAGCGACCACAGCGACCACAGCTCTGGATCGCCGGCGGCATCGGCATCACGCCGTTCATCGCCGCGCTGCGCCAGGGCCCGTGCAGCGTGCCGACGACGCTGCTCTACCTCGTGCGCCGGCCCGAGGATGCAGCGTTCGCGGACGAACTGCGCGCGATGGCCGAATCTCAGCCGCTGTTCACGCTGTCGATCCAGCCGACCGGCGACGCGCCGCCGGCGCTCGAACCGCTGCTGGTGCGCCTGGCCGACCTGCCCGGGCGCCAGGTGCAGGTCTGCGGCCCGCCGGCGCTCGTGCGCGCGCTGCTGCCGCTCTTGGCCGCGCGCGGCGTGCCGCGCGCGCAGGTGCACCACGAGGCGTTCGACTTCCGATGAGCGCGGCGCTCGCCTTCCGCGCCGGCACGCTGGCGTTCTGGCTCGCGGTGCTGGCGCTGTGGTGGGCGGCGCCGCCGATCGGCGATGCGCCGTCGGTGCCGATCGACGATGTTCCGCCGGGGCCGATCAGCGAGGTGCCCTCGGCGCCGGCCGGCGAAGCAGGGGCGCCCGCGCCGGCCGCAAGCACGGCCACGTTCACGCTGGCCGAAGTCGCCGCGCATGCGCGCGCCGACGACTGCTGGATGGCGATTGCCGGCGAGGTCTACGACATCACCGCCTACGTCGAGCGCCACCCCTCCGAGCCCGAACTGCTGCTGCCCTGGTGCGGGCGCGAAGCGACCGAGGCCTACCGCACGAAGACACGCGGCCGGCCCCACTCGGCGCGCGCCGATGGGCTGCTGGTGCAGTACCGCATCGGCACGCTGCGCGGGCCGTGAATGGCGGTGAAGACTTGCGAATCGCTGCTCCGGAAATCGACCGAAGAGCGACTGCCGTCCCGCCTCAGAAGTACCAGCTCAGCCGCAAGCCCACGTGGCTGCCGTCGGCCTTCGTGCCGTTGGGCGCGTCGTACTCCTCGCTGACGGCGCGCAGGGCCAGGCCGTAGCTGCGGGTGGCGCCGAACAGCCACTCGCCTTCGACGACCGCGCCGAGCTTTGCCTTGAACGTCGTGCGGCCGAGATTCGAGGCGGCGCCGCGGCCTTCGAGCTTGCCGTTGCCGGCGCGGCGCAGGCCGGCGGCCAGGCGCAGCGTGTCGGTGGCGCGCCAGGTACCGAGCACTTCGAGCGGGAAGCGCTCGAACGTGACGCTGCCGTTGGTGCCGCTGGCGCGGTGCACGAACCAGCCAAGGCTCGCCTGCACGGTGAACGGCGTGTCGCCGAGCCGCACGTCGACACCGCCGCGCAGGTCGACAAGGCCACCGGCGTTGATGTTCGTCGTGTCGCCGTTGCTCCACTGCACGGTGGCGAGCTTGTCGCCGCCGCCCGCGAGGCCGATGCCGACGAAGCCGCGCCATGGGCGCTCGGCCGATGCGGCGCCTTGTGCGAAGGCCTCGGGCGAAGCGAAGAGCGCGATGGCCGCGGTAGCGGCAACCGCAGCGAGAGTGCGCAGCGTGGGCATCGGAATCCTTCTCGTTGGGACGTGTCGTCGCGGCCTCCCCCGGCCGCCGCGGATACTCTAGGCGGCCCCTGTCGCCACCGCGTTGCCGCACGGCCACGCGGTGACAACCGGCAACACATCAGCCCCTCTTCGAGTTCGCCTCGCTACTCGCGCGCGATGACGCTCGCCGTCTTCTACAAGCTGCTCGCGATCTTCTTCACCGTCGGCCTCGGCTGGCTGGCGGCGCGGCTGCGCTGGTTCGGCGAAGCGAGCGCCGCCGAGGCGCGGCTGTTGAGCAGCCTGACGATGAACGTCTTCGTCGCCTCGCTGCTGTTCCGCACCGCGGCGCGCATCGATTTCGCGCGGCTGCCGTGGCCGGTGTTGATGGCCTACTTCCTGCCGGCGCTGGCGCTCGTGCTCGTCGTCGGCGCGTGGCACCGGCGCGCGCGCAGCGACGACGCGAACACAGCACCGCCGCCGACCGGCGCACCGGCCATTCCCGCCACGCGCGCCGTCGCCGCGACCTACGGCAACGCGGTGCAGCTCGGCATCCCGATGGCCGCGGCGCTGTTCGGCGAGGCAGGCCTGGCGATCCACATCACGATGGTCGGCGTGCATGGCGTGATGCTGCTGACGCTGCCCACCGCGCTGGCCGAACTGGCGCTCGCGCACGCGCATGCGCGCCAGCACGGCGCCGCGCCGCTGGCGCAGGTGCTGCTGACCACCGTGCGCAACACGCTGCTGCATCCGGTGGTGCTGCCGATCGTCGCCGGGCTCGTCTGGAACCTCACCGGGGTCGGCCTGCACCCGGTGGTCGACGAGGCGCTGCAACTGCTCGGCAATGCGGTCGTGCCGGTGTGCCTCGTGCTGATCGGCATCACGCTGCGCGCCTATGGCATCGGCGGCAAGATCAGCGACGCGGTGCGCGCCGTGCTGCCGGTGTGCCTGGTGAAACTGGTCGTGATGCCGGCCGTGATCCTCGCCGTCGCGCACTGGGGCTTCGGGCTCGCCGGCGTGCCACTGGCGGTGGTGGTGATGATGGCGGCGCTGCCGGTGGGCAGCAACGCGCTGATCTTCGCGCAGCGCTACCACGTGCTCGAAGCCGAGTCGACGGCGGCGATCGTCATCTCGACGCTGGCCTTTGTCGTCACCGCGTCGGGTTGGCTGGCGGTATTGGCGTGGATGGGGCGCTGAGGCGGCCACGGCCACTGCCACGGCGACGAGTCTTGCCGCCTGAAACGGAACCTTCGTCGCCGCGCCGACCCCCACGCAGGCAGGCACGCCGGTCGCCGGGCGAAACCGGACGACAGGCCCCGCCAGGAGCCACCGAGAGGAGCACGAGATGAACCACCCCGCCGTCGTGCTGACGACCGCCTTCGTCGTCGCGGTGTTGTCGCTTGCCGCCTGGCATTGGCGCGATGCCTGGTGGCCCGGGCGCGAGGCCGCGCCGCGCGTCGTGGCCCCGGCCGACGTGCCCGCCGCGCCGCCAGCGGCCAGCACGCCGGATGGGCTGGCCGGCGCGCCGCCGGCCGTGCGCCACCCGATCGACGCCGCGAGCGCGCCGCCGCTGCCCGAGCCGGCGCCGCCGACGCTGGCTGGCGCGCTCGCCGGCCTCGTCGGCAAGGAGGCGCTGGCGACCATCGTGCGCAGCGACGATTTCGCGCGCCGCGTCGTCGCCACCGTCGATGCGCTCGGCCGCGAGAAGGCGCCGGCGCGGCTGTGGCCGCTGGAGCCGCCGGCCGGGCGTTTCATGACGACGCGGCGCGAGGCGGGGCGCGCAGGCGCCAGCGCGGGCGGGGGCGAGACGGCGGCCGAAACCGAGGTCCTCGCGGCTGCGCAGATGGCGCGTTATGCCCGCCACGTCGCGCTGCTCGAACGCACCGACCCCGGCCTCGTCGTCGCGGTCTACAAGCGGTTCTACCCGCAGTTCCAGCAGGCCTACGAGGAGCTGGGCTACCCGGGCCGCCACTTCAACGACCGCGTCGTCGAGGTGATCGATACCCTCATTGCCACGCCCGTGCCGCGCGAGCCGGTGGCCGTGCGCCTGCCGGTGATCACCGGCCCCGTGCAGCCGCAGCGGCCGTGGCTGCTGTACGAGTTCGACGACCCGAAGCAGCAGGCGCTGCCCGCCGGCTCGCAGGTGCTCTTGCGCATGGGGCCGGAGAACCAGCGGCGTGTGCAGGCGTGGCTGCGGCAGGTCAGGCGGCTGATTGCGCGGTAAGTGGCGCGTTAGGCTGCTGCGCGCGACACGCTAGTCTCACTTCGCCCTTGCCTGCCGCACCGCCCGCTCCCACTGCACCATCCGCTCGGCCGCGCGCTCGCGCGGCAGCGTCGGCACGAAGCGGCGCTCTTCGCCCCACTGCGCGGCCAGCTCGTCCAGGCTCGTGTAGACGCCGGTGGCCAAGCCCGCAAGGTAAGCCGCACCGAGCGCCGTCGTCTCGGTGACCTTCGGCCGCACGACCGGGATGCCGAGCAGGTCGGCCTGGAACTGCATCAGCAGGTCGTTGACCGACGCGCCGCCGTCGACGCGCAGCTCGCTCGGCGCGGCGCCGCCGGCGGCGACCGCGTCGCGCGCCATCGCCTGCAGCAGCGCCGCGCTCTGGAACGCGATGCTCTCGAGCGCCGCGCGCGCGATGTGCGCGACGGTGCTGCCGCGCGTCAGGCCGACGATCGCACCGCGCGCCTCGGCGTCCCAGTACGGCGCACCGAGGCCGGCGAACGCGGGCACGACGATGACGCCGCCACTGTCGGGCACGCTCTCGGCCAGCGCCTGCACGTCGGCGCTCGAGCGGATCGCGCCCAGGCCGTCGCGCAGCCACTGCACGACGGCGCCGCCGATGAAGACGCTGCCTTCGAGCGCGTACTCGGGTACGCGCCGCGTCTGCGCCGCGGCGGTGGTGACGAGGCCGTTGGCGCTGGGCTGGAAGCGCTCGCCGGTGTGCATCAGGAGGAAGCAGCCGGTGCCGTAGGTGTTCTTCGCCAGCCCCGCCTTGAAGCACGCCTGGCCGAAGAGCGCCGCCTGCTGGTCGCCGGCGATGCCGGCCACGAGGATCGGCGCGCCGAACAGCGTCGTCTCGCCGACGACGTGCGCCGAGGGCACCACCTGCGGCAGCACGCTGTCGGGGATGTGCAGCGCCTTCGTCAGCCCGTGGTCCCAGCGGTTGTGGCGGATGTCGAACAGCATCGTGCGCGACGCGTTGCTCACGTCGGTGGCGTGCACACGGCCCTCGGTCAGCTTCCACAGCAGCCAGCTGTCGACGGTGCCGAAAGCGAGCTCACCTTGCGCCGCGGCGATGTGCGCGCCGCTGACGTGATCGAGCAGCCAGCGCAGCTTGGTGCCGCTGAAGTAGGGGTCGATGACGAGGCCGGTGCTGGCGCGCACCGTATCGGCGAAGCCCGCTTGCGTGCGCAGCTGCGCGCACAGCGGCTCGGTGCGGCGGTCCTGCCAGACGATGGCGTTGTGCAGCGGCCGGCCGGTGGCGCGATGCCACAGCACCGTCGTCTCGCGCTGGTTGGCGATGCCGATCGCGGCGATGTCCGTGGCCTCGAGCCCGGCCTTGTGCAGCGCCTCCTTGGCCACCGCGAGCTGCGAGGCCCAGATCTCCTCGGGGTCGTGCTCCACCCAGCCGGGCTGCGGAAAGATCTGCCGGAACTCGCGCTGCGCGAGCGCGACGATGCGGCCGCTGGCGTGGAAGACGATGGCGCGCGAGCTCGAGGTGCCCTGGTCGAGCGCGAGCAGGTGTTCCTTGCGGGGCATGGGCGGTCTCCGGCGGCGCGGTGATGAATGGCGTGCCTGCATTCTGGCCGCGATGCTGCGTGTGACCCCTCGGTTATCCTGCCCGGCTTCGCCCATGCCCACGCACCGCCACGCCCTCGTCACCGGCACGCTCTTCGCCCTCGGCGCGGGGCTGATGTGGGGGCTCGTCTTCGTCGCGCCGGTGATGCTGCCCGAGTACCCGGCGGCGATGCTTTCGTTCTCGCGCTACTTCGCGTTCGGCCTCATCGCGCTGCCCTTGGCGTGGCTCGATCGAGCCAACCTCGCCCAGCTGACGCGCGCCGACTGGATCGAGGCGCTGAAGCTCTCGACGGTCGGCAACATCGTCTACTACCTCTTCCTCGCCGCGGCGATCCAGCGCGCCGGCGCGCCGCTGCCGACGATGATCATCGGCACGTTGCCGGTCGTCATCGCCGTCATCTCGAACCGGCGCAACCACGCGCGCGACGGTCGGCTGCCGTGGGCGCGGCTCGCGCCTTCGCTGCTGCTGATCGCGCTCGGCATCGCGGCGGTGAACCAGGCGGAGCTGGCGCACCATGCCGCCGCGGCCGGTGCAACAGCCGACCGCGGCGCGGACGTTGGCGCCTACGCGCTCGGCGCTTTGCTCGCGGTGGGCGCGGTGGTCTGCTGGACCTGGTACCCGATCCGCAACGCCGACTGGCTGCGCGCGCACGCTTCGCGCAGCCCGCGCACCTGGGCCACCGCGCAAGGTGTCGCGACGCTGCCGCTGGCGGCGCTCGGCTTCGTCATCGTCTGGGCGCTGTCGGTCTTCTGGCCGAGTTCGGCTGCGGTGCCCGCCGGCTTCGAGATGCCGTTCGGGCCGCAGCCGGTGCTGTTCCTCGCGCTGATGTTCTCGATCGGCCTCTTTGCCTCGTGGCTCGGCACGCTGTGCTGGAACGAGGCGAGTCAAAGGCTGCCGACGACGATCTCGGGGCAGCTGATCGTCTTCGAGACGCTTGCGGCGCTCGCGTACGCCTTCATGCTGCGTGGCCAGTGGCCGGGCTGGCTGACGTTCATCGGCATCGCGCTGCTGGTCGGGGGCGTCGCCTGGGCGCTCAATGCGCCGCCGCAGCGCGCTGGCTCCGCGCCGGTGGTCGACGCGCCGCATTGAGCTATGGCCCTGTGGCCTGTGGATGAGGCCGGCTCTTCCTGCCGCGGTCGGAGGCACTCGGTAACCCTCCGCGGATTATTGGCACGCGCCCGTGCTGGCTCTGTGCGCTGCTCGCGCGCCGCATCCACAACGACTGCGCGCTCGATTTCCTGCGCTGGGCGCAGCGCGGGGGCATCACGCTCACCGGCCCGGCCGAGGGCTCGATCACCGAGATCCTGCGCATCAGCGAGCGATTCGCGAGCCTGCCGTTCGACCTGGCGGACGCCTCGATTGCCGAGGCCGCGGCGCGCCTGAAGACCCGGCAGGTGCTGTCGATCGACGCCGACGTGGCGCCGAGCGCCACGATGACCTCGGGCGCGACGAGTTCGATCTCGGCTTCGAGCCACTGCGCGAACGGGTGGCCTTCGAGGTCTTCGCGGTCGCCGGGCTGCTCGCCGACGAGCATCAGCCGCGCATCGAGCGGCCCTTCGCCGAAGACCCCCCGCGGGGCCTTTCCCCCCCCCGGCCCCGGCGGCAGCGCGCCGCCTCGGCGCGGCTTTGACGCCAATGGATCAAGCGGGTGGGGGGTTCGGGTGCATCGGGCGCACGCGAGAGGAGGCGCGGCAACATGCATACCCGAGGGCTTGGCGCGACCGGCAAGAATCGAACTTGCGACGCGGCCTTCGGAGGGCCGCATGATATCCACTTCACCACGGTCGCCGCGGCGCGAGAGGCCGGCATTCTAGCCCTCGGAGGCGACTTCTATAATCGATCGGTTTGGGCCGAGACAGCCCGGTGCAACGGCAGCCCAAGCCGACGACACCCAACGACCCAGCCGACGACAGGACGCCGAGGACAAGAATGAGCGACGCGCAGCAACCCGACCCGCACGACGACCACGCCAGCCTGATTCGCACGCCCAAGCAGTTGATCGTGGTGGTCGTCGCCTCGTTCGTGCTGCCGGTGATCATCATCATCCTGCTCGTCAACTTCGTCGCCTTCGGCGGCAAGAAGGGCGCCGGCAGCGACGGCATGTCGGAAGAGGCGGTGGCGCGGCGGCTGCAGCCGGTGGGCACCGTCGAGTTGCGCGACGTGAGCACGCCGGCCGCGGCGCGCACCGGCGAGCAGGTGTACCAGGCGCAATGCGCCGCCTGCCACGCCACCGGTGCGGCCAACGCGCCGAAGCTCGGCGACGCGGCGGCCTGGGCGCCGCGCGTGGCCACCGGCTTCGAGGCGCTGCTCGCTTCGGTGTTGAACGGCAAGGGCGCAATGCCCAAGCAGTCGGGCGGCGACACCACCGACCACGAACTGGCGCGCGCCGTCGTCTACGTCGCCAACCAGGGCGGTGCCAAGTTCGCCGAGCCGGCCGCACCGGCGGCTGCGGCGTCGGCCGCGGCGAGCGCGCCGAAGTAGGACGCGCACGCCGCGATGACGACGAGCCGCCCGCGAGGCGGCTCGTTTGTTTTCAGCTCGACTTCGGCACCGGCGCCGGCATCAACTGGTAGCCGAATCTCCGCGGCAGCTCTTCGAAGCGCGCCGGCTCGGGCCGCCAGTGTCCCGCCTCCACCGCCTCGGCGGCGGCGGCCATGTCGAGTGTGTGCACGATGCCGAAACCGATGTCGCTGTCGAGAAAGAGACGTCCGTCTTCGTCGAGCCAGGCGCTGCGCGCTTGCGCCGCCTGCCCGGTGTGCGCGACGATCGGCCACGGTGCCGCGGCGCCGACGCGCCAGACCCAGGGCGCCGCTTCGAGCTGTACGTACACGCGCTGCGGGCCGTTCTGGAAGAACCACGCGCCGGCCTCGTCGGCCAGGTAGTTGCGTTGGATGAAGGCGAGCAGCTTGTCGTGCTGAATGCGGCTGCCCTTGACGCGCGGGAACGGCCCCGCGGCCTGGATGCGTTCGTCGCGCATGTACCAGTCGCCGCGCGCGTCCAGCGCCAACCAGCCGAAACAGTGCGGCACGTTCGGCCACTTCTTCAGCGCCGCCTTGACGATCTCGTCCATGGCCGGCGACCTTACACCGTGGCCGGCTCGGCCAGCCAGTCGCAGACGGCCGCCGGCATGCCGTGCACCTGCCCCGGAAAAACGCCGCCGGGAAAGCCGACGTGGCCGCCTTCGGCCGGCTGCCACAGCGTGACGCAGCCTTGCCGCCCCAACCGGCCGATCGCACCGGCGGCATCGGCATGCACGACGACGTCGGCCTCGCGCGCCGAAGGCAGCGAGTCGATCGGCACGAACGGGTCGTTGCACGCGTTCAGCACGAGCGCCGGGATGCGGATCGCCGCGAGGTGCGGCCGCGCCGACGCGCGCGCCCAATAGTCGGCCGTGTCGCGAAAGCCGTGCAGCGGCGCGGTGAAGACGTTGTCGAACTCGAACAGCGTGCGCGCGGCGCGCAGCCGCGCTTCGTCGAAGAGGCGCGGGTGCTGCGCGAGCTTGGCCAGCGCCTTGGGCTTCATCGTCGAGAGGAACATGCGCGTGTAGACGAGCCGGTTGAAGCCGCGGTCGATGGCGCGGCCGGCGGCGGCCAGGTCCAGCGGCGACGACACCGCGGCCACGGCCCCGGCCACGCGCGCGGCGGTGTCGCCGGCCTCTTGCGCCCAGCGCAGGAGCGCGTTGCCGCCGAGCGAAACGCCCACCGCCAGCAGCGGCGCGCCGTGCAGCGCACGCAGGCGATCGAGCATCCAGCCGACTTCCTCGTAGTCGCCCGAGTGGTAGGCGCGCGGCGCCAGGTTCGGCTCGCCCGAGCAGCCACGGAAGTGCGGTATCGAGAACGCCCAGCCGCGTGCACGCGCCAAGGCCGCGAAGGCCTGGGCGTAGGCGCTCGCGCTGCTGCCTTCGAGGCCGTGCAGCAGGACGAGATGGTGCGCCGGCGGCCGATGCGCGCCGCTCGCAGCGACTGACCCGGCGCCCGGCGCATCGCCATCGAGATGATCGACATCGATGAAGTCGCCGTCGGGCGTCGGCCAGCGCTCGCGCCGCCAGCGCGGCGGCAGCACGGTGCGTTCGAAGCGGCGCGCCAACTTGGCGCCCCAGATCGTCTGCGCGTCGCCGCCGGGCAACCAGGCGGGTGCACGGTAGGTGGCGGGCCAGGGGCCGCGAGCGAGCGAATCGGGCGACGCAGCCGGCGCGGAGCGCAGGATCGGCGCGCCGGGCGCCGCCCGCGCTGCCGCGCCCGCGCGCATCAATGCAGCGTCGCCGGCGCGTCGCCCGGGCCGGGCGGCTCTTGCAGCGAAGCCGGGCTCGCATGGTGCGCCGCCATGCGCCAGCCTTGCGGCGTCTTCACGTACACGTTGGTCACCAGCGCCCATGCGGTTTGCGTCTGTCCGCCCTCGGCAGGAATGTCGATGCGCTCGACCAGATGGTGCAGCGCCCCGCCGACCCACTGCAAGCGGCGTACCTGCTCGGGCACCGCGGGAACAGGGCCATTGCCGAAGATGCCGTCGAAGCTGGCGCGGATGGCCGCCATGCCGACGACGCGGCCGCCGCTGGGGTGGATGCAGACGATGTCGTCGTCGTCGGCCCACACGGCCATCATCCGTTCGAGGTCGGCGCGCCGCAGCGCCTCGTAGAACTGCGCTTCGACCTCGTCGGGCGTGTTGCCGACGAAGGCAGCGGGGGCCGGGCGGTGGTGGCGCGGCATCGGCTAGGCAGTCAGCGGAAGACCACGCACTTGTGGCCGTTGAGGAACACGCGGTGCTCGACGTGCCAGCGCACGGCACGCGCGAGCACGACGCACTCGATGTCGCGGCCCACGGCCGTGAAGTCCTCGGCCGAGAGCGTGTGGTCCACGCGCTCGGTGTCCTGCTCGATGATCGGCCCCTCGTCGAGGTCGGCGGTGACGTAGTGCGCCGTGGCGCCGATCAGCTTGACGCCGCGCGCATGCGCCTGGAAGTACGGCCGCGCGCCCTTGAAGCTGGGCAGGAAGCTGTGGTGGATGTTGATCGCGCGGCCGGCGAGCCGCTCGCACAGCCCCGGGCTCAGGATCTGCATGTAGCGCGCCAGCACGACGAGGTCGATGCGCTCGCGCTCGACGAGGGCCTCGATCTGCGCTTCCTGGGCGCGCCGCGCTGCGTCACCGCCGGCCTTGTCGATCGGCAGGTGGTGGAAGGCGATGCCGTAACTCGCGGCCAGCGGCTCGAAGTCGCGGTGGTTCGAGACGATGGCCGGGATGTCGACCGCGAGCGTGCCGCTCCTGCAACGGAACAAGAGGTCGTTCAGGCAGTGCCCGTGCTGGCTGACCATCAGCAGGAGGCGCGGGCGCTGCGCGAGCGCGTGCAAGCGCACCTGCATGCCGAAGCGCTGCCGCGTGTGCTCGAACAGCGTCGCCAGCGTGCCGGCGTCGGCCAGCTGCGGCGGCGCCTGGAAATGCACGCGCATGAAGAACAGGCCCGTCGCGTCGTCGCCTTCGAGGTCGCCGAACTGCTGCGAATCGATGATGTTGCAGCCGGCCTGGTACAGCAGGCCCGAGACCGCGTGCACGATGCCCTTCGCATCGGCGCACGCGAGCGTGAGCACGAACTGTTGTTCGGCGGGGACGTTGGGCATGGCGGTGATTCTAGGGACGGAGGGCGCGTGCAATGCCGGCCGCACAATCGCTGCGCACGCACGCACGTAGAGCGCGCACCGAAGAAGATCGGAGCCGATCATGCCGACGTTCCCGCCCGCCGCCGCCCCCTTCCGCGCCGACCACGTCGGCAGCCTGCTCAGGCCGGCCTCACTCGCCGCCCTGCGCGCGCGCCACAAGGCCGGTGATGCGGATGCGGCCACGCTCGCCGCCGCCGAGGACGCGGCCATTGCCGAGGTCGCACGGCGCCAGCGCGACGCCGGCTTGCTCAGCATCACCGACGGCGAGTTCCGCCGCGACTGGTGGCACCTCGACTTCCTCGGCCAGCTCGACGGCGTGACGCTCGCCATCAACGAAGGCCCGAAGTTCAAGGTCGCCGGCCAGGAGCAGCCGCCGATCGCCACCGTCACCGGCCGCGTGGGCTGCAGCCGGCCGGTGATGGCCGATCACTTCGCGTACCTCAAGTCCGTCACCGACGGCCTGCCCGGCACGATGGCGAAGATGACGATCCCGTCGCCTTCGATGCTGCACCTGCGCGGCGGCCGCGCGGCGATCTCGCGCGACGTCTACCCCGACCTCGACGTCTTCTGGGACGACGTGGCCGCGGCCTACCGGCAGGCCATCGCGCACCTCGCGGCCGCCGGCTGCCGCTACCTGCAGCTCGACGACGTGGCCTTCGCGTATCTCTGCGACCCGAAGGTGCGCGAGACCTGCCGCGCCAACGGCGACGACCCCGACGCGCTGCCGCGCACCTATGCGCGCGTCATCGACGCGGCGCTCGCCGACCGCCCGGCGGGCCTGCGCGTGACGATCCACACCTGCCGCGGCAACTTCAAGAGCGCCTGGGTGGCCGAAGGCGGCTATGCGCCGGTCGTCGAGGCGATGTTCTCGACCGCCGTCGACGGCTGGTTCATGGAGTTCGACAACGCGCGCGCCGGCGGCTTCGAGCCGCTGTCGGTGCTGCGCGCCGCCGGCCGGCCGGACAAGAAAGTCGTGCTCGGCCTCGTCACGACGAAGCTCGGCGAGCTCGAATCGAAGGACGAGCTGAAGCGGCGCATCGACGAGGCCGCGCGCCACCTGCCGCTCGAACAGCTGTGCCTGTCGCCGCAATGCGGCTTCGCGAGCACGCACCACGGCAACGCGCTGTCCGAAGCCGACCAGTGGCGCAAGCTCGAGCGGGTCGTCGACGTGGCGCACGAGGTCTGGGGTTGAACGCCGACCCCGGCCCGCCGATGACGACGCAGATCTTCGGCCTCGACGCCTTCGCGCCGCGCGAGATTGCCGCGCGCGTGGCCGATGTCGGCGTCGCGAAGGCGCGGCTGCCGCTTCTGACGCAGGCGCTGCTCGGCGTGCTCGCGGGTGCCTTCATCGGCCTCGGCGCGCTGATGTTCACGCTCGTCGCCTCCGACAAGAGCCTCGGCTTCGCGGCGATGCGGCTCGTCGGCGGGCTCGCGTTTTCGCTCGGCCTCGTGCTCGTCAGCGTCGCCGGCGCCGAGCTTTTCACCGGCAACAACCTGCTCGCGATGGCCTGGGCCAGCAGGCGCATTTCGACCTTCGAGGTCATGCGCAACTGGGCCATCGTCTGCACGGCCAACTTCGTCGGCGCTGCGGGCCTGGCGCTGCTGGTCGCGTGGTCGGGGCACGCGCAGATGAACGGCGGCGGCATCGGCCGCACGGCCGTCGAGATCGCCACCGCGAAGGCGTCGCTCGACGCGCCGACGGCGTTCGTGCGCGGCGTGCTGTGCAACGTGCTCGTGTGCATGGCGGTGTGGATGGCGATGGCCGGCCGCAGCGTCGTCGACAAGGTCGTGGCGATCGTCTTCCCGATCACCGCGTTCGTCGCCGCGGGCTTCGAGCACAGCATCGCGAACATGTACTTCTTCCCGCTGGCCGTGGCGCTCGGCGCGCCGCTGACCCTGGGCGACATGGCGGCCAACCTCGCCGCGGTGATCGCCGGCAACCTCGTCGGCGGCAGCGTGCTGGTGGCGCTCGTGTACTGGGTGATCTACCTGCGGCCCGGAGCTGAAACCGGTTGAAACGGCGCGGCGCGGCGACGCACGCTTCGCCGGTGCGGTCTGGCGTGAGCGAACCGCGGGGCGCGCACCCGTTACGGTGTGGCAAACGTCGCACTGCCGAATGCGCCATCCCAAAGTTGTAGTGATGACCGGCCCGGGGACGGGGTGATAGTCAAGACAGGTCCGCGCGCCTCCTGCGCGAGACCTCCGGAGCACCGGCTGCTGACGGTTGGATACAACGGATGGAGAGCCCCCGATGAGCCCGACGCGCGCGAAATCCCGTCCCGCCTTCACCCGCGCGCTGCGGCGCACGGCCAGCCACCTCGTCGCAGCCTCGGCGCTGATCGTGTCCAGTGCGGTGGGCGCCGCCGGTGCCGCGAACGCCGGGCCGCTGAACGTGCTCGTCAACCCGGGCGACCAGGGCGAGCAGTCGCGCGCCGCGAGTTACCTCGTGCTGCGCGCCGCGCTCGCCGACGCATTGCGCGAAGCGAAAGTCGGCGATGCCAACTGGGTGATCTCCACCGACGCCACCGCCGACCTGGCGACGACACGCTCGCAGATGCACGACATCTTCGTCGCCCCGGCGCACGTCGTCAGCAGCGCGCTGCGCCACGGCTACGTGCCGCTGGTCGGCAACCCGAAGGGCGCGCAGGCGGTGCTCGTGACGCTGCGCGACAAGGGCCTCAAGACGCTGGCCGACACGAGCGGCACGCGCCTGGGCCTGCCGCTGCAGGACAGCGTCGTCACCTACCTCGTGCGCGGCGAGCTGAACGCCGCCAACACGTCGCTGAAGAGCCACTACCGCTCGGTGCGGCACATGCGCTACCAGGACGCGCTGCTGGTGTGCCTGCAGGTGCGCGAATGCGACGTCGTCGGCGTCGAGCGCGCCGTCTTCGACCGCTGGGTGGCGGCCGGCGAGCCGGTGGTGTCGGTGCTGCAAAGCCGCCCGGCGCCGGGGCTGTCGGTGGCGATGAAGCAATCGGTCGCCGCCGGCGGCACGGCCGGCACGCTGCGCCCGGTGCTGCTGCGCACGCTGGCCGGCTCGGCCTCGGTGGCCAAGAGCGGCATGGACCAGCTGGCGCCGATCGAGACGCGCGACTACGAATATGTCTCGACGCTCGGCTACTTCACGCCGCGCCAGCTGCCAGGCGCGAAGGTCGTCGATGCCGCCGCGGTGGCCGAGCTGATGGCCACCGGCGCGACCTACATCGACACGCGCACCGAGGCCGAGTTCAAGGCCGGCCACGTGCCGAAGGCGCGCCTCGTGCCCTATGTCGAGAAGAGCGCGAAGGACACCGACTTCGACGCGCGGCTGGACACGTTCGATCTCGCGAAGCTGCCAGCGGACAAGGCGGCGCCGGTGATCTTCGCGTGCAACGGCGCCGAGTGCTGGAAGAGCTACAAGGCGAGCCTCGCGGCCGTGAAGGCCGGCCACACGCAGGTGCACTGGTTCCGCGGCGGCCTGCCCGAGTGGCGCGGCGCCAGCCGCCAGGTGGCCAGCGCGGCGAAGCCGTAGCGGAAGGCCCGCTCGGGCCGAGGGCCGAGGGCCGAGGCCCAAGCCGGCGGGTCCGTCCGCCGCCGGTTTGTGCCACAGTGGTGACCCGCCTGCGCCGCAGGCGATCCCACCATGAGCCGCGCCTTGGACCTTCTCTTCGTCGCCGACCCGCTCGAGTCGTTCAAGACCTACAAGGACAGCACCTTCGCGATGATGCGCGAGGCCGCGCGCCGCGGCCACGCGCTCTTGGCCTGCGAGCCGCGGCACCTGCGCTGGCAGCGCGGCGGCCGCGTCGTCGCCGCGACGCGGCGCATCACGCTGACCGGCGACGAGCACGACTGGTTCCGCGTCGAAGCCGAGGGCGACACGGCGCTTGCCGACACCGGCGCCGTGCTGATGCGCAAGGACCCGCCGTTCGACAGCGAGTACTTCTACGCCACGCACCTGCTCGGCCAGGCCGAGCGCGAAGGCGCGCGTGTCTTCAACCGGCCGGCGGCGCTGCGCGACCACCCGGAGAAGCTGGCGATCCTCGAGTTCCCGCAGTTCATCGCGCCGACGCTCGTGACGCGCGACGCCGCGGCAATCCGCGCCTTCCACGCCGAGCACCGCGACGTGATCCTCAAGCCCCTGGACGGCATGGGCGGCATGGGCATCTTCCGCGTGCGCGACGACGGCATGAACCTCGGCAGCATCGTCGAGACGCTGAACCGCGACGGTGCCGCGACCGTGATGGTGCAGAAGTACCTGCCGTCAATCACGCAAGGCGACAAGCGCGTGCTCGTCATCGGCGGCGAGCCGGTGCCACACGTGCTGGCGCGCATCCCGCAAGGCAGCGAGGTGCGCGGCAACCTCGCCGCCGGCGGCAAGGGCGTCGCACAGCCGATCAGCGCGCGCGACCGCGAGATCGCCGAGGCGCTGGGCCCGGTGCTCGCGGCGCGCGGCCTGCTGCTCGTGGGGCTGGACATCATCGGCGACAGCCTCACCGAGATCAACGTGACGAGCCCGACGTGCTTCGCGGAGATCACGCAGCAAAGCGGCTTCGACGTGGCGCGGCTCTTCGTCGACAAGCTGGAGGCGGCGCTGCGCTGAGGCAGCGCTCGAGCGGCAATTCGGCAGCGATGGAAGGCACCGCCTACGCCCGCGCCCACGGCCGCGCACTGGCCGTGACCCTGCGCGAGGTGACGCGGCACAACATCCAGGCGGTGATGCAGCTCGACGCCGGCGACGGCGGCCGCCAGGTGGCGCCCAACGCGAAGAGCATGGCGCAGGCGGCCGTTTACGGCGAGGCGTGGCCGCGCGCGATCTACGCCGGCGACGAGCCGGTGGGCTTCGTGATGCTGTACGACCCGAGCCGCGTCGCCGAGCCCGAGGACCCCGAGTTCTTCCTCTGGCGGCTGATGGTCGACCGCGAGTGGCAGGGCCTGGGCATCGGCCTGGCGGCGGTGCGCCTGGTGATCGAGCACGTGCAGACGCGGCCGCACCCGGGCGAGATGTTCACGAGCATCGTCGAGCCGGCGCCGCAGCTGGTGGCGTTCTACGGCCACGCGGGCTTCGAGCTGACCGAGCGCTACGTCGACGGCGAACGGGTGTTGCGGCTGGGGCTCTGAGGCGGGCACGACCTCCGCATGCGACGGTCGCATGCCACCGCCGGTGCCGGATCGGGCCGACGGGGGTGCCCCGCGCAGCGAGGTAGAGGGTGAATCGTCGGCGAGCGAAGCGAAGCCAAGAGAAGGACACGAGCGCAGCGGGGCACCCCGTGGGCCTGATCCGGCCACTGCGCTTCGAAGTGCGCGTGCCGCGAGCACGCGCCGTCGCCGATGCGGTCGATCAGGCGGTCGGCCGCCGCGGCAACGCCGCAGCCTGCTCGCCCAGGTCCCACCACAGCCCCGCCATGATCTGCAGCGCCTCGCGCGCGACTGGCGCCAGCAGGTGCTCGTCGGGCGCGTGCTGCGAGCACGCCGGGTAGCTGTGCGGCACCCACACGGTGGGCAGGCCGAGGATGTCGGCGAAGACGTCGTTGGGCAGCGAGCCGCCGAGGTTGGGCAGCAGCACCGGCGGCGCGCCGGTCGTGCGCTCGATGCTGCGCTGCGCGAAGCGCACCCAGGCGTTGTCGGGGTCCAGGCGCGTCGCGGCCATCGTGACGACTTCGCCGACCTCGATGTCGCCGAAGCCATGCGCCGCGAGATGCGAGCGCACCACCTCGCGCAGGCGCGAGACATCGGTGCCGACGACGTAGCGCATGTGCATCGTCGCCTTCGCGCTCGGCGGGATCGCGTTGATCGGCTGGTCGGGGTTGCCGGTGCGGTAGGCCAGCACCTCGAGCGTGTTCCATGCGATCACGCGCTCGGCGGGCGTCTGGTCGGGCTCGCCCCAGTCGCGATCGATCGCCGGGTCGCCGGGGTCGCCGCCGAACTCGACGCCGGCGAGTGCGGCGCGCACGTTGGCCGGGATCGGCGGCGGGCGCAGCGCCGGCACGAGGATGCGCCCGCGCGCGTCGACCATGCTCGCGATCGCGTTGGCGAGCACCGTGCCCGGGTTGCGCAGCAGGCCACCCCAGTTGCCCGAGTGGTGCGCGCCTTCGCGCAGCGTGAGTGAGAGGTCGAAGTTGGCGACACCGCGCGTGCCGAGAAAAAGCGTCGGCCGTTCGCGCCTGAGGCGTGGCCCGTCGCTGGCGATCAGCGCATCGGCCGCCAGCGCCGCGCGCTCCTGCGCGCAGACGGCGGCCAGCCCCGGCGAGCCGGTCTCCTCGCCGGTCTCGACGAGCACCTTGACGTTGAAGCCGAGCCGGCCGCCGCGCACCGCCAGCACCTGCGCCAGCGCGGCGAGGTTGATCGTGTGCTGGCCCTTGTTGTCGGCGGTGCCGCGGCCGTACAGGCGCTCGCCGTCGGCTGTGAGCACCCACGGCCCTTGACCCTTCGTCCAGCTCTTGTCCTGGCCGCGGATCACGTCGCCGTGGCCGTAGATGAAGACGGTGGGCAGCGTGTCGGCCTCGTGCCGCTCGCCGATGAGGAACGGGCCGTACTGCGGCTCGGGGTTCGCGACGATGCGCCACGCAAAGCCGAGCGCCGCGAGCGAAGGGCCGATCTCGTCGGCGAGGTAGGCGTGCAGCGCCGGGCCCGACGCCGCGTCCTGGCTCTCGGTGCGGATGGCGACGCGGCGAGCCAGTTCGCGGAAGAAGTCGCCGCGGTCGAAGTACGCCGCGGCAGCGGCAACGGCGGCTTCGCGGCTCATCGCTCGGTGCCCTTCTTCTTCAATCGATTCAAGCCGACTTGCCGACGAGCGTGAAGTGCTCGACCACCGGCGGCGCGGCGAAGAACGGCCCGACGATCGCGCGCCACTCGGCAAACAGCGGCCCGCCGCGGAAGTGCACCGTGTGGTCCTCGAGCGTGTCCCAGAAGATCATCAGCACGTAGCGCTCGGGGCTCTCGACGCCGCGGTTGACCTTCCAGCCCTTGAATCCTTGCGCGCGGGCGATGACGGTCGAGACGCCGCGCTGGATCGCTTCGTCGAAGGCGGCCTGCTGGCCGGGCTGGATGCGGATGTCGGCGAGTTCGAGGATCACGGCGCGGGCTCCCGTCGGGTGGGAGCGCAGTCTAAGGCGCCCGCCACGGCGCCCGTAGCATGCACGCCATGCTTCCCGTCCGGGCCGACGCCCGCGAGCGCCGCCTCGGCATCGCGCTCGTCTCGCTGGCCACGTTGTGCTTCGCCGTCATCGATGTCTGCGCCAAGTGGCTGGTGCAGTCGCTGCCGGTGGCCGAGGTCGTGTGGCTGCGCTTCACCGCGCACACCGTGCTGATGGCCGCGATCCTGGCGCCGACGCGCGGCGCGGTGCTCGTGCGTGTCGCCAGCTGGCGGCTGCAGGCGCTGCGCGCGCTGATGATGGTGACGATGACGGCGCTGAACTTCGCGGCGCTGCGTTACCTGCAACTCGCCGAGACCTCGGCGATCCAGTTCTCGGTGCCGATCCTGATCGCCGTCATCTCGGCGGTGTTCCTGCACGAGCGGCTCGACGCGCGGCGCTGGCTCGCCATCGGCGTCGGCTTCGCCGGCGTGCTGCTGATCGTGCGCCCGGGCGCGCAGGGCTTTCATCCGGCGATCGGGCTGTCGCTGATCAACGCCGTGCTGTACGCGTCGTTCAACCTCCTGACGCGGCGCATGGCGGCGAACGAGACGCCCGAGTCGATGATGTGGCTCTCGGCGCTGGGCTCGTCGTTGGCCATCGCGCCGTTTGCGCTGGCGCAGTGGCAGTGGCCGAGCGGCTGGGTGACCTGGGCCGTCATCGCCGCCTGCGGGCTGGCCGGCGGCCTCGGGCACTTGTTCGTCGCGCGTGCGCACCGGCACGCCTCGGCCGCGGTGCTCGGGCCCTTCATCTACCAGCAGATCCTCTACATGAGCTTCTGGGGCTGGCTCGTCTTCGACCAGGTGCCCGACGCGCTGGTCATCGGCGGCGCGGCGGTGGTCGTGGCCAGCGGCATGTATCTGCTGTGGCTGGAGATGAAGCACCGGTAGCCCGCAGGCCGTGGCATCTGCCACGCCGGTACACCGGACCTGAGCCCGGGCCCCCGCCGGTCCTGGCCTCAAGTTGAGCTTGCATCGGCCCGAAAACGGGGAGGACGCGTGTCGCTGCCCGCGGCGTACCGCGCTCGCCGTTGTCTTCGGAGTCCGCCCTCATGTTCAACAGCCGCAGCGCTGCCGGCCAGCGCGAAAGCGAGCCAACCATCGCCCTCGACGACCTGCGCGTGGGCATGTTCATCCACCTCGACGGCGGCTGGCTGTCGCACCCGTTCGCGCGTTCGAGTTTCAAGATCGCCAACGCGCAGCAGATCGCCACGCTGCGCGGGCTGAAGCTCGAGCGCGTGCGCTGGAGCCCGGAGCTGAGCGACGCGGCGCCGGCCCACGGCGGCCGGCTGCACGGCGATGCGAGCGCGAACGCCGACTCCGGCGAGGCCGCAGGGGCCACGTCACCAGGCGCCGCAACAACCACCACTGCGGCCGACCCCCACAGCGCCGACGCACATGCCGCGCCCGCGCAGCCCGCCGCCGGCCGCGCCGCTGCGCCCGCGATCCACTCCCCCGCCGCAGCCGCACACACCGCCGCGCTCGCCGCCGAACGCCACGCGCAGCACCAGTGCGAGCAGCAGTTTGCCGAAGCCGCGCACGCCTGGCGCCGCGCCAGCGACGCGCTGCCCGCGCAGCCGGCGGCGGCGCGCGCCGCGGCCGACACGCTGGCCAACGCCCTCACCGACAAGCTGATGACCGACGGCGACGTCGGCATCCGGCTGCTGCCCGGCGGCGGCAACGACCGCGCCGCCGCGCACGCGCTGAACGTCACCGTCGTCTCGATGCTGCTGGCGCGCTCGCTCGGCCTGCCGCGCGACGACCTCGCCGAGATCGCGCTCGGCGCGCTGCTGCACGACGTGGGCAAGCTCGACCTGCCCGAGCGCGTGCGGCACATCGAGGCCGGCTGCTCGCTTGCCGAGGCCAACGCCTACCGCGAGCACGTCGCGCGCGGCATCACCGCCGCGCAGCGCATGGGCCTGCCGGCCGGCGCGCTGGCCGTCATCGCGCAGCACCACGAGCACGCCGACTCGAGCGGCTTTCCGGCGCGCATCAGCGGCGACCGCATGTCGCTGGCCGGGCGCATCGTCGCCATCGTCAACCGCTACGACAACCTGTGCAACCCGGCGACGCGCACGCCGCCCCTGACGCCGCACGAGGCGGTGGCGATGCTGTTCGCGCACGGCCGCACGCGCTTCGACCCCTCGGTGCTGAACGCCTTCATCCGCATGATGGGCGTCTACCCGGCCGGCTCGCTGGTGCAACTGACCGACGAGCGCTACGCGATGGTGGTGGCCGTCAACTCGACGCGGCCGCTGAAGCCGCGCGTGCTGGTGCACGAGGCCGGCGTGCCGCGCAGTGAAGCGCTGCTGCTGGACCTCGAAGGCGAGCGCGACGTCGGCATCCGCCGCAGCCTGCCCGCCGCCAAGGTGCCCGAAGCGGCGCTGCAATACCTCGACCCGCGCCCGCGCGTCGCCTACTTCTTCGAGGCGCTGGCCAGCGTCGGCGCGGCACTGCGCGAGCCGGCCGGCGACCGGCTGGCGGTGGCCTGAAGGCACCCAAGGCAACGATGCGGCCCGGCGACCTGCCAAGCCTGGTGGCTGCGTCCGCCGCGCCCGGCCCAGCCGCGGCGGCGGGTGCGGCCTCGGCTTCGGCGTCCGCTTCGACCTCAGCTTCAGCGTGCGCACTCGTGCGCGCGCTGCCGCACGCCGCCTGGCTCGTCGCGCTGCCCGAAGCCGTCGTCGTCGCGGCCAACGCCAGCGCCGCGCGGCTGCTCGGCCGCACGGCGGGCGAGCTGGTCGGCGTGCCGGCCGAGCAACTCGCGGCGTCGCCCGAAGACCTCGCCTGGTGGGCCGCCGCGGCCGCCGGCGACTGGCTGCCGGCGGCCGACGCCGGCAGCGACCGCGGCCTGCCCGCGCTCGACTCCGACACCGTCTTCGCCGCCGCCGACGGCACGGCGCGCCACGTTCGCCGCAGCATCAGCGTCGTCCGCGACGAAGGAGAACCAGCAGGCGCGTTCGCCCTCGTCGTCGTCGTCGACCGCAGCCCCGAGCAGGCGATCGACGCCGAACGCGAAGCGCGGCTGGCCGAGCTGGAAGCGACCCTCGAGTCGACCGCCGACGGCCTGCTCGTCACCGACCTCGCCGGCGGCTTGCGCGCCTTCAACCGGCGTTTCGCGGCGATGTGGGGCCTGCCCGAGACGCTGCTGCTGGCGCGCGACGACGAGGCGATCGGCCGCTGGATGCAACGCAGCGTGCTCGAGCCCGACGCTTATGCGCGGCGGCTGCGAGCGCTGCTCGACGCGCCGCTGTTGACCGACACCGACCGCCTGACGCTGCTCGGCGGGCAGGTGTTCGAGCGCGTGACGCGGCCGCTATGGCGCGACGGCCGGCCGCAGGGCCGCGTCTGGTCGTTCCGCGATCTCTCCGAGCGCATCGCTGCCGAGGAGCGCATCGAAACGCTCAGCAGCACCGACGCGCTCACCGGGCTGGCCAACCGCCGCGTCATGGCCGAATGGATCGACGCCGCGGCGAGGACGATGACGAAGGCGGCCGCGCGCCCGTCGGCGGGTGCCGGCGGCGAGGCCGGCGGCTTCGCCGTGCTGGCCATCGACCTGGACCACTTCCGCCAGATCAACGACTCGCTCGGCCACGCGATGGGTGACCGCGTGCTGCGCCACGTCGCCGAGCGGCTGCAAGGCTGCCTGCGCGAAGACGACCGCCTCGCGCGCATCGGCGGCGACCAGTTCGCCGTGCTGCTGACCGGCGCCGACGCGCGCGCCGCCGAGACGACGGCGCGGCGCATGCTGCACGTCGTCGCGCAGCCGTGCGCGCTGGAAGGGGCGGCCTTCACGCTGACGTGCAGCATCGGCATCGCGCTGGCGCCTTCGCACGGCCGCAGCGCCGACGAGCTGGCGCGGCACGCCGAGGCGGCGATGCGCGCCGCCAAGCGCACCGGCCGCGCCAACGTGCGGCTGCACCAGATGCGCGCCGAGGTCGACCGCCGCTCGCACATGATGCTGGACCACGCGATGCGCCAGGCGCTCGTCAGCGGGCGCTTCCGCCTCGCCTACCAGCCGCAGTTGAACCTGGCCGACGGGCGCATCGTCGGTGCCGAGGCGCTGCTGCGCTGGCGCGATCCGGAAATCGGCGAGGTGTCGCCCGCACGCTTTATCCCGGTGGCCGAGGAGACCGGCTTCATCGTCGCCATCGGCGACTGGGTGCTGGCGCAGGCGGTGCGGCAGGCGGCGCTGTGGCAGCAGCGCGGCGTCGCGGTGCCGGTGGCGGTGAACGTCTCGGCGCTGCAGTTCCACCAGGCGCAGTTCGTCGAGCGCGTGGCCGGCGTGCTCGCCGTCAGCGCCCTCCCGCCGCACCTGCTGGAGCTCGAGCTGACCGAGTCGATCCTCGTGCACGACGCCGAGGAGGCGCTGGCGCGGCTGCGCGCGCTCCAGCGGCTGGGCGTGCGGCTGTCGATCGACGACTTCGGCACCGGCTACTCGAGCCTGGCGTATCTGAAGCGCTTCCCGATCGGCAAGCTGAAGATCGACCGCAGCTTCGTGCAGGGCCTGCCCGGCGACGAGACCGACGCCGGCATCGTGCGCGCGATCCTGCAGATGTCGAAGGCGCTGGACATGCGCGTCATCGCCGAGGGCGTGGAGAACGAGCCGCAGCGCGAGTTCCTCGTGCGCGAGGGCTGCGCCGAGATGCAGGGCTTCCTGTTCGCGCCGGCGCTGGACCCGCTGAGCTTCGAGGAGCGGCTGGCCGCGGCGCGCGCCGCCGCGGGGCCTGGCGGCGAGGCGGGCGGCGGCGCTGCCGGCGGTGCGCCGCGCATGCGGCTTGTGCGGGGCTGACGGCTGACGGCTGACGGCTGACGGCTGGCGGCTGGCGGCTGGCCATCGTCGGCGTGCGTCGGCGCACGCTGACAGCGTTCCACGGTTGGCGCGCGCCGAGGACGCCGGGTGGCCGGCGCCGCTCGTGTCACGTCGGCGAGCGAAGCGAAGCCAGGAAAGGGACACGAGTGCAGCGGGGCGCCCCGTCGGCCCGATCCCGCCACGCACCTTGGGGCGTGCACGCACGAGGTGAGCAAACCCGCATCCACCGAACGGTCGCGACACACCGAGGCTGAAAGGCCCGCGCGCGACAATGCGCCTCTTGCAGCCAGCGTCCCGCCGGCAGCCTCAACGCCCCCTCCGCCGATGATCTACAAGTTCAAGAGCGCCGCCAGCGGCGACGTCATCATGCTCGGACCGCACGGCGACGCGATGCTGGGCCTGCTCGGCCGCGAGCCTGCCGCCAAGGGCATCATCGAAACGCGCGACATGCCGGCGGCGATCGCAACGCTGCGCGCGGCGATCGAGCAGGCCGAGCGCGCCGCGGCCCAGCCGCCCGCGCCCGACGCGGGCGAGCGCGAGCGAGGGCACGACGACGAACCGCCGGTCAGCCTGCGCCGGCGGCTGTGGCCGATGATCGACATGCTCGAGCGGGCGCAAAGCGCCGACGTTCCGGTGGTCTGGGGCGTCTGAAAGCAACGAACAACGACGGCGACGACGGAGGGCGACGAGGCGCCATGAAACTCTTTAGCGAGAGCTGGACCAACGGAGACCGCATCCCGGCCCGCCATGCCGCGGGCCGCCCCGACGGCGAGGGCCACGCGACCTTCGGCGAGAACCTGAACCCGCACCTGGCGTGGAGCGACCTGCCCGAGGGCACGCTGTCGATGGTGCTGATCTGCCACGACTTCGACGCCCCCACCGACGCCACGCACGTCAACCGCGACGGCATCGAGGTGCCGGCCGAACTCGAGCGCGCCGACTTCTTCCACTGGGTGCTCGTCGACCTGCCGCCGCGGCCGATGGTCATCGGCGAAGGGGAATTCAGCCGCGGCTTCGTGCCGCGCGGCAAGCCCGGCCCCGCGGCGCCGAACGGCGCGCGGCACGGCCGCAATGACTACACGCGCTGGTTCGCCGGCGACGCGGCGATGGCCGGCGACTACTTCGGCTACGACGGCCCATTCCCGCCGTGGAACGACTCGCTCGTGCACCACTACGTGTTCACGCTGTACGCGGTGGCGCTGCCGCGGCTGCCGCTCGAAGGCGTCTTCGACGGCCCCGACGTGCGCCGCGCGCTCGCCGGCCACGTGCTCGCCGAGGCGACCTTCTCGGGCACCTACACGCTGAACCGCCGCCTGCTGGCGCAGGGCGCGGCGTGAGCGGCGAGGGCGCTGACGCCGCGCCGGCCGAGCCGACGCGCGTCGTGCTGCTGCGCCACGGCGAGACGGCGTGGAACGCCGAGCTGCGCATCCAGGGCCACTTCGACGAGCCGTTGAACGAACGCGGCCGCTGGCAGGCCGAGCGCGCCGGCGCAGCGCTGCGCGGCGAGGGCCTGGCGCGCATCTACAGCAGCGACCTCGCGCGCGCCCGCCAGACGGCCGAGGCGCTGGCCCGCGCCAGCGGCGTGGCCGAAGTGCACACCGACCCCGCGCTGCGCGAACGGGCCTTCGGCCGCTTCGAGGGCCTGACGTATGCCGAGTGCGAGTCGCGCTGGCCCGACGACGTGCGCCGCTGGCGCGCGCGCGAGCCGGGCTTCGCGCCCGGCGGCGGCGAGACGGTGGAGGCCTTCTACGCGCGCTGCGTGCCGTGCGCCGCGGCGATCGCCGCGCGCCACCCGGGCGAGACGGTGGCGGTGGTCGCGCACGGCGGCGTGCTCGATTGCCTGTACCGCGCCGCCACCGGCGCCGACCTGCGCGCGCCGCGCACGTGGCAGCTCGGCAACGCGGCGATCAACCGGCTGCTGTGGCACGGCGAAGGCTTCGTGCTCGTCGGCTGGAACGACGACGCGCACCTGGTGGCGGGCTGAGAGCCCGCCGCCTTCTACCGCCTCAACTCCCGCCAGGCGTTCTTCGACGCCGGGATCGTGGTGCCCAGCGGCAGCTGACGCTGGTACAGCGTGCCGTCGGTGCGGTGCGAAGTGCCGAAGATCTTGCCGTCGACGGCGCGCAGCGTCACCAGCCGCGACGAGTTGGCGCTGCCGGAGATCTGCTCGGCGACAAACGTCGAGCCGCCCACCTTCTTGCCGCTCGTGATGTCCAGCAGGTACAGGTACGACGACTGCGAGCAGTCGCTGCTGCCGTTCTTGTTGGTCACGAAGGCCACCGAGCCATAGGTCACCACCGGCATCGTGTTGGCCTGCTCGCCGGCCGGCAGGTCCATGTACCAGCCGCGGTCGCTGGCCCACGAGAAGGCGCTGCCGGTCACCGGCGTCGACGCGACGGTGCCGTTGTCGTCGGTGCGTGAGTACACGCGCTGCACCAGACCGTTGCGCGCGTTGGCCAGCGCCGCGCCGTCGTCGGCGATGGCGTAGATCGTCTGCACGCGCGAGCTGCCGAAGTCGGCCAGATCGAGCACACGCCCGGTGCCCACCAGGATGACACGCTTGGTGCCCATCATCACCAGCTCGGGCGCCGCGGTCACCGGCTGGCGGTTGCCGGCCGCGTCGTACAGCGTCGCCACGCGCGTGGCGTTGTGCGGGCCGGCGTTGGCGGTGGCGAGGTCGAACTTCCAGACGTTGCCCAGCAGATCGCCGCCGTAGGCATAGCGCGTCGCGCCGTCGGCCTCCTGCAGCGCCGAGATGTGCGCCAGGCCCGCTTCCTGCGCCGTCGGCGCCGCGGCCGTCACCGGGCTGCCGTCAGCGGTGACGAAGGTCTTGATGACGCTGCCGTCGGCGGCGTTCAGCATCCACAGGCGGCCCTTGCCGTCGCCGCCGAGCACCTGGCCGTTGTCGTAACCCGAGGTGACGAGCACGACGTTGGTCAGCGTCGTGCCGACCATCACCTTGGCCAGCACCGGCTGGCCGACGGTGTAGCCCATGCGCGCGCGGTTGGTGGGGTCGGCGGGGGCCGGGAACATCCACTTGAACTGCGCCGCCGCGGCGGCGGCGTTGGCCGGCCGCGGGTTCGTCACGTCAAGCGCGTAGTAGCCGCGCCCGGCCGCGCCGAAGCCGCCGACCAGCATCTTCAGGCTGCTGCCGAACTGCGCCAGCGTCGGCGTGGCGTCCAGCTGCGTCCTGAACGTCCAGCCGCGCTGCACCGAAGCGCCGGCGCTGGCCAGCGTCTCCGAGGGCTGGTAGGCCCACAGCTCGGCGCCGGTGGCGGTGTCGAAGGCGTGCAGCATGCCCTCGCCCGAGGCGAGGTAGACGACGCCGTCGGGACGCGAGATCACCGGCTCGGCGTTGACCACGGCGCCCAGCAGGCTGGCGCGCGCGCGCACCGTGCTGCCTTCGCCGGCGCGGTTGCCGCGCATCCACTCGACGACCTGCGTGTTCGTGAACGTGGCGCTGTCGGGGTTGACGGCGGCGCCGAAGGTGGCGGCCGTGAAGTCGGCGCCGGTGGTGCCGTCGCTGTTGGAGAAGACGAGCCGCGTGCCCCAGCTGCGTGCCGCCAGCAGCGTGGCGGCCGACCAGCTGGCCGTGGTGCTGATGGCGCCGGTGCGGTTGTTGACGGCGTTGCGCGTGAGGTCGCCGGTCCAGCCGCGGATGTTGTAGGTGCCGAGGTAGGCGTGGTCGTCGCCGCGGCCCAGGTTGACCGAGCTGACGCCGATCGACGCCTGGGCGCCGGACTGGTTCAGGATGTCGTCGAACGCCGTCTGGATGGCCGAGCGCATCGCCGTCGCGTCGTTGGCCAGGAACATCAGGCCGCGGCCGTTGACGGTGGCGTGCCACAGGTCGTCGATCATCGTCGGGTCGTCGGCCACCGGCGTGGGCCAGGTGGGCGGCGTCGCGAACACGTCGGTGGCGAACGGGTTCAGCGCCGTCGGGTACAGCTTGCCGCGCGCGCCGAGCGTGATGCCGTAGGTCGTGACGTGCAGGTTGCGGTTGGTGATCGGGTTGCGGCGCGCCGGATCACCCAGCGGCACGAGCCCGGCCGGCAGGTCGGTGCGCAGGCGGTTCGTGTAGTAGGCGAGCGCCAGGTCGGCCAGCGAATCGTCGTGTGTCGTCGTGAAAGGCGCGCCGGCGCCGTAGGTGGACGAGTCGTAGCTCGGCGCGGTGACGCTGTGCGCGTTGGCGAAGCCGTCGGTGACGACGAACATGCTGTTGCGCTGGCACGCGTACTGGACGATGCCGGTGTTGCCGTTGAACTGCGTGCCGATGTGCTTCATCGTCGCGTGCGTCGGCGTGCCGTTGGCGGCCATCGAGTTCAGGTAGAACCGGCCGGCGATGGCGTGCCGGTTGCTCGCCGACGCGGCGGCGTCGGCGTCGAGCATCGTCACCGTGCCGCGGTCGTTGAACGGCACGACGCCCAGGCGCATGCCGGTCACCGGCTCGAGCGCGTTGCCCATCGAGGCGGCGAGCATCAGCTTGCGCTTGCGGTAGTAGGTGAACCAGTTGGCGAAGTTCTGCAACTCGGCGGCGTGCGTGCGGCCGGAGGGGAACGTGTTGCCGCTCTTGATCTCGTAGCGGCGCAGCTTGCCCACGCCGTCGGGCGCGGCGACGCAGGCGGCGCCGGGGTTCGTCAGCGGGTCGAGCGCGGTGCAGTCGGGCGCCGCGACGCAGGCGGTGTCGCCGGCCGGGCAGACGGTGCGCTGCCAGTAGGTGGCCGGGTAGTACGGGATCGACGCCAGGCAGCTCTCGCCGGCGCCGACCACGGTGGTCGCCGTCAGCGTGCGGGTGGTGCCGCCGCTGCAGATGCCGCTCGAGGTGGTGCTGGCTTCGACGCGCGTACCGGCCGGCAGCGCCATGCCGGCGTAGACGCGGAAGCGGAACGAGCTCGTCTCCCATTCGGCGTGGGCTGAGGTCCAGTCGGCGCCGAGGTTGATCGTCTGCGCGCCGCTGACCGCCGGGTGCACCGGCGCGGCGTTCGCCGGCGCGTCACTGTAGGTGCGCTGGGCGCCGCCGACATAGGCGGGCGACCAGGGCGTGTAGGTGACGTGCGGGTTGTAGTACAGCGGGTTGAAGGCGCTCGAGCGCGTCCACGCCAGCTGCGCGATCGGCGCGATCGCGCGACCGTACTCGCTGGAGCTGGTGTACAACGCGCCGCCGGTCGCCGTGCCGAGCGGAAACAGGTACGACAGCTGGCGGAAGTCCGGCGAGTTCTCCCACGGCCGGTTGTTCGTGCTGTCCCAGGCGCTGCCGCCGCTGCCGTTGCCGCGCCAGTGCACGACGCCGTTGTCGGTGCCGAGGACGGCCTCCCAGTCCTGCGAGCCCGAGTCGTCCATGCCGAAGATGATGTTCGGCTTGGCCAGCGCCGAGACCTTCAGCGGCAGCTCCGACAGGCTCGTGGCATGCGCGGCGGTGAGGAACGCCAGGCCGGCGAGCGCGCAGCCGGCCACGACGGCGCGGATGCGCGCGCGGGCGTGCGTGCGGATGTGCGCGCGGGGGCGGCCTCGGACAGCGCCTGACTCGGACGACGACGGATGGGGGGCTTGCATGGCCTTCACTCCCAGGAAACGAGGCGCGGTGCCGGGCGCTTCAAGGCGCCGGCAGCGCCGAGCCCTTGCTGACCAGGGTCTGCACCCAGGTCTCGGTGTCCTTCGGGCCGGTGACACGCACGGTGATGCGGAACTGGCGCGTGTTCGGCGGGTCGACCTCGTCGTGGCCGACGCGGCTGGAGCTGACCTGCGGCACCTGGCGCACGAGGCACTCGCGCAGCGTGTCGGTGAGCGGCGCCGTGTTGCACAGCCGCTCGGCGATGTAGCGCACGCTGTAGCTGCCCACTGTCAGCTCGGGCGCGCTGGCCCAGGCGACGCTGGGCATGCCGTTGGCGTCGGCGGCCTGCGTCGAGGCCCAGTACCAGTTGCCGCTGTCGGCCTCCTCGCTGGCCAGCGCGCGCACCGCAGCGTAGGCGGTGTTGATGCCGACCTCGCTGGCCTGCAGCGACACCTCGCGCGCGGCGTTGTTGCCGGTGGCCAGCGTGCCGATCTCGGTCATGCGCGCCAGCGACATGCCGCCCAGCACCATCACCGACATCAGCATCAGCACGACGAGGACGGTGACGCCGCGCTGCGGGCGCCGGGCCGGCGCGCGCCGGTGCATCTTCTGGGTGTTGGCCATCATCACGGCACCATCCCGATGACAAGGTTGCGCAGCGGCACGACGAGCGTCGCGGTGCGGTAGCGGTAGCACTGCCAGTCGGTCACGTCGGGTTCGACATCGACCGACGCATCGAAGGGGTCCGTGGGCTTGGCGGCCGACGCCTGGCAGTTGCCCGCGGCATCGGGCTTCTCGCGCTGCGGGCTGCGCGTGACGAGGCCGATGCGCAACGCGCGCACGCGCGGCAGGTTGGCCGGCGTCAGCGTCGCGAAGCCGCCGCTGGCCGGCTGCCACGACGCCAGCGACGTGGTGCCGGCCGCGGCCAGGCCGTATTCGGCGCGGAAGGCCATGACGTTGCGCGCCAGCACCACGTCGCCGCCGCCGAGCGGGCGCTGCAGCACGAGGTCGTTGCCGACGCGGCGGTAGCGCGACCAGCGCAGGTCGCCCAGCAGCGTGACGCGGCCGCGGTCGGGGTACGTCGGGTTGGTCGTGAACGCAGCGCGGTTGAAGCGCGCCGTGGCGACGTTGTCGAACTCGATCGTCTGCGGCGTGTCGATCGTGGCCGCGGTGTTGGCGGTGACGGTGCGCACGACACACGGGTCGCCGGGCGTCGCCGGCGCCAGCAGCACGGCCTGGCCGGCGGCCACCGGCAGCAGCGAGCGCAGTTGCGCCGTGTCGGCCGTGGCGGCGTTGTTGAGCAGCACGTTGGCGCCCGAGGCCACGTCGGTGGCGTAGAGCACGTCGATGCGGTCGCCGGCCGCCTCGGCGGCGATGGCCACCGGCGTGAAGTCGGCGCCGTTGACGAGGACGGAGGTGTCGACGCTCAGGTTCAGGCGCCGGCACAGGAACTGCGAATCGCCGAAGAAGCCCAGGCCCGCGGCGGCGACATCGTCGCGCAGCGCGGCCAGCGCCGTGCCGGAACTGATCATCGAGCCGCCGGTGCCGATGCCCTGGCGCTGCGTGGCGGTGAACAGCATCGCGCCGCCGGTGGCCGTCAGGCTGACGAGCAGCGCGATGACGATGCCGACCATCAGCTCGACGAGGGACAGGCCGCGCGTCACCGGGGTGGCGCGGCGCGGCGCACCGCGCAGGCGCGCCGCCGTGAAGGTCTTGTCAGCGCACATCGGTCACGGTCTCCAGGCGTCGCGCGTCGGTGCTGTCCTTGCCGGTCCAGCTGACGACGACGGTCATGCGGCCGGTGCCGGCGTCCAGCGTCGCCGTGCTCGACACGGTGCCGGGCAGCGCCTGCTCGACGCGCGTCTGCCACGCGCTGGCGCGCGAGATGGCGCCGCTGTTGGCGCAGCTGCCGCTTTGCGGCAGCGTGTAGCAGGCCGCGTTGGCGGTGTCGACGAGCACGGTGGACAGCAGCTCGGAGGTGAGCTGCGTGGCCACCTGGCGTGACTGCGCCTCGGTCGTCTGGGCGACCATGCGGCCCTGGAAGCGCGTCATCGCCAGCATGCCGAAGGCGAGGATGGCCAGCGCGACGAGGCCGTCGATGAGGCCGCTGCCGCGCCGCGCCGTGGTCAGTGAAGCCGGTCGGCACGCCGCCGCGCCGCGCGGCCTCAGCAGCCGGAGAGCTTGTTTCCGCATAGCCTGATTCCTCCGCCGGCGTCGATGCGCAGGCCGGGGCAGCGCTGCTCGGCCGAGCAGGTGACGCCCGGCATGCCGAGGTCGATGGATGCCGCGACGAAGTCCACCGGCGGCGTGACCGCGCGGTTCACCGGGAAGCCGCGCGGCGCGAAGTCCACGGTCGCCGCCGCGGCGGCGACGCCGCCGGCGAGCGTGCGCTCGCGCAGCAGCGTCATCGCTGCCGTGTCCTGCGCCTCGAGCACCTGGATCGTCGAGCCGCTGATCGTCAGGCGCACGACGCGGTTGCGCTTGATCGCCTCGCTCTGCGCGAACATCGCCTCGGTCTGCAGCGTCGTGCCACCCTCGCGCAGGCGCGAGTTGTTGGTGTACTCGGAGAAGTGCGGCGCCGCGGCGACGAGCAGGAAGCCGGCGATCGTGATCGTCAGCATCAACTCGATCAGCGTCAGGCCGCGCCGCACAAGGCCGCGCTGCGCAAGGCCGCGCTGCACAAGGCCGCGCGGCGCAACGGCGCGCCGGCTCAGGTGTCGCATGTCGCGCCCCGCGTCGTCCAGCAAGCCGAGCCCGGCGTGCCCTTCGGGTGCGCCGTCGTGTTGCGGGCGCCCTGATGGTTGATCGTGTAGGTGTAACCGGCCATCACGCCGGTGCCGGTGGCGGTGGCGGTGAAGCCCGCGCCGCTGTTGGTGATGGCGCAGGTGATCGTGAAGTTGTTCACTGCCGGCACGGCCACCGCGCAGGCGCCGGCATTGGCGTAGTTGCCCACGTCCTGGAAGCGCTGCTCCATGCGCACGGCGTACGAGCTGAGCCCGTCCAGCGCCGGCGGCACGCGCGAGCGCTGCACGTAGGCGCTGTACGACGGCAGCGCCACCGCCGCGAGGATGGCGACGATGGCGATGGCGATCATCAGCTCGATGAGCGTGAAGCCGCGCGCAGCCGGCACGGGCGGGGGCGGGGCAGCAGCTCTGCGGTAACGGGATCGATCCATGCCGGACACCTTGCGTCGGAAGGGCGGGGCACGGCGCGCCATGGGGCGCGCGCAGCCTTTCGCCATGCGCTGGTAATCGGCAAGGCCGCGCGGCGACTTGAGCGCCGCGGCCTGCATCAAGATGTGACGGATCGGCCCGAACGGACCGCGGGGGTCGTCAATCCACGCCGCGCGCCCGATCCGCCTTGAAGCGCCGCGCAAACTCGGCGAAGCGCCCTTCGTCCAGCGCCTCGCGCACCTCGCGCATCAGGTTGACGTAGTAGTGCAGGTTGTGGATCGAGGCCAGCATCGGCGCCAGCATCTCGCCGCACTTCTCGAGGTGGTGCAGGTAGGCGCGGCTGAAGCCCCCCGAGGTGCCGCCGCCCGGCAGCGGCGTGCCGGCGCAGGTGTGGCACGTGCAGGTCGGGTCCAGCGGCCGCTCGTCGGTGCGGTGGCGGGCGTTGCGGATCTTCAGGTCGCCGAAGCGGGTAAAGAGGTGGCCGTTGCGCGCGTTGCGGGTGGGCATCACGCAATCGAACATGTCGATGCCGGCGGCGACGCCGTCCACCAGGTCCTCGGGCGTGCCGACACCCATCAGGTAGCGCGGCTTCGCGGCGGGCAACAGGCGCGGCGTGTGCGCCATGATGCGCAGCATGTCCTCCTTCGGCTCGCCGACGCTGACGCCGCCGACCGCGTAGCCGGGGAAGTCGAGTTCGGCGAGACGCGCCGCCGACTCCGCGCGCAGCGCCTCGAACATGCCGCCTTGCACGATGCCGAAGAGCGCGTTGCGGTTGGCCAGGCGCGCGAACTCGTCGCGGCTGCGCTTCGCCCAGCGCAGGCTCATCTCCATCGACGCGCGCGCCTCGGGCTCGGTGGTGAGGTGGCCCTTCTGCTCGTACGGCGTGCACTCGTCGAGCTGCATCACGATGTCGCTGTCGAGCACGGTCTGGATCTGCATGCTGATCTCGGGCGTCAGGAACAACTTGTCGCCGTTGACCGGGCTCGCGAAGCGCACGCCCTCCTCGCTGATCTTGCGCATTTCGCCCAGGCTCCAGACCTGGAAGCCGCCGCTGTCGGTGAGCATCGGCCGGCGCCAGCCCTCGAAGCGGTGCAGGCCGCCGAACTGCTTCACCACCTCGAGGCCCGGACGCAGCCACAGGTGGAAGGTGTTGCCGAGGATGATCGACGCGCCCATCTCCTCCAGCGAGCGCGGCAGCACGCCTTTGACGGTGCCGTAGGTGCCCACCGGCATGAACACCGGCGTCTCGACGACGCCGTGGTTCAGCGTCAGCCGCGCGCGGCGGGCTTCGCCTTCGCGTTTCAGGATCTCGAACTGGAGCATGGGCCGGATTGTCCGGCCTCAGGTCTTGTCTTCTTCAGCACGGCTCGGGCTCGTCGGCTGAACTACGACGTGCGGCGTGTGCGGCGCGCGCGCCAGCCACATGCAATCGCCGTAGCTGAAGAAGCGGTAGCGCGCCTCCACCGCGTGCCGGTACAGCGAGCGGATGTGCGCGTGGCCGGCGAAGGCGCTGACCAGCATCAACAGCGTGCTGCGCGGCAGGTGGAAGTTCGTCAACAGCCGGTCGACGGCGCGGAACTCGAAGCCCGGCCGGATGAAGAGATCGGTGTCGCCGCGGCACGGCTCGACCACGCCGCGCGGCGAGCGCAGCGCGGCGGACTCGAGCGCCCGAAGCGCCGTCGTGCCGATGGCGACGACGCGGCCGCCGGCGGCCCGCACCCGCGCCACCGCGGCGGCGGCCTCGACGCTCACCTCGAACCACTCGCTGTGCATCACGTGTTCGGCGATGCGCCCAGCGCGCACTGGCTGGAAGGTGCCGGCGCCGACGTGCAGCGTCACCGTCGTGCGCTCGACGCCGCGCGCGGCCAGCGCCGCGAGCATCGGCTCGTCGAAGTGCAGCGACGCCGTCGGCGCGGCGACGGCGCCGGGGCGTGCGGCGAGCACCGACTGGTAGCGCGTCTCGTCGTCGGGCGTGTCGGCGTGCGTGATGTACGGCGGCAGCGGCACGTGACCGTGGCGTTGCAGCAGCGTCAGCGGGTCGGCCGGAAAGCGCAGGTGAAAGAGCGCCTCGTCGGGGCCGGCGCGGCCGAGCACTTCGGCGTCGAAGCCTTCGCCGTTGGGGCCGGTAAAGCGCGCGAACGTGCCGGCGCGCGGCGACTTGCTGGCGCGCAGATGCGCGAGCACCTCGCGCGGCTCGGCCTGGCCCTGCGCAGCAGGCAGCACCCGCTCGACGAGCGCCTCGACGGCGCCGCCGGTCGGCTTCTCGCCGAGCAGGCGCGCACGCAGCACGCGCGTGTCGTTGAAGACGACGAGGTCACCCGGCGCCAGCAGCGACGGCAGGTCGCGGAAGCGGCGGTCCACCGGCCAGGCGCCGCTGCCGTCCAGCAGCCGCGAGGCGCTGCGTTCGGCCAGTGGATGCTGGGCGATCAGCTCGGGCGGCAGCGCGTAGTCGAAGTCGTCGAGAGTCAGCTCGGTGGGCACGGGCGGCTGGGGCACGTTGCACGGCCGGCAAGGCCGCGTTTCGCGCCGCGAGTGCACGGGTGAAAATTCTCCCATGCCCCCTCGCCAGCCCGCACCGCCGCGTGCATTGCCCGGACAAGGGGATGTGGCTTCGCCTGTTGCCCCGCCTGTGTCTTCGCGTAACGGCGATGCCCAGCGCGAACCCGCGCTGTCGGCGCCAGCCCGCGCGCTGCGCAAGCTCGGCCTCGTGCGCGACATCGACCTCGCGCTGCACCTGCCGCTGCGCTACGAGGACGAGACGCGGCTCGTGCCGATCGGCGCGCTGCACGCCGGCGACACCGCGCAGGTGCAAGGCGAGGTGAGCGACTGCCGCGTCGAGCACTCGCGCACGCGCCGGCAGCTCGTCGCGCGCATCGCCGATGCGAGCGGCGAACTCGTGCTGCGCTGGCTGCACTTCTACCCTTCGCAGCAGAAGCAACTCGCACCCGGCCGGCAAGTGCGTGTGCGCGGCGAGGTGCGCGGCGGCTTCCTCGGCCTGGAGATCGTGCACCCGGTGCTGAAGGTCGTCGAGCCGGGCACGCCGCTGCCGCAGGCGTTGACGCCGGTGTACCCGAGCACGGCGGCGCTGCCGCAGGCGTATCTGCGCAAGGTCATCACCACGGCGCTGGCGCGTGCGCCGCTCGCGGAGATCCTGCCGCCCGACGCGGTGCCCGCCGGCCTGCCGACGCTGCGCGAGGCGCTGGCGACGCTGCACCACCCGGCGCCCGGCGCCGCGATGGCGACGCTCGAAGACCGCAGCCACCCGGCCTGGCAGCGGCTGAAGTACGAGGAGCTGCTGGCGCAGCAGTTGTCGCAGGCGCAGGCGCTCGCCGAACGGGCGCTGCTGCGCGCGCCGCCGCTCGTCGCCGGTGGCGAAGATGGCAAAGGTGACGACCTGCGCGCGCGGCTCGCCAAGGCGCTGCCGTTCGCGCTGACCGGCGCGCAGCGGCGTGTCACGGCCGAGATCGAGCGCGACCTCGCGCAGACGCGGCCGATGCACCGGCTGCTGCAAGGCGACGTCGGCAGCGGCAAGACCGTCGTCGCCGCGCTCGCCGCCGCCACCGCCATCAGCGCCGGCTGGCAGTGCGCGCTGATGGCGCCCACCGAGATCCTCGCCGAGCAACACTTCCGCAAGCTCGTCGGCTGGCTCGAGCCGCTCGGGGTCGGCATCGCCTGGCTCACCGGCAGCCGCAAGGGCCGCGCGCGCCGCGAGATGCTGGCGCGCATCGCCAGCGGCGAGGCCGCACTCGTCGTCGGCACGCACGCCGTCATCCAGGACGACGTGCAGTTCGCGCGCCTGGCGCTGGCCGTCGTCGACGAGCAGCACCGCTTCGGCGTCACGCAGCGGCTGGCGCTGCGGGCCAAGCTCGGGGCGCACGCGTCGGACGACGCTGTGCCGCTCGAGCCGCACCTCTTGATGATGAGCGCCACGCCGATCCCGCGCACGCTGGCGATGACCTACTACGCCGACCTCGACGTGAGCACGCTCGACGAGCTGCCGCCCGGGCGCACGCCGGTGCTGACGAAGCTCTTCGCCGACGACAAGCGCGACCAGGTCATCGCGCGCATCCGCGACGAGCTGGCGCGCGGCAGCGAGCAGCAGGTCTACTGGGTCTGCCCGCTCGTCGAGGAAAGCGAACACGTCGATCTGCAGGACGCCACCGCGACGCACGCCGAGCTCTCGGCGGCGCTGCCCGGCACGATGGTGGGCCTGCTGCACGGCCGCATGCCGGCGGCCGAGAAGGCGGCGGTGATGTCGCTGTTCACCGGCGGCCAGATGCGCGTGCTCGTCGCGACGACCGTCATCGAGGTCGGTGTCGACGTGCCGAGCGCGAGCCTGATGGTCATCGAACACGCCGAGCGCTTCGGCCTCGCGCAGCTGCACCAGCTGCGCGGCCGCGTCGGGCGCGGCACGGCGGCGAGTGTGTGCGTGCTGCTGTATACCGGCCCGCTGTCGCCGACCGCGAAAGATCGGCTCCGCGCGATGGCCGAGACGAGCGACGGCTTCGAGATCGCGCGCCGCGACCTCGAAATCCGCGGCCCCGGCGAGTTCATGGGCGCACGCCAGAGCGGCGACGCGCTGCTGCGCTTTGCCGACCTCGCCACCGACGGCGGCCTCTTGGCGCAGGCACGCGCAATGGCCCCACGCCTGCTGCGTGAATCGCCGGCGGCGGCCGAGGAACATGTCGCACGCTGGCTCGGATCGCGCGCCGACTACCTGAAGGCGTGAGCCGCGCGCCGGGGGGCGGCCGGGATAATCCGCGCCCACGATGATGGACGCGCTGCCGCAACTGATCGATTTCATCCTGCACGTCGACCGCCACCTGCGCGAGTTCGTGCTGGCGCACGGCACGTGGGTCTACGCGCTGTTGTTCGCGATCATCTTCGTCGAGACCGGCGTCGTCGTGATGCCGTTCCTGCCGGGCGACTCGCTGCTGTTTGTCGTCGGCGCGCTGTGCGGCGTGGGGCTGATGCACATCGCGCCGTCGATCGCGCTGCTGTGGATCGCCGCGGTGCTGGGCGACCAGCTCAACTACAGCATCGGCCGCGCCGTCGGGCCGCGCGTGTGGGGCTGGGAACAGAGCCGCTGGTTCAACCGCCGCGCCTTCGAACAGGCGCACGCGTTCTACGAACGTTACGGCGGCGTGACGATCATCGCGGCGCGCTTCATGCCGTTTTTGCGCACCTTCGTGCCCTTCGTCGCCGGGGTGGCCGAGATGACGCGCGGCAAGTTCAGCTTCTACAACGTGACGGGCGGCGGCCTGTGGGTCGTCAGCCTCGTCGGCGCGGGCTACCTCTTCGGCAACCTGCCGTGGGTGCAGCAGAACTTCAGCCTCATCGTCTGGCTGATGATCATCGTGCCGGGCGTGCTGGCGCTGCTCGGCGCCTGGCGCGCACGGCGGGCGGCGATGGCCGAGGAAGGCGCGGCGCGCGCCGCGCCCTGATCGCGCGCTAATCCCGGCTCACGTCGCGCCGAGCACGCGCTGGTACTGCAGCGCCTCGGCCAGGTGCGCCACCTGCACGGCGTCGCTGCCGGCGAGGTCGGCGACGCTGCGAGCGACCTTCAGCACGCGGTGCAGCCGCCGGCCTGACCACGCAAGGCGCCGCGCCGCACCTTCGAGAAACGCCTGCGCGCGGGCGTCGAGCGGCACGCGCCGGTCGAGGTCGGCGGCTTCGAGGCGCGCGTTGGCGCAGCCTTGCCGCGCCTGCTGCCGCGCGTGCGCGGCGGCCACCCGCGCGGCCACCGCGGCGCTCGGCTCGCCCGCCGGCGCGCCGAGCATCTGCTCGGGCGGCGCGGCCAGCACTTCCACCTGCAGGTCGATGCGATCGAGCAGCGGCCCGGACAGCCGCCCCTGGTAACGCGCCACCGCCTCGGGCGCACAGCGGCAGGCGCGGCCGGTGCCGGCCGGCGCGCCAAGCCAGCCGCAGGGGCACGGGTTCATCGCCGCGACGAGCTGGAAGCGGGCCGGGAACCGCGCGCGCCGCGCCGCGCGCGCGATGCAGATCGAGCCCGTCTCGAGCGGCTCGCGCAGCGCTTCGAGCGCGGCGCGCGGGAACTCCGGCGTCTCGTCGAGGAAGAGCACGCCGCCGTGCGCCAGCGAAATCTCGCCCGGCCGCGGCGGCGTGCCGCCGCCCACCAGCGCCACGGCGCTGGCGCTGTGGTGCGGCGAACGCACCGCGCGCTCGCCGAACGGCACCGAGTCGTCACCGGCCAGCCCGAGCAGCGCGGCGCTGGCGAGCGCTTCGTCATCGGCCATCGGCGGCAGCAGCGTCGGCAAGCGCTGCGCGAGCATCGACTTGCCTGTCCCCGGCGGGCCGATGAGCAGGAGGCTGTGCCCGCCGGCCGCGGCCACCTCGAGCGCGCGCTTCGCGCCGGCCTGGCCTTTGACATCGGCGAGGTCGAGGCGTTCGCGCGGGCGGGCGTACGGCGGGCGCATTGACGCCGCCGCGTCAGCGCCGGCGGTCGATGCCGATGTCGACGGCGCGGCCAATGGCACCGCGGCGTCACCCGGCAGCAGCGCCGCCGCCACCTCGGCCAGTGTGTCGGCGGCCAGCACGGCGAGGCCCGGCACGCGCGCCGCGACCGCCGCATCGGCACGCGGCAGCACGAGCGTGCGCGCCGTGGCTGCGCGGCGCGCGCCGAGCGCCCAGGCGAGCGCCCCGCGCACGCTGCACAGCGCGCCGGCCAGCGACAACTCGCCGGCGAACTCGAACTGCGCCAGCCGCGCTGCGTCGAGCGCGCCGCTCGCGGCCAGGATGCCCAGCGCCATCGGCAGGTCGAAGCGCCCGCTGTCCTTCGGCAGGTCGGCCGGCGCCAGGTTGACGGTGACCCGTTTGTTGTGCGGGAACGTGAAGCCGCTTTGCAGCAGCGCCGCGCGCACCCGTTCGCGCGCTTCCTTGACCTCGGTGTCGGCCAAGCCCACGAGCGTGAACGCCGGCAGGCCGTTGACGAGCTGCACCTCGACGCGCACCTCGGGCGCCTCCATGCCCAGCAGGGCGCGGCTGTAGACGATGGCCAGGGACACGGTGCGGGTGCTCTGTGGGTTTCGGTGCAGCGATGCGGCTGTGCGTCGTGCGCGGCCCATTCTGTGGCGCGGCCTCGCGCGCCCTTTGCACCAAGCGAGTGCACCAGAACGGGCGCCCGCGCCGGCGTGCACCCGAATGGGCGTTGTGATCGATCGCGCCCGCCGAAGGCCACGCGCCGGCGAGGGGCCGCGCTCGCGTCCGATCACCGCGCCACCGAGAGAAAGCGGCCCGAAGAAGCAACGTGGCACAGATGCTGCTAACCGCCCTGTCGTCAGTGCATGCAGTCCTCACCCCGAACTCATCTTCCGCAGGAGCCACCCCCGTCATGAAGAAGTCCACCTCGTTGATCGCGCTGGCCGCCTCGTCGGCCGCCTTCATCACTGCGCTCGTGCTGCCTTCGGTGGCGCTGGCCGAGTTGTCGTTCAACGTCGGCGCCGTCAGCGATTACCGCTATCGCGGCATCTCGCAGTCGCGCCTGAAGCCGGCCGTGCAAGGCGGCGTCGACTGGAGCGCCGGGCCGTTCTACGTCGGCGCGTGGGCCTCGACGATCAAGTGGGTCGACGATGCCAACCCTTCCAGCAGCAACAAGATCGAGGTCGATCTCTACGGTGGCTACAAGGGCGAGATCACGAAGGACCTCGCCTTCGACGTCGGCCTGCTCACCTACCAGTACCCGCGCCACAAGGCGGCGACGAGCCCGAACACGACCGAGATCTACGGCGCGCTGACCTACGGCCCGGCGACGCTGAAGGTCTCGCACAGCCTGTCGAATCTCTTCGGCTTCGTCGACAGCAAGAACAGCACCTACGTCGACCTCACCGCCGCCTTCGAAGTGGGGCCGGTGACGCTGACGCCGCACCTGGGGTACCAGAAGGTCGCCAAGAACGGCGACTTCTCGTACACCGACTACTCGCTCCTCGTCAGCAAGGAAGTCGTCAAGGGCCTCACCGTCAGCGGCGGCGTCGTCGGCGCCGACACCAAGTCGATCGCCGGCACCAAGGCCTACGCCTCGCCGGCCAACGGCAAGGACCTCGGCAAGACGGGCGCCGTGGTCGGCGTCAAGTACGCGTTCTGAGGGCGCGCACGCCGCGCCCGACCATCCCACCGACCCCATGAGGATCCAGCCATGAAGATGGTCACCGCCATCATCAAGCCCTTCAAGCTCGACGAAGTGCGCGAAGCGCTCGGCGGCATCGGCGTGCAGGGCATCACCGTCACCGAGGTCAAGGGCTTCGGCCGGCAGAAGGGCCACACCGAGCTGTACCGCGGCGCCGAGTACGTCGTCGACTTCCTGCCCAAGGTGAAGATCGAAGCGGCCGTCGACGATGCGCTCGTCGAGCGTGTCATCGAGGCCGTCGAGGCCTCGGCGCGCACCGGCAAGATCGGCGACGGAAAGATCTTCGTCTCCGCCCTCGAGCAGGTCGTGCGCATCCGCACCGGCGAGACCGGCCGCGACGCGCTGTAGCGCGCCGCGCCCCGCCCGCCGCCCACCCCATCGGCCACAAACACCACGAGAACTCCCATGAAGAGACTGCTTTCCCTGCTGGCCCTGGGCCTGGTGCTGCTCGGCACCGGGCCCGAAGTGCTGGCGCAGGCCGCGGGTGCGGCCGGCGCCACCGCCGCCGATGCCGCTACATCGGCCCCCGTCGCTGCACCGGCCGACATGCCGGCCGCCGCGGCCGCCACGGCGGCGCCCGTCGCCGCCGCCGCGGCGCCCGCGCCGAACAAGGGCGACGTGAGCTGGATGCTCGTATCGACGCTGCTCGTCACGATGATGGCCATCCCCGGCCTCGCGCTGTTCTACGGCGGCCTCGTGCGCAGCAAGAACATGCTGTCGGTGCTGATGCAGGTGTTCGTCACCTTCTCGCTGATCAGCGTGCTGTGGGTCGTCTACGGCTACAGCCTCGCGTTCACCGAGGGCAACGCCTTCATCGGCGGCTTCGACCGGCTGTTCCTGAAGGGCGTGTTCAACCCCGACAAGGGCGAGTTCGCGATGGCGGCCACCTTCAGCAAGGGCGTCGTCATCCCGGAGATCGTCTTCGTCGCCTTCCAGGCCACGTTCGCGGCCATCACCTGCGGGCTGATCGTCGGCGCGTTCGCCGAGCGCATCAAGTTCAGCGCCGTGCTGCTGTTCATGGTGATCTGGTTCACCTTCGCCTACACGCCGATCGCGCACATGGTGTGGTTCTGGGCCGGCCCCGACGCCTACACGAGCAAGGAGGTGGTCGACGCCACCAACGCCAAGGCGGGCCTGATCTGGCAGTGGGGCGCGCTCGACTTCGCCGGCGGCACCGTCGTGCACATCAACGCCGCGGTGGCGGGCCTCGTCGGTGCCTTCCTCGTCGGCAAGCGCGTCGGCTACGGCCGCGAGGCGCTGACGCCGCACAGCCTGCCGCTGACGATGGTCGGTGCGTCCTTGCTGTGGGTGGGCTGGTTCGGCTTCAACGCCGGCTCGGCGCTCGAAGCGGGCAACAGCGCCGCGCTCGCCTTCATGAACACCTTCTCGGCCACCGCCGCGGCGGTGCTCGCCTGGTGCGCCGGCGAGGCGCTGATGCGCGGCAAGGCCTCGATGCTGGGCGCCGCGTCGGGCGCGGTGGCCGGCCTCGTGGCCATCACGCCGGCCGCGGGCAACGTGGGCATCGTCGGCGCGCTGGTCATCGGCGCGGCCGCGGGGTTCGCGTGCCTGTGGGGTGTCAACGGCCTGAAGAAGATGCTCGGCGCCGACGACTCGCTCGACGTGTTCGGCGTGCACGGCGTCGGCGGCATCGTCGGCGCGCTGCTCACCGGCGTCTTCAACAACCAGGCGCTCGGCGGCCCGGGCCTCGTCGGCGACTGGGTCACCGCGTCGGTGACGAGCAACGGCATCGCCGCGCAGGTGTGGATCCAGCTGAAGGCGGTGCTGCTGACGGTGGTCTGGTCGGGTGTCGTCGCCTTCATCGCCTACAAGATCGTCGACCTGACGATCGGCCTGCGCGTCGCCGAGGACGAGGAGCGCGAGGGCCTGGACGTCGCCTCGCACGGCGAGACGGCGTACAACTGACCGGCGATCGACTCCCCCGGCCGCTGCGGCGGCCGGCCCGAAGCTCCCCTGGGCCCGGCGATTGCCGGGTCTTGGCGCTTCCACGGCCGGTCTTTCGCGCCGCGCGAGCTACCTAGAATGCCGGCATGGTTCCTCACCTGATCACGGCGCTGACCGGGCCGATCAACGAGCTCGAGGCCCGCATCCTCGACTCGATGCCGGCGATCGAACGTTGGTTCCGGCTCGAGTGGATGGAGCACACGCCGCCGTTCTACACGGCAGTCGACCTGCGCAACGCCGGCTACAAGCTGGCGCCGGTGGACACGGAACTCTTCCCTACCGGCTTCGACAACCTGACGCCGCCGATGCTGCCGCTGGCCGTGCAGGCGGCGATGGCAGCGATCGAGAAGATCTGCCCCGAGGCGAAGAACCTGCTGCTCGTGCCGGGCCCCCAGGTGCTGGACGGCAAGCCGTCGTACCTGATGCATCTGCAGCGGCTGGTCGAGGTGTTCACGATGGCCGGGCTCAACGTGCGCCTGGGCAGCCTGGCGCGCGGGCTCGAGAAGCCGCGCCGGCTGGCGCTGCCCGATGGCGGCCAGCTGAAGCTCGAGCCGCTCGTGCGCAGCGAGCGGCGCCTCGGGTTGCGCGACTTCGACCCGTGCACGATCCTGCTCAACGACGACCTCGCCGCCGGCGTGCCCGGCATGCTGGAAGACGTGCACGAGCAGTACCTGCTGCCGCCGCTGCACGCCAGCTCGGCGCAGCGGCGCAAGTCGCGCCACCTGCACAGCTACGAAGAGGTGGCCAAGCGCTTCGCCAAGCTGCTCGGCATGGACCCGTGGCTGCTGCACACGATGCATGGCCAGTGCGGCCAGGTCGACTTCGGCAGCGAGGCGGGGCTGGACTGCGTGAAGACGCACGTCGACACGCTGCTGGCCAAGGTGCGGCGCAAGCACAAGGAGTACGGCATCGCCGAGCGCGCCTTCGTCGTCGTCAAGTCCGACGGCCCCGGCGGCACCGACGTGCTGACGGTGCGCGACGCGAAGGACCTCGACGACCCCGAGCGCCGCGCCCGCCTGGCGCGCAGCATGCCGGCGCAGCCGAAGGCGACGCCGGCGCGCGACGTCATCGTGCAGGAAGGCGTGCCGACCTACGAGCGCGTGAACGACGCCGTCGCCGAGCCGGTGGTCTACATGATCGACCGCTACGTCATCGGCGGCTTCTACCGCGTGCACGCGCAGCGCGGCACCGACGAGAGCCTCGACGCGCCCGGCTCGGCCTTCGTGCCGCTGGCGTTTGCCGAGAGCCACCAGCTGCCGCGCCGTGGCGTGAAGCCCGGCGCCAGCGCGCCGAACCGCTTCTACATGTACGGCGTCGTCGCGCGCCTGGGCATGCTCGGCGCGGCCTACGAACTCGAAGCCACCGACCCGGCCACCGAGCTCGAAGAAGCCTGAGGATCCAGCGCGCCGAGGGACGCGCAAGGCCCATGTCCGCACCCCGCCCGACAAGGCGCCCGACGTCTGCCGCGGCGCTCGTATCGCTCAGCCTGGCGCGCTGGGCGTGGTCTACGGCGACATCGGCACGAGCCCGCTGTACGCACTGAAGGAGGTGTTCGCAGCCGGGCGCGTGCCGCTGACGCCGGCCAACATCCTCGGCGTGTTGTCGCTCGTCTTCTGGACGCTGACCGTCGTCGTGTCGCTGAAGTACGTGCTGCTGATCCTGCGCGCCGACAACAACGGCGAGGGCGGCCTGATCGCGATGCTGGCCCTGGCCAGCCATGCCGTGCAGGACCGCCCGGTGTTGCGCCGGCGGCTGCTCGTGCTGGGCATCTTCGGCACCGCGATCTTCTTCGGCGACGGTGTCATCACGCCGGCGATCTCGGTGCTGTCGGCGGTCGAGGGGCTGGAGGTCGCGGCGCCGGCGCTGCACCGCTACGTCGTGCCGGTGACGCTGGCCGTGCTGACGGCGCTGTTCGCGGCGCAGCGCTTCGGCACGGCGATGGTCGGCCGCTTCTTCGGGCCGGTGACGCTGAGCTGGTTCCTCGTCATGGCCGCGCTCGGCGTGCCGCACATCGCCAACCACCCGCAGGTGCTGGCGGCACTGTCGCCGCACCATGCGCTGGCGTTCCTGTTCGCGCACCCGGGCATCGCCTTCGTCGCGCTCGGCGCCGTCGTGTTGTGCGTCACCGGCGCCGAGGCGCTGTATGCCGACCTCGGGCACTTCGGCAAGCCGCCGATCCGCTGGGCCTGGTTCGGCGTCGTCATGCCGGCGCTCGTGCTGAACTACTTCGGCCAGGGCGCGATGCTGCTGCAGCACCCGCAGAACGTGAACAACCCGTTCTTCGAAATGGCGCCCGAGTGGGCGCTCGTGCCGCTGATCGGCCTGGCGACGCTGGCCACGGTGATCGCCTCGCAGGCGCTGATCACCGCCGCCTTCTCGGTGGCCAAGCAGGCGATCCAGCTCGGCTACCTGCCGCGCCTGCGCATCGCGCACACGTCGATCCGCGACACCGGGCAGATCTACGTGCCGTTCGTCAACTGGTCGCTCTATGCCTGCGTCGTCTTCGCCGTCGTCGTCTTCGGCTCGTCCGGCGCGCTGGCGCACGCCTACGGCATCGCGGTGACGATCGACATGACGATCACCACCGTGATGACGTTCTTCGTCATCCGCTACGCGTGGCGGCTGCCGCTGGCGGTGGGCCTGGCGGCCACCGGCGCCTTCCTCGTCGTCGACCTCACGTTCTTCTCGGCCAACATCGTCAAGGTGCTCGACGGCGGCTGGTTCCCGCTCGTCATCGGCAGCGCGGTGTTCACGCTGATGATGACGTGGAAGCAGGGCCGCGCGCTGATGGCCGCCAAGCTGCGCAGCGAGTCGATCGAGCTGCCGCTGTTCATCGAGAGCATCTTCCTCAGCCCGCCGCAGCGCGTGGCCGGCACGGCGGTGTTCCTCACCGCCGAGCGCGGCGCGACGCCGTTCGCACTGCTGCACAACCTCAAGCACAACAAGGTGCTGCACGAGCGCAACCTGTTCGTGACCGTGATGCACCACGACGTGCCGTGGATCGGCTTCGAGCGCCGCATCGAGATCGAAAGCCTCGGGCGCGACTGCTGGCAGGTGACGCTGCACTTCGGCTTCAAGAACGAGCCCGACGTGCCCGACGCGCTGAAGCTGCTCGCCGGCCGCGGCGTCCTGCTCGACGACATGGAAACGAGCTATTTCCTCAGCCGCGACATCGTCGTGCCGACGTTCGGCGAAGGCATGCCGATGTGGCGCGAGAAGCTCTTTGCGAGCATGCACCGCAACGCCGCGGCGGCCGCGGACTTCCTGCACCTGCCGACGAACCGGATCGTCGAGCTGGGGACGAAGCTGGAGATCTGAGAGGCTGAGGCCGTTGCCGGCCTCGCCGGCCGCTACAGCGCGAACACCTTGCCCGGGTTCATGATGTTGCGCGGGTCGAGCGTGCGCTTGATGTTGCGCATCATCTCCACCGCCACCGGGCCGGCTTCGTCGAGCAGGTAGCCCATCTTGTGCAGGCCGACGCCGTGCTCGCCGGTGCAGGTGCCATCGAGCCGCAGCGCGCGCTTGACCATCTGCACGTTCAGGCGCTCGACCTCGGCGACCTCGCGCGGGTCGTTCGGGTCGAGCAGCCAGCTCAGGTGGAAGTTGCCGTCGCCGACGTGGCCGACGATCCAGTACGGGATGCCCGCCGCGTCGCTCTCGGCGATGCTCTCGTTGATGCTTTCCGCCAGGCGTGAGATCGGCACGCAGGTGTCGGTACTCTGGCAGCGGCAGCCCGGGCGCGTCTGCAGCGCCGCGAAGTAGGCCTTGTGCCGCGCCGTCCACAGGCGGCTGCGCTCCTCGGGCGTCGTCGCCCACTGGAAATCGGCGCCGCCGTGCTCGCGCGCGATGTCCTGCACCGTGGCGGCCTGCTCGGCGACGCCGGCCTCGCTGCCGTGGAACTCCATCAGCAGCATCGGCTGCTCGCGCAGGCCGAGCTTGGCGTAGGCGTTGACGCCGCGGATCGCGTTGGCGTCGAGCAGCTCGCAGCGCGCGATCGGCACGCCCATCTGGATGACGGCGATCGTCGTGCGCACCGCCGCGTCGACGCTCGGGAAGTGGCAGATCGCCGCGCTCATCGCCTCGGGCAGCGGGTACAGCTTCAGCGTGATCTCGGTGATGACGCCCAGCGTCCCCTCGCTGCCGACGAAGAGCCGCGTCAGGTCGTAGCCGGCGCTGCTCTTCCTGGCGCGCGTGCCGGTGCGCGTGACCTCGCCGCTGGCGGTGACGACCTCGAGCGCGAGCACGTTGTCGCGCATCGTGCCGTAGCGCACGGCGTTGGTGCCCGAGGCGCGCGTGGCCGTCATGCCGCCGATCGTCGCGTTGGCGCCGGGGTCGATCGGGAAGAAAAGGCCCGTGTCCTTGATCTCGCGGTTGACCTGCTCGCGCGTCACGCCCGGCTGCACCGTCACGGTCAGGTCGGCGGTGTCGATGCGCAGCACGCGGTCCATGCGGCCGAGGTCGAGCGTGATGCCGCCTTGCACCGCGAGCACATGCCCTTCGAGCGAGCTGCCGATGCCGAACGGGATCACCGGCACCGCGTGTGCGTGCGCGAGTTGCACCGCCGCGGCGACATCGGCGGTGGATTCGCAAAAGAGCACCACCTCGGGCGGCGTCGCCGCGTAGACCGATTCGTCGCGCCCGTGCTGCTCGCGCACCGCCTGCGCGGTGGAGCAGCGCTCGCCGAAGCGCGCGCGCAGCGCCTCGAGCATGGCCGGCGGCACCGGGCGGATGGCGGCGCGCGGGTTCAGGTCGTGCGGTGCGTTCATGGTGGCTTGTCTCCTGGGGGCCGCGGTCATTCTAGGAGTCGGCCCTGTTTTGTGATGCGCCGCACGGGCATCGGCAAACCGCGCGAACTGGTACCGCCGGCCACCGCATTTCCACCGGGCAGGCATGGGCGTTGCCGAGCAAGATGATCCCAACCGCTTGCCCACGCGCCGAGGACGTTCCTGCCATGGCTTTTCCGTCCGCCGCTTCCGCCCCTCCCGGGTCTTCAGCCGCCGCTGACGCTTCTTCCAGTGCGGCCGCCGCCCAGCACGGGCCGATCGATGCCCCCGGCATCATCCCCGACCGCGGCGAGTTCATCGACGTTCTGCGTGCGCTGCGGCGCGGGCACGTGCTGGTGCATGCGGGCGACCACGCCGGCGGCTGGGTCGTCGATGGCGGCGCGGTCTACTCGTCATACGACACGCTGGTGCGCTACGAACTCGTGCGCGAGTACGAGAACCCGGCGGGCTTCGAGCACGTGCACTACTTCCGCCTGACGCCGCGCGGGCGCGACTTCGCCGACCGCGCCGTCGCGGCCTGGCGGCAGCGGCCGATCCTCGAGCGCATGATGGTGCGGCTGGTCGGCTGACGCTGCGCAATCCTGGCGCCGGCCCCTGGCGCCCGACGGCGGCTGGCTGCGGCGAGAATGGACGCCGCCATGTCCAACCGCCTTTCGCAGATCGCCACCCGCACCGGCGACGACGGCACCACCGGCCTCGGTGACGGTTCGCGCGTGCCCAAGGACCACCGCCGCGTCGCCGCAATGGGCGATGTCGACGAGCTGAACTCGAGCCTCGGCGTGCTGCTGGCCGAGCCGCTGCCGTCGGACGTGCGCGAGCTGCTGGTCGTCGTCCAGCACGAACTCTTCAACCTCGGCGGCGAGCTGTCGATCCCCGGCTACAGCCTCGTCAAGGCCGAAGCGGTGGCGGCGCTCGACGCGGCACTGGCGCGCCACAACGCCGCGCTGCCGCGGCTGGCGGAGTTCATCCTGCCGGCCGGCACGCGCAGCGCGGCACTGGCGCACGTCAGCCGCACGATCGCGCGCCGCGCCGAGCGTGCCCTCGTCGCACTGGCCGCGGCCGGCGAGCCGGTGCACGACGCGCCGCGCCAGTACCTGAACCGCCTGTCGGACCTGATGTTCGTGCTGGCACGCGTGCTCAACCGCGCCAACCTCGACGGGCTGGGCGGCGACGACGTGTACTGGAAGAGCGAGAAGCTGGCGCGCGCGCAAGGAGAGCAAGGAGAAAGCCCCTCTTGAACCCACCCCGCACGCCCGTGGCCGGCGGCGCAAACGGCTTCTTTGCGCGCGCCGCACTGGCGCTGCTGATCGTCATCGCCGCCCTGCTCGCCTGGCCGCCGCCGGCGCAAGCGCAGAACGCCGACCCCGGGCCGCCTTGGGACACCGCCGAGAGCGCGCACTTCCGCATCCACTACCGCGCGAGCCAGCGCCGCCAGGCCGAAGCCGTGGTGCGCGCGGCCGAGCGCGCCTGGCCGCGCATCACGCAGGCGCTGGCCTGGGAGCCCAAGAGCCGCATCGACCTCGTCGTCTACGCCGAGGTCGACATCGCCAACGGCTTCTCGACGCCGCTGCCGTTCAACAAGATCGGCCTGTTCCTCACGCCGCCCGACGAAGGGCAGCTGCTGGACAACAGCGCCTGGCTCGACTTGCTGCTGGTGCACGAGCTGACGCACGCGGTGCACCTGGACAAGATGCGCGGCGCGCCGCGCGTGCTGCAAACCATCTTCGGCCGCCTCGTGTGGTTCATCCCGAACCTGTTCAGCCCGGGCTGGATGCTCGAGGGCCTGGCGGTGTGGGAGGAAAGCGGCCGCGAAGCGGCCGGAACTGCGGCCGGCGCCGGCCGCGGCCGCCTGAAAGGTCCGTTCTTCGAGGCGTGGCTGCGCGCCGAGCGCCAGCGCGGCTTCCTGAAGCTGGCCGAGATCAACGCCGACGGGCGCGCGCTGCCGCTTTCCAAGCAGTACCTGTACGGCGCCTACTTCTTCGAGTTCCTGCACCGCCGCTACGGCGAGGGCAAGGCGCTCGAGATGGTCGAGCAGCACAGCGGCGACATCGGCTTCGTGCCGCGCATCCACAGCATGCCGTGGGGCGCCACCGGCAAGACGATGGACGTGCTGTGGGACGAGTTCCTCGCCGACTTGAACGAGCAGGTGTCCGCGCGCGCCGCGCCGATCGAGCGCGAGCCCGAGGCGACCGGCACGCCGCTCGTCGCCGGGCCGGTGTTCGACGTGCCGACGCTCGCCGCGTTGCCCGATGGCAGCGTGCTCGCCGTCGTCGACGACGGCCTGAATGCGCCGCACCTGGAACGCATCCGCAACGCCGGTGGTGCCGTGCAACGTGAACGCATCACGCGCGTGCTCGACGGCGCGCGCGTCGAGGCCGGCGCCGACGGCAGCGTGCTCGTGATGCAGCCCGACATCTGCAACAGCCGCTACCTCGGCTACGACGTGTACCGCCTGCAAGGCAGCCGGCTGAAGCGGCTGACGCGCTGCGCGCACCTGCGGCGCGCGGTGCAGGTGGCGGCGGCGCCGGCCACCGAGCTGATCGCCATCGAGCTGGACGGCGGCCGCACGCGCCTCGTGCGCCTGGCGCCCGAAGCGCGCGATGCCGAAGCAGCGCGGCCGCGCGAGTTCTGGTCGCCGCCCGAAGGCACCGACCTCGTCGACATCGCGATCGCCGCCGACGGCCGCACGCTCTTCGCGGTAACGCGGCGCGAGGCCGACTGGCGCGTGCTCGAGTTCGACACGACGCAGCCGGCGGCGCCGCCGCGCCTGCTTCTTGCGCACGACGCGCCGATCGCCAACCTGCGGCACGGCAAGGCGGGGCTCGAGATGCTGGCCGTGGTGGCCGGCGTGCCGAACGTCTGGCGCCTCACCGGGAACGCTGGACATGGCCGCTGGCAGCGCCTGACGCACAGCCACACCGCGGTGGCCGCGCACGGTGGCAGCGCACCCGACGGCTCGCTGGCGCTGGTGGTCGTGGTGCCGCAGGGCCACGAGCTGCGCGCGATGGCGGCGCCGGCGGTGCTGCAGGAGATCGCGGCGAACACGCGCGTGGCGGCGGCGAGCACTGCACCGAGTGCGGCCCCGGGTGCCGCGCCGAGTGCGCCGGCCGCTGCCACCGCTGCTGCCGCCACCGCTGCCGCGCCGACGACATCACCCACTCCCGAACTCGGCCCCCCACGCCCCTACGCCGCCTGGCGCACGCTCCATCCGCGTTCGTGGATGCCGGTGATCACCAGCGACCGCGGCCTCACGGCCTACGGCGCCAGCACGGCGGGCGCCGACGCGGTGGGCTGGCACCAGTACACCGCGTACCTGCAATACGAAACGTCGCAGAAGGAGTGGCTCGGCGGGCTCGAGTACATCTGGCGCGGCCACACCGGCATCGCGCTGGACCGCGTGCTCGTCGCGCGCGGCTGGAACGGCGCCGACGACGACGAGACGACGACGCTGTACGACCGCGAGTGGCAGGCGCAGTGGCTCACCGTCGTACCGGTGCCGGTGCTCGACAGCCTCGCGCACCGCGTCACGGTGGGCATCGGCGCAGCGCTCGACCGCATCGAGCGTGTCACGGTCGCCGGCGGCGCCGTGCAGCGGCGGCAGGACGACCGCATCGCCGCCCTCGTCGCCGATGTCGACAGCCGCGGCAGCAACTGGTACGCCGACGGCGCCAACCGCGGCGTCAAGCTGACGCTGCGCGCCGAGTCGTACAAGCCCTTCCAGGGCCGCGGCGACGACGCCGCGCCCGACTTCGACGGCCTCGTCGTGCGCGGCGACGCGCGCGCCTACCTCGGCCTCGGCCGCGGCGTGCTGGCGTTGCGGCTCACCGAAGCGCGGGCGCGCGATCGCACACGGCCCTTCCAGCTCGGCGGCGCCACCGAGGCCGGGCGCGGCATCGGCTTTGCGCTGAACAACCGCGAGATCGCGCTGCGCGGCTACCGCGGCGACGAGCCCGAGCTGCTCGGCGCACAGGCGCGGCTGGCCAGCGTCGAGTGGCGCATTCCGCTGGCCGACATCGACCGGCACTACATGGTGCCGGCGGTCGGCATCAACCGCCTCGCCGCGACCGCGTTCTTCGACATCGGCGCCGCCTGGCCCACCGGCACGAGCAGCCCCGACGACTACCGCCGCGGCATCGGCTTCGAGTTGCGCGGCGAGGCGCGCCTGCTGTACGCGATGGCCATCGACCTGCGCGTCGGCATCGGCCGCGCGCTCGACCCGATCCCCGGCCGGGGGCGCACGCGCGGGTACCTGACGATCGGGCAGGCGTTCTGAGCGCGGGCGGCGCCCGGCCGCGCGCCGGGCCCCCCCCCCCCCCCCCCCCCCCCCCCCCCCCCCCCCCCCCCCCCCCCCCCCCCCCCCCCCCCGCCCCCCCCCCCCCCCCCCCCCCCCCCCCCCCCCCCCCCCCCCCCCCCCCCCCCCCCCCCGCCCGCCCCCCCCCCCGCCGCCCCCCCCCCCCCCCCCCCCCCCCCCCCCCCCCCCCCGGCCCCCCCCCCCCCCCGCCCCCCCCCCCGGCCCCCCCCCCCCGGGCCCCCCCCCCCCCCCCCCCCCCCCCCCGCCCCCCCCCCCCCGCCCCCCCCCCCCCCCCCCCCCCCCCCCCGGCCCCCCGCCCCCGCCCCCCCCCCCCCCCCCCCCCCCGGGCCCCCCCCCCCCCCCCCCCCCCCCCCCCCCCCCCCCCCCCCCCCCCCCCCCCCCCCCCCCCCCCCCCCCCCCCCCCCCCCCCCCCCCCCCCCCCCCCGGAGGCCCGCCCGCCCCCCCCCCCCCCCCCCCCCCCCCCCCCCCCCCCCCCCCCCCCCCCCCGCCCCCCCCCCCCCCCCGCCCCCCCCCCCGCCCCCCCCCCCCCCCCCCCCCCCCCCCCCCCCCCCCCCCCCCCCCCCCCCCCCCCCCCCCCCCCCCCCCCCCCCCCCCCCCCCCCCCCCCCCCCCCCCCCCCCCCCCCCCCCCCCCCCCCCCCCCCCCCCCCCCCCCCCCGCCCCCGCCCCCCCCCCCCCCCCCCCCCCCCCCCCCCCCCCCCCCCCCCCCCCCCCCCCCCCCCCCCCCCCCCCCCCGGGCCCCCCCCCCCCCCCCCCCCCCCCCCCCCCCCCCCCCCCCCCCCCCCCCCCCCCCCCCCCCCCCCCCCCCCCCCCCCCCCCCCCCCCCCCCCCGGCCCCCCCCCCCCCCCGCCCCGGGCCCCGCCCCCGCCGGCCCCCCCCCCCCCCCCCCGCGCCCCCCCGCCCCCCCCCCCCGCCCCCCCCGCCCCCAGGTTCCAAGGCCGCCCGAACGGGCCGGGTTCAGATCGCCAGCGGATCGACATCGACGGCCCAGCGGATGACGCCGCGGTGCCGTGCGCGCAGCGCCACGAGCTGCGGCAGCCAGGCGGCCAGCGTGCGCTGCAGCGCCGGCCGCGACGCCGACTCGACGAGCATCTGCACGCGCTCGACATCGGCGATGCGCGCCATCGCCGGCGGCACCGGCGGGTAGGCGCGCACCGCGGCGGCGGGCTGTTGCGGCGATGCCGGCTGCGCCGGCTGTTGCGGCAACGGCTGCGTCGCTGCCCGCACCGTCGCCACCGTCCCGCAGCGCCTTCAACGCTGCCGCCGCATCGCGCAGGAAGGCGGTGGCCGCGGCCGCCTCGCGCGCTTCGGCGCGCACGAGCGCCAGGTGCGTGAACGGCGGCAGGCCGGCGGCGCGGCGCTCTTCGAGTTGCGCGGCGGCGAAGGCCTCGTAGTCGTGCTTGACGAGCGCGGCGTACAGCGGATGCGCCGGGCTCGTCGTCTGGATCCACATCTCGCTGGCCTCGGCCTGCGCGGCGTCGCGCCCGGCGCGGCCGGCGGCCTGCATCAGCAGCGCAAAGAGCCGCTCGGGGGCGCGGAAGTCGCTCGTGAAGAGCGCCCCGTCCGGGTTCACCGCCGCGACCAGCGTGACTTTGCGAAAGTCGTGCCCCTTGGCCAGCATCTGCGTGCCCACGAGCACGTCGACGGCGCCTTCGTGCACGGCGGCGAGCTGGCGTTCGAGCTCGCCGGCGCCGCGCGTCGTGTCGGCGTCCAGCCGCGCGATGCGCGCGCCGGGCAGCACCATGGCGAGCTGCTCTTCGAGCTTCTCGGTGCCGCGGCCGATCGGCGCGATGTCAAGGTTGCCGCACTCGGGGCAGGCGCGCGGCACGCGCTCGGTCAACGCGCAGTGGTGGCAGCGCAGCGTGCGGTCGGCCTTGTGGAAGACGCGCCAGGCGCTGCAATGCGGGCAGCCGCTCTTCCAGCCGCAGGCCGGGCAGTGCAGCACCGGCGCGTAGCCGCGGCGGTTCAGCAGCAAGAGGCTCTGCTCGCCGCGCGCGAGGCGCTCGCGCAACGCCGCCAGCAGCGGCGGCGCCAGCGGCGTCGTGTCGTCGTTGGCCGGTCTTGCCAGCGTGCGCATGTCGACCAGCCGCACGCGTGGCAGAGCGCCGTCGCCGATGCGCCGCGGCAGCGCCAGCCGCCGGTAGCGCCCTTCGCGCACCCGTTGCCAGGTCTCGAGCGACGGCGTCGCCGAGCCCAGCAGCACCGGGATGCCGAGCTGGTTGGCGCGCCACACGGCGAGGTCGCGTGCCGAGTAGCGCGCGCCTTCCTGCTGCTTGAACGACGCGTCGTGCTCCTCGTCGACGACGATGAGCCCCAGGCGCGGCAGCGAAGCGAAGATCGCCAGCCGCGTGCCGAGCACGAGGTCGGCCGTGCCGGCGTGCGCGGCCAGCCAGTGGCGCAGCCGCTCGGCCGGCGTCAGCGCGCTGTGCAGCGGCGCCAGCACGCGGCCCGGGAAGCGCGCCGCGAAGCGCGCTTCGAGCTGCGGCGTCAGGTTGATCTCCGGCACCAGCACGAGCACCTGCTGCCCGCGCTCCAGCGCCTGCGCGGCGGCGCGCAGGTAGACCTCGGTCTTGCCGCTGCCGGTGACGCCGTGCAGCAGCGCCGGCGTGCGCTCGCGCCAGAAAGCGTCGAGCGCCGCGGCCTGCTCGGGGGTCAGGTCGACCGGGTTGTCGATGGGCGTTTCGATCGGCTTCTGGGCCTGCTTGTCGGCCCGCTCGGCCGTCGTCGCCGCCTCCGCGGCCTTGCCCAGGCGCTTCAGCCGCCGCGCGAGCTGCGTGTCATCGATCTGGCGCAACTGCGGCGGCAGCACCGCCAGCGCCAGCTCGCCCAGGCCGCGCTGGTAGTAGCCGGAGGCGAAGGTGATCAGCGCGCGCCAGGCCGCCGAAAGCGGCGGCATCGCGTCGAGCACCGCGCGCACCGGCTTCAGCGGCGGCGCCGGCTTGTCGCCCGCCATCGGCGCGGCGTCGTCCGCATCCCAGACGATGCCGGCCACCTCGCGACGGCCGAGCGGCACGCGCACCAGCGTGCCGCGCGCAAGCGCCCGCTCACTCACGTAGTCCAGCAGTCCGGGCGTGCCACCGAAAGCGCCACCGATCGCGGCGTGCCGCGGCGCCTCGACAACGACGCTGACGCGCTCGACCGCGGCGTCCTGGGTGCTCACGGGCGCCTCCTCGTCACGATCTGCAAGCGCCCCCGTGCGAAATCACGCTCCACCTCAAGACTGCGCCCCAAGTTCATGATTCCCAATGACTTTTCGGCCTATCCCAAGAATCTGTGGATAACAATGTGACCAAGCTGCGGTGAGAAGCCGCAAGTGCTTGATTCTTCGGCCCCCCGGCCACCTTGCCCACAGATGAGGCAGGGGCGCGATTCCAAGCAAATCAAGCACTTAGCACGGGCGACGTGCGTTTGCCGCGGCCCCGGACGCAAGACGGGCACGCCACCCCCTAAACCATGGGTCATGGGGATAAGTCAAGGCCTGAGCGCTCACTTACCCCGGGTGCGCGACTGCGCGCCGCGTCTGGCGGTTACGTTGCGTTGCGCAAGTGGCGCGAGTGCCCGTGCACGGCCTCGACGAGCGCGGCCACGTGCTCGGCCGGCGTGTGCTGGCTGATGCCGTGGCCGAGGTTGAAGACGTGGCCGCCGAAGCGCCCGTCGGGCCGCTTCGGCGCGCCGAAGCTTTCGACGACGGCGCGCGCCTCGGCCGCGACCACCTCCGGCGGCGCGAACAGCACGGCCGGGTCGAGGTTGCCCTGCAGCGCGACGCGGTCGTCGATGCGCCGGCGCGCGCCGCCGAGGTCGGTGGTCCAGTCGAGGCCCACGACATCGGCGCCCGCGCCCGTGTCGGCATCGGCAATCTGCTCGAGCCAGCCACCGCCGCCCTTCGTGAAAACGATGCACGGCACGCGCCGGCCCTCGGCATGGCGCTTCAACTGCTGCACGACGCGGCGCGTGTAGGCCAAGCTGAAGGTGCGGAAAGCGGCGTCGGCGAGCACGCCGCCCCACGAGTCGAACACCATCACCGCCTGCGCGCCGGCATCGATCTGCGCGTTCAGGTACGCGGCCACCGCCTGCGCGTTGATGTCGAGGATGCGGTGCATCAGGTCGGGGCGCGCGTAGAGCATCGACTTGACGAGCCGATAGTCGTCGGAACCGGCACCTTCGACCATGTAGCAGGCGAGCGTCCACGGGCTGCCCGAAAAGCCGATCAGCGGCACGCGCCCGGCCAGCGCGGTGCGGATCGAGCGCACGGCGTCGAAGACGTAGCGCAGCCGCTCGAGGTCGGGCACCGCGAGCCGCGCCACCGCGGCCTCGTCGCGCACCGGCTGCGCGAAACGCGGGCCTTCGCCGGTCTCGAACGAGAGGCCCAGGCCCATCGCGTCGGGCACGGTGAGGATGTCGGAAAACAGGATCGCCGCGTCGAGCGGCCAGCGCTCCAGCGGCTGCAGCGTCACCTCGGTGGCGAAGGCCGGGTTCGTCGCCAGGCCCATGAAGCTGCCGGCGCGTGCGCGCGTGGCGCGGTATTCCGGCAGGTAGCGGCCGGCCTGGCGCATCAGCCACAGCGGCGTGTAGTCGGTGCTCTCGCGCAGGCAGGCGCGCAGGAAGGTGTCGTTGCGCAACGCGCTGGCAGGCTCGCTCATGGCGGCCGATTATCCGGGCGGCTGGGGCTGCGGCCCGAGGCGGCGGGTACGATGCGCGCCGGCCTCGCCCTCGGAGGTCCCAGGAGGACAACATGAACGATTCGCACACGCTGCCTGCACGCGGCGCCCGTGGCTGGTCCCGCCTTGCCGGCGCCCTGGTGGCGCTGGTGTTCGCGGCGCTCGCCAGCGGCTGCGGCTACAACGACTTCCAGCGCCTGGACGAGCAGGTCAAGGCCTCGTGGTCGGAGGTGCTGAACCAGTACCAGCGCCGCGCCGACCTGATCCCGAACATCGTCAACACGGTGCGCGGCGAGGCCAACTTCGAGCAGGAGACGCTGACGCGCGTCATCGAGGCGCGCGCCAAGGCCACGAGCATCCAGGCCACGCCCGAGCTCGTCAACAACCCCGAGGCGTTCGCGAAGTTCCAGGCCGCGCAGGGCGAGCTGACGAGCGCGCTGTCGCGGCTGATGGTCGTCGTCGAGCAGTACCCGAACCTGAAGGCCAACCAGGGCTTCCAGGACCTGCGCGTGCAGCTCGAAGGCACCGAGAACCGCATCACCGTCGCGCGCAACCGCTACATCAAGGCGGTGGCCGACTACAACGTGCTGGCGCGGCAGTTCCCGACCAACCTGACGGCGATGATCTTCGACTACGAGGTCAAGCCGAGCTTCACGGTGGCCAACGAAGCGCAGATCTCGACGCCGCCGGTGGTGAACTTCGACAAGCCGGGCGGCGCGCCGGCGCCGGCCGCGTCGAAGTGACGCGCCGCTGAGCGGATCGCTCGCGTCGAAGAGGCCTGACCGGCCGATGTGGGCTGTGCGGGCCGTGTTCGCCGCAATCGCTTCGCTGTGGCGCCCGCTGCTGGCTGCTGCTGCTGCTCGTCGGCGGCGCGCTCACCGCCGCCTGGGCGCAGCAGCCGGTGCCCGCGCTCACCGCGCGGGTCATCGACCAGACCGGCACGCTGAGCGCGCCGCAGCGCGAGGCGCTCGAAGCCAAGCTCGCCGCATTCGAGGCCGAAGCGGGGCCGCAGATCGTCGTGCTGATGGTCGCGAGCACGGCGCCCGAGGACATCGCTGCCTACGCGCAGCGCATCGCCGACACGTGGAAGATCGGCCGCCGCGACCAGGGCGACGGCCTGCTCGTCGTCGTCGCGAAGAACGAACGCCGCGTGCGCATCGAGGTCGCCAAGGCGCTCGAAGGCGCGGTGCCGGATCTGGCCGCGCGGCAGATCATCGACAACGCGATCCGCCCGGCCTTCCGCGCCGACGACTACGCCGGCGGCCTGAACGCCGCCGCCGACCAGCTGATGAAGCGCATCCGCGGCGAAGGGCTGCCGACGCCGGTGCCCTCGCGCGAAGGCGCGCTGCCCGGCTTTCAGCTCGGAGAGCTGGCGATGTTCCTCTTCGTCGCCGTGCCGATCGTCGCGACGGTGCTGACGAGCCTCTTCGGGCGCAAGCTCGGCTCGCTGCTCGCCGCCGGCGGCGCCGGTTACGCGGCGTGGTGGTTCACGGCCAGCGTGCTGGTGGCCGCGGGCGTGGGCCTCGTGGCGCTGGTGCTCGTGGGCATCATCGGCTTCGGCGCCGCGGCCGGGCGCGCGGCGCGGCGCAGCGGTCATCGTGGCCGCACGCTGCCGCACATCGGCGGCTGGGACGGCGGCGGCTGGGGTGGCGGCGGCGGCAGCTGGGGCGGCGGGGGCGGCGGCTTCTCGTCGGGCGGCGGTGGCGATTTCGGCGGCGGCGGTGCGTCCGGCGACTGGTGATGTCAGCGGTGAGAGGACAGTGGTGACGCCATGACGAGCCCCGTTGCCCCCGTTGCACATCCTCCGCACGCCGGATCGCGCCTCGCGCGCATCCTGCGCCACCGCTGGTTCGACGAGCGCGACACGGCGCGCGCGCTGAATGCCGCGGCGCTCGGCCGCCTCGAGCAGCAGGTGGCGGCCAGCGAACGCCTGCACAGCGGCGAGATCCGCCTGTGCGTCGAGGCCGGGCTGCCGCTGTCGTACCTGTGGCGGCGCGCCAGCCCACGCGAGCGCGCCGTGGCGTTGTTCGGCAAGCTGCGCGTCTGGGACACCGAGCACAACAACGGCGTGCTGATCTACCTGCTGCTGGCCGAGCATGCGATCGAGATCGTCGCCGACCGCGGCCTCGCGCGGCACGTGCCGCAGGCGCACTGGGACGGCGTGCTGGCGGCGATGCGCGAGGCCTTCCGCGCCGGCCGCTTCGAGGCGGGGCTCGCGGCCGCGGTGCAGGCGGTCGATGCGATGCTGGCGCGCCACTTCCCGCTCGCCGCAGGCCAGGTCAATCCGAACGAGTTGCCCGACGAGCCGCATCTGCGATGACCGGCCCCGGCGACGTGTTCACCCCGCCGCCCGGCGCACCACCCGGGCGCGCTGAGCGCGCCGATCGCAGCGCCTGGGCCAGCGCCGGCGACGCGCGCCCGCGCCCGCACGGCAACACCTACTGGCTGTGGCCCGGGCGTGTGCTCGCCGGCGAGCACCCCGCCGCCGGTGGCGGCGCGATGCTGCCGCTGCGCCTGGGCATGCTGCAGACCGCCGGCATCACCTGCTTCGTCGACCTGACCGGCGTGCACGACCCGTTGCCGGCCTACGAGCCGCTCGCCGTGGGCGAGCGGGCTGCACGGCGGCACAACTTCGCGATCGCCGACTACGGCGTGCCGACGGCGGCCGACATGCGGCGTGTGCTCGACGCCGTGGCCGCCGCGCTGCACGCCGGCGAGGTGGTGTACCTGCATTGCCGCGCCGGCATCGGCCGCACCGGCACGGTGGCCGGCTGCCTGCTTGTCGAACAGGGCTTCGCGCCCGAAGAAGCGCTGGCGCTCGTGCAGCGCAAGTACCGCGCGATGACCAAGAGCGCGGTGGCGCCGGGCTCGCCCGAGACGGCCGAGCAGCGCGCGTTCATCACCGCCTGGCGGCCGGGCAAGGGCGGCGCGGATCAGGGATAGCACATATGCCGCCGCCCCGAGGGGGCGTTTACCGTGGCGCGCTCGGTGCCATGAACGCGTGCAGGCCGCTGCCCGGACCGGCGCCACTTCCATCCTCGCATCACCAGGAGTCGACCCGATGAAACCCTTCCTGTCGCGCCTTGCGCTCGCCGGCCTGCTCACCGCCGGCGCCCTCGCCGCCACCCCGGCGCTGGCCGGCAAGACCATCGACGCGATCAAGGCGCGCGGCGTGCTGAATTGCGGCGTCAACCCGAGCCTGCCGGGCTTCTCGGCCGCCGACAGCCAGGGCAACTGGACGGGCCTGGACGTCGACGTCTGCAAGGCGATCGCTGCGACGCTGCTCAGCGACGCCGGCAAGATCAAGTGGACGCCGCTGAACGCGAGCCAGCGCTTCGCGGTGCTGCAGTCCGGCGAGATCGACGTGCTCTCGCGCAACACCACCTGGACGCTGACGCGCGACGCCTCGCTCGGCCTGCACTTCACCGGCACGACGTACTACGACGGCCAGGGCTTCATGGTCACGAAGAAGAGCCGCATCGCCAGCGCCAAGCAGTTGAAGGGCGCCACGGTGTGCGTGCAATCGGGCACGACGACCGAGAAGAACCTCACCGACTACAGCAAGGCGATGGGCCTGGCGATGAAGCCGGTCGTCTTCGACACGCAGGAGGCCACGAACAAGGCGTACTTCGCCGGCCGCTGCCAGGCCTACACGACCGATGCCTCGGGCCTGGCCTCGGTGCGCAACAAGGAGGCGGGCAACCCCGACGACCACGTCATCCTGCCCGAGCTGATCAGCAAGGAGCCGCTGGGCCCGAGCGTGCGCCGCGGCGACGACGAGTTCTTCACCATCGTCAAGTGGGTGGTGTTCGCGCTCATCGAGGCCGAGGAGTACGGCATCACGCAGGCCAACGTCGACCAGCTGAAGGCCGACAGCAAGGACCCGGTCGTGCAGCGCATCCTCGGCACCAGCGAGGACACCGGCAAGCTGCTCGGCCTGGACCGCGACTGGGCTTACCGCGCCATCAAGGCGGTGGGCAACTACGGCGAGATCTTCGAGCGCAACGTCGGCCCGAAAAGCGCGCTGAAGCTGCCGCGCGGCGCCAACAACCTGTGGAGCAAGGGCGGCTTCATGTACGCGCCGCCGGTGCGCTGAAGGTCGGGCTTCAGGGGCATATCGAGTCGGGCGTCGATCGCCGCCGATGACGAGCCGGCCCCCGCCGAAGAAGCGCGTGTGGTCCTGGCGCAGCCAGGCCTTCCGCGGTGTGGTCTACCAGGTGCTGGCGCTGGCGCTGATCGCGCTGGCCGCCGGCTACCTGCTGAGCAACACGCTCGCGAACATGCGCGCGCGCGGCATCCAGAGCGGGTTCGATTTCGTCTGGGAGCCCGCGGGCTTCGCGATCGGCGAGAGCCTGATCCCGTTCGACTCGGCCGAGAGCTACCTGAAGGCCTACGCGGTCGGCCTCGTCAACACGCTGCGCGTGGCGGTGGCCGGCATCGTGCTGGCCACCGTGCTCGGCACGCTGGTGGGCATCGGGCGGCTGTCGCGCAACCTGCTCGTGCGCAGCATCTGCGGCGCGTACGTCGAGGTGACGCGCAACATCCCGCTGCTGCTGCAGCTGTTCATGTGGTACTTCGCGCTCACCGAGCTGCTGCCGCCGGTGGAAGAGGCGATGCACGCCTCGCCCGGCTTCTTCTTCAGCAAGAACGGGCTGCAGTTCCCGCTGCCGCATTGGGAGCCGGGGCACTGGGGCACGCTCGTGGGGCTGGCCGCGGGCCTCGTGCTCGCCTGGGGCTGGGGGCGCTTGGCGAATCGGCGCTTCGAGACCACCGGCCAGGCGCTGCCGACCTGGCTGCCGGGGCTCGTACTTGCCGTGATCGGCGCCGCGCTCGGCTGGCTCGCCGGCGGTGCGCCGTCGGCCTGGGAGTTGCCGGAGAAGACCGAGATCAACGTCATCGGCGGCGGCTCGGTGACGCCGGAGTACCTGACTGTGCTCGTCGGCCTGACGGTCTACACGGCCGGCTACATCGCCGAGGTCGTGCGCGCCGGCATCCAGAGCGTGCCGTTCGGCCAGCACGAGGCGGCCGCGGCGCTGGGCCTCACGCGCACGCAGGAGCTGCGCCTCGTGCAGCTGCCGCAGGCGCTGCGCGTCATCATCCCGCCGCTGACGAGCCAGTACCTGAACCTGACGAAGAACAGCTCGCTGGCGGTGGCGGTGGGCTACCCCGACCTCGTGTCGATCAGCGCGACGGCCCTGAACCAGACCGGCCGCGCGATCGAGTGCATCGCGCTCGTGATGGCGTGTTACCTGACGCTGAGCCTGCTCACGTCGGCGGCGATGAACCTCTACAACCGCCGTGCGCGGCTGAAGGACCGCTGACGTGGCGGCCGGCATCGGCGCGGGCGCTTCGCTGGCTGGCCAGACGCCGGGCGTGACGGCGGCCGGCGGCTTCCAGCCGATCGCCAGCCGCCCGCCGCCGCGGCACGAGATCGGCGCGATCGCCTGGCTGCGCCGCAACTTCTTCGACGGCTGGCTCACCTCGCTGATGACGCTGGCGGTGCTGGCGCTCGCGGCGTGGGCGCTGCCGCCGCTGTTCGGCTGGAGCGTCTGGCACGCGACGGCGGTGCCCGACAACGCACTGTGCCGCGAGATCCACGGCACCGGCGCCTGCTGGGGCGTCGTCGCCGAGAAGGGGCGGCTGATCGTCTTCGGCCGCTACCCGTTCGAAGAACAATGGCGCCCGCTCGTCGCCTGCGGCCTGCTCGTCGGGCTGCTCGCCGCGAGCGGCCTGCGCACCTTCTGGCGGCCGGCGCTGGCGCTCGCCTGGGTGGCGGTGTTCGCCGCCTTCTTCGTGCTGATGCGCGGCGGCATTCTCGGCCTCACGCCTGTGGAGACGGCGCGCTGGGGCGGCTTGCCGCTGACGCTGCTGCTTTCCGCCGTGAGCCTGGTCGTCGCGTTTCCGCTCGCGGTGCTCGTCGCGCTCGGCCGGCAGAGCCACCTGCCGGCGATCCGCACGATCTGCGTGCTCTACGTCGAGCTGATCCGCGGCGTGCCGCTGATCAGCGTGCTGTTCATGGCCAGCTTCATCCTGCCGCTGTTCATGCCGCAGGGCACGACGATCGACGTGCTGGCGCGCGTGCTGATCGGCATGACGCTGTTCACCGCCGCCTACCTGGCCGAGGTCATCCGCGGCGGGCTGCAGGCGCTGCCGAAGGGCCAGGTCGAGGCGGCGCAGGCGCTCGGCATGACCTACTGGCAGACGCAGCGCAAGATCGTGCTGCCGCAGGCGCTGCGGCTCGTGGTGCCGGCGATCGTCAACACGTTCATCGGCGCGTTCAAGGACACGTCGCTCGTGACGATCGTGAGCCTGTACGACCTGACCGGTGCCGTGCAACTCGCGCTCGGCGACGCCGACTGGCGCAAGTTCTTCATCGAAGGCCAGCTCTTCGCCGCCGCGATCTACTTCGTCGCCTGCTTCGCGATGAGCCGCTACAGCCGCTGGCTGGAGCAGCATCTGAATACAGGCACCCGACGCCAATGACCGATCCGATCATCCGCTTCGCCAAGGTCAACAAGTGGTACGGCGAGTTCCACGTGCTGCGCGACATCGACCTCGATGTCGCCAAGGGCGAGCGCATCGTCATCTGCGGCCCTTCGGGCTCGGGCAAGAGCACGCTGATCCGCTGCGTCAACCGGCTCGAGGAGCATCAGGACGGACAGCTCGTCGTCGATGGCGTCGAGCTGAGCGACGACGTGAAGGCGATCGAGGCCGTGCGCCGGCAGGTCGGCATGGTGTTCCAGCAGTTCAACCTCTTCCCGCACCTGACGGTGCTGGAGAACCTGACGCTCGCGCCGATGTGGGTGGGCAAGGTGCCGAAGAGGGAAGCCGAGGAGCGCGCGATGCGCCAGCTCGAGCGCGTGCAGATCGCCGAGCAGGCGAAGAAGTACCCGCTTCAGCTCTCCGGCGGCCAGCAGCAGCGCGTGGCGATCGCGCGCGCGCTGTGCCTGACGCCGAAGATCATGCTCTTCGACGAGCCGACCTCGGCGCTGGACCCGGAGATGATCAACGAGGTGCTCGACGTGATGGTCGAGCTGGCCGGCCAGGGCATCACGATGTTGTGCGTGACGCACGAGATGGGCTTCGCGCGCCAGGTCGCCGACCGCGTGATCTTCATGGACCAGGGGCAGATCGTCGAGCAGAACTCGGCCAAGGAGTTCTTCGCGAACCCGAAGAGCGAGCGGACGCGGGACTTCCTGTCGAAGATCCTGGCGCATTGAGCGCGGGCTTGCACAGGTCTGCGCGGGATCGGGCCACCGGGGGTCCCCGCTGCGCTCGTGTCCTTTTCTTGGCTTCGCTCGACCGAGCGCAGCGAGGGAGAGGAATGACACGGGCAGCGCCGGCCACCCGGCGTCCTCGGCCCGGGCCGAAGCGTGACGCCCGGTGTCCTTGCTCGGCCCGGCTCGAAGCGCGACGCCCGGCCCGCTGCCAGGCTCACCCGCGCGCAAACTCAAGCAGCGCTTTCGGATCGAGCACGTTGACGCGCTCGCGCTCCAGCCGCACCCAGCCGCGTTCCTCGAAGCTGCGCAGCAGTCGGCTGACGAACACGCGCACGCTGCCCAGTTCGTCGGCCAGGTCCTGGTGCGTGGCACCGATCACCGGGCCGCGCTGCACCAGCAGCCGTGCCAGCCGCGTGTCGAGCTTGCGAAACGCCACTTCCTCGACCAGCGCCATCACCTCGGCCAGCCGCGCGCCGAACATGTCGAACACGAAGCGGCGAAACGGCGCGCAGCGCAGCAGCAAGTCTTCGAACGGCGCCGGCGCGATGCGCATCAGCGTCAGCTCGGTCTCGGCGACGCCGCGCGCGGTGTAGTCGCGCTGCCCGAGCAGGCAGCCACCCGACAGCACGCAGCCTTCGCCGGGGCTCACGCGGTACAGCACGATCTCGCGCCCGCCGGCCGACGCCATCGAGACGCGCACGCTGCCGTCGAGCACCAGCGGAAAGCCCTCGCACGGCATGCCGGCCTCGAACAGCACACTGCCGGCCGGCACGCGCAGCGCGGGCGATGCCGCCAGCAGCGCGCAGAGGTGCGCCGGCGCGAGCTGCGCGAACACCGGAAAGCGCGCCAGCAGCCGTGTGCGGATGTCGTCGGGGTCGTTCACGGTTCTTCGATGGGCAGATGCTGGCGCGCTGCGCGAACCGCGGCACTGCAACCCAGGTTGCTGACAGCGAGCGCCGCGGCGCGCGATGCTCTCACTCTGGCGGGAAAGCGCCCCGCGGTCTATAGAAGGAGCCAGTCCATGGGCATCGAAAACACCATCCGCCTGTTCGCCGGCACGGTGATCCTGATCTCACTCGCGCTCGGCGCCGCCGCCAGCCCGATGTTCCACTCGAGCAACTGGTTGTGGCTGACCGCCTTCGTCGGCTTCAACCTGCTGCAAAGCTCGTTCACCAGGCTGTGCCCGCTCGAGATGGTGCTGCGCCGTCTGGGCATGAAGAGCAGCGGCGCGGCCTGCGGCACCTGACGCGCGCGGGCGCGGCGCTCGGCGCGCCGCGGCCGCCGGGTGCGGTCAGAACTGGTAGCCGAGCTGGAAGTTGACGATGTTCTGCTTCAGCTCGATCGTGTTGAACGGCGCGACATCGGATGTCACGCTGTTGCGGAACGCGTGCACCCACGACAGCGACCCGGTCACCTTCTCGCCGAAGCGGCGCGTGAGGCCCAGCGCCAGGTGCTTCTCCACCACCGCCAGCGAGCCGATGTTGGCGTTGACGTCGGCGGGCTCGATCGGTGACTTGCCGTAGTTGAAGCCGGCGCGCAGCTGCATGCGGTCGCCCATGTCCTTCTGCACGGCGAGCGCGAACACCGTCTGGTCGCTCCAGCCGAACGGCATCGCGGCGGGGATCGGCCCGGCATAGCCGGCCGGGCGCTCGAGCGCCACGCTGCCGAGCACCTTGCTGAACCAGATCCGCTTGACGTCGGCCGCCACCAGCAGATCCTTCGCCGGGCGCCAGCCCACGCCCAGGGCGAGCGTCTGCGGCGCGTCCATGCGCATCGCGAACTTGCCGGCCGCGGTGTTCCACTCCAGCGCATCCATGCGCTGCTTGCTCGACCACGCGGCGCCGAACTGCAGCGCATCGGCCGCCTTCCACACCACGCCGGCGGTCAGGCCCCAGCCGAAGCCCTGCGTCTGCGGCAGCGTGAAGGCGGGGTTGGAGATCGCCAGGCTCTGGTAGTTGATGTTGAACGTCGCGCCGAGCGCGAGGCGGTCGTCGATGCGGTACGCGAACCCCGGCGACACCTTGAAGAACTGCTTGGTCGTGACGACCGTCTGGTTGCCCGGGGCGGGCGCCGTGTCGGCGAAGTCCACGCCCATGCCCGACACGCCGCCCAGCCCCATGCCGAAGGTCAGCCGGTCGTCGATGCGCAGGTTCATCGCGCCGGCGGGCATCATGTAGAGGTTGGAGTCGCTCTCGAAGCCGTTCACGCGCCGCGGCGGACTGAGGAAGCCCACGCCGAGGTCGACGCGCAGCTCCTTGGCGTTCAACTCGGCCATGCCGGCCGGGTTGACCAACACCGTCGCCGCGTCCTGCGGCGCCGCGACCACGGCGCCGGCCATGCCGTTCTGGATCGCCGACAGGCCGGGCATCTGGTCGCCGTTGGTCGCGCCGACCGGCATGGCGGCCACGCCGAGCAGCACCAGCGGCACGACGCGCGCGGCGGCGTTGCGTTGCATCGTCATCGGAAGCCTCCTCGGGTTGTTCTCTTACTTGCGCAGCCGCGGCACGTACGCGGTCGATCCCGGCTGGCCGCGGAAGTGCGCATGGCAGGCCACGCAGCCCGTGGTCACCGCGCCGTAGTAGTTGGCCGCGCCGACCATGTCGCCTTTGTCGGCCGCCTCGGCGAGCTTCATCGCGTTGCCTTCGACGGCGACTTCCATCGCCGGCAGCACGGAGAGGCCTTCGTTGGTGACCTTGTCGAAAGGCAGATACGGCAGCATGCCGCCGCGCGGCAGCCGGTGCAGCGCCACGCGGCGCGCGGCGTCGGCAGCCATCGGGCCGTTGTCGGTGGCGATCGCCGCGCCGATGGTCTGGTAGTCGGCGAGGATCTCGTGCATCACCTGCACCAGCGTCATCGTGTCGCTGCGCCGCTCGTGCTTCAGCGCGACGCTCATCAGGAAGCGCTTGATCTCGGGCGACAGCGCCGCAGCGCGCTCCCTCAATTCGGGCGTCATCTGCGCCATCTGCTGCTGCATCAGTTCGGTACCGCGCTGCATGTCGAGCTTGGCCGGCGGGTCGGCGGCGAGCGCGCGGGTGGCCGGCACGGTGGCCAGCGCAGTGGCCAGCGCAGCGGCTGCGCACAGTCGGGTGGTCGTCACGTTCATGATTCCCTCGGAAGAAAAGATTCAGTCGCCGACGGCGAGCGTCACGCTCATCAGCCCGATCAGGTCGCCGGTATCGAGGCCGTCCTTGTGGAAGCCCAGCATGTCGGGCTGGCCCTTCGGTTTGCCGTGGCACGGCAGGCACGGCGCGAGCAGCCGGATCGGCTCCATGTAGCGCACCACCGGCTGCTTGCCCATGGTGGCGAACGTGACGCGCGGCCGGTTCTCGTCGTGGCCGGCGCGGATGAAGTGCTCGAGCGTGGCGCGCTCGACGTCATCAGGCACGTTGACCGGGTTGCGGTAGGTGCGCCCCGGCTGCTTGATGATGATGCCGGTGCGTGCGGTGAACACCTGCCCCATCTCGCGTTCCCACTTGGCGGGCAGGAAGTGCTTCCAAGCGATGCCCTGGACGTTGATGCGGTCCTGGTTGTTGTCGATGACCTGCCGGCCGGCCCAGAACAGCTTGTCGAGGATGCGCTTCTGCGTGGGCGTGGCTTCGATCGTCAGGTCGTCGGTGGCGCGGCGCCACTGCTGCTCGAAGACCGCGCCGCCGAAGCCCTTGTCGCCGAGCGCCGGGTCGGTGATCTTCGCGCCGTGGGCGAAGATGATCATGCGCCCGGCGATCACCGCCTTGGCCAGCATCCTGGCGGTCGCGTCGGCCTCGGCGCGCGGCGACTTCTCCAGGAACAGGTATTCGGGGAAGCCGCCCTGCGCGGCCACGCCCACCGGCTCGGCGGCCGCGGGCATCACGCCCGCCAGCGCCGCGAGCACGACAGCCATCGATCGATCCACACCCGCCTCCGTTCTTCGTCGTGACGTGATGTGGCACATTTGATCGGGCCGGCATGTCGCCGCTGTTTCATGCGGCGGCTTGCCATGTCAAGGTATTTCAACGGCTCGAGCGTTCCGAAACGATGAACCGCCCGCGACCGCACCTGCTGGTGGTCGACGACGACGAGGGCCTGCGCGAGTTGCTGGTCCGCTATCTGAACGACAACGGCTATGCCACCGCCGGCGTGGCCGACGGCGAGGCGATGAAACGCCACCTGGCCAGCCGGCCGGTGGACCTGCTGCTGCTCGACGTGATGCTGCCCGGCGAAGACGGCTTGTCGCTCGCGCGCGCGCTCACCGCGGCCGGCGCCCCGGGCATCATCATGCTGTCGGCGCGCGGGCAGGAGGTCGATCGCATCGTCGGCCTGGAGGTCGGCGCCGACGACTACCTGCCCAAGCCGTTCAGCCATCGCGAGCTGCTGGCGCGCGTGGCGGCGGTGCTGCGCCGGCGCCGGCCGCCGCCCGATGCCGAAGGCCGTTCGCGCCGCTTCGGGCCGTTCACGGTGGACTTGCAGGCGCACCGCGTCACGCGCAACGGCGAGCCGGTGGCGCTGTCGAGCGCCGAGTTCGCGCTGCTCAAGGTATTCCTCGAACACCCCGACCGCGTGCTCGGCCGCGACAAGCTGATCGAGCTGCTGCAGCGCGACGAGCACGCGCCGTTCGACCGCATGATCGACGTGCGCGTCACGCGGCTGCGCCGCAAGATCGAGGCCGATCCGGCGCAGCCGGTGTACCTGCGCACGGTGTGGGGCGAGGGCTATCTGTTCTCGCCGCACGGCTGAACGCGTTGGCGATGCCGGCCGCACCGCGCACGCTGTTCGGCCGTATCGTCGCGGTGATCGCGGCGGTGTCGATCGCCTTCCAGGCGTTCACGCTGGCGGTCGTCACCTTGCTCGCGCTGGTGCCGCTCGGCCGCCAGGCCACCGACGACTTCGCCGCGCTGATGGTCGAAGCCGCGGCGGCCTGGCAGGAGGCCGACGCCGGTGAGCGTGAACGCCTGCGGCAGCGGCTGCTGGCCGTGCACCGGCTGAAGATCGAGCCGCCCGGCGCGCCGCTCGACGACTTCGTGCGCGTGCTGCCGTACTGGCACTTCCTCGAAGCCGCGCTGCAAGCGCGCAGCGGCGAGCGCGTGGTGCTGCGCACGCGCATCGAAGCCGATGGCCAGCGCTGGTACTTCGCCCAGCTGCCGGCGGGCGGGCACGACGTGCGCATCGGCTTCGCGGCCGGGCGCGTCGCGGTGCAGCCGTCGATCGCGCTGCTGCTGGTGTTGGGCGTGGGCGCGCTGGTCACGGTGGCCACCGCGGCGGCGATGGCGCGCTGGCTGGTCGGGCCGCTGGCGCGGCTGGCCACGGCCACGCGGCCGATCGGCCAGGGTCGACGGCCGGCGCCTTTGCCCGAGTCGGGGCCGGCCGAGCTGGCGGCGCTGGCGCGCGAGTTCAACCGCATGGGCGCGCAGGTCGAGGAGCTGCTCGCCAACCGCACCACGCTGCTGGCCGGCATCTCGCACGACCTGCGCTCGCCGCTGGCGCGCATCAAGCTCGCGCTCGGCATGCTGTCCGAGCGGCCCGACCCCGGCCTGCTGCAGCGCGTGCTGCGCGACGTGGATGCGATGAACGAGTTGATCGCGCGCTGCCTCGACGTGGGACGCGACTTCTCCGAGCGCGACGCGGTCGTGGTCGACCTGTGTGACCTGCTGGCCGAGGTGGCCGCCGAACACGCACACGCCGGCGTCGAGATCCGCGGCCGGCGCGGGCCGGCGTGCCGCCTGCGCGTGCGCCCGCTGGCGCTCAGGCGCATCGTGTCGAACCTGATCGACAACGCGGTGCGCTACGGCGCCGGCCAGCCCGTGGACATCGACTACCAGGTCAGCGACGACCGCGTCGAGATCTGCGTCGGCGACCGCGGCCCGGGCATCCCCGACGACGCGCGCGAGGCGGTGTTCCGCCCGTTCCACCGTCTGGAGGCATCGCGCAGCAGCCGCACCGGCGGCAGCGGCCTCGGCCTGGCCATCGTGCGCCAGATTGCCGACGCCAACGGCTGGAGCGTCGAGCTGCGGCCGCGGCCCGGCGGCGGCACGCTGGCCTGCGTCGCGGCGCCGCTCGAAGGCGCCGCTTCGCAGCAGCGAGGGGCCCGCTAGCGCTTGCCCGTCAACGCCGCGCGCAGCCGCGCCCACCAGCCTTGCGGCGCCGGGCCCGCGGGCGCCGCGGCCGGCGACGCGCTCGACGGGTCGAGGCCGCCCGGCTTCTGGCCGGCCTGCACCATCAGCGTCACGGTGGACTCGGGGCGCGCGCGTGCGAGGCGCTCGCCGACCGGCGTGTCGCCGCCGGCGGAGGGACGGGCATGGTCGCTCGGCGGCGGCGTCGGCGCGGCCATGGCAAGCCCTGGTGGCGCGCTACTTCTTGCGCAGCTTCTGGATTGCCGCGATCTGCGCCGCCATCGCCGCGAACTCGCCTTGCGCCTTCGCGAGGTCGATGTCGTTCTTGGCGTTGCGCATCGCCTCCTCGGCGAGCTTCTTGGCCTCGTTGGCCTTGGCCTCATCGAGGTCGTGGCCGCGGATGGCGGTGTCGGCGAGCACCGTCACCGTGCCCGGCTGCACTTCGAGGATGCCGCCGGCGACGAAGACGAACTCCTCCTCGCCGTTGTCGGCACGCTCGATGCGCACCGCGCCCGGCTTGATGCGCGTGATCAGCGGCGTGTGGCGCGGCAGGATGCCGAGTTCGCCGTTCTCGCCCGGCAGCGCGACGAACTTGGCCTCGCCCGAGAAGATGCTCTCCTCGGCCGAGACGACGTCGACGTGGATGGTGGCCATCGCGATTCCTTATTGGATCTTCTTGGCCTTCTCGAACACGTCGTCGATGGTGCCGACCATGTAGAACGCCTGCTCGGGCAGGTGGTCGCACTCGCCGGCGACGATCATCTTGAAGCCGCGGATCGTCTCCTTCAGCGGCACGTACTTGCCCGGGCTGCCGGTGAACACCTCGGCGACGTGGAACGGCTGGCTCAGGAAGCGCTGGATCTTGCGCGCACGCGCCACCGCCAGCTTGTCCTCGGGCGAGAGCTCGTCCATGCCGAGGATGGCGATGATGTCGCGCAGCTCCTTGTAGCGCTGCAGCGTCGCCTGCACCGAACGCGTCGTCGTGTAGTGCTCTTCGCCGACGACGTTGGGGTCGATCTGGCGGCTGGTGCTGTCCAGCGGGTCCACGGCGGGGTAGATGCCGAGCGCGGCGATGTCGCGCGAGAGGACGACGGTGGCGTCCAGGTGCGCGAAGGTCGTCGCCGGCGACGGGTCGGTCAGGTCGTCGGCGGGGACGTAGACGGCCTGGATCGACGTGATCGAGCCGACCTTGGTGGAGGTGATGCGCTCCTGCAGGCGGCCCATCTCCTCGGCCAGCGTCGGCTGGTAGCCCACCGCCGAAGGCATGCGGCCCAGCAGCGCGGAGACCTCCGTGCCGGCGAGCGTGTAGCGATAGATGTTGTCGACGAAGAACAGCACGTCACGGCCTTCGTCGCGGAACGATTCGGCGATCGTCAGGCCCGTCAGCGCGACGCGCAGGCGGTTGCCCGGCGGCTCGTTCATCTGGCCGTAGACCATCGCCACCTTCGACTGGCTCAGGTCCTCCTGCACGACGACCTTCGAGTCGCTCATCTCGTGATAGAAGTCGTTGCCCTCGCGCGTGCGCTCGCCGACGCCGGCGAACACCGACAAGCCGCTGTGCGCCTTGGCGATGTTGTTGATCAGCTCCATCATGTTGACGGTCTTGCCGACGCCGGCGCCGCCGAACAGGCCCACCTTGCCGCCCTTGGCGAACGGGCAGATCAGGTCGATGACCTTGATGCCGGTTTCGAGCAGCTCTTGCGACGGGCTCAGCTCGTCGTAGGCCGGCGCCTTGCGGTGGATCTGCGCCGTCAGCGTCTGGTCCACGGGGCCGCGCTCGTCGATCGGGTTGCCGAGCACGTCCATGATGCGGCCGAGCGTTGCCTTGCCCACCGGCACGGTGATCGCCGCGCCGGTGTTCTTCACCATCAGGCCGCGGCGCAGGCCCTCGGACGAGCCGAGCGCGATCGTGCGCACCACGCCGTCGCCGAGCTGCTGCTGCACCTCGAGCGTCAGCGCCGTGCCTTCGAGCTTCAGCGCGTCGTAGACGTTGGGCATGGCATTGCGCGGGAACTCGACGTCCACGACGGCGCCGATGCACTGGACGATCTTGCCCTGGGCTTGCGTGTTCGACATTTCAGTTGGTCCTTGGAAACGATTCTGTTCAGACGCCGCTGGCACTCGTTCGAGGCGCTCAGCCGCTGATCGCGGCGGCACCGCCGACGATCTCGGAGAGTTCCTTCGTGATCGCCGCCTGGCGCGTCTTGTTGTAGATGAGCTTCAGCTCGTTGATCAGCGTGCCGGCGTTGTCGGTGGCGGCCTTCATCGCGACCATGCGCGCGCTCTGCTCGCTGGCCATGTTCTCGGCCACGGCCTGGAACACCAGCGCCTCGATGTAGCGCGTCAGCAGCTCGTCGATGACGGTCGGCGCATCGGGCTCGTAGATGTAGTCCCAGCCGTACTGTGACTTCTCCGAGTCGCTCTGCGCCAGCCTCTCGGCGCCCAGCGGCAGCAGCGGCTCGACCATCGGCTCCTGCTTCATCGTGTTGATGAACTTCGTGTAGCAGAGGTAGACCGCGTCGAGCTTGCCAGCGACGAACGCGTCGAGCATCACCTTCACCGGGCCGATCAGCTTTTCGAGCTGCGGCGCGTCGCCCAGCTGCACGGCGTGGCTGACGATCGGCGCGCTGATGCGGTTGAGGAAGCCGAAGCCCTTGTTGCCGATGGCCACCGTCTGCACGCTGCCGCCGGCGGCGGTGACTTCGCGCATCTTGTTGGTCAGCGCGCGCAGCACGTTGGTGTTCAGCCCGCCGCACAGCCCCTTGTCGGTGGTGACGACGATGAAGCCCACCGTCTTCGCCGTGCCGCCGCTGCGCATGTACGCGCTCTTGTACTCGGGGTTCGCCTGCGACAGGTTGGCCGTGATGTTGCGGATCTTGTCCGAGTACGGCCGGGCCTGCCGCATGCGCTCTTGCGCCTTGCGCATCTTGCTCGCGGCGACCATCTCCATGGCCTTGGTGATCTTCTTGGTGTTCTCCACCGATTTGATCTTGCCGCGGATTTCCTTGCCGACCGCCATGGCCGTGCTCCTTTACCGGTGCTCGGTTGGGGTCGGGGTCAGGCGAAGCTCTTCTTGAACGCGCCGATGGCGTTGGTCAGCTCTTCCTCGGCCGCCTTGTCCATCGCCTTGTCCGTCTCGAGCTTGGCCAGCAGCGCCGCGTGGCTGCTCTTCAGGTGCTGGTGCAGGCCGTGCTCGAAGGCGAGCACCTTCTTCACATCGACATCGTCGACGAAGCCCTTGTTGACCGCCAGCAGCGACGCGGCCATCAGGCTGATCGGCTGCGGCGCGTACTGCGTCTGCTTGAGCATCTCGGTGACGCGGGCACCGCGGTCGAGCTGCTTCTTCGTCGCCGCGTCCAGGTCGGAGGCGAACTGCGCGAACGCCGCGAGTTCGCGGTACTGCGCGAGGTCGGTCCGGATGCCGCCCGACAGGCCCTTGATCAGCTTGGTCTGCGCCGCGCTGCCGACGCGGCTGACCGAGATGCCGGCGTTGATGGCCGGGCGGATGCCGGCGTTGAAGAGCGACGTCTCGAGGAAGATCTGCCCGTCGGTGATCGAGATGACGTTGGTCGGCACGAACGCCGACACGTCGCCGGCTTGCGTCTCGATGATCGGCAGCGCCGTCAGCGAACCGGTCTTGCCCTTCACCGCGCCCTTCGTGAAGGCCTCGACGTATTCGGCGTTGACGCGCGCGGCGCGCTCGAGCAGGCGGCTGTGGAGATAGAACACGTCGCCGGGGAACGCCTCGCGGCCCGGCGGGCGGCGCAGCAGCAGCGAGACCTGGCGGTACGCGACGGCCTGCTTGGACAGGTCGTCGTAGATGATCAGCGCGTCCTGGCCGCGGTCGCGGAAGTACTCGCCCATCGTGCAGCCCGAGTAGGCCGACACGTACTGCATCGCCGCCGACTCCGAAGCGCTGGCGGCGACGACGATGGTGTACTCCATCGCGCCGGCCTGCTCGAGCGCGCGCACCACGTTCTTGATCGAGCTGGCCTTCTGCCCGATCGCGACGTAGACGCAGGTCATGTCCTGACCCTTCTGGTTGATGATCGTGTCGATCGCCACCGCGGTCTTGCCGGTCTGGCGGTCGCCGATGATCAGCTCGCGCTGGCCGCGGCCCACCGGCACCATCGAGTCCAGGCACTTCAGGCCCGTCTGCACCGGCTGGCTCACCGACTGGCGCGCGATGACGCCCGGGGCGACCTTCTCGATCACGTCGGTCATCTTCGCGTTGATCGGGCCCTTGCCGTCGATCGGCTGGCCGAGCGCATTGACGACGCGGCCGATCAGCTCGGGGCCGACCGGCACTTCCAGGATGCGGCCCGTGCACTTGACGGTGTCGCCCTCGGAGATGTGCTCGTACTCGCCCAGGATGACCGCGCCGACCGAGTCGCGCTCGAGGTTCAGCGCCAGGCCGAAGGTCGGCTGGCCGCCGGGCGTCGGCGGGAACTCGAGCATTTCGCCGGCCATCACGTCCGACAGGCCGTGCACGCGCACGATGCCGTCGGTGACCGAGACCACCGTGCCCTGGTTCTTGATGTTCGCGCTGGCGGCAAGGCCCTCGATGCGGCTCTTGATCAGCTCGGAAATTTCAGCGGGGTTCAGGTTCATGTGTTTCTCCGGCTCACGCAGTCAGCGCAAGCTGCATCTGTTCCAGGCGGGCGCGCACGGAGGTGTCCAGCACCTCGTCGCCGACGATGACGCGGATGCCGCCGATCAGCTCGGGCTTCAGCTCGACGCGCGCGTTGAGCTTGCGCGCGAAGCGCTTCTCGAGCGTGGCCACCACGTCGGCCAGCGGCGCGCCTTCGATCGGGAAGGCGCTTTCGATGACCGCGTCGGACACGCCGCTTTGCGCATTGACGAGCGCGGTGAACTGGCTGGCGATCTCGGGCAGCGCCGCGAGGCGGCCGTTGTCGAGCACGGTGCGCAGCAGGTTGCCGAGCTTGCCGTCGAGCGCGACGCCCTTTTGCAGCGCGACGCCGGCGACGACATCGAAGACCTGCGTCGAGGTGACCTTCGGGTTGTCGGCGAACTGCTGCAGGCCCTCGTCGGCGGCCAGCGCGGCGAGTGCCGCGACCTGCGCCTTCATGCCGCCGCCCTCGGCGCCGGCCGCCTTGTACAGCGCCTCGGCGTAGGGGCGGGCGATCGTGGCGAGCTCGGCCATCTCAGAGTTCCGCCTTCAGGCGGCCCAGCAGCTCGGCGTGCACCGAGGCGTTGACCTCGCGCTTCAAGATCTGCTCGGCGCCCTTGACGGCAAGGCCGGCGACCTGCGCGCGCAGCACCTCGCGCGCCTTCACGGCTTCCTGCTCGGCCTCGGCCTTGGCGGCGGCGATGATCTTCGCGCCTTCTTCCGACGCGCGGCCCTTGGCCTCTTCGACCATCTGCTGCGCCAGGCGCTCGGCGTCGGCCAGGCGCTTGGCAGCGTCGTCGCGCGCCGCGGAAAGCTGCGCCTCGACGCGCTTGTTGGCGGCAGCGAGATCGGCCTTCGCGCGGTCGGCGGCCGACAGGCCTTCGGCGATCTTCTTGGCGCGCTCGTCCAGCGCCGCGGTGATCGGCGGCCAGACAAAGCGCATCGTGAACCACACCAGGATCGCGAAGACGATCATCTGGATGATCAGGGTGGCATTGATGCTCACGGGACGGTCCTCGTCACAAGGGGAACCACGGGACCGCGCCAGCCCTGCGGGACAGCAAGGCGGCCACGGACCCGGCAAACCGGCAGCGAAGGATTACTTCGGCAGGTTGGCGATCTGGCCCAGGAACGGGTTGGCCGTGGCGAACCACAGCGCGATACCGGTGCCGATGATGAACGCCGCGTCGATCAGGCCGGCCAGCAGGAACATCTTCGTCTGCAGCTCACCCATCAGCTCGGGCTGGCGCGCGGCGCTCTCGAGGTACTTGCTGCCCATGATGCCGATGCCGATGCAGGCACCGATGGCGCCCAGACCGATGATGAGGCCGGCGGCCAGGGCGACAAAGCTGATGACTTCCATTGCGTGCTCCTAGTGGGGAAGGTTCTTTGTAGAACAGAGAAAGAAGAGAAAACTCAGTGCGCCCGATGCGCCATCGACAACCGCTGCCGCGGCCTCAATGGGCGTCGTGCGCCTGACCGACGTAGACCAGCGTGAGCATCATGAACACGAAGGCCTGCAAGGTGATGATCAGGATGTGGAAGATGGCCCAGGCGGTGCCGGCGATGACGTGGCCCAGCGCCAACGGCAGGCCCACCGCGGTGAAGAAGGCGCCGCCCATCAGCGCGATCAGCATGAAGATCAGTTCGCCGGCGTACATGTTGCCGAACAGCCGCATGCCGTGGCTCACCGTCTTGGCGACGAACTCGATCAGCTGCATGCCCAGGTTGAAAGGCGCCAGGTACCACTTGGCGCCGAACGGCGCCGAGAGCAGCTCGTGCAGCCAGCCGCCGCCGCCCTTGATCTTCAGGTTGTAGAAGATGCAGATCAGCAGCACCGAGATCGACAGCGCCATCGTCACCGACAGGTCCGCGGTGGGCACGACGCGCTGGTAAGGGATGCCGGCCCTCTCGGTGAACCAGGGCAGCAGATCCACCGGCAGCAGGTCCATCGCGTTCATCAGGAAGATCCAGATGAACACGGTCAGCGCCAGCGGCGCGACCATCTTGCGGCTGTGCGCGTTGTGGACGATGCCCTTGGCCTGCGTGTCGACCATCTCGACGAGGAACTCGACGGCCGCCTGCAGCCGCCCCGGGGTGCCGGAGGTCACCGATTTCGCGACGCGCCACAGCACCCAGCTGCCGAGCAGGCCGGTCACCACCGACCAGAAGATCGAGTCGAGATTGAAGGTCCAGAAGCCGTTGCCGACCTGCAGGTGATGCAGGTGGTGAATGATGTATTCACCGGCGCTCGGCGCGTTGCCCGTTGCTGCTGCCATCTCGTTTGCTCGTCCGCTGCTCGCTCGTCGGTTGTTCGACGTTGTTCGTCACCGCCGCCCGCGCCACAGCAGCGCGAGCCAGTACACCTTCATGCACAGCACCAGGCCCGCCAGCAACGCCGGCCAGCTCAGGCCTTGCACGAGTTTCGGCGCCAGCATCAGCATGGCGATCGAAACCGCGATCTTCACCATCTCCCACAACATGAAGCTGACGGCGCTCGCGCCGGGCGACATGCTGCTGAGGCGGCTGGTCATGCCGCGCGCCATCAACGCACCCGGCACCACCACGCACGCGGCGCCGTAAAGCGCCGACCACCCCACCTCCACCCTGCCCGTGAGCAGCGCTGCCAGCAGCGCCACTGCCACGCCCACCCCGGCTTGCACGGCAATCACGCGCCACGGGTTCAGTGGCGGCTCCTTGGCGAGCAAGGCCGACGCTTCCTCCCGGGTCAGCGTCTTGAAGGCGGGCTTGTCGTCCCCATCGTCGTCATCGTCCCACCGGTCGCGCGCGGGGCGGCGGCCGGCTTCGGTGGAGGCGGCACGCGGGGCGATGGTTGAGTTCGTTCGATTCGCCATCACGTGCGCCTTGGCCACAGCCTTCGGACGGGGCGGGCAAAGCCGCGGGATTATACGAACAAACCCGCACGCCTCCGGACGGGCCGCCCCCGGAGGTGAAGGTGCGGGCGCGCGGCGAGGCGCATAGCCCCCGGCACCGACCCGCATCCGACGCCCCGCTGATGCCCGGTGTTGCACGGCCGGGCCCGCGTTGGTTCATCATCGCGCCCTGATGTCTGCACGCCTGTCTTCACGCGTTCCATTTCTCCGCCGCTTCGCCGCCGCCATCGGCCTGGCGAGCGTGGCCCTGGCCGCGGCCGCCGCGCCGCAGGCGGTGGTCAGCACGCCGCAGGTGCGCGCCGAACTCGTCGCGCACGCGCCCGAGGGTGTGGCTGCCGGCAAGCCGCTCGAACTCGGCTTGCTGATCGAGCACGCGCCGCACTGGCACACCTACTGGAAGAACCCGGGCGACTCGGGCCTGCCGACGACGCTGGCCTTCACGTTGCCTGCGGGCTTCAACCCCGGCGAGATCCGCTGGCCGACGCCGGCGCGGCTGCCGATCGGCCCGCTGATGAACTTCGGCTACGAAGGCCGCGTGCTGCTGCCGGTGGCGGTGCAGGTGCCGGCCGGCTTCGCCGGCGAAGCGCTCGAGGTGAAGCTGCGCGCCGACTGGCTGGTGTGCAAGGAGGTCTGCATCCCCGAGGGCGGCGACTTCGCGCTGACGCTGCCGGCGCGCGCCGCGACCGCTGCGCATGCCGCGGCCTACGCCGCCGCGGCCGACGCGACGCCCAAGCCGGCCGCCGGCGCGCAGGCCGAGGCGCAGGTGACAAGCGACGCGCTGCAGGTGCGCATCACCGGTCTGCCCGCCGCGTGGCACGGCAAGGCGTTGCAGTTCTTCCCCGAGACCGCCGGCGTGCTGAACAACGCCGCGCCGGTGCAGGGGCGCTGGGAAGGCGGCGCCTGGAGCGCGGCGCTGGCGCTGGACCCGCAACGCAGCGCCGGCCCGGTGACGATGCCGGCGGTACTGACGGCGGCGGGCCAGGGCGCCGGTCTCGAAGTGGCGGTGCAGGTGACGACGGCTTGGCCGGCTCTCGCGCAAGCCGGGCCGGCCGCCGCACCGGCCGCGGCAGCAACCCCCGCCGCGCCTGATTCATCGAACGCAGCGAACGCGTCGGCCACATCGCCAACTCCCGCCACGCCGCTGCCCGGCTTCGCGCTCGCCCTCGTGCTCGCGCTGGCCGGCGGCGCGCTGCTGAACCTGATGCCGTGTGTCTTCCCGGTGCTGTCGCTGAAGGTGATCGGCTTCACCCGCCACGCCGAAGACCGCCGCGCGCTGCTCGCCGGTGGGCTTGCCTACACGGCCGGCGTCGTCGTCTCGTTCGTCGCACTCGCCGCGCTGCTGCTGGCGCTGCGCGCCGGCGGCGAGCAGATCGGCTGGGGCTTCCAGCTGCAGTCGCCGGCCGTCATCGCCACGCTGGCGGTGCTCTTCACGCTGATCGGGCTGAATCTCGCCGGCGTGTTCGAGATCGGCTCGTTGCTGCCGAGCGAGGTCGCCGCGGCGCAGGCGAAACACCCGCTCGTCGACTCCGCGTTGACCGGTGTGCTCGCGGTGGCCGTCGCGTCACCGTGCACGGCGCCGTTCATGGCCGCGTCGCTCGGCGTGGCGATGACGCTGCCGCCGGCGCAGGCGCTGGCGATCTTCGCCGCGCTCGGCCTGGGCATGGCGCTGCCGTACCTGGCCGCGAGCGCCTGGCCGCAACTCGCGCGCGCGTTGCCGCGGCCGGGGCCGTGGATGGCCAGCTTCAAGGCGCTGATGGCGTTCCCGATGTTCGCCACCGTCGTCTGGCTGGCCTGGGTGCTCGGCCACCAGACGTCGATCGACGGCGTCGCGGCGCTGCTCGGCCTGCTTGTCGCGGTCGCGTTCGGCGCCTGGGCGCTCGGCTCGCCGACGCTCGGCCGCGGCGCGCGGCGCGGCTTCGGCGCGGTGGCGATGGTGCTGCTGGCCGCGGCGCTGGTGTGGGCGGTGCCTTCATGGCGGCAGGACGCGGTGGCGGCGACGCCGGGCGCTGCGGCCGGCGCGACCACCGGCCGCGCTGCCGACGACGCGTGGCAAGCCTGGTCCACCGAGCGCGTGGCGCAGGCGCTGGCCGCCGGCCGGCCGGTGTTCGTCGACTTCACCGCCGCGTGGTGCGTGACCTGCCAGTTCAACAAGCGCACGACGCTCGCGCAGGCCGAGGTGATGGCCGCCTTCGAGCGCAAGCACGTCGTGCTGATGCGCGCCGACTGGACGCGCCGCGACGCCACGATCGCCGCCGAGCTGGCGCGGATGCAGCGCAGCGGCGTGCCCGTCTACGCGCTTCACGTGCCGGGCGCGGCGGCGCCGCGCCTGCTGAGCGAAATCCTCTCGGTCGCTGAAGTCACTGGGGCGCTGGCACAGTTGCCCGATTGATCGTGCGCGGCGCGCGGTGCGCGCGCCGCGGCCACTTGCCGGAGAACGACGATGAACCTGCTCGCCTCCACTGCATCCACCTTCTGCGCCTTCGCGCTCGCCACTGCGTTCGCGGGTGCCGGCAGCGCCGTGCACGCCAACACGGTCGCCACCGTCGGCCAGCCGGCCCCGGCCTTCAGCGCCCGCGACACGGCCGGGCGCACCGTCTCGCTGGCCGACTTCAAGGGCAAGACGGTCGTCCTCGAGTGGGTCAACCCCGGCTGCCCGTACGTGCAGAAGCACTACCGCAGCGCCAACATGCAGGGCTCGCAACGCGAGGCCACCGCCAGCGGCGTCGTCTGGCTGGCGATCAACACCGTCGACCCGGCGCACGGCGACTACCTCGAGCCGGCCGCGCTCGGCCAGTGGATGGCGAGCCAGCGCGCCGCCGCCACCGCGACGCTGATGGACCCCGAGGGCAAGGTCGGCCGCGCCTACGGCGCGCGCACGACGCCGCACATGTACGTCATCGACACCCGCGGCACACTCGTCTACGCCGGCGCCATCGACAGCAAGCCGACGGCGAACGTCGCCGACATCGCCGGCGCCACCAACCACGTGAAGGCGGCGCTCGCCGAGACTTTGGCCGGCAAGCCGGTCAGCGTGGCGCAGACACGCGCCTACGGCTGCTCGGTGAAGTACCCCTCGGGCGCCTGAGCGCGGCGCTCGAGCGGCGCTCATTGGCGCGCTCACCCGGCGCTCACCCCACGCTCACGGCACACGCGCGTACTGTCGCGCCAGCGCGACGAACGGCGCGGCGTCCACCGCGTGCCCCAGCTCCTCGGCCAGCAGCGCCGCCACCGGCGCCGCCTGGCGCGCCGCCTCGGCGGCATCGAGGAACAACAGCCGGCAGCGGCGCGCCAGCACGTCTTCGACCGTGCGCGCCATCTCGTGCCGCGCCGCGAAGCGCACCATCGCCTCGCTCAGGCCGCCCTGGCCGCTCTCGGCGTCGCGCCAGAGCCACTTCGTGGCGCCGGGCAGCGCGCGCAGCACCTCGGCCTCGCTGCCGTAGCCGTGTTCGCCGGGCGGCTCGGCCAGCGGCCGGCCGGGCGCGGCGCCGACGAGCGGCAGCCGCACCGTCGCCCCGGCCGGGCGGCGCGGCACGAGGCCGCGCGCCATCGCCCGCTCGAGCACGTCCTCGGCCATCGCGCGATAAGTCGTCCACTTGCCGCCGGTCACGGTGACCAGGCCCGAGCGGCCGACCACGACCGTGTGCTCGCGCGACAGCGTCTTCGTGTGCACCTGCGCGGCGCCACTTTCGTGGCCTTCGCCTTCGCCTTCGTCGCCCGGCGGCTTGACGAGCGGCCGCAAGCCCACCCACACCGAACGCACGTCGGCGCGCGCGGGCGCCCGCGCCAGGTAACGCGCCGCCTCGCCGAGGATGAAGTCGACCTCGGCCGTGAACGGCTCGGGCTCGAGCGCCAGGTCGTCGCGCGGCGTGTCGGTGGTGCCGAGGATCGTCTTGCCGAGCCACGGCACCGCGAAGAGCACGCGGCCGTCGCTCGTCTTGGGCACCATCAGCGCATGCGTGCCGGGCAGGAAGGCGCGGTCGACGACGAGGTGCACGCCCTGGCTCGGCGCGACCATCGGCGCGCGCGCCGGCGCACCGGCGTCGCGGTCCATGTCGCGCACCGCGTCGACCCACACGCCGGCGGCGTTGATGACGCAGCGCGCGGCAATGTCGAAGTGCCGGCCGGATTCGCTGTCCCGCGCGCGCACGCCGACGACGCGGCCGGCGTCGCGCACGAGGCCTTCGACCGGCAGGTGGTTCAGCACCAGCGCGCCGCGCGCCGCCGCGGTGCGCGCGAGAGCGACGGCGAGCCGCGCGTCGTCGAACTGACCGTCCCAGTAGCGCACGCCGCCGGCCAGCCCGGCGCGCGCGACGGTCGGCAGCAGCTCGGTCGTGCGGCGCGCCGAGAGCCACTCGGTCGGCCCGAGGCCGCGCGCGCCGGCAAGCGCGTCGTACAGCTTCAGGCCGATGCCGTAGAAAGGCTGCTCCCAGCGGCTGTAGGTCGGCACGACAAACGGCAACCGCTGCGCCAGGTGCGGCGCGTTGGCCAGGAGCGTGCTGCGCTCGACGAGCGCCTCGCGCACGAGCGCGACGTTGCCCTGCGCGAGATAACGCACGCCGCCGTGCACGAGCTTGGTGGCGCGCGAACTCGTGCCCTTCGCGAAGTCATCGGCTTCGAGCAGCACGACGGCCAGGCCGCGCGCCGCGGCGTCGAGCGCGACGCCCAGGCCCGTGGCGCCGCCGCCGACGATGGCGAGGTCCCAGTTGCGTGGCGTAGCCAGTCGCGCCAGCAGCGCGGCGCGGTCGAGGCGCGGCGTCATCGTCGCAGTCGTCCTTCAGGCTTCAGGTACACGCTTCAGGTCCACTTCAAGCGCGCGCGAAGTGCACCGGCAGCCCCGGCACCGCGACGCGCGCTGCCAGCACCGCGCCGGCCAGCGGCTGCGCGGCCAGCTCGTCGGCCGGCCGCTTCTCGCGCGATGTCGTCACGTACAGCGTCTTCAAATCGGCGCCGCCGAAACACGGCATCGTCGGGCAGCGCACCGGCAGCGGCAGCTCGTCGAGCAGCCGGCCGTCCGGTGCCAGCCGCACGAGGCGCTGGCCTTCGAACATCGCCACCCACAGCGCACCCTCGGCGTCGATCGCGGCGCCATCGGGTCGTCCGCCGTAGCCGCCGAGGTCGCCGTTGGCCGGCTTCGGCGTGAACTGCACGAAGACGCGGCGGTTCGACAGCGCGCCGGCGGCGATGTCGAAGTCGAACGCGTCGATGCGGTGGCTCGTCGTGTCGGCCCAGTACAGCGTGCGCGCGTCCGGGCTGAAGGCAACCCCGTTGCCGACCGTCGCGTCGCCGGCCAGCCGGTCGAGCCGCCCGGCCGCGTAGCGGTACAGCGCCGCGCGCGGCGCCGTGCGCGGCTCGAAGATCGTGCTGACCCAGAAGCGGCCTTGCGCGTCGGCCTTGCCGTCGTTGAAGCGCGTCTGCGCTTCGTCGTACGGCGGCGCCGCGAGTCGCCGGCGGCGTTCGTGCGCCGGGTCGAAGACGAAGAGGCCGTCGCGTTGCGCGACGAGCAGCGTGCCATCGGGCCGCGGCGCGCAGCAGGCCGGCTCGCTGTCGAACGACCAGTGCCGGTGTTCGCCGCTGCCGGGCGCGAAGCGGTGCAGCGCGCGGCCGGGGATGTCGCACCAGTACAGCGCCGCTTCGTCCGGGTGCCAGAACGGCGACTCGCCGAGCAGTGAAGGCGGCACCGGCAGCGCCGTCCAGGCCGCGGCATCTTCGTTCACGCCGCGGCCACCTCCAGCCGCATCCAGGCCTCGATCGAGGCGCCCGGCTCGACGGTCGCGAGCCCGTGCGCCGCGGGGTCGGCCAGGTGCACGGCGTTGCTGACGTGGCTGACCGGTTCGACGCAGTAGTACGGCCTGGTCTGCGGCGTGAAGACCACCAGGTACGGCAGCGACGAAGTCAGCCGCAGCGACAGCTTCTCGTCGCGCAGCCGCGCCGCGCCGCGCCAGCCGGCGAAGCAGTTGTCGAAGTCGAGGTGCGCCACGTCGGCATCGATGCCCGGCTGCACGACGCGGCGCACCGGCAGCCCGGTGGCGTCGTTGTCCCAGCGCTCGGCCAGTTCGATGTGCAGCCGGCTGCGCGAGCGCTTCGGGAAGTACGGGTGCCAGCCGAGGCCCGCCGGCTGCGCCTGCGCCGCGCGGTTGGTGAACACGAGCTGCGCGTCGAGTGCGCCGGGCTCGAGCCGCAAGCGCTGCTCGACCTCGAAGGCAAACGGCCAGTGCGCGTCGCCACGATGTTCGTAGCGCAGCCGCGCCTCGGTGGCCGAAGCTTCGGCCACCGCCCACGGTCGCTGCCAGGCGACGCCGTGCACCGAGTGCGGGTTGTCGTCGTCGAAGTTCGGCGCCGTCGTGTACTCGCGCCCCTGCCAGCGGAAGCGCCGGTAACCCAGCCGGTTGCTGTACGGCACGAGCGGATAGCAGCCCGAAAGGCGCGAGCTGGCCAGCGATTGCGGCTCGCTGCTGCGCAGCACCGGCAGCTCGCCACGCCACAGCCCCGCGATCGAGGCACCGAGGTCGGCGCGCAGCGCCAGGCGAAGGTCGCCGGCGCGCAGCTCGACGGATTCAGGGGTTGGGGTCATCGGGGGAATCGGTGCGGGATCGAAGGGGAATCGAAGCAGGATCGAAGCGCGATCGAACCGAGATCAGGCCTGGGCCCGATGATGCCGCACCGGCACTGCCCCGCCCCGCTTGGCCCCGCTCTGCGCGCTACTCACCAGCGCGTGCCCGGGTCCTGCAGATCGACCTTCAGGTAGTGCGCGCCGGCGATCGGGTTGAAGTAGTACGGCGGGATCTCGCTGAAGCCGAGCGACTCGTACAGCCCCCGCGCCGCCTCCATGTCGTCCAGCGTGTCCAGCAGCAGCGTCGAGTAGCCGGCGCGCGTCGCGCGCTCGAGCAGCGCCTGCGTCAACGTGCGCCCGAGGCCGAAGCCGCGGAACGCGCGGCGCACGTACAGCCGCTTCATCTCGCAGGCGTTCGGGTAGTCGACATCGGCCAGCGGCCGCATCGCGCCGCAGCCGGCGGGCGACCCGTCGATCAGCGCCAGCAGCAGCACGCCGCGCGGCTCGGCGTAGTCGCCGGGCAGCGCCGCCAGTTCGTCGTCGAAGCGCTGGAAGCACAGGTCGACGCCGAGGCCGGCGGCGTACTCGCGAAAGAGGTCGCGCACCGCGTCCAGCCCCGACAGCTCGCCGGCGCCGACGGTGACGATCTCGGTGCGTGTGTCCGCGGTCATCGTGCGTCGGGCTGCCCCTGCGTCATGGCCACGGTCACCCGCCCAGCCGCATCACCCAGATCGAAAGCGCCGCACTTGCCAGCGCCAGCACGAGCGCCAGCCCGCGCGTGCGCAGGTCGTCGCGGCTGGCCGGCACATCGACCGACGCCTCCGGCAGCGCCTTGTCGCCGCTCAGCATCGGCCCGACGAGGTTCTTGCCGCGGCGCAGCCGGTAGAACACGATCGCGCCGATGTGCAGCACAACGAGCGCGATGAGGATCGCCTTGCCGTAGCCCTTGTGCCAGGCGGTCGCGGCCAGGCCCGTGGCGGTGGCGACGTACTTGTTCAACGGCCCGACGTTGGCGATCTCGTCGTCGCCGACGAGGCCGGTGCCCACTTGCACGATCAGGATCGCGAGCATCGCGAACACCGACGCCGCGCCGAGCGGGCTGTGGCCGACGTCGAGGTGTTCGCCGGGCCGCGCGGCGCCGCGCAGATAACGCAGCGTCGTCGCCGGCGCATAGACGAAGCTCGCAAAGCGCGACCAGCGCCCGCCCACCAGGCCCCACAGCAGCCTGAAGACGAGCAACGCGAGCACCAGATGGCCGAGCCGGAAGTGCCATGTCATCGCCGAGCCGCCGACATTGCCGGTGATGACGAGGCCGACGATGGCCAGCGCGAGCGCCCAGTGCACGATGCGCGTCGGCAGGTCCCAGACACGCACGGTGCGCATCGCGCCCATCGGCCGGCCACCGCCGGCCGAGGCAGCCGAAGAAGCGTTCGAAGAAGACGATGCGGTCGTGTTCACGAGGTCAACCATACTTCCGAAGAGTCGCCGTCGGATTCATTGTCAGTCACCGCGTCTCGGGGCTTTCCCCAGGGAGGCCATCGGGAATCAGCGCGCGGCGCAGGGCGTACACGCGGCGTGGTTAGCATCGCGCGCCCGCTGTCCCGCTTCCCGTCGCGACGCAACCCCAACCCACAATCCACAGTCTACGGAGCCTCTCGCACCATGAACCGTCCCCTCCTTGCCGCCCTGACCTTGGCCGCTGCCGCCTTCTCGCTGCCCGCCGCGGCGCAGTTCCAGAAGCCCGAGGACGCGGTCAAGTACCGCCAGAGCGGCATGTTCGTGATGGCCAACCACTTCGGCCGCATCGGCGCGATGGTGCAAGGCCGCGTGCCCTACGACGCCGCCATCGCGACAGCCAACGCCGAACTCGTCGCCACGCTGTCCAAGCTGCCGTTCGCCGGCTTCGTCGAAGGCACCCCCGGCACCGCCAAGGGCACTGCCGCGCCGGCCATCTGGACCAAGCGGGCCGACTTCGACGCCGGCGCCAAGAAGATGCAGGACGAAGTCGCCAAGCTCGTCGCCGCGTCGAAGACCAACAACCTCGACAACCTGAAGGCCGCGTTCGGCGAAGTCGGCAAGGCCTGCAAGGGCTGCCACGACAACTTCCGCAATCAGTGAGCGGCCGCGCGGCCTGACGATACAGAGCCCGCCTCGGCGGGCTTTTTCACGCCGTCGAACTCGCCCGTCAGCCCGCCGCCGTCGCCGGCGCAACCGCAAATCCGAGCACGACGCGCCGCGTCATCGCGCTCTTCTTCTCGATCTTCGTGACGATCACGTCGCCGACCTCGTGCGTGTCGGCGACGTGCGTGCCGCCGCACGGCTGCGCATCGACGCCCTCGATGTCGATGACGCGCACGCGCCCTTCGCCCGTGGCCGACCGCGGCGGCTGCACGCGCATGCTGCGCACGAGGCCCGGGTTGGCGTCGAGCTCGGCCTCGCTGATCCAACGGTGGCGTACCGGACGCCGCGCGGCGACGAAGCGCGCGATGCCGGCGGTCAGCGCCTCCTTGTCCAGCGGCTCGTTCATGTGGAAGTCCAGCCGCGCGTAGCCGGCGGTGATCGAGCAGCCGTCCACCGGGTGCGGCACCAGCGCGCACAGCAGATGCGTCGCGGTGTGCAGCCGCATGTGCGCGCGGCGGCGCTGGCCGTCGATGCGGGCGGTGACGGCGGCGCCAGGGACGAAGGCAGCGCGCCATGCCGCGGGGTCGGCGTCCGACGCCGGCACATGCGCGATGGCGCCGGCACGTTCGGGGTGCTTGCGCGTGTCGGCGATCGCCAGCGCCGTGCCATCAGACAGCACCAGCCAGCCGGCATCACCCGCCTGTCCGCCGCCTTGCGGATAGAAGACGGTGCGATCCAGCTCGATGCCCGCGTCGTCGACGGCGACGATGCGCGCCTCACACTCGAACAACGTCGCGTCGTTGCGGAACAACTCTTCGGTCATCGGGTCTCCTGGGGCGGCGGCGCATGCAGCGTCACCGGGCCGCGCGGCGTGTCGAGCGTGACGCCGAGGCCGCCTTCGGCCGGCGCGGGCGTTTTCGGCGACTGTGCCATGAACGTGACGGCCCCCAGGCGCAGCGCCGCGGCAACGGCGTCCGGCAGGCCGATCAGCGATACCTCGCGCAGCCGAACGGGCGAGGCGGGCATCGCCGTCGCCGGGTGACGCGCGGTCCCGGCTGCCGCAACCGCCGCGAACGCCTCCGCCGGCCACTCGATCAACGTCGGCAACGCGCCGCCAAAGAGCAGCCGGCCGTCCGGCCGCACCGCGATACGCCAGCGCAGCTCACCCTGCGGCGTCGCGCGCGACGCGGCGAGCGCGACGCCGGCATCGACGCCCGCCGCGGCCAGCGCCGCGAGCTGCGCATCGATCGCCGTCGTACGCACGACGACGTGCAAGAGCTGCGGCCCGTGCGCGGCCAGCCGTTGCTGCGTCGTCGGCTCGTCGAGGCCGAACCAGCGCCGCCGCGCCGGCGCCGGCGCTTGCGCTTCGGCGGCGATCACTTCGAGGTACGCGAGCGGATGGACCTCGCTCTCGATCTTCAGCAGCCGGTTGTGCGTGCCGAAGAGCGCGTGCCGGCCGCCCGGGCCGGGTGTGGCGCCGAGCGTCGCTTCGCACCAAGCGACGCCTTCGGCAAGCGTCGCCGCAGCGATGACGATGTGGTCGACCTGCGCGACCGGCGTGGCCGCGCCGCCTCCCGCTGCCGCCCGCATCAAAGCGTCAGCTCCCCTTGCACACAGCGCACGACGTCGCCGCCGACCCAGATGTCGGCGCCGTCGCGCTGCAAGTGCACGCGGCCGGCGCGGCGAAGCGCCGTGCCCTGCGCCGCGACGTACGCGTCGCCGGCGACGCCGGTGCGCATCAGCCACTGCGCGACGCTGGCGTTGAGGCTGCCGGTGACCGGGTCTTCGATGTTGCCGCCGCCGATGAAGGCACGCAGCTCGAAGGCTGCATCGCTGGCGGCGTCGTGCGCGCCGACGACCCCGAGCTTCAACGCGCCGAGCGCCGCCCAGTCGGGCGTGATCGCCAGCACGCGCGCGGCGCTGTCCAGCAGCAGCGCCGCCCAGCCCGGGCCGTTGTCGACCCACTGGTGACCGCGCACCGCGTCAGCGGGCAGAGCCAACGCGCGCATCGCCTGTGCCAGCACTTCGGGCTCGAGCGGGCCGCTCTTGCGTGTTGGCGGCGCGGCGAAGGCCAGGCGGGCGGGCTGCGCGGCATCACGACGCACGCGCACGAGACCGACACCACACTGCTGCACGACGACGCCCGCCTCACGCGGCCGCCCGCCCGCGGCCAGCCACGCCCAGCAGGTGCCGAGCGTCGGGTGCCCCGCGAACGGCAGCTCGCCGATCGGCGTGAAGATGCGCACGCGGTAGTCGGCCGCCGGGTCGGTGGGCGGCAGCACGAACGTCGTCTCCGACAGGTTCGTCCAGCGCGCGAACGCCGCCATCGTCTCGTCGTCGAGCGCCGCCGCGTCGTGCACGACGGCGAGCGGGTTGCCCTTCAGCGGCTGCGCGCTGAAGACATCGACCTGGTCGAAGCGGTGCTGGGTCATTGCGTTGCCTCCTGCGCGGCCAGCGCTTCAGCGAGCACGCCGCCGAGTGCGCGCACGCCTTGCTCGATCAGCGGCGCGGGCACGGTGACGAACGACAAGCGCAGCGTGTTGGCATGCGCGGCTTCGGCGTCGCCGACGAAGAACGGCGCCCCGGGCACGTAGGCGACGCCGGCCTCCACCGCGCGCGGCAGCAGCGCCGTCGCGTCGAGGCCTTGTGGCAGCGTGACCCAGAAGAACATGCCGCCGGCCGGCGCATTGAAGCGGCAGCCGCTCGGCAGGTGGCGCGCCAGCGCCGCGCGCATCGCGTCGCGTTGCGTCCGGTAGCGGGCGCGGATCGCCGGCACGTGCGTGTGCAGGAAGCCGTCGCGCACGACCTCGTAGACGATGCGCTGGTTGAAGCCCGGCGTGTGCAGGTCGGCCGCCTGCTTGGCCTGCAGCAGCTTGGGGTACAGCGCCTTCGGCGCGACGACGTAGCCCAGCCGCAGCCCCGGCGCCAGCACCTTCGAAAACGAGCCGAGATAGACGGCGCCATCGCCCAGCCGCGCCGAGATCGGCGGCGGCGGCGGCGCGTCGAACCACAGTTCGCCGTACGGGTTGTCTTCGACGACCGGCAGGCCGATCGCGGTGGCCGCGTCGGCCAGCGCGGCGCGGCGCGCGGCGCTCAGGCAGCGGCCGCTGGGGTTCTGGAAGTTCGGCAGCAGGTAGAGAAAGCGCGCGCCACGCGCGGCCGTCAACGCCGCCGGGTCGGGCCCTTCGTCGTCACCTTCGACCGCGACGAAGCGCGGCTCGAACGGCGCGAACGCCTGCAACGCACCGAGATAGGTGGGCGACTCGACGGCGACGCGGCTGTCGGGGTCGATCAGCACCTTGCCGACGAGATCGAGCCCCTGCTGCGAGCCGGTGGTGATGAGCACCTGCGCGGCGTCGACAGTGAGGCCCTGCGCCGCCAGTTCGCCCGCCACCCATTCGCGCAGCGGCCCGTAGCCTTCGCTGGCCGCGTACTGCAGCGCCTCGCGCGGCTGCTCGCGCAGCACCCGTTCGGTGGCCGCGCGCATCGCGTCGACCGGAAAGCCGTCGGCCGCCGGCAGGCCGCCGGCCAGCGAGACGATGCCCGGCAGCTCGGTGAGCTTCAGGATCTCGCGGATCGTCGAGGGGTTCAGGCGGGCGGCGCGGCGCGCCATCGTCCAGGCAGTGGTCATGGTCGGGGCAGGGCAGAGGGCGTGGTGGAGGGCGTGCTGGGAGGAATGGGCATGCGCTTGCCGATGAAGACGACGGCGACGACGGCGAGCGCGAAGCCCACCGTCAGCGGTTCGAGCCGTTCGCCGAGGATCGGCACGGCCGCCAGCAGCGCGAGAAACGGCTGCGCGAGTTGCACCTGGCTGACGCGCAGCACGCCGCCTTCGGCCAGGCCGCGGTACCAGGCGAAGAAGCCGAGCCACATCGAAAACAGCGTGACGTACGCAAAGCCGCCCCAGGCCGCGGCCGAAGCCGGCGCCGCGGGCCACGTGAACAGCATCGCCGGCAACGTCAGCGGCAGCGACAGCACGAGCACCCAGCAGATCGTCGCCTGCGCGCTCAGGTGCATCGACACCCGCGCGCCGGCGACGTAGCCAAACGCCGTGCTCGCCACTGCCAGCGCCAGCCAGGCATCGGCGGCGACCCAGCGGCCACCGCCCGACAGGTACGCGAAGAGCACGACGAGCGCGCAGCCCGCCGCCGCGCAGGCCCAGAAGCCGGCCGACGCGCGCTGGCGCAGCACGAGCGCGGCGACGACCGCGGTGCCGAGCGGGATGATGCCGGTCACCACCGACGCGTGCATCGCCGGCACCTCGCGCAGCGCCATGGCCAAGCCGAGCGGAAAGCCGACCACCGTGCCGGCGGCCGAGACGGCGAGCGCCGGCAGCAGCCGCTTCGGCGGCCAGCGCAGCCGCGCGCCGCCGGTGATGAACAGGAAGGCGAGGCTCAACAGCCCCGCCAGCGCGGCGCGGCCGGCGGTGACAAACGCCGGCGGCAACTGCGGCGCCGCCGCGTCGCCGACGGCCAGCCGCGTCATCGGCATCGTCAGCGCGAAGATCAGCACGCCGAGGACGCCGAAGGCGTAGCCGCGCGCGGCGAGGTGCGCGGGCGGGTGCGTCGCCACGTGCGGCGTCGTGCTCGCCGCCGAGGGCGCGTTCATGAGCGCGCCATCCACAACGCCGTCCCGGCCAGCAGCACGGCCAGCACGCGGTTGAAGACGAGCAGCCGGCGCCCGCTGGCCAGCCACTGCCTGAGCGCCGCGCCGACCGACGCGTAGGTGAGGTTGCTCGCGAGCGCGAAGGCCATCATCACCGGCAGCACCTGCGCCAGCCGCATCAGCGTCGCTTCGGTGCCATCGGCTCCCACGTCGCGGCTGATCCACCCGGCGCTGACCACCCAGGCCAGGATCCACGCCTTGATGTTGACGAACTGCAGCAGCGCGCCCTGGACGAAGCCGACATCGAAGCGCTCGCGGTCGGCTTCGGCGAGCCGCGCCGACTCGAACAGCCGCCAGGCGAGCCACAGCAGGTAGCCGACACCGGCCCACTTGACCGCGCCGCGCAGCACCGGCGCTGTCTGCAAGAGCGCGCCGAGCCCGAGTGCGCAGGCGACGACGATGACGCCCCAGCCGACCGGCACGCCCAGCACGAACGGCATCGCGTGCCGCAGCCCGTGGTTGGCGGCGAGAGCCGCCGACAGCGTCGTGTTCGGGCCCGGCGTGAAGCTCATCGCGGTGGCGACCAGCAGCAGCGCGGCCCATTCGGAGCCGGTCAACATGCGGCCAGTCTAGCGGCGCGCAACGGCGCAGACCAATACAGCGGCAATACACTTTGCATCACACATCCAACCGGTGTATTGCCGATGTCAACCACACAGGCGGCCCTGCCGCGCGCCGCGCCCCGCGAAGACCGCCTCGCGCGCGCCGGCCGCGCGACGCTGAGTGAACAGCTCGCCGAGCGGTTTGCCGAGCGCATCCGCCAGCGGCTGCTGAGCCCGGGCACGCGGCTGCCCTCGGTGCGCGAGTGCGCGGCGCGGCATGGCGTCAGCGCCAGCACCGTTGTCGGCGCCTACGACCTGCTGCAGGCGCAGGGGCTCGTGCACGCGCGGCCGCAGCGGGGGTTTTTCGTGCGCGAGGCGGCGGCGCCTGGGCGCGTGGCGGCGGGCGGTGCCGGTGCGCCGGGGGCAGCGGCTGTGGACGTGTCGGCATCCGCCATGGGCCACGCGACCCATCCCGCGGCGGGCGTCACCTCGCCGGGCGCATCCGCCGCCACCGAAACCCCGCCGCGCCCGGTCGACGCCACGGCGCTGATCCGCGGCATGTTCCGTCTGCGCCGCGGCGCGCCGCCGTCGCCCGGGCAGGGCACGCTGCCCGAAGCGTGGCTCGACGCGCCGCTGCTGCAGCGGGCGCTGCGCCGCGTCACCGCCGGCGCCGGCGCCGCGGGCTGGCTGTCGTACGGCGACCCGGCCGGCGACCTGCGGCTGCGCCAGGCGCTCGTGCGGCGGCTCGCGGACATCGGCGTGCCGGCCGAGGCCGGGCAGATCGTCACGACGGTGGGCGCGACGCACGCGCTCGACCTCGTCGCGCGCACGCTGCTCGTGCCGGGCGACGCCGTGCTCGTCGACGAACCCGGCTGGGCCGTCGAGTACGCGCGCCTGTCGCGCATGGGGCTGCGCCTGCTGCCGGTGCCTCGCGGCCCCGAGGGGCCGGACCTCGCGGTGATGCAGGCCCTGGCCGAGGCGCACCGGCCGCGCCTTTACGTCACCGTCTCGGTGCTGCACAACCCGACCGGCGCGTCGCTCGCGCCGGCGCATGCGCACCGGCTGCTGCGCCTTGCCGAGGCGCTGGACTTCTGGCTCGTCGAAGACGACACCTACGCCTGGCTGGCGCCGCCACACGCCACGCGCGTCGCGCAGCTCGACGCGCTGCAGCAGCGCACCGTCTACGTCTCGGGCTTCTCGAAGATCCTCGTGCCGCAGTGGCGCGTGGGCTACGTCGCCGCGCCGCCGGCGCTGGCCGAGCGGCTGATCGACACCAAGATGCTCGGCACGCTGACGACGCCGGCGCCGCTGGAGCAGGCCATCGCCTGGTGCCTGGAGCAAGGCGCCCTGCGCCGGCACGCCGAGCGCGTGGCGGCGCTCTTGGCCGCGGCCCGCGCGCGCACCGTGCGTCTGGCGCGCGAGGCCGGCTGCCGCTTCGTCACGCCGCCCGAAGGGTTGTTCGGCTGGATCGACGTTGGCGCCGACACCGAGCCCCTGGCGCACCTGCTGCTCGACGAAGGCTGGCTGACGGCACCCGGCACGCTCTTCCACGCGACGCCGCGGCCGACGACGCTGATGCGCATCAACTTCGGCACCGCCCAGGACGCGCGCTTCTGGCAGCGGCTGCAAATCCACCGGGCAGAGGACAGGAAACGTGGGGGATGACAACATCCGGACACATTTGAAACAGGTGTGCCGTTCGTGAACTCTTCACGCCAGCATCCAATCTCCGGGCACGGAGGTTGTTGCGCCGCGGAGGGCGACGATCCGGCACGCGCAGGCGGCGAAACCACGGCACACCGGATGCCGTCTCGCCGCTGAAGTCCCACCGACAACAAGCGGACCATGCCCTTTCAGACCACCCAGCCGGCGCAGACGGCCGCCCCTCGTGGCGGCGCCGAGCCCGTGGCCGGGCGCGCGAGCGAGGAAACGCTCGATTCGATCGCCGGCCTGACCCGGCTGAGTTCGCTGACGCCTTCGCTGATGGCCGACTTGCAGCGCTTCGGCGGCGAGGCGGGCGGCGGCGCACTCGACATGCTGGCGATGCTGGCCGCCTCGGTGCGGCACGGCCGCGCGCTGCGGGCGCTGGTGCAGATCGAGCAGCACCAGGTGCCGATCACGCTGTTCCCGACGGCGCGCGTCGCACATTCGCCGATCCCGATGGTCTCGCTGCTGTCCGGGCGGCTGCAGGACTGGCGGCTCTTGCAGGTGGCGCCGGCGCAGCTGAAGGCGCCCGACCCGCGGGAGCTGCAATCGCTGGTGCACAACTACACGCCGCTGCCGCTGCTGCTGTGGGCGGTGGCGCAGCGCGGCTCGCGCGAGACGCTGCTGCCGGAGATCGCCGGCACCGCGGCCTACCGCGTGACGCCGTCGGCCGACTTGCGGCTGCTGGAACTGACCGGCACCGTGCTCGCAGCGGTCGAGCGGCTGCGCCGCGGCACGACAAACCTGCGCGAGATCGCCGGCTGGCCGGGCTTCGACCGCCCGAAGGCGCAGCGGCTGCTCAACGGCCTGTATCTGCAAGCCGCGCTGCTCGTCAGCCGTACGCACCCGGCGGCGACGAACGAGGGCTGGGGGCAGACCCAGCACTGACGGCGGCGGCCTGTTCGCGATGGGCCCTTCGACAGGCTCAGGGCGGGCTTCGACTCAGCCCGAACGGTTCTGTGACCGCGGCTCAGCGCGCCCTTGCCCCCAGCGCCTCCCAGCGCTCGAGGCACGCCATCAGCTCCTCTTCGATCTCGCCGTGCCGGCGGCTCAGCTCGCCGGCGCGCTGCGCCTCGCGGGCGTAGAAGGCCGGGTCGGCGAGCTGGTCGGCGAGCGCCTTCTGCTCGGCCTCCAGCGCTTCGATGCGCGCCGGCAGCGCCTCCAGTTCGCGCTGCTCCTTGTAGCTGAGCTTGGTGCGCGCCGCGGGTGACGCGGTGGCCGCGGCAGGGGACGGCGCTGGTTTCGCCGCCGGTGGCGGCGCGGCGGCCACCCGCGCGCGCTCGCGCTGCTCCTTCCAGACCTCGTAGCCGCCTTCGTACTCGCGCCACAGGCCGGCTCGGCCGCCGAAAGCGGGGTCGCCCTCCCAGGCGATCGTGCTCGTGACGACGTTGTCGAGGAAGCGCCGGTCGTGGCTGACGAGGAAGACAGTGCCGTCGTAGTCGGCGAGCAGTTCTTCGAGCAGTTCGAGCGTGTCGATGTCGAGGTCGTTGGTCGGCTCGTCGAGCACCAGCACGTTGGCCGGCAGCGCGAAGAGCCGCGCGAGCAGCAGGCGATTGCGCTCGCCGCCCGACAGCGTGCGCACCGGCGCGTTGGCGCGCTCGGGCGCGAAGAGGAAGTCGCCGAGGTAGCTCATCACGTGATTGCGCGAGCGCTTGCCACCCTCGGGCCCAAGCTCGATCCACTCGCTGCCCGGGCTGATCGTGTCGGCGAGCGTCGCCTCCAGGTCGAGCGCGGCGCGCATCTGGTCGAAGTAGGCCACCTGCAGCCGCGTGCCCCGCCGCACGCGGCCCGAAGTCGGTTCGAGCTCGCCGAGGATCAGCCGCAGGAGGCTCGTCTTGCCGGCGCCGTTCGGCCCGATCAGCCCGACCTTGTCGCCGCGCAGCACGGTGGCGGTGAAGTGATCGACGATGACCCGATCGCCGAAACGCAGGCTCACGTCGTCGAGTTCGGCGACGATGCGCCCGGGCGGCAGCCCCGCGTCCACCGACAGGCGCACGCGGCCAAGCTGTTCACGGCGCGCCGTGCGCTGCGCGCGCAGGCGCTCGAGCCGCGCGACGCGGCCGACGCTGCGCGTGCGCCGCGCCTCGACGCCCTTGCGGATCCACACCTCTTCCTGCGCCAGCAGCTTGTCGGCACGCGCGTCGGCCAGCGCTTCGGCTTCCAGCTCGCGCGCCTTCGCCGCCTCGTAGGCGGCGAAGACCGGCTGCCCGTCGCGTGCCGGGTAGCTGCGCAGCCGGCCGCGGTCGAGCTCGACGATGCGCGTCGCGACCGCGTCGACGAAGGCGCGGTCGTGCGAGACGAAGACGAGCGCGCCGGCGCGGCGCACGAGCAGCTCCTGCAGCCACTCGATCGCATCGATGTCGAGGTGGTTCGTCGGCTCGTCGAGCAGCAAGAGGCCCGGCACCGCGACGAGCGCGCGCGCCAGCGCGACGCGCTTCTTCAGCCCGCCGCTGAGCGTCTGCACTTTCGCTTCGGCGAGCGGGCCTTCGAGGCCGAGCCGGTGCAGCGTCTCGGCGACGCGCTGCTCCCACTGCCAGCCCTGGCGCGCGTCGACCAGCGTGTGCAGCCGGTCCAGCTCGTCGGCGCCGGCGTGCGCGGCGCTTTGCGCCTCGAAGCGCTCGCGCAGCGCGCGCGCCTCGGCCACGCCTTCGGCGACGGCGTCGAAGACGCTCTGGCCGGGCGCAAAGACCGGTTCCTGCGCGACGTAGGCGCGGCCGGGGCCCGCGTCGGCGGCGATCTGCAACGTACCGTCGTCGGGCTGCTCGAGGCCGGCGAGGATCTTCAGCAGCGAGCTCTTGCCCTCGCCGTTGCGGCCGATCAGTGCCACGCGCTCGCCGGCCTGCAGCGCGAGCGACGCGCCGTCGAGCAGCGCGCGGTGGCCGTAGGCCAGGTGCGCGTCGGCCAGCGTCAGCAGCGTCATCGGTTGTTCGTCATCGAACGGCGAGGCGCGCGATCAGAACGACCAGCGCAGCCCGGCACTCAGCATGCTGGCGACCGCGGTGCCGGTGTCGCGGCCTTCGCCGCTGGTGGCGTCCCAGCCGATCTCGAGCGCCGCGTGCGGGCCCAGGTGCAGCAGCATCGCCAGCCCCACCGCCGCGGTGAAGATGTGCTGCGGCGCGGTGTCGTCGGTGCGCGCGTGCCGCACGTCGACCAAGCCGACGCGCAGCAGCCCTTCGCTCGCCGGCCCGAAAGCGAGCGAGAACACCGCGTTGACGCCGAGCGCGCGCATGCGCAGCCGGTCGCGCGGCACGCGGCCGTTGTCGATGCCGGCGCGGCCGAAGTCGATCCACGTGCCCTCGACGCCGAGGCCGTTGCCGAAGCGGAAGCCGAGGCCCAGCTTGCCGGCGCCGGCGCGGCCGTAGCTGCAGTCGTCGTAGTAGTAATAGGTGCTGCGGCAGTCGAGTTCGTACTGGCTGCCGCCGCCGGCAAACAGCAGGTACGCCCCGGGCCGGTCGGCGTACCAGGTGGAAGGCTGCTGCGCTGAAGCAGCGCCGCCGGCGAGCAGCAGCGCGGCCGCGAGCAGCGGCCGCAGGAACGACATCGAAAGCATGCGCGACATGGACCGGTCCTCCCCGGAGTAGGTCTTGGGTCTTGCGCGGCACGCTAGCACAGCGATGTCAACGCTCCGTTGCGCTGGCGCGGTGTGTGCGCGTCTTGGGAGACCCCGCCACCGGGCACGTACGATGCCCGCCACGCTGCAACGCCGCTCCTGGGTTCCGGCCCGCTGCGAAGACCTCGTGCAACAGATCGCCGCGGCCACGGCACGCGGGGCACCAGCCGCGCTCGATGCCGAACTGCACGCCCTCGTCGCCGCCTCGCTCGGGCACCCGGGTGACAAGGTCGAGATGGGCCTGCGCGCGATCGAGCGCATCGAGGTCATGCGTCGGCTCGGGGGCGCTCGCGAATCTCTACGTCTTCATGGCCACCTGCCGGCCGGGCGACACGATCATCGCGCCGCCGGCGCAGATCGGCGGCCACGTCACGCTCCACGCGGCCGGCGCCGCGGGCCTCTCTGGCCTCGTCACCGTGCCGGCGCCGGTGGATGCCGACGGCTACACGGTCGTTGTCGATGCGCTGCGCGCGCTGGCGCACGAGCGGCGGCCGAACTCGGCGCGCTCATCGCCGCGGCACTGCGCGCCGACGATGCGGCGTCGCTCGCTGGCGACGGTCGGCGTTCAGGCGGCGCTTCAGCGGCCTGCGCCACGTGCGCGGTTGAGCGGCGCCGTTGAGCACGCTCGCTGAGCACCGCCGGCAAGGGGCGACAATCCGCCCGAGACTTTTTACCTGGGTCAGCGCGATGGTGCAGTGGCGATCGGATCGGAGTGCCGAAGGGCTCGAGCGCGGCTTCGCGGCCGCGGCGGCGGCGAGGCAGGCACGGTGGCGGCCCCGGTGGCAGCCGCGGTGGTGCCCGCCGGGCTTTGCCACGGGACTGGCGGGCGCGGTGCTGGCGGCCGTCATCGGCCTTTGCCCCTGGTCGGCCGCGCAGGCGCAGCAGTCGATCGAGCAATGCCGCGCCGAGCTGCCGGCCGCCGCCGCGGCGCGCCTGAAGCTGTGCGACGCACACGCCGGCTGCCGCGCGGTGCTGCGCATCATCGACAGCTGCCCGGCGTTGCAGACGTTCGCGCAGCTGCTGGTGCAGAACGGCACGCGTGTCGACGACAGCGTGCTGCGCCGCACGCTCGTCGATGCCGGCGTGCCGGCCACCGGCCTGGCCAGTTGCACGACCGCGTTCAACCGCGCGCTGTGCCGCAACTTCCTGCGCCTCGAAGACGCCTCGGGCGAGACGGCGAGCGGGCCGACGCGCACGGCGCAGTTCGAAGCCGCGCTCGCCCGCCTGGTCGAGCAGCAGCAGCGCGCCAGCGTGCCCGCCGATGCGCACCGCCACGCCGAGCTGAAGCTCGAGGCCTGCGGCCTCGCGCGCCCCGGGCCCGAGCGCGACACCCCGTGCCGCGAGGCGATCCAGGCCGTGCAGGCCTGCGAGCTGGCGCGCCAGGTGTGGATGCAGCGGCGCGAGGTGCTGAAGGTCGACGCGCAGCGGCTCGGCCGCCCCGCCGCGCAGCAGACGCTGCGCACGCTGGAGATGCCGCCTTGCCCGCAGACGGTGCCCGGCACGAACCTGACGCCGCAGGAGGCGCTGGTCTCCGCGGCGGCCGACGTGCCCGGCACCGCGGCGCCGGCACCTCGGCCGCAGCCGCAGCCGCAGCCGCAGCCGCAGCCGCAACGATGATGCCGGTGGCCGCCACCGCCACCGCCACCACCGCCACCGTCGCCCCCGACAGCGCCGACTGCAAGACGGCGCTGCGGCGCATGGAAGAGCGCTTCGACGGCATCCAGCGCCGCCGCCCCGCGCAGGCCGATCGCCTCGCGTCGCAGCAGGTCGAGATCTACATGCTCACCGAGCAGAAGGCGCTGCTCGAGCGCCTGTGCCGCGGCCAGCGCGAGCATGACTTCCTGCGCCCGACGCAGGAGCGGCTGGCGCGCGCGCTGCAAGGCTGCCGCGAGATCGCGGCCAACCCGGCCAGCGACTGCGTGGCGCGCGTGGCCTGGTAGCTACTCCACCCGCGGATACTGCCGGCGCACGTGCTCGCGCGGGCCGTGGTCGAAGTGCCACCACTCGGTCGTGATGCCGGCAAAGCCGCCGGCGGCCATCGCTTCGCGCAGCAGTTCGCGCAAGCCCACCTGCGCAGCGCTGAGGCGGCCGCTGGCCAGATGCTCGGCGTGCAGCGCGGGGTGTGAGGCCTCGCTCATCTCGTCGAAGCCGCTGCCCATCTCGGCCGCACCCGCCTCGCGCCCGCGCGCGTCGAGCAGCGTCACGTCCACCGCCATGCCGTAGCTGTGCATCGAGCCGACCGCCGGATCGGCGAAGTAGGCCGCGTCGGGCGTGCCGGCGACGTCGGCCCAGATCGCCTCCTGCACACGCTGCGGGCGCAGCGCGTCCAGCACGAGCAGCCGCCAGCCGGGGCGGCGCAGCGCCAGCCAGCGAGCCGAGTCGATGAGCCCCACGGCTGCTTCCTCGCGCAGCCAGGCGCAGTCGAGGCCGCCATAGAGGATCCGGCCGGCAAAGTTGTTGCTGCCGGCGTAGCGCAGGTCGACGGCGACGCCGGCCGCATGCAGCTCGCCCAGGCGTCGGAACGCCGGATGGCGGGCGATCTCCTCGACGCGGACGCGGCCGGGATGTGACATCGCAAAGATCATAGTCAGCGCCCCGGCGGCGCCGCGCTGCGGGGCGATGGTGGCAGCCTCCTTACGCCGGCTGGCGGATGCAGCGCAGGCGGGACTCGGGCATCGTGGTCCTGCCTGCCCGCCGCGGTGCCCTGCACTGCGCGAGCCGCGCCAGCCGCGCCAGCCACTCCACCGGCGCCGCCCGCAACGGCCGCCCTGGCCGGCGCCGGAAGGTGAATCCGTCACCGTTTCCCGCGTTCGGATTCACCATCGCCGGAACAGGTCGTTCCCTACGCTTCAGTCTGGTGGCCATACCGCCGCCGGTGACAAGAACGAGGAACGAACCATGCTCCAGACGTTTGCCAGCCCGCTGCGCCCGAACGCCCCGCCGCCGGTGCCGCTGGGCGCCGGACCGGCCCGGTTGCCAATCAGCGGCCAGCTCGGCGCCCTGCTCGGCGCCGTGCCGGCCACCGCGCCCGCCGCGAACGCAACGGCCCATGCCCTGCGCGCCACCCCGGCCACCGGCGCCGTCGAGCGCGACGAACTCGCGCCGCTGGCGCGGTGCCTGGCGCACATGCTGGACGAGATCGACTACGGCATGCTGCTCGTCGACGGCGAAGGCCAGGTCCTCTACGTCAACCACGTCGCGCGCTGCGAACTCGGCCGCAACGGCGCGCTGCAGCTCGACGGCCGCACGCTCGTCGCCCCGGCGCCGGCCGAGGCGGCGACGCTGCAGCAGGCGCTGGCCGACGCGCAGCGCGGCCGCCGGCGGCTCGTCACGCTCGGCCGCGGCGAGCGCTTTGTCGCCGTCTCGGTGGTGCCGCTGCCCGGCGCCGATGCGCGCGGCGGCGCGACGCTCCTGATCCTCGGCAAGCGCGGCGTCTGCGAGGAGCTGTCGGTGCTCGGTTACGCGCGGGCGCGCGAGCTGACGCCGGCCGAGACGCGCGTGCTCGGCCTCTTGTGCGCCGGCGTGAAGCCCACACGCATCGCCGCCGAGCAGGGCGTGGCCGTGTCGACGGTGCGCACGCAGATCGGCAGCATCCGCGCCAAGACCGGCACGAACAGCATCCGCGAACTGGTCAGCCAGGTGGCGGTGCTGCCGCCGCTGGTGGGCGCGCTGCGCAGCACGGCCGTCGCGCTGGGCGCGGCGCGCATGCCGCTGTGTGCCTGAGATCGCCTGAGTTGGCGCAGAGATGACTTCGGAGGAAAAGCAGGCGGCGCACCCCGGCCGCTAAGATCGGCGCGCCCCACGGGCCGCGCTCGCGACACGGTTCGCGGGCCGGGCTGCGGGGCGCCGCCGCACGATGCCCCCGAAAACGTCCAAGACCCCCGCACCCGACCTGGCCACGCTGCTCGAGCGGGCCCCTTTCACCGAGAGCCTGCGCGCGCTGGCGCGCCGCGGCGAACTGCGGCGCGTGCGCAAGGGCACGCGGCTGATCACCGAAAACGACATCGGCGACACGCTCTTCCTCGTCGTGCAGGGGCGGCTGCGAGCCTACAGCGTCGGCGCCGACGACCGCGAGGTGACCTACGGCGTCTACGGCCCGGGCGAGTACGTCGGCGAGATGAGCCTGGACGGCGGCCCGCGCTCGGCCGACGTCGAGGCCGTCGAGCCCGCCGTCGTGGCGCTGGTGACGCGCCGCACGCTCGAAGCGCACCTGGCCGAGCAGCCGCAGTTCGCGTTCGAGCTGCTGGCCAAGGTGATCCGCCGCGCGCGCCACGCGACGATCAGCCTGCGCCAGATCGCGCTGAACGACGTGTACGGGCGCCTGAAGGGGTACCTCGACGCGCAGGCGGTGGTGCTGCCCGACGGCACGCGCGGCCTCGATCCGGCGCCTTCGCACAAGGAGATCTCGCAGGTCATCGGCTGCAGCCGCGAGATGGTGACGCGCGTGATGAAGGACCTCGAGCGCGGCGGCTACGTCGAAAGCGGCCGCCGCCACGTGCGGCTGCTGAAGGGGCTGCCGGCGAAGTGGTGAGCTAGCCAGCCACCGGAAACCGCCGATCCGGCGCCGCCGCGCGATCGAACTCCGGCACGACGCGCGGCAGGCGCTGCTGGATCTCGCGCGTGCGCGCGGGTCCCGCGGGGTGCGTCGAGAGCCACGCCGGCGGCGCGTTGCCGCTTTGCACCTGGCCCATCTTCTGCCACAGCGACACGCCGGCGCGCGGGTCGTAGCCGGCACGCGCGGCCAGCAGCAGGCCGAGCGCGTCGGCCTCGCCCTCGTCGTCGCGGCCGAACTTCAGGCTCAGCAGTTGCGCGGTGCCTTGCGCCGCGAGATCGCCGAGGTTGCCGAAGCCCAGCAGCGCCGACAGCAACCGCAGCCCGACGCTCGTGCCGGTGCTCTTGACGAACTGCTCGCGCGCGTGCTCGAGCAGCGCGTGCGCCGCCTCGTGGCCCATGATCATCGCCACCTCGTCGTCGCTGAGCTTCAGCCGCGCCAGGATGCCGGTGAAGAAGGCGATCTTGCCCCCGGGCATGCAAAACGCGTTCAGCGAGTTGCTGCGCAGCAGCTGCACCTCCCAGCGCCAGTCGCGCGCACGGGCGTTGCACGCCGGCGTGAACGGGATGATGCGCCCGGCGATGTAGCGCAGCCGCTGCAGCTGCGGGTCGTCGGCGCCGGCCAGCGCGTTCTTGCTCTGCGCCTCGCGCATCAGCTGCAGATACTGCTGGCGCGCCTGGCCTTCGACGGTCTCGGCCGACACGGCGCCGGTCAGCGCCGAGCGCTTGCACTCGGGGTCGGCGGCGGGCTTGGCTTGTGCCAGCGCGTCGGACGCGGGCGCGAGGCCGGCCGCGGCGCCGGCCAGGCCGACGAGACCAGTGAAGAGCTGCCGCCGCGCCGGGTCGACGTGGCGCGCGCAGGCGCACGCCGCGCCGGCAAGAGGCGCAGGCAGGTGATCGCCGCTCAGGTCGGACATCGGCCGCATTCTGGCAAGTTGGGGTCTTGGCCCGGTAAGTGCAAGGGCCGTGCCCGGCTCAGCCTTGCTCACATCAACCCGGCGCTGCATCCAGCGCCCGCAGCGGCGCGCGCAGCCACCACAGCATCACGAGCGCCGGCACGGCGAGCGCCGTGCTCAGCAGGAAGAACGTCGGCCAGCCGATGCTCTCGGCCAGCACGCCGGCCAGCGGCCCCACCCACACCCGGCCCACCGACGCAAACGCCGACAACAGCGCGTACTGCGTCGCCGTGAAGCGCTGGTTGCACAGGCTCATCAGGAAGGCGACGAAGGCCGCCGTGCCCATGCCGCCGGTGATGTTCTCGAAGGCGACGACCATCAGGAGCGCCCCGTCCACCGGCGTCGCCGCGGCGAGCTTGACGAAGCCCCAGTCGAAAGCCGGCAGCACGGCGCCGCCGAGGCTGCCCTTGCCGCCGACCGCCAGCCACCAGAAGCCGAGGTTCGAGGCCAGTTGCAGCACGCCGAACAGCACGAGGGAGCGCCACAGCCCGAGCTTGAGCATCAACGCACCGCCGACGAGCGCGCCGCCGATCGTCATCCACAGGCCGATGACCTTGTTGACGACGCCGACCTCGGCCGAGCTGTACGCCATGCTCTTGAGCAGGAACGGCGTCATCAGCGAGCCGGCGAAGGCGTCGCCGAGCTTGTAGAGCACGATGAGAACGAGGAAGCCGACCGCGCCCGGCGTCGCGAAGTAGCTGCCGAGGCCGGCCAATAGCGTCTCGAAGCGCGCGCGCCGCGCCGCCCACGCCGCCAGCGGCAGCGTGAACGAGATGCCCAGCAGCAGCGCCGCGAGATCGAGCCAGCGCTGTCGCAGCGCGGGCGGCAGGGCGGTCGCTTCGAGCCAAGAGCCGAACAACGTGCGCGCGAGGCCGGGGGCGAAGCGGTCGCTGAGCACGACGCCGATGGCCACCGCGGCGAGCACGGCGAGGAAGCCGAGGAGGTCGTGGCGGGCGGACCCTTGCGGCGGGTTGATCGTGGCGGTGCCCGATGTCGCCGATGCGGCCGACGCACCGTCCCCAGGCCGCGCCAGCCGCGGCAGCAGCGATGCCGAGACGACCGCCGCCACCGCCATCACACCGGCCATGAAGCGATAGACCTCGGGCCACGTCCAGCCGCCGCCTTGCTGCGCGTCGGTCCAGATCAGCGCCACGCCACCCGAGAGGATCATCGCCAGCCGATAGCCCATCACGCCGAGCGACGCGCCGAGGCCGCGCTCGGCCGCGCCGAGCAGGTCGGTGCGGTAGGCGTCGACGACCACGTCCTGCGACGCCGACGCAAACGCCACCGCCAGCGCCAGCAGCGCAAACGCGCGCAGCGAAGCCTGCGGCGAAACGGCGGCCAGCGCCAGCAGCAGCGCCGCCAGCAGCGCCTGCGTCACGACGAGCCAGCCGCGCCGCCGCCCGAGCGCGCCGACGCACTCGAAGCGGTCCATCAGCGGCGCCCAGAGGAACTTGAACGTGTACGGCAGCCCGACCAGCGACAGGAAGCCGATCGTCGCGAGGTCGAGCCCCTCGACCGTGAGCCAGGCTTGCAGCGCCTGTCCGGTCAGCGCCAGCGGCAGCCCGGAGGCGAAGCCGAGCCAGGTGACGGCCGCCAACCGGTGCGCCGCCGCCCACGAGAGGGTGCGGCGCGGCGGCGGCGAGAGCATCGAATCATTCTAGGCAGCGGCCGCGTACCTCCTGTTGCGGCGAGCCGCTCTGGCAGCGCGGGGCGGACGCGGCCGATGCCGCGGCGGGCGCAGCGGCCGGTGCGACGATGGGCACGGCGGCCGGTACGCCGATGGGGCCGCCCGCCGACGCCGCTGCCGATGCTGCCGCCGACGCCGCCCCCGGCACCACCAGCGAAGGCGCCGGCAGCGTCGCGTCCTGGTCGTAGATCGACTTGGCCATCGCGAGCAGGCGCTCTTTCGGCAGCTCGCCGACGAGCGCGAAGCCGGTCTTCTCGTCGACCCAGTAGAACATGCCGAGCCGGCCTTGCTGCTCGTAGCGGAAGGCGGTGTCGGTGCCGCGCTCGGGCTTGCGCAGGTAGACGGTGACGCGCTTGCCGTCGCCGTCCTGGTACATCAGCTGCGCGCTCTTGCCCGGGCCGTCGGGCAGCAGCCGGCCGCCGACCAGCTCGAAGCCCATTGCGCGCAGGTCGAAGAGTTTCACCGGCGTCTCGATGCGCCGCGTCAGCCAGCGCGCCAGGTGTTCTTCCTGCGCCTTCACCTCGACGTGGTGGCGCGGCTCGGGCGCGTAGACGCTGTGCGCGAAGGCCGCGCGTTGCAGCCAGCCTTGCGGCGCGGCGGCCGCCGCGGTCGCCGGCGCGGCGGTGCGCGCACGCGCCAGCGTCGTGCGCTCCTGCCACTGCCAGGCGAGCCCGCCGCCGGCGACGGCGCCAAGCACGAAAACCGCGGCCACGGCGGCGGCGAGCTGCCACATGGACCCAGTAGGCCACGCCGCCCAGCCCAGTGCTGCGGCGGCCGGGGTGCCCGTGGCGCCGGACGCGGCCGTCGCGCCGGTCGCGCCAGTCGTACCGGTCGCACCGGTCGCACCCGTTGCGCCGCGCGCCCACCGCGCGGCCGCATCGGCATGGCCCCCTGCACGACCGCGCGCAGATGCGCCGGCACCGGCTCGTCGGCGACCGCGTCGTAGGCCGCCGCGAGCGCGGCGCGGTCCTGCGCCCAGGCCTGCACGCGCGCGGCGTCGTCGGGATGCGCGCGCAGCCAGGCGGCGACCTCGGCGCGCTCGGCGGGCGTGCCTTCGCCGTCGACCCAGGCGCTGAGCTGTTCGTCGGAAAAGCGCGGCGTGTTCATCTCACACCACCCGCCTGAGCGTGGCGCCTTCACGGGCGGCGTGGCCGCCGCGCGGCTCGTCCGCCGCACCGCCGCCGAGGAACCGCCTGAGCACCTGCCGCGCCCGGCAGACGCGCGACATCACGGTGCCGATCGGGATGCGCAGCGCCTCGGCGACCTCGGCATAACTGAGCTGTTCCACGCACACCAGCACCAGCGGCTCGCGCTGCTCGGGCGACAGGCGCGCGAGCGCCGCCGTCAGGTCCAGGCGCAGGCCGACGTCGGTGCCGGGGCTGCCGCCGTCGGCATCCATCGTGCGCTGCACGTCGTCGGGGTCGGAGAACTGCATCCTCGCGTCGCGGCGGCGGCCGTCGAGGAACGCGTTGTGCGCGATCGACAGCAGCCACACCAGGATGTCGCGCTCGGGATCGAACTGACGCCAGTGCGCGAGCGCACGCTCCAGCGTCTGCTGCGTCAGGTCGTCCGCCTCGTGCACCTCGTGCGTCAACGAACGCGCATAGCGGCGCAGGCGCGGGATCGCGTCGAGCAGCCGCTGGCGGAAGACCGGGGGAGCATCCACTGCGGGGTTTACGGCGCGCACGCGGCATTATTCCGGCGCCGCAGCGCGCGGCGAGCCCGCGCCGGAACTACGGCAGCGCCAGCACGCGCACGCGCCGGTTCTCCGGTGAGCGCGGATCACCGCGGTTCACCGGCTCGCTCGAGCCCCGGCCGACAGCGCGCAGCCGCTCGGCCTCGACACCGAGCGTCACGAGGTACAGCCGCACCTGCTCGGCACGCGCGCGCGACAGGCGCAGGTTCTGCGCCGCTGTACCGCTCGCGTCGGTGTGGCCCTCGATGACGAAGCGCTGCTGGCGCAGCTCGGGCGAGATCATCGCCGCGACCAGCGCGCCGAGGGTCGCGCCGCTCTCGGGGCGCAGCTGCGCCGAGTTGGGCTCGAAGGCGATCGCCAGCGACAGGCCGCCGGCGGGGGCGGTAGGTGCCGGGCGCGCAGGCGAGGGCGGTGCGGTGGTCGATGTCGCCGAAGTCGTCGAAGGGACCGCCGTCGGCGCGGCCGCCGGCTCGATGACGAGGTTGCGCGTGCGCCCGGCCGCCGGCCGCAGCGACTCGATCATGCGCCGCACTTCGGGGTCGTCGCCGGCGGCGGCAGTGGCCGGCCAGCCGAGCAGCGCCGCCAGCGTCACGCCGATCGCGCCGCCGAGCACGCCGGCGATCACGCGGCGTGCCGGCTTCAAGACACCACCCCGACGCGCAGGCGCAGCTCCTGCTCGGCGACGTTGCCCTTGTCGTCGGCCACCTGCAGGAACAGGCGATGCAGGCCATCGGGCACGACCGCCTGGTCGACGACGACGCCGCGTTCGCTGATCGTCGAGAAGCGCCGCAGCCGCTCGGTGAGGTCGATCTTCAGCACGCCGTACAGCACGCGGAAGGTCGATGGCACGACGCGCACGCCCGGCGGTGTCTCGAAGGCGAGTTCGATGCGCAGCGGCACCGTCACCGGCGCCTGCGGCGGCGTCGGCATCAGCACGCGGATGCCCAGCGCCGCCGGCGCCACGCCGTGTGCCGAGCGCGAGCGCGCCACCTCGGGCATGTCGGGCAACTCGCTCTTGGCGCGCAGTTCACGATCGCGCGTCGCTTCGTCGGGTGTGATCAGCTGGAAGGCGAGCTGCGGCTTTGGCGGTGCGGCCGGCGCCGCAGGCGGCGTCGCCGGCCGGCTGCCCTGCGCCCAGGCGGCGGCGTGGCCGAGCAGCGCGGCCACCACGACGACCGCAGCACCGAAGCGCACGGCCGGAACGGAGGGCGATACGACAGCGGCCATGGGGCGGTTCTCGATGTCAGGCAGTGCGCTCATTGCAGCGCCAGCGTGGCGCGCCGTCGATGATCCCATGGGATCAAGGGCCCTGCACCGCCGCTCACAGCGGCAGATCCGTCCGCGGCGCGATGCGGTTGAGCACGCCCACCAGCTCGGCCAGCGCGACGGGCTTCTCGAGCATGCTGCATTGCGGCGGCAGGATGATGCTGCGCGCGCCCACGCGGCCGGTGAGGATGACGGCCGGCACCTGCATCTCCCACTCCTGGCGCAATTCGGCCAGCGCGGCGCGGCCGTCGGGCTGGTGGCTGCCGAGGTCGAGGTCGAAGACGAGCACGTCGGGAAAGCGCTCCTGCGCGTCGAGCACGCGCTTCAGCCGCCCGAGCGACTCGGCCTCGACGACGGTGGCGCCGACGCTCTCCAGTGCCGCGCGCAGCGCCAGCCGCGGCGCGTCCTCGTCGTCCAGCAGCGCCAGCAGCCAGCCGTCGAGCCGCGCCGTCAGCCGTATGCCGGTGACGGTGCGTGGCTGCGGCGCCTCGCGCATCAGCGCGGCCGGCACGCCGACGCGAAAGCGCGTGCCGTTGCCGAGCCGGCTCTTCACCGGCGCGAGCGCGAGGCCGAGCTGCGCGACGAGGCCCCTGACGATCGCCAGCCCCAGGCCGCGGCCGGCGCGCGAGGCCTCGACCGCCTGCGCCAGTTGCACGTACGGCTCGAAGACGGCCTCGAGCTTGTCGGCCGGGATGCCGCGGCCGTTGTCGACGACGTCGATGACGCAGCCGCCGCCCTGCGGCCGCACCGCCAGCACGACGCGCGCCGGTCCTTCGATCGGCACGCCGACGCTGTAGCGCACGGCGTTGCCGGCGAGGTTCTGCACCAGGCGCGTGACCTGGCTGCGATCGATCCACACCCAGGTCGGCCGGCCGTGCACCGACAAGCGCAGGCGGCTCTTCGGGTAGGCCGGCTGCAGACCGCCGGCGACGTGTTCGAGCACCTCGCGCAGGTTCACGAGTTCGGGGTGCGAGACGAGCATGCCGTGCTCGATGGCGCTGAACTCGCTGAACTGGTCGAGCATGCCGACCGCGTCGTCGGCCGCCTGCACCTGCTGCTTCAGCAGCCGGCGCGCCGTCGTGTCGAGGTCGGGGCGGGCGCGCAGCGCCTCGGCGTACAGGCGCACGGCCTGCAGCGGCTGGCGCAGGTCGTGGCTGATGCTGGCCAAGAGCCGCGTGCGCGCGCGCTCCACCGTGCGCAGCTCCTCGCCGCGCGCGTCGAGGTCGCGGATCAGCGCGTCGCGCTCTTCCAACGCGGCAAACAGGCGCCGGTCGCTGGCGCGGATGTGGCGGCTGTCGATCCAGACGAACATCGCCACCAGCACCGCGGCGGCGATCCACAACGTCGGAAAGCCCGACAGCAGCGCGTCCCACGCCGCCACCGCGACCGCTGTGCCGAGCAGCAGCGCGAGGCCACCGCCGCCCCGCGCCTGCCAGCCGAGGCTCGCCACACCGACCAGGCACAACATCGCCACCGCCGGCGAGGGGCCGCCGGCCGCGGCGTAGGCCGAGCCGAGCGCCAGGCCCGCTAGCGCGGCGAGCAGATCGTGCGCGCGATGGCGCTGCACGAGCGTGGCCAGCAGCAGCACACACAGCGCCGCCCAGCCCCAGGCCAGCATCGCCGGCGAAAGCGCCGGCATCGCCAGCCAGCGGCGCAAGTTCAACAGGCCCGCGCCGTCGTACGGCAGCAGCCACTCGAAGAACGTCTGCGCCGCCAGCGCCAGCACGCCGAGGCCGACAAACGCCAGCCCGAGCCGGCGGCGACGGCGCGGCAGCTGCTCGGCGATCAGCGCCGCGACGTCGCTGGCGCTGCTTGGCGCGGCCGGGCCGGCTGCCGGGTCCTCGCGCCGGCGCTCAGTCGTCATCACCCGCGGCCGGCGCGGCGGCGCGCAGCGACGGCACGCGGTAGCCGCGCTGGCTGAGCAGCACGAGCAGCTTCGTGCGATTCGGCGCGCCCAGCGCCTGCAGCGTCGCGGTGACGTGCTTCTTCACGACCACCTCCGAGCGGTCGAGCAGCCGCGCGATTTCCTTGTTGCGCAGGCCCTGCACGACGTAGCCCAGCACCTCGATCTGGCGCTCGGTGAGGCCGAGCGCGGCGAGCTCGGACAACTCGCGCCCGCCGCCCTCGGGCGCCGTGGCCGCCATGCCGCCGGACACCGACTGCGGCAGGTGGATGCGGTGCTCGGCGAGCACGCGCGTCAGCGCCTCGCGCAACTCGCTGGGCGCGGCGGCCTTCGAGATGAAGCCCATCGCGCCGGCGTCCAGCGCCGCGAGCACGGTGTCGCGGTCGTCCTGCGCCGAGAGGATGACCACCGGCACGTACGGGTACTCCTCGCGCAGCCGCCGCAGGCCGGCCATGCCGTGCACGTCCGACAGCGTCAGGTCCAGCAGCACCAGGTCGAAGCGGCCGGCCGTGGCGAGCAACTGCACCGTCTCGGCCAGCGAGCCAGCCAGGTGCACGCGCAGCTGTGGCATCGCCTCGGCGATCAGCAACTGCAGGCCGTGGCGCACGAGGCCGTGGTCGTCGGCCAGCAGGATGGAGCCGTGGGGATGGGCAGCGGAGGTCATCGCAGAGGTTTCGCGGACGTCATCGCGGTAGGCAAAGTATCACGCCGCAGGCGCTGTTGCGCGGCACCGCGCGCGGGCGGTGATACCTTGGTCTCCTCGCGCCGGCGGACCCTTGCGTGGCCCAATGGCGTCCACCGGCTGGATGCCGGCGGACCCACAGGCTCCGTTTGGGGGACGACAGCGCCAACCGCGCTGTCCTACCATCCGCTCCAGTCGCAACGACCGCCTCATCACCTCGGAAGCTGCCATGAACCGCACCGCGATCTCCTCTGCCCCTTCGCACACCGGCGGCCTGCTTCAAGGCCTGCGTTCGATGCTGCGGCCGGTCAGCGTCGTCGGCCTCGTCTGCCTGGGCAGCGTCGCCGCGGCGCTGTTCGCCGGCCCCGCGTTCGCCCAGGAACGGGTGCTGCGCGAGGGCCAGGTGACCGAAGGCGCGCTCGTCGACGCGCTGACGCCGCCGCAGGCCGCCTCGGCGCCCGACGACGGCATCCGCACGCGCAGCTTCCGCCCGGCCGTGCGCCCGGCGGCCACCGCCGGCGGCGCCGCGACGGCGGGCGTCGCGGCGGGCCGCGCGTCGATCCTCGTGACCTTCGTCACCGACCGCGCCGACCTCACCGCGCCGGCGCGCGGTGCGCTGGACGTGCTGGCCGCGGCGATGAAGTCCGAGCGGCTGGCCGGCGTGCGCTTCACGATCGAAGGCCACGCCGACCCTCGCGGCAGCGAGAACCACAACCTGAGGCTCTCGCAGGCGCGGGCCGAGTCGGTGCGCGACTACCTCATCAGCCGGCACGGCCTCGACGCGCGCCGCGTCGACGCGGTCGGCAAGGGCTCGAGCAACCTGATGAACAAGACGCAGATCGCGGCGCCCGAGAACCGGCGCGTGACGATCGTGTCGCAAACGCAGTGACGCAGACGCAGTGACGCCGTGAGGGTGGGGGCCTTGGCTGCGTCTTGAAGCTGCAACTCCTTTCCGACCTGCACCTCGAGACCGAGGACTTCGAGCCCGCGCCGCTGGCCGGCGCCGAGTTGCTCGTGCTCGCCGGCGACATCGATGCGACGTGGGCCGCGTACGCCCGCTTCGCCGGCTGGCCGGTGCCGGTGCTCGTCGTGCCCGGCAACCACGAGTTCGACGGCCGCGAGCTGACGCGCGCGCTGCCGGCGTTCCGTGCGATGTGCGCACGGCACGGCCTGACGCTGCTGCACAGAGAGTCGTTGGTCATCACTGCGGCCGATGGACAGCGCGTGCGCTTCGTCGGCACACCGCGCTGGAGCGACTTCGATCTCTTCGGCGCCGACCAGCGCGAGCGCGCGATGCGCGCCGCGCGCTACTTCCTGCGGCTGATGGGCGGCACGCGCGGCGGCCGGCCGCTCGATGCAGCGGCGCTGCGCGAAGAGGGCCTCATCTGCCGCGCCTGGCTGGAAACCGAGCTGGCGCGCACAGCGCGCGCGCCCGACGGCGGCACGCGCTGGGACATCACCGTCGTCGTCACCCACTTCGGCCCGAGCCTCGCGAGCGCCGACCCGCGCTACGGCGCGCAGCCGGGCACCGCGAGCTTCTGCAACGCCGACGACGACCTGCTGCCGCGCGCCGACCTGTGGCTGCACGGCCACCTGCACTGCCGGCACGACTACCTCGTGCCGCGCGCCAGGCGGCGGCCGACTCGCGTCGTCAGCCAGGCGCGCGGCATGGCCGACAAGGGCGAGCCCGACGGCTTCGACGCGGCGCGGCTGATCGAGGTCTGACGGAGTCCTGGAGGTACCGATGAAGATCCTGCTCGCCGTCGACGGCAGTTCGTACACCAAGCGCATGCTGGCCTACCTCGCCGCGCACGACGAGTGGCTCGGGCCGCAGCACGCCTACACCGCGGTGCACGTCGTCGCGCCGGTGCCGCCGCGCGCCGCTGCGGCGCTGGACAAGGCGGTGCTGCAAAGCTACTACGACGACGCGGCCGAGAAGGTGTTCAAGCCGATCCGGCCCTTCTTCGAGCGGCACGGCCTGAAGGTCAACTGCGTGGCCAAGGTCGGGCACGCGGCGGAAACGCTGGTCGCGCAGGCCGTCAAGGGCGACAGCGACCTGATCGTGATGGGATCGCACGGCCACGGCGCGCTGGCGCGCCTGGTGCTGGGTTCGGTGGCCACCAAGGTGGTGGCCGAATGCAAGGTGCCGTTGCTGCTGATTCGCTGAAGCGCGCAGGTTTTGCGCGCGACGAGCCCGCGAGGAAAAGCCAGGCTCAGTACGACGGGCGGCGGCGCCAGGCCAGGCGCCGCATCCAGCCGGCGCGTTGCGTCGGCGGCGTGGCATCGGCGCTCGGAGCGGGCTGCGCCTCGAGCGACGCCTCGAGCCCGAAGCACGTGCCCAGGTCGGCCGGGTCGCGCGGCACCGGCGCTTCGGCGCGGCGCCAGGGCTGGTACCAGCGGGGAGCGGAATCGGGCTTGTCCATTCGTTGTCTCCCGGGTGGCGTTGCGCAACGTGTGTGCCGAATTGTCGCGTGCCACGAGCGCGGTGCATCCACGAAGTAAGGGGTGCACGTCACGCAGTTCGATGAAGACGGTGGTGCTCCCTAGAATCCGCGCCCCTCATGCGCCGGACCGATCCTTCCTCGCCACACACCAGCGTTAGCGCCGGTGCGTACGCGGCCATCGACTTCGGCACCTCCAACTCGGCCGTCGCGCTGCCCGTGCCGGCGGCCGCCGCCGGTGCCGCGCCGCCGCGCCTGGTGGAGCTCGAGCCGGGCTTCGCGACGATGCCCACCGCCGTCTTCTATCGCGCCGACACGCCGCCGGCCGCGGCCGAAGCCGAGCGCCACTACGGCCGCGCCGCGGTGGCCGCGTATGTCGACGGCCACGACGGCCGCCTGATGCGCTCGATGAAGAGCATCCTCGGCTCGAGCCTGCTCGAGCAGAGCACCGACATCGGCGGCGGCCGCGCCGTGCGCTACCGCGATGTCGTCGCGGGCTACCTGCGCCATTTGCGCCGGCTGGCCGAGGCGAGCGCCGGCGCGCCGATCGAGCGCGTCGTGCTCGGACGGCCGGTCTTCTTCGTCGACGACGACGCGGCGCGCGACGCCGCGGCCGAGGTGGCGCTGGCGCGCGCCGCGCGCGAGGCCGGCTTCGCCGAAGTGCACTTCCAGTACGAGCCGATCGCCGCCGCGCTCGACCTCGAAAGCCGCGCGACGCACGAGCGCCTCGTGCTCGTGGCCGACATCGGCGGCGGCACCTCCGACTTCTCGCTCGTGCGCATCGGCCCGGCGCGCCGTGGCCGGCTCGACCGGCGCGACGACATCCTCGCCAACCACGGCGTGCACGTCGCCGGCACCGACTTCGACCGCCGCGTCGAACTGGCCGCGATCCTGCCGCTGGCCGGCTACGGCGCCCGGCGGCCGGCCGACGCCAGGCGCCCCGGCGAGACGCCGCCCGAGGTGCCGAGCGCTCTGTACTTCGACCTCGCGACCTGGCACCTGATCAACACCGTCTACCACCCCGCCAGGCTGGCCGAGCTGCGTTCGATGAAGGGCTGGTACGCCGATGTGCGCCAGCACCGGCGGCTGCTCGCGGTGCTCCAGCGTCGCCTCGGGCACGCGCTGGCCGCCGCCGCCGAGGCCGCGAAGATCACCGTCGCCGAGCACGGCCGCGCCGACATCGATCTGGAGTGGTGGGAAGACGGCCTCGCCGCTGTCTTCGACGAGGCGCAGGCGGCCGCGGCGTTGCACGCGGACGTTGAACGCATCGCCGCCGCCGCGGCCGAGACGCTGCGCCAGGCGGGCATCGCGGCCGAGGCCGTCGATGCCGTCTACTTCACCGGCGGCTCGACGGGCCTCGCGCCGCTCGTGCAGCGCATCGCCGCGCCGTTCAGCCGGGCCGAGTGCGTGCGCGGCGAGCGCTTTTCGAGCGTCGCCCAGGGCCTGGGCTGGCACGCCCGGGCGTTGTTCGGCGCGCCGGTTGCGTCTTCGACGTAATCGGCCGGCCGACATCGGCCAGCAGCAGCACCGCGCGCACAAGGTCCTCGGCGGCCTCGCCCATGTCCGCCGGCGGTTCGACCTCGGCCAGCGCGGCGGCGAGCGCGGGCTCGTCGTCCAGGCCGTCGAGGTCGTCGGCGTCGAAGTGCTGGTACAGCAGCGCGAGCGGCTCGGCCAGCGAGCGCTCGTCCAGCCGCAGCAGCGCCGGGAAACGCTCGGCGGCGAGCGCGAAGCCGGCCACCCACGGCAGCACGCTGTCACGCACGGCAGGCGGCGCTTCGTCATTGGCTTCGTCGGCCTCGCGCGGCGCCGCGTCGCCCTCGGCCTGCGGCTCGAGCTCGAAGATCCACGGGTCGAACCAGCGTCGCGCGGCGATGGCTTCGGCGAGCGCGGCATGGCGCCGGCGCACGAGGTCCTGCAACGGCGATGCGGCGCCCGCCTGCGCATACGGCCACCACTGGCGCTCGGGCACCGCTTGCGGCTGCAGCAGCACGCCGCACAGATAACCGTCCAGCGCGCTCACGTCCAGCGGCGCGTCGCTGTCGTCGGCCCCACCGGCTACACCGGCGGCAGGCAGCGCGTCCAGCAACTGCTGCAAGCGGGCGATCTCGGTGTCGGAAAGATCACGCATTGGGTCGATCGGCGCGGCGCGTCCTGCGCTTGAGGGGTGCGACGCGCGAGGGCGACCGGTAGATTGCCGATGCTTGCCGTCCATCACGGCGGCGCGCCGCGGCGGATTGTTCCTCAACAAACCCTGCCGGCGCGGCCGCCGTGCCGACCACCGCCACCGCCCGCGCCATGCCGGCCGTGACGGGGCATAGAGGGCCAAAAAAAAGGGCCATCAAGGCCGTGAAGAGCCGAGAAGGCCGACCGATCCCAACGACGTCCATTTCGGTGGACTTGCACGGCCCGCTGCGCGAGCAGCGGGCCGCTTTTTTTTGCCCCCGCCGCATTCAATCACCCGCGTGGGCAACGCGGCCCCCTGCGCACTAGACTGGCGCGCTTTTCCGCCTCCCTTTCCACCGCGCAGGAGACCGACCCATGGGCGCGCCCGAAGCTTTCACCCAAACCACCGACGTCGGCCACTGGATCGGCGGCGCGCCGACGCGCGGCAGCGGCACGCGCAGCCAGACGGTGTGGAACCCCACCACCGGCGCCGCCGCGCGCCAGGTGCTGCTGGCGAGCGAGGCCGACGTGGCCGCCGCCGTGGCCAGCGCCAAGGCCGCACAGCCGGCCTGGGGCGACATGGCGCCGATCCGCCGCGCGCGGGTGCTCAACGCCTTCCTCGCGCTGCTCAACCAGCACCGCGACACGCTCGCGGCGATGATCACCGCCGAGCACGGCAAGGTGTTCAGCGACGCGCAGGGCGAAGTGACGCGCGGCATCGACATCGTCGAGTTCGCCTGCGGCATCCCGCAGCTGCTGAAGGGCGACTTCTCCGACCAGGCCAGCGCCGGCATCGACAACTGGACGCTGCGCCAGCCGCTCGGGGTCGTCGCCGGCATCACGCCGTTCAACTTCCCGTGCATGGTGCCGTGCTGGATGTTCCCGGTGGCGCTGGCCTGCGGCAACGCGTTCATCCTGAAGCCGAGCGAGCGCGACCCGAGCGCGAGCCTCTTCATGGCCGAGCTGCTGAAGCAGGCGGGCCTGCCCGACGGCGTCTTCAGCGTCGTGCAGGGCGACAAGGTGGCGGTCGATGCGCTGCTCGCGCACCCCGACGTGCGCGCGGTCAGCTTCGTCGGCAGCACGCCGATCGCGCAGCACATCTACGAGACCGGCGCGAAGCACGGCAAGCGCGTGCAGGCGCTCGGCGGCGCGAAGAACCACATGGTCGTGATGCCCGACGCCGACCTCGAGCAGGCGGTCGACGCGCTCGTCGGCAGCGCCTACGGCTCGGCCGGCGAGCGCTGCATGGCGATCAGCGTCGCGGTGCTCGTCGGCGCGGTCGCCGACCAGATCATGCCGATGCTGGCCGAGCGCACGAAGGCGCTGAAGATCAAGAACGGCCTCGAGCCCGACGCCGAGATGGGCCCGATCGTCACGCGCGAGGCGCGCGACCGCATCGAGAAGATGATCGGCGTCGGCGTCGAAGAAGGCGCCAAGCTCGTCGTCGATGGCCGCGGGCACAAGGTGGCCGGGTTCGAGAACGGCTTCTTCACCGGCGGCACGCTGTTCGACCACGTGCAGCCCTCGATGCGCATCTACAAGGAAGAGATCTTCGGCCCGGTGCTCGCCTGCGTGCGCGTGGGCACGCTCGCAGAGGCGGTGCAACTCGTCAACGAACACGAGTTCGGCAACGGCGTCGCCTGCTTCACCCGCGACGGCGGCACCGCGCGCGAGTTCGCGCGCCGCATCCAGGTGGGCATGGTCGGCATCAACGTGCCGATCCCGGTGCCGATGGCCTGGCAGGGCTTCGGCGGCTGGAAGAAGAGCCTCTTCGGCGACATGCACGCCTACGGCGAAGAAGGGGTGCGCTTCTACACGCGCCAGAAGAGCGTGATGCAGCGCTGGCCCGACAGCACGCCGAAGGGTGCCGAGTTCGCGATGCCGGTGGCGCGCTGAGCCGGGCCGCCGGCGAACGTTGCGAGCGTCGACGCATGAGCGACATCCTCCCCGCCCCCGCGCTGACCTACCTGACACAGGTGCGCTGCGACGTCGAAGCCGTGCTCTCGCTCGGCACGGCGCCGATGGGCGAGCGGCGGGTCGTGCCGCTCCTCGGCGGCGAGGTGGTCGGCCCGGCGCTGAACGGCCGCATCCTGCCCGGTGGCACCGACTGGCAATGGAACCGCGCCGACGGCGCGCTCGACATCGCCGCGCACTACGTGATCGAAACGCCCGAAGGCGCGCGCATCGAGGTGCAGAGCAACGGCCTGCGCCACGGCCCGGCCGAGGTGCTGGCGCGGCTGGCGCGCGGCGAGGCGGTGGCGCCGGACGAGTACTTCTTTCGCACGCTGATGCGATTCACCACGGGCCACGCGCAGTACGAGCACTTGAACCGCGTGATGGCGCTGGCGCGCGGCCGGCGCGAGGCACGCCGGGTGGTCCTGGACGTGTGGCAGGTGGGGTGAGCCGGAGGCTCGAAGACGCTGGGCGCGAGCCCAGCGCCTTGTCGGCCGCCTCTTCTTAACGCGTTTAACGCGCCGCGCCGCGCCGGCGGCGCATCGCCAGCCCGGCAAGGGCCGCGCCGACGAGCGCCAGCGAGCCGGGCTCGGGCACGGTGCCGAACGTGAACGCGTGCCACCACTCGGTGGGCGCCGCGGAGAAGGTCAGGCTGGACACCGGCGCCGCAAACTGCACCACGCCGTGCCCTTCACGCATCGTGATCGTGTCACCGGCGCCGAGCGAAAGGAAGCCGGGAGTCCCTCCCTTCCGACCAATAGCCCACGCCATCACTGTCGACCACGAAGGATTGGTCGAAGTCGTAGGTGACGGTCGCGGTCGGGTCGTTGACGTTGTGCCGGCCGACGCTCAGCAGCGCCATGTACAGCGTGTTCACCTGCGACCCGAACGTCACGGTCAAGGTGTTCGCGGTATTCAGGCCGAGCTGCTCGCAAGCCGTGGGCGCATTGGCCAGGTCGCCACCCGTGTAGGCCGGATCGGCGGCGTTCGGCTGCGTCCAGTAGTTCGTCGCCGGCTGCAGCGCCTCGTTTGCCTGCAGCGGCAGGAAGGTCGCGCCGGCCTTGTGCAGCAGGTCGATGATGTTCCGCTTCGGCCCGATCGACTTCGCGCGCCTCGACAACACCCTCGTCGCCGGCCGCGGCCTGTCGGCCACGCACGAGGCGCTGGTCGCCGTGCGCGTGATGACGATCTCGATGGCCGTCGGCCAGGCCGCGGGCACCGCCGCGGCGATGGCCGCAGGCGAGCGAACGCCGTCGGAATCAGGCTGCGGTAGGGGATCCGGTAGGCGCGTCGGTGGCATCGACGGCCAGGCGGCTGATGTTGAACCCCTGTCGGCCGAGCAGTTCGCCGCGCTGTCTTCGACCAGACACTCGCGTTTTGCAGCGAAGCCGGCTTCAGCCCGGCGATCCGCTGCGAAGCGAGCACGGTCTTCGGCGTGCTACGCATGGTGGCCGCCGGCGTCGGCGTGGCCATCGTGCCCTCGTCGGTGGCCAGCGCCGCCGACGAACGCATCGTGCTGCGCCGGCTGGTGCGGCCGGCGCGGCCCGGGGCGCTGCTGGTGGTGCGCCGGCGGGTCGACCGCGACCCGGCGGTGGCCGACTTCTGCGCGCTGATGGGCAGCGCGTTCGCCGAGCTGCGGCGCCTCGTCGAGCGCCGCTGGCGGGAGGGCTGAGCGCCCGGCGCGTGGCGCCCGCCACCGCGGCGGCGCCCCGCGGCCGCCTCAACTCCCGATCACCCCCCCATCGTCCTTCCGGATCACCACCGTCGCGCTGCGTGGCCGGCCGGTGGGCTTGAAGTCGGGCCAGTTGCTGAAGCGGCGCACTTCGCCGGGGTTGCTGCGCTCGCTCGGCGTCTCGCCCGGGTGCTGGATGTTGACAAAGACGGTGCGCGCGTCGGGCGTGAAGGCCGCGCCGGTGATCTCGGCGTTCACCGGGCCGACGAGGAAGCGGCGAAAGGCACCGGTGGCCACGTCGCAAGCCAGCATCTGGTTGTTGCCGATGCGCGCGAACTCGCCCTTGTTCATCTCGCGCGCGCTGGCGTCGGTCTGCACCCACAGGCGGCCGAGCGGGTCGAACGAGATGCCGTCGGGGCAGGCAAAGAGGTCGCCCTTGGTGTTGCCCTTGGCCTCGGCGCGCTCGTTGGCCGGGTCGCCGGCCAGCACGAGGTGGTTCCACTCGAAGGCCTCGCCGTCGTAGTCGCCGTCTTCCTTCCAGCGGATGATCGAGCCCATCACGTTGCGCTCGCGCGGGTTGGCGGCGTCGGGGCCGGGGTTGCTGCCCTGGCCGCGCGCGGAGTTGTTGGTCAGCGTGCAGTAGACCCAGCGCGTCGCCTTGTCGATGGCCAGCCACTCGGGGCGGTCCATCTTCGTGCCGCCGAGCAGGTCGCTCGCCTGGCGCGCCTTGACGACGACCTCGCCCTGGTCCGGGAAGCCGACGAGCGGCCCCTCGCCGGCGCGCATCGGCAGCCAGCGCCCGCGGCCGCCGGCGTCGAAGCGCGCGACGTGCAGCGTGCCGTGGTCGAGCAGCTCGGCGTTGGCCTTGAAGCCGCCGGGCTTGATCCTGTCGCGGCTGACGAACTTGTAGATGTACTCGAAGCGCGCGTCCTCGCCGCTGTAGACGACGGCGCGGCCGTCCTGCGTCACCGCGACCCAGGCGCCTTCGTGCGCGGCGCGGCCGAGCGCGGTGCGCTTGACCGGCGTGCTCGCCGGGTCGTAGGGGTCGATCTCGACCACCCAGCCGTGGCGATTGGGCTCGTTGGGGTGGCGCACGGCGTCGAAGCGCTCGTCGTGCTCGTGCCAGCGGTAGCCCCAGCCGTTCTTGCGGATGCCCCAGCGGCGCTCGTGCGCGGTGGGCTGGTCGGCGCTGCTGAAGTAGCCGGCGAAGTTCTCCTCACCGGAGAGGTACGTGCCCCAAGGCGTCATGCCCGAGGCGCAGTTGTTGAAGGTGCCGAGCGCCAGCCGCCCGGCCGGGTCGGCCGCCGTCTTCATCATCGCGTGGCCGGCCGCCGGCCCGCCGATCGCGAACGGCGTGTTCGCCGTGAAGCGCCGCGCGTAGCGCGAAGGCCGCACCGCCTGCCAGCGGTTGCCCTCGAGCCGCACCTCGCTGACCGAGACGCCGTGCGCGGCCTGGCTCTTCTTCACCTTCTCGGCGGTCCACGGCTCCATGCCGCCGGCGTGCAACAGGCCGTCGTCGGTGTACTCGTGATTCATTACGAGCAGGCCGTGCGCCGAGCTGCCCTCGAGCGGGAAGAAGTGGATGCCGTCGTGGTGCATGCCCATCTGCACGGCCTGCTCGTCGGCGGTGTTGCTGGCGTCGTCCTTGAACGCCGGCATGTTGCCGGGCACGCCGACCGGCTCGCCCCAGGGGACGAAGGGCGTAGCGGTGTACCCCTCGGGCACGACGAGGCGGTCGCCGGTGCTTGGGGGGACGGACTTGAAGCCGAACGGTGAAGCCGGCGCGCCGCCGCCCGCCGCGCCCGGACCTGCGGCGCAACCGCCGAGCGTGCCGGCGGCGGCCGCGGCGAGTGGCGCCAGCATGAACGGCGAAAGATGCGTCAGCGCCGCCGCCGCCGCGCCGCCGCGCAACACGACCCGCCGCGCGGGGTCGGACACCTCCTGGATGCTGGGGTTGGAGGAACGGTTGCTGTCCTCCATCTGCTCGAAGTCCTTGGCCATGCGGTCTCCTCGTTGTGTTCGTTGGATGCTGGTCAATCCGGCGAAGGCGGGTCACGCGGCATGCCGCGCGAACCCCTCCACATCCTCCGGAAACAGCTGCCCCGCCTCGACCTGCAGCACTTTGCCGTCGCGGCCGCGCACGATGCTCACCGGCAGGCCCTTGGGCTTCGGCAGCACGCGGTGCAGCGCCGGGCTCACCCAGGCGGCGGGCCAGGCGTAGCCGCGTTTTTGCAGGTAAGCGCGCGCGTCTTCGGGGCGGCGGTCGATGCTGAGCGGCAGGAAGAGCAGCCCCTGGCCGGCGGGGCGCTGGCGTTGCGCTTGCCAGAGTTTGTCGACGTGCGGGCTCGTCAATGCGCAGAACGGGCACCAGCTGGCCCACCAGTACAGCAGCAGCACGCGGCCGTCGGCGGTGGCGGCGTCGAAGCGCTGGCCGTCGAGCAGTTCGATCGCCGGCGGCAGCGCGAGCCGCGTGCCGACCGCGGGCAGCGCCGGCGCCTGCGACTCCGATGGTGTGGCGCCGTCGTTCGGCGCAGCGGCGGTCTGCGCTTGGGCGAGCAGCGGCCAGGGCAGCGACAAGGCGGCCGCGGCCGCGATGGCCGTGTCAGCGAGGAAGTGGCGCCGGTGGCGCCGGTCGTGGGGCTCGCCGTCGTGATGCGTGATTCGATTCATGGTCGGGGCTGTGCCGTCTCCGGCACGGTGTCGGGCGCGATCTCGGTTTCGTCGACGTCGGCGGCGGGCTCGGTGATCGCGCCCACCGCCCACAGCAGCGCGACGATGCCGGCGGCCATGGCCACCAGCAGCCACGGCGCCAGCCGGTGCGCGTTCCACAGGAAGATCGTCGTCACGAGCAGCAGCACGGCGAACAGCGTGGCGGCGATCCACGCCGCCTGTTCGCTGATGCGCGGGTCGTAGCGGCGCATGCGGTTGATGTCGAACGCGGGCTTCGGCCACTTGGTGGCCACGTCGGCCGGGCGCCAGCCGGGCGGCTTCAGCCACACGCGCAGGCGGTCGGGCCAGGTGGTCGCGCGCGCGCTGTCGAGCGCCAGCTCGCGGTAGACCTGCAGATTCGCGACGATCGGGTTCCAGCTTTGCAGCGGCGCGCGCGTGCCGTACACACACGGCTCGCGCCGGTCCTCGGGCTCCCAGGTGCCGAAGAGGCGGTCCCACACGAGCAGGATGCCGCCGTAGTTCTTGTCGATGTAGCGGTCGTTGACCGCGTGGTGCACGCGGTGGTTCGAAGGGGCGCAGAACCAGCGGTCGAACCAGCCGAGGCGGTCGATCTGCTGCGTGTGCACCCAGAACTGGTAGAGCAGGTCGATCAACGCCACGACCGCGAAGACAAGCGGCGGCACGCCCAGCACCGCCAGCGGCAGGTAGAAGATCCAGCCGAACAGGAAGCCGGTGCCTGTCTGGCGCAACGCGGTGCTGAGGTTGTAGTCCTCGCTCTGGTGGTGCACGACGTGCGCCGCCCACAGCACCGCGACGCGGTGGCCGGCGCGGTGCAGCCAGTAGTAGCAGAAGTCGTAGCCAACGAGCGCGGCGAGCCACACCCACATCGACTTCTCGCTCAGCTGCCACAGCGACACGTGCTCGTAGGCCAGCGTGTACAGGCCGATCGCGAACAGCCGCGTGAACACGCCCACCACCTGGCTCAGCACGCCCAGGCCGATGCTGGAGAGCGCATCGGCCAGCCGATACGTGTTGCGACCGCGCGCCAGGCCCACCGCCAGCTCGAAGGCGATGAGCCCGAGGAAGACCGGCGTCGCCAGCACGATGACTTGGGCGGGGGTCATGGGCGCGCATTGTGGCGCCCGGGCGGCGGGAGCAAGGTGGGGACAACGCGGCGCGGCGCGCAGCGCCGGCGGCGATGCCCCTACGATGCGACGCATGAACACACCGCCCGTGCCCCCGGTTCCCCCTGTGCCTCATCTGCCCGCAGCACGCACGCTGCTCGTCACCGGTGCCAGCCGCGGCATCGGCGCGGCCGTCGCGCGGCAAGCCGCGGTGCGCGGCTGGGAGGTGCTCGTCAACTACGCGCGCGACGCCGCCGCCGCCGAGGCGGTGGCCGACGAGGTGCGCGCGGCCGGCCGCCGCGCGCTCGTCGTGCAGGCCGATGTCGGCGTCGAAGCCGAGGCAACGGCGATGTTCGCGGCGCTCGACTCGGCCGTCACCACCGGGCGCCTGGCGCCGCTGGCCGGCCTCGTCAACAACGCCGGCGTCGTCGACCTCGCCGCGCGCGTCGACGAGATGAGCGGCGCGCGCATCGAGCGCATGTTCCGCATCAACGTCTTCGGCTCGATGTGGTGCGCGCGCGAGGCCGTGCGCCGCATGAGCACGAAGCACGGGCACGGTGGCGGCAGCATCGTCAACATCGGCTCGGCCGCCTCGCGGCTGGGCTCGCCCGCGCAGTACGTGGACTACGCGGCGAGCAAAGGCGCGATCGACACCTTTACCGTCGGCCTGGCGCGCGAGGTGGCCGCCGAAGGGGTGCGCGTCAACGCCGTGCGCCCGGGGATCATCGAGACCGAGATCCACGCCAGCGGCGGCATTCCCGATCGCGTGCAGCAGATGGCGCCCTCGGTGCCGATGCGCCGCGCCGGCACCGCCGACGAGGTGGCTGCGGCCGTCGTCTGGCTGCTGTCGGACGAGGCGTCCTATACCACCGGATCGTTGTTGGACGTGACCGGAGGACGGTAGCCGCCGGGCGGCGTCAAGAACGCCCTACAGCGGCCGATCCGCCCCATACCGGCGGCGCGAACCCTTGCCGGTTTTGCGCCGCCTGCGCGCCTCAATCCCAAGGCGCCGCGGCCGATACTTGCCTGATGCAGGCGCTGACCGAGATGCTCCCCACGTGGGCGGCCCAATTTGGGGCCGGCCCGGCGCTGCTGGCGTTGCTGGCCAGCGTCGTGGTGGGCGGCGCCGTGGCTCGGGCGTTGTTCGGCCGCCGCGGGGGCTTTGCCAAGGCCGCGTCGCCGCATGAGGCAGCGCAGTCGATCACGCGCGGCCGCGCCCGCGCAGGCAGCGCCGCCGCGCAGGCCGACAGCCAGCGAGACAGCCTCACGGGCCTGGCCACGCGCGAGCACCTCGACGCGATGCTCGAAGAGGCCGCCTGGCGCTTCGACCACAAGAACGGCCCGCCGCTGACGGTGCTGTACGTCGCGCTGGACGACCTGCGCACGATCAACGACGGCTTCGGCCTGCCGGCCGGCGACGCCGTGCTCGTCGAGGTGGCCGCGCGGCTGCGCACGCTGGCCGGCGGCGAAGGCAAGCCGGGGCACGAGGCGCTGGCGCGTGTCGCCGGCGAGGAGTTTGCGCTGCTGTTCAACGGCGACGAGACGGCCGGCGTCGCGCTGGCCGCGCGGGTGTGCACAGAGTTGGCCCGCACCATTCCCGCCGGCGGCCATGCGTTGGGGCTGACGGTCTCGGTGGGCCTGGCCTGTTACCCGACGCACGGCGCGTGGTCGCGGCTGCTGTCGCACGCCGGCGCGGCGATGCGGCACGTGCGCCAGGCCGGCGGCAACGGGCACGCCGTCTACACGCCGGCGATGGCGGTGGACCTGCGCGAGCAGGCGCTGCTGCTGCAGGACCTGCGCCAGGCGGTCGACCGCGGCGAGTTCAAGCTCCTCTATCAACCGAAGGTCGACGCGGCGAGCCTGCAGATCACCGCCGCCGAGGCGCTGCTGCGCTGGGAGCACCCGCTACGCGGCGTCGTGCCGCCGGCGGTGTTCATCCCGCTGGCCGAGCGGCACGGCCTGATGGGCCCGATCGGCGAGTGGGTCGTCGGCGAAGCCTGCCGGCAGGCCGCCGCCTGGCGCGAACGCGGCCTGCGCATGCGCATCGCGATCAACATCTCCGGCCACCAGCTGCGGCACGACCGCTTCGTCGCGCAGCTCGAAGAACAGGCGCAGGCGCACGGCATCCCGCCGACGCGGCTGACCTGCGAGATCACCGAATCGGTGGCGATGGAAGACACGGCGCAGACGCGCGTGGCCTTCCAGCGGCTGCGCCGCGCGGGTTTCCACGTCTCGATCGACGACTTCGGCACCGGCCACTCGAGCCTGGCGGTGCTGCGCCGGCTGCCGGCGGCGGAGCTGAAGATCGACCGCAGCTTCATCGTCGACCTCGAGGTCTCCGAATCCGCGCGCTCGATCGTCGAAGCCGTGCTCAGCGTCGCGCGCACGCTCGGGCTGCGCGTCGTCGCCGAAGGCGTCGAGACCGAAGGGCAGCGCGACATCCTCGTGCGCATGGGCTGCGACGAGCTGCAGGGGTATCTTTTTGCGCGGCCGATGAGCGCGCTGGCCGTGGCGCTGTGGGCCGAAGGCCTCGAGCCCGACGGCGACGGCACGTTGGTGACGGCGTTCAGGCCGTCGCTGTTCCTGGCCACCGCGCCGGCGCCGATCGAGCGCTGAAGCCGCGCGTGCGGCGCGGCGCCCGTCACGCCGGCGCCGCCCGCGTGCTCGCTCTCACCCTTGCGGCCGACCTTGGGGTGCCGGCGGCGTCACCGGGGATGCGATGATGTTGTTTTGCGCCCGCTTCGCCCGCGGGCCGCTTTCGTCGTCGGCCCGATGTCCTCTGCCCAAGTCTCCGTCGAATCCTCCCTGCTGATGTGGGCGCTGGCCGCGCTCATCGTCTGGATGGCCGCGCACGTGATGCTCGGCTGGATGCGCCAGGCGCAGGAAGAGTGGGAGTGGGACTTCGGCCGCTTCCGCCAGATCCTGGTCGCCGGCATCGTCTTCGGCACCGCGCTGTCGGTGGCCGTGCCGCTCGGGCTGGCCGGCGAGGCGTTGAGTTTTCCGATCGGCTACCAGCCGACCTACGCGCTGACGTTGTGGCTCGGCACGGTGGCCGGCGTCACGCTGCTCGCGCTGGTGCCGGTGTGGCGCGAAGAAGCGGTTTCGGCGGCCAGCGCCGGCGTGCTGCTGGGGCTGGCGATGACCGGGCTGCAGATCGCCTGGATCCTCGCCGTCGGCTTTCGGCCCGGCATCCAGTGGGACAAGGCGTTCGTCGCCGCCGCCGCCGTCGTCTCGGCGGCCGGCACCGCCACGGCGCTGTCGATCGCCTTCCCGTACGGCGAAAGCGCGCGCCGCTACGCCTATTCATGGCGCATCGCCGCCGCGGGGCTCATCGGCCTGAGCTTCCTGGCCGGCTACGCGCTGCTGCTCTTCGCGGCCGACCTGCCGACGCAGATCGGCTCGGTGTACCGCTACGAATTGCCCGGCAGCATGATCTCGCTGCTCGGCGGTGGCCTCTCGCCGATCGTCCTGCTGCTGATGGTGATGGACCTCGAGTCGCGGCGGCGCCAGCGCCGGCGCCGCGCGCGCGCGCGCCGGCGCGGCGAGACGAGCGCCTACGACTCGGTGCTGGTGCCGCTGGAATCGCTGCCGCCTGTTCCGTCCCGGCAGCACGCCGCCGTCGCCGAAGCTGCGGCCGCCGCGCTGCCGCCGGCCGGGCCCATCGAAGAACCGAAGCCGTGAACGCCACTGCCGTCCCCTACACCCGCGGCGCCGCGCTGCCGGCGCTGCTGGCCGAGCGCATCCTGATCCTCGACGGCGCGATGGGCACGATGATCCAGCGCCATCGCCTGAGCGAAGCCGACTTCCGCGGCGAGCGCCTGCGGGATCACGCCAAGGACCTGAAGGGCAACAACGACCTGCTCGTGCTGACGCGGCCCGATGTCGTGCGGCGCATCCACGAGCAGTACCTGGCCGCGGGCGCCGACCTGATCGAGACCAACACCTTCGGCGCCACGTCGATCGCGCAGGAGGACTACGGCCTGGCGCACCTGGCGCGCGAGATGAACCGCGCCGCCGCCGCGCTGGCGCGCGAGGCGGCCGACCGCCAGATGGCCGCAGACGGCCCGGGCGCCCGGCCGCGCTTCGTCGCCGGCGCGCTCGGCCCGACGCCGAAGACGGCGAGCATCAGCCCCGACGTCAACGACCCGGGCGCGCGCAACGTCGGCTTCGACCAGCTGCGCGACGCCTACCGCGAGCAGGCCGAAGGGCTGCTCGAAGGCGGCGCCGACCTCTTCCTCGTCGAGACGATCTTCGACACGCTGAACGCGAAGGCGGCGATCTTCGCGCTCGACGAGTTGATGGAAGCCACCGGCGAGCGCGTGCCGGTGATCATCTCCGGCACCGTCACCGACGCGTCGGGCCGCATCCTCTCGGGGCAGACGGTGCAGGCCTTCTGGCACTCGGTGCGGCACGCGCGGCCTTTGGCCGTCGGCCTGAACTGCGCGCTGGGCGCGGCGGTGATGCGGCCGTACATCGAGGAGCTGTCGAAGGTGGCCGCCGACACGTTCGTCAGCTGCTACCCGAACGCCGGCCTGCCCAACCCGATGAGCGAGACCGGCTTCGACGAGACGCCGCAGGTCACGGGCACACTGCTCGAAGATTTCGCGAAGAGCGGCTTCCTCAACATCGCCGGCGGCTGCTGCGGCACGACGCCCGAGCACATCGCCGAGATCGCGCGGCGGCTGAAGCCCTACCGGCCGCGGTCGCGGCAGGATCCGTTGTTCGGCGCATTGCTGGCGGCCTGAGGCCGCACCAGCTCCGGCCCCTCGTTGGCGCTGCGGCTGACGGCGCGCGACACCGGCCACGCCTGCAAACCTTCCACCGGCGCGGGCGCCAGCAGCGGCGCCAGCGCCTCGGTATCGTGCACCGAGCGTGACAGCCACGTGGCCCAGTCGCGCGGCGCCAGCAGCACCGGCATGCGGTCGTGGATGGGCGCCATCAGCGCGTTGGCCGCGCAGGTGACGACGCAGCAGGTCAGCAGCCACGGCGCCTCGGGCCCGGCGCGCCAGGCCTCGAAGAGCCCGGCCATCGCCAGCGGCTGGCCGTCACTGGCCGAGACGAACCACGGCTGCTTGACGACCTTGCCGCCGGCGGTGACCGGCTGCCATTCGTAGAAGCCGCTGGCCGGCAGCAGGCAGCGGCGGCGCCGCGCCGCCTGGCGGAACGAGGGCTTGTCGAACACGCCCTCGGCACGCGCGTTGTTCAGCCGCGCGCCGAGCGCCGGGTCGGCGGCCCACGAAGGCACGAGGCCCCAGCGCATCAGCTCGGCGATGCGCTCGCCCTCGCGCGTTTCGTAGACCACCGGCACCTCGGACTGCGGGGCGACGTTCCAGCGCTTGGGGAACACCGGCACGCGCAGCACCGAGAAGCCGGCAACCAGCGTCTCGGGGTCATAGGCGACGACGTAACGACCGCACATGGGTCGATGTTGGCATGGGCGCCGCGCAAGCACCCCGGCGGGGGATCGGCCGGGGGGTGGCGGCCGTTGCGCGCCGGGGGCGGAAGAGGGACCCCCGAGCCGCCGCCCTCGGGGTGATGGGGCGGCGCGGCGATGGCCGCGAGCATGGCGGCACGCCACGGCGCACCACATCACGCACAACGCAACACACGCCGCGGCACCCGCAGCCCTTTCGACACGCACCCGCCGCCAGGAGCCCCGCCATGACCCGCGCCGCCTCAGCCGCCTCTTCTTCGCCCCGCCACCTGCCGCGCTGGCTGCGCCGCGCCGTGCGCGCTTGGGCCCGCTGCGCCCGCGGGTGGGCGCGGCGCGCCGCGCGGCCCGGCCACGCCGCCTTCGTCTGGGCGCTGACGATGCAGCTGCCCGACACCCTCGTCGAGGACGACCCGGTCGCCGACCGCCGCTGCGGCTGGTTCGATTCGAGCCAGGACCTGCGCGAAGGCCTCGCCGTCAGCGAGCACGAGCCCAACGATGCCGTCTGCGCGCAGCTGCCGGTGATGGCCTGGGTGCAGCTGCAGCTGAGCGGCTGGCGGCCGCGCTTGGACGACGAGCCGCTGCCGGTGGGGTGATGCCGCAGGGTGATGCGCCCGTCGCCGCCGGCACGCATCCGTGCGGCCGCCACCCTGGCACGCGGCATGATGGCGACTGGCGCGCCCGGTGGCGCGCCGGAGCCCGCCGTGATGTCCAAGTCCCTTGCCCGCTGGTCCGCCCGCTGGTCGTCCGCCTCGCTGCTGTGGGCGCTCGTCGTCGCGACGATGATCACCTCGCTGTCGGGCTGCTACGTCGCCCCGGACGACCGCACGAAGGCGCGCATGCGCCTGGTCAACGCGACGCGCGACTACGCGACGCTCGACCTCCACGTCGACGGCAGCGTGCGCCAGAGCGGCGTCGCCTACGGCGGCAGCGCAAGCTACGTCGAGGTCGAGCCCGACCACGCGAGCAGCACGATCACCACCGCCGGCTCGGCGACGTCGCTGTTGTCGTTCACGCCGTCGGTGAGCAAGAACAACGAGTACGCCGTGCTCGCGTTCGGCAAGGCCGGCGCGCTGCGCCACGTCGTGATCGACGAAAACCAGGAGGCGCCGGCCAGCGGCAAGACGGGGCTGCGTGTCGTCAACGCCGCGCCCGATGCCGGTGAGCTCGATGTCTACCTCACGGCCGACGGTGACGCGCTGCCCACTGCGGTCGCCGTACACACCGGCGCCGCCTTTGGCGAGACGAGCCCGGCGCTCGACGTGAACGGTGGCACCTGGCGGCTGCGCGTCACTGCCGCGGCGAACAAGAACGACCTGCGGCTGGACGTGGCCGGGCTCGCGCTGCCGGCCGGCCAGGTGGCGGTGCTCGTGCTGACGCCGAGCGCCGGCGGCACACTCGTCGATGCGCTGCTGATCCGGCAGCAAGACGCGATCGAACAGGCCAGCGGCGCGCACGCGCGCGTGCGCGCAATGGCCGCGGTGGCCAGCGCCGGCACCGTCACGGCCGGCGTCGGCGGCGTGTCGCTGATCGAGGCGGCCGCCTCGCCGGTGGCCGGCAACTACCGCTTCGTGCCGGCCGGCTCGCCGGCGCTGACGATCAGCGTCAACGGCAACTCGGTCGGCGCGCCGGCCACCGCGCTTGTCGCCGGGCGCGACTCGACGCTGCTCGTCTACGGCGCTGCCGCCTCGCCCACGGCGGTGTGGCTGGCCGACGACAACCAGGTGCCCGCGGCCAGCGGCACGTTGCGCATCCGGCTCGTCAACGCGACCACCGGCGTCGCCGGCAACGCGTCGCTGTCGGTGGATGGCGAAGCGATCGGCAGTGGCGGCGTTGCCGAGGGTGCTGCCGGCACGTACTCCGAGATCAACGCGTCGACCTCGGCGACGCTGTCGGTGAGCGCCGGCGCGACGTCGCTTTACAGCCAGACCAACCAGTCGCTGGTCGCCGGCGGCGTCTACACCGTCTTCGTCACCGGCTCGGCGGGAAGCACGAGCGGGGTGATCAAGCGCGACCGGTAGCGGGCGGTATTCGGTAGCGGGCGCCGAACTACGCCAGCCGCCCGGCGCGGAAGTCTTCCACCGCCTGGAAGATCTCCTCGTTCGTGTTCATCACGAACGGGCCGTACTGGGCGATCGGCTCGTTCAGCGGCCGGCCGGCGACGAGGATGGCGCGCGCACCCTCGGCGCCGGCGGCGAGGCGCACGCCGTCGGGATCGGCGCCGGCGGTCCCCGGCGTCTTGTTCGCGAGGATCGCCATGCGCTGGCTGCGCACCTCGGTCTCCCCGATCGCGAGCGTGCCGCGGTAGACGTAGACAAACGCGTTGTGCGCCGCCGGCAGCGGCTGCGCAAACGTCGCGCCGGGCTCGAAGTGCAGGTCCAGGTACAGCGGCTCGGTGTGCTCGCGCTGCATCGCGCCTTCGACGCCGTGCGTGCGGCCGGCGATGACGCGCGCGGTCACGCCGGCCTCGCCGTCCGTGCCTTGCCAGACCGGGATCTCCTCGGGCCGGATGTCGCGGTACCAGGGCTCGCTCATCTTGCGCGCTGCGGGCAGGTTCAGCCAGAGCTGGAAGCCTTCCATGCGGCCTTCCTGCTGCTCGGGCATCTCGCTGTGGATGACACCGCGGCCGGCCGTCATCCACTGCACCGCGCCCGCGGTCAGCAGGCCCTCGTGGCCGGCGCTGTCCTTGTGGCGCATGCGGCCCTCGAGCATGTAGGTCACGGTCTCGAAGCCGCGGTGCGGGTGGTCCGGGAAGCCGCCGAGGTAGTCGGCGGCGGCGTCGCTGCCAAAGGCGTCGAGCATCAGAAACGGGTCGAGCCGGCGCTGCAGGTTCTGTGTCAGCACGCGCGTCAGCTTGACGCCGTCGCCGTCGCTGGTGGCCTGGCCCTGCACGAGGCGCTCGACGGTGCGCGGGCGCGTGACGAGGGGGGTCGAAGGGGTGGCCGTAGTGCCTGTAGTGATCGTGCTCATGACTGCAATGTAGGGCCGCCCGCGCGGCCGGCCAGCGGCGCGGGTTTCAACGCAGCGTTCAGGCGCGTTGATCGGTGCGCCACGCGCTGGATCCGCCCCGAGGCCGTCTCGCGGCGCACCCCGGTGGTAATCTGATTCATCGAGAACCTCATTCGGAAGTGCGCCGATGAAAGCGATCTGGAAAGGCACCGTCGTCGCCGAGAGCGACGACACCGTGCTCGTCGAAGGCAACCACTACTTCCCCGCCGCGGCGGTGAAGTCGCAATACCTGCTGCCCAGCAACACGAAGACGATGTGCTCGTGGAAGGGGCAGGCGAGCTACCACACGCTGTTCGTCGACGGCGACGCGCTGCCCGACGGCGCCTGGACCTACCCCGACCCGAAGGACGCGGCCACCGAGATCAAGGGCCGCATCGCCTTCTGGAAGGGCGTGCAGGTCGTCGAGTGAGCGGCCGGTGACCTGATTGGCGCTGAGCGCGCTGACTCGCGTGCGGCCGGCACTCGGTGCAGCAAGTGATGCCGCAGGTCATGGCGCAGGTGATGCTGCCGCCGCTTTCGCTGCCGCACCGGCGCCGCCTGCGTGAGCTGTGGCGCTCGGCCGGCTGGCCGTGCCGCGACTCGATCGAGCTGGACCTGCTCGCCGCCGGCCTGCTCGAGCGCCGCTTCGACGCCGCGCAGCGCGAGACGCTGCACCTCACCGACGCCGGTATCCAGGCGCTGGCCGCGACGCTCGCAAAGAACCGTGCCGCGCGTGACGCGCACGAGGCGCTGGTGGCTCGCGTGGCGCTGGCGATGCAGCGCGCCGGGCGGGTCGTCTGGCGAGGGCTCGCGCTGCGCGCGCCGCTGGTGGACATCGAGAGCGCCGACGCGGGTGATGCGCCCGATGCCCGTGACCCGAGCCGCCTGCGCTGGGTCATCGCGATGCCCGATGTCTACTCGATCCGCCACACCACCGTCGAAGCGTTCACCGAGCCGGTGGTGCACGAGATCAAGGTGCGCCGCGCCGACCTGCTGGCCGACCTGAAGCGGCCCGACAAGGGCGCTGCGTACCGCGCCATCGCGAGCCAATGCTGGTACGTGCTCGGCGAAGGCGTCGGCAGCGAGGCCGACGTACCGACCGAGTACGGCGTACTGATCGAGAGCCACGGCTCGCTCGAACTCGCGCGGCCGGCGCCGCGCCGGCCGGTGACGCCGGACTTCGCGGTGTGGATGGCGCTGGCGCGCGCCAACGCCGAGCCGCAGGCCGAAGAGGCGGCGCAGGCGCCGCTCGCTCCGCTGGCGCCAGGATGAACGACGACCTCGTCGTGCTGCGCCCCGAGGGGCTGTACTGCCCGGCCGGGCGCTTCCACATCGACCCCTGGCGGCCGGTGCCGCGCGCCGTGATCACACACGCGCACGCCGACCACGCGCGGCCGGGGCACGACGCCTATCTCGCCACCGCCGTCAGCGCCGGCGTGTTGCGCGCGCGCCTGGGCGACATCACCTTGCAGGGCCTCGCTTACGGCGAAGCGGTCGAGATCGACGGCGTGCGCATCAGCCTGCATCCGGCCGGGCACGTGCTCGGCTCGGCGCAGGTGCGGCTCGAACATCGCGGCCAGGTCTGGGTGGCCAGCGGCGACTACTACCTGCGCGGCGAAGACGATGCTGATGCCGACGCCGACCCCAACCCCACCTGCGCGCCGTTCGAGCCGGTGCGCTGCCACTGCTTCATCACCGAGAGCACCTTCGGCCTGCCGATCTACCGCTGGCGGCCGGCCGCCGAGGTGCTGCGCGAAGTCGACGCCTGGTGGCGTGCCAACGCCGAGGCCGGCCGCGCGAGCCTGCTGCTCGCCTACAGCTTCGGCAAGGCGCAGCGTGTGCTCGCCGGCGTCGATGCGTCGATCGGGCCGGTCTTCGTGCACGGCGCAGTGCAGCCGCTGAACGACGCTTATCGCGCGGCCGGGGTCGCGCTGCCCGAGACCCGCGCGCTGCCCGAGTTGCGCGAGCGGCGCGCCGGCCGCGCCGCGACGGAGCTGGGCCGCGCGCTCGTCGTCGCGCCGCCGTCGGCGCTCGGCAGCGCCTGGGCGCGCACGCTCGGCGGGTTCAGCGACGGCTTCGCCAGCGGCTGGATGCAGCTGCGCGGCGCGCGCCGCCGCCAAGGCGTCGATCGCGGCTTCGTGCTCTCCGACCATGCCGACTGGCCGGGGCTGCAACGTGCCATTGCCGCCACCGGCGCCGAGCGCGTGATCGTCACGCACGGCTACGAAGCGGTGATGGTGCGCTGGCTCGCCGGGCGCGGGCTGCGCGCCGAGAGCTTGCGCACCGAGTACGGCGACGATCGGGTCGAAGGTGACGATGCCGGGGCCGCCGATGCAGCGCTTCGCCCGCCTGTACCAGCAGCTTGACGCGAGCACGGCCACCGGCGAGAAGCTGGCGGCGCTGCGCGCGTACTTCGCCGAAGCGCCGGCGGCCGACGCGGCCTGGGCGGTGTATTTCCTGGCTGGCGGCAAGCCGCGCCAGGTGGTGCCGTCGGCCGTGCTGCGGACCACCGCGACGCAGCTCGCGGCCATCGACGACTGGCTCTTCGAGGAGTGTTATCAGGCGGTCGGTGATCTCGCCGAGACGATTGCGCTGGTGCTGCCGGCGGTGCTGTCGCGCGGCGGGCGTGAGGCGGATGAAGCGGGTGCTGCGGGTGATGCGGAAAGCGCAGGCAGCGCGGCCGGGCTCGCCTTCTGGGTCGAAGAGCGGCTGCTGCCGCTGCGGGGCCTCGCGCCGGCCGAGCAGGCGGCGCTTCTCGCCGACGCGTTTGCCGGGCTCGATGCGGCCGGCCGCTTCCTGCTCGTCAAGCTGATCGGCGGCGGCTTTCGCGTCGGCGTCAGCAAGCTGCTCGTGCAGCGCGCGCTCGCCGAGGTCGCCGGCCTCGACGCGAAGATCGTCGCCGAGCGGATGATGGGCTACGCCGAAGCGCGCGCGACGCCGAGCGCGGCGCGCTACGCGGCGTTGGTGGCGCCGATATCGTCGGCATCGCCGATCGCGCCGGGCGCGCCGGACGGCGGCGGCACCGAAGGCCAGCCGTACCCGTTCTTCCTCGCCCACCCGCTGCAAGCCGACCCCGCCTCGCTCGGCAGCGTGGACGACTGGCTGCTCGAATGGAAGTACGACGGCATCCGCGCGCAACTCGTGCGTCGGAACGGCGGCTGCTGGATCTGGTCGCGCGGCGAGGAGCTGGTCACCGAGCGCTTCCCGGAAGTGGTCGCCGCGTCGCGCGCCGTGCCCGACGGCACCGTGCTCGACGGCGAGCTGCTCGTCTGGCGGGCCGGCGCGGCCGAGCCGGCGCCGTTCCAGCTTCTGCAGCAGCGCATCGGCCGCAAGACGCTGACGAAGAAGGTGCTGGCCGACGCGCCGGTGGCCTTCGTCGCCTACGACGTGCTCGAAGCCGGCGGCGTCGACCGGCGCGGCCAGACGCAGGACGCGCGCCGCGCGCTGCTCGACGGCCTTGACGGCCTGCAGGCGCAGCCAGGGCCCGCGGCGGTGGCGCGCGCGCCGCTGGTGGCCGCCGCGAGCTGGGACGACGCAGCGGCGCTGCGCGCCTCGGCGCGCGAACGCGGCGTCGAAGGGCTGATGCTCAAGCAGCGCAGCGCCCGCTACGGCAGCGGCCGCACGAAGAGCGAAGGCACGTGGTGGAAGTGGAAGGTCGACCCGCTGTCGGTGGACGCCGTGCTCGTCTACGCGCAAGCCGGGCACGGCCGTCGCGCCAGCGTCTACACCGACTACACCTTCGCCGTCTGGAGCCGGCCGCCGCGCGACGCGGCCGAGGCGCAGGCGGTGGTCGAGTCGATCGCGCGCGGCGAGCCGGCGCCTCGCGCGGCTGACACGGCGGGTGTGGCGGCCTGGTCGGACGTGCCGCTGCAACTGCTGCCGTTCGCGAAGGCCTACTCGGGCCTCACCGACGAGGAGTTCGCGTTCGTCGACCGCGAGATCCGCGCCCGCACGCTGAACCGCTTCGGCCCGGTGCGCAGCGTGCGGCCGACGCTGGTGTTCGAGATCGGTTTCGAGGGCATCGGGCCGAGCCCGCGGCACAAGAGCGGCGTCGCGGTGCGCTTCCCGCGCATGCTGCGCATCCGCCGCGACAAGCCGCTGCACGAGGCCGATTCGATCGAGACGCTGCGCGCGTTGATCGGGGGCTGATCACCGTCCGGATGGGCCCGGAATGGGCTTGGTCGGGGGGTCGGCGGCCCCCTGCCGCGTCGCGCACAATCCACGACCGATCCAGCCGCCACCCATCGTCCTCAAGAGAGCCGAGGGTCCTTCGATGAAGCTCGCGACCGTCGTTCGATCCGCCGTTCGATCCGTGCCACCGCGCGCAGCCGCTGCGCTCATGCTGGCTGCGGCACTTGTCTTCGCGGCCCCCGTGGCGCAAGCCGCCAGCCTGCCCTCGACCAACGTCGCCTGGCAGGCCGCGGCCGCCGATGCCGACATCGATCGCGCTTTCGCGCGCGCCCGCGCCGAGGGCAAGCCGGTGCTGCTGTACTGGGGCGCGACCTGGTGCCCGCCGTGCAATCAACTGAAGGCAACGTTGTTCGCGCGCCAGGAGTTCGCGGCGCTGGCCAAAGGCTTCATCGCCGTGCATGTCGACGGCGACCGGCCCGGCGCGCAGAAGCTCGGCTCGCGCTTCAAGGTCAGCGGTTACCCGACGACGGTGCTGTTCACGCCCGACGGGCAAGAGGTGACGCGGCTGCCCGGCGAAGTCGACGCGCCGCAGGCGCTGGCCGTGCTGCAACTCGGGCTCGCCGGCGGCCGGCCGGTGAAGCGCGTGCTGGCCGACGCGCTGGCCGGCCGCGCGCTGACGGCCGCCGAGTGGCGGCTGCTCGCCTTCTACTCGTGGGAGACCGACGAGCAGCAGCTCGTGCCGAAGGCCGAGCTGCCGCACGTGCTGGCGCGGCTGGCGGTGGCCGGCGAGCCGGCGGTGAACGGCACGACGGGTACGGCCGCCACGCCGGCCCCCGCCTCCGCCTCCGCGCCCGCCGGCGCCGAGATCGCCACCCGCCTGTGGCTGAAGGCGCTGGCCGCCAGCGACGACGGCAAGGGCCTGAAGGCCGACGACGCGCTGCGCCAGCGCGTGAGCCGCGTGCTCGCCGAGCCGCGTGAGGCGCGCGCGCAGATGGACGTGCTGACCAACGGCGCCGCCGACATCGTGCGCACGCTCGAGGACGAAGACTCGCCGCGCCGCGCGCCGCTTGTCGCCGCCTACGACGCGGCGATGCAGCGGCTCGCCACCGACACGACGCTGTCGCGCGCCGACCGCCTGGGCGCATGGATCGCCCGCATCGATCTCGCGCGGCTCGCCGACGGCGGCGACGCGGTGCATCCGAAGCTGCCGGCCCCGCTGCTGGCGGGCCTGCGCGAGCACGTCGCGCGCGCCGACCGCGAGATCACCGACGGCTACGAGCGCCAGGCGGTCATCACCGCCGCGGCCTACGCGCTCGGGCGCGCGGGCCTCTGGGCCGACAGCGATGCGCTGTTGCAGGCGAACCTCGCGAAGAGCCACTCGCCGTACTACCTGATGAGCCAGCTCGGCAGCAACGCGCGCAAGCTGGGCAAGAAGGACGAGGCCCTGCGCTGGTACGGCGAGGCCTTCGACAAGGCCACCGGCCCGGCGACGCGGCTGCAGTGGGGCTCGGGCTACCTGTCGGCGCTGGTCGACCTGGCGCCGCAGGACGCGGCGCGCATCGAACGCGTCGCCGCGCAGTTGCTGCGCGAAGCCGCGGCCGACGCCGGCGCCTTCGAGGGGCGCAGCGTGCGGTCGCTGCAACGCGTGGGCAACAAGCTCGCGGCGTGGAACGGCGAAGGCCGGCACGCCGCGGCGATGAAGCGGTTGCAGGCGCAGCTCGATGGCGTTTGCGCCGGGCTGGTTCGTGAGAAGAGCGATGCCACGCCCGGCCAGCGCCAGGCCTGCGAGCGGCTCTTGAAGCCGTCACCGTCGAAGACGGCGCAGCTGCTGCACCGGCTGCTCACGCAGAAGGCGGCGTGAGCAAGGCCGGCGGCGGCGGCCGCAACGACGACGAACTCGACGTCGCGCGCCGGCGCCTCGGCGCGCTGCTGCTCGGCACGCCATGGGCCGGCGCGGCGTGGGCGGCGGCGGGGGACTCGGCAGGCAAGGCCGCAACCACGCCCCATGACGCCGCGGCCACGCCCCCTCCCGCCGACGGCGGCGCGCACACCGGCCGCTGGGTGCATGCGTTTGCCGCGTACGGGCCGCCGAAGTACGGCGCCGACTTCACGCACTTCGACTACGTGAACCCGCTCGCGCCCAAGGGCGGCACGCTGAAGCTGCGCTTCCCCGACCGCCGCTCGAGCATCGACAAGTTCAACCCCTGGACGACACGCGGCAACGCGCCGGCCGGCGTGCTGATCTGGATGGTCGAGTCGCTTTGCCATCTTGCGCAGGACGAGCCGAGCACGGTCTACGGACTGCTCGCCGAGAGCCTCTTCGTCGAGCCGGACTTCGGTTCGGTCAGTTTTCGGCTGCGGCGCGAAGCGCGCTTCTCGAATGGCGACGCGGTCACCGCCGCCGATGTCGTGCACAGCCACGCGATGCTGGCCGGCAAGGGCGCTTCGCCCGCCTACCAGACGGCGGTGGCGCCGATCGAGCGGGTCGTCGCGGTCGACGAGCGCACGGTGCGCTTCGAGTTCAAGGAAAAGAGCCGCGACCAGATCTTCATCGCGGCGATGATGCCGGTGTTCAGCAAGAAGTGGGGAGCCGCAAAACCGTTCGACCAGGTGACGCAGGACTATCCGATCACCTCCGGCGCCTACGTCATCGACAAGGTCGAGCTGCCGCGGCGCATCGAGTACCGGCTGAACCGCGACTATTGGGCGCGCGACCTGCCGGTGCGGCGCGGCCACTTCAACTTCGAGCGCATCGTCTACCGCGCCTACCAGGACCACGCGGTGGCGCGCGAGGCGTTCAAGGCCGGCGAGTTCGACCTGATGAAGGAGTACGGCGGCCGCTCGTGGGTGCGGCTGCACGCCGGGCCGAAGTGGGACGACGGGCGCATCGTCAAGCGGCCGATGCGAACCTCGTTCGGCCAGGGCCTGCAGTCGTACCACCTGAACAACCGCCGGCCGGTCTTCGCCGACATCCGCGTGCGCGAGGCGCTGGACTGGGCCTACGACTTCGACACGCTAAACCGCACCGGGCTGTACAAGCGCGCCTACAGCGTGTTCAACAACTCCGAGTTCGCGGCCGAGGGGCTGCCGTCGCTGGGTGAGCTGCGCCTGTTGGAGCCGTTCCGCGCCGAGCTGCCGGCCAAGGTGTTCGGCCCGGCGTACCGGCCGCCGACCACCGGCCGCAAGCCCGAGCGGCTGCGCGCCAACCTGCTGCGCGCGCGCGCGCTGCTGGAGGAAGCCGGCTGGACGCTCGACGCCGCCGGCACGCTGCGCAACCCGAAGGGCGAGCCGCTCGTCATCGAGTACCTGACGCCGCGCGAAGCGGGCCTCGAGGACTGGCAGCACAACCTGAAGAAGCTCGGCATCGAGCTGAAGGAGCGCATCGTCGACTTCGCGCTGTACCGGCGCCGGCTCGAGAAGTACGACTTCGATGTCGTGACCATCGTCGAGGGCGACTTCACGCTGCCCTCGGCGGCCGACCTGAAAACCAGCTACAGCGCGAAGGCCGCCGACGAGGAGGGCAACAGCAACTACCGCGGCATCAAGAGCCGCGCCGTCGACGCGATGCTCGACGCCATCGCCGCCGCCGACACGCTGCCGGCGCTGCGCGAAGCCGCGCGCGCGCTGGACCGCGTCGTCATGTGGAGCCACTTCCAGGTGCCCGATCTGTACTCCGACGTCGAGCCGGTCTCGTACTGGAACAAGTTCGGCATGCCGAAGGTGCAGGCGCAGTATTTCAGCGCCGACATCCTGATCAGCGGCTTCGTCGAGTTCGGCCCCTGGCCGCTGTGGTGCTGGTGGGACGCGCGGCTGGAGGCGAACCCCGCCGCCTCGCCGTCCGCGCCGAGGAACGCCCCGAAAGCATGATCGCCTACATCGCCAAGCGCCTCTTGCTGATGATCCCGACGCTGCTCGGGGCGCTGACGATCACCTTCGTCGTCATGCAGTTCGTGCCCGGCGGCCCGATCGAGCAGTTGATGGCCGAAGCGCGCGCCGGCGTCGGCGGCGGCGAAGCCAGCGCCTACAAGGCCGGGCGCGACCTCGACAAGAAGCAGCTCGAGGACCTGAAGAAGATGTACGGCTTCGACAAGCCGGCGCACGTGCGCTACTTCGAGATGCTGGCGAGCTACGCGCGCTTCGACCTCGGCCGCAGCTTCCTGCAGAACAAGGAGGTGTGGGCGCTGATCAAGGAGAAGCTGCCGGTGTCGATCTCGCTCGGCTTGTGGACCTTCCTCGTCAGCTACCTGGTCAGCGTGCCGCTCGGCATCGCCAAGGCGGTGCGCGAGGGCAGCCGCTTCGACACGCTGACCACCGGCATCGTGCTGCTGGGCTACGCGATCCCGGGCTTCGTGCTCGGCCTGCTGCTGATCGTGCTGTTCGCCGGCGGCAGCTTCTTCGACTGGTTCCCGCTGCGCGGGCTGACCTCCGACAACTGGGAGGAGCTGTCGTGGCCGGCGCGCGTCGCCGACTACTTCTGGCACCTGGCGCTGCCGTTGACGTGCCTGGTGATCGGCAGCTTCGCGACGATCACGATGCTGACGAAGAACACCTTCATCGAGGAGATCCGCAAGCAGTACGTGCTGGTGGCGCGCGCCAAGGGCCTGGCGCAAAAGCGCGTGCTCTACAAGCACATCTTCCGCAACGCGATGATCCCGCTGGTCACCGGCTTTCCGGCCGCGTTCATCGGCGCGTTCTTCGCCGGCGCCCTGCTGATCGAGACGCTGTTCTCGCTCGACGGCCTGGGCCTGCTGGCCTACGAGAGCGTGATCCGGCGCGACTACCCGGTGGTGCTCGGCTCGCTGTACCTCTTCACGCTGCTGGCGCTGGTGACGAAGCTCGTCACCGATCTGCTCTACGTCGTCGTCGACCCGCGCGTGCAGTTCGGCGCGGCGGGGCGCTGAAAGCGAGAACCACGAGAACATCGATGGCGCCGCGCCCGAACCCCTTCGAAGTCACCGTCGGCCCGAGCGGCGAGAGCAGCATGCTGCCCGACGAGGCGCTGCTGCCGCGCCCGGCCGGCCCCTGGGCGCGCGCGTGGGAGCGCTTCCGCCGCCATCGCCTGGGCTACGTGTCGCTGTGGGTGCTGGGCGCGATGCTGCTCGTCGCGACGTTCGCCGAGCTGCTGAGCAACGAGCGGCCGCTCGTCGCGCGCATCGACGGGCAGTGGTACGTGCCGGTCTTTTCCAACCCGAGCGAGAAGCAGCTCGGCGGCGACTTCGGCACGCCCGCCGACTGGAAAGACCCGCTTGTCGTCGGCATCGCCAGCAAGCCCGGCAACTGGGCGATCCATGCGCCGAATCCGCACGGCGCCGACTCGCGCGACGACTTCAACAGCGGCCTGCCGCCGGCGCCGCCGAGTGCGCAGAACTGGCTCGGCACCGATCCGAAAGGCCGCGACATGCTGGCGCGGCTCGTCTACGGCTTTCGCATCAGCATCTGGTTCGCGCTGGCGCTCACGGTCGTCGGCACGGCGCTGGGCATCGCCGCCGGCGCGTTGCAGGGCTACTTCGGCGGCCGCACCGACCTGTTCGTGCAGCGCTTCACCGAGATCTGGGGTGCGCTGCCCGAGCTGTTGCTGTTGATCCTCTTCGCATCGATCTTCGAGCCGAGCCTCGTGCTGCTGCTCGTGCTGCTGTCGCTCTTCGGCTGGATGGGCCTTTCGGACTACGTGCGCGCCGAGTTCCTGCGCAACCGCGGCCTCGAGTTCGTGAAGGCGGCGCGCGCGCTCGGCTTGTCGAACCGGCAGATCATCTGGCGGCACGTGCTGCCGAACTCCATGACGCCGGTGATCACGTTCCTGCCGTTCCGCATGAGCGCCGGCATCCTCGGCCTCACGGCGCTCGATTTCCTCGGCCTGGGCGTGCCGGGCTCGGTGCCGTCGCTGGGCGAGCTGCTCAAGCTCGGCAAGGACAACCTCTATGCCTGGTGGGTGATCGTGCCGACCTTCGGGCTGCTGGTGCTGACGATGCTGCTGCTCACCTTCATCGGCGACGCGCTGCGCGACGCGTTCGATACGCGCAAGTCATGACGCCAGCAACGCCGTCCGCGGGAGCCGCACCGCTGCTGTCGGTCGAACGCCTGAGCGTGCGCTTCGGCGCCAGCACCGTCGTCGACGACGTGTCGTTCACCATCGCGCCGGGCGAAAAGTTCGCACTCGTCGGCGAGTCGGGCTCGGGCAAGTCGATCACCGCGCTGTCGGTGCTGCGCCTGGTCGACGCGGCGATGACGAGCGGGCGCATCGTCTTTGCCGGCGAGGAGCTGACGGCGAAGGACGAGGCGGCGATGCAGGCCGTGCGCGGCCAGCGCATCGGCATGATCTTCCAGGAGCCGATGACGGCGCTGAACCCGCTGTTCACGGTCGGCAACCAGATCGGCGAGGTGCTCGAGCTGCATCTCGGGCTGGACGCGAAGGCGGCGCGTGCGCGCGCCATCGAGCTGCTGGCGCGCACCGGCATTCCCGAGCCCGAGCGGCGCGTCGACAGCCATCCGCACGAGCTCTCCGGTGGCCAGCGCCAGCGCGCGATGATCGCGATGGCGCTTGCCTGCAAGCCGGCGCTCCTGATCTGCGACGAGCCGACGACGGCGCTGGACGTGACGATCCAGGCGCAGATCCTCGCGCTGCTCGACGAGTTGCAGGCCGAGATGGGGATGGCGCTCCTGTTCATCACGCACGACCTGAACCTGGTGCGCCGCTTCACGCACCGCGTCGGCGTGATGGAGCGCGGCCGCCTCGTCGAGTCCGGCGCGACGGCCGAGGTCTTCGCCGCGCCGATGCACGAGTACACGCGCCGGCTGCTCGCCAGCCGCCCGGTGCGCAGCGTCATCCCCGTGCCGGCCGACGCGCCGGTGCTTGTGCGCAGTGAAGACCTGCGCGTCAGCTTCGACATCAAGGCCGGCGGCTTCGGCGGCTGGCGCAAGCGCTCGTTCGACGCCGTGCGCGCCGCGACGCTGGCGCTGCGCCAGGGCGAGACGCTCGGCATCGTCGGCGAATCGGGCTCGGGCAAGACGACGCTCGGCATGGCCCTGCTGGCGCTGCAAGCGCCGAGCGGCGGCGCGGTCTACCTCGGCGACGAGCGCATCGACAACGCGCCCGGGGCGACACTGCGACGAATGCGCCGGCGCATGCAGGTCGTCTTCCAGGACCCGTTCGCTTCGCTCAGTCCGCGGCTGACGATCGGCCAGATCGTCGGCGAGGGATTGGCGTTGCACCGCACCGATCTTTCGCGCGGCGAGCGCGAGGCGCTGATGCTCGAGATGCTCGACGAAGTGGGGCTGTCGGAGCGGCACGGCGTGGCTGGTGTGCTGCACCGTTATCCCCATGAGTTCAGCGGCGGCCAGCGCCAGCGCATCGCCATCGCCCGCGCCGTCGTGCTGCGGCCCGAGGTGCTGGTGCTCGACGAGCCGACCTCGGCGCTCGATGTCTCGGTGCAGCAGCAAGTGCTCGAGCTGCTCGCCTCGCTGCAGCGGCACTACGGCATGAGCTACCTCTTCATCAGCCACGACCTCGCGGTCGTGCGCGCGATGTCGCACCGCGTGCTGGTGATGAAGGACGGCGCCGTCGTCGAGGAAGGCGAGGCCGAAGCGCTGTTCGCCGCGCCGCGCGAGGCCTACACGCGCGAGCTGCTGGCGGCGGCGCATCTGTCGTAGCGGCGCCCGTGTCGTTCGTGCCGCCGCTGTCGGCCGTCGTTGCCGGCTTCGTCGCCGTGCTCGTCGGCTTCACGAGTTCGGTGGTCATCGTCTTCCAGGCTGCCGACGCGCTGGGCGCCACGGCGGCGCAGAAGGCGTCTTGGATCTGGGCGCTCGGGCTCGGCATGGGGCTCACGAGCATCGGGCTGTCGCTGCGCTACCGGCAGCCGGTGCTGACGGCGTGGTCGACGCCCGGCGCGGCGCTGCTCGTCACCGCCGGCGCCGGCGTCTCGATGGCCGAGGGCGTCGGCGCCTTCATCGCCAGCGCGTTGTTGATCACGCTGGCCGGCGCCAGTGGCGCCTTCGAGCGCGTGATGAACCGCATCCCGCAGGCGCTGGCCGCGGCGCTGCTGGCCGGTGTGCTGGCGCGCTTCGCGATCGACGCGTTCTTGCAGCTCGGCAGCGAATTCGCGCTCGTCGCGCCGATGCTGCTCGTCTACCTCGCCGGGCGGCGGTGGTGGCCGCGCTATGCGGTGCCCGGTGTCCTCGCGCTCGGCATCGCGGTGGCGGCGGGGCAGGGGCGGCTGCGCCTGGCGGCCGTCGAGTGGGCCTGGGCCGAGCCGGTGCTCACGGCGCCGGCGTTCAGCATGGCGGCGTTCGTCGGCGTCGCGCTGCCGCTCTTCGTCGTGACGATGGCGTCGCAGAACCTGCCGGGCGTGGCAGCCCAACGCGCCGCCGGCTACGACACGCCGGTCTCGCCGGTGATCGCGGCGACGGGCCTGGCGACGCTGGTGCTGGCGCCGTTCGGCGGCTACGCGCTGAACCTGGCGGCGATCACCGCGGCGATCTGCATGGGCCGCGAGGCCCACGAAGACCCGGCGCGCCGCTGGTGGGCGCCGGTGATGGCCGGCGTCTTCTACATCGCCGTGGGGCTGGCCGGCGGCGCCGTCGTCGGCCTGATCGCCGCGTTCCCGAAGGCGCTCGTGCTCGCGGTCGCCGGGCTCGCGCTGCTCGGCACGATCGGCTCGGCGCTCGCGGCGGCGACGAAGGACGAGGGCGAACGCGAGCCGGCGCTGATCACCTTCCTCGTCACCGCGTCGGGGGTGACGCTGTGGGGCGTGGGTGCGGCGTTCTGGGGCGTGGTGGCCGGGGTGCTGGCGCTGGTCGTGCAGCGCTGGCGGCGCTAGGCGCCCGGACGGGAAGAAGCCAGGCCCGCGCCCCGGGTGGCCTACTTCAGCAGCCCTTCGGCCTTCAGCGCCTCCTGCACCGCCGGGCGCGCGTTCATGCGGGCCATGAAGGCGTTCAGGTTCGCGAGACTCGAGATGTCGATGCCGACGACGCTGCACCAGCGCGACACCGTGAACAGGTACGCGTCGGGGATGCTGAAGCTGTCGCCCATCAGGTAGGGCTTGTTCGCCAGCTGGCCGTCGACCCACTTCAGCCGATCCAGCACCTTCTGGCGATAGACGGCCTTGCCTTCCTCGGGCATCGCCGGGTTGAACAGCGGCGAGAACGACTTGTGCACCTCGGTGCCGATGAAGGTCAGCCACTCGAGCGCGCGGTAGCGCTCCATCGTGCCCCAGGCCGGCACGAGCTTCTTCTCGGGCACCTTGTCGGCGATGTACTGCACGATCGCCGGGCCCTCGGCGAGGCGCTGGCCGTCGTCCAGCTCGAGCAGCGGCACGTAGCCCTTCGGGTTGATCGTGTAGTAGTCGGTGCCGTCGGCGAGCTTGTGCGTCTTCGTGCTCGCGAGCACCGGCGTGAACGGCAGGCCGGCCTCGCGCAGGACGATGTGCGGGCTGAGCGAGCAGGCGCCGGGGGAGTAGTACAGCTTCAAGGTGTCTCCTTGTGGGTGGGCAGAAAGGGAAAGCGGGCGGCACGATAGCGCCGCCCGGGCGGCCTGGCGTTCAAGTGGGGTGAACGCAGGCTTCGGGATGTGCCACGGGGTGGGGAGGCGATGGCACCGGACACCGCAGAGGCGAGAGCGGGCCGCAGCGTCGCGCGCGCCTAGACTTGCCGGATGCCACGCCTGATCCTCGACGAAGCACACATCCACCCCGCGGTGCGCGAGCGCGTTGCCACGCACCATCGCGACATCGTCGACGAGGTGCGCGCCGCGGCCGAACGGCACGCGGTGCTCGTCGTCGGCATGCGCTGGAACCCGTTCCCTCGCCGCGCGCGCCGGCGGCTGCGCGAGGCCGGTATCGCGCACGAGTACATCGAATACGGCGGCTACCTCGGCGACTGGCGTCGGCGCAACGCGCTCAAGATGTGGACCGGCTGGCCGACGTTTCCGATGGTCTTCGTGCGCGGCGTGCTGATCGGCGGCGCGCAGGATCTCGAACGGCTCATCGCCAGCGGTGAGTTGAAGCGGATGCTCGGCTGACGGCGTGCACAAGCGGCTGGCGGCAGGCATTCGGCAACCGATGACTCGCTCCGCGGCTCGGTGGGTGACGACGCTCGTGTTGGCGTGCGCCGGCATGGCCGACGCCGCCGCGTCGGGCCCGGCCGCGACCAGCGGCGCGTTGCAGCCTTGCCGCCTCGAAGGCTTCCCGCACGAGGCACTGTGCGGCCACGTGCGCCGGCCGCTCGACCCCGCGGTGCCCGCCGGCCGGCAAATCGACGTGCACTTCGCCGTGCTGCCGGCGCTGGCGCGGCACAAACACGCCGACCCGGTGTTCGTCTTCGCCGGCGGGCCGGGGCAATCGGCGACCGAACTCGCCGGATCGTGGGCGCGGCTGCTGGCGCGGCTTTCGAACCGGCGCGACATCGTCCTCGTCGACCAGCGTGGCACCGGCCGCAGCGCGCCGCTCACGTGCCCGCAACTGCCGCCGACGACACCGCTGGCCGAGGCGCTGCCGGCCGAGGCGCAACGGGCGCGCCTCGCGGCCTGCCGCGACACGTTGCAGCGCCTGCCGCACGGCGACTTGCGCCACTACACGACGTGGGTCGCGATGCAGGACGTCGAAGCGGTGCGGCAAGCGCTCGGCGCGCCGCGTATCACTCTCGTCGGTGCCTCGTACGGCACGCGCGCGGCGCTCGAATATCAGCGGCAGTTTCCGCAGGCCGTGCGCCGGCTCGTCATCGACGGCGTCGCGCCGCCGGACATGGCGCTGCCGGCGGCGTTTGCGGCTGATGGGGCCGCGACGCTGGCGCGGGTGTTCGCCGCGTGCGAGGCCGACGCGGCGGCGGTTGCGGTGGGATGTGGCGCGGCGCAGCCGGCGTTGCGCGTGCAGTGGCGAACGTTGCTCGATTCGCTGCCGCGCGAGGTGACGGTGGCGCACCCGATCACCGGTGCCGTCGAGCGGCTGACACTGACGCGCCAGATGCTGCTGTCGCTGGCGCGCGCGCCGCTGTACGCGCCGTCGCTCGCCGCCGGGTTGCCGGCAGCGTTGACGCAGGCGGTGGCGGGGCGCTGGGAAGCCCTCTTCGGCCTGGCCAGCGCACTGCATGGCGCGCGCAGCGCGACGATTGCCGAAGGCATGCACCACGCGGTTGTCTGCAGCGAGGACCTGCCGCGGCTCGATGGCGCGGCGCCGTTGCGCGGCGTGGCGGCAGGCGGCCCCGCGGCAGGCGACGCCGGCACCGACTCCACCGCCGATTTCGGCGCCGACTTCGCCACCGTCTTCGCCGACCACTACCGCCGCTCGTGCGCCGGCTGGCCGCGCGGCGAGGTGCCGGCGGCGTTCTACGAGATCCCGCCAGCGCCGGCGCCCGCGTTGCTGCTGTCCGGCGGCGCCGATCCCGCGACGCCGCCGCGGCACGCCGGGCGCGTTGCGCGTGCGCTCGGCGCAAAGGCGCGCCACGTCGTCGTCGCCGAGGCCGGGCACGGCGTGCTCGCGCTGCCTTGCATGCGCGACGTGGTGTTCCGCTTCGTCGACGCGGCCGACGACGCGGCGGCGATGGACGTGCCCGCCGATTGCGCTGCGGCGCTGCCGCGGCCGCCGGTGTTCGTGCCGCCGGGGGCGGCGTCAACGGCGGGCCGGCCGTGATCCGCATCACCGCGCTGAAGAAGCGCTTCGTCAGCGGCCGTGGCGCGCGGCAGCGCAGCGTCGCCGCGGTCGCCGGCGTCGACTTCACCGCCGCCGACGGCGCGATCACCGCGCTGCTCGGCCCCAACGGCGCTGGCAAGACGACGACACTGCGCATCGCCGCCGGGCTGCTCGAAGCCGACAGCGGCAGCGTCGTCGTCGACGGCATCGACGTGGCGCGCGCCCCGCGCCCGGCACTCGCGCGCATGGGCGTGCTCAGCGACGCGCGCGGCTTGTACCCACGGCTGACGGCGCGCGAGAACATCGTCTACCACGGTCGGCTGCAAGGCCTTGGCGCCGCCGCGGCCGAGGCACGCGCGCGCGCGCTCGCGCAATTGCTCGAAATGGAGCCGCTGCTCGACCGCCGCACCGAGGGCTTCAGCCAGGGTGAGCGGATGAAGACGGCGCTGGCGCGCGCGATCGTGCACGACCCGCCGAACATCGTGCTCGACGAGCCGACGAACGGCCTGGACGTGCTGGCGACGCGCTCGCTGCGCGCCGCGCTCGCCAGCCTGCGCGACGCCGGCAAGTGCATCGTGCTGTCGACGCACATCATGCAGGAGGTGCCGCGGCTCGCCGACCGCGTCGTGCTCGTCGCGCGCGGGCGCACGGTGGCCGCGGGCAGCGTCGCCGAGTTGTGCGCGCTGGCCGGCGAGGGCGACTTCGAGGAGGCGTTCGTGAAGCTGGCGTTCGGGGCCGAGGACCGGGCGGCGGCTGGGGCCGTGCCGGCGCTGGCATCTATACAAGTCGATAGTTAGGCTCGAGGACTGCCAACGATGTCCGCCGGCTGGATCGTCTTCCTGAAAGAGCTTGTCGATGCGCTGCGCGACCGGCGCACGCTCGTGACCGTGCTGCTGAGCGCCGTCGCCGTCGGGCCGCTCGTGCTGGTGCTGGTGTCGTCGCTCGTCGCCGGCATCGAGAAGCGCGCCGAGGCGCGCACGGTCGTCGCGGCCGGCATCGAGCTCGCGCCGACGCTCGCCAACTACTTCGCGCGCCAGACCTACACGGTGCGCGCCGCGCCCGCCGACTACGAGGCGCAACTGCGCGCCAGCCGGCTCGGCGAGCCGGTGCTCGTCGTGCCAGCCGACTTCGAGACCGCGCTGCGCGCCGGCGAGGCGCCGCTGCTCGAAGTGGTGAGCGCCGCGTCGAACCAGCGCGCCGTCACCGGCGTCGGGCCGCTCGCGCGGCTGCTGCGCGGCTTCAACCAGGAGCAGGCGACGCTGCGCATCGCGCTGCGCGGCGTCGCACCCGCGCTGCTGGAAGTGGTGCGCGTCGAGGAGCGGGAGCTGGCCGACGCGGCTGCGCGCTCGGCGCAGCTGGCGACGATGGTGCCGTTCTTCGTGCTGATGGCGATGTTGTACGGCGCGCTGAACGCGGCGCTGGACACCACGGCCGGCGAGCGCGAGCGCGGCTCGCTCGAACCGCTGCTGACGACGCCGGCGCCCCGCTGGGCGCTGGTGCTCGGCAAGTGGGGCGCGGTGGCGGCGGTGTCGATGCTGATCGCCGTGCTGTCGTGCCTGAGCTTCCTGCCCGGGCAGTGGCTGCTGCGCAGCGAGGCGCTGGCGGCGATGTTCCGCTTCGGCGCGCGCGAGGCGGCATGGTTCGTCGCACTGCTGCTGCCGCTGGCCGGCGGCGTCTCGGCCCTCTTGATGGCGCTGGCCGTGCGCTGCAAGACCTTCAAGGAGGCGCAGGCGAGCGTCACGGTGGTCGTGCTGGCGGTGTCGCTGTTGCCGCTGGTGACGCTGTTCGACCAGGAAGGCGAAGCGGCCTGGCACCTGTGGCTGCCGGCGCTGGCGCAGACGACGCTGATGGGGCGCGTGCTGAAGGGCGAGCCGCTGCCGGCGGCGGACCTGGCGGTGCCGGTGGTCGTCGGCGCGGCGCTGGCGGCCGTGTCGCTAGCCTACGTCGCGCGGCGGCTGCGTCGGGCGGTGATCGAGTAGGCGAGAAGGCGGGCAGAGGAGCGCTCGCGCAGGCGCGGCGGCGGCCGCGCCGGCGGATCATCAGCGCTTCATCGGGCAGGTCGACATCCCGAACACCGAGTACAGCGGGCAGCTGCCCAGCGCGCCGGTGGCCAGCGGCACGAGGCCGATCCAGCCCCACGGGCCGATCGTGCCGGCGAGCGTGAGGCCGACGAGGACGAGGCCGACGACGATGCGGCCGCCGCGGTCGAGGCCGCCGACGTTGGACTTGAACATGGTTCTTCTCCTGGGGTCTTGGGGGTCCGTGGCACCGACGGGCGTGTCGGGCAGGCTCAGTGTCCAGGGGCGCCGCGCCGCGATCAGTGACCGCGGTCACCGAGGAGGCAGGCGAGCGGGGACCCCCGATGTCCCGATCGGGCACCGGCGTGGCGCGCAAAGAGCCCGAGCCGCCGCCACCGGGGGCCGAGGACGCCGGGTGGCTGGCACAGCGAAGTAAAGGGGGAATCGGGCGAGTGCAGCGAGGCCGAGGGGGACATGAGCGGCGCCGGCCACCCGGTGGCCTCGGCCCGGCCCGCAGCGCGAGTTGGCCATGTGTGCGGCGAACCCTCGGCCCGGCCCGAAGTGCACGTTGGATTTGCCTGCGCCGATCCGTCGGCCCCCGTCGGGCCGAAGCGCGGCCTTCAGCGCACGCCCGTCTCGGCGTCGTTTCCCTCTGCGATGCGCCGCAGCGCCGCCGGCGCCAGCACCTCGATGCGACCGCGGCCGATACGCAGGTGGCCGCTCGCCTCGAAGCGGTTCAACAGGCGCGTGACGATCTCGCGCACCGTGCCGACCTCGTCGGCGAGCGCCTGATGCGTGGCCTGCACGACCGGGCCGTGGCCGAGCAGCGCGGCGGCGAGCCGGCGGTCCAGGCGCTGGAACGCCACCGCCTCGACCAGCGCCATCAGCTGCGCGACGCGGTCGGCGAGGGTGCCGAAGGCGTAGGTGCGAAACGCTTCCTCTTCGGCCAGGCGGTTGAAGCCGGTGGCCGACAGCAGCACCAGTTCGGTCGGCTCGACGGCGACGCCATCGGCCGACAGCGCCGATCGCCCGAAGAGGCACGTCGTCGAGATGACGCACATCTCGCCGGGCGTGACGCGGTACAGCTCGAGTGAGCGCCCACCTTGTGAGCCGCGCGCCACGCGCACCGCGCCGCGCAGCACGAGCGGGAAGCCGCGGCAAGGCGCCCCTTCGCTGAAGAGCACCGTGCCGGCGGGTGCGTGCACATAGGCGGCGTCGTGCGCGAGCACCGGCTCGACCGCGGCGTGCGGCAGGCGCGCGAGCACCGGGTAGAGCTCGAAGAGGAGGTTCAGCGTCTCGGGGGTCATGGTGGCGCCAGCGCGGCGGGCGCTGTGTGGATCTCTGGCGACGGCCCGGTCGCCCGCTCGAGCTGCGCCAGCCAGCGCAGCGCCTGCGCGCGGCTGTCGCCGCACATCTGCGCGTTCGGCTTCAACGACGTGCACACCGCCGGCCGCTCAGGCCGGCCGAAGAGCCGGCAGCGATCGGCAGCATCAAGCTGCGGACAACGCGCGCCGGCCGGTTTGCCGTGCGGCAGGCCGGCGACGCCGGCGAAGGCGGGGATCGGCGAACTGATCGACGGCGCGATGCAGCAGGCGGCGCAGCCGGGGCGGCACAACATGGCGGCGATGCTAGCCGCCGCGCCCTATCGCGCCGATCAGCCGAACCCATCACCAGCCCGGATCGTGCGCGAGAGAATGCGAACCATTCGCAAATGATTCGGGTTTGAAGGAGCAGCACGATGGCCAAGTCCGCCGCTTTCGGGGTCATCCACCTCGGTATTTCGTTCTCGATCGGCTGGGCGCTAACCGGTAGCGTCGCGATCGCCGGCGCGATCACGCTCGTCGAGCCGGTCGCCAATACGGTGGCGCACTACTTCTTCGACCGGTGGTGGGCGCGGCGCGGGCAGAACGAGGCGCCGGCCCGCCGCGGGCGATGGCTTGCACGGCTCGGTGGAATCGTCGGGTTCGGATCCCAAGCCGCGCCTGCCCTCGCGCCGGCGGCGGTGACCCCCCGTCCCTAGAATTCGGGGCATGTGGCACCCGCAGCAATTCGATGTCATCGTCGTCGGCGGCGGCCATGCCGGCACCGAGGCGGCGCTGGCCGCCGCGCGGATGGGCTGCGCAACGCTGCTGCTGACGCACAACATCGAGACGCTCGGGCAGATGAGCTGCAACCCGAGCATCGGCGGCATCGGCAAGGGCCACCTCGTCAAGGAGGTTGATGCGCTCGGCGGCGCGATGGCCGCGGCCACCGACGAGGCGGGCATCCAGTTCCGCATCCTCAACGGCAGCAAGGGCCCGGCGGTGCGGGCGACGCGTGCGCAGGCCGACCGGGTGCTGTACCGCGCGGCGATCCGCCGCCGGCTCGAGAACCAACCGAACCTGTGGCTCTTCCAGCAGGCCGTCGATGACCTCGTCGTCGAATCCGACGGCACCGGCGAACGTGTCGCCGGCGCGGTGACCCAGATCGGCCTGCGCTTCCGCGCGCGGGCGGTGGTGGTGACCGCGGGCACGTTCCTCGACGGCCGCGTGCACGTCGGCCTGCAGAACTACGCCGCCGGCCGCGCCGGCGACCCGCCGGCGGCCAGCCTCGCGGCAAGGCTCAAGGAGCTGAAGCTGCCACAGGGGCGGCTGAAGACCGGCACGCCGCCGCGTATCGACGGCCGCACGATCGATTTCGCGCGGCTCGAAGAGCAGCCGGGCGACCTGGACCCGCTGCCGGTGTTCAGCTTCCTCGGCCGGGCCGAGCAGCACCCGCGCCAGGTCTCGTGCTGGATCACGCACACCAGCGAGCGCACGCACGAGATCATCCGCGCCGGCTTCGACCGCAGCCCGATGTTCACCGGCGTCATCGAAGGCGTCGGCCCGCGCTACTGCCCGAGCATCGAGGACAAGGTCAACCGCTTCGCCGACAAGACGAGCCACCAGATCTTCCTCGAGCCCGAGGGGCTGGAAACGCACGAGGTCTACCCGAACGGCATCTCGACGTCGCTGCCGTTCGACATCCAGCTCGCCGCGGTGCGCTCGCTGCCGGGGCTCGAGCAGGCGCACATCCTGAGGCCCGGCTACGCGATCGAGTACGACTACTTCGACCCGCGTGAGCTGAAGCCGAGCTTCGAGACGCGCGCGATCGGCGGTCTCTTCTTCGCCGGGCAGATCAACGGCACCACCGGCTACGAGGAGGCGGCGGCGCAGGGCCTCTTCGCCGGCGCCAACGCGGCGTTGCAGGTGCTGGGGCGCGAGGCATGGACGCTGCGGCGCGACGAGGCCTACCTCGGCGTGCTCGCCGACGACCTGGTGACCAAGGGCGTCAGCGAGCCGTACCGGATGTTCACGAGCCGCGCCGAGTACCGGCTGCAGCTGCGCGAGGACAACGCCGACCTGCGGCTGACGGCGCTCGGCCGGCGGCTAGGGCTGGTCGACGACGCGCGCTTCGCGGCCTTCGAGCGCAAGCGCGAGGCGATCGAGCGCGAGCTGCATCGGCTGCGCAGCACCTGGGTACGGCCGGCAACGGTGCCGGCGGCCGACGCCGAGCGGCTGGTCGGCAAGGCGCTGGAGCACGAGTACCACCTGGCCGAGCTGATCCGCCGGCCGGGCGTCGGCTACGACCAGGCGGCCGAGCTGGCGCGGGTGGCCGGCCACGGTGTTTCACGTGAAACGCTGCGGGCCGGGCTGGGCGAGCGAGAAGCTGACGCGGTGATCGAGCAGTGCGAAATTGCGATCAAGTACGCGGGCTACATCGACAAGCAGCGCGAGGAAGTTGACCGCGCGGCGGCCCTCGAGTCGCTGCCGCTGCCCGAGGCGCTCGACTACGCGCAGGTGACCGCCCTGTCGCACGAGGTGCGGCAGAAGCTGGCGCGGCACCGGCCGGCGACGCTGGGGCAGGCGGCGCGGATCTCGGGCGTGACGCCGGCGGCGATTTCGCTACTGCTGGTGCACTTGAAGAAGCGGCGGTTCAAGGGGTTCGCGGGCGGCGGGGCGGGGGAAGCGGCGGCTGCCGCCACCGGTCCGGCCGCCACGGCTGACACAGAAGCGGTGCCGGCGGGCGGCCCGATCGGTGAGCGTGCCGCCTGATCCGGTCGGCGACGGCGCGCTGCCTGGCGACCCGCAGGCGCTGCGGCAGGCGGCCGCAACGCTGCGCCTGGCGGCCACCGACTCGCAGATCGAGGCGATGCGCCGCTATCTCGGCTTGCTGCTGCGCTGGAACGCCACCTACAACCTGACGGCGGTGCGCGAGCCGCAGGCGATGGTCACGCATCACCTCGCCGATTGCCTGGCCGCCGCGGCGGCGCTGACGCGGCGGGCCGCCGAAGTGGGCGTCGTCGGCCCCGGCACGCGACTGCTCGACGCCGGCAGCGGTGGCGGCCTGCCCGGCGTCGTGCTGGCCCTGCTGCACCCGGAATGGGACGTCACCTGCGTCGACGCGGTCGGCAAGAAGGCGGCGTTTGTCCGTCAGGTCGCCGGCGCGCTCGGCCTGCCGAACCTGCACGGCGTGCACGCGCGGCTCGGCGCCTGGAAAGCGGCGGCTGCCATCGACCTCGTCACGGCGCGCGCCTTCGCGAGCCTCGCCGATCTCGTCCGGCTGACCGAGCCGTTGCTGAAGACCGGCGGCTGCTGGATGGCGATGAAGGGCGCGGTGCCGGAAGACGAGATCGCGGCGCTGCCGCCAGGGATCGAGGTGTTTCACGTGGAACCTCTGATCGTGCCGGGGCTGGACGCGCAGCGCTGCCTGGTCTGGATGCGGCGGCGAAGCGACAGCTGAGCTGGCCGTGGCAGGGCGCGCAACAGAAAACAGCCCGCCGGCCGATCGCCGCGAAAGGTTTCTCGGCTAACCTCGCGGCGGCCCCGGCCCTTCGGCACGGCGCCTTCGACAAGCTCAGTCCCCTGCTCAGGGCGAACGGAGTGGTTCATCGAGCGGGCCTCGCCCGTCCACCGGCCCCACAACCTTCCGAATGTCCAAACTGCGCATCTTCTGCGTCGCCAACCAGAAGGGCGGCGTCGGCAAGACCACGACGACCGTCAACCTCGCAGCGGGCCTGGCCCAGGTCGGCCAGCGGGTGCTGGCCGTCGACCTCGACCCGCAGGGCAACGCGACGATGGGCTCGGGCATCGACAAGCGCGCGCTCGCGGCCACCGTCTACGACGTGCTGCTGGAATCGGCGTCGATCGCCGACGCGCGCCAGCGCAGCCCGAAGGGCGGCTACGACGTGCTCGGCGCCAACCGCGAACTCGCCGGCGCCGAGGTCGAACTCGTGACCCAGGAGCGCCGCGAGCGCCGGCTGAAGAAAGCGTTGCAGGCGGTGCGCGACGAGTACGACTTCGTCCTGATCGACTGCCCGCCGAGCCTGAGCCTGCTGACGCTGAATGGCCTGGTCAGCGCGCACGGCGTCATCGTGCCGATGCAGTGCGAGTACTTCGCGCTCGAGGGGCTGTCGGACCTCGTCAACACGATCAAGCAGGTGCACGCGAACCTGAACCCGGACCTGCAGTTGATCGGCCTCTTGCGCGTGATGTTCGACCCGCGCATCACGTTGCAGCAGCAGGTCAGCGAGCAGTTGAAGTCGCATTTCGGCGAGAAGGTGTTCGACACGGTGATCCCGCGCAACGTGCGGCTGGCCGAGGCGCCGAGCTACGGCCAGCCGGGCGTCGTCTTCGACCCGGCCTCGCGCGGCGCGCAGGCGTTTGTCGAGTTCGCACAGGAGATGGTCAAGCGTGTCGGTTAAGGCGGCGGCAGGGGCGGCGGCCGAGGAAGGCCCGCCGGCCGAGCGGCTCGGCCGCCACGACCCGGTCTTCCTCGTCCGCGTCGAAGACGCCGGCCTGAACGCCAGCGCGCCGCCGCAGCAGCGCTGGATGGACGGCTGGCTCGTCCGCTTCAACCCGGGCAAAGCGCAGCGGGCGCGTTGCATCAACGCCGTCGCCGCGGGCTGCCGCGGCATCGACGAGAAGCTGGCCGAGTGCGCGACGCTCTACCGTTCGCACGGCCTGCCGATGACGGTGCGGATCACGCCGTTCACGCAGCCGGCGGAGCTCGACGGCGTACTGCGACAAGCCGGCTTCGGCTACCACGACGACACGCGGGTGATGGTGCTGCCGCGGATCGACCGGGTCGCGCTTGACACCGGCCCGGTGCCCGCCGGCCTGACTTGGGCCGAAGTCAGCGCGGCGGACTACGCCGAGGCGGTCGGCGCGCTGCGCGGCTCATCCACGCCGGTGCGCCAGGCCCACGCCGAGCGGCTGCTCGCCTCGCCAGTGCCTTACCGCGGCTTCGTGCTGACGCACGGGAAAGAAGTCGTCGCCTGCGGGCAGGTGGCGCAGGAGGGGGCGCTCGTCGGCCTGTACGACATTGCCACCGCCACCGGCCAGCAGCGCCAAGGGCGCGGCGAATGGGTATGCAAGCGATTGCTCGCTTTCGCGTTCGATGAGGCGGGCGCCCGTTCTGCTTATCTTCAGGTCGGCGCCTACAACGCTGGCGCGCGGCGCCTCTACACGCGGCTCGGTTTCGAGGACGGGTACGGCTACCACTACCGGCTCGCGCCAGGGGGCTGACCCGCCATCCGTTCCGGCGAGGGCTTCGACAGGCTCAGCCCCAACGGTGGGAGAGCGCTCGGAGACTCAGAGCCCCAACCCTTCCTCGGCCCCCAAGTGAATGTTCATCGCCTGCACCGCCGCGCCGCTGGCACCCTTGCCGAGGTTGTCCAGGCGCGCGATGACCACCGCCTGCTCGTCGTTGGCGAAGACGAAGATGTCCACCCGGTTCGTGTCGTTGCACGCCTGCACGTCGAGGAAGCCGCCTTCCAGCGTCGCGGGGTCGGACAACGGCATCACGCGCACGAAGCGCTCGCCGGCGTAGTGGCGCTCGTAGGCGGCCTGCACGGCCGCGGCGGTGGTGCCGATGGCCTTCAGCGGCAGCGGCACGGTGACCGCCAGCCCCTTGTAGAAGTTGCTGACGATCGGCACGAACACCGGCTTCGTCGCGAGCCCCGTGTGCGCCACCATCTCGGGCAGGTGCTTGTGTCCGAGCTTCAGGCCGTAAGGCCGCGGCGCGCCGAGCACCGGGTTGCCATGCCCGGCCGCGAGCGCCGCGCTCATCGCCGGCGCGGCCGCCTGGTACTCCTCGATCATCTTCTTGCCGCCGCCCGAGTAGCCGGTGATCGAGGTGGCCGACACCGGCCACGACGCCGGCACGACGCGCGCATCCACCAGCGGCCGCAGCAGCATCACGAAGGCCGTCGCGTGGCAGCCCGGGTTGGAAATGCGCTTGGAAGCGCGGATCGCTTCTCGCTGCCCCGGCGCCAGTTCGGGCAGGCCGTAGACCCAGCCGGGCGCGGTGCGGTGCGCGGTGCTGGCGTCGATCAGGCACGTGCGCGGGTTCGTCACCATCGCCGCCGCCTCGCGCGCCGCCGCGTCGGGCAGGCACAGGAACGCCACGTCGGCGGCGTTCAGCAGGCGCGCGCGCTCGGCCGCGTCCTTGCGCCGCTCGGGGTCGATGCGCAGCAGCTCCACGTCGGCGCGCTTCGCCAGGTACTCGAAGATGCGCAGGCCGGTGGTGCCTTCCTGCCCGTCGACGTAGACCTTGTGACCCATGCTGACCTCTGATCTCGATGAAAGCGGCGCCGCGGACACGTGCGCAGTCGCGCGCCGCCCGAGCATACAAGGCCGGCTGACACAATCGCCCGCCATGGTCACCAAGAAACCCAAGGGCCTCGGCCTCGGCCTCGAAGCGCTGCTCGGCCCGAAGGTCAGCGACACGCCGACAGCGCCCGGCGCGCCGACCGAACTGCTGCTGGCGCAACTGCGCCCCGGCAAATACCAGCCGCGCACGCGCATGGACGAGGGGTCCCTGTACGAGCTGGCCGAGAGCATCAAGAGCCAGGGCGTCATGCAGCCGGTGCTGGTGCGGCCGGTGTCGGCCGGTTCGAACGGCGATGACGGTGCTTCAGCCCCCTACGAAATCATCGCCGGCGAACGCCGCGTGCGTGCCGCCGCGCTGGCGGGGCTGGACCGCGTGCCGGTGCTCGTGAAGGCCGTGCCCGACGAGGCCGCGGCGGTGATGGCGCTGATCGAGAACATCCAGCGCGAGGACCTGAACCCTCTCGAAGAGGCGCAGGGCCTGCAGCGGCTGATCGGCGAGTTCCAGCTCACGCACGAGCAGGCGGCGCAGGCGGTGGGGCGTTCGCGCAGCGCGGCGAGCAACCTGCTGCGCCTGTTGCACCTGGCCGAGCCGGTGCAGACGGCGCTGGTCGCCGGCGACCTCGACATGGGGCACGCGCGCGCGCTGCTGGCGCTGCCGCCGGCGCAGCAGGTGATGGCCGGCCAGGAGATCGTCGCAAAGAAGTTGAGCGTGCGCGAAGCCGAGCGCCTGGTGACGCGCCAGCTCGCGCCGGCCGCCGCGCGCGCGCCGCGCGACGGCGCCGGCAAATCGGCCGACAAGGGCCGCGACATCACGCGGCTGGAAGAGAAGCTCGCCGACCAATTGGCCGCCGCGGTGGAGATCCGTCTCTCGCGCCGCGCGAAGCCCGGGCGCAAGGGCAGCGAACGCGGCGAGATCGCGATCCGCTTTGATTCGCTCGACGAGCTGAACGGCCTGCTCGACAAGCTCGGTGTGACGGAGCGGTAGAGCGAACGACGAATCGAGCGGCAAGGCAGGCCGCTACGGCTGCCCCCGCTCGATATCGACGACCTCGAACCAGTTCGGCCAGAAGAGCGGCCGCCGAAAGCCTATTAGCCACGGCTGCACCAGCGTCACCTGAATCGGGTGCGTGCGCAGCTTGTACGGCATCCACGCCGCGGTCAGCCGCTTGGCCTCGTGGAAGACGGCGTCGCGCTCGCGGCCGTCGGGCAGTGCGAGCAGTTGCGCGATCAGCTCGTTCATCTGCGGCAGGTCGAAACGGGCGAGGTTGATGCCGCCCTTCGTCGCGCCGTCGTAGCGCTGCAGGCCTTGCAGGCCATCGGGCGCGCTGGCGCGGCCTTGCACCGACCACATCATCAGCTTGCCGGCGCGCGCCGCCTTGTACTGCTCGGGCCACGAGCCGGCGCGGAAGTCGATCTTCAGGCCGATCGCTGCCATGTCGCGGCGCATCAGGTCGTCGAAGCGGCGCGTCTGCTGCGTCGGCTGCGTCGCCTTCTCCAGCACGAGCGGGCGGCCGTCGGGCTGCTCGCGCCAGCCGTCGCCGTCGCGGTCGATGTAGCCGTAGAGGTCGAGCAGCGCCCGCGCGCGCGCCGGGCTGTACTCGCTCATCTCGCTCTTGTAGGCCGGGTCGTAGCCGCTCAAGTGCACGGTCACCGGCGACTGCGCGGGCACCGCGGCGCCGTGGCGCAAGAGGTCGATCTCGCGCCGCACGTCGATGGCGAGGGCGATGGCGCGCCGCAAGGCCACCTGCGCCGGCGCATAGCCGCCGACCAGCGGATGCTCCATGTTGAACATCGTGTAGTAGGTGGTCGGCATCACCACCTGCTCGACGCCCAAGCCGCGCTTGGCCAGGTGCGGCGCGAGCTTGCCGCCCGGCAGCACGACCTCGGTGAACTCGGCCGGCACGGCGACGAGATCGGCGTCGCCGTTGAGGAAGGCGAGCCAGGTCGGCTGCGCCTCGTCGATGACCGAGATCTCGACGCGGTCGACCATCGGCAGCCGCCGGCCCTTCAGCCGCGCGAGGATCGCCTGGCCCTCGGCGTCATCGGCGGCCGGCTGCGCCTCGTAGCGCCGGTCGCGGTAGCGCTCGTTGCGCACAAGCACGATGCGCGAGGCGCGCTTCCACTCGGCCAGCCTGAACGGCCCGGTGCCCACCGGGTGCTGCATCGACAACTCGCCGGTCGCCTCGATGACCTCGCGCGCCACCGCGCCGGTCGAGGCCTCGGCCAGCACCTGCGCAAAGCGCGGCCGGCCGGCATTGAGGTGGAAGCGCAGCGTGTAGCGGTCCAGCACTTCGAGACCGGCGATCGGGCGCGTGTAGTCGAACGGCCGCTTGCCATCGACCGCCTCGCGGCGCCGCTCAGCCAGGCCCGCGATGCCGGCCTGCTCGAGGCTGCTCCACGACGTGCTCTTCATCGCCGGGTCGGCGATGCGCATCAGCGAGAAGGCGTAGTCGGCCGCCGTCAGCTCGCGCGCGCGGCCGCCGAAGGCCGGGTGGTCGGTGAAGAAGATGCCCGCGCGCACGCGCACGGTGAACGTGCGGTGGTCGGCGCTCGCCTCGGGCAACGCGACCGCGGTGCGCGGCACCAGCCGCACCGGCCGCGCCAGCGGGTCGTAGCCGAGCAGCGGCTCGAAGATGTGGCTCAGCACCAGGAACGACGGCACGTCGCCGACCCGCGCCGGGTCGAAGCCGGTTTCGCTGGCGCTGGCGATGCGCAGGATCTTGGCGGCGGGTGCGGCGGCGGGGCCTGCGGCAAACGCAAAGGCGGCCGCGAATGTCGCGACGCCGAAGGTCAGCAGCCGGGCAATCCAATGAGAAACGGGCGCATCCACCGGTCGATGATGCCGCGCGCACCCTCATCGCCCAATGCGCAAAGGCCCGCGAGCACACCAGGTAAAGCAGGTCCACATGCTGGCCCTCTTGGCCCGCATTCCGGGAACTTCCTGGCCGACCGCGACCCCCGGCGCCTCTAAGATCGCCGCTGTCGCTTCCGGCCGCTGGTTTACATCCTGAACCTCTGGCCCCAATGCTTTCAGGACTCCGACGCGTGCAGCGCCTCTTCGATCTCTACCGTTTGATGTGCCGCATCCGCTGCTTCGAAGAGGCGGCGGAGACGGCCAGCATGGGCGGCGTCGCCGCCTGGGGCCTGGCGGCCTCGGACAAGCCGGCGCTCGTGCGCGGGCCGCTGCACCTGTCGATCGGGCAGGAGGCGGTGGCCGCGGGCGTGTGCATCAACCTCGTGCGCGAGGACCTGCTCACCTCCACGCACCGCGGCCACGGCCACACGCTGGCCAAGGGCGCCTCGGCCGAACGCATGATGTGCGAGCTGTTCGGCCGCGCCAGCGGCTACAACCGCGGCAAGGGCGGCTCGATGCACATCGCCGACTTCTCGGTCGGCATGCTTGGCGCCAACGGCGTCGTCGCCGCCGGCATCCCCATCGCCACCGGCGCCGCGCACGCGCTGAAGGTGCGTGGCGCGCCGCACGTCGTCGCCTGCTTCTTTGGCGACGGCGCCGCCAACCGCGGCCCGTTCCTCGAAGGGCTCAACTGGGCCCAGGTCTACCGGCTGCCGGTGCTCTTCGTCTGCGAGGACAACCGCATCTCGGCGACGACCCCCACCGGCCCGATGACCGCCGGCGCGGGCGTCTCGGCGCGCGCCGAGGCGATGGGCATCCCGGCGCTGAAGGTCGACGGCAACGATGTCGAGGCCGTCGATGCCGCCGCGGCCAAGCTGCTCGCCGAAGTACGCGCCGGCAGCGGCCCGCGCCTGCTGCACGCCGTGACCTACCGCTTCAAGGGCCACGTCTCGGTGGACCCGGGCACCTACCGCGACGCGGCCGAGGTGCAGGCGGCGCTCCAACGCGACCCGCTGCGCCTGGCGCGTGAACGGCTCTTGGCACTCGGCGCCGCGACGAAGCAGGTCGACCAGGTCGCCGCCGACGCGAAGGCCGAGATCGACGCCGCGCTCGACGCGGCCGCCGCCGCGCCGTGGCCCGCGCCGGCCGCCGCCTACGAGGACGTCATGACGACCGGCGCCGGAGTGTGGCGATGAGCGTGCGCACGTTGACCTATGCCGAAGCGGCGGCCGGCGCGCTGGAGCGCGCGATGCGCGCCGATGCCTCGATCGTCGCGCTCGGCGAAGACCTCGGCCGCGGCGGCGTCTTCGGCCAGTACCGCGGGCTGCAGCAGGCGTTCGGCGCCGATCGCATCATCGATACGCCGATCTCGGAAGCCAACATCATGGGCGCCGCGGTCGGCATGGCGCTCGCGGGCCTGCGCCCGGTGGTCGAGATGCGCGTCATCGACTTTGCGCTTTGCGCAATGGACGAGATCGTCAACCAGGCGGCGAAGAATCGCTTCATGTTCGGCGGCCAGGGGCGCGTGCCGCTGGTGGCGCGGCTGCCGATCGGCATCTGGTCGGCCTCGGCGGCGCAGCACTCGCAGTCGCTCGAAGCGTGGTTCGCGCACCTGCCGGGCCTCGTTGTCGTGACGCCGGCGACGCCGCAGGACAACGCCGGCCTGCTGACCGCGGCGCTGCAAAGCGGCGACCCGGTGATGTACCTCGAGCACAAGGAGCTCTGGTCCGAGCGCGGCGAGGTCGACGAGACGCTCGTCGTGCCGCTCGGCAAGGCGGCGACGCTGAATCGCGGCAACGACCTCACGCTCGTTACCTGGTCGCGCGGCGTCGCGCCGGCGCGGGCGGCGTTGCAGCGCGAGGCGCTACGCGGTGTCGGCGTGGACCTGATCGACCTGCGCACGCTGTGGCCGTGGGACCAGGCGGCGGTGCACGAGTCGGCGGCGCGCACCGGGCGATTGCTCGTCGTGCACGAGGCGGTGCAGGTGGCCGGCTTCGGCGCCGAAGTCGCCGCGCATGCCGCCGAAGCCACCGGCTGCCGCGTCGCCCGCCTCGGCGCGCCGCGCATCCCGGTGGGCTACGCGCCGGTGCTCGAAGCCGAGTCGCGGCTGACGCCGGAGAAGATCGCACTGGCGGCGCGCCGGCTGCTCGATCGGCGTTAAGCGTTCAGTTCGTTCCCCGACCCCACGAAACCAACCCCAGCCAGGAGAGAGAGAACCACCATGAGCCAAACGCCCAACCTCCATCGCCGCGGCTTCGTCGTGCAAGCCGGCACCGCTGCTGCCGTGGCCGCCCTCGGCGCGCCGCTCGCCGCGCGCGCGCAAGGCACGCTCACCTTCAAGTGGGCGAACAACATCCCGGTCACGCACCCGTCGAACATCCGCGTCAAGGAAGCGGCCGACGCGATCAAGGCGGCCAGCGGCGGCAAGGTCGAGATCCAGATCTTCCCGAACAACCAGCTCGGCGGCGACACCGACATGCTGAGCCAGGTGCGCTCGGGCGCGATCGACATCTTTCCGCTGTCGGGCCTGATCCTGCAGACGCTGGTGCCGCTGGCCGGCATCAACGGCCTGGCGTTCGCGTTCAAGGACTACCCCACGGTGTGGGCGGCGATGGACGGCGAACTCGGCGCCTTCATCCGCGAGGCGATTGGCAAGGTCGGCCTGCACACCTTCGACAAGATCCTGGACAACGGCTTTCGCAACATCACCACGTCCACGAAGCCGATCAACACCGCCGCCGATCTGCAGGGCTTCAAGATCCGCGTGCCGGTGAGCCCGCTGTGGACGAGCATGTTCAAGGCCTTCGGCGCGGCGCCGACCGGCATCAACTTCAGCGAGGTCTACTCGGCGCTGCAGACCAAGGTGGTCGAGGGCCAGGAGAACCCGCTGGCGATCATCGACATCGCCAAGCTGTACGAGGTGCAGAAGTACGTGTCGATGACCGGCCACATGTGGGACGGCCAGTGGATCCTCGCCAACGGCAAGCGTTGGGCAAGCACGCCGGCCGACGTGCAGGCGCTTCTCACCAAGCACATCACCGAGGCGGTGCTGAAGCAGCGCGACGACATCCGGCGCCTGAACAACGGCCTCGAGGCGCAGCTCAAGGCCAAGGGCATGATCTTCAACTACCCCGACGTGAAGAGCTTCCGCGAGGCGCTCGGCAAGGCCGGCTTCTACGCCGAATGGCGCGGCAAGTTCGGTGACGCGGCGATGGCCAAGCTCGAGAAGTACTCGGGCAAGCTCGGCTGATGTCGGCGGCAGGGTCGGGCGGCGCGGCTTCCGCGGTGCCCGGCGCGCCGGGGGTGGAGCCGGCGAGCGCGGCGCTGATGGCGGCGGCTGCGGCCGGCCGCCGCCGCGCCCGCGCCGATTGGCCTGCCGCGCCTGGCCGCGCGGCTGATGCAACCGGTGGAGGCGCTGGGCGCGCTGCTGCTGGCGCTGATCACGACGCTGCTGCTCGTCAACGTCGCGGCGCGCTACGTCTTCACCGCGCCGATGGTGTGGATCGACGAGATCGTCTCGTTGTCCTTCCTTTGGCTCGCGATGGTCGGCTCGGTGATCGCGATGCACCGCAACGAGCACCTGCGGCTGACGCTCGTCGTCGAGCGCGTGCCGGCGCGCTGGCGCGGCTACGTTCAGGCCTTCGCGCTGGCGGCGGTGGCGGCGCTGCTGGCGGTGCTGTCGTGGCCGGCCACCGAGTACGCGATCGACGAGTGGATGATCCGCACGCCCGAGCTCGGCATGCCGAACGCGCTGCGTGTGTCGGCGATCGCCGGCGGCTTGGTCGGCATGCTGGCGCTGCTGCTGGCGTTTGCGCTGCGCACGGTGCGCGCGCGTGAACTGGCGGCCGGGGCCGGCGTCATCGTGCTCGTCGCGCTCGCCTGCTGGTTCGGGCGCAGCGGCTTGCAGTCGCTCGGCAACCTGAACCTGCTGATCTTTCTCGGCGGCGTCGTCACGCTGTGCCTGCTGGCCGGCGTGCCGATCGGTTTCTGCTTCGGCCTGGCGACGCTCGCCTACCTGTCGTTCGCGACGACGGTGCCGCTGACGGTGATCGTCAGCCGCATGGACGAGGGGATGAGCAGCATCATCCTCGTCTCGGTGCCGATCTTCGTGCTGCTCGGCTGCGTGCTCGACAGCACCGGCATGGGCAAGGCGATCGTCGACGTGCTGTCGTCGCTGCTCGGCCACATCAAGGCCGGCATGAGCTACGTGCTGCTGGGGTCGCTGTTCATCGTCTCGGGCATCTCGGGCTCGAAGGTGTCGGACATGGCCACCGTCGCGCCGGCGCTGTTCCCCGAGATGAAGCGGCGCGGCCACAAGCCGCCGGAGATGATCGCGTTGCTCGCCACCGGCGCGGCGATGGCCGACACGGTGCCGCCGTCGATCGTGCTGATCGTGCTCGGCTCGGTGGCGGGCGTGTCGATCGCGGGCCTCTTCAACAGCGGCTTCGTCATCGCCGGCGTGCTGCTGCTGGCGCTCTTGGTGCTGGCGCGCTGGAAGGCGCGGCACGAGGACATGCAAGGCGTCAAGCGCGCGCCGTGGGCGATCGTCGGCCGGCTCTTGCTGATCGCCGCACCGGCACTGGTGCTGCCGTTTTTGATCCGCAGCGCGGTCGGCGGCGGCGTCGCCACCGCCACCGAGGTGAGCACGATCGCGGTGGCCTACGCGCTCATCGTCGGCAAGTGGCTGTACGGCAAAGGCGAGGGCGGGCTGACGGCGCGCAAGGTCTACACGATGCTCGTCGAGGCGGCGGGCCTGTCGGGCGCGATCCTCATCATCCTCGGCACCGCGTCGGGCATGGCCTGGGCGATCGCGCAAAGCGGCTTCGTGCACCAGCTCTCGGCATTCCTGACGACGCTGCCCGGCGGCTCGCTGAGCTTCCTCCTGGTGACGATCCTCGTCTTCGTCGTGCTCGGCTGCGTGCTCGAAGGGCTGCCGGCGATCCTGCTGCTGGCGCCGATCATGTTCCCGATCGCCAAGCGGCTCGGCGTCAACGACGTGCACTACTCGATGGTGGTGGTGACGGCGATGAACATCGGCCTGATGCTGCCGCCGATCGGCGTCGGTTTCTACGTCGCCTGCCGCATCGGCGGCGATTCGCCCGACGCGGTGATGCGCGCGATCTGGCCGTACATCGGCGCGCTCGTCGTTGGCCTCGTCGTCATCGCGCTGGTGCCGTGGTTGTCGACGGTGGCGCTTTGATCCTGCTTTGGATCGTCCTTCATTGAGACTCGCATGAGTGCTGCTCCGACCTCTTCCTCCTCGGCGCCGGTGGCGCTGATCACCGGCGGCGCGCGCGGCATCGGCCTGGCGACCGGGCGCTGGTTCCTCGCGCGCGGGCACCGCGTCGCGCTGCTGGACATCGACGCCGAGGCGCTCACCGCCGCCTCGGCCGAGGTCGCCGCCGAGGCCGGCCCGGGGCGCGTGCTGGCGCTGCACGCCGACGTCGGCGACCCGGCACGCGTGGCCGACGCCGCGGCGCGCACCGAAGCCGCCTTCGGCCGCATCGACGCGCTCGTCAACAACGCCGGCGTCGCCGTCTTCAAGACGATCGGCGAGACGACGTTTGCCGAGTGGCGGCAGGTGATGGCCACCAACCTCGACGGCATCTTCCTCGCCACGCAGGCGGTGGTGCCGGTGATGCAGCGCGGCGGCCGCGGCGGCGCCATCGTCAACATCGCCAGCATCTCGGGCCTGCGCGCGAGCACGATGCGGGTGGCCTACGGCACCAGCAAGGCGGCGGTGATCCACCTGACGCGCCAGCAGGCGGTGGAACTGGGCAACGCCGGCATCCGCGTCAATGCGGTGGCGCCGGGGCCGGTGGACACGGCGATGGCCAAGCTCGTGCACAGCGCGGCGATCCGGCGCGACTACCACGACGCGATCCCGTTGAACCGCTACGGCACGCCCGAGGAAATCGCCGAGGTCGTCGGCTTCCTGTGCAGCGACGCGGCGGCCTACGTGAACGGCCAGGTCATCGCCGCCGACGGCGGCTTCGACGCCGCCGGCATCGGCCTGCCGACGCTGCGCGGCGCGGGGCCGGCCAGCCGCTGATGACCAGCGCGGCCGCTCCGGCACCGGGCGCGGCGGCTGCGACCGCGGTGCCCGCCCCGGCGGTGCCGCGTGCGTCCGCGGCGGCGCGGTTCGGCGAAACCGGTGCGGCCGTGGTCGCCGGCCCACCGCGCCGCGCCGAAGTTGCCGGCGCGCAGACGCTGCGCCGCGGCCTGATGGTGCTGCGCCTCTTGACGCGCATCGGCCCGGGCGGCCTGCGCATGGCCGACATCTGCCGGCAGGTCGCGCTGACCAAGGCCACCGCCGTGCGGCTGACGCAGGCGCTCGTCGACGAGGGCTTCGTGCTGAAGGACCCGGCCTCGGGCCGCTACCGCCTCGGCCCCGAGGCCTTCGCGGTCGGACTTGCCGCCGAGCCGAGCTACGAGCTGCAGCGCCTCGCCGCGCCGACGCTGCGTGCGCTGGCCGCCGAGACCGAGGACACGGTCTTCTTCTCGGTGCTGCACGGCTACGAGACGATCTGCCTGTCGCGCGACGAAGGCGACTTCCCGATCCGCAACCAGCTCTTGAAACCCGGCGACCGCGTCCCGCTCGGTGTGGGCGCCGGCGGCTGCGCGCTGCTCGCCGCCTTCGGCGACGCCGAGATCGTCGAGGTGCTGGCGCACACCCGCGCCGCACGCGCGCTGCGCTACCCGCGCTGCACCGACGCGGCGCTCAGGCAGATGATCCGCGAGACACGCGAGCGCGGCTGGTGCGTGCTGCCGGGCCTGTTGCTCGCAGACAGCTGGGCCGTGGCCGCGGTCGTGCGCGACCACCACGGCCAGCCGGTCGCAGCGATCACCGTCGCGGCGATCAAGTCGCGCCTCGCGCCGGCGCGCCGCGCCGCGATCGGCGAGCGCCTGCTGCAAGCCAGCGCCGAGGTCACGCGCCTGGCCCGCGCCCGCGCCGCCGCGCGCGCTGAGCCGAGCCCCGGTTAGCGAGGCGACGACGACGCGATCGCGCCCCGCCACCCCCGAGGCCCGACGCTGACGTCCTTGACCCGACCCGAAGCTGATCGCTGCTCCTCACGCGGAGATCACCCGCCCTGCGCCAACGCCGCCCGCCTCTGCGCCGCCAGCCACAACAGCGCCATCGCCACCAGCGCAATCGGCACCAGCGAGCCGAGGTTCAGCAGCGTCCAGCCCTGCGTCGTCACGAGCGCGCCACTGGCAAACGACGTGAAGGCCATCGTGCCGAAGACGCACATGTCCATCGCCCCTTGCGCCTTGTTTTTCTCCTCGGGCCGGTAGGCGGTGGTGAAAAGCGTCGTCGCGCCGGTGTAGAGGAAGTTCCAGCCCACGCCCAGCGCCGTCAGCGCAATGAGGAACTGCATCAGGTCGACGCCCGACAACGCCACCACCACGCAAGCCAGGTTCAGCAGCACGCCGACGCCCATGACCGGCAGCGCGCCGAAACGCTTGATCAGGTGGCCGGTGAAGAAGCCGGGCACGAACATGCCCAGCACGTGCCACTCCAGCACCAGCGCGGCGCGGTCGAACGGATGCTGGCACTGCTGCATGGCCAGCGGGGTGGCGGCCATCAGCAGGTTCATCACGCCGTAGCCGAGCGCCGCGGCCATCACGGCGATGAAGAACAACGGCTGGCGCGCCAGCTCGGCCACCGATCGGCCGCTGCTCTCGCCGGGTGCGGGTGGCTTGTGCTCGGGGAAGCGGATGAACGACAGCGCGATCAGCGACACGAGCGCAACGCCGACCAGCGCGACATAGGCGCCGGCGAACGGCACCGCCAGCGCGCTGCGCGTGGCGGCGGCGAGGTTCGGGCCGATGAACGCGCCGAGCACGCCGCCGGCCAGCACCCACGAGATCGCCCGCTCCTTGTGCGCCGGCGCCACCAATTCGGGCCCGGCGAACCGGTAGAGGGCGCCGTTGGCGCTGTAGAAGCCAGCGATCAACGTCGCGGCCACCAGCAGCCAGAACTGCCGCGTGTTGACGGCCAGCGCGCACAAAGCCGCCGAGCCCGCAGCGACCGCCAGGCCGATCTGGAACGAGCGCTTGCGCCCATGCTTGCGCTGCACCATCGCCACCAGCGGCGCGCTGATTGCCGCACCGACCACGTAGCCGGTCACCGGCAGCGTGGCCAGCCAGCCGGCCGGAGCCAGTTCGAGGCCGACCAAACCGTTGATCGCAATGAAGACGACGTTGTTGGTCAGGAACAACCCCTGGCACAACGCCAGCAACAGGAGGTGACGATTCATGGGGCGATGATCCCACGCGGAACCTTCCTCGCCGCAGGGGCTCCACTGCGATGCATGATCCGCGTCAGCGTGATGGGACCCCAAGGCGTTGAAGCGGCAGTGAGCCGCGCTGTCCGTGGGTGCTACCTATCCGGCAGGGGGATGGCGGTGCGTGACGAGCGTCTCGCCGGGGGCGACGCAGGCCGCGTGCCCCACGAAATTGAGGGACAAAGCGGCACTTGATCCTCTGCACCTGCGGCGCAGAATGGATCATGCTGGGATCGAGCGCGTATCCGCCGCGCCGACAGGCAGCCCTCGGGGCGCTGCGGCAGGCGTGACCGGCAGGAAAGCTCTGATGGAGCCCGGGCCCGTGAAGCCGGGACTTCATCAGAACTTCCCGGGGACCCAGACACAGCGGGCACGACCGTTGCTCTGGGCCTCCACTCCACAGCCGGAGCCCTGCATGGACGTGATCAGCCATTTCGCCGCCCGCTACGAGCGCACGCGCGAAGAAGAACTGTCCCTCGAGGACTACCTGGCCGAGTGCAAGCGCAACCCGCTTGCCTATGCCACCGGGGCCGAGCGCATGCTCAAGGCCATCGGCGAGCCGACGACGATCGACACGCGCAACGACCCGCGCCTGTCGCGCATCTTCGCCAACAAGGTCATCAAGGTCTACCCGGCCTTCGCCGAGTTCTACGGCATGGAGGACTCGATCGAGCAGGTCGTCTCCTACTTCCGCCATGCCGCGCAGGGGCTCGAGGAGAAGAAGCAGATCCTCTACCTGCTGGGGCCCGTCGGCGGCGGCAAGAGCAGCATCGCCGAGCGGCTGAAGCAGCTGATGCAGGAGGTGCCGTTCTACGCCATCAAGGGCTCGCCGGTGAACGAGAGCCCGCTGGGCCTCTTCGACATCAACGAGGACGGCGCGATCCTCGAGAAGGAATACGGCATCCCGCGCCGCTACCTGAACCGCATCCTCAGCCCCTGGGCCGTGAAGCGGCTCGAGGAGTACGGCGGCGACATCCGCCGCTTCAAGGTGGTCAAGCGCCACCCGAGCATCCTCAAGCAGATCGCCATCAGCAAGACCGAGCCGGGCGACGAGAACAACCAGGACATCAGCTCGCTCGTCGGCAAGGTCGACATCCGCAAGCTCGAAACCTACGCGCAGGACGACCCGGACGCCTACAGCTACTCCGGCGGCCTGTGCCTGGCCAACCAGGGCCTGCTGGAATTCGTCGAGATGTTCAAGGCGCCGATCAAGGTGCTGCACCCGCTGCTCACGGCGACGCAGGAAGGCAACTTCAAGGGCACCGAGGGCTTCGGCGCCATCCCGTTCGACGGCGTCGTGCTCGCGCACAGCAACGAGAGCGAGTGGAAGGCCTTCCGCAACAACAAGAACAACGAGGCCTTCCTCGACCGCATCTACATCGTCAAGGTGCCGTACTGCCTGCGCGTCAGCGAAGAGATCAAGATCTACGAGAAGCTGATCCGCGGCTCGTCGCTGGCCAGCGCCAAGTGCGCGCCCGGCACGCTGAAGATGATGAGCCAGTTCGCGATCCTCACGCGCCTGAAGGAGCCGGAGAACAGCTCGCTGTTCAGCAAGATGCAGATCTACGACGGCGAGAACCTCAAGGACACCGACCCGCGCGCCAAGAGCTACCAGGAGTACCGCGACTACGCTGGCGTCGACGAGGGCATGAGCGGCATCAGCACGCGCTTCGCCTACAAGATCTTGAGCAAGGTCTTCAACTTCGACTCCACCGAGGTCGCCGCGAACCCGGTGCACCTGATGTACGTGCTCGAGCAGCAAATCGAGCGCGAACAGTTCGCCAAGGAGGTGGAGCAGAAGTACATCGGCTTCGTCAAGGAGCTGCTGGCGCCGCGCTACGCGGAGTTCATCGGCAAGGAGATCCAGACCGCCTACCTGGAGAGCTACAGCGAGTACGGCCAGAACATCTTCGACCGCTACGTCACCTATGCCGACTACTGGATCCAGGACCACGAGTATCGCGACACCGACACCGGCGAGGTCTTCGACCGCCAGGCGCTGAACGCCGAGCTGGAGAAGATCGAGAAGCCCGCCGGCATCGCCAACCCGAAGGACTTCCGCAACGAGATCGTCAACTTCGTGCTGCGCGCGCGCGCCAGCAACCAGGGCAAGAACCCGGTGTGGACGAGCTACGAGAAGCTGCGTACCGTCATCGAGAAGAAGATGTTCTCCAACACCGAAGAGCTGCTGCCGGTGATCAGCTTCAACGCCAAGGCGAGCGCCGACGAGGCGAAGAAGCACGAGGACTTCGTCACCCGCATGGTCGCCAAGGGCTACACGCAAAAGCAGGTGCGCCTGCTGTGCGAGTGGTACCTGCGCGTGCGCAAGTCGAGCTGATCTTGATCCCCCCCGAAGCGGCCTTCGGCCGCCTCCCCCCCAGGGGGGCGCCGCCAGCGGCCCGGCAAAGCCGGTTCCGCGGCGGCCGCTTGCCCGGCTGATTCGAGGGCCCGATGGCACTTCAAAGCATCATCGACCGCAGGCTTGCCGGGAAGAACAAGTCGATCGGCAACCGCGAGCGCTTCCTGCGCCGCTACAAGGACCAGATCAAGGAGGCGGTCAAGCGCGCGATCGACGGCCGCGGCATCCGCGACATCGAACGCGGCGAGGACATCCACATCCCGCGCCGCGACATCAACGAGCCGGTGTTCGGCCACGGCCAGGGCGGCGTGCGCGAGATCGTTCACCCGGGCAACAAGGACTACATCCGCGGCGACCGCATCGAGCGGCCCAAGGGCGGGCAGGGCCAGGGCGGCGGCAAGGGGCAGGCGAGCGACCAGGGCGAAGGCGAGGACGACTTCGTCTTCAGCTTGAGCAAGGAAGAGTTCATGCAGGTCTTCTTCGAGGACCTGGCGCTGCCGCACCTGATCCGCACCCAGCTCGCCGAGGTGCCGGAGTGGAAGTACCACCGCGCCGGTTTCAGCAGCGACGGCACGCCGAACAACCTGCACGTCGTGCGCAGCATGCGCGGCGCGATCGGCCGGCGCATCGCCATCGGCGCCGCCTCGCGGCGCGAGCTGCGCGAGCTGGAAGACGAACTCGCCGCGCTGCGCGCCAGCCCGAAGCCGGCCGAGCCGGTGGCGGCCAAGGAACGCCAGGCGCAGATCGACGAGCTGGCCGAGCGTGTGGCCGCGCTGCGCGCGCGGCTGGAGCGCATCCCCTACCTCGACCCGATCGACCTGCGCTTTCGCAACCGCATCAAGGTGCCGGTGCCGACCAGCAAGGCGGTGATGTTCTGCCTGATGGACGTCTCGGGCTCGATGGACGAGGCACGCAAGGACCTCTCGAAGCGCTTCTTCATCCTGCTGTACCTGTTCCTGACGCGGCACTACGAGCGCATCGAGCTCGTCTTCATCCGACACCACACGCAGGCCGCCGAAGTGGACGAGGAGAACTTCTTCCACGCCCGCGAGACCGGTGGCACCGTCGTCAGCAGCGCGCTCGTGCTGATGGAGGAGATCATCCGCGCCCGCTACAACCCGAGCGAGTGGAACATCTACGGCGCGCAAGCGAGCGACGGCGACAACTGGCACCACGACAGCGGCCGCTGCCGCGAGCTGCTGGCCGAGAAGCTGCTGCCGATGTGCCGCTACTACGCCTACGTGCAGGTGGCCGAGGAGGAGCAGAACCTCTGGGAGGAGTACACGCAGCTCCTCGAAACGCACAAGCACTTCGCGATGCGCAAGGCGACCGAGCCGTCGCAGATCTACCCCGTCTTCCGCGACCTCTTCAAGAAGGAAGGCGCGGAGGTGGCCGCATGAAGCGGTTGGTCGAAGGCCCGAAGGAGCCTGCCGAGCGGCCGGCTGCGCCGCTGCCCGCGCCCAGCGACTGGAGCTTCGAGCTGATCGAGGAGTACCACCGCGTCATCCGCCTGACGGCCGAGCGCTTCAACCTCGACACCTACCCGAACCAGCTCGAGGTCATCACCGCCGAGCAGATGATGGACGCCTACGCGAGCGTGGGCATGCCGGTGAACTACCGCCACTGGAGCTACGGCAAGGAGTTCATCGCCACCGAGAAGAACTACAAGCGCGGCCACATGGGCCTGGCCTACGAGATCGTCATCAACAGCAACCCCTGCATCAGCTACCTGATGGAGGAGAACACGATGGCGATGCAGGCGCTCGTCATCGCGCACGCCGCCTACGGCCACAACAGCTTCTTCAAGGGCAACTACCTGTTCCGCATGTGGACCGATGCGTCGTCGATCATCGACTACCTGGTCTACGCGAAGGACTACATCGCCAAGTGCGAAGAGAAGTACGGCCTCGACGAGGTCGAGACCTTCCTCGACAGCTGCCACGCGCTGGCCAACCACGGCGTCGACCGCTACCGCCGGCCCAGCCGCAAGAGCCTGGCGCAGGAGCTGGCCGACCGCAAGGACCGCGAGGCCTACGCGCAGCAGCAGGTCAACGACCTGTGGCGCACGCTGCCCAAGAAGGCCGAGAAGGACGGCGCCGCGACGCAGGCCAAGCGCTTCCCCGACGAGCCGCAGGAGAACCTGCTGTACTTCATCGAGAAGAACGCGCCGCTGCTGGAGCCCTGGCAACGCGAGGTCGTGCGCATCGTGCGCAAGGTCAGCCAGTACTTCTACCCGCAGCGCCAGACGCAGGTGATGAACGAAGGCTGGGCGACCTTCTGGCACCACCGGCTGCTGAACACGATGTACGACGAGGGCTGGCTCACCGACGGCGTGATGATCGAGTGGCTGAAGAGCCACACCAACGTCATCTACCAGCCGCCGGTGGGGCACCGCGCCTACAGCGGACTGAACCCTTATGCGCTCGGCTTCGCGATGTACACCGACATCGAGCGCATCTGCCGCGCGCCGACCGACGAAGACCGCCAGTGGTTCCCCGACCTCGCCGGCACGCCGTGGCTGCCGGCGCTGGACCACGCGATGCGCAACTTCAAGGACGAGAGCTTCATCGGCCAGTACCTGAGCCCCAAGCTGATGCGCGAGCTGCGCCTGTTTGCGATCACCGACGACGAGTCCGAGGCCGAACTCGAGGTGAGCGCGATCCACGACGACGCCGGCTACAAGCGGGTGCGTGAATCGCTGTCGCGCCAGTACGACCTCGGCTCGCGCGAGCCGAACATCCAGGTCTGGAACGTCAACCTGCGCGGCGACCGCAGCCTGACGCTGCGCCACTTCCAGCACAACGGCCGGCCGCTCGACGACACGGCGCAGGAAGTGCTGCGACACGTGGCGCGCCTATGGGGCTTCGGCGTGCAGCTCGAAAGCGTCGATGCCCGCGGCGACGTGAGCAAGCGCTGGAGCGTGCCGGCGCCGGCGAACGGGGACTGACAAGCCCCGCCCCCGGCGTCAGTGGCGTCGCCGCCGCGCCGCCGCTTCAGCGCACGCACCAGTAGCGGTCGGTGTAGGCGTCCCCGATCCCCGGCGCCGCTACGTGCGTGCCGCCATTGGTCGTATGGCAGCCGGCGCACGTCTCGATCGGCACCGTGAAGCCCGCCGCCGTCGAGTAGCTGCCGTGGTTCTGTCCGGCGCGCGCCCGCGCCCGGGTCACGTTGCAGGGCAGGTAGCCGTGCGTCACGGTGTAGGTGGCGCTCGTCGTCGAGTTGCCCGCGGCGTCGGTGCGGGTGGCGCGGTAGTAGCGGACCTGGTCCAGCACCGCCGGCGTGCCCGCCGCCGGCACGTTCAGCGCCGGTGACGTCTCGTTGTAGACGGCCGTCGTCGCCGTCGAACTGCTCGTGCCGACGTTCGACCATGTGATGCCGTTCGTCGAACGCTGAAGCTGGATCGTGTCGCCACTGAGGCCCCCATGCGTGGCCACGATGCGCGGCGTCGCGTCGGCGATCGGGCTGCCGGCCGAACTCGTCGTGAACGTCACCGGCGAGTCCGCGGTCGTCAGGTTCTGGTACGGCTTGTTGTCGGCGATGCCGCTCATCGTCGGCGCCGGCGGGTCGACCGTGTCGAGCACGATCGAGCGCGCGTTGCTGGTCAACCCGACGGCCGTGGCACCGAATTCGGTGCGCGCCGTGTACGTGTAGGTCGTGCCCGCCGTGGCACTGAGCGAATCGGTGAACGAACACGTGTTGCTGCAACTCGCCAGCGTCGTCACCGAACTCCCGTTGCGGAGGACCCGCACCACGTAGCCGGCCGGCAGGTTGACGTTGAGCGTGATGTTGACGGTCGGCGAGGTGTCGTTCGTCGCCGCGCCGTTCGCCAGGCCGTTGATCGACGTGATCATCGTCGTCGGCATGTCGGTGATGACGATCGCGTACGGCGCCGACGTGGCGCTGATCGCCGTGCCCGCCTCGACCCGCGCGGCATATGAATGCTCGCCGCTCGCGGCGCCCGGGTCGGTGAGGCTCCACGTCGTGCCGGTCACTACCGCGGTGCCGATCGACGCGCCGTCGCGCAGCACCCGCACCACCTGGCCGCCGGCCAGCGCGGCGCTCACCGTGCCGCGGATCGTCGGCGTGGTGTCGCTCGTCACGCCGCCGGCCGGGATCACGGTGTTGGCGTCATTGACGATCTGCGTCAGCGCGGCCACCGGCAGCACCACGATCGTCAGCGACGCGGTTGCGCCGGCGGCGGTCGTGTTGCCGATGGCGTCGATCGTGCGCGCCTGCCAGCTGTACGTGCCGCCGGCCAGCGCGGCCGGCTCCGTGTAGCTCCAGACGGTGCCGCTGACCGTGGCCAGGCCCACCGGCGTGCCCGCGCGCAGCACCTGCACCGACTCACCGCTGGCCAGCGCGGCATTGAGCGTGCCGTTGACCGTCGGCGTCCTGTCGCCTGAGCTGGTGCCCGCGTTGATGCGCCCCAGCACGTCGTCGGTGAAGCCGGTGATCGTGGCCAGCGCGGCCGGCGGCGTCGAGTCGACGACGAACGACACGGTGTTGCCGAAGGCGGCGAACGCGGTGCCCGCCACCACGCGCAGCCGGTAGGAGACCGCCCCCTCCGGCGCCCCGCCGTCGACGAACGTGAAGGCCGTGCCCGTCACCGTGGCGTTGCCGATCGCCGCGCCGTTGCGTTGCACCTGCACCACCTGCCCGGCAACGAGCGCGGCGCTCAGCGTGCCGCGCAGCTCGGGCGTGCGGTCGGCCGTCGTCGCACCCGCGCCGATGGCGGTGCCGGCATCGTTGAACGCGCCGCTGATCGTCGCCTGCGTCGCGATCGTCGGCAGCTCGCTGCTTTGCGGCTGCGCGCAGGCCGCGGGCAGGTCGCGCAGCGGCCGCGCCAGCACGCTGTTGTGGCAGCTCGCGCACACCGTGCCCGGCGGCGTGAAGACGTGGTTGGGCGGCACCTCGCACGAGTTGGAGACGAGCGGCGGCGCCGGCGGTGCGGTGCGGTTGGGCAGCGCGGCCGGCTTCACGCAGCTCGGCCAGCCGCCGCTGCCGGCGAACGGCAGGTTGCCGCTGGGCGTCGTCACCGGGTGGTTCAGGCGCGACGGGTTGTGGCACATCACGCAGTCGGTCTCGGCGTGGATCAGCGAAGCCGTCAGGCCGTCGTGCGCCGAGCTGGGCGGGATGCACTCGGCGCCGGTCGTCGGCTGCGTCGACGCGGCGCGCAGCTGGGCCAGCGGCTGGTCGAGGAAGGTGTGGCAGGCCTCGCAGTCGACACGCGGGCCCTGGCCCTGCGGCCGGCGCTGCGCGGCGCGCGAGGCGTCGGTGTCCGGGTCGAACACCTCGCCGACGCGGCCGCGGATCTTCCACATGCCGCCGCTGTAGTCGACGCCCATGCCGGTGAGGCGGTCGAAGGCGCGCGTGCCGTAGCCCTGGAAGCCGCCGGGCATCATGTCGCGGATCGGCGGCAGGCCGAGCATGCGCGTGGCCGCCATCTGCGTCGGCCCGCGCAGCACCTGGCCGGCCGTGATGTCGAAGTGCACGCCCCAGGTGTAAACGTGGCCGTTCGCCAGCAGCACCGCGAACAGGCCCTGCTCGGTGAGGATCTTGCGCACCGCGACACCGGCCGGCAGGCCACCGATCTGCGCCGGCGTGCGCGTGCCGCCGACGTAGGGCGCGGCCGGGTCGCCGGGCACGAACGCACCTTCCGGCGCCGGATGGCTGCCCCAGTGCCACACGGTATGGTCGCGCCGCGCGACGACGACGTCGTTGTCGCGCGCCGAGATCTGCACGATGTCGGCCAGGCCGGCGATCTCGATCGGCGAGTGCGCCACGCCGTCGGCCGAGCCGTTGCCCAGCATGCCGTAGCCGCCGTTGCCGCCCCAAGCGTAGACCTTGCCGTCGGCGCCGAGCGCGTAGGAGGTGACGTTCGACGCCGCCACCGCCAGCGCCGGCACCGGCAGGGGCACGCGCACTGGCGTCAGCGAGCCGGCGAGCGTGGCGTCGTTCTGGCCGAGCTGGCCGTAGCCGTTGTTGCCCCAGGCCCAGACCGAGCCGTCGGCCATGCGCGCCACGGTGTGCGCAAAGCCGCCGGCGATGTGCGAAGGCGAGCCGGGCAGCGAGACCTCGATGGCCTGCGCGTTCGTCGTGTTGCGATGGCCCAGGCCGAGCTCGCCGTTGACGTTGTCGCCGATGGCGAAGACCTTGTGCCGCGGGCCGTTCGCGTCGGCCTTGTAGAAGCCGCCGCCGTGGCCCGCGTTGGCAAAGAGCGCCAGCGCGCGCCCGCTCAGGCGGTTGAACTGCTGGCCTACGGTGAAGTTCTTCGTGTTCGCGGCCACCCAGCCGGCCACCGTGCTGTGCGCGGCGCCGTCCTTGCTGATCGAGCCGTCGAAGAGGTAACCCTCGTAGCGCACGTTGCCGTAGTTCAGCACCTTGGGCAGTGCGTCGAGCGCTTCCTGCGCGCCGAAGCGCGCCGCCTGCTCGGCCAGCGCCGAGCTCAGCTCGCCGGTGAAGGTGTTCGGGTCGTAGGTGCGCGCGGCGGCCTCGCCGGCCATCGCGGCGCCGTTGCGGCCGTCGATGCGGCCGTCGAGCAGGTCGTCGGCGAGCTGGCGCACGGCGTCCAGTGTCGGCGTCGCCGAGTCGCTGTTGTGGAACGACGCCTGCTTGGAGAAGGCGCCATTGACGAGGCCATAGCGGCCGCGCGCGTCGGTGCTCATCGAGCCGGCCGGCAGGCCCGGGCTCTTGATGAACGGCAGCCGCGCGATGTCGTCGACGTGCAGCGCACTCGGGAAGTGCTCGTTCAGCGACTGGCGCACGCGCTCGTTGGCGGCGCGGATCTGGTCCTTCGTCGGGTTGGCGCCGGCGCTCTCGGCGGCGCTGCCTTCGGTCAGCAGCCGGTAGGCCGCTTCGGTGAACGGCGTGATGCCGATGTTGCGCTGGATGCTCGGCACCCAGACGCGGATCTTGCGGTCGGCGGGGAACGGCACGAACGTGTTGCGCCCTTCCTCGTAGTAAGTGGCCGTCGGCGTGCCCGACAGCTCGATGCGCAGGCCGCCGCGGTAATTGCGCCCGGGCTTGATCGTCACCATGCCCTTCACGTCGTCGGTCAGCGCGCAGCCCAGCTGCGTGCCGTCGTCGAGGAAGACGCAGACGTTGGCGCCCTTGAACTGGCCGAAGTCGCCGCCGGCGCCGACCCCACCGTCGCCGCTGGCGCCGCCGTCGCCGACGCCGCCCGTGCCGTCGCCGCCGGTGCTTTCCCAGTTCAGATTGCCGCTGTCGGTGAAGCCGGTGAAGACCCCCAGGTCCGATGGCAGTGGCGTCGTGCCGTCGCCTTCACCACCGCCGCCGCAACTGCCGAGCGTGAGCGTGGCGAGCGCCGCGAGCACGGCAACGGGCGCAAGAGCAGATGCGCGGGCGAATGCGCCGGCGAATGCGCGGACCTTCACGGCTTGTCTCCTAGTGCTGCGGGTCGCGCAGCCCGGGGAAGGCTGCCGCGCCCGGTTTTTGTTCGGCGCCGGCTTGGGGCCAGCGCCAACAGTCAGTGGAACCGTCGGGGTGATGCAGCTTATGCGAGATGCCGGTGCCGGTGTCTCCCCTGCAATGGTGGTCGCGCTGCGCCAGGCGCCGAAGCGTCGTCTCGGCGAGGGACGATCACAGGCGGGCGAGGGCGAAGTCCGGCACGCCGCGCGGCGAGATGAACACCGGCCGCTGCTTGCCTTCGGTGAGCTGCGCCACCGCTTCGGAGACGTAGAGGTTCAGCGCCGCGTAGGTGACGCGCCCGGCGCGCATGAAGTCGGCGCGGCCGGACAAGCCCTCGAGCAGCGCCTTGGTGAAGGCGCCGTTGCCCCACGAATCCTTCTCGAGCGACTCCTCCTGCCCGGTGCTCGAGGCGAAGACGACGACGCCGTTCTCGCTGGCCGAGAGGTCGTTGATCAGCCGCTCGGTCTTCTTCGGCGCCTTGTGCAGTGCACCGAGCGCGTTGCCGGCGAAGCAGGTGTCGATGAACATCAGCGTGCGGCCGCGGATCTGCGCCAGCGTCGAGACGATCGCCGCCTGCGGCACGCCGGTGGACACGAGCCGCTCGTGCTGCGCGTCGTGCGGCATGAAGAAGTACTGGCCCTGCGCGTCGTTGACGCCGTGCCCGGCGATGAACAGCATCGCCGTGTCGCCCGGCGTGACGCTCGTGCGCAGCCAGTCGAACTCGCGCAGCACGGCGGCTTTCGTCGCCTCGGCGTTGGTCAGCGTCTTGACGATGACGCGCCGGTACTGGCGGCCTTCCTGGCGTTTCATCGCCGCGCCGAAGTCGGCCGCGTCCTTGGCCGCGAGGCCCAGGCGGTACTCCGGCCGCGCGTACTCGGCCACGCCGACGGCCAGCACGTACAGATCGCCCGGCCAGCCGCCCGGCGGCGGCGGCGGCAGCTCGCGCTCGATGATGAAGGCCAGCGGCTCCGAGTGCCCGTAGCGGTTGCTGGCGATGATCTCCACCGTCAGCGGGTTCTGGCCGTCGGCCACCGGCAGCTCGACGCGCGCGAAGCCCTGCACGCGGCCGTCGAACGACTTCGGCAGCACCACCTCGCGTGGCAGCGCCGGCCGGCCGGCGACCTTGACCGCGAGATCCACTTCGCCGGCCACCGCGTGCGAGTGCAGCGCAAACGGCAGCGTGACGAGGTTGCCGCTCGCCTTCAGGCGCGGCTCGCCGACGCCTTGCACCGCCGGCGGGAACTCGGCGGCGCGCAGTTCGGCCAGCGCGCGGCGGGCTGCTTCGGCGCGCTGGCGCTCCTCGGCCTCGCGCGCGGCTTCCTGCGCGAGCCGCTCGCGCTCGCGCGCCTCGCGCTCGGCGGCCTGGCGCTCGGCATCGAGCCGCTGGCGTTCACGCTCGGCGGCGAGGGCGGCTTCCTGCTGCTGCCGCTGGCGCTCGGCGGCGGCGCGGGCTTCGGCCTCGGCGCGGGCGGCGGCCTGCGCGGCGGCTTCGCGCTCGGCCTGCGCGCGCGCCTGGGCGATGGCGGTCTGACGCGCCGCCTCGGCCTGACGGGCCAGCTCGGCCGCCGCGGCCGCTTCGCGCGCCGCGCGCTCGGCGCTGGCGCGGCGCTCGGCTTCCTGCTGCGCGGCGAGGCGTGCGCGCTCGGCGCGCGCGGCCGCATCCCGCTCGGCCTGGCGCGCCGCCTCGGCCTGGCGCGCGGCTTCTTGCTGCAGCGCGGTGTGCTCGGCCTCGGCACGCGCGGCGACCTGCGCCAGCGCCGTCTTCTCGTCGCCGGTGGCGAGCACGGCGTCGATGACGTCGGGACGGTTGAACTGGTCGCGGAATCGCGCCAGCGAGTAGAAATCCATCGCCTGTGCCGGCCCGCGCGCCAGCGCCCAGCCGACAACGCGGTCGGCGCCGGCGCTGGCGTCGAAGAATCCGCTCGGCGTCCACGCGACCCAGCGCCCGTCTTCGAGCGCCAACAGCGACAGCAGCAGCGCGCCGTCGGCCGCGCGGTGCCAGCGCAGCGTGCCGTCGGCCATCGCGGCGACGAGCAGCCGGCCGTCGGCGCTGGTATTGACGGCGCGCACCTCGGTGTCGACGGCGGCGCGCCAAGCCGGCTGGCCAGCTTCGTCGACGCGGTAAAGCGCGCGGTTGGTGCCCAGCACCGCGGCGGCCGGCCGCGCGCCGAAGACGGCCAGCGCGCGCAGGCGTTCGTCCTGCGCCAGCGCGAGCGCCCGGCCGCCGATGGCCGGCGCGCGGCCGTCGCGCTGCCAGGTGTTGCCCGGGTCGATGCTGCCGCCGCGCGCCGCGGGCGGGCGCAGCGTCACGCCGGCAAGCGCGCCGCCAGTGACGAGCCGGCGGCGGTCGAACGCAAACGCCAGAGCGCGCCCCGGCCCGCGTTGGCCCCAGCGCACGGCCAGGCCGTCGGCGGCCAGTTCCAGGTCGAACGGCGCGTCGCCGCGCACCGCGGCCACTGGGGCGCCACTGCGGCGCGGCTCGCGCTGGCCGGGTGCACCGAGCGTGCCCCACGAGCCGTCGAACCCCGCCCAGGCGAAGCCGCCGCCGGGCAACGCGGCGAGGTCGTTGATGCTGTCGCCGGCCACGTCGAAGCGCTCGCGCACCTGGCGCGTGCCGGCGTCGATGGCCAGCACGTGGAAGCGCACCTCGCGCGTGTGCGCGGTGCCGGCCAGCGCCAGCGTGCGGCCGTCGGCCGACCAGGCGAGCGTGCGCCAGTCGCCGGCGTACGACTCGGGCGCCGGCAGGCGGGCGAGCGGCTGCAGCGTCGCCGCGTCGAAGATCTCCGGCCCCTCGCCGCGCGTCGCGAAAGCCACCGCGAGTTGCCGGCCGTCCGGGCTGAAGGCGAGGCTCGCCGGCCGGCGGTTGCCAAGCGACACGCTCGCGGTGCGCTCGACGGCGCCAGCGGCCGTGCGGCGATAGAGACGCAGCGTGCCGTCGAGCGCCGCCGCGGCGGCCGTGCCGCTCACGTGCGTGGCGAGCGCGAACACCGGGCCGCCGGTGCGGTCGTCGAGCAGCTCGCGGCCGTCGCGCGCAAACGCCCGCACGCCGTGCGTGCCGTTGAAGCCGGCGAACAGCACCTCGCCGTCGGCCGACCAGGCGAGCTTGCGGACATCGCCGGCGCGCGCGTCGATCGTCGAGCGCAGCGCGCCCGATTCGAGGTCGAAGAGGTAGACGAGGTGCGGGTGCGCTCCGCCGGAGCCTCCCGGCAACGCGCCGCCGGTCGAGCCGGCCACCGCCACCAGCGGCTCGCGCGGGTGGATCGCCACGCCGTACAGCCGCCCGCCCTCGGCGCCGAAGGCGAACGGGCGCAGAGTCTGGCGCAGCGCGCCGCTGGCGAGGTCCCACACGCGCGCCGTGCGGTCGTCGGAGGCGGTGACGACGAGGCCGCGCGCGGCCGACACATCGATGCGCCGCACCGGCGCTGCGTGGCCGCCGGTCTCGACGGCGAGCAGCGGGCGCAGTGCGGGTTCGTTGCCCGGCGGGGCCGCGGGTTGGGCCTGCGCCGCGGCCGGCGTGGCGAAGCCGATGAGCGCGGCACACGCAGTCCCCGCGGCGAACGCCGCGCAGACGATCGATGCCTTCAGGCGGGCAGCAGGGCTCAGCATGGGCGCGGATCCTAGGCGCGCCCCCCGGCGCAAACAACCGCTGCCGATGGGACGCCCTGAAGGGGGTGTGGCGCGGCGGTGTTACCGTCGCGCCCGCGCCGGCCGGCTCGCGCCGCCGCCTGCACCGTGCGGCGCCGTCGCGTGCCGATTGCGCGTGCCGACTCCATCTGCCTTCTCCGCATCCCGTGTCCGACTGGCCCCCCCTGCCGCCGCTCGAGGCGACCGCGCTGCGCTGCGAGCGCGGCGAGCGCGTGCTCTTCGACGGGCTCGCGCTGACGCTGGCGCCGGGCGAGATGGTCTGGCTGCGCGGCGCCAACGGGCGCGGCAAGACGACGCTGTTGCGCACGCTGGCCGGCCTCGGCACGCCGGCGGCCGGGCAGTTGCTCCTCGGCGGGCAGCCGATCGCCGGCCGCAAGTCCGCCGACCCCGCCTGGCGCCGGCAGCTCGTCTACCTCGGCCACGCCAACGCGCTGAAGGACGACCTGACGGCGGCCGAGTCGCTGACCTTTGCGACCCGCCTGGCCGGCACGCCGGCCACGCCGGCCGAGGTGCAGGCGGCGTTGACCGCGCTCGGCGTCGGCGCGCTGGCGCGGCGCGCCGTGCGCACGATGAGCCAGGGGCAGCGCCGACGCGTTGCGCTCGCGCGCCTGGCGCTGGCGCCAAAGCCGGCGATGGCGCTGCTGGACGAGCCGTTCGACGCGCTCGACGACGACGGCATCGACCGGCTGGCGCGGCTGCTGGCCGACATCGTCGCCGCCGGCGGCGCCGTGCTCTTCACGAGCCACCAGCAGATCGACCGCCTGCGCCCGGCGCCGCGCGTCGTGATGCTGCCCGAGGCGCCGCCGCGGCGTTCGCCGGGGTCGGCGACGCCTTCTGAACCTGAAGCGCCTTCACTCGGCGCGTCTTCCGGCGCACTCCCCGGCGCGAGCAACCCATGAACGGCTTCTTCGCCACCGTGCTGGCGCGCGAGTTGCGCCTGGCCGCCCGCCGGCCGGTCGAGGCGCTGCTGCCGGTGGTCTTCTTCGTCGTCGCGGCGAGCCTGTTTCCGCTCGGCGTCGGGCCCGAGCCGCAGACGCTGCGCCACATCGCGCCCGGCGTGTTGTGGGTCGGCGCGCTGCTCGCGGCGATGCTCTCGCTGGCGCCGATGTACGGCTCGGACCACGCCGACGGCTCGCTCGAGCAGTTGCTGCTGGCGCCCGAGCCCGCCTGGCTGCTGGCGCTGGCCAAGGCACTGGCGCACTGGCTGACGCACGGCCTGCCGCTGGTGGCGGTGAGCCCGCTGATCGGGCTGATGTTCGGGCTGCCCGGTGAAGCGATCGCGCTGTTGATCGCGACGCTCGTGCTCGGCACGCCGATCCTGAGCCTGCTCGGCGGCCTGTCGGCGGCGCTGACGCTGGGGCTGCGCAGCGGCGCGCTCTTGAACCTCCTCATCGTGCTGCCGCTGGCGGTGCCGGCGCTGATCTTCGGCGCCGGTGCCGTCTCGGCACTCGAGGCCGGGCAGGCGGTCGATGGCCACCTGTCGCTGCTGGCGGCGCTCTTCATCGCCACGCTCGTCGGCTCGCCGCCGGCCACCGCAGCGGCGCTGCGCATCGCGCTCGGCTGACCTCATAGCGCCCTCCTGGGCAGGCCGTGGCGCAACCGCGCCGCCGGCGCCTTGACCTTGCTCAAGCGGCGCGGCGCCGAAGCCGCCGGCTCCCTGCGCCGCGGTGCCGGTTTGACCTGATTCAATGGCGGCCCAATCGGCCCGGCCGATTCGTGGTCCATCCCCTAAGATGCGCAGGCCCGCGCTGCGGTGGTGCGTGTGTTTCGAAAGGAACCCCGCCCTGGCGCCGCTGCCCTAGCCGCCGCCGCGGCCCATGTGCTTCTTCACCCGCCGCGGCCCCGTTGAACGTCTCGATGGCCCAACCGACCTCTCGCGCCGACCGCCTGCGCCTGTACACCTTCGCCGCGCCGATGCGCTTCTATCGGCTCGCCGGCGCGTCGCTGCCGTGGCTGTGGGCGGCGGCGCTGCTGCTGGGCATCGCGGGCCTGTACGTCGGCTTCTTCGTCGCACCGACCGACGCGACGCAGGGCGACAGCTACCGCATCATCTTCATCCACGTGCCCGCGGCGTGGCTGTCGATGATCCTGTATCTCGCGCTGGCCTTCTGGGCCGCCATCGGCTGGGCCTTCCGCGCACGCATGGCCTCGATCCTGGCGCGCGCCATCGCACCGACCGGGGCGATGTTCACCGCGCTGGCGCTAATCACCGGCGCGCTGTGGGGTCAACCGACCTGGGGCACCTGGTGGGTGTGGGACGCACGGCTCACGTCGGAGCTGCTGCTGCTCTTCCTGTACCTGGGCTATATCGCGCTCGTCAACGCCATCGACGACCCGCGCCGCGCCGACCAGGCCGGCGCGCTGCTGGCGCTGGTGGGCAGCGTCAACGTGCCGGTCATCTACTTCTCGGTGAAGTGGTGGAACACGCTGCACCAGGGCGCGACGATCAGCCTGACGGCGGCGCCGAAGATGGCGCAGACGATGCTCACCGCGATGCTGCTGACCACCTTCGCCTGCTGGGCCTACGCCTTTGCAGTCGTGTTCATGCGTGCGCGGGCGATGGCGCTCGTGCGCGAGCGGCACACGCAGTGGGTGCAGGAGTTGGCGCGTGGCGAGGCCACCGATGGCGGCAGCGCCGGCGGCGGCACGACAGCGCGCAGCGCGCAGGAGCGCACCGCATGAACTGGGGCAGCGCAAGCGAGTTCTTCGCCATGGGCGGCTACGGCCTGTACGTCTGGGGCTCGTACGGCGTGACGCTGCTGGCGATGGTGGCCGAGCCGTGGCTCACGGCGCGCCAGCACCGCCAGGCGCTCGCCGCGGCGGCCGAGGCATCGTTTGAGGAGGCGGCGCTCGACGACGCGCCGCGCTCCGGGGAGTCCTGAAAGTGTCCACCTTGAAACCCCGCCAGCGCCGGTTGATGCTCGCCGCGCTGCTGGTGCTGGCTGCCGGCGCGATCGCTGCGCTCGTCTTCAACGCCTTCCGCAGCAACCTCGTGTTCTTCTACTCGCCCACGCAGGTGGCGGCGCACGAGGCACCGGCCGGGCGCACGTTCCGCTTGGGCGGGCTGGTCGAGCCGGGCAGCGTCAAGCGTGATGGCGTGAAGGTCAACTTCGTCGTCACCGATTCGGCGAAGACCGTGCCGGTGCGCTTCGAAGGCGTGCTGCCCGACCTCTTCAAGGAAGGCAAGGGCGTCGTCGCGCAAGGCAAGCTCGAGTCCGGCGTCTTCGTCGCGCGCGAGGTGCTGGCCAAGCACGACGAGAACTACATGCCGCCCGAAGCCGCCGAGGCGCTGCAGAAGGCCGGCCATCCGCAACGCGCGGAGCAGACGCTGGTGATGCCGAACACCGGCGGCACCGCAGCGGGCAAGCCATGATTCCCGAGCTCGGCCACTTCTTCCTCTGGCTCGCCGCCGGTGTCGCGCTGCTGCTGGCGGTGCTGCCGATGGCCGGCTCGCTGCCGGTCGCGCTGACGAGCGCCGGCCCGATCCGCCGGCCGCACTGGGTGGCGACGGCGCGGCCGCTGACCTATCTCTTCGGCCTCGCGGTCGTCATCGCCTACGCCGCGCTCACCGCCGCCTTCGTGCTCAACGATTTCTCGGTGCTGTACGTGGCGATGCACAGCAACCTCGACCTGCCGCTGGCCTATCGCATCGCCGGCGTCTGGGGCGGACACGAGGGCTCGCTGCTGTTGTGGATGGCGATGCAGGCGATGTGGATGATCGCGGTGGCGCGCTTCAGCCGCGCGCTGCCCGACGAGGTGGTGGCGCGCATCCTCGCCGTGATGGGCATGGTCGCGGTGGGCTTCCTGCTTTTCACGCTCGCGACGTCGAACCCGTTCGAGCGCCTGAGCCCGGTGCCGGCGAACGGCCGCGATTTGAACCCGCTGCTGCAGGACCCCGGCATGGTGCTGCACCCGCCGATGCTCTACATGGGCTACGTCGGCTTCTCGGTCGCGTTTGCGCTGGCCATCGCCGGCTTGATCGGCGGCCGGCTCGACGCCACCTGGGCGCGCTGGACGCGGCCGTGGACGGTGGCCGCGTGGGCGAGCCTGACGGTCGGCATCGCGCTCGGCAGCTGGTGGGCGTACTACGAGCTGGGCTGGGGCGGCTGGTGGTTCTGGGACCCGGTCGAAAACGCCTCCTTCATGCCGTGGCTCGTCGGCACGGCGCTGATCCACTCCCTGGCGGTGACGGAGAAGCGCGGTGCCTTCAAGTCGTGGACGGTGCTGCTGGCGATCATCGCCTTCTCGCTGTCGCTCTTGGGCACGTTCCTCGTGCGCTCGGGCGTGCTGTCGTCGGTGCACGCGTTCGCCACCGACCCGGCGCGGGGCCTGTTCATCCTCGGCTTCCTCGTCGTCGTCGTCGGCGCGTCGTTGACGCTCTATGCCTGGCGCGCGCCGACGGTGGGCCTGGGCGCGCGGTTCCATTGGGCGAGCCGCGAGACGACGCTGCTGGCCAACAACGTGATGCTGATCGCCGCCTGCGGCGCCGTGCTGCTGGGCACGCTGTATCCGCTGCTGCTCGACTCGCTCGACCTGGGCAAGATCTCGGTCGGGCCGCCGTACTTCGAAACCGTCTTCGTGCCGCTGATGGCGCCGGTGGTGTTCCTGATGGGCGTCGGGCCGCTGGCGCGCTGGAAGCAGGCCGAGCTGCCGGCGCTGGCGCGGCGGCTGCGCTGGGCGGCCGTCGTCGCGGTGGGCGCGGCGCTCGTGCAGGCGTGGCTCTATCGCGGCGCCGCACGCGGCGTGTCGGTGATGACGGCCTTCGGCTTGGTGATGGCCTGGTGGGTGGTGGCCTCGCTCGGCGCCGACGCGTGGGAGCGGCTCGGCCCGCGCCGCGCCGTGGCCGGCAAGGAGCCGGGTCCGCTCGCCAAGCTCGCCGCGCTGCCGCGCAGCTTCGTCGAGCGCGCGCCGCAGGTGCCGCGCGCGGTGGTGGCGATGTGGGTCGCGCACCTCGGCGTGGCCGTCTTCATCTTCGGCGTTACGATGGTCAAGTCGTTCGAGGTCGAACGCGACGTGAAGATGGGCATCGACGACCACGTCACGATCGAAGACCTCACCTTCACGCTGCGCGGCCTGCGCGAGCGCGAGGGGCCGAACTACCGCGCCGTGCAGGGCTGGGTCGAAGTGACGCGAGGCGAGGGCGCGAGCAAGGTCAAGGTCATCGACCTGCTGCCCGAGAAGCGCCTGTATCGCGTGCAGGACAACCCGATGACCGAGGCCGCGATCTCGACGCGCCTGACGCAGGACCTGTACGTCTCGCTCGGCGAGCCGGTCGAAGGCGGCTCGGCGTGGATCGTGCGCGTCTACATCAAGCCGTTCGTCGACTGGATCTGGGGCGGCTGCGCCCTGATGGCGCTCGGTGGCCTGCTGGCTGCCGGCGACCGCCGCTACCGGATGCGCGCCGCCGCCGAAGGCCGTGCCGCTGACGCCGCGGCCGGGCTCGCGGGCGGCGTGGGCCGCGCATCGTGAGCGCGGGATCGCCGACGCCGCCGGGTGCGGGCCCGGGGCCGCAAGTCGCACAGGGCGCGCAGGGCGGGCAGGCCGCGCCGACGACGACCCCGGCCGCGCGCCGGCGCGCGCTGTGGGTCTTCCTGATCCCGCTGGCCGCCTTCGCGGTGCTCGCCGTCTTCCTCGGTCGCGGCTTGTCGCTGAATCCGCGTGAGGTGCCATCGCCCTTCATCGGCAAGCCGGCGCCGACGTTCACGCTGCCGCGCCTGGACGACCCGGCCGTGCAGGTGGCGAGCACCGAGTTCCAGGGCAAGGTCTGGGTGCTCAACGTCTGGGCGAGCTGGTGCGGGCCGTGCCGCGACGAGCACCCGCACTGGGTGGAGTTCGCGCGCCGCAGCAAGGTGCCGATCGTCGGCCTGAACTACAAGGACCAGCGCGGCGCCGCGCAGCAGTGGCTGCGCCAGCTCGGCGACCCGTACGTGATGTCGGTGTCGGACGGCGACGGCAAGGCGGCCATCGATTGGGGCGTCTACGGCGTGCCCGAGACCTTCGTCGTCGACCGCCAGGGCATCGTGCGCTTGAAGCACGTCGGGCCGATCTCGGCCGAGCTCCTGCAGCGCAAGATCGAGCCGCTGCTGAAGTCGCTGCAATGAGGACCGCCGTGCACTCGATCCGCCGCCTGCTCGCCGTCGGTGCCTGGGTCGTCGCCGCGGCGTGCACCTCGTTGGCCACGTTCACCGCACCGGCCTTCGCCGACGAAGCGCAGCCGCTCGCCGCCGACCCGGCGCTGGAAGCGCGCGTGATGAAGCTCGCCGCCGAGCTGCGCTGCCTCGTCTGCCAGAACCAGACGATCGCCGACTCCAACGCCGGCCTCGCGATCGACCTGCGCAACCAGGTGCGCGAGATGCTGCGCCAGGGCAAGAGCGACAAGGAGGTGCTCGCCTACATGACGGCGCGCTACGGCGACTTCGTGCTGTACCGCCCGCCGATGAAGGAGACGACGGCGCTGCTGTGGCTGGGGCCGCTGGTGCTGTTCGCCGGCGGCGTGGCGGTGCTCGTGCTCGTGCTGCGCCGGCGCGCGCGCGCCGGCGACGAGGCTTTCGAGCCCGACCCGGACAACGACGACGAAGCCGGCGACACGGCCGCGAGGCGGGCCGGAAAACCGGCGCGCTGAACCCGCCCCTCCCGCCCCTCCCTCCCCGCTCGCGGGCACAACGACAAGACCGATGAATCCCATGACGCTGAACGAGCTGCGCGCGCAATGGCAGGCGCTGCAAGGCCGCATCGCCGCCGCCGAGGGCCAGGCCGATGCGGCCACCGCCGAGATGCTGGCCGCCGAACGCACCGCGCTGGAGCGGCGCATCGTCGCCGCGGTGGTCGACGGCGGCGAGTCGGCTGCGCCGGCGGCGGCTGGTTCGGCATCCGCATCGGCTTCGACTTCGTCCGCCGCCACACCACCGGCGCATGTCTCCGGCCCCTTCTGGGCGCTGGCCGCGGTCTTCGTCGTCATCGTCGCCGTCGCCGGCTATGGCTGGAAGGGTGACCCGGCCGCGGTCGGCACGCCGCCGCCGGGCTTCGAACAAGGCGCGGCGGGCGCTGGGGGTGCAGGGGGCGGTGGCAGCGGGGCGCCGCAGCACAGCGGCGCGACGGAGCTCGAGCCGCTGATCAAGCAACTCGAGGAGCGCCTGGCCAAATCGCCCGGCGATCACGAGGGCTGGCGGCTGCTGGGGCGCTCGCAGATGGCGCTCAGCCGCTTCGCCGAGGCCGCCGCCGCCTACGAGCGGGCACTGGCGCTGAAGCCCGACGACGCCGCGACGCTCACCGACCGAGCTGACGCACTCGGCGTGCTGAACGGCCGCTCGCTCGAAGGCGAGCCGGCGAAGCTGCTCGATCAGGCGCTGAAGGTCGACCCGCGCCACGTGAAGGCGCTGGTGCTGGTGGGCACGCTCGAATTCCAGCGCGGCAACTACGCCGCGGCGGCGCAGCGCTGGCAGCAGGCGGTCGATGTCGGCCCGGCCGGCGATGGCCTGGTCGAGCTGGCGCGCGAAGGCGTCGCGCAGGCCAAGGCGCGGCAGGCGGGTGGCGCGCCGGCTGCGCCCGGGGCTTCAGGCGCTTCGAGCACTTCACCTGCCGCTGCCGCGCGGCCGGGCGCCGCGCCGGCCGCCGCGAACGCCGCAGCGACGATCACCGGCAGCGTGCGCCTGTCGGCCGCGCTGAAGGCTCAGGCCGCGCCCGACGACGTGGTCTTTGTCTTCGCACGCCCGCCCGCGGGCGGCGCGCCGCTGGCCATCGTGCAAAAGCGCGTCGCCGACCTGCCGGCCGAGTTCACGCTCGACGACAGCACGGCGATGTCGCCGGCCGCGCGCTTGTCCACGGCCAACGAAGTGGTGGTCACCGCGCGCGTCAGCAAGTCGGGCCAGGCAACGCCGCAGGCCGGCGACCTCGAAGGCGCCTCGGTGCCGGTGGCGCCGGGTGCCCGCGGCGTTGTCGTCGAGATCGCGAGCGTGCGCAAGTAGCAGCGGCGACAGCCGTCGCCCTTCGGCGCGGCCCGGCCCGCCGCCGACTTATCCGCCGAACGGCCTGACGCCGAACAGCGCTCCATGCGCCCAGAAGGCGATGGCGGCCCAGGCGCCCACGCCGACCGCGAGCGCAACGACGCTGGCAGCGAGCGACGGCACCGGCAGCGCCGCGGCACCCGCCGCACCTGCAGCGCGGTCGCGCGCGCGCGCCGCCCGGTAGTCGAACACCGCCCAGGCGAGGAAGGCACCGAACAGCACCACGTCGGCCAGCATCTGGTTGCTGAGCAGGTGCGCCAGCGCCCAGACCTTGACGCCGAGGATCATCGGGTGGCGCAAGCGCACCTTGAAGTGGTTGCGCGGCACGTAGGCGGCGACGATCAGCACGATCGCCACCAGGTTCAGCAGCGCCGCGACATGCCGCATCCAGACCGGCGGCATCCACAGCAGCACCGGCTGCGTGCGCGCCATGCCGTAGCCGACGACGATGAGCGCCAGCCCGACGGCCGAGACGAGCGAGTACAGCCCCTTCCAGCCGTTGGCGCCCAGGCGCGCCACCGTCGCCGTGCGCCAGCCCTCGGCGACGATGCGCACCGAGTGGGCGCCGAGAAAGATCACGAGGCCGAGCACGAGCCAGGTCATGGGGGTCCCTCCTTGCTGGCGCGCATGCTAGCGGGCCGACGGCGCCGGCCGAGCGGCGGCGCCGCACACCGGGATAATCCGCGCGCCTCACCCCTGGCGTTCATCCGCCCCTCACCATGTTCAAACGCATCGTCCTGCCGATCGTCATCGTCGTCGCCCTCGCGGCGCTGTACTTCTGGGCGGCGATGAAGTGGAGCTACTCGTCGGGCGAGCGCGCCGGCTGGGTGCAGAAGTTCTCCAACAAGGGCTGGATCTGCAAGACCTGGGAGGGCGAGCTGGCGCTCGTCTCGCTGCCCGGCTCGACGGCCGAGAAGTTCTTCTTCACCGTGCACGACGAGAAGGTGGCGCGCGACATCACGCGCTACATCGGCAAGCGCGTCTCGCTGCACTACGAGGAAAAGGTGGGCCTGCCGACGACGTGCTTCGGCGAGACGCGCCACTTCGTCACCGGGCTGACGCTGGCCGAGGAGATCCCGCTCGGGCCGGGCGTCATCGTGCCGACGCCGGGGGCGCTGCAGGCGCCGCCTGCGCCTGCCGCGCCCGCCGCGTCGGTCGCACCCGCCACGCCGGCCGCCTCGCGCTGAACGCGCGGCCGCCCCAGGCCGCTACGCCCAGATCACCTTCTTGCCTGCGCTGACCCAGCGCTCGTAGTCGGCGGCGAAGCGGTCCTCGATGCGGTTGCGCTTGACCTTGAAGGTCGGCGTGATCAGGTCGTTCTCCACCGTCCACGGCTCGGCGGTGACGACCAGGCACTCGAGCTGCTCGTGCGGGTCGAGCGTCGCGTTGACGTCGCGCAGGTGATCGGCGAGCGACGCTTCCAGCTCGGCGCGGCCGGCCACGTCGGCGGCCTGCTTCGTCGCGTCGGCGTTGAGCATCACCAGCGCCAGCGGCTGGCCGAGGTTGGCGCCGGTGACGCAGCAGGCCTCGACCGCGGTGTGCATCACCAGCCGGTCCTCGATCGGCGCCGGCGCGACGTACTTGCCCTTGTTCGTCTTGAACAGGTCCTTCACGCGGCCGGTGATCTTCAGGTTGCCGCGCGCGTCGATCGCGCCCTTGTCGCCGGTCTTCAGCCAGCCGTCGTCGGTGAAGGTCTGGCGCGTCAGCTCCGGCTCCTTGTAGTAGCCGATCATCGTCCACGGGCCCTTCACCTGGATCTCGCCGTTGGCCGGGTCGATGCGGCACTGCACGGTGTCGTACGGCCGACCGACGGTGCCGAAGTCCTCGGCGCTGCCCAGCGTGATGTGGCTGGCGCCGATGTTCTCGGTCATGCCGTAACCCTCGGCGACGGCGAGGCCGAGCCGCGCGTACCACTTCAGCAGCTCGGGCGGCATCGGCGCGGCGCCGCCGGCGGCGAACACGCACTTGTCGAGGCCGAGCGCGCCGAGGATCTTCTTGCGCACGAGACCTCCGAGGATCGGGATCTTCAGCAGCCGGTCGAGCTTGGCCGGCGGCATCTTCGCGCCGACGCCCTGCTGGAACTTCACCCACAGCCGCGGCACGCTGAAGAAGACCGTCGGCCGCGCGCGCTGCAGATCCTGCGTGAAGGTCTCCAGGCTCTCGGCGAAGAAGACGTGCATGCCGGTGGCGAGCTGGCCGTGCTCGACGAGCGCGCGCTCGACGACGTGCGACAGCGGCAGGTAGCTCAGCATGCGCGACTCGGCGTTCAGCGGGATGCGCGTCAGCCCCTGTTCGACCGCGAGCGCGAAGTTGCCGAAGGTGTGCATCACCCCCTTCGGCGCGCCGGTCGTGCCGCTCGTGTACATGATCGTGCTCAGGTCCTCGGCCTCGCGCAGCGGCCGCGCGGCCAGTGGCGCGGTCTTCGCGACGAGGTCGTCCCAGCGCGGGTAGCTCTTCTTCGCGTCGTCGGGCGAAAGCGGGTGGCTGACACACGCCAGGCCGGCCGGCACGCCCGGCTTCATGTGGTCCCAGCCGTCGAGCTTGCCGACGAACAGCACCTTCGCGCCCGAGTGCTCGAGGATCTGGCGCACCGTGCCGGCGGCCAGCGTCGGGTACAGCGGCACCGACACCGCGCCGGCGAGCCAGATGGCGTAGTCGCTCATCATCCAGTGCGCGGTGTTCTTCGACAGGATCGCGACGCGGTCGCCCGGCGCGACGCCCTGCGCCCGCAGCCAGGCGGCGACGCGGCTCGCCTGGTCGAGCACCTGCCGCCACGTGTAGGTGGCGAGCTGCCCGCCGCCCACGGGTTGCGTGAAGGCGATGCGCTCGGGGCTCGTGTCGGCCCAGTAGTACAGGCGCTGCAGCGCCAAGGGGTTGTCGTCGACTTTCGTGGCCATGGGCACACGATACGCCCGCTTGCGCGCCGCGCAATGGCGGCGGCTTGAGCAGACTCAATGCGGCGGCGAAGCGCGCCCGAAGCCCCCGGCCGCGCGCCGACAGAGAGCGCGCCGACGACGCGCCGGGCGCGCTTCAGCGCCCGTGCCGCGCCGCTTCGCCGAGCTGCTCGTGCACCTGGCGGCCGATGCGCAGCAGCGCATCGCCGGCCAGGCCGGCTTCGGCGGCGACGCGTGCCGTCTCCTCGTCGGCGTTGGCGCTGTCGGTCATCAGACCATGGGCGACGACCGACAGCGCGCTGATCGCGCGCTTGTCGGCATCGTCGGGCAGCGGCCCGCCGGCCTGCGCCAGCACATGCTGGCGCACGCTCGCCACCGCCGCGGCGCCGAGGCCCCAGCTCTCGCACAGCGCGGCGCCCAGTGCATCGTGGCTGACGCCGAAGCCGGCGTGTTCGAGCGTCACGAGGTCGCCGTCGTGCTGGGCGGCGCGCAGCATCGCGCGGTAATGGTCGCGGGCATGGCGGAACAGCACCGCCTTGCCGCACTCTTCGAAGAGGCCGGCCGAGTGCGCCGCCCAGGCGTCCAGCCCCAGGCGCTGCGCGAGCCGCCCCATCACGAGACCCCGCAGCGCGGCGCGCCGCCACAGCGGCTCGAGCTCGGGCGCCGGCGGGAACGCGGCGCGCAAGCCCATCTCGAACGTGACCGCGGCGACCTCGCGCATGCCGAGGTAGGTGACGGCCTGGTGCACCGTCTGCACGCGCCCCTTCAGGCCGTACAGCGACGAGTTGACCGCCTTCAGCACCGCCGCGGCGAGCGCCATGTCGGCCTCGATCAGCTCGGCGGCGGCGGTGAGGTTCAGCTCCTCGTCGGCCAGCAGCAGCGACAGGCGCACGAGCGCGTCGGGCTGCGCAGGAATGTCGATGTCGAGGCGGCGCAGGTCGGGGTTGACGGACATGGCGGTGGCAAGGCGGGGCAATCGCCGGGGGTCGGCGTTTGACGCCATCGTGGCAGCCGCCGGCGCGGTCGAGGCCGGCAAAAGCGGGCTGGAAGGCGGCCAAACGCGGCGACGCGAAAGGCGGCCGCATAAAGAAAACGGGCGCCCCTGTGAAGGTGGCGCCCGTCCGGGCCCTGGGGTGATCCCCTTGCGCCCGCATGTCTCCTCGGTCCCCCGGCGGCGAAGCGCCCCGGATTGATGCCGGGCCGCCCGTCGCGAGTGCGGCGAATCTAGTCGCCGGCTCCGGGGCGGCGCATGAGGACTTTCCCCGCCCCGGGCACGGGCGTCCCGCCGAATGGTGATGGCGGCACGCCGCCCGCGGGGCCGGCGCCGTCAGCGCCCGGCCGCTTCGCGGACAAACGCCGCCGCCCGCTCGGCGATCATCAGCGTCGGCGCGTTCGTGTTGCCGCTGGTGATCGTCGGCATCACGCTGGCGTCGGCGACGCGCAGGCCGGCGATGCCGCGCACGCGCAATTGCGGGTCGACGACCGCGTCGGCATCGTCGGCGCGGCCCATGCGGCAGGTGCCCACCGGGTGGAAGATCGTCGTGCCGATGTCGCCGGCCAGCCGGGCGAGCTCTTCGTCGCTGCGGAACTGCACGCCGGGCTTCACCTCGCGCGGGCGGTAGCGCGCCAGCGCCGGCATCGCGGCGATGCGGCGCGTCAGCCGCAGCGAGTCGGCGGCGACCTGACGGTCTTCGGGCGTGCTCAGGTAGTTGGCCTGGATGCGCGGCGCGTCCTCGGGCCGCGCCGAGCGGATGCGCACGTGGCCGCGCGAGCCGGGGTTGAGGTTGCACACGCTCGCGGTGAACGCATCCTCGCGGTGCAGCGGCTCGCCGAAGGCGTCCAGGCTCAGCGGCTGCACGTGGTACTCGACGTTCGGGTGCGCCATCTCCGGCGACGAACGTGTGAAGGCGCCCAGCTGCGAAGGCGACATGCTCATCGGCCCGCTTTGCGTCAGCAGGTAGCGCAGGCCGATGCCGGCGCGGCCGAGCCACGAGTGCGCGATCGTGTTCAACGTCTTCACGCCCTCGACGGCGAAGACGGCACGGATCTGCAGATGGTCCTGCAGGTTCTCGCCGACGGCGGGCAGCACGTGCCGCGGCTCGATGCCGTGCTCGGCCAGCAGGGCCGGCGCACCGATGCCGGAGAGCTGCAGGATTTGCGGCGTGCCGATCGCGCCGGCGGCCAGCAGCACCTCGCCGGCGGCGCGCACCGTTTCCTCCGGCGCACCGGGCCCGCGCCGGTAGGCGACGCCGACGGCGCGCGGGCCATCGGGCCCGGGCTCGAGCAGCACGCGCGTCACCTGCACGCCGGTGCGCACTTCGAGGTTCGGCCGCCGGCGCGCCGGGCGCAGGAAGCCCTTGCTCGCGTTCCAGCGCACGCCGCGCCGCTGGTTGACCTCGAAGTAGCCGACGCCTTCGTTGTCGCCGCGGTTGAAGTCGTCGGTGGCCGGCACGCCGGCCTCGCGCGCCGCGGCGGCGAAGGCGTCGAGGATCTCCCAGCGCAGCCGCTGGCGCTCGACGCGCCACTCGCCGCCCTGGCCGTGCCACGGCGCGAACCCCGGCTCGGCAGCGCGCCAGTGGTCCTCGTGCGCGAGGAAATGCGGCAGCACCGCCTGCCAGCGCCATGAGGGGTCGCCGGTGACCTCGGCCCAATGGTCGTAGTCGCGCGCCTGGCCGCGCATGTAGATCATGCCGTTGATGCTGGAACACCCGCCCAGCACCTTGCCGCGCGGATACCGCAGCCGCCGGCCATTGAGTCCGGCGTCGGGCTCGGTGAAATACAGCCAGTCGGTGCGCGGATTGCCGATGCAGTACAGATACCCCACCGGGATATGAATCCAGTGGTAGTCGTCGCGGCCGCCGGCTTCGAGCAGCAGCACGCGGCAACGCGGATCCTGGCTCAGCCGGTTGGCCAGCAGGCAGCCGGCCGTGCCGGCGCCGACGATCACGTGGTCAAAACGCGATTGCTCCATGCGCGCAATCGTAGGGCGCCGATGCGCACCGGCGGCCCGGATACCGCCCTTCGCGGTGCGCGCGGCGGCCGAAACCCTGTGCGGGCGGTCCGCATGCGGGTTTGCACGGACGCGGCAAAACAACAAACTCGGGCACGCGACCTTTACACAGCCGTCGCGCGCAGTCCGATAATCGGGCGGTCTGTGTCTGGCAGCCGCGCCTCTTGCGCATGAATCGGTTTCACGCAGGGTTGAGCTCCGCATGGTTCGTTGTTCTTCTTGAGGGCTCCCCGTGGGAAACAAGCTTTACGTAGGTAATCTGGCCTATTCCGTTCGCGACGATTCGCTGCAGCAGGCGTTTGCGCAATTCGGCACCGTCACCTCGGCCAAGGTGATGATGGACCGTGAAACCGGCCGCTCGAAGGGCTTCGGCTTCGTCGAGATGGGCTCCGACGCCGAGGCGCAAGCCGCCATCAACGGCATGAACGGCCAGGCGCTCGAAGGCCGCGCCATCGTCGTCAACGAAGCGCGCCCGCGCGAAGACCGCCCCGGTGGTGGTGGCGGCGGCTACGGCGGCGGCGGTGGTCGCGGCGGCTACGGTGGTGGCAGCGGCGGCTACGGCGGCGGCGGTGGTGGTGGCGGCTACGGCGGTGGTGGCGGCGGCGGTGGCCGCAGCCCCTACGGCGGCGGCGGCCGCAGCCCGTACGGCGGTGGTGGCGGCGGCGGCGGCGGTGGCCGCGGCGGCTACGGCGGCGGCAACCGCGGTGGTGGCCAGGGCTACTGAACGACCTGCCCGGCCTTAGGGCCGAACGAAGCGCCGGCTGCAACGCAGCCGGCGTTTTTCATTGCGGGCCGGTCGTTGCGCCAGCGCTGCGCCGCGGCTTGCGCTTGCGGCCCTCGAGCAACCGGTCGTAGACGGCGTTGGGCAGGTTGCGCATCAGCGGCGCGACGATCGCCATCGGCCACGGGATGATGCGGCGGCTCGCGCCGGCGTCGATCGCGCGCACGGCCCGCTCGGCAAACGTCGCTGCGTCGATCATGAACGGCATCGAGTACGGGTTGCGCGCCGTCAGCGGCGTCGCCACGTAGCCCGGCAGCAGCGTCACGACGCGCACGCCGCTGCCGCGGCACTCGATGCGCAGGCTCTCGCAGTAGGCGACGACACCGGCCTTGCTGGCGCAATACGCGCCGTGCCCGGGCAGGCCCCGCAGCGACGCCATGCTGCCCACGCCGACCAGGCGCCCGGAGCCGCGCGCGCGCATCGCGGCGACAAACGGGTGGAAGGTCGCCGCGACGCCGAGCACGTTCAGCGCCAGCATCTCGCGCATCAGGTCGAGGTCGGCGCGTTGGGTGGTGTCCATGCCGACGCTGATGCCGGCGTTGGCGATGACGACGTCGGGCAGCCCCTGGCCCGCGAGGCATTGCTCGCCAGCGCCGACGATGCTGCCCACGTCCGCGGCATCGGCGGCGTAGATGCCGCAGCGTGCGGCATCCAGTTGCTGCGCCTCGGCCCATTCACGCAGGACGTTCTCGCGCCGCGCCACGAGCGCCAGCCGCCAGCCGAGCGCCGCGTAACGCGCCGCCAGCGCCTGCCCGATGCCGCTGGAGGCGCCGGTGATGAAGGCCAATGGCGAGGTCATTGCGGTCATCGCAGGGTCATTGCCGTCATCGCGCGGTCCTCGCCGTCTTCACTTTGCCGGCCGCGCGCGCGGCGGGAACACGGCGCGCATCGGCCCGCGCAATTCGAGCCGGCGCGTCGCGTTGTCGTACTCGATGCCGGCGGCGGTGACCTCGGCGTCGCCGAAGCGCGCCACCACCGGCCGGTGCGTGCGCACCCGCTCGGTGACGAGGAAGGCGTGCAGGAACTCGCTCTTGATCAGCACCGGCTGGCCGCCGGCGTCGCGGCTTTGCACCTCGGCGCCGCCGAGTAGCTGGACCTCGCTGCCGTCGCCGGTGCCGACCGCCCGCCGCGCGGTGGCCACCGTCTCGCGGCCGTCGGGCGCGAAGGCGCGGATGCGCACGCCGTCGATCTCGATGCGGTCGGTGTCGGGGTAGTGCCGCAGCCAGTCGCCCTCGATGCGCATCTTCAGCCGCCCGTCGCGGTCGAAGCGCTCGAGCGCGAAGCTGCGCATCGTGTAGTCGGGTTCGCTGCGCACCGGGCGCGCCGCCGCGGGCGGCTCGGGCACCGGCGTCTGCTGCACGAGCCACCAGGTGGCCAGCGCCAGCGCGAGCATCAGCAACAGCGGCAGGTACGCCGACAACGCCTCGCGTACACGGAAGCGCCGCGGCACGCGCACACGCCGCGGCACCTGCGCGCCGCCGTCGCCCGGCGTCGTCGCCGGCGTCAGCGACGGCCCCAGCGAGATCGGCACCTCGGGCAGGTCGGGCAGGTGCAGTTCGACCGACATCGGCTTTCGCTGTGGCGCTTTCGCGGGTTGCTCGATCGGGCCGTGTGGCGCGCAGCTTGCGGCGTTGACGGGCTGCGCTCGGCGCCTCAGCGCGCGTCCAGCGTCGCCGCCGCGCCGTCGCTGCCCGCGTACGTCTGCAGCAGCGCCGCGTAGCGCCCGGCGGCCATCAGCAGCAAGTCGCAGAACTCGCGCGCTGCGCCGGCGCCGCCCGGCGCGCGCGTCACGTAGGCCACGGCCGCCAGCACCTCGGCGTGCGCGTTCGGCGGCGCGGCGGCAAAGCCGGCGCGTGCCAGCAGCGGCAGGTCGGGCCAGTCATCACCGATCACCGCCACCTCGGGCCACGCGACACCGAGCGCCGCCAGCTCGGCCTCGGCCGCCGCGAGCTTGTCGCCGGCGCCATAGACGGCGCGCGCGAGGCCGAGGTCGGCGACGCGCCGGCGCACGGCCGTGCTGTCGCGCCCGGTGATGACCAGTGGCTCGATGCCGCCCGCACGCAGCATCTTCAGCCCATGCCCGTCGAGCACGCTGAAGGGCTTCATCACCTCGCCGTCGGCGCCGATGAAGAGCGTGCCGTCGGTGAGCACGCCGTCGACATCGAAGATCGCCGCTTTCATCCCCAGCCGCGGCCCCTGCGCACGCAGCAGCAGTTCGGGCGGGAAGGTGAGCGCCGGCCGTGCCGCTTTGCTGGGCGCGCCCACGTCAGATCACCTTCGCGCGCATCAGGTCGTTGGAGTTCAGCGCGCCGACGAGTGCGCCGCCCGCGTCGACGACGAGGACGCTCGTGACGCGGTGCTGCTCCATCACGCCGGCGGCGTCGACCGCGAGCGCGTCGTCGCGCACGAGGCGCGGCCGGGCATGCATCACCTGCCCGGCGCTCAGCTGCGCCAGCGGGCGCAGGTCGCCCGCCTCGCGCTCGATCAGCCGGCGCAGGTCGCCGTCGGTGAAGATGCCGAGCGGCCGGCCAGCCGCGTCGACGACGGCCGTGAAGCCCAGGCCCTTGCCCGTCATCTCGCGCAGCAGTTCGTTGAACGGCGCCGCCGGCGGCACGCGCGGCACCGCGTCGCCGCTGCGCATCAGGTCGCGCACGTGCATCAAGAGCTTGCGCCCGAGGCTGCCGCCGGGATGCGAGCGCGCGAAGTCGTCGGCGCGAAAGCCGCGCGCGTCGAGCAGCGCCACCGCGAGCGCGTCGCCGAGCGCCATCTGCGCCGTCGTGCTGGCCGTGGGCGCGAGGTTCAACGGGCAGGCCTCTTCGGGCACCGCGCTGTCGAGCACGATCTCGGCGTGCTGCGCGAGCGTCGACTCGGGCGCCCCGGTCATCGCGATCAGCCGCGCCCCCAGGCGCCGGATCGCCGGCAGCAGCGCCGCGAGTTCGTCGCTCTCGCCGCTGTTGGACAGCGCCAGCACGATGTCGCTCGCCAGCACCATGCCGAGGTCGCCGTGGCTCGCCTCGGCCGGGTGGACGAAGAACGCCGGCGTGCCGGTGGAAGCGAGCGTGGCGGCGATCTTGCGCCCGACGTGGCCGCTCTTGCCCATGCCCATCACGACGACGCGCCCGCTGCCGCCGAGGATCGCCTGCACGGCGGCGGCGAAGGCCGCACCGGCCTTGCCCGCCGGGCTCGCGAGTTGCGCAGCCAAGCCTTGCAGCGCGCGCGCCTCGATCTCGAACGTGCGCGCGGCCAGCGCAAGCGCGCGGGCGGCGTCGACGGGGGCGGTGGGCGGGCTCATCGTGGGTGGGCGGCGGGGGTGGGGTGCGGCTGATGTGCAGCCCGCCTCGCAGCGCCGCTGCGCGCCGGCCCTCGCATACGACGCTCGCATACGATAGCGCCGCATTCTAGGCACCGCCCGCGGCCCAGCCTCTTCGTTGGAACGCTCTCTCGCGCCTTGGCCACCACCCTCGAACTCGTCCTGCTCTACCTCGTCGCGGCCGTGGCCGGCGTCGTCGCCTGCCGCACGCTGAAGCTGCCGCCGATGCTCGGCTACCTCGTCGTCGGCGTGTTGATCGGCCCGCACACGCTCGCTTTCGCCGAGGACAGCGCCGCCGTCGAGTACCTGGCCGAGTTCGGCGTCGTCTTCCTGATGTTCGTCATCGGGCTGGAATTCAACCTGCCCAAGCTGCGCAGCATGCGCACGCTGGTCTTCGGCCTGGGGTCGCTGCAGGTGCTGCTGACGATGGCCGGCACGCTTGCCGGCCACGTGCTGCTCGTGCTCGGCTGGCGCTTCCTCACCGGCGAGGACTGGGAGATGTCGTGGCGCGGCGCCGTGGTGCTCGGCGGCGCGATCGCGATGAGCTCCACGGCCATCGTCGTCAAGCTGATGGCCGAGCGGCTCGAACTCGAGACCGAGCACGGCCGGCGCGTGATGGGGGTGCTGTTGTTCCAGGACCTGGCGGTGGTGCCGCTGCTGGTGCTGATCCCGGCGCTGAACGCGCCGCCCGAGAAGCTGCTGCCGGCGATGGCGCTGGCGCTCGTCAAGGCGGCGGTGCTGCTGACCGTGCTGCTGGTCGGCGGACAGCGGGTGATGCGCTGGTGGCTGACGCTGGTGGCGCGGCGCAAGAGCGAGGAGCTCTTCATCCTCAACCTGCTGCTGATCACGCTCGGGCTGGCGTGGATCACCGAGCACGCGGGGCTGTCGATGGCGCTCGGCGCGTTCGTCGCCGGCATGCTGGTCGCCGAGACCGAATACAAGCACCAGGTCGAGACCGACATCCGGCCGTTCCACGACGTGCTGCTGGGGCTGTTCTTCATCACCGTCGGCATGAAGCTGAACTGGCGGCCGGTGCTCGACCAGTGGCTGCTCGTGCTGCTGCTGACCACCGGCCCGGTCGTCGCGAAGGCGGCGCTCGTCGCGGCGCTGGCGCGCGCCTTCCGCGCCACGCCCGGCGTGGCGCTGCGCACGGGTCTCTATCTCGCGCAGGCCGGTGAGTTCGGCTTCGTGCTGCTGGCGCTGGGCACCGGCAACGGCCTCGTCGCGCCGCAGTGGACGAGCCCGGTGCTGGCGAGCATGGTGCTGTCGATGCTGGCGACACCGTTCCTCATCATGCACAGCAACGCCATCGTCAACCGGCTCAGCTCGAGCGACTGGCTGATGCAGTCGGTGGCGCTGACCTCGATCGCCAAGCGCACCATCGCCACCGAGCGGCACGTGATCATCTGCGGCTACGGGCGCAGCGGCCAGAACCTGGCGCGGCTGCTGGCCAAGGAGCAGATCCCGTACATGGCGCTGGACCTCGACCCTGACCGCGTGCGCCAGGCCGCCGCCGCCGGCCAGAGCGTCGTCTTCGGCGACGCGGCGCGGCTGCAAAGCCTGATGGCCGCGGGCCTGGCGCGCGCCGCCGCGGTCGTCGTCAGCTACCACGACACGGCCTCGGCGCTGAAGATCCTGGCGCTCGTGCAAAGCCACGCGCAGAAGGTGCCGGTGCTCGTGCGCACGATCGACGACACCGACATCGACCGCCTGAAGGCTGCCGGCGCGACCGAGGTCGTGCCCGAGGCCGTCGAGGGCTCGCTGATGCTCGCCGGGCACGCGCTGGCGCTGGTCGGTGTGCCGATGCAGCGCGTCATACGCATCACGCGCGACGCGCGCGACGCGCGTTACTCGCTCTTGCGCGGCTACTTCCACGGCGCCGACGACGACACCGCCGCCGAGCTGGAACAGGCGCGGCTGCAAAGCGTGACGCTGCCCGAGGCCGCCGGTTGCCTGGGCCGGACGCTCGACGAACAGGCGCTGCACGCGGTCGGCGTCAGCGTCGTCTCGATCCGCCACGCCACCGGCCGCGTCACCGGCGCCGACCCGGCGCACCGGCTGCACGCCGGCGACACGCTGGTGTTGTCGGGCCTGCCCGAGCCGCTGGCGCTGGCGGAGGAGAAGTTGCTGCGCGGTTGATCGGATCGACAGAGGTCAGCGCTGCTTATCATCCCGCGCATGCCCGGCGACGACACCCCGCTGCTGCTGCAGGACCCCGGCGCCTACATCAAGGCGCACATCCGCACCGTGCCCGACTGGCCCGAGCCCGGCGTGATGTTCCGCGACATCACGCCGCTCCTGTCGAACCCGCGCGTCTTCCGCGTGCTGATCGACCAGTTCGTGCACCGCTACTTCAGCCCGCGCCCTGATGCGGTGGCCGGGCTCGACGCGCGCGGCTTCATCATCGGCAGCGTCGTCGCCTACGAGCTGGGTATCGGCTTCGTGCCGATCCGCAAGAAGGGCAAGCTGCCGTTCACGACCGTCGAGGAGACCTACGAGCTCGAGTACGGCAGCGCGACCGTCGAGATGCACACCGACGCGGTGAAGCGCGGCGACCGCGTCGTGCTGATCGACGATCTCGTCGCCACCGGCGGCACGATGATGGCCGGCCGGCGCCTGCTCGAACGCCTGGGCGCCGAGGTCATCGAAGGCGCGGCGATCGTCGACCTGCCCGAGCTCGGCGGCTCGAGGAAGCTGCGTGACAGCGGGCTCGCGCTGTTCACGCTGGTCGACTTCGCGGGGCACTGAGCGCCACCCGCGCGGAATGCGTCATTTGCCGATGCAGAACCGCGCGAAGATCTCGCCGAGCAGGTCGTCGCTCGTGAACTCGCCGGTGATCTCGCAAAGCGCCGCGTGCGCCAGGCGCAGCTCCTCGGCCAGCAGGTCCAGCGCCGCGTCGCGCGCCGCGGCGTGCACCAGCGCCTCGGCCAGGTGCGCGCGTGTGCGTTCGAGCGCGCGCACGTGCCGCGTGCGTGCGATCACCGCACCTTCGGGCGCGGCCTGCCAGCCGGCGTGTTCGAGCAGCGCGCGGCGCAGCGCCTCGAGGCCGGCGCCGGTGCGCGCCGACAGCGCGATGCCGGCGGCGCCCGCCACCTTCGTCGCCACCTTCATCGCCGCCTGCACCTTCTCGGCCGGCGCCGCATCGGCCTTGTTGTAGACCTCGAGCCGCGGCAGCCCGGCCGGCAGCCGCGCGGCGATGTCGCGGTCGGCGGCGTCGTAGGCCGGCTCGCCGGCCCGCGTCAGGTCGTGCAGGAAGATCACCGCGTCGGCCGCGGCGATCGCCTCCCAGCTGCGCGCGATGCCGATGCGCTCGACCTCGTCGGCGGCCTGCTCGTCGTGGCGCAGGCCGGCGGTGTCGACGACGTGCAGCGGCACGCCCTCGATCTGGATCGTCTCGCGCAGGCGGTCGCGCGTCGTGCCGGGGATCGGCGTGACGATCGCCAGCTCGGCGCCGGCCAGCGCGTTCAGGAGCGAGCTCTTGCCGACGTTCGGCTGGCCGGCCAGGACGACGTGCAGCCCTTCGCGCAGCAGCGCACCGCGGCGGGCCGTCGCGAGCACGCCGTCGACGGCGGCGACGATCGCGTCGAGCTGCGCGCGCGCGCCGGCCTTCTCCAGGAAGTCGATCTCTTCCTCGGGGAAGTCGAGCGTCGCCTCGACCAGCATGCGCAACCGCACGATGCGCTCGGCGAGCGCGCGCACTTCGTTCGAGAAGGCACCGGCGAGCGAACGCGCCGCCGAGCGCGCCGCGGCCTCGGTGCCGGCGTCGATGAGGTCGGCCACGGCCTCGGCCTGCGCGAGGTCGAGCTTGTCGTTGAGGAAGGCGCGCTGCGTGAACTCGCCCGGCTCCGCCAGGCGGGCACCGGGCAGCGCGTCGAGACAGCGCGCGAGCAGCAGTTGCAGCACGACCGGGCCGCCGTGTCCGTGCAGCTCGAGCACGTCTTCGCCGGTGTACGAGTGCGGCGCCGGGAAGTGGATCGCGAGGCCGCGGTCGAGCGCCTCGCCGCCGGTGCCGAGGAAGGGCAGCAGCGTTGCCTGGCGAGGCTGGAGCGTTCGGCCGCACACCGCGTCGATCAGCGGCCCGAGGTCGCGCCCCGAGGCGCGGACGATGCCCACCGCGCCGCGCCCGGCGGCGGTGGCGACGGCGACGATCGGGTCGTGCTGGCGGCCGAGCAGGTCGGTGGCGCGCATCGGGGTTGTTGAGGAGCGGTTCGGGTTCTTGCGCACCGCAGCGCGGCGGGCCGCCGATTCTGGCGTGCGGCAACGAGGCGCCCAACTTGCGCCCCAGAAAGCGCCGCGGCCCGCGCGACGCAAGTCGTCGGGCGGGCCGCGGGGCGGTGTTGGCGCGGGTGGAGCAGTGTCTGGCTTTATCGGCCTCGCGCCTGTGTCTCCTGAGCCGGCTCGACTGGAGCCGGGTCGACCCGCATGAGAACCATCTTCGGCACATCGGGTGCCGTTCTCAACCCTCACCTGAGGGATCGGGCGTGAGATGGCTCACACGGCACGCACGAGGCCCCCGAGGCTTCTTCAGTGCACGCCCAGCTGCTTGTTGATCCACCACTGCTGCGCGATCGACAGCAGGTTGTTCGTCAGCCAGTACAGCACGAGGCCCGCGGGGAAGAAGAAGAACATGAAGCCGAAGGCGAGCGGCATGATCCACATCATCTTGGCCTGCACCGGGTCGGGCGGCGTCGGGTTCAGCCACACCTGGAACAGCGAGCTGGCGGTCATCAGCACCGGCAGGATGAACCACGGGTCGATCGCCGACAGGTCCTTGATCCAGCCGATCCAAGGCGCGTTGCGCATCTCGACGCTGGACAGCAGCACCCAGTACAGCGCGATGAAGAACGGCATCTGCACGAGGATCGGCAGGCAGCCGCCGAGCGGGTTGACCTTCTCCTCGCGGTAGATGCGCATCATCTCCTGCTGCATCTGCTGCGGCTTGTCCTTGTAGCGCTCGCGCAGCTCGGTCACGCGCGGCGCCACCGCCTTCATCTTGGCCATGCTGCGGTAGGCGCTGGCGTTGAGCCAGTAGAAGGCGATCTTCAAGAGGACCACGAGCGCGACGATCGCCCAGCCCCAGTTGCCAAGCACCTGGTGCAGCTTGGCCAGCAGCCAGAACAGCGGCTTGGAGAGCACTGTCAGCCAGCCGTAGTCCTTGACGAGCTCGAGGCCCGGCGCGATCGCTTCGAGCTTGTGCTCTTCCTGCGGGCCGGCGAAGAGCACCGCGTCGTGCGCGCGGCTGGCGCCCGGCGCCACGTCGCCGAGCGGCAGCACCATCGCCACCGTGTAGTGCTCGAGGCTGCCGTTGCCGGGAACTCGCGCCGTGCGGAACTCGCGCGCACTGCTGCCCGGCACCAGCCAGGCACTGGCGAAGTAGTGCTGCACCATCGCCACCCAGCCGTCGTTGGCGCTCTTGTCGTGGCTGGCGCCGCCCTTGGCGATGTCCTTGAAGTCGATCTTCACGAACTTGTTCGCGTCGGTGTAGACCGCAGGGCCCGTGAACGTGAAGTAGAAGCTCGACTCGCCCTCGGGCGGTGCGGCATCGCGGGCCAGTTGCAGGTAGAGCTGCGGCTGCACCGGCGTGCTGCCCTGGTTGACGACCTCGTGCTTGACGGCGACCGTGTACTTGCCGCGCTCGAAGGTGTAGGTCTTGGCGAGCTTCACGCCCTCGGCCGACGTCGCCTCGAAGCGCACGCTGAGCGTGCCGGCGCCGGCGGCGAGCGTGCGCTCGCCCGGCACGACGGTCATCGCCGTCAGATGGTTGGGCAACTGCACGCCCGGCTGGCCGGTGATCAGGCCCGTCTGCGCGACGTACAGGCGCTTGGGCCGGCGCTCGAACAGCACGGCGTTGCGCGCAGGATCGACGGCGTCGCGGTAGCCGAGCAGTTCCAGCCGCACGAGGCTGCCGCCGATGCTGTCGAAGGTGGCATGCACGACATCGGTGGTGACGACGACCTGCTCGGCGGCCGGTGTGGCGGCGCCCGTCGGCGTGGCTGCGACCGGCGTCGCGGCAGCCGGGCCCGAGGCCGCTGCCGCGGTGGAGGCCGGCGCCGGCACCGCACCGGGCACGGCCTGCGTGCCACCCGCCGCTCCGACCGCCGCCGGCGTCGTCTCGGTGGCGCGCGGCGCGCCGCCGAACAGCGTTGGCTGCCCCGTGTGCCGGTTCCACCCATCCCAGAGCAGGACGAGCGACATGGTGAACACCACCCACAGCAGGGTGCGACGGATATCGGTCATGGAAGATCGCGGGAAGGGGGGTCGCGGGGAACGGCGTCGCCGCTGTCGCCATGCGTGCCATGCATGCGCGCAGTGGTGGCGGGAGCAGCGGGGCCGGCCGCCGTGGCGGCAGCGGGAAGGAGGCGCGTGAAGAGGCCCGGCCGGCCGCCCGTGGCCGTCTCGGGCACCGGGTCGAATCCCCCGTCACACCACGGATGGCAGCGCGCCAGGCGCCAGCCGCTGAGCGCGGCACCGCGCAGCGCGCCGTGCCGCTCGAGCGCTTGCAGCGCGTAGGCCGAGCAGGTCGGCTCGAAGCGGCAGGCGTTGCCGAGCCACGGCTTGAGCGTGTAGCGATACGCCAGCACGACCGCCATCAGCGCCTGGCGCGGCCACAGCCGCGGCTGCAAGGTGGGGCTCGTCATCGTCTGCCCTAACGCGTGACCTGTGGGGCGCGGGGGGTGCGGGTGGCGCGGCCAGCCGCCCGGGACGTCGGCCGTGCCGCGGGCCGAGCGCTCGGCGGTCGCGGTGGATTCCGCGGAGGTCGCGCACCGCGCAGCAGGTCATCGAGCTCGGCACGTGCCGCCGCGGCCAGCGCCGCCGAGTGCGCAGCCGGGAACTCGGCGCTCGCAAAGGCGCCGCGCAGCCGCACGAGCCACAGGCCCGGCGGCAGCGCCGGCTCATGCCGGCCGAACGCGGCGCGGATCTGCCGCTTCAGCAGGTTGCGCGTCACCGCGCGGCGGGCGTGGCGTTTGGGCACCATCACACCGAACCAGACGGCGGTCGGGGCGACGATATCCACAGGCTGTGGATCAGGCTGAGCACTGTCTGTGGATATCTCTGGCGCCCCGGCTGCGGGGCGGCGTACCGCCGCACCCGCGGGGCCTTTGGGCAGGTGGTGCAGCGCGAAGTGAGCACTCCGCGACCACGTCGGCGCGGCCATCAGGCTTTCGAAGTCGGCCTTGTGGACGAGTCGCGCGAGCATGGCCGGCGGGTGCGCACGGCAGTTGCCGAGCGAACGACCACCCGGCCGCCGGCGCCGCGCGAGTTCAGACCGCCAGACGCTTGCGGCCCTTGGCGCGCCGGGCGTTGATGACGGCGCGGCCGCCGCGGGTCTTCATGCGCACGAGGAAACCGTGCGTGCGGGCGCGCCGCGTCTTCGAGGGTTGGTAGGTACGCTTCATGGCTCGTCGCTCCGGGCTTCAGGCCGGTCCATTGTGATGCGGGTGGGAGAAGGCTCTGGGGATCCGGGGCTGCGCCAGCACACAGGGCGAAGCGGCTGCGCCGGGCTGCGCTGCCGAGGCCGCAGGCCAAACGAGACCACCAGACCGCCAAGCCGCCATCGCCGGCTGGCCACCCGGCAGGCGCGGGCCGCTCCCGGCTTCGAAAGCCGACAAGAAAGCAACACCGGCGCGCCCGGCAAGGCACCCAAACCCCGCCGGATGCGCTCATTTGTGCTTCCGGCGAACCCGCAATTAGAGCAAAAACCCCCTTTCCGGTCAAACACTTGCACCAAGGTCCGCGGCGATCGCACGCTCTTGACGGCGGCTCCAGGACTGTGGATAACCACGGTCCGCCGGAACCGGAGGGGTGGTTCCATCGGCGGCTCCGGAACAAGATTTCCACAGAAGCGAGAGCCTCCATCCATGAGCGTGGATACAAGCCAAGAGCTTTGGCAGCAGGGGTGTGCACGGCTGGCTGCCGAATTGCCCGAGCAACAGTTCGAGACCTGGATCCGGCCGCTGAGCCTGGCCACCGACGGGGCGGCCGCCGGCGGCGACGGCGTCGTCGCCGTGCAGGTGCCCAACCGGTTCAAGCTGGACTGGATCCGCAGCCAGTTCGCCGGGCGCATCGAGTCGGTGCTGAGCGAAGTGGCCGGCCGGCCGATGCGGCTGGAGTTCGCGTTGCCGCGCTCTGCATCGCTGCGGCAGGCGCCGCGCCAGGCCGAGGTGGCTGTCTCGGCCTACGCCGCGGCGCTGGCGGCCGGCGCGGGCACCGTGACGGGCACGGGCAACGGCCGTGTCGACCGCGCCTCCGAGCCGGCGCCCGGTGAACGCCCTCTCGCCGGGCCAGTCACCAGCCCCATCAGCGGCCGCCCGGTGCCGCCGGCAGCCACCTCGCACCGGCTGAACACGGCGCTCACCTTCGACACCCTCGTCGCCGGCCGCGCCAACCAGATGGCACGCACCGCGGCGCTGCACGTCGCCGGCGCCCCGGGCGAGGCGTACAACCCCCTCTTCATCTACGGCGGCGTGGGTCTCGGCAAGACGCACCTCGTGCACGCGGTCGGCAACGCGCTCTTGAAGGACCGCCCGACGGCGCGGGTGCTGTACCTCAACGCCGAGCAGTTCATCAGCGACGTCGTCAAGAACTACCAGCGCAAGACCTTCGACGAGCTGAAGGCCAAGTACCACAGCCTGGACCTGCTGCTGATCGACGACGTGCAGTTCTTCGCCGGCAAGGACCGCACGCAGGAGGAGTTCTTCAACACCTTCGAGGCGCTGCTGGCCAAGCGCGCGCACATCATCATGACCTGCGACACCTACCCGAAGGGGCTGGTGGGCATCGAAGAGCGGCTCAAGAGCCGCCTCGACAGCGGCCTGACGGTGGCCATCGAGCCACCCGAGCTCGAGATGCGCGTCGCGATCCTGATCGCCAAGGCGCGCGCCGAGAGCGCCGAGATGCCCGAGGACGTCGCCTTCTTCATCGCCAAGAACGTGCGCGCCAACGTGCGCGAACTCGAAGGCGCGCTGCGCAAGGTGCTCGCGCACAGCCGCTTCAACCACAAGCCGATCGACATCGGCCTGGCGCGCGAGGCGCTGAAGGACCTGCTGTCGATCCAGAACCGGCAGATCTCGGTCGAGAACATCCAGAAGATGGTCGCCGACTTCTACAAGATCAAGGTCGCCGACATGTACAGCAAGAAGCGCCCGGCCTCGATCGCGCGGCCGCGCCAGATCGCGATGTACCTGGCCAAGGACATGACCAAGAAGAGCCTGCCCGAGATCGGCGAGCTGTTCGGCGGCCGCGACCACACGACCGTGCTGCACGCGGTGCGCAAGATCGGCGAGGAGCGCAAGAACAACGCCGAGCTGAACCAGCAGCTGCACGTGATCGAACAGTCGCTGAAGGCCTGACACCCGCGCCGCAGGGCCGCCTTGGCAGGGCCGCCCGCTCGCCGACACCGCCCGCGCACAACCCTGTGGAGCCTTTCCGAACAACCTGCCCGTTGTCCACAGCCGGCGCGCCGGCCCGTTTGTTGTCCCCATTCGCCGCCGGCGCCACCCGGCACCCGCCCACAGCCCTTTCCCGCCGCTAAAGCCTTGACGGATCAGGTGAAAATAGCGTTCTCCCCAGAAAGCCGGCCCCTTCTACTACGGCTACTACCTTCTACAAAAAGAGGAAGACGATGATCGTTCTCAAGGCAGCGCAGGCCAAGCTGCTCGAAGCCCTGCAGTCGGTCGCCGGCATCGTCGAGCGGCGGCACACGCTGCCGATCCTCGCCAACGTGCTGCTGCGCAAGAACGGCGACTCCGTCGAGTTCACGACGAGCGACCTCGAGATCCAGGTGCGCACGAGCGCCGAGCTCGGCGGCGACGCGGGCGAGCTGCGCACGACGGTCGGCGCGAGGAAGCTCATCGACATCCTGCGCGCGCTGCCCGCCGACCAGGTCGTCACGTTGACCAGCGCCGCCAACAAGCTGACGCTGCAAGGGGGTAAGAGCCGCTTCACGCTGCAGACGCTGCCGGCCGACGACTTTCCGCTCGTCAACGAGAGCGTCGACTTCGGCCCGGCGTTCGCGGTGCCGCAGAAGACGCTGCGCGACCTCGTCAACCAGGTGCACTTCGCGATGGCGGTGCACGACATCCGCTACTACCTCAACGGTATCCTCTTCATCGCCGAGGGCAACACGCTGACGCTGGTGGCCACCGACGGCCACCGCCTGGCGCTGGCGCAGTCGGCGCTGGACGCCGCGGTGCCCACGCGCCAGGAGGTGATCCTGCCGCGCAAGACGGTGCTCGAGCTGCAGCGCCTCCTGCGCGACGAGGACACGCCGATCGAGATGCGCTTTGCCAGCAACCAGGCCAAGTTCGCTTTCTCGGGCATGGAGTTCGTCACCAAGCTCGTCGAGGGCAAGTTCCCCGACTACAACCGCGTCATCCCGAAGAACCACAAGAACATCGTCTCGCTCGGCCGCGCGCCGCTGCTGGCCGCGCTGCAGCGCGCCGCGATCCTGACGAGCGAGAAGTTCAAGGGCGTGCGCATGAACGTCGAGCCGGGCGTGCTGCGCATCAGCAGCAACAACGCCGAGCAGGAAGAAGCCAAGGAAGAGCTCGAGGTCGACTACGACGGCGACGCCATCGAGATCGGCTTCAACGTCACCTACCTGATCGACGCGCTGTCCAACATCGCGCAGGAGACGATGCGCATCGAGTTGCAGGACAGCTCGGCGAGCGCATTGTTCACGCTGCCCGAAATGCCCGGCTTCAAGTACGTCGTGATGCCGATGCGCATCTGAACACGGGGCGTGCGCGCGCCGCTGGCGCCGCGCCTTCCGAGCGAGCGGGCCGCGGCCCGCTTGCTTCGTTTTTAAGGGCCCGTAACGGGCCGCGAATGCACCGAATGTCCGAACCGAACCCGACCCCCGAGCAACCCGACAAGTCCGCCGCCGGCTACGGCGAAGGCAGCATCCAGATCCTCGAAGGCCTGGAGGCCGTGCGCAAGCGCCCGGGCATGTACATCGGCGACACCTCCGACGGCACCGGGTTGCACCACCTCGTCTTCGAGGTCGTCGACAACTCGATCGACGAGGCGCTCGCCGGTTACTGCGACGACATTGTCGTCACGATCCACAGCGACAACAGCATCAGCGTCATCGACAACGGCCGCGGCATCCCCACCGGCGTGAAGATGGACGACAAGCACGAGCCCAAGCGCAGCGCCGCCGAGATCGCGCTGACCGAACTGCACGCCGGCGGCAAGTTCAACCAGAACAGCTACAAGGTCAGTGGCGGCCTGCACGGCGTGGGGGTCAGCTGCGTCAACGCGCTGAGCAAGTGGCTGCGCCTGACGGTGCGGCGCGAGGGCAAAGTGCACGGGCTCGAGTTCCGCCAGGGCTTCACGCAGGACCGCGTCATCGAGGAGCGCGAGGGCTTCGAGACGAGCCCGATGAAGATCATCGGCGAGACCGAGAAGCGCGGCACCGAGGTGCACTTCCTGCCCGACGACGCGATCTTCACGAACATCGACTTCCACTACGACGTGCTGGCCAAGCGGCTGCGCGAGCTCAGCTTCCTGAACAACGGCGTCAAGATCCGCCTCGTCGACGAGCGCAACGCGAAGGAGGACAACTTCGCCTTCGCCGGCGGCGTCAAGGGCTTCGTCGAGTTCATCAACCAGGGCAAGAAGATCCTGCACCCGAACGTCTTCCATGCCATCGGCGACAAGGTCAGCGAGCAGGGCACGAACATCGGCGTCGAAGTCGCGATGCAGTGGAACGACGGCTACAACGAGAGCGTGCTGTGCTTCACCAACAACATCCCGCAGCGTGACGGCGGCACGCACCTGACCGGCCTGCGCGCGGCGATGACGCGCGTCATCAACAAGTACATCGAGGAGAACAAGCTCGCCGAGAAGGCCAAGGTCGAGATCGCCGGCGACGACATGCGCGAGGGGCTGGCGTGCATCGTCAGCGTCAAGGTGCCCGAGCCCAAGTTCAGCAGCCAGACCAAGGACAAGCTCGTCAGCAGCGAAGTGCGCGGGCCGGTCGAGGAGATCGTCGCCGCCAAGCTCGGCGAATGGCTGCTCGAGAACCCGACCGACGCGAAGATCGTCTGCGGCAAGATCGTCGACGCGGCGCGTGCGCGCGAGGCCGCGCGCAAGGCGCGCGAGATGACGCGCCGCAAGGGCGTGCTCGACGGCCTGGGCCTGCCCGGCAAGCTCGCCGACTGCCAGGAGAAGGACCCGGCGCTCTCCGAGATCTACATCGTCGAGGGCGACAGCGCCGGCGGCAGCGCCAAGCAAGGGCGCGACCGCAAGTTCCAGGCGATCCTGCCGCTGCGCGGCAAGATCCTCAACGTCGAGAAGGCGCGCTACGAGAAGCTGTTGTCCAGCGACGCCATCGTCACGCTGATCACCGCCTTGGGCACCGGCATCGGCAGCGAGGACTTCAACGTCGGCAAGCTGCGCTACCACCGCATCATCATCATGACCGACGCCGACGTCGACGGCGCGCACATCCGCACGCTGCTGTTGACGTTCTTCTACCGGCAGATGCCCGAACTCGTCGAGCGCGGCCACATCTACATCGCGCAGCCGCCGCTGTACAAGGTCAAGCACGGCAAGCACGAGCAGTACCTGAAGGACGGGCACGAGCTCGACGCGTTCCTGCTGAAGGTCGCACTGGACGGCGCAGCCGTTTATCCCGATGGCAGTGCGCAGGCCGCCACCTCCGCGCGCCCGGCGATCGAAGGCAGCGCGCTGGACAGCCTCGCGCGCAGCTACCTGATGGCCAACGCCGTCATCGAGCGGCTCGCCAACTGGATGGACGGCGACGCGCTGCGCGCCATCGGCAGCGGGCTTGCACTCGACCTCGACACCCCCGCGGCCGCGGCGGCCAGCGCCACCGCACTGCAAGCGGCACTCGTCGACGCCGTCGTCACTGCCGAAGTCGACCCGCGCACCGACAAGGCGTACCTGCGCATCAGCCGTCGCCACCACGGCAACGTCAAGAGCAGCGTCATCGGCCAGGACTTCGTGCACGGCGCCGACTACGCCACGCTGGCCGAAGCCGGCCGCGCCTTCGCCGGCCTGCTCGGCCCCGAGGCGACGGTGAAGCGCGGCGAAGGCGACAAGCTCAAGGAGCAGAAGGTCGCCGACTTCCGGGCCGCGATGGCCTGGCTGATGCAGCAGGCCGAAAACGCGGTGGGACGGCAGCGCTACAAGGGCCTGGGCGAAATGAACCCCGAGCAGTTGTGGGAGACGACGATGGACCCCACCGTGCGCCGGCTGCTGCGCGTGCAGATCGAAGACGCCATCGAAGCCGACAAGGTGTTCATGATGCTGATGGGCGACGAGGTCGAGCCGCGACGCGACTTCATCGAGAGCAATGCGCTGAGGGCGGCGAACATCGACGTGTGAGGCCGGCGCGGCACCTCATCCGGGCTGCCGCGCCGCCGACTTCGCGCCCTTCGCACCACTCGCAGCCTGCGCCCCCGCCGCCCCTGCCGCCCCCTGCGCGTTCTCGATCACCCCGCCGCCCAGGCACACCTCGCCGTCGTACAGCACGGCGCTCTGGCCCGGCGCCACGGCCCACTGACGATGCGCGGCGGCGAACGTGAGCACGAAGCCCTCGGCGGTGGGCGCCAGAGTTCCCGGTGCGTCGGCCTGCCGGTAGCGCGTCTTGATGCCATAGACGCCCGGCGCCGGCGCGTGCCCGGCGACCCAGGCGCAGTCGGTGGCCGTCAGCCCGCCGGTGAGCAACCGCGGGTGGTCGTGCCCCTGCACGACGATCAGCGCGTTGCGTGCCAGATCCTTGTCGGCGACGTACCAAGGCGCGTGATCGCCGCCGCCGGCCGGGGTTGGGCCGCGCCGCCAGCGCGCATCGCGCGGCGGCTTAAGCCCGCCGATGCCCAGCCCCTGCCGCTGGCCGATCGTGTAGAAGCTCAGGCCCACGTGCCGGCCGACCTCGCGGCCCAGCGGGTCGAGCATCGGCCCTGGCTCGTGGCTCAGGTAGCGCGACAGGAACTCGCGGAACGGCCGTTCGCCGATGAAGCAGATGCCGGTGCTGTCCTTCTTCTTCGCGTTCGGCAGGCCGATCTGCTCGGCGAGCGCACGCACCGCGGTCTTCTTCAGCTCGCCGACCGGGAACAGCGTGCGCGAGAGTTGCGCCTGCGTCAGCCGGTGCAGGAAGTAGCTCTGGTCCTTGGCCGGGTCGAGGCCCTTGAGCAACTCGAAGCGGCTGCTTTCGTCTCCGCCTTGGACTTCGCGCACGCGCGCGTAGTGGCCGGTGGCGATCTTCTCGGCGCCCAGGCGCAGCGCGTGGTCGAGGAAGGCCTTGAACTTGATCTCGGCGTTGCACAGCACGTCGGGGTTCGGCGTGCGGCCGGCGCGGTACTCGCGCAGGAACTCGGCGAAGACGCGGTCCCTGTACTCGGCGGCGAAGTTGACGTGTTCGAGCTCGATGCCGATCACGTCGGCCACGGCGGCGGCGTCGACGAAGTCGGCGTTGCTCGAGCAGTACTCACTGTTGTCGTCGTCTTCCCAGTTCTTCATGAAGATGCCGACGACCTCGTGCCCGGCGCGCTTGAGCAGCCAGGCAGCGACGGCCGAGTCGACGCCGCCGGACAAGCCGATGACGATGCGCTGCCGCGGGGCGGTCATGGGCCGGATTATCGAGGCGGCCCGAATGGGCCCGGGTGGGCCGCGCCGCTTCGGCGCGCCGCGTTCTCAGCGCGCCGGCGCGAGCATCGGCGAGGCGTTGCGCACCATCTCGCGCGCGCGGTTCTTCGCGTAGTGCAGCGCCGCATCGGCCGTCGGCCAGCGGTAGCCGCAGGCGAGGCTGTCGTCGCGCCAGACCTCGCGCGTGCGGGGGCCGGCGGCCTCGGCGTCGCCGAGCAGCAGGCTGACGACCACCGCGGCGATGAACCCGTCGCCGCGCGGCGCATCGAGGGCACCGACGCAGATGCGGTAGTCGCCCTCGAAGCACTCGTCGAACTGCATGCGTGGTCTCCGTCGGTCGTCGCGCGCCGCCGCGCGTGCGCGGCGGGCCGCCGATCATCGGCGGCGCGAGGTTCGTCGCGACATCCCTCCCGCGGGGGGCGACCATCCACCCATCGGGGGATCCGCGGCGCGGCCGTGTGACGTGTGCCGCGCCCGCCTACAGCGCGCTACAGCGTCCGCGCGCTCGGCTGCGCGAGGTAAAACCACTCGTGCCCGGGTAGCGCCGCGTGGTCCGGGAACACGATGTACCCCGCCTCGGGCGCGCGCACCTCGGCGCCGTCGGCACGCCGCGCGATCAGGTCGCCGGCGGCCAGCTTGTCGAAGCTGGTCCACGTCTTCACGAAGCGGTCGCCCTCGGCGTGGCGGTCGATCACACGTGCCAGCGTCAGGCACTCGATCGCCGCCAGCCCTCGTGCAGGAGGCACGAGCGGCAGCTCGGCCAGGCTGAGCAACGCCAGCGTCTGCCGGATCGCGTGGTGCGCGACCTCGGGCGCGGCCGCGTCGTCGTGCTGGCCACATTCCAGCGTCACCGCGTAGCCGCCCACCGAGCGCATGTACTCGGTGGTGCCGATGCCGTAGGCCGGATGTTCGTTGACGGCGCCCGGCGTCAGCCCGCGCGCGCGCCGTTCGGCGACGCCGCGCGCGTAGGCGTCGAGCCAGCCGTCGACGACGCGCGTGACGCCGACGTGCGCCGCCAGCCGCGCCTCGGCCGCCGCGTGCGTGAACGGCTCGAGCGTGCCGTCGTTGTCGGCCGGCCCGCGCAGCACGAACGGCTGCCCGGGGCTGCGGAAGCTGTGCAGGTCGAGCAGCACGTCGTGCCCGGCGAGCAGCGGGCACAGCACGTTGGCGAGGTGGTCCTCGTACTCACGCGGCTCGGCGGTCGGCAGCAGCCGGCGGTTCAGGTTGCGCTCACCGACGCGGCGCGCGTGCCGGTAGGCCAGCGGGTTGCACACCGGCACGAAGGTCACCGAGCCGCGCACGATGTCGATCTCGCCGCTTTCGATCTCGCGCACGACGCGCTCGATGCCGCGTGTGCCGGCGGTTTCGTTGCCGTGCACGGCGCCGGTGACGACGAGGCGCGGGCCGGGTTCGAGCGCGGCGAAGCGGTGGATGCGCAGGTGCCGCGTCGAGACGGCGGGCGCCGCCCCGCCCGCTGCGCTCATGTCCGCGCTCACGTCCGCGCCCACGGCACGGTGCCGGCGTCGTCGTCGCCGGTGCACAGCATCGTGTAGGCGCGCTGGTAGCGCTCGCGCACGCCTTCGATCACGTCGGCCGGCAGGTCCAGCGCCGCCTGCTCGGCGCCGCCGGTGACGCCGGTCGTCGCCAGCCAGTCGCGCAGCGGCTGCTTGTCCAGCGCAACGATGCGCCCGGCGCGCAGCTCGTCGGCGAGCCAGAAGCGCGACGAGTCCGGCGTCAGCACCTCGTCCATCAGCGTCAGCCGGCCGGCCGCGTCGAGGCCGAACTCGAACTTCGTATCGGCGATGACGATGCCACGTGTCGCCGCGTACTCGCGCGCGGTGATGAACAGGCGGATCGCCGCCTGCCGCAGCTCGGCCGCGCGCGCCGCGCCGATCAGCTCGACGAGCTGCGCAAACGAGATGTTCTCGTCGTGCTCGCCGACCGCGGCCTTCGTCGCCGGCGTGAAGATCGGCTGCGCCAGCGGCGTCGTCTTCGTCAGCCCCGCCGGCAGCGCCTGGCCGCAGACGGTGCCGCGCTCGGCGTACTCCTTCCAGCCCGAGCCGGCGACGTAGCCGCGCACGACGGCCTCGCACGGCAGCGGCGTCAGCCGATGCACGAGCATCGCGCGGCCTTCGATCAGCCCCCGCTCGTCGGCGGCGACGACGCTCTCGGGCGCGGCGCCGGTGAGGTGGTTCGGGCACACGCCGGCGAGCTTGTTGAACCAGAAGAGCGCCATCTGCGTGAGCAGCCGCCCCTTGCCCGGCACCGGCGCCTTCATCACGACGTCGAAGGCCGAGAGGCGGTCGCTGGCCACCATCAGCAGGCGGTCGTCGCCGACGGCATAGATGTCGCGGACCTTGCCGCGCGCGACGAGCGGCAGGGAGTGAAGCGTCGGGGGGGAGGTCTTCGTGTTCACCGCGGCATTTTCGTGCACGTTTCGTGTGGACGCGAAGGAATGCAGGCGGCGGCGCAGCGCCGCGCGGCCCTCAGGACCAGTCCAGCGCGATGCGGTGCAGCGCTGCGCCGAGCGCCGGCAGCCGCCACGTCGTCGAGCAGCGCTCGTGCGGCGCGTACCGTTCGCCGAGGTTCGTGATGACGGCGACGATCGCGTGCAGCGCCGGTGGCGGCGACTTGGCGGCGACGATGCCGGCGTCGCTGGCGTAGTTCTCGGTCGTGCCGGTCTTGTGCGCAAAGCGCACCGAAGGCGGCAGCCCTTCGACGAAGCCGGGCACGGCGCGCAGCGAGTGGGCGCTGAGGATGTCGTTGCGCTGTTGCGCTTCGAGCAATTCACGCAGGCGCTCGCGCGTCGCCGGTTTCAACAACGGCCGCGGGTCGACCGAAGCGGCGAGCCACGGCGCCGGCGGCGCGTCGGCGTCCAGCAGCCACAACAGGCGCACCGTGTCCCACGCCGTCATGTGGATGTGGCCCACACCCGAGCCGTCGCCGTTGCGCCAGCCACCGGCCGCGGTCGTGCGGTTCAGCTTCAGCGTCGGCAGGCCGAGCGCGGTGAAGCGCTCGTGCAGGAGGTCGACGACACCGGCGCGGTGCAGCAGCGCCACGCAGCGGTCGGTGGCCTCGTTGTCGCTGACGGTGATCATCGGCGCCACGTCGCGCTCGGGCCACTCGGCGAGGCCGAGGTCGACCGCGATGCCGACGCCGACCGCGACCATCAGCTTCAGCAGCGACGCCGGATACGGCACGACGAAGCGGTGCGGGCCGCTGCCGGCAAGCACCGGGAAGTCGATGCGCCGCCAATCCGAATCAGGCGCCCAGGCGTGTGAGCTGCCGCCGGCGTCGGTCACGTCGGCGTCGAAGCGGATCTGGCGCACGGCGCCGGCGCGCTGGCCGATCGCCGCGACGAGGCCGCGCGGGTGCTCGCGCGAGAAGAGCACGTTGGCCCAGGTCGGGCGCTTGCGCGGCGCGAGGCCGGCGCCCACATTGCCGACCGCGCCGCGGCCGCGGCCGAAGACGACCATCGCCAGGTCGATGCTCGGGAAGTGCGCCACCGGCTGGCCGGCGCGCGCGCGGTCGGCCGTGCGCTCGAAGCCCTGCGCCAGCACCGCGCGGCGCAGCGCCTGCGCCAGGCGCTCGTGCCGCAGCGGGCGCACGGGCGGCGAAGTCGGCAACGCCATCGGTGTTCTCAGCGACTGCCGCCGTCCAGCTCGCGCTGCAGCGCCTCGACGCCGTCGAGCAGGCCGCAGAACTTCTGCCCGAACGCCGTCAACACGTATTCGACGCGCGGCGGCAGTTCGGCGTAGCTGTGTTTGTCGAGGATGCCGAAGCGCACGAGCTTGGCCAGCCGCTCGTTGAGCACCTTCTTCGACAGGCCGTCGATCGAGTGTTCGAGCGCGCCGGGCCGATGCACACCGCGGCGCACGGCGCCCAGCACCGCGAGCGACCACTTGCAGCCGACGATGTCTTCGACCATGCGTGAGACAGGGGGCGACATCTGCGGCGAGGCAGGTGATGCATCGGGCGGCGAGTCGGCCGGAGCCGGTGTTGAGGTCGGCAGGTTCATGCGTCGAAGCGACACCGATTTGTCCCCGGGCACCAAAACGTGCCTGCTGTTCAGCGCCGGCGCGCGCTGCTGCAATGCACGCCCGAACGGGATGGACGTGACGGCCAGTGGTGGCCGCGAATTCTAGGAGCGAGCAATGACACGAACGAAGGTGAGCACGACGATGACCTCGACGAAGAAGGCGCTGATGACGCTGAGCCTGGCGGCACTGGCCGCGCTGCCGATGCTGCCGACCCAGGTGACCGCGGCCGACCCGCCGCCGGTGGCCTATCCCGAGGGCTATCGCAACTGGACGCACGTGAAAAGCATGGTCATCCAGCCCGGCCATGCGCTCTTCGACGCCTTCGGCGGCATCCACCACCTCTACGCGAACAAGAAGGCGCTGGCCGGCTACCGCGCCGGCAAGTTCGCCGACGGCGCCGTGATCGTCTTCGACCTGCTCGACGCGAAGAGCGCCGACAACACCGTGCAGGAAGGTGCGCGCAAGGTCGTCGGCGTGATGGTCAAGGACGCCCGCCGCTACGCCGCCACCGGCGGCTGGGGCTTCGAGGGCTTCAAGGGTGACTCGAAGACCGAGCGCGCCGTCGGCAACAACGCCGCGGCCGCCTGCTACCAGTGCCACACGGCAAAGAAGGACGCCGACTTCGTCTTCTCGGCCTGGCGGCCGTGACGAAGGCGCTGGCGATGCAGGCTGCCGGCCGCTTCGACCTGACGCCCGCGGCCGCCGCGCCGCCGGCGCCGGCGTGGAGCACGAGCGAGTGGTTCAACGCGCCGCGGAACAGCACGACGTTGTCGGCCGAGGCGCTGTCGCTGGAGGCGCTGCGTGGCTGCGTCGTCGTGCTGCACACCTTCCAGATGTTGTGCCGCGGCTGCGTGCTGCACGGGCTGCCGCAGGCGCAGCGCATCGCCGCGGTGTTCGACGGCGCCGACGTGGCCGTGATCGGGCTGCACACGGTGTTCGAGCACCACGCGGCGATGACGCCGGTGTCGCTGGCCGCCTTCCTGCACGAGAACCGCGTGCACTTCCCGGTCGGCGTCGATGCGGCCGACCCGGCGCGGCCGCACGACCCGATTCCGCAGACGATGCGCCGCTACGCGCTGCGCGGCACGCCGAGCCTCGTGCTGATCGACCGCGCCGGGCGGCTGCGCCGCTCGACCTTCGGCATCGAGGACGACCTCGCGGTCGGCGCGGCGATCGCGACGCTGCTGGCCGAGGGCTAGCTCAGAAGAACTTGTACTCCACCGTCAGCACGTACGACCGCCCGCGCGGGTCGGCGACGCGCGGCTCCCACGAGCTGCCGGAGCCCGTGTTCGTGTCGTAGCTGTTGGCGAACGGCGGGTCGGTGTCGAACAGGTTCTTCACGCCCAACGTCAGCGCGAGGTTCGGCACGCCGGTGTAGGTGGCGGCGAGGTTGTAGATGCGGTAGGGCTTGACCACCGGGTCCCACTCGGAGGGCGTCACCGAGCCGTTGGCCACGCCCGGCGGCACGTAGCCGGCGTAGCCGCTGCGGTACAGCTGCGACAGCGTGCCGCTCCACGCGCCCTGGCGGTACGTGACGAAGGCGTGGTGCTTCCAGCGGATGCCCAGGTCGTCGGCGCGCGTGAAGCGCGCCACCTCGCTCGGCCCGAACGGCGAGCTGGTCAAGAGGCGCGACTTCTTCTCGAGCAGGTAGCTGATGTCGATGCCGGCGCTGACGCGCCCGGGGCCGAACTGGTCGCCGCCGCGCAGCGAGACGTCGATGCCCTTGGTCACCGTCTCGCCGGCGTTGACCCAGCGGGTGTCGACGTCGGTGATGTTGCCGCTGCCGTCGCGGATGAAGCGGTCGCGGAACAGCGCGTAGTTGGCCATGAACGTGGCCAGCGAGAAGCTCTGGATCGTGCCCTCGCGCTTGATGTCCCACCAGTCGACCGAGGCGCTGAACTGCTGCGCCGGCTGCCAGACGAAGCCCAGCGACGTCATCTTCGACTTCTCGGGCCCGAGGTCGGGCTTGCCGCCGAAGAGGGTGTCGAAGGTGATCGCGTTGCACGGCGACCCCGGCGTCGGGTCCACCGTCAGCGACGGGCAGCGCTCGGGGTCGACGTTGCCGGCGCCCGGCGCCACCGACTCGGTGACGCCGTTGTAGAGCTGGTTGAAGGTCGGCACGCGGAAGCCCGTGCCGTACGAGCCGCGCGCCACCAGCTCGGCCAGCGGCTGGAAGCGGAACGACGCCTTCGGGTTCGTCGTGCTGCCGAAGCCGGTGTAGTTGTCGTGGCGCGCCGAGAGGTTCACCTCCAGCGTCTTCAGCACCGGCACGATGACCTCGCCGAACACGGCCTTCACGTCGCGCTTGACGCCGCCCAGCGCGTTGACGTTGTCGAACGGCGCGTTGAACACCCACGTGTCGATGCTCGAGAAGCCGGCCGTGTTGTTGCCGTCGAACTTGTACTTCTCGGTGCGCAGGTCCACGCCCGCGGCCACCAGCACGTCGCCGGCCGGCAGCTTGGCCACCGGGCCCGAGGCCACCGCGTCGAGCTGCGTCATCGTGAACGTGCCGTCGTACAGCTCGACGCCGCGCGCCGAGACGGACTCCAGCGCCGCCATCGCCGCAGGCGTCTGCTGCTCGCCGGCCATCAGGAACGGGTTCAGCGTGCCGTTTTTGATCAGGTTGGCGAAGCCGAGCATGTAGTGGTAGCCGCTGCCCAGCGTGCTCTTGCTCTCGCTGCTTGCGCGCGAGACGCCGAGCCGGTAGTCGAAGCCCGGCAGCCACGGCAGCGCGCCTTCGAGGCCGACGAGGAAGCGGCTGGTGTCGGTCTCGGTGTCGATCTCGCGCGGCCCGCAGGCCATGCAGCGCCAGCGGAACGCGATGCCGTTGCCGAGGTTGCCGGCCAGCGCCGGGAACGCGCCGACGAGCGCGTTGGCGACGCGGTCGTAGCCCGCGCCGGTGCTCGGGTAGACGAGGTCGCGGAACGGGCTCGGAACGACGGTGCCGTTGCCGAGCGTGATGTTGGCGGTGGTCGAGCTCGTCGTGATCTGGTTTTCCGAGAAGCTCTTCGTCGATTCCGAGCGGCCGAGCAGCACCTCGCCGATCAGCGTGTGCTGCTCGCTGAGCTTGAACGAGCCGCGCGTCACGAGGTTGGTGTTGCGCACCGGCTGCTGGATCACCGCGGCCTTGCCGGTGTCCCACGCGCAGCCGTAGCGCGCGCCGGCGCCGGCGGCCCAGATGAGCTGGTCGTACGGCCCCATGTCCGGCTGCGAGGCGCAGCCGGCCGCGCCCGGCAGGTCGAGCACGTTGATGCCGTTGGTGATGATGCCGTCGAGGATCGGCGCAGTGCCGTTGGCCGCCGGCGTGCCGGCGCCGCCGGGGCGCGTCATCAGGTTCGGCGCCGTGGTGTTGACGGCGAAGACGGTGCCGAACGGCGTGCCGCGCGTATCCGGCGACAGGCCGCGCTCGGGCTGGAAGGTGTTGACGAAATCGCGCTCGCTGCCGGCGAGCTTCTTGTGGTCGGTCAGCGCCAGCGTCGCGAGCACGTTCCAGCCGTCGCTGGCGAAGTTGCCGAAGCCGCCCACCAGCGCGGCGCGGTAGATGTTGCCGCCGCCGGCCTCGGTGACGTCCGCGGTGGCCGAGGCCTGCACGCCGGAGAAGTTGGTGCGCAGGATGAAGTTGATGACGCCGCCGACGGCGTCGGTGCCGTAGGTCGACGAGGCGCCGTCCTTCAGCACCTCGATGCGCTCGACGGCGGCCATCGGGATCTGGTTCAGGTCGACGACGCCGCCGTTCAGGCCGTGCGCGGCGATGCGCCGGCCGTTGAGCAGGATCAGCGTCGCGTTGGCGCCCTGGTTGCGCAGGTTGGCCGAGCTGGCGCCGTTGTTGCCGCGCGCCTGGCCGCTGACGACATCGGCGTTGCTCGCGAGGTTGTCCAGGCCGTTGCCGTTGAACGTGAGCGTCGCGATCACCTGCTCGGCGCTGACGATGCCCTGGCGGTCGAGTTCGGCGCGCGTGATCACCTGCAGCGGCAACGCGCCTTCGGCGGCGATGCGCTTGATGCTCGAGCCGGTGATCGTGATGCGCTGTTCGGCTTGCGCAGCAGCGGTGCCGGCGAAGCTGGCCAGCCCCGCGGCGGCCAGGGCGGACACGAGGGCGCGCACCTTGGCGGGATGGCGGAATTCCATCGAGGTCTCCTCCGTTGTTGTTGCGCACGAGTGTTGCGGCAACGCGCTGCGCGGCCCATTCGGGTTTGCTTGCGGTCGTGGGGTGTCGCCGACAGCGCGCGCCGGCGCGGCAGGCGGGCGTGTCAGCATCGCGCCGGCCTGATGCCGATGCCGCCTGCCTCACCGGTGAACGACGCGACCGATCCGACTGCCCTGCCATCGCGCCCCTCGCCCTGGCGCTGGGTGCCGACGCTGTACTTCAGCCAGGGCCTGCCGTACGTGGCGGTGACGACGCTTGCGCTCGTCATGTACAAGAACCTCGGTCTCGGCAACGCCGAGATCGCGCTGTACACGAGCTGGCTGTATCTGCCGTGGGTCGTCAAGCCGCTGTGGAGCCCGCTCGTCGACCTGCTCGGCCGCAAGCGCATGTGGATCGTCGCGTTGCAGGCGATGCTCGCGGTGTCGCTGGCGATGGTGGCGCTGGTGCTGCCGGCGCCGAACTTCGTGCGCTTCACGCTCGTGATGTTCTGGCTCGTCGCCTTCGCATCGGCCACGCACGACATCGCCGCCGACGGCCTGTACCTGCTGGCGCTGCCCGACAAGCGGCGGCAGGCGGCGTTCGTCGGCGTGCGCAGCCTCTTCTATCGCCTGGCGATGTTGTCGGGCCAGGGCGCGCTGGTGTGGTGGGCCGGATGGCTGCACGCGCGGCACGGCAGCTTCGTCGCCGCGTGGGCGACGGTGATGGCGGCGCTCGCGGCGTTCTTCGCCGTGATGGCGCTGTGGCACGCGTGGGCCCTGCCGCGGCCGGCGGGGGATCGGCCGGCGCGGCGCGATGGGCCGCACGATGCGGGGCACGGCGCGCGGCACGACTTCATCGCCCCTTTCGCCGAATCGTTGGCCGCGTTCTTCCGCCGCGCCGACATCGTGCGCGTGCTCGCGTTCCTGCTCTTGTATCGCTTCGCCGAGGCGCAACTGGTGAAGCTGATCGTGCCGTTCCTGCTCGACCCGCCGGAAGGCGGCGGGCTCGGCCTGACGACGCAGCAGGTGGGCATCGTCTACGGGAGCTTTGGCGTCGCCGCGCTCACCGCCGGCGGCCTGCTCGGTGGCTGGTGGATCGCGCATGTCGGCCTGGCGCGCGCGTTGTGGCCGCTGGTGTGGGCGATGAATGCGCCGAACCTGTTGTACGTGGCGCTGGCGGCGTTCGGGTCAGGCGGCATGTTCGGCGCGCCAGGTTCGTTCGAAGCGCTCGGCATCGTCACCGCGGCCGTGGTCGTCGAGCAGTTCGGCTACGGCTTCGGGTTCACCGCCTACATGGTGTTCATGCTGCGCGTGGCTGCGCGCACGGCGCCGGCTCATGGCGGTGCGGGCGCCGACAACCCGCACGCCACCGCGCACTACGCGCTGTGCACCGGCTTCATGGCGCTGGGAATGATGTTGCCGGGGCTGGCCGCCGGCTGGCTGCAGCAGCAGCTTGGCTACACGGCGTTCTTTGCCTGGTGCTGCGTGGCGACGCTGCCGGGGTTTGCTGTCGCGGCTTGGGTGCGCGTCGACGACGACGGATGAACTTCGTCGCTTAGATCAGCGCCGCATCCGGCCACAGGAGGGTCGCCTTCGCAGGTCGCCGCGGGATCGGGCCACCCGGCGTCCCCGGCGCGCGCACACCGCCGCCAGCCGCCGTCAGCCCCGCGCCCGCGTGATCAGGTGGTCCGCGACGATCACCATCCGCTCGAGCGAGCCGGCGAGGCTGCCCGACGTGAACCAGCGCCCCTGCACGCCGAGCGCCGGCACGCCGTCGATCTTGTAGGCGTCGGTCAGCTGGCGCGCCTTCGCGGCCTTCGTGTTGACGCCGAAGGACTTCATCGTCGCCACGAGCTTGGCGCCGTCGATGCCGCTTTCGTTGCCGAAGGCGGTGATGTCGCTGTCGCTGATCAGCTGCCGGCGCTGCGTCGGCGCGTGCATCGCCGCGAACACCTTCTTGTGCATCGTCGGGAGCAGGCCCAGCTCCTCGAGCGCGTAGTGCAGCTTCTGGTGGATCTGGTGCTGCGCGCCGAAGCCCACGTGCACGCGGCGGAACGACACGTCGGGCGGCAGGCGCTTGATCCAGCTCTCCAGCAGCGGCTCGAACGTGTTGCAGTGCGGGCAGCCGTACCAGAAGAACTCGACGACATCGACCTTCTTGTCGGGCGAAGGCAGCGACACCGCCGCCGGCGTCGACAGCTTGACGTAGTGCTGCCCCTCGACGGGCGCGCCGCCGGCGGCCTGCGCCAGGAGCAGTTGCGGGGCGGCCAGCGCCGCGCCCGCGGCGACGAACTGGCGGGAGAAGTCGCGCCGGGTGGACATTGCAGAAGATCCTTTCAGGGAAAACGGTTCGACAGGAAGGCCGGCAGATCGTTCAGGCCGCGCTTGGGTCGGTAGGGCCGGTCAAGGCCGCTCGACGCGCACGATCTGCGCCTCGACCGACGCGGCCTGGAGCTTGACGAGCAGCGCGTCAGCCTCGTCGCGCGTGCGGAACGGGCCGACGCGCACGCGGTAGACCATGCGCCCGGCCTGTTCGCGCTCGCTGATGTTCGCCTGCTGGCCCATGAGCGCCAGCTTGGCGCGTTGCTGTTCGGCATCGTCGCTGCGCGTGTAGGCACCGGCCTGCACGAAGAAGACGAACGGTTCACCGCCCAACGCGGTGGACCGCGGCGCCGGCGCCGAAGCACCCGGCACCGGCGCGCCGGAGAGGATGGCCGCGGGGTCGCGCGGCGAGGCCGGGGCGCCGGGCACGGCGGCGCCGGCCGGCGGCGGCAGCACCGGCGCCGTGGCCGGCGGCGGCACGACGACGCTGCCGCCGACGACCGCGCCGGGTGCGCCCGGCACGCTTGCGCGTGCGGCCGGACGGCCGTTCAACGGTGCGTTCGGGTCCCAGCTGCGGTTGCGCTCGGCCTCGGCGTTGTCCTGCTCGGCGGTGCGCCCGGGCACCTTGTTGACAAACGGTATCGGCACCTTGGCGATGTACAGCGCCACGCCGAGCGCCAGCACGAGGCCCGACAGCAGGCCGACGACGACACCGATGGCGAAGCTGCCACGTTGCATGTTCTTCTTCAAGCCCGGGCTCCTGCGGCGGCGGTGGCCGCGGTTGCGGCTGGGATCGCGTCACGTTGCATCGATGCCGGCGCCGAGACGCCGAGCACCGCCAGCGCGTTCTTCAGCACGCGCGCGGTGGCCGCGAGCAAGGCCATGCGCGCGCGCGCCAGTTCGGCGTCGTCGACGAGGAAACGCTCGCTGTCGTACCAGGCGTGGAAACACGCCGCCAGCTCGCGCAGGTAGAACGCCACGTCGTGCGGCGCGAACTCGGCCGCGGCGCGCGCCAGCATCGCCGGGTACTCGGCCAGCTTCAGCATCAGCGCCGCCTCGGTGGGCGCGACGAGCCGCTCGAGCGCAGCGCCGGCGAGCGCGCGCTCGTCCTTGTCGCCCGCGTACTGCGCCAGCACCGAGCAGATGCGCGCATGCGCGTACTGCACGTAGTAGACGGGGTTGTCGAGGTTGGTCGCCAGCGCCAGGTCGATGTCGAAGGTGAACTCGGCGTCGGACTTGCGGCTGGCGAGGAAGAAGCGCACCGCGTCGCGGCTCGTCCACTCGATCAGGTCGCGCAGCGTCACGTAGCTGCCGGCGCGCTTGGAGATCTTCACCTCCTGGCCGCCCTTCATCACCGTGATCATCTTGTAGAGCACGTAGTCGGGGTAGCCGGCCGGGATGCCAGCGCCCACCGCCTGGAGCCCCGCGCGCACGCGCGCCACGGTGCCGTGATGGTCGGTGCCCTGCACGTTGATGACGCGCGCGAAGCCGCGCTCGAACTTGGCGACGTGGTAGGCCACGTCGGGCACGAAGTAGGTGTAGGCGCCGCCTTCACTGGTCGCACCTTCGGCGCCGGCCGGCGCCGAGCGCCGCATCACGCGGTCCTTGTCGTCGCCGTAGTCGGTGGTGCGCAGCCACAGCGCGCCGTCCTTCTCGTACGTCTTGCCCGAAGCGACGAGGCGGCGCACGGCGTCCTCGACGCGGCCTTCGGTGTACAGGCTGCTTTCGAGGTAGTAGTGGTCGAAGCGCACGCCGAAGGCGGCGAGGTCGAGGTCCTGCTCGTGGCGCAGGTAGGCCACCGCGAACTGGCGGATGCCGTCGAGATCCCCCGCGTCGCCGCTGGCGGTGAAGTGCCGGTCGTCGGCGCGCACCGTCTTCTTCGCCGCGAAGTCGCGCGCGATGTCGGCGATGTAGTCGCCGTTGTAGGCCTGCTCGGGCCAGCCGGCATCGCCGGGTTTCAGGCCCTTCAGCCGGCACTGTGTGGACACCGCCAGCGTGTCGATCTGCGCGCCGGCGTCGTTGTAATAGAACTCGCGGTAGACCGATTCGCCCTGCGTTTCGAGCAGGTTGCAGATGCAGTCGCCCAAGGCGGCGTTGCGGCCGTGGCCGACGTGCAGCGGCCCGGTCGGATTGGCCGAGACGAACTCGACCATCACGCGGCCGGCAGCCGCCTTTGGCTCGCGGCGGCCGAAGGCGGCGCCGGCGGCCAGCACCTCGCGCACGACCGCCTGCCGCGCCGCGGGCGCGAGGCGCAGGTTGACGAAGCCGGGGCCGGCGATCTCGAGCTTCGCCACCCAGTGCTGGAAGGCCGCATCGGCCTCCAGCGCGGCCACCATCGCCGTGGCCAGCTCGCGCGGGTTCTTCTTCAGCGTGCGCGCCAGCGGCATCGCCGCGGTGATGGCCAGGTCGCCATGCGCGGCCTGCTTGGGCGACTCGAACGCGGCGGGCGGGGCGGCGGCGCCGGCTGCGGCGGCCAGGTCGTTCAGGACCCGCTGCAGGGCCTGCAGCAACTCCTGCGTGGCTTGGATCATGGGGCGCGATTCTACTTTTCGACCCCGAACCACCCGGCTTTCACGCCGCTATTCCGCGAGCGCCGACCCACCCTCCTGGCCGAGCATCGCCGATGATCACCGCCGGATCGCCCCCGGCGGTCGCCCGCCGCTTGTCCATGACCGCCCCCACGCCCTCCTCCCCGCCCGCGGCGCAGCACGCCGCCGAGGCCGCCGACCGCCTGCCCGATCGCATCGGCAAGTACCCGGTGAAGGCGAAGATCGGCGAAGGCGCGACGAGCGACGTGTACCTCGCGCACGACCCGTTCGGGGGGCGCGACGTGGCCATCAAGCGCGTGCGGCCGGCCACGCTGGTGGACGCACGCGAGGCGCACTTCCAGAAGCGCTTTTTCGCTGCCGAGGCGGCGCTGGTCGGGCGGCTGCACCACCCCAACGTCGTGCAGATCTTCGATGCCGTCTCCGAAGGCGAGGCGCTGCCGTACCTGGTGATGGAGTACGTGCCCGGCGTGACGCTTCGGCGTTTCTGCCGCGCCGATGCGCTGCTGCCGCTGGCGCAGGTGATCGAAGTCGGCTTCAAGTGCGCGATGGCGCTGAACTACTGCTGGCGCCAGGGCCTGATCCACCGCGACGTGAAGCCGGCCAACGTGCTGGCGGTGCTCGACGGCGACCAGGTCGTCGACCTGAAGATCAGCGACTTCGGCAGCGTCTTCAACCGCGGCGCCGACAGCACGCAGGTGCACCGCGTCGGCTCGCTCGCCTACATGTCACCCGAGCAGCTCGACGGCGACACGGTCGACTGCCGCGCCGACATCTACTCGCTCTCGGCGGTGCTGTACCACCTGATCGCCGGCCGGCCGCCGTTCGACGCCACCGAGCAGCGGGCGATCATGTACCAGATCTTCAACGCCACGCCGCCGCGGCTGGCAACGCTGCGCGCGGGGCTGCCGGCGCCGCTGGCCGAGCTCGTCGAGCGCGGCCTCGCGAAGGACCGCGAGGCGCGCCCGGCGAGCTGGGACGAGTTCGCGCAGGCGCTGTCGGCGATGGCCACGGCGCGCCTGGCGCCCAGCGGCGCGCTGCAGGCGGTGCTCGACTCCGAGCGCTTCACGCTCTTGCGCGCGCAGGAGTTCTTCGCGCGCTTCGGCGACGTGGAGCTATGGGAGGTGGTGCACCGCGCGCGCTGGCAGCGCCACACCTTCGGGCAGGCACTCTTTCGCAAGGGCGAGATCGGCAGCAGCTTCCACATCATCACGCAGGGTGAGGTGGAGGTCTTCCGCGACGGCCAGCTCGTCGTCAAGCTCGGCGCCGGCACGTCGGTGGGCGAGATGGCGTACCTCGCGCCGAGCCCCGAGTTGCGCGTGCACGGCGCCGACGTGCTCGTCTCGCAACCCACGACCACCGTCTCGTTCACGCCCGAGACCTTGGCCCAGCTGTCGCTGACGACGATGAGTGCCTTCGACAAGGCGTTCATCGGCGTGCTCGTGCGCCGGCTGCACGCCGCGCACGAAGCGCTGGCGCATCCGCGGCGCATCCTTTAGCGTCCGGCGCGCGGCGCCTGTCCAGGCACGCCGCGCCAAAGGCTGTCGTCGGCCGACGCCGCTGGCGCGTTCTCCCCATGGCCCGGCGCTTCAGCCGCGGCATCCGGCTTGCCCCGGTGAGCCGGCTCATATCCACTGCCTTCACACGACGACAAGAGGACTGACATGACCAAGCTGCTCACCGCCTGCTTCCTCGCCCTCGGCCTGATGGCCGGCCAGGCCTACGCCGCGAACCCGGCGTGCGAAAAGAGCGCCGACGACAAGAAGCTCGCCGGCGCCGCCCGCACCAGCCACATCAAGAAGTGCGAGGCCGACATGGGCGCCGGCGGCAACGCCGCGTGCGAGAAGAGCGCCAGCGACAAGAAACTCGCCGGCGCGGCGCGCACGAGCCACATCAAGAAGTGCATGGAAGACGCTGGCAAGCCGGCCGCCGCCGCGGCGCCGGCCGCCCCGGCGAAGAAGTAAGCCGCGGGCCGCGGGCTCGCCTTTCGCTTCTTTCGGTTCCCTGACCTCGGGGCGTCTTCGGGCGCCCCGAGGCGCTTCCTGGCGAGCCTCAGCGGGCCTCAGCGATACAGCGCCTCGATCTCCCCGGCGTACAGCTTGTAGATGCTGGCGCGGCGCACTTTCAGCGTCGCCGTGACCTCGCCGTCGTCGTGGTCGAGTTCCTTCGTCAGCAGGTGGAAGCGCTTGATCTGCGACACCGGCGCCAGTTGCGCGTTGCCCTTGTCGACCTCGGCGGAAACCAGCTCGCGCACCGGCGCGGCCTCGGCGAGCGAGCGGAAGTGCGTGTACGCCAGCCGCCGCGACTCGGCCCACTTGCCCACCGTTTCGGCATCGATCTGGATCAGCGCGGTGGCGTACTTGCGCCCGTCGGCCACGACGATGCACTCCTTGATGAAGGGGCTCGCCTTCATCGTGTTCTCGATCTCCGAGGGCGTCAGGTTCTTGCCGCCGGCGGTGATCATGATGTCCTTGAGCCGGTCGACGATGCGCAGCCGCCCTTTGCCGTCGGCCTGCACCACGTCGCCGGTGTGCAGCCAGCCGTCGCGGATCGCCTCGGCAGTAGCCTGCGGATTCTTGTAGTAGCCCTGGAAGACCATCGGCCCACGCAGGCACAGCTCGCCGTTCTCCTCCACTCGCGCCTCCACGCCCGCCGTCGGCTCGCCGACGGTGCCGATGGCGACGCGATCCAGGTGCTGGCCGGTGACCATGCCGGTGCTCTCGGTCAGGCCGTAGACCTCGACGAGCGGCACGCCGATCGTGCGGAAGAAGCGCACCACCGCCGGCGGGATCGGCGCCGCGCCGGTGAGCGCGATGCGTGCGCTGCGCAGGCCGATGAAGTTCTGCAGCGCGCGAAAGACGAGCAGGTACGCAAGCGTAAAGCGCAGCCGCTCGGTGGGCGCGCGCTGCGCCGGCGACTTCTCGGCGAACGGCTCGCCCGCGCGCAGCGCCCAGGCGTAGAGCGCGCGCTGCAGGCGGCCCGCCTCCTGCATCTTGATGCTGATCGCCGAGTGCAGCTTCTCCCAGATGCGCGGCACGCCGAGGAACATCGTCGGCGCCACCTCACGCAGGTCTTCCTGCACGGTGCGGATGCTCTCGCCGAAGTTGACCCGCGAGCCCAGGTACAGCGGCACGAAGGTCGTCAGCATCTGCTCGGCCACATGGCACAGCGGCAGGTAGCTCAGGTGCGTCGTCTGCGCGTCGAGGCCGAGGCGCTCGACGATGCCGGGCACGACGCCGCGGATGTTGCCGTAGCTGATCATCGCGCCCTTGGGCTTGCCGGTGCTGCCGCTGGTGTAGATCATCAGCGCGAGGTCGGCCAGCGTCTGGCGTTGCAGCACGCCGTCGACGAAGGCGGCCTCGGCCGCATCGGCAGTCGCGCGCTCGGCGCCGAGCGCCTCGACCGCGTCGAAGGCGATCACGCGATCGGCGTGCTCGGCCGGCGTGTTGCGCAGCCCCTTCTTCTCGCAGACGACGATGCGGCGCAGCCGCGGCAGTTGCGGCAGCGCCTCGAGCACCTTGTCGGTCTGCTCCTGGTCCTCGCAGACGACGACCTCGACATCGGCGTGCGCCAGCACGTAGGCCACCTCGGGCGTCGGGCTCGTCGGGTAGACACCCACCGTCACCGCGCCGACGAGGCCGGCGCCCATCTGCGCCAGCACCCACTCGATGCGGTTCTCGCTGATGACGCCGAGGTGCGCGCGTTGGCCGAGGCCCAGCGCGCGCAGCCCGAGGCCGACGTGCAGCGCGCGCCGGTGGTACTGCGCCCAGGTGATCGGCTGCCAGATGCCGAAGTCCTTCTGGCGCAGCGCGACGGCGTCGGGGCGCAAGCGCGCCTGCTCGCGCAGCATCTGCGGCAGCGTTTTCTCCGGCAGCGGGGGCGGCATGGGCAACGTCACGACAGCCAGCGCTTGCGGCGCTTGTAGTGTTTCAACTCGCGGTAGCTCTTGTGCGTGCCGTGGCCGCCCATGCCGAGATAGAACTCGCGCACGTCGGCGTCGGCAGCCAGCTTCTCGGCGCTGCCGTCGATGACCACCTTGCCCGTTTCGAGGATGTAGCCGTAGTGCGCGATCGCCAGCGCGACGGCCGCGTTCTGCTCGACGAGCAGCATCGATACGCCCTGCTCGGCGTTGATGCGCGCGACGATGGAGAAGATGTTCTCGACGAGCACCGGCGACAGGCCCAGCGACGGCTCGTCGAGCAGCATCAGTTGCGGGCGCGCGACGAGTGCGCGGCCGATCGCCAGCATCTGCTGCTCGCCGCCGGAGAGATAACCGGCCAGGCCGCGGCGGCGTTCGTGCAGACGCGGGAAGTAGCCGTAGACGAGGTCGAAGTCGGCCTTCGTCGCGGCGCGGCCGGCGAGCGCATACGTCGCGGCGACGAGGTTCTCCTCGACCGTCAGGTCCTCGAAGACACGCCGGCCCTCCATCACGTGGAAGAGCCCCGCGCGCACCAGCCGGTGCGGCGCGAGGGCCGCGGTGTCGTTGCCGGCGAAGCGGATCTGCCCGCGCGGCATCTCGCCGTCTTCGAGCGCGAGCAGCCCCGAGATCGCCTTCAGCGTCGTGCTCTTGCCGGCGCCGTTGCTGCCCAGCAGCGCCACCACCTGGCCGCGCGGCACGGCCAGGCTCAGGCCGCGCAGCACCTGCACGGCCTTGTTGTAGACCACCTCGATGTTGTTGACCTCGAGGATGGCGCCGCTCGGCGGCGCCGGCTGCACGCTCACGCCGCGCTCACTTGCCGACGGTGATCCAGTCCGACGCCGGCACCATCTTCTGCGTCTTCGTGTCGGCGCGGTAGATGCGGCCCACCGGGATCGAGTTGCCCTTGATCGTGATCGGCGTGCCGATGATGCCGCCGGTGTCGAAGTTGGCGATGCTGTTCAGCGCCGCCTTCAGGTTCTTGCCGTTCAGCGGCTTGCCGGCGTCGAGCGTGCGCTTGGTCGCCTCGGTCATCAGCATCGCCGTCAGGAAGCCCTGCATGTAGGCGTTGCTCTGGTACTCGGGGCGCATCTGGCGGATCTTGTCGAGCATCGGCGCCTTCGCGTCGGTCTCGTAGTGGTAGCGGAACGGCATCACGCCCATGAAGCCCTCGGCCGCCTCGCCCATCTTCATGACCATCGAGTTGTCCATCGTCCAGAACGTGCCCATGAACTGGCTCTTCATGCCGAGCTTCTTCATCTGCGTGACGAACTCGGGGATCGGCGCGAGCACGTAGCCGTGGAAGATCGTGAAGTCGGGGTCGGCGCGGCGCAGCTTGATGACCTCGCCCGAGACGTCGACGCTGCCCGGCGGCGTCATGATCTCGGTGGCCACCGTGAGCCCGAGCTTCTTGGCCTCGGCGCGGCTCTCGTCGATGGGGTCGCGGCCGAACTCGCTGTCGCTGTAGACGAAGGCGACCTTGGCGCCGGGCTTCGTGGCGGCGATGTGCTTGAGCAGGATCACCACCATCTCGGTGTAGTCGGGGCCGACGAGGAACTGGTACGGATACTTCTGCGGGTTGTTGATCTCGGTGGCGAACGAGGCGCCGGCCATCAGGATCTGCGTCGAGCGGTCGAGCTCCGGGTTGATCGTCTTGGCGAAGCCGGTCGAATCACCGTAGTACAGGTTGACCTTGTTCGCGCCGGTGATCTTCTTGAACGCGGCCACCGAGGCGTCGACCTTGTAGCCGGTGTCCTCGGGCACGTAGCGCAGCTTGCGGCCCTTGATGCCGCCGGCGTCGTTGACGATCTTCACGTAGTCGGAGATGCCGGCGTTGATGCCGATGCCGGCGAAGGCGAACACGCCGGTCATCGGGATCGAGCCACCGAGCACGATGTCCTCGCCCTGCGCGTGGGCGGGGCCGGTGGCAAAGGCGGCGGCGGTGGCGGCGGCGGCAAGCGACATCAGGGTGCGACGCTGGATGCTCATGGGTCTCTCTCCTGGGGTTGACGGTTCGGGGGTGGGCAGCCGTTCAAGTGCGGAACGGCCAGAGGTGAAAGTAGCGCCGCACGCGCCGCCAGATCTCGGCCAGGCCGTGCGGTTCGAAGATCAGGAAGCCGACGATCAGCGCGCCGAAGACGATCGTGCGCACCGGCGAGAGCACGAGGCCCATGTCGGTGGATAGCGGCAGCCAGCCGACGACGAGCTTCAGCAGTTCGGGCACCAGCGTCATGAACACCGCGCCGAGGATGCTGCCGAGGATCGTGCCCATGCCGCCGACGATGATCGCGGCGAGAAAGAAGATGCTCATGATGAGCGGGAAGCTCTCGGGCGTGACGACGCGGAAGAAGTACGCCCACAAGCCCCCCGCGACGCCGGCGTAGAACGACGACAGCCCGAAGCTCATCAGCTTGTAGCGCAGCAGCGGGATGCCCAGCACCTCGGCCGAGATGTCGCGGTCGCGGATCGCGATGAAGGCGCGGCCGATGCGCGTGCGAAAGAGGTTCGCCGCGGCAAGCAGCATCAGCGCGGCCACCGGCACGATCAGCCAGTACAGCCTGAACGAGGTGTCGAGCGCGACGCCGAAAAGCCGCGCCGGCGGCACCGACAGCCCCGACGTGCCGCCGGTGAGCGTGAGGTTGGCGAACAGGAAGTGCGCGATCACCGAGGCGGCAATCGTCGAGATCGCGAGGTACAGCCCCTTGACGCGCAGCGACGGGATGCCGACGACGATGCCGCCGAGCGCCGCGACGACGCCGCCGGCCAGCAGGTTCAGCACGAACGGCGTGCCGAGCGTCGTTTCGAGGATCGCCACCGTGTAGGCGCCCAGGCCCATGAACGCCGCCTGGCCGAGGCTGACGAGCCCGGTGTAGCCGGTGAGGATGTTCAGGCCCGTGGCGCTGGCGATGTTGATCGCGATGAGGCACGCGAGGTACAGCCAGTACTCGTCGGCGACGAACGGGAACGCCGCCAGCGCCGCGGCGAGCACGACGAGCCAGCCACGCTGCGCGCGCGTGTCGAACAGCGCTGCGTCGGCCTCGTAGCTTTCCTTGGCGGCACCGATGCGCATGGGTCCTCGTTCCCCTTTACAGCCGCTCGATCTCGTGCGTGCCGAAGAGCCCGTACGGGCGCAGCAGCAGCACGAGGACCAGCAGCGAGAAGGTGGCCAGCATCTTGTATTCGCCGCCGAGGTACGCGCCGGCCCACGCTTCGACGAGGCCGACGAGCAGGCCGCCGAGCAGGGCGCCGGCCACCGAGTCGAGGCCGCCGACGATGACGACGACCAGCACCGACAGCCCGAACACGCCCATCGTCGACGAGATGCCGCCGATCGCGCCGACGACGATGCCGGCCACCGCAGCGATCATCGCCGCCGCCGTCCACGCCAGCGAGAACACGCGCGGCACGTCGATGCCCATCGAATACGCCGCCGCCTGGTCCGACGCGGTGGCGCGCAGCGCGACCGCGCCGCGCCAGAAGCGGAAGACGAGCAGCACCGCGGCGATCAGGAGCGCCGTGACGACGAAGCCGTAGAACACCTTCGGCGCGACCATCGCTTGGCCGAGCAGCACCGGGTCGGTGGGCATGAACTCGGGCAGCCGGCGCGGGTCGGCGGTCCAGACGAGCTCGACGATGCCGACGAGGATCGACGCGAGCCCGACGGTGACCATGAAGGTCGAGATCGGCGACTCGCCGAGCATCGGCCGGATCATCGTGCGCTCGACGAGCGCGCCGAGCGCGCCCGAGGCCAGCACGGCGCCGAAGATGGCCGCCCAGATCGGCAGCCCGGCACCGGCGGCGAACGCGAAGAACACATAGGCGGCCATCATCAGCATCTCGCCGATGGCCAGGTTCACGACACGCGTGGCCTTGTAGATGATGACGAAGGCGAGCCCGGTCAGCGCCAGCAGCCCGCCGCTGCCGAGCCCGGCGAGCGAGATCTCGGCGAGGAAGAGCCAGTCGAAGCCCGAGTCGTTCACGGCGCGGCCCCCGCCATTCCGGCGCGCGCCGCCGCCGCCCCGGCGCGCAGCCGCGACATGTCGCCCGAGCCGAGGTAGGCGCGCACGACCTCTGGGTTGTCCTGCACGTCGCGCGGCACGCCGGCGGCGATGACCTGGCCGAAGTTCAGCACGACGACGTGGTCCGACAGGTCCATCACCATGCCCATGTCGTGCTCGACCATCAGCACCGTCACGCCCCACTCGTCGCGCACGTCGAGGATGAAGCGCGCCATGTCCTCGGTCTCCTCGCGGTTCATGCCGGCGACCGGTTCGTCGAGCATCAGCACCTGCGGCTGCATCGCCAGCGCCCGCGCCATCTCGACGCGCTTTTGCAGCCCGTACGGCAGCGCCGCCACCGAGGCGTGGCGGATGTGGTCGATCTCGAGGAAGTCGATGATGCGCTGCTCGATGTCGGCGCGCAGTGCCGCCTCTTCGCGCGCGGCGGCGCCGCGGTAGGCAAGCGCTTGCAGCAGGTTCGTCTTCAGGTGCGCGTGGCGGCCGAGCTTGATGTTGTCCAGCACCGTCATGCCGCGAAAAAGCGCGATGTTCTGGAAGCTGCGCGCCAGCCCCAGCTTCGCGCGCCGCGGCGCGGGCACCTGCGTGATGTCGTCGCCGCGGAAGACGATGCGCCCGGCGCCCGGCCGGTAGAAGCCCGAGATGGTGTTGAAAAGCGATGTCTTGCCCGCGCCGTTGGGGCCGATCACCGAGGTGATCGAGCCGGGGCGCACCTGCAGGCTGACGCCGTCGAGCGCCTTCACGCCGCCGAAGGCGAGTGTCAGGCCGTCGACTTCGAGCACCGGCGCGGCGGCGCTCATGCTCTTGCCTTTCGGGCCGCCGGCTTCGGCGCGCGCTTCGCCGCCGGCGCGCGCGGCACGATGCCGTTCAGCAGCACGGCGATGCAGCGCTCGGCGGCCGTGTCGGCGTCCAGCGGGCCGGCCGGGTCGTACCAGCGCCCGATCCAGCTCAAGCCGCCGGCCAGCGTGAACGCGGCAAGCTTGGCGTCGCACGGCGCGATCACGCCTTCGGCGATGCCCTGCTCGATGAGGCTGCGGAACTCGTGGTCGATCTTCGCCTTCAGCGCGCGCAGGCGCCGGCGGCTGTCGGCCGGCAGCGGCTCTTCGCCGACGCGGATGACGCACATGCCGAAGTCGCGCGTGACGACGCTGGCGTAGGCGCGCATGCACGCGCGCAGCTTGTCCAGCGCGCTGCCGCCGCTCTTGGCCGCCTCGGCGATGCCCTCGCGCACCATCTCCAGGCCGATCTCCACGCAGGCGAAGAGGATCGCCTCCTTGCTCTCGACGTAGTAGTACAGCGTCGGCTTCGTGACGTGCAGCCGCTCGGCGACCTCGTCAAGCGAGGTGGCGTGGAAACCCTTCTCGTTGAAGAGGCGCACCGCCGTGCGAAGCACGGCCTCGCGCTTGTCGGCACGGCCGCGCGCGCGCGCGGCCGCGGCCGGCCAGGGCGACGTGAAGGTCTCGGCGGGGACGGGGGAAGGCGGCACGGGGCGGCGGGGCAGGCGGGCGCGAGGTCACGGGCTCGCGCGGCGGCGCCGACGGCGGCCCGGCCTTTACTTCCGAGTAACCTCTTTGCCGCGAAGTATCCGCAGCGGCCCGAAGTCTCCGTGACGGGACTTACCCGCGCTCCACGCCGCGTGATCCAGCCGCGTTCTCCGCCACCGGCCAGACCTCCTCGCGCCGCCAGAACGCCGCGTCGGCGTAGTGGTGCTTCACGTAGTCGATCCACAGCCGCACGCGCAGCGGCAGGTGGCGGCGCTGCGCGAAGACGGCGTAGATGCCATTGGCCGGCGCCGCGTACTCGGCCAGCACCTCGACCAGGCGCCCCTCGGCGATGTCGCGCTCGACCTCCCAGGTGCTGCGCCAGGCGATGCCCAGGCCCGCCAGGCACCACTGATGCAGCACCTGTCCGTCGCTGCAATCCAGCCGCGCCGGCGGGCGCACGTGCGTCAGTTCACCGTCGACGCGGAAAGCCCAGCCGCGCGTCTGGCTCGCTTCGGAGCTGAGCGTCAGGCAGCGGTGCCTCGCCAGGTCGGCCGGCGTCGCCGGCGTGCCGGCGGCCTCCAGGTACGCGGGCGCGGCCACACATTGCCGGCGGTTGTCGGCCAGCCGCTGGCTGACGAGGTTCGAGTCGGGCAGGTCGCCGACGCGGATCGCGCAGTCGTAGCCCTCGTTGACGATGTCGACGAGGCGGTCGGAAAGGTTCAGGCTCAGGCTCACCTCCGGGTGCTGGGTGATGAACCCCGGCACCAGCGGCGCGACGTGCCGGCGGCCGAAGCCCCCGGGCGCCGTGACGCGCAGGTGGCCGCTCGCCTTGACGCCACCGGCGCTGACGCTCGCCTCGGCGTTGGCGATGTCGGTGAGGATGCGCTGGCAGTCTTCGAGGAAGGCGCTGCCCTCGTGCGTCAGCGTGATGCGCCGCGTCGTGCGGCGCAGCAGCTTGACGCCCAGGCGCTCTTCGAGGCCGTCGATGCGCCGGCCGATGACCGCCGGCGCCACGCCCTCGGCGCTGGCCACCGCGGTGAGGCTGCCCTTGGCAGCCACCGCGACGAAGGATTCGATCTGCTTGAGCCGATCCATGGCCGGCGATTATGCGCGCCGAACGCAAAAATCCATGGCGCTGGACGCGCTTAATGCCGATCGACGTTTCGAATAGAGTCCTGGCGCATGGCGATGCCACCCAAAAGCCCGCCCAAGCTGCGCGCCGTGCTGTTCGACGCCTACGGCACGCTGTTCGATGTCTACAGCGTCGCGCACCTCGCCGAGCAGTTGTTCGCCGGGCACGGCGAGCGCCTCGCGCTGCTGTGGCGCGACAAGCAGATCGAGTACACGCGCCTGATCACGATGAGCAGCGCCGGCGCCGAGCACTACCGGCCGTTCTGGCAGGTGACGCGCGACGCGCTGCGCCACGCCGCGGCGCGCCTGGCGCTGCCGCTCGATGCCGCGGCCGAAGAGCGGCTGATGAACCAGTACCACCACCTCTCGGCCTACCCCGAGTGCCGCGAGGTGCTCGAAGCGCTGCATGCGCGCGGCGTGCCGGCCGGCATCCTCAGCAACGGCGACCCCGACATGCTGGCCGTGGCGCTGAAGAGCGCGGGCCTGGCGGACCTGGTGAGCCCGGTGCTCAGCGTGCACAGCGTGCGCCGCTTCAAGACCGACCCCGCGGCCTACGCGCTCGGGCCCGCGGCGCTGGGCCTGCCGGCACGCGACATCCTCTTCGTCAGCAGCAACGGCTGGGACGCCATCGGCGCCACCTGGTTCGGCTACACGACGCTGTGGGTCAACCGCAACGGCGCGCCGCCCGAGGAGCTGGGCACCGCGCCGACACACATCGGGCGCACGCTGCGCGACGTGCTGGCGATCGTTCCTGCCGACCCGCATCGAGATCCAACGACAACTCCCAAGCCCTAGACCACCACCATGCGCACCACCGTCCACGGCCTGCAAGTGGCCGATTCGCTCTTCCACTTCGTCAACGACCAGGTGCTGCCCGGCACCGGCATCGAGCGCGAGGCCTTCTGGGCCGGCTTCGGCGCCCTCGTGCGCGACCTGGCGCCGAAGAACGCGGCGCTGCTGGCCGAGCGCGACCGCCTGCAAGCCGAGCTCGACGCCTGGCACAAGGCCAACCCCGGGCCGATCACCGGCGCGCGCGCGAGGGCCAAGTACCGCGCCTTCTTGGAGAAGATCGGCTACCTCGTACCCGAGCCGAAGAGCCTGCGCGCGACGACGAAGAACGTCGACGCCGAGCTGGCGCTGCAGGCCGGCCCGCAACTCGTCGTGCCGATCACCAACGCGCGCTACGCGCTGAACGCCGCCAACGCGCGCTGGGGTTCGCTGTACGACGCGCTGTACGGCACCGACGTGCTGCCCGAAGCCGACGGCTCGGGCGTCGACCTGTCGCGCGGCCCCGGCTACAACGACAAGCGCGGCGCCAAGGTCATCGAGTACGCGCGCTACGTGCTCGACCGCTGCGTGCCGCTGAAGCGCGGCTCGCACATCGACTCGGTCGCCTACGCCGTCGTCGACAACCAGCTCGCGGTGACGCTGGCAGGCGGCGCCACGGTGGGCTTGAAGAACCCGGCGCAGTTCGTCGGCTTCCAGGGTGAGATGGGGTCGCCCTCGTCGGTGCTGCTGTCGCACCACGGGCTGCACATCGACATCCGCATCGACCGCGGCCACGCGATCGGCGCCACCGACCCCGCGGGCGTCGCCGACCTCGTGCTCGAATCGGCGCTGTCGACGATCCTCGACCTCGAGGACTCGGTGGCCGTCGTCGATGCCGACGACAAGGTGCTCGCCTACGGCAACTGGCTCGGCATCCTGAAAGGCACACTGACCGAAGCGGTCAGCAAGGGCGGCAAGACCTTCACGCGCGGCCTGAACCCCGACCGCCAGTACACCGGCCCGCGCGGCGAAGACGTGGCGCTGCACGGCCGCTCGCTGCTGTTCGTGCGCAACGTCGGGCACCTGATGACGAACCCGGCGATCCTGTGGGGTGACGAAGGCCGGGAGATCCCCGAAGGCATCATGGACGCGGTCGTCACGACGACGATCGCGCTGCACGACCTGAAGGGCCTGGCCACGCCGGGCATCCGCAACAGCCGCCGCGGCAGCGTGTACATCGTCAAGCCGAAGATGCACGGGCCGGCCGAAGTGGCCTTCGCGAGCGAGCTCTTCGGCCGCGTCGAGCGCCTGCTCGGGCTGCCGCAGGCGACCGTGAAGCTCGGCATCATGGACGAGGAGCGCCGCACGTCGGTGAACCTGAAGGCGTGCATCGCCGCCGCGGCCGACCGCATCGCGTTCATCAACACCGGCTTCCTCGACCGCACCGGCGACGAGATGCACACCGCGATGCACGCCGGCCCGATGCGCCGCAAGGGCGACATGAAGACGAGCGAGTGGATCGCCGCCTACGAGCGCAACAACGTGCAGGTGGGTCTGGCCTGCGGGCTGCGCGGCAAGGCGCAGATCGGCAAGGGCATGTGGGCGATGCCCGACCTGATGCGCGCAATGCTCGAGCAGAAGATCGGCCACCCGCGCGCCGGCGCCAACACGGCCTGGGTACCGAGCCCGACCGCGGCGACACTGCACGCGCTGCATTACCACCAGGTCGACGTGTTCAAGGTGCAGAAGGACCTGGAGAAGGCCGATGCCGCCGCCGACCCGGCCGCGACGCGCGAGGCGCTGCTCGACGGCCTCTTGACGATCCCGGTCGTCAAGGCGGCGAAGTGGACCGAGGCGGAAAAGCAGCAGGAACTCGACAACAACGCCCAGGGCATCCTCGGCTACGTCGTGCGCTGGGTCGACCAGGGCGTGGGCTGCTCGAAGGTGCCCGACATCCACAACGTCGGCCTGATGGAAGACCGCGCGACGCTGCGCATCAGCAGCCAGCACATGGCCAACTGGCTGCACCACGGCGTCGTCACCGAGGCGCAGGTGCGCGCCACACTCGAGCGCATGGCCGCGGTCGTCGACAAGCAGAACGCCGGTGACCCGGCCTACGAGAACATGGCCGGCCGCTTTGCCAAGAGTGCCGCCTACCAGGCGGCCTGCGACCTCGTCTTCAAGGGCCTGGCGCAGCCGAGTGGCTACACCGAGCCGCTGCTGCATGCGTGGCGGTTGAAGGTGAAGAAGGGCTGATCACCGCGCGGCGATCGGATCGCAGTTCAGAGGCCCGTTCGCTCTGGGCGACGGTCTCACGCGCCGAGGCCGCCGGGTGGTCGGCTTCGCTCGTGTCATTCCTCTCCCTCGCTGTGCGCGGTCGATTCCCTTCTTTCACCTCGCTACGCCAACCACCCGGCGTCCTCGGCGTGCACGGTGGCCTGTTCTCGTCGAACACCAACGCCGGTGCCGGATCGGGCCAACGGGGTGCCCCGCGTAGCGAGGTAGAGGGTGAATCGTTGGCGAGCGAAGCGAAGCCAAGAGAAGGACACGAGCGCAGCGGGGCACCCCGTCGGCCCGATCCTGCCACCACCCGTCGACGGCGCGCACGTCCTCAGTCAGTGCGGCCCGAACCCGCACGACCCCGGCCCGTTCGGGTTGCCGCAGCTCCCGCACGGCCCCATCGCGGCGAGTTCGGCCGCCTTCGCGCCCTCGCCGCCGCCGGTCGCAAACACCGACAGCTTCTTCTCCAGCGCCACCGAGCGGCAACGTGGGCACTCGGGCGTGTCGCCGGTGCGCACCAGCTTCTCGAATTGGGTGCCGCAGTCCTGGCAGACGTACTCGTGAATGGGCATCGCAGGGCTCCGTAAGGGTCACATTCGACGGACGCGAATTATCGGCAGCGCCGCCCGCCGGCGGCACGCCGCAGGCGCTTCAACGGCACTCGCCGCCAGCCAATCCGTGCAAGGCTTGCCGGAAGACCTGGCGCGAGCGCCACAGCACCGCCTCGCGCCAGTCGTCGCGTGAAGGCGAGAAGTACTCGCGCAGCTCGGCGCGGATGCGCTGTGTCTCGGCGTTGTCCCGGTCGCGCGGCCGGCCGTGCTGCCACAGCCACGCGTCGTCGCGCAGCGCGTGCTCGCCGTGCGGCGGGCCGTAGGTGCCGAATTCGAGCGCGACGAAGGCAATGTCGGCGTGCGCCAGCGCGCGCTCGTAGCCGAACTCGGTGAGCCCGGTCTTCTCCTGCGATGACGAGGTGCCGAGCAGCGGCTCGGTGACGCTTTGCCCCCACCAGCGCCGCGCCCGCGCGACGCGCTCGCTGCCCGGCGCGTGGTTGCAGATCGGCTCGCCGTAGCCCCACGGGCCGAGGCCGGTGTGCAGGTCGACGACCGCCACCGTCTTCGCCTGCGCCAGGTGCGCGGCGAGGATCGCCTCGCTCGTGCGGCGCGCCCAGGTCGGGCCGGTGCCGCCGTAGAAGATGCCTTGCGGGTCGACGTACTGGCCGGTGCTGCGCGCGACGCGCTCGGCATGCACGCCATGCTCGCGCCGGTAGGCCTCGATCGCCGCCTCGTGCCGCGCCAGCGTCGCCGCGTCGAGGCTCGCCGGGTTGTAGTGCTCGCGCAGCCGCTCGTAGCCGGGGTTGGCCGGCAGCGGCTGCGTGAAGTCGATCCAGTTGCGGTTGAGGTCGACGTTCTCCTCGGTGACGCGGCGCCCCCACGCAAAGCCGTGCGGGTTGACGGCGTGCATCAGCAGCAACGCCGTGTCGGCCGGCAGATGCGCCGGCGCCGGCCCCGAGAGCAGGTCGGTCTGCGGGCCGCTGCCGGCCAGCCCCTCGGCGCCGTGGGTGCCCGAGATGACGACGAGCACGCGGTGCGCATCGTCGGCGCCGACCCAGGCGCTGTCGGTGGCGAGCGCCTCGCCGCGCGGGCCGGCCAGCGGATGCGGCCAGTGCTGCACGCGCGCGCCGCAGCGGCGCGCCGCGGCGAGGAACTTCTCGCGCGCCTCTTCGTACTCGCGGGCGAAGACGGCCGGCGCGGCGATGGCCGGATCGGCGGGGTCAGATGGGGCGGCCGCTCTCGCCGGGTTTACCGCCTCGTCCATCACGTCAGCCCCGCCGCCGCTGCGCCTTCTGCTCGCGCCTGGATTCACATGGCACGCAGCGCAGCGCCCACGGCTCGGCGCGCAGGCGGTCGAACGGGATCTCGACGCCACAGTCGGTGCACTGGCCGTAGCCGTCGCTGTCGATGCGGCGCAGCGCCTCGCTGACCTCGCCCACTTCCTGCGTCTCGAGGTCGGTCAGCGCCATGTCCATCTCGCGCTCGCTCTCGCGTTGCGGCGCGTCGTCGTCGTCCTGCGTCAGCACCTCGCGCGCATGCTCGGCGCGGCTGCGCCCGCCGAGGTGATCGGCCAGGCGGCGGTCGAGCTGATGCTGGCGTTGTTCCAGGGCGGCGCGCAACAGCGCACGCTGCCCGGCGGTGAGGTGATTACTCATCGGGCGGGTCTCCGGTCCAGGGGTCCCGAGTATCTTGCAGGCCCGCTTTCCCCTGGGCATTGAGGCCGGTCAAGCGCGCGGGCGACGGCACCGATAATCGCCGCCCGATGCCTGCGCCACTGCCCTCTGCGCCACCGAGTTGCTGCGACGTGCTCGTCATCGGCGCCGGCCCGGCCGGCAGCGCCTGCGCGCAGCGGCTCGCGCGCGCCGGCCTCGACGTGCTGCTCGTCGACCAGCACACGTTCCCGCGCGACAAGGTCTGCGGCGACGGCCTGATCCCCGATGCGCACGCGGCGCTGCGCGCGCTCGGCGTCTACGACGAGGTGGCGGCGTTGTGGCAGCCGGCGCAGCATGTGCGCTGCGTCGGCCCGCGCGGCGGCCACTGCGATGTGCCGGGCACGGTGGCCGCGCTGCCGCGGCGCGTGCTCGACGAGGTGCTCGTGCGCGCCGCCGAGCGCGCCGGCGCGCGCCTCGTGATGCCGTGGCGCTTCGAGGCGCCGATCGAAGACAGCGCCGGCCGCGAGAACGGTCGAGTGGTGGGCGCCCGCCTGCGCCGCGGCAACGAAACGCACGAGATCACCGCGCGCTGGGTCGTGCTCGCCACCGGCGCGGTACCGCAGGCGCTGGCCGCCGCCGGCATGTGCGAGCGCCATACGCCCAGCGGCGTCGCGCTGCGCACCTACGTGCGCCACCCGGGGCTGGCCGGCACGATCCGCCAGCTGCAGTTCATCTGGCACCCGCGCATGCGCGGCGGCTACGGCTGGATCTTCCCGGGCCCGGACGGCGTGTTCAACATCGGCGCCGGCCACCCGGGCAGCCACCGCAAGCTGAAGAGCGGCAAGGGCCAGATGCAGGACCTGAACCTGCGCCGCTTCTTCGAGACGTTCACGCAGGTCTACGAGCCCGCGCGCCGGCTGATGAGCGAGGGCGAGCGCCTGGGCGACCTGAAAGGCGCGCCGCTGCGCTGCTCGCTGCTGGGCGCGCGCTGGGCGCGGCCGGGCCTGCTCGTCACCGGCGAGGCCGCCGGCAGCACCTACGCTTTCAGCGGCGAAGGCATCGGCAAGGCGATGGAGACGGGCCTGCTTGCCGCCGATGCGCTGATGGCCACGCGCGCCACCGCGCCCGATGCCGACGACGAGGCGGTGCGCCGGCACTACGAGGCCGGGCTGCTGGGCCTGAAGCCCAAGTTCGACCTCTACGAGCGCGCCAGCCGCGTCAACGACCACCCGTGGCTTGCCGACCTCGTGATCTGGCGCGCCAACAAGAGCGCGCGCATCATGGCGCGCATGAGCGCGGTCATCGAGGAAAAGCAGAACCCCGGCTGGCTGCTCAGCGTGCGCGGGATGCGCAAGCTGCTGACCGAGTAGCCAGTCGTCGCCGGTCATCGCCGCCCGGCCGGCGGGGCGTTTGTCCCGTTCCCTGGAAACAGGCGTTGGCTGCGCGGGCGGCGGCGCTAGCATCGCCGGCGGCAAGAAGAAGTCCACCCGAAGTCCGCCGCCACCATGCCAGCCAACCACGCCGAAACCGCCGCGCTCCCGGTCCCCCGCTTCGACCTCTTCTACCGCCATGCCGAGCTGACGCGCCTGCTGCAGGACTACGCGCGCGCCGCGCCGCACCTGGTGGCATTGTCGTCGCTGGGCAAGAGCCACGAGGGCCGCGACATCTGGCTGCTGACGCTGACGCGCCGCGACACCGGCGCGGCCGCCGACAAGCCGGCCTTCTGGGTCGACGGCAACATCCACGCTGCCGAGCTGACCGCGAGCACCGCGTGCCTCTATTGGCTGCACCAGCTCGTCAGCAAGTACGACAGCGACGCGCAGACCCGCCAGTTGCTGGACACACGCGCCGTCTACATGGTGCCGCGGCTGAACCCCGACGGCGCCGAGCTGGCTCTCGCCGACCGGCCGCGCCACATCCGCAGCAGCACGCGCCCGTACCCGTACGACGAGGCGCCGGTCGACGGCCTGACCGTCGAAGACGTCGACGGCGACGGCCGCGTGCTGACGATGCGCATCCCCGACCCGCACGGGCCGTACAAGAAGTGCGAGCGCGATCCGCGCCTGATGGTGGCGCGCGAGCCCGGCGAATTCGGCGGCGAGTACTACCGCCTGATGCCCGAGGGCACGCTGAAGAACTTCGACGGCATCAAGGTCACCGCGAACAAGGACCTCGAAGGCCTGGACCTGAACCGCAACTTCCCCGCCTACTGGCGGCAGGAGTTCGAGCAGACGGGCGCCGGCCCGTATCCGACCAGCGAGCCCGAAGTGCGCGCGATGGTCGACTTCATCGTCAAGCACCCGAACATCGGCGCGGCGGTCAGCTTCCACACGCACAGCGGCGTGATCCTGCGGCCGATGGGCACGCAGAGCGACGACGACATGACGCCCGAGGACCTGTGGATGTACAAGCGCCTGTCGGACCTGGGCGCCAAGCTGAGCGGCTATCCGGCGATCAGCATCTACCACGACTTCAAGTACCACCCGAAGGAGATCATCACCGGCACGCAGGACTGGGTCTACGAGCACCTCGGCGCGCTGTTCTGGACCGTCGAGCTGTGGGCCCCGAATCGCGAGGCCGGCATCACCGACTACCAGTGGATCGAGTGGTACCGCGACCACCCGGTCGACGACGACCTGAAGCTCTTGAAGTGGAGCGACGAGCAGTGCGGCGGCCAGGCGCACGTCGACTGGTACCCGTTCCGCCACCCGCAGCTCGGCACGGTGGAACTCGGCGGCTGGGACAAGCTGAACTTCTGGCGCAACCCGCCGCCGGCGCTGCGCGAACGCGAGGCGGCGCGCTTCCCGGCCTGGCTGATGCAGCTGGCGCTGTCACTGCCCAAGCTCGAAGTGCTGCGCGCCGAGGTGCGCGCGCTCGGCCCCGAGACGTGGCGCGTGCGCTTCGCGGTGGCCAACGCCGGCTACCTGCCGGCCTACGTCAGCAAGCGCGCGCTCGAGCGCAAGGTGGCGCGCGGCACGGTCTTCGAGATCCACTTGCCGCCCGGCGTCACGCTCGCCAGCGGCAAGGAGCGCGTCGAGGCCGGCCACCTCGAAGGGCACGCGCCGAAGGCGTCGCTGCAGGCGTTCCTGCCCAACCGCGACATCACCGGCGACCGCGCCGTCGTCGAGTGGGTCGTCAACGGGCGGCGCGGCACGACGCTGGCGCTCTCGGCCAGCGCCGACCGCGCCGGCACCGTGCGCACCGAGGTGACGCTCGACTGACCCCGCCATGGACACGGCAAGGCACGGCCGAGGCCCGTCGATGGACGACGACGGCTTTGCCTCGCTGTTCGAGTTCCTGCCGATCGGCGCCTATCGCTCGACGCCCGCCGGCGGCATCCTGCGCGCCAACCCGGCGCTGGTGCGGCTGAACGGCTGCGACAACGAAGCCGACCTGCGCGCCCTGGTGCGCGACATCGGCCACGAGTGGTACGTGCAGCCGGCGCGGCGCGAGCAGTTCAAGAAGCAGCTCGCCGAGCACGGTCGCGTCACCGGCTTCGAGTCTGAAGTGCGGCGCTACAAGACCGGCGAGCGCATCTGGGTCAACGAGAACGCGCACGCCGTTTGCGGGCCCGACGGCCGCGTCGCCTTCTACGAAGGCACGGTCGAGGAGATCACCGAGCGCGTGCGCGAACGCGAGCGCCTCGTCGCCAGCGAGACCCGGCTGGCGCAGATGATCGAGCTGGTGCCCGGCGTCGTGTACCGCCAGCTGGTCCGGCCCGACGGCACGCGCCGGGTCGCCTTCGTCAGCTCCCGCGTGCATGAGCTCTTCGGCGTCACGCCCGAGGCGGTGCGCGCCGAGCCGACACTCCTTTACCGCGTCTGCCACCCCGACGACCACCCGCGGCTGCGGCAGGCCGTCGAGGAGGCGGTCGCCGCGGCGGCGCCGCTGACGCTCGAGTTCCGCGTCGTGCTCGACGGCCGCGTGCGCTGGGTACGCCTGACCAGCACCGCGGCACCGCCCGAGGACGGCAGCGTCGCGCGCGTGGGCATCTTCTTCGACATCACGGCACAGAAGGAGAGCGAACGGGCGCTGCGCGACAACGGCGAGCTGTGGCGCACGGCGCTCGAGAGCTTGGGCGACGCGGTGTGGGACTGGGACCTCGAGCGCGACACCGGCACCGTCTCGCCGCAAGGCAAGGCGTTGTACGGCTACCGCGATGACGAACTCTCCGGCGACCCGCGCTCGATGGATGCGCTGACGCACCCCGACGACGTGCCGAGGATGCGCCGCGCGCGCGCCGCGCACTTCGAGGGGCGCGCGCCGGTGTACGTCGACGAGCACCGCATCCGCTGCAAGGACGGGCGCTGGAAGTGGGTGCTTTCGCGCGGCGTCGTCATGCGCCGCGACGCGCACGGCCGGCCGCTGCGCATGATCGGCACGCACACCGACATCGACGCGCACAAGCAGGCCGAGGCGCTGCGCCGCGAGCGCGACCGCGCCAGCGCCGCCGACCAGGCGAAGACGATGCTGCTGTCGCGCGTCAGCCACGAGCTGCGCACGCCGCTGAACGCGATCCTCGGCTTCGCGCAGCTCTTGCAGCTCGACGCCGCGGCCACGCCCGAGGCGCGCCAGCGCTACGTCGGCCACGTCCTGCAAAGCGGCGCGCACCTGCTCGGGCTGGTCGACGAGATCCTCGAACTGTCGGCCGTGCAGGCCGGCCGTCCGCGCCTGCAGATCGAGGCGATCGACGCGCGCGCGCTCGCCGCCGACGTGATCGGCATGTTCACCTTCACCGCCGAGCAGGCCGGCGTCGAGGTGCGCGGCCTCGCCGACGACGGCGCGGAGCTGCCGGCGCTGGCCGGCGACCGCCGGCGCTGCGTGCAGATCGTCTCCAACCTCGTCGCCAACGCGATCAAGTTCAACCGCCGGGGCGGCTGGGTGCGGCTCGCGGCCGGCAAGGGCGCCGACGGCACGGCCGCCATCAGCGTCGAGGACAACGGGCCGGGCCTGACCGGCGAGCAGCTCGCCAGGCTTTTCCAGCCCTTCGAGCGCGCCGGTGCCGAGCGCGGGCCGGTGGCGGGCACGGGCCTCGGCCTGGCGCTCAGCCGCCAGCTCGCCGAGGCGATGGGCGGGCGCATCGAGGTGAAGAGCCGCCCGGGCGAGGGCTCGCGCTTCACGCTGTGGCTGCCGGTGGCCGAGCGCGTGACGCCGGCCTCGGGCCCCCAGCCCTAGCGCTAGCGCTGCTCGAACTTGAACACCGCGACGCTGCCCAGCAGATTGGGCCAGCGGCGCACGACGCGGCCGTCGCGCAGGCCGAAGCTGTCAGCGACCGCGAGCCCGCACTTGCGCGCCAGCACCTCGAAGTCGGCGAAGGTGCCCACGCGGATGTTCGGCGTGTCGTACCACTGATAGGGCAGCGCCTTCGTCACCGGCATGCGCCCGCCGGCGACGCGCAGCCGGTTCGGCCAGTGCGCGAAGTTCGGGAAGCTGACGATGCCGATGCGGCCGACGCGGGCCGTCTCGCGCAGCATGTGCTCGGTGTTGCGCAGGTTCTGCAGCGTGTCCAGTTGCAGCACGACGTCGAAGCTGCGGTCGTCGAAAAGCGCGAGGCCTTCCTCGAGGTTGAGCTGGATCACGTCGACGCCGTGCCGTACGGCGGCCAGCACATTGGCGTCGGCCAGTTCGATGCCGTAGCCGCTGCAGCCGCGCGTGCGCTTGAGATACGCGAGCAGCTCGCCGTTGCCGCAGCCGAGGTCGAGCACGCGGCTGCCCTCGGGCACGAGGCTGGCGATGGTCTCGAGGTCGCGGCGCTCAGACATCGCCGGTCACCTCGGCGAAGACACGCTCGAACGTGGCGCGCAGCACGCCGTGGTAGCGCGCGTCGTCGAGCAGGAAGGCGTCGTGGCCGTGCGGCGCGTCGATCTCGGCGTAGCTCACCGCGATGCGGTTGTCGACGAGCGCCTTGACGATCTCGCGGCTGCGCGCCGGCGCGAAGCGCCAGTCGGTGGTGAAGCTGACGAGCAGGAAGCGGTTGTCGCGTGCCGGCTCGAACGCCGCGGCGAGGTTGCCGCCGTGCGCGCGCGCCGGGTCGAAGTAGTCGAGCGCGCGCGTGATCAGCAGGTACGTGTTGGCGTCGAAGTACTCGCTGAACTTGTCGCCCTGGTGGCGCAGGTAGCTCTCGATCTGGAACTCGATGTCCTGCGTCGTGTAGGCGAACGGCGCGTCGTCGCCGCTGACTCCGTCCCCGCCGAGGGCGCGGCGGATGCGGCGGCCGAACTTCGCCTCCATCGAGTCGTCGGAGAGGTACGTGATGTGGCCGATCATGCGCGCCACGCGCAGGCCGCGGCGCGGCACCACGCCGTGCGCGTAGTAGTGGCCGCCGTGGAAATCGGGGTCGGTGATGATGGCGCGCCGCGCCACCTCGTTGAAGGCGATGTTCTGCGCCGACAGGCTCGGCGCGGTGGCCACCGCGATGCAGTGCTGCACGCGCGCCGGGTGGCGCAGCGTCCAGGCGAGCGCCTGCATGCCGCCCAGGCTGCCGCCGATCACGGCGGCCAGGCGTTCGATGCCCAGGCGCTGGACGAGCCGGGCCTGCGCGTCGACCCAGTCCTCGACAGTGACGACGGGGAAGTCGGCGCCCCAGGCGCGACCGTTGGCCGGGTTGATGTGCATCGGACCGGAGGAGCCGAAACACGAGCCCGGATTGTTGACGCCGATGACGAAGAAGCGGTTCGTATCGAGCGGCTTGCCGGGGCCGACGAGGTTGTCCCACCAGCCCGTCTGGCCGTTGGCATCGAGCCCCGCCACGTGCGCGCCGGCGTTCAGCGCGTGGCACACGAGCACCGCGTTGCTGCGCGCCGCGTTCAGCGTGCCGTAGGTCTCGTAGACGAGGTGGTAGCCGGCCGCCAGCGCCGCGCCGCTGGCCAGCGGCAGCGGCTCGGCAAAGTGCATCTGCTGCGGAGTGACGGTGCCTAGCGAGGGAGTCATCGCGCGAGGTCAAAAACAAAAACCCGGCGCCGCCAAGACGGCCTCCGGGTCGAAGGTCCTGTTTAGCGGCATTTGATAAAGCGCCCGCAAGCCGGAGCAAATCGGCGCTATGCGGGGGAGTATATCGGCCTAGCATGCGGCGGCACGCCGCGGCCGATGTCGCGGCGCGCGCCGCGCGCAACCGGCGCGCGAGAGGAGACAACACACATGCACGAGTGGCTTCACCGCCTCGACCGGCACTTCCCCGTGCGCTACCTCGCTTGGCTGGCCACCGCGGTGGGCCTGCTGCTGGCGGCGTTCACGCACGTCGCCTATGGCGTCGGCGGCGCTGTCGCGCTCGTCTTCCTCGCGCTCGTGCTGCTGGGCCTGCGCGACACGCGCCAGCGCCGCCACTCGGTGCTGCGCAACTACCCGGTGATCGGGCACCTGCGCTTCCTGCTCGAGTTCATCCGGCCGGAGATGCGCCAGTACTTCATCGAGAGCGACAACGAAGCGGCGCCGTTCTCGCGCCAGCAGCGCAGCCTCGTCTACCAGCGCGCCAAGGGCGACCCCGACAAGCGGCCGTTCGGCACGCAGCTCGACGTGCACGCCAGCGGCTACGAGTGGATCAACCACAGCGTCGCGCCGACCAGGCTCGACTCGCACGACTTTCGCGTGCGCATCGGCGCCGGCGGCACGTCGTGCACGCAGCCTTACGACGCGAGCGTGTTCAACATCTCGGCGATGAGCTTCGGCGCGCTGTCGGCCAACGCGGTGCTGGCGCTGAACGCCGGCGCGAAGAAGGGCGGCTTCGCGCACGACACCGGCGAGGGCTCGATCAGCGAGCACCACCGCGTGCACGGCGGCGACCTGGTCTGGGAAATCGGCAGCGGCTACTTCGGCTGCCGCGGCGGCGATGGCGCGTTCGACGAGGAGCGTTTCGTGGAGAACGCGCGCGCGCCGCAGGTGAAGATGATCGAGCTGAAGCTGAGCCAGGGCGCCAAGCCCGGGCACGGCGGCGTGCTGCCGGGGCCGAAGGTGACGCCCGAGATCGCCGCGGCGCGCGGCGTGCCGGTGGGCGTGGACTGCATCAGCCCGTCGCGGCACTCGGCCTTCACGACGCCGGTGGAAATGCTGCAGTTCATCGAGCGGCTGCGCCGGTTGTCGGGCGGCAAGCCCGTCGGCTTCAAGCTGTGTGTCGGCCACCCGTGGGAGTGGTTCGCGATCGCCAAGGCGATGCTCGAGACCGACCTCTTGCCTGATTTCATCGTCGTCGATGGCGCCGAGGGCGGCACGGGCGCCGCGCCGCTGGAGTTCACCGACCACGTCGGCGCGCCGCTGCAGGAAGGCCTGCTGCTCGTGCACAACACGCTCGTCGGGCTGAACCTGCGCCAGTTCATCCGCATCGGCTGCGCCGGCAAGATCGTCAGCGCCTTCGACATCGCGCGTGCGATGGCGCTCGGCGCCGACTGGTGCAACTCGGCGCGCGGCTTCATGTTCGCGCTCGGTTGCATCCAGGCGCAGCACTGCCACAGCGGCAGCTGCCCGACCGGCGTGACGACGCAGGACCCACTGCGCCAGCGGGCGCTCGACGTGCCGGCGAAGTCCGAGCGCGTCTACCGCTTCCACGAGGGCACGCTGGAGGCGCTGAAGGAGCTGGTGCAGGCCGCGGGCCTGACGCACCCGCGCGAGATCACCGCCAGCCACATCGTGCGCCGCACTGCCGACCACGACGTGCGGCTGCTCGCCAATCAGCTGAGCTTCGTCGCGCCCGGTGCGCTGCTGGCTGCCGCCGCGGGGCGCGGCGAGTGGCCGCACAACGTGTTCAAGCTGTACTGGCCACAGGCGCGCGCGCAAACCTTCCAGCTCGCCGCGGCTTGACCGCAGCCCGGCAACCCGCCGCGTCGTTCAGCCCGTCGGCGGCAGCGTCTCGACGAAGCTCGGCCGCGTCGCCAGCTTCTCGGCCAGGCGGGCGAGCTGCGGCTGGGGCGTGCGCCAGTCGATGTGCGGGAAGCGGAAGTCGAGGTAGCCGAGTGCGCAGCCGACCGCGATGTCGGCCAGCGTGAAGTGGCTGCCCGCGCACCACGGCTTGTCGGCCAGGCCCTGGCCCATCGCGGCGATGCCCGCGTGCACGCGCGACATCTGGCGGTCGATCCAGGCCTGCGAGCGCTCCAGCGGCGCGCGGCCGGCCCAGTTCGCTTCGAGCCGCGCGAGGATGCACGCGTCGAGCACGCCGTCGGCCAGCGCCTCCCAGGTGCGCACCTCGACACGCTCGCGGCCGGTGGCCGGGATCAGCTTGCCCACCGGCGACAGGGTGTCGAGGTACTCGACGATGACGCGCGAGTCGAAGACCGCCTCGCCGCCTTCCATCACCAGGCACGGCACCTTGCCCAGCGGGTTGGCGGCGAGGATCGCGTCGCTGCCCCAGACATCCTCGAGGACCAGCTTGTAGTCGAGCTTCTTTTCGGCCATCACGATGCGCACCTTGCGCACGTACGGACTGGTCAACGCGCCGATCAGCTTCATGAAATTCATTCTAGGGTCAAGGTCAGCGGTGTCGTCCTGCGTGGGAAATCACGCTGCGTTGACGCCACGCAAGCGCGCCCCGCGACCGGGCGGGCGACGCAAACCGCATTCGCTTGTCAGGCCCGTCGTTCGGGTGCACACTGATCCCGACCGCTTCGCTACCTCCGCCTTGCGCTCCCAGACTCTCCCCGCCGGCGCCCTGCTGGCGTCGTGCACACCCCCCTTTCCCAGCCCGTCGGCCGCTCGTCCAGCGCGGCCGGCTTTCTTGCCTTGGAGGTTCTGAAATGAACTTGACGATCAGCGGCCATCACCTCGAGGTCACGCCGGCCCTGCGCGAATACGTGCTGACCAAGCTGGACCGCGTGACGCGCCATTTCGACCAGGTGGTGGACGTGAGCGTGCTGCTGACGGTGGAAAAGCTCAAGGAGAAGGAGCGCAGGCAGAAGGCCGAGGTGACGCTGCACGTCAAGGGCCGCGACATCTTCGTCGAGCAAAGCCACGAGGACCTGTACGCCGCGATCGACCAGCTGATGGACAAGCTCGACCGCCAGGTGATGCGCTACAAGGACCGCGTGCAGGATCACCACCACGTGGCGGCCAAGCGGATGGACGCGAGCGCCGGCTGAAGCGGAGATTCCCTTACGCGCTTGCCCGTGCCGGCTCGGCGCCGCCTTACGGCGCCGGGCCAGGCGGCACCCGACGAGCGGCCCGCATCCGGGCCGCTTTTTTCATGGCCCGCAATCACTGTTGCTGCAATGCCGCATTCCGAGCCTCCCACCGGGTCATGGGGCCGCCCCCGCCGGGCGTCCAGGGCAGCGCCGACTATCATGCGGCGCTTTCGCAACCCCTAACATCGCGGCGCCCCACCGGCTGCGTGTCGCGCCGCGATAGGACAGGTCCTGATGAACCGTCTTGCTGCCATCCTGCCGGCCGGTGACGTGCTGGTGAATGTGGAGGCCACAAGCAAGAAGCGCGTGTTCGAACACGCCGGGTTGTTGTTCGAGAACCAGCACGCCATCGCGCGCGGCACGGTCACCGACAACCTCTTCGCGCGCGAGCGCCTGGGCTCCACCGGCCTCGGCCACGGCGTGGCCATTCCGCACGGCCGCGTCAAGGGGCTGAAGAACCCGCTCGCCGCCGTCATCCGCCTGGCGCAGCCGATCCCCTTCGACGCGCCCGACGACGAGCCGGTGCTGCTGCTGATCTTCCTGCTCGTGCCCGAAGCGGCGACGCAGCGCCATCTCGAGATCCTCTCCGAGATCGCCGAGATGCTCTCCGACCGCGAGCTGCGCGAGCGCCTGAAGACCGAGGGCGACGCGCCCGCGGTGCACAAGCTGATCAGCGACTGGCAGCCCCAGAAGACGGCGGCGTGACCGGGCGCTGTCGTCAGCGCGCAGCCATCGAGGACCGCAGGCGATGAAGCCGACCTCGATGAGCGCCGAGGCGCTGTTCGAAGCGCACCGCGAGGCGTTGCGTTGGGAGTGGATCGCCGGCCACGCGCACCCCGAGCGCCGCTTCGACGAGAACGCGATCCGCGACGCGCGCTCGTCGGCCGACCTCGTCGGCTACCTGAACTACATCCACCCCTACCGCGTGCAGATCGTCGGCCGCCGCGAGGTGGCCTACCTCACCGAGGCCGCCCCCGAGGATTGCGAGCGCCGCATCTCGCGCATCGTCACGCTCGAGCCGCCGGTGATCATCGTCGCCGACCAGCAGACCGCGCCCGACCGGCTGGTGGCGATGTGCGACCGCGCGGAGATTCCGCTGTTCGTCACCCAGGAGTCGGCCGGGCACATCATCGACGTCGTGCGCGGCTACCTCGGCCGCCACTTCGCCGACCGCACGACGCGGCACGGCGTGTTCATGGACATCCTGGGCCTCGGCGTGCTGCTCACCGGCGAGTCGGGCCTGGGCAAGAGCGAACTCGGCCTCGAACTCGTCTCGCGCGGCCACGGCCTCGTCGCCGACGACGCGGTGGACATCTACCGCACGAGCCAGACGACGCTCGAGGGCCGCTGCCCGGACCTCTTGCAGAACCTGCTCGAGGTGCGCGGCATCGGCCTGCTGGACATCAAGGCCATCTTCGGCGAGACGGCGGTGCGGCGGAAGATGAAGCTGCAGCTCATCGTGCACCTGGTGCGCCAGAGCACGATGGAGCGCGAGTTCGAGCGCCTGCCCTACGAGCCGCTGTACGAAGAGGTGCTCGACATCCCGGTGCGCAAGGTCGTCATCGCGGTCGACGCCGGGCGCAACCTCGCCGTGCTGGTGGAGGCGGCGGTGCGCAACACGGTGCTGCAACTGCGCGGCATCGACACCTACCAGGAGTTCATCGCCCGCCACCAGAAGGCGATGGAGCAAGGCGACACGCCGCCTTGATGCGCGCAAGACGGGCGGCCGGTCCAATAGCCGCCGCCGCGCCGATGTGCCGGCCTATTTGTGCTGCCGGTGCGGGCAGTCCGTCTTGCGGCAGTGCGCGTACAGCGCCAGCGAGTGCTCCTGCAACGCAAAGCCGCGCTTGACGGCCACCGCCCGCTGGCGCTGCTCGATCTCGGGGTCGAGGAATTCCTCGACGCGGCCGCAGTCCAGGCACACGAGGTGGTCGTGGTGCTGGCCCTCGTTCAGCTCGTAGACGGCCTTGCCGCTTTCGAAGTTGCTGCGTGTCAGCAAGCCCGCCTGCTCGAACTGCATCAGCACGCGGTAGACGGTGGCCAGCCCGATGTCGGCGTCCTCGCCGAGCAGTGCGCGGTAGACATCCTCGGCCGTCATGTGCCGGCGCTCGGTGTGCCGGAACACGTCGAGGATCTTGATGCGCGGCAGCGTCGCCTTCAGGCCGCTGCTCTTCAGTTCTTCGGCATGCGTCACTGGTGCCATCCCACCACGATTGCGCCCCTTCGTCTCCCGTTGTTCTGCCCTGTCTTGCGCTCGCTGGCGCCGCCGGCCGCGACGGCCGGCCGCCTCGGGCGCACCTCTAGAATCGGCGGCCGATCATAGCCAGTGCGGCAAGGCCCTGTTTGCAGTGCCCGGTCGCCCCTTTCGTGCCCGCCATGCCTCGCTTTGTCCGCCGCGCGCTGCCGGCGCTGCCCCTGCTGCTGGCACTCGCCGGCTGCGATTCGCTCCAGCGCAGCGACAGCTTCATGGGCGTCATCACGCCGTACCGCATCGACATCGTGCAGGGCAACGCCGTCACGAAGGAGCAGATGGCGCTCGTGCGCCCGGGGCTGACGCGGCTGCAGGTGCGCGACATCCTCGGCACGCCGCTGATCGCCGACCCCTTCCACGCGCAGCGCTGGGACTACCTGTTCACGCTGCGCCGGCCCGGCGCCGAGCCGCAGCGGCGCAGCGTCATCGTCAACTTCGAAGGCGACCAGGTGAAGTCGGTGCAGGCGCCCGACGACCTGCCGACCGAGCGCGAGTTCGTCGCCTCGATCAGCCGCTTCAAGGACCCGCGCGCGCCGCGGCTGGAGCTGAGCGAGGCCGAGCGCGCCGCGCTGCCGCCGCCCAAGCGCCGCGAAGCGCCGGTGGCCGAGCCGATCGGCGCCGTGCGCACCTATCCGCCGCTGGAGCAGCCGTGACGGCCGCGGCGTCGCCATCGCAAGCAAGCGACGGCCGCCTGGCCATCGCCATCGCCGGCGCCAGCGGCCGCATGGGCCGCATGCTGATCGACGCGGTGCTCGGCAGCGCCGACTGCCGCCTCGCCGGCGCGCTCGACGTGCCGACGAGCCCGCTCGTCGGCCAGGACGCCGCCGCCGTCTCCAGCGTCGCCGGCGGCCGGCCGACCGGCGTGGCGATCACCGCCGACCTGAAGCGCGGCCTCGCCGGCGCGCAGGTGCTGATCGACTTCACGCGGCCCGAGGGCACGATGGCGCATCTGGCCGCCTGCCGCGAACTCGGCGTGCGCGCCGTCGTCGGCACCACCGGCTTCACGCCCGAGCAGAAGGCGGCGATCGGCGCGCACGCCGAGCACGTCGCCCTCGTGATGGCGCCGAACATGAGCGTCGGCGTCAACGTCATGCTGCGTCTCGTCGAGCAGGCGGCGCGGCTGCTCGGCGACAGCTACGACCTCGAAGTCACCGAGATCCACCACAAGCACAAGATCGATGCGCCGAGCGGCACGGCGCTCGCGCTCGGCGAGGCGCTGGCACGCGCGCGCGGCGTGACGCTCGCCGATGCCGGCGTCTTCACGCGCCACGGCCACACCGGCGAGCGGCGCGCCGGCAGCATCGGCTTCGCGACGCTGCGCGGCGGCGACATCGTCGGCGACCACACGGTGCTGTACTGCGGCCCCGGCGAGCGGCTCGAGATCACGCACCGCAGCGCCAGCCGCGTCAACTACGCCGAAGGCAGCCTGCGCGCGGCGCGCTTCGTCGCCGGGCGGGCGAAAGGGCTCTTCGGCATGGCCGACGTGCTCGGCCTGAACTGAGAGGCCAAGCGCTGCCCGCGGGCGCCGGCCCACCTCCTCGCCAGCGTGGCCGGCCTCGAAGCCTTCTGGAACCGCAGCGACGGCGTCGGCCGCGCCGTCGCGCTGCTGCTCTTGGCGATGTCGGTGACGGCCTGGGCGCTGATCCTGTGGAAAGCGTGGCTGCTCAGGCGCGCCGGCGCCGACATCGCGCGCGGCGTGCCGGCCTTCTGGGACGCAGCCGGCCTCGAAGAAGGCCGCGCGCGGCTGGCCGCCAACGACCGCGAACAGGTGCTGCTGCCGCTGCTGGACGCGGCGGCCGCCGGCGCCGCCGAGGGGACGCTTGCGACGCAGGCGCACCGCGCCTCGCAGCTGACGCGCCGGCTGCGCGACGCGCTGCACCGCGGCCTCGCGCATCTGCAGACGGGCCAGGTGGTGCTGGCGTCGATCGGCAGCACGGCGCCGTTCGTCGGCCTGCTCGGCACCGTGTGGAGCATCTACCACGCGCTGGTGGGCATCGGCGCGGCCGGCACGATCACGATCGACAAGGTCTCGGGGCCGATCGGCGAAGCGCTCGTGCTCACCGCCGCCGGCATCGCGGTGGCCGTGCCGGCGGTGCTCGCGTTCAACGTCTTCGGCAAGCGCGTCGCCGCCTGCGAGGCCGAGCTGGAAGGCTTCGCGCACGACCTGCGCGAGCTGATGATGGAGCCAGCCGGCGTGGGCGACGACAAAGGAGCGTCCTGATGGCCTTCGGCCGCCTCGAGCGCAACCCCGGCGCCCAGCCGATGAGCCAGATCAACATGACGCCGCTGATCGACGTGATGCTGGTGCTGCTGGTGATCTTCATCATCACCGCGCCGCTGATGGCCGGCAGCCTGAAGCTCGACCTGCCGCGCACCGCGGCGGCCGCGCCCGGCGCCGCGCCGGCCTTCATCGCCGTGGCGCTCGACGCCGAAGGGCGGCTCTTCCTCGACGAGCAGCCCGCCGACGCCGCCGCCGTGCAGGAGCGCGCCCGCCAGGCGGCGCGCCGCAACCCGGCCACCGAGGTGCAACTGCGCGCCGACAAACGTGTGCCGTACGGCCGCGTCGCCGAGCTGATCGGCTGGATGCACGCCGCGGGCCTGACGCGCGTGGGCTTCGTCACCGAGACGCCGGCCGGCCCCTGAAGCCCTGAACGGCCGCAAAGGCCCGCGCGCCGGAACGCGACGCGCGCCGCGCGTCGTGGCCGCTCTCCCCGGCCGCGGCGCGCCGAGGCCCGCTGCCTAGAATCGGCCGCATGAACGAGAAATACGCCCCCGCCGAGGTCGAAGCCGCGGCCCAGGCGCACTGGGCGGCACGCGACGCCTACCGCGTCGTCGAGGATCCGCGCAAGCGCAAGTTCTACGCCTGCTCGATGCTGCCGTACCCCAGCGGCAAGCTGCACATGGGGCACGTGCGCAACTACACCATCAACGACATGATGGCCCGGCAGCTGCGCATGAAGGGCCTGAACGTGCTGATGCCGATGGGCTGGGACGCCTTCGGCCTGCCGGCCGAGAACGCGGCCATCGACAACAAGGTCGCTCCGGCGAAATGGACCCGCGCCAACATCGCCGACATGAAGGCGCAGATGCAGCCGCTGGGGCTGGCCTTCGACTGGGCGCGCGAGGTCGCCACCTGCGACCCGAGCTACTACAAGTGGAACCAGTGGTTCTTCCTGAGGATGCTCGAAAAGGGCATCGCCTACAAGAAGACGCAGGTCGTCAACTGGGACCCGGTCGACCAGACCGTGCTCGCCAACGAGCAGGTCGTCGACGGCCGCGGCTGGCGCTCGGGCGCCATCGTCGAAAAGCGCGAGATTCCCGGCTACTACCTCGCGATCACGAAGTACGCCGACGAGCTGCTGGCCGGCGTCGCCGACAGCACGAGCGCGCATTACCTCGAAGGCTGGCCCGAGCGCGTGCGCCTGATGCAGGAGCACTGGATCGGCCGTAGCCAGGGCGTGCGCTTTGCGTTCCCGCACGACATCCGCGGCGATGACGGCCAGCCGATCCAGGGCGGCCGCATGCACGTCTTCACGACGCGCGCCGACACGATCATGGGCGTCACCTTCGCCGCCGTCGCGCCCGAGCATCCGCTGGCCGCGCACGCCGCGAAAACGAACCCGAAGCTCGCCGCCTTCATCGACGAGTGCAAGCGCGGCGGCACGACCGAAGCCGAACTGGCACTGCGCGAGAAGGAAGGCTTGCCGCTCGGCCTGTCGGTGACGCACCCGCTCACCGGCCAGCCGGTGCCGCTGTGGGTGGGCAACTACGTGCTGATGAGCTACGGCGACGGCGCCGTGATGGGCGTGCCCGGGCACGACGAGCGCGACTTCGCGTTCGCGCGCAAGTACGGCATCGACATCCTGCAGGTCATCCACATCGATGGCCTGCATTACGACTACGAGAACTGGAACGAGTGGTACGCCGACAAGGAGCGCGGCATCACCGTCAACAGCGGCGTCTGGAGCGGCCTGAAGCACGGCGCCGCGGTCGACGCGATTTCCGCGGCGCTCGCCGCCAAACACCTGGGCGAGAAGAAGACGACCTGGCGGCTGCGCGACTGGGGCATCAGCCGCCAGCGCTACTGGGGCACGCCGATCCCGATCATCCACTGCGAAGCCTGCGGATCGGTGCCGGTGCCGGAGAAGGACCTGCCGGTCGTGCTGCCCGAGGACCTCGTGCCCGACGGCAGCGGCAACCCGCTGAACAAGTGCGACGCCTTCCTGAAGGTCGCGTGCCCCAGCTGCGGCAAGCCGGCGCGGCGCGAGACCGACACGATGGACACCTTCGTCGACAGCGCCTGGTACTACATGCGCTACTGCTGCCCCGACAGCGAACTGGCGATGGTCGACAAGCGCAACGAGTACTGGATGCCGATGGACCAGTACATCGGCGGCATCGAGCACGCGGTGCTGCACCTGCTGTACGCGCGCTTCTGGACGAAGGCGATGCGCGACCTCGGCCTCGTCGGCTTCAGCGAGCCGTTCCGCAACCTCTTCACGCAGGGCATGCTGCTCAACGAGTGCTTCTACCGCGAGGAGGAAGGCGGCCCGTCGGCGGGCAAACGGCGCTGGTTCTACCCGAGCGAAGTCGACATCGCCTACGACGACAAGGGCCACCCCATCGGCGCCACCGCGAAGGCCGACGGCGGCCCGGTGATGCTCGGCGGCATCGAGAAGATGTCCAAGAGCAAGAACAACGTCGTCGAGCCGAAGGACATCATCGCGAAGTTCGGCGCCGACACGGCGCGCGTGTTCGTGATGTTCGCGGGGCCGCCCGACCAGAGCGCCGCGTGGTCCGACTCGGGCGCAGCGGGCTGCTATCGCTTCCTGAGCCGCCTGTGGAGCACGGCGCAGAAGATGGCGCCGGCGCTGAAGCACGCGGCGCCCGACCTCGCGGGCGCGAGCAAGGGCGCGCTGGCGCTGCGGCGCGAGATGCACCTGCTGCTCAAGCAGGTGACGCTCGACTACGAGCGGCTGCAATACAACACCGTCGTCTCCGGCGCGATGAAGATGCTCAACGCGATCGACGGCGCGACCTTCGCCGACACGCCGGCCGATGCGGCCGTGCGGCGCGAAGCGCTGTCGATCCTGCTGCGCGCGCTGTATCCGGCGGCGCCGCATGCGACGCACGTGCTGTGGGCCGGGCTCGGCTTCACCGCGCGCCACGGCGAGCTGATCGACGCGCCGTGGCCGGCGGTCGACGACGCCGCGCTCGTCACCGACGAGATCGAGCTGGTGCTGCAGATTGCCGGGCGGCACCGCGGCGCGATCCGCGTGAGCGCCGCCGCCGACCGCGCCGCGATCGAGGCCGCCGCGCTCGCCTCGCCCGAGTTCGCCCGCTTCGGCGAGGGCAAGCCGGCGCGCAAGGTCGTCGTGGTGCCGGGCCGGCTGGTCAATGTCGTCGTCTGAGGCGCGGCGGGCCGCGGCCACGCTCGTGGTCGCCGGCCTCGCTGCCACGTTGACGGGTTCACTTGGCGGTTGCGGCTTCACTCTGCGCCAGCCGCCAAGGCTCTCGTTCAAGAGCCTGGCACTCACCGGCTTCGAGCCGCGTTCGCCGCTCGCCGAAGCCCTGCGGCGGCAGATCGGCGCGCAGGTCGCCGTGCTCGACGACACCGCGCGCGCCGAGGTCGTGCTGCACGCGCTGGCCGACGAGCGCCACAAGAGCGTCGTCGCCAGCACCGCCGCGGCGCAGGTGCGCGAGCTGCAACTGCGGCTGCGCTTCGAGTTCCGTGTCGCCACGCCCGGCGGGCGCGAACTGATCCCGCGCGTGCCGCTGCTGCTCAGCCGCGACATGAGTTACAGCGAGACTTTCGCGCTCGCCAAGGAGCAGGAAGAGGCCGAGCTCTTCCTCGACATGCAGAACGACGTCGTCGCGCAGGTGATGCGGCGACTGGCGTCGATCCGCGTCTGAGCAACAACGACGCCGTCGCTCACAGAACCCCAGGCGCCCGATGCAGCTCAAGCCCGATCAGCTCGAAGCGCACCTCGCCAAGGGCGCGCTGAAGCCGCTGTACACGCTCGTCGGCGACGAGCCACTCCTCGTGCAGGAGGCGGCCGACGCGATCCGCAGCGCCGCGCGCGCCGCCGGCTACGCCGAGCGCAAGGTCTTCACCGTCAGCGGCGCACACTTCGACTGGAGCGGCGTGCAGGGCGCCGCGCAGGCGATGAGCCTTTTTGCCGAGCGGCAGCTGATCGAGATCCGCATCCCCACGGGCAAGCCGGGCAAGGACGGCAGCGAGGCGCTGCAGCGCTACTGCGAGCACCTGGCCGACGATGTGCTGACGCTCGTGCAGCTGCCGCGGCTCGACTTTCAGCAGGTCAAGTCGGCCTGGTTCGCCGCGCTCGACGGCGCCGGCGTCGTCATCCGCTTCGACCCGATCGAGCGGCGTGCGCTGCCGGCGTGGCTGGCGCAGCGGCTCGCGCGCCAGGGCCAGGCCGTCGAAGCCGGCGAGGCCGGGCAGCGCACGCTCGCCTTCCTCGCCGACCGCGTCGAAGGCAACCTTCTCGCAGCGCACCAGGAGCTTTCGAAGATGGCGCTGCTGTACCCCGAAGGCACGCTCGCGTTCGAGCAGGTCGAGGCTGCGGTGCAGGACGTGGCGCGCTACGACATCGCCAAGCTCGTCGAGGCGGTGTGGAGCGGCCAGGCAGCGCGCGCGCTGCGCATGCTCGCAGCGCTCGAGGCCGAAGGTGAATCGGCCGTCTACGTGCACTGGACGCTCGCCGAAGACGTGCGTGCGCTCGTGCGCCTGCGCGCCGCGCTCGACGGCGGCCAGCCGCTGCCGATGGCGCTGCGCGAGGCGCGCGTCTGGGGCGCGAAGGAAAAGCTCTTCGAGCGGCTCGTGCCGCTACTCGGAAGCGCGCAACTGGCGCGCTGGCTGAACGCCGCGCAGGTCTGCGACGGCCAGTGCAAGGGCCTGGCCGACCCGCGCTGGCCAAGCGGCGCCTGGCCGTCGCTGCGCCAGTGGGTGCTGATGCTGCTCGGCCGCGGGCCGGGCGGTGGCGGCGCGTTCGCGTTGCAGGCCTGAACGAGAGGGGTCCGGCCGAGGGCCGGAGGGCCGAGGGCCGAAGGTCGAGCACCGAACGCCAGACCGCGAACCTCAGCCCGGCGCCTCGCGCACGTCCCACGCGAGGCGCTGGCCGAATCCGTTGGCGTTGTCGATCAACACGGCGCGTTCGATGCGGTACCGGAACCACGACGCGCCGCGCAGCGCCTGCGCGAGCACGGGGTCGGCGTTGTCGTCGACGAAAGGAAAGCGCGCCGCGTAGTCCCTGCGCGCATCCTCCACTTCGCCGGCGGGCACACCCTCGACGCGGCCACTCAACTGCACGCCGAGGATCGAGCGCCAATCCGCCGAGTCGGCGTGCACCTCGCCAGCCTGCCGGGCGTCGAACTGCAACGCCCGCACATGCCGGGACTTGGCCGACGAACAGAAGACCAGCGTGTGCCCGCGCACGACGTAGTACACCGCCGCGGCCCAGCAGCCGTCGGCGTCGCGGCACGCCAGCGTCAGCACGCGGTTGGCCTTCAGCACGTCCATCACGCGCGCAGCCAGGTCGTCGGTTGCCATGGGTGCCAGCGTAGCATCGCGGCAACCCGCCGCCCCATTCACGGACCCCCGAAAACCCATGCGCAGGATCATCGTCGGCATCTCGGGCGCCTCGGGTGCGATCCTCGGTGTGCGCACGCTGCAGGCGCTGCGCGCGGTGCCCGAGCTGGAGGTCCACCTCGTGATGTCGCCGGCCGGCAAGCGCACGCTCATCGAGGAGACCGACTGGCGCGTCGACGCCGTCGAGGCGCTGGCGCACGTCGTGCACCCGCACGTCGACATCGGCGCGTCGCTGGCGAGCGGCTCGTTCAGGACGATGGGCATGATCGTCGCGCCGTGTTCGATCAAGACGCTGTCGGAGGTGGCGCACTCACACAGCGGCAACCTGCTGACGCGCGCCGCCGACGTGTGCCTGAAGGAGCACCGCCGGCTCGTGCTGCTGGTGCGCGAGACGCCGCTGCACCTGGGTCACCTCGATTTGATGGCGCAGGCCACGCGCTGCGGCGCGATCGTGATGCCGCCGGTGCCGGCCTTCTACAACCGGCCGTCGTCGATCGACGAGGTCGTCGACCATACGGTGGGCAAGGCGCTGGACCTGTTCGACCTGCCGCACGACCTCGTCAAGCGCTGGAAGGATCCGCGGCCGGGCGGCGCGGCGCCCGGCTGAAAGCCGGCCGGCCGTCGGTGAAGGCCGTCAACCGGCGGCCTTGATCAGCGCGAGCACGTCCTTGAATCGCGGATGCCGGCAGTCGGCCAGCCACTCGAACAGCACCATCTCGTGGGTAACGATGGTCGCGCCGGCCTCGGCCAGCCGGCGCATGGCCGCGGCGTGGTCGGTGGGCCTGCGCGAGCCGCTGGCGTTCTCGACCACCCACACGCGTCGTCCGGCCCGTCGCAAACCCAGCGCCGTCTGCATCATGCAGACATGCGCCTCGCATCCGGCGACGACCACCTGCTCGGCGCCGGGTCGTGCGGCCTGGAGGGCCTCGACGAGCCCGTCGGCGCAGGCGTCGAAGTGGGTCTTGGCGAGTGTCGACGCGCACTCGGCCTTCACTGCCTCGACGTTCGGCCCCAGGCCGGCCGGGTTCTGCTCGGTGCCGAGCACCGGAATGCCCAGCGCGTGCGCCGCCTTGGCCAGCAGCACGGCACGCGCCGTCACCTCCGCCGCGCCATGAATGGCCGGCATCAGCCGCGCCTGGTAGTCCACGAGCACCAGCGCACTGGCGTCTGCGCGCATCGAATCCATCGTCACCTCCGCGGGTCGTGGCATGTTCGACCCAGTGTGGCATTGAACACTTAAAGTCGCTCCTCGCGTTCGACGGGAGACCGGCATGACCTCGCAACCCGAAACCGCGGCCCCTGGCCGCGTGGCCCTGATGACGGGTGACCAGTACCGCGAATCCCTGCGCGAGTACAAGCCCACGGTGTACGTCGATGGCCGCGTGGTCGCGCGCGTGGCCGACGAGCCGGCCTTGCGGCCGGGCGTGAATGCGCTGGCCTTCACCTACGACGCCGCGCTCCGCCCGGAACTGGCGCCGATCGCGCTGGCCACGCAGCACTCGCGCCACCGCGTCGTTGCCCGGATGCTGCACATCGACGAGTCGGCCGGCGACCTGTTGAACAAGCTCGAGGCGGTGCGCGTGCTCTGCCAGGAGACGGGCTGCGCGCAGCGCTACCTCGCCCACGACGCGCTCAACGGCATCCACCAGGCGACCGCCCGCATCGACGACGCGAAGGGCACCACCGAGCACCGCGCGCGCTTCGCGGCCTACCTCGCGCATGTGCAGGACAAGGACCTCTCGCTCGGCATCGCGATGACGGACGCGAAGGGCGACCGCAGCAAGAAGCCCCACCAGCAGGCGAACCCGGACACCTACGTCCACATCGTCTCGCAGGACGGCAAGGGCATCGTCATCAGCGGCACGAAGGCCATCGTCACCGGCGGACCCTACATGCACGAGTTCCTCGTCATGCCCAGCCGCAACATGGGCGCCGAGGACGCCCCGTTCGCGGTGTGCTGTGCCGTGCGGGTCGACGCGCCCGGCATCACCATCGTCGCGCGGCCGGCCGGGCGCCCGGGCGAGAAGCTCGAGCATGGCGACGCGCTCTTCTCGCGCAAGTACGGCCAGTCGACCGCGGTCGTCATCTTCGACAAGGTCTTCGTGCCCTGGGACCGGGTCTTCTACGCCGGCGACTGGGAGCACAGCCACGTGCTGACGTACAGCTACGCCACGCACCATCGCCACAGTTGCATCGCCGCGCGCGCCGGCTTCGGCGACCTGCTCATCGGCGCCGGGGCGCTGATGTGCGAAGCGAACGGTCTGGACCCGGCAACCAAGCGCGCGCTGCGCGAGCCGATGGTCGAACTCATCAAGATCACCGAAGGCTTCTACGCCTGCGGGGTCGCGGCGAGCGTCTATGCGACCCAGGACGAGTACAGCGGGTCCTTCATGCCGGACCCTGTGTACAGCAACATCGGCAAGCTGCTGCTGGCAACGCAGATCTACGACATGCACCGCCTCGCCCACGAGGTGTCCGGCGGTCTCGTCGTCGCGCTGCCGGGCCCCGACGAGGACCACAACCCGGCGACGGCCGCGAAGCTGTCGGAGGTGCTTCAGGCCCACCCGGACATCCCCTACGACAAGCGCATCCAGACCGCGCGGTTCATCGAGGACCTGACGGCGTCGCACCAGGGCAGCTGGTATTCGGTCATCAGCCTGCACGGCGGCGGCTCGCCGGCGGCGATGAAGCAGGAGATCTGGCGCAACTATCCGGTGGGGTCCAAGGTGGAACTGGTCGAGCGCCTGCTCGAGCGCGGCGTGCTGCACGACGACAAGCGCGCCCTCACGCAGAACCGGCAGCCGGGACGCTGCTGCGACACCGGCTGCACCGCGCCGGGTCAGCCGGTGATGGTGCCGCTGCCGGGCGGTCGCAAGGCAGGCGCGTAGTTCTCGCTACCGCGCTCTGCCGAGCGCGGCGGGTCAGTACCCGCGACCCCGATCGACCAAGTGCGCCAGCGGGCGCCCATGCTCCAGGGCGCGGAGGTTTGCCGCCACCACCGCCGCGGCGCTGCGCTCGTCGGTCGCCGCCGCGGCGTGCGGCAGCATCGTCACGCGCGCGTGCGTCCAGTAGCGGTGCGAAGTCGGCAGCGGCTCGGCGTGGAAGACGTCGAGCACCGCGTGGCTCAAGTGCCCCGCGTCGAGCGCCGCGAGCAGGTCGTCGTCGACAACATGCGCACCGCGGCCGAGGTTGACGAGCGCGGCGCCTTCTCGCATCGCCGCGAAGAAGCGGCGGTCGAGCAGGCCGCGCGTGGCCGCGGTCAGCGGCAGCAGGTTGATGACGATCTCGTGCGCGGCGAGCAGCGGCGCGAGCGGCGCGCCGTCGCGGCCCCAGGCGGTGACGGGGTAGCCCTGCGCGCGCAGCCGCGCCGCGACCGCGCGGCCCATCTCGCCGCGCCCGAGCACGAGCACCGGCGCCTCGTCGGCGCGGCGCTGCGCGAGCGCTCGCCACACGCCATCGCGCTGCTGCCGCTGGTAGGTGAAGAAGCCGCGGTGCAGCGCGAGCGTCGCCCACAGCGCCGTCTCGGCCATCGCGGCACTCATCGCCGGGTCGACCATGCGCGCGATCGGCACGCCGGCGGGCAGCGACGCGTCGGCGAGCAGCCGGTCGACGCCGGCCCACAGGCTCTGGATCAGGCGCAGGTGGCGAAACGGCGCCAAGCTTCCCGGCGGCGGGTTCGCGACGACTGCGACCGACACCTCGTCGGCGTACGCGGCCGCGGCGTCGGCGCCGAGCCAGTGCGCCTCGGGCAGCGCTTGCGCGAGCGCCTCGTGCCAGCGCTGGTGCTCCTCGGCATCGTCGAAGTCGCCGGCGAGGACAATCTTCATTTCAGCCTCCGGCGCTCGCTGCATTCGACGCGCCTGGCACGTTCGACGCGCCGACCACGTCGAGCAGCCGCCGCAGCGCCGCGTGCACCGTCCGCCCGCGCACCGCGGTGCGGTCGCCCGCCAGTTGCAGCCGTTCGGCGTGCACCTCGGTCGCGGTGCCCCACGCGAGCCACACCGTGCCCACGGGCTTGCCCGGCACCGCGCCGCCGGGGCCCGCGATGCCGGTGACGGCGACGGCCAGTTGCACCGGCGCCGCAGCGAGTGCACCGGCCAGCATCGCGCGCGCCACCGGCTCGCTGACCGCGCCGTGCGTGGCGATCAACTCGGCCGGCACGCCGAGCATCTGCACCTTCGCGTCGTTGCTGTAGGTGACGAAGCCGCGCTCGAACCAGTCGCTCGAACCAGCCACCGACGTGCACGCCGCGGCGACGAGGCCGCCGGTGCAACTCTCGGCGCTGGCCATGCGCCAGCGGCGCGCGCGCAGCGCCTCGCCGAGCGCCAGCACCTGTGGCTGCCAGTCATCCAGGTTCAGGTGTTCCACAGCCGGATCCACAACGCGATGAAGACGAGCGTGCAGGCCGCCGCGACGAGATCGTCGAGCAGGATGCCGGCGCCCTGCCGCCAGCCGATCGCTTGCCCGGCGCGCGGCTTGAAGAGGCCGTCGGCCCAGCGCACCGGCCCGGGCTTGGCGGCATCGAAGTAGCGAAAGAGCACGAACGCCGCGAGCTGCGCCCACCACGGCGCGGGCATCAAGAGCCACAGCACGATCCAGAACGCGACGACCTCGTCCCAGACGATCGCGCCGGGGTCGGCGGTGTTCAGGTGCTGCGCCGTGCGCGTCGCCGCCCACTGGCCGGCGACGAGCGCCGCGGTGATCAACACGGCCCAGCCGGCCGCGTCGAGCCAGGGGTCGATGACGACGAACGACACCCACGCCCACAACGTGCCGACGGTGCCCGGCGCGCGCGGCGCGAGGCCGGCGCCGAAGGCGAACGCGAGCCAGTGCGCGGCGTGCCGGCGCATGAAGGCGAAGTCGGCGCGCGCGGGTGCCGCACGGGTCGATGCCTGGTCCGCTTGGCTCGCGGGGACAGCGGGCGGCACGGTGGCGGCCGCTGTCCCCGGCTCAGGCGAAGTGGTCGAATCCACGCCAGTTCGATTCAAGCGCGCGGCCGGCGGCGTCTTGCACGCGCAGGCCCGCTTCGGCCTCGATGCGGCCGCAGCGCGTCACCGGCACGCCGGCCGCCTGCGCCGCCGCCAGCACCGCCTCGCGCCGCGCCTGCGGGGCGGTGAACAGCAGCTCATAGTCGTCGCCGCCAGCCAGCGTGCACAGGTGCTGCAGCGCCGGCGCCTGGCGGGCCAGCACGTCGCTGCGCGGCAGCGCGTCGGCGTCGACGACGGCGCCGACGCCGGAGGCGGCGAGCACGTGCCCGAGGTCACCGGCGAAGCCGTCGCTGACATCGATGGCGCTCGTCGCCACGCCGCGCAGCGCCCGCCCGAGCGCGACGCGCGGTTGCGGTGTTTCCATCGCCGCGCGCACCTGCTCGAACGCGTCGCCAGTCAGCGACACCGCGCCGCGAAAGACCTCCAGCGCCAGCCGCGCGTCGCCGAGCCGGCCGCTCACCCACAGGTCGTCGCCGGCACGCGCGCCGCTGCGCAGCAGCGCCTGGCCCGCCGGCACCTGGCCGAAGGCGGTGATGCAGATGTTCAGCGGCCCGGCGGTCGTGTCGCCGCCGACGAGTTCGATGCCGTGCGCATCGGCCAGCGCGAAGAGCCCGGCCGCGAACGGCGCGAGGAAGGCCTCGTCGGCGCGCGGCAGTGCCAGCGCCAGCGTGAAGGCCAGCGGCTCGGCGCCGCACGCGGCGAGATCCGACAGGTTCACCGCCAGCGCCTTGTGGCCCAGCCGCGCCGGCGGCACGGTCGCGAGGAAGTGGCGGCCTTCGACGAGCATGTCGCTCGTCACGGCGAGCTGCATGCCGGCGTCGGGCGCAAAGAGCGCGCAGTCGTCGCCGACGCCCAACGCCGCGCGCCGCGCGCCCGAGCCCGGCCCCGGCGCGCGCTTGAAGTGGCGCGCGATCAGTTCGAACTCACCCATCGGCTCGGCCGTTGCGCTCACAGCCCGCGCTCGCGCAGCAGGTTGGCCAGTTCGACCGCCGAGCGCACGTTCATCTTCTCGAAGACACGCGCGCGGTGGACTTCGACCGTGCGCACACTGATGCGCAGCTCGTCGGCGATCAGCTTGTTCGGGCGTCCTTCGATGACGAGCTGCATCACCTCGCGCTCGCGCTCGGTCAGCTCCGACAGCGCACCGGCGGCGGCGTCGCGCTGCTGCCGCGCTTCCAGCGCCGCGGCGCTCTTGGCCAACGCCTGCTCGATGCGGTCGACGAGCGCGTTGTTCGAGAACGGCTTCTCGACGAAGTCGAAGGCGCCGCGCTTGACCGCCGCCACCGCGGTGGGCACGTCGCCGTGCCCGGTGAGGAAGATCACCGGCAGCGTTGCCGCGAGCCCCGCATCGGCCAGCCGCTCGAAGAGCGCCAGGCCGCTGGTGCCGGGCATGCGCACGTCCAGCAGCATGCAACCGGGCGCGCACGGCCACGGCTGCGGCTGCGCCTCGAGCCAGGCGGCGAAGGCGTCGGCGCTGGCGAAGCCTTCGGAGAGCAGGCGGCGCGAGCGCAGCAGCCACGCGAGCGCGTCGCGCACGACCTCCTCGTCGTCGACGATGTAGACGACCGGCAGGCCGGGGCGGGCGAACCGGGCGGCTGACGTGGGAGGGGCAGGAGGAGCGGGCGGGACCAAGATCGGCGCCGGGCGGCCACGGCCGCCGCCCTAGCGGGTGCGAGTTCCAGGACTGGCGTGAGTTTCGCCGCTTTCGGCCCCCGCTTCGCCCCGGGGTTGCCCCGCGTCGGGCGCCAGTGGCCGCGCCGCCGGCAGCGTGAAGCGGAACACCGTGCCGCGGCCATCGGGGCCTTGGCCGAAGGCAAGCGCGCCGCCGTGCTGCTCGATCACCGTGCGGCACAGGCTCAGGCCGAGGCCCATGCCCTCGGCGCGCGTCGTGAAGAACGGGGTGAAGAGGCGCGCCGCCACCTCCGGCGCGATGCCCGGGCCGTTGTCGCTGACCTCGAAGGCAACACGCGCGTCGTCGGGCGCGGGCCGCACCTGGATGCCCAGGCGCCGCTCGGCCGCCGGCGTGCCCGCCTCCATCGCCTGGATGCCGTTGCGCGCCAGGTTCAGCAGCACCTGCTCGAGCATCGTGCGGTCGCAGACGACGCGCGGCATGCGTTCGGGCGCTTGCGGCAAATCGACCTCGACCTGCGCGGTGCTCTTGCGCGCCTGCAGCCGCACGAGCGGCAGCACGGCGTCGAGCAGCAGGTCGACGGCGATCGTCTCGCGCAGCTGCTCGCGCCGGCGCACGAAGTCCTGCACGCTCTTGATGACGCGGCCGGCGCGTTCGGCCTGTTCGGCGATGCGCGCGAGCGCCTGGCGCAGCAGCGGCACGAGGTCGGCGGCGGTGGGGCCGGCGGCGAAGCCTGCCGCGTCCGCATCGACGGACTGCAGCGCCGGCGCGGCTGCCGCCTCGTCTTCGCGCAGTTCCTCCAGCAGGTTCAGCGAGCCGGTCGAGTAGCTCGCGATCGCCGCCAGCGGCTGGTTCAGCTCGTGGCTCAGCAGCGAGGCCATCTCGCCGACGGTGGCCAGCCGCGCGCTGGCCTGCAGGCGCTCCTGCTGCTGGCGCGACAGCTCCTCGATGCGCCGCTGCGCGGCGAGGTCGAGCACCGAGCCCATCCAGCCGGTCTGGCGGCCTTCGGCGTCGAGCAGCGGCGCCTCGTAGACCATGGCCGGGAAACGCTCGCCGTTGCGGCGCATGAAGACGGTCTCGAAGCCCTCGCGCTGCGCCTGCGGCGCCACGTCGCCAGCGAGGCGGTGGCGCTGCCGCTCGGCGTACTCGGCCGCGCGTTCAGGCGGCCAGTACGGCGGCGGCCCCGGCGGGCGGACCGCGCGCAGCTCCTCGGCGCTGTAGCCGACCATCGCGCAGAAGGCCGGGTTGACGTAGGTGATGGCGCCAGCCATGTCGCGCGCGCGCAGGCCGGTGCTGAGTGAGTCCTCCATCGCACGGCGAAAACGCAGCGCCTCGGCCAGCGCCTGCTCGGCCTGGGCGCGCCGGCGCACGTCGCGCGCAAGCAGGAACACGACGCCGAAGAGGCCGATTGACAGCCCGAGCACGAGCGCGAGGGTGACGTTGGGGATCAGGCTCGGGTGGCCGGCCAGACTGTCGGCGCGCAGGCGCAGCGTCTGCCCCGGCAGGTCGAGCACCTGCTCGGCGGTGTGCACGCCGGCACCGCGGCGCACGCCGGCGCGCGCCAGGCGGGCGCCGTCGGCCTCGACGAGGCTCAGCTCGTATTGCTGCAGCACGCGCGAGCGCTCGGCCGCCGCTTCCAGCAAGGCCGGCAGCGACAGCGTCGCGACGACGAAGCCGGCATCGCGCCCGTCGCGCAGCACCGGCACGCACAGGTCGATCACCTCCTGGCCCGTGCCTTCGGGCGTCGGCGCGAAGTAGCTGCGCGAAAACGCCGGCGCGCTGGCGCGCTGCGCCTCGCGGCAGGCGAGGTCGGCGCCGCCTTCGAGCTCCGCGCGCGGAATGCGCGCGAAGAGCGGCGGGCCGAGCGGTGCTTCGACCGCGGTGACGAGCGATACGCGCCGGTCGCGCCACTCCAGCCGGCGCAGCTGCGGCGTCTCGCGCAGCAATTGCGCGGCGGTGGCGCGCCAGGCCGGGTCGTGTGGCTCGATCCACGTCATCGCCTGGATCGAGTGCGTCACGCGCAGCAGGTCGCGCCGGGCCGCGGCCACCACCTCGGCGGCGGCGTTCTCGGCCGCGTCGACGGCGCGCCAGGCTTCATAGCGCAGCGTCAGCGCGACGAGCAGCGATTGCGCGACCGCCAGCAGCGCGATCAACAGGCCCCACAGCAGCACGCGCCGCAGGCGCCGCGGCCGCGGCCGCAACGGGCCATGCGACGGGGGCCCCGGTGGTGCCGGTGGTGCCGCGGCGGGAGAGGAAGGAGAGGGGGCAGAAGGGGCGGCCGAAGCGGCGGCTGCGTCCATCGGGAATCCAAGGCGGCGCTCGCCGCGCCGGGTGCAGTATCTTTTGCCCGCCCGCCTCTGCCCTACGCAGTTTTGCGAATGGGGGCCGGCGGGGCTTCAGTTCCCAATCGCGTTCCGGCTTCGCGCCGATTCGCGCTCGCCTTCTGCGCCCCACGACCACAAACGACAGACGATCCGAGGAGACTTCGATGCCCCGCAGCGACATGCCTGCCAGTTCGCCGCCCCCGAGTAGCCAGGCAAGCCGTCCCGCCAGCAGCCCGGCAACCAGCCCGTCCAGCGGCCCTTCGGCCCAATCTCCGGATCGCGCCGCCGACCGCGCTGCCGAACTGCGCCGCGCCGCGCTCGAGTACCACGAGTTCCCGAGCCCGGGCAAGCTCGCGATCGCCGCGACCAAGCAGATGGTGAACCAGCGCGACCTGGCGCTGGCCTACTCGCCGGGCGTCGCCGCCGCCTGCGAGGAAATCGTCACCGAGCCGGCGAACGCCTTTCGCTACACGGCGCGCGGCAACCTGGTCGCCGTCGTCACCAACGGCACCGCGGTGCTGGGCCTGGGCGACATCGGGCCGCTGGCCGCCAAGCCGGTGATGGAAGGCAAGGCGGTGCTGTTCAAGAAGTTCGCCGGCATCGACGTGTTCGACCTCGAGATGGCCGAGCGCGACCTCGACAGACTCGTCGATCACATCGCCGCGCTCGAGCCCACCTTCGGCGGCATCAACCTCGAGGACATCAAGGCGCCGGACTGCTTCTACGTCGAGCGCCGGCTGCGCGAGCGCATGAAGATCCCGGTCTTCCACGACGACCAGCACGGCACGGCCATCGTCGTCGGCGCGGCGCTGCTCAATGCGCTGAAGGTCGTCGACAAGAAGATCGACGAGGTCAAGCTCGTCGCTTCGGGCGCGGGGGCGGCGGCGCTGGCGTGCCTGAACCTGCTGCTCAAGCTCGGCGTGCAGCGGCGCAACATCTGGGTCACCGACCTCGCCGGCGTCGTGTACGAAGGCCGCCAGGAGCTGATGGACGAGGACAAGGCGGTCTTCGCGCAAGCGACGCCGCTGCGCACGCTGGCTGAGGTGATGCCGGATGCCGACGTGTTCCTCGGCCTGTCGGCGGCCGGCGTGCTGAAGCCCGAGATGGTGGCGAAGATGGCGGCGCGGCCGGTCATCTTCGCGCTCGCGAATCCGATGCCGGAGATCCTGCCCGAGCAGGTGAAGGCGGTGCGCGACGACGCGATCATGGCCACCGGCCGCACCGACTACCCGAACCAGGTCAACAACGTCCTGTGCTTCCCGTACATCTTCCGCGGCGCGCTGGACTGCGGCGCGACGACGATCACCGACGCGATGGAGATCGCCGCCGTCGGCGCGATCGCCGAACTCGCGCGCGCCGAGCAAAGTGATGTCGTCGCCGCCGCGTATGGCGGGCAGTCGCTCGCCTTCGGGCCCGAGTACCTGATCCCCAAACCCTTCGACCCGCGCCTGATGATGAAGATCGCGCCGGCGGTTGCCGAGGCGGCGGTGGCCTCGGGGGTGGCGAGCCGGCCGATCGCCGACATGGCCGCCTACCGCGAACGGCTGCAGGGCTTCATCTACGCCAGCGGCCAGATGATGCGGCCGATCTTCGCCGCCGCGAAGGCCGCCGCCGCACGCCGCGTGGCCTACGCCGAGGGCGAACAGGAGCGCGTGCTGCGCGCCGTGCAGGTGGTGGTCGACGAGGGCCTGGCGCGGCCGACGCTGATCGGCCGGCCGGCGGTGATCGCCACGCGCATCGAGAAGTTCGGCCTGCGGCTGAGGCAGGGCGTCGACTACGACGTCGTCAACGTCGAGAACGACACCCGCTACCGCGGCTTCTGGCAGGCGTACCACGAGATGGCCGAGCGGCGCGGCGTGACCCGCGAGCTTGCGAAGATCGAGATGCGCCGGCGGCTGACGTTGATCGGCGCGATGCTGCTGCACGCGGGCGACGTCGACGGCCTCTTGTGCGGCACCTGGGGCACGACCGCCAACCACCTGCACTACATCGACCAGGTGATCGGCCCGCGTGTCGGCGGCAGCCCGCGCACGCGCCAGGACGTGTCGGTCTACGCCTGCATGAACGGGCTGATGCTCCCTGGGCGCCAGGTCTTCGTCGTCGACACCCACGTCAACGCCGACCCGTCGCCCGAGCAGCTGTGCGAGATCACGGTGATGGCCGCCGAGGAGATGCTGCGCTTCGGCATCGAGCCGAAGGTGGCGCTCTTGTCGCACTCGAACTTCGGCACGAGCGACCTGCCGGGCGCGGTGAAGATGCGGCGCGCGCTGGCGCTGCTGCGCGAGCAGGCGCCGTGGCTCGAGGTCGACGGCGAGATGCACGGCGACCTGGCGCTGGACAGCACGGCCCGGCGCGCGCTGATGCCGCGCACGACGCTGCAAGGCGACGCCAACCTGCTGGTGATGCCCGACATCGACTCGGCCAACATCGCCTACAACCTGCTGAAGACCGCCGCCGGCGGCAACATCGCCATCGGCCCGGTGCTGCTGGGCGCGGCCAAGCCGGTGCACATCCTGACGCCGTCGACGACAGTGCGCCGCATCGTCAACATGACCGCGCTGACGGTGGCCGACGCACAGGCCGGCCGCAACGCAGCCGGGGGCTGAGCGCGAAAGGGTGCCCGGCGGGCCGCCGCCGGGCGGCCAGTCGGGCCACCCCTGCACCACTTCGGGGCGGTGGTGTGGCGCAGCGCGGCCGCCGTTGCTGACCGAGAGGTCAGCAATTCGCCTGCCTTCCGGCTAGACTTTACGGGAGCTTCAGCGGATGTGTGCGCACGCACACATTAGTTGATCCCGGTCCGCGGATGCCCTTGCGGCTTGAGTTCCGAAGGCCGCTCGGGTAGCATTGCCGTTTGATTTTTCAGGGTTAACCCGTGTATCGGACCGATTTGGCCACGAAGAGGGCCGCTGCGGCCGAAATGATGGCCGAGGTGGGGGTGGGAGTCGGCGCACACATCGAAGGCAGCCCAGTGGCCACGCGCCGCAGGGCGGCTTGGCGCAGGGTCGCGGGCGCGGTGGCGTTGCACTTGGCGGTCGGTGCCGCCGGCGTGCTCGGGCTTCCGGCCGAGGCGCTGGCACGCGGCGCCGGCGCTGAACTGCCGGCGGTCTCGATCGCCGTCCTGCCGCCCGAGGCCCGCAGCACCTACGAACGGATCCATGCCGGCGGCCCGTTCCCCTACGACAAGGACGGCACTGTCTTCATGAACCGCGAGCGGCGGTTGCCGGCCGAGAAGCGCGGCTACTACCGCGAGTACACCGTCAAGACGCCTCGCGCGCGCAACCGCGGCGCCCGGCGCATCGTCTGCGGCGGCCCGCCGAAGACGCCGCAAGCCTGCTACTACACCGCCGACCACTACACGAGTTTCGCCCGCATCACCGCTCCTTGACCCGCGTCATCGCAGCGAGCGAGTGTTCACGCTTCGAATCCCTTCTCGAACCCAACCCCAGCCATTACGACAAGGAGGAAAGCGACCATGCAGTTGCAGACCATCCGACCCAACCTGGTGCAGGCCATCCGGGCCTACCGGGTCGCCGACCTGATGCAGGCGGCGTCCGACGCCGGCCAGCACTTCCTGTACGCCAATCTCGCCGAGGCGCAGACCAAGCAGGACGTGCTCGACGGCATCGCCGCGGCGTTCACGTTTCCGGCGCACTTCGGCAAGAACCTCGACGCGCTGTACGACTGCATGACCGACCTCGTCAACAAGTCGGGCCAGCAGCCGGGCTTCGTCGTCGTGCTGGAGCAGCTGCCGGACAACCCGCGCTTCGACCGCGAGGCGCGCGAGCAACTGCTGGATGTGTTCCGCGACGCGGCCGATTTCTGGGGGGAACGACGAATACCCTTCAGGTGTTTCTATTCTTTTCGGTAGCCCGCTCCCAGGAAATCGGGTCATGGGAGCGGGCGACGGAAACGGCCCAAGGTACCGCCGGCAGCACGGCGGCGGTGAACAACGGCGGCGCCCCGGCGCCGGCCAAGGCCCCGGCGAAGGTGCCGGTGCCCAAGAGCGGCATCAATCCGAACTTCGGCATGAACATGCCGATGATGGTGAGTGCCTTCGATACGGCGGTGTGGCTGAAGGCGGCGGCTTGAGCCCAGCCTGAAACAACGTATCGGCAACGAACGGGCGGCGCGAGCCGCCCGTCTTGCTTTCAGGCCGTCGCCACCGCCTGCGCCAGCGCCACGTACTCGGCCACTGGCACCTCCTCGGCGCGCCGCTGCAGATCGAACAGGCCGGCGTGGCCCCGCTCGCCGAGCCAGCGGCCGAGCGTGTGGCGCAGGAGCTTGCGCCGCTGCGAGAACGCCACCGTCACCAGCTCACCGAGCAGCGCGGCGTCGGTGCCGGCCACGCCGGCGGCCGGCAGCGGCCGCATGCACACCACCGCCGAGTCCACCCGCGGCGGCGGGTCGAACGCCTGAGGCGGCACGTCGAGCACGGGCTCGATGTCGTAGCGCCACTGCAGCATCACGCTCAAGCGCCCGTAGTCCTTGCCGCCCGGCGCCGCGGCCATGCGCTGCACGACTTCCTTTTGCAGCATGAAGTGCTGGTCTCGCACATGGGCGGCAGCGGGCAGCAGGTGAAAGAGGATCGGCGTCGAGATGTTGTAGGGCAGGTTGCCGACGAGGCGCAGCGGCGCCGGCGCCATCGACGCAGCGAGTGCCGCGAAGTCGACGCGCAGCACGTCGGCTTCGATGACCGTGAGCCCGGGCCTGTTGCGCAGCCGTGCCGCGAGATCCCGGTCGAGCTCGACGACGGTCAGCGCGCCGGCGCGTGCGAGCAGCGGCGCCGTCAGCGCGCCGAGGCCCGGCCCGATCTCCACCAGCGCCTCGCCCGGCCGCGGCGCGATCGCCGCGACGATGGCCTCGATCACCGCCTCGTCGGCGAGGAAGTGCTGGCCGAAGCGCTTGCGGGCGTGATGCGCCTTCACTGCGGCGGGTCGCGCACCTCGATGTAGGCGCGCGCGCGCAGCTCCTTGGCCCACTCGAGGTACGTCTGCTCGAACTTCTGCTCGCGCAGGACGTTGCGCGCCTGTTCGCGCAACTGGCGCGGTTCGAGCGCCGCCTCGCGCCGCTCGAGCACCTGGATCAGATGCACGCCGAAGCGCGAAGGCACCGGCGCCGACAGGCCGCCCACCGGCAGCGCATTCATCGCCGCTTCGAACTCCGGCACCATCGAGCCGGGCGTCGTCCAGCCGAGGTCGCCGCCCGAGGCGGCCGAGCCGTCCTCGCTGTACTGGCGCGCCAGGTCTTCGAAGGTGCGCTGGCCGCTTTCGATGGCGCTGCGGTATTCCGCGAGCCGCCGCGCAGCCACGTCGGCGGCGAGCTGCGGCGACGTGCGCAACAGCAGGTGGCGCACGCGCGTCTGCGTCACGGTAGCTGCGGCGCCGCCTTCGCGTTGCAGCAGCTTGAGGACGTGGAAGCCGGCGGGCGAACGCAGCGGCGCCGCCGACACGTCGCCGACCTTGAAGTCCTTCACCGCGGCCGTGAACAAATCCGGCAGGCGCGACGAGGGCCGAAGGCCGATCTCGCCGCCGCGCTCGCGGTTGCCGTCTTCCGACACCTCGCGCGCGACGCGATCGAACGGCTCGCCGGCGCGCACCCGCGCCAGCGCCTTGTCGGCCAGCGCGCGGCGCTCGGTCACCAGCGACTCGGCCGCGCCCTCGGGCACGGTGACGAGGATCTGCGCGATGTTCAACTGCGCGTCGGCGGCCGCCGCCTCGCGCTGCTGCGCGAGATGGCGCTCGATTTCTTCGTCGTTGACGCGGATACGCGGGTAGACCTCGCGCTCGCGCAGCTTCTCGATCAGGATCTGGTCGCGCAGCGCGGCGCGAAAGCGCGTCATGTCGGTGCCGTCGGCGCGCAACCGCTCGCGCAGTTGCGTGAGCGTCAGCCGGTTCTGCGCCGCGATGTTCTGCACCGCGCGGTCGAGCTCGGCCTCGTCGACGCGCACGCCGCTCTCGCGCGCCACGGTGATGATCACGCGCTCCTCGATCAGCGAGTCGAAGACCTGCCGGCGCAACTCGGCTGCCGGCGGCAGGCGCAGGTTCTGGCGCGACGCGTTGGCCATCGCCGCCTCGACACGGCGATCGACTTCGCCGGCGGTGACCAGCTCGGAGTTGACGACGGCGGCGATGTAGTCGCCGGGTTGCACGCTGCCGGGTGACGGCGGTGCTGGCTGCGCCGGCCGAGTCGGCGTCGTCTGCGAGGTGGCCGCCGTCGCGACGCACATCACGGTAACGAAGGCCCACCCCCGCAGCCACGAAACGCGCGCGGCGGACACAGTCGAAAAGGAACGGGGAAGACGTGAGGTCATGGGCGAGGAGGCGCTCGCGAAGGGCGAAAGGCGGAGGGCAAACGGGCAAACGGGCAAAGGGCGCGCAACGGGCAGGAGAAGGGAGCGGCCCGGCCGCTACTCCGGTGCGCCGACCGGGCTCAGGCGTTCCTCGCGCAGGATCTGATAGCCGGGAATATTGTCCTTCAAGACCCGCAGCGGGTTGGACCCCAGGCGCGACAGCCCCACCAGCTCGAGCTGCACGAGCAATCGCGTCGTCGCCTCGCTGCGGCCGGTGGAAAGCCGCTCGGCGACGATGCGGCCGATCCAGCAGCCGGCGTCGTACTCGATGCCGAGCACCGAGTCGGTGACGCGGCTGTCCTTCAAGCTGTAGTTGACGCGGCCGACGCCGTACCACGAGCCGCTGCACGACGAGGTGCCGCGCAGCGGCACGCGTGTCGCCGGGCGTTCGAGGATCGGCCACTGCCAGCCCAGTTCGATCTGCTCCGACAGCCCGCGCGCGAAGCGGTACGTCGTCGCCACGGTACGAAAGCGCCCGGGCGAATAGCGCATGCCGAGGATCGAACGCACCGAGCGCTGGATCTCGGCGCTGTACTGCACCGCGGCGTCGAAGATCCAGTTCGGCAGCACGTTCGTCGAGCCGAGCAGCAGCACGTCGGAGAACCGCTGGTCCAGCGGCACGCCGTCGGCACTGCCGTCGGGCCGCGGCGTCACCTGCTGCGGGCGGAAGAGGTAGCGCTGCACGACGGCCAGCCGCAGCGCCTCGCCGCCGGTGGCCTCGTCGACGAGCCGCGTCGTGACGCCGGCGGTGAGCTGGTGCGCATCGGAGACGCGGTCGATGCCGGAGAACGCGTTCTCGCTGTAGATGGACGCGAAGTTGAAGTCCTTGGCCGCCGCGTCGTAACTCGGCAGGTGGCTTTGGGTGCGCGTCGGCGTGTTGACGTAGACGAGCCGCGGCTCGAGCGTCTGGCGCAGCGCGCGGCCGAAGGCGGTGGCCTCGCGCTCGAACTCGAGGCCGGCGTCGACGCTGAAGGTGGGGATCGTGCGCGAGGCGCGGCCGCGCGCGTCGTCGTCGTAGGCGGCGGCGTTCAGCGTCAGCTTCGGTACCAGCCACAGCGCCGCCTCGCGCCGCCCGTAGGCGATCGAGCCGAGCGCGTGCACCCGCTCGCCGCCCATGCGCGACGCGCGCGCGAGGTCGGCCGAGGGCAGCTCGAAGCGGTTGTATTCCGACTCCAGGCCCCAGAACCAACCGGACGACCCCCCGCCGAGGCGCCCGTCCAGCCGCAGGCCGATCTGCGGCCGGCGGTGGTACGGCGCGACGACCGCGTCGTCGGTGCCCTGCAGCACCTGCCACTGCAGGACACGCGCGTAGGCGAGGCCCGACCCACCCGACCAGCCGAGCGCACGTTCGAGCGCCAGCCGCGAAGGCAGCAGCCGCGGCGCGATCGACAGGCCGCGGTTCGGGAAGTCCTTCCACCAGTTCTCGTCGGACACGCGCGCCACGTCGGCGCGCGCGGTGATGCCCAACGGCAGCCCGCCCTCGTGCTGCCAGTGCACCGCCCCGCGCGCCGTCTCGGTCAGGCGGTCGTCGGGCAGCGCGTCGACGCGCAGCTCGCCGGCGTAGCGCGGCTCGAGGTAGCGGAATTCGGCGTCGACCGCGAGCCCGCGGCGCGTGATGACGCGCGGCGCCAGCGTCGCGTCGCGGTTCGGCGCGATGTCCCAGTAGTACGGCACCGAAACCTCGAGGCCGCTGCGGTTGTCCAGGTTCACCGTCGGCGGCAGCCAGCCGGACTTGCGCGCGTCCGACAGCGGGAAGCTCATCGCCGGCAGTGCGAGGATCGGCGTGCCGAGAAAGCGCAGCCGCGCGCCCTCGGCAACGCCTTCGTTGGCGTCGATGTCCAGGTGCACGCGGTCGGCCTGCAGCACCCACGCCGGCTCGACGCCGTCCTCGCGCGGGCAGCTCGTGTAGCTGGCCTTGTCGGCGCGCGAGCGCCCGGGGCCGAGGAAGTCGACGCGCTCGGCGCGCCCGCCGGCGCCGAACTGCACGAACTCGAAGCTCGGTTCGAGGAAGAAGCCCTCGAAGCGCTGCACGTCCAGTTGCAGCTCGGGGCCGCGGTAGATGACGCCCTCGCGCTCGATGTGCACCTGGCCGCGCGCGTTGACGCGGTCCTGCGGCATGTCGTAGGCGATGCGATCGGCGCGGATGACGAGGCCGCCGCGGCGGAACTCGACATCGCCCTCGGCAACGGTCTGCTGGCCGGGCTGGCCTTGCAGCGTGCGCGCCTGCAGGATGATCGGCAGCGCGCGCGCCGCCTCGCCGCGCGGCGGGCCTTGCAGGCGGGCGGCCGGGGCGAGCGGCGCGCTGGCTGACACGGCAGGTGCGGCCGGCGCAGAAGCCGACGTGGCAGGCGCCGACGCCGCGCCGTGCGCGGCCGCTGTCGATTGGGCTTCGGCTCCCGCGGCGCACGCACACAGTGCCGCAGCCAGGGCCAGGGGGGGAACTCGCATCGGGGCCGCATGGGGGCCCGAGGGCCCGGTTCGTAGAATGAATTATCGATGCCCAACGCCCCGATCCCCTGGTCCGATGCGGCGCGCCGCGGCGAGTTCGAGCGCTGGTTCGCCGGCATCGCGCCGCGCCACGGCCTCGCGCCCGGGACACTCGAACCCGCCAGCGCCGACGCGAGCTTTCGCCGTTATCTGCGCGTGCAGGCACGTGCGGCCGAAGGCGCCGAGCGCAGCTTCATCGTCATGGACGCGCCGCCGCCGCAGGAGGACGTGCGGCCGTTTGTCAAGGTCGCGCAGCTCGCCGCCGCGGCCGGCGTGCATGCACCCAGCGTGCTCGAATGTGACGAGGCGCGCGGCTTCCTGTTGCTCAGTGATCTCGGCCGCCGTTCGTACCTCGACGCGCTGCGCGAAGCGCAGGACACGAACCCCGCCGAAGCCGACCGCCTGATGCGCGCCGCGCTCGACGCGCTCGTGTGCTGGCAGGCCGGCGTGCCGGCCGCCGCGCTGCCGCGCCACGACCAGGCGCTGATCGAGGCCGAGCTGGCGCTCTTCCCCGAGTGGTGCGTGCGGCGCGAGTTCGGCATCGAGTGGACCGACGTGCAGCAGGCGGCGTGGAAGCGCCTCGTGCTACTCTTGGCCGGCAGCGCGCTCGCGCAGCCGGTGGTCGCCGTGCACGCCGACTACATGCCGCGCAACCTGATGGTCTGCGAGCCGCTGCCCGGCGTGCTCGACTTCCAGGACGCGATGGCCGGCGCGATCAGCTACGACCTCGCGTCGCTGCTGCGCGATGCGTTCATCTCCTGGCCCGAAGAGCAGGAGATCGACTGGGCCGTGCGCTACTGGCAGGCCGCACGCCGCGCGGCGCTGCCGGTGCCCGAAGACTTCGGCGAGTTCTGGCGCGCGCTGGAGTGGATGGGGTTGCAGCGGCACCTGCGCGTGCTCGGCATCTTCTGCCGCCTGAAGCACCGCGACGGCAAGCCCCATTACGCGCGCGACCTGCCGCGCTTCTTCGGCTATTGCACGAAGGTGGCGCTGCGCTATCGCCCGCTGGCACCGCTGCTCGCGCTGCTGGAACCGATGAGCGGCCGCGAGGTCAGCGCCGGCTTCACGTTCTAGCCGGCGCGCGGCGCGCCTGGTTGCTCGATCACGGGCAGGCGGCGATCACCTGCGACACCGCCGCCGTCAGCCGCTTGCCGTAGGGCACGTGCAGGAACTCGTTCGGCCCGTGCGCGTTCGACTTCGGGCCGAGCACGCCGCAGACCATCATCTGCGCCTTCGGGAAGCCCGCGGCCAGCATACTCATCAGGGGGATCGTGCCGCCCTGGCCGATGTAGCCCACCGGCGCGCCGAAGTGCGTTGTCGAGGCGGCGTTGAGCGCCGCTTCGAGCCATGGCGCCAGCGCCGGCGCGTCCCAACCGGTGGCGCCGAGCGCCCCGGCGCGGCCGTCCGGGTGGAATGTGACCTTGGCGTTGTACGGCGCGTTGTCTTCGAGCAGCTGCTTCAACGCCACGCTCGCCTGATGACCGTCGACGAGCGGCGGCAGCCGCAGGCTCAGCTTGAACGCGGTGTGGGGCCTGAGCACGTTGCCGGCGTTGGCGAGGTCCGGGAAGCCCTCGGCGCCCGTGACGCTCAACGTCGGCCGCCAGGTGCGATTGAGCAGCGCCTGCACGGGATCGGTGGTCGTCGGCAACGCCGGGCCGCCGTCGGCACCGCAGGCCCACGGGAAGCGCTTCCACACCAGGTCGCCGAGGATCGCCGCGGTCGCCTGGGCCTGCGCGACACGCGCGGCCGGGATCTCGCAGTGGAAGCTCTCGGGCAAGAGGCGGCCGGTCTTCGAGTCCTCCAGCCGGTCGAGCACCTGGCGCAGGATGCGGAACGACGACGGCACGAGGCCGCTCGAATCGCCCGAGTGCACGCCCTCGGTGAGGATCTCGACCTTCAGCACGCCGCTGACCATGCCGCGCAGGCTGCTGGTCAGCCACAGCTGGTCGTAGTTGCCGGCGCCGCTGTCGAGGCACACGACGAGGCCGATGTTGCCGAGGCGCGGCTTCAGCGCCTCGATGTAGAGGGGCAGGTCGGGCGAGCCGCTTTCCTCGCAGGTCTCGATAAGGCCCACGCAGCGCGGCCGGGCGATGCCCTGGCGGTCGAGCGCCTCGATGGCGGTGATCGCCGCATAGACCGCGTAGCCGTCGTCGGCGCCGCCACGGCCATAGAGCAGGCCGCCCTCGTACTTCGGCGTCCAGGGGCCGAGGTCGCTGCGCCAGCCGTTGAACTCCGGCTGCTTGTCGAGGTGACCGTAGAGCAGCACGGTGTCGCCGCTGCCCGCCGCGGCCGCGCGTGTCGCCGGGATGTCGATGAACATGAGCGGCGTGCGCCCGGGCAGGCGCACGACTTCGAGCTTCAGCCCGGCGACGTTGCGGCTTTCGACCCAGCGCGCCGCGTCGGCGACGACGCGTTCGAGCAGGCCGTGCGCGGCCCAGTCGGCGTCGAACATCGGGCTCTTCGCAGGCACGCCGATGTAGTCGGTGAGCGCCGGCACGATGCGCTGGTCCCAGGCCTCGTCGGCGTAGGCGGCCAGGGCTTGCGCTTCGGCGGGGCGGACAGGTGCGTTCATCGGGCCTCCGTGGGGTCGAAGATGGGAATCAGAAGCGCTGGTTCAGCCACTGCATCAGGTCGGCCAGCACGTCGGCCTGCTCGGGCTCGTTGAAGATCTCGTGGTAGAGCCTGCGGTAGCAGCGCTTGAACAGCACGCCGCTCGGTGCGGCGGCGGCGAAGGCCTTGCTGCCTTCGGGGTCGACGCAGGCATCGTCGCCGGCCCACAGCAGCAGCGTCGGCAAGCGCCAGCGCGGCGCCAGCGCCTGCACGAACGCCGCGTTGTCGACCATGAAGCGCACCAGGCGCGGCGTGACCCGGTCGTGCACCAGCGGGTCGTTCACGTAGTCGGCGACGACCGCGGGGTCGCGGCAGATCCACTGCGGCCGCAGGCCGTTGGAGATGCGCAGGTTCGGCGCCAGGCGCCCGAGCACGGCCAGCAGGACCCGCTGCCCGCGCGTGAGCCCGAGCGCCAGCGCCGGCGACGACAGCACCAGCGCGTCGAAGTCGCGCGCGAAGCGCGCCACGTGCGCCTGCAGTCCCTCGGCGACGAAGCGCGCGGCGACGAGCCCGCCCAGGCTGTGGCCGAGCAGCACGCGGCGGCCGGGGGTGCGCAGGTGGTCGGTGACCATCGCCAGGTCGCCCAGCAGCGCCAACGGATGCGCGACGGTGCCGCGCGCGCCCTCGCTGCGGCCGTGGCCGCGCTGGTCGTGCCCGGCGACGTGCCAGCCCGCGGTGTTGAGCGCGCGCGCGACGTGCTCGTAGCGGCCGATGTGCTCACCCAGGCCGTGCACGATCTGCACCGTGCCGCGCGCGTCGGCACCCGCCGGCCAGCGGCGCAGGTGCAGCTTCAGGCCGTCTTGCGTGACGAGTTGCTCGTCCTGCGGCGCAGCGGGGGCCGCCGGCATCGCCGACGAGGCGGGCCGAGGCGGCGGTGGCAGCGGCGGCGGCGCCTCCCGGGCCGGCTCCTTCGCCCGCCGCGGCGGCCGGTCCTTCGTTGCTCGCGCCGGCTTCGCGGGCGGCGGCGGCGGCACCGGCGCATCGACAACGACCCCGGCGATCGCGTCGGCCGCCACCGGCGCGGCCTCGGGCGCAGGCGTCGCCGCCGGCGCCTTGGCGCGCTTCTTCACGCCTTCCATGGCCGCTTCGATGGCGGACTTGCCGGCCCGTGTCATGGGGCTGATTTCATCACGTCGGCCCGCCGCACTATCCTCGCCGCATGAAGACCGACTTTTTCGATCTCGAGACGCTGCCCGGCGGCGTGGCGCATCTGCAGCTCAGCCGGCCCGAGCGGCTGAACACGATGACGCCGGCGTTCTTCCCGGCCGTGCGCGACGCCGTCGCGGCGCTGAACGCCGAGGGCCGCGCGCGTGTGCTCGTGCTGTCGTCCACCGGCCGGCACTTCAGCGCCGGCATGGCGCTCGACGTGTTCGCCGGCGCCAACGACGTCGCGTCGATGCTGCAGATGGCCGATGCGCGCGCGCGGCTGGCCTTCCAGGACTACCTGCGCCAGCTGATGCGCTGCTTCGACGTGATCGAGCAGGCGCGTTTTCCGGTCATCGCCGCTGTGCAGGGCGGCTGCATCGGCGGCGGGCTCGATCTGGCGGCGGCCTGCGACATCCGCGTGTGCAGCGCCGACGCCTTCTTCACCGTGCAGGAGATCCACATCGGCATGGCCGCCGATCTCGGCGTCTTGCAGCGGCTGCCGAAGATCGTGCCGCCGGCCCTGGCGCGCGAGATGGCCTACACCGGCGAGCGCCTTGGCGCCGAACGCGCGCTCGCCGCCGGCCTCGTCAACGCCGTGCTGCCCGACGCCACGGCGACCGTCGCGCATGCGTTGCAGCTCGCCGCGACGATCGCCGCGAAGTCGCCGCTGGCGGTGGCCGGCAGCAAACTCGCGATCAACTACGCGGTCGACCACCCGACGGCCGACGCGCTGGACCAGATGACGCTGCTGCAAAGCGCGATCTTCGACATCGGCGAGATGGGCCGCGCGATCGCGGCGTGGAAGGCGAAGGAAAGCGGCGAATTTGCGCCGCTGATGCCGGTCAAGCCGGTGTAGCCCGCGTGCCTACAATCCGCGCCGCTGTCAACACCCCGTTCACGGCCCCAGGCAGCGGTTGTCGGCCGGCCGCACCGCCATGGCGTTCTGGCGTTCAGGCGCCCGGGCGTTCAGTTCAAGCGCCGTGCACCGATAAGCCCCAGGCACCTCACAGCAATCTCATGACGGCGGCTTCTTCTTCAGCCTCAGCGGCCTCCCCGGCCGGCTCCGATCCGACGCTCGCGCACGAGTTCGTCCACTTCGCCGTGCGCTCGGGCGTGCTGCGCTTCGGCGAGTTCCGCACCAAGGCTGGCCGGCTGTCGCCGTACTTCTTCAACGCGGGCCTGTTCGACGACGGCGCCAAGCTCGGGCGGCTGGCGGAGTTCTATGCGCGGCGCCTGCTGGCCGGCGGCGAGGGCCGCGTCGCCTTCGACATGCTGTTCGGCCCGGCCTACAAGGGCATCGTGCTGGCCGCCGCCGTGGCGGTCGAGCTCGCGCGCCGCGGGCGCAACGTGCCGTTCGCCTACAACCGCAAGGAAGCCAAGGACCACGGCGAAGGCGGCACGCTGGTCGGCGCGCCGCTCGCCGGCCGCGTGCTCGTCGTCGATGACGTCGTCTCGGCCGGCACCTCGGTGCGTGAATCGATGGCGCTGATCGAGCGCACCGGCGCGCGGCCTTGCGGGCTGGCGATCGCGCTCGATCGCCAGGAGAAGGCGACCTCGCCCGACGGTGGCGCCGACCTGCCCTACAGCGCCGTGCAGTACATCCGGCGCGAGCTGAAGCTCGAAGTGGCGGCGATCGCCACGCTCGACGACCTGCTGCAGGTGCTGCGCAGCAGCGACGACCCGGCGCTCGCCGCGCACGCCGCGCCGGTGGCCGCCTATCGCGAGCGCTACGGGGTGTAGGTGATGCGCCGCGCGGCCTTCCTCGGGATCCTCACCGTCTTGGGTAGCCTGCTCGCGCTGGCGCCGCTGGCCGCGACTGCGCAGACGAACTCCGCCGCGGCCGGCGGCATCTACACCTGCGTCAACGACCAGGGGCGCAAGCTCACCTCCGACCGGCCGATCGCCGAGTGCCGCCATAAGGAGCAGTTGCTGCTGAACCGCGACGGCTCGGTGCGCACCGTCATCCCGCCGACCTACACCGCCGAGGAGCGCGCCGAACGCGAAGCGCGCGAGCGCCGCGCCGCCGAGGCGCGCGCCGCGCAGCTCGATGCGATGCGGCGCGAACGCAACCTGATGGCGCGCTACCCGAACGAGGCCGCACACGGCCGGGCGCGCGAGCTGGCGCTCGAGCCGCTGCGGCTGGCCATCGCCGCCACCGAGCGGCGGCTTGCCGAGCTGGCACGCGAGCGCGTGCCGCTCATCAACGAGGCCGAGTTCTACGAGGGCAAGCCGCTGCCGCCGAAGATCAAGCAGCAGCTCGACGCCAACGACGCCGCGGTGGCCGCGCAGCGCAACGCCGCGGCGACGCAAGCGGCCGAACTCGACCGCGTCAACAGCTTCTACGACCTCGAGCTCGAGCGCCTGCGCAGGCTGTGGGCCGGCGCGCAGCCCGGCTCGCTGGGGCCGATGCCGGCGCCAGTGGCGGCGTCGCCAAAGCCACCGCGGCCGGCGTCAGCGGCTAGCCGCTGAGCTTCGCCGGTCGCCTGTCGCCGGTCGCCGGTCGCCGGTCGCCGCTTCGGGCCGGGCCGAGGACGCCGGGTGGCCGACTGCGCTCGTGTCAGTCCTCTCCCTCGCTGCGCTCGGTCGATTCCCTCCTCTTACCTCGCTGCGCCGGCCACCCGGCATCCTTGGCCCTCGGTGGCGGCGCCTCGCCAGCGCCTTGCCCCTCTTCGTACGCCGCGCCGGTGCCGGATCGGGCCACCGCGGGTCCCCGCGCAGCGAGGTAAAGGATGCATCGTGGGCGAGCGAAGCGAAGCCAAGAAAAGGACACGAACGGAGCCGGGACCCTCGGCGGCCCGATCCTGCGCAGGTCTACGCAGGCGGCCCCCACCCAGCGCGTCGATACGCAAGAAGCGAGGCCCTTACCCGCCCGCGCCGCCCAGCCGCTGCCGCAACAACTCGCCGGCCTGCGCCGGGTTGGCCTTGCCCTTGCTCGCCTTCATCACCTGGCCGACGAGCGCGTTGAAGGCCTTGTCCTTGCCGGCGCGGAACTCCTGCACCGACTTCGCGTTCGCCGCGATCACCTCGTCGACGATCGCTTCGAGGGCGCCGGCGTCGTTCATCTGCCGCAGGCCGAGTGCATCGATCTGCGCGTCGACGCGCGCCGCGGCGTCGGTGGAATCCGCGCCCTCAGCCCACAGCGCCTCGAACACCTGCCGCGCGCCGTTGTTCGACACCGTGCCGTCGGCAACGCGGCGGATCAACGCGCCGAGCACGGCCGGCGCCACCGGCATCGCGTCGATCGCCCGCTCCTCGGCGTTCAGCCGCTTGCTCACCTCGCCCATCAACCAGTTCGCCGCGAGCTTCGGCTGGCCGCTGGCCGCGCGCACCGCCTCGTAGCAGCGGGCGAACGCAAGGCTTTGCGTCATCATCGCCGCGTCGTAGGCGGGCAGGCCGTCGTCGCGCTGGAAGCGCTCGGCCATCGCGCCGGGCAGTTCGGGCATCGCGGCGCGCACGCGCTCCACCCACTCGGGCGCGATCACCAGCGGTGGCAGGTCGGGGTCGGGGAAGTAGCGGTAGTCGTGCGCGTCTTCCTTCGTGCGCATCGCGCGCGTCTGGCCGGTGGCCGGGTCGAAGAGCACGGTCGCCTGCTCGATCGCGAGGCCGTCTTCGAGCCGCTCGATCTGCCACTGCACCTCGGCGTCGATCGCCTGCTGCAGGAAGCGGAAGCTGTTCAGGTTCTTGATCTCGCGCCGCGTGCCGAAGGGCGCGCCCGGCCGGCGAATCGAGACGTTGGCGTCGCAGCGGAAGCTGCCCTCCTGCATGTTGCCGTCGCAGATGCCGAGCCACACGACGAGCGTGTGCAGCGCGCGCGCGTACTCCACCGCCTCGGCACTGCTGCGCATGTCGGGCTCGGAGACGATTTCCAGGAGCGGCGTGCCGGCCCGGTTCAGGTCGATGCCGGTCATGCCGTGGTAATCCTCGTGCAGGCTCTTGCCCGCGTCCTCCTCGAGGTGCGCGCGCGTCAGGCGCACGGTCTTCGTCGTGCCTGCGCCGTTGCTGCCGCCGCCGACCACGAACGACATCGTGCCGCCCTGCACGACCGGAATCTCGTACTGGCTGATCTGGTAGCCCTTGGGCAGGTCGGGGTAGAAGTAGTTCTTGCGCGCGAAGATCGACATCGGCGCCACCTTCGCGCCGACCGCGATGCCGAAGCGGATCGCACGCTCCACCGCGCCGCGGTTGGGCACCGGCAGCGTGCCGGGCAACGCGAGATCGAGCGCGCAGGCTTGCGTGTTCGGCTCGGCGCCGAACGCGGTGGATGCGCCGCTGAAGATCTTGCTCACAGTCGAGAGCTGCGCGTGCGTTTCGAGGCCGATCACCACCTCCCAGCCGCGCACGAGGGCGGGGCCGGCGGCGGCGGCGGCCGAAGCCGGCGCAGGGCCCTTCGTCACCTTCGTGTTCATCGCTGCGGCTCCCGCAGGTGCCAGTCGGTGGCCTGCTGCAAGGCGTGCGCGGCGTGCAGCAGCGTGCCCTCGGCGAAGTAGTTGCCGATCAGTTGCAGCCCCACCGGCATGCCGCCTTCGCCCGTGCCGGCCGGCACGCTCATGCCGGGCAGCCCGGCCAGGCTTGCCGGCAGCGTGAAGATATCGGCGAGGTACGCCTTCACCGGGTCGCCGGCCTGCGCGCCGAGCCTCCATGCCACCGTCGGCGCCACCGGGCCGGCGATCACGTCGCATTGCTTGAAGCAAGCCTGGAAGTCGTCGGCGATCATGCGGCGCAGCTTCTGCGCCTGCAGGTAGTAGGCGTCGTAGTAGCCGTGGCTGAGCACGTAGGTGCCGATCATGATGCGGCGCTTGACCTCGGGCCCGAAGCCTTCGCTGCGGCTATGTTTGTACAGCGCCATCAGGTCGGCGGGCGCGGCGGTGCGGTGGCCGTAGCGCACGCCGTCGAAGCGGCTCAGGTTCGAGCTCGCCTCGGCCGGCGCGATGATGTAGTAGACGGGAATCGCGAGCTCGGTGCGCGGCAGGCTCACGTCGACGAGGGTGGCGCCGAGCTTCTCCAATTCCGCAAGCGCGGCGCGCACGGCGCCGGCCACGTCGGCAGCGAGCGCGGCGGGGAAGAACTCTTTCGGCAGCCCGATACGCAGGCCCGCCAGCGGCCGGCCGGCCGTTGCGCCTTCGCGCTGCGTTTGCATCGCCGCGTGCAGGTCGACCGGCGGCCGCTCCGCACTGGTCGCATCGCGCGCATCGAAGCCGCTCATCGCCGAGAGCAACAGCGCGCAGTCCTCGGCGGTGCGCGCCAGCGGCCCGGCCTGGTCGAGGCTGGACGCAAACGCCACCATGCCCCAGCGCGAGCACAGGCCGTAGGTCGGCTTGATGCCGGTGACGCCGCAAAAGCTCGCCGGCTGGCGGATCGAGCCGCCAGTGTCGGTGCCGGTGGCCGCCGGCACGAGGCGCGCGGCGACCGCCGCCGCCGAGCCTCCCGACGAGCCGCCGGGCACGCGCGTGGCGTCCCACGGGTTCAGCACCGGGCCGAACGCCGAGTTCTCGTTCGACGAGCCCATCGCGAACTCGTCGCAGTTGAGCTTGCCGAGCGTCACCATGCCGGCGCCGGCCGTTCCCAGCCGCGCGACGACGGTGGCGTCGAACGGGCTCTGGTAGCCGACGAGCATCTTCGAGCCGGCGGTCGTCGGCAGGCCCGAGCGCGCGTGGTCGGTGACGAAGATGTCCTTGTGCGCGACCGGCACGCCGGTCAGGGGCCCGGCCTCGCCGCGTGCGCGGCGTTCGTCGGCAGCTTGCGCATCGGCGAGCGCATGTTCGGCGTCGACGGCGAGGAAGGCGCCGAGCGCGCGGCTTTCGACGGAGGCGATCACATCGAGGTGCGCACGCACGACCTCGACGCTGGACACCTCGCGCGCGGCGAGCCGGCGCGCCAGGCCCGCGACGCCGCCCTTCGCGCCGTTCATCCATGCGGCGCTCACTCGATCACCTTCGGCACGAGGAAGAGGCCGTCCTGCACCTCCGGCGCGCTCGCCTGGTTGCGCGCGCGCTCGTCGGCGCCGCCAGCCATCTCGGTGACGTCGTCGTCGCGCAGCCTCGTCGCCACCTCGGTGAGCGCCGCCAGCGGCGTGTACAGCGGCTCGACGCCGCGTGTGTCGACCGCGCTCATCTGCTCGACGATGCGGAAGAAGCCGTTGAGTTGCAGGAGCATCGCGCCGGCTTCGGCATCGGTCAGTTCGAGCCGCGCCAGATGCGCGATGCGGCTCACGTCGTCGGGGGTCAGGGCCATCGGTTGCTGGAGAAAGGGACGAAAGCGGCGAGCGGGGCGAGCAGGGGCGAAGGGGAGCAAACCGGGGGTGGAAGGCGCAGCGATGACGCAGCGAAACGGGCCTCTCGCGGCCCCCTGCAACCTTGTGCAAACGGGCCTCGCCAGGGCCTTCTTCCTAGGGGGTTCGGTTATTATCGCCCGCTGCCCGAAGGCCGCAGGGCAACCGGAAACTCCGCTTCATCCAAGCCGCACTCGACCCAGCCTCCGCCGCCCCGCGCTCCTTCAGCCTCATGTTCGCCTCCCTGCGCCGCTACGTCTCGACCGACCTCGCCATCGACCTGGGCACCGCGAACACGCTGATCTACGTGCGCGGCAAGGGCATCGTGCTCGACGAGCCCTCGGTCGTCGCCATCCGCCACGAAGGCGGCCCGAACGGCAAGAAGACGATCCAGGCGGTCGGCAAGCTCGCCAAGGCGATGCTCGGCAAGGTGCCCGGCAACATCGAGGCGATCCGGCCGATGAAGGACGGCGTCATCGCCGACTTCACCGTCACCGAGCAGATGCTCAAGCAGTTCATCCGCATGGTGCATCCGCGCTCGATCCTGAAGCCGAGCCCGCGCATCATCATCTGCGTGCCCTGCGGCAGCACGCAGGTCGAGCGGCGCGCGATTCGCGAGAGCGCACTCGGCGCCGGCGCATCGGATGTCTACCTGATCGAGGAACCGATGGCCGCGGCGATCGGCGCCGGCCTGCCGGTCTCCGAAGCCTCGGGCTCGATGGTCGTCGACATCGGCGGCGGCACCACCGAGGTCGGCGTCATCAGCCTCGGGGGTATGGTCTACAAGGGCAGCATCCGCGTCGGCGGCGACAAGTTCGACGAAGCGATCATCAACTACATCCGCCGCAACTACGGCATGCTGATCGGCGAGCCCACTGCCGAATCGATCAAGAAGACGATCGGCAGCGCCTTCCCCGGCAGCGAGGTGAAGGAGATGGAAGTCAAGGGCCGCAACCTCAGCGAAGGCGTGCCGCGCAGCTTCACGATCAGCAGCAACGAGATCCTCGAAGCGCTGACCGACCCGCTGAACCAGATGGTCAGCTCGGTGAAGAACGCGCTCGAGCAGACGCCGCCCGAACTGGGCGCCGACATCGCCGAGCGCGGCATGATGCTCACCGGCGGCGGCGCGCTGTTGCGTGACCTCGACCGTCTGCTCTCCGAGGAAACCGGCCTGCCGGTGCTGGTGGCCGAGGATCCGCTGACCTGCGTCGTGCGCGGCTGCGGCATTGCGCTGGAGCGCATGGAGCGGCTGCCGACGATCTTCACGTCGGAGTAGCGGCGCCGCGGCAGCGCAGCCGCCTGCTCTTCCGCCCTTCCGCTCAGCCGCCGCCATGCCGCTCGGCACGCTCGAACGCACGCCGCCGCCGTTCTTCCGCCAGGGCCCCTCGGCGGCGACGCGGCTCGCGTTCTTCGCCGCGCTGGCGGTGTTCCTGATGGTGGCCGATGCGCGCTTCACCGTCGCCGTGCCGCTGCGCCAGGCGCTGGCCGCGGTGCTGACGCCGCTGCAAAGCGTGGCGGCGCTGCCGGCGCAGTGGCTCTTTGCCGGCGCCGGCTACTTCGAGGGCCTCGCCGCCGCGCAGCGCGCCGAGCGCGAAGCGCGCGAGGCGCTCGTGCGCCAGTCGCAGGGGGCGCAGCGCGCGGTGCAGCTCGACCGCGACAACGCCACGCTGCGTGCGCTGCTCGATCTCGGGCCGGCGCTGCCGGTGCGCTCGCTCGCCGCCGAGGTGATGTACGAGGCGGCCGACCCGTTCACGCACAAGTGGATCCTCGACCGCGGCAGCCGGCACGGCGTGCTGCTCGGCGCGCCGGTCGTCGACGCCGCCGGCGTGCTCGGCCAGGTGACGCGCGTCTACGCCCAGACCTCCGAGGTGACGCTGCTGGCCGACCGCGACGCGGCGATTCCCGTGCTGAACACGCGCACGTCGCAGCGCGCGGCGGCCTTCGGCGGCGCCGGCGGCGGCCTGATGGAGCTGCGCTTCACGTCGGCCAACGCCGACGTGCGCGTCGGCGACGCGCTCGTCACCGGCGGGCTGGACGGCGTCTACCCGGCCGGCCTGCCGGTGGCCACGGTGCACACGGTCGAGCGGCGTGCCGAATCGGGCTTTGCGCTCGTCACGCTGCAGACAGCCGCGTCGCCCGACGGCGTGCGCTTCGTGCTCGTGCTCGAACCGATGCACGTGCAGCGCCCGGAGCTGCCGGCCTCGGCGGTGCAGGAAGGCCGCGACGCACCGGACACGCGCGAGCGCCGCGACGCCGCCATCAACCGGCCACGGAGCGGCGGCCGATGATCATGCCGCGCAGCGACGCCCAGCTGCTGCTGCCCGCGCGGCCGCTGTTCATCATCGCCTCGCTGCTGGTGGCGTTTGCGCTGAACCTGCTGCCGTTCGGCCGCCAGCCGGCGATGCCCGACTGGCTGGCCGTCGTCATCGTGTTCTGGGGCGTGCACCAGCCGCGCCGCGTCGGCATCGGCTGGGGGTTCCTGTTCGGCCTGCTGATGGACGTGCACCAGGCCGCGCTGCTCGGCCAGCACGCGCTGGCCTATGCGCTGCTCGGATTCGTGGCGATCTCGATGCACCGGCGGCTGTTGTGGTTCGGCCTCGCGGGGCAGGCGGCGCAGATCCTGCCGCTGTTCGTCGCCGCGCACGTGCTGCAGCTTGTCGTGCGGCTCGTCGCCGGCGACGCGTTCCCGGGCTGGTCGTTCCTGCTCGCCCCGCTGTTCGAAGCGGCGCTGTGGCCGCTGGCGACGCTGGTGTTGCTGGCACCGCAGCGCCGCGCCCCGGACCCGGACGAAAATCGGCCGCTGTGAACACGGCGCGGCAATGCCAAGCCGCGGCTCCCACTTACCCTGCCACTCCGACCGCCGCATGCCCGCCCCGCTGTCGAGCCTCGCGTGGCTGAACTTCCGCCGCCGCGCGCAGCGCCAAGCCGAACTGCGCAACCTCGAGCGTGAGCTGACGCGCTTCCACGGCCGCCTGCTCGTCGCGGCGGTGTTCGTCGTGCTCGGCTTCGCGCTGCTGGCTGCGCGCCTGGCGCAGTTGCAGATCGTGCGCCACGAGGAACTCGCCGCGCAGGCCGAGAGCAACCGCACGGCGGTGGTGCCGATCGTGCCCAACCGCGGCCTCATCGTCGACCGCCACGGCGTCGTGCTGGCCACCAACTACTCGGCCTACACGCTGGAGGTGACGCCGGCGCGCATCGAGGGCGGCGCCGCCGCCGTCGACGCGCTGGTCGATTCGCTGGCGCAGTGGGTCGATATCCAGCCGCGCGACCGCCGGCGCTTCAAGCGCCTGCTCGAAGACAGCAAGAGCTTCGAGTCGCTGCCGCTGCGCACGCGCCTGACCGACGAGGAGGTCGCGCGCTTCATGGCGCAGCGCTTCCGCTACCCGGGCGTCGAGGTGAAGGCTCGGCTCTTTCGGCACTACCCGCTGGGTGAGGTCGGCAGCCACCTGCTGGGCTACATCGGCCGCATCAACCAGGCCGAGAAGCGCGCGATGGAGGCGTGGGACGACGAGCGCCAGGGCAACTACAAGGGCACCGAGTACATCGGCAAGCTCGGCCTCGAGCAGAGCTACGAGGAGGAGCTGCACGGGCACACCGGCGTCGAGCAGGTCGAGACGAGCGCCGGCGGGCGCGCCGTGCGCAGGCTGGCCAGCCACCCGCCGACGCCGGGCAACCAGCTATGGCTCTCGGTCGACATCCGGCTGCAGGCGCTCGTCGAGGAACTGTTCGGCGATCGCCGCGGCGCGCTGGTCGCGCTCGACCCGCGCAACGGCGAGGTGCTCGCCTTCGTCAGCAAGCCGACCTTCGACCCGAACCTCTTCGTCGAGGGCATCGACGTCGAGAGCTGGCGCGAACTCAACGAGAGCATCGACAAGCCGCTGCTGAACCGCGCGCTGCGTGGCACCTACCCGCCGGGGTCGACCTTCAAGCCGTTCCTGGCCATGGCGGCGCTGCAAAGCGGCAAGCGCGACGCGAATACCGTCATCCACGACGGCGGCGTCTTCCAGTTCGGCAACCACACCTTCCGCAGCCACGGCGACCACGGCCTCGGCGCGGTGGACATGACGCGCTCGATCGTCAAGTCGAGCAACGTCTACTACTACTCGCTGGCCAACGAGATGGGCGTCGACCTGATGCACGAGCTGCTGTCGCCGTTCGGCTTCGGGCAGAAAAGCGGCATCGACCTCGAAGGTGAACTGACCGGCGTGTTGCCTTCCACCGAATGGAAGCGCCGCTATTACCGGCGGCCCGAGCAGCAGCGCTGGTATGCCGGCGAAACGATTTCGCTTGGCATCGGCCAGGGCTACAACAACTTCACGATGCTGCAGCTGGCGCGCGCCACTGCCACGCTCGTCAGCGGCGGCTTGCGCCCGGCGCCGCGCCTGGTGCGCGAAGTCGAAGACGTGCTGACGCGCGAGAAGCAAGGCGTCGCCGCCGAGCCGCAGGAGCCGCTTGCGCTGGCGCCGGCGCATGTCGAGCTGATCAAGCGCGCGCTCTTTGGCGTGACGCAGGAGGGCACGTCGACGCGCGTCTTCGCGGGCGCGCCTTATCGCAGCATGGGCAAGACCGGCACCGCGCAGGCGGTGGGCATCCGGCAGAACGAGAAGTACAACGCCGCCAAGCTGGAAGAGCACCAGCGCGACCACTCGCTGTACATCGCCGCCGCCCCGCTGGAGGCGCCGACCGTGGCGCTGGCCGTTGTCGTCGAGAACGCCGGCTTCGGCGCCGAAGCGGCCGCGCCGATCGCCCGGCGCGTCTTCGACTACCTGCTGCTCGGCCAGGTCCCGAGCGCCGAGGACATCGCGTTGACGCGGCAGGGCCGCTCGGCCGCGCCGGTGGGCGTGCCAAGGCGCGCCGCCGACATGGTGCTGGCGCAGCGGCCGGCGGCGGGCATGCGTGCATCGACCGGTCCGGCGGCGCCTGCCTCGGCCGCCGGCCCGCAACTCGCGAGTGCCCGATGACCGCCATCTTCGAGCAGCCCTCGCCGTGGCAGCGCGCGCGCCACGTGTTTACCGGCTTCGACGGCCTGCTGCTCGCGGCGATGGCCGTGCTCGGCGCGATCGGCCTGGTGGCGATGTATTCGGCCGGCTACGACCACGGCACGCGCTTCGTCGACCATGCGCGCAACATGGCGCTGGCGCTGGCGGTGACCTTCGTCGTCGCGCAGGTGCCGCCGCACAAGATGGAGCGCCTGGCGGTGCCGCTGTACACCGCGGGCATCGTGCTGCTCATCGCGGTGGCGCTCTTCGGCATCACGCGCAAGGGCGCGACGCGGTGGCTCAACATCGGCTTCGTCATCCAGCCGAGCGAAATCATGAAGATCGCGGTGCCGCTCATGCTGGCCTGGTGGTTCCAGAAGCGCGAGGGGCAACGGAGCGCCGCCGACTTCGCCGCGGCGGCGCTGCTGCTGGCGCTACCGGTGCTGCTGGTGGCGCGGCAGCCCGACCTCGGCACCGCGCTGCTGATCCTGGCCGCGGGCCTGTTCGTCATCTTCTTCGCGGGGCTGTCGTGGCGCCTCGTGCTGCCGGCGGCGCTGCTGGTGGGCGCAGGCGTCGTCGCGCTGGTCACCGGGCAGGAAGAACTGTGCGGCGAGGGTGTGCGCTGGCCGGTCCTGCGCGAGTACCAGCAGCACCGCGTCTGCACGCTGCTGGACCCTGCGCGCGATCCGCTCGGCAAGGGCTTTCACATCCTCCAGGGCATGATCGCCATCGGCTCGGGCGGCGTCGGCGGCAAGGGCTTCATGCAGGGCACGCAGACGCACCTGGAATTCATTCCCGAGCGCACCACCGACTTCATCTTCGCCGCCTTCTGCGAGGAGTTCGGTTTTGTCGGCGTGGTCGTGCTGCTGGTGGCGCTGTCGGCGCTGATCCTGCGCGGCCTGGCGATCGCCGCCGACGCGCCGACGGTGTTCTCGCGCCTGCTGGCCGGCGCGGTGACGATGGGCTTTTTCACCTACGCGTTCGTCAACATGGGCATGGTCAGCGGCATCCTGCCGGTGGTGGGCGTGCCGCTGCCGTTCGTCAGCTACGGCGGCACGGCGATGGTGATGCTGGGCCTGGGCCTCGGCATCCTGATGTCGGTGGCGCGCAGCCGGCAGTTGATGCGGTCTTGATCGCCGCGCTTCACGCCGCCGCGCCGGGCGGTGGCGTGCCGCGCGGCAGCCGCACGGTGAAGCGCGCGCCCGGCGCCTCGGCCGTGTCGCCGTGGCGCGGCCGCGTGTCGTCGATCGTCACGCTCGCGCCGTGGCGCATCGCCACCTCCTGCACGATCGCGAGGCCGAGGCCGCTGCCGTCGACCTGCGTGCCGAGCGCGCGGTAGAACGGCCTGAAGACGAGGTCACGTTCGTTCGGCGCAATGCCGGGGCCCGTGTCTTCAACCTCCAGCACCAGCGTCGCCGCGGCTTCGTCGTGCGAGACGCGCGCCGTCACGGTGCCGCCGGCCGGCGTGTACTGCAACGCGTTGTCGACGAGGTTGCGCACCAGTTCGCCCAGCAGCACCGGCTCGGCCATCAGGCGCGTGGGCAGCGTCGCGCCGGTGTCGTCTTCGGGGCCCTCGTAGCCGAGGTCGATGCGCCGCTCCATCGCCCGCGGCACGAAATCGCGCACGACATGCCGTGCGATCGCCCCGAGGTCCACCCACTGCGGCTTCAGCGTCGTGCTGTCGGCGTCGGCGCGCGCCATCGACAAGAGCTGGTTGACCATGTGCGCCGCGCGCTGGCTGGACACGGCGATCTGGCGCAGCGAGTGCCGCATCGAGCGCGGGTCGCCGCGGCCGCCGTCGATCTCGCGCGCCGCGAGTTCGGCCTGCGTGCGCAGGCCCGCCAGCGGCGTCTTCAACTGGTGCGCGGCATCGGCGAGGAACTGGCGCTGCAGCGCCATCGAGTGGTCCTGCCGCTGCAGCAGGTCGTTGATCGAGCGCACCAGCGGCGCCACCTCCTCGGGCACGCCGCGCTCGGGGATCGGCGAGAGGTCGTTGGCCTCGCGGCGGCGGATCAGCTGCTGCAGTTCTTCCAGCGGCCGAAAGCCCCGCGACAGCGCCAGCCACACCAGCATCACCGCCAGCGGCAGGATCAGGAATTGCGGCAGCAGCACGCCCTTGATGATGTCGACGGCCAGCCGCTCGCGCAGCGCCAGCGTCTCGGCCACCTGCACGAGGGCGTCGTTGTTGCGCTCCTCGTTGCTCGTCGCCAGCCACAGGTAGGCCACGCGCACCGGCGCGTCGTGCAGCACGTCCTCGCGCAGGTGCACGACACCCGCCACGGCGTGTTCGCCCGGCGGCACGACGAGGGCGGCGTCGCCGGCCAGCAGCTGGCCGCGCCGGCCGAGCACCTGGAACCAGCGGTCGGTCTCGTCGTCGCCCTGCACGAGCGTGCGCGCGATGCGGTCGATCTGCTCCTCGGTGCCGCTGCCGTTGCTGCGGATCAGCGGCTCGCGTCCGGCCGACACCTGCGCGGCCACGCTGTGCACGAGGCGGCGCAGCTCGGCGTCGTACGGCTGGTTGGCGATGTTCTGGGCCACCACCCACGTCAGCGCCAGGCTCATCGGCCACAGGAACAGCAGTGGCGCGAGCACCCAGTCGAGCATCTCGCCGAACAGCGAGCGGGGCTCGCTTTCGGCGCGCGCGAAGACGCCATTCGGGCCGCGCAGCGTGCTGCTGCGATGGCGCGCGCGCCGCCCCGGCAGGTCGCCCACCGGCGGCGGCTTGCTGGCGACGAAGGGCGGCCGCGGGTCGTTCATCGGCATCGAGGCCGGGGCCGCGGGCGCGGCGCTCAGCCGGTGATCTTCTCCAGGCAGTAGCCCAGCCCGCGCACGGTGGCGATGCGCACCGGGCCGTGCTCGATCTTCTTGCGCAGGCGGTGGATGTAGACCTCGATGGCGTTGCTGCTGACCTCGTCGCCCCACTCGCACAGCCGCTCGACGAGCTGGTCCTTGCTGACCAGGCGCCCGGCGCGCTGCAGCAGCACTTCGAGCAGGCTCAGCTCGCGCGCCGAGAGCTCGACCATCTGGTCGTTGAGGTAGGCCACGCGGCCGCTGGCGTCGAACGTCAGCGGCCCGTGCTTGAGCAGGTTCGACGCGGTGCCCAGGCCCCGGCGCATCAGCGCGCGCACGCGCGCTTCCAGCTCCTGCAGCGAAAAGGGCTTGGCCATGTAGTCGTCGGCGCCCAGGTCCAGGCCCTTGACGCGCTGCTCGACGCTGTCGGCGGCCGTGAGGATCAGCACCGGCACGCTGCTGCCGCGCGCGCGCAGCTTGCGCAGCACCTCGAAGCCGTGCAGCTTGGGCAGGCCGAGGTCGAGGATCAACAGGTCGAACTCGTGGCCCGCGAGCGCCGCGTCGGCCTCCGAGCCGTTGGCCACCTGGTCGACCGCATAGCCGGCCGAGCGCAGCGAGCGCAGCAACCCATCAGCGAGCACCTGGTCGTCTTCGGCGATGAGGATGCGCATCGGCGGCTCGTCTCGTGCAATAGGCATCATTCTAGGGAGCCCCCCTGCGCGCGCTGTGGCGGGAAACCCGATCGGCCGCGCAGGGCAACCCCTGCAAGCAGGCCGCCGAGGAGGGATGCGGCGGCCGCGTCACGGCCCCCCCTACGGCCACCCGAAAGGGCTGTACAGATATCCAGCCTTCCGCTCATAATCGCCGCCAACCCACTGAACAGAACATGCGCAAACAGGAGCCGAAGATGGACGCACCCGTGAAGGCACTCAACACCGAGAAGGCCAAGGCCCTGCAAGCGGCGCTGGCGCAGATCGAAAAGCAGTTCGGCAAGGGCTCGATCATGCGCCTGGGCGAGGGCGAGAAGATCGAGGACATCCAGGTCGTTTCCACCGGCTCGCTGGGCCTGGACATCGCCCTGGGCGTCGGCGGCCTGCCGCGCGGGCGCGTCGTCGAGATCTACGGCCCCGAGTCGTCGGGCAAGACGACGCTGACGCTGCAGGTCATCGCCGAGATGCAGAAGATCGGCGGCACCTGCGCCTTCATCGACGCCGAGCACGCGCTCGACATCCAGTACGCGCAGAAGCTCGGCGTCAACCTGCAGGACCTGCTGATCAGCCAGCCCGACACCGGCGAGCAGGCGCTCGAGATCGTCGACGCGCTCGTGCGCTCGGGCTCGATCGACCTCGTCGTCATCGACTCGGTCGCCGCACTCACGCCGAAGGCAGAACTCGAAGGCGAGATGGGCGATTCGCTGCCGGGCCTGCAGGCGCGGCTGATGAGCCAGGCGCTGCGCAAGCTGACCGCGACGATCAAGAAGACCAACACGATGGTCATCTTTATCAACCAGATCCGCATGAAGATCGGCGTCATGTTCGGCAACCCCGAGACGACGACCGGCGGCAACGCGCTGAAGTTCTACGCCTCGGTGCGGCTCGATATCCGCCGCACCGGCAACATCAAGAAGGGCGAAGAGGTCATCGGCAGCGAGACGAAGGTGAAGGTCGTCAAGAACAAGGTCGCGCCACCGTTCAAGACCGCCGAGTTCGACATCCTCTACGGCGAAGGCATCAGCCGCGAGGGCGAGATCATCGACATGGGCGCCGCGGCGCGCGTCGTCGACAAGAGCGGCGCCTGGTACGCCTACAACGGCGAGAAGATTGGCCAGGGCAAGGACAACGCGCGCGAGTTCCTGCGCGAGAACGCCGAGCTGGCGCGAGAGATCGAGAACAAGGTGCGCGAGGCGATGGGCGTGCCGCCGGTGGGCGGCGAGGCGGCGGCAGCGCAGGGCTGAGGCGCCCGGCGCGCTTGATTCCCGGCCGCGGCCGGCCCGAGAGCGCGAATGCCGGCGCAGCCCTTGTCGTTGAAGGCACGGGCGCTGCACTACCTGGCGATGCGCGAGCACTCGCGCGCCGAGCTGACGCGCAAGCTGATGCAGCACGTGCGCCGGCAGCAAGGCGCCGAAGCGGCTGAAACGGGCGAAGCAGGCGAAGAGGGCGAAAAGGCCGAAGCCGCCGAGCAGATCCGCCGCGTCCTCGACGAGCTCGCCGCGGCCGGCTTCCTCAGCGACGAACGCGCCGCCGACGCGCTGCTCGCGGCGCAAGGCCGGCGCATGGGCAGCCGGCGGCTGCAACAGACGCTGCAAATGCGCGGCCTGGCGCCCGACCTCGTGCGCCGCACGCTCAACGAGGCGCGCGCCACCGAGTACGAGCGGGCGCTGGCGCTATGGCGCCGGCGCTTCGGCGCCGCGCCGGCGGCCGACGCCAAGGCGCTGGCGCGGCAGATGCGCTTCCTCGCACGCCGCGGCTTCGATGGCGACGTGATCCGCCGCGTCGTGAAGGCCGGCGCGCTCGACGAGCCGTCGGGCTAGGACACGACCCAAAGCGGCCCGCCGGCTGGGCGCCGCGTAAGCCGGCACGAAAAGTCCGCGTGCTAAATTTGCCGCTCCCGGCCGCCGCAGCCCCGGGGCGCTGGTTTGCGCTGCCCCGTTCCACTTTGCGGGCGGCCGCTTCACCCGCCCGCGGCGCGCCGCGCCCGCCGCAGCCCACTCGAACCGCTCGAGGTCACCCCCGATGAAGATCCACGAATACCAGGCCAAGGAGGTCTTGCGCGCGCACGGCGTGCCGGTGCCGCGCGGCTACCCCGCCTTCAGCGTGCGCGAGGCCGTCGAGGCCGCGCAGAAGCTCGGCGGCAAGGTCTGGGTCGTCAAGGCGCAGATCCACGCCGGCGGGCGCGGCAAGGGCGGCGGCGTCAAGCTCGCGCGCGCGCTGCCCGAGGTCGAACAGCTCGCCGGCCAGATCCTCGGCATGCAGCTGAAGACACACCAGACCGGCCCCGAGGGCCAGAAGGTGCGCCGCCTGCTGATCGAGGAAGGCGCCGACATCAAGAAGGAGTACTACCTCGCCGCGCTCACCGACCGCGCGACGCAGAAGGTGGCGCTGATGGCCAGCAGCGAAGGCGGCATGGACATCGAGGAAGTGGCGCACGCCACGCCCGAGAAGATCATCAAGGTCTTCGTCGATCCGCTGACCGGCCTGACCGACGCGCAGGCCAAGCAGCTGGCCGACGGCATCGGCGTGCCCGCCGCCAGCCAGGCGCAGGCGGTGGACGTGTTCAGGAAGCTGTACGCCTGCTACATGGCCACCGACGCGTCGCTGGCCGAGATCAACCCGCTGATCCTGGAAGGCAACGGGAACATCAAGGCGCTCGACGCGAAGTTCAACTTCGACGCCAACGCGCTGTTCCGTCACCCGGACATCGTCGCCTACCGCGACCTCGACGAGGAAGACCCGGCCGAGGTCGAGGCGAGCAAGTTCGACCTCAGCTACATCAGCCTGGACGGCAACATCGGCTGCCTCGTCAACGGCGCGGGCCTGGCGATGGCGACGATGGACACCATCAAGCTGTTCGGCGGCGAGCCGGCCAACTTTCTCGACGTCGGCGGCGGCGCCACGGCCGAGAAGGTGACCGAGGCGTTCAAGATCATGCTCAAGAACAAGAGCGTCAAGGGCATCCTCGTCAACATCTTCGGCGGCATCATGCGCTGCGACACCATCGCCGAGGGCGTGATCGCCGCGTGCAAGGCGGTGAACCTGGCGGTGCCGCTGGTCGTGCGCATGAAGGGCACGAACGAGGGGCTCGGCAAGAAGATGCTGGCCGAATCGGGCCTGCCGATCATCAGCGCCGACACGATGGCCGAGGCCGCGACGAAGATCGTCGCCGCCGTCAAGTAAGACCGCCCGAAAGCCGCAAGCCATGAGCATCCTGATCGACAAGAACACGCGCGTGATGACGCAAGGCATCACGGGCAAGACCGGCCAGTTCCACACCAAGGGCTGCCAGGCCTACGCCAATGGCAAGGCCTGCTTCGTCGCCGGCGTCAACCCGAAGAAGGCCGGCGAGAGCTTCGAAGGCATCCCAATCCACGCCAGCGTCAAGGACGCCAAGGCGCACACCGGCGCCAACGTCAGCGTCATCTACGTGCCGCCGGCCGGCGCGGCCGACGCGATCTGGGAAGCGGTCGAGGCCGACCTCGACCTCGTTGTCTGCATCACCGAAGGCATCCCGATCAAGGACATGCTGACGGTGCGCAACAAGATGAAGGCCAAGGAAGCCGCCGGCGGCAAGAAGACGCTGCTGCTCGGCCCCAACTGCCCCGGCGTGATCACGCCCGACGAGATCAAGATCGGCATCATGCCGGGCCACATCCACAGGAAGGGCCGCATCGGCGTCGTCAGCCGCTCGGGCACGCTCACCTACGAAGCGGTGGCGCAGCTCACCGAGATCGGCCTCGGGCAATCGAGCGCGGTCGGCATCGGCGGCGACCCGATCAACGGCTTGAAACACGTCGACGTGATGCGCCTGTTCAACGACGACCCCGACACCGACGCCGTGATCATGATCGGCGAGATCGGCGGCCCCGACGAAGCCGAAGCCGCGCGCTGGTGCAAGGCGAACATGAAAAAGCCCATCGTCGGCTTCATCGCCGGCGTCACCGCGCCGCCGGGCAAGCGCATGGGGCACGCCGGTGCGCTGATCTCCGGCGGCGCCGACACGGCCGATGCCAAGCTCGCGATCATGGAAGAGTGCGGCTTCAAGGTGACGCGCAACCCCAGCGAGATGGGCCGGCTGCTGAAGAGCCTGCTCTGAGCGGGGACACTGCGCCCCCCTTCGTGTCACTCGCGCGCCCGCGCCCGGCGCGGCCTGCGTAATTCCACGCACCGGCCGCGTGCGGCGGCGCACCTAGACTCCGCGTTCCCCGCATAACAACGCCAGGCACGCGGCGCCATCGCGCCCGCTCGCCCTGGCCCCGCACGATGGACATGTTCACCAGCGTCGAGTTCTGGATCGCCGTCGGTCAGATCATCATGATCGACATCCTGCTGGGCGGCGACAACGCGGTCGTCATCGCGCTCGCCTGCCGCAAGCTGCCGCCCAAGCAGCGCACGCAGGGCATCCTGTGGGGCACGGCCGGCGCGATCGTGCTGCGCATCGTGCTGATCTTCTTCGCGCTGCAGCTGCTCGCGATTCCGTTCCTGAAGATCGTCGGCGCGCTGCTGCTGATCTGGATCGGCGTCAAGCTGCTCGTGCCCGAGCACGAGGAAGGGCACGGCAACATCGAGGGCAGCGACAAGCTCTGGGGCGCCGTGAAGACGGTGATCGTCGCCGACTTCGTGATGAGCGTGGACAACGTCATCGCCATCGCCGGCGCGGCCGAGTCGTCGGGCACCGGGCACGGCATGGCCCTCGTCATCTTCGGCGTGCTCGTCAGCATCCCCATCATCGTCTGGGGCAGCCAGATGGTCATCAAGCTGATGGACCGCTACCCGATCATCATCACGCTCGGCGGCATGCTGTTGGGCTGGATCGCCGGCACGATGGTCGTCACCGATCCGGTGCTCGTGAACCCCGAGGTCATGCCGCAGGCGCCCAAGATTCCGGCCACCGACCTGCTGCGCTATGCCGCCGGTGCGGCCGGCGCGCTGCTGGTGCTGGTGCTGGGCAAGTGGATGGTGGCGCGGCGGTCGCGCGGCGCGGCGGCCACCACCGCGGCGACGGCCGTGCCGGCCGCCGAGGGTGGACGCCGGCTGCGCTCGGTGCTGCTGGCCGTCGACGGCTCGGCGCCTTCGGCGCGCGCCCTCGAGCACGTGCTGGCGATGCGCGACGAGCTGCGCGAGCCGCTCGAGCTGCATCTGCTGAACGTGCAGCGCCCGGTCAGCGGCGATGTCTCGTCGTTCGTCGCCAACAAGACGCTCGAGGAGTACTACGCCGAACGCAGCGCCGAGGCCACCGGCCCGGTCGAGGCCACGCTGCAAGCGCGCGGCGTGCCGCACCAGACGCACCAGCGCGTCGGCCCGCCGGGCCCGACCATCGCCGAGGCGGCGCAGCAGCTGAACTGCGACCTCATCGTCATGGGCGCACGCGGCCTTGGTGCTGCCGGCGCGGCGCTGCTGGGCTCGGTGACGCAAGGCGCGATCGAGCACGCGGCCGTGCCGGTGATGGTCGTCAAGTGATCGCCGCTTGACCGATCGCGACGCCGCCCCCGCGCTGCCCGAACAGGTGGCCGGCTGGCGCGTCGAGCGCCGGCTCGGCGCGGGCGGCCTCGGCTCGGTGGTGCTGGCGCGCAATGCCGCCGGCGAGCCGGCGGCACTGAAGCTCATCGACCTCGGCGGCACCGACAGCGCCACGCAGGGCGAACTCTTCGAGCGCGAGGTGGCCGCGGCGCGGCGCCTCGACCATCCGCGCATCGTGCGTGTGCTCGAAGCGGGCCGTGCGGGCGACCTCGGCTACATCGCCATGGAGTTCGTCGGCGGCGGCGACCTCGGGCAGCCGCAGCTTCGCGCGCAGCCGCCCTCGCTACGGCAATCGCTGCGCTGGGCCGCCGACGTCGCCCAGGCGCTGGCGCACGCGCACGCGCAAGGCGTGCTGCATCGCGACATCAAGCCGGCCAACATCCTGCTCGAGGAGAACACCGAGCGCGCCAAGCTGGCCGACTTCGGCCTCGCGCGGCTGGCCGATCTGCACGGCAGCCGCACCGGAGTGCTCGCCGGCACGCCGGCCTACATGTCGCCCGAGCAACTCGCAGGCGGCACGCTCGATGCGCGCAGCGATCTCTATTCACTCGGCGTCGTGCTGTTCGAACGGCTCGCGGGCCGCCTGCCGCACGAGGCCGCCTCGCTCGGCGCACTGCTGCGCGAGGTGAGCTGCACGCCGGCGCCGCCGCTCGAACGCTTCAAGCCCGACGCGCCGCCGGCGTTGTCGGCGCTGCTCGCCCGGCTGCTGGCCAAGGAGCGCGAGCACCGGCCGGCCGATGCGGCCACGTTGGCGCGCGAGCTCGAAGCGCTGCTCGCGACGCTGCCCGCCGAGGCGCCCGGCCGTTAGGCGGGCGGACCGAAGTCACGCTCCGCCGCGCCGCGTCGACCCGGCCGCTTGGGCCTTTCGTTGCACAATCGGCAGCCCTGCCGCTACCCCCCGCCGCCTGCTTAGCGCCCATGACCATCGAGCTCACCGCCGCAGTCGACGCGGGCCGCGCGCGCAGCAACAACGAGGACTCGGTGGCCACCGACGACGCTGTTGCGCTGGCCGTGCTGGCCGACGGCATGGGGGGCTACAACGCCGGCGAAGTGGCCAGCCACATGGCCACTTCGTTCATCGCCACCGAGCTGGGCCGCTGGCTGCGCGAAGCCAGCAGCCAGGCGAGCGACGCCGAAGTGCGCCGCGCGATGGACATCTGCGTCGAGAACGCCAACCGCGCGATCTTCGACGCCGCCAACGCCAACCCGCAATACGCCGGCATGGGCACGACGCTCGTCGTGGCCGTGTTCCGCGAAGGCCGGCTGCTGCTCGGCCACGTCGGCGATTCACGCTGCTACCGGCTGCGCGGCGGCAAGCTCGTGCAGATCACGCGCGACCACTCGCTGCTGCAAGAACAGATCGACGCCGGCCTCATCACGCCCGAGCAGGCGGCGTTCTCGGCCAACAAGAACCTCGTCACGCGCGCCGTCGGTGTCGAGGACAACGTGCTGCTCGAGACGCATCAGCACGAGGTGCAGAACGGCGACCTCTACCTGCTGTGCTCCGACGGCCTGTCGGACATGGTCGACGACCCCGGCCTCGAGCAGCTGTTGCAGGCTCACGACGCGCTGCCCGACTGCGCGCGCGCGCTGATCGCTGCCGCCAACGACGCGGGCGGAAAGGATAATATCTCGGTCATCCTGGCTCGCGCCTCCGGCGGCGTGAGCGCGCCTTCCCGATCGTGGTGGCCTTTCAGGCGCTAACGCAAGCGCGGGCGGCCACCAGGCGCGGAACAGACGGCAGAGATCAACAACACTAGGCGCACGGCCGCTGCCGCAGGCGGCGGACTGGACTGAGGGCATTCATGGGCAAGCTGGTCGTTTCGCTCGACGGTGTGGTGATCAAGGAAGTCCAGATCACCAAGGACAAGACCACCCTGGGCCGCCGCCCCTACAACGACATCGTCATCGACAACCTCGCCGTCAGCGGCGAGCACGCCGTGCTGCAGATGGTGGGTGCCGACGTCTTCATCGAAGACCTCAACAGCACCAACGGCACCTACATCAACGGCAAGGCGATCAAGAAGCAGCTGCTCGCGCACAACGACACCGTCGAGATCGGCAAGTACAAGATCAAGTACCTCGTCGACGACTCCGGCGAGTACGAGAAGACGATGATCATGCGCCCGGGCGGCTCGGCCCCGCAGCCGTCGTTCCAGGCGCCAAGCCCCGCTGCTTCGGGCCACGCCGGCGGGCACGGTACCGGCATGAGCGCCAGCCTCGGCGCGGGCCTCGGGGGTGCGGGCGCCGCGGCGCCCACACCGATGGCGCCGCCGGCGGCGCTGCCGGCCGCCGTCATCAAGGTGCTCAACGGCGCCGCCGCCGGCCGCGAAGTGGCGCTGACGAAGGTCGTCACCACCGTCGGCAAGCCCGGCGTGCAGGTCGCCTCGATCACCAAGCGCCCCAACGGCTACTCGTTCGCGCACGTCGAAGGCGCGCAACGGCCCAGCATCAACGGCGCGCCGCTGGTCGGCGACTCGGTGCCGCTGCGCAACGGCGACGTGATCGAGCTCGCCGGCACGCAGATGCAGTTCATCTACCGCTGAGGCGGTCACCCGCGCGTCGGCGTCGGCACCGGCGCCCCACGACAAAGCGCCGCGGCTCAAGGCAGCGGCGCTTTTCACGTCATACCCGCCCCCGTGAATCCCCTAGGCCCGATTGGGCACGGAGTGGGCACGCGTGCCTTGCCGGCCACGCCGGCTGCGGCGAGCATGGCGCCCGTTCTTCGGCGTTCCTGATCCATGCAGATCCGTGTCCTCGGCTGCTCCGGCTCCATTGCGGCCGGCAGCCGCACCACCTCATTCCTCCTGGACGACGCCGTGCTCATCGACGCGGGCACGGGCGTCGGCGACCTCACGCTCGACGAGATGGCGCGTGTCGATCACATCTTCGTCACCCACTCGCACCTCGACCACGTGCTGGCCATCGGCCTCTTGGCCGACAGCGTGACGCGCAAGCGCGCGGCGAGCCACCGTCCGCCGGTGCTGGTGCACGCGCTGCCGGCGACGATCGCGGCGCTGAAGCTGCACGTGCTGAACGGCGTCATCTGGCCCGACTTCACCCGCCTGCCCTCGGCGGACGCGCCAGTGCTCGCCTTTCGCGCCATCGAGGTCGGCCAGGTCGTCGAGGTTGCCGGCCGCCGCATCGAAGTGTTGAGCGCCGCGCACACCGTGCCCGCCGTCGGCTACGCCGTGCACGGCGGCGAGGGCGCGTGGGTCTTCACCGGCGACACCGGGCCGAACCCAAAGCTGTGGGAGCGGCTGGCGACCTTGCGCGTGAAAGCACTGGTCATCGAGACCGCCTTCGGCGACGACGAGCGCGAGCTGGCCGGCATCAGCGGCCACATGTGCCCGGCACTGCTCGGCCAGGAGCTGGCGCGGCTGCCGGCCGCCACCGACGTGTACATCACGCACATCAAGCCCGGCGAAACCGAAGCCGTGATGGCCGAAGTCTCGGCGCTGAACGGCGTGCACCGCCTGTCGGCGTTGCGGTCGGGGCAGGTGCTGACGCTGGCGGATTGAGCGGCGAGCGATGTCCCCGCCCGGGGACTGACATTTCCTGTCACCCCTGACAAAACCGGCGGTCGAGAACCCCGGTCGAGTGACGGGATTGGTCAGAGGTCGTGCGCTTGTTCACGCCCTGGCCGGGGGGCGGCGCGTGGCACGACTCGTGCGTTCAACAGGCTGTCTTCTGCATCACACACTGCCCTCACCAAGGAGCCCCCACATGAAGCGTCGTGTCCAACAAGGTTTCACCCTGATCGAACTGATGATCGTGGTCGCGATCATCGGCATCCTGGCGGCGGTGGCGCTGCCGGCGTACCAGGACTACACCCGCCGCTCGAAGGCGTCGGAAATCGTGCTCGCCGCCAGCTCGGCCCGCACCTGCGTCACCGAAATCGTGCAATCGGCCGGCGCCACGTCGCTGGACACCTGCGCTTCGACCTTTGCCTCGACCCGCTACGCGCATACCCTGAGCGTCGGCGCGACCACCGGCGTCATCACCGTGACCGGCTCGGTGGACGCTCTGCCCATCACCGTCACGCTGACGCCCACGCTCGGCACGAACGCTATTTCGCGCTGGACCTGCACGGGCACGCCGACGAACCTGATGCCGGGTTCCTGCCGCGGCAACTGACGCTGGTCTTCGGCTTCGCGGGCCTTGCCGCAAGCCGCGATCACAGGGGGCCGCTCGGCCCCCTTTTCCTTTCGTCACCGCCGTCCACCGAGCGCCCCTAGAGTCACCATGTCCGCCCTGAGCGCCTCGATCGAGTCCGTCGTTCAGCGTTTGCCAGCGAGCCCGGCGGCCCAATTCGGCGGCCCAGACCAACGTTTGCCGGCGGCCGATCTCGAGTTCACGATCCTGATGCCCTGCCTGAACGAGGCGCGCACCGTCGGCGTCTGTGTGCGAAAGGCGCGCGCCTTCATCGACAAGCACGGGCTCTCGGCCGAGGTCCTCGTCGTCGACAACGGCTCGGTCGACGGGTCGCAAGCACTGGCCCGCGCAGGGGGTGCGCGTGTCGTGCACGCCTCCGAACGGGGCTACGGCGCCGCCTTGCGCGAAGGCATCCGCTCGGCGCGAGGTGAACACGTCATCATGGGCGACGCCGACGACAGCTACGACTTCGCGGCGCTCGAGCCCTTCGTCACGGCGCTGCGTGCTGGCCACCAGCTGGTGATGGGCAACCGCTTCCGAGGCGGCATCGCACCCGGCGCCATGCCCTGGCTGCACCGCTATCTCGGCAACCCCGTGTTGAGCTTTCTCGGGCGGCTGTTCTTCGGCAGCGAGCTGCGCGATTTTCACTGCGGGCTGCGCGGCTTTCACCGCGCGTCGATGCTCAAGCTGCACCTCGTGACGCCGGGCATGGAGTTCGCCAGCGAGATGATCGTCAAGGCGCTGCAGGCCAAGCTGCGCGTCACCGAGGTGCCGACAACGCTGGCCAAGGACGGCCGCGGACGGCCGCCGCACCTGAACACCTGGCGCGACGGCTGGCGGCACCTGCGCTACCTGCTGCTGTACTCGCCGCGCTGGCTGTTCCTGTACCCGGGCATCCTTCTCACGCTGGCGGGCATGGTGCAGCTTCTCGCTTCACACGTCTTCGATCCGACGCAGACGCGCTGGCCGCTGGGCATCCATACGCAGCTGTTCGCGATGGCGGCGTCGGTGCTCGGGTACCAGACGCTGCTGTTTGCCGTCGGCGCCGTGCTGGCGCGGCACCTGGCGCTGCTGGACCACCCGAACCCGAAGGAACAGTGGATGCGGCGCGTCGCCTTCAGCGCCGCGCTGCCCCTGCTCGGCGGCGGAGCCACGCTCGTTGGCGTCGCGCTATGCGCGACACTCGCCTGGCGCTGGGGCACGTCCCACTTCGGAGCCCTCGACCCGGAAGTGGCCATGCGCCAGATCATCCCGGGCGTCGGCCTCGTCATCGTCGGCACGCAGTCGCTGCTGGCCTCGATGTACTTTGCCGCCCTTCGCAGCGCGTTCGATTCCAGCCGTCGCAGCCCGGGCCACTCCACCGCCGAATGACGCGCGCGCTCTGGATCGAAGCGATCCTCGTCACGCTGGTCGCGGCGGCCGCGGTGGCGGCAGTGCCGTTCGCCGCTGGCGAGTGGGCTTGGAGCTGGGACGGCCTGAACCACCATGTCTACCTCGGGCTGATTGCCGAGTCGCCGCGCTGGCGCCTTGATGTCGAAGCGGCCAGCGCCCAGAGCTATCAGTATCCGTATCTCTATTGGCCGGTCTACCGACTGAGCCAGCTCGACATCGGCGGTGTGTGGGCTGGCGCGTTATGGAGTGCGGCACTCGCTGCGCTCGTCGTCCCACCGTTGTGGCTGACCAGCCGGAGGTTGCTGCAAAGCGCCGAACAGCCCGCGGCGCAGGCCATCTTCGAGCGCGTTGCGGCGTGTGTCCTCGCCTTGCTCAGCATCGTCGTCCTGGCGGCGCTGAACACCACGGCGAACGACGTTCTGGCGATGGTTCCGCTGCTGTGGGCCGTCGCCATCACGACCGTGGAGCGCCCCGGCAACCGTCGCATCGCGGTGGCCGCGGCGCTGTGGGGCATCAGCGTGGCGTTCAAGCTGTCACACGCGCTGGCTGTTCCGCTCGTCTTGGTGTGGTGGTGGTACGGGCCCGGCTGGCCGCTGCCCTGGCGCCGCGGCGCGCTCATCGCGGTGAGCGCCGCCTTCGGCTACGTGCTCGTCTACGCCCCCTGGGGCTGGCAGCTGTGGCGCGAGACGGGCAATCCCTTCCACCCCTTCCTGCACGGCCTATTCGCGCGCTGAATCGATGCTGCGCTTCATTCCGGACAGTTGGAGCGACGGCTTGCTGCGGCCGCTGCTGCTGGGCGACCCGGTCGTCGGCCTGTACCTGGAGGCCCATGCGCCGGACTGGCGATTCCCTCTGCTTATCGTTTTCCTCGTCGTGGCCGCGGCCGGCATGGCGCTTGGCAAGGCGCCTCGCGGACGCTTGCACGCGCCCAGCGGGCTCCTCACTGCGGTTCAGTGGCGGCTGCTGATCGGCCTGTTCCTCACCTTCTACCTGTGGACCTTCCTGTCGGGCAATGGCCGCTACTTCATGTGGGCTCTGATGGTGGTCGGGCCACTGGTCGTCGTCGCGGCGGGGCGGCTGCCGGCGACGCAGGCGATGCGCAACACGGTCATCGTCGGGGCGATCGCCCTTCAGGGGTGGGCGGTGTGGATGACGTACGAGCCGAACCTCTGGGGCCTGCGCCCCTGGCGCGACGGCCCCGGCATGACCCTGGCGAAGACGCCGCTGCAGGACAAGCCGGCCGTGTTCCTGACGATCGGCTTCATCTCATACTCGATCCTCGTGCCGCAGATGCACCCGCTATCGCGTTGGGCGAACATCACCGGGCAACGCGACATCGTGCCGGGCACGCCCGAGCACGAAAAGCTGCAGGCGCTGCTGAACAGCCCCTTGCCGAAGTACGTGTTGTTCAACGCGGCCCGCATCGCGCGCGCCAAGGACGATCAGCCGCTCGCCGCCGCCGGCGAGGCGATGCAACGCATCTTGCGCGAGCAGAGCCTGCAACCGCTGGCAAGGCACTGCGACTTTGTGGCCGCAACCGTCGGCGGAACGCCCTTCAACATGCGGTCGCAACAGCCGGTCGAGGACGGCTTCTGGTTTTGCGCCGTCGAGCCCGTCCGTGCCCGCCAGGTCGTGGAACCACGCAAGCCCGTGGCCCCCGAGCTGGACGACGTCTTCGAACGCGTCGAACGGCATTGCCCGCGCTACTTTCCGGCCGGCAGCGCGCATACGCGGCTGGCCAGCGACGGCGCGTTTGTTCGTCACTATGCGTACTCGGACACCAGTCTTTTCATCAACGAGGCCGGCGGCGTCTACTTCAAGTACTTTCGGGCGATCAATCCATCGGTGATAGGCGAAGTGCACACGGTGCGGCAAGGGCAGCTGACGCTCGACTGCACGCGCCTTCCCGGCCGCTACGTCCCGCCGTGGGAGCGGGACTGAACTCAGCGAAGTGCGGCCCGTCTCGGCGCGGGCGGCAATAACCCAGAATCTTCAGATGCGGGTGCTGCATGTCATCACGGCGCTTGGTGTCGGCGGCGCCGAACGCATGCTCCTCAAGCTGTTGGGCTCCAAAGCGCTTTCTGGCGCTCAGCAACGCGTGGTGGCGATGCTGCCGACGGGTCCGCTGGCCGAACCCATGCGCGCCACGGGTGCAACGGTAGAGCAGCTGAACTTCCTGGGTGGCCTGCCGATCCTGAGCGGCGGCGTCCAGCTGGCGGCAATTGCGCGACGTTACGCGCCCGATCTCATCCACGGCTGGATGTACCACGGGAACCTGGGCGCCGCGCTGGCGCGTACTGCGGTGAACCCCAAGGTGCCGCTGGTGTGGAGCGTTCGCCAGTCGCTGCCCTCGCTGGCCGGCGAGAACGCGTTCGCGCGCATCGGCATCTACCTGAACAGGTGGGTCTCGTCGCGACCGGACCGCCTGCTCTTCAACTCCCGCGCCAGCTTGCAGGAGCATCGCGACTTCGGCTTCGATACGCGGCAGGCGCTGTATCTGCCCAACGGCTTCGACACGGCATCGTTTGCCCCGGATGCCAGCGAGCGCAGCCGCTGGCGCGCTAGTTGGGGGGTCGGCGACGATGTCGTCGTCTTCGGCCTATTCGCCCGCTACCACCCATCGAAGGATCATGCGGGCTTCGTGCGAGCAGCGCGCGAGGTGCACGAAGCGCGAGGCCGGACGCGGTTCGTACTGGCAGGAACGGGTGTCGAACCGAACAACGAAGCGCTGCTTCGTGAGATCGCGAATGCCCGTCTGGGTGACCACGTGCACCTGCTCGGCGAACGACGCGACGTGGCGTCGCTGCTGTCTGCGCTCGATGTCTACGTGTCTTCGTCGTCGCGCATCGAGGCATTCTCCAACTCGGTGGGCGAGGCGATGAGCTGCGCCCTGCCTTGCGTAGTAACCAACGTCGGCGACTCTCCCTTTGTCGTCGGCGAAACGGGCTTGGCCGTGCCCCCGCTCGACACCGCCGCGCTGGCGGCGGCGATGGTGGCGATGGTAGACATGGGCGCCGAGCAGAGGCAGGCGCTGGGCGAATGCGCTCGACAGCGCGTCTTGTCGGAGTTCGACATCGACGCCGTCGCGCAGCGCCACGGCGATCTCTACCGCGAGCTCGTTGCCTCCGGGCCCCGAGCCCACTGAACATGTGCGGCATCGCAGGCTTCTTGTCGCCCTCGCCGCTGCGAGCGGACGATGCGCAGACGGCGCGCGCCATGGGCGACCGCCTGCAGCATCGCGGACCCGACGGCCGTGGCGAATGGCTCGACGCCGAGGCGGGCATCGCGCTGGTCCATCGTCGCCTGGCCATCGTCGATGTCTCGCCCGCCGGCCATCAGCCGATGTGCAGTGCCGATGGGCGCTGGGTGATCACCTTCAACGGTGAGATCTACAACCACCTCGAGCTGCGCGGGCAACTGGAGGCGCAACAGCGCGCTCCGCACTGGCGCGGCCATTCGGACACCGAGACGCTGTTGGCCGCCCTCGTGGCGTGGGGGCTGGACGAGGCAATACGCCGTGCCGTCGGCATGTTCGCCCTCGCGCTGTGGGACCGCGAGGAACGTACGCTGACGCTGGTGCGCGACCGGCTGGGCGAGAAGCCGCTGTACTACGGCGTGCAAGGCGGCGTGCTGATGTTCGGCTCGGAGCTGAAGGCGCTGCAGGCCCATCCACACTACCGCGCCGCCGTCGACCGCGGCGCCCTGTCACTGCTGCTGCGGCTGGGCTACGTGCCCGCGCCTTGGTCGATCCACACCGGCATCCGCAAGCTGCCGCCGGGGAGCCTGCTGCGATTGAAGCAGCCGGCCGATGCCGACCTGCCGCCGACGGCATACTGGTCGGTGCTCGACGCTGCGGTCGCCGGTGCGCAGCAGCCGCTGGCCCTGGATGACACGGAAGCGGTGGAAGCGCTGGACCAGCTGCTGCGCCAGTCGATCGACGGGCAGCGCGTGGCCGACGTGCCGCTGGGGGCGTTCCTGTCCGGCGGCATCGACTCTTCGGCGACGGTCGCGGTGATGCAGGCGTTGTCCACCACGCCGGTGCGCACGTTCACGATCGGCCTGCCCGACGAGCAACTCGACGAGTCGGCCTTCGCCCGCGCTGTGGCCCGTCACCTGGGCACGTCGCATACCGAACTGACCGTGACGGCCGACGAAACGCTGAGCCTCATCCCGCGCATGGGCACCATGTACTGCGAGCCCTTCGCCGATCCGTCGCAGATCCCGACCTTCCTCGTCAGCCAGCTTGCGCGGCGCAACGTCAAGGTCGCACTGTCGGGCGACGCTGGCGATGAACTCTTCGGCGGCTATGACCGTTACCGCTGGGCCCAGGGCGTGGCGCGCGTGCCGCTCGGACTGCGGCGCGTCTGCGGCGCCGCGTTGCGCGCGCTGCCGGCCGAGGCCTGGAGCGCCCTGCTGGCGCCGGTCGCAGGCTGGCTTCCGGCGGAACTGCGCGAGGGCCATCGGGCCGACCGGCTGCGCAAGCTGGCGGCGGTGCTGAGCGCCAGGAGCGACGATGAGGTCTATCGCCAGATGGTGACCTTCTGGCCCGACGGCGCAAGCCCGGTGCCAGGCGCCGTCCAGCCACATACGGTCCTCAGCGAAGCACCGCCCGCCCTGCGGACGTTCGAGACGCGCATGATGCTGCTGGACGCGCGCAGTTATCTGCCGGACGACATCCTCGTGAAGGTGGACCGCGCAGCGATGGCGGCCTCGCTGGAGACACGTGTGCCGCTGCTGGACCATCGCATCGTCGAGTTCGCGTTTCGCCTGCCGCTGCACCAGAAAGTGCGCCACGGCCAGGGCAAGTGGGTGCTGCGCCAGGTGCTCGACCGCTACGTGCCGCGCGCGCTGGTCGAGCGGCCGAAGAAGGGCTTCGGCATCCCCATCCACGCCTGGCTGCGCGGCCCGCTGCGCGGTTGGGCGGAAGATCTGCTGTCCGAAGACCGCCTGCGCCGCGCCGGCCTCATCGACCCGGTGCCGGTGCGCCGGCTGTGGCACGAGCACCTGAGCGAACGCAACGACTGGGGCTACCGGCTGTGGCCGGTGCTGATGTTCGAAGCCTGGCGTGATGCCTCGGCTGGACTCGTGGAGCCCAGCGCATGACCAACCCCAATCAGATGGCAGCGACGTCTTCACACGCCGCAGAGATCGCGTCCGGCGCCCGCTTCGGCTTCGGCGCGAACTGGTCGCGCTTCCTGGAGCACCTAGATGCATCGCGCATCCAGGCTGCCGAGCGCTCGTTGCAGCAGATGCTGGGCCTGACGACGCTCGAGGGCCTGCGCTTCCTCGACGCCGGTTCGGGCAGCGGCCTCTTCAGCCTGGCAGCGCGGCGCCTCGGCGCGAAGGTGCATGCCTTCGACTTCGACCCGCAGTCAGTGGCCTGCACCCGGGCCCTGCTGCAGCAACACGCCGCCGAGTCCGGCGCGGCGCGCGGCGACGACTCATGGCGCGTCGAAGAAGGCTCGGTCCTGGATCGCACCTACCTGGCGAGCCTCGGCGATTTCGACATCGTCTACAGCTGGGGCGTGCTGCACCACACCGGCGACCAATGGACAGCGATGGACAACGTGAGCCGGCTGGTGCGCCCGAAGGGAAAGCTCTTCATTGCGATCTACAACGACCAGGGCGGCATCAGCCGCTGGTGGACCGCCGTGAAGCGCCTGTACAACCGCAACGCGCTGGCCCGGCTGCTGTTGATCGTGCTCTACACCCCGTACTTCATCTGGCTGCGCTGGGTGTACAGGCAACTTACCGGGCGCGGCAAGGTGGAGCGGGGCATGACGCTGTGGTACGACATGATCGACTGGCTGGGCGGGTACCCGTTCGAAGTGGCCAAGCCGGAAGCCGTCTTTCGCTTCTTCGCGGCTCGCGGCTTCGAACTGCGTGAGATGACGACCGCCGGCCGCACCGGCGCCTGCAACGAGTTCGTGTTCGAGCGCGTGCGCGAGGCGGCGCCGTGAGTCGCCCTATGGATGCAGCCCCACCCCCGGCGTCCGCGGCGCGACGCGGGCAACGAACGCTCTTACGCAGGTTCTATCTTCTGCGAAAGATTGCCAGCCTGCTGCTACCCGAGTACCGCTTTAAGTGGCCGCAGATGACCTGGTGGGACGACGCGGCGTTCAATGACTACCTGCGCAAGTTCCAGGAACTCGACGGCAACAACTCAGACCGTCGATACTTGGTGAGCCAGTTGCTGCGCCTGACGGCAGCCGTACCCGGCGACACAGCGGAGGTCGGTGTGTTCCAGGGCGCGATGTCGTGGTTGATCCTGCGCGCCAATGCCGGGCAACGACAGCACCATCTCTTCGATTCGTTCGAAGGCTTGTCCAACCCCAATCCGGTCGACGGCAACCACTGGACCCAGGGCGCGCTCGCCTGCGGCGAGGAGGCCGTGCGCCGCAACCTGGCGGAGTTCCGCGGCCACTTCAGGAGCTACAAGGGATGGGTGCCCGAACGCTTCCACGAGATCGAAGACCACCGGTTCTCTTTCGTCCACATCGACGTCGACCTCTATGAGCCGACGCGCGCCAGCCTGGAGTTCTTCTACCCGCGCATGTGCCCGGGCGGCATCATCGTGTGCGACGACTACAACTTCACGACCTGCCCCGGGGCAACGCGCGCAGTGAACGACTTCCTCGCCGACAGGCCCGAAAAGATGGTCGGGCTCTCCGCTGGCGGCGGCTTCTTGATCGCGGGGACCGTTACCGCGTCATCAACGGGTGCGCCCGGTCCAGGTCAATCGAGCGCCAAGGCTCGGGCATAGCCATCAACCGCGCTCTCGACCGTGAACGCTTCGGCGCGTTCGCGCACGTCAGGTGGGGCGGGGTCGTCCAAGGCGGCCTCGATCGCACAGCTCAGCGCTGCCACGTCGCCGACCGGTACCAGCGCACCCCATCGGCCGCCTTCGAGAATCTCGCGCGGCCCGCTCGGGCAGTCGGTGCTGACGACTCGCGCGCCGCAGGCCATCGCCTGGATCAGTACCCCGGGCAAGCCCTCGAAGCGCGATGACAACACGAAGACCTGCGACGCGCGCATCGCCGCAAACGGGTCGCTGTCGAAGCCGGGCAGGGACACGTCGTCGGCAACGCCCAGACGCGCCGCTCGTGCCAGGAGCGACTCGCGCAACTCGCCCTCGCCGAGGATCAGCAGCCGCACCGGGCGCTTGCGGCGCACAAGCGCGAAGGCGTCGATGAGCGTGGCGAAGTCCTTTTGCGCGATCAGCCGCCCAGCGGCCAGAACGACGGGGACCTCGGCCGAGTTCAGCCAGTCGTGGGCCGGCGTCGCTTGAGCCTGGATCCGCAGCGGCTCGTCGACGACGGGGTTGTAGATCCGAACGATTCGCTCGGGCGCCATGTCGATGTGCCGCCTCAAGTCGATGGCCACGCCGTCGGAGACCGCCACCACTTGATCGGCCCACGGATAAGTCCAGCGCATCAGCGCGTAGGTGGCGCGCATGCTGGCACCACGATACTCGGACAGCATCGATGTCACGTGGACGCGCTCGCTGAGCACCAGGCGCGCCCGTGAACGCGCCAACCGGTGCGCCAGGGCCGCTGCGACGTTGGCGTGGCTCATCGCAGCCAGCAACGCATCAGGCTGCGCATTGCGCAAGTGGCGCACGAGGCGGGGCAGCGCGCGCAGCATCGACGGCACGCCGAGTTCGACCACCTTGACCGCCGGATTCACTGCCTCGATGTACGGCCCATGGGCGCTCGCCAGCACCAGCGACACCTGGGCGCCGCGCGCGGCCAGCCCGCTCGCGACCGTGGCAATGGAGCGCTCGGCCCCGCCTCCGGCCAGAGATGGCAGAAAGATCGAAACGCGCGGCCCGACCACGCCGAACCGCTTCAGAGACCGCCTCGCCGACGGGCCGCGAACAGGATGCTGGGGTTGGCGATCGGCTCGCCCAGTCGGCCCAGCATGCTCTTCGCCAACGCCTTGACGAATGGAAGCGGCGCACGCGCAGCGGTCCAGTCGACGAAACTGCGCCGCCGGCACGACACGGCTTCGAACACGCGGGCCAGTTCGGCCTGCAACAGCGGCACGTCGAAGCTGCTGACGTGGCCCCAGCGGTGGAAGACCTTGCCACAGTCCGGGCAGATCACCTCCTGGTCGCCCAGCACCTCGCGATAGGGAACGGAGCCGATGAACCAGCCGCCCGGCACAAGCACCCGCGCGACCTCGGCAAGGACCTCGGCGCGCGTGGCGGGCTCGATATGTTCAAGCACCTCCGAGGCCACGACGACATCGAACGAAGCGTCGTCGAATGACATGCCCTGCGCATAGCCGCGACGCGCGTCAATGCCCAACGGCACGAGCGCGGCAACAGCCGTTTCACTCGGATCCAACGACGCCACGCGCCAGCCGCGAGCCAGCAGCAAACGCTCGACGCCCCCCGCGCCGATGCCGATGTTCAGAACCCGGCCGCCGTCGCCGCCCCGCCGGCGCCTCGCCTCGGCAGCCATGGCTGCATAGCGCCCGCGGGCCTGGTCGAAGCTGTCGACGCGGGCCGTCTGAAAGTGGTCCCAGATTCGGTCTTGTTCCACCCGGTTCTCCGATTGCGCGTCCAGCCTTACGCGGCTGCCTTGGGATGTTGCATGTGCCTGACGAGCGCGAACCAACTGACAAGGGCCGTGGCGGTGTACATGAGCGCAGTGGCTAGCAGCAGCCCCGCCATGCCGAGATGCGCGACCAGCCACACGCTGAGCATCAGCTTGACCAACAACCCGACGGCACCGGCCAGCGCCAGATAGCCCGCTGCGCGCGCCGATGCCAGCGCGGTGGCCAGCGCGAGCCCCGCCAGGAAGGGCGGCATCTGCAGCATGCCGAAGCGCAGCAGCATGGCCACTTGCTCTCGGTCTGCGGCGGTGAAGCGGCCGCGCTCGAACAGTGCGGACACCAGCGGGCCGGCCACCGCAGCAACCACCAGTCCGATCAAGACGCCGACGCCTGCGGCGGCCACGGCCCAGCGCAAGGCGGCGCGGCGCGAGTCGGCAGGCGACGTCGCCGTCAGGGACGAAAGCAGCGGCAACCCCGCTCGCTGCAGCGCCAGCCCCGCCAGCCCTTGCACACCGAGCACGAGTCTGCTGGCATAGCTGAGGGAAGCCACGGCGCCTTCGCCCGACCGCGAGGCGAAAAAGGGGTCCATCAGCGGAATCAGCGCGAAGAGCATCTGGCCGGTCAGCAGCAAGAGAGCCCCTCGAGAAAAGCCGGACCAGGCCGCGGACAGGCCCAGGCGTGGCCGGGGCAGCTCCCGCGCGAGACGAAGCGCCAGCGCCATCGCTACCACTTGCACCGCGACGCCCGCCATCGTGCCCCAGAAAAGCATGCCGCCCGGTGCTGCCAGCACGACGATGATCAGGACGATCGATGGCGTCGCTTCCAGCAGCGTGACGAGGTGCCGGCCGGTTGCCACCAACCAGGCCGCAAGAAGCGCGCCGATCAGACCCAGCGGCACCACCGCCGCCAAGGCCGGCACACCTGCCGCGGCGTGGTCCGAGGCAGCGGGCCGCAGGCCGCTGTGAGGGCTGCCCACGATGACATCGATGACCCACCAGGCCACGGGCAGTGCCAACACGGCCGTCAAGAACACGGCCCCCAGCAACTCGCCGCGAAACTGCATCGCCGCACCGGGGTCCCGCTGCCGCAGCGCGGCATCGGCAGGCACGACGAGCATGGTTAGCGTCGACAGGGCCACTGCCAACGGCCAAGCGGCCAGATTGACGGCGAAGTAATAGGCATCAACGATCGAGTCAGTGCCGAAGCGCCACGCGATCACCGCGTCCTGTCCCACGCGGGCGACCCCGGTCACAGCAGCGAAGATCGCCACGACAACGATGCCGCGCGACATCTCCCGGTCGAGGGCACTGTGGACCCGCCTCGCTTCGGCCTTTGTCCGACGGCCGTTCATGCGCCGTCCGCCTGCAGCCAGCACAGGTGCGCCCGGGCGGCAACATCCCAATGCCACGTCTTCGACGCGTGTTCTGCGCACGCCGCGCGCTTCGCCGTGCGCTCGGCCCCCGGCAAGGCAAGCCAGTTGGCGATCACGGCCGCCCCGTGGCGAGCCGTCTCGGCAGGCACTTCGGGCAGCTCGAGCCACAGCGATCGCGGCATGGTGGAGCCCGCCGCCACGTCGGCCGTGATGCAGGCCGGAAGGCCGCATGCCATGGCCTCCTGAACCACGAGCGGAAACCCCTCGCCTTCGCTCGGCAGCACCAGCAGGTCGGCGGCGCGGTAGTAGTCGGCCAGCACCGGTTGCGCCATCGGCGGCAACACGCGCACATTGGGCAGACCCCAGGTCTGTGGCTGCTCCGGCCCGTGGCCGATCACGCACCATTGCCAATCCGGTGACGCCTCCGCCATGGCACGCACCAGCCACAGACGCTTCTTGGCGACGAAGCGGCCCACGAACAGCAGCAGCGGTCGCGCCGGGTCGAAGCCGAGTGCGGCACGCTGCGCCTGCGGTGAGAGATCGCCCGGATGGAACATCTCGTGGTCCACGCCGTTGGCGACGTCGTGGTAAGCGGACGACGGGCCGCTGATCGCCTCGAAGTACCGATGCACGGCCGGGCTGATGAAGGCCACGCCCGCGGCGCGCTCGAGCACCAGGCGCGCACCGAGCCGGTTGGCGGCGCCGAGCACGGGCCGCAGCAGCGGCAGTAGCGGCACCAGGCCGATGTGCTGCGTCACGGCCAGGCGCTTGCCGTGCCTTCGCGCGAAGGCGGCGGCAAGCAGGCTGCCGGCGTAGATGCAGTCGTGCACGTGCACGGCATCGGCCTCGCGCACCGCGCGGGCCAAGCGGGCCAACGATCCCGGGCCCCATAGGGGATAAGGAAAGCCCGTCGTGCGTTCGACGCCGTTGAAGGCGCGCATCGGTACACAACGCACACCGGGACCAGCGGGCGGCTCGTCGGTATCGCTGGCAAACCAGCGCACGTCGTGGCCGGCCGCCGCCATGCGCAGGGCAAGCTGGCCGGCCACCTTCTCGACCCCGCCGCCATGGGACGGATAGAAGTGAGTCACGAGGACGATGCGCATGCGGTCGCGACGAGCCTTGGGGCAGTCACTTCAGCGCATCGGCGCCGCGGTAGTACCCGAGCATCTCCCGCGCGCTCAGCGTGGGCCCCGCGGCGCGCCGGCCGATGAAGAAGAAGCCACCCGCCGCATCGTTGGCCGGCACGCGCCGCGCCAGCAGCGGATCGAGCAGGGTCATCCAGCCGAACAGCAGGCGCGTCAGTCCCTTGATGACGCGACGCAGGCCCACCGAGCCGGTCCAGGCCATCAAAAAGTACTCGACGCTCCACACCAGAACGCTGGCCGGCCCGGTGGCCACGCCGCTGCCGACTTCGTCGAAGGCGCGAAACAACCAGCGGTGCCCCGAACGCGTGAAGCGCGTGAAGTCATATTCGCCCATGTGCACCTGCTGCATGAAGGGCGTCGTCGCATATACCAGGCCGTCGTCGACCAGCACGCGGTGCATCTCGTCGACGCAACGCTGCGGTTCGAGTACGTGCTCGAGCACGGCGACGCAGATCACGAGATCAAACTGGCCATCCTCAAAGGGCAGGTCACTCGCATCGCAGACGATGCGCGCGCGGCCGGCCAGCGACACGTCGGTCTCCAGCCACTGAGTGCCTTCGACTTCGGCCATCACGCCGTAGCCCGCGCTGCCGTCGCCGCAGCCAATGACCAGGACTCGCCGCCGGCCCGCTGGCCGCGCGGCCAGCAGGCGGGCCAGCTGCAAGCGGCACTCTTCGCTCGACACATCGCGGCTGGGTGAAGGCAACAGGCGGCCCAACCGCGCGGCCCAGGCGGGCGGGTCCTTGAACGTCGTGCGCGGGCGCGCGTGGAAGTCTTCAGCGCGAAAGACGCTGCGCTCGGAATGCAGCAGCAACGGAACGCCGTCCATCTCGGCGTACTCATGGGCCGGCTCGGACGTGCAGTGCCAGACCGAAGTGGATGGCGTGATGGGCTGGCCGCAGATCGGACAGCGCAGGCGGATCGACGGGTCGTTGCCGTCCAGGAAGCGGGCGCCCATGGCGGCGGCGATGATGTCACGCTGGTTCATTGCGCCAGACTCGCCGTTGCGGCGGCGGCGGGAGTCCGTCACCTACTCGACGCTTCAGGACCAGCCATTGCCTCGTGCGTTCGTCACCCACAGGCGAGGTCCGCACGGTGCGGCGTAGCATATCGACGCGCCTGCATTCGACAGCGCAGCTGACGCCCCCGCAAGGCCCCGGGTGGCCTTGTGATGAAAGAAGCCGACGTCCGCCTGCACCTGAACAGCGTCGCCCGCGACCCCCGCGCGTGGCTCGCCACTGCCGCCGCCGCCGCCCCTTCGCTGCTGGCCTACAACCTCTCGCCTTCGCCGACGTTCCTGAACCAGGCGCTGGCGCTGGGGCTGTGGGCAGGGTTCGTTCTCGTCTGCGCGCCGCCGCGGCCAGGCGGAGGCGGGGCGGGGCTGTGGGCCGCCCTCGGCCTCGTTGCGCTCGGCGTGCTGTGGTCGTGGGGGCCGGGGGCGTTGCCGTCGGGCCTGGCGCTGTCGGCGCTCGGGATGCTGCTGGCGGCCGTCGTGATGGCCGCGGCCGGCACGGCGGCGCGGCAGCAGCCGGCCGCCACGGCGCTCTTCGTCGCGTTCTCGGCGGCCTGGGTGATCGCGGGCGTGTTGAACGTGCTCGTCGGCGTCGTGCAGGTCTTCGCGCCGGCGCTGGCCGACGGGCAGTGGATCGCCTCGTCCAACCTGCCCGGGCGCGCGGTGGGCAACCTGCGCCAGCCGAACCACCTGAGCAGCCTGTTGCTGTGGTCGACGATCGCGCTCGTCGCGCTCGTCGAGCTGGGTGCGCTGTCGCGGCGCGCGGCCGCGGCGCTCGGCGCGCTCTTTGTCTTCGGCGTCGTGCTCACCGCCTCGCGCACCGGCGTGCTCAGCGTGCTCGTGCTGGCGCTGTGGGGCGCGCTCGACCGCCGGCTCGCCGCGCGCACGCGCGCGCTGCTGCTGGCCGCGCCCATCGTCTACGCGCTCGCGTGGGTGGGCCTGGACCAGTGGGCGAAGTGGTCACGCAGCACCTTCGGCGGCGCCGCGCGCCTGGCCGACGACGTGGCCAGCGGCGACCTGACGAGCGCGCGCTTCGCGATCTGGTCGCACACGCTGCAGTTGATCCGCGAGTCGCCGTGGCTGGGCGTGGGCTTCGGCGAGTTCAACTTTGCCTGGACGCTGACGCCGCTGACGCAGCGGCCGAAGGCGTTCTTCGACCACACGCACAACCTGCCGCTGCACCTGGCGGTGGAGCTCGGGCTGCCGCTGGCGGCCGCGGTGCTGGCGCTGCTGGCGTGGGCGCTCGCGCGCGCGGCCCGCGCCGCCTGGCGCGCGCCGGCCGATGATGCCTCGGCCATCGGCGCGCGCGCCGGCGTGCTGATGGTGTTGATGATCGGCTTGCACAGCCTGCTCGAATATCCGCTGTGGTACGCGTACTTCCTGCTGCCGGCGGCGTGGGTGTGGGGCTTCGCGCTCGGCACGCCCTGGGCGGGCCACGCCGGCACCGCTGGCCCTGGCGGCCGCACGGACACGGCCGCCGCCCCTGCGCCCCGCCGCGCGTCACGGCCGTGGCCGTGGCTCAACGCGGGCGCTGCGCTGGTCGTGCTCGGCGCGGCGCTCGCCATCGTCGACTACATGCGCGTCGTCGTGATCTTCGAGTCCGGCGGCGACGTGCCGCTGGCCGAGCGCATCGAACGCGGCCGGCGCAGTGTCTTCTTCGCGCACCACGCCGACTATGCGGCGGTGACTTCGGGCATCACGCTGCGCGACGCGGGCGCCTCGTTCGCGAGCACGACGCACTACCTTCTGGACAGCCGGCTGATGATCGCCTGGGCCGAGTGGCTCGAGGCGCAGGGCCGGCCCGACCTGGCGCGGCACCTGGCGGCGCGGCTGCGCGAGTTCCGCTCGCCCGACGCGGCGGAGTTCTTCGCGGCCTGCCCGGCAGGGCCCGGAGCGGCGTTCGGGCCCGCGCCGGAGGCGGCCGCGGTGCCATTTCAGTGCCAGGCCCCTGCGCGCACTCCGCACTGGCGCGAGTACTTGGCGCCACTGCCAATCGTGCGCTGAGGGACGCGCAGGCCAAAGGTCCGTTGGTCGCCAGATACATCAATTCTGGTGTATCTTCGCCTGGTGACGGGCAAAGAGGTCATCGCCAAGCTCAAGGCGGCAGGCTGGTCGCTCGATCGGATCCACGGCAGCCACCACGTCCTCACGAAGGATGGCCGAGCGGTGCCGGTGCCCGTCCACGGCAATCGCGATCTCGGCGCCGGGCTGATTGCCGCGATTCAGCGCCAGACCGGCGTGACGTTGAAGTGAGGTTCTGTCGTGGATATCCGCTACCCAGCAACCGTCGAGGCCCAGAAGGACGGCACCTTCTTCGTCCGGTTTGTCGACCTGCCGGACACCTTCACCGAAGGGCAGACGGAGGAAGAGGCCTTGTTCAACGCCGGCGAGGTGCTTTCGGCCATGCTCGCCTGGCGCCTGGATGAGGGCAAGGAGGTGCCCGCGCCCAGCCAGAAGATGCGCGCAGCGGTCTACGTTGCGCCCGACGCCAAGACGCAGGCGGCCATGCTGATGCGGCTTGCCAGAGGCGAAAGAAGCCTCGCCGAATTGGCTCGCGCCCTCGAGACGTCATGGCCTGCAGCGAAGCGCCTCGAAGACCCGGCGCACTGGCCGTCACTGAAGACGCTCGATCGAGCCGCGGCGGCGCTCGGAAAACGGCTGGTCCTCTCGCTCGAATAGCACGGCTCTTGCGAGCCAGCCTCGGGCGATCAGCCGGCCGCCGCTGCACCCGCCCGCCACTCCCCCGACTTGCCGCCGCGCTTTTCGAGCACGCGGATGCCTTCCATCACCATGCCGCGGTCGGCGGCCTTGCACATGTCGTAGACGGTCAACAGGCCGACCTGCACCGCGGTCAGCGCCTCCATCTCGACGCCGGTCACGCCCACCGTCTCGACCTGCGCGGTGCAGCGCACGCGGTGCTGCGCGGCGTCGAGCTCGAAGTCGACGGCGACGCGGGTGATCGGCAGCGGGTGGCACAGCGGCACCAGCTCGCTCGTGCGCTTGGCGCCCTGGATGGCGGCGATGCGCGCCACGGCGATCACGTCGCCTTTCTTCGCACGGCCGGCGGCCACGAGGTCGAAGGTCGCCGGCTGCATGCGGATGAAGCCTTCGGCGAGCGCGACGCGGTGCGTGGGCACCTTGGCGCCGACGTCGACCATGTGCGCCTCGCCGCGCGCATCGAAATGGGTCAGCGGGCTCGGCCCAGGCTCGGCGGGGGCGGTCATCGGCGCGCAACCTTCAGCAACATGGCGATGCGATCATTGTCGCGCCGCGAAGGAACGCCCGCGCCGCCAGCGGGCTCCAACCGGTTCGGCGCCGCAGCCCGCGGTGCCGCTGACCCGAGCGCCTTGGCGCCTTCGCCCGATGCCCGCCCACCGTTTGCCACCGCTGCTGCGTTGCCTGCCGGCCCGCGCCCGCGCATCATGCCGCCCGGCCCCCCCCCCCCCCCGCAGCGCCTGCTCAGCACCGCGCTCGCCGCCACGCTGGCGCTCGGCACGCCGGCCGCGCTGGCGCAGGGCAGCTCATCCACGCCGCGCCCACCGACGCGCATGCCGGCCGAGGCGCCGCGCCTGCCGGCGCTGGGCGACGCGGGCACCGAAGACCTCGGCATCGGCGACGAGCGGCGGCTGGGCGAACAGATCATGCGCGAGGCGCGGCGCGATCCGGCGATCCTCGACGACCCGGTGCTGCTGGCCTACGTGCAGTCGCTGTGGCAGCCGCTCGTGCAGGCCGCGCGCGCGCGCGGCGACATCGACGCCAACCTCGAGCGCCAGTTCCCGTGGGAGATCTTCCTCGTGCGCGACCGCTCGGTGAACGCGTTCGCGCTGCCGGGCGGCTATGTCGGCGTGCACCTGGGGCTCATCGCCATCACCAACAACCGCGACCAGCTCGCCTCGGTGCTGGCGCACGAACTGACGCACGTCACGCAGCGGCACATCGCGCGCAGCATCGGCAACGCGCGCAGCACGTCGCTGGTCAGCCTGGCGGCGCTGCTGCTGGGCGTGCTGGCGGCCAGCCGCTCGGGCAACGTCGATGTCGCCAACGCCGCGATCATGGGCGGCCAGGGCGCGGCGCTGCAGGGGCAGCTGAACTTCTCGCGCGAGATGGAGCGCGAGGCCGACCGCATCGGCTACGCGGTGCTCGGCGGCGCCGGCTTCGCCGCCGGCGGCATGTCGCAGATGTTCGAGCGGCTGCAGGGCAACGCCGCCGTCGCCGACACCGGCGCCTTCCCGTACCTGCGCACGCACCCGCTGACGCTGGAGCGCATCAGCGAGGCGCGCAACCGCACGCTGCTGGCCGGCCCCGAGGCCGCGCCGCGCGGCACGCTGCTGCATGCGCTGATGCAGGCCCGCGCGCGCGTGCTGATGGACCGCAACCCGCAGGCGTTGCAGCGCCTGGCCGGCGGTGCGACGGTGTCGGCGCAGCCGAGTGACCGCATCGCGGCGCTGTACGGCGGCGCGCTGGCGCGTGCGCTGCTCGGCGAAGCGACGGCCGCCGAAGAGCAGGCGACGCAGGCGCTGCGCCAGGCGCAGGCGCTGCCGGCGCGCGATGCAGAAGCTGAACGTGTGCTCGCGCTGCTGCCGGCCGAGGCGCGCATCGGCGGCGGCGATGGCGCGGGCGCCTGGCGTGCGCTCGAAGCGGTGCCGGCGCCAGCGGGGTCGGCTGTGACCGCCGCGTCGGCTGGATCGGCTGGGTCCGCCGCGGCCGTCCGCCAGACACGACCGCAGCCTGCTGACGCTGCGCGCGCAGGCCGCGTTGCGCTGGCATGAGCGTGATGCCCGCGCCGCCGCGGCCGCCGTGCGCACCAGCACCGAGGCGCTGCAGACGTGGCTCAGCGAACACCCGCAGGACGCGCCGGCCTGGCAACTGCTGGCCGGCACGGCCGAAGCGCTCGGCCAGAAGTTGCGCGCGATGCGCGCCTCGGCCGAGGCGCAGGCGGCGCTCGGTGACCTCACCGGCGCGATCGATCGGCTGCGTGCCGCGCAGGCGATGGCGCGGGGGGCGTTGAGTGGCGGGGCAGGGGGTGGCGCCGGTGGTGCCGCGGGTAGCGCAGGCCCGGCGGCCGGCTCCTTCGACTTCATCGACGCGTCGATCATCGACACCCGCCTGCGCCAGCTGCTCGAAGAGCGCCGGCAACTGGCCAACGAGGCCCGGCAGCGGGGCGGCGGCGGCGAAGGGCGCTGAGTGTGTTTCCCTCTCCCCGCGTGCGGGGAGACGGTTGGGGTGAGGGTCGCTGCCGCTGCGGCCAGAATCCTTCGCGCCGGGCACCGCGCGCGTTCGCCGCGCGGGCCCCCGAGGAGCCACGCATGAGCACCCCTGCCCGCCTGCGGCCTGCGACGCCGCGGCTTGTCACCTCGTCGTGGGCCTCGCGCCTTCTTGCCGCGATGACGCTCGCGATCAGCGCGAGCACGTTGCTCCCGAGCCCCGCCGCAGCCGCCCGCGTCACCGCCGTCTCACCCCAAGGCGAGGTCGGCGTCGTGCGCCAGGTGACCGTGCGCTTCGACCGCGCCGTCGTCGCGGCCGGCGATCCGCGCACAGCGGCGCCGTTCAAGCTCACCTGCAACGGCCAGGTGCCGGCCGGCAGCGGCTACTGGCTCGACGAGCGGCGCTGGGCCTACGACCTCGAAGAAGCGCTGCCCGCCGGCCAGCGCTGCACGCTGCGCGCCGAGAGCACCTTCCGCCCCGGCGGCGCGGCGCTCGAAGGCGCGAGCGAGTTCAGCTTCAGCACCGGCGCGCCGGCGGTCGTCTCGCTGTCGCCTTCGCCCGGCGCGCCGATCGAAGAGGACCAGCACTTCCTGCTGCAACTCACCGGCCCGGTCGACGTCGCGAGCGTCGCCCGGCACGCCTGGTGCGAAGCCGAAGGTTTGAGCGAGCGCATCGCGGTGCGCGTCGTCGAAGGCGCACCGCGCGACCAGGTGCTCAGGCGCCAGGGGCGCTTCGCCGGCATCGCGCGCGATGGGCGCGGCAGCCGCGGCGCACGTGATGCGGCCGAGGTTCGCGCCGCCGAGGCGGCGATCGCCGCGCGCCACGTGCTGCTGGCCTGCCAGCGCACGTTTGCGCCCGAGGCGCGCGTGCGCCTCGTCTGGGGCGCCGGCATCGCCGGCGTGATGATGGCCGGTCAGCCCGCGCTCGTCACACGCGAGCGCCAGCAGTGGCAGTGGACGGCGCGCCCGCGTTTCCAGGCCGAGTTCAGCTGCGAGCGCGAACGCGCCGGCGCGCCATGCCTGCCGCTGCGCCCGCTGGTGCTGCGCTTCAACGCGCCGGTGCCGCGCGAGCTGGCCGCCGCTGCGCGCCTCTTGCCGATCGGCGGGACGCAGCCCGGCGCACCGGCGCCACAAAGCGTGCCGATCAGCCCGAAGCTCGACGACGAAGACCGCCGCGCCGCGACGCTGACCGAGGTGCGCTTCGCTGCGCCGCTGGCCGAGCACATGCGTTACCAGCTCACGCTGCCGCCAGCGCTGAAAGACGAGTCGGGCCGCGCGCTCGCCAACGCCGGCAGCTTTCCGCTCGAGGTGGCCACCGGCGGGCTGCCGCCGCTGGCCAAGTTCGCCGGCGCGCCGTTCGGCATCGTCGAGGCGCCACCGGCCACGCGCCGCACCGGCGAGCCCGACGCGGCGATGCTGCCGCTGACGCTGCGCCACGTGCAGGCCGACCTCGCCGGGCTCGCGACGACGGGCCAGGTCGCCATCAAGCGCATCGCGCCGGATCTCACCGACGCCGCGCTGCTGGCCTGGCTCGCGCGCGTGCAGCGCTGGCACGAGCGCGATTTGCCGGCCAAGGAGGCGGGCCTGCCGCCATCGCAGTGGAGCGAGACCGTCACCGAAAGCGAGTCGATGGCCGACGGCCGCACGCGCACGCGCGCCGTCAAGCGCGAGCGGTTCGTGCCCTCGCGCGAGCTGTCGATCTTCGTCGGCGAGACCGACGTGCGGCGCGCCGAGTTGCCGCAGTTGAAGGACGCGACACCGCGCGCCACCGAAGTGCTCGGCATTCCGCTGCGCGAGCGCGGCTACCACGTCGTCGAGATCGGCTCGCGCCTGCTCGGCGAGGCGCTGCTGGCGAAGAAGGAGCCGATGTACGCGCGCACCGGCGTGCTCGTCACCAACCTCGCGGTGCACTTCAAGAAGGGCCGCAGCTCGAGCCTCGTGTGGGTGACGACGCTCGACCGCGGACGGCCTGTGGCGGGCGCCCGCGTCGCCGTCAACGACTGCCGCGGCCAGCCGCTGTGGGGCGGCAGCACCGACGCCAACGGCATCGCGCGCATCGAGCGCGGCTTCGATGCTGAAGAAGACGGCGACAAGTGCCTGAGCCACGACGGCCTCTTCGTCACCGCGCGCACGGCGGCGAACGGCGGCCATCCCGCCGACCTCGGCTTCGTCTTCAGCCGCTGGGCGCGCGGCATCGAGCCGTGGCGCTTCAACTCGAGCGTCGCGCGCGGCACGGCGCCCGACCGGCGCGCGCACACCGCCTTCGACCGCACGCTGCTCAGGCGCGGCGAGACGGTGTCGATGAAGCACTTCGTGCGCGACGAAACCGAGCGCGGCCTCGCGTTCACCGCGCCCGAGCATCTGCCGGACACCCTGGTCATTCGCCACGTCGGCAGCGGGCAGGAGGTGACGATGCCGCTCGCCTGGCCGGGCGGCGCAGCGGCGCGCTCGGCGCTCAGCCAGTGGGCGATTCCGAAGACAGCAGCGCTCGGCCTGTACGACGTGACGCTGAAGCGCGGCGACCAGGAGTTGATGGCCGGCAACTTCCGCGTCGAGGACTTCCGGGTGCCGCTGGTCGATGCAAGGCTCGCGATTCCCGCGGCCGGAAGCGCAGGAGCAGGCCGCGGCGTGCTGATCGCCCCAGGCGAAGTGGAGCTGCACGCGCAGGTCAACGCGATGGCCGGCGGCCCGATGCCGGGTCACGCGCTGGCGCTGTCGGCGCTCGTGCGCGACAGCGAGCCGCAGTTCGCCGGGCATGAGGACTTCAACTTCGGCAGCAGCGAGCGCTGGCGCGAAGAGGACGAAAGCGGTGAAAGCGACACCAGCGACGGCACGCGTACCGTCGCGCGCCAGCTGCCCGCGCGCACCGACGCGCAAGGCGCCGCGCGCCTGACGCTGCCGAACCTGCCGGCGCTGCGCGGCCCGTCGGAGCTGCTGGCCGAGATGAGCTTTGCCGACCCCAACGGCGAGACGCAGACCGTCTCGCGGCGCGTCAAGCTGTGGCCGGCGGCCGTCGTCGTCGGCGTGCGCGCGCCGGGTTGGGCCATGCAGCGCGGCGCGGCGCGCTTCACCGCCGTCGTCCTCGACACCGAGGGCAAGCCGCTCGCGAACCGCGCCGTCGAGGTGATCGGGCGCGCGCACCAGGTGCTGAGCACGCGCCAGCGCATCGTCGGCGGCTTCTACGCCTACGACAACCAGCGCCGCACGCAGGAACTCGGCACGCTTTGCAGCGGCAAGACCGATGCGCAGGGGCGCCTCGCGTGCGATGCGCGCGTCGAGCACACCGGCGAGGTCGAACTGGTCGCCAGCGCGCGCGACGACGCCGGCCGCACGAGCCGCGCGTCGACGCACGTGTGGGTGACGAGCGAGCGCGACGACGGGCGTTTCTGGTTCGCGCAGGACAGCGACGACCGCATCGACATCCTGCCCGAGCGGCGCGAGCTCGAGCCCGGGCAGGTGGCGCGGCTGCAGGTGCGCATGCCGTTCCAGCACGCGACGGCGCTGGTGACCGTGGAGCGTGAAGGTGTCATCGACGCGCGCGTGATGACGATCAACGGGCGCGAGCCGGTGATCGAGTTGCCGATTCCCGATGCCATCAAGGCCACGAAATCCGATGGCACCGAGGCCGCGAGCTGGGCGCCCAACGTCACCATCGGCGTGTTCGTGCTGCGCGGCCGGCTGCGCGAGGCGCCGTGGTGGTCGATCTTCACCTGGGGCTGGCGCGCGCCGGCCGACTGGTGGCGCGCCTTCCGCTACGAAGGCCGCGAGTGGCGCGCGCCGACCGGCACCGTCGACCTCGCGAAGCCGGCGTTCAAGTTCGGCGTCGCGCAGTTGCGCATCGGCCGCGCCGCGCACCGGCTCGACGTGAAGGTGACCACACCGCAGGCGCAGTACAAGGTGCGCGAGAAGGTGACGGCCACCGTGCGCGTCGCGTACCAGGGCAAGCCGCTGGCCGGTGCGGACGTGGCCTTCGCGGCCGTCGACGAGGGCTTGCTGGCACTGGCCGACAACGGCAGCTGGGACCTGCTCGGCGGCCTGCTGCAAGAGCGCCCGTGGGGCGTGGAGACGGCCACCGCGATGAACGAGGTGATCGGCCGGCGCCACTACGGCCGCAAGGCGCTGCCGCCGGGCGGCGGCGGCGGGCGCAACCCGACGCGCGAGTTGTTCGACACGCTGCTGCTGTGGCGCGGCAGCGTGCAGCTGGACGCCAACGGCGAGGCGCGCATCGAGGTGCCGCTGAACGATTCGCTGACGAGCTTCCGGCTCGTCGCGCTGGCGGATGCCGGCGCCGACCGCTTCGGCCACGGGCACACGAGCGTGCGCGTGACCCAGGACTTGCAGATGCTGCCGGGGCTGGCGCCACTGGTGCGCGAGGGCGACCGCTTCGACGCCGGCTTCACGGTACGCAACGGCAGCCCGCGGGCGATGCAGGTGCGCGCGACGCTGGTGGGGAGTGCCGTCGGCGCGGGCGCTGCGGGCGCTGCGGGCGGTGCGGGAGGCGCAGTCGCGTTGAACTTCGCGCCGCAGACGGTGCAACTCGCGGCCGGCGCGGCGGCCGAGGTGCGCTGGCCGGTCGACGTGCCAGCCGGCACGACGCGGCTGGACTGGTCGGCGGGCGCGAGTGAAGAGGGCGGGGGCGCGAGTGGAAGCGCGACGGGAAGCGCGAGCAGCAGCACGGTCGGCGCGCCCGCGCGCGATCAGCTGAAGATGAGCCAGGCCGTCGCGCCCGCGGTGCCGGTGCGCGTGCTGCAAGCGACGCTCGTGCCGCTGCAAGGCACGGCGAGCGTGCCGGTGGCCGCGCCGGCCGACGCGCTGCCCGGCCGCGGCGGCGTGCAGGTGACGCTGCAGCCGCGCCTGGCCGGCACGGCCGGCGCGCTGCCCGGCCTCAGGCGCTTCTTCGAGCAGTATCCGTTCAGCTGCCTCGAGCAGAGGGTGTCGAGCGTGCTCGCGCTGGGCGACACGGCGAAGTGGCAGACGCTGCGCGACGAGGTCGCGGGCCATCTGGATGCCGACGGCCTGGCGAACTACTTCCCGCCGGCGCCCGGCAGCGCGGCGCGCGGTAGCGACCGCCTCACCGCCTATCTGCTGAGCGCCACGCAAGAGGCTGGGGCGAACTTCGCGCTGCCCGACGGCGCGCGCGCCGCGATGCTCGACGGCCTCGCCGCCTTCGTCGAAGGGCGGCTCGAGCGGCGCTTCCCGGCGCCGCGGCCGGACCTCGAAGTGCGCAAGCTCGCCGCGCTCGACGCGCTCGCGCGGCACGGCCGGGCCGATGCTCGCTGGTGGGGATCGATCGCCTTCACGCCGGGCGCCTGGCCGACCTCGGCGCTGCTCGACGCCTGGGGCGCGCTTGCGCGTTCGCCGGCGCTGCCCGACCGCGACGCGCGCCTGGCCGAGGTGCAGCGCCACGTGAAAAGCCGCCTCACCGAAGGCGGCACGACGCTGCGCTTTTCGACCGAGGCTGAAGACGACCAGTGGTGGTGGCTGATGGAAAGCGCCGACGCGAACGCGGCGCGGCTGCTGCTGGCGGCCATGGCCGGCAACGGCGCGGCGCCGGCGTGGAAGGACGACCTGCCGCGGCTCGTCAACGGCACGCTGGCGCGCCAGAAGGGCGGCGCCTGGCGCACGACGACGGCGAACCTGTGGGGCGTGCTCGCGCTGCAGCGGTTCTCGAAAGCCTTCGAGGCCGAAGGGGTGGGCGGCCGCAGCGTCGTCGAACTGGGGCCGCAGGTGCGCACGGTCGATTGGGGCGGTGTGACCGGTGGGCAGGGGGCGACACTGGTGTTGCCGTGGCCGGGGGCTGGCGCGACGGGCGCGGCGGGCGTGGCCGCGGGCACGGCGGGCGCCGCTGGCAGCACTGCATCGGCCGCACTGCCCGCCGTGCTCGGCGCGCCGCTGGCCGTGCGCCACGAAGGCACCGGCCGCCCGTGGCTGACGGTGCAGTCGCTCGCCGCGGTACCGCTGAAGGCGCCGCTCTTCGCCGGCTACCGCATCGCGCGCGGCACGAGCGCCGTGCAGCGGCGTGTGCCCGATGCCTGGAGCCGCGGCGACGTGATGCGCGTGCGCCTCGAGATCGACGCCCACGCCGACATGTCGTGGGTCGTCGTCAGCGACCCTCTGCCCGCCGGTGCAGCGCATCTCGGCACCGGCCTTGGCCGCGATTCGGCGATCGCGACGCAAGGCGAGCGCCGCGACGGCGCCGCCTGGCCCGCCTACGAAGAGCGCGCGCACGACGCCTGGCGCGCCTACTACGCCTGGCTGCCGCGCGGCCGGCACGTCGTCGAGTACACGATCCGCCTGAACGGCGCCGGCCGCTTCGGCCTGCCGTCGACGCGGGTCGAGGCGATGTACGCGCCGGAGAGTTTTGGCGAGCTGCCGCTGGCGGCGATCGAGGTGAGGCCGTGAACGCAAGCGTGCGGGTGGTGGCCACGCTCGGCGTCGTCGCAGCGTGCGCGGCGATCAACACAGCGCTGGCCGCCGGAGCCGCTGAGCCCACCCCCAACCCCCGCCTGCCCACCTTCGAGCAAGTGCGCGCCGCGCACCGCCCCAGCGACATCCCGCTGCTCGACCGCCACGGCGAAGCGATCCACTGGCTGCGCGCCGACGACCGCGTACGCCGCGGCGCCTGGGTGGCGCTGTCCGACACGAGCCCGGCGCTGCGCGAGGCGGTGCTGCTCAGCGAAGACCGCCGCTTCTGGGCGCATGGCGGCGTCGACTGGCGCTCGCTCGCCGCCAGCGCGTGGGCCAATGCCTGGAACACGCGCACGCGCGGCGCCTCGACAGTGACGATGCAGCTCGCCGGCCTGCTCGACGCCGGGCTGGCGCGCCCGCGCGGCGGCCGCGACCTGCCGACGAAAGTGGCGCAGATCGTGCGTGCGCGCGAGCTCGAAGCGCGCTGGAGCAAGACGCAGATCCTCGAGGCCTACCTCAACGCCGTGCCGCTGCGCGGCGAGCTGGTCGGCATCGGCGCGGCGTCACATCAGTTGTTCGGCAAGCACCCGAGCGGGCTCGACGCGCTCGAAGCGGCGGTGCTGGCGGTGCTCGTGCGCTCGCCGAACGCCGCGGGCGACGCGGTGGCGCGCCGGGCCTGCGAGGTGCTGAGACAGCAGCCCGCCGTGATGCCACCTTCGCCGCACGATGCGTGCGCGGCCGTCGCCACCGTCGCGGCGCAGGCGCTGGCGCGCCGGCCCGGGCCGATGCTCGGCGAGGCGCTGGCGCCGCATCTGGCGCGGCTGATGTGGCGCGAGGTGGCGAGCGCGGCGGGCTCGGCCGCGGGATCGAGCGCGCCTATTGCCGGAGCTTCGGGCGGACCTTCGCCCATACCGCTTTCCCTGCCCAGCACCCTCGACGCCCGCGTGCAGCGCCTGGCGCGCGAGGCGCTGCGCCGCCAGCTCGCCGAGCTGCGCGGCCGCGGCGTCGACGACGGCGCCGTCGTCGTCATCGACAACGCCAGCGGCGAGGTGCTCGCGTGGGTCGGTTCGGCCGGCGCCGGGTCGCTGGCCGCCGAGGTCGACGCGGTACTGGCGCGACGGCAGCCCGGCTCGACGATCAAGCCGTTCGTCTACGCATTGGCGCTCGAGCGCCGGCTCGTCACGGCCGCCAGCCGCATCGACGACGCGCCGCTGCAGCTGGCCACCGGCAGCGCCGGCCTCTACGCGCCGCGCAACTACGACCACGCGTGGCGCGGCGAGATCAGCGTGCGCGAGGCGCTGGCCGGCAGCGTCAACGTACCGGCCGTGCGCGTGGCCGCGATGCTGGGGCCCGAGGCGCTGTTCGATCGCCTGCAAGCCAGCGGCCTGCGCCTCGCGCACGACGCCGGCCACCACGGGCACGCGCTGGCGCTCGGCAGCGCCGACGTGACGCTGCTGGACCTGGCCAACGCCTACCGCATGCTGGCGCGCGGCGGGCTGTGGTCGCCGGCGCGTTGGCGCCTGGGTGCGTCGACAACGGCCGCCGCCAACGCCGGCACGCCGCCGCCGCGCCGCGTCTTCAGCGCCGAGGCGGTCTGGCTCGTCTCGCACATCCTCGCCGACGCGACGGCGCGCGCGGCGAGCTTCGGCCTCGACAGCCCGCTCGTGACGCGCGGCCACGCCGCGGTGAAGACCGGCACCAGCAAGGACATGCGCGACAACTGGTGCATCGGCAGCACCGAGCGCCACACGGTCGGCGTGTGGGTCGGCAACGCGAGCGGGCGGCCGATGCAGGCGGTCAGCGGTGTCAGCGGCGCGGCGCCGGTGTGGCGCGAGGTCGTGATGGCGCTCGGGCCTTCGCGCGCGCCAGCGGTGCCGGCTGGGCTCGTCGCGGCGGGCGGCGAGTGGTTCATCGCGGGCACCGAGCCTGCTCCCGCGAGCCACGCGCACACGGCGAACGCCGGCGCGCGTGCCTTCACGAACGCAACCTTCGTCGAGGGCGGCCGCGCCGGCACCTTCGGCATCGAGTCGCCGCGCGAGGGCACGGTGTTCGCGATCGACCCGGAGATCCCGCTGGCTGCGCAGCGCGTCGTGCTGCGCGGCGCGCACGGACAGTGGTGGCTGAACGGGCGGCTCGTCGGCACCGGCACGCAGCTCGAGTGGCTGCCGCGGCCGGGCCGTCACGTGCTCGAGCGGCGCGATGGCGCGGCGAGCGACCGCGTCGTCTTCGAGGTGCGGGCCCTGCCGACGAGGGCAGCGAGGTCGACGAGCGCGCCGACCGCCCCGCGCGCTACACCGCGCCCGGGCTGAAGACGCGCTCGACGGCGGCGTCGATGACGACGCCGCAGACGCTGTACAGCAGCGAGCCGATCAGCGCCGCGGTGAAGCCGGCGACGTGGAAGCCCTCGAGGATCGAGGCCGCCGCCCAGAACATCAGCGCGTTGATCACGAAGAGAAACAGGCCCAGCGTCAGCAGCGTCACCGGCAGCGTCAGCAGCACCAACAGCGGCCGCACGAGCGTGTTGAACAGGCCGATCACCAGGGCGGCCACGAGGGCCGCACCGAAGCTCGCGACCGACACGCCGGAGTACAGGTGAGCCACCAGCAAGAGGGCCGCAGCGAGCAGCAACCAGCGTGCGAGAGTCTTCATGCGAGGAGGATAGCGTGGCGACAAAGCATCGTTTACCTAGGAAAAACGCTTCTCACCACCTATGAAGCGCATTACCATCGCGCCTGCCCGGAAGCCGGGCATCGAACGAAGGTCCCTCGTGGAACCCTCGCAAACGGCCCGAAGAGGCATCACAACACACCGGCTCCGGCATCCGACTCAACCATTGACGGAGATCACTCACATGGCAACTGCGAAGAAAGCTGCGAAGAAGGCCCCGGCGAAGAAAGCCGCCGCGAAGAAGGCCCCGGCCAAGAAGGCCGCCGCGAAGAAGGCCCCGGCGAAGAAGGCGCCCGCCAAGAAGGCGGCGCCGGCCAAGAAGGCTCCTGCGAAGAAGGCCCCCGCGAAGAAGGCCGCCAAGCCGAAGGCCCCGGCCAAGAAGCGCACCCCCAGCGCCGCGTTCATGAAGCCGATGACCCCGAGCGCCGCGCTCGCGGCCGTCATCGGCGAGCGGGCCCTGCCGCGCACCGAGGTGACCAAGAAGGTCTGGGAATACATCAAGAAGAACGGCCTGCAAGACAAGGTCAAGCGCACGATGATCAACGCCGACGCCAAGCTGAAGGAAGTGCTCGGCAAGGCGCAGGTCTCGATGTTCGAGATGACCAAGGCGATCAGCGCGCACCTGAAGTAATCAGGCCGCGCACCGTTCGAAAGGGCCCTGCGGGGCCCTTTTTCGTTGGGGCGCGCGGCGGCGGCGCCGCTCAGCCGACGAAGAGCCCTGTCGCCCGCAGCGTCGCAAGGAGCCCGCGCGCGAACTGCTCGTACCCGGCGGCGTTGGCGTGGATCGTGTCGCTCTTCAGGCGCTCGTCGGCGAGCACTTCGCTGAAACCCTGGCGGTGCAGCGGCACACGTTCGGCCTCGGCGACTTCGCCGTACATCGGGTGGTCGGTCAGCGAGCCGGTGAAGCGCGCCGCCAGCGTCGGCCGCGGCATCGCGATCAGCATCAGCTGCGCGCCGCTGTCGCGGATGACGTGGACGAGGCGCAGCAGGTTGGCGCGCGTGTCGTTCTCGTCGGCGCGGCGCAGGAAGTCGTTGCCGCCGATGCAAAGCAGCACGAGCGCCGGGCGGTGTTCTTCGAGCTGCGCGGGCGCGCGCGCCAGCGCCTGCGCCGAGGTGTCACCCGGCACGCCGGCGTTCACGACACGCCAGCCGGTCAGGCGCGCCAGCACCGCCGGATAACTCGCTTCGGCCGTGGCGCCCGTGCCGTGCGTCAGCGAGTCGCCGAGCGCGAGCACCGTGGCGCCGGCGGCGACCGGCTGGCCGCGGATGGGCTTGCGGGCGTTGCAGGCGGGCAGCGCGCCCACCGCAAGGCCACCAGTGCCCAGCGCCAGCGTGCGCAGCGCGAGGGCGAGGGCGGCGCGGCGGTTCATGCCTGAAGCGCAGCGGTTCATGCCGAAGCGCAGCGGTCGCACCCGCTCAGCCGGCCAGCACGCCGCGCAGGAACCGCCCGGTGTGGCTGTCCTCCTGCGCCGCCACGTCCTCGGGCGTGCCGGTGGCGACGACGGTGCCGCCGCCGCCGCCGCCCTCGGGGCCCATGTCGACGAGCCAGTCGGCGGTCTTGATGACGTCGAGGTTGTGCTCGATGACGACGATCGTGTTGCCGGCGTCGCGCAGCGCGTGCAGCACCTTCAGCAAGAGGCCGATGTCGTGGAAGTGCAGCCCCGTCGTCGGCTCGTCGAGGATGTACAGCGTGCGGCCGGTGTCGCGCTTGGAAAGCTCCAGCGCCAGCTTCACGCGCTGCGCCTCGCCGCCCGAGAGCGTCGTCGCGCTCTGGCCGAGCTTGATGTAGCCGAGGCCCACGTCCAGCAGCGTCTGCAGCTTGCGCGCGATCGCCGGCACGGCGCCGAAGAAGGCGTGCGCGTCCTCGACGGTGAGGTCCAGCACCTCGGCGATGTGACGGCCTTTGTAGAGGATCTCGAGCGTCTCGCGGTTGTAGCGCTGGCCGCGGCACGTGTCGCACGGCACGTAGACGTCGGGCAGGAAGTGCATCTCGACCTTCAGCACGCCGTCGCCTTCGCAGGCCTCGCAGCGGCCGCCGCCCGCGGAGGCGCCGACGTTGAAGCTGAAGCGCCCGGCGCCGTAGCCGCGCTCGCGCGCCGCCGGCACCTCGGCGAACAGCTCGCGGATCGGCGTGAAGAGGCCCGTGTACGTCGCCGGGTTGCTGCGCGGCGTGCGGCCGATCGGGCTCTGGTCGACGGCGATCACCTTGTCGAAGTGCTCGAGGCCCTCGATGCGGCCGTGCGGTGCCGGCTCGGCGTGGCTCTGGTAGAGCTTCTTCGCCACCGCCGCGTACAGCGTGTCGTTGATCAGCGTGCTCTTGCCCGAGCCGGAAACGCCGGTGACGCAGGTGAAGAGACCCACCGGGATGTCGACGGTCACGTCCTTCAGGTTGTTGCCGCGCGCGTGTTCGATGCGCAGCACGCGGGGTTCGATCTGCGCGGCGAGCTTGGCGCGTGCGGCCGGCAGCGGGATCTTCAACACGTGCGCAAGATAGCGGCCGGTGAGCGATCGCTCGTTGGCCGCCACTTCGGCCGGCGTGCCCTCGGCGACGACTTCGCCGCCGTGCACGCCGGCGCCCGGGCCCATGTCGACGACGTGATCGGCGGCGCGGATCATGTCCTCGTCGTGCTCGACGACGAGCACGCTGTTGCCGAGGTCGCGCAGGCGCTTCAACGTGCCGATCAGGCGTTCGTTGTCGCGCTGGTGCAGGCCGATGCTCGGCTCGTCGAGCACGTACATCACGCCCGAGAGACCACTGCCGATCTGGCTGGCCAGGCGGATGCGCTGCGCCTCGCCGCCCGACAGCGTGTCGGCGCCGCGGTCCAGGCTCAGGTAGCCCAGGCCCACGTCGTTCAGGAAGCGCAGGCGCGAGCGGATCTCGCGCACGATCTTGCTCGCGATCTCGGCCTTCGCGCCTTGCAGTTCGAGGGCGTCGAAATAGGCCAGCGTCTCGGCCAGCGTCGCGTGCTCGACTTCGTAGATCGCACGGCCGCGGCTGCCTTCCGCCGTGTCACCGGCGTCGGCCTGGCCGACGAGGAAGACGTGCCGCGCCTCGCGCCGCAGGCGCGTGCCCTCGCACGCCGGGCAGGGCCGCGCCGCCTGGTAGCGGGCGAGTTCCTCGCGTACGTGCGCCGAGTCGGTCTCGCGAAAGCGCCGCTCGAAGTTGGGGATGATTCCTTCGAACGGATGCCGGCGCTTGACGGTGCGTGTGCGCCCGCCGGCGCCTTCGGCCTTGTAGACGAAGGCGATGTCCTCGTCGCCGGAGCCGTGCAGCAGCACGCGCTGCGCCGTCTCGGGCAGGTCCTCGAACGGCGCGTCGATGTCGAAGCCGTAGTGCCGCGCGACGCTGTCCAGCAAGCTGAAGGTGTAGGCGTTGCGCCGGTCCCAGCCCTTCACCGCGCCCGAGGCGAGGCTGAGGCTCGGGAAAGCGACGACCCGCTCGGGGTCGAAGGCGATCACCTGGCCCAAGCCGTCGCAGTCGGAGCACGCACCGACCGGCGAGTTGAAGCTGAACAGGCGCGGCTCGAGCTCGGGCAACGAGTAGCTGCACAGCGGGCAGCCGAATTTGCTGCTGAAGAGGTGCTCGCGCGGCGTCGATGGCGCATCGGCGGCGGGCACCGCGGGCGCATCCATCTCCATCGCGATCGCGCGCCCTTCGGCGATGCGCAGCGCGGCCTCGAAGCTCTCGGCCAGCCGCTGCTTCATCGACGGCTGCACGCGCAGGCGGTCGATGACGACGTCGATGTCGTGCTTCTCGGTCTTCTTCAGCTTCGGCAGCGTCTCGGCCTCGACGACCTGCGCCGCCTCCTGCGCGCCGGCGCGGATGCGAAAGCGCACGTAGCCGCGCGCGCGCATGTCGTCGAAGAGGTCGGCGAACTCGCCCTTGCGGTCGCGCACCACCGGCGCCAGCAGCATCAGCCGCGTGCCTTCGGGCAGCGCCAGCATCGCGTCGACCATCTGGCTGACGCTTTGCGCGGCCAGCGGCAGGCCGTGCTCGGGGCAGAACGGCGTGCCGGCGCGCGCGTACAAGAGGCGCAGGTAGTCGTGGATCTCGGTGACGGTGCCGACCGTGCTGCGCGGGTTGTGGCTCGTCGCCTTCTGCTCGATGCTGATGGCCGGCGACAGGCCCTCGATGACATCGACATCGGGCTTGTCCATCAACTGCAGGAACTGCCGCGCGTAGGCGCTCAGGCTCTCGACGTAGCGGCGCTGGCCCTCGGCGTACAGCGTGTCGAACGCGAGGCTCGACTTGCCCGAGCCCGACAGGCCGGTGATGACCACCAGCGCCTGCTTCGGGATGTCGAGGTCGATGTTCTTCAGGTTGTGCGTGCGGGCGCCGCGAACACGCAGCATGCGGGTTTCGTCGGGAGACGCGGGAGCGGTGAGCGGGCGGTCGGCAGGGGGCATTCGGCGGCTCGAGGGCAGCCGAACATCATAGACAGGCGGGGGTTTGCGCTTCAGCCCGCCAGCACCCGCAGCAGTTCCTCGCCGTAGCGCTCGAGCTTCTTCGCGCCGACGCCGCCGATCGCGGCCAGGGCGTCCAGGCTCTGCGGCTGCGCCTGCGCCATCTGCGCCAGCGTCGCGTCGTGGAAGACGACGTACGCGGGCACGTTGTGGGCGCGCGCCACCTCGCCGCGCCAGGCCTTCAACGCCGCGAAGCGTTTCTCACCCGCTGCGTCCAGCGGCAGCGGCGCGGCCTTGCCCGCTCCACCGCCGCCCGCGCGCACCTTGCGCATGCGGCCGCCGCGCGCCACCTTCTCGGCCGGCACGCGCAGCCGCACGGTGACTTCGCCGCGCAGCACGGCGCGTGAACTGTCGGTGAGCACGAGCGTGTTGAACTCGCCCTCGGCGCGCAGGTGGCCGAGCGCGATCAACTGCCGGATGACACCGCGCCATTGCGACTCGCCGAGGTCGGCGCCGATGCCGAAGGTGCTGAGCTCGTCGTGCCCGTATTGCGCGACGCGATCGGTGCGCTTGCCGCGCAACACGTCGACCAGGTGCACGGCACCGAATGCGCGCGGCGCACGAAAGCCGCCGTGCTGGTGGAAGCGGTAGATGCACGACAGCAGCTTGCGCGCCGCCTCGGTGGCGTCCCAGGTCGCCGGCGGGGTCAGGCAGTTGTCGCAGTTGCCGCAGGGCTCGCTGGCTTCGCCGAAGTAGGCCAGCAGCCGCACGCGCCGGCAGTCGTGCGCCTCGGCCAGGCCCAGCAGCGCGTCGAGCTTGGCGCGCTGCACGCGCTTGAACTCCTCGTCGGCCTCGCCCTCGTCGATCATGCGGCGTTGCTGCACTACGTCCTGCAGGCCGTAGGCCATCCAGGCGTCGGCCGGTTCGCCGTCGCGGCCGGCGCGACCGGTCTCCTGGTAGTAGCCCTCGATGTTCTTCGGCAGGTCCAGGTGCGCGACGAAGCGGACGTCGGGCTTGTCGATGCCCATGCCGAAGGCGATGGTGGCCACCATCACGAGGCCCTCCTCGCGCAGGAAGCGGTCCTGGTTCACGCGCCGCACTTCGGCGTCGAGCCCCGCGTGATACGGCAGCGCGGCGATGCCTTGCTCGACGAGCCAGGCCGCGGTCTCCTCGACCTTCTTGCGCGTCTGGCAGTAGACGATGCCCGCCTCGCCTTCGTGCTCGTCGCGCAGGAAGGCGAGCAACTGGCGCTTCGCATCGTCCTTCTCGACGATCGTGTAGCGGATGTTCGGGCGGTCGAAGCTCGCGACAAAGAGGCGCGCGGCTTCGAGCTGCAGCCGCGCGACGATGTCGGCGCGCGTGTGGTCGTCGGCGGTGGCGGTGAGCGCAAGCCGCGGCACCGTGGGATAACGCTCGTGCAGCGCCGACAGGCCCAGGTACTCCTCGCGGAAGTCGTGCCCCCACTGGCTGACGCAGTGCGCTTCGTCGATCGCGAAGAGGCTCACGAGCCCGCGCTCGTGCAGCGAGTCGAGCATCGCCAGGAAGCGCGGCGTGAGGATGCGCTCGGGCGCGGCGTACAGCAGCGTCAGGCGGCCGGCGAGCAGTTCGCGCTCGATCTGGCGCGCCGCGTCGCCGTCGAGCGTGCTGTTCAGGAACGCGGCGCTGACGCCGAGTTCTTCCAGCGCGCCGACCTGGTCTTGCATCAGCGCGATCAGCGGCGAGACGACGACGGTGACGCCGCGCCCGGCGCGCTGGCGTTGAATCGCCGGCACCTGGTAGCACAGGCTCTTGCCGCCGCCGGTGGGCATCAGCACCAGCGCGTCGCGGCCAGCGCAGACGTGTTCGACGATCGCCGCCTGCTGGCCGCGGAAGGCGGCGTAGCCGAAGACCTCGTGCAGCACCTCGAGGGCGGCGGGCGTTGCGGTGGCCGGCGGCCCGGCCAGAGATGCGTCGAGTGCGTCGATGACGGCGGACATGAAGGCGGCGAGGGGCTCGGCACGATGCTAAGGCACCGTGCTGCGCGGTCCGAGCACGGCCCGCGGCGGCGCATCGCGCATGCGTGCCACCCTGCGGGGCGATGCGCCGGCGCGGCGCGCATCGCCCTGTCGGCGGCCCATCTGCGGGGGAAGTCGCTGCGAGGCCCGGCGCGATAATCCACCGCATCCACCGCATCCGCCGCGCGTTCTTCTCGCGCGCACCGCCCAGGAGCAGCACATGGCCTCGGTCAACAAAGTCATCCTCATCGGCAACCTCGGCCGCGACCCCGAAGTGCGCTACATGCCCAGCGGCTCGGCCATCTGCAACCTGCGCGTCGCGACGACGCGCAACTGGAAGAACCGCGACAGCGGCGAACGCCAGGAAGAAACCGAATGGCATTCGGTGGCGCTGTTCGATCGCCTCGCGGAGATCGCCGGCGAATACCTGAAGAAGGGCCGCCCGGTTTACATCGAAGGCCGCTTGAAGACGCGCAAGTGGACCGACAAGGAAGGCCAGGAGCGCTATACGACCGAAATCGTTGCCGATCAGATGCAGTTGCTCGGCGGCCGCGAAGGCGGCGGCGCGCCGATGCCCGACGACGGTGGTCCGAGCGCCAGCGCGCCGCGCAGCGCCGCTCCGGCGGCCCGCACCGGCGCATCGGCTGCGAAGCCGGCGCCGGGGGGCAAAGGCCCCGGCGGCTTCGACGAAATGGACGACGACATTCCGTTCTGATCTTCGAAGCGCGCGCTGATTCGAGTGCGCGCGCTTTGCCGGCACATATACCCCGGGGGGATGATGCGCCGGGCGGTGTTTATCGGATATGGCAGTTCAGTGGAGAATCTCGCCCGCAAGTCCGAATAAAACGACCGCCAGGGAGGCGAGATCACGATGCCGGAACTGCTCGAGGTCAAGGCGCGTACCGACCTGCTTAACCGCCTCAAACGCGCCGAAGGCCAGCTGCGTGGCGTGCAGCGGATGATCGAAGAAGGGCAGCCCTGCGTGGACATCGCCAACCAGATGGCGGCCGTACGCAAGGCTTTGGACAGCACGCAGATGCGGCTGACCGTTTGCTACATGGAGCAAGGGCTGCGCGGTTCGCTGCAGCTCGATGACCTGAGCAACGGGCGGCTGAGCGGCTTGCTCGACGAGATGCAGCAACTGCTCGGGCGAAGTCGGTAGCGGCGTCCAGCTGCGGCCGGCGCCGCGCCGCCCCGGCGCCAATGCGCCGTCGCGGCACTCGGGTTCTCCCTGCCCCGACCCCAGGCGGGAGGCTGACCTAACATGCCGCCATGCTGTTGACTGCGCCGTTGCGCCGCCCACGCACGAAGGTCCACACGAAGATCCGCGCGAAAGCCCGCGCGAAGGTCTGTCTGCTGATCTTCGGCGTCGGCGCGTGTTGTGCCGCCGGCACGGCCGCCGCGCAGGTGACGTTCGAGGCGCGCAGCAAGGGCGGTTTCGTCGTCCCTGAATCGGCATCGCCGCCAGCGGGCGAAACCGCCACCCAGGCGCTCGCCGCCGCGCCATCCACCGCCGCCGCCACGGCCGGCGCGGCGGCCACGCTGCCCGCCGCGACGCAGGCGCTGCTCGACGAGATCAACCGCCGCCGCGCCGAGGGCGCCACCTGCGGCGGCCAACGCAAAGCGCCGGCGCCGCCGATGCGCTGGAGCGTGCAGCTGCTGCGCGCCGCCGAGAGCCACGTGCGCGACATGGCGCGGCAGCCGGGCGGCATCGGCCACGCCGGCAGCGACGGCTCCACCGTCGGCACGCGCGTCGGGGCCACCGGCTACGACTGGCGCTCGGTGGGCGAGAACGTCGCCGCCGGCCGCCCGACGGCGCTGGCGACGCTGGCGCAGTGGATGGCCAGCCCCGGCCATTGCGCCAACATCATGAACCCAGGCTTCGCCGAGGTCGCCGTGGCCGGGCTGAACCTGCCCGGCACGGCCTACAACGACTACTGGGTGATGGTGCTGGCGCGGCGCTGAGCGGCGTGCATGGCGAAACACGCGTTCGCGACGACATTCCAGTCGACAAGACGACAACGTCCTGAGGAGAACCGATGACCCGCACCTTCCGCCTGCCCGCCCCCGCCGGCGCCGCCCGCGCGCTGACCGTCACCGCCGCCTTCGCGCTGGCCCTCGCCGCGGCCAGCCCCGGCCCGGCCGCCGCGCAGCCACGCAAGGACAGCCTCGTGCTGGCGATGACGCTGGAGCCTTCGCCCGGCCTCGACCCCACCGCCGGCGCCGCCAGCGCCATCGCCGAGGTCACGCTCTACAACGTCTTCGAGACGCTGACCAAGATCAACAGCGACGGGCGCATCACGCCGCTGTTGGCCGAGAGCTTCACGCCGTCCGCGGACCTGAAGACCTGGACCTTCAAGCTCAGGCGCGGTATCAAGTTCCACAACGACGAGCCGTTCGACGCTGCGGCGGTGAAGTTCAGCTTCGAGCGCGCGGTGACGAAGGAGAGCACGAACAAGGACAAGGCCGTCTTCGCCAACATCACGAGCATCGAGACGCCCGACCCGCACACCGTCGTGCTGAACCTGAAGAACGGCAACCCCGACCTGCCGTTCCAGCTCGGCAGCGGCACGGCGTCGATCGTCGAACCCAAGAGCGCCGCCGGCAACGGCACCAAGCCCACCGGCACCGGCCCCTACAAGCTCGAGGCGTGGAACCGCGGCGCCTCGATCGTGCTCGTGCGCAACGACGCACACCGCAACGCCAAGGACGTGAAGCTGCGCCGCGTGACGATCCGCTTCATCAGCGACCCGGCGGCCCAGGTGGCCGCGCTGCTGTCGGGCGACGTCGATGTGTTCCCGCGTGTCGCCGCAGCGACGAGCCTGAAGCAGTTCGAGGGCAACAAGAAGTACCAGGTGCTGATCGGCGGCTCGCGCGCCAAGGTCATCCTGGCGATGAACAACAAGCGCAAGCCGCTGGACAACGTGCTCGTGCGCCAGGCGATCTCGGCGGCGCTCGACCGCAAGGCGGTGATCGAGGGCGCGGCCAACGGCTTCGGCGTGCCGATCGGCAGCTACTACACGCCGGGCGCGCCGGGCTACATCGACCTCACGGCGATGAACGCCTACGACCCGGCGAAGGCACGCGCGATGCTGCACCGTGCCGGCGTCGTGCCGCCGCTGGAGCTGACGATGACGCTGCCGCCGACGCCGTATGCGCGCCAGGGCGGCGAGGTGATCGCCGCGATGCTGGACAAGGTCGGCATCAAGGCGAAGATCCAGAACGTCGAGTGGGCGCAGTGGCTGTCGGGCACCTACGGCCAGAAGGCCTACGACCTGACGGTCATCGCGCACGTCGAGCCGCTGGACTTCGGCAACTTCGCGCGCCCCAACTACTACTGGGGCTACGAGAGCGAGAAGTTCAAGGAGCTGTGGGGCCGCATCCAGGCGACCGTCAAGCAAGACGAGCGCAACAAACTGATGGCCGACGCGCAGCGCCTCGTCGCCGAAGAGGCCGTGGCCGCGTACCTGTACCAGCCGACCTGGATCACGGTGGCGAACTCGCGCGTCAAGGGCCTGTGGAAGGACGTGCCGGTGTTCGCCAACGATCTGGCGGCGATGAGCTGGCAATAGAGCCGCCGCCCGCAGCGGCCGGCCGTGACGTCTCTGGCGGGCGACGACGCCCGCCTTACCTCCCCCAAAGTAGGTACACAGCCTATGCCCCAGACGGGGCCCGCCTGATTACGATCGGTTACAGGCAAAGGCGGTCATTCACGGGCGGCGTCGAGTCCTTCGGCGCCCGTGTCGGGGAGGGTCCATGCACCACGCGCCTGCGGCCGTTCGCGGCCACCTTGCGGCCCTCGTCGCCGCCGGCACCCTGGCGGCTTGCGGCGGTGGGGGCGGGGACGACCCCGCGGCGCAGGCACTAGGCGGCAAGGGCGACCGCACCGTGCGCCGCCTGGCCACCGCGGTGCCCTCGCAATCGTCGTGGTCACCGCTGCGCACCCTGCCGATGGTGCCGGTGTCGGTGGCCAACCTGCCCGACGGCAAGGTGCTGATGTGGGCCGCCGAGGACAGGTTCAGCTTCGGCGGCACCGTCGGGCGGACCCAAGCGCTCACCTACGACCCGGCGACCGACACGGTGGCCGAGCGCACGATCACCGAGACCGGGCACAACATGTTCTGCCCGGGCACGACGAACCTCGCCGACGGCCGGCTGCTCGTCAACGGCGGCCTGAGCGACGCGAAGACGAGCCTTTTCGATCCGGCCAGCAACACCTGGAGCACCGGCGCGGCGATGAACATCCCGCGCGGCTACCAGGCCAACACGTTGCTGAAGGACGGCTCGGTGCTGACGCTCGGCGGCTCGTGGAGCGGCGGCGTCGGCGGCAAGCACGGCGAGGTCTGGACCGCCGCCGGCGGCTGGGTGCGCAAGACCGGCATCGCGGTCGACCCGATGCTCTCGGTGGACGACTCGCGCGTGTTCGGCATGGACAGCCACTTCATGCTGCTGCCGGCGGGCAACGGCCGCGTCTTCCACGCCGGCCCGGGCGTGAACATGCACTGGATCGCCACCGAGGGCGCCGGTGCGGTCACCCCCGCCGGCCCGCGCGGCGACGACGAGTTCAGCATCAGCGGCAACGCCGTCATGTACGAGCAGGGCAAGATCCTGAAAGTCGGCGGCAGCCCGGCGTACGTCAACGTCAACGCCAACGCCAACAGCTACGTCATCGACGTCAACGCCGGCGTCACCGTGCGCAAGCTGGCGCCGATGGCCTACCGCCGCGCCTTCCACAACAGCGTCGTGCTGCCCAACGGCCAGGTGCTCGTCGTCGGCGGCCAGACGTACGCGGTGGACTTCTCCGACAACAACTCGGTGCTGGTGCCCGAGCTGTTCGACCCGGCCACCGAGACCTTCACGACGCTGCCGCCGATCGCCGCGCCGCGCAACTACCACAGCGTGGCCATCCTGCTGCCCGACGCGCGCGTGCTGTCGGCCGGCGGCGGCCTGTGCGGCGGCGACTGCGGCGCCAACCACGCCGATCTGCAGATCTGGACGCCGCACTACCTGCGCAACCCCGACGGCAGCGCCGCGACGCGCCCGGTCATCACCGCGGCGCCGGCCAGCGTGCGCTACGGCCAGCGCGCCAGCGTCGCCACCAACAGCCCGGTGGCCTCGTTCGCCATCGTGCGCCTGTCGTCGACGACGCACACCGTCAACAACGACCAGCGCCGCCTGGCGCTCACGCACCGCAGCACCGGCGGCAACAGCTACGAGGTCGACATCCCCACCAACCCGGGCTGGGCGCTGCCGGGCGACTGGATGCTTTTCGCGCTGAACGCCGACGGCACGCCCTCGGTGGCGAAGATCGTGCGCATCGTGCTCGACGGCGCGCCGCAGTTCGCGGCCATCGCCGACCAGACGTCCACCGTCGGCACTGCGGCGTTGGTGCAGCCGACTGTCGGCGTACCGGGCGGCGCGGCCGCCACGTACCAAGCCAACGGCCTGCCGGCCGGCATCGTCATCAACGGCAGCACGGGCCAGATGCAAGGCACGCCGGCGGCGGCCGGCACCTCGCGCGTCACCGTGCGCGCCACCGCCAACGGCGTCACGACGAGCACCGACTTCCTGTGGACCGTGGTCGTGCCCGGCAGCACCCGCTTCGTCAAGCTCGAAGCCCTGTCGGAGATCAACGGCACGCCGTGGGCCTCGGCCGCCGAGATCAACCTGCTCGGCGCCAACGGGCAATGGCTGTCGCGCGCCGGCTGGCAGGTCAGCGCCGACAGCCAGGAGACGCAGGGCGAGAACGGCGCGTTCATCAACGCCTTCGATGGCGACCCCTGGACCTTCTGGCACTCGCAATGGTGGGCCGCGAACCCGCCGCACCCGCACTGGATCGTCATCAACCTGGGCGGCCCCACCGAGGTGGCGGGGCTGCGCTACACGCCGCGCATCGACGGCCCCGACGGCACGATCGCCCGCTACAACATCTACCTCAGCGCCGACGGCGTGCACTGGGGCCCGCCGGTGGCCAGCGGCAACTTCGCCGACCTGGGCGGCGCCACCGTCGAGAAGACGATCTACTTCCCGAACCTGGCGCGCGGCAAGCCGGCCGCGCAGTCCAGCGCCGGCGGCGGCGATGCGCCGCGGGCCACGGACGGCAACGTCGATGGCGTCTTCACCAACGGCTCGGTCACGCAGACCAACAGCGAGGCCAATGCGTGGTGGGAAACGGACCTCGGCGCCAGCCACGCGCTGACCGCGCTGCGCCTGTGGAACCGCACCGATTGCTGCGCCAACCGGCTCAGCAACTTCTACGTGCTGGTGTCCGACACGCCGATGCAAGGCCGCACGCTCGCCGCGCTGCTGGCCGACGCGACCGTGTGGCGCAGCCAGTACTCCGGCACCGCGCCGCGCGCCACGCTCATCGGCGCCGCGGGCGCGAACGGCCGCTACGTGCGCGTGCAACTGGCGGGCACCAACGTCCTCAACCTCGCCGAGGTCGAAGTGCACGGCCGCCTGGCCGTGAACCGGCCGCCGACGATCACGACGCCGCCCGCGCAAAGCAGCGAGCAGGCGGTGGCCACGAGCCTCACCGTGATCGCCAGCGACCCCGACGGCGACCTGCTCACCTACAGCGCCAGCGGCCTGCCGCCCGGGCTGACGATCGCCCCCGGCACCGGCGTCATCAGCGGCACGCCCACGGCCGAGGGCCACTGGGCCATCACCGTGCGCGTCGACGACAGCCGCGGCGGCAGCGCCGCCGCCTCGTTCGGCTGGACCGTGACGGCGGCGCTGCCCACCGTGCTGCCGGTGCCCGCGCAGCCGGTGGCCGCCGGCGGCACGGTCAACTACACGGTCAACACGTCGACGCTCGGCACCTACAGCTATCAATGGGACTTCGGCGACGGCTCGCCGCCGAGCGGCTGGTCGAGCCTCAACACCGCGAGCCACACGTACGCCAACGCCGGCGTCTACCAGGTCACGGTGAGCGTGCGCACGGCCGATGGCCGCACCGCCACGCAGAGCTTCTGGCAGGCCGTGCAGGGCGCGTCGGGGCAGGGTGGGCGTTCGTCGTCGCCGGTGCTCTTCGAGCCGCGCGCGGGCCAGAGCCCGCGCGTCTGGGCGGTGAACCCGGACAACGATTCGGTCAGCGTCTTCGACGCCGCCACGCGCACGCGTGTCGCAGAGATCACCGTCGGCGCCGCGCCGCGCACGCTGGCGCTCGCGCCCGACGGGCGCGTCTGGGTCGTCAACAAGGGCGCGGCGTCGATCAGCATCGTCTCGCCGGCGACGCTTGGCGTCGTGCAGGTCGTGAACCTGGCGCGCGCCTCGCAGCCTTACGGCGTCGTCATCGCCGCCGACGGCACCGCCTTCGTCACGCACGAGGCGACGGGGCAGCTGACGCGCGTCGCCGCCAACGGCGCGGTCGGCGCGAGCGTCAACCTCGGCGAGCGGCTGCGCCACCTGGCGCTCAATGCCGCCGGCACGCAGCTGCTGGTGGCGCGCTTCGTCACGCCGGCGCTGCCCGGCGAGGGCACCGCCGTCGTGCAGACGAGCGTCGGCGGCGCGCCGAAGGGCGCCGAGGTGATGGTGGTCGACGCGGCGACGCTCACCCTGCAGCGCACCATCGTCCTGCAGCACAGCGAGCGGGCCGATTCCACCGCGCAGGGCCGCGGCGTGCCCAACTACCTGGGCGCCCCGGTCATCGCGCCCGACGGCCGCAGCGCCTGGGTGCCGAGCAAGCAGGACAACATCAAGCGCGGCCGGCTGCGCGACGGGCTGGAGCTCGACTTCCAGAACACGCTGCGCGCCATCGCCTCGCGCATCGACCTCACCACGCAGGCCGAGGACGGGCCCTCGCGCATCGACCACGACAACGCGGGCTTGGCCAGCGCTGCCGCATTCCACCCGGGCGGCGCGTACCTCTTCGTTGCGCTCGAGACGAGCCGCCAGGTCGCGGTGGTCGACGCCGCCGGGCGGCGCGAGCTGTTGCGCATCGATGCCGGCCGCGCGCCGCAGGGGCTGGCGGTGTCGGCCGACGGGCTGACGCTGTACGTCCAGAACTTCATGGACCGCACGGTCGGCGTCTACGACCTCACGCGCCTCGTCAACTTCGGCGAGGCGACGTTGCCGCTCGTGGCCACGATGGTCTCGGTGGGCACCGAACGGCTGGCCGCCAACGTGCTGCGCGGCAAGCAGTTCTTCTACGACGCGCGCGACACGCGGCTGGCACGCGACGCCTACATCAGCTGCGCCAGTTGCCACAACGACGGCGGGCACGATGGCCGCACCTGGGACCTCACCGGCCTGGGCGAAGGGCTGCGCAACACCGTCGCCTTGCGCGGCCGCGCCGGCGCGCAGGGGCGCCTGCACTGGAGCGCCAACTTCGACGAGGTGCATGACTTCGAAGGGCAGATCCGCACGCTGGCGCAGGGCACGGGCCTGATGACCGACACGCAGTTCAACACCGGCACGCGCAACCAGCCGCTGGGCGACCGCAAGGCCGGCATCAGTGCCGACCTCGATGCGCTGGCCGCCTACGTGGCCTCGCTCGGCACCTTCGACAACACGCCCTGGCGCAACGCCGACGGCAGCCTGACCGCCGCCGCCACGGCCGGGCGCACGGTGTTCGCCGCGTCATGCGCCACCTGCCACGGCGGCACCGACTTCACCGACAGCGCCGCCGGCGTGCTGCGCGACGTCGGCACGATCAAGGCGGCGAGCGGCACGCGGCTGGGCGCGCCGCTCACCGGCCTCGATTCACCGACGCTGCGTGATGTCTGGGCCAGCGCGCCTTATCTGCACGACGGCTCGGCCGCGACGCTGGCCGCGGCGATCAGCGCGCACAACACGTTCACGCTCGGCGCCACCGATCTCGCCAACGTCAGCGAGTTCGTGCGCCAGATCGGGCGCGAGGAAGCGGCGGTCGATCCACCGGCTCCTCCGCCTCCACCGCCGCCGCCTCCTCCTCCGCCACCGCCGCCGCCACCCCAGGACGGCCTGCGCGGCGACTATCACGCTGGCGTGGCGCTCGCCGGCACGCCGCTGGTCACACGCTACGAGGCGATCAACTTCGGCTGGGGCAGCGGCGCACCCGCCACCGGCGTGCCGAGCAACAGCTTCTCGGTGCGGTGGACCGGCTTCGTGACGCCCACCACCACCGGCGCCCATCGCTTCCGCACCGTCTCGGATGACGGCGTGCGCCTGTGGGTCAACGGCCAGTTGCTCATCGACAACTGGAGCGACCATTCGTCGACCACCAACACCACCGGCAACGTCAGCCTGACGGCCGGCCAGCGCTATGCGGTGCGAGTGGAGTACTACGACCGCAGCGGCAGCGCGACGATCCGCTGGCAATGGCGGCCGCCCGGCGCGTCGGGCTACGCGGCGGTGCCGCGCACGGTGTTGGCGCCGCAGTGATGAGAGCGCGACGCGCTTCGGTCGTCGCGGCCGTGCTGGCGGTGGCCGCCGCCGGCGCGCTGGCCGCGGCGTTTGGCATCGGCGATCTGCTCGTACGCCGCGAGGGCGCCGCGCTCTACGAAGGCCGGCAGCCGCTCGTCGCCCACGTGCGCGGCCACGAGCAGCCGCTGCCGCAGGCAGCGGCCCGTTGCACCAACTGCCACGAAGGCGCGCAGGCGATCGGCCCGCGGCTCGACGAGCGCACGCTGGCGCAGCCGCTGCCTCGCCGCGGCGGGCCGCCTTCGCGCTATGACGCGGCGGCGCTGTGCCGGCTGCTGCGCGAAGGCATCGATCCGGCCGCCGTGCTGCTGCCGCGGGCGATGCCGCGGTACCAGATCGACGCGCGCGCCTGCGACGCGCTGTGGGCGCACTTGCGCAGCCGGTGATGGCGATGGGAACACTGTCATCGCATGCATCTTCCTTGGCGGCCCGGCGCGCCTGGCTGCAGTGCGGCGCACATTACGGCTTGCGCGCGATGCTCATGCTGGGCGCCGGCGCGTTGCCGAGCACCGCCCGCGCGCACGAAGCGATCGGCCCGCTCACGCCGCCGCGGCCCGCGCTGCCGCTGCCGCTGCTGATGCACGACGGGCGGGCGACTTCCCTGCCCGCGCTGCTGCAAGGCCGCGTCACGGCTGTGCAGTTGATGTTCACCGGCTGCGCCGCGGCCTGCCCGATCCAGGGCGCGGTGTTCGCCGAGGTGCAGCGGCTCGTTGCCGCCGCGCCGCTGCCGCGCGCGCAGCTTCTCTCGGTGAGCATCGACCCGCTGTCGGACGACGCCGCCGCGCTGGCCGCGTGGCGCCGGCGCTTCGGCGCGGCGGGCGACTCGCCGGCGGTGTGGTGGGCGGCGGCGCCGCCGCTCGCGCATGCCGAGGCGCTGCCCCGGTTCGTCGGCGACGCGGCCGGCGCCCTGACCAACGGCGACCGGCACAGCACGCGCGTCCATCTGTTCGACCCGCTCGGGCGGCTTGCCTTCCGCATGGCCGAGTTCGCGAGCCCGCGGAGCATCGTCGAGACGATGGCGCAGTTGGCGCGGCGCGGCGCGTAGGCCGCGCGGAAGCGAGACAAGCGGGTTCAGTGCCCGCTGCTGGCGGCGCGCTGGCGCTCCTCGCGCTCGCGCCGCGCCGTCGCGATCTGCGACTCGAAGTCGCCGAGCGCCAGACCCTTCAGCGCGCAGAAGTTCGCCGCGGTCAGCGGCGAGCCTTCGAAGCTGCGCAGCAGCAGCGCGCGCTCGCGGCGCTCGGGGTCCTCGGGGAGCGCGAACGCCGGCTCGCCGCGGTCGGCGGGGCGGTCGGTTGAACGATCGGATGACCGATCGAACGGGCGATCGCCGGGACGGTCGGGGCGCCGATCGGGACCGCGGGCGAAAGGCCGATCTCCCGGCGGCCGGTCGCCGCGGGGCGGGCGGTCGGCCGCTCCGGCTACGCCTGGGCGTGGGCCGCGTTCGGGGCCACCCGCGCGTGCTGGGCCTGCGGGACGCGAAGGGCGATCCGCACGAGGAGGGCGCGGCGGGCGATCGGGTCGGTCGGGCCGATCAGCGCGCGGGCCTTGTCCGCCGTGCGGTCCTTGCGCCCCGTGCGCGGCCTGCGTTGCGCCAGGTTCACGCGCCTCACGTGGCCCACGCGCCTCCTGCCCTTGCCGCCGCTGCATCACGATCTGCCGTCGCCGCTCCAGCTCCACCTTCGCAGCCTCGACGTGCTCGGCCGCCACCTCGCCGGCCGGTTGGCCATCGAGGTCGAAGCGCTGCGGCGAGGCGACCAGCGCGCGCAGGTACGCGGTGCTCGTCGTGTGGCGATGCAGGAACACCGACAACTGCCGGCGCGTGAAGGCGCCCTGCGTGCGTTCCTGGATGTCGGACTGGATGCGCAGCTTGATCGGCCGCGCCTGGCCGGGCGTGAATAGCGCGGGGAACCGTTCGGCCAGCGCCGCGGTGGTTTCGGCCAGCGTCGGCTCGGGCGGACGTGGCGTCTTTGTTTCGCGGGCGGCGGGCGTGATGGCGGGGGTGGATGCGGACTGCGCCTCGGGTGAAGCGGGTGCGTCGGTCGCAGGCGCGCCAGGAGTCCCGGTCGCGGGCGCCGCACCGGCCGCCGCATCGGGCATCGCTTGCGCGCCCTCGGCCACCGCGCCTTCGACGCCGCTCGACGCCGCATCCAGCGGTTCGGCCTCGGTGTGAGATGGGCCGGTTGACTGTTCTTCCATGCGCCGCATTTTCAGCCGCGCGCGACGGCGCGCCGATCGGCTGGGCGTCGTCGCATCGCGGCCGCCCTCGCCACCGGCCTCTTCGGCCGCCTCGCCACCCGCCTCGGGCGACGCCTGCGCCAACGGCTCCAACTGCGCCGGCTCGGCCAATGACGCATCGCCGACCACGGCGTCCAGCGGCAGCCGCCGCCCGGCCAGATGGTCGTCGATGCAGCGCATGACGAGCGGACTGCGCAGCCGTGCGGCCTCGGCGGCGATCTCGTCGCGCGTCAGCCACAGCGTGCGCACGATCGACGGGTCGAGCGTGCGATCGGCGATCGGATCGCCGACGCGCCCGCTGTAGGCGATGCGCAGGTAGGTGATGTCCTCGGGCGGCCGCGGCTGCATCGCGTCCTCCGCCCGTCCACCACGACCACGCCGACCGGGGCGCGCGGCGCGCGGGCGCACGAAGCGCGCCAGGTAGACGCCCAGCAGCGCCTCGGGCACGAACTCGCGCCCGGTCTCCTCGAGCGCCTCGCGCACGACGGCCGATTGCGGCGTCTCGCCGGGCTCGAGGTGGCCGGCCGGGTTGTTCAGCCGCAGCCCCTCGGGCGTGTGTTCCTCGACGAGCAGGAAGCGGCCCTCGTGCTCGATCACCGCCGCCACCGTGACGCTCGGGCGCCAGCGCTTGTTCATCGTCCTTTGCCCTGCCTTCGTCATCCGCGAGTCGGGTTTTTGCCTGCGGGCGCGATGGTAGCCCGCGGCCGCGGCCGGCGAAGGCGCGCCTCGCCGTTGTGATAGCTTCGCCGATTGAGCTGAAGAACACATGCGAGGAGTGAGGTCATGGCTTTGCTGATCGGCGTCCCCGGTGAAACGGCCGCGGGCGAGAAGCGCGTCGCCACCGTGCCCGAGGTGGTGGAGAAGCTCGTCAAGCTCGGCTTCAAGGTCGCCGTGCAAAGCGGCGCCGGCGCGGCGTCGAACTTCGACGACGAGACCTACCGCACCGCCGGCGCCGAGGTCGTCGGCGGCGCCGCCGAGCTGTGGGGCAAGAGCGACATCGTCTTCAAGGTGCGAGCGCCGTCGCCCGCGGAAGTGGCGCTGATGCGCGAGGGCGGCACGCTCGTGGGCTTCGTCTGGCCGGCGCAGAACCCCGAGTTGATGCAGCAGCTGGCGGCGAAGAAGGCCACGGTGCTCGCGATCGATTCGCTGCCGCGCCAGCTCTCGCGCGCGCAGAAGATGGACGCGCTCACGTCGATGGCCGGCATCAGCGGCTACCGCGCCGTCATCGAGGCGGCGAACGCCTTCGGCCGCTTCTTCAATGGCCAGGTCACTGCCGCGGGCAAGGTGCCGCCGGCCAAGGTGTTCATCGCCGGTGCCGGCGTCGCGGGGCTGGCGGCCATCGGTACCGCGGCGAACCTCGGCGCCATCGTGCGCGCCAACGACACGCGCGCCGAAGTCGCCGACCAGGTGGTGTCGCTCGGCGGCGAGTTCGTCAAGGTCGACTACGAGGAAGAGGGCTCGGGCGGCGGCGGCTACGCCAAGGTGATGAGCGAAGGCTTCCAGGCCGCGCAGCGCGCGATGTACGCCAAGCAGGCGCGCGAGGTCGACATCATCATCACGACGGCGCTGATCCCAGGCAAGCCGGCGCCCAAGCTGATCACCGCCGAGATGGTGCGGACGATGAAGCCCGGCAGCGTCATCGTCGACATGGCCGCCGAGCAAGGCGGCAACTGCGAGCTCACCGAGCCCGGCCAGGCGGTCGTCAAGCACGGCGTCACGATCATCGGCTACACCGACCTGGCCAGCCGGCTGGCGCGGCAGAGCTCGACGCTGTACTCGAACAACCTGCTGCGGCTGACCGAGGAGCTGTGCAAGACGAAGGACGGCGTCATCGACGTCAACTTCGACGACGACGCGATCCGCGGCCTGACGGTCATCAAGGAAGGCACGGTCACCTGGCCGCCGCCGCCGATCAAGCTGCCGGCCGCGCCGCCCAAGCCCGCTGCGGCGGCGATGCCTGCCGCACCGAAAGGCCACGGCCACGGCGCGAGCGAGCCGATGTCGGCCAAGTCGCTGGCCACCGTCTTCGGCATCGGCGCCGTGCTGTTCCTGCTCGTCGGCCTCTATGCGCCGGCCAGCTTCCTTTCGCACTTCACGGTGTTCGTGCTCGCCTGCTTTGTCGGCTACATGGTGGTGTGGAACGTGACGCCGTCGCTGCACACGCCGCTGATGAGCGTGACCAACGCGATCAGTTCGATCATCGCCATCGGCGCGCTGATCCAGGTGGCGCCGCCGCTCACCGCATCGGCCGCGGGCGCCGCGGTGAACCGGCCGAACGCGCTGATCCTGGGCCTGGCGGTCGTTGCGCTCGTGCTCACCGCCGTCAACATGTTCGGCGGCTTCGCGGTGACGCGGCGCATGCTGGCGATGTTCCGCAAGTGAGCCGGGGAAGAACAACATGAACGAGAGCCTCGCCACTGTCGCCTACATCGGCGCCACCATCCTCTTCATCCTCAGCCTGGGCGGCCTGTCGAACCCCGAGACGGCGCGCCGCGGCAACCTGTTCGGCATCATCGGCATGGCGCTGGCCGTCGCGGCCACCGTGCACGGCCCGCGCGTCACGCCGGCGGGCATCCCGTGGATCATCGGCGCGCTCGCCGTCGGCGGCGGCATCGGCCTCTTCGCAGCGAAGAAGGTGCAGATGACGCAGATGCCCGAACTCGTCGCGCTGATGCACAGCCTCGTCGGCCTGGCGGCGTGCCTGGTGGGCTTCGCGAGCTACGTCGACACCTCGACGGTGTTCCCGACACCGGCCGAGAAGGCGATCCACGAGATCGAGATCTACATCGGCATCCTGATCGGCGCGGTCACGTTCTCGGGCTCGGTCATCGCCTTCGGCAAGCTGTCGGGCAAGATCGGCGGCAAGCCCTTGCTGCTGCCGGCGCGGCACTGGATCAACCTCGCCGGGCTGCTGATCGTCATCTGGTTCGGCCGCGAGTTCCTGCGCGCGCCCGACATCACCTCGGGCATGACGCCGCTCATCGTGATGACGGTGATCGCGCTTCTGTTCGGCATCCACATGGTGATGGCGATCGGCGGCGCGGACATGCCGGTCGTCGTCTCGATGCTCAACAGCTACTCGGGCTGGGCGGCCGCGGCCACCGGCTTCATGCTCAGCAACGACCTCCTGATCGTCGTCGGCGCGCTCGTCGGCAGCTCGGGCGCGATCCTCAGCTACATCATGTGCCGGGCGATGAACCGCAACTTCATCAGCGTCATCGCCGGCGGCTTCGGCACCGGCGGCGGCGCGCCGGCCGGTGGCGGCGGCGCCGCGCAGCCCGCAGGGGAGGTTCAGCCGATCAGCGCCGTGGAAACCGCCGAGCTGCTGCGCGAAGCGAAGAACGTCATCATCGTGCCCGGCTACGGCATGGCGGTGGCGCAGGCGCAGCACACGGTGTTCGAGATCACCCGGCTGCTGCGCGACAAGGGCGTCAACGTGCGCTTCGGCATCCACCCGGTGGCCGGGCGCATGCCCGGGCACATGAACGTCCTGCTCGCCGAGGCCAAGGTGCCCTACGACATCGTGCTCGAGATGGACGAGATCAACGCCGACTTCCCGGCCACCGACGTGTCGATGGTCATCGGCGCCAACGACATCGTGAACCCGGCGGCGCAGGACGACCCGGCGAGCCCGATCGCCGGCATGCCGGTGCTCGAAGTCTGGAAGGCCAAGACCAGCATCGTCATGAAGCGCAGCATGGCCAGCGGCTACGCCGGCGTCGACAACCCGCTCTTCTACAAAGACAACAACCGCATGCTGTTCGGCGATGCGAAGAAGATGCTGGACGAGGTGCTCGGGGCGTTGAAGGCGTAAAGCAGGGCCCGGGCGGGCCCGACCTTTGTTTTAGATGGAGCACCCGCACGGCCGCGGCAAGGCGCCGGGCAAGTTCCGCCGCTCGCAGGTGTGGCTGGGCGGCACGCGCCGCGGTCTTCGTGCCGCCGCCGGCCGACCGGCTGCGTGAATGCCTCGACGCCTTCGAGCGCTTCCTGTACGACGAGCCCGAGCCGACGCCGCCGCTGCTGCGCGCGGCGCTGGCGCACGTGCAGTTCGAGACCATCCACCCCTTCCTCGACGGCAACGGTCGCATCGGCCGCCAGCTCATCGTGCTGCAGCTCGTCGCCGACCGCCTGCTGCGCGAGCCGCTGCTGCATCCGAGCCTGTTCTTCAAGGCGCACCGGGCGCTGTACTACGAACTGCTGAACGACGTGCGCGTGCACGGCGACTGGGAGCGCTGGCTCGACTTCTTCGCCGAGGCCGTGCAGCAAAGCGCCGCACAGGCGCGGCGCACGGCGCAGGAGCTGCTGGCGCTGGTGCAGCGCGACCGGCTGCGCGCCGCGACGCTCGGCCGCGCGGCACCCTCGGCCTGGGCGCTGCTCGAAGTGATGCAGCGCCACCCCGTCGCCACCGCCGCCGCGCTCGGCCGCGCCACCGGACTGACGGCGGCCACGGTGCTGAAGACGCTCGCGCATCTGCAGCGCCTGGGCATCGTCGGTGAACTCACCGAACGCCAGCGCGGCCGCGTCTTCGCCTACCGCGACTACGTCGCCTTGCTCAACACCGAACTGGAGCCGGCGCGCGTGGCGCAGCCAGCGCAGGCGAAGGCGCGACGGGGACGCGCGCGCGGCGCGGCCTCGGCCCGGTGACGGCCACACTTGCGAGAATGCCCCGCACGATGGCCACGCTCACCACCCCGCCCGCCTCGATCACCTCGCTGCGCCAGCGCCTCGCCGACAGCGGCGCCAGCCACGAGGCGCTGATGACCGAAGTGCTGGCGCGCGCCCGCACCGACGACGCGGCGCACGTCTTCACGGCGCTGTACGACGACGCGGCGCTGGCCGCGGCTCGCGCTGCCGACCGCCAGGCGGCCAAGGAACACGACCCGCTAGCCGGCCTGCCGGTGACGGTGAAGGACCTGTTCGACGTCGCCGGCGAGACGACACTCGCCGGCTCCGTCGTGCGCCGCGGCGCGCCGCCGGCCGCGGCCGACGCGCCAGCCGTGCAGCGCCTGCGCGCTGCCGGCGCAGCGATCATCGGCAAGACGAACATGACCGAGTTCGCGTTCTCGGGTGTCGGCATCAACCCGCACTTCGGCACGCCGAAGAACCCGGCCGCCTCGGCCGTCGACGGCACGCCGCGTGTGCCCGGCGGCTCGTCGTCGGGCGCGGCGGTGTCGGTGGCGCTCGGGCTCGCCGTCGCCGGCCTCGGCTCGGACACCGGCGGCTCGATCCGCATCCCGGCGGCGTTGTGCGGCCTGGTCGGCTTCAAGAACACGCAGGCGCGCACGCCGTTGGCCGGAGCGTTCCCGCTCGCGTCGTCGCTGGACACGGTGTGCGCGATGGCGCGTTCGGTCGCCGACTGCCTGCTCGTCGACGGCGTGCTCGCCGGCGCACCGCTCGATGTGCCGCGCCGCGACAGCGTGCGCGGCCTCGTGCTCGCGGTGCCGACGACGCTGATGCTCGATGCGCTCGAGCCGCCGGTGGCGCGTGCCTTCGAGCGGGCGCTCACGCGGCTGGCCGCGGCCGGCGCGGTGGTGAAGGACATCGTCCTGGCCGAACTCGCCGAGATCACGTCGATCAACGCGCCCGGCGGCTTCTCGCCGGTGGAGGCCTACGCGGTGCACCGCGAGGTCTTCGCGGCGCACCGCGGCGAGTACGACCCGCGCGTCGCGGCGCGCATCGCGCTCGGCGAGAAGGTGCTCGCGGCCGACTACATCCACATGCAGCGCCGGCGCGCCGACTGGATCGATCGCGTCCGCGCGCGGCTCGCGGGCTTCGACGCACTTGTGTGCCCGACGGTGCCGATCGTCGCGCCGGCGATCGACGCGCTCGTGCGCCGGCCACCGCCCGCCGAGGCGGCCAGCGACGAGGCGTTCTTCAAGGCCAATGGCCTCTTGCTGCGCAACACGTTCGCGATCAACTTCCTCGACGGCTGCTCGTTCAGCCTGCCGTGCCACGCGCCGGGCGAGTGGCCGGTGGGCCTGATGCTCAGCGCCCCCGGCGGGCACGACGCGGCGCTGGCGGGCGTGGCGCTGGCGGTCGAGCGGCTGCTCGCCGGTGGTGGCTGAGGCGCCGGCAGGCCGCGCGGCGGCCAGCGCGTTGCGTCTGTTCGTCGGCAGCACGGGGCTCGACGCCGCGGCCGGCGCGGCGACGTCGCACGCGCTTGGGCCCGCCGCCGAGTTCGACCTGCCCCCCGCGGCCGCCGCGCACGTCAAGGTGCGCCGCCTGCAACCGGGCGCCGAACTGCGCCTCTTCGACGGCGAATCGGGTCTCGACTGGCCGGCCGCGGTGCTGGCCATCGGCCGCGCCGCAGTGCGTGTGCGTGTCGGCGCCGCGCCGCTGGCGGCCGTCGGGACCGAGCTGCCGCGGCCGGTGACGCTGGCGTTCTGCATGCCGGCCAACGAGCGCGTCGACGCGCTCGTCGAGAAGGCCACCGAGCTGGGCGCGGCCGCGCTCGCGCCGCTGATGAGCGAGCGCTCGGTGCTGCGCCTGGCCGGCGAGCGCGCCGAGCGGCGGCGTGCGCACTGGCAGGCGGTGGCCGCCGCCGCCTGCGAGCAGTGCGGCCGCGCGCGGGTGCCGCGCGTGCACGCGGTGCAAGCGCTCGGGGATTGGCTTCAGCGCGGCGCGGGCGGCGGTGACGCGCAGCACGCCGGGCGCGCGCCTGGGGGCAACGTACTTCGCTGGCTGCTCAGCACGCAGCCCGACGCGCCACCGTTGGCCGAGGTGGCCGCAGCCGATGTCGACGCACGGGCCGCGCCGGCCCGCATCGTCGTGCTGAGCGGCCCCGAAGGCGGCTTTTCGCCGGCCGAGCACGCGGCGGCCATCGCCGCCGGCTGCACCGCGGTATCGCTCGGGCCGCGCATCCTGCGCGCCGACACGGCGCCGATGGCGGTGCTGGCGTGGCTCGCCATTGCGGCAGCGCAACGGCCCGATCCGAAGTCGGGTGCCTGATGTGGCGCACCGCGGCCTACTGGGCGGCTTGCTCGGCGGCCCGCGCGCAGCCGGCGCGTCGTTGCCAGCGCCGGCCCGCGCAGCCCAGAATGGGCCGCACGGGCGGCGGTGCCAGCCGTCGGTGGCGTTGACGCGCCGGCGCCTGGGGCCCGCTTGTCTTCTTCCAGCCTGAAAGGAATCCACTCATGGGCTTGCTCGACTCTGTGATCGGTGCGCTCGGCCAGGGCGCCGGCGGCAACTCCAACCCGCAGGCGGCGCTGATCAGCGCCATCGTCGGCATGCTGATGCAAGGCGGCGGCGCGGCCGGCCAGGGCGGCGGCTCCGGCGCGTCTGGCGGACTCGGCGGCATCCTCGGCAGCGCGCTGGGCGGTGGTGGCGGCGGCGGTCTCGGCGGCGCGTTGGGCAGTGCGCTTGGCGGTGCGCTCGGCGGCGGTGCCGGCGGCAGCGGCGGCGGCATGGGCGGCCTCGGCGGCCTGGCCGGCCTCGTCGAGCAGTTCAGTCAGCACGGCATGGGCGACATCGCCAAGTCGTGGGTCGGCGGCGGCCAGAACATGCCCGTCTCGCCCGACCAGCTCGGCGAGGTGTTCGGCAACGACATGCTCGCCCAGCTCTCGCGCCAGCTCGGCATGAACCAGGGCGACCTGCTCGGCCAGATGTCGCAGGTGCTGCCGCAGGTGGTGGACCAGTTGACACCGAAGGGGCAGATTCCCGACGGTGACCTGCAAGGCATGGCCGGTGGCGACATCGGCAGCCTGCTGGGCGGCCTGCTCGGCGCCGGCCGCCGTTGACGCTCCGCGCGGCCGCGGCCGGCACGGCCGCCTGACCCGCCTTGCCGTCCCTCCCGCCGCCACGACCGGGCCCCGCACGCGCGCATGCGACATGACGAGTACCTGAAACACGACGCCACGGCGCTGGCCGCGCTGGTGCGGCGCGGCGAGGTGGCGCCGGCCGAGCTGCTGGCGCTGGCGCGCGCGCAGGCAGCGCGCGTGCAGCCGGCGACGAACGCGCTCGTGCGTGAACTGCCGGCGCTGGCCGACGAGCAGCTCGCGCGCCTCGGTGCCGGCGGCAGCCCTGCCGGCACGCTGGCCGGCGTGCCCTTCCTCGTCAAGGACAGCGTGCTCGACGTGCCCGGCGTGCCCACCAGCTACGGCAGCCGGGCGCTGGAGCGCCTGACCGAGCGCTTCCCGGCCGCTGAGCCGGCCGCGGCGTTGCGCCGGCTGCTCGGCGCCGGTCTCGTCGTCTTCGGCAAGACGAACCTGCCCGAGCTGGGACTCAAGGGCGTCAGCGACTCGCGCGCCTTCGGCCGCGTCGCCAACCCGTGGGACCTGGCGCGCACGGCCGGTGGCTCGAGCGGCGGCTCGGCCGCGGCGGTGGCCGCCGGCGTCGTGCCGATGGCCAGCGGCAACGACGGCGGCGGCTCGCTGCGCATCCCCGCCGCGTGCTGCGGCCTCTTCGCGCTGAAGCCCTCGCGCGGGCGCATCAGCAACGGACCCGGCTTCGGCGAAGTGTGGTTCGGCGCCTGCAGCGAAGGCGTGCTGTCGCGCAGCGTGCGCGATTCGGCGCTGGCGCTGGACCTGCTGGCCGGCGGCGAGCCGGGCGACCCGTTCGTCGCCACGGCGCCGCCGGTGGTGCCGTTTGCCGACGCGGCGCGGCGCGCGCCACCCAGGCTGCGCATCGCCTTCACCGCCGCCTCGCCCATCGGCACCGAGGTCGATGCCGAGGCGCGCGCCGCGGTGCAATCGGCGGCCAAGCTCCTGCAGTCGCTCGGCCACGAGGTCGAGGAAGCAGCGCCGGCCATCGACGGCCGCGCGCTCGCACGCTCGTTCACGACGATTTACTTCGGCCAGGTGCTGGCCACCGTGCGCCAGGCGGTGGCCCTGGGCGCGCGGCGCGACGACTTCGAGCCACTGACGCTGCTGACCGCCGAGATCGGCCGCGGCACCGACGCCGGCGCACTAACGGCCGAACTGCTGGCCTGGAACGGCTACGCACGTGCGCTCGCCGTCTTCCAGCAGCGCTACGACGTGCTGCTGACGCCGACGCTGGCCATGCCGCCGCAACGGCACGGCGCGGGCGACGCGACGCCGCTGGCGGAATGGTTTCGCTGCCTGGCCGCCCGCGTCGGCCTGGTGCGCTGGCTCGCGCGCGTGGGGCTGCTCGAAGGCACGATCGAGCAGCTGACGCGCGACAACATGGCGCCAGTGCCGTTCACGCAACTGGCCAACCTGACCGGGGTGCCGGCGATGTCGGTGCCGCTGCACTGGACGGCCGGCGGCCTGCCGCTCGGCGTGCAGTTCGTCGGCCGCATGGGCGACGAGGCGCTGCTGCTGCAACTGGCCTCGCAACTCGAAGCCGCGGCGCCGTGGTTCGATCGCTTGAGTCCGCTGGCGAGCGAGGTCCGTTCAGGCTGAGGTTCGCGCAGGCCGCCTGCGCTCGTGTTCCGCCGCGCTGTGGCCCTGCCCGAGCCGATGTCGCGCTTCGGCCCTCGGTGGGGGCGACCTCGATCGAGCAAGCCGTTGCGGAGCCCTTCCTTCGCATGCCACGGTGGTGCCGGATCGGGCCATCGGAGGTCCCCGCGCAGCGAGGTAAGGGTAAATCGCCGGCGAGCGAAGCGAAGCCAAGAGATGGACACGAGCGCAGCGGGCACCCCGTCGGCCCGATCCCGCCACTGTCCTTCGGGGCGATGAAGAACAGCGCGTGAGCAAAGGCGCGCGCTTTCGCGCCGGAAGCGCGCGCAGGCATGTCTAGAATGCCTGCAACTTGCGTGCCACAAGATGAGATCGCCCGGCGCTTCCCTGTTCGCCCCGTCCTGCCGCCCGGTGCCCGCCGTGCTGCGGATGGCCTTGGCGCCGGCCGCATTGGCGATCCTCGCCGCCGTCGCCGCCCTCGCCCCGCCGCCCGCCCGCGCCGAGCGCGCCGACCGCACCAAACCGATGGTCGTGGAGGCCGACCGGCCGGGCACCGTCGATCTGCAGCGCCAGGTCGTCGTCTTCAACGGCAACGTCGTCATCTCGCAAGGCACGATGGTGCTGCGCGCCGACCGCATCGAGATGCGCGAGACGCCCGATGGCTTCCGCGCCGCCAGCGCCATCGGCGGCGAGGGCCGCCAGGCCAGCTGGCGCCAGCGGCGTGACGGCGGCGGCGACGAGATCGTCGAGGGCGTCGCCGATCGCATCGAGTTCGACGGCAAGGCCGACACGCTGCGCTTCCTCGGCAACGGCGCGGTGCGCCGGCTGCGCGGCGGCACCGTCGCCGACGAGATCACCGGCGCGACGATCCTCTGGGACAACACCGCCGAGGTCTTCCGCGTCGAAGGCGGCGAGGCGACGGCGGCCAACCCGACCGGCCGCGTGCGCGTCGTCCTGAGCCCGCGTGCCGAAGCGGCTTCGGGCGCGGCCTCGGGTGCCGCGGCCGGCCCGCCGGCGGCCAGCGCGCCGTTGACGCCCAGCCGCGGTCTCGGCGGGGAGCGGCGTTGAACGACGCCGTCGCGCCCGCCGCTCCCGCCGCCGCCGCGGTGCCTGCGGCCGCCACCGCGCCGCGCAGCCGCCTCGAAGCCGAGCACCTGCAAAAGCGCTATGGCCCGCGCACGGTGGTCAAGGACGTGCACCTGGCCGTCGGTGCCGGCGAGGTCGTCGGCCTGCTCGGCCCCAACGGCGCCGGCAAGACGACGACCTTCTACATGGTCGTCGGGCTCGTGCGGGCCGATGAAGGCGAGATCCGCATCGACGGCCGTGCGGTGCAGCACCTGCCGATCCACCAGCGGGCGCGCCTGGGCCTGTCGTACCTGCCGCAGGAGGCGTCGATCTTCCGCAAGCTCACCGTCGAGGAGAACATCCGCGCGGTGCTCGAGCTGCAGCGCGGCGCCGACGGCCGGGCGCTGCCGAAGCGGCGCATCGACGAGCTGCTGGACAAGCTGCTCGCCGACCTGGCGATCGAGAAGCTGCGCGCCTCGCCGGCGCCGGCGCTGTCGGGCGGCGAGCGCCGGCGGGTCGAGATCGCGCGCGCGCTGGCGACGCAGCCGCGCTTCATCCTGCTCGACGAGCCGTTCGCCGGCGTCGACCCGATCGCCGTCATCGAGATCCAGCGCATCATCGGTTTCCTGCGCGCGCGCGGCATCGGCGTGCTGATCACCGACCACAACGTGCGCGAGACGCTGGGCATCTGCGACCGCGCCTACATCATCAGCGAAGGCAGCGTGCTGGCCGAAGGCACGCCGGCCGAGATCGTCACCAACGCCGAGGTGCGCAAGGTCTACCTCGGCGAGCATTTCCGGATGTAGGGCGGGGCGCCGGCGATGAAACCCACCCTGCAGGTCCGCCTGTCGCAGCACCTGGCGCTGACGCCGCAGCTGCAGCAGTCGATCCGCCTGTTGCAGCTCTCGACGCTCGAGCTGCACCAGGAAGTGGGGCAGATGCTCGAGCAGAACCCGTTCCTCGATGTCGAGGAGGACAGCCCGAGCCCGTTCGAGACGCCGCTGGATCGCCCGCCGGCCGATGCCGCGCCCGCTGATCGCATCGACGAGGCCGGCGGCGACGGCGGAGAAAGCGGGGGTGAGGCCAGCGAGGCGCTCGGTGAAATGCGCGCCGACGAGTTCGGCACCCCCGGCCGCGACGATTGGGAGAACGGCACCGAGGGCGACGACTTCGACGGCATCCGCGAAACCCCCGGCCGCGTCTCGCGCGAAGGCGGCGACGACGACGGCGAGATGCCCGAGCGGCGCGGCGCCGACCTGTCGCTCGCCGAGCACCTGCGCCGGCAGGCCGCCGCGATGCGCTTGTCGCCCGAGGACCGCGTGGCGCTGCTGGCGTTGATCGACTCGCTAGATGCCGACGGCTACCTCGCCGACCCGCTGGAGGAGATCGGCGCGCGGCTGCTCGAGTTGGACGACGAGATGGGCGGCGAGCCGGCGGTGGCCGACCGCAACGGTCAGAACGGCCACGGCGGGCACGGTGCGCCGGACCGACAGCGCGCGCCGCCGACGAACGGCACGCCTGCCGTCGATGGCGACGACGAAGACGCCGAGCTGGCCGAACTCGCCACCGAGGGCGCCGCGGCGACCGCCCCCGCCTCCGCCGCCGCCACCGCCACCGCCACCGCCACCGCCACCGCGCGCACCCGCGTGTCCATGCCCTCCCCCGCCGCGCAGCGGCTGCATCCGGCCACCGCTGCTGCCGCTGCCGCGCGCCCCGACGACGACGACCGTGAACCCACCCCCGCCGAGGCGATGCAGGCCCGCCTGCGTTGCGCGCTGCGCTGGCTGCAAAGCTTCGATCCGCCGGGCGTCGGCGCGCGCGACCTCGGCGAGTGCCTGGCGCTGCAGATCCGCCACCGGCCGCGCGGCCCGGCGCGCTCGCTGGCGCTGCGCATCGCGCAGAACTACCTCGAGCTGCTCGCCAAGCGCGACTTCCGCCGCCTGATGGCGCTGACCGGCGCCGGCGAAGACCTCGTGCGCGAGGCGCAGGCGTTGATCGTCGCCTGCGAGCCCAAGCCCGGCCGGCCGTTCGCCGACGCCGAGTCGCACATCGTCGTGCCCGACGTCATCGTGCGCAAGGCCGGCCGCGGCCTGGCGGTGACGTTGAACCCGGACGTGATGCCCAAGCTGCGCATCAACGACCTCTATGCCCAGGCGGCGCGGGCGCAGCGCGGCGCCAGCGGCAACCCGGGCCTCGCGGCGCGGCTGCAAGAGGCGCGCTGGTTCGTCAAGAACGTGCAGCAGCGCTTCGACACCATCCTGCGCGTCAGCCGCGCGATCGTCGAACGCCAGCGCGCCTTCTTCACGCACGGCGCGATCGCGATGAAGCCGCTCGTGCTGCGCGAGATCGCCGACGAGCTCGGCCTGCACGAGAGCACGATCTCGCGCGTCACGACGGCCAAGTACATGGCGACGCCGCAGGGGACGTTCGAGCTGAAGTACTTCTTCGGCAGTTCGCTCGCCACCGAGGCCGGCGGCAACGCCAGCTCGACCGCGGTGCGGGCGCTCATCCAGCGCTTCGTTGCCGCCGAGGATGCCGCCAAGCCGCTGTCGGACAGCCAGATCAGCCAGATGCTCGAGGAGCAGGGCATCCAGGTGGCGCGGCGCACGGTGGCCAAGTACCGCGAGGCGCTGAAGATCGCGCCGGCGGCGCAGCGCCGCGCGCTGTGAACAGTCCCCGCAAGCCGCGGCCGGCGCGGCCCGCGCAGCCCGCATCGGCCGCGCCGCCTGCACCGCAGGCACCGCTTTTCCTTCCCTGCCCGCAAGGTGTCGAGGCGCTGCTCGCCGACGAGGCGCGCGCGATCGCCGGCGACACCGGTGCCGTCGAGGCCGGCCGTGGTGGCGTCTACGTCACGGGTGACGAGCGGCTCGCGATGCGCCTCAACCTCGAAAGCCGGCTCGCCACCCGCGTGTTGTGGCCGCTCGCCGAAGGCGCCTACCGCGACGAGCACGACCTCTATGCGCTGGCGCGGCGCGTGCCGTGGGCACTGTGGATCACTACAGCGCAGACGTTGAAGGTCGACGTGAGCGCGCGCCGCTCGCCGCTGGCGAGCCTGAACTACGCGGCGCTGCGCATCAAGGACGCGGTGTGCGACCACCTGCGCGAAGCGACCGGCGCGCGCCCGAGCGTCGACACGCGCCGGCCCGACCTGCCGCTCGTGCTCTTCGTCGGCGACACGCACGCGGCGCTCTACGCCGACCTGTCGGGCGAGCCGCTGTTCAAGCGCGGCTGGCGCGACGACACCGGCGAGGCGCCGCTGAAGGAGACGCTGGCCGCGGCGATGCTCGCTGCCGCCGGCTGGCAAGGCCACGCCGACGACGGGCCGCTGCTCGACCCGATGTGCGGCGCCGGCACCATCGCCATCGAGGCGGCGCAGCTCGCCTGCGGCATCGCGCCGGGCCTGTCGCGCCGCTTCGCCTTCGAGCGCCTGGCGCCATTCAAGCCGCACTTGGCGGCCTGGCGCGAGATGCAGGCCGCGGCGCGCGCGCGCGTGCACGCGCCGGCCGTGCCGCTGTTCGCCGGCGACGTGGCTTTTCGCATGACCGACTTCGCGGCGCGCAACGCGGCGCGCGCGGGTGTCGCGCACGCGATCGAGTTCAAGACCGCCGACGCGTTGCAGCGCCCGCCACCCGCACCGCGCGGCACGATGGTGCTGAACCCGCCGTACGGCGAGCGCATCGAGGCCAAGGGCACGCGCCAGGGCTTCGAGGGTGGCGGTGCGGCCGGCGAGTTCTTCGCCGCGCTGGCCGCGCACTGGAAGCGCGAGTACGCCGGCTGGACGGCCTGGGTGCTGAGCCCGGAGATGCGGCTGCCCTCGCTGATGCGGCTGAAGGAAAGCCGCCGCGTGCCGCTGTGGAACGGGCCCATCGAATGCCGGCTCTTCCGCTTCGATCTCGTGGCGGGGTCGGCGCGCGGCTGATTCGCTTGCGGCTTCTGGCCGGGTGCCACAATCGCCGCCGCTGCTGCGGGCCCCGTCCATGCTCAACGTCTTCTCGCTGGCCAACGGCCGCCTGTTCCAGGAAGAGATCGCCAGCGCCGAAGAGCTGGCGCAGTCGCTGGCGCACGTGCAGCCGGTGTGGGTCGACCTCGAAGCGCCCAGCGCCGAGGAGAAAGGCTGGATCAAGAGCCGCTTCGACCTCGTCATCCCCGAGGACATCGTCGAGACCGACATCGAGGAGTCGGCCCGCTTCTACGAAGAGGACGACGGGCAGCTGCACATCCGCTCGGACTTCCTGATCGACGACGACCTGGCGCCGCGCAACGTGCGCGTCGCCTTCATCCTGCACCGCCAGGTGCTGTTCTCGATCCACGCCGAGGACCTGCCGGTGTTCAGGCTGCTGCGCCTGCGTGCGCGGCGCATCCCGGCGCTGATCGAGGACGCCAAGGACGTGCTGCTCAAGCTCTTCGACGCCGACGCCGAGTACAGCGCCGACGCGCTGGAGGCCATCTACGACCAGCTCGAGCGCGTCAGCGCGCGGGTGCTGAAGGAGGACGTGAACGACCGCACGGCCGCCGAGGTGCTGGCGGCGATCGCGCGCGAGGAGGACGTCAACGGCCGCATCCGCCGCAACGTGATGGATACGCGGCGCGCGTTGAGCTTCATGATGCGCAGCCGCATGCTCAACGCCGAGCAGTTCGAGCAGGCGCGGCAGATCCTGCGCGACATCGACTCGCTCGATTCGCACACCGCGTTCCTGTTCGAGAAGATCAACTTCCTGATGGACGCGGTGGTCGGCTTCATCAACATCAACCAGAACAAGATCATCAAGATCTTCTCGGTGGCCAGCGTCGCGCTGCTGCCGCCGACGCTGATCGCCAGCATCTACGGCATGAACTTCCGCCACATGCCCGAGCTCGAGCAGCCGTGGGGTTACCCGTTCGCGATCGGGCTGATGCTGCTCAGCGTCGCGGCGCCGTTCATTTTCTTCCGGCGCAAGGGGTGGCTCAGGTGAAGCGCGCCCGGCGCCGCCACCGAACTTCGACCGCCGCGTTGCGCGCGCTGTGGCCGGCGCTGCTGGTGCTGCTGGCGGCGGCGCCGCTGCCCGCGGCGGCGCAGTTCAACATGGTGCCGCCGCCGCAATGCCCGCCGGCGGCGCCGGCCGCCAGCACGACCGAGGCCGACTACCGCGTGGAGGCCTCGCGCCATCTCTACGAGTGCTTTCCGGGCCGCGTCTACCTCGGCGCGCTGCCGCCGCTGGTCTACGGCGTCGTCACCGTCGAGGCCGAGATCGATGCCGCCGGCCGCATCGCGGCGCTGAACGTCGTGCGCAAACCGGCCGCCGAGGAGGTGGAACCGTGGGTTGTGGCGGTGCTGCGGCGGGCGATGCCTTTTCCGGCACCGGTAAATCTGCCCGGTGGCGTGGCCCGGTTCGTCGAAACTTTCTTCGTCGACCGCTCGGGCCTGTTCCAGGTGCACTCGCTGACCGAAGGCCAGCAGGGGGTGCCACCGGCCGAGGCGGCGACGCCGCTTTTGCGCGCGCCCTGACCTCGGCTTGGCTTCGGTGGAGGCAGTTTCCCGCTCACAGCGGGGAATAAATGCTGTTGTGCAGCGCCCCCGGGCGAACGAGGGAGGGAGGGAGGAGGAGGAGAACCGCCCGAAGGGTTTTCAGCCGCTGGCCGGCTGCACAACAGGAAAACCTAGAAACACATGCAGGGCAATCAGCGTGCCCGGTCAGCCCCGGTCAATCCCGGCGCCTACCCGCGTGTTCTGCCGGTCTGACCGCCTGCCTCCGCCGAAGTTCCCCGCCGCGCGCGCCTTGCTTGGCCCTTGCCGGGGCCGAAGATCGCCCAGACTTGATCGCCCCACCGCGATCAAGGCTTCTGGGGCCCCGCTTCAGCCCTTTTTCGCCGCTGCCGCGGCGGCAGCCGTCTCGGCGTCGCGCTTGCGGTCGGCGTTGACGCGCTGCACCGACGGCCGCTCGCCGAGCAGCTTCAGGTACGGCTTCCAGTCGATGCCGGCGGCGGCGACGAGATCCTCGCCGAGCGCGAGCTTCGTTGCACCCGCCACGGTCGGCAGCGTCGCAAAGGCGCTGGCGTCGGCGAGCGTGAATTCGCTGCCGGCGATGTAGGGCGAGAACTTCACGAGCCGCTTCAGCGCCGCGAGGTTGCGGGTGAGCTGCTCGCGCACGCGCGCCTTGACCTCGTCGCTCGTCTTGCCGCCGAAGTAGGCCTCGCCATAGAGCTCGCGGCCGATCAGCTCGACGTACAGCTCCATGAACGCGCACAGCTCGCGCACCTTCGCCGCGGCCATCGGGTCGGCCGGCACGAGCGGCGGGTTCGGGTGCAGCGCCTCGATGCAGTCGACGATGACCTGGCTCTCGCACAGCGTCTGGTCGCCGATGCGCACGAACGGAATCTTGCCCAGAGGCGTCGCCGCCAGCACCGCCTCGTCGCGCGAGCGCGTGCCTTGCATCTGCTCGGTGAACGGCACGCCCTTTTCGAGCAGCACCAGCTTGACCTTGTTGTAGTAGTTCGAGAGCGTCGCCCCGTACAGCGTGATCATCGTCGTCGTCTCCTCGGTTGGCACGTCAGGCGGCAACACGCCGCTCACGTTCGGCGCATTGTGCCGGCACGGATAATCGAGACATGGCCATCCAGACCGACGACTTCGGCGCCGCGCGCGATGCGAGACCGGCCGCCGGGGCCGCAGGGGTTGCTCGGGCCACGGAGGCCGCGGTCACCGGCCGCGCGCGCGTGCTCGCCGCCGATGCCGCCTCGCCCAACGAAGAGGCGATCGAGCGCGCGTTGCGCCCCAAGGGCCTGGCCGAGTACGTCGGCCAGGCGAAGGCGCGCGAGCAGCTCGAAATCTTCGTCGGCGCGGCGAAGAAGCGCGCGGAGGCGCTGGACCACGTGCTGCTGTTCGGCCCGCCGGGCCTGGGCAAGACGACGCTCGCGCACATCATTGCGGCCGAGCTCGGCGTCAACCTGCGCCAGACCTCGGGCCCGGTGCTCGAGAAGCCGAAGGACCTCGCCGCCATCCTCACCGGCCTCGAAAAGCACGACGTGCTCTTCATCGACGAGATCCACCGCCTGTCGCCGGTCGTCGAGGAGATCCTCTACCCGGCGCTCGAGGACTACCAGATCGACATCATGATCGGCGACGGCCCGGCCGCGCGCTCGATCAAGCTCGATCTGCAGCCGTTCACGCTGGTCGGCGCGACGACACGCGCCGGCATGCTGACCAACCCGCTGCGCGACCGCTTCGGCATCGTCGCGCGGCTCGAGTTCTATACGGCCGAGGAACTGGCGCGCATCGTGCGCCGTTCGGCCAGGCTCCTGCAGGTGCCGGTGGACGACGCCGGGGCGCTGGAGATCGCGCGGCGCAGCCGCGGCACGCCGCGCATCGCCAACCGGCTGCTGCGTCGCGTGCGCGACTACGCCGAGGTGCGCGCCAGCGGCCGCATCGACGCGGCCACCGCCGACCGCGCGCTCGTGATGCTCGATGTCGATCCGCTCGGCTTCGACGTCATGGACCGCAAGCTGCTCGACGCGGTGATCCGCCGCTTCGACGGCGGCCCGGTCGGCCTGGACAACCTGGCCGCGGCGATCGGCGAAGAGGCCGGCACGATCGAGGACGTGATCGAGCCGTACCTCATCCAGCAGGGCTTCGTGCAGCGCACGCCGCGTGGGCGCGTGGCGACGGTGGCCGCCTGGCGCCACCTCGGGCTGGTGCCGCCCGGGCGGCCTGACGCCGCGGACGACCTGTTCGGGGCTTGAACCGCCACAGCGGATCGCGCTCGGCGCGGACCGCCGACCGATACCGCGCGGCGCATGCCGCGATACCCCGGACTTCACGACATGCGGCGGGCGCGCGCCCGAGGCGCCGGCGCTAGAGTGCCGCGCCGGAACGACTCCGGCTCCGGGGGGAGCATGCTGATCCTTGCCATCGTCGCCGGCGCGCTGCTGGGCGGCGCCTGGGGTGACGACGTCTTCGGCGCCGCGGTCGGCGCGCTGCTCGCCTGGCTGCTGGTGCGCTCGGTGCGGCAGGCGGCGGCGATTGCGGAATTGAAGCGGGCGATCGAGGCGGGAGGGCTTCCTTCGACAAGCTCAGGACGATCGGAATACAAGGCTCAGCCCGAACGGGAATCGACGAGTGCGCCGACGGCGCCTCAGCCGGAACCGGATGTGACGAGCGCGGCGACGGGGCTTCCTTCGACAAGCTCAGGCCAATCGGAGGCTCAGCCCGATCGGGAGTCTGCTCAGCCCAAGCCGGTTGCGGCGCCTCCGCCCGCCCCCAAACCCCGAGCCCCCGCCGTCGACCGCCTCGCGCCGATCAAGGCGTGGCTCTTCGGCGGCAACACGATCGCCAAGCTCGGCGTCGCGATCCTCTTCGTCGGCCTCGCGTTCCTCGCCAAGTTCGCGAGCGAACACGTGCAGTTGCCGATCGAGTTGCGGCTCATGGCCATCGGCGCCGCGGCGCTCGGGTTGCTCGCCTTCGGCTGGCGGCTGCGCGGCACGCGCGCGGGCTACGCGCAGGTGCTGCAAGGCGCCGCGGTCGCGGCGCTGTACCTGACGCTCTTCGTCGCGTTCCGCACCTATCACGTCATCCCGGGCTCTCTTGCGTTCGCGCTGATGGTCGGCGTCGCGGCGCTGGCAGCGGCGCTGGCCGTGCTGCAGAACGCGCGCTCGCTCGCCGTCATCGGCGCCGCGGGCGGCTTCGCGACGCCGCTCATCGTCTCCACCGGCAGCGGCAACCACGTGGCGCTGTTCGCGTACTACCTCGCGCTCGACCTGGGCATCGCCGCGGTGGCGTGGTTCAGGCACTGGCGCGTGCTGAACCTCATCGGCTTCTTCGCGACCTTCGGCGTCGCGACGCTCTGGGGCGTGCTCCAGTACCGGCCGGCGCACTACGCGACGAGCCAGGCGTTCCTCGTCGCGTTCTTCCTGCTCTTCGTTGCCGTGATGCTGCTGCCGGCGCGTCGCGCGGCGCGGGCTGGCGCGAGCGAGGCCGCGGGTGACGACGCCGATGCAGCAACACAAGCACCCGCGCGCGGCGCCGCCTGGATCAACGGCAGCCTGCTCTTCGGCCTGCCCACGGTGGCCTTCGCGCTGCAGCTCGGCCTCGTGCGTCATTGGCCCTACGGCAGCGCGCTGTCGGCGCTGGCGCTGGCGGCGTTCTACGTCGGGCTCGCCGCCTGGCTGCGAAGACATCCGGCGCTGACGCTCGTGCACGAGGCGAGCCTGGCGATTGCGGTCGTCTTCCTCACGCTCGTCATCCCGTTCGGGCTCGATGCGCGCAGCACCGCCGGCGCCTGGGCGCTCGAAGGCGCGGGGCTCGTCTGGCTCGGCTTTCGGCAGCAGCGGCGGCTGGCACGCGCCTTCGGCTACGTGCTGCTGCTGCTGGCCGGGCCGACGCTCCTGTGGGCGCTGATCCAGCACGGGCCGCCGCGGGTGGTGTTCAACGGCCTGCTCTTCAACGGCGTGCTCGCGGTGGCCGGCGCGCTTCTGGCCGCGTTCTTCGTGCGGCGCGGCGCCGCCGCGGGCGGTGCGATGCCCGGCGAGGCGGCGGCGGAGGTGGCGCTCGTCGCCTGGGCGACGCTGCTGGCGCTGGGCACCGCCGCAATGCAGATCGACGAGTTCGTGCGCCGCCCGTACGAAGCGGCCGCGTGGCTGGCCACCGCCAGCGGCATGGCGCTCCTCGCCACGGCGCTGGCCGTGCGCTGGCGCTGGCCGGCGCCGGCCTGGGCGGCGGCGCTGCACGTGCTGCTGCTGATGGGAGTGACGTGGGGCACGTTCGTCGACCTGCGCCAGCCGCTGGCGCGCGGCGGCGTGTGGGCCTGGCCCTTGGCGCTGGCCACGCACCTCGCCGTGCTGCGCTGGGCGGCGCCGCACTGGCCTGCGTTCTTGCGCTCGGCGACGCATGTGCTTGGCGTGCTCGTACTCGCGGCGCTCGGGGCGCTGGCCGGGCGCGACTTCACCGCGCGGCTCGGCGACGCGGCCAGTGCCTGGGCCTGGCTCGGCTGGCTCGTCGCGCCGGCGCTGGTGCTGATGGCGTTGCTGCGACCGGCGCTGATGCAGCGCTGGCCGCTGGCCGCGGCGCCGCGCGCGCATGCGCTTTGGGCAGGTGGCGTGCTCGCGTTGGGGCTGTGGGCGTGGACGCTGCTGGCGAACCTCGCCAGCAACGGCGCGGCGCGGCCGCTGCCGCACGTCCCGCTGGTCAATCCGCTCGACGTCGGCGTCGGCATCGCGCTGGCGGGAGTGTGGGCCTGGTTGCGTTCGGCGCCGGTGCGCGAGGCGCTGGCCGGCCGCGACATGCAACGCTGGCTCGCGCCGGCGGCGCTCGGCGGCGCGGGCTTCGTCTGGCTGAACGCGATCCTGATCCGCGCCTTCCATCACTGGGGCGGCGTGCCGTACCGGCCGCGCGCGTGGCTCGCGTCGCTGCCGGTGCACACGGGCCTCACGCTGCTGTGGACGGCGACGGCGCTGGCGCTGATGTGGCTGGCGGCGCGCCGCGCGCAGCGCGCGCCGTGGATCGTCGGCGCGGTGCTGCTGGCGGCCGTCGTCGGCAAGCTGGTGTGGGTGGACCTGTCGGGCAGCGGCACCGTCACGCGCATCGTCTCGTTCATCGGCGTGGGCGTGCTGATGCTGGTGATCGGTTATGTCGCGCCGCTGCCGGCGGCGCGGCCGGCGCGAACGGTGACGCAAGGGGGGGTCAACGATGCGCAGGCTTGAGTTGGGCGGGCGAGAGGTGAATGGCGCGCGACGTTCCGCATCGATGCTCGCGTTCAACGTCGCGATCGCCGTCGCGCTTGCCGCCACGCTCGCCGCTGTGTCGCCGACGCCCGCCACGGCGGCCGACGAGGTGTCGCTGCGCTTCGAAGCGCCGATCGTCGTCGAGCAGCCGGGCGCCTTCGTGCGCCTGCCGCTGCCGGTGAGCGCCTACACGCAGGCGCGGCAGGCGAGCCTGGCGGACCTGCGCATCGTCGACGCGCGCGGCGAGCGCGTGCCGTTCGCGTTGCTCGCGCCGCCCGCCGAGCAGGTGCACGCGCGCGAGGCGACGCGGCCCGCCGCGCTGTACCTGCTGCCGCCGCGCCGGCCGGGCCAGGCCGAGCCGGGCCTGCCGATCGAGGTACAGGTGGTGGGCGATCGCATCACCGTGCGGCGCGCGGCGCCAGCGGCAGCGCCACGCGCCGGGGCGGCGGGGGCGACCTCGGCCGCAGCCCCGGCCCCCGGCTGGCTGATCGACCTCGGCGACCCGAAGGAGCGCGCGAGCGACGAGCTGCCGGCGCACAAGCTGCGGCTGGCGTGGGCCGCGAACACCCCGCCCTTCACCGCCGCCTACGAGCTGGCGCTCAGCGACGATCTGCGGCAATGGCGCGCCGCCGGCGGCGGGCAGCTGCTGGCGCTCGACGCGGCTGGCGCGCGCCTGGCGCAATCCGAAGTGCCGCTTGCCGCGGGCCGCACGGCCGGTGCCGGGCGCGAAACGCGCTTCGTCCGCCTGCGCTGGCTCGACGCCGCAAGCGCGCCGGTGCTCACTGCGGCGACGCAGGTGTTCGCACGGCCCGAGCGCGTGCGGCCCGAGCCGCCGGTGGCGTTCGAGGTGCCGCCGATCGCTGCCGGCGCGCCCGACGATGCGAAAGGCGCTCTGACCTACGACCTTGGCGCCGTGCTGCCCTTGGCCGACATCGACCTCGCGCTCGGTGACGCGGCGCGCGTCGCGCCGGTGCGCGTGCAGGGCCGCTCGCGCATCGACGAACCGTGGCGCGACCTCGCGCAGACGGTCTTCTACCGGCTCGAACGCGGCGCCACGTTCGACCGCCCGCCGCCGCTGTCGCTGCCGGTGCGCGTGCGCTACCTGCGCCTGGTGCCCGACCTGCGCTCGGGGCCGCTGCCGGCGGTGCCGCTGGCGGTGCGCGCGCCGCTGGCAAGCGTCGTCTTCGCCGCGCAGGGCACGCCGCCGTACCGCCTGCAAGCCGGCTCGGCCGACGCACCGGCCGGCGCGCTGCCGATCACGACGCTGGTGCCCGCGCTCGAGCAGGAGCGCGCGCGCCTGGGCCACGCGACGCTCGGCGCCTGGCGCGAGAACGAGGCGGTGGCACGCGCCGAAGCCTGGCGCCAACGCTGGACCGAATGGCGCCCGGCGCTGCTGTGGGCGGTGCTGCTCGCCGGCGTCGCGGCGCTGGCGTGGATGGTGTGGAGGCTGGCGCGTTCGCCGACCCGTTCGGGCTGAGGCGGCTACGCCGCCACCGACTTCTCCACGAACCCTTTCGCCCCCTCGAACTGCGCCAGCTCGCGCGCCAAAAACGGCAGCACCGGCTGCAGCGTGCCGTGCAGCGTGTGCGGCGGGTTGGCGATGAAGACGCTGCTGCCCATCAGGCCGAAGCCGCGCTCGCCGGCTTCGGCCACCGTCAGCCGCGCGTGCAGCCAGCCCTTCTTCGCCTGCGCTTCGGCGCTGGCCTTCAGGCGCTGCGGCAGCTGCGCCGCCTCGACGAGCTGCACCTGCGGCAGCCAGACCATCACGACGCCTTCGGGGAAGCGCGTCAGCGCCTCGCGCATCGCGTTCAGCGCCTTCGCGTAGTCGGTCTTCAGCTCGTACGGCGGGTCGATCAGCACGAGGCCGCGGCGAGTCGGCGGCGGCAGCACCGACTTCAGCGCCCCGTAGCCGTCGGCCAGCCGCACTTCGCAGCCGGCTTCTTCGCCGAGGTAGCTGGCGAGGATCTTGTGCTCGGTGGGGTGCAGCTCGAAGAGGCGCAGCTGATCCTGCGGCCGCATCAGCGCGCGTGCGATCGCCGGCGAGCCGGGCACCTGGCGCAGCGCGCCACCGTCGTTGAAGGCGCGCACCAGTTCGACGTAGCGCGCCACCGCCGCCGGCAGCGCTGCGGCGGCGGCATCCCGCTCGTAGAGCCGCCCGATGCCGGCCTCGTACTCGCGGTGCTTCTGCGCGTAGGTGCCGCCGAGCGCGTAACCGCCGGCGCCGGCGTGGGTGTCGACGTAGCGCCAGCCCTTGTCCTTTTCGTTCAGATAGCGCAGCAGCTCGGCCAGCACGACGTGCTTGAGCACGTCGGCGTGGTTGCCGGCGTGGAAGGCGTGGCGGTAGGCGAGCATGGGCCGATGTTGCCACCGCGCGGCGCCCGGTCGGCCGCATTGCCACGGTGCGTGCCAGCGGGCGGGAAGCGCGGTTGAGGCCGAGGCAACCGATGCGCCCGGCTTGCGTCGCCGCAAAGGCGGCGCATCGGGGCTGCGCTAGCCTCCACCGCACGATGACCACCCTCTACGATTCCCTGCGCCTGGCCGACATCGGCACGCTCGCCACGCGCATCGTGATGGCGCCGCTGACGCGCAACCGGGCCGCCCCCGGCAACGTGCCGACGCCGCTGATGGCCGAGTACTACGCGCAGCGCGCCGACCCGGCCACCGGCGCCGCGCTGATCGTCAGCGAAGCGACGCAGGTCTGCCCCGAAGGCCGCGGCTTCTGCGACGCGCCGGGCATCCACAGCGCCGAGCAGCTCGCCGGCTGGCGCCGCATCACCAACGCCGTGCACGCGCGCGGTGGGCGCATCGTCGCGCAGTTGTGGCACGTCGGGCGCATTTCGCACTTCTCGCTGCAACCGGGCGGTGCGCCGCCGGTGTCGAGCACCGCGCGCGCCTCGGCGCGCAAGGCGATCACCGAGACGGGCCTCGTGCCGTGTTCGCCGCCGCGCGCGCTGCGTGACGACGAGATCCCGGGCATCGTCGCGCAGATCAGGCAAGGCGCGCTGAACGCGATGGACGTGGGCTTCGACGGCGTCGAGGTGCACGGCGCCAACGGCTACCTCATCGACCAGTTCCTGCGCGACAGCATCAACGACCGCCCGAGCGGCGCCTACGCCGGCAACACGATCGAAGGGCGCCTGCGCCTGCTGCTCGAAGTGATGCGCGCGGTGGCCGGTGCGGTCGGTGGCGGCCGCACGGGGCTGCGCATCTCGCCGGCGAACCCGCTGCCCGGCGACGCACCCGACAGCCAGGCGCAGGCGCTCTTCGAAAGCGCGCTCGACGAGCTGGCGCCGCTGAAGCTGGCGTACCTGCACGTCATCGAAGGCCAGACCGGCGGCCCGCGCGACGCGTGGCCGTTCGACTACGCGGCGCTGAAGCGGCGCTTTGCCGGCACGTGGATGGTCAACAACGGCTACACGCAGGCGATGGCCGAGGCGACGGTGGGCAGCGGGGCAGCCGACTTGGTCGCCTTCGGCAAGCCGTTCATCGCCAACCCCGACCTCGCGGCGCGGTTCAAGGCCGGTGCGCCGATCGGCGTGCCCGACACGAAGACGTTCTACCGCGGCGGCGCCACCGCAGCCGTCGGCTACACCGACTATCCGGCGTGGAGTGCTGCGGCCGCTGCTGGCGCGGTGGTCGCCGGCGGGCGTTGAAGCGGGGCGAAGCGGGGGCTGGCACGGCAGCGGAAGCGCAGGACGAAGCGCAGGCCGACGCGAGCGTCCGCTCGCAGCCGGCCGGCGGCCACCCGCCGATCTCCGGCGCCACGCGCGCAAAGCGCCTGACCGGCACGCTCGCCGCCGCAGCCGCCGGCGGCCTCGCCTGCAGCGCGCTCGGCACGCCGCTGCCGTGGATGCTGGGGCCGCTCTTCGTCACCGCGGCCCTCGGCGTCGCCGGTGTGCCGCTGGCGGCCAGCACTCGGCTGCGCAACGCCGGGCAGTGGACGATCGGCGTCGCGCTGGGGCTGTACTTCACGCCCGACGTCGTCGCGTTGATCGCGCTTCTGTCGCCGGCGCTCGTGGCCGGCGCCGGCTGGGCGCTCCTGACCGGCTACGCCTTCTACCGCTGGCTGCTGTGGGCCAGCCCCGAGATGCGCGGTGACCGCGCCGGCGTCTTCTTCGCCGCCGCGATCGGTGGCGCCTCGGAGATGGCGGTGCTGGCCGAGCGCCACGGCGGCGCCGTCGAGCGGGTGGCCGCCGCGCACTCGTTGCGTGTGCTGCTCGTCGTGGCGCTGATCCCGTTCGGCTTGCAGTTCGCCGGCGTCACCGGGGCCGACCCGGCGCAGCCGGCCGGCCTGGCGCCGAACGCGCCGGGCCTCGCGCTGCTGGTCGCCGCGGCCAGCGCCGGCGTCTGGGTGCTCGGGCTTCTCCGCGTGCCGAACCCGTGGGTGCTGGGCGCGCTGGCCGCCACCGCGGCGCTGACGGCGCTCGGCGTGCCGCTGTCGGCGCTGCCCGCGTGGGCCAGCCCCGCGGCGCAGGTCTTCCTCGGCGTCGCGCTCGGCAGCCGCTTCACGCGCCGGTTCGCACGCGCCGCGCCGCGCTGGCTGGGCGCGGTGGCGCTCGGCACGCTGGCGATGATCGCCGCCTCGGCCGCCTTCGCCTGGGCGCTCGCATCGCTGGCCGGGCTGCACCCGGCCACCGTGATGCTCGGCACCTCGCCCGGCGGCATCGCCGAGATGTGCATCACCGCCAAGGTGCTGCAGCTCGGCGTGCCGGTGGTCACCGCCTTCCACGTCACGCGCTATGTCGCCGTGTCGGTGCTGACGGGGCCGGCGTATCGGTTGGAGTTGCGGCGGCTGGCGGAGCGGGGGCGCGAAGGCTGAAGCAGTGTGCGCGGGCGGGCGGCCTTCGACAGGCTCGGCCTGAACGGTTCTCCTTTCCTCCTCAAGCGCGCGCCCGCGCCCTGAACAGCTCGCGCAGGCTCACCTCTCGCGGGCCGGGGACGAGCTCGATGGCGTCACCGGCGCTCACGGTGCCGGGCGTGATCACCGCGAGGTAGACGCCGCAGTAGCCCGACTGCACCATCAGCTTCGGCGCCTGCGCAAAGCCCATCGCGGCGGCGAACTTGAAGCACGGCATGCGCGGCTCGCTGACGGCGAGCACGCAGTTGGGCAGGCGCAGCTGATCGCCGATCCACAGGCCGTCTTCACGCAGCCCTTCGACGAGCAGGTTCTCGCCGAAAAGTCCGGGCGCGATGGGCGCGTCCCAGGCCGCGACGCGAGCCTGCGCGCGCACCGTGCGCCATAAGGCGTGGTGCTCGCTCGGGTAGGTGCAGACGGCCTTGGCGAGGCCGCCATGGACGCTCGGGTCGGCCTGCTCGTCGCCTTCGAGGCCGAGCGGGCCGACGGCGACGGCGCCCGCGCGCGGCGTCTTGCCGATCGCCGTCAGCACGCGCCGTCCGCCGACCGTGACCTCCTGCGCGCGTGCGGTGCATACCGCCAGCACCTTCATGGCGCAGCCCGTGTTCGGCCGCGGGCGGCCGGCATGAACCCATACGGAAAACGCATAGCCCCCCGGCCTGCGGCAGTTACCGGGTCGGTACATTGCCCGCAGAATGGTCCGGCTTCCCTCTGCCGCCCGGCCCTTGGCCGGGGCGTGCGGCACCGAGGGGCGGCATGGGGCGAGCCTCGCGCAGGCGCCGATGGCGCAGCGGTCTGCACGGGGCTCGCCCCATCCCGTCTCATCGTCCTACCCATGATCGGAGCTTCCAAGATGAACCGTCCAGCGCTGGAGGGGCTGCGCCTGCACGTGCCCGCCTACGTCAAACACCCCCGCCTCGTCGAGTGGGTGGCCGAGGTGGCCGCCCTCACCGAGGCCGCCGAAGTCTATTGGTGCGACGGCAGCGAGGCCGAATACCAGCGCCTCGTCGACCAGCTCATCGCCGCCGGCACGCTGATGAAGCTGAACCCGGAACTGCGCCCCGGCAGCTACCTCGCACGCAGTGATCCGGCCGACGTGGCGCGCGTCGAAGACCGCACCTACATCTGCACCGAGCGCCAGGAAGACGCCGGCCCCACCAACAACTGGGTCGCGCCGGCCGAGATGCGGGCGTTGCTGCAAACCGGTGAGAACGCGCTCTTCCGCGGCGCGATGCGCGGCCGCACGATGTACGTCGTGCCGTTCTCGATGGGGCCGCTGGGCAGCCACATCAGCCACATTGGTGTCGAGCTGACCGACAGCCCCTACGTCGCCGTGAGCATGCGGGTGATGACGCGCATGGGCCGCGGCGCGCTGGACGTGCTCGGCGCCGAAGGCGCCTTCGTGCCGTGCGTGCACACGGTCGGTGCGCCGCTCGCCGCGGGCCAGAAGGATGTTGCCTGGCCGTGCAACAAGACGAAGTACATCGTCCACTACCCGGCCACGCGCGAGATCTGGAGCTACGGCTCGGGCTACGGCGGCAATGCGCTGCTGGGCAAGAAGTGCTTCGCGCTGCGCATCGCCAGCAACATGGGCCGTGAGCAGGGCTGGCTCGCCGAGCACATGCTGATCCTCGGCGTCACGTCGCCGCAGGGCAAGAAGTACCACGTCGCCGCCGCCTTCCCCAGCGCCTGCGGCAAGACCAACTTCAGCATGCTCGTGCCGCCCGCGGGCTTCGAGGGCTGGAAGGTCACGACGATCGGCGACGACATCGCCTGGATCAAGCCGCACGCCGACGGGCGCCTGTACGCGATCAACCCCGAGGCCGGCTACTTCGGCGTCGCCCCGGGCACGAACGACCACACGAATCCGAACTGCATGGATTCGCTGAAGAAGAACGTCATCTTCACCAACGTCGCGCTCACCGACGACGGCGACGTGTGGTGGGAAGGCATGACGGACACGCCGCCGGCGCACCTCGTCGACTGGCAGGGCCGCGACTGGACGCCCGAGATCGCGAAGGCCAATCCCGAAGCCAACGGCAAGCCGCGCCCCGCTGCGCACCCGAACGCGCGCTTCACCGTCGCTGCCACCAACAACCCGGTGCTCGACCACCAGTGGGACGACCCCGAGGGCGTGGCGATCGATGCCTTCGTCTTCGGCGGCCGGCGCAGCACGACGGTGCCGCTGGTCACCGAGGCGCGCAACTGGGCCGAAGGCGTCTACATGGCCGCGACGATGGGCAGCGAGACGACCGCGGCGCAGGCCGGCGCGCAAGGCATCGTGCGCCGCGACCCGTTCGCCATGCTGCCGTTCGCCGGCTACAACATGAGCGACTACTTCCAGCACTGGCTCGACCTCGGCGCCAAGCTCGAGAAGGCCGGCTCCAAGCTGCCGCGCATCTACTGCGTCAACTGGTTCCGGAAGGGCGCCGACGGCAAGTTCGTCTGGCCCGGCTATGGCGAGAACATGCGCGTGCTCGAGTGGGTGCTCGGCCGCATCGAGAACAAGGCCAGCGGCAGCGAGAACGTCTTCGGCGTCAGCCCGCGCTACGAAGACCTGCGCTGGACGGGCCTGCCGTTCACGCGCGAGCAGTTCCAAAGCGTCATCGGCATCGACCGCGCCGCCTGGACCGAGGAGCTGAAGCTGCACGACCAGCTCTTCGCGCAGCTCGCCTACCACCTGCCGGCGGCGCTGCCGGCGACGAAGAAGCTGATCGAAGAGCGGCTGGCGGCCTGAGGCGCGGGCCGCGGAGCCCGCGGCCCTCGGCCCCTACCTGCGGCCCTAGGGCTCGCCCTCCACGCTGACCCAGCGGAACCAGTCGCTCGAGAACGGCTGCCGCATCGGCCCGCGCACGTGCGCGTGCAGCAGGTCGTTGTTGATCTCGTGCAGGTGCGAGATGTAGGGCACGTAGGCGAGCATCAGCTTCTTCGCCTCGCGCATCACCGCCAGCCGCTCGGCGCCGTCGGGCAGGCGGCGCTGGCGTTCGTAGAGGCGGTCGAAGGCCGCGAGGCGAAAGCGCGCGTCGTTGCTCTGCTCGGCGTTGGGCCCGTAGGCGAGGCCGAGGAAGAAGTCGCCGTCGGGCGCGCCGGCGCTCCACGTGAAGCTCCACATCATCAATTGCCCGGCCAGCGACTTGCGGATCAGCTCGCCGAACGGCGCCACCTCGAAGCGCGTGCGCAGCCCGACGGCGCTCATCTGCTTGAGCCACAGCTCGCTGACGCGGCGCGCGCGCTGGTCGGGCGGGAACGCCAGGCGCAGCTCGAGCGGCCGGCCGTCGGGCTGCTCGCGCCAACCGTCGCCGTTGCGGTCGGCGTAGCCGTAGAGGTCGAGCAGCGCCGCGGCGCGCGCGCGGCTCGGGCGGTTCATCTCGCTGGCGATGCCGGGCTCGGCGCCGTAGCAGGCCGGCGGGATCATGCTCGCCGCCGGCACCGCCTGGCCGCCGCGCACGAGGCGCGCCTCGAGCGCGCTGTCGTAGGCGAGCAGGATGGCGCGGCGCAGCGCCACCTTGTCGGCCGTGTAGCCGCCGACCAGCGGGTCGTCGAAGTTGAAGAAGGTGTGCGTCGTGCTGGGTGCGAGCTGGCGGTCGAGCTGCACGCCACGCCGCGCAAGGTACGGCGCCAGCCGCCCGCCCGGCACCGCCAGCGACGCGAGGTCCACCGGCACCGCCACCGCGTCGTGCTCGCCGTTGAGGAAGGCGAGCCAGCGCGGCTGCGACTCTTCGATGATGTCGAACTCGAGCCGGTCGACCAGCGGCGCACGCGCGCCGGCCAGCCGCCTGGCCACCGCTTCGGCGGCCGTGTCGCCCTGGGCCGGCTGGCCGGCGAAGCGCTCTTCGCGAAAGCGCGGGTTCTTCACGAGCACGATGCGCGAGGCGCGCCGCCATTCGCGCAGCATGAAGGGCCCCGTGCCCACCGGGTGCGCCTGCGGGTCGGCCGCGTAGCGCTCGACGACTTCGCGCGCCACGGCGCCGGCCAGCGTCACCGAGGCAAACTCCTGCGCGAAACGCGGCGCCGGTTCGGCCAGCCGCACCTCGAAGCGGTAGCGGTCGAGCGCGCGCAGACCCGGCACCTCCTCGTCGTAGGGGAACGGGCGCTTGTCGGCGAGCACGCGCCGGCGCAGTTCCGACAGGCCCAGGATCTTCGCGTTCTCCCAGCGGTACAGCCACTCGCTGCGCAGCGCCGGGTCGTAGAAGCGCTTGATCGAGTAGACGAAGTCGGCGGCGACCAGCTCGCGCGGCCGGCCTTCGAAGGCCGGGTCGTCGGCGAAGAAGATGCGCTCGCGGATCGTGAAGGTGAAGCGGCGATGCCCGTCGGCCACCTCGGGCAACGCCGCGGCGACGAGCGGCACGAGCTTGGCCGGCCGCGCCAGCACGTCCCAGGTGAGCGGCGGCTCGAAGATGTGCGCGAGCACGCGGATCGACGACTGGTCGGAGACGCGCGGCGGATCGAAGCCGGTCTCGGCGAAGTTGAAGGCGTAGCGAAAGACCTTGTCACCGCTCGAGTGCGGGGCGGCGCGGGCCGGCCAGGCGGCTGCGGCGCCGGCGAGGACGGCGCGCCGCCTCACGCCGCTCTCACGCCGGGCTCGGCCCCGGCGACACGTCGACGTACTGCCACCAGCCGTTCCAGTAGGCCGGCCGCCGGTAGCCGATGACGTTGGCGTGAATCATGTCGGCGACGAGGCGGTGCACCTGGAACTTGTAGGGCATGTAGGCGATGGCGATCTTGCTCGCCTCCACGAACAGCGCCTGTCGCTCGGGCCCGTCGGGCAGCACCGTCATGCGGTCGTGGATCTCGTCCATGCGCGGGTGCTTGAAACGCGGGAAGTTCTGGTTGCCCGCCTGCGGCCCGTAGTAGCGGGTGATCATGCCCTGGCCGTCGCCGCCCGAGCCGAGCGACGAGAGCGACCAGATCTGCAGCTTGCCGGCGCGCGCCGCCTTGAGGTTCTCGGGCCAGGTGGCGATCTTGAAGACGACGCGCACGCCGATGGCGTCCATGTCGCGCTTGAGCAGCTGGTTGAACTGGCGGTACACCTGCTCGGGCAGCGTCGACACCTCCAGCGTCAGCGGCGTGCCGTCGGGCTTCTCGCGCCAGCCGTCGCCGTCGCGGTCGACGTAGCCGTGCAGCTCCAGCAGCGCCTTGGCACGCGCCGGGCTGTACTCGCTCATCTCGCTCTTCAACTTGGGGTCGTAGCCGGTCGTGTACGGCACGATCGGCCCCTGCGCCGGGATCGCCAGCCCGTAGCGCATGAGGCGGATCTCGCGTTCGGTGTCGATGGCCAGGCTGAAGGCGCGACGCAGGGCGATCTTGTGCGGCTCGAAGCCGCCGATCACCGGGTCGTCCATGTTGAAGTAGTAGAAGGTGACGTCCGACTGCAGCGTGATGGCGCCGCGCACGCCCTTCTTCGCCAGGTGTGGCGCCACCTTGCTGCCGGGCATCGCGACGGTGATGAACTGCGGCGGCAGGCGGTCGAGGAAGTCGTGCTCGCCATTGACGAAGGCCAGCCAGCGCGGCTGCGCCTCCTCGATGATGGCGATGTCGACACGGTCGACGAGCGGCAGCGGCCTGCCGCGCAGCCGCGCGGCGACCGCCTGGCCCTCGGCGTCGTCGGCGGCGGGCTGGCAGTCCCAGCGCCGCTCGCGGTAGCCGGGGTTGCGCTCGAGCACGATGCGCGAGTTGCGGCGCCACTGCACCAGCCTGAACGGCCCCGTGCCCACCGGGTGCTCGCCGATCTTGTCGCCGTAGGCCTCGGCCACCTCGCGCGCCACGGCGCCGAAGAGGTCGGGCACCGACATGTTCTCCTTGAAGCGCGGGCGCGGCTCGGCGAGCCTGAGCTGGAAGGTGTGGCGGTCGAGCAGCTTCATGCCCTCGAGCGGGCGGTCGTAGTCGAACGGCGCCTTCTTCTCCAGGGACTCCTTGCGCAGTTCGGCCAGGCCGAGCACCTTGAAGTTCTCCACGCTCGCCCACAGCGGGCTCTTCAGCACCGGGTCGGCGAAGCGCTTGATGGCATAGAGGAAGTCGGCCGCGACGAGCTCGCGCTTCACGGGCCGGCCGTCGGCGCCCTTGAAGGCCGGGTCGTCGGCGAAGAAGATGCCCGGTCGCACCTTGAACGTCCACCGCCGGTACTCGTCTTCGGCCAGCGGCTCGCCGTCGGCCACCAGCGGCACGAGGCGCGGCGGCCGCGCCAGGTGGTCGTAGCAGTACAGCGACTCGAAGATGTGCGAGGTGATCGTGCGCGAGGTGTTGTCGTTGATCTGCGCCGGGTCGAAGCTCGTCTCGGCCGAGGCGATGGCGTAGCGCAGCACGCGCGGGGCGACGGCGGGGGCCTCGGCCGCCGCCACCGCGCGGCGCCAAGGCAGCACCGCGGCCGCCGCGGCACCGAGTGCCAACGTGTCGCGCCGCTTCATCGCCCAGCCCCCGCGCGGCCGCTGACCAAACGCCGCGCCTCAGTGCGCCGCGCCACCGCCGCGCCGCTGCAGCTCGGCCGTGTCGATGTCGATGTACTTGAAGAACTCGCGCACGAAGCCGTTGCGGCGGTAGCCGACAACCCACGGGTGCGCGAGGTCGGTGACGAAGCGGTGCACGTGCACCTTGTAGGGCATGTAGGCGATCATCAGGCGCGCCGCGTCGTGCATGGCGGCCAGCCGCTCGGGCCCGTCGGGCAGCCGGCGCTGGCGCTCGTACAGCGCGTTGAACGCCGGCAGATCGAAGCGTGCGTGGTTCGCCTGGCCCTTGTTCGGCCCGTAGCCGAGCGCAAGGAACGTGTCGCCGTCGGGGTTGCCGGCCAGCCAGCCGACGCCCCACATCATCAGCTTGCCGGTGCGGCTGGCCTTCAGGTTCTCGGGCCACTTCTGCGTGTCGAACTCGATCTTCAGGCCGACCGCGGTCATGTTCTTCTGCCACTGCTCGATGAGCTGGCGGCTTTGCTGGTCGGGCTGCGTCGCGTAACGCAGCACGAGCGGCCGGCCGTCGGGCTGCTCACGCCAGCCGTCGCCGTCGCGGTCGACGTAGCCGTGCATGTCCAGCAGCGCCTTGGCGCGCGGGCGGCTGAAGTCCGACAGCGTCGTCTTCAGCTTCGGGTCGTAGCCGTAGGTGGTGGGCGCGATCGGCCCCTGCGCCGGGATCGCCTGGCCGCGCCGCACGAGGGCGATCTCGCGATCCACGTCCACCGCCAGGCTGATGGCGCGGCGCAGCGCCACCTTGTGCGGCGCATGGCCGCCGACCAGCGGGTGCTCCATGTTGAAGAACGACACCGCGACGTCGGGGCGCGGGTTGCGGTCCATCGTGATGCCGCGTTTGGCGAGGTTGGGCGCGAGGCGGTTGTTCGGGATCACCGTCGTCGCGAAGTCGTTGGGCAGCTGGTCGAGCAGGTCGTGCTCTTCGTTCAGGAAGGCGAGCCAGCGCGGCTGCGGCTCCTCGATGATCGAGATGACGATGCGGTCGATGAACGGCAGCCGCCGCCCCTCGAGCTGCCCGGCGACGCGCGCGATGCGTTCGTCACCGGCCGGCGCCTCCTCCTTGTAGCGCACGTCGCGGTAGCCGGGGTTGCGCTCGAGCACGATGCGCGAGCTGCGCCGCCACTCCGCCAGCCGGAAAGGCCCGGTGCCGACCGGGTGGTCGCCGATGCGCTCGCCGTAGTGCTCGACGACTTCGCGCGCCACCGCGCCCATGAACGACGCGTCGGTGAAGTTCTGCATGAAGCGCGGCGTCGCGATGCCCAGCTTGATCTGCAGCGTGTAGCGGTCGAGCGCCCGCACGCCTTCGACCGGCGTGTCGTAGTCGAACGGCTGCTTCGTCTCGAGCGCCTTCTTGCGCAGATCGGACAGGCCGAGGATCTGCGCGTTCTCCAGCAGGTACAGGTTGGGGCTCTTCCAGCGCGGGTCGTAGAAGCGCTTGATCGTGTAGACGTAGTCCTCGGCGACGAGCTCGCGCCTTTGCCCCTTGAACGCCGGGTCGTCGGCGAAGTGGATGCCGGGCTTCAGCCGGATCGTGAAGGTCTTGAAGTCGTCGCTGATCTCGGGCAGCGCGGCGGCGGTGTTGGGCCGCATGCGCACCGGCCGCGCGAGGTACTCGTACTCGAACGGCGCCTCGTGGATGGCGGCCAGCACGGTGCGCGAATACAGGTCCGAGACCTGCGCGGTGTCGAAAGTCGTCTCGGCGATGAGGAAGGCATAACGCAGCGTCTTCACGGCGCTGCCGTTCGGCGCGGCGGGGGCGGCCGATGTGGCCGATGTGGCCGACGTGGTGGATGCGGCGGATGCGGTGCTGCCCGCGGCGGGCTGCGCCACGGCTGCGCCGCCGGCCAGCAGCGCCGCGGCCGTGGTGAAGAGCGCGCCCAGCCATGCGCGCAACGAAGGGGTGTCCATGCGGGAGCCCGGGCCCAACGGGGAAGATGCGCGAAGTCTATTTCCGCGCTCCTCGTCGGCGACGACGGGAAACCCCCGGCCGGGGGGCGGAGAAGCGGCACCTACACTCGGTGAGATGGCTGCCTACCTGATCCGCCGCCTCTGGCAGATGGTCCCCACGCTGGCCGGCGTGGTGCTGCTGGTGTTCTTCCTGTTCAAGTACTTCGGCGGCGATCCGGCCGAGGTGCTGGGCGGCCTGAACGCCAGCCCCGAGCAGATCAAGGCCATCCGCCAGACGCTCGGCCTGGACGAGCCGCTTTGGGTGCAGCTCGGCATCTTCGTCAAGCAGATCGTCACCTTCGACTGGGGCAAGAGCTGGGCCACCAACGAGGCGGTGAGCAACCTCTTTGCGACGCGCCTGCCGGCGACGCTGACGGTGATGGTGCCGATCCTCGTGCTCGACGTGCTGCTGGCGCTGCCCATCGCGATGTGGGTCGCCTACAAGCGCGGCAGCCTCACCGACCGAGCGATCATGGTCGCGACGACGGTGGCGCTGTCGATCAGCTTCCTCGTCTACGTGATCGTCGGCCAGTACGTGTTCGGCTTCCAGCTCGGCTGGTTCCCGGTGCAGGGCTGGAGCGACAGCACGCTGACCAACCTGCTCGTCTACACGCCGCTGCCGGTGATGCTGGCGGTGGCGGTGGGCGTCGCGCCGCAGACGCGGCTGTACCGCAGCTTCCTGCTCGACGAACTCGGCCAGGACTACGTGCGCACGGCGCGCGCCAAGGGCATGACCGAAGGCGTCGTGCTCTTTCGCCACGTGCTGCGCAACGCGATGATCCCGATCCTCACCAACATCGGCCTGCAGTTGCCGGGCATCTTCGTCGGCAGCTTCCTGATCGAGGTCTTCTTCTCGATCCCCGGCCTTGGCCGCGAGGTGCTGCTGGCGGTGAACCGCAGCGACTTCCCGGTCATCCAGGCGGTGACGATCTACCTCGCGGTGCTGACGATGGTGATCAACCTCGTCACCGACCTCGCGTACAAGGTCGCCGACCCGCGGGTCGTGCTGAAGTGAGGAGGGCGCAAGCATGAGTGCAGTCCTCCCCGCCGGCGGCGCCGACACGCTGAACGACGCGCAGCAAAAGAGCGAAGGCGTCTGGCACGCCGCCTGGCGCCGCTTCAAGACCGACCGCGTCGGCTTCTGGTCGATGGTCGTCGTGCTCGCGTTCATCGCGCTGATCGCGCTCGCTGCGATCGGCGTCGTTGCCAAGAGCTGGCAGGACGAGGTCGGCGTGCCGAACGCGCCGCCCACGCTGATGGGCCCGGCGCCCCCGCAGGCGACAAGCGCCGTCGAGCGCCCCACCGGCCCCAACGTCGATCTCTCCGACATCGACCCGCTGGCGCCGCGCTACAAGGAGTGGGACGAGAAGGCGCGCCAGTTCCAGACCGCCGAGACAGCCAAGCGCGAGACGCTGCCTTTCGGCGCCGATCGCCTCGGGCGCGACGTGCTGGCCAAGGCGATCAAGGGCACCGAGATCTCGGTCTTCGTCGGCGTGATGGCGGCGCTGGCGGCCACCGGCCTCGGTACGCTGCTCGGCGCGGCCGGCGGCTTCTTCGGCGGCAAGGTCGGCGACTTCCTCGAGTGGCTCTACAACGTCTTCGAGAGCATCCCGAACATCCTGCTCATCTTCGCCTTCGCCGCCGTCGTCGGGCGCGGCGTGCAAAGCGTCGTCCTCATCCTCGCGCTCACCGGCTGGACCGGCATGTACCGCCAGGTGCGCGCCGAGTTCATCAAGCACCGCGGCCGCGAGTACGTGCGCGCCGCCGAGGCCATCGGCGCTTCCAGCGGCAGCCGCATGTTCAGGCACATCCTGCCCAACGTCAGCCACGTCATCCTCGTGCGCCTGGGCCTCCTGGTCGTCGGCTTCATCAAGGCCGAGGTGATCCTGTCGTACCTGGGCCTGGGCGTGCGCGTCGACCAGGTGAGCTGGGGCACGATGCTCGCCGAGGCGCAAAGCGAGCTGATCCTCGGCCACTGGTGGCAGCTCGCGACCGCGACGCTTTTCATGGCGGTGTTCGTGACCGCGTTTTCGATGATGGCCGACGCGTGGCGCGACGCGCTCGACCCGAAGCTGCGCGGCCTGGAGTGAGCACGATGTTGTTGAGCATCCAGGACCTCGCGGTCGGCTTCCGCATGGGCGGCGGCGTCGTCGCCGAGGCGGTCAAGGGCGTCAGCTTCGACATCGCGCCGAACCAGACCGTCGCGCTCGTCGGCGAATCGGGCTCGGGCAAGAGCGTCACGGCGATGTCGGTGCTGAACCTGCTGCCGGAGAACGCGGTGCGCACGGGCCGCATCGTCTGGCAGGGCGCGCGCGACCTTCTGCAAACGCCGATGCGCGAGCTGCAGTCGCTGCGCGGGCGCGAGATCGCCTGCGTCTTCCAGGACCCGATGAGTTCGCTGAACCCGGTGTTCGACGTCGGCCGCCAGCTTGCCGAGCCGCTGATGAAGCACCTGGGCCTGTCGCGCGCTGCGGCGGCCAGGCGTGCCGAGGAACTGCTCGGCGAGGTCGGCATCCCCGAGCCGAAGCGGCGCCTCGCGAGCTACCCGCACGAGCTCTCCGGCGGCCAGCAGCAGCGCGTGATGATCGCGATGGCGCTCGCCTGCGAACCGAAGCTCCTGATCGCCGACGAGCCGACGACGGCGCTGGACGTGACGATCCAGCGCCAGATCCTCGAACTGCTGGCGCGGCTGAAGAGCGAGCGGCAGATGAGCGTGCTCTTCATCAGCCACGACCTCGGCGTCGTCGGCGAGATCGCCGACCACGTCGTCGTCATGCGCCACGGCATCGTGCGCGAGCAGGGCCCTGTCGCGCGCATCTTCGCCGCGCCGAAGGACGACTACACGAAGGCGCTGCTCGCCTGCCGCCCGAGCCTCGAAGGCAACCCGGCGCGGCTGATGGTCATCGACGACCACATCGCCGCGAGCCAGGCCGCCGCGCGCGGCGAGGCCGCCACGGCGCGCCGCGAAGCCGAGGCGAAGGACGCAACGGCGCCGGTCGTGCTCGAAGTGAAGTCACTCGCCAAGAGCTTCTGGCTGAGACAAGGCGTCTTCGGCCGGCGCGAGTTCAAGGCGGTGCAGGACGTCAACTTCAAGCTGAGGCGCGGGCACACGCTGGGCGTCGTCGGCGAGTCGGGCTCGGGCAAGACGACGATGGGGCTGACGCTCTTGCGCCTGCACGAGCCGCGCTCGGGGCCGAGCGCCGGCGAGGTGGTGTTCGACGGCCGCAACCTGCTGACGCTCTCCGACCGCGAACGCCAGGCGATGCGCCGGCGCATCCAGATCGTCTTCCAGAACCCGTACGCGAGCCTGAACCCGCGCTTCACGATCGGCCAGACGCTGGTCGAGCCGATGACGATCCACGGCATCGGCGCGTCGGTGGCCGAGCGCGAGCAGCGCGCGCGCACGCTGCTGGAGAAGGTCGGGCTGGACGGCCGCGCCTTCGGCAAGTACCCGCACGAGTTCAGCGGCGGCCAGCGCCAGCGCGTGGCGATCGCGCGCTGCCTGACGCTCGAGCCCGAGGTGCTGGTGCTCGACGAGGCGGTCAGCGCGCTCGACGTGAGCGTGCAGGCGCAGGTGCTGAATCTCTTGAAGGACCTGCAGGACGAACTCGGCCTCGCCTACGTCTTCATCAGCCACGACCTCGCGGTCGTGCGCTTCATCAGCGACGAGGTGCTGGTGATGAAGGACGGCATCGTCGTCGAGCAGGCCGGCGCCCGTGAGATCCTCGCCGCGCCGCGCGAGGAGTACACCCAGCGCCTGCTCGCCGCAGTGCCGCGGGGGTATCGGGCGGCGGCGGCCTGATTCAGATCCGTTTGGGCTGAGCCTGCCTGTCGAAGCCCTCGTCGAAGTGATTCCCGTTCGGGCTGAGGTATCGAAGCCTGCGTGGTAGATAGTCAGCCGGTTAGGCCCACCACGGCCTCCGCGCGCCGAGGCCGCCGGGTGGCCGGCTTCGCTCGTGTCATTCCTCTGCCTCGCTGCGCTCGGTCGATTCCCATCTTTTACCTCGCTGCGCCGACCACCCGGCGTCCTCGGCGTGGCACGGCCTCGGCATGCGACGGTCGCATGCCACCGTGGATGCCGCGTCGGCCCGATCCCGCCACGATCCTGTGCAGCAGAACACGGGCGTCCACCCGCGAACGCTACGACGCCTCCGCCTCCACCCGCAGCGCCACGGCCAGCGGCGCCAGCACGCGCAGCAATTCGCCCACTTCCACCGGCTTGGCGACGAAGGCGTTCATGCCGGCGGCTTCGGCTTCGCGGCGCTCGTGGTCCAGCACGGCGGCGGAGAAGGCGAAGATCGGCAGCGTCGCCGTCTCCGGCTCGAGGCGCAGCGCGCGCGTCGCCGTCAGGCCGTCGCAGCCGGGCATGTGCAGGTCCATCAGCACGGCGTGCAGCGTGCCGGCGTGTTCGCGCGCCATCAGGAGCGCCATTTCGCCGTCGCTCGCCTGGAAGATGGTCGCGCCCAGGCGCTCGAGCATCGCGGTGACGATCAGCATGTTGACGGCGTTGTCCTCGGCCACCAGCACGTGCAGGCCATCCAGCGCGCGCACGCCGGCGCTCTCGCTGTCAGGGCAGGGCGGCGGTTCCGCGGCGGCTTGCGCCGGCAGCGGCAGGTCGACCCAGAAATGGGCGCCGACGTTGCCGCCGCTGCCGCCGCTGCCGCCGTTCTCGACGCCCACCTCGCCGCCCATCAGCCGCGCGAGCTGGCGGCAGATCGACAGGCCCAGACCCGTGCCGCCGAAGCGCCGCGTCGTCGAACTGTCGGCTTGCAGGAACGGCTCGAACAGCCGCGCCTGGAACGCCGGGTCGACGCCCGGGCCGCTGTCGCGCACGCTCAGGCGCACGCGCGTGCCGGGCAGCGGCAGCGCCTGCAGGGTCACCTCGCCGCGCTCGGTGAACTTCAGCGCGTTGCTCAGGTAGTTGGCGAGGATCTGGCGCAGCCGCACCGGGTCGCCGCGCACCCGCCGCGGCAGGCCGGCGTCGAGCTGGCAGCGCATCGCCAGGCCCCGCTCCTGGCCGAGCGCGGCGAAGGCCGCGAAGGTGCCCTGCACCACCTCGTGCAGGTCGAAGTCGATGCTCTCGACCTGCAGATGGCCCGACTCGATCTTCGACAGGTCGAGCACGTTGGAGACGATGCCCGACAGCAGCTTGGCCGAATCGGCCAGGTGCGCAAGGTATTCGGCGCGGCGCTGGTCGGGCAGCCGCTCGTCCTGCAGCAGCCGCGCCAGGCCGACGACGCCGTTCAGCGGCGTGCGGATCTCGTGGCTCATCGTCGCGAGGAAGGCGCTCTTGGCCTGGCTGGCGGCTTCGGCCTCCTGCTTGGCGCGGGCCAGCGCCTGCTCGTCGGCGCGGCGTGCGGTGATGTCCTCGACGACCCAGATCGTGCCGCCCGACAGCGGCTGGTTCGTGTCCACCGGCCGCGCGCGCAGCCTAAGCAGCGCATGCCGGCCGTCGGCGCGCGTGATCGCGCGCTCGAGGTCGAGCACGTCGCCGCCGGCCGGCACGAGGGCGCCGCCGGCGCCAGTCACGACGGCGCCGCCTGCGGGAGTCACAACGGGGCGGCCTACGGCGTCGGGCGTAAGCGGTGGCGCCGGCGCCGCGTCGCCCGGCTGCCGCACCGGCAGCAGCGCGCTCAGGCGCTCGCCGGCCAGCGCGCCGGGCGTGCAGCCGAACATCGCCGCCAGCGCCGCGTTGGCGCGCTCGATGCGGTTGTGGCGCACGAGCGCGATGCCGACGCTGGCGTTGTCGAGGATCGCGTCACTCTCGCGGCGCGCCCGCTCGACTTCGGTGATGTCGCGCAGCGTCATCACCACGAGCGTCGTGCCTTCGGACTCGAAGCCGGTGGCGCTGACGAGCATGTCGCGCGCGCTGCCGTCGCGCAGCTGTACCAGCGTGCGCAGGTCGCGCACCGTGCCGTCGCCCTGCTGCACTTCGCGCAGCACGCGGCGCGGCGCCTCGAGGTCGGGCCAGAGCGCCAGCGCGTCGATGCGCTGGCCGACGACGTCGCGCTCGGTCAGGCCGGTGAACTTCAGGAAGCCGGCGTTGGCCAGCAGGATCAGCTCGTCGCTGGCGCGCACGACGCAGATCGCGTCGGGGCTGGACTCGTGCAGCCGGTTCAACAGCGTCTCGGTGCGCCGCTGCGCCAGCGCCGCCTCGTGCTCGGCGGTGACGTTGCGGCCGACGCCGCGCCAGCCGGCAAGGTGCCCGTCGGCGTCCAGCACCGGCGCGCCCGACAGCAGCGTGTGCAGCGGCGTGCCATCGGGCGCTCGGTAGCTCACGAGCAGCTCGCGGAACTCGCGCCGCTCGCGCAGCGCCTGGATGAACGCCTCCCAGTGGGTGTCGTGCACGTGCTGCACGTGGCCGGGTTCGTCCAGCCGCTCGAAGTCGGCGCGCTCGAGGCCCGTGCGCTGCTCGAACGAGGGCGACACGGTGACCGGGCGGCCGCGGGCGTCGAGCTCCCAGCTCCAGTCGCTGCCCAGGTCGAGCAGCTCGGTGACACGCTGGTGGTCGCGCTCGGCCCGCCCGACCGCGGCATGGAACAGCCGCGCCAGCAGCCACGCCATCAGCATGCCCGCCACCGCGACGAGCACGTGCCCGACCAGCCGGCTGGCCAGCGTCATGCGCGCCTCGGCGGCGCGGCCGGGCAGGTGGCCCGCCACCTCGGCCGCCGCCAGCACCGCGAGGCCCGCGACATAGGCCAGCGCCAGCACGAGCGCGCGGCGCTCGCCGAGCGCGGGCCCCGCCACCGCCACCAGCATGCCCAGCGCCGCCAGCGTCACCATGTGCACGCCCAGGCCCGTGAACCAGGCATTGCAGAACATGCCGACGAAGACGGCGTAGATCAGCCCCGGCAGCACCGGCTCGGGGTGGCGCTGTCGCCAGCGCGCGGCCACACCCGCCGCAACGACGAGCGCGCCGCCGAGCACGGCGCGCTTGAGCGCGACGCCATCGGTGTTGCCCACCGTCAGCAGCTCGATCAGCGACCCCAGGCCGAGCGCGCTGCCCAGCAGCGCGACGGCGATCATCAGCGCGTGCGCGGCGACGCCGCGCATGTCCGACAACGGATCGCTGGCCGCCCCGGCGGCATGCAGCGCAGGGGCGGCGGGCGCTGCGGGGGCCGCAGCGGAGAGGCGGCCGGTGTCGTCCATGGTCGAGGGGGCGGGCAGTATCACGCGGCCATCCGCGGCGCGAGCGTGTGCCGGGGTTGTGCAGCTGCCGCCAACGTGAACTGAGGCCGCCCGGCGTGGCGGGCCGGCGCCGGCAACGTGCCGACCTGGGTGCGAACCCCGCCTCGCCCTTGGCATGGCCCACGGGCCTGGCGTGACTCCGCCGGGCGTGGCGCCGATGCCGCATCGGCACGTGAAGTTCGGCAAAGGCCGCGCTGCGGGGGCCGGACGGCGCCGGGGCGTCTCGGACAATGGTCCGATGCGCTTGCTGCCGGTCGTCTCGTGTGTTGTTGGGTTGGCCGTGGTGGCCTTCGTTGGCCCGTTAGGGCGGGTGCAGGCGCAGCAGGCGCCCGCCAGGGCTGCCTCGGCCGCGGGGCCGCCAGGTGCCGCGTCGGCTGCGGCGCCCGCGCGCGCTGCGGCGAGTGCGCCCGCCGGCGCCCCCAGCGCCACTCCCGGCCAGCGCATCGAGATCATCGGCGGCCGCGACAGCGACAGTGACGCGCGCCGCCGCAGCACGGCGGCGAAGATCGTCATCGGCCGCGAGGAGATCGAGAAGTTCGGCGACACCAGCGTCGGCGAGGTGCTGCGGCGGCTGCCCGGCGTCACGACCGCCGGCGCGCCGGGGCGCGGCGGCGCGCCGCGGATGCGGGGCCTCGGCAGCGGCTACACGCAGCTCCTGATCGACGGGCAGCGGCTGCCGCCCGGCTTCAGCCTCGACTCGCTGACGCCCGAGCAGATCGAGCGCATCGAGATCCTGCGCGCGCCCACCGCCGAGACCGGCGCGCGCGCCATCGCCGGCACGATCAACATCGTCACGCGCGAAGGCTTCAAGCGCCGGCTGAACGACGTGCGCGTGGTCGTCGGCTACGACAACGGCGGCGTCTCGCCTGGTGCGCACTTCATGCGCAACGACAGCGTCGACAACTTCACCTACAACGTGCTGCTCGGCGTGAACCGGCCGCACCGCATCACCGACAGCGACACCGAGACACGCGTCAGCGAGCGCGCCACCGGCGTCTTGCTCGAAGACACCATCGACCACGTGCACTCGGAGGAGCGGCGCACCGGCGTCGCGCTCAGTTCGCGGCTGCAATGGCGCTTCGGCGAGACCGGCGACAACCTGCTGCTGACGCCGCGCGTCTTCCACAACGAAGGGCGCACCGATCGCAGCTTCACGCACGGCGAGCCGCTGCCCGGGCCGGTGCTGCCGGGCGTCGTGCCGTACGACAGCGGCACGAGCGACACGACGAGCCGCTTCACCAACGCCGGCGTCGGCCTGCAATGGCGCCAGCGCCTGGGGCCCGTGGTGCGCATGGAGCTCAACGGCAACCTCGGCCAGTGGCGCTCGTCGTTCGACACGCAGCGCGACGAGTTCCTCGCCGGAGTCTTCACGCGCGGCACCGACGATGTCGGCCGCACGCGCGAGCGCTCGGCCAACCTGACGGCCAAGTTCAGTGGCGTGCTGGTGCCGGGCGCCGCGCCCACGGCGCCTGCGTCCGAGGCTGCGTCCACCCCCGCCTCCGCGCCCGGGCAGCCGGCACGCCCTGCACCGCCTGCACCACCCGCGCCCCCCGAACACAGCCTCGTTGGCGGCGTCGAAGTCGAAACCGTCAAGCGCAACGAATATCGCCTGTACACCGACCGCAGCGGCAGCGTCATCGGCGGCGACTTCGGCGACACGTTCGAAGCGTCGACCCTGCGCCTGGCCGCCTATTTGCAGGACGAGTGGAATCTCGACGCGCACTGGGCCTTCCACGCGGGCCTGCGCTGGGAGGGCATCACCACCGACGGCGACGCCGGCGGCGGCGAACGTCCGACCAACCGCAGCGGCGTCACGACGCCGCTCGTGCACCTGTTGTGGAAGCCCGACCCCGCCAAGCGCGACCAGGTGCGGCTGTCGCTAACGCGCAGCTACCGCGCGCCCTCGACACAGAACCTGATCGCGCGGCCGTCGATCCACCCGCGCGCGCCCGAGACCGGACCGAACACGCCGACGACGCCCGACACGATCGGCAACCCCGACCTCCGGCCCGAAGTCGCCAACGGCGTCGACCTCGCGTTCGAGCGTTTTCTGGATGGCGGCGGCGTGCTCAGCGCCAACGTCTTCCACCGCCGCATCCGCGATTTGATGCGCCGCGTCGTTGCGCTGGAGACCGTGCCGTGGAGCCCCGTCGACCGCTACGTCTCGCGCATCCGCAACGTCGGCGCGGCCACCTCCACCGGCCTCGAACTCGAAGCGAAGTACCGCCTCGACCAGATCGCCGGCGCCGACGCGCCGCGCGTCGAGCTGCGCCACAACGTCGCCTTCTACCGCTCGCGCGTCGAAGGGGTGCCCGGCCCCGACAACCGGCTCGACGAGCAGGCCAAGGTCACAGCCAACCTCGGCGCCGACTACCGCCTGCGCAGCGTGCCGCTGACGCTGGGCGGCAACGTCAACTTCGTGCCCGGCTACCGCACGCAGACCGCCGACGACCGCGCCGTCAGCGTGTCCGGCAAGCGCGTTGTCGATGTCTTCGCGCTGTGGACCCTCAGCCCGGCGGTGGGCCTGCGGCTGCTCGTCAACAACGCCGCACCGCGCGACTACACGAGCACGACCGAGTTCGACTACACCGACGCGCTGCGCGGTGACCTGCGCGAGACGGCGGCGACCACCGGGCCTACGTCGACGAACTGGCAGCTGCGGCTGGAGCTGAAGCTGTAGCGGTGGGTGGCCGCGCCGCGCCGAGGGCCGCGCGCTTGCAGGCATCATCGCGTCCTTTTCGCCGACGCGGGCCTTCCCTCGGCCCGGCTTCTTTCCTCGTTGCCTTCCCAGGAGAAACGCCTCATGCACGTTCGCTCGCACCTGAACCGCCGCCGCTGGCTCGCCGGTGCCGCCCAGGTGGCCGTGGCCGCCACCGCGCTGCCGCTCGTTGCCCGCGCCCAGGGCGCGTGGCCGGCCAAGCCGGTGCGCATCGTCGTGCCGTTCGCCGCCGGCGGCACCACCGACATCCTTGCGCGCGCCATTGCGCCGGAGCTGCAGAAGGCCTTCGGCCAGCCGTTCGTCGTCGACAACAAGCCTGGCGCCGGCGGCAACAACGGCGCCGCCGAGGTCTCGAAGGCGCCCAACGACGGCTACCACTTCCTGATGGGCACCGTCGGCACACACGCGATCAACGTGTCGATCTACCCGAAGATGCCGTACGACCACGTCAAGGACTTCGCGCCGGTGACGCTGGTGGCCGGTGTGCCCAACGTGCTGGTGATGAACCCGGCGAGCGCGCAGCGCCTTGGCGTCAACAGCGTCGCCGACCTCGTCAAGGCGCTGAAGGCCAACCCCGGCCGGCTGAACATGGCGAGTTCGGGCAACGGCACCTCGATCCACCTGGCCGGTGAACTCTTCAAGACGATGACCGGCACGTTCATGGTCCACATCCCCTATCGCGGCAGCGGCCCGGCGCTGATCGACCTGATGGGCGGCAACATGGACGTGATGTTCGACAACCTGCCCTCGGCGCTGCCGCACATCAAGAGCGGCAAGCTGAAGGCGCTGGCGGTGACGAGCGCCGTGCGCTCGTCGGCGCTGCCCGACCTGCCCACCGTCGCCGAAGCCGGTGGCGCGGCACTCAAGGGGTACGAGGCCAGTTCGTGGTTCGGCCTGCTCGCGCCGGCCGGCACACCCGCCGACGTGATCAACCGCGTGCAGGCCGAAGTGGCCAAGGCGCTTGCTGCGCCGGCGATCAAGGAGCGCCTCGTCGCGCAAGGCGCGATCCCGAGCGGCAACTCGCCGGCCGAGTTCGCGCGCATGATCGACGCCGAAACAAAGAAGTGGGCCGGCGTCGTGAAGGCGTCGGGCGCGAAGGTCGACTGATCTGACGCGCACGCGCGGCGGCCGATGCAAGTCGGCCGGCCGCGGCCTTGCCACCAACTCCATCACGCAACCGCGCCGCCCACCGAACCGGCGCTCGAGGATCCCGAACGGATACTCGACCATGGCACGGGGAAGCGCGATGGCTTCCCATCGCTTCCTACCGGTTCCGAGGTGGTCTCATGCGGCAAAGACTCGTTGCGATCGCGGCCCTGTGCGTGGGCCTTGGGCTGCTGCCCGGCTGCGGCGGTGAGAACGAAGAGCAACTCATCGCCTCGGCGCGCGGTTACATCGCCAAGCGGGACTTCGCCGCCGCGATCATCGAGTTGAAGGGCGCGCTCGGCAAGAACGCCAACTCGGGCGATGCGCGCCTGCTGATGGGCCGCACGCTGCTGGAGACCGGCGATCCGGTCGCCGCCGAAGTCGAGCTGCGCAAAGCGCTCGAGCTCGGCGTCAAGGCCGAGCAGGTGCTGCCCGCGCTTGGGCAGGCCATGCTGCTGCTCGGGCAGCCGGCGAAGGTCATCGCGCAATTCGGCAACACGGCGCTCGACGACGCCACGGCGCAGGCGGACTTGAAGTCGTGGATCGCGGCTGCCTACGCCCAACAAGGCGAGCTCGCGAAGGCGAACGCGGCCATCGACGCGGCGCTCGCGTCGCAGCCGCTGCACGCCACGGCGTTGATCGTGCAGGCGCGGCTGAAGGCGGGCGCCGGCGACGTCGACGGCGCGCTGGCCACGCTCGACACGCTGCTTGCAAAGCAGCCGGACAACCAACACGCGGGCGTCGCGCGCGGGTACCTGCTGTGGCTCGGCAAGAACGACGCCGCCGGGGCGCTGGCGGCGCACCGCAAGGTGCTGGCGGCCCACCCGAACTCCGTCGCCGCGCAGGCGGAGATCGTCTCGATCCTCTTCCGCGAGCACAAGGCGGGCGAGGCCCGCGAGCAGTTCGGCTTGCTGAAGAAGATGGCGCCCGCGCACCCGCAGACGACCTTCTTCGACGCCCAGTTCGCCTATGTCGACAAGCAATACAAGCGCTCGCGCGAACTCGTCGACGCGCTGCTGAAGCTCGACCCGGACAACGTGCGCGCCCTCGAGCTGGCGGCGGCGGCCGAATATCAACTCGGCAACGACATCCAGGCCCAGGCGTTCGCGGCCCGCGCGTTGAAGGTCATGCCGGGCCTAGTGCTCGCGCGCCAGATCCATGCGCAAAGCCTGTTGCGCGCCGGCGAGGCCGGCAAGGCCGCCCAGGTGCTGGCCCCGCTCGTCGAGGCCGAGACGGCCGATGCCGAAAGCCTGGCGCTGGCGGGCCGAGCCTTCATGCTGGCCGGCGACGCCAAGCGCGCCGATGCGGCTTTCGTGCGCGCGGCGCGGCTCGCGCCCGACAGCTCGAAGGTGCGCACCGAGGCCGCGCTGTCGATGATCGGCGGGCCGCGCGCCGATGTGGCGCTGCGCGACCTCGAAGCCGTTGCCGCGGGCGATGCCAGCCCGCGCGCCGACCTGGCGCTGATCAGCGCGCGCATCGCCAAGCAGGATCTGCGCGGCGCGCTGAAGGCCGTCGACGGCCTGGAAGCCAAGATGCCGAATCAGCCGTTGCCGCATCAGCTGCGCGGCCAGGTACTGGCGGCGCAGCGCGACGGCGCCGGTGCGCGCCGCAGTTTCGAGGCGGCCTTGGCCAAGGACCGCGCTTACTTCCCGGCCACCGCGGCGCTGGCGTCGATGGAAGTGGCCGCCGGCAAGCCCGACCTCGCGCGCAAGCGCCTGCTCGCGCACCTCGAGCATTCGCCGGGCAGCGCCCGCGTGATGATGATGCTGGCCGACATCCCGGCGGCGGGTGGCTTGCTCAGCCCGCAGTCGATCCAGCATCTGGCCGACGCGGTGCGCGCCGACCCGCGCGACCCGGAGATCCGGCTGGCGCTGATCGCGCGCCTGGCCGCGCGCGGCGACCGGCGCGCCGCGCTGACCGCGGCGCAGGAAGCCGCGGCCGCGCTGCCCGACGACCTGGCGATCCTCGACGCGCTGGGGGCCACGCAGTTGCTTGCCGGTGAAGCGCAGCAGGCGATCTCCACGTTCTCCAAGCTCGCCGGCCTGCAGCCGAAAGCGGCAGCGCCGCAGATTCGCCTGGCCGAGGCGCACGAGGCTTCCGGCGACCTGGGCGGCGCCGCGCGGGCGCTGCGCAAGGCAGTCGAGATCGAGCCGAACCACGGCGCGGCGCGGCGCGGCCTGGCGATGCTGGCGCTGCGCGACAAGCGCCCCCAGGACGCGCTGGCGATAGCCCGCGAGATGCAGAAACGCGAGCCCAAGGGTGCGATGGGCGCGATGGGCCACCTGCTCGAAGGCGACATCGAGGCGCAACGCAAGAACTGGGCGGCGGCCGCGTCGGCCTATCGGTCGGCGCTGCAACTGGGCGCGGCGAGCGAGGCCGCGATCAAGCTGCACGTGGCGCTGCGGGCGGCCAACAAGCCGGCCGAGGCCGATCGTGTAGCCGCCGAGTGGGAGCGCGCGCGCCCGAACGACCCGGTCTTCCGCTTCTACCTCGGCGACGTGGCCACGCAGCGCAACGACTTCGCCGCCGCCGAGGCGCAGTACCGCGCGGTGCTGACCCGGCAGCCGGACAACGCGAACGCGCTGAACAACATCGCCTGGCTGATGCACCAGCAGAAGAAGGCCGGGGCGCTGGAGATCGCGGCGAAGGCGAACGCGCTGCTGCCCAATCGAGCGCCGATCCTGGACACGCTGGCGATGCTGCAGATGGAAGCCGGGCTGCCGCTGGAGGCGGTGAAGACGCAGCAGCAGGCCGTGGAAGCCTCGCCGCGGGACCCGAACCTCAAGCTGGCGCTGGCGCGCTACCTGATCAAGGCCGGCAAGCGTGAAGAGGCGCGCGATCAGCTCCAGGCGCTGGTCCGCCTGGGCGACAGCTTCAAGGGCCAGGGCGAGGTGGCCGCGCTGATGCGCACGCTGTGAGCCGGATACCCCGGCTCCCACCAGGCGTGATCCATCTCACGGTCGGGGAATCTGACAAGCCGAAAGGCCGGGGGGCACGTACCGTTAGGCAGGTTGTTGATTCTTTAGAAGAAAGGTGCTCTGGCCCGGTTCATGCTCATGCCTCGTCGATGGCGCTGCCCGCCATTGCAACCAAGCAAGAGGGAATGACATGAATCGGATTCGACGCTTTGTACTCGGTGCGGTCGGCGCGTGCGCGATGAGCATGGCGCCCGCTGTGTCGCAGGCCGCCAACATCCAACTCGGCTTCGTTCTGGACGAGTCCGGCAGCATCGCCGCAAGCGAGTGGAACATCATCAGGAACGGGTTGGCGAGCGCGATCAATCTGATTCCGACGACGGGCCCCAACACGTACTTCCTGTCGGTCGTGACCTTCGACAGCGACGCCAATCTGCGCATCAACAACGTGCAGGTGACGGCCGCCAATCAGGCGAGCTTGTCAACGCAGATCGCCGGCTTCGCCCAGGGCGGAGGCTCGACCAACTACCAGGCCGCCTTTGCCGGCATGGACGCGGCCCTGGGTACGTCGACGAACTACGACTACTCCTACGTGAATTTCGCCACCGACGGTGAACCGAACACCTGCACGAGTGGCTCCAACGCGTGGACCTGCGGCATTGCGGCGCGCGATGCCCTGATCGCCTCCGGTGTCGACAACATCAGCATCGAGGGAATCGGCATCGGGGCGGGCGCGGCGGCGAACCTGCAGACGTCGATCTGCTATCCCGGGCCCTGCGACACGACCAGCCCGTACAACTTCCCGACCCAGGGCTTCTACATCGGCGTGGCTAACGCGACCGAGTACGCCGCCGCGATCGGCGGCAAGGTCCGCACCGTAACCGGCCAGGTTCCCGAACCCGCGACGCTCGCGCTGGTCGGCCTGTCGCTCGCCGGGCTCGGCGCCATGCGTCGCCGCAAGCAAGCCGCCGCCGCCTGATCTCGGCCTGGGCTCTCTGTCCATCCGCGGGCCGGTCGCTGACCGGCCCGTTGCTTTTTTCGGGCCTGATCGGTGCCGAGACCGTGCGCTTCGGCCCTCGGTCGTGGCGCTTCGCGACTCTTCGGGTGCACGGCGTCACTCGCCGAGCGCGCGCCGCAGGTGCCCGCCGGCGGCGTGCAGCCGGCGCGCGGCCTCGGCGGCGTCGACGTTCAGCAGCAGCATGACGATCGCGTCCTTCACGCGGCCGTCGCAGGCGGCGAGCGCGGCGCGCGCCGCCGCTTCGTCGGCGCCGCTGGCGCGTTGGGCCAGCGCGAGTGCGCGGCGCGCCAGCTTCGCGTTGGTGGCGCGCAGGTCGACCATCAGGTTGCCGTGCACCTTGTGCAGCCGCACCATCAGGCTGCTCGACAACGTGTTCAGCGCGATCTTCTGCGCCGTGCCGGCCTTCAGCCGCGTGCTGCCCGAGACCAGCTCGGCGCCGGTGTCGAGCACGACGGCGTGCTCACACGCCGCCGCCAGTGGTGAGCCCACGTTGTTGACGATGGCGATCGTCAACGCGCCGCGCTGTCGGGCCGCCGCTGCCGCGCCGAGCGCATAAGGCGTGCTGCCGGAAGCGGCGATCGCGATCAGCACGTCGTTACCGCCGACGGCGAGCGCGTCGAGGTCGGCGGCGCCTTGCGCGGCGTCGTCCTCGGCGCCTTCGACGGCGACGAACATCGCACCGTCGCCGCCGGCGAGCAGCGCGCGCGCGCGTTCGCGCGGCCACGAGAAGGTCGGCCACAACTCGACGCTGTCGAGCACGCCCAGGCGCCCGCTCGTGCCGGCGCCGGCGTAGACGAGGCGGCCGCCGGCCACGAGCCGCGGCAGTGCCGCGTCGACGCCCGCGGCCAGCGCCGGCGCGGCGGCTTGCACGGCGGCGGCGGCGCGCGCCTGGTCGGCGGTGAAGGCGGCAACCAGCGCGGCGCTGTCGTAGGTGTCCAGCGCGGCGTGTTCGTCGCTCGGCTGTTCGGTGCGTGGCGGCGCGGTCGAACTGGATGCGCCGCCGGATGCAATCGGAGCAGGAGGCTTCGTCATCGCGGCCAGCGTACCGCTTGTCGGTGGCTGACGTTGCCATGCCGGTCGACGGCGGCAACGACGATCACGTCGGCCTGCTCGCGCGCGACGGAGCGTTCGTGCGCCGGCTGCACCGCGAAACGCCAGCGGCCGTCGATGCGCCGCCAGACGGCAAACTGCGCCGCCGCTTCGCCGCGCCCGGGCGTGATCGACACGGCATCAACGCGCCGCAGCAGCACGGGCGGCGGCGGCGCGCGCTTGTCGAGCCACGGCGTCGCCGGCACCAGCGCTGGCACCGCGTAGGCGCCGCGCTGCAACTGCGTCGCCAGGCCGTCGCGGTCCTGCATCAGCGCGCTGATGCTGAAGTGGATGTGACCACTCGGGCCGCCGAGGCCGCTGGTTGAACCTCTGCCGCCGGCGTTCCGGTCGAGCAGCGCGAGCTGGTCGAGCACCTCACGCGCCGGCCACGGCTGGACGATTCGCACCGGGCCGGCCGGGGCCGCCGCTTCACCGGGCGCCGAGGCGGGCAGTGCTTGCGAGGCGGCTGCGCTCGCCGCCGTGGCGGCAACCGAAACGGAAGAAGCGGCAGAAGCGGCAGAAGCGGCGGAAGCGGCGGAAGCGGCCACGCCAGGCGCCTCAGGCGCCCCCCGCACCGAACTCGTGAACAACCCCGGCCACAAATGCCGCTGTCGCACGTTGGCCCGCATCCAGTACTGCAGCAAAGGCACGAACGGCCGCCCCTCGGTGGCGATCGGCCAATAGAGCTGCGGCGCCAGGTAGTCGAGCCAGCCCTCTTCGAGCCAGCGCTCGACGTCGGCGTACAGCTTGTCGTATTGGCTGAAGCCGGTGATGCCGGCCGGCCGCCTGTCGGGCCGCCCCAGGCCGAACGGGCTGATGCCCAGCAGCACCGTGGGCTTCGTGCGCCGCACGCGCTGGTGCAGCGCCTGCACCAGCGTGTCGACGTGCCGGCGCCGCCATTGCGCCAGCGTCAGCGTGCCGCCGCCGGCCGCGTAGCGGCGCCAGGCCTCGGCGTCGGGGAACGCGACCTCGGCGCCGTCCTGCTGCAACGGGTAGGGGTAGAAGTAGTCGTCGATGTGCACGCCGTCGATGTCGTAGCGGCGCAGCACGTCCTCGACGACAGCCAGCGTGTGCGCGCGCGCCACCGCGTCGCCCGGGTCCATCCACAAGAGGTCTCCGTAGCGCTTGACCGACGCCGGCGCGCGCAACGCCAGGTGCGGCGGCGCGAGCGGCGACTTCGCGAGGTGGTGGCGGGCGCGAAACGGGTTGAACCAGGCGTGCAGCTGCAGGCCGCGCCGGTGCGCCTCGCGAACCCAGAAGGCGAGCGGGTCCCACCACGGCTGCGGCGCCTGGCCTTGCGTGCCGCTGAGGTATTCGCTCCACGGCTCAAGCCGTGAGGCGTAGAGCGCATCGCCGGCCGGCCGGATCTGCAAGACGAGCGCGTTCAGGCCCAGCGAGCGCGCGCGGTCGAGGATGGCGCTTGCCTCGGCCTGCTGGTCGCCGGCCGGCAGGCCGGGGCGGCTCGGCCAGTCGATGTTGGCGACCGTCGCCACCCACGCGGCGCGGAACTGCCGCGGCTCGGGTGGCGGCAACTCGGAAGGCGCGAGCACCGCCTCGACCGGCCGGCCGCGCGGGGTGTCGGCGGGGGTGCGCTGTGCGGCGTACGCGGTCGGCGCCAGCGTGGCTGCAGCAGCGAATGCCAACGCGCACAACAAACCCGTTCGGGACGAGCCCTTCGACAAGCTCAGGACGATCGGAATACAAAGCTCAGCACGAACGGGATGACGCGCCATCAACCGCCCGCCCCCATCACCGGATTCGTCAGCACCCACAAGATCGCCGCGCTCTCGGCATCGGGCAGGCCGTCATGCCGCGCGGGCCGGTAGCGCATCTGGAAGTTCATCAGCACGCGCTGCGTTTGCGCGTCGAACACACCGGTCAACTCGATCGCGTAGCCGTGCCGCGCCAGCGCCTGCTGGAACCACGGCACGTCGGGCAGGCCGCCGGGCAGCGCCTCGAAGACTGCGCGTTGCGCCGCGACGCGCGCTGCGTCGGGCCACGGCGGCGTGATGCCGAGTTCGGCGAACAGCCGCCAAGGGAACATTGGCCCCGGGTCCTCCTTGCGCAGCGGGCTCACTTCGCCGTGGCCGAGAATGCGCTCGGGGCGGATCTGGTGCCGCGCGACGATGTCGCGCACGAGCGGGACGAGCGCCTCGATCTGCGCGGCCGGAAACGGCAGGTAGGTGCGCTGCCCGTCGGCCTCGACGCGAAAACCCGGGTGCACGATCTCGATGCCGATCGAGCTGGCGTTCAGCAGCCGGTGGCCTTGCCACGCGCTCGGCCCCGAGTGCCAGGCACGCCGGTCCTCGGGCACGAGGCGGTAGATGCGCGGCGGCGTCTCGTCGGTGAGCAGGTAGTGCGACGAGACCTCGCCTTCGGTCAGTATCTTGATCGACCGGGGCAGGTTGGCCACCGTGTAGTGCAGCACCAGGAACAGCGCGCGGCTGTCCTGGCCGCGGCTCGTGTGGCGCACGTCGATCGGCACGCCGCCGGGCGTGGTGGTGACCGTGCAGCCGCTCGAGAGGCCGAGGGCGCCCAGACTGCCCAATCGGCCCAAAGTGCCTAACGCGCCGAGTGCACGGATCCCTCCGAACGCGCCACCGCCGGCCAGCCCGAGCGCCTGCCCGAGCAGCCGGCGGCGCGCCGCCGCCGCGCGCTGACCGGGCACCGCGCTCAAGCCGCGCCCGCCGCCGCGCCGGCGCGCTCGGCCAGCAGCCGCAGTGCCAGCCTGCTGGCCGCCAGATGCGGCGCCTCGCGCAGCGGCGTGATCTCGGTGCCCGCGGGCAGCGCCGCCGCAAAGCCGCGGTCCACGGCCGGGTGCAGCTCGAAGACGCGGCCGGCCACGGCGAGCGGGTGGCGGCCGTAGCGGCGCATCAACGCCTGCGCCAGCCGCGCCAGCTCGCGCCCGGCCTGTTCGAGCAGCGCCATCGCCGCGGCATCGCGCGCCGCGACGGCGGCCACCACCGCGGCCAGCTCGCCGAGCTTGCCGCGCGAGGTGCCCGGCCCGCCGTACACCCACTGCCGCGTGTGGTGCCACTCGTTGCCGCCGACCTGCTCGAACAGCGCCTGCGCCAGCGGCGAACGCTGCCAGGCGCCGGGCTCCTCGTCCTCGGCGCGCCAGACGCGCTTGAGCGCCTCGCGTGCGATCCAGTGCCCGCCGCCGGCGTCGTCGACGGTGACGCCGCGGCCGCCCGCACGGTGCAGGTACCCCATCGCGTCCAGGAGCGCCGCGATCGAGCCGGTGCCGCCATAGACGACGATGCCGTCGCCGGGCGTGAAGGCGGCGCGGCACAGCAGTTCGATGTCGCTCATCGCCTTGACGAGCCCGGCATCGATGCCGAACACCTGCACGAGCCGCGGCAGCAGCTCGGACGCCAGCGCGTGGTCGTAGCCGGTCATGCCGGCGACGACGGCGCGCGGCAACTGTGGCAGCGCGCGTGCGATGCCGCCCAGCGTGATGTCGACGCCGATGCGCCCGCCCGCGTCGAGCAACTGCGTGCCCGACATCGCCGGCCCCTGGCCCTCGGCAAGCACATGGCCATTGCGCGCCACGAGCGCGTAGCGCGTGCCGGTGCCGCCTGCGTCCAGGCCGAGCACGCAGTCGGCTTCTGCGTCGCGCGAGACGGTGGCCACCATTTGGGCGCGCATTGTGGCGTGTCGCCTGCGCCGCGGTGTGAGCGGCGCGTGCGGCCGTCCACACACAATGGCCGGTATGACGAGGGTGGGCATCGGGACGGCGAATGGCGGTGCGATGCGGCCGGCGATGCGGTCAGTGCGGCGGTCGGTCTTGCGGCCCGTGCTCGCGGCCGGGCTCGCTGCGATGCTCGCCAGCGCCCTCGTCGGCTGCGCTGTCCTCGACGGCCGCGCCGGCGCCGTCAACGCCGTCCGCGACGGCCCGCTGCCGGCGGCGACGCAGCGCGCGCTGGCCGCGGCCGGCGTGCCGCCGCAGGCGCTGGCCGCGGTGATGCTGCCGCTGGCGCACCGCGCGCCCGCCTGGGGGCGCCGCGCCGCGCAGCCGATGGCGCCCGGCTCCACGATGAAGCTCGTCACGAGCGTCGTCGCGCTCGGCCGCCTCGGCCCCGGCCATCGCGGGCAGACGACGTTCACGACGCACGCGCCGCTGGCCGCCGATGGCGTGCTGCAAGGCGACCTGCGGCTCGCGGGCGGCGCTGATCCGGACCTCGGCCTCGCCGCGTTCTGGGCGCTGCTGGTGGACCTGCGTGCCGCGGGCGTGCAGCGCATCGCCGGCGACCTGGTGATCGACCGGCAGTTCTTCCACCCGGCGCGCGCCGACCTCGGCGTGCCGCCGTTCGACGGCGGCCCCGAGTGGCCGTACAACGTGATCCCCGATGCGCTCGGGCTGGCCGGCGCACTGCTGCCGGTGGAGATCGATTCGCGCAGCGGCGCGGTCGTCGCGCGCACCGTGCCGCCGCTTGCCGGCATCACGGTGCAGGCGCGCATGGGGGTCGTCGAGCGCCGCTGCGCCGACTGGGAAGACGACTGGCAGCCGCCGCGCGTGTTGCCGGACGCCGCCGCTGCCGCCGCACCCGCCGGGCTGACGATCGAACTGCACGGCTCGTTCCCGCGCGACTGCGTGCGCCGCCTGGCGCTGCAGGCCGGCGACCGCCTGCGGCTGGACGAGGCGATCTTCCGCACGCTGTGGAGCGGCCTCGGCGGCACCCTCGACGGCCGCGTGCGCGAGGCGGCCGAACGTGTGCCCGCGTTGGCGCCAGCGCCGCGCGTGCTGGCGCAACGCCACGCGCGCCCGTGGGGCGAGGTGCTGCGGCGGATGAACAAGGTCTCGGACAACGCGCAGACGCGGCTGCTGTACCTGGCGATCGGGGCGGCGCAGGAACTGACCCCGGCGGGCGCGGCCGCGTCGGCGAACACGCAGCGCACGCCCACCGCCACGCTCGCCGAGCACACCGTGCGGCAATGGTTCGCCGAGCACGCCATCGCCACGCCCGGCCTCGTCCTCGACAACGGCTCGGGCCTGTCGCGCAGCGAGCGCATCACGCCGCTGGCGCTGGCGCGCCTGCTGCAAGTGGCGTGGGCCGGCCGCCATGCCAGCGACTTCATCGCCAGCCTGCCGCTGGCGGGCGAGGACGGCACGATGCGCGCGCGGCTGAAGGGCAGCCCCGCGGCCGGCTGGGCGCGGCTGAAGACCGGCACGCTGCGCGACGTGGCGGCGCTCGCCGGCTACGTGCGCGACGCGCATGGGCGGCCGTGGGCGGTGGCGATGATGATCAACGACGAACGCGCGCGTGCCGCGCGGCCGGCGCTCGACGCGCTCGTCGACGCACTGGCGCGCAGCGAGCAGCCGGGCGTGTGGGGCGCTCCGTCGGCCGAGCCGTAGCGGCGGTCAGCCGCGCGCTCGCGCCGGGTTGCGCCCGAACACCGCCGCGCCGGCAAACCGCGCGCTTGTCCCCAGCCGCTCCTCGATGCGCAGCGCCTCGTTCCACTTGGCCATCCGCTCACTGCGCGCGAACGAGCCGACCTTCAGTTGGCCGACGCCCCAGCCGATGGCGAGGTCGACGATCGTCGTGTCCTCGCTCTCGCCCGAGCGCGCCGAGACGATCGCCGCGTAACCGACCTCGCGCGCCGCGCGCCAGCAGGCGAGCGTCTCGCTGAGCGTGCCGCGCTGGTTGGGTTTGAGCAGCACGGTGTTGGCGGCGCCGGCGGCCGCGGCCTCGCGCACGAGGGCCGCATCGGAGACGAGAAAGTCGTCGCCGACGATCTGCAGCCGCGTGCCGGCCGCCTGCGTGAAGCGCGCGAAGGCTGCGGCGTCGTCCTCGGCGAGCGGGTCTTCGATGCTGGTGATCGGATACCGCTCGCACCAGCGCAGCAGCATCTCGATCAGGCCGTCGCTGTCGAGTTCGCGCCCTTCGAGGCCGAGCCGATAACGGCCGCCGCGGCCGAATTCGCTGGCGGCGATATCGAGCGCGATCGACACCTGCTCGCCCGGCACGAAGCCGGCGCGCTCGATCGCGCGCAGCAGGGCTTCGAGCGCCTCTTCGTTGCCGCCGAAGGCCGGCCACCAGCCGCCTTCGTCGGCGACGCCGGCGAGCGCGCCGCGCTCCTGCATCACGAGGCCGGCGTGCCGATAGACCTCGGCCGTCCATTCCAGCGCCTCGGCGAAGCTCGCCGCGCCCGGGCACTGCACCATGAAGTCCTGGATGTCGGTGCGGCGGCCGGCGTGCGCGCCGCCGCCGAAGATCTGGATCTGCGGCAGCGGCAGCAGCGCGTTCGCCTGCATGTCGATGCCTTGCTGGCGGCCGAGCCATGCATAGAGCGGCAGCCCGTGCGCCGCCGCGGCCGCGTGCGCCGCGGCCATCGAGACGGCGAGCGTCGCATTGGCGCCCAGGCGCTGCTTGTTCGGCGTGCCGTCCAGCGCGACGAGGCGGGCGTCGAGCGCCGCCTGGTCGGCGGTGTCGAGGCCGGTGACAGCCGCGGCGATCTCGCCGCGCACGTGCGCCAGCGCCTGCTGCACATCGAGGCCGCCGAAGGCCGCGCCGCCGTCGCGCAGTTCGAGCGCCTCGCGCGTGCCGCGGCTGGCGCCGGCCGGCACGATGGCGCGGCCCGTCGCCCCACTGTGCAGGTGCACTTCGGCCTCGACCGTGGGCCGGCCGCGGCTGTCCCAGACGCGGCGGGCGACGAGGTGGTGGATGCGGGTGTCGGGGGCGGTCATGCGGTTCCTTCGCGCGTCGCGGCAAGCTCGTGCTGCCACGCCGCGCCGACCTCGGCCAGCGTGCGCACCGGGTGCAGCAGCAGCCGGCGCGCGACGCGGCGCACGGCGTCGTGCTGCGCGGGCTGATTCAGGTACTCGACCGGCGACTTGCCGTCGACGCGCGCCAGCAGCAGGCCCGGCAGCAGCGACGCGGCACGCTGTTCGAGCGCGGCCGCATCTTCCCAGTCGATGCCCGCGCGGTAGGCCGCGGCGAGCGCGTCGAAACACGCGGCCAACGCAGCGCCGGCCGCCGGCACCCACAGCGCCTTCAACAGCAGGTGGTTCAAGCAGAACGCGAGGTCGAAGGCCGGGTCGCCCCACCACGCGCACTCGGCGTCGAGGAAGACCGGGACGAGGCCCCCTTTCCCCGTTCGGGCTGAGCTATCGAAGCCCGCCGTTGCACCGTCCGTTGAACCCGCGCCACCCACCGGCACCAGGATGTTCTTCGGACTCACATCGCCGTGCACGAGCGTGCGCCGTTCCCGCTGCGTCCGCGCGACCAGCGCATGCAGCGCCGGCGCGAGATCGGCATGCCGCGCCGCGGTCGCGACGAGATACGGCTCGAGCCGGATGTCGAAAAAGATGCGGTCGGTGGCGAACTGCGGCGCCAGTTCGGCGGCGCGCGCCGCCGCGTGCGCGTGGATGCGCCCGAGCGTGTGGCCAACCGCCGCCGCAGTGGCCGGCACGGCCTCGCCGCGCAACAGCCGCTCCTTCCACAGCGCGTAGCGGTCGCCCGGCAGGTAGTCCATCACCAGCACGCCGAGCGCCGCGTGCTGGCCGCGCACACGCGGCACGGCGCCCGGTACCGCATCGTGCGCGACTTGCATCCAGCGTGCTTCGAACGCATTGCGCTCGATCGGCGCGCGCCAGTCGGCGGCGACGCGCAGCCGCGCCAGCGCGCGCTTGGCACACACCGGGCCGGCCGGCGTCTCGATACGCCAGATGTCCGACGACACGCCGCCGGTGAGCGGCGTGCCGACAAGCGGCACGCCGTCGGCGACGACGCCCAGCTCACGCAGCGCCTGCGCGAATTCGGGCGGGACCGCCTGTGGGCCGGGGCCTGGATGTGGATCGATCACCAGCGCCACCTAACTCGTCATCTTAGTTGCGCGCGGCGGACGGCACGCCGGCATCGAGCGAGCGCAGCATCTGCACTTCCTCGACCTGCCGGCCGCCGAGGTCGAAGCGCTGCGCACTGCCCGCCACCGGCGCCAAGCCGGCCGCGCGGTAGAAGCCGACGCCACGCGCGTTGCCGCTCAGCACCCACAGCGACACCTCGCGGCGCTCCTCGGCGCGCAGCGCGTCGTCGGCAACGGCGGCGCGGACGTTCATGTCGCCTTCGTCTTCGCGGCGTTCGCGGGGCTGCCCGCCGCCCGCGCCGCCTCGGCGAGCTTGACCAGCGCGTGCAGCGCCTGGTTCACCGGCGTCGCAATGCCGAGTTCGGCGCCGCGGCGCGCGACGTGGCCGTTCAGGTGGTCGATCTCGGTGGGTTTGCCGCGCGCCAGGTCCTGCGCCGTCGACGAGAACTGCGCCGGCATCGCCGGCGCGATGCGTTCCATCGCCGCCATCGCGTCGGCCAGCGGCATGCGCCGGCCCTCGGCGCCGGCCACCGCGACGACCTCGCGGACGACGGCGCGTTGCAGCTCGCGGATCTCGGGCAGTTCGACGAGGCGCCCGTACGGCACCTGTGCCAGCGCCGAGATCGCGTTGTAGGCGCAGTTGACCATCAGCTTGGACCACAGCTCGTCCATCACGGTGGGCGACACGCGCACCGGCACGCCGGCGCCGGCGAAGAAGGCGGCCAGCGCCTGCAAGCGCGCGGCGCGCGCCGGGTCGGCGGCATCGCTATCGGCGTCGGTACCGGTGAGCGGGCCGACGACCAAGTCGCCGCGGCCGAAGTGCTGCACGACGCCGGGCCCGGGCATCGCGGTGGCGACGTACACGACTGCCGGCACCACCATCTGGCCCGCGCCGCGCACGTGCGTGGCGAGCATCTGCGGGTTGGCGACGCCGTTTTGCAGGCTGAGCACGAGCGCGTCGTCGCGCAACAGCGGCGCCATCGTGCGCGCCAGCGCATCGGTGTCGGTCGACTTGACGCAGAAGAGCACGAGGTCGGCGTCGCCGACGGCGGCCAGGGCACTGGTCGCGGCGAGCCGCACCGCCTCGACGCGGCCGCCGCTGTGCAGTTGCAGCCCGTCGCGCGTGATCGCCTCGGCGTGCGCTGCTCGGCCGACGAGCGTGACGCGGTGGCCGGCGCGCGCCAGCATCGCGCCGAAGAAGCTGCCGACTGCGCCGGCGCCGACGACGACGGTGTGGCGGAAGGGTGCGTTGTTCGCTGCGTGGCTCATCGTGCGGTCCTCGTGATGTCGATGCGTGGCTTCTTCGGCGTTCTCAGCGCTCGCCGGCCTGCGTCGCCGGCTGCGGCGGCAGGTCGGCCAGATGCGCCGCGTCGGCCCAGCTCTCGATGACGAGCGTGCCGTCCTTCCAGCGCAGGCGGTTCAGGCCCGTGTTCGGGATCTCGCAGCAGCGCAGGCCTTCGATGCGCTCGCCGCGCGCGGTGCGCCACAGCATGTCGAGCACGCCGCCGTGCGTGACGACGGCGACGCGGCGGCCGGGGTGCGCCTCGGCCAGCTCGCGCACGGTGGCCAGCACGCGGGCGTGGAACTCCTGCAAGCTCTCGCCGCCGCCGGGCAGCGCGAAGTCGCCGCGGTGTTCGAGCCAGCGCGCCCACAGCTCGGCGTGGCGGGCCTTGATCGTCGGCACATCCAGCCCTTCGAGCACGCCGAAGTGCTGTTCGCGCAGGCCCTTGTGCAGCGCAGGCGACATGCGCCAGCCCGCGGCCAGCGGCGCGGCCGTCTGGCGCGTGCGCTCGAGGTCGCTGGCGACGAGCACGTCGTGCGGGTCGGTGGCCAGCCGCGCCGCGAGGCGCGCCGCCTGCGCGAGGCCGGTGCGGTTCAGCGGCACGTCGATCTGGCCCTGGAAGCGTTGCTGAAGATTCCAGTCGGTCTCGCCGTGGCGGATGAAGAGCAGTTCGGTCATCGGTTTCGCAGCATAGCGGCCATGAACATGCGGTACGACAGCGCGGCGCGTCGCAGGGCATCATGCGCGGCATGTCCGACGCCGACGTTTCCGCTGCGGCCGCGCATCCGATGCAGCCGACCCCGCCGACCCTCGTCTTCCTTCCCGGCCTCGCCAACGACGCCGAGGTGTGGGCCGACGTGCGCGCCGAGTTGCGCCGCATCGCGCCGCCGGCGCTGGTGCCACTGCTCGACGCGGCGCTTGTCGTCGACGTGCACACGCGCTGCCCGACGCTGCCGGCGATGGCCGAGGCGCTGCTCGCCGAGACTGCCGAGAGGGCCGGGCCGCTCGTGCTCGTCGGCCACTCGATGGGCGGCATGGTCGCGCAACACGTCGTGCGTCAGGCCCCGGCGCGTGTCGCGGCGCTCGCGCTGCTCGCCACCTCGGCGCGCGCCGACACGCCGGAACTCGTGAAGCTGCGCACCGAAGCTTGCGCGCTGTTTGCTGCCGGCCGCGCCGACGAGGTGCTGCGCGCCAACGTGCCGTTCGCCTTCCACCCCGAGCGGGCAAGCGACGCGGCGCTCGTCGAGCGCTACTTCGCGATCGTGCAGCGCGCCGGCGCCGCGCAGTTGATCGCGCAGAACCGAGCCGTGATGGCGCGCGAAGACATCCGGCCGCATCTGGGCGCGATCGACACGCGGCGCTGCCCGACGCTGGTGCTGTGCGGCGAGGCCGACCTGCTGACGCCGCCCGAGGTCTCGCGCGAAATCGCCGAGGCCGTACGCGGCGCCGAGTTCGAATTGCTGCCGGGCTGTGGACACATGCTGACGCTGGAGCAGCCCGCGGCGGTGGCGAGGCGGCTCGCGGCGTGGCTCGCGCGCGTCTTGCCGGGTGAGGTTTGTGCGGGCTGAAGCCCGCGGTCGCGCTGCGGGCCGGGCCGAGGATGTGGCGCGGCCGACGCCGCTTCGGTGAGGCGCCGGGCCCTTCGACAAGCTCAGGGCGGGCTTCGACAGGCTCAGCCCGAACGGTTCTTGTCTTGGCGACTCGGTCTCAACGTGAGTGCCGCCGCCTCGCCTTCACCGCTGCAGCCAGTTCGCGCATCACTTCGACCGAGTCGTCCCAGCCGATGCAGGCATCGGTGATGCTCCGGCCGTAGTCGAGCTTCGCGGGGTCATCCTTGCCCGGGGTGAACTTCTGGGCGCCGGCGTGCAGGTGGCTTTCGACCATCACGCCGAAGATGCAGCGCGTGCCGGCGGCGAGCTGCGCGCCGACGTCGCGCACGACGTCGATCTGGCGCTGGTGCTGCTTCTCGCTGTTGGCGTGGCTGGCGTCGATCATCAGCCGGCATTGCAGCTTCGCCGACTCGATCTCCTCGCACGCGGCGGCGACGCTTTGCGCGTCGTAGTTGGGCTTCTTGCCGCCGCGCAGGATGATGTGGCAGTCCTTGTTGCCCTTGGTCGAGACGATCGCCACCTGGCCGTTCTTGTGGACTGACAGGAAGTGATGCGGGCGCGCGGCGGCCTGGATCGCGTCGATGGCGATCTTGATGTTGCCGTCGGTGCCGTTCTTGAAGCCGATCGGCGCGGAGAGGCCGCTGGCCAGCTCGCGGTGCACCTGGCTCTCGGTGGTGCGCGCGCCGATCGCGCCCCAGGCGATCAGGTCGCCGATGTACTGCGGGCTGATCGTGTCGAGGAACTCGCTGCCCGCGGGCATGCCCGAGCGGTTGATGTCCACCAGCAGCTGGCGCGCGATGCGCAGGCCTTCGTGGATGCGGTACGTCTCGTCGAGGTACGGGTCGTTGATCAGGCCCTTCCAGCCGACGGTGGTGCGCGGCTTTTCGAAGTAGACGCGCATCACCACTTCGAGCTCGCCGGCGTGCTTCTCGCGCTCGGCGCGCAGGCGCCGCGCGTACTCCAGCGCCGCCGCCGGGTCGTGGATCGAGCACGGGCCGATGATGACGAGCAGCCGGTCGTCCTCGCGGCTCATGATGCGGCGCACGTTGGCGCGCGTCGTGGCGATCTGTCTTTCCACCGGCGTGCCGGCAATCGGGAAGAAGCGGATCAGGTGCTCGGGCGGCGGCAGCGGCATGACGTCCTCGATGCGTTGGTCGTCGGTCTGGCTGGTTCTCTCGCTTTGCGACAGAAGCTCGTCCGAATAGCTCGTGGTCCTGGCGTTCATGGCGGCGGCTCGCGGGTGGTTTGAGTGGGGGGTCGTGTCGGGCGCGGGCAAGAAAAAACCGCCGGGGTTGCCGGCGGTTGTTCTGGGTGCGCTTGCGTTCGCTACTTGGACGCTTGTGCCTCTCCAGCCGCCGTGCGGTGCGAGAACCAAAAGTACGCAAAGTAGAACGAGCGGACGAAGCGCATGGCCGCGAATGTAGCACGGCGCTTCCGAGCGTCAAACGCGGCGGTCGAAGACGGCGGTCAAACGCGGCGTTGCGGCAACACCAGCGTGAAGCACACGCCGTCGGCCTCGTTGGCCACGTCGATCGTGCCGCCCATCTTGGCCATGTAGGTGCGCGCCACGAAGAGGCCTTGGCCGCGCCGCGCCGCGCTGGTCGTGCGGGCGTGCAGCGGCGGCTCGATGCGCCCGTCGGCCTCGTCCGGCTCGGCCGACACGCCGTACTCGAAGATGCGTTCGAGCATCGCCGCGGCGATCGGCGCGCCCTGGTTGCGCACGGCCAGGCGCCACTCGCTGCCGCTCGCGCCATCGGCAACGTCTTCGGCGAGCACCAGCTCGATCGGCGTGCCCGGCGTGCGGTGCCGCTCGGCGTTGCGCAGCACGTGCGTCAGCACGTCTTCGAGCGAGTGTTCGTCGGCCAGCACCCAGGCCGGGCCGCCGGGGCCGCGGTAGGTCACTTGCTCGATGCCGATGTGCGGCGCGTTGCCGGCGACCATCGCCGCGAAGGCGTCGAGGTCCAGCGGCGCCAGCGTCAGTTGCGTCGACTCGAAGGCTTCGCTCGGCGAGGCCTGGCCATACAGCACGCGCACCGCCTGCTGCATGCGGCGCAGGTAGCGTGCCGCGGGGTCGGCATCGTCGCCGTGCAGCGCGATCAGGCTTTGCAGCGGCGAGACGATCTCGTGCCCGACCGCATGCCACTGGTCGCGCTCCTGGCGCACACGGATGCGCTCGCGCTCGACATCGGCGTTGACGCGCGCCAGCAGGTCGCGCAGGCCCTGCGCGAGCACGCCCAGCTCGTCGCGGCCGGTCAGGTCGCCGAGTTCGAGTGCGAGGTCGGGGCGCGGCGCGCGTTCGGCCCCGATGCCGACGCCCGCGCCGCCGGCCGCCTGCCGCATGCTCTCCGACGCAGCGGCGGCGCGCCGCGTCAACAGCGCAATGCGCCGGATGACCACCACTTCGAGCAGCAGCCACACCGCCAGCACCGCGGCCAGCATCGCGACGACATAACCCGCCAACCGCGTGGCCACCGCGGCGAGCTGGCGGTTGACGCTGCGCAGGTCGCCTTCGAGCGTCAGCCGGTAGTTGCCCAGGCGCGTGGCGATCGTCGAGCGCTGTGCGATCGGCGCGTCGTAGCCGGGCACCGGCAGCGCGCGGATCAGCGCGTCGATCCAGGCGAGCGGCGGCGCCTCGGCTTCCTCGGCGCCTTCGGGGTCGGCGCCGTGCGCTTCGAGCAGCACGCCCTCGCTGCCCTCGCGCTGCACGCGCAGCGTCTCGCCGGGCAGCAACAGGCGCCTGAACTCGGCCAGCGCAAACGGTGCGCTCGCCGCCGCGGTGCCGCCGCGGCCCGGGTTGTCGCTGTCGAAGAGGACGTTGCCATCGCCCGGGCCGAGGAACTGCAAGCGCACCTGCGTGCCGGCCAGTTGCGCCGGCGGCCACACAGTGGCGCGGGCGGCGCCGGCGGCGTCGAGCGCCTCGCGCCAGGCCGGCACCGGCAGGCGCAGCGAGAGGTACGTGCGGCGCTGGCAGTTGGGCTCGGATTGGGGCTCGGCGTGGAGATCGCTGGCGGCGGAAGAAGTGGTTGCGGAGGCAGCGGAGGCCGGGGGGGCCGGCAGCGACGCGGCCGTGCCGCCCAGGCACTCGCCTTCCTGCCACATCCAGCCGCGCACGTCGCGCTGCGGGCGCGTGTCGCCGCTGACCTCGGCATCGGCGTCGAAAGCGACGAGGCGGCCGCGTTGCGCGCCGGCGGCACCCGCATCACCGGCCTGCGCCTGGTACGGCGCGATCCAGCGCCAGCTCTCGCCGCTGGCCAGCCGGATCTCGACCCAGGCGCGGTGCGCGACGCTGAAGTCCAGCTCGCCGGCGCGGTGCGGCACCAGCGGCGCGGCCGGGATGTGGCCGACGACGTAGACGAAGGCGCCGGCGAACGCGTTGCTGCCGATGCCCGCGCACAGGCTCGCGCCGTCGCCGTAGACGACGCCGCAGCCGGCCAGTTCCACCGCCTGCAGCGCCTTGGAGCGGTCGTCGAAATCGATGGCGCCGAACGGCAGCACCAGCGGCACGAGCGGCGTCGCCGGCAGGTCGGCCGCGGCGGCGTTCAGCAGCATCAGCTGGCCCGTCGGGTGGCGCAGCCGCGCGGCGATCTGCGCCTCGCTCTTGCGCAGGCCCACCGCGTAGGCGCGGTGGCTGCGCTGCTTCTCGTCGTGCAGCACGTCCAGCGCCAGCGCCAGCGTCGCCGCGAGCAGCAGCACGAAGGCGCCGCGGAACAGCAGCCGCAGCCGCCGCGGCACCGCGGCGCGCACCGCGCCGGCGGCCGTTGTCGCCGCGGGCGCCGAGGGCGCCGGTGCAGGCGATGGCGTCGAGGCCCTCACGCCCGCCAGCGAAAGCCGCGCATCGGCACGTTGTCGATCGCGTCGAAGGCCGGGTCGATCTCGCGCAGCGCCTCGCGGATCGTGCTGACGTGCTTGCGCACGTTGTCGCGGTTGCGGCCGCTCTTGATGGCCGCGTAGAGGTCTTCGTACGAGACCACTTCGCCGCGGCGCGCGTGCAGCACGGCGAGGATGCGCTGCGCCGTCAGCGGCAGGTTGACGCGCTGGCCGCGAAAGAGCGCCGCCGCCTGGCGCAGCGGGTCGAGCAGCAGTTCGTCGGCGTGCTCGGTGCGCGCGCCGCCGGGACCGCCGCTCGCACGCGCCACCGCGGCGGCGCGCAGGATCTCGAGCAGCGTCTCGGTGAACTCGCTTTCCTCGAACGTCGTCTTCTGCAGATAGTCCCAGGCGTCCAGCGCCTTCATGATGCTGCGGTACAGCGCCGCCGGCATCGCCGAGACGACGAGCACCGGCGTGCCCGGGTGGCGCTTGTTGATGGTGTTGATGATCGCCACGCCCGCGTGCCGCTCGCGCCCGAGCTCGATGTCGAGCACGACGGCGTCGTAGCGCTGGCGTTCGAGCGCCGCCTCGGCCTCGTCGCGCGTGAAGCACTGGTCGACGACGAGCAAAGGGCGCGCGGCCAGGATCCAGCCCTTGAGCTGGTCGCTGGTGGGGCCGTCGTCCTCGATGACGGCCACGCGTTGCGGCGCGATTGCCGCGTTCGCTGCGTTTGCCGCCGAAACCTGAACCATGCGCCGGATTCTGCGGCCCGCGGTGCGGCGCCCCGGTAAGCGGCGGAAAGCGCGCCGTGAAGGTTTCTTCCGCGCCCGGAAGCAAGAGGGTCGGCGGCGCGCTATCGGCCTCCGCGCGGTCTTCGAAGAATGGCTTGCATCCCAATGCCGACAACGCCGATGCGCACCTCGTTCACCCGTCCGTTCACCGGTACGCCACGCGGCGCGCTCGTTGCGGCTGCCGTTGCCGCCGCCGGCGCCGCGCTGCTCGTCGCCTGGCCGCCGCTGCACCGCGTGCCCGATGGCACGGTGGCCGTGCGCGCCAACCAGTTCAACGGCCACTTCGATCTCTTCGGCGCCGGGCCGCTCCTGGCGCTGCCCGGCGTGCACGCGGTGCGCGAGCTCACGCTGCGCGAGCGGCTGTCCCGCCCGGCGGCCAGCCGGCGCGCCGGCGGCGAGCCGCCGTTCCGGAGCGTCGAGGGGTTGTCGATCGGCGTCGACCTCGCGGTGCGCTGGTCGCTCGACCCCGAACAGGTGGCGCGCGTCGCGCGCACGCTGCCGGCCGACATCGACGCTGAGGTCGTCGCGCCAGCGGTGCTGGCCGTCGCGCACGAGGTCTTCGCGCGGCACACGGTGCGCGAGATCTTCTCGGCCAGGCGTGCCGAGATCCAGCGCACGATCGAGGTGGCGCTGAAGACGCGCCTGGCCGCCGACGGCGTGCTGCTGCACGGCCTGGTGCTCGGTGCCGTGCACGTGCCCGACGAGGTTCGCGCCGGCCTCGACCCGCTGCTCGTTGCGCGCGCCGAGGCGGAGGGCGAGTGATGGGCCGCAACGGCGGAGCCTGGGGATCCTGCGGCGCTGGCACCGGCGGCGGCCCGCGCGCCGGGCGCTGCACCGCCTACGTGGCGACGGCGCTCGGCGCGCTGCTGGCGGCGCTGGTGCTGGCGCTCACGACGGCACCGGCGCTGGCGGCCGGCCCGGTGCGCGCCGAGGCGCTGCGCCGTGCGTCGCTGCCGTCGCTGCAATCGGCGGACGCAGGCGCCCTGCTGGCCGTGCTGCGCTTCCTGCGCGATACGCCGGGGCAGGAGGCGCTCGGCATCGCCTATGCGGCGGCCTACCTGCGCGCGGCCGACGCGCAGCGCATCGACGCCGAGCCGTTCGACGCGCTCGGCACGATGGCCGAGCGGCTGGCGCTGCGCGCCTCGGGTGCGGCCGGCACGGCCACCGCCGCGGCCGCGGCGCAGATCGACGTCGTCGGCGCCTACGGCGTGCGCTTCGTGACGACCGAGCGCGAAGGCCATCCGCAGCTCTGCTACGACGGCGAGGCCTTCAAGCGTGTGCTGACGCTGCGGCCCGGGCCCGAGGCGCAGGCGCGCGCGGTACTCGCGCTGACGCGCCCCGACTGCGTCGACCCGCTGCTGACGCCGGCCGCGCGCGTCGCGCTCGACGCCTGGCGCGCCGACCTGCTCGACCTGCCGTGGCCGCGCGGCTACGACGCCCTGCCCGCGCTCGTGAAGAACCGCCTGCACCTGCGCCGCGCCGGGCTGTGGGCGGCACGCGCGCACCAGTTCTCGCGCCTGAACCGGCCGGTGCCGGCAGCGGCCGAGCGCGCGCTGGCCGAACTGGCGAGCGTCAACAAGGCCGGGTTCACCGACCTGGACCATGCCGAGTACGCCGAGGCGGCGATCCGCGTCGGCGCGGTGCGGTGGGCGGCGGTGCCGCAGCTGCGACTGCAAACGACCTCCGCCGTCGCGACCACGCCGACCGGCATGATCGACGCGTCGGCGCATGGCCTGCGGCTCGTCGTGCGCGCCGGCGCCGAGGCGGGGCAGAGCTGCGTGCAGTTGCTGGCCGCCGAAGGTCGATCGGCGCCCAGCAGCCATGGCAGCAACGACATCGCCGCCCCGCGCCTGCTCGCCGAGCGCTGCACCTTCGGCACCATCTGGCCGCGCTCGCTGGCCGTGCGGCCGGCCGGCGACGCGCTCGTGCTCGCGGTGCAGCCGCGGGACGGCTGGTCGGAGTTGTGGGTCTTCCGGCCCGACAGCGGCGCCGGCGCGCGCCCGCCCGCGGGTGCGCAAGCGCCCGCCTGGCGCATCGACGTATTGCCGCCGGCGGCCGTGGCGCTGCGCTGACGACGACGGTGGCGCTCAGTACACGCCCGCCTCGAACCCTTGCGCCTTCAGCGCCGCGACGACGGCGCCGACGTGCTCGCGGTTGCGCGTCTGCAGCACGAGCTCGACTTCGACGTTCTGCGCCGACAGCGTCGAGAAGGCGCGCTGGTGGTGCACCTCGTCGATGTTGGCGCCGGCCTCGGCGACGATGGCGGTGATGCGCGCCAGCACGCCGGGGGTGTCGCGCGCGCCGACGCGGATGCGGGCGAGGCGCCCGGCGCGCACCATGCCGCGCTCGATGATCGCGGCCAGCAGCATCGGGTCGATGTTGCCGCCGCTCAACACGAGGCCGACGTTTCGCCCCGCGTAACGCGCCGGCTCCTTCAGCAACGCCGCCAGGCCCGCCGCGCCGGCGCCTTCGACGAGCGTCTTCTCGATTTCGAGCAGCATGACGATCGCCTGCTCGATGTCGCCCTCGTCGACGAGGACGAGGTCGTCGACGAGGCGCTGCACGATCCCGCTCGTGATGCGCCCGGGCTGACCGACCGCGATGCCGTCGGCGATCGTGCTCGTGCCCTGCGGGTGGTGCGCGCCCTTGACGGCGTTGACCATCGACGGGAAGCGCACCGTTTGCACGCCGATGATCTGCACCGAGGGTTTCAAGTGCCGCACCGCGGTGGCGATGCCGCTGATCAGGCCGCCGCCGCCGATCGCGACGACGAGCGTGTCGATCTCGGGCTGCGCGCGCAGCATCTCGATGCCGATCGTGCCCTGGCCGGCGATGACCGCGGCGTCGTCGAACGGGTGCACGAAGGTCAGGCCCTGCTCGGCGGCCAGCGCCAGCGCGCGCTCGCGCGCGGCGTCGAAGCCGTCGCCGTGCAGCACGACCTCGGCGCCGAAGCCGCGCGTGCGCTCGACCTTCACGGTGGGCGTGTGCTGCGGCATCACGATCACCGCGCGCAGGCCGAGCCGGCGCGCGTGGTGCGCGACGCCTTGCGCGTGGTTGCCGGCCGACGCGGCGATGACACCGCGGATGGGCTGGCCGCTTTCGACGAGCGTGGCGAGCTTGTTCAGCGCGCCGCGCTCCTTGAACGAGGCCGTGAACTGCAGGTTCTCGAACTTGAGGAAGATGCGCGCGCCGACGATCTGCGACAGCGTCAGGCTCTCGACACAGGGCGTGTCGAGCACCTGGCCGGCCAGGCGCGCGGCGGCGGCTTCGATGTCGGCGAAAGCGAGGGTCTCAGACACGCACGTTCAGCCCAGCGGACGCCGCGGATCCGGCTTCGCCGGGCCGCTGGCGTTGCCCCCTCGAGGGGGAGGCGCCGCAGGCGCTTCGGGGGTGCGCCTGTTCACGCGGTACCGCCCACCGTCAGTCGGTCGATCCGCAACGTCGGCTGGCCGACGCCGACCGGCACGCTCTGGCCTTCCTTTCCGCAGACGCCGACGCCCGAGTCGAGCCGCATGTCGTTGCCGATCATGCTGACGCGCGTCAGCGCGTCGGGGCCGTTGCCGATGATCGTCGCGCCCTTCACCGGGTACTGCACCTTGCCGTTCTCGACCCACCACGCCTCGCTGGCACTGAAGACGAACTTGCCGCTCGTGATGTCGACCTGGCCACCGCCGAAGTTGGTGGCGTAGAGGCCGCGCTTGATGCTGGCGACGATCTCCTTGGGGTCGGCCTGGCCGCCGAGCATGTAGGTGTTGGTCATGCGCGGCATCGGCACGTGCGCATAACTCTCGCGGCGGCCGTTGCCGGTGGGCTTCACGCCCATCAGGCGCGCGTTCAGGCTGTCTTGCAGATAGCAGCGCAGGATGCCGTCCTCGATCAACACCGTGCGCTCGGTGGCGTGGCCCTCGTCGTCAACGTTGAGCGAGCCGCGGCGGTCGGCGATCGTGCCGTCGTCGAGCACCGTCACGCCCTTGGCCGCGACGCGCTGGCCGATGCGGCCGCTGAAGGCGCTCGAACCCTTGCGGTTGAAGTCGCCTTCGAGGCCGTGGCCGACCGCTTCGTGCAGCAGCACGCCGGGCCAGCCGGGGCCGAGCACGACCGTCATCTCGCCGGCCGGCGCCGGGCGGCTTTCGAGATTCGTCAGCGCCGCGCCGACCGCCTCGTCGACGTAACGCTGCACGATCGCGTCCTGGAAGTAGCCCAGGCCGAAGCGCCCGCCGCCGCCGCCCGAGCCCACCTCGCGCCGGCCGTCCTGCTCGGCGATGACGGTGACCGACAGGCGCACCAGCGGCCGCACGTCGGCGGCGCGCGTGCCGTCGGCGCGTGCAACGAGCACGACGTCGTACTCGGCGGCGACGCCCGCCATCACCTGCACGATGCGCGGGTCCTTGGCGCGCGCCAGCTTCTCGACCTTTTCCAGCAGCGCCACCTTCTGCGCGCTGTCGAGCGTGCCGATCGGGTCGGTCGGCGCGTAGAGCATGCGGCTGCCGGCCACCTTGCGCGGCCCGCCGACCTTGACGCGCTTGCTCTGCCCCGCGGCGGCGATCGTGCGCACGGTGCGCGCGGCGTCCAGCAGCGAATCGACGCCGAGGTCGTCGCTGTAGGCGAACGCCGTCTTCTCGCCGGCCACGGCGCGCACGCCCACACCCTGGTCGATGCTGAAGCTGCCGCTCTTGACGATGCCCTCCTCGAGGCTCCAGCCCTCGTGGCGCGTGGTCTGGAAGTAGAGGTCGGCGTCGTCGACGCGGTGCTCGCCGATCGTCGCCAGCGCGCGCGCCAGCACGCTCTCGTCGAGGCCGAAGGGCGCCAGCATCAACTGCTCGGCGATGGCGAGGCGTTCGAGGGTGGGTTCGCGGCTGATCATCGAAGGAGGGCCCGGTGGCGGAGTTGACGGGTCATTCTAGGAAGCGGCGTTCGAAAGGCCGCCAGCAAGGGCGGGAGACCGGGCGAGAGCGGGGGAGAGCGAGGGAGAAGGTGAGGAATCAGCGGGGCTCGCCGTCCTTGCCGTCCTCGCTGTCTTTGCCGCCCTCGCCATCCCGCCGGGCCAGCGCCTGCGCATAAAGCGCGTTGCGCGGCGCGCCGGTGATCTCGGCGGCCAGCGCCACCGCCTGCTTCAGCGGCAGCTCGCGTTGCAGCACCGCGAGCGCCTTTTTGGCCAGCGCGGGCAGCGCCGCGGGTGGCTCGGCGCCAGAAGTTGTGCCTTCGACGACCGGCGCCGGGGCGTGCACGACCAGCGCGAACTCGCCGCGTCGCCGGTTCGCGTCGGCCGCCAGCCAGGCGGGCAGCTCGGCCGCCGGCATCGTGGAGACCGTTTCGAACTGCTTCGTCAGCTCGCGTCCCACCGTGACCCGCCGCGCGCCGGCACGCGCTGCCAGCTCGGCGGCCAGCGCCTCGATGCGATGCGGCGCTTCGAGCAGCACCAGCGCCACCGGCTCGGCGAGCAGCGCGTCGAGCCGCGTGGCGCGCGCGCGCCCTTCGCCGGCAGAAAGCCGGCCATGCGAAAGCCTTCGCTGCGCGTATCGGCGGCGACGCTGACCAACGCGGTGGCGCTGCTGGCGCCCGGCAGCGGCACGACGCGAACGCCCGCCGCGACGGCCGCGGCAACCAGCGCCGCGCCGGGGTCCGACACCGCCGGCGTGCCCGCGTCGCTGATGAGCGCCACCGTCTCGCCGCGCTGCAGCCGTTCGAGCACGAGTGCGCTGGCGGCCTGCTCGTTGTGCTCGTGCAAGGCGACGAGCGGCTTCGCCAGGCCGAAGTGCGCGAGCAGCCCGCCGCCGACGCGCGTGTCCTCGCAGGCGACCGCGTCGACGCGAGACAGCACGTGCAGCGCGCGCAGCGTGATGTCGGCGAGGTTGCCGATCGGCGTGGCCACGACGTAGAGTGCGCCGGCCTCGAAGCGCTGGTGGCCCCGCCGCCGCCGCGGCGCGCAGCAGCAAGGAGGTGTCGATGGGGGTGTTCAAGCGCGAGAAGCCTTCAGGCAAGGCCGCCGGTGATGCTGCCGAGGCGCGTGCACAGCAATGGCTGCTCGCGCGCGGCCTCGAGCCCGTGGCGCGCAATTATCGAGTGGCGCGCGGCCCTTCGGCGCGAGGCGGCGAGGTCGACCTGATCGTGCGCGAGCGCGACGGCACCCTCGTCTTCGTCGAAGTGCGCGCGCGTGCCGACGCGCGCTACGGCGGCGCCGCGGCGAGTGTCGGCGCGTCCAAGCAGCGGCGCATCGTCTACGCAGCGCAGCACTTCCTGATGCGGCACGCCGCGCCGCCGCCCTGCCGCTTCGACGTGATCGCGTTCGATGGCGACGAGGTGCAGTGGATCCGCGGCGCGTTCGACGCCGGGTGAGCGCCGCGCGGCCGCGCCGGCGCCGGCGGCCGGCTCAGCGTACCAGCGCGCGTCGCATCTGCGCCGTCATGTCGAGCCCCTCCCGCACGCGCTCGACCATCACGAAGACACACCGGCCCGCGCTCGAGCGCGCCCAGGCGTCACCGACGGCGCGCTTCTCACGCGAGTCGTCGTTGGTCGCGTAGGCCTCGCCCTTGTACTCGACGACGAACAGCCGCCCGTCGGCCAGCTCGGCCACGAAGTCGGGGTAGAAGTAGTCGCTCGCGGTGGGCAGCCAGAACGAGAAGCGCTCCTGCTTCTCGATGTTGCGCACCCAGTGCTTCACTTCGTCCATCGCGTCGAGCGCGCGGGCGCACTCGAACTCCTCGCCCTTGGCCTTCAGCGCGTGGATGACCTCGTAGTAGTGCCTGCGAAAGACATAACGGCCGACATACGGATGGCGCGCCGGGTAGCCGCCCGGCTGATAAGTGAACTGCCAGGCCGGCGCCAGCCCGGTGGCCCAGCCCTCGGGCGCGACGCCGTCGATCACCAGCTGCCGGAAGCCTCGCTGCCGCGCCGCCTCGCGCAGGTCGTCGATGCGCCGCGCTGCGGCCTGCGCCAGCACCTGCCGCGCGCGCAGCAGCGAAGTCAGGCCGTGGCCCGAGCGCGAACGCAGCTCGCCGACGAGCGCGGCGGTCCAGGCACGCAGCTCCGCTTCGGTCAGCCCGGGCTGGCGCAGGGCCTGCACGAGCCAGTGGACGAGGTCGGCTTCGGTCGCATCGGTCGGCACCGCGTCGAGCGTCAACTGGGCGTCTTCGGCGGCCTTGCGCAAGGCCACGCGCCGCTGCGCGTCGACGTAGATCTCGAACAGGTCGTTCTGCTCGACGATGCGCAGCCCCGGCAGCTCGGGCCGCGGGTCGGCGCGCAGCAGGTCGAACGCCACGATCTCGGCCAGCGTCTCGCGCTCGAAAAGCTGCATCTCGACCTGCGCGCCGGGTTGGCCCACGCACAGCCGCGGCAGCGCCGCAAAAGGCACGCCGCGCAGGGCCGGCGCGCGCAACGCGCGGCAGCGTTCGTTGTGCTGCGCCACTTGCTCGGCGACGGCGTCGCGTTCTTGGGCCGGCAGCGCGGCCATCATGCGGCCGAGCGTCGCCTCGGAGACCTCGCCGGCGATGCGCAGCCGCACCGGCGCGTCGGCCGAGGGCGCCGCGGCCATCTGCACATCGGGCTCGTCGGCGAGCGCCGCCACCGCTGCCGGTGGCACCTCCAGCGTGAGCACCGGCGCGGGTGGACTCGCCGGCGCCGGCGGCTCGAACGTGAACAGATCGCCCGTGCCCGGGTCGGGCAGCAGCGCGGTCGCCGCCGCAAGCCGCTCGAAGCCCATGCCCTGCACCATGCGGTCGGCCAGCGCCGTGGCGGCCTCGCTGAAGCTGCGCGCCACCACGTGCGCATAGGCGCGGTTCAGCGCCGGGCTGCGGCGCCGCGCGGCATAGGGCATGCGCAGCACGCGGCCGAGCAGTTGCTCGACATCCTTGCCCGAGCGCACGTTCTGCAGCGAGCACAGCACGTAGGCGAACGAGCAGTCCCAGCCTTCCTTCAGCGCCTCGACGGTGATGACGAAGCGCACCGGGCACGCCGGATCGAACAGATCCACGCCTTCCAGCCCGCGCTGGTCGCCGGTGGCAATGACCACCTCGTCGTCGCGCGCCAGCTTCTCGGCCAGCAGGTGCGCGCGCAGCTTGTCGGGCGTCACCTCGCCGCTCTTGTCCTGCGCCTGGAACAGCACGATCGGGCGCAGGTAGCGGTCCTCGTGCGCGGCCTCGGCTTCGAGCTGCCGGCGGCGCAGCGCGGCGTCGCGCACCGCGTCGGCCCACTCGTGGTGCTCGGCCAGCATCACCGGCAGCTTGATCATGTCCTCGGCCTGCAGCTCGCGCGCGCTGACGCTGTACAGCACGTTCGTCTTCCTCGGCACCGGCGTCGCGGTCAGCTCGAGGATGGCGCTCGGCCCGAGCCGGCGCAGCGTCGCGAAGGTGGTGTCGGTCTGGGCGTTGTGCGCCTCGTCCACCACCACCAGCGGGCGCAGCAGCGCTAGCAGGTTGGCCAGGGAGTGCTTGACGCGGCCGAGGTCGGCGCGCGTGAGGTGGCCTTGCGCGTGTTCGGCGAGGTCGGCCTCGCCCACTGTCTCGAGCGCCGCCCACGCCGCCGGCGGCGCCCGCCCGCGCAGCAGCGCGAAGTGCGGATCGAACGCCTCGCTGAACGCATAGACGTTGCGGCCCTGCGTCTGCCGGACGCGAAAGCTCTGCATCGTCGCCACCAGCACGATCGCCTTGTGGCCGAAGTCCTGCGGCGCGATGGTCGCCGCGGCATCGAGGTCCAGCACCGCCAGCGCCTGGCCGTAGGCCGCCTCCAGCGCCGCGCGGTAGGCGTGGCCGGGCTGCTGCAATGCGCGCAGCGTCTGCTCGCGGATCGTGGTCGAGGGCACGAGCCACAGCGCGAGCGGGAAGTCGGCCTGCCGCCAGACGCGCGCCATCAGCGCGATCGCATGCGAGGCCAGCAGCGTCTTGCCGCCGCCGGTGGGGATGCGCAGGCACACGCACGGCGTGTCGCCGAAGGCGCCGGGCTGATAGTGCGCCGTGGCGGCGGCGGGCCCGTCGTCGTCGCCGGCGCCCTGGCGCTGCTGCTCCTGCGCCCAGGCGGCCGCCAGAGAACCGGTGTCGCGCGCACCCACGAGGAAGCGCTCCAGGCTCACCAGCGCCTGGGCCTGGTAGGTCTTGAGGGTCAGGGCAGGCATGGCATGTCAAATCTGGGGCAAGTCACGCCGGCAGCCAAAGCGTCTGATGAATCAACGACTTGCGAGGCTTGCCCGGCAGCCGGCCGCAGCCGGAAGGGCGAGGCGGCAAATGTTGCGCAAATCATGTTTCCGCCCGCCCGGGCCCCGGCGACACCCACCCGGGCACGTAGGAGCGCTCGGCGTCGTCGGCCGCCCGCAGAAGCCCCCGCTGCCGCGCCTGGCCGATCAGCCGCGAGACCTGCGCGACCTGCGCCGCATCCAGGCCCAGGCGCGCGCGCAGGCTGGCATTGGTCAGCCTCTCGCCGCGCTGGTACGACAGGCAGGCGTGCTGGTAGGCCGCACGTAACCGGTCTTCGACGCTCATCTGCGCGAAGGTCCGCGGGCCGAACAGGCGCGCGCGCATGAAGTCCGCCGCGCCTTCCTCCGACTTCCCGGCAAGCACCTCGAAGCTGGGCGCCGGCAGCAGCCGCGCCTCGGCTCCCGCGACCACACGGTCGATGCCCGAACCGCGCTCCTCGCAGAAGCGAAGCAGTCGCATCGCGCGCGCCAGCGCTTCATTGCGTGACTGCGCCGGCCAGTCGATCAACCGCTCCACGGCCACCAGCGGGCGGCCTGGGTTCGTGACATCGATGCGCCCCTCGAACACCTCCACCACCGGCCCGGCGCCGCGCACCGCGAAGTCCTGGTGCACGAGGGCGTTGACGATCAGCTCGCGCACCGCAAGCTCAGGGTAATGCTCCCGGCGCTCACGCCGCGCCCCGGCCACCACCTCGTCGGCCGGCAGCCGCAGCAGCAGCGCCCGCAAGGCTTCGTCGAGCACCAAGGCGTAGCCGCGCTCACCCAAGGGGAGTTCTTCGGCCTGCGCCGACGCATCCGCGCCGCGATAGATGACCACGCGCAGCGCCTTGCGCGCGAGGGCACCGAAGCGCCGCAGTTCTCGCCCCAGCAGCAAGGCGCCCAGGTTGAACACGTTCCAGCGGCCGTCCGGGCGCTGCGCGAGCAACCCGCGCTCGGCCAGCATCGCCAGCGCCTCGGTGCGGTTTGCCGGCACCGGCTCGCGGCAGGCGACGAACCACGCCGGCACGTCGAGCGCAGTCCACACCACTTCTTCCGGCCACCCCTCGGCCGCCACGCGATGCTCGAAGTGGCGGCGCGCCAGTCGATCGAGCAGTTCATGTTCGATCTGCGGATAGTCCCTGAGCCTGACCTTCGCGCCGCGCACGCGCATCCACTGCTCGCCCGCGTAGCGCACCGGCCGGCCTACAGCAGCCTGCACCCGCAGCACCACGGCGCGACGCGGGCCTTCCTCCGCCTCGAAGAACTCCACCTCGGTCTGACCGCGAAAGACGACGTTGAGCCAGAAGATCAGATCCTCGTTGCCCTTGCGAGCGCGTTCAGGGCGGAACGCCGTGCCGACCCACTCGCGGCTGCCGTCGCGAATGCCCCAGACGAGGTAGCCATGCGGCTGCCCGGCCCAGGCCGCGCCATTGGCCAACGCGCAGGCGTACTCGGCCATCTGCTCGGGGTTGTCGTTGTCTTGCTTGAACTCGACCCACTCGCATTCATGCGCTTGCGCCAGCAGCCCGCGTACCCAGTCGGCCGGCAACCGAGCGGGCGCGGCGTCAGCAGCGGCCCACAGGGGCTGCGGCAGGCGATCCGGCTCGGCGGGCGGCTGGGCGCGCTTCATCACCGCCCCGCCAGCTCGTAAGGGATCTGCCGGAACACGATGCCCTCGGCCGCCAGCCGCGCCTCGCCGAGGCGGCAGGCTTCGGCATAGACCACCTTCGGCCCGTCGTGCGGCACGACGGCCTTCAGCGCCTGCAGCACGGCCAGCGTCAGCACGTTGCCGCCTTCGGGCCGGCGGTCGCCGAGGATGCCGTTGTAGAGCAGGTAGATCGCGCGGCCGTCGTGCGTGCCGACGAGTGGCGTGCCGGCCACCGCGCCGGGCAGCGGGCTCACGTAGGCGCTGCGTGTCTCCTGCTGCCACACGTGCGCGGCCAGCGACGCAAAACGGACCTGCGGGTCGATGCGGCCGGCGGCGTCGAACACCGGCGCGCCCAGGCGCAGAAAGCGGAAGCCGCCGCCGCCTTGCCAGTTCACGGCCGCGCTGATGCCGCCGGGTTCGCCGGCGAGCACCTTCTCCAGCCGCGGCAGGCAGTGCGTCACCGCATGGTCGCCCGCCTCGATGCCGATCCAGCGCCGGCCCATCTTGTGCGCGACGGCGGCGGTGGTGCCGCTGCCGAGGAAGGAGTCGAGGACGAGGTCGTCGAGGTCGGTGGCAATCTCCAGTGCGCGCCTGACCAAGCGCTCGGGCTTTGGTGTCGTGAACGACGCGGCGTCCGGGAACAACGCCCGCATTTCGTTCTTCGACGTTCGGTTGCTTCCAACTTCGTCCTTGCTCCAGAACGTGCGCGGAACGAGGTTTCCAACCTCCGACAGATAACGCTTGATGCTGGGTCGGGCGTCTCCTGTCGGTCCCCACCATACGCGGCCGTCGGCGTCGAGTTCGCGCAGCTTTTCTTCCGATACGCGCCAGAACCGTCCTGGCGGCGGAGCGAAGGTTCGGCCCGTGGGTCCGGCAATGCTGTACTGACCGCGCGAGTAAGGCTTGTTCGCGTACGGGTCGCCGGGCAACCACGGCCCCCGATCGTCGTCATCCGGGTTGCTGTAGATCGAGTTTGCTTCTTCGGTTCGTTCGAGCCTCGTTGGCACCCAGCCGGGTTGCAGCGAGTACACGAACACGTAGTCGTGATCCGACGAGAACTGTCTTGCCGAGTTCCTTGGGGAGTCGGCCTTTTGCCAAATCACGGTGTCGACAAAGCAGAGGCGCCCGAACACCTCATCCATCAACACCTTGAGGTAGTGCCCCTCGTTGTCGTCGATGGTCACCCAAATGCTGCCGTCCTCACGCAGGAACTCGCGCAGCAACTGCAGCCGCGGCAGCATCATCGTCAGCCACTGGCTGTGCTCGAGGTTGTCGTCGTAGTGCTCGAACGCGCTCTTCGTGTTGTACGGCGGGTCGATGAAGATGCACTTGACCTGCGCGCGGTACAGCGGCAGCAGCGCCTTCAGCGCCTCGAGGTTGTCGCCCTGCACGAGCAGGTTGCGCGCGTCGCCGTCGCCGTGCGCGGAGACCGGTTCCAGCAGCCGGTAGGGGACTTGGTGGGCAAGGCGGAAGGCGGCGTCGCGGTTCAACCAGTCCAGCGTCGGCATGGCGGCGATTGTGCCGGCGCGGCCTGCCGGCGGCGCCGCTGCGCCGCCCCGCCGCTACGCCCTGCCCGCCGGCTCGTTCAGCCAGCGCCGCGCTTCGTCGAGCGTGGCGACGAGCTTCACCGGATACGGACTCAGCGCAACGCCGGCATACGCGGCGATGCCGGCCTGGATCAACTCGGAGACGCCGACGATCGCGATGCGGATGTGCGGGTTGCTGTGGCTCGCCGCGGAGTCCATCGCCGCCATCTCGCGGATGACTTCCATGTCCACCGACAGGTCGGTGCAGGCGCTGAAGTCGTTGATGACGTAGCGGACGCAGTCGAAGCGCCGGTCGCCGTAGACCTCCCTGAGCGAGACCAGGAACTCGCCGCAGTCGGTGCGGTCGGCGAACACCCGGTTCACGCCCGTGGGCTCCCAAACAACGCGGCAACTCATGTCGGCCTCGGCGCTGTCGACGGACACCGGCAAAGCATAGGGAGCCGCGCCGCACGCTGCAACGGTGGTTATTTCGCGCTGCGCTGCTGCCCCCCCAATGCGCGGCCGCCAAAGCCTTGAACCGGCCGCCGCCTGCGCCGATACTGCGGCTCCCTCGCGCGCGCCGGGACGATGCGATGAACCTCTGGCTGGCCAACCCCCGCGGCTTCTGCGCCGGCGTCGAGCGCGCCGTGCGCATCGTCGAGGAACTGCTCGACCTGGCCGACACGCCGGTGTACGTGCGGCACGAGATCGTGCACAACCGCAGCGTCGTCGAGGCGCTGAAGGCGCGCGGCGCGGTGTTCGTCGAGGACGATGCCGAGATCCCCGCCGGCGCCTTCGCGGTCGTCAGCGCGCACGGCGCGCCGCCCGCGGTGCACCGGCGGCTGGCCGGCGGCAGCCGGCGGCTCTTCGACGCCACCTGCCCGCTCGTCACCAAGGTGCACCTCGAAGTGCTGGCGCACGCGAAGGCCGGCCGCGCGGTGCTGCTGATCGGGCACCGCGGTCACGTCGAGGTGGAGGGCACGCTCGCCTGCTACGACAACGCCGCCGGCGGCGGCATCCAGGTGGTGCAGAGCATCGACGAGGCGCGCACGGTGGCCGTGCCCGACGAGCGCGCGGTCGCCTACGTGACGCAGACGACGCTCGAAGTCGAGTCGGCCAACCGCATCGTCAGCGTGCTGCGCGCGCGCTTCCCGGCGCTCGTCGGCCCGCACCACGACGACATCTGCTACGCGACGCAGAACCGGCAGGACGCCGTGCGGGCCCTGGCCGCGCGTTGCGACCGCGTGCTGGTGATCGGCGCGCCGCACAGCTCGAACTCGCTGCGCATGGTGGAAGTGGCCGGCGAGAACGGCAAGCCGGCGCGGTTGATCGAAGCGCCCGAAGAGGTCGACGCGGCGTGGCTGGCGGGCGTTGCCGACCTCGGCCTGAGTTCGAGCGCGTCGGCGCCGGAGCGGCTCGTCGAGGCGACGATCGCGCATCTGCGTTCGCTGTGCGCGCGCGCCGGCGATACGCTCGAAGTGCGCGAACTCGGCCGCGCCGAGGACCTGTCGTTCAAGCTGCCGGTGGCGCTGACCGACCTCAGGCGGCGCCGCGCGGGCGCTGCGGCGGCAGGCGCCGCGCACGAGGCGCTGCGGTATCCTGCCGCGCACCCCGTTGCCACCGGCGCAGACGCGGCGCGCGATGCGGAACCATCCCCCGGAGGCTCGCGATGAGCACGATCGTCACCCAGGCAGCGAACGAAGCGACCCCCGCCGACCGCATCGGCCTCGAAGACCTGCTGCGCGCCGCGCGCCAGCTCGCGCGCGAGACGCGCGGCCTGGCCGAGAGCACCGCCGGCGTCGTCGAGCGCGAGCTGGCGATGGCGCTGACGGTGGCCGAGTCGCTGCGCGAGCGGCTGGTGTCCGAGCAGGCGCTGAAGGAGGCGAGGGCGCATCCGCTGATGGCGCGGCTGCGCACCGACGCGCACCGCGCGGTGGACCTCGGCATGGACGCGATCGCCACCAGCTACGTCTTCGGCGTCGACTTCGTCGAGAACTTCGTCGACAGGCCGCGGCCGCCGCTGGAAGCCCAGCGCGCGGGGTGATCACCCCGCCGTGACGGCGAAGGCCATCTTCAGATCGGGCTCGCTGTCGCCGAGCGCGAAGACGACCTCGTAGTCGCCCGGGGCCGCCTCGGCCGGCACGGCAACGGTGACGGTGAGCTTCTCGAAGTCGTGTGGCGCGACGTCGAACGCGGCGGGGCTGAACTGCACGCAGCGCGCATCGACGAGCGCCGAGACGTCGGCGCCGCCCGCGCGCGTGGCGCGCCAGCGTGGCGCCAGCCCGTTCATCGCCCGCTCGCTCGGGTTCTCCACCGACAGCGGCACGCGCAGCGTCGCGCCGCGCGCCACGCGCGGGCCGCCGGCGCGTGCCGCGGCGGCATTCGTTTTCGGGCCGGCCGACGACGAGCTCGCCGAACTGCCCGATCCCGCCGGCCGCGCCGACGCCGACACCCCCGGCTTCAAGCCCTGCGCGCCCGACACCAGCGCCGAGGCGAGGTTGCCGGCCGCGGTGACGCCGTAGCGCACGATGGCGCTCAGCGCCGGCGTGCCGGGCGGCACCGGCTCGACGGCGCGGCCGAGCGCCGTCGCTTCGGCCGCGACGCGCGCGAGCGCGACGCCGACGCCGAGCGCCGCGTCGATGACGTTGGCCACGCCGGTGGCGATGTCGGGGGCGGGCTGCGGGTCGCGGGGGTCGGCCATGAGCGAGGAAGCGGCAGCGCTCTACGGATGCGTCGGATGCGTCAGCACCGCCGGCGGGCACGGCTCGTCGTCACACGGCAGCGGCTTGGCCACCGTGGCGCCGGTGAGGCGCACGCCGATCACGCGGTTGTCGCCCAGGCGGATCTCGATCGTGTAGTCCGAGGCGATCTGCCACGTATTGCAAAAGCGCACCTGCAGCGGCGTGCGCATCTGCAGCGCGTGGTGCACGGGGCGCTCGAGCGCCGTCTCGATGCGGTGTGTCTGCCGGTGATCATTGTCGAAGGCGTGGTGCATGCGCACTTCGAGCGGCGCCTTGTCGTCGCCGGCCAGCACGAGGCGGCCCTTCACGTCGACATTCGCCTTCTCGTCCCACATCACCATGTGCACGAGCGGCCGCTCGGGCGTGGTGGCGTGCACCAGCTCGGCCTTGTGCTCGACGCGGCCGGCGTGCTCCAGGGCCAGCGCGTCGCCTTCGTTCTGGCGCAGGATGAGTTCGTCGGCGGCCATGCTTCAACGGATGCGGTAAACGTCCATCTCGAAGGTCTGCTTGCAGGTCCAGCCTTCGAGCACGACGCGCACTTCGTGGTCGCCGCACAGGCACGCATGCGCGAACTTCACCTTGCCGTCGTCCGACGCATGCACGCACAGCGACTTGCCGTCCACGAAGACCTCAAACTCGACCTTCATGCCGAACTGTAAGCGGTACACGCCGGGGTTGAAACAGCCGTGGCCGACCCACTCGGCGGTGTACGGCAGGCGCAGGTCGCGCAGGCCGAGCGGCGTCAAGTCGCTCGACGGCAGGCCCGTCGTGCAGCGTTCGCCTTCGGGCCCTTGATCGAGCGACTGGCGCGAGATCTGGATCCACACCGGGCGGCTGGCGCTGGCCAGCGCCGTGAGCAACTGGGCCGCGCGCACGAGCCTCATCGGCTCCTTCTCGTTCGGCGAGGCCCGGGCAATGTGCGACAGCTCGCCCGTCTTCACCGCGCCCTCGTTGCCGGGGCGCCCGCCCACCTCGGCGCCGGTCAGCACCCGCATGCGCAGCTTGTCGCGCAGCGCGGCGAGGAACAGCTCGTATTCGAGCGAGCCCTGCACGACGACAAGGCGACGCGCCGCCGGCGTGAACGGCACCAGCTCGACGACATTGCCGGCGCCGGCGAACGGCGGCGCGGTCGTGAACTCGACGAGCGCGAGGTTGCCCAGCGGCGCCAGCATCGGCGCGACGGTGAGCGATTCGACGAAGCCGTCGAGCGTATCGCCGCCCTCGCCGCTCAGGCTGCCGGTCGCGTCGCCCGCCTGCACGCCGACGATGCGCTGCTGCTTGGGCTCCACGGTCAGCGTCACCGGCGTGCCGGCGGTCTGTGCGGCGCGCAGCATTTCGAGCATCTGCACGACGACGGCGCGCTCGGGCCGCTGCATGTCGAGCGCGTACACGGTGAACGCGCCGGCGGCGTTCAGCGTCGCCACCGCGGCCACGTCGCTGGTCTCGGCGCGCGAGCCGGTGCGGTTCTCGGCCGTCAGCGCGATGCCCGCCACCATCACCGGCAGGCGCTGCGTCTCGCGGGTCGCCTCGACGTTGTCGCGCGTGATGCGCGCGACGCGCTCGATCGTGCGCGCCTGGTTGCCCTCGCCCGCGAACTCGATTTCCACCGGCTCGGCGCGCGTCATCGCGTCGCGCAGCACGCCGAGCTTGGACAGCCGCTCGTTGAAGCGTTCGGGGTCGGCGTCGAGGTCCTGGATCAGATAGTCGGCCGTCGTGCCGTCGTCCATGCGCAGCGAGGCGGTGACGAGCCCGGCCCGGCCGATCTCGAGCCGTTCGACGAAGCCGCGGGTGATGGGCATAAGGCCTCCTTGATGCGTTCAGGGGCGAGGCAGGTCGCCCGATTCGGACAGGTCTTCGAAACTGCGGCCCTCGCGGCGGATGCGCAGCTTGCCGGGGAACACCAGGCCCTGGCTGCTGACCGTGAGGCTTTCGAGGCACGCCTGCAGTTCGGCGACACCGGCGACGAAGGGCGGAATCGCCTCGATGTGGCGCGCCTGCTGGCCGGCGAAATCGGCCGCGAGTTCGCCGCCGACCTTGTCGATCATCGACTCGATGACGATCAGCATCACGATGCCGACCACCGGAATCAGGATGTCGATGAAGACGTCGCAGCAGCTCTGGCCGGCGTCGAACTCGCCCATCTCGGGCTCGACGCGCATCGAACACTCCTCGTCGGTCTCGGTGAGCACCGCGCGCAGGAAGATCGGGCCGTCGAAGGTGACATCGGGGTCGGGCCAGCAGTCGATGTGCACCTCGGCGAAGCCGCTCGCCCACAGGTGGCCTTCGCTCTGATCGTGCGTGCCGGCGTCCGACGGCGTCACGGTCAGCGTGTACAGCGTCGCCGTGCCTTCGTCGGTGCTGACCTCGGCGCCGCCGTCGGTGTTGACGCCCGGGAACTGCTCGTTCATCGCACGCTGGATCATCTCGTCCAGCGCCGCGCGGCCCACCGCCAGCGCCACCTGGTGGCTGCCGAGGAAGGCATCGGGCGCGTGGTCGGCGACGCCCGCATCGCGCCGGTTCATCAGCACGGCGAGGATGCCTTCGGCCGGCAGCAAGAAGCCGACCGGCGTGGACAGCGGCACCGCCGGGTCGCCCGAGCGCGGCGTGTACAGCGGGAATCGCCGCGTCGACACATAGGCGGCGACCTCGGCCGCGAGCAGGCTCTTGGCGGTGGCCTCGGTGAACCACGGCTCGGTGATGGTGCCGAAGCCGGCGAGCCGGCCGACGAGCAGCGGCTGCAGCGTGGCGGCCACCGTGGCCTCGAACGAGGGCGTGCCGGCAAAGTCGATCGTCGTCTTCAGCGCCGCCGCGGCGGGCTCGGTGCCCATGTTCACCGACACCGTCGCGTCGCCCATCACGATCTCGCGCCAGAAGCTCGCGTGGCCGTAGTGCGCGAAGCCCAGCGCCGAAGGCACCGTGGCGTGCAGCGGCAGCGTCACCTTCAGGTACTGCTTGCCGTCGTGCACCTCGATCGCGGTCTGGATCTCGGCCGGCATGGCCTCGTTCGGCGGCACCAGCAGCGGGTCGCGGTTGCCGTCGTAGATGACGAGCACGTTGTCGGCCAGCGTGAAGGTGCGCGTCGGCAGCGCGACGTACTTGGTGTGGATCGCCGCGAGGAAGCGCGCGGCGTCGAGCGCCGGCAGGCCGGTGACGGACGGCACCGTGACGTCGGCGGCAGTGACGGCCGAAAAGTCGACGCCGAGCTGGTCTTCGCCGTCCACCGGCCAGTTGGCCAGCGCCCCGGGCAACGTGCAGGTGGCCTTCAGCGTGACGCTCGCGAGCGAGGGGTCGGGCGCATCGGGCGTCAGCACCGTCAGCTCGAACGGCAGCATGAAGCGGATGTGCTTGTCGTCGGCGAACTCGAGGTCGGCCGGGTCGGTCTCGTCGTCGAGCAGGCGCGCGCTCACGGTGAGCGTGCGGCCGGAGAAGGTGCGCTCGAACGGCCCGACGTTGTGCTGGAACAGCTCCTCGTTCTTCAGCGCGAGGTGAAAGATCGTCTTCACCGGCGCGAGGCCGAGCTGCACGCAGTAGTCGAAGTTGGCCGTCAGGCTCATGGGCGGCTCTGCTGGCTTCGGTCCGCTCTATTCCGCCTCGCCGCCTTTGCGCGCCGGCGGGTTGAAGCGGATGCTCGTGATCCAGCGCCTGAACGCGTTGGACTTCGTGCCTTCGAGGATCCTGCGGAAACTGTCGGGCGAGTGCACCGGGAAGGCGCGGCGGCGGATCACGCCGAGCTCGAGCGCGTCGCGCACGATCGGATCGAGGTCCTTGTAGAACCACAGGTCTTCGAGCGGCACCTGCCCGGGCAGCTCCTTGGCCACCGGCAGCTTGGGCGCCGGCGCGTCGAGGTCGATGCGGCGCAACGCCGGGTTGAACGGCACCGCGCCGACGCGGTTGCGCGGCGCCAGCAATCGCGGCTGCGGATAACGCGCGGTGCCGGCGGGCCTGAGCGCATGCAGCTTTGCGCTCTCGGCCTCGCCGAGCGGCGGGCGGTAGACCGGCTCGCGCCCGCCGATCTCGAGCGGCTTCAGCCGGCGCAGCTCGAACAGGAAGTGGCGGTTCCACACCGCGTCGGTCGGCTGCGGCGGCTCGCCGAGCGCCTCTTGCAGCTTGGCCTCCAGCTCGTCGCGGCGCGTGCGCAGCGCCTTCGGGTGCTGGATCGTGTGCAGCACGTGGTGAGCCATCTCGGGGCTGAGCTTGACGCCCAGGCGCTCGAAGGCAAGCACCGGGTTGATCAGCAGCATCACCGCCAGCTCGGGCGCGCTGTCCACGCGCGCCGCCACCTCGCGCTGCGCGGCGGCGAGCGCGCGGTGGCTCATGATTTCGAGCGGCTCGAAGGCGATCGGTTGGATCGCGGCGGTGGGCGCCGTCGCGGCCGAGCGGGCGGGGCGCGGAAACTTCGCCCGCCCGGGGCGAATTGCCAAGCCCGCGCGGCGCGATTCGGGAGGCGGCGACGATTCGCTCATCGAATTCAGCCTAGCGTGTGATGGAGGCCGCGCATTGAGCAAGCTCTATGGGGCGGTTCACGATAGGCCGGCCGTCTGCCGGCGACAAGCCGCCTCCCCTAGATTCGCGGCCGCGGCGTCGTGCGCCGGGCTGAAGCAGCGGGCACTGTCGCGGCCAGAATCGGGCCGACCGATGACGGCGCTGCGATCGTTTCATCCACCCCCGGAGCCGCTGCTCGCGGCCGGCCCGCTGCCCGGGCTCGCCGCGCTCGGGCCCGCCGGCCCGTTTCCGCGCATCGACCTCGTCGACCCGATCGAGCGGCGCTGGCTGCACTACGCCTTCCTGTCGCGCGACGGGCGCCTGGCGATGGTCGCCAACGCCGCCTGGCTGGGGCCGGACGCGAGCGGCGACGCGACCCGCTTCACCACCATCGTGGTGCTGCACGAGCGCGGCCAGCCGTGGTGCGCGAGCCCGTTCAACGCCGACATCTCGGCGCCGCCGTGGTCGGCGTTCCGCCAGCCGCATGCGCTGGGCGAGTCTTCGCGGCTGACGCTCGCCTCCACCGCCGGCGAGCCCGCGGTCGACCTGCAACTGCGCCGCACCGCGCACCCCTGCACCAGCCAGTGCGCGCCGTTCGCCGGCGACCACCACCTGCGCTGGCAAAGCGAGGCCGGCGTGCGCGCACGCGGTACCTGGCGGCTCAATGGCCGCGTGCATCGCGGCGTCGATGCGGTCGGCTACCACGAGCGCGTGCGCGGGCGCTGGGGCTGGCCCGAACTCGGCGAATGGGTGTTCGGCTTCGCCAACGACCTCGCGGGCGACGACGCCGAGCCGCCGCCGTGGGCCGCGGTGTTCACCTTCATCCGCCCGACGATGCCGGCGTCGCCCGCCGATGCGACGACCGCCTCGGTGATGCTGTGGCGGCGCGGGCGCCTGGTGCGCCACTTCCCGCGCCGCTGCGTGAGCCTGGCGGTGCGCGGCGTGCTCGACCGCGACGCGGTGGCGCTTGTGCCGTCGCTCGCGCGGCGCTTCGGCGAGCCGCCGATGGCGCCGGTGCCGCGGCGGCTCGTCATCAGCGCGCGTTTGGGCGGCGACTCCGTGCTGCTCGACTTCGAGTCCGAGGCCGCGGCGCGCATCGTCATCCCGAGCGAGACGAGCCTGGCGCCCTTCAGCGTGCACGAGGTCGTGGGGCCTTGCCTGCTGGCCGGGCGCCTGGGCCGCGAGCGCTTCGAGATCCGCACGCGCGGCATCGTCGAGTTCGCCGGAGGGGCCGATGCCGCGCGCTAGCCTCGCCGGGAATGGCACCGGCAACGGCAACGGCAACGGTCTCGATCGACTCGCCGACCTCGGCAGCTCCGCCGCGCTGCTCGTCGCCACCGTCGAGACGATCGGCGCGCGCGCGCCGGCCGTGATGGCCGCCGCGGCGCATGAGCTGGCCGCGGTGCACCTCGCGCTGCACTTCGGCGACGGCAGCCACGCGTCGCTGCACCGCGAGCACAGCCGGCTCGTCGCGACACCCACCGAACCCGAAACGCCGTCGGTCGCGGTGCACTTCGACGACCGCTCGCTGAAGCTCTTGTTCGACGCCGACAGGAAGCCCGTGGACGCGCTCTTCGCCGGCAGCCTGGACGTGCGCGGCACGCGCGAGGAGGTGCTCGCCACCTGGCGCTGCTTCGCGCTGCTGGCGCAGCGCGCGAGCGGCCTGCGCGCGGTGCAGGCGCTGTGGGCGGCCTACCGCGAGCAGCACGCGGCGCGCTGGCGCGAGCCGGTGCGCACCGAGGCACCGGCACGGCGGCGCGGCGTCGCGCAGCGGGCGCCCAGCCAGTGGCCGGCGCTCGACTACCTCGACCGCCGCTACCCGGCCGACGTCGAGCTGCGGCGCGCCGATCACCCGCCGTTCTTCGCGCGCGCGCGCAGCCTCTGGGACGGCCGCCGCGGCCACGCCTGGGGCGACCAGCCGCCGGTGTTCGACAACGACCTCCAGCAGACGATGCAGCGCTTCAAGGCCCGCGTCACCGAGGAGATCCTGTCGCTCTTGCCCAAGCGCCGCGCGCCGCGCGAGGAGCTGTACGAGCCGATGCGCGACTACGTCACGCGCGAAGGCAAGGGCCTCAGGCCCACGCTCGTCATCGCAACTTGCATGGCGCTCGGTGGTGCGCTCGAGCACGGCGTGCGCGCCGCCGCCGCGCTCGAGATGTTCCACAACGGCTTTCTCGTCCACGACGACATCGCCGACGGCTCGACGCACCGCCGCGGCCGGCCGACGCTGCACCAGAAGTACGGCGTCGGCATCGCGGTCAACGCCGGCGACGGCATGAACCTGTTCGCGGTCGACCTCGTGCTGTCGAACCTGCCCACGCGCGGGTTGGCCGGCACGCTGGCGCTGATCCACGAGGTGCTGCACATGTGCCGCGAGACGGTGGAGGGCCAAGCCGTCGAACTCGGCTGGATCCGCCGCAACGTCGTGCCGCCGCGCGACGCCGACTACTTCCGCATGAGCACGCAGAAGACCGGCTGGTACACCTGCATCACGCCGGCGCGCATGGGCGCGGTGTGCGCCGGCGTCACCGACCCCGAGGTGCTGGCGCGCTTCAACGAGACCTTCCGCCTGATCGGTATCGCGTTCCAGATCCAGGACGACGTGCTCAACCTCGTCGGCGAGACCGAGCGCTACGGCAAGGAGGCGCTCGGCGACCTGCTCGAAGGCAAGCGCACGGTGATGATGATCCATCTCTTCCGCAGCGCGAACGAGCGCGTCAAGCGGCGCATGCGCGCGATCAACGCGCTGCCGCGCGAGGCCAAGACGCAGGCGCACGCCGAGGAGATGCTGGCGGCGATGAAGAAGGCCGGCTCGATCGACTATGCGATTGCGCTCGCCGACCGCCTTGCGCACCGCGGCGTGCGGCACTTCGAACGCGACCTCGCGTTCATCGGGAACAATGAGGCCAAGGCGGTGCTCAGGCAGATCGCCCACTACGTGACCACGCGCGCGCTGTGAACTGCAATGCGACCTTCGCGGTGAGCGGCCGATGAACAGCGGCCCGGCTTCGGCACTGCCGTTCAACCTGGCCGATCAGGCGCTGCTGCAAGCGCTGGCCCGGCACAACGCGCAGGCGCGCGCGGTGCTGTGCACGCTGGCGCGGCGCGGCGCGGCGATGCGCCGCGACGAAGCCGCGCGCGCCGACGCGTGGCTCGCCGCGCTCGCGCCGCACCCGTACTACAAGGGCGGCCAGTTCCTGTTCGACCTGCTCGAGTGGGAAGACTTCATGCTCGACGGCGAGCCGCCGCCGCTGCTCGACGAGGCCGAACTGCTGGCCGCGCTCGGCCGCGCGGCGACCGTGCTGCGTGCGTTCGCGCAGGAGGTGGGCGGGGCGGCGGGCGAAGGGGCGGGCGACAGTGGGCCCGGCGGCGAGCCTGCGGCCGCACCTGCCGCCGAGCGCGCGACGAAGCGCCCGTCGCGCCGCGTGCGCGACAGGTCCGCGTGGCCGGCGCTGGCGGGCAACGCCTACCTCTACCCCGAAGTCGTCCTCGGCGCCATCGCGGCGCTGACCCGCACGGGTTGACCGGTGCCGCCGCGGCGCCTTGCGGCAACCTGCCGTGCCAGGGCCGTCCGGCGACCAGCGGATTGACCACGCCAGCTCCTTGGCATGGGCGCGTACGGAGTCTCGCGCGCGGCCGGCGGCAGGCGCCCGCGGTGCAAGGCAGTCCGATCCTGCGGCGCGCTTCAGGTAGACTAAGCCACTGGACCAAGTCTGATGAGGCTCATATGAACTCGACGGTCAACGTGCACGAAGCCAAGACGCACCTGTCGCGCCTTCTCGACGAGGTGCAGGCCGGCCGCGAGATCGTGCTGGCCAAGGCCGGCAAGCCGGTGGCGCGGCTGGTGCCGCTGGCGCCGGTGCCGGCGCGGCGGCAAAGCGGCCGTCTGGCGGGCCAAGTCGGCCCGGCCTTCTTCGAGCCGCTGCCGGCGGCCGAACTCGACGCGTGGGAGCCGCGTTGAAGGCGCGGCCGGCATTGCGCGGGCGATGAAGCTGCTGCTCGACACCCACGCCTTGCTTTGGTGGTGGACCGCCGATCGGCGGCTGTCCGCCAAGGCGCAGCGTGCCATCAAGGACGAGGGCAACGAGGTCTTCGTCAGCGCGGCCAGTGCCTGGGAAGTCGCGATCAAGCAGCGGCTGGGCAAGCTCGACGAGGTCCCCGAGGCCGCGGCGCGGTTCGCCGAACTGGTGCAGGCCGATGGCTTCACGCCCCTGCCGATCCAGCAGCGGCATGCGCTGCGTGCCGGCGGCTACGCGAGCGAACACCGCGACCCGTTCGATCGCTTGCTGGCAGCCCAGGCAGAACTCGAAGGCCTGCCGCTGGTGACTGCGGATCCCGCGCTGGCCGCGTTCCCGGGGCCGCGCTACTGGTAGCACCGAAGCAGGCGATGCGGGCCGAGGCGTGTTGCGCGCGACCTACCCCGCCGCCCGCCGCGCCCAGGCCGTGCGCCCGATCACCACCTTCTCCACCTCGGCCACGACGAAGACGAGCAGGCCGGCGCCGAGCACCTTCAGCCACTCGATGGCATCGAGGTCGGTGGAGCCGAAGATGCCCTGCATTACCGGCAGGTGCGTGAAGGCCGCCTGCAGCAGCACACAGGCCGCGATCGCCCAGAGCGCCACGCGGTTGCCGGTGAGGCCTTCGCGGTTCAGCACGCCGGCGAGGAGGTGGCGGCTGTTGATCAGGTAGAACATCTCGGCCGCGACGATGGCGTTGACGGCCATCGTGCGCGCCGTTTCGATGCTCGTGCCGAGCGCCAGTTCCCACAGGAACAGGCCGAGCGCGCCGGTCATCATCAGCACCGAGACGAGCACGACGCGCCAGACGAAGAAGCCGCTCAGAAGCGATTGGCCAGGCGGGCGCGGTGCGCGGCGCATGATGCCGGCCTCGGCCGGCTCGAACGCAAGCGCGATGCCGAGCGAGGCCGAGGTGACCATGTTGATCCACAGGATCTGCGCCGGCGTCAGCGGCAGCGTCAGCTCGAAGAGGATCGCCGCGACGACGACGAGCGCCTCGCCGCCGTTGGTCGGCAGCATGAAGAGGATGAACTTCTTCAGGTTGTCGTAGACGGCGCGCCCTTCGCGCACCGCGGCGGCGATGGTCGCGAAGTTGTCGTCGGCGAGCACCACGTCGGAGGCCTCCTTCGCCGCCTCGGTGCCCTTCTTGCCCATCGCCACGCCGACATCGGCGCGCTTCAACGCCGGCGCGTCGTTGACGCCGTCGCCGGTCATCGCGACGACCTGGCCGTCTTCCTGAAGCGCCTGCACGAGGCGCAGCTTGTGCTCGGGGCTGGCGCGCGCGAAGACATCGACCTCCATCGCCACGCTGCGTAGCGACGCGTCGTCCATCAGCGCGAGTTCGGCGCCGGAGATCGCGGGCTTGCCGGCGCCGATGGCGAGCTGCGCGCCGATCGCGCGCGCCGTCTCGACGTGGTCGCCGGTGATCATCTTCACGCGGATGCCCGCGGCGTGGCACTCGGCGACGGCGCGGATCGATTCCTCGCGCGGCGGGTCGACGATGCCCACGAGCCCCAGCATCGTGAAGCCGTGTTCGACATCGGAAAACGTCAGCCGCTCGCCGGCCGGCCCGGCGCGCTTGCAAGCCAGGCCCAGGAGACGCATGCCGCGTGCCGCGGTATCGGTGGCCATGCGGCGCCAGGTGTCGACATCGAGCGCGCGCTCGCCGTCGTCGCCGAGTTCGTTCGCGCAGATGTCGAGCATCCGCTCGGGCGCGCCCTTGACGAAGATCCACGCCTGGCCATCCGCGTCGCGGTGCCAGGTGGCCATGAAGCGGTGCTGCGACTCGAACGGGATCGAGTCGAGCCGCGGCCATTCGGCGCTGCCGATGTGCTGCGTGAAGCCGGCCTTCTGGCCGAGCACGAGCAGCGCGCCCTCGGTCGGGTCGCCGACGATGCTCCAGCTGCCGTGGTCGTCGTGCAGCTGCGCGTCGTTGCACAGCACGCCGGCGCGCAGCAGCAGCGCGAGTGCGGGATGGCGGTCGCTGTCGATGACGCGCTCGCCGACGCTGAAGTCGCCCACCGGCTCGTAGCCGCCGCCCGACACGTCCACCGCCATGCCGGCGCAGACGACGCGGCGCACCGTCATCTCGTTGCGCGTCAACGTGCCGGTCTTGTCCGAGCAGATCACGGTGACCGAGCCGAGCGCCTCCACCGCCGGCAGCCGGCGCACGATGGCGTGCCGGCGTGCCATGCGCTGCACGCCGAGCGCCAGCGTCACCGTCATGATCGCCGGCAGCCCCTCGGGGATGGCCGAGGCCGCGAGCGCGACGACCATCATGAACATCTCGGCCGGCGCATGGCCGCGCCAGAGCACGCCGACGACGAAGGTCAGCGCCGAGAACGCGAGGATCGTCGCCGCGAGGAAGTGGCCGAAGCGGTCGATCTGGCGCAGCAGTGGCGTGTTCAGCTCGCGGATGCCGGCCAGCATGCGGTTGATCTGGCCGATCTCGGTGCGCCCGCCGGTGGCGACGACGACGCCGGTGGCCTGGCCGTAGACGACCAGCGTGCCGGCGTGGACCATGCCGGCGCGGTCGCCGAGCGATGCATCGGCAGCCACCGCCGGCGTGCCCTTGTCCACCGGCAGCGATTCGCCGGTGAGCGCGGCCTCTTCGACGCGCAGCTCGCGCACGTCGACCAGGCGCAGGTCGGCCGGCACGCGGTCGCCCGAGGCGAGCAGCACGCGGTCGCCGGGCACCAGCTCCGCGGCGTCGATGTCGAGGCGCCGTCCGTCGCGCAGCACGGTGGCGCGCGGCGAGAGCATCGAGCGGATCGCTTCGAGCGCCGACTCGGCCTTGCCCTCCTGGATGAAGCCGATGATCGCGTTGACCACCACCGCGGCGAGCAGCACGCCGGTGTCCACCCAGTGGCCGAGCGCCGCGGTGATGACCGCGGCGGCGAGCATCACATAAAGCAGGATGTTGTGGAACTGCAGCAGGAAGCGCACGAGCGGCCCGCGCTTGCGCGGCGGCGCCAGGCGGTTCGGGCCATGCTGCGCCAGCCGCCGCTGCACCTCGGCTTCGTCCAGCCCGGCCGGCGGGCATTGCAGGCGCTGCTGCACCTCGTCGGCGCCGAGCGCATGCCAGGGCACGGCGGCGTCCGGCGGCGGGGCGGCGGCGTCGGTGGGGCGTGGCATCGCGGGCGTTTCCTCCCTGTCGTTCGTCGTTCGAGTCTGTCGTTCGATCGCAGTCTGGCATGACCCCGCACGGCGCGGGGACAGGCGCGGGCGGAGACGGCCCGCCGCCGCGCGCCGGGCCATGCGGCGCCCGCACGTAGACTCCGCCGCCAATGTCGTTGCTCCTGCTGCTCACGTGGCCCTTCATCGGCAGCGCGGTCGCCGCGCTGCTGCCGACGAACGCGCGCAACGTCGAGTCGCTGTGGGCGGCCTTCGTCGCGCTCGTCATCGCGGTGCAGCTCGCCTCGCTGTACCCCGAGATCGCCGCCGGCCAGGTCGTCAGCGAGCGGCTGACCTGGCTGCCGAGCCTGGGCATCGACATCGTCGTGCGGCTCGATGGCTTCGCGTGGATGTTCGCGATGCTGGTCAGCGGCATCGGCCTGCTCGTGATCGTCTACGCGCGCTACTACCTCTCGGCCGACGACCCGGCGGCGCGCTTCTATTCGCTGCTGCTCGGCTTCATGGGCGCGATGCTCGGCGTCGTCGTCTCGGGCAACCTCGTGCAGCTCGTCGTCTTCTGGGAGCTGACAAGCGTCTTCTCGTTCCTGCTGATCGGCTACTGGACCCACCGCAAGGATGCGCGGCGCGGCGCGCGCATGGCCTTCACGGTCACGGCCACCGGCGGCCTCGCGCTGCTGGCCGGCGTGCTGCTGCTCGGCCACATCGTCGGCAGCCTGGAGCTCGACGACGTGCTGCGCGCCGGCGGCACGGTGCTGACGCACCCGCTGTATCCGCTGGCGCTGGTGCTCGTGCTCGCCGGGGCGCTGACCAAGAGCGCGCAGTTCCCGTTCCACTTCTGGCTGCCGCACGCGATGGCCGCGCCGACGCCGGTGTCGGCCTACCTGCACTCGGCGACGATGGTGAAGGCCGGCGTCTTCCTGCTCGCGCGGCTGTGGCCGGTGCTGTCGGGCACCGACGCGTGGTTCTGGATCGTCGGCGGCGCGGGGCTCGCCACGCTGCTGCTCGGCAGCTACCTGGCGATGTTCCAGAACGACCTGAAGGGGCTGCTCGCGTATTCGACGATCAGCCACCTCGGCCTCGTGACGCTGCTGCTCGGGCTGAACAGTCCGCTCGCCGCGGTGGCGGCGGTCTTCCACATGATGAATCACGCGACGTTCAAGGCGTCGCTGTTCATGTCGGTGGGCATCATCGACCACGAGACCGGCACGCGCGACATGCGCCGGCTCGATGGCCTGTTCCGCACCATGCCGATCACCGGCACGCTGGCGATCGTCGCCTGCGCGGCGATGGCCGGCGTGCCGCTGCTCAACGGCTTCCTGTCCAAGGAGATGTTCTTCGCCGAGACGGTGGTCGTCGGCACACATCCCGCGCTGCGTTTCGGCCTGCCGGCCGCGGCCACGCTGGCCGGCTTGTTCGCCGTCGTGTATTCGCTGCGCTTCGGCCACGATGTCTTCTTCGGCGCGCCGCCGGTGCGCTGCCCGCGCGTGCCACACGAGCCGGTGCGCTGGATGCGCGTGCCGATCGAGCTGCTGGTGCTGGCGTGCCTCGTGGTCGGCATGTTCCCCGCCTGGTCGATCGGGCCGGTGCTCGCGCTCGCCGCGCAGCCGGTCGTCGGCGGCACGCTGCCGGCGTACAGCCTGGCCGTGTGGCATGGCTTCAACGCGCCGCTCGTGATGAGCCTGATTGCGCTGGCCGGCGGCGCCGTGGTGTATCTGCGTTATGCCGGGTGGCTGCGGCAGCGGCCGACGAACGCCGCGCCGCTGCTGCCCGGGCTCGACGGCAAGGGCCTGTACGAACGCGCGCTCGCGTGGACCTCGGCCACCGCGCGGCGCGTCAACCGCTTCTTCGGCAGCCGCCGGCTGCAGCCGCAGCTCTTTGCGATGCTGCTGATCGCCGGCCTCGCGGGCCTGGCGTCGGCGGCGATCGTGCCGCTGGCCTGGGGCGACCGGCCGCGCGTGCCGGCGACGCCCGAGTTCGTGGGGCTCTGGATCGTCGCCGGCGCCTGCGCCGTCGGCGCGGCGCACCAGGCCAAGTTCCACCGCCTGGCGGCGCTGGCGATGTTGTCGGTGGTGGGGCTGGCGCTGTGCATCACCTTCGCCTGGTTCTCGGCGCCCGACCTGGCGCTGACGCAGCTCGCCGTCGAGGTGGTGACGCTCGTGCTCTTCCTGCTCGGCCTGCGCTGGATGCCCAAGCGCGTGCAGATCGACGACCCGCGCACGGTGGCGCGTGCGCGCTGGCGCCGGCGGCGCGACCTCGTGCTCGCGGCGGCGCTGGGCATCGGGCTCGCGGCGCTGTCGTACGCCCTGCTGACGCGGCACGCGCCGCTGTCGATCGCGCCGTTCTTCATCGGCAACGCGTTGCCCGCCGGCGGCGGCACCAACGTCGTGAACGTCATGCTGGTGGACTTCCGCGCCTTCGACACGCTCGGCGAGATCACCGTGCTCGGCATCGTCGGCATCATCGTCTACGCGCTGCTCAGGCGCTTCCGCCCCGCGCCCGAGGTGGCCGAGCCGACGCAGCAGCAGCGCTCGCCGGTCGAGGCGGCCGGCGAGGACCTGATCGACCGCGACGGCGAAGGCGACGACTTCCTGCCGCCGTACATGGAGGTGCCGGCCGTGCTGGTGCGGCTGCTGCTGCCGGTGGCGGGGCTCTTTGCGCTGCACCTGTTCATGCGCGGGCACAACGAGCCGGGCGGCGGCTTCGTCGCCGGCCTCGTCGTCTCGATCGCCTTCATCGCGCAGTACATCGTCAGCGGCACGCGCTGGGTCGAGCAGCGCATGGAACTGCTGCCGACGCGCTGGATCGCCTTCGGCCTGCTGCTCGCGGTGGCCACGGGCCTGGGCTCGCTGTGGTGGGGCCACCCGTTCCTGACGAGCCACACGGCGCATGTGCGCTGGCCGCTCGTCGGCGAGCTGCATCTGCCGAGCGCGGCGCTGTTCGACCTCGGCGTCTTCGCCGTCGTCGTCGGCGCAACGCTGTTGATGTTGATTGCGCTGGCGCACCAGTCGCTACGGGCGCGGCGGCGCAGGGGTGGCGAGGATGGGTGACGTGCTACTGCGGCCAACCCTTCGACACGGGGCCTTCGACAAGCTCAGTCCCCTGCTCAGGGCGAACGGAAAAGCATGGAAGCCGTGATCTCCATCGCCATCGGCGTGATGACCGGCGCCGGCGTCTGGCTGGTGCTGCGGCCGCGCACGTTCCAGGTGTTGATCGGCCTGGCGATGCTGTCGTACGCGATCAACCTCTTCATCTTCAGTGTCGGCAGCCTGGCGATCGACCGCGAGCCGATCGTGCGCGCCGGGCTGGCCGCGACGCTCGAGAACTACACCGACCCGGTGCCGCAGTCGCTGGTGCTGACGGCCATCGTCATCGGCTTCGCGACGACGGCGCTGTTCCTCGTCGTGCTGCTGGTGCTGCGGGGCCTGTCGGGCGGCGACCACGTCGACGGGCAGGAGGAGCGGCCGTGATCTTTGGCGCCGGCGCAACGCCGGCCCACCTGCTCGTCGTGCCGGTGCTCCTGCCGCTGGCCACCGCGGCGCTGCTGCTCTTGATCAAGGGCCGGCGCGGCCTGAAGGCGGTGATCAACGTCGCCGCCACCACCGCCGGGCTGGCCGTGGCGGTGGCGATCCTGCTCGGCGTGCACGCCGATGACGCGCCGGCGGCGTTCGGCGTCTACCTGCCGGGCAACTGGCCGGTGCCCTACGGCATCGTGCTCGTCGCCGATCGGCTCTCGGCGCTGCTGCTGGTGCTGGCCGGCTGCGTCGGCCTCGCGGCACTGCTCTATGCGCTGGCGCGCTGGCAGCACGCCGGGGTCTACTTCCACACGCTCTTCCAGTTGCAGCTGATGGGGCTGGCGGGCGCGTTCCTCACCGCGGACCTCTTCAATCTCTTCGTCTTCTTCGAGGTGCTGCTGGCGGCCAGCTATGGCCTCTTGCTGCACGGCGGCGGCGGCGATCGCGTGCGTGCGGGGTTGCACTACATCGCCGTCAACCTCGTCGCGTCGCTGTTGTTCCTGATCGGCGTCGCGGTGCTGTACGGCGTCACCGGCACGCTGAACATGGCCGACATCGCGAGCAAGCTGCCGGCCGTGCCCGAAGGCGACCGCGGGCTGCTGCACGCCGGCGCCGCGATCATGGCCATCGCCTTCCTCGCGAAGGCGGCGCTGTGGCCGCTGAACTTCTGGCTGCCCGGCGCCTACGCGGCGGCCAGCGCGCCGGCCGCGGCGGTGTTCGCCATCCTCACGAAGGTCGGCGTCTACGCGGTGCTGCGCCTGTGGACGCTGTGCTTTCCGGCCGATGCCGAAGCGGCCGCGTCGGCCGGCTTCGGCGGCGACGCGCTCGTCTGGGGCGGCATCGTCACGCTCGCCTTCGGCGCCGTGGGCATGCTCGCGTCGCAGCAGCCGGGGCGGCTGGCGGCGTATTCGGTGATCGCGTCGTCGGGCACGCTGGTGGCGACGATCGGCTTCGACGCGCCGGCGCTCGGTGCCGGGGCGCTCTTTTATCTCGCCAGCTCGACGCTCGCGGCGTGCGCGATGTTCCTGCTCGTCGAGCTGCTCGACCGGGCGCGCCAGGTCGAGGCCGACCCGCCGCTGCGCGACGACGGGCAGGCGCCGCCGCCCGCCTTCATCGACGCCGGGCCGCCGGAGGTCACCAACCTCGACGACGACGAGCAGGCGCTGACCGGCCGCGCGATCCCCGCGGCGCTGGCCTTCCTCGGCATCGCGTTTGGTCTCACCGCGCTGGTGATCGCCGGGCTGCCGCCGATGTCGGGCTTTGTCGCGAAGCTGGCGATGCTGAGGGCGCTGCTCGATCAGCAGACGCCGGCGGCGTGGATGCTGTTTGCGCTGCTGCTCGTCTCGGGCCTGTTCGCCGCGGTGGCGCTGGTGCGGGTCGGCGTGCGCCACTTCTGGACCGCCGAGGCGCGGCCGGCACCGCGGCTGCGTGTCATCGAGACGCTGCCGGTCGCGGCGCTGCTGGCCACGACGGTGGCGATGGTGCTGCACGCCGAGGCGACGCTTGCCTACACGCGCGCCGCCGCCGAGGCGCTGCACGCGCCCCGGGGGTACATCGATGCGGTGCTCGGCGCGCGGCCGGTCGAGCGCGCCACCGCAGTGAAGGCGGCGGTGCGATGAGGCCGCTGCTGCCCTCGCCGTGGCTGTCGCTCGGCCTCTTCGCCGGCTGGCTGCTGCTGGCGCGCAGCGCGAGCGCGGGCCACGTGCTGATGGCGGCGGTGGCGGCCGTGGTGCTGCCGCTGCTGGCCGCGCCGCTGCGCCCGCGGCCCGGGCCGCTGCGGCGCTGGGGGACGCTCGTGCGGCTGATCCTGCGCGTCGGCCGCGACGTCGTGCACTCGGCGCTGGTCGTTGCCGCCGGCGTGCTGCGCGCCGGCGTGCGCGAGGGCAAGCCGCCGCGCGGCACGTTCGTCGTCGTGCCGCTCGAGCTGCGCGACGAGCACGCGCTCGCGGCGCTGGCGATGATCACCGCGGTGATCCCCGGCACCGTCTGGTCGGAGCTGGCGCCGGACCGCAGTGCGCTCCTGATCCACGTCTTCGACCTCGACAACTACGACGACGTGGCCGCCTTCATCACCCACTACAAGACCGACTACGAACAGCCGCTGAAGGAGATCTTCGAATGAGCGATGTGTCCATCGACGTGCTCTCGCTTTCGATCACCGCCACGCTCGTGATGTACGCGCTGGCGATGGCGATCGGCGCCGTGCGCATCCTGCGCGGCCCCACAGCGCAGGACCGCGTGCTGGCGATGGACTTCGTCTACGTCGCCGGCATGCTGGTGATGCTGGTGCTGGCGATCCGCTACGACAGCGAGATGTACTTCGAGGGCGCGCTGATGATGGTGCTGTTCGGCTTTGTCGGCTCGGTGGCGCTGGCGAAGTTCCTGCTGCGCGGCGCGGTGATCTGACGATGGTCTTCGCCGCCGAGATCGTCGTCGCCGTGCTGCTGCTGGCCAGCGGCGCGCTCGTGCTCGCCTCGGCGCTCGGGCTGGCGCGGCTGCCCGACTTCTTCCTGCGCATGCATGCGCCGGCGCTGACCTCGACGCTGGCGGCGTGGGCGGTGACCGCGGCGTCGATCGTGCACTTCAGCGTGCGCAGCCCGGGCCTCGGGCTGCACGTGTGGCTGATCATCATCATCCTGTCGATCACCGCGCCGGTGACGACGATCGTGCTGGCGCGCGCGGCGCTGTTCCGCCGCCGCCAGGCCGGCGACCCGCTGCCGCCGCCGCTGCAGCGGCGTTCCTGAGTGCGCCGCTCAGCCGCTGCGCCGCGTCGACACCAGCACGTCGGCGCTGCCCTCGGCGAGCACGTGCTTGGTGACGCTGCCCAGCAGCAGGTCGGCGGTCGCCGACTGGCCGTGTTTGCCCAGCACGACGAGGTCGCAGTCGTGCGACTGCTCGTTCTCGACGATGCGCAGCGACGCGTCGCCCTCGACAACGCACGGCTCCCACTGTGAAGGCGTGAGCCCTGCGCCTTCGGCCAGCGTGTGCAGCTGCTGCCGCGCCCGCGCGCGCGCCTGCTGGCGGTACGACTCCACCGTCGCGGCATCGACGCCGGCGAAGCGCAGCTTCTCCTCGAACGGCACCTCGTAGGCCGTGAACAGCACGAGGTGCGCATGCGGGGCGGCGCGCCGCGCCAGCACGAGCGCCTCGCGCGACCACGGCGAGAAGTCGGCCGCGACGAGCACGCGCCGGTACGGCTCGTGCGGCGTCTGCCGCACCACGAGCAGCGGGCGCGCGGTGCAGCGCATCAGCCGCTCCGACGTGGTGCCGAGCACCAGCCGGCGCAGGAAGCCCGCGCCGCGCGCGCCGAGCACCAGCAGCGGCGCATCCAGCCGTTCGGCGGCGGCGAGGATCTCGTCCATCGCCGAGCCGGCGGCGTGTTCGGTCTGCACCTGCACGTGCCGGGCACGCGCCAGGTCGGCAGCGAGCGTGTCGAGCTGCGTGCGCGCCTCGTCGCGCATCTTCTGCTCGGGCGCGCTCGCCGCGCCCAGCCAGGCGCGGATCTGCGCCAGCGGCTCGCCGGGCAGCACGTGCATCACGACGAGCGGCGTGTGCGTCTCGTGCGCCAGCCGCGCGGCGCGGTCGGCGGCATGGCGGGCATGCGCCGAGAAGTCGGTGGCGACGACGATCGGTCCGCGTGGGGTCATCACAAAGGCTCCGTGGCGTTGATGCCTGGTGGCGGCGGCCGCGGTGGAACTGAGCGCCGCGACCCCTGTCATATGATGCATGCCCCATGCTCGAGCAGCGCATCCAGCAGCAGTTCTTCGAGAGCGCCGACCTGAAATACCAGTCGGCCGAAGTGCTGGCCCGGCCGGTGGCCGAAGCGGCGCAGGCGCTGCTGGGGGCCATCACCGGCGGCGGCAAGGTGCTCGTGCATGCGGCGGGCACCGGCGCGATGCTGGCGCTGCACTTCCAGCGCCTGCTGCTCGGCCGCTTCGAGCGCGAGCGGCCGCCGTTGGCGGCCGTCGCGCTGGGCACGCAGGCGGTCGAGCAGGTGCGTGCACTCGGCCTGCCCGGCGACGTGCTGCTGCTGGTGGACAACGGCGAGGGCGAGAGCGCGCCGCTGATCGCCGCCGCGCGCGGCAAGGACATGACGCTCGTGCTGCTGGCCGGGCGCGGCGCCTCGGAGTTGCGCGAGCTGCTCGCCGAGAGCGACGTGCTGGTGGCCGTGCCGCACGAGCGTGGCGCGCGCGTCGCCGAGGTGCACATGCTGGTGCTGCACTGCCTGTGTGACGCGATCGATTACCAGTTGATGGGAGATCTCGAACCGTGAACATCCGCCTATCCGCCGCCATGCTGGCGCTTTGCGGCAGCACGCTGCTGGCCGGCTGCGCGCCGCTGCTGCTGGGCGGCGCGGTCGTCGGCACCGGCCTCGTCGTCACCGACCGGCGCACCACCGGCATGCAGCTCGAGGACAAGACGATCGAGACGAAGGCCGAGTCGCGCGCCAAGGACCTGGCGACGCTCGGCCGCATCAACGTGCACAGCTACAACCGCACGGTGCTCATCACCGGCGAGGTGCCCGGCGAGACCGAGCGCGCCGCGGTCGAGAAAGCGGTCGCCAGCGTCGAGAACGTGCGCACCGTCGTCAACGAACTTGTCGTCGCGCCCAACCTCACCGTCTCGCAGCGCTCGAGCGATTCGCTGCTCGGCGCCAAGGTCAAGGCCTCGCTCGTCGACGCCAAGGACGTGGCCGCCAACGCCTACCGCGTCATCGCCGAGCGCGGCGTCGTCTACCTGATGGGCCGCGTCACCGAACGCGAGGCGACGCGCGCCGTCGACATCGCGCGGACCGTGGCGGGCGTCGCCAAGGTGGTGCGTGTGCTGGACATCATGTCCGAGGAAGAGCTGGCGGCGATGACCGGCGCCAAGAAGTAGCCGCGACTGCGGCGACTTCAGCGGCTACTTCAGCCGCTTGATCAGGCTCGAGGTGTCCTGCCGGCCGCCGCCGGCTTGCTGCAGCTCGGCGTAGAGCTGGTCGACGAGCGCCGTCACCGGCAGTTGCGCGCCGTTGCGGCGCGCCTCGTCGAGCACGAGGCCGAGGTCCTTGCGCATCCAGTCGACCGCGAAGCCGAAGTCGAAGTGGCCTTCGAGCATCGTCTTGCCGCGGTTGTCCATCTGCCAGCTCTGCGCGGCGCCCTTGCCGATCACGTCCAGCACGAGCGGCATGTCCAGGCCCGCGCGGCGGCCGAAGGCGAGCGCCTCGGCGAGCCCCTGTACCAGCCCGGCGATGCTGATCTGGTTGACCATTTTCGCCAGCTGCCCGGCGCCGCTTTCGCCGATGCGCGTGACGGCGCGCGCGAAGTTCATCGCCATCGGCTTCATCGCCTCGAACGGCTCGGCGTCGCCGCCGCACATCACGGTGAGCGCGCCATTCACTGCGCCCGCCTGGCCGCCGGAGACCGGCGCGTCGATGAAGTGCAGGCCGCGCGCACGTGCTGCAGCGTGCAGCTCGCGCGCCACCGCGGCCGACGCGGTGGTGTGGTCGACGAAGATCGCGCCGCTGCCCATGCCGGCGAAGGCACCGTCCTCGCCCAGCGTGACGCTGCGCAGGTCGTCGTCGTTGCCGACGCAGGCAAACACCACGTCGGCGCTGTCGGCGGCCTCGCGCGGCGTCGGCGCGCTGTGGCCGCCGTACTCGCGCACCCAGGCCTCGGCCTTGGCGGCGGTGCGGTTGTAGACGGTGACGCGGTGGCCGGCGCGCGCCAGGTGCCCGGCCATCGGATGGCCCATCACCCCGAGGCCGATGAAGGCCAGCCGGCGCGGCAGCACGGTGCCGTATTCGCGCGTTGCTGCCATGTGCGCGTCGCTCCGTTCAGCGCAGTCGTTGCACGCGCCGCGTCAGACGACGCGCATGTGCTCGGTGCCCTCGGCGAGGTCGAGCTTGCGCGCGCGCTGGCTTTGCAGCTTGATCTGCAGCCGCAGGTCGTTGATGCTGTCGGCGTTGCGCAGCGCGTCGTCGTAGCTGACCTGATGGTCCTCGTAGAGCTGGAACAGGCTCTGGTCGAAGGTCTGCATGCCGTGCTCGCGGCTGCGCTTCATCAGCTCCTTGATCTCGGCGATCTCGCCCTTGAAGATGAGGTCGCTGACGAGCGGCGTGTTCAGCATGATCTCGACCGCGGCGATGCGCCCGCGGCCGCTCTCGCGCGGCAGCAGGCGCTGGCTGACGAGGCCCTTCAGGTTCAGCGACAGGTCCATCAGCAACTGCTGGCGCCGCTCTTCGGGGAAGAAGTTGATGATGCGGTCCAGCGCCTGGTTGGCCGAGTTGGCGTGCAGCGTCGCCAGGCACAGGTGGCCGGTCTCGGCGAACGCGACCGCGTGCTCCATCGTCTCGCGGTCGCGGATCTCGCCCATCAGGATGACGTCGGGCGCCTGGCGCAGCGTGTTCTTCAGCGCCATCTCCCAACTGTCGGTGTCGATGCCGAGTTCACGCTGCGTGATGATGCAGTTCTTGTGCGCGTGCACGAACTCCACCGGGTCCTCGACGGTGATGATGTGGCCGTAGCTGTTCTCGTTGCGCCAGTCGACCATCGCGGCCAGTGACGTGCTCTTGCCGCTGCCGGTGGCGCCGACGAAGATGCACAGGCCGCGCTTGGTCATCGCCACGTCCTTCAGCACCACCGGCAGGCCGAGGCCGTCGATGGTGGGCAGCTCGCGCGGGATCGTGCGGAAGACGAGGCCGATCTGCCCTTGCTGCAGGAAGGCGTTGACGCGGAAGCGCCCGACGCCCTGCGGGCTGATGGCGAAGTTGCACTCCTTGGTCTTCTCGAACTCGGCGGCCTGCTTGTCGTTCATCACCGCGCGCGCCAGCGCCACGGTGTGCTGGCCGGTCAGCGGCTGCGGGCTCACCTTGGTGATCTTGCCGTCGACCTTGATGGCCGGCGGGAAGTCGGCGGTGAGGAAGAGATCGGAGCCGTTGCGGCCGACCATCAGCCGCAGCAGGTCGTTGACGAATTTCGATGCCTGGTCGCGTTCCATGCGCTCTCCTGCCTGCCCGCCCGCTTGATCAGCCGGGGAAGTTTTCCGGGATCTTCGCCTTGGCGCGCGCCTCGGCCGCCGAGACGAGGTTGCGGCGCACCAGGTCGGCGAGGTTCTGGTCCAGCGTCTGCATGCCCATGCTCTGGCCGGTCTGGATCGAGCTGTACATCTGGGCGATCTTGTTCTCGCGGATGAGGTTCCGGATCGCGCTCGTGCCGAGCATGATCTCGTGCGCGGCGACGCGGCCGGTGCCGTCCTTGAGTTTGCACAGCGTCTGCGAGATGACGGCGACGAGCGACTCCGACAGCATCGCGCGCACCATCTCCTTCTCGGCCGCCGGGAACACGTCGACGACGCGGTCGATCGTCTTCGCGGCGCTCGAGGTGTGCAGCGTGCCGAAGACGAGGTGGCCCGTCTCGGCCGCGGTGAGCGCGAGGCGGATCGTCTCGAGGTCGCGCATCTCGCCGACGAGGATCGCGTCGGGGTCCTCGCGCAGCGCCGAGCGCAGCGCGTTGGAGAAGCTCAGCGTGTGCGGGCCCACCTCGCGCTGGTTGACGAGGCACTTCTTGCTTTCGTGCACAAATTCGATCGGGTCTTCCACCGTGAGCACGTGGCCGTACTCGTTCTCGTTCATGTGGTTGACCATCGCCGCCAGCGTCGTGCTCTTGCCGCTGCCGGTGGGGCCGGTGACGAGCACGAGGCCGCGGGGCTTGAGCGACAGCTCGGCGAAGACCTTCGGGCAGCCGAGCTGCTCGAGCGTGAGGATCTTGCTCGGGATCGTGCGGAACACGGCGCCGGCGCCGCGGTTCTGGTTGAACGCGTTGACGCGGAAGCGCGCCAGCCCCTGGATCTCGAAGCTGAAGTCGCACTCGAGCGTGTCCTCGTAGTGCTTGCGCTGCGCATCGTTCATGATGTCGTAGACCATGGCGTGCACCGCCTTGTGGTCCAGCGCTTCGACGTTGATGCGCCGCACGTCGCCGTGCACGCGGATCATCGGCGGCAGCCCCGCCGACAAATGCAGGTCCGAGGCCTTGTTCTTGACCGAAAAGGCCAGCAGTTGGGTGATGTCCATGCAGGGGGCGCGGCGGCTGCTCGCGGCACGCGCGTAAGCTTCGGAGGATTATGGGCAGCATCGGAAGCAACCTGCAAGAAGTGAGGGTGCGCCTCGCCAGGGCGTGCACTGCGGCCGGCCGTGGTGCGCACATCTTCACGCGCGTGCCCGAAGAAGTGGCGCAAGCGGATGCAGTGGCCCGCGGCGTCACCTTGCTCGCCGTCAGCAAGACTTTCGGCGCTGACGCGGTGCGCGAGGCGCATGCCGCCGGCGCACGGGCCTTCGGCGAGAACTACGTGCAGGAGGCGCTGGCGAAGATCGAGGCGCTGGCCGACCTGCGCGCCGAGCTGCAATGGCACCTGATCGGCCCCTTGCAGAGCAACAAGACACGGCCGGTGGCCGAGTCGTTCGATTGGGTGCACACGGTCGACCGGCTGAAGATCGCCGAGCGGCTGGCGGCGCAGCGGCCGGCGACGCTGCCGCCGCTGTGCGTGTGCCTGCAAGTGAATGTCAGCGGCGAGGCCAGCAAGAGCGGCGTCGCGCCGGCCGAGCTGCCGGCGCTGGCGCGTGCCGTCGCGGCGCTGGCGCCCGAGCGGCTGCGTCTGCGCGGGCTGATGTCGATCCCCGAGCCCACCGACGACGCTGCCGCGCAGCAGCGCCAGCACCGCGCGCTGCGCGAGTTGTTCGAGGCGTTGCGCGCCGAGGGGCTGGCACTCGACACGCTGTCGATGGGCATGAGCGCCGACCTCGAAGCCGCCGTCGCCGAAGGCGCGACGATCGTGCGCGTGGGCAGCGCGATCTTCGGCGCGCGCACCTACGCGCGCGAGTGAGGATCAGTTCAGGTACATGCCGAGGTAACGCCGCCCGCGGCTGACCGCTTCTTCGTCGCCGCAGATCGCGAACCACTCGACGAGCTGCCGGCGAGCGCGCTCGCGCCAGCCTTCGGGGTCGGTGTTCTTGTCGCGTAGCACCACTTCGAGCAGCTGGTCGAAGGCGGCGTTGAAGTCGCCTTCGTAGACCTGCAGCGCGGCGAGCCCGAAGCGGGCCTCGAAGTCCTTCGAATTGGCGGCGATGCGCGCCTGGAACTCGGCCGCATTGCCGGGCGGCCGGTTCTTCGCGAGTTCGATGCGCTTCAGCAGTGCCGGGTGGCGGTCGCCGCGCGCGTCGGGCGCGACACGTTCGAGCAGCGCGGCGGCGGTGTCGACATCGCCGCGCGCGATCGCGCGTTCGGCCAGGTCCATCAGCGTCGCCGCATGGGTCGGGTCGACCGCCAGCACCTCGGCGAGCAGCGCCTCGGTCTCGGCCGGGTCGGTGGCCTCGGCGGCGGCCTGGCGCAGCTCGTCCACCGGCGAACCCGCCGGCGCGAGTTGGCCCAAATGCTTGTCCAAGAACTGGCGGATCTGCCCCTCGGGCAGCGCGCCGACGAACTGGTCCACCGGCCGGCCGCCGACGAACAGCACGACCAGCGGGATCGAGCGGATGCGCAGCGCCGCCGAGATGTTGGGCGCCTCGTCGGTGTTGATCTTGGCCAGCAGCACGCGGCCGCCGAGGCTTTGCACGACCTTTTCCAGCACCGGCCCGAGCGAGCGGCACGGCCCGCACCACGGCGCCCAGCAGTCCAGCAGCACCGGCACGTCGAGCGAGGCTTCGAGCACGCGCGCCTCGAAGTCGGCCTCGGTGACGTCGAAGACGAGATCGGCCGGGCCGTACGCCGGGGCTGCGGGGGGTGCGGCGGTCGCCGCGCCGCCGGCCGAGCCCGCCGGGCCCATCTGGTAGTTCATGCCGAACGACGCGTCGGCCGAAAAGGGATTCTTGGAAGTCGCCATGCGGTGCATCGTAGCGGCAGAGCCGTGCCCCCGGACGCCGTCAGTCCAGCTTGATACCCAGCCGCGTGATCAGCGGCCCCCAGCGCTTCACGTCGCCGTCGATCGCGCGCTTGAAGTCCGCGGCGCTGCCGCCGACGATCGTCAGGCCCTGCGCTGCGAGCGCCTGGCGCACCGCAGGGTCTTGCAGCACGGCGTTGGCGTCGGCGTTGATGCGCGTGACCACCGCCTCGGGCGTGCCGGCCGGCGCGAAGAGGCCGTTCCAGGCCAGCGATTCGACGTTCGGGAAGCCGCTCGCCGCGAGCGCCGGCAGGTCCTTCAGGCTCTCGGGCCGCTGCGCGCTGCTGACGGCAATCAGCCGCACCTTGTTGTTGCGCACGTGCGGCATCAACGCCGGCGCGACCATGAAGGTGGCGTCGGCCTCGCCCTGCGCCACCGCCATCGCTGCCGGCGGGCTGCCGTTGAACGGCACGTGCGTCGCCGCGAAGCCGGCTTCGGCCATCAGCAGTTCCATCGTCAGGTGCGCCGAACTGCCGTTGCCGAGCGACGAGTAATTGACCTTGCCGTTCTGCGCCTTGGCCCAGGCGACGAACTCGGCCGCCGTCTTCGCCGGCACCTTGTCGGCGTTGACGGCCAGCACGTTCGGCTGGCTCGTCGTCATGATCACCGGCACGAGGTCCTTGGCCGGGTCGTACGGCATCTTGCGGTAGAGGAACGGGCCGAAGGCGATCGGCCCGTTGAAGCCGATCGCCAGCGTGTGCCCGTCGCTCGCCTTGGCCGCGACATCGACGCCGAGCATGCCGCCGGCGCCCGGCTTGTTCTCGACGACCACCGGCTGCCCCCAGCGCGCGCCGAGCTTGTCGCCCATCGCACGCACGATGAGGTCGAGGCTGCTGCCGGGGCCCGTGGGCACGACGATCTTGACGGGGCGCGTGGGCCAGGAGCCGGCCTGCGCAAACGCAGTGCCGGCGTGCGTGGCGGCAATGGCGGCCAGCGCGATGGCAGCCGTCATGAAGGACGAGCGGGCAAGGAGGGAACGACGGTTCATCGCAGTAAGACGCCTTGGCAAGGTGGAAGGGGCCGGGCCGGACCGAGCGGCGATGGTAGCCACGTTGCGCCGGGCATGCCGGCAGTCCCGCGTTCCACAGCCACCGCGTCAACGACGAGATGTTCCTCGTGCTCGCCGGCAGCGGCGAGCTGCGGCTCGGCGAGGCCCGGCATGCGGTGAAGGCGGGCGACCTGATCGGCTGCCCCGCGGGTGGGCCCGACACCGCGCACCAGCTCATCAACACCGGCACCGAAGAGCTGCGGTACCTGGCCATCGGCACCAGCGCCGACCCCGAGATCTGCGAGTACCCGGACTCGGGGAAAGTCGGCGCGTACCACGGCAGGGGAGGCGCGGGCGACCTCTATCACATGACCCGCACGGCCGACCAGCGGGACTACTGGGACGGCGAGTAGATTGCCGCTCGCCGATCGTGCGGCGAGTCGCCTGAATCTCGCCGATGTGCCGCCCTCAGGGATACAACCCGCGCTCCTCGCGCGCCGCGAGGATGCGCTCGCAGGCCACCGCGAAGGTCGCGGTGCGCAGCGTGATCTTGTGGCGGTCGGCGGTGTCCCAGATCTTCTTCAGCGCGTCGACCATGATCTTGTCTAGGCGCACGTTGATCTCGTCTTCGGTCCAGAAGAACGAGCTGAAGTCCTGCACCCACTCGAAGTAGCTGACCGTCACGCCGCCGGCGTTGCAGATGACGTCGGGCACGACGAGGATGCCGCGCTCGGCGAGGATGTCGTCGGCGGCGGTGTGCGTGGGGCCGTTGGCGCCTTCGAGCACGAGGCGCGTCTTCAGCTTCTTCGCGCGCGCCACGTCGATCTGGCCTTCGAGCGCGGCGGGGATCACGATCTCGCTTTCGACGTTCCAGAAGTCGTCGTTGGCGATCTTGTCGCCGCCCTTGAAGCCGGCGACGCCGCCGGTCTCGCGCACGTGCGGGATCAGCTCGGCGAGGTCGAAGCCGCGTTCGTTGAAGATCGTGCCGGTGTGGTCCTGCGCGGCGACGATGCGCGCGCCCGCCTGGTTGAAGAGTTCGGCCGCCGAGCTGCCGACGTTGCCGAAGCCCTGCACCGCGACGCGCGCGCCTTCGAGCGGCATGTTCAGGCGCCTTGCGGCCTCGCGCCCGGTGACGAAGACGCCGCGGCCGGTGGCCTTGACGCGGCCGAGGCTGCCGCCCAGGTGCAGCGGCTTGCCGGTGACGACGCCGGTGGCGGTGGCGCCGACGTTCATCGAGTACGTGTCCATCATCCACGCCATGATCTGCGCGTTGGTGTTCACGTCGGGCGCCGGGATGTCCTGCTGCGGGCCGATGATGATGCCGATCTCGCTGGTGTAGCGGCGCGTCAGCTTCTCGAGTTCCTTCAGCGAGAGCTTCTTCGGGTCGACGCGGATGCCGCCCTTGGCGCCGCCGTAGGGCAGGTTGACGGCGGCGTTCTTGATGCTCATCCACGCCGCCAGCGCCATCACCTCCTCGAGCGTCACGTCCGGGTGGTAGCGCACGCCGCCCTTGCCCGGGCCGCGCGTCAGGCTGTGCTGCACGCGGTAGCCCTCGAAGTGGCCGATCGTGCCGTCGTCCAGCTCGATCGGGATGTCGACGATCAGGCTGCGCTTGGGCCGGCGCAGCGTGTCGGTCCAGCGCGCCAGGCGGCCGAGGTAGGGCACGACGCGGTCGATCTGGCCGAGGTACGTGCCCCAGGGGCTTTCGGGCGTCGGGTGGACGTAGGAGAGGTTCGAGAAGCTCATCGTGTGGGCCTTGTGTGGGGTTGCCGTGCGCGCGGGATCGCCGCGGCGGCGGCCGGGGTTCGCGCGGATCTCGCACCAGCGTGGCCGGGCACTGTAGCGGCGTGCCCGGCGTTTGTGGATGCGAAAACGGCGCGTCGCCATGCCGGGCGTGCATGGGCGGGTGCCACCGCTGGCTACACTGCCCGCCCCACCTCGACGACGCCCGTGCCCGCCATGCCTGCCGACCCCTCGCGCCTGCCCGACGTCGTCGCCTTCATCGGCGGCGGCAACATGGCCTCGGCGCTGATCGGCGGCCTCGTCGCGGCCGGCCGCGCGCGCGCCGACATCGTCGTCGTCGAGCCGTTCGAGGCGCAGCGCACGAAGCTCGCGCAGGCGTTTGGCGTCAGCGCGCAGGCCGCGGCCGATGCGCGGCTGGCGCGCGCCGGCACCGTCGTCTGGGCGGTGAAGCCGCAGCTCTTTGCCGAAGCGGCGGCGCCGTGCGCGGCGCATGTGCGCGGTGCCCTGCAGCTGTCGGTGATGGCCGGCATCCGCACTGACGCGATCGCACGCGCGGTTGGCGGCACGATCGAAGACACCGCCGTCGTGCGCGCGATGCCGAACACGCCGGCGCTGATCGGCCGCGGCATCGCCGGCCTCTACGCGACCGCCGCGGTGAACGCCGCCGAACGCGCGCGCGTCGAGACGCTGCTCGCGCCCACCGGGGCGACGCTGTGGCTGCCGCACGAGGCCGACCTCGACGCCGTCACCGCCGTCTCGGGCTCCGGCCCGGCCTACGTCTTCTACGTGCTCGAAGCGATGGTCGATGCGGCCGTCGGCATGGGGCTGCCGGCGGCGCAGGCGCGCCAGCTCGCGGTGGCCACCTTCGACGGCGCCGCCGAGCTGGCGCGGCGCTCGGCCGAGCCGATCGAGACGCTGCGCGCGCAGGTCACCTCGAAGGGCGGCACGACGCACGCCGCGATCACTTCGCTCGAAGCCGACGGCGTGAAGGCGGCGTTCGTCAGGGCGCTGAGTGCCGCCGAGCGGCGGGCGCAGGAACTGGGCAACGAGTTCGGGCGCGGATAGAAGGCTCAGCGCAACGCCAGATCCACCGCCACGCCGGCGAAGATGGCCAAGCCGAGCCAGTGGTTCAGCCGGAAGGCCTTGAAGCAGCCTTCGCGCGCGCGCGTGCGGATCAGCGTGTAGTGCCAAGCGGCCTGCGCCGCCGCGACGCCGATGCCCACGAAGAACCAGCGGCCCAGCCCGAGCAGGTGCCCGAGCACCGCCCAGCCCGCGAGGTGCAGGCCGTAGAACAGCATCACCGCGGCCACGTCGAAGCGGCCGAGCGTGATGGCCGAGGTCTTCATGCCGATGCGCAGGTCGTCGTCGCGGTCGACCATCGCGTACTCGGTGTCGTAGGCGAGCACCCAGAACAGGTTCGCGACGAGCAGCCACCAGGCATGCGGCGGCACCGACTCGGGGATCGCGGCCAGCCGCCACTCGCTGCTGCCCAGCGCCGCCGCGAAGGCCATCGGGATGCCGAAGCTGAAGGCGATGCCGAGCACCGACTGCGGCATCGACAGCCACCGCTTCGAATACGGATAGACGAGCGTCACCGCGAGCGCAACGACGCTCAGCCCGACGGCCGCCGGGTTCGTCGTCAGCACCAGCACGAAGGCCGCCAGCGCCAGCACCGCGCCGAGGGCCAGCGCCTCGCGCACCGAGACGGCCCCGGCGGTCACCGGGCGCTTGGCGGTGCGCTTGACGTGGCGGTCGAACTCGCGGTCGGCCACGTCGTTGACGCAGCAGCCGGCGCTGCGCATCAGCACCGTGCCGGCGACGAAGACGACGACGAGGTGCCAGCCCGGCCAGCCGTCGGCGGCGATCCACAACGCCGAGAGCGTCGGCCACAGCAGCAGCAGCCAGCCCGCGGGGCGGTCCCAGCGGACGAGGTCGAGATAGAGCGCCAGCCGGCTGCGCGGCAGGACCGTCGAGGTCATCGGGGGATTATCGGCAGCGCGCCCGTGCCGCCCATGCGGCCGCCGATGCGCGCCTTGCCGGCGCGGGCGCACGTGGCGTCGCGTCGCGCAGGACTTCAGCCGCCCAGCCGCGCCAGCAGCTGCTGCGCCGCGTCGCGTTCGGCGTCGCGCGGCTGCATCGTCAGCACGCGGCGTGCTTCTTCCCGCGCCTTGTCGGCTTGGCCGGCCTGGGCCAGCAACTGCGCTAGTTGCAGGCGCATCGGCACCGACTTCGGCGCCAGCGCCACCGCTTCGGCCTGCCGCGCCGCGGCCGGGCGGGGCTGCCCGCGCGCGGCCAGCGCGGCGGCGAGTGTGTCCAGCACCGCCGGCAGGTACGGCGCGAGCTTGTACGCGCGCTCCGCCGTGCCCAGCGCGGCGTTGTCGCCCGCGCGCACTTGCGCGTAGGCGAGGTCGTTGAGCAGCAGCGCGTTGCGCGGCTCGGCCGCGGCGGCCTGCTTCAAACGCTGCGCGGCCGCGGTGTAGTCGCCGCGCGCAGCCGCGGCGCGGCCGAGGTAGGCGAGGAAGGTCGTGTCCGCCGCCCGCGCCTTCAGCCACGTGTTCTCGAATTCGCGCGCCGCCGCGGCCGGCGCGCCGGCGTCGGGCCGCGCCAGCGCGCGGTGCAGCGCGATCGCGGTGGCGGTGTCGGGCTGCACGGCGTGCGCTTCGCGCAGCAGCGGCAGCGCGCGCGCCCACTGGCCGCGCGCGATCTCGAATTCGGCCTCGGCGAGCCAGCCGAGTGCTTCGCGCGGGGCCTGCTCGCGCAGGCGCTGGGCGATGGTGCTCGCCTTGCGCGCGTCGCCCTCCAGCGCGGCCATGCGGGCCGATGCGCGCACCGCCGGTGGCCACGTCGGCGCCAGCCGGTAGGCGCGCAGCACGTGGTCGCTCGCGTCCGAGCGTTGCCCGGCGGCCAGCAGCGCTTCGGCCAGGCGCAGGTGCGCATCGGCCGAGTTCGGCACCAGATGCACCAGCCGCAGCAGGTGCGTCACCGCCTGCTGGCTCTCGCCACCGGCCAGTTGCACGGCGGCCAGGTCGGCGAGCAGCTCGGGGTGGTCGGGCAGCGCGGCCAGCGCCGTTTGCGCGCGCGCCAGGGCGGCCGCGTCGTCGCCTTCGCGGCGATGCAGCGCGATGGCCTGGCGCCAGATGCCCGCGTCGGCCGCTGCCACGCGCACCGCCTGGTCGATCCAGCGCGCCGCGTCGGCGCGGCTGCCGCCGGCGCGGCGGCTGATTGCTGCCAGCGCCAGCATCGACGTCGCGGCGCGCGGGTCGAGCTTCAGCAGCGCCTCGTGGCGGGCGCGCGCGTCGGCCGGGCGGTCGTCGGCGAGGTCCAGTTCGGCCAGGCTCGACACCGCCGCGCTCAGGCGCGCGTCCTTCGCCAGCGCGGCCTCGTAGGCGGCGCGCGCGCCGGCCGCGTCGCCGCGCGCCTGGCGGATGCGCCCGCGCAGGAGGTCCGCCAGCACGGCCTTCGGGCGCTTGGCCGCGAAGATGTCGACGGCCTTCAGCGCCGCGGCGGCGTCGCCGCGCCGCATGTGCAGCGCCGCCTGCGCGAGCGTGGCCTCGACCGCGGCGTCCTCGCTGTCGCCGGCCAGCTGCAGCTCGCGCAGGCCGAGGTCCCACTGGCCCTTGGCGATCAGCGCGCGGCCGACCTCGACGCGCACGGCCCCGGCGCCCGGCGCCAGCCGGCGGGCACGCGCGAAGGCGGCGTCGGCGGCGGCGAAGTCGCCGAGTTCGGTGTGCGCGCGCCCGGCGGTCGTCCACACCGCCGGGTCCTTCGACTCGGCGGCCAGCACCGGGCGCAGCGTGTCCAGCGCCTCGCGCGGCTGGCCGGCGCGCGCCTGCATCGCGGCCAGCTCGCGGCGCGGCTCGTGTGCCTCGGGCGCCAGCAGCACCGCCTTCGTCAGGTGCGCGGTGGCCTGGTGCTGCTCGCCGAGCCGCGCCTGCACGAGGCCGGCCAGGTACACCGCGGCGAGCTGGTCGGGCGCGCCGCGCACCAACTGGTGCGTGATGTCGCGCGCGTCGACGAGACGGCCTTGCAGGAAGGCGACGAGCGCCTGGTAGTACATCGCCGTGCCGTTGCCGGGCAGCCCCCGCACCATCGCCGTGGCCGCTTCGGCGGCCGCGTCGGCCTGGCCGCTGCGCAGCAGCAGCTCGATGGCGCCGGAGTGCGCGGCGACGAGCCGCGGCCGCAGCTCGCGCGCCCGGCCGTAGGCCTGCAGCGCGCCGGGCACGTCGTTGGCAAGGCGCCCGAGCAGGTCGCCCTTCAGGACCCAGCCGGGCGCGTGCTGGGCATCCAGCGCCAGCACCTGGTCGGCCAGGCGGCGCGCCTCGCCGGTCTCGCCACGCGCGCCGGCCAGGCGCGCCTTCAGCACGAGGGCGCCGAGGTGGTCGGGCATGGCGGCCAGGGCCTTGGCCAGCGCCTCGGCGGCGGCGTCGCGGTCGCCGAGGTCGCGATGCGCCTGGGCGCGCAGCAGTTGCAGCTCGGCGCTGGCCTTGTTGTCAGCGGCGGTCGCCGCTTCGAGTTCGCGCAGCGCCTCGGCCGGCTTGCGCTCGTCGAGCAACAGGCGGGCGCGCAGCGGCACCAGCAGCGCCGGCGTGGCGCCGAGCGTCGCCGCGCGCTCGGTCTCGATGCCGGCGCCGCTCACGTCGCCGGCGGCCAGCAGCGCCCGCGCGAGCCACACGCGCGCCGGCGCCGACTTCTCGTGCATCTGCAGCGCATTGCGCGCCTCGATGATCGCCCCTTCGACGTCGTCGGCAGCGAGCCGGCGCTCGACGGCGGCGAGCTTCTCCGCCTCACCGCTGTCGCCGCAGGCGAGAAGCAGCGCGGCGGCGGCGGCGAGGGTCAGGTGCCGCAGCGCGGACAGTGGCGAGCGCGGCGAGCGCGGCCAGCGCGTTGCAGGCGGCCGCGCGCGACGCGGCGGAGAAGGGGCGGCAGACATGGCGCCGCGCATGTTGCCCCAAGGCGCGCGGGCGCCCGCCTCTCGGGCCCGGCGCGCGGGGGCGAGCTGTGCACAAAGCCGGAAAACGACGCGCCGGGGGTGCGCGCGCGAGGAGGCAGATAACAAGAGGGCCCGCTGCCGCGGGCCCCGTCATCGCTCAGGAGAACTGCGTTCAGCCCTTGCGCCGGCGCAGGCGCGCCGCGAGGCCCAGCAGCGCCGCGCTGGCCAGCGCCAGCGAGCCCGGCTCCGGCACTTGGCCGCCGCCGCCACCCCCGCCACAGCCGGGCGTGCCGGCGATGCAGCCCTGGAAGGCGATCGAGCCGTCGTTGCTGCCCACCGACTGATAGCGCACGTAGAACGGCGAGTCGAAGCTGACCCCCCCGGCGACCGAGGAGACGAACTGCAGCGTCATGTTGAAGGTGTGCGTCTGTGCTTCGCCGAGGCCGCCGCCCGCGCCGCCGGAGCAGGTGCCACCCGAGGTGGCGCAGAAGTCGACCCAGCCCACGCCGCTGGGCGCGTTGCCGCCGTCCTGCACGTTGAAGACGCTGCTGTTGTCGGACTGCGTGCCCGCCAGGTCGGGCGTCAGCACGCCGACGCCGAAGGTCGTGAGCCGGTTCGTGCCCGTCTGCGCGGCGGTCGTCGTGTTGGCGACGTTGACGGAGAAGACGGCCGAGTTGCCCGACAGGCTTTGCAGCGTGTAGGTGACGCTGGCCGTCAGGAACGTGCCGGGGGCGTAGGCGTACTCGTACAGGGTCGTCATCGAGTCGCCCGCCGAGTCGAACGTGAAGGCGGCCTGCGCCGGCGCCGCGGCCCACGCGGCGGCGGCGGCAACGAGGGCGGTGCCCAGTGAACGATTGAATCTCATGTCGGTCTTTCGCTTGCTCGCAAGCTGCATCGAAGCTGCAAGCACGGATCGCGCCAGCGGCGGGCAAGTGCTTGTCGTGATTGGAGCGCAGCGCCGGCCGCCGCGATACCCGCGGGCCGGTGTAAAGCCCACCGACGGTATGGCGGCGTGAGATCGATCACGCGGCCCGAAGACGCAGCCAGCGCGCGGCCCGTGCCTGGCCAATGCGACCGGGCGCGCGAACGGCGTCGATACACTGCCCGCGCGATCGAGTCATCACCCTTGTTGACACCGCGTATGCGCCTCGCTCATCCGCTGCTTGCCGCCGCGCTGGCCGCCCTGGTTGCGCTCGCCGCGCTCGCCGGCTGCGCCTCGGGCCCGGCCGTCGACGGCCCGCCGGACAGCGTGCCGGCCGGCGTCGAGCGCACGCCCGACGCCGTGCCGCGCATCGAGCCGATCCGCGCCGGCGGCCCGAACCGGCCTTACTCGATCGCCGGGCGCACCTACGTGCCGCTGACGGGGGACGTGCCGTTCGCCGAGACGGGGCTGGCGTCGTGGTACGGGCGCAAGTTCCACGGCCGGCCCACCTCCAGCGGCGAGCCGTACGACATGTTCGCGATGACCGCGGCGCACAAGACGATGCCGATCCCGAGCTACGCGCGCGTGCGCAACCCGGCCAACGGCCGCGAGATCGTCGTGCGCGTCAACGACCGCGGGCCTTTCGCCGACGGTCGCGTCATCGACCTGAGCTACGCCGCGGCGGCGCGCCTCGGGGTGCTGGGCGCTCTCATGCCGGTGACGGTGCGGCGAGTCACGTTCGCCGACATGCGCGCGGCCGAGCTACTGAGCCTGGCGCCGGCGGACTAGGCGCGCGCCGCGAAGCCGATGCCGCGGCGCTGCCGCACCTCGGGCTTCACGCGGTGCTCGCTTTCGAGCTGGCTCAGGAACTCGTCGGGCTCGAAGGTGACGCCGAGGATCTCGACCTGCCGGCGCACCGCGGCGAAGTCGCCGGGCACGAGCAGGTCCAGCGCCGCGAGCCGGCTGCGCTGCTCGGCGCTCAGCGCTGCCGCGTCGCCGCCGAGCGCCTCGGTGACGAACATGCGCAGCCGCTGCTCGGGCAACAGCGCATGGAAGCGGATCTTGAACGTGAAGCGGCGCAGCGCCGCCTCGTCGAGGTCTTCGAAGAGGTTCGTCGTGCAGATGAAGACGCCGGCAAAGCGCTCCATGCCCTGCAGCATCTCGTTGACCTCGGTGACCTCGTAGTGCCGCTCGGCGCGGCGGCGGCTGCGCAGGAAGCTGTCGGCCTCGTCGAGCAGCAGCACGGCGCCCTCGGTGCCGGCCTCCTCGAACATGCGGGCCATGTTCTGCTCGGTCTCGCCGACGTACTTGCTGGCGATGTCGCTCGTCTGGCGGATCATCAGCGGCCGCGACAGCGCCTGCGCGATGTGCTCGGCGAGCGCCGTCTTGCCGGTGCCGGGCAGGCCGTGGAAACACAGCGTGCCGTGGCCGCGGCGGGCGAGCGCCTCGATGATCTTCGGCACTTCGAAGCGCGTCTCGACGTTCAGCAGCGTCAGGTCGTACAGCGTCACCACCGGCCGCGCGCCGCGCTCGGCCGGCGCGCCGCCGAGCGCCTTGTCGGCGTTGGCGAGCTGGCGCTGGATCAGCGATTCCATCGTCGCCGCGCCGCCGTCGCCGGCGCCCTCGGCCGGCTGCGCCAGCCGCGCAAAGCGCACCGCGGTGCGGATCTGCGCCGGCGTCAGCGTGCGCCGCTCGGCCAGCTTCTCGGCAAAGCCTTCGCTCACGTCGGCGCCGGCGAGCGCGCGCCTGACGAGCCCTTCGCGCGCGCCAGGCGGCGGGCTCTTCAGCAGCAGGTGGTACTGGAAGCGGCGGCGGAACGCCGGGTCGATCTGCTCGATGCGGTTGGTGACCCAGATCACCGGCACCGGGTTCGTCTCCAGGATCTGGTTGACCCACGCCTTGCCGCTCACGCTGCCCGAGGCCGGCGCGTCGGAGCTGTCCAGCCGCGCGATCAACTGCGCCGCCTCGCTGCTGATCGGCGGGAAGACGTCTTCCACTTCGTCGAAGAGCAGCGCGACTTTTTCGCTGCCCTTCAGGAACACCTGGCTGATCTGCAGGCTGCGATACCGGTCGCGGCCCGACAGGCTGTTGCCGTCGCGGTCGGCGTATTCGACTTCGTAGAGATCGAGCCCGGCGGCGGCGGCGCAGACGCGCGCGAGTTCGGTCTTGCCGGTGCCCGGCGGCCCGTACAGCAGCACGTTGACGCCCGGCTCCTTGCGCGCCGTGGCGTTCTTCAGCAGCGCCGTCAGCATGCGCGCGTCGTCCTCGACGAACGAGAAGTCGGTGAGCGTCAGCTCGCTCTTCACCGCCGGGCGCGTGAACACGGCCATCAGCTCGCCGGGCGCGCGGTACTCGCGCATCAGCACCGGCGGCAGCTGCTCGCTGACCTTCATCAGGTCGGCCAGGTCGGTGATGTTCTGCTCGCTGATCAGGTTCTCGATCATGCCGATGCGCTCGAGCCGCGAGCCGGCGCGCAGGGCTTCGGCGACTTCGCTCGCCTCGACGCCGGCCACCGCCGCCAGCGCCGCGTAGGCCTCGTGCGCGTTGCTGACCTTGAACTCGACCAAGAGGCCGCGCAGGTCGCGCTGGTAACGCGCGAGCGTGCCGTACAGCAGCAACGCGCGTTCGGCCGGGTTCAGCTGCAGCAGGCCGGCGAGGGCATCGATGTTTTTCTCGACGAGCGTGTGCTCTTTCTTCAGCCGGCGGGCGATCCACTCGCAACTCGCGCCGAGCACGTTGAGGAGGTCCTTCGGCGAGTCCTTGATGTACTCGTCGATGTAGAAGAAGAGCGTGCCCTCCTCGTACGGGCCGCGCCACGGGCCGTACTTCTCGACAAACACCTCGTCGGAAAGCGCATCGTGGCCGCGCCACAGCGCGTTGCCCTTGCAGCGCTCGCGGAGATACGCGCGCACGCGCGTCAGCACCGGCACGGTCCACACGAGGTGGCGGCCGACGATCGCCAGCAGGCTGTTCCAGTCGCGCCGCAGGTTGAAGCGGCCGCTGCTGCGCAGCGCCAGCGTCAGCACGAAGTGAGAACTGAGCAGGTCGAGCACCGGCGCCTCGGCCAGGCCCGGCGAGAGCACATGCCGCACCTCGCCCACCGCGCGGGCGGTGGATCGCGCGCTTGCCCGGGCGCCTGGGCGCTCGCTCATCTGGACCATGCAGGCCCTCCGCGGAGATGCGATCGATGTTGCGATCGATGTTGCGATCGATGTCGAACGGGGCAACGGTGCCCCGTCGGTCCGAGACGATCTTGTCGCAGGCGGGCCGAGCGCACAAGCCCCGCCGGCGACGCGGGCGAATGCGCCCGCACTCAACGCCGACTCGCGGCCTGTCAGTGCATCGCCAGCGGCTGCTGCGCCAGCGCGGTGAAGCGCGCCAGGTAGGCGTCGAACTCCTCGACGCTCGGCTCGGTTTCGGCCAGTTGCTCGACGCCGGCCTTGAAGCTCTCGGCGAGCAGGCCTTCGAGGAAGATCTCCTTGCGCGCGAACTTGTCGACGATCTCGTAGCCGCCGCGCTGCAGATCGCCGGGATGCTCGGCCGGCACGTCGATGCGCACGACGACGAAGCTGTCGGAATGGTAGAGAAGCTGCATGGCCTCGTTCGCCTCGCTGGATGAACGCCTTGCAGATGGGGCGGTGGCGGTGGATTTCAAGGCGGCGCTCCTCGTCGAACCTTCACGGCGCATGCAACGCGCGCAGCCGCATTTCGGTGGACTCGCCGGTGCGCGGCAGCGTCAGAAGCAGCTTCAGCGGCAGATGGTGCAGCGAGGGCGCGAGCCAGACCTCGACTTGCGGATCATGCGCATGCCCGCTTTCGCGTCTGAGCGGCCAGGCCGGCAATAGTTCGCCATCGGCGCCGGGGGACATCTCCTGCGGCTGCACGGTGAATGTCCACACACCGGCATCGCCATGCGCGCCGGCGACCATCATCGAGATGCGCTCGCCGGCGGCAGCGAGCGACGGGTTTGCTTCCAGCACCGCGGCGAGCTGCACCATCCAGCTCAGGCGGTCTTGCGCGCCGCCGACGAGCGGCCACGTCGCCGAGGGGCCGGCGAAGGTGACGAGGCCGACATCGCGGCGGAAGTTCGCCGCGTGCCGCTCGCGCCCACGGCGCGAGACGGCAAAGCGCTCGGGCGCGATGCCCGCGGCATCGAGTGCGCCGCGGCTCGTCCAGTGCGGTGTCAGCGCAGGCGTGGCGCCAGCCCCCTGCAGTTCGAGGACGTAGTGGCCGTCGGCCTGTGGCTGCCAGTGCAGCATCGCGGTGCCGTGCGCGGCGCCGCGCTGTACGTCGTAGGCCAGGCGCAGCGGCGGGGGCAACGTCGTGGGGTAGATGGGCGGCGGCGTGGCCGTCGCCGTGGTCGCGACAGACAGAGCCGCGTCGGTGGGGGCAGGGTCGGGGGCGGTGTCGGCCGGCGGTGGCGCGGCGGCGCTTTCCGTTGGCTGCTCGGCCGTGCGTGCCGGCTTTCTCGGTGGTGCCGCCGTCATCGCGCGGCCGGCCGTCACGTCGGCACGCGGCGGCCGCGCGGGTGTCGGCGTTGGCACGGTGTGTTCGTCCGCAGGCACCACCGGCCGCGTCGCAACCACATGCGTGGCCATCGAAATGACGGCACGCGACGCAGGGGCTTCGGCGGCCGGCCGCAACGGCGGGCTCGGCTCCGCGCCAATCAACAGCCCGAGCACCCACGCGTGTGCCAGCGCCGCCAGCCCCATCGCAAACAACCACGCGCGCCGCCCGCGGCCGCCTCCTGCGCCGAGAGGGGCCGTGCCGGCCGAGTGGGAGGTCTTGCGTGCGGTCATGCCGTGCCGCGTGAGGGCATCACCGCACAATAGTGCCACCCGCGGCACCTGCCTCTCCCTCCCCCTGAAGATGAAACTCGCCACCCTGAAGGACGGGTCGCGCGACGGCCAGCTTGTCGTCGTCTCGCGCGATCTCGCGACCGCGCACTACGCGACCGGCATCGCCACGCGCATGCAGCAGCTGCTCGACGACTGGAACTTCATCAGCCCGCAGCTCGAAGACCTGTACACGACGCTGAACCAGGGTAAGGCGCGGCACGCGTTCGCGTTCGAGCCGCGCGCCTGCATGGCGCCGCTGCCGCGCGCCTACCAGTGGGCCGACGGCTCGGCCTACCCGAGCCACGTGCGGCGCGTGCTGCACGCGCGCGGCGCCGAGGTGCCGGCAGCGCTGCTCGAAGTGCCGCTGATGTACCAGGGCGGCAGCGACGACTTCCTCGGCGCCTGCGACGACGCCGTCTTCGCCGACGAGGCGCACGGCATCGACATGGAGTCGGAGCTCGCCGTCGTCACCGGCGACGTGGCGATGGGCGCCACTGCCGACGCGGCGCTCGAAGCGGTGCGGCTCGTGCTGCTGGCCAACGACTGGAGCCTGCGCACGCTGGTGCCGGCCGAGGTGGCCAGCGGCTTCGGCTTCCTGCAAAGCAAGCCGGCCACGGCATTTGCGCCGGTGGCGGTGACGCCCGACGAACTCGGCCCCGCCTGGCGCGGCGGCCGCGTGCATCTGAAGGTGGCGACGCTTCATAACGGCAAGCGCCTCGGCGAGGTCGATGGCGGCCCGGGCATGCACTTCCACTTCGGCCAGCTGATCGCGCACCTGGCGCGCACGCGCAACGTGCGCGCCGGCGCCATCGTCGGCAGCGGCACCGTCAGCCACGACGACGAGTCGCAAGGGGTTTCGTGCCTGGCCGAGCTGCGGGCGCTGGAGATGGTGCGCGAAGGTCGCTCGATCGCCGTCTGGATGAAGGCCGGCGATGTCGTGCGCATCGAGGTCGTCGATGCCGCTGGGCAGTCGGTGTTCGGGGCGATCGAGCAGCGCGTGCGGTTGCTGGGCGAGCCCGCGGCTGTGGCCGAAGGCGCCGCGGCAGCTGCGGGCGACGACGCGGCGGATTGAATGCGCGGCTGGCCGGGCGGCATCACGCGCGCGGCGTCGGTCGCGCTGGCGTCGGTCGCGCTGGCGTCGATCGCGCTGGCATGGCCGCTCGGCGCGTCGGCGCAGCCTTCAACGGATGACGCATCGGCCGCGCCGCCCGCTGAGGCGGCCTCGGTGCCGGCGAGTGCTGCCTTGGCCCCTGAACCGGCGGCTGCATCGGCCTCATCACCTGCAAGCGCCGCGACGATTGCCCCGGCGAGCACACCAGCGAGCGCCCCGTCCACCCCCGCACCCGCGCGCCCATCGCCTGGCGCCTCCACCTGCCCGCCACCGCTCGACACCCAAGTGCCCGCGCGCGGCGACGACCGCGGCGTCTTGTGGCGCATCAGCCGCAACGGCCACGTCTCGCACCTGTACGGCACCGTGCACGTCGGCAAGCCGGCCTGGCAGGCGCTGGGGCCGTTGACGGCCGCCGCGCTGCGCGCCAGCGACACGCTCGCCCTCGAGATCGACCCCACCGACCCGGCCGTGCTCGCCGCGCTCGAAGACAAGACGCCGGCGCCGCCGCTGCCCGACGCACTGGCGAAGCGTCTGCGCGCGGCGACCGAGCGCGCCTGCGTGCCGGTGCTGGCGCTGGCCGGCCTGCACCCGGTGCTGCAGGCAACGACGCTGACGGTGCTCGATGCGCGCTGGCTTGGCCTGGACCCGAACCATTCGGTCGAGATGCAGCTCGTGCAGCGCGCCAAGGCGCAGAGGAAGCGCGTCGTCTCGCTCGAAACGGCCGAGCAGCAAAAGCAGGTGCTCGTGCCGAGTGACGCCGCCGAGGCGGTGGCGGTCATCGAGCAGGCGCTGGACCAGCTCGACAGCCTCGTCAGCCGGCGTGTGCTCGAGCGCATGGTGCGCGCCTGGGAACGCGGCGACCTCGACACGCTCGAGCGCTACGAGGACTGGTGCGAGTGCGCCGCCAGCGAGGACGATCGCGCCTACCTGCGGCGCCTGAACGACGAGCGCAACGGGCCGCTGGCCGACCGCATCGCGGCGCTGCACGGCCAGGGCCGGCGCGTCTTCGCGGCCGTCGGCGCGCTGCACATGACCGGCCCCGCGGCGCTGCCGCGCCTGCTGGCCGAGCGGGGGTTCACGGTCGAGCGGGTGGTGCTGCCGGCGCCTGCGACGAAAGCACGGCGCTGACCGAGTCAGTTGCGCTTCGGGCCGGGCCGAGGACGCCGGGTGGCCGGCTCCACTCGTGTCCTCCTCTCCCTCGCTGCGCTCGGTCGATTCCCCCTCTTGCCTCGTTGCGTCGGCCGCCCGGCATCGGCCCTCGGTGGTGCAGACTCGAACCGGATAGCCCGCACAATGCGCTGGCGGACTGGCGACGGACCGACAACGACGGTGCAGATCACCCCGAGGAGTGCGAAGCGATGACGAGCGCAACGAGCGCGAGCGACCTGACCCGCCTGGTGCCGGGCTTTGACTTCCTGCAAGGGCTGATGAAGGGCGGCGGCGCGAGCCTGCCGGGCTTCGGACAGTGGATCGCGCCGACGCTCGAACCGGCCGAGCTGCAAAAGCGCATCGACGAGCTGCGCACGGTGCAGTACTGGCTCGACCAGAACTCCAAGCTGATCGGCACCACCGTGCAGGCGCTCGAAGTGCAGCGCATGACGCTCGTGACGCTGAAGGGCATGAACCTGCAGATGGCCGACCTCGCGGAGTCGCTGACGCTGAAGACGCCGAAGGCCCCGGCGCCCGCTCGGGCGGCACCGCCGCCGCCAGCGCCATCACCGGCGTCATCACCCGCCGCGGCCGTCGACCCGATGCAGTGGTGGGGCGCGCTGACGCAGCAGTTCACCGAACTCGCGACGCGCGCGCTGAACGAAAGCGGCGCAGATGCCGCGCCACGCCCGCCGGCGCCAGCGCCGAAGGCAGCGGCCGAGCCGCCTGCGCGGCCGCTCGCCGAGCCGACGAGCATCGAACGCATGATGGCGATGTCGAGCCAGGCCACCGAGCTGGCGATGAAGACCGGCAGTGCGATGGCCGAGGCGATGGGCGCTGCGGCGGCGGGTGCCACGCCGCGCGCCAAGGCGGCCAAGTCGCGGGCTGGGGCGTCGACGGCGAAGGGTGCGGCGACCGCGACGCGCCGCCGCAAGACCTGAGGCGAGAACGGCCGCTCCGCGCATGACGCCCTTTGTCGTCGGCCACGCCACGCACCCGCAGTGGAGCGGGGCGTTGGCGCTCGTGATTGCGCAGCTCGAAGCGCAACTTGAAACGCAGCGCGGCGAGACGGGCACCACGCGGCGGGCGGATGACGTGAAGGGCGTGCACGGCGCGCAGGGCGCCCAGGGCGCGCAGAACACCGAAGGCGCCGAGCCCACCCTCGGCTGGGTCTACTTCACCGATGCCTACGCCAGTGCCGCGGCGCCGCTGCTCGCCGCGCTGCGCAAGCGTTGGCCTGAGATCGCCTTCGTCGGCACGGTGGGCGTCGGTGTCGCCGCTGCGGGCGTCGAGTACTTCGACGAACCCGGCCTCGTCGTGATGCTCGCGTCGCTGCCGCGCTCGCAGTTCCAGGTCTTCAGCGGCCAGGCCGGGCTGCGTGGTGCCGGCGCGCCGCTGTGGCGAGCCGCGACCGCGCTCGTGCACGCCGACCCGGCCACCGCCGACCTCGCCGAGCTGCTGGCCGAACTGGCCGAGCGCACCGAGACCGGCTACCTGTTCGGCGGCGTCGCTGCGTCGCGCGGGCGCGCCGTGCAACTGGCCGATGGCGTGTTCGAAGGCGGCCTGTCGGGCGTCGCGTTCGGGCCCGGCGTGCACATCGTCTCGCGCGTCACGCAGGGCTGCATGCCGCTCGGGCCGACGCGGCGCGTCACCGCGAGTGATGGCACCGTCGTGCTGGCGCTCGACGGCCGGCCGGCGCTGCCGCAGTTGCTGCGCGACCTCGGCCTCGCCGGCAGCGACGAAACAGGCGCGGCGCTGCCGCCGGCGCGCTTGCGCGCTGCCGTGCCGCGCTTGCGGCGCACGCTGGTCGGGCTGACCGGGCCTGCGGCGGCCGACGTTGCCACCGATGCAGCGGATGTGAGCGCTGGCGCCGCCGGCCACTCGTCGTCATCGGCGTCGCCCGCCGCATCGCCCGCCCGCGCCCGCCCGCGCGGCAGTTTCGGCGAAGAGGTGCGCGTGCGCCACCTGATCGGCGTCGATCCCGCAAGGCAAGCCTTTGCGGTCGCCGAGCGCGTACTGCCGGGCATGGGCCTCGCGTTCTGCGAGCGCGACGCCGCCGCGGCGCGGCGCGACCTCATGCGCATGTGCACCGAGGTGCGCGACGAGGTCGAGACGCGCGCCGAGGCGCTGCACGCCGCAGCGCCGGCAGCGTCACCAGCGCCCACCGCGCCGGCCATGCGGCCGGCCGTCGGCAGCGAGCAACCCCACGCCGACACGGCGCCCGCGCCGCGCATCGCCGGCGCGCTGTACTTCAGTTGCTCGGGCCGCGGCGGGCCGCACTTCGGTGGCCCGTCGGCCGAGCTGCAACTCGTGCGGCACGCGCTCGGCGACGTGCCGCTGGCCGGCTTCTTCGCCGCCGGCGAGATCGCGCACCGGCAGCTCTACGGCTACACCGGCGTGCTGACCGTCTTCACCGACTGAATCGATTGCCGAACCGCGCCGTGAACGAAACGCTGTTGCCCACCGCAGCTCGCGCCGACACCCGCGCCACCCGCCGCGCTGAAGTCGTCGCCGCATTGACGCCGCTCGTGCCGGCGCACGCGCTCTTGTCGCAGCGCGAGGACACCGTGCCCTACGAGTGCGACGGCCTCACCGCCTATCGGCAGCAGCCGCTCGTCGTCGTGCTGCCCGAAAGCGAGGCGCAGGTCGCCGCGGTGCTGCGCGCCTGCCACGCGCTGAAGGTGCCGGTCGTCGCGCGCGGCGCCGGCACCGGGCTTGTCGGGCGGCGCGCTGCCGCATGCCGACGGCGTGACGCTCTCGCTGGCCAAGTTCAACCGCATCGTCGCCATCGACCGCGCCGCGCGCACCGCCACCGTGCAGTGCGGCGTGCGCAACCTCGCCATCAGCGAGGCGGTGGCGCGTCACGGTCTCTACTACGCGCCCGACCCGTCGAGCCAGATCGCCTGCACGATCGGCGGCAACGTCGCCGAGAACTCCGGCGGCGTGCACTGCCTCAAATACGGCCTGACGCTGCACAACGTGCTGAAGGTGCGCGGCTTCACCGCCGAGGGCGAGGCGGTCGAGTTCGGCAGCGAGGCGCTCGACGCCGCGGGTTTGGATCTGCTCGCGGTGGTCGTCGGCAGCGAAGGCATGCTCGCCGTCGTCACCGAGGTCGTCGTGCGGCTGACGCCGAAGCCGCAGCTCGCGCGCTGCATCATGGCCAGCTTCGACGACATCCGCAAAGCCGGCGACGCGGTGGCCGCGATCATCGCCGAGGGCATCATCCCCGCCGGCCTCGAGATGATGGACAAGCCGATGACCGCCGCCGTCGAGGACTTCGTGCACGCCGGTTACGACCTCGACGCGGCCGCGATCCTGCTGTGCGAAAGCGACGGCACGCCCGAGGAGGTGGCCGAGGAGATCGAACGCATGCTCGCGGTGCTCGCCGGTGCCGGCGCGACGCGCATGGAGGTCAGCCGCGACGAGGCGCAGCGGCTGAAGTTCTGGAGCGGGCGCAAGAACGCGTTCCCGGCCAGCGGCCGCATCAGCCCCGATTACATGTGCATGGACTCGACGATTCCGCGCAAGCGGCTGGCCGACATCCTGCTTGCGATCGCGCAGATGGAGCACAAGTACGGTCTGCGCTGCTGCAACGTCTTCCATGCTGGCGACGGCAACCTGCATCCGCTGATCCTCTTCGACGCCAACGATGGCGACCAGCTGCACCGCGCCGAACTGTTCGGCGCCGACATCCTCGAGACGAGCGTCGCGCTCGGCGGCACCGTCACCGGCGAGCACGGCGTCGGCGTCGAGAAACTCGCGAGCATGTGCGTGCAGTTCAGCCCCGCCGAGCTCGAGCAGATGCTGGCGCTGAAACGCGCCTTCGACCCCGCCGGCACGCTGAACCCGGGCAAGGTGATCCCGACGCTGCACCGCTGCGCCGAGTACGGGAAGATGCATGTGAAGAAGGGGTTGCTGCCCTTCCCGCATCTGGAGCGCTTCTAGATGGAGGGCGTGCAGGTCGACGACCCGGTGCTCGCGCCGCTCATCGAACAGGTGCGCTCGGCGCGCGCGCGGAAGGTGACGCTCGACATCCGCGGCGGCGGCACGAAAGGCTTCTACGGCGAAGCGGCGCGCGGCGACGAGCCGCTGTCGCTGGCGAACCTCACCGGCATCAGCAGCTACGAGCCGAGTGAACTCGTCGTCACGGCGCGCGCCGGCACGCCGCTGGCCGACCTCGAAGCGGCGCTCGCCGAGCGCAATCAGTGCCTGGCGTTCGAGCCGCCGCGCTTTGCCGACGGAGGCAGCAATGGAGGAACGGTGGGCGGCATGGTCGCCGCCGGCCTCGCCGGCCCGGCGCGCGCCGCGGTCGGCAGCGTGCGCGACTTCGTGCTGGGCCTCACGATGCTCAACGGCCGCGCCGAGGTGCTGAGCTTCGGCGGCCAGGTGATGAAGAACGTCGCCGGCTACGACGTCTCGCGCCTGGTCGCCGGCTCGCTCGGCGTGCTCGGCGTCATCCTCGAGGTGTCGCTGAAGGTGCTGCCGCGCGCGCCGGCCGTGACGACGCTGCGCTTCGACCTCGAAGAAGCCGAGGCGCTGAAGCGGCTGAACACCTGGGGCGGCGAGCCGCTGCCGCTGAACGCCAGCGCCTGGTGGGAGCGCGCGCTCGTCGTGCGCCTGGCCGGCGCCGCCGCGGCCGTGCAGGCGGCCGCGAAGAAGCTCGGCGGCGAACTCATCGAGCCGGCGACGGCCGGGGCCTTCTGGCGCGGCCTGCGCGACCACCGCGACGAGTTCTTCACCAGCGCCGAAGAGGCGGTGAAAGGGCACGCGAGCCTGTGGCGGCTGGCGGTGCCGTCGACGACACCGCCGCTCAAACTGCCCGGCGAGCAACTCGTCGAGTGGGGCGGTGCGCAACGATGGCTGTGCACCGGCATGCCGGCGCAAGCCGTGCGCGACGCCGCGGCGGCGGTCGGCGGCCACGCGACGCTCTTTCGTGCGCGCGACAAGAGCGTGGGTGTCTTCACTCCGCTGGCGCCGCCGCTTGCGCGCATCCACCGCGACATGAAGCGCGCGTTCGATCCCGACCGGGTGTTCAACCCGGGGCGGCTTTATCCCGATCTGTAGGGCGTGGCTCAAATGATCGAAACGACGCCCGTCGTAGAGAACATGCGCGACTACTACGCGCGCCGCGCCAGCTACTACGAGCGCGTCTACTTCAAGCCCGAGCGGCAGGACGACCTGCGCGCGATGGAAGCCTGGCTGCCGGCGCAATTCGAAGGCCGCGCCGTGCTCGAAGTGGCCTGCGGCACAGGTTGGTGGACGCCGCATGGCGCACGCGCTGCGGCGCAGTGGCTGGCCACCGACATCAACGAGGAGACGCTGGCGATCGCGCGTGCCAAGCCGATGCCGGCGTGTGTGCGCTTCGCCGAGATCGATGCCTACACGCTGGCCGATCTCACGGCAGGGCCGTTGGCGAACGGCCTCTACGACGCCGCCTTCGCCGGCTGCTGGTGGAGCCACGTGCCGCTTTCGCGCCTGGCGCCTTGGCTGGACGTGCTGCATGCCCGGCTCGCCCCCGGCGCGCGCGTCGTCTTCCTCGACAACAGCTACGTACAGACGAGCAGCACGCCGATCGCGCGCAGCGACGCCGAGGGCAACACCTACCAGCAGCGCACGCTCGACGACGGCAGCAGCCACGAGGTGCTGAAGAACTTCCCGAGTTTCGACGAGGCGGTGTCGCACCTCGGCCCGCGCGCACGCCGGCCGCAGTGGATCGCGCACACGCACTACTGGATCCTCACCTACGAATTGGCCTGAGCCGGCCTGACGGCCCACCTCACCTGCATCCATCGCATCCATCGCGTCTTCCCACCGCATGCAAACCCAGCTTGCCGCCGAGTTCAAGGGCACCCGCGCCGGCGAGGAGGCCGAGGCCATCCTGCGCAAGTGCGTGCACTGCGGCTTCTGCACCGCCACCTGCCCGACCTACCAGCTGCTCGGTGACGAGCTGGACGGCCCGCGCGGCCGCATCTACCTGATCAAGCAGGTGCTCGAAGGCGCCGCGCCGACGCGCGCGACGCAGCTGCACCTCGACCGCTGCCTCACCTGCCGCAATTGCGAGAGCACCTGCCCGAGCGGCGTGCTGTACGGGCGCCTCGTCGACATCGGCCGCGAAGTGGTGGAAGCGCGCGTCGAGCGCCCGAAGAGCGAACGCGCCGTGCGGTGGCTCTTGAAGGAAGGGCTGACCTCGCCGCTCTTCGGCCCGGCGATGAAGGCCGGCCAGCTCGTGCGGCCGCTGTTGCCCGCAGCGCTGAAGCACAAGGTGCCGGCACGCGGATCGGCGCGCGCGAACCTCTGGCCGCAGAGCACGCACAAGCGCAAGGTGCTGATGCTGATGGGCTGCGTGCAGCCGGCGATGGCGCCCAACATCAACAGCGCCACCGCGCGCGTGCTCGACGCCGCCGGCATCCAGGTGCTCGTCGCCGACGGCGCCGGCTGCTGCGGCGCGATCCGCACGCACCTGGGCGACGTGGACGGGGGCTTGGCCGACATGCGCCGCAACATCGACGCCTGGTGGCCGCTCGTCGAGGGCCTGACGAGCGCCGGCGCCGTCGAGGCGATCGTCATCAACGCCTCGGGCTGCGGCGTCACCGTCAAGGACTACGGCCACGCGCTCGCGCACGACGCCGACTACGCGGCGAAGGCGGCGCGCGTCAGCGCGCTGACGCGTGACCTCTCGGAACAGCTGCCGGACATCGTGCCGGCGCTTTCGAAGAAGCTGCACGGCACGCGCGGCCGCAAGCTCGCGTGGCACGCGCCATGCACGCTGCAGCACGGCCAGCAACTGCGCGGCGGCGTCGAGCGCGCGCTCGCCGACCTCGGCTTCGATGTTTCGTTCGCCGCGGCCGAGAGTCACCTCTGCTGCGGCTCGGCCGGCACCTACAGCGTGCTTCAGCCGGAGCTTGCGTACGCGCTGCGCGACCGCAAGCTCGCCAACCTCGAGCCCGCCGGCCCCGGCCAGGTCGACGCCATCGTCAGCGCCAACGTCGGCTGCATCCAGCACCTGCAAAGCGGCACCGAGACGCCGGTGCGGCACTGGGTGGAGGTGGTGGACGAGGGGTTGGCGTAGAGCGACGGCCCGGCGTCGACCCGTCGCCCCTCACCCCTCCAGCTGCTTCTGGAACACCAGCCCCGCGTGCTCGCGCAGGGCGTGGAACTTGATCTTCGGCCAGTTCTCCTGCATCGCGCGCAGTTCGCCGGCGTATTCGAGCAGCACACACGGCGCGTCGACGGCGTCGAGGGCGACGCGGTGCGCGTTGCCGTCGATGAAGCGCTTCAGCTCGCGCTCGTCGGCCGCGGCGCCGTCGCCCGTTTCGCAGGTGACCCAGCGCGCGACGTTGTAGCGCGCCGGCATGATGCGCGCCTTGCAGCCGTACTCGTGCTCGAGGCGGTGCGCGACGACCTCGAACTGCAGCTGGCCCACCGCGCCCAGCAGCAGCACGCTGCCGGCCACCGGGCGGAAGACCTGGATCGCGCCTTCCTCGCCGAGCTGCGTGAGGCCCGCGCGCAGCTGCTTGGTCCTCAGCGGGTCGGCCACCTCGACCGAGCGGAACATCTCCGGCGCGAAGAACGGCAGACCGGTGAACTGCAGCACCTCGCCTTCGGTCAGCGTGTCGCCGAGCTGCAGCACGCCGTGGTTGGGGATGCCGATGATGTCGCCGGCATAGGCTTCTTCCAGCAGCTCGCGGCGCTGGCTGAGGAAGCTGACGACCGTGTTCGGGCGCAGCTCCTTGCCGCTGCGCGCCACCTTCAGCCGCATGCCGCGCTCGAAGTGGCCGCTGGCGACACGCAGGAAGGCGATGCGGTCGCGGTGCGCCGGGTCCATGTTGGCCTGGATCTTGAAGACGACGCCGGTGAACTTCTCTTCGGTCGGCTGCACGGTGCGCTGGATCGCCGCCTTCGGGCCGGGCGGCGGCGCGAGGTCGACGAGCGCGTCGAGCACCTCCTGCACGCCGAAGTTGTTGATCGCGCTGCCGAAGAACATCGGCGTCTGGTGGCCGGCGAGGAACTGCGCCTCGTCGAACGCGGGGGCCGCCTCGCGCACGAGCTGCACCTCGCCTTCGGCCTGCTCGTAGTTCATGCCGAAGCGCGCGGCGAGCGCCGGGTTGGCGATGCCGTCGATGACCTCTTCCTGCCCGGTGGCGCGGTCTTCGCCGGGCGCGAAGACGCGCATCTGGTCGCGCCGCAAATCGAGCACGCCGCCGAACACCTTGCCCATGCCCACCGGCCAGGTGAACGGCACGACGCTCATGCCGAGTTCGCGCTCGATCTCGTCGAAGAGATCGAGCGGCGCCTTCACCTCGCGGTCGAGCTTGTTGACGAAGGTGAGGATCGGCGTGTTGCGCGCGCGGCAGACCTGCAGCAGCCGCCGCGTCTGCGGCTCGACGCCGTTGGCCGCGTCGATGACCATCAGCGCCGCGTCCACCGCCGTCAGCACGCGGTAGGTGTCCTCGCTGAAGTCCTGGTGGCCGGGCGTGTCGAGCAGGTTGATCACGCAGCCGCGGTACTCCATCTGCATGACCGAGCTGGCCACCGAGATGCCGCGCTGCTTCTCGATCTCCATCCAGTCGCTCGTCGCATGGCGGCTCGCCTTGCGCGCCTTCACGCTGCCGGCGATCTGGATCGCGCCGGAAAACAGCAGCAGCTTCTCGGTCAGCGTCGTCTTGCCCGCGTCGGGGTGGCTGATGATGGCGAAGGTGCGGCGGCGGCGCACCTCGGTAGCGAGGTCGGAGAGCATCGGCGTGAAGCGAGGGGAACCGGCAATTATCGGGCGCGCCGGCTCGTGCGCCGTTCGCGGGTTATGGCCGCTGTGGACGCCGCGCCGCCGCCGACAAGCGCTGCTGCACCATCGCCCGCAGCGCCGCCACATCCAGCGGCTTGGTCATGTAGTCGTCGAAGCCGGCGGCCAAGCCGCGCTCGATGTCGCCGCGCATCGCGTTGGCGCTGATCGCGACGACCGGGATCGCCGCCGTGCGCGCGTCGGCGCGCAGCCGGCGCAGCGCCTCGTAGCCGTCCACTTCGGGCAGCTGGATGTCGAGCAGGATGAGGTCCGGCCGCTCGGCTTGCGCCAGCGCCAGGCCCGGCAAGGCGCGCTCGGCCAGCAGCAGGCGCACGCCGGGCAGCGCGTCGAGCATCGACTGCATCAGCACCAGGTTCACCGGGTTGTCTTCGATGTAGAGGACGGTGCCGCCGGGGGCGGCGGCGGTGGTGTCGGGGGTCGCCTCGGCGGGTGTCGACGCCGTGGCTGCGGCGGCAGCCGATGCGGCACTCGGGGCGCCCGCTGGCGCAGCCGCCGCTTCCTTTTCGTCGGCTGTGGCCGCCGGCAGCGTCACCGTGAAGCAACTGCCCTGCCCCGGCTCGCTGGCCGCCTCGATCGTGCCGTGCATCAGCGCCAGCAGGCGCCGGCTCAGCACCAGGCCGACGCCGGCGCCTTCGACCGGCCCGTGCTCGGCGCCCAGGCGCTCGAAGGCCGTGAACAGCCGCGCTTGCGCCTGCAAGTCGAGCCCCGGCCCGCTGTCGCTGACGACGACGTCGACGTGCCCGCCGGTGACGCTCCCGGTCAGGCGCACACGGCCCGCAGGGTGGTTGTACTTGATGGCGTTGGCCAGCAGGTTCAGCAGCACCTGCTTCAGGCGCAGCGGGTCGGCACGCACGCGCGGCAGCCCGGCCGGCAGCGCCGCGGCGACCTCGATGCCGCGCTCGGCGGCCAGCGGCCGCGTCAGACGCAGGCACTCGGCCACCAGCGGCGGCAGCGCCACTGCCTCGAACGTGATGACCTCACGTCCGGCCTCGACGCGCGCCAGGTCGAGTACGTCGTTGATCAGGTCGAGCAGGTGCGAGCCGGCTTCACCGATGCGCCGCACGTACTCGCGCTGGCGCGCCGGCAGCGGCTCGCGCGTATTGGCTTGCAGCAGCTGCGCGAAGCCGAGGATGGCGTTCAACGGCGTGCGCAGCTCGTGGCTCATCGCCGAGAGGAAGTCGCTCTTGGCGCGGCTGGCGCGCTCGGCCTCGTCGCGCGCGGCGCGCAGCGCGGCGTCGGCCTCGCGGCGCGCCGTCACGTCGCGGCCGACGCCGATGAACTGCAGCACGCGGCCGTCGTCGGCGCGCACCGCGTGTGTCTCGAGCGCGAACCAGTAGCTGCTGCCGTCCTTGCGGTAGTGCAGGATCTCGCCGTGTGCCTTCTGCGCGTGGCGCAACGCCTCGTCGATGCGCGCAGCCGTCGCCGCGTCGGTGAGTGGTCCGCGCAGGAACTCGCCGGTGCGCCTCCCCAGCACCTCGGCCAGCGGGTAGCCCGACAGGCGCGTGAACGCCGCATTGACCCACTCGATGCGGCGCTCGGGGTCGGTGATGACGACCGCGTCGTCGGTGTGCGCGGCCACCAGCGCGAGCTTGCGCTGCTGCGCCTCGCTGTCGGCAACGCGCTCGTTGGCCTCGACGAGGGCGGTCACGTCGGCATACGTGCGCACGAAGCCGCCGCCGGGCAAGGCGGTGCTCTTCACGTCGAGCACCTTGCCCTGGTGCGTGCGGCGGAAGTACTGCGGCGGGAACGGTGCCGGCACGCCCTGGCTCCACCGCCGGATGCCCTCGCGCACCGGCGCCTCCAGCTGCGGCTGGCCGCCGTCGAAATGGCCGTGCTCCTCCTGGTAGCGCGCGATCTCGGGGCCGCTCGGCCGCGTGGCCATGAAGGCCTCGGGCAGGCCGGTCAGCTCGCACATGCGCCGGTTGAAGAAGCTCGTGCGCCCGTCCGCCCCGAGGCACCAGATGCCCTGCTCCATGTGCTCGAACGTCAGCCGCAGGTCCTCCGCGGCGCGCCGCAGCTCGACCGTCGCATCCTCGAGCCGGCGCTGGCTTTCCAGCAGCGACGCCGTGCGCTGCTGGTCGGCCTCGCGCACGGCCATGGTCAGGCGCATGTTGCGTTGCGCGCGCCGGCCGTTGATGGCCAGGAAGGCGACGAACAGCAGGGCCGCGGCGCCGGTGGCGACGGCGGGCGGCGTGCCGACGAGGAGCAGCCGTGCGACCACCGGCACCAGCACGAGCAGCGCGTAGGCAAGCGCGACGCCGAGGTCGAACGAGGTCAGCGTCAACGCGCCGGCGGCCAGCGCCGCCATCATGAAGGTAACGAAGACCTGGGCCTCGAACGGCCGGGCCGGAAACAGCCACAGCGCCGCGAAGCCCATCGCCGCCGCGGTGCCGAGCACGGCGGCGCGCGTCCGGCTCAGTTCGGCGGCGGCCGGCGTTGGGTGGCCGCCGCGCGCGCGCCATGGCGCGTCGCTGACGGCGCGCGTGACCAGCGCGACGAGCACGACCGCGATGGCCAGCCCCTGCGCGCGCGGCGGCACGTGCCCGTACACGACCCACAACATGAGCGCGCCGATGATCACCTGGCCGGCGATCGCCGACCACTTGCCGGCGCGGTACAGGCGCAGCCGCTCGGCGGCGAGCGCGGCGAGGGCGGCCGGCGCGCCGTCGATGCGCGGCGTGGCCGCGGCAGAGGCGGCCGACGCCTTCACGGGCAGGCGGCGCCCGTCACGTCAGCCTCGTCACGCCGGGCAGCGGGCAGGCGTAGATGCAGTTGCGCAGCGCCGCGATCGCTTCGTAACGCGGGAAGCTGCGCCGCCAGGCGAGGACGACGCGGCGCGTCGGCACGGGCGGCGCGAACTTGATGTAGCGCACGTGGTCCTGGCGCGTCGTGCCGTCGCGCGGCAGCGACAGCTGCGGCACCACCGTCACGCCCATGCCCGAGGCGACCATGTACTTGATTGTCTCGAGGCTGCTGCCCTCGAAGCTCTTGCGGATACCCTCGGCGTCGCTGGCAAAGCGCGCGTACTCCGGGCACACCTCGAGCACGTGGTCGCGAAAGCAGTGCCCGGTACCCAGCAGCAGCATCGTCTCGTTCTTCAGCTCCTCGGCGCTGAGCTGCTTGCGCCGGGCGAACGGGTGGCCCGCCGGCACCGCGGCGACGAAGGGCTCGTCGTACAACGGCGCCACGGCCAGACCCGTGTCGGGAAACGGCTCGGCCATGATCGCGCAGTCCAGCTCGCCGGTGCGCAGCATCTCCAGCAGCTTGGCGGTGAAGTTCTCCTGCAGCACCAGCGGCATCTGCGGCACACGCTTGATCGCCTCGCGCACGAGGTCAGGCAGCAGGTACGGGCCGATCGTGTAGATGATGCCCAGCTTCAGCGGCCCGCTGACCGGGTCCTTGCCGGTCTTGGCGATCTCCTTGATCGCGTGGGCCTGCTCGAGCACCTGCTGCGCCTGGCGAACGATCTGCTCGCCGAGCGGCGTGACGGTGACCTCGCTGCCGCCGCGCTCGAAGACCTTCACGTCGAGTTCGTCCTCGAGCTTCTTGATCGCCACCGACAGCGTCGGCTGCGACACGAAGCACGCCTCGGCGGCGCGCCCGAAGTGGCGCTCGCGCGCCACGGCGACGATGTACTTCAGCTCCGTCAGCGTCATGCGGGTATTGTCAGGCCGCGCCTGGGGGCCTCCTGCCGAGCCCGACGGGCGACCGCCAGCCGTGGTGTTGCGCGGTTCGGCAACTAGACCGCGGTGGGGTGACAAGGAGTCATGCGCGGGCTGCAATTCACATGCTCATGGACCCCGCTGCCCGCTCCGTCGAACCCGAACTGGCCGCCGCCGCGGCAACGCCCGCCAAGGCGCCCGGCAACGGCAGCTACTGGCTGTCGTCGCTCGAACTGCGCAGCGGCGCCGACGTGCAGATGGTCGGCGTGCGCGCCGTGCCCACCGAAGCGTTGCGTGAGTTGCTGCGTCTGCGCGAGTCGTGGCGGCGGAGCGGGCAAGCACACAGCGATGTCGCTCGCGCCGCCGAGCCGGAACTGGCCGCGGCCGTACCGAGCGCCTTCGAGCTCGACGTGACGCTCGAAGCCGACGGCCGCGTCACGCTGCCGGGCGACCTGCTGCCGGCGGGCTAGGCCCCCAGCCGCCCCGGATCGAGATACGCCCGGCGCCAGGTCTCGAAGTCCACCGCGTCGGCCGCCTCGATGGCCTGGCGCTCGCGCAGCGACTCGAACGCCATCGCCTCGTAGCGCGCCTGCTGCTCGCGCGTCCACGGCAGCGCCGCGTGGTGCACACGCGCGCGCTCCGACATCGCGCGCACGAAGGCGGTGTAGCTGCCGCCGAAGTCCTGCGTGATCGTCGCCAGCACGCGCGCCGAGGGCAGCGTGGCCGGCGACGCGAGCGCGGCGCGCGCCGCGGCCAGCGCGTCGCGGTAGCGGCTCGCTTCACCGCCGGCACCCGGGCCGAGCACGCCGTCCAGCGCCGCGGCGATCGGCGCGCACTGCTCGACGATCTCGTGCGCCCACTCGAAGAGGTCGGCCTCGCGCAGCTTGCCGCCGGCGCCGGGCCGCTCCAGCCGCAGCGCGCGCTGGCGGCCCGTGGCGGCCGCGCGCTGCTGGTTGCGGCCGAGTGCGGCGATCTCGTCGGGCGTGTCCGGCGCGCTGTCCGTCAGCAGGCAGTGCAGCAGGAAGACGTCGAGAAAGCGCATCGTGCTCGCGCCGATGCCCACCGGCTCGAACGGGTCGAGGTCCATGCAGCGCACCTCGACGTACTCGACGCCGCGCTGGCGCAGCGCGTGCAGCGGCCGCTCGCCGCTGGCGATGACGCGCTTGGGGCGGATCGTGCCGTAGAACTCGTTCTCGATCTGCAACAGCGTCGTCGCGAGCTGGTTGTACTCGCCGCCGAGGTTGCGGATGCCGATCGCCACGTACGGCGGATAGGGCTGCGTCAGCGCGTCGTGCAGCGAGGCGGCATAACTGTCCAGGCTGTTGTAGCTGACGGCGATCTTCGCCTGCGCGTCGCTCTGGTAGCCGAGCCGCCCCATGCGCAGGCTGGTCGCGTCGGGCAGATGCAGCGAGCCGGTGGGGCTCTCGGCAGGGCCTTCGGCGGCCGCCGCTGCGCGCGCCGGGGCCGAGGCGCCGGCCGGCAGCAAAGGTTGAAGACCGTGCTCGCGCCCGGCGACGAAGCTGCCGCACAGCGCCGGCGAGGCGCCGAACAGCAGCAGCAGCAAGAACGACTGCCGGCGGAAGTTGCGGATCAGCGCGAAGTACTCGTCGCTGCTCAAGCCCGGCAGCGACCAGTTGTAGTGGATGCCCGAGATCGTCTGCATGCGCCGGCCGTAGCGGTGCCCCAGGCCCATGCGGTACACGCTCTTGGCGCGGCCGACGTTGCTGCTGCCATAGCGGCCGAGCGGGATCGTCTCGTCGGTCGGCAGGCCGCACGGCATGCTGCCGACCCACAGCCGCTCGTCGCCCAGCGGCGCCAGCGTCTGGTAGACGAACTGGTGGATCTCGACGAGCTCGGCCTGGCAGTGCTCGGCGTCCGCATGCACGCCGGTGATCAGCTCGAGCTGGCTTTCGCTGTAGTCGGTGGTGATGCGCGGGTGCGTCAGCGGCGCGCCCAGCGCCGGCGGGTGCGGCGTCAGCGCCAGGCCGCCGGCCGGCAGTGAGCGCAGGCTTTCCTTCTCGACGCCGCGGCGCATGCCCGCCAGGCGCGTGGCGCCGAGCCGCGAGAGGCGGTCTTCGAGAAGGCTCATGTCCGCAAGCGTACCCGCGTTCGGCGAACCCTTTGGTGGCACGCGCGGGACGCTGGCGTGTTAGAGGCGGTATCGTGGGCCGATGGGCACCACCCGGCGCGTCGTCCTCGGCACCTTCGGTGCGGCCGGCGCGCTCGTGCTCGGCTGGTCGCTGCTGCCGCCGCGCCAGCGGCTGACCACCGTCGAACCGCTGCCCGCCGCCGGCGGCCGGCTGCCGCTGAACGGCTGGGTGCGCATCGGCACCGACGACCTCGTCAGCGTCGTCGTGCCGCGCAGCGAGATGGGCCAGGGCATCCACACCGCCGCGGCGATGCTGCTGGCCGAGGAACTGGACGCCGACTTCGCGCGCGTGCAGGTCGAGCCGGCGCCGATCGACGCCATCTACAACAACGTCGCCGTCGCCGTCGACGGCCTGCCGGGCCACCCCGACGAACAAGGCGCGCTGCACCGATTCGCCGGCTGGATGACGGCCAAGGTGACGCGCGAATTCGGCTTCATGGTCACCGGCGGCTCGTCGAGCGTGAAGGACCTGTGGCAGCCGATGCGCGAGGCCGGCGCCTCGGCGCGCGCGATGCTCGTCGCCGCCGCGGCGGCGCGCTGGTCGGTGCCGGCCGGCGAGATCCAGGTCGCGGCCGGGCAGGTGACGCATGCGCCTTCGGGCCGCTCATTGCGCTTCGGCGACCTCGTCGCCGCCGCCGCGGCGCTGCCGTTGCCCAAGCGTGTGGCGCTGAAGGCCCCGGCGCAGTTCCGCCTGATCGGCCGCGAGGTGCCGCGGCTCGAGGCGCGCGCCAAGATCGAAGGGCGCCCGGGCTTCGGTGCCGATGTCGTGCTGCCCGGCATGCTCTACGCCACCGTCGTGCAAGCGCGCACCTTCGGCGGCAAGGTCGCGAGCCTGGCCGGCGCCAAGGCGATGGCGCTGCCCGGCGTCAAAAGCGTCTTCGCGATCGACGGTTTCCACGGCGGCGCGGCCGGCGTCGCGGTGATCGCCGACACGCCGTGGCACGCGCTGAAGGCGGCGCGCGCCGTCGACGTCACCTGGGACGAGGCGCCGGCGGCCGCGGCGCTGAGCAGCGCCCAGGCGATGGCGCGCCTGCGCGAGCGGCTCGACGGCGGCGGCGGCACTGCCTTCCTCGACCGCGGCGACGCCGAGGCGGCGCTGGGCGGCGCCGCGCGGACCGTGCGCGCCGAGTACACGGCGCCGTGGCTCGCGCACGCGGCGGCGGAGCCGATCAACTGCACCGTGCAATTGAAGGATGGCCGCGCCCGCATCTGGGCCGGCACGCAGGCGCCCGACCTCGCGCGGCGCGCCGCCGCGCGCGTGCTCGGCCTTCGCGAGGCCGAGGTCGAGATGCACGTGCCGTGGCTCGGCGGTGGGTTCGGCCGCCGGCTCGAATCGGACTTCGTCGCGCAGGCGGCGGCGATCGCGCGCCGCGCGCCCGGCGGCGCGCCGGTGCAGACCTTCTGGACGCGCGAAGAGGACCTGCGGCACGACTTCTATCGCCCGGCCTGCGCGGCGCGCCTCGTGGCCGGCTTCGACGCCGGCGGCCGGCTGCTCGCGCTGACGTGCCTCTCGGCCGGCCAGGCGCCGGCGGCGCAGATGCTCGAGCGCACCTTCGGCCTGCCCGCGCTGCCACGGGACAAAACGACGAGCGAAGGCGCCTTCGACCAACCCTACGAGTGGCCGGCGGCGCGCATCGCGCACGCCGTCGTCGAACTGCCGGTGCCGGTGGGCTTCTGGCGCTCGGTCGGGCATTCGCACCAGGCGTTCTTCGTCGAGAGCTTCGTCGACGAACTGGCCGCGAGCGCCGGTGCCGACCCGGTGGCCTTCAGGCTGGCGCTGCTGCCGAACCACCCGCGCCACGCCGCCGTGCTGCGCCTGGCGGCCGAGAAGGCCGGCTGGGGCACACCGCCACCGGCTGCACCCGACGGCGCGCGCGTGGCGCGCGGCGTGGCGCTGCACGAGAGCTTCGGCAGCGTCGTCGCGCAGGTGGCGGAGGTGTCGATATCGCCGGCGCAGGTGATCCGCGTGCACCGCGTCGTCTGCGCCATCGACTGCGGGCTGGCCGTGAACCCCAACCACATCCGCCAGCAGATGGAAGGCGCCGTCGTCTTCGGCCTCACGGCGGCGCTGCACGGCGACATCGAGATCGACGCGGGCGGCGTGCGGCCGTCGAACTTCCACGACCAGCCGCTCGTGCGCTTCGCCGACTGCCCGGTCATCGAGACGCACGTCGTCGCCAGCGCCGCGCCGCCCGAAGGGGTCGGCGAGCCGGGCGTGCCGACCGTCGCGCCGGCGGTTGGCAACGCACTCTTCGCGCTCACCGGCCAGCGGCTGCGCGCGTTGCCGCTGCGGCTGGGCGCCGCCAGGGCGTGACGACGCCCTCTCGTTGCGACAGCCCATGACCATCACCGTCAAGATCAACGGCCTCGCGCACGCCGCCGCCGCCGAGCCCGACACGCCGCTGCTGTGGCTGCTGCGCGGCGAGCTGAAGCTCACCGGCACGAAGTACGGATGCGGCATCGCGCAGTGCGGCGCCTGCCTCGTGCACATCGACGGCCGGCCGGCCTACGCGTGCGTCACGCCGCTGTCGGCCCTCGGCGCGCGCGAGGTGACGACGATCGAGGGCCTCGCCGGCCCGGCGGCCGACGCGGTGCGCGCGGCGTGGCTCGAGGTCGATGTCGTGCAGTGCGGCTACTGCCAGGGCGGCCAGATCATGGCCGCGACCGCGCTGCTCGCCGGGAATGCAAAGCCGAGCGACGCCGACATCGACGCGGCGATGCAGCCGCAGCTTTGCCGCTGCGGCACCTATCCGCGCATCCGCCGCGCGATCCACGCCGCGGCGCAGCGGCTGGCGGCCGGCGGGGCGGCGGCCGCGGGCTCCGCGAGCGCCGCGGGCACGCCGGACACCTCGAACAGTTCCGGTCCTCCGGGCGAACCCGGCCCGCCGCGCAGCCCGAGCCCCTCGAGCCGACCCGGATCGTGAGCGCCTGCGGTGGCCCGTTTGCGCGCCGGCGGGCACTCGCGGCGACCCTCCGGGCAGCTTCGGCCCCTGGCGTCCGCCGGGGCGACGTGGCCTTCGCCTCCATCGGCGCGACCGGGGTTTTCCCCGAGATGGCGGACGGCGCGGCTCTTGCACCCGCAAGCGACGGCGTGGCTCATCAACAATGTCGGCGTCATGCTCCAGGTGGCGCGATCGATCCGGTTGCTGGCCGTGTTCTGCGCGGCAATGGCTTGGCTTGCCACGGCGTGGGCACAAGCGCCCGCCGCCGGTACCGGCGGCGCCGCCGAGGCGGCGCGCCGCGTCGCACTGGTGATCGGCAACAACGCCTACGCCGACGCGCCGCTCGCCAACCCGATCAACGACGCGCGCGACATGGCTGGCGCGCTGCGCGACGCCGGCTTCGCGGTGACGCTGCTCACCGATGTCGACCAGCGCCAGTTCCACCTCGCGCTGCGCGAGTTCGGCGAGCGGCTGAAGACCGCCGGCAGTGGCGGCGCGGGCCTGTTCTACTTCGCCGGGCACGGCGTGCAGATCAAGGGCCGCAACTACCTGGTCCCGGTGCGCAGCCACATCGTGCACGAGGACGAGGTGGCCTATGCGGCAGTCGATGCACAGGCCGTGCTCGACAAGATGGAATCGGCCGGCAACGGCACCCACATCGTCATCCTCGACGCCTGCCGCAACAACCCGTTCGTGCGCAGCGTGCGCAGCCAGCAGCAGGGCCTGGCGCAGATGGACGCACCGGTGGGCACGCTCGTCGCCTACGCCACCGCGCCGGGCTCGGTGGCCTTCGACACCTCGCGCGCGGGCGCCAAGAACGGGCTGTACACGACGCACTTGCTGGAGGCCATGCGTCAACGTGGACTGAAGGTGGAGGACGTGTTCAAGCGGGTACGCGCCGGCGTGCTGCGCGCCTCGGGCAACAAGCAGATGCCGTGGGAAGCCTCGGCGCTGGTGGGCGACTTCTACTTCCATGCGCCGCATGCGGGCGCGCCCGAGGCGACCGGCGCCGTGCCAGCGCCAGCAGCGTCGATGCAGGTGGCATCCGTGCCGGCAGCGCCGACATCACCAACGGCGTCGTCGACACAGACAGCCCCCCAGGCCACGCCGGCCTCGCCGACGGCTCAGATGGCCCAGGCCGCGCACGACGACGCGCTGTGGCAGGCCGCACGCGACTCGCGCGACGGTGCAGATGTCCTCGCCTACCTCAACCGCTTCCCCGCGGGCCGCCACGTCCACCAGGCGCGGCAGCGCCTTCTCGATCTGGCGCGCAGCGCCACCGCCAGCACGCCGACGACGCCCGGCCCGGCCGATGGCCTGCCACGTCCGCCGCCGCGCACCGGCAGCGCCTGGGGCGAGGGCCAAGGCGCGGGCGGCGCCGGCACCGACGTTTCCGAGGCGCTGGCACGGCTGCGCGTCGAAGAGACGGTACGCTGGGGAGCCGCCGCCGGGCGCCGACGCGCGCCGAACCCCCGCCGCAACGCCACCGGCTTCGCCGAGGGCGACCGCTTCCGCTACCAGAAGACCGACTACTTCGGGTCGGGCGGCGTCACCGACTACATCTGGCAGGTCGACCGCATCGAGACCGACGGCTCGCTGTGGGTCAATGACGGCCGCCAGCGGCTCGACGCGGCCGGCCAGCGGCGCGGCGGCAACGACGAGCACACGGGCGCGTGGATCGACTACGCGCCGCCGATTCCGCTGCTGGAGGTGGCGCAACGTGGCGCCGGCGTGACGCAGGCATTCGAGACCACCGTGCGCATCCGCGAAGCCAGCGGCCGCACCGAGGTGGTGGCGCTCTCCGGCCAGCTGCGCTCGAGCGGGGACTCGGTGCGCGCACCACGCGGCCTGCCCGATCTGCTGCCGTCGCTGAAGGTCGAGGTGGAGTTGCGCGGCACGAGCCAGCGCAGCGACGGCTCGGTGCGCCGGTTCGTCTGGCAGCACACCTACTGGATGGCGTTGCCGCTGCTGCTGCCCGTGGAGATGCACATCGACGAAGTCGTCGACGGCCTGCCGTACCAGAGCACGCGCCACACGATGATCGCCATCGACCAGCTGAGCCTGCCGCCACCCGATGGCGATGCCACGGCAGGCGCCGGCCGGCGCTGAAGGGCGCCTGCCCCCTGTCCGCCGCGTGAACCCGGCCAGTCGGCGCGCCGCCCTCAGAGCACCTCGGCGGCACGAGCGGCCAGCTCGGCGCAGCTGGCGGCGAAGAACGGCGGATTCGCCGACTGGCGCACCCGCGCGGGCACGCGCAGCGGCGCGCCCTCGGCGGTGAGCACGACACCGCCGGCTGCTTCGAGCACCGCCTGCCCTGCGGCGGTGTCCCAGGGCATCGTCGCGGTCAGGCGCGGGTACAAGTCGGCGGCGCCGGCGGCGACGCGGCAGAACTTCAGCGAGCTGCCGGCGCCGACGCAGACGAAGGGCTGCGGCAGCCGCGCCAAATAGGCACGCTGCGCCGCGCCGCCGTGTGAGCGGCTGGCCAGCACGCGCAGCGGCGCGCCAGGCGCGGGCGGCGGCGCGACCCGGATAGGGCTCGCTGCGCCGGCGCCCACCGCCCTGTAGGCGCCGACCCCGGCGGCGCCCCAGAACGACTCGCCCAGTGCCGGCGCATGCACGACGCCGGCCTGCACCCGGCCGGCACGCACCCAGGCAATGTTGACGGTGAACTCGCCGTTGCGGGCCAGGAACTCCTTCGTGCCATCGAGCGGGTCGACGAGGAAGTGGCCGCCCGCCGCATCGATGGCGTCGGCCTCGGGCGCGCCTTCTTCGCTGAGCACCGCGGCGCCGGGGAAGCGTGCGGCGAGTTGCGTGCGGATCACGCGGTCGGCGGCGAGGTCGGCCTCGGTGAGCGGCGAGTCGTCGGCCTTGTGCTGCACGGCCAGGCGATCGCCGCTTTCGTAGATCGCGAGGATCGCCGCGCCGGCGGCCTCGGCCACGTCGCGCAGCGTGGCGAGAAGGGTCGGGGTCCACGCGAAGGATTCGATGTTCATCGGGTAACGCCGGGTGCGGGTTGTGTGGGTTCCGTGCGTTGTGCGAGTTCGGCCGCCGCTTCGTCGATGCGGCGCAGCGACCGCTCGCGCGCGCTCGCGCCGAGAAAGGTCGCCGCGGCCGCCTGCCGCGTCATCGTCAGCAGGTCGGCCTCGGTCAGCGACGTCTCGCTCAGCAGCGCCGCGAACTCGCCGCTCATGCTCGTGCGCGAGAAGAGCGGGTTGTCGGTGTGCACCGACAGGCTGACGCCGGCACGCCACAGCGCCGTGATCGGATGCGCGGCGATCGAAGTTGCCGCGCCGGTGTGCACGTTGCTCGACGGGCAGACCTCGAGGTGCAGGCCGAGCGCGCGCACTTCGTCGACGAGGTGCCGGCGCGCCGGGTCGGCCAGTGCATCGACGAGCCGCACGCCGTGGCCGATGCGGCGCGCGCCGTGGCGCGCGGCTTCGAGCACCCGCTCGGCGGCGTCGGCCTCGCCGGCGTGCAGCGTCAGCGGCAGGCCGGCGTGGCGCACGAGCGCCAGCGCGTCGGCGTGTTCGCCGCACGGGTGGCCGCGCTCGGCGCCCGCGAGATCAAAGCCGACGACGCGCGGGCCGGCAGACCCATCCGCGCCGCTGGCGTCGCGGCCCGCCCAGCGCAGCGCCAACCTCGCCGCGCGCAGCGTCTCGGCCTCGGGCAGGTGCCGCAGCGCGCAGACGATGAGTCCGCAGGGCAGCGCCGGGCATTGCGCCAGGCCCGCCAGCAGCGCCTCGACAACCGCGTCGCCGGCGATGCCGAACGGCTCGAACAACAGCGGCGCGATGCGGAACTCGGCGAGCACGGCGCCGTCGGCGAGCGCGTCCTCGGCCGCTTCGCGCGCCGCACGGGCCAGCGCCTCGGGCGAGGCCATCGCCGCCACCGTCAGCGCGAAGCCTTCGAGATAGCGCTCGAGGCTGCCGGCGTGCGCGTTGTCGTCGAACCAGCGGGCGAGCGCCGCTTCATCGGCAGCCGGCGGCGCAATGCCACGTTCGGCGAGCAGCGCCCGCACCGTGCCGATGCGCAGTGCGCCATCGAGGTGCTCGTGCAGAACCACCTTCGGCAGCGCCGCGGCGCGGCGCAGGCAGGCCTCGGCGGCGTCGGCCCTGTCGCCGTCGTCTCGATCGTCCTCGTCATCGCGGCCGATCGGTTCGGCCCGGGCTCGCTGCATGACGCGGATGTTAGGAGCCTCGCTACTCTTTACGCGCAGTCGCCGCGGCCGGCCCGGCTTGCTATCCTGCCGCCCCAACTCCAACAGCCGTGCCCAGGAGGCCCGCCATGTCGCACCGGTCGTCGCACTCGTCCAAGGCCGTGCTGGCCGCCCTCGTCACTGCGTTCGCCGTCACCGGCGCCTGGGCGCAGAAGCAGCCCGCGGTCATCTACGACATGGGCGGCAAGTTCGACAAGAGCTTCAACCAGGCCGCGTTCGACGGCGCCGAGCGCTGGAAGAAAGAGACGGGCCGCGCCTACCTCGAGTTCGAGATCAGCAACCCGACGCAGCGCGAGCAGGCCAAGCGCCGCATGGCCGAGCGCGGCGCCGATCCGATCGTCGGCGTCGGCTTCGCGCAGGGCTCGAGCACCGAGAAGGTGGCCCGCGACTTCCCGAAGCTCGGCTTCGCGATCATCGACTCGGTGGTCAACCTGCCCAACGTGCAGAGCATCGTCTTCAAGGAGCACGAGGGCAGCTTCCTCGTCGGCATGCTGGCCGCGCTGGCCAGCAAGACGGGGAAGGTCGGCTTCGTCGGCGGCATGGACGTGCCGCTGATCCGCAAGTTCCAGTGCGGCTACGAGCAGGGCGCAAAGTTCGTCAACCCGGCGGTCCAGGTGACGGCGAACATGACCGGCACGACGCCCGCCGCCTGGAACGACCCGGCGCGCGGCGCCGAGCTGGCGAAGGCGCAGTTCGCCGCCGGCGTCGATGTCGTCTTCGCCGCGGCCGGTGGCACCGGTGTCGGCGTCTACCAGGCGGCCAAGGACGCCGCCCGGCTGGCCATCGGCGTGGACAGCAACCAGAACCACCTGCACCCCGGCACGATGCTGACGAGCATGGTCAAGCGCGTCGATGTCGCCGTCTACAACGCCTTCAAGGGCGTGAAGCCGGGGGTCAGCGCGCTGGGCCTGGCCGAAGGCGGCGTCGACTACGCACTGGACGAGCACAACGCGAAGCTCGTCAGCGCCGACATGAAGAAGAAGGTCGATGCGGCGAAGGCCGACATCATCGCCGGCAAGATCAAGGTGATCGACTACATGGCGGCGAACGCCTGCAAGTGAGCGCCGCCGAAGCGCGCTTGGCGCCGGCCGTGGTTCCGGCCGCGGTGCCCGCCGTCTCGATGCGCCACATCGACAAGCGCTTCGGCTCTGTACATGCCAACCGCGACGTCGCGCTCACCGTGCGCGCCGGCACCGTGCACGGCATCGTCGGCGAGAACGGCGCCGGCAAGAGCACGCTGATGTCCGTCCTGTACGGCCTGCACGCCGCCGACGCCGGCACGATCGAGGTCGAGGGCCGGCCGGCGCACATCGTCGGCGCGCGCGCGGCGATCGCGCTGGGCATCGGCATGGTGCACCAGCACTTCATGCTCGTCGACACGTTGAGCGCGCTCGACAACGTGATGCTCGGCGCCGAGCCCAACTGGCGCCTCGGCCCGGCGCGCGCCGCGGTGCGCGCGCGGCTTACGGCGCTGATGCACGACACCGGCCTCGTCGTCGACCTCGACGCACCCGTGCACGAGCTGCCGGTCGGCGCGCGCCAGCGGCTCGAGATCCTGAAGGCGCTGTACCGCGGCGCGCGCATCCTGATCCTCGACGAGCCCACCGCGGTGCTGACGCCGCAGGAGACAGCGCAGCTGTTCGAGACGCTGCGCGCGCTGCGCGAGCGCGGCACGACGATCCTGCTCATCACGCACAAGCTGAAGGAGATCCTCGCGCTCGCCGACTGCGTGACCGTGATGCGCCAGGGTGCCGTCGTCCTCGACGCGCCGGTGGCCGAGGTGACGCTGGACACGCTGGCCGAGGCGATGGTCGGCCGCCGCGTGCACCTGGGGCGCGCCGACGACAACACGGCCGAGCCGGGCGCGGTGTTGCTCGAAGCGCGCGGCCTCAACTATCGTGACGCGCTCGGCGTCACGCGCCTCGCGGACGTGTCGCTGGCGCTGCGCGAGCGCGAGATCGTCGGCATCGCCGGTGTCTCGGGCAACGGCCAGAGCGAACTGCTCGACGCGCTCGCGGGCCTGCTCGTGCCGCAGCAGGGCCGGCTCGTCGTCGGCACGCGCACGTTCACCGCCGGCAGCGCGGTCGGCAGGGCTGCCGCCGACTGGCTCGACCCGGCCACCGCGCGCGACCTGCGCATCGCCCACGTCCCCGAAGACCGCCAGCGGCGTGGCCTCGTGCTGCCGTTCGCGGCCTGGGAGTCGGCGGCGCTCGGGTATCAGCAGTTGCCGCGCTATGCCCGGCACGGCTGGCTGCAAGCCCGCGCGATGCACGCCGACTGCGCGACGATGATCGAGCGCTACGAAGTGCGCCCGCCGAACCCTGCGCTGCCGTGCGCCAAGTTCAGCGGCGGCAACCAGCAAAAGCTCGTCCTCGCGCGCGAGGCCTTCGGCCGCCCCGACGAGCCGCGCATCCTGCTCGTCGGCCAGCCGACCCGCGGCGTCGACATCGGCGCCATCGAGTTCATCCACGCCCGCCTGCGCGCGCTGCGCGACGCCGGCAGCGCCGTGCTCGTCGTCTCCTCCGAGCTCGACGAGATCCTGGCGCTGGCCGACCGCGTGCTCGTGATGCACGCCGGCCGCGTGGCCGGCGAGCTGCCGATCGCGCAGTGTGACGAGCACACGCTCGGCCGGCTGATGGGCGGCGAGGCGGTGCATTGAGCCGCGCCGCCGACCTGCCGCGCTGGGCCGAGCTGGCGGTGCTGCCGGCGGTGAACCTGGCGCTGGCGTTGACGGTGGCCGCGCTCGTCGTCGCGGTCATCGGCTTCCAGCCGGGCGAGGTGCTGGCGCTGCTCGTCAAGGGCGCGTTCGGCTCCAAGGCGGGCCTGGGCTACACGCTGTACTACGCGACGACGTTCGTCTTCACCGGCCTGGCGGTGGCGGTGGCGGTGCACGCGGGGCTTCTCAACATCGGCGCCGAGGGGCAGGCGATGCTGGGCGGCCTCGGCGTCGGCCTCGCGTCGCTCGGCCTCGCGCCGCACTTGCCGATGGCGCTGATGTTGCCGGTCAACGTGCTGGCCGCGGCGCTGTTCGGCCTGGCCTGGGCGGCGGTGCCGGCGGCGCTGCAGGCCTGGCGCGGCAGCCACGTCGTCATCACGACGATCATGTTCAACTTCATCGCCGCGGCGCTGCTGGGCTGGCTGCTCGTCAACGTGCTGAAGGAGCCGGGCAACATGGCCGCCGAGACGGCCGCCTTCGGCGCGAGCGCGCGGGTGCCCGGCGTGCACGAGGTGCTGGCTGCGCTCGGCCTGGCCTGGCCGCAAACGCCGCTGAACCTGAGCATCGTGCTCGCGCTGGCCGCCGCGGTGGCGGTGTGGCTCGTGGTGTGGAAGTCGCGCCCCGGTTACGCGCTGCGCGCCGTGGGCTTCGCGCCCGAGGCGGCGTTGTACGCGGGCATCCGGCCGCCGCGGGTGGTGATGCTGTCGATGGCGATCTCGGGCGCGCTCGCCGGGCTCGTCGCCGTCAACGAGGTCGCCGGCGCACACGGGCGGCTCCTGGCCGAGTTCGTCGCCGGCGCCGGCTTCACGGGCATCGCCGTCAGCCTGATCGGGCGCAACCACCCGCTGGGCGTCGTGCTCGCGGCGCTGCTGTTCGGCGCGCTGTACCAGGGCGGCGCCGAACTGGCCTTCGAGATCAAGGGCTTCAGCCGCGACATGGTGTTCCTGCTGCAAGGGCTGATCGTGCTGTTCGCCGGCGCGATGGCGCAGGTGGCGGCGCCCTGGCTGGCGCGCGCGGTGGCGTTGTTCGCGCGGCCGGCGCGCACGGCGGCCGCGTCGGCCGCGGGCGATTGAGGGCGATCGAAAGACGCGCATGGACGAAGTCCTCATCGGCACCGTCGTCGCAAGCACGCTGCGCGTGAGCGTGCCGCTGATCCTGTGTGCGCTGGCCGGGTGCTTGAGTGAACGCAGCGGCGTCATCGACCTCGGCCTCGAAGGCAAGATGCTGCTCGCCGCTTTCGCCACCGCCGCGGTGGGTGCCGTCAGCGGCTCGATGGCGCTGGCGCTGGCCGCGGCCATCGCGGTCGGCGTGGCGCTGTCGATGCTGCACGGCTACGCGTGCGTCACGCACGGCGGCGACCAGGTGGTGCTCGGCGTCGCGATCACGATGATGGCCGCGGGCCTGACCAGCGTGCTCGGCGGCGCGTGGTTCACGCTCGGCGGCCAGACGCCGCCGTTGCCCGAGGCGGTGCGGCTGCACCCGCTGCTGCCGGAGCTGGCGGCGGCGGTGTGCGAGCTGCCGGGCATCGGCACGACGCTGTCGCTGGCGCTCTTCGGCCACAACGTCTTCGTCTACGGCGCGCTCGCCGCGGTGGCGGGGGTGTGGTGGCTGCTGTACCGCACGCGCTTCGGCCTGCGGCTGCGCGCCGCCGGCGAGAACCCGCAGATGGTCGATGCCGCCGGCGTGCCGGTGCGGCGGCTGCGCTACCAGGCGCTGGCGCTGAACGGCGTGCTCGCGGCGTTCGCCGGCAGCTACCTCGTGCTGGCGATGAACCCGAGCTTCATCCCGAACATGACCGCCGGCCGCGGCTACATGGCGCTGGCGGCGATGATCTTCGGCAAGTGGCACCCCGTTGGCGCGTTGTGGGCCTGCCTGCTGTTCGGTTTCCTCGACGCGGTGAGCATCCGGCTGCAAGGCGTGGCGCTGCCCGTCGTCGGCGAGGTGCCGGTGCAGGCGATCCAGGCGCTGCCGTACGTGCTGACGGTGGTGCTGCTGGCCGGCTTCATCGGCCGCGCGGTGGCGCCGAAGGCGCTGGGACGGCCGTACGTGAAGGAGCGCTGAGGATGGCAAAAGCGCGTGCGACCCCCACGCCGGCGGCACCCACCGCGCTGCAAGTGCGCCGCCTCTTCGCCGCGGCGCGCACCGCCCGGCCGCGCGCGCATGCGCCGTATTCGAAGTTCCAGGTCGGCGCCGCGGTGCTGGACGAACGCGGCCGCGTGCACGCCGGCTGCAACGTCGAGAACGCCGCGTATCCGCAGGGCCTGTGCGCCGAGGCCGGCGCGTTGTCGGCGATGGTGCTGGCCGGCGGCCGCCAGGCGCGCGCCGTGGCCGTCGTGGCCGCGTCGCCGCTGTTGACCACGCCGTGCGGCGGCTGTCGGCAGAAGATTGCCGAGTTCGCCGGGCCCGCGTGCCCCGTCTACGTCCTCGGGCCGCGCGGCGTGCGGCGGGTGTTCACGATGGCGGAGTTGCTGCCGTTCGGGTTCGGAGAAGGGCATCTGCCGAAGGCGGCGGAATAGGGCCGGGGCCAGCGCGCTGCACGCGCCGACCGACCGACCTCCCTCAACGTCCGTCAAGCCGCGTTGCTGCCGAAGTCAGGCCGCGGCACGGCACGCTCTGCGGCCGGGCGCTCGATCAACTCGTCGATCTTCAGCCGGCCGAAACGCTGCGCCTGCTCGGCGCCATGGCGCTGCACGATCGACGCGACCTGTTGCACCTCTTCGTCCTCCTTCGCGCGGATCACGAGGAAGTGCGCGCCGTCCTCGGCCAGCTTGCGATAGGCCTTGATCAGGTTGATCTCGTAGCCGAACCCGGCCAACGGGCTGGCGTTGGCGATCTCGGAGTCGGCGAGCCGCACCATCTCCGCCGGCGCGATGCGCCGCAAGCCGGTTGCCTCGCTGGTCAGCCCGAGCCCGTGCAACTCGTCCTGCGCCGCACTCGCGCCGCCGTCATCGGCGAACGTGGCCACGACATGGCCCACCGGCTTGAAGACGCCGAAGCTCTCGTTGCGAATGTCCTGTTGGTCACTCATGGAACCACCTCGTTCGGTGAAAGTGGTTCAAGGTAGGGCGGGCGGGGTGGTCAGTGTGCAGGACGTACGGCCGCGTTGGCGTCGGACGGGGCCGACACACTACTGCGGCCGTTGCGATAGCGGTACTCGGTGTATGGCAACGTTGGACGACCCAGCTCGTACCAGCTATCGCGATGGAAGAACGTCGCGACCATGAGCCACTCCTTCGTGGCCGGGCACGACGGACTTGAATCTATCGAAAGAAATGCATGGACACCGCCCGATCGAAGCGAACAGTACGTGTGGAAGCGCGAATCGCGCCCGACGTGCTGGCCGTCGTTCCGGGAATCCGCTGCTTCCCGCCCGATCTCGCCGCCAGACGGCGATCATTCGCCGATCGCTGAGCCTGACTTCCTCGGTCCACTCGGCGACATCGATGCAGTCGTCTACTCCGCCACCCGCCTTGCCCCTCGCCCCTTCCCCCACATCAACAACACCACCCCCACGAGGATGACGCCGGTGGCGAGCCACTCGCCGCCGGTCACCGCTTCGCCGCCGAGCGTGATGCCGAGCAGCATTGCGATGACCGGGTTGACGAAGGTGTAGCTGGTGGCCACCGCGGCGCTGGCGCGCGCGAGCAGCACCATGTAGGCGTTGAAGGCGACGAGCGAGCCGAAGACGACGAGGAAGAGCCAGGCCAGCGACGCGCCGACGGTCGGCGGCCACTGCGGCACTTCGCCGACCGCGAGCGACATCGCCATCAGCAGCGCGCCGCCGGCCAGCATCTCGCTGGCGAAGCCCATCGCGCCGGGCGCCAGCGGCGTGCGGTGAAGGCTCAACACGCTGCCGAGCGACCAGCAGACGGTGGCGACAAGCTGCGCCGCGAGCCCCGCCGGCGAAGCCGCGAAGCCGGCACCGCGCACGAGCAGCAGCACGCCGACCAGGCCCACGCACATGCCGGCCACTTCCACCGCGCGCGGCTTGACGCCGAAGGCGAGGTTGAACGCGGCGACGACCATCGGCCCGACGGCGATGAAGGCGACCACCAGCCCCGAAGCGACCGTCGTCTCGGCCACCGCGGTGAAGCCCATGCCGCCGCCGAGCATCAGCGCGCCGACGATCGCCGCGTGCCACCACTGCCGCGCATCGGGCCACGGCGTGCCGCGCCAGCGCAGCCACGCCGCCAGCAGCGCCCCGGCCACGAGGAAGCGCGTGCCCATCTGGAAAAACGGCGGGAAGCTGACGAGCGCGAACTTGATCGCGAGATACGTCGAGCCCCACACCAGCCAGGTGGCGGCGAGGCAGGCGATGACGAGCGGGGGCAGGCCGCTGATGTGGTTCAACGCGGTGAAGGGGCGGAGGAGGGGGCGGACGAGGGCGTTCATTAGGTGGGTAGAAGGACCCCGTTCGGGCTGAGCCTGTCGAAGCCCCGCCCTGAGCTTGTCGAAGGGCTGCGCGGCACGGCCCTTCGACACGGCGCCTTCGACAAGCTCACTCGCCTGCTCAGGACGAACGATGGTGGAGTGGGTCTCCTTCCTCCTCAGGGACCGCATTTTCGCCGACGAGGCGATAGCTCACGCTGCACTACGATGCGCACCGCCCAGCAGCCGACGAACATCAGCGCGATGAACACGACGCCGAACGCGCCTACGCACCGCGGGACCGCCGGCCCGGCCGTCGCTTCGGTCGATGCAGCCACTGCGCTGGAAGACGCCATCACCGCCAGCGCCGCCCGCCTGCACGCCACCGGCCGCCGGCCGCGCATCGCGGTTGTGCTGGGCTCGGGCTGGGGGCCGTTTGCGCAGGCGCTGGCCGAGCCGCTGCACATTCCTTATGCCGAGCTGCCGGCATTCCCGGTGCTGCACGTCGGCGGCCATGCCGGCGAGGTGGTGCTCGGCCGCGTGGGGCCGCACGAGGTGGCGGTGCTCGCCGGCCGCCAGCACGCCTACGAGACCGGCCGCGCCGACGGCATGAAGGGTGCCGTCCGCACGCTGGCGCGCATCGGCGTGCAGGTGCTCGTGCAGACCAACGCGGCGGGCAGCCTGACGCACGCGCTGCCGCCGGGCTCGACGATGCTCGTCGCCGACCACATCAACCTCTCGCACGCCTCGCCGCTCATCGGCGAACGCGGCGACACGCGCTTCGTCTCGATGGTCGATGCCTACGACCCGGCGCTGCGCGCCGGCGCGCGCGCGGCGGTGCAGCGGCTCGGCGGCGCGCTGGCAGAGGGTGTGTACGCCTGGTTCCTCGGGCCGCAGTTCGAGACGCCGGCGGAGATCCGCATGTTCCAGACGCTCGGCGCGCAGGCGGTGGGCATGAGCACGGCGCCGGAGACGATCCTGGCGCGCCACGCCGGCATGCGCGTGCTCGCCATCTCGCTGCTGACGAACATGGCCGCGGGCTTGTCGGCCGAGAAGCTGAGCCACGCGCACACGCTGGCCTCGGCCGCGGCGGCGAGTGAACGTGCGGTGGCCGAGCTGACGGCGATCGTGCGCGAGATGGAGGTGTAGCGCGTGAACACGGTGGCACCTTCGTTTGACCCTATGACGACGGCGCGACTGGCACTCGCCTGCCTGGACTTGACGAGCCTGAACGACGGTGACACAGAGGCCGATGTGCCGGCGCTTTGTCAACGTGGGATCGGCCCGGCCGGCCGCGGCGCGGTCGCCGCCGTGTGCGTGTGGCCGCGCTTCGCGGCGCTGGCGCGGCAGCACCTGCCGGCGTCGATCGCCGTGGCGGCGGTCGCGAACTTTCCCGACGGCAGCAGCGACATCGAGCGTGCGGTGGCCGACACGCTCGCCATCGTCGCGGCCGGCGCGCAGGAGGTCGACGTCGTGCTGCCGTGGCGCGACCTCGACGCGGCGCCGGCGCTGCTGCGCGCGGTGCGCAGCGCTTGCGCGGGCCTGAAGCTGAAGGTGATCCTCGAGACCGGCGAGCTGGGCGACGACGCGGCCGTCCGCCGCGCCTGCGGCATCGCGCTCGATGCCGGCGCCGACTTCCTGAAGACGAGCACCGGCAAGGTGAACGTGAACGCGACTCCGCAGGCCGCGCGGCTGCTGCTCGAAGCGATCGCCGCGCGCGGGCCAGCTGCGGCGCACGTCGGCTTCAAGCCGGCGGGGGGCATCCGCACGGTGGCCGACGCGGCCGTGTACCTGGCGCTCGTCGAACAGATCCTCGGCCGCGACGCGGTGGGCCCGGCGCGCTTTCGCATCGGCGCGAGCGGCTTGTTGAACGACATCGAGGCGGTGCTCGGCGTGGCGCCCGCTGCGTCTTCCTTACCGCCGAACTACTGAGACAGCAGAAGGAAATCGATCCATGCCAACCTGGAAACCGTTCGGGCTGAGCTTGTCGAAGCCCTCCCTGAGTTTGTCGAAGGGTTCAGCTTCGGCACCGGCGCTTCGACAGGCTCAGCGCGAACGGCTTTCAGCCGTCGAGCCCGGTTCGAAGATCGTTCGATTCGCCCGCTTCGCCGTCACAGCCGCCGCCATCACCTGGCTCGCCGGCTGCGCCCTCGAACCCCCGCGCCCCACCGAGCCCGTGCACGTCAAGGTGCTGGCGATCAACGACTTCCACGGCAACCTGAAGCCCAGCAGCGGCGGCATCCGCATCAAGGACCCGGCCGACGCGACGAAGACCGTCGTCGTGCCGGCGGGCGGCAGCGAGCACCTGGCGACGCTGGTCGCGCAGGTGCGCGCGAAGAGCCCGAACCACATCTTCGTCGCCGCCGGCGACCTGGTCGGCGCGACGCCGTTGCTCTCTGCGCTCTTTCGCGACGAACCGACGATCGAGTCGCTCGGCCTGATGGGGCTCGAGGTCAGCGCGGTCGGCAACCACGAGTTCGACAAGGGCGCCGACGAGCTGCTGCGCCTGCAGGCCGGCGGCTGCAGCGTCAAGCCGGGCAGCGGCAGCGCCGAGCCGTGCCAGGGCCCCCATCCCTTCAAAGGCGCGGCGTTCAAGTACCTCGCGGCCAGCACCGTCGTCAATGCGACCGGGCGCACGCTGCTGCCGCCGTATCACGTCAAGCGCTTCCAGGGCATCCCCGTGGCGTTCATCGGCCTGACGCTGAAGGACACGCCGACGATCGTCGTGCCCGACGGTGTGCGCGGGCTGACCTTCCGCGACGAGGCCGAGACCGTCAACGCGCTCGTGCCCGAGCTGAAGAAGCAGGGCATCGAGGCCATCGTCGTGCTGATCCACGAAGGCGGCGCGCCCGCCGGCGACTACAACGAGTGCCCGGGCATCAGCGGCCCGATCGTCGACATCGTCACCAAGCTCGACCGCGCGGTGGACCTCGTCGTCAGCGGCCACACGCACCGCGCCTACAACTGCCGCATCGCCGGCCGGCTCGTCACCAGCGCCGACAAGTACGGCACCGTGTTGAGCGAAATCGACCTCGTGCTGGACCCGAAGACCGGCGACGTGACCAGCGCGCGCGCCGACAACCTGATCGTGCGCACGACGCTGGCCAAGGACGCGCAACAGACGGCGCTGATCGCGACCTACGAGCGCTTGGCCGCGCCGCTGGCCCGGCGTGTCGTCGGGCGGCTGGGCGCGCCGCTCGTGCGCACGCCGGCAGCCAGCGGCGAGAGCCCGCTCGGGCAGGTGATCGCCGATGCGCAACTCGCCGCGACGGCGCGCGAGTTCGGCGCGCAGATCGCGCTGATGAACCCGGGCGGCATCCGCGCCGACCTCGGCGCCAAGGCGGGCGGTGCGGCCGGCGATCTGCAGGTCCGCTACGAAGACCTGTTCGCCGTGCAGCCGTTCTACAACAACCTCGTGACGATGACGTTGAGCGGCCTGCAGCTGATGCAGGTGCTCGAGCAGCAGTGGATCAACCAGCCGACGGCGGCCGGCCGCGTGCTCGCCATCTCGCGCGGCTTCGCCTACGCCTGGGACGCGAGCAAGCCGCCGGGCCAGCGCATCGTGCCCGGCAGCATGAAGCTGAATGGCAACCCGATCGCGGTGGATTCGCCCCTGCGCGTCACCGTCAACGGCTTCCTCGCCGGCGGTGGCGACAACTTCACCGTGCTACTCGTAGGCCGCGAACGGCGCACCGGCATGATGGATGTCGATGCGTTCGAGGCCCACGTGAAGGCGAACCCGGGGCTCGTGCCGGGGGCGCTGGATCGGATCACGAGGGCGAACTGACCGCGCGATGCCGCTCCCCCAACAACTCATCGCCGCCAAACGCGACGGCCACGCGCTGAGCGCCGCGCAGATCACCGAATTCGTCGCCGGCCTCGTCGACGGCCGCTTCAGCGATGCACAAGCCGCGGCGCTGGCGATGGCGATCGTCTGCCGCGGCATGGACGACGCCGAGACGGTGGCGCTGACGCACGCGATGGCGCACTCGGGCCGCGTCAGCGACTGGCGCGCCGAGGGCTTCGCGGGGCCGGTGCTCGACAAGCACAGCACCGGCGGGGTCGGCGACAAGGTCAGCCTGATGCTCGCGCCGCTCGTCGCCGAGGCCGGCGCCGACGCCGGCGTCATCGTGCCGATGATCAGCGGCCGCGGCCTCGGCCACACCGGCGGCACGCTCGACAAGCTCGAAGCGCTGCCCGGCTACGGCGTCGATCCGTCACCCGAGGTGCTGCGGCGCGCGCTGCGCGAAGCCGGCTGCGCGATCTTCGGCGCCTCGGCCGACCTGGCGCCGGCTGACCGGCGGCTGTACGCGATCCGCGACGTCACGGCCACCGTCGAGAGCGTGCCGCTGATCACCGCCAGCATCCTGAGCAAGAAGCTCGCCGCGGGCCTGGACGCGCTGGTGCTCGACGTGAAGACCGGCAGCGGCGCCTTCATGCCGACGCGCGAGGCGGCGCGCACGCTCGCGCAAAGCCTCGTCACGGTGGCCGCCGGCGCGGGGCTGAAGGCGCGCGCACTCGTCACCAACATGGACCGCGTGCTCGGGCACAGCGCCGGCAACGCGCTGGAGGTGCGGGAGGCGATAGGTTTTCTGAAGGGTGGCGGCGGTGGCGCACGCGAGCCGCGGCTGCTGGCGTTGACGCTGGCGCTCGCGGCCGAGGCGCTGGTACTCGGCGGCGTCGTTTCGGACCTTGCACAAGCGCGCCGGCGCGCCGAGGTGGCGCTGGCCGGCGGCGGCGCGGCCGAGCGTTTTGCGCGCATGGTCGCCGCGCTCGGCGGCCCGCGCGACGTGTTGCGGCAGCCCGGCCTCGCGGTCGCGCCGGTGCAGCGCGAAGCGCCGGCTCTGCGCGATGGTTGCGTCGAGCGCAACGACGTGCGTGCGCTTGGTCTCGCGATCGTCGCGCTCGGCGGCGGCCGGCGGCACGGCGGCGAGCGCATCGACCCGCGCGTCGGCCTTACGCACCTGGCCACGCCAGGCCAACACGTCACGGCCGGTGCGCCGCTGGCGCGCGTGCATGCGGCCGACGCCGAGTCGGCCGCCGCGGCGGTGGTGGCGGTGCAGGCGGCGTATCGGATCGGTGAGGGCAAGCCGGCGGCGGACGGAGCGGTGGTGCTGGAGACGGTCGGGTAACGACCGTTCGCGCTGAGCCTGTCGAAGCGCTCTTCGACTCTGGGCTTCGACAAGCTCAGCCCGAACGGGCTGGGATCACCCTGAACCGGTCGAAGCGCGTTTCACCCGGTTGCCGCAAGGGTCCCGTTCGTCTCCACAATCGTCGCCATGAAGCTGACCACTCACCTTGGGTTGCGATTGCTGGCCGCTGCGATGTGCTGCGCCGGCGCTGACATGGCGATGGCGCAGAGCACACCCGCGTCCGGCGCGGCCGGCAGGGTGCAGCGTGCCGGCTCGGCCGCCGCCAGTGGTGTGCAGCGCGCCGCGTCGGCTGCCGCCGGCGGCATACAGCGCGCCGCCTCGGCCGCCGCGCCCGTCGTCATGCGTGCGCAGCAAGCAGCGGCCAGCGGCGTGCGTCGCGCTGCCAGCGCCGTCGAAAAGGGCGCGCAGCGCGCCGGGGCCGCCGCCGACCGCACCGCGCGCCGCCTGGGCGTGCCCAGCGCGGGTTCGGCACCCGCGAGCAACCCCCAGCCGGGGAGCAATTAGGCGATCGCCGTAGTTGGTCGGTTAGGCGAACCGGGTTGAGGCCGCATCGAGGATCGCCGTGCCCGTCGCCATCAAGATCTGCTGCATCGCCAGCGTCGACGAAGCCGAGCTGGCGCTCGCGCACGGCGCGGCGGCGCTGGGTCTCGTCTCGGCGATGCCAAGCGGCCCCGGCGTCATCGCCGACGAGCGCATCTGCGGCCCCGGCGGCGGCGCCCGTCGCCACCGCGCACACCCGCGCCGACGACATCGCCGCGCAGCACGCCGCCTGCGGCACGACGACGCTGCAGCTCGTCGATCAGGTGCCGCTGCCCGAGCTGCGCCGCCTGCGCGCGCTGTGCCCCGCCGCCGAACTCGTGCAGGTCATCCACGTCACCACAGCAGTGCTCACGAGGACCCGCAGGACGCCCCCCCCGCTCGGCCCGGCCCCGGCCCCCCCCCCCCCCCCCCGGGGGGTGCCGATCGGCGGCTTCGCGGTCAACGTGCCCGCGGTGAGATCGACCTCGAAGCGTTGCAGGCGGTCGCGCGCGTTCGTGTCGTTCGCGTCGACCAGGACCATCGGCAACGACAGCCGCGTCGTCCCGCCCTGCTCGAGCAGCGCCAGCCCCTGCCGTGTGGCATCGAGGCCGCTCGAGCTGCCGGCGCTGCCGAAGACCTGGCTCGCCAGCTCGCGCGGGCGTGTCGCATCGGCCACGTCGAAGAGCGACACCTTGACGCCGCCGATGCGCCCGCTCGCATCGGCGTCCTTGCCGACACCCAGCAGCAGCCGCTCCGACAACGGCACGAGGTGGTCGGAGAAGCCGGGAGCTTCGAGCACACCCGCCACGCGCGGGTCGCTCGCGTCGGCGAGGTCGAGCACGTACAGCGGGTCGATCTGGCGGAAGGTGACGAGGTAGCCGCGCGTGCCGGCGAAGCGCACGCCGTGCACCTGCTCGCCCGGCTTGCCGAGCGGCTCGGGCCGGCGCGCATTGGGCAGCGTCGCGATGGCGCCGAGCACGCCGCCCGTGGTGCCGCCCGTCGTGCCGATCTCCTCGCGCAGCACCGTCAGCCGCGCCGGTGAGGCGGGCAGCGTCGTCGCATCGGCCGGCCCGGCCCAGCCGAGCGAACCGGTGAAGGTGAGCACGCGCAGCAGACCGGCGTGTTCGCTCAGGCGGTACGACTTGCGCGCGGCGTCCCAGCCGAGGTGGCCTTCGACATCGCCGCTGGCGCGGTAGGCGAGCTGCCCGGCCGCGAACGAAAACTTGTGCAGGTCGGTGCGGATGGTCGCCGGGTAACGCAGCACGGCGCCACCGGCCGCCGGCGCAACGGCCCAGCGCGTGCTGGCCAGGTAGATCGACGCCGGCGTCATGTACAGCGCCTCGGTGCCGCCGATGAAGCAGCGGCTCGCCGGCGCCAGGTCGGCCGCGCGCAGATCGAGCACGGTGATCGTCGTCACCGCGAGCGCGAGCGAGGCGTTGTCGGGCTGCACCCAGCAGTCGGTTTCGTCGAGCAGCGGCGACGTGGCGCCACCGCCGCTGTCGCCACGCCGGCGCGGCAGCAGGTCGGCGCCGCGCGTCGCGGCGATCGCCGCGTCGAGGTCGGCCGGCGGCGTGTCGGCAGGCAACTGGTCGGCACGCAGCAGCGGCTGGTGCTCGCTGAGCAACACGAGGTGGTCGCCGACGCGGCGCGCGTCGACGAGGCGGCCGTCGAACACGAGGCGCGCGCTCGCTGCCGGCGCGGCGGGGTCGGCGACATCGAAGCGCTCGACGACGACGAGGCTGCGCACCCACATCGGCGCGGGCATCGCGAGCGTCGGCGGGCACAGATCCACGCACGGGTCGCCGACGATGCCGGCGTAACCGTCGCTCGCCACCGCCAGCGCGCGGCCGTCGGCCGCGAGCACGAAGCCGCGCGGCGACAGCGTCGTCGCCTCGCCCGTGGCCAGCGCGACGGCCGCGCGCTCCTCGAGCACGCCCGAGGCGAGGCGGCGCGTCGCGCGCAGCAGCGGCCGCGCGCCGTCTTGCAGGTCGAGGCTGAAGAGGTGTGTGCCGTCGCCCGTCTTCAGCAGGTCGGGCTCGTCGACATCCCGCTCCTGCGTCAACGAGGTCGAGAAGGCGGTGCGCGTGGCCGGCGCCGGCGCCGCGCCGGGCAACGGTGCCGGCGCGACCGAGCCCGCCGCGTCGCCGACGCCGCCCCCCGATCGGCGCTGCGCGGCGCGCTCGCGCAGCACGCGCTGCACGTAGGCGGTGAGGTCGCCGGGCTGGCTCGGCTTCAGGGCAATGCTGCCGTTGCCTTCGCCGCCACCGGGCTCGGTGGCTTGTTCGTCACCACCGCAGGCGGCGACAAACGCCGCGAGGCCGAGCGCGGCCAGCACCCTCGGCAGCAAGGGCCTCACCCCGCCACCCTCTTCGCAATCACCTCACCCATCTGCGTCGTGCTCGCGCTGCCGCCGAGGTCGCGCGTCACGGTGCCTTGCGGGCCTTCGGCGAGCACCTGCTCGATCGCGCCGACGATCGCGTCGTGCGCGGCGCGTTCGCCGAGGAAGTCGAGCATCATCGCCGCCGACCAGATCATCGCCCACCGGGTTGGCGATGTTCTGCCCGTAGATGTCGGGCGCCGAGCCGTGCACCGGCTCGAACAGCGACGGGAAGCGGCGCTCGGGATTCAGGTTCGCCGAGGGCGCGATGCCGATTGTGCCGGTGCACGCCGGCCCGAGGTCGGACAGGATGTCGCCGAAGAGGTTGCTCGCCACCACCACGTCGAAGCGCTCGGGCTGCAGCACGAAGCGCGCGGTGAGGATGTCGATGTGGTGCTTGTCCACCGCCACCTGCGGGTAGGCGGCGTGCATGGCGTCGGCGCGGCTGTCCCACCACGGCATGCTGATGGCGATGCCGTTGCTCTTGGTGGCGACGCTCAACTTCCGGCGCGGGCGCGCGGCGGCCAGCTCGAAGGCGTACCTCAGCACGCGGTCGGTGCCGAAGCGCGAGTACACCGACTCCTGGATGACGATCTCGCGCTCGGTGCCGGCGTACATCGTGCCGCCGAGGTTGGTGTACTCGCCCTCGGTGTTCTCGCGCACGATGAGGAAGTCGATGTCGCCGGGCTGGCGCGGCCGGCCCTTGGCGTCGACCAGCGGGCACGGCACGCCCTTGAAGAGGCGCGCCGGGCGCAGGTTGATGTACTGGTCGAACTCGCGCCGGAACTTCAGCAGGCTGCCCCACAGCGACACGTGGTCGGGCACCGTGGCCGGCCAGCCGACGGCGCCGAACAGCAGCGCGTCGGTTCCGGCGAGCTGCTGCTTCCAGTCGCCCGGCATCATCTCGCCGTGCGTGGCGTAGTAGTCGCAGCTCGCCCACTCGATGGGGCGGATGTCGAGCTTGAAGCCGAAGCGCCGCTGCGCCGCGTCGAGCGTGCGCAGCGCCTCGGGCATCACTTCCTTGCCGATGCCGTCGCCGGGGATCGCGGCGATGCGGTGGGTGCGGGTCATGGGGGGAGTCCTTTGTTGGTGGGCCGCGACGCAGCAACGCCGACGGCCGGAGGGTGATTTTCGATTGCGGCGAAGGCGCGCGCGAAGGCGCTCAGCCTTCGAGCATCTCTGCCAGCTCGACGAAGTCCCCGGCCATGAAGTCGAACTCGCCGTCGGCATACGGCTCGAGCGCGCCGCCGGGCCCCCGCTCGAGCGGCCGGTGCACGTAGGCCGTGCGCAGGCCGCACTGGGCGGAGGCGCGCAGGTCGCTCGGGTGCGCGGCGACCATCAACACCTGCGCCGGCGCCAGGTCGAGCAGCTTCGCGGCGCCGAGGTAGACCTCGGGGTCGGGCTTGTAGTGGCCGAAGAGTTCGGCCGAGAACACGGTGTCGAACGGCAGGCCGCCGTGCCGCACGAGGTCGACGAGCAGCGAGACGTTGCCGTTGGACAGCGTGGCGAGAACGAAGCGCTTTTTCAGCAGCGCCAGGCCCGCGGCGCTGTCGGGCCAGGGGTCCAGGCGGTGCCAGACGCGGTTGAGGTGCTGCACTTCGGCCTCGGGCAGCGCAATGCCGCGCGCGGCGAGCACGCGGTCGAGGATGCGGCGGTGCAGGCCGTCGATGTTCGTCCACGGCAAGGCGCCCGAACGCACCTGCTGCATGGCCGGCTGGTAGCCGGCGCGCCAGTCGAGCGCGAAGCGGCCGCCGTCGGTGGGCAGGCCGAGCCGCGCCACCTCGGCGGCGATGCTGCCGTACCAGTCGACGACGGTGCCGAAGACATCGAAGACCAGGGCGCGAAGGTCGTGCTTCATGCCGGGCAGCATAGCGGCCGCGGATAATCCCGCCCGTGCCGCACACCAAGACTGCCGCCGTCGCTTCGGCGCCCCCCAACGCCCTCACCGCCCTGTCGCCGCTGGACGGCCGTTATGCCGCGCGCCTGGCGCCGCTGCGCCCGCTGCTCAGCGAGTTCGGGCTGATGCACCGCCGCGTGCAGGTCGAGGTCGAGTGGTTCATCGCGCTGTCGGATGCCGGCTTCGCCGAGTTCAAGCCGCTGTCCGAAGCCGACCGCGGCCTGCTGCGCTCGCTGGTGCACCGCTTCTCGGAGGCCGACGCCGCGGCGATCAAGGAGATCGAGCGCACGACGAACCACGACGTGAAGGCGGTCGAGTACTGGATGAAGGCTCGCTTCAAGGGCCACCCCGGGCTCGAGCGCGCGGCCGAGTTCGTGCACTTCGCCTGCACGAGTGAAGACATCAACAACGCCAGCCACGCGCTGATGCTGCAAGCGGCGCGAAAGGACGTGCTGCTGCCGGCGCTGGACGCCGTGCTCGCGGCGCTGCGCACGCTGGCCGAGGCCGAAGCGGCGACGCCGATGCTCGCGCGCACGCACGGCCAGACCGCCAGCCCGACGACGGTGGGCAAGGAGGCGGCCAACGTGCTGGCGCGCCTGGCCACCGCGCGTGCGCGCATCGCCGCGGTGCCGCTGCCGGCCAAGATGAACGGCGCGGTCGGCAACTACAACGCGCACCTCGCCGCCTGGCCCGATTTCGACTGGGAGCGCTTCTCGCGCCTCGTCGTCGAGGAGCGCCTGGGCCTCGCCTACAACCCGACGACGACGCAGATCGAGCCGCACGACGGCATCGCGGAGTTGTTCGACGCGGTGGCGCGTGCCAACACGATCCTCATCGACTGGTGCCGCGACGTCTGGGGTTATGTCTCGCTCGGCTACTTCAAGCAGCGGCTGAAGGCCGGCGAAGTGGGCTCGAGCACGATGCCGCACAAGGTGAACCCGATCGACTTCGAGAACGCCGAGGGCAACTACGGGCTCGCCAACGCGCTGTTGACGCACATGAGCCAGAAGCTGCCCGTCAGCCGCTGGCAGCGCGACCTGACCGACAGCACCGTGCTGCGCAACCTGGGCGTGGCGCTCGGCTACACGGTGCTCGCGCACACGAGCCTCAATGCCGGCATGGGCAAGCTCGAAGTGCACCGCGAGGCGCTGACCGCCGACCTGGACGCCGCGCCCGAGGTGCTGGCCGAGGCGGTGCAGACGGTGATGCGCCGCTACGGGCTTGCCGAGCCGTACGAGCGGTTGAAGGCCTTCACGCGCGGCCGCGCGGTGACGCTTTCGGCGATGCACGAGTTCGTCGATTCGCTGGTCGAGCTGCCGGCCGCCGAGCGCGCACGGCTCAAGGCGATGACGCCGGCCAGCTACACCGGGATGGCGGCCAAGCTCGCGCAGGACGCGGTGGCGCGCAGCCGCACGCCGGGCACGAAATGAGCCGAGCGCCCTTCACCGCGCAGCTCGCCGCGGCCGAGGCGCGCGCGCGTTCGCTGCTGTGCGTGGGGCTCGACCCCGAGCCGGCGCGGTTCCCCGGTGCCTGGCGCGGCGACGCGCGGCGCATCTTCGACTTCTGCGCCGGCATCGTCGACGCGACGCGCGACCTCGTGCTCGCCTTCAAGCCGCAGATCGCGCACTTCGCCGCGCACGGCGCCGAGGAGCAGCTCGAGCGCCTGATCGCGCACATCCACGCCGTCGCGCCCGAGGTGCCGGTGATCCTCGACGCCAAGCGCGGCGATGTCGGCTCCACCGCCGAGATGTACGCGCGCGAAGCGTTCGAGCGCTACCGCGCCGACGCGCTGACGCTGTCGCCGTTCATGGGGTTCGACAGCCTTGAGCCGTACATGCGCCACGAAGGGCGCGGGCTCATCGTGTTGTGCCGCACGTCGAACCCTGGCGGCAGCGATCTGCAGGCGCAGCGGCTGACAAGTGAAGGTGACGCTGCAGGCGAGTTGCTCTACGAGCGCATCGCGCGGCTGGCCAACGGGCCATGGAACCGCACCGGGCAGATGGGCCTCGTCGTCGGCGCGACCTTCCCGCGCGAGCTGGCGCGGGTGCGCGAGCTGGCGCCGACGCTGCCGCTGCTGATCCCCGGCGTCGGCGCGCAAGGCGGCGATGCCGAGGCGACCGTGCGCGCCGGCTGGCGGCCGGGCGCGCCGGTGATCATCAGCTCGTCGCGCGCGATCCTCTACGCCGGCGGCGACGAGGCCGACCCGGCCCGGCACGCAGCGGCCGCGCGGGCGGCGGCCATGGCGACGCGGCAGATGCTCGAACAGGCGCGTTCTGGACAATGACCCCTGCGATGGAACCCACCAACCTCGACGCCTACATGGCGAACCTCGGCGCCGCGGCGCGCGCGGCCGCCACGCGCATGGCGGCGGCCTCGACGGCGGCCAAGGATGCGGCGCTGCGCGCGCTGGCGCGGCGGCTGCGCGAGAGCGTGCCGGCGCTCGTCGCCGCCAACGAGCCCGACGTGCGCGCCGCCGAAGCGGCGGGCCTCGCCGCGCCGCTCGTCGATCGCCTGAAACTCACGCCGAAGATCATCGCCACTGTCGCCGAAGGCTGCGAGCAGATCGCGGCGATGCCGGACCCCGTCGGCGAGATCACGAACGTCAAGCGCCGCCCGAGCGGCATCGCCGTCGGCCAGATGCGCGTGCCGCTCGGCGTCTTCGGCATGATCTACGAGAGCCGGCCGAACGTGACGATCGAGGCGGCGTCGCTGGCCATCAAGAGCGGCAACGCCTGCATCCTGCGCGGCGGCTCGGAGGCGTTCGCGTCGAACCTCGCGTTGGCGCGGCAGGTGCAGGCGGCGCTGGCCGAGGCCGGCCTGCCGGCCGAGGCCGTGCAGCTGGTCGAGACGACCGACCGCGCCGCCGTCGGCCGGCTCGTCACGATGCCCGAGAGCGTGGACGTGATCATCCCGCGTGGCGGTAAGAGCCTGATCGAGCGCATCTCGCGCGAGGCGCGCGTGCCGGTCATCAAGCACCTGGACGGCAACTGCCACGTCTACGTCGACGCCGAGGTCGACCTCGATCTCGCGGTCAACGTCACCGACAACGCGAAGACGCAGAAGTTCAGCCCCTGCAACGCGGCCGAGTCGCTGCTCGTGCATGTCGATCAGGCCGCTGCCTTCCTGCGACGCATCGGCGCCATCTTCGCGGCGAAGGGCGTCGAGATGCGAAGCTGCCCGCGCGCCGTGGCGCTGCTGGCGAACGTGCCGCGCGTCGTGCCGGCCACCGAGGCCGACTGGGCCGAGGAGTACCTGGCGCCGGTCATCAGCATCAAGGTCGTCGACACGTTCGACGAGGCGGTGGCGCACATCAACCGCTACGGCTCGCACCACACCGACACGATCCTGACGTCGAACCACCCGAACGCGATGCGATTCCTGCGCGAAGTGGATTCGGCGAGCGTGATGGTCAACGCGAGCACGCGGTTCGCCGACGGCTTCGAATATGGCCTCGGCGCCGAGATCGGCATCTCGACCGACAAGTTCCACGCGCGCGGCCCGGTAGGACTCGAAGGACTCACATCGATGAAGTGGGTCGTGCTCGGGCAGGGCGAAGTGCGGTCGTGAGGGCCGCGGCCAGGTCCCATCGAGTGAACGGACGTGGCCTTGCGTGACGCCGCCTGGCCGGCGCTCGCCGTCGCGGCGGTCCTCGGCTTCTGGGCGCTGGGCGCGCGCAACCGGCTCGTGGCGTTGCGCAACGCCGTCAGCGCCGCCTGGGCGCAGGCCGACGAGGCGCAGCGGCGGCGCGGCGAAGGCATCGAGCAGCTCGTCGCGGCGCTGCGCGCGCCGCTGGCCGACGAGCAGGGTGCGCTCGACGCGCTGTGGTCGGCGCACGCCGCTTCGGCGCGCGCGGCCGGCGCGATGTCGGCGCGGCCGCTGGCGCAGGCCAATGCGGCGGCGTGGACCGAGGCCGAGCGCCATCTGGTCGCCGCGGCGACGCGGGTGCTGGCGCTCGCCGACGGCCAGGCGCAGGCGCTGGCCGGCTGCGCCGACGTACAGGCCGCGCGCGCCGCGTGGGTGGAGGCCGGCGAGCGGCTGCGCTTCGCGCGCCAGCTTTACAACGATGCCGCCGCCGCGCACGACGAGGCGATCGCCGTCTTTCCGACTTCGCTGCTGAGCCCGGTGTTCGGGCTTCGCGCTGCCGGACGGCTCTAGGCTGCAGTCAGCCCTTCGCCGCCGCCAGCGGCACCAGCCGTTCGGCCGGCGCGATGCGCTCGCCCTCGGCCAGCTCGGTGGCGATCTGCGCGCACACCGCGCGGCACAACGTTGCCGCGCGCTCGCTGGCGATGCGGTAGTAGATCTGCGTCGCGTCGCGGCGCTTGGCCAGCACGCCGGCGCGGTACAGCGCCGCGAGGTGCTGGCTCATGTTGGGCTGCGTCGTGTCGATCTCGGCCAGCAGCTGCGAGACGTTCTTCTCGTGCGCCGACAGCGCGGCGATGATCTTCAGCCGCATCGGCGTGGCGAGCAGCCGGAACAGCTCGGCGGCGGCCTCGACGACTTCGTCGGACGAGTCGACGCCGGGGCCGGCGGCCGGTGCGGGGGACGATGCGAGGCGCTGGTCCACGAAGCCGGCTCTCAGCAAGCGGCCGGTGCTAACGAACCAACGGACGGGGCGGCGGGCCGGGCCACAGACCGGGCCCGCAGGGCCACTGCAGCACGCCGGCCGCGGGTTTCCACGCTCGAATCAGGGCGATTGGAACCGTACATTCGCATGCAGTGATATTAGCGGCAACGACCACCCGACACGACACCGTGGTTGTCGCCGCGCCCAACGTGCGGGCACACTGCGCGACCCGTCGTGCCAACGCGCCGGGCGTGCCGTCACCACGAACGAACCCCAATCCCAATCCCAATCCCGAGCGACGAGAGGAGAGAAGTCGATGAACCTTGCTGACCGCCGCCCGCGCCGCGCTTCGCGCCCCGCGGGCTCCACGCGTGGCTTGCGTGGCCTTCGCGGCTATGTGCTGCTGGCCGCCGCGCCGCTGCTCGCGATGGCCGCCCCGGCCGCGCTGGCGCAAGACGCCAACCTCGGCCGCAACCTCGCGGCCACCTGCGCCAACTGCCACGGCACCAACGGCAACGCGCGCGGCGACATGAAGCCGCTCGCGGGCATGGCCGCCGACAAGATGCTCGCGATGCTGGCCGACTTCAAGAGCGGCAACCAGCCCGCGACGATCATGCATCAGATCGCCAAGGGCTACAGCGACGCGCAGGCGAAGGCGGTGGCCGACTACTTCGCGGCGCAGAAGCCCGCCGCCAAGTGAAGCGAACGAGGAGCGCGCACACCATGACCCTTCACAACCCCAACACCCCCGCGCCGCGCGGCACAAGCCGCCGTCGCATCCTCGGCGCCGGCGCCGCCGGCATCGCTGTGGGCACCCTCGGCCTCGCCGGCTGCGCCAGCATGGGCGGCGCGCCGATCGGCCGCGTCGTCGTCGTCGGCGGCGGCTATGGCGGCGCCACCGTCGCACGCTACCTGCGCCTGTGGGGCGGCAACGTCGACGTGACGCTGATCGAGCGCAACGACACGTTCGTTTCGTGCCCGATCAGCAACCTCGTGCTCGGCGGCCACAAGCAGATCGCCGACGTGACGCGCGGCTACGACGGCCTCAGGATGGCCGGCGTCAAGGTCGTCAAGGCCGAGGTCACCGCCGTCGATGCCGCCGGCAAGAAGGTGCGCACGTCGGCCGGCGAATTCGCCTACGACCGCCTCGTGCTCTCGCCGGGCGTCGACTTCATGACCGAAGGCGTCGCGGGCCTGCAGGCGGCGCTGGACAGCGGTCGCGTGCAGCACGCGTGGAAGGCCGGCCCGCAGACGCTGGCGCTGCGCCGCCAGCTCGAGGCGATGCCCGACGGCGGCGTCTACGCGATGTGCATCCCGCTGGCGCCTTATCGGTGCCCGCCGGGCCCCTACGAGCGTGCCTGCATGGTGGCCAGCTATTTCAAGACGGCCAAGCCGCGCTCGAAGGTGCTGGTGCTCGACGCCAACCCCGACATCACGTCGAAGGCGGGCCTGTTCCGCAAGGCCTGGGCCGACCACTACGCCGGCATCATCGAGTACAAGGCCAACGCCGTGCTGCGCGAGGTGGCCGGTACGACGGCCAAGCTCGAGTTCGAGGACGTGAAGGCCGACGTGCTGAACGTCATCCCGAACCAGCGCGCCGGCGACATCGCGCGCAGTGCCGGCATCGTCAACGCCAACAACCGCTGGGTGGGCGTGAACTGGCTGACGACGGAGTCGACCGCCGCCAAGGGCATCCACGTGCTCGGCGACTCGACGCTGTCGGCGCCGGGGATGCCCAAGAGCGGCCACATGGCCAACCAGCAGGCCAAGGTGGCGGCGGCGGCGATCATCGCGCTGCTGAGGGGCGAGCCGGTGAACGCGACGCCGGTGGTGGTGAACACCTGCTACAGCTTCGTCACCGCGCGCGATGTCGTGCACGTGGCGAGCGTGCACCAGTTCGACGCCAAGGACGCGACCTTCAAGACGGTGCCCGGCTCGGGCGGCGTCAGCGCCGCGGCCAACCAGATCGAAGGCCGCTACGCGCTGAGCTGGGCCGACAACATCTGGGCTGACGCGCTGGCGGGTTGAGCGGGCGCCGCGGGGCGGCCTACTTCAGCCCGCTGATGTAGGCCGCCACCGCCTTGATCTCCAGCTCGGTCAGCTTGCTGGCCACGGCGTGCATCACGGCGTTGTCGTTGGTGCGCTCGCGCTTCGTGTACTGCTTGAGCTGGTTCTCGGTGTACTGCGCGTGCTGGCCGGCCAGGCGCGGCAGCGCCTCGGTGCCGTGGCCGGCGGCGCCGTGGCAGCTGGCGCAGGCGGCGACGCCCGAGAACGAGTTGCCGCGGTTGAAGATGTAGCGGCCCATGCCGGCCAGCTCGGCGTCTTCGACCGGGTGGATGTGCGTCGGGCGGCTGGCGAAGTACTCGCCAAGCGACTTGAAGTCGGCCGGGCCGAGGTCGTCGACCATCGGCTGCATCGTCGTGCTCTTGCGCCGGCCGCTCTTGTAGTCGGCAAGCTGGCGCGCGATGTAGCTCGAGTGCTGGCCCGCCAGGCGCGGGAAAACCGGGCTCGAGCTCTCGCCGTCGGCACCATGGCAGATGAAGCACTTGCCGGTGACGATGTCCTGCACGCGCGCCGCGTCGGCGGCTTGCGCGCCGGTGGCGGCAAGCGCCAAGGCGACGGTCGCCGCGGCGCACAATGCGATGGTCAAAGCGCTCATGGCTTGATGTACGCGAAGCCCTGCTTCTGCAGCCGCGTCAGCCGCACGACGCCCGACGGCGTGAAGTCGGCTTCCTGCATGAACTGCTCGCGCTTCAAGCTGCGGTTGCGCAGCGTGATCTCGCAGACCTCGAAGCGCACGCCGCGCGCCACGAGCGCCGCCACCGGGCCGGCGTAGAGGCCGCCGGCGGAGTCCTTGGCGCCTTCCATCAGCAGGTCCACGCCCTGCGCGTGCGTGACGACGGTGATGCGCGCCGCAGGGTCGGTGTCGAGGTGGTTGCGGATGTTGCGCAGCCCCTTGAGCCCCTGCGTTGCGGCGTCGTCGATGTGATAGACGACCTGGTCCTGCGCCAGGGCCGGCACGGTGCCGGCCGCGAGCAGCGCAGCCAGGATGATCGGGCGCCAGTTCATCGAAGGGCCTCCTCGGTGGCCGCGGCACAGGCGCGGCGCATGAATGCCGCGCATCGTGCCATCGCCGGGCGCGGCGCAGGCGGCCGCCATGCGCCGTCCCGGGAAGACCATATTACCCAGATGGGCTACGGCTCATCACCCGTCGCGGGAATAGACGCCGCGGCGCCGCAACGACGCTAATGCCATCCTTCGGGGGCACGCATCCGCGTGCGCTGCGCGCGGCTGCGCCAAGGAGAGAAGCCAATGACATTCGACAAGGAATTCGACGCCACGGGTCTTTCGTGCCCGTTGCCCATCGTGAAGACGAAGAAGTCGCTCGCCGACATGCAAAGCGGCCAGGTGCTGCGTGTCGTCGCCACCGACCCGGGCTCGGTGGCCGACATGGCCGCCTTCGCCGAGCAGACCGGCCACGCTCTGATCTCGTCGGGCCAGGAGGGCGGCAAGTACGTCTTCCTGCTGAAGAAAGGCTGAGGGCGCGCCATGGCCAGCAAGAAGATGGCGATCATCGCCACGAAGGGGGCGCTGGACATGGCGTACCCGCCGCTGATCCTGGCCTCGACGGCGGCGGCGCTGGGCTGGGAGGTGCAGGTCTTCTTCACCTTCTACGGCCTGCAGTTGTTGAGGAAGGATCTGTCGGGCATCGCCATCAGCCCGCTCGCCAACCCGGCGATGCCGATGCCGGTGCCGATGCCGGTGATCGTCTCGGCGCTGCCGGGCATGCAGGCAATGGCCACCAGCATGATGAAGGCGAAGATGAAGAAGAAGGGCGTCGCCTCGCTGACCGAGCTGCGTTCGCTGTGCCAGGAGGCCGAGGTCAAGTTCATCGCCTGCCAGATGACGGTGGACCTGTTCGAGTTCGACAAGGCCGACTTCATCGACGGCATCGAGTACGGCGGCGCGGCGACGTTCATGAAGTTCGCCGGCGAGACGGACGTCTGCCTGTTCATCTGACAATCCGCCATCGAGGGGCTGCGGCCCGGCAGCGAGGGAGACAAGTGTGAGCACGGCCGCAGGCATGGCGAGCACGGTGCTGTGGGGCGGGCTGGCGATCGGATTCGCCTTCGGTGCCGTCGCGCAGCGCTCGAATTTCTGCACGATGGGCGCGCTGTCGGACATCGTCAACATGAGCCACTGGGGTCGCGCCCGCATGTTCCTGCTGGCGCTGGCGGTGGCGATCGCCGGCGCCACGGCGCTGCATCAGTCCGGGCAGATCGACCTCGCACAGTCGATCTATCGCCGCGGCGCGAGCATCCCGTGGCTGAGCCTGCTGCTCGGCGGCACGATCTTCGGCGTCGGCATGACGCTGGCCGGCGGCTGCGCCAACAAGAACCTCTTGCGCCTGGGCGGCGGCAGCCTGCGCTCGCTGGTCGTGCTCGCCTTCATGGCCATCTCGGCGTACATGACGCTGAAGGGCCTGTTCGGCCAGTGGCGCGCCGCCTGGCTCGACCCGGTGCGCGTGTCGCTCGAAGGCACGGCGCTGCAGGACCCGACGCTCGGCCAGGCGCTGGCCGCCGTGTCGGGGCTCACCGCCGGCGGCGCCACGCTGGCCGCGGCGGCCGTGCTGGTCCTGGCGCTGCTCGTCTTCGTCTTCAAGGACGCGCGCTTTCGCCGCAACCGGCTGCAGGTGGCCAGCGGCATCGCGCTCGGCGCGCTCGTCGTCGCCGGCTGGTACGTCAGCGGCCACCTCGGCTACGGCGAGAACCCCGAGACGCTCGAGCAGGTCTACTTCGCGACCAACACGCGCACGATCGAGTCGCTGAGCTACGTCGCGCCCACCGCGTTCTCGCTCGAACTGCTGATGTTGTGGACCGACAAGGCGCTGCATCCGAGCTTCGGCATCACGTCGCTCGTCGGCATCGTGCTCGGCGCGCTGGTGGTGTCGCTGATGACCGGCGCCTTCCGCTGGGAAGGTTTCGCATCGACCGAAGACCTGAAGACGCAGATCGTCGGCGCCGTGCTGATGGGCTTCGGCGGCGTCACCGCGCTCGGCTGCACGATCGGCCAGGGCCTGACCGGCGTCTCGACACTCGCCATCGGCTCGTTCATCGCACTGGCCGGGCTGATTGGCGGGTGCGTGGCGACGCTGAAGTACCTGCTCTGGAAGGCGGAGCGGGAGTAGGCTGACCGCATCCCGCTGAGCCTGTCGAAGCCCTGGTCGAAGTACCCCAACACGCCGGGGCCGCCGAGCGTCGTGGTTCAGTCGCTCATAGCCATCCGAGCGCTACCCGGATACAACTTTTGGCCTGACAAGGTCAGTGTCGCGGACGCCGCTTTCTTCGCGCCGGCGCTCTTGTCCAGCCACTCGAGGGTGACCGACAGCTATCTGCTTGCCCTGGCGCACGCGAAGGGTGGGCGCCTCGCCACAATGGATACGAAGTTGGCCATAGAAGCCGTGCCGGATGGGAAGGCGGCCCTGGAAGTCATTTGAAGGCGCCATCTGGTGCCTCGGCAGCAAGCACCCGTCTTGCCAACCCCGAGTACCTTCCTGCATGCGGTAGTTCAGGGCGCTCACCTCGCCTGGTTGCTCGCTGACCAGGGGCAGAACACCGCGGCGGGGATGCCGGTCGTGCCTTGTGCGAGGAGTCGCTGCCGCGCCTCGTCCCGCCGCGTTGGCGACGCTTGCAGCAGCAACGCGGCCAGCGTCTCGAAGTGCCGCAGGCCGTGGGTGCACTGGGCGCGCAGCAGTGTGCCGCCGTCGCCCGCGCTGCGATCACCGCTGTCACCGCCGCGCCAGGCGCGGTAGCCGGTCACGAGCGCCGGGTAAGTCGCTTCGCGCAGGCCGTCGTAGCCGGCGAACCAGGCGTGCAGCGGGCCGGGGTCGCCGCGCGCCAGTAACGCCGGCAGCGTGACGCCGAGATCGGCGAGCTGATCGCGGAGCGCGCGGACGAGGGCATCGCCGCGCGCCGCGTGTGCGAGCGCGGCGGCGCCGGCCGCATCGGCTGCATCCGCTGCATCTGCTGCATCGGCGACGTGCGCCGCATCCGCCGCGCGCGCTGCTTCGCCGCCGTTTTCGATCGCCGCCGCCTCGCTGCCCTGCACGGCCGCAGCCCGCACCGCAGCGCGCAGTTCGGCCCAGGCACCGCCCCAGCGCCGGTTCAACCGGTGCTCGCCGATCTCGTGCCACTGCGCCGTCTCGCACTGGTCGTCGAGCCAGCGCGGGATGCCGGCCTGGAAGTCGCGGTCGAGGCCGTAGTGGGCGAGCATCGCGTGCAGTGCCGTGCCGGCGCGCGGGCGCATGGCGTGCGCCTCGGCGTGTTCCCAGCACCAGCGGGCCATCGACTCGCGCCGCAGCACGATCGGGCCGTCGGCGCCGCTGCCCAGCGCCGCGGGCGGCGCGAGCAGCGTGCGCGCGCGTTCGCGGCCGGCCTGCAGCACCGCCAGGCCCTCGCGCCGGCCGCGCGCGTGCAGCTCGGCGACGAAGAAGACCGGCCGCGCGCCGCCGACGACGCCGGCGCCGTAGAGCAGCGACAGCGGCGCGAGCGCCGCGTTGACGGCGTCGACGTCGAAGGGGTCGGCGAAGTGCGTCGATCCGGACCCGTTGTCCGGGCACGGCGGCAAAGGCAGCGGCCGGTAGTCCTCGTCGGCCAGCGTCGCCCACAGCGCCTCGCGCTCGGCCATCCAGGCGGTGACCGCGTCGCGCGCGAGCGGTGCGCCGAGCGGCAGGCCGTGCTCCCAGCGGTAGAACTCGCGCATCTGCAACAGGTACGTGCACAGCGTCATGCCGGCGGCGTGGCGCGCGTCGGCGATGTGGCAGTTGCGTTGCACACACGCGGCCAGCTCCGCGGCCGCGGCGGCGGCGGGGCCAAGCGTGTGTGCCTGCGGTGAGCGCATCGGTGTCAGCGGTGATCCGCGCCCTTCAAGCTACGTCACTCGTCACCGATGGGCGGCGCCGTACGTGGCGTAAGCAGCAGGTCTTCGGCGGCCTCGGCCGTGGCAGCAAAGACGACGCGGATCTGCTCGCCGCCCGGCATCGCCGTGGGCTGCGCTGCCTGCCGCTCGACGCGCAGCGCCTTGGCGCGGGCTGACGCGTCTGCGAAAGCGGCGTGCTCGCCCAGGCACTCGGGCGGCGTGAAGGAACGCAGGGCGTAGATGAAGTAGGGCATCGGTTTCTCTTCAGCGGCGGCAAATTGCAGTCAGCGGCGCCGCGCCAGCTGGGCCTGTTGCTCATCGGCGCTTCGACAGGGCCTGTCCTGAGCTTGTCGAAGGGCTCAGCGCGAACGGATTGGGACAACGAATCTGGGCCCTCGACCGCGACCCGGTCTCACACGTAGAACCGCGACAGCCTTCGCCGCCCCGGCACCGCCTTCTGGATGACGACGCCGTGCACGGCAGCCAGGTCTTCCAGCGGCACGCGCGCGTGCTCGCGGCACGCGGGGTTCAGCGCCTCGAGCCGCCATTGCCCGGTCCCGCCGCGCAATTGACGGAACAACCACTCGTCGCCGAGCCGCGCGAGCACGTAGCTGCCGTCGCGCGCCACGCCGCCGGGCTCGATGACGATGATCTCGCCGTGCTGGAACTCCGGCGCCATGTCTTCGCCGAGCACCCGCAGCGCGAAGCACTCGCTGCCGCTGCACGCCGCCTCGTCGTCGCCGAAGGTCGACGCGACAGGCGCCCTCACGGCATCACCTCGGCGCGGATCTGCGCCTGCGGCACGCCGGCGGCACGCAGGTCGGCGCACAGCGCCTCGACGAACGCCGCGGGCCCCGCGACGTAGAACGCGCTGTCGATGTCGAACAGGTCGGCGCGCATCGACATCGCCATCTGCCCGGCGCCGATCGCCGCGTCGGTGTGTGTCGCCAGGTTCACCTCGAAGGTGTCGAGCGCCTCGCTCCAGGCGCGGCACTGGTTGGCCATGTAGTGCCCGTCGGGGCGCGTGGTCAGCCAGAACAGCGCAATCGTCGGCGCCGCGTCGAGGGCCAGCGCGTGTTCGATCAGGCTCTTCACCGGCGCGAAGCCGGTGTCGCAGGCTGCAAAGACCAGCGGCATCGGCGTCTCGTCGAGCACGAAGCGGCCGCTCGGCCCGTGCACGGTGACGTTGTCGCCGACCTTCAGGCCGCCACCGAACAGGCGCGCGGCCACCGGGTCGTCGTCGCGCCGCGGCACGTGGAAGAGCAGGTTGCGGTCGTCGCACGGGCAGCTCGCCACCGCGTGCGCGGCGTGCGTGTCGTCGCCGTCGGCCAGGCCCAGCGTCACCCATTGCCCGGCCAGGAAGCGCAGCCGGTGCGAGCGCGGCGTCTGCAGATGCAGCAGCATCGTGTCGGGTGCCAGTTCACGCACCGCGCGCACGCTGCTGACGATCGTCTGCGCCGGGATGTCCTCGGGGCCGCCAGCCTCCAGCGTCTCCATCGTCAGCTCGGCGCTGGCGGCGGTGTGCGCGCAGGCGAGCACGTAGCCTTGCGCCTTCTCGGTTTCCGACAGCGGGTAGTCGCTGTGCATCACGCGCGCCACCTGGCCGCCGGTGACGCGCACCTTGCACATGCCGCAACTGCCGTTGCCGCAGCCGTAGTTCAGCTTCAGCCCCGCCTTCGTGCCCGCGGCGAGCAGGCTGTCGCGGCCTTCGACGATGAACTGGTGGCCGCTCGGGCGCACCGTCACCTGCGCCGACACGACCTTGAGCAAGTCGTCCATCACATCCAGCATGTCGACCGGTTCGGTGGCCAGGGCCTGCGCCAGCCCGTCGTTCAACTGGCGCAGCACGTCGGTGAAGCGCGGGTCGGAGCCGCCCGCCTCGGCGTCGAGCAAGCGCAGCCGGTCGCGCAGCGCCAGCACCAGCGCGTGATACCGCTGCAGATGGCGCTGCACGTCGGCCAGCTCCTGGCTCTGCTGGAACAGGCGCTGCGCCAGCACCTCCTGGCCGGGCAGCACGCGCTCGCGCAGCCGCCGGCCGAAGGCCTCGTCGCGGATCTGCACGACGCGTTCGAGCAGGCCCGATTCCTCCAGCCGCGCCTGCGGGTACAGCGCCAGCAGCGCCTCGGTGGAGACGAGGCCGTCGTTGAGCGGCAACTCGCCGGCGCGCACACGCTGCTGCAACGTGCCGCGCGGCACGCCCACCAGCTGCGCGGCGCGCCAGATCGTCACCCAGTGCGCCAAGGCGCCTCCACGTCGTCGGCGTGCACGCGGTCGAGATAACGCGCGCGGTACAGCAGGCGCGGCGCGGCGGGGTCGTCGGCGAAGGCGCTGCGCGCGTGCAGCACGTTGGCGCCGACGAGGCCCATGCCCGGCGCCAGCGTCAGGCGCACGAGGCCGGGCATCGGCGCGGCCAGCAGTTCGGTGATTGCCGCCGCGGCGGTGCGCGTCGCCTCGTCGTCGCGCCAGGCGATGCTGCGCGTGCGCGCCGTGTAGCGCATGTGCAGGTGCACGCCGTCGACGACGCTGAAGACGGGCCCGCCTTGCGCGGCGCGCGCCGTGCCGGCCTCGTCGTCGCGCGCCGGGATCACCATCGCTTCGGGGTGCATCAGCGCACGGATCAGCTCGGGGGCGCGGTCGCGCAGCGCGATGTAGACGAGGGCGTGGTCGACGACCGACGTCTCGCCGCCGGTGCGCGCCGGGCGCACGCAGTGCAGCACCATGCTGAGGATGCGCCGCGCATCCGGGTGGTAGTAGCCGTCGGTGTGCCAGCCGATGGCACGGTCGGTGTAGGGGATGAATTCGCCGCGGGTCGATGAACGTTCGTCTTCGCCGGTCGCCGGCCTGTGCGCGGCGACGGTGATGCGCGACAGCCCGTCTTCGTCGGCCAGCCAGTTGGCGTCGAGCTGCACGAGGCCGAGCTGTGCGCCGAGCGCGCGCGGCAGCGCCGGGTCTTCCTCGGTGTGCGGCGAGCGATACACCGCGGCGCCGTGGCGGGCGATGGTGTCAAGGAGGCGCCGCCGCTCGGGCGGGGTGAGCCGGCGCGGGTCGGCGAGGTCGACGAGCAGGTCGTCGGCCGTGCGCGCGTGGTGCGCGAGTTTCCAGGCGCGCCAGCGGCGGTAGGTGGCGTCGTCGTCGAGGTCGAAGGGCGATGCCGCGCGCGCCGCGTCGCGATCGGTCAGCGTGGCAAGCGAAGCGGGCATCGCGCTCACGGCGTTACTCCCCGGTCATCGCGCCGCGCCGCCCGCTGCGACGAGGCGGCGTCGGGTCGAACAGCTCGCGCATCGAACGCTGCACGATCTGCAGTGCCTCGGGGGCCTCGATCGCCATCACCTGGTCGAGCACCCAGCGGCGGTCGTGCTCGCCGAGCACCGGCTCGAGGCGCACGCCGAGGTAGCGCACAAACGCGAAGTCGGGCTCGAAGCCGGCGTCGGCCGACTCGGCTCCCTCGGCCGCCCCTTCCTTCTTCGCCGCCCCGCCCGATCGCGCCTGCGGCGCCGCGCCGAACTCGGCGTAGTGCCCGGCCAGTTCGTTGAAGAGGTCGATGAACTGTTCGCCGTGCCCGGCCTCGCCGGGCGACGGCGGGCCCAGCAGATCGTCGGCGTTCTCTTGCAGATGCCGCGCCACGTGCCGCACGAGCGCGACGACAAATGCCTCGCGCGCCTCGGGGGCCATGCGCGCGTGCGCGATGCGGTCGGCGACGACGGCGAGGAACACCAGCACCTCGCGCACGAAGGCGAAGTACGGCGCGCCGGCGTCGATGTCGAAACCGGCGGCGCGCATGCGCTTGAGCATCTGCACCGCGACGCGCCAGACGATGAACGCCATCGCGCTGCCCTGCTCGGCCGGGCTTTTCTGCGCAGCCGCGCCTTCGCCGCCGAACCAGCGGCTCTTGATGCGCATCGCCGGCGGGGTGTGCGGCGATTGCGGGGCGTGCGGCGAACGCGGCGCGGGCGTCGTCATCGTCAATACCCGCCTTTGCCCAGCGGCTGCGGCAGGCCCGCGACCTTCGCGCCCTGCTTGGCCGGGCCGACCGGGAAGAGTTCGTACAGCGCCTTGCTGTCGCAGCCGGGCAGCACGTCTTCCAGGCCCTTGAGCATGGCGCGGAAGTTCGGCGTGTGGCCTTGCTCGCGGTACTCGCCGCGCAGGTAGTTGATGACCTTCCAGTGGTCGTCGGTGAGGGTGATGCCCTCGGCGGCGGCGATGACGTGCACGACCTCGTCGCTGTAGTCGGCTTCGAGCAGATAGCCCTCGGCGTCGGTTTCGAGTTCGGTGCCGTTGACGGTGTAGCCCATCGGTCGAGTGTCTCCTGTCGTTGATGAAGGATCGATGCGTGGATGGCCGTACGCGGGCCTACTCCGGCGGCAGGCCGACGGCCGCCGCCGAGCGGTGCGGCACGAAGACGCCGCAGCCCCACAGGCGATGCCGGCCGAGGCCGCGCGATTGCACGCGCCGCGAGGCGGCCGCGTCGAGGTGGTCGAGCATCAGGCTGTAGCCGCCGAGCGCGCCGCCTTCGACCCGCTGGTGGCGGCCGCAGATGGCGCGCGCCTGCACGCCTAAAGTGGCCAGCTCGCGTTGCACGTCGTTCAAGAACGCGGCCTCGTCGCCCTCGGCGGCGGCGCCTTCGGCGGCGACGAAGTGCGCAAAGAGGGTGCCGAAGGCGAGCAACTCGCGCTCGTGCGCGGCGCCGATCACCAGCGGCTGGCCGGCCACGTCGAGCGTCGTGCCGCACAGCTGCGCGGCCGCGGGCGCCAGGCGGCGCGGCAGCCGCAGCGTCAGCCGCGTGCGGCCCGACAGCAGCGCCACCGGCCCGCCGCCGGTGGCGACGTTCAGGCGGTGCACGGCCATGCCGCCGGCCTCGTCGAGCCACGGCAGCGCGCGTTGCAGCGCCGCGGCGAGCGCGGCGCGGTGCGCGCGCGGCAGCTCGCGGCCTTGCACGGCGAAGGCGAGGTCGAGCACGTCGTTGCCCGGCGTGGAGGCGCTGTCGCCGTTCGTCACGGCGTTGTCGTCGGCGTCGCGCAGGGAGGTCACGGTTCGGCAGGCCGGCCGGGGTCGTTTGCCGCCGGCGCCGTGGCGTCGGGCTGCGCGCGCGCCCACGCCAGCAGCGCCTCGCCCCAGGTCTGCGCGGTCACCGGGTCGATGTCGAAGACGGTGAAGCGGCTGCCTTCGCGAATGCGCGTGCGCAGGAGGCTCATGCCGCCGGCGTCGTGGTCGAGCTGCTGCAGCTCGATCTGCTGGCCGCCCAGGGGGACGCGCAGCTGCGTCAGCGGCGTGATGCGGGGCATGGCGCGAGGCGCAATGTTCGAGCGCAATGTTCGAGGAACGCGGCGAGAGTCGGCGCGGCCGGGGAAGGCGGCATTGAGCGTGAGCGGCCGCCCGAGCGTCCATACCCGGAACGGGGTGGCGGTGGATAGCCCATCCGGGTAGTGCCTGCGCACTCCCCGCGGTCTATCGTGATCTACCCGCGGGAGTGATGGCGGTCCGGGCCCTGGGCGGCGAGGATTCGGCCCCGGCGAGTGGAGCGCCATCTGCTCGCATCCGACCGGCCCGCGACAACTGGAGACTTGCCGATGGCCAAGAAGCCGCATGACACGCCGCTGCTCGACCAGCTCGAGAGCGGACCCTGGCCGAGTTTCGTCACGGGCCTCAAACGCCTGGCGAAAGACAAGGACTACGTCGTCGACCTGCTCGGCACGCTCGAGACCAGCTACCGCACGAAGAAGGGGTACTGGAAGGGCGGCACGGTCGGCGTGTTCGGCTACGGCGGCGGCGTCATCCCGCGCTTCACCGAGCTGAAGAACGAAGACGGCACGCCCGTCTACCCCGACGCGGCCGAGTTGCACACGCTGCGCATCCAGCCGCCGCCGGGCATGCACTACACGACCGACGTGCTGCGCAAGATGTGCGACGTGTGGGAGAAGCATGGCACCGGCCTCATCGCCTTCCACGGCCAGAGCGGCGACATCATGTTCCAGGGCGCCAAGACGCCCGACGTGCAGACCGCCTTCGACGAGCTCAACGAGATGGGCTTCGACCTCGGCGGCGCCGGCCCCGCGGTGCGCACGAGCATGAGCTGCGTCGGCGCGGCGCGCTGCGAGCAGAGCTGCTTCGACGAGGCGCGCGCGCACCGGCAGGTGATCAACACCTTCACCGACGACATCCACCGCCCGGCGCTGCCGTACAAGTTCAAGTTCAAGTTCAGCGGCTGCAGCAACGACTGCATGAACTCGATCCAGCGCGCCGACATGGCCGTCATCGGCACCTGGCGCGACAACATGCGCAGCGACGAGGCGCTGGCGCGCAAGTGGTTCGCCAAGCACGGGATGAACGAGCTCGTCAACGACGTCGTCGCCCGCTGCCCGACCAAGGCCATCATGCTCAGGGAAGTGAAGGAGCTGCGCACGGGTGACGGCGCAGCCCACCTCACGACGGTCAAGGTCAGCGACACGCACGCGCTCGAGATCGACAACAAGGACTGCGTGCGCTGCATGCACTGCGTCAACGTGATGACCGGCGCGCTGGCGCACGGCACCGACACCGGCGCCACCATCCTCGTCGGCGGCAAGCGCACGCTGAAGATCGGCGACCTGATGGGCACCGTCGTCGTGCCGTTCATGCCGCTGAAGACCGACGAGGACTACGACGCGCTCGTCGAGCTGGGCCGCAAGGTGATCGACTTCTTTGCCGAGAACGCGCTCGAGCACGAGCGCACCGGCGAGATGATCGAGCGCATCGGCCTGGTCAACTTCCTCGAAGGCATCGGCCTCGAGATCGACCCGAACATGGTCGCGACGCCGCGGACGAACCCGTACGTGCGCACCGACGGCTGGGACGACGAAGTGGCCAAGGCGAACGAGCGCAAGGCCAAGAAGGTCATCGAGATCAAGGCCGCGTGAGCGCGGATTTGGCGGACTTCGCAGACTGAGCCACGAGGACACGCAACCACCATGGCCCATCGCACCCCGATCGAGAGCGGCGCACCGGACAACAAGCCGTTCCTGCACCCCACGCTGCTGAAGAACTACGGCAACTGGAAGTACCACGACCGGCCGCGTCCGGGCGTGCTGCACCACGTGGCGCACAGCGGCGACGAGGTCTGGAGCGTGCGCGCCGGCACGCAGCGGCAGATGGACGTCTACACGATCCGCAAGCTGTGCGACATCGCCGACAAGTTCGCTGAAGGGCACGTGCGCTTCACGATCCGCAGCAACATCGAGTTCATGGTGGCCGACGAGAAGAAGGTCGCCCCGCTCGTCGATGCTCTGCAGAAGAACGGCTTCCCGGTCGGCGGCACCGGCAACTCGGTGAGCATGATCGCGCACACGCAGGGCTGGCTGCACTGCGACATCCCGGGCACCGACGCCTCGGGCGCCGTGAAGGCGCTGATGGACGAACTGCACGCCGAGTTCATCCGCGAGGAGATGCCCAACCGGGTGCACCTGTCGACGAGTTGCTGCGAGATCAACTGCGGCGGCCAGGCCGACATCGCGATCATCGTGCAGCACACCAAGCCGCCGAAGATCAACCACGATCTCGTCGCCAACATGTGCGAGCGCCCGGCGGTCGTCGCGCGCTGCCCGGTGGCGGCCATCCGGCCAGCGCTCGTCAACGGCAAGCCCAGCCTCGAAGTCGACGAGAAGAAGTGCATCTGCTGCGGCGCGTGCTACCCGCCGTGCCCGCCGATGCAGATCAACGACCCCGAGCACAGCAAGCTGGCGATCTGGGTCGGCGGCAAGAACAGCAACGCGCGCGGCAAGCCGACCTTCATGAAGATGGTCGCCTCCGGCCTGCCGAACAACCCGCCGCGCTGGCCCGAGGTGAGCGAGATCGTCAAGAAGATCCTCTACACCTACAAGGCCGACGCGCGCAGCTGGGAGCGCCTCTCCGACTGGGTCGAGCGCATCGGCTGGCCGCGCTTCTTCGAGAAGTGCGACCTGCCGTTCACGAAGTACCTGATCGACGACTGGCGCGGCTCGCGGGCCAACCTGAACGCCAGCACGCACATCCGCTTCTGACGGTCATGACAGCCAGAGCCCGAGCAAGCGAAAGCAAGAGCAACGAGCGATGAAATTCGCCCTGATGGTCAGCGAGGGACCGTACACGCACCAGGCCGCCGACTCGGCCTGGAACTTCGCCGCCGCGGCCATTGCCCGTGGCCACGAGGTGATGCGCGTCTTCTTCTATCACGATGGTGTCTACAACGCGACCAGGCTCACCGAGCCGCCGCAGGACGACCGCCACATCGTCAACCGCTGGAGCAAGCTGAAGGAGGAGCACGGCGTCGACCTCGTCGTCTGCGTCGCCGCGGCGCTGCGCCGCGGCATCAAGGACGAGGTGCTGGCGCCGGGCTTCCGCATCAGCGGCCTCGGGCAGCTGGTCGATGCCGGCATCAAGGCCGACCGCACGGTCACGTTCGGCGATTGACGCGGGGAACATGAAGCCATGAAGAAGTTCATGTTCGTCAACCGCAAGGCGCCGTACGGCACGATCTACGCGCTCGAGAGCCTCGAGGTCGTGCTGATCGCCGCCACCTTCGACCAGGACGTGAGCCTCGTCTTCATCGACGACGGCGTCTACGAACTGATCAAGGGCCAGGACACCAAGGCGACCGGCATCAAGAACCACAGCAAGACCTACCGCGCGCTCGAAGGCTACGACGTCGAGAAGCTCTACGTCGAGCGCGAGTCGCTCACGGCGCGCGGCCTGACCGAAGCCGACCTGATCGTCGACGTGCAGGTGCTCGGCAGTGCCGAGATGGCCGCGCTGATGGCCGAGCAGGACGTGGTGCTTTCGTTCTGACGCAGGAAGACCATGCTGCACATCGTCAACAAGTCGCACACCGATCGCACCGCGCTCGCCAGTTGCCTGCGCCTGGCGCGTGACGGCCAGGCGCTGCTGCTCACCGAAGACGGCGTCCTCGCCGCCTCGGCCGCCACGGCCGAGGCCTCGGGCATCGCCGCGGCGGCCAAGCGGCTGAAGGTCTACGTGCTTGCGCCCGACGCGCAGGCGCGTGGCGTCGCCGAACGGCTGGCCGCGGGCGTCACCACCGTCGACTACGCCGGCTTCGTCGACCTCGTCGCCGAGCACTCCACCAACCAATCCTGGCTGTAAGAAAGCCGCACACACTTTCTCGAGGAGACGCTTCCCATGGGCATCGAAGTCAACGGCACCACCTACGAGACCGACGAAGAGGGCTACCTCGTCAACCTCGCCGACTGGAACAAGGACATCGCCGAGGTCATCGCCAAGGGCGAGAACGTCGACATGACCGACAACCACTGGGAAGTCGTGAACTTCCTGCGCGAGTACTACGACGAGTACCAGATCGCGCCGGCCGTGCGCGTGCTGACCAAGGCGATCGGCAAGCAGCTCGGCGAAGAAAAGGGCAACAGCAAGTACCTGTACGAGCTGTTCCCGTACGGCCCGGCCAAGCAGGCCTGCAAGATCGCCGGCCTGCCCAAGCCGACCGGCTGCGTCTGAGGCGCCTGCGCCTCGCCACGGAGAGGACGCGACGACCATGTCGGCGCTCGCGGTGGGCTTTGCCGCGCTCTTCTACTTCGCCACCGCGGTGCTGGTGGTGGGGCTGGCGCTGAAGATCCGCAGTTATGTGCGCACGCCTGCGCCGCTGCTGATCCCGACGACGCCGGCGCCGACCACCGCGCCCGGCGCCGCGCTGCGGCTGGCGCGCGAGGTCGTCTTCTTCGAGAGCCTGTTCAAGGGCAGCAAGTGGACGTGGGCCTTCGGGTGGCTGTTCCACGGCTCGCTGGCGCTGGTGCTGCTGCGGCACGTGCGCTACTTCCAGGACCCGGTGTGGGCGCCGATCGTCTTCGTGCAGTTCTTCGGCACCTGGGCCGGCGTGTCGATGGCGGTGGGCCTGGGGGGCCTGTGGGCACGGCGGATCTTCGTCGACCGCGTGCGCTACATCTCGACGCCTTCGGACCACCTGCACCTGGCGCTGCTGCTGGCGATTGCCGGCAGCGGCCTGTTGATGCGCTTCGTCGCGCACACCGACATCGTCGCGGTGAAGGCGTTCATGCGCGGGCTGATGTCGTTCCAGATCCTGCCGCTGCCGGCCGACCCGCTGCTGCTGGTGCACCTGTCGCTCGTGGCGCTGTTGATGATCATCTTCCCGATCAGCAAGTTGCTGCATGCGCCGGGCCTGTTCTTCAGCCCGACGCGCTACCAGGTCGACAACCCGCGCGAGGCACGCCACCAGGCGGCCTGGGCGGCGGCGCTGGATCGCCCCCAGGCGTGACCAGACCACCCAGCTGACGAGCAAGCGCGATGGCCACCGCCGCCAAGTTCGAGACGCCGAGGCTCAAGCCCTACCCGGTGATCCCGCTCGTCACCGAAGGGACGATGGCGCACAGCAAGCCGTTCGTCGCTTCGGCCAAGATCCAGGAGGCGATCGGCTTCCCCGGCGAGCTGGCCGAGGGCTGGGAGCAGCGCGCCGTCGCGAAGATGGGCGAGCTGCTCGGCAAGTACCGCAGCCTGCGCGTCTACATGGACGCCTGCGTGCACTGCGGCGCGTGCAGCGACAAGTGCCACTACTTCCTCGGCACCGGCGACCCGAAGAACATGCCGGTGGCGCGCCAGGACCTGATGCGCGGCGTCTACCGCCGCTACTTCACCTTCGCGGGCAAGCACTTCCCCAAGCTCGTCGGCGCGGTCGACATGACCAAAGGCGTGCTCGACCAGTGGTGGAGCTACTACAACCAGTGCAGTGAGTGCCGCCGCTGCAGCGTCTTCTGCCCCTACGGCATCGACACCGCCGAGGTGACGATGGCCGCGCGCGAGATCATGGACGCGGTGGGCCTCGGGCAGAAGTACGCCAACGAGATCATCGGCAAGGTCCACAAGATCGGCAACAACCTCGGCATCCCCGGGCCGGCGTTGCTCGACACGCTGGAGGGCCTCGAAGAGGACACCAAGGACGACACCGGCGTCGACGTGCGCTTCCCGCTCGACGCGAAGGGCGCCGAGGTGCTGCTGGTGACGCCGAGCGCCGACTTCTTCAGCGAGCCGCACGTCGAAAGCCTGATCGGCTACGCGAAGGTCTTCCACGCCGCCGGCATCAGCTGGACGTTGTCGAGCAAGGCCAGCGAGGCTGGCAACTTCGGCATGTTCATCGGCAACTACGAGCAGCTGCGCAAGATCGCATTGCGCATCCGCGAGGCGGCGCTGGAACTCGGCGTCAAGCGCATCGTCGTCGGCGAATGCGGGCACGCCTGGCGCGTGGCCTACAGCTTCTGGAACACGCTCGTGGGCATCGGCGCCGGCGGCAAGGACCCGTTCGCGATCGAGTTGCAGAACCAGCTCGACGGCCGCTACAAGCAGCCGATGCACATCTGCGAGTTCACGCACGACCTCATCGGCCGCGGCGCGCTGGCGTTCGACAAGGAGAAGAACGACGACCGCGTGATCACCTTCCACGACTCGTGCAACGTCGCGCGCGGCTCGCGCCTGGGCGACTTCCCCGGCGGCCAGTTCACGATCCCGCGCGACATCATCCGCGCGGTCGCCAACCGCTTCGTCGACATGGCGCCGGGCACCACGCACGAGGCCACGTTCTGCTGCGGCGGCGGCGGTGGCCTGCTCACCGACGACCTGCTCGAGCTGCGCGTCAAGGGGGCGCTTCCGCGCATGGAGGCGCTGAAGAACGTCGTCGATGCCAACGGCGTCAACTTCATGGCCACCATCTGCGCCATCTGCAAGGCCCAGTTCACGAAGGTGCTGCCGATGTACGGCTTCGACATGAGCATGGTCGGCGGCGTGCACCAGCTCGTCAGCCGCGCCATCCGCCTGGGCGAGCAGAAGTAGCCAGCGCAACAGGGAGGACGACATGGCCCACATCGTCATCGTCGGCGCAGGGTTGGGCGGCATGCCCGCCGCCTACGAGATGCGCGAGCGATTGCCGCGCGAGCACAAGGTCACCGTCGTCAGCGCCGTCGACTACTTCCAGTTCGTGCCGTCCAACCCGTGGGTGGCGGTGGGCTGGCGCAAGCGCGAAGACGTGGTGCTCGCGCTCGCGCCGCTGCTCGAGCGCAAGGGCATCGGCTTCGTCGCGCGGCCGGTGACGGCCATCGAACCCGCGGCCAACCGGCTGACCGTCGATGGCGGCGAGGCGATCGCCTACGACTACCTCGTGCTGATCACCGGGCCGAAGCTCGCGTTTGCCGAGGTGCCGGGCGCCGGGCCGGCGTCCAGCGGCGGCGGCGGGCACACGCACTCGGTGTGCTCGGTCGACCACGCCGAGGCCTTCTGGCGCGACTACCAGGGCTTCCTCAACGACCCGGGCCCGGTCGTCGTTGGCGCGATGCCGGGCGCGAGCTGCTTCGGCCCGGCCTACGAGTTTGCGTTCATCCTCGATGCCGACCTGCGCCGCCGCAAGCTGCGCCACAAGGTGCCGATCACGTTTGTCACCAGCGAGCCGTACATCGGCCACCTGGGCTTGGGCGGCGTCGGCGACAGCAAGACGCTGCTCGAAAGCGAGTTCCGCAACCACGACGTGAAGTGGATCACCAACGCCAAGACGACGAAGGTCGAGGCCGGCAAGCTCTTCGCCACCGAAGTGAACGACCGCGGCGAGGCGGTGAAGGAGCACGAGGTGGCCTTCAAGCTGTCGATGATGCTGCCGGCGTTCAAGGGCGTCGATGCGGTCGCCGCGGTGCCCGAGCTGTGCAACCCGCGCGGCTTCGTGCTGATCGACGAACACCAGCGCAGCAAGAAGTACCGCAACATCTTCTCGGCCGGCGTCTGCGTCGCGATCCCGCCGGTCGAGGTGACGCCGGTGCCCACCGGCGCGCCGAAGACCGGCTACATGATCGAGACGATGGTCACGGCCATCGTGAAGAACATCGCCGACGAACTGCAAGGCCAGCCCGCCACCGCCAAGGCGACGTGGAACGCGATCTGTCTGGCCGACATGGGCGACACCGGCGCCGCGTTCGTCGCGCTGCCGCAGATCCCGCCGCGCAACGTCAACTGGTTCAAGAAGGGCAAGTGGGTGCACCTGGCGAAGATCGCCTTCGAGAAGTACTTCCTCTCGAAGATGAAGTCGGGCAGCAGCGAGCCCGCGTTCGAGAGATACGTGCTGAAGGCCGTGGGCATCGCCCGGCTGATGAAGTAGCCCACTGACGCCGATCGACGCCCAACGACGCACTCATTCGCGAGGAACGAAGCGCATGTCCGCCATCAACGAACCCGGCACCGAAGTCAAGCCGCTCACCTTCCGCCGCTACAAGGACGGCGACGCGAAGGTGCGCCGCTGGCAGGACGAGATCTTCGACGCCGACCACTCGCACAAGTGCCCCACCTACATCCAGAGCACGCCGCCGTGCCAGGGCAGCTGCCCTTCGGGTGAAGACATCCGCGGGTACCTGAACATCGTGCGCGGCATCGAGAAGCCGCCCGCGGGCATGAAGTGGCAGGAGTACGCCTGGCGGCGCCTGACCGAAGCGAACCCGCTGCCCAGCGTGATGGGGCGCGTGTGCCCCGCGCCTTGCGAAAGCGGCTGCAACCGCAACCAGGTCGAGGACTTCGTCGGCATCAACTCGGTCGAGCACTTTCTCGGCGAGTGGGCGATCGAGAACAAGCTCGCGTTCCCCAAGCCCGAAACGAAGACCGGCAAGAAGGTCGCCGTGATCGGCGGCGGCCCGGCCGGGTTGTCGGCGGCGTACCAGCTGGCGCGCAAGGGCCACGACGTGACGCTCTTCGACGAGCGCGCCGAGCTCGGCGGCATGATGCGCTACGGCATCCCGGGCTTTCGCACGCCGCGCATCGTGCTCGACGCCGAGATCCAGCGCATCCTCGACCTCGGCGTCACGGCGCGCCCGAACACGCGCATCGGCCGCGACGTCACGCTCGAGCAACTGAAGAGCGACTTCGACGCTGTCTTCCTCGGTCTTGGCGCGCAAAGCGGCCGCTCGCTGCCGGTGCCCGACGGCGAGGCGCCCAACGTCGTCACCGCGACCGCGTTCCTGAAGGCGTTCAACGACGGCCGGCTGCAGCACGTGGGCAAGCGCGTCGTCGTCGTCGGCGGCGGCGACACGTCCATCGACGTGGCCACCGTCGCGCGGCGCCTGGGGCACATCGAGGCCGCGCACGAGAGCGATCGGCCCGAGAACGCGATCGCCGGCGGCGCCGGCTTCGCCGCGCACGACGCGGCGCTGCTGTCGCGCCGGCAAGGCGCCGAGGTGACGCTGACCTCGGTCTTCGCGGTCGAGAAGATGCAGGCCAGCCGGCACGAGGTCGAGCACGCGCTGGCCGAGGGCATCGCCATCCGCGGCGGCATGGTGCCGATCGCCGTGGTGAAGGACGCGACCGGCCGCGCCATCGCGCTGCGCGTGATGAAGTGCGAAGCGAAGATGGCCGGCGGCAAGCTCGAGATCAAGAACGTCCCGGGCACCGAAGAAGACATCGAGGCCGACCTCATCGTCTCGGCGATCGGCCAGGCGGTCGACTTCACCGGCCTCGAGGCGCTGGACAACGGCCGCGGCGCGGTGGCCGCCGACAAGAACTACCAGGTGCAGATGAAGGGCCAGGCGCAGGAAGGCATCTTCTGCGGCGGCGACGTGATCCGCCCGCACCTCTTGACGACCGCCATCGGACACGGCGCGATCGCCGCCGACGGCATCGACCGCTTCCTGCGCGGCGAGGCGCAGGACAAGCGGCCGAAGGTCGACGTGCACAGCTTCGACCTGATGCGCAAGATGGTCGAGAAGGGCCTGAAGGTCACCGACATCGCCGAGCCGGTGCGCGGCACCGACGCCAGCACCGGCGCCGTGCACAACTTCGACAACCGCAGCGACCGCTACGTCATCAGCCACAAGGAGCTGTTCCTCGGCCACTTCCCGTTCACGCCGCGCGTCAAGCGCCGCGTCGTCACGCTGACGAAGGAAGAGGCGCTGTCCAACTTCGAGGAGCGGCTGCTGCCGCTTTTGGAGGCGCAGGCGCAGGCCGAGGCCAAGCGCTGCATGAGCTGTGGCCTGTGCTTCGAGTGCGACAACTGCGTCGTCTACTGCCCGCAGACGGCGGTGTTCAAGGTCAAGAAGAGCCAGAGCACGATGGGCCGCTACGTCGACACCGACTACAACAAGTGCATCGGCTGCCACATCTGCAAGGATGTCTGCCCGACGGGCTACATCCAGATGGGCCTGGGCGAGTAGGTCTGCCATGTCCGCACGCGCCGTTCTCGCCGCTGCCACCACGCTGTTGTCGCTGGGGCTGTCGGTGCCGGCGATGCCCGGCGCGTTCGCCGCGCCGGTGATCGAGCGCGCGGCGAAGGGCGAGCGCTGCGTCGAGGAAACGGCGAGCATGCGCCGCAACCACATGCGCTTCCTCGAGCACACGCGCGACGCCACGGTGCGCGGCGGCATCCGCGGCAACAAGCACAGCCTGAAGGGCTGCATCGACTGCCACGCCAGCCGCGCCACCGGCAGCGTCGCGCAGGCGAGCGGTGACTTCTGCGTTGCCTGCCACGCCTACACGGCGGTGAAGATCGATTGCTTCGACTGCCACGCGACGAAGCCGGCCGCGGCGGTGGCTGCCGCACCTTCTGCGGCCGCGGCCACGGTGTCGACGGCCGCGTCCGCAGCGTCGGCGCCCGCCGCATCCGCGTCGTCCCCGGAGGCGCCGAAATGAGCCGCCGCGGCTTCCTCGGTGTCGCCGCGGCCGGCATGGCCGGCGTGATGCTCGCCCCCGGCGTGACGCTGATCGAGGTCGCGCAAGCCGCCACCGCGCCCGACGGCACCAAGCCCGGCGCCAGCCCCAAGGTGCGCTGGGGCATGCTGATCGACACGACCAAGTGCGCCAGCGGCTGCACCGACTGCATTACCGCCTGCAACACCGAGAACGGCCTTGATCCTCGCGCCACGCGCACCTCGGCGCAGTGGGTGCGCAAGGTCGAGATCAAGGAGATCAAGACCGGCCGGCAGGCCTCGGTGCCGGTGATGTGCCAGCACTGCGCCAAGCCGCCGTGTGTCGACGTGTGCCCCACGGGCGCCAGCTTCAAGCGCGCCGACGGCATCGTGCTCGTCGACCGCCACACCTGCATCGGCTGCCGCTACTGCATGATGGCGTGCCCCTACAAGGCGCGCAGCTTCGTGCACGAGCCGACCACCGGCCAGCAGCCCGACGTGCCGCGCGGCAAGGGCTGCGTCGAGAGCTGCACGATGTGCGTGCACCGCATCGACCGCGCCGCCGACCCGTCGCAGGCGAACACCGCCTGCGCCGAGGCGTGCACGAAGGCCGGCCACGGCGCCATCGTCTTCGGCGACCTGAACGACCCGCAAAGCGAGATCTCGCGCCGCGTGCGCGAACTGCGCACCGCGGCGCTGCGCGCCGACCTCGCGCTCGACCCGGGCGTGCGCTACCAGGGCTTGTGAGCCGCTCGGCCCCAAGACGTTCGACATCGGAACCCTGCGCATGAACGCCGCCACCGCCGCCCCATCGCGCACACCGCCGCCGGCCGCTATGCCACCAGCCTTCGGTGCGCGGCCGCACGACGACTCGCGCAGCTTCTGGCTGCTCGCCGTCTTCGGCGGGCTCGTCGCGCTCGCCGGCCTCGGCGCCGCGCACTACATGGAGGTGCACGGCCACGTCGTCACCGGCATGGACAACCAGATCGTCTGGGGCCTGCCGCACGTCTTCGCGATCTTCATGATCGTCGCCGCCTCGGGCGTGCTCAACGTCGCCAGCATCGGCTCGGTGTTCGGACAGCCGATGTACAAACCGCGCGCGCCGTTGTCGGGCCTGCTGTGCCTGGCGCTGCTGGCCGGCGGCCTGATGGTGTTGATGCTCGACTTGGGCCGGCCCGAGCGCGTGATCGTCGCCGCGACGCACTACAACTTCACCTCGGTCTTCGCCTGGAACGTCATCCTCTATTCGGGCATGACGGCGATCGTCGCCGTGTACCTCTGGACGATGTTCGAGCGGCGGCTCAACCCCTGGTCCAAGCCCGCGGGCATCGCGGCGCTCGTCTGGCGCTTCGTGCTGACCACCGGCACCGGCTCGATCTTCGGCTTCCTCGTCGCGCGGCAGGCGTACCAGTCGGCACTCTTGGCGCCGCTGTTCATCGTGCTCAGCTTCGGCTGGGGGCTCGCGGTGTTCGTCATCGTGCAGGCGACGATGTACGCGTGGAACGGCCGGCAGTTAGCGCCCGCGGCGGCGGCGCGGTTGGCGCGCCTGCTGGCGATCTTCGTCGCGGCGTCGCTGTACCTCGTCGCGGTGTTCCACCTGACGAACGCGTACTTCGCGCGCCAGGCCGACTTCACGTCGTTCCTGCTCTTCGGCAACGGCACCGGGCAGCCGTACCCGCTGCTGTTCTGGCTGGGCTACGTGCTGATCGGCTCGGTGGTGCCGTTTGCGCTGCTGGTGTGGCCGGTGGCACGCGCGGGCGCCGGGCTCGCGGTGAGCGCGGGCTTCGTCGTGCTGGGCGGGTTCTTCTTCCTCTACGTCTTCATCATCGGCGGGCAGGCGTGGCCGCTCGAGATCTTCCCGGGTCACGTCGTCACCAGTTCGTTCGGTGACGGGCAGGTCGCGAGCTACCTGCCGCGCTGGCCCGAGTGGGTGCTGGGCATCGGTGGCCTCGGCGCGGCGTTCCTGTTGACGATGGTGGGCGTGCGCGTGCTCGACTTCATGCCGAAGGACGACCTGCCGGAGGCGACATCGTGAGCAGCGGGCGCGGCGCCGCGGCGAAGGCCGCAACGACCGGCGCCCCGCGCCTGCTGGTCAGCGCCGCGCACAAGTCGTCGGGCAAGACGACGGTGACGCTGGGCTTGGCAGCGGCGTGGGCTGCGCAGGGCCTGGCGGTGCAGTGCTTCAAGAAGGGCCCGGATTACATCGACCCGATGTGGCTCGCGCTCGCCAGCGGCCGGCCTTGCTACAACCTCGACCCGCACCTGAGCGACGCCGCCGCGATCGAAGAGCGCGTGCGCCGCTCGGCCGCCGGCGCCGACCTCGCGCTGATCGAAGGCAACAAGGGCCTGTACGACGGCCTGGCGCTGGACGGCAGCAACAGCAACGCGGCATTGGCGCGGCTGCTCGGTGCGCCGGTCGTGCTGGTGCTCGACGCGCGCGGCATGACGCGCGGCATCGCGCCGCTGGTGCTGGGCTACCAGGCATTCGACCGCAACATCAAGATCGGCGGCGTCATCCTCAACCGCGTCGGCGGCGCGCGCCACGAATCCAAGCTGCGCGCCGTGCTCGAGCACTATACCGACGTGCCGGTGCTCGGCGCGGTGGCCGAGGACGCGCGGCTCGCGCTGGCCGAGCGGCACCTGGGGCTCGTGCCCTGCGTCGAGCACGACAGCGCCACGGCGTGGGTGGCCGAGGTGGCGCGGGCGATTGCTTCGCAGGTGGACCTCGGGCGCGTGCGCGCGCTGGCGCAGGCGCCGGCCGAAGCGGCCACCGCCACGGCAACGACGACGGCATCCTGGCCTGCCGACGATCGCGCGGCCGGCACGCCGACGCAACCGCCCCTGCGCATCGGCATCGCCCGCGACCGCGCTTTCGGCTTCTATTACCCCGACGACCTCGAAGCGCTCGCCGCCGGCGGCGCCGAACTCGTCTTCATCGACACGCTCGCCGACCAGCGGCTGCCGGTGCTCGACGGCCTCTTCATCGGCGGCGGTTTCCCCGAGACCTGTGCCGAGGCGCTGGAGGACAACCCGGCGCTGCGCACCGCGCTGCGCGAGGCGATCGAGGGTGGCCTGCCGACCTACGCCGAATGCGGCGGGCTGATGCTGCTCGCGCGCTCGATCCGCTGGCACGACCGCAGCAGCGAAATGGTGGGCGTGATCCCCGCCGACGCGGTGATGCACGCGCGGCCGGTCGGCCGCGGCTACGTGCAACTGGCCGAGACCGGCGCGATGCCGTGGCCGGCGAGCGATGCGGCAGTGCCGCTGCCTGGCAAGGTGCGCGCGCACGAGTTCCACTACGCCAGCCTCGAAGGCCTGCCGCCCGGCCAGCGCTTCGCCTGGCGCGTCGAGCGCGGACACGGCATCGACGGCCGGCACGACGGGCTCGTGCTGCACAACCTGCTCGCGTCGTTCAGCCATCTGCGGCATGGTGCCGGCGTGCGCTGGGTCGATCGGTTCCTGGCGCAGGTGCGACGCGTGCGCGAAGCGCGGCGGGCGGGCGAGGCGTTTAAGGCGCGAGAGACGGGTGAGGCCCGTGCGACCTGCGCCGCCCGTTCAGCGTACGACGACGCGCGCGAGCGCGGCCGCAAAGCGAGCGTCAGTGACGCACGGGCTACGCGGCGCGCGGCGGCCGCGAGGGGCGAAGGCGGCAAGAGCCACGAACCGCTCGATGCAGACACCGCCGCCGGCAGCGCGCCGGCCGCGCAAGACAATGCCCGCCCGACGCCTGTTGGTGCTGCTCCCTCTGCGCATGGCCGCCTCCGCCTCGTCTCCTCCGCCCGCGCCCCTGCCGGCGCCCGCACCCGTGTCCGCGCCTGAAAAGGCGGCCGTGGCTGACGAACGATCTGAACGGCCGGAGCGGCCAGAACAGCCCGCCCGGCGCGGCCACGTCGCGCTCGTGGGCGCCGGCCCCGGCGATGCCGACCTCCTGACGCTGCGCGCCGCGCGGCTGATCGCCGCAGCCGAGGTCGTCGTCTACGACAACCTCGTCGGCCCGGGCGTGATGGCGCTCGTGCCGCCGGCGGCCGAGCGCATCTACGCGGGAAAGCAGCGCGCCAACCACAGCATGGCGCAGGAGGGCATCAACGAACTGCTCGTGCGCCTGGCGCGCGAAGGTCGGCGCGTCGTGCGGCTGAAGGGCGGCGACCCGCTGATCTTCGGCCGCGGCGGCGAAGAACTGCTGGCGCTCGCCGAGGCTGGCCAATCATTCGAAGTGGTACCCGGCATCACCGCGGCGCACGGCGCGGCGGCCTACGCCGGCATCCCGCTGACGCATCGCGACCACGCGCAAGGCTGCGTCTTCGTCACAGGGCACCTGAAGGACGGCACCTGCGATCTCGACTGGGCCGGCCTCGCGCGAAAGCGCCAGACGGTGGTGATCTACATGGGCCTCGCGGGCCTGGCGACGATCGCGGCCGAGCTGATGGCGCACGGCCTGCCGCCCGAGTGGCCGGCGGCAGTGATCTCCAAGGGCACGCTGCCGGCGCAGCGTGTCGTCACGGCGACGCTGGCCACCGTGGCCGACGCCGCGGCGAAGGCGGGGCTCGCGTCGCCGAGCCTGACGATCGTCGGCGAAGTGGTGCGGCTGCGCGAGCGGCTGGCGTGGTTCGAGGAGATGGCGCGCTCGCGCTGAAGTCCGCGCGGGTCCTGCGGGAGGCCCGCGCGAGGTCAGGGCTCTTCCGTCTCGTCCGACACCGGTCGTGGCGGGATCGGGCCACCGGGGGTCCCCACTGCGCTCGTGTCCTTTTCTTGGCTTCGCTTCGCTCGCCCACGATGCATCCTTTACCTCGCTCCGCGGGGACCCCCGATGGCCCGATCCGGCACCGCCGTGGCATGCGAAGGAGGGATCCGCAACGGCTTGCTCGATCAAGGTCGCCGCCACCGAGGGCCGAGGCGTTCGCGTTCGAGCCCTACCTCGGCCCCGGCCCCACCCTCGACTCCACCGCGAACACCGCCGCTTCGACCCGCGAGCTGAGGTTCAGCTTGGCGAGGATGTGGCGCACGTGCAGCTTCACGGTGTCGTGGCTGATGTCGAGCGCGCGCGCGATGGTCTTGTTGCTCTCGCCGCGGGCGAGGTGGTCGAGGATCTGGCGTTCGCGTTCGGTGAGTGAGGCGATCAGGTCGTGCCGGTTGCCGGCGCGCGGGCCGGCTTGCAGCAGCTGCGCGAGCTTCAGCGTCATCGCCGGCGCGACGACGAGTTCGCCGCGCGCTGCGTTGCCGATCGCCTGCACCACCTCCTCGGGCTCCATGTCCTTCAGCAAGTAGCCGCGCACGCCGGCGCGCAGCGCCGCGGCGAGGTCGTGCTCGGAATCGCTCATCGTCAGGATCAACGCCGGCGTGTCGATGCCCTCGGCGCGCAGGGTGCGCAGCAACGTCAGGCCGTCGCTGCCCGGCATGCGCAGGTCGAGCACGAGCAGGTCGGGCTTGTGCTCGCGCAGCGTCGGCGCCACCTGCGTGAGGTCGCCGAGCGCGGCGACGACGTCCATGCCGCCGCGCTGGCGCAACAGGTCCGACAGCCCCGTGCGGCACAGCGCATGGTCGTCGACGAGCACGAGGCGCGGCGCGGGCATCAGTGCAACTCCTCGGCCGAGGTGGGTGCGCCCGCGGGCGGCAGATTGGCCGGCGCAGACGCGGCGGTGCGTCCGGGCAGCGGGAACTCCAGCCGCACGGTCGTGCCGCCGCCGGCACGCGCGCGCACCTCGAGCCGGCCGCCGAGGCGCCGCGCGCGGTCGCGCATGATGGCCATGCCGTAGTGGCTGCCGGCGGCCTCGGCATTCGCGGCGATGAGATGGGCGCCGCCGTTCGCCCCGCCAGCCGTGCCATCACCCGACGACAGGTCGGCCGCGGCGCCCGGCCCGGCGCCATCGTCCTGCACGAGCAGTTGCACGACGCGGCCGTCGGTGCGTTCGATGCAATCGAGGTGCAGCCACACGCGCCGCGCGGCGGCGTGGCGGGCGGCGTTGAGCAGCGCCTCCTGCGCGATGTGCGCGAGCTGCGACTCCTGCTCGGGGGCGAGCAGCCCGGCGGGCAGCCGGTTGTCCAGCTCGAGCGTGGCCGGGCACGCACGGCGGAAGCTTTCGGCGGTGCGTTCGAGCGCATGCGCCAGGCCCAGCGGGTCGGGCGGGCTGCGGTACTGCGCCAGGATGCCGCGCAGGCTGGCGTGCGCCTGGCCCACCGCGGCGCGCACGTCGTCGAAATAGCGCTCGGCGTCGCCCGGCGGGCCGTGGCGGATGGCGTCGTGCAGCAGCGGCAGGCGCATCTTCACGAACGCGAGGCTCTGGCCGATCGAGTCGTGCACGTCGGCGGCCAGCGCTTGGCGCTCGTGCAGCATCGACGCGGCGAGGTTCTCGCGCTCCAGCCGCGCGTTGTGCAGCGCCAGGCCGAGCAGCGCGCCCACGGTTTCCAGCAGCGCCAGCACGTCGGGTGGCGGCTCGTGGCGGGCGTCGAAGAAGAGGTTGAACAGGCCGAGCACGTGGCCGCGGAACTGCATCGGCACCGCCAGCACGTGCGCGCACTGGTGGCCGAAGTAGGGCCCCGCGCTGCGGCGCCCGCAAGGCGACAGGTCGTGCGCGCGCATCGCCTGCTGCCCGGCGAGCGCGGCGCCGCAGACGCCGCAGCCGGCTTCGACGGCACGCTCGGCCTGCTCCACTTCGGCCGGCAGGCCGACGCTGCCGATCAGCAGCATGCGCTGGCCGGTGGTGTCGAGCACGCGCGCCGCGGCGGCACCGGCGCCGGCGATGTGCGCCAGCGGCTGCAGCAAGCGCACGACGAGGCCGCCCAGGTCGTTGCCGGCGGCCAGGCCCGCGGTCAGCGTGACGAGCAGGTCGGAGGCGCTGGTGTGCGTGGGCGCCGCAGTGCCGGGCGCACTGGGCGTGCTTGGCCGCGCCGTCGACGCTGAAGCGGCGGGCGGGCTGGGCATCGCGGAGAGCATCACGACGGACATTTCGAGGCGCGGCGTTGGGGCGAAACGCAACCGATTCGCAAGCGGCGGGTGCCTGCCCTTCGAAGCTTACGACCTGGCGCAGCGATGCGTCGGCTCATGCGGGAAACCTCGCGGCTGCGCTGACGGGGGCATTGCCGTTGGCGGCCAGCGCCACTTGCGCTGACCGCACGGCCAGCGCCGCCTGCGCCACCGGCAATCCGGCCGCCACTTCTTCGTCGCAAGGCAGCGCCTGCGCCGCGCCATTCTGCTCGTCGCCCGCGCCGAGGCAGTGGTGCAGGAAGTCGCTGGCGCCGCGCCCGAGCCGCTTGTCCTTGTGCACGACGATCGCCAGCCGCCGCGCGCGTGGCGGCAGCCGCGTCGGCAGCTCGACCAGCGAACCGCTGGCCAGCGCCGCCGCGGCGGCGTGGCGCGACAGGCAGCCCACCGCAGTGCCGGTGCCGACGACGCGGCGCAGCGTCTCGCTGCTGCCGAGCTCGAAGGCGACGTCGATCGAGCCCAGGTGTTCGAGCAGCCAGCGGTCACTCGCCTCGCGCGTGCCCGAGCCCGGCTCGCGCAGCGCCCAGCGCTGCCGGCGCAGCGTCTCCAGCGGCACAGGCCGCGCCTGTGCCAGCGGGTGATCCGGCGCGGCGACGACGACCAGTTCGTCGTTCAGCCACGGCTGCACCGAGAGATCCGGGTGCGTCTGCGGCCCTTCGATGAAGCCGATGTCGACGTCGAAGGCGGCCACCGCGTCGATGACCTCGCTCGAATTCGCGACCGCGATGTGCACCGGGCTCGCCGGATGCGCCTCGGACCAGCGCGCCACCAGCGAAGGCAGCAGCACCTCGCCGATCGTCAGGCTGGCGGCCACGCGCAGCGGCGCGGCGTGTGCGCCGCTGAAAAGGTGCTCGAGATCGGCCGCGTGGTCGAGCAGCGACGCCGCCTTGGGCAGCAGCGCGCGGCCGTTTTCGTTGAGCAGCAGGCGCCGGCGCACGCGGTCGAACAACTCCACGCCGAGGGTCGCTTCGAGATCAGCGATGGCGGCGCTGGCCGCCGATTGAGAACGGGCGACGCGATCTGCCGCCGACCGTGTGGAGCCGGCCCGCGCGGTGGCGACAAACACCTCGAGCTGGCGCAGGCTGATGCGCAGCCGCGCGGCCAGCAGCGGATGCGCTGTCGAAGTCGCCTCGGGTAAACCCGGACACGAACCCGAAAGGGAATCCTGATCGGTTTTGTCGCTCACGGTGACCGGTATTGTCCGTTTTTTCTTTTGAAGCGCGGTACCTAGGATTTCCCTATCGACCCTGACGCCATCAGGGCCAGGAGGAGGTTCGGGATGAAGCCAACGCTTGTGCGGCCGCACGGTGGAGGGGCGCTCAAGCCGCTGCTGCTGGAGGGCGCCGCTGCGGCGGCCGAGCGCCAGCGTGCCGCCGGCATGCCGCAGGTGCGCGTCAGCTCGCGCGAGCGCGGCGACATCCTGATGCTCGGCATCGGCGGCTTCACGCCGCTGGATGGCTTCATGGGCGAGGCCGACTGGCGCGGCGCCTGCGATCACATGAAGTTGTCGGACGGCCTGTTCTGGCCGATCCCGATCACGCTGTCGGTGTCCGAAGCCGACGCGGCGTTGATCCCGCCCGGGGGCGAGGTCGCGCTGTTGGACCCCGACGATGGCCACGTGCTCGCGACGATGCAGGTCGCCGAGCGCTACCGCATCGACAAGGCGCACGAGTGCGTGCGCGTCTTCCGCACCACCGACCCGGCGCACCCGGGTGTGAAGATGGTGATGGAGCAACTGCCGGTGAACCTGGCGGGGCCGGTGAAGGTGCTCTCCGACGGCGGCTTCCCGCAGGCCTACGGCGAGCTCTACATGACGCCGGCGCAGACGCGCGCGTTGTTCGAGAGCCGCGGCTGGTCGCGCGTGGCCGCATTCCAGACGCGCAACCCGATGCACCGCTCGCACGAGTACCTCGCGAAGGTGGCCATCGAAGTCTGCGACGGCGTGCTCGTGCACTCGCTGCTTGGCGCGCTGAAGCCCGGCGACATCCCGGCCGAGGTGCGCACGCGCGCCATCGCCGCGCTGGCGAAGAACTACTTCGTGCCGTCGACGATCGTGCAGGCCGGCTACCCGCTGGACATGCGCTACGCCGGCCCGCGCGAGGCGTTGCTGCATGCGCTGTTCCGACAGAACTACGGCTGCTCGCACTTGATCGTCGGCCGCGACCACGCCGGCGTCGGCAGCTACTACGGGCCGTTCGACGCGCACCGCATCTTCGACGAGATCCCCGAAGGGGCGCTCGAGACGCAGGCGCTGCGCATCGACGTGTCGTTCTGGTGCTACCGCTGCGGCGGCATGGCCAGCGGCCGCACCTGCCCGCACGACGACGCCGACCGTCTGCAGGTCAGCGGCACGCAGCTGCGCAAGTGGCTGTCCGAGGGGCAGCCGGTGCCCAAGGAGTTCAGCCGCCCCGAGGTGCTGGACGTCCTGCGCGAGTACTACGCGAGCCTGGCCGCCGCACCGGCCCCGGCGGCGAAGGCCACGGCCTGACCGGCCACGATCGAAGTCGAAACGACCTAACTTATCAGTTACACCCACGGAGAACCGACGATGCCGACCTACGTACGCACCGACAAGTGCGATGGCTGCAAGGGCCAGGACAAGACCGCCTGCATGTACATCTGCCCGCACGACCTGATGATGCTGGACAAGGACGGCAGCACCACCGGCCATCCGATGAAGGCGTACAACCAGGAGCCCGAGCAGTGCTGGGAGTGCTACTCCTGCGTGAAGATCTGCCCGCAGAACGCCATCGAGGTGCGGCACTACGCCGACATCGTGCCGCTGGGCGGCTCGGTGCAGCCGCTGCGCGGCTCGGACTCGATCATGTGGACGATCAAGTTCCGCAACGGCACGCTGAAGCGCTTCAAGTTCCCGATCCGCACCACCGAAGAGGGCTCGATCCAGCCCTACGCCGGCAAGAACATGCCCAAGCTCGCCGACATCGACAAGCCCGGCTACTTCACGCCGAGCGGCGGCTACCGCAAGGGCCGCGACGGCGAACTGCTGCGCGTCAAGTGATCACCGGCTGCAATCCAACAAGCGAGCATTGAAATGGGTACCTTCGAGAACCCCGAAGTCGTCCAGGAAGAACTGGACATCCTCTTGATCGGCGGCGGCATGGCCTGCTGCGGCGCGGCCTACGAGATGATGCGCTGGGCCGAGGCCGTGAAGGCCGAGACCGGCAAGGATCTGCGCATCAAGCTCGTCGACAAGGCGGCGATGGACCGCTCCGGCGCGGTGGCGCAGGGCCTGTCGGCGATCAACACCTACATCGGCCCCGAGCAGGACCCGGCCGACTACGCGCGCATGGTCTCCAACGACCTGATGGGCATCACGCGCGACGACCTTGCCTACGACCTCGGCCGCCACGTCGACGAGTCGGTGCACCTGTTCGAGGAATGGGGCCTGCCGATCTGGAAGACCGACAGCGACGGCGTGCGCCACGACGGCGCCGAGGCGCAGAAGGAAGGCCTGCCGGCGCTGAAGGACGGCGGCAAGCCGGTGCGCAGCGGCAAGTGGCAGATCATGATCAACGGCGAGTCCTACAAGTGGATCGTCGCCGAAGCAGCGAAGAAGGCGCTGGGCCTGGACCGCATCCAGGAACGTGTCTTCATCGTCAAGCTCGTCAACGACAAGAATGACCCGAGCCGCATCGCCGGCGCGGTCGGCTTCTCGGTGCGCGAGAACAAGATCTACGTCTACAAGGCCAAGGCCGTGCTGCTGGCCGCCGGCGGCTGCGTGAACCTGTTCCGCCCGCGCTCGGTGGGCGAGGGCACGGGCCGCGCGTGGTACCCGGTGTGGAACGCGGGCAGCACGTACTCGATGGCCGCCGAGGCGGGCGCCGAGTTGACGATGATGGAGAACCGCTTCGTGCCGGCGCGCTTCAAGGACGGCTACGGCCCGGTCGGCGCGTGGTTCCTGCTGTTCAAGGCCAAGGCCGTCAACGCCTATGGCGAAGACTACATGGTCAGGAACAAGGAGCTCCTCGACCAGTACCCGCCCTATGGGCAGGCGGCGGTGCCGGCTTCGTGCCTGCGCAACCACCTGATGTTGAAGGAGATGAAGGAAGGCCGCGGCCCGATCTACATGGACACGGTGACGGCGCTGGCCAAGCTGCGCGAGTCGCTGAGCCCGAAGGAAGTGAAGCACCTCGAAGCCGAGGCGTGGGAAGACTTCCTCGACATGTGCATCGGCCAGTGCGGCATCTGGGTCGGCGAGAACGTCGAGCCCGAGAAGAAGATGAGCGAGCTGATGCCCACCGAGCCGTATCTGCTGGGTTCGCACTCGGGCTGCTGCGGCATCTGGGTGAGCGGCCCGACCGACGTCGGCGCGCCCACCGAGGCCGAAGGCGAGATCGACGGCGTGCCGGCGCACCTGCCGCGCGGCTGGAGCTGGGGCTACCGCTCGATGACGACGGTGAAGGGCCTCTTCACCGCCGGTGACGGCGTCGGCGCCTCGGGCCACAAGTTCAGCTCGGGCTCGCACGCCGAAGGGCGCCTGGCGGCCAAGGCGATGGTCAAGTTCGCGCTCGACAACGCCAACCACACACCGGTGCTCGACACCGACCCGGCCGAGCTCGCCGAGCAGATCTACAAGCCGGTGCGCACGTTCCTCGAGCACAAGAACTACACGACGGCGATCGACATCAACCCGCACTACATCACGCCCAAGATGCTGCAGTTCCGGCTGCAGAAGATCATGGACGAGTACGTCGCCGGCGTCGCCACCTACTACAACACGAACGACGTGATGCTGAAGGTGGCCGAAGAGAAGCTCGAGATGCTCAAGGAAGACGCGGCGAAGATGCGGGCCAAGGACCTGCACGAGCTGCTGCGCGCGTGGGAGAACTACCACCGCATCCTGACGGCCGAAGCGCACATGAAGCACATCCAGTTCCGCGAGGAGAGCCGCTACCCCGGCTTCTACTACCGCACCGACAAGAACTTCGTCGACGAGAAGAACTGGCACGTCTTCGTCAACTCGACCTACGACAAGACGACGAAGAAGTGGACCTGCTTCAAGCGCCGCCACGTCGACCTGGTCGACAAGAGCAAGCTGTTCAAGCCGGCGGCGCATTGATGAACGCGCGGCGGTTTCGGTTGGCGGCGAAGGCGGCCCTCATCGGCGCCGCCGCCCTGGGCCCGGTGCTTGCACACGCGCAGGCATCGGCGGGGCCAGAGTGGACCGCCGACGCGCGCAAGGTCGCGATGTCGGTGCCGCCCAAGCTCGTCTCGGTGCTGATGGCCGAGATCGACAAGGCCGGCCCGGCGTCGGCGATCACGGTGTGCCGCGATCGCTCGCCCGAAATGGCGAAGGCCGCGTCGGCCGAAACCGGCTGGGCGATCCGCCGCGTCAGCCTGCGCGAGCGCAACCCGAAGGCCGTGCCCGACGCCTGGGAGCGCGCTGCGCTCGAAGACTTCGACCGCCGCGCCGCGGCCGGCGAATCGCCGGCGACGCTCGAGAAGGCCGAATTGGTCAACGAGGGCGGCCAGCGCGTGCAGCGCTACATGCGCGCGCTGCCGGTGCAGCAGCTGTGCGTGCAGTGCCACGGCCCGGCCGACCAGCTTGCGCCGGCGGTCACGCAACACCTGCGCGAGCTGTACCCCAACGACCGCGGCACCGGCTACGCCATCGGCCAGATCCGCGGTGCGATGACGCTCAAGCGCAGCGCGCCTTGAGGAGCAAAGGGGACCCGGTCGGGCCCCTTCCTCCTCTTCCGTTCGGGCCGACAATCTCCCTATGACCGATCCGGCCCCCTTCCCCGAAAGCCCCGTCGTCCCCGCCGCGCTCGAAGGCGACGCGCCGCTGCAGTTCCACTGCCGCCCCGGCATCGCCTGCTGGAACGCCTGCTGCAGCAACATCGACATCGCGCTGACGCCGGTGGACATCGTGCGGCTGAAGCAGCGACTCGACCTGCCTTCGTGGCAGTTCCTGAAGGACTACACCGTCCCCTACGAGATGGAGAAGGACGGCATCGCCGGCGTCAAGCTGCGCCCGGTGGAGGGTGGCACCGCCTGCCGCTTCATGCGGCCCGAGGGCTGCAGCGTCTACGAAGACCGCCCGACCGCCTGCCGCTACTACCCGGTGGCGCTGCTGTCGATGCGCAAGCAAGGCGAGGCGTTCGACCGCCAGTCGTACGCCGTCGTGCGCGAAGACCACTGCCTCGGCCACCGCGAGCCGCGCCGGCAGACGATCGACGCCTACCGCGCCGAGCAGGGCGTCGTCGCCTATGACGAGGCGGGGCACGGCTGGCGCCAGTTGATCCTGAAGAAGAAGAGCTCCGGCCCGACGATCGGCAAGCCCAGCCGCCGCAGCCTCGAACTCTTCTTCATGACCTGCTACGACGTCGACCGCTTCCGCAGCTTCGTCGCGAGCGACGCGTTCAGCGGCATGTTCGAGCTGCCGCCCGAAGAACTGCACGCCGCGCTCGTCGACGACGTGACGCTGCTGCAGTTCGGCTACCGGTTCCTGCGCCAGGTGCTGTTCGGTGAGATGACGATCCCGCTGCGCGAGGCGGCCGTCGAACAGCGGCGCGAACGTGTCGCCGAGCAGCGCGCGCGCGTCGAACGCGAAGCGGCCGAACGGCTGGCGCGCGAGGACGACGACGGCGGCGGGTACGTCGATGTCTGAGGCGGGGCCGCCGCGGCTGGTCGACGTGACCGGCCTGCGGGAGGCCATCGACAATTTCGCGCGCGAACGCGACTGGGCGCAGTTCCACTCGCCGAAGAACCTGGCGATGGCCTTGGCCGGCGAGGTGGGCGAACTGGTCGAGATCTTCCAGTGGCTGAGCGAAGACGCGTCCTACGCCGTGGCGCGCGAAGCCGCCAGCGCCCGCCCCGTGCGCGACGAATTGGCCGACGTGCTGATCTACCTGGTCCGCCTGGCCGACCGTCTCGACGTCGACCTCGACGAGGCGGTGCGCACCAAGCTGCGAGTCAACGCCGAGAGGTACCCGGTCGACAAGGCGCGCGGCGTGGCGCTGCGCGCCTCGGAGCTGTAGCCCGCTCGCTCAAACCTGCCGCCAAGGCAGCGCGTGCTTGCGCCAGCCGCCGAGATTGCCGCGGTGGTGCTCCGCATCGAGTTCCCCCTCGAACCCCTCGAGCACGTTGGCGACGTTGGTGAACCCGTGCTTCTCCAGCTCGAGCCCGGCGTCGACCGAGCGCTTGCCGCTGCGGCAGATCAGGATGATCGGCCGGTCCTTGCGCCCGGCCATGCGCAGCGTCTGGTCGGCGAAGTGCGGGTTGACTTCGAAATCCGGCGCCGTGTTCCACTCGATGTTGATGGCGTCGACCGGATGGCCGACGTAGAAGAACTCGACCTCGGTGCGGCAGTCGATCAACAGCGTGTTCGGGCTCTTCTGGATGATCTCGTAGGCTTGGGTGGGGTGCAGGTGTTCCATCGCTGGCGGTCCTCCTTCGGGGCCGGCATTTTGCGGCGGGCCGGGCGCGGCGCCTCGGAATAGATCGTCATGGTCCATGACGCGGTGGAATAAGCGCCGCCGCCGGCGCAGCGTGTCATGACGAAGGGGTCGTGCTCGGGATCGGGTCGCAGGGCGCCTTGCGTGCACGGGCCTGCGCGGGATCGGGCCACCGGGGGTCCCCGCTGCGCTCGTGTCCTTCTCTTGGCTTCGCTTCGCTCGCCAACGATTCATCCTTCACCTCGCTACGCGGGGACCCCCGATGTCCCGATCCGGCACGGCGTGGCGTGCGAAGGGGCGCACGGCCCGCGGAGCCGCTTCTCGCAGGGCGCCACCACCGAGGGACGAGGAGGCCGGGTGGCCGACTCGGCGAGGTAAAGGGTGAATCGTCGGCGAGCGAAGCGAAGCCAAGAGAAGGACACGAGCCGAGTCGGCCACCCGGCCTCCTCGTCCCGGGCCACAGCGGCACAGCGGCACAGCGGCCCCGGGGCCGCCGCGAGTGGCCGCTGGCGGCCTTCGAAACCTCAGTCCGAGCGGTGGAGCACTCAGCCCGCCTTCTTCGCCACCGCCTTCTGCGCCAGCTCCTGCAGCGCCTTGGGCTGGATCAGGTGCCCGTCCAGCCCGGCCTCCTTGACGGTGCCGCCGTAGGCCACGGTCATCAGTTGGCTGTAGTAGGTGACGGGCATGTTGAACTTCGTGCCCTGCTTGCGGTTGATTTCCGACTGGTAGACCTCGACGTTGGCCTGGCACAGCGGGCAGGGCGTGACGATCATGTCGGCGCCGTGGTCGTAGGCGGATTCGACGATGTCGCGGATCTGCTTCTGGCTCTTTTCGGGCTCGGAGAACGCGAGCGCGCCGCCGCAGCAGGTGACCTTCTGGTCGTAATCCTTTACCGGCTCGGCGCCCACCGTCTCGACGAGCTTGTCGAGGTACATCGGGTTCTCGAAACTTTCGTCGGCGATGCCGAAGGGCCGGTTCGTCTGGCAGCCGACATAACCTGCGAACTTCAGGCCCGCCAATGGCTTGACGACCGGCTGGCCGAGCCGCTCGTAGCCGAAGTCCTCGATCAGCACTTCGACCATGTGCTTGACCTTGGCCTTGCCCTGGTACTGCAGGCCCGCTTCCTTCAGCGCCTCGTTGGCGCGCGCCAGGAAGCCGCGGTCGACGTCGAGCTTCTCCTTGCTTTCGCGTGCGTTCAGCCAGCACGCCGCGCAGGTGGCCACGACATCCTGCCCGGGCAGGTGCTTCTCGGCGAGCGCGAAGTTGCGCGCGTTCAGCGTGTGCCGCGTCAGCTCGCTGGCGCCGGTGTAGCTGATCGATGCGCCGCAGCAGTTCCAGTCCGGGATCTCGGTGAGCCGGATGTCCAGCGTCTTGCACATCGCGTTCGTCGAGGTCAGGTAGTTCGCCGCGGAAGCCTTCAGCTGCGACGAGCAGCCCGGGTAGAACGCGTATTCCTTCGTTGCCATTTCGTTGTCTCCTCGATCGGCCGCAATCAGCCCTGCGCCCGCTCGCGCTGCTCGATTTCCTGCACCTTGGCCAGCATCGCCGCGATGCCCTTCTCGTCCTTGCAGCGGTGGCCGCCGAACAACTCGAACGGATTCAGCCGCCCGGCCTTCAGCAGGCCCAGGCCCACCTGCCGCATTTCCCACGCCTTCTTGATGCCGGCGACGAGGCCGTCCTTGAAGTACAGGCCGAGCGTCAGCTTCAGCTCGTTGACGCGGCCGGTGCGCTTGAAGTTGTCGAAGAACTTCAGCGAGAAGTCGCGCGTCGGCTGCATCTTCGGCGCCAGCCCCAGGCGGTGCGAGTAGCTCGCCAGCCCGTGCATGATGGTCGTGATCGGCAGCTTGCGCGGGCAGCGCACGACGCAGTTGTAGCAGCTGGTGCACATCCACATCGCGTCGGAGCGCAGCACTTCCTCGCGCTTGCCGGCGCGGATCATCATGAAGATCTTCTGCGGCGTGTGCTCCCAGTGCGCGCCGAGCGGGCAGCTGCCCGCGCACACGCCGCACTGCATGCACATCTTGACCATCTCGCCGCCTTCGACCTCGCGTTCGACCTCGCGCAGGAAGTCCGGGGCGTAGGGGCGATAGGGGTGCAGATGCGGCTGGCCCGCCGCCGCGGGCTGGGTGGCCGACGGGCTGACCGTCGTGCCGTTGGTGCGAACGTCCATCGCTGTCGCTCCTCGTCGCCGCCGTCTCAGGCGAAGCCCTTCATCGGGCTCATGCCGATGGCGGTGATCTGCGCCACGTAGTCGTTGATCAGCTTGGGCAGCCGCTCGATGTCGGTGATCGCCACCTCGTGGCTGACGACGCGTTCGGTCTCCAGGCCGAGCTGCTTCAGCGTGTCGTCGACCTTGCTCAGCCGGTAGTGCGCCATCTCGCTGCCCTTGACGAAGTGGCACTGGTAGTCGTCGCCCTTCTTGCAGCCGAGCATCATCACGCCGTCCCAGCCGCCGTTCAGCGCATCGGTGATCCAGATCGTGTTCACCGAGCCGAGGCAGCGCACCGGGATCACGCGCACGAAGGCGGAGATCGTGCGCCGCTGCAGCGCCGCCATGTCCAGCGCCGGGTAGGCGTCGTTCTCGCAGGCCAGCAGCAGGATGCGCGGCTTGCCGCTGTCCTCGTCGGGCATGTCGACGGCCTTGATCTGCGCGCCGACCGAATCGACCGAGTAGTTCTCGAACGAGATCACGCGCACCGGGCACGCACCCATGCAGGTGCCGCACCGCCGGCAGCGGCTTTCGTTGAACTGCGGGAAGCGGCGCTCGTCCTCGTCGATGGCGCCGAACGGGCACTCGACGGTGCAGCGCTTGCACTGCGTGCAGCCTTCGAGGCGCACGATCGGGTAGCTGAGGTCGCCGCTGCGCGGGTGCGCGGCGCGGCCGAGCGCGGCGTTCTCGATCGCCTGGATCGCCTTCATCGCCGCGCCCGCGGCGTCTTCGACGGCCTGCGCCATGTCCATCGGCCGGCGCGTCGGGCCGGCGGCGTAGATGCCGGTGCGGCGCGTCTCGTACGGGAAGCAGATGAAGTGCGAATCGGCAAAGCCGTGCTTCAACTGCGGCAGGTCGGGGCCCTGGCGGTACGTCAGGTTCAGCACCGAGATCTTCTGCAGCTCGACCTTCTTTTGCTGCGCGGCCTCCGAGCCCTTCTCGGCCTCGGTGACGGTGGCGGTCCACTCGTCGAGGTTGATGCCGGCGTTGGCCACCTGGCCGGTGGCCAGCACGACGAGGTCGGCGTCGGCAGCCGCGTCCTCGTCGAGGATCAGGTCGCGAAAGCGCACGCGCGCGCCGTCGCCGGTGCCTTCCACCGCGCTGGCGCTGCCCTTCGTGAAGGTGATGCCCTTGCTCTGCGCGCTGCGATAGAAGTCTTCGCCCATGCCCGGCGTGCGCAGGTCGGTGTAGAGCACCATCGCGCTCGCCTCGGGATCGGCGGCCTTGACGACCATCGCCTGCTTGATGCTCGTGCCGCAGCAGTGGCCCGAGCAGTACGGCAGATGCTTGCCGGTCGTGTCGCGCTGGCCGGCGCACTGCACGAAGACGACGTTCTTCACCGGCCGGCCGTCGGCACGCTTCAGCGGCGCCCCCGCGGCCTGCCGCGCCAGCGCCTCGAAGCCGGCCTGGTCGACGACGTGCGGCAGCTTGCCGCCGCCGAATTCGGGCAGCTTCGCGAGGTCGTAGGTCGTGAAGCCGCTGGCCTGCACGATTGCGCCGACGGTCTCTTCGATCGTCTCCGCACCGCGGCGGATTTGCACCTTGAAGCGCCCGGGCGCGCCGCCGGTCTCGGCCACCGTCGCGCCAAGCATCACGCTGATGCGCGGGTGCGTGCTCGCGCGCTTGGCCATCGCCTCGACGCCGGTGTCGACCGGCTCGCCGTACGGCTCGCGCGAGGGCGTGCGCTTCCACATCTTCGCGGCCCAGCCGCCGAGTGCGGCTTCGCGCTCGACGAGCAGCACGTCGTAGCCCGCGTCGGCCGACTCGAGCGCCGCCGTGAGGCCGCTGATGCCACCGCCGACGACGAGCAGCCGCCGCGAGCCGGCGGCGTTCGGGTTGCCGGCCGGGATCTTCAGCTTCTTCAGCTCGGCGCAGCCCATGCGCATGTGGTCCTCGGCCATCTCCTGGCGCACTTCATCGTGCTCGGCACCCTCGGCGCAGAGCCACAGCACGCCTTCGCGCAGGTTGGCGCGCCCCACCGCGGCCTCGGGGAAGTGGAAAGCCTCGGCCTTCATGCGGCGCGAGCAGGCGGCGACGAGCACGTGCGTCACCGCCTCGTTGGCGAAGTCGGCGCGGATCGTCGCCACGCCCTCGTCGCTGCACAGGAACGGGTGTTCGCGCACGAGCGCCATCTTGCCTTCGCGCTGCGCCACCTTGGCCAGCGCCTTCATGTCCAGCTTGTCGCCGATGCCGCAGCCGGCGCACAGGTAGGCGGCGGTCTTCATCTCAGCCATGGGGAACGCTCGCCTTCTGCGCGGTTTCGGTGTCAGCGGCCGTCACGGGTGATGCGTGGCGGTGCACGACCTGGATGCCGCGCAGCGCCGCCGCGGTGGCGCTTTGCACGGCGCGGTTCACGTCCAGCGGGCTCGCGGCCGCGCCGGCAGCGAACTGGCCGCCGCTCGTGCTGCCTTCGATGAAGCCGCTGGAATCGCGCAGCACGTCGGCCGGCAGCACGACGCCGTCGGTCTCGGGCTGCATGCCGACCGCCAGCACGACGAGGTCGTGCTCGTTGGCGTAGCGGTGGTAGCCCTCGGTGTCCACGCCGTGCAGCACCGGGTTGCCGTTGGCCTCGTTCAGCGCGATGCGCGCGACCTTGCTCTTGATGAACTTCACCGTCGCGTCGGCGCGCACCGCGGCGTGGAAGTCCTCGAGCCGGTCGATGGCGCGGATGTCGATGTAGTAGACGGTGGAGTTGGCGCCGCCATCGGGGTACGCCTCGCGCACGTAGTGCGTCTGCTTCAGCGTCGCCATGCAGCAGATGCGCGAGCAGTGGCGCAGGTGGTTCTCGTCGCGCGAGCCGGCGCACTGGATGAAGGCGATGTTCTTCGCCTCCTTGCCGTCGGAAGGGCGCAGCAGCTTGCCGCCCGTGGGCCCGGAAGGATCGGCCAGACGTTCGAACTCGAGGCTCGTGACGACATTCTTGAAGCGCCCGTAGCCGTAGGGCTGGATGCGCGCCGCGTCGTACGGCTTCCAGCCGGTGGCCCAGATGACGCTGGCGACATCGAGCGTGATCGCCTCGTCGCGCATCGTCAGGTCCACGGCGCCGAAGCGGCAGGCGGCGGCGGCCTTCTCGCCTTCGGGCGTGCCGACGATCGACGGGTCGATCACGTAGCGCTGCGGGTACGCCATCACGTGCGGCAGGTAGGCCGCGGGCAGCTCGTCGAGGCCGTAGTTGTACGGGTTGCGGATGCGCGCGCTGACCGCGCGCGAGCAGTCGCCGCAGCCGGTGCAGCGCTCGTTGACGTAGCGCGCGTGTTGCCGCAGCGTCACGCGATAGCTGCCGGCGCTGCCGCTGACGGCGGTGACCTCGGCCATCGTCAACACACGCACGTTGCGGTTGCTGCGCAGGCGCCGAAGGTTGATCTCCAGCCCGCAGGTCGGGTGGCACATCTTCGGGAAGTAGCGGTACAGCAACGCCGTGCGGCCGCCGAGCGTGGGGCTGCGCTCGACGAGGATGACCTGGCGGCCGGCCTCGGCGGCTTCCAGCGCCGCGGTCATGCCGGCGATGCCGCCGCCCACGACGAGCAGCGTCGGGCTGGCTGCGGGAACGTTCGTCATTGCGCGGCCTCCTTCAAGGCGACTGCCGCGCTCAGGGCGGCAGCGTCCGCACCTCGAACGCCGAGCGCTCGAGATCGGCGAAGACCCAGGTCGCCGGCGCGCCGATGCCGGCCACGGTGCCGGGATTGACCAGCCATGTGCTCCCTCCTTGGATGTTGGTTTGCCGGCGCACCGACGCCTCGTGCGAGTGTCCGCAGCACACGAGGTCGTAGTCGCCGGTGCACGCCATGCCGCGCGCCAGATGCGGGTAGTGCGTGACGTAGACGCGCAGCCCGCCAAGCATCACATCGGCTTCGCCGCCATGGTATTGGAGCAATCCCGCCGACGCCTGCGCCATGCGCGCGAGCGCCTGCGCGTCGCCGAGGTTGTTGCCATGCACCAGGTGCAGCGGCAGCCCCAGCGCCAGCAGCGGGCGCAGCGTGTGCCCGCCGATGAGGTCGCCACAGTGCACGACGGCGCGTGCACCAGCCTCGCGCGCCGCTTCCACGGCGGCACGCAGCGAGTCGGCGCGGTCGTGGCTGTCCGAGACGATGCAGAGCTTCAAGGGTCGAGGGCATGGCTGCGAGACGCAAGCTCACACGTCCGCCCGGCACTGGAACACAGCGCAGCAGTGGCGCGAATAGCCCTCGTGGGTAGCGGGCCCTACGCCATCGCGGTAGTAGCGCGCGCGAGGCCGCTTGCGCCTAATCGCCGCCACCCGATCGGGGCAGGGCCGGCGCGCACGTTACAGCGCCTGGGCGCAACGCGACAACAATGCCGGAGACATGGCACCACCCCCGCTTCACGACCCGACCGCCGACCCCCACGCCGATGCCGTGGCCGAGGTCCGCAAGACCACCTGCTACATGTGCGCCTGCCGCTGCGGCATCCGCGTGCACTTGCGTGACGGGCAGGTCCGCTACATCGACGGCAACCCGGACCATCCGTTGAACCAGGGCGTTATCTGCGCCAAGGGTTCCTCGGGGATCATGAAGCAGTACAGCCCGGCGCGGCTGACCAAACCGCTGAAGCGCCGCGAAGGCGCGGCGCGCGGCGACGGCGACTTCGTCGAGATCGAGTGGGACGAAGCCTTCGCGACGCTTTCCGAGCGGCTGGCGAAGATCCGCGCCACCGACCCGAAGAAGTTCGCGCTCTTCACCGGGCGCGACCAGATGCAGGCGCTGACCGGCCTCTTCGCGCGCCAGTTCGGCACGCCGAACTACGCCGCGCACGGCGGCTTCTGTTCGGTGAACATGGCCGCCGGGATGATCTACACGATCGGCGGCTCGTTCTGGGAGTTCGGCGGCCCCGATCTCGACCGCGCGAAGCTGTTCGTGATGATCGGCACCGCCGAGGACCACCACAGCAACCCGCTGAAGATCGCGATCGCGAAGTTCAAGCGCGACGGCGGGCGCTTCGTCTCGATCAACCCGGTGCGCACCGGCTACTCGGCCGTCGCCGACGAGTGGGTGCCGATCCGCCCGGGCACCGACGGCGCCTTCCTGCTGGCCGTGGTGCACGAGATCCTGCGCCTGGGCTTGTACGACCGCGACTTCGTCGTGCAGTACACGAACGGCGGCGAGCTCGTGAACCTCGACACCGCCGACGCCGAGTACGGCATGTTCGTGCGCACCGAGGTGCCCGAGGAAGAGGCCTGCTACGACCCGCAGAACAAGCTGTGGTGGGACCGGCACACGGACAAGCCGGTGCTCAGCCACAAGCCGGGCGCCGACCCTTTCCTGCTCGGCGAGTTCGCGTTGCCCGACGGCACGCCGGTGAAGCCGGCGTTCCAGTTGCTGCAGGACCGCGTCAAGGACTACACGCCCGAGTGGGCCGAGGGCATCACCGGCATCCCGGCCGAGACGATCCGCCGGCTTGCGCACGAGATGGGCATCACGGCGCGCGACCAGCGCATCGAGCTGCCGATCGCCTGGACCGACGCGTGGGGCAAAGAGCACGACACCGTCAGCGGCAACCCGGTCGCGTTCCACGCGATGCGCGGCCTGGCGGCGCACAGCAACGGCTTCCAGACGATCCGCGCGTTGGGCATCCTGATGTCGCTCTTGGGGACGATCGACCGGCCCGGCGGCTTTCGCCACAAGGCGCCGTTCCCGCGGCCGATTCCGCCTTGCGCGCGCACGCCCAACGACCCGCGCGCCGTGCAGCCGAACCGGCCGCTGGACGGCATGGCGCTCGGCTGGCCTTCGGACCCCGACGATCTCTTCGTCAACGACGACGGCTCGCCGGTGCGCATCGACAAGGCGTTCTCGTGGGAGTACCCGCTGTCGGTGCACGGGCTGATGCACAACGTCGTCACCAACGCCTGGCGCGGCGACCCGTATCGCATCGACACGCTGCTCATCTTCATGGCCAACATGTCGTGGAACTCCACGATGAACACGGCCGAAGTGAGGAAGATGCTGAACGACCGGGACGAGGCGAGCGGGGAGTACAAGATCCCGTTCCTCGTCGTCGCCGACGCGTTCCATTCGGAGATGACGGCGTTCGCCGACCTCATCCTGCCGGACACGACGTACCTCGAGCGGCACGACGTGATGTCGATGCTCGACCGGCCGATCAGCGAGTTCACCGGCCCCGTCGACGCGGTGCGCATCCCGGTCGTGCCGCCGACCGGCCAGTGCAAGCCGTTCCAGGAGGTGCTGATCGAGCTGGGCACGCGGCTCGCGCTGCCGGCGTTCGTCACGCCGCAAGGCCAACGCAAGTACCGCGACTATCCCGACTTCATCGTCAACTGGGAGACCGAGCCGGGCAGCGGCATCGGCTTCCTCGCCGGCTGGCGCGGCAAGGGCGGCGAGAAGTTCCTCGTCGGCGAGCCGAACCCGCGGCAGTGGGAGATGTACGCGCAGCACGACTGCGTGTTCCACCACGAGCTGCCGCGCAGCTACCAGTACATGCGCAACTGGAACCAGGGTTACCTGGAGTGGAGCCGCGCCAACCGCATCACGCGCTACGCCGAGCCGATCCTCGTGCACCTGTACTCCGAGGTGCTGCAGCGCTTTCGCACCGCCGCGCAAGGCAAGGGCATCACGCGCAAGCCGCCGGAACATCTGCGCAAGCGCATCGAGACCTACTTCGACCCGCTGCCGTTCTTCTACGAGCCGCTCGAAGCACACGTCACCGACAAGCACAAGTACCCGCTCGCCGCGGTGACGCAGCGGCCGATGGCGATGTACCACTCGTGGGACTCGCAGAACGCCTGGCTGCGCCAGATCCACACCTACAACACGCTGTACGTCAACACGCGCACGGCGCGCGAGCAGGGCATCGCCGACGGCGACTGGGTGTGGGTCGAATCGCCCTGGGGCCGCGTGCGCTGCAAGGCCAGCCACTCCGAGGCGGTGGAGCCGGGCACCGTGTGGACCTGGAACGCCATCGGCAAGGCCGCCGGCGCGTGGAACCTGGCGCCCGAGGCGAACGAGTCGCGCGAAGGTTTCCTGCTCAACCACCTGATCAGCGAAGAGCTGCCGGTGCGCGGCAGCGACGCGCGCGTCTCGAACTCCGACCCGATCACCGGCCAGGCGGCGTGGTTCGACGTGCGCGTGCGCGTCGTGAAGGCCGGGCCCGAAGAGCCGCAAGAGAGCGCGCCGCAGTTCGCGCCGATGAAGCCCTATCCGGGCATGCGCGCGCGGCCGCGCGAGTGGACGGGCTGGGCCGGCGAGGCGATCGCGAAGCTGACCCGCAACGGGCGCAAAGGGCCCGCCCGATGACGCAGCTCGCCCTCGTCATCGACCTCAACGTCTGCGTCGGCTGCCACGCCTGCGTGACGAGCTGCAAGGAGTGGAACACCGCGGGCGCCGCCGGCCCGATGAGCGACCAGCAGCCCTACGGCGCCGACCCGAGCGGCACCTTCTTCAACCGCGTGCAGACCTTCGAGGTCGGCGAGTTCCCGCTCACCGAGACGGTGCACTTCCCCAAGAGCTGCCTGCACTGCGAAGAGCCGCCGTGTGTGCCGGTGTGCCCCACGGGCGCCAGCTACAAGCGCGCCTCGGACGGCATCGTCCTCGTCGACTACGACAAGTGCATCGGCTGCAAGTACTGCAGCTGGGCCTGCCCGTACGGCGCGCGTGAACTCGACGAGAACCAGCGCGTGATGAAGAAGTGCACGCTGTGCGTGGACCGCATCTACGACCTCAAGCTGCCCGAGGCCGACCGCAAGCCGAGCTGCGTGAAAGCCTGCCCGACCTCGGCGCGCATCTTCGGCGACGTGCACGACCCGGCGAGCGCCGCGTCGATCGCGATCCGCGAGAACGGCGGCTACGCGCTGATGCCCGAGTGGGGCACGCAGCCGGCGAACCACTACCTGCCGCGGCGCAAGACGAAGCTGCGCATCCACGCCGACGAACTCGTGCGCGCCGACAACCCGCTGGCCGTCGAAGGCCACCTGCCGCGGCCCGATGCGGGCGCCGCGACGCTCGAGGACGTGAGCCCATGAACCCGGCCTGGTCGGTGATTCTCCTGACGACGCTGATCGGCGCCGGGCAGGGGCTGTTCCTCGCGCTGTACACGGTGCAGAGCTACGCGCTCGTGGGCCTCGTCGCGCAGGCACCGCCGGCGGCCGACGACGCGCGGCTCGTCGTGTGGGGCAGCGCGCTGGCGCTCGTGCTGCTCGGCGCCGGGCTCTTCGCGTCGTTCTTCCACCTCGGGCGGCCCGAGCGCGCCTGGCGTTCGGCGGCGATGTGGCGCACCTCGTGGCTGTCGCGCGAGGTGATCGTGCTGCCGGCGTTCATGGGCGCGCTCGCGGTCTACGGCGCGCTGCATGCGTTCGGCATCCGGCCGGTGATCTTCACGACCGAAGGCGGTCTCGCGATCGACCTGACGCTCGCCGCCGGCACGGTGGCGGCGCTGCTCGCGTTTGCGCTCTTCGTGTGCACCGGCATGATCTACGCGTGCCTGCGCTTCCTCGCCGAGTGGCACACGCCGCTGACGCCGCTGAACTTCGTGCTGATGGGCGCGGCGTCGGGCTTCACGCTCGCCGCCGCGCTGGCCGCGGCGATGGCGCCGGCGCGCGTGCCGCTGCTCGCCGGCTGGGCGCTCGTGCTGACGGCGCTGGCGTTCATCGGCCGAAGCGCGGCGCTGGCGCGCAACGCAAGGCTGAAGCCGCGCTCGACGATCCAGTCGGCCATCGGCGTCAAGCACCCGCGCATCGTGCAGCGCTCGGCGGGCTTCATGGGCAGCTCGTTCAACACGCGCGAGTTCTTCCATCGCGCGCGGCCGGCGGTGTTGCGCGCGGTGAAGCCGGCGTTCATCGTGCTGGCGTTTGCGCTGCCGCTGGTGCTGCTGGCGGCGGCGCGCGCTGCGGGGATGTCGGGCATGGCCGCCGGCGGTGGTGACTCAGCCCAGGCCGCCCAGGGCAGCTCGGCCGCGCCGCTGCTGATGCTCGCCTTCGCCGCGCAATTCGCCGGCCTGCTCGCCGAGCGCTGGTTCTTCTTCGCGCAGGCGCGGCACCCGCAGAACCTGTATTACCAGGCCGTCTCGTGAACGCCACGCCCGCGCCGCCTGTCGGACCTTCGCCGCCTGCCGCGCCGCCGGCGCGGGTGGCGCACGAGCGGCTGCTGCGCTGGTTCCCGTTCCTCGCCTGGTTTCCGATCAGCGCCGTGCTGCTGCGCGGCGACCTGATCGCCGGCATCACCGGTGCGCTGGTGCTCGTGCCCAAGGCGATGGCGTACGCGCAGCTGTCGGGGCTGCCGGTGCACTTCGGCCTCTATGTCGCATTCGTGCCGGCGATCCTCGGCGCGCTGTGGGGGTCTTCTCGCCAGCTCGCCACCGGGCCGGTGGCAATCATTTCGCTGATGACCGCGGCGGCGCTGACGCCGCTGGCGGTGCCGTTCTCCGACCACTACGTCGAGCTGGCGCTCTTGCTGACGCTGATGGTCGGCGCGATCCAGTTCGCGCTCGGCGCGTTCAAGCTCGGCACGATCGTCGACTTCGTCTCGCACCCGGTGATCCTCGGCTTCATGAACGCCGCGGCGATCATCATCGGCCTGTCGCAGCTCGACCTGCTGCTCGGCATCCCGAAGGGCCGCAGCGATTCGTTCCTCGGCGACATCTGGCAGATGCTCGGCTTCCTGCCGCAGATGCACCTGCCGACGGTGGCGATGTCGGCCTTTGCGCTGGCGCTGATGCTGGTGCTCAAGCGCATCCCGTCGATCGCGAAGTTGAACGTGCTGATCGCGGTGGTCATCACGATCGTCGTCAGCATGGCCATCGGCTACGAGCGCAACACGAGCACGCCGATCGCCGAGATCGCGGACGCCGACGTGCGCGAGCGCGCCGAGCGGTACGCGGCGACCGCCGATCGCATCCGCGCGCTCGACGCGCGCGCCACCGAGCAGGCGACGCAACTGCGCCGGCTGGAAGCCGCCGGCGGCGGCCTCGCCGAGCGCCGCGCGATCGCCGCGCTGCGGCACGAGCTGCACATGAGCGAGCTCGACGCAGCCGACCTCGCGGCCGAGAACAAGGAGCGCTGGCAGCGGCTGTTGCGCGTGCGCTTCGAGCGCGCGGCCGCGACTGAAGGCGCTGCCGGTGCAGCGCCGGCTCTGCACCTCAGCAGCCAGTTTCCTGCCGGCGTACAAGCCGAGGGCCCGGTCTGGCGCATCCGCAAGATCAGCGGCAGCCAACTCCAACTCGCCGGCGGCGGCGACGTCGTCGGCAAGATCCCCGCCGGCCTGCCGGCGCTGCGCGTGCCCAAGCTCTCGCTCGAGGCGGTGATGTCGCTGCTGTCGGCAGCGCTCGTCATCGCGCTCGTCGGCTTCATGGAGTCGATCGCGATGGCCAAGGCGCTGGCCGCGAAGACGCGCCAGCGCCTCGATCCGAACCAGGAGCTGATCGGCCAGGGTGTCGCCAACCTCGGCGGCGCGTTCTTCCAGTCGTACCCGGCCTGCGGCTCGTTCACCGGCTCGGCGATCAACCTGCAAGCCGGCGCGAAGACCGGCATGGCGATGATCTTCAACGGCCTCTTCGTCGTCGCCACGCTGCTCGTGCTGACGCCGACGCTGTACCACCTGCCGAAGGCAACCCTGGGCGTGATCATCCTGCTCGCCGTGACGAGCCTGTTGACACCGAAGGCGCTGCTGCACACCTGGCACGCCAGCCGCGCCGACGGCATGGTCGCCGCGGTCACGTTCGCGGTAACGCTGCTTGCCGCGCCGCACCTGGACCGCGGCATCCTGATCGGCGCCGCGCTGGCCGTCATCCTGTACCTGCTGCAGACGATGCGCCCGCGCGTCGCCGTGCTCGGCCGCCACCCGGATGGCGCCCTGCGCGACGTGCACGTGCACCCGACGCTGCCCGGCAGCGCCGACGTGCTGGCGATCCGCTTCGACGCGGGCCTGTACTTCGCGAACGCCGCGTTCTTCGAGACGCAGGTGCTCGACGCGGTGGCCGGCCGGCCCGGCGTCAAGGTGCTGCTGGTCTCGGCGGCCAGCATCAACCGCATGGACGCCTCGGGCGAGGAGGTCGTGCGCACGCTCGTCGAAGGGCTGCGCTCCTCGGGCATCACCGTCGTCTTCGCCGGCCTGAAAAAGCAGGTGCTCGACGTGATGCACCGCACCGGCCTGGCCAAGCTGATCGGCGAGGACAACCTCTTCCCAAGCGACGACCTGGCGCTGGCAGCCATCTATCGCCGCCTCGGCCGCGACGGCCACGGTGAGCTGCTGCCGGCCGTGCCGCAGGCGGCGAGCGCATGAGCAGCGCCGAAAGCGTAGCGGTCAACACCGCCGCCTCTCGCCGCGTCAACCGCTGGCTGCCGATGCGCGGCTGGTGGCCCGAGGTCACGCGCACGACGCTGCGTGCCGACGCGATGGCGGCGCTGACCGGCGCCGTCGTCGTGCTGCCGCAGGCGGTGGCTTTCGCGACGATCGCGGGCCTGCCGCCGCAGTACGGCCTCTATGCGGCGATGCTGCCGGCCATCGTCGCGGCGCTCTGGGGCTCGAGCCGGCACCTCGTCAGCGGGCCGACGACGGCGATCTCCGTGCTCGTGTTCGCGACGTTGAGCCCGCTCGCCGAACCCGGCAGCACCAACTACATCGGCATGGCGCTGACGCTGGCGCTGCTGGCCGGCGTGATGCAGCTGGCAATGGGCCTGGCGCGGCTCGGCGCGCTCGTCAACTTCATCTCGCACACGGTGATCGTCGGCTTCACCGCGGGCGCGGCGTTCCTGATCGCCGCGAGCCAGGTGAAGCACTTCTTCGGCCTGGCGGTGCCGCGCGGCGCGCACTTCCACGAGATCGTGCTCTATGCCGCGCAGCACCTCGGTGAGGCGCACCTGTGGGTGACGCTGGTGGCGGTGTTCACGCTCGTCGTCGGCATCGTCGCGCGCAAGGTCGCGCCGCGCTGGCCGTACATGCTGATCGCGATGGTCGCCGGTGCCGCGCTCGCCGCGCTGCTCGACCGCCTGTTCGGCCGCGAGACCACCGGCATCGTCACGCTCGGCGCGTTGCCCGGCGCTTTGCCGCCGCTGTCGATGCCCGAGCACGGCTTCGCGGCGATCAAGGCGCTGTTGTTTCCGGCCGCGGTCGTGGCGGTGATCGGCCTGACCGAGGCGGTGGCGATCGCGCGCAGCATCGCCGCGCGCTCGGGCCAGCGGCTCGACGCCGACCAGGAGTTCATCGGCCAGGGGCTTTCGAACATCGTCGGCAGCTTCACCTCGGCGTATCCGTCCAGCGGCTCGTTCAACCGCAGCGGCGTCAACTACGAAGGCGGGGCGCGAACGCCGCTCGCCGCCGCGCTGGCCGCGCCGATGCTGTTGGCGATCGCCGCGCTCGCCGCGCCGCTGGCCGCGTGGCTGCCGACGGCGGCGCTGGCCGGCATCCTCTTCATCGTCGCGTGGAACCTGATCGACTGGCCCGAGATCGGCCGCATCCTGCGCCGGCATCCGCGTGAGCGCCTCGTGCTGCTGCTCACCTGGGTCGGCGTGCTGCTCGACCTGGAGAAGGGCCTCTTCGTCGGCATCGTCGTCTCGCTGCTGTTCTATCTCTATCGCACGTCGCAGCCGCGCGTCGAGGAGCTGGTGCCGCCGACCGCGGGCGCCGACGACGGCCGGCGCAAGCTCGTCGGCACCGGCACGGCCGAGGCGCTGCAGATCGCGTGCCCGCAGCTCGCGGTGCTGCGTGTCAGCGGGTCGCTGTACTTCGGCGCGGTGGAGCACGTGCGCGAGCACTTCCACCGCATCGACGAAGAAGACCCGCGCCGGCGCTGGCTGCTGCTGGCCGCGCATCGCGTCAACTTCGTCGACCTGGCCGGCGCACGCCTCATCGCCGAGGAGGCGCGGCGCCGCCGTGCGCTCGGCGGCGGCCTCGTCATCACCGGCGCGCAGCCGGCCGTCATCGACATGCTCGAACGCGCCGGCGCGATGGACGACATCGGCGAAGACCACCTCGTGCCGCACAAGGGCGACGCGCTGCGCGCCGTCTACCCGCTGCTCGACGCCGCCACCTGCGCCGGCTGCGACCGCCGCATCTTCCACGAGTGCCACGCGCGGCTGCCCGACGGGCGCGCGCGCGGTGAGCCGCAGGCTTCTCCCGCGCCGGAGGTCAGGTCATGAGCGACGCGCTTGCCTACCTCGTGAAGGCCCGGCCCGAGGCGATGGGCCACTACTTCGCGTTCCTGAAGGACGCGGGCAAACATCTCGACCCGAAGACGCGCGCGCTGATCAGCGTCATCACGAAGGTGCATGCGCAAACCGAGCGCGGCCTGCGCCAGTACTTGAAGCGCGCGCTCGCCGCCGGCTGCACGCCGGCCGAGGTGCTCGATGCACTGCTGATGGCGTTTCCGGCGCTGGGGCTGGCGAAGATCGTCTGGGCGGTCGATGTGATCCTGGCGATGAAGCTGCCGGGGTTCGAACTGGGGGCACTTGGTGCGGCTGCCGAGGCCGGTCAGTCGCCCGGCGCATGGCACGACGTGCTCGCGATCGACGGCTTCGCGCCCGGCGAGACGCGCCGTCTCGAGTGCGACGGCCGCGGCCTCTTCGTCCATCGTGTCGCGGATGACGACTGGCACGTCTACGACAGCCGCTGCCCGCACCAGACCACCGACATCCCGCATCTGGCCCTGCAAGGCCACACGCTGACCTGCCCGAAACACGGCTGGGTCTTCGACATCCGCAGTGGCGATTGCATCGCCAAGGGAACGAGTCCGCTGACGCGCTGGCCGAGCAAGGTGCTCGAGGGTCGCTTGCTGGCGCAGTGGTAAGGCCGCATCCGCGGCAAACGTGCCCCGCCCGGGGCTTTCATCACGATTCTTATATTGGGAGATGCGCATGGAACGATTCAAAGCCCGGCCCGCTGCCTGCTCGACGGCTGGCCGCCGCTGGCGCCTGGCCACGCTGGCGGCCGCGGCCACGCTGGCGATGCCGGCCTGGGCCACCAACGGCTACTTCCCGCACGGCTACGGGCTGAAGGCCAAGGGCATGGGCGGCGCCTCGCTCGCGCTGTCGCAAGACAGCCTGGGCGGCGCCAACAACCCGGCGTCGATGGTCTGGGCCGGCGAGCGCGTCGACCTCGGCCTCGACGCCTTCAGCCCGAAGCGCGACGCCGAACGCACCGGCGCCGGCTTCGCGACGCTGAACGGCCAGGTCGACAGCGACAAGACCGTCTTCTGGGTGCCCGAGGTGGGCTACAACCGCATGCTCGGCTCGAACCTCTCGCTCGGCATGACGCTGTACGGCAACGGCGGCATGAACACCACCTACCCGCAAGGCAGCTTCAACTGCGGCGCGGGCCCGGCCAACATGCTGTGCGGCAGCGGCACGCTCGGCGTCGATCTGTCGCAACTGATCGTCGCGCCGACGCTCGCCTACAAGGTGACGCCGACGCAGTCGGTGGGCATCGCGCTCTTGCTCGGCTACCAGCGCTTCAAGGCCGAGGGTCTGCAGGCGTTCGACAACGCGCCGGGCTTCCCGGCCTTCACCAGCGCACCGGGCAGCGTCACGAACAACGGCTATGACAGCTCCACCGGCGTCGGCGTGCGCCTGGGCTGGCAGGGCAAGTTCGGCGCGTTCACCGCCGGCGCCGCCTACGCGCCGAAGATGAACATGGGCCGCTTCGAGAAGTACAAGGGCCTGTTCGCCGGCCAGGGCGACTTCGACATCCCCTCGCACTACGGCGCCGGCATCGCCTTCTCGGCGACGCCGACGCTGACGGTGACGCTGGACGCGATGCGCATCAACTACAGCGACGTTCCGGCGGTGAGCAACCCGAGCAGCAACGCCGCGCCGCTGGGCGCCGACAACGGCCCGGGCTTCGGCTGGCAGGACATCAACGTCTACAAGCTCGGGCTGCAATGGCAGATGTCGCCGGCGCTGACGCTGCGCGCCGGCTACAACCGCGGCGACAACCCGATCGGCAGCGCCGACGTGAGCTTCAACATCCTCGCCCCCGGCGTGATGACCGACCACTACACGGCCGGCTTCACCTTCGCCTTGTCGCCGACCAACGAGATCACCGGCGCGCTGATGATCGCCCCGCGCAAGACGGTGAGCGGCTCGTCGTTCTTCAACGCCGTGCTCGGCCCCGGCGCCGGCGGCAACGAGACGATCGGCATGAAGCAAAGCGCCTTCGGGTTGGCTTGGGCGATCAAGTTCTGAGCGGGGCTCGGCGCGGCGCGGGCGGGAGCGCGCCCGCGCTCGCCGCCCCAAGGCGCGCAGCGATGCGCGGTAGCAGCAAGTGCGCAGTGAACGTCGCAGGAGTACAGAAAAATGTAAGCGCGACAATAGCTTATAATGAGTTGCATGTGCGCAACAAAGCTCGCGCTCTACGACTCACCCCACCAGTTCGAGCCGCTGCTGCCGGCCGCCGCCCGGCAAGACCCGTTGCTGGCCCGCGCGCACGACCTGGCGATGGTGGCCAGCACGCTGGCCGGCCACCCGATCGCGCCCGAGCTGCGCGGCCTGCTGCGGACGATGAACTCGTACTACACGAACCGCATCGAGGGCCAGCACACACGGCCGAGCGAACTGGAGCAGGCGCTGCGCCGCGACTTCTCGGGCGACGCGGCGCTGGCGGCGCGGCAGCGGCTGGCGCTGGCGCACATCGACGCCGAGGTCGAGCTCGAAGGCCGCTATGCCGGTGAGGCCGGCGCGCGTGCGCTGTACGGCGCCGACGCCGTGGCCGACATCCACCGCACGCTCTTCGCGCCCCTGCCCGCGGCCGACCTGCACACCGGCGAAGGCGCGGTGATCAAGCCGGGGCACTGGCGCGAGCGCGAAGTCAGCGTCGGCCGGCACGTGGCGCCGGCGGCGCAGGCGATCCCGGCGCTGCTCACGCGCTGGGCCGATTTCTACGGCGGCGTGCGCCGCGGCGAAGCGGCGCTGGTGGCGCTGGCCGCGGCGCACCAGCGCCTCGGCTGGATCCACCCCTTCGTCGACGGCAACGGCCGCGTGATGCGGCTGCACACGCACACGTGGCTCAGCGCGCTCGGCTACACCGGCGGCGTGTGGTCGCCGCTGCGCGGCTTTGCGCGCACGGTTGAGCGCTACTACGCGGCGCTGGCCGCCGCCGACGAGCCGCGCCGCGGCGACCTCGACGGCCGCGGCAACCTGAGCGAAGCGGCGCTCGTCGAGTGGATCGACTACGTGCTCGACACCTGCCTCGACCAGGTGGCCTTCATGCGCTCGATGCTCGACCTCTCGACGATCGAGCGGCGCATCGCCGCGTGCCTCTCGTTCGAGCAGCACACGCTGAAGTCCGGCGTGCGCATGGAAGCGCTGCGGCCGCTGCACTACCTCTTCCTGAGCGGCGCCGAACTCGAACGCGGCGAGTTCAAGCGCATGACGGGCCTCGGCGAACGCACCGCCGTCACGCTGCTGACGGCGCTGCTCAAGCGCGGCCTGCTGAAGACAGACACCCCGCAGGGCAAGGTGCGCTTCGGCCTGCCGCTGCACGCGCTGCGCTTCTACTTCCCGGCACTGTGGCCGGAGGCGGAAGCCGAGGTGCATTGAGAGCGAAGCGGAGCGTTTCGGGTCGCACCGGCCGCGCCAGGTTCGCCGCCCGAGCGGCCCGCGCCGACAATGGCCGCGCTTCGATCGCCCTGCTTCAATCACCACCGAACCCGGACCCGAACGAACATGGCCCACCTCGACCCCCTGCCCTGGGAAGCGAACCCGCAGTTCCGCGAGCGCTTCGAGCACTACCAGGCGACGCGTGGCTTCGTGCCCAACAGCATCCTGACGATGCAGCGCCGGCCGGCCATTGCCCAGGCCTTCATGGACCTGAACCGCGCCGTGCTGTACGAGGGCACCGTGAGCGAGGAGCTGAAGATGCTCGTGAGCCTGGTGACGAGCCAGGCCAGCGGCTGCCGCTACTGCCAGGCGCACATGACGAACCTGGCGTCGATCTACAAGGCCTCCGACGAGAAGATCCGCGCCGTGTGGGCCTTCGAGACGAGCGCGCTGTTCACCGCCGCCGAACGCGCCGCGCTGCGCCTGGGCTACCACGCGGCGCTCGTGCCCAACGAAGCGAGCGAAGCCGACTTCGCCGAGCTGAAGAAGCACTTCGACGAAGGCCAGATCGTCGAGATCGTCGCGACGATCGCGCTCTTCGGCTACCTCAACCGCTGGAACGACACGATGGCGACGACGCTGGAGCAGCGCGCCGTCGAGGTGGCCGGGCGGGCGATCGGGGCGGTGGGGTGGGAGGCGGGGAAGCACGGGGGGTGAGGCGCGCACCGGGGCGCTTGCTCCATCGGTGAGGTGCGCAGGCGCTCGATCCAGCGTCGGGGCCCCTCGCGCGCGCCATGCGCCGGTGCGCATTTCACGCCGCCGGCCACGATGAGACGCCAAGCGACGACATCGATCGACGCCGCGTCGATACATTGCGGCCCGACGTGCGGTTCGCCACCGGCATTTCCAAGGCCAGTTCGGCGACTTCGCCGTGACTCCGCTGCAGCTCGTCCAGGCGAAACGCGAGCACGCGGCGCGGCTCGCGAACCAGAGCGGCGCCGCTGGCGAGCAGCTGGCCATTGCAGCGATGGAGGCTTGGCTGGCGCGACCGAGCGGGAACGGACTGCGCATCCTCCTTGCGGAACTCGAGCGCCTGGGCAAGCGGATTCGCGCGACCAGTTTCGATGCGGTTCACGTCGCAGGCGAGACCGGGTTCAGCTTCCTCGATCCGGCCGCCGTTCGCGAGCGTTTGCCCGCGATGACGTTCATCGAAATCAAGACCGCATCCCAGGAGTGCGTGAAGCAGGGATTCGCCGGCTTCTTCTTCGCGCTGAACGAGGGCGAGATCGCTGCCGCCGAGGTGCTGGGAGTGCAGCATCGCGTGGCCCTGTTCAACCGGCGCAGCGGCGAACTGATGCTCACTTCGGTGCCCGAGGTCCTCAGGCGCGCGAAATCGGCGACGTGGCAGATTTCGGTTCAGCTCTAGCCGTGATCGCGGATCTGACCGGGCAAGACCTTCGCCATCACGCCTCGGCGGCAGGTGTCGCAGCGGCCTTTGGGTACAGCAAGCCCGCCCTCCCACCCAGAAACGCCTCCCCCTTCTCGATCAGAAAATACCGAAACGCCTCCGCCGCCGGCGACAGCACCCTCGCGCCGACGTGCACGACGTTCCAGGTGCGCACGACCGGCGTGCCCTCGATGTCCAGCTGGGCCAGCAGGCCGTGCTTCAGCTCGAGCCCCACGGTGTGCAGCGACAGGAACGCCAGGCCGAGGCCGGCGATCACCGCCTGCTTGATCGTCTCGCTGCTTTCGAGCTCCATCGCGATCGTCGGGCTCACGCGGTGCTCGGCGAAGAAGCGCTCCATCGCCGCGCGTGTGCCCGAACCCGGCTCGCGCGCGATCAGCGGGTAGCGCACCAGCACCTCGGGCGGCGCCTGCGGCGCGCCGAGCAGCGGGTGCCCGGCCGGCGCCACGAACGCCAGCGGGTGCGGCGCAAAGGGCTCGGCGCGCATCGCCAGCTCGCGCGGCGGCCGGCCCATGATCGCGAGGTCGGCCTCGCCGGCGCTCATCAGCGCGACGAGCTGTTCGCGGTTTGTCGCGAGCTTGAGCTTTACCTCGACGCCCGGGTGCTCGTCGTGGAAGCGCGCCAAGAGATGCGGCACGAAGTACTTCGCGGTGCTGACCAGGCCGATCGTCAGCCGGCCGCGCTCGACGCGCTTCAGGCGCGCCATCGCGTCGTCGGCCTCCTTCAGCGCCGCCAGCAGCTTCTTGGCGTGCACGAGGAAGTACTCGCCGGCGGTCGATAGCGCCACGGCGCGGCCGGCGCGGTCGAAGAGCGCCAGGCCCACCTGCGCCTCGATCTCCTTGATCTGCATCGACACCGCCGGCGGCGTGAGGTGCAGCGCCTCAGCCGCGCGGGTCATGTTGCCGGTCTTGGCGACCTCGACGAAGACCTGGAGCTGGCGGAAGGTGATGTTCACGGCGCTGTTCAGGGAAAGCTGAAGACGAAGCAAAGAAAGTCTGACTTCCCCTGAACGATACGGCTTCCTACATTGGCCGCCAAGCCTTCGACATCACCCACATCACCCGGCGTCCAGCACGCCGCAGCCAAGACAGGAGCCCGGCCCGTGAACAAGCCCGTCGAATCCAGCGTCGTCGCCGAAGCCGGCGCCAGCGAGATCCGCGACAAGAAGGCGCGCTACAGCGCCGGCGTCCTCAAGTACCGCCAGATGGGCTACTGGGACGCCGACTACGTGCCCAAGGAGACGGACACGCTGTGCCTGTTCCGCATCACGCCGCAGGAAGGCGTCGATCCGGTGGAAGCGGCCGCCGCGGTGGCCGGCGAGAGCAGCACCGCGACCTGGACGGTGGTGTGGACCGACCGCCTCACCGCCTGCGACAGCTACCGCGCCAAGGCCTACAAGGTCGAGCCGGTGCCGGGCCGCCCCGGCGAGTACTTCGCGTGGGTGGCCTACGACCTGATCCTCTTCGAGGAGGGGTCGATCGCCAACATGACCGCCAGCTTGATCGGCAACGTCTTCAGCTTCAAGCCGCTGAAGGCGGCCCGGCTGGAAGACATCCGCATCCCCGTGGCCTACGTGAAGACGTTCAAGGGCCCGCCGACCGGCCTCGTCGTCGAGCGCGAGCGGCTCGAGAAGTACGGCCGGCCGCTGCTCGGCGCCACGACGAAGCCCAAGCTCGGCTTGAGTGGCCGCAACTACGGCCGCGTCATCTACGAGGGCCTGAAGGGCGGCCTGGACTTCATGAAGGACGACGAGAACATCAACTCGCAGCCCTTCATGCACTGGCGCGACCGCTTCCTGTACGTGATGGACGGCGTCAACAAGGCCAGCGCCGCCACCGGCGAGGTGAAGGGCAGCTACCTGAACATCACCGCCGCGACGATGGAGGACATGTACGAGCGCGCCGAGTTCGCCAAGGAACTGGGCTCGGTGGTGATCATGGTCGACCTGGTGATCGGCTGGACGGCGATCCAGAGCATGGCCAACTGGTGCCGCAAGCACGACATGGTGATGCACATGCACCGTGCCGGTCACGGCACCTACACGCGGCAAAAGAACCACGGCGTCAGCTTCCGCGTCATCGCCAAGTGGCTGCGGCTGGCCGGCTGCGACCACCTGCACACCGGCACCGCGGTCGGCAAGCTCGAAGGCGACCCGCTCACCGTGCAGGGCTACTACAACGTCTGCCGCGACAGCTTCACGAAGCAGGACCTGCCGCGCGGCCTGTTCTTCGACATGGACTGGGCCGACACGAAGAAGGTGATGCCGGTGGCCAGCGGCGGCATCCACGCCGGCCAGATGCACCAGCTGATCGACCTCTTCGGTGACGACGTGATCCTGCAGTTCGGCGGCGGCACGATCGGCCACCCGGCGGGCATCCAGGCCGGTGCGGTGGCCAACCGCGTCGCGCTCGAGGCGATGGTCAAGGCACGCAACGAGGGCCGCGACATCAAGAACGAGGGCCCCGAGATCCTGAAGGCCGCGGCGAAGTACTGCACGCCGCTGGCGCAGGCGCTGGACACCTGGAAGGACGTGACCTTCAACTACGCCAGCACCGACACGAGCGACTACGCCGTGACGCCGGCGGTGGCCTGAAGCGATCCGACATCCACACCTAACGACACAGGTGCGCACACCATGATGACCAACCCCACCGGCCGGCTGACGCAAGGCCAGTTCAGCTTTCTGCCCGACCTGACCGACGCCGAGATCACCGCGCAGGTCGAGTACGGCTTGAAGAAAGGCTACGCCTGGAGCGTCGAATACACCGACGACCCGCATCCGCGCAACACGTACTGGGAGATGTACGGCATGCCGATGTTCGACCTGGCCGACCCGGCCGGCGTGCTGGGCGAGCTGAAGGAATGCCGCAAGACGTTCCCGAACCACTACATCCGGCTGGTGGCCTTCGACAGCACACGCGGCGTCGAAAGCATCGCGATGTGCTTCATCGTCAACCGGCCGGCGCACGAGCCGGGGTTCGGCATCGCGCGCACCGAAGGCGCGGGCCGGACGATGCGCTACCGCATCAGCAGTTACGCCACCGACAAGCCCGAAGGCGAGCGCTACGGCGCGTGAGACGACAGACACGAGGAGGGACCCCACCATGTACCGCATCGCCCCCAGCATCCTCAGTGCCGACTTCGCGCGTCTGGGCGACGAAGTCAAGCGCGTCATTGCCGCCGGCGCCGACTGGATCCACTTCGACGTGATGGACAACCATTACGTGCCCAACCTCACCATCGGGCACGGCGTCGCTCAGGCGTTGAAGCCGCACCTGAAGCGCCCCGACGGCACGCCGGTGTTGCTCGACGTGCATCTGATGGTGGCGCCGGTGGACCCGCTCGCCGAGCGCTTCGCCGAAGCCGGCGCGGATCTCATCAGCTTCCACCCGGACGCGACGAACCACGTCGACCGCACGCTCCAACTGATCCGCGGCGCAGGCTGCAAGGCCGGCCTCGCGTTCAACCCGGCCGAGTCGCTGGACGTGCTCGAGTGGGTCATCGACAAGATCGACCTCGTGCTGATCATGAGCGTCAACCCGGGGTTCGGCGGCCAGGGCTTCATCGACAGCGCCCTGCGCAAGGTCGAGCAGGCGCGCGCGATCATCGAGCGCAGCGGCCGCGACATCCGGCTCGAAGTGGACGGCGGTATCAAGGTCGACAACATCCGCCGCGTCGCCGACGCCGGTGCCGACACGTTCGTCGCTGGCAGCGCGATCTTCGGCCAGAAGGACTATGCGGCGGTGATCGCGGCGATGCGCGCGGCTCTCGGCGAGGGGGCGGCCGCAGGCGCAAAGCCGGCGGTGGCGCTGGCGGCGTGATTGCGGGAGTGGCCGAAGCTGCCTGACGGTGTCGTGTGATGAACGCCCCGCTGTACTCGATCCCCGGCACGACGGCCGCGAAGGTCGCTCCGCGCGAGGACGCTGAAGCCACGGCAGCCACCACGCCCGCCCGCACCGTTGGCGACGTGCTGCGCGAGAGCCAGGTCGAAGCGGTGCTCGCCGAACTCGACCGCGATCTCGTCGGCCTCGCACCCGTCAAGCAGCGCATCCGCGACATCGCCGCCCTGCTCGTCATCGACCGCCTGCGCCTCGGCCTCGGCTTGCAGGCGCAGGCGCCGAGCCTGCACATGTGCTTCACCGGCAACCCCGGCACCGGCAAGACGACGGTGGCGTTGCGGATGGCCGAGATCCTGCATCGGCTGGGCTACGTGCGCAAAGGCCACCTCGTCGCGGTGACGCGCGACGATCTCGTCGGCCAGTACATCGGCCACACCGCACCGAAGACCAAGGAAGTGCTGAAGAAGGCGATGGGCGGCGTGCTCTTCATCGACGAGGCGTACTACCTCTACCGTCCGGAGAACGAGCGCGACTACGGCCAGGAGGCCATCGAGATCCTGCTGCAGGTGATGGAGAACCAGCGCGACGACCTCGTCGTGATCCTCGCCGGCTACAAGGACCGCATGGACACCTTCTTCAAGAGCAACCCGGGGATGAGCAGCCGCATCGCCCACCACCTCGACTTCCCCGATTACGCGCAGGGCGAGCTGATGGCGATCGCCGAGCGGATGCTCGGCGGCATGGCCTACCGCTTCACGCCGGCGGCGCGCGAAGCGTTCGACGACTACCTCGCACGGCGCATGACGCAGCCGCACTTCGCCAACGCGCGCAGCGTGCGCAACGCGCTGGACCGCGCGCGGCTGCGCCAGGCGAGCCGCTTGTTCGCCGAACGCGACCGCGTGCTCGACGAGGCGGCCTTGACGACACTCGAAGACGCCGACATCCGCGCCAGCCGCGTCTTCCTGAACTGATTTCACTCACCACCGAAAGCCCGCCATGCCGCTGTCCGGCCGCTGGACCCTGACCCGCTACCTGATCGAGGAGCGCCGCCGCTTCCCCGGCGCCAGCGGCGACTTCAACGCGCTGGTGCTCGACGTCGCGATGGCCTGCAAGGCGATCGCGCGCATCGTTGCCTTCGGCACGCTGGCCGACACGGTGGGGACCTCGATGCCGAACGGCATCGGCGCCGATGTCAACGGGGCCAACGGTGCCGGTCCCCTCGGCGGCCAGGTCAACGTGCAAGGCGAGGTGCAAAAGCCCCTCGACGTGCTCTCCAACGAGATCTTCGTGCGGATGAACGAGTGGAACGGCCACCTCGCGGGGCTGGCCAGCGAGGAGATGGACGAGGCGCGCCAGATCCCGAACAGCTACCCGCGCGGCAAGTACCTGCTCGTCTTCGACCCGCTGGACGGCAGCAGCAACATCGACGTCAACGTCTCGGTGGGCAGCATCTTCTCGGTGCTGCGCGCGCCCGACGACGTCATCGCCAGCGGCCGCGACGTGACCGAAGCCGACTTCCTGCAGCCCGGCGCCGCGCAGGTGGCCGCCGGCTACGCGATCTACGGCCCGAGCACGATGCTCGTGCTGAGCGTCGGCAACGGCGTCGCCGGCTTCACGCTGAACCCGAACCTCGGTGAGTTCGTGCTCTCGCACGCCGACATCCGCGTGCCCGAGGAGACGCAGGAGTTCGCGATCAACACCAGCAACAGCCGCTTCTGGGAGCCGCCCGTCAAGCGCTACGTCGACGAGTGCCTGGCCGGCAAGACCGGCCCGCGCGGCAAGGACTTCAACATGCGCTGGATCGCCAGCATGGTGGCCGAGGCTCACCGCATCTTGATGCGCGGCGGCGTCTTCCTCTACCCGCGTGACACCAAGGACCCGGCCAAGCCCGGGCGGCTGCGGCTGCTGTACGAGGCCAACCCGGTGGGCTACCTGATCGAGCAGGCCGGCGGCCGCGCCAGCACCGGGCGGCAGCCGATCCTCGGCGTCAAGCCGAGCACGCTGCACCAGCGCATCGGCTTCGTCTTCGGCAGCAAGAGCGAGGTCGAGCGCATCGAGCGCTACCACCACGAGCCCGTGCCTTCCGAGGCGCCGGCGCCGCTGTTCGCACCGCGCAGCCTGTTCAGGGATTGAAGCTCGGCCGAGGCCACTCGTCATGTCGCACAAACACCCCATCATCGCCATCACCGGCAGCTCGGGCGCCGGCACCAGTTCGGTGACTCGCACCTTCGAGAACATCTTCCGCCGCGAAGGCGTGCACGCCGCGGTCATCGAAGGCGACAGCTTCCACCGCTACGACCGCAAGGAAATGCGCGCGCGCCAGGCCGACGCCGAGCAGCGCGGCGACAAGCACTTCAGCCACTTCAGTGCCGCGAACAACCTGTTCCCCGAACTGGAGCAGCTGTTTCGCAGCTACAGCGAAAGCGGCACCGGCAAGCGCCGCAAGTACCTGCACGACCCCGTCGAGGCGGCGCCGTACAAGCAGGACCCCGGCACCTTCACGCCGTGGGAGGAACTGCCGGGCGACACCGACATGCTCTTCTACGAAGGGCTGCACGGCGCCGTCGTCACGCCCGAGGTGAACATCGCGAAGTACCCGGACCTGCTGATCGGCGTCGTGCCGGTGATCAACCTCGAGTGGATCCAGAAGCTGTACCGCGACAAGCACGTGCGCGGCTACAGCGCCGAGGCGGTGACCGACACGATCCTGCGCCGCATGCCCGACTACGTGAACTTCATCTGCCCGCAGTTCGCGCACACGCACGTCAACTTCCAGCGCGTGCCGGTCGTCGACACGAGCAACCCGTTCATCGCGCGCGACATCCCCAGCGCCGACGAAAGCGTCTGCGTGATCCGCTTCGCCAACCCGAAGGGCATCGACTTCCAGTACCTGCTGAACATGATCAACAACTCGTGGATGAGTCGCGCCAACACGGTGGTGGTGCCCGGCGGCAAGATGGAACTGGCGATGCAGCTGATCTTCACGCCGTTCATCTGGCGCATGGTCGAGCGGCGCCGCGCCGCGGTGGGAGCGCTGTGATGTCCGCTTCCACAACCGCTTCCGCCGAACGGGTGCTGCGCCCCGAGCGCGGCGCGTTCGACCCGCTCGCCAACGCGCTGCGGGCGCTGGCCATCGACGCCGTGCAGCAGGCCAACTCCGGCCACCCCGGCGCGCCGATGGGCATGGCCGAAATGGCCGTGGCGCTGTGGCGCCGGCACCTGAAGCACAACCCCGCCAACCCGCGCTGGCCCGACCGCGACCGCTTCGTGCTCTCCAACGGCCACGCGTCGATGCTGCTCTACGCGCTGCTGCATCTCACCGGCTATGCGTTGCCGATGAGCGAGCTGAAGCGCTTCCGCCAGTTGCACAGCCTCACGCCCGGCCACCCCGAGGTCGGCGTGACACCCGGCGTCGAGACGACCACCGGCCCGCTCGGCCAGGGAATCGCCAACGCGGTGGGCATGGCCCTGGCCGAGAAGCTGCTCGCCGAGCGCTTCAACAAGCCCGGGCACACGATCGTCGACCACCACACGTACACGTTCGTCGGCGACGGCTGCCTGATGGAAGGCATCAGCCACGAGGTCTGCTCGCTGGCCGGCGTGCTCGGCTTGAACAAGCTCATTGCGCTGTACGACGACAACGGCATCAGCATCGACGGTCCGGTCGCCGGCTGGTTCGGCGACGACACCGCGGCACGCTTTCGCGCCTACGGCTGGCGCGTCATCGGGCCGGTCGACGGGCACGACATCGACGCGGTGGCCATCGCCATCAACGAGGCGAAGAGCAATGCCGCGAACGGGGTTGCCGACGCCGCAGGCCCGACGCTGATCATCTGCCGCACGACGATCGGCCGCGGCTCGCCGGCGCGCGCCGGCACTGCCAAGGCGCACGGCGAGCCGCTCGGCGCCGCCGAAGTGGCCGCCACGCGCGCGGCCATTGGCTGGCCGCACGCGCCATTCGGGGTCCCCGACGACATCGCGCGCCAATGGGACGCGCGCGAAACCGGCAAGCGGCGCGAGGCCGACTGGTGCGCGCGCTTTGCCGCCTACCGCGCGGCGTTTCCCGATCTCGCCGCCGAGTTCGCGCGGCGCATCGAAGGTGATCTGCCGCCGTCGTTCGCCGACGACGCGACGGCGCTCTTGGCGCAATGCGCCGCCGCCACCGACGCCGTGGCCACGCGCAAGGCGTCGCAGAAGGTGCTGGCCGAACTCGCGCCGCGCCTGCCCGAGATGCTGGGCGGCAGCGCCGACCTGACCGGCAGCAACCTGACCGACTTCCCCGGCTGCGGCGCGGTGCGCTCGCAAACTGGTGAAGGCGGCCCCGGCCGCCACCTGCACTACGGCGTGCGCGAGTTCGGCATGGCCGCGCTGATGAACGGCATGGCGCTGCACGGCGGCTTCATTCCCTACGGCGGCACGTTCCTCACCTTCAGCGACTACAGCCGCAACGCGCTGCGCATGGCCGCGCTGATGAAGCAGCGCGTGGTGCACGTCTTCACGCACGACAGCATCGGCCTCGGTGAAGACGGGCCGACGCACCAGCCGGTGGAGCACGCGGCGAGCTTGAGGCTGATCCCGAACCTCGATGTCTGGCGGCCGTGCGACCTGGCCGAGACGGCGGTCGCGTGGACCGAGGCGCTCGCGGCACGAACGCGGCCGAGTGCGCTGTTGCTCTCGCGGCAGAACCTGCCGGCGCAGCCGCGCAGCGTCGAGCAGCTGACGCAGATCCGCCGCGGCGGCTATGTGCTCGCCGAGCGCAGCGGCGCGCGCGCCGTGCTGCTGGCCACCGGCTCCGAGGTCGCGCTGGCGCTCGCGGCGCAGAAGCGGCTCGATGCGGTGGGGCTGCCGGTGCGCGTCGTCTCGCTGCCGTCTTCCACCGTCTTCGACCGCCAGGATGCGGCTTGGCGCGACGCCGTGCTGCCGCCGGCGCTGCCGCGCTTCGGCGTCGAGGCCGGTGTCACGCGCTGGTGGGGGCAGTACGGCTGCGCCGCGGCGCTCGGTGTCGACAGCTTCGGCGAATCGGCGCCGGCGGCCGACCTCGCGAAGCACTTCGGCCTGACGGCCGAGGCGCTGACCGAGCTGGTGCAGCGGCATCTGGCGCCGGCGGCCGGGGCTTGTGCATGCAGCACGGCCGGCGCCACGGTCGCGGCCGACTGATCCAGGACCCGTTCGCCCTGAGCCTGTCGAAGGGTCTGTGTCGATGCTGCAAGCGCTGATCTGGGACGTCGACGGCACGCTCGTCGAGAGCGAGCGCGACGGCCACCTCGTCGCGTTCAACCGCGCCTTCGAGGCGCTGGCGCTGCCATGGCGCTGGAGCGAGGCGCACTACGGCGCGCTCTTGCGCATCACCGGCGGGCGCGAGCGGCTGCTGGCGGACCTCGCGCAGCGCGACGATGCACCGGCGCTGGCCAGCGAGCGCGAGGCGCTGGCGCGCGAACTGCACCGGCGCAAGAACGCCATCTACGCCGAACTGGTGCGCGACGGCGCCGTGCCGCTGCGCGCGGGCGTGCGCGAGCTGCTCGAAGAGGCGATGGTCGCCGGCGTGAAGCTCGCGATCGCGACGACGACCAGCCGCATCAACGTCGAGGCGCTGCTGAAGCGTCACTTCGACACGCCCGATGCGGCACGTGGTGCTGGCCGCATCCGCTTCGACGCCGTCGTCTGCGGCGAAGACGTGGCGACGAAGAAGCCCGACCCGGAGGTCTACCGGCGTGCGCTCGCGGCGCTGCGGCTCGGGCCGCTGGACACCCTCGCGCTGGAGGATTCACCGGGCGGCGTCGCCGCGGCGCGCGGCGCCGAAGTGCCGGTGCTCGTGACGCGCAGCGCCTACTTCGCCCACGACACCGTCGAAGGCGCAGTGGCCATCGGCCCCGGCCTCGACGACCGCCAAGGCTGGACGCCGCCCGTGCGTCCGCCCGGCGAAGGCCGCGTCACGCTGGCCGACCTGCGCCACTGGCACGCGTGCATGGAGCACGTGTCGCAGTTCGGCTGAGCGGCCTCGAAGCACGCCGCTGCCGCACCCGCTTTCTTCCCCATCCCCACGGAGCTTCCGATGGCCCTCGTCTCACTACGCCAGGTGCTCGATCACGCCGCCGAACACGGCTACGGCGTGCCGGCCTTCAACGTCAACAACCTCGAGCAGATCCACGCCATCATGCAGGCGGCCGAGGAGACCGCCTCGCCGGTGATCCTGCAAGCCAGCGCCGGCGCGCGCAAGTACGCCGGCGAGCCGTACCTGCGGCACATGGTGCTCGCCGCCGTCGAAGCGCACCCGGATCTGCCGGTCGTGCTGCACCAGGACCATGGCGCGTCGCCCGCGGTGTGCATGCAGGCCATCCGCTCGGGCTTCACGAGCGTGATGATGGACGGCTCGCTGCTCGAAGACGCGAAGACGCCCGCGCCCTACGACTACAACGTCGAGGTCACGCGCCAGGTCGCCAAGCTCGCGCACGCCGTCGGCGTCTCGGTCGAAGGCGAACTCGGCTGCCTCGGCTCGCTGGAAAGCGGCGAAGCCGGCGAGGAAGACGGCGTCGGCGCCGTCGGCAAGCTGAGCCACGACCAGCTCCTCACCGACCCGGCGCAAGCGAAGGACTTCGTCGCGCGCACCGGCGTCGATGCGTTGGCCATCGCCATCGGCACGAGCCACGGCGCGTACAAGTTCAGCCGCCGGCCGACCGGCGACATCCTCGCCATTGCGCGCATCGCCGCGATCCATGACGCGGTGCCCAGCACCCACCTCGTGATGCACGGCAGCTCGAGCGTGCCGCAGGAGTGGCTCGCGATCATTCGCCGTTACGGCGGCGACATCAAGGAAACCTACGGCGTGCCGGTCGAAGAGATCCAGCGCGGCATCAAGAGCGGCGTGCGCAAGATCAACATCGACACCGACATCCGCCTGGCGATGACCGGCGCGATGCGCCAGGCCTTCGCCGAGCAGCCCGCGGAGTTCGACCCCCGCAAGGCGCTGCAAGCTGCGACCAAGGCCGCGCGCGGCATCTGCAAGCTGCGCTTCGAGGCCTTCGGGTGCGCCGGCGCCGCGCCGCGCATCAAGCCGGTGCCGCTCGAAGCGATGGCGGCGCGATATCGCTGAATGCGCTGATTGCGCTGACCGCTGATCGCGGCTGCCGCATCCATCGGGCGGAGGATCCGGTCCGCCGCGATGCCCACGCTCGTCCCATGGAGGACCCACCTTCGCGTCGGTTGACGCGCCAATAATCCGCGCCCCTGGCCTGCGGCTGCCGCCCCATGGCCCGCGCTGCAGTGGCGTGTGAGACGCGGCGGAAGGCGAGGTCCTTCTTGCTCAAACACCGCAAGGCACCGCCCGCCGTGCCAAGCTGAGCCCGCCCCACGGTCGCGCGCACGGCGACGGTGGGGCACCCCGACTCTTCGTTTCCTCGAGCGAACCTGCGGCTTCGCCGCGCTGATTTGCGCGCGTCGCCGGGGGCGCCCGTTTCACTTCGGCCGGGCGTTCTTTCCATCGCACGGCACACGACAACGGAGACATCTCATGGACGAAGCGAAGCTGATGGACTTCATGGGCAAGATCGTCACCGACATGGGCGGCGCGGCGCTGATGGCCAACGTCATGCTCGGCGACGAACTCGGCCTGTATCGCGCGATGGCCGACAACCAGCCGGTCAGCGCCGAGCGGCTGGCCGAGAAGACCGGCTGCCACAAGCGCCTGCTGCGCGAGTGGCTCAACGCGCAGGCGGCCGCCGGCTACATCGAGCTCACCGAGGGCGGCGAGTTCGTGCTGCCGCCCGAACAGGCGATGGCGCTGGCGGTCGAGGACTCGCCGGTGTTCATCGCCGGCGGCACGTCGGTGCTGGCGGCGATGTATCTCGGCAAGGACAAGCTCGTCGCGGCGATGCGCGGCAACGGCGGCCTGCCGTGGAGCGACCAGCACCCCTGCCTGTTCAGGGGCACCGAGCGCTTTTTCCGCCCGGGCTACCGCAACCACCTCGTCGCCGAGTGGCTGCCGGCGCTCGAAGGTGTGGTCGGCAAGCTCGAGGCCGGCGCGAAGGTGGCCGATGTCGGCTGCGGGCACGGCGCCTCGTCGGTGCTGCTGGCCGAGACGTATCCGAAGTCGCGCTTCTACGGCTCGGACTACCACGCGGCGTCGATCAACACCGCCAAGCAGCGCGCGGCGGAGGCCGGCGTCGGCGACCGCCTGAGCTTCGAGCACGCCAACGCGAAGAGTTATGCCGGGCGCGACTTCGACCTCATCTGCTTCTTCGACTGCCTGCACGACCTCGGCGACCCGGTGGGCGCGGCGAAGCACGCGCACCAGGCGCTGAAGAACGACGGCGCGGTGCTGCTCGTCGAGCCCTACGCAAAGGACACGCTGCGCGAGAACTTCAACCCGGTCGGCCGCCTGTACTACGCGGCCTCGACGTGCCTGTGCACGCCGAACTCGCTGTCGCAGGAGGTCGGGCTGGCGCTCGGCGCGCAGGCCGGCGAGGCGCGGCTGCGCCGTGTGTTCAACGATGCCGGCTTCAAGCACTTCCGGCGCGCCACCGAGACGCCGTTCAACCTGGTCTTCGAGGCGCGCAAGTAGGTCGTTCGCCGGCGCGCGCTTCGGGCCGGGCCGAGGACGCCGGGTGGCCGGCTCCGCTCGTGTCCTCCTCTCCCTCGCTGCGCTCGGTCGATTCCCCCTCTTACCTCGCTGCGCCGGCCACCCGGCGTCCCGATCCTGCGAAGACCGGCGCATGCATGGGACCGCCCCGCGCAGATGCGCCGATGCGCCGGCCCGCGCGGGATCGGGCCGGCGGAGTGCGATCAGAACTCGACCGCGTCCTTGATCGCCGCCAGCCCCGCTTTCGCGCAGCTTTCATCGGCCTCGCCGCCCGGGCCGCCGGAGACGCCGATGGCGCCGAAGATGTGGCCGCCGCCCTGGATGACCATGCCGCCGCCGGCGGCCATGAAGCGCGGGTAGGCGCGCAAGCCGCTCATCGGCCGGCCGGCCTGCGTCTCGGCGGCGAGCGACGTCGTGTCGGTGCGAAAGCTCGCCGCCGTCCACGCCTTGCCCGTGGCGATGTCCACCGTGTGCGGGCCGGCGAAGCGGTCGCGCAGCAGCACCTGCGTGACGCCGGCGCGGTCGACGACGGCCACCGCAACCTGGTAGTTCTGGCGCCGGCAAGATTCGAGCGCCGCGCGCGCCGCGACGAGCGCCGTCTCGGGCGTCAGCATGCGCAACTCGTAGGTGCCAGCGGCTTGAGGTTGCGCGGCGGCCGGCAAAGCGATGGCAGCAACAAGCGCGAGCGCGGAGCCTCGCAGCGTGGTCGAGATCGTCATGAGCATCCTCCTGTCAACGTGCAAGCAACGATCACACGCCCTCGCGCCGCCCGCATTGCGGCAGCGCAATCGGCGCCACCACCGAAGGCCGAGGATGCCGGGTGGCCGGCGCAGCGAGGTAAAAGAAGGGAATCGACCGAGCGCAGCGAGGGAGAGGGAGAGGAATGACACGAGCGGCGCCGGCCACCCGGCGTCCTCGGCCCCGGCCAAACGCGACTTGCCTTCCGCTCACGCCAGCCCCGGATTCCCCTGCACGCCCACGAGCCGCGGCGTGTTGATCGTGCGGGGCTTGACGCGGCCGCCCTGGCTCTTCAGCCACGTCTCGACCACCTCCCACACCGGCTTCAGCCCGGCGCGTGAAGCCTCCTCGGCCACTGGCGCCCAACCGGCCACCTTGTACGTCTTGCCCGCCTCGATGGTCTTGCCCTTCAGCCGCATCTCGGTGATGCGCGCGCCCATCTTTGCCATCGGGTCGAGCGTGTACTCGAGCCCGCCGACGCGCACCATGTCGCCGCCTTGCTGATAGTACGGATCGGGGTTGAAAAGGTTGTCGGCCACGTCCTCGAGCACCGTCTTGATCATCTGCCCGCTCATCTCGGTGACCGTGGCATACGGGTACGTGATCGCCACCTGGTCCATCAACAGCTCGCGCGTGATCGCCTGGCCCGGCAACAGACTCGTGCCCCAGCGGAAGCCCGGGCTGAAGGCGACTTCGGCGCCTTGCACGTCGATCAGCGCGTCGCAGACGAGCTGGTCCCAGCTGCCGTTGAAATTGCCGCGGCGGTACAGCAGGCCGTCGGTGACGGCGAGCTTCTCCTCGAGCTTGGCCTTGTAGGGCGCGCGCACGCGCTCGATCAGCGAGGCCATCGCCGCATCGGCCGGCAGCATGTCGGAGAACACCGGCAGCAGCCGGTACTTCCACTGCGCGAGCTTGCCGCCCTTCACCTCGAAGTCCATCACGCCGAGGAACTTGCCGTTGCTGCCGGCGTTGGTGACGAGCGTCGTGCCGCCGGCGTTGGCCACCGGCACCGCGACCGGCACGCCGTCGTGCGTGTGGCCGCCGAAGATCGCGTCGATGCCGCGCACGCGGCTGGCGAGCTTCAGGTCGACGTCCATGCCGTTGTGGCTGAGCAGCACGACGAGCTGCGCCCCCTTGCCGCGCGCTTCGTCGACCACCTTCTGCAGGTTCTCCTCCTGGATGCCGAACTCCCAGTCGGCGACCAGATAGCGCGGGTTGGCGATCGGCGTGTACGGGAACGCCTGGCCGACGATCCCCACCTTCACGCCGGCCATCTCGCGCAGCACGTAGGGCTGGAACACCGGGTCGCCGAAGTCGGTGGTCTTGACGTTCTGCGCGACGAAGTCGATGCGTCCCTTGAAATCGCCCTCGACGATCTCCTTGACGCGCTTCATGCCGAACGTGAACTCCCAGTGGCCGGTCATCACGTCCACGGTGAGTGCCTTGCAGGCGTCGACCATGTCCTGCGCGTTCGTCCACAGGCTCGTCGCGCTGCCCTGCCAGGTGTCGCCGCCGTCGAGCAGCAGCGCGCCGGGGCGGCTCGCCTTCAGCCGCTTGACGAGCGTGGCCAGGTGCGCGAAGCCGCCGACCTTGCCATAGCGCCGCGCCGCGGCCTCGAAGTCGAGATACGTGAACGCATGCGCGAGCGGCGTGCCGGCCGGCACGCCGGCCTTCTTCAGCAGATGTTCGCCGACGAGATGCGGGATCTGCCCGGCCATCGCACCGACACCGAGGTTGACGCTCGGCTCGCGGAAGTGGATCGGCAACAGCTGCGCATGGCAATCGGTCATGTGCAGCAGGCTGACGAAGCCGGCGCCCTTGCCGAGCGGCGGCACCTCGTACAACGCCTCGCCGGCGGTGGCCGCGTCGGCCTCGGCCCAGCGCGCCAGGCCCATGCCGGCCACGCTGCCGGCGGCCAGCACCTGCATGAATTCGCGCTTGCTCAGGTTCATCGGCGGAAGACTCTCGATAAGCGAAGACTGATGTTCGCGGGTTGAAAAAGCCCGGCCGAGGCCGGGCTTTGCAGCGGGGTCAGCGACGCTTGCTGCGCCCGCGCGTCACTCGTTGACCGGCGACTTCGGGTCCAGCAGCAGCGCCATCACGTGGCGCATCTGGTCTTCGGTCATCAGCCCGGCGTGGCCGAAGCGCGGCATGTTCGAGCAGGCGCTGAAGGTCTTCGAGTTGTAAATCTTCATCCACGTGTACTGGACGATCGGCGCGGCGGTCGGCGCCGTCACGTCGCGGATGCCGCGGTTCTTGCCGTAGTGGTACAGGCTCGGGCCGATGTTGCCGAAGCTGATCTCAGCCTTGCCGATCTGGTGGCAGTTGTAGCAACTGCCGCCGCCCGAGCCGGCCCCGGCGCTGCGGTCGGTCCAGGTGAAGCCGCGGCCGTTCTGGGCGATCTTCTCGCCTTCCTTCCAGTCGCCGATGTACTGGCCGCCGGCGGGCCACTTCACCGTCGACTTGGCCTCGGCCATGATCTGCGCGGCCACCGCGTCGGTGGGCGGCTTGTCCGACGAGCAGGCGGTCTGCGCGAGGTCCTGCTTGATGCGATCGGCCTTCGCGATGCCCTGGTCGCGGAACGAGGTCTTCATCACCGCGGTGGTCTGCGCGTCCAGTTCGGCGTCGGAGGGCAGCGAGGCGCAGCCGGCGAGCGCCAGCATCACTGCCGCCGCGCCGCCGGCGAGCACGAGCGTGGTCTTCTTCGAGATCGGGGTCGTCTTCGTCGTCACTTCGTTTCTCCCCGGTCTTCAGCGCTTGATGGTCGGCACGGCCGACTTGGCGCCCTTGGCGTTGACGCCCATGTAGGTACCGAGCGCGATCGTCGCCTCGGAGGCGAAGCCCGGGTACGGGAAGCGCTGCTGGCGGAAGCAGTCGTTCAGGCGCAGCTGCATGCTCCACATCTGGCCGTTGCTGACGCGGTAGGCCGGCCAGGCCGCGAAGCCGACGCCGTCGCCGGGGTTCTTCGTCAGGTTCGGCAGGTCCTGCAGGCGGATGCGCTTGCCGTCGCTGTCGTGGCACGACGCGCACGAGAAGTCCATGGGCCCGCCGCGGAAGAAGAACACGCGCTTGCCGATCTCGTAGCTGCGCTTCTCCTCGGCGTGGCCCTGCGGCAGGTTGAACGGCATGCCCTTGGATGCCGTAGCGACGTAAGTGGCCAGCGCCGTGATGTCCTCCTGCACCCCGCGGCCGAACGGCGTCTTGACGATCTCGTCGCGGTTGTACCCCTGCAGGGTGACCATGCAGGTCGCGAGGCGCGACTCGAGGTCCTCGACCTTCTTCGTGTCCTCGAACCAGCGCGGCAGCTCGACGAACGCGCCCTTGATGACGCCGGGCCCCTTGCCCAGGTCACACTGCTCGAGGCTTGCGTTCTTCGGCCCGCGCTTGGCCTTCCACAGGCTCTCGCCCTTGGCCTCGAACAATTCGGCCGGGTTGCCGTCGGCGAGCAGCGCGCGGTACTCGGCGATGCCGTCGGCGGCGGACTTCTGCGCCAGCGCGGGCGTGGCGGCGGCGCCGGCCAGGGCTAGCGCGGCAATGGCGACGACGGGGGCGATGGCGGCGCGTTGCGCCGCGCGGCGGGGGATCGGGGGATTCGTCATGTCTCCTCGCTGTCTCGGCAAAGGCGGTTCGGGCACGGTGCCCGGCCGGCTGCCGGATGCTGAATGTGCGGACATCCTCGGCCCCGAAGAAACGGGTCCGGGCCGGGGCCGGGACGTTCTCGATCGGGGCTCTCAGGCCACCGTTGCTTCGTCGGTGCGCGTGGCGCCCTTGTTGTCCTTCCAGGTGACGGCGATCTTGTCGCCGGCCTTCGCGCCCTTGACGACGAACTGCATGAACGGGTTCTTCGCCACCGCCGGGCCCCACTGGGCCGTCATCACCGGTTTGCCGTTATGCGTGGCGCTCACGTCCTGGATGAACCAGGCCGGGATCGTCTTGCCGGCGCTGTCCTTGCGCTGGCCGGTCTCCATCTCGTGGCTCATCAGGACGCGGACGGTCGCCTTGTCGCCGCTCACCTGGGCGCGGATGCGCATCGGGTCTGCCATGTCTTCTGACTCCTTGGGTTCGGTCTCTTCGATGAAGGTCGCGTGCTCGGTGCGAGCCCGCTTCAGCCGCCGCAGCCGCCGAGCGTGACCTTGATTTCCTTCTGCGCGAAGAGCGCGCGGCCGTCGGCCATCACCGCCACCGCGTAGACGTTGCTCGACTGGCCCATCTTCACGCGCGTGCTGAAGTTGGCTTCGACGGCATCGGTCACGTCGAACACCGCGGCCAGCGCGTTGGGGTTCTTCTCGACGAGGATGGCCAGGCGCTTGACGCCGGCGAGGGTGGTGGCGCAGCCCACCGGCACGACGGCGCCGTTCTCGGCGATGTCGGGCCCGGTGATGCTGACGCCGGCGTTGGCCGCCGGTGCCTGCGCGCCGAAGGCCTTGGCCACGTCGGCCAGGCTCTTGGCGTCGAAGGCCGCGGCATCCCAGGCGTGCGCGGTGGCGGGAACGAGGCCGGCGCCGGCCAGCAGCGCGGCGACACGGGCGCTGGTGGACAGCAGGTCACGTCTTGTGGTCATCGAGAGCTCCTTGGACAAAAGGATGAAGCGATGATCCCCGGCCTCGCCGCCGCGTTTCATCGGTGCAAGCCCGAAGAGTACTTCTTGCGGGCTACCTGACTGGGCAGGTCGGAGGGCGTGGGATTGACAGTCGAGGCGCGGGGCCGTTGCGGCCTTCAGCCCTGGCACGCCACCGATGCGGTGGCCACCAGCTCCTCGAACAGCGCCATCGACACCGCGCCCGAGACGGCGAACGGGTCGAGCGTGGCGCGCTCGGAGTACTTCAGCAGGAGCGACGGGTTCAGCCGCGACAGTGCCACCTGGCCCATCGCCCAGCCGGCGAAGCGCCGCTCGCTGATCTCCTCGTACAGCATCAACTCGGCGTCGTGGTGGCGCGGGTCGGCGACGATGCGGTTGTACAGGCGATTGACGGCGCCGCGGCCGCCTTCGAGCACCTGCAGGAAGATGCCCTGGCCCTGGTGGCTGTCCACGGCTTCGCTGTAGCACAGCACGCCGGTGATGCCGTGCTGCGGGTTGGCCGCGCGGCTGGCGCGCAGGATCGCGGCCAGCTCCTCGGCGTCGAAGCCGGCGGCGGCGCGGCTGGCGTACATCAGGCGGACGAGCATGGCGGTGATGGGCTTCAGGCGGACTTGCGCGACATCAGCGCCAGGAACTCGCGGCGCAGGTTCGCGTCCTTCAGGAACGCGCCGCGCATGACGCTGTTGACCATCGCCGAATCGGTGTCCTTCACGCCGCGCCAGTGCAGGCAGAAGTGGTCGGCCTCCATGACGATCGCCAGGCCGTCGGGACGCACGCGCTGCTGCAGCTCGTTGGCGAGCATCGTCACCGCTTCTTCCTGGATCTGCGGCCGGCTCATCACCCAGTCGGCGATGCGCGAGTACTTCGACAGGCCGATGAGGTTGGAGTGCTCATTGGGCAGGATGCCGATCCACACCTTGCCGAAGATCGGCACCATGTGGTGGCTGCAGGCGCTGCGCACGTTGATCGGGCCGACGATCATCAGCTCGTTCAGCCGCTCGGCGTTCGGGAACTCGGTCACCGCGGGCGCCGCCTTGTAGCGGCCGGCGAAGACCTCGTCGATGTACATGCGCGCCACGCGCTCGGCCGTCTGCTGCGTGTTGTGGTCGCTGTCGGTGTCGATGACCATCGCGCGCAGCACCTCCTGCATCTTCGCGGCGACCTCGGCCTTCAACTCGGCCAGCTCGCCTTCGCGCACGAACTCGGCGATGTTGTCGTTGGCGTGGTGGCGGCGCTCGGCGGTGACAAGGCGCCAGCGGATGCGCTCGCTGGCCGGCAGGCGGCGCAGTTCTTCTTCGCTGCGCAACAGGCGCGGCGCGGCGTGGCTCGGCGCCGGCGCGGCAGCGGCGGTGTTTGCAGCGGCAGAAGTCGCAGCAGGGCGTGGTGCGGGCTCGGCAATCGTCGGCTTGTCGGCCATGGGCTCTCCGGCATGGACTCGAGCCATCGTACGCGCTCTAGACTCGGCGCGTGAATGCCCCTGCGTCTCCTGCGTTGGCCCGTCTGCTCGACCACGCGGCCGATGCCGTGGCCGGCGTGCGCGAGGGCCGCTCGCTCACCGACCTGCTGGCGCGCGTGCCCGAGGCGATGCGCCCGGGCACGCAGGCGCTCGCCTTTCACGCGCTGCGGCGGCTGGGCAGTGCGACCGAGGTGCGCGCGCACCTGGCGCCGAAGACGCCGCCGCCGGCTGTCGACGCGCTGCTGCTCACCGCGCTGGCGCTGCTGTGGCCCGAGGAAGGGCGCGATGCCGCGACCGCCACGCCCTATCCGGACCACACCCTCGTCGACCAGGCGGTGGCGGCGGCGCGCCATCGCACGCCGGCGGCGGCGGCGTTCATCAACGCGGTGCTGCGCCGCTTCACGCGCGAGCGCGCGCAGTGCATGGCCGCGGCGCGGCATGCGCCGCTCGGCGCCTACAACCACCCGCCGTGGTGGATCGAGCGCGTGCGCCAGGACTGGCCGGCGCATTGGCAGGCGCTGCTCCAGGAGGCAAATCGCCGCCCGCCGATGACGCTGCGCGTCAACGCGCGCCGTGCGACCGCCGCCGCGTACGTCGAGCGCCTGGCGCGGCATGGCATCGAGGCGCACCTCGTGCCGCCGCCCGCGCAATGGCCGGCCGGCCTGCCGTGGCACGCGGTGCGGCTGGCCGAGCCGCGCGGCGTGATGCAGCTGCCCGGCTTTGCCGACGGCGAGGTCTCGGTGCAGGACGAGGCCGCGCAGCGCGCCGCGCCGCTGCTGCTGGGCGGTGGCGCCGCCGTGCCCGGCAGTGCGTTGCCTCCGCTGCCCCGCCTGGCCGCCGGCGCGCGTGTGCTCGACGCCTGCGCGGCGCCCGGCGGCAAGGCCGCGCACCTGCTCGAACTGGCCGACCTCGATCTGCTGGCGCTGGATGTCGACGCGCAGCGCCTGGCGCGCGTGCACGACAACTTCAAGCGGCTGCAGTTGATCGACCGGCCCGGCGCGCCCGCCGTGCGCGTGGCCGCCGGCGACGCCCGCCGGCCGGCCGACTGGTGGGACGGCCGGCCGTTCGACGCGATCCTGCTCGACGCGCCGTGCACGGCGTCGGGCATCGTGCGCCGGCACCCCGACGTGCGCTGGCTGCGCCGGCCTGCCGACATCGACACGCTGGCGCGCGTGCAGGCGCAGATGCTCGAGGCGCTCTGGCCCCTGCTGGCCCCCGGCGGGCGGATGCTGTACGCGACCTGCTCGCTCTTCAAGGCCGAAGGCGCGCACCAGATCGACGCGTTTTTGCAACGCCTCGGCCCGGCCGCGGCCCGTTGGCGGCCCGAGTCGCCCGGCCACCTGCTGCCGCTGGCCGACAATGAAACGGCCAGGGAGAGCGGCGCAACAGCCATGTCCGCCATGTCCGCCACCGTGTCGCCGAAGGCCGCCACGGCCGACGGCTTCTTCTATGCGCTGATCGAAAAAGACCCGAGCCCGCAGGTGCACGTTCCAGGCCGCTGAAGCCATGCCGCACTCACCCGAGGTCCACCGTCGCACGCTGCTGGGCCGAGGGGCCCGGCTGGCGGTGGCGGCAATGGGCGCCGCGGTGCTGGGATCGGCCGCGCTGCCCGCACACGCGCAGCAAGGCGTCGAGTTGACGGCGCTGCGCCTCACCCGCGCCGAAGGCGCACTGAACCTCGAATTCAGCGCCCGCGTCGCGCTGCCGCGCGCGGTGGAAGAGGCGCTGTCGCGCGGCGTGCCCGTGTACTTCGTCGCCGAAGCGACGTTGTGGCGCAACCGCTGGTACTGGCGCGACGAGCGCATCGCGCGCGTCTCGCGGCAATGGCGTGTCGCCTTCCAGCCGCTCACCGGGCAGTGGCGCGTCGGCCTCGGCGGCCTGAACCAGACACACGCCTCCCTTGCCGAGGCGCTGGCCGCCGCCTCCAGCAGCGCCGGCTGGAAGCTCACCGAGCTGGCGCGGCTCGACCCCGACAAGTCATACACGCTGCAGTTCGACTACCGTATGGACACCTCGCAGCTGCCGAGCCCGATGCAGTTCGGCCTCGTCACGCAGGGCGACTGGGCGGTCGGCGTGTCGCGGGTGATGAAGCTCGAGTGATGACCAACGCCGCCCGCTGGGCCTGGATGCTCTCGGCCGTCGTCGCCACCGGCGCGGCGCTGGTGCTGGCCTTCGTGCTGTCGTTCGCGCGGCCCGGCGGCTTCTACGAGCGCCACTTCGTCTGGCTCGTCTGGGTCAACGCGGCCGTCGCGCTGCTGCTCGTCGCGGTGCTCGTCTTCGTCGCGGTGCGGCTGCTGCTGCGCCTGAAGCGCGGCAAGTTCGGCAGCCGGCTGCTGATCAAGCTGGCGGGCATCTTCGCGCTCGTCGGCGTGCTGCCGGGCATCGTCATCTACACGGTGTCGTACCAGTTCGCCACGCGCAGCATCGAGTCGTGGTTCGACGAGCGCATGGCGCGCGCGCTCGACGCCGGCCTCGTGCTCGGCAAGGGGACGCTCGACAACTTCGCCGCCGAGCTGCTGACCAAGACACGCGGCGCCGCGGCGCGGCTGGACGAACAGGGCGCGCTGCTGCCGTTGGCGCTGGAGCGCGCGCGCGAGCAGATGGGCGTGCGCCAGGCGCTGCTGCTCGGGCCCTCGGGCCGCATCCTGCGCAGCGCCAGCGACAGCGCGAGCACCGCGCCGCAGGGCGCGCCGCCGACGCTGCTGCGCCAGGCGCGCTTGCAGGGGGCCGCGAGCCACATCGACGGCCTCGACGAAGAGACGGTGCAGGCCGGCGGCGCCGTCGTGCGCGCGCTCGTGCGCCTGCCCGACCATCAGATCCGCCTGCTGCCCGCCGAGGAGCGCTACCTGATGGCCGTGCAGCCGCTGCCGCGCGCGCTGGCGGCCAATGCGCTGCAGGTGCAGGCCGCGTACAGCGAGTACCAGCAGCGCGCGCTGGCGCGCGACAGCCTGCGCCAGATGTACGTCGGCACGCTGACGCTGGCGCTGATGCTGGCGGTATTCGGCGCCGTGCTCCTGGCCATCGTGCTCGGCAACCAGCTCGCGCGGCCGCTGATCCTGCTGGCCGAAGGCGTCAAGCGCGTCGCCGCCGGCGACTACGCGACGCGCCCCGTGTTCCCCTCGCACGACGAACTCGGCGGCCTGACGCGCAGCTTTGCCGACATGACGGCGCAGGTCTCCGAGGCGCGCGAGCAGGTGCAGCGCGGCATGCTGCAGCTGGAAACCGCGCGCACGCGGCTGCAGACGATCCTCGACACGCTGAGCGCCGGCGTGATGGTGTTCGACCGCGACGGCCTCTTGCAGACCGTGAACCCCGGCGCCACGCGCATCCTGCAGCGGCCGCTGGCCGGCTGGCGCGGCAAGAAGCTCGCCGACATGCCCGGGCTCGAGGGCCTGGCGCACGCGATCGAAGAGCGCTTCGCGCTCTTGGCCAACAGCCCCGAGGTCGGCGAGCGCGACCAGTGGCAGGACAGCTTCGAGCTCGCGCGCGGCGAGGGCCGCGTCGGCGCCGCCGTCGACGGCGCGACGCTGTCGCTGCTGGTGCGCGGCGCGCGGCTGCCGTTCGGCGCCACGCTCGTCGTCTTCGACGACATCACCGAGGTCGTCTCGGCGCAGCGCTCCGCCGCCTGGGCCGAGGTGGCGCGGCGCCTCGCGCACGAGATCAAGAACCCGCTGACGCCGATCCAGCTCTCGGCCGAGCGGCTGCTGGCCAAGCTCGAGCCGAAGCTCGAGGGCGCCGACCTCGCGCTGTTGCAGCGCTCGGTCAACACCATCGTCGTGCAGGTCGGCGCGATGCAGGGCCTCGTCAACGAGTTCCGCGACTACGCGCGGCTGCCCTCGGCGCAGCTGGCGCCGGTGGACCTGAACGCGCTGGCCGTGCAGGTGCTGGCGCTCTACGGCCAGGCGCAGGACAACGGCCTGCTGGCCGTGAAGCTCGGCGAGGCGCTGCCGGCGATCACCGGCGACGCGACGCAGCTGCGCCAGGTCATCCACAACCTCGTGCAGAACGGCCTGGACGCAGTGGCCGACCGGCCCGATGGCCTCGTCGAGATCACCACCTCGGCGGCGCGCGGCAGCGACGGCACCATCGCCGAGGTGCGCCTGGCCGTCATCGACAACGGCCCGGGCTTCGCCGACAAGGTGCTCAAGCGCGCCTTCGAACCCTACGTCACGACGAAGGCCAAGGGCACGGGCCTGGGCCTGGCGGTGGTCAAGAAGATCGCCGACGAACACGGCGCGCGCCTGCGCGTGGCCAACCTGCGCGCCGGCAACGAGCCCGACGCGCCGGTGACCGGGGCGCGGGTCTCGCTATCATTCTCGAACCTCGCCTCTCCCCGGGCGGGCGCACGCAACGACAACGCCGCCTCGAAGACCGCGGGCCTCGCACAGGCCCGCCAGCGTTGAGTTGCAGCGCTGACACACGTTCGAGGCGCCTCACACAGAGCGCATGGCAACGATATTGGTAGTCGACGACGAGTTGGGCATCCGGGCCCTGCTGTCCGAGATCCTCGCCGACGAAGGGCACACCGTCGAACTGGCCGAAAACGCCGCCCAGGCGCGCCAGGTGCGCGAGGCCTTCCGCCCCGACCTCGTCCTCTTGGACATCTGGATGCCCGATGTCGACGGCGTCACTTTGCTCAAGGAGTGGTCGGCGGCGAACCTGCTGACGATGCCGGTCATCATGATGAGCGGCCACGGCACGATCGACACCGCCGTCGAGGCGACCAAGTACGGCGCCAGCGCCTTCCTCGAAAAGCCGATCACGCTGCAAAAGCTGCTGCGCGCCGTCGACGCGGCGTTGCTGAAGCCGGGCGCGCGCGCGCCGGGTGCGCCCGGCGCCCCGGGCGCGGCCGGCGCCGGCGGTTCGGCTTCCGGCATGCCCGGCAGCAGCGCGATGGGTGCGCTGCGCCACGACGGCTACGACGCCATGGCCGGCACCGGCATGGCCGTGCATGCCGTGCACGGGTCACACGCCGCCGCGGTGGCCGCGCTGGCCCCGATCGGCCCGCTCGCCGAACAGAGCTTCGACCTCGACCGCCCGCTGCGCGAAGCGCGCGACGCGTTCGAGAAGAGCTACTTCGAGTTCCACCTCGCCAAGGAAGGCGGCTCGATGACCCGCGTGGCCGAAAAGACCGGCCTCGAGCGCACGCACCTGTACCGCAAGCTCAAGCAGCTGGGCGTGGACCTGACGCGGAACAAGCGCAACGGGGGCTGAGGGGGCGCTCGGTCGCTGCTGCTCGCGCGAAGCGAGACTGACAAGGGCGCCAGGCAACGGTCAGAGCCGCGGCGAGCGCTTTCGCTGCTGTGGCCAGAAGGCCAGGATGACGAGCTTGTCGGCACGCACGTCGTAGTAGATGTGCCGATGGACTCGATCGAGCGGCCACCTTCGCAACTCGGGGTAGCGATGGGAGTCGCACTTGCTTCCGATGCCCGGCTCGAAGGCCAGCAGTTCCTTGGCTGCTTCGAAGTCGTCGACGACCGCTTGGGGTGGCGGCGGGGCGGTGCTCTCGCCACCAAGCGTCTGCCCGCTCGATCTGCGCCGCCGCGCGCCGCGTAACGACCACCTTCAGCACGCGGGTCTACTTGCTGCGCAGTCGCTCGATCAACTCCTCGGCGGGAACGGTGTCGCCTCGGTCGGCCTCTTCCATCGACGCGAGCAGCTCGGGTTCGAGTTCGGCCGGCACGGCAAAGGTGTCTCCAGCCTCGCGCGCGAGCACGGTGACGACCATGCCTTCAGGCAATGGCTCGCCCTGCAGGACGACCTTGCCGCCTACGACGGTACCGGTGGCAACCTTCATGGCCGGGATGCTACTCCCGCCGGGCCGAACCGCGCCGGTCATGCCAGCTCGCGACCGGACATTCACTCGCGCAGCGAGACCGCTCCGCTTCGCTTGATCAACTCCGTGCCGGGCGGGCCGGAGAAGATCTCGCCGGTGCCGGTGGCGGGGTTGAAGCGGTACTCGATCGCGTCGCAGCCTTGGCGGAATTCGAACGCGACGACCAGCCGTTGCCCGTCGAAGCCAACCTTCGTCGGCACCTTCTGATTGAAGCAGTACCCGCGCCCGCCGACGAACCAGGTCATCCCGGCGGCGCGGTCGACCTCGAAGGTCGAACGCCATTGCGGCGTGTCGTAGGCGATCTTGAAGGTTGGTTTGCCCAGCCACTTGTCAGCCGCGGACTTCAGCTCCTCGGGACCGACTTTCGAAACGCATGCTCAGTTCTCCCAGAACCAGATCGCCTGCCGCACCTGCCGGTCCGGGCTGCGGATGAACAACGCGAGCTCCCGGTAGTCGCTGATTGCGCTGGTCAGCGGCACCACAACCCCGGCGCTGCAGCGCGGGTTGGGGTTCGTTCCGGAGTTCATCGAATACGGCGACATCGAGGCGCTGGAGCGCGGATCGGCCAACTGCCAACCGGTGGCGCTCGAATCGCCCAGGGCTTGTGGCCGGTAGTTTCTGCCGAAAGCCACCGAGCCGCTGACCTGCCTGGTGCCGGCTGGCCGCTTGCTCACGTGGTTGATCGTCGCGCCTGGCGAGCCCTGGCCGTACAGCAACCCGTACTGGCCTTTGAGCACTTCGACCCGGTCCACCGTCGCGAGGTCGCGCACGAACAGGCGCAGCAGATCCGGGTGGCCGTTGACGTAAAGCCGCGTCGAGAGGTCGAAGCCGCGCGCCACGACCGCGGTGCCGAGGCCGGCCTGGTTGACGCCGATGGCGACGAGCCCGGCCGACGACAGCGCGCTTTCGAGTCGGTCGTCGGCGGCGCGTGTGAAGTCGCCGGCGCGCAGCACGTGCACCGACCACGGCACTTCGGCGCTCGGCACTTCGTCGCCTAGCAGCGAGCTGCGCGCTTCGACCGGTTCCTTCCTGCCCTCGACGACGATCGTCTGCGGTGCCTGTGCCACGGCAGCGCGCGCCGCGAGCGCGCACCCCAGCACGAGGCACACGCGATGAGTGCTTGTCTGCAATTCCCGCCCTCCCCAGAGCCGAAAAGCACGGGCATGCTCGGGCGGCCGGCGGCCGGGGGGAAGCGGGGAAACCAGTGCCCGCCGGCGCTATGCTGCGCGCCCGCCATCCCCGCCGTTCGGCTCGACGACGAGACCCGCCGATGACGCTGACCCCGGAACCCGCTGCCCCACCTGCCGGATTTGCCGGAGCCGCCGTCCCGCGGCCGCGCGCCGTGCTGGCCGACGACGAGCGGCTGATGCGTGAGCAGTTGCGTGCGCGCCTCGCGGAGGTGTGGCCGGAGTTGGAGATCGTCGCCGAGGCGAAGAACGGCGCCGAGGCGGTGGCCGCGGTGGCCGAGCATCGGCCCGACATCGTCTTCCTCGACATCCGCATGCCCGGCCTCACCGGCGTGGAGGCGGCGCGGCAGATCGCGCAGTTGCCGGCGGGAAACGGCGGCAATGAAGGTGAGGACGACGAGCCGCTGCTGCCCGAGGTCGTCTTCATCACCGCCTACGACCAGTACGCGGTCGAGGCGTTCGAGCAGGGCGCGGCCGACTATGTGTTGAAGCCGGCGGAGCGCGAGCGGCTGCAGGTGACCGTCGCGCGCATCAAGAAGCGCCTCGCGGCGCGTGCGCAGGGCCTGCCCGCGCCGGCCGATGCCGCCGCCGCGGTGCCGTTGCAGCAGTTGCTGCACGACCTTTCGGCGCGCCTGGCCGGCCGGCCGGTGCAGTACCTCGAATGGATCCAGGCCACCGTCGGCGCGAGCATCCAGATGATCGCGGTCGACGAGGTGCTCTTCTTCATCAGCGACGAGAAGTACACGCGCGTGCAGACGGCGCAGGTGGAAGCGCTGATCCGCAAGCCGATCAAGGAACTCGTCGACGAGCTGGACCCGCGCCGCTTCTGGCAGATCCACCGCAGCACGCTCGTCAACGTCAACGCGATCGCCGGCGTCGGGCGCGACTTCCGCGGCCGGCAGATCGTCTCGATCAAGGGCCGCCCCGACAAGCTCGAGGTCAGCCGCAGCTACACGGGGCTCTTCAAGGGCATGTGAGAGGGAGCGCGCGTCGTTTTCGCGCGCGCTGTGGCGCGACCCCCACGATCGAGGGCCCGCGCGCCGTTACCGCCCGCCGGCCCAGTTTTCCCTCGTGGCGCGCGGCCGCCGCGTCACAACTGAAGCAACTCCACGCAACCCCGCACCGCTGGTCACGGCATGAGCGAACGACGCTCGATATGGTCCGCCCCACGCCGTTTATGGCGCCGGGTGCAAGAGCTGCGCGGCGCTGGCGGCAATCCATCCCGCCTGACCCTGCCCGACTCCATCATGACGAGCCTTGCCGCCGAACGCCCGCTGCGCCGCTACGAAGCCCTGCGGCCCGAAATCCCGGGCCACGCGAATCGCCAGGCCGCTGCTACCACCACCGGCGGCTGGGTCCGCCGCGACGAGGCGATCATGGGCACCGCGATCACCGCCGAGCTGTGGTCCGACGACGCGCGCAGCGGCCACGCCGCCGCGGCCGTCGTGATGGCCGAGATGCACCGCATCGACCGGCGCATGAGCCCGCACCGCGCCGATTCGGAGCTGTCGCGCATCAACCAGGGCGCCGGCGTGCGCCCGGTGCCGTTGAGCGAGGAGATGTTCCGCCTGCTCACGCGTGCGCAGGAGTTCGCCGCGCGCTCGCAGGGCGCCTTCGACATCACCTACGCGGCGGTGGGACACCTGTACGACTACCGCGCCGGCGTCGCGCCCGAAGACGCCGCGCTCGCCGCGGCGCGTGCGGCGGTCGGCTGGCAGCACCTCGAGCTCGATGCGCACACGCGCACCGTGCGCTTCCACCGCCCGGGCATGCGCATCGACCTCGGCGGCTTCGCCAAGGGCTACGCGGTCGACAACGCGATCGCGCTGGTGCGCCAGCTCGGCGTGCGCCACGCCTACATCGCCGCCGGCGGCGACAGCCGCGTGCTCGGCAGCCGCCGCGGCCGGCCGTGGACGGTGGCGATTCGCGACCCGCGCCGCGCCGGCGAGGTGGTCGCCGTGCTGCCGCTCGAAGACACCGCGATCTCGACCTCCGGCGACTACGAGCGTTATTTCGATGCGCCGGGCCCGGCCGGTGAAGTAGTGCGCCACCACCACCTGATCGACCCGGCCACCGGCCGCTCGCCGCGGCATGTGGCGAGCGTGACGATCCTCGCGCCCGATGGGCTCACCGCCGAGGCGCTGGGCAAGGCGGTCTTCGTGCTCGGCGCCGCGCGCGGGCTGGAACTTCTGGAAACGATCCCCGGCGTCGATGCGGTCATCATCGATTCGCAAGGGCGCCTGCACACGACGCCCGGGCTGAAGAACGCCGGTGCCACGTCAGAACCCTGACGGATCACCGGACGAAGAATGGAGAACGACATGAGACAAACCGGCATCACCCGTTCGCGCCTTTCGCCCGGCGCGAACCTCCTGGCCGTGTTGGCGGCCACCACGCTCGCCACGCTCGCCGCCTGCAGCGGGTCGAGCGGCGACCACAGCGACAGCGTCGTCGTGCAAGGCGACGTGCCGCTCGTCTACGCCAAGCGCTCGACGGCGCTGCGCATGAACCCGACCGACGGCACGCCCACCGCGCCCGGCGGCGACCTGATGCTGCGCGAGAAGTCGAGCCCGAGCGCGCAAGAGCACAACCTGACCGCGCGCTTCACGCTCGGCCGCGGCGACGCCAGCGACCCCGAGGTCAGCTACGACGGCAAGAAGGTCGTCTTCGCGATGCGCTGCCCGGCCGACAACGCCGCCACCATCGACGACGGCAGCGGCACGTCGGTGCCCGCCTGCACCGGCCGCTGGAACATCTGGGAATACGACATGACCGGCACGGGCCTGGCCGGCGGCAAGTTCCGCCGGCTCACCAGCTCGGCCAGCGACGACGACGTCGACCCGGCCTACCTGCCGGCCGGGCGCGGCTTCGTGTTCTCGTCCGACCGCCAGACGAAGAGCCGCCAGAACCAGGCGCTCGGCCGCGCCTACAAGGCGCTGGACGAGTACGAGCGCGAGGAGGTGCTGAACCTGCACACGATGGACGCCAACGGCGGCGACATCCAGCAGATCACCTTCAACCAGAGCCACGACCGCAACGCCGTCGTGCGCGCCAACGGCGACATCATGTTCTCGCGCTGGGAGCATGCGGCCGATCACAACCGCTTCGCGATCTTCCGCAGCAAGCCCGACGGCACCGACCTCTTCGTGCTCTACGGCGCGTTGAGCCCGGGCAACAGCTTCCTGCACCCGCGCGAGACCGATCCGAACGGCCGCTTCAAGGGCTTCCTCACCAGTTCGCTGATGAGCCTGTCGGGCACGCAGGAAGGCGGCTCGCTGCAGTTCATCGACGCGGCCAACTACAGCGAGTACGGCACGCCGGCCAACACCGGCGTGCCGGTGCAAGGCGGCCAGCAGCAGGGCACCGACAAGCCGCTGTCCGACGAGCGGGGTCTGTCGGAATTCGGCCGCATCAGCACGCCGTATCCGCTGTGGGACGGCACCGACCGCATCCTGCTCGCCTACCGCCCGTGTGAGGTGACGCGCAACGGCGCCGTCGTGCCGTGCGCGACGCTCACCGCCGCCGAGCGCGCCGAGCTCGAAGACGAGACGATGACCCCCGAGCAGCGCGCCACCGCCGCGGTGCAGGACAACGCGCCCGCGGCCTACGGCATCTACATGTTCGACCCGCGCGACAACACGTGGCTGAACGTCGCCTCGCCGCCGACCGGCTTCATGTACACCGACCCGATCCCGCTGCAGGCGCGCGCCGAGCCGAACGCGACGCAGCCGACGACGGTGGACGCGACGCTGGCCGCGCAGGACATGGCGCTGATCGAGGTGCGCAGCATCTACGACACCGACGGCCTGTTGCGCATGGGCGAGACGATGATCGCCGCCAGCGACAAAGGCGCCGGCTGCACGCTCGGCATCGCGATGAAGACCGCGACGCCCGACCACACCGAGACGCGCTCGAACGTCGCCGACGTCGCGCGCCTGAAGGATCCGGCCGACCCGGCCTACCACTGCACGCCGGTGCGCTTCCTGCGCGCGGTGCGCGCGGTGGCGCCGCCGGCCGGCATGGGCACGCGGCGGGCGATCGGCGAGACCGACTTCGAGCCGCAGCAGATCCTCGGCTACACGATGGTCGAACCCGACGGCTCGTTCAAGCTGCAGGTGCCCGCCGACGTGCCGCTGGCGCTGCAGGTCGTCGACGCGCAGGGCCGCGCCTTCCAGACGCACCCCAACTGGATCCAGGTGCGCCCGGGCGAGCGCCGCACCTGCGACGGCTGCCACAGCCCGCGCCGCGGCGCGGCGCTGAACAGCGGCGTCGTCGTCAACACGATGCCCGCCGCGGTCAAGCCCGCGCTGGCCGCGCAGCACCAGTCGGGCGAGACGATGGCCTCGCTGCGCGCGCGGCTCGATCCTTCGGTGCTGTCGATCGGCGCGCACCCGGTGTTCACCGACGAGTGGGCCGACACCACGAAGCCCGGCGTCACGGCGCGCGCCGCGATCTCGCTGCGCTACACCGGCAACGCCAGCGCCGCCGACGACCTGACGACCGCGGTGCCGGTCAACGGCGTCATCAACTACCCCGACCACATCCAGCCGCTGTGGACGAAGGCGCGCGGCACGGGCGGCGTCAACACCTGCATCAACTGCCACAGCGACCCGACGAAGCTCGACCTGCGCAGCACGGTTGCCGGCACCGGCCGCCTCGTCAGCTACGAAGAACTGCTGCTCGGCGACCCGCAGCTCGACGCCAACGGCCAGCCGGTGACGCGCCTGGTCGAAGGCGTGCCCGAGGTGGTGCGCGGCCCGGCGCTCGTCAACACCGGCGCCAGCGACACCAACACCGTCGGCCAGGCGCGCAAGAGCCGGCTCACCGAGATCCTGTTCGGCGACACGCTGCACGCCGGCGCCGCGGCGCGCACCGCGTTCCCGAACCCGCCGGCGACGGCGCCGAACCACGCGACGCTGCTGAACAAGGCCGAGAAGCGGCTCGTCGCCGAGTGGATCGATCTCGGCGGCCAGTACTACAACGACCCGTTCAACGCCAACGGCGTCGTGCGCACCCTCAACGGCCTGTCGGAAGAGAGCTTCACCGCCACCGTGTTGCCGGTGCTGCAGGCCAACTGCGTGAGCTGCCACCAGCCGGGCATGGGTTTCACGCGCAACCGCTTCATCCTCACCGGCAATCCCGAAGGTGACTTCAACGTCACGCTGACGATGATCAACAATGCCTGCCTCGCCGCGGCCAACCCGCTGCTGGCGCGGCCCTCGACGGTGCCGCACCCCAGCGGCGCCACCGGCCAGGCGGCGCCGGTGTTGGCCGCCGGCAGCGCCGGCTACACCGCCATCGCCAACTGGATCGCCACGGCTTGCCGATGACTCCTTGCTCCCGCAGCGTCCTTCGTGCGTCCTTCGCCGCCGCGCTCGTTGCATTGGCCTCGTGCGGCGGCGGCGACGGCACGAACCCGTTCGACAACGCCGCGACGATCGCCAACCCGGCCGGCACGGCGAACGGGCAGAAGCTCTCGTTCGCCTACTTCCAGCGCTGCGTGATGCCGATCCTCGTCGCGCAGCTGCCGGTGACGATCCACGGCGTCACCTCGGTCAACAGCTGCGCGGCCAGCGGCTGCCACGACAACACCAACGGCACCGGCGGCGCGCTGCGCCTGGTCGGCACCGCCGCGCCGGTGGACCTGGCCACCGCGGCGGCCAACGCCGACGCGGTGCGCCTGACCGAGATGTACCGCAACTTCTACTCGTCGCAAGGCGAGACGCTGATCGGCGCGCCGCAGGCCAGCCGGCTCTTGAACAAGCCGCTCGTGCGCACCGCATTGCACGGCGGCGGCCTCGTCTTCGCCGACGAGAACGACGCCAACGCGCGCATCATCGCCTACTGGATCACGCGGCCGATGCCGGCCGGCCAGGACGAGTTCAGCGCCGCCGCGGCCAACCTGTTCACGCCGGCCGACGTGAACACCGGGGCGTGCAATACGGATTGAATCGGATCGAGTTGATCGCTGGGAGCGGGAGCGCGAAGGGCAATCCCCAAACCGTTCGGGCTGAGCTTGTCGAAGCCTGCCCTGAGCCTGTCGAAGGGCCCGCGAATGCACAAGAACATCAGGGAACCAGGCGAATGAAGTTTCTGCAAGGGCTGTGGCATTGCGCCTGTGCTGCGGTGTTCGTGGTGCTCACCAGCTCACCGGCCGCCGCACAAACCCCCGCCCCCGCCACAACCCCCCAATACGGCCCCGAATTCGTCGAGCGCCTGCAAGTCGCCGACCCCTTCATCGAGCTGCGCACCGGCCCCGGCCGCGGCTACCCGGTGTTCCACGTCGTCGAGCGCGCGGGCTGGATCCGCATCGAGCTGCGCCGCACCGACTGGTACCGCGTGCGCAGCGAAACCAGCGCCGGCGGCGTCGTCGGCTGGGTGCACCGCTCGCAGCTCGAAAGCACGCTCACCGAAGCCGGCGCCGGCAAGACCTTCCGCGACCTGCTGCTCGACGACTACCTCGGCCGCCGCGTCGAGTTCGGCGCCGCCTGGGGGCAGTTGCGCGCCGAGCCGATGTTGAAGCTCTTCACCGGCGTGCGCCTGGGTGAAACGCTCGCCGCCGAGCTGACCTTCGCGCAGGTGCAAGGCGCCTTCTCGGGCACCGACTTGTGGCACCTGGCGCTCGTCAGCGAGCCGTGGGCCGACCGGCGGTGGTCGCCGTTCGCGAGTGTGGGTTTCGGGCGCTTTCGCAACATCCCCAACGCCAGCCTCGTGCAGGCGCAGACGGTCAATGCCAACCTCGGCCACGCCGGCGTCGGCCTGCGCTGGTACCTCTCCGAGCGCTTCGTGGCGCGGCTGGACTGGTCGCTCTACGCCGCCTTCGTCTCCGACCAGCGCACGCTCGAGTACCGGGCAACGACGCTGGGCATCTCGTTCTTCTTCTGAAGCCGCCGCGATGAACCGCTCATCCTTCTTCTCGTTGGCGCTGGCCGCCGCCGCGGCGCTGGCCGCGGGCTGCGCGACGAAGCCGCCGCCCGCGCCGCCGGCGCCGACGACGCCGTACGCGACGACGCCGTCGGTGGCGACGGCGCCGGTGCCGGCCATGCCACCCGGCGCGGGCGCTGCGCCGAGCACGACGGTTGCTCCTGGCGCAACGCCGACGCCCGCGTCGCCGATCCCTTCGACGACACCGGCGCCCGCTGCCGCGCCGTCGGTCGTCGAGCCGCAAGTCGCGCGTCGCGACCTGAAGCTGCCGAACTACCCGTCGCGCGACTTCGAGATCGGTCTCTTCGGCGGCACCTACTCGACGCAGAACTTCGGCTCCAGCGGCGTGTCGGGCCTGCGTGTCGGCTACCACATCACCGAGGACTTCTTCGTCACCGCGCAGTACGGCAGCACGAAGGTCAGCGACGAGGCGTTCAGGCAGATCCTGCCCGGCGGCGTCTTCGTCAACCGCACCGAGACGCTGAAGTACTACACGCTGGCGATGGGCTACAACCTGCTGCCCGGCGAGGTGTTCTTCGGCCGCGGCACGGCCAAGCTCTCGCAGGGCTACATCCTCGCCGGCGCCGGCACCACCGACTTCGCCGGCCAGCGCAAGCAGACGATCGACATCGGCTTCGGCCTGCGGCTGCTGTGGAACCAGCGCTTCGCCGTGCAGACCGAGGTGCGCGACCACATGTTCAGCCTCGACCTGCTCGGCCGCCGCGAGACGACGCACAACCCCGAGATCACGCTCGGCGTGACGGTGCTGTTCTGACGCGGCAAGTCCAGTCCAACGAGTCCACCCGGAATCGCGACCCATGTCCAAACCACAAGACCTCTCGATCCGCCGCCACGGCCGCCGCGTGCTGCTGACGAGCCTGGGCGCCTCGGCACTGTTCGGCTCGCTCGTCACGAGCCGCCGCGCGCGCGCCGCCGTCACGCCCGCGGCGCCGGCGCCCGACTTCACGCTGAAGAGCGCCGCCGGCGCGAACCTGCGCCTGGGCGAACTGCGCGGCCGCGTCGTGCTCGTCAACTTCTGGGCCACCTGGTGCGGCCCGTGCAAGGTGGAGATGCCGCACCTGAATCGGCTGTACACGAAGTACAAGAGCGCCGGCTTCGAGCTGCTCGGCGTCAACATCGACGACGACCCGAAGGCGGCCGTGGCACTGGCCACGCGCATGGGGCTGACGTTCCCGGTGCTGCTCGACACCGACAAGACCGTGACGCGCCGCTACGCGCTGGACAGCATGCCCGGCACGGTGCTGATCGACCGCGACGGCCGCGTGCGCCACGTGCACAAGGGCTACCGCGAGGGCGTCGAGGCCACCTATGACGCGCAGATCCGCGCGCTGGTGAAGGAATGAGGCGCAGTACCTCGTTGTCCCGGAGCCGAACGATGAGCCGATCCTTCATCCGCTTCACTGCGCTCGCCGCGATGGCGCTGCTGACCTCCGCCTGCGCCGCCCCCGAGCCCTGGGTCAAGCCCTACGAGCGCGAGCGCCTGGCCGACCCGCTGATGCAGTTCGCGCGCACGGCGCTGACCGAGAAGCACCGCGAACACGTGCACCTCGTGCGCGAAGGCGCACGTGGCGCCACCGGCGTGCAAGGAGGGGGCTGTGGCTGCAACTGAGCGCGCGCCCGCGATGCCTGCCACCGCGCCGCTGCTGCGCCATCTGCAAACGCTCGCGCAGCGCGTGCGCTGGCTCGGCCGGCTGCTGCAGCGGCTGCTGCCCGGCATCGCGCCCTCGCTGGTCGCCGCGCCGGCCGGCGCCGCGACGCTGCCCGAGGAGCGCTCGGAACTCATCTACCACTACTACGACGGCGGCGGCGTGCGCGCGCAGGGCCCGGCGCTGCTCGTGCGCAAGAGCCTCGCCGACAAGGTGTCGCTGACCGGCGGCTACTACGTCGACGCGGTCAGCAACGCGTCGATCGACGTGGTGACGACCGCCAGCCCCTTCAAGGAGACGCGGCAGGCCTACGACCTCGGCGCCGACTGGCTGGTGCGCGACACGCTCGTCTCGATGGGCCTGTACGCGAGCCGCGAGCCCGACTACGACGTGAACGCGGTGAGCCTGGACGTGGCGCACGAGGTCTTCGGCGCGATGACGACGGTGAGCCTGGGCTTCACGCGCTCGGCCGACGAGGTGCGCCACTCGAACGACCCGGCGTTCCAGGAGGTGGCCAAGCACTGGCAGTACCGCTTCGGGCTGACGCAGATCCTCTCGCCGCGCTGGATCACCAGCGCCAACTTCGAGGCCGTCTCCGACGCCGGCTTCCTCGGCAGCCCGTACCGCGCCGCGCGCGTGTTCGGCGCCGCGGTGCCCGAGCGCGTGCCGCGCACGCGCTCGAGCCGCGCCGTCAAGCTGCGCAGCATCTACGACTACGGCGACGGCCCCACGCGCACGGCGCTGAAGGCCGAGTACCGCTACTTCTGGGACAACTGGGACATCACCGCGCACACGGCCGAGTTCGGCGCCGCGCGCTACGTTGCCGCGGGGTGGCTCGCCGAGGCGAGCTGGCGCATGCACACGCAGGGCTCGGCGCTCTTCTACAGCGACAACGCGCTCGCCGAGACGCAGTACGTCTCGCGCAACCGGCAGATCGGCAGCTTCACGAGCCACGCCGTCAACGCGAAAGCCACCTACACCTTCGGCGGCGCCTGGGCACGATTCGATACCAAGTTCACCGGCGTCATCGAGCGCAAGCAGTTCAAATTCAAGGACTTCACCGACGTGCGCACCGGCGGCGCGTATTCGCACAACGCCACCGTGCTGCAGCTGCTGCTGTCGGCGCGCTTCTAGCGTCCAGCTTCCAGCACGCCACGCGTCTTCTCTCCTCTGAGGCGTTTCACCATGTTCGCCGTTCGATCCTTCCTTCAGCGCCTGGCCGTCGGCGGCGCGCTCGCGCTTGGCGCCGCGGTGGCGTTCGGGCAGCCGGCCGCGCCGGTGAAGCCGGCTGCAGCGGCCGCATCTGCACCCGCCGCTGCCGCCTCGGCGGCGCCCGCGGTGCCCACGCCGGGCGCCGCGCCCGCGGGCCTGGACCAGCGGGTGCAGGACATCAAGGCCGAGGTCATCCGCCTCAACCGCGACCTGCTCGTGCTCGAAGAAGAGCTGCTGTTCCCGGCCGGCACGCAGGTGGCGCTCTTCGTCAGCATGGACGTCGGCAAGCTCTTCGAGCTGGAGTCGGTGCAGATCAAGCTCGACGACAAGGTCATCGCCTCGCACCTGTACACGCCGCTCGAAGTGCAGGCGCTGCACCGCGGCGGCGTGCAGCGCATCTTCGTCGGCAACCTGAAGGCCGGCGAACACGCGATCGACGCCTTCTTCACCGGCCGCGGCCCGCACACGCGCGACTACAAGCGCGGCGTGACGCTGAAGTTCGACAAGGGCACCGAGCCGAAGTACATCGAGCTGCGCATCAAGGACAGCCTCGCGAAGCTGCAGCCGGAGTTCGAGGTGAAAGTTTGGCAGTGAAAGCGGTTCGGTCGAGGGTGCGAACCGACGCCGGGCGCGCAGTGCGCACCGCGCTGGCGGCCGTTGTCGCGATCGCGCTCGCTCCCGCGGCGCTCGCGCAATCGACCCCCGCCACAACCGACCCCACCTTCACCCCCCGCGAAGTGCGCGCCCCGCATTACGGCGACGCGCTCTTCGAGTTCTTCCAGGACAAGCATTTCGAGGCCGTCACCGGCCTCATGGTCTCGCAGCACTTCAAGCGCGTCAGCCCGCACGACGACGAGAGCGAGCTGCTGCGCGGCGGCCTGCTGCTGAGCTGGGGTCTGCACCACGAGGCCGGCGGCGTCTTCGAGCGGCTGCTGGCGCAGAACCTGCCCTTGTCGGCGCGCGACCGCGCCTGGTTCTTCCTCGCGAAGATCCGCTACCAGCGCGGGCTGCCCGACGCGGCCGAGGCGGCGCTGGCGCGCATCGAGCAACCGCTGCCCGCGCCGCTGCAGGAAGAGCGCGTGCTGCTGCAGGCGCGCTTGCTGATGGCGCGTGCCGAGCACGCTGCCGCGGCCGAGCTGCTGCGCACGCTGCCGCCCGAGGCGAGCGCGGTGGCGCGCTTCAACCTGGGTGTCGCGCTCGTCAAGGCCGGCGACCTGCCGCAGGGCACGGCGCTGCTCGACGTGCTCGGCCAGCAAGGCGCCGCCGACGAAGAGCAGCGCGCGCTGCGCGACCGCGCCAACGTCGCGCTCGGCTTCGCGGCGCTGGGCCAGCAGCTCGGCGCCGACGCGCGCCGCTACTTCGAGCGCGTGCGCCTGCAAGGCCCCGATGCCGGCAAGGCGCTGCTCGGCCACGGCTGGGCGGCGCTCGAACTCGGCGAGCCCAAGCGCGCGCTCGTGCCGTGGGGCGAGCTGCGCGCGCGGCCGGTCAGCGAAGCGTCGTCGGTCGAAGCGCACATCGCGTGGCCCTACGCACTCGCCGAAGCCGGCGCCAGCGCCGCGGCGCTCGACGGCTACCAGAAGGCGGTGGCCGCGTTCGACGGCGAGCGCCGGGCGCTCGACCAGTCGATCACCGCGATCCGCGGCGGCGCGTTCGTGCAGGCGCTGCTCGAGCGCAACCCACGCGCTGGCATGGGCTGGCTCGGCGGCGCCGAGCGCCTGCCCGAGATGCCGCACGCCGGCCACCTGGCGCCGATCCTCGCCGGGCACGAGTTCCAGGAAGCGTTCAAGAACCTGCACGACCTCGTCTTCATCGGCCGCAACCTCGAAGGCTGGCAGGGCAAGCTCGGCACGTACCACGACATGCTCGCGAACCGCCGCCAGGCTTTCGCCGAGCGGCTGCCGAAGATGCGCGAGCGGGCCGGCGCGATGGACATCGACGGCCTCGAGAAGCGCCGCGGGGCCGTCGTTGCCGAGTTGGCCGCCGTCGAGGCGAACCAGGACGCCGCGGCGCTGGCCGACGCGCGCGAGCGCGCGCACCTGCAGCGCATCGAAAGCGGCCTCGCCACGCTGCAAGGCGCGGCGCCCGGCGATGCCGAAGCGGACGCCGCGCGCGAACGGCTGCGCCGTGTCGCCGGCGCGCTGACCTGGCAGATGACGCAGCAGTACCCGGCGCGGCTGTGGCAGGCACAGAAGGCGCTGCGCGGCAGCGCCGAGGCGGTGGCCGAAGCGCGCGCGCGAGACGCGGCGCTGGTGCGCGCCGCGGCCGAGGAGCCGGCGCGCTTCGAGGTCTTCGCTGCCCGCATCGCCGCGCTCGAGCAGCGCATCGCCGGCCTCGTGCCGCAGGTGGCCGCGCTGCGCGGCGAGCAGGCCGCGCAGTTGCAGGAGATCGCCGTCACCGCGCTGCAAGCGCAGCAGCAACGCCTCGAGGTCTACACGACGCAGGCGCGGCTGGGCATCGCGCAACTGCACGATCGCGCGCAGCTGGCGGTGCGGCGCAGCGATGCGCCGAATGAGCGTGACGGTGTTGCGCCTGGAGCAAGCACCGGCACCGGCACTGCGACGGAGGCGCCGAAGTGACGCCCGCCGCGGCACGTCTGAGCACGCTGGCGCTTGCGCTGCTCGCTCTCTGCGGCTGCGCCACCAAAGACAAGCGCCCACCGGGCGACGACGCGCCGACGCTCGCGACGCTGGCCTCGCGCACCGTCGAGATCCCGCGCGACAGCGGCGTCGCCAGCGACGAAGCGCGTGCGATGTCGGCCTACCGCGCCTTCCTCGACGTGGCCAAGGACGCACCGCAGCGCCCCGAGGTGATGCGGCGCCTCGCGGACCTCGAGATGGACCTTGCCGACCGCAAGAGCGCCGACGGCGGCGCCTCGCCCGACTACAAGGCCGCGGTCGTGCAGTACGAGCGCGTGCTGCGCGAGCACCCGAACGCGCCGGGCAGCGACCGCGTGCTCTACCAGATCGCGCGCGCGCAGGAGCAAGGCGGCGACCTCGAAGCGGCGCTGAAGACGCTGACGCGCATCGCGCGCGACTACCCCGACACCGTGCACGCCGACGAGGTGCACTTCCGCCGCGGCGAGCTGCTGTTCGCGACGCGCGATTACGCCGGCGCCGGCGAGGCCTATGCCACCGTGCTGCGCAGCCGCGCGCAGACGCCGTTCACCGAGCGCGCGCTGTACATGCGCGGCTGGTCGCTGTTCAAGCAGGCCAAGCTCGACGACGCGCTCGAACCCTTCTTCAAGGTGCTCGACATCAAGCTCGGCGGCCGCGCCTCGCCCGGCCCCGACCCGCTGGCGCACCTGACGCGCGCCGACCGCGAGCTGCTCGAAGACACGCACCGCGTGATGAGCCTGGCGCTGGCCAACCTCGAAGGGCCGGCGACGATCGGCAAGTACATCACGCACCCCGACCCGGCCCACCTGCGCCGCGGCTACGAGCACCACGTCTACGTCCAGCTGGCCGAGCTGTACTTGAAGCAGGACCGGCCGAAGGACGCCGCCGACACGCTGGCGTTCTACGCGCGGCTGCGGCCGCTCGCGTCGCCGGCGCCGGAGCTGCTGGCGCGGGTCATCGAGATCCACGAGAGCAAGGGCTTCCCGACCCTGGCGCTGGAGGCCAAGCGCGACTTCGTGACCCGCTACGGCCGCACGAGCGAGTTCCGCCGCGCCAACGAAGCGGGCTGGCAGGCGGCGCAGCCGCGCGTGAAGAGCCACCTCGCCGAACTCGCGCGCCACCATCACGCGGCGACGCAGCAGACGAAGTCGCGCGCCGATCTGCAGGAAGCGGTGCGCTGGTACCGCGAGCTGTTGACCGCGTTCCCGAACGACGCCGAGGTCGTGCAGCAGCGCTTCCTGCTCGGCGAGCTGCTGTTCGAGGACAAGCAGTTCGCCGCGGCGGTCGACGAGTACGAGACGGTCGCCTACGGTGCGCCGTTAGGCGCGGCGGCCGCCGGCACGGCCGCCGCTTCGGCGGCGACCCAATCCCCCGCGTTCGCCAAGGCCGCTGATGCCGGCTACAGCGCGCTGCTCGCGCACGCCGAGCTGGCGAAGGCCGCCGGCACGCCCGAGGCGCGCGCCGCAACGCAACGCGCCGGCATCACCAGCGCGCTGCGGTTTGCCGACACCTTCCCGGCCGACACGCGCGCTGGCCGCGTGACGACGAACGCGGCCGAACAGCTGCTCGCGCTTGGCGAGGCCGAGCGCGCTTCGGCCGTCGCGCGCCAGGCACTCGGCGGCACCGCGAGCGCTGCCGAGCAGCGTGTCGCCTGGACGGTGATCGCCGTCAGCGCCTTCGACCGCGGCCAGCTCGCCGAGGCCGAGCAGGCCTTCGGCCAGGCGATCGAACGCGCCGGCAGCGGCACGCGCGAAGCAGGCGACCTCGCCGAGCGGCGCGCGCTCGCGATCTACAAGCAGGGCGATGCCGCGCGCGCGGCGGGCCGCATGCGCGAGGCGATCGGCCACTTCGAGCGCCTGGCGAGCCTGGCGCCGCAGTCGGGCATGCGTGCGGCGGCGCAGTTCGATGTCGCCACCGCGCTGATCGGCCTGAAGGACTGGGCCGGCGCCGCCGCGTCGCTGGAAGACTTCCGCCGCCGCCACCCGGGCCATGCGCTGCAGGCCGACGTGCCCGCAAAGCTTGCGCTCGCCCACAGCGAACAGAAGCGCTGGTCCGCGGCGGCGGGCGAATATGAACGCATCGCCGCCGCGGCCGGCGACCCGGCGCTGCGCCGCTCGGCGCAGTGGCAGGCGGCCGAGCTGCACGAGAAGGCGATGACTGACGTGTTGGCGGCGAGCCCGGGGCCGGCCGTCGCCGGCGCGGCGCGCAAGACGACGATCGCCGCCTACGAGCGTTACCTCGCCGCCTGGCCGCAACCGCTGGACGCCGCGACCGAGGCACGCTGGAAGCTCGTGCAGCTGACGCGCGCCGACGGCCAGGCGCCCAAGTCCCTCAGCTGGACGCGCGCGCTGCGCACGGCGGAGCTGGCCGGTGGCGCGGCGCGCACGCCGCGCACGAAGGCGCTGTCGTCGCTGGCCGCGATCGAACTGGCACAGCCGCTGCGCGACGCCTACGAAAAGGTCCGCCTCGTCGAGCCGCTGGCGCCGAACCTGAAGAAGAAGAAGGCGGCGATGCAGACGCTGCTGAAGGCCTACGCCGAGGCCAGCGCCGACGGTGCCGCCGAAGCGGTGACCGCGGCCACCTTCCACACCGCGGCGCTGTACCAGGACTTCGGCAAGTCGATGCTCGGCTCGCAGCGGCCGCGCAGCCTGAAGAAGATGGAGCTCGAGCAATACAACGTGCTGCTCGAGGAACAGGCCTTCCCGTTCGAGGAGAAGGCGATCGAGCTGCACGAGACCAACGCGCGCCGCACGACGCAGGGGCTCTACGACGACTGGATCAAGAAGAGCCTCGCAGCGCTGGCGACGCTGAAGCCGGCGCGCTGGGCCAAGAGCGAACGCAGCGAGGAGGCACTCGATGCAGTCCGTTGAAGCGCGCGAGTTCGCAAACAGGGGCGGAACAGATCCGTTCGGGCTGAGCCCGTCGAAGCCCCCCCTGAGCTTGTCGAAGGGCTTGGTACCAACGGCGCTTCGACAGGCTCGGCGCGAACGGTTTCAGATGGCGCGGACCATCGCTGCCTCTGCGGCCTTCGCGGCGCTGTTGTCTGGCTGCGCCGTCTTTCCGTTCTTCTCGGCACCTGCCGAGCCGCCGCCGCCCGCACCCGTGCCCGCATCGCCGATTCCCGCCGCCACGCCGGCGCCGGCGCCGCCTCCTGTCGCCGCGCCACCGGTCGAAGCCGCCCCAACACCGCCTCCGCCCGCCGCCGAACCCCCGCCGCCCCCGATCGACGCCGCCACGCAAGCCGCCTTCGACGAAGCCGTGCGGATGCTGCGCGCCAACCGCCTGCCCGAGGCCGAGCGCGCGCTGAAGGCACTCGCGGCGCGCCAGCCGCAGCTTGGCGGCGTGCACGCGAACCTCGGCATCGTCTATCGCCGCACCGCGCGCTTCGACGAATCGGCCGCGGCGCTGCAAGAGGCGGTGAAGCTCTCGCCGAAGCAGGCGGCCTTCCACAACCAGCTCGGCATCACCTGGCGCGCGCTCGGCCGCTTCGACCACGCGCGCCGCGCCTACGAAACCGCGCTCGAACTCGACCCGACGCACGCCGGCGCGTTGATCAACCTGGCGATCCTGCACGACATGTACCTCGGCGAGCCGGCCCGCGCCGTCGAGCTGTACACGCGCGGCGCGGCGCTGCTGCCGGCCGAGGCGGCGATGATCAACAAGTGGCTCGCCGAACTGAGAAGCCGCAAGGCCGCCCCGAAGCTCGCCGGCTCGGCGCCGGCTGTGGCACCTGCTGCGGACACACCGCGCAAGGAGAAGGAATGAACCAGGCCACCGTCGAAGCCGCACCGGGCCGCCGCGCCCCCGTCGTCTGGGGGCTGCTCGCCCTGGCCGCCGCTTTGCCGCTCGCCGCCCCGCCGGCCGCACGCGCGCAAGACCGCGCCGACCTCGATCGCACGCAGATCATCGGCAACCGCGAGCTGCCCAAGGTGCTGTACATCGTGCCGTGGAAGAAGCCGCTGCACGGCCACATGGGCGGGCGCGCCGTCACCGGCGTCGTCGACGAAGCGCTGGCCCCGATCGACCGCGACGTGCTGCGCCGGCAGGTGAGCTACGACGCGCAGATCCGCGCCGCGGCCGTGGCTGCGGCGAAGCCGGCCACTGCCGCCACGACCGCGCCGGCTGCGCCCACCCGCTGACGTATCCCGCGCATCCCTGGCACGGCACCCGCCCGCCGCGATTTCGTCCCGATTCCTGGCCGAATTCCTCGGGCCGCCGCGACCGCGCAGCGCGATAGTCGCCCCCTCGAATCCAATTTGTAACTTCACTTGCGCCTGCGGACCATGTCCCCGGCGCCGACTGCCCTTAGCCTTCGCGGCCAGCGTCAGTTCCCCTCCCGGAGCCCTCCCGCCATGAACACCTTCCAGACCGTCGTCAAGTTCTTCGTCGATTGCGGTCCCTTCCTCTACCCGAGCCTGACGCTGATGGCGCTGGGCCTGGCGATCGCGATCGAGCGCTTCGTCTTCCTGCGCCGCGCGCGCGCCGACAACCGCAAGGTGTGGGACCAGGTGCTGCCGATGCTGCAAAGCGGGCGCTTCCGCGAAGTGCACGGCATCACCGCGCGCAGCGACTCGGCGATCGGCAAGATCGTCGCCAACGGCATCGAGCGCATGGGCGGCTCGCGCAAGCGCGAGGACATCGAGCATGCGATGGAAGAAGGGATGATGGAGATCGTGCCGCGCCTGGAGAAGCGCACGCACTACATCGCCACCTTCGCCAACGTCATCACGCTGGTCGGCCTGCTCGGCACGATCATCGGCCTGATCAAGGGCTTCACCGCGGTGGCCGCCGTCAACCCGGCCGAGAAGGCCGAGTTGCTGAGCGCCTCGATCTCGATCGCGATGAACAACACGGCCTTCGCGCTGATGGTCGCGATCCCGTTCCTCTTGATCCACAGCTTCCTGCAGGCGCGCGCCACCGAGATCGTCGACAGCCTCGAAGCCGCGAAGATCACCTTCCTGAACCTCGTGCAGCGCATGTCCACGCCGGCCTACGAGCACGCCGGCGGCGCGGCCACGGCATCGGCGGCGGCGACGCGCTGAAGCCCGCACCCACGCACAGAGACAACGAGGTCTTCCGACATGCGCAAGCGCCGCCTCAAGCGCGAGGCCGTGCACCTCGAGGTCACCGCGTTCATCAACCTGATCGTGGTGCTGGTGCCGTTCCTTTTGTCCACCGCTGTCTTCACGCGCCTTTCGGTGATGGACCTGGCGCTGCCGGCGCCCAGTGCCGGCGGGCCGCTGGATCGCATCAAGGCCGGCGAGCTGCAGCTCGAAGTGGTGATCCGCAAGGACGGCTTCGAGGTCGGCGACCGCGTCGGCGGGCTGATCCAGCGCATCGACCGCGCGAACCCGGCGCCGGCCAACGCCACCGGCGCACCCGGCGCCGCCGCCTCGGCCGTGCCGGCGACACGCGAGACGCTGGCCGACGGCCGCGTCGCGCTGAAGACGCTGAACGCGCTGATGGTGCAGATCAAGCAGCGCTTCCCCGACAAGACCGAGGTCTCCGTGCTCGCCGAGCCCGAGACCTCGTACGACCAGCTCGTGCAGGTGATGGACGCGGTGCGCGCCGCGCCCAGCTCGCGCATCGAGAACGGCAGCGCGAAGGTCGTGATGGCGGAGCTCTTCCCCGACATCGCGGTCGGTGACGCGCCGGTGCGCGGCGGAGCCGCACGATGAGCATGACCGCGACCGAGAAACGCGCGGCGCGCAAACGCGCCGGTTCGTCGGTGGACATGAACCTCGTCGCGCTGATCGACATCTTCACGATCCTGATCTTCTTCCTGCTCGCGCAGGTGGGCCCGGTGGAGACGCTGCCGAGCCCGAAGGCCGTGCAACTCCCGCTGTCCACCGCCGACAAGGACCCCAAGCCCGCCGTCGTGCTGGTCGTCAGCGGCACCGAGATCCTCGTCGAGGGCCGCAAGGTCGCCGACCTCGTTGCGGTGGCCGGGCAGAAGGACGACCTGATCGCGCCGCTGAAGACCGAGCTCGACCAGCAGGCGCAGCGCGTCGCCGTGCGCACCGAGAACAAGAAGGCGACGAACGCGATCACGATCATGTCCGACAAGGACATCCCGTACCACGTGCTGAAGCGCGTGATGGTCACCTGCGCGCAGGCCAACTTCGGCGACGTGTCGTTCGCGCTGCGCCGCAAGGAAGGCAAGGACGCGTGATGGCTGCCGCCACTGCATCGCTCGCCGCCGTCTCGTTCAGGAAGCCCGTCCTCGCCTGGGCGATCGCCGCCGACGACGAGGAGCGCTTTCGCCGCATCACGCGGCGCGTGCTGGGTGTCGTGGCGCTGCTGGCGCTGATCCTGCCGTTCATCCCGCGGCCGGCGCCCGACGAACAACGCGCGCAGCCGCTGCCGCCGCCGCTGGCCCGGCTGCTGCTCGAACGCAAGCCCGTCGTGCCGCCGCCGGCGCCCGCGCCGCAGGTGGCGCAGGCCGACAAGCCACTGGCCGACCAGACGCTGCCGCCGAAGCCCGTGCCCGAGCCGCCGCGTCGCGACGAGCGCGCGCCGGTGCCCGAGGCGCGCCGGCCGGTGCCGAACCAGCCGCCGGGCGAAGCGATCGCCGCGGCGCGCCGCCGCGCCTCGGGCGTGGGCCTGCTCGCGGCGACGAGCGAGATCGCGGCCATCGCCGCCGCGCCGGCCGCGGTGCAGCTGCGCCAGGACATCGCGCCGGGCCCGGGTGTCGGCACGGGCCGCGGCCCCGGCGTCGGCGCCGGCACCGAGGCCGGCCTGCCGGCGCGCGCGATGATCACCAGCACCGCCGGCCGCGGCAGCGGCGGCCTCAACACCGCGGCGGTCAGCCGCGACACCGGCGGCGGCGGCCTCGCCGGCCGCGCGACGACGGTCGTCGAGGGTCATGCCGGCGGCGGCGGGGGCGGCGGCCCGGGCGGCGGCGGTTCGGGCGGCAGCGGCCGCGCAGGCGCCGGCGGCGGTGCGGGCGCTGGCGCCGCCGCGCCCGGCGGCACGCTCACGCGCAGCGGCAGCGGCAAGGCCAGCCGCTCGATCGAGGAGATCAAGCTCGTCTTCGAGCGCAACAAGGGCGCGATCTACGCGCTGTACAACCGCGCGCTGCGCGAAGACTCGTCGCTGCAGGGCAAGGTCGTCGTGCAGTTGAAGATCGACCCCGCCGGCCACGTCGTCGACTGCCGCATCCTCAGCAGCGAGTTGAAGAACGACGACCTCGAGCGCAAGCTCGCCGCGCGCATCCGCCAGTTCGATTTCGGCGCCAAGGACGTGGAGCCGATGGTCGTGAGCTGGCCGGTGGACTTCCTGCCGTCGTAGCGCGCAGGCGGCGCCGCGCCGCCGCGTTCTCACCGCGCGGAGCACTGTGATGCCGCGCGGCGCATGGCGTGAAACGTGCGGCTCCTATCATCGGCCGCCTCGCGCCCCGCCCGCGCTCCCACACGCCGCCGTTGCACGACCTGCCCGCGCTGTCCGCCCTTTCGGCCCTGTCGCCTCTGTCTGCGCACGACTGGGGCGTCGTCGCCGTCTTCGGCGTCGTCTACCTCGGCATGTTCCTCGGCGGCTTGCCGCACTTCAAGCTCGACCGCTCGGGCGTTGCGCTGCTCGGCGCCATCGCGATGATCGCGCTCACCGGCCTGACGCCCGAGCACGCGGCGCGCGCCGTCGACCTGCCGACCATCGTGCTGCTGTTCGCCTTCATGGTGGTGTCGGCGCAGATGCGGCTCGGCGGCTTCTACGCCGAGGTGACGCGCGCGGTCGGTGCGCTGCCGCTGGCGCGCGCCGGGCTGCTGGCGGCGATGATCGCCGTCGCGGCCGTGCTGTCGGCGGTGTTCTCCAACGACGTCGTCTGCCTGGCGATGACGCCGGTGGTGGCACGCATCTGCCTGGCGCGCCGGCTCGACCCGCTGCCATTCCTGTTGGGCCTGGCCTGCGCGGCCAACATCGGCTCGGCCGCGACGCTGATCGGCAACCCGCAGAACATGCTGATCGGCTCGGTGCTGCAGCTGCCGTTCGCGCCGTACCTGCAAGCCGCGTGGGTGCCGGTGGTGCTGGCGCTCGTGCTGACGTGGGCCTGGCTGGCGTGGGTCGATGGCCGGCGCGGCGCCTCGGCAGCCAAGGCGGGCGACGCCACCGCGCCGCGTGCACCGAGCGGGCCGGCCGCGTCGATCGTCCCCACCGTCGAGGCCGCGGCCGACGCCGACTCGCCGGCCTTCGATCGCTTCCAGACGGCCAAGGGCCTCGCCGTCGCCGGCGTGCTGATGATGGTGTTCGTCTTCACCGACTGGCCGCGCGACGTGGCCGCGCTCGTCGGCGCCGGTGTGCTGCTGCTCAGCCGGCGGCTGCATTCGTCGCAGGTGATGGGGTATGTCGACTGGCAGTTGCTGCTGCTGTTCATCGGCCTGTTCGTCGTCAACCACGCCTTCCAGGGCACGGGGCTGGCTGCTGTGGCCGTGCAGTGGCTGGCCGCGCGCGGCGTGCACGTCGCCGAACCCGGCGCGCTGCTGGTGCTGGGCGCCGCGCTGTCGAACATGGTCTCCAACGTGCCGGCGGTGATGCTGCTGCTGCCGCATCTGGGCGAAGCCGGCAGCGCGCAGGCGCACGAGGCGGGCGTGATGCTTGCGCTGGCGAGCACCTTTGCCGGCAACCTCTTGCTCGTCGGCTCGATCGCCAACCTGATCGTCGTCGACCTCGCCGAGCGCGCCGGCGTGCGCATCGACTGGCTCGCGCATGCGCGCGTCGGCGTGCCGGTGACGCTGGCGTCGCTGGCGGTGCTGTGGGCAAGTTTCGCGCTCGGCGTCGGGCGATAACGCATGGCCGGTCCGCGCTGGTTCCGCCGGTTGCAGCCGCTGTGGCAGCGGTTCGGCAACTGGGTCGCCAAGCGCTTCGGCCTGCTGCGCGGGCGCTGGCTGCGCCTGCAGGTCGAAGCGTCGGTCGCGAGCTGGACGTGGTGGCCGTGGCCGTGGAGCACCGCGAGCTGGGACTGCGCGCTGTACCGCCCCGCGCGGGCTGGCCGACGATGAAGAGGCGCCGCTCGTCGTGCTGCTGCACGGCTGCGGCCAGCAGGCGATGGAGTTCGCGCATGCCACGGGCCTCGTCGCCGCGGCCGACCGTGGGCGATTCCGGCTGCTGTGCCCCGAGCAGCGCGAGAGCGCCAACGCCTGGCGCTGCTGGAACTGGTTCCATCCGCCGGCGCAGGCCGGGCAGGGCGAACTGAGCGTCGTGATCGAGGCGCTCGACGCGGCGCGGCAGCACGTGCGCACCGGCCAGGTCGCAGCGATGGGGCTGTCGGCCGGCGGCGGGCTCGCGGCGCTGCTGGCCTTTCACCACGCAGCGCGGTTCGATGCGGTGGTGACGGTGGCTGCGCCGCCGTTGCTCGGCCGCGCGAACTTGCAGGACCCGCGGCGCGTGATGAAGGAAGGCCTCGCGATCTCGCCGGCGTTGGCGGCGCTGCACATCGAGGGCTGCGCGCCGCTCTTCGTCTTGCACGGCAGCGAGGATGACGTCGTGACGCCGCTTTGTGCCGAGCAGCTCGCGGCGCAGGCGCTGCACGTGATCGGCCGGCGCGCCGAAGGGGCCTTGAGCGCGCACACGCTCGACGATGGCGAAGAGCACCTCGAGGGCGCGCGCCTCGTGCTGCGCCGCAGGCTGCTCGGCGGCCTCGGCCACGCCTGGAGCGGCGCCCCCGGCGGCCACGCGTACGTGACGCGCGACGGGCCGTCGATCACGGCGCTGGCGCTCGGGTTCTTGCGTGAGGCGGGAGTGGCCGTAAAGGCTTGAGGGTGTGAGGGCGTGAGGGCGAGCGCCTTCACCGCTTCGGCGCCAGCCACGACGCGATGCACCACTGCGCCGCCCAGTAGCTGCTGAGGATCCACAGGCTCGCCATCGGCACCGGCCCGGCGAACTTGTTCGTCGCGAGGATCGCGTCGGAGGCGACGAACAACGCGCCGCCGACCGCCAGCACCGCGCTGCGCCGCTTGTCGAGGGCATCACCGCGCCGCCACACCACCGCCGCCTGCGCTGCCATCGACGCGAGGCACGCGACGTACGCAATCACCGGCACCTGCAACGCCGCCGGCACGCCGGGCCACAGGCGCGCGAGGATCAACCCGGCCACCAGCGCATAGGCCACGAACGCCGGCCACCAGGCTGCGAACCGCTGCACGCGCGTGAACGCGACGAGGTAGGCCAGGTGCGCGAGCAGGAAGCTGACGAGCCCGGGCAGGAAGCCCTCCTTCGGCCACAGCAGCGCCACGTCACCGGCCAGCGACAGCCACAAGCCGGCGAGCACCCAGCGCCGCGCCGGCTCGCCACGGCCGCGGCCGGCCGCGTAGGCGATCACGCACAACGTCGCCAATGGCTTGAAAACGAAGGCGAGCGCCGGCGTCGCGAGCGCCCACGGCGCGGCGAGGATCGCGAGCGTTGCCGAGACGACAAGAGCGGCGGCGAGCGCGAGGTTGCGCTTGCGCGTGAACGCGGGCTCCGCCGGCGACGTGCTCGCCATCCCGCGTCAGCCCGTCTTCACCGCAGACGCGGCTGCTTCGGCCGCCTGGGCCGTCTCCGTCGCCTGCACCTTCGCCGCCAGCTCCGCGCGCAGGCGCTTGATCCGCTCCCGCGGGTCTTCCTTCGTCTGCACTTCGTCGAGCTTCATCTCGGCCAAGAACCGGCTCGGCACGCCGGCCACCGTCTCGCGGCCGCGCTTGCGACGGCGCAGCCAGCTCACCGCCAGCGTGCGCTGCGCGCGCGTGATGCCCACGTACATCAGCCGCCGCTCCTCTTCCAGCCGCTCGGCCGTCGTCTCCTCGTCGCTGCCCTTGAACGGCAACAGCCCTTCGTTGACGCCGACCAGCACGACGTGCGGCCACTCGAGACCCTTGGCGGCGTGCAGCGTCGACAGCGTGACGACGTCGGTGTCCTCGCCGCGCTCGGCGATGCTGATGATGATGCTGATCGTCTGCGCGACGTCGAAGACGCTCTGGCGCTCGCTCTCGAAGGTGCCGCCTTCCTGCGCGATCTCGCCGCCGCAGCGCCGCGCGATCCAGTCGACGAAGTCGAGCACGTTGCTCCAGCGCGCCTGCGCGAGCTTCTCGCTGTCTTCGCCGTCGTACAGGTGCTGCTCGTAGCCGATGTCCTTCAGCCAGCCGAGCAGCAGCGCCTTCGCGTCCTCGCTGCCGCTCGTGTGGCGGGCGCGGTGTTCGAGATCGTTCACATAACGGCCGAACTCGTGCAACGCGTCGATCGCCTTGCCCTTCAGCGCCGCCGAGAGCGTCGGCGCGAAGAGCGCTTCGAAGAGGCTCTCGCGCCGCTTGGAAGAGAACTCGCCGAGCGTGGCCAGCGTCTGGTGGCCGATGCCGCGCTTGGGCGTCGTCACGGCGCGCAGGAACGCCGGATCGTCGTCGTTGTTGACGATCAACCGCAGCCACGCGCACAGGTCCTTGATCTCGGCGCGGTCGAAGAAGCTCGTGCCGCCGCTGACCTTGTACGGGATCTGCGCCGCGCGCAGCTTCTGCTCGAACACCCGCGCCTGGTGGTTGGCGCGGTAGAGCACGGCGATGTCGGCGAACTTCACCGAATTGCCCTCGCCGAGCTTGCCGCCGCGCAATGCCTGGATGCGCGCGACGACACGCTCGGCCTCGTGCTCCTCGCCGTCGCACTCGATCACCTTGACCGGCTCGCCGTCGCCGAACTCGCTCCACAGCTTCTTCTCGAAGAGCTTGGGGTTCTTCGCGATCACCGCGTTGGCGGCGCGCAGGATGTGGCCGGTGCTGCGGTAGTTCTGTTCGAGCGCGATGACCTTCAGCGACGGGAAGTCCTGCGGCAGGCGCTTCAGGTTGTCGATCGTCGCGCCGCGCCATCCGTAGATGCTCTGGTCGTCGTCGCCGACTGCAGTAAAGGGCGTGCGGCCGGGTTGTTTGTCCGAACTGCCGACGAGCGTCTTCAGCAACTCGTACTGCACCGAGTTCGTGTCCTGGTATTCGTCGACGAGCAGGTGGCCGAAGGTCGATTGCCACTTCGTGCGCGCCTCGTCGTCACGCCGCATCATCGCCAGCGGCAGGCCGATCAGGTCGTCGAAGTCCACCGCCTGGTAGGCCGCGAGCCGCTCCTGGTAGCGGCGCATCACGCGCGCGGCGACGCGCTCGTCGTCGTTGGCGGCGGCCGCTTCCGCCGCGTCGGGGTCGAGCCCCTGGTTCTTCCACAGGCTGATCGTCCACTGCCAGCGCCGCGCCAGCGCGTTGTCGGTGTTGCCGGCGCAATCGCGGATGACGCCGAGCACGTCGTCGCTGTCGAGGATGCTGAAGTTGGGCTTCAGGCCGATGCGCTCACCGTCGGCGCGCAGCATGCGCACGCCGAGTGCGTGGAAGGTGCAGATGACGAGGTCCTTCGCGGCGCGCGCGCCGACGAGCGCCTTCGCCCGCTCGCGCATCTCGGCGGCGGCCTTGTTCGTGAAGGTGATCGCGCCGATCTGCCTGGCCTCGAGGCCGTGCTGCAACAGCTTGGCGATCTTGTGCGTGATGACGCGCGTCTTGCCGCTGCCGGCGCCGGCCAGCACGAGGCAGGGGCCGCCGAGGTGGTGCACGGCTTCGAGCTGCGCCGGATTGAGAGAAGGAGAGGACACCGCGGCGCGAGGGGGTCAACGAGGGCGGCGGATGATAGCTGCGGCCCGCGTCGGTCAACCTGCGCCGGTTTGCGCGAGATCGGGCCACCGGCGGTGCCTGCGTGCACAAGTCTGCGCGGGATTGGGCCACCCGGCGTTCGCCGCCCGGACCGAAGCGCGAGAGCAGCCAGCAGCCGACGCGCCGGCTACACCATGAACCCGAGATTCCTCCGCCCCGCGTCGAAGTTCGCGAGGTTCGGAAAGATGTCGGCCAGCTGCGTGCCCGACAGCCCGAACCACGTGCCGAGCGTCGCCGCGAGCTGATCGACCGAGGTCGTCGGCAACAGCGAGCCGTTGCCGAGTTGGTCCGCGCTGCCGTCGAAGTTGTTGTTGTTCGTGTTCTTCGTCGCCAGTGCCGGGAAGGCGCCGTAGAGATCGCCGCCGCGCACCGCGCCGCCCATCACGAAGTGGTGCGCGCCCCAGCCGTGGTCGGTGCCGTCGCCGTTGCTCGTGAACGTGCGGCCGAAGTCGCTGGCGGTGAACGTGGTGACGGCAGTGCGCGCGCCGATCGCGCCGAGCGTCGTGTCGAAGTACGCGAGCGCGTGCGCGAGCCGCGCCATCAGGTCGGCGTGGTTGCGGTTCTGCGCATCGTGCGTGTCGAAGCCGCCGAGGCTGACGAAGAACACCTGCCGGCGCGCGCCGGTGATGCCGCGTTGTCCCGCCTCGACCATCCGCGCCACCACCTGCAACTGCTGCGCGACGGCGTTGAACGCCATCGCGCCGGTGAGCGGGTTCGCGTATTGCAGCTTCGGGTCGGCGTTGGCGTTGTAGTTGCCGGTGGCCGGCGGCGTGCCGACGCGCGCGTCGCTCGCCGGCACGAGGGCGGTGCGCAGCAGCGCTTCGGCGGCGATCGAGCGCTGCGAGACGGCAGCGACGTCGGCTTCGAAGACGTGACCGCCGCGCGAGGCGCCGACGATGCGGTTCAGCGCCTCGGCCACCGCAGTGGAGCCGTAGACCTGCCCGTTCGTGTTGGCGCCGACGCGGATCGCGCCGCCGCTGCCCACCTGGTACTGCTGCACCGTGTTGCCGCTCAGCCAGACGGCGCCGCCGGTGGCCGACACCGCGGTGAAGACGGCGTTGCTGTTCATCGCCGCGAGCGCGTCGCCCATGCGGCCGCCCCAGCCCTTCGTGGCGCCCTCGGGCAACATCGCCTGCCAGGTGCTTTGCTGGTCGTTGTGCGAGAACAGCCGCGCCGGCTTCAGGTGCGAGTTCTGGCCGTACTGCGCCTTCGTCGTCGGCATCACGAGCGGGCCGACGTTGGGCACGATCGCCAGGCGCCGGTCGGTGTCGAACAGCGTGCGCAGCGACCCCATCAGCGGATGCAGCGCGAACGTGCGGCCGGTGTTCAGGCCCGCGGCGTTCAGCGGCGCGATCGGCAGCACGCCGCCCAGCCGCGCCGGCGTGCCGGCGCCGGCGGTGCCCACCGGCGCGACGCCGGGCGCGAGCAGCGCGATCGGGTCGGGCGCCTGGTTGCGCGTCGTCGTGTACGCGGCCCAGCTCGTGCCCGCGGTCGGCGCGCCGGCGCCGTTGTGGCCGTCGGTCGGCAGCACCATGTTGAAGGTGTCGTTGCCGCCGAAGAGGAAGAGGCACACGAGCGCGCGGTAGTCGCCCGCCGCCTGCGCCGCCGCCGAGCCGGCCGCCAGCAGGTTCAGCGCCAGCGGCGCGCCGGCACCGGCGAGCGCCGACAGGGCTGCGCCGTGGCCGAGGAAAAGGCGCCGCGAGGCGCTTTCGAGGTGCAGCGCCGGGGCGGCGATGATGTGCTTGTCGTGGTTGCGATTCATGTCCGTGCTCCCCCGCCGCTTCACTTCAACACCACGAACTCGGGCGACGCCACCGTCAGCAGCAACGCGGCGTTGACGCGGTTGCGCTTGGCGGTGTCGATCGCGGCCTGGTTCGTGCCGCCGGCGTTCAGCGCCGGGATCGTGATGCTGCCGACTGCGCCGGCGATCTCGCTCTTGAGCGCCGCGTCGGCGGTGCCATAGGTCAGCCGCGAGGTGACGCGCTCGGCCAGCGCCGCGGCGTCGGCGGCGATCGCCAGCTCGGCGGTGTAGTTGCCTTGCAGGTCACGGCGGTTGAACGGCGCGCCGTTCGAGCTGCCCACCCCCGAGGCGATGTTGTCGCGCATGTAGTTCACGTAGCCGGCGGCGGTGGTCTCGCTGGCGATCTGCAACTCGGGCGCGACGAGCCCGCGCGCCGCCGTCTGCGTGCCCGGCGGCACGAAGCCCGGGCGGTAGAAGTTGAAGACCGACGGCGAGCGCAACGGCGACTGCCCGAGCTGCGTGCCCGGGTTGTCGGTGGTGCCGACGCGGAAGTTGCCGGTGTCGCTCGCGAACGCGAACGCGCGCAGGAAGGCACTGAGCCGCAGCACCGGCTCGCGCACCTTGCCCGAGGTGTCGCTGCGCACGCGCGCCTCGGGGTGCAGCAGCACGGCCTTCAGCACCGCCTTCATGTCGCCGCGCACGCCGGTGCCGTTGTCGGCGAACGCGCGCGACACCGCGGCCACGTAGGCCGGGCTCGGGTTGCTCGTCGTGAAGCGCTGGATCAGCTGGCGGCCGATGAACGGGCCGACGTTCGGATGTGCGGCGAGGTGGTTCAGCGCCGCGGTGAGGCTGGCGTTCGGGTCGGCGAGCGACTGCGCGCCGATCGTCGTGCCGAGGAAGGTCTTCGCCTCGGTGCTGTGGTACTGCGGGTAGCCGAGTAGCGGCTGGAAGCTGCGGTTCGGGTCGTTGACGCCGCCGACGCTGCCGTTGAAGAAGCAGCCGTTGTCGGGCCAGTCGGGGCATGACCAGCTCCAGCCGGTGAACACGCGCGCAAGACCCGAGATGTCGGCCGGGCCATAGGTTTCCAGCGCCGCGCCGCCCGCGCCCGTGCGCACGCTGCCGTCCTCGTTCAGCTCGACCAGGCCGATCGAGAACAGCTGCATCACCTCGCGCGCGTAGTTCTCGTCGGGCACGCGGCCGGTGCGCGCGTCGGCCTTCTGGTTGCGCAGGTGCGAGAGATAGATGCCCATCATCGGGTGCCGCGACACCGCTTCGAGCAGATCGCGGTAGGAGCCGAGCCCCTTGTCGCCGAGCAGGTCGAGGTAGGCGGCGACGGCGCGCGGGTTGTCGCCGACGGTGCTGTCGGCCATCGAGATGACGAAGATCTGGGACAGCGCGTAGGCCATGCGCTGGCGCAGCTGGTCTTGGCCGGTCACCGCCTGTTTCCAGAACGACTCGAAGAACTCGGCCTGGCTGGCGCTGCTGCTGGCGTTGGCGGCCTTGATCGCGGCGTCACGCGCTTCCCAGTAAGCGCGGTGCGTCTGCGCCGGCGCGAGCGCGAGCTGCTCGTCGACCCAGGCCGCGTAGCCGATCTCCATCAGCCGGTCGATGTCGGCGTCGGTCGGGCCGAAGGTGGCTTGCGCGAGGAAGCGCGCCGCGTCGTCGCGGGTGGCGGGCTTCTCCGCTGTCGCGCCCGGCGGCAGGTTCGTGCCGCCGTCTTCGCCGTTGTTGTTGCCGCCGCAGGCGCCTAACGCCGCAGCAATGGCCAATGTGAGAAAGGCCGAACGTACAGTTGCTCTTGTCTTCATCGCCGCCTCCACCTCGATCGCGGGAGGCGATTGTGGGCGGCGCTCGAGCGACAGAACGTATCGTGAACTGCGAGTTGGCGACTTGGCGTTACTGCGCTTCAGAGCACCGGCGCCAGCGCCCGCCGCGCGTCGTCGATCGACACGCCTTCGCGTCCGGCCCAATCGGCCAGCTGGTCCTCGCCGATGCGCCCGACGTTGAAGTAGCGCGCCTCGGGGTGCGCGAGGTAAAAGCCGCTGACGCTGGCCGCCGGCGTCATCGCCAGGCTTTCGGTCAGGCCCATGCCGACCTCTGCAGCGTTCAGCACCTCGAACATCGCGCGTTTGACGCCGTGCGCGGGGCACGCGGGGTAGCCGGGCGCCGGGCGGATGCCGCGGTAGCGCTCGGCGATCAGCGCGTCGTTGTCCAGCGCCTCGTCGGCGGCATAACCCCAGAACTCGCGCCGCACGCGCTCGTGCAGCCGCTCGGCAAAGGCTTCGGCCAGCCGGTCGGCGAGTGACTTCAGCATGATCGCCGAGTAGTCGTCGTGCACGGCCTCGAACTCGCGCACCTTCTTCTCCACGCCGATGCCCGCGGTGACGGCGAAAAGCCCGATGTAATCGGCCGCCACGCCGCGCGGCGCGATGAAGTCGGCGAGGCTGCGGTTCGGCCGTTTCACGCCTTCGACGACCGGCCGCTCGCTTTGCAGGCGCAGCGGGTTCCAGCGCAGCAGCACCTCCGATCGCGTCTCGTCGCTGTAGACCTCGATCGTGTCGTCGTCCACCGTGTTCGCGGGCAGCAGCGCGAAGGCGCCGTGCGCAGCCAGCCAGCGGCCTTCGATCAGCCGCTGCAACAGGCGCTGACCGTCGGCAAGCACGTGCCGCGCCTGCTCGCCGACCACCGCGTCGTCGAGGATCGACGGGTACGCGCCGGCCAGGTCCCAGGTCTGGAAGAACGGGCCCCAGTCGATGTATGGCGCCAGTTCGCCGAGATCCTGGTTCTTCAGCACGCGCCGGCCGATGAAGCGCGGCACCGGCGGCTTGTACGCGGCCCAGTCGAGCGCGTGTTTGTTGGCGCGGGCCTCGGGCAGCGTGACAAGCGGCGTCTGTTTCTTGCCCGCGTGCAGCGTGCGCACGCGGTCGTAGTCGGCCTTCAGTTCGGCGACGAAAGCCGAGGCGCGGGTGTCGCTGAGCAGGTCGGTGCAGATGCCGACGCTGCGCGACGCATCGGGCACGTAGATGACCGGCCCGTCGTAGTGCGGCGCGATCTTCACCGCGGTGTGCACGCGGCTCGTCGTCGCGCCGCCGATCAGCAGCGGCATGCCGCGCGTGCGGAACCACTCGTCGCGCTGCATCTCGGCGGCGACGTGCTGCATCTCTTCCAGGCTCGGTGTGATCAGGCCCGACAGGCCGATGAGGTCGGCCTCTTCGATGCGCGCCTTTTCGAGGATGTCCTGGGCGGGAACCATCACGCCCATGTTGACGACCTCGAAGTTGTTGCACTGGAGCACGACGGTGACGATGTTCTTGCCGATGTCGTGCACGTCGCCCTTGACGGTGGCGATGACGATCTTGCCCTTGGACCGCACGTCGCTGCCGGCGTCACGCAGCGCCTGCTTCTCGGCTTCGATGTAGGGCAGCAGGTGCGCGACCGCCTGCTTCATCACGCGCGCGCTCTTCACCACCTGCGGCAGGAACATCTTGCCGGCGCCGAAGAGGTCGCCGACGATGTTCATGCCGGCCATCAGCGGGCCTTCGATCACGTGCAGCGGCCGGCCTCCCTTGGCCTCGATCGCGCGCCAGGCTTCCTCGGTGTCGGCGGTGATGAACTCGGTGATGCCGTGCACGAGGGCGTGGCTGAGCCGCTCTTCGACCCCCGCGGCGCGCCAGGCGAGCTTGGCCGATTCGTCCTTGGCCGCGCCCTTCGCCGTTTCGGCGATCTCGACGAGGCGTTCGCCGGCATCGGGCCGGCGGTTCAACACCACGTCCTCGACCCGCTCGCGCAAGCCGGGTTCGAGGTCGTCGTAGACGCCGACCATGCCGGCGTTGACGATGCCCATGTCGAGCCCCGCGCGGATCGCGTGGTAGAGGAACACCGTGTGGATCGCTTCGCGCACCGGGTCGTTGCCGCGGAAGCTGAAGCTCACGTTGCTGACGCCGCCCGAGACCTTGGCGCCCGGCAGGTGCCGCTTGATCCAGCGCGTGGCCTCGATGAAGTCGACGGCGTAGTTGTTGTGCTCCTCGATGCCGGTGGCGATGGCGAAGATGTTGGGGTCGAAGATGATGTCCTCGGCCGGGAAGCCGACCTCGTCGACGAGGATGCGATACGCGCGCGCGCAGATCTCGGTCTTGCGCTGATACGTGTCGGCCTGGCCCTGCTCGTCGAAGGCCATCACCACCGCGGCGGCGCCGTAGCGGCGCACGAGCGTCGCCTGGCGCACGAACTCGGCCACGCCTTCCTTCAGCGAGATCGAGTTGACGATGCCCTTGCCCTGGATGCACTTGAGGCCGGCCTCGATGACGCTCCACTTCGAGCTGTCGATCATGATCGGCACGCGCGCGATCTCGGGCTCGCCGGCGACGAGCTTGAGAAAGCGCTCCATCGCCGCGGCGCTGTCGAGCATCGCCTCGTCCATGTTGACGTCGATGACCTGCGCGCCGTTCTCGACCTGCTGGCGCGCCACCGCCAGCGCGTCCTCGAAGCGGCCTTCGAGGATCATCTTCGCAAAGGCGCGGCTGCCGGTGACGTTGGTGCGCTCGCCGATGTTGACGAAGAGATGGCCCACGCCGATGGTCACCGGTTCGAGGCCGGACAGGCGCATCGGCGGCGGCAGCGAGCCGGCGGCAGCGGGCGGGGAGGAATCGGCGGCAGACATGGCGGGCTCGGTCATCTCGGAGGAGACGAGCGCCGTTGCCGACCGGTCACGCCGGGCTTGGCTCGCCCGGCGAAACGCGGCGCCCCGAGCCTGGCGCACCGCGCCCGGCCAGGAAACTTGGCGGGCCGGCAGTGCGTTGCAACGCTCCTCGGGCAGGGGCGGGATTCTAGCGATCGCCTACCATCCGGCGGCATGAACGGCCCTGTTCGGCCGCCCGCTGCCGGGCACCATTCCACCGACCCCACCGAGGGCGCTGTGCCCTATCCGTGGCTGCTGGCCGACATCGGCGGCACCAATGCGCGTTTTGCCTGGGTGGAAGACGCCGGCAGCGGCATCACCGAGCCGCAGACGCTGCCGGTGGCCGCGCAGGAAGGGCCGCTCGCGGCCGCGCGTGCTTACCTCGCGCAACTGGCGCAGTCCCGCGGTGCGTCGTACCGCGCGCCACGTTCGGCGGCCTGGGCGGTGGCCACCGCGATCGTCGGCGACGAGGTGACGCTGACCAATGCCGGCTGGCGCTTCTCGCGCCAGGCGCTGGCACGCGAACTGGGCCTTGCGGCCTTCGTGCTGCTCAACGACTTCGAGGCGCTGGCGTTGTCGCTGCCGCTTCTCGCCGCGGCGCAGTTGCAGCCGGTGGGCGCTGATGCGAAACAGGCGGCGGTGCCGCGGGCCGTGCGCGCCGTCATCGGCCCGGGCACGGGCCTCGGCGTGGCGGGGCTTGCGGCGTGCACGTCGCCTCTTGCCGAAGACGCGGCCGAGCCGCAATGGCTGGCCATCCCCGGCGAAGGCGGGCACGCGACGCTGGCCGCGGCCGACGACCTCGAAGCGGCGCTGCTCGCCGCCGCGCGCCGGCAGCACGATCACGTGTCGGCCGAGCGGCTGCTGTCGGGCATCGGCCTGCCCGACCTGCACCGCGCGGTGCTCGAAGTGCGGCACGGCGCCGCGACGGTGGCGCGGCGCACCGAGGACATCGTCGCCGCCGGCCTGGCGTCGCCCGGCGCGCCCGAGGCCGACCCCGCTTGCCGCGAGACGCTGGAGCACTTCTGCGCGCTGCTCGGCGGCTTTGCCGGCAACGTCGCGCTGACGCTCGGCGCGCGCGGCGGCGTTTATCTCGGCGGCGGCATCCTGCCGCGCCTCGGGCCGATGTTCCATGGCTCGCGCTTTCGCGAGCGCTTCGAAGCCAAGGGCCGCTTCACGGACTATCTGCGCACGATCCCGACCTGGCTGATCGTCGACACGCGCGCGGCGTTGTCGGGCACGGCGATGGCGTTGACGCAGCTTCGCCGCGGTTGATACGGCCGGCGGCATGAAGGCCGCGGCGACGCGCATGCGCGTCGGAACGCGCGCCGTCACGAATGGATACCGCAGCGCCGGCGCCGCCATCGCGGCGTGTCAACGGCTTGCGAACGACCCCGTTAACGGTGGGGCCGGGCGCCGCCCGGTTCTCGTTTCACCATTTCTTTCGAAAGAACCTTCCCCATGAGCAAGCTCCTCGCCGCCCTGGCCGCCACGGCCTTCGCCGCTGCCACGTTCACCGCCCAGGCCCAGACGGCCGCCGCCCCGGCCGCCAAGGCCAGCGACAAGCCCGCCGCCGCCAAGCCGGCCGACAAGCCCGCGAAGCCGGCCGCCGCCAAGCCCGCTGCCAAGCCCGAGGCCGCCAAGCCGGCTGCCCCCGCCGCGTCGAAGTAATCGGCGTGCCACCCGCCCGGTTCACGGGTGGGTGAGGCAACAAGAAGAAAAAGGCAGGGCCATCGGCCCTGCCTTTTCTCATGGGACGCGCCTGCGCTATCCGCGCGCGTCAGTGCCCGCCCTTCACCTTCTCGCCGGCCTTCAGCCGGTAGCCGGTGCCGCAGTAAGGGCAGCGGCCTTCGCCGGTGCTCGCCACGTCGATGAACACCCGCGGGTGGTTGCTCCACAGCGGCATCAACGGGTTAGGGCAATGGACGACGCCCGGGCCCTTCAGGTCGGCCGCGGTCAGTTCGACGACGGCCTTCGGCGCAGTGATCGTGGGTTGGCTCATGTTGCGGCTCACACCGGGCTCAGCCACTCGGCGTACTTGGCGTTGCGGCCGTTGACGATGTCGAAGAAGGCGCTCTGGATCTTTTCGGTGATCGGCCCGCGGCTGCCGCTGCCGAGTTCGATGCGATCGAGTTCGCGGATCGGCGTCACCTCGGCCGCGGTGCCGGTGAAGAACGCCTCGTCGCAGATGTAGACCTCGTCGCGCGTGATGCGCTTTTCCACCAGCGGCAGGCCGAGGTCCTTGCAGATCGCGAAGATCGTGTTGCGCGTGATGCCGTTCAGCGCGCCGGCGCTGAGGTCCGGCGTGTAGACGGTGCCGCCCTTGATGACGAAGAGGTTCTCGCCCGCGCCCTCGCTGACGAAGCCGGCCGCGTCGAGCAGCATCGCCTCGTCGTAGCCTTCTTCGGTGGCTTCCATATTGGCGAGGATGCTGTTGGTGTAGTTGCTCACCGCCTTGGCCTGCGTCATCGTGATGTTGACGTGGTGGCGCGTGTAGCTGCTGGTCTTGACGCGGATGCCGCGCTTCAAGCCCTCTTCGCCGAGGTAGGCGCCCCAGGCCCAGGCGGCGATCATCAGGTGGATCGTGTTGCCCTTGGGGCTGACGCCGAGCTTCTGGTCGCCGATCCACACCAGCGGGCGCAGGTAGCAGCTGTCGAGCTTGTTGGCGCGCACGACTTCGCATTGCGCGTCCATCACCTGCTGCATCGAGTACGGAATCTTCATCCGAAGAATCTTGGCGCTGTTGAACAGGCGCTCGGTGTGCTCGCGCAGGCGAAAGATGGCTGTCTTGCCGCTCGCCGTCTTGTAGGCGCGCACGCCCTCGAAGGCGCCGCAGCCGTAGTGCAGCGTGTGCGTCAGCACGTGGATCTTGGCGTCGCGCCAGTCGACGAGGCGGCCGTCCATCCAGATCTTGCCGTCGCGGTCGGACATGGACATGGAAATGCTCCTTGAGGGGGAAGGCGGATTCTAGGTTCCGGGCGGCGGGGCGCCGGGCGTGGCAGGGTCGCCGGGCCCATGCGCGGGCGTGGGCGCAGGCGTAGCCTCGGCGCGTTCGAGCGTCCAGCTCGTGACGGCGCCGTCGCGCAGGCGCACGACGACGCGGTCGCCGCCAGTGTCCGCCCAGGTGAACGTCTCTTCGCCGCCTGGCTCGGCCTGTTGCTCGCCGAGGCTGCGCGTCAGCTTCAGCACCTGCGGCAGCCGCATGCCGTTCTGCAGCTTGGCGTGCAGCATCACGGCGTTGTCGACGTGGCCGACCGGCCGGCCCGCGGCCTCGCGCAGCACGCGCAGCGAGCGGCTGAACTGCAAGAGCAGCCAGAACGCCACCACCGTCAACGCCAGCAAGACGCCGCGCCAGCCGTAGCCGACATAACCGGCGACAAACGCCGCCAGCGCGAGGCCCCAGCCGAGCACCGCGTTCACGCCGGCACTCTATCGGTGTCGGTGCGGCGGGCAACGGCCGCGGGTCGCGCCAGAATCGCGGCGTGAGCGAAGGTCTTCAACATCGTGCGCCTGTCGCGCGTCTTCATACGTGGGTGATCAATCTCGATCGGGCGACCGATCGGCTGGCCCGCATCCGCGCGCAACTCGATGCGCTGGCGCTGCCGTGGACGCGGCTGGCCGCGGTGGATGCGCGTGCACTGACTGCGGCGCAGGCCGCCTCGCTCGACGAGGCCGCCTACCGACGCAAGCACGGCATGACGCCGTCGCTCGGCGAACTGGGATGTTACCTGTCGCACATCGAGGTCATGCGCGCACTGCTGGCCGGGCCGCACGAGTTCGCGCTCGTGCTCGAAGACGACGTGCTGCTGCACGCCGGCCTGCCGACGGTGCTGGCAGGCCTCGTCGCGCACGCCGACCGCTGGGACGTCGTCAAGCTCTCGGCGGTGCACTCGGGCACGCCGGTGCCGTATCTCGACGTGGCGCCCGGGCACCGCCTCGCGGTGATGATGTCGCGCTGCACCGGATCGAGCGCCTACCTGATGAACCGCCGCGCTGCCGAGGCGTACGTGCGGGGCCTGTTGCCGATGAGCCTGCCCTACGACCACGTGTTCGACCAGGGCTGGCGCTTCGGCCTGAAGGTGCGCCTCGTGACGCCGACACCGTGCGGCCACGACGAGGTGATCGAGTCGACGATCGTCGGCGGGCCGAACCGCAAGTTCCCGAAGTGGCAGCGGTGGGGCGCCTACGCCTACCGCCTCGGCAACGAACTGCGGCGCGTGCGCTACGGCCTCACGCACGCGCTCGCCGAAAAGCTGCGCGGCGGCGGCTCAGGCCAGCGGGCGGGCGATCTCGGCGCGCAGCGCGGCCGGTAGGCGGTCGAGCAGGAAGCGGATCGCCAGCGGCACGACGACGATGTCGTCGACGACGCCGAGGAAGGGCACGAACTCCGGGATCAGGTCCACCGGCCAGATCACGTAGGCGACGATCGCCAGCGCGCCCAGCTTCAGCCAGCCCGGCGCCTGGTGATGACGCAAGGCGCGCCACAGCAAGCGGGCATCGCCGCGGATCACGGTCCACAGCACGGACAGGCGTTTGAACATCGCTGCATCCTCCTTTGCGCCGGTACCGGGAACGTGGGGACGCGCTGGCGCGATGACAAGGATCGCGCAACGCCAGCATGACCCGAGTGGTAGGTCGCGAAGGCCCCGCCGCGGGTCAGGCCAACGACCGCACCGCGTCGATCGCCTGCTCGATGCGCTCGACGGCGTGCACTTCGAGCCCTTCGATCGGTTTCTTCGGCGCGTTGGCCTTCGGCACGACGGCGATGCTGAAGCCGAGCTTGGCCGCTTCGCGCAAACGCTCCTGCCCGCGCGGCGCCGGCCGCACTTCACCCGCGAGCCCCACTTCGCCGAAGGCGATGAAGCCGCGCGGCAGTGCGCGCCCGCGCAGGCTGCCCTGGATGGCCAGCAGCACCGCCAGGTCCGCCGCCGGCTCGCCGATGCGCACGCCGCCCACCGCGTTGACGAACACGTCCTGGTCCATGCACGAGACGCCGGCGTGCCGGTGCAGCACCGCCAGCAGCATCGCCAGCCGATCGCGGTCCAGCCCCACCGAGAGCCGCCGCGGGCTCGGGCCGCCGCTGTCGACCAGCGCCTGCACTTCCACCAGGAGCGGCCGCGTCCCTTCGAGCGTGACGAGCACGCACGAGCCCGGCACCGGCTCGCCGTGCGTCGACAGAAAGATCGCGCTCGGGTTCGCGACGCCCTTCAGCCCGCGCTCGGTCATCGCGAAGACGCCGATCTCGTTGACGGCGCCGAAGCGGTTCTTGATCGCGCGCACGAGGCGGAAGCTCGAATGCGTGTCGCCCTCGAAGTACAGCACCGTGTCGACGATGTGTTCCAGCACACGCGGGCCGGCGAGCGCGCCTTCCTTCGTCACGTGGCCGACGAGCACGATGCCGACGCCGCGTGACTTCGCCACGCGCGTCAATTGCGCCGCGCACTCGCGCACCTGCGTCACCGAGCCCGGCGCCGAGGTGAGCTGGTCGGAGTACAGCGTCTGGATCGAGTCGATCACCGCCAGCGCCGGCCGCTCGGCGTCGAGCGTGGCGAGGATCTTCTCGAGGTGGATCTCGGCCAGCACGCGCACGCGCGTGCCGGGCAGGCCGAGCCGGCGCGCGCGCAGGGCCACCTGCGCGCCGCTTTCCTCGCCGGTGACGTAGAGCACCGGCAACCGCGTGCTCATCGCGTCCAGCGCCTGCAGCAGCAGCGTGCTCTTGCCGATGCCCGGGTCGCCGCCGATCAGCACGACGCCGCCGGCCACCAAGCCGCCGCCGAGCACGCGGTCCAGTTCCTCCTGGCCGGTGCTTTCACGCTCGACGTCGGCGGCCTCGATCTCCGACAGCGTTGCCACCGACGCCGGCGCGGTGCCGGCGGCCAGCGCCTGATAGCGGTTCTTCTGCGGCGCCTCGGCCGCGACCTCGTCGAGCGTGTTCCACTCGCCGCAGTGCGGGCACTTGCCGAGCCAGCGCGGGCTCTCGCCGCCGCAGGCGCGGCAGGTGAAGACGGTCTTGGCGGCTTTGGGCGGCGGCATGCGGCGCATTGTCGATGCGCGCCGCCGCGCCCTTCAGCGAACCGGACTCAGGCGCTGCCCGAGCCGCCCTTGAACTTGCCGACGACGAACAGCAGCACGATCGCGCCGGCGATGCTGGCGATCCAGCCGGCGCCCTGGCCGACCTGGTACCAGCCGGCCGCCTGGCCGACGAAGCCGGCGAGGAACGAGCCCGCCACGCCGAGCAGGCAGGTCATGATCCAGCCCATCTTCTGCTCGCCGGGCAGCAGGAAGCGGGCGATCGCGCCGACGACGAGGCCGACAAGCAGCGTGCCGATGATGTTCATGAAGCGGTCTCCTCCGTAACGTGCACCGGCACCCGCGGCGCCAGCGCGCACATCAACTCGTAGCCGATCGTACCGGCGGCGCGTGCCACCTCGTCGATCGAAAGGATGGCGCCGTTCGGGCCGCGGCCCCACAGCGTCACCTCGCTGCCGGGGCCCGCGGCGGGCATCGCCGTCAGGTCCACCGCGATCATGTCCATCGACACGCGCCCGACAGTCGTCGTGCGCACGCCGTCCACCAGCACCGGCGTGCCGCTTGCGGCGTGGCGCGGGTAGCCGTCGGCGTAGCCGCAGGCCGCGATGCCGATGTGCATCGGCCGCTTCGCGGTGAAGCTGCTGCCGTAGCCGACCGCGTCGCCGGGGGCCAACGTCTGCGTGCCGATGAGCCGCGTGCGCAGCGTCATCGTCGGCGCGAGCCCCCAGTGCGCGGCGTCGTGCTCGGGGTAATCGGGCGCGCTGCCGTAGCTCATGATGCCGGCGCGCACCCAGTCGCTGCCGACCAGCACATCGGGCAGCGCGCCGGCGGCGCGGTGGCGCAGGATCGCCGCGCTGTTGGCGATGCTGCGCTCGCCGGGCAGGTCGCGCGTCGCCTCGGCGAAGGCGCGCACCTGGTGCTCGATGCCGCGCGGCCCGTCGGCATCCGAGAAGTGCGTCATCAGCCCGATCTCGGCCACCTGCGGCAGCGCGTTCAGCCGCGCCCACGCGGCGCGAAAACTCTCGGGCTTGAAGCCGAGGCGGTTCATGCCGCTGTTCATCTTCAGGAAGACGTGCTGCGGCACGTGCGTCTTGTGCGCCGCGAGCCAGTCGATCTGCTCGGTGCAGTGCACCGTGTGCCACAGGTCCAGCCGCGAGACGGCTTCCAGGTCGCGCGGCTCGAACACGCCTTCGAGCAGCAGCACCGGCCCGCGCCAACCGAGCGCGCGGATGCGCTCGGCCTCGGCGAGATCGAGCAGCGCAAAGCCGTCGGTGCCGCGCATCCCCGCGTAGACACGTTCGATGCCGTGTCCGTAGGCGTTGGCCTTGACGACGGCCCACAGGCGCGCGTCGGGCGCGGCCTGGCGGGCGCGAGAAAGGTTGTGCGCCAGCGCGGCGGTGTGCACGAGGGCTTCGATCGGGCGGGGCATCGGCGGTGCTTTCGTGCCTCGCATCAAGCCCCCGGGCCGAGGGGTGCCAACGAGGCCGGCGGATTCTGGCACCGCCGAAGTCGCGTGCTATAAACCGCCGCCCCCGAGCACGAACACCCGGCCCCTGAGGAGAACAGGGCCCCCTGAGGAGAACAGGGCATCACGCGGCGCGCAGCCTCTCCCCGAATGCTGCAGCACCGCCGCCGCCTCGACATCGAAGCGCCTGCAAAGGGCGCGCCGCGCCGCACGATGAAAAAAGGCTTCTCCACCATCATGTCGGCGCAGTTCTTCAGCTCGCTGGCCGACAACGCCTTGTTCGTCGCCGCGGTCGAGCTGCTGCGCAGTGGCGGCGCCGCCGAGTGGCAGCGCGCCGCGCTCGTGCCGATGTTCGCGCTGTTCTACGTCGTGCTCGCGCCGTTCGTCGGCGCGTTTGCCGACAGCATCCCGAAGGGCCGGGTGATGTTCGTCTCGAACACCATCAAGATCGTCGGCTGCCTGCTGATGCTGTTCGGCACCCACCCGCTCGCAGCCTACGCGGTGGTGGGGCTCGGCGCCGCGGCGTACTCGCCGGCCAAGTACGGCATCCTCACCGAACTCTTGCCCGCCTCGCAGCTCGTCAAGGCCAACGGCTGGATCGAGGGGCTGACGATCGGCTCGATCATCCTCGGCGTGCTGCTCGGCGGCCAGCTCGTCGGCGCGCGGGTCGCGGCGATGCTGCTGGGCATCGACGTCCCGATGATCGACCTCGGCATCGACAACGCGCCCGAGGCGGCGATCTCGGTGCTCGTCTTCGTCTACGTGCTCGCGGCGATCTTCAACCTCTACATCCCGCGCACCGAAGCGCCACTGATCCCGTTCAACGGCAACCTGCCCGAACTCGTGCGCGACTTCGCCGACTGCAACTCCCGCCTGTGGCACGACAAGCTCGGGCAGATTTCGCTCGCGACGACGACGCTCTTCTGGGGCGTGGCCGGCAACCTGCGCTACATCGTGCTCGCCTGGGCCGCCGCGGCGCTGGCCTACGACACGACGCAGGCGTCGCGGCTGGTGGGCGTCGTGGCCATCGGCACGGCGCTCGGCGCCGTGGTGGCCACCGTGCTGATGAAGCTCGACCGTGCGACGTCGGTCATTCCGCTCGGCACCGCGATGGGCCTGCTCGTCATCGGCATGGTGGCGATCGACAACGTCTGGGTCGCGGCGCCGTTCCTGACGATGCTGGGCGCGCTCGGCGGCTTCCTCGTCGTGCCGATGAATGCGCTGCTGCAGCACCGCGGACACAACCTGATGGGCGCGGGCCGGTCGATCGCGGTGCAGAACTTCAACGAGCAGGCGTGCATCCTCGGCCTCGGCGCGTTCTACGCCGGCATGACGCGCTTCGGGCTGTCGGCCTTCGGCGCGATCGCGCTCTTCGGCATCGCGGTGGCCGGCACGATGGAGCTGATCCGCCGCTGGCACGCGCGCAACGTGGTGCGCCACCGCGCCGAAGTCGAACACCTGCTGGCGATCGCGCGCACGGATGGCCACTGACGATGGCCATTGAAGGCGGCGGCGGCCGGCGGCCGCCGCTGGCCATCGCCGCGCTGCTGTTCAACGCCTTCGCCTGGGGCGTGTCGTGGTGGCCGTTCCGAGAACTTGGCGAGCGCGGCCTGCACGCGCTGTGGGCGACGGCGATCGTCTACGTGATCGGCGTCGGCGTCATCACCGCCATTCAACCGCGCGCCTGGGCGCGGCTGTTGCGCGCGCCGGCGCTGTGGTGGCTGCTGCTCGCCGCGGGGCTGACGAACGCGACGTTCAACTGGGGCATCGCCATCGGCGATGTCGTGCGCGTCGTCCTGCTCTTCTATCTGATGCCGGTGTGGGCGGTGCTGCTGGCGCGCTGGCTGCTCGCCGAGCCGCTGACGGCCGGTTCGCTGGCGCGCCTGGCGCTGGCGCTCGTCGGCGCGGCGGTCGTGCTGTGGCCGGCGGCGGCGCCGGGCGCGGAACAGGCGGGTTACGCCCTGCCGCTGCCGGCGAGCCTCGCCGAGTGGCTCGGCCTCGCCGGCGGCTTCGCTTTTGCGCTGACCAACGTGCTGCTGCGGCGCGAGGCGGCCGAGCCCGAGATGGCGCGTGCGCTGGCGATGTTCGTCGGCGGCGCGCTGGTGGCCGGCGTGCTCGCCGCGTCGCTCGGCGCGGCCGGGCGCATCCCGTGGCCCGGCCCGCCGGCCCCGTGGCTGGCGGGTGTGGCGCTGCTGGCCCTGTGGTTCCTCGGCTCGAACCTGGCGCTGCAGTACGGCGCGGCGCGCGTGCCGGCCCACGTGACCGCGGTGGTGATGGTCAGCGAGGTGCTGTTCGCCGGCGCCAGCGCCGTGGCGTTGGGCGCGAGCGCGGTGACGCCGGCGCTGGCGCTGGGTGCGGTGCTGATCGTCACCGCGTCGCTGCTGGCGGCGCGGGGATGAAGACCGGCGCGATCAGGACGGCGGGCGCCCTGCGTTGGCCGCCGCGGTGACGCCGAAGCGCGCCAGGTACAGCGCCAGTTCGTCGTCGTCCAGCGGCTTGCCGAGAAAGCCGTCGCAGCCGGCGAGCGCGCCGCGCACGCGGTCCAGTTCGGTGTGGTGCGCGGTGACGAGCACGACGTTGGCCGGCGCCGGCTCGCGCTTGATGTGCTGGCACAGGCCCAGGCCATCGAGCGCGCTGTGTTCGCCGAGCTCCATGTCGAGGAAGACGAAGTCGTAGTGCCGGCTTGCCAGCCGCTCGAGCGCCGCGGCGCTGTGCGTCACGCAATCGGTGACGAGGCCGAAAGGCGCCAGCTTCTTCTCGAGGAAACGCAGCGCGATGTCGCTGTCGTCGACGAGCAGCGCGGTGCTGGGCGGCGCGGCGGCTGAATCACGCGCCGGCGCGGCCAGATCGGGCAGCATCAGGTCGAGCGTGTCGGCTGCCGCCTCGGCCAACTCGGGCGGCAAGGCCGGGCGGTGCGGCCGCACCGGCTGGATCACCGTGCGGCGGCGCGCGGCGTCGGTGGTGTTCGTCTGCGCCGAACCGGCCGCCGCCTCGTGGCGCGGTGGCCGTGGCGCACGCGGCATCCGCCGCGCCGCCATCGCATCGAGCTCGCGCAGCACCCGCAGCGGGTCGATCGGCCGCGCCAGCCAGGCGATCGCGCCCTCGGGCGGCCGGCCGCCGACGAAGACCGCCTCGGGCATGCGCTCGGTGGCTTGCACCTGCTGCACCGAAGCCGCGTGGTCGGCGTCGGCGACGACGAAGTCGGCCTCGGCCGGCGAGGCCACCTGCTCGTAGCGCGGCTCGCGCGTGCTCGCCAGGCGGAAGTACGAGCCGAGCGTGTTGCGCTCGAAGGCACTGAAGCCGAGCAGGGCGATGCGGTGCAGGGTCGTCATGGTGTCGGGACGGGCGCGGGCCGGCGGCAGGCTCGCTGCATCGTGGTCGCCGGGGCGGGCGAAGTCAATCGCTTCCGGGTGGGGGGCGTTGCGTGCCGCCTGCACCGGCCGCCGTCATGGAAAGCAGGTGCCGCTTACGATCGCCGCTTGCTGCCTGCCCCGTACCGCCGGCCGACGCGATGGCCCGTGCGACGGGGCCTGGCGCGGGGCCTTCACAATCTTTCGGAGCACGTCATGCCGGGCACGATCCACGACTTCGAGGCCGCGTCGATCGCCGGGCGGCCGGCGCACTTCGCCAGCCAGCGCGGCCGCGTGCTGCTGGTCGTCAACACCGCCAGCGCCTGCGGCTTCACGCCGCAGTTCAAGGGGCTCGAGCAGTTGTGGCGCGACTACGGCGCGCGTGGCCTCGTCGTCGTCGGCTTTCCGAGCAACGAGTTCGGCGCGCAGGACCCCGGCAGCAACGACGAGATCGCCTCGTTCTGCGAGATGAACTACGGCGTCAGCTTCCCGATGATGGCCAAGGTGCAGGTCAACGGCGCCGAGGCGCACCCGCTGTGGCGCTGGCTCAAGCGCGAGGCGCCAGGGCTGCTGGGCAGCGAGGCGGTGAAGTGGAACTTCACGAAGTTCCTCGTCGGCCGCGACGGCCGCGTCATCAAGCGCTACGCGCCCAACGAGGCGCCCGAGGCGCTGCGCGGCGACATCGAAGCCGCGCTGGCCGAACCGGCGCCCGCGGCCTGAAACTCCGTTCGAGTCCTCTCGATTCCTACCAATTCCATCCACCCTTTCCCGCACTCTCGCGAATCCCAACAAACCATGTTCCAGCACCTCGAGCCCTACGCCGGCGACCCGATCCTGAGCCTCAACGACGCGTTCCAGAAGGACCCGCGCACCGACAAGGTGAACCTGTCGATCGGCATCTACTTCGACAACGAAGGCCGCATACCGGTGCTGCAATGTGTGCGCGACGCCGAAGCGCAGATGCTCGCCGAGGGCGGCGCCAAGCCGTACCTGCCGATCGAAGGCGCGGGCGCGATGCGCCAGGCCGTGCAGCACCTGCTCTTCGGCGCCGACCACCCGGCGGTGAAGGCCGGCCGCGTGGCGACGCTGCAGACGGTGGGTTCCAGCGGCGGCCTGCGCGTCGGCGCCGACTTCATCCGCCGCTGGCTGCCACAAAGCGGCATGTGGATGAGCGACCCGAGCTGGGACAACCACCGCGCGATGTTCGAAGGCGCCGGCATCACCGTGCAGACCTACCCGTACTACGACGCGGCCACCGGCGGCGTGCGCTTCGACGCGATGCGCGAGGCCATCGCCGCGCTGCCGGCGCGCAGCGTCGTGCTGCTGCACGCCTGCTGCCACAACCCGACCGGCGTCGACTTGAGCCGCGCGCAGTGGCAGGAACTGGTCGCCGTCCTGCGCCAGCGCGAGCTGCTGCCGTACCTCGACCTCGCCTACCAGGGCTACGGCGACGGCATCGCCGAAGACGCGTTCGCCGTGCGGCTGCTCGCCGACAGCGGCCTCACCTTCTTCGTCGCCAACTCGTTTTCCAAGAGCATGAGCGTCTACGGCGAGCGCGCCGGGGCGCTGTCGGTCGTCTGCGGCAGCGCCGCCGAGGCTGAGTTGGTGCTCGGGCAGTTGAAGGCGACCGTGCGGCGCAACTACTCGAGCCCGGCGATCCACGCCGCGGGCATCGTCAGCCGCGTGCTCGCCGACGCCAAGCTGCGCGCCGCCTGGGAGGCCGACGTGGCGGCGATGCGCAGCCGCATCCAGGCGATGCGCAAGAGCCTGCACGCGACGCTGTCGGCCAAGAAGCCCGGGCGCGACTTCGGCTACTTCCTCAGCCAGCGCGGCATGTTCAGCTACACGGGCTTGAGCGCCGCGCAGGTGGACCGGCTGCGCGAGCAGTTCGGTGTCTACCTGATCCGCTCGGGCCGCATCTGCGTGGCGGGGCTGAACACGAACAACGTCGAGCGCACCGCCACGGCCATGGCGGCGGTGATCGAGTGACGGGGCGGGCGCCCCGCTCGCCAACAACCCCGGAAGTGCCGCCCGTGCCCGCGCCGTTGCGAGTGCGTGCCGTGTTGACCGCCGGCGCCGTGGTGGCCGCGGTCGTCGTGCTGGCGCTGCTGTGGTTCGCGGCCGGCGACGCTTCGCTGCGCGACGTGCGCCAGCGCGGCGAGCTGCGCATCGGCTATGCGATCGAGCCGCCGTACGCCACGCTGAAGGCCGACCAGACGCCGGGCGGCGAGTCGCCCGAGGTCGCGCGTGCCGTCGCCTCGCGGCTGGGCGTCAAGCCCGTGTGGATCGTCACCGACTTCGACCGCCTGCTGCCGGAGCTGGAGGCGGGGCGCTTCGACGTCGTCGCCGCCGGCCTTTTCGTCACCGCGGCGCGCCGCGAGCGCGTGCGCTTCACGCAGCCGCAGCTGCGCGTGCGGCCCGGCTGGCTGATGCGCGCCGAACGCCGGCGCGCGCTCGGCGCGTACGCGCGTGTGCAGCCCTCGCCGCAGTTGCGCGTCGCCGTGCTCGCCGGCTCGGTCGAGGAGGCGCAGTTCGCCGGGCGTGCGGCGCCGCCGGCCAGCCTCGTCGTCGTGCCGGATGCGCAGACGGGCGCGGCCACCGTCGGCACCGGTGATGCCGAGGCGCTGGCGCTGTCGCTGCCCACCGTCAGCGCGATGGCGCTGGCCTCGCAGGGCCGGCTGGTGGCGCTGCCGGCCCTCGATGATGCGCCGGGCGGCGGCGATGCCGGCGCGGCGCAGGCGTCGCAAGCCGCGCAGGCGCCACAGGAACCCGCCGCACAAGCCGCACAAGCCGCGCAGCCGGCCCAGGTGGCGCACGTGGCGATGGCCTTGCGCAAGGACGCCGCCGCGCTGGCCGCGGCGATCGACGAGGCGCTTGTCGGCTACCTCGGCAGCGCGGAACACCTGGCGATGCTCGGCCAGCTCGGGCTCGGCGAGGACGACCTGCCACGCGCACGTGAGTGATGGCGCGCCCGGAAGACGAACCGCCGGCCGGCGCTGATGCGGGCAAGGGCGCCGGCGCGCCCCGCCGCTCGCGCGTCGGGCGCAGCTGGATCCTCGTCACCGTCGTCGCCGCGGTGTTGTCGGCGGCGGCCATCGCCGCGGTCGAGACGTGGCACGGCCGGGCGCTCGCGGCGTCGGCGGCGACGGCGCTGCGCGTCAAGCAGGCGGCGCAGGACCTGTATCTCGGCGTGCTGCACATGCGCCTGGGCGGCGCGCCGGCGATGCCCGACACGCCCTGGCAGCAAGGGCAGGGGCTGGCGCTGCTGGCGCAGGCCGAGGAGGCGCTGGCACGCGCCGCCGGCGAGCTGGGCGACACACCGCGCGCCGCCGCGCTCACCGAGGCGATCGGCGCGCTGCGCCGCACCTGGCAGCGCGGCCCGGCCGGGCCGGCCGAGGAGCCGCACGGCCGCCGCCTGCTGCACGAGCTGGCGCGTCAGGTCAACGCCATGGACGACGCGCTGGCCGCGCGCGCCGAGGCCATCGGGCGGCGCGCGCGTTTGCTGCGTGCGGCGACGCTGGCGGTCGTCGGCGTGCTGTTCGCGGCGCTGGCGGCGACGGCGCTGCGCGGCGAGGCGCGCCGCGCGCGCGCGCAGGCCCAGCTGCGCCGCCAGGCGCGCGAGCTGGCGGCGCACCGCGAGCGGCTCGAGGAGCTGGTGCGCGAGCGCACCGCCGCGCTGAGCGCGGCCCTGGGCCAGAAGCTCGAGATGGAGTCGTTCGCCCAGCGGATGACCGACGTGCAGCCGACGCTGCTGGCCTACTGGACGCGCGAGATGACGCTGCGCTTCGCCAACCGCGCCTACCTCGAGTGGTTCGGGCTGCGGCGCGCCCAGGTGATCGGCCGCACGATCCCCGAGGTGCTCGGGGCGGCGCACTTCGAGCGCCACCGCGAGGCGGTGCGGCAGGCGCTGGATGGCGCCTCGGAGCAGGTCGAGCTCGACCTCACGGCGCACGACGGGCGCGTCGGCCACTTCCTCGTGCACCGCGAGCCCGACCGTGGCGAAGGCGGCGCCGGCGCCGTCGACGGCTACTTCTTCGCCGCCGCCGACATCACCGAGCTGCACCGCTCGCGCCTGCGCGCCGAGGCGGCCACGCGGGCCAAGGGCGCCTTCCTCGCCAACATGAGCCACGAGATCCGCACGCCGCTGAACGCGATCCTCGGCCTCACGCACCTGATGGCGCGCGAGCCCAAGGACGCGGCGCAGCGCGAGCGCCTGCACAAGGTGCAGACGGCCGGCCAGCACCTGCTGCAGGTGATCAACGACATCCTCGACCTGTCGAAGATCGAGGCCGGCCGCGTGCAGATCGAGGCCGCCGAGTTCGATCGCGATGCGCTGGTCGGCGGCGCGGCGGCGATGGTCGCCGAGGCGGCGGCGGCCAAGGGTGTCGAGCTCGTCGTCGACACCGGCCGCCTGCCGGCGCGCCTCGTCGGCGACGCGCAGCACCTGACGCAGGCGCTCGTCAACCTGCTGTCCAACGCCGTGAAGTTCACCGACGCCGGTTGGGTGCGGCTGCGCGGCGAGCTGCTCGGCACCGAAGGTGAACGGGGCAAACCCGGCGAACCGCTGCACGTGCGCTTCGCGGTCAGCGACAGCGGCATCGGCATCGCCCCCGAGCGGCTGCCGCAGCTCTTCCAGGCCTTTGAGCAGGCCGACAACTCGGCGACGCGCCGCTACGGCGGCACCGGTCTCGGGCTGGCGCTGACGCGCCATCTGGCGCGGCTGATGGGCGGCGACGCCGAGGCCGAAAGCCAAGAGGGCGTGGGCAGCACGTTCAGCTTCACCGCCTGGCTCGGCCGCGCGGCCGAGGAGGGCCAGGGCGAAGCGGTCGGTGCCGCCGATGCCGATGTGGCCCATGACGCCGATGCCGCCAATGACTCCGATGCCGCGGCGGCGCCCGGCCGGCCCGCGCTGCGCGGCCTGCATGCGCTGGTCGTCGACGACCTGGCCGAGGCGCGCGAGGCGCTGGCCGGGCAGATGCGCGTGCTCGGGTTGACGGCCGACAGCGAGCGTGACGGCGCCGAGGCGGTGCGCCGCGTCGTGGACGCGCAGGTGCAGGCGCAGGCCACTGCGCGGCCCTACGACCTGGTGCTCGTCGACTGGGCGATGCCTGGGCTGGGCGGCATCGAGACCCTGCTCGCGCTGCGCTCGGCGCTCGCCGGCCGCATGCCCGCGGTCGTGCTCGCCACCGCGCACGACCCGGCGCAGGCGCGCCGCGCGCTGGCCAACGCGGGCTTCGCCGTGCCGGTGCTGGCGAAGCCCGTGACGCCGACGAGCCTGCAAGCCGTGCTCGCCGAGGCGCTGCGGGCTGGTGCCGCCGGCACATCGGCCGCGGCGGGCGCGGCGGGCGGCGCGAGTGGGGCGGTCGTGCACGCCATCGACCCCGAAGCGGAGCGCCTCGCCGACCAGGTCCGCCGGCGCTTCGGCGGCGCGCGCGTGCTGCTGGCCGAGGACAACGTCATCAACCAGGAGGTGGCGGCGGAGTTCATCGCGAGCGCCGGCCTCGAAGTGGAATTGGCGGTCGACGGCGAAGAGGCGGTCGACAAGGCACTCGCCGGCCGCTGCGTCCTCGTGCTGATGGACATGCAGATGCCGCGCCTCGACGGGCTGGCGGCGACGCGCCGCATCCGCGAGCGGCTGGGCACGGCGCTGCCGATCATCGCGATGACGGCCAACGCGTTCGGCGAGGACCGCGCCGCCTGCCTGGCCGCCGGCATGAACGACCACGTCGGCAAGCCGGTCGACGCGCGCACGCTGTACGCGACGCTGCTGCGCTGGCTGCCGCCGCGTGGCGACGGCGAGCAACGGCCCAGTTCGGCCCGAACGGGTCAGTGAGCCACCGCGGCGACCCGCTCGCGCAGCCAGCGGTGCGCCGGGTCGGCGTCGCGCCGCAAGTGCCACAGCATGCCCACGTGCACGGTGGGCAGCGTGATCGGCAGCTCGGCGATGGCCAGTTCGCCGAGGTAGCCGGTGGCTTCGAGGAAGGTTTCGGGCAGCGCTGCCAGCAGGTGGCTGCGCGCGACGACGCGGCCGGCGGTGAAGAACTGGTTCACCGTCAGCACGACGCGCCGCTGCCGGCCGATGGCGGCCAGCGCCTGGTCCACGGCGCCGAACGCGCGGCCCGAGAAGCTGACCAGCAGGTGCGGCGCGGCGCAGTAGGCCTCCAACGTGAGCGCACCTTTGCGCGCCAGCGGGTGGTCGCGGCGCATCACGCAGACGTAGCGCGTGTCGTACAGCGGCTGGTGCCGCCACGGTGACTCCGCGCCCTCGGCCTGCACGGCCGGCAGCACGGCCGGGAACGAGCCCAGCGCCAGGTCGATCGCGTTGGCCTGCAGCAGGCGGCGCGGGTCGCGCGTCGTCAGCGGCTGCACGTGCAGCGTCGCCGCGGCCGCCTCGGCCTCGAAGGCGGTGACGAGGCCGGGCACGAGCAGCGCCGCGGTCGCATCGGCCATCGCCAGGCGGAACAGCACCGCGTCGCGCTGCGGCTCGAAGGCGGCCGGCGCGATCGCCTGGCGCAGCGTCGCCAGCGCCGTGCGCACCTGCGGCCACAGCGCCTCGGCCGCCGGCGTCGGCCGCACGCCGTGCGTCGTGCGGGTGAAGAGGTCCTCGCCGAGCGCCTCGCGCAGGCGCTTCAGCGCGTGGCTGACCGCCGGCTGCGTCATCGCCAGCGCCGTGCCGGCACGCGTCAGGCTGCCCTCGGCCATCACGGCGTCGAAGACGCGCAGCAGGTTCAGGTCGAGGGTGCGGAAGTTCGGCCCGGCGGGGGTGGAGGCAGGCATGGCTCAGGCTGGATGGCGGCCATGATATTCACGGCGCTCATGACGAAGTTGTTCAAACTTCATCTTGATGGCATAGGTGGTTACCCTAATATCCAGTCACGGCCGGTCGAAAGACAGCCAGTGCCCGCACAACGCGGGGACAGCCAACCCAAAGGATTGATGTCATGAGCCAGATCACCCTTCACGCCCCGGCCCCCGTCGTGGCGCCCCGCGGCGCCGAGTGGGGTGCCAGCGCGTTCTACGCCCTCTTGAAGCTGATGAACGGCGTCTGGAAGGCCGGCCGCGCCAAGACCGCCGCCGCGCGCCGCGGCCGCGAAGCCGCCGCGCTGCGCCAGCTGGCGGCGCGTGTCGCCGAGACCGACCCGGGCTTCGCGTCCGACCTCTTCGCGGCGGCCGACCGCCACATGGGCTGAAGGAGCGATAGACGCGGGCCGGTTCCGGCCCGCTCGGTGCGAACGGGGGCGCTCAGATGCAGCGCCCGCCGTCCACCTCCATGCACACGCCGGTGATCATGCTGGCCTCGTCGCTGCACAGGAAGCACGCGGCGTTGCCCAGGTCCTCGGGCTGAGAGAAGCGCCCGATCGGAATGGTCGAGAGGAACTTGGCCCGCATCTCGGGCGTGTCCTCGCCCATGAACGATTTCAACAGCGGCGTCTCCCCCGCCACCGGGTTCAGCGCGACGACGCGGATGCCGAACGGCGCCAGTTCCACGGCGTTGGCACGCGTCGCCGTGATCACCCAGCCCTTGCTGGCGTTGTACCAACCGAGTCGCGGCCGCGGGCTCACGCCCGCCGTGCTGGCCATGTTCAGCACGACGCCGCGGATGCCGTTCGCGCCCGGCGCGTTGGCCTTCAGCCGCGGCACCGCCTCGCGCATCGCGTAGTAGATCGCCTTCATGTTGACCGCGACGATGCGGTCGAAGTCGGCCTCGCTGACGCTTTCCAGCGGCCCGGGCAGGTGCGTGACGCCGGCGTTGTTGACGACGATGTCCAGGCGCCCGAACTGCCGCACGGCTGTCTCGACCATCGCCTGCGCGTCCTCGGCGCGCGCCACGTCGACGCGCAGCGCCTGCGCGGCCGCACCGGCGGCGCGCGCCACCTCCTGCGCCGCCTCGACGTTGAGGTCGGCGACGACGACCTTCGCGCCCTCGGCGACGAACTTGCGCACGATGCCGGCGCCGAAACCCGAGCCGCCGCCGGTGACGATGGCCACCTTGTCCTTCAATCGCATGCTGTCTCTCCTGTGATGGCGCGGCGTGCGCGCACCGTGCGTGCCGGCAAGAGCCGAAGTCAGTCGTGTCTGATCGCGATCGTCTTCAGCGTCGAGAAGCCGTACAGCGCCTCGAAGCCCTTCTCGCGCCCGTGCCCCGAGTGCTTGACGCCGCCGAACGGCAGCTCGATGCCGCCGCCGGCGCCGTAGTTGTTGACGAACACCTGGCCGGCTTGCAGCTTGCGCGCCATGCGCAACTGCCGCCCGCCGTCGCGCGTCCAGACGCCGGCGACGAGGCCGTACGGCGTGCCGTTGGCGATCGCCAGCGCCTCGGCCTCGCCTTCGAACGGGATCACCGCCTGCACCGGCCCGAAGATCTCTTCCTGCGCGATGCGGTGCGTGGGGTTCACGTCGGCCACCAGCGTCGGCGGCACGTAGTAGCCGCCGCGCGGCAGCGTGGCCGGCATCGGCGCGGCCGCGGCGACCTTCAGGCCGCTGGCCTGCACCACTTCGAGGTAACCCATGACGATCTCGCGCTGCCGCGCCGAGATCACCGGGCCGATGTCCAGGTCGTCCAGCGCCGGCCCGATGCGCAGCGCGCGATAGCGCTCGGCCATGCGCGCCACGACCGCGTCGAACACCGGCCGCTCGACGAGGATGCGGCTTGCCGCCGAGCACGTCTGGCCGGCGTTCTGGATGCCGGCATTGACGAGGAACGGCAGCGCCGCGTCGAGGTCGGCATCGGCAAAGACAAGCTGCGGGCTCTTGCCCCCGAGCTCCAGCGTCACCGGCACCGCGTTCTTTGCCGCCGCGGCCTGGATCAAAGCGCCCACCGCGACCGAGCCAGTGAACGAGATGTGCTGGATGCCTTTGTGTGCCGACAGCGCCGCTCCGGCCTCTTCACCAAGCCCCGGCACCACGTTGATGGTGCCGGCCGGCATGCCCGCCTCGTCGGCAATGCGCGCGAAGGCGAGTGCGGTGAGGCAAGCCTCTTCGGCGGGCTTCAGCACGCAGGCGTTGCCCATCGCCAGCGCCGCGCCGACCGAGCGGCCGATGATCTGCATCGGGTAGTTCCACGGCACGATGTGCGCGGTGACGCCATGCGGCTCGCGCAGCGTCAGCGCGGTGTAGCCGTTGGCGAACGGGATCGTCTGCCCGTGCACCTTGTCGGCGGCGCCGCCGTAGAACTCGAGGTAACGCGCCAGCGCCACCGCGTCGGCGCGCGCCTGCTTCAGCGGCTTGCCGACGTCCAGCGCTTCGAGCCGCGCGAGTTCATCGGCCTGTTCCAGCACGCGCGCGCTCATCTTCAAGAGCACGCGGCCGCGCTCGGCGGCGCTGAGGGCGCCCCAGGCGCCTTCGAATGCGGCGCGCGCGGCGGCGACCGCGGCGTCGATGTCGGCAGCGTTGCCGCGCGCGATGCGCGTGAACTCGCTGCCGTCGGAGGGGTTGGCGAGCGGCAGCGTCTGGCCGCTGTCACCGGCGCGCCAGCGGCCGCCGATGAAGACCTGGGTGGTGTCGAAAGGGATGTGCGTCATGGCGGTGCTCGCTCTGGGCAGCGCCTCGCGCCGCGGTCTCGCGTTTCGCGAACCGGGCAGCATGGCCACGTCGGGCTGCGCGAGGCTTGAGGCATCATAGACCGCTGCCGCGAGCCTCCTTCGCTTCCGCATCCATCGACCCTTCATCCGCCGCGTGGGCCTCTTCCTCCTCAAGCGTTTCGCCACCTTCATCGCCACGCTGGCCGTGGCCTCGCTCGTGGTCTTCGCGGTGCTGGAACTGCTGCCGGGCAACGCCGCCGAGGTGATCCTCGGCGAGACGGCGACGCCCGAGTCGATCGCCGCGCTCGAAGCCAAGCTCGGCCTCGACCGCCCGGCCGCGACGCGTTATGCCGACTGGGTCGGCGGCTGGCTGCAAGGCCGCACCGCGCAGAGCATCAGCTACGACACGCCGACCGCCGAGCTGATCGCCGAGCGCATGCGCGTCACGCTGCCGCTGGCGGTGCTGTCGATGGGCATCACCGTCGTGCTCGCGCTCGGCCTCGGCCTCTACGCCGCGGCGCGCCACAACAAGCTCGGCGACGTGAGCGTGATGGCCGCCAGCCAGGTCGGCATCGCGATCCCGAACTTCTGGTTCGCGATCCTGTTGATCCTGCTCTTCGCGGTGCACCTGCAATGGGTCAGCGCCGGGGGCTTCCCCGGCTGGACCGAGGACGAAGGCGGCGGCCTCGTCGACGGCCTGCGTGCGCTGATCCTGCCGGCCATCGCGCTGGCGATGGTGCAGGCGGCGATCCTCGCGCGGGTCACGCGCTCGGCGGTCATCGAGGTGATGCGCGAGGACTTCGTGCGCACGGCGCGCGCCAAGGGCTTGTCGAAGCGGCAGGCGCTGTGGCGGCACGTGCTGCGCAACGCGATGATCCCGGTGCTGACGGTGGCGGGGCTGCAGTTCGCGAACCTCATCACCGGCACGATCGTCGTCGAGAACGTCTTCGTGCTGCCGGGCATCGGCCGGCTCGTCTTCCAGGCGATCAGCAACCGCGACCTGATCGTCGTGCGCGATGTCGTGATGCTGCTCGCCGCAGTGGTGGTGGTCGTCAACTTCGTCGTCGACGTGCTCTACGCGGTCATCGACCCGCGGCTGCGGGGGGCTTCGGCATGAGCGCGTCGGCGGGTTCTTCGGCAGTCACGCCGGCAAGCACTTCCACGGGCGCATCGGCCGGCTTCTGGTCGCGCGCGCGCCGCCACCCGAGCTTCGTCGTCGGCGGCCTGCTCAGCGCCGCGCTGGCGCTGGCGGCGTTCGTGTCGCTGTTCTGGTCGCCGTATCCGCCGGCCGAGATCGACATCCCGAAGAAGCTGCAAGGGCCCTCGACCGCGCACTGGCTCGGCACCGACAGCCTCGGCCGCGACATCACCTCGCAGCTGCTCGTCGGCGCGCAGAACAGCATCGTCGTCGGCGTCATTGCGGTGGGCATCGGCCTCGTGATCGGCGTCGCGCTCGGCTGCCTCGCTTCAGCCTCGCGCGCCGAAGGCCGCGGCTGGGTCGAGGAAGTGGTGATGCGCGCCAGCGACTTCACCTTCGCGTTCCCGGCGCTGCTGTCGGCGATCATGCTCACGGCGATCTACGGCCCGGGGCTCGTGATGAGCATCGTCGCGATCGGCATCTTCAACATCCCGGTCTTCGCGCGCATCGCGCGCGGCAGCGCCAACGCCGTGTGGGCGCGCGAGTACGTCACCGCCGCGCGCGCCGCCGGCAAGGGGCCGTGGCGCATCACCGTCGACCACGTGCTGCCCAACATCGCAAGCCCCCTGATCGTGCAGGCGAGCATCTCGTTTGCCACCGCCATCCTCGCCGAGGCGGCGCTGTCATACCTGGGCCTGGGCACGCAACCGCCGCAGCCGAGCTGGGGGCGCATGCTCAACGAGGCGCAAACGCAGATGTTCCAGGCACCCATGCTCGCCGTCTACCCGGGCGTGGCGATCATGCTCAGCGTGCTCGGGCTGAACCTGATGGGCGACGGCCTGCGCGATCTGCTCGACCCCAAGCTGGCGCGGCAGCGCTAGCCTGGGCGGCGAAGCGGCCGGCCAGCGCGCCAGACCACGAAGGGCCTTGCCTTGACCGAACGTACGCTGCGCATCGACTTCGTCTCCGACGTGGCCTGCCCGTGGTGCGCCATCGGCCTGCACGCGCTGGCCGAGGCGGCACGCCGCGTCGCGCCCGAGATCACGCTCAACTGGCACTTCCAGCCCTTCGAGCTGAACCCCGACATGCCGCCCGAGGGCGCCGACACGGTGGCCTACCTGTCGGCCAAGTACGGCATCGGCGAAGTGCAGATCCGCGTCAACCAGCAGCGCATCCGCGAGCGCGGCGCGGCGGTCGGCTTCACCTTCGGCGAACGCGGGCGCGTGTGGAATACCTTCGACGCGCACCGCCTGCTCGCCTGGGCCGCCGAAGAAGGCCGGCAGCGCGAGCTGAAGGAAGCGCTGCTGCAGGCCTACCACGGCGAGGGCCGCAACCCCGGCGCGCGCGACGTGCTGCTCGACCTGGCCGCGCGCGTCGGCCTGAACACCGCGCGCGCCGCGCAGGTCCTCGACGGCGACGACTACGCCGCCGAGGTGCGTGCCGCCGAGAAGCAGTGGCAGCAAGCCGGCATCCACGCCGTGCCCGCGGTGGTCGTCGAAGGCCGCCACCTCATCGAAGGCGCGCAGACGCCGGAGGTGTTCGAGCGGGTGTTGAGGCAGGTGGCGGCGGGGGCCGGGTAAACCGGGCCTGCGGCGCCTGCCGTGTGCTCCCGACAGCGCCTGTATCCTTGACGCGGCATCACATTCGACTGCGCTCATTGCCATGACCACAGGGGAGTTCGCTGACCGGGGCAGCGCGCTGCGCAAGGCCGCCAAGGCGCTGGTTCTCGACTACATGCGTTCCAAGATGGAGTGCGCACCCGGTGGCGAAGGTGTCAGGCTTTCGCCGCTGTTTCGCGCCTGCGGACTTGAGTGGGGCGACTACAAGAGCGCAACTTCGTCAAACCAGCAGTACTGGATCGTGGCCGCCTTGCGTGAACTTGAGGCGGAGGGTTTCGTCGAGCGGCTCCCGAACTCGGGCCCTTGGCGGCTGACGGCTCAGGCGCGCCGAGCTTGACCACATGTTCTCCAGCGACGGTCGCCAGATCACGTACAAGGGACGACCCGCGCTCTTGTTCGTCCTGCGCAACAACGGCGAGTGCTGGGGCCGCTTGGTCGTCGGTGGCGAGGAACTCGATGTCTGCACCACCCGCGACCACTACGATGACGACGACGCGACCGCGCTCGCCGCCTTCGAGCGCGCCGCGCGGCGAGGCAGGGTCGAAGCAGCGGCAGGCTGGCTGGGTTTCGACAAAGACCCGCCCGTTGACCGGTGAGGCCGACCAGGGCGGCGCGAGCGCTCGCCACTGAGCCAGCCGCCACGACATCGTCCGCCCCCATGCCCCTCCTCGAAGTCTCCCGCCTGCGCGTGACGCTGCAAACGCAGCGTGGCCCGGCCGATGCGTTGCGCGAGGTGTCGTTCGCGCTCGAGCGTGGCGGCACGCTCGGGTTGATCGGCGAGTCGGGCTGCGGCAAGAGCATCACGGCGCTGGCGCTGATGGGCCTGTTGCCCGAGGGTGCGCGCGTCGCCGGGTCGATCCGCTTCGATGGCACCGAACTGACCTCGCTGCCCGAGCGCGAGTGGTGCCGGCTGCGGGGCAATCGCATCGGCATGGTGTTCCAGGAGCCGATGACGGCGCTGAACCCCTTGCATCGCGTCGGCGATCAGATCGCCGAGCCGCTGCGGCTGCACAAGGGCCTTTCCGCCACGGCGGCACGGGCCGAGGCGCTGCGGCTCCTGGAACGCGTGCAGTTGCCGCAGGCCAAGGCGCGGCTCGACGCCTGGCCGCACCAGCTTTCCGGCGGCCAGCGGCAGCGCGTGGTGATCGCTATCGCGCTCGCGTGCGGGCCCGACCTGCTTGTCGCCGACGAGCCGACGACGGCGCTGGACGTGACGATCCAGCGCGAAGTGCTGAACCTCATCGCCGAACTCGTGCGCGAGGAGCGCAAGGGTGGCGGCATGGGCCTCGTGCTGATCAGCCACAACCTCGGCGTGATGGCCGACATGGTCGAGCGTGTGCATGTGATGTACGGCGGCACCGTCGTCGAAAGCGGGCCGACGGCCGAGTTGTTCGCCAAGCGTGCGCATCCGTACACGCAGGGCCTGTTCGCGGCGCGGCCGCGCCTCGGGCTGGCGCGCGGCACGCGGCTGGCGACGATCCCCGGCCGCGTGCCCGAACTCGCCGACCTGCCGGTGGGCTGCCCGTTCGCCGAGCGTTGCCCGCGCGTCGCCGACGACTGCCGTGCCGCGCTGCCGCCGGCCTTTGCCGTGGGGCCCGGGCACGAGGCGCGGTGCCTTCACATGGATGACGATGTGATGGAACCGGCGAGTGTGGCGATGGGCGACACCGCGGAGGCCGCGCGCGGATGAACACGAGCACCGCGCCGCTGCTCGTCGCCGAGCACCTGAGCAAGCGCTATCGCCTGCCGCGCCATCATCTGTTTGCGCCGGCGCCCGAGGTGCAGGCGCTGGACGACGTGAGCTTCACGCTGCAAGCCGGCCGCAGCCTCGGCATCGTCGGCGAATCGGGCTCGGGCAAGAGCACGCTGGCGCGGCTCGTGATGGCGCTCGAACATCCGAGTGCGGGCACCGTGCGGCTCGACGGCGTCGACCTGCATGCGCTCGATGCCGCGGCGCTGCGTGCGCAGCGCGCGAAGCTGCAGATGGTGTTCCAGGATCCCTACGGTTCGCTCGACCCGCGGCGCACGGTGCTGCAGACGGTGTCGGAGCCGCTGGCGGTGCTGCACGGCGCCGCCGAGGCCGAGCGGCGCGAACGCGCCGCCGAGGCGCTGGCCGCGGTGGGCTTGCGCGCCAGCGACCTGGCGAAGTACCCGCACGAATTCAGCGGCGGCCAGCGCCAGCGCATCGCGATCGCGCGCGCGCTGATCACGCGGCCCAAGCTCATCGTCGCCGACGAGCCGGTGAGCGCGCTCGACGTGAGCGTGCAGGCGCAGGTGCTGAACCTGATGCAGGATCTGCAGGACCGCTACGGCCTCGCCTACCTCCTCATCAGCCACGATCTCGCGGTGGTGGACCTGGTCTGCGACGAGGTGATCGTCTTGCAGCACGGCCGCGTGGTGGAGCGCGGCGACCCGGACCGGCTCTTTCGCGCGCCGGAGCATCCGTACACGCAGCGGTTGCTGGCGGCGGCGCCGCAGAGGTGATGCGGGGGGCTGGGCTTCTGCAAGCTCAGCCCGCACGATGTGGAGGCTGCCGCAGAATGCACCTTGGCCAGCGAGCATCACGCCAACGTCACGCCAACAAAGAGGAGCGCCCCGTCATGTCCCACATCAAACGCCGCACCGTCATCCACAGCCTCGCCGCCGCGCCGCTGGCCGCCGCGGTGCCGGGCGCCTTCGCGCAGCGCCGCCGTGACAGCGTCGTGCTCGGCATGGTGCTCGAACCGCCGGGCCTGGATCCCACCGCCGGCGCCGCCGCGGCGATCGGCGAGATCGTCCACTACAACGTGCTCGAAGGGCTCACGAAGATCGGCATGGACGGCGCCGTCACCCCGCTGTTGGCCGAGCGCTGGGAGTTCGCGCCCGACGGCAAGGCCTGCACCTTCACGCTGAAGAAGGGCGTCAAGTTCAGCGATGGCGCCGCCTTCGACGCCGAGGCGGTGAAGTTCAGCTTCGACCGCGCGCGTGACCCGAAAAGCACCAACAAGGCGAAGAAGGCGCTCTTCGAAAACATCTCCAGCGTCGTCGTGCACGACCCGCATTCGCTGACGCTGGTGCTCGGCAAGGCCGACGCCTCGCTCCCCTTCCGCCTGGGCGAGAACACCGCGGTCATCCTGCACCCCAACAGCGTCGCGCAGGCGGCGAGCAAGCCGGTGGGCACGGGGCCCTTTGTCGTCGAGACGTGGAACAAGGGCAGCGCCGTCGTGCTCGCGAAGTCGCCGAGCCATCGCGACGCGGCCAAGGTGCGCCTGAACAAGGTGACGTTCCGCTTCATCAACGACCCGGCGGCGCAAGTGGCGGCGCTTCTCGCCGGCGACATCGACGGCATGCCGCGCTTCGGCGCGCTGCAGTCGCTCAAGCAGTTCCAGGGCGACAAGCGCTTCGTCGTCGAGGTCGGCAGCACGGCCGGCAAGGGCATCATGTCGGTCAACAACAAGAAGGCGCCGTTCAGCGACGTGCGCGTGCGCCGCGCGCTCGCGCACGCGATCGACCGCCAGGCCTTCATCGACGGCGCGCAGGAGGGCCTGGGCAAACCGATCGGCAGCCACTTCGCGCCGACCGACGCGGGTTATCTCGACCTGACGAAGGTCTACCCGCACGACCCCGAGAAAGCCAAGGCACTGCTGAAGGAAGCCGGCGTCACGACGCCCTTGAACGTGACGCTGACGCTGCCGCCGCCGCAATACGCGCGCAAGGGCGGCGAGATCGTTGCCGCGCAGCTCGCGAAGGTCGGCATCAATGCGAAGATCGAAAACGTCGAGTGGGCGCAGTGGCTCAGCGGCCCGTTCAAGGGCAACTTCGACCTGACGATCATCAACCACGTCGAGCCGCTGGACTACGCCACCGCCTATGCCGACCCGAATTACTACTTCGGCTACGACAGCGCCAAGTTCCGCGGCATGGTCAGCCAGCTCGCCGCCACCAACGACGCGAAGGAAAAGACGCGGCTCTGGCAGGCCATCCAGCGCCAGCTCGCCGAAGACTGCGTCAACGTCTACATCTGGAACCCGGCGCAGGTGGCGGTGTTCAAGCGCGGCTTGAAGGGTCTGTGGAACAGCTCGCCGATCTTCGCCAACGACATGGGCGCGGTGGGCTGGAGCTGAAGCGGCTGCCGTTGATGGCCTAACGCCAAGACACGTTACACCATGACGATCGAAGAGGCCGGCACCCACGCCGGCCGCTTGCAGACGCTGCAAACCCTGTTTGCCGCTTTCGAGCGCCGCGACGGCGACGCGATGCAGGCGCTGTACGCGCCGCAGGCGACCTTCGACGACCCGGTGTTCTCGCTGCACGGCGCGCGCGAGATCGGCGGCATGTGGCGCATGCTGTGCCGCTCGGCGCGCAAGCGCAGTGGCGACGTCTGGTCGCTGAATGCCTCCGACATCCGCATCGAAGGCGACCGCGGCCACGCGCGCTGGGAGGCGACGTACCTCTACGGCACCGCCGACCGGCGCGTACACAACCGCGTCGAATCGACCTTCGAGTTCACCGCCGACGGCCACATCCTGCGCCACGTCGACCGTTTCGACTTCCGCGCCTGGGCCGCGCAGGCGCTCGGCTGGCCGGGGCAATGGTTCGGCGCGTTGCCGCCGATGCAGCGCTACGTGCGCCGGCAGGCGCACGACAAGCTCGCGCGGTTTCTCGCGAGTCATCTTTGAACATCCTCGGCCACGCCCGCCGGAACACAACGATCACCGAATACACCGACATGCCCGAACTGCACGACTGGAGCGCCGCCGAACTGTCGGCCGCCTACGCCAAGCGCCGGCTTTCGCCGGTAGAAGCCACAAAAGCCGTCATCGCCCACATCGCGCGCTGGGAGCCGCAGCTCAACGCGCTCTACGCCTACGGCCCCGAGCACGCACTCGCCGCGGCGCGCGCGGCCGAGGCGCGCTGGCAGCGCGGCGCGCCGCTGTCGCCGCTGGACGGCGTGCCGGTGACGATCAAGGAGAACATCGCGACCAAGGGCACGCCGGTGCCGCTGGGCACCGCGGCCACCGACCTCGTGCCGGCGGCCGAAGACGCGCCGCCCGCTGCGCGCCTGGCCGAGGCCGGCTGCGTGCTGCTGGGCAAGACGACGATGCCCGACTACGGCATGCTGAGTTCGGGCCTGTCGACCTTCCACGCGCTGGCGCGCAACCCGTGGGACCTGAGCAAGAACCCCGGGGGCAGCAGCGCCGGTGCCGGCGCCGCGGCGGCCGCGGGCTACGGCCCGCTTCACATCGGCACCGACATCGGCGGCTCGATCCGCCTGCCCGCGGCCTGGTGCGGCGTCGTCGGCCTGAAGCCGAGCAACGGCCGCGTGCCGATCAAGCCGCCGTACATCGGCCGCGTCGCCGGGCCGATGACCCGCACCGTCACCGACGCGGCGTTGATGATGGCCGCGTTGTCGAAGCCCGACTGGCGCGACACGACGAGCCTGCCGTACCAGGGCATCGCCTGGGCCGACCTGACGCGCAAAGTGGTGGGGCTGAAGGGCCTGAAGATCGGCTTGATGCTCGACGCCGGGTGGGGCCTGCCGCCGAATGCCGACATCGTGCGCGCGGTGACCCACGTCGCCGGCCTCTTCGAGCGCGCCGGCGCGACGGTCGAGCCGCTGGCGCCGTTCACGACGCGCACGATGGCCGACGGCATCAACCTCTTCTGGCGCGTGCGCAGCTGGGTCGACATCGCCGCGCTGCCGGCCGAGCGGCGCGCGAAGGTGCTGCCGTACATCCGCGAATGGGCGGCCATCGGCGAGCGCACGACGACGGCCGAGCTCTTCCACGGCTTCAGCCAGATCGGCGCGCTGCGCGAAGCCGCGGTCGCCGCCTGCCAGCCCTACGACTTCGTGATCTCGCCGGTGGCGCCGGTCGTCACCTACGCGGCCGATTGGGCGAGCCCGACGAACGACCCGATGACGACGATGGACCACATCGCCTTCACGCTGCCGTTCAACATGAGCGAGCAGCCGGCGATCAGCGTGCCGTGCGCGCACGATGGCGCGGGGCTGCCGATCGGCGTGCAGATCATCGGGCACCGCCACGACGACCTCGGCGTGCTGCGGCTGGCGCGCACGCTCGAACTGCTGCGCCCGGCCGATGCGCTGCGGCCCTGGCCGCAGCCGCCGCAAGGCGACTGACCTTCGCCCGACCCGCGCGCTACAGTCGGGTGGCCATGGCCTACCAGGACCCTCGCGGCAACCCCTGCGCCAGCGCCAGCACCGCGGCGCGCGAGGCCGCCGAGCGGGCGCTGTGGCGGATGATGTCGTTCTACGACGTGCCGCTGGCGGACCTCGACGCGGCGAGCGCCGCCGACCCTGGTTGGGCGCTGCCGCATCTGATGAAGGCCGGCTTCCTGCTGAGCCTCACCGAGCCCGCGCTCGTGCCCGAAGCCGCCGGCCATCTCGCAAAGGCACAAGCGCTCGCCGAACACGCCACGCCACGTGAACGCGCGCACCTCGAAGCCGTGCAGCAGGTGCTCGAAGGCCGTTGGGGCGCCGCCTGCCTGACCTGGGACCAGCTGCTCGTCGAACACCCGCGCGACGCGCTCGCGCTGCAATGGGCGCAGCTGTGGGACTTCTACCGCGGCGACGCCGCCGGCCTGCGCGGCCGCCCGGCGCGCGCGCTGCCCGAGTGGGACGAGGCCGATCCGCTGTACGCGCACGTGCTCGCGCTCTACGCCTTCGGGCTCGAGGAGTGCAATCTGCAGCCGCAGGCCGAAGAGGCCGGCCGGCGCGCGCTGTCGATCGAGCCACGCTCGCCGTGGGCCGTGCACGCCGTGGCGCACGTGATGGAGATGCAGGGCCGCTTCGAGGAAGGTGGCGTCTGGCTGCGCCAGCACCAGGGCAGCTGGGCCGAGGGCAACGGCTTCGCCGGCCACCTGTGGTGGCACAAGGCGCTCTTCCGCCTGGAGGCGCTGGACGTCACCGGTGTGCTGCGGCTCGTCGACAGCCACCTCTCGGGCGACGCGTTGCAGATCACGCTGCAGCGCGTCGACGCCGCGGCGATGTTGTGGCGGCTGCACCTGCTGGGCGAAGACGTGTCCGCGCGCTGCGCCGCGCTGCTCGACGGCTGGGACCTGACTGACCACGATGGCGTGCGCGCCGCCGGCTACTACGCCTTCAACGACGTGCACGCGGTGCTGGCGATGCTCGGCGCCGGCGACCTGCACCGCGCCGAGGCCTGGGTGGCGCGTTGCGCCGAGCGCGCGATGCAGCCCGAGGACGCGCGCCGCAGCAACCACCAGATGGCGCGCGAAGTGGGCCTGCCGCTGATGCGCGGCGTGCTCGCCTGGCAGCGCGGCGCCGCGGCCGCCGCCTGCGAGCAGATCTACCCGGTGCGCACGCTCGCGCAGCGCTTCGGCGGCAGCCATGCGCAACGCGACCTGATCGACCTGACGCTGCTCGCCGCCGCAGCCGGCGGCGGCCACCGCGCACTCGGCCGCGCACTCGTCAACGAGCGCCGCATGGCCAAGCCGGTGACGCCGCTGACGCGGCACTGGCTCGAATCGCTCGGCGACTCCGAAGGCGAACGCGCCTGAAGCAACTGGGCTGCGTGCGATGAGTGCATCGAGCGCGCAAGAGAAGAAGGAGCAGCGGCTGAAGCTGCTCGACGACGAGATCGGCCGCCATCTCGCCGAAAGCGAGAAAACCGGCGAATTGCGCGCCGCGCCGAGCTACGGCAAACCACTCGATTTCGGTGACGGCTATGAAGCGACGCCGGCCGAGTTCCGCATGCCGATGAAGGTGCTGAAGGACGCCGGCGTCGTGCCGCCCGAAGTGGAAGTGATGCGCGAGATCGCCGCGCTGCAAGCCGAGGTCGATGCGCTCGGGCCCGGGGCCGACGATGCCGCGGCGCGGGCGTTGAAGCAGCGCTTGAGCGAAAAACGCCAGGTGCTGGCGTTGCGGTTGGAGAAGCTGCGGCTCTCTGGTTCCTTGTGAACGTTCAGGTAAACGTTCAGACGAAGGGTGGACCGAGTTTCTCCACCTCGAATGCCTTCACCACCGCCGGCCGCGCGATCATGCGTTGCAGGTACGCACCCAGATGCGGGTACTCGCGCGCCGGCCGGCTGCCGGTGAAGCCGCGCGTCCAGCGGCACAGCATGAAGGCCAGCGGGTCGGCGGCGCTGTAGCGCTCGCCCAGCAGCCACGGCCCGCGGTGGCCGGCGAGCAGGGCGTCGAGTTGCGCGAGGCAGCCGTCGAGTTTCGCCTGCGCGTGCGCCTTCACCTGCGCGGCGCCGGCGGTGTTGCCCTCGTCTACCCAGCGATCGGGGTAGAAGTAGCTGATCAGCGTCGCCTGCATCGTGTTGCTCAGCCAGAACAGCCATTTGTAGAAGTGCGCGCGCTCGTGGCTGCCGAGCGGCGGCGCCAAGCCCGCGGCCGGATGCGTATCGGCCAGATGCAGCAGGATCGCGGCCGTTTCGTAAAGCACGAGGTCGCCGTCGACGAGCACCGGAATCAGGCCGTTCGGATTGAGTTTCAGGTATTGCGGCGACTTGTGCGCGCCGTGCGCGCGGTCCACATGCTGCAACTCGAATTCGACGCCCAATTCGCGCAGCAGCACGTGCGGCGCAAAACTGGCGTTGCCGGGAAAGTAGTGCAATGTGATCATCAGCTGATGATCGCACGCTGTGCGCCGTTTCGCGCCTAGAATCGCCCCCGCTTATCAGGCGTTTGGCCAGCAAAGAAGCAAGAGGTGGCCTTTACATCGACGCGATGCGAAGCGATGCGCAACGATGTGAAGGGCCCGCCCATCGGGGAGTCCACTTTTCGAACAATGGCAATGGCAAAGAAAACTCTCGAGCAGGTTCTCAAGCAGATCGAAGATCTCCAGTCCGTCGCCGACAACCTGCGGCGCAAGGAGATCGGCGAAGTCATCGAGCGCATCCGCCAGGCCGTCGTGCACTACGGCCTCACCGCGGCGGACCTGGGCCTGGCCCGCGGCGGCGGCGGCAAGGGGCGGGTGGCCGGCGCGGCGCGCAAGAAGCCCGGGCCCAAGCCCGGCAGCAAGCGCAAGGCGGCTGCCGGCAAGACGCGCAAGGTGGCGCCGAAGTACCGCGACGAAAAGGGCAACACCTGGGCTGGTCGCGGCCAACGGCCGATCTGGCTGCGCGAGGCGCTCGCCGCCGGCCGCAGGATCGAGGAATTCGCGATCAAGTAACTCAGCAGTCGCTCGCCGCGGCGCGCGTGAACGTGCGCCCGGCGTGCTCGGCGGCGACGCCGCCGATCTGCTGAATCTGCAGCACCGGCGCCGCGCCGGCGCGCGCCTCGTAGCGCAGGCGTGCTGGCGTCGTCAGCGGCGCCTCGGTGCGCAGCTCGGCGCCGTCGATGCGGCCGTCGAAGACGACGATCGGCGCTGGCGGGGCGCCCGCCGTCGTTGTCGCCGACGTTGCCGCGGCACTCCCGCCGCCACGCCGCTCGAGCGAGGCCGAAAAGCGCTGGAAGCGCTGCGTCACGACGAGCCGCGCATTCGCCGCGCACCACGTGCCGTGCACTTGCGCCGGCACCACCCACAGATGCACGCGCGAGGTTTTCTCGCGGCCGATCGTCTTGTCGGGCACGTCGAGCGTCAGCGTGCGCTCGGGCTGCCAGTCGCCGAGGTCCCAGTCGTGCGAGACGATGCGTGTGCCCGGCGCCAGCGCAAGCAGGCGCGGGCGCAGTTGCAGGTTGACCTCGGGCAGCAGGTACATCGTCACGACGGTGGCGCGCGACAGGTCGGTGGCAAACAGATCCTGCTCGCGGAACTCGACGCGCCCTTCGACGCCGGCGGCGCGTGCGTGCTCGCGGCTCCTCTTCACGAGGTCGGGCACGATCTCGACACCCAGGCCGCTGGCGCCGAAGCGCCGCGCCGCGGTGATGACGATGCGCCCGTCGCCCGAGCCGAGGTCGAGCACGTGGTCGCGCGCGGTGACGCCGGCCAGTTCGAGCATCGCCATCGTCACGCGGTCGGGCGTCGTGATGAACGGCACGTCGTCTTGCGCGAGCGCGCGGCCGCCGGTTGCGGCGAACACCAGCGCGGCGATCGCGGTGCGCGCCGCCGCCATCGTTGTCGCCGTCGTCCTCACGGCGCCGCGCACAGGCAATGCGTCGCGGTGACAAACGGCTGCCGCCGCGCCGCGACATCGCCGAGCCACGCGAGGTCGGTGAGCAGCGCCGCGGCCAGCTCGGGGTGCAGCAGGCCGAGGCCGACGCCAACGGTCAATGCAGCCGTGGCTGCGCTTTCGGCGCCGCTGGCGTCACCAGCGCTGCCGGGCACGTCATCGCCCAGCAACGCACCAAGCCGCGCCTCGAAGCGCGCCGCCACGTCATCACGCAACCCGAACCCCTTCAGCACCTGCTGCAGCCGCCCCGGCGCCGGCTCGAAGTAACGCAGCCGCGGCACCGTGCCGTCGGCGAACTGCGCGCGCTTGTGCGCCGCGGCCACCGCGTCGGACCAGGTGCCCAGGCGGTCGACGAGGCGGTGCTTCAGCGCGTCGTTGCCGCTCCACACGCGGCCCTGCGCGACGGCATCGACCTGCGCCGTCGCGAGCTTGCGCTCGCGCGCCACGAGGCCGACGAACTGGCCGTACACGTGGTCGATCGCCGACTGCACCGTCGCCACCAGCCGCGCGTCGGGCGTGCGCTTCGGGTCCATCGCGCCGGCCAGCCACGTGGTCGTCGTGCCGGCGCTGCGGATGCCGAGCTTGCCCAGCGCCTCTTCGGCGCTCGGGATCATGCCGACGACGCCGATCGAGCCGGTGATCGTCGCTTCGTCGGCGATCACCTCGTCGGCGGCCATCGAGATCCAGTAGCCGCCCGAGGCCGCGAGGTCGCCCATCGATACGACGACTGGCTTGCCGGCGGCGCGCGTCAGCTCGAGCTCGCGGCGCACGAGTTCGCTGCCGTAGGCGCTGCCGCCGGGCGAGTTGACGCGCAGCACGATCGCCTTCACGTCGTCGGCCTCGCGCGCGCGGCGGATCTGCTCGGCCGTCGACAAGCCGCCGATGCGCCCCGGGCCGGCGCGGCCGTCGACGATCTCGCCTTGCGCGACGACGACGCCGACCGACGCGCTCGGCGACGCGCCGGCGTCGGGGTCGATGCGCGCCAGGTACTCGCCGAACGAGACCTGCTTGAACGTCTTGTGCTTCTTGTCCTCGGCGCCCCGCTCGATGAGTGTCTTGCGCATCTCGTCGCGGGTCTTCAGCGCGTCGACGAGCTTGGCCTGCACCGCCAGCCGCGCCGCGTCGCCGCCGACGGCCTGCAGCGTGCCGGGCAGGCCGTCGATGTAGCCCATCACGCTGCCGGGCGGCAGCCGGCGCGCGCGCTCGACACCGCCGGTCCAGCTCGACCACAGCCCGCCGTACAGCGCGCGGTCGGACTCCACCGTCTCGGGGCTCGGGCCGTTGGCCGCGAAGGTTTCGGCGGCGTTCTTGTACTTGCCCGCGCGCACGACGTTGGCGCTGACGCCCAGGCGATCGAACGCCTCCTTGTAGTAGCTGCGATAGCGCCCGAAGCCTTCGATGACGACGGCGCCCATCGGGTGCAGCCACACCTCGTCGGCGTGCGCGGCCAGGTAGTAGCGGCGCTGGTCGTACATCGCGCCCCAGGCGACGACCTTCTTGCCGGCGGCGCGCAGCCGGCCGATGCCCGCGGCCACCTCGCGCAGCGTGACGAGGCCGGCGCCTTCCAGGTCGTCCAGCAGCAGCACGGCCTGCGTCACCTGCTCGTCGCGCGCCGCCGCGTCGAGCACCGCGAGCACGTCGCGCAGCCGGCGCTCCGACGGACTGCCGCCACGCAGTTGCGCCAGCGCCTGCTCGCGCGCGCTGCCGGCCCGCGGCTGGTCGACGATCGCGCCGGACAGTTCCAGCACGAGCGTCGTGCGGTCGGCGAGCCGTGGTGTGTGCCAGCGCTGCCAGATCCACACCAAAGCGGCGGCGACGAGCAGCAGCAACAGCACGTTCAGCAGCAGCCGGCGCGTGCCGTCGAGCAACGCGACGAGGCCGCCGAAGACACGCGCGACGAACGAGCGGGAGGAGGTCTTGGCCATGGCGGCAAGGATAGCCAGTGGCGACCGGCCCTTCGATACCTCAGGGCGATCGGGTTCTCTTGATCCGTTCGGGCTGAGGTATCGAAGACCCCTTCCACCGCGCTGCGATACTCGCCCGCGGCATGCAAGCGATCCTCGCCGTCACGATTCCCTTCTTCGCCCTCGTCCTCGCCGGCTACCTGGCGGCGCGGCGGCACGTGTTGCCCGAAAGCGCGATCCCGGGCTTGAACGCGTTTGTCCTCTATTTCGCGCTGCCGTGCATGCTGTTTCGCTTCGGCAACGCGACGCCGGTGTTCGAGCTGCTGAACCCGGTGGCCTTCGGCGTGTGGCTGCTCGCGGCGCTGTTGATCGTGCTGGTGACGATCGCGTTTTCGCTGAACAAGCGCGTCGGGCTGAAGGACGCGTCGTTCGGCGCGCTCGTGGCCGCCTTCCCGAACACCGGCTTCATGGGCTTGCCGCTGCTGGCCGCGCTGCTGGGCCCGGTGGCCACCGCGCCGATGATGACGACGATGCTGGTGGACCTCTTCGTCACCAGTTCGTTGTGCCTCGCGCTTGCCTCGGCCGCCGGCGCGGCGCAGGACCACGGCGCCGGCGCACGTGCGGCGCTTGTGCGGGCGCTGCGCGGCGCGGTCTCGAACCCGCTGCCGTGGGCGATTGCGCTCGGCGCGGCGTCGTCGGCTGTCGGCTTCAAGCTGACCGGGCCGCTGGAGGTCATCGTGCGGCTGCTCGCCGATGCGGCCACGCCGGTGGCGCTGTTCACGATCGGCGCCGTGCTCTTCCGCGCCGGCCAGCACGCGCACCACCGCACCGCGCCGGCCGACTTCGTGCCGGTGGCGCTGGTCAAGCTCGCGCTGCATCCGCTGCTGGTGTTCGCGCTGGCGCTGGCCGCGCGTTCGCTCGGCCTGCCGCTCACCGGCCTGCAGGTGGTGGTGTTGACGCTGACCGCGGCGCTGCCGAGCGCCAGCAACGTCTCGCTCTTGGCCGAGCGCTTCGGCGCCGACAACGGCCGCGTCGCGCGCATCATCATGACGAGCACCGTGCTCGCGTTCGTGAGCTTCACGACGCTGGCGTGGCTGTTCGGCGTGCAGCCGGGCGGCTGACGAGCGGGTGCTTCGCCGCGGCGGGGCAGAAAAGCGCCGTCTTCCGCTGCGACATCGGGCTTTAGCGCGCGGCGCCGGCGACGAGACTGGCGGCTGATCAGCCGCTCCTGCTCACTCGCTCGCCAGGCCGATGACGCCCGCACTCTCCTCTGTCCTTGCCCCGGTGCGATGCCGGCCTCGCCGCGCTGCCGCCGCGGCCGCGTTGTCGATCGCCGCTTGCCTGCCCTGGCTCGGCGCACACGCCGCCACCTGCATCGACGAAGACCGGCTCGACGCGGCCGCGCCGCAAGCCGCCGCCTCGGCCGCGCCCTCCGCAGCGCCCGACCCGCGCGGCACGCTGCAATCGATGGTGCGCGAGGCGCTCACGCGCAGCCACCAGGTCGGTGCCGCACGGCTGCTGGCCGACGCGGCCGAAGACGACATCCGCGAAACACGCGCCGCCAAGGCCGTGCAGGCCAGCATCGGCGGCGGCGTCGGGCCCGGCGGCTCGCAGTCGCTGGCCGGCACCGAGACCTCGGCGCTGCAACTGCGCGGCTCGGTCAACGTCGGCCAGTTGCTCTACGACGGCGGCCGTATCGACCGCCTCGTCGACTGGCGCACGCAGATGGCCGAGTCGGCGCGGCACGGCCAGCTCAACGTGCAGGAACAGCTCGCCTTGACGACGGTGGCGCTGGCGCTCGAGCGCAGCCGCTACCGCCAGCACGCGCTCGTGTACGGCCAGTACGTGCGCAAGATGGGCTGCCTCGTGCAGGCGCTGGAGACGATCGTGCGCGCCGACCGCGGCCGCGCGAGTGAACTGGTGCAGGCGAAGAAGTCGCTCCAGCAAGCCGAGATTTCGCTCGCCGGGGCGCAGTCGCAACTGCGCGGCACCGAGGTGCGGCTGCGCCGCCTGGTCGGCGACACGCTGCCCGGCGCCGAGGGGCTGGCGAGCCTGCTGCTCGAAGTGCAGCCGCTGCCGCAGCTCGTCGCCGATGTCGAACGCTCGAGCGAAGTCGCGGCGCTGACGGCGCAGACAGCGGCGGCGCAGCACTACGTCGACGCGGTCGCCGCCGCCACCAGCCCGCAGGTCGCCTGGAACGTGAGCGGCTCGCAGGCCATCGGCCGCGGCGGCTCGCGCGGGTCCGTGAAGAACGGCAGCTATGCCATCGGTCTCTCGGTCAACATTCCGCTGATGAGCCCGGGCGTCGGCCCGGCCACCGACGCGGCGCGCAAGCGCGCGCGCGCCGCCGAGATGCAGCGCGCCGAAGTCATCGAGGCGCGGCGGTTCCGCGTCGCCGAGGTGCACGAGCAGGCGCAAGCGAGCTTCGACCGCCTGCGCCGCACCGCCGCCGTGCTGCGCGATTCCGAGCAGGTGCGCACCGCGACGCTGCAGCAATGGCAGCAGTTGGGCCGGCGCAGCCTCTTCGACGTGATGGCCGCCGAGGCCGACCACTTCAACCTGCGCGTGTCGTACGTCAACGCGCTCACCGACGGGCAGCAGATGAACGCCAACCTGCTGTCGCTGGGCAAGGGGGTCGGCGAATGGCTGCGTTGATGAAGCAGACGCCGGCGCACGGCATCGTCAACCGCGACCTCTTGGCGCTGATGCCCACCGGCGCGCGCCACGTCGTCGAGGTCGGCTGCATGCACGGCGCGCTCGCCGCCGCCTACCGCGCCGCCCACCCCGGCACGCGCTACACCGGCATCGACATCGACGCCGACTACGCCGCCGTCGCGGCGGCGCACTGCGACACCGCGCTCGCCGGCGACATCGAGAAGTTCGACGAGCAGGCCTTCGAGGTGCTGTTCCCGAGCGACTGCTGGGTCTTCGGCGACTGCCTCGAACACCTGCGCGACCCGTGGCGGCTGGTGCGCCGCATCCGCGAACGCATCGCGCCCGGCGGCTGCCTCGTCGCCTGCATCCCCAACGGCCAGCACTGGAGCGTGCAGATGCGGCTGGCGACCGGCGCCTTCCGCTACGAGGACAGCGGCCTCTTGGACCGCACGCACATCCGCTGGTTCACGCGCCTGACGATGCTGGAGATGTTCCAGCAGGCCGGCTGGCGCGTCGAGACCGGCATCGCCCGGCGCGTCAGCGCCACGCCGCCGGCCGAGCTGATGCACGGCATCCGCACCATCGCGCGCGCCGCCGGCGCCGACGCCGAGCAGGCGGCGGCCGATGCGGAGGTGTTCCAGTACCTGTTCAAGGTGGTGCCGGCCGCCTGACCCCGGTCAAGGCACGGCGTAAGCGGCGCCGGGCATCATGCCCCGATGACCGCCTCCACCGACTCCTCTTCTGACGTCCTCATCGTCGGCGCCGGCCCGGCCGGCCTGGCGCTGGCCGCGGCGCTGGCCGATGCCGGCCTTGGCGTGTGTGTGCTCGAACAGGCGCCGCGCGCGGCGATTGCCGAGCCGGCCGAGGACGGGCGCGAGATTGCGCTGACCCACCGTGCGCGCGCAATCATGGAGCGGCTGGGCCTGTGGTCGCGGGTGCCGGCCGGCGAGATCGCGCCGCTGGTCGAGGCGCGGGTGCTCGACGGCGACTCGCCCGCGGCGCTGCGTTTCATGAGCCAGGGCACGGGGCTCGAAGCGCTCGGCTGGCTGATCCCCAACCACCTGATCCGCGCCGCCGCACTGGGCGCCGCCGAAGCGCGCGCCGGCGTACAGGTGCTCAGCGACACCCGTGTCACCGCGCTCGATGTCGGGTCCGACGTGGCCACGGTGACGCTGGCCGACGGCCGGCGTTTCGGCGCCAGGCTCGTCGTCGCCGCCGACAGCCGCTTCTCGCAGCTGCGCCGGCTCGCGGGCATCGGTGCCTCACACCACGACTTCGCGCGCAGCGTCGTCGTCGGCCGCGTCGCGCACGACAACGACTCCGACGGCATCGCCTGGGAGTGCTTCCGCTATGGCAACACGCTGGCGCTGTTGCCGCTGAACGGCCGGCGCAGTTCGGCCGTCGTCACCGTGGCCGCCGACCGCGCGCCCGAGTGGCTGGCGCTCGACGACGCCGCGTTTGCCGCGCGCGTGCAGGCGCAGTCGCCGTCGGCGCTCGGCCGGCTGAGCGCCGCGGGGCCGCGGCACCACTACCCGCTGGTCGGCGTCTACGCGCACCGCTTCAGCGGCCCGCGCTTCGCATTGGTCGGCGACGCCGCGGTCGGCATGCACCCGGTGACGGCGCATGGGTACAACTTCGGCCTCTATGGCGTCGAGGTGCTGGCGCGCGAACTGGCGGCGGCGCGCGGTGCCGGGCGGGACATCGGTTCGGCCGAGGTGCTGGCGCGGTATGCGAACGAGCATCGGCGCACGACGTTGCCGACGTACTTGGGCACGAATGCGATCGTCAAGCTCTTCACCGACGAGCATCAGCCGGCCAAGCTGGCGCGCAAGGTGCTCCTCACCGCGGCGGAGAAGCTGCCGCCGTTCAGCTTGGTGGTGAAGGCGGCGATCACTCGCCAGCTGACCGGACGCGGGCCGGCTGTGCCCAGGCGAGGGCCGGGCCGCTTCTCCGATTGAGGTTGTCTTTCTGCTTGGGTCGGAGGTCGGGCCGGGACCCGACCTCCACCCGAGGAAGGAAGGTTTCCTCCCTACAGCGCCCGGGCGATCAACTCCGCCCGCCGCCAATCCTCCGGCGTGTCGATATCGACGACTCGATGAGACTCAACGACGTAGCCGTGGCCATTCGAATGCATCCGCATCCCGGCCCGCCAAGCCGACGCGCGACCCCAATAGAACTGACCCGCATCGAAGTAAACCTTCGGCAGGTCCTGCGTGCGCGTCAGCTCGAACTCCGGATGCACGAACTCCATCGGCCCGTTGTCCGGCCGGCGCATGCCGCGCCACGGTGAGCTGTGAAACTGGACGACGGGGTAGACGTACTCGGCGCCGCGCTCGACGAACATCGTGTATGCGCCGCGCAGGTCGTCGGCGCGCAGCAGCGGCACACACGGGTAGATGCAGCACACGGCCGCCGGCGCGCGGCCGCGCGCGGAGAACCACTCGGCGGCGTGCGCGATCACCGGCACCGTCGTCGTCTGGTCGTCGGCGAGTTCGGCCGGGCGGCGGAAGGGCACGCTCGCGCCGTGCGCGGCGGCGACTTCGGCGATCTCGTCGTCGTCGGTGCTGACGACGATCTCGTCGAAAAGCTCGCTCGCGCGCGCCGCGGCAATGGCGTAGGCGATCATCGGCTTGCCGCCGAAGGGCTTGATGTTCTTCCGCGGAATGCGCTTGCTGCCGCCGCGGGCAGGGATGACGGCGAGGTTTCTCATCTCGGTTCCAGGAACGTGTGTCAGCGCTTCGGCCGCGCGTCGCTCGCCAGCAGCGAGTAGTAGCGGCTGTCGTGCCAGGCGCCTTCGGCCCAGTGGGTCTGCCGGTGCACGCCGTCGAGCGAAAAGCCCAGCGTCTCGAAGAAGCGCCGTTTCGATTCGTCGAAGGCGTAGATCTCCGACCACAGCCGGTTCAGGCCCAACTCGTCGAAGGCGTAGTCGATCATCGCCACCGCCGCGTCGGGCGCGTAGCGGTCGTCGATGTACAGGTCGTCGGCGCCGATGTAGAGGCTGAAGTCGGCCGTGCGGTTGACCCAGTCGATGTAGCACAGGCCCGCGGCACCGAGCAGGCGGCCGGCGCTCGGTCCCGGTGCGCGCTCGACGACGGCGAACATGCGCGTCGACGGGTCGTTGACCACACGCGTGTCGAACCACTGCTGCTGCTGCGTCGAGTTCAACTCGCGATATTCGCGGAAGTGGCGGCGCAGGCGCGGGTCGTTGCGCCAGGCCAGCAGTTGCGGCAGGTCGTGCGGCTCGATCGCGCGCAGCCCGACGTGGCGGCCTTGCAGCATGTTCAGTACGCAGCCGCGCGTTCGACCGCGGCGCGCTCGGCGGCGATCAGCTCGTCGCCGATGACCGGGTCCACGTCGTCCAGCGACAGCGCTTCGCCGAAGGCGCGGCCTTCGCGCAGCCGGCGGCCGAGCAGCGAGCCCAGCTCGTACGGCCGCGCGGCGCCGGGCGGCGCCGGGCGCAACGGTTCCAGGTCGTCCATCGTCAGCACGGTGCCCGCCGGCAGGTCGCGGCGCGCGCGCAGGCAGCGCTGCTGCAGCACGGCCGTCTGCATCTCGTTGGCTTCGACGCGCTTGATGCCGTCGCCGAGCGCGGCCTCGAGCTCGCGCGTGCGCAGCACCATCTCGTGCCACGTGCGCGGGTTCATCGCGAAGCCGTGGTCGGGGCCGACGCGCGTGTTGTCGTCGGTGAAGTGTTTTTCGACGACGCGCGCGCCCAGCGCCACCGCGCCCAGCACCGTGGCGTGGCCGGGCGAATGGTCGGACAAGCCCAGCAGCACGCGCGGATAGCGCGCCGCGTAGGTCTTCAGCACGTTCAGGTTGATGTGGCGGAAGTTCTCGAGCGCGCCGGTGTAGTTGGTATTGCACTGCATCAGCACGAGCTGGCGGCTGACGGCCAGCGCGGCGCGCACGGCGCGGTCGACATCGGCGAGGTGGCTGGCGCCGGTCGCCAGCAGCAGCGGCTTGCCGGTGCCGGCAACCTTGCGGATGAACTCGGTCCAAGTGATGTCGCCCGAGCCGATCTTCCACGCCGGCACGAACGGGTCGAGCTCGGCCACCGCCTCCTCGTCGTAGGGCGTCGTCATGAAGTGGATGCCGGCGGCGCGCGCCGTCGACGCGAGCTCCTCGTTCCAGGCGCGGTTCAGCTCGTAGGCGCGGTAGACATCGAAGACCGGCCGATCCCAGCTGGCCTGATGCCCGAGCTGAGCGCCGAGCGCCTTGAAGCCGTGGTCGCTGACGATGCGCTCGGCCTTGAAGTGCTGGAACTTGGCGCAGTCTGCGCCGGCCGACTTCGCGGCCCAGATCAGCGCCTTTGCGCGGTCGAGGTCGCCGTCGTGATTGGCGGCGATGTCGGCGATGAAGTAGGTGGGCTCGTCCAGCGCCAGCCGGCGGCCGGCGATGCGCAGCGGATCAGGCGCGTTCGACATCGGGGCTTCCTTGCTCGGGGTGTTGCGTTGCGCCGGCGGCGTCTTCCAGCATCGCCGGGCGCGTCTCGCCGATCTGCATGCCGGAGACGAAGCGCACCGTCGGCGGCGGCATGCCGGGGCTCGCGACGACGGCCTCGATGACCTCGGCCAGCGTCGGCATCGCGCGGCCGAGCAGCGCTTCGACGCGCGACACGTCCAGGCCCATCGCGTTGGCGCGGCGCGGCCGCTGGCGGGCCGGGCGCGCCACGCGGCGCAGCGCGCCGGTGTCGTAGCCGCCGGCCTCGGCGAGCGCGGCGATGAAGTCGGCCTTGCTCACCGACTCGCGGCTGGCGACGTTCAGCAGCCCGAGGGCGCCCGTCTGCACGAGATCGAACAGCACATGCGCGAACTGGTGCACCTCGATGCTGCTGGCCCACACGTCGGTGTAGCCGTCGAAAGGCTGGCCGGCAGCGAGCGCGCCAACCGCCCACTCGACGAACGTCGGCTGCCCCGCGCGGCCGCGAAAGCCCACGAGGTTGGTGCGCAGCACGAGGCAGTTCGGGTCGCCGAGCGCCTGCTCTTCGCCGGCGCGCTTGGTGCGCGCGTAGGTGTTGGGCGGGCTCACCGGCGCGCGCTCGTCGTGCAGCGTGTTCTCGATGTCGTGCCAGTAGTGGTCGGTGGACACCTGCACCCACGGCACGCCGCGCGCGCTGGCCCACGCGGCCAGCAGGCCCGGCAGGCGCACGTTGAGCTCGAGCGCCGCCGCGGGGTCGGCCTCGCACGATCCGAGGTCGGTCAATGCTGCCGCGTTGATCACGAGCGAAGGCGCCAGCCGGTCGAGGAAGGGCCCCAGGTCCGCCTGGCGCGCCAGGTTCACCGGCACCGTGCGGCGCGAGATGCCGATCGTGCGCCGGCCGCGCCCGGCGGCCACGCGCATCAAAGCCTGGCCGAGCATGCCGGTGTGGCCGATGACGATGACCGGCCCGCGGCCGGCTTCTTCGACGTTGCTCTTGTCCATCGTGGCCGCCCTTGCTTCAGTGGTGCGCGACGCCGGGGTTCTCGACGTGCCGGTCGATCAGCGCGCGCAGTTGCGGCACCGACAGGAACTCGCTGTTGTTGCCGCTGTCGTAGCTGAACCCGGGTTGCACGCGCGTGCCGCCCATGCGCACGCAGTAGTCGTCGATTGCATAGTCGGCGCCGCTGGGCAGGATGGCGAAGTAGCGGCCGAGGTCCACCGTGTTCGGGCTGTCGCTGGCGGTGATCATTTCCTCGTGCAGCTTCTCGCCCGGGCGGATGCCGACGATGCGCTTGCGCGCCGCCGGTGCCACCGCGTCGGCGACGTCGGTGATGCGGTAGCTCGGAATCTTGGGCACGAGGATCTCGCCGCCCCAGGCATGTTCGATGCTCCACAGCACCATCGCCACGCCGTCGTCCAGCGAGATGTTGAAGCGCGTCATCTGCGGGTCGGTGATCGGCAGCACGCCGGCGTCGCGCTGGCCGAGGAAGAACGGGATCACCGAGCCGCGGCTGCCCATCACGTTGCCGTAGCGCACGACCGAGAAGCGCAGGTCGCGGCTGCCGCGGATGTTGTTGGCGGCGACGAAGAGCTTGTCGCTGCACAGCTTGGTGGCGCCGTACAGGTTGATCGGCGCGGCGGCCTTGTCGGTGGACAGCGCCACGACGCGCTTGACGTTCGAGTCGAGGCAGGCCTCGATGACGTTCTGCGCGCCGAGCACGTTGGTCTTGATCGCCTCCATCGGGTTGTATTCGGCGGCGGGGACCTGCTTCAGCGCCGCGGCGTGCACGACGATGTCGATGCCTTCCATCGCGCGCTTCAGGCGTGCGGCGTCGCGCACGTCGCCGATGAAGAAGCGCAGGCACGGGTACTGGCTCGGCGGGAACTGCTGCGCCATCTCGAACTGCTTGAGTTCGTCGCGCGAGAAGATGACCAGCCGCCGCACCTGCGGGTAACGCTCGAGCACGGTCTTCACGAAGGCGCGGCCGAAGCTGCCGGTGCCGCCGGTGACGAGGATGGACTGGTGGTTGAGCATGGTGGTGGGTTCGGCGGACGTCGGTCGGGGGTGACGGAAGAAGGTGGCGTGCGGGTTCAGGCCGCGGCGCGCTGCGGCGGCGCGAGCGCGCGATCGAAGAGGTGCGCGTGCGCGCCGGCGGCGCGGGCGTCGAAGGCGGCGCTCTGGCGCGCCACGTCGGCGGTGAAGGCGGCGGCGTCGGTGGCGTAGCGGTGCACGGCGGCCAGCGCCTCGGCGGGCGCGAGCGTCGGCACGACGCCGTCGCGCACGAGCGGCATGCACACGAGGTAGTCGACCGGCCAGCGGTCGACCATCACCTGCACGACGAGGCTGCCGGCGTCGAGGAAGGGCGCGATGCCGGTCGTCGGTTCGCCCCAGGCGAGGCACAGCTCGCAGCTTTCGGCCAGCGCCGGCAGCGGCTGCTGCACCGCACCGGCCAGCGCCGCGGGCGCCACTTCCAGCGCGCCGGCCAGCACGGCCATCGCCGGTGCGCCGGGCTTGGGGCGCAGCACGAGCTGCACGCCAACGGCCGCGCACAGCGCGGCGAGCGGCCTGTAGAACGCCGCGAGCGCGTGCGCGTCGACGTGGCTCAGGCCCTCAGTGCTGAAGCTGTTGAGCAGCAGGCACAGCCGGCGCAGGCGCGGCGCCGGCACCGGCGCGCGCCGGCGCGCCTGCTGGTTGAAGCGCACGGCGCGTGTGGGCACCGCCTGGCCGACCAGCGTGCGCGGCGCGCAGCCGTAGCCGGCGCGTTCGACCGCCTGCACACGGCGCCCGTGCGGCAGCAGCATCGACGCGTGCCCCGAGTGCGGCACGACAGTGACGGCGGCGCCGATGCGATCGGCGATCGAGAAGAGCGGCCCGTTGAGGCCGGTGTCCTGGTCGGCGATGAGGAAGTCGGGGGCGCCGGAGGCTGCGGCTTGGGTGGCCGATGCGCCAGGCGCGCCCCAGCGCGCGAACGCGCTGCGCAGCTGCAAGAAGTTCAGCGCCTGCCAGCGCGCGCGTGCTGCCCAGGCAGTGAGCTGCTCGTCGCGCGCACGCTGCTGCGGCAGCAGGTCGGCGACAAACGGCTCGATCGTGCGCGCGAAGCGCGCGCCGTAGTCGACGACGCCGGCCTCGGCGGCCAGGCTCGCGCGCGGCACCAAGAGCGGCGCGCCGCGGTGCAGCGGCACGTCCCAGAACGGGCTCGGCAGGTCCAGCGTGTAGGCGTGCGCGCGCGCCACCTCTTCGGCGAGCCAGGCGCGATCGTAGAAACAGGTGGGCACGTGGCTGACGAGCGTGATGACGCCGCGTGCCAGCAGCGCGCCCATCGCCTGCGCGTCGAGCACCTGGTCGTAGGCGTCGGGGCGCTGCCAGCGCGCGTCGTGATAGCGATCGACGACCGAGAACCGCTGCGGGTCCTGGCCGACGAGATCGGCGCTGACGAAGGAGTCGAAGTACATCTGCTGCGCGTTGCTCGGGCGAAGCAGGCCGATGCTCTGTTCCTTGAAGCCGGCCACGGCGCCGGCGATGGCGCGCGCCACCGCGGCGCGCTGCAGCGCGAGGAAGAACAGGCCCACGTCCCAGCCGGTCAGCACCTGCTCGCCGCCCCACAGCCGCTCGCGCTCGGCGCTGAGCTGCAGGTCGATCAACGTGGCGCGGGCGATCGCCTCGCTGGCGGCGCGCGCCTGCATGTCGGCGCCGAGTTCGAGGCGGCGGAACTCGTAGGCGTTGGTGCGCGTCAGGCCGCGCTGCGCGGCGTCGTCGAGCAGGCCCGGGTCGACGAACAGCAGCCGCGCGCCGCCGTAACGCGCCGGCGCGGCCGCGATGCGGGCCACGTCGCTGCGTTGGAGCACGAGGACCGCATCGACTGTCATCTTTGCAGTCTGGCGCCGGCAGCGGCCGGGCGATCGGTGGAGCAGGCGCGGGTTTGGCGGGTTAATCCGGCGTGTGTGGTCGCGGCGGCTGCCGGTGCGGCGGCCCTCCCTGCGCCGTGAACTGCTGCACTGGCCCGCCGGGCCCGGCGCACAACCCTGCACAACCCAAGCAGGGGTGGCGTCGATCTGGGTCACTGGCCCCCGTTGCATACCCCCCATGAAGCCCGTCCGCCGCGCTGCTCTTCGGCCGAGCTCATCCGCATCAACGCCGGGCAGCCGCGGCGCGTGCTGGAACGCCGGCGGCTGGCCGGGCTGCCGGCCGGCGAGCGGTTGCTGGGCATCGACTACCGCGTCGCGCGCGGCACGCTGTATGCGCTGTCGTCGGGCGGCCACCTGTACACGCTCGGCACCAAGAGCGGCCGCCTGACGCGGCTCGGCAAGGGGCCGGCGATCACGCTTGCCGGCATGCGCTTCGCCGCGGCCGCCTACACCTACAACAAACACGACGAGCGGCTGACCACGAACTACGCCATCGACACCCGCGCCGGCACGCTCGTGATGCAGGGCTCGCGCGAAGGTGTGCAGCCGGTCGTCTCGCCGAACACCGGCACGGTTTTCACCGTCGGGGCGCTGGGCACCGGGCCGGTCGACGACGCCAGCTTCGACATTGCCGACATCGGCAACACGGCGCTCGCCGCGTTGCGCCAGAACGGCCGCACGCGGCTGCACCTGCTGGACCTGCAAAGTGGCCGCGCCGTGCCGCTGGGCACGGTCGGCGACGGGCGCGCGCTGTGGGGCATCGCGATCGAGCCGTGATGGGCTCTGACCTGCGAGTGCCGACCCGCATCGCCCGCATGCCGTGGGCGGCGTACTTCGATGGTTAGCGCCCTGCTGGCGCTGCTGCTGCTCGCCGCCGCCGTGCCGCCGCTGCGGGCCGCGCCGGTCCAGGTGCAGGTCAGCGACGAAGCCGGCCGGCCGCTCGCCGACGCCGTCGTCTTCCTCGAGTCGCGCGCCGCGCGCGAGGCAGCGCGGCCGCTGCCCCGGGTGGAGGTGTCGCAGGCCGAGCGCTGCTTCCAGCCGGAGGTCAGCATCGTCACCGTCGGCACGGCGGTGAGCTTCCCGAACCGCGACACGGTGCGCCACCACGTCTATTCGTTCTCGCCGGCCAAGAAGTTCGAGATGAAGATCGACAAGGGCTTCGTGATGGCGATGGAGCGCAGCGAAGGCGACCGCAAGATCGTGCGCTCGACGATCGACCTCGCGCACAACCTCGGCCTGAGCGTCGTCGCCGAAGGCGTCGAGGACGAGGCCGTCCTCGGCCGGCTGGCGGCGCTGGGCTGCGACGAGGCGCAGGGCTACCACCTCAGCCGGCCGCTGGCGGCCGAGGCGTTCGAGGCGTGGGCGCGCGAGGCGGGTGAGGCGCTAGAGGCGCGCGCGAGCGAGGCTAGAACACCGCGCTGCGCACCCAGATCTGCAACGCCTGGCGGCGCCGCGCGCGGTCTGACCACCAGCCGGCGTTGACGCCGAGCTGCGTCATCGAGTCCAGCCGCGTCTGCAGGCTTGCGTTCAGCCCGAGGATGCGCCCGCGGGCGAGGAACTGCGCCGACGGTTCGGCGTCACCGACCGAGGCGATGAACATCGCCTGCCAGCCGTCGGTGCGGTAGAGCCAGCCGGCGCTGGCGAGCCGGCTGTCGCCGCCCACCGCGTGGCCGAGCGAGAAGCCTTCCTGCGTGTAACCCTGCGCGAAGACCGAGTGCCGGTAGGCGGCCATCGGCCGCGGGTCGTCGGCGATGCGGCCGCACAGCAGGTCGGCGAACTCGGCGAAGAAGCGCAGCTGGCCGCGCGCCGTCGGCACGCGCGTGTCGGCGCCGATCAGCAGCATGTTGCGGCTGGGCAGGTGGCCGGCCTCGTCCTCGCCGACCACCTGGAGATAGAACGAGGTCTGTCGCACCGGGTCGGCGACCCAGCGCACGTCGATGCCGGCGAGCTGGTTGCCCGGCTCGTTGGCGGCGGTGATGCCGTCGAAGCCGACGTTGTCGTTGCCGATCAGCGCGTTGATCAGCGAGCTGGAACTCTCGTCGCGGCCGCGGCCACCCCATTGCATCGTGCGCGCGAGGCCGACGTCGAGGCGGTCGCTCGGCGAGAGCTGCGCGCGCATGCCGATGAAGGTGGGGCGCGCCGGCTGCCAGTGCTCCTGCAACCGTCCGACGAAGATGTCGGCGCCCCACGGCCCGAGCCAGCTCAGCCACGGGCTCTCGCTTTGCTGCACGACCGGGCGCCGCCAGCCGACCGCGGGCACCGCCGGCGCAGCGCCGTCGAGGATCAGGCTGCCGGCCCAGCCCGGCCCCCAGTGCCGCCGCTGCACCGAGGCGTACAGCTCGCTGGGGCCGGCTGCGTCGCCGAGGTCATAGACGAGGGCGCTGCCTTCGAGGCCGAAGCTGTTCTCGCGCCCGTTGCGCCAGCCGAGGCCCGCCTGCCAGCGCCAGGCGCCGTGCACGAACGTGCGCGACTGCCAGTGCACGCCGCCGCGGCCGGCGAGCCGATCGGCGATGAGCGGCGGCGTGACCGGGCGCGCGCCGCCGCCGGCGAAGACGAGGCCGGGCGGCGGTGCCAGCGGCGCGACGGTGCTCCAGGCGGCACGTTCGAGCACCTCGTCGCGCGCCACCGCGTCGTCCAGCGCCGGCCCCGCGTGCAGCGGCAGCGCAGCGGCGGCGCCCAGCAGCAACGGCGGCAACAGCAGGAGGGCGCGCGGGTGTCGGCGGGGCATCGGCTCGGGCAGGGGCGGCGGGCAACGTCGGCCACGGGCCCGGCGGGGCGGCATCTTCGCACGCACGCGCGCCGGGCCGCGCGGCCCGGGGTTACTTCGTGGCCGGCATCAACTCGAACGTGACCGTCACGTCGCCCAGGCCCTTCAGGGCTTCGGCGCCGGCATCGATGTGGCCGACCTTCTGCAGGTTGGAGATCACTTCGCCGTTCTGCGCGTGCATGAGCACGAAGCTGCATCAGGCCTGCGGCGCGGGCGTGCGGGCCACGTTCATGAGCGCGCAGACCATGGCGAAGTAGCCCACCAGGCTGACCAGTTCCACCAGCGCCGGCTCGTCCCACTGCTGCAGGCCGGCCGACCAGGTGGCTTCGCGCAAGCGATGCTGGCCGAGCAGCTCTTCGGCGACGACACGCGCCAGCGCCAGGTCGGCGCGCAGTGCCGGCGGCGAAGGCTCACGCGCGCCGAGCGCCGCCAGCGCGGCGGGCGGCACGCCGGCCGCGGCCGCCTGTGGCAGGTGCATGTCCCACTCGAAGACGTTCGACGTTTCGCGCGCCACGACGCAGATCGTCCACTCGCGCAGCGCCGCATCGAGCGTGCCCTCGTAGCGCAGCACCTCGCCCACCTTGGCCACCGCACGCAGCAGCGGCGGGCGGTGCAGCAGCGGGCGAAACGGGCCGTACACGCCGCCGCGCGGGCCGCGGATCAATTCGTCGGCCGCTTGCTGCTGCTCGGCGTCGAGCGCGGCGGGCGGGCCGAGGCGTTCGGGCTGGCCCGCCTCGGGGAAGCGCAGGGCCGAGGAGGACGAAAGGGTCGATGTCATCGCGGCGGCCTCGTTGCCTACAGTGGTGAAGGAGCGGTCGGAGCAGCCTGTCGCCAGAGCCACACGGCGGTCGCGACCAGCAGCGTCGTGGCGGCCGCATGCGTCCAGGCCACGGCGTCCAGGCCGCGCGTATCGACCGTGCCCAACGCACGCACCATCAACGGCCCGAGGATCTGGCCGGTCGCGAAGGCGGCCGTCATTCGAGCCAGCAACCGTGTCGGGTTGGCAGGCTCGATCTCGCGCGCGAGCTGCAGCCCGGCCATCGTCGCGACCATGAAGGTGCCGCCGACGAACACCGCCGAGCCGGCCAGCGACCCCAGCGCCGGCGTCGCCAGCGGCAGCGCCGTGCCGAGCGCCATCGCGCCATGCGCGAGCGCCCAGACGCGCCGGCGCGGCCAGCCCGCCAGCCAGCGCGCGGCGGCGGCCACCGAACCCGCGGCGGCCAGGCCGAACAACGGCCAGGTCAGGCCGAAGACCAACGGGTCGGCCACTTGCTGCCGGGCCATCATCGGCAGGAACGTCGCGGGGACGATGTAGCCGAAGCCCAGCACGCCGTAACACGCGACTAGCGCAGCGTGCCGCCGCATGGCGCCGTGTGGCCCAAGCTCGGCAGGCTTCGCGACCGCCGCAGCAGATGTGCGATGGCCCAGCCCCGCCACGACGGCGCCCGCCACGGCGAGCAGCCCGAGCTCCAGCCACAGCCACAGCGCCGGCTGCCGCCCGCCGAGCCAGGCAAGCGCCCCGGCGAGCGTGATGCCGAGACCCACGCCGGTGTAGATCCAGGCGCCGGCCCGCGCGTTGCCGCGCCGCGCGAGTTCGGCCAGGCACCAACTGCTCGTGCAGACGAGCGCCCAGGCGCTGAAGACGCCCGCGGCCGCGCGCAGCAGCGGGCCCATCATGCCCAGCACCGCCCCGTCGAGCGCCGCAATGGCCAGCGTCGTCAACGCCACGCCGGCCAGCGCCAGGCGCGCGCCCCGTTGCGGGTCGCGCGCGAACCACGAGGCCGTGAGCGCGCCGGCGAGGTAGCCGCCGTAGTTGGCCGCCGCCCATTCGGCGCCCGCGGCGGCGCTGAGCGCGCCGTCGCGCAGCATCAGCGGCAACAGCGGCGTGAACGCGAAGCGACCGATGCCCATCGCGACGGCCAGCGCGACGATGCCGCTGGCAACCACCCACGCGGTGCGGCCGGCGGGCTCGATCGAGGAAGACGAAGAGGGCAAGGCGTTCGTCATGCAGCCTGCATTGGAGCCGACCAGCGGCCTTTTGACTACTGAATTATCGCGGCCTAACATTCTCTGAATGAGAACGATGAACCTCGACGATCTCGACATCTTCCGCTGCGTCGTGCGCGAAGGCGGCGTCACCCGCGCGGCGGGCCGGCTTCACCGCGTGCCCTCCAACATCACGACGCGCGTCAAGCAGCTCGAAGAGCGCCTCGGCGTCGCGCTCTTTCAGCGCCAGGGCCGGGGCCTCGCGCTCACCGAACCCGGCCGCACGCTGCTCGGCCACGCCGAGCGTCTGCTGCAGCTGGCCGATGCCGCCGAGCAGGAACTGCGCAGCGGCGTCGTGCGTGGTGTGCTGCGGCTGGGCTCGCTGGAGAGCGCGGCCGGCGTGCGGCTGCCGCCGCTGCTGTCGGCCTTCCACGCGCAGTACCTCGAGGTCTCGATCGACCTGCGCACCGGCACCACCGAGGCGCTGCTGCGCATGCTCGAACGCTTCGAGGTCGAGGCCGCGTTCGTCTCGGAGCCATTCGACGCGGGCCGGCTCGAGGCAATGCCGGCCTTCGAGGAGGAACTCGTGCTGATCAGCGCCAAGGGCGCGCCAGCGCTGCGGCGTGCGCGCGACCTGGCCGGCCGCACGCTGGTGACGTTTCCGAACGGCTGCTCGTATCGCCGGCGCCTCACGGAGTGGCTCGCCGGCGAAGGTGTCGCGCCGGGCCGGGTGCTCGACCTCGGCTCGTACCACGCCATCGTCGCCTGCGTCGCCGCGGGCACCGGCGTCGGCATCGTCCCCGCCGAGTTGCTCGACCAGGCCGTGCTGGGCACCGCCGTGCAACGCCATGCGCTGCCGGCCCGGCTGCGCGTCAACCGCACGCACCTCGTGTGGTCAGGCGAGGCGAGTGCGCCGCTGCAGGCGCTGATGGAACTGATGAGAAAGCGGCGCAGGCCGGGGTCGGCCGCAGCGCCGAAGCGGCGGCCCACGACGAGCTCTTGACGAGAACACAGCGATGACACGACACCACATCGGCGACGAGGCCCGAACCAACGAGCTTGTCGAGAACGCCAACGACGATGTCTCGTGGTTGAGGCATCGCGGCCTGGCCGCTGAACTGGACCGGCGGCTGCTGCAAGGCGCGACCGAGGCCGAACTGGCCGAAGTGCGTTCGAGCTGGATGGGCCATATCGCGCATCTCCGGGCCGTGCATCACGTCCTGCTCGTCGAGCAGCCGCGCGGCTTCTGGAGGATCACCGGCGCGGAACCCGCGCAGAACGAGGGTGACTCGATCGCGCCGCTTGCAGCGCGCGCGAGCGAGATGGATGCAGCGCTCGTCGACGAAGAAGCGGATGCAGAAGAAGCAGAAGAAGCAGAAGAAGCGATCGACCCCGCCGTCGCCGACACGCCCGCCGCGGCCGGCGGGCCGAGCCGCATCGGCGTGACGGCCCGTGCCCTCGCCGCGCTTGCCGCACGAGGCTTGATGGCCGATCCGCTGCTGAAGGCGTCGGTGGGGATGCTGATCCGGCAGGCCAGCGAGTCCCATCACTGGCACAACTGCGCGCACTACCGCTCGGCCGACGTGCGCAGGCTCGTCGACGAGCAGGAGCTTCGATCGCCGTCGCAGTACCAGGCGTTCTGCCGGTCGAACTTCCGTCACGAGCATGTCGTGCCGAACAGCGTGATCTACCGCATGCTGTGCAAGACGGCCGATGTCTCGGCGCGGGCCATCGAAAGCCTGCTCGCCCGCTACTGCATCCGCGCGACGATCACCCTCGAGGAAAACGCGGCGCTCAACCGCCTCGGCCTCGCGTCGGGCATGCCGAGCGGCTTCTGGCAGCCCGGCCATCCGCTTCACGACGATCCTCTCGCCCGCTACAAGGCCGCGGGCCTGTTCGAGCGCCTCGAGAGACGCGGCGACGAGCTGTGGTTTCCGCAGCCCCGGTAGTGGCGCGTCGGCTGCGACCCTGGCCACGGCGGGCGCGATGCGGATGAAGATCTCACCGTGGTGGCCGCGCCGCGCCGCCCCCCCCCCCCCCCCCCCCCCCCCCCCCCCCCCCCCCCCCCCCCCCCCCCCCCCCCCCCCCCCCTCCCCCCCCCCCCCCCCCCCCCCCCCCCCTCGCCCCCCCCCCCCCCCCGGTGGCGGCGGGGCGGGCGGCCCCCCCCCGCGCGGCCGGCCCCCCCGGGAACCCCGGGGGCCCCCCCCCGGTTCAGGGACTGCCCGACGCCGACGCTCGCTGACACGCCCGAGACCGAGGTCGCGCTAATCGCAGACCGCTCGACTGCGCCGGCCGGCACCGGCGAGACCGCGTTGATCGCCGCTGTGCCGGCGCTGGCCAAGGCGCTGCGCGACGCCAGCGGCTGGCGCGCGACTCGCCTGCCGGTGACATTCGCAGATCTGCCGGAAGGTGCGGGCTGACGCGGCGACGATGGCGCGGTCGAAGCCCCCCCCCCCCCGCCGGGCCCCCCCCCCCCCCCCCCCGCCGGACCCGCCTGCCCCCCCCGCCCCCCCCCCCCCCCCCCCCCCCCCCCCCCCCCCCCCCGCCCCCCCCCCCGGCCCGGCCTCCCGGGCCCGGCTTTGCCGGCCCACTCTTTCCTCCGCTCGGGGAATCCGGCGGGCCACCCCCCCCCCCCCCCCCCCCCCCCCCCCCCCCCCCTGGATGCGCGAGCTCGTAGTGAACGTTCTTCGAGCGCACCGCCATCGCGAGTCTGGCCTCCTGCCACGGCACCTGATTCGGCCCGTTGCCGACGACCGGCCACACCGAGATCACGTCGTACAGCGGCGTCATCCGGTAGCCGCCCCCGGGCAGCAGGAAGATCGAGAAGTTCTTCGCGTGGCCGTCGGTGGCGGCCAGCAGCCAGAAGGCCAGGTGCGCGCACAGGAAGTGGCGGATGTCGGCTGCGGCCGTGCGACTGCTGCGAAGCACTTGCAGGCACTGCGCCATGCCCGGTCCGCCGTGCGCCTCGTACTTGTCGTGCGGTGAGACGCCCAGCGCCTGGCACAAGTCCTCCTGCGGGATGCGTGCGATCCATCGCTTCGGTCCCTGCATCCGCTGCCGGTCGAAGCGCTCGACCACGAGCACCGTCTCGTCGCCGAAGGTGGCGATGGCCGTGTCCGCCACGAACAGGCCCAGCTCGCGCAGCAACTGCGCGCACAGCCACTCGTTGAAGACGGAGTGGCGAAGGTCCAGCCGGCGGCCGCCGACCAGGCCCAAGGGCGTTTGCCATCGGCCGCCCACTTGCACGAGCGCCGTCTTCTCCTGCGCCCCGGCGATGGAGATGCGCAAGTCGTCTGCGTCTCGATCGACCCCCGGGCCGGGGTCGGCGGCGACGTGATGCAGATGCCGCGCCACGGCCTCATCGTCCATCGGCTCGGCCTCGACGCGGTCGAAGCCGCTCGGCGGCTGCTCGGGGGGCAGCAACTGCACGGCACCGACGCAGTCGCGGCCGATGGCCTCGAGCAGCTCGAACACGTCGGTTGACCCGACCCTGAAGCGCGCGCTGATGCGACGCCGGATGCGCTCGTCGTCGGGCAGCAGGTTGTCGAAGAAGTGGGCCACGACCAGCCCGGTGATGGTTCGGTCGGGCGTGATCGGCAGCGACAGCGACAGCGGCCGCACGCGGGCGGACGTGAGCCAGGCTTCGTCGTAGACGAAGCGATGGCCGCCGGTGCGGGTGCGCTGCCAGGTGCCGACGCGCTCGCCGTTCATCCAGACCCAGAGCTCGCGCGGGTCAGCCATCGCGGGCGCGTCCAGGCTGGTTGGCGGCGGCGGTCGTCGCGGTGCTCATGCGAACAGTCTCACCACTGGCCGCGCGGCTCGTCGGGCGGGCTGTCTTGTGGGGTGGCGGGCGTCGCTTTTGTCTTCGCCTTCGCCTTCGCCGGCGGTTTGGCCGTTGCGGTCGCCTTCGGCCGCGCGCGGCCCTTCACGTCAGGACCCTGGCGGGCCACGGGTGCGCCGGGCCCGGTTTCGCGCACCACGATTTGCGCGCCGAGCATGGCTAGAACCTCCAGCAGTCGCTCTACGCTGACCGCGCCCGGGTCACGTTCGATGTCGGCCACACGAGATTGCACGACGCCCAGACGCCGCGCGAGTTCGGCCTGCGTCATCTTGCGCGACTTGCGCAGGGACTTCAGCAGTTGCTGAAGCTGGCTGGGGAGTTGGACGGGATAGTCCATGATGCTCATCGTCTGGAAGCGATATGCGAACCATATCGCTTCAAGGCGATTGCAGCAACAAATAGGCTGGAGCCGATAGCGCCGTGGCCATGCGACGCGCGGCAAATGCTGGCGGAGGTGCGCGAGATCGTGCGCGGGGAGAAGGAGCGGCCAAAGAGCGCGGCGGGTCGCGGCTGAGGTCTCGGTGTGCCGGTCGAAGGCTGCCTGCCCTTTCGGAATTTGCTGAATCACTTGCCGTGCAAGGTGCTCTGAGCAAGAATTTCGGAATTCAATGAATTGACAGATGAAGACAGCGACCGATGTCGAATCATCTTAAATTCCGAAATGACGCCAGACCAGCAAGCCATCGACCCGCCCACACGCATCGAGCGCACCTCCGACCTTGGCGTTCTGGTCAGGGCGCGTCGGCGCGAGCAATCACTTCGAATAGACGACGCGGCGGCGCTCAGCGGTGTCTCGGTCGACCTGCTTTCGCGGCTGGAAAACGGCAAGGGCTCGGTGCGGTTCGACAAGCTCCTGGCCGTGCTCGACGGCCTGGGGCTCGCCCTCCTGGCCGGCCCCAAGGAACACCCCGCGCTGCAACCGCCACAGGTTCGCACACCGGAGCGCTCGTGACGTGGTCACCGCGACGGCAACCATCGCTGCGCATTCGCTCACCCTCTGGGCGGACAACCGCAAGGTCGCCGAGCTCGGCCACGAGCCGAAGAACGACGTGTGGTCGCTCGAGTACGACCCCGCGTGGATCGTCGCGCCGCACGCCTTCCCTCTTTCCCTTGCGCTGCCTCTCGACCGGCCTGCCGCGGGCTACCCCGCCGGCGCCGTCAAGCGCTTCGTCGAGAACCTGCTGCCCGAAGGCCGCGCCCTGGACGTCATCGCCGCGACCTGCCGCGTCTCCAAGTCGAACCTCTATGGCCTGATCAACGCGCTCGGTGCCGAGACGACGGGCGCGTTCAGGTTCTGGCCGACAGGGGACGCGCCGCCTTCCGTCGTTGCCGCGCCGCCGCGCGAAGTGACCCGTGACGAGCTGGACCGGCGCCTGCGCGATCGCGACGCCCTTCCGCTGGCCGTGTGGGACGGCAAAGTGCGTATGTCGCTCGCGGGCGTGCAGGACAAGCTGATGGTCTACCTCGACCGCCCGCTAGCCCAGGGCGGGCGCATGTTCCTGGTCGATCCGCCCCTGGCGTCGACGCACATCCTCAAGCCCGAGCCGCAACGTTCATCGACGCCGCACCTCGTCGTCAACGAGCACTTCTGCATGTCGCTCGCACGCCGGATGGGTTTGCCCGCTGCCGAGGCCGGCATCCATCGAACGCCGCGGCCCGTGCTCGTCGTCAGCCGCTTCGATCGCGCGGTGGTCCAAGCGGACGATGGGCCCGCCGTCGAACGCCGGCACATCATCGACGCCTGCCAGGCCGCAGACCTGCCCGTGGCCTTCAAGTACGAGCGCAACTTCGGCAGCGGCGAACACGTGCGCGACATCCGCGAGGGCGTGAGCTTCGAAGTGCTGTTCGGCCTCGTCGAGCAAACGATCAACAAGGCGGCTGCGCGCCTGACCTTGCTGCGATGGGCGCTGTTCCAGTACCTGATCGGCAACAGCGACGCGCACGGCAAGAACTTCTCGTTCTTCGTTCGCCGGCAAGGTCTCGAGCCCGCGCCCTGGTACGACCTTGTCAGCGTCGTGCAGTACCCGGCCATCGACCACGAACTGGCGATGGCGTACGGCGATGTCTTCTCGCTCGACGAAATCGGCGCCTTCCAGCTCGCCGACTTCGCGAAGCGCTGCAAGGTCCACAGGCGCTTGCTGGCCCGTGAAGCCGCGCGTCTTGCGAAGCTGGCAACCGAGCACGCCCCGGCTCAGGCGGCTGCGGGCGACTATCTCGACGACGAACGCGCGTTCGCCAAAGCGCTGAGCGACTTTGTCGTCGGCCAGGCGCTGCGCCTGGCTTTGCTGGCCGGCGAGGCCGCCAGAATCAAGGACGAGCATCTGTAGGTTCGCAGAAACGAAAACGCCCAACCGATGAAGATTGGGCGTCGCCGAATTCTGGTGGCCTGGGGCGGAATCGAACCACCGACACGCGGATTTTCAATCCGCTGCTCTACCAACTGAGCTACCAGGCCGAGCCGCGCATTATAGGGGGCGGGGCTGCGCGGCCTGAGCTGCGCGCGAACGGCGCCACAGCCAGCGCGCCAGCAGCACCGGCGGCGCGGCCAGCAGCGCCAGCACGCCCAGCGCCACCGCGAGCCCGAGCGCCACGCCCAGGGCGCCGGCCGCCGCCGGCACGAGCAGCGCCAGCGTCAGCACCAGCGGCACGACGACAACGAGCAGCAGCGCCACCATCAGCAGGCCCAGCATCACGAGCAGCCAGCCGCCGGCGCCGGCCGGTAGCGCGTCGTGCAGCAGGAAGCGGCGGCCGTCGATGACGACGGCGGTGCCGGGCGGCAGCGCCTCGGCGAAGATCCAGGCGACGAAGGCGCCGAGCAGCAGCGCGACGGCCCCCGTCGCGGCCAGCAGCAGCCAGAGCAGCCCGCGCATGTCGCGCGTCATGTCCGTCTCATGCGCGTCTGACGAGCGCCTCATCCGCGCTTCATGTCGGCCTCATGCCGGCGATGCAGCGAGCGTGCCGGCATCACGCGGTCGTGGCCGAAGATGCCGCCGCCATCGCCACCGTGCGATACGGCACCGCGACCGTCACGCGTGTGCCGGCGGGCACGTTCTCGCTGACCGTCAGGCTGCTGCCCGCGCCATACAGCAGCGCGAGGCGCTCGCGGATGTTCGCGAGCCCCACGCCCGTGCCCGCCGTGCCCGCCTTGCCGAAGCCGAGGCCCGTGTCGGCCACGGTCACCTCGAGCTTGCCGTGCACGATCTCGGCCTTGATCAGCAGTTCGCCGCCTTCGGCCTTGGGTTCCAGGCCGTGCTTGATCGCGTTCTCGACCAAGCCCTGGATCATCATCGGCGGGAACTCGGCCGACAGCAGGCCCTCGGGCACGTCGATGCGCACGTTCAGGCGCTCTTCCATCCGCACCTTCAGGATCTCGAGGTACGGCCGGATCACCGCCATCTCGCGCGCCAGTTCGCGCGGGGCGCCGCCGCCGCCGGCTTCGCGCATCGTCGGCATGCTGGCGCGCAGCAGCGCGATCAGGTTGCGCTGCATCTGGCTGGCGCGGGCGGGGTCGGTCTCGATCAGGTGGTCGATCGACGCGAGCGTGTTGAACAGGAAGTGCGGCTCCACTTGCGCCTGCATCGCGGCCATGCGCGCCTCGACGACCTGGCGGCGCAGCGACTCGGCCTCGGCCGCCTCGGTGGCGCGCGCGGCCTTGCGCTCGGCCTGCATGCGGCCCTTGTAGGTGGCCTTGATCAGCGCCGAGCCGAGCACCCACAGCACCGTCAGCTGCATCAGGAAGTCGCCGATGCCCACGCGCGTCTTGCGCACGCGCATGCGCGTCGTGCCGGCGGCATCGGCACCTTGCATGCCGCTGTCGGCAAGCGCACGTTCGGCGTCGTCGCGCGCTTCCTCGGCTTCGCGGCGCGCTTGCTCGGCCTCGCGCCGCGCCTCTTCGGCCTCGGTGCGGGCGATGCGGATTGCCTCCTGGATCTGGTCGCGTGCTTCCTCGACGGCTTCGCGCACGGCTTCGCTGGTGCTGCCCGGCGGCAGCGTGATCTGCACGGCGTCGCTTGCCGCGCGCCCGTCGGCTGATGCCGAGGCGGAGGCAGACGGCGCCGCGGCGCCCGCGGCGCTGGCGCTGCCGCCGGCGGGGGCGGTGCGCGGCGTGATGCGGATGCCCTCCTTGCCGATGCTGATCTCCAGGCCCTCGGTCTTCTCGCCGCGCTTCGGCCGCTCGATGCGGATCGGCAGGTCCTGGCCGCTCTCGCCGGTGCTGTCCGCTCTTGGCGGCGACGGCGGCGCAGGTGCTTTCGGCGGCGCAGGCGGTGGCGAGGGCTTGGCCGGCCGGGCCGGGCGCGGCGGCACGCGCTCCTCGACCTGCTCGGTCATCGTCCAGGTCAGCGGCGGCTTGTCGTGCACGATGCCCATCACCACCAGCAGCAGCACTGACAGCACGATGAAACGCGACCACGAGATGCTGACCAGCCAGGTGGCGTAGGCGTGGAAGGCCTTCAGCGCCGCGGCGACGAAGCGTTGCCAGCGCTCACGCCACGGGGTGCCGGCGCCGGGCGTCGCGGGCCCCGCGGCGGGGGCTGAGGACGGTGCAGGCGCGGCGGGCGCGGCGGGCGCGTTCGAGGACGCCCCGGGCGTTTCGTCGCCGGGCTGCGGGGTGGGGCTCGGGGGCGCGCTCATGGTTTGCGGCCACTGTAGCGGCCGGTGCGCCGGGTGCCAGCGCGAAGCGACGCGCCCGCACCGCGGCGCGACAGGCTGCAACCGGCAAGGACAGGCCGTTCGAGATCGCAGCCAGGCTGCCGGACTAGCCCGCCTTCAGCCGGCCTGCGCGGGCGATCGGCGGCGCAGGCGGCTGCCCAGAACCCACCGCGAATGGCAGCGCCTCGTTGGCGGCGCGGTGGCGACGGTGCCGCTCGGCCACGACGGTGAGCCTTTCGGCGCCGTCTGCTTCGAGCGCGCGCCCGCGAGCCAAGCGTCCCAAGCGATCGAGACGATCACCGCCGCCGACCTCGCCGCCTGGCAGCACCTGCTGCGGCTGGCGCTGCCGGCGCTGCGCTGGTCGACGAGGCGCGCCAGCCCTGGCCGCGGCGCGCCCGGCGCGCGCTCGGCCGCGCCGTGCAGGCATTGCGCCAGCCGCAGCGCCGGCGCCCGCGCCGGCTGGTGGCCGCGGCGGCGCTGGCGCTGCTCTTCGCCGCGTTCGCGCCGCTCGAGCACGAGGTGGCCGGCCGCGCGCGCATCGAGGGCGTCGAGCAGCGTGTGCTCGCCCGTTGCCGGGCGAGCAGTTCTTCGAGCGGCTGCGGCGCGCGCTGCCCGCGCTGGCTGGCGTGTAAGGCCCGGCCCTTTCGGCTTTCAGATCAGGCTGGACGCCAACGCCAGCGCCAGCGTCACGCTGGCCGCGCAGAGCACGAGGCGCATCAGGCTTGCGTCGGCGGCGTCGGCTTGCGCCCATTGCGCCAGCGGGTCGCTGTCGTCGCCGGCCGTGTCGGCACGTGCCGGTGCCCGAAGGGCCTGCCGGGTCGCCGGGCCCGCCGCACCTTGATGCACGGCCATAGGGCGGCCGTGCCGGCCGAAGCCGCTGGGCGAGGAGGCGAGGCGCTGCAACATCGGGGGCTCTCCTGTGGCTGCCGATGCCGCGAACGGTATCGGGCTTCGCGCCGCGGATCTGTGTCAAACGACCGCGATCGCGGCGAGCTGTCATTCGCCCGACGGAGGCCGCGTGCCGGACACAATCCCCGGTGACCGCGCCGAGCCCTGCGCGTGTCGCCGCGGCGAGGGATTGCGAGATCCGGCTGCTCAAGGGCATCCACGACGCGCTGCACGAGATCGAGGCGAAGTGCCTGATGCCGCTGGCCGGCGCGGCTGCGGGGGCCGGTGTGGGTGCCGGCGCGGCGCTGCCGCCCGAAGGCTTCCGCCGCAAGTTCGTGCAGCAGCACAACGTCATCCGAGCGCTGCTGGCCGAGCTGGCGCCGACGAGCAGGACCGCGCGCCTCGCCGAGCTGGCGCCGCTGCTCGAAGGCATCGCCGCGCTCGCTACGACGAGCTGACGGCGGCCGTCGAGCGCCCGGCGGCGCTGGTGAACCTGCAGTTCGCGCCGGGCATCGTCGACGAGATGGTCAAGAGCGTGCTCGGCCGCGACACGGCGCTGCCGCTCTTGCAGTTCGCGCTGCGCGCGCTGTGGGAGCAGCGTGACCGCAACCGCATCACGCGCGAGGTCTACCAGCGCATCGGCCGCAGCGCGAGCGATGGCCTGCTCGTCGGCTGGCAGCTGCAGGAGGTGGCGGCGCGAGGCGACCTCGGCCCGCTCGAAGCGGCCTACGTGAAGGCCAGCGTCGACGCCGCCGACGCCGAGCGAGCGGCGCGCGAGCAGGAGCGCCGACGCGGCGCGCGTCGGCGCGCGAACAGCTCGCCGCGTCCCGACTCGGTGATCGCGGCGACGGCTGGTGCGAGTCCGCCGCAGGAGGGGGATGGCGAAGAACCCGCTGCGCCCGCCGCCCGCCGCGCATGCGCAGTCCTGCGGGCCGCAGCCGCCGGCTCAGGGCTTCGCCGGCGGCGTATAGACCTGCGGCTTGATGCCCAGGTCGCCGACGAGGCTGCGGCTGGCATCGGTTTCACTGCGCACGAACGCCGCGAACGGCGCCGGCCCCAGGCGCATCGGCGCCGCGCCGAGCTTGTTCAGCTTGTCGAGCAGGTCGGGCGCCTGAAGTGCGCGGTCCACGTCGAGCGCGATCCTGTCGACCACGGCCTTGGGTACGCCGGTGGGCGCCCACAGGCCGAACCAGGCATGGCTGACGAGCTTGGGCACGCCGGCTTCGGCCATCGTCGGGACTTGCGGCAGGGCGGCCGAGCGCGCGTCGCCCGTCACGCCCAGCGCCGTCACCTTGGCGTCGCGGATCAGCGGCACGGCGGCGGCCACCGGCGCGAACCAGAAGGCCGCATCGCCCTTCATCACCGCCGCATTCGCCTCGGCGGCCGAACGTTGCGGCGCGTTCGTCGCCGCCATGCCCGTCAGCTTCTTGAACTGCTCGGTGACGAACGTGATCTGCGTCGTCGGTCCTAGCGAGGCGTACTTCAGCGGCGTGCCCTTGGCCTTCTCGACTAGTTCGTTCACCTTCGTCGCGCCCAAGGCGGGCGTGGTCACGAGCACGAAGGGCTGCTTGGCGATGCCGGCAATGGCGATGAAGTCCTTCTGCGCGTCGTACGGCAGTTGCGTGAACAGGCCTGCGTCGGTGGCGAACGAGATCGAGTGCACCAGCAAGGTCAGGCCATCGGCCTTGGCCTTCGCCACCGAGTCGGCCCCCGGCACGGTGGTCGGCCCCGGCCGGTTCACGACGTTGACGGGCTGCGCCCACAGCTGGGCCAGCTTCTCGGCCATGGCCCGCCCGACCAGATCAGCGGCATTGCCCGGCGGATAGGGAATGACGACGGTGACCGGTTGCGTCGGGTATTTGGGTGCTTCCTGCATGCCGGCGCAGCCGAGCAGGCCGACCGCGGCTGCGCCCAGGAACCACATCGATCGGAACTTCATGGATGACCTCCCTTGTGTTTGCTGCAAATCCCGTCGAGGGGGACATCGCTGCCCCTCGGCAAAGAAATGATGCGCGAAGGGGGGGTGGCGCGATTGCGCGAACGCAACGCAGCGGCGCTCCGGGCCGTCAGCGCGCGAACAGCTCGCCGCGTGCCGAAGCCGTGATCGCGACGACGGCCGGGTGGCGGATGCGCCGCTCGACGGTGATGGCGAAGAACTCCTCCTCGAGCTCGGCGCTGCGGCCGATGACCTCGACGCCGAAGCCGGCCTCGATCTCGGCTTCGAGCACGCTGGCGGCCATGAAGACACCGCGTCCTTCGCGGCCGAAGGCGTTCAGGAGCGCGCTGTCGTCGAACTCGCCGACGAGCCGTGGCGCCAGCCCGTGGCGCGCCAGCCAGGCGTCGAGCTGCTGGCGCACCGGCGTTGCCGCGCCTTGCACGAGCATCGGCGCGTCGTCGAGGCACGCCGGGAACGTGCCGCGCAGCTTTTGCCGCAGCGCCGGCGCGGCGAAGAAGCTCATCGGCGAGCGCCCGAGCTCGTGGTTGAACGCCTTGACGCTGACGCGGCGCGAGATCGGCTCGGTGGCGATGACGAGGTCCAGCCGGTGCAGCGCGAGATCGGCCAGCAGGTCGGCGAACTTCCACTCGTGGCAGACGAGGTGCACGCGCTCCTTCAGGCCCAGCGCCGGCTCGAGCAGCCGGTAGGCGACCGACTTGGGCACCGCGTCGGCGACGCCGACGCGCAGCTCGAGCGTGCGCGGGCCCTCGGCGCGGCGTTCGCGCAGTGCGGCTTCCAGCTCGCCGGCCAGGCCGAAGATCTCGTCGGCGTAGCGCAGTGCGATGCGGCCGTCGTCGGTGAGTTCGAGCTGGCGGCCGCGCTTGCGCAGCAGCTGGCGGCCCAGCCGCTCCTGCAGCAGCTTGATCTGCGCCGACAGCGTCTGCGGCGTCGTGTGAAGCTGCTCGCCGGCGCGCACGATGCCGCCGGCGCGCGCGGTGACCCAGAAGTAGTGCAGGTGCTTCAGGTTCATGATGCGTCAAAACCGCAGTGAATTCATCCAAAGTTCGAATTTACGTGAATGCCACCCGTCCTTACATTGCCCGGTGTGGGGTCATTCTTGGCCCCGTTTTCGGGAGTCCGACCATGCGCATCAGCACCAAGGGCCGTTTTGCCGTCAACGCGATGATCGACCTCGCCCTGCGCGAGGCCGCGGGGCCCGTGGCCCTGGCCACCATCGGCGAGCGGCAGCGGATCTCGCTGTCGTACCTGGAGCAGTTGTTCGCCGGCCTGCGCGCCGCCGGCCTCGTGCAGAGCAGCCGCGGGCCGGGCGGCGGCTACCGCCTCGGCCGGCCGGCCGAGGCGATCAGCGTCGCCGACATCGTCGGCGCCGTTGAAGACGGCGCGCTGCCGGCCGACACGCGCCCCGGCGCTGCGGCAACGGCGGCGCTGTGGTCGCGCCTGGAAGAGGCGATGCGCGCGCACATGGCGGCCATCCCGCTGGCGAGCCTCGTCGCGCAGCAGGCCGAAAGCGGCGAGCCGATCGTCGTGGCCTCACGCCGGCGGCCGATCGCGCCGATGCCGGCCCTGCGCCGCCCGCGCACGACGGCGCCGAACTCGGTGTTCGCGCTGGCGAGCACGATGGGGCATTGAGCCCCGGGGCCGCGCTGCACCGTCTTGCAGCGCGGCCTCAGGTCAATGATCCCCGGCGCGCAGCGACTGCCAAAGGTCGACCAGCATCATCACGATGCCGATGCCGACGACGACGGCGAGGGAGGCTTCCTTCAGCTTCAGGATCAGCGGCAGCACGAAGGCCAGCATCAAGCCCACGGCGACGACGGCGGCGACGATCTTGGTCGGCATGGCGGTTGGATCTCCGTGATTGGGCGAGAGCCGGCGTTGTGTTTCAGGCGCTTCAGGCGCTTCAGGCGCTTCAGCCGGCCAGCCGATCTTGCAGCCAGCGCGCCGTGCGCATCAGCCGCGCATCGCGCAAGCGCTCGCCGACCAGCTGCACGCCCAGCGGCAGGCCGCCCTCGCCGCTGAGCAGTGGCAAGCTGAGCGCCGGCACGCCGGCCAGGCTCCACGGCGTGCAGAAGACCGGGTCGCCGGTCGTCTCGGCCGGCGGGGCGACGCCGGGCGTGGCCGGCGTCAACAGCGCGTCGAAGCGCGCAAACCACTCGTCGAGCATGTCCAGCAGCCGCGGCACGCTGGCCAGTGCGCGCTGGTGAGCGAGCGCCGTGATCGCCCGGCCGCGTTCGAGCTGCTGCTGCAACGCCGGCGACAGCTGTTCACGCCCGCGTTCCCATTCGGCGTCGAGATTGAAGGCCATTTCAGCCTCCATGATCGTGCGCTGCGCGTCCCAGGCGGCGGCCCACGAGGCGGGCATCTCGAGCTCCTCGCAGTGGCCGCCGAGCGCCTGCACGAGCTCTTCGAACGCGGCGCGGGTCGTCGCGTCAGTGCGATCCCACATCGGTGTCTTCACGAACGCGATGCGCGGCGGCATCGGCGGCGGCGCGGCGAGCGTCTCGGAAAACGGGATGCGCGCGCGCGGCCACGAGTCGGGGTCGCGATCGTCGTGGCCGACCAGCGCCTCGGCGCCGAGCGCCAGGTCTTCGAGGCTGCGCGCGAAGACACCCACGGTGTCCAGCGAGCGCGAGACCTTCAGGATGCCGTGCCGCGGGATCAGCCCGAACGTCGGCTTGAAGCCGTAGACGCCGCAGAACGCGGCCGGCCGGATGACCGAGCCGTTGGTCTGCGTGCCGATGGCCAGCGGCACCATGCCCGCGGCCACCGCCGCGGCCGACCCCGACGACGAGCCGCCGGGCGTGCGCGTGGTGTCGTGCGGGTTGCGCGTCTTGCCCGGCGTGTAGGTCGCGCACTCGGTGGTGACCGTCTTGCCCATGATCACCGCGCCGGCAGCGCGCAGCGACGCGACGACCGCCGCGTCGCGGTCGGGCGTGCGGCCGGCGTGCAGCACGGTGCCGTCCTCGGTGGGCATGTCGGCGGTGTCGATGATGTCCTTCACGCCGACCGGCACGCCGTGCAGCGGGCCGCACGGCCGGCCGGCCGCGTGGTCGGCATCGCGTGCGCGCGCCTGCGCCAGCGCGTGCGCTTCATCGAGGCATTGCCAGGCCTGCACGGCCGGCTCGGTGTCGTGCACGCGCGCCAGGCACGCCTGCACCAGTTGCTCGGCGCTCAGCTGGCCGGCGGCGATGGCGCGCGCCGCTTCGGTGGCGCTCAGGTGATGCAGCTGCGAAAGATCCATCGGGAACAGGGAGGGGGCGTCAGCGGCCGTAGATCGCGTTCGGAAGCCACAGCGCGATGCCCGGGAAGATGTACACGAGCACCATCGTCACGATGACGACGTAGACGAACGGCATGCAGCCGCTGAAGATCTGCGTCAGCAGCACCGAAGGCGGACTGACCCCCTTGAGGTAGTACGCGCTCATCGCCATCGGCGGCGAGAGGAACGCCGTCTGCAGGTTCAGCGCGATCAGCACGCCGAAGAGGATCGGGTCGATGCCGAAGTGCTGCAGCATCGGCAGGAAGATCGGCACGAAGATGATGATGATCTCGGTCCACTCGAGCGGCCAGCCGAGCAGGAAGATGATCACCTGCGCCAGCAGCATGAAGCCGATGGCGTTGAGGTTCATGTCGAGCACGAACTCCTTGATGATCTGGTTGCCACCGAGGTAGGCGAAGATCGATGCGAAGGTCGCCGAGCCGACGAAGAGCCAGCACACCATCGCCGAGGTGCGCGCGGTGAGGAAGACCGACTCGCGCAACGCCTGCCACGTCAGCGCGCGGTAGGCGGCGGCGAGGATCGCCGCGCCCAAGGCGCCGACGGCGGCGGCCTCGGTCGGCGTGGCCAGCCCGAACATGATCGCGCCCAGCACCGCAAGGATCAGCAGCGCCAGCGGCACGAACGACTTGAACAGCATCGCCACCACTTCCAGCACCGGCACGTCGCCTTCGTCCCTGGGCAGCGGCGGCGCGAGTTGCGGCTTGACGAGCGCGACGCCGACAACGTAGAGGATGTACATGCCGGCGAGGAAGAAGCCGGGCACGAACGCGGCGGCGTAGAGCTTCACGACCGACAGCCCCGCCATCGCGCCGTAGACGATCAGCATGATCGACGGCGGGATCAGGATGCCCAGGCACCCGCCGGCGCAGATGACGCCGGTGGCCAGCCGCGAGTCGTAGCCGGCCTTCATCATCTGCGGCAGCGCCAGGAGGCCCATCAGCGTGACGACCGCGCCGACGATGCCGGTGGCGGTGGCAAAGAGCGCGCAGGTGGCGAGCGTGGCGACCGCCAGCGAGCCCGGCAGGTGCTTCAGCGCCAGCTGCAGGCTCTTGAACAGGTTGTCGAGGATGTTGGCGCGCTCGACGAGGTAGCCCATCAGCAGGAACAGCGGGATCGACACCAGCGCGTCGTTGTTCAGCACCGTGAAGGTGTTCTGCGTCAGCAGGTAGAAGACGCGGTTGTCGAAGAACGCCTGCCCGTCCTGGTAGTAGGCGTAGTAGCCGAAGCCCACGCCCAGCGCCATCAACGTGAAGGCGACCGGGAAGCCGATGCAGATGACGAAGACGAGGATGCCGATCATCACCAGCGCGACGGCGGGATCGCTCATCGGGCGCCTCCTTGCGATGGTTGCGCCCGTGGCGGTTGCGAAGCAGCGGCCGTGCCGCCACCGGCGGCGGCACGCTGCGCGTGCTGTTCGAGGAGTTGCTGCTCGAGTTCCTCGACGTCGTGCAGCCGCGCCGGCCATTCGCCTTCACGCAGGCAGACGACGCAGCGCAGCACTTCGGCCAGGCCTTGCAGCGCGATCAGCGCGGCGCCGAACTGGATCATCATCTTCAGCGGCCAGATCGGCACGCCGGCCGGGCTGTTGACGCTGACCTCGCGGATGCGCATCGCGTCGAAGCCGTAGGCGCCCCCGGCGACGACGAGCGCCAGGATGCCGGGAAAGAAGAACAGCAGGTACAGCACCAGCTCGACCACCGCCTGCGTGCGCGGCGACCACTTGCGATAGAACATGTCGGCGCGCACATGCCCGCCGCGCGACAGCGTGTAGGCGCCGGCCATGTAGAAGACCGCGCCGTACATCAGGTAGCTGAGGTCGAAGGCCCAGCTCGTCGGGTCGTTCAGCGCGTAGCGCACGAAGACCTCGTAGCAGGTGCCCAGCGTCAGGATGACGATGCACCACGCAAACGCGTGCCCGACCGTCTTGCTGAGCTGGTCGATGACCAGGATGAGCTTGTTCACGGCGCTTTCCTGCGGGGTTTCGGGGGCGAGGGGCAAGAAAAAGGGGCGGATCGGCCGCCCCTTCCTCCCGCGTGGCCGCGCCGCGGGCGCGTGCGTCAGGCCGCCGGCAGCTTGGTCTTGAACACGTGCTCGTAGCCCATGCGGTAGTCGGCCTCGTTGACGAACATGTAGTAGGCCACCCGCTTGGCCCAGGCGCGCTGCGACTCGACGACCTTCTTGAAGAACGGGTCCTCGTCGGAGAGCTTCTGCGTCAGGCTGTCCCACGCCTTCAACTGCTCGGCGAACACCGCGCGCGGCGTGCGGATGACGTTGACCTTGTGCTTGTCGACGAGCTCCTGCAGATCGCGCGAGTAGTTGTCCATCGCCGTCCACCAGTTCGACGAGCTGGCCGCCTCGACGCCGTAGCGCAGGATGGCCTTCAGGTCGGCGGGCAGCGTGTCCCACTTCGCCTTGTTGAACGTGATCTCGAAGAACTCCATCGCCTGATGGAAGCTGCCCATCATGTAGTTCTTGATCACGTCCTGCGCGCCGAAGCGCATGTCCGAGGTCGGGTTGTTGAACTCGAACGCGTCGATCACGCCCTTCTCGAGCGCAGGCATGATTTCGCCGCCGGGCAGCTGCGTGACCTTCGAGCCCATCGCCTGGAAGAGGTCGGCCGCCAGGCCCACGGTGCGGTACTTCAGGCCGCCCAGCGCCTTGGCATCCTTGATCGGCTGCCTGAACCAGCCGAGCGGCTGCGTCGGCATCGGCATCGCGAAGAAGCCGACGACGTTCAGGCCCAGTTTGCCCAGCAGCTCGTTGTAGAGGTCGAGGCCGCCGCCGCGGTAGATCCAGGCGAGCGTCTGGTGCGCGTCGCAGCCGTTGATCGGCCCCGAGCCGAACAGCGACGCGACCTTGCTCTTGCCGTACCAGTACACCGGCACCGTGTGGCCGGCGTCGAGCACGCCCTTGGACACCGCGTCCATCACCTCGAACGGCTTGACGACCGCGCCGGCGACAAGGTAGTCGATGCGCAGCCGGCCGCCGGCCATCTCGTTGACGCGCTTGACGTACTCCTCGGCCATCTCGTTGAAGATGTCCTTGGCGCCCCACGAGCCCTGCATCTTCAGCACGACGGTCGAGGGTGCGGCGGCGACGGCCGGTGCCGCGCCCGACGCGGCGGCGGCGGGCGCGGCCGTCTCTTTCTTGCCGCAGGCAGCGAGTGCGGCGGCGCCTGCGCCGGCGACGGCCACGTTGAGGAAGCGGCGCCTGGCCGGACGGTCCTCCGGGTTCGGCATCGTGCTGACGGGGAGGGTCTGCTCGGACATCACGTGGTCTCCTGGGCGCGCGTCGAGGAAGGATGGAGGTGGGGAAGGGGACGCAATGAACGTCTCACGAGGGCGCCACCGTGGCCGCCTGCCCGCGCCCATGGCAGCGCCACCACCCTCGCCGCCGACTATTGGCGGTGGGCAGGGGACTCACAACCGGGTCTAACCCGAGGCGGACGAAGAGGCCGAGGTGGCCTGGGCGGCCGAGCCGGTGAGTCGGCTCAGGCGGCCGAGCCCATGTGCACGCGCAGCGCGGCCATCGCCGCGGCGAGCCGGTGTGTCGCGTCGTCGTCGGCGGGCAACAGCGCATGCCGAAGCAGGAAGTCCAGCGTCACGAGCGCCGCGTCGACGGTCATCGTGTCGCCGGCAGCGAGCGCCGCGGCTTCCTCGACGGTGAGCAACTGGAAGCCCGCGACCTCGCCGTCCTGGTTCACCGGCGCGCGGCCGTGCGGCAGCTCGATGTCGAAGCCATAGAGCCACTCCTGCTGATAACCCTCGGCGATGTCGCGCGCGAGCGCGATGACGTGCCCCGGCGCGGCCTTGGCCACCTCGGCCGGTGCGAGGCCGGCTTCCTCGAACGCCTCGCGCACGAGCGTGTCGCGCGGCGTCTGGCCGAGGCCGACGCCGCCGCCGATGAGGTTGTCGAACTTGCCCGGGTCGGTGGCCTTGTCGAATGCGCGCTGCGCGATCCACAAGTGGCTCGGCCGCCCGTCGGCGCCGCGCACGAAGCCGGTGGCGTGCGCGCCGAGTGTCAACGTGCCCCAGAAGCGCGCCGCGGCGCGCTCGATGCGCGCCAGCGTCTCCAATGTGCCCGGGTGCGGCAGCGCGAAGAGCTCGTTGCGCCAGGCGCGCACGAGGCCGGCCTCGTGCAGTGCGCGGTTCACTGGCGCGAGCGCCTCGCTCGGGTCGTCGGCGAGGGTGTGCACGCCCCGCTCATCGATGCGAACCGCGTCCGCGAAAGCGCCGAGGGCCGGCAGATCCGCTGTGGCCACCGCGCCGACCGCGATGCCGCGCACGAAGAACGGCACGCGCGGCGTACGCGCCTGGCGGGCCGCTGCGAGGGCGCTCCAGCTCTCGTTCAACTTCCGCTCAAGCCCCGCGCCAGCGCGCCATCAGCGAGCGCCACTTCGTCCGCGCCGCTTCGAGATGCCGCGCCTTCACGTGGCCGTAGCCGCGGATCTCCTCGGGGATGCGGGCGATCTCGGCGGCCAGCGCGCGGTTGTCCGCCGAGAGCGTCTTCAGCACTTCGTCGATCGAAGCGCGGTATTCGACGATCAGCGCGCGCTCGCCTTGCCGCTCGGCGCTGCGGCCGAACGGGTCGAGCGCCGTGCCGCGCAGGCCCTTCATCTTCGCGAGCAGGCCGAAGGCCGTGCGCACCCACGGGCCGTAGGCGCGCTTGGCCAACTCGCCGCGCTCGTTGGTCTTCGCGAACGCCGGCGGCGCGAGGTGGTGGACGAGCTTGAAGTCGCCTTCGAACATCGCCGCGATCTTCGACGTGAACGTGCTGTCGGTGTGCAGCCGCGCGACCTCGTACTCGTCCTTGTAGGCCATCAGCTTGAAGAGGTAGCGGGCCACCGCCTCGGCGAGCACCGGCGTGCCGCCGAGCGGAGCTTCCGCCGCCTTCACCTTCTCGACGAAGGCCGTGTACTCGGCCGCATAGGCCGCGTTCTGATACCCGGTCAGGAACTCGGCGCGCGTCTTCACGACGTCGTCGAGCGACGGCCGCTTGATGACCTGGACGACCTGCTGCGCCTTGAACAGCGCCCGCACGCCGGCGAGATCGTGCGCGCAGCGCCGGCCCCACTCGAAGGCGGCCTTGTTGTTCTCGGCCTGCACGCCGTTCAGCTCGATGGCGCGCATCAGCGCCGCGTGCGTCAGCGGCACGCGGCCCTTCTGCCAAGCGTAGCCGAGGATCAGCGGGTTCGTGTACAGGCTGTCGCCGAGCAGCTGCTCGGCGGCCTGCTCGGCGTCGAAGGCGCCGACCTGGTCTTCGCCGACGGTGCCGCGCAGCGCCGCCTCGCACGCCGCGCCCGGGCTTTGCCAGTCGGGCTGCTTGACGAACGCCGCGGTCGGCGTGCCGTGCGTGTTCAGCGCGACGAAGGTGCGGCCGGGCTGCATGACGCCGAGCGTGGCCTTGCCGGCGGTGACGATCGCATCGCAGCCGATCACGAGGTCGGCCTTCGCGGTGTCGACCTTGCTCGTGTGGATGGCTGCGGGCCGGTTGGCGATCTGCACATGGCTCCAGGTGGCGCCGCCCTTTTGCGCGAGGCCCGCGCTGTCCTGCGTGACGACGCCCTTGCCTTCGAGGTGCGCGGCCATGCCGAGCAGCTGGCCGATCGTGATGACGCCGGTGCCGCCGACGCCGGCGACGACGATGCCGTACGCCTGCTCGGCCAGCGGCAGCGGCGGCTCGGGCAGCAGCGCGAGGCCGGCGAGCGAGTGCTGCGTCTTGTCCTTCGCCGGCTTCTTCAACTGCCCGCCCTCGACGGTGACGAAGCTCGGGCAGAAGCCCTTCACGCAGGAGAAGTCCTTGTTGCAGGTGTTCTGGTTGATGCGGCGCTTGCGGCCGAACTCGGTTTCGACCGGCTCGACCGAGAGGCAGTTGCTCGCGACGCCGCAGTCGCCGCAGCCTTCGCAGACGAGTTCGTTGATGACGACGCGCTTGGCGGGGTCGACCATCTTGCCGCGCTTGCGACGCCGGCGCTTCTCGGTCGCGCAGGTCTGGTCGTAGAGGATCGCGGTGACGCCTTCGATCTCGCGCAGCTCGCGCTGGATGCGGTCGAGTTCGTCGCGGTGGTGCACGGTGACGCCGGCTTCCAGCGCCGCGCCGTCGTACTTCTCGGGCTGGTCGGAGACGATGACGAGCCTCTTGACGCCTTCAGCGACGAGGCTCTTCTGGATCTGCAGCGGCGTGTGCCCCTCGGCGCGCTCGCCGACCTGCTGGCCGCCGGTCATCGCGACGGCGTCGTTGTAGAGCACCTTGTAGGTGATGTTCACGCCGGCGGCGATGCTCTGGCGGATCGCCAGCAGGCCGCTATGGAAGTACGTGCCGTCGCCGAGGTTGGCGAAGACGTGCTTGTCCTTGGTGAAGTGCGCCTGGCCGACCCACGCCACGCCTTCGCCGCCCATCTGGCTGAAGGTGCTGGTGCTGCGGTCCATCCACACGGCCATGAAGTGGCAGCCGATGCCGGCCATCGCGCGGCTGCCTTCGGGCACGCGCGTGCTCGTGTTGTGCGGGCAGCCGCTGCAGAACCAGGGGATGCGGTCGCCGGTGCCGGTCTTGATCTCGGCGAGCTGGCGCTCGCGCGCGGCGATCACATCGAGCCGCTGCTGCATGCGCGCGGCGATGTCGCTGCGCGCCGGCACGATGCCGGTGGCGAGCAGCCGCCTGGCGATCGCCTTGGCGACGAGCGCCGGGCTCAGGTCGGCGTTGGCGCGCAGGAGCCAGCTGTCACTCGGGTTCGGCCGGCTCCACTCGCCGCCGGAAAGATCGTTGCCGCTCGTGTGCGCCGGCTCGTCGAACTTGCCCAGCACGTTCGGCCGCACGTCGGGGCGCCAGTTGTACAGCTCCTCCTTGAGCTGGTACTCGATGACCTGGCGCTTTTCCTCGACGACGAGGATCTCCGAGAGGCCTTGCGCGAACTCGCGCGTGATCGTCGCTTCGAGCGGCCAGACGACGTTGACCTTGTGCACGCGGATGCCCAGCGCGCGGCAGGTGTCGTCGTCGAGGCCGAGGTCGACGAGCGCCTGGCGCATGTCGTTGTAGGCCTTGCCGCTGGCAATCAGGCCGAAGCGGTCGTTCGGCCCCGCGACGACGTTGAAGTTCAGCCGGTTCGCGCGCACGTAGGCGAGCGCCGCGTACCACTTGGTGTCGAACAGGCGCGCCTCCTGCTCGAGCGCGCCGTCGGGCCAGCGGATGTGCACGCCGCCCGGCGGCATCGTGAAGTCCTCGGGCAGCATGATCTGCACGCGAGCGGGGTCCACCGTCACGCTGGCGGCCGACTCGACGACCTCCTGGATCGTCTTCATGCCCGTCCACACGCCCGCGTAGCGGCTCATCGCGAAGGCGTGCAGGCCCATGTCGAGGATGTCCTGCACGTTGCTCGGGAAGAAGGTCGGGAAGCCGCACGCCTTGAAGACGTGGTCGCTCTGGTGCGCCGCGGTGCTGCTCTTGGCGACGTGGTCGTCGCCGGCCACCGCGATGACGCCGCCGTGCCGCGCCGTGCCGGCGTTGTTGGCGTGCTTGAAGACGTCGAGCGAGCGGTCGACGCCCGGCCCCTTGCCGTACCAGATGCCGAAGACGCCGTCGTGCTTCTTGCTCTGCGGATAGAGGTCGAGCTGCTGCGTGCCCCACACCGCGGTGGCGGCGAGCTCCTCGTTGACGCCGGGCTGGAAGACGATGTGGTTGGCCGCCAGGTGCTTCTTCGCCGCCCACAGCGCCTGGTCGTAGCCGCCGAGCGGGCTGCCGCGGTAGCCGCTGATGAAACCGGCGGTGTCGAGCCCGGCGCGCGCGTCGCGCTGGCGTTGCAGCATCGGCAGCCGCACCAGCGCCTGCACGCCGCTCATGAAGGCGCGGCCCTGTTCGAGGCTGTACTTGTCGTCGAGCGTCGCGGTCTCGAGCGCCTTGCGGATCGACTCGGGCAGCGGGGCATTCATCGGCGGCGGGCTCCTAAAACGGGGCGCAAAGGTTCGGTCGAAGGGCCCGGAGTTTAGGGTGGGGTGGTGAGGCGTGTCTTTTCTTTCGATGCCCGATCAGGCATGCTTCGAGCAAGGACGTTGCGCCGAACCGGGGAGGAGTTGCGCGAATGACGCTCAAGAAGCGCAGCTTGGGGAAAACCACCACGCCGGCGGCCGGCCACGCCGCCGGCCGCGATGCGGCGCGCGACGCCCCCGAGCCGCCGCACGGCACCGCGCTCGACCGCTACGACGTCGTCATCCTCGGCGAACTGCAACGCGACGCGCGGCTGACCAACGCCGAGCTGGCCGCGCGCATCGGCCTGTCGGCCGCGCCGACCTGGCGGCGCGTGCGCTGGCTCGAGGAGCAGGGCTACATCACCGGCTACCGCGCCGAGATCGACCGGCGCAAGATCGGCCTCGGCGTGCTCGCCTTCGTGCGCGTCGACGCCGAGCGCAACAACGCACCGGCGACAAGGGCGCTCGAAGACGCGATCCGCGCGCTGCCCGAGGTCATCGCCTGCCACTACATCAGCGGCACCGGCACCTTCGAGCTGCAAGTCGTGGCGCAAGACCTCGACGCGTTCTCGCGCTGGTCGATGTCGACGCTGTTCAAGCTGCCGAACGTGAAGGACCTGCACACGAGCTTCTCGCTCGGCGAAGTGAAGGCCGGCGCGGCGCTGCCGCTGGCGCATCTTCGGCGTTGATCCGCGGCGTTGATCCGGGGCCTTGAGCCGCAGCCCTGACTTGCGGGGTGCGCCGCCGTCATTGCTGCGGCGCAGCAGAAATCAAGGGTTAACGCGGGTGTACGCTTGCCGCCCGCTGATTCGCCCTCCACCGATGAGCGCTCCCGCCACCACCGGCAGCCCGGCCGACCCGGCCGATGCTGCCGAAGTTCCCGTTGCCGCGCCTTCATTGATCCAGCGCCTTCAAACGCTGTTCTTCACCGACGAGCCGGTGCAGCGCCTGCGCCTCGCGCAGGCGGCGCTCGCGATGGCGATGGTCGGCGTCAGCGTCGTCGCGATGCAGTTCTTCGTCTGGACCGGCATGGCGCGCGCGCTGCCGGTGGCGCTGTGGACGGCGTTCTCGCTGGCGGGCGTCGTCGTGCTGTTCCTGCTGATCCGCCTGGGCTGGTCGCGCCGATGCAGGGACGCCTCGCTGACGGTGCCGCAGATGGTGTTCGCGCTCAGTTGCGCGGCGATGGCCTACACGCTGCTCGGGCCCGCGCGCGGCAGCGTGTTCCCGATCTTCATGGTCATCCTGATGTTCGGCATGTTCGTCGTCTCGCCGCGGCACGTGATGTGGGTCAGCGTCTACGCGGTGGTGCTGTTCGGCGCGACGGCCGCCGCGATGAGCTGGGTCGACCCGGTGCGCTACCCGCCTTTGCTGGAGTTCGGCCACTTCCTGATGGTGGCGACGATGGTGCCCACCGTCTCGGTACTGGCGGTGCGGCTGTCGGGCATGCGCGAGCGGCTGCGCCGCCGCCGGCACGAGCTGGCCGACGCGCTGGCGCAGATCCGCGAGCTGGTGACGCGCGACGAGCTGACGGGCCTGATCAACCGCCGCCACATGCAGGAGCTGATCGAGCACGAACACCAGCGCTGCACGCGCTCGGGCCAGACCTTCTGCCTCGCCAAGCTCGACATCGACCGCCTGGGCGCGATCAACGACGCGCACGGCTACCCGGTCGGCGACGCGGTGCTGCGCGCCGTCGCACAGGAGGCGCTGCAGCATGTGCGCGCCTCCGACGTGCTGGCGCGCTGGGGCGGCGAGGAGTTCATGCTGATGCTGCCCGACACGCGTGCCGCGCTCGTGCGCGGCGGGCTCGAGCGGCTGCAGCAGCGCGTCGCGGCGCTGCGCATCGTGCATGGCACGCAGACGTTGAACGTCACGCTGTCGGCGGGCCTGGCCGAGCGGCACGCCGGCGAGTCGATCGAGCAGACGATCGAACGCGCCGGCCTGGCGCTGGCCGAGGCGAAGGCGGCGCGGGGTCGTTCGATGCCGCAGTCACCGCCACCGCCGCGGCCGGCGGCTGGCGCCGCGAGCAACGTGCATGCGATGCGCGCGGCGCGGCGCTGATCGGCGCTGAGCCATGTGGTTGCTGATCGTCGAGGTGCTGGCCGCGCTGGCGCTGGCGGTGTTCATCGTCTGGTGGACGATGGCGGGGCGGCGGCGGGACGAGCCGCTGGATGGGGCATCTGACGAGGAGCGCAAGCCGCCTGGGGGGTGAGGCGCATAGCGCTTCACCTGCGCAGACCTGCGCCGGCAGGCGGAGGTCTGCGTCTCGGCCCGGCCCGAAGCGCGACGGCGAGCTTGCGCCTACTGCAACAGCCCCGGATAAACGAGCTGGAACTCAGGCACCTCGGCCTCGAACGGCCGCGCGTCCTCGGTCACGCACAGGAACGTGCCGCGCATTTGGCCGTGTGGCGTGTCCAGCCGCGTCCAGCTCGTGTATTCGAAGTGCTCGCCGGGCTTCAGCACCGGCTGGTGGCCGACGACGGCGAGGCCGCGCACTTCCTCGGCGCGGCCCTCGGCGTTGGTGATGACCCAGTGGCGCGCCACCAGTTGCGCCGTCACGCCGCCGGTGTTGCGGATCGTCACCGTGTAGGAGAAGGCGAACGGCCCCTCGGGCAGCTGCGATTGCTCGGGCAGGAACTGCACCCGCACCTCGCAGTTGAACTGCGCCAGCGTGGACGCGGTGGGCTTGGACGAAGCTTTGGACGAGGCAGGCATGGCGCGGCCAGTCTAGGGCAGTGGAGGCGGCCGCTGCGGGCGCAGGGGGAACGCGGTGCGGCGGGCGCGAGCGCCTGGTTTGTCAGGTCGTGCCAGCCGCACACGCTTGATCCGCGAAGGCAGAATCCCGCCATGAGCCGCACCTACCGCATCGCCCCGAGCCTGCTATCGGCCGACTTCGCGCGCCTGGGCGACGAGGTGCGCGCGGTCGTCGCTGCCGGCGCCGACTGGCTGCACTTCGACGTGATGGACAACCACTACGTGCCGAACCTGACCTTCGGCCCGATGGTCTGCCAGGCGCTGCGCCCGCACTGCACGGTGCCGATCGACGTGCACCTGATGGTGCAGCCGGTGGATGCGCTCGCCACCGCTTTCGGCAAGGCCGGCGCCAACCTGATCAGCTTCCACCCCGACGCCAGCACGCACGTCGACCGCACGCTGCAGCTGATCAAGTCCGAAGGCTGCCAGGCCGGCCTCGTCTTCAATCCGGCGGCGCCGCTGGACGTTCTCGAGTGGGTCATCGACAAGGTCGACCTCGTGCTGATCATGAGCGTCAACCCGGGCTTCGGCGGCCAGAGCTTCATCGACAGCGCGCTGCGCAAGACCGAACGCGCCCGCGCGATCATCGAGCGCAGCGGCCGCGACATCCGGCTCGAGGTCGACGGCGGCATCAAGGCCGACAACATCCGCCGCGTCGCCGATGCCGGCGCCGACACCTTCGTCGCCGGCAGCGCGATCTTCGGCCAGCCCGACTATGCCGCCGTCATCGCGGCGATGCGGCGCGCGCTGGCGGCTTGAGCGCCGGGCCGCGGCCGGCGCCGCGCAGTGCGTGCCGCTCCCTGACCGCGGGCGAGGTGACGTGACGATTGCTGCGCTGCACGCACGCGGGGTCGTGTAGCGGCCGTGTCGGAAGGCGGCCGCGCTGTCGCCGCGGCGCGTCGAAATGCACGCCGCCCCCCATTGCGGTGCCCCGCCTTTGCCTGCACATTTGAAGGCGCAGCGCGTCATTAATGAGAACGCCGGCAATACCGCTGCCGCTGCGGCAACCGCAGACGAGGCGTCGAGGGTGGGGTCATGCTCTTCCGCGAAGTCGAGATCTTCAACGGCGACCGCTATCGCGTGCCGCAGTGCATCCAGCGGATCGATCACCGTGCGACGCACGGCTGGCAGTTGCGCTATGGCGGTACGCGCCTGTTCTCCGACCACAGCGCAGACGGCAGCGGCACCGAGCAGGCGCTGGTGCGCGCGACGCGCGAGCTGGTGCGCCGCATCGCTACGCTCGAGGCGCCGACGACGCTGCAGCGCGCGCCGAGCGCCAACAAGAGCAACGGCCTGCCGCCGGGCATCTCCGGGCCGATCGTGCGCGGGCGTGCCGGTGGCCGGGCGCGCGATTGCAGCCTCGCGGTGCTGCTGCCGCGCTTTGGCGAGCCGGCGCAGCGCCGCTCGATCTACATCGCCACGGAGGCGACCTTCACGCAGGCCAAGCTGCGCGCCGCGATCAAGCGCGCCGTGGCGATGCGCGCCGAAGCCGAGGAGGCCTACCGCAAGGCCGCCACGCGCGCGCGGCGCGCCGAGGCCAAGGTGATCCGCGCGATGCTCGCCGCCGGCGAGTTCGCCTGCCTGCCGCGGCGCGCGGTGAAGAAGGCGGCCTGAGGGTCCCCGCGGCGCGGCCGCGCTGCCTAGACTTCCGCCGTCGGGCGGTCGGCCGCCCGATCTGCCGGAGGAAGTCATGCGCGTCACCCTGCTCGGTGCCGGCCACATCGGCCAGACCATCGCCCGCCTGCTGCATCAAAGCGGCGACTTCGAGCTGACCGTCGTCGATCGCAGCGCGCAGGCGCTCCAACTGCTGGCCGGCGATGGGCGCGCAGCGCCGCCGACGCGTGTCGTCGACACCGGCGACGCCGGCGCATTGCGCGCCGCGCTCGCTGGCGCCGACGCGGTGCTCAACGCGCTGCCTTACCACCTGGCGACGCTGGCGGCGAGTGCGGCGCGCGAGGCGGGCTGCCACTACTTCGACCTCACCGAGGACGTGGCGGCCACGCGCGCGATCAAGCAGCTCGCCGACGGCGCGGCCACCGCCTTCATGCCGCAGTGCGGGCTGGCGCCGGGGTTCATCGGCATCGTCGCGCACCATCTCGCGCAGGGCTTCGAGACGCTGCACGACGTACAGATGCGCGTCGGCGCGCTGCCGGCGTTCCCGACGAACTCGCTGAAATACAACCTCACCTGGAGCGTCGACGGCCTGATCAACGAGTACTGCCATCCGTGCGAGGCGATTCGCGACGGCCAGAACATCGAGGTGCTGCCGCTCGAGGGGCTCGAGCACTTCAGTCTCGACGGCACCGAGTACGAGGCGTTCAACACCTCGGGCGGCCTCGGCACGCTGTGCGAGACGCTGGCCGGGCGCGTGCAGAACCTCGACTACAAGAGCGTGCGCTACCCCGGGCACCGCTATCTGATGAAGATGCTGCTCGAGGAGCTGAAGCTCAACCGCGACCAGGAGACGCTGAAGGAGATCATGCGCCGCTCGATCCCGAGCACGATGCAGGACGTGGTGCTGGTCTTCGTCACCGTCAGCGGCATGAAGCGCGGCTCGCTGGTGCAGGAGGTGTTCGCGCGCAAGATCTTCGCCGAGCGCGCGCCCGGCGACGGCGGCGAGCCGCTGTCGGCGATCCAGATCACGACCGCGGCGGGCATCTGCGCGGCGCTCGATCTCTTCCGCGAAGGCCGCCTGCCGCAGCGCGGCTTCATCCGCCAGGAGCAGGTGGCGCTGCCCGACTTCCTCGACAACCGCTTCGGACGCGCTTACCAGCAGAGCCGGCAGGTGCAGAGCATCGGGTGAGGGGGCGGCTCAGACCGCCGCCGCCGCCCGCACCGGCGCCGTGGCGCTGTCGAGCAGCCAGCGGGGCATGTCGTCGAGGGCGACGACGGCCTCGGCGGCGCCGAGCTTGATGGCCTGCATCGGCATGCCGAAGACGACGCAGCTCGCTTCGTCCTGGGCCGCGGTGCGCGCGCCCGCGCGGCGCATTTCGAGCAGGCCGCGGGCGCCGTCGTCGCCCATGCCGGTGAGCAGCGCGCCGATGGCGTTGCCGCCGGCACACTGCGCGACGGAGCGGAACAGCACGTCGACGCTCGGCTTGTGCCGGTTGACGAGCGGCCCGTCGGACACCTCGGCGACGTAGTGCGCGCCGCTGCGCTTGATGCGCAGGTGCCGGCCGCCCGGGGCCACCAGCACGCGGCCGGTGACGAGGCGGTCGCCGGTCTCGGCTTCCTTCACCTCCATCGGCACCATCTTGTCCAGCCGCTCGGCAAACGCGCGCGTGAAGCGCTCGGGCATGTGCTGCGTGATGACGATGCCCGGCGTCGTACGCGGCAGCCGCGCGAGGATCGCTTCCAGCGTCTGCACGCCGCCCGTGCTGCTGCCGAGTGCGATGACGCGGTCGGTCGTCTCGGCCATGGCGGTGGAGGCGCCGAGGCCGGCGCCGATTCCGGCGGAGAGCGACGGCAACGCGGCCGGCCGCCCGGCGGGCACGCCCGATGAGCCAGCCACCGCCGGCGCCGCGGCGCGCCCGATCGCGCGCACGTTGGCGCGCGCCGCCGCCTTCACCGCATCGACGAGGCCGTTGCTGCGGTCTTCGAGGAACTCGCGCAGCCCGAGCTTGGGCTTGGTGACGAACGCCACCGCGCCGGCGGCCAGCGCCTGCATCGTCGTCGCGCAGCCGGCTTCGGTGAGCGTGCTGCACATCACCACCGGCGTCGGCCGCTCGGCCATCAGCCGCTGCAAGAAGGTGACGCCGTCCATGCGCGGCATCTCGACATCGAGCACGATGACGTCGGGCCAGGCGGCGCCTTGCGCCTGCCGCGCCTGCAGCTTGCTCCACGCGAACAGCGGGTCCTGCGCCGTCAGCACGACCTCCACGCCGCCGCGCTGCAGCAGCTCGGTGAGGTGGGTCCGCACGACGGCGGAGTCGTCGATGAGGGCGGCGGTGACGGCCATCGGTGGTTTCCTTCTTGTTCGCTGTTGCCGCGGAGATCGCCGAGTTCGCCGGGTCACGACTGGCCGCGCCGGCACTCGACGCTGCCGCTGGCCAGCCCGAGGGTCACGGTGCGCGGCACGTTGTCGCCGACATCGACGCCGTCGAGGGTGAAGCCGTAGCGCTCGATCAGCTTCCAGCCCTGCTCGATGTTGCGTTCGCCGACGTTGAACTTGACGCCGGCGGCCTCGGCCATCGTGTCGGCGCCGCCGTACAGGTGCGCCACCAGCTCGTGCCCGACGCAGCCGTGGCGCTCGAGCACCTGCACCATCGCCGCCACCGCCTCGTCGCCGTAGCGGCCGTCCGCCGGCTCGCCGCCCTTGCGCTGCCGGCCGGGCAGCAGGTAGTGGCACATGCCGCCGATGCGGCGCCGCGGATGCCACAGCGTCATCGCGACACACGAGCCGAGCAGCGTCTTGACGCCGGTCGCCTCGGCGCCGGCCCACAGCTCGCCGGGCATCAGCACGAGCGCCTCGCCGGGCCGCGCGGCGCGCCAGCCGGCGACGGGCGGCGCGGCAGACGTGCGCCCAACGGCGACGGGCGGCACGGCATGCGAGCGCGCGCCTTCGGCCGGCGGCTCGGCCGCGCCCTGCGTGCGCGCGGCCACCCGCGCCACCAGCGCCTGCAGGTCGGCGCGCGGCTTCGGGATCGGGGCGCGCGTCGCGCTCACGGCCGCTTCACGCATGCACGTACACGGCCGGCGCCAAGCCGCGGATCGGCAGCCCGAGGCTGACCAGCGACTCGGCATGCCCGGTGTAGAGCACGCCGTGCGGCGCCAGCGCCTGCAGCACGCGGCGCACGATCGCGGTCTTTGCCTCGACGTCGAAGTAGATCAGCACGTTGCGCAGCCAGATCGCGTCGAACGGCCCGTGGCCCGCCGGCAGCGGCTGCATCAGGTTCAGCGTCTCGAAGCGCGTGCGCTGGCGCAGCGCGCCGGCGACGAGCAGCCGGCCCTCGTGCTCGCCGGTGCCCTTCAGGCAATAGCGTTTCAGGTACGGCCCGGGGATGCCGTTGGTGCGGCCGGCGGGGTACAGCGCGCGCCGGCCCTGCTCGACCATCGCGGTGCTGAGATCGGTGCCGAGCACGCTCCAGCGGTGATCGCCCTGCCCCAGGCGGTCGGCCATCAGCATCGCGAGGCTGTAGATCTCCTCGCCCGACGAACTGGCGCCGCTCCACACACGCCATGGGCGCTCCGGATGGCGTTCGAGCAACTCCGCGAAGTGGCGGAAGTGCTCGGGCTCGCGGAAGAAGTAGGTCTCGTTGGTCGTCAGCCGGTCGACGACGCGTGTCGTCTCCGCCGGCGGCAGCGCGCCGGCGAGCAGCCGCTCGACGTAGCGGTCGAGGTCGCTTTCTCCGGCCTCGCCGGCCAGCCGCGCCAGCCGCGTGACGACCAGCGCGTGCTTGGCCGCCGTCAGGCGAATGCCCGAGACGTTCTGGAACAGCGCGCTGACGCGCTCGAAGTTGCGCGCCGAGAGCGCCGGCGTCGCCGGCAAGGCGCGGGTTTGTGCCGCGGCCACCGGGCCGCGTTCGGCCATCACCTCAGGCGGCATGCGCAGCCACCAGCTCGGTCAGCTCGGCCTGCGACAGCACGTGCGGCACGTCCAGCAGGTGCAGCAAGCGGCCGTGCAGTTGCAGCACGCCGGCCAGCATCTGCGGCGGTACGCGCGTGCCCAGCGTTGGCGGCGCGCTGACGGCGGCCGGGTCGACATCGACGACCTCGAACACCGCGTCGACCATGACGCCGGCGACGAGCGCGGCGCGATCGCCCTGCGCCGGCTGCTCGACGACGATGATGCAACTGCGCCGCCCGACGGTGGCGCCGCCGGTGCCCAGCCGCGCGCCGAGGTCGACGACCGGCACGACGGCGCCGCGCAGGTTCATCACGCCGCGGATCGCCACCGGCATGCGCGGCAGCACCGTCAGGCGGCCGACCTGCAGGATCTCGCGCACGTGGTCGATCGGCAGCGCATAGACTGCGTCACCGACCGCCAGGCGCAGCCACTGGCGCGGCGCGCCGGCGCCGAGGGCTCTGTCGGCGCCGGCATTTCCCGCCGCGCCCGGTGGACTCGCTTGCAGCCTGTCCATCATCAGAAGCGCACGAAGCCGGCCTCTTCGGTGACGACCGGCAGCGCCGCGGCCGCGCCCGGGCGGCGGGCCGCGAGGCCGGCCGCGCCGCTCGTCGATGCCGCCGCCGCCCGCGCCGGACCTTGCGCCGCCGCGCGCGCCACGCCGCGCGCCATCTGCGCTGCGCCGCTGTCACGGCGCACGCCGAAGTCGACGCTGCCGCCGCTGCCGCCGCTTTCGTCGTCCTGCACGCGGAAGAACGCCATCAGGCCTTGCAGCTCGCTCGCCTGCGCCGAGAGTTCCTCGGCGGTGGCCGACAGCTCTTCGCTGGCGCTGGCCGTCTGCTGCGTGGCTGTCGAGAGATGGCCCATCGCGGTCGTGATCTGGCCGACGCCTTCGCTCTGTTCGCCGCTGGCGGCGCTGATCTCCTGCACCAGCTCGCTCGTCTTGCGGATCGACGGCACCATCGCCGACAGCAGCGCGCCGGCCTGGTCGGCCAGCTCCACCGAGCTGCCGGCGAGCGCGCCGATCTCCTGCGCCGCCACCTGGCTGCGCTCGGCGAGCTTGCGCACTTCGGCGGCGACGACGGCGAAGCCCTTGCCGTGCTCGCCGGCGCGCGCCGCCTCGATGGCCGCGTTCAGCGCCAGCAGGTTCGTCTGGTAGGCGATGTCGTCGATGATGGAGATCTTCTTGGCGATTTCCTTCATCGCCGCGGCCGTGCGCACGACGGCGTCGCCGCCTTGCTGCGCCTCGCTTGCCGCCTGCGTGGCGATGCCGTCGGTGACGTTGGCGCTGTCGGCGTTCTGCTTCACCGAAGCGCTGATCTCCTGCAGCGACGCCGTCGTCTCCTCGACGCTCGCGGCCTGCTGCGACGCCGAGTGCGACAGCGACTGCGAGGTCTGCGAGACCTGGTTCGAGGCGCTCGAGAGCTGGTCGGCGGCACCGCGCACCTGCACGATCGTGCGGCCGAAGGTCACCATCAGCCGGTTGAACTGCTCGCCGAGCTGGTGCATGAAGCCGCTCTTGCCTTCGAGGCTGATGCGGCGCGTCAGGTCGCCGTCGTTGGCGGCGCCGGTCAGCTCGGAGATTTCGACCTCGGCCTGGATCTGTTCGGTCTTGTCTTCCCAGATGCCCACCGTGCCGAGGCTCGCGCCGGCGGCGTCGAGGATCGGCGAGGTCGTCACGTCGTACTGGCGCCCGCCGAGCTTCAGCCGCGTGTTCGCCGTCTGGCGCAGCTCGCGCAGGCGCTGCACGGCCGCCGGGCCGTCGAGATAGAACATGCCGATCGAGCCGCCGAGCACGCGCGTGGGGTCGAAGCCGGGCAGTTCGGCGCGGAACCTCGGGCCGTCGCGCTCGAGCACCTGCTCGAGGCAGCGGTTGAGGTAGACGACCGTGCCGTCGGCGTCGGCGATGCGCACCGGCATCGGCGCGGCGTCGAGCGCGGCGCGCACACGCGCGTTCTCGATCGCGACGCGGCGCTCCTTCTCCTGCGCGGCCAGCTCGGCCTCCCGCGCGGCCAGCTCGGCTGTCATGTCCTTCCACTCGACCGCCATGCCGATGCGGCGGCCGTCGGCGACGACGGGGTTGATGATCAGGTCGAAGGTGCGGCCACCCAGGGCCAGGCGCGTCTTGTGGGTGCCCTGCAGCCGGTCGAGCAGGCCGCGCTGGTGCGCCGGGTTCTTGTGGAAGACGTCGATGTTCGAGCCGACCACCTGCGCGGCGTCGAAGAGCGGCAGCGCCTGGCGGATGTCGGCCTCGGCGCCGGCCAGAGTCGCCTGCAGCGCGGTGTTGGCGTAGACGATGTTGTAGCCGGCGTCGGCGACCATCACGTTGGTCGCCGCGGCGTCCAGCGCCTGGCGGATGCGGTGGCTGGCCTCGGCGCGCTTCTTCGTGTCGGCGAACTCGAAGCCCAGACGTGTCTGCAGCCGCTTCAGCGCGAGCATCGACTGCGCCAGCTCGTCCGCGCCGCGCGCGTCGACGATGCCGTCGAAGCGGCCCTGCGAGTAACGCTCGATGTGTTCGGTCATCGACGCCAGCGTGCGGGCGAGCCGCATCGCCATGCGGCCCATGCCCGTGAGCGCCAGCACCGCGAGCACCGCCGCCGCGCCGGCGGCGGCCAGCGTGCCGGTGGCCGCGGCGAATGCCGCCGCGGCGATCGCCGCGAGCCACGTGCCGCCCAGCAGCGCGAAGGCACCCGCGTACGGCAGACGTGCGAGCAGCGCCGCCGGGTTGGCGCGCGCGACCAGGCCGGTGCGCACGGCGCGGCCTTCGTCGATCGCCAGGCCATGCGCGCGCTTTTCCTTGAAGCGGCGGTACAGCGCCTCGGCCGCTTCGACCTCGGCACGCGCCGGGCGCGTGCGCACCGACAGGTAGCCGACGACCGAGTCGCCTTCCTTCAGCGGCGTCGCGTTGGCGACGACCCAGTAGTGGTCGCCGTTCTTGCGCCGGTTCTTCACCAGCCCCGTCCACGGCCGGCCGGCCTGCAGCGTGCGCCACAGGTCGGCGAACGCCTCCTCGGGCATGTCGGGGTGGCGCACGATGTTGTGCGCCTGGCCGATCAACTCGGCCTCGACGAAGCCGCTGGCTTCGAGGAAGTCGTCGTTGACGTAGGTGATGCGGCCTTTCAGGTCGGTGCGCGAGACGATGGTCATGCCATCGCGCAGCACGTACTCCTGGGCCGTGACGGGCAGGTTCATGCGCATGGGGTGTCCTCCTCCTCAGAACCGGACGAAGCCGGGCGTGTCGATGTCGGAGCCGGCGCGCGACATCGCGGGGGCCGTGCCGGGGTTCTTTCCAGTGTTCGTGCCATAGCGGGCCTTCAGCGCCGCGGCGTTCATCGCGCCGGTGGCGCCATCGCCGGTGGCGCGGCGCACGCCGAAGTCGACGGCGGACGCGGCGGCCGTTGCCGGCGTGCCGCTGTCTTCATCGCCGGCCACCTTGAAGAAGGCCATCAGCTCCTGCAACTGCGCGGCCTGTGCCGACAGCTCCTCGGCGGTGGCCGACAGCTCTTCGCTGGCGCTGGCCGTCTGCTGCGTCGCGGTGGAGAGGTGCCCCATCGCGTTGCTGATCTGGCCGACGCCTTCGCTCTGCTCGCCACTGGCGGCGCTGATCTCCTGCACCAGCTCGCTCGTCTTGCGGATCGACGGCACCATCGCCGCGAGCAGCGCGCCGGCCTTGTCGGCCAGTTCCACCGAGCCGCCGGCCAGCGTGCCGATCTCCTGCGCCGCCACCTGGCTGCGCTCGGCGAGCTTTCGCACTTCGGCGGCGACGACGGCGAAGCCCTTGCCGTGCTCGCCGGCACGCGCCGCCTCGATGGCCGCGTTCAGCGCCAGCAGGTTCGTCTGGTAGGCGATGTCGTCGATGATCGAAATCTTCTTGGCGATGTCCTTCATCGCCGCGGCGGTCTGCGTCACCGCCTCGCCGCCTTGCTGGGCCTCGCCCGCCGCCTGCGTCGCAATGCCGTCGGTGACGTTGGCGCTGTCGGCGTTCTGCTTCACCGAAGCGCTGATCTCCTGCAGCGACGCGGTCGTCTCCTCGACGCTCGCCGCCTGCTGCGACGCCGAGTGCGACAGCGACTGCGAGGTCTGCGAGACCTGGTGACTGGCGCTGGAAAGCTGCTGCGCGGCGGCGCGCACCTGCACGATCGTCTTGCTGACCGTCTCGACGACGGCGTTGAAGCCCTCGGCGAGGTTCTTGAAGAAGCCGCTCTTGCCTTCGGTGGCGAGGCGGCGCGCGAAGTCGCCCTGCGTCGCGCCCTCGACGATGGCGCGGATCTCCTCCTCGGCGGCGAGCTCGGCGGTACGGTCGGTCCACTCGACGACGGTGCCGATGCGCTGGCCGGCGGCGTCGTGGATCGGGTTGGCGACGAGCGCGAAGCTCGCGCCGGCGAGCTTGATCTGCGCGCGGTGCTCGCCCTTCAGCGCGCCGAGCAGGTTGCGCTGGTGCGACGGGTTGCGGTGGAAGCGATCGAAGCTCGCGCCGACGAGCTGGCGCGCGTCGAACTGCGGCAGCGCGCGGCGGATCTCGGCCTCGTTGGCGGCGAGCATGCGCTGCACCGCCGCGTTGAGAAACAGGATCGTGCCGTCGGCGTCGGCCACCATCACGTTGGCGCTGGTCGCTTCGAGCGCGCTGCGGATGCGCGCGTTTTCGGTGGTCAGGCGTTGCTCGGCGTCGCGCGCGGCCAGTTCCGCGGTCATGTCCTTCCACTCGACGACCGTGCCCAGGCGTGCGCCGTCGGCAGCGAAGATCGGGCTGGCGGTGAGGTCGAAGGTCGCCGCCCCGACCTTGACGCGCGACTTGTGTGCGCCCTTCAGGCCGGCGAGCAGGTTGCGCTGGTGGCTCGGGTTGCGGTGGAAGACATCGAAGCTGCGGCCGACGAAGCTGCGCGCATCGAACTGCGGGATGCCCTTCTTCAGCTCGGCCTCGTTGTCCAGCAGCATCGCCTGCACGGCGCGGTTGGCGAAGATGATCGTGCCGTCGGCGTCGGCGATCATCACGTTGGTGCTGGTCGCGTCGAGCGCCTGGCGGATGCGGCTGCCTTCGTCGGCGCTGCGCTTCGTGGCGGCGAGTTGCTCGGCCTCGTCGGCCTTGCGCTGGCGCAGCTGGCGCTGCATGGCCGCGAAGCCCTGCAGCAGCTGCGCCGCTTCGTCGCTGCCGGCGGTGTCGATGCGGAAGTCGAGGTCGCCCGCGCCCACCGCCTCGGAGGCGCGCAGCGCCTGTGCCAGCGGCCGGGTCACGGAGCGGGTGATGGCGGCGCCCAGCAGCAACCCCAGCAGCGCGAGCGCGGCAATGGCCGAAAGCAGCATCGCGCGTTCGCGCTCCTCCGTGGCGATGCGCTCGTGCAGCATGTCCTCGAGCGACTGCACCGCGGCGTCGACGAGCGCGAGCTGGGCGTCGACGGCGACGCTGGCCGCCCGGTAGTACTCGGGCACCGAGAGCGCCGGCTTGCCGGCGGTCACCAGCTCGGCTCGCGCCAGCGTGAAGAAGGCGTCCGCCTTCTCCTGCGCCGTCGTCGTGGCCGCGCCGACCGCCTTGGCGACGGCGGCGTGCCGCTCGGCCGACTTGGCGACGAGGCGCGCGGCGCGCTCCTGCTGCTCCTGCGCGGCGACGAGCAGCGTCTCCATGGTGGCGCGATCGAAGGTCGAGAACTCCTTGCCGCCGAGCATGCCCACGCCGCGGCCGCGCGCCTGCGCCACCAGTTCGGCGGTGCGCGGCACGGCGTCGGTCGCGGCCGCCTGCAGGAAGTAGCTCTCGGCCTCGGGGTCCAGCGACAGCCCGGAGGCGTCGGCCTCGAGTTCGAGCAGCAGCAGCGCCTTCTGGATCAGCGCCGTGTGGCGATCCCAGCTTTCCTCGCGCCCGACGCCTTGCGCGTCCACCTGCCTTGCCAGCTGTTGCCACTGCGCGGACAGCGAGGCGGCGAAGGCGGACACCTTGTCGTGACCGTTGGCGGCGGCCTGGCGCTGCGCCTGCGACAGGTGCGCCGCCGCCGCGGCCTGCTCCTGCCGGCGCTCTGCCTCGCCGGCGTTGCTGCCGCCGAGCATCGCGGCCGACAACCCGCGGTGGCGCTGCGCGGCGCGCAGGAAGGACACCGCCGACTTGACCGGGTCGATGCCCTGGTCCTCGGCGCGGGCCACCGCGATGCGGTCGCTGGCCCAGCGCACGGTGACCACCAGCGGCAGCGCGCACATCGCCGCGGCAATGGCGCCGATGGCGCAGAACTTGTGCCACAGCTTCATGCGGCGCAGGAGGTTGAACACGGGGAGGCCCTTTCGGAAGCAGGAATTCGATTCGGCGGCGTCACGGCAGCGTGACCGGCGTGGCGCGCACGGCCGCGCCGCGTCGCAGGCCGACGGCGGCGGCGACCAGCCCGGCCATGTCCAGCACCAGCGCCACCTCGCCCGAACCGAGGATCGTCGAGCCGGCCAGCGCCTTCAGCGGGGCGAAGATCGATGCGAGCGGCTTGATCACCGTCTGCTGCTCGCCGAGCAGGCGGTCGACGACGAGGCCGATGCGCTGCTGGCCGGCGCGCGCCAGCACGAGGCTGCGGCGGGCGGTGCGCTGGGCGCCTTCGTTCGTGTCACCTTGGCCGCCTTCGGCCGCATGCCCGTAGTACCGGCCGAGGTCGAGCCACGGCAGGATCTCGCCGCGCAAGTGGAAGGTGCCCGCGACCGAGGCCGCAGCGCGGCACTCGTCGGGCAGGTCGATGCACTCGGCCACCGCTTCCAGCGGCACGACGTAGTGCACGTCGCCCACGCGCGTGAGGAAGCCGTCGATGATGGCCAGCGTCAGCGGCAGCCGCAGCTGCATCGTCGTGCCGCGGCCGGCGTGGCTGGCGATCGAGATCTGGCCGCGCAGCGCCTGCACGTTGCGGCGCACGACGTCCATGCCGACGCCGCGGCCGGAGACGGCCGTCACCTGCTCGGCGGTGGAGAAGCCCGGCGCGAAGATCATGTCCCACACCGCGGCGTCGTCGAGTTCGGCGGCGGCTTCGGCGGTGAGCAGGCCGCGCTCGACGGCCTTGGCGAGGATGCGCTCGCGCGCCAGCCCGCGGCCGTCGTCGCTGACTTCGATGACGATCGCGCCGGCCTCGTGGTACGCGTGCAGCGCCAGCCGCCCGGCCGCGGCCTTGCCGGCGGCCAGCCGCTCGGCCGGCAGTTCGATGCCGTGGTCGAGGCTGTTGCGCACCAGGTGCGTCAGCGGGTCGGCGATGGCGTCGACCATCGCCTTGTCCATCTCGGTGTCGCCGCCGGTGAGCACCAGCTCGACTTCCTTGCCGAGCTGCTTGGACACGTCGCGCACGACGCGGTGGAAGCGAGCGAACGTCTCGCCCACCGGCACCATGCGCAGCGACAGCGCGCCGTCGCGCACCTCTTCGACGAGGTCGCAGACGCGCTCGGCCGCTTCGAGCACCGCCGGCACGGTGGCGGCCAGGGCCGCGCTCTGCGCGCCTGAGCCGGCGATGACGAGTTCGCCGATCGTGTCGATCAGGCGGTCGAGCTTGTCGGCGCGCACGCGCACGTAGCGCGTGTCGTCGCCGGCGCGGCGGTCGCGCACGCCGTCGCGCCGATCGGGTTCGTTCTCGCGGCGGTCGGTGGTGATGTGCTGGCGGCGATCGATGGCGGGCTGCGGCGGGGCCGGGGCCGGAGCGGGTTCGAGCTTGGCTGCGGGCGGTAGCCGAGGCGGGGCCGCGCTCGGCATCGGCTGCGCGGCGGTTGTGGTGGCTGCGTTGTCGCCGGCCACGGCCGGCACGCCGATCTCTTGCCACACCGCGCGCAGCGCTGCGGCGCGTTCGACGTCGCCGCCGCTGCGTTCGGCGAGCAGCGCTTCGTAGTCGGCCGCGTTCGCGTCCGGCGGCAGGATGCCGACCGCGGCGTCCTCGCTCGCGAACTCGAAGACCTGCTCGATCGCGGCGCGGTCGGTGGCCGGGTGCGCGCGGCTGTCGAAGCGGATCTCGAAGCCGAGGTGGCAGCTCTCGGCGTCGAGCGCGGCGAGCGCCGGCACGTCGCCGTCGAGCAGGCGCACGGCGCGCAGGTCGCCGAGCGAGCCGAGGTAGCGGATGAAAGCGAGCGGGTCGAGGCCGTTGCGCAGCGCGTCGGCGCCGAAGCGCAGCGAGAGGTGCCAGCAGGCGGCGCCGGTGTCGCTGTCGCGGTGGGCGTCGTGGGCGGGCGCCGCGTCGACAGCCGATGAGGCGGTTGCCGTCGCCTGCGGCGGCGTCGCGCCGGCCAGCACGCGCAGCCGCGCGGCCAGCTCGGCGCTGCGCGCGGCGACGGCCGGCGAGCCCTCGGCGAGGTTCACCTCGTCGAGCAGCGCGCCGATCTGGTCGAGGCTTTCGAGCAGCGCAGCGCTGATGTCGACGCTAACCTCGAGCTGGCCGGCGCGCAGGGCCTCCATCAGCGTCTCGACCTCGTGCGTGAAGGCGGCCACCGCGTCACAGCCGAAGAGGCCGGCGGTGCCCTTGATCGTGTGCGCGGCGCGGAACGCGGCGTTCAGGTTCTCGGCGTCGCGCGGATCGGTCTCCATGACCAGCAGCGCCGACTCGAACGCCTGCAGCAGCTCGCGCGCCTCGGCGAGGAAGCCCTCGCGCGCGGCGGCCAGGATCTCGGCGTCGTCGCGGGCGCTCATTTCACCTCCTCGGGCGTCACCGCGTCGGCCGGTTCGACGGCGAGCGCCGCCAGCCCGAACAGCGCCAGCGCCTGGCGCACGGCGCTCGACGTAGCGACGATGTGAAGCTGCGCGCCCGCCTCGGCCAGCGAGCGGCGCGTCGCCAGCAGCAGTTGCACGCCGGCGCTGTCGAAGTCGCTGACGGCGCCGAGGTCGAGCGCGAGTTCGGAAGGGGCGGTCGCCAGCCGGGCGAGCAGCGCCTCGCGCAGCTCGGCCGCGCGCACGATCGTGAAGTCGCCGTCGATGGTGAGCACGGCCGCGGCGCTCAGACGCACAGCTTGTTGACCGCGTCGACCAGCTGCGAGGGCTGGAACGGCTTGGTGATCCAGGCGCGCGCGCCGGCGGCGCGGCCCTCGGCCTTCTTCGCTTCCTGCGACTCGGTGGTCAGCATGATCACCGGGGTGAACTTGTGCGCCGGGTTGGCCTTCAGGTTCTTCAGGAACGTCAGGCCGTCCATGTTCGGCATGTTCACGTCGCAGACGATCAGGTTGACCTTGCCCGCGGCGCCGAGCTTGTTGATCGCGTCGACGCCGTCGCCGGCCTCGACCACGCCGTAGCCGGCCTTGCTCAGCGCCAACTTGACGACGGTGCGGAAGCTGCCCGAATCGTCGATGACCATCACGGTCTTGCCCATGGAGATGGCTCCTTGCCTGTTGCCTGATTGCGTGTCGTCTGCGGGGTCGAAGGCCGCCGGCGATCAGAAGAACTCGACGGCTGGGCTCGTGCCCACATGTGCCGTACCGTGGTGTTGCGAGCGCTGCTGCTCCATCGTGTAGGTGTCGTCCAGCCGCTTGAGCCATGCCACCGCGTCGGCGTGCGAGGCGCCGCGCCCTTCGTCGAGCCACTCGACGAAGCGCGTCATGTCGGTGAGCACGCTGCCCAGCATCTGCGTGAAGCGGTCCTGGAACTGGAAGCCGACGAAGACGTTCTCCAGCGCACCCTGCAGCTGCTGGCTCGTCTCGCGCAGCTCGCGCGAGCCGGCCAAAGCGTCGCCCATGTCGCCGACGATCGCCGTGACGAGCGTGCGCGCGCGCTGGCGCAGTTCGATGCCGAGCGTCTCGGCGTTGGCGGTGTCGAGCTCGAGGCGCTCGCGCAGCGCGCCGTGCCGGCCTTCGGCCTGGCGCAGCTCGGTCGCGAGGCGCTGCACGTGGCCGGCGGCGGTGGTGGAAAGCGTCAGCACCTCGCGCGCGACGGCGCCGAAGCCGGCCTGGGCCTGGCCGGCGCGGTTGGCCTCGATCGACGCGTTCATCGCGACGAGCCGCGCGTGCCGCGCGAGCGCGTCCAGGTCCTTGGCCAGCCGGCCGAGCACGGGCATCAGCTCGGACAGGCCGCGCAGTTCCTCCTGCACCTCGGCGCGGAAGGCGAGCAACGCCTGCGCCGGCGTGAGCATCTGGTCGATCAGCTCCTGGCGGTTTTCGACGATCTCGTCGGCGGCGCCGGCGCCCAGTTGTGTTTGCTGGCCGCGCGCGCTGGCCTCGGCCGCGGCGGCGAGGCCGGAGCTGAGCTGGTTGAACGATTCGAGCAGGCCGCCCAGGCCCTTTTCGGCCTCGGTGCGCGAAGCCTCGAGCTGGCGGTGCCAGACGGGCACCACCTGGCCGGCGAGGAGGCGGGCGCCGCCGTGCGCCGCGCCGACGCCGGACGCGCTGTTGTCGAAGACGAGAGGCGCTGCGGCCGCGGCGCGCGCGCCGCTTGCGCCGCTTGCGCCGCTCATGCCGCTCATGCCGCTCATGCCGCCCGCAGCTTTGCGCCGCAACAGCCAGGTCACGGCCACGGCCGCGGTCAGCGCGGCGGCCAAGGCGACGGCGGTGAGCGCCGGCAACCGCGCGGTGAACGTGCCGTCGGCGGCCGCGCCGACGAAGCCGCCGACCAGCGCGGCCAGCGCGGCCAACGCGCCGGCCATGGCCGCGGCCGGGCCGACGGGCGCGCCGCCGGCCGGGCGGGCCACGCCAGAGTAAGTGACTGCTTCGTCGATCATCGAGTGAGGATGCAATTCATCGACCCGTGGTCCTGGAAGACCTCGGCCGGTTGTGCCAAGTCATTGGCGACGCGGCGCCGCACTGCAGCACGCACATACATATCGGCGTACCGGGGCGCACTTTGAGTGCCGAGTGCGCCCGCTGAACGACCGAAGAGCGGCCGTTCGCCGTCATTTCTCTCGCGCTCGAGCGGCCCTGTGGCCGGCCATAGTCGGTCGGGCCACGACGTGACCCTGGCCTGGCCCCGCGGCCAAGGCTCAAGCCGCGCCGCATCGCGCCGAAGAAGAAAGGGCCGCCGGCCGCCGTGTCGCGGGCCGGCCGAGCGCGCGCGGATGCGCGGCGACGGACGTTGGCGCGCCGCGGACGACGAGAGCAGAAGACAGCAGGGGGCGGCGAGCGTCTTGAATGGAGTGACGAACTGATGGGGCTGGCAACGACGATGCGCCGGTGGTGGCGCCGCGCCGACGGGCACGCCGTGGCCGCGTCCGACGAGCCGCGGCCGCCGCCGCAGCCGCAAGCCACGGCCGCTGCGGCCGCCGCGCCGCCGCGCGCGGCGGCGACTCTGCGCGAGTTCTTCCGCTACCACGGCGTGATGGCGCCGGGCGTGCGGCTGCTGCGCAACCTGCCGATGGGCGCCAAGCTCGGTGTCGTCGCGGCGGCGTTCGTGCTGCCGCTGACCTTCATGACCCTTGGCTTGCTGATGGACCTCGACCACCAACTCGGCGAAGCCAAGGCCCAGGCGGCGGCGCTCGAACGCTGGCGGCTCGTCGACGCCGGGCGCGACGCCTTGCGGCTGCAGCGGCTCGTGCACGTGGCGGCACAGCTGCCCGCGCCGCCGACGGTGCCGGTGCCGCCCGAGCGGCTGGACGCGGGCGCGCTGGCGCGGCTGGCCCGCGCCGACGCACCGCCCAACGGCGCCGGTGCCAGCGACTGGCGGCGTCTGCAGACGGCGATGGCGCGCGTGGCCGGCACGGCCGACGGCGCGGCCGCCCGCTTCGAGGCGCTGCTGGACGCCAGCGACGAGCTGTTGAACTACGTGCACGCGCTCGGCCAGGGTTCGCTGGTGCGCGAGCCGGGTCAGCCGCAGGCCGAGCACGCCTGGTTCGCCACCTACCACCTGGCGCGCCTGGCGCAGCGCCTGGCCGCCGTGGCCGACCTGGCGGCGCTGGCGCAGGCGGCGCCGGCCGACGAGGCGCTGCGCTTCCAGTTGCGCCTGCGCGTGCCCGAGCTCGAACGCGCCTACGGCGAGGCGGTGGCGGCGGGCGAGCGGCTGACCGAGGCGGGGCTGTGGCCGTCGCCGGGGCTGCTGCTCGACGTCGTGCCGCTGGTCAAGAACATCCACGACAAGGCCGTCGGCCATCGCTCCGACCTCGGTACGGCCGAGCTGGCCGGCGGCCTCGTCGCCGACGCCTTCGCGGCGCACGAGGCCTTGCGGCGGCTGCAGGCAGCGGCGATCGCGGAGCTCGACGAGCGGCTCGCGGCGCGCCGGGCGCAGCTCGAACGGCGTGGCGCGATCTTCGTCGCCGCGCTCGTGCTGCTGGGCGCCGTGCCGGTCTACCTGCTGCTGGCGCTGTACCGCGTGATGGCCGGCGGCATGGTCAAGGTCATCGAGGAGGTGCGGCGCATGTCGTCGGGCGACCTGAGCGAGCGCCCCGAGGCGCAGGGCCGCGACGAGGTGGCCGGCGCGCTGCGCTCGCTGTCGACGTCGCTGGCGATGCTGGGCGACATGTTCTCGCACGTGCGCCAGGGGGCGGCCGCAGTGGCGCACGCCTCGGGCGAGATCGCGCGCGGCAACACCGACCTCGACCGGCGCACGCTCGACTCGCGCGAGGGCCTCGAACGGGTCGTCGACGCGGTGCGCGCCTGCGTGGCGTTGCTCGACCAGTGCGGCCGCCGCGTCGACGAGACCGTCGCGGTGGTCGACGCGATGCGCCTGGACGCGGCAAAGAGCCGCGCGAACATGGCGGCGCTGGACAAGCGCATGCAGGACCTGCGCAGGAAGAGCGGCGAGATCGACGCGATCGTCGGGCTGATCGACGGCATCGCGTTCCGCACCAACATCCTGGCGCTGAACGCGTCGATCGAATCGGCCAAGGCCGGCGATGCGGGGCGCGGCTTCTCGGTCGTGGCGCAGGAGGTGCGGCGGCTGGCCGGGCGCAGCGCCGACAACGCGCGCCAGATCAGCGAGATCATCGGCGCGGCGCGCGAGGACATCGAGCGCGGTGCGGCACTCGCCGACCACACCGGCGGCGACCTGACGAGCACCGACGCGCTGATGCGCCAGGTGCACGAGGCGATGCGCGGCGTCGTGCAGCTGACGCGCCAGGGGCAGCAGCGATCGCAGCAGGTGCTGGACGAGGTGCGCGGCCTGATGACGCTGACCGAGGCCAACGGCGACCTCGTGCATCAGATCGCGGATGCGTCGCAGGCGTTGTCCGCGCAGGGCGAGGAGTTGAGTCGGCGGGTGGAGAACTTCAAGCTCACCTGAGGCCGGTTCTTTGCCGCCTGTCGCAGGCGGGGTATTGATACCGGGTTCTTCCTGCCTTGGGCGGAGGTCGGGCCGGGACCCGACCTCTGTCCTAGTCGGGAAGAAGCCGGTGTCACAGCCCGCGGCCCGAAGCAGCCCACGAACGCAGCACGCGCATCGATGCGGTTACGCTTGCCGCCCATGCGCCTGTCCCCTGCCCAGCTGCAATCAATCCGCGCCGCCATCATCGACCTCGACGGCACCCTCATCGACACCGTCGGTGACTTCGAAGTCGCGCTCGCGGGCATGGCCGGCGACCTCGGCATTCCGGCGGTATCTCGCGCCTTCATCCGGCGCACCGTCGGCAAGGGCTCGGAGCACCTGATCTCGCGCGCGCTGGCCGAAGTCGGCGCGCCGGCGGCGCTGTACGACGAGGCCTGGAAGCGCTACCAACACCATTACCTTGCGATCAACGGCCGCCACTCGGAGGTCTTTGCCGGCGTGCGCGAGGGCATCGACGCGTTCGTGCGGCGCGGCTGGCGGCTCGCGTGCCTGACGAACAAGCCGGGCGCCTTCGCGCGGCCGCTGCTCGAGAGCAAGGGGCTGGCCTCGCGCTTCGCGCACGTCTTCGGCGGCGATGCGTTCGCGCGCAAGAAGCCCGACCCGCTGCCGCTGCTGGAAGCCTGCCGCGCGCTCGGCACGACGCCGGGCGAGACGCTGATGGTCGGCGACTCGAGCAACGACGCCGCCGCGGCGCGCGCCGCCGGCTGCCCGGTGGTGCTGGTGCGCTACGGCTACAACCACGGCGAGCCGGTCGACGGCGTCGATGCCGACGCGCACATCGACCGCCTGGACGAGATTGACAGCTGGCTGGCGGCAGGCGACGCGGCAGGCCGCCCCCCACAGCCGCGCTGTTAGACTGCGCCCATGTTCACGGCCCGCCCTCCGAGCGCTGGTCCCCGCGACCGGGGAGCCTGGCCCTGGCGTCGTTCGCTCCGACTCGCCTGACCCGCGCGCGTCAGGCATCGCCGAACCGGCGGCCGCGCATCACTCCCTTCCTGCGCTGGCCGCCCGCCGCTGAAACCGGTCGACCCCGCCGCATGCCGGCACGGTCGACGACGAGGGCCCCGACGTGATCACCGAACTCGAGTTCAAGAGCCTTGCCGCGCAAGGCTTCAACCGCATTCCACTCATCGCCGAGGCGCTGGCCGACCTCGAGACACCGCTGTCGCTGTACCTGAAGCTCGCTGGCGGGCGCAAGTTCAGCTTCCTGCTCGAATCGGTCGTCGGCGGCGAGCGCTTCGGCCGCTATTCGTTCATCGGCCTGCCGGCGCGCACGCTGATCCGCGCCACCGGCCGCGTTGCCGAGGTGGTGACCGACGGCGCCGTCGTCGAGCGCTTCGAAGGCAACCCTCTCGAGTTCGTCGAGCGCTGGCAAGAGCGGCTGAAGCCCGCAGTGGCCGCCGGCCTGCCGCGCTTCTGCGGCGGGCTCGCCGGCTACTTCGGCTACGACACCGTGCGCCACATCGAGCCGAAGCTGGCCAAGGTGCAGAAATCGGGTGGCCTCGGCACGCCCGACCTGCAGCTGCTGCTGACCGAGGAAGTGGCAGTCATCGACAACCTCTCGGGGCGGCTGTACCTGATCGTCTGGGCCGACCCGGGGCAGGCCGAGTCGTACTTCCGCGCCAGGCGCCGGCTGGCCGAGCTGGGTGACCAGCTGCGCTACAGCGTCACCGCGCCCACGGTGAAGCGCGGGCCGGCGTATCCGGTGGAGCGCGAGATGCCGAAGGCCGCACTGATGCAGGCCGTGGAGCGCGCCAAGGAGTACATCGCCGCCGGGGACTGCATGCAGGTGGTCGTCGGCCAGCGGCTGCGCAAGCGCTTCACCGAAAGCCCGCTGGCGCTGTACCGCGCGCTGCGCTCGCTGAACCCGTCGCCGTACATGTACTACTACGACATGGGCGACTTCCACATCGTCGGCGCGAGCCCGGAGATCCTGGTGCGCGAGGAGCGTTTGCCCGAAAGCGCCGGAGGCGGCCGCAAGGTGACGATTCGCCCGCTCGCCGGCACGCGCCCGCGCGGCGCCACGCCCGAGGAGGACGCGCGGCTGGAGGCCGAACTGAAGGCCGACGAGAAGGAGCGCGCCGAACACCTGATGCTGATCGACCTGGCGCGCAACGACATCGGCCGCATCGCCAGGATCGGCAGCGTCAAGGTGACCGAGGCCTTCGCGGTCGAGCGCTACTCGCACGTGATGCACCTGGTCAGCAACGTCGAGGGCCTGCTGCGCCCCGAGGTCGGCCAGCTCGACGTGCTGCGCGCCACGTTCCCGGCCGGCACGCTGTCGGGCGCGCCGAAGGTGCGGGCGATGCAGATCATCGACGAGCTGGAACCGGTGCAGCGCGGCATCTACGGCGGCGCCTGCGGCTATGTCAGCTTCGCCGGTGACATGGACGTGGCGATCGCCATCCGCACCGGCATCGTCAAGGACCAGACGCTGTACGTGCAGGCCGCCGCCGGCGTCGTAGCCGATTCGGTGCCGGAGCTGGAGTGGAAGGAGACGGAGCAGAAGGCGCGGGCGCTGATCCGTGCGGCGGAGCTGGTCGAGGAAGGGTTCTGACCATGCTGCTGATGATCGACAACTACGACAGCTTCACCTACAACCTGGTGCAGTACTTCGGCGAGCTGGGCGAGGACGTGCGCGTCGTGCGCAACGACGAGATCACGGTCACCGGCATCGCCGAGCTGAAGCCCGACCACCTCGTGTTCTCGCCGGGGCCGTGCTCGCCGGCCGAGGCGGGCATCTGCGTCGAGGCGATCCGGCACTTCGCGGGCAAGCTGCCGATCCTCGGCGTCTGCCTCGGGCACCAGGCGATCGGCGCGGCGATGGGCGCTCGCATCGTGCGCGCCAAGATCCAGATGCACGGCAAGGCGAGCACGCTCACGCACGATGGGCGCGGCGTCTACGTCGGGCTGCCGGAGCACTTCCGCGTCATCCGCTACCACTCGCTCGCGATCGAGCGCGCGAGTTGCCCGGCCGTGCTGGAGGTCACTTCCACCTCCGAGGACGGCGAGATCATGGGCGTGCGCCACCGGGAACTCGCCAACACCGGGGCGCCGCTGGAAGGCGTGCAGTTCCACCCCGAGTCGATCCTCGGCGAACACGGGCACGAGCTGCTGCGCAACTTCGTGCGCCGCGTGCGCTGAACCAAGCAACGAAAGATCCAGGAGAGAGCCGATGCCGATCACCAACACCGACGCCCTCGTGCGCTGCGTCGAGCACCGCGAGATCTTTCACGACGAGATGCTCGAGCTGATGCGCCGCATCATGAGCGGCGAGATGAGCCCGGTGATGATCGCCGCGCTGACGATGGGCCTGCGCGTCAAGAAGGAGACGGTGGGCGAGATCGCCGCTGCCGCGCAGGTGATGCGCGAGTTCGCCACGCCGGTGCCGGTGGCCGACCGCACGCACCTCGTCGACATCGTCGGCACCGGCGGCGACGCGTCGCACACGTTCAACATCTCGACGGCCGCGATGTTCGTCGCCGCGGCGGCCGGGGCGCGTGTGGCCAAGCACGGCGGACGCAGCGTGTCGTCCACTTCGGGTTCGGCCGACGTGCTGGAGGCGCTCGGCGCGTACATCGGCCTCAAGCCCGACCAGGTGGCCGATTGCCTGGCCGAGACAGGCATCGGCTTCATGTTCGCGCCCAACCACCACGCGGCGATGAAGCACGCCGCCCCCGTTCGCAAGGAGCTGGGCGTGCGCACGATCTTCAACATCCTCGGGCCGCTGACGAACCCCGCGGGCGCGCCGAACCAGCTGCTCGGCGTCTTCCACCCTGACCTCGTCGGCATCCAGGTGCGCGTGCTGCAGCGCCTGGGCAGCGAGCACGTGATGGTCGTCTACGGCACGAACGGCATGGACGAGGTGTCGCTGTCGGGTGAGACGATGGTGGGCGAATTGAAGAACGGCGAAGTACGCGAGTACGTCGTGCACCCGAGCGACTTCGGGCTGCCGGTGTACGACTCGCGCGTGCTGCGCGTGGCCAACCAGCAGGAGTCGGTGCAGTGCATCCAGCGCGCGCTGGCCAACGAGGACGGGCCGGTGCGCGACGTCGTGCTGCTCAACGCCGGCGCGGGGCTCTATTGCGCCGGCGTCAGCGCCTCGGTGGCCGAGGGCGTGAAGCGCGCGCGCGAGGCAGTGGCTTCGGGCGCGGCGCTGGCGAAGCTGTCGCAGTTCGTCGCGGTGACGAACAAGTTCAGGCCGGCGGCCTGACGCGGGGGCTCGGTGAAGGGCGCCGCGATGAGCGACATCCTCGAACGCATCGTCGCCGTCAAGCGCGAGGAGGTCGCCGCCGGCCGCGCGCGGCGGTCGCTGGCGAGTTGGCGCGCCGAGGCCGAATCGGCCGAGCGCCGCGCCGAGCTGCGCGACTTCGCCGGCGCGCTGCGGGCCAAGGTGGCCGCGGGCCAGAGCGCCGTCATCGCCGAAGTGAAGAAGGCGAGCCCGAGCAAGGGCGTGCTGCGCGAGCACTTCGTGCCGGCCGAGATCGCCGCGTCGTACGCGCGCCACGGCGCCGCGTGCCTGAGCGTGTTGACCGACGAGCGCTTCTTCCACGGCCACGCCGACTTCCTGCGGCAGGCGCGCGCCGCCTGCGGGCTGCCGGTGCTGCGCAAGGACTTCATCGTCGACGAGTTCCAGGTCTGCGAGGCGCGGGCGATCGGCGCCGATGCGGTTCTGCTGATCGCCGCCTGCCTGGACGACGCGCAGATGGCCGACCTCGAAGCGGCGGCGCTCGCGCTCGGCCTCGCGGTGCTGGTCGAGGTGCACGACGGTGCCGAGCTGGACCGGGCGCTCCGGCTGAAGACGCCGCTCGTGGGCGTCAACAACCGCAACCTGCGCACCTTCGAGGTCTCGCTCGAGACGACGCTGGGCCTCCTGCCCCGGGTGCCGGCGGGCCGGCTGCTGGTGACTGAGTCGGGTGTGGCCCACCGCGCCGACGTGCGCCGGCTGCGCGCGGCCGGGGTCGGCGCCTTTCTCGTCGGCGAGGCGTTCATGCGCGCGGCCGATCCGGGGGTGGCGCTGCGGGGGCTGTTCGCCGAAGATGGCGCACCATGATGGTGCGGACGGCTGCGCTAGCGGCGATCGCCCGGGAGCCTTGGCCGCGATCGGTCGAATCCGGGCGAGTTCCGGTGGGTTCCAGCGGTCGGCAAGCCGCTGCTATACTCGCGGGTTCTCCCTGGAGGGGTGCCCGAGTGGCTAAAGGGGGCAGACTGTAAATCTGTTGGCTTACGCCTACGCTGGTTCGAATCCAGCCTCCTCCACCAGAGATTCCCGGGATCTTGGCCGCGGGAGTAGTTCAATGGCAGAACCTTAGCCTTCCAAGCTAATGACGCGGGTTCGATTCCCGTCTCCCGCTCCACCGTTCCCTACTCACTCGTTCGACTTCGAATCCTCCTGCGGTCGTTACCGGTCTGTCCTCCAAGGGCGATGCCAGACCCGTACCGATGCCCATGTGGCTCAGTGGTAGAGCACCCCCTTGGTAAGGGGGAGGTCGCGCGTTCGATCCGCGCCATGGGCACCAACCACCGTCGATAACAGCACTGATCTCGTTCACAGCATTCAGCCAGGAGTCCGAAGATGGCAAAGGGTAAGTTCGAGCGCACCAAGCCGCACGTGAACGTGGGCACGATTGGTCACGTGGACCATGGCAAGACGACGCTGACGGCGGCGATCACCTCGGTGCTGGCCACCAAGTTCGGCGGCGAGGCCAAGGCGTACGACCAGATCGACGCGGCGCCCGAAGAGAAGGCGCGCGGCATCACGATCAACACCGCGCACGTCGAGTACGAGACGAGCAAGCGCCACTACGCGCACGTGGACTGCCCGGGCCACGCCGACTACGTGAAGAACATGATCACGGGCGCGGCGCAGATGGACGGCGCGATCCTGGTGGTCTCGGCCGCCGACGGCCCGATGCCGCAAACGCGCGAGCACATCCTGCTGGCGCGCCAGGTGGGCGTGCCCTACATCATCGTCTTCATGAACAAGTGCGACATGGTGGACGACGCCGAGCTGCTGGAGCTCGTCGAGATGGAGGTGCGCGAGCTGCTGAGCAAGTACGAGTTCCCCGGCGACGACACGCCCATCATCAAGGGCAGCGCCAAGCTGGCGATGGAAGGCGACAAGGGGGATCTGGGCGAGCAGGCGATCATGCGCCTGGCCGACGCGCTGGACAGCTACATCCCCACGCCCGAGCGCGCGGTGGACGGCACCTTCCTGATGCCGGTGGAAGACGTGTTCAGCATCTCCGGGCGTGGCACGGTGGTCACCGGGCGCGTGGAGCGCGGGGTGGTCAAGGTCGGTGAGGAAATCGAGATCGTGGGCATCCGCCCGACGGTCAAGACGACCTGCACGGGCGTCGAGATGTTCAGGAAGCTGCTGGACCAGGGCCAGGCCGGCGACAACGTGGGCATCCTGCTGCGCGGCACCAAGCGCGAGGAAGTCGAGCGCGGGCAGGTGCTGTGCAAGCCCGGCAGCGTCAAGCCGCACACGCACTTCACGGCGGAGATCTACGTGCTGAGCAAGGAAGAGGGCGGCCGGCACACGCCGTTCTTCAACAACTACCGGCCGCAGTTCTACTTCCGCACGACGGACGTGACCGGTGCGGTGGAACTGCCCAAGGACAAGGAGATGGTGATGCCGGGCGACAACGTCAGCATCACGGTCAAGCTGATTGCGCCGATCGCGATGGAGGAGGGCTTGCGCTTCGCCATCCGCGAGGGCGGGCGCACGGTGGGCGCCGGCGTCGTGGCCAAGATCATCGAATGAGGTTCCGCAGGGGTATAGCTCAATTGGCAGAGCGTCGGTCTCCAAAACCGAAGGTTGGGGGTTCGATTCCCTCTGCCCCTGCCACCTGACCTCGTTCGAGTTTTCGCTCTCTTCGGCGGCCGCCAACCGGCCGCTCCGACAGCGGCCCGCAGGCGTCACGACGCCCTGCGGGCTTCGTTCCTGAAGCACTACATGTCCAACCCACCGACCGTCGAAACCGTCTCCACCGGCGCCGACAAGGCCAAGCTGGCCGGCGCCGTGCTGCTGCTCGTCGGCGGCATCGTCGCGTTCTACGTGCTGGGCAAGCAGGACTTGTGGCTGCGCGTGCTGGCGCTGCTCGTGCTGATCGCCGCCGCGGTGGGGGTGTTCTTCACCTCCGAGCCGGGCAAGCAGCTCACCGCGTTCGGCCGCGACTCGGTGCGCGAGGTCAAGAAGGTCGTCTGGCCGACCCGCAAGGAGGCCACGCAGATGACCGGCTACGTCTTCGCCTTCGTGTTCGTGATGGCGCTGTTCCTGTGGCTGACCGACAAGACGCTGGAGTGGGTGCTGTACGACCTGGTCCTGGGCTGGCGCGGCTGAAGGGACAAGGGAAACCCCAACCATGAGCGAACAAGTTCAACCCTCCGCCTCGCCGCTGGCTGCCCAGGGCAACAAGCGCTGGTACATCGTGCATGCCTACTCGGGCATGGAAAAGGCGGTGGAGCGCAACCTGCGCGAGCGCATCGACCGCGCCGGCATGCAGGACAAGTTCGGCCGCATCCTCGTGCCCACCGAAGAGGTGGTCGAGCTGAAGAACGGCAAGAAGAGCGTCACCGAGCGGCGCATCTACCCGGGCTACGTGCTCGTCGAGATGGAGATGGCCGACGACACCTGGCACCTCGTCAAGCACACGAGCAAGGTCACCGGCTTCATCGGCGGCGCGCGCAACCGCCCGGCGCCGATCTCCGAGGCCGAGGTGGCCAAGATCGTCAGCCAGATGCAGGAAGGCGTCGACAAGCCCAAGCCCAAGGTCGAATGGACCGTCGGCGAGCTGGTGCGCGTCAAGGAAGGCCCCTTCACCGACTTCAACGGCGCTGTCGAAGAAGTCAATTACGAGAAGAGCAAGGTGCGCGTGTCGGTCACCATCTTCGGGCGTGCGACCCCGGTGGAACTGGACTTCGCGCAGGTAGAAAAGGTCTGATGACCGCTTCGGCGCGCCGTCTCGACCCCGGCGCGTCGTTTCAACACAGGGTCGCGGATACGAGGAGCCGAGGCGGACAGTCCCGCCGAAGCGTTTGAACTCGCAAGGAGCCATTCATGGCAAAAAAGATCGTCGGCTTCATCAAGCTGCAGGTCCCGGCAGGCAAGGCGAACCCTTCGCCCCCGATCGGTCCGGCGCTCGGCCAGCGCGGCCTGAACATCATGGAGTTCTGCAAGGCGTTCAACGCGCAGACTCAAGCGGGCTTCGAACCCGGCATGAAGCTGCCGGTGGTGATCACCGCCTTCGCCGACAAGAGCTTCACCTTCATCATCAAGTCGCCGCCGGCGACGGTGCTGCTGAAGAAGGCCGCGAAGATCGAGAAGGGCTCGGGCAAGCCGCACCTGGACAAGGTCGGCAAGGTCACGCGCGAGCAGCTGGAAGAGATCGCCAAGATCAAGACCAAGGATCTGAACGCCGCGAGCCTGGACGCCGCGGTGAAGATCATCGCCGGCTCGGCCCGCTCGATGGGCCTGACGGTGGAAGGAGTCTGACGCCATGACCAAGCTCACGAAGAAGACCAAGGCCCAGCAAGGCAAGGTCGACAGCAACAAGCTCTACGCAATCGACGCCGCACTCGCGCTCGTCAAGGAGTGCGCGACGGCGAAGTTCGACGAGTCGATCGACGTCGCGGTGCAGCTCGGCATCGACGCCAAGAAGAGCGATCAGGTCGTGCGCGGCGCCGTCGTGCTGCCCTCGGGCACCGGCAAGACCAAGCGCGTCGCCGTGTTCGCGCAGGGCGCCAAGGCCGAGGAAGCCAAGGCCGCCGGCGCCGACATCGTCGGCATGGACGACCTCGCCGCCGAGATCAAGGGCGGCAAGATGGACTTCGACATCGTCATCGCCAGCCCCGACGCGATGCGCGTCGTCGGCACGCTCGGCCAGGTGCTGGGCCCGCGCGGCCTGATGCCGAACCCGAAGGTCGGCACCGTGACGCCCGACGTGGCCACCGCGGTGAAGAACGCCAAGGCCGGCCAGGTGCAGTTCCGCGTCGACAAGGCCGGCATCGTGCACGCGACGATCGGCCGCCGCTCGTTCGAAGCCGACCGGCTGACGGCCAACCTGCGCGCGCTGCTCGAAGCGCTGAACAAGGCGAAGCCGGCGAGCAGCAAGGGCATCTACCTGAGGAAGGTGGCCGTGTCGTCGACGATGGGCGTGGGCGTGCGGGTCGACACCGCATCGATCGCCCTCGCGGCGGCTGCGGGCTGACGCGAACGGAACGAAAGAGCGTTGGAGCGTTAGAGACGAGAGAGATTTGGTGGGCCGCCGCCGGCGCGACAAGAAGCGCCGGCAGCGGGTCATCGAAGACCGCTGGCGGGGCCTGCCCTCACGGGCGCGCCCCTTAATCGCGAAGCGCCGCAGCAGTGCGGCGCCCGTGGCCAGCGCAGATGGCGGTCCCGCTGTGAGCTGAAGGGTTCTCCTGCATGCCAGGGTGCTTTTCGGGGTTGCAGAAGGTCGCTGAGTCCGAAGTGTGTCCGAGCAGCCGGGCCCTGTGGGCCGTGCCGCGACGACACGTGATGTGTGAGGAGCAAGACCTTTGAGTCTGAACCGCAACGAGAAGGCAGCCGTGATCGAGGGCGTGGCCGCGCAGGTCGCGCAGTCGCAAACCCTGGCGCTGGCCGAGTACCGTGGCCTCACCGTGGAAAACCTGAACAAGCTGCGCGTCGATGCGCGGGCCAAGGGCGTGTACCTTCATGTGCTGAAGAACACGCTCGCCCGCCGCGCCGTCGCCGGCACGCCGTTCGAGGTGGCCCAGGGTGCCATGGTCGGCCCGCTGATCTACGGCTTTTCGAGCGACCCGGTCGCCGCGGCGAAAGTCATTGCCGACTTCGCCCGGGGCAACGACAAGCTGGTGGTCAAGGGCGGCGCGTTCGCCGGCAAGGCGCTGGATGCCAACGGGGTCAAGGCCCTGGCGTCCATCCCGAGCCGCGAGGTGCTGATCGCCCAGGTGGCCGGCCTGCTGAAGTCGCCGATCCAGCGCATGGCCGGCGTGCTGGCCGCCCTGGCCGAGAAGAAGCAAGGCGCCGCCGCCTGACGGCAGCGCCTGGGTTCCGCACGGAACCCACCCCCAAAGAACCTTATCGACATACGAGGTACCCAAATGGCATTCGACAAAGACAGCTTCCTGTCCGCGATGGACAGCATGACGGTGATGGAACTCAATGACCTGGTGAAGGCCATCGAGGAGAAGTTCGGCGTCTCCGCCGCGGCGATGGCCGCTCCGGCCGCCGGTGCCGGCGGTGGCGCCGCCGCCCCGGCCGCCGAGGAGAAGACCGAGTTCACCGTGATGCTGCTCGAAGCCGGCGCGAACAAGGTCAGCGTCATCAAGGCGGTGCGCGAGATCACCGGCCTCGGCCTCAAGGAAGCCAAGGACCTGGTCGACGGCGCGCCCAAGCCCGTCAAGGAAGGCATTGCCAAGGCCGACGCCGAAGCCGCCCAGAAGAAGCTGGTCGACGCCGGCGCCAAGGCCGAGCTGAAGTAATCGCGTTCCTCCCTCTCCCGCGTGCGGGAGAGGGAGCGAGACGAGAGCAGCGCGAAGCCCCCCACGGCTTCGCAGTGTTCTCTGATCCGACTGCAGAGAACGGGTTTGGTCGGGCTCCGGTGCAACGCCGGGGTTGTCCGCCAGCGGCAGGTAGTGGCCTGCCACCAAGCCTCGAACGCAACGTTCGAGTAGCCAGTCGCCGATGAGCCGCACCCCTGGCCCGGGTAAGGCTCTCGACACGGAGTGGTCCATGGCGCAAGCAACCCCCTACACCTACACCGAGCGCAAGCGCATCCGCAAGAGCTTCGGCAAGCGCGAGGCCGTCTTGAACGTGCCTTACCTGCTGACGATGCAGAGCGACTCGTACGTGGCGTTCCTGCAAAAGGACGTGCCGCCGCCCAAGCGCAAGCCCGAGGGGCTGCAGGCGGCGTTCCTGTCGGCGTTCCCGATCACGAGCCACAACGGGCTCGTGGAGATGAAGTTCACCGAATACAACATCGCCAAGCCGCCGTTCGACACGCGCGAGTGCCAGCAGCGCGGCCTGACGTATGCAGCGGCCGTGCGCGCCAAGCTGCAGATGATCATCTACGACCGCGAATCGCTGCCGCAGAAGGTCGTCAAGGAGATCAAGGAGCAGGAGGTCTACATGGGCGAGGTGCCCTTGATGACCGACTACGGCTCGTTCATCGTCAACGGCACCGAGCGCGTGATCGTCAGCCAGCTGCACCGCAGCCCCGGCGTGTTCTTCGAGCACGACAAGGGCAAGACGCACAGCTCGGGCAAGCTGCTCTTCTCCGCGCGGATCATTCCCTACCGCGGCTCGTGGCTCGACTTCGAGTTCGACCCGAAGGACATCCTCTACTTCCGCGTCGACCGCCGCCGCAAGATGCCGGTGACGATCCTGCTCAAGGCAATCGGCCTGAACCCTGAAGCAGATCCTGGCCCACTTCTTCGTCAACGACAACTTCCGGCTGATGGACACGGGCGCGCAGCTCGAGTTCGTGCCCGAGCGGCTGAAGGGCGAGGTCGCCCGGTTCGACCTCACCGACCGCGAAGGCAACGTCATCGTCGAGAAGGACAAGCGCATCACCGCCAAGCACGTGCGCCAGCTCGAGCAGGGCGGCACGACGTTCCTCTCGGCGCCCGAGGACTTCCTCGTCGGCCGCGTCATCGCGCGCAACCTCATCGACGCCGAGACCGGCGAGATCGTCGCCAAGGCCAACGACGAGGTCACCGAGGCGCTGCTGAAGAAGCTGCGCGCCGCCGGCGTCAAGGAGCTCCCCTGCGTCTACACCAACGAGCTGAACCAAGGCGCCTACATCAGCCAGACGCTGGCCAGTGACGAGACGGCCGACCAGCTCGCCGCGCGCGTGGCCATCTACCGCATGATGCGCCCCGGCGAGCCGCCGACCGAGGACGCCGTGGAAGCGCTCTTCCACCGCCTCTTCTACAGCGAGGACACGTACGACCTCAGCCGCGTCGGGCGCATGAAGTTCAACGCCCGCGTCGGCCGCGACACGCCCGAGGGCAAGATGACCCTCAGCAACGAGGACATCCTCGACGTCGTGAAGATCCTCGTCGACCTGCGCAACGGCAACGGCGACGTCGACGACATCGACCACCTCGGCAACCGGCGCGTGCGCTGCGTCGGCGAACTGGCCGAGAACCAGTACCGCAGCGGCCTCGCGCGCATCGAGAAGGCGGTGAAGGAGCGGCTCGGCCAGGCCGAGCAGGAGCCGCTGATGCCGCACGACCTGATCAACTCCAAGCCGATTTCCGCGGCGCTGAAGGAGTTCTTCGGGGCGAGCCAGCTCAGCCAGTTCATGGACCAGACGAACCCGCTGAGCGAAATCACGCACAAGCGGCGCGTCTCGGCCCTGGGCCCGGGGGGTCTCACGCGCGAGCGCGCCGGCTTCGAGGTGCGCGACGTGCACCCGACGCACTACGGCCGCGTGTGCCCGATCGAGACGCCGGAAGGCCCGAACATCGGCCTCATCAACTCGCTGGCGCTGTACGCGCAGCTCAACGAGTACGGCTTCCTCGAGACGCCGTATCGCCGCGTCGTCGACGGCAAGGTGACGAACCAGATCGACTACCTGTCGGCGATCGAAGAGGGCAAGTACGTCATCGCGCAGGCCAACGCCTCGCTCGACAAGGACGGCAAGCTCGTCGATGAACTCGTCAGCGCGCGCGAGAAGGGCGAGTCGGTGCTGCTCAGCCCCGAGCGCGTGCAGTACATGGACGTGGCGCCGACGCAGATCGTCTCGGTCGCGGCTTCGCTCGTGCCGTTCCTCGAGCACGACGACGCGAACCGCGCGCTGATGGGCGCCAACATGCAGCGCCAGGCGGTGCCGGTGCTGCGACCGGAGAAGGCGCTGGTCGGCACCGGCGTCGAGCGCGTCGCCGCGGTCGACTCGGGCACCGTCGTCACGGCGCGCCGCGGCGGCACGGTCGACTACGTCGACACCAACCGCATCGTCATCCGCGTGAACGACGCCGAGACGGCGGCGGGCGAAGTCGGCGTCGACATCTACAACCTGATCAAGTACCAGCGCTCCAACCAGGACACGAACATCCACCAGCGGCCGATCGTGCGCCGAGGCGACAAGCTCGCGAAGGGTGACGTGATTGCCGACGGCGCCAGCACCGACCTCGGCGAGCTGGCGCTCGGGCAGAACATGCTCGTCGCCTTCATGCCCTGGAACGGCTACAACTTCGAAGACTCGATCCTGATCAGCGAACGTGTCGTCGCCGAAGACCGCTACACCTCGATCCACATCGAGGAGCTGGTGGTGATGGCGCGCGACACCAAGCTCGGCAGCGAGGAGATCACGCGCGACATCCCGAACCTCAGCGAACAGCAGCTGGCGCGCCTGGACGAGAGCGGCATCGTCTACATCGGCGCCGAGGTGAACCCGGGCGACGTGCTCGTCGGCAAGGTCACGCCGAAGGGCGAGACGACGCTGACGCCGGAAGAAAAGCTCCTGCGCGCGATCTTCGGCGAGAAGGCTTCCGACGTGAAGGACACGTCGCTGCGTGTCGACCAGGGCACCAATGGCACCGTCATCGACGTGCAGGTCTACACGCGCGAAGGCATCCAGCGCGACAAGCGCGCGCAGCAGATCATCGACGACGAGCTCAAGCGCTTCCGCCTCGACCTCAACGACCAGCTGCGCATCGTCGAGGCCGACGCCTTCGACCGCATCGAGAAGCTGCTCGTCGGCAAGCCGGCCAACGGCGGCCCGCAGAAGATCGCCAAGGGCACGGAGATCACGAAGGACTACCTCGCCTCGGTCGACAAGTACCACTGGTTCGACATCCGCCCGAGCGACGAGGACCTCGCCAACCAGCTCGAGAGCATCAAGAACAGCCTCGACCAGACGCGCCACAGCTTCGACCTCGCCTTCGAGGAGAAGCGCAAGAAGCTGACGCAAGGCGACGAGCTGCCCGCCGGCGTGCTGAAGATGGTGAAGGTCTACCTCGCCGTCAAGCGCCGTCTGCAGCCCGGCGACAAGATGGCCGGCCGCCACGGCAACAAGGGCGTCGTGTCGAAGATCGTGGCGGTGGAAGACATGCCGTACATGACCGACGGCACGCCGGTGGACATCGTGCTCAACCCGCTTGGCGTGCCGTCACGGATGAACGTCGGCCAGGTGCTCGAAGTGCACCTCGGCTGGGCCGGCAAGGGCATCGGCCAGCGGCTGGGCGACATGCTGCAGCAGCAGGCGCGCGCCGACGAGGTGCGGCGCTTCCTCGACGAGCTGTACAACAAGAGCGGCGGCAAGGCCGAGCGGCTCGAGCAGTTGTCCGACCAGGAAGTGATCGAGATGGCCGCCAACCTGCAAAGCGGTGTGCCGTTCGCGACGCCGGTGTTCGACGGCGCCGCGGAGACCGAGATCCGCGGCATGCTGCAACTCGCCTTCCCGGACGACATCGCCGCGCGCAAGGGCCTGACCGCGACGCGCACGCAGTGCGTGCTGCACGACGGCCGCACCGGCGAGGCGTTCGAGCGCCCGGTCACGGTGGGCTACATGCACGTGCTGAAGCTGCACCACCTGGTGGACGACAAGATGCACGCGCGCTCCACCGGCCCGTACAGCCTCGTGACGCAGCAGCCGCTCGGCGGCAAGGCGCAGTTCGGCGGCCAGCGCTTCGGCGAGATGGAAGTGTGGGCACTGGAAGCCTACGGCGCGAGCTACGTGCTGCAGGAGATGCTGACCGTCAAGTCCGACGACGTGAACGGCCGCACCAAGGTCTACGAGAACATCGTCAAGGGCGAGCACGCGATCGAGGCCGGCATGCCGGAGTCGTTCAACGTGCTGGTGAAGGAAATCCGCTCGCTCGGCATCGACATCGAGCTCGAGCGCAACTAAGGAAGGAAAGGGAAGAACGCCATGAAGGGACTGCTCGACCTTTTCAAGCAATTCACCCCTGATGAGCATTTCGATGCCATCAAGATCGGCCTCGCGAGCCCGGAGAAGATCCGCAGCTGGTCGTTCGGGGAGGTGAAGAAGCCCGAGACCATCAACTACCGCACCTTCAAGCCGGAGCGCGATGGCCTGTTCTGCGCCAAGATCTTCGGGCCGATCAAGGACTACGAGTGCCTGTGCGGCAAGTACAAGCGCCTGAAGCACCGCGGCGTCATCTGCGAGAAGTGCGGCGTCGAGGTCACGCAGACCAAGGTGCGGCGCGAGCGCATGGGTCACATCGACCTGGCGGCGCCGTGCGCGCACATCTGGTTCCTGAAGAGCCTGCCGTCGCGCCTGGGCCTCGTGCTCGACATGACGCTGCGCGACATCGAGCGCGTGCTGTACTTCGAAGCCTACGTCGTCGTCGACCCGGGCATGACGCCGCTGAAGAAGTTCGGCATCATGAGCGAGGACGAGTGGGAGGCCAAGCACGCCGAGTACGGTGACGAGTTCACCGCGCTGATGGGCGCCGAGGGCATCAAGAAGCTCCTCGAGGAGTTGGACATCGATGCGGAGATCGACAAGATCCGCAACGACATGACCGGCTCCGAGCTGAAGATCAAGAAGAACAGCAAGCGCCTGAAGGTGCTGGAGGCGTTCAAGCGCAGCGGCATCAAGCCCAACTGGATGGTGATGGAGGTGCTGCCGGTGCTGCCGCCGGACCTGCGCCCCCTCGTCCCGCTGGACGGCGGCCGCTTTGCCACGAGCGACCTCAACGACCTCTACCGCCGCGTCATCAACCGCAACAACCGCCTCGCGCGCCTGCTCGAGCTGAAGGCGCCCGAGATCATCGTGCGCAACGAGAAGCGCATGCTGCAGGAGGCGGTCGACTCGCTGCTGGACAACGGCCGCCGCGGCAAGGCGATGACGGGCGCGAACAAGCGCGCGCTGAAGTCGCTGGCCGACATGATCAAGGGCAAGAGCGGCCGCTTCCGCCAGAACCTGCTGGGCAAGCGCGTCGACTACTCGGGCCGCTCGGTCATCGTCGTCGGCCCGACGCTCAAGCTGCACCAGTGCGGCCTGCCCAAGCTGATGGCGATCGAGCTGTTCAAGCCGTTCATCTTCAGCCGGCTGGAGGCGATGGGCATCGCCACCACCATCAAGGCGGCGAAGAAGGAAGTCGAGAGCGGCACGCCGGTCGTGTGGGACATCCTCGAAGAGGTGATCAAGGAGCACCCGGTGCTCCTGAACCGCGCGCCGACGCTGCACCGCCTGGGCATCCAGGCGTTCGAGCCGGTGCTGATCGAGGGCAAGGCGATCCAGCTGCACCCGCTGGTGTGCTCGGCGTTCAACGCCGACTTCGACGGCGACCAGATGGCCGTGCACGTGCCGCTGTCGATCGAAGCGCAGATGGAAGCGCGCGTGCTGATGCTGGCGTCGAACAACGTGCTCTTCCCGGCCTCGGGCGAGCCGTCGATCGTGCCGAGCCAGGACGTCGTGCTGGGCCTGTACTACGCCACGCGCGAGCGCGTCAACGGCAAGGGCGAAGGCATGGTCTTCGCGGACCTGCTCGAGCTGCAACGCGCGCTCGACAACGGCGTCACCGAGATCACCGCGCGGGTCAACGTGATGCTCACCGAGTACGCGCGCGACAAGGTCACCGGCGAGCTGACGCCCGATACGAAGCTCGTCGAGACGACGGTCGGCCGTGCGCTGCTGTCGGAGATCCTGCCCCGCGGCCTGCCCTTCGCGCTGATCAACAAGGCGCTGAAGAAGAAGGAGATCTCGCGCCTGATCAACGCCAGCTTCCGCAAGTGCGGCCTGAAGGACACGGTGGTCTTCGCCGACCGGCTGCTGCAGGCGGGCTTCCGCCTGGCCACGCGCGCCGGCATCTCGATCGCCATCGACGACATGCTCGTGCCGAAGGAGAAGCACGGCCTCATCGAGCGCGCCGAGAAGGAGGTCAAGGAGATCGAGCAGCAGTACGTCTCGGGTCTCGTCACCGCCGGCGAGCGCTACAACAAGGTCGTCGACATCTGGGGCAAGACCGGCGACGAAGTCGGCAAGGTGATGATGGGCCAGCTCTCGAAGGAGAAGGTGCTCGATCGCAACGGCAAGACCGTCGACCAGGAGTCGTTCAACTCGATCTACATGATGGCCGACTCGGGCGCGCGGGGCTCGGCGGCGCAGATCCGCCAGCTCGCCGGCATGCGCGGCCTGATGGCCAAGCCCGACGGCAGCATCATCGAGACGCCGATCACCGCGAACTTTCGCGAAGGCCTGAACGTTCTGCAGTACTTCATCTCGACGCACGGCGCGCGCAAGGGCCTGGCGGACACGGCGTTGAAGACCGCGAACTCCGGCTACCTGACGCGTCGCTTGGTCGACGTGACGCAGGACCTCGTCGTCACCGAAGACGATTGCGGCACGCAAAACGGCATGAACATGCGCGCGCTGGTCGAGGGCGGTGAAGTCATCGAGAGCCTGCGCGACCGCATCCTCGGCCGCGTCGCCGCCATCGAGGTGCTGCACCCCGAGACGCAGGAAGCGCTGCTGAACGCCGGCGACATGCTCGACGAGGACGCGATGGACGTGCTCGAGGCAGCGGGCGTCGACGAGGTGAAGGTGCGCACGCCGCTGACCTGCGGCACGCGCTTCGGCCTGTGCAGCCGGTGCTACGGCCGCGACCTCGGCCGCGGCGGGCTGGTCAACGTCGGCGAGGCGGTGGGCGTCATCGCCGCGCAGTCGATCGGCGAGCCGGGCACGCAGCTGACGATGCGCACGTTCCACATCGGCGGCGCGGCTTCGCGCGCAGCGGTGGCCAACAGCGTCGAGGCCAAGAGCGACGGCATCGTCTCGTTCAACTCGACGATGCGCTACGTGATGAACGCCAAGGCGGCCAAGGACGGCAATGGCAAGGGCGAGCTGGTCGTGATCTCGCGCTCCGGCGAGATCATCATCGCCGACCAGCACGGCCGCGAGCGCGAGCGCCACAAGCTGCCGTACGGCGCGACGCTCAACGTCAAGGCCGACCAGGCGGTGAAGGCGGGCACCGTGCTCGCCAACTGGGACCCGCTGACGCGGCCCATCATCACCGAGTTCGCCGGCCGCGCGAAGTTCGAGAACGTCGAGGAAGGTGTCACCGTCGCCAAGCAGGTCGACGAGGTCACGGGCCTGTCGACGCTTGTCGTCATCGACCCGAAGCGCCGCGGCGCCGCGAAGGTCGTGCGCCCGCAGGTCAAGCTGCTCGACGCCGCGGGCATCGAGGTCAAGATCCCGGGCACCGACCACGCGGTGACGATCGGCTTCCCGATCGGCGCGCTGATCCAGGTGCGCGACGGCCAGGACCTCATGCCCGGCGAGGTGCTGGCGCGCATCCCGATGGAAGGCCAGAAGACGCGCGACATCACCGGCGGTCTGCCGCGCGTGGCCGAGCTCTTCGAAGCGCGCAGCCCGAAGGATGTCGGCACGCTGGCCGAGATCACCGGCACGGTGAGCTTCGGCAAGGAGACCAAGGGCAAGGTGCGTTTGCAGATCACCGACCCGGACGGCAAGGTCTACGAGGAACTCGTGCCCAAGGAGAAGAACATCCTCGTGCACGAAGGCCAGGTGGTGAACCGCGGCGAGCTGATCGTCGACGGCGCGGCGGATCCGCAGGACATCCTGCGCCTGCTGGGCATCGAGGAGCTGGCGCGCTACATCGTCGACGAGGTGCAGGACGTCTACCGTTTGCAGGGCGTGAAGATCAACGACAAGCACATCGAGGTGATCGTCCGCCAGATGCTGCGCCGCGTGCAGATCACGAACCCGGGCGACAGCAGCTACATCGCCGGCGAACAGGTCGAGCGCAGCGAGTTGCTGGACACCAACGACCGCCTGCGCGGCGAGGACAAGATCCCCGCCACGCACGCCGACGTGCTGCTGGGCATCACGAAGGCGTCGCTGTCGACCGACTCGTTCATCTCGGCCGCGTCGTTCCAGGAGACCACGCGCGTGCTGACCGAGGCGGCGATCATGGGCAAGCGCGACGAGCTGCGCGGGCTGAAGGAAAACGTCATCGTCGGCCGGCTGATCCCCGCGGGCACCGGCATGGCGTTCCACGAGGCGCGCAAGGCCAAGGAGGCGATGGACGAGAGCGAGCGCCGCGCCATCGCGATGCAGGAAGCCGAAGAGCTGGCCGCGGTGCAGATGGCCGCGGTCGATGCGGCTGCGGCGGTGGGCGAGGCGCCGACGGAGTAAGCGTTCGCCGCTCTGGCCTTGCGGCCAGAACGCTGAACGGGCGGCCCGCGGGCCGCCCGTTTTTCTTTGCCTGCGCGCTACGGCCTCACGGCCGAAGCACCACGTTCATCCCCGGCGTCACGTCGGCGGCGGCGACGTAGCCGAGCGCGCCCGGCGTCGCCAGCACGTGCGCGGCGACATCGGCGCTCGTGCGGAACTCGCGCGGTGGTGCGCCGCGGCCGACGTGCCGGCGCACGGTCCAGTAGGCGACGTAGCGTTCGTCGTCCAGGCCGACGACCTGCATGAGGAACCGCTCGCGCAGCGGATGGCCGGCGACGATGCCGACCACCGTCACCGGCTGGCCGGCGACCTCGATCGCGCGGCCGGTGTACAGGCGCTGCAGCGTCGCGGCGTCGACACGCGGCACGTTCGGGTGCCCGATGACGACGAAATCGGCAGCGTGCGCGCCCGCGGCCAGCAGCAGCCACAGCGCGACGAGGTGGGGAAGACGGCACAACGCACGGACCAAGACAAGGAGAGCTTGCATGATGCGCCCTCCCTCAGAAGCTGAAGCTATCGCCGAGCGACCAGACGCCGATCGACGTGTCGCTGACAGCGGGCCCGCCGGCCGCGGCGGCCGAGCAGCTGGCGCGCCAGCTCCTGGTTCAGCGCGTTGTCTTCGACAAGCAGCACCGACAGGCCGTCCAGCCGCGCCTTGGCCTGCGCCGCCGCCGGCTGTGCGGTGCCCGCCGCGGGCGCCTTCTCGAGGAAGCCGCGTTGCTCGCCGTTCAGCTCGGTCTGCAGCGCCAGGTGCGTCATGCCCATGATCGCGTTCATCGGCGTGCGGATCTCGTCGCTCATGTTGGCCGGGAAGCGCGACTTGGCCTCGGTGGCCGCCTCGGCGGCGTCGCGCGCGGCCTGCAGCTCGCGGCGGTCGACGTCGCGGCGCGCCAGGTCGCGCTGGATGGCGCCGGCCATCTCGTCGAGCACCCGCGACAGCACCTGAACTCCTGCACGCCGCCGGGGTCGGGGCCGCTGCGCGCGCCCGACTTCCGCGCCGACGAACTGGCTGCCGCCGGCGAGGTGCTGCGCGCCGCCGACCAGATGCAGGCGATCGGTGGCGCGTCTGCGCGGTCGTGGTGAAGCGCTGCACGAGCAGGGCCAGCTGTTCGTTTTGCCGCGTCAGCTCGCCCAGCAGCGCCGCGGTGCGCTCGCGGCTGTCCAGCGCCGCGTGCACCGACCGCTCGGCACCTCGGATCGCCAGCAGGAACACGAGGTTGGCCACCAGCGCCATCAACACGATGACGAAGAAACCTCGCGGCAGCGCGGCGCGCGCCGGAAGCGCCGGGCCCGCGCGCCGGGGTCCGCCGTGTGGTTTTTGCGAGCCAACCCTATGCGGTGGTTCAGGCGGTTCAGACCGTTCAGCCGGCGGCCTGCGCGTCGGCAAAAACCCAGCCGCCGGGATCCACGATGTGCAGCCCGTGGCGGGTGGCGTGCCGGCGCAGACGCAGCACGGCCTTGTCGCGGCTCACCAGCCAGCGCGCGCCGCTGGCCAGCGCGAGGTCGACGAAGACCTGGTCGTCGGGGTCGTCGCAGCGCAGCGCCGCTGGCGCCGGCGGCGGCTCGGCCTGCGCGTCGGCGCGCTCGTCGAAGGCGTGCAGCAGGCGCTTACGCCAATCCCCAGAGGGCAGCCAGCGGCCGAGCGCCGGCCGCGCCAGGACGCGCCGGAACTCCTCGCGCATGCGCTCGCAGGCCAGCCAGCGCACGGCGCCGGCTTCGAGCGCTGCCTGCAGCGCGGCGCTGCGGGCATCGCGGAACAGCAGCCAGTCGAGCACCACGTTGGTGTCGAGCACGGCGGCGGGAGCGCGGTGCATGGATGGGAGGGCGGGCCGAGGTTGGGCGCAGGGGGCGGGACAGGCGCCGGCCGTTTTCGGTACCCGGTTTGCCAGCGGGTTGCGGCCAAGGGCGACCCGAATATAATGGAGGGCTTTTCACGATGTCGGGCAGCCCATGGTGCGCATCAACGCGCCTTATCGGGGCCGGGCATCCCGGCCCGGGCGCGACCGTACGCTCGGGTGCATTCCCAGAACACACCCTCGGCCAAGGCCTCGATCCATGCCCACCATCAACCAGCTCGTGCGACAAGGCCGCCAGGCCGAGGTGACCAAGTCCAAGTCGCCGGCCATGCAGAACTGCCCGCAGCGCCGCGGCGTCTGCACCCGCGTCTACACCACCACCCCGAAGAAGCCGAACTCGGCGCTGCGCAAGGTGGCCAAGGTGCGCCTGACCAACGGCTTCGAGGTCATCTCCTACATCGGCGGCGAAGGCCACAACCTGCAGGAGCACAGCGTCGTGCTGGTGCGCGGCGGCCGCGTGAAGGACCTGCCCGGTGTTCGCTACCACATCGTGCGCGGTTCGCTCGACCTGCAAGGCGTCAAGGATCGCAAGCAGTCGCGTTCGAAGTACGGCGCGAAGCGTCCCAAGAAGGCCTGACGGCCCGCGTTTCCCGCGGGGTGGCTGCCGAATCTGCCAACAGGCGGCGATCGGCGGCGGCCCCGATCCCAGGTGCTGCGCCCTCGAGCTTGTTGCGGGGCCGGTGCCAGTAAGTGAAAGACCCGTCCGCCGTGGTCTTTCGCGACGCCAACAGGCCCTGCGGCCGGGCGGCGTCAACTGAAGCCTAGAAGGAAGACTCTCCCATGCCACGTCGTCGCGAAGTTCCCAAGCGCGAGATCCTGCCCGACCCGAAGTTCGGCTCGGTCGATCTCAGCAAGTTCATGAACGTCATCATGGAGTCGGGCAAGAAGGCCGTCGCCGAGCGCATCATCTATGGCGCGCTCGACCAGGTCGAGAAGAAGGCCAACAAGGATCCGCTCGAGATCTTCATGGTGGCGCTGAATAACATCAAGCCGATGGTGGAAGTGAAGAGCCGCCGCGTCGGCGGCGCCAACTACCAGGTGCCGGTGGAAGTGCGCCCGGTGCGCCGCCAGGCGCTGGCGATGCGCTGGTTGAAGGAAAGCGCGCGCAAGCGCGGCGAGAAGAGCATGGCCGCGCGCCTGGCCAACGAACTGCTCGAGGCCAGCGAGGGCCGCGGCGGCGCGGTCAAGAAGCGCGACGAGGTGCACCGCATGGCCGAAGCCAACAAGGCGTTCTCGCACTTCCGTTTCTGACCCGTGTCCGGCGCGCCGCGGGTGCCCGGCACCGGCGCGTCAAGAGCCTTCCCCGGCTTCCGGCCGCCTCTACGGGTTGACCCCAACCCGAAGGCGGCTCACGTATTTGGAGAAAGTTGATCATGGCCCGCAAGACCCCCATCGAGCGCTACCGGAACATCGGTATCAGCGCGCACATCGATGCCGGCAAGACCACGACCACCGAGCGCATCCTCTTCTACACCGGGGTGAACCACAAGCTCGGCGAGGTGCACGACGGCGCCGCGACGATGGACTGGATGGCGCAGGAGCAGGAGCGCGGCATCACGATCACGTCGGCGGCCACCACCTGCTTCTGGAAGGGCATGGACCTGTCCTTCGCGGAGCACCGCTTCAACATCATCGACACGCCGGGCCACGTCGACTTCACGATCGAGGTCGAGCGCAGCATGCGCGTGCTCGACGGCGCCTGCATGGTCTATTGCGCGGTGGGCGGCGTGCAGCCGCAGAGCGAGACCGTCTGGCGCCAGGCCAACAAGTACAAGGTGCCGCGCCTGGCGTTCGTCAACAAGATGGACCGCACCGGCGCGAACTTCTTCAAGGTCTACGACCAGATGAAGGCTCGCCTGAAGGCCAACCCGGTGCCCATCGTCATCCCGATCGGCGCCGAGGAGAGCTTCAAGGGCGTGGTCGACCTGCTGAAGATGAAGGCGATCGTCTGGGACGAGGCCAGCCAGGGCATGAAGTTCGAGTACGGTCCGATCCCGGGCGAGCTCGAGGCCGACGCGCAGAAGTGGCGCGAGCAGATGGTCGAGGCCGCCGCCGAGGCAAGCGAAGAGCTGATGAACAAGTACCTCGAGTCGGGTGAGCTGACCGAGGAAGAGATCAAGGCCGGCCTGCGCCTGCGCACGATCGCCACCGAGATCCAGCCGATGCTGTGCGGCACGGCGTTCAAGAACAAGGGCGTGCAGCGCATGCTCGACGCCGTCATCGAGTTCCTGCCCTCGCCGGTGGACATTCCCCCGGTGGGAGGCACCGACGACGACGAGAAGGAAGTCAGCCGCAAGGCCGACGACAGCGAGAAGTTCTCGGCGCTCGCGTTCAAGCTGATGACCGACCCCTACGTCGGCCAGCTGACCTTCGTGCGCGTGTACTCGGGCGTGCTGAAGAGCGGTGATTCGGTCTACAACCCGATCCGCGGCAAGAAAGAGCGCATCGGCCGCATCCTGCAGATGCACGCCAACCAGCGCGAGGAGATCAAGGAGATCCTGGCCGGCGACATCGCCGCCTGCGTGGGCCTGAAGGACGTGACGACCGGCGAGACGCTGTGCGACCCGGACCACATCATCACGCTCGAGAAGATGGTGTTCCCCGAGCCCGTCATCAGCCAGGCCGTCGAGCCCAAGACGAAGGCCGACCAGGAGAAGATGGGCATCGCGCTCGGCCGCCTGGCCGCCGAAGACCCGAGCTTCCGCCTGCGCACCGACGAGGAGAGCGGCCAGACGATCATCTCCGGCATGGGCGAGCTGCACCTGGAGATCATCGTCGACCGCATGAAGCGCGAGTTCGGCGTCGAGGCCAACGTCGGCAAGCCGCAGGTGGCCTATCGCGAGACGATCCGCAAGCCGGTGGCCGACGTCGAAGGCAAGTTCGTTCGCCAGTCCGGCGGCAAGGGCCAGTACGGTCACGTCGTGCTGAAGGTCGAGCCGCAGGAGCCGGGCAAGGGCTTCGAGTTCGTCGACGCGATCAAGGGCGGCGTCGTGCCGCGCGAGTTCATCCCGGCGGTGCAAAAGGGCATCGAGGACACGCTGCCCAACGGCGTGCTGGCCGGCTACCCGGTGGTCGACGTGAAGGTCACGCTGACCTTCGGCTCGTACCACGAGGTCGACTCGAGCGAGAACGCGTTCAAGATGGCCGCCAGCATCGGCTTCAAGGACGCCTGCCGCAAGGCGAGCCCCGTGATCCTCGAGCCGATGATGGCCGTGGAAGTGGAAACGCCCGAGGACTACGCCGGCTCGGTGATGGGCGACCTGAGCTCACGCCGCGGCATGGTGCAGGGCATGGAAGACATGCCCGGTGGCGGCAAGATCATCAAGGCCGAGGTGCCGCTGTCGGAGATGTTCGGCTACAGCACGACGCTGCGCTCGATGAGCCAGGGCCGCGCGACGTACACGATGGAGTTCAAGCACTACAGCGAGGCGCCGAAGAACGTCGCCGACGCGATCATCACCGCACGCGGGAAGTAAGAACGCAATCGGTCTTCCCGGCGCCCGCGCCTGCTGCCCGTGGCAGGCGACTCCTACGGATGCCGGGGAAACCTTAAACAGACCCACGGGCAAGCTCTTTATCGACGAGGTCAGGAAATGGCAAAAGGCAAGTTCGAGCGCACCAAGCCGCACGTGAACGTGGGCACGATTGGTCACGTGGACCATGGCAAGACGACGCTGACGGCGGCGATCACCTCGGTGCTGGCCACCAAGTTCGGCGGCGAGGCCAAGGCGTACGACCAGATCGACGCGGCGCCCGAAGAGAAGGCGCGCGGCATCACGATCAACACCGCGCACGTCGAGTACGAGACGAGCAAGCGCCACTACGCGCACGTGGACTGCCCGGGCCACGCCGACTACGTGAAGAACATGATCACGGGCGCGGCGCAGATGGACGGCGCGATCCTGGTGGTCTCGGCCGCCGACGGCCCGATGCCGCAAACGCGCGAGCACATCCTGCTGGCGCGCCAGGTGGGCGTGCCCTACATCATCGTCTTCATGAACAAGTGCGACATGGTGGACGACGCCGAGCTGCTGGAGCTCGTCGAGATGGAGGTGCGCGAGCTGCTGAGCAAGTACGAGTTCCCCGGCGACGACACGCCCATCATCAAGGGCAGCGCCAAGCTGGCGATGGAAGGCGACAAGGGGGATCTGGGCGAGCAGGCGATCATGCGCCTGGCCGACGCGCTGGACAGCTACATCCCCACGCCCGAGCGCGCGGTGGACGGCACCTTCCTGATGCCGGTGGAAGACGTGTTCAGCATCTCCGGGCGTGGCACGGTGGTCACCGGGCGCGTGGAGCGCGGGGTGGTCAAGGTCGGCGAGGAAATCGAGATCGTCGGCATCCGCCCGACGGTCAAGACGACCTGCACGGGCGTCGAGATGTTCAGGAAGCTGCTGGACCAGGGCCAGGCCGGCGACAACGTGGGCATCCTGCTGCGCGGCACCAAGCGCGAGGAAGTCGAGCGCGGGCAGGTGCTGTGCAAGCCCGGCAGCGTCAAGCCGCACACGCACTTCACGGCGGAGATCTACGTGCTGAGCAAGGAAGAGGGCGGCCGGCACACGCCGTTCTTCAACAACTACCGGCCGCAGTTCTACTTCCGCACGACGGACGTGACCGGTGCGGTGGAACTGCCCAAGGACAAGGAGATGGTGATGCCGGGCGACAACGTCAGCATCACGGTCAAGCTGATTGCGCCGATCGCGATGGAGGAGGGCTTGCGCTTCGCCATCCGCGAGGGCGGGCGCACGGTGGGCGCCGGCGTCGTGGCCAAGATCATCGAATAAGGACCCAGTGCCATGGCCACCAAGCAGAAGATCCGCATCCGCCTGAAGGCGTTCGACTACAAGCTGATCGACCAGAGCGCGCTGGAGATCGTCGACACCGCCAAGCGCACCGGCGCCATCGTCAAGGGCCCGGTGCCGCTGCCCACGCGAATGCAGCGCTTCGACATCCTGCGCTCGCCGCACGTCAACAAGACGAGCCGCGACCAGTTCGAGATCCGCACGCACCAGCGCCTGATGGACATCGTCGACCCGACCGACAAGACCGTGGACGCGCTGATGAAGCTCGACCTGCCGGCCGGCGTCGACGTCGAAATCAAGCTCCAGTAAGCAGTTCGGCTATACTTCGCAGCTTTCCTCGCCCCGGCGGGGAAAGCTCATTCGCCGGTTCCCTCGTTCGAGCAGCTTCAGCGACCTCGGGCAAGGAAGCGCAGGCGGTCCGCCCCGGCCAATCGATGTCGGGTACGTGAACAAGGCTCTCGATCCTTCGCTGGTGAAGGGGCCGGAGATTGACCCATGAGTCTGAGCGAACAGCTCGGCCTGCTCGGTCGCAAGGTGGGCATGATGCGCATCTTCACGGACGATGGCGACGCCATCCCCGTGACGGTGCTGGACGTGTCCAACAACCGCGTCACGCAGGTCAAGACCAGCGCCACCGACGGCTACAACGCCCTCCAGGTGGCCTACGGCAAGCGCAAGGCGAGCCGCGTCAACAAGCCCGAAGCGGGGCACCTGGCCAAGGCCGGTGTCGAGGCCGGCGAGGTGCTGAAGGAATTCCGCGTCACCGCCGAGGTGGCCGGCCAGCACCAGCCGGGCTCCGTGCTGCCGGTGACGATGTTCGCCGCCGGCCAGCAGGTCGACGTGCAGGGCACGTCGATCGGCAAGGGCTTCGCCGGCACGATCAAGCGCCACAACTTCGGCTCGCAGCGCGCCAGCCACGGCAACAGCCGCTCGCACAACGTGCCCGGCTCGATTTCGATGGCGCAGGACCCCGGCCGCGTGTTCCCCGGCAAGAAGATGACCGGGCACATGGGCGACGAGACGGTCACGACGCAGAACCTCGACATCGTGCGTGTCGACGAGGCCCGCTCGCTGCTGCTCGTCAAGGGTGCCGTGCCCGGCGCGAAGAACGGCCACGTCGTCGTGCGCCCGGCCGTGAAGGTCAAGCTGAAGAAGGGAGCCGCGTGATGCAACTCGAGCTCCTCAACGAACAAGGCCAGGCAACGAGCAAGTTCGACGCGCCGGACACCGTGTTCGCGCGCGACTACAACGAAGCGCTCGTGCACCAGATCGTCGTGGCCTACCAGGCCAACGCGCGCCAGGGCACCCGCTCCCAGCTGACGCGCGCCGAGGTCAAGCACTCGACGAAGAAGCCGTTTCGCCAGAAGGGCACCGGGCGCGCGCGCGCCGGCATGACCTCCTCGCCGCTGTGGCGCGGGGGCGGCCGCATCTTCCCGAACAAGCCCGACGAGAACTTCTCTCAGAAGGTCAACAAGAAGATGTACCGGGCCGGCATGGCCAGCATCCTGTCGCAGCTGGCGCGCGACGGCCGCCTGGCGGTGGTCGACTCGATCTCGGTCGAGGCGCCCAAGACCAAGCTGCTGGCTGCCAAGTTCAAGGCGATGGGCCTGGACTCGGTGATGGTGATCGCCGACCAGGTCGACGACAACCTTGCGCTCGCCTCGCGCAACCTCGCCAACGTGCTGGTCGTCGAGCCGCGCTACGCCGACCCGTTGTCGCTCGTGCACTACAAGAAGGTGCTGGTGACCAAGGGCGCCATCGAGCAGCTCAAGGAGATGTTCGCATGAGCGCCTCTTCCAAGACACCCAAGAAGTTCGACGAGAGCCGCCTCGCGCAGGTGCTGGTCGCGCCGATCATCTCCGAGAAGGCCACCCAGGTCGGCGAGAAGCGCAACCAGGTGCTTTTCAAGGTGCTGCGCGACGCCACCAAGCCCGAGATCAAGGCCGCCGTCGAGCTGATGTTCAAGGTCGAAGTGGCCGAGGTGAACACGCTCAACCAGAAGGGCAAGCACAAGCGCTTCGGCCGCACGTTCGGGCGCCGCGACAACGTCAAGAAGGCGTACGTGGCGCTGAAGCCGGGCCAGGAGCTCAACTTCTCCGGGGAGGCCGCTTAAATGGCCGTCGTCAAAGTCAAACCCACTTCGCCCGGCCGCCGTGCCGTGACGAAGGTGGTGCACAAGCACCTGCACAAGGGCGCGCCCGAGGCTTCGCTGCTCGAGCCGCAGAAGCAGAACGCCGGCCGCAACAACCGCGGCATCATCACGATGCGGCACAAGGGTGGTGGCCACAAGCACCACTACCGCGTCGTCGACTTCCGGCGCAACAAGGACGGCATCCCGGCCAAGGTCGAGCGCATCGAGTACGACCCGAACCGCACGGCGCACATCGCGCTGTTGTGCTACGCCGACGGCGAGCGCCGCTACATCATCGCGCCGCGCGGCGTCGAGGCCGGTGCCACGCTGCTTTCCGGCGCCGAGGCGCCGATCAAGGCCGGCAACACGCTGCCGATCCGCAACATCCCGGTCGGCTCGACGATCCACTGCGTCGAGATGCTGCCCGGCAAGGGCGCGCAGATCGCGCGCTCGGCCGGCTCGTCGGTGACGCTGATGGCGCGCGAAGGCACCTACGCGCAGCTGCGGTTGCGTTCGGGCGAAGTGCGCAAGATCCACATCGACTGCCGCGCCACCATCGGCGAGGTCAGCAACGAGGAGCACAGCCTGCGCCAGTACGGCAAGGCCGGTGCGATCCGCTGGCAGGGCATCCGTCCCACCGTGCGCGGCGTGGCGATGAACCCGATCGACCACCCGCACGGCGGCGGCGAAGGCCGCACCGGCGAGGCGCAGCCGCAGGTGTCGCCGTGGAACACGCTCACCAAGGGCTACCGCACGCGCAGCAACAAGCGCACGCAGACGTTCATCGTCTCGCGCCGCAAGAAGTGAGGCCCTGAACCAACATGGCACGTTCACTGAAGAAGGGTCCGTTCGTGGACCACCACCTGATGGCCAAGGTCGAGAAGGCCTCCGCCATCAAGGACAAGAAGCCGATCAAGACCTGGTCGCGCCGCAGCACGATCCTGCCCGAGTTCATCGGCCTGACGGTCGCGGTGCACAACGGCAAGCAGCATGTGCCCGTGTACGTGACCGACCAGATGGTCGGCCACAAGCTCGGCGAGTTCGCAATGACGCGCTTGTTCAAGGGTCACCCCGCGGACAAGAAGGCCGCGAAGAAGTAAGGAGCGCCCCGTCATGGCAACCGAAACCAAAGCCAGCGTTCGTGGCGTGCGCCTGTCGGCCGACAAGGGCCGGCTGGTCGCTGACCTGATCCGCGGCAAGAAGGTCGATCAGGCGCGCAACATCCTGAAGTTCACGCCGAAGAAGGCCGCCGGCATCGTGCTGAAGGCGCTGGACAGCGCCATCGCCAACGCCGAGCACAACGACGGCGCCGACGTCGACGAGCTGAAGGTCAAGTCGATCTACGTCGAGCAGGGCGCGACGCTGAAGCGCTTCGCCGCGCGCGCCAAGGGCCGCGGCGCACGCATCAGCAAGGGCACCTGCCACATCTACGTGACGGTCGGCGACTGAGCCAAGCGAGCCAGGAAACACCATGGGACAGAAAATCCATCCGACCGGCTTCCGCCTGAGCGTCACGCGCGCCTGGCAAAGCCGCTGGTTCGCCAACAACCGCAACTTCGCCGGCATGCTGGCCGAGGACCTGCAGGTCCGCGACTACCTGAAGACGAAGCTGAAGAACGCGGCCGTATCGCGCATCCTGATCGAGCGCCCGGCAAAGAACGCGCGCATCACGATCTTCTCGGCGCGGCCGGGCGTCGTGATCGGCAAGAAGGGCGAGGACATCGAGAACCTGAAGGCCGAGCTCGCCAAGCGCCTGGGCGTGCCGGTGGCCGTCAACATCGAGGAAATCCGCAAGCCCGAGGTCGACGCGCAGTTGATCGCCGACAGCATCACGCAGCAGCTCGAGAAGCGCATCATGTTCCGCCGCGCGATGAAGCGCGCGATGCAGAACGCGATGCGCCTGGGCGCTCAGGGCATCAAGATCATGAGCGCCGGGCGGCCTGAACGGCATCGAGATCGCGCGCACCGAGTGGTACCGCGAAGGCCGCGTGCCGCTGCACACGCTGAAGGCCGACATCGACTACGGCTTCAGCGAGGCCAAGACGACCTACGGCGTCATCGGCGTGAAGGTCTGGGTCTACCGCGGTGACCGCCTGGCTAATGGCGAGGCGCCGCAGCTGCCCAAGACCGAGCACGAAGGCGACGATCGCCGTTCGCGCCGCCCCGGTGGACGGCCTGGCGCGCCGGGTGCCGGCCGTGGCCGGCCGGGCCCCGGTGGCGACCGCGGCCCGCGTGGCGACAGTGCGCCGCGTGGCGGCGAAGGCGCCGCGGCGGCTCCGGCTGCCCCGGCGGGCGACACGCCGGCCAAGGGCCCCGGCCCGGCCGTCAAGCGCGTGCGCCGCGTGGCACCTGCCGCCGGCGGCGAGAACAAGGGAGAGTGACGATGCTGCAACCCAATCGTCGGAAATTCCGAAAAGAGCAGAAGGGGCGCAACACCGGCATCGCCACGCGCGGTGCGGCGGTGTCGTTCGGGGAATTCGGCCTGAAGGCCACCGAACGCGGCCGTATCACTGCGCGCCAGATCGAGGCCGCGCGCCGCGCCATCAGCCGCCACATCAAGCGCGGCGGCCGCATCTTCATCCGCATCTTCCCCGACAAGCCCGTCTCGCAGAAGCCGGCCGAAGTCCGCATGGGCAACGGCAAGGGCAACCCCGAGTACTACGTGGCCGAGATCGTGCCGGGCAAGGTGCTCTACGAGATCAACGGCGTGCCCGAGCAACTCGCCCGCGAGGCGTTCACGCTCGCCGCGGCCAAGCTGCCGCTGCGCACGACGTTCGTCGCGCGGCAGGTCGGCGCCTGACGCGCTGGAAGGATCGATATGAAAGCATCCGAACTGCGCGCCAAGGACGTGGCCGCGCTCGAGAAGGAAGTGTCCGACCTGCTGAAGGCCCACTTCGGCCTGCGCATGCAGAAGGCCACGCAGCAGCTCACCAACCATTCGCAGCTGGGCAACACGCGGCGCGACATCGCGCGCGCCAAGACCGTCCTGGCGCAGAAGAAGAAGGCCGCCAAATGAGCGAACAGCAACAGACCGCGGCCAAGCCGAAGAACACGCGCACGCTGGTCGGCCGCGTCGTCAGCGACAAGCGCAGCAAGACGGTGACGGTGCTCGTCGAGCGCCGCTCCGCGCACGAGCTGTACGGCAAGATCGTCGCCAAGTCGCGCAAGTACCACGCCCACGACGAGAAGGGCGAGTACAAGATGGGCGACACGGTCGAGATCGCCGAAGGGCGCCCGATCAGCAAGACCAAGAGCTGGGTCGTGACCCGCCTGGTGGAGAAGGCCAAGCTGGTCTGACCAAGACCCCACGCCGACGATGCATCGGCCGCGTGCTGGAGACTCCAGCCCGCGGCCGCTTGTTTTGGCGGCTCGTCATCGCTTGCGCCCCATTCCCATCAACCCGTCACCCCGCACAGGAGAGAACACGAAATGCTGAAGGTCGGAGACAAGCTGCCCGCGGGCAGCCTGCAGGAATACGTCGAGGTCGAAGGCAACGGGTGTTCGGTCGGCCCGAACACGTTCGACATCGCCAAGCTCACCGCCGGCAAGAAGATCGCGGTGTTCGGCCTGCCGGGCGCCTTCACGCCCACCTGCTCGGCCAAGCACGTGCCGGGGTACGTGGAGAAGGCCGCCGAGCTGAAGGCCGCGGGCGTCGACGAGATCTGGTGCGTCTCGGTCAACGACTCCTTCGTGATGGGCGCCTGGGGCCGCGAGCAGAAGACTGCCGGCAAGGTGCGCATGATGGCCGACGGCAGCGCCGATTTCGCCAAGGCCACCGGCCTGACGCTGGACCTCACGGCGCGCGGCATGGGCGTGCGCTCGCAGCGCTACTCGATGCTCGTCGCCGACGGCGTCGTCAAGTCGCTGAACATCGAAGCGCCGGGCAAGTTCGAGGTCAGCGACGCCGGCACGATGGTGGCGCAGGCCAAGCAATTGCTGGCCTGAAGGTCCGGTTGTCCGCTGCTGAAGACCCTGCGGTGGCGGACCACCCGCCACCGCCGCGCCGGCCCCGTTGACGCGCCGGCGAATAATCGCGCATAATCCGCAGCTTCGCTGTTGCAGCGGCCCCGCCAGCCGGGACCGCGTGCCGCAGACCCTTCCCAGGCATTAGCCACCACGGGCCCAAGACTGGCCGCCACCGCGCCCAGGACTCCTCGGAGTTCCGGTGCACCGGCCGCCAAGTTGGGATGAGACAACATGATCCAAATGCAATCGCGGCTCGACGTGGCCGACAACACGGGCGCGAAGTCCGTCATGTGCATCAAGGTGCTGGGCGGCTCGAAGCGCCGCTACGCCGGCATCGGTGACGTGATCAAGGTTTCCATCAAGGAAGCCGCGCCGCGGGGTCGCGTGAAGAAGGGCGAGGTGTACTCCGCCGTCGTCGTGCGCACCGCCAAGGGCGTGCGCCGCCAGGATGGCTCGCTCGTCAAGTTCGACGCGCAACGCCGCCGTGCTGCTCAACGCCAAGCTCGAGCCGATCGGCACGCGCATCTTCGGCCCGGTGACGCGCGAGCTGCGCACCGAGCGCTTCATGAAGATCGTGTCGCTGGCCCCCGAGGTGCTCTGAAGCGCCGCCATCGAGGTTCAACGCAATGAACAAGATCCGCAAAGGCGACCAGGTCATCGTGCTGACCGGCCGCGACAAGGGCAAGCGCGGCACCGTCACGCTGCGCGTCGACGAAGAACGCCTGGTCGTCGAGGGCATCAACGTCGTCAAGAAGCACGTCAAGCCCAACCCGATGAAGGGCACGACGGGCGGCGTCGTCGACAAGACGATGCCGATCCACCAGTCGAACGTGGCGATCTACAACGCCGCCACCGGCAAGGCCGACCGCGTCGGCGTGAAGCTGCTCGACGGCGGCAAGAAGGTCCGCGTCTTCAAGAGCAGCGGCGAAGAGATCAAGGCCTGAACGGGCGCCGAGGATCCACACCATGGCAAACAAGGACGCCTCGAAGGGCGACAAGAAGTCGGACAAGAAGGCCGAGCACAAGCCCGGCCAGAAGGCTGCGCCGAAGGAAGCCAAGTCCGACAAGAAGGGCGGCGAGAAGGCCGGCAAGGGCGCGTCGATGGAGATCGGCAGCTCGAGCAACGCCACGCGCTCGCGCCTGCAGGACACCTACAAGAGCCAGATCGTCCCCGAGCTGATGAAGAAGTTCGGCTACAAGACGGTGATGCAGGTGCCGCGCCTGACGAAGATCACGCTGAACATGGGGGTCAGCGAGGCGGTGGCCGACAAGAAGGTGATGGACAACGCCGTCGGCGACCTCACCAAGATCGCCGGCCAGAAGCCGGTGGTGACCAAGAGCCGCAAGGCCATCGCGAACTTCAAGATCCGCGAGAACGTGCCCATCGGCACGATGGTCACGCTGCGCGGCGTGCGCATGTACGAGTTCCTCGACCGCTTCGTGACGATCGCGCTGCCGCGCGTGCGCGACTTCCGCGGCATCAGCGGGCGCAGCTTCGACGGCCGCGGCAACTACAACGTCGGCGTCAAGGAACAGATCATCTTCCCCGAGATCGAGTACGACAAGATCGACGCGATCCGCGGCCTGAACATCTCCATCACGACGAGCGCGAAGACCGACGAGGAGTGCAAGGCGCTCCTGCAGGCGTTCCGCTTCCCGTTCAAGAACTAAGGCGAGCGAGAGATACCGCATGGCCAAGCTGTCCATCAAGCAACGCGAAGACAAGCGCGAGAAGCTCGTCGCCAAGTTCGCCAAGAAGCACGCCGAACTCAGCGCCATCGCCAATGACGCCAAGAAGAGCGACGAGGAGCGCTACGCCGCGCGCCTCGAGCTCCAGAAGCTGCCGCGCAACGCCAACCCCACGCGCCTGCGCAACCGCTGCGCCGCCACGGGCCGCGCGCGCGGCACGTTCCGCAAGTTCGGACTCGCCCGCAACAAGATCCGCGAGCTCGCCTTCAAGGGCGACATCCCGGGTGTCGTGAAGGCCAGCTGGTAAGCCGCCCGCCGACGAAGGATCAGGAGAAAACCGCATGAGCATGAGTGATCCCATCGCCGACATGCTGACGCGCATCCGCAATGCGCAAAGCGTGGACAAGGCGGCCGTCACGATGCCGTCGTCCAAGCTCAAGGTCGCGATCGCGCAGGTGCTGAAGGACGAGGGCTACATCGACGGCTTCGCAGTCAAGGGCGAAAGCGGCAAGGCCGAGCTCGAGATCGCGCTGAAGTACTACGCCGGCCGCCCGGTCATCGAGCGCATCGAGCGTGTCAGCCGCCCCGGCCTGCGCATCTACCGCGGCAAGCAAGCGCTGCCGCAGGTGATGAACGGCCTCGGCGTGGCGATCGTCACCACGCCCAAGGGCGTGATGACCGACCGCAAGGCGCGCGCCACCGGCATCGGCGGCGAAGTGCTGTGCTACGTGGCCTGATCACGACGGAGCGAACGAAATGTCCCGCGTAGGAAAGATGCCCGTCGCGCTGCCGCAAGGCGTCGAGGTCGCGATCTCGGGCGAGCAGATCACCGTCAAGGGCGCCAACGGCACGCTGTCGCGTACGCTGAATCCGCTCGTCACGGTGAAGAAGGAAGGCAACGTGCTGAACGTCGCCGCCACCGCCGAGACGGCCGCGGCCGACGCGATGAGCGGCACGACGCGCGCGCTGCTGGCCAACATGGTCGGCGGCGTCAGCAAGGGCTTCGAGAAGAAGCTCAACCTCGTCGGCGTGGGTTTCCGCGCCCAGGCGCAGGGCCAGAAGCTGAACTTGCAGATCGGCTTCTCGCACCCCGTCAGCAAGGACATGCCCGCCGGCATCAAGGTGGCCTGCCCGACGCAGACCGAAATCGTCATCAGCGGGGCCGACCGCCAGGTCGTCGGCCAGATCGCCGCCGAAGTGCGCGCGATCCGCCCGCCCGAGCCCTACAAGGGCAAGGGCATCCGCTATGCCGACGAGCGCGTCGTGCTCAAGGAAACCAAGAAGAAGTAAGGAGCGCACGAGATGAGCCTGAACAAGAAGGACCAGCGCCTGCGCCGCGCGCGCCAGACGCGCGTGCGCATCGCCACGCACATCGCCGGCGGCGATGCGGCGCGCCTGGCCGTGCACCGCACCAACCTGCACATCTACGCCAGCGTCCTGTCGGCCGATGGCGGCAAGGTACTGGCCAGCGCGTCGACGGCCGAGAAGGCCGTGCGCGACGAGCTCGGTGGCAACGGCAAGGGCGGCAACACCGCCGCCGCGACGCTGATCGGCAAGCGCATCGCCGAGAAGGCGAAGGCTGCCGGCATCAGCAAGGTCGCTTTCGACCGCTCGGGCTTCGCCTACCACGGCCGCGTCAAGGCGCTGGCCGAGGCGGCGCGCGAAGCCGGCCTGCAGTTCTGACGCCGCGCCGCGCACGCTAGAGGATCCATCGAGATGGCAAAGTTCACCCCCCGCGCGCAGACCGAAGGCAACGACGACGGTCTGAAGGAAAAGATGATCGCGGTCAACCGCGTCACCAAGGTCGTCAAGGGCGGCCGCACGCTGAGCTTCGCGGCGCTGACCGTCGTGGGCGACGGCGACGGCCGCATCGGCATGGGCAAGGGCAAGGCCAAGGAAGTGCCGGTGTCGGTGCAGAAGGCCATGGACGCGGCGCGCCGCAACATGTTCAAGGTGGCGCTGAAGAACGGCACCGTGCACCACAACGTGCGCGGCGAGCACGGCGCGGCCAAGGTGCTGCTGGCGCCCGCGCCGGCCGGTACCGGCATCATCGCCGGCGGCCCGATGCGCGCCGTCTTCGAGGTGATGGGCGTCACCGACATCGTCGCCAAGAGCCTCGGCTCGACCAACCCGTACAACATGGTGCGCGCCACGATCGACGCGCTGAAGCGTTCGACGACGCCGGCCGAAGTGGCCGCCAAGCGCGGCAAGACGGTCGAAGAGCTGTTCGTCTGAAGCGCGCCGCCGAAGAGATCACCATGGCTGAAAAGAAGACCCTCACCGTCAAGCTCGTCAAGAGCGTCGCCGGCACGCGCGAGGACCATCGCGCCACGGTGCGCGGCCTCGGCCTGCGCCGGCTCAACAGCACGCGCACGCTCGAAGACACCCCCGCCGTGCGCGGCATGATCAACAAGGTCTCGTACCTCGTTCAGGTGCTGTGATGGAACTGAATTCGCTGAAGCCCGCCGAGGGCAGCAAGAAGGCGCGCCGCCGCGTCGGCCGCGGCATCGGCTCGGGCCTGGGCAAGACCGCGGGCCGCGGCCACAAGGGCCAGAAGAGCCGCGCCGGCGGCTTCCACAAGGTCGGCTTCGAAGGCGGCCAGATGCCGCTGCAGCGCCGCCTGCCCAAGCGCGGCTTCAAGAGCGCGCAGCTCAAGTACAACGGCGAAGTGACGCTCGCGCAGCTCCAGGGCCTGGACGCCACCGAGGTCGACCTGCTGACGCTGAAGACGGCCGGCCTCGTGCGCCAGCTCATCACCAACGTCAAGGTGATCAAGTCGGGCGAGTTGTCGCGCAAGGTGGTGCTCAAGGGCATCGGCGCGACGGCGGGCGCAAAGGCGGCCATCGAGGCGGCCGGCGGTTCGGCGCCGGTGCTCGAGGCCGCGCCGGTGGTCAAGAAGCTGCCCAAGAAGGCGGCCGCCTGACCCCGCGACGCTGAACAAGGGATCCAGGGAACCTCGTGGCAACCTCCGCAGCCCAGCTGGCCAAGAGCGGGAAGTTCGGCGACCTGCGTCGCCGCATCATCTTCCTGCTGATGGCGCTGGTGGTCTACCGCATCGGGGCGCACATCCCCGTGCCGGGCATCGACCCGGTGCAGCTGCAGCAGCTCTTCAAGAGCCAGGGCGGCGGCATCCTGAACCTGTTCAACATGTTCAGCGGCGGCGCGCTGTCGCGCTTCACCGTCTTCGCCCTGGGCATCATGCCCTACATCAGCGCCAGCATCATCATGCAGCTGATGACCTACGTGGTCCCCTCGCTCGAGGCGATCAAGAAGGAAGGCGAGGCCGGCCGGCGCAAGATCACGCAGTACACGCGCTACGGCACGCTGTTCCTCGCGATCTTCCAGTCGCTGGGCATCGCGCTCGCGCTCGAAGGCTCTCCCGGCCTGGTGCTGTCGCCGGGCTTCGGCTTCCGCATGACGGCGGTGGTCAGCTTGGTGGCCGGCACGATGTTCCTGATGTGGCTGGGCGAGCAGATCACCGAGCGGGGGCTGGGCAACGGCATCTCGATCCTGATCTTCGCCGGCATCGTCGCCGGGCTGCCCAGCGCGATCGGGGGCTTGTTCGAGCTCGTGCGCACCGGCGCGATGAGCATCGTCGCGTGCCTGTTCATCATCGCCATCGTCATCTTCGTGACGTTCGCGGTCGTCTTCGTCGAGCGCGGGCAGCGCAAGATCCTCGTCAACTACGCCAAGCGCCAGGTCGGCAACAAGGTCTACCAGGGCCAGAGCTCGCACCTGCCGCTCAAGCTCAACATGAGCGGCGTGATCCCGCCGATCTTCGCTTCCAGCATCATCTTGCTGCCCGCGACGATCGTCGGCTGGTTCGCCACCGGCGAAGGGCTGCGCTGGCTGAAGGACCTGAGTGCGGCGCTGTCGCCGGGGCAGCCGGTCTACGTCCTGCTGTACGCGGCGATGATCGTCTTCTTCTGCTTCTTCTACACCGCGCTCGTCTTCAACAGCCGCGAGACCGCGGACAACCTGAAGAAGAGCGGCGCCTTCATCCCGGGCATCCGCCCGGGCGAGCAGACGGCGCGCCACATCGACAAGATCCTTGCCCGCTTGACGCTTGCCGGCGCCGTGTACATCACCGCGGTGTGCCTGCTGCCCGAGTTCCTGGTGCTGCGCTACAACGTGCCGTTCTATTTCGGTGGCACGTCGCTGTTGATCATCGTCGTGGTGACGATGGACTTCTGGGCGCAGGTGCAGAGTTACGTGATGAGCCAGCAGTACGAGAGCCTGCTGAAAAAGGCCAATTTCAAGATGAGCTGAGGCTTCGCCCCGAGCGCCCGATCCATCGACACATGTCCAAGGACGACGTCATCCAGATGCAGGGGGAGATCCTCGAGAACCTCCCCAATGCCACCTTCCGCGTGAAGCTGGAAAACGGTCACGTCGTTCTCGGGCACATCTCCGGAAAGATGCGGATGCACTACATCCGCATCCTGCCCGGCGACAAGGTGACGGTGGAACTGACGCCCTACGACCTGACGCGGGCACGCATCGTGTTCCGCGCCAAGTGAAGCGCCAGGCCGAACAGAGTCAGAGAGTTATCCAGGAGAAGACCATGAAGGTCGCCGCATCGGTCAAGAAGATGTGCCGCAACTGCAAGATCATCCGCCGCAAGCGCGTGGTGCGGGTGATCTGCACCGACCCGCGCCACAAGCAGCGTCAAGGCTAAGTCAGAGGGACTAAAGACATGGCACGCATCGCCGGCATCAACATCCCGCCGCACAAGCACGCCGAGATCGGCCTCACGGCCATCTACGGCATCGGCCGCTCGACCGCGCAGAAGATCTGCGAGCAGGTGGGCATCCCGTACGCCAAGAAGATCAAGGACCTCGACGACCACGAGCTCGAGAAGATCCGCGAGGAGATCGGCAAGATCACCATCGAGGGCGACCTGCGCCGCGAGCTCAGCATCAACATCAAGCGGCTGATGGACCTGGGCTGCTACCGCGGCTTCCGCCACCGCCGCGGCCTGCCCGTGCGCGGCCAGCGCACGCGCACCAATGCGCGCACGCGCAAGGGGCCGAAGAAGTCCGCGATGGCGCTGAAGAAGTGACAAGCCGCGGCTGACTGAAAGAGCACACACGACATGGCCAAGCCTCCCGTCAATACCGCCGCGCGCCGCGTGAGCAAGAAGGTCCGCAAGAACGTCGCGGACGGCATTGCGCACGTGCACGCGTCGTTCAACAACACGATCATCACGATCACCGACCGCCAGGGCGGCTCGCTCGCCTGGGCCTCCAGCGGCGGGCAGGGCTTCAAGGGCTCGCGCAAGAGCACGCCGTTCGCCGCCCAGGTGGCGGCCGAGAACGCCGGCCGCGCCGCCCAGGAGCAGGGCATCAAGAACCTCGACGTGCGCATCAAGGGCCCGGGCCCCGGGCGCGAGTCGAGCGTGCGCGCGCTCGCGTCGCTGGGCATCCGCATCAACAGCATCAGCGACGTGACGCCGATCCCGCACAACGGCTGCCGGCCGCAGAAGCGCCGCCGCATCTAAGGGCCTGAAGAGCCCGTCGACCGAAGAACAACACCGTAAGCCCACTGTCCGGAGCGCTGCGCGCGCCGGACTCGCGCGGGGGGGCTCGCCACTTCAAGTGGTCGAGCCCTCTGCCGCGTCAGAAGACAGACCGCACACAAGGAACAGACCGTGGCACGACTCCTTGGCCCGAAGGCCAAACTCTCCCGCCGTGAAGGCACCGACCTCTTCCTGAAGAGCGCCCGCCGGGCCATCGGCGACAAGGCGAAGTTCGACTCCAAGCCCGGCCAGCACGGCCGCACGAGCGGCAGCCGCACGAGCGACTTCGGCGTGCAGCTGCGCGAAAAGCAGAAGGTCAAGCGCATGTACGGCGTGCTCGAGCGGCAGTTCCGCCGCTACTTCGCCGAAGCCGAGCGCCGCCGTGGCAACACCGGCGCCAACCTGCTGATCCTGCTGGAGAGCCGCCTGGACAACGTCGTCTACCGCATGGGCTTCGGCAGCACGCGCGCCGAGGCGCGCCAGCTCGTCAGCCACAAGGCGCTCACCGTCAACGGCGAGGTCGTCAACATCCCGTCGTACATGGTCAAGGCCGGCGACATGATCGCGATGCGCGACAAGAGCAAGAACCAGCTGCGCGTGAAGAGCGCGCTCGAGCTCGCGCAAGGCGCGGGCCTGCCCGACTGGGTCAGCGTCGACGCCGGCAAGATGGAAGGCACCTTCAAGAAGGCGCCCGACCGCGACCAGTTCGGCGCCGAGATCAAGGAAGCGCTGATCGTCGAGTTGTACTCGCGCTGACCGGCCAGGAGGCCGGCGGCCTCGCCCGCGCCGCGCCACGTTGGCGCCGCGCGGCCGGCGCGCCGGCAAGGAGCGCTCGCCACGGCCGCCGGGCAGGTGGCGCAGCGGACAAGAGCAGTCGCCCGGCGGGTCCCGCAGCCTTATCGGTGTAACGAGCCGAGGGTATTGACAGGAACTGAAGCACCCCATGCAAACCACTCTTCTGAAGCCCAAGGCCATTCAAGTGGAGCCGCTCGGCGGCCATCGCGCGAAGGCCACCCTCGAACCGTTCGAGCGCGGCTACGGCCACACGCTGGGCAACGCGCTGCGCCGCGTGCTGCTCGGCTCGATGGTCGGCTACGCGCCGACCGAGGTGACGATCGCCGGCGTCCTGCACGAGTACTCGGCCATCGACGGCGTGCAGGAAGACGTCGTGCACATCATGCTCAACCTCAAGGGCGTCGTCTTCCGCCTGCACAACCGCGACGAGGTGACGCTGGTGCTGCGCAAGGAAGGCGAAGGCCCGGTCACGGCCGGCGACATCCAGACGCCGCACGACGTGGAGATCATCAACCCCGAGCACGTCGTCGCGCATCTGGCGCAAGGCGGCAAGCTCGACATGCAGATCAAGGTCGAGAAGGGCCGCGGCTACGTGCCGGGCAACCTGCGCCGCTACGGCGACGAGCCCACCAAGAGCATCGGCCGCATCGTGCTGGACGCGAGCTTCTCGCCGGTGCGCCGCGTCAGCTACGCCGTCGAGAACGCGCGCGTCGAGCAGCGCACCGACCTCGACAAGCTCGTGATGGAGATCGAGACCAACGGCGCGCTGGCGCCCGAGGAAGCGATCCGCCAGAGCGCGCGCATCCTCGTCGAGCAGCTCGCCTTCTTCGCGCAGATCGATGTGCAGGGCGCCGACATCGTGATGCCGGTGGCGCCGCGCCGCGACACGTTCGACCCGATCCTGCTGCGTCCGGTCGACGAGCTCGAGCTGACGGTGCGCTCGGCCAACTGCCTGAAGGCCGAGAACATCTACTACATCGGCGACCTGATCCAGCGCACCGAGACTGAACTGCTGAAGACGCCCAACCTCGGCCGCAAGAGCCTCAACGAGATCAAGGAAGTGCTCGCCTCGCGCGGCCTGACGCTCGGCGCGCGGCTCGAGAACTGGCCGCCGCAGGGCCTGGACAAGCGCTGAGGCGCTTCGCAGAGATCAAGCCAACTTCATGTGTGCACCCCGCAGTACCTGACACGGCTGCGGGTCATCGATAAGGAAAGGAACGCACCATGCGCCATCGCAACGGCCCCCGCAAACTGAACCGCACCACCTCGCACCGCCTGGCGATGCTGAGGAACATGTGCAACTCGCTGCTCACGCACGAGGCGATCAAGACGACGCTGCCCAAGGCGAAGGAACTGCGCTCGGTCGTCGAGCCGCTGATCACGCTGGCCAAGGAGCCGACGGTCGCCAACCGCCGCCTCGCCTTCGACCGCACGCGCGACCGCGACGTTGTCAGCAAGCTCTTCGATGAACTGGGCCCGCGCTACAAGGCGCGTCCGGGCGGCTACACGCGCATCCTGAAGATGGGCTTTCGCGTCGGCGACAACGCGCCGATGGCCTTCGTCGAACTGGTCGACCGGCCCGAGCCGGTGGCCGCCGAAGAGACCGACAAGGCGGCTGAAGCGGCCTGACGCAGCGCCACGTGCGGCCCGTGCGCCCCTCCCCTTGAGGAGGCGCGGCGCGCACCCGAGTTCGCGGGTTACCTAAGTCACGCGGGGCCTCGTGCCCCGCTGGCTATTCTTCGGCGCCATGGTCGAGCGCCTTGCCTACGAGAACCTGCCCCGGCGCCGCGCCCTGCTGCGCCTGACTTCGCTGACGCTGCCGCTGGCCGTCAGCGGCAGTCTGGCCGGCTGCGGCCTGTTCGGCAGCAAGCCGCCGCCGGCGATCCAGATCCCGCCGCCGCCCCCGCCGCCCCCGCCGCCGCCCACGCAGGTGCGCGCGCAGCCGGTGCCGATGAAGGGCACGATCAGCGCCGCCGCCGACCTGAACCCCAGCGCCACGCAGCGGCCCTCGCCGCTCGTGCTGCGCGTCTACGAGCTGCGCTCCGACACCGCCTTCAGCAAGGCCGACTTCATCGCGCTGTACCAGCAGGAGCAGGCTACGATCGGCGGCGACCTCGTGCTGAAGGACGAATTCGTCGTCACGCCCGGCGAGAACCGGCCGTACGAGCGCACGCTCAGCATCGAGACGCGCTACCTCGCGGTGTTCGGCGCCTACCGCAACGTCGAGCGCGCCGTCTGGCGCGCCATCGCCGCGGTGCCGTCCGGCAAGGCGCTCAAGCTCGCCATCCGCGCCGAGAGCCAAGCCCTTTCGCTGACGCTGCAACCGTAAAGGCGGCCGCGCGCGCCGAGGCCCGAAACCAGGACCATGTCGATCAAGCACCGCGTGATCTGGTCGCAGGGCATGTTCCTGCAGCCGCATCACTTCCAGCAGCAGACGCGCTACCTCGAGGGCCTGGTCGATGCGCACGGGCGCGCCGTCACGCCGCACGGCTTCGGCTTCGCCGAACTCGTGCTCGACGAGGGCCAGCTCGCCACCGGCCGCGTCGCGCTGACGCGCGCCACGGGCCTCTTGCCCGACGGCACGCCGTTCTCGTGCCCCGATGCCGACGCGATGCCGCCCGCGCTCGAGATCGCCGCCGACATGCAGGGCGAACTCGTCTGCCTCGCCGCGCCGCGCGAACGTGCCGGCGCCACCGAAGTCGACTTCGGCGACGGCCAGGCCGACCCGCTGGCGCGCTTCGCGGTGCAGGAGCACGAACTGCGCGACCAGACTCACGCCGCCGACGACCCCGAGCCGGTGCAGCTTGGCGCGCTGCGCCTGCGCCTCCTGCGCGGCCGCGACGCCACCGACGCCTTCGCGGTGCTCGGCGTGGCGCGTGTCGTCGAGCGGCGCGCCGACGGCCAGGTCGTGCTCGACCGCAACTACATCGCGCCGCAGACGCGCATCGAGGCCAGCGGTCAGCTCTCGGCGCTGGCGACGCTGCTGCACGGCCTCGTGCAGCAACGCGCGCGCACGATGGCCGCGTCGATGGGGCAGCTTGGCCAGGGCGTCTCCGAAGTGGCCGACTTCATGATGCTGCAGTTGCTCAACCGCGCCGAGCCGCTGCTGCGGCAGTTCGCCGGCGCGCCGAGCGTGCATCCGCAGGCGCTGCACCTGGCGCTGGCGCAGCTGGCCGGGGAACTCGCCACCTTCTCGCGCGGCGAGCGCCATCCGCCCGAGTACCCGCTGTACCGGCACGACGATCTGCAGGCGAGCTTCGCGCCGCTCGTACAGGATCTGCGCGACTACCTCTCGGCCGTGCTGCAGCGCCATGCGGTGCAGATCCCGCTGGCCGACCGCTCGCACGGCGTGCGCACCGCCGTCATCAACGATGCCGAACTGCTGCGCACCGCCGGCTTCGTGCTCGCCGTGCGCTCGCAACTGCCGGCCGAGCAGGTGCGCCAGCGCTTCCCCGCGCAAAGCAAGCTCGGCCCCGTCGATCGGCTGCGCGACCTCGTCAACCTGCAACTGCCGGGCGTTTCGATGCGCAGCCTGCCGGTGGCGCCGCGCCAGCTGCCGTATCACGCCGGCAGCCACTACTTCGACCTCGACCGCCAGGGCGAGCTGTGGAAGCAGATCGAGCGCAGCGGCAACCTCGCGCTGCACGTCGCCGGCGACTTCCCTGGGCTGGAGCTCGAGCTGTGGGCGATCCGCCAGGCTTGAGACGCTGACCGAAGCGCGCGCCCCGATGACCCAGGAAGGCTGCGATGGCCGGTGAACGCCCCCCTATCGACGACCCGTTCGGCCCGGCCGGCGGCGGCGAGGGGCGCACGTTCGTCAAGCCCAATCCTGCGGGCCGCGCGGCGCAGTACGCACCGGGCGCCGCATCGTTCGGCGGCGAGAGCGGCCACACCGTCGTCGGCGGCGGTGCCGGCGCGGCCGCGGGCGACGCACCGGTCGACCACGGCCTGAGCCCGCTGCTCGCGGCGGCCAACCGCCTGATGTTGCTCGTGCCGTCGCTGCGCCAGATGCGCAGCGCCGACCCGGCGGCGGTGCGCGCCTCGCTCGCGCAAGGCGTGCGCGACTTCGTCGCCGCCGCGCAGGCGCACGGCGTCGCGCCCGAGCGCGTGATGGCCGCGCGCTACATCCTGTGCACGATGCTCGACGAGGCGGCTGCCGACACGCCCTGGGGCGGCGGCGGCACGTGGGGCCGGCACAGCCTGCTCGCGGAGTTCCACAACGAGGCGTCGGGCGGCGAGAAGGTCTTCCAGCTGATGGCTCGGCTGGCCGACAAGCCGGCCGCCAACCGCGACCTGCTCGAACTGATCTATGCCGCCATCGCGCTCGGCTTCGAGGGCCGCTACCGCGTCGTCCAGGGCGGCCGCGCGCAACTCGAAGCGGTGCGCGCCAAGCTCGCGCAACTCCTCGCGCAGGCCCGCGGGCCGTACCCGGCACCGCTCGCGCAACACTGGGCAGGGCAGCCGCTGCCCGAGCGCAAGGGGCTCAGCTGGCTGCCGCTGGCGCTGACGGGGCTCGTCGCGGTGCTCGTGCTCGGCGGCGCCTACGCCGCGTTCTCGACGACGCTGGCTGCGCGCTCGGACCCGGTGTACGGCCAGATCCAGTCGTTGCGCCTGGCGCCGCCGGTCGCCGCCGTCGCGCAGCCGGCGGCCAAGCCGCGGCTGGCGGTCTTCCTCGAACCCGACATCCGCGCCGGCATCGTCGCCGTGCGCGACGAGATCGACCGCAGCGTCGTCACCGTGCGCGGCGATGGCCTCTTCGCGCCTGCCAGTGCCACGCTCGTGCCCGAACGCGAGGCGCTGATGCGCCGCATCGGCGAGGCGATGGCGCGCGTTGGCGGCAACGTCCTCGTCACCGGCTACACCGACAACACGCCGATTCGCACGCTGCGCTTCCCCAGCAACTGGCACCTGTCGGACAGCCGCGCCGCCGCGGTGCGCGACCTGCTCGTCACCGCCGGCCTGCCGCGCGAACGCGTGCGCGCCGAAGGCCGGGCCGACGGCGACCCGGTGGCGCCCAACGACAGCGCCGTGAACCGCGCGCTGAACCGCCGCGTCGAGATCACGCTGCAAACCGCGGTGGCCGCAGCGGTGTCCGCGGCGCCCGCCGCTGCGGCGCCGCGCTGAACGCCGCATCGCCCCACCGCTACTGCGCTTCACCGACGCAACGCCGCGCGAGGCTCGTCCCCCATGGGCAAGATCTTCGGCTTCCTCTTCAACCGCTGGACGCTCGGCGCGCTGCTGCTGGCCGCGCTCTTGGCCGTGCTGTGGATCATCGGCCCGCTCGTTGCGGTGGGCACCTGGCGGCCGCTCGAGAGCAACACGTCGCGCTGGGTCGTCACCGCCGTCGTGCTGGTGCTCGTCGTCGGCCTCGTCGTGTGGAAGCTCGTGCGCGCGCGCCAGGGCAACCGCAAGGTCGTCGATCAACTCGCCGCCGCGCCGGCCGGTGCCGCAGCCGCCACGGAAAGCGCCGAGGTGGCCGCCGTGCGCAAGCGCTTCGCCGAAGCGCTGGCGACGCTGCGCAACGCGCGCTTCGGCACCAGCGCCAGCTCGGGTCAGGGGCTGTGGGCGCGGCTGAAGAACCAGCTTGGCGGGCGCTACCTCTACCAGTTGCCCTGGTACCTGATCATCGGCGCGCCCGGCTCCGGCAAGACGACGGCGCTGCGCAACGCGGGGCTGAACTTCCCGCTCGCCAAGCAGCTCGGCGAACACGCGGTGCGCGGCGTCGGCGGCACGCGCCTTTGCGACTGGTGGTTCACCGACCAGGCGGTGCTGATCGACACCGCCGGCCGCTTCACGACGCAAGACAGCGACGCGGCGCAGGACAAGGCCACCTGGAACGGATTCGTCGACCTGCTCAAGGGCGCGCGCAAGCGCCAGCCGCTGAACGGCGTGCTCGTCACCGTCTCGGTTGCCGACCTCGTCGGCAAGAGCGCCGCCGACCGCGAGCGACACGCGCAGGCCGTGCGAGCGCGCGTGCAGGAGCTGCACGAGCAGCTGCGCATCCGCATCCCGATCTACCTGCTCGTCACGAAGTGCGACCTGCTCGCCGGCTTCGCCGAGCACTTCGCCGCGCTCGACAAGGACCAGCGCGCGACACCGTGGGGCTTCACGTTCGCGCTGCCTTCGCCCAAGGTGCCGGCCGGCAACTGGAGCGAGCGCCAGCAGCCCGAGTTCAACGCGCTGCTCGAACGCCTCGACCAGGGCCTCGTCGACCGCCTGCAAGCCGAGAGCGACACGACGCGGCGCGCGCGCATCTACGGCTTCCCGAACCAGTTCGCCAACCTCGGCGCGCCGCTCGCCGACTTCACGCGCCAGGTCTTCGCGCCGTCGCCGTACGAGGCCGAGCCGATGCTGCGCGGCCTGTACTTCGTCAGCGGCACGCAGGAAGGCACGCCGATCGACCGCGTGCTCGGCGCCGTCGCCCGCCGCTACCGCATCGAGCAGTCGATCCTGCCGCCGCAAAAGAGCAGCGGCCGCAGCTTCTTCCTGCAGCGGCTGCTGACCGAGGTCGTCTTCGCCGAGCACGGCCTCGCCGGTACCGACCGCCGCTGGGAGCGCCAGCGCAGCGCGCTGGCGATCGCCGGCTACGCGGCGGTGGCGCTCGTCTCGCTCGGCCTGCTCGGCGCGTGGACGATGAGCTGGCGCAACAACGCGGGTTACGTCGACGCGGTCGCGCAACGTGTCGACCTCGTGCGCCGCCAGGTGCAGGAGACACCCAACCGCACGACGGCCGACCTCTTGCCGGTGCTGCCGGCGCTGGAGGCGACGCGGCGCCTGGCCAGTGATGCGGGCCCCGTGGCAGGCCTGGGTGAAGGCGGTTCGGTGCCGTGGTCACTCGGCTTCGGCCTCTACCAGGGCGACAAGCTCGACGGCGCGGCTCGCGGCGCCTACCAGCGCATGCTCGTCGACGCGGTGCAGCCGCGACTTGCGCTGCGCGTCGAGGAGCAACTGCGCGCCACCGACCAGCCCGACTCGCTGTACGAGGCGCTGAAGGCGTACCTCATGATGTACGAGCCGGCGCGCTTCGAGGCCGCGTCGTTGAAGCAGCACATCGAGGCCGACTGGGAAGCGCGGCTCGGCCGCGAGATCGGCGTCGATCAGCGGGCGGCGCTGTCGGCCCACCTCGACGGGCTGCTCGAACGCGGCGCCACCGTCTCGCCGCTGCCGCGCGACCAGGCGCTGATCGATGCGACACGCACGCGGCTGGCCGCCGTGCCGTTGCAGCAGCGCGTCTACAACCGCATGCGCCAGCGCGGCCTCGGCGCCGAGTTTCACGAAGTCTCTGTCGCGCAGGCCGGCGGGCCGAATGCGCAACTCGTCTTCGTGCGCGCCAGCGGCCTGCCGCTGACCAAGGGCGTGCCGGGCCTCTTCACCTACGACGGCTACCACAAGGGCTTCCAGAAGGTGGTCGGCGAGGTGGCGCGCACGCTGGCTGCCGAACAGAGCTGGGTGCTCGGCATCGAGACCGCAGCGCCGAGCGCGGCGACGCCGGGCCAGGCCGCGGCGCAAGCCGCACAAGCCGCCGACGGCCTGCTCGGCACGCGCGTCGTCGACGACGTGCGGCGCCTGTATCTCAACGAATACCGCGACACTTGGCGCGCCTACATCGCCGACGTGCGGCTGCAACCGCTGACGAGCATGGCGCAGGCGATCGAGAAGACGCGCTTCCTCTCCGGGCCCGACACGCCGCTCGTGCCGATGCTCAAGCGCTTCTCGAAGGAGACGACGCTGCTCGCGCCGCAGCCGGGCGCTGCCGGCGCGGCCAGCTCGCTCGTCGATCGCGGCCGGCAGGTCGTGGCCGGGGCGATCGGCGCCGCCGCGCCGCTGCTCGCGCCGGGCGAGCGGCTCGAACTCATCGTCGACGACGAGTTCCGCGGCCTGCGCAACCTCGTCACCGCGCCCGAAGGCGGCAAGCCGCCGATCGACGGCCTCGTCGAGCGGCTGAAGGAACTGCAAGTCCACCTGATCGCGGTCGACCAGGCGCTGAAGGCGAAGGCGCCGCCGCCGTCGTCGCCGCTGCCCAACCAGATCAAGGCCGAGGGCGGCAACTCGCCCGAGCCGGTGCGCGGCCTGCTCGATTCGCTCGGCTCGAGCGCCGGCCGCGCCGCCAGCATCGCGCTGCGCGGCTCGCTCGCCGCCGAGGTGCGATCGGTGGTCGGCGAGTTCTGCCAGCAGGCGATCACCGGCCGCTATCCGTTCGACCCGACGGCGGCGCGCGAGGTGACACCGGCCGACTTCGCCGCCTTGTTCGGGCCCAGCGGCAAGTTCGAGCAGATGCAGACCAAGCTCGCGCCGTACGTCGACACGAGCACGCGGCCGTGGCGCTTCCTGCCGGTGGACGGCGCGCCGCTGGGCACCGACCTCGGCACGCTGCCGCAGTTCCAGCGCGCCAAGGAGATCCGCGACGCGTTCTTCGCCGCCGGCCCGATGCCCGGCGTGCGGCTGGTGATGAAGCCGTTCGAGATGGACGCGCGGCTGAAGGAGTTCCTGCTCGACGTGGACGGTCAGTTGCTGCGTTATGACCACGGCCCGCAGATCCCGGCCGAGATCAAGTGGCCCGGGCCGCGCGGCAGCGGCGTCGTGCGCGTCACCGTGCAGCCCGCCGGCGGCAGCGGCCTCGTCAACGACGGGCCGTGGGCGCTGTTCCGCCTCTTCGAGCGCGTCGCGATCACGCCGGGCAATTCGCCCGAGAAGTTCCGCGCCACCTTCGACATCGACGGCCGCAAGGCGATCTTCGACGTCACCAGCAGCAGCGTGCGCAACCCGCTGCGCCTGCCCGACGTGCGCTCGTTCCAGTGCCCGATGGGCCTTTGACGAGAAGGGCTCGCACGTGACCGGCCCGGACCTCGCTGCGCCGGGCTGGTACGGCAAGCTCGCCACACTGGGTGACTTCGCCGGCCGCCGCGTGCCGACGGCAGCGCAGCAGGCGCTGGACCGCTGGCTCTCTGACGTGGTGGCCGGCAGCCGCGAGCAGCTTGGCGACGACTGGCTGGACTTGTACCTCGCGGCGCCGCTGCAGCGCTTCGTGCTCGGGCCGCGCGTGCTCGGCGACGGCTGGTGGTTCGGCCTCCTGATGCCCAGCTGCGACAACGTCGGGCGTTATTTCCCGCTCGTCGTGCTGCAGCCGCGCGCCGCGCCGCCGGCCGACGGCGCCGCGCTCGCGCACCTGGGGCTGTGGTGGCAGCGCGTCGGCGGGGCGGTGCTCGAGACGCTGGCTGACGAGGTGGATGTCGAGCGCTTCGATCGGGCGCTGGCCGAACTGCCACCGTGGCCGGGTGTTGCTGATTCCGCAGGCCTGACGCCAGAGCTATTGAGGCCGTGGCTCCAGCCGATGACGCCGGCGGCGCAGACTGCGCGCTCGACTGCGCAAGCCCCCGCGGCGGCCGTGTTGCAACTGCCCGCCGATTGCTCGCCGGCCGACCTCACGGCCGGCCTCGCGGCCGCCGAATGGCAGCGCCGGCTCAGCGGCGCGAGCCTGTGGTGGTCATGGCGCCCGCAAGGCGGTGCCAGCACCTGCCGCCTCGTGCCCGGGCTGCCGACGGCGGGCGACTTCGCGGCAATGCTGGCGCCGGGATAGAGAGCCCCGGCGTCACCGCAACCCGCGCGGCACCGTGTCCTCGAAGCGGGCGATCGTCATGTCGCCCGGGTCGCCCACCCACACCGCCACCGCGGTGTAGTTGTCCTGCCGCGGCACGGCGCGCGCGGCGATCTGCCGGCGCATGTCGTCGAGCCACTGCTCGGGCGAATCCGAGCGGTGCAGCGCCGCGGCGATGTCGCTCGGCTCGAAGCTGTCCCACCAGCCGTCGCTGGTGAGCAGGAACGCGTCGCCCTCCATCACCTCGACCGGGCGCACGACGGTGTGCGGCGTGATCTCGCCGTCGATGCCGAGTGCGGCCAGCAGGTGGTTCTTCTGCGGGTGCGCGCGGCCTTGCTCTTCGCTCAACATGCCCGAGCGCACCATGTGCTGCACGATGCTGTCGTCCTGTGTCAGCAGCTCGCCCTGGCCGTGCCGCACGCGGTACAGGCGCGAGTCGCCGACGTGCGTCCACAGCACTTGCTCGAGCGACGGGTGCACCCACAGCGCGACGACCGTCGTATGCATGCGCTGCTCGGGGCGCCGCTGCCCCTGCTGCTCGCGCAGCAGGTCGGCGTGCGCGTCGCGCACGACGCGGGTCAGGTACTCGGGCGAGAACTCGGCGTCGCCGGCGGCGAGCGCGCGCGCGATGCTCTCGACGGCGCGGTACGACGCCTCCTCGCCGCGCGAGTGGCCGCCGGCGCCGTCGGCGAGCACGGCGTAGTGGCCGGCAGCGCCGCTGCCGTGGCGATGGTCATCCTCGTTGCCGCCGCGCGCACCGGGGTCGGTGCAACTGGCGATGCGCAGGCGCGACATGGGCGTTGGTTGTTTTCGTGAGGTGGAGCCGGCGCGCGCGTTGTGTCGCCGCGTCACGGCGGCGCCATCATCTGCGACAACGAGGCGGGCGGGCAAGCACCCGGCGCGGCGCGCGGCGCGAGCAGCTCCCCCTTTCTCGGGGCGCGCTCAGCGCCGCGGGCCCTGCCGCTGCCGCTGCTGCTGTTCTAGTCGGTCGACCTGCTCCTCGTAGGCGGCGACGAAGGCGCGGCCGAAGACGGTGTGGAAGTCCTCCTCGGCCTCGTCGCGGATCTGCCGGTGGTGCTGAAGGTACAGCTCCCACAGCCGCGCCTTGCGGTTCATCGGCAGCAGGTTGGCCAGCCGCGAGCCGGCGCCGAGCTGGCTCTCCAGCGCCGCCGGGTCGAAGCGCGCGAGCATGCCTTCGATGGCCGCGCGCATGCCGGCCACGGTGCCGATCGAGTGGCCGACGAGGTCCTGCATCGCGTCGTCCATCGCCGCCGCGCCGTCGAGAAAGCCGCGCTGCGGCGGCGTCAGCAGCTGCGCAAGGCCGCTGGCGGCATCGGGCGAGAACTTCAACGGGTTGTTCGCCGACGAGCGGATCTGCGTCACCTGCGCGCGCATCTCGTGCTTGGTGCTGGCGCGCACCGCGACGAGCTGCAGCGTGCCCTCGACGGCGGCGCGCAACACGCGGCCGATGTGGCGCATCAGCGCCTCGCCTTCGCCGCCGGGCGCCGGCAGGTCGATGCCGGCGCCTTCGCAGAAGGCGCGCCAGAGGGCGGCGGAATCGGCGGCCGAGGTTGGCGCAGCGGCGCGCGCCGGCGAGGCGGCCGGTGGCCGCAGTGGCGCCGCTCTTGCGGGTGCGGCGGGCCCCGCCGTCGGCGCGCCGGCGCCCGCGGCGGGGCGTGCGTCACGCCGAGGCGGTGGTGGCGACGTGGGCGGTGGGGGTGACGGCGACGGCACGCGCGGCGGCGTGAAGGCGCCGTGCACGGCCGGCAGGTCGTCGGGCAGCGCCACCGGCCCCGCGGGCGCGCGCTGGCCTGCCGGCGGCGGCGCGGCAGTGCCTGCCGGCTCGGCTCCGAACAGCAGCAGCGGATCGGTCGGCAGCGACGCGCCGCCCCCGGCCGCCGGGGCCGGCCCCGGCCCGCCGGCGGCCTCGCCGACGAAGCGGGCGAGCGCGTCGTCGCCGCCGGCGCCGGCAGGCCGAAGGCCTGATCGATCGACGGCGCACCGGCGCGCGCGCCCGAACCGTCGCCGAACAGATCGGCGAACGGGTCGGCGGCCGACGCGGACGCGCCTGCCGGTGCCGCACTCGCGGTGCCGAGGCCCCAGTCGTCGGGCAACGACGCAGGGGAAGGCGCCGAGCGCGGCGACGGCGCCAGGCCCGCCGAGCCGGAAGCGAACGGATCGAAATCGTCCGGCAAGCGCGCCCCGCCGGCGGCCGATGCGGGCGCCGCGACGCCGCCGAGCGACGCGGTGATGCCGGCCGGCGGCGGCATCAGGTCGGCGAACGGGTCGTCGGCGGCGCTCGGCGTGCCACGCGCCGCCGCGGGCGCGACGGAGGGTGCGCGTGCGAGCGCGGGTGCGGGTGCGGGTGCGGGCGCGGGCGCACTCGCCGGCGTTGCCGGTCCGAGCAGATCCGCAAACGGGCTATCGGCCGCGCCGGCCGCGCCGGCCGGGTCCACTGCTGCGACCGGCGCGCCCGCCGGTGCCGCTGCCGACCCGAACAGGTCGGCAAACGGGTTGTCGCTCGCCAGCGCAGGCGACGCACCGAAAGCGGCTGCCGGTGGCGGCGGCGCGAGCGGCCGCGCCGGCGCCTGCACGCCCGAGGCCACCGTGGCCGCCACGTCGCCGGTTGCGGCCCGGCCGCTGCCCGCACCGCCACCGACCTGCGCGCGCAGCAGGTAGCCGCCGATGCGCACCTCGTCGCCGTGCCGCAGCGGCGCGGCCTCGCCGGCGGCCAGCGCGCGCTGCGCGACGGTGATCGGGTTGGCCGCGCCGACGTTGCGGATCATGAAGCCGTCGGCGACGCAGACGATCTCGGCCTGCTTGCGCGAGATGAAGCGCTCGGGGTCGGGCAGCGCCATCGTGCTGTGGTCGGCGCGGCCGATCGTGCCGCCGGCGGCGTCGAAGCGCGCGGTGATCGGCCGGCTGAGCGCCTGATCGTTGAGCGAAACCGCCAGCAGCGTGAGGATCATGGTGTTCGCGACGAGCGGCGCGCATTGTGGTGACGGTGCGCATCACCTCGCGCCCTCGCCCCAGTGGAGATCGGCCCCGCGCCGCGCGCGATCACAAGGCCGGCGCGACCGGGCCGAAGGGCATCGTCGGCGCTGCACCCCGGGCCGGGCAACCGACCAAAGTCACGGGCGCATGGGCCGCCCGCCGCGGCTACAGGGCCGGCGTCACGGCCGAGTGGGTCCAGGTCAGGGCCGGGTGACGAACACCTCGCGGCCGGTCGCCGCGCGCACGCGCGCGGCCTGCGCGGCAGCCTCGGCCAGGCTGTCGGCGCCGCCGATCCAGACGCGGTGCAACCCGGCATGCGCGACGACGCGCAGCGTCGCGAGCAGGCCGGCCAGATCGGCCGCGCGGCCGAGCTCGAGCGCGAGTTGCTCGCTCACCGTCTGCGCCGACGCCGCGTTGCGGAAGGCGCCGACCTGCACGGCATAACGGCCGGATGCAGTCGGCGCGGCGGTCGATGTCGGCGAAGGTCTTGGAGGTGCGGCGGCAGGGATGGCCGAGGGCGCTGCCGCGGCCGGCGCAGCGGGCGGCAGCGGGTTCGCTGCGCTGCCTGTGCTCGTGACGCTGCCCGCGCTGCCCGCGCCGCCCGGCGGTGTCGAACTCGTCGCGCCCGCATCGGGCGCCGCCTCGCGCGCCGGCGCTGGCGTTGCCGGTGCGGCAATCGGCGACGCCGCCACGACTGGCGCAGGCGCAGCCGCCGGCTCGCTGCGGCTCTCGCCGAACATCCACGTCACGAGCGAGCAGCCTTGCAGTGCCGCCAACGTCGTCGCCATCAGCGTGGCCCTCAGCGTGACCATCAGCTTGGCCCTCGGGATCGGTGATCGCATGGCGGGTCTCCTCCTTGTCGTCGATCACGGGCGGCGCAGTATGCGGCGAGCTCGGCACCGTTGGGGGATCGGCCATTCTGAGGATGACCCTCTCGTGCGCGGCGGCGCATCGCAGTAAAAGGCGCTCGGTCGGCGTGCCGAGCGCAACGCGCACGACGCGCGCCGCCAGAAAGGCCGAATGACGCGCCGTCATCGAGGAGGAGCGAACCGCTGCGGCGGCCGTGGCCACACGCGCGGTCTCGGTGCCGCCCTCATCGCCGCGGCGGCGCTGCATGCGCCGGCGGTGCTGGCGCAGCCCGCCGCAGCGCCGGCAGCGCCGGCCGCGCGGACGTCCTCCGCGTCCACCACTGCCGGCACCGAACGCAAAGTCGTCGTCGATCGCTACACGGTGCAGGGCAACACGCTGCTGGCGGCCGAGCATTTGCGCGAAGTCACCGCACCCTTTCTCGGCATCGTCGGGCCAAGCGATCTGGCCGCGGCCGCGGCCGCCGTGCAGCAGGCCTACCGGCGCGCCGGCTGGGGCGGCGTCGTCGCCTTCCTGCCCGAGCAGGACTTCGCCGGCGGCACAGCGATCGTCCGCGTCGTCGAAGGCCGCCTCGCGCGCTACGTCGTCGCCGAGAACCGCCGCTTCAACGCCGCGAACGTCCGCGCCAGCCTGCCCTCGCTGCAGCGTGCCAAGCCGGTGAACGTGCGGCGCGTCGACACCGAGATCCAGATGGCCAACGAGAACCCGGCCAAGACGGTGGCGGTGATGCTCGAGCCGGGCGACCAGTTCGGCGCCGTCAACGCCTTCGTCACCGTGCACGAGCAGCCGGTGTCGCGCTTCACCGCGCGCGACGACAACACCGGCAGCAAGGCCACCGGCCGCTGGCGCGCGGCGCTCGGCTGGCAGCACGCCAACGTCTGGGACCTCGACCACGTCTTTGCCATCGAGGGCCAGACGGCGCCCGAGGACCCGCAGGCGGTGAAGGTGTTCAGCACCAGCTACCGCGCGCCGCTGTACGAGCACGCGCTCGCCGTCGACGGCTACTACGCCTGGAGCAACGTCGACGGCGGCCGCGTCGACACGGCGGCCGGCGAGTTGCAGTTCGCCGGCCGCGGCTCGATTGCCGGCGCGCGGCTGTCGGCCTACCTCGCGCGGCTGGGCAACACCGACCAGCGGCTGCAGCTCGGGCTCGAGTCGCGCGCGTACCGCAACACCTGCACGATCGCGGGCCTCCCACCGGGGGCCTGCGGCGCCGCCGGCGAGAGCGTCTCGGTGCAGCCGATGTCGCTGACCTGGACGCTGCAGGCCACGAGCACCTGGCGCTGGGGGCTGAGCATGGGTCTGCATCACAACCTGGCGTTCGGCGGCCAGCGTTCGAAGCAGGCGGCGTTCGACGCCGTGCGCCCGGGCGCACGGCGGCGCTACACGCTGGCGCGCATGCACGCGACGCTCGGCACCGCGCTCGGCGAGAGCTTCGCCGTCAATGCGCGGCTCGCGCTGCAAGGCACCGGTGATCCGCTCGTGCCCGGCGAGATGTTCGGCCTGGGCGGCGCGAACACGGTGCGCGGCTACGAAGAGCGCGAGTTGAACGGCGACAGCGGCGCGGCGCTCTCGCTCGAACTCGCCGGCTGGAACTGGGGCGCGAGCCTCGGCGAACGTTTTGCGTCGCTGCGCGGCTTCGAATTGCGGCCGATCCTGTTTGCCGACGCGGGTGCCGTGCAGAACCGCGACGACGCGCCGTGCCGCGCCGGGCAGACGCGCTGCCCCGCGACCTCGGCCGGCATCGGCCTGCGCGCCGGTTGGCGCGACCTGCAGTTGCGCATCGACGCGGCGCACGCGCTGAAGGACGCCGGCGTCACGCAGGCCGGGCACGAGCGTGTGCACGCCAGCCTGGCGTTCAACTTCTGAAGCAGCGCACAGGCCGCTGCCGACTTTCGCTGCATCGCTCGACCGCTCGACGAACCGATCCGCCGGAGAACCGCCATGCGAAGCGCCCCGCGAGACCCGCAGCCCCGGCATCGGCATGCGCGTACGGCGACACCTCGCGCCATGCATCCGAGGCGCCGCCTGTCGCCGCTGATGCGCGCCATCGCGGCGCTCGGCCTCGTCACCGGCTTGCCGCACGCACCGGCGCAAACAGCGCCATCGGCGTCCGCGCTGCCCACCGGCGCACAAGTGCAGGCCGGCCAGGCCAGCATCACGACGCAGGGCGCGCAGATGACGGTGCGCAACACGCCGGGCGCCATCGTCCACTGGCAGAGCTTCAACATCGGCGCGGGCGCCGGCGTGCACTTCGATCAGGCGGGTGCGGCGAGCCGCGTGCTCAACCGCGTCGTCGGCCACGACCCTTCGCAGATCTTCGGCGCGCTCACGAGCAACGGCCAGGTGTGGCTGCTCAACCCGCACGGCGTGCTCTTCGGTGCCGGCGCGCGCGTCGATGTCGCCGGGCTCGTGGCGAGCACGCTGCGGCTGAACGACAACGACTTCCTCGCCGGCCGCTTGCGCTTTGCTGCTGCCGACGGCGACGCGCCAGCGACGCTGCGCAACGAAGGCGTGCTGACGAGCACCGAGGGCGGCCGCATCGTGCTGCTCGGCCAGCGCGTGGAGAACACCGGCGAGGTGCACACGCCCGGCGGCCAGGCCGCGCTCGTCGCCGGTCGCACGGTCGAGCTCGTCGACACCGACCTGCCGAACCTCGTCGTGCGCCTGCGCGAAGGTGCCGGCGACGTCTACAACGCCGGGCGCATCCACGCGCCCGCCGGCCGCATCGATCTGCAGGGCGCCATCGTCAACCACGACGGCATCGTGCGCGCCGACACGCTGGCCGCCGACGCCGAAGGCCGCATCGTGCTGCGCGCTGCCGGCACGCTGACGCTCGGCGCAAACAGCGTGACGGCGGCCACCGCGTCAGGCGATGCCGGCCGCGGCGGCGCGATCGACCTGCTCGGCGAGCAGGTGGCGCTCGTCGGCCAGGCACAGGTCGATGTGTCGGGTGCGGCCGGCGGCGGCCGCGTGCGCGTCGGCGGCGGTGAGCAGGGGCGCGACGCGAGCGTGCCGAATGCGCGTGCCGTCTACATCGGCAGCGGCGCCGAGCTGCGCGCCGATGCCAGCGGCGCACGCGGTGATGGCGGCCGCATCATCGTCTGGGCCGACGAGGCCACACGCGCCTACGGCCGCTTCAGCGCGCGCGGCGGCAGCGCGGGCGGCAACGGCGGCTTCGTCGAGACCTCCGGCGGCTGGCTCGACGCACATCCTGCGGCGATGGACCTCGGCGCGCGCTTCGGCCAGCCGGGGCAGTGGCTGCTCGACCCGTACGACCTCGAGATCGTGGAGGTCGGCCAGGACATCGCCGTCGCTGGCGGCACCGGGCCGGTGTTCACGTCCGCCGGCGCGCGCTCGACGCTGACCACCGCCACGCTGGCCAACGCGCTGAACGGTGGCGCCGACGTGCGTGTCGTCACCGGCGGCGGCGCGCAGGACGGCTTCGGCGACATCACGATGGGCCAGCCGCCTTCGCAGACGTTCCAGCCGACGGTGACGTTGTCCGTGGCGCCGCCGACGCCGGTGACGCTCACACTCGAAGCCGGCCGCGACATCGTCATCGGCAACGGCGCCGCGATCACGTCGACCGGCGCGCCGCTGTCGCTGGTGTTCAGTGCCGGCGGTGCGATGCCGGGCGCGATCCGCATCGTCGACAGCACGATCACCACGCACGGCGGCAGCGTCACGCTGCGCGGCGCCGCGCCGACGACGCTGACGCTGCCCGACGGCAGCACGGTGCAGCGCAACGTCGCGCAAGGGCGCCCCGGTGCGCAGGGCCCGTTGCGGCCCGGCGTCGAGATCCACGGCGCGACGCTCGACCTCGGCGCCGGCACGCTCGACGCGGCCGGCTACTCGGGCGCGGCCGGTGCCGGCGCCGGCGTGCGCATCCACGACTACGTCGGCTTCACGACGACGCGCGCCGCGACCATCGACGCTGCGCGCATCGTGCTGTTCGGCGCCGGCTCGGCCGCCAACCTCGACGACGGCGTGCAGATCAGCGGCGGCTCGGTGCTCACCGCGACACAGGAGATCCGCATCGAGGGCGCCGGCTACCACGGCGTTGCCGTCGACGACAACGCGCGCCTGGCGCTGAACGCCGCGGCCGGCACCGGCGCGAGCTTCACGATCGTCGGCCGCGGGGGCAATGGCGACGGCGTGCGCGTCACCGCCTGGGCGAGCGCGCCTGGCGCCAGCGTCAGCGTCGCCAATGCGACGTTCGATCTGGAGGGGCATTCGGTCACCGGCACGGGCCTCGGGATCTTCAACGCGCAGACGCCCGTCGGGCCGCGATTCGATCTCGCCGCGGCGACACGCGCCACTTTCGACGCAGCGGCGCCGGCCGGCGGCATGGGCAGCGGGCCGTCGATCGACCTCTTCGACGTGTCGCTGGCTTTGCCGCAGGCCGGGCCGACGAGCTTCATCGGCGGCCTCGGTGTGCGCATAGGGCAGGCCGCGCTGCAAGGGGGCAACGGCGCGCTGTCTTTCGGCGGGGCGCGCGTCAATCTGTTCGACACGACGATCACCGGCGCCGGCAGCGGTTTCTCGGTCGACTTCGCCACCAGCGGCCTCACGCCGCAGGGCATGTGGCTGGACAGCACGATGATCACCACCGGTGGCGGCGACATCCGCTTCGGCGCAGTGCAAAGCGTGACGTCGCCGCAGTTGGGCGCCTCGGCTGTCGGGCCGTGGATTGAGCAGGCCGATGTCACCGCTTTCGGGCCGGCGCTCATCATCGCCACGAGCCTGCTCGACGCGGGCAGCGGCGCCATCCGCGGCGGCGGCGCCAGCCGCCAGGGCAGCGGCGGTGTCGACGTCTTCGGCAGCACGCTGCGCGCCGCGCGGATCCTGCTCGCCGGGCGGGCCGACCAGCAGACCGGCATCGCGCTGCGCGACAGCACGCTCGTCGCCACCCAGCAGCTCACGCTCGACGGCCGCAGCGCCGGCTTGAACGCCTTCGCCAGCGGCCTGCACGTCGCGAGCGGCACCGCGCTCGAGGTGTCGGACCCCGCGGCGGGCGCCGGCTCCGAGCTGCGGCTGCGCGGCGAGAACCTCTTCGGCGGCCACGGCCTCGTCGTCGAGGGCGGGCAGGCGGCCAGCGGTGGTGCGCCGACCGTGCTCACGGCCATCGGCGCGGCGATGACACTCGAAGGTATCGCGAACGGGCAGGCGGGCCTGCGCCTGCTCGGCGACGCCGTTATCTTCGCGCCGTCGCGGCCGCACATCCTGGCCGTGCCGGCGGGCACGAGCGGGCTGACGCTGGACGGGCGCGATGCCACGGCGGTCACGCTGCGCGGCGATTCGGGCGCGGCTGGCGCGGCGGGCGGCGCGCCGGCGATCGAGATGGAGTCGGTCGAACTGCAAGCGCCGTCGGTCGCGAACCGCCCGACGACGCTCGTCGCCAACGGCGCGCTGCGGGTCGACAACGCGCTCGTCACCGGCCAGGGCCCGATCACATTGCAGGCGCAGGGCGCGGGCATCAACGGCTCGCTGCTGAGCCTGCTCGACACGACGATCACGACGGGCGGCGCACTGGCCATCGACGGCGTGGCGTCGAGCGGCGGCCTCGGAGTGTCGCTGCTCGGTGGCAATGTGCTCAGCGGCGCGCGCGTCGCGATCGCCGGCAGCGGCGCCGGCGCGCCCGGTGTCGGCTTCAGCGCCACCGGCGGCGTGTCGAGCGTCGAGGCGACCGCGGGCAACCTGACGGTCGACGGCGGCGCCGCGGCCAGCAGTGCGCCGACGGTGGCGCTGGCCGGCGGCTGGTCGCTGCGCGCCAGCGACACCGTCTCGCTGATGACGCACAACGCGCTGCCGCTCGTGGCCGACGCAAGCGGGCAGCCGACCTTCACCGCCGGCCGCGCGTTCGTGCTGAGCAACGATTCACCGGCGGGCCTCGTGATCGGCGGCGCCGGCGCCGGCATCGACGCCGCGGCGTTGTCGCAGGCGCTGGCCGGCATGCCGGCGGCGTCGACGACGACGCTGCAGGTCGCCGTGGGCAGCGGTGCGCTGGCCATCGACGGCGCGCTCGCCGTCCCTTCGCGGCTGGCGCTCGCCGCGGACCGCATCAACGTCGGACCCGGCGGTTCGCTCACCGCCGCCGGCGCCGGCGACGCGATCGTGCTGCGCGGCCTGACGACGCCAGCGCTCGCGGCCTTCACGAACACGAGCACGGCCGGCGCCGCGGCGCTTGCCGCGCCGAACGGCCGCTGGGTGCTGCTCGTCGACGATCCGCTCCAGGTGGCGCTCGGCGGACTCGTCGCCGACTTCACGGCGTTCGGGCTGGCCGCGATCCCGTTCGCGGCCGATGCGGCGGGCAACCTCGTCACGCCGTCGGCGGGCAACGTGCTCGGCTTCGGTGTCGCGCCGTCGGCGCTGACCGGCAGCGTCGGTGACCCGGCCACGGCGAGCACGGTGCACGTCCTCGACGCGTCCCGCTTCGCGGTGAGCGTGCCGATGGCGATGAGCACGCCGACGAGGAGCCGCCTCTTCGACGCCGCGGTGGCATTGGAAGGCGGCGATGGGCAACCCGCGGGTACGCTGGACTGGTCGACCGTCTCGCGCGAAGAGGCGCAGACGCTGCTGGCCGCGCGCAGCCGCTTCAAGCAGAAGGTGTTTGCCAAGGGCGTGTACCGGCTGCAGGAAGACCCGCGCCTGGCCGACGCGCCGCTGTGCACGAACGAGGCTGAGCTGGAAACGGGGCGCTGCCTGATCAGCGAGGAGCTGAAGCAGCGCGTGCAGGCGGCGCGGGCCGCAGCAGCGTCAGCGGGCGCGCCGTCAGCGTCGAGTGCGCCGGGTGCAACCGCGACGCCGGGCGCGCCCGCCGCCTTGCCGCTGCGCCCGGGCCAGCGGCGCGTGATCCAGGCCGAGCTGCCCGGCATCCAGCGCAAGCTCGCGCTGCTGATCGGCGTCAACAAGTACGACGACAGCCGCGTGCCCGAGCTGACCGGCGCCGTGCCCGACGTGCGCGCCGTGCGCGCGCTGCTCGAAGGGCGGCTCGGCTACGAGGCGACGGTGCTCGAGGACGCGAAGCGTGAGGACATCCTGCGCGCCTTCAACCGCCTGGCGCTGCAGGCGCTGAGCGGCGACTCGGTGATCGTCTACTACGCCGGCCACGGCGTCGTCGTGCCGGTCAACGGCGTCGAGACCGGCTTCTGGCTGCCGGCCGACGTCGACGCCGAGCTGCCGGGCACGTGGCTGTCCAACGCCGACATCGCGCGGCTCGTCGCCGCCGTCGGCGCGCGCCAGCTCATGCTCGTCTCCGACAGCTGCTACTCGGGCACGCTGGTCGGCAAGGAGCGCGTGCAACTCGGCAACCGCGCGCTCGACGCCGAAGAGCTGCTGCGCCGCCGCGCCGCGGTGGTGATGAGCTCCGGCGGCGACGAGCCGGTGGCCGACAGCGGCCGCGGCGGCCACTCGATCTTCGCCTGGCACTTCATGCGCGCCCTCGAGAGCCTCGACCGCTGGCAGCCCGGCGGCAACCTCTTCGAGCGCGTGCGCGACGCGGTGGTGAAGGACTTCCCGCAGACGCCGCAGTACGGCGCGTCGCGCACGGCAGGGCACCAGGGCGATACGGACTATCTGTTCGAGCGGCGGGCGCTGGAGCGCAGCAGGCCCTGAAGGCGCTGCGGCGCGGGCGCGGCGTCCAGGCCCCGTGCCGCCGTCGGCGGTGCCTCGGCGGTGGATCGCCGGGTGCCGGCGCGCCTTCAGCTCACCCGCATCGGCAGCCCGAGCGCACGCTGCTGGCGCCAGGCCGGCGCCGCGACGTTGAATACCGGCGTGCCGGGCTTCATCAGCGTCAGCAGCAAGGCCGCGGCGTGCCGCTGCCGCTGGCCGCCGGTGCGCAGCACGGCGGTGCAATGCGCTGCACTCGCCTCGGCGCCCATGAAGCAGCGCTCGCCGGTCGGCATCGATGCGCGGCGGGCCTCCCACCAGGCCCGTACACGGTCGATGTCCGGCCAGGGCAGGCTCTCGTCCTCGTCGAGCGCGACCTCGTCATCGGCGGGTTCGTCGCTCGGGCCGTTTGGTGCCGGGGCGGCGTCCTTGCGCTCGAGATCGAGCAAGGCGAGGTCGGCCCCCGTTAGAAAGCTGAAGGCCTCGCCGGCCAGCCGCGCATGCGCCGGGTCGGCCATCTGTTTGATCAACCACGGCACGGCCTGCACATCGCCGGCCCAGGCCGCGGCGCGCAGCGTCGTGCGCAGCGGCGCGCCCTCGGCCGCAAGCCGCCGCACGAGGGCGCGCGCGGCGTCCGGCTGGGCGGCCAGCAGGCTGAGCTGCAGCGCCTCGGCAGCCCCAGGCTCGCGCTGCAGCGCGAAGGAGCGCAGCGCCTGCCTGGCTGGCCCAGTGTCGCCCAGCAACAGCGCTGCCGAGGCCGCCGCGACCTGCGTCGCGGCGTCGTGGGCCGGGTCGCCCGACTGCAACGAGGCCAGCACCGCGGGCAGCAGGTCGATGCGGCCCAGCCGGCCGGCCGTGCGCAGCGCGGCCGTGCGCAACAGTGGCTCGGGCGCTTGCAGCGCCGCGGCCAGCGCGTCTGCGGGGTCGACACGGTGCGCGGCACAGGCGGCGATGCCGAGCCAGCGCGCCTGCGGCTGCGCCGATTTCAGCAGCGAAGCCGTCAGACCGCGCAGCGCCTGCGCCGAGACCCAGCCGAACGCCGATGCGAGCGCCCGCGTGGCTTCGGCCGGCAAGGCGTCGACCAGTGCGAGCAGACGATCGACCTGCGCCTCGTCGTGCCTCTCGATGGCGAGCACCGCGGCCACGAAGAGCTGGCCGACGCCCGGCGACTCGAGCGCCGCGAGCGCGGCCCGCCAGCCGTCGTCGCCCGCGACGAGCGCGCCGTCCAGGTGCGCGCTCAGGCGCTCGTCCAGCCGCGCCAGCCGCTTCAGCTCGACGTGCGGCGCGCGCAACAGCACGGCGCGCGTGTGGCGCAGCGCCGCCGCGTCTTCGAGGTGCTGCGCGACGACGGCGGGGACGGTGGGGCGGGCGAGGGGGGTCATGGGCTTGCGTGGCGGGCGTCGACGTCCAGGGCGTTCGCAAGGGGGCTCGTGCGCGCGGGACGGATCGGCCACGCCTGGCTGCCACCGACGGCGTCTCAGTCCTCGTCGAAGCTGCTGGCGATCCAGTCGTCCAGCGCCGCGGTCACCGACGCAACTGGTTCGACCTCGTCGTCTTCGGACCAGACGATGTGCGCCGCTTGCGTGTTCCTGATGAAGCCCACCGACGCCGAGCCCTTGATGGCCACGGAGACCAGGTCGTCGTCGCCCTCCCCGAGCGGCTCCCACTCCTCCTCGGGCATCGGACCGAGCTCTCCGCTGTAGAACTCGAACCAACCGTCGTGGACCTTCTGCACGGCCGCCAAGTCAGGTGGGGTCGTCTTGGCCGGTGTCTTCGAAGGCAGGAAGCCTTCGAAGGCGACGAGTTCCGAGCGCTCGCCGGTGAGGAAGTAAAGCAAGGTGGGCGGCTCGTCGGTCGGCAGCAGCGCGCCCAGGCCGACCACTCGCTCGTCGAGCAGCTCGCATACCCGGGGCAGGTGCTCGCGCAGCCGATCCCAGCCGAGCGCGGTGGCCGCCTCCGGCCAGGTGGTCTTCTCGAGGGCGGTGCGCCACTGGACGGGCAACGCCGTGAGGCCGGCCGCGACCTTCCGGTCGAGCGGCGCGAGCACAAGCGCCACCTTGTAGCCGAGGTCCTTCGAGCGGTGCTTCACGAAGCGCCGGGCGATGCTCTCGTCAATGGCCGTGGGGTACTTCATCGTTGTCATGGGTCAGCAGGGGACGGCCCGGATGTCGGCGGCAAGCTGTTTCTTCGCCTCTCGGGAAGCCTCGGAGGCGCGTGATTTGACGCCGCGGCGGATCTTCTTGTCAGGCGCGGGATTGCCCTTCCAATCCTTCCAGGTCTTCGATCCCTTGGAGCTGTTGCACGACTTGCACAGCCCGACGAAATTCGAAGGGTGATTCGCGATCCGCTTCTGCTCCTTGTACGGCAGGCACGCGAAGCCGGGCAGCGCGGTCATCTCGAAGAGCGGGAAGATGTGGTCGGCCGCCAGCCGCCGCTTCGCCTGCCCGCACGCGGCACAGGTGCGCGGCCACTTCTTGTTCACCTGCTTGCGCGCGGCACTGTTGGGCGTGGCCTTGCGCAGTCGCTCGTAGCGTTGATCGCCGACGTCGGTGCGGCAGCTGGTCTTGTCGCACGGCTTGCTCGTCTGCGGCTGGTTCGGGTTGATGGACTCGATGTTCGGCCAGGGCGGCGTCTGGCCGGGCGGCGGATTGTGGTTGTGCGTCGTCAAGTCGAAGTGCCGCACGACGTTCTCGCCCTCCACCTTCACGTCCATGGACCAGGCGGTGAAATACACCTTGCCCATGTTTGTGCTGGTGATGACGCCCTTCTTCGGCGCGCACCCGGCCTCGTCGCCTGTGCTGCGCTTGTAGTAGCTCTTGTTCTTGAGCATGACCTCTTGGCCCGAGACTTTCACGCTCGTCGATCCGCTCGTGGTATCCGAGGACATGCCGGTGTTCGGATAGGGAATCGGCACTCCCGGTGGCGTGGCCGGCGTCTGCGGTGGCGTGAAGCACACGTCGGGGAAGGCGCAGATCGACTTGCCTGCGCCCGCCTTGCACGACACCTCCATCATGTTGGCGAAGACCTTGTTGGCCATGGAGGGTCCTCCGTTCGGTGCTGCAGGCGTTGGGCGGCGGCCTCAGGCCGACACGGCGGCGCCGGTGGGGTGCCACCGCAGGGCGGCGGCGGCGCGGTGGCCGCTGTCGCCCGACCAGTGCGCCAGGATGTTCGCGCCAGGCGCGTAGCCCTTGGCGCATGCAGCCTCGGCAACGGCCAGCATCACCACGCCGCTGGCAGCCCCGACCTCGCCGGTGCATTCGGCGGGGTGCCAGAGATCGAAGCTTTCCTTGCGGCCGCGCAGCGTGCGCGAAAGCGCCAGCGACGCTTCCTTGAAGTAATAGTGTTCGCCGGTTACGTCGGCGATGCGGCAGTCGAAGTCGTGCATCGCCAAACCCGCTTCGTGCAGCGCGCCCCGGATGGCCACGGTCAACCCGTCGCCCCGCAGGGGCGCCTCGCTGGCGATGTGCGCCGCCTCGCGCGCGAAGCCGAGTCCGGCGATCAGAAGCCGGCCCTGCGGGCCGCCGGCCGCATCGGCGCGCCCCAGCAGCACGGCGCCGGCGGCCTCGCCGGGCATGAAGCCGTTGGAATTGTTGCCGGTGAGCAGGCGGCTGCCCGCCTCGTAGGCGCCGAGCGTGTGGCGGCCGATCAGGCCGTCGGCGGCCACGATCAGCACCTGCTCGCAGTCGTGTTCGGCAAGCAGCCGGCGTGCGGAGTTGAGCGCCACGGCCAGGGCCACGCGGCCATGCGCTACCGTCGCCGAACGGGCCTCGTCGAAACGGACGCCCAGCAACCGCCGGATCTCGACGGCGAGATCCGCTTCGAGTGCGTCGATGCGCCCCGGCCGGTCGGGCTCGGCCACGCACAGGAGAACAGGCAGCCGGCCCCAGTGCGACCGAGGCAGCGGGTGCAGCGCCTCCTCGATGGCCAGCGCGGCCATCCGCGCCAGCTTGGCCAGGCCGCGCCATGGCTTTTCGAGCTGGACCTGATGTGCGGTGATCCACTGCCCGGAGGCGTCGGTGAAGCGCGTTTCGCTGGGGTTGCCGATCTTCGCGCGCAGGGCGGCACAGCTCGACGGCGCGGTGGCGCCGACCGCCGTCACGAGGCCGACTCGCACGACGGCCATTGCCTTGGCAGCCGGAGCGCTCATCCGGCGCCGGCCTCGACTGCCACGGCCTGCGGCGCCGCCGCGACGACCCCGTCGCGTTCTTGCCGCGCGAGCCACCACTCGCGCCCCTTGCGGCCCACGAGCACCTGCGCGACCTCGTGCAGGCTCTTCTTCAGCGGCCGCGCCACGCGCCAGGTCATCGTGAAGCGTTCGGCATCGGGCTCGAAGACGATGGTGTCGAGGGTCGCGACGTGGTCCTCGCGCCCGCCTCTCTTCGGGAACACGTGCACCGGTGCCTCGAAGTACGGCAGTGCGAAGCGGCGCGCGCCGTCGGGCGTGAAGCCTTCGAGCACGACGTCGAGCGCCGCCTTCGGGTGCGCGAGCTGCTGGTCCTCGGGTGCGGCCTGGTAGTAGCGTTCGTCGAAATCCCTCGGCAGGAACGGGAAGTCGTCGTTCATCCAGCGCTCGTCGTAGGTGCCGCCGAAGCGCGCGCGCGCCGGCCAGCCGCGGCCGAGCGGGCCGAAGGCCACCGGGGCGTAGCTGCCGTGCGGGTCGCGCACGGGCTGGCCGCGATGCTCGAGGTTGGGCAGCGGCGCACCCTCGATGCGGCGGGCGTCGTCCTTCTGCGTTGCGCTGAACCAGCCACGGCCCACCGGGTTGGCGAGGTACGCGTCGTGCTGGGTGTCGTCGGCGCTGCGCCGGTCGCGGCCGCCGAAGGCGCGGTCGTAGCTGAGCGGCAGCTGCGTGAACGGCTGCGGGGCGCCGGCGACGTAGCCGCTGCCACTGCGCTGCCAGGCGCGCTCGCCGAAGACCTCGGCCCGCTTCTCGAGCGGGCCCACGCGCAGGCATACCGACAGGCCGGTGGCCTGCATGCCTGCCGGCGCGTGCGCGCTGCCGACGAGCAGCACGTCGCAGGCGGGCTTGCGCGGCGCGAAGTCCACCTCGTGCACCGGGGCGCTGAAGCCGGGCTCGCCGGTGAAGGTGTCGGCCATGACGAGGGGCAGTTGGGCATCGGCCAGGCGCATCGCCTCGCCGGGCCGAGGCAGCATGAAGGTGCCTTTCATCACCACGACGAGCAGTTCCCGGCCGCTGGGCTCCAGGCCCATCGTGTAGCCGGCGGTCATGCGCGTGGCGTTGATGAGTTCCATCGGTGCGCGCGTGTTCAGTGGCGCGGCATCAGCAAGATGTACTTGCCGGCACTGCCGCCGTACTCGCGGCGGCGCCCGACCGAGGTGATCGGCAGGCTCACCGACATGCCCGGGCCGCTTTCCGACCCGGAGGTGAGCGACATCGCGCCGTGGTCGCGCTTCTTGCCGTAGAGGCTGGAATCGAGTTCGGGGTCGAAGCGGCCGTAGGGGTCGTGAGCGATGATGCGAAAACCCTCGCTGCTCATGTTCGGCAGGTAGTCCTCGTAGCCGATGACGAGGATGATGTGCCCGGCCACGCGCTCGTGGCTCACGCTCATCAGCACGGGCATGCGCCGGTCGATGGACTTGGTGATGAAGCTGGCGGCAGCGTCTTCGGCGCCGGTCTGCACGTAATCGAAGCCGAGGCTCGGGAAGCGTTTTTCCAGCCACCACTTGAAGTTGACATGCGCATTGCGGCTGGCGGAGGGCCGCCCGGGCGCGGCGTTCACGTCCTGCCAGATCTGGTCGATCGAGATCACCTCGGCGCCGGTGGATTGCTGCACCACCTCGCGTTCGAGGTACATCGCCATCATCTTCAGGCAGGTGCTCTGGCAGGTGATGGGCGTGGGCTGGATGAAGTACGGCACGGGCAATGCAGTCGCTGCCATGGCCTTCTGGACCTCCGGGGTCAGTTGAGCTGGACCGAGCCACCCTTGATGCGGTTGACGCCACTCGATCGGCTGGACAGGTAGGTTCCCTCGATCAACACCTTGCCTGCCTTCGTGAGCGTGATGCTCGCCTTGCCGCAACGCAGCACGAGTTGCTCGCGGGCGTGGACGACGAGGCGCTGGCCGTCGGCGTCCACCTGAACCTGCGCCGGCGCCTCGGGCAACGGCCAGGCGCCGCTGCCCTGCACGACGCCGATCACCACCGGGCGGTGCGGGTCGCCGTGCTCGAACGCCAGCACCACCGCGGCGCCGATGTGGGCGCCGTGCAGGTCCACCGTGGTCGCGGCGCCGAGCGCCTGCGTGCCCGGCTGGCCGGCGTAGCGCACGAGTGCCACCGGGCCCGGCTGCAAGGCGAGCAGCTCGCCGATGACGACGCCCGCGCCGAGGGCCGCCGCAGGTGGTGGGGCCGCCGGCTCCTGCGCCGCCGGCGCATTCAGCAGCGGGGCCAGCAGGTCGGCCGCGCCGTCGGACGGCGTCGAGCGGGCCTCGGTACCGCAGAGTGCCTGCGGCGGAACGTCACGTGCGTGCATGGCTTCAGTTCTGCAGGATCTTCGAGCCCTTCATCACGATGTCGCCCGAGGCCTTCACGTTGACCTTGCCCGAGCCATCGATCGTGATGTCCTTGCCCTTGATGGTGATGGTGCCGTCCTTCTTCATCGTGATGCTGGCGCTGCCGGTCTTGATGGTCACCGAGTCCCCCGCGTCGATGACGAGGTTCTTGCCGACGCTGAGCTTGTCGTCCTTGCCCACCGTCGCCGTGCGGTTGGCGCCGACCTTGTGCGTCTCGTCCTTGCCGACCTCCACCGCGCGGTTGCCGCCGACGCTGGTGCTCTGGTTCGCGCCGACGGACGTGCTCTGGTTGGCGCCGACGGCGATCGTCTGCGCGGCGCCGATGGCCACTTCCTGCGCCGCGCCGATGGCGATGCTCTCGTTCACGCCCACCGCGTGCGTGCGCTGCAGCGCCACGGTGGCAGTCTCGCTGGCGCCGACGGTGATCGAGCGGTTGGCGCCGATCGTGATCGTCTCGTTGGCGCCGACCGCCTCGGTACGGTTGGCACCGATCGTGATCGCCTCGTCGACGGCCACCGTCTCGGTGCGGTTGTTGCCGATGGTGATGGTCTCGTCGTGCCCCACAGTCTCGGTGCGGTCGTGCTTGACCATCACCGTCTCGTCGTGGTCGATGGTCTTCGTGCGGTCATGCCCGACCCAGTGCGTCTCGTCGTTCTCGACCTCGATGTCCATGTTCTTCTCGGCATGGATCCACAGCTGCTCGGCGCCCTTCTTGTCCTCGAAGCGGATGGCGTTGGCGTTGCCGTAGGCGCCGCCCTTGCTGCTGCGCGTCAGCACGCCGCTTTGCGTGGCGTTGGCCGGCAGCTCCCATGGCGGCATCTGTTCGGCGTTGTAGACGCGGCCGGTGATGAGCGGTTGATCCGGGTCGCCTTCGAGGAAGTCGACGACGACCTCCTGGCCGATGCGCGGGATCTGGATGAAGCCGAAGCTCTTGCCCGCCCAGGGCGTGGACACGCGCACCCAGCAGCTGCTCTTCTCGTTCTTCTTGCCGTAGCGGTCCCAGTGGAACTGCACCTTCACGCGGCCGTACTTGTCGGTGAAGATCTCCTCGCCCGAGGGGCCGACGACGAGCGCGGTCTGCGGCCCGCCGACGCGGGGCTTGGGCGTGCGGCACTCGGGCCGCCAGGCCTGCGTGGCCGGCGCGGCGGTGAACTGGCACTGGTAGTCGCTGGCGTCGCCACCGGCCGCGCCACCACCGGTGCCGGCTTCATACGGCGCGACGTGCGCGCTGACGTGCAACTGCGCGCACAGGTACTGCGCGTTCTGGTCGCTGCGCGGGTGGCGGTCGAGCTTGAAGAGGTGCCCCACCGCAAGCGCGCGCGCGTTCGTGCCGCCGGCGGCGCGCTCGAAGCGCGCCTGGTGCTCGTCGAGCAGCACGTCGGCGAGGTGCTGGCCGTCGGCCTTCTGCGTGTAGTCGCCCTCGAAGTCGAAGCGCTCGTAGTCGTCCAGCGAATGGGATCGTGCGTGCTTCTGCTCCACGAGCAGCGGCGTCGTCGGCCGCTCGAAGTCGTAGCTCGCGAGCGCCGTCTTGCCGGTGCGCACCTCGCGCGTGCAACTCCACTGGCCGATGTAGTCCACGTCGGGCGGCGCGCCGCCGGCCAGCGCGTGGAAGGGCAGCGTCTCGGCCTCGGCGGCGGTGGGCAGCGCGCCGATGTCGTCGACCAGCATCAGCTTGTGCGCGCCCTCGGCGTGCACGAAGAACCAGTAGATGCCCTCTTCTTCCATCAGGCGGGCGATGAACTGGAAGTCGCTCTCGCGGTACTGCACGCAGTAGGTGCGCTTGCGGTAGCTGCCGAAGAGCTTGAACTCGAAGTTGGCGATCGCGCCGTGGTCGCCGAAGACCTTCTCGACGATCTCCGGCACCGTCATGTCCTGGAAGATGCGGCAGTCCGACGTGCGCGTCAGGAACCACAGCCATGGCCGCAGCGTCGCGTGATAGCGGTAGTGCCGGCCGCGGCTGCCCTTGCCGACGGCGAAGCGCGCGACGATGCCGTTGAAGAAGCGCTTGCCGCCTTCGCGCAGCGCCACCGTCACGCCAGCCGGCTCGCCGAGCAGCTTCTCGGCGGCGATGTCGGGCTTGCTCGACACGAGCGTCACCTCGATCGCCTCCAGCGCCGACAGCGCCTGCGTCGCCGTCATCGACTCGAAGCGCAGGTCGTCGGCGGGCAGCGGGCAGGTGAAGTTGAAGGGCGATGGCATGGCGGCTCGGTTCGGTGCAGCAGGCGTGCGACGCGCGAGGCTGGTTTCATGCTCGGCCAGGGCCGGGGCGGACGACAGCGTCGAAAGTCATCCGGCACGACAGGCTCGCACGCGCCGCGGGCTGGCACAACGACACCGAGGGATCATCCATCGTGGCTGACGGTGTCGCGCACGGGCCGGTCGGTCGGGTAGTGCATCGGGTTCAGGCTCGCGAAGTCGGCGCCGCTCAGGCGCTGCACCATGCGCCGGTTGAAGGCGGGCAGCGGCTCCTGCGTCGCAAAGCCGCGGATCGGGTCGATCGTCACGATGTCGGCGTCGACGCCCACACCGCGGTCGATGACGCCGACGGTGAGGATGGCGTGCGGGAAGCCGTTCCACGAACCGAAGAAGACGAACGGGCCGTGACTGCGCAGCCGCGTCTGCACGTCGGTGGCGGTCCAGGCGCCGAAGGCCGGGCGGTCGAAGCCGCGAAAGCCCGAGATGTCGCCGAGGCGCTCGAACGCGGCGCGGTTGGCCGGCAGGCCGTGCTCGTACCACTCGTAGGGCTCGAGGTAGTGGCGCGAGTCGGCCGGCGGCAGGTCCCAGCTGCGCGCCGCGGCCGCATCGAGGCTCTCGTAGACCATGTCCGGCGTGCCGTCGTGCGGCCGGTTCCACGGCCGCGCGAACTGCGCGTTGAATTGCCACGGGTACGTGTAGTCGCGCCCGTAGTACTCGAGCACCATCGCCATGCAGGCCCACCAGCACGACATCTGGCTCATCTGCTGGCGGCCGGGTACACGCAGTTCGATCGTCATGCCGCGGCGCCTTCGGCAGCGGCGGACTCGGGCTTCTTCGCCACGACGAGCCAGCCCGGTACCGGCTCGCCGCCTTCCATGCGCAGCGTCTCGGCGACGAGCGCGCGCACCTCGAAGCCGGCATCGGCGAGCACGCGCTTCAGGTAGGCCGGCGCGTGCGCGTAGCGGCCGTTCGGTTGGAGTCGATGCGGCACGGCGCTCGCTTCGGGCAGCGCCTCGACGGTGAAGACGAGCACGCCGCCCGGCCGCAGCGAGCGCGCCGCCGCCGCGGCCGCTTCTTCGAGTGCGCCGAAGTAGCACAGCGTGTCGGCCGACACCACCGCGTCGAAGGCGCCCGGCTGCGTGTGCAGGTAGTGCACCAACTCGGCCTTGTGCAGCACGTCGTACAACGAGCGCGCATGCGCGCGGCGCAGCATCCCTTCGCTGAGATCGCAGCCGGCGAGCCGCCGCGCGAACGGCTTCAGTCCCGGGCCGCACAGGCCCGTGCCGCAGCCGGCGTCGCAGATGTCCAGGTTCGCCGCTGGTGCGCCGACCGCCTCGCGCAGCGCCTCGACAACGAGCCCCGGCGCGCGGTAGCCGAGCGCTTCGAGCTTGGCGTCGAACGACGCGGCGAAGCCGTCGAAGACCTGCTGGACGTAGTCGTCGCTGGCGCGGGCGGGCGTCGCGCTCTTGCCATCGCTTGCTCTCGCGTCAGCCAGACAAGCGGCGAGCATGTGCTCGGCGACCGCGTTGCCCGGGTCCTCGGCCAGCCACTCGCGCAGCAGGCGCGCGGCGCGCTCCCGTTCGCCCAGGCGCGTCAACGCGCGGATGACTTCCTCGCGCGACTGCGCCTCCTCGGGCCACAGCGCGACGGCCTTGCTGTGCGCCTTCAGGCCCTCGGGGATGCGGCCGAGGTCGATCAGCGTGATCGAAAGGTTGTACCAAGCCTCGGCGAACTCGGGGTCGAGCCGCACCGCTTCGCGCAGCACCGCCTCGCTGCGCTCCAGGCGATGGAGCTTGCGGTGCAGCGCGCCGAGGTTGCCCATCGCGCGCACGGCTTCCGGCACAGGCTGGCGGCCAGTGCCCAGGCGCACCACGTGCTCGTAGGCGTCGGCCGCTTCGTCGCCGCGACCGGCGAGCAAGAGCACGTTGCCGAGGTTGTTCCAGGCGCTCGCGTAGGCAGGCTCGGCGGCCAGCGCCTCGCGGATCAGCGCCACCGCCTCGTCGACGCGACCTTGCGTGTGGCGCAGCACGCCGAGGTAATGCAGCGCGTCGGGGTGGCCGGGCCGGCGATCGAGGATCGCGCGCAAGGCCGGCTCGGCCTCGTCGATGCGCTCCTCGCGCAGATGCTCGATGGCCGCAGCGAGAGCCTTGTCGAGGTCGCCCACGTCAGTCGAACTGGTAGCTGAAGTTGCCATCGGCGACACCGACCCGCACGCCGCCCACCGCCTGGCCTTCGAGCATGCGCTGCAGGAACGCGCGGCTCACGTCGGGCAGCATCGTGTTGGTGAGGATCGCGTCGATCATCCGCCCGCCCGACTCGCTCTCGGTGCAGCGGCTGACGACGAGCTCGATCACGTCGTCACCCACTTCGAACGGCACCTTCCAGCGCTGCTGCACGCGTCTCTGGATGCGGCCGAGTTGCAGCTTGACGATGCGGCCGAGCATCTCGTCGGACAGCGGGTAGTACGGGATCGTCACCAGCCTGCCCAGCAGCGCCGGCGGGAACACCTTCAGCAGCGGCTCGCGCAGCGCCTTGGCCATGCCCTCGGGGTCGGGCATCAGTTCGGGGTCCTTGCACAGGCTGGCGATCAGCTCGGTGCCGGCGTTGGTGGTCAGCAGGATCAGCGTGTTCTTGAAATCGATGAAGCGGCCTTCGCCGTCTTCCATGAAACCCTTGTCGAAGACCTGGAAGAAGATCTCGTGCACGTCGGGGTGCGCCTTCTCGACCTCGTCGAGCAGCACGACGCTGTAGGGCTTGCGCCGCACCGCTTCGGTCAGCACGCCGCCTTCGCCGTAGCCGACGTAACCGGGCGGCGCGCCCTTCAGCGTGGAGACGGTGTGCGCCTCCTGGTACTCGCTCATGTTGATCGTGATCAGGTTCTGCTCGCCGCCGTACAGCGCCTCGGCCAGCGCCAGCGCCGTCTCGGTTTTGCCGACGCCCGAGGTTCCGGCGAGCATGAACACGCCGATCGGCTTGCTCGGGTTGTCCAGCCCCGCGCGCGAGGTCTGGATGCGCTTGGCGATCATCTCCATCGCGTGGTCCTGGCCGATCACGCGCTCGCCGAGTTGTTTGGCGATGTTGAGGATCGTCTCGATCTCGTTGGCCGCCATGCGGCCCACCGGGATGCCGGTCCAGTCGGCGACGACGCTGGCCACCGCCTGCTGGTCGACGGTGGGCAGGATCAGCGGGTTCTCGCCTTGCAGCGCCGTCAGCCGCGCCTGCACGTCGCGCAGCTGCGCCAGCGTGTCGGCGCGTTCCCCTTCGGTGAGTGCCGGCGCGGCCGGTTTCGCCTCGGCTTCGAGCTTGCTGCCGGTGCCTTCGACGACATCGACGCCGCCGCGCAGCTTGGCGCGCAGCGCCAGCAGCTCGTCGACCAGCGTCTTCTCGTCGGCCCAGCGTTTTTCGAGGGCCGCGAGCCGCTCCTGCTCGGCGGCGAGCTGCGTGTTAGCTTCCGACTCACGCGCCGCGGTGTCGATGCCGATCGCCTTTTCGCGGCCGATGATCTCGAGCTCGGTCGTCAGCGCCTCGATGCGCTTGCGCGAATCGTCCACCTCGGCCGGCGTGGCGTGCAGGCTGACGGCGACACGCGCACAGGCGGTGTCGAGCAGGCTGACGCTCTTGTCGGGCAGCTGGCGCGCCGGGATGTAGCGGTGGCTGAGCTTGACCGCGGCTTCGAGCGCCTCGTCGAGGATCTGCACGCGGTGGTGCTTTTCCATCGTGCTGGCGACGCCGCGCATCATCAGGATGGCCTTCGGCTCGTCGGGCTCGTCGACCTGCACGCTCTGGAAGCGGCGCGTCAGCGCCGGGTCCTTCTCGATGTGCTTCTTGTATTCGGCGAAGGTGGTGGCGCCGATCGTGCGCAGCTGGCCGCGTGCGAGCGCGGGCTTGAGCAGGTTGGCCGCGTCGCCGGTGCCGGCGGCGCCGCCGGCACCGACCAGCGTGTGTGTCTCGTCGATGAACAGGATGATCGGCTGCGGGGTCGCCTGCACCTCGTCGATGACGCTGCGCAGCCGCTGCTCGAACTCGCCCTTCATGCTGGCGCCGGCCTGCAGCAGGCCCACATCGAGCGCACGCAGCTGCACGTCCTTCAGGCTCGGCGGCACGTCGCCGCGCGCAATGCGCTGCGCGAAGCCTTCGACGACGGCAGTCTTGCCGACGCCCGCCTCGCCGACGAGGATCGGGTTGTTCTGCCGCCGCCGCATCAGGATGTCGACGACCTGGCGGATCTCGTCGTCACGGCCGACGATCGGGTCCATCTTGCCGCTGCGCGCCTGTTCGGTGAGGTCGGTGGTGAAGCGCTTGAGCGCCTCGCCCTTGCCCATCGCGGCCGGCGCGATGGCGTCGCTCGCCTCGCCGGGTGCGGCGCCGCTGGCGCTGGCCTTGGCGCCGTGTTCGGGCGAGCCGGCGAGCAGCGTGCCGAACTTCGACGCCAGGTCGTCGACGTTGATGCGCTCGAACTGGCGCGAGATCGCCAGCAGCGCGCCGCGCAGCGAGGCGGTCTTCAAGAGGCCGACGATCAGGTGCCCGGTTCGCACCTGCGGCTCGCCGAACATCAGCGAGCCGTAGACCCAGCCGCGCTCGACGGCGGTGTCGACGAACTGCGAGATGTCGCTGATGCTGCTGGCGCCGCGCGGCAGGCGGTCCAGCGACTGCGTCAGGTCGGCGGCGAGCGCGGATGCGTCCAGCTCGTAGTGGCGCACGATGCGGTGCAGGTCGCTGTCGGGCGCGTTGAGGATCTGCACGAGCCAGTGCTGCAACTCGACGAACGGGTTGCCGCGCAGCTTGCAGAAGGTGGTGGCGCCTTCGAGCGCCTTGAAGGCGAGCGGGTTGAGCTTGCCGAACGAAGCGGCGCGCGAGATGTCAGGCATCGTGGTGCACTCCGGCGCCCGGGTGGGCGCGTTCAGCGGCCGCGCGCGCAAGCGCGGCGCGGTGCGCAAGGAACGAGGTTTGCGGGCGCAGGCGCAGCGCGCGGCCGGGGCGGGCGGCGCTGCTTCCGAGCCGGCTTGTCAGCCCCAGCCGCGGCGAGACGCCCGGCGTGCGGCCCAGTTCGGGCCGCGGCTGCTCGTCGGCGGCGAGAGTCAGCTCCAGCTCCCACTGCATCTCGCGCCCGGCCAAGAGGCGCACCCAATGCAGCAGGCGCGGCCAGGCCTCACCGCCGGGCAGAAAGGCGAGCAACTGCGCGTGCGTCAGCGGCCCGAGGTGCAGCCTGAAGCGGTACTGCCGGTCCCACACGCGCGAGCCGGCGTTGGCGCTGGTGCCCAGCGCCGCCGGCGGTGTCGCCGCCCGCTCGGCCCGATTGCGCGCGAACGACAGGCGCGTGCGGTCGTGGTGGTCGATCCCGAGCCACAGGCCGACGTGCTCTTCGACGCGTGCCGGCACGCCGAAGAACTGCGCGACGACCTTGGCGAGCATCTCCGGGTGGCGGCTGCGCGCCGTCAGCCAGCCGCTCTGGTAGGCCAACGCCTGCGCCGGCAGCGCGCCGCTGTGTGCGGGCAAACCGGCGAGTGCACCGACCCACGCGCCGAAGCGGTCCTCGGCCGGCCGGTCGAGATGCACGACCGGCTGCGCCTGCGCCCAGGCGCGATAGAAGAGCGACAGCAGCCGGTGATGGAAGAGGTCGAGGAAGTGCGCGAGCGTCGGGTCGCCGTCGTTGCGCAGCCGCTCGCGCACGACCTCGGTGAAGTGCAGCGGCATCGGCCCCATCGGCCCGAGCAGGCCGAAGAAGCGCACCGAGAGGCGCGGCGGTGTGCCGTCGCGGCGTTGCAGGCCGTGCAACGGCGCCGGCGCGAAGTCCAGCTCCGGCGCCTGGCCGAGGCGGATGGCCTCCTGGCGCGGCCGTTGTGCCTCGCCGGTGCGCGGCTGCTCGCGGCGCAGGCAATCGATGCGGCGCATCAGCGCGAAGAAGTCGAACGCCGACGGGTCGGCTTCAACGGCAGCCAGCAGTTCGGCGAGCGCGGCCTGCGCTTCGGCCGTCGCACCGCCTGGGCTGCGCACGTTCGTGCTCATCGTCCGTCGTTCGTCGAAAGCGCCGCGGCGCGCGTCACGCCGTCGCGCGCCCACCCAACCGCGGCGGCCAGGTCTTGATGTGCCCGCGCGTCGAGCCGCGCAGCGTGAACTGCGTGAAGCTGTTGATCGCCGCGTGACGGGCGAAGAAGCGCTCGAGCACACAGCCGAGCAGGAAGGCGCTGCCGCCCTGGAACGCGGCGTCGTCCACTTCGAGATCGAGCGCGATGCCGCTGCCGAAGCTGAGTGGCCCGGCGAACGGCAGCCGCCGCACGACCGTCTCGACGCGCAGCCGGCGCAGGCCGTCGGTCTGCCGGATCCAGGTGTCGTCGGCCGGCCCGTACAGCCGCAGCGCCGAGCGCAGCGCCGCGGCGGCGCGCTCGGGGTCGTCGTCGGGAGCGAGGTGGTGCTGCGTCAACTGGCTGACGAGCCGCCAGCCGGCGTCGCCCTCGATGCGCCGCGTCACCGGCCGCGTCGGCCCGCGCAGGCAGCGCACCTGCGTGATCGGCCCCGGCGCATCGAGCTGCCACAGCGCGCCGTCGGCCCCGCCGGCCGTGCCTTCGCGCGGCAGCAGCACCGGCAGGTCGCGGTTGCTGACCCAGGCCTGTACCGACAACTGGCGCAGCGGCATGCGGAAGGGCCCGTGCTCGCCATCGACGAGCGAGAGGAACACCTCGTCGCCGAGGTAACTCGGCACGCGCGCGCCGAGCTGGCGCTGGCGCTCCGAAGGCCGCCGCGGCGCGCGCCGCAGCGAGAAGTGGCCGTGCCCCGCGGGCAGCGTCTGGTGCGTGGCGCGGTACAGCGGCGTGAACTCGCAGGCGCTGTCGGTGCCCGAGGCGCCATGGCCGATGACGCGCTCGACGTGGTGCACCTCGTAGTCCATCGGGCGCATGCGGTCGGGCACGACGTGGTACTCGGCCTGGCCGGGGCCGAGCTGCACGCGGTCGAGCCGCTTGGCAAAGAGGTTGATCGCCGGCGTGCAGAAGAGCGCCAGGCTCGTCGCATCGACCAGTGGCTGCAACTCGGCCTCGCCGCGGTCGAAGAGCAGCACGATCTCGGCCTCGTTGCCGCGCAGCGCGGCCAGGCGCTCGCGCAGCTCGCGCACTTCGAAGAACAAGAGGCGCTGCGGCAGCGCCGCGGTCTCTTGCAGCAGCCGGTGGCCGCTGAACATGCGGTCGAACTCGGGCAGCATCGCCTCGTCGGCCGCGAAGCCGACGGGCTGCACGCTCTCGGCGCCGCGCCACTGGCGCGCGTCGGGGTTGATGCCACCGGCCGCTGCGGCACCCGCCGGCGCGACGAGCGTGCCGATGCCGTTGCCGAGCACCAGGTTGTGCAGCCGCCAGGCGACATCGTCGTCGGCGGCGATGAAGATGACGAGCCGGTCCAGCGCGAGCTGGTCCCAGCTCAACCCGCCGCCGAGTCGCAGCCGCACACGCAGCCCCCCCTTGGCGGCGCGCGCCGGCGCGATGCGCGTGAGGCCGAGGTCGGGCGCGTGGCTGAAGTAGCGCGCCTCGGCGATCTCCAGCGGCCACAGCGTCACCGCCATCGCGGTGCGGAACTCGCACGCGGTGTCCTGGCCGCGCGCCACGCGCGAGGTGACGGCGGTGCCGCGCGCGACCTCGAAGCCCTGCACGAGGTTCGGGTTCGACGCGTCGACATCGAGCCGCAGCACCATCGCCGAAGGCACGGGCGCCGTGAAGTTGGGGTACAGCGTCTGCAGGATCTGCTCGATCAGGCGCGGCTGTTCGGCGTCGAGCTTCAGGCGCACACGCGCGGTGAGGAAGGCGAAGCCTTCGAGCAGGCGCTCGACGTAGGGGTCGGCGACCTCCATCTCCTCGAGGCCGAGGTGGCGCGCCTTCGGATGCTCGCGCGCGAACTCGCGGCCGAGATCGCGCAGGTGCGCGAGCTCGTCTTCGTAGAGGCGGACGAGGCGGGCGTCCATCGCGCCCCGCTCAGCGCGGCTTGGCCGGCGTCAACGCGCCGGCCGCCTCGCGCACTTCGACCTGCCCGGCTTCGAGGTCCATCTGCGTGCGCAGCAGCAGCTCCAACGGCACCGGCTGCGCCCACAGGTGGCCGCGGATCTCGAACTCGATCATGTTGTGCGTATCGAGCACGCTGCTCGCTTCGAGCGCGCGCACCTGCAGCGTGTCGGCGAGGATGCGCGGCTCGAAGCGGCGGATCGTTTCGGCGATCGTGCGCTCGAGCTTCGTGATGTCGAGCTTCGAAAGTTGCCGGCCGGAAAGCGGCGGCATGCCGAAATTGAGCACCGTGCCGGCCAGCGTCGGGTGGCTCTCTTCCCAGCCGGCGTGCTGCTGCGTCGCGTTGAACAGCCACGCCAGGTCGCGCAGCACCGCGGCGCGCAACTCGGACTTGGAGATCACGCGCGCCGCGTCGCCTTCGGGCCGGATCAGCCGGTCCAGCAGCGCCGGCTGCAGGCGATCGCGCGGTTCGATCTCGGTGACTTCGCGCGCCTTGTTCATCGCGGGCGGGTTCAGGCGGCGGGCAACGTGATGCGGTGCACCTCGAGCAGCCCGCGCTCCTCGTTGTCGGTGGTGAAGAGGCGTTGGCCGAGGCCACGGTACTGGCTGCTGCCGCCCAGCTCGACCCACTCGGTCTGCCGCGCCATCGCCAACATGCCCCCTTCGGCCAGCGGCGTGCCGGCATAACGCACCGGCAGCAGCGCCACCGTCTCGCCGCCGTTGGCGAACGTCAGGTGCGCCGGCGCCCAGACGAGGTCGCGCAGGTCCGCGACCGGCTCGATGACAAGCTCGCCGACGTGCTGCATCGGCAGCCAGCCGTAGCGGCCGTTGATGATCACTTCGAACACGGGCCCCAGGCGCGAGTCGGCGTCGGCGATCCACGCGAAGGGCACGGTGCTCTCGCTCGCGTCCTGGCCGGGCGCCGCGGGCACCGAGACCTGGAACACGCCGGCGCGCGCCTCGGCTTGCTCGAGCGCCTCGGCGCGCTGCGCACCCGCCGCGACGGCCTGGCCGGCGGCGTCGAGCTGCAACGCCTGCGCGAGCGACGCGACCCAGGCGGTCGGCGGGCCGAAGACGTGCGGCAGCGTGCGCCCGGCGAACACCGCCTCGCGCACCGCTTCGCATTGCAGCGCCGGGCCGTAGGTGTTGACCATCGCGAGCGTGCCGGCGTCGAGTTCGCCGCAAACCTTCAACTGGTCGGCGGCGCGCTGCCACTGGCCGAGCACGGCCAGCAGCTGGAACAGGAAGATGCGCAACCGCACGTCGCCCGCGCGGGCGCGCACCTGCTGCTGCAGCGCCTTCAGCGCCGCCTGCGGGTCGCCGGCGGCCAGCAGGTCTTCGGGGGTCGTGCTCACGGTAAGGCTCGCTTCACTCGCGCATCGGCAGGCTGTCGGTGAACACCGAACTGGCGCCGCGGCCGCCGCTCGCGCGCTGGCCGCGGTACTCGACCTCGACCTCGGTGAAGCTGAACGCCAGCGTCTCGCGCGTGTTGCCGGCCGCGTCCGTCTCGTGCTGCACCGAGGCGACGCGCGCGTCCTTCAGCGTGATCAGGAAGTAGTCCTCCTGCTCGCCGCCGGCGCGCCGCATCGTCAGCTTCGCTTCCTTGATCTCGTCGTTGGTCGCCAGCGCCGACATCAGCGAGGTCGTCGCCGAGTCGATCTGCTTGAACACCGTCAGCGCGTTGTACGAGCGCACCGAGGTCGCGCGGCCGGTGCCGACGGCCGAGGCGACCGAGAGGCCCCAGCGCCAGCCGCTGACGACGATGTCGTCAGCGTGGCCGGCGCTGCGGGCCTCGCCCTTGATCTTGCCGGCGCGCTTGGCGGTCACGCTCAGGAAGACGTCGCTGGCGCCGTTCATTCCGGCCACGGCCACGGCGTCGGGGGCGGCAGGCATGGCGCCGGTTCCTCGCTCAGGTGATCTCGGTGGTCTTGACGTTCCAGCCGAACTTCACCTCGCCGCCGAGGCCGCCCTTGTCGTCCTGCGGCTTGTAGGCGAAGTCGATCGCGCCGTAGCTCATCGAGACCGATTCGACGATGTCGCCGCCGGAGCTTCCGCTCGGCTGCACGGAGGTGATGAAGACCTCCTTCATCGTCACCTTCAGAAAGTCCTTCTGGCCTTCGCCGGATTTGCGCGAGGTCAGCGTGACGGTGGCGAAGTGCTTGCCGTCGGCGCAGCGCTTGCCGAGCACGGGGCTGGCCTTGTCGTAGCGGTGCGTGAGGTGGAAGTCGCCGGGCTGGGCCTTGCCCTTGCCGCTGCCGCCGCCGGCGCCCTGGCTGGCGTTGCTGACGCCCCAGGTCCACGACAGGACTTCGATCTCGCCCTTGTGGTCCTTGTGCGTGGACTCGCCTTCGACGCCGTCGAACTTGATGTGGGTGTCGATTGCCATGGTGAGGAATCTCCTAGGGTGTTGATGACGGTTTCAGTTTGGACGGGCTTGTTCGTGCAGCCAACGACACCGAGGTATCAGTGCAGGCGCTACTTCTTCTCCGAGGGCAGCTTCGAGACGAGGCGCAGCGACACCGTCAGCCCTTCGAGCTGGTAGTGCGGCTTGAGCATGAACTTCGAGCGGTAGTAGCCGGGGTTGGACGGGTCGGCCTCGACGGTGACCTCGGCGGCGGCCAGGGGCTTCTGCGCCTTCGTCTGGTCCGACGAGTTGGCGGGGTCGCCGTCGACGTAGTTCATGATCCAGTTGTTGAGGTACTTCTCCATTGCCGCGCGGTCCTTGAAGCTGCCGATCTTGTCGCGCACGATGCACTTGAGGTAGTGCGCGAAGCGGCAGCAGGCGAAGAGGTACGGCAGCCGCGCGGCGAGATTGGCGTTGGCGCTGGCGTCGGCATCGTCGTACTCGAAGGGCTTTTGCAGCGACTGCGCGCCGATGAAGGCGGCGAAGTCGCTGTTCTTGCGGTGCACGAGCGGCATGAAGCCGTTCTTGGCGAGCTCGGCCTCGCGGCGGTCGGAGATCGCGATCTCGGTGGGGCACTTCATGTCCACGCCGCCGTCGTCGGTGGGGAAAGTGTGCGCGGGCAAACCTTCCACGGCACCGCCGGCCTCGACGCCGCGGATGCTGGTGCCCCAGCCGTACATCTTGTAGCTGCGGTTGATGTTGACGGCCATCGCGTAGGCGCTGTTGGCCCACGTGTACTTGCTGTGGTCGCCGCCGCCGGTTTCTTCCTCGAAGTTGAAGGCCTCCACCGGGTTGGTCTTCGCGCCGTAGGGCAGGCGCGACAGGAAGCGCGGCATCGCCAGGCCGAGGTAACGCGCGTCCTCGCTTTCGCGCAGCGAGCGCCAGGCGGCGTACTCGGGCGTCGTGAAGATCTTCGTCAGGTCGCGCGGGTTGGCCAGTTCCTGCCACGAGCCCATCTGCATCGTCGTCGGCGCGCCGGCGGAGATGAACGGCGCGTGCGACGCGGCGGCGATCTTCGCCATCTCGCCGAGCAGTTCGGTGTCGGGCGCCGTGTGGTCGAAGTAGTAGTCGCCGACGAGGCAGCCGAACGGGTGGCCGCCGAACTGGTCGTACTCCTCGGTGTAGACCTTCTTGAAGATCGGGCTCTGGTCCCAGGCCGTGCCCTTGTAGCGCTTGAGCGTCTTGCCGAGCTCGGCCTTCGAGACGTTGAAGACCTTGATCTTCAACATCTCGTCGGTCTCGGTGTTGTTGACGAGGTAGCTCAGGCCGCGCCAGGCACTTTCGAGCTGCTGGAAGTCGGCGTGGTGCAGGATGGCGTTGACCTGCTCGGAGAGCTTCCTGTCGAGCTCGGCGATCATTGCCTCGATCGAGACGACGACATCGCTGCCGATCAGCTTGGTGTTGGCCAGCGCCTGCTGCGCCAACGTCAGCACCGCCGACTCGACGGCCGACTTCGCCTCGTCGCTCTTGGGCTTGAACTCCTTGTTCAGCAGAGCGGCGAGGTCGCTGCCTTCGTAGGTGACGCCTTGCAGGGCTTCGGTGGTGGTCGCTTGTTCAGCCATGGCGGTTCACTCGTGTGCGGGTGTTCGAGAAGGGCGGTGATGCGCTCGCGCGCCGTCAGGAAGCCTTGTCGCCGTTGGAACTCTCGGGCGCCTTGGCCGCGGCCAGCGCCTTCATCAATGCCTCGTCCTTGACGAGGCGGGCGATCAGTTCCTCGGCGCCGGTCTTGCCGTCCATGTAGGTGACGAGGTTGGCCAGCTGCTGGCGCGCTTCGAGCAGCTGCTTCAGGCCATCGACCTTGGCCGCCACGGCCGCGGGCGAGAAGTCCTCCATGCTCTCGAACGTGAGGTCGACGGCGATGTTCCCTTCGCCGGTGAGCTTGTTGGGCACCTGGAAGGCGACACGCGGCTTCATCGCCTTCATGCGCGCGTCGAAGTTGTCGACGTCGAATTCGAGGAACTTGCGGTCGGCCACCGGCGGCGGCGGTTCGTTGCTCTTGCCCGAGAGGTCGCTCATCACGCCCATCACGAAGGGCAGCTGCACCTTCTTCTCGGCGCCATACAGCTCGACGTCGTACTCGATCTGCACGCGGGGGGCGCGGTTGCGGGCGATGAATTTCTGGCTGCTGGTGGCCATGGCGGGCTCCTTCGGTGGGATGCGGAGGTTCGCGTTCGACGGCGGAGCCGTCAGCTTTCGCCACGCGGCCCGGCGATGGTCTCGACCTGGTCGAGGCCGTTGCTGGCCATGTCGCGGATGATCTCGATGAAGCTCATGTCCATCAGCCGGATGGCGCGCCGCAAGAGCAGCGGCGCCGGGTGGCTGGGCTCGTTCTGTTCCAGCCACGCGGCGATGCGCTCGAGCTCGCGCGCGGCGTCGGCACGGCTGCGCAGCGCGCTGGCGGCGCCTGCTCGCGTTCCCCGCGCATGGCCGTGATGGCCGTTCGTGGCGGCGTCGAGCGCCGCGCTGTCGTCGCCGCCGGTCGCGTCGGAGGTGTCACCCGCCCCGGCGCCTTGCAGCCGCTTGACCGCGTCGGCGCCGGCGGCCAGCAGGCGCACGAGCGGCCCGGCATCGGGCGCGCGCGAGCCGACGGCGGCCTGCACCGCCTCGGCGATGGCGCGCGCGCTGGCGGCCGCGGCGGTGAGGTGTTCGGCGACCGCGGGCTGCTTGTCGACGATCGCGCGCAGGCCTTCGAGCACGCCCGCTTCGGTGGGCAGCGCCTCGTCGTCGAGCGGCTCGGCGCGGCCAAGGCCGAGCTCGAGGTCGCGCAACGTCGGGCCGCCGCGCACCGGCGCCACGCCGGCGGCGCGCAGGTCGGCCAGCGCGCCGTCGGCGGCGACCAGCGGCAGCAGCGCGTTCAGCCGCATCGTCGGGTCGTTGTCGTCGCTGGCGTCGAGCTGCGGGTGCACGTGCGCCCAATGCTGCTCGAGCAGGCCTTGCGCAAGCTGGAGACCGGCCAGCGCCCCGGCCAGCCCCTGCGTGCGCGCGCCGCTGCGCACCAGCCACACGGCGACGCGCAGGTCGCGCGTGCGGGCCGCCAATGCCATCGCGTGCTCGCGCACGGCGGCCCAGTCGGGCGGCTCGGCCGGGAAGATCTTGTCGCCGTACTGCCGCTCGGGCGTGCCGGCGCCGGCCTGCTCGAGCGCCTGGAAGACCGGGTCGTATTCGAGGTCGGGACCACAGGGCGCGGCCTCGTCCAGCGGGGCGAGCAGCGTCTCGGGATCGAACAGGTCGGTGGCGGACATCGGTGCTTTGCGGGAGGGCAAGGCGCGCGGGCAGGGCAGGTACATCGGGCCTGCCCGCAGCGTGCGGCGACTCTAGAAGCGGCACCGTGCCGCGGCGTTGTCCGAAAGTCATCTGCGCGGCGCACCCTCCCACCGAGGAGGGAGGGGCGCCGCGGCGATTGCCGCTGCCCTTGCCGCGGCCGCCGCGCCGCTACTGCAGCGCCGCGCGCATCGCCTCGAACAACTGGCGCGGCTGCACCGGCTTGAACAGCACCGGGTCGGTGCCGGCGACCACCTCGCGCAGCGCCTGGCCGGCGGTGTCGCCGGTGACGAGGATCGCCGGCACCTCGCGGCCGCACAGCCGCCGCACGCTGGCGACGACCTCGCGGCCGCCGGCGCCGCCGCCCAGGTGCAGGTCCGACAGGATCAGGTCGACGCGCCCCTCCAGCGCGCTGACGGCGCGCTCGGCCTGCACGAGGTCGGCCGCCGTCATCGCCTGGTAGCCCCATTCCTGCAGCAGCAGGCGCAGGCCTTCGCGGATCGGCTCCTCGTCGTCGACGACCAGCACCATCTGCGCCACGTCCACCGACATCGGCAGCGTGTCGGCCGGCGCCACCTCATCGTCGAACCCGCCGAGAGTGCCCACCGGCACGCCGACGCGGAACAGCGTGCCGCGCCCGGGCGCCGAGGCCACTTCGAGCCGGTGGCCGAGCAGCGCGGCGAGCCGCTTGACGATGGCCAGACCCATGCCGAGACCCTGGCTGCGGTCGCGCTCGCCGCGGCCGACCTGGAAGAACTCGTCGAAGATGCGCGGCAGATCGGCCGCGGCGATGCCGGCGCCGGTGTCCCAGACCTCGATGTTGATGTGCGTGTGCGTGCTGCGTGCGACGACGGCGATGCCGCCATGCGTGGTGTAGCGGATCGCGTTGTGCACGAGGTTGCCGACGATGCGCTCGAGCAGTTGCGGGTCGCTCGTCACCGACTTGCCGCCCGGCGAGAAGCGCAGCGCCAGCCCGGCCAGCTCGGCCTGGCCGGCGTACTGCATGTGCAGGCGGCGGAAGATGTCGCGCAGCGGGAAGGTCTGCGAGCGCGGCGTCACCGCGTCGCCGTCCAGGCGCGAGATGTCGAGCATCGCGTTGAATGAGCGCTCGAGGCCATCGACCGAGCGCATCAGGTTGCGCGCCAGCGCCTCGTCGGGCGAGGCGTGCAGGCGTTTGTGCAGCGTGGCGGCGAAGAGGCCGAGCGCGTGCACCGGCTGGCGCAGGTCGTGGCTGGCGATGGCGAGGAAGCGGCTCTTGTCGGCGTCGGCGCGCAACGCGGCGTCGCGCGCCGTCTCGGCTTCGCGCAAGCGCGCGGCCTGCTCCAGGCCCAGCAGCATCTGCCGCCGCCAGCCGCGGCGCAGGTGCCAGGCGACACCCCAGGCGAGCACGCCGCCCCACAGCCCCGCCGCCGCCAGCGGCGCCGCCACGGCCGCGGCCGGCAGGCCGGCCGCGAGCAGCGGCCGCAGCGCGAGCGCCGCGGCCAGCGGCGGCGCGAAGGCCATCGCGCCGGCCGCCGGCGCCGATGGCGCCACCGTCGCGCCGACGGCCACCGCGAAGGCGGCGACGAGCCACACCCACGTCGACGCTTCGTCAGCGGCGCTGGCCAGCGGCGGCAGCAACGCCGCCGGCGCGGCGGCCAGCAGCGCCGCGGCGCCGACGAGCAGCGTCAGGCGGCGGCTCGAAGCGCTGGCGCGCCAGCGGCGGCGCGGCCACGCGACCATCACGCCGCCCAGCGTGCCTGCCGCGGCCGCCCACAACCACACGGGCGCCGCGCGCCACAAGTCGGCGGCGACGAGCCCGAGCAGCGGCACCAGCGCCAGCACCAGCCAGCCGACGACGTGCATCTGCTCCAGGCCGCTGCGCGCCGCCGCCGTGAGCAGCGCCCGGTGGCGTCGCGCGCGCACGGCGCGCCAGCCCTCGCCGGCGGTGGCGTCGCCGCTGCCGCGGCCTTCGACGGCGACGTGGCGATTGAACGGGGCGCGCGGCGTCGGGATGGCGCCCGACTCATCGGTCGCCGTGGCTGAGGATGCCGATGGCGCGAAGGGCAGGTCCCGGACCGGCGTCTCGTCCGGCGCCGATGGCGTCAACGGCCCCAGCCCCGTTGCGCCGGCGGCCGCATCGGCCTCTTGGCTTGCCACGCGAGCGGCCCGAAGCGATCAGCGGAACAGGCTGATCAGGTGCGAACGCGACCGCACGTCCAGCGCCAGCAGCAGCGACGAGACGTAGTTCTTCACCGTGCCCAGCGACAACTGCGTCGACTGGCTGATCTCCTGGTTTGTGCAGCCCGACAGCACGAGCTCCAGGATCTCCAGGTGGCGCGGCCCCAGCTCGGCGACGCGGTCGTACATCGCCGTGCGCGGCAGGCGCGGGAACAGCACCTGCGCGCCCGCGGCGGTCCCGAGCGGCACGCCCGCGCCGCCGTTCGGCGAGGCCGGGGCCAGCAGCGCCAGCAGCGTCTCGCGCGTCTCCGACGTCATGCGGCCCTTGCCCAGATAGGCCGCGGCGCCGAGCGCGCGCGCCTGGCGCACGACGAACTCGTCCTGCGTGCCGCTGAACACCGCCACGCGCGCCTGCGGATGCGCCTGCATGAATATCCGCAGCCCCTGCAGACCCTTGCAGTCGGCGAGGTTCAGGTCCAGCAACACCGCGTCGATGTCGCCATGCGCGCGGTACAGCGCCAGCGCCTCGGCGAGCGTCGTCGCTTCGAGCCACTCGATGGCCAGCCCGAGCAGCTCGCCGTAGGTCGCCTTCACGCCGACGCGCACGAGTTCGTGGTCGTCGACGAGCAGGACCTTGCGTGAAGCCGTCATCCGCAACCCCGAGTTCGCGTGCGGCGGATGTTAGCGGCGCCCTGCGGCGGGGCCGCCCGCATTGCCCGTCCTCTGCCGGACGTTACCTGCCGCCCGCGCCCAGCGGCCGCGCAAACGGCGGGCGTCGGGCCGCCGCGCGGCCGTGCGGTATACTGCGCAGCTTCAGTCGCGGGGTGGAGCAGTCTGGTAGCTCGTTGGGCTCATAACCCAAAGGTCGCAAGTTCAAATCTTGCCCCCGCAACCAAGATTCTTAAGTGCTGACAAGCGCTTGCGAAGCCCGCCTCGAGCGGGCTTCGGCGTTCCTGGGTGCTGCGCTCAACGCGCCGGCACCACCCGCCACACCGTATTCGACAAGTCGTCGGCGACGATCACCGCGCCCTTGGCGTCCACCGTCACGCCGACGGGGCGGCCCATGGTCCGGCCGTCGGCCTGGAAGCCGGTGACGAAGTCCAGCGGCGGTCCGCTCGGGCGGCCGTCGCGGAACGGCACGAAGATCACCTTGTAGCCCACCGGCTCCTTGCGGTTCCAGCTGCCGTGCAGGCCGACGAAGGCACCTTCGGCGAACGGACCTGCGCCGCCGCCGCCCGGCCGGGTGAACGCCAGCCCGAGCGGCGCCGAGTGCGACTGCAACGCGTAGTCGGGCCGCACGGTGGTCTTCACCTTCTCGCTGTCTTGCGGCCGCACGCGCGGGTCGACGTTCGGGCCCCAGTAGGCGTACGGCCAGCCGTAGAACGCCCCCTCGCGCACCGAGGTCAGGTAGTCCGGGACGAGGTCGGGGCCGAGTTCGTCGCGCTCGTTCACCACGGCCCACAGCCGCCTGCTGTGCGGCTCGAAGGCGAGCGCCGTCGGGTTGCGCAAGCCGGTGGCAAACGGCCGCGAAGCGCCGCTGGCGGGGTCCACCTGCCACACCATCGCGCGGTTCTCCTCGACGGCCATGCCGCGCTCGCCGACGTTGCTGTTGGAGCCGATGCCCACGTAGAGAAAGCGGCCCTCGGCATCGGCCGCGAGCGCCTTCGTCCAGTGGTGATTCACCGCCGCCGGCAGCGCCGTCAACTTCACCGGCGCGGCGGCGGCGCGCGTCTGGCCGGGCTCATAGTCGAAGCGCACCAGCGCGTCCTGGTTGGCCACGTACAGCCGGCTGCCGACGAGGGCCAGCCCGTACGGCGCGTCGAGGTTCTCGGCGAAGATCCATCGGCCTTCGTAGGCGCCGTCGCCGTCGGCGTCACGCAGCAGGGTCAGGCGGTTGCCGCCCTTGACCGGCGTCGTGCCCTGTTTCTTGACGAGGCCGGCGATGTAGTCCTTGGGGGTCAGCACCGGCGCGCTCTTGCCCTTGCCTTCGGCGACCAGGATGTCGCCGTTGGGCAGCGCCAGCGTCTGCCGCGGGATCGCCAGGCCCGTGGCGATGGCGGTGATCGTCCAGCCCTCGGGCACGACAGGCTGGCGATCGCCCCACGAAGCCGGGCGCGCGATGCCCATGCTCGGCAGCATGCCGCGCTGCGGCGCCGGCAGCTGAGGATCGGTGCCGAATTGCTGGCCGGCTGGCTGCGCTTCAGCGACGAGCGCGAGCACCGCCGCGCTGGTCACCGCGACGCAGGTGACGCCGGCGACCACCGCACTGCGGCGCCTCATGCCGCCCCCCGCCGCAGCCCCGCCAGGCCGATGCCGCTGGCGGCAGCCGCCAGCACCAGCACGGCGGCCGAGAGCACGAGCCCGGCCGGCATCGCCGCAAAACCGTCGCGCGCGTGCATGAGCGCGTTGACGATGCCAAGCCCGAAGCTCGCCAGCAACAGCAGCCAACCGAGCCAGCCGCCGCGCCGCCGTGCGTGTGCGCGCAGCACGTCGACCGTCGCCCAGAGCAGCGCCAGGCCGGCAAAGACCAAGCCGCCCGCGATCAGCCACGAGGCGAAGTTGGTCCACTGCACCTGCTCGCTGCGCGCATAGACCCAGTCGGCGAGCAGCGCGCCGAGGAAGAGGGGCAGGGCGGAGAAGGCGAGTACGGCGTGCATGCACGCAGCGGGCAAGCACGATGCCCGTCGGCGCCGTGGGCGAGCCGGCGGCGGTACCGGCGGCAAGATCGACGCTGTCGACGCTTTGGTCCGCGCGACCGCGCTCAGCGCGACCGGCTCCTCGCAGCTACCCGCGGCTTGACCGCAGGCGGCGCCTCCTCCGTGCCCCCACCCAGATGCCGATCGATCTCGGCGCGGATCACCGCGGCCAGATCCGCCAGCCGCGGGCTGACGCGCGACATCGGGCCGGCGACGAGCACGGCGAACTGCCGGTGCGGCATCGCCAGCGGCAGCGCGACGCCGCCGAGGTCGGCGGTGAATTCGCCCTTGCCTTCGAACCAGCCGCGGTCGAGCGAGCGGCGAATCTCTTTTTCGACCGCGGCCACGCTCAGCAGGCTCGCCGGCGTGAAGCGCTCGAAGGGGGCGCGGCGCAGCAGCTTCGTGCGGTCGGCCTCGCTCATCTGCGACAGCAGCGCGCGGCCGGTGGCTGTCACATGCAGCGGCACCATCTTGCCCGGCTGCGCCGCGTAGCGCACCGCGTGGGCCGACTCGACCGAGTCGACGAACACCGCATGGCCGCCGCTCGCCGCTGCGAGCACCGCCGTTTCTCCGGTCTTCTGCTGCAGCGTTTCGAGCAGGCCGTGCAGTTGCTGCGGCACCGGATCGGCGCTCTCGATCTGCCGCACAAGCGTGCTCAACAGCGGCGAAGGGTAGAAGCTGCCGCGCGCCATCGGCTCGTAGAGGAAGCCGCGCGACGCGAGCGTGCCGAGCAGGTTGAAGGTGCTCGATCGCGGCCAGTCGAAATGGCGCGCGATCTCGGCCAGGCTCGCCGGCTGCCGGTGCTCGGCGAAGAATTCGATCAACTCGAGGACGTTGGCCGCTTGCTTGACGTTCACGGTGGGGTCGCCTGTTGTCGAGGTGATGGGGTGGTGGCCGACGCCGCGCTCGGGTTCACCGGCAGCCGCAGCCACTGCGAGAGCCAGAACGGCGCCGCCGCCAGCGCGATGCAGCCGAGCGCGAGCAAGAAGCCGGCGCGGTAGCCGCCGGTCCAGTCGTGCAGCGCGCCGGCCAGCAGCGAACCGGCGGCGACACCCAGCGACATCAGCGCGTAGATCGCGCCGTAGACGGTAGCCTGGCCGGGGCCCGCGAAGAGCCGCGCGCTGAGGCTCGCGACCACCGGCCCGCGCGCGCCCTGGAAGAGGCCGAACAGCGCCACGTAGCCGATCAGCAGCCACTCGCTGGCGTGCCAGGTCAGTGCCAGCAGCATGGCGATGCCGAGCGCCGTGCCAGCGAAGCTGGCGGTGGCGGCGCGCCGGGGCGTGAAGCGGTCGGATGCCCAGCCCGAGCCCGAGACGCCGGCGATCGACAGCATGCTCGCCGCGCCCACCGCGGTGGCCGACTGCAGCGGCGTGAAGCCGATGTCTACCAAGTAGGCCACCGACTGCGGCAGCACGAGGTACATGCCGAGCGCGGTGAAGAACATCACCTGGACCATCAGCCAGAAACGCGGCTCGCGCGTCGCGGCACGCAGCGGGCTCGCGCGCCAGCGGCCGGAGAGGCCCGCGCGCGCCGTGGCCCCTGCCGCAGCGCCCGCAGGGGTACGCACCGGCCGCGGCGCGGTGATCGCGCGCCACGGCAGCAACAGTGCGACGACGCCGATCGCCGCGACGACCGCGCCGAGCGAGAGGTACGTGACGCGCCAGCCGATCCCCTCGATCAGCGCCTGCGTCAGCGGCACCATCACCAGCGACCCGAAGCCGAAGGCCGCGTACGCGACGCCGATCGCGGTCGACAGCCGCGTCGGGAACCACCCGCTCAACAGCGCCGTCGCCGGCACCATGCCGACCGCGCCGGCGCCGAGCCCGCCGAAGAGGCCGAGGCCGACGTAGAAGTGCCACGGCGCCGTCGCGCGGCTGGCGATCAACAGGCCCGCGGCGAGCGAGCCGATGCCGAGCGCGTAGAGCACGCGCGGCCCGTGCCGCTCGAACACCCAGCCGGCCGCGGGCGCCGCGAGCCCGGCGACGAGCATCAGCAGCGAGTAGATGCTCGTCATCTGCGCGCGCGGCCAGCCGAACTCCTGCTGCAGCGGCAGCAGGAAGACGAGGAACGTGTCGCCGATGCCGCGCGAGACGAAGTTGAAGAAGAAGCACAGCGCCAGCACGGCCAGCGCGCGGCGGCCGCGATGCGCGCCCGGCGCCGCGGCGGTGTCGGCGCGCGGGCTCGGCTTCGTGATGGAACGCATGTGCGTGCTCGTGAACAGGGGCGGCCGCCGCGGCCGGTGCTGCCGCGCCCTCGCTCCCTCGGTGGCTCGGGCGGTGCCTAGCCTGACACGGGGGCCCGGCGGTCGGAAATGTGGTTTCCCCTATGGATGAATTGTCCACGCTCATGAATAGTCGCGGCAGCCATGGGACCGCTGCACGGCACACGCATCATCGACATGACTTCGGTGCTGATGGGCCCGTTCGCCTCGCAGGCGCTCGGGGACATGGGCGCCGACGTCATCAAGGTCGAGGCGCCGGCCGGCGACCTCGTGCGCCAGATCGGCCCGGCGCGCCACGATGGCATGGGCCCGATCTTCCTGAACGCCAACCGCAACAAGCGCAGCGTCGTCCTCGACCTGAAGCGCCCCGAAGGCGTGCAGGCGCTGAAGCGTCTGCTCGAAGGCGCCGACGTGCTGATGTACAACGTGCGCCCGCAGGCGATGGCGCGGCTGGGGCTCGACTACGACAGCGTCGCCGCGGTCAACCCGCGCCTCGTCTACGCCGGCCTCTTCGGCTTCGGGCAGGACGGGCCTTACGCCGCGCGGCCCGCCTACGACGACCTGATCCAGGGCGCGGCGGCGCTGCCGCACCTGATCGCGCGCGCCTCGGGCGGCGTGCCGCGCTACGTGCCCACGGCGGTGGCCGACCGCATCGTCGGCCAGACGGCGGTCGGTGCGATCCTCGCCAGCCTCGTCGCGCGCCAGCGCACCGGCCGCGGCGACCGCGTCGACATCCCGATGTTCGAGACGATGGTCGCCTTCGTGCTCGGCGACCACCTCGGCGGCCTGACCTTCGAGCCGCCGCTCGATGAAGGCGGCTACCCGCGCCAGCTCTCGCCCGAGCGGCGGCCCTACCGCACGCAGGACGGCCACATCTGCGCGCTCGTCTACAACGACAAGCAGTGGGAAGGTTTCCTCAAAGGCATCGGCCGCGAGTCGCTGCTGCAGGAAGACCCGCGCTTCGCGACCTTTGCCGTGCGCTCGCGCCACATCGACCACGTCTACGGCTGGCTCGCCAGCGTCTTCGAGCAGCGCACGACGGCCGAGTGGATGCAACTGCTCGAAGCGGCCGACGTGCCGTGCATGCCGATGCACGACCTGCACAGCATCCTCGCCGACCCGCACCTCGCCGCCACCGGCTTCTTCCAGACGGTCGATCATCCGAGCGAAGGCACGATCCGCTCGATGCAGCCGGGGCCGCGCTGGCAGGTGCATGAGCCGGGGCCGGCGCGCCTCGCGCCACGGCTCGGTGAACACACCGCCGAGGTGCTGCGCGAAGCGGGCTTCGCCGCGCCCGAGATCGGCCGGCTGATCGAAGCTGGCGTGGCGCGGGAGGCAGCGTGAGCACGGCGACGAACACCGTCACCACCTCCGAAGCGCCGGCCTTCTACCGGCGCCTGCGCCGCGCGATCGATGCGATCGACGGCGTGCTCGTGGCGATCGGCTGCACGATGCTGTTCACGCTGATGTGCCTTGTCGTCGCCGACGTCGGCCGCCGCTACCTCTTCAACGCGCCGATCGCCTGGTCGTACGAGGTCATCAACAACTACCTGATGCCGGGCCTCTTCTTCATGACGGTGTCGCACGCGCTGAAGGCGCATTCACACGTCGCCGTCGACATCCTGCACAACTACGTGCAGCGACGCACGCGCTACGTCTTCGAGGCGATCGCGATGACGTTCGCCGTGCCGGTGTTCGCCTACGCCACGTGGCTCGCGGCCGGCAAGACGCTCGTCGACCTGCGCACCGCGGCCGAGGCGAGCAGCGGCCTCGCGGTGCCGTCGTGGACGGTGAGCATCGTCTTCCCGATCGGCTTCGGCATGCTGACGCTGCGGCTGGCGCTGCACGCCGCGGGCTACATCGGCACGCTCGCTACCGGCCGGCGCTTCAAGGAACTGCCGCCGATCTCGGGCACGGAGGTCGGCGCCGAATGACCGCCGCCATCGTCGTCGCGCTGCTGTTCAGCCTGCTCGCCATCGGCATGCCGGTGGCGTTCACGCTCGCGTTCACCGGCTCGCTCGGCCTCCTGCTCGTCGGCGGGCTCGACGCGGTGGCCGGCGTGTTGTCGACCGCGCCGCTGTCGACCGCGTCGTCGTACGAGCTCATCTCGGTGCCGCTGTTCATCCTGATGGCCGAGTTCGTCATCATGAGCGGCGTCGCCGACAACCTCTTCAAGGCTGCCGCCACCTGGGCGGGCCGCGTGCCGGGCGGGCTGGCGATGGCCACGGCGCTGGCCGGTGCCGGCTTCGGCGCGATCTCGGGCTCGAGCACCGCGTCGGCGGCGACGCTGTCCTCGACGACGATGCCGGCGATGCTGCGGCAAGGCTACGAGCCGAAGCTCGCCGGCGGCGTCGTCGCGATTTCGGGCACGCTGGCGATGCTGATCCCGCCGTCGATCGCCCTCGTGCTGTACGGGATCATCGCCGACGTGAGCATCAGCGCGCTGCTCGTCGGCGGCGTCATCCCGGGCATCCTTGTCACCGCGGTGATCATGGGCACCGTGTGGGTGCTGGTGGCGATCAACCCCGCTGCGGCGCCGCGCGGCCAGGCCTACACGCTCGGGCAGAAGCTCGCGGCGCTGCGCGTCGTCGGGCCGATGGTGTTCCTCTTCATGGCCGTCACCGGCGTCATCTACACCGGCATCGCCACGCCGACGGAGGCGTCGGGCCTGGGTGCGTTCGGCGCCTTCCTCATTGCGCTGTGGGAACGCAAGGTCACGCCCGCCGCGCTCAGCCGCGCGCTCGTGCATGCCGCGCACGCGAGCTGCATGATCATCATGATCATCGTCTGCGCCAAGGTCTTCGGCTACTTCTTCACCTTGACGCAGAGCACGCAGGCGCTGGTGGCGTGGATCAACACGCTCGAGGTGTCGCGCTGGGTCGTGCTGGCGCTGATTCTCTTCGGCTATCTCGTGCTTGGCTGCCTGATGGACCAGGTGGCGATCCTGATCCTGACGGTGCCGATCGTGCTGCCGGTCATCAAGTCGCTCGGCTTCGACCCGGTGTGGTTCGGCGTCGTCATCGTCCTGATGGCCGAGGTCGGCCTCGTCACGCCGCCGGTCGGGCTCAACGTCTTCGTCGTCGCGCGCTACGCGAAGCGGCCGCTCGGCGAGATCTTCGGCGGCGTCTGGCCGCACGTCCTCAGCCACCTCCTGCTCGTCGCGGTGCTCGTGGCCTTCCCGCAGATCATCCTCTGGCTGCCTTCGCAGATGGCGCCTTGATCCACCGTTCCACAGTGAGGAGACACTCGATGAACCGCTCGCGCATTTCGCTCGTTGCCGCTGCCGCTGCCGCGGCGCTGTTCGCTGCTGCCGGCCCCGCCGCCGCGCAGGCGACGAAGATCAAGATCGCCGACTCGTTCCCGGTCGGCCACTACCTGCCGAAGTACTTCACGACGCCGATGATGGAGCGGCTGAAGGCCAACCCCGCGGCGAAGGGCTTCGAGTTCGAGTACTACCCGGCCGAGCAGATGGGCAAGGCGAAGGACTTCCTGTCGCTGACGCAGTCGGGGCTGATCGACATCGCCTACGTCGCGCCGGGCTTCGTCTCCGACAAGATGCCGACCTCGGTCGTCTCGGAGCTGCCGCTCGCCTTCCAGGGCTCGTGCCAGGCGACGCTTGCGTACTTCAACCTCGCCAAGCCCGGCGGCCTGCTCGACAAGAAGGAGTTCGCGCCCAACGGCGTGCGCCTCGTCTTCACGATCGTGCTGCCGCCGTACCAGGTGATCACGCGCAAGCCCTTCGCGAGCCTGAAGGAGATCGAGGGCATGAAGATCCGCGCCTCGGGTTCGGCCAAGGAACTGCTGCTGAAGAAGCTGAAGGCCGTGCCGGTGCTGATGCCCACGCCCGAGGTCTACGAGTCGCTGTCGCGCGGCACGATCGACGGCGTGCTGTTCCCGTTCAACAGCCTCGCGCCGTACGAGATCGACAAGCTCTCGAAGACCGGCACCATCGGCTCGAACTTCGGCTCGTTCGTCGCCAACTGGGTGATCAGCGAGAAGCGCTTCCAGTCGCTGCCGGCGCCGCTGCAGAAGGACCTGATGGCGATGGGCGAGGAGCTGACCAAAAGCGTGTGCAAGCAGGTCGAGCGCGACGAGGCCGGCGACATCGAGAAGACGAAGACGGCCGGCGTGAAGCTGACGCCGCTGGCCAAGGCCGACCAGGCCGCGCTCGAAGCCGCTGCCGCCGAAGTGGCCACCGAATGGGCGCAGAACCTCGACCGCCGCGGCAAGGGCGGCACCGAGGTGCTCAACGCCTTCAAGGCGGGGCTGGCGGGCAAGTAGGCAGGGTCTTCGGGAGGCCCCGCGGTGATCGGCGCGCTCGAGCTGACTCGTCTGCCGCCCGAAGCCGAGGCGTTGCGCGCGCCGGTGCGCGCCTTCCTCGACGAGGCGCTGGCCGGCATGCCGGCCGACCGCCGCGCGCGCTCGTGGCTCGGCTTCGACGCGGCGTTCAGCCGCGAGCTCGGCCGGCGCGGCTGGATCGGCCTGGCGCTGCCGGCCGAGTACGGCGGCGGCGGGCGCGACGCGTTCGCGCGCTTCGTGCTGGTGGAGGAACTGCTCGCGCGCGGCGCGCCGGTGTCGGCGCACTGGATCGCCGAACGCCAGAGCGCGCCGATGCTGCTGCGCTTCGGCAGCGAGGCGCAGAAGCGTTTGCACGTGCCGCGCATCTGCCGCGGCGAATCGTTCTTCGCCATCGGCATGAGCGAGCCGCAGGCAGGCTCGGACCTCGCGAGCGTGCGCACGCGCGCCGTGCGCACCGCGAGCGGCTGGCGGCTGAACGGCCAGAAGATCTGGACGACCAACGGCGACCACTGCCATTTCATGATCGCGCTCGTGCGCACCTCGGGCCAGCCCGAGGACCGGCAGAAGGGCCTGTCGCAGCTGATCTTCGACCTGAAGACGCCCGGCATCACGATCCGGCCGATCCGCGACCTCACCGGCGACAGCCACTTCTGCGAGGTGTTCTTCGACGACGTCGAGCTGCCCGAGGACGCGCTCGTCGGCGACGAGGGCGCCGGCTGGCAGCAGGTGACGGCGGAACTCGCGTTCGAGCGCAGCGGGCCCGAGCGGATCTACTCGAGCATCGTGCTCGTCGATGCGTGGCTGGCGCACTTGCGTGCGCAAGCGCGTGCCCAAGGCTCAGGCGGCCGCACAGACGACGCGGCCGTTGCGCTCGCCGGGCGGCTTGCGGCGCACCTCGCGGCGCTGCGCTCGATGTCGCTGGCGGTGACGGCGCGGCTTGCCGCCGGCGAGAGCCCGGCCACCGAGGCGGCGCTCGTCAAGGACCTCGGCACCGAGTTCGAGCAGTTCGTGCCGATCGCGATTGCCGACCTGCTGGGCGCGGGCGACGAGCCGGTGGCGGCCGAGCTGCAGCGCACGCTCGCGTACATCACGCACTTCGCGCCGACGTTCTCGCTGCGCGGCGGCACGCGCGAAGTGCTGCGCGGCATGATCGCGCGCGGGCTGGGGTTGCGGTGATGAACGAGTTTGCGCAATCGCTGGACCGGCTGCTGGCGGACGCCTGCCCGCCGGCCTTCGTACGCGCCGTCGAGCAAGGCGCCTCGGCCGAGCCGTTGTGGCGTGCGCTCGAAGGCTCGGGCTATCTCGACGCGCTGGTGCCCGAGGGCCGCGGCGGCGCCGGCTTGGGCCTTGCCGACGCGTTCGACCTCTTCATGCTGCAAGGGCGGCACGCGGTGCCGGTGCCGTTGGCGGCGACGATGGCGGCGCGCGGGCTCGGGCTGTCGCAAGGCGATGCGCTGCCACGTGAACTGGCCGCCGTCGTCACCGCGGCGCAGATCGTCGGCGCGCTCGAGCGGGTGCTCGAGCTGAGCGTCACGTTCGCGAACCAGCGCGTGCAATTCGGCCGGCCGATCGGCAAGTTTCAGGCGATCCAGCACCCGCTGGCGGTGATGGCCGAGCAGGTGACGGCGGCGCGGCTGGCGGCGCAGATCGGGTGCCAGACGAACGCGCCAGCAGACGACGAGGCGAACGACGAGGCGAGCCGCCTGCGCCCCGATCGCCTGCGCGCCGCCGTCGCGAAGGCGCGCACCAGCGAAGCCGCGGCGATCGTCGCGCCGATGGCGCACGCGATCCACGGCGCAATCGGCATCACCGCCGAGCTCGACCTCCAGCTCTACACGCGGCGGCTGCACGCCTGGCGCGCCGAGCACGGCTCGGAGCTGGCGTGGCAGCGCGTGCTCGGGGAAGCGGTGCTCGCGTCCGACGAGCCGCTGATTCTCGACTTCATGCGCGGCGCGCTGCTGCCGCCCTGAGACGTCATCGTTTCCTAACGCCACACCGCATGAGCACCACCGACCCGTTCCTCCTGTACACCCAGCGCGGCCCCGTCGTCACGCTGACGCTGAACTCGCCGGCCACGCGCAACGTGCTCACCGGCAACACGGCTGCGGCCGAGTTCGCCGACGCCTGCGCGCGCATCAACGCCGATGCGTCGGTGCGCGCCGTCATCCTCACCGGCGCCGGGCCGGCGTTCTCGGCCGGCGGCGACCTGAAGGACATGCAGACGATGTTCGGCATGTCGCCGGCCGAGCTGCGCGAGTGGTACCGCCGCGGCGTGCAGCGGCTCGCGCTTGCCGTCTACCAGCTCGAAGTGCCGGCGATCTGCGCCGTCAACGGCCCGGCCATCGGCGCCGGCTGCGACCTGACGACGATGTGCGACATCCGCATCGCCAGCGAGCGCGCGACGTTCGCCGAGAGCTTCGTCAAGGTCGGCCTGATTCCCGGCGACGGCGGCGCCTGGCTGCTGCCGCGGGCGGTCGGCAGGAGCATGGCCGCCGAGCTGTCGTTCACCGGCCGCAGCATCGACGCGGCCGAGGCGCTGCGCATCGGGCTGGTCTCGCGCGTCGTGCCGCCCGAGCGGCTGCTGCCCGAAGCCGAAGCGCTGGCCGACGAGATCGCGAAGAACCCGGGTGCGGCGCTGCGGCTGGCGAAGAAGCTGCTGCGCGAAGGCGAGCGGCTGGACTTCCCTTCGCTGCTCGAGATGTCGGCCGGCCTGCAGGCGCTGGCGCACAAGACGCCGCAGCACGTGGAGGCGGTGAACGCGTTCGTGGAGAAGAGGAAGCCGGTGTTCGGGGATTGAGCTTTCAGCTCAGGCCCGGACCCGCCGCAAGAACCCCCGCCGCGGCGCGATCCAGGCGGCGGCCGCCCGCATCGCCTCCGGCAGCTCGCCGCCTTCGCCCTCGACGACGATGCGGTCCTCGGCGACGAGCCGCGGCTGGGGTCCGGTAACGGGAACACCGTCGATCCGGTACTCGTTTCGCCCCGCGTCATCGACCACGCGCACGAGCCGCGCTCCGAGCGCCACTTCGACGCCGGCGCGCAACACGCACCACGCCTCGCCGCGGCCCTCGGGGTCGAGCTTGCCGACCTCGTCGTAGGCCGCCTCGCCGGGCAGCACCGGCCGCAAGCCCGAATGGTCCGTCGCCAGCAGCGGCAGGATGCGCTGCACCTGCCGCGGCTGCGCCGTCCAGGCCCGCAGCGCGGCGGTCGAGTCGAACGCGGCGAGTGTCTGCAACACCGCGCGCGTCGGCGTCATCAAGCGCCGTGCGTGCCCCGGGGCCAGCGCCTCGGCCGGCGTCATCCAGATGTGGTCGGTGGTCTCGCCGGCGTCGTGCAGCGCCTCCTGCCCGCGCGGCACCGCGGCGACGAAGAAGCGCGTGTCGAAGCGCTTCGCGCGCCCGGCCGGCGTCAGCCAGTGCGCGATGAAGTGCAGCGTGTCGAACGCCGGCACGAGCCCGCAGCGCGCGCAGACCGCTTCGATCGCCACACGCCCCGCGGCCACTTGCGGCCGCAGCGCGGCGAGTTCTTGCAGCGCCGCCTCGCCCAGCACCGGCCACGCGCCGGCCGCGTCGCGCGCCAGCAGGATGCCGCACTCCTCGAAGCACTCGCGCAGCGCGGCGTGCACGAAGGCGCCGGTGCCGTCCGCGCCGTCCGCCTCGTGCTCGCGGTCACCCGCATCGACGAGCCCCCCTGGGAACACCCAGGCGCCGCTGTTGTGATCACCGCGCTCGGCGCGCTGCAACAGCAGCACCTCCAGCGCAGCAGGGGACGACAGCCCGTCGCGCACGACGACGACGGTGGCGGCATCACGCGGCACGGCCACGGGCATGACAGACCCCTATTCATGATCATGAACAAGGAGTGCATCCTAATGGACAGCGGGCGGCCAAGGCGCTACGCTGCCTCTCACCATGATCCGATCGCTCTTCTTCGCCCCCGCCAACCGGCCCGACATGCTGGTGAAGTTCCCGCGCTTCGGCGCCGACTGCTGCGTCGTCGACCTCGAAGACGGCACGCCGCCGGCCGAGAAGGCGAGCGCACGCGCGCAGCTGCAGGCCCACGTCGCCGCGGTGCGCGCCGCGGGGCTCGCGACGATGCTCGTCGTGCGCGTCAACCCGCCGAGCACGCCACATTACCTCGAGGACCTGCAGGCGGCCTTCGCCGCCGATGTCGACGGCGTCGTCATCCCCAAGCTCGAGACGCCGGAAGAAGCCTTCCCGGCGCAGCACTGGATCGCGCGGCTCGATGCCAGCTCACCGCGGGCGCGGCCGCGCACCATCGTCGGCGGCATCGAGTCGGCGCGCGGCGTGCTCAACGCCGCGCGGCTGTGCGGCGCCAGCGGCGTCGGTGCGATGGGCTCGGTCTACTTCGGTGCCGAGGACTACACCGCCGACATCGGCGGGCGGCGCACGCCGCGCGGCGACGAGGTCGCCACCGCACGTGCGATGGTCGTGATGGCGGCCAAGGCGGCCGGCCTCGTCGCCATCGACCAGGCCGTCGTCGACATCCGCAACGACGCGCTCTTCCTCGAAGACGCGGCGCGCGGCCGCGACCTCGGCTACGACGGCAAGATCTGCCTCACGCCCGGCCAGGTGAAGCTCGCGCACCGCGCCTACTCGCCCAGCGCCGAGGAGCGCGCTTACGCCGAGCGCCTCGTCGCCACCTACGAGGCGGCCACCGCGCGCGGCATCGGCACGATCGACTTCGAGGGCCGCATGGTCGATGCCCCGCTGCTCGCGCGCGCCCGGCAGGTGCTGGCGATGCCGGCGATCGAGGGCTGAGACGCTGATGCGCACCATCGATCTGGCGAGACTCGATCTCGCCCAATACATCTACCCCGGCGACGGCGTCATCTTCCAGCAGGGCTGCGGCGAGGCGCTGAGTCTCGGCGAAGCGTTCGCGCAGCAGCGCGCGGCCTACAGCGGCGCGCGTGTGTTCTTCGGCTCGGGCTTTTCGCGCACCTTCGAGCCGCAGCACGCCGACCATTTGCGCTTTTCGGGCATCGGCGGCATCGGCTCGCTGCGCAAGCTCGCGAGCGCCGGGGCGCTCGACCCGATCCCGTGCCACATTTCGGCGATCGAGGGGCTGATCCGCGCCGGCACGATTCGCGCCGAAGTCGTGATGCTGCAGGTGAGCCCGCCCAACGAGCGCGGCGAGTACAGCTTCGGCCTCGTCAACGACTATGTGCGCACGGCCATCGAACGTGCGCGCGTCGTCGTGGCCGAGGTCAACCGGCAGATCCCGTGGTCGCACTGCGACCGGCCGCTCACCGCCGGCGAGATCACCGTTGCCGTCGAGACCGACCGCGCGCCGCTCGAACTGCCGACTGCGCCCTTCGGCGACATCGAGCGCCGCATTGCCGCGAACGTGCAGGAGCTGATCCCCGACCGCGCGACGCTGCAGGTGGGCATCGGCGCGGTGCCCGAGGCGATCGTCGCGAGCCTCGCCGACCGGCGCGACCTCGGCATCCACTCCGGGATGATCGGCGACTCGGTCGTCGGGTTGATCGAGCGCGGCGCGGTCAGCAACGCGCACAAGGGGCTCGACGAGGGCGTCACCGTCAGCGGCGTGCTGTTCGGCACGCGCGAGCGGCTGTATCGCTTCGCGCACAAGAACCCGCAGATCCGCCTTTGCCCGACGAGCTACACGCACGCCATCGGCGTGCTCGCGCGCGTGAAGAACCTCGTGTCGATCAACTCGGCGCTCGAGGTCGATCTCACCGGCCAGGTCAACGCCGAGGCGATCGGCGCCGACCACATCGGCGCCGTCGGCGGCCAGCTCGACTACGTGCGCGGCGCGGCGCAGTCGGCGGGCGGTGTGTCGATCGTCGCGCTGCCGGCCGCCGGCCGGCAGGGTGAATCGAAGATCGTCAGCCGCCTGTCGGGCCCGGTGACGACGCCGCGCAGCGACGTCGACGTGATCGCCACCGAACACGGCATCGCGCGGCTGCGCGGCCGCGGCCTGCGCGAGCGCGTGAAGGCGATGGTCGCGATCGCGCCGCCGGCGCACCGCGAGCGCTTGCTGCGCGAAGCGCGCGAGACGCTGAAGGGACTGCTATGACCACCGTGAACCTGACCGAGGAGGTGCTGTTCGAGGCCATCGACGGCGTCGCCGTCGTGACGATCGACCGCCCGGCGGCGCGCAACGCGATCAATCCCGGCGTCATCGAGGGCCTGCGCCAGGCCTGGCAGCGGCTGGCCGCCGACGACGGCCTGCGCGTGGGCATCCTCACCGGCAGCGGCGACAAGGCGTTCTGCGCCGGCATGGACCTGAAGGTCGCCGCCGCCACCGGCCTGCGCATACCGCCGCGCGACATGTTCCCGGTGCTGAACGACGTGGTGCAACTCGGCAAACCGGTGATCGCCGCGGTCAACGGCGTCGCCTACGCCGGCGGCTTCCTCTTCGCGCAGATGTGCGACCTGTGCGTGGCGAGCGAGAACGCGCAGTTCGGCATCACCGAGGCCAAGGTCGGCCGCGGCATGCCGTGGGCGGCGCCGCTGGCGCACATGCTGCCGCAGCGCGTGATGATGGAACTGCTGCTGACCGGCGCGCCGATGACGGCCAAGCGCGCGTACGAACTCGGTTACGTCAACGCCGTCGTGCCGCTGGCCGAGCTGCGCAGCACGGCGCTGGCGATGGCCAAGACGATCGCCGCGAACGCGCCGCTCACCGTGAAGGCGGCGCGTGAGCTCGTCTACCTTTCCACCGAGATGGGCCGCTCGGCGGCGCTGCGCGCGGCTTATCCGCTCTTCGAGAGCGTGTACTTGAGCGACGACGCGCAGGAAGGCCCGCGCGCCTTCGCCGAGAAGCGCGCGCCGCAATGGACAGGTCGATGACGAGCGGCCGATGAACTTCGACCTCTCGCCCGAGCAGCAGGCCATCGCGAAGGCGGTGGCCGAGCTGTGCACGCGATTCCCCGAGTCGTACTGGCGCGAGCGCGACCGCGACGGCGTCTTCCCCGAGGACTTCTACCGCGCGATGGGCGAGGCGGGGTGGCTCGGCCTCGCGATCCCCGAGGCCTACGGCGGCGCCGGCCTCGGCGTGCAGGACGCGGCGGTGATGATGCTGGCGGTGGCCGAGTCGGGCGCCTGCATGAGCGGCGCGTCGAGCATCCACATCAACGTCTTCGGACTGATGCCGGTGGTCGTCTTCGGCACCGAGGAACAGAAGCACCGGATGCTGCCGCCGATGGCGCGGGGCCAGGTCAAGTCGTGCTTCGGCGTCACCGAGCCGAACACGGGCCTGAACACGACGAAGCTGAAGACGCGCGCCGTGCGCCGCGGCGACCGTTACGTCGTGCACGGGCAGAAGGTGTGGATCTCGACGGCGCAGGTGGCCGACAAGATCCTGCTGCTCGCGCGCACGACGCCGGTGGAGGAGCTGGCGGCGGGTGATCGCTCGGGCGGGCTTTCGTTGTTCTACACCGACCTCGACCGCCGGCACGTCGACATCCGCCTCATCGACAAGATGGGCCGGCACTGCGTCGACTCGAACGAGCTCTTCATCGACGGGCTCGAGATTCCGGTCGAGGACCGCATCGGCGAGGAAGGCCGCGGCTTCAAGTACATCCTGCACGGCATGAACCCCGAGCGCGTGCTGCTCGCCGCCGAGGCCGTCGGCATCGGCCGCATTGCGCTGCAGAAGGCCTCGGCCTACGCGCGCGAGCGCATCGTCTTCGACCGGCCGATCGGCCAGAACCAGGGCATCCAGCATCCGCTGGCGCGCAACTGGGTCGAGTTGGAGGCGGCGCAACTGCTGATGATGAAAGCGGCCTGGCTCTACGACAACGGCCGCGAGTGCGGCGCCGAGGCCAACGCGGCGAAGTACCTCGCCGCCGAGGCGGGCTTTCGCGCCTGCGAGCAGGCGGTGCTGACGCATGGCGGCATGGGCTACTCGAAGGAGTTCCACGTCGAGCGCTACCTGCGCGAGATCATGATCCCGCGCATCGCACCGGTGAGCCGCGAGATGATCCTCTCGCACATCGCCGAGCGGGTGCTCGGGCAGCCGAAGTCGTACTGATCGAGCAGTTGGAGGACGACGCCGATGAACAACCGCCTGTGCGAGATGTTCGGCATCGAAGCGCCGATCTTCGCCTTCTCGCATTGCCGCGATGTCGTCGTCGAGGTCTCGAAGGCCGGCGGCCTCGGCGTGCTGGGCATGGCGCGCGCACGCGCCGACCGCGTCGAGGAAGACCTGCGCTGGATCGACGCGCACATCGGCGGGCGGCCCTACGGCGTCGACATCCTGATGCCTTCGAGCTACGAGGACGTGGCGCAGGTCGACATCGGCGCGCTGCCGCCCGAGCACGTGGCCTTCGTGCAGCAGATGCTCGACGACGCCGGCATCCCGCGCCTGCCGCCGGGGCAGGCCGACGCCGCGGCGCGCGAGTTGCTCGAAGGGCTGCACATCACGCCGCGCGAGAGCCTGCGCATGCTGGAGGTGTGCTTCGATCACCCGATCAAGCTGATCGTCAACGCGCTCGGCAGTCCGCCGAAAGCGCTGGTCGATCGTGCGCACGCGCTCGGCATCAAGGTCGGCGCGCTGGCCGGCAAGACCGAGCACGCGCTGAAGCACCGCGCGGCCGGCTGCGATCTCGTCGTCGCCGTCGGCACCGAGGCCGCGGGCCACACCGGCAACATCGCCTCGATGGTGCTGTGGCCGCGCATCGTCGACGCGGTGGCGCCGCTGCCGGTGCTGGGCGGCGGCGGCGTCGGCCGCGGACGGCAGCTCGCCGCCGCGCTGGCGCTCGGCTGCGAGGGCGTGTGGTGCGGTTCGATCTGGCTGAAGACGGTGCAAAGCGAGCTGACACCCGAGATCCGCGCCAAGCTCTTGAAGGCCGGCGGCGACGACGCGGTGCTGACGAAGACGGTCACCGGCAAGCAGTGCCGCACGCTCGCCAACGCCTTCACCGACGCCTACGCCCGCCCCGGCGCGCCCAGGACATTGCCCGCGCCGCTGCAGAACATGCTGTGGTGGGCGCACGGCCGCACGCGCGTCGAACGCGCCAAGGCCGAGGCGTTCCTCACTTACCCCGTGGGTCAGCTCGTCGGCGACATGAACGAGGAAACGTCGGTGCGCCAGGTCGTGCAAGACATGCTCGTCGAGCTGGCCGAGAGCAAGGAGCGGCTGGATCGGATGTTGGGGTGACCCGCAGCCGTTCGCGCTGAGATATCGAAGCGCCGGTGTGAGGAAACCGTTCGCGCTCCGGCCCGGGCCGAGGACGCCGGGTGACCGCGGCTGCTCGTGTCATTCCTCTCCCTCGCTGCGCTCGGTCGATTCCACCCACGAGCCACCGGTGCAGCCGCGGGCACGCCGCTCGCCCTTGCCGTGAGGTGCCCGCTGGCGCGCCGATAGGGCGCTTTCCTACACGCCGTGCGCGGCGGGCCGCGTGCAATGTGCTCACCCCACAACCTGGCCCAAGGCGAATGGATGCTCCCCTGCCGGTGTCCTCGGTACGCGTGTTGACCATCAACACGCACAAGGGCTACACGGCGCTGAACCGCCGCTTCGTGCTGCCGGAGATGCGCGATGCGATCCGCGCCGTCGGCGCCGATCTCGTGTTTCTGCAGGAAGTGCAGGGCGAGGCGAGCATGCCGCCGCCGCCCGAGGGGCCGCAAGGCCGGGGCTTGCGCCGCAGTCGCCGCGCGCCGGCGAAGCAGGAACGCGACGGGCAAACCGCAAACAGCGCCCATCCCAGCGCCCACCCCAGCCCCGCCGAGGCCGCGCATGCCGCGCGCACGCCGCCGGCGCAGCACGAGTACCTCGCCGACCGCCTGTGGCCGCAGTTCGCCTATGGCCGCAACGCCGTCACGCCGCACGGCCACCACGGCAACGCGGTGCTGTCGAAGTACCCGATCGTGCACAGCGAGAACCGCGACGTGTCGATCGGCCGCACCGAGCAGCGCGGCCTCCTGCATTGCGTGCTCGCCGTGCCCGGCCTGCGGCACGGCCTGCACGCCATCTGCGTGCACCTCGGCCTCTTGGAGTCGCACCGCCAGCAGCAGGCGCAGCTGCTGTGCGACATGATCCTCGACGAGCTGCCGGCCGACGCGCCGCTGGTCGTCGCCGGCGACTTCAACGACTGGCGCCATCGCGTGCACCGCGTGCTCGCGCGCCGCGCCGGGCTGACCGAGGTGTTCCAGCGCGTGCTCGGCCGCTCGCCGCGCACGTTTCCGGCGCGCTGGCCGGTGCTGCGGCTGGACCGCATCTACGTGCGCAACGCGCGCGCGCTGGCGCCGATGACGTTGCCGCGCCGGCCGTGGTCGCACCTGTCGGACCACGTGCCGCTCGCCGCCGAGGTGCGCTTGTGATCGGCCGGCGCTGGACGGGCGGCAACCGCCTCGAGCTGCTCGAAAACGGCGAGGCCTACTTTCCCGCCGTCTTCGAGGCCATCGACGCGGCGCGGCACGAGGTGCTGATCGAGACCTTCATCGTCTTCGAAGACAAGGTCGGCATGGCGCTGCACGCGGCGCTGCTGCGCGCCGCGGCGCGCGGCGTGCACATCGACCTGCTGGTCGACGGCTACGGCTCGGCCGATCTCGGCGAGGGCTACATCGGCGCGCTGGCCGAAGCGGGCGTGCGGCTGCACGTCTTCGACCCGCGCCCGCGTTTCCTCGGCCTGCGCTTCAACCTGTGGCGGCGCATGCACCGCAAGATCGTCGTCATCGACGGCGAGCTGGCTTTCATCGGCGGCATCAACTTCTCGGCCGACCACCTGCTGGACTTCGGCGAGAAGGCCAAGCAGGACTACTCGGCCGCGGTGCGTGGGCCGATCGTCGGGCAGATGCGCGCCTTTGCGCTGCGGCAGGTGGACCGGCGCGGGCGCGGCGAGGCGGGTTGGCGGCGGCACAGGCATGACGGGCGCGGCGAGCACAACGACCGCAGCGACCGCCGCCACGCAGCCGCCGCGCCGCGGCCGGCGCCGGCCGGCGACGCGAAGACCATCTTCGTCACGCGCGACAACCACGTGCACCACAACGCGATCGAGCGCCACTACCGCGCCGCGATCCGCAGCGCGCGCCGGCGCATCGTCATCGCCAACGCCTACTTCTTCCCCGGCTATCTCTTGCTGCGCGAACTGCGCCGCGCGGCGCGGCGCGGCGTCGACGTGCGCCTGGTGCTGCAGGGCAAGCCCGACATGCCGATCGTGCGCAGCGCGGCGCTCTTGTACGAGCACCTGCAAAGCGACGGCGTGCGCGTCTTCGAGTACTGCCAGCGGCCGCTGCACGGCAAGGTGGCGCTGGTCGACGACGAGTGGTCGACGATCGGCTCGTCGAACCTCGACCCGTTGAGCCTGACGCTGAACCTCGAGGCCAACCTCGTCGTGCGCGACCCCGGCTTCAACCGGCATCTCGCCGAGCGGCTGGACGTGCTGATGACCGAAGGCTGCCAGGAAGCGCCGCCGCTGCCGGCACGCCGCTGGCGCGCCTGGGGGCGGCTGCGCAACACGATGCTGTTCCACGCGCTGCGCGTCTTCCCGGTGCTGGCCCGCTGGCTGAAGCCCGCGGACACGAAGGCGGAGTTGGTCGATGCCCCCGTCGCCCGGCCTGGTTGAGCACGGTGGGGGCCGCGTCGCGCATGCAGCGCGGCACGGCGATGCGGTGGGCGACGATGCGCTGGCGCCTGCGTCAAAGCATCGCGGCGCTTCGCCATGGTGGCGGCGGGTGCTCGCCATCGCCTTCATCGGCCTCGTCCTCGCGCTCGTCGCGCGGCAACTGCATGGCGTCGACTGGCCGGCCGTCGGCGCGGCGCTGCGCGACTATCCGGTGGCAGCGCTGCCGTGGGCCTTCTTGCTCGCCGCGCTCAGCTACGCGCTCTACGCCAGCTACGAGTTGATCGGACGGCATCTCACCGGCCACGGGCTGACAGCGGCGCGCACGTTGACGATCGGCGCCACCGCCTACGCGCTGAACCTGAACCTCGGCGCGCTCGTCGGCAGCCTGGGCGCGCGGCTGCGCTTCTACAACCGCGCCGGCCTGCCGCTGGCTCAGGCCACGCAGGTGGTCGGCGCGTCGATCGTCACCAACTGGATCGGCTACGCGGCGCTGGCCGGCGCCGTGCTGGGCGCGCGGCCGCCGGCCTTGCCGCCGGACTGGGGGCTCGAGGCCTGGCATCTGCGGCTGCTCGGCGGCGTGCTGCTGGCGGTGGCGATCGCGTATCCGCTCGCCTGCCGCGCCTGGCCGGCGCGGCGCTGGCGCTGGCGCGGCCACGAGATGGTGACGCCGTCGGCGCGCGTGGCGCTCGTGCAGATCGCGCTCGCAGCCGCCAACTGGGCGGTGATGGCCGCACTCGTGTGGCTCGCGCTGCAGCGGCAGATCGACTTCGCCAGCGTCGCCACGGTGCTGCTGTTTGCCGCCGTCGCCGGCGCGCTGACACACGTGCCGGGCGGCCTGGGCGTCGTCGAGTCGGTGTTTCTGGCGCTGCTGTCGCACCGGCTCGATGCGCCGCAACTGCTCGCCGGGCTCGTCGTCTACCGGTTCGTCTACTACCTCGTGCCGCTGGCGCTGGCGGGTGTCGTGGCGATCTACCTCGAGCGGCACGGGCGGCGATAGCTGCCGGCCGCGCGCCGGCAGAATGCGCGCCATGCCGACCCCGCTCAGCCCCGACCAGGTGCAGCGCGCGCTGCGCCGCGCCAACGACGTCGCGCGCCGCGCACTGGCTGCCGGCCATCACCCGTTCGGCGCCGTGCTGCTGGCCGCCGACGGCGAGACGGTGCTGATGGAGCAGGGCAATGTCGACGCCGTCAACCACGCCGAGGCCGTGCTGGCGCGCGAGGCCGCGGCGCGTTTCGACGCGGCCACGCTGTGGCACTGCACGCTCGTCACGACCGTCGAGCCGTGCGTCATGTGTGCCGGCACGCAGTACTGGGCGCACATCGGCCGCGTCGTCTATGGCATGAGCGAAGCGCGGCTGCTCGCGATCACCGGCAACCACGCCGAGAACCCGACGCTCGACCTGCCGTGCCGCGAGGTGTTTGCGCGCGGGCAGAAGGCGATCGAGGTGATCGGCCCGGTGGCCGAGGTCGAGAGCGAGATCGCGGCGCTGCACATCACGTTCTGGCGCACGCGCTGACGGCCGCATCGCGGCCGGCCTGGGGCGATGCGCGGCGCGTGCCGGGCCTGCGTGCAGGCACGGTGCGTGCCGGTCGCGGCCGCACGCCGAGCGGCTGCGCGGCTGCTGGTGGATCGATCACGACGTGCTGGCGAAGATCGCGCGGCACGTGCGCGAAGGACACGACGGCCCGCGCGACACGGTGCTGACGGCAGCGGCGAGAATCCGCCGGCCATGAGCCGCACCGCCTCTCCCACACCACGGCCCACGCCGCCCGAGCGCACCGCCTTCGCGCACTTCACGCCGATCGGCACCCGCTGGGCCGACAACGACGCCTACGGCCACGTCAACAACGTCGTCTACTACGGCTTCTTCGACACCGCGGTCAACCAGATGCTGATCGAGCGCGGCGTGCTCGACCTGGCGGCCAGCACGACGGTGGGCCTCGTCGTCGAGACGCAGTGCACCTACTTCTCGTCGATCACCTTCCCCGACCGCGTGCAGGTCGGGCTGCGCGTCGAGCACCTCGGCACCAGCAGCGTGCGCTACGCGCTCGGCGTCTTCCGCGGCGACGAGCCGGTGGCTGCGGCCGAGGGCCGCTTCGTGCACGTCTACGTCGAGCGGGCGAGCCAGCGGCCGGTGCCGATTCCGCGCGAGGTGAGGGCGGTTTTGGAGGGGTTGCGGGTGGCCTGAAACCCTCACCCGCCCCGATGCACCTTGTGAATCGGCGCTGCCGCCACCTGGCGCGCCGCGACTTCACGCACATCGGCCAGCAGCGCGCGCGCGTCCCAATCTACCGGCCACCCTCGCCACAGGCGCAGGCGCCCGGCGACCTGCACCGCGACGATCTGCTCGCGCGCAGCCAGGCGCACGAGTTCCCAGCTCAGATCCCACGACGGCGTCAGCTCGGGCACGTCGAGGTCGACGAGCAGGAAGTCGGCCGCCAGCCCCGGCTCGATGCGGCCGGTGATGCGCGCCAGGCCCGCCGCATCGGCGCCGCCGCGCAGCGCGAGATCGAGCCAGAGCGCGCCGCCGCCGCACACCGAGTCGCCACTCGCAAGGCCGTAGGCAAGCCGCTGGTTGCTCTCGGCCGCGTCCATCATCCTGAAGGCGTCGCTGCGCGTGCCGTCGGTGCCGAGGCCGACGCGCACGCCCAGCGCTGCGAGCAACTGCGCCGGCGCGACCGCGTTGCCTTTCCAGGGGCTCGCGACCGGGTTCACCGCGACGGCGCTGCCGCTGTCGCGCAGCAGCAGCATCTCGTCGGGGGTCAGCATCGTGCAGTGCGCGAGCAGCGCCTGCGGCCCGAGCGCGCCGGCCGCGTGCAGGTGCTGCAGCGGCCGCAGCCCGCGCGCGACGAGGCTGCGTTCGACGGAGGCGAGGTGCTCATTGACGTGGATCTGCAGCGCGCAGCCGGCCTCGGCGGCCAGGCGCGCGGCGTCGCGCAGCATCGCGTCGCTGGCCGCTTCGGGGATCGAGATCGCGAGCGACGGGTGCCAGAGCCCGCGCTCCTTCGTGGGCGCCGCACTGCCCGCGAGAAACCGCGCCGCGTCGGCCAGCACCTGCGCGTGCCGGGGGCCATCGTCGTTGCAGACGAAGCTCGGCACGCAGCGCAGCCCCGCCTCGCCAGTGGCCGCGGCGATGGCCGCGAGGCCGTGTTCCGAGCGCGCGCCGGCGTCGCACACCGTCGTGAAGCCGCCGCGCAGCGCCTCGAGCGCCGCGAGCTTGGCGCTGAGGTACAGGCCGTGCGCATCGAGGCTGCCTTCGAGCGGCACCCAGATGCGGCGGAAGATCTCCGAGGGCTCGCCGAACGCGAGCGCCTTGCCGAAGCTCTGTGTCAGGTGGTGGTGCGCGTCGACGAAGCCCGGCATCAGCAGCGTCTGCGGCAGCGCGAGCACGGGCACGCCCGGGGCTTTCGCGCGCACGCCGTCGAGCGGGCCGACGGCGGCGAAGCGGCCGCCGCGCACGAGCACGCCGATGCCGGGCGCGGCGTGGCTCGGTGTGCCGGGTGAGGAAGGCAGCAACGTGCGCTCGGCGGCGAGCAGCAACTCGTCGGCCTGCAGCGCGGCGCGCAGGGTGTTGTCGTCGATGGGCATGGGGTCGATCTCCTCGTCCGCTTGGCTGGCGGGGCCGATGGGCGTTTCAGAGTTTCCCGAGGTAGGCGACGCCGGTGCCGACGAGCGCCAGCGCCACCGCCTGGCGCGCCCGCTGCACCGGCAGCCGCGCGGCGAGGGCGCGGCCGGCGAGCCAGCCGGCGAGGACGAGCGCGCCGATCGCGGCGCCGAGCGTTGCGTCGAGCCGCCCGGCCGCGAGGTTGACGAGCGTCGCCGCGGCGGCCACCGGCAACTGCACGCGCTGCGCCGCTTCCACCGCCTGCAACGGCGGCCAGCCGAGCAGCGCCAAGAGCGGCAGCAGCACCACCGGCCCGCCGGTGCCCGACCAGGCCGACAGCGCACCGACCGCGAGGCCGAGCAGCGGCAGCGCGAACGCCGGCAGCAACCGCTGGCGCAGTGCCGTGCGCGCCAGCAGCGCGTGCAGGCCCGAGCCGATGGCGAGGAACGCGACGACCAGCGCGACCGCGCGCGCCGGCAACCAGGCGAGCGTGGCGGCGCCGAGGGCAGCGCCGAGACCGGCGCCGGCGACGGCGGCCCAGCCGAAGGCGGGTTCAGTGATCGTTGATTGAACCGGCGCATCGCCCTGCACCGGCCGGCGCCGGGTCACGAACGCGGCGACGCCGGCAAACGCAAACCCGAAGCTCGCCGCGGCCACCGCGCGCTCGGCCGGGATGCCGGCCAGTACGGTCAGCGCCGGCACGACGACGACGCCGCCGATGCTGGTGGCCCCGATCGCCACGCCGCCCAGCAGCACGATCAGCGCGGCGAGAGGGGTCATCGCAGAAGAGACGTTAGGAGAGGGGCGCGCGCGGGCCCTTCGATACCTCAGGGCGAACGGTCATCGTTCACTCAATCTTGATCCCCGCCGCATTCACCACCTCCGCCATCGCCTGCCGCTCGCGCGCCAGGTACGCGGCGAAGTCGGGGGGCGACATCCGCATCGGCTTCATGCCGCCGGCGGCGAGCTGCTTGACGACCTCGGGCTCGGCGAGCACCGCGGCCACTTCGCGCGACAGGCGGCTCACGATCGCCGCGTCGGTGCCGGCGGGGGCCAAGAGGCCCATCCACGACTCGACGTCGAGCTTGGCGAGCGCCGGCGTCTCGGCCAGGCTCGGCACGCCGGGCAGCGCGTCGCTGCGCTGCTTCGACGTGACGCCGTAGGCGCGCACCTTGCCTTCGCGCACCATGCCCTGCACCAGCGCCACCGGCAGCACCGCGAGGTCGACGGTGCCGCCGGCCACGTCGGTGAGCGCCTGCGGGCCCGACTTGTACGGCACGTGCATCATCTTCAGCCCGGCCTGCTGCGCGATCGTCGCGGCCGTCAGGTGCAGCGAGGTGCCCATGCCGTCGGTGCCGTAGCTGACCTTGCCCGGCTGCGCGCGCGCCAGCGCCAGCAGCTCGGCGGTGCCCTCGGCCTTCAACTCCTTGCGGCCGACGAGCACGAAAGGCGACACCGCCACCGGCGTCACCGGCAGCAGCTCCTTCAGCGCGTCGTAGCGCACGCTGGCTGGCGCCACCAGCGGCGCGACGTTGATGGGGCTGGCCACCGCGAAGAGCAGCGTGTGCCCGTCGGGCCGCGCGCGCACGACGCGCTGCGTGCCGATCGTGCCCGAGGCGCCGGGCACGTTCTCGATGACGAGCTGCTGGCCGAGCCGCTCACCCAGCCGCGGCAGCACGATGCGCGCCGCCGCGTCGACACCGCCGCCGGCGCCGAACGGCACGATGACGGTGACGGGCTTGTCGGGCCAGGTCTGCGCGAAGGCGGGGCGCGGCGCGAGGGCGGCGGCAGCAGCAGCGGCGACGGCGAGGCCGACGATCTGGGCGGAGAGGCGGCGACCGGAAAGCAGCGACTTCATGGTGAACCTCCTGGGGCGGGTGGCGGCGGAGAGGTGACGGCAGGGGCGCAATCTAGGCCCTCGCCCGCGTCAGGCATAGCTGAACTTTTCTTCCGGCCCGTTCGGAGAAAGCGAACGGCGGCCCTAACATGCTGCGCCGTCGCCTCCCGCCGACGCGACGCCACCCGAAGCACCCGCCGCGCCATGACCGCCACCGCCTCGCACGCCGTCTCGCAGGCCTTCCGCTGCTTCGACGCGGTGGCGCGGCGCGGCTCGGTGCGCAAGGCGGCCGAGGCGCTGCACCTCACCGCCGCGGCGGTGCACCAGCAGATCGTCAACCTCGAGCAGCAGGTCGGCACGCCGCTCTTCGACCGGCTGCCCAAGGGCATGCAGCTCACCGCGGCCGGCGAGATCGTGCTCGGCGCGGTGCGCCGCATGCAGCGCGACTACGACCAGGCGCTGGCGCAGCTCGAGAGTCTGCGCACGCTGCGGCGCGGCCAGGTGAACCTCGGCGTGCCGCACGCCAGCGCCGAATCGCTGCTGCCCGGTGTGCTGGCCGAGGTGCTGGCGCGGCACCCGGGCATCCGCTTCGACGTGCGCACCGGCAACGGCGAGACGCTGCTGCGCTGGCTGGCCGGCGGCGAGGTCGACCTCGTGTTCTGCCTGCAACGGGTGCCGCCGGCCGGCGTCGAGCAGGTGCGGGCGTGGCCGCAGCGGCTGGGGGCGGCAGTCGCACCTTCACATCCGCTGGCCGCGCGCGGGGCCAAGGGCAACGCAAGCAGCGCGCGGTTGAAACTGCGCGACTGCCTCGCGCACCCGCTCGTGCTGCCGTCGCCCGACATGGAGCTGCGCCTTGTCGCCGACCGCCTTGCGGCGCGCGAGCGGCGCGCACTCGAGCCGGTGGTGCAGACGAGTTCGGTGGCGCTGGCGCGCACGCTCGCCGCCGAGGCCGGCTTCGTCGCGCTGCTGCTGCAGGAGAACCTGCTGCGCGAGCTGGCCGCCGGCACGCTGGTATGGATGCCGCTGACCGACGCGGGCGCGCGCGCCGAGGTGGGGCTTTATCAACGCATCGGCCAGAACCCGGCCGTCGCGACCGGCGTCTTCGTGCAGGCGCTGGACGCGGCGTTCCAGGCGCTGGGCGAGGGGAACTGAGCCGATTCCGTTCGCGCCGAGGGCTTCGATACCTCAGCCTGAACGGATTCCCTTACCGCGCCGCGCCGGGAAACGCCGGCAGCTTGCTCACGTCGCGCGCGTCGTGCTGGATGATCACCGTGGCGCGCAGCTGCGTGGCGATCTTCTTGAAGCGATCGAGCGACGCGGTCGTCTCGGCGCGGCTCGTGTTGAACGGCGGCACGCCGCCGCTTTCGTAGTTCTCGTGGAAGTGCGCCAGGTCGCCGGTGATCAGCACCGGCCCCAGCTCGCGCAGGCGCACGAGCAGGCTCTTGTGCCCCGGCGTGTGCCCGGGTGTGGCCAGCAGCACGACGGCGCCGTTGCCGAAGAGGTCCTTGTCCTGCGGCAGCGCCTCGACCTTGCCGGCGCCGCTGATCCAGTGCGCGAACGGCGCGGCGAACGTGGCCGCCGTGGTGCTGCCCGGCCGCGCCGGCGCGGTGAGCACGTCCCAATCGGCGCGGCCGATCAACAGCGTCGCCTGCGGGAACGACGCGAGCTGGCCGGTGTGGTCGGGGTGGTAGTGGCTGATGGCGACGTACTTCACCTGCTCGGGCCGCACGCGCAGCGCCGCGAGCTGGTCGACGAGGCTCGTCTTCGGCGCCAGCGCGCCGGCGGCCATCGACTGGCCGGTGTCCCACAGCAGGTAGTCGTCGCCGTGCCGCACGAGGTAGCAGCTGTAGACGAGCTGCAGCACGAGGCGCGGCCAGGCGAAGGTGTCGTTGAAGCGCGACACGTCGGCCGGCGGCGCGGCCGTGCCGCAGTCCAGCCGCGTCAGCGTGACCTCTTCGCGCGGGAGGGCGGTGGCGGTCGACGTGGCCGGCGGGGCGGTGCCAGTCTGCGCCCCTGTCTGCGGTTGCGCTTGCGGCTGTGTCTGCGTCTGCGCCGTCGCTGATGGCGGCAGCGCCAGCGCGGCGCAAAGCGCAACGACCCCCACGCGCGCCGCGAGTGCACCCGTCGCGTTGCGCGCCGCGCGATGCGTGGTGCCGATGCGATGAATCTGCATCGCCGCCTTCTACCGCAGGTGCTTTGCCGCGACGGCCAAGGGGCTGAACTATCCTTGCCGCCATGTACGCCGAGTTCTTCGGGCTCAGCAAGGATCCGTTCTCGATCGCGCCGGATCCGCGCTTCCTGTTCATGAGCGAGAAGCACCGCGAGGCGTTGGCGCACCTGCTGTATGGCGTCGGCGGCGGCGGCGGGTTCGTGCTGCTGACCGGCGAGATCGGCGCCGGCAAGACGACGGTGTGCCGCGCCTTCCTCGAGCAGATCCCGGCGCACTGCGACGTGGCGTACATCTTCAACCCGAAGCTCACCGTCAGCGAGCTGCTGCAATCGGTGTGCGAGGAGTTCCACATCGCGATGCCGGCGCGCCCCGAAGGCGCCGCCGCGCCGACGGTGAAGGACCACGTCGACGCGATCAACCGCTTCCTGCTCGCCGAGCACGCCGCCGGGCGCAGCGCCGTGCTCATCATCGACGAGGCGCAAAGCCTCGCGCCCGACGTGCTCGAGCAGCTGCGCCTGCTGACCAACCTCGAGACGCACGAGCGCAAGCTCTTGCAGATCATCCTCATCGGCCAGCCCGAGCTGCGCGACATGCTCGCCAGCCCCGGCCTCGAGCAGCTGGCGCAGCGTGTCATCGCGCGCTGCCACCTCGGCGCGCTGACGGCCGGCGAGACGGTGCGCTACGTGCAGCACCGGCTGGCCGTGGCCGGCGCCGGCGGCGGCACGACGGTGCCGTTCGAGCCCGAGGCGATGTCGCGCCTCTTCCAGCTGACCGGCGGCGTGCCGCGGCGCATCAACCTGCTCGCCGGCCGCGCCATGCTGGGCGCCTACGCGCACGGCCGCAACCAGGTCGACAAGCTGACGGTGGAGCAGGCGGCGCGCGAGGTCTTCGACGTGCGGCGCGGCGGCGGTGCGCGCGCCGCGGCAGCGCGCGGCGGCATCGAGTCGCGGCCGGCGTCGTTGTCGTCGTCTTCTTCGCGCAGCCGCAGTGGCAGCAGCAGGCCGGCGGCGCTGGAGGGCCATCGGCACGACGATGGCGCGTGGCGGCGAGGTGCACGTTGGACGCCGCTCGCGGCGGCCGCGGCTGGCGCGGCCGTCGCGGTGCTGGGGCTGGGTGCATGGACCTGGCGCGACGCGTGGTGGCCGGGCGCAGCCGATGCTGCGGCGCCGGCGACGGCCGCGTCGGCGGCTACGGACGGCATGGCTGCGGTGGCGGCCCGCGCGGCCTCGCAGGCGGCGTCGGGCGCGGTGGCAGGCTCTGCCGCGCCCGGCGCTTCAAGTGCATCAGCCGCGTCGGGCGCATCCACCGGCGTGGCCGCCACGAACGTCGACGACCCGGAGATGCTGCTGGCCGCCGCGTGGGCCGACGAGGCCACCGCCTGGCGCGCGCTGGCCACGGCGTGGAAGGCGCCGCTCGGCGGCGGCGACGTGTGCAGCCGCGCCGCGCCGGCGGCCGGTCTCGCCTGCTATCGCACGCGCGGCGGCCTGGCCGCGGTGCGGCAGCTCGACCGCCCGGGCCTCGTCTCGCTGCGCCAGCGCGAAGGCGCGCCGGGCATGCCGCCGGTCGTGGCGCTGCTCGTCGCGCTGGACGAACGCGAGGCGACGCTGCAGACGCACAGCCGGCACTGGCGGCTGAGCCTCGCCGGGCTGGCGTCGGTCTGGCGCGGCGAGTTCGCGACGCTGTGGCGCACGCCGCCCGGCTGGCGCGACGCCGACGCCGCGCCCACCGCGGCGGCGCTGCCGGCCGCCACGCGCGCCTGGGTCAACGAGCGCCTGGCCGGCGCCGGCCTGGGCGATGCCACACAGCCGCTGCGCGACCGCGTCTGGGCCTACCAGGTGGCGCAAGGGCTCACGCCCGACGGCCGCCTCGGCCCGCTGACGATGATGCAGCTCGGCCGCGGCGCGGGGCCGGCCGAGCCGGGGTTGCAGGCAGACGTGGTGGGCGCGGCGGCGTCACCGGCAGCACCGGCGACGACATCGCCGGCCACGCCGACACCGCCCGCAACCCTGCCGCGCGCACCGGCCACGACCGCGGCGGCCGCGGCGGCGCCAACGCAGGAGCGCTGAAGCGTGTCCTACATCCTCGATGCCCTGCGGCGCGCCGAGAGCGAGCGCGGACGCGGCCAGGTGCCCGGGCTGCATACGCAATCGATGCCAGTGGGAATCGGCGAGGGCAGCGGCGCGAGCCGGCGCGTGGGCGTCGGCCTCACCGCCGTGGCTGCAGCGGTGCTCGTGCTGGCCGGTCTCGGCGCGTGGTGGTGGATGTCGCGCAGCCCGGATCGCGCGCCGGCCGCGGCGCCGGCGGCCGAGGCGGGCGGCGCGGCGGATCCCGCTCGTGTTGCGCAGGCCCCGACGCCTGCACAGGAGGCTGGCACCGGGGCTGGCACGCCGGCCGGGCCGCCGCTGCTGGTGGCACCGCCGGCCCCGCCTGCGCCGCCACCGCCGCCGCCTGCGCCACCGCCGCCACCGCCCGCGCCACCGCCGTCGCCCGCTCCAGCGCCGCCGCCCGCGCCACCGCCGCCCCGCTCCAGCGCCGCCACCAGCGCCGGCACCTCGCCCGACCACTGCACCCGCACCAACGACCCCTGCGCCGGCACCGACCACCGCGCCGGCACCGGCCACGGCGCCTGTACCCCCAACGGCACAGGTAGCTGCACCGGCACCCGCGCCGCCAGCGCCCGCGCGGCCCACGACGCTGGCCGACCTGCCGCCGGCCCAACGCGCCGAACTGCCGCCGATGCGGGTCGGCGGCTCGATCTACTCCGACCAGCCGGCGAGCCGCTTCGTCGTCATCAACGGCCTCGTCGTGCGCGAAGGCGAGACGGCGGCCCCCGGCGTCGTGGTCGAGCGCATCGCGCCGAAGGCGGCGGTGATCCGCTGGCGCGAGATGCGCATCGAGATGCCGCTGTAGCGCGGCCGCCGCACGGCGCGCACCCACTCCCCCGTTCACAGGACCCTCTCTCGCAAACCCGCGTGCGCGGGCGGCGCGCCGGCGCTAGTGTCCAAACGTAAGTGACCGCACGAGGCCCGGATTCACCGGGCCCGGTGGTGCCGGCAAGCACAGGGAGAGGGCACTTGTCGCAGCAGCGCGCGTGGATCGCCTGGGCCTTGGCGCTGCCATGCGCTGTGGCGGCGGGGGCGGCGCTGGCGCAAGCGCCGCGGGCCGCCGCCGAGGCCCGCGATGCGCGCCAGGCCGTCATCTCGCTCGAGGGTGCGCGCACTACCGTCGAGGCGCATCTGCAACTCGACGCCGGCGGCCACGGCGCCGCGGTGCGGCGGCTGGCGGTCGACGCGGCGCGCGACTGGGTCGTCAGCGCCTCGGACGACAAGACCGCGCGTGTGTGGCGAGCAACGAGCGGCGAGGCGCTGCACACGCTGCGCGTGCCGGTCGGCCCCGGCGAGCAAGGGCGCCTGTACGGCGCCGCGATCCACCCCGAGCGTGCCGAGGTCGTGGTGGCCGGCACCGGCCTCGCGCCGGTGCCCGGCGCATCCGGCGAGGCGGTGGCCTACGTCTTCGCGCTCGACAGCGGCCGCCTCGTCGGCTCGTTTCGCCTCTGCCGGTGCGAAGTGAAGCGCCTCGCCTGGTCGGCCGACGGGCAGCGCCTCTTCGTCGGCGCCGCCGGCAGCGGGCGCGGCGTGTACGCCTTCGATGCACAAGGCCGCGCGCTCGGCCGCCATGCGACCGAGGGCGACGTGTTCGGGCTCGCGGTGTCGCGCACGCAGCTGCTGGCCACCGACCTTTCGGGCTGGCTGCTGCTGTTCGGCCTCGATGACGCAAGTTTCGCGGGCGCCCTCACCAAGCCGCGCGTCCTGCGCAGCCCCGGCGCGATGCCCGTGAGCGTGAGCCTCGCCGCCGACGGCACGCGCGCCGTCGTCGGCCACTTCTCGGCGCAGCCGCCGGCGATCGTCGAGCTGCCCGGCGGCCGCGTGCTGCGCACGCTCGAGCCGCGCGACAGTGGCCTCGACGCTGGCCAGCTGATGACGGTGGCCTGGTCGGCCGACGCGCCGGGCAAGGCACAGACGATCTGGGTCGGCGGCCGCAAGGCGCGCCGCGGCGAGTACCTGCTGTGGAGCTTCGATGCAGCCAGCGGCGCGCCGGCCGCCGGCGTGCCGGTGGCCACCGACTCACTGCTCGACCTCGTGCCGTTGCCCGGCGGCCGCGTCGCTTTCGCGTCGTTCGACGGCAGCTGGGGCGTCTTCGACGGCCGCACGGTCGAGCCGAACCAAAAGAGCGCGCTCGGCGGCGCGCAGTCGGTGTCGGCGCTGCTCGCCAGCGACGACGCGACGCTCGTCTCGTGGCGCCTGGCCGGCGGCGAGCGGCTGCAATTCGACCTGCGGCAGCGCCGGCTGGCGCGCGTCGAGCGCGGCGTCGGCCAAGGCGCGCGGCTGCGCCAGGGCGGCGCCTTCAGCGCCGAGCTGCAGGTCAGCGACGACAAGGGCTTGTTCACCGGTTTCTATCGCCTCGCCGGCCGCGCGATGCCGCTCGAGCCGGGTGAGACGGCGCGGGCAGCGAGCTTCATGCCCGGCGGCGGCAGCGATGCCTTCGTCGGCACGTCGCGCGCATTGATGCGCATCGACGCGGGCGGCCAGGTGCTGTGGCGCCGCCAGCCCGGCGCCGAGGTCAACGCGCTCGTTGTCGCGATCACCGGCGAGCGCGTCGTCACCGCGCTCAGCGACGGCACGCTGCGCTGGTGGCACGCGGCCAGCGGCGAGCCGCTCGCGGCCGTGCTGGCGCTGCCCGGCGGCCAGTGGCTCGCCTGGACGCCCGAGGGCTACTTCGACGCCAGCGCCGGCGGCGACGCGCTCGCCGGCTGGGTGGTGCGCGCGCCGGGCAGCGCGCGCATCGAGCTGCACCGGCTGGAGCGTTTCCGCGCCGCCTACCGGCGCCCGGACCTCGTCGATGCGGCGCTTGGCATCACCGGCACGGCGCGGGCGGCCGCGCCGCCGCCTGCGCAATCGTCCCCGCTGGTGCTGCCGCCGCAGCTCATCGCGCACGCCGAGCGGCGCGCCAAGTCCGCTGGCGGGCGCGTGACGATGCCCTTTGCGCTGCGCGGCGCCGAGGGCACGCAGACACGCGTGTGGGTGCGGCTGAACGGCCGGCCGTGGGAGGCGCGCGTGCAACTCCCCGGCCACCTCGACGGCGAGGCGCTCGGCCGCGCCGAGGTCGTGCTGCCGCCGGGCCGCCATCTCGTGCAGTTGATCGCGCGTGATGCCAACGGCGTTTCGGCGCCGCTGGACTTCGACGTGCAGGTCGATGCGGTGCAGCCGGCGCCGCCCGGCAAGCCGCGCCTCTTGGTGCTGGCCGTCGGCGTCAGTGACTACGCCGAGCGCAGCCTGAGCCTGGACTACGCAGCCAAGGATGCGGCCGACTTCCGCGCCGCGCTGGTGGCGCTGGGCGGCAAGCGCTACCGCAGCGTGACGGCGCGCCTCGTCACCGACCGTGAGGTGACGCGACCGGCGCTGCTCGGCCACCTCGAGTGGCTGGCCGCCGAGGCGGGCGGCGACGACGTCGTGATGGTCTTCCTCGCGGGGCACGGCGCGCACGACGACGAGGGCCGCTACTTCTTCGTCACGCACGAGGGCGAGATCGCGCGGCTGGCGCAGACGGCGGTTTCCGAGGACGAACTGCGCGGTGCGCTGGCGGCCATCCGCGGGCGCATCGTGCTGTTCGCCGACACCTGCCACGCCGGCAGCGTGACGACCACCGCGTCGCAGGCGGCCGCGCTCAGCCGCGACCACGCGCGCCTGGCCGACGAGCTGCGTGCGCCCGAGAACGGCGTCATCGTGCTGGCGTCCAGCGCGCGCAGCGAGGAATCGCTCGAACTGCGCTCGCTCGGCAACGGCATCTTCACGAAAGCGCTGGTCGACGGCCTCGGCGGCGGCGCCGACCTGATGAAGCGCGGCGAGATCACCGTCAAGGGGCTGGACTACTACGTTGCCTCGCGGGTGGCGGCGGCAACCAAGGCGGCGCAGAACCCGGTCAGCCTGATTCCGCCGGGCATGCCGGACCTGCGGCTGATCGAGCTGCCATGAAGGCGGCGCGCGACATGCCCAGCAACAGCCCGGCCGGTGTGGCCGGGGCGACGAGACTTTGTGTGATCGGACGAAGGGAGAAGAACATGCATCACGGGCTTATTGGGGTCGAGAGTGTCGACCCATGGACGCGGCGCGCCGGCGCGCTGCGCACGGCAAGCGCTGTCCTGCTGACACTGGCGCTGGCCGCGTGCGGCGGCGGTGGTGCTGGCGGGAATCCGCCACCGCCGGACGACGACGTGGCGCAAGGCGAGTTCTCCGGCACCGCGGCGGTCGGCCAGCCGGTGGCCGATGCCACGCTCGAACTGCGCTGCACGAGCGGCCAACGCACCGCGCGCACCGGGCCCGACGGCCGCTACGTCGTCGAGCTAGAGAAGACGCTCGTGCTGCCGTGCGTGCTGTTCGTGCGCGGCGGCACGGTGGGCGGCCAGCCGCACACCGAAAACATGGCCGGCGTGCTGATGCGGGTGGGCGACGTCGCCAACGTCACGCCATGGACGCACCTGATCGCCGCGCGCCTGCTTGGCGGCGAGCCGAACAACGCCTTCGCGGCGCTCGCCGGTGCCGACCTGATCAGCCTGCTCACCGACGAGAAGGTCGCCGCGGCACGTGCCTTCGTGCGCGAGCAGCTCGCCAAGGTGCTGGGCACGCCGCCGGCGGCGGACATCGATCCGATCGGCACTGCCTTCGCCGCGGTGCCCGGCAACGGCATGGACGACCTCGTCGACGGCATCACGCGCGGCCTGGTCAGCGGCGGCAAGACCCTGAGCCTGGCGGCGCAGGAGATCGCGCTCGGCGGCCTCGAGATGCACTTCGTGCCGAGCGGCTGCCGCGCCGGCGTACTGAGCGGCTTCACCGGCCGCTTCGACGACGTGATGGTGCAGACGGCCTACCGCCCACCGCCCAGCGGCGCCCTCGGCGGCACGGAGGGCGGCGGCAGCGGCACGGCCGATGGCGACACCGGCGGCGGCGGCAACGGCGCCGGCGTCGGCGGCTCGCTCGGGCAGTTCCTGCGCACCAAGGTCGAGGTGCGGCGCGCCAACGGCAGCCTGCTCGGCACGGCGACCACCGACAGCGACAAGGGCATGGTGACGCTGGTGACCTGCGACTACCGCGGGCCGCTGCGCATCACCCTGCACGGCGAACGACCCGACGCCACCTACTACGACGAGGCGCGCCGGCTCGACATCTCTTTCGCCGGTCGCAGCATGTGCGCGGTGCTGCCGGGCGTGAGCAGGAACATCGGCGTCACCCCGCTGTCCAACGCCGCCTGTGCGTACCTCGACGAACTCGTCAAGGAGCGCACGCCGGGCGAAGGCCGCGCGCCGTGGGCCGACGAGGTGCTGATCGACAAGGCCAATGCCGCGGCGCTGAAGGCCTACAACGACCACGCGGGGCCGAACTTCCGGCTCGACGACATCACGCGGCTGCCGGTGGTGATCGGGCAGAGCCTGGACCAGCAGCGCGACGTGCTCGGCTTCGACCAGAACGGCATCTACGCGGCGGTGCTGGCGGGGCTCGTGCAATCGGCCGGGCGTTTCGACCCCGACACGGCGGCGCCGGCGCTCAGCTTCACCGACCAGATCGCGCGCGACTTGACCGACGGCGTGCTCGACCACCGCGCCGCCGACGGACAGACGGCCTTCGTCGGCGGCGTGCCTTCGTACCTCGTCGACCAGATGTCGATGCAGACGTTCGCCGACACGAGCAGCAATGCGCTGCGGCTGGGCGATGCGGCGCTGCGTGCGACGGGGGCGGCGGTGGTGAAGAGCGTGTTCATGTGGCGTTGGCACAGTGCGTGGGACACCTATCCGGTCAGGTACTCCGCTACGGCCGCACTGCGCGGTGACGGAGCGGTCGTGGTCAAGATCGTGCGCGAGGCCGCGTCGGGGTACTACGAGCGCATCGACTACCCGGATCTGGTCACGCCGGCCGGCGTGCGTATCGTCGACTTCAGGGTCATCCCGCCCACGGATGCGATGCGGGTGACCGAGACCCCCGCGGTCGTCGTCGCGTTCTCCGACAAGGGCGAGGTGTACACGCTGACGGGCCTGGAGTTCGCCTGGGTGCGCGCCACGGGCCTTCAAGGCAAGGTCATCGACGTCGTGCCGCCGCCGGCGCATCAAGGAATCAGCGAGCACATCAAGCTGCTGGCCGACGGCCGCGTCATCGGCGAACAGGTGGAAACGCGGCTGCCGGCAAACGTGCGCTTCGAGGCCATCGGGCCGCTGGGCTTCGACAGCTTCTACCTCATCAACGCCGCCCGCTCACTCGGTGCGTTCTACACCTACTTCGACCGTTACGGCATTGCCGGTCCGCGCGGCCGCTTCGCGGAGATGACGCCCTTCCGCGGGCTGCGAACCAAGATGGTCGGCGGCAACGGCGACATCCGGGCCGCCTTCAACTTCAACGGCCCGCCGACCGAGACGGGCAGCCTGCTCGTGCTCGACATGCGCGGCCAGGTCTGGCTCGGGCCGGCCAGCGTGCAGGAATCGAACCTCGCCACGGCGCGGCGCGTGGCGGCGCTGGACGACACCTGCTTCCTGCACGGCTGGTACGTCGTCGGCTGCAACGGCAGCGTGCATTCGATGCACGACCCGGCGCTGCCGCCGTTCGGCCTGCAGACGCCGCACTTCCCCGGGTTCTCGCGCATCTGGCGCATCTTCAGCGGCCAGGAAGCCGAAGGCGACGAAGTGAGCCGCGCTGTCTCGTTCACCGGCTGCATCTACGAGATTCGCTGGTCGGCCACAGCCGGCTGGATGGTGACCCCGGACCCCGCCAGCCGCTCGCGCAGCGACTGCGTGAGCGCGCAGTGGAACGGCGACCCGGTCGTCTTCGTTCGTTGATCAGCCCGCCACCCGCCGCGCAATGAAGTCCAGCACGAGGTGGTTGAACACCTCGGGCCGCTCGAAGTAGGTCGAGTGGCCGCAGTGGTCGACCACCGCCAGCTCGCTGCCGGGGGCGAGCGAGGCGGCTTCCTGCATTGCCGACACCGGCACGAGCGGGTCTTCCCGGCCGACCAGCCACAGGGTCGGGCAGGTGATGTCGCGCAGCGCGGCCATCGGCAGCAGCCGCGCCGGGTCCATCAGGCGGTCCATCGCGGCGCGCCATTCGTCGGGCGGCGTGCTGTGTGTGCCCGGGTTGAAGGCGTTGATCTGCGCGTAGAGCGCGGCGCGCTCGGGCGAGCGTTGCAGGAACCACGCGCCGAGCGCACGCTGTTCGAGCGTCTGCGATGCCGCCGGTGCGGGCGCGGCGCTCGAGCGCGTCGAGGATCGCCGGCTGGTCGACGCCGAGCGGCGAGTCGCAGGCGACGAACGCGGCGACGCGCGCCGGGTGTTGCAGCGCCAGCCTGAGCCCGACCATGCCACCCAGCGACTGGCCGACGACGACGGCGCGCGGCACCTCGAAGTGGTCGAGCACGGCCAGCACGTCGGCGACGAAGTGCTCGTGCCTGAATTCCGCCATCGGCGCGGCCGAGCGGCCGAAGCAGCGCAGGTCGAGCGTCAGGCAGACGTGCCGCGCCATGAACGCGGGGAGTTGCTGCCACCAGGTGGCGGCGTTGGAGCCGGCGCCGTGCAGGAAGAGCACCGGCACGCCGGCGTCGCCGTGGCGCTCGGCGTAGAGGGCGCGGCCGCCGGTGGCGGCGGAGGGGACGAACGGCATGGCCGCTCAATCCGCCTTCAGCTTCAGGCTGCGCACGAGCTGCCCCCAGCGCTCGGTGTCGCTCCTGACGAGCGCGGCGTACTGCTCGGGGCTGGTCTTCATGATCGCCAGGCCCTCGGCGACCAGCGGGTCGGTGATGGCCGGCTTGGCGAGCGTCGCCTGCAGCGCCGCGTGCACGCGTCGCACCACCTCGGGCGGCGTGCCCTTCGGCGCCGACAGGCCGACCCACGAGGTCACCGTCATCTGCGGGTAGCCGAGCTCGGCGAAGGTCGGCGCCGCAGGCGCCGCCGGGCTGCGCTCGCGGCTGCTCACCGCCAGCAGCCTGAGCTTGCCCGACAGCACGTGCGGCTGCGCCGCGTTCTGCGGCACCGCGAGCAGGTGCACGACGCCGGCCAGCGTGTCGTTGAGCGCCGGCGCGCCGCCCTTGTACGGCACGTGCACGAGCGTCACGCCGGCGGCGCGCTGCAGCAGTTCCATCAAGAGGTGGCCGGCGCTGCCGGCGCCCGAGGTCGCGACGTTGAGCCGGCCCGGCTCCTTCTTCGCGCGCGCCAGCAGGTCGGCCAGCGATTCGATCCCCGAGTCGCTGCGGGTCACGAGCCACTGCGCGCCTTCGCCGATGGCCGAGATGTGCGCGAAGTCGCCGACGATGTCGTACGGCAGCTTCTCGTGCAGGCCGGCGGTGATCGTGTTGATCATGCCGGTCATCGTCAGCGTGTAGCCATCGGGCGCGCTCGTCGCACCGGCCTGCGTGCCGACGATGTTGCCGGCGCTCGGCCGGTTGTCGATGACGATCGGCTGCTTCAGCGCCGCGGCCATGTCCTGCGCGATCGGGCGGATCAGGCGGTCGAACGGGCCGCCGGGTGGCGTCGGCACGATGATGCGCACGGGTTTCGTCGGCCAGTCGGCGGCGGCCCCTTGCGCGAAGGCGCCCGGAGCGGCGAGCGCGGCGGCGAGAACGCCGAGGCCGGTGGCAAGGGTTCGGCGGGCGAGGGTCATCTTGGGTTCCTTTCGTCAGGGCAACAGCCAGCGCAGCTCGTCCTCGAGCCGCCGCCACTCGATGCCCGGCGCCATGTGGCCGTACGGGCTCTCGAACTCGGTGTAGCGCACGGGCGCGCGCACGCGCTCGAGCAGGCCGCGCGTCTCGGCGACCGGCGGGAAGATCGCGTCGGTCGTGCATTGCACGAGCAGCAGCCGGGCGCGCAGTTCGGCCAAGCGCGGCCGCGCGTCGAACGCCGCGGCCGCTTCTGCGAGGACGACCATGCTGTTGGGGTCGAAGCGGTCGGCCCATTGGCGCGCGCCGCTGGCCATCAGCCGCTGGCGCTCGGCCGGGTCGGCGATGCGATCTTCGTACAGGCGCTCGAGGCCGTAGTGGCGCAGCGTCTGCACGCGCTGCTCGAACAAGCGCTCGCGCAGGCCGGCGTGGCCGTAGTGCCAGCCGCCGTGCCAGTCGGGGTGGTCGGCGAACTTCGCGCGCGCGCTCGCGCCGTCGAAGCCGGCCGGGCTGTGCAGGCCGGAGACGACGACGCCGCAGCCATCGACCATTCCCGGATGGTCGAGCGCCCATTGCAGCGCCTGCAGACCGCCGTACGACGGGCCGACGACGCCGCGCAGGTGCTTGACGCCGAGCTTGTCGAGCAACCGGTGCTGCGCCCGGACGATGTCGGCCAGCGCAATGCGCGGGAAGTCGGGCCCCCACGGCTTGCCGGTCGCGGCGTTGATCGACGAAGGGCCCGTCGTGCCGAACGACGAGCCGAGCATGTTCGAGCAGACGATGAAGAAACGCTCGGTGTCCAGCGGCCGGCCGGGGCCGAGCAGCGGCGCCCACGAGCCCTCGGCGGTGTGGTGGCCGGTGGAGAGCATCGACGGGCCGCTCGTGTAGCCGTGCGTCACGAGCACCGCGTTGCGGCCGTCGCTGTCGAGCCGGCCGTGCGCGACGTAGGCCACCTGCACTGCGGGCAGCGCCTCGCCGCTGGCAAGCGGCAGGTCGCCGATGTCGAGGATCTGCGTCATTGAATCCGCCAAAGAATCAATCCGCCTTGATGCCCGCGCCCTGGATCACGCGCGCCCACTTGTCCACCTCCTGCTTGAAGAAGGCGGTGAACTCGGCCGGCGTCGTGCCGAGGATCGTCGCGCCGAGCGCTTCCTGCTTGGCGCGGAACGGGCCGGCCAGCACCTTCATCACCGCGCCGTGCAGCCGCTCGACGACCGCGGGCGGCAAGCCGCGCGGGCCCGACAGGCCGCCCCACGCGGTGGCCTCGTAGCCGGGGAAGCCCTGCTCGGCCACCGTCGGCAGGTCGGGCAACAGCGGGCTGCGCCGCGGCGACGAAATGGCCAAGCCATTCAGCCGCCCGGTGCGGATGTGCTGCAGCACGCCGTCGGTGTTCAGGAACATCACCTGCGTCTGACCGGCCATCAGGTCGTTGAGCGCCGGCGCGCCGCCGCGGTAGGGGATGTGCACGATCGCGAGCTGCGCGCGCTGCTTCAGCAACTCCATCGCCAGGTGCCCCGAGGTGCCGTTGCCGGAACTCGCGTAGCTGAGCTTGCCCGGGTTCGCCTTCACGTAGGCGACGAAGTCCTTGAAGGTCTTGAGGCCCGTCGACGGATGCGCCACCAGCACATTGGCGCCCGACATCATCTGCGTCACGTGCGTGAAGTCGCGCGTGAAGTCCAGCCCCGCGCGCGGGATCAGCGTCTGCGCGGTCGCGTTGCCCGCGAAGCTCATCATCAGCACGTGCCCGTCGGGCGCGGCGCGCGCCACGTACTCGGCGGCGAGCTGGCCGCCGGCGCCCGGGCGGTTGTCGATGACGATCGGCTGGCCGAGCAGCTTGACGAGTTCGTCGGCGAGCTGGCGGCCGAAGTTGTCCGACGGGCCGCCGGGCGGCGCGGCGACGACGAGCTGGATCGGCTTGCTCGGCCAGGGGGCGTCGGCTTGGGCCCAGGTGGGGGCCGAGATCAGGCCCAGCGTCGCACCGGCGATGAAGTCGCGGCGGCGCAGCGGCAGGGCCATCGAAGTGTTCGCGGGCGTCGTCATGGCGGGTTGTCTCCTTGTGCCAGGCCCAGGGTCAGCCGCGAGTCTTCGCGATCCGCCCGCCGCCGACCAATGGATTCCGCGCACCGGCCATTAGACTGGCCGATACCTCGCCGTTCACCCAACGAGCCGCGATGCCCGCGCCCGCCCCCGCCACCGTGCTGCTGAACCGCCTGCTGGCGCGCGGCAAGTTCCGCCACGTGCAGGTGCTGCTGCGTGTGGCCGAGCTGGGCAGCGTGCAGCGCGCCGCCGACGTCATCGGCCTCACCCAATCGACGGTGACGCAGACGCTCGCCTATCTCGAGGCGATGCTCGACGTGCGCCTCTTTCATCGTCACGCGCGCGGCGTCACGCCGACCGCCGCCTGCGTCGACCTGCTGCCGGTGGCGCGGCAGGTGATGAAGGGCGTGGCCGAAAGCGCCGACGTGCTGGTGGCGCGCCAGCGGCTGGGCGGCGGCACGGTGCGGCTGCTGGCGTCGATCGCGGCGATCAACAGCCTGCTGCTGGCGGCGCTGCCCGGCTTCCACGCCCGGCATCGCGCAGTGCAGGTGCAACTGCGCGAGGCCGAGGGCGAGGACCAGTTGCTCGCCGTGCTGCGCGGCGAGGTCGACCTGGCCGCCTGCCGCCGGCCGGTGGCGGTGCCCGGCGGCTGGGTGTTCGAGCCGCTGCTCGAAGACCGCTTCGTCGTGCTGTGCGCGCCGCAGCACGCGCTGGCGCGCCGCCGCCGCGCGCCCGACTGGAAGGCGCTGGCGCGCGAGACCTGGCTGCTGGCACCGGCCGAGACCGCCGCACGCACCTGCTTCGACGACCTCGCGGCGCGGCACTTCGGCGCTGCGCCGACGACGCATCCGCTCGTCAGCCGCGTGCTGGCACTGATGGTCGCGACGCTCGAGCGTGAGCCGGTGCTTGCGCTGCTGCCGTTGTCGGTGGTGCAGCCGATGGTCGATGCCGGACGCGTCGCGGTGGTGCCGCTGCCCGAGCCGCTGCCGCTGGAGCCGCTCGGCATCCTGCGGCCCGAGAAGGCCGGCAGCGCCGCGGCGGACTTGCTGGCCGAGCATCTGCGGCAGTGGCGCGGCCGGCCGGCCCTGCGGACCTGAGGCGCCGCCGCGCCAATCTGGCAAGGCCTGCGGGGGCTTCGTTGCCCCGCAGCGCGCACGTGGCGACAATCGGCCGCATGTCCTCGCCCACCGCCCGCCTGGCTGCCGCCGCTGCTTCGATGCCGCGCGGAGCGCTGCCGCGGGTGGCCGTGACCTGCACCGGTGGCTTGCCTTGGCAATGCCCGCCGGCCGCAGATTCCACGGCCCGGCGATGACCCTCCCCCCTCTCTGACAGCGCAACTCCTTCATCGCCGGGCCTGAAACCAGCCCGCGCGCCGTGGCGGCCCGCCTTCTTGCGGCCGGCCGCCACCTCCTCGAAGGATCTGTCATGAAGGACATCGAACTGCACGAGCGTGCGCTCACCGGCGCCGACCTCGCCTGCCTGCGCGGCCTGGCTGCCGCAGGCACCCCTTTGCCGCCCGAACTGGCCGAGGCGCTGGATGCGCACGACCTCGTGCCCCCCGGCGCACCGCCGGCCGACCTCGTGACGCTGTGGTCCGAGGTCGACCTGCACGATCCGGCCACCGCGCGGCGGCAGCGCGTCAAGCTCTGCGAGCCGGCGGCGTCGAACCCGGCGCTCGGTTTCATCTCGGTGCTGTCGCCGCTCGGCGCGGCGCTGCTCGGCCTGCGGGCCGGCATGGTGGCGCGCTGGGCGCTGCCGCTGGGCGGCGAGCGCGAGGCGTTGATCGAGCGCGTGACGTTCCAGCCGGTGGCGGCGCATGCAGCGCACTCGGCGGACGCAGCGCACGCAGCGCACGCAGCGCACGCAGCGCATGCGGCCTGAACGGCGATGGAGGCTCCGATGCAGATCCGCTCCATCGTCGTCTGGACCGACGGCAGCATCGCCGGCGACAGCGCCGTCGATCGCGCCGCGCAATCGGCCGCCCGCCTGGGCGCGGCGTTCACCGTCGCGCTGGCGCCGCTGATGGGCGACAAGCAGCAGCGCCGCCTGCGGCCGCGCGTCGCACGGCGTGTGCGGCAGTTGGGGCGCCAGCACGGCGTCGCACTCGGCGCGGTGCAGGCCGCGCCGGCGTCGTGGGCCGAGGCCTGGACGATGGCTGCAACGGCCGACCTGCTGGTGCTGCCGGCGCCGTGGCGCGCCGGCTGCTCGCGGCTGTGGCAGCCGGGGCTCGTCGACCGCGCGCTGCGCCATGCCGACTGCGCGCTGCTGGTCGTGCGCCAGCCGGCCTCGGTGGCCTGGGGGCGGGCGGTCGCGGCCGTTGACCTCGGTGCACGCTCGCCGGCGCTGCTGGCCGTTGCGGGGCGGCTGGGCGGCGACCTGCCGTTCGAGCTGCTGCACGTGCTGCCCGGCCTGCCGCGCCGCGGCCTCGGGCTGCGCGCCGCGCCGCTGGGCCTGCGCGGGCCGGCGAGCGCGCATCAGCTGCACGCCGAGAGCGAGCTCGCGCAACTCGCCGCGCGTTCGTCGTCCTGGGGGCTCGCGGCGGCGCGGCCGATGCTCGCCTCGGGCGACACGGCGAGCGCCATCTTCGTCCACCAGCAGCAGGCACAGGCCCGGCTTGCCGTGCTGGGTCACGCGCGCCGCTCGAGCCTGCTCGCCGCGCTGTTCGGCAGCGTCGCCTCGACCGTGGCGCACCGTGCGGCGTGTGATGTGCTGGTGGTGCCCGATGCCTGGCTGGATCGTTGGGCGGGGCTCGGCGCGGTTCGCCGGGAGGAAAAGGAAAAGAAGGAAGAGGGGGGCTTCACCAGCCTCCGCCCGAACGGCGACTGGGCTTCGACGGGCTGAGCGGGGGAAGAGCGAACGGGCTGCGCCCGAGGGCGGGCCCGCTTCGGCGGGCCCCGCCCCGGCAGGCTCGCTCAGCCCGCCGCCACCACCGACACGCTGCGCTCGCCCAGGCGCAGCGAGAGCATGTCGCCCGGCTGCCAGCGCCGCTGCACATCGGGCGAGACGACGAAGACTTCGCCGAGTTCGGTGGCGAGCGTCAACTCGACGAAGCTGCCGAGGTACGACTGCTTCACCAGCCGCGCCTCGAGCGCCCGGGGTCCGCCGGCCGATGGCGCGCCGGCCTGCCAGGCCTCGGGCCGCACCGCCACCTTCACCGGCCCGGGCGGCACCGGGCGGTTCGAGCGCACGGTGATGGGGCCCAGGCGCACGTTGCCGTCTTCGAGCGCGGTGCCGGCAAAGACCATCGCCTCGCCCATGAAGCCGGCAACGAACTCGCTCGCCGGCTGCTCGTACATCTCGCGCGGCGTGCCGACCTGCGCGATCAGGCCGGCGTCCATCACGACGATCTGGTCGCTGACCGCCAGCGCCTCGCTCTGGTCGTGCGTGACGTAGGCCACCGTCAGGTTCAGCCGCTGCTGCAGCGCGCGGATCTCCTCGCGCATGCTGCGGCGCAGCCGCGCGTCGAGGTTGCTCAGCGGCTCGTCGAACAGCATCACGCTCGGCTCGAGCACGAGGCTGCGCGCCACCGCGACGCGCTGCTGCTGGCCGCCGGAAAGCTCGCTCGGGCTGCGCTGGTCGTAGCCGGTGAGGCCGACGTTCTCCATCGCGTGCCGCGCGCGGCGCGCCGCCTCGTCCTTGCCGACGCCGCTGACGACGAGGCCGTAGCCGACGTTGTCGAGCACGCTCATGTGCGGGAACAGCGCATAGCTCTGGAACACCATGCTGACGTTGCGCTCGGCCGGGCCGAGCGTCGTCACGTCGGCGCCGTCGATCAGGATGCGCCCGCCGGTCGGCGCGTCGAGCCCGGCGATCATGCGCAGCAGCGTCGTCTTGCCGCAGCCGCTGGGGCCGAGGATCGTCGTCAGCGTGCCCTTGGGCACGACGAGGTCGATGCCCTTGACGACCAGCGGCGCGGCCGGCCCGCCGTAGCGCTTGGTGACCTGGCGGAACTCGATGCCGGCGGTGCTTGTTGCTTTGGAGACCGGTTGCGCCGCGGGTTCGTTCATGCGTTCAAAGCGGCTTCTTCAGCCAGTGACCCAGTTCGCCGACGATACCGCGCCTGAAGGCGAGCACGCAGACGACGAAGATCACGCCCTGCACGACGGTGACCCAGGCGCCGAGCTGCGCGAGGTAGTTCTGCATCGTCACGATGACCGCGGCGCCGACGACCGGGCCGAACACGGTGCCCAGGCCGCCGAGCAGCGTCATCAGCACCACCTCGCCGGACATCGTCCAGTGCACGTCGGTCAGCGAGGCGAGCTGGAAGACGATGGCCTTCGTCGCGCCGGCCAGGCCCGCCAGCGTGGCCGAAAGCACGAAGGCCAGGTGCTTGTAGCGGTCGGTGTCGTAGCCGAGTGAAATGGCGCGCGCCTCGTTCTCGCGGATCGCCTTGAGCACCTGGCCGAACGGCGAATGGATGATGCGGTAGATGAGCGCGAAGCCGCCGAGGAACACCACCGCCACCACGGCGTACATCGCCAGCGGCGCCCTCAGGTCGACGAGTCCGAACAGCAGGCCGCGCGGCACGCCCTGGATGCCGTCCTCGCCGCCCGTGAACTTGGCCTGCAGGCAGAAGAAGAACACCATCTGCGCCAGCGCCAGCGTGATCATCGCGAAGTAGATGCCCTGGCGGCGGATGGCGAGCCACCCGGCCAGCGTGCCCAGCGCGGCCGCGCAGGCGGTGCCGAAGAGGATCGCCAGCTCCGGCGTGAAGCCCCACACCTTGGCCGCGTGCGCCGCGGCGTAGCCGGCCGAGCCGAGGAACATCGCGTGGCCGAACGACAGCAGGCCCGAGAAGCCGATGAGCAGGTTGAAGGCGCACGCGAAGAGCGCGAAGCACATCACCTTCATCATGAACACCGGATAGACGACGGCCGGCGCCAGCACCACGACCGCGACGAGGATCGCGAAGGCGATGCGGTGCACGCGCCACTCGGCGTCGCGGCGAGCGGCCAGCGCGGCGTCGGCCGCCGGGGCGTGCGGTGCGGCGGGCAGGACGGCGCTCATCGCGGGCTCACGGTGGGCTCGTTCACGGCGTCACCCCTCACTTCTGCGTGCCGAACAGCCCCGCCGGGCGGATCAGCAGCACGATGGCCATGATGATGAAGATGACGGTGTTGCTGGCCTCGGGATAGAAGACCTTCGTCAGCCCTTCGATCAGCCCGAGGCCGAAGCCGGTGACGATGGCGCCGGCGATCGAGCCCATGCCGCCGATCACCACCACCGCGAAGACGACGATGATGAGGTCGGCGCCCATCTGCGGGCTCACCTGGTAGATCGGCGCGGCCATCACGCCGGCGAGCGCCGCGAGCGCCACGCCGAAGCCGTAGGTCAGCGTCACCATGCGCGGCACGTTGATGCCGAAGCTCTGCACCAGCACCGGGTTCTCGGTGGCGGCGCGCAGGTAGGCGCCCAGCCGCGTGCGCTCGACGACGAACCACGTGCCCAGGCACACGACGAGCGACGCGCCGATGATCCAGGCACGGTAGTTCGGCAGGAACATGAAGCCGAGGTTGCGCCCGCCGGCCAGCTCGGGCGGGATCGCGTACGGCTGCCCCGACGAGCCGTAGATGTTGCGGAAGACGCCCTGGATGATGAGCGCCAGGCCGAAGGTCAGCAGCAGGCCGTAGAGGTGGTCGAGCTTGTACAGCCGGGAGATCATCAGCCGCTCGATGACGATGCCGCTGGCGCCCACCAGCGGCGGCACGAGCAGGAGCGCCCACCAGTAGCCGAGCCCCGCCAGGTTGGCCAGCAGGTACGCCACGAACGCGCCCAGCATGTACTGCGCGCCGTGCGTGAAGTTGATGATGTTGAGCAGCCCGAAGATGACGGCCAGGCCGAGCGACAGCAGCGCGTAGAACGAGCCGTTGATGAGCCCGATCAGCAGCTGGCCGAACAGGGCCTGCGTGGGGACGCCGAAGATCTCGGTCATCGTGATGCCTCGGCGTCCCCTTGCGCTTCTCTCTCTTGCTGCTCAGTCCGTCACTTCACGAGCGGGCACTCGCCGGCGTTCAGCGGCCTGAACGCCTGCTCGGCCGGGATCGTCGCGCGGACCTTGTAGTAGTCGTACGGGCCCTTCGACTCGTTCGGCTTCTTCACTTCGACCAGGTACGCCGGGTGCAGCTTGCGGCCGTCGGCGCGGATGCTGCCCTTGCCGAACAGCGGGTCGTCGGTGGGCATCGCCTTCATCTGCGCGACGACCTTCGTGCCGTCGTCGGTCTTGGCCGCTTCCACCGCCTTCAGGTAGTGCAGCACCGAGGCGTAGACGCCCGCCTGCACCATCGAGGGGTACTTGCCGCCGTTGGCCGCGGCGAAGCGCTTGCTCCAGGCGCGCGTGCCGTCGTTGAGGTCCCAGTAGAACGTCTCGGTGAAGATCAGCCCCTGCGCGGTGTTCAGGCCGAGGCCGTGCACGTCGGTGATGAAGACGAGCATGCCGGCGAGGTTCTGCCCGCCCTTGGTGATACCGAACTCGGCCGCCTGCTTGATCGAGTTGATCGTGTCGCCGCCGGCGTTGGCCAGGCCGATGACCTTCGCCTTGGAGGTCTGCGCCTGCAGCAGGAACGAGCTGAAGTCGGTGCCCGGGAACGGATGGCGCACCTTGCCGAGCACCTTGCCGCCGTTCTTCACGACCACCGCCTCGGTGTCGCGCTCGAGCGCGTGGCCGAAGGCGTAGTCGGCGGTGAGGAAGAACCAGCTGTCGCCGCCGGTCTTGACGATCGCGCTGCCGGTGCCGTTGGCGAGCATCCAGGTGTCGTAGGTCCAGTGCACCGTGTTCGGGCTGCAGGCCTTGCCGGTGAGGTCGGACGTGGCGGCGCCGGAGTTGATGAAGGCACGGCCCTTGTCGCGCGTGATCTGGTTGATGGCCAGCGCCACCGAGGAGGTGGGCACGTCGAAGATCGCGTCGACCTTGTCGACGTCGTACCAGGTGCGGGCGATGTTCGAGCCGATGTCGGGCTTGTTCTGGTGGTCGGCGCCGATCACCTCGACCTTCATGCCGCGGCGCGCGGCGCCGAAGTCCTCGACGGCCATCTTCGCTGCCGTCACCGAGCCGGGGCCGGCGATGTCGGCATAGAGGCCCGACATGTCGTTCATGACGCCGATCTTGATGACGCCGTCGGAGATCTGCGCCTGCGCGCCGGCAGCGGCGAGGGCAAACGCCGCGCCGATCATCGTGGACAACAGGTTGCGCTTCATCGAATGGACTCCTTCACGTTGAACGTTCAGCACTCTCAGACTCCCAGCACCTCGTGCAGCATCTCGCGCCGCGCCGGCAGCTCGGCGGACGCGAAGGTCTCGATGACGCGGCCGTGCTCGACGACGTAGAAGCGGTCGGCCAGCGGCGCGGCGAAACGGAAATTCTGTTCGACCATGACGATCGTGAGCCCCTTGTCGCGCAGCGTGCGGATGGCGCGGCCGAGCGCCTGCACGATCACCGGCGCCAGGCCTTCGCTGATCTCGTCGAGCAGCAGCAGCGTCGCGCCGGTGCGCAGGATGCGCGCCACCGACAGCATCTGCTGCTCGCCGCCCGAGAGCCGCCCGCCGGGGCTCGTGCGGCGCTCGCGCAGGTTCGGGAACATCGCGTAGATCTCGTCGATGCCCATGCCGCCGTCGGCCACCGGCGGGGGCAGCAGCAGGTTCTCCTCGCAGGTGAGGCTGGTGAAGATGCCGCGCTCCTCGGGGCAGTAGCCGAGCCCCAGGTGCGCGATGCGGTGCGGCGGCAGCGCCACCGACTCGACGCCGTGGATGACGATCGAGCCGGTGCGCCGGCCGACGAGGCCGAGGATGGCCTTGAGCGTCGTCGTGCGGCCGGCGCCGTTGCGGCCGAGCAGCGTCACGACCTCGCCGCGCCGCACCGTGAGGTCGATGCCGTGCAGGATGTGGCTCTCGCCGTACCAGGCGTGCACGTCCTTCAGGGCGAGCAGGGTGTCGGCCATTTCGTCGTTCTCAGACGTGCGCGCCTTGCAGCTCGGTGGCCTCGCTGCCCATGTAGGCTTCGAGCACCAGCGGGTTCTTCGACACCTGCGCGTACGGGCCCTCGGCGATGACGCTGCCGCGCGCCAGCACGGTGATGGTGTCGGCGATGCTCGCGACGACGTTCATGTTGTGCTCGACCATCAGCACGGTGCGGTTGGCGGCCACCTTCTTGATCAGCTGCGTGACGCGGTCCACGTCCTCGTGGCCCATGCCCTGCGTCGGCTCGTCCAGCAGCATCAGCTTGGGGTTCATCGCCAGCGTCGTGGCGATCTCCAGCGCCCGCTTGCGGCCGTAGGGCAGCTCCACCGTCACCGTGCCGGCGAAGCCGCGCAGGTCCACCGTGTCGAGCAGCTCGAGCGCCCGCTCGTGCAGGCTCTCGAGCGAGCGCTCGCTGCGCCAGAAGTGGAACGAGGTGCCCAGCGTGCGCTGCAGCGCGACGCGCACGTTCTCGAGCACCGTCAGGTGCGGAAAGGTGGCCGAGATCTGGAACGAGCGGATCATGCCGCGGCGCGCCACCTGCGCCGGCTTCTCGCGCGTGATGTCCACGCCTTCGAAGAGGATCTGCCCGGCGCTGGGCGCGAGGAACTTCGTCAGCAGGTTGAAGCAGGTCGTCTTGCCGGCGCCATTGGGCCCGATGAGCGCATGGATATGGCCGCGCTGCACCTTCAGGTTGACGCCGTCGACGGCGACGAAGCCGAAGAACTGGCGCACGAGCCCGCGCGTTTCGAGAATGATGTCCTGCTCAGCCATGGGCGAGGCGCGATGATCCCGGCCGATGCGCCGGCGTCCAATCGGTGCTTGTGCCTAGTGCGCCGCGCCCGTGCGCCGGCCGAGCTGGCGCTCGCCGACCATCCACTGGATGGCCATCGTCGCCAGCGACATGAGCACGATCAGCACCGTGCAGTAGGCGAGCGCGACGCCGTAGTCGCCGTTGCCGACGCGGCCGATGATGTAGGTGGTGGCCAGCTCGTTCTCGGCGGTGACGAGGAAGATGACGGCCGACACCGTCGTCATGCTGCGCACGAAGCTGTAGACGAGCGCGGCGACGAGCGCGGGCTTCAGCAGCGGCAGCACGACACGGCGCAGCGTCGTCGCGGTGCCGGCGCGCAGCATCGTGCTCGCCTCGTCGAGGTTCTTGTCCAGCTGCTTGAAGCTCGCGGTGCCGGCGCGCACGCCCACCGGCAGGTTACGGAACACGAAGCACAGGATGATGATGAGCCCGGTGCCGGTCAGCTCGAACGGCGGCACGTTGAAGGCGAGGATGTAGCTGACGCCGAGCACGGTGCCGGGGATCGCGAAGGCGAGCAGGGCGCCGAACTCGAACGCGCGCTGGCCGACGAACTGCGTGCGCGCGAGCAGCCAGCTGATGAGCAGGCCGACGCCGGCACAGATCGGCGCTGCGACGGCCGCCAGCTTGATCGTCGTGAAGAGCGAGTTCCACGCCGTGCCGGCCCAGACGAGGCCGTGCGCGCCCCACTGCATGTCGAACGCGGTGATGAAGTGGCGGAACGTGAACGTGTAGTCGCGTCCCCAGGTGCGCACGAACCCGCCGCTGAACGCGAAGACGTAGACGACGAGCGTGAACGTGAGCCACGGGCCCGCGATGCCCACGCACCAGCGGCGCACGGCGGCGGGCAGCGGCATCGCGATCCCGGTGTCGCCCTTGCCCGAGACGGTGGTGTAGCTGGTGCGGCCGAGCACTTTCTGCTGCACGAAGAAGACGGTGAGCGCGAAGCTCGTGAGGATCAGCGCCAGGCTCGCCGCGCGGCCCTGGTCGTACTGCGCGCCGACGATCGCGAAGAAGATGTCGGTCGACAGCACCGAGTACTGGCCGCCGACGACGATGGGGTTGCCGAAGTCGGCCATGCTCTCGATGAAGCCGACGAGGAAGGCGTTGGCCAGCCCCGGCTTCATCAGCGGCAGCGTCACGGTGCGGAAGGTGGCGATGCGGCTGGCGCGCAGCGTCTGCGCCGCTTCTTCCATGCTCGGCGCGATGCCCTGCACGACGCCGCGCATGATCATGAAGGCGATCGGCGTGAAGGCGAACATCTGCGCCAGCCACACGCCGAACAGGCCGTAGAACCAGCGCGTCGGCGGGATGCCGAAGGCCCATTCGAGGAACTGGTTGACGAGGCCGGCGCGGCCGAACAGCAAGATGAGGCCGAGGCCGACGACAAACGGCGGCGTGATGATCGGCAGCAGCGCCAGCACGTTCAGCGGCTTGCTCAGCCGCCGGCTGCCGCGCTCGGCATACAGCGCGATCAGCGTGCCCATCACCGTGGTGCCGGTGGCGCTGAGCAGCGCGAGGAAGAGCGTGTTCCACGCGACGCCGCAGTGCACGCCGCCGGCCAGGCAGCCGAGGCCCCAGACGCGCTCGTTGCCCAGCCGCGCGGCCAGCGCCGCCAGCGAGAAGTGGCCGTCCTCGCCGATGAAGGCGCCGATGAGGCTCTTGCCCACCGGCAGCGCGACGAACAGCAGCAACAACGCCGAGCAGAACACCACCGCGCCGGCAACGAAGAAGTCGCCGCGGAAGTAGCCGAGCCGCGCCACCCCCGCGCCGAGCAGCATCAAAAGCGCCAGCAGCACGAGCGCACCGCCCAGGCCGATGCCGAACTGGCCTTGCGCGAGCGGGCCGAACCAGCCGTTGAGGATCTCGAACGACCAGCCGGCGATGCCGATCGTGAAGCCGCTGCCGACGAGCCCGGCGAGGCCGAGGGTGGCGCCGGCCAGCAGCGTCCAGCCCTGGCGCAGCCCGGCGGGAACGAACCACGCCGCGCCGCAAAGCACGAGGCCGGCCGCGCCGGCGAGCAGCCACCACCGGCCGTGCACGAACGTGTGCACGAGGCCGCTGGCCGTCTCAGGCCCGCCGAAGACGCCCGGCAGCGAACGCCACAGCGTCACGTTCTGCGGGAAGTACCACGGCAGCAGCGCGAAGGCGACGAGGCCGAGCAGCACCCAGCCGAGCAGGATGCGCTGCGCGCGCGAGTGGTTGTTCCCCCTTGCCCGCGTGCGTGAGAGGGTCGCGGTGAGGGTGCTTGCGGTGGTCACCGAACCCACCCTCACCCCAGCCCTCTCCCGCCCTGCGGGAGAGGGAGCAAGGCAGGTCGCCTCACCGCGGCAACGAGTTGACGTCCTTCTCCCACTTCGCGATCAGGCGCCGCCGTTCCGCGCTGGCGCCGTACTTCGCGTAGTCGTACTTGATGAACTTGATCTTCTTGAAGTCGGGCACGTTCGGGTCGACCTTCGCGCCCTTGTTGCTGGGCAGCTGGAACTGCTTGGCCGCGGCGCCGAACTGCTGCGCCTGCGCGGTGAGCGCCCATTCGTAGAACTTCTTGGCCGCTGCGAGGTTGCGCGCGCCCTTGATGATGCTCATCGAGCCGATCTCGGCGCCGGTGCCTTCGGCCGGCGTGATCGTCTCGACCGGGAAGCCCTGCAGCTTCTCGCCCGGGCCGTCGTGCACGAAGCTGATCGACACCGTCGCCTCGCCGCGCGCCACCGCCTTGATCGGCCCGGTGCCGCTTCGCGTGTAGGTCTGGATGTTCTTGTGCAGGCCCTTCATGTACTCGAAGGCCTTGTCCTCGCCCCACAGCTGCACGAGCGTGGCCACCATCGTGTAGGCGGTGCCGCTGGAGGCGGGGTTGGCGACCTGGATCTCGCCCTTGTACTCGGGCTTCAACAGGTCGGCCCAGCTCTTGGGCGGCTGCAGCTTCTTCTTGGCCAGCAGCTCGGGGTTGTAGCCAAAGCCGAGCGGCCCGCTGTAGATGCCCACCGTCTTGAAGCCGCTTTGCGCCGCCTGCGCCTGCGCCCAGTCGTGCAGCTGCGGCAGCGCCGCGCTCTTGTACTCGAGCGACAGGCCCTGCTCGGCGGCTTGCAGATGCGGGTCGCCGGTGCCGCCGAACCAGATGTCGGTCTTCGGGTTGGCGCGCTCGGCGATCAGCTGCGCCAGCGCCTCGCCGCTGCCCTTGAGCGACATGTTGACCTTGACGCCGGTGGTCTTGCCGTAAACCGTCTGGATCAGGTTGCACCACTCGGCCTGCACCGAGCAGATGATGTTGACCTGCTCTTGCGCACGCGCGGTGCCGGCAAAGGACAGGGAGGCGGCCAGCGCGACGGCGGCCAGGGCGGGCTTGTGGTTCATCGGGGGTCTCGCTCGTGGTGGGTTGTGCTGTTGAGCATCGAACGGGCATGCTAGCCGAGCGGAAGCCCCGCTTCGGCCGCGGCGCGCAGCCGAACACGCCGCGCGCCGGCGGCGTGGCGGCCGGGCAACGGCGCGTCGTCTGCGCAGCCCGCCACGGCCGGGCCCGCATTCGCGGGGGCGGGCCGGCCATCGGCCGCAGGGCCACGGCGATACTCGTTTCATGCCCTGCGCCCTGTTCCGTGGCCTGGCGCGCCTGCTCGGCGGCGGCGCGCTCGTGCTGCACGTGGCCGCCGGCGCCGCGACGATCATCGTCGGCCCCGAGCGCCAGCCGGCCGCCTTCGCCGAGGCGCTGGCCCAGGCCGCCGACGGCGACGAGATCGTGCTGATGCCCGGCACCTACAAGGGCGCCACCGCCGTCATCGAGCACAAGAAGCTGACGATCCGCGGCGAGGGCAAGACGCGCCCGGTGATCCAGTTCGACGGCAAGCTCGCGGGGGGGCGCGCGCTGTTCATCGTCAAGGGCGGCGACGTGCAGCTCGAGAACCTCGAGTTCCGCGGCGCGCGCGCCACCGACGGCGACGGCGCCGGTGTGCGCTTCGAAGCCGGGCGGCTGCGCATCGTGCGCTGTGCGTTCTTCGAGAACGAACACGGCCTCGTCACCGGCAACGCGCGCGACGCCGAGCTGACGGTGCTGGAAAGCGAGTTCGCGCACGCGCCGCGCGAGGTGGGCCGCCTGAACCATCTGCTGCACGTCGGCCCGATCAAGCACTTCACGCTCAGCGGCAGCCGGCTCTTCAACGGCTTCGAGGGCCACCTCGTGAAGTCACGCGCGCGCGAGACGCAGCTGCTCTACAACATGATCCGCGACGGCGCCTCGGGCGAGGCGTCGCACGAGGTCGACCTGCCGAGCGGCGGCCGCGTGACGATGATCGGCAACGTCGTCGGCCAGAGCCCGCGCTCGCAGAACCCGGTGGTCATCTCCTACGGCTCCGAGGGCAAGACGTGGGACGACAACACGCTCGTGCTGTCGCACAACACGCTGATCAGCGAGGGCTGGCTGCCCGCGTGGTTCCTGCGCGTGCACCGCGACCGCGTGCCGGGCATGGGCGAGGTGCTGGCGCTGAACAACCTGATCGTCGGCAGTGGCCTCTTCGAGCTGGGGGCGCTCGGCAGCGGCGGGCAGTTCACCGGCAACCGCCCGGCGACGCTGGGCATGCTGGCCGACGTGGTGACCGGCGGCTTCGAACTGCCGCCCGACTCGTGGTGGCGCGGCCTCGTGCCCGACCCCCGCCAGGCCTTCGGCCGCAACCTCGCGCCGCAAGCCGAGTTCGAGTGGCCGCTCGGCCTGCGCACGATCTCCACCGACCGGGTGCGCTGGGCGCCGGGGGCGTATCAGCGCTGAGCCGGCGGGGGCGGTGGCGCCCCCTTGTGCTGCAATCGGCAGCAACGCCGCACGGCGCCGGCCTCGAACGGAACCCCGATGGACCCCAAGCCGCTTCACCCCGAGAGCATCGCCGCGCAGGCGCTCGGCCACGTCGACGAGCGCACGCGCGCGATCATTCCGCCGATCCACGTCTCGAGCACCTACCTGCGCGACCCGGACAACCAGTACCGCTCGGGCCGCGTCTACGCGCGCGCCGACAACCCGGCCTTCGACGCCGCCGAGGCGGTGATCGCCGCGCTCGAAGGCGGCCACCAGGCGATGCTGTTTTCCAGCGGCATGGCCGCGGCGACGGCGTGCTTCCAGGCACTGTCGCCCGGCGACCACGTGCTCGCGCCGAAGGTGATGTACTGGTCGCTGCGCAACTGGCTGATGGGCTTTGCGACGCAATGGGGCCTGCAGGTCGAACTGATCGACATGCACGAGCCGGCGGTGCTGCGCGCGGCGCTGAAGCCCGGGCGCACGAAGCTCGTGTGGGTGGAGACGCCGGCCAACCCGCTGTGGACAGTGACCGACATCGAAGACGCCGCGCGCGCCGCGCACGCGGCCGGCGCGCGGCTGGCGGTGGATTCGACGGTGGCAACGCCGCTGTTGACGCGGCCGCTGGCGCTGGGCGCCGACGTCGTGATGCACGCGGCGACGAAGTACCTCAACGGCCACAGCGACCTGATCGCGGGCGCGCTGGTGACGCGCGAAGACGACGACTATTGGCAGACGCTGCGCCGCGTGCGCGCGCAGCTCGGCGGCACGCTCGGCTCGTTCGAGGCGTGGCTGCTGCAGCGGGGCCTGCGCACGCTGCACCTGCGCGTGCGCGCGGCGTGCGAATCGGCGATGACGATCGCCACGCACTTCGCCGCGAACCACGCGCGCGTCGCCGAGGTGCTCTACCCGGGGCTGCCGGGTTTTGCCGGGCACGAGGTCGCGAAGCGGCAGATGCAGGGCGGCTTCGGCGGCATGTTGAGCATCCGCGTGCGGGGCGGGTCAAAGGACGGCGCAGAAGGTGGCGAAGCGGCAGCGATTGCCACCGCGGCCAACGTGCGGCTGTGGAAACGCGCCACGTCGCTCGGCGGCACCGAGAGCCTGATCGAGCACCGCGCCAGCGTCGAAGGCGCCGGCACGCCGGCGCCGGCGGATCTGCTGCGGTTGTCGGTGGGCATCGAGCATGTCGATGACCTGATCGCGGATCTCGAGCAGGCGTTGGCGCGGGCGCGGGGCTGACCTGTGATGCGGCTACTTCACCGATACGCCTGAAACACCTGCGACGCCGTGCCGCCGGTGAGCAGCAGCACGTCATAGGCGTCGCGGCGGCCGCCGTACTCGGGGCCGTCCATGCCGGGGGAGCCGACCGGCATGCCGGGCACCGCGAGGCCGAGTGCCTTCGGGCGTTCTGCGAGCAGGCGCACGACCTCGCGCGCCGGCACGTGGCCTTCGAGCACGTAGCCTTGCACCACCGCGGTGTGGCACGAGCCGAAGCGCGCGTCGATGCCCAGGCGCGCACGGGCGGCCGTGTTGCCCGTCTCCTGCACCTGCGTGCGAAAGCCCGCGGCCTGCATGTGCGTGATCCAGTCCTTGCAGCAGCCGCAGGTCGGGCTCTTCCACACCTGCACGAGCCGCCCGGCGCCCGGGCCGGCGGAGGGTGCGGAAGGTGCAGCATTCGATGCCGCATGGGCCGCGTTGAATGCTGCGGGCACGCCCCACATCGCCGCCGCCGTGCCCGCGGCCCGCACCAGAAAACGTCGCCGCGAAAACCGCATCACCATGGTCTCGTTCCTCGTTGAACCGCCGAACCCGAAGCGGACGGCATGACTCGAAATCTGTCGCTTGGCAATCTATCGCGGCGCCTCGCGGCACGCTTTGATCCAGGTTGACCCGTGTTTGAAACATGGGCATCATCGATTCGGTAACAGAATTACATTCATGTCCTTCGACCTCGTCCTCTTCGGCGGTACCGGCGACCTGACGTGGCGCAAGCTGATGCCGGCGCTGTTCCAGGCCTGGCGGCACGGCAAGCTGCCGGTGCACAACGGCGGCGGCCGTATCCTCGCCGTGGCGCGCGACGAGCGCAGCGACGACCAGTACCGCGCCTACATCCGCGACAAGTTCGCCGGCGTCGACGAGGCGAAGAAGCCGAGCGACGAGGAGTTCGCGCGTTTCGCCGAGCTGCTGCACTACCGCCGCATGGACCTCTCGCAGCCGGCGCACTACGCGGGCCTGAAGGAGTGGCTCGACGCGCGCGGCGCCGACACGGTGGTGCTGTTCCTTGCGACCGCGCCGCATCTGTTCCCGATCATCTGCGCGCAACTCGGCGCCGCGGGGCTCAACGGCCCGAACGTGCGCCTCGTGCTCGAGAAGCCGCTCGGCCACGACCTCGCCAGCGCGCAGGAGATCAACCGCATCGTGCGCGCCAGCTTCTCGGAGGCGCAGGCGCTTCGGCTCGACCACTACCTCGGCAAGCCGGCGGTGCAGAACCTGATGGCGCTGCGCTTCGGCAATGCGTTGTTCGAGCCGCTGTGGCGCCGCGACAGCGTCGCCAGCATCCAGATCACGATCGCCGAAAGCATCGGCGTCGGCACGCGCGGCGACTTCTACGACAAGACCGGCGCGTTGCGCGACATGGTGCAGAACCACGCGCTGCAACTGCTGACGATGCTGGCGATGGAGCCGCCTTCGAGCAACGACGCCGACGCGATCCGCGACGAGAAGCTGAAGGTGCTGCGCTCGCTGAAGCCGTTCACCGCCGACAGCGTCGCGCGCGACGTCGTGCGCGGCCAGTACCGCGCCGGCGCGGTGGCCGGCCAGGCGGTGCCGGCCTACCGCGAAGAAGCGAAGGTGCCGCCGGGCAGCCGCTGCGAGACCTTCGTCGCGCTGCGCACCGAGGTGCAGAACTGGCGCTGGGCCGGCGTGCCGTTCTACCTGCGCACCGGCAAGCGGCTGCCGGCGCGCGACGCGCACATCGTCGTCAACTTCCGCGAGGTGCCGCACCCGATCTTCCCGGGCAAGCACCAGGCCAACAAGCTCGTCATCAAGCTGCAGCCCGAAGACGGGCTCGAGCTGCACCTGCTGGCCGCGAAGGGCACCGCGCATGCCGCGCACGGGCCGAAGGGCCATGAAGTGCTGTCGCCGGTGTCGCTGGACCTCGACTTCGACAAGGCGTTTCCGACCGAGCGCGTCGGCGGCTATGAGCGTCTCCTGCTCGACGCGCTCGCCGGGCGGCTGAACCTCTTCGTTCGCAGTGACGAGCAGGAGCAGGCCTGGCGCTGGGTCGAGCCGGTGCTGGCTGCCTGGGCCGACGATTCGGCGGGGCCGCGGCCGTACACGGCCGGCAGCTGGGGCCCGGCGGCGGCGAGTGCGCTCGTCGCGCGCGACGGCAACACCTGGGCCGAGGAAATGTGATGCTGGAACGCATCCGCGCCGCACTGCCCGCGCTGCCGCCGGCCGAGCAGCGTGTCGCCAAGGTGCTGCTGGCCGACGCGCGCGGCTTCGCGACCCTGCCGGTGACCGAGATCGCCGCGCGCGCGCAGGTCAGCAAGCCCACCGTCGTGCGCTTTTGCCGCAGCGTCGGCTACGACGGGCTCGCGGACTTCAAGCTGAAACTCGCCGGCAGCGTCAACGAAGGCGTGCCCTTCGTGCACCGCGCCGTCGCCGAGGACGACAAGGCCGGCGACATCGTCGTCAAGGTCGTCGACAACGCGGTGGCCGCCTTCCTGCGCTACCGCAACGCCGCCGGCCACCAGGCGATGGAGCAGGCAATCGCCGCGCTGGCGGAAGCCGGCGTGAACGCAGGCAAGGGCCGGCGCGTCGAGTTCTACGGCGTCGGCAACTCGGGCATCGTCGCGCAGGACGCGCAGCACAAGTTCTTCCGCCTGGGCGTCAACGCCAGTGCCGTGAGCGACGGCCACATGCAGGTGATGAGCGCGACGATGCTGCGCGAGGGCGACTGCGCGGTGATCATCAGCAATTCAGGCCGCAGCCGCGACCTCTTGGACGTGGTGGAGATCGCGCGGCGCAAGGGCGCCACCGTCATCGTCATCACCGCCAGCGGCTCGCCGCTGGCCAACGAGGCGATGCAAGGCGGCGCGCGCCACGTGCTGCTCGCCGCCGACCACCCCGAGGACGCCGACCGCTACAGCCCGATGGTCTCGCGCCTGCTGCACCTCGTGATCATCGACATCCTGACCACCGGCGTCGCGTTGCGGCTCGGCTCAGCGCGGCTGAAGCCGATGCTGGCCGAGATCAAGCGCAACCTGCGCCAGCGGCGCTACGCGGTGGCCGGGCGCGGCGACGAGTCGCTGGAAGGGGGCGCGGTCAGCCCCAGCAACTCGGCAACGCCGTAGAGCGACGCGAGTTGCGCGAGCTTGTCCGGCGCGCCGGCGAGTTCGAACGCGCAGCCGGCGCCCAGCGCCAGCCGGCGCGCATGCAGCAGCACCGCGAGCACCGAGGTGTCGAAGCTTTGCAGCGCGCTCGCGTCCACCGCGAGCGCCGGCCGCTCGCCGCCTGGCGCCACGCCTTGCATCACCGCCTCTTCGGCATTGCGCGCGATGGCGCTCGCCTCGGCGAGTGTGGCGGTGGCGGGCAGCGCGAGCGTCGGCATGGCGTGGTCCTCGGGCGTTTGCAGCGGCGTCAGCTCTTCGTGCCGCCGGCCGTCTTGTTCTGGTCGACCAGGCGCGTGATCAGCGCGTCGATGCCGCCGGCGCCGCCGAGCACCTGCGCGAACTGCGAGCGGTAGCTCTGCACGAGCCAGATGCCGCCGACGTTGACGTCGATGATCTTCCAGGCGTCGCTGAACTTGTCGAGGCGGTAGTCGAGCTTGATCGGCTCGCCCTTGCCGCGCACCTCGCTTTGCACGATGACCTGCGAGCTGTTGGCCACCGGTTGGCTGCGCGTGATCTCGACCGTCTGGTCGCGGATCTGCGTCAGCGCGCCGGAGTAGACGCGCACGAGCAGCGTCTTGAACTCGGCTTGCAGTTTCTGGCGCTGCTCGGGCGAGGCTTCGCGCCACTTCGGGCCGACGGCGCTGCGCGTGACGACTTCGAAGTTGACGTTGGGCATCACCTTCGCGTCGACGAGGGCGAGGATCTTGCTCACGTCGCCGCCCTGGATCGCCTTGTCGGCCTTGACGCTGTCGATGACTTCGGTGGAGATCTGGCGCACGAAGGCATCGGGCGCGGCGGCGGGTTGTGCCTGCGCGGCGGTGACGAGCGTTGCGGTCGCGAGCGTGGCGATCGCCGTGGCGGGAACAACGGCAGCCGGCGCAAGCGAGCCGGCAAAGGCAGCAGCGAGAGCAGCGCGGACAAGTTTCTTCACGGAAGGAATCCTTTCAGCCTGTCGAGGCGGCCGGCCGGGTTGGTTTGTGTTGGCGCCGGCCGCCAGGGCATTCAACGTGCCGCGCGGCCCGCGGGTTCACTTGAACGGTAAGACCTTTGGGGGAGCCGGGCGCGAACCCCTGCCATTCGACCGGTGTCATTCGGTGTCATTTCGTCGCGGGAGCCGCGGGCGTCGCCGGGGCGGCCGCCGGGGGCTCGGCGTCGTTGCCTTCCTCATGCTCCTCGTCGAAGGTCTCCATCGGCGGCGCGCCGTCGTACACCGCGTCGAGCCGCCGCTGCAGATAAGCGTCGCGCAGGAACGTGTAGCGGTCGAGCGCCACCTGGTCGAGCAGGTCGCTGGCGGCGAGCAGGTTGGTGCGTGTGTTGATGAACACCAGCGCCGCGGTCGCATAGCGGCCGGTCAGGGTGGCGGGCCACCAGCTCGGATCGGACGGCATGTCGACGACCGAACCGAACGTATCGCGCACCGTGCGCGGGCCGAAGAACGGCCAGACGACGTAGGGGCCGGGGCCGACGCCCCAGACGCCGAGCGTCTGGCCGAAGTCCTCGGAGCGGCGGGTGAGCTTCATCTCGGTGGCCGGGTCGAGCAGGCCGCCCAGACCGATGAAGGTGTTGACGAAGAAGCGCGTGCCCATGTTCAGGCCGCTTTCGAGCTTGCCTTGCAGCAGGTGGTTCACGGCCGACCAGGCGTCGCCGATGTTGCCGATCACGTTGTCGACGCCGCGCCGCACGAGTTCGGGCACGTGGTCGCGGTACGCCAGCGCCACCGGCTTCATGATCGCCGTGTCGAGCACGTCGTTGAAGGCATACATGCGGCGGTTGAACGCCTCCCACGGGTCGGCCGGGTGCGTGCCCATCGGCGGCGCGCCGGCGGCGGGCGGCGCCGAGGCGCAGCCGGCGAGGGTGAGGGCGACGAGGGCGGGTGCGACGAGGCGTGAGGTCAGGCGTGCTGCCAGGCGTGCTGCTGATGGCGGCGCCATTCGCGCTCCAGGCACCGCCACCCGCGCCGCGGCCCGCGGCGCGCCGGCGCGAGCAAGTCTCACTTCTTCGGCTCCGCGGTCGCCGGCGGCGCAGCGGGCGCGGCAGGTGCAGCAGCCGGCGCAGGCTCCACGCCGCCGTTCGCACCCGCACCGCTGCCCGCATCGGCTGCCTTGCCGGTGAGGAACTGGCCGATCAGGTTCTCGAGCACGACGGCGCTCTGGGTCTGCACCACCGTCTCGCCGGCGCCGAGGTTCTGGTCGTCGCCGCCGGGCTCCAGGCCGATGTACTGGTCGCCGAGCAGGCCCGAGGTCAGGATCTTGGCTGCCGTGTCCTTCGGAAACTGGTAGCCGCGCTCGATGTCCATCGTCACGACGCCCTGGTAGGTCTTCGGGTCGAGCGTGATCGACTTGACGCGGCCGACGACGACGCCGGCGGTGCGCACCGGCGCGCGCGGCTTCAGGCCGCCGATGTTCTCGAAGCGCGCCGAAAGCGCATAGGTGTCGCCGCCGCCGACATCGCCGAGGTTGGCCGCCTTCATCGCCAGGAACACGAGGCCCACCAGGCCGAGCAGCACGAAGAGGCCGACCAGTGTTTCGATGCCCTTCTTGCTCATTTGTCTATCACTCCAAGCGTGTGTCGTGTCGCACGCGGTTCAAGGCGTCGAGAACATCAGCGCCGTCAGGATGAAGTCCATGCCCAGGATCCACAGCGACGAGATGACCACCGTGCGCGTCGTCGCGTACGCCACGCCCTCGGGCGTCGCTTCGGTCTCGTGGCCCTGGTACAGCGCCACCACCGTGCAGATGACGCCGAACACGAACGACTTGACGATGCCGTTGCCGACATCGCGCCAGACGTCGACGCCGGTCTGCATGATCGACCAGAAGTTGCCGCCATCGACGCCGATCAGCATCACCGCGACGACGTAGGCGCCGACGATGCCGACCGCCGAAAAGAGCACCGCCAGGATGGGCATCGAGAAGAGGCCCGCCACCAGCCGCGGCGCGAGCACGCGCTGCTTCGGGTCGATGGCCATCAGCTCGAGCGCGGCGAGCTGCTCGCCGGCCTTCATCAGGCCGATCTCGGCCGTCAGTGACGTGCCGGCGCGGCCGGCGAACAAGAGCGCCGTCACCACCGGCCCGAGTTCGCGCACGAGCGACAGGTTGACGACGAGGCCCAGGCTCTCGGCGGCGCCGTAGCGCACGAGCGCGTAGTACATCTGCAGCGCCAGCACGAAGCCCACCGCCATGCCCGACGACAGGATGATGACGAGCGAGCGGTTGCCGATGGCGTGCACCTGCGCGACGATGAGCCCGAAGCGGCGCATCGCCGGCGGCACGGCGCGCAGCAGCTCGAAGAAGAAGCTGGTGGCGTGGCCCCAGCCGCGCAGTTGATCGAGCGCGACGGCGCCCAGGCGGGCGAGCGCTTGCATCAGCGGCCCGCCCCCGCGTTGCCCGCGGCGCCCTGCACGCCGAAGTCCACCGCCATCTCCGGCGCCGGGTAGTGGAACTTCACCGGCCCGTCGGGCTCGCCGCGCGTGAACTGGCGCGTCTCGGGGTCGCTGCTGCCCATCAGTTCGGCCGGCGTGCCGTGCGCGACGATGCGCCCGCCGTTGGCCATCAGCACAACGTAGTCGCTGATCGCCATGCACTCGGGCACGTCGTGGCTGACGACGAGCGAGGTGCAGCCGGTGATGTCGTTGAGCGTGCGGATCAGCTTGGCGGCCACGCCCATGCTGATGAGGTCGAGGCCGGCGAACGGCTCGTCGTACATGATCAGTTCGGGGTCGAGTGCGATGGCGCGCGCCAGCGCGATGCGCCGCGCCATGCCGCCGGAGACCTCACTGATGCGAAGTGATGCCGCGCCGCGCAGGCCGACCGCGTTGAGCTTCATCAGCACGATGTCGCGGATCAGCGCTTCGGGCAGGTCGGTGTGCTCGCGCAGCGGGAAGGCGACGTTGTCGAACACCGTCAGGTCGGTGAACAGCGCGCCGAACTGGAACAGCATGCCCAGGCGCCGGCGCAGGCGGAACATCTGCGCCTTGTTGCGCACGTCGAGCACTTCGCCGTCGAAGACGACGCGGCCGCTGGTGGCGCCGTGCACGCCGGCGATCAGCCGCATCAACGTCGTCTTGCCGCAGCCCGAGCTGCCGATGATGGCAGTGACTTTGCCGCGCGGAAACTTCAGCGAGATGTCGTTCAGGATCAGCCGGCTCGCGTCGTAGCCGAACGTGACGTGATCGAACTCGATGAGGGTGTCGTCGTGGGGCTTCAAGCTTGCGGGCCCGGCACACCGCGTGGGCACGGGTCTTTCGGCGGCGGTGGATTCTGGCATAGGGGCGCTTGCTGGCGTGCTTGCCGGCACGGTGGCCCCTGGCCGGGGTGCCGGTGGCCTGATCGGATGGCAGGCGCTACGATGCCACCCATGCTGTTGGAGATCGTTCAGGTCGAGTCGCACGCCGCCAGGCGGGCGGCGGGCCGACCGTTGCGGGGGGCGCCGGCTCGCGGCCGGCGCCACGATGCCGCCCGGCATCCCTGAGCCCGGCGATCACCCACAGTCCATTCTTTCTGCGCACTCCTCCGATCGCCGGGCCTTCCCCCCCAAGCCCCGCGCGTGGCCGTGCCTGTTTCCGGCACGGCATGAACCCATCCGGAGGTGTCCGTAATGTCAAACGAAATGCCGAACCACTGGCGAGCCCGCACGCTGACCGAGCTGGACCATGTCCGGCTCAGCCGCCTCGTCCACCTGCGCCGCCACGCCGGCATCGACGACGTTGCGGTGCGCGCCGTCGGTGAGGCGCTCGACGACGCGATGCTCGTGCCCTCGAAGAAGGTCGAACCCGACGTCGTGACGATGAACTCGCAGCTCCTGCTGCGCGAGGCCGCCAGCGGCGAGCGCCGCAAGTTCGCGGTGTGTTACCCGGAAGACGCCGAGCCGCAGGCGGGCTTCGTCTCGGTGCTGTCGCCGCTGGGCGCCAGCGTCGTCGGCCTGCGTGTCGGCGACACCGCGGTGTGGCGAACGCCGGCCGGCGGCGAGCAGGCCGGCGAGGTCGTCGCGATCCTGTTCCAGCCCGAGGCGAGCGGGGACTACACGCTCTGATCGGCGGCGTGCGTTCTCAGCGTGGCAGCGTGCTCGCGCCCATCAGGTGCTCGTCGATGGCGCGTGCCGCCTGGCGGCCTTCGCGGATCGCCCAGACGACGAGGCTCTGGCCGCGGCGCATGTCACCGGCGGCGAACACCTTGTCGACGTTGGTGCGGTAGCCGCCGGCGGCCTCGGTGTGCGCGCGCGCGTTGCCGCGCGCGTCGCGCTCGACGCCGAAGGCTTCGAGCACGCTGGCCACCGGGCTGACGAAGCCCATCGCCAGCAGCACGAGATCGGCCTTCCACTCGCGCTCGCTGCCGGCGACCTCGGTCATCTTGGCGCCCTGCCACTGCACCTGCACGGTCTTGAGGCCCGCGACGCGGCCCTTGTCTTTTCCGGTGCCGGCGACGAACTCCTTCGTCGCGATCGCGAACGTGCGTTCGCAGCCCTCTTCGTGGCTGGAGCTCGTGCGCAGCTTCACCGGCCAGTACGGCCAGACGAGCGGCTTGTCCTCCTGCTCGGGCGGCATCGGCATCAGCTCGAACTGCGTCACGCTCGCCGCGCCGTGGCGGTTGCTGGTGCCGACGCAGTCGCTGCCGGTGTCGCCGCCGCCGATGACGATGACGTGCTTGCCGTCGGCGCGCAGCTGGCTCTTCAACTTGTCGCCGGCGACGACCTTGTTCTGCTGCGGCAGGAACTCCATCGCGAAGTGCACGCCGTCCAGCTCGCGGCCGGGCACCGGCAGGTCGCGGCTTTGCTCGGCGCCGCCGGTCAGCAGCACGGCGTCGAACTCGGCCTTCAACTGCTCGGCGCTGATCGTCTCTTTCGCATCGCTCGTGACCTTGGAGTCCTTCGGCATCGCGCCGACGAGTACACCGGTGAGGAAGACGACGCCCTCGGCCTTCATCTGCTCCACGCGGCGGTCGATGTGGCTCTTCTCCATCTTGAAGTCCGGGATGCCGTAGCGCAGAAGGCCGCCCGCGCGGCTGTTCTTCTCGAACACCGTCACCGCGTGCCCGGCGCGCGCAAGCTGCTGCGCGGCGGCGAGCCCGGCGGGGCCACTGCCGACGACGGCGACCTTCTTGCCCGTCTTCACGGCGGCCGGCTGCGGCTTCACCCAGCCCTCGGCCCACGCACGGTCGATGATCGCGTGCTCGATGCTCTTGATGCCGACCGCGTCGTCGTTGACGTTGAGCGTGCACGCGGCTTCACACGGCGCCGGGCAGACGCGGCCGGTGAACTCGGGGAAGTTGTTGGTCGAGTGCAGCACCTCGATCGCCGCGGCCCAGTCGGCCGGTGTGCCGCGGTACACGAGGTCGTTGAAGTCCGGGATGATGTTGTTGACCGGGCAGCCGTTGTTGCAGAACGGCGTGCCGCAGTCCATGCAGCGCGCGCCCTGCTGCTTGGCCTGCTCGGCGTTGAGGCCGATGACGAACTCGCGCCAGTTCGCCAGCCGCATCTGCACGGGCTCGTAGCCCTCTTCGAGGCGTTCGTATTCGAGGAAGCCGGTGACCTTGCCCATGTCGCTGTACTCGGTGATCAGTGAGTGCTTCGTGTGGTGTCGTGCGTCGTTCGATGCGCGGCTTCGGGGCTACTTCGCCGTCACCGAGCTGCCGGCCTTGGCCTTGCCGCCGGCCGGCATCACGACGGCCGGCGCGGGCTCGGCCGGTGCCTTGTCGGCGCGCTGCTGCAGCACGCGCTTGTATTCGTGCGGCAGCACCTTCACGAAGCGGGCGCGCGAGGCGGCCCAGTGGTCGAGGATCTCGCGTGCGCGCAGGCTGCCGGTCCAGCGGTGGTGGTCTTCGACGAGCTTCTTCAGGATCGCCTCGTCGGGCTGCTCGCGGTGCATGCCGGCGGCAGGGCCCTTCTGCTCCTCGCGCGCCGTCACCTTCTCGAGGCTGACCATCGCGGTGTTGCAGCGGCTGGCGAAGTGGCCGTCCTCGTCGAAGACGTAGGCCACGCCGCCGCTCATGCCTGCGGCAAAGTTGCGCCCGGTCTTGCCGAGCACGACGACGGTGCCGCCGGTCATGTACTCGCAGCCGTGGTCGCCGGTGCCTTCGACGACCGCCGTGGCGCCCGACAGCCGCACCGCGAAGCGCTCGCCGGCGACGCCGCGGAAGAACGCCTCGCCGCTGGTGGCGCCGTACAGCGCGGTGTTGCCGACGATGATGTTTTTCGTCGCGTCGCCGCGGAAGTCGATGCTCGGGCGCACAACGACGCGGCCGCCCGACAAGCCCTTGCCGGTGTAGTCGTTGGCGTCGCCGATCAGATACAGCGTGATCCCGTTGGCGACGAAGGCGCCGAAGCTCTGCCCGCCGGTGCCCTCCATCTGCATGAAGACGGTGTGGTCGGGCAGGCCCTCCGGGCGCGCGCGGATCAGCTCGCCGGAGAGCATCGCGCCGACGCTGCGGTTGACGTTGCGCGCGTCCTCCATGAACTGCACCTTCTCGCCCCTGTCGATGGCGGGACGGCAGCGTTCGATGAGCTTCAGGTCCAGCGCCTTCGTCAGGCCGTGGTCCTGCTCCTCGACCTGGCGGCGCGGCACCTCGGCCGGCACGTTCGGCCGGTGGAAGACGCGGGTGAAGTCGAGGCCGCGCGCCTTCCAGTGCGCGATGCCCTTGCGTGTGTCGAGCAGGTCGGCGCGGCCGATCAGGTCGTCGAACTTGCGGATGCCCAGCTGCGCCATGATCTGGCGCGCTTCTTCGGCGACGAAGAAGAAGTAGTTGACGACGTGCTCGGGCTTGCCGGCGAACTTCTTGCGCAGCACCGGGTCCTGCGTGGCCACGCCGACCGGGCAGGTGTTGAGGTGGCACTTCCTCATCATGATGCAGCCCTCGGCGACGAGCGGCGCGGTCGCGAAGCCGAACTCGTCGGCGCCGAGCAGCGCGCCGATCACGACGTCGCGGCCGGTCTTCATCTGGCCGTCGGCCTGCACGCGGATGCGGCCGCGCAGGCGGTTGAGCACGAGCGTCTGCTGCGTTTCCGCCAGGCCCAGCTCCCACGGCGTGCCGGCGTGCTTGATCGATGACCACGGCGAGGCGCCGGTGCCGCCATCGTGGCCCGCGATCACCACGTGGTCGGCCTTGCACTTGGCCACGCCCGCGGCGACGGTGCCGACGCCGACCTCGCTGACGAGCTTGACGCTGATCGAGGCGCGCGGGTTCGCGTTCTTCAGGTCGTGGATCAGCTGCGCGAGGTCTTCGATCGAGTAGATGTCGTGGTGCGGCGGCGGGCTGATGAGGCCCACACCCGGCACGCTGTAGCGCAGGAAGCCGATGTACTCGCTGACCTTGCCGCCGGGCAGCTGGCCGCCTTCGCCCGGCTTGGCGCCTTGCGCCATCTTGATCTGGATCTGGTCGGCACTGACGAGGTACTCGGTCGTGACGCCGAAGCGGCCCGAGGCGACCTGCTTGATGCGGCTGCGAAGGCTGTCGCCTTCCTGCAGCTCGATGTCGGCTTCCATCACCTTGGTGCCGATGATGTCGCTGACCTTCGTGCCGGCGGTGACCTTGATGCCCTTGAGCTCATTGCGGTAGCGCGCCGGGTCCTCGCCGCCTTCGCCGGTGTTGCTTTTTCCCCCGATGCGGTTCATCGCCACCGCGAGCGTCGTGTGCGCCTCGGTGCTGATCGAGCCGAGGCTCATCGCCCCGGTCGCGAAGCGCTTCACGATGTCGCTCGCCGACTCCACCTCTTCGACCGGGATCGCCTTCGCCGGATCGACCTTGAACTCGAACAGGCCGCGCAGCGTCATGTGCCGCCGGCTCTGGTCATTGATGATCTGCGCGTACTCCTTGTACGTCTCCCACTTGCTGCCGCGCACGCTGTGCTGCAGCTTGGCGATCGCGTCGGGCGTCCACATGTGTTCTTCGCCGCGCACGCGCCAGGCGTACTCGCCGCCGGCTTCGAGCATCGTCGCCAGCGTCGGGTCGCTGCCGTAGGCGGCGTGGTGCATGCGGATGGCCTCTTCGGCGACCTCGAAGACGCCGATGCCGCCCACCTGCGTGGCGGTGCCGCGGAAGTACTTCTCGACGAAGTCGGCCTTCAGGCCGATGGCCTCGAAGATCTGGGCGCCGCAGTACGACATGTACGTGCTGATGCCCATCTTGGACATGATCTTGCTGAGGCCCTTGCCGATGGCCTTGATGTAGTTGTAGATGGCCTTGTCGGCCTGCACCTGCACGTTCGCCTCGCCGGGCAGCGCGCCCTGCAACTCGGCGATCGTCTCCATCGCCAGGTACGGGTGCACCGCCTCGGCGCCGTAGCCGGCGAGCACTGCGAAGTGGTGCACCTCGCGCGCGCTGGCGGTCTCGACGACGAGGCCGGCGGTGGTGCGCAGGCCCTCGCGCACGAGGTGGTGGTGCACGGCCGACAGCGCCAGCAGCGCGGGAATGGCGACTTGCGTGCGGCTGGCGTGGCGGTCGGTGACGATGATGATGTTGTGGCCGGTCTTCAGCGCGTCGACGACCTCGGCGCAAAGCGACGCGAGCTGGGCCTCGACGCCTTCACGGCCCCAGGCGAGCGGGTAGGTGATGTCGAGCTCGTAGCTCCTGAACTTGCCGCCGGTGTGCTTCTCGATCGAGCGCAGCCGCGCCATGTCGTCGAAGTCGAGGATCGGCTGGTCGACCTCCAGCCGCATCGGCGGGTTCACCGCGTTGATGTCCAGCAGGTTCGGCTTCGGGCCGATGAAGCTGTTCAGGCTCATCACGATGGCCTCGCGGATCGGATCGATCGGCGGGTTCGTGACTTGCGCGAAGAGCTGCTTGAAGTAGTTGAACAGCGGCTTGTTCTTGTCCGACAGCACCGCCAGCGGCGAGTCGTTGCCCATCGAGCCGATCGCTTCCTCGCCGTTGGCGGCCATCGGCGTGAGCAGGAACTTGAGGTCTTCCTGCGTGTAGCCGAAGGCCTGCTGGCGGTCGAGCAAGCTCTCGGCGGAAGCGGGGGGCGCGCCTTCGGCGCCTTGCGCTGCTTCCAGCGGCACGGCATCGAGCCGCACGCGCACGTTTTCGATCCACTGCCGGTACGGGCGGGCGTTGGCGAACTGGTTCTTCAGCTCCTCGTCGTCGACGATGCGGCCTTGCTCGATGTCGATGAGAAACATCTTGCCCGGCTGCAGCCGCCACTTCTTGACGATGCGGCTTTCGGGGATCGGCAGCACGCCCGATTCGCTGGCCATCACGACGAGGTCGTCGTCGGTGACGATGTAGCGCGCGGGGCGCAGGCCGTTGCGGTCGAGCGTGGCGCCGATCTGCTTGCCGTCGGTGAAGACCATCGCCGCCGGGCCGTCCCAGGGCTCGAGCATCGCCGCGTGGTACTCGTAGAACGCGCGCCGGCGCTCGTCCATCAGCTCGTGCTGCTCCCACGCCTCGGGGATCATCATCATCGCGGCGTGCGCAAGCGGGTAGCCGGCCATCACCAGCAGCTCGAGCGCGTTGTCGAAGGTGGCGGTGTCGCTCTGGCCTTCGAAGCTGATCGGGTAGAGCTTCTTCAGGTCGTCGCCGAGCACCGGGCTCTTCATCACGCCTTCACGCGCGCGCATCCAGTTGAAGTTGCCCTTGACGGTGTTGATCTCGCCGTTGTGCGCGACATAACGGTACGGGTGCGCGAGCGGCCACTCGGGGAAGGTGTTCGTGCTGAAGCGCTGGTGCACGAGCGCGAAGGCCGAGACGACGCGCTCGTCCTTCAAATCGAGGTAGTACTGGCCCACCTGGTCGGCGAGCAAGAGGCCTTTGTAGATGACCGTGCGGCAGCTCATGCTCGGCACGTAGTACTCGCGGCTATGCGTGAGCTTGAGCGCCTGGATCGCGGCGCTGGCGGTCTTGCGGATCACGTAGAGCTTGCGTTCGAGCGCGTCGGGGACGATCACGTCGTGGCCGCGGCCGATGAAGATCTGGCGGATCACCGGTTCCTTGGCGCGCACCGCGGGGCTCATCGGCATCGCGCGGTCGACCGGCACGTCGCGCCAGCCGAGCAGCACCTGGCCCTCGGCCTTGACGGCGCGCTCTAGTTCCTGCTCGCAGGCCAGGCGCGAAGCGTGTTCTTTCGGCAGGAAGATCATGCCGACGCCGTATTCGCCGGGCGGCGGCAGCGCGACACCGGCGGTGCCGTCGGGCGCGCGGCCGTTCGCGGCCATCTCGGCGCGATAGAAGTCGTCGGGGATCTGGATCAGGATGCCCGCGCCGTCGCCCATCAGCGGGTCGGCCCCGACCGCGCCGCGGTGGTCCAGGTTCTCGAGGATCTTCAGCCCCTGGCCGACGATGTGGTGCGCGCGCTGGCCCTTGATGTGGGCGACGAAGCCGACGCCGCAGGCGTCGTGTTCGCGCGTCGGGTCGTACAGGCCGGAGTGGGCGGCGTCGGCGAGTTCGGCGGGGGTGGCCGTGCTGCCGGCGGGGGAGGTGAGGGCGGAGGGCGTGGCGGGCGCGGAGGGCGTGCGATCGGACATGGCGGCTCCGGAATCGGCGGCTGGCGAGACGGCGGGAGGGCGAGCCTATCGCAGCGCAGCATCGATCGCAACGAGATCAAATAGGGTCAGACCAAGATTAGTTATGCGGCGTTTGGTGTCGCCGAGTAAATGGGGACATAACATCGCGAAAACGGCGCACGGTGGCACGCGCCGGGGCCGCCGGGTGGCCGGCTCCGCGAATGGGCGACGCCGTCAGCCGCGTCTTGCCGGCCGCCCGCGCGGGCGCGGGGAGACGCGGGCGCCGCTCGCCTGGGCCTGGCGGCGGACGAACGTGTCGTCACCACAAACCCAGCCGCCGCCGAGGCACCGTTGCAGTCGCGCCGCCTCGCCTTCGGCCAGCGGCTCTGCCAGCAGGCGGGCGTAGGCGCTCTCGCGGTCGAACGGCGTGTTCCCGAGCGACCAGTACTCGGGCGGATCGGCGAGTGCGCCGTCGCGCGGCCCGCCGCGTCGGTGGGCGGCGCTGGTCAGCGCGGCATCGGCTGTCGCGCCGTCGACGTGGCGCAGCGCCAGCAGCGTCCAGCGTCCGGGCTCGATGGCGGCGCTGCGGAATCGTCCAGCCCACAGCGTGCCCGCGCGGCGGTGATGCCGGTTGTAGGCGCTCACATAACGGCGGCCGAGCGCCTGTACCCAGCGCCCCAGTGCCGCTTCGGACTGCGGCGTGACGAGCGCGCGCAACTCGCCGGGCAAGAGCGAGTAAGCGTGCACTTGCACTGCTTCGGTCGCCGCCGCCTCGCGCAGGATGGCGAGGAAGCGCTCGCGGTCGCCCGGTTCGGCGAACGGCTGGATCCCTGCCAGCGCCGGAAGTGACACGAGGTGCGCCAGACCGGGGATCACCAGGCGCGGCTGGCGGGCCATCGCTGCCTTCGCTGCCTCGGTCCGTCAGGCGTCTTCGAAGACGCGCCGGCCGGTCAGCCGGCGGTGCTCGCGCAGCGCGAAGCGGTCGGTCATGCCGGCGATGTAGTCGGCCACGGCGCGCGGCGTGTCGGCCTCGGCGGCGAAGTCGGGCGGCATCTGCGCCGGTTGCGCCAGGTACGCCGCGAACAAGTCGGCGACCACTTCGCGCGCGAGGTCGGTCGTCTGTACGACCTGCGGATGCCGGTACAGCGCGCCGAAGAGGAAGTGCTTCAGTTCGTCGACTTCATGGCGGCTGCGCTCGGAGAAGCCGACGAGCGCTGGGCTGCGGCGCACGGCGTCGATCTCCGCCGGTTGCGCTCGGGCAACCGCGGCCGCAGTGGCCTCGACGATATCGGCGATGAGCGCTGCGAGCAGCCGGCGCAGCGTCTCGAAGACGACGCGCCGGCCGGGCGCCTGTGCGGTGGCGCCCGCCGAGCCCGCGGCGCCTGCCGCGCCCGCCGCGCCCTGGCGAGCGAGCGCGTCCTCGTACCAACGGGCGAACAGCGGCATCCGCAGCAACTCGTCCAGCTGCAACAGCCCGGCGCGCAACCCGTCGTCGATGTCGTGCGTGCAGTAGGCGATCTCGTCGGCGAGGTTGACGAGCTGCGCCTCGAGGCTCGGCTGGCCGCCATCGATGAAACGCTGCGCCGGGCCGTCGGGCTCGCTGGCGCACAGGTGCAGCGCGTTGCGGCGCGAGCAGTGCTTGAGGATGCCCTCGCGCGCCTCGAAGGTGAGGTTCAGCCCGTCGAAGCCGAAGTAGCGCTGCTCGAGGCGGTCGACGACACGCAGGCTTTGCAGGTTGTGCTCGAAACCGCCGTGCGCGGCCATGCAGGCGTGCAGCGCGTCCTGGCCGGCGTGGCCGAACGGCGTGTGGCCGAGGTCGTGTGCGAGCGCGATTGCCTCGACCAGGTCTTCGTTGAGCCGCAGTTCGCGCGCCGCCGAGCGCGCGACCTGCGCCACTTCGAGCGAGTGCGTCAGCCGCGTGCGGAAGAGGTCGCCTTCGTGGTTGACGAAGACCTGCGTCTTGTAGACGAGGCGCCTGAACGCGGTGCTGTGGACGATGCGGTCGCGGTCGCGCTGGTGCGCGTCGCGCGTGGCTGCCGGCAGTTCGGCGTAGCGGCGGCCGCGGCTGCGCTCGGGCCAGCAGGCCCAGGGGTTCACGGCGCGGCGGCCGCCGTGGGCGCGGTCGGCGCCGCGGCGGTGTGGCGGCGAATCACGTCGAGCACAACGTCATCGGCCGCCGGCCGCACCGTCGCCGCGCCGGGCCCGTCGAGCAGCACGAAGCGAATCTCGCCGGCTTCGGCCTTCTTGTCGTGCCGCATCAGCTCGAGCCAGCGCGCGCCGGGCATCGACGGCGCGGCGGTCGGCAGGCCGGCGCGCGCCAAGAGGTGCTCGATGCGCTCGGCGTCGCCCCGGCCGATCATCCCGAGGTCGGCCGACAGGTGCGCGGCGAGCACCATGCCGCAGCCGACTGCCTCGCCGTGCAGCCAGGCGCCGAAGCCGAGCCCGGCCTCGATCGCGTGGCCGAAGGTGTGGCCGAAGTTGAGGATCGCGCGCAGGCCGCTCTCGCGCTCGTCGGCGCCGACGACCTCGGCCTTGATCTCGCACGAGCGGCGCACGGCGTGCAGCAGCGCGCCGCGTTCGCCGGCCAGCAGCGCGCCAAGGTTCGCCTCGATCCAGCCGAGGAACGCTTCGTCGTGGATCGGCCCGTACTTGATGACCTCGGCCAGGCCCGCGACGAGCTCGCGGCGCGGCAGCGTCGCCAGCGTGTCGAGATCGCAGACGACGCGAACCGGCTGGTAGAACGCGCCGATCATGTTCTTGCCGAGCGGGTGGTTGATCGCCGTCTTGCCGCCGACCGAGCTGTCGACCTGCGCCAGCAACGTCGTCGGCACCTGCACGAACGGCACGCCGCGCATGTAGGTGGCGGCGGCAAAGCCGGTGAGGTCGCCGATCACGCCGCCGCCGAGCGCATAGAGCAGCGTCTTGCGATCGCAGCCGGTCGAGAGCAGATGGTCGTAGACGCGCTGCAACGACGCCGCGTCCTTGTACTGCTCACCGTCGGGCAACAGCAGCGGTGTCACGCGCCGGTGCCGCGCGGCGATGGCCCTGGCGAGCGTCTCGCCGTGCAGCGCCCAGACGGTGGGGTTGCTGACGATGACGGCGTCGGCGGCCTGCGGCAGCTCGGCCCACGAGGCCGCATCACCGAGCAGGCCGCTGCCGATGCGGATCTCGTAGCGGCCGCCGGGCGTGGCCACCGGAACGATGGCGGCGTCGGCACGGGCCGTGCGTGGCAAGGACGATGAAGCGGTCGCGGGCATGTCGACGCGAGTTTACGGCGCGCTCTCGGCCGACTCGGCGTTCGAGGAGCTTGACGCGTTCGCAGCGAGAAGGCGCGGCGCTTGCCGCGCTGTCAGCGCTTCAGCGCCCCGGCCGCTGCTGGTCGATCGTCGACGGCACCTGCTCGGGGCTGACGAGGCCGGCCAGCTCGAGCTGCATCAGCACCATGCCGACGAGCGCGCTGACCGAAGGCCGCGCCGCCTCGACGACGAAGTGCGCCGTCTTGCGGTACAGCGGATCGCGCTCGCGGTACAGGTCACGCAGACGCCGCAGCGGGTCGGCCACCTGGAGCAGAGGTCGCTGCGTGTCGTGGCGCAGCCGGCGGTGCAGGTCTTCCGGTGTCGAGCGCAGGTAGAACACCTGCGTGCGGCCGTGCAGCGCGTCGCGATTTGCCGGCCTGAGCACCGCGCCGCCGCCGGTGGCGAGCACGCAGCCGCTGGCTTGTGTCAGCTCGTCGATAGCCTCGGCCTCGGCGTCGCGGAACGCGGCCTCACCGTAGGTTGCGAAGTACTCGCGGATCGGCATGCCGAGCCGCGCCTCGATCTCGTGGTCGCTATCGACGTAGCGCAGCCCGAGCTGGCGCGCGAGATGTCGCCCGACCGTGGACTTGCCACAGCCGGGCATGCCGACGAGGGAGAGTGTGAGCGGGGCCGTCACGCCCCGAAGTATCGTGCCTCGCGTACGCGCTCAGACCGCGTACGTGAGAACCGCTTGCGGGAGCGGCGATCAGCTTCCCTGTTCGGCGTTGACGCTGACCATCTGCTGCCGGCCCCACTTGTCGGTGACGACGACCTGGATGTTGGTCATGCAGCCTGCGCCGAGCGTGATGTCGAAGAAGCCGCCAGGATGCTCGACCTGCGACGTGGAGACATTCACGAGGCCGGGTTGGGTCGTATCGACCTGGTACGGGGCAGTGCCTCCGTAGACGAACACCCGGGTGGCGAAGCCCGGACCCGGGCAGGCATTGGGCGCACCGGTGATGGTGATCTCCGCCGGCTGCACGTTGAAGGCCGTCAGGCTGCCCGCCTCGTCTTCGTCGTTGCCGACACCGCACCCGCCCAGCAGCGCCACGGCCGCGGCGATGACGAGCGTCGAAGTCCAGGGGGATTTGATCTTCATTGACAGGTTCTCGACGTTGTCGCGCTGGGCCGCCTCAGCGGGTCGGAGACCGCTCGCTGACGACCTTCGGCGTGATGAACACAAGCAGTTCGGTCTTGCTGGTCGATCGGACCTTGTTCTGGAACAGATGGCCGAGGACCGGGATGTCGCCGAGCAGCGGCACCTTGTTGACCGTGTCGCGCTCGTTCTGCGTGAAGATGCCGCCGATCACCACCGTGCCGCCGTTCTCGACCAGCACCTGCGTCTTCACGTGCTTGGTATCGATGGCGAAGCCGGCGACGGTGGGGATACCGACGCTGTCCTTGTTCACGTCGACATCGAGGATCACGTTGCCCTCGGGCGTGATCTGCGGCGTGACCTCGAGCTTCAGGTTCGCCTTGCGGAAGGCGACCGACGTGGCGCCGCTGGATGTGGCCTGCTGGTAGGGCAGTTCGGTGCCCTGCTCGATCAGTGCCTTCACCTGGTCGGCGGTGATGACGCGCGGGCTCGAGACGATCTTGCCGCGGCCGTCGGACTCGAGTGCAGAGATCTCGAGGTTCAGGAAGCGGTTGGCGCTGGCGCTGAACAGTGCCATCGCGAAGTTCGCCGCGAACGAGCCACCAAACGCCTGCCCCGACACGTTGGCCGGCAGATTGACGAACTGCGTGTCGTTGTAGTTGGCCGGTGCGCCGGGCTGCCCGGTCGTGTTGCCGATCGCACCGTAGTTCCCGCCGAAGGCGATGCGGTCGCTGCCCGCGATCGGGTAGCCGGCGGTGCCGCCACGGATGCCGCGCAGGTCGCTGCCACCGAGCTTGACGCCGAGCGCACGCCCGAACGTGTCATCGGCTTCGACGATCCGCGCCTCGATCAGCACCTGGCGCGCCGGCACGTCGATCTTGCCGATCAGTTGCTGGATCTCCTCGAGCTTGCTCGGGATGTCGCTGACGAAGAGCTGGTTGGTCCGTGGCTCGGCGATGACCGTTCCGCGCGGCGAGATCAGCCGTGCAGCCTGGCCCCCGGCCGTGGTGCCGGACGTCGCTGAACTGCTGCCGGCGGCGTCCAGGCCGAGCAACTGGTTGCGCACCTCGTCGGCCTTGCGGTAGTTGAGCTGGAACGACTGGGTGCGCGTCGGCTCCAGTTCGGTCAGCTTGAGGCGCGCCTCGAGATCCGCCTGCTCCTTGGCGGCGAGTTCGTCCTTCGGCGCGATCCACAGCACGTTGCCGCTCTTGCGCACGCCCAGGCCCTTGCTCTGGAGGATGATGTCCAGCGCCTGGTCCCAGGGCACGTCCTTCAGGCGCAGCGTGACGCTGCCGGTGACGGTGTCGCTGGTGACGACGTTGAAGTTCGTGAAGTCGGCGATCACCTGCAGCAGCGCGCGCACTTCGATGTTCTGGAAGTTCAGCGACAGCTTCTCGCCCTGGAAGCCGGGGCCCTGCGTCAGCTTGTTCGGGTCGACCTTCATCGGCCGCACTTCGAGCACGAACTGCGTGTCGGTCTGGTAGGCGCTGTGCTCCCAGGCGCCGGTCGGCTCGACGACCATGCGCACGCGGTCGCCGCTTTGCATCGTGGAAACCGTGCGCACCGGCGTGCCGAAGTCGGTGACATCCAGGCGCCGGCGCAGGTTCTCGGGCAGCGTCGAGCGCAGGAACTCGACGATGAGGTTCTGGCCTTGCTGGCGGATGTCGACGCCGACCTGGTTGCTGGGCAGGTTGACGATGACGCGGCCGGCGCCGTCGGCGCCGCGCCGGAAGTCGATGTCGCGCAGGCCCTGCGGCGTCGCGTTCTGCGACGGCGCGAACTGCGTGCTCGGCTGGGTCTGCGCGCCGGCCGCAGGCGCTGCAGGCGTGGACGGCGCCGCCGCGACCGGTGCACCACCGCCACTGGTGTCGAGCACGATGACGAGCGCGCGGCCCTGCACCTCGGCGCGGTAGCCCGACGCCTGCTTCAGGTTCAGCACGAGGCGCGTGCGTTCGCCGGCCTGCGCCACGTTCACCGAGCGCAGGTTGCCGACGTTGATTTCCACCGTGTTGCGGCCCATCGCGTTGCCCACACCCGGCAGGTCGATGGCGATGCGCGGCGGCTGCTGGATCGAGAAGCCGCTCGGCACGCCGGGCAGCGGCTCGGAGAGCTCGATGCGCACGACCTCGGTGCCGGCCTGTTGCGAACTGCTGATCGACTGGATCGCGTTCTGCGCCCAGGCCACGGGCGGCACGGCCAGGAGAGCGGTGGCCAGGGCGGCAAGGGCGGCTCGCCAGCGGAAGGTCATGGTGCGGTTCTCCTCGCGAATCTCCGTGCGGGTCGGGCCGGCTTTCATCGTCCCCTCTCCTGAAGCTGCAGCGTCGCCGGGCGCTCGATCCACTCGCCGGCGGCGTCCTGCACGATCTCGCGCAGCGTGATCTCGGTTTCGCCGATGCGCATGATGCGGCCGTAGTTCTGGCCCAGGTAGTCGCCCACCTTGACCTGGTAGAGCAGGTTGTCGACGCGCAGCAGGCCGTACGGCCGGCCCTGCTTGTTGACGCTGCCCACCATGCTCATCGAATCGAGCGGATACGCCTCGAGCGGCTCGCGGCGCCGGTTCAGCTCGGCGGCCAGCAGGGAATTCGGCTGGCGGGCCTCGTGCTTGAGCGCGACGCTGAGCTTTTGCTGGCTGAACGGGTCGACGGCCTGGGCGCTGGCGTAAGGCTGCGGGTCGAATCGGCGCGGCGGAGACAGCGGCGTGACGCTCGGCTTGACCTCGCGGCGCTGCTGTTCCATCCACTGCTGCAGCTCTTCGTGCTCGGCGCCGCAGCCGGCCAGCAGCGCCGGCACGACGAGGCAAAGCCCGAGCAGGCGCGGGCCGGCGGGTGGTGCGCGGCGCGTCATGGCTTGGCCCCCGGCTTGGCGGCCGCTTGCTGCGCCTTGCGCTGCTCGGCCACCTCGGCGGCGTCGAGGTAGCGGTAGGTGCGCGCCGTGGCGTCCATGGCCAGCGTGCCGTCGCGCGCCGGCACGATGTTCAGGTTGTGCAGCGTGACGATGCGCGACAGGTTCGCGACGTCGGCGGTGAAGGCGCCGATGTCGTGGTAGCGGCCGCTGACACGGATGGAGATCGGCAACTCGGCGTAGTAGTCCTTCACCTGCACCTGGCCCGGGCGGAACAGCTCGAACAGCAGGCCGCGCCCGAGGCCCGCCTGGTTGATGTCCGACAGCAGCGCGTCCATCTCCGCCTTGCCGGGCAGCTGCTTCTCGAGCTGCGTCACGTACTCCTGCACCTGCAGCTTCTGCTTGCGCAGCTCGGCCAGGTTGACCGCCTGCGCGAGGCGGTTGCGGTAGGTCGCCTTCAGCGTCGGCTCCTGGGCGCGCGCCGCGTCCAGTTCGTCCTGCGCCGTCGACAGCAGCAGGACCCAGCCGAGCGCGACGACGGCGGCCACCGTCAGCAGCCACAGCGTGATCTTGGGCAGCGTCGGCCACTGCCCGGGTTCGTTGACGTTGAGGTTGCGGAACTGGCCGGCCGCCTGGTCGAACAGGCTCGTCAGTTCGAAGCCGAGGGTCGAGGACTTGCTGGTCGCCATGGCCGCCTCACGAAGACTTGGTGGCCGCGGCCGAGGCCGGGGCGGCCGGCGCCGAGGCCGCCGCACCGGCAGCCTGCGCCTGTGCGCGCTTGAGGGTGACGCGCATCGAGAACTCGAACAGCCGGCGCTGCTCCTTGTTGGGGCCGGTGACGTTGACGGCCTTGATTTCGACCAGCTCGGGGCGCTCGAGCCACGGCGAGTTGTACAGCGTGTTGCGCAGGAACTCGGAGACGCGCTCGTTGGTCTGCGCGACGCCGCTGATCGCGATCACCTGGTTCGTCTGCCGGATCGCCGTCAGGTACACGCCCTCGGGCGTCTGGCGCACCAGCTCGTCCATCAGGTAGACGGGCAGGTTGCGGTCGGTCTGCAGGTTCTCGACGGCCGCCTGGCGCGCCTTCAGTGCGTCGATCTCGGCGCGCAGGTTGGCGATGTCGCGGATCTGCGCATCGAGGCGCGCGATCTCGCCCTTGAGGAAGTCGTTGCGCGACTGCTGGGCCGAGGTCATCTGTTGCAGCACCGAGTACCACAGCCCCACGACCAAGAGGCCGCCGATCGCGGCCATGCCGAGCCCGACGAAAAAGGCCCGCTTGCGCTGGCGGCGCCTTTCCTCGCGGTGCGGCAGCAGGTTGATCAGGATCACTGCATGAACCTCCGCATCGCCAGCCCGCAGGCCGTGAGGTAGGAAGGCGCCTCGCGGCGCAGCCGGCCCTCGCGCACGCTGCCGCCCAGCTGCATGTGCTCGAACGGGTTGACGACGCTGGAGGCGAAGCCGGTGAGGTCGGTGACGCGGTCCTTCAGGCCCGGCAGCGTGGCGGTGCCGCCGGCCAGCATCACGTAGTGCACCTTGTGGTGCGGCGTGCTGGTGAAGAAGTACTGCAGCGCGCGGCCGATCTCCTGCGACAGGCTGTCGACGAAGGGGCCGAGGATCGCGGCCTCGTAGTCCTCGGGCAGGTCGCCGGAGAGCTTCTTCTGCTCGGCTTCCTCGAACGAGAAGCCGTACTGGCGGCTGATCAGCTGCGTGAGCTGTGCGCCGCCGAACGCCTGGTCGCGGTCGTACAGCAGGTCGTCGTCGCGCAACACCTTCAGGCTCGTCGTGTCGGCGCCGATCTCGAACAACGCGACGAGCGCGTCGCGCCCCTCGTTGGGCAGGCTCGAGACGACGCGGCTCATGGCCAGACGCGACGCGTGTGATTCGATGTCCAGCACCACCGGCTTCAGGCCGGCCGCTTCGGCCAGGCCCTGGCGGTCCTGCACGCGGTCCTTGCGGCTGGCGGCGATCAGCACTTCGACATCGCCGGCCGACGTGGGGCTCGGGCCGATGACGCAGAAGTCGAGACTGACCTCGTCGAGCGAGAACGGGATGTACTGGTTGGCCTCGCTCTCGACCTGCAGCTCCATCTCTTCTTCGCGCAGGCCGGCCGGCAGCATGATCTTCTTCGTGATGACCGCCGACTGCGGCATCGCCATCACGACGTGCTTGGTGCGCGTGCCGCTTTTTTGCACGACGCGCTTGACGGCGGCGGCCACGTCGTCGAACTTCTCGATCTGGCCGTCGGTGATCCAGCCCTTCTCGAAGGGCTCGGAGGCGAAGCGCTCGAGCACGAAGTCGCCGGACTTCGTCTGGCCCAACTCCACCAGCTTGGCGCTGGACGAGCTGATATCCAGCCCGATCATCGCCGGGTGCTTGCGCCCCAGCAGGGTGTCCAGAAAGCTCACCTCGTCCACTCCTCGGCCGCTTGGAACGCACCGGCAACGATGCCCGCCGCGTTGTCCATTCCGGTCACGGCTTGTTAAGAAGTTACTTCAATGCTAGCAGTAAACCCCTTGTGGTCCAAAGAAAAACGGGCCGGCACCGGTAAGGGGTCGTTGCTGAAGTCCGACGCGCGGCCGCTGGATTGAAACAACTCACGCGGGACCTCGCATCGCCTGCCGGAAGAGCGAGGCGGGGCACGTGCAGGAAGTCACGGCACTACGCCAGCATGGGCCGCGCCGCACGGGTGCAGCGTCGCGGCGGTGCATCGGTTGGGCGGGCGATCGAGCGCTTCGACCGGTTCGAAAGGCAGGCCGGCGCGCAGCGCGCCGGGGTGCCAAGTTGCCCGGGTTGCATCGGGGCCGATTTCTATAATCCTGCTCCTTGCCGAACCGGGACCTTGCATGGCCCATTCCGAGCCCGAGTCCCACCACCCGCACAGCCCCGCCTCCTCCGCCGCCCCGGCGGCGGCGCAGCGTGCGCGGCGCTTCGCGGCGATGGCGTCGTGGCCGGCCTGGCTGCGCACGAGCGCGCGGCTGCTCGGCTGGACGGTCGCGGGCATCGGCGCCGGCTTCCTGACGCTGCTGCTGCTGGTGGGCATCGCGCTCGCGGTGGCCTACCCGAACCTGCCCGGCATCTCGGCGCTCACCGACTACCGGCCGAAGCTGCCGATGCGCGTCTTCTCTGCCGACGGCGTGCAGCTGGGCGAGTTCGGCGAGGAGCGCCGCCACTTCACGCCGATCGGCGAGATGCCGCAGGTGATGAAGGACGCCGTGCTCGCCGCCGAGGACGCGCGCTTTTATCAGCACGGCGGCGTCGACTACAAGGGCGTGGCGCGCGCCGCGCTCGAGAACCTGCGCGACGCGCGCAGCCAGGGCGCCTCGACGATCACGATGCAGGTCGCGCGCAACTTCTACCTCTCCACCGAGAAGACGTTCACGCGCAAGATCTACGAGATCCTGCTGGCCACGAAGATCGAAAGCCTGCTGACGAAGGACCAGATCCTCGAGCTGTACATGAACCAGATCTTCCTCGGGCAGCGGGCCAACGGGTTCAGCGCTGCCGCGGAGATCTACTTCGGCAAGAAGCTCAAGGACCTCAGCGTCGCCGAGGCGGCGATGCTGGCCGGCTTGCCGAAGGCGCCGTCGACCTACAACCCGGTCAGCAACGAGCGGCGCGCCACCGCGCGGCAGCGCTACATCATCGACCGCATGTTCGAGAACGGCTTCATCACCGAGGCCCAGCACGAGCAGGCGCTGGCCGAGAAGCTGCGCTACCGCATCCCGTCGGACAGCCTGGCGCATGCCGAGTTCGTGGCCGAGACGGCGCGCCAGCTCGTCTTCGCGCAGTACGGCGAGGAGGCGTACACGCGCGGGCTCAACGTGCACGTCACCGTCGACGCCGCCGAGCAGGCGGTGGCGTGGCGCGCGCTGCGCCGCGGCATCATCGAGTACGAACTGCGGCAGGTCTACCGCGGCCCCGAGGCGTTCGTCGACCTGCCGGCCGACGCCGCGAAGCTCGACGCGCGCGTCGCCGAGGCGCTGGCCGAACACCCGGACAACGGCGAGCTGCGCGCCGCCGTCGTGCTCGAGGCCTCGCCGCGCAAGGTGATCGCGATGCTGCAGGACGGCGAAACGGTCACCGCCACCGGCGAGGGCCTCAAGCCCGTGACCTCCGGCCTGGCCGCGCGCGCCGGGCCGAACAAGCGCATCCGCCGCGGCGCCGTCGTGCGCGCCTTCAAGGGCGCCAAGGGTTGGTACCTGACCCAGCTGCCCGAGGTGCAGGGCGCCTTCGTCGCGATGGATCCGCGCACCGGCGCGCTGCGCGCGATGGTCGGCGGCTTCGACTACGGCAAGACCAAGTTCAACCGCGTCACGCAGGCCTGGCGGCAGCCCGGCTCGGCGTTCAAGCCGTTCATCTACTCGGCGGCGCTCGAGCGCGGCTTCACGCCGGCCACCGTCGTCAACGACGCGCCGCTGTTCTTCGACGCCGCCGAGACGGGCAGCCAACCCTGGGAGCCGAAGAACTACGACGGCGAGTTCGCCGGCCCGCTGCCGCTGCAGGCGGCGCTGGCGCGCTCGAAGAACATGGTGTCGATCCGCCTGCTGCAGTACATCACGCCGCTGCGCGCGCAGCAGTGGCTGGGCGCGTTCGGCTTCCCGCCCGATCGGCATCCGCCGTTCCTGACGATGGCGCTCGGCGCCGGCGCGGCGACGCCGCTGCAGATGGGGGTCGCCTACAGCGTCTTCGCCAACGGCGGCTACCTCGTGCCGCCGATGCTGATCCAGCGCATCACCGACCACAAGGGCAAGCTGCTGCTCGAAGTGAAGCCGCCGGTGCTCGACGAGAGCCTGCGCTCGCTGCCCGAGCGCAACGCCTTCGTGATGACCAACCTGATGCAGGAGGTGACCCGCGCGGGCACCGCGGCGCGCGCCAGCGCGCTGCTGAAGCGCCAGGACATCTTCGGCAAGACCGGCACGACGAACGACTCGATGGACGCCTGGTTCGCCGGCTTCCACCCGACGCTGACGGCGGTGGTGTGGATCGGCCACGACACGCCCAAGAAGCTCGGCTCCAACGAGACCGGCGGCGGGCTCGCGTTGCCGGTGTGGATCGACTACATGCAGCACGCGCTTCGCGGTGTGCCGACGGCGACGCTGACGCCGCCGCCGGGCGTGGCCGGCGAGGGCGGCTACTGGTTGTACGAAGAGTACACCGGCGGGCGCGGCGTCACCGCGCTCGGCCTCGACGACCCGGTGCCGCCGAAGGCACCGTCGACCGACGAGCGCAGCAGCATCCTCGATCTGTTCAAACGCTGACCGGTCGGCGCGCGCAAGGGACGGCGCGCCGCTCGCATCAGAACGTCAGCGTCCGCCCGCCCTGCACACTGGCCTGCCGCGACAGCATCTCGAGGAACTCGTGGCCGTCGCGCGTGTCGCGCCAGCACCGGCCGTCCCACTGGTAGTGGTAGCCGCCGGCGCGCGCCGCCAGCCACATCTCCTGCAGCGGCGGCTGCGTGTTGACGACGATCTTGCTGTGGTCGGGGAACACCAGTTCGAGCAGGCCGCCGGTGCGATGGGTGTCGATGTCGATCACGTCCTCGTCGAGCCAGCGGTCGCAGGCCGCCTCGATGCGGGCCAGCAGCGTGCTCGTCTCGCGCACGTAGTCGGCGTCGGCGAGCGGCACACGCACGACGGGCGCCACGGGGGCTGTGGACGCCGAAGGGGAAGTCGATGCCGGGGTGCTCACTAAAATGCCTCGCATGAATGACGAGCGGATGGACGACGCCGGGATGCGCGCGCGCAGTGTATCGACGGCCACCGCCGCCGCCGTGGCCATGGTCTTCGGCGCGCTCGCCGGGTGCGGGCAGAAGGGGCCGCTGTACTTGCCTGCCGCTGCTGCTCAGGCATCTGCCGCCGCTTCGTCGGCCCCCGCCGGCGCCCCCGTCGTACCCGGTGCACCGCGGCCCACCCGATGAGCACCGGCCCCACGCTGCCGGGCGCGCCGTTCCTCGCGCGCTTGCAGGGCGAGTTGCGGCTCGAAGGCCACTCGCTCGACGAACTGGCGCGCCGCTTCGGCACGCCGCTCTTCGTCTACTCGCGTGCCGCGATGCTGAGCGCGCTGGCCGCCTACCAGCGTGCGCTCGCCGGCCGGCCGCACCTCGTGTGCTACGCGATGAAGGCGAACTCCAACCTCGCCGTCCTGCAGACGTTCGCCGCGGCCGGCTGCGGCTTCGACATCGTCTCGGCGGGCGAACTGGCGCGCGTGCTCGCTGCCGGCGGCGACGCCGCGCGCACCGTCTTCTCCGGCGTCGGCAAGCGCCGCGACGAGATGGCCGCGGCGCTGGCCGCGGGCGTGCGTGGCTTCAACGTCGAGAGCGAGGGCGAACTGCGCGTGCTCGACGAGGTCGCGCGCGCGCACGGCGTGCGCGCGCCGGTCAGCCTGCGCGTCAACCCCGATGTCGACGCCGGCACGCACCCGTACATCTCGACCGGACTGAAGAGCAACAAGTTCGGCGTCGCGCACGATCGCGCGCTCGCCGTCTACCAGCTGGCCGCGTCGCTGCCGGGCCTTCGCGTCGCGGGCATCGACTGCCACATCGGCTCGCAGATCACGCAGGTCGAGCCGTATCTCGACGCGCTCGATCGCCTGCTCGATCTCGTCGAGGCGGTCGAGGCCGATGGCATCACGCTGCACCACATCGACGTCGGCGGGGGGCTCGGCATCACCTACACCGACGAGTCGCCGCCGGCCGCCGACGTGCTGGTCGCCCGGTTGCTGGCGCGGCTCGATGCGCGCGGCCACGGCCATCGCGAGGTGCTGCTCGAGCCGGGCCGCTCGCTCGTCGGCAACGCCGGCGTGCTGGTGACCGAGGTGCTGTACCTCAAGCCCGGCGAGGTGACGAACTTCTGCGTCGTCGACGCGGCGATGAACGACCTGACGCGGCCGGCGCTCTACGACGCCTACATGGGCATCGAGCCGTGCACGCAGCAACCCGATGTGAAGGCGCAGCGTTGGGACGTGGTCGGCCCGGTGTGCGAATCGGGCGACTGGCTCGGACGGCAGCGTGACCTCGCGGTGGCGCCGGGCGACCGCCTCGCGGTGCTCTCGGCCGGCGCCTACGGCATGGCGATGGCCAGCAACTACAACACGCGGCCACGCGCCGCCGAAGTGATGGTCGATGGCGACGCCGCGCACCTGATCCGCGAGCGCGAAAAGGTCGCCGACCTGTTCGCCGGCGAACGGCTGCTGCCGCGCTGAACACCGCGACCCGGGCCAGTCAGGACCGGTCAGGGCCGGCTGGGCGTCAGATCCGCCCTTCCTCGACCGCGTGGCACGCCACGCGCACGCCCTTGAACTCGATGAGCGCCGGCCGCTCGGCCGAGCAGCGCGCGTTGGCGTGCGGGCAGCGCGGGTGGAAGGCGCAGCCGCCGGGCGGGTTCAGCGGGTTCGGCACCTCGCCTTGCACCGGCGTGCGTGCGCGCCCCGTCATGTGGATGTCGGGGATCGCGTCGAGCAGCATGCGCGTGTACGGATGCCGCGGCCGCGCGAACAGCTCGGGCTTGGGCGACAGCTCGACGAGGCGGCCGAGGTACATCACGCCGACCTCGTCGGCGACGTGGCGCACGACGGCGAGGTTGTGCGAGATGAAGAGGTAGGTCAGGCCGCGGCTCTTCTGCAGGTCCTTCATGATGTTGAGGACCTGCGCCTGCACCGACACATCCAGCGCCGAGGTCGGCTCGTCGCAGACGAGGAACTCCGGCTGCGTCGCCAACGCGCGCGCGATGCTGATGCGCTGGCGCTGGCCGCCGCTGAACTGGTGCGGGAACTTCTCGCAGTCGGCCGCCGCCAGGCCGACGCTCGACAGCAACTCGCCGACACGCGCGCGCAGCGCCTCTTCGCCGCTGACGAGGCCGTGCTCGGCGAGCGGCTCGCCGACGATCTGCAGCACCTTCCAGCGCGGGTTCAGGCTCGCATACGGGTCCTGGAAGATCATCTGCATGCGCCGGCGCAGCGTGCGCAACTCGGCGCCGGCGAGTTCCGCGGTGCGCTGGCCGCCGAACAGCACCTCGCCGCGCGTCGGGGCATAAAGGCCGACGAGCAGCCGCGCCACCGTGCTCTTGCCGCAGCCCGATTCACCGACCAGCGCCAGCGTGCGGCCCTGGGCGATGGTGAACGACACGCCATCGACCGCGTGCACGAACTGCCGCGGCTTGCGCTCGACGACGCGGTTGAGCCACGGCGCCGAAACGTCGAAGACCTTCGCGAGGTCGCGCACCTCGACGAGCGGCGCGCTCATCGTGCGTCTCCTGCGGCCGCGTTGTCAGCCCTCGCACCTTCCGGCTCGACGAGCCAGCAGGCGGCGCGCGTCGCGCCGGCCGCCATCAGCTCGGGGCGCTCGCGCCGGCAGCGGTTCATCACGCGCGGGCAGCGCGGGTTGAAGGCACAGCCGCTCGGGATGCTCGTCAGCCGTGGCATCGAGCCCTCGATCTGAGCCAGGCGTTCGCGGTCTTCGTCCATCGCCGGGATCGAGCCCATCAGGCCGACCGTGTACGGATGCGCCGGCGCGTTGATGACATCGTGCACCGGACCGATTTCGGCGATGCGCCCGGCGTACATCACCGCGACGCGGTCGCAGGTCTCGGCGATGACGCCCATGTCGTGTGTGACCAGCATCACCGCCGCGCCGTGCTCCTTGCACAGGCGCTTGAGCAGCGAAATGATCTGCGCCTGGATCGATACGTCGAGCGCCGTCGTCGGCTCGTCGGCGACGATCAGCTTCGGCTCGGCGGCGAGCGCCAGCGCGATGACGACGCGCTGGCGCATGCCGCCGCTGAATTGGTGCGGATACTGGTCGATGCGCTGCTCGGCGGCCGGGATGCCGGTTTCCTGCAGCAGGCGGATGGCGCGACGGCGCGCCTCGTCGGCGCTGACCGGCAGGTGCGTCTGGATCGTCTCGGTGAGCTGCCGGCCGATCGTGTACAGCGGATTCAGCGAGGTCAGCGGGTCCTGGAAGATCGCGCCGATCTTGCGCCCGCGGATGGCGCGCAACTTCTCGTACGGCAGGTGGTCGATGCGCTCGCCCTCGAGGCGGATCTCGCCGGCGGCGATGCGCCCGGGCGGCTCGAGCAGGCCGATGATCGCCGCGCCGGTGAGCGACTTGCCGGCGCCGGACTCGCCGACGACGCCGAGCACCTCGCCGGGCGAGATCGAAAACGAGATGTCGTCCAGCGCCAGCAGCGTGCCGTGCCGGGTCGGGAACTCGACGCGCAGGTGGCGCACCTCGAGCAGCGGCGCGGCGGCCGGGGAGGGAACGGTGCTCATCACATCAACGCAGGCGCGGGTTCAGCGCGTCGCGCAGCCAGTCGCCGAGCAGGTTCACACTGAGCGCGATCAGCACCAGCATCACGCCGGGGAAGATCGTGATCCACCACTCGCCGGAGAAGAGGAAGTCGTTGCCGATGCGGATCAGCGTGCCGAGTGACGGCGAGGTCGGCGGCACGCCGACACCGAGGAACGACAGCGTCGCCTCGGTGAGGATGGCCGCGGCGACCTGGATCGTCGCCAGCACGAGCACCGGCCCCATCACGTTGGGCAGCACGTGCCTGAACATGATGCGCCACGGCGCCACGCCGATGACACGCGCCGCCTGCACGTATTCCTTGTTGCGTTCGACCATCGTCGAGCCGCGCACGGTGCGCGCGTACTGCACCCAGCCGCCCAGCGCGATGGCGAAGATCAGCACGCCGAAGGCGAGCGTGTCGTGCGCGTTCGGGAACATTGCGCGGCCGACACCGTCGATCAGGAGCGCGATCAGGATCGACGGGAAGCTCAGCATCACGTCGCACACGCGCATGATGAAGGCGTCGATCTTGCCGCCGGCGAAGCCCGCGAGCAGCCCGAGCCCGACGCCGACGAACACCGACAGCAGCACCGACGCCAGCCCCACCGCCAGCGAGATGCGCGCGCCGTAGAACAGTGCCGAGAGGATGTCGCGGCCCTGGTCGTCGGTGCCGAGCAGGTAGCGCAACTGGCCTTCCTCGGCCCAGGCCGGCGGCAGCCGCGCGTCGGCGAGGTTCAGCGACGCGAGGTCGAACGGGTCGTGCGGCGAGACCCACGGCGCGAAGGCGGCGCAGAAGAGGCACACGAACGCGATCACCGCCGCCAGCATCGCCACCGGCGAGGTCTTGAAGCTGTGCCAGACGTCGCCGTCGAGGAAACGCCGCCACGCCGACGGCACGGCGATCGGGGGAGTCGTGGAATTCATCGGCTGACGCTTCGCATGTTCACTTCAATGCCCGCCGGCCGGCCGCTCGATGCGCAAGCGCGGGTCGACCGCGAAGTACAAGAGGTCGACGACGAGGTTGACGAGCACGAAGATCAGCGCGATCAGGCACAGGTACGCCGCCATCACCGGGATGTCGGCGAACTGCACCGCCTGGATGAACAGGAACCCCATGCCGGGCCACTGGAACACCGTCTCGGTGATGATCGCAAAGGCGATCAGCGAGCCGAGTTGCAGGCCGGTGATCGTGATCACCGGCACGAGCGTGTTCTTCAGCGCGTGCCCGAAGTAGACGGCGCGGTCGGTGAGGCCGCGCGCGCGCGCGAACTTCACGTAGTCGGTGCGCAGCACCTCCAGCATCTCGGCGCGCACGAGGCGCAGGATCAGCGCGAGCTGGAACACGCTCAGCGTGATCGCCGGCAGCACGAGGTGCTTCCAGCCGTCGAGTGTCAACAGGCCCGTCGTCCACGCGTCCGAGCCGAACAGCGCCACCGTCTCGCCGCGGCCGAAGCTCGGCAGCCACTTCAGGATGACGGCGAAGAACAGGATCAAGAGGATGCCGATCAAAAAGGTCGGCAGCGAGACGCCGAGCAGCGACAGCGTCATCACCAGCTGCGAGCCGAAGCCGCCACGCCTGAGCGCCGCGTAGACGCCGAGCGGCACGCCGACGACGAGCGCGATCACGGCCGCGGCCAGCGCCAATTCCAGCGTCGCCGGAAAGCGCTCGGCGATCAGCGTCGAGACCTTGCGGCCCTGGCGCAGGCTGAGGCCGAATTCGCCCTGCACGGCGTTGCCGACGAACTTGCCGAACTGCACAAAGAACGGCTGATCGAGGCCGAGGTCGCGGCGCAGCTCGTCGCGCTGCTGCTGCGTCGCGTCCTGGCCGAGCAGGCTCGTCACCGGGTCGCCGACGTACTGGAACAGCATGAAGGCGAGGAAGGCCACCGTCAGCATCACGACGATGGCTTGCAGCAGACGGCGAAGGACGAAGGCCAGCATCGGCAGGCGGGCTAACGGTGAAACGGTGGTGGAACGAAGGAACGGGTACGGGTCGCTGGCATCCGGCGCGGCTCAGTGCAACGTCACCGGCCCGAACCACGACAGCGCGTTCGAGCGCGTATTGTCGCTGTCCGTCATCACCGCGATCGAAAGCAGAGGCCCGGGCTCCTCGCCGAAGGCGAGCCGGAAATCGGCGCGCAGGTCGCGCCGATGGTCGCGCCAGCGGCGCAGGTTCAGCGGCCCCGAGTCGACGACGATCTTGCGGATGCGGTCGGTGCGCGGGTTGACGATCACCGTGCCGACCGCGGCGCGCGCGTCCCAGACGTACATCAGCGTCGCGTAGGGCGGCCGCTCGCCGCTCAGCGCCTCGGCGAGGTCGAACATCATCCGCGCGCGCAGCGACAGGCGCGCCGCGTCGCCACCGAAACCGAAGAACACACGCGCCGGCGCGTCCTCGCGCTCGGCGTCGGCAACGCTCGCATCGGCGATCAGGTCATCGACCCACCACGAGAAGCTCACGTCGCCGAGCTTCGCCGGCGGCACCTCGACGCGCTTGCGCAGCATGCTCGCCGAGCGCTCGGCGCGCGCGGCGACGGCGTCGCGGCCGTCCTTGCGGGCGCTCGCGTAGTGCGTCTTGAGCTTGCCCGGCAGCGGCACCGGTTGCCAGCCGCCAGTCATGGTCTCGAGTCTGTCGGAAGGCTCTTGCGTCGCGCAGCCCGCGGCCAGCACGGCCGCCGCGAGCAGGCGCAGCGGGCCCATCAGGCGGCGCGAGTGAACGGCAAGGCGGGGGCTTGTCAACAGCATCGTCGGGGCACAAAAAAACGGCCGCCCGAAGGCGGCCGTGGATCTCTTGGCCGATTCGACCGACCGGGCCGCCCCGCGAGGAGCGGCCGCGAGTCGATCAGAACGCGTGACGCACGCCGAGGGCGAAGCCCGTCGACTTGGCACCGCCGGCGGTCATCGCCGGGCCCGAGCCGATCGTGAAGCGGGCGCCGGTGGCGGCCGAGCCGTCGTTGTCGAGCTGCGAAGCCACGCCGTAGACCGTCGTGCGCTTCGACAGGTCGTAGTAGTAGCCGATGGCCATCAGCTTGGCGTCGAAGTCGGTCGCGCTGCTGCCTTGAGCGCCGTCGCTTTGCACGTACGAGAAGCGCAGCGTGCCGGCACCCATCGCCAGCGCACCGCCGATGAGGGCGGTGTTCTGGTCGCGGTTGGCGAACTCGCGCTGGCTGTACTGCGCCATCAGCGTGAAGGCCGGGCCGATCTTGAACGAGCCACCGATGTTCATGTCGGTGTAGTCGTCGGCGAGGCCGCCGTCGCTGGGCGTCTGGCCATAGGCGACAGCCACGTTCACCGGGCCGCCGGCATAGCCGAGGCGCACGCCGTAGTACTTGTTGCCGGCAACGCCTTCACCGGCGGCGACCTGCGCCTGGCCGTACAGGCCGCCCGCGGCCGGCAGGAAGTAGCCGACCGTGTTGTTGGCGCGCACGAGCGTGCCGGCGCCCGAGCCGAGCGTCGAGACGAGGCTCAGCATCGAGCCCGGGCCGTTCGTGCCGAACGGATCGAACACGGTGTAGTTCCAGAACGACGGGGTGTAGTCGCGGCCGAGGCGCACTTCACCGAACCCGCCCATCAGGCTGACGGTCGAACGACGCTGCCAGTTCTGGCCGCCGCCGGTGGCGGTGCCTTCGCCGGTGTCGTTGTTCATCGCGCCTTCGAGCCAGAAGCCGGCACGCAGGCCGCCGCCGAGGTCTTCGACGCCGCGGAAGCCCAGGCGGTTGCTGTTGTACTGGTTCGAGCTGAGCAGGTTTTGCTTCAGGCTGCCGTTCTTCACGTTGACGTACGCGAGATCGACGATACCGAACAGCGTGACCGAGGACTGGGCCGAAGCCGCGCCCGCAAACGCCGTCAGCGCCGCCAGGGCGAGCAGAGATTTTTTCATTGCAGAGATCTCCTAGGTTGAACAAGAGGTCCCGATCGGGGAGGTCACCCGGCCTGTCGCATTCTTCGGGCGTGTAACCCCGGGAACCCGACGGACCTTTGGGTTGATCAGGCCAACCTCCTCAGCGGAAGTTGAAGGTATTGCACCAGAGCGCCATCGCGGTTGCCAACAAACGCGCCCGAAAAGGCGCCCGGATGTTGTCTGGCAACAACGGGAAATGCGCCCCCCTCCGTGACAACCCGAGGACCCGGGCGACCGATCGCGGCCGGTGCTGTGGTGCCTTCTGGGCTATTCTCGATTGACATGAACGCGGTGGATCGTCTGCTCGTCGGCATCGACTCGGCCTTGCGCGCCGTGGCCGGGCATGCGCACAGCGCGCGGCCGTATCCGCCTGCGGCGAGTCTCGCGGGAAGCGCCTCGACGCAGGCCGACGAGGCGCTCGACGTGCCTTCGCGGCGCCTGGCCGGCGCGCTGATGCGCGTCAACCACGTCGGCGAGGTGTGCGCGCAGGCGCTCTATCAGGCGCAGGCGCTGACGGCGCGCAGCGAGACGCTGCGCCGGCAGATGCAGCAGGCGGCGCGCGACGAAACCGACCACCTCGCGTGGACCGAGCAGCGGCTGCGCGAACTGGGCGACCGGCCGAGCCTGCTGAATCCGCTGTGGTACGCGGGCGCGTTCGGCATCGGCCTCGTTGCCGGGCGCCTCGGTGAGTCGGCGAGCCTGGGCTTCGTCGTCGAGACCGAGCAGCAGGTCGAGCAGCACCTCGCCGGCCACCTCGAGCGGCTGCCGGCGACCGACCACCGCTCGCGCGCCATCGTCGCGCAGATGAAGGACGACGAAGGCCGGCACGCGCAGGACGCGCTCGCGGCCGGTGCGACGCCGCTGCCGCTGCCGGTGCGCGGCCTGATGCGCGCGGCGGCCAAGGTGATGACGACGACGGCGCACTACGTCTGAAGTGCGTCCGAAGCCGCGCGCCGCACGCCGTTCGTTGTCGGCACGCGGCGAGCGCCGCGCAAGTCAGCGCTCGACGATCTCGAAGCTCGTCTCGATCGCCGCGGTCTTGCCGAGCATGATCGTCGCCGAGCAGTACTTGTCGTGCGACAGCGCGATCGCGCGCTCGACGGCGGCCGCCGGCACGCCGCGCCCGCCGACGGTGAAGTGCATGCGGATGCGCGTGAACACCTTCGGGTCCTCGTTCGCGCGTTCGGCGTCGAGCTTGACCTGGCAGTCGCGCACGTCGTGGCGGCCGCGCTTCAGGATCAGCATCACGTCGTAGGCCGTGCAGCCGCCGGCGCCGGCCAGCAGCGTTTCCATCGGTCGCGGCGCGAGGTTGCGGCCGCCGCCATCGGGCGCGCCGTCCATCGCCAGCACGTGGCCGCTGCCGGTTTCGGCCACGAAGGCCATGCCGAGCCCGCCGGCCCAATGAACGGTGCATTCCATCGCTTCGTTGCTCCTGCTCGCCGTCTTTCCACGAAATTGACCCACCTCAAGGACGCCGGGCCACACGCTCGCCGACACTGCCTTCCGAGGGTTCCGACGGAACCCGCCGATTGTCTCCTCCACCTCCAACAAGGGTGGATTGGGCCCGGCCCGCAAGGTCCGGGCCCCCTTTTTTTTGGGCCGTATGATCCGCGCCCGATCGTGCCGACCCCGCCCAAGACAAGAGCCAAGGCCGCGCCCGCTGTGAGCGGGGCAGCGCCCGCCGAGCCGCCTGCGCCGCCTTCACCGAAGGCCCGCCGCATCGCCGCGGAGTATCTGCAGCGCATCCTCACCGCGCGCGTCTACGACGTCGCCCACGAGACGCCGCTGCAGCCGGCGCGCTCGCTGTCGCGGCGCATCGGCAATCACGTGCTGCTCAAGCGCGAGGACCAGCAGCCGGTGTTCAGCTTCAAGCTGCGCGGCGCCTACAACAAGATGGCGCGCCTGGCGCCCGAGGCGCTGGCGCGCGGCGTCATCTGCGCCTCGGCCGGCAACCACGCGCAGGGCGTGGCGCTGGCGGCGCGGCGGCTTTCGTGCCGCGCCGTCATCGTGATGCCGGTGACGACGCCCAAGCTCAAGGTCGACGCCGTGCACGCGCTCGGCGGCGAGGTCGTGCTGCATGGCGACAGCTACTCCGACGCCTACGCCCACGCGCTCGAGCTGCAGCGCGGCGAAGGCCTGACCTTCGTGCACCCGTTCGACGACCCCGATGTCATCGCCGGCCAGGGCACCGTGGCGATGGAGATCCTGCGCCAGCACCAGGGCCCGCTGGACGCCGTCTTCGTGCCGATCGGCGGCGGCGGCCTCGTCGCCGGCGTCGCCGCCTACGTGAAGGCGCTGCGTCCCGAGGTGCGCGTCATCGGCGTGCAGACGGTCGACTCCGACGCGATGATCCGCTCGGTACGCGGCGGCAAGCGCGTGATGCTCTCGGACGTCGGCCTCTTCTCCGACGGCACGGCGGTCAAGCAGGTGGGCAGCGAGACGTACCGCCTCGTGCGGGCGCTTGTCGACGACTTCGTCGCCGTGGACACCGATGCCGCCTGCGCGGCGATCAAGGACGTGTTCCAGGACACCCGCAGCGTGCTCGAGCCCGCCGGCGCGCTGGCCGTCGCGGCGGTCAAGCAGTACGCCGAGGCGCGCAAGGCCAAGGGCCGCACGTTCGTCGCCATCACCAGCGGCGCGAACATGAACTTCGACCGCCTGCGCTTCGTCGCCGAGCGCGCCGAGGTCGGCGAGCACCGCGAGGCGCTGTTCGCGATCACCGTGCCCGAGGAGCGCGGCTCGTTTCGCCGCTTCTGCGAGCTGATCGGCCCGCGCTCGGTGACCGAGTTCAACTACCGCATCAGCGACGAGCGCGTCGCGCACCTGTTCGTCGGCCTGACGATCAGCCGCCGCGACGAGGCCGAGCGCATCGCGCGCCACTTCGCGCGGCACGGCTTCGCCACCGTCGACCTCACCGACGACGAACTGGCCAAGGAACACGTGCGGCACATGGTCGGCGGGCGCAGCGAACTCGCGCACGACGAGCGGCTCTTCCGCTTCGAGTTCCCCGAGCGGCCGGGCGCGCTGATGCGCTTCCTGGCCGCGATGCACCCGGGCTGGAACATCAGCCTCTTCCACTATCGCAACCAGGGCGCCGACTCGGGCCGCGTGCTCGTCGGCCTGCAGGTGCCGGCGGCCGACGAGCGCGAGTTCGCCGCCTTCCTGCGCACGCTGGCGTATCCGTTCGTCGAAGAGACGCGCAACCCGGTGTACCGGTTGTTCCTGCGCCAGGGCCGCGGCTGACCACCCCGGCCGGCTCGGCGAACGCGACAGCGGCAACAGCAGCACAAGCGGGCCACGCCGGCGTGGGGCAATCACCCCCAAACGCGTCGCGCCCTCGCTAGACTCGCCGCCCATGGCCGCCGCCCGTTCCCTCGTCAACCCGACCTCGAACCCGGCACTCGAGCGTGCGCTGCGCGACAAGCTCCAGCGCCGCCAGGAGGCCGGCGGCGCGCTGGGCGAGCTCGAACCGCTGGCCATCCGCATCGGGCTGATGCAGAACACGCTGAAGCCGCGGCTGCGCGAGCCGCAGCTGATGGTCTTCGCCGCCGACCACGGCGTCGCCGTCGACGGTGTCGACACGAGCGGCGTCGCCAACCGCAGCACGCGCGAGACGGTGCGCAAGCTGATCACCAACCAGCTGCCGCTGACCGCGTTCGCGCGTGCGCAGCAGATGAGCGTCACCATCGTCGATTGCGGCATGGCCGACGACCCGCCGGTGCACGACCGGCTGCTGCTGCGCAAGATCGCGCACGGCACGCGCAACACGCGCGTGGCGATGGCGATGACGCTCGAGCAGGCGCACGCGGCGATGCGCGCCGGCATGGAGATCGGCGACAAGCTGCGCGGCAACGCCACCGTGCTGGCCGGCGTCGGCGTCGGCGCGCACGAGAGCGCGTCGCTGGTGCTGGCGCGGCTGACCGACAGCGCGCTGCGCGACCTCGTCATCAGCGGCCCGGACATGGACACCGGCCGCCTCACGCACCTGATGGCCGTGCTGATGGCGGCGATGGCGCGCCACCGCGACATCACCGAGCCGGTGGAGGTGCTGGCCGCTTTCGGCGGCTTCGAGGTCGCGGTGATGGTCGGCGTGATGCTGATGGCGGCGAGCAAGCGCCACCTGCTGATGATCGACGGCGTGCCTGCCTGCGCCGCGCTGATGGTGGCCGCGCGCATCGCGCCGGCCGTCACCGACTACTGCGTCTTCTGCCGCAGCCACCAGCACCGCGGGCTCGACCAGGCGCTCGGCCTGTTCAGCGCGTCGGCGCTGCTGGAGATCGGCATGGAGGCCACCGACGGCACCGGCGCGACGCTCGCCTGGCCGCTGGTGCGCAGCGCCGCGGCGCTGCTCTCCGACGTGGCCGACGGCGAGGACAACGGCGTCTCGGTGCCCGACGCGCTGGACGGCGAGCCCGAGCCGTTCACCGCCGAGCCGCACGAGGAGATCGAGATGTCGTCGATCTTCGGGCCGCGGCTCTATTGACCGACCTCGCGCCAAGCTGCAAGAAACGCGTGCGCGCGTAACGCTTGCAGGCCGGCCGGACGGGGCGCCAGCCTCGATGGCCGCGCCTGTCGCGCGCGCTTCAGCGGATCTGCGGCTGCTGCGGTGCGCCCGGCGTGCCCTGCAGCGGCACCAACGGCGCACCCGGCTGACCGCCCGGCGCGGCCGGAACGGGTTGCACCGGCTGCACCGCTTGCGGCGCCGGGGCCACCACCGGCGGCGGCGCGGCGGGCGCCGGCGCCGCCTGTACCCCCCGGCGCTGCGCGGCGTTGGGCACCGCGGTGGGCGGCGGCAGTGGCGGGCGCGGAGGCGCAGCCGCGGCGGGCGCGCCGGGCGCGCCGGGCGCCGCGGGTGCATTGGCATCGGGCAGCGTGCCCGTCGCCGGCGGCGCAGGTGGCGGGATGTTCAACGCCACGACCACGTTGCCGCCGGCCGGGCCGAGGTCGGCGCCGCGCTGGCGGATCGCCTGCACGACCGTCTCGCCTTCGACGACGGCACCGACCCGAAACGCCTTTGCCGGTTTGCCGTCGACGGCGATCAGCGCGACGCCGCCGCGCGCCGTCTCGCTGCCGCGCGGCGCGACGACGCCGACCAGCTGAAAGCGTGAATCGGAAGGACCGCTGGCAAGCGACTCGCCTGCGTTCGGATCGACCGGTGGCGCATCGGCGCCGAGCACGCGCGTCACGTCGCCGCGCGGGAGCTGCGATTGCACGGCCACGGCCACCTGCGGCGGTGCGCTCGGCGCGGTGACGAACAGTTTCAATCCCCAGGCCGCGGCACTGGCCGCCACGAGGGCCCAGACAAGGAAAGTCACCCATCGCGCAGACATGCGGCCATTATCATTCACGCCCCCTCGCCACGACGTATCCAAACGCGCGTCGGGCCCTCGCAAGAGACCCCAATTCCCGCCATGACGACACCCTTGTCCAACCTCCGCTTCGCCACCGCCCGGCGCACTGCGCGCCGCGCATCCGGCGCGCGCGGCTTCACCCTCATCGAGCTGATGGTGGTGCTGGTGATCATCGGCGTGCTGGGCGCGCTGATCGTGCCCAACTTCCTCGAGCGCGCCGACGAGGCGCGTGTCACCGCCGCGCGCACCGACGTCAACAACCTGATGCAGGCGCTGAAGCTCTACCGGCTCGACAACCAGCGCTACCCGAGCACCGAGCAGGGCCTCGAGTCGCTGGTGCGCAAGCCCACCGCCGGCACCATTCCGCCCAACTGGAAGCCCTACCTCGACAAGCTGCCGTCCGACCCGTGGGGCCGGCCGTACCAGTTCCTGAACCCGGGCGTCAAAGGCGAGATCGACGTCTTCAGCTTCGGCGCCGACGGCCAGCCCGGCGGCGAGGGCAAGGAGGCCGATGTCGGTTCGTGGCAGTGAGCGCCGGTTCGGCCGCGGCTTCACGCTGATCGAACTGCTCGTCGTGCTGGTGCTGGTGGCCATCGGCGCCGGCATCGTCAGCCTCGCGTTGCGCGACGGCGCCGCGACGCGGCTCGAAGAAGAGGGCGCGCGCCTGGCCGCGCTGCTCGAAGGCGCGCGCGCCGAGGCGCGCGCCGCCGGCGTGCCGGTGTACTGGGTGCCGAAGTCGGCCGAGGTGTCGGCGATGGCCCCTGGCGGTGGAGGAAGCGATGACGCCGCGACGGCCGACGACAACGCCTTCCGCTTTGTCGGCCTGCCGGTCAGCGTGGCGATGCCGCGCCACTGGCTCGAGCCGCGCGTCACGGCGCAGGTCGTCGGCGGCGGCGGCAAGGGGCTCGTGCTCGGCCCCGATGCGGTGATCCCGGCGCAGCGCGTCGTGCTGAGCCTCGAGGACCGGCGGCTCGAGGTGGCCACCGACGGGCTCGCGCCGTTTGCGATCACGCCGGCGGCGGATGCCGTCGCGGAGGCGGCGCCTTGAGCCGCGCTGGCACCCGCGGCCCCGACGGCCGGCAGCGCGGCTTCACGCTGCTCGAGGTGCTGGTGGCGATCGCCATCGTCGCCATCTCGCTGGCCGCCGGGCTGCGCGCCGCCGGCGTGCTGACCGACAACGCCGGGCGCCTGGCCGACGTCACGATGGCGCAGTGGTGCGCCGACAACCAGCTCACCGCGATGCGGCTGGCGCGCGCCTTCCCGGGCGTCGGCGATGCCGACTTCAGCTGCGAGCAACTCGGCCGCACCTACGCCGGCAAGCTCGTGACGCGGCCGACGCCGAACCCGAACTTCCGCCGCGTCGACGCGGTGGTGCTCGACGAAGCCGGCCACGTGCTGGTGACGATCTCCACCGTGCTGGGGCGGCTGTGATGCGCACCTTGAAGCCCACTTCGAAGCGCCCCTTGCAGCGGCCGCCGGCGCGCGGCTTCACGCTCGTCGAGGTGCTGGTGGCGATGATGATGATGGCCCTCCTCGCCACGATCAGCTGGCAGGGGCTGGACAGCATCTTGCGCGCGCGCGACGGCAGCAAGGAGGCGCTCGATCGCACGCAACGCCTGGCCACCGTCATCGTGCAGTGGGAGCAGGACCTGCAATCGCTGCATGAGACCGGCGCCGTGCCGGCGCTGCAGTTCGACGGCCGCACCGTGCGCATGACGCGCCGCACCGAAGGCGGCGTGGCGCTCGTCGCCTGGTCGCTGCGCTCAGGGCGGTGGCAGCGCTGGGTCGGGCCGACGACGACGCGCCTGGCCGACTTGCAGGAGGCGTGGATCGCGAGCCAGGGCCTGCTCGGCAACGAGCCCGGGCACCTCACGTTGGCCGAGGGCGCCAGCGAGTGGCACATCTACTTCCACCGTGGCGGGGCGTGGACCAACGCGCAGTCCACCGGCGACACCGCCGCGCCGCCGCTGGCGCCCGTGGGGCCGAGCGGGCCGGGCGTGCGCGGCGCCGTCGCCCGTGAGGCGCTGCCCACCGCGGTGCGGCTGGTGATGACGCTGCAAGCCGGCACGCTGACGCGCGACATCGCGCTCGGGCCGAGCGGTGGGTGAGCAGCGGGTGAGCGGCGTGCCGGCGTTGCGCATGAGATCGTCGTTGCCATTGCGGGCTGCTCTGCGCCGCCCGCCCCGCGGCGCCGCGATCCTGCTCGCGATGGTCATCCTGACGATCGTCGCGACGATCGCCTCGGGCATGGTGTGGCAGCAGAACCGCGCCGTGCAAGTGGAGGCGGCCGAGCGCGCGCGCGCGCAGTCGGCGTGGATCCTGGCCGGCGCACTCGACTGGGCGCGCCTCATCCTGCGCGAGGACGACCGCGTCAACCAGCAGCGCCAGCGCACCGGCCAGCTGCCCTACGACGGCCTCGACGAGCCGTGGGCGACGCCGCTGGCCGAGGCGCGCCTGTCGGCCTTCCTCGCCGCCGACCGCGACAACAACGCCGAGGAAGGCGGCGGCCCCGAGGCGTTCCTGTCGGGCAGCATCGTCGACGCGCAGGCCAACTGGAACCTGCGCAACCTGCTCGGTCCCGACGGCAAGATCATGCCCACCGAGATGGACTCGCTGCGCACGCTCGTCGAGCTGGCCGGCGCGCCGGCCGACGCGGCCGAGCGCATCGCCGGCGCGCTGCGCGACGCCTGGGTGCCGGGCGCCGACCCGGGCGGCACACGCGCGCGGCCGATCTCGCCGGCACGCTTCTCGGACCTCGCCTGGCTCGGCATCGAGCCCGAGACGCTGTCGCGCCTGGAGCCGTGGGTCACGCTGCTGCCGGTGCGCACGCCGGTCAACGTCAACACCGCGCCGCGCGAGGCCATCGTCGCGGCCATCGACAAGCTCGACCTCGGCACCGCCGAGCGCCTGGTGCAGCAGCGCCAGCGCCAGCCGTTCGAGTCGCTCGAGCAGGTGCGCGCGCAGCTGCCGCCGAACACGCCGCTGGACGCCGCGCGCGTGGCGGTCACCTCGCGCTGGTTCGTCATCTCCGGGCGGCTGCGCCTGGACGAACGTGTGCTCGAGGAGCGCTCGCTCGTCGAGCGGCGCGACGCCGATGTCGTCGTGCGGCGCCGTGAACGAATCAACCTGAGCGAACCTCGCTGAGGACCACAATACCCCGCCTTCACGGCCCAGCCCGCGAGCCACCCTCGAAGCCATGTCCGTCCTCGCCATCTGCCTCGCCCCGCGCGAGCGCATCGCGGCCCAGACCGGCGGCGAAGCCGGCGCCGGCGTGCGCGTGCCCGACGACTTCGCGTTCGTCTTCAGCGCCGACGGCACCGTCGTCAGCCAGACCGGCCGCACGGCGGCGTCGCTGCTGCCGAAGGCCGACCGCGTCATCGTCGTGCTCGCCGATGCCGACGTGAGCTGGCACCGCATCAAGGTGCCCAAGGCGCCGCCGGCCAAGCTGCGCGCGGCGCTGTTGGGCATGCTCGAGGAGACGCTGCTCGACGACGAAGGCGCCGTGCACCTCGTGCTGGCGCCCGGCGGCCAGGCCGGCCGCACCGGCTGGGTGGCGGTGACGCACAAGCCGTGGCTGGCCGCGGTGCTGGGCGCGCTCGAAGCGGCGGGCACCGATGTCGAGAAGGTCGTGCCGGCCAGCGCCCCGGTGGCGCAGCCGATGGGCCACTTCTTCGTCGACGAAGACGGCGACGGCAACCAGGGCAGCATCTTCCTCGTCTTCGCGCGCAAGGACGGCGTCAACTGCGTCAACCTCGACGGTGCGCTCGCCAAGAGCCTCGTCGTCGGCGCCGGCGAGCTGGCGCGCTGGACGGCGACACCGGCCGCCGCGCCGCACGCCGAGCGCTGGCTCGGCACGCGCGTGGCCGTGCTGACCGAGGCCGAGCGCGCGATGCTCGCCTGCCGCGGCGCGACCAATCTGCGCCAGTACGACCTGGCGTCGCGCCACCGTGGCATGCGCGCGCTGCGCGACGCCGGCCGCCGCTTCATGCTGCCCGAGTGGCGCGCCGTGCGCTGGGGCGTCGCGGGTCTGGTGGCGATGCAGCTCGTCGGCCTCAACGCCTACGCCTGGCACCAAGAGCGCCAGCTCGAGCGCAAGCGGGCGGCAATGAACGAGACGCTGCGCGCCGCCTTCCCCGGCGTGCGCACGGTGCTCGACGCGCCGCTGCAGATGCAGCGCGAGACTGACCGCGCCCGGGCGCTCGCCGGCCGTGCCGGCGAGGCGGATTTCGAGTCGCTGCTCGGCGCCGCCTCCGCGGCCTGGCCCGACGGCGCGGGCCCCGCACCCACCGTGCGCTACGAACCCGGCCGGCTGACGCTGGCCGCGCCCGGCTGGGGCGAGGCGCAGGTGCGCCAGCTGCGCGACCGGCTGGCCGCCGCCGGCCTGGGAGCCGAGTTTGCCGAGGGCCGCGTGGTCATCACGCGCCGCTCGGGCAGGAACGAGCGATGAGCGACAACAACCCCACCGAATCCCTGGCCGCCGCGCTGCGCGTGCCGCGCGAACTGCTGCGGCAGTGGTGGAGCGGCCTGGCGCTGCGCGAACGCCGGCTGATCGGCGCCGCGGCGCTGATCGTCTTGCTCGCGTTGCTGTGGTGGGTGGCGCTGGCGCCGGCGCTGCGCACGCTGCAACGCGCCCCCGCGCAGCTCGACAGCGCCGAGCAGCAGCTGCAGCTGATGCAGCGCCTGGCCGCCGAGGCGCGCGAGCTGCGCGGCGTGACGCCGGTGCCCGCCGACCAGGCCGGCAACGTGCTGAAGGCGGCCACCGCGCGGCTGGGCGGCGACAAGGCACGCCTGGCGTTGCAGGGCGACCGCGCCGTGCTCACGGTGGCCGGCGTGAGCAGCATCGCGCTGCGCGACTGGCTGGCCGAGGCGCGCTCGGGCGCGCGCGCGCGCACGATCGAGGCGAACCTGTCGCGCGGCAGCACGGGGCTCACCGGCACCGTTGTCGTCGGCATGGGGCCGGGCACGTGAACCGCTGGCTGCTGCTGGGCGCGGCCGTCGGCGCGCTCGTCGCGCTGGTCGTCTTCGCGCCGGCGGCGTGGCTGGCGGGGTTCGTGACGCGGCAAAGCGGCGGCTACTTCATCTTGAGCGACGCGCGCGGCAGCGTCTGGTCGGGCTCGGCCGTGCTCGTGCTCACCGCCGGCGAGGGCAGCCGCGACGCCAGCGCGCTGCCCGGGCGGCTGCACTGGAACGTCGGCCTCGACGGCCTGGCGGCCTCGGTGCGGCTGCGCCACGCCTGCTGCCTGACCGGCGAGCAGCGGCTGCGCATCGTGCCCGGGCTCGGGCGCATGCGCATCGAGTTGCTGCCGCGCAGCCAGGGCGGCTCGTTCGGGCAGTGGCCGGCGGCGTGGCTCAGCGGCCTGGGCACGCCGTGGAACACGCTGCAGCTGACCGGCGCGCTGCAACTGAGCACGCCCGGCCTCGTGCTCGAAAGCGCCGGCGGCCGCTGGACCTTCACCGGCCGCGCCGACCTCGAGTTGCATTCGCTTGCGTCGCGCATCTCGACCCTTGACATGCTTGGCAGCTACCGCCTGACGCTGGCCGGCGACGCCGCCGCGCGTGAAGGCACGAGCGTGCTGCTGACGACGCAGACCGGCGCGTTGCAGCTCAGCGGCAGCGGCCAGTTCGCCGCCGGGCGGCTGCGCTTTCGCGGCCAGGCGAGCGCCGCCCCCGGGGCCGAGGCGGCGCTGAACAACCTGCTGAACATCATCGGGCGGCGCCAGGGCGCGCAGTCCGTCATTTCGATCGGATGACCATGAAGCGACGCTTGCCCCTTCCCGACCTGCCGGTCGTGTCCCTGGCGGCGGCCCTGACGACGGCCCTGGCATTCGCCGGCCTTCCGGCTGCGGCGCAGGCACCGGCGCCCGCCCCGGCGCCTGCGGTGGCCCCGGCGCCCCCGGCGCCTGCTCAGGCCCCCGCCCCGGCGCGCAGCACGGCGCGCGGCGCGCGCGCCGCGACCGTGACGGTGAACTTCGTCAACGCCGACATCGAAGCGGTGACCCGCGCCTTCGCGGCGATGCTCGAGCGGCCGATCGTCGTCGACCCGCGCGTGCGCGGCCAGATCACCGTCTACAGCGAGCAGCCGCAGACGGTGGCGCAGGCCTTCGGCAGCTACCAGTCGGCGCTGCGGGGCCTCGGCTTCGCGGTGGTGGAGAACAGCGGCCTGTTGAAGGTCGTGCCCGAGGCCGACGCCAAGCTGCAGGCCGGCACCGTCTCGGTCGGCTCGGTGCCGCAGCGCGGCGAACAGATCATCACGCAGATCTTTCCGCTGCGGTACGAGAACCCGAACAACCTCGTCGCGGTGCTGCGGCCGCTGATTACCGCCAACAACACGATCAACGCCAACCCGGGCAGCAACTCGCTGGTCATCACCGACTACGCCGACAACCTGCAGCGCATGAGCCGCATCATCGCGGCGCTCGACCAGCCGCCGGGCACCGATGTCGAGATCGTGCCGCTGCAGCACGCGGTGGCCGCCGACCTGGCGCCGCTCGTGCAGCGCCTGTCCGACAGCGGGCCGGGCGTGCCGGGCGTGCCCGGCGTCGCCGGCGGCAGCGCGACGACGGTGATCGCCGACTCGCGCAGCAACTCGCTGATCGTGCGCGCCGCCAACCCCGCGCGGCTGGCGCAGGTGAAGGCCAACATCGAGCGCCTCGACCGCCCGGTCAACCTCGTCGGCGCCGGTGGCGGCATGTGGGTCGTGCACCTGAAGAACGCCGACGCGGTGAAGCTCGCCACCGTCGTGCGCGCCGCCTTCAGCGCGCTTGGCGGGCCCCCGGGCAGCACCGGCGGCGCCACCGGCGTGGGCGCGACGACGCCCGTCACCGCGGCCGCGCCGGTGGCCGCCGGCGCCACGCAGGCCACGGCGCCGGTGGCCGCGTCGGCGTCGCCTTCGACCGGCGGCTTCATCCAGGCCGACCCGGCGACCAATTCGCTGATCATCACCGCGCCCGAGCCGCTGTACCGGCAGGTGCGCGCGCTGATCGACCAGCTCGACACGCGCCGCGCGCAGGTCTACATCGAGAGCATGATCGTCGAGGTCGACGGCGCCGACGGCGTCGACCTCGGCTTCCAGTGGCAGGGCCTGCTCGGCCAGAGCGGCGACCGCTGGGGCGTGGCCACCGGCACCAACTTCGGTGCCACCGGCAACATCATCGGCATCACCGGCGCGGCCGCCGCCGGCGAGCCGGCCAGCGCCATCGCGCAGATCGGCCAGGGGCTGAACATCGCGCTGTTGCGCAACTACGGCGGCGTCTATTCGCTCGCCGGCATCCTGCGCGCGCTGCAGTCGCAGACGGCGACCAACGTCGTCAGCACGCCGAACCTGATCACGCTGGACAACGAAGAGGCGAAGATCGTCGTCGGCGAGAACGTGCCGTTCATCACCGGCCAGTTCACGCAGACCGGCGGCGCGACGACGAACCCGTTCCAGACGATCGAGCGCAAGGACGTCGGCATCACGCTGCGCATCCGGCCGCAGATCGGCGAGAACGGCGCCATCCGCATGGTCATCTTCCAGGAGCAAAGCAGCGTCAAGAGCGACGTCGCCGCCGGCACCAGCAACGCCGGCCCGTCGACGACGAAGCGCTCGATCGAAGGCACGGTGACGGTCGACGACGGCCAGATCCTCGTGCTCGGCGGCCTCATCGAAGACCGCTACGAGACGACGCGCAGCAAGGTGCCGCTGCTGGGCGACATCCCGGTCGTCGGCGGCCTCTTCCGCAGCGAGTCGCGCACGCGCCGGCGCACGAACCTGATGGTCTTTCTGCGCCCGGTGGTGATGCGCGATGCCGACGCGAGCACGCGCTTCTCGGTCGACCGCTACGAGCAGATGCGCGGCCTGCAGCGGCAGGCACAGCCCACCCCCAGCGCCGTGCTGCCGATCAACTCCGCGCCGTTCATCGGCCCGTCGAAGCCGGCGCCGGTGAACGTCGTGCCCGACGAGGGCACGCCGGCCAAGCCGGTGGCGCCCTGAGCGCGTCCGGCCAAGCGACCAAGGAGCGCATCCGCCATGGGAGCCCGCCACCCGCTGCCTTACCCCTTCGCGAAGGCCAACCACGTGCTGCTCGAGGACGACGGCGAGCAACTCGTGCTGTGGGCCGGCGAGAACACGCCGTCGGCCGCGCTGGCCGAGGTGACGCGCCTCTTTGACGTGCGGCGCTTCGAGCGCGAGGCCGAAGGCACCCTCGGCCAGCGCATCGCCGAGGCCTACGCCGGCGGCGAGGGCAGCGCCGCCGCGGTGATGGGCGAAGTCGAAAGCGGCGTCGACCTGAGCCGCATGATGCAGGACCTGCCGGCGGTGGAAGACCTGCTCGAAGCCGCCGACGACGCGCCGATCATCCGCATGCTCAACGCGCTGCTCACGCAGGCGGCGAAGGACGGCGCGAGCGACATCCACATCGAGCCGTACGAGCGCAGCTCGTCGGTGCGATTCCGCGTCGACGGCAGCCTGCGCGAGGTGGTGCAGCCCAATCGCGCGCTGCACGCGGCGCTGATCTCGCGCCTGAAGATCATGGCCGAGCTCGACATCGCCGAGAAGCGCCTGCCGCAGGACGGGCGCATCTCGCTGCGCATCGGCGGCCGCGCCATCGACGTGCGCGTCTCGACGCTGCCTTCGGCGCACGGCGAGCGCGCGGTGCTGCGCCTGCTGGACAAGACCGAATCGAAGTTCACGCTCGAGGGCCTGGGCATGAGCGGCGACGTGCTCGCCGGTTTCGCGCGCCTGATCCAGCAGCCGCACGGCATCGTGCTCGTCACCGGCCCCACCGGCAGCGGCAAGACGACGACGCTGTACGCGAGCCTGCAGCGCGTCGACACCGCGACGACGAACGTGCTGACGGTCGAGGACCCGGTCGAGTACGAGCTGCCCGGCATCGGTCAGACGCAGGTCAACCCGAAGATCGACCTGACGTTCGCGAAGGCGCTGCGCGCCATCCTGCGCCAGGACCCGGACGTCATCATGATCGGCGAGATCCGCGACTTCGAGACGGCGCAGATCGCCATCCAGGCCAGCCTCACCGGCCACCTCGTGCTGGCCACCGTGCACACGAACGACGCGGTCTCCAGCGTCACGCGCCTGGTGGACATGGGCGTCGAGCCGTTTCTGCTCAGCTCGAGCCTGCTGGGCACGCTGGCGCAGCGCCTCGTGCGCAAGTTGTGCCCGCACTGCAAGCGGCAGGCCGACGATGGCCTGTGGCACCCCGTAGGCTGTGGCGAGTGCGGGCACACCGGCTACAAGGGCCGCACCGGCGTCTACGAGCTGATGACGGTGGAGGACAAGCTCAGCCAGCTGATCCACCGCCGCGCGCCCGAGAACCAGCTCTTCGTGCAGGCCGAGGCCAACGGCCTGAAGTCGATGCGCGAGGACGGCCAGCGCCTGATCGAGCAGGGCATCACGTCGCGCGAAGAGGTTCTGCGCGTGACCGGCGATTGACGAGAAGCTGACCGATGCCCGCCTACAAGTTCGAAGCGCTCGACGAAGCCGGCAAGTCGCAGTCCGGCCTGCTCGAGGCCGACAACGCGAAGGCGGCGCGCGCGCAGCTGCGTTCGCGCTCGCTGGTGCCGCTGGCGGTCAACCCGGTGGGCGCGGCCGCCAACGACGCCGCCGGCGGCGCGAAGCTCTCGCGCTGGTCGCGGCGCGTCTTCAACGCGACGACGCTGGCGGTGTGGACGCGCCAGCTCGCCGGGCTCGTCGCCGCCGGGCTGCCGCTCGAGCGTGCGCTGTCGGCACTCGGCGACGAGGCCGAGGATGCGCGCCAGCGTGAACTCGTCGCGCACCTGAAGAGCGAGGTCAACGCCGGCAGCCCGTTCGCACGTGCGCTCGGCACCGCGCCGCGCGAGTTCGACGAGGTCTACCGCGCGGTCGTCGCCGCCGGCGAGCAAAGCGGCGCCTTGGGCACCGTGCTCGAGAAGCTCGCCGACGACCTCGAGCAGCGCCAGGCGCTGCGTGCCAAGGTCACCGGCGCGATGATGTACCCGGCCATCGTCTCGATCGTCGCGGTGCTCATCGTCATCGTGTTGATGACCTACGTCGTGCCGCAGATCGCCAACGTCTTCACCAGTTCCAAGCGCGCGCTGCCGACGCTGACGGTGGTGATGCTGTGGCTGTCGGCGTTCGTGCGCAACTGGGGCTGGGCGGTCGCGGTGCTCGCGGTCGGCGGCGCCGGCGCTTATGCCGCGGCGCGGCGCAACGAGGCGTTTCGGCGCAGCACCGACGCGGCCTTCCTGCGTCTGCCGCTCTTCGGCCGGCTGGCGCGCGGCTACAACGCGGCGCGCTTCGGCGGCACGCTGGCAATGCTGGCCGGCGCCGGCGTGCCGATCCTGAAGGCGCTGCAGGCCGCGGCCGAGACGGTGAACAACCGCGCGATGCGCGCCGATGCGCTCGATGCGCTGGTGCAGGTGCGCGAGGGTGCCTCGCTCGCCTCGGCGCTGGCAGCCAAGCCGCGTTATCCGGGGTTGCTGGCGATGTTCGCGCGCCTGGGTGAGCAGACCGGCCAGTTGCCGGTGATGCTCGGCCGCGCGTCGAATCAGCTATCCGCCGAGGTGCAGCGCCGCGCGATGTCGGCGGCGACGATCATCGAGCCGCTCCTGATCGTCGTGATGGGCCTGGTCGTCGTGCTGATCATGCTGGCGGTCATGCTGCCGATCATCCAGATGAACCAGTGGGTCAAATAGAGACCCCCGAAGCGCATTCGGCGACCGAGCGCTACCTGAAGAGCCCCAGCCGCTGCGCCTCGAGCGCCGCCTCGGCGCGCGAGCTGACGTTGAGCTTGCGGTAGATCTGCTTCACGTAGTCGGCGATCGTGTGGCGGCTCAGGCCCAGCTGCACGCCGATCTCGGGCAGCGTGTAGCCCTTGGCCACGCGCAGCAGCACTTCGCTTTCGCGGTCGGTCAGGCTCACGTGCGGCATCGGGTTGGCCGCCTGCGGCTTGGCCTTCTCGGTGAAGTAGGCCATCACGCGGCGCGCGATCGAGGGTGACAGCGGCGGCTCGCCCTGGCTGATGCGTTGCAGCTGCTCGGTGATCTGCTCGCGCGGCTGCTCCTTCAGGATGTAGCCGAAGGCGCCGGCCTGCAGCGCCGGGAACAGATGCTCGTCGTCGTCGTGGATCGTGACGATGACGCTTTGCACCTCGGGCTGCAGATCACGCAGCTTGGTCACCACGTCGACGCCGCTGCCATCGGGCAGGCCGAGGTCGACGAGCGCGAGGTCGAAGCGTTGCGTCGCCACCAGCGCCATCGCGTCCTGGATGCGCGCGCTTTCGCTGATGACGGCGTCCGGAAAGACCTGCAGCACGAGCTTGCGCATCCAGGCGCGGATCTCGGGCAGGTCTTCGAGCAGCAGGATATGTTTCATCACGCGCATCCGCGGGAGGCGGCACCTGGGCGAGGGGTTGACGACGATGTTATCGGCCGTCCTCCGGCACTCACGAGGGCGTGGTGGCGCGATCCAGCGGAAGCGTGAGGCGGATCACGGTCCCGTATCCCGGGCCCGATTCGACGAGGCACTGCCCCTGCAGCTGCTTGGCGCGGTTCTTCATGCTCGCCAGGCCGTGCCCCTTGTCCAGCCGGGCGTCGACGTCCTGCTGCGCGATGCCGTCGCCGTTGTCCTGGATGACGAGCTGGAAGTCGCCGTCGGCGGTGGCGCAGGTGATCGAGCAGTGCGACGCGCCGCTGTGCTTGATGATGTTGCTGGTGGCCTCGCGCAGGATGCGCGTGCACTGCACGTAGGCGCGCGAGCTGAGCATCTGCGGCGCCTCGTCCGGGCTCTTCCACTCGCCTTCGATGCCGGCCTGGTTCAGCCGCGCCACCGTCTCGGCGCGCCAGTCGCCCATCGCGTCGGCCAGGCGCACCGGCCGGCCGGTGAGGCCGCGCACCGACAGGCGCATCTCCTCGAGCGCCTCGCGCGCCAGCGTGCTGATGCGGTCGGACTCGCTGGTATGCACGATCGTCAGCAGCTTGGCGCCGAGGTCGTCGTGCAGATCGGCGGCGATGCGCTTGCGCTCGCGCTCGGCGACCTGCTCGATCTTGTGATCGGAGATCTGGCGCATGTTGCGCTCGATCTCCTGCGTCGCCTCGCGCACGCGCCGCTCGAGGTCGACCTGGTTGCGCTCGAGCTGCGCGCGCGACGCTTCGGCCTCGCGGCGGGCGCGGCCGTGGTGCATCACGAGGCGCAAGCCGATGAAGAGCACGACGAGCGGTAGCGCGGTCGAGGCCAGCAGCGCCGGCACGACGCCGCTGCCGTCGTGCCCGGCAGTGGTGTCGGCAATCACGGCGAGCATCGCCGCACCGAGCAGCAGCGCGGTCGCCCAGCGCGTCTCGGCGCTGCCGGGTTGCCTCAGCAGCAGCACCGCGGCGGCGGCAATCTCGAGCGTGAACACCGCGTACCAGACCAGCGCCAGCACGTGCAGCCGCTCGGGCCCGGCAGCCAGCAGTGACAGCGCGACCAGCGCACACTGCACCGGCAGGCCGGCATCGGCCTGCTTCAGCCTGAGGCCGCGCGAGCGCAGCAGGAACTGCACCGTCGCCCAGGTGATGAACGACAGCAGCACGAGCAGCACGAACTCGGTGACGCGGTGCGACAGCGGCCCTTCGCGCAGCCACAGCCGCGCATCGAACAACGCCAGGCCGACGCTCAACGCGCCGAAGTAGGCGAGCTGGCTCTCGCGCCGGTTGACGTAGCCGAGCACGAACATGAAGCCGCCCATCAACAGCAGCGTCGCGCTGGCGCCCTGCGCGAAGCCCACCTGCAACAGCGTCTGCCGCGCATGGTGCGGCGCCAGCACCGCGTGCGGGCCGACCCACAGCGTCGACAGGCCCCCGGCGCGCTGCGCCGAGCCGACCTCGGCCAGCCGATGGCCGACGACCTTGATGTCCAGCTCGTTGCGGCCGGCCAGCAGCAGCACCGTCGGCAGGTTCACCAGTTGCGGGCGCGCGCAGTGGTTGGAGATCGGCTCGCGCAGGCGCCCGCCGCTGGCCACCAGCTGGCCGTTCAGCCGCACCTCGTAGGTCGAGCACACGCGCGCGATGAACAGCGCCAGCAGCTCGGGCGCCGGTGCGCCGGCGGCGCCGTCGATGCCGCGGTCAGGGCGATAGTCGAACTGCGCGCGGTACCACAGCGCGCCCTGGAAGCCCGGGCGGCTCTTCGCCCAGTCGTCGGGCAGCGTCACCGCGTGCACCGGCACCGGCAAGCCAGGGAACTCGGGCCCGTCGCCGACGGCGGCGATGGCACTGCGCACGACCTGCGTGCCGTCCGGGCTTTCGTCGAGCGGCTGCGCCACGGCGGCGGTCATCGCCAGGCCGAGCCAGGCGAGCCAGGCGAACGCGACGAGCCGCAGGAGAAGGGCGGGGCGGGCGGAGGTCAAGGGGGCGAGTGACGGGCGACGAGCGGCGGGGTTGCGCGATGGGGCTTGGGCGGCGATCTCGTCAACGGATCATTGTGCAGCCCGGCCCGCCGCAGCCTGCGGGCCCCCGCTGCCGCGGCGGGCCGTACTGCGACAATTCGCCGCCCCGGCGCCGCAGGCGCGCCGCTCAACCGCCCGCAAGCCCGCCCCCTACCCGATCCGCCCTTGATCCGCCGCCACCGCATCGCCAACGCCGACAGCCGCCGCCTCGCAAACCTCTGCGGGCCGCTGGACGCGCACCTGCGCCAGATCGAGCAGCACCTCGCGGTGCGCATCGCCCGCCGCGACGCCGACTTCCGCATCGAAGGCGCGCGCGACGCGGTGCAGCGCGCCGCCGCGCTGCTCGACCGGCTGCACGAGCTGGCCGCGCGGCCGCTGGACGACGAGCGGCTGCGCCTGGCGCTCGTCGAGGCCGCCGCGCCTGCGGTGCAACCGGCGGCGCGGTCACGCGCCGGCAGCAGCGAAACCCCCCCGGCCGCCGACGCCCCGATCGTCCTGCACACGCGCCACGCCGACCTCGCCGGCCGCACGCCGAATCAAGTTCAGTACCTGCGCCAGATGCTGGCGCACGACATCACGTTCGGCATCGGCCCCGCGGGCACCGGCAAGACGTTCCTCGCGGTGGCCTGCGCCGTCGACGCGCTCGAGCGCCAGGGCGTGCAGCGCATCGTGCTGACGCGCCCGGCGGTCGAGGCCGGCGAGCGCCTGGGCTTCCTGCCCGGCGACCTGGCGCAGAAGGTCGACCCGTACCTGCGGCCGCTGTACGACGCGCTCTATGACCTGATGGGCTTCGAGCGTGTCGGCAAGGCGTTCGAGAAGGGGCAGATCGAGATCGCGCCGCTGGCCTTCATGCGCGGGCGCACGCTGAACCACGCCTTCGTCATCCTCGACGAGGCGCAGAACACGACGCGCGAGCAGATGAAGATGTTCCTCACGCGCATGGGGTTCCGCAGCCGCTGCGTCGTCACCGGCGACGTGAGCCAGATCGACCTGCCCAAGGGCCAGCCGAGCGGCCTGGTCGAGGCGCGGCAGATCCTCGCGCGGGTCAGCGGCATCGCGTTCACCGACTTCACCGCCGCCGACGTCGTGCGCCACCCGCTGGTGGCACGCATCGTCGAGGCCTACGAGGCAGCGCCCGCGGCGCACGACGCCGGCCGCGCATGAGCCGGTCCGAAGGCGCGAACACCGGCGCGCGCCGCGCGAAGGAACGCCAGTGAGCGCGCGGCCGCCGCTCGCGCTGTCGCTGCAGTTCGCCGACGCGCGGCACCGCGCGCAGCTGCCGCGGCACCGCGTCGCGCGCTGGATCCGCGCTGCGCTCGAGCGCGAGGCGCAGATCGCCGTGCGTGTCGTCGGCGCCGAGGAAGGCCGCGAGCTCAACCGCACCTGGCGCCGCAAGGACTACGCGACCAACGTGCTGACCTTCGACTACGAGCGCGAGCCGCTCGTCGTCGCCGACCTCGTGCTGTGTGCGCCGGTGCTCGAAGCCGAGGCCAAGGCCGCCGGCATCCCGATCGAAGCGCACTTCGCGCACCTGCTCGTGCACGGCACGCTGCACGCGCAGGGCTACGACCACGAACGGGTGCGTGACGCGCGCGTCATGGAAGCGCGCGAGAGCGAGTTGCTGCTGGCGCTGGGGTTTGCCGATCCGTATGCGCGCTGAGGGTTTGCGAAGCGTCGTGGCGGGATCGAGCCACCGGGGGTCCCCGCTCCGTTCGTGTTCTCTTCTTGGCTTCGGTTCGCTCGCCGACGATGCATCCTTTACCTCACTGCGCGGGGACCCCCGATGTCCCGATCCGGCACCACCGTGGCATGCGGAGGGGCTAGCCGCGACCACCGAGGGCCGATGCCGGGCGGCCGGCGCAGCGAGGTAGAAGAAGCGAATCGACCGAGCGCAGCGAGGGAGAGGAATGACACGAGCAGCGCCGGCCACCCGGCGTCCTCGGCCCGACCCGGAGCGCGACCCGAAGCGCGATCCGGAGCGCGACCCGGAGCGCGACTCAGGACAGCGCGCTACTTCGTCCCGAACAACCGGTCGCCCGCGTCACCCAGCCCCGGCACGATGTAGCCGTGGTCGTTGAGCCGCTCGTCGATGGCGGCGGTGATGATCGGCACGTCCGGGTGGTGCCGGCGCATGTTCTCGATGCCCTCGGGCGCGGCGAGCAGGCAGACGAAGCGGATCGACTTGGGCCGCGCTTCTTTCAGCCGGTCCACGGCGGCCACGGCCGAGTTGCCGGTGGCCAGCATCGGGTCGAGCACGATGGCGTCGCGCTCGTCCATGCCGTGCGGCATCTTGAAGTAGTACTCGACCGCGCCGAGCGTCTTCGGGTCACGGTACAGGCCGATGTGGCCGACGCGCGCGCCCGGCACCACTTCGAGCATGCCGTCGAGAAAGCCGCTGCCGGCGCGCATGACGACGACGAAGCAGGTCTTTTTGCCGTCGATCACCGGCGACATCATCTTCGCCAGCGGCGTCTCGATCTCGACGAGGTGCGTCGGCATCTCGCGCGTCACCTCATAGGCCATCAGCACGCTGATCTCGTGCAGCAGGCGGCGGAAGGCGTTGGTGCTGCGGTCCTTCTCGCGCAACAGCGTCAGCTTGTGCTGCACGAGCGGGTGGGTGATGACTTGCACGAACGGGTCGGCGGAGGCGTTCATCGGCGGCGAGGTTCCTGGCGGAGACGATGCGGCCATCGTGCCACAGCACGGCCTCCCGGGCTCGCGGCCATCAAGGCGCGAAGGTGATGCGCACGATCGCCTGGCGCGTCAGCACGTACATCGCGCCGTCGGCGCCGGCCAGCATGTCCACCGGCATGCCGTCGAGGCGGCCGAAGGCGTAGGCGGCGTTGTCGTTGGCGATGTCGATGACGCCGATGAAGCGCTCGACGTAGTCGGCGAAGAAGTAGTTGCCGCGCCAGCCGGCCGGGAACGCCGCCGCGCCGCCCGCGGGGTTCGCAGGATAGAAGGCGCCGCCGACGACCGCGTAGCCGAAGAAGAAGCCGCCGGCGCCGCTGCCCGCCGGCAACGCCGGCTCGTGCGCGTAGGCGAAGAGCGGCGCGGTGATGCCGGGGCCGAGGTTCTCCGGCCCCTCCGAGCCCGGCCAGCCGAAGTTGGCGCCCGGCGCGCCGAGGTTGATCTCCTCGAAGCGCGTGTTGCCCACGTCGTTGATGTGCATGCGGCCGGTGTCCGGGTGCAGCGCAAACGTGAACGGGTTGCGCAATCCCAGCGCCCAGACGGCGCGGCCCCAACCCGCCTGCGTCGCGGCGAACGGGTTGTCCGGCGGCATGCTGCCGTCATCGTTGAAGCGCAGCATCTTGCCGAAGGGGTGCGACGGGTCCTGCGGCTTCGTCGTGTCCGAGTTGTCGCCGACGGCGACGAAGAGCGTGCCGTCGCGCGCGAAGCGCATCGCGCCGCCGTTGTGCGCATCGACCCAGATCGCGAGGTCCGGCAGGTCGACGATGGTCGTCTCGACGCCGCTCGACACATCGGCGCCGGCGCTCGACGCGGTGAGCCGGGCGATGCGGTTCCAGCGCCGGTCACCCTCGTAGCGCGTGTGGTACGCGTAGATGAAGCCGTTGTTCGCGAAGTCCGGATGCACGGCGATGCCGATGAGGCCGCGCTCGCCGTTCGAGTCGACGACGAAGGTGTGGAACGGCTGCGGCAGCAGCACGCCGTTCTTCACGACACGCAATCGCCCGCCCTGCTCGGCGACGAAGAGCCGGCCGTCGGGCGCCTCGGCGAACGCGGTCGCCGCGGCCAAGCCGCCGACCCACGCTTCGTTCTTCGTGAAGCCGGCCGGCAGGACGCGGCCGTTGGCGAAGCGCACCGTCGCCGCCGACCACGGCGAGCGGTTGCCCGCCGCGTCGCGCGCGCGCACGCGCAGCACGTGCTGGCCGGCCGCCCAGAGGCCGCTGTCGATGGCCCAGGTGGCAGGCACGCCGGGCAACACGTTCGTCACTTCGCCGACGGTGACGCCGTCGACCTGGAACTCGACCGCGGTGACGCCGGTGTCGTCGCTCGCCTCGGCGGTGAGCGTCACGATGCCGCCGAGGTTGTCGGCCAGGTGCGCCGGTGACACGAGCCGCGCGCTTGGCGGCGTGCTGTCGCCGGGTGCGGGTGCGATGACGGTGACGGCCACCGCGGCGCTGTCGGCGGCGAGGCCGCCGGTGTCGACGGCGCGTGCGCGCAGCGCGACGGTGCCGGCGGCAAGCGGCGTCCAGGTGAACGTGAACGGCGCCGTCGTCGCGCTGCCGAGCAGCGTGTCGCCGGCCAGCAAGTCGACGCGCATGACGCCGTCGTCGGTGTCGCTCGCGTCGGCTTGCAGTGTCACCGGCACGCCGACGGTGGCCTCGGCCGGCGCGGCCAGCGTCACGGCCGGCGGCTGGTTTACCGCGGGGCCGAGGTCGGTGAAGTCGGCGGTGTAGGTCGGGCCGCTGGCGCCGCCGGAGGGCGTGGCGATCGTCTGCGCTGACGCGCCGCCGTGCCGCCAGCCGTCGAAGCGCCAGCGGCGGCCCTCGGCCACTTGGTCGGCGGCGGCGATGTCGCGCTCGGTGCCGACGACGCCGGTGAAGGCGCCCGGTGTCGTCACCGGCTGGCCGTCCAGCGTCAGGCGCAGGCCGGCCGGCACGCTGGCAAGCGTCACCGTCGCCAGGCGCGGCCGCACGTCGCGCGTCACTTCGGCCGTGCGGCCGGCGCTGTTGGTGGCGCGCAGGTGGAAGCGATAGAAGATGTTCGGCGAAGGCTCGCCGCGCACCGGCAGCGTCACGCTGCCGCCGGCACCGGCGGCCGGCAGGCGCAGCGGATGCGTGTGCGTGTCGTGGTGCAGGTCGACCCACCAGGTCAGCGCGTCGGGGCCGAGCGCGCCGTCCTGCGCATCGGTGGCGCTGCCGGCGAAGTTGATCGTGTCGCCGGCGCTGAACAGCAGGCCGTCGGCGGGGGTGGTGATCGTGGGCACGGGGTCGGAGGGTGGGGCACTGCCACCGCCGGAACCGCCACCAGAACCTCCACCGGAGCCCCCACCAGAACCGCCGCCGCCATTCCCCCCGCCGCTGCCGCTCTCGGTGCCCGCGCCGCCGCCCGTCTCTCCGGCGCCGCCGCCGCCCCCACCGCAGCCGGCAAGCCACAGGGCCAGGCCGATCGCGCCCAGCAGTGTCGAGAACCGCATCGCGTGCCTCCCATACCGTGGTCGGGGTCGGCGATCTTATGCGCGAGCCTGACCTCGCAGGTCCACGCGATACGTGGGAGGGCTTGGCACGATCGTCGTGCCGGGTTCGGCGCCCTGGTCGATCAGAAGACCGTGCCGTCGCTCTCGATGCGCAGCGGCGGCACGCCGCCCTCGCGCTTCTCGAGCGCGATCTCGCGCCCGGCCGCCCAGGTGCCGCCTTCGAGGATGCTCGCCAGCGGCAGCTGCGCTGCCGTGCAGCCGAGCAACTCGCGCACGCGCGGCGCCAGTTCGTCGAGCAGCGCGACGGTGAGCGCGCGCCATTCGACGACCGGCTCGTCGCCCGGTTTGAAGCGCCGGTCGACGAGGCGCCGGTCGCGCGGCACGATGACGCCGCCGTCGAGCAGCAGGCCGCCGTTGCGGTACTCGGGCAGGGCGGTGAGGCTGTTCTGTTCGTCCGCCAGATCGACCTCGACGCCCGCCCACGCCAGCGGCTCGAGCAGCGAATAACTCAGCCACTGGCTGAGCTTGTGGAACGGCACGACGCCGCCGGTGACCGGGTCGTGCCCGCCGCCGGCCACTTCGCTGCCGGCGAAGCGGTGCGCCCACACGTCGCCGACGCTGCGGCCCATCACCGGCGTGCCTTGCGTGAAGATGCCGTCGGTGAGGGCCAGCACCTCGGCCAGCACGTCGGCGGCCGTGACTCGCGGGGCCTTGTTCGCGGTTTCTCCGGCGGATGCACCCGCGCGCGCCAGCAGCCGGTCGTAGAGCTGCCCTGGCCGCTGCGGCCACGGCGCCGTGGCCGGCGCCGCCGCGAGCGCCTCGCCCAGCCGCGCCAGCAGCGCCGCGCGGCCCTCGAGGCCGACCATCGCGTTGTCGGAGCTGACCTGGAAGATCTCGGCCAGCGCCGCGCTGTCCAGGCGCGCCAGCACGCCGGCGTCGGCGCGCAGCGGCTCGCCGGCGATGGCCGAGAAGCGCCCGCCGATAAAGGCGCGCAGGCTCGCGATGCCCAGCCCCTCGGAGCGAGAGTAGCGCTGGCCGTCGGTGTCGGCGAAGCGCCAGGCGGGGCCGGCGCCGGCGTCCAGCAGCACGCTGACCACCGTGAGGTCGATGCGCGCGCGCGCCGCGTCGGCGGCGCTGCCGCGCGCGAGCAGCGCCTCGAGCTCGGCGCGGCGGTCGGTGCCGCCGGCTTCGAAGTGGCGCCAGCGGCTGTGCGGCGGCACGACGAGGTCGGGGAAGCGCTTCTTCGTCAGCGCGGCGACGCGCGCGGCCACGTCGGCCAGGCGCGAGCGGTCGACACGGAACCAGGCGCTGCGCTCGTCGTCGACAGCGGCCAGCACCGCGCGGCAGCGCAAGCGGATCGTCGCCGGGTGGCGCAGCAGCGCCAGGCTCGACGGGGCCGGTACGCCGGGGGGCGCCACCGGGGCGAGGTCGCTCAGGCTCACACTCACGTTCACTCGAGGCCCCGGCCCTTGACCTGCGCCAGTGCCTCGGCGCTGGGCACGCGGCCGTCGGTGAAGTAGCCGGCGGCGATCTTCGCTTCGATCTCGACGCGCGCGTCGGCCGGCACCAGCGCCTCGGGGATCTTGACGCGTTCGCTGACGGCGATGCCGCTGCCGGTGATGGCGTCGTACTTGTCGTTGCTCATGCTCACGAGGCGGTGGATCTTGGTGATGCCGAGCCAGTGCAGCACGTCGGGCATCAGCTCCTGGAAGCGCATGTCCTGCACGCCGGCCACGCACTCGGTGCGCAGGAAGTACTTGTCGGCGCGGTCGCCGCCTTCCTGGCGCTTGCGCGCGTTGTAGACGAGGAACTTGGTGACCTCGCCCAATGCGCGGCCCTCCTTGCGGCTGTAGGCGATGAGGCCGACGCCGCCCTTCTGCGCGCCGACGATGCACTCCTCGATCGCGTGCGTCAGGTAGGGGCGGCAGGTGCAGATGTCGCTGCCGAAGACGTCGGAGCCGTTGCACTCGTCGTGCACGCGCGCGGTGAGCGTGACGGCCGGGTTGGCGAGGTCGCGGATGTCGCCGAAGACGTACAGCGTCTGCCCGCCGATCGGCGGCAGGAAGACCTCGAGGTCGCTGCGCGTGACGAGCTCGGGGTACATGCCGCCCGTCTCCTCGAAGAGCGCGCGGCGGAGTTCGGCTTCGCTGACCTTGAAGCGCGCCGCGACACCCGGCAGCCACCACACGGGCTCCACCGCGATCTTCGTCACCGCCGCCGAGCCGTCATCGAGCAGGATGCGGCCGTCGGGGTACAGGCGCTGGAAGGCGATCGCCTGGCGGATCTCCGGCAGGTGCACATGCGCCTTCGTCACGGCGATCGTCGGGCGGATGTCGTAGCCGGCCGCCAGGTGCTCGGCGAACACCGCCTGCACGCTGGCGCCCCACGGGTCGAGCGAGACGATCTTCTGCGCCTCACCCCAGGCCGGGTGCGGGCCGATGGGGTCGGTCGGCGCGGTGTTCGTGAGATCGGCGCGGTGCCCGCGCACCAAGTTGCCGGCGGCCACCGCGAGCGCGCGGTAGACGCCGTAGCTGCCGCTGTGCGTGCCGACGACGTTGCGCTGGCTGCGGTTCGTCGTCGTGCCGACGATCGGGCCGCGCGTCGCCGCGTCGGCGGCGCCCCAGACGAGCGGCGGCGCGCCGGTCGGCCCCTGGCCGGGGTGCGAGGTGAGCCGGATGTGGCCCGGCTTCAAGCGGGGCGGGTCCTGGGTCATGGGCGCTTTGGAAGTCACGGGGCCGGCACGGCCCGCCGGCCGGCCGAGGGCGGAAGATACGACACAAATCACTCCATCGCGCCGGCGCCTAGACTCGGCCGCATGCGCACCGTGAACCTGGGCCGCCGGCCTTATCGCGAGGTCGAAGAGGCGATGCGGCGCTTCACGCACGCACGTGGTGACCATGGCGACGACCGCGGCGACGCCGACGATGACGAGCTGTGGCTCGTCGAGCATGAGCCGGTGTTCACACAGGGCCTCGCCGGGCGCGAGGCACACGTGCTCGCCGCCGGCGACATCCCGGTCGTGCGCACCGACCGCGGCGGCCAGGTCACCTATCACGGGCCCGGGCAGGTGGTGGCCTATCCGCTGCTGGACCTGAAGCGCCGCGGCTACTTCGTGCGCGAGTACGTGTTCCGCCTCGAGCAGGCGGTGATCGACGTGCTCGCCGGCTTCGGCCTCACCGGCCACCGCGTGCGCACGGCGCCCGGTGTCTACGTGCGGCTCGCGGACCCGGCGGGCCATGCGGTGCTCGAACTCAATGCCGGTGAGCCGCTGCGCGGCCTCGGCAAGATCGCCGCGCTCGGCATCAAGGTCAGCCGGCACTGCACCTATCACGGGGTGGCGCTGAACGTCGCGATGGACCTCGAGCCGTTCACGCGCATCGACCCGTGCGGCTACAAGGGCCTCGTGACGGTGGACCTGGCGACGCTGGGCGTGCGCTGCACGTGGGACGAAGCGGCGGCGCGCCTGGCCGAGGCGCTGGTGCGGCGCCTGGCTTGAGGCGTGGCTGATGAGGGGCTTCGCGCCTGGGGAGGAAAGGCCCGGAAACTACAATCGCGGCCTTCCTCGTTGACCGCGTTCTTCCATGTCCACGCCGCCCGCCTACGACCCCAGCGCGAAGCAGAAGTCGCAGGCCAAGACCTCGCGCATCCCGATCAAGGTGGTGCCGGCCGGCGACGTGCTGAAGAAGCCCGACTGGATCCGCGTCAAGGCCGGCAGCCCGAGCACGCGCTTCTACGAGATCAAGCAGATCCTGCGCGAGAACAAGCTCGTCACCGTCTGCGAGGAGGCGAGCTGCCCGAACATCGGCGAGTGCTTCGGCCATGGCACGGCGACGTTCATGATCATGGGCGACAAGTGCACGCGCCGCTGCCCGTTCTGCGACGTGGGGCACGGCCGGCCCGACCCGCTCGATGCCGACGAGCCCGTCAATCTCGCGAAGACGATCGCGGCGCTGAAGTTGAAGTACGTCGTCATCACGAGCGTCGACCGCGACGACCTGCGCGACGGCGGCGCGGCGCACTTCGTCGAGTGCATCCGCAAGACGCGCGAGCTGTCGCCGGCCACGCGCATCGAGATCCTGACGCCCGACTTCCGCGGCCGCGACGAGCGTGCGCTTTCGATCCTGAAGGCCGCGCCGCCCGACGTGATGAACCACAACCTCGAGACGGTGCCGCGCCTGTACCGGCAAGCGAGGCCGGGCTCGGACTATGCGTTCAGCTTGAACCTGTTGAAGAAGTTCAAGGAGCAGGTGCCGGGGGTGCCGACGAAGAGCGGCCTGATGGTCGGCCTCGGCGAGACCGACGACGAGATCCTCGAGGTCATGCGCGACATGCGCGCGCACGGCATCGACATGCTGACGATCGGCCAGTACCTCGCGCCGAGCGGCCACCACCTGCCGGTGCGGCGCTACGTGCACCCGGACACCTTCGCGATGTTCGAGCGCGAGGCCGCGGCGATGGGCTTCACGCACGCCGCCGTCGGCGCGCTGGTGCGCAGCAGCTACCACGCCGATCGGCAGGCGCAGGCGGCCGGGGTGGACGGGGCGGTGGCGTAGCGGTCGATTCGATGGCGGCGATCACGTGATGGATGATCGCCCCCCATGGAGCTTCGCCAGCTGCGCTACTTCACCCGCGTCGTCGAACTCGGCAGCATGGGGCGGGCGGCCGTTGCGCTGGGGGTCGGCACGCCGGCGCTGAGCCAGCAGATCAGCCGGCTCGAAGGTGAACTGGCGACGCGGCTGCTGCAGCGCAGCGCCTCGGGCGTGGTGCCCACCGATGCGGGGCTCGCGTTCTACAAGCAGGCGCAGTTGGCGCTGCGCCATGCCGACGACGCGGCGAGCGCGGCCAGGCAGGCGCGGCTCGCGGGCCATGTCAGCGTCGGGCTCGCGCCGTCGACCTCGGCGGTGCTGGCGCTGCCGTTCCTGCAGGCGATGCGCGCGCGCTACCCCGACGTGCGGCTGCGCCTGGTCGAGAGCCTGTCGGGCAACCTGGCGGCGATGCTGAATGCGCGCCAGCTCGACCTGGCGGTGCTGTTCGAGACGGCGTCGGCGCGGCGCTGGAGCGTGCTGCCGCTGCTCGACGAGCGGCTGTTCCTGATCGGCCGCCGTGACCTGCCCGGCATGCCCGGCGGCCGCAGCGTGCGCATCGCGCAGCTGGCCGGGCTGCCGCTGGCGCTGCCCAGCGGCGGGCACGGGCTGCGCGCCATCGTCGATGCGGCACTGGCGCGCGAGCGCTGCGAGGCGCACACGCTGCTCGAAATCGACGGCCTGGCGGTGCTGATGGACGCGGTGCGCGCCGGGCTGGCGGCCACGGTGCAGCCGGGCGCCGCCACGGTGCGCTTGCCCGCCGATGCGGCGATGGCGCGCGTGCCGATCGCCGAGCGCTCGGCGCGCCGGCGCAACCTGCTGGCGAGCCTGTCCGACGACGAGCTGTCGCCGGCCGCGCTGGCCGCGCGCGTCGTGCTGAAAGCCGTCGCGACCACGCTGGTCACCGAGCAGCGCTGGCCCGGCGCCACCCTTCACGAATCCTGAACACCGCTTGCCGCGCCGGCGGCTAGCCAGCGCGCGCCGCGCTTGCTGAAATCCCCGGCATGGGCTTCGGGACGGTCAAGGGGATGGCATGGTCGATGTGCTGGTGATCGGCGGCGGCAACGCCGCGCTGTGCGCCGCGCTGATGGCGCGCGAGGCCGGCGCGTCGGTGCTGCTGCTGGAAGCGTCGCCGCGCGAATGGCGCGGCGGCAACTCGCAGCACACGCGCAACCTGAGGTGCATGCACGATGCGCCGCAGGACGTGCTGGTCGACGCCTACCCCGAAGAGGAGTTCTGGCAGGACCTGCTGAAGGTGACCGGCGGCGCCACCGACGAGGCGCTGGCGCGGCTCGTGATCCGCGCGTCGTCCACCTGCCGGCCGTGGATGGTGAAGCACGGCGTGCGCTTCCAGCCTTCGCTGTCGGGCGCGCTGCACACCGCGCGCACCAATGCCTTCTTCATGGGCGGCGGCAAGGCGCTGGTCAATGCCTACTACCGCAGCGCCGAGCGCCTGGGCGTGGCCGTGCGCTACGACGCGCCGGTCGAGCGGCTGGATGTGCGCGATGGCCGCTTCGTCGCTGCCTTCGTCGGGGCAGAGCGCATCGAAGCGCGCACCTGCGTGCTCGCGTGCGGCGGCTTCGAATCGAACCGCGACTGGCTGCGGCAAGCCTGGGGCGTCAACGAACGCGGCGAAAGCCCGGCCGACAACTTCCTGATCCGCGGCACGCGCTTCAACACCGGGGTGCTGCTGAAGTTCATGCTCGACGACGCCGGCGCCGACCGGATTGGCGACCCCACGCAGGCGCACATGGTCGCGATCGACGCGCGTGCGCCGCTGTACGACGGGGGCATCTGCACGCGCATCGACTGCGTCTCGCTCGGCGTCGTCGTCAACCGCGACGCCGAGCGCTTCTACGACGAAGGCGAGGACTTCTGGCCCAAGCGCTACGCGATCTGGGGCCGACTCGTCGCGCAGCAGCCGGGGCAGCAGGCCTGGTCGATCATCGATGCCAAGGCGCTGGGCCGCTTCATGCCGCCGGTGTTCGCCGGCACGCAGGCCGACACGCTGCCGCAACTCGCGCACGCGCTCGGCCTCGACGAAGCGCGCTTCATGCACACGCTCGACGCCTACAACGCCGCGTGCCGCGGCGGCCGCTTCGACCACACGGTGCTCGACGATTGCGCGACCGCCGGCCTGCAGCCGCCGAAGAGCCATTGGGCGCGGCCGATCGACACGCCGCCGTTCTACGGTTATGCGTTGAAGCCCGGGGTGACCTTCACGTACCTCGGGCTGAAGACCGATGCCAGCGCTGCGGTGCGCTTCGGCGGCCGCGCGAGCCCGAATCTCTTCGTCGCCGGCGAGATGATGGCCGGCAACGTGCTCGGCCGTGGCTACACCGCGGGCGTGGGCATGTCGATCGGCACCGCGTTCGGCCGCATCGCCGGCACTGAAGCCGCCCGCGCCGCGATGCAGCAGGAGAGCCAGCGTGCGGCGGCCTGAAACGATCATCCCCATCCGGCCCGTCAGCGCCGACGAAGCCGAAGTCGCGCGCGTGATGCAGGTCTGCAATGCCTGCCGCTATTGCGAGGGCTTCTGCGCGGTGTTCCCGGCGATGACGCGCCGGCTCGAATTCGGCAAGACCGACATCCACCTGCTGGCCAACCTGTGCCACAACTGCGGCGCCTGCCTGCACGCCTGCCAGTACGCGCCGCCGCACGAGTTTGCGCTGAACGTGCCGCAGGCGATGGCCAAGGTACGACGCCAGACCTATGCCGACTACGCCTGGCCGCCGGCACTCGGCGCGCTGTACCAGCGCAACGGCTTGACGCTGGCGCTCGCGTTGACTGCGGGGCTGGCGCTCTTCATGGTGCTGGCGGTGGCGCTGCAAGGCAGCCTGTGGCAGACGGTGCCCGCGGGCAACTTCTACGCGATCTTCCCGCACAACCTGATGGTTGGCCTGTTCGCGCCGGTGTTCGGCTTCGCGCTGCTGGCGCTGGGCTTCGGTGTGCGCCGCTTCTGGCGCGACGACGTGCCGGGAGCCGCGTCGGCCGACGCCGCCACCGAGGCCGCGGGCCACGTGCTGAAGCTGACGTACCTCGACGGCGGCCACGGCGACGGCTGCAACGAAGAGGACGACGCGTTCACGCACGCGCGCCGGCGCTTCCACCACTTCGCCTTCTACGGCTTCATGCTGTGCTTTGCCGCGACGAGCGTGGCGACGCTCTACCACTACGTCTTCGGCTGGCAAGCGCCGTATGGCTGGACGAGCCTGCCCAAGCTGCTGGGCATCAGCGGCGGCGTTGCGCTGGTGATCGGCACTGCGGGCCTGTGGCGGTTGAACCTGCGCCGCCACGCGCTGCAGCAGGATGCCGCGCAACGCCCGATGGACCGCGGCTTCATCGCGCTGTTGTTCCTCACCGCGGCCAGTGGCCTGGCGCTGATGCTGCTGCGCGCCACCCCCACGCTGCCGCTGGCGCTGTGCATCCACCTCGGCGCGGTGATGGCGCTCTTCGCGACGCTGCCCTACGGCAAGTTCGCGCACGGCATCTACCGCAGCGCGGCGCTGCTGAAGTGGGCCATCGAACGCCGCCAGCCGAGCCGCCTGCGGCTGGCCGAAGACTGAAAGCCTCGCGCGGGGCCGATGCCGCCTGCGCGCCTTCGCGCAGTGGCCCAGCTGCCATCCCTCTTCCACCCTGAAGGAGTCCTTCCATGAACCGTCGTGTCCTGTGCCTTGTCTCGGCCGCCGCGCTGCTTGCCGCGTCGGCGTCAAATGCCGTGTCGGCCCAGGAGTTGCCGAAGAAGACGATCACGCTCGTCGTCGGCTTCGCCGCCGGCGGCGCCACCGACGCGGCGGCGCGCATCGTCGCCAAGAAGCTGCAGGACAACCTCGGGCAGACCGTGGTCGTCGAGAACCGCGCCGGCGCCGGCGGCAACCTCGCGCACCAGCACGTGGCCGGCGCGCCGGCCGACGGCTCGGTGATCCTGCTCGGCTCGGTCGGGCCGCTTTCGATCGCGCCGCACCTGATGAAGGTCGGCTACGACGCGCAGAAGGACCTGGCGCCGCTGACGATGGGCGTGATGTTCCCGAACCTGCTCGTCGTGCACCCGGGCGTCGGCGTCAAGGACTTCGCCGCCTTCATCGCCAAGGCCAAGGCGAAGCCGGGCGAGATCGACTTCGCGTCCAGCGGCGCCGGCTCGGCGTCGCATCTCGCCGGCGAGTTGCTGAACCAGCGCGCCGGCATCGAGACCGTGCACATCCCGTACAAGGGCGGCGCCCCCGCGCTGCAGGACCTGCTCGGCGGGCGCGTCGCCGCGTACTACTCGACGCCGGCCACCGCCGCGCCGCACATCGCGGCCGGCAGGCTGATCCCGCTGGCCACCACCGGGCTGACTCGGCCCGCCTACATGACCCAGGTGCCGACGATCGCCGAATCGGGCTACCCGGGCTTCAACGCGACCAACTGGTACGCCTTTGTCGCGCCGGGCAAGACGTCGGCGCCGGTGCTGGAGCGCTGGAACGCCGAACTGGTGAAGGCGCTGAACGCCGACGACGTGAAGGCCGAACTCACGAAGCACGGCCTGACGCCGGCACCGGGCACGCGCGACGAACTCGCGAAGTTCATCGCCGCCGAGTCGAAGGCCTGGGCGCAGGTCATCAAGGAGCGGCGGATCAAGGTGGAGTGATCGGCCCGGCCGGGTGCTGCGTCACCCGGGCTCGACGCAGCGCCACGTGTCGATCACCGCGCGCATGCGCGCCGCCAGCGCCGCGGGCTCCTTCAGCCAGTCGAAGTGCCCGAGCGGCCCCGGCCCCTCGAAGCGCTCGATCGCCGTCTCGCCGACGCCCGCCAGTTCCAGCAGATGCGCCGTCGCCGCGCGCGGCGCGTAGGTGTCGCGCGGCAGGCTGAGCGCGTGCACGGGGATGCGGCGCGCCGCCTCGGCGTGCGGCTCGAGCAGGTTGCGCCCGCCGATCTCGAAGCGGCCGAGCCGCGCCAGCATCGCCCACTCGTCCATCAGCCGGCGCGACTGCCGGCCGCCGAAGCCGATGCGGTGGCCCGGAAAGTAGCCGAGCAGCGGGCCGCTCAGGCGGTGCGCGGCGAGCACGACGCGGATCTGCAGGCGCAAGCCCGGCGCGAAGAAGCGCATCGTCGGCGTGCCCGCCGCGACGGTGATCACGCCCGCGAGCCCCGGCGCCGCGGCGGCGCGCGCCATCAGGCCGAGGTGGCCGCCAAGCGAGTGGCCGATGATGGCCACGGCACACCCGGGCAGGCGCTGGCGCAGCGCCGCGAGGCCGCCGGTTACCTCGTGCTCGAAGAGGTCGAGGTACCCCCAGTCGACGCCGCGCGCGGCGCGCACCGGGCTCGCGCCGCCGCCGCGCCATTCGGCCACGCCGGTCGGCGTGCCGTGCGCGGCCAGCGCTTCAGCCAGGCGGCGATACGCGCCGGCTGGTACGCCGAGCGCCGGCAGCACCAGCGCTGCCGGGCCGTCGCCTGCTCCACCGGACGCCGGCCAGAACGCCAGCGGCGCCGCGTGGCCGTGCCGCGGCGGCATCGGCAGTCGTTCGACGCCCGGGAGGCCCGGGAGCCCGGCCCCGCCCTCACTCGACCCGCTCATTGCTCACGCCCGCGGCCACGTGCCCGGCCGGCACGTGCGGCGCGGCGTTTTCGATGTGCCCGGTCTGGTCGTCGAAGAAGAAGTCGGGCTCGAACTCGCGCAGGAAGGTGCCCTTCGGCAGGCCGCCCAGGAACATCGCCTCGTCGACGTCGATCTGCCAGGCCATCAGCGTGCGGATCGCGCGTTCGTGCGCCGGCGCGCTGCGCGCGGTGACGAGCGCGGTGCGCAGCCGCATGTTGCCCGGCGGCTCCTTTTGCAGCCGGTGCAGCGCCTCGAGCAGCGGCTTGAACGGGCCGGGTGCGAGCGGCGTTGCGGCACGTTCGCGCTCGTGGTGCTGGAAGGCGCCGAGCCCTTCGCGCTGGAAGACGCGCTCGGCCTCGTCGCTGAAGAGCACCGCGTCGCCGTCGAAGGCAATGCGCACCTCGAACGGGTGCGCTGCCGACGCGCGTGCGCTGTCGGGGTAGACGCGCGCGGCGGGCACACCGGCGGCGAGCGCGCTTTGCACGTCGGCGACGTGCGTGCTGAGGAAGAGGTTGGCCGCCAGCGGCCGCAGGTAGCGCCACGGCGGCTGGCCGCGCGTGAACACGCCGCGCTCGAGCGTCAGCCCGTAGTGCTGCGCCGAGCGGAACACGCGCATGCCCGACACCGGGTCGTTGCGCGACAGGATCACCACCTCGACGCGCGGCTGCCCCGGCGCGTTGAAGGCAAGCAGCTTGTGCACGAGCGAGAACGCGCAGCCGGGGCGCGCCGGCTCGTCCAGCCGCTGCATCTGCAACTGCATGTAGGCGCCGTCGTCCTCGGCCTCGAACAGGCGGTTCTCCTCCTCGAAATCGAAGAGGGCGCGCGAGCTGATCGCGACGACGAGGCGGCCTTCGAGGCTGGCAGGCATGGGCAGCGGCGATGGTAAGGCGAGCACCGCGCCGCCCGGGCACCGCACTTGCCCACGCCGGCGCGAAAGGCCGACCGACGATGAACCGATTCCTTGCCCGCGCCATCTCGCGCCAAGAAAACGCCGCGCGGCCGCAGCCGGCGGCCGACGACCTCTCGTGGCTGCATCGCAGCGAAGCGTTCGCCGAGGATCTGCAGGAGCTCGTGACGCCGCTGCCACAATGGAGCGAAGGCGCGCCGCAGGGGCGCTCGCCGCAGCTTGGAGGGGTGGGCGATGGCAGCAGTGCCAAGGCGCGCGCAGGGCAGGCCGTGGCCCGGCCGCACAGCTGGGGCTGGCAGCGCGCCTGACGATTGCCGCTTTCGCTTCGTGCGGCGCCTGCGGCCCCTGCCCGCCGCGTACGCGGGCTCGGCGCGCTGATGCGCCCGCGCAGCCTCGGTCCTGCCGGCGCGCAGGACATCGCGCGCACCACCTTCGCGGTGCTCTTCATCGGCGCGCTGCTCGCGGCGTCGTTGTGGGTCCTGCGCCCGTTCCTCGGCGCCACGATCTGGGCGACGATGATTGTCGTTGCCACCTGGCCGCTGATGCGGCGCGTGCAGGCGCTGTTGTGGGGCCGGCGGGCGCTGGCGGTGACGGTGATGACGTTGCTGCTGCTGCTGCTGTTCGTCGTGCCGCTGGTGCTGGCCATCATCACCGTCGTCGACAGCGCCGACCAGCTTGTCGACTGGGCGCGGTTGGTCACCTCGTGGCGGCCGGGCGAGCGGCCGCCCGAGTGGCTGACCCAGCTGCCGCTCGTGGGCGGCTACGCCGAGCGCCTGTGGACGCAGCTGCGCGCGCTGGGTTTCGCCGAACTGCTGCCGCGGCTGACGCCCTACGCCGGCAACGTGACGCGCTGGTTCGTCGGCGAGGTCGGCGGCCTCGGCCTCGTCATCGTGCAGTTCCTGCTGACGGTGGCGATCGCCGCGATCCTGTTTTCGCTGGGCGAGGAGGGCGCCGACCACGTGCGGCGCTTCGCGCGGCGGCTGGCCGGCGCGCGCGGCGAGGGTGCGGTGCAGCTCGCCGGCGACGCGATCCGCGGTGTCGCGCTCGGCGTCGGCGTGACGGCGCTCGTGCAGTCGCTGGTCACCGGCGTCGGGCTGGCGCTCGCGGACATCCCCTTCGCGAGCCTGCTGACGGCGCTCGTCTTCATGCTGTGCATCGCGCAGATCGGGCCGCTGCCGGTGCTGGTGCCGGCGCTGATCTGGGCCTTCTACGACGGCCACCCGGGCTGGGGCACCTTCCTCATCGTCATCGCCGTCGTCGTGACGAGCCTGGACAACGTGCTGAGGCCGTTGTTGATCCGCATGGGCGCGGACCTGCCGCTGTTGCTGATCTTCGCCGGCGTCATTGGCGGATTGATTTCCTTCGGCCTCGTCGGCATCTTCGCCGGGCCGGTGGTGCTGGCGGTGGGCTACACGCTGCTCGAGGCGTGGATGGGCGACGGTGAGACGCCGGCGATCCCTGCGCCCGAGCCGCAACCCGAGCCGCGGGTGTGGTCCGACTGATCAGGGCGAACGCAGGTTCGGTTCAGGACGAACGCAAGTTCGCTCGAGGCGGCGCCGCCGGCTTGCGCCGCGCTAGCGCGACGATGCCCGACAGCACCGCCGCGAAGGCGATGATGCAAAGCGCGCCGAGGCCCCACACCACCCACACCAGCGCCGGCAGCGCCGCGCCGAGCCAGCCGAGCGTCACGCCGACGAGTTCGGCCGTCTGCACGACAGCCTCTCGCCAGCCGGGCAGCCAGATGTCCATCATCGGCGCGCCGGGCACGCGGCCGATCAGCTCGTACCACTCGGCGGGCATGCCTTGCAGCCCGGCGGCGAGGCTCGCCAGCGTGGCGACGCCGTAGCCGAGCGCGAGCCACAGCACGACGACCACGGCCGTGAAGATCCAGATCGCAAGTTGCATGGCGCGGCCCTTCCCCAACCTTGTGACAACCTTTTTGACGACAAGCGCCAGCGTAGCGCCTGCCTGCGGCGCCGCGATGGTGCTTCACCTCAACGCACTGCCGGGCGCAGGGACAACGCCGGCGGCGGCGAAGCGGGCTGCAAGCGGCCGCGGCGGCGCTCGGCCTGCTCGATGAGCCACAGCTCGCGCAGCGTCGGCCCGGCCTTCTGTGCATCGGTGCGTGGTGCCGGCGGGCCGGACAGCACGAGGTTGCCGGTCCACGAGTCGCCGCTGCGCATCGCCAGCGGCGCGGGCAGCAGATCCACCTCGGCCGCATCGACCCATGGCACAAGCTGCTGCACGATGGCGCGCAGCCGCGGCCGCAACGCCGGCTCGCCGATGCGCCCGCGCTGGCCCCAGGTCACTGGCAGCGACGAACCGGTGTCGCCGCTGCCCGGTCGAGGTGCGATCGCGAAGTCGCGCTGCACGCCGAGCCAGCGCTGCATCAGGAACTCCTCGAGCGCCATCGCCACGTCTTCGCGCGGGCTGGCGTAGGCGTAGTCGTCGGTGGCGAGGTCAGGGCCGAAGAAGCCGGCCACCTGGCCCGGCGTGTACGCCTCCTGCGCCGCGGTGGCTGTCGCGCCGAGGAAGCGCACACGTCCGAGCGCCGCCAGCTCGGCCGAGGCGAGCGGGTGGCGGGTCGGCACGGTGTCGGAGGCCAGCTGCCGCGCGCCGTAACGCGGCGCGATGTTGCCCCACGGGCTGGCGGCACCGTCCAGCGAGGCATAGGCGGCCGGCGGCACGAAGTCCAGCGCGTGCGCCAGTTCGTGCAGCAGCAGCCAGCCGGCCTCGTCGCGCAGTGCGCCGGTGTCGCGCACCACGCGCTGGCGCGGGTCGTAGAACTGGAACAGGCTCGTGCTGCCGCGCACATAACGCCACAACGACGTGTACTGCAGCGTGTTGCCGAAGCCGCTGCGGTAGTCCGGCGCCTCGTTGACGGTGTCGCGCTCCTCGGGCGTCAGCCAGAAGTTGTCGGCGTCAAGGTAGATCGCGCCGGTGACGGCGTAATAGAACGACGGCCGCACCTGCGCGCCGATGACCACCGCGGTGGCGCTGTTGAGCATGCGGCGGAAGTGGCCGGCGGTGTCGTGCTCGCGCAGGAAGGTCTCGAAGTTGCGCCCGGCCCACTCGTGCGAGACGACGACGCGGTCCATCACCTGCTCGACCGTCGGCACACCGCCGCCGGTGCTCTGCGCGAGGAGAGGCAGCTGCGACAACGGGCACAGGTTCGTCGTGCGCAGGCCGCTGTCGTAGACGCAGCGCGCCAGCACGCCGGCGTACGGCCCGTTCGGGTTGAACGGGAAGACACGCGACACGTGTTCGTCACGCCACAACGCCGTGCTGTCGCCGGCCGCCGCCTGCGCGTGCGCCTCGACGAGCACGAGCACCTCGTCGCTGGCGGTGTGGCCGAAGTTCGTCGTCAGCGTGGCGCGCAGGCGGATGACGGTGTCGCGCGAGACGTTCGGCGCGACGAAGAGCGCGACGTGGTCGTCGCGCGTGTCCAGCGTCACCGCCGGGCCTTCGAGCTGCTGCCAGGAGATGCTGCGCACGCCGTCGCCGGGCAGCGGCTGCGGCCAGGCGCGCACCGAGACGTTGCCGCCGGCGCGCACGGCGTGGCTCATGCGCAGCGCCAACTGCGCCTCGGACGGCGCCCCGGACGGCGCGCCGGGCGGCCCGCCCACCGGCGCCGCCGCGACATCGACCGCGACGTTGTCGCTGTGCGCCGCGCCCGTGGCATCGCGGAATTCGACGCGGAAGGCGTAACGCCCGGCTGCCGGCGGGTCGAACGAGATCGCCTGCGACTTCGCGGCCAGCAGCGGCACCGCCGGGCCGCCGGTCTGCGTCCACTGTGGCGCGTCGAGCGCGCCGGCGCAGCCGGCGACCGCCGCGCCGGCCGACTGACCCACCGTCACAGGTGCCTTGACGAGCGTGGCGTGCGTTGCGCCGGGCGCCAGGCAGGCGGCGAACGGAGTTGTCGGCGGCGCCTCGTCCGCCGCGCCGCCGCCGGAGCCGCCACAGGCGGCCAGCAGGAGGACGACGGGGGCGAGGAGGACGACGGGCGAGGAGGGCGGGACGGTTGGCGGCGGCGGGCGTCGCTGCGCCGCCGCGGGCGTGCAGGAATGTCGGGCTGGCGTGAGTCATCGTCACCGTCCTTCCGGCGGCGTTGCCGATTGTCGGCCCGGGCCCGCTGCGGCCGCATGCGCCCCGGCTGCCGGCCCGTCGCGTCGCGGCGTCGGCCGCGCAGATTCCCGGTTAGGCCTTGGTGGCGAGCGCCTGCTCGCGCGTGCCGGCAAACGCACTGCGGCCGAGCCAGCGCCAGAAGTCGCGTGCGTCGCGTGCCGCGCCGGTGATGCGGACCTCGCGTGCCTGCACGGTGGCGGCGGCGTCGCGGTCACCGGTCCAGATCTCGGTCAGCGCGAGCACGCTGGACTCCACGACCAGGGTCAGCTCTTCCCCGGGGTCGTCGCGGCACAGATCGACGCTGCCGTCGTCGATCACCAGCCACCAGCAGCGCTCTGCGTCGCGCGCGTCGGGGAAGCGGAACTGCACGACGATGCGGCGCCGGCGCGGCACGGCATCGAGCTGCACGAAGCGCCGGATGTCCCACATCAGGAAACCCACGTCGAGCTGGCCGCGCCGCAGCCGGCTGCCGATCCAGCGCGCACCCCAGTGCCCGAGGGCCATCACGATCGGGCGCAGTTCCTCGCCCGCGCCGGTAAGGTGGTATTCGGCCGGCGCGCCGGGCGTCGCCGTGACGCGCTTGACGACGCCCACTTCCTCCAGCTTGCGCAGACGCTGCGCCAGCAGCGAGGTCGACATGCGCGGCACGCCGCGGTGGATGTCGTTGAAGCGCGTGCTCCCGCACAGCATCTCACGCACCACCAGCGGGGTCCATCGCTCGCCGATCACCTCGGCGCCGCGCGCGACGGTGCAGAACTGCCCGTAGTCGATCATCCGTGCAGCGTAGAGCAGCCGCGGCGGGCGGCGCCATTCCGCAGTCCGCAGTGGGGTGTTGGGTTGGCTTGCGCGCGCTTCGAAATCTGGACTGGCCAACGACGCCCGTCGCAGGAATGCTTGCCGTGCCGATCAACCCTTGCAGGAGCACCGTGATGAGCAGCACCCTGTCGCAACCGGCGGCATTCGACGCCGTCAAGTTCAAGACCACCACCCGCGCGCAGTGGCAGGCCGCGGCCGACGCCTGGCACCGCTGGGGCCCGTTCCTCGGCCAGTGGCTCGGCCCGGCGACGGAGACGATGTTCGACCTCGCCGACGTGCGCGCCGGCTGTCGCGTGCTGGACGTGGCGGCGGGCGCCGGCGAGCAGTCGATCGCCGCGGCGCGGCGCGTCGGACCTGGCGGCCTCGTGCTCGCCACCGACATCGCGCCGGCGTTGCTGGCCCATGCGCAGGCCGATGCGCGCGCTGCCGGCCTGTCGAACATCGATACCCGCGAGCTCGACGGCGAAGCGCTCGAGCAGCTGCCCGCCGGCTCTTTCGATGTCTGCATCAGCCGCGTCGGGCTGATCTATTTCCCCGACCAGCAGCGCGCCCTGGCCGGCATGAGGCGTGCGCTCAAGCCGGGCGGCCGCATCGCCGCGATCGTCTACTCGACTCCGCCGCGCAATGCCTTCTTCTCGATCCCGGTCAAGCTGATCCGCGAGCGCGCGCAGCTGCCGCCGCCGCTGCCCGGGCAGCCCGGACCGTTTTCGCTGGGTGCCGACGGCGCGCTGCAAGCCGCGCTCTCCCAGGCGGGCCTGCACGACATCGTCGTCAAGGCGGTGGATTCACCGGTGCGCCTTGCGAGCGCGGCCGAGTGCGTGCGTTTCGAGCGCGAGTCGTTCGGTGCGCTGCACCAGATGATGGCCAGCCGGAGCGAGCCCGAGCGGGCGCGGCTGTGGGTGGACATCGAAGCGGAGCTGAAGCAGTTCGAGACCGCAGGCGCCTTCGTCGGGCCGTGCGAGATGCTGGTCGGCGTGGGCACCGTGCGCGCGACGCATTGATTGCGGGCGGATCGCGCGGGGGGCCGGCCCGCCGGCCCGTCAGCGCGTAAGCCACCCGCTTTCCGCCAGCTCCGCGCGCGCCTGCGTCGCGTCGCGGAACACGAACGCATTCCAGCCGAGCGAGCGCGCCACCTCGACGTTCGGCGCATGGTCGTCCATGAAGACGAGGTCCGACGGCGCGGCGTCGAAGTGGCGGGCCGCCAGCTCGAAGATGGCGCGCTCGGGCTTGATGTGGCGCACGCGCGCCGAGAAGACGCCGCGCTCGAACCAGCCGACAAAGGCGTTCTCGCGCTCGAGGTGTGCGGCGTAAGGCTCGGGCATGTTCGACAGGAAGTACAGCGGCCGGCCTTCGGCGCGCAGCTGGCCGAGCCACTGCACGGTCTCGGCGATCGGCTGCAGTTCGAGCGGCACGCGGTCGACGACGGTTTGCACTTCGGCGGCTTGCAGGCCGGTGCGGCGTGCGATGCGCGCCACGAGGTGGGGCACTTCGATCGTGCCGCGGTCGAACTCGCCCCAGTCGCCTTCGTAGCCCTGGAAGATCTCGCGCTTCCAGTGCGCGGCGCTCGTGGCGTCGGTGGCGCGGTGCGGCAGCTCGCGCCGCAGCATCGTCTCGGGGTGCCAGCGAAAGAGCACGCCGGCGAAGTCGAACACGATCTTCTTCGTCATAGGTGAATGGTCAGGCTCGCGGCGGTGCCGCCGGCCTTCGGTCAGTTCAGATCAGATCAGGTCGGAGCGGAATCAACGCCGCGTCAGCCGCCGCAGCAGTCCCGCGGTCGAGCCGTCGAGGCCGCTCGTGTCGCCCAGGCGCGCGCCCGGCTGGCTCGCGTCCAGCCGCGGCAGCAGCTCGCCGGCGAGCGCCTTGCCGAGCTCGACGCCCCACTGGTCGAAGCTGTTGATGCCCCACAGCGCGCCGCTCGTCCAGACGCGGTGTTCGTACAGCGCGATCAGGGCGCCGAGCGCGCGCGGCGTCAGCTCGTCGAGCACGAGCGTCGTGCTCGGCCGGTTGCCTGGAAACTGCCGGTGGCGGGCCAGCACGTTGCGGTCGATGCCGGCGGCGGCCGTCGGCGGCTTCTCGGCCGCCGCCGCCTCGGCCGTCTTGCCGATCATCAGCGCCTGCCCTTGCGCCAGGCAGTTGGCCAGCAGCTTGGCGTGCAGGTCGGCGTAGGGATGCGCGGCGCGCCTGACGGCGATGAACTCCACCGGCACGACGTCGGTGCCCTGGTGCAGCATCTGGAAGAACGCGTGCTGGCCGTTGGTGCCCGGCTCGCCCCAGACGACGGGGCTGGTGGCGAACGGCAGCGCGTTGCCGGCCAGGTCGACGCTCTTGCCGTTGCTTTCCATCTCGAGCTGCTGCAGATAGGCCGGCAGCCGCGCCAGCCCCTGGTGGTACGGCGCCACGCAGCGGCTCGTGAAACGGTGGAAGTTGCGGTACCAGACGTCCAGCGCGCCCAGCAGCATCGGCACGTTGCGCTCGAACGGCGCCTCGGCGAAGTGCCGGTCCATGGCATGCGCGCCGGCGAGGAAGGCGCGGAACGCCTCGCTGCCGATGGCGATGGCGATCGGCAGGCCGATGGCGCCCCACAGCGAGTAGCGCCCGCCGACCCAGTCCCAGAAGCCGAAGGTGTGCGTGATGCCGAAGGCCGCGGCCGCGGCGAGGTTCGTCGTCACGCCGACGAAGTGATCGGCGATCGGCGCCGCGGATGCCGCCGCGGTGAACCAGGCGCGCGCCACCGCCGCGTTGGCCATCGTCTCCTGCGTCGTGAAGGTCTTGCTCGCGACGATGAAGAGCGTGCGCCGCGCGTCCAGCCGCGCCAGCACCGGCGCGATGTCGTGGCCGTCGACGTTGCTGACGAAGTGGAATCGCAGCGCGGGGTGCCGATACGCTTCGAGCGCGCGCACCGCCATCGCCGGCCCGAGGTCGCTGCCGCCAATGCCGATGTTGACGATGTCGGTCAGCTCGCCGGCCGCGGCGCGCGCGCGCACGCCGTCGGCGAAGGCGAGCATCGCGCCCTGCACGCCGTGCACCTCGGCGTTGAACGGCGCCGCCGCGCCCCTGGGCGCGCGCAGCGCCGTGTGCAGCACGGCGCGGCCTTCGGTCGGGTTGGCGATGTCGCCGGCGAGCATCGCGTCGCGGCGCGCCGCGAGCGCGCACTCGTCGGAAAGCGCAGCGAAGAATCGCAGCGTCGCGATGTCGACGAGGTTCTTGCTCAGGTCGGCAAAGACCTCGGGCGCCTCGAAGCTGAGCGTCTCGAAGCGTCGCGCGTCGCGCGTGAAGGCTTCGGCGAGCTGCAGCTCGCGGCCGTGCGCCTGGTAGTGGCCGGCGAGCGCCGCCCACGCGGCCGTCAGGTCGCATCGTGGTGCGGCGGCGCGGTCGCAGCGTGGCGCGCCGCCGGTCACGGGCGCTGTCACTTGCGCAGATCCTCGATCAGCCGGTCGAGCTTCGCCGCATCGGCGGCGAAGGCGCGGATGCCCTCGGCCAGCTTCTCGGTGGCCATCGCGTCCTCGTTCAGCGCCCAGCGGAAGCGTTGTTCGTCGTAGTGCACGGCCGGCAGGTCCATCTTGGCGGCCGCGGCGGCGTCGAGCGCACGTTCGACCGGCGCCGCGCTCGCTTGCAGCGTCGCCAGCAGTTCGGGGCTGATCGTCAGGAGGTCGCAGCCGGCGAGCGCGACGATCTGCCCGACGTTGCGAAAGCTCGCCCCCATCACCTCGGTGGCGACGCCGTGGCGCTTGTAGTGGTTGAAGATCGCCCGGACGCTCTTCACGCCCGGGTCGTTGGCGCCGGCGTTCGCGGCCTCGTCCCACTGCGCGCCGGCGGCCTTCTTGTACCAGTCGTAGATGCGGCCGACAAACGGGCTGATGAGCTGCACCTTGGCGTCGCCGCAGGCGACCGCCTGGCAGAACGCGAACAAGAGCGTCAGGTTGCAGCGGATGCCCTCGCGCTCGAGCTGCTCGGCGGCGCGGATGCCTTCCCAGGTGGAGGCGACCTTGATCAGCACCCGCTCGCGCTTCACGCCGGCGGCTTCATAGAGGCCGATGAGCCGGTGCGCACGCGCGATGGTCGCCGCGGTGTCGAAGCTCAGCCGCGCATCGACCTCGGTGCTGACGCGGCCCGGCACCACCTTCAGGATTTCGCGGCCGAAGCGCACCAGCACCTGGTCGACGATGCTGTCCAGCGCCTCGCCCTTGTGCGCGGCCACCGTCTCGGCCAGCAGCGGCGCGTAGTCGGGCTGCTGCACCGCCTTCAGGATCAGGCTCGGGTTGGTGGTCGCGTCCTGCGGCGCGTACTGCGCCAGCTGCTTGAAGTTGCCGGTGTCGGCGACGACGGTCGTCAGGCGCTTGAGTTGCGCCAGTTGGTCGGGCTGGGTCATGGCTGAGATTAGACCGCAGGTCGCCCGCGGTCGTGTCTCAGGAGTTGGCCCGCACTTCCTCGATCGTCGTCAGTCCCGCCCAGACCTTGTCGATGCCGTCGTGGCGCAGCGTGCGCATGCCGTCGGCCAGCGCGTGATGCAGCAGCTCGTCGCTGCGCTTGCCGCCCTGGATCTTCTCGCGCAGGCCGCGCGTCACCGTCATCAGCTCGTGCAGGCCGGCGCGGCCGCGCAGGCCGCTGCCGCCGCACTGTTCGCAACCGTTGCAGCGGTAACGCATCAGGCGGCCGTTCTTCGACCAGCCGGCGAGCACCGCGTCTTCGTCGGGCGCCGCCTCGGCGCCCTGGAAGGCGCGCACGTAGTCGTGCAGCAGTTCGTCGCGAAAGGCGGGGGAGGCGGGTTCGCTTTCGCGGCAGTTCGTGCACATGCGCCGCACGAGGCGCTGCGCCAGCACCGCCAGCAGCGCATCGGCGAAGTTGAACGGGTCCATGCCCATGTCCAGGAGGCGCGTCACCGTCTCCGCGGCGCTGTTGGTGTGCAGCGTCGAGAGCACGAGGTGGCCGGTGAGCGAGGCTTCGATGGCGACCTGCGCCGTCTCCTGGTCGCGGATTTCGCCGACCATGATGACGTCGGGGTCGGCGCGCAGGAAGGCGCGCAGCGCCTTGGCGAACGTCCAGTCGATCTTCGGGTTCACCTGCACCTGGCGCAGGCCCGCCTGCGTGATCTCCACCGGGTCCTCGGCGGTCCAGATCTTGCGCTCGGGCGTGTTGATGTGCGCCAGCGCCGAGTGCAGCGTCGTCGTCTTGCCCGAGCCCGTGGGGCCGACGCACAGCACCATGCCGTACGGGCGCGCGATGGCCAGCTTCAGGCGTTCGAGGTTGTCCTGCGTCAGCTCGAGCTGGCCCAGCGGCATCGTGCGGCTGCTGGCCAGCAGGCGCAGCACGGCGTCCTCGCAGTTGCCGCTGGTGGGGATCGTCGCGACGCGCAGCTCCAGCCTCGAGCCCTGGACGAACTTGCCGAAGACGATCTTGCCGTCCTGCGGCTTGCGCTTCTCGCTGATGTCGAGATCGCACATGATCTTCAGCCGTCCGAGCATCGCGTTGCGGTAGCTCGGTGGCAGCTCGAGATAGGGCTTGAGCACGCCGTCCTTGCGGAAGCGGATGCGCACCTTCTCGCGCGCCGCGGGGCACTCGATGTGGATGTCGGAGACGCCTTGCGCGTGCGCCTCGAGGATCATCGAGTTGATCAGCCGCACGAGCGAGTTGTCGCTCTGCTCGATCGACGGGCCCTCGTCCTCGTCGGTGCCGCCGTTGCCTTCCAGCGTGGCGGCGAGCTTGGTCGCGTCGGCGTGCTCGAAGTACTCGACGCCGTCGACGCCTGGGCCGCCGCCCACGTCGACGCCGAGCTTCTCGTAGGCGCGCTGGATGGCGTCGTGCAGGTCGGCTGCGCGCGCCAGCACCGGCAGCACCTTGCAGCGCGCCGCGAACTCGATCTCCTCGAGCGCCGAGCGGCTGGTGGGGTCCTCCATCGCCACGACCAGGCGCGACGAGCGCACGATCAGCGGCAGGCCGCTGATGCGGCTGGCCACCGCAAAGGGCAGGCGGGCCACCGCGTCGGTGTCGGCGGGGAACTGCCGCACGTCGACGACCGGGTAGCCCATCTTGCGCGCCAGCGCCATCTGCAGATCGGCGCGCGAGACGAGGCCCTTGCGCACGAGCAGTTCGCCCAGCGGCGTGCCGCGGTCGGCGCGCTGCTGTTCGAGCGCCTCGTTCAACTGCTGCTCGGTGATGAAACCGAGTGCGACGAGCGCCTCGCCGATGCGCACCATCGGCATCTTCGCCTGCTGCTCGATGGCGGTGTTCAGCTCGTCGGCGCCGATGATCTGATGCACGAGCAGGAGGTCGCCGAGCTTGCGCTCGCGCAGGTCCTGCTGCTCGACGAGGGCGGCGCTGACCTGCGCCGCCGTGGCGATGCGCTGCTCGATCAGCACCTCGCCGATGCGCTTGCCCAGCTCGACGTGGGTGTAGGCACTGGCCGGCACGAACGTGCGGCGCACGGTGCCGTGCGCGTCGGCCGGCTCGAAGAGGAAGAGGCCGGCCGCCTCCTCGCGCGTGCACACCGACTGGCCCTGCCAGACGGCGCCGTGCGCGAAGTGCACCGAGAACGGGATCGTCGGGTGTTCGATGTCGGTGACGACGCCGCCGCCGGCGAAGCCCGGTGCCGGCGCCAGCGGGTCGAGCAGGCGCAGGCGGCGGAACTGGTCGAAGCGCAGCGTCAGCGGCGCACGGGCACCGGGCACCGCGAGCTGGATGAAGCGCTGCACGAGGCTCATCTCGAGCAGGTGGCCGGGGATCGTCTTGCCGTTGTTGCCCTCGACCTGGCAGGCCAGCGGCGCCGGGCTCGGCGCGGCCGGCGGGTAGTTCGGCAGGTTCGGCGTCGGCCAGGCGAAGCCGTCGGCCACCGGCGGCAGCAGGGAAAGCGGCGGGTTGGCGAGGTCGGTCATCGGGGGCAATCCTGGAGTCATCCTAGGACGCCCAGACCTTCGGCATAGGTTGGAACTGGCGGGCAAACGCCGGCCAGTTCCGGGCCGGGGGGGCCGCCCAGCCCCGCCTCAGCTCCACGTCACCCGCGCATGCGCTCCGGCAGCGCCGTGACGAGATCCGGCACGAGCCAGATGATCACGACCGCGGCGATCATCAGCAGGAAAAACGGCAGCGTGACGCGCGCGATCCAGCCGATCTCCTTGCCCGTCATGCCCTGCAGCACGAAGAGGTTGAAGCCCACCGGCGGCGTGATCTGCGCCATCTCGACCACCAGCACGACGAAGATGCCGAACCACAGCGGGTCGATGCCGGCCTTCTGCACCGTGGGCAGCACGACACCCATCGTCAGCACGACCATGCTGATGCCGTCGAGGAAGCAGCCGAGCAGGATGTAGAAGACGGCCAGCGCCAGCAGCAGCTGCCACTGCGTGAGGCCGAGCGTGGCGATCCACTCGGCCAGATGGCGCGGCAGGCCGATGTAGCCCATGCTGAGCGTGAGGAACGCCGCGCCCGCGAGGATCAGCGCGATCATGCAATAAAGGCGCGTGCCGCCGAGCAGGCTGGCCTTGAACGTCGCCCAGTTCAGCGACCCCTGCGCGGCGGAGATCACCAGCGCGCCGAGCACGCCGACGGCCGCCGCCTCGGTGGCCGTGGCGATGCCGGTGTAGATGCTGCCCAGCACCGCCGTGATGAGGCCGATCACCGGCAGCAGGTGGCGCGAGGCGCGCAGCTTGTCGGCCAGGCTCGGCGTGTCGCCGCTCGGCGGCACGAGCGCCGGGTTGCGCCAGGCCCACACCATCAGGTAACCCGAGAAGAGCGCGGCCAGCAGGATGCCGGGCAACACGCCTGCGATGAAGAGCTGCGCGATCGACACTTCGGCGGCGACGCCGTAGACGATCATGATGATCGACGGCGGGATCAACAGCCCCAGCGTGCCGGCGCCGGCCAGCGAGCCGATGCTGATGCCTTCGGGGTAGCCGCGCGACCTCAACTCCGGCAGGCTCATCTTGCCGATCGTCGCGCAGGTGGCGGCGCTCGAGCCCGAGACGGCCGCGAAGATCGCGCAGCCGGCGACGTTGACGTGCAGCAGCCGCCCGGGCAGCGCCTGCATCCACGGCGCCAGGCCGCGGAACATGTCCTGCGAGAGCCGCGTGCGAAACAGGATCTCGCCCATCCACACGAAAAGCGGCAGCGCGGTCAGCGTCCAGCTCGACGCGCTGCCCCAGATCGTGACGGCCATCGCGTCGCCGGCCGGGCGGCTGCTGAAGAGTTGCATGCCGATCCAGGCCACGCCCGACAGCGTCAGGCCGATCCACACGCCGCTGCCGAGGATGACAAACAGCGCCGCAATGAGCAGGAAGGTGACGCCGAGGTCGCTCATCGCCGTTGTGGTTACTCGTTGCGGCTCGGCTCGTCGCCCGCGGCGGGCGGCTTGCGCAGGCCGCGCAACTCGAGCACCCACTCGTCGACGAAGGCGACGAGCAGGATCAGCGCGCCGGCGGCCATCGCCAGCTGCGGGATCCACAGCGGCGTCGCGTCGTTGCTGGTGGAGATGTCGTTGAACTGCCGGCTCTGCCAGGCCAGGCGCGCGCTGTAGAACGCGAACAGCGCCGCGAGCGCCGTGGCCGCGCCGAGCGCCCAGATCTCCATCGCGCGGCGGGCGCGCCCGTGCAGGTGCGACAGCAGCAGCGTCACGCGGATGTGCTCGCCGCGCTTGAGGGTGTGCGCCAGCGCGAGGAAGCCGCAGCCGGCCATCAGGTAGCCGGCGTAGGCATCGGTGCCCGGCACGTGGAAGTGCGCCAGCCGGCTGACGATGGACAGCAGCACCATCGCCAGCAGGCCGACCATGAAAAGGGCCGCCAGCCAGGCGGCCCCGTCGTAGAGAAGATCGAGCAGCTTGCGCAAGGGGCTAAGGGGCTGCAGGGCTACAGGGCTGCAGCGGGCCGGCGCCGACGGCCGGCCCGGGTGCCGCTCACTTCATGTACGCGTCGACGAGCGCCTTGCCCTCGGGGCCGGCCTTGTCGAGCCATTCCTTGAGCATCGTGTCGCCGACCTTCTTCATGTCGGCCTTCAACTGCGCGGTCGGCGGCAGGATCTGCATGCCGCCGCCCTTGAGCTTGTCGAGGCTCTCGCCGTTCGCTTTCTTGCTGGCGGCCAGCCCGCGCACCTCGGCGTCGGCGGCGGCCTTCATCACCGCGGCCTTCGTCGGCGCGTCGAGCGCGTCGAAGGCCGCCTTGTTGACGAGCACGGCGTTCTTCGGCAGCCAGGCCTGCGTGTCGTACCAGTACTTGACGTGCTCGTGCAGCTTGGCGTCCCAGCCGGTCGAGCCGCTGCTCATCATGCTTTCAGCCACGCCGGTGGCGAACGCCTGGCTCACCTCGGCGGCCTGCACCGTCACCGGCTGCGCGCCCACCAGCTCGGCGATGCGCGCGGTGGCCGGGCTGTAGGCGCGCCACTTCATGCCCTTGAGGTCGGCGGCGCTTTGCAGCGGCTTCTTGCTGTACACGCCCTGCGGCGGCCACGGCACCGCGTACAGCACCATCAGGCCCTGCTCGCCGAGCTTCTTGTCGAGCAGGGGCTTCTGCGCCTTCCACAGCTTGACCGAGGCGTCGTAGCTGTCGGCGAAGAAGGGGATGCCGTCGGCACCGAAGATCTGCCACTCGTTCTGGAAGTTGACGAGCAGCACCTCGCCGATCTGCGCCTGCCCGCCCTGCACCGCGCGCTTGATCTCGGGCGCCTTGAACAGCGAGGCGTTCGGATGCACGGTGATCTTGAGTTTGCCGCCGGTGGCCTTGTCGATGTCGCTGGCGAAGTCGACCAGGTTCATCGTGTGGAAGTTGGTGGCCGGGTAGGCGGCCGGCAGGTCCCATTTGACCTGGGCGTGGGCGGCGGGCAGCGCGGCGGCGCCGAGGGCGAAAGCAGCCGAGGCAGCCAGCCAGGCGCGGCGTTGGGTGGACATGAAGGCCTCCTGGGGTCGATGCGAAAGTGCGCGAGCATAGACTGTGGCCGCCGCCGGCTCGACCGGGGCTAGTCCGGATCCCGGCATGGCGCGTGTGGCCCGCAGCCGGCCGCCGATCCACTCCCGATCCGCCCACGGTCCGCCCGCGATTCCGCTGTCCCCCATAGGCTTCGATGCTCGGCATCCTGATGCTCGACACGCGCTTCCCGCGCCCGCCGGGCGACATCGGCCACCCGGACACGTTCACCTTTCCTGTGCGCCGGCGCATCGTCACCGGCGCCGCGCCGGCGGCCGTGGTGCGCGGCGACGATCCGGCGCTGCTCGCACCGTTCATCGCCGCCGGCCGGGTGCTCGTCGAAGAGGGCGCGCGGGCACTCACGACGAGTTGCGGCTTCCTCGCGCGCTGGCAGCGCGAGCTGGCGGCCGCGCTGCCGGTGCCGGTGTGGACTTCGGCGCTGCTGAAGCTCGCCGAGCTGCGCGGCCAGGGCTGTGGCGTCATCACGATCGAGGCGGCCTCGCTGCAGGCGGCGCACTTCGAGGCCGTGGGTGCCGACCCGGCGACGCCGGTGGAAGGCATCACGCCGGGCTCGGCGTTGCACCGCACGCTGCTCGAAGACCGGCCCGAACTCGATCGCGCCGATGCCGAGCGGCAGGTGCTGGTGGCCGGCGCTCGGCTGCTCGAGCGCCATCCGGACCTGCGGGCGCTGGTGCTCGAATGCACCAACCTGCCTCCCTACGCCGCGGCGCTGCGCGCTGCCACCGGGCTGCCGGTGCACGACATCGTGACGATGGTGAACGAGCGGTTTGGTCGAGGGGGTGCGGCGTGAACGCACCCCGCCACAACCCTCGAACGCACGCGCACGCATCAGTTCCCTGGAACCGTTGAGCATCCGATGAGCCTCACCACCCCCCGCTGGCAGTTCTGGATCGACCGCGGCGGCACGTTCACCGACATCGTCGGCCGGCGCCCCGATGGCGGTCTCGACACGCTGAAGCTGCTCTCCGAGAACCCCGAGCAATACAACGACGCCGCGGTCGAGGGCATCCGCCGCCTGCTCGGCCTGAAGACGGGCGAGCCGATCACGCCCGAGCAGGTCGAGTGCGTGAAGATGGGCACCACGGTCGCCACCAACGCGCTGCTCGAGCGCAAGGGCGACCGCACGCTGCTCGTCACGACGCGCGGGTTCCGCGACGCGCTGCGCATCGCCTACCAGGCGCGGCCGCGCCTGTTCGACCGCCACATCGTGCTGCCCGAGCTGCTGTACGAGCGCGTCGTCGAGGCCGAGGAGCGGGTCGGCGCGCAAGGCGAGGTGCTCGTGCCGCTGGACGAGGCGCACCTGCGCGAACGCCTGTGGGCCGCCTTCGACGCCGGCATCCGCAGCGTTGCGATCATCTTCATGCACGGCTACCGCTACACCGCGCACGAGCAGGCGGCGGCGCGGCTGGCGCGTGCGCTCGGCTTCACGCAGGTCAGCGCCAGCCACGAGGTCAGCCCGCTGATGAAGTTCGTCGGCCGCGGCGACACGACGGTCGTCGATGCGTATCTCTCGCCGATCCTGCGCCGCTACGTCGACCAGGTGGCCGCGCAGATGCCGGGCGTGCGCCTGTTCTTCATGCAAAGCTCCGGTGGCCTGACCGAGGCGCACCGCTTCCAGGGCAAGGACGCGATCCTGTCCGGCCCCGCCGGCGGCATCGTCGGCATGGTGCGCACCGCGGTGGCCGGCGGGCACGAGCGCGTGATCGGCTTCGACATGGGCGGCACCTCCACCGACGTGAGCCACTACGCCGGCGAGTTCGAGCGCGCGTTCGAGACGCAGGTGGCCGGCGTGCGCATGCGCGCGCCGATGATGAGCATCCACACCGTGGCCGCCGGCGGCGGCAGCTTGCTGCAGTTCGACGGCGCGCGGCTGCGCGTCGGCCCCGAGAGCGCCGGCGCGAACCCGGGCCCGGCCAGCTACCGCCGCGGCGGGCCGCTGGCGGTGACCGACGCGAACGTGATGCTCGGCAAGATCCAGCCGGCCTGGTTCCCGAAGGTGTTCGGCCCGCGCGCCGATGAACCCCTGGACCGCGACGGTGTCGTCGCGAAATTCGAGGCGCTGGCGGCGAAGGTGAAGCGCGACACCGGTCGCGACACGAGCGCCGAGACCCTGGCCGAGGGCTACCTGCAGATCGCGGTGCAGAACATGGCCAACGCGATCAAGCGCATCAGCGTCGCGCGCGGCTACGACGTCACGCAGTACACGCTGCAGTGCTTCGGCGGTGCCGGCGGCCAGCATGCGTGCGGGGTCGCCGATGCGCTGGGCATGACGCGCGTGTTCATCCACCCGCTGGCCGGCGTGCTCAGCGCCTACGGCATGGGGCTGGCCGACCAGATCGCGATGCGCGAGGCGAGTGTCGAGCAGCCGCTCGACGCGGCCGGGCTGGCGAAGGCCGGCGAGCGGCTGGACGACCTCGGCCGCGTCGCACGCGATGAACTGGTCGGGCAGGGCGTCGCGGCCGAAGCCGTCGAGCTGCGGCGCAAGGTGCACGTGCGCTATCAGGGCACCGACACCGCGCTCGTCGTGCCCGATGCCGGCGTCGACGAGATCCGCCGCGCCTTCGAGGTGGCGTACCGGCAGCGCTTTGCGTTCCTGATGCCCGGCCGCGCGCTCGTCATCGAGGCGGTGTCGGTGGAGGCGGTGGGCGCCGGCGAGCGCTACGAGACGCCGGCCGAGGGTGCCAGCGCGGGGGGCGCCGCGGGCCCGGCGCGACACGAACCGGCGCCGGCCAGCACCGTGCGGATGCACAGCGGCGGTCAGTGGCTTGCGGCCGGCCTCTTCGTGCGCGAGACGCTCGCCGCTGGCGCGACGATCACCGGCCCGGCCGTCATCGCCGAGAAGAACGCCACCACCGTCGTCGAGCCCGGCTGGCAGGCGCTGCTCACCGCCGCCGGGCCGATCGAACTGACACGCGTCGTGCCACGCGCGAGCCAGCATGCGATCGGCACCGACGCCGACCCGGTGATGCTCGAGGTCTTCAACAACCTCTTCATGAACATCGCCGAGCAGATGGGGCTGCGGCTGCAGAACACCGCCTACTCGGTGAACATCAAGGAGCGGCTGGACTTCTCGTGCGCGCTGTTCAGCGGCGCCGGCGAGCTGATCGCCAACGCGCCGCACATGCCGGTGCACCTGGGCTCGATGAGCGAGAGCATCAAGACAGTGATCTCACGCAACCCGCAGATGCGCGAGGGCGACGTCTACGTGCTCAACGACCCCTACCACGGCGGCACGCACCTGCCCGATGTGACCGTGGTGACGCCGGTGTATCTGCAGCCCGGCGACGCGAAGCCGAGCTTCTACGTCGCCAGTCGCGGCCACCATGCCGACATCGGCGGCATCACGCCGGGCTCGATGCCGCCGTTCAGCAAGACCATCGACGAGGAGGGCGTGCTGTTCGACAACTTCCTGCTCGTGCGCGACGGCGAGTTCCGCGAGCAGGCGCTGCGCGAGCACCTGCAAAGCGGCGCGCACCCCTCGCGCAACCCCGAGCAGAACATCGCCGACCTGCGCGCGCAGATCGCCGCCAACGAGAAGGGCGTGCAGGAGCTGCGCGCGATGGTGGCGCAGTTCGGCCGCGACACCGTGGCCGCCTACATGAAGCACGTGCAGGACAACGCCGAGGAGAGCGTGCGCCGCGTCATCACCGCGCTGAAGAACGGGCAGTTCGAGCTCGAGCTGGACAACGGCGCGCGCATCGTCGTGAAGGTGACGGTGCACCCCGAGCGCCGCGCCGCCACCATCGACTTCACCGGCACCAGCGCGCAGCTGCCGAACAACTTCAACGCGCCCAAGGCGGTGACGATGGCCGCCGTGCTGTACGTCTTCCGCCTGCTGGTGGAAGACGACATTCCGCTCAACGCCGGCTGCCTGAAGCCGCTGGAGGTGGTCGTGCCCGAGGGCTGCATGCTCAACCCGCGGCCACCGGCGGCGGTGGTAGCCGGCAACGTCGAGACCTCGCAGAGCGTGACCAACGCGCTGCTCGGCGCGCTCGAGGTGATGGCGTCGAGCCCGTGCACGATGACCAACTTCACCTTCGGCAACGCGCGCCACCAGTACTACGAGACGATCTCCGGCGGCAGCGGCGCCGGCGCCACGTTCGACGCCGCGGGCCGCGTGACCGGCGGCTTCGCGGGCACGAGCGCAGTGCAGACGCACATGACCAATTCGCGCCTCACCGACCCCGAGGTGCTCGAGTTCCGCTTCCCGGTGCGGCTGGAGAGCCACACCCTCCGCCGCGGCTCGGGCGGCGCCGGCCGCTGGCCGGGCGGCGACGGCGCCGTGCGGCGCATCCGCTTCCTCGAGCGCATGACGGCCAGCGTGCTGAGCAACGGCCGGCGCATCGCGCCGTTCGGCATGGCCGGCGGCGCGCCGGGGGCGCTGGGCATCAACCGCGTCGAACGCGCCGACGGCCGCGTCGAGCCGCTGACGCACATCGGCTCGGCCGAGATGGAGCCCGGCGACTGCTTCGTCACCGAGACGACGGGCGGCGGCGGGTACGGTCCACCCGAAGGCGCCACCTAACGCAGCAACGATTGATCATCCCACCGGCGCTTCTCTTCGCCGCCAAGCTCTCGCTGGTCGCGGCTTCGGTGTGGCTCGCGTCGCTGGTGGCGCGGCGCTTCGGGCACCGCGCCGGCGGCGTGCTGGCCGGCATGCCGATGATCGCGGCGCCGATCACGGGCCTCTTGCTGATCGACGTGCCGTCGCCCGCGGTGCGCGCGGTGTGCCTGGCGACGCTCGCCTGCCAGCCGGCGCTGATGGCGTACTTCGTCGCCTTCGCGCGCGCCGCGGCGCGCTGGCCGTGGTGGGCGTGCCTCGTGTTCGCCCTGGTGGTGTTCTTTGCCGTCGGTGCGTTGCTGCTGGCGTTGCCGCTGCCCGAGCCGGTGCGCATCGCGCTCGCGCTGTCGTCGCCGTTTCTCGGGGCGCTGGCGATGCCGCACTACGCCACAGCGGTGCCCGCGGCCGCCGCTGGCGGCAAGGCCAGCCAGCCGCGCGTCGAACTCGCGCTGCGCAGCGGCGTCGCAGTCGCCGTGGCTGCCGGCGTGATGTGGGGCGCCACGCACCTCGGCCCCGGCCCGGCCGGCTTGCTGCTGGCGATGCCGATCACCGGCATCGTGCTGCCGGCCTTCACGCTGCCGCGGCACGGCGCCGCGGCGGCGGCGACGCTGCTCGCGGGCTTCGTGCGCGGGCAGGCCGGCTTCGTCATCTTCTTCGTGCTGATGCTCGCGCTGCTGCCTTCGCTGCACGCCGCGGTCGGCTGGCCGCTCGCCATGCTGGCTTCGGGGCTGCTGCCGTGGCTGTGGCTGCGCCTGCGCCGGCCCTCGGCCGGCTGAAGGCGCCTTGCGCCGGCGCGGCGCTCAGCCGGCCGCGCGGCCGAGGGCGGCAGCCGGCGCGGCCGCGCAGCCGTGCGTGAGGTCCCAGGCGGCCTCGCGCGCCAGCGTCTGCACGTCGAACAGGCCCAGCACCGAGTGGAAGAGATGGTCGTGGCGCAGCGCCGCGCCGGTGCCAGCGCCGGCCTGCATGCGCGCGCGCAGGCAGTTCGCGTCCAGGCCCCGCCCGGCGGCGAAGCCGTCGGACAGCCAGATCAGCATCGGCACGCGCTTTTGCACATCCGGCGCGATGGCGTAGGGCATGCCGTGCAGGAACAGGCCGTGCTCGCCGAGCGACTCGCCGTGGTCGGAGACGTAGACGACGGCGCTGTCGACCTCGCCGGCGCGCGCGCGCAGCCGCTCGATCAGCGTGGCGAGCACGTGGTCGGTGTACAGCAGCGCGTTGTCGTAGGCGTTGACGATGGCCGCGGCATCGCAGCGGCGCAGGTCGTCGTGCTCGCAGGCGGGCTGGAAGCGTTTGAAGGAAGCCGGCGCGCGGCGGTGATAGGCCGGGCCGTGGTTGCCGATCTGGTGCAGCACGATGAGCTTGGCCGGCGGCGGGGCGGCCGGCGTTGCCGGCGCCGCCGCGCCGCCCGCGCGCCGGCTCGCGACCGCGCCCGGCAGCAGCGCGTCCAGGCCGTGCAGCAGCCCCTCGTCGAGGCAGGCGCCATCGGCGCACAGGTCAGGCGGGGCGATGGCGGCCACGGTGTCGTGCGCAAAGCCGTTGCACACGCCCTTGCAGCCGGACTGGTTGTCGCGCCAGTGCACGTCGATGCCGGCACGGACCAGCACGTGCAGCAGGTTCTCGCTGCCGCGGATGCGCCGCTCGTCGTACTGCCGGCGGCCGACGGCGGCAAACATGCACGGCAGCGAGGTCTCGGTGTCGGTGCCGCAGGTGAGCGCCTCGGCGGCGAGGACACCCGGCGTCTGCGCCAGCCGGGGCGTCGTCGGCCGGGCGTGGCCGGCGAGCTGCCAGTTGGCCGCGCGCGCCGTCTCGCCGATGACCAGCACCACCACGCGCGCGCGCGGCGAATGGGCGAGCGCCGGGCCGGCGTGGGCGTCGCCGCCCACCGTGGCCAGCGGCGCCACCGTCGCGGCCTGCGCACGCCGGGCCAATGCCGCCGACGACCACAGCACGTTGCCCGGCGTGACCAGGTAACGCACGCCGTGCTGCTGGCGCATCAACGAGGCCAGTGGTTGAAACATGGCCCAGATCGCCAGCGCCAGGACGAGCAGCGCCAGCCCGATCGCCCCGCCTCGCCAGGCCAGCGCCTGCGTCCAGCGCCGCGGCGCGGGCGGGCAACGCAGCAGCAGCCAGGCCGGCAGCGCGGCGCCCATCAGCAGCGACAGCGCCGCCCGCGGCCCGACCAGCTCGCGTGCTTCACTCCAGTGCGTGTGCAGCGCGTTGCGCAGCATCGCCGCGTCGATGAAGGTGCCGAAGCTGTCGATGAAGTGCGCCGCCCCCGCGGTGAGCACGAGGGTGACGACGACCGCCGGGCGGAACAGCCGACCCCAGGCGAGCAGGCCCAGCAGCAGGAAGTTGATCGCCGTCAGCGCGACGGCGAGCGCGAGGCCGAACGACCACGTCGCGACCTCGTCCACGGGGCGCCCGCCAAGCGCCGCGGCGAGGAAGCGGCGGTTGCCCACCGCCAGCGTGCACACGCTCGCACCGAGCAGCAGCAGCTCCGGATACCAGGGGCGGGTCGCGAGCCGGCTGGACATGGGGCGGCAGTCTTGCCACCGGCACTGAAGGTCGCCTTAAGGCCGCACACCAGGCCGAACGGCGGCCGCCCGGCCCGACTTCGGCACAGGGCAGCGCGCCGGATTGGTGGCCACGCAACCCCGGGACAATGCGCCCGATGGCGATGCGATGGCAGCGAGACGACCGGCGCGCGGGCCCTGCGCAGGCGCGCCGCGGGCGCACGGCCGGGGCCCGCTGAGAAGGCGCCACGCCCGATGCTGGACCGCTCCCTGCTCGCCGTGCTGCAACCGCCGCTGCGGTGGGCCGCGCGCCGGCTCGCCGCCGCCGGCGTGCACGCCGACGCGGTGACGCTCGCCGGCTTTGTGTTCGGCGTCGCGGCGATGGTGGCGATTGCCGCGTCGCAGCCGCTCGCCGGGCTCGCGGGCATCGTGCTGTCGCGGCTCGCCGATGGCCTCGACGGCGAACTCGCGCGCGCGACTGCGCCCACCGACCGCGGCGCCTTCCTCGACATCACCCTGGACTTTCTGTTCTACGCCGGCGTGCCGCTCGCCTTCGCGCTGGCCGATCCGCCGGCCAACGCGCTGCCCGCGGCGGTGCTGCTGGCGGCGTTCATCGGCACGGGCTCGACCTTCCTTGCCTTCGCCGTGCTGGCCGAGCGGCGTGGGCTCGCCAGCAGCGACTACCCGTCGAAGGGTTTCTTCTACCTCGGCGGCCTCACCGAGGGCAGCGAGACGATCGCCTGCTTCGCGCTGATGTGCCTCGTGCCACAGCACTTCGCGTGGTGGGCCTACGGTTTCGCGGCCGCCTGCGCCGTGACGATCGGCGCGCGCCTCGTCGCGGGCTGGATCACATTCGGCCGCCGTTGAGCGCGCCGAGCGGCGGGTCCTCCAGCCAGCCGGCGGGCAGGTGGACCAGATCGGCCGGCACGTCGATGTCGGCCACCGGTGCGAGTTCGGCCACGCGCAGCCCGGCCGCCTGCGCGCGCCGGCGCGTCGCGGGCATCACCTCGGCCGTGCTCCAGGCGATGCCGGTGAACAGCGTCGGCAGCGCGGCGGCATCGGCCAGCCCGACGAGCACATAGCCGCCGTCCAGCGCCGGCACGAGCACCGCGTCGTACCCGGCGCAAAGCGCCGCCTCGGCGCGCGCCAGGTGGCCGGCATCGAGCGCGGGCGCATCGGTGCCCAGCAGCAGCGCGCGTTCATGCGTGGCGAGTGCACGACCCAGGGCGCGCGCCATGCGCTCGCCGAGATCGCCCGGGCCCTGCGCGGTGTGGTGCAGCGCGCGGTGTGTCGCCCGCAGGGCGTCGAAGGCGGTGTGGCGTGCGCCGTCGGGCGCCGTGCACAACTCGACGGTGCGTGCACCCGCCGCGCAAGCCGCGGCCAGCGCGTGCGCGAGCATGCGCCCGGCCAGCGCCGCGGCGCCCTCGGCGCCCAGCGCCGGTGCGAGGCGCGTCTTGACCTGCCCGGCCACCGGCGCCTTGGCGAAGACGATGATCGCCGTGCCGCTGCGCGCCGGCCGCTGCAGGCCCGCCGCGCCGGCGGGGCGCGCCCCGGCCTTCAACGGTAGGCCTCGGCCAGCGCCTGCGGCGATTCGCCGCGCCAGTAGCGCCAGCGCAGTCGCCACATCAGGAACACCGTGCGCCACGGCCCTCGCTGCTCCCAGCGGCGGCCCGAGGTGACGACCCGCTCGCGCAGGCACGCCGGCGCCGCGGCGGCGCGCAGCCGGCGCGAAAGTTCGATGTCTTCCATCAACGGCTGGTCGGCGTAGCCGCCGAGCGCCTCGAACAGCGCGCGCTCGACAAAGAGGGCCTGGTCGCCGGTGGCGATGCCGCTTGCGCGCGAACGCCAGTTCATCAGCGCCGCGACAACGCGCAGCAGGCGGGCGCGCCCCTCGATATGCACGTCGAATCGACCCCAGAGGGCGCCGCCGGCCCGCGCCGACGCGATATGCGTGTCGGCGAGCGCCGGCAGCGTCGTGTCGGCATGCAGGAAGAGCAACGTGCCGCCGCGCGCGACCGCGGCGCCGGCGTTCATCTGCCGCGCCCGGCCGCGCGGCGCGACGAGCACGCGGTCGGCGGCCGCGGCGGCGAGCGCGGCCGTGCCGTCGTCGCTGCCGCCGTCCACGACGATCACCTCGGCGCCGCGCGCGCGCAACGGCGCCAGCGCGGCGAGCGTGATGCGGATGCGGGCCGCTTCGTTCAGCGCCGGCACGATGATCGAAAGCGGCAGCGGCATCCCGGTCCCGGCCAGCGTCGGCATGCGTCGTTCGGTCTCTCGGCGCCGCGCCTTGTCAGCGCGCGTCGTTGAGCTTCCAGTCGTAGTCGAGGAAGGTGATGTCGGCCTGCTGGGCGCGCACCTTGTCGCGGTCGGCCGGCGCGTCGGCCAGCGGTTCGGCATAACGGGCGCAGAACGCCGGCAGCGAGGTGATGCCGCGGTGGCCGAGGCGGAAGTCCTCGCCGAACCAGTCGAAGATCTTGTTGATCTCGAGGCGGCCGCGCTGCGGGTGGTAGCGGTTGCGGCTGCGGTCGCTCATGAAGCGCAGTGCCTGCTGGTCGAGCTGGGCGTCGAGCCGCTCGGCGGTGAACGCTTCCTCGCGCAGGGCCGGGCAGCCGATGCTGGCGCAGTTGACGGCAAAGTGCACGCGCGGGTCGTCGTAGGCGCCGCGCTTGCGCAGCATCTCGTGCTCGATGTCGTCGAGCGACACCTTGGTGCCGAACAAGGGCACCCACTTCGGCTTCCACGGCGTCTGGAAGAGGCTGCCGAGGTCTTTGATCGATTCGAGGTTCGGGTATCGCGTGAGGATCAGTTCGACCGTGAAGGCGTTGTAGGCGTTGACGAGAAAGGCCATGCGCTGCGCCTTGGCCCAGCCGGTGAACGTGCCTTCGGGCACGGCCGCGAGGCCGTCGAGGTAGGCCTTCAGCGCGGCGCGGTCGCCGGCGAAGGCGGCATAGCGCACCTGCGAAGCCTGGCCGCCTTGCAGTAGCACGACGTGCTTTCTCAGCAGCGCCGACCAGGCGGCGTGGCCATGGTCGAACGCCTGCGCGGCGGCCGGGCGCCACAGCGCCGTGCCGGCAACGGCGGCGAACGTGGTGGCGGCGAGCAGCGCCTGCCGGCGCGTCGAGCCGCCGCGCAACGGCAGGTGATCGGTGCGGGTCATTGGCGGGTGCGCCTGGGCAAACGCCGTCAAGCGGCATGCACCGTGGCGATCGTGGCGTTCACGACGTCTGCGTCGAGGCCGGCGTCGGCCAGCGCACCGCCGCAACTGCTGCCCTGGCCCGCCGTGCAACCGTAGCAATGGTCGGCGACGCGGATCGCGCTGCCCGCGGCGTCGTGCCGCAGCAGGTCGGCGACGGTGGGCCGCTCGCGGCCGGCGAGGCGGGCGCGCAGGCCGAGCATCTGGTTGAAGTCGCAGTCGTAGAGGTCGCCCTGCCAGTCGACGCTGACGAGCGAGCGGCACATCACGGTGTCGAGGTTGTCGGTGCGGTGCGCGTCGCGCAGCAATCGCATGTAGGCACCGAACTGGCCCTTGCTCACGAGCGTGCTGCCGAAGCGCTGGATCGGCATGTTGGCCAGCGCGAAGAGGCGGTTGAAGCGCACGCCGAAGTGCGCTTCGAGCTCGCGGCGGTAGTCGGCCTCGAGCGGCGCCTGCGCCGGGGGCAGCGAGGGGCCCTGCGGGTTGTAGACGAGGTTCAGCACGAGCCGGCCGCCGGGCTCGCCGTAGCCGAGGGCGTTCAGCTGCTGCAGCGCGGCGATGCTGCGATCGAAGACGCCGTCGCCGCGCTGGCGGTCGACGTTGCCGGCCGAGTAACACGGCAGCGACGCCACCACCTCCACGCCTTCGCCGGCCAGGAAAGCGGCCAGGTCTTCCTGCCCGGGCTCGCCGAGGATCGTGAGGTTGCAGCGGTCGATGACATGCACGCCGAGCCGGCGCGCCTCGCGCACGAGACGCCGGAAGTGCGCGTGCAGCTCGGGCGCGCCGCCGGTCACGTCGAGCGTGCGGATGCCGCGCCGGCGCAGCACCTCGAGCACGGTGTCGATCGTGGCCGGCGCCATCGCCTCGGTGCGGTGGGGCCCGGCGTTGACGTGGCAGTGCAGGCAGCTCTGGTTGCAGCGGTAGCCGAGGTTGACCTGCAGCGTCTCGGTGGCGCGGCGGCGCAGCGGCGGGAAGTCGGTGCGCGCGAGCAGGGGCAGCGTGTCGTGCATGGCGGGCAGGGAGGAACGGGCTGCGGTCGTCGCTCGGCCGGGCCGATGGCGGTGGCGGTGGAGGCGGTTGCCGCGGGCGAGTGTAGAAGGGTGCGGTGTAACCTGCGCGCCCCGGCAAACGACCACACTGCTCACGATGAAGACCAACAAGCTCTGGCTCCTGGTCCTGCTCGCTGCGGCGGTGGCCGCGTTCGTTGCGCTCGACCTCGGCCGCTTCCTGAGCCTCGCCTACATCAAAGGCGCGCAGGCCGACGTTGCGGCGCTGTACGCCGAGCGCCCGGCGCTGATTGCGGGTCTCTTCTTCGCGGCCTACGTGGCGGTGACGGCGCTGTCGCTGCCGGGCGCCGCGGTGATGACGCTCTTGGCCGGCGCGATCTTCGGCCTCGTCGCGGGCACCGTGCTCGTGTCGTTCGCGTCGAGCATCGGCGCGACGCTGGCGATGCTCGTCGCGCGCTACCTGCTGCGCGACAGCGTCAAGGCGCGCTTCGGCGCGCGGCTGGCGGACATCGACCGCGGCATCGAGCGCGAGGGCGCCTTCTACCTCTTCACGCTGCGGCTGGTGCCGCTGTTTCCGTTCTTCGTCATCAACCTGCTGATGGGGCTGACGAAGATGAAGGCGGCCACGTTCTACTGGGTCAGCCAGCTCGGCATGCTCGCCGGCACGATCGTCTACGTGAACGCGGGCACGCAGCTGGCGAAGATCGAGTCGCTGGCCGGCATCGTCTCGCCGGGGCTGCTGGCGAGCTTCGTGCTGCTGGGTCTCTTTCCGCTCGTCGCCAAGAAGATCGTCGACGCGGCGAAGGCGCGGCGCGTCTACGCGAAGTGGGCGCACCGCAAGCCGAAGCGCTACGACCGCAACCTCGTCGTCATCGGCGCCGGTGCGGCCGGCCTCGTCACGAGCTACATCGCGGCGGCGGTGAAGGCGAAGGTGACGCTCGTGGAGAGCCACCAGATGGGCGGCGACTGCCTGAACACCGGCTGCGTGCCGAGCAAGGCACTGATCCGCACGGCGACGCTCCTGCGCCAGATCCGCGACAGCGCCAATTACGGCGTCGCGCGCGCCAGCGCCGAGTTCGACTTCGCGCAGGCGATGCAGCGGGTCGCGGCCGTCGTGCAGGCGATCGCGCCGCACGATTCGGTCGAGCGCTACACGGCGCTCGGCGTCGACGTGCGGCTCGGCCGCGCGACGATCCTCGACCCTTGGCACGTGCAGATCGCGCAGGACGACGGCAGCACGGCCGTGCTGTCGACGCGCGCGATCGTCGTCGCCACCGGGGCGCGGCCGTTCGTGCCGCCGCTGCCGGGCCTCGACGAGGTGGACATGCGCACGAGCGACACGCTGTGGGCCCTGCGCGAGCTGCCACGGCGGCTGGTCGTGCTGGGCGGCGGGCCGATCGGCTGCGAGCTGGCGCAGTGTTTCGCGCGCCTGGGTTCGCAGGTCACGCAGATCGAGATGCTGCCGCGCCTGCTGGCGCGCGAGGACGAGGAGGTGTCGGACCATGCGCGCCGCGCGCTCGAAGCCGACGGCGTGACGGTGCTCACCGCGCGGCAGGCGCGGCGCTGCGGCCGCGCGGGCGACGGCGAGCAGTGGATCGAGGTAGCGGCGGTGGGTGCAGCGGGCAGCGGCAGCCAAGACGGCGGCGGCGCCGAGCCGCAACGCATCGCCTTCGACCTGCTGCTCTGCGCGGTCGGCCGCGTCGCGCGGCTCGAGGGCTTCGGGCTCGAGGCGCTCGGCATCCCGGCTGAGCGCACCGTCACCACCGACGAGTACCTGCAAACGATCTACCCGAACATCCTCGCCGCCGGCGACGTGGCCGGGCCCTTCCAGTTCACGCACACCGCCGCGCACCAGGCGTGGTACGCCGCGGTCAACGGTCTCTTCGGCACGTTCAAGCGCTTCAAGGCCGACTATTCGGTGATCCCCGCGTGCACCTTCATCGACCCCGAGGTGGCGCGCGTCGGCCTGAACGAGCAGGAGGCAAAGGCGAAGGGCGTGGCCTACGAGGTGACGCGCTACGGCATCGACGACCTCGACCGCGCGATCGCCGACGGCGCCGCGCACGGCTGGGTGAAGGTGCTGACGGTGCCCGGCCGCGACCACATCCTCGGCGTGACGATCGTCGGTGCGCATGCCGGCGAGCTGATCGCCGAGTACGTGTTGGCGATGAAACATGGCCTCGGCCTGAACAAGATCCTCGGCACGATCCACATCTACCCGACGCTGGCCGAGGCGAACAAGTTCGCTGCCGGCGAATGGAAGCGCGCGCATGCGCCGCAGCGGCTGCTGCGCTGGGTCGAGCGCTTCCACGCCTGGCGGCGCGGCGGGTAGGGCGCTTCGAAACAGAGGCACCACGAGGCCGGGTTACGCTTCGGCCCGTGAAGAGACTCTTGCTGCTAGGCGGCGGCCACGCCCATGTGCACGTGCTGCGCGAAATCGGTCGCGAGCGTTTTGCCGCCGCCGAGGTGACGCTGGTGACGCCGTTTGCCGGCCAGATCTACTCGGGCATGGTGCCGGGCATCGTCGCCGGCCACTATCGCGCCGAGCAGGCAACGATCGCGCTGGCGCCGCTGGCCGAGAGCGCCGACGTCACGATGATCGGCAGCGCCGCCGTCGGCCTGGACGCGGCGCGACGCCTCGTGCGCCTGGCCAACGGCCAGGTGGTCGGCTACGACGTGCTGTCGATCGATACCGGCTCGGAGATGGACCGCACGCGGCTGCCCGGCGCGCGCGAGCACGCGCTCTTCGTGCGGCCGATTGAACACTTCCTCGCCGACATCGAAGACATGCTCGACGCGGCGTCGCGGCAGGCGCTGGACGTGGTGGTGGTCGGCGGCGGCGCCGCGGGCTTCGAGCTGGCGATGGCGCTCGATTTCCGGCTGCGCCTCTTGAACGCCGACCCGGGCCGCGTCGCGCTCGTCACCGGTGGCGACGAGTTGCTGCCGGGCTACCCCGCGGCGGTGCGCGAGCGCGCCGAGCGCCTGCTCGAACGCGCGCGCATCACGCTCTTTCGCGACCACTGCGTCGAGGTGCGGGCCGACGCCGTCTGCCTGGCCAAGGGCGCGCGGCTGGCGTGCGACGCGCCGGTGCTGGCCACCGGCGGCGAGGCGCCCGCGTGGCTGGCCGGCAGCGGCCTGGCGCTGGACGGCCGCGGCTTCATCGTCACCGGCCCGACGCTGCAAAGCGGCTCGCACCCCGAAGTCTTCGCCGCCGGCGACGTGGCCTCGCGCATCGACGCGCCGCACCCGAGGAGCGGCGTCTACGCGGTGCGCGCCGGGCCGCCGCTGGCGACGAACCTGCGCGCCTTCTGCGGCGGCGCGCCGTTGAAGCGATACACACCGCAGGCGCGCTCGCTGAACCTGCTGTCGTGCGGCCGGCGCAGCGCCATCGCGTCTCGCGGCGGCTGGTCGGCCGCGGGGCGCTGGGTGTGGTGGTGGAAGGACCACATCGACCGCAAGTTCATCGCGCGCTACGCGCTGCGCGGGACCGCAGCGCCGGCGCCGGTGAACGCGCCCGCCTCCGAGGTCACTCCTTCGGCCGGAACGCGATGATCAGCACCGGCGGCACGCGGCCGTTGGTGTCCGGCGGCAAGGTCTGCGTGCGGTCGATGGCGCGCAGCACCGCGTCGTCCCAGGCGGCGTTGCCGCTCGTCTTGATCAGCCGGCGCGACAGGATCGTGCCGCCGGCCGCGGCGCGCACTTCCACCTCGGCGGCCGGGTTGCCGGCCACCTCGCCGGCGAAGACCGAGTTGCTGCGGATCAGCGCCGCCAGCCGCGCCACGTAGCTGGCCGACGGCGCCGCGTCGCGCGCCGCGCTGCCGGTGGGCGAGCCGCCGGTGCTGCCGGCGGCTTGCGTGATGCGGCGCAGCTGCTCCTCGCGTGCGCGTTCGAGCGCGGCGGTTTGTGCCGCGGCTTGTGCGCGTTCACGGTCGGCGGCGGCGCGTTGTTCGCGCTGTTGGCGCTCACGTTGTTCACGCTGCTCGCGCTGTTCTTGTTCGCGCCGCTGGCGCTGCTCGCGTTCTTCGCGCTCCTGGCGTTCACGTTCGACGCGTTCGCGCTCGGCGCGGGCGGCGCGTTCGCGGGCCTGCTCGATCGCGATGTCCGGCGGCTTCGGGGCCGCGACGGCCGGCGGCGGCGGTGGGGGCGGCGCGGGGACCGGTGCTGGCGCGGGCGCCGGGGCCGGCACGGGGGCTGGTGCCGGTGCCGGCGGGGCCGCGGCCACCTCGGGCACGCTCGACCACAACTCGGCCGCGGCGACGGTGGGCGTCTGCGTGCGCCACTGCACCACGCCGGCCAGCGCCGCCAGCAGCGCCGCGTGCACGCCGACCGAGAACGCGAAGCCGGCCTTCGCGCCGCCCGGGTCGCTGGGCAGCAATGACGGCGGTGTCGAGGTGCTGGCTTTCATGCCGGTTTCTGATCGGCGCTCGTGCACTTCGTTCAGTTCGGTTCGATCGGCGGTGTTGCCGGATGCAGCGGGAACCTCGCCCGGCGCACCGCTCAACCCCCGGAGCCCGCGGCGGCCTGCTTCACCGACAGCCCGACGCGCTTGACGCCGGCGCGCTGCAGCGTGTCCATCACCTTGACGACCGCCTCGTACTTGACGTTGCGGTCGGCGCTGATGACCACCGGCGCGTCGGCGTCGCCGCCCTGGCCGGTGCGCACGCGCGCGACGAGATCGCGCAGCGTCGCCGGCTGCGCCTCGCCGCCGTCGACCTTCAGCTTGAGCTGCTCGTCGCTGGCGACGATGACCTCGATCACCTTGTTCGGCCGCTGCGCGCTCTTGCCCACCGAGGGCAGGTCGACGACGCCGGTGGTGATGAGCGGCGCGGTGACCATGAAGATCACCAGCAGCACCAGCATCACGTCGATGAACGGCACCATGTTGATCTCGCCGATGCTGCGGCGGCGCCGGCCGCCTCGGCCCATGACGGCGGGCATGGTCAGCGGACTCCGGGCGCGATGGTGGTGCTCTGGATCGGCGCCGTCGACGACGCGCCGGCACCGACGTTGCGCTGCAGGATGTTGGTGAACTCCTCGATGAAGGTCTCGAGCTGGATCGCGATGCGGTCGATGTCGCGCGCCAGCCGGTTGTAGGCGACGACGGCCGGAATGGCGGCGAACAGGCCGATCGCGGTGGCGATCAGCGCCTCGGCGATCGCCGGCGCCACGCTGGACAGCGTCACCTGCTGCAGCGTGCCGAAGGTGGTGAAGGCATGCATGATCCCCCACACGGTGCCGAAGAGGCCGACGTACGGGCTCACCGAGCCGACCGAGGCGAGGAAGCTCAGGTTGCTCTCGATCACGTCGAGCTCGCGTTGGTAGCTGGCGCGCATCGCGCGGCGCGCGCCGTCGAGCTGCGCGGCGGCGTCCAGGCGCCGTTCGCGCAGCTTGAGGAACTCGCGCATGCCGCTGGCAAAGATGCGCTCCATCGGCGCCGTGCTCGGCTTGCTGCCGATGGCCTGGTTCATCTCGGTGAGGCTGCGGCCCGACCAGAACTCGCGCTCGAAGCCCTCGTTGCCGCCGCGCACGCGCTTCAGGCCGATCAGCTTGCCGAAGATCACCGCCCAGCTGACGAGCGACGTGAGCGCGAGGCCGGCGACGACCACCTGCACGACGAGGCTCGCCTGCAGGATCAGCGCGGTGATGGAAAGACTCTCGTTCATGGGCTCTCGTTCAGGCAATGAGTTCCAGTACGTCGGCCGGGATGCGGCACGGCCGCATCGTCGCGGCCTCGACGCAGCCGATGCGCACGTCGCCCTCGGCGAGCAGCGTGCGCCCGCGCCAGGCGCGCTGCGCCACCTCGAGGCTGGCGCGGCCGGTGTGGCGCACGGCGACGGTGACCTCGAGCGCGTCGTCCAGCCGCGCCGGCGCGCGGTAGTGCATCGACGTGTGCGTGACGACGAAGATCGCGCCGGTGCGCTCGCGCATCGCCTGCTGCTGCACGCCGCAAGCGCGCAGCCACTCGGTGCGCGCGCGCTCGAAGAACTTCAGGTAGTTGGCGTAGAAGACGATGCCGCCGGCATCGGTGTCTTCCCAGTACACGCGCAAAGGCAGGCGGTGTACGACCGGGGGGTCTTCGGGCGCGGCGGACACCGCCGGCACGCCGCGCAGGGCCGCTTTGCTTTGCATGGGCCGCGGGATGATACCGGCGCGGCTTCGGGGGCCGGCTGGCGGCCCGGACGGCGGCAGGGGCGGCGGCAGGGGTGGCGGCGAAGCCGCGAGGCCGGGCGGGGCGGCGTGCGCCGCTGAAGCCCCCGGCTCAGAGCAAGTCAGCTCATGGCGCCAGCGTGCGCCGGTACACCGGGCCCCACACCGGGTGGCCGGCCTCGGAGCGGCTGAGCTGAAAGCGCGGGTCGGCTGCGCGCGCGGCGGTGAACTCAGCGGCGCAGTCGTCCAGCCGCGCACTGGTGCAGGTGATGAAGGCGAGGAGCTTGTGCGCGCTGGCGCGGTCGCGCGGGTCCGTGAGGCCTGCGGCGAGCGCGCGGCGCAGTTGCGTTTCGGCCTGCGTGTATTGGCCTTCGTCGTAGTGGCGGATGCCTTCGACGAGCGCACGTTCGGCCGGCCGCTGCATCAGCTCGGCCAGTGTCGGCGGCGGCGGCGCCGGCCGCGCCGGCACGGCCGGTGCGCAGCCGGTGGCGAGCACGGCGAGCGCCAGGCACGCCACGCAGGCGAGCCGGGCCGGAGAAGGTGGGGTTACGGGCGTCACTGGCCGAAGCGGTGGCGCACGACGACCGGCTTGTCGGCCTGCACCTGCACCGTCGTGCTGAAGGGCGGGAAGTCGGCGTTGCGCACGGTGATGCTGTGCGTGCCGACCGGCAGCGCCAGCTGCGTCAGCGGCGGCGTCGTGCCGGCGCTGCGGCCGTCGACCTCGATCTCGCCCCAGGGGCTGATGGCCAGTTGCAGCGTGCCGCTGGTGGCGGCGGCGGCCACGGTCGTGGGGCCGGCGGCCGACGCCGGTGCGGGCTGCGCCGCGCGGCGGGCGGCGTCACGCGTGCGGTCGGCAGGCGCCTGGCCGGGGCGCCCTGCGGTCGTGGCGCGCGCCGGTGGCGCCGTGGCCGTCTTGCCCGGCGCGGCCGGCGTCGCCGACCCAGAAGGGGTGCCTGCTGCGCCGGGCGCAGTGCCGGCGGACGGAGCGGAGGGGTGGACGGGGTGGACGGGGTGGACGACGTGCCGGCTGCAGCCGTGCCGTTGCCGGCCGCGGCGGCATCGGTCGCGCCGCCGGCCGGCGGGGTGATCGCGCCGGCCACTCCGGCGGCGCCGGCGGCCGACGCGGCGGACTCGGCGGACTCGGCGGCCGGCGTGGCGGCGGCAGGGTCGGCGACCGGCACGCCACCGCTCATCACCACGTCGCTTTCGCGCGGGCGCGCGGGCGTGCCGGCCGTGGCTCCGGCGGCGGCCACCGTGGCGCCGTCGGCCGCGGGCGCCGAGCGCCATCCCGGCCGCAGCGCCAGCAGCAGCCCGACGGCGACGATGCCGGCCAGCGCCGCCGAGGCGCCGGCCACGGCCCAGAGCCAGCGGCGCGGCGCCACAGCGCCGGCCTTGCCGCGCGCGCCCTGGCGGCTGCGCTTTGCTTCGGTGCGATCGCTGCGCGGCGAGGCGGCCGGGCGCGGCTGCTCGAACCAGTTGCGGATGTCGGCGGCCATCTCGCTGGCCGTGGCGTAACGCGCCTCGGGGTCGCGCGCCATCGCGCGCGCGGCGATCGCCGACAGCGCCTCGGGCACGCCGGCGCGGATCAGGTGTGCCGGCGCCGGATGGTTGGTCAGCACCGCGGTCGTGATCTGCTCGACCGAGTCGCCGGCGAAGGCGCGCCGGCCGCTCAGCAGCTCGTAGAAGACGACGCCGAGCGAGTAGATGTCGGTGCGCGCGTCGACGTCCTTGCCCTGCAGCTGCTCGGGCGCCAGGTAGTGCGGCGAGCCGGCGACGGTGCCTTGCAGCGCCGGCGGCACGGCGCGGCCGTGCGCGACGCGTGCGATGCCGAAATCGAGCACCTTCGGCTTGTCGCTGCTGGTGATGAAGATGTTGCCCGGCTTGATGTCGCAGTGCACGACGCCGCGCGCGTGCGCGTAGGCCAGCGCGTCGGCGACGCGGCGCACGAGTTGCGCGATGACCGCCGGGCCGGGCTTCCAGCCTTCCGCGAGCTTTTGCCGCAGGTCCTTGCCCTGCAGCCGCTCCATCGCCAGGTACACGCCTTGCGGCGACAGGCCGGCGTCGTGCACGGTGACGATGTTCGGGTGCGACAGCCCCGCCACCGCGCGGGCTTCGTTGAGGAAGAGGCGATCGAGCGAGTTGCGCGTGCGCGGGTCGGACTCGAACTGCAGCGTCTTGATCGCGACCGTGCGCGACAGCAGCGGATCCCACGCCTCGTGCACCTGGCCGAGACCGCCGACACCCAGCGGCCGCTTCAACGCATAACGGCCGACCTGCGCGATCGTCGGCTGGTCGGCCATCGGCAGCGCGCTTTGCGCGTCGTCGGCAGTGGCCGTGCTGGAGGAGGCCGCCGGCGCGGCCTTGCCGCCGAGGTAGGCCGGCAGTTCCGCCGGCGGATGCGGGTCGAACGGGTCGGCCGGCGCCTTCGGCGGCTCGGATGCGACGAAGGGCTGCGAATCCGGCGGCAGCGAATCGGGCGGCAGTGAATCGCCCGCATCGGGTGGCACCGAGTCGAACGGCTGCGAGTCGAAGGTCAGCGAATCCGGCGGCAGCGAATCGGGCGGCAGCGAATCAGGCGCGCCGTCGCCGGCCGGCGGCAGCGGCACGGCCGCCTCGGCCCCCGGCGGCAGCGTGGCCACGGTGGCGGCGAACTCCGAGTCGGCCTCCTCTTGGCGGGGCGCCGGACGCTTGAACAGGGTGATTCCCACGATGTGGCAGCTTACGTCTTCGCCGAACGCCCGAGCGTACGAAAAACAAGGGCTTGGCGGCGCCTTCACTCGGCACCAATCTAGCGATCGGGTGTTCGGCAGCCGCGCCACCCCCGCAGATGCGGGCCGGCGGGCGGTACCTGGCCGGGTGGATTGTCGCGCCGATGCGACCTTGGCCGGCCGCTTTCGTCGAGCGGGCCGGGCCGGCCGCGTCAGCCGCTTCGGCCGAGTTCGCGCTCGAGCCGCGCGACGGCGTCGCGCAGGTCGTCCATCGCGCCGGCGAACGACAGCCGCAGGTAGCGCTCGGCGGCCGCGGGGCCGAAGTCGCGGCCCGGCGTCAGCGCGATGTGCGCGCGGCGCGTCAGCCGCTGGCACAGGTGCCAGCTGCTCGCGTCGTGCGCCGAGCAGTCGGCCCAGGCATAGAAGGCGCCGTCGGGCACCACCGGCACCGGCAGCGCCAGGCGCTCGAGCGCCGGCACGATGAAGTCGCGCCGGCGTTCCAGCTCGCCGCGGCGCTGTTCACACTGCGCCAGCGCCTCGGGTTCGAAGCAGGCTACCGCCGCCTGCTGCGCCAGCGTGCTGGGGCAGATGAAGAGGTTCTGCGCCAGGCGCTCCATCGGCGCCACCAGTGCCGGCGGCAGCACCAGCCAGCCCAGCCGCCAGCCCGTCATGCTGAAGTACTTGGAGAAGCTGTTGATCGAGATGACGTGCTCGCCGCGCGGGTCGTGCGCGAGCGCGCTGCCGCCGTAGCGCGCGTCGTAGCTGAGGCCGAGGTAGATCTCGTCGACGAGCGCGACGCCGCCGCGCTGGCGCACTTCGTCGACGATTGCGCGCATCACCTCGGGCGCGATGCTCGTGCCGGTGGGGTTGCTCGGGCTCGCGAGCAGCACGCCGCGGGTCGCCGCCGTCCAGTGGCGGGCGACATCCTCGGCGCTCAACTGGAAGCGTTGCTCCGGGCCGGTGGGCAAGAGGCGCGGCGTCGCGTCGGCGGCGGCGACGAAGTGGCGGTTGCACGGGTAGCTGGGGTCGGGCAGCAGCACCTCGTCGCCGGCTTCGAAGAGCGCCAGGCAGGCGAGCACCAGCGCCCCCGACGCGCCGGCCGTGACGAGGATGCGAGCCGGGTCGATGTCGAGGCCGAAACGCTGCGCATACCAGCCCGAGATGCGCTCGCGCAGCGGCGCGATGCCGGTGGCCTGCGTGTACGGCAGCGCGCGGCCGGCGAGCACGCCGGCGGCGGTGCGCAGCGCCACGTCGGGCGCGCCGAAGTCGGGCTCGCCGATGTTCAGGAAGATCATCCGCTCGCCGCCGCGCGCGGGGTCGCACTCGGCGCTTTCGGCGATGCGCGCGGCCTCCTTGGCCAGCTCCAGCACGTAGAACGGTTCGATGCGGTCGAGCCGCCGGGCGGTGCGCAGGGTCATGCGGGGTCGGAAGGCGACGGGGGCGGCTTGGATGGCGCGGGCGCTTTGGTCGACGCGGGCGGCTTGGTGCGCGTCGCGCCCTCCCCACCGGCGCGGCGCGCCGCGACCTCCACCGGGCGCAGGTCGGCGGCGGTCTTGTCGAGCACGCCGTTGACGTACTTGTGGCCGTCGGTGCCGCCGAAGGCCTTGGCCAGCTCGACGGCCTCGTTGATGACGACGCGGTAGGGCACGTCGATGCAGTGCGTCAGCTCGTAGGCGCCGATCATCAGTACCGCGTGCTCGACGGGCGAGAGCTGCTTGGTCGGCCGGTCGACGTGGCGGGCGATTGCCGCGTCGAGCGCGCCGGCTTCCTCGATGCCGCCGTGCACGAGCGCGTCGAGGTGGGCGCGGTCGGCGCGCTCGAAGTCGTCGAGCTCGCGCAGGTGCGCCAGCACGTCGGCGGCGCTGCCGCCGGCGAGCAGCCATTGATACAGGCCCTGCACCGCGAACTCGCGCGCGCGCCGGCGCGGGTTGCGCGCCTGCGCGCCGCCGCCGCGGTGCTTGCCCTGGGGCGCTGCCGGCGACGGCGCCGCCGGTGCGCCCGGCGCATCGGTCACGACAGCTCTTCCAGCAGGTTGGCCATCTCGACGGCGACACGTGCCGCGTCGCAACCCTTCTCGGTGGCGCGCGCCCAGGCCTGCGCTTCGGTGTCGCAGGTGAGGATGGCGTTGGCCACCGGCACGCCGTGGTCGAGCGCGACGCGCGTGACGCCGGCGCCGCTTTCGTTGGCGACGAGTTCGAAGTGGTAGGTCTCGCCGCGGATGACGCAGCCGATGGCAATCAACGCGTCGAAGTCGCCGCCGTCGGCCATGACCTTCAGCACCACCGGGATCTCGAGTGCGCCGGGCACGGTGACGTGGCGGATGTCGCCGGCCTCGACCTCGAGGCGCTCGAGTTCGGCCAGGCACGCCTGCGCGATGGCGCCGGTGACGGCGTCGTTGAAGCGGGCGCGCACGATGCCGATGCGCAGGCCGGCGCCGTCGAGTTCGCCGCTCGAGCCCTTGTCGGCTGCTTGCATGGTGTCGCTTCTCCGAAGAAAGAGGACGCGCGTGGCCTCAGGTGACCGCGGCGCGATAACCGGTGATCTCGAGCCCGTAGCCGGCCATGCTGGGCATGCGCCGCGGGCTGCCGAGCAGCCGCATGCGGTGCACGCCGAGGTCGCGCAGGATCTGCGCGCCGATGCCGTAGACGCGCAGGTCCTGCGGCTGCGGGCGCGCCGCGCCGTTGCTCGCGCCGCGCGCATCGGCCGGCAGCAGCTGCGGCCACAGCGCCGCCGCGTCGGGCGTGCAGTTCAGCAGCACGGCCACGCCGCGCTCGCCTTCGCGCAGCGCGGCCAGCGCGCGCGGCAGCGGCCAGGTGTGGCCGGGGCTCGCGGCATCGAGCAGGTCGATGGCGGTGAACGGCTCGTGCACGCGCACCGGCACCTCGTCGGCGGCGCTCCAGCGGCCGTGCGTCAGCGCGATGTGCACGCCGCCGCCCTTGTCGCGGTAGATGCGGCCGGCGAAGCCGCCATGCGGTGTCTCGAAGCGGCGCTCGCCGACCAGCTCGATCAGCGTCTCGTGGCGAAGGCGATGGCCGATGAGGTCGGCGATCGTGCCGATCTTCAGCCCGTGCTCGCGCGCGAAGACCTCGAGGTCGGGCAGGCGCGCCATCGTGCCGTCGTCCTTCATCACCTCGCAGATGACGGCCGCCGGCGTGAGGCCGGCGAGCGCGGCGAGGTCGCAGCCGGCTTCGGTGTGGCCGGCGCGCATCAGCACGCCGCCATCCTGCGCCTGCAGCGGGAAGATATGGCCCGGCTGCACGAGATCGCTCGCCTTCGCGTCGCGCGCCACCGCGGCGGCGACGGTGCGCGCGCGGTCGGCCGCAGAGATGCCGGTGGTGACGCCGCTGGCCGCCTCGATCGACACGGTGAATGCGGTGCCGTGCACGGTGCCGTTGCGCGCGGCCATCGGCGGCAGCTGCAGCCGCTCGCAGCGCTCGCGCGGCAGCGTCAGGCAGATCAGCCCGCGCGCGTACCGGGCCATGAAGTTGATCGCCTCGGGCGAGACGTGGTCGGCGGCGAGCACGACATCGCCTTCGTTCTCGCGGTCTTCCTCGTCGACGAGGATGACCATGCGGCCGGCGGCGATCTCGGCCACCAGCTCGGGAATCGGGGCGATGGACATGGGGGCGGATTGTAGGTGGGGGGCTTGCGCCGGCCCCGGGCGCAGCGCGGCGTTCAGAACCGCTCGCGGCCCGGCGGCCGCGCGCGGATGCGCAGGTCGTCGCCGATGGGCGTGGCCTCGATGAAGCGGAACTGCAGCGCCTCGGTGAGCTCGGTGATCGGCCCGAAGGCGGCCATCTCGCGGCCGAGCCCGATGAACTTCGGCGCGAGGTAGACGAGCAGCTCGTCGACGAGGCCGGCGCGCAGCAGCGACGCGTTGAGCTTGTGGCCTGCCTCGACGTGCAACTCGTTGATGCCGCGCGCGGCGAGGTCGGTGAGCATCGCGGCGAGGTCGACCTTGGGGGCGGCGTCGCCAGCTGACTCTGAGTGAGGCCCGACGACATGAATCTCGACTGCGCCGGTGGCCTCGAGCGCGGCGCGGCGCGCGGCTGCTTGCGCATCACCGTCAGTGGCCGCCGCGGCGTAGATCCACACCGTGCCCGGCGGCTGCAGGATGCGCGCGGCCGGCGGCGTCTGCAGACGCGAGTCGACGATCACCCGTTGCGGCTGGCGCGCCGTGGGCACGTCGCGCACGTCCAGCCGCGGGTCGTCTTCGAGCACGGTGCCGATGCCGGTGAGCGTGGCCGCGGCGCGCCGGCGCCAGGCGTGGCCGTCGGCGCGCGCAGCCGGGCCGGTGATCCACTGGCTGCGGCCGTTGGCCAGCGCCGTGCGGCCGTCCAGCGACGCGGCGATCTTCATGCGCAGCCACGGCCGGCTGCGCCGCACGCGCGAGAAGAAGCCGATGTTGATTTCGTGCGCCGCGGTGGCGATGTCGCTCGCCGGATCGGCGGCCACGACCTCGACGCCGGCCGCGCGCAAGCGCTCGAGGCCGCGGCCGTCGACCTTCGCGAACGGGTCAGCGATGGCGACGACGACGCGCGCGATGCCGGCGGCGACGAGTGCGTCGCAGCACGGCGGCGTGCGCCCGTGGTGCGCACACGGCTCGAGCGTCACCCAGGCGGTGGCGCCGCGCACGCTGCGCCCGGCCGCCGCCGCGTCGCGAAGCGCCATCACCTCGGCATGCGCCTGCCCCGCCGCCTGCGTGCTGCCGCGCCCGAGCACCGTGCCGTCGGCCAAGCCGACGATGCAGCCGACGCGTGGGTTGGGGTCGGACAGACCGGTCGCCTGCTCGGCGAGGGCGAGCGCTTCGGTGAGGCGCTGAAAGTCCAGCGGCGGCAGGTTGGGCGGCGCGGCGGTGGACGTGGACATGCGCCGCAGTCTATGCGCGGCGCGATCGAGGTCTCTCAGGGCTGGTGATGCCGCTCGCCTCGGCGCGGTTGGGGCAAGAACGCGGCCCTGCGATGCCAGGGGACACCGCCAGGTTCTCGTTGCCCAGTGGGCCGTTGATCGCCGAGGCGTAGGCCGGGTTCGGCCGGCCCGGAAGCGGCGATTAGCGGTTGCCCTTGCCGTGCCCGGTGACGGCCAGGTTCGCGGCCAGGTCGGGCATGCGCAGCCGGCCGGACCCTGGGCGTTGGGTGCCGTCGACTCGTCGACCGAGGCACGGCAGACGGCGCCCGATAGAGCTCGGCGTAGTTGAGCCGATCGCTCGTGGAAGCACTGGGTCCGCCGTGTCGTCGGCGCCGTCTGATCCACTTCGACTTCGATCGTGCTCGTCGCGACGCTGGCGCCGGGGATCGGATTGGCCATCTCGGCCGCCGTCGGCTGCGTGAGCGCGGTGTGGAAGCGCAGGTAGCCGCTGATCAGCTGATAGGCCTGGGCCGTCGTGCAGCCTGTCAGTGCCGCCAGCGTCAGATCGGCGTTGTTGATCGAGTTCCAGCGTCGTGCACCTTGATGTGATCACCCCGGTGACGTTGTCGAAGCGCCAGGCGATCGCCGTGCCTGCCGGCTGCGGCGGCCGGAAGCCGCTGGTGCCGTCACCGAAGTTCTTCGCCTGCGGCGGAATGCCGCGGCGGCGGCCTCCGGGCTCGCGGACACCTCCCGCGTTCATCTGCGGCGCCACCATCGTTGCCGCGAGCGCCGGGGCCACTGCGGTGGCGGCGCTGAACAGGCGAACGTTCTGGGCCGTGCCGGTGCGGTCGGCCCAGGCGACCGCGACGGTGAGCGTCTTCCTGGGCGGGCCGGCGTGGGACGTCACGGTCACCGTGCGCGTGTAGGTGGTGTTGCTGACGAAGCTGGTCAGCGGTGCGCCCGCACGGTGGCGATGTCCGCGAAGGCCTTGACGCCGGTGGTGGTCGGCAGCACCGAGAACGAGCGCCACTGTTCGATCTTCTCCTCCGCCAGGCGCGTGGCCTCGCTGCGTTGCTTGGCCGCGTCCGCGTTGGCACGCAGCGTCGCCTGCATGCCGACAACGCCGAGCATGCCGAAGGCCATGATGGCCATCGCCACCAGCGCCTCAATGAGTGAGATGCCGCGGCCTACTGGTCGGCGTGCAGTGGTCATGATCAGGCTCGGCGATGCGCTCACGGCTGGAAGTCCCTCCACCCTCCAGGCACCTTGACGAAGCTGCCGGTGCGGTGCCTCAAGTTGAGCAGCACGTCGCGGTCATACGTGATCGCAGGGCTGCCGGCCGCGAAAGAGAAGTCGCGTTCGGCCATCGCGGCGCCCTGGATTGTTCCGGCACCTTCGAGCGTCCAGGCCGCGGCCTCGCGCGTGTAGATCGCGCCGACCACCGTCGGCGTGCCGCCGGAGAACTCGACGTCACCTTCGGCCAGAATCAGCACCGGGTCCGTCGTCGAGCCGATGTTCCCGCCGATGTCGAGGAGCCCGGCGCTGCCCTTGACCTGGATCGGTTGCCCGGGTCTGGCGCGCGCGGCGTCATTGATGTTGCCGGCATCGCAGCCCCCCGGGCAGTCGACGACCGCGACGCCCGGCTGGCCCAGGTAGGTCGCTGGCCAGGTGCCGAAGACCGCGTTGAACATCCAGTTCGGCCCTGGTTGGCAGGCGTCGCGCGTGATCGATCGTGATCGTCGGGATGAGGTTAGTGGTGTCCGCCGGGCGCGTCGACCGCTCGGGCGGCGACCCCGGGACGCTGGCAGGGTGATCGCCCCGGCGTTGACCGCCCCGCGGCGTGGATGGTGAAGCCGCCGGAGATCGGATCGGAATTGGAGATCGCTGGGGTGTGCCGGGCGCTGTGGAGAAGACGCCCCGCGAACGGTCAGCGCGGCGGCCGGCGCCGTCGGCAAGGCACTGCGCAGCGCGATCAGCGCCCACACGGTGGCCATGCCATCGCCCGACTCGGGCCTGCGCGGGTAAAGTCGAGGCAGGTCGCGTCGTTGCGCGTGCAGGCATTGACCTGCATGCGCACGACGCCTGTGACGCCCGCAGCCACCGGAGTCACGTCGAGGAAGCGCACCCAGAAGGCGGCAAAGGGGCCGTTGCCCGTGTACGTCACCGTGGGATGGGGTTGCCGCTGGCCGGGCAGTCGCAGACCCAGGTGGTGCCGTTGAAGACGCACCCGGCGATGCGTCCGCCCGCGACCGGCGAGATCACGCCCGTCGTCGAGTTGATGTCCAGGTACCGCTCGCGAAACGTCACCTCGGTGGTGACCGAGGCGGCGGACGTGAGCGGCGTGCAGTCATCGTTCATGCGCGCGTCGTTTAGCCGCGCCAGCGCCCACTCGACGCCGGCCTCGGCTGTCTCGAAGGCGAGCGTCGACCGGAACTGATTCGTCGAGGTCCGCTGCTCGAACAGCAGGTTGCGGCTCATGTAGGCGGCGACAAGCGTGATGATGAAGAACAGCACCATCACCACCACCAGCGAGGCGGCGCCGCGGCGGATCGGATGCGCGGCCCTCGAAGGTCGGAACAGACTCGTCATGTCGTCGCCTACTCGCTGTCAGCTCGGGCACGCCGCAAGGCCGCCAGTGGTCCGGAATTCGATCCAGTCGTTGCGGGCGCGCACGACGCTTCGGATGCGGCGGGTGATCGAGGTGTCGTTGCGCGCGCGGGCTTCGATGTTGACGACGAAGTTGCGCACCTGCAGGACGGGCCAGCAACTAGTGTCGTTGGTCGTCGGGCACAGCTTCGGACAGGCGAGTTCATCGGCCCGGGTTCGCGGTCGATCGTGATCGCTGAAGGTGGTCACCTCCATTACGTTGCCGTCGGTCAGGTCCTGCCAGCCGATCGATGCGCCGGCCGCGTCTGGTTGACGCCCGTCCCGCCGTTCGAGCTTGAAGCCCCAGGGCCCTTGTTCGGTGGGGGTGCGGTGGTAGCGGAAGGTGATGTCGCTGACCCGGCCGGCTGCGGATGGTGTCATGTCGGTGAAATTCGCTTGGGCTGGGCCGTCGTGTCGGTTAGCGATGCCAGGTTCTGGGCTTCCGCGCCAGGCGCCGGCGCGCCGCAGCTCGCGGGTGATGATGTCCGACGTGGCGCGCAGATCTTGCTGAAGCTGGCTCTCGAGCAGCAGGCGGCGGTTTTCGCCCAGCTGGCCTGAAACCATCACGGTGGCGGCGGCAACGATGAACAGGCCGACCGCGATGCCGACCATCAACTCGACCAGCGACAGGCCGCGGACAGGGCCGGCCGGGCTGCGACGGGGCGGCGCCGCCGGCTCGGCGTCAGCGGCCGAGGCGGATCAGCCAGGTCGCGGGCCGGCGATCACGATGTGGCCGCTGGCAGTTCTTCTGGGTGGCGTCGTACGCGGGGCACACCGGCACGCCCGGGACCGATCCATCGGGCGAACACTGCGACGTGCGTCCGCCCGGGCTGATGCTCGTGCGCAGGCGCCCGCGTGGGGTGCGCCGGACCTCGACGCAGAACTCGAGATCGGTGAACAGCGCCGAGTTGGGCGGCTTGATCGAGATGCCGCCGTTGATGGGGCTGGCGATCATGTGGCCCCCCTGGTTGGGAGGGAACCGCAGGTCGATGCTCAGATTGCGCGGGATCTGCACCGTGCGCAACTCGCGCTGCGGGCTCGAGCAGGCCGCGCCGACGCCGTTGGTGCAGTTGCACTCCGATGCGGTCGATCGATGACAGGGTCCAGCGGATGGTCCTGCTCGAGAAGATCGTGTAGCAGGCCACCGGCTCTGCCGACACGCTGCGGGCGACGAAGCCCATGAACTGGTTGCGCGAGACGGCTTCGGTGCGCAGGTACTGGAAATCGGTGGCAAGCTGGTCGTTGATGCCGCGCAGGCGCTGCATGCCGATCATCTCGGTGAAGCTGGGCGCGGCGAGTATCGCGATGATCGCCAGCAGCGCGATCACGATCATCAATTCGATGAGCGTGAAGGCGCGCTGGACTGGGCGCAGGGCGTTGCGTAGCAAGTTTCATCGGCGGGCCGGTGGGTAGGTCGTTCCGGCGGGCCGTCAGCGCGCCCAGCAGCGTTGCGGGTCGGTGTTGGCGGCGGTCCAGTCGATGCTCGCGCCGGCCCCGTAGCGGATGTTGCCGCCCTGCATGCGCACGGCGAGGACGGCACAGTCGCCGTCGGCCGCCTGCGAGGTGCCGGCCACCGCGGTTGCCGTGGCGACATAGGTGGTGGCGTCGGCCGCCCCGATGGCGAGGTCGTAATAACCGTTCGGCGTACGGGTCGCAGGCAGGCCGAGCCCCGGCGGCGTGGCGATGGGGCGGCGGTCAGGTTGGTGGTGAACGTCGGGTGGATGCTGCGGTGCCGCTCCTGCCCTTGCTGGATGCTCGTCAGCGCGGTGAACGCCTCGGCGCGCCGGCTCTTGCGCATCGAGCTCTGATAGCTCGGCAGCGCCACCGCCAACAGGATGCCGAGGATGACGATGGCGATCAGCAGTTCGATGGTCGTGAAGCCGCGACCGCGCCGCGTGAAGTGCTCGCGCCCGGATCCGGCCGGCGATGTGACTTGCTTCATGGGCCGGCATTCTCGGCGTGCCGGCCGGGGGCGGTCCACACCGCTTGTCGGGGTCCGGCGACCGGTCGTCGCCGGCGCTCCCACGGTCAAGGGGTGGGCAGGGCTCAGCAGGCCTTGTAGCCGGGCAGCGCGCCGTCGGGCGAGCACGAACGGATGCGGCCCATGATGTTGACGATCTGCCGGATCGAGGTGCGCGGGCCTTCGACGCGGATCGTCGCTGTCGGCGTCACCGTGCCCTTGAGCGGGTCGAAGACCATCGAGCCGACGTTGGCCTGCACGGCGACGGCGGTGTCGGCCGCCAGGTGCTGGACCCGGTGCGCGACGACGCCCGCGCGGCACACGGCACCTTGCGGCGCGCAGGTGCAGTCGCCGGCGGCGCCGCTGTGCACGACGTAGCAGGTGCCGTGCTCGTCGCGGCCGAACTCGAAGCGCATCGTGCGGTTCTGCGCCACCGCCAGGCTGCGCGTGAGCTGCAGATCGGTCTCGAGCTGCGCGGCCGCGCCTTCGACGCGCTTTTGTTCGCGCGCCGTGCCGAAGCTCGGCAGCGCGGCGCTGACGGCGACCAGCAGCACGCTGACGCAGATGAGCCCTTCGACGACGGTGAAGCCGCGTTGCAGACGCGCGGCGCCGGTGCGGCGGGCCGTGACGGGGCGGGAAGCGGGGCTCGTGTTCATGGGGCGCTCCAGGCAGTGGGTGGGTGTGTGGATGCCACTGTAGGAATCGCGCCGCCGGCCCGCGCCCCCCGCGCGCGGGCCCGGCCGGGCCTCCGGCGAGGGGGCCGGAAGCCTCCCCCGCCAGGGGGTGCCGCAAGGGGGTGGTGAGGGCGTCCCTTGCGCCGCCAGGCGCCAGCTTCAGATTTCGCGGATCAGCTGCCTGAACGCGTCCACGTCCTCGAACTCGCGATAGACGGAGGCGAAGCGGACGTACGCCACCTTGTCGATCCGCTTCAGCTCCCGCATGACCAGTTCACCGAGCCGCGAACTGGGCACTTCGCGCGCGCCGCTGGCCAGCAGCTTGTCCTGGATGCGCTCGAGCGCCGCGTCGACCTGCTCGGTGCTCACCGGGCGCTTGCGCAGCGCCAGCAGCATCGACGCGCGCAGCTTGGGCGCGTGGAATTCGACGCGCGAGCCGTCCTTCTTCACCACCGCCGGCAGCGTGATCTCGCTGCGCTCGTAGGTCGTGAAGCGCTTGTCGCAGTGCGTGCAGCGGCGGCGGCGGCGGATGACGTCGCCTTCGTCGGACTCGCGCGTCTCGACGACCGAGGTCTCGGTGTGGGCGCAGAACGGGCAACGCATGGCGGCGGACGCGTCGTGGTGTCGCCGGCGTTGCCCGGTGGCCCCGCGTCAGCGGTAGACCGGGAAGTCGCGCGTCAGCGCCGCGACCTTGGCGCGCACGGCGGCGATGTTCGCCGCGTCGCGCGGGTTGTCCAGCACGTCGGCGATCAGGTGCGCGGTCTGGCGCGCCTCGCCTTCCTTGAACCCGCGCGTCGTCATCGCCGGGGTGCCCAGCCGGATGCCGCTCGTGACCATGGGCTTCTGTGGATCGTTCGGGATGCCGTTCTTGTTGCAGGTCATGTGCGCCTCGCCGAGCAGCGCTTCGGCGTCCTTGCCGGTCAGGCCCTTGGGGCGCAGGTCGACGAGCATCACGTGGCTTTGCGTGCCGCCGCTGACGATGCGCAGGCCGCGTGCGATCAACGTCTCGGCGAGCACCTTCGCATTGGCCACCACCTGCTGCTGGTAGGCCTTGAAGCCGGGCTCGAGCGCCTCCTTGAAGGCCACCGCCTTGCCGGCGATGACGTGCATCAGCGGCCCGCCCTGGATGCCGGGGAAGATGGCGCTGTTGATCTTCTTGGCGATCGCCTCGTCGTTCATCAGCACGATGCCGCCGCGCGGGCCGCGCAGGCTCTTGTGCGTGGTGCTCGTCACCACGTCGGCGTGCGGCACCGGGTTGGGGTAGACGCCGGCGGCGATCAGCCCCGCGTAGTGCGCCATGTCGACCATGAAGATCGCGCCGACGGCCTTGGCCACCTTCGCGAAGCGCGCGAAGTCGATGTGCAGGCTGTAGGCGCTGGCGCCGGCGATGAGGAGCCGGGGCTTGTGCTCGTGCGCCAGGCGCTCCATCGCGTCGTAGTCGATCGCCTCCTTCGCGTCCAGCCCGTAGCTGACGACCTTGAACCACTTGCCGCTCATGTTCAGCGCCATGCCGTGCGTCAGGTGGCCGCCTTCGGCGAGGCTCATGCCCATGATCGTGTCGCCGGGGTTCAAGAGGCCGAAGAACACCGACTGGTTCGCCTGCGAGCCCGAGTTGGCCTGCACATTGGCGTAGGCCGCGCCGAACAGCTGCTTCAGCCGCTCGATGGCCAGCGTCTCGACGACGTCGACGTGCTCGCAGCCGCCGTAGTAGCGGCGGCCCGGGTAGCCCTCGGCGTACTTGTTCGTCAGCTGCGAGCCCTGCGCGGCCATCACCGCCGGCGAGGTGTAGTTCTCGCTGGCGATCAGCTCGATGTGCTCTTCCTGGCGGCGGTTCTCGGCCTCGATGGCGGCGAAGACTTCGGGGTCGACGCGGGCGATGGTCGATTGGGTGCGGTCGAACATGGCGGGGTCCTCTCTTGGCGACGGGAGGGCCATCGATCGCGGGCAGCCGGCACGCCCGCGCGGCCTGTGCTCGGGCGTGCACTCGGTGAGTGCAATCGAAGGCTGCCCAGGCGAACGGCGGATGCCGCCGGCGGCTGCCGGCGACTCGCGCTTCCCGGTGGTGACCCACCTCGTGCCGCCGCCGGGGGTTGCCCCGCGCCGAACGGCCCTATCGCCAGTTGCGCGATGGCGCGCAGTTTAGCGGCTGCGCCGCCGCAGGCTGGTGGTTCAGCGGGCCTGTCAGCGGGCCGGGGAGGAGCCGCCCAGGTGCAGCGCGGCCACCTTCTCCGGCGCCGGCTGGCCGGTATTGGGCACCGACACCGGCACGCGGCGGCCCTCGGCCACGGCGCGCAGGTGCTGCTGCTCGGCGAGCACGCGGCCGGCGTAGCCGCCGTCGGAGGCCAGCGCCGCCGCGCCGACGTAGTAGCGCAGTCCCTCGGCGACGCTGCCGGCGCGCGCGATGCACTCCTTCAGCACCTGCACGCCGACGCGCAGGTTGGTGATCGGGTCGAACGCCGCGTGCGTGCCGCCGAAGGCACCGTACTTGTCGTCGTGCACGCGCGTCATCACCTGCATCAACCCCTGCGCGCCGACCGGGCTCTGCGCAAACGGGTTGAAGCTCGACTCGATGGCGATGACGGCCAGTATCAGCGTCGGCTCGAGCCCCGCGCGCCGGCCGATTGCCCAGGCCTCGCTGACGAGTGCGGCCACCGGCTCGGTGGCGACGCGGTAGCGGCGCGCCAGCCACTGGGCGACTGCTGCCTGCTCCTTGCTGAGGCTGCCGGGGTCGGTGGCGGTGGCGCGCGCCACCGCGTCGGGCTCGTCCAGGCCGACCAGCACGTTGCCGGCGGCGATCTCGCGCTGCTCGTGGCGGTCCTGCAGCCAGGCCAGCGCCTGCGTCTCGACCTGCTGGCGCAGTTCGGGCCGGCTGGCGCCGAACAGCGCCACGGCCACCGCGGCCAGGCCGACCAGCGCCAGCGTGTTGTGACTGACCTCGAGCAGGCCGGCGCCGACATCGCGCACGAACACGCCCACCGATCGTGTGGTGGCGCGCTGCGCGCGGCGCAGCAGGTCGATGGCTCGCATCGGTTGTCTCTCCCGTTCGGCATCCGCGCGCCCGGGGGCAAGCGTGGTGCCTTGCTATATCGTCCGTCGGACGGGCTGTCGGCGATGCGCCGTCGGCCCGGGCGGTGGAATCGGTCTCGCCGCTCGCTGGCCCCGGTGGGGCGCGGCGGCTCGCGTGGCCTGAAGCCAGAGTAGCCGGGTAAACCCTAGTCTGTCAGTGCCGGCGCGATTCTAGAAGCCCTCATCCGCGGGCCTGCCGTCCGGCACCCCCCAAGAAAAGAGAACTCGGCGATGAAGTACCGGGACCTGCGCGATTTCATCGACCGGCTCGAGCAGCTGGGCGAACTGCGCCGCACCGACGAGCCGCTGTCGCCGAAGCTCGAGCTGACCGCGCTTGGTGATCGCTTGCTTCGCTCGGAAGGCCCGGCTGTACTGGTGCAGCGGCCCGCCGGCTTCGACATGCCGTGCCTCGTCAACCTGTTCGGCACGCCGCGGCGGGTGGCGCTGGGCATGGGTGCAGACTCGCTGGCCGACCTGCGCGAAGTAGGCGAGTTGCTCGCGGCGCTGAAAGAGCCCGAGCCGCCGAAGGGCTTGAAGGACGCCGGCCGGCTGCTCGACCTGGCGCGGGCGCTGTGGGCGATGAAACCCGAGCGGGTACGCCGCGCGCCCTGCCAGGCCGAAGTGCGGCGCGGCGACGATGTCGACCTCGGCCGCTTGCCGATCCAGACCTGCTGGCCGGGCGACGCCGGGCCGCTCGTCACCTGGGGCCTCGTCGTCACGCGCGGGCCGCAGTCGGTGCCGCGGCCGCGCGCCCGGCAGAATCTCGGCATCTACCGCCAGCAGTTGATCGGGCGACGCGAACTGATCATGCGCTGGCTCGCGCATCGCGGCGGCGCGATGGATTTTCGCGAGTTTGCGCTCGCCAACCCGGGTCAGCCGTTCCCGTTGGCCGTGGCGCTCGGCACCGACCCGGCGACGATGCTCGGCGCCGTGACGCCGGTGCCCGACAGCTTGTCCGAATACCAGTTCGCGGGCTTGTTGCGCGGCGGCCGCAGCGAGGTGGCCGACACCGAGGTCGGCGAAGGTGAGGTGAAGCTCCAGGTGCCGGCCAGCGCCGAGATCGTGCTCGAGGGCCACATCCCGCCGGCGCCGGCCGGCTTCACCGGCGAGTCGGAGTTCGGCGTGCGGCTCGCAGAACGTGGCGGCTACCTGCACGCGCTCGAAGGGCCGTTCGGCGACCACACCGGCTATTACAACGAGCAGGACTGGTTCCCGGTCTTCCGCGTCGATCGCCTCACGCACCGCCGCGACCCGATCTACCACAGCACCTACACCGGCAAGCCGCCCGACGAGCCGGCGGTGCTCGGCGTCGCGCTGAACGAGGTGTTCGTGCCGCTCCTGCGCCGGCAGTTTCCCGAGATCACCGACTTCTACCTGCCGCCCGAAGGCTGCAGCTACCGGCTCGCCGTGGTGTCGATCCGCAAGACCTACGCCGGCCACGCGAAGCGGGTGATGTTCGGGCTGTGGAGCTTCCTGCGCCAGTTCATGTACACGAAGTTCATCGTCGTCACCGACGACGACGTCGACATCCGAGACTGGAAGGAGGTGATCTGGGCGATCACGACGCGCATGGACCCGGTGCGCGACACGACGCTCGTCGAGCACACGCCGATCGACTACCTCGACTTTGCCTCGCCCGAAAGCGGCCTGGGCGGCAAGATGGGCCTGGACGCGACGAACAAGTGGCCCGGCGAGACCCACCGCGAGTGGGGCCGGCCGATCACGATGGACGCGGCGGTCGAGGCGCGCGTGGCCGCGGCGGTCGACAAGTTGCTGGCGCGCTGAGAGCGTCGAGGGCGCAGCGCGAGGACGCGGCGGCTTCGCGTCAGATCCGATTCGCCGCCCCGCTGCCGGGCGCTGCGCGCCGCTGCACCGCTTGCACGCCGCCGCCGCCGGGTCTATCCTTGCCTCGCCTTCTTGAAGGCAATACTGACGGCGCAATTCCAGCGCGTCAGGGGCCCCGGACCCCCTTTCTCCGGAGCCCCACCCGGCGGCGCAAGCCGCCCGCCCCTCCCCATCGGCAACGGTGCGGAGGGGTTGCTGTTTGGGAACGTGCCCGCCGCGAGCGGCGGCCCCAGGAGACAAGGTTCCGTGTTCCAGCGTTTCGAACGCATGGTGCAGCCGTACCCGGATGCGCCGCCGCCGCTGCCGCCCAGGCGCTTCTTCGCGTTCCTGTGGAGTTGCGCGGCCGGCGTGCGGCCGTACCTGTTCTGGGTGACCGTCTGCACGGCCGGCATCGGCGCCTTCGAGGCGCTCCTGTTCAGCATGATGGCGCACGTCGTCGACGTGCTGGCCGAGGTCAGGCCAGCCGAGCTGTGGGCGCGCCACGGCACGACGCTCCTGCTGCTGGGCGGCGTGCTGCTCGGCTCGATCGCGCTGGCGGCGCTGCAAGGCCTGCTGAAGTACCAGGCCCTCTACGGCAACTTCCCGATGCGCCTGCGCTGGAACTTCCACCGGCTGCTGCTCGAGCAGAGCATGAGCTTCTACCAGGACGAGTTCGCCGGCCGCATCGCGACGAAGGTGATGCAGACCTCGCTGGCGGTGCGCGACACCTGGCTCATCGTCACCGACATCCTCGTCTACGTCGTCATCTACTTCGTCACGATGGTCGGCATCGTCGGCGCGTTCGATCTCGTGCTGACGCTGCCCTTCCTCGGCTGGCTGGCGCTGTACGTGGCCGTCCTGTGGGTCTTCGTGCCGCGGCTGGGGCGCGTGGCGAAGGAGCAGGCCGACGCTCGCTCGCTGATGACCGGCCGCGTCACCGACGCGTACACGAACATCGCCACCGTCAAGCTCTTCTCGCACGGCCAGCGCGAGGCGGCCTTCGCGCGCGGCGCGATGCAGGAGTTCATGACCACCGTGCACCGCCAGATGCGGCTCGTCACGGCGTTCGAGGTCTGCATCCAGGCGCTGTCGGTGGCGCTCGTCGCCGGCACGGCGCTCGCGGCGCTGTGGGGCTGGATGCGCGGCAGCGTCAGCGTCGGCGCGGTCGCCGCGGCCACCGCGATGGCCTTCCGGCTGAACGGCATCTCGCACTGGGTCATGTGGGAGATGGCGTCGCTGTTCGAGCACATCGGCACCGTGCAGGACGGCATCAATACGCTCGCCAAGGCGCGCGCCGTCGTCGACCGGCCGGGCGCCGTGGCGCTCGAGGTGCCGCGCGGCGAGGTGCGCTTCGAGCACGTCGGCTTCGCCTACGGCACCGGCAAGACAGTTGTCGACGACTTCTCTCTGACGATCCATCCCGGCGAGAAGATCGGCCTCGTCGGCCGCTCGGGCGCGGGCAAGAGCACGATCGTCAACCTGTTGCTGCGCCTGTACGACGTCGACCGCGGCCGCATCCTCGTCGACGGCCAGGACATCGCCGCCGTCACGCAGGAAAGCCTGCGCGAGCACGTCGGCATGGTCACGCAGGACACGTCGCTGCTGCACCGCTCGGTGCGCGACAACATCGTCTATGGTCGCCCGCACGCGAGCGACGAGCAGATGCAGCGCGCCGCCGAGCGGGCCGAGGCCGATGAGTTCATCGCCGGCCTCACCGACCCGAAGGGGCGCACCGCCTACGACGCGCACGTCGGCGAACGCGGCGTCAAGCTCTCCGGCGGCCAGCGCCAGCGCATCGCGATCGCGCGCGTGATGCTCAAGGACGCGCCGATCCTGCTGCTCGACGAGGCGACCAGCGCGCTCGACAGCGAGGTCGAGGCGGCGATCCAGCAAAGCCTGTACCGGCTGATGGAGGGCAAGACGGTCGTGGCGATCGCACACCGGCTGTCGACGATCGCGGCGATGGATCGCCTCGTCGTGATGGACCGCGGCCGCATCGTCGAGATGGGCGACCACAAGAGCCTGCTCGCGCAAGGCGGCATCTACGCGCGGCTGTGGGCGCACCAGAGCGGCGGTTTCCTCGGCGAGGAGACAGACGACGAGGCGGCGGGCGCCGAGACGGCTGCGGCCACTGCGCCGAAGCCGGCGCTGCAGGCGGGGGACTGAGCCCGTCGCCTATTCCAGCAGCAGGTCCGGCTCGCGCTCCTCTTCCTTGGCGGGCTTTGCGGCCTTCTCGGCCTTCCCGGTCTTCGCCGCGTTCCCGGGCTTCGCGTCATTCGCCCGCCTGGCCGCCGCGGCCGGCCGCGGCTTGCGCATCTCGTCGTCGACCGCCTGCACGCGCAGGATCATCGGCCGCGTCTCGATCCAGTTCGGGTCGCGTTGCGTGACCGGGCCGGACGGGTCCGAGGCGGCGCCGAGCGGATGCGCCAGCGGCGTCGCGCGGCGCTCACACTCGGCCAGCGTCGTCAACGGCAGCGGCGACGAGGCCGCGTAGAGCGACCGGTCGCGCCGCATCGCGTCGAGCTGTTCGCGCTGGCGCAGCAGCTCCCAGCCGGCGATGAACGCGGCAACGACGATGAGACCGGCGAGAAAGCCGCCGGCAACCAACGGCAAGAGGGTGAGCGCGCCCATGGCGCGGTTTCGGCCGGCAGCGGCGCGGGTTGAGGCGCCGCCGCCGCAGCTTCCGAACTATTGCTCGCCAGGGCTCGCAGCCGCTTGCCGCGCCTGCCCGCGTGTGAGCGGGCGTGACTGGCGTGACCGGGCGCGGCTGGGCCCCGGTGCCGTCGGTCAGCCCGGCTCCCCCTCCGGCACGAACCGCAGCGCCACGCCGTTGTTGCACCAGCGCTGCCGCGTCGGCGCCGGGCCGTCTTCGAAGACGTGGCCGTGGTGGCTGCCGCACTTGGCGCAGTGGTACTCGGTGCGGCTCATGAACAGGCGCCGGTCGGTGCGCGTCTCGAAGGCGCCGGGCAGGGTCGTGAAGAAGCTCGGCCAACCGGTGCCGCTGTCGAACTTCATCTCGCTCGAAAACACCGGCGTGCCGCAGCCGGCGCAGACGAAGGTGCCCTTGCGGTGCTCCTCGTACAGCGGGCTCGTCCACGCGCGCTCGGTGCCTTCCTTGCGCAGCACGGCGTAGGCCTCGGGGCCGAGGCGCTGCTTCCACTCGGCGTCGCTCAGGTTCAGCGGGTTGGTCGTCTCGCTCATCGCGGGGCTCCTGGACATACAGGCCTGCAACGGCCTCCAACGGACCTGCCCCAGCGCGGGCTTGGGTCCGCGCGGGACAATCGCGGCTTCGCCCCGAACTCTGCCATGAGCCACGCATTCGTCGCACCGCCTGCGGCCAAGCCCCTGACAAGCTGGAAGCCCTTCTGGGCCAAGCGCTTCGGGCCGGCGCCGTTCCTGCCGACCTGCCGTGCCGAGATGGAGGCACTCGGCTGGGATTGCTGCGACATCGTCATCGTCACCGGCGACGCCTACATCGACCATCCGAGCTTCGGCATGGCGGTGATCGGCCGCGTGCTCGAGGCGCAGGGCTTTCGCGTCGGCATCGTCGCGCAGCCCGATTGGTCGAGCGCCGAGCCCTTCATGGCACTCGGCCGGCCGAACCTGTTCTTCGGCGTCGCCGCCGGGAACATGGATTCGATGATCAACCGCTACACCGCCGACCGCAAGATCCGCAGCGACGACGCCTACACGCCGGGCGGCGAGGCGGGCAAACGTCCCGACCGCGCGACGCTCGTCTACACGCAGCGCTGCAAGGAGGCGTTTGCCGACGTGCCGGTGGTCATCGGCGGCATCGAGGCGAGCCTGCGCCGCATCGCGCACTACGACTACTGGCAGGACAAGGTGCGCCGCTCGATCCTCGTCGACAGCAAGGCCGACCTGCTCGTCTACGGCAACGCCGAGCGCGCCATCGTCGAGGTCGCGCATCGCCTCGCGCGGCGCGAGCCGCTGGCCACGCTGACCGACATCCGCGGCACCGCGTTCATGGTCCGCCACGGCCACGAGCCCGCCGGCTTCGCCGAGATCGACAGCAGCGAGGTCGACCGGCCCGGGCGCATCGACGAGCACATCCATCCGTACCTGACGACGGCCGAGGTGGCGGCCGGGCAGGGCGCCGATTGCGTCCGGCAGCCGGCGCCGGCGTCAGAAGCGCCGGCGAGCGAAGCGCATGTCGCCGTCGTCGCGATGCCCCCGTCGCGCAAGACCGGCGCCTTTGCGCTGCCGCCGCGCGACGAGACGGTGATCCGCCTGCCCGCCTACGAGCAGGTCAGGAGCGACCCGGTGCTCTACGCGCACGCCAACCGCGTGCTGCACCTCGAGACCAACCCCGGCAACGCGCGCGCGCTCGTGCAGCGCTACGACTTCCACGGCGCGCCGCGCGACCTGTGGATCAACCCGCCGCCGATCCCGCTGTCGACGCCGGAGATGGACCACGTCTTCGGCCTGCCGTACGCGCGCAACCCGCACCCGCGCTACGCCGACGAGCGCGGCGGCCACGACGGCGCGACGAAGATCCCCGCGTGGGAGATGATCCGCACCAGCGTCAACATCATGCGCGGCTGCTTCGGCGGCTGCACCTTCTGCTCGATCACCGAGCACGAGGGCCGCATCATCCAGAGCCGCAGCGAGGCCTCGATCCTGAAGGAGATCGAGGACATGCGCGACCGCGTCAAGGGCTTCACCGGCGTCGTCAGCGACCTCGGCGGCCCGACGGCCAACATGTGGCGCCTGGGCTGCAAGAGCCGCGAGATCGAGGCCGCCTGCCGCAAGCCCAGCTGCGTCTACCCCGGCATCTGCCAGAACCTGCACACCGACCACGCGCCGCTCGTGCGCCTGTATCGCAAGGCGCGCGCGCTGCCCGGCGTGAAGAAGGTGCTGATCGGCTCGGGCCTGCGCTACGACCTCGCGGTGACGAGCCCGGAGTACGTGCGCGAGCTCGTCGCCCACCACGTCGGCGGTTATCTCAAGATCGCGCCCGAGCACACCGAGGCCGGGCCGCTTGCGAAGATGATGAAGCCGGGCATCGGCGCCTACGACCGCTTCAAGCAGCTCTTCGACGAGGCCAGCGCGGCGGCCGGCAAGCAGCAGTTCCTGGTGCCGTACTTCATCGCCGCGCACCCGGGCACGAGCGACGAGGACATGATGAACCTCGCGCTATGGTTGAAGCGAAACGGCTTCAAGGCCGACCAGGTGCAGACCTTCTACCCGAGCCCGATGGCCAGCGCGACGGCGATGTACCACACGGGCCTCAACCCGCTGCGCGGCCTGAGCCGCGACCCCGAGCGGGCCGAGCGCGTGGACATCGTGCGCGGCGAGCGGCGCCGGCGTCTGCACAAGGCGTTCCTGCGCTGGCACGACCCGGCGAACTGGCCGCTGTTGCGCGAGGCGCTGAAGGCGATGGGCCGCGCCGACCTGATCGGCAACGGCAAGCACCACCTGATCCCAGCCTGGCAGCCGATCGTCGACGACGGTTATTGCAGCGCGCGGCGCAAGAACTCGACGGCGCCCGGCGACAAGCGCGTCGCCGGGGCCGTGCGGCGCGGCACGGTGCTGACGCAGCACACGGGCCTGCCGCCGCGCGGCGGCGTCAAGCGGCGCGGCGCGGGCTGACGGCCTCGTGCTGCGCCGCCTCGCCGGCGCTGCGGCGCTCGCGACCGACGAACGGCAGCTCCAGCTCGCGCCGATCGGTCGTCTCGACGACGGCCAACTGCGGCCGCGCCATTCCCTCGACCTCCGACCAGCGCGGCTTGCGCGCGACCGACAGGACCGAGTCGACGGTGACGGCGATGAGGGCGAGGCCGACACCGGCGAGGGCGAGCAAGTAGATGAAGGACAAGCGCAGCTCCGTCGTGGCGTTGTGGTTGTGGGCGCGCCGCAGGCGTTGCGCCGCGGGTCTGCGGGTTGTCGGCGGCGGGCGGCGGTCGATTGACCCTGCCGGCGCGGGCCGGGTGCCCTTGCGCGCAACAGTTCTCGCCAAACGACCGTCAGGCGCCGGCCTGACCGCGGAGGCAACGACCTTCAGGCCGCGGCGGCCACGGCGCTCAACTCGTTGTGGAGGTCTTCGACGTCTTCGGCGTACAGGCGCAGCCACTCCAGGCAGGCCGCGCCGTGCGCCTTCCAGTCGGCATCGGCCGGCCCCTCGAAGGACTGGCGCATCAGATGCTCGGCCACCAGCCCGGCGGCAACCAGCGTGTGCACCTCGGGCTCGATGTCGGCGGCGCCGAGCGCGGCGAAATCGTGATGCAGGCGGATCGCGCACGCCACCGGCGGCGCGAAGCCCCAGGCGCGCGCCACCATGGCGCCGACGACGCAGTGGTCGGTGCGGTGGTTGGCGTTCTCGGTGGCGACGAGCGGCCGGTCGATGCGCGCCGCCGCCTCGACGAGCGTGCCGCCATAGCCGCGCAGGCACTGCGCGAGTACCGGCATGCCGACATCGCAAAAGAGGCCGAAGCTGTAGGCCAGATCGACCGACAACCCCGGCAGCCGCCGCGCCACCAGCGCCAGCGCCGTCGAGCGCAGCGTTGCGCGGTCCCAGAAGCCCTGCAGCCGCGGGTGCCGCACCGGCAGCGCGTGGCGGGCGAGGAAGCCGGTCATCAGCGCCGAGGTCGTCTCGAGGCCCAGGCGGTTCATCGCCTGGCCGACGGTGGCCACCGGCTGGCCCGCGGCGAAGCGCGCGCAGTTGGCGTTGCGCACCAGGGTGCCGGCCATCGCCACGTCGCGGCTGGCGATGCGCGAGACGGCGGCGAGGTCGGGCTCGGCGCCGTCGAGCGCGGCGCGCAACTCCACGAGCCGCTCGGGGCACGGCGGGATGACGATCTCGCGGTGCACGCCGCTCTTGCGGGCGTGATCCAGTTCCCGGATGACGCGGGCGGCGCCGCCGGGAGGCTGGGCCAGGTCGGGGTGGCTCGGGGCCTTGACGCTCATCCAGGCGATATCGGCCGCGCCGGCGCCAACTGGAGCGGCTGATTGGATCGGGCTGCATGTGCCGCCGCGCGCCACCGCCTGTCAGACAAACGCTGACGCCAAATCCCACCGCTGTCCGACGCTGCGCGTCACTTTGGTGTCATGTCCGAACGGCCGATGACCTCCTACGCTTCACCGCAAGCTACCTGACGGAGTGAACGGCCATGAATGCCCTCGCCCTCGCTACGGACCCCTCGCGATTCGTGCTGCGCTTCGAGTCGCTGTTCGATCCGGGCCGCGGTCTCGCTTTCCCCTGCGACGAGCACGGCGAGGTGGTGCTCGATGCGCTGTCCGAGCGCGCGCGTCGCAACTACTTCTACGCCCGCGTCGTCGTCGGGCGCGAGTACGCGACGCCCTTGGTGGAGCGCAGCGACAACTGATCTGATCTTTCCCGGCCGCCGGCGGCCGGCGAGGCGTGGAGGCGCGCGCGATCAAGCGCCACGGCCGCCGTGGACAATGCGCGCATGGCTGCCGGCAACCTCCTCGCGCTCATCGACGACATCGCCACGATCCTCGATGACGTGGCCATCCTCAGCAAGGTCGCGGCAAAGAAAACGGCCGGCGTCCTCGGCGACGACCTCGCGCTGAACGCGCAGCAGGTCACCGGCGTCGCCAGCGAGCGCGAACTGCCGGTCGTCTGGGCCGTGGCGCGCGGCTCGCTCGTCAACAAGATGATCCTCGTGCCGGCGGCGCTGGCGATCAGCGCGTTTGCGCCCTGGCTCGTGACGCCGCTGCTGATGGTCGGCGGCGCGTTCCTGTGCTTCGAGGGCGTCGAGAAACTCGCGCACAAACTGCTGCACAGCCGCGCCGAAGACGAGGCGCACGAGGCCGAGCTGATGCGCGCCGTCGAGGACCCGAGGATCGACCTCGTCGCGCTCGAGCGCGACAAGATCAAGGGTGCCGTACGCACCGACTTCGTGTTGTCGGCCGAGATCATCGCCATCACGCTCGGCACCGTGGCGACGGAGCCGATGGGTCTGCGCATCGGCGTGCTGACGACGATCGCGGCGCTGATGACGGTGGGCGTCTACGGCCTCGTCGCGGGCATCGTCAAGCTCGACGACCTCGGCCTGTGGCTGAACCGGCGCGCCGGCGCCGTGGCGCGCGGGCTGGGCGCGGGGATCCTGCGCGCCGCGCCGTGGCTGATGAAGGCGCTGTCGGTCGCCGGGACGGCGGCGATGTTCCTCGTCGGCGGCGGCATCCTCGTGCACGGCGTGCCGGCGCTGCAACATGCCATCGAGGCGGCAGCCGGCCGGCTGGGCGGTGTCGGCGAGGCGCTGGCTTCGGCGCTCGCCGCGGGCCTGGTCGGCGTCGTCGTCGGCGCCGTGCTGCTGGTGCTGTGGCTGGGCGTGCAGCGATTGCGCGGTAAGCCGGCCGCGGCCTGATCGAGCGCCGCGGGTGTCAGTTCGCCTTCGTGATGCCCAGCAATTCGACCTCGAACTGCAGGATCGCGTTCGGCGGGATCACGCCGCCGGCGCCGCGCTCGCCGTAGGCGATGGCCGCCGGGCAGGTGAGCTTGGCCTTGCCGCCGACCTTCATCCGCTGCACGCCCTCGGTCCAGCAGCGGATGACGCGGTTCAGCGGGAAGCTCGCCGGCTGGCCGCGCGAATGTGAGCTGTCGAACTCGCGGCCGTCGGGGAAGCGGCCGCGGTAGTGCACGCGCACCGTGTCGGTGGCCGCGGGGCTCGCGCCCTTGCCCTCTTCTAGCGCGCGGTAAACAAGGCCGCTGGCCGTGACGACGGCGCCCTTCTCGGCCGCCGCGGCGGCGAGCGGGCCGGCCGGCGGCGACGCGGTCTGCGCCGCGGCGGTGCCGGCGAGGCACAGCGCGATCAGGGGCGCGGAAAAAACGGCAGCGAAGCGGAGGTGGGTGGGTTTCATGCCGACGATGCTATTGCACCCGCCGGCGTCACCTGTGCCCTCACCGCGCCGCAAAGCGCTCGTCGAACCAGCGCGTCAGCAGCCGTTTCTCGTAGGGCAGATCGCCGCTGGCCGCGGCGCGGTGCGGCGCCTGCGTCAGGTAGCCGAGGTCGGTGAGGCGGTCTTCGCCTGACTTGATCGTGCGGCCGCCTTCTTCGAGCGTCCACTTCAGGTGCAGCCGCGGCACGTCGGCGCCGCCGCGCAGCACGCGCACGTCGGTGCCCGGGCGGGGCGAGCGGTCGCCGGCCAGGTCGACATCGAGCACGTCGACGCGCAACTGCCGGCCGTCGGGCAGCCGCTGGGCGAGCTGCTTCAGGTGCGCGGCGAGTGTGGCCAGCGTGCGCTCGCGGTCCGGTGCCAAGAGGCCGGCATCACGGTACCGCTCGGGTTCGACGAAGCGCACGTCGGCCGAGCCGGCGGCGTGTGCCTGGCGGGCCAACGCCACCAGCACGGCGGCGGAGACCACCGCGAGCAGCGTCGCGGCGAGGGCGGTGCGAAGGGCACGGTTCATGGCGGCACCTCCGAAGTCGAGCGCAGCGCCGTTGCGCCGCAGTGGCAATGTACGCCGCGGCGTCGTCCGCTGCATGGCAGGGGCTACCCGCCCCAGCTGTCCTTCAACGTCGTGATGCGGTTGAACACCGGCGCGCCGGCGCGGTGCAGCACGCGGTCGGCGATGAAGTAGCCGTGCCGCTCGAACTGGAAGCGCTGCTCGCCCCCGGCGCCGGCCAGGCCCGGCTCGAGCCAACCCTCGGCGACGACGAGGCTCGCCGGGTTCAGCGCCTCGCGGAAGTCGCGCCCGCCGGCTTCGGGCTGCGGCTGGCTGAAGAGGCGGTCGTACAGGTTCACGCGCGCGGCCAGCGCGTCGTGCTGCGCCACCCAGGTGATCGTGCCTTTGACCTTCACCGCGTCGGCGCCGGGCGTGCCGCTCTTCGTGTTCGGCACGACGATCGCCAGCACGCGCGTCACGCGCCCGTCGGCGTCCTTCTCGCAGCCGGTGCACTCGACGACGACGCCGTACTTCAGCCGCACCTTGTTGCCGGGGAAGAGGCGGAAGAAGCCTTTCGGCGGCGCTTCGGCGAAATCGTCGCGCTCGATCCACACCGCGGGCCCCAGGCCGAAGTGCCGCACGCCGAGTTCCGGGCGCTGCGGGTGCGCCGGCGCCTGGCAGGGCTCGATGTGTTCGCCGCTCCCGAACACCTCGGCCCAGTTCGTCAGCACCAACGGCAGCGGGTCGAGCACCGCCATCGCACGCGGTGCCTGGCCTTCGAGGTCGTTGCGCAGACACCCGTCGAGCACCGCGTAGTCGAGCCAGATGTTGGTCTTGCTGGCGCCCGAGCCGTCGGCCATCGCGCGGATGCTCTCGGGCGTGTAGCCGCGCCGCCGCAGGCCGAAGAGGGTGGGCATGCGCGGGTCGTCCCAACCCTCGACGACTTTCTCCTCGACCAGCGCGCGCAGCCGGCGCTTGCTGGTGATGACGTAGCTCAGGTTCAGGCGCCCGAACTCGTACTGCTTCGGCAAAGGCCGCGCCAGCAGGCCGAGGTCGGCCAGGCGCTCGAGCAGCCAGTCGTAGAACGGCCGCTGGTCCTCGAACTCGAGCGTGCAGATGCTGTGCGTGATGCGCTCGAGCGCGTCCTCGATCGGGTGGGCGTAGGTGTACATCGGGTAGATGCACCAGCGGTCGCCTGTGTTGTGGTGCGTCGCCCGGCGGATGCGGTACAGCGTCGGGTCGCGCAGGTTGATGTTCGGGCTCGCCATGTCGATCTTCGCGCGCAGCACCATCGCGCCGTCGGCGTGCTGGCCGTCGCGCATCTCGCGCAGGCGCGCCAGGTTCTCGGCCGGCGTGCGGGCGCGAAACGGGCTCGCGGTGCCCGGCGTCGTGAAGTCGCCGCGGTTGATGCGCATCTCTTCGGCGCTTTGCTCGTCGACATAGGCGAGGCCCGCCTGCACCAGCGCCTCGGCGGCGCGGTACATGAAGTCGAAGTAGTCGCTCGCGTAATACAGGTGCGAGACCTTGCCTTGCGGGCCGCTGGCCTCCCAGTCGAAGCCGAGCCAGCGCACCGCCTCGATGATCGCGTCGACGTACTCCTGCTCTTCCTTCTCGGGGTTGGTGTCGTCGAAGCGCAGGTGGCACACGCCGCCGTAGTCGCGCGCGAGGCCGAAGTTCAGGCAGATGCTCTTCGCGTGGCCGACGTGCAGGTAACCGTTCGGCTCGGGCGGGAAGCGCGTGCGGATGCGCGCCGGGTCGGGCGCGCCTTGCGCGTGGTGCGCGGCGTCGCCGGGGCTGCCGCCGAACGGGCGGCCGTCGTAGGTGCCGCTGTCGAGGTCGCGTTCGATGATCGCGCGCAGGAAGTTGCCGGTGGCGGGCGCCTTGTCGTCGCGTGCCGGCGCGGGTGTCGGGGAAGCGGGATTCATGTCCGTCCGAGGTGATCGGCCATTCTACGAACGGGGCTGCGGACGGAATTCGGTTCGAACCGCTTGGTGATAATGGGCGATGGTCACCGACGAGTCCCTCGACAAGCGCGCCGAACGGGCCGGATCGCCCGGCGCGCTCCGCCCCCATCCTTCGATGCCCGACTACTACGGCGAGGGGCTGGCGCCGCGGCGCGCCTTCCTGCGCCAGGTGTTCGACGACACGGCGGCCGACTACGACCGCATCGAGTCGATGCTCGCCTGGGGCAGCGGCCGCTGGTACCGGCGCCAGGCGCTGCTGCGCGCGGGGCTGGCCAGCGGCATGGCGGTGTGCGATGTGGGCTGCGGCACCGGCCTCGTCACGCGCGAGGCGCTGGCGATCGTCGGCGAAAACGGCTCGGTGCTCGGCGTCGACCCGAGCCCGGGCATGATGAACGAGGCACATCTGGCCGGCCGCGCCGCGATGGTCGAAGGCCGCGCCGAGGCGATCCCGCGGCCCGACGCGAGCTTCGACTTCGTGACGATGGGCTATGCGCTGCGCCACGTCGACGATGTCGCCGCCGCGTTCTCCGAATTCCGGCGCGTGCTGCGCCCGGGCGGCCGCGTGCTGGTGCTGGAGATCACGCGCCCCGAAGGCGCGCTCGCACGCACGCTGCTGAAGGCGTACATGCACACGGTGGTGCCGCTCCTGGCCGGCATCGTCTCGCGCCGGCGCGGCACGCGGAAGTTGTGGCGCTACTACTGGGACACGATCGAGGCGTGCATCGCGCCGCCGGTCGTGCAGGCGGCGCTCGAGCAGGCCGGCTTCACCGAGGTGCGCCGGTACGTCGAACTGGGCATCTTCTCGGAGTACACGGCCACGGTGCCGAAGCAGCCATGAGCCCCGAGAAGGCCGGGTTCGATTGCGACGTGCTCGTCGCCGGCGGCGGCCCGGCCGGCACGACGCTGGCGGCGCTGCTGGCGCGCGCCGGGCGCTCGGTGGTGGTGCTCGACAAGGACCGCCACCCGCGCTTTCACATCGGCGAGTCGCTGCTGCCGGCCAACGCGCGGCTCTTCGACGACCTCGGCATCCGCGCCGAGATCGAGCGCATCGGCATGCTCAAGATCGGCGCCGAGTTCGTCTCGCCGCACCACGCGCACGCCAGCGTCGTCGAGTTCGCCGATGCGTGGGACAAGACGCTGCCGTTCGCCTGGCAGGTGCGCCGCTCGGAGTTCGACCAGATCATGATCGGCTGCGCCGAGCGCGCCGGCGCCCAGGTGCGCCAGGGCTGCGCGGTGCGCGACGTGGCGTTCGACGGCGAAGGCGTGACCGTCGGTGCCCAGGATCGCAAGGAGGCGGGCCCGGCCGGCGAAGGGAACAAGGAACCCGCCACGCGCACCTGGCGCGCCCGCTACTTCGTCGATGCCACCGGACGCGACACGCTGCTCGCCACGCGCCAGGGTATCAAGCGCAAGCTCAAGAAGCACGACAGCGCGGCGCTGTTCGGCCACTTCCGCGGCGCGCGGCGGCACACCGGGCGGCTCGAAGGCAGCATCACGATCTTCTGGTTCGAGCACGGCTGGATGTGGTTCATCCCGCTGGCCGACGGCACCACGAGCATCGGCGCCGTCTGCTGGCCGTATTACCTGAAAAGCCGCGACAAGCCGCTGAAGGAGTTCTTCCTCGAGACGCTGGCGATGGCGCCGAAGCTCGCCGAGCGGCTGCAAGGCGCCGCACTCGTCGACGACGCCGTCTACGCCACCGGCAACTACGCCTACGCCTCCGACCACGCCAGCGGCGAGCGTTACGCCGCCGTCGGCGACGCCTTCGCCTTCGTCGACCCGGTGTTCTCCTCGGGGGTGTACCTGGCGATGGCCAGTTCCTACGCGGCGCTGCCGCTGGTGCAGAAGACGCTGGACGCCGGCCCCGCCGCCGCCGCCGCCGAGCGCCGCCGCTACGAGGCGCACATGCGGCGCGGCCCGCGCATCTTCACGTGGTTCATCGTGCGCATGACGAACCCGGCGATCCGCGAGATGTTCATGCATCCGCGCAATGTCTTGCGCGCCAAGGAGGCGGTGCTCGGCGTGATGGCCGGCGACATCTTCAGCCGCACGCCGCTGTGGCGCGGGCTGCTCGCCTTCAAGGCCATCTACTACGTCACCTGTATCGCCATGCTGCCGCGCGCGCTGCGCGCGTGGTGGCAGCGCCGCGAGCTGATCCGCGACGTCGGCGAGACCAAGGGCGAGAACGTGATGGTGCCGATGCGATGACCGCGCGCCGCCCCGCCGCGGCGCTGGCCGCGGGGGCTGCCATCGTGGCTTGTCTCGTGGCCGGCCTCGTGGCGCCACCAGTCGAGGCGCAGGAGCCGCCCGCCACGTCTGCCGCGCCCACCACGCCGGCCCCGGCCCCGGCCTCGCGCCTGCGCGAAGCGCCGCTGTGGGAGCTGGGCGCCGGCGTCGTGACGTTGTCGATGCCGCACTACCGCGGCTCGGAGCAGTCGCGCGCGTGGGTGCTGCCGGTGCCGTACTTCGTCTACCGCGGCCGCTTCCTGCGCGCCGACCGCGAAGGCGCGCGCGCCGTGCTGCTCGAGCGTCGCGCGCTCGAGATCGACTTGAGCGTCGCCGGCAGCGCGCCGGCGCGCAGCGACGGCAACCGCGCGCGCAGCGGCATGCCCGACCTCGCGCCGACCTTCGAGTTCGGCCCCAACGTCAACCTCACCCTCGCGCGCGGCGCCGACTGGAAGGTCGAGCTGCGCGCACCGGTGCGCGCTGCGTTCACCGTGCAGGGCCGCTCGGAGCACATCGGCTGGACCGCGTCGCCGTACCTCAGCGCCGGCTGGATGCAAAGCGGCTGGGACGTCGGCGTGCGCCTGGGCGGCCTGTGGGGCGACCGGCGCTTCCACGGCTACACCTACGACGTGGCCAGCGAGTACGCCACCGCAATGCGGCCCGCGTATCGCGCCGCCGGCGGGCGCTCGGGCTGGCAGGCCACGGCCGGTGCCACGCGCCGCTTCGGGCCGTGGTGGGTGGGCACGTTCGTGCGCGCCGACAGCGTGCGCGGCGCCGCCTTCGCGGCGAGCCCGCTGGTGACGCGGCCCGACACGTGGGCCGCGGGCATCGCCGTGTCGTACGTCTTCGCGCGTTCGCCGGTGATGGTGAAGGTGCCCGATTGAGCACGCTGCGCGTACCGCAAACGGTGCCGCTCGTGCTGCGGCCGCTTGCCTGGCTGTCGCTGCAGACGCAACTGCTGGCGCTGGCGCTCGCCTCGACGGTGTTCAACGTCGTCGCGTTCGTCTTGTATCCGCTGCTGCCGCGCGCCACCGGGCGGCGGCTCGGCCGCGCCGGCATCGCCAACGGCTACCGCGGCTACTGGCGCTTCACGCGGCCGTTCGGCTTGCTGCGCCTGCACGCCGAGGCGCTGGACGTGCTGCGCGACGAGGCCGGCCTCGTCATCGTCGCCAACCACCCGAGCCTGCTCGACGCGATGGTGCTCGTCGCGCGGCTGCCGAAGAGCGCCTGCGTGATGAAGGCGAGCCTGATGCGCAACCCGTTCCTCGCCGCCGGGGCGCTCTTGGCGCGCTACATCCCCAACGACTCGGCACACGGCATGGTGCGCCAGGCGGTGGCCGACCTGCGCGACGGCGGCCAGCTCGTCATGTTCCCCGAAGGCACGCGCACGATGCGCGCGCCGACCAACCCGTTCCAGAGCGGCTTCGCGCTGATGGCCAAGCACGCCAAGGTGCCGATCCAGACCGTCTTCATCGACACGCACTCGCCGTACCTCCGCAAGGGCTGGCCGCTGTGGCGGCTGCCGCCGCTGCCGATCGAGTTCTCGGTGCGCCTGGGCCGCCGCTTCGAGCCGCGTGCCGACCACGAGGCGCTGGCGCGCGAGATCGAGGCGTACTACGCCGCCGAGGTCGTCGTGCCGCCGCAAGCGAAGGGCGTCGTGCCTCCGCGTGCGAAGGGCGACCGATGACTGCGCCGCCGACGCGCGCCGCCGGGCCCTCGGCGACGCACCTCGTGCTGATCCCCAGCTACAACACCGGCGCCAAGGTCTACGAGACGGTCGCCGCGGCGCGTGCCGTGTGGTGCCCGGTGTGGGTCGTCGTCGACGGCAGCACCGACGGCACCGCCGCGGGCTTGCAGCGCCTGGCGTCCGGCGACCCGGGCCTCGAGGTGTGGGTGCTGCCCGAGAACCGCGGCAAGGGCGCCGCGGTGCTGCATGGCCTGCAAGAAGCCGAGCGGCGCGGCTACACGCATGCGCTGACGATGGACTCCGACGGCCAGCACCCGGCCGACCTGATCCCGGCGTTCATGCAAGCGTCGATGGCGCGGCCCGAGACGATGGTGCTCGGCCGCCCGGTGTTCGACGCCAGCGCGCCGCTGATCCGCGTGCGCGGCCGGCGCATCAGCAACGGCTGGACGAACCTCGAGACACTGTTTGCCGGCATCGGCGACTCGCTCTACGGCTTTCGCGTCTATCCGGTCGCCGCGCTCGCCGCGGTGATGCGCCGCCAGCCCTGGATGCGCCGCTTCGACTTCGACACCGAAGCGGCGGTGCGCCTGGCCTGGCGCGGCGTCAAGCCGGTGAATCTCGACGCGCCGGTGAAGTACCTGCGGGCCGACGAAGGCGGCGTCTCGCACTTCCGCTACGGCCGCGACAACGTGCTGCTGACCTGGATGCACACGCGGCTGATGGTCGAGTTCCTGCTGCGGCTGCCGCTGCTGGCGATGCGCCGCCTGTTCGGGCGGCCGCCGTTTCAGAGCTGAGTCGGTCCGCAGCCGAGCGCCGGCGCGGCGAGCAGGCCACGATCGAGCCAGCGCTGCCAAAGCACGCGCCAAGGCGCCCAGGTGTGGCGGCCGTCGATCACGTCGGTGTGGTCAGCAGGCAGCAGCGACTGCAGCACGCGCAGCGCATCGCCGAAGCGGTCGTTGCGCCCGAACGCGAGATGCACCGTCGGATGCGCGGTGCCGAAGCCCGGGCTCGCGAACCAGCGCCACAGCGCGTGCTCGGTCGCCTCGTGCGGCTCGAGGTGCGCCGGTGGCGGCCGGCGGCTCCAGGCGAGCGGCCCGCCGGCGGCCGAGATGTCGCGCAGCAGCGTGCGCTGGCCGAGGTACGGCGCGATCGCCAGCACGCCGGCCAACTCGTCGCCGTGCCGCATCGCGTAGGCCAGCGCCATGAGGCCGCCGAGCGAGACGCCGACGAGCCACGGCCGCTCGAGCGCCGCGCGATGGGTCGCGCTGCTTGTCGCGCTGTTCGTCGCGTCATTTGCCGCAGTGCGTCCGCCGCCGGCGGGCACAACCGCCGGCCGCAGCACGTCGTCGCGCAATCGGCGCAGCAACTGGCCCTCGACGAAGTAGCCCAGGTGCGCATCGGCGAGCAGCACCTCGCAGGCCGGCGCGGCGCGCTGCAACTGCGCCACGAAGCCCTCGTGCACGAAGTCGTCGGCAAGGCTGCGCACGCCGGGCAGCAGCACGACGCGCCGCTGCGGCGCGCAGCGCGCCGCGATGTGCCGCACGCGCATCGGCACAGTGGGCTCGGGCCAGCTCATGCAGCCGGCGGTGCCGCCCAGGGACGCCGCGGCGAGCGCGCCAAGGGCGCCCAGCACCGGCCGGCGGGTCAGCGCGCTGCTTTCTGCGGACGAATTCATCGCAGCGCATTGGGCAGTGGGCGTGCCGGGCCGATTCGGGCGAAGCGGCGATCGCGCTAGACGAGCCCGCCGTTGACCGAGATCACCTGGCCGGTGATGTAGCCGGCCTCGGGGCCGGCGAGGAAGCCGGCCAGCGCCGCCACTTCGTCGGGCCGGCCGGCGCGCTGCGCGGGCACGAGGCGCTTGATCGCCGCGGCGTCGAAGACGCCGCCGGCGCCCGCGGCGGTAGTCGCCATCGGCGAGTCGATGATCCCCGGCGCGATCGCGTTGACGGTGACGCCGCGGCTGGCCAGTTCGAGCGCCAGCGCCTTCGTCGCGCTGTTCAGCGCCCCCTTCGCGGCGGCGTAGTTCACCTGGCCGCGGTTGCCGGCCAGCGCCGCCACCGAGCTGATGTTGATGATGCGGCCCCAGCGCGTGCGCAGCATCGGCAGCACCAGCGGCTGCGTGACGCGGAAGAAGCCGTGCAGCGACACGTCGATGACGCCGTACCACTGCGCCGCGCGCATGCCGGGGAAGACGGCGTCGTCGTGGATGCCGGCGTTGTTGACGATCACCTGCACCGGCCCGCCTTCGAGCATGCGCTCGCAGGCGGCGCGCACGGCGTCGTCGTCGCTCAGATCGAACAGCGCGGATTCGGCGCGGCCGCCGGCGTTCATGATCTCGGCGGCGAGCGCGGCCAGCGCCTCGGGCCGCGAGTGGCCGTGCAACAGCACGTGCGCGCCGTCGGCGGCGAGCCGGCGCGCGATGGCGCTGCCGATCGCGCCGCTGGCGCCGGTGACGAGGGCGCGCTTGCCGGCGAGCGGTGAGGTGCCGGAGGTCACGTGCGCTCTCCGGCAGTTGCAGACGCCGCCGGCGGCACCGCGGGCACCGGCAACGGGCTGTTCAACACCACCGTCGCGCGCCCCGCGACGAGCAGCCGCCCGGCCGCGTCGTGCAGCGCAAAGCGGTATTGCGCCTGCCGCTCGTCGCCGGCCAAGCGGCGCGCGCGCACGGCCAGCGGCCCGGGCGCATCGTCCAGCCGCGGCGCGTGCATCTGCACGTCGCGGGCGCTCGCCAGGAAGCCGGGTGTCGGCCGTTCGCTATTGGCCGTGGCGAGTTCCGTGGCGAGGGCCGCGTGCAGCGCCATCGCCTGCGCCGCGAATTCGATCGCCACGGCTGCCGGCAGCCCGAGGTCGAGCCCGCCATCGCGGTCGCGCAGCGGATGCGCGGCGTCGGTGTGGTCGCCGGCGTGGCACTCGATCTCGTCGTTATCCCAGCGCACGAGGCGATCGAGCAGGCACATCGAGCCGGCGTGCGGCACGCGCGCGGCGATGCCGGCGTGGTCGAGCGTCGCAGGGGCGCGGCTCACGCCAAGCCCTCCACGTCCACGGCGAGCGTGAAGCCTTCGGCGGCGTCGAGGAAGACCGTCGTTGCGGCGGCGGGCGCGGTGTGCGACGCGTCCGCTGCGTGCGCTGGACGCGCCGCGTGCCTCGCCAGCGCCGTCAGCAACGGCAGCGCACGCGCCGCCGGGATCTCGCCGCGCAACGTCTCCAGCGCCGCATGCGCGCAGGCACTGGCGGCCACCGGCGCGGCCAGCGTGCGCAACGAGAGCGTGCACGCCGCCATCGGACCGGTTACCGCACTGGATGCGGCCCCCACCGGCGCCAGCACCAGCGCCACCGCCATCGTGTCGGCCACGGGCCTGAGTGCATGCAGCGGCTGCGGATACGGCACGTCGCAGGCGACCAGCAGCACCTCCTCGCCGCGAACCGCGCACCACACGGCCGCTTCGAGCAGGCCGGCGCCGAAGCTCGCGTCGAACACCGCGATGCTGGTCGAGGCACGCTGCGAGTGCGTGGCGATGTGCCAGTAGCCAGCCGGCGTGTTGTGTACCGAGTTCGTGAAGCGTGTCGGCGACACCAGCCGCGCGGCAGGGTCCGGCGCGGCCAGCGCCTCGCACAGCGCGTGGCAGTTGGCCGGGTCGCCGGTGGCCGACGTGAAGACGGTGGCCAGTTGCGCCGGGTCGGCGTTGGCCATCGTCACCGCCTCGTCGGCGACGGCGATCGCCGCCTTCACGACGAGGCCGGCGCGCCGGCGCTCGTTGGCCGGCAGGCGGTCGGGCGCGGGGACGACGGTCGCCGCGCGCTGCCACGTCTCGGGCGCGCGCAGCGCGGCACCGCCGGCAAGCCAGCCCGCGAGCCCCGGGCCGACGAGGCCGATGCCGCGCACCAGCACCTGAAGCGGCGCCATGTCGCCCGAGGCGCGCAACGGTGCGGTCACGACCGAGTCTCCGCCGCGCCGAACAGCAGGCACGCGTTGCTGCCGCCGAAGCCGAAGGAGTTGCTGGCGACGACGCGCGGCCGCGCCTGGCGCGCCTCGCGCAGCACCGGCAGGCCGAGCGCGGGGTCGGGCTGGCGCAGGTTCAGCGTCGGCGGCAGCCAGCCGTACGCCAGCGTGAGCAAGCAGATCACCGCCTCGACGCCGCCGGCCGCGCCGAGCGTGTGGCCGGTGTAGCCCTTCGTGCTGCTGCACGCCAGCGTCGCGGCGTTTGCGCCGAAGACGGCCGCCACGGCGCGGTCCTCGGCGGCGTCGTTGCCGGGCGTCGCGGTGCCGTGCAGGTTCAGGTAGTCGATGTCGGCCGGCGCGAGGCGCGCTTGCGCGAGCGCCTCGCGCATTGCCGCCGCGGCGCCGGCGCCTTCGGGGTGCGGCGCGCTCATGTGGTGGCCGTCGCTGCTCTCGCCGCAGGCGAGCAGGTGGCCGTGCACGTTGCCGTGTGCCGTGCGTTCGAGCAGCGCAAAGCCCGCGCCTTCGCCGAGCGACAGGCCGTGCCGCTGCACGTCCCACGGCCGGCAGATCTCGGGCGACAGCAGCTCGAGCGCGCGAAAGCCGTACAGCGTCGTCATGCACAGCGTGTCGACGCCGCCGACGACCGCGGCGTCGACGATGCCGGCGGCGAGCATGCGCGCCGCAGTGCCGAAGACCTTGGCGCTCGACGAGCAGGCGGTGCTCACCACCTGCGCCGGCCCCGCGAGCGCCAGCGCCGTGCGCACGAAGCGCGCCAGCGAATAGGTGTCGTGCGTGCGCGCGTAGTCGAGCCAGCCGGGCAGTGCGCCCGTTAGTGCGTCGCGCTCGCGGTAGGCGACTTCGGTGGAGAGGATCCCGGACGTGCTCGTGCCGAGGAAGACGCCGACGCGGTGCGCGCCAAAGCGCGCCGCCGCGGCCTGCACCGCCTCGGCGAAGCCGTCGGTGTGCAGCGCCAGGTGCGCGAGGCGGTTGTTGCGGCAGTCGAAGGCGGCCAGCGCGGCGGGCAGCCGGACTTCATCGACCTCGTCGACGACGCCGAGCCAGGTGTCGATGTCGGCCGTTTCGAAGCGCCGGCGCACAAGGCCGCTGCGGCCGGCGGCCAGCGCCTCGAAGGTGGCGGCGCGGCCGCGGCCGAGGCCGCTGGCGAGCGTGCAGGCGGTGATGGGCCAAGAGCGGGGCCAGCAGCGGGGCCAGGACTGCGGCCGGGATGGCGGCGGCCCCGACTGCGGCCCCGCCATGCGCGCCGCCTCGGCCATCAGGCGACGCCGACGACGTCGGCCACCAGCAGCACGTTGGCGAACGGCGTGCCCTGGCTCATCGGCACGCTGTGCACCGTGAAGCCGAGCTCGCCGAGCAGCGCCACCCAGGCGGCGAGCGGCCGGCCCCAGGTCGGCGGCACGCGGTGGCCGCGCACCAGCGTCACGGCGCGGTCGACCCACTGGCTGGCCGCGAAGCCGCGCTTCGCCGCCGCGTCGCCGATGCGCAGCACCAGGCGCCGCGGCCGCTCGGGCCGGCCTTGCAGCAGCGCGTCGCGCACGCGCGTCAGCAGCGCCTGCTGCGCGGCGTGGTCGATGTAGTGCAGCGAATCGAGGATGACGACCAGCTCGCACGGCGGCAGCACGGCCTGGCGCATGTCGATGCACTCGAAGGTGGGTGCCAGAGCCAGCGTGGCCGTCGCGGCGCGCGCGCGTTCGCAGTCGCGCGGCATCAGCTCGATGCCGTGGTAGGCCTCGGCGGCCGGCGGCGCCGGCCACGCGTGCGGCCAGCGGCCGGCCGCGGCGAGATCGGCGCACGCTTGCAGCAGGCTCGCCATCAGGCCCTGGCCGCAGCCGAGGTCGACGACACGCGCGCCGCGGCCGAGGTCGCCGCGTTCCAGCAGGCCGCGGAACACCGGGTCGCGGCCGAGCTTGCCGCGCGCGAAGTGCCAGGCGAAGCGCCCGACGCCGCGGTAGGGCGCGCTGGCCGCGGTGTGCAACTCGCGCCAGGCGGCATCGGTGGCGGCGCTGGCGGCGGGGGCGTTGCGGGCAGCGGGGGTGTCGGGCGGCACGGCGGGTCGGGCCAGCGGGAGATCGTTGGGCTTCATGCGCGGGGCAGGCGCTGGAAAGTGCGCTGGAACGGGGGACCGCAGCGGGAGCCCGCCAGGTGCGGCAGGCTTTGGAAAATTCTGTCACATGGGGCCGGTGCGGCTGACTGCGCTAGACGCCCTGCGGCGCGTTCGCGGTTTCTGCGGCGTCTGCGGCACTCGGGGTGCCCGCACCGCCGCGCCGGCGCGCGAAGACGGCGGCGAGCACCAGCGCGAGCAGGGCGCCGGGCGCGACGACCTGGCCGATGGCCGACAGCGCCGGGATCTTCGAGAACGCGAGCAGGCCGAACGAGGCCACCGTCGTCAGGTTGGCGAGCACGAGCGAAGCGAGCGTGTCGGCGCCGGCGGCATCTCCACCGCCGGACGATGGCTCGAAGGACGGCTCGAAAGACTGGTCGAAGAAGAGCGCGTAGTTCGATCCGACGGCCACCACCAGCAGCAGGCCGACGAGGTGCAGGATGCCGAGCGTCGCGCCGGCGAGCACGAGGCCGGCCAGCGTCAGTACGACGGCCAGCGCGAGCGGCTGGCACACCGCCAGCGTGCGCCGCGCGCTGCGCAGCGCCAGCGCGACCAGCGCGGCGACGGCGAGCGCGCCGACGATCGCCTGCCACAGCGCCTCGCGCAGGTAGCGCTGGTACAGCGCGTCGAGTTCGAGCTTCACGTCGAGCACCTGCGTGCCGGGCAGGTCTTGCAGCGCGGTCGTCAGCGCCGCGGACAGCGCAACCGGGTCGTGCGTGCGGGTGGTGGTGGCGCTGGTGCCCGCTGCCGCTGCCGAAGCTGCGGGGGCGGGCGCCGCCGCCGGCCCCGCTGCCATCGGCGTGCCGGGCTGCAACGGCAGCAGCGCGGTGGTCGGCGCGGCCGTCGCCGGCCCGCTGCCCGCTGCCGGCCGCAGCAACAGCGCATCGATCAGCGATTTGGCCGGCCCGCGCGCCGCCGCCTCGGGCGTCAATGGTGCGGCCGCGCGCGCGCGTTCGATCTCGCCGGCAAACGGCGCCAGCAGCGTCGCCGCGTTGCGCTCGATCGGCGTGCCGCGTGCGGCATCGGCCAGCGCGGCGGGCAGCGCCTGCGGCTGCGGCAGGCTCGCGAGCCGCCGCGCCTGTGTCGCCAGGCTCGGCACGAAGCGCGTCACGGTGTCGAAGCCGGCGAGCCGCCCGTCTTGCACCAGCGTCTCGAGCCGTGCCGCGGCGGCTTCGGCGCGTTGCAGCGTCTGCTCGGCGTCGTCGCCCTGCACGACGACGATCGTGCGCGCGTCGTTGCCGCCGAGGTCGGCGCGCAGCGCCGCGTCCTCGGCCAGCAGTTCGGGCGGCAGCGGGCTCAGCGCCGACAGGTCGGCGCGCCACAGCTCGCCACGTGCCACGAGCAACACGAGCGCCGCGGCGCCGAGCGCCCACACCGCCGCGCGCAGCCGCGGCAGCACCGCAAAGAGTCGCGCGCCGGCGCGGCCGAGCTGCTGGCGCAGGCCCTCGCCCGCGGCGCCATCAGGCAGCAGCGCCGGCAGCAGCCAGCGCGTTGTCAGCGCGGCGCCGACGAGGCCGGCGATCGAGAACACGCCCAGTTGCGCCAGGCCCGGGAAGCCCGAGAACACGAGCGCCGCGAAGCCGCAGATCGACGTGAAGAGCCCCAGGCGCACCGTCGGCCAGCTGCCGCGCAGCCATTGCCGCCAGCCGCTGCCGGCCAATGCGCTGCCCGGCCGCGGCCGCGCCTGCACGAGGTAGTAGATCGCGTAGTCGACCGACTCGCCGATCAGCGTCGCGCCGAAGCCGAGCGTCAGGCCGTGCACGTGCCCGAAGACGAGCGACACCGCGACGATGCCCGTCAGCACGCCGCTGGCCACCGGCAGCACCGCCGCGCCGAGCGCACGCGCGCTCGCGAAGGCGGCCAGCAGCAGCGCCGACATCACCACCGTGCCGGCGACCGCGAGCCATTGCACTTCGCGCTCGATCAGCGCGCGGCTTTGCACGCCGAAGACCGGCGCGCCGCTGATCTTCAGCACGAGGCCCGGTGCCGCCGCCCCCGCGGCGGCGGCCCGCACGGCGGCGAAGGCCGAGCGCACCTGTTCGATCGCGGCCTGCTGGCCGTCGAGGTCGGCGCCTTCGGCGCGCGTGGTCGCCAGCAGCACCGCGCGCGGCGCTTCGCGCGAGACCCACACGCCGTGCTCCAGGCGCGGCGCCGCCGCCGGGATCAGCCCCTCGGCGATGCGCTGCATCTCGCCGGTGGGGTCGCGCGGCAGCAGCTCGCGCGCCTCGGCGCCGGCCGGCGTGCCGACGAGCGACAGCGTCTCGGCGAGCGCCTCGCGCAGGCCCTCGGGCGTGAAGCGCTCGGGCGTCACTGCCGGGCTCAGCAGGTAGCGATGTTCGAAGAGCCAGCGGCCGACGTCGGCAAACGCTTCGCGCTCGCCGTTTTGCACCTGCTCGAAGAGGCCGCTTTGGCGCAGCGATGCGGCGAGCGCGCGCGACGCGGCGGCGCGCGCTGTCGCATCGGCGCCCTCGATGCCGACGAGCAGCGTGCGCGAGGGCAGCCCGCTTTGCAGCTGCGTGATCAGGAGGCGCTGCCGCGCGTCCGGGCTCTTCGGCAGGAAGGCCGACATGTCGGCCGAGTACTGCGCGCGCGCCACGAGCACGACAGCGAGCGCGACGAGCGCGAGCCACAGGCCGAGCACCGCGGCGCGGTGCCGGCGGGGCAGCGGGGCGGTCATGGCCGCGAGGCGGCCGACGTTGCCGGCCGGGCCGGTGCGGCCGAGGGAGTCGATGCGGCAGACACCGCCGGCCCCGGCAGCGGCTCGATCGTCATCAGCGAGCGGTCGCCGCCGGCCATCGACACCTCCACCGTGCGCAGCTCGCCGGCCGTGCCCGCCAGTTGCAGCGAGCGCACCTGTGCGGCGAGCGCCGCGTCGCGCGGCACGAGCGTCAGCGTCCACAGGCGCGCCTGGCCCGCCAGGCGCAGCTCGAAGTGCCGGCGCAGCAGCGCCGCGTTGCCGGTCAGCGTGCCGCGCAGGCCCTCGATCAGCGCCAGCAGTTCGGGCACGGCGTCCAGCGTCATCTGCCGCACGCGGCCGCCGCGCTCGAGGCGCAGCTGGTTGCCCACCACCTCCATGCGTTCACGCCGCGGCTCGAGCGTCTGGCGCACGAAGCGGTCGGGCGCGGTGAACGCGAGCGTGCCGCTCGCGCGCAGCGGGCTGTCGAAGCCGGTGACCGTGCGCTCCTCGGTGAAGCGGGCCTCGCCGCTCTTGCGCTCGGCGAGCAGCGCCATCAACGTCTCGACGTCGAAGGTGCCCTTCGCGGCCAACGGAGCGGCCACGCCGAACAGCGCCAGCGCGCCGGCGGCGGCGAAGAGCCGCCGTTCCAGGCCGGGCGAGCTAGTCCTCATTCCAGAAGTCATGGAAGTTGAACCAGTTGGTCGGCGCCTCGCGCACCAGCGCCTCGAGCCGCGCGACATAGGTCTGCACGGCCTGCCGCACGAGGCGCTCGCGTTCGGCCGCATCGTCGACACGTTCGCTGAAGTCGGCCAGCGGCTCGAAGCGCACCTCGTAGCGGCGCCCGCCGCGGTACAGCGCGACCATGAAGACGACGCGCCGGCGCAGCAGCTGCGCCAGGCGCAGCGGGCCGTCGGTGAAGCGCGCCGTGACGCCGAGGAACGGCACCGCGACGCTGCCGGCGCGCGCCGGGTCGCCGGGCGGAAAGCGGTCGCCGAGCAGGCCGGCGAGGCCGCCGCCGTCGAGCCAGTCGCGGATGGCCAGCGTGCTGCCCGGCCGGCCGATCGGGATGATGCCGAGCTGGAATTGCGGCGCAACGCTTTGCAGCACCTCGTGGATCAGGCGCGCATTGTCCGGGTACATCACCATCGCCACACGCATGCCCGGGCGGCTGGCGCCGAACGCGTGCAGCGCCTCGAAGCTGCCGAGGTGCGCGCCGAGCAGGAAGGCGCCGCGTCCTTCGGCGACGGTGGCGTCCATGAAATCGGCGCCGTGCACCTCGATGTCGAATTCGTGCAGCGCGCCGCGCACGAAGTACAGGCGATCGAGCACCGTCGACGCGAAGGCGTGGAAGTGGCGATAGCGGTCGGCGAGCGTCGGCGCGCGGCCGAGCACGCGGGCGAGGTAGCGGCCCGAATGCCGGCGCGCCGCCGGCGCGAAGGCGAGGAAGTACAGCGTGATCGGGTGCAGCACGACGCGCGCGATGCGCCGCCCCAGGCGCAGCGCGATCCAGACCATCACGCGCAGCGCGAGACGGTTGCTGCGCTCGGGCGTGGCGGACCAGTCGGCGGCGGGGCGGGTGGGCCTGCCGGACTTGTCGTCGGGACTGGCAGCAGGCGTGCCGGCGGCAGGCAGACCGGCGGCCTCGCCGAGCACGTCCCGCGGCGGCCACACCGAGGTCATGGCGCGCGCCCCGCGCCGAGGACGCCGCGCGCGATGACGCGGCCGCGGCGTTCGCCGGTGATGTTGTCGGGGGTGTCGTGTGCGGCGCCGCTTCGGCACTCGAAGGCGATGCCCTTTGCGACATCTCTTTCGAGCGCGTCGAGGTGCACGCGCACGCGCTCGCCGGGCCCGACCGGGGCGAGGAACTTCACTTGCTCGATGGCGAGCGCCGCGTCGTTCCCGCCGAGCCAGGCACGCCACGCCGACCAGCGCCGCAGCGAGCGCATCACCAGCGACAGCAGCACGACGCCCGGCAGCAGCGGGTGGCCGGGGAAGTGGCCGGCAAATGCCGGGTGCGCGGCGTCGATCGTGTACTCGTCGGTGGTGGCCGGCGGCGGGGACGCGCCCGCGGCTGGCGCCGCCGCCGCCAACGTCGTCAGCGCCCAGGTGCGCAGCGCCCCCACGGTGAGCTTGCCGGTCGCCTCGCGCGGCAGCGCGTCGACGTGGACGACGCGGCGCGGCACGAACGCCGGCTCGAGCTCACGTCGCAGCGCGGCGATGACCTGCCGCGACGTGAGGCGCGGCGCGACGACAAACGCGATCGGCCGCAGCACCGCTTCGACCTGCGCAGGGCCACCTTTCACCGAGACCGGCAGGTCCCCCGCCTCGGGCAGCCAGAACGCGCCGTCGTCGACACCCTCGATGCGGTTGAGGTGGAAGTTCAGATGCGCCAGCGAGCTGCGCTTGCCGGCGACGTGGATCAAATCGTTGGCGCGCCCGAGCAGCCGGAAGTGCCGCTCGTCGTGCAGCACCAGCACGTCGGCCAGCGGCGTCGGCTCGGCGACGTGGCCGCCGCTGACGACGAAGCGTTCGCCGCCGTCGCTGCCATCGCCTTCGGCACCGGCCTCGCGCGCGATGCGCAGCTCGCCGAGCGTCGTCCACGTCTCGCCTTGCGTCGTCAAACGTGCGGCAACCTGGCCGGCCTCGGTGCAGCCGTAGATCTCGCCGAGCAGCGCGCCCATCGCGCGCTCGGCCTGCGCCGCCAGTTGCGGCGACAGCGGCGCGGTCGCCGAGAGCACCAGGTCGACGGCCGGCAGCGTGACGCCGGACTGCACCAGCGCCTTCAGGTGGAACGGCGTCGTCACCAGCGCCCGCGGGCGCGGCACCGCGGCCAGCGCGGCGGCGATGTCGGCCGGGTAGAACGGCCGCCCGGCGTCGAGGCTGGCGCCGCCCAACAGCGCCAGCAGCACGCTCGACTCGAGGCCGTAGCTGTGCTGCGGCGGCACCGTCGCGATGATCGTCAGGCCGTGCAGTGAAGGTCGGCCGAGCCACTCGGCGAGCCGCGCCGCCTCGGCGGCGATGTTCAACGTCAGCGGCCCGAATTGTTTGCCGTGCGGCTGCGGCGCGCCGGTCGAGCCGGAGGTCAGCAGCACGACGGCCGCGAGGTCGGCGTCGATGCGAGGGACGGCCGCATCAAACCGTTCGGGCTGAGCTATCGAAGCCCTCTTCCGTTCGGGCTGTGAGTTCGAAGCCCCAGCCTCATCGAAGCTCACCCGCACCACCGGCAGCCCCGCCGCCTGGGCCTCGTCGAAGCCGGGGTCAGCCAGCACGTACGGCGGCGCGCCGGCAGCCGGCAGCTGGCGCAGCGTCGCCGGCAGCGCGTTCGGCGGCATCAGGCTCGAATGTCCGCGCTGCAATGTGGCCGCCAGGCCGAGCGCGAAGTGCAGCCGGTCCTGGCACAGGTTGATTGCACGCCCGCTCACCGGCAGCCGCTCGGCCAGCCGCGCCGCGCTGTCGAGGAACGCCGCGCCGCTGATGGCGTGCCCGCCGCGCCAGGCGATCGGCGCGGCGAGGTCGCGCTCGGCAAGCAGCGGCAGCTTCGCGGCCACCCTCGGCGCGGCATCGCCGCGCGGCAGCCGCCTCATCGCACGCTCCCGGGGCGCTGCTGCTGCCACGCCTGCCACAGCCGCAGCGGCGAGACTCGTTCGAACTCCGGGTGGCGCAGCCGCCGCCACACCCACTCGGCGGCGAAGAAGGCGAGCAAGGCCAGCGGCGTGACGACGTTGCAGAACAGCGACCACCACGACCACGGCGCAGCCGCGAAGAGCAGCAACGACACGACGACCATCGCGACGAAGTAGACGACCCAGGCGCGCGTCAGGTCGCGCGTGTACGCCGCCATCGCCGGTGTCACCGTCTGGTGCACGTGCGCGGCCAGCGCGCTGATCAGCGGTTCGCGCCCCGGCCGCAGCGTCGCCGCGAACGCCCAGGCAAGCGCCATGTGCACGCCGGCGTGCTGCAGCACGTACATCAGGTGGATGTCATCGACGCCGCCGCGCGCCACGACCATCACGATGCCGGCCAGCACCGCGGCGCAGGCGACGAGCGTCGGCCAGTGTCGGCGCAGCCACCCGCCCAGCACGACGGCGGCCCACAGCGGGCCGAACAGCGCCGCGACGCTCCAGGCGCGGTCGGGCGCGTGCACCATCAGCAGGTGCGAGACCCAGGCGTAGGCGCCGAGCGCCGCGCCCGTGCCGGCGAGGCGCCACACCGGGGGCGCGGGCGCTTGCGGCATGGACGTTGGATCGGCGATCTTCCGGCGCCTACTTCGTGCGGTGCTGCGCCACGTGCGCGGCCAGGCTGCGCAGGTTCTGGAAGATGCGCTGGTTGTTCTCGTCGTCGGAGCGCAGCTGGAAGCCGTAGCGCTGCGAGATCTCCAGCGCCACTTCGAGGATGTCGATCGAATCGAGGCCGAGGCCGTCGCCGAACAGCGGCGCCGCCGGGTCGATGGCCTCGGCGCTGGTCTCGAGGTTCAAGGCGTCGACGAACAGCTGCGCCAGCTCGCGCTCGAGCGCGGCGGCAGCGTTCGGCGGGGTCGGTTCCCCAACGGCGATTGGACGCGAAGACAACGTGATTCCCCCTGGGGCCCTTCGGGCCGATCGGTGGCCGCGGCCGGCGTCAAAGCCCGCGGCGCCCTTCCGCGGCGCCCGTGGTCGGATGCGGCGCGCGGACCGGGCCGCGCCCGCAACGAACGGGTGGAACGGGCGGCGGCGAAAAGGCGCGATTTTAGGCTGGCGGCAGGGGGCTCCGGCGCCCGTGGGGGTGGCCGCGTTGGGGGCCGGCGCCGGCCGCGGCGGGGGCGCCTGCGCTCAGCCTCAGAGGATCTGCGCCGCCTCGGGCGCGGCGCCGCGCAGGAAGATCAACGCGCCGCCGGGGCTCGTAAGCCGGTCGTGCGGCACGCCGCGGCGGCCGAGGTGGTAGCCGCCGGGGCCGATAACCACGTCGCCGATGTGCATCTCGCCCTCGAGCACCAGGCACTCCTCGTCCTGCGGGTGCCGGTGCGGCGGCAACGCGGCGCCCGGCTGCAGCCGCAGCAGGTACGACAGCGTCTCGCCCTGGCGGTGCAGCACCTTCATCGCCACGCCCTCGGCGACCGGCTGCCACTCGCCCTCGGCGGCCGCCAGCGTCAGGTGGCGCGGCGTGCTCTCGGCGGCGATGCGGCGCAGCAGGCGGTGCCTGACGCGGGCCTGGGCCTGCGCATCCGGCGGGTCGGGCGCGACGGCGGTGTCGAGCCAGGCGCGCACGTCGGCGTCGAGCAGGGGTTTGTCGGGCGGTGCGCCCGTGTTCACGTCGGCCGTCAGGTCGACGGGCGGCAAGGGAGGGATCGGCGGCTTCATCGTTGGGGGGCGGCGGCGTGGCCGGCGGGCCGCAGCCCGCCATCGGCCAGCGCCGCGCGCAGCTTTTGTTGGGCGCGCAGCGCGTGCGACTTGACGGTGCCGAGCGGCATGCCGGTGCAGGCCGCGATCTCGGCCTGCGTCAGCTCGCGCAGGTAGGCCAGGCCCAGCACCCAGCGCTCGGGCGCGCTGAGGGTGGCGAGCGCCGCGTGCAACTCGGCGCCGGCCTGCTTGCGCCACAGGCGTTCGGCGGGGTCGTCGGCGGCGGCGCCGTCAGCGCCGTCCGCGCCATGCGCTGCCGCCCGAGGTTCGAACACGCCGCCTGGCGCGTCGTCGTCACGCGCGTCATGTGACGGCATCACGTCGGCGAGCAGGCGATCGGGGCGCGCCGCGGCGGCGCGCAGCGCGTCGAGGCAGCGACTGCGCACCAGCACCAGCAGCCACGTCACGGCGCTGCCGCGCGCCGCGTCGAAGCGGGCGGCCGAGCGCCAGGCTTCGAAGTAGCAGTCGGCGAGCAGGTCCTCGACGGCGGCGGCTTCGCGCACGAGGCGCCGGGCCACCGTGCGCGCGTAGGCGAACGTCGCCTCGTAGAAGACCTCGAAGGCGCCGGCGTCGCCGGCCGCCGCGGCGGCGAGCAGCTGGGCGAGGTGGGTGTCGCGGCGGGCCCGGGCGGCGTGATCGGCGTGATCGGCGTGGTCGGTGTCCGGTGCGGCCGGCGCCGGCGCGCCGCGGCCGTCGGGCGACGGCGGGCGGGCGGACGGACGCATGCGAGGACTCGGGCAGAGCGCGGCGGGCATTATCGGCACGCGTCGGGCGCGCCACCACCTTCCGGCGGGGTCGTCATTGGCGGCAAGTCCTCGGCGAGCCGGCGCCGCGACGGCGGCCAGGTTGGCCGCGGCCGCGACGAGGTGCGGCACGCGGGCCGGGTCAACGAGATCAACGAGGTCGGCGGTCATCGCGCGCAAGCAGTGAGGGTCAGCGGCGGCCACGGCCTTGCCGCGTTTCATCGCGGCAGACCGCCTCCGCCAATCGGCATACGGCGCCCCGACATCCACGGATGCAGCGGCCGAGGCCCGCCTCAGCCGCCCGCCCCGGCCCGCGCCACCTCCGCCCGCAGCGCCTCGACGCGCGCCCGGTTGACACCGAAGTCGCGCCGGCCCAGCCGCGAGGCCGAGCGCACGTGGATCACGCCGGCGCGGCGGTCGAGCCAGAACTCGACGTCGTCCATGAAGCCAAGCCAGCGCGTCGTGAACTGCGCATAGAGGTAGTCACCCTCGACGCGCACGATGCGCGCGCCCGGCGCCGCGGCGACGACACGCTGCAGCCGCGCCCAGGCGGCGTCGGCGCCGCCGGCGGCCGCACCGGCTGCGAACGGGTCGATGCGCGCGACCTCGCGTTGCCGATGCCCGGGCCACAGGTCGGCCTGGCTGCTGACGCTGTTGGGCGTGCTCGACGGCGGCTTCAGGCGGCCGTCGACGACACCCAGGCGCGTCGGCGCCGGCCCGTGCAGCCAGCCGAGCCGCCCGGCGAGCAGCGGCAACAAGACCAGCAGCGCAACGACAATGACGATCCACTTCAACATCGCGCCTCTTCTGAAGGTCGCCGCCCCGAGCCGCTTGGCGGGGCCGTGGCGGCGCGATTCTGGCGCGGCCCGGCTCCGGCCAAGGCGGCCGCGCGTCGAGAAACTCTCCGAACCCATGCCGCCGCGATCGTTGTCGTTGTCGTCGTTGCTGTTGCCGCTGCTGCTCGGCTGCGCGGGGCTCGCGCCGCCGGGCGATGCGGTTGCGCCTGCGGCGCCGACGCGCGCCGAAGCGGCGACATCAGCCGCGCCGCGCCCGCCGACGGCGGCCGAGCCCGGCGCCGCGGCGGCAGCGCGTGTCGCGCCCCCGGCGGGCGCAGCTTCGACGCCGCCGGCGCCCGCCTCGTCGACGCCGCCGGCCCCCGCCTTGTCGCCGCCGTCGCCGCCTTACTCCGCTGCGGTCGCCGCGCGCTTCCCCGACCCGCCGGTGCACTACGACGTGCCGGGGCTCGCGCCGGGCCGCACACGCTTCACGAGCAACGACGAACTCGCCGCGGTGCTGCGTGCGCTGGCCGCGCGCGCCGGCGGGCCGCGCGTCGTGCCGGCGGGGAAGTCGCACGAGGGCGTCGCGATCGAGGCGCTGCATTTCGCCTCACCGGCGACCGACACGCCGCCGGCGCGCCCGCGCCCGCGGGTGCTGCTCATCGGCCAGCAGCATGGCGACGAGCCGGCCGGCGCCGAGGCGCTGCTGGCGCTGGCCGGCCAGCTGGCGCCGGGCGGCGCACTCGCGCCGCTGCTCGATCGCATCGAGGTCGTGCTGCTGCCGCGGGCCAACCCCGATGGCGCCGTGCACGGCCAGCGGGTCGGCCGGCACGGCTCGGACATCAACCGCGACCACCTGCTGCTGCGTACGCCCGAGGCGCGCGCCGTCGCGGCGCTGGTGCAGGCGTTCGACCCGGCCGTCGTCGTCGACGCGCACGAGCACACGGTGGTCGGACGCTACCTCGAGAAGTTCGGCGCCGTGCAGCGCAACGACCTCTTGCTGCAGTACGCGACGACGGCGAACCTGCCCGTCTCGCTGACCGAGGCGGCCGAGACGTGGTTCCGCCAGCCGCTCGTGGCCGCGCTCACGCGCGCCGGGCTGACGCAGGAGTGGTACTACACGAACGCGCTCGTCCCCGGCGATCTGCGCCTGGCGATGGGCGGCGTGCAGCCGGACACCGCGCGCAACGTGCACGGCCTGCGCAACGCCATCAGCATCTTGCTGGAAACGCGCGGCGTCGGCATCGGCCGGCTGCATCTGGCCCGGCGCGTGCACACGCACGTCGTCGCGCTGACCTCGATCCTCACCGAGGCCGCGGCGCGCGCCGGCGACCTGCTGGTGTTGCGCGACCGCGCCGGTGTGCAGGTGGCCGGCAGCGCCTGCCGCGGCGAGGCGGTGGTGCTGGCCGGCCAGACGCCGGGGACGCGCGAGGTCGTCATGCTCGACCCGCAAAGCGGCGCCGACAAGGCGCTGCGCGTTCAGTGGCTCTCGTCTTTGGAACTGCGGCCGCTGAAGACCCGCGCGCGGCCGTGCGGCTACTGGCTGGCCGCCGACGCCGAAGAGGCCATCGCGCGGCTGCGCGCGCTCGGCGTGCGCATCGAACGGCTCGCCGAGCCGCGCGTGCTGGACGCCGAAGGGTGGACCGAGATCACCAGCGTCGAGGCGACGCGCCCGGACGTGCTCGGCCGCGTCGCCGAGCGGCAGACGGCGCGCCTCGTGCAGGTGGCGCTGGCGCCGCGGCGGCTGGCGGCGGCGGCCGGCAGCTGGTACGTGCCGCTGGACCAGCCGCTGGCCAACCTGGTGCTCGTCGCACTGGAGCCCGATTCGCCGAACAGTTACTTCGCCAACCGGCTGCTGCCGGCCCTGGACAGCGCCGCGCGTGTGCTGGCGCCGCCGGGCGGGCGCTGATCCGCGCGGCGCGCTGCCGCTGCATCTCCGCGCTCCTGCATCCATGGCGCCCGGTGCGCCGTAGACCCGGCATCCGGCGCATCGGCACCGCCTGCGCTGCGCCGGTTAACGGGCTGAAGGCCCCAACCCAACCGCAGGAGCATCAGATGACACCGATCGAGACGGTTCAGCAGATCTACGGCGACTTCGGGCGCGGCGACGTGCCGGCGATCCTGGCCCGGCTGGCGCCGGACGTGCAGTGGGAGCACGACACCTTCCCGAACCCCGTGCCGTGGCTGCAGCCGCTGAACGGCCGCGACAACGTCGTGCGCTTCTTCGAGGTGCTGGGCGCGCAGGTCGAGTTCCACGCGTTCGCGCCGCGCGAGATCCTCGCCGAGGGCCGCCTGGTCGTGGCGCTGGTCGACCTGGAAGGCACCGTGCGCGCCACCGGCAAGCGCATCGTCGAGCGCGACGAGGTGCACATCTGGCGCTTCAACGAAAAGGGCCTGGTGCAGAAGTTCCGCCACCGCGCCGACACCTGGCAGCACGCGATGGCGCTGAAGGCGGATTGAGTGAGCTAGGAGCCTGCGCGGCAGAGATCCAGGCCCGCGTTGGAGCCGCAAGGGGGCGCAGGCTAGGCGCGACGCGCTGCCCGGGCTGGCCGCCCGGGCAAGCGTCGCAACGACGCATGCGCCCCCTTGCGGCTCCAACCCGAAGGGCCGGGGCGATTCAGGGCGCCGGGCGGCGTTGCGCGCTCGTTGTGGGGGCGCGGCCCCACGCCTCGCGCGCGCCTTGCCCGACGCCCTGACTCGCCCCGGCGCGGGCCTGGATTTCTGCCGCGCAGGCTCCTAGCGCCGGCGCCCGCCCAGCAACGAGCCGAGCACGCCGCGGATGATCTCGCGGCCGACTGCCGTGCCGATGCTGCGCACCGCCGACGTGGCCGCCTTCTCGACGAGCCCCGGATGCCGGCCGCCGCGCGGGCCGGTGCTGCCCATCACCACGTCCTTCAGCATGCCGCCGAGGCCGCCGCCTGCACCCCCCGCGCCGCCAGCTTGTGCGCCGCCCGGCACGGTGGGCATCGGCAGGCCGCCGATGCCGCCCATGCCGCCGCCTGCCTCGCCGCGGCCGCGCCCGCCGGCGGCTTCCGCGCCCGCTTCGGCGCGGCCCTTCAGCTTCTCGTAGGCCGAGTCGCGGTCGACGGCCTTCTCGTAGACGCCGGCGACCAGCGAACCGGCCACCAGCGCACGGCGCTGCTCGGGCGTGATCGGCCCGATCTGGCTGCCCGGCGGGTGCACGTAGACGCGCTCGGTGATGCTCGGGCGGCCCTTCTCGTCGAGGAAGCTGACGAGCGCCTCGCCGACCGCCAGCTCGGTGATCGCGGTGGCCAGGTCGGCGATCTTCGGGTTGGCGCGCATCGTCTCGGCGGCCGTCTTCACCGCCTTCTGGTCGCGCGGCGTGAAGGCGCGCAGCGCGTGCTGCACGCGGTTGCCCAGCTGCGCGAGCACGCTGTCGGGCACGTCCAGCGGGTTCTGCGTCACGAAGTACACGCCGACGCCCTTGCTGCGCACGAGCCGCACGACGAGCTCGATGCGCTCGACGAGCGCCTTGGGCGCCTCGTCGAACAGCAGGTGCGCCTCGTCGAAGAAGAAGACGAGCTTCGGCTTGTCGAGGTCGCCGACCTCGGGCAGCGTCTCGAACAGCTCCGACAGCATCCACAGCAGGAAGGTCGCGTACAGCCGCGGCGAGGTCATCAGCCGGTCGGCGGCGAGGATGTTGACGACGCCTCGGCCGTCCACCGTCTGCATGAAGTCGCCGATGTCGAGCATCGGCTCGCCGAAGAAGCGGTCGCCGCCTTGTTCCTCGATCTGCAGCAAGCCGCGCTGGATGGCGCCGACGCTCGCCGCGCTGATGTTGCCGTACTCGGTGGTGAATTCCTTCGCGTTGTCGCCGATGAACTGCAGCATCGCGCGCAGGTCCTTCATGTCCAGCAGCGCCAGGCCGTTGTCGTCGGCGATGCGGAACACGAGGTTGAGCACGCCTTGCTGCGTCTCGTTCAGTGCGAGCATCCGCGAGAGCAGTAGCGGCCCCATGTCACTGACGGTGGCGCGCACCGGGTGACCTTGCTCGCCGAACACGTCCCACAGCGTCGCCGGGCAGGCGGCGCTCTCGGGCGCGGGCAGGCCGCGGTCCTTCAGCACCGCGGCGAGCTTGCCGCCGATGGTGCCCTTCTGCGTGATGCCGGTGAGGTCGCCCTTCACGTCGGCGAGGAACACCGGCACGCCGATGGCGCTGAAGCTCTCGGCGAGCTTTTGCAGCGTGATCGTCTTGCCGGTGCCGGTGGCGCCGGTGACGAGGCCGTGCCGGTTGGCCAGCGCCGGCAGCAGGTGGCATGCGATGTCGCCGTGCTGGGCGACGAGGATGGGATCAGGCATCGGGCGCTCCGGCTCTCGTTCGCCCTCCTCGGGCGGTGTGTGCGCAGTCTAGAGCAGCGCCGTGGCGCCGGGCCCGGCCGGCGGGGCGGGCTTCGTCAGCGCTCGAACCCCGTCGACGGGAACACCGACGTGCCGGTGCCCAATCCCGTCGACGCGGGCGCGGCCGGTGCCAGGCGCGAGACGCGATCGAGCACCGGCCGGCACCAGGCGACGTCGGCCTCGTCGAGCCGCTCGTAGGCGGCCTTCATGTCCTGCACGGCGCGCGCCGCCGCCGGCGCGTTGCCGAGCGCGCGCTCGATGCGCGCCAGCGCCTCGAAGCCGAAGAACCACTCCAGGGCCGGCGCGTCGTGCTCGCGCACGAGGTCCAGGCACTTGCGTGCATGCCGGCGCGCCGCGGCCAGGTCGGGCGCCTTCAGCCAGCTGATGGCCAGCCGGTACTCGGCGCGCTCCACTTCGAGCCAGGTGCCGGCGCGCGCCCAGTAGTCGCGCGCGACGCGGGCGCCCAGCAGCATCAGGTCGCGCTCGGCGTCGCTGCGCTGGAGCTTCTCCGACAGCGTCATCGCGATGTCGTTGCCGTTGATGGCGATGGCGCGGCAGGCCGGGTCGTCGTTGGGCAGGTGCGCGGTGTCGAACTCCAGCGCCGCCTCGCGCAGCAGCGAGCCGGCGCGCGGCGCGTCGCGCTCGGCGAGCGCCCCGGCGGCGTGCGCGCCGACGCGGATGCGCTCGGAGGTGCCGAGCGCGCCGCGGGTGTCGGCCAGCCCGCCGGCCAGCGCCAGGCTCGCGTCGAAGACCCGCTGCGCGACGCCGCTGGCCGCGCCCGCCGGCTGGCTGGTGCCCAGGCGGAACAGCAACTGCCGCCCTTCGCTGAAGCGGCCGAGGTGCTCGCCGTGCAGGTGGTGCGCCAGGCGCATCAGCGCGGCCACCTGCGCGTCGCTGCGCGCGAGCGCCAGGCCTTCGTCGGCAATGCGCGCCGCCACCGCCGCCGGCTGCGCGGCGTGTTCGTCCCAGGCCTGGTTCAACCAGTCGTCGAATGTCATCGGCTCGGGCGGGCTCACAACGGACTCACTTCGGTGGACGGGGCGAGGGCGGCACTGTAGCGGCCGCGCCAGGACTTCGCCGATGGGTTATCGGATGGGTTGGCTGACGGTAGCGCCGCGCCCGCGCGCTGCCAAGGCGCGGCTGCGGGGCCCTCCCCTGCTTGAAGCGAGCGAGTGGCGAGACTTCGTGACGGGCGTGGCAAGTGGGATGGACGCCGACGCTGGTCGACACAGGTTATGCGCGGCCACGCATCGCCGCTGCAAGGGTGATGCAAGGGCCCCGGTCGATAGAATCGCCGCTTCCGTTTCCCCCCGCACGTCGCGAGAAAGAGCTGCAGCGAAGATGGCCGGTCATTCCAAGTGGGCGAACATCCAGCACCGCAAGGGCCGCCAGGACGAGAAGCGCGGCAAGGCCTGGACGCGCGTCATCCGCGAGATCATGGTCGCGGCGCGCCAGGGCGGCGGCGACGTTTCGGCCAACCCGCGCCTGCGCCTGGCCATCGACAAGGCCAAGGCCGTCAACCTGCCGGCCGACACCGTCAAGCGCAACATCGACAAGGCCACCGGCAACCTCGAGGGCGTGAACTACGAGGAGATCCGCTACGAGGGCTACGGCATCGGCGGCGCGGCGATCATCGTCGACTGCATGACCGACAACCGCGTGCGCACGGTGGCCGAGGTGCGGCACGCCTTCAGCAAGTACGGCGGCAACCTCGGCACCGACGGCTCGGTGGCCTTCCAGTTCAAGCACTGCGGGCAGTTCGTCTTCGCGCCCGGCACGAGCGAAGACAAGGTGATGGAAGCCGCGCTCGAGGCCGGCGCCGACGACGTGCTGACCGGTGAAGACGGCTCGATCGAGGTGCTCAGCGCGCCGGGCGCCTTCGAGGCGGTGAAGGCGGCGTTTGCCGCCGCGGGCCTGGCGCCCGAGATCGCCGAGGTGACGATGCGCGCCGAGAACACGGTGGCGCTCGAGGGCGACGAGGCCGAGCGCATGCAGAAGCTGCTCGACGTGATCGAAGACCTCGACGACGTGCAGGACGTGTACCACAACGCTGACCTGCCGGCGTGAAGGCGCTCGTCATCGGCGGCGGCGGCCGCGAACACGCGCTGGCCTGGAAGCTGGCCGAGGGCGCGCGCGTCGAGCGGGTGTTCGTGGCGCCCGGCAACGGCGGCACGGCGCGCGAAGACAACAAGATCGCCAACGTGCCGATCACCGCGCCCGAGGCGCTGGCCGACTTCGCCGCCGCCGAGCGCATCGACCTCACCGTCGTCGGGCCCGAGGCGCCGCTGGCCGCCGGCGTCGTCGATCTGTTCCGCGCGCGCGGCCTCGCGGTCTTCGGGCCGACGAAGGCTGCGGCGCAGCTCGAAAGCTCCAAGGCCTTCGCGAAGGCCTTCATGCAGCGGCACGGCATCCCGACGGCGCGGCACGCGACCTTCGGCGATGCGGTGGCGGCGCACGCCTATGTCGAGAAGCACGGCGCGCCGATCGTCATCAAGGCCGACGGGCTGGCGGCCGGCAAGGGCGTCGTCGTCGCGATGACCGCCGCCGAGGCGCACGCGGCGATCGACGACATGCTCGGCGCCAATACGCTCGGCGTCGCGCACAACGCCGACGGCGCGCGCGTTGTCATCGAGGAGTTCATGGCCGGCGAGGAGGCGAGCTTCATCGTCGTCACCGACGGCCGCACCGTGCTGCCGCTGGCCACCAGCCAGGACCACAAGCGCATCGGCGAAGGCGACGCCGGCCCCAACACCGGCGGCATGGGCGCGTACTCGCCGGCGCCGGTGGTGACGCCCAACGTGCACGCGCGCGCGATGCAGGAGATCGTGCGGCCGACGCTCGCCGGCATGGCCGCCGACGGCGCGCCGTTCACCGGCTTCCTCTACGCCGGGTTGATGATCGACGCCGAAGGCCGGCCGCGCACGGTGGAGTTCAACTGCCGCCTCGGCGACCCCGAGGCGCAGGTGATCCTGATGCGGCTCAAGAGCGACCTCTTCGAGGTGCTGCTGCACGCCGCGCAGGGCACGCTCGATCGCATCGAGACCGCGGGCGGCCTCGAATGGGACCGCCGCACGGCACTCGGCGTCGTGATGGCGAGCCACGGCTACCCGGCGAAACCGCGCACCGGTGATGTGATCGGCGGCCTGCCGGCCGAGGCACCCGACCTGAAGGTCTTCCACGCCGGCAGCACGCTCAAGGACGGCGCGCTCGTCACCAGCGGCGGGCGCGTGCTGTGCGTCACCGCGCTCGGCGACAACGTGCGCCTGGCGCAGGCACGCGCGCTTGGCGCCGTGCGCGAGATCCGCTTCGACGGCGCGCAGTGGCGCGCCGACATCGGGCACCGCGCGTTGAAGGCCTGAGCGCTTGCTCCGATCCTCCATTGCCGAGACGAACCGCCATGACTGAAGTCGCCTCGGTCCGCGCCTACCTCGTCGCGTTGCAGGAAAGCATCGTCGAGGCCTTCGAGGACGAAGACGGCAAGCGCTTCATCCGCGACGCCTGGCAGCGCCCGGCCGGTGGCGCGCTGGAAGGCGACGGCCTGACGCAACTCGTCGAAGGCGGGGCGTTGATCGAACGCGGCGGCTGCAACTTCAGCCACGTGCGTGGCAAAGCCTTGCCGCCGTCGGCGACGCAGCATCGGCCGGAACTGGCCGGCGCGCCATTCGAGGCGCTCGGCGTCTCGCTCGTGATGCACCCGCTGAACCCGTACGTGCCGACCGTGCACATGAACGTGCGCATGCTCGCCGCGACGCCCGCCGGCGGCGCGCCGGTGGCCTGGTTCGGCGGCGGCATGGACCTGACGCCGTATTACGGCTTCGAGGAAGACGCGCGCCACTTCCACCGCGTCTGCGCCGACGCGCTGGCCGGCATCGCCAGCAGCAAAGGCGACCTCTACCCGCGCTTCAAGCGCTGGTGCGACGAGTACTTCTTCCTGAAGCACCGCAACGAGCCGCGCGGCGTCGGCGGCATCTTCTTCGACGACTTCGCCGAGGGCGGCTTCGCGAACGGCTTCGCGCTGATGCGCGCCACCGGCGACGCCTTCCTGCACGCCTACCTGCCGATCGTGCAGCGCCGGCGCGAGTTGCCCTACGGCGAACGCGAGCGCGACTTCCAGGCGTACCGGCGCGGCCGCTATGTCGAGTTCAACCTCGTGTGGGACCGCGGCACGCACTTCGGGCTGCACGGCGGCGGGCGCACCGAGAGCATCCTGATGAGCATGCCGCCGATCGTGAAGTGGCGCTACGACTGGCAGCCCGAGCCCGGCTCGCCCGAGGCGCGGCTGGCCACCGACTTCCTGCGCGTGCGCGACTGGGCCAACGAGTGAGGGCGGCGAGGGCAGGGCGGCCGGGGCAGTCCACTCGGCCGCGGCGCATCGGCCTCTTCGGCGGCACCTTCGATCCGCCGCACCACGCGCATCTGGCGCTGGCGCACGCGGCGCTCGACGCGCTCGGCCTCGACGAAGTGCGCTGGGTGCCGGCCGGCCAGCCGTGGCAGAAGACGCAACGCGACGGCGCGGCGGTGACGTCCGCGGCGCACCGCGCCGCGATGGTCGAGGCGGCGATCCGCGGCGCGGGCGGCGATGCGCGCTTCAAGCTCGAGCCGATCGAGATGGAACGCGAGGGCGCCAGCTACACGATCGATACCGTCGAAGCGCTGCGCGCGCGCGAACCGGGTTGCGAGTGGGTGCTCCTCATCGGCGAAGACCAGTACGCCGGCCTGCACACCTGGCACCGCTGGCGCGAGCTGCCGGCGTGGGTGACGCTGGCGGTGGCGCGCCGGCCGGGCGTCGAGCGCACGCCGGCGCCCGAGGTCGCGGCGCTGCCGCACCTCGAGGTGCCGCTGCCGCCGATGGCGCTGTCGGCCACCGACGTGCGCCGGCACCTTGCCGCCGGTGAACCCATGGTCCGCATGGGCCAACTGGTGCCGGCCGAGGTGGCCGGCTATATTGACCAGCACCGGCTGTACGGCCGGCGCTCGCCCGAGGGACCTTCCGGGAAATCCACCGCGAAACCCACCGACCGACCCACCAAGGAGCCGCACCTGGACATCCGCAAGCTGCAACGCGCCATCGTCGACGGGCTCGAAGACGTCAAGGCCCAGAACATCGTGGTCTTCAACACCGAGGCGCTGTCGCCGCTGTTCGAGCGGGTGATCATCGCCAGCGGCAATAGCAACCGGCAGACCAAGGCGCTGGCTTCCAGCGTGCGCGACACGGTCAAGAAACGCGGCCTGCCGGTGCTGCGCACCGAGGGCGAGGACAACGGCGAGTGGATCATCGTCGACTGCGGCGCCGCGGTGGCGCACATCATGCAGCCGGCCATCCGCGACTACTACCACCTCGAGGAGATCTGGGGTGCGAAGCCGGTGCGGATGAAGCGCGGCGGCGACGGGCCGCGGCCTTTGCCGAAGGCGAGTGATGGCGCGGCCGCGAACGCGGGCGTGCCGGCGGCGAAGAAGGTGGCCGCGAAGTCAGCCAAGGCCGTGGGGAAGACCGTGGCGAAGAAGGCGGTCAGGCCCGTTGCGAAGACCGCCGCGAAGTCTCCCGCCAAGGCGCCCGCGAAGGCGAAGGCGGGTGCCGGCCGGACTGTCGCGCGCACCCCGGCGAAGACGCCGCGCCCACCCGCGCGGCCGGCGCCAAAGACCGGCGCCGCGGCCAAGCGCCGCGCCGGCCCGGCACGCCCGCGCTGAAGCGCGCAGGCTTAAAGGTCCATGAAGCTGCTGGTGCTGGCCATCGGCCAACGCCAGCCGGCCTGGGCCGACGCGGCGTGGGACGAGTTCGTGCGCCGCTTCCCGCCCGAGATGCGGCTCGAACGTGTGGCGCTGAAGGCCGAGCCGCGCAGCGGCGGCAAGACCGCCGCGCAATGCATGGCCGCTGAAGCGGCGCGCATCGAAGCGGCGCTCGCCGCGCAGGCGCGGCAGGGCCGCGCGCCGCGCCGTGTCGTGCTGGACGAGCGCGGCCGCGCCGTCACCTCGGCGCAACTGGCCGAGCGGCTGCGCGCCTGGCGCGAAGGGGGGCGCGACACCGCGCTCCTGATCGGCGGCCCCGACGGCCTGGATCCGGCGCTGCGCGAGCGCGCCGACGAGACGCTGCGCCTGTCGGACCTGACGCTGCCGCACGCGCTGGCGCGCGTGCTGCTCGCCGAGGCGCTGTACCGCGCGCACACGCTGCTCGAAGGGCATCCGTACCACCGCGAGTAGCGGCGGTCACATCGAGTCGGATCAGGACGCCCGCGGCTCGACCAACTCCCCTTCGACGTGCACGCCGACGAGACGCAAGTCGCGATCGACGCTCACCACGTCGGCAAACGCCCCCACGACCAGCCTGCCGCGATCGGCAAGCCCGAGGTACTGCGCCGCCACGCCGGCCAGCCGACGCGATGCTTCGGCCAGCGGCAGGCCGATCTGCACCAGGTTGCGCAGCGCCTGGTCGAGCGTCAACGAACTGCCGGCCAGCGTGCCGTCGGCCAGCCGCACTGCGCCGAGACACTTGTGCACGCGCTGCGCGGCGTCGCCGCGGCCGAGGTGGTAAACGCCATCGGGCATGCCGGCGGCCGCGGTGGCGTCGCTGACGCAATAGAGACCCGGGATCGCGCGCAGCGCCACGTGCACTGCGCCTTCGTGCACGGTGACGAGGTCGGCGATCAACTCGGCGTATCGCGCGTGCGCCAGCGCCGCGCCGACGATGCCCGGCGCGCGCTGGTGCAACGGGCTCATCGCGTTGAACACGTGCGTGAAGCCGCTGGCGCCGGCGGCGAGCGCGGCGACGCCGTCTTCGTAGCGGCCGTCGCTGTGCCCGATCTGCACGCGGAAACCCGCGTCGCGCAGGGCGCCGATCAGCGGCAGGTGGCTGTCGACCTCGGGCGCCAGCGTGATGACGCGGATCGGCGCCAGCGCGTCGAGCGAGCGCACCTCGGCCAGCGTGGCGCGGCGCGCGAAGGCCGGCTGCGCGCCGAGGCGCTGCGGGCTGAGGTACGGCCCTTCGAGGTGGATGCCGAGCCAGCGCGCCGCGCCGCTGGCGCGTGCCGCGCCCTCGCGCACAAGCGGGCCGAGCGCGGCGAGCGCCGATTGCACTTCGTCCAGCGGCGCGGTCATCGTCGTCGCCAGCATCGCCGTCGTGCCGTGCCCGGCGTGCAGGCGCGCCACGGCCTGCGCCGCCTCGGCGCCGTCCATCACGTCGTGGCCGCCGCCGCCATGCGCGTGCAGGTCGATGAAGCCGGGCAGCAGGATCGGCTGCGCGCTCTCGCGCACCACGCGCTCGTCGGCCACCGGCGTGCCGCGGATGGCCGTGATGCGCCCGCCTTCGTGCTCGAGCACGCCGGCGACGAAGCCCTGCGGCGTCAGGATGTGGCCTTCGAGGCGGGCTGCCATCGCGCGTGGGCGGCGGGTCAAGACAAGGTCATTGCGCGCTCAAGGCGCGACCGAGACGTGATGCGCCAGCACCATCCAGCGCTCGGCCATCCGCTCGAACACGACGGTGAAGTTCTGCGGCACCTCGACGGGCGCCGCGCCCGGCGCGGCGGCGACGCGCCAGCGGTACTGCCCGACGAGCACGGTGATGTTGCCGCTGACGCGCGCCGTCTGCTGCACGACGCTGGCGTTGGCCCGCGCGCCCCGCCCGCAGCCGGCGGCCAGGTGGCGCTGCAGCCCGTCGCGCGACGTCACCGGTTGTGGCGTCGTCGACGTGACCAGCGTGAACAGCGGCGCGAACGCGGCCGTATACGCCGCCTCGTTGCAGTGGTTGAACGCGTCCAGCAGCCGCGCGTGCGCCTGCGCGGCGGTGCCGCCGGTCGGCACGTTGGCCGACGGGGCACTGGGCGCGCCGGCACAGCCGGCGAGCACGGCGGCGAGCGCGAGCGCAGACAGCAGCGCAGATGTGCGCGCGGCGGCGGTGGTTGGTGATGGAGTGTTCATGGCCGGGCTCGAAGGATTCGGCAGGAGATTGGGACTACGCATGGGCAGCAATGATGCCCGCCTTGCTGGACACTGCCAGGACCTGTCATGACCCTGTGATCTTCCCCGAGCCGTTCGGCGTCGGCGCCCCGCCAGAATGCAGCCGATGCCCCGTGCCGCCTTCCCCTTTGTCTACCTCGCCTCACAAAGCCCGCGCCGCGCCCAGTTGCTGACGCAGGCGGGCGTGCCCTTCCAGCCGCTGCTGCCCGCACCGCACGAGGACGCGGCGGCGCTGGAAGAGCTGGAGGCGTTGGAGGCGCATCACCCCGGCGAACTGCCCGCCGCCTACGTGCAGCGCGTGACGGCGCTGAAGCTGCGCGCCGCGATGCGCCGGCTGGCGGCGACGGGCCGGCCGGCAGCGCCGGTGCTGTGCGCCGACACCACGGTTGCGCTCGGCACGCGCATCCTCGGCAAGCCGGCCGATGCGGCCGAGGCCGCGGCGACGCTGGCGCGCCTGGCCGGCCGCACGCACCGCGTGCTGACGGCGGTGGCCGTGCACGACGGCCGGCGCGTGCATCGCGCGCTGTCGGTCTCGCGCGTGCGGCTGGCGCCGCTGCCGGCCGAGGTGATCGCCGCCTACGTCGCCGGCGGCGAGCCGTTCGGCAAGGCCGGCGCCTACGCGATCCAGGGCGCGCTCGCCGGCTGGATCGCCGGCATCGAGGGCAGCCACTCGGGGATCATGGGCCTGCCGCTGTACGAAACCGTGCAGTTGCTGCGCGCCGCCGGCGTGCCGACGGCCCTCACGGCCCTCACTCGTGTGCCCGGCCGCGATGCAGCGCCGGCCACCGCCTAGACTCACACGCCATGGCCAGCCAGGACATCCTCATCAACTGGGCGCCGCAGGAAACGCGCGTGGCCATCGTCGAGAACGGCGCCGTGCAGGAACTGCACATCGAGCGCGCTCTCGAACGCGGCCAGGTCGGCAACGTCTACCTCGGCCGCGTCGTGCGCGTGCTGCCGGGCATGCAGAGCGCGTTCGTCGACGTGGGCCTCGAGCGTGCGGCGTTCCTGCACGTGGCCGACCTGCTGCCGGCGGTGCCTGTCGCGCGCGCCAGCGTCACGACGGCGCTGGCAGCGAATGGTGGCGGTGGAAACGGCAACGGCGGTGGCAACGGCGGCGGCGCCAACGGCCAGAGTGCGCGCGCCGCCGACACGCCGCCGCTGCCGATCGAACGCCAGGTCTTCGAAGGCCAGACGCTGACCGTGCAGGTCATCAAGGACGCCATCGGCACGAAGGGCGCGCGCCTGTCGACGCAGGTGTCGATCGCCGGGCGCATGCTCGTCTTCCTGCCGCACGACAACCACATCGGCATCAGCCAGAAGATCGGCAGCCCCGAGTTGCGCGAGCAGTTGCGCGCGCGTGTCACCGCGCTCGCGCAGGCCGGGCTGGCCGAAGGCACGCCGACCGGCGGCTTCATCCTGCGCACGAACGCCGAGGAGGCCACCGACGCCGAGCTGGCCGACGACATCGCCTACCTGCGCCGCGCCTGGGCGGCGATCCGCGAACGCGCGACGAGCCAGCGCGCCGGCACGCTGCTGCACGAGGACTTGAGCCTCGCCGAGCGCGTGCTGCGCGACCTGACGAACGAGGCGACGCAGACGATCCGCATCGACAGCAAGATGCAGTACGACGCGCTGAAGGCGTTCGGCGAGGTCTACATGCCGCGCGCCGCCGGCAAGCTCGAGCACTACAAGGGCGAGCGGCCGATCTTCGACCTCTTCGGCATCGAGGAGGAGATCGTGCGCGCGCTCGGCCGCCGCGTCGAACTGAAGAGCGGCGGCTACCTGATCATCGACCAGACCGAGGCGCTGACGACGATCGACGTCAACACCGGCGGCTTCGTCGGCGCGCGCAACTTCGAAGACACGATCTTCAAGACCAACCTCGAGGCGGCCGGCGCCATCGCGCGGCAACTCAGGCTGCGCAACCTGGGCGGCATCATCATCGCCGACTTCATCGACATGACGCGCGAAGAGCACCAGCAGGCCGTGCTCTCGGAGCTGAAGAAGCAGCTCGCGCGCGACCGGACGCGCACGACGGTCAGCGGCTTCACGCAGCTGGGCCTGGTGGAGATGACGCGCAAGCGCACGCGCGAGAGCCTGGCGCACATGCTGTGCGAGCCATGCCCCACCTGCGCCGGCCGCGGCCAGGTGAAGACCGCGCGCAGCGTGTGCTACGACATCCTGCGCGAGATCCTGCGCGAGGCGCGCCAATTCGCGCCGAAGGAATTCCGCGTCGTCGCGAGTGCCAGCGTCGTCGAGATGCTGCTCGACGAGGAGAGCGTGCACCTCGCGGGCCTGTCGGAGTTCATCGGCCGGCCAATCTCGCTCTCCGCCGAGCCGACGATGAATCCGGAGCAGTACGACATCGTGTTGTTGTAGGGCCGCGAGGGGGCGCGGACCGATTCGCGCGGCGCGGCGATGTAGCTACGACGTAGCTACGTTGCCAGAATCGCGGCATCTTCGAGGAGATCACATGCCCGCAGCCAAGCTCTTCATCCACGGCGGAAGCCAGGCGGTTCGGCTGCCCAAGGAGTTCCGCTTCGAGGGCACCGAGGTCCACATTCGCCGCGTCGGCAACGAGGTCGTCCTGAGCGCGGTGCCGCTGGCCAGCCCTGACGCGCTCATCGACGCGCTGATGGCGTTCGAACCCGGCATCGCGCTCGAGCGCGAGCAGCCCGGCGAATAACAGCGGCGCGCACCGATTCGCGCCGCGCGTTGACCTGGGGCGGGTTGCGTGATGCGCTACATGCTCGACACCGACACTTGCATCTACGCCATCAACGAGCGTCCGCCGAAGGTGCTGCAAGCCTTGGCTCGAGGTGGCCGAGTCCGATGCGTCCGCCGCCGAGGTGGCGGGCCAGGTGAGGTCGTGGCTCGCCAGCCAGAGCACGCCGATCGGCCCCTACGACAGCCTGATCGCCGCGCACGCCCAGGCCCTGGGCGTGACACTGGTCACCGACAACACGCGCGAGTTCGAGCGCGTGCCGGGGCTGAAGCTGGCGAACTGGGCTGCGTGACGAGCGCGGGGACGGACGACCGGGCAATGAGGCCCTGGCCGGCTCACTTCCACCGCACCGGCTCCACCTCGAAGTGCCCGGCCTCGCCGGAGAGCGACAGCACGCCGTCCTGGATCGTCGCCTGCCACTGCATGCTGCGGTCCACCGCGCCGGCGAGGGCCTGAGTCGCGGCGGCGGGCAGGCGCCAGACCTCTAGGCGCGGCAGGCGCGCGAGCTTGCCTTCGATGCCGCGCCACCACACCTCGGCGGTGGCCGAGAACGGGTAGGCGACGACGAGGTCGGCCTGGCTGCACGCCTTGGCGAGCGGCTTGTCCTCGGGCTGGCCGACTTCGAGCCACACGCGCCGGCGGCCGGTGAAGTCGGTGAGCACGACGTCCGGGTCGTCGGGGTCGGAGAGGCCGCGGCCGAAACTCCAATTCGCGTCGCCGCCGGCGAGCGTCTGCACGCGGTGTGCCTGCAACGCCAGTGCGACCAGGCGCACCATCAGCCGCTCGTCGGTCTCGCTCGGATGGCGGGCGAGCGTCACCGCGTGGTCGGCGTAGTAGCCGTGGTCGATGTCGGCCACTTGCAGCGTGGCCTTGAAGATCGTCGATTTGAGGGCCATCGAGGGGCGCGCAGATCGTGCGCGGTCGTGTCTGCCCGCGCCGGCAAACGCGACGCGCAACAGCGCGGTCGGATTCATCGATTCACGGGGAGCGGCGCATTCTGCCCCAGGGGTTGAGGGGTCTCGCCGCGGTAAATCGGCGCGCAGAATGTGACAGACGAGCGACACCACCTAACCCTGCACGTGGGCGTTCAGCGCCACGGCTCGCTCGCTGCCCTCAGCCGTACTCCTCACCATGCGTCCGTATCTCGAGCCTGCGTCCGAGCCTAAGCCCGCTTCGGCCGCGCCGGCTGCTGACTTTGCCGGTCATGCCGGTGGCCCTGCCGATGCGCGCCGCGTCGCGCCGGCGCCACGCCGCGACCTCCTTGAAGACCCCCGCGGATCGGGGTCCGGGTTCCCCCGTGTCGTCGCGCCGGCCGAGGCCGGCGCTTTGGCGCTGGCCCGTCGCGCCGCCCTGCTCGGGCCGTGCGGCGGCCGGGCGCGCTAGCGAAAGGACGCGGAGTGTTCATGCAACTGGTCAGGCTCCAGGATGCGCCGCGCTTCGAGCCGCCGCGCCTGAACGGGCGCGACAGCGTGACGTACCACGACCTGCTCACCGGCCGCGAGGGCGCGCCGGACAACTTCGCGCTGCAGCTCGTCTCGGTGAACGGCGGCTACGCGACCGGGCGGCACCGCCACAACTTCGAGCAGGTGCGCATCATGCTCGACGGCGCGTTCGAGTTCGGCCCCGGGCTCGTGCAGCCGGCCGGCACGGTGGGCTACTTCTGCGAAGGCACGCACTACACGCAGCAAGGTGATGGCCGCAGCCAGACGCTGCTGCTGCAGGTGGGCGGCCCGTCGGGCGCCGGCTACATGAGCCGTCGCCAGCTGCGCAACGGCATCGCGGCGCTGCGCGGCAAGGGCGATTTCGCCGACGGCTGCTTCAACTGGGTCGACGCGCACGGCATCCGCCACAGCAAGGACAGCTACGAGGCCGTGTGGGAGCACGTGCACCGCCGGCCGATCCAGTACGTGCAGCCGCAGTACTCGGCGCCGGTGCTGATGGACCCCGAGCGCTTCTCGTGGGTGCCGATGCCGGGCAACGGCGGCGTGTGGCTGCGCACGCTCGGCCGCTTCAACGAGCGGGGGCTGGCGATCACGCAACTGCGCGTGGCCGCCGGCGCCGAGCTGATCCTGCCGCGCGGCCAGCAGGTGCTGCTGCTGGCCTGCGTGCAGGGCTCGGGCCAGGTGGCGACGCGCCCCTACGAGCGCCTGAGCGCCGTGCGCGTCGAGATCGGCGACGCGCCGCACCTGCGCGCGACGCGCGAGTCGGTGTTCTACGGCTTCGAGCTGCCGCGGTTCGACTGACGCCCGTTCGGGGCGGAAATCAGTGTTCCCGCGGCGCCGCGTGACGCGGCGCCGCAGCGCTGCTCCAATCGCCGCGCGATGAACGCCTTCACCTACACCGCCCACCCGTCGCGCGTCGTCTTCGGCGCCGGCGCGATCAACCAGGCCGGCGCCGAGGTCGAGCGCCTCGGCGCGCGCCGCGCGCTCGTGCTTGCGACGCCCGAGCAGGCCGATGCGGCCGCGCGCGTCGCCGCGCTGCTGGGCGAGCGCGCCGGCGGCGTCTTCGCCGAGGCGGTGATGCACGTGCCGGTCGAGACGGCGCGCGCCGCGCGGGCGGAAGCCGCGCGCCTGGGCGCCGACTGCGCCGTGGCCATCGGCGGCGGCTCGACGACGGGCTTGGCGAAAGCGATCGCGCTCGAGTCGGCGCTGCCGATCATCGCGATCCCCACCACCTACGCCGGCAGCGAGGTGACGCCGATCTGGGGCCTCACCGAAGGCGGCGTCAAGAAGACCGGCCGCGACCAGCGCGTGCTGCCGAAGACCGTCCTCTACGACCCCGAGTTGACGCTGACGCTGCCGCTGGCGCTGACGGTGACGAGCGCGCTGAACGCGATCGCGCACGCCGCCGAGGGCCTGTACGCCCACGACGGCAACCCCATCGTCGCGCTGATGGCCGAAGAAGCGATCCGCGCCTGCGCCGCGGCGCTGCCGGTGCTGGCGCGCGAGCCGCGGGACCTCTCGGCGCGCGCCGACGCGCTGCAAGGCGCGTGGCTCGCCGGCATCGTGCTCGGCAGCGTCGCGATGGGGCTGCACCACAAGCTGTGCCACACGCTCGGCGGCACCTTCAACCTGCCGCACGCCGAGACGCACACGGTCGTGCTGCCGCACGCGCTGGCCTACAACGCGGCGCGGGCGCCAGGCGCGATGGCGCGCATCGCGCGGGCGCTGGCGGCGGCCGGGGCGCTGGGGAATGCGGGCGCGGTGGACGAGGTGCCACGCGCGTTGCAGGCGCTCGCGGCGCGGCACGGCGCGCCGACGTCGCTGCGCGCGCTCGGCATGCCGGCCGGCGGCGTGGCGCGCGCGGCGGAGCTTGCGGTGGCCAACCCGTACCCGAACCCGCGGCCGCTCGAACGCGAGGCGCTGCGCGGGCTGATACAACGCGCGTTCGAAGGCGCCGCGCCCGCGGCCGCCTGAAGACCTCGGAGCTTCGCCATGACTGCCCCCCCGATCGCCCTCTTCGGCGCCAGCGGCCGCACCGGCCGCCTCGTGCTGGCCGAGGCGCTGCGGCGCGGCTGGCCGGTGCGTGCGCTGGTGCGTGATGCCGCGCGGCTGCCCGCCGCGCCCGGCCTCGCCATCACCGTGGGCGACGCCCGCGACAGCGGCGCTATCGACGCGACGCTGCGCCCGTCGATCGACCAGCCGCCCGTGCGCGCCGTGCTCTGCACACTCGGCATGCACGACTTCAGCGTGCCGGCCACCGACTTCTCCGACAGCGTGCGCGCCATCGTCGCGGGCATGCGCCGCGCCGGCGTGAAGCGGCTCGTCGCCGTCGCCTCGGGCGTTGCACTGCCCGACGAACAGCGCGGCGGCTACCGCGGCGAACACGGCGTGCCCGACGCGTACCGGCACATCGCCGCCGAGCACATGCGCAACCATCGCACGCTCGCGCAAGCGGGCGCCGAGTGGGGCCTGAAGTGGACGCTGATGTGCCCGCTGAATCTCGCGGGCGACATTCCTGCCGGCCACGCGCGGCGGGCGTTCGAGACGCTGCCCGAGGGCAGCCCCGAGACCGGCATGCCGGATCTCGCGCTCGCGATCTGCGACCTCGTCGACGACGCCGCGGCCATCGGCCACCGCGTCGGTATCGTCAGCGACCGGCCGCGCTGAGTGCGCGGCTCTTCTTTCCGACGTTGAGCTAACGCCCCACATGATCGACAAGATCTTCCCCAGTCCCGAAGCCGCCCTCGCCGACGTGAAGGACGGCGCCACCGTGATGATCGGCGGCTTCGGCACCGCCGGCCTGCCCAACGAGCTGACCGAAGCACTGATCGCGCAGGGCGCCCGCGACCTCCTCATCGTCAACAACAACGCCGGCAACGGTGACCACGGCCTCGCGGCGCTGCTCGCGGCCGGCCGCGTGCGCAAGGTCATCTGCAGCTTCCCGCGCCAGGCCGACAGCTGGCACTTCGACCGCCTGTACCGCGAAGGCAAGCTCGAGCTCGAACTCGTGCCGCAGGGCAACCTCGCCGAGCGCATCCGCGCCGCGGGCGCCGGCATCGGCGGCTTCTTCACGCCCACCGGCTACGGCACCGACCTGGCGAAAGGCAAGGAGACGCGCTTCATCGACGGCCGCTGGATGGTCCTCGAAAGCCCGATCCACGCCGACGTCGCGCTGATCAAGGCCGAGCGCGGCGACCGCTGGGGCAACCTCACCTACCGCATGACGGCGCGCAACTTCGGCCCGATCATGGCGATGGCGGCGAAGACCACCGTCGCCAGCGTGCACGAGATCGTCGAACTCGGTGCGCTCGACCCCGAGGCGGTGGTGACGCCGGGCCTCTTCGTGCAGCGCGTCGTCAAGGTGGCGCGCGTGAAGACCGGCGCCGGCGGCTTTGCCGGTGCGGCCGCGCCCGCGAAAGCGGCCTGAGGGACGGCACGATGAGCAAGTGGACGAAAGATCAGATCGCCGCGCGCGTGGCGCGCGACATCGTCGACGGCGCCGTCGTCAACCTCGGCATCGGCCTGCCGACGCTGGTGGCCAACCACCTCGGCGAGGGCAAGGAGGTGATGCTGCACAGCGAGAACGGCGTCATCGGCATGGGCCCGGCGCCGCGCGCGGGTGACGAGGACTACGACCTCATCAACGCCGGCAAGCAGCCGGTGACGCTGGTGCGAGGCGGCGCGTTCTTCCACCACGCCGACAGCTTCGCGATGATGCGCGGCGGCCACATCGACATCTGCGTGCTCGGCGCGTTCCAGGTGGCCGGCAACGGCGACCTCGCGAACTGGCACACGGGCGCGCCCGACGCGATCCCTGCCGTCGGCGGCGCGATGGATCTCGCCACCGGCGCCAAGCAGACGTGGGTGATGATGGAGCACACGACGAAGAGCGGCGAGCCGAAGATCGTCGAGCGCTGCGCCTACCCGCTGACGGGCCTGGGTTGCGTCAAGCGCGTCTACACCGAGCTCGCGGTGCTCGACATCACGCCCGAAGGCGTGCAGGTGCTCGAGATGGCCGAGGGCGTGGCGTTCGACGAGCTGCAGAAGCGCACGGGGGTGGCGCTGGGGCGCTGAAGCGCTGGGGCGCGCTCAGGCGCGCGCCCGCACCGCCAGGCTCTGCGTCGCGCGGCCGATGAGGCCGTGCTCGTCATACAGCGCCGATTCGGCGAGCCCGCAGCCGTTGCCGCCGAGCGCGGTGCGTGCCTGCAGGCAGACCCAGTCGCCGCGCGGGCGGCGCAGCAGGTTGATCGTCAGGTCGCAGTTGACGAAAACATAACGCGTGAAGTCCAGCGCCGCGCTGATGCCGTTGCCCGAGTCGGCGGCCACCGCGACGCGTTGGTACGGGCTCGGCGCCTCGCCGGCGACGAGCGGGTGGCGCAGGCGGAACCACGCCGTGCACGGGCCGTTGAACATCGCGCCTTCGGCGAGCCGGTTCTCGATCAGGTCGCCGTAGCTGCGCCGCGACGCGCTCGCAAACGGCATGTACACCGGCTCGCAATCGGCCGGCCGGCGCGGCGGCCCCGGCAGCGGGTGGCCGGGCGTGCCCGCGGGCACCGGCAACTCGTCCTCGCGCTGCATCAGCGCCGTGAAGCGCGCGACCTCCTTGCCGCCGGCGACGAGCCGCGCCGCGTAGTGCCCGGCGCTCTTGCCCACGTACTCGGCCGTCACGTCGACGTGCATCTCGCCGATCGGCACCGGCCGCAGCAGGTTGGCCGTCAGGCGCCCGAGGTGCGTGAGGCCCGCTTCGGCCGCCGCGCGCTCGATCGCGCGGCACACCAGCGCCGTCGGCGGCCCGGCATGCTGGTGCGCCGCGTCCCAAGGGCCGCGCGTCAGTTCGGTGGCGACGAAGTGCTGCCCGTCGCGGCTTTCGTAGGCCCAGTCGTGGTTCATGGCGTTGGCTTGCGTTCGGATGCGGTGCGGGCGATGTTGCCCGAAGCCGCGATGGGCCGCGGCAGCCGACCGTCATGCGAGATCGAACCGATCCAGTTCCATCACCTTCGTCCACGCGCCAACGAAGTCCTGCACGAACTTGGTCTTCGCGTCGTCGGCGGCGTAGACCTCGGCCAGGGCGCGCAGTTGCGAGTTCGAGCCGAAGACGAGGTCGCAGGCGGTGCCGGTCCACTTCGGCTCGCCGCTCGTGCGGTCGCGGCCTTCGTAGACGCCGGCGGTGGCCGACGGCCGCCAGGCGGTGGCCATGTCGAGCAGGTTGACGAAGAAGTCGTTCGACAGCGTCTCGGGCCGCGCCGTGAACACGCCGTGCGGCGTGCCGCCGGTGTTGGCGCCCAGCACGCGCAGGCCGCCGACGAGCACCGTCATCTCCGGTGCGCTCAGCGTCAGCTGCTGCGCCTTGTCGACGAGCAGCGCCGCGGCGTGCGGCTCGAGGCCGGCGCGCACGTAGTTGCGGAAGCCGTCGGCGCGCGGCTCGAGCACGGCGAACGAGGCCACGTCGGTGTGCTCGGGCGTCGCGTCGGTGCGGCCGGGGGCGAACGGCACCGTCACGTCGTGGCCGGCCTTCCTCGCCGCCGCTTCGACGGCGGCGTTGCCGGCCAGCACGATGAGGTCGGCCATCGAGATCTTCTTGCCGTTGCCGTTGGACCCGGCGCCGGCGTTGAACTCCTTCTGGATCGCCTCCAGCCGCGACAGCACCTTGGACAGTTGCGCCGGCTGGTTCACCTCCCACTGCTCACGCTGGGGCGCCAGGCGGATGCGCGCGCCGTTGGCGCCGCCACGCTTGTCGCCGCCGCGGAAGGTGGACGCCGATGCCCAGGCCGTGGCGACAAGCTGCGAGATCGTGAGGCCGCTTTCCAGCACCTTGCGCTTCAGCGCCGCCACGTCGGCCGCGTCGACGAGCGCGTGGTCCACCGCCGGCAGCGGGTCCTGCCACACCAGCTCTTCCTTCGGCACCAGCTTGCCGAGGTAGCGCGAGCGCGGGCCCATGTCGCGGTGCGTCAGCTTGAACCAGGCGCGCGCGAAGGCGTCGGCGAACTGGTCCGGGTTCTCCATGAAGCGGCGCGAGATCTTCTCGTACTCGGGGTCGAAGCGCAGCGCCAGGTCGGTCGTCAGCATCATCGGCGCGATGCGGCGGCTCTTGTCGTGCGCGTGCGGCACGGTGCCGGCGCCCATGCCGTGCTTGGGCTGCCACTGGTGCGCGCCGGCCGGGCTCTTCGTCAGCTCCCACTCGAAGCCGAAGAGGTTCCAGAAGAAGTTGTTGCTCCACTTCGTCGGCGTCGTCGTCCAGGTGACTTCGAGGCCGCTGGTGATGGTGTCGGCGCCGCAGCCGGTGCCGAACGAGTTGTGCCAGCCGAAGCCTTGCGCCTCGAGCGGCGCCGCTTCGGGCTCCGGGCCGACGTGCGCGGCCGGGCCGGCGCCGTGTGTCTTGCCGAACGTGTGGCCGCCGGCGATCAGCGCCACGGTCTCCTCGTCGTTCATCGCCATGCGCGCGAACGTGGTGCGGATGTCGCGCGCCGCGGCCACCGGATCGGGGTTGCCGTCCGGGCCCTCGGGGTTGACGTAGATGAGGCCCATCTGCACCGCGGCCAGCGGGTTGGCGAGGCGGCGCGAGTGCGCGTCGCCATCGGCCGCGTTGTCGGTGGGCAGCACCGCCTCGTCACCGGCCTTCGCCACGCCTTCGGAGCCGTGCGCGTAGCGCACGTCGCCGGCCAGCCACTTGCTCTCGCTGCCCCAGTTGACGTCGCGATCGGGCTCCCACACGTCAGCGCGGCCGCCGGCGAAGCCGAAGGTCTTGAAGCCCATCGATTCGAGCGCCACGTTGCCGGCCAGGATCATCAGGTCGGCCCACGAGAGGCTGCGGCCGTACTTGCGCTTGATCGGCCACAGCAGCCGGCGCGCCTTGTCGAGGCTGACGTTGTCGGGCCAGCTGTTCAGCGGCGCAAAGCGCTGCTGCCCGCGCCCGGCGCCGCCGCGGCCGTCGGAGATGCGGTAGGTGCCGGCGCTGTGCCACGCCATGCGCACGAAGAGCGGCCCGTAGTGGCCGAAGTCCGCCGGCCACCACGCCTGCGAGTCGGTCATCACCGCCTTCAGGTCGGCGACGACGGCGTCGAGGTCGAGCGTGGCGAACGCCTTCGCGTAGTCGAAGGTCTCGCCCATCGGGTCGGACAACGCCGAGTGCTGGTGCAGGATCGTCAGGTCGAGCTGTTCGGGCCACCAGTCGCGGTTGCTGCGGCCGCCGGCGGCCGTTGCTGCGTGCGGGAACGGGCACTTCGATTCGTTGGACATGATGCGTATCTCTCCCGGGTTGGGTGTTGCTGTGCTGCGGATCGCCGAGGCAGTCTCGCTGACAGGGGCATCGGCGCTCAAGGCAAGCGTCTCAATGACGGCGATAGCATCGGCCGACTTATCGCCCAGAGGAGCACAGCCCGTGATCGTCGAACGCCTGTGGACCGGCAACAGCTACCGCAACTACAACTACCTGATCGCCTGCCCCGAGACCGGCGAGGCGCTGGCGATCGACCCGCTGGACCACGGCCAGTGCCTGGCGGTGGCCAGGAAAAACGGCTGGCGCATCACGCAGCTCTTGAACACCCACGAGCACCACGACCACACCGGCGGCAACGCCGCAGTCGTGGCGGCCACCGGCGCCAAGGTGATTGCGCACCATCAGGCGGGCGGCAAGATCGAGGGCATGGACCGCGGCGTGAAAGCCGGCGACGTGATTCGCGTCGGCACGTCGGTCGAGCTCGAGTGCATGGATACGCCGGGCCACACGATGTGCCACATCTGCCTGCGCGCGCACGCGCGTGGCAGCCAGGCGCCGGCGATCTTCTCGGGCGACACGCTGTTCAACGCCGGTGCCGGCAACTGCCACAACGGCGGCGACCCCGCGCTGCTGTACGCCACCTTTGCCGAGCAGCTTTCGAAGCTGCCCGACGACACCCGCGTCTACGCCGGCCACGACTACATCGAGAACAACCTGCGCTTCACGCTCGCGCGCGAGCCGGCGAATGCGGATGCCGAAGCGCTGCTGCCCGAGGTGACCGACCACGACCCCGCGGCGGCGCGCGTGATGACGCTGGCCGACGAGAAGCGCGTCAACACCTTCTTCCGCCTGACGAGCCCGGGCGTCATTGCCCAGCTGCGCGAGGCGTTCCCCGATCTGCCCGAGCAGCCGGATGCGAAGACGGTGTTCGTGAAGCTGCGCGAATTGCGGAACAAGTGGTAGGACGAGCCCTTCGACCTCAGGACGATCCGGACGACGAGGCTCAGCCCGTACGGGATAGTGCCGGTGCCCGTTCATCGGGCGAGTTATGCACCCAGGCGCCTAGGTCCAACGCAGGGCGTGAATACGTAGGAGAGTACGTCCGTTAGGATTTGGCTGCCCTTCGCGCGCCACTGACCCCGGACGTGTCCTCCCACGGCGAATCCACCGCACCGGCTCCGGCCCCAGACCCGATCCCCGGCCCGACCACCGGCCCGATCGCGGGCCCGACGCTGTCGGCCTACCTGCGCCAGCTCGTGTGGCTTTCGCTGCTGCCGCTGCTGCTGTTGGCGGTGGTGCTGGCGGCCGACAGCGTGCGGCGCCTGCGCGCCGCCGACGACCGCGCCGCCGAGACGCTGGTCACGCAACTGGCTGCGCACGTCGACTCGCTGCTGCAGGACCGCGTCGTCGCGCTGCAGCTGCTGGCCGCCTCGCCGCTGTTGGCCGAAGACCGGCTCGAGGACTTCCACCACCGCGCGCAGGTGTGGCGCGGCCACTTCGGCAACGAGCTGATCCTCGCCGATGCCGAAGGCCGCATGCTCGTGCACTCGGGCGTGCCGTTCGGCGAGCCGCTGCCGCTGCTGCCCAGCCCCGGCGGGCGCATCTCCGGCGCGCGTGCGCTGAAGACCGGCAAGCCGGTCGTCGGCGATGTGTTCAGGCCGGCCGGCGAGAGCCCGCCGATGGTGGTCGTCGCTGCGCCGGTGCCGCGCGCGGGCGCGCTCGCCGATCGTGTGCTCGTCACCGTGGCCGAAGCCGGCGCCTTTGCGCGCGAGCTGAAGCACACGGTGCTGCCCGAGGGGTGGCGCGCCACGGTGCGCGACGGGCGCGGCCAGGCCTTCTTCGTGCTCGGCCCGCCGGTCGATGCGGACGAAGCCGGCGCCGGCCACTTCGTCGCCACGGTGGGGCCTGGGCCGTACACGGCGGCGGTGGACGTGAGTGCCGAGAGCCGGCGCGCGCACCTCGTCGCGCCGACGCTGGCGCTGGTGGCGGCGGTCGTCGCGGCCACGGTCGTGGGCCTCTTCGCAGGGCAGCGCGGCGGGCGGCGCCTCGGGCGCGCGGTGGCCTCGCTGCGTCACGTGGCCGGCGCGCCGCCGGCATCGTCGGCGACGGTGGCCAAGGTCGCGCCGATGGCCGACATCGCCGAGATCGACGAAGTGCGGCGCACGATCGCCACCGCCATCGCCGCGCGCGAGGCGGCGATGGCCGCGCTGGGGCGCACCGATGCGACGCTGCAAACGCTGTTCGAAGGCATCCCCGACGCGGTGGTGATGGCCGATCCCGCGCGCCGCATCGTCGGCGTCAACCCGGCCTTCACGCAGATGTTCGGCTACACGCCCGACGAGGTGGCCGGCCGCACCACCGAGTTCCTCTACGCCGACCCGGCCGACTATGCGCGCGCCGGCGAACAGCGCTTCAGCCGTGAAGCCGCGGGCGACGCCGGCCTGTACGAGCTGCGCTACCGCCGCCGCGACGGCCGCGAGGTGTGGGCCGAATCGGCGGCGCTGCGCGTCTTTGCCGGCGGCCAGATCGTCGGCATGATCGGCGCGCACCGCGACATCACCGCGCGCCGGCAGGCCGAGGAGCAGCTGCGCCGCTCGGTGCAAAGCCTCGGCGAGGCGCACAAGCGCTTCGCGACGCTGTTCGATGCGGCGCCGGTGGCGATGGTCGTCGGGCGGCTGGACGACGGCCGCTTCGTCGAGGTGAACGCGGCGTTCGAGGCGCTTGCGGGGCGACGGCGCATCGAGGTCGTCGGCCGCGCCAGCAGCGAGTTCGGCATGTGGCCCGAGCCGGGTTTTCGCGAATCGGTGTACGAGATCCTGCGCGAGCATGGCGCGATGTCGGGCACCGAGACGCGCCTGGCGCTGCCTGACGGGCAGCGCATCGACGTGTCGTTCTCGTCGTGCGTCGTGCAGATCGCCGGCACCGCGCACTTCATCGCGATGATCGTCGACAACACCGCGGCGGTGCAGGCGCGGCGCACGCTCAAGCAGCAGCAGCACGGGCTGGAGGCGCTGGTCGCGCAGCGCACCGCCGAGCTCGAGGCGGCGAACCGCACGCTGGCCGAGCGCGCCGCGGCGATCGCCGACCTGTACGACCGCGCGCCGTGCGGCTACCACTCGCTGACGCCCGACGGCATCGTCGTCGAGATCAACCGCACCGAGCTGGCGATGCTGCAGCGCACGCGCGACGAGGTCGTCGGCCAGCCGATCGCGTGCTTCATGGCGCCGGCGACACGCGCGCTGTTCGCCGCCCGTTTTGCCGAGTTCATGCACGTGGGCGAGATGCGCGACCTCGAAAACGAGTTCGTGCGCAAGGACGGCAGCGTGCTGTCGGTGCTGGTGAGCGCGGTGATGCTGCGCGACGCCGAGGGCCGGCCCACCGTCAGCCGCGCGGTGATGGTGGACAACAGCGAACGCAAGGCGCGCCAGCAGCAGATCGAGGCGATGCAGGCCGAACTGGCGCGCCGCGCCGAGCAGGCCGAGGCGGCCACACGCGCCAAGAGCGCCTTCCTCGCCAACATGAGCCACGAGATCCGCACGCCGATGAACGCGATCATCGGCCTGACGCACTTGATGGCGCGCGACGCCACCGAGCCGCAGCAGCGCACGCGCCTGGCCAAGGTGGACGACGCGGCGCAGCACCTGCTGCAGGTGCTGAACGACATCCTCGACCTCTCGAAGATCGAGGCCGGCAAGATGAGCGTCGAGACGGTGGCGTTCTCGCTCGACGAGCTGCTCGTGCGCGCCTTCGAGATCGTCGGCCCGCGCGCGCGCGAGAAGGGCGTCGAGCTCGTGCTCGACACCGACCACGCGCCGGCGCGCCTCACCGGCGACCCGACGCGGCTTTCACAGGCGCTTTTGAACCTGCTGTCCAACGCCGTCAAGTTCACCGCGCGCGGCTGGGTGCGGCTGGCGGTGCAGGTGCTCGAGCGCGACGCTGCCCAGGTGCACCTGCGCTTCGAGGTGCGCGACACCGGCGAAGGCATCGAGCCGGCGGCGCAGGCGCAGCTGTTCCGCGCCTTCGAGCAGGCCGACAGCTCGATGACGCGCCGCCACGGCGGCACCGGCCTCGGGCTGGCGCTGACCCAGCACCTGGCGCAGCTGATGGGCGGCGAGGTCGGCGTGCACAGCACGCCGGGCGAGGGCAGCACGTTCTGGTTCACGGCGCGGTTCGGCGTGGCCGCGGCGGTGGATGCGACGGCCCCGGGGGTGCCCGGCGACGCCGAGGCGCTGCTGCGCACGCGCCATGCCGGCGCGCGTGTGTTGCTGGCCGAGGACAACCCGATCAACCAGGAGGTCACGAGCGAACTGCTGCGCGCCGCGGGCCTCGTCGTCGAGACGGTCGACAACGGCCGGCAGGCGGTGGAGCGTGTGTTCGCCGAGCCGTTCGACCTGGTGCTGATGGACATGCAGATGCCGGTGCTCGGTGGCACCGCGGCGACGCGCGAGATCCGCGCCGCGGGCCGCACGGCGCTGCCGGTGATCGCGATGACCGCCAACGCCTTCGGCGAAGACCGCGCCGAGTGCCTGGCCGCGGGCATGAACGACCACGTCGGCAAGCCCGTCGACCCCGACGTGCTGTATGCGACGCTGGTTCGCTGGCTGGGCGCGACGGCGGCAGCGCAGAATGGCAGCGACACGACAGGAACGGAGATGCGCGATGCCTGACGACACGGACGACACAGAGGCGATCGTCGAAGCGAGCGAGGGCGCAGGCGGCGGCGCGGCCGCGACGTTGCGCGCCGCGGCCATCGTCGCCGACGGCAGCGGCAACCTCGACGAACTGCTCGTCACGGTCGCCCGACGGCAACAGCGCGCCGGCCGGCGCGTGCGCGGCCTCGTGATGACCTACCCGCGCGGCCGCGAAGGCTGCGCCTGCGAGATGGTGCTGGTCGACGTGAACACCGACGACGAGTACGTCGTCTCACAACCGCTCGGCGCCGACTCCACCGCCTGCCGCGGCGACGCGCAGGGCTTTGCGCGCGCCAGCGAAGTGCTGCGCCGCGCCGCCACCGAAGCGCCCGACCTCGTCATCTGCAACCGCTTCGGCCGCCTCGAAGCCGAAGGCGGCGGCTTTCGCGCCGAGCTGCTCGAGCTGATGGCGCAAGACGTGCCGCTGCTCACCGCCGTTGCGCCGAGGTATCTGGAAGATTGGCGGCGGTTCACTGGCGGGGCGGCGGCGGAGTTGGTGGCGCAGGAGAGCGGGGTGGAGAAGTGGGTGCAGCGGTCGCTGCGTTGAACTGCCGGCACTGCACGAGATGGCGGTCAGGCTGCTGCCGCAGTACGAGGCCGACGACGCGCCGCTGACGGCCGCTCAAATGCGGCAGATCAGGAAGCGGGCGCCCCAGGGCAAGAAGCAGTCGGTGCGTTCGAGCCTGCTCGAGGTGGCGCCCGCATGACGCCGCGCTGGGGGGCCGAGCCCACCGCCGGCGACATCGTCTGGTGCCACTCACCGTGCGTGTGGCCTACGGCACGAGCCAGAAGACCACCACGCTGCACCGAGGCGAGTTCTCGATCCTGTGTGGCAGGAACCCCGCCGCCTACGAAGCGGCGGGCCTCAGCTACGACACGAAGTTCGACCTCGACCTGCCGTTCACGACCGAGTGGACCGCGGTCTCGCATGTACATGGGATGTCCATCTACAATCGGCCATCCTGATCAGGTGAGCACATGGCTGCCGCAATCGAACGGATCGTGGTCCAGGCCACGGCGAAGGACAAGAAGGCGATCGCCGCGAAGGCGAGGAGACTCGGGCTTCCGGTCTCGGAGCTGATGCGCCGCGGCGCCTTCGAGTACCAGTCGCGCGAGCAGGATGCCGAACTGGCCTCGCTGGCGGATGCGGCCAAGGCCGCTGCCGACCGCGCCGCCGCGTCGATCGACGACGCGCTGGCGTTCATCGAGGCCAGCAACCGGCGCATCGACGCGATGCAGGCCAAGGCCGCCAGACAGCCCACGCGCACGCGCAAGGTGGCCTGATGGGCGTCACCGACAAGGTCTGGGCGGCGCTCACCTCGATGATCAAGCTCGAGGACAAGGTCGATCGTCAGTCCGAGGCGATGAAGGTGCAGCAGCAGCGTATCGAGGACCTGACGGCGCGCGTCATCCGGATCGAAGCGCAACTCGAACTGCTGACCGGCGCGGCGCTGGTGAAGAAGATCAGGGGCGATTAGAAGATCAAGCCGATCGGCGACGAGCGGTTCGCCCTGGCGGCGTGAGCCGCGCATGCGCCTATCGCGACGAGGGAAGGTGGTGGGCCCTGTAGGATTCGAACCTACGACCAACGGATTAAGAGTCCGCTGCTCTACCAACTGAGCTAAGAGCCCTGTGATCGCTGCGGCCGGCTTGCTCGACGCCGGCACCGATCGTTTTTGCCCGGACTGTGAATCCGGTGGTGGGTCGTGCAGGATTCGAACCTGCGACCAACGGATTAAAAGTCCGCTGCTCTACCGACTGAGCTAACGACCCGGCCCGTAGAGCCGCGCAGTATAGCGGCTCGGATCACGCGCACCGCGCCCGGGCGGGTGCTGGGGCGGCCAGCAGTTGCGAAACCGCTGCACTGGCGGCGACGAGGCCGAAGGTGGCGGTGACCATCACGCTCGAGCCGTAGCCGGCGCAGTTGAGGCTGCCGTCGATCGGGCTCGGCGCTTCGCACGCTTGCAGCCCTCCGGCTTCGGCATCGGCCTCGCCCGCCGCGTTGGCGGCCCGTGCGGGCAGCGCCACCGGTTCGCGCGAGAAGACGCACAGCAGGCCCGCTTTCGCCGCAACCTTGTTCGCCGCGGCCTTCTTCGTCGAAGCAGGCTTCGCCATCACCCCCGCTCGCCGCAGCCGCTGCCGCAACGCCGCCAGCAGCGGGTCGTGCGTCACGTCGGCGAGGTCGGCCACCTCTACCGCCTCAGGCCGGCGCTTGCCGCCCGCGGCGCCGGCCACGATGCACGGCACGCCGGCCTCGATGCTCCAGCGCGCCAGCGCCTCCTTGGCGCGCACCTGGTCGCATGCGTCGATGGCGCCATCCACCGGCACCGGCAGCAGCGCCGGCCAGTTGGCGGGCGATGCGAACTCCTCGACCGCGTGCACATGGCAGCCGGGGTGGATGAGCGCGATGCGCTCGGCGAGCGCCTGCGCCTTCGCCTGGCCGAGCGATGCCGTCGTCGCCTGCACCTGGCGGTTGATGTTCGATTCGGCGACGTGGTCGAGGTCGACGAGCACGAGTTCGGCGACGCCCGAGCGTGCCAGCGCCTCGGCGGCCCACGAGCCGACACCGCCCAGGCCGACGACGGCGAAAGCGGCGCTGCGCAGCCGCGCATAAGCGGCGTCGCCGTACAGCCGGCGCAGGCCGCCGAAGCGGCGCTCGAGGTCGGCTTCCTCCGTGATCAAGCCACGCGCTCCAGCCGCCACGCCTGGTAGCGCAGCGCCAACACCGCGCCGCCGACGATGCCGGCCAACGCGACGAAGCTGCCGAGCGCCAGTGTCGACAGGCCCGTGATGCCTTGGCCGATCGTGCAGCCGAGCGCGGTGACGCCGCCCACGCCCATCAGCAGCGCGCCGACGAGGTGGTTGGCGGTGTCCTCGGTGCCGGCAAATCCTTCCCAGCGGAAGGTGCGCTGCGCCAGCGCGACGGCGGCCGAGCCGAGCACGACGCCGGCGGTGCTGGCGATGCCGAAGGTCAGCGCGCGGTTCGTGTCGCTGAAGAGGATCAGCCAGTCCACCGTGTACGCGAACGGCGCGACGAAGGTCAGCGACTCCATGCGCCCGGCCTGCGTGCCGACGAAGGTTTCCTCGAGCGTCAGCGGGTGCTCGATGACGTGGCCGAGGTGGCCGGTGGCCCACCAGCCGCCGGCCACGGCGAGGCCGACGCCGATGCCGCCCAGCCAGGTGTCGGGCTGCCTCGCCTCGGGCCGCCGCGCGACGAAGACGAGCAGCGCCAGCGCCAGTGCCACCGCGAGCGCCGGCGCGAGCGTGCGCACCGGCCCCACACCGGCGGCCGCCAGCAGCGACGGCAGGTCCTGCCCGGCCGGCAGCGGCACGGCGATGGTGTCGATCGTCGCCACGCGCCACACCGCGAGCAGGCCGCGCAGCGTCGCGTAGGCGGCGATCGCCAGCACCGCGAACACGACCACCGCCTTCAGGCTGCCGCCGCCGATGCGCACGAGCGTCTTGCTGCCGCAGCCCGACGCCAGCACCATGCCGAAGCCGAACGCGAGCCCGCCGGCGAGGTTGGAAAGCGGCAGCCACGTCGGTGCCGCGTAGATGCTGTGCCGCGCCTGCACGAGGCCGGCGCCGACCAGCGCATTGAAGCCGAGCATCGCGGTGGCGATGGCGACGAGCCACATGCTCATGCGCTGCCAATCGCCCATGTGCACGATGTCGGCCACCGCGCCCATCGTGCAGAAGTGCGTGCGCTGCGCGACGGCGCCGAACAGCGCGCCGAGCGCGAACCCGGCCCAGAGCACGCCGTGCACCAGGCCGGGCAGTTCAGCTTCGGTCACTTCGAAGAACTGGACCCTCAGCGCGCCGGCAGGCTGGCCAGCCGGTCCTTGCCCGCCTGCGCCGCTTCCGAGGCCGGGTAGGTCTTGATCAGCTCCTGCAGCGTGGCGCGCGCGCCGCGGTTGTCCTTCGTCTCGGCCTGGCTGTTGGCCAGCGCCAGCAGCGCCTCGGGCGCGCGCGGGTGGTCGGGCGCGCCGGCGACGAAGTTGCGGAAGGCGTCGATCGCACCCTTGTAGTCGCGCTTGCCATACAGGGCATTGCCGAGCCAGAAGCGCGCCTGGTTCGTGTACGGGCTGCCGGCATAGCGGCGCTGGAAGTTGGCCAGCGAGCCGGCGGCGCGCTCGAAGTCGCCGCCGCGCATCACGGCCATCGCGTCTTCGAAGGTCTTGCGCTCTTCGGGGTCGACGGCGAACTCGCGGCCGTCGATCGTCACCTTCACGGGCTCCAGCCGGCGCAGCCGGTCGTCCAGCGTCTGGCCGATGTCGCGGCTGCGCCGCTGCAGCTCGGCCACGTCGCGCTGCAGCGTCTCGTTGTTGCCGCGCATCGTCGCCAGCTCGCCGCGCATCGTCTCGAGCTGGTTGTTCATCTCGAGCAGGCTGCGGCGCATCGCGCCGATCTGCTCGACGAGCTGCGCGTTCATCCGCGTCAGCGCCGTCGTCAGCTCGGTCTCGCGCGCCTTGGCCGCCTCTTCGCTTTGCGTGACGCGGGCGCGCAGGTCGAGCACCGCCTTGCGCGCCTCGTCGTCCTTGAAGAGCTGGGCCTGCGCGGGCCAGGCGATGGCCAGCGCAGCCACCGCGCCGGCAGCGGCGCCGGCCACGCGGGCGATGGAAGACATGCGGGCGGTGCGCGACGACGTCATGATCACTTGTCCTTCAGCTCGGCGCGGCGGTTCTTGGCCCAGGCGGCTTCGTCGCTGCCGGCGGCGGCGGGGCGCTCCTCGCCGTAGCTGACGGCCTCGAGCTGCTGGTCGGCGGCGCCGAGCAGCGTCATCGTGCGCAGCACCGCCTCGGCGCGCTTCTGGCCGAGCGCGAGGTTGTATTCGCGGCCGCCGCGCTCGTCGGCGTGGCCCTCGATCACCATGCGGCGGTCGCGATTGGCCGAGAGCACCTTCGAGTGGCCTTCGATCAGCGCGCGGTACTCGTCCTTGATCGCGAAGCTGTCGAAGTCGAAGTAGACGACGCGCTGGCTCGGTGCGGCCAACAGCGCCGCACCGCCGGCGGCGGAGCTGCGCGTCAGGTCGACGCTGGCCACCTGCGATTGCGGCGTGGCGCCGGCGCTGCCGCCGGTGCCGGGCGCCGTCGACGTGCCGGCCGAGCCGGTGGCCCGGTTCTCGACGACGGGCAGCTTGTCCGGCGCAATCGGCGTGGAGTCGCAGGCGACGAGTACGCCGGCCAGGGCCAGCAGGGCCATTGCACTACGGGTGGAGGTCTTCAGGTTCATGGGCACTCCTGTCGAAAACTGATGGATCACGCCCGTTATGAGCATGATGCCGCGGAAAAGGTTCGATGGCGAAATGTTCGGAGAAACGCCAAGCCCGCGCGCCGCGGGCGGACCGTCGCGTCGGCGACAGACCTTGCGGCCCTAGCGGCCTTAACGGCCGAACGGACCCCAGCATGGCTCGCGCACGTCGCCGCTGCTGACGATCAGGCGCGACTTGATCTTGCCGTCCAGCGTCGTCGTCATCAGCACGTCGGCACCGCGCACGCGCGTCGCGTAGACGATCAACCGGCCATTCGGCGCGAAGCTCGGGCGTTCGTCGTCGCTGGTGTCGGAGAGCTGGCGCACGGCGCCGGTGTCCAGCTCCTGCACGCTGACGCGGAAGGCGCCGTTCTGGCGCGTGATGAACGCGAGCGTCTTGCCGTCGGGGCTGAGCGTGGGGCTGATGTTGTAGCTGCCGGCGAAGGTCACGCGCTCGGCCGCGCCGCCGCTGGCGCCCATGCGGTAGATCTGCGGGCCGCCGCCGCGGTCGCTGACGAAGTAGATGTGCCGTCCGTCGGCGCTGTAGATCGGCTCGGTGTCGATGGCGTTGCTCTGCGTCAGCCGCGTCGGGTTGCCGCCGCCGGCGGGCATCGCGTACACCTGCGTCAGCCCCTCGCGCGCCAGCGCCACGGCGAGCGTGCGGCCGTCGGGCGAGAAGGCCGGCGCGCTGTTGCTGCCGCGGAAGTTGGCGACGCGCTTGCGGTTGCCGCTGACGAGGTCCTGCACCCAGATGACGGCCTTCTGGTCCTCGAACGACACGTAGGCGAGCTGCCGCCCGTCGGGGCTCCAGGCCGGGCTGATGATCGGCTGCGGGCTTGCCAGGGCGATGTGGCCGCCTTCGCCGTCGGCGTCGGTGACGTGCAGCGTGTAGCGCGAGCCCGCCTTCACCACGTAGGCGATGCGCGTGGCGAAGACGCCGCGTTCGCCGGTGAGCTGCTGGTAGATCTCGTCGGAAATGCGGTGCGCGGCCAGCCGCAGGTCGGCCGCAGGCACGGCGGTGCTGCGCGCGAGCAGCTCCTCGCCCTTGACGGTGTCCCACAGCTTGTAGCGCACGTCGAAGCGGCCGTCGGCGAGCCGCGCGATGCTGCCGGCCACCAGCGCGTCGGTGCCGCGCCCGCGCCAGTCGGGCAGCCGCACGACGCTGCGCTCGTCCAGCGGCTCGTCGGTGGGCACGTGGCGGAAGACGCCGCTGCGCTCGAGGTTGGCGCGGATCACCTGCGACAACGGCGCGCCGGCGAGCGACTCGTCGCGGAACGTGGCGATCGTGATCGGCGCCTGCCTCGCGCCGACGCCGGCGATCTCGACGCGGAACTGCGCGCGTGCAGCGAGTGGCTGCGCCAGCCCCGCGGCAGCCAGCGACATCACGAGGCGCCGGCGCGCGGGCTGGGCTACGCCCGCCGGGCGGCGCGAGAACGGGGGCATCTCACCGTGCATCGTCGAATGATCGTCGAGTGAATGTCGAGTGGGGTCTCGAGCGCGAGGCGGCCGATTGTAGGCAGCGACCACGGCGTGGCTCGTAGGACGAAGCCGTGTCGGTTTGTTAAGGCCAAATGCAGGCGCGCGTCGATAATCCCCGCCGCCTCGCCCGCCCCGGCGGCCGCCCCGATGCCCAGCCTCCTCGAGCGCTTCAAGCGCCTTGCGCCTTACTTCCGCACCAGCCGCACCGGCCTGGTGGCCACGATCTTCGGCGCGACGCTGATGGCGTTGACCGAGCCGATGCTGGCCGAGCTGATGAAGCGGCTGCTCGACGACGGCTTCACCGGCAAGCAGATCGCGCTGTGGATGGTGCCGGCGGCAATCATCGCGCTGTTTGCGCTGCGCAGCGTCGCCGGCTTCCTGGCGCAGTACGGCCTCGCGTGGGCGGCGCAGCGCGCCGTGCTGCAGCTGCGCCAGGCGATGTTCGCGCGGCTCGTGCGCGCGCAGCCGGCGCTATTCGCCGAACAGACGGCCAGCGGCCTGACCAACAGCCTCGTCTACGAGGTGCAGGCCGGCGTGCAGATCCTCACCAACGCGCTGTTGACGCTGGTGCGCGACTCGCTGACGCTGGTGGCACTGCTGGCGTACCTGCTGTGGCTGAACTGGCAGTTGACGCTCTTCGTCGGCGTGCTGTTCCCGGCCGTCGCGGTGGTGATGCGCAAGCTCGGCGCGCGGCTGCACCGGCTGACGGTGCAAAGCCAGCAGGCCACCGATGAGCTGGCCTACGTCGTCGAGGAGAACGTGCTCGCCTGGCGCATCGTGCGGCTGCAAGGCGCCGAGGCGGCGCAGGCCAAGCGCTTCACGCAGCGCGCCGAGGCGCTGCGCCGGCTGATGCTGAAGGTGGTGGTGGCCGGCGCGACGATGACGCCGGTGACGCAGATGCTGGCCGCCGTTGCGCTGTCGGCCGTGATCGCGCTGGCGCTGTGGCAAAGCGGCACCGGCGGCGCCACGGTCGGCGGCTTCGTCGCGTTCATCAGCGCGATGCTGATGCTGGTGGCGCCGCTGAAGCACCTGGCCGACGTGATGGCGCCGATCACGCGCGGGCTGGCCGCGGTCGAGCGCGGCATGGACCTTGCCGAGAGGGCGCCGGCCGAGGTGGGTGGCAGTCATCGGCCCGTTGCGGGTACGGCGTCCGCTGAGCCGACTCGCGCGCGCGGCGAGATCACCTTCGACGACGTGGCGCTGCGCTACAACGACGACGCCGCGCCGGCGCTCGCCGGCGTGACACTGCACGTGCAGCCCGGCGAGACGGTGGCGCTGGTCGGCCCCTCGGGCGCCGGCAAGACGACGCTCGTGAACCTGCTGCCACGCTTCCTCGAGCCGACCGCCGGCCGAATCCGGCTCGACGGTGTGGAGCTGCGCGAGTGGGACATCGCGACGCTGCGCCGCCAGTTCGCCTTCGTCAGCCAGGATGTCGTGCTGTTCAACGACACGATCGCGGCCAACGTGTCGCTTGGCGCTGAAGCGGGTGAAGGCGGCGAAGGCCGCAAAGATGATGCAGCCGCGCCGCGCGCGCGCATCCGCGCCGCGCTCGCCGCGGCGGCGCTGCTGGACTTCGTCGATGCGCTGCCGCAGGGGCTCGATAGCGTCATCGGCCACAACGGCAGCGAGCTTTCGGGCGGCCAGCGGCAACGCCTCGCGATCGCGCGCGCGATCTACAAGGACGCGCCGGTGCTGATCCTCGACGAGGCGACCTCCGCGCTGGACAGCGAGTCCGAGCGCGCCGTGCAGGCCGCGCTCGAGCGGCTGATGCAGGGGCGCACGACACTCGTCATCGCGCATCGGCTGTCGACGATCGAACACGCCGACCGCGTCGTCGCGCTCGAGGGCGGGCGCCTCGCCGAGCAGGGCACGCACGCGGCGCTGCTCGCCGCCGGCGGTCTCTACGCGCGGCTGCATGCGATGCAGTTCAAGACCTGATCCACACCCCGAAGCCGACCCAAGGAGGGCCCCATGTCCACGCCGATCTCCCGTTATCCCGTGCCGACGCTCGACGACGTGCCCGCCGACATCCGCGCGCGCATCCTCGAGGTGCAGGCCAAGGCCGGCTTCGTGCCCAACGTCTTCCTCGCGCTGGCGCACCGGCCGGCCGAGTGGCGCGCCTTCGTCGCCTACCACGACGCGCTGATGCTGAAAGATGGCGGCGGCCTCACGAAGGGCGACCGCGAGATGATCGTCGTCGCCACGTCGGCGGCGAACCAGTGCCTCTATTGCGTCGTCGCGCACGGCGCGATCCTGCGCGTCTACGAGAAGAAGCCGCTCGTCGCCGACCAGGTGGCCGTCAACTGGCGCAAGGCCGACATCACCCCGCGCCAGCGCGCGATGCTGGCCTTCGCGATGAAGGTGTGCCTGGCCAGCCACGAGGTCGGCGACGCCGACTTCGCGGCTTTGCGCGAGCACGGCTTCAGCGACGAGGACGCGTGGGACATCGCCTCGATCACCGCCTTCTTCGGCATGAGCAACCGGCTGGCCAACACCACCGGCATGCGGCCTAACGACGAGTTTTATCTGATGGGGCGCGTGCCGAAGGACAAGGCGGCGAAGCCCGCGGCGTGACGGGCCACTGCTCGGCCCGAAGAAGCAACGAACAACGGAGACGACGATGACGAGACGAGGGGCCGCGCCGCGCGCGGCACTTGCGCTGGCGGCTGCGGCCGCGCTGCTGTTGGCCGCCTGCGCCGGTGGGCCACCAGCCGGGCCGGCCGCGGCACCGGGCGCTGCGCCGGGCGCAACGCCTGCCGCCGCTGGCGAACGCGCCGCGACGATCCAGCGCACCGCCAGTGGCGTCGCGCACGTCAGCGCGCCGGATTTCGAGGCGCTCGCCTACGGCATGGCCTACGCGTACGCCGAGGACAACGTCTGCCTGACCGCGCAGCACCTCGTCACCGTGCGCGGCGAGCGCGCGCGCACGTTCGGCGCCGCCGGCAGCGGGCTGCTCGGGCTGCGCCGGCTGCCCAACGAGATCATCGACCTCTTCATCGCCGCGCACATGGACGACGCGGCGCTGGCGCGCGCCGCCGCGGCGCAAAGCGACGATGTGCGATCGCTCTCGCGCGGCTACGTCGCCGGCTACAACCGCTACCTCGCCGACCACGCCGGCAAGCTGCCCGCCGAGTGCCGCGGCGCCGCCTGGGTGAAGCCGATGACCGAGGCCGAGTACCGCCGCATCGGCGAGCTGCAGGCGGTGCAGGCGGGCATCGGCGCGCTGGCCGATGCGATGCTCGCCGCGGCGCCGCCGAAGCCGGCGGCGAACACGTCGTCGCTGGCGACGGAGTCCATCGACGTTGCCGCAGCGGCTGAGGCGATGCGCGAGGCCGGCCTCGCCGAACCGCCGCTCGGCTCGAACGCCTGGGCCTTCGGCCGCGAGGCGACCGGCGGCGCCGGCGCGCTGCTCGGCAACCCGCACTTCCCGTGGGTCGGCGTCAACCGCTTCTGGCAGGTGCACCTGACGGTGCCCGGTCGGATCGACGTGATGGGCGTGGCCATCGGCACCACGCCGATCGTGGTGATCGGCTTCAACAAGGACATCGCGTGGAGCCACACGGTCTCCACCGGCCGGCGCTTCACGTTGCACGAGCTGGCGCTGGTGCCGGGCGACGTGACGACCTACCTCGTCGACGGCCAGCCCGAGAAGATGCAGGCGCGCCGCATCACCATCGACGCCGGCGGCGGCGAGCGCAAGACGCAGACCGTGTGGCACACGCGCTTCGGCCCGGTCGTCTCGATGCCGCGCGCGGGCCTGGCCTGGACGGCCGAGCGCGCCTATGCGCTGCAAGACGCCAACGCCGGCAACGTGCGCAGCACGGCCACGTGGCTCGGCTTCGCGCGTGCCGGCAGCGTGCACGAAGTGCAGCGAGCGCTGGCCAACCTCGGCACGCCGTGGGTCAACACGATCGCCACCGACCGCCACGGCAACGCCTTCTACGCCGACGCGAGCGTCGTGCCCGATGTCGATGCGGCGCTGCTGCAGCGCTGCGCGCCCGGCGAAGGCGCGCGCCGCCTGCTCGCCGGCGCCGGCCTCGTCGTGCTCGACGGCAGCAAGAGCGATTGCCAGTGGCGGCGCGACGCCGCCTCGGCCGTGCCCGGGCTGACGCCGATCGAGCGGCTGCCGGTGGCGGTGCGCAGCGACTGGGTGCACAACAGCAACGACAGCTTCGTGCACACGCATCCCGCGCAGCGTTTCGGCACGATCTCGCCGCTCGTCGGCGACGCGGTGATCCGGCAGCTGCGCACGCGCGCCGGGCTCACCGAGATCCCCGAGCTCGTCGCCGCCGGGCCGGTGACGCTGGCGGGCATCCAGCGCCAGCTCTTCGGCAACCGCAACCATGCCGCCGAGCGCGTGCTGCCCGACCTCCTGGCCGCCTGTGCCGCGGCGCCCGGCGGCGAGGAGGTGCGCGCCGGCTGCGCCGCGCTCGCCGGCTGGGACCGCAAGAGCGATTCGGCCTCGCGCGGCGCGCATCTCTTCCGCGAGTTCTGGCGCACGACTCAGGCGGTGCCGCGCCTGTGGCGCGTGCCGCACGACGCGGCGCGGCCGGGCGCCACGCCCAGCGGCCTGAACCTCGCCGATGCCGACGTCTCGGCCAAGGTGTGGGAGGCGCTCGGCGCAGCGGTGCAGAAGGTGCGCGGCGCCGGCTTCGCGCTCGACGCGCCGCTGGCCGACGTGCAGCGCCCGGCCATCACCGACGAAGCGATCGCGCTGCACGGCGGCCAGAGCTTCGAAGGCGTGCTCAACTACCTCGGCGACAGCGGCAGCCCGGGCATCGGCCCGAAGGGCATCCGCATCGACTACGGCACGAGCTACGTGCAGACGGTGACATTCGACGCGCGGGGCCCGGTGGCCGAGGCGCTGCTCACCTACGGGCAGAGCAGCCATGCCGCCTCGCCGCATGCCACGGATCAGCTGCGCCTGTATTCGCGCAAGGTCTGGCCGCGCCTGCCGTTCCATGCCGAAGACGTGGCGCGCGAGCGTGTCGGGCCGGTGCTGAGGTTGGCCGTGAGGTGATTTGACCTGCTTTAAGGCGCCCCGGCCGGGGCTTGCCATGATGTCTTGTTCGCCCGCCTCCTGGAGCCGCATCGATGCCCACTCTCGACCCGAAGCCGACCCATCCGCAGACCCCGGGCGCCGAAGCCGCGGCGCAGGCCGCGAAGACCGCGCCGCCGCCGCAGCCGATCAGCGCCGAAGTCCTGCTGGAGAAGTACGCCAAGGGCGACGAGCAAAGCGCCGATGACGTGATGCGCCGCGTCGCGCGCGCGCTCGCCGAAGCCGAGGCGCCCGAGCAGCGCGCGCACTGGGCCGCGCGCTTCGAGGAGGCGCAGCGCGCCGGCTTCGTGCCCGCCGGCCGCGTGCAAAGCGCCGCCGGCACGGGGCTCGCGGCGACGTTGATCAACTGCTTCGTGCAGCCGGTGGGCGACAGCATCTCCACGCCCGAGGAAGGCTTCCCCGGCATCTACACGGCGCTGGCTGAAGCGGCCGAGACGATGCGCCGCGGCGGCGGCGTCGGCTACGACTTCAGCCGCATCCGCCCGGCCGGCGCCTGGGTGGGCAGCACGCAGAGCAACGCCAGCGGCCCGGTGAGCTACCTGCGTGTGTTCGACCGCAGCTGCGAGACGGTGGAATCGGCCGGCGCGCGCCGCGGCGCGCAGATGGGCGTGCTGCGCTGCGACCACCCCGACATCGAGGCGTTCATCCACGCCAAGGACGCCGGCGACCTGCGCAACTTCAACCTCAGCATCGGCGTCACCGACGCCTTCATGCAGGCCATCGACGACGACGCCGAGGTCGAGCTCGTGCACCGCGCCGAACCCGGCCCGGCGTTCAAGGACAACGGCGCCTACCGGCGCGACGACGGCCAGTGGGTCTACCGCCGCGTCGCCGCGCGCGCGCTGTGGGACCAGATCATGCGCAGCACGTACGACCATGCCGAGCCGGGCGTGCTGTTCCTCGACGCGATCAACCGCGACAACAACCTCGGGTACTGCGAGTCGATCACCGCGACCAATCCGTGCGGCGAGCAGCCGCTGCCGCCCTACGGCTGCTGCTGCCTCGGCTCGATCGACCTGACGCGCTTCGTGCGCCGGCCGTTCGAGGCCGACGCCAGCTTCGACGAGGCGGCGTTCGCGGCGCTCGTGCCCACCGCGGTGCGCGCGCTGGACAACGTGCTCGAGTTGAGCCTGTGGCCGCTGGCGCAGCAGAAGGCCGAGGCCGAGGCCAAGCGGCGCGTGGGCCTGGGCTTCACCGGCCTGGGCGACGCGCTCGTGATGCTGAACCTGCACTACGGCAGCGAGGCGGCGCGCCGCCAGGCCGCCCGCATCTCCGAGGTGATGCGCGACGCCGCCTACGCCGCCAGCGTGGCGCTGGCGCGCGAGCGCGGGCCGTTCCCGCTGTTCAACGCCGACCTCTACCTTGCCAGCGGCCACTTCGCCTCGCGCCTGCCGGCGCCGCTGAAGGAGAGCATCCGCGCGCACGGGCTGCGCAATTCGCACCTGTTGTCGATCGCCCCCACCGGCACGATCAGCCTGGCCTTCTGCGACAACGCCAGCAACGGCATCGAGCCGGCGTTCAGCTGGAGCTACGTGCGCAAGAAGCGCCAGGCCGACGGCACGTTCAAGGAGATCAGCGTCGAGGACCACGCCTGGCGCCTGCATCGGCACCTGAGGGGCGCCGACGCACCGCTGCCGGCGGCCTTCGTCAGCGCGCTGGAGCTGTCGGCCGAGCAGCACGCGGCGATGGTCGGCGCGGTGGCGCCGTACATCGACACGGCGATCAGCAAGACGGTCAACGTGCCAGCGGACTACCCGTTCGACGACTTCCGCGGCCTGTATCGCCAGGCGTGGAAGCTGGGGCTCAAGGGTCTCGCGACCTACCGTCCGAACGCCGTGCTCGGCTCGGTGCTCTCGACGCAGCCCGAACCGCTGACGCTGACCGACATGAACCGGCGCCTCGCGGTGCCGCTGCCGCAGCAGCCGGTGCTCAGCTCGCTGCGCTGGCCGGGCCGCCCCGACCTCGAGGCCGGCAACATGGCCTGGTGCAGCATGGTCGAACACCCGCAGGGCGACTTCGCGCTCTTTGTCGGCGAGCTGCCGGCCGAGGAGGGCGTGACGCCGGGCACGCCGGGTGCGCATCTCCGCTCGCGGCCGCGGCCGTTCGAGATCTGGGTCAACGGCGCCGAGCAGCCGCGCGGCCTGGGGGCGCTGGCCAAGACGCTGTCGATGGACCTGCGCAGCAACGACCTCGCGTGGCTGCAGCTCAAGCTCGATGCGCTGGCCACAGTCGCCGAAGAGCATCCGTTCGAGATGCCGTTCCCGCCGCGTGGCGAGAAGCGCCTCTTCCCCGGCACCGTGGCCGCGGTGGCGGCGCTCGTGCGCTGGCGCTGCGAGCAACTCGGCACGCTGCCCGCGCCCGAAGGCGCGCCGACGCCGGTGCTCGACGCACTCTTCAGCCGCGACGACCCGCACACCGGTGAAGACGGCACGCTCGCCTGGGCGGTGGACATCGACAACCCGGTCTCGCGCGAGAGCTTCACGCTGATGCTGAAGGAAGTGACCGTGCCCGGCCCCGATGGCACGCTCGTCACGCGGCCGTGCGCGATGGCGCTGTCGGGCCGCTACCCGCGCGCGCTCGACGGCTTGGTGCGCCTCTTGTCCCTGGACATGCGCGTCGTCGACCCGAGCTGGATCGGCATGAAGCTGCGCAAGCTCTTGAACTACGCCGAGCCGCTCGGGGACTTCCGCGCCTTCGAGCCCGGCCGCCCGCCCGGCCAGCGCCGCCAGCGCCAGTGGCCGAGCACGGTGGCGTACCTCGCGCGGCTCGTCATCCACCGCTACGCGATGCTGGGCGTGCTCGACGAAGAGGGCTTCCCTCTGCGCGAGATGGGCGTGCTCGAAGCCCCGCGCGCCGCCAACGGCACCCGCCCCGCCGCGCCGCCGGTGCAGCCCGGCCGCCCCTGCCCCGAATGCGGCAACGCGACGATGATCCACAAGGACGGCTGCGATTTCTGCACCGCTTGCGGGTACGTGGGGCAGTGCGGGTGAGGAGGCGGCAATTCGGCGCCTGGGGTGCCGGGCGCTGAACGCGGCCGCTCGCGCAGCGGGGCGCGCCGTGGCACGCGGCGGGCGCGGGCTTCAGCCCCCGAACACCACGCACACCGGGCTGCCGCAGGCGAGCTGCGCCAGCGTCGGGCCAAGCGTGCCGTCGCCGGCGACGGCGATGACGGCGATCGCCTCGCTGTCCTCGTTCAGCACGTACAGCGCCGAGCCGTCGGGGTGCAGCGCGAAGAAACGCGGCGTGCGGCCTTCGCTCGGCCGGCTTTGCCGGTGCGCCAGGCGCCCGGTCGCCGCGTCCACCGTGAACACCTCGATCGAGTCGCAGCCGCGGTTGCTGGCGTAGAGCGTGCGGCCGGCGCCGTCGAGCGCGGTGCCGGCGGCGCGGCTGTCGCCGGTGAAGGTGTCGGGCCGCGCGCGTGGCGTTCACGCGTCGTGCGCGAGCCGATGTAGGCGAACATGCGGTGCGTGCGTCGTATGCGGTGATCGATCGCGCTGGGCGAGTTGCGTCGAGCCGCGCCGCGCCGCGCTTCACGCCGCCGGCGCCACCGACGCGCCTTCGACGCCGTGCCGCGCCAGCGCGTCGGCGACGAAGCCGCCCGCCTTCATCTCCTCGACGAAGGCGGCGAGGAACGCGTGCGCTGCCGCGCCGCGTGTCTTCGGCAATCCCATCGCCTGCTGGATGACCATGAAGCGCCCGGGCAGCAGCCGGTGGCCGCCGAGGCGGCGGCTGTCGGCCTCGAGCTGCTGCTTGACGCCGGCGGCGACGTCGGCGCCTTCGGCGGCGAACACGTCGACGACCGCCGGCGAGCTGGGCGCGCGCACGATCGTCGCCTGCGTCAGCGTGCGCGTCAGGAAGAGGTCGTAGGCGCTGCCCCGGCCGACGACGACGCGCGTGCCGGGCCGGTCGACGTCGTCGTTGGCGCGCCGCGGCGAATCGTCGCGCACGAGGTAGCAGCCTTCGATCAGCACGTACGGCGCGGTGAAGGCGATGTCGGCGCCGCGCAGCGGGTCGATCGCGAAGAAGCCGATGTCGGCGCGTTCGCCGGCGACTGCTTCGACCGACTCGCCGGCGGTGCGGAACACCACCGGCTCGAGCGCGACGCCGAGCCGCCGCGCCAGCGCCGCGGCGAGGTCGACCGAGACGCCGGCCGGCGCGCCGGTGGCGGCGTCGCTGCGCGCGAGGATCGGGTTGCCGAGGTTGATCGAGGCGCGCAGCGCGCCCGTCGGTGCGAAGGCGGCGACGAGGTCGGCGGCGGGGGCCGTGGAGCGGGCAGGTTCGGTCATGGTGCGTGGATCGTCAGGTCTTCAGGTTGTCAGGACGTCAGGTCCTTCGACCAGCGCCTCGTGGAACCGCACGCCGCAGCAGCGTCTCGGTGAACGCGTCGGGCAGCCGGCCGCGCAGGCGATCGTCGGCGATGCGGAAATACAGGTCGTCGCCTTCGTCGCCCTCGGCCAGGCCGAGCGCGCGCAGCGCCCGCCGCGGCGGGCCCTCGATGCGGCGGGCGACGAAGTAGCCGCGGTTGGGCTCGCGCTGCACGACGCCCTTGTCGTGCAGCACCTCGAGCGCCTCGTTGATCGGCGAGCGCGAGACGCGCAGCAGGTCGGCCAGCCGCTGCGCCGGCAGGTGCCGGCCCACCGGCCAGTCCTGCGCCTGGATCAGTTCGACGGTGCGGGCGGGGATCGAGGATTCCAGGGCCATGGGCGTCATTGTCCGGGCTCGCGGGCCACGTCGGCGGCGGCCGCCGTGCCTGTTGCCGCCGGCGGCAGGAAGCGCGCGAGGATGCTCGGGATGACGCCGCCGGCGCGCAGCAGCGCCCACTCGAACGTGGTCTCGACGGCGGCGGTGGCGAGCACGTCGAACGACGTGCCGTCGCGGCGCAGGACGCGCACCGGCACGCCGCCGCACGGCCGCAACGTGTCGGCGCGGGCGTCGATCTCGAGGCGGCGCGATCGAAGATGGGCACGGTGGCGGCCCACCCGTCGAGCACGGAGCTGCTGCTGCGGGTGGCCTTCGGCGTGCTCGGTGATCTGATGCGCTGCTGGCACTACCCGGTGGCGCCGATGATCGTCGGCCTCATCCTCGGTCCGATGGCCGAAGGCCAGTTCAGGCGCGCGCTGCAGGTGAGTCTGGGCGACACGTTCGTCTTCTTCAAGCAACCGGCCTCGGCCACGCTGCTGGTGCTGACGGCGCTGGCGCTGGTGGCGCCGCTGGTGTTCAAGGGGCCGAGGCGGGTCAAGAGCGACGACGCCTGAGGACGTGCGTCAAGCATCGCCCGGCGCGTGCTCGCCCGGGTCGGGCCAGCCGAGCAGCTCGGCCAGCCGCCGCGTGATCCAGCCGCCCTCGGCCGCGTCGACGACGCCGGCCGGTGCAGCGAGCCCGAGGCGCACGCGCCGCAGCACCTCGGCCTCGTCGGCGCCGGTGTCGAAGTGGATCGCCTGCGCGCGCTCGACGAGCGCCTGCGCGAGGTCTTCGCACAGCTCGTAGCGTTCGGCGATCGCGTGGCGCGGCGCCGTCGGCTTGATGCGCCCGGGCGGCACGAAGAGGGCCACGAACGACGGCGGGACGACGAGTTGGCTGTCCTCGGACACGTCAGTGGCGGGGCCTGCTCTACCGCCCGTAATCCACCGGATCGCGGTACGCCGGCTCGTCGTGCAGCGCCCAGTAGGCGTCTTGCAGCCGCTTCGAGATCGGCCCGGGGAACTGCGGCAGCGGCACGCCGTCCAGCCGCGCCACCGGCAGCACGCCGCCGCCGGTGGAGGTGAGGAACACCTCGTCGGCCTGGCGGAACGTGGCCGCCGGAAGCGGCGCGATCGTCAACGGGATGGCCAGGCGCTGGCACAGCTCGATCACCGTGCGGCGCGAGACACCTTCGAGCACGCCGCGGTCGGCGGTGTGCACGACGCCGTCCTTGACCATGAAGACGTTGAAGCCGGGGCCCTCGGCGATGTGGCCCTGCGCGTCGACGACGCAGCTCGTGTCGCGGCCGCGGTCGTAGGCGTCGAAGAGGCTTTGCACGAGGTCGATCCAGTGGTAGTTCTTGACGCGCGGGTCGACCGATTCCGGCGCGATGCGCACGCGCTCGCTGACGTGCAGGTCGATGCCGGCGGCCTGCTTGTCCGGCGGCGCGATCCAGACGAACGGCAGCGCGTAGGCGTAGAAGCGGTTGGTCGCCAGGCGCGGGTCGCGCGCGCCCTTGGGCGGCACGCCGCGCGTGCAGACCATCGCGACGTAGGCGTCCTGCAGGCCGCCGGCGCGCACGCAGCCGTGCAGGATCTCGCGCAGCTCGGCGCGGCTGTACGGGATCGAAAGGCGCAGCCGGTCGAGGCTGGCGAAGAAGCGGTCCATGTGGTCGCCGAGCCGGAAGAACGCGCCCTTCCAGCAACTGGCCACGTCGTAGGTGGCGTCAGAGCGCGTGAAGCCCCAGTCGAACAGCGAGATCTTCGCGTCGGCCAGCGCGACGAAGGCACCGTCGCAGAAGGCGCAGCCGCCTTCGAAGGTGCCGGCCTTGGGGGCGGTGGGGATCGGCATGGAGGGGTTGTCCTTCGACGGGCGCGGCCCGAACGGATGCCTCAGGCGACGCCGTGGGCCTTGAACCAGGCCAGCGCGCGCTTCCAGCCGTCTTCGGCCGGCTCCTTGCGGAAGCTCGGCCGGTAGTCGGCGTGGAAGGCGTGCGGCGCGTCGGGGTAGACGACGAACTCGCTCTTCTTCGCCGCGGCGTTGCCCGAGGCGAGCGCCGCCTTCATCTTCTCCACCGTGTCCAGCGGAATGCCGGTGTCGGCCGCGCCATAAAGCCCGAGCACCGGCCCGTTCAATGCGCCGGCCACGTCGACCGGGTGCTTCGGGTTCAGCGGCGTGCTGTTGCCGACGAGCCGCCCGTACCACGCAACGCCGGCCTTCACCGCCGGCTGGTGCGCGGCGTACAGCCACGTGATGCGCCCGCCCCAGCAGAAACCCGTGACGCCGATGCCGGCGGTGCCGGCCCCTTGGCCGCGCGCCCACGCGACGGTGGCGTCGAGGTCCTTCATCACCTGTTCGTCGGGCACCTTCGAGATGACCTCGGCGATGAGCTTGGCGATCTCGCCGTAGCTGCCGGCGTCGCCCTGGCGCACGAAGAGCTCGGGCGCCACCGCGTAGTAGCCGGCCTTGGCGAAGCGGCGCGCCACGTCGGCGATGTACTCGTGCACGCCGAAGATCTCGCTGATGACGAGCACGAGCGGCGCGCCCGTGCGCTGCGCCGGCGCGGCGCGGTAGGCGGGCATCTTGAAGTCGCCGACGGGGATCATCACTTCGCCGGTGACGAGGCCGGCGCTGTCGGTCTTGACCACCGTCTGCGCGGCGATCGGCAGCGTCGCGGCGGCGAAGCCGCTGCCCACCGCGGTGCGCATGAAGCTGCGGCGGCTCGGGTCGCCGGCGGGCACGAGGGTGTCGAACTCTTCTTTCAGCATCGCTTCGGTCTCCTGTCGTTCGTGGGGTTGCGTGCAACTCGATTGGCTTCAGCGCAGCGCCGCGTCGAGCGCACGCTCGAAAGTGGACACCGTCCGATCGACGTTCTTCAGCTTGTCCAGGCCGAACAGGCCGATGCGGAAGGTGCGAAAGTCGGCCGGCTCGTCACACGCCAGCGGCACGCCGGCGGCGATCTGCAAGCCCTGCGCCGCGAAGGCCTGCGTGCTGGCCCAGTCGGCGCGGTCGGTGTAGGCGACGACGACGCCCGGCGCCTCGAAGCCCGGCGCCGCGACGCTGGCGATGCCGCGCGCGGCGAGCAGCGCGCGCACGCGCTCGCCGAGCGCCTGCTGCGCGGCGCGCGCCGCGTCGAAGCCGAGCGCCGCCGTTTCCTGCATCGCGTCGCGCAGCTGCACCAGGCCGTCGGTGGGCAGCGTCGCGTGGTAGGCGATCTGGCCCTTCTCGTGTGTCTCCATGATCGACAACCACTTCTTCAGGTCCATCGAGAAGCTGTCGCTCGTCGTGCCGTCGATGCGCCGGCGCGCCTCGTCGCCCAGCATGACGAGGCCGGCGCACGGCGTGCTGCTCCAGCCCTTTTGCGGTGCGCTGACGATGATGTCGACGCCTGTCTCGGCCATGTCGACCCAGATGCAGCCCGAGGCGACGCAGTCCAGCACGAAGAGGCCGCCGTGCTCGTGCACCGCGGCGGCCACGGCGCGCAGGTAGTCGTGCGGCAGGATCATGCCGGCCGACGTTTCGGTGTGCGGCGCGAAGACGAGCGCCGGCTTCTCGCGCCGGATCGTCGCCACCACTTCGTCGATCGGCGCCGGCGCGAACGGCGACTTCGGCCCAGTCGACGTCATGCGCGCCTTCAGCACCGTCGTCTCCGAGGGGATCGCGCCCATCTCGAAGATCTGGCTCCAGCGGTAGCTGAACCAGCCGTTGCGGATGACGAGCACCTTCCTGCCGCGCGCGAACTGCCGCGCCACCGCCTCCATGCCGAAGCTGCCGCTGCCCGGCACGACGACGGCCGAGCGCGCGCCGTAGACCTCTTTCAGCGTCTTCGACAGGTCCTGCATCACGCGCTGGAAGCGGCGCGACATGTGGTTCAGCGCGCGGTCGGTGTAGACGACCGAGTACTCGAGCAGGCCGTCGGGGTCGACGTGGGGCAGCAGGCCGGGCATGGTGGGCAATCGACGCGGCAAAGGCGCGCGCCGGTGGGTGTGTGGGGGCCGCAGGTTAGCAGCGCGGCGCGGTCGCCCGTCTCATCGTGCGGGCTTCAGCCCGGCGGCCGGGCGGCCGGCGCCTCGCCGCCGCGCCGCAGCAGCGCCCACAACAGGATGGCGCCGAAGGTCGCGGTGCCGATGCCGCCGAGCGCGAACTGGCCGAACTTCAGCGTGAAGTCGCCGGTGCCCAGCACGAGCGTGATGGCCACCAGCACGAGGTTGCGGTTGTCGCTGAAGTCGACGCGGTTGTCGACCCAGATCTTCGCGCCGGCCACGGCGATGAGGCCGAAGACGACGATCGACACGCCGCCCATCACCGCCAGCGGAATGGCCTGGATCAGCGCGCCGAACTTCGGGCTGAAGCCGAGCACGACGGCGATCAGCGCCGCGACGACGAAGGTCGCGGTCGAGTAGATCTTCGTCGCTGCCATGACGCCGATGTTCTCGGCGTAGGTGGTGACGCCGGTGCCGCCGGCGGCGCCGGAGACCATCGTCGCGATGCCGTCGCCGACGAAGGCGCGGCCGATCAGCGGGTCGAGGTCGCGGCCGGTCATCGCGCTCACCGCCTTGATGTGGCCGAGGTTCTCGGCCACGAGGATGATCGCCACCGGCGCGATCAGCAGCATCGCGCTGGCGCTGAACACGGGCGCGGCGAAGTTCGGCGCGCCGAACCACGCGGCGTTGGCGATACCGGCGGTGTCGATCGGCTTGCCGAGGCCGAAGCCGTTGGTCAGCACCGCGTAGATGACGCTGGCGACGACGAGGCCGACGAGGATCAAGAGGCGCTGCGTCATGCCGCGCGTGAACACCGCCACCGCGGCGACGGCGAGGAAGGTCAGCGCCTGCATCCACGCGTCGAACGCGGTGGGCGCCATGTTCTTCACCGGGATGCCGGCGAGGTTCAGCCCGATGACGGCGACGACGGCGCCGGTGACCACCGGCGGCATCAGCGTCTCGATCCACTTCGTGCCGGTGGCCATCACGACCAGGCCGATCGCCGTGTACAGCGCGCCGCAGGCGATGATGCCGCCGAGCGCGACGCCGATGTTGGCGTTGGCGCCCTTGCCGGCAAAGCCGGTGGCGGCGATGACGACGCCGATGAACGCGAAGCTCGAGCCGAGGTAGCTGGGCACGCGGCCGCCGACGAGCACGAAGAAGATCAGCGTGCCCACGCCGCTCATCAGGATCGCGACGTTGGGATCGAACCCCATCAGCAGCGGCGCCAGCACGGTGGCGCCGAACATCGCGATGACATGCTGCACGCCCATCGCCGCGGTCTGCGGCCACGGCAGCCGCTCGTCGGGGGCGACCACCTCGCCGGGTTGCGGGCGCACCTCGCGCCAGCCGAGCATCGAAGCCATCGGACGGTTCTCCTCGTGGTTGTCCTCGTGGGTTGTGCGGGGCGCGCCTGCGCGCCGGCCGGCGCCCCCGGCCGATGCTCGGCGCTCGCGCCGGCATCGGCAAGCGGGTCCACCCCGAGGTCCGGCTCGTTAGACTGGCCGGCCCGCTGCCGCAGCCGACGACGACGACATGCGCATCCTGCTCGCGCCGATGGAAGGCCTGCTCGACGCGAGCCTGCGCGACGTGCTCACGCGCGTGGGCGGCATCGACCTCGCGGTGTCGGAGTTCATCCGCATCACCGACCAGTTGCTGCCCGAGCGCGTCTTCACGCGCCTCGTGCCCGAGCTGCTGGCCGGCGGCCGCACGCCGGCCGGCACGCCGGTGCGCGCGCAGCTGCTCGGCAGCGACCCGGCGTGCCTGGCCGACAACGCGGCGCTGCTGGCGACGCTCGGGCCCGGCGCGCAGTTCGGCATCGACCTCAACTTCGGCTGCCCGGCGCCCACGGTGAACCGCCATCGCGGCGGCGCCGTGCTGCTCGACGAGCCCGAGCTGGTGCACGCCATCGTCGCGGCGGTGCGGCGCGCCGTGCCGGCGCACCTGCCGGTGAGCGCGAAGATGCGGCTCGGCCACCGCGACGAAGCGCGCATGCTCGACTGCGCGCGCGCCATCGAGGCTGCCGGTGCGAGCGAGCTGACCGTGCACGCGCGCACCAAGCTGCACGGTTACCGGCCGCCTGCCTACTGGCACCGCATCGCCGAGATCCGAAGCGCGGTGCGCCTGCCGGTCGTCGCCAACGGCGAGGTGTGGACGGTGGCCGACGCGCGCCGGTGCCTGGCGATCAGCGGCTGCGACGCGCTGATGCTCGGCCGCGGCATCGTCAGCGACCCAGGCCTGGCGCTGGCGATCCGCGGGCTCGCCGCACCCGACTGGCAAACGTTGCAGCCGCACCTGCGCCACTACTGGCAGCGCATCGCCGGCCACGTCTCGCCGCGCCATCGCGCCGGGCGCGTCAAGCAGTGGCTCAACCTGATGCGACGCCGCTTCCCCGAGGCGCAGGCGGCGTTCGACGCGGTGCGCGTGCACAACGAGCCGCGGGTCGTCGAGCGGCTGCTGTTCGACGGCGCGGCCGCGGTCGATGTGGCTCGCGACGTGGCCACGGCCCGCGCCACCGCTGAAGCCGCTGCGGCCTGATCGCGCGCCGATGGCCAGCCCCGCGCCTGTCACGCACGCCGCCGCGCACCCCGTCGCGCACACGCTGCGCCATCCCACCTTCCGCGGCCTGGCCGCGGGCGGCGCGGTGTACTTCATCGGCAACGCGATGCAGACGATGGCCGCGACCTGGGAGATGGTCGAAGCCACCGGCTCGGGCTTCCTCGCAGCGCTCGTGCAGACGGCCGTCTTCGGGCCGATGTTCCTGCTGTCGCTGCCGGCCGGCGTGCTGGCCGACACCACCGACCGGCGGCGGCTCATCGTCGCGTCGCTCGCGACGCAGGCGGTCGCGGTGGCGCTGCTTGCCGTGCTGCTCGCGTGGGACGCGGTCGGCCCGGCGGGGCTCTTGCTCTTGACCTTCGTCGCCGGCTGCTCGACGGCTTTGATCACGCCGGCATGGAACTCGACGGTGGCCGACAGCGTGCCGCGAGAAGAACTCGGGCAGGCGATCACCGTCGTCTCGATCGCCTACAACGCGGCGCGCGCGCTCGGGCCCACGCTCGGTGGCTTCGTCTTCGCGCAGGTCGGCGGGCCGTTCGTCTTCTTCATCGCGCTCGTCGGCACGCTGGTGATGCTGCAGTCGGTGCGCCGCCATCCGCCGAAGCCGCACCCGCCCTCGCGCCTGCCGGCCGAGCGGCTGTGGGGCGGCATGCGCGCGGCGCTGCGCTTCGCGTGGCACTCCGAGGCGGTGTTCGCGCAGCTGCTGCGCACATCCGCCTACAGCGCCGCCGGCTCGGCGCTGTGGGCGCTGCTGCCGGTGATCGGGCAAAAGCGCATCGGGCTTGGCGCTTCGGGCTTCGGCCTCCTGATGGGGTGCCTCGGCATCGGCGCGGTGTGCGCCGGGCTCGTCATCGGCCGCGTGCGCGCGCGCGTCTCGCACGAGCACATCGTCGTCGCCGGCTGCGTCGTCTTCGGCGCGGCCACCGCGGTGGCCGCGTGGTCGCCGTGGATCTGGGCGATCTACGCGGCGCTGCTCGCCGCCGGCGCGGCGTGGATGGCGGTGATGTCCACCTTCAACACCGCCACGCAGATGAGCGCGCCGCCGTGGGTGCGCGCGCGCGCCGCGGCGCTGCACGCGCTGGCGGCGCTCGGCGCGTTTGCCATCGGCTCGGCGCTGTGGGGCGCGCTGTCGGGGCTGGTCGGCCTGCAGGTGGCACTCACCGCGTCGGCGCTGGCGATGGCCGCGGGCCTCCTGCTCGCGCGACCGTTCCCGGTGCGGATCGGTGCGACCGAGGACGTGACGCCGGCCTCACCGTGGCACGACCTCTTCGTCGCCGAGGAGCCCGAGCCCGAGGCGGGGCCGGTCGCCGTGGAGATCGCGTATCACATCCGCGCCGGGGACCAGGAGGCCTTTCTCGACGCGCTGACGCAAATGAGGGCGCCGCGCCGCCGCGACGGCGCGACCTTCTGGCGCATCTACCGCGACCTCGGCGACCCGACGCGCTACGTCGAGCGCTTCATCGTCGCCTCGTGGGCCGACTACCTGCACCAGCGCGCGCGTGCCACGCTCGCCGACCAGGAACTCGAGGCGCGCGTGCGCGCCTTCGTGCCGGCGGGCGAGGAGGTGACGACGCAGCATTTCATTGCGGAGCGGTGAGGATCTGAAGACCCTCGCGCCGGGCGCATGCCGCGCGCGTGCCATCATCGCCGCGTGCTGAAGACCCTGAAGGACCTGTTCGACAGCCTCGTGCCGCCGGCGCCCGGCGCCGCTCCCGCCGGCGCGCAGCACGCGCTGCAGCTGGCGACCGCGGTGATGCTGGTCGAAGTGATGCGCGCCGACGCGAGCTTCCACGCCGACGAGCGCGCGGCCGTGCTTGCGGCGCTGCGTGCCAAGTTCGCGCTCGCCGACGACGAGGCGGCGCGCCTCACGGAACTCGCCGAGCGCACGGCGCGCGATGCCACCGACCTCTTTGCCTTCACGTCGCGCATCAACGAGCGCTTCGAGATGCCGCAGAAGATCGCGATGATCGAGCACATGTGGCGCGTCGCGCTGGCCGACGGTCACCTGAGCGACCACGAGCGGCATGTGCTGTGGCGCGTCGCAGACCTGCTGCACGTGCCGCCCGGCGCCAGCCAGCACGCGCGGCGCCGCGTCCAGCAGGAAGCGGGCGCCGCCGCGCCCCCCGCGCCCTGAGCCGCGCCCTGAGTCGCGCCCTGAGTCGCGTCCTGAGCCGCACCCGAGCCGCGCGATGAGTCGGCACCTGCCGCTTTCGCACGCGGCGCTGGCGCTCGCCGTTGTTGCGGTGTGGGGCACCAACTTCGTCGTCATCCGCTTTGCGCTCGACGCGCTGCCGCCGCTGGCGCTGGCGGTGCTGCGCTTTGCGCTGGCGTTCGTGCCGGCGGCGTTCTTCATCGCGCGGCCGCGCGTGCCGTGGCGGCAGCTGGCGGCCTATGGCGTGCTGATCGGCGTGGGGCAGTTCGGGCTCTTGTACGTGGCGATCCGCAGCGACATCGCGCCGGGGCTCGCCTCGCTCGTCGTGCAGACGCAGGTGTTCTTCACGATCGGCCTGGCGATGGCGCTCGAAGGCGAGCGGCCGCGCGCCTATCAAGGGGTGGCGCTGGCGCTCGCCGTGGCCGGGCTCGGGTGGATCGCCTCGCACAGCGCGGCGGCGGGCGCGACGCCGCTGGGCCTCGTGCTCGTGCTGCTCGCGGCGTTGTCATGGTCGGCCGGCAACCTCGTCAGCCGTCGCGCCGGGCCCGAGGTGGACATGCTCGGCTACATGGTCTGGTCGAGCGCCTTCGCGGTGCCGCCGCTCGTCGTGCTGTCGCTCGTGCTCGAAGGGCCGGCGGCGGTGTGGCAGGGTGTCGTGCGCGCCGACGCGGGCACGTGGCTGGCCGTTGTCTGGCAGGCGGCGGGCAACGCGCTCTTCGGCTACGCGGGGTGGGCCTGGCTGCTCTCACGCCACGCAGCGGCGACGATCACGCCGTGGGCGCTGGGCGTGCCGGTGTTCGGCATGATCAGCGCCGCGCTCGTGCTCGGCGAGCCGATGCCGGCATCGAAGGTGGCCGCCTCGGTGCTGGTGATCGCCGGGCTGGCGATCAACGTGTTCTGGCCGCGGTGGGCGCGCTCGAAGCGGCGCGTTGCCGCATAGCTGCATCCACGATGCCCCGCGCCGACCTCACGCCACTCGAGAGCGAAATCGAGTTCACCGCCGTACGCGCGCAGGGCGCCGGCGGGCAGAACGTCAACAAGGTGTCCAACGCGGTGCACCTGCGCTACGACGTGCGCGCCTCGTCGCTGCCCGAGGCGGTGAAGGAGCGGCTGCTGGCCACCGGCGACGCGCGCATCAGCCGCGAGGGCGTCGTCGTCATCAAGGCGCAGGAGCACCGCAGCCTCGAGCGCAACCGCCAGGAGGCGGTCGACCGCCTCACCGCGATGATCGCCGCCGCCGCGCACGTACCCAAGGTGCGCCGGCCGACGAAGCCGACGCTCGCCGCAAAGCGCCGCCGCGTCGAGGCGAAGACGCAGCGCGGCGAGGTCAAGGCGCTGCGCGGGGCGGTGCGGGCGGCGAAGGAGTAGCGGGTAGCGGCGCGGCCTCAGTTCGCCGCGAAGCAGTAGAACCGCCCCGAGCCGCCGGTGCGCACCAGCGCCTCCTGGCTGCAGCCGGCGCTCTGGTGCGAGAAGTTCCAGCTCTTGGCCCAGTTCTCGGGCAAGGGGCCGATGCGGTCGTGGTGGCCGAGGATCGCCGAGCCGTCGCTGCTGCTCGTCCACGCCTTGCAGGTGGTGTCGGTCTGCGGCGCGAAGGCGGTGCCGTCGGCGCGGCTGCCGGTGAGGATGTCGTGCTCGTTGGGCGTGTCGCCGCGGCCCTTGACGATGGCGCCCTTCTCGTCGAGCGCCGTCTCCTTGCTGATGTTGTTGCCGTTGTGCAGGTGCGCGAGGTTGCGCGCGATCAGCGCGCCCTTGGCGTTGTGCCAGGGGCCGCCGCCGATGCGGTCGCGCGCGTGCACCGACGCGACGCCGCTCGGGTTGCCCGGCGACGGGAAGGCGCCCGGCACGCTGAGGTAGGCGCGCCAGGTGCGGCTGCCGGCGCCGGCAGCGGCGGCCAGGCGCTGGCAGTGCGCATCGGCGCCGGCCAGGCCGCCGAGGTCGGCGCCCTTGCCCGAGCCGGCGCTGGTGATGAAGAACGTCATCGGGCCGGTGGAAGGCGCCGTGGCGCAGGCGGCGAGCAGCGTGGCCGCGGCGGCAGCAGCCAGCGCGAGGGCAGGGAGGCGTCGCAGGGGTCGCATCGATCGGTCTCCTGATGGTTCGCGTTGTGGGAGACGGGATTACGCGCCGGATGAGCGAAAGCTTCCTCGGGGTGTTCCCGGGGGTTGTGCGCGCGATGCGGGTGCGCTCGCGGCGCGGTCGAGATAACCAATTCGTAATCCTCGTGTTCGTGCCGCCTCGGACGCGCTTCGAACAATGCCTTCACGTCGATGCAAGACGTTCAACCCGCAACCGCACAGGAAGGCATCCCATCATGAGCAAGCTGACCCAAGTTTTCGCCACCGCCACGATCGCCGCCATCGGCTTCGCCGCCGCGCCGGCCTTCGCCCAGGAGGCGACCTACGAGTACCCGCAGGCTGCGACGAGCGCCGTGACGCGCGCGCAGGTGCAGGCCGAGCTGTTCCAGGCCCGCGCCGACGGCTCGATCCGCGCCTGGTCGACGAGCTACAACCCGCTGGCGCTGGCCAAGAGCCTGAAGTCGCGCGAAGACGTGCGCGCCGAGCTGCTCGCCAGCGACCGCGCCACCGTGTCGGCGATGACCGGCGAGGACAGCGGCTCGTTCGCGCTGTCGCGCCAGCCGCTGCGCGCAGCGGGCACGGTGCTGGCGGCCCGCTGAGAGAGGCGCACGGCCCGGGCTTCGGCGGCAGGCCGCTTGCGGCGCCAGCCGCACGCCCCCGCCCGGTCGGTGCGGCGGCACGCGCGGCTTTCGCGGGCGCAGCCCGGACGGCTCGGAGGACCTCCCAGCCGTTCGCCTTTCAGCGATCCTTCTCGAGGATATGCACCGCGCACGCCGCCTCGTCGAAGCCCATCACGCCGCCGCCGTTTTCGACGAGGCCGATCGCAGCGCTCTTGGCCTGGCGCGCGCCGGCTTCGCCGCGCAGCTGCAAACACGTCTCGTAGATCATCGACAGCCCCGTCGCCCCGATCGGGTGGCCCTTGGAGACGAGGCCGCCGGAGAGGTTGACCGGCAGCCGGCCGCCGAGCGCCGTGGCGCCCGATTCGACGAACGGGCCGCCGCGGCCTTCGGGCGCGAGGCGCAGCATCTCGAGCTGGTAGATCTCGGAGAACGACGTCGCGTCGTGCAACTCGACGAGGTCGATGTCGGTGGGCGCCAGGCCGGCGCGTGCGTAGGCCTTTTCGGCGGCAATGCGCGACAGGCCCGGTTCGTCCAGCCGCCGGTACTTGCCGCCCGAGAGTTCACTCGCACGCACCTTCACCGCGCGTGACCGCGCCGCCGGCGGAAAGTGGACCAGCGCCGCCTCGCTGCACACCAGCGCCGCGGCCGCGCCGTCGCCGAGCGGCGAGCACATCGCGCGCGTCAGCGGCCAGCTCACCTCGCGGTCGGCGAGCACCTCGTCCACCGTCAGCTCGAAGCGGTACTGCGCCAGCGGATTCAGGCTGCCGTGGTGGTGGTTCTTCGCCGCGCCGGTGGCGATCTGCCGCTGCGTCGTGCCGTGCGTCTTCATGTGCCAGGCCGCCTGCATCGCGTAGGTGTCCATGTAGACGGTGCGGTTGGCGGCGGTCTCGAACGGTTTGCCGGCCGCCTCGCCGGCGCGTGCGTAGTAGCTGTGCCAGCGCTCGGGCTCGAGCTGATCGATGGCGGTGGCGAAGATCGCCGGCACGCGCGCCGGGTCGTCGGGGCTGACGAGCTTCTCGACGCCGATCGCCAGGCTCACCTGCGCCTGGCCGGACAGCACGTCCTTCACCGCGCCGTGGAAGGCGAACGACGCGGTCGCGCAGCCGCCTTCGACGTTGATCATCGGCACACGCTCGGGAAACAAGCCCTCTTCGACGAGCGGCGTGAAGCACACCTGGCCGCGGATGCCGCCCTGGCCCCACTGGCCCATGCCGCAGTTGCCGAACCAGGCCTGCTCGATGACCGCGGCGTCGCTGCTGGCCAGCCCCGCGTCGGCGAGTACACCGAGATACGCCTCGCGCGCCAAGTCGGCGAATGATCGTTGCGGGTGCTTGCCGAACGGGGTGCACGAGGTGCCGATGAGATAGACGGTGGTCATGGCCGGCGGCGGTGAGTGCGAGTGGACAGGAAGGCAGGAAGGGAGGAAGGGCATTGGCGCACGAGTGCGCCGTCCGGCCGCCATTCTGTGCCGGCCCGGGAATGTCGCCGGCGCGACGATGGCCCGCCGCGCGACACATTCTGTTTCGTCGTTAGGCGGCCGGCTGTCGGCCGGCATGGGGTTTGCCAGCGTTCTGTCCGGTTGCCTCCGGGCGGTCAAAACTGACCGCTGGCTGACGGTATCTCCGTTGCTCCCCCGCTGCTTCCCGCTGCTTCCGCTGCTTGCGCCGCTCTCCGTCGCCCTGACGCCCGCCTGCCCGCTGCCGACCGTGCCGATCCTCTCCCCGAGATCCCCGCTTCTTGCCGCCTTGGACCTTCGCGCGCGCCGCGCGCGGCAATGCGCCGCGGTGCTGGTGGCAGCGCTGGCCGGCATCGGCTTTGCGCCTGTGGCGGCCGCCTTCGGTTTCGAAGACGCGGCGCGCGAGGCGGCCGCGCTGGCGCAACGTCCGTATCAGGCTGTCGCCGCGCAGCCGGCGCTCGCCGCGCTCACCTACGACGAGTACCGCGCCGTGCGCTTCAAGACCGAGCGATCGCTCTGGCGCGACACCGGCTCGCCGTTCCAGCTGCAGTTCTTCCCGATCGGCCGCGGCAGCACGCGGCCGCTCATGCTGCACGAGATCGTCGAAGGCCGCGTGCGCGCGATCGACGTGCCGGCGGCGGTGTTCCGCAACGACGGCCCGGCCGCCGGCCTGCCGGTGGCCGGCGCCGCGGGCTGGCGCGCGCACTTCGCGCTCAATGCGCCGAACCGCCTCGACGAGGTCGTCGTCTTCCTCGGCGCGAGCTACTTCCGCGCCGTCGGCGCGGGCTTGCAGTACGGCCTTTCGGCGCGGGGCCTGGCCATCGACAGCGTCGGCGCGGCCGAGAACACCGGCGAGGAGTTCCCCGCCTTCACGACCTACTGGTTCGAGCGCCCGGCGCCGGGCGCACGCGCGCTGCGCTTCTTCGCGCTGCTGGACAGCCCGCGTGCCACCGGTGCCTACGAGTTCGTCGTGCGCCCGGGCGCCGCGACGGCGATCGACGTGCGCGCGCGCGTCCACCTGCGCGCGCCGGTGCGGCAGCTCGGCATCGCGCCGCTGACGAGCATGTTCCTCGCCGGCGAGAACCAGCCGGCCGCGGGCGACTACCGCCCCGAGGTGCACGATTCCGACGGCCTGCAGATCGCGCTCAACGGCGAGTGGCTGTGGCGCCCGCTCGTCAACCCGCGCGGCGTCTTCGTCACGTCGTTCGCGGCCACCTCGCCGCGCGGCTTCGGCCTGATGCAGCGCGACCGCGCGTTCACGAGCTACGAAGATCTCGAGGCGCGCTACGACCGGCGGCCGAGCGCCTGGGTCGAGCCGATCGGCGACTGGGGTGCCGGCCGCGTGCAGCTGCTGCAGTTCGGCACGCCCGACGAGACGCACGACAACATCGGCGCCTGGTGGGTGCCCGACCGGCTGCCCGTGCCGGGCGGCGCGCCGCTCGAGTGGGCCTGGCGCGTGCACTTCGGCGGCGCCGGCCTCGCGCCGCCGCCGGGTGCGTGGGTGACCCAATCGCGGCGCGGCCACGGCTGGCAGGACGCCGCACGGCCGCGCGAGCGCGACGCGCACCAGATGCATGTCGACTTCGCCGGCCCGGCGCTCGAAGGGCTGGCAGCCGACGCCGTGAGCGCCGTCGTCACCGGCAACACCAACGTGCGCGGCCTGCGCGCCATCGCGCAGCCGAACGCCGCCACCGGCGGCTGGCGCGTCACCGTCGATTTCCAGCGCCTCGATCCCCGCCAGGCGGTCGAGCTGCGCGCCTTCCTGAAAGCAGGTGAACGCACGCTCAGCGAGACCTGGGCGTTTGCGTTGCCGCCGGAGTGACACCGATGACATCGAACTCGCGCACCGCGCCGCGTCTGAATCGCGGCTCGATGACCCCGCGGCCCTGGTTCGGGCTGATGCGCGGCCTCGTGCTCGCGCTGTGGCCGGGCCTCGTCTGGCAAGACCAGGCGCCAACGGCACCATGGCACGCCGCGGCGCGGCGGCGGCGCAGCGCGCTGCTCGTGCTCGTGGCGCTGTTGGCCGGCAGCGCCGCGGTGGTGCAGTGGCAGGCGCTGCCGCCCGATGCGGGGGCGCTGGCGTGGCTCTACAGCGCACTGCTGGTGCTGCTGTTCACGTGGCTCGCGATCGGCTTTGCGACCGCGCTGATGGGCGCGTGGGTGTTGTGGCGCGGGGATGTGCATGCGCTGGCGCCGCCGGTGGCGGACGCTGCTGCGATGTCGGCGACACGCGCCCCGATCGCGCGCGCCGCGCGCACCGCGGTGATCATGCCGGTGTGCAACGAGGACATCGCCACCGTCTTCGGCGGCCTGCGCGCCACCTGTGAATCGCTCGCGGCCACGGGCGCGTTGAGCCTCTTCGACTTCTATGTCCTCAGCGACACCAGCGATCCCGCGCTGCGCGCCGCCGAACTGCGCGCATGGGAGGCGCTGCGCCGCATGCTCGGCGACAGCCCGGTCACCGCCGGCGGGCGCGTCTTCTACCGCTGGCGCCGGCGGCGTGTGAAGCGCAAGGCCGGCAACGTCGCCGACTTCTGCCGCCGCTGGGGGCGCGACTACCGCTACATGGTCGTCCTCGACGCCGACAGCACGATGCACGGCGACACGCTCGTCTCGCTGGTGCGGCTGATGGAGGCCAATCCCCGCGCCGGCATCGTGCAGACGCTGCCGCAGCCCACGGGCCACGGCACGCTGCATGCGCGCGCGCAGCAGTTCGCGCACCGCGTCACCGGGCGGCTCTTCAGCCTGGGGATGGCGTACTGGCAGCTCGGCGATTCGCACTACTGGGGGCACAACGCGATCCTCCGCGTCGAGCCGTTCATGAAGCACTGCGCGCTCGCGAAGCTGCCGGGCCAGGGCGGGCTCGCGGGCGAAATCCTCTCGCACGATTTCGTCGAGGCGGCGCTGATGTCGCGCGCCGGCTTCGAGGTGTGGCTGGCGCCGTCGCTTGGCGGCAGCTGGGAGCAGAACCCGCCGCATCTGCTGGACGAGCTGCAGCGCGACCGCCGCTGGTGCCAGGGCAATCTGCAGAACGCGCGCCTCGTCGCCGAGCCCGGCTGGCGGCCGGTGCACCGCGCGACGTTTGCGACGGCGGCGTTTTCGTACCTCGTCGCGCCGCTGTGGCTGGTGTTTCTCGGGCTGGGTTTCGTGGCCGGTGCAGGCGGGGCGACGGCTGACAGCAGCGGCGGTCACGCCGTTGTCATCGGCAGCACGGCGCTATGGATGCTGACGCTCGTGCTGCTGCTGTTGCCTCGTGTGCTGGCGCTGGGCGCCGTGCTGGCGTTGCACGAACAGAAGCAGTACGGCGGCACGGCGCGCCTCGTGGCCAGTGCGGTGGCCGAACTGGCGCTGTCGGCGATGCAGGCGCCGCTGCGCATGCTGGCGCACAGCCTCTTCGTGTTGAGCGCGCTGACGGGGCTGTCACTGGAGTGGCGCTCGCCTTCGCGCCAGGCCGACGAGGTGGCTTGGCGCGACGCCTGGGCGCGCCTCGGGCGGCTCGTGTGGCCGCCGCTGGCGCTGCTGGTGCTGGCGATGGCGCTGTCGGACCTGGCCGGCGCCGAAGGCTGGCTCGTGCTGCTGCCGCTGCTGCTGGGCGTGCCGTTGACGGTGGCCAGCGCCAGCCCCGGCATCGGCCGGCGGCTCGAGCGCGCGGGGCTCTTGTGGAACCCCGAGGCGCGCCGGCCACCGCGGCCGCTGGCGCGCGCCGGTGAGACACGTTCGTTCGCGATGCTGGCGCCGCCGCCGGCGCCGGCCACGGCCGCAGCGCCTGGCGTAGCGGCAAGCGCAGTCGGCTGGTCGATGGGTCGCTCGCGCGCCTTCGTCGCTGCCGGCGTGCTGGCCGTTGCGGTGCTCGGCGCCGTGCCCGGCACCGGCCGCACGCCCGAGCTGCCGGCGTGGATGCAGTCGCAGCAGGACCTGGTGGCGATGTGGACGCAGGCGCCGACGTCGTACGAGGCGAAGATCGAAGTGGCCGCGGCGCCACGCGCCGCCGTGCGCGAGCGCCCGGCGCGGCGCATCGACGACGCCGTGCGCGCGCGCGCCCGCGAGGCTGTGCGCCGGTTGCTCGAACTGGAAGCGGTCGAAGGGGCCGAAGGCGGGGGAGCCGTCTGGCCCGAGGGTTGATGGCTCCGCTTACAACCCCTTCAACACCCCCCGCAGCTTGGACACGATCTCGTCCAGGTGCTTGTCTTCCATCACCAGCGGCGGCGCAACGATCAGCGCGTCGCCGGTGCTCTTGAGGTTCAGGCCCGCGTCGTAGAGGCGCTTCTGCGCCTCGTGCCCGCGCGCGCCGGGCGTGCCATCGACGGCCACGTCGACCGCCGCCATCAGGCCGATGCTGCGGATGTCGGTGACCACCGGGCAGTCGGCCAGCGAGTGCATCGCCTCGATGAACTTCGGGCTCGCCGCCGCGGCGCGCTCGATCAGCCGCTCCTTGGCGAAGATGTCCATCATCGCCAGGCCCGCCGCGCAGCTCGCCGGGTGCGCGCTGTACGTGTAGCCGTGGAAGAACTCCACGCCCTTGGCCGGGCCGGCGTTGGTGATGTCGTCGTAGATGTCCTGGCGTGCCGCCACCGCACCCATCGGCTGCGCGCCGTTGGTGATGGCCTTGGCCATCGTCAACAGGTCGGGCGTGACGCCGAACGCCTGCGCGCCGAACGGCGCGCCCATGCGGCCCCAGCCGGTGATGACCTCGTCGAAGACGAGCAGGATGCCGTGCTGCGTGCAGATCTCGCGCAGCCGGTCGAGGTAGCCCTTCGGTGGCGGCAGGCAGCCGAACGAGCCGGCCGCCGGCTCGACGAAACACGCGGCGATGTTCTCGCCGCCGTACAGGTTGCAGAAGCGCAGCAGGTCGTCGGCCAAGTCGGCGCCGTGTTCGGGCTGGCCCTTGGCGAACTTGTTCTGCGGCAGCGCCGTGTGGCGCATGTGGTGCACGCCGGCGAGCCCGAGGCCGAACGTGCGCCGGTTGTTCACCATGCCGGCCAGCGACACGCCGCCCATGTTGACGCCGTGATACGCACGCTCGCGCGCGACGAACATCTGCCGCTGGGGCTGGCCCTTGATGCGGTGCCAGGCGAGCGCGATCTTCATCGCCGTGTCCACCGCCTCGCTGCCCGAGTTGGTGAAGAAGATGCGGTTCAGCCCCTTCGGCGTGTAGTGCGTGACGCGCTCGGCCAGCTCGAACGCCTTGGCATGCGCGCGCAGGAACGGCGCCGTGAAGTCCAGCGTCAGCAGCTGCTCGTGCACCGCGTCGGCGATCTCGGTGCGGCAGTGGCCGGCGGCGACGCAGAACAGCCCCGCCGACGCGTCGATGACTTCGCGCCCCTCGGGGGTGTAGAAGTACATGCCCTTGGCGCGCGCGAACAGCTTGGGCTCGGCCTTGAACTCCTTGTTCGGGCTGAAGGGCATCCAGTACGGCGCACGCGCGTCGGCGGCGCTGGCGGTGCTGGCGGTGGCTTGCGGTTCGGCGTGGCCCATGGGTGCGTGGCTCCGTTGTGGCGCCGGCGGGTGCCGGGGCTCTTCGGGCGGGATTCTGCTCCGGTGCGCGCGGCGTGAGGCGGTTCTACAAATCCGTCCGCAGCTTCCAGATCTCGGGGAACAGCACCACGTCGAGCATCTTGCGCAGGTAGCTCACGCCGCCGGTGCCGCCGGTGCCGCGCTTGAAGCCGATGACGCGCTCCACCGTCGTCACGTGCCTGAACCGCCACAGGCGAAAGGCGTCCTCGAGGTCGGTCAGCTCCTCGCCGAGCTGGTACAGGTCCCAGTGCGCCTCGGGGTTGCGGTAGACGACGAGCCAGGCCGCTTCGACCTCGTCGCTCGGCGCGTACGGCGCGGTCCAGTCGCGCTGCAGATGGCTCGCCGGCACCGGCAGGCCGCGCCGGGCCAGCAGGCGCAGTGCCTCGTCGTACAGCGACGGCGCCTCGTACGCCGCGCGCACCTCGGCCAGCCGCTCGGGGCGGTGCTCGTGCGGACGCAGCATCGCGGCGTTCTTGTTGCCCAGGCTGAACTCGATCGAGCGGTACTGCCAGCTCTGGAAGCCGCTGCTGCTGGCCAGATACGGGCGGATGGCGCTGTACTCCGGCGGCGTCATCGTCGCCAGCACGTCCCACGCGTGCACCAGCTGCTCCATGATGCGGCTGACGCGCGCCAGCATCTTGAATGCCGGCGCGATGCGGTCGGCGGCGATGTTGCCGATGGCCGCACGCAGCTCGTGCAGCATCAGCTTCATCCACAGCTCGCTCGTCTGGTGCTGCACGATGAACAGCATCTCGTTGTGGTCGGGCGAGCGCGGGTGCTGGGCGCTCAACACCTGGTCGAGGTGCAGGTAGTCGCCGTAGCTCATCTCCTGGCTGAAGTCGAGCTTGGCGCCGTGGTGTCCGGTCGGTTCGGTGGTCATCGGTCGGCCCTGTCGTTGCCCATTGCCGTGCGTGGCGTCCTCATGTCACCGCGTTGCGCTGGTTGAACTCGGGCCGTCGCCACTCGTCGCTGTCGAGCACCTGACGCAGCTTCTCGGCGGCATCCCAGGCATCGACGAAGCGGACGTACAACGGCGTGAAGCCGAAGCGCAGGATGTCGGCGGCGTCCTTCGTGTGCGCCGGGTCTCCGGCGCGGAAGTCGCCGATGACGCCGCGTGCGATCAGCGCCTGCATGATCGCGTAGCCGTGCGTCGGGTGCGAGAAGCACACCTGGCTGCCGCGGCGCGCGTCGTCGGCGGGCGACGCGAGCGCGAGCGCCGGGCACAGCTCGCCGACGCGCGCGGCGAAGAGGCGCGACAACGCCAGCGACTTGCGCCGCAGCGCCTGCGTGCCATCGGCGAAGCCCGCGGCGCGCGCCGGCGCATCGGCGGCCAGCAGCGTATCGACGCCGCACTCCAGCGCCGCCAACGACAACACCGGCGGCGTGCCACACAGATACCGGCCGATGCCCGCCGCCGGCCGATAGCCGGGGCGGAACTCGAATGGCGCCGCGTGCCCCATCCAGCCGGCCAGCGGCTGCCAGAAGCGCTCGACGTGCCGCGGGTGCACCCAGACGAACGCCGGCGCGCCGGGGCCGCCGTTCAGGTACTTGTAGCCGCAGCCGACGGCGAAGTCGGCACCGGCGCCGTGCAGGTCGACCGGCACCGCGCCGGCGCTGTGCGCGAGGTCCCAGATCACCAGCGCGCCGGCCGCGTGTGCGGCGGCGGTCAGCGCTGCCATGTCGTGCATCGCGCCGGTGCGGTAATTGACGTGCGTGAGCAGCAGCACCGCGGTGCGCTCGTCGAGGCGGCCGGAGATCTCGCCGGCGTCGGCGAGCACGAGCTCGAAGCCGCGTTCGCGCGCCATCGCCTCGGCGATGTAGAGGTCGGTGGGAAAGTTGCTGCGCTCGGAGACGATGATGCGCCGGCCGGGTGCATGCGAGGACGTGACCGAGGGCGATTGCGCAGCCGCGATCGACAGCGCCGCCCACAGCACCTTGAAGAGGTTGACGCTCGTCGAATCGGCGACGACGAGTTCGCCAGGCTGCGCGCCGACGAGCCGCCCGATCTTGTCGCCGATGCGCGTGGCAAGCGTCATCCAGCCGGCGCTGTTCCAGCTGCGGATGAGGCCGTTGCCCCACTCGTCGCGCACGACCTGCTGCACGCGCGCGGCGGTGGCGCGCGGCAGCACGCCGAGCGAATTGCCGTCGAGGTAGACGAGGCCGGCGGGGATCTCGAACAACGCGCGCAGCGGCGCCAGCGGGTCGGCCGCATCACGCGCCGCGGCTTCTTCACGCGTGCCCGGCACATCGCTGGCGTACGGATCACGTGGATCACGCGGGTCGTGCAGGTCCTGCATGCGGGCGCCCTCTCGGCTGGTGTCGGCCTGGCTTAAGCCGGCTCGGCCGGTCCGGTCAAATTGCTTGACATCTAAACTATATACCCGAAGAATTTGCCCATGGCCTCCAGCAGCAGTGGTGCCACCGCGCACGTCGACACCTTCGCGCGCGAGCGGCTGCCGGCCGCCGATGCGCTGCCCGAGTTGCTGTTCGAGCTGCCCGAGCTGCAGTTCCCGCCGCGCCTGAATTGCGCCACCGAACTGCTCGACCGCCACGTCGCGGCGGGCAACGGCGCGCGCCTCGCGGTGCAGGGCCACGGCGGCGTGCGCTGGAGCTACGCCGATCTGCAGGCCGAGGCCAACCGCATCGCGCACGTGCTCGTCGAAGACCTCGGCGTCGTGCCCGGCAACCGCGTGCTGCTGCGCGGCGCCAATTCGCCGATGCTGGCGGCCTGCTGGTTCGCGGTCGTCAAGGCGGGCGGCATCGTCGTCGGCACGATGCCGCTCTTGCGTGCGCGCGAGCTGGCGACGATCGTCGCGAAGGCCGAGGTCAGCCACGCGCTCGTCGACGAACGCCTCGCGGAAGAACTGGACCTCGCTCTGCCGCAGTGTCCGACGCTGAGACACGTGCGGCGCTTCGGCCCGGCCGGCGCGCCCGCCGCGCCGGGCTCACTCGGCGCGCTCGCCGCAACGAAGCCCGCCACCTTCACGAACGTCGACACCGCCGCCGACGACATCTGCCTGCTCGCCTTCACCTCCGGCACCACCGGCGTGCCGAAGGCGGCGATGCACTTCCATCGCGACGTGATGGCCGCCTGCGCCTGCTGGCCGGCACACGTGCTGCGCGCCAGCGCCGACGACGTGTTCATCGGCAGCCCGCCGCTGGCCTTCACGTTCGGGCTCGGCGGGCTGCTCGCCTTCCCGCTCGCGATCGGCGCGAGCACGGTGCTCGTCGAGAAGGCGACCCCCGACGCGCTGCTGCCGGCGATTGCGCAGTTCCGCGCCACCGTGTGCTTCACGGCGCCGACGTCGTACCGCGCGATGGCCGCGCTGGCCCCGCAGCACGACTTGTCGAGCCTGCGCAAGTGCGTGTCGGCCGGCGAGGCGCTGCCGGCGGCGACGCGGGCGCTGTGGAAGGAGGCCGCCGGCATCGAGATCATCGACGGCATCGGCTCGACCGAGCTCTTCCACATCTTCATCAGCGCCGACGAGCAGCACGCCAAGCCCGGCGCCACCGGCCTCGTCGTGCCCGGCTACCGCGCCGCGATCCTGGACGACGAAGGCCGCGAGTTGCCCGAGCGCTCCGGCCAGGTCGGCCGGCTGGCGATCAAGGGCCCCACCGGCTGCAAGTACCTCGACGACGCGCGCCAGGCGACCTACGTGCAAGGCGGCTGGAACCTCACCGGCGACGCCTACCTGCAAGACGCCGACGGCCAGTTCGTCTACCAGGCGCGCACCGACGACATGATCATCTCCGGCGGCTACAACATCGCCGGCCCGGAGATCGAAAGCGCGCTGCTGCTGCACCCGGCGGTGGCCGAGTGCGGCGTCATCGGCCGCCCTGACGAGGCGCGCGGCATGGTCGTCAAGGCCTTCGTCGTGCTGCGCCCCGGGCACCGCACCGACGCGGCGATGGCCGAGGAACTGCAAGCCTTCGTCAAGCGCACGATCGCGCCGTACAAGTACCCGCGCGAAGTGGCCTTCCGCGACAGCCTGCCGCGCACCGAGACGGGCAAGCTGCAGCGCTTCAAGCTGCGCAGCGAGGGCGGCTGAGCGGTTGAGCGGTTGACTGGCGAATCGGCGGGTTCGCCGGTCTGCCGGGCCGGCCCCAGGCACCAGGGCAAACCGTGCCCGCCGCTGCCGCCGCAGGTCCGCCGCGGGGTCGCTGCTCTTGTCCTCGCGCCCCTTTTTGGGCACCCTACGGCTGGCGCGGCATGGCGCGCGGGAGGTTGTCCTTTGAAACCCGTTTCCGAATTGCTCAAGAAGCACGATGGCACGCTGTGGCACGTGCGGCCGTCCGATACCGTGTACGAGGCGCTCGAGACGCTGGCCCGCTACGAGGCCGGCGCGCTGATGGTCATCGACGCCGGCAGACTCGTCGGCGTGTTCTCCGAGCGCGACTACACACGCAAGATCGCGCTGCAAGGCCGCAGCTCGCGCGACACGCGCGTCGAGGAGATCATGACGCGCAACATCGTCACCGTCGGCTCGAAGACCCGCACGCGCGAGTGCATGGCGCTGATGAGCGAGAAGCGCATCCGCCACCTGCCGGTGGTCGACGGCACCACGGTGCTCGGCATGATCTCGATCCGCGACATCCTGGACGACATCATCGCCGAGCACGAGACGACGATCGCGCAGCTCGAAAGCTACATCCAGAGCTGAACGGCGCGCCGGGCCGGGCCGCGCTATCCTCGCGCGCTGATGAACGGCCCCGCTGCAACCGACGCGGTCTGGCATGCCGATGTGTCGGAGGGCATCGCCGCCGCAGTCCAGCGCGAGATGCTGCGCCTGGCGCTGCGCACCTCCACCGCGAGCGTGGCACTGCTGGTGATGGCCTTCACGTACATCGCCTGGGTCGGCTGGCAGGCCGGCCGCCATGAGCCGGCCCTCGCCGTCGTCGCGCTCGGCGTGCCGGCCTCGGCGTGGCGGCTGTGGTTGCGCCGGCGCTTCGACCGCCCGAGCACGCTGCCGATGGCGGCGGTGCGCGCCGCGGTGCACCAGCTCGAGATCAACGCCGCGCTCGTCGGCCTGATGTGGGGGCTGGCGACGTTCACGATCTACCCGCTGCTGAGCGGCATGGCGGCCACCGTCTACGTCGTCATCGTCTGCGGCTCGGTGGCGGTGGCGGCGAGCTTCATGTCGCTGGCCGGGCGCAGCTTCGTCATCCTCGGCGTCATGCAGCTGGGTTCGCTGGTCGTCGCCAGCCTCGCGGTGCCGGGCGTGCAGTCGCTGCCGATGGCGGTGCTGGTGGCACTGTACGGCTTCGCGATGGTGCGCGCGGCGCGCGAGTTCCGCGCCTCGTCGATGAACGCGATGCGCCACAGCCTCGAGGTCGACATCGCCAACGACTCGCTGCGCCAGGCCAAGGACGCGGCCGAGGCGGCCAACATCGCCAAGAGCCAGTTCCTGGCGACGATGAGCCACGAGATCCGCACGCCGATGAACGGCGTGCTCGGCGCGCTCGAGCTCTTGCGCCACACGCCGCTGGACATGCGGCAGAAGCGGCTGGTGAAGACCGCCGCCGCCTCGGGCGAGTCGCTGATGGACATCCTCAACGACGTGCTCGACCACTCCAAGATCGAGGCCGGCAAGCTCTCGCTCGTGCTGACGCCGCTGTCGCTGCATTCGGTGGCCACCGCCGCGGCGGCGCTGTTCCGGGCCAACGCCGAGACGCGCGGCCTGGCGATCACGCTGCAGATCGGCGAGGGCGTGCCCGACGGCGTCATCGGCGACGCGCCGCGCCTGAAGCAGGTGCTGCTGAATCTCATCGGCAACGGCGTCAAGTTCACCGAGCGCGGCGGCATCACGCTGCGCTTGTCGGAGGCCGACGTCATCACCGGCCCCGAGCAGCGGCCCGACCACCGGCGCGTGCGCTTCGAAGTCAAGGACACCGGCATCGGCATCCCGCCCGAGGCGCTGGCCGAGGTCTTCCTGCCGTTCCACCAGGTGCACAACGCGCGCGCGCGGCTGCGCGGCGGCACGGGCCTGGGGCTGGCGATCAGCCAGCGCATCATCGAGGCGATGGGCGGGCGCATCGAGGTCGACAGCCGCGTCGGCGCCGGCTCGGCGTTCACGTTCGAGCTCGAGTTCGAGCTGGCCCCGCACGTCGCTGCGGCGAGCACCGACAGCGACTTCGGGCGCCTGGGCGACGCCGACCGGCTGCAAGGCATGGTGCTGCTCGTCGAGGACAACATGGTCAACCGCCTCGTCGGCGCCGAGATGCTGCGCTCGCTGGGTGTCGAGGTGCTCGAGGCCGAGGACGGCGCGCAGGGCGTCGCGATGCTGGAGCGCCAGCGTGTCGACCTCGTGCTGATGGACTTGCAGATGCCGGTGCTCGACGGCCTGTCGGCCACGCGCCACGTGCGCGAACGTGAATCGCGCCTGCGCCTGCCGCGCGTGCCGATCGTCGCGCTGACGGCCAACGCGTTCGACGAGGACGTCACCGCGTCGATGGCCGCCGGCATGGACGGCCACCTCGCGAAGCCGTATTCGCGCGAGCAGTTGTACGAGTTGCTGCGGCGCTGGTTGTAGAGAGCCTCGGGAAGGCCGCCCACGCGCCGCGCGCGGCGAAGCCTTACCGGCACGCCTGCAAGTGCAGCAGCCCCTCGAAGACCAGCGTGTCCACCGCCTCGAACGGCACCGACAGCGTCGGCCCCACCTTGACCGCGGCGCCGCCGGACATCAGCAGCAGCGGGTCGTGGCCGGCGCGGCTGCGCAGGCGGTGGTACTGGCGCTCGATCGCGCCGGCGATCGCGTTCGTGCCGCCGCTCATCAGCGCGTCGCTGGTGTTGGTCGGGAAGTCGACGACCTCGCCGGTGGGCACGCGCAGGCCCGCGGTGCCCATCTCGAGCGCCTTCAACATGAGGCCGAAGCCCGGCAGGATCAGCCCGCCGAGGAAGCGCCCCTCGGCGTCGAGCGCATCGACGGTGACCGCGGTGCCGACCATCACGACGAGTGCCGCGCGCGGTGCGCCGCCGGCAGCCAGCACGCGCTGGCGGGCGCCGGCCATCGCCACCCAGCGGTCGGCGCCCAGGCGATGCGGGTGGTCGTAGCCGTTCGTCATGCCGGCCTCGGCGGCGCCCGGCACCACCCAGCGCGGCTGCACCTCCCACTGCGCCATCTGCTCCTCGACGCGCCGGCGCACCGCGTCGCCGGCAACGATCGAGCCGAGCATGCAGGCGGGCTCCGGCAGGTCCTGCCATTCGCTGTCGGCCAGCTCGTCGATCGTCTCGAGGAACACCGCGCCGTGCCGCAGCAGCGTGGCGCCCGCGCGCGGTGCCTCGTACAGCGCCCACTTCAGGCGCGTGTTGCCCACGTCGAGGGCGAGGAACGGGCCGTCGGCGCGGCCGGGCGGGCGGGAGGTGGCAAGCATCGCGACGCCGATGGTAGCGACGGCCGGCCACGCCGCCCCGGGAACGCGCCGCCCGGCAGCCATGCCGCCGCGGCAGAACTGCCCGGGCTCGCATGGCCCGGCCGGCGATGGCATCATCGGCGGCCTAATTGACGTTAACGTCAATTGGGCCCGACCGACCCGCCGAAGGCGGACCTCGACCCGCGACCCCGCCCTTGCCATGACCGACCTCTCCGCCGAATCCAAGGCCCTCGCCGAGTACCGCCCGACGAACAAGGTGCGCTTCGTCACCGCCGCCAGCCTGTTCGACGGGCACGATGCGGCGATCAACATCATGCGCCGCATCCTGCAGAGCATGGGCGCCGAGGTCATCCACCTCGGCCACAACCGCAGCGTCGACGAGGTCGTCACCGCCGCGTTGCAGGAAGACGTGCAGGGCATCGCCGTCAGCAGCTACCAGGGCGGGCACGTCGAGTACTTCAAGTACATGGTGGACCTGCTGCGCCAGCGCGGCGGCGCGCACATCCAGGTCTTCGGTGGCGGCGGCGGTGTCATCGTGCCGGCCGAGATCCGCGAGCTGCAAGGCTGCGGCGTGGCGCGCATCTACAGCCCCGAAGACGGCCAGCGCATGGGGCTGGCCGGAATGATCGGCGAGATGGTCATGCGCTGCGATCATGACCTCTCCGAGCACGCGCCGAAGGACGCCGCGGCGGTGCAGGGCCACAGCGAGGCGGCCTGGCGCGCGCTGGCGCAGGCGATCACCGCGCTCGAGAACGGCCGTGCCGAGCCGGCGCTGAAGGCGTCGCTCGCCAAGGCCGCGCAGGGCACGAGGATCCCCGTGCTCGGCATCACCGGCACCGGCGGCGCCGGCAAGAGCAGCCTCACCGACGAGCTGATCCGCCGCCTCAGGCTGGACCAGGGCGACACCTTGCGCATCGCCGTCATCAGCATCGACCCGAGCCGGCGCAAGAGCGGCGGCGCGCTGCTCGGCGACCGCATCCGCATGAATGCGATCTCGCCGTGGCAGAACGGACCGCGCGTCTTCATGCGCAGCCTCGCCACGCGCGACTTCGGCAGCGAGATCAGCCAGGCGCTGCCCGATGTCGTCACCGCGTGCAAGGCCGCGGGCTTCGACCTCGTCGTCGTCGAGACCTCGGGCATCGGCCAGGGCGACGCGGCGATCGTGCCGCTGGTGGATGTGCCGCTGTACGTGATGACGCCGGAGTACGGCGCCGCCAGCCAGCTCGAGAAGATCGACATGCTCGACTTCGCCGAGTTCGTGGCGATCAACAAGTTCGACCGCAAGGGGGCTTCCGACGCACTGCGCGACGTGAGCAAGCAGGTGCAGCGCAACCGGTCGGCGTTCAAGACGCCGGCCGAGCAGATGCCGGTGTTCGGCACGATGGCCAGCCGCTTCAACGACGACGGCGTGACGGCGCTGTACCAGGCGCTCGCGCCGCGGCTCGCGGCGCTCGGTCTCGCACTGGGCGAGAGCCGCCTGCCGAAGGTGACGACGCGCCACAGCACGCACCAGACGCCGGTGGTGCCGCCGGCGCGCGTGCGCTACCTCGCCGACATCGCCGACACCGTGCGCGCGTACAAGCGCCGCGCGCGCGAGCAGGCGAAGCTCGCGCGCGAGATGCAGCAGCTGCGTGAAAGCGCGCGCATGCTGCACGACGACGATGCCACCCGCGACGGCGCGCGCCAGACGGTGCTGAAGCTCGCCGAGTCGCGCGAGGCCCGGCTGGACCCGGCGGCGAGGAAGCTGCTGGCGATGTGGCCCGAGATGCAGAAGGCCTACGCCGGCGACGAATACGTCGTGAAGATCCGCGACAAGGAGATCCGCACGAGCCTGGTGCACACGACGCTGTCGGGCAACAAGATCCGCAAGGTCGCGCTGCCGCAATACGAAGACCACGGTGAACTCTTGAAGTGGCTGCTGCTCGAGAACGTGCCCGGCAGCTTCCCCTACACCGCCGGCGTCTTCGCGTTCAAGCGCGAGAACGAGGACCCCACGCGCATGTTCGCCGGCGAAGGCGACGCCTTCCGCACCAACCGGCGCTTCAAGCTCGTCAGCGAGGGCATGCCGGCCAAGCGGCTGTCCACCGCGTTCGACTCGGTGACGCTGTACGGCAACGACCCCGACCCGCGGCCCGACATCTACGGCAAGGTCGGCAACTCGGGTGTCAGCATCGCGACGTTGGAAGACCTGAAGGTGCTGTACTCGGGCTTCGACCTGTGCGCACCGAACACCAGCGTGAGCATGACGATCAACGGCCCGGCGCCGACGATCCTAGCGATGTTCATGAACGCCGCCGTCGACCAGCAGCAAGACAAGTTCCGCGCCGACAACAAGCGCGAGCCCACCGACGACGAGGCCGCGAAGATCCGCGAGTGGACGCTGGCCAACGTGCGCGGCACCGTGCAGGCCGACATCCTGAAGGAAGATCAGGGCCAGAACACCTGCATCTTCTCCACCGAGTTCAGCCTGAAGGTGATGGGCGACATCGCCGAGTACTTCGTGCACCACGACGTGCGCAACTTCTACTCGGTGAGCATCAGCGGGTACCACATCGCCGAGGCGGGCGCGAACCCGATCTCGCAGCTCGCATTCACGATGAGCAACGGCTTCACGTTCGTCGAGGCGTATCTGGCGCGCGGCATGCACATCGACGACTTCGCGCCGAACCTGAGCTTCTTCTTCAGCAACGGTATGGACCCCGAGTACACGGTGCTCGGCCGCGTCGCGCGGCGCATCTGGGCCACGGCGATGCGCGACCGCTACGGCGCCAACGAGCGCAGCCAGAAGCTGAAGTACCACTGCCAGACGAGCGGGCGCAGCCTGCACGCGCAGGAGATCGCCTTCAACGACATCCGCACGACGCTGCAGGCGCTGATCGCCACCTACGACAACGCCAACAGCCTGCACACCAACGCCTACGACGAGGCGATCACCACGCCCACCGAGGAGAGCGTGCGCCGCGCCATGGCGATCCAGTTCGTCATCAACCGCGAGTGGGGGCTGGCGAAGAACGAGAACCCGAACCAGGGCGCGTTCATCATCGACGAGCTGACCGAGCTCGTCGAGGAAGCGGTGCTGGCCGAGTTCGAGCGCATCGCCGAGCGCGGCGGCGTGCTCGGCGCGATGGAGACCGGCTACCAGCGCGGCAAGATCCAGGAAGAGAGCCTGCACTACGAGATGCTCAAGCACACGGGCGAGTACCCGATCGTCGGCGTCAACACCTTCCGCAACCCGGCCGGCGACCCGGTGCCCGAGAGCATCGAGCTGGCGCGCAGCACCGAGGAAGAAAAGCAAAGCCAGCTGCAGCGCCTGGCCGACTTCCACGCCCGCCATGCGGCCGAGGCGCCGGCAATGCTCGCGCGGCTTCAGCGCGCGGTGATCGACAACGGCAACGTCTTCGCCGTGCTGATGGACGCGGTGCGCTGCTGCTCGCTGGGGCAGATCACGAACGCGCTGTTCGAGGTGGGCGGGCAGTACCGGCGCAGCATGTGAAGGGGCTCGGGGCCTGCGGCCGCAACAGGCCGCACGCCGCCGGGCGGAGCAGGCACGGCTCCCGCGGGCTTCATCCCATCATCGCCGCCGCCCGCTTGATCGCCGCGCGGATGCGGTGATAGGTGCCGCAGCGGCAGACGTTCTCGATGGCGTCGATGTCGGCATCGCTCGGGTTCTTCTTGCGGCCGAGCAGGTCCACCGCGGCCATGATCTGGCCCGGCTGGCAGAAGCCGCACTGCGGCACATCGAGTTCGAGCCAGGCCTGCTGCACGGGGTGCAGCTGCTCGCCGTTCGGCCCGCCGGCCAAGCCCTCGATCGTCGTGATGCGCTTGCCCTGCGCCGCCGACACCTTCATCGAGCAGGTGGTGCGTGCGCGGCCGTTGACGAGGCACGTGCAGGCCTTGCACGCGTCGACGCCGCAGCCGTACTTCGGCCCGGTGAGGCCGAGCTTGTCGCGCAGCACCCACAAGAGCGCCATGTCTGCCGGTGCGTCGACGACGACCGGCTGGTTGTTGACCGTGAAGCTGTAGTTCGGCATCGCAGGCTCCTGGTGTGTCGTGGCGTCGGGTCAGGCGGTGAACACCGGCGCGGGCAGCTGCCCGGCCGGCGTGGGCGTGAAGGCCGCCCGGGCGTTGAGCGGGAAGCTGCGCGGCCGGCGTCCGGTGGCGCGCCAGTAGGCGTTGCACATCGCGCCCGAGGGCGCCGACATCGCCACCTCGCCCATGCCGGCGATCGGCTCGCCGACGTCGGGCATGACGATGATCTCCACCTGCTTGGGAAAGTCGCGCTGCCGCGTGTAGCGGAACTGGTTGTAGCTGCCCTCCAGCGGCAGGCCGTCCTGGATCGTCAGGCCGGCGTTGAAGACGAGCGCGATGGCGTCGGAGATGCCGCCCAGGCACTGCTGCTCGATGCCCGACGGGCTGATCGGCCGGCCGACGTCGATGACCAGCGTCACGCGCGTCACCTTGCACTGGTTCGGGTCGCGGCCGTCGACTTCGACAATGCAGGCCGAGAACGAACGCGACTCCATGTGCACGCCCACCCCCTGCGCAAAGCCGGCCGGCAGCGCGCGCCCCCACTGCGCCGCGCCGGCGCAGCGCTGCAGCACGGCACGCGCACGCGGCAGGCGCAGGAACTCGAGCCGGAAGGCGACCGGGTCCTTGTTCAGCCGCGCCGCCATCTCGTCGACCATCACCTCCTCGACGGTGCGGGCCGGGTTGATGTGCACCGAGCGGAACGACACCGTGTTCCAGTCCAGCCCCACCGGGAACAGCAGCTTCGCGCTGACGCCGAAGTTGTAGGGCGATGCGACCATCGTCTTGAAGAAGAACTGCTCGTAGCCGAGGTTGCCCAGCGTCTGCGGCACCTGCGGCGGCAGCGAGCCGCCGAGCGCGGTGCCGATCTCGCCGTAGCCGTGCCGGGCATCGAGCCGCACGATGCCGATGCTCTGCTGGTAGCTGACGACGTTGCCGGGCAGCAGCAGCGTCGGCGGCAGCAGCGTCGCGCGCACCTTGTGCACCTGCGGCGGGCGCAGCCGCGTGTGGCGGATGTCGTCGCTGCGGTGGTACATCAGCTTGCACGGCCGCCCGGTCTGCTGCGAGACGTACGCAGCGATCTGCACCGGATCCCAGAAGAGCCGGCGGCCGAACGAGCCGCCGCTGGGCACGACGTGCACCTTCACCTGCGTTTGCAGCAGGCCGAGATCGGCGGCGATCGCCTGCTGCGTGACGATCGGCGTCTGCAGCCCGGCCCAGATCTCGGCACTGCCGGGCCGCACGTCGGCGATCGCGCACTCCACCTCGAGCGGGCAGTGCGTGGCCGCCGGGAACCAGAACTCGGCATCGAGCGTGATCTGGCCCACGCCGGCCGGCAGCAGCGGCGGGATCGCCGCGGCCAACGTCTGCTTCAGCGTCGCGTCGGTCTGGCCGGCGTTGCTGCCGTCGCCCCAGGTGATGTCGAGCGCGCGCGCCGCGTCCCACGCCTGCCCGAAGGTTTCGGCCATCACCGCCACGCCGACCTGGCGCGGCACGACGGTGCCGCCCGGCGGCACGACGACGACGGCGACGACACCGGGCATCGCACGCACCTGCGCGAGGTTGTTGACGCTTTGCACCGTGCCGCGGATCTGCGCGGGCATGCGCAGCATCGTCGGCAGCGCGCCGGGCACCGGCTGATCCATCGTGAATTTCTTGCGCCCGGTGACGATGTCCAGCGCGTCGAGCTTGCCGACGCGCTTGCCGATGACCTGGAACTGCGACGGGTCGCCCGGCGTGCCGGTCGTCGGCGGCAGCCCGGCGGCCAGCCGCGCCTTCGCCACCAGCGTGCCGATGAACGGCGCGAAGCAGCGCACCGACGACGAGCCGCCGGTGATCTGGTTGTAGAGCAGCTCGGGCGAGGCGTCGGCCGAGTGGACGCGCACCTGCGCCAGCGGCACGTGCGCCTCCTCGGCGATCATCATCGCCAGCGCCGTGGCGATGCCGGTGCCTTGCTCGAGGCGCGGCAGGTCGAGCGTGTAGACGCCATCGGCGCCGAGCGTCAGCTTGACCAGCGCCATCGTCAACGCGCCGGTCTGCACGAGCGAGTCGGCGACGTCGTAGTGGTCCACCGTGTCCGGCGGCGTCAGCGGCAGCGGCAGCGCCTCGGCCTTTGTCGGCAGCGTCAGTCCGGCGGTGGCCGCGCTGCCGAGCGCGCTGCCGAGCACGCTGCGGCGGCTGACGACGAGGCCGCGTGCGGCGCCGGCCGTATCGCCAGCAGCCGCGCGCGCCGTGCGCTCGACGCCCTCGCGACCCGATTCGGCCGGAGCGTTGTTCATCGTGTTGTCCATCGCGGTCTCCTTCGCAGCAGGGTGCGGGATGCTGCGACGGGCCGGCCGCGCAGGTTGTCGTGCCGACGACAACCCTGACGGCCCGCCGGCGCGAGTGACCCGCGCAGCGGTGCGGCCGCACAGGCATCCGGCTTGCCTGCCCGCGGCCCAACCGCGGCAACGCGCAGGAGGGCACCATGGCCGCAGCGCTCGACACCCTGTTGCGGCACAGCCTGTGGGCCGCGGCGCTGGCGCCCGAGGAGCTCGAGCGCGTCGTGCGCGAGACGCACGAGCGCCGCCTGCCGATCGGCGGCCACGCGGTGCGCTGCGGCGAGCCGGCCGACAAGTGGTTCGGGGTCATCGATGGGCTCTTGAAGATGTCGGTGTCGCGCGCCGACGGCCGCCATTCGACCTTCACCGGCGTCACCGCCGGCGGCTGGGCCGGCGAAGGCACGCTGCTCAAGCCCGGCAGCCGCTGGCGCTACGACGGCATCGCCGTGCGGCCCACGCGCCTGGCCTGCGTACCGCGTGCCACGTTCGAGCGTCTCGTGTCCACCTCGCTGCCGTTCAACCGCTTCTTGCTGCAGCATCTGAACGCGCGGCTGTCGCTGTTCATCGGCCTGGTCGAGTACGACCGCCTGCTCGGCCCCGACGCACGCGTCGCACGCTGCCTGGCAAGCCTGCTCGACCCCGACCTCTATCCTCAGGCCGACAGTCACGTGCAGTTGAGCCAGGAGGAGATCGGCCTCTTGTGCGCCGTCTCGCGCCAGCGCGCCAACGAGTCGCTGCACCGCCTGGAGCGCGCCGGGCTGCTGCGCGTCGAATACGGCGGCGTGACGTTGCTCGATCCGCGCGGGCTGCGTTGTTACTGCGACGATGGGGCGGTGCAGCCGCAGGCGGCCTGAAGGGTCCGATTCCTGCTGCCCCGGGCAGGAAGAATCGAAGTGAATGGCCCTTTGTCTGGGTGGCTTTCACTTGGGCCAGCAAATGAAAGCAACTCAATCGCCCGCCGGCAGCCGGCCGGCACCCTCCCAGCCATGGCATGCTGCGGCCGATGCAGCAGGAACAAGAGCCGCGTTATGGCTGGGTCGTCGTCTGGGCCTGCTTCACCGCGTTGGCGGTGATCTTCGGCATCGCCTACTCGTTCGCCGCGTTCTTCGAGCCCTTCGTCGCCGAGTTCGGCGCCACGCGGGCCGATGTGTCGCTCGTGTTCGGCGTCACCGGCCTCGTCTACTTCGTGCTCGGCGCGTTCGGCGGCATGTTGTCCGACCGCTTCGGGCCGCGCATCGTCACCAGCGCCGGCATGCTGCTGATCGCCGTGGCCCTGCTCGCGGGCAGCCGCGCGGGCTCGATGGTGCAGGTGACGCTCGCCTACGGTGTCGTGCTCGGCGTCGGCGTCGCGCTCGTCTACACGCCGTCGATCGGCTGCGTGCAGCCGTGGTTCACGCGCCGGCGAGGGCTCGCCGCGGGCATCGCCAGCGCCGGCATCGGCGCCGGCACGCTGCTCGTGCCGCTCGTCGCCACGGCAGCCATCACGCAGTGGCAGTGGCGCGGCGCGATGACGGCGCTGGCGGTCTTCGTCGCCGCGGTCGGCCTCGCGGCGACGTTGCTGCTGAAGCCTGCGCCCTCCGCGCGGCGCGGCCGCGGGCCGGGTGCGGCGGCGGTGCCGGGCGTGCCGCTCGGGCCGGCGCTGGCGAGCGCGCGCTTTCGGTGGCTGTACGTGATGTGCCTGCTCGGCGCGCCGAGCATGTTCGTGCCGTTCGCGCACCTGTCGGCGTCGGCGCGCGACCTCGGCGTCGCCGACGCGCAGGCGGTCGGCCTCGTCGGCCTGATCGGCATCGGCAGCCTGACCGGGCGCTTCGCCGTCGGCGCGCTGGCCGATCGCCTGGGGCGCGGGCCGGCGCTGGTCGGCGTGATGGGTTCGCTCGGCGCGTCGATGCTGCTGTGGCTGGCCGCCACGCTGGGCGCACCGGGTTACGCGGCGCTGGCGGTGTTTGCGCTGTGGATGGGCCTCAGCTACGGCGGCAGCGTCTCGCTGATGCCGGCGCTGTGCATGGACTTCTTCGGCGCGCGCGCCGTCGCCTCGATCATCGGCACGCTGTACACCGGTGCGGCGCTCGGCAACCTCGCCGGGCCCTGGCTGGCCGGGCGGGTGTTCGACGCCAGCGGCAGCTACGCGGTGGTGATCGGCGGCTGCGCGGTGCTGTCGGCGCTGGCCACCTTCGCAGCCTCGCGCGCCGTACGCGCGCCGGCGGCGACGGCGGCCCCCGCCTGAAGCCTCAAGTTCGCCGGCCGCCCGCCGATGACGCGGGGCCATGGCTGCGCCCCACCGACCTATCGCCCCGCGGCGTCCGGCAGCCCGGCGCGGCTTCACGATCATCGAACTGATGATGGCGCTGACCGTGCTCGCCGTGCTCGTCGGCCTGGCCGTCAACGGCTACGGCGGCTACCAGCAGAAGGCGCGCAACAAGAAGGCGCAGGAGGACATCGCCGCGCTGTCGGTGGTGATCGACGCGCACTACCAGGACACCGGCGCCTACCCGGCCGACCTGGCCGCCATCGGCCGCGCCGGCCTCGCCGACCCGTGGGGCAACGCCTACCAGTACACCGACCTGTCGACGTTGACGGGCCGGGGCAGGGCGCGCAAGGACCACTCGCTGGTGCCGATCAACAGCGACTACGACTTGTACAGCAGCGGCCCCGACGGCGACTCGGCCGGCCCGCTGACGGCCCAGGCGAGCCGCGACGACATCGTGCGTGCGCGCAACGGCCAGTTCATCGGGCCGGCGTCGCAGTTCTGAGCCGGCCGCCCCCGCGCCGCGCCTGCCCATGCGCCTGCAGGGCCTGTTCCTCGGCAGCCGCGTCGGCCGGCGCATCTTCTGGTCCCTGCTGGCGGCGGCCTTCGTGCCGCTGGCGTTGTTCGCGTCGATCGGCGTGCCCGCCTGGCAGGAGCATCGCCGCGTCGCCGAACAGCGCGCCGACAACACGTTCCTCAAGCACGCCGGCCTGCGCGCCTTCGACCGCCTGCTGGCGCTGCGCAACCTGCTGGCCGTGCATGCCGTCGACGGCGACTGGCGCCAGCCCGATCGGCTGCGCCCGGCGCCGCGCCAGCCGCTGGTGCGGGTGGCCACGCTGCGCGACGACGGCTCGCCGGTGGCCGGCGACGCGGCGCTGGCCGACGCCTGGCGCCGCGCACACGGCGATGCCCTGTCGCGGCTGCGCTGGCTGCCGGCCACCGGCGCGGCACCGGCGCGTGTGCTGCTCGCGCACCGCGACGAGGCCGAGCGCGGCTGGTGGGTGGCCGAGGTGGCGGCCGACTACCTGTGGGAGGACTTCGGCGCCGACGGCGCGGCCGCCGGCGTGTGTGTGGTCGATCCGCTCGGCCGGCCGCTGCATTGCCCGCCGGCCGGCAGCGCGCCGGCAGCCGCCACGCCGCCGGCGCCCTCGGGGCGGCCGCCGCACGAGTGGCGCCTGTTCCTGTCGGCCGAGTTCGGCAGCACCGACTGGCGCCTCGTGGGCCGCGCGGCCGGGGCGGACGAGGCCGGCGACGAGAGGCTGCCGCGGCTGGTGGCGCTGGGCATCGTCGGCACGCTGGTGCTCATCGCCGCGCTCGGCATGGTGCTGGTGCGGCGCACCGTCGAGCCGCTCGAGCAGCTGGCCGAAGGCACGCGGCGCCTGGCCGGCGGCGACTGGCAGGCGCGCGTGCCGCTGTCGCCGCCGGGCCGGCGCGCGCGCGCCGACGAGTTCGGCCAGCTCGCGACGGCCTTCAACGCGATGGCCGCGCATCTGGCCGGGCAGATGCAGGCGATGGCCGTGCACGCGGCGATCGACCGCCAGATCCTCGACGGCGACGCCTCGGCCGCGGTGCTGGCGCGTGTCGCGCAGCGGCTGCTGGCGATCGTGCCCGCGACGCAGGTGCGCATCGCGGCGCGTGACGCGGCGGCGCGCCGCTGGCAGCTGCATGGTCCGGCCGGCGCATCGGCGCAAGCGGTGCAGCCGGGCGACGAAGCGCTGCGGCCGCCACCCGACGGGCTGGCCTGTCACTGGCCGGCGCCGGCGCAGCCGGCCTGGCTGCGCGACGCGTTCGCCGGCGGCGCCGACGCCTCCGGCGGCTTTACCTCCGTCGTGTCGGCGCATTGGCAAGGCGAGCTGGTGGCGCTGCTGCTGTTCGCCACGCCGCACGAGCCGGCATGGACAGCGGCGCAGCGGCGCGAGATCGGCGACCTGCGCGACCGCGTCGCGGTGGCGCTGGCGGCGGCGACGCGCGAGCACCACCTCGTCGAGCGGGCGCGCCGCGACGGCCTGACCGGCCTGCTCAACCGCAACGGCCTGGCCGACGCCTGCGACGCGCAGCTCGCGGCGCCGCAGCAGCCGGGGCAAGTCACCGCGTTCCTCTTCATCGACCTGGACGGCTTCAAGGAGGTCAACGACACGCTCGGGCACGCGCTCGGCGACGAGCTGCTGCGCGCCGTCGCCGGCCGCCTGCGCGCCTGCGTGCCGGCCGCGGCGACGCTGGCGCGGCCCGGCGGCGACGAATTCGTCGTCGTCGTGCCGGCCACGCCGGCCGAGGCCGAGGCGCTGGCCGCCGAGCTGTGCCGGCAGGCGGCGCTGCCGTTCCACGTGCGCGGCCAGGCGCTGCACCTGGGCGCCAGCATCGGCGTCGCCTGCCACCCCGACGACGCCGCCGACCGCGAGGAACTGATGCGCCGGGCCGACCTGGCGATGTACGCCGCCAAGGCCGACGGGCGCGGCCGCTGGCGCCGCTACGCCGACCAGCTGGACGAGCGCGCCAGCGAGCGCGCGTGGATCATGCGCGACCTGCGCGACGCGCTCGACGCCAGTGCGCTGGCCGTGCACTTCCAGCCGCGCATCGCGGCGCGCGACGGCCACGTCGCCTCGGTCGAGGCGCTGGTGCGCTGGACGCACCCCACCCGCGGCGCGGTCTCGCCGGCGCGCTTCGTGCCGGTGGCCGAGGACTGCGGCCTCATCGCCCGCCTCGGCGACTTCGTGCTCGAGGCGTCGCTGGCGCAGCTCGCGCGCTGGCGCGACGAGGACCTGCCGGTCGGGCGCGTCGCCGTCAACGTCTCGGCGCTGCAGCTGCGCGAGCCGACCTTCGCCGCGCGCATCCAGGACAGCCTGCAGCGCCACCGCCTGGCGCCGCGCGACCTGGAGATCGAGGTCACCGAGAGCGTCTGCGCCGCCGACGTGGCGGGCGTGCGCCAGGCGCTCGAGCCGCTGCGCGACGCCGGCGTCGTCGTCGCGCTGGACGACTTCGGCACCGGCTACTCGTCGCTCGGCGCGCTGCAGCAGCTGCCGGTGGACGTGCTGAAGATCGACCGCAGCTTCGTCATCGACCTCGGCCAGCGCGAGTCGGCCGAGGCGATCGTGCGCTCGGTGATCGCGCTGGCGCGCGCGCTGGGCAAACGGGTCGTCGCCGAAGGGGTGGAGACGGCGGCACAGGAGGAGCGGCTGCTGGCGCTGGGCTGCGACGAATTCCAGGGCTGGCGCTACGCACGCGCCGAGGCGCCCGGCGCGACGGCGCAGCGGGTGAGGAAGGGCTTTGCCGTGGGCGCGGCGACGCCGTCGGCCACGGCATCGCGGCCGAGCGCGGCGTTGACGGCGTGAGCCGGTCGCCGCTCTAGACGCACCTCCCTACGATCAGGGTTGCCCCAGATGCGGGCGGCCAACGCGGCGCTTACCCTGCTGCGTTGCCTTTCCACCACCACGCACAACAGCAATGGACCGCCTGATCCTCGACCACGTGCTCGACCACGAAGCGAACCGCGCGAACCAGGTCTTCTTCACGCAGCCGCTGGGCGGCGGCCCGGTGCAGGACTACACGTGGGGCCAGGTGGTCGGCGAGGCGCGGCGCGTGGCCGCGCACCTGCAGTCGCTGGGCCTGCCGCGCGGCGCGCGCGTGGCCATCCTGTCGAAGAACTGCGCCCACTTCATCATGGCCGAGCTGGCCATCTGGCTCGGCGGCTACACGACGGTGGCGATCTTCCCCACCGAGACGGCCGAGACGATCAAGTACGTGCTCGAGCACAGCGAGGCGAGCGCGCTGTTCGTCGGCAAGCTCGACACCTGGCCGGCGCAGCAGCCCGGCGTGCCGAAGGGGCTGCCGTGCATCGCCTTCCCGCTGGCGCCGGCCGAGGCGAGGCGCGACTTCGACGGCTGGGATGCCATCGTCGCGCGCACCGCGCCGCTGGCCGGGCGCATCACGCGCCAAGCCGACGAACTGGCAATGCTGATCTACACCTCGGGCTCGACCGGCACGCCCAAGGGCGTGATGAACACCTTCGCCGCCTTCTCGTGGGCGGCGGCGGCGGCCGGCGAGTTCGCGAGCGAGCGGGTCGGCGCCGGCACCGACCGGCGCGTCATCTCGTACCTGCCGCTCGCGCACAGCTTCGAGCGCACGTGGATCGAGGGCGCTGCGCTCATCGAAGGCACGACACACATGTTCTTCGCCGACACGCTGCAGTCGTTCATCGAGGACGTGAAGCGCGCGCGGCCGACGCTGTTCATCTCCGTGCCGCGGCTGTGGCTGAAGTTCCAGCAGGGCGTCTTCGCGAAGATGCCGCCGGCCAAGCTCGAGCGGCTGCTGAAGATCCCGATCCTCGGGCGCATCGTCGCCAAGAAGGTGCTCGCCGGCCTCGGCCTCGATTCGGTGGTCTACGCCGGCAGTGGCTCGGCGCCGCTGCCGCCGGACCTGATCCGCTGGTACCAGCGCCTGGGGCTGAAGCTCGGCGAGGGCTACGGCATGACCGAGGACAACTCGGTCTCGCACACCTCGCGGCTGGACATCGACGGCCAGGCCGAGCCCGGCTGGGTGGGCGTGCCGATGCCGGGCGTCGAGGTGAAGCTGGCCCCCGATGGCGAGGTGCTGATCAGGTCGCCGGGCCAGTTCACCGGCTACTACAAGCAGCCCGAGCTGACCGCCGCCTCGTTCACCGAGGACGGCTTCTTCCGCACCGGCGACCTGGGCGAGCGGCGGCCCAACGGCTTGCTGCGCATCACCGGCCGCGCGAAGGAACTGTTCAAGACGGCCAAGGGCAAGTACGTCGCGCCGGCGCCGATCGAGAACCTGTTGCTGGCGCACGCGCAGATCGAAAGCTGCATGGTCTCCGGCGTCGGCCAGGTGGCTGCGTATGCGCTGGTGGTGCCGGCCGAAGACCTGCGCCCGCGCCTGGCCGATTCGGCGCTGCGCAACGAGTTCGAAGTCGAGATGGCCGCGCTGCTCGAACGTGTCAACGCCGAGCTGACCGACTACGAGCAGCTCGGCCTGATGGTCATCTCTCGCGACCCGTGGACGATCGAGGCCGGCACGCTGACGCCGACGATGAAGATCAAGCGCACCCGCATCGAGACGATCGTCGCGCCGCAGGTCGAAGGCTGGTACGCGCGCGGCCAGCGCGTCATCTGGGCATGACCGGTGGCCCCTCGGCGCCACCTGCGCATGGCGGTGAACGCGTCGCGCGCGCGCTGCACGCACACGGCGTCGAGCGCATCTTCACGCTCGTCGGCGGGCACATCTCGCCGATCCTCGCCGCCGCCAAGGCGCTGGGCATCCGCATCGTCGACGTGCGCGACGAGGTCACCGCGGTCTTCGCGGCCGACGCGACGGCCCGCCTGACCGGCCAGCCCGGCGTCGCCGCGGTGACCGCGGGGCCGGGCATCACCAACACGATCACGGCGCTGAAGAACGCGCAGCTCGCGCAGTCGCCGGTCATCCTGATCGGCGGCGCCGCACCGACCGCGCTGCAAGGGCGCGGCGCGCTGCAGGACATCGACCAGCGCCCGCTGGTGGCGCCGCACGTCAAGCGCTTCCTGAAGATGAAGCGCGTGCGCGAGCTGGCGCCGGCGGTGGCCGAGGCGTTCGAGATCGCGATGTCGGGCGTGCCGGGGCCGGTGTTCATCGAGTGCCCGGTGGACTTGCTGTACCCCGAGGCCGAGATCCGCCAGTGGTACGCGGACGCGGCCGGCAAAGGCCAGGCGCTGCCCGACCGCGCGCTGCGCTGGTACCTCAATCGCCACGCCGAGCGGATGTTCGCCGGCGCCGATGCAACCGTGCCGGCGCCGCGCACCGTGACGCCGCCGCGCGCCGGCGAAGCCGCGCTGCACCGCGCGGCCGCGCGGCTCGAGCAGGCGAAGCGGCCGCTCATCGTCATCGGCAGCCAGGCCGTCGTGCAGGCCGACGAGGCCGCGCAGCTGGCCGAGGCGGTGGGGCGCCTGAACGTGCCGGTCTATCTGTCCGGCATGGCGCGCGGCCTGCTCGGGCGCGACCACCCGCTGCAGATGCGGCACGCGCGCCGGCAGGCACTGCGCGAAGCCGACTGCGTGCTGCTGGCCGGAGTGCCGTGCGACTTCCGGCTCGACTACGGCCGGCACGTGCGGCGCGGCGCGACGCTCGTCGCCGCCAACCGCAGCGCCAAGGACGCGCGCCTGAACCGCCGCCCCGACGTGCTGGCGCTGGGCGACGCCGGCCAGTTCATCCGCGCGCTGGCGCAGACGCTGCCCACGGCGCTGGAGCACTGGGCGGAGTGGACGGCGACGCTGCGTGCGCGCGACCGCGCGCGCGAAGTCGAGATCGACCAGCAGGCGGCCCGGCGCGGCGAGTACGTCAACCCGCTCGCCTTCTTCCGTGCCCTCGAGGCCGAGGCCGGCGACGGCGCCGTCTTCGTCGCCGACGGCGGCGACTTCGTCGCCACCGCCAGCTACGTGCTGCACCCGCGCGCGCCGCTGACCTGGCTGGACCCGGGCGCCTTCGGCACGCTGGGCGTGGGCGCGGGCTTCGCGCTCGGCGCGGCGCTGGCGCAGCCGAAGGCCGGCGCCGAAGCGCCACCGCCGCGCGAGGTGTGGATCGTCTTCGGCGACGGCGCCTGCGGCTGGAGCCTGGCCGAGTTCGACAGCTTCGTGCGCCAGGGCATCGCCGTCATCGCCGTCGTCGGCAACGACGCGTGCTGGACGCAGATCGCGCGCGAGCAGGTGAAGATGCTCGGCGACGACGTGGCCACCGTGCTCGCGCGCACCGACTACCACGCCGTCGCTGCCGGCTTCGGCGCCGAGGGGCTGCTCGTGCAGCGCGACGACGAGGTGCGAGCGGCGCTGGCGCGTGCGCGTGCGCTGGCGCGCCAGGGCCGGCCGGTGCTCGTCAACGTCTGGCTCGACAAGACGGCGTTCCGCGAGGGATCGTTGTCGATGTAGCGGCGCCTCAGCGCCGGTCGTCGGCGCCGCCGCGCCCCGCCGGCCGCACCACGACCGCCGGCGCCGGCCGCTGCCCGTGCCACGGGTCGGCCTGGCGCGGCCAGTAGTCGAGCGAGCGCTTCTCGAACGGCAGGTGCTCGAAGTCGATGCGCAACAGCCCCGGCGTGTCGACGTACAGCACCTCGGCGGCCAGCGGCGCGAAGGCGGCGTGGAAGTGCTGCGACGACTTGACGACGACGGCGCGCTTGGCCGTGAGGTCGATGCCGAGCCCGGTGAAGAGATCGGTGCCGATGACCTGCTGGCGCTCGGAGATCAGCACGAGGTCGAGGCCGTCGTCGGTGCTCGCCCACACCGACGGGCCGCAGGGGCTCGTGCCGCCGCCGAGGCTTTCCTGGCGGTGCGCCGGGGCGACGGCGCGCACGGTCACGGTCAGATCCACCGGCTGGCCCGAGGCCGGCCCGCACTTGCCGCCGACGCGCAGCGCGAAGCGCGCGCCGGCGCCGGCGTCGGCGCAGCAGCGCACGGCGCCGGGGTCCCAGAAGGCGCCGAGCGCCACGTCGCCGATGCCGCGCTCGACGAGCCGCGCGAGCACGAACGTGCTGTCGCTGGCGGCGCCGCCGCCGGCGTTGTCGGCGCGGTCGGCGACGACGAGCGGGCGGCGCGCCGGTGAAGGCGCGGCATGTGCGGCGATGCGGTCGAGCACCGCGTCGAGCGCCACCGGCCGCGCGTATGTGGCCTCGCGCATGGCCCAGATCTCGTCGCGCAGCGTGCCGGCCCAGCGCGCCGCGAGCGCCGCGTCGCCGTCGGTGATGACCCACACGCGCGCGCCGTTGTCGGCGACGTCGCCCCAAGGAAAGCCGTGCCCGAAGCTGACGCTGAGCACGCCCGGCTCGCGCTCGAGCGCCTTCATGCGGCGCACGAAGCCGGCCATCGGCTCGCGCGTGGTGTGCCAGAAGGCGACCATGCGGCAGTTGGCCACCGCCGTCACCGGGTGCACGCGGCCGGCCGCGGCCGCCAGCGTCAGGTGCCACAGCTCCCCGAGCCGCTCGAGGATGTCGGTGTGCGGGTACTCCTTGTAGGCGACGAGCAGGTCGGCGTGGCCGAGCATGCGCGCGCTGACGTGGCAGTGCAGGTCGAGCTCGACGCCGATCGGCACGCCGGGGCCGACGAGCGCACGCACACGTTCGATCAGCTCGCCTTCGCAGTCGTCGCACCGCTCGGCGACCATGGCGCCGTGCAGCGGCAGGATCACCGCTTGCACCGGCAGCGCCGCGGCGAGGTCGGCCAGCAGCTCGTCGCGCAGCGCCTCCCACACCGAGTGCACCGTGGCCCCGAGCGGCTGCGCGAACGTCATCAGGCCGAAGACGAGCTCGTGGCCGCCGGCGGCGGCGAGTTGGCGCAGTCGCGCTTCGAGGGGCGCGAGCAGGGCGTTATGGCCGCGGCTGGCGTTGGCTTCAACGCAGCGATCACCACGGCGAATGCCCATCGCCTCGAAGCCGCCCATGCCGGTGGGCAACCCAGCGAAGGTGTTGGTCTCGGTGGCAATGGCGGCGACGAAGATCTTCATGCGCCGGCTTGTACACGGGCACGGCGCGCCCGCGCACCGGGGCGGGCCCGGGGTGGCACGCTTCAGCGCGAAAGCCGCGACAACACCAGCTCGTCGCCGACCAGCGAGCCGTACTCCCACGGCTCCTGGCGCTGGCCGGTGGCGGCGAGCACCGCCTGGCGCACGCGGCGCAGCACGAGGGCGATGTCTTCCTCGGCGTCGAGGTGCTGCAAGAGCGCCGTCGTGTACGGGCTGTTCTGGCCGTTGCCGTCTTCGGCGGTGGAGCCGTCGCGCGTGGCGTACGACAGCAGCGTGCCGCTGACGGTGGACACCGGCGCGAGCCCGGTGCCGGCGCCGCTGCGCGTGCTGCGCAGCGACCGCGCCAGCGGGTTGTCGCGGCAGGCGTCGAGGAAGACGACGCGCGTGCCGGCGGGCAGGTACTCGAGCGCGTCGTCGAGCGCGACGCCGTTGAGCTTGACCGAGCCGGGCGAGGCGCCTTCGACGCGCATGTCCACCGGCACCATGTAGTTGACGCCGCCCACCTGCAGGCCGTGCCCGGCGTAGAAGAGGATGTTGACGTCGTGGCGCGCCGCGGCGACCTCGAATTCGGAGAGCGCGCGCACGAGCGTCGGGCGGTCGGTGTCCAGGTGCAGATCGACGTCGATGCCGAAGCCGCGCAGCTTGGCCGCGATGGCCTCGGCGTCGCGCCGAGGGTTCGGCAGTGTCCCCAGGTGCGCGTAGCGGCCATTGCCGATGACGAGCGCACGGGCCTTGCGTACCGCGCGCGGCGGCGTGGCCGCGGTTGACGTGCTGCCGGCGGCCGGGCGGCCGCGCGCCATCTCCTGGCGCAGCGCCTCGATCTGCTGGCGCAGCGCGGCGACGTCGTCGGCGGAGGCGCCGGTTGGCGTGGCGGCAGGGGTGGCGGCGGCGGGCACGGACGTGGCCGCGGGACCCGCGGCATCGGCACGGCGATCGGGCGCCGGTGCCGCCGTGGCCGGCGGTGCGGCCGCCACCGCGGCCCCGCCACGCGGCCCGGCATAACGCGCAAACTCCTCGGCTGCGAGCGGCGAGCGCCCGTCCAGCAGCACCACGCGGCAGCGGCAGCCTTCGCCAGCGCCCAGCACGCGCAGGCGGCAGTCCTGCAGCGCCTTTTGCGAGCGGCGCGCGGTGTCGGTGGTGGCACCCATCGACGCCTCGGCGGTGGACAGCACATCCAGCCCGACGGCGCGCTTGCACTGCGGCGCCGCCGGCGTCGCGGCCACCGCGTAGTAGCCGTGGTTGGGCAGCATGCGCCTCAGGTCGGCGCCGAACTGGCCGACCACGTCGTCGTGCGCGAGCGCGTGGTCGGTGAGGCACGAGCGCGTGCCATCGGCGAAGACGATGCGCAGCCGCTCGGGGCAGTCGGCGGCGAGCGCCGGGCCGGGCGCCGCGAGGAGCGCAAGAAGCGCCAGCATGCCCGCCATCGCTGCCAACCAACGCCGCTTCACTGCTGCACCTCCCGCGGGCTTTCTAGCCGCACCTTTGTCGAGGCGGCGATGCTAGCGCCGGCCAACCCGCGCGGGTTGGCTGTCTCCCCTACCCGAACAACTCCGGCGCCCTTGTCGCATCGACGCCGTCCCCGGCGTAGTAACAGGCCGGGCAGACGGCGCGGTAGCGGTCGTTGCCGCGTGACTGTCAGATTTCCAGCACGATCTTCCCGAAGTGCTTGCCCGCCTTCTGGTGCCGGAACGCATCGGCCAGCTGCTCGAGCGGAAAGCGCACGTCGATCACCGGCTTCAGCCCGTTCGCCTCGATGGCCCGCACCATGTCGAGCTGGTGCGCGCGGCTGCCGACGGTCACGCCTTGCAGCCGGATGTTCTTCCACATCAGCAGCGCCGTGTTCACGTTGCCCTCGCGCCCCGAAAGCACGCCGATCATCGAGACGTGGCCGCCGACACGCGCCGCGCGCAGCGACTGCGCCAGCGTGCCCGAGCCGCCGACCTCGACGACGTGGTCGGCGCCGCGTCCGCCGGTGAACTCCGCCACCGCCTTGGCCCACTGCGGCTGGCGCTGGTAGTTGACGAGGTGGTCGGCGCCGAGCGCCTTCATCCGCTCGAGCTTCTCGTCGGACGACGAGGTGGCGATCACCGTCGCGCCGGCCGCCTTCGCGAACTGCGCGGCGAACACCGAGACGCCGCCCGTGCCCTGCACGACGACCACTTCGCCGGGCATGAGCGGGCCGTCGACCATCAGCGCGCGCCAGGCGGTCAGCGCCGCGCACGGCAGCGTCGCCGCCTCGGCGTGTGAATAGCCGCCGGGCTGGCGCGTCAGCCAGCTCGCCGGCACGGTGACGACTTCGCTGGCGAAGCCGTCGACGTTGTCGCCGGGCACGCCGCCGGTGCGCTCCTGCGTCACCGGGCCGTCGTGCCAGCGCGGGAAGAACAGGCTCATCACGCGGTCGCCTGTTGCGAACGGAACCGGTGAGCCGTCAGGCAACGGCGGGCCGACCTCGACCACTTCGCCGGCGCCGTCGGACATCGGCACGCGGCCGTCGGCGGTGGGGATCTCGCCGATCACGACGACGTAGTCGTGGTAGTTCAGTGAGCTGGCTTGCACGCGCACGAGCACTTCACCGGGGCCGGGCTTGCGCGGCTCGGTGGTGTGCAGGGCCAGGGCATCGAGGCTGGGTGGGCGGCCGAGGCGCATCTGTCTCATCGCGGGTTCCTCCTGGTTCGCGGTGTTCGTTCAAATCGTCTCGGCCGGGTCGAAGTCGAGCTCGACCTTCGCGCCGTTCGGGTCGAGGCTGAAGAGCTGCCACGTGCCGGCGCCGGCCTGCCGCCGCAGGTCGTACTTCAGCCCGCGCTCGTCGAAGCGCGCCTTCACCGCCTTCAGGTCACGCGCCGTGAACGCCATGTGGTCGATGACGCCGGTGCGCTGCGCGGGCATGGGCCGGTCCCAGTAGATGTGCAGCACCGCCTGCGTGCCGCCGGGCGGATAGAGCCACGCGCCGGGGAAGCCGAGGTCGGGCCGGTGCCCTTCGACCAGGCCCAGCAGGCCGCAGTAGAAGCCGAGCGTCGCCGCGCGGTCTTCGGCGGTGATGGTGAAGTGGTTCATGCCTTGGATCATCGGCGGCCTTTCGGGCGTCTATCGGCGGGAGTCGGTGCAGCGGCGCCGAAGACTGTAGCGGCTGGCCGCTACAGTGCCGCACCGCTCGCTTGGCTGCCCTCACATGCCCGACACCGCCGCCCGCCAGAACCCCTTCGGCCTGATCGGCCTGGCCGTGATGGGCCAGAACCTCGTGCTGAACATCGAGAGCCGCGGCTTCGCGGTGAGCGTGTTCAACCGCAGCGCCGAGGCGACCGAGGCCTTCGTCGCCGCGCAACCGGGCCGGCGCATCCACGGCACGCGCACGCTGGCCGAATTCGTCGCCTCGCTGGCGCGGCCGCGCACGATCATGTTGATGGTGAAGGCGGGCGCCGCGGTGGACGCCGTCATCGAGCAGCTCGTGCCGCTCTTGGACAAGGACGACATCGTCATCGACGGCGGCAACAGCCACTACGCCGACACCGAGCGGCGCGACGCCGCGCTCGCCGCGCGCGGCCTGCGCTTCGTCGGCGCCGGCGTCTCCGGCGGCGAGGAGGGCGCGCGCAAGGGCCCGTCGATCATGCCCGGCGGGCCGGCCAGCACGTGGCAGGTGCTGCGGCCGATCTTCGAGAGCATCGCCGCACGCGTGGGCCCCGCGCCTGGCGAGCCGTGCGTGATGCACATCGGCGAAGGCGGCGCCGGCCACTACGTGAAGATGGTGCACAACGGCATCGAGTACGGCGACATGCAGCTGATCTGCGAGGCCTACGCGCTGATGCAGGCCGCCGGCATGAGCACCGACGCGATGGCCGCCGTCTTCGCGCAGTGGAACGAAGGCGAGCTGCAAAGCTACCTGATCGAGATCACCGCGCGCATCCTCGAGCAGCGCGATGCCGACACCGGCGCGCCGCTCGTCGACGTGATCCTCGACAAGGCCGGGCAGAAGGGCACCGGCCAGTGGACGCTGGCCAGCGCCGCCGACAACGCGGTGGTGGTCAGCACGATCAACGCCGCCGTCGAGGCGCGGGTGCTCAGTTCGATGAAGGCGGCGCGCGTGGCGGCGAGCACGCGGCTGCAAGGGCCTGCGGGCCGGCTGGGCATCGACCCGGCCGTGCTCGTGCCCCGGCTGCACGAGGCGCTGTACGCGAGCAAGATCGTCAGCTACGCGCAGGGCCTGGACCTGATGGCGACGATGAGCGCGAGGAAGGGCTGGAACCTCGACCTCGGCGGCATCGCGCGCATCTGGCGCGGCGGCTGCATCATCCGCGCGCGGTTCCTCGGCCACATCGCCGAGGCTTACCGCCATGCCGGCGCCGCGCCGGCCAACCTGATGCTCGCGCCGTTTGCCGAGGCGGCGCTCAACCGCGCCCAAGGCGCCTGGCGCGAGGTCGTCGCCAGCGCCGTGCACGCCGGCGTGCCGGTGCCGGCGATGAGCGCCTCGCTCGCCTACTACGACGCCTACCGCAGCGCGCGGCTGCCGGCGAACCTGCTGCAGGCGCAGCGCGACTTCTTCGGCGCGCACACGTACGAGCGGGTGGACAAGCCGTCCGGCGAGTGGTTCCACACGCGCTGGCCTGAAGTCATCGGCTGAACGGCGGCGTGCGCGGCGGGCCGCTGCGCTACGCGGCCGCCGCCTCGGCCAGGGGCGGCGCCGGCACCGGCAGCAGCGCCAGCAGCGCGAGCACGTCGTCCTTCGTGCGGTAGCGGCCGAACGCCGCCTCGTCCTGCTCGCGCACGATCGGGAAGGTGTCGAGCACGTAGGCCGCGTCGTCCGCGCCCAGGCCGTAGAGGTGGAAGAAGAGCGCGTCGAGCGCGGCGCGGCGCTGTCGGCGGTCTTCGTCGTCCCAGCGGACGGGCGGCAGCACGTGGCCGGCCTCGTCGACGTAGCCGAGGTCGCGCGCGAACTCGGCGAGGTCGTGCGCGGTGTAGCTCAGCGCCAGCACCTGCGGCACGACGAAGTCGGCGATCGTCGGATGCGGGTGGCGGCCGTTCATCAGGCCGGCCGCGCGCAGGTGCTCGGCGAAGGCGGGTGGCAGCGGGTCGTCGAAGCGCTCGGGCGGGACGACGGGGAGCTGTTCGACGATGTACCAGTTCAGGTGCGTCGTCTGCGCCTTCTGCCGCGCCACGTAGTCGAAGACGAGCGAGTTGAGCAGCGCCAGCAGGCAGGCGGCCTTGCCGTGCGGCACGCGGGCGGGATCGGTTCGCAGCAGCGGCAACGTGTTGCCTGCGACCGCGCTCGGAACGATCGCCGCGATCATCGTGCGCACGTCGGTGGCCCGGGCGATGTCGCGAAAGCCGATGGTCCAGGACCGCGAGACCTGCGGCGCCTCGCTGGCGAGCACCCAGTACTGCGGCACGACGACGGCGCCCGGATCGCCCTTGCGCGTAGCGTTCAGTGCTTCACCCAGGGCGGCGACGTGCAGGTTCGCTTCGTTCACCGTCACGTCGGCGTGGCGGTGGTCGTACTGGTGGACCATGCGGCCGACGTACAGCGGCAGCGCCTCGTCGCCGGCCTGGCTCCAGCGGCCTGGCCCGGCGGGGACGAAGCCTCGCTTCCTCAATTCGGCTGCGGTGCAGAACAGCTTCGAGTCCATGGTCATGTCGAAGACACGCTGATAGACCACCGGCCACGTCACCCGATCCGCCGACCTGCCTTTCGACTCCGATGCGTCGCTGCGACGCGCCAGCACCGGCAGCCGCTCGTAGATGCCGCGCGTGATGGCCAGGTCGCGCGCGCTGCGGAACACCGGCGCGGCGCCGGTGTTGGGATTCATCAGCGCGAAGTCGGCCGCCGTCAGCGCCAGCGTGCGCCCGGGCGTGTCGAGGTCGGCCAGCGTGTGCAGGAAGAACGCACAGCGGGACGCCGCGAACGTGCGCGCCTCGCCGCCGAACACGAGCGTGCAGAACTTGAAGCGCGAGTCCACGTCGGGGAAAAGGCCCCGACGGTTCTCGAAGTCGAACAGCGCGCCCAGCCGCTTCGTCGTCGCGATGCTGCGAAAGAACGTCGCCGCGCCCTTGTCGGCGGCGATGCCGCTGGGCGTCAGCAGCGCCACCACGCCGTCGGGCTTCACGAGCGCCTGCGCACGCTCGACGAAGAGGCTGTACAGGTTCACGTCGCCGCCGCCGAGCAGCGGGTAGTCGCCGGCCTTGGCCAGCACGCGCGCGTTCGCTTCGGCGCGCTGCACCGCCAGCGTGTATTCGGCGGCCAGCGGCGCACCCTTCTTCTGCAGCGTCGCGATCAGCGCCTTGCGGTCGGCGGCGCGCGGCTCGCGCGCGATGGCCGGCTCGCGCTCGGCAAACCACTCCACCTCCTGCAGCTTGATGCGGTCCCAGGGTGGGTTGCCGATCACCGCGTCGAAGCCCGGCGCCTTGCCGGCGAACGCAGTGGGAAAGGCGGTCCACCAGTGGAAGAAGCGCTCCTCGGCGGCGAGCCGGCGCACGCGCGCCAGCAGGTCGTTGGCGGCGCGAACGGAAGGAACGGCGGCGCCGTCGCCTTCGACCTGGCCCGCGTGCAGCAGCGCAACGAGATTGCGCTCGGGCGACAGCACTTCGGGCAGCGCCTGGCGCAGCGCCTCGTCGCCGAGCTTCGCCAGCCGCGCCGCCTTCTCCGGCGGCCAGCCCGGGGCGAGCCAGCGCAGCGCGCGCCAGAAGTCCATGAGCGCGTGCAGCGGCGCCACCTTCGCCTCGGCCTCTTCGGCCAGCTGCCGGGACAGGCGCACCTCGGCGATGTCGACATCGGTGAAGTCGGCCACCTGCGCCAGGTTCTTCGCCGCGAATTCCAGCCGCTGCATCTCGGCCTGCTGGAAGAGCGTGCCGAGCGCGTGCAGGCCACGCTGCACGTCGGCGAGCCGCTCGCCGTGCAGGCTGTCGCCGTGTTTCAGGTGGTGGTCGAGGAAGCTCAGCGGCGCGCCGACGGTGAAGGTGTGCAGCCACAGCGCCGTCTTGGCGAGTTCCACCGCCATCGCGTTCTTGTCCACGCCATAGAGGCTCTTCTTCAGCACCATGCGGCGCACGATGTGGCGGTCGTCGAGCTGCGCGTCGGTGACGCGCCAGCCGTGCTCGCTGGCCTGCTTGCGGATGGAGGCTCGGATGTGCGCGATGCGCGCCACGAGCGGGCTTTCCCACGGCCGGCCGCGTTCGATCAGATGCGCCGCCCACGGCTGCGCGGCCACCAGGAGCTGCGCTGCGGTGGCCGCTTCGAGCACGCGGTCGGCCAGGAAGTCCACCAGCGCGACGAGGAAGTGGCCGCTGCCCATCGCCGGGTCGCAGACCTTCAGCTCGAGCATCGTGCTCGCCGGGTCGGCGGCGTCCAGGCGCTCCCAGTCGGCCGGCGTCAGCGAGGTCTTCTTCTTCCAGCCGGCGACGAGCTTGTCGAACGCCGCCTGCCGCTCGTCGGCGAGCAGGCCGACGCTTTCGCGCAGGATCAGGCGCACGAGGTCGTCGTGCGTGTAGTAGCTGCCCGAGGTCTTGCGCGCGAAGCTGGCCGGGCGCGCGACGATGCGGTCGATCTCGGGCTTGTCGCGGTAGTCGTCCTCGGCCTGCACCTCGTGCACGAGGCTGTACTCGAGCAGCCGCTCGTAGATGCCGCCGAGGTGGCTGACCGAGAGGTCGCGGTAGTTGATCCAGCCGCGCAGCACCTCCTCGGTGCGGCGGCCGAGCATGTCGATGATCGGCGCGAGCACGGCGTCGGGCACGCGCGTGCGTTCGAGCAGCAGCGAACGACTGCGGTTGAACAGGCCGCCGTTGTAGGCCGGTATGCCGATGGTGTCGTCGCCCAGGTCGATCAGTTCAAAGGCACCCTTCAGCGCCAGCCACAGGCGCACCAATGTGCCAGACCACTTCGCCCCCGCGTCGACCTTGTCGCGCACCTCCTCGCGCAGCGCGCGCACGCTGTAGTCGCGGTAGCGCGGGTCGTCCACCGGCAGCAGGCGCCGGTCTTCGGCGTAGAAGAGGAACAGCAGGCGGTACAGCAGGACAAGCGTCGCCTCGCGCACCTCGGCCAGGTAGTCGGCGGTGTAGCGGTTGCGCGTGAAGCTGCCGTAGCCGGTCTTCTCCATGCGCGCCTGCAAGTCGCCCTTGGCCAGCGCGTGCGCGAGCGTCGGGAAGATGTCGTCGAAGACACGCTGGCCGAGGTCGGCCGACACCTTCTCCTCGTAGGCGCGCGCTTCGTTGCGCGCGTAGGCGTGGAAGGTGCGTCCTTCGCGGTCCCAGGTCTGCGTCAGGAAAGCGGCGCGGTTGAAGAGCAGGAAGAAGAGCTTGAGCCCGTGCGCGGGCTCGAAGCCCTCGGGTTCGGCGGCGACACCGGGCACGCCCAGCAGCGCTGCGATGTCGAGTTCGAGGAACTCCTCGGCGCGCGAGCGCGCGTCCTGCCAGTACAGGCGCCAGGTGCCGCCGTTGGTGAGCACGCCCCACTTGACGGCGCGATCGCTCGTCAGTTCGGCGCGGCTGAGGTAGCGCAACATCTGCGACGAGGGCGCGCCGGGGTCGGCCGGCTCGCCGGCGTCGCCGCGGTCGAGCGGGCGCAGCCAGCGCTTGGCTTCGAGGATGGCCAGGCCGTGCCGGTAGCGGCGGTCGTCGCGTGTTTCGGCCAGTGCCGCGCCACGGCGGGCGGCGTCGGCAAAGAGCAGGATGTCGGGCACGTCCTCGCGGCGCTTGCCGCTGAGGTTGACCTGCGGCAGGAAGTCGTCGGCCCAGCCGAGTTCCACCAGCACGCGCTCGATGATCAGTTGTTCGGTCTGCGCCTCGTTGAGGGTGCTGTCGGCGCTCAGGGGCGCGAAGAGGGCGTGCAGCCGGCTTTGGAAGGCGGTGAATGCCTCTTCATCCAGCGCCTGGTAGGGCGGTGTCTCGCGAATGCCATGGCGCAGGAAGTCCTGGGTGAAGAGCTGTCCCTGCATGAATGGCGGCGGTTCGGTTGACGCGCGACGGCCGCGGCAGTGTAGCGGCGGGCTCGATCGGCGCCGGCGTGCCGCGGGCCGCGCGGCGCCGCCGCGGCGGTGCGGTGGCAGCGACGACCTCGGCCCCCCCCCCCCCCCCCCCCCCCCCCCCCCCCCCCCCGGCCCGGCCCCGGGCCCCCGCCCGCCCCCCCCCCCCCCCACCCCCCCGGGCGCGGCCGCGCCCCCCCGGCCGCCCCCCCCCCCCCCCCCCCCCCCCCCAGAGGTGAGGGTGCGCCGCGCTTCAGCGCGCCCGCGTGCCGCGCCCGCCGCAGGCCGGGCATGCCGCCGCCTGCACGCGGCCCGTGCCATGGCAAAGGCTGCACAGAGCCGGCTCGTCCTCGCCGTCGAGCGCGGCGCCGGGGTCTTCTTCGCCGGCCACGGAGGTGAGGTCGGGCGGCGCCGCCGCCGGCAACGGCCGTGGCGTTGGCGGGGGCGACGGCGGCGACGGTGGTGACGGTGACGCCGCCGCGGGGTGGCGACCCGGTTGCACAGGCATGGTCGCCGGCCGAGGCAAGGCGCATGCCCCGCACGGAATGCCGATTGCTGCGATCGCAGCCCCAACAAGGCGCGAAGCGCCGCCCGGAGGCCGACGATGGATTCACCCCGCGTGCAGGTGCGCAAAGGCCAGGCGCCCGACATGATGGACCGCGAGGCGTTCGGCCGGCAGTTCCGCCATCGCTTCTTCGACCCCGCCTTCGACCGCGAGCGCGAGGCGCTCGGCCGCATCGAGGTCATCGCGTGGGAGGCGTACCAGCAGGGCCGCAAATCGGGCCGCGCGCGCGCCGCCGGGCCGGGTTTTGCCGACCCGAAGTTCGAGTTGTCCGAAGAGTGGCTGGCGACACGCGCGCGGCTGGCCGCTGCGCAGAAGCGCTGGGGCGAGGCGGCGACACCCTCGCGCGTGCTCGTCGTCGCCGGTGCCTCGCGCAACGACGGCACGTGCCCCGGCGAGATGTCGAAGACGTGGCGGCTGGCGCAGGTGGCGCGCGAGGCGCTGGCGGGCGACAGCGGCCAAGGCGGCATCGACGTCGACGTGCTCGACCTGAGCCACCTCGCCTCGGACTACGCGCACCACATCCACCCGTGCAAGGGCTGCGTGTCCACCGCGATGCCGCTGTGCCACTGGCCGTGCAGCTGCTACCCGAACCACGCGCTCGGCCAGACCGGCGACTGGATGGGCGAGATCTACGAGCGCTGGGTCGCCGCGCACGGCGTGCTCGTCGTGACGCCGGTGTACTGGTACCAGGTCGCGAGCCCGCTGAAGCTGATGATGGACCGCCTCGTCTGCGCCGACGGCGGCAACCCCGACCCGACGCGCACCGGCGGCAAGGACCCGGCCAAGGCCAAGGAGATCGAGCTCGCCGGCTGGCCGTACCCCAAGCACCTCGCGGGGCGCGCCTACGGCGTGGTCGTGCACGGCGACGTCGCCGGCATCGAGGGCGTGCGCCGCGCGCTGTGCGACTGGCTCGACTGGATGGGCCTCGTCGACGCCGGCGCGCAGGCGCGGCTCGACCGCTTCATCGGCTACTACGCGCCGTACGCCACCAGCCACGACACGCTGGACGCCGACATTGCGGTGCAGGAAGAAGTGCGCAACGTCGCGCGCGCGCTGGTGCAGGCGGTGGGCGAGGTGCGCAAGGGAACGCTGAGCCGGCCGGATGCGAAGCTGAAGGCGCCGCGGCCGAAGTGAATCAACCCGCCCGCGCCTTGCGCGGCGCCCTGGCCGGCCTGGCGCCGGCATCGATCAGCGCCGCGGCCTTCTTCACCAGCCGGCGCACCTCGGCGCGGCCGGGCAGGTCGTCGAGCGTCGTGAGGCGGCCGAACTGGCCCATCGCCTGCGCTTCGCGGCCGAGGTCGACGACGGCGCGGCCGAGTTCGAAGCCGAAGGCGCAGTGCGCCTTGAACGCCGCCATGTGCGCGAGGTTGCGCCCGCCGTGCATGAAGAACGGCATGCTCCACTTGATCGCCTCTTCGGCGTCGGGGCAGGCGGCGTGCACGTCGGCGCGCAGGCGCTCGAGGATCGGCTGCGCAAAAGGCGCGGCGTGCGCGATGTAGGCGTCGACGCGGCGGTCGGTGCTGGGCATCGAGATGTTCCTCCGGTTGGGCACACCCGTCGCCGCGCCGGCTGGCGGCGGTCGCGGGCTGCTCCCGACAAAATCCCCGCCGCAAGTATGTCTGCAAGGCCGGCCGGCCGGAAGCGCGCCGGCGCGGCTTCAGCGGGCACTTGCCGATGGCGACGCGGCGGGCGCCGTCGCCGTCGCAGACACAACAGGCGACCCGGCCGGACCCGCCGCACCGCCCGCCAGCACCCCGAGCCGTCGGCGCACGAGGTGGATGTGGGCGCGCAGCTGGTACAGCTCGTTGGTGTACGCCAGCGGCAGGCCGATGTGCTCGACCTGGCGCTCGATGCCGTCCAGCCGCTCGGTCAGCGAGCGCAGATCGGCGCCCGGCGCCTCGACGTCGCGCTCCAGCGCGCGCAGGTGCGCATACCAGCGGAAGACACGCGAGCGCAGCCGCAGCGACACCAGCGGCGGCAGCACGCGCGACAGCGGCACGAGCGCGGCCAGCAGCGGCAGCAGCACGATCCACATGCGGTCGATGAAGTTGGCCAGCCAGAACGGCAGGTACCGCTGCAGCCACGGCGGCCCTTCGCGGTAGTAGCGCTCGGCCGCCGGCGCCAGTGGCAAGAGGCCCGGACTCGCGTCGGGCAGTTCACCGGGCGCATGGAACCAGCCCGGCTCGCCGTGCACCCGCTGCGCCGCCTGCACGAGCAACTGCACGAGCGCCGGATGCAGGTCGGCGCGCGCCACCAGCTGCGCGCTGGCGGCGACCAGTGGCACGTCGGCCGGCGGCCGGTCGGCAGCGAGGTCGACGATGCCGCGCGGCAGCGTCACCGCGCGCAGGTCGGGGAAGCGCCGCGCGTACGCCTTCGCGTGCACGAACGGCAGCAGCGCCACACCCGGCGTCTGCAGCAGGTACTGCACGAGCGGCGCATCGGCCGCCGCCACCATCACCAGCGCGTCGATGCGGCCCTGCACGAGCGCGACGACGCCTTGCAGCGTCGGCCCGGTGTCCAGCGCCAGCTTCGCGGGCTCCAGCCCGTTGGCCGCCGCGATGCGCGCGAAGAGCGCCCCGGCGCCGCCGCCGGCCGGACCCGTGGCGATGCGCCAGCCGGCCATGTCGACGAGGCGGGCGGGTTGTGTCGATGGTCGTGATGCGCCGCGCGCCGAAAGGGCCGGCGACGAAGCGCCGCGCGCCGGCGCGCCGGGCTTGCCGGCGGCCGCACCCCGCGCATCGGTGCGATAGAAGAGCCACAGCGGCTCGTACGCAACGCGGCCAAGGGAGACGACCCGCACCTGCGCGCCTTCATCGTCTTCGGTGGGCGCTGCCGCATCCCCGCCGCCCTGCACGAACGCCGCCTGCACGCCGCCGGCCGGGTCGCGCAGGCGCGCCAGGTTCTCGGTCGAGCCCTGCGTGGCACGCAACTCGACCGCGAGGCCGTGCGCGCGCAACAGCGGCAGGTACCGCTTCGCGAACTCGGCATACGCCTCTTGCTCGGGGCCGGTGGCGATGACGAGGTGGCGCTCAGGCGTCGGGTCGAGCCAGCGGTAGGCGAGCCACGCCGCCGCGGCCAGCGCCAGCACCCACAACGCGGCCATCGCCGGCCCGGCGCGCGCGACACGCACGAGCCAGCCGCCGTCGGCCGGAAGGGCAGGAGGAAGGGCCATTGCGAGACGATAGCGCCGCCGCGGCGGCCGGATGCTCGATGCGGTTCGACGTTGCGGCCCGAAGGCATTGCATCGATGTCAATCAGGCATCCCGCGCCTTGCCTCGCGGGCCGCGCTCGCGCATCCTCGGTGCATGCCCCACACCGATTCAACCCAAGCCCCGAACCCGAACCCCGCCGCCGGCCGCACCACCGTTTTCGCGGCGCGCCGCATCCTGACGATGAACCGTTCGCGCCCCGAGGCCACGCACGTGGCCGTGCGCGACGGCCGCATCCTCGCCGTCGGGTCGCTCGACGAGGTGACCGCCTCGGCGGGCAAGGGGCCTGTCGACGTCGACGACCGCTTCGCCGCGCGCGTGCTGCTGCCCGGCCTCGTCGAAGGCCACAGCCACCTGATGGCCGGCACGTTGTGGCGTTACGTCTACTGCGGCTGCTTCGACGCCACCGACCCGCAAGGCCGCACCTGGCCGGGCGCGAAATCGCTCGAGGCGGTCGTCGCCGCACTGGCACGCGCCGCGGCGGAAGCACCCGCCGATGCAGCGGGCGACGCGGCCATCGTCGGCTGGGGCTTCGACCCGATCTACTTCGACGACGGCACGGACGGCACGCGTGGGCGCCGCTGCACGCGTACCGACCTCGACCGCGTCAGCGCCACGCGCCCGGTGGCGGTGCTGCACGCCAGCGGCCACATCCTCAACGTCAACACCGTCGGCCTCGAACGCGCCGGCTTCCTGCGCGCCGGCATCGCGCACCCGGCGTTTCCGCTCGGCGCCGACGGCCTGCCGACCGGCGAACTGAAGGGGCCCGAGGCGATGCTGCCCGTGCTGGGGCACGTCGGCCTCACGCGCGAGTTCCTCTCCGGCGACGAGGCCGGCATGCGCGCCTTCGCGCGGCTTGCGGTGCGCGCCGGCGTGACGACGGCCACCGACCTGGCGGCGACGTTGAACGAGCCCGAGGTCGCGACGCTCGTGCGCGTCACCGGCGAGGCGGACTATCCGGTGCGCCTCGTGCCGCTGCTGCGCCTGATCGGCTTGACGCCCGCCGACGCGGTGGCGCGCGCCGTCGAGCTGCGCGCGCACAGCGGTGACCGGCTGCGCCTGGGCGGCATCAAGGTCGTCGCCGACGGCTCGATCCAGGGCTTCTCGGCGCGGCTCTTGTGGCCCGGGTATCACAACGGCGCGCCCGCGGGCCTTTGGTACACGCCGCCGCAGGCGGTGCAGGAGTGCTACCGGCTGGCGCTGGCCGCGGGTGTTTCGGTGCACACGCACACCAACGGCGACGAGGCCACCGAGATGGCGCTCGACCAGCTTGCCGCGGCGCTGGTGCAGGTGCCACGGCGCGACCACCGCTTCACGCTGCAGCACGTGCAACTGGCCAACGCGGCGCAGTTCCGCCGCATGCGCGCGCTCGGCGCCGGCGTCAACCTGTTCGCGAATCACATCTTCTACTGGGGCGACGAGCACCGGCGCATCACCGTCGGCCCCGAGCGCGCGGCGCGCATGAACGCCTGCGCCACCGCGCTGCGCGAAGGCGTGCCGCTGGCCATCCACAGCGACGCGCCGATCACGCCCTTGGCGCCGCTGTTCACCGCGTGGTGCGCCGTCAACCGCCTCACCGCCAGCGGCCACGTGCTCGGCGCGGCCGAGCGCATCACGGTGGCCGAAGCGCTGGAGGCAATCACGCTCGGCGCCGCGTACTCGCTCGGCCTGGACGGCGAGATCGGCAGCATCGAGTGCGGCAAGCGCGCCGACTTCTGCGTGCTCGACGACGACCCGACCGCGGTGCCACCCGAGCGGCTGAAGGACGTGCCGGTGTGGGGCACGGTGCAGGGCGGGCGGGTGTTCGCGGCGAAGTGACCACGACCATCGCGCCGCTGCCGCTCGTCGTCATCGGCGGCTACCTGGGCGCCGGCAAGACGACGCTCGTCAACCGGCTGCTGCGCGAGGCGCAGCCGGCCGGGCAGCGCCTCGCCGTGCTCGTCAACGACTTCGGCGAGGTGCCGATCGACGCCGATCTCGTCGTCGGCGCCGCGGGCGAGGTGCTCGCGCTGGCCGGCGGGTGTGTGTGCTGCGCCTTCGGCGCTGACCTCGTGGGCGCACTGGCGCAGATGGCCGCGCGCGTGCCGCGGCCCGATGCGCTGCTGGTGGAGACGAGCGGCGTCGCGCTGCCGGCCGCGGTGGCGCGCACCGCGGCGCTGGCGGTGGGCGTGCGCGTCGATGGAGTCGTCGTGCTCGCCGACGTGGCGGCGGTGCGGGCGCAGGCGGGGGATCGCTACGTCGGCGATGTCGTGCGGCAGCAGTTGGGCGAGGCCGACCTCGTGCTGCTGGCGAAGGCGGACCTCGCTGGGGGCGATGAAACGGCGGCGGTTGTCGACTGGCTGCGGGTGGAGGGCGTTGCTGCGCCGGCGGTGGTGCTGCCGGGGCCGCAGGACGAGACGGCCAGTGGGCTCATGCAGGCGCTGGTGTTCGGGCCGCAACAGGTTCGTGCCCAAATCGGCGCGGAGGAGCCAGGCGACGAACGCCGGCGCGCGAGCGCATGGCCGCCGCGGCCGCTGCGGCCCACCGGTGCGTCAGTGCTGGCGCCGGCGGCCGACCGCTTTGAACACCGCACGCAGCGCTTCACCGCGCCGCAAGACGTGGCCGCGCTCGGCGAGACCCTGCGCGCCGAGGGTGTGCTGCGCGCGAAGGGCGCGCTGCTGGACGTGAGTGGCCGCTGGCTCGAGTTGCAGGTCGCCGGCGGGCGGGTGCATTGCCGGGCGGCGATGATTGACGGCGCCGATGCGGCCGATACGCAAGCCCCCGCCGGCCGCCTCGTCGTACTGACGCTGCGACGGGAGTTGGAACCGGCTCGCGCCTGACGGAGGAACATCATGGCCCTTGCCGCCATCGAACCCGTGATCGACTTCTGGTTCGGCACGCCGCCGGTCGAACAGCCACGCGCCGAGTGGTTCCGCAAGGACGCGGCGTTCGACGAGCAGATCCGCGCGCGTTTCGGCTCGCTCGTCGAAGAAGCCTTGAACGGCGGCTTGCGCGCCTGCGACGCGACGCCGCACGGCGCGCTCGCGCGCATCGTGCTGCTCGACCAGTTCACGCGCAACCTCTTCCGCGGCACGGCGCGCGCGTTTGCCGGCGACGCGCTGGCGCTGGCCGCCGCGCAGGCGATGGTGGCGCGCGGCGACGACCGCTGGCTCGGCGGCGTGATGCGCACCTTCGTCTACCTGCCGTTCGAGCACAGCGAGGATGCGGCGATGCAGGCCGAGTCGTTGCGGCTCTTCGCGCGGCTCACTGCCGGAGTACCCGGCGCTCGCCGACGCCGAGGTGTGGGCGAAGAAGCACGAGGTGATCATTGCCCGCTTCGGCCGCTATCCGCATCGCAACGAGGCGCTCGGGCGGGTGTCGACGGCCGAGGAGGTGGCGTTTCTGAAGGAGGCTGGATCCTCGTTCTGATTCAGGGGCCCTCGACAGCCCCCGCCCCACGCCCCACCAGCACCGCCAACGCCACCGATGCCAGCCGCGACAGCTGCGAATCCGCGCGCGAGGTCAGGATCACCGGGGCTTGCACGCCGAGCACGAGCCCCGCGCATTCGGCGCCGCCAGCGTAGATGAAGCTCTTGTAGAGGATGTTGCCGGCGTTCAGGTCCGGCATCAGCATCAGGTCGGCGTCGCCGGCCACCGCCGACGCGAGGCCCTTGATGCGCGCCGCCTCGGCCGAGAACGCGTTGTCGAAGCCGAACGGCCCTTCGACCAAAGCGTCGCCGAACTCGCCGCGCGCGGCGGCCTCGGCGAGCGCGCGCGCATCGACGGTGGCGGGAATCGACTCCATCACCGTCTCCACCGCCGCCACCACCGCCACCTTCGGCGCGGTGACGCCCAACGCGCGCAGCAGCGCCAGCGCGTTGGCAACGATGTCGTGCTTGACGCGCAGTTTCGGGGCGACGTTCACCACGCAGTCGGCCAGCGCCAGCAGCTTCGGGTAGCGCGGCAGGTCGAAGACGAATGCGTGCGACAGCCGCGTGTCGCGCATCAGCAGCCCGCCGCTGCGCTGCGCGACGGCGCCGATCAACTCGTCGCTGTGCAGCGAGCCCTTCATCACCGCCATCGCCGCGCCGCTGCGCGCCAGCGCCACGGCGCGCGCGGCGGCTTCGCGCCGATCGTTGCCGGTCTCGACGATCTCGAAGTGGCCGGCGTCGAGCCGCGCTGCGGCCGCGGCGCGCAGGATCGGCTCGCGCCCGCCGACGAGCAGCGGCCGCGCCAGGCCCTCGTTGGCCATCGCCGCGGCGGCGGCGAACGCGTGTGCGTCGGCCGGGTGCGCAACGGCGATCGGCGCCGGCACCGGCCCGGCCGCCGCCTGCGCGCGCGCGATCAGCGCACGCAGCCGCGGGTGCGCGTAGCCGCCGAAAAGCCCCGCGCTCAGACGAAGTCCTTGTACTTGATGAGGAAGCGCACTGGCTTCGCGAGCGCATCGCGCCTGAACGCCCGCATGCGGGCGGCGATGTTTTCGGGCGTGTTCATGGGCGAAGCCTCTCCGTTCGGTCTGCCTCGGTCATCATATCGACGCGCCGGAGGATGATCGCGGCGTGCTGCCGTTCCTGGAGAACCTCGCTTGACCACCGCTGATCCGTCGTCGCCGCTGCACATGCTCGCCGAGCGACCCACCGTGCGCGTCGACCTGCGCGCCACCTTCGGCTTCGACGCGCCGCTCGAGGTGCTGGCGTTCGCCGAGCGCGACGAGCACGTGCCCGAGATCGATGCGGCCTACCGCTTCCAGCCCGACGTGACGCGCGCGCTGCTGGCGGGTTTTGCATTGAACCGCCGCGTGCTGCTGCAAGGGCTGCACGGCACGGGCAAGAGCACGCACATCGAGCAGGTCGCCGCTCGCCTGAACTGGCCGTGCGTGCGCGTCAATCTCGACGGGCACCTGAGCCGGCTCGACCTCGTCGGCCGCGACGCGGTGGTGCTGCGCGAAGGCCGGCAGGTCACCGAGTTCCAGGAAGGCATGCTGCCCTGGGCGCTGCAGCGGCCGGTGGCGCTGGTGTTCGACGAGTACGACGCGGGCCGGCCCGACGTGATGTTCGTGATCCAGCGCGTGCTCGAGCGCGACGGCAAGTTCACGCTGCTCGACCAGAACCGCGTGCTCGCGCCGCACCCGTTCTTCCGCCTGTTCGCCACCAGCAACACGGTGGGGCTGGGCAACCTGAACGGCCTGTACCAGGGCGCGCAGCGGCTGAACCACGCGCAGGTCGACCGCTGGAACATCGTCACGACGCTGAACTACCTGCCGGCCGAAGAAGAGATCGCCATCGTCGCGGCGCGCGTGCCCGCGTTTGCCGGCGCCGCGCACCACGCGACGCTCGCGGCGATGGTGCAACTGGCGACGCTGACACGGCGCGGCTTCGCCGTCGGCGACCTCTCGACGCTGATGAGCCCGCGCACGGTGATCAGCTGGGCCGAGAACCTGGCCATCTTCGGCGACGTGGGCACGGCGTTCAAGCTGGCGTTCGCGAACAAGTGCGACGAGGCCGAGCTGCCGATCGTCGGCGAGTACTTCCAGCGCTGCTTCGGCAGCGAGCTGGCGGGCGTGGCGCCGGCGGTGTGAGTGGTGAAGTCAGCGTGGCAAGCGGCGTGGTGATGGACGCGGGCGCGGTGGCGACCACGCTCGATCGCGCCCAGGCGCAAGCCCAGGCGCGCCGCCAGGAGCACATCGAAGCCCTCGCCGCCGCGGCGATGCGCGCGCTCTGCGGCCGGCGTGAACTGCACTTTCGCGCCCGCCGCATCCACCTCGGCGCGCGGCCGCTGCCGCGCTGGGCGCCGCACCTGCATCCGCCGCTCGCGGCGACGGCCGACTTCGGCGTCTTCCGAGGTGCGGCCGACGGCATCGCGCTGCGGTTGAGACTCTGCGACGCGGCGCTGCACCGGCGTCTCGTCGCCGCGGCGGCCGCGCAAGGGCGTCTGCTCGACCCTGCCGAGCGCATGCTGTTCGAGGTCTTCGAGCAGCTGCGCGTCGAGTCGCTCGCGTTCGATGCCGAAGGCGCCTGCGCGCTGCCCGGCGTGCGGCGCAATCTCGCGCGCTGTTTCGAAGCCTGGTCGCTGCGCTTTCACGAAAGCGGCCACACGGCCACGGCGCGCGGGCTGCTCGTCTACTGCATCGTGCAGATGGTGCGCGCGCGCCTGACCGGCGAGCCGGCCGTCGAGCCCGACGAGGGCCTGCTCGAGGCGACGCGTGCGAGCCTCGGGCCCGCGCTCGGCGTGCCGCTGGCGGGGCTGCGCCGGCATCGGCACGAGCAGGCCGCGTATGCGGCGCACGCGATCACGATCGCCGCGCACATTGCGCAGATGCTGGCCGAAGCCGGCAACGAAGAAGGCGGCGGCGTGCGCCTCGATGCCGACGAAGACGACGAGGAGGGCGACGATGACACGCGCAACGTCGCCTTCAACCTCTGGATCCAGCCGCCGGATGTGTCGTTCGACGAACGCGCCGCGCTCGCGCCCGGCGGCACGAGCCCGCTGCTGCTAGCCAGCGGCGGGCGCTACCGCATCTTCACGACCGCCTACGACCGCGAAGCCGCCGCGACGACGCTGGCGCGCGCGGCGCAACTGCAGGACCTGCGCGCCGACCTCGATGCGCGCATCGAGGCGGCACGGCTCAACGTCGCGCACCTCGCGCGCGACCTGCGCGCGCTGCTGGCGCGGCCGAAGGTCGACGGCTGGCAGGGCGGCGTCGAAGAAGGGCGCATCGATGGCGCGCGGCTGGCGCAACTGGTCGCCTCGCCGACCGAGCGGCGGCTCTTCCGTGACGAGCGCATCGAGCCGCAGCCCGACACGCTGCTGACGCTGTTGATCGACTGCTCGGGCTCGATGCGCGAGCACGCAGCGCACGTGGCGGTGCTGGCCGACGTGCTGGCGCGCGCGCTCGAGATGGCCGGCGTCGCCTGCGAGGTGCTGGGCTTCACGACCGGCGGCTGGAGCGGCGGCCGCGCGGCGCGCGACTGGCAGCGCGCCGGCCGGCCGCGCCACCCGGGCCGGCTGAACGAGGCGCTGCACATCGTCTTCAAGGCCGCGCACACACCGTGGCGCCGCGCGCGCGCCGGCATCGCGGCGCTGTTGAAAGCCGACCTCTTCCGCGAGGGCCTCGATGGCGAAGCCGTGCAATGGGCGCTGGCGCGCCAGGCTGCGCGTCAATCCGAGTATCCGGACGAGACGCGCCGGCGGCTGCTGCTGGTGATGTCCGACGGCTCGCCGATGGACAGCGCGACGAGCCAGGCCAACGACCGCCACTACCTCGACCACCACCTGCGCGACGTGGTCGCGCGCGCCGACGCGGCGCTGGCGCGCGACGCCGCGGCAACGCAGGTGTTCGGCCTCGGCGTCGGGCTCGACCTCAGCCCGTACTACGACCGCAACCACGTGCTCGACCTCGCGCACGGCGTCGAGATGGGCGTGCTGCGCGAGGTGCTGGCGATGATCGCTTCCGGCGGGCGGCGGGGGCTGCGCTAGCCTCGCGGCCTGTCCCCGCTTCACGAGCCGCTTCGCCTTCGGGCCTGCCTTCGCCGATGCTCGACCTCCGCATCCCGCCGCTGCTGCTGTGGGCGGTCTTCGCCGCCGCCATCGCCGCCGCGGCGCACTGGCTGCCGGCGCTGAACGTGCCGTTCAGCGGCCAGCGTGTCTTGGCGGTTGCGCTCGGCGTGGCCGGCATCGCGGTGGCGCTCGCCGGCGTCGTCGCGTTCAAGCGCGCGAAGACGACCGTCAACCCGCTCGCGCCCGAGCGCGCGCGCCAGGTCGTCGCCACCGGCGTCTACCGCTTCACGCGCAACCCGATGTACCTCGGCCTGGCCGCCACGCTGCTGGGCCTGGCGGTGTGGTGGGCGAGCCTCGCGGGCCTCGTGCTCGTCGCGGTCTTCAGCGGGTGGATGACACGCGGGCAGATCCGGCGCGAGGAAGCCGCGCTGCTCGCGCGCTTCGGCGACGGCTACGCCGACTACATGGCCCGCGTGCGGCGGTGGCTTTGAGGGCCGATCGGCGCTCGGCGCCCGGCTCGGCGCGTGCACCGAGCCGGCGTGCCTTCGTCGTGACCGTGCTGGCGGCGCTGGCGCTGCTCGGCCTGATCGCCGCGTGGGCGGCGTGGCGCACGTGGTTCGCACCGGACGATCCGGCCGCGGCCGCCGCGTCGGCGCCGGTGCCCGAACACCAGCGCAGCGGCCAGCTCGCGAACCCGTGGGGCAACGCGCCGGCCGTGCCCGCGTCGCCGGCCGATGAGGCGGCTGCGGCGGCGCGTGCCGAGGCGGCGGCGGCGGCCGCCAGTGCGGCGGCGTCGTCGGCCTTGGCGACCAGCAACGCCACCGCGCGCCCCTTCGTCCCGCCGGCGCGCGAGGCGGTCGTGCAGTCGCTCGCGAAGTTGCGCGGCGGCGGCGACGGCCTCGTCGCCGGGCGCGACGCGCTCGCTTTCGTGCAAGCGGCGCTGCAAGGCGGCGACACGGCCGCGCTCGTCGCGACGTGGATGATCGAGCGCCAGTGCCGGCAGCTGATGCACTGGCGGCGCATGGACGAGTGGCGGCAGCGCGCGAATGCCGGCCGCCCGGTCGCCGGCGCCGGCCGCGGCGCATCGCTTGCGCCGCTGTGCGAGCAGATGCCCGACGCGCGCCAGGTCGACGAGGCGCTGGCCGCGGCCGGCTTCACGCTCGCCGCGGCCGGCGCAGGCCAAGGCACCGGCCCCGAGCTGACGCGGCGGCCGATCGACCTGGCGCAAGCCGTGGCCGTCGGCGATCCGCTGCTGCTGGCCGAGGTGATCGATGCCACCGACATCGAACCGGCGCGCCAACTGCTGCGCGCCTGGGGCGCCGACGCGCGCGACCTCGCATCGCCCGACGTGCTGCGCGGCGCGCTGTGGCTGGCCTCGTGCACACCGGTCGATGCCGCGGGGCGGCCGGCCCACACGTCGGCGCTGAAGCGCGCCTGCGCCGAGCACCCCGCGCTCGCGCAGGCTTGCCAGCACCACGGCCTGTGCGAGGTGCGCGATTTGCGCGACCTGCTGTTGAAGTCGCTGCCGCCGGCTGACCTGGCGGTGGCCGAGCGCTTGGCGCGCGGCGTGGTGGGGCGGATGGGGCGGTGAAGAACCTCGGCATGCCGCCCCAGCTCTTGGAGCGCGCGATCAGGCCGGAAAGTAGCGCTCCGAACCGTCGGCGCCGAGCCATCTCGCTCTCAGCTCGCGCCGCAGCACCTTCCCGATCGCACTGCGCGGCAGCTCATCCGCGAAACGCAGTGCCGCGAGCCGCTGCGTCTTGCCCAGCCGCTCGTTGGCCCATGCGCGCAGGGCTTGCGCATCGCGCGCATCAGGCGCAGCCGACGATGAAGCAGCATCGCGCAACACCACCACCGCCACCGGCGTCTCGCCCCACTGCTCGCTCGGCACGCCGAACACGGCCGCTTCGGCCACCGCGGGGTGCTGGCGCAGCACGGCCTCGAGGTCGCTCGGGTAGACGTTGAAGCCGCCGCTGATGACCATGTCCTTGCGGCGATCGGTCAGCACGAGGAAGCCGTCGGCATCGAAGCGGCCGATGTCGCCGGTGCGGATGTAGCGCCGTCCTTGCTCGTCGAACCACTCGGCCTCGGCCGACTTCGCGGGCTGGCGGTGGTAGCCGCTCATCATGCCGGGGCTGCGGCCGGCGATCTCGCCTGCCTCGCCGCGCGCCACGGCCTCGGGTGCCAACGCGCGGCCGGCTTCGTCGAGCAGGCGCACTTCGTGGCCCTCGTTCGGTGGGCCCACGGTGTGCAGCTTCGTCGGATGTTCGTGGCAGTGCAGGATGAACGTCGCGCCGCCTTCGGTGAGGCCGTAGTACTCGGTGAGGCCGCCCGGCCAGCGCCGCAGCACCTCGGCCTTCAGCTCGGCGCAAAACGGCGCGCTGGTGCAGAACTTGGCGACGAAGCTCGTGAGGTCGAACTCGTCGAAGCGCGGATGCGCCATCAGCCGCTGGTACTGCACCGGCACCAGCATCGTGTGCGTGGCTCGGTGGCGCTCGGCGAGCTGCAGATAACCCAGCGCGTCGAACTTGCGGCCAAGCACGACCGCGCCGCCCCAGGCGAGCGACGGGATCACCGCGACGAGCGTCGTGTTGCTGTACAGCGGCGTCGCGACCAGCGTCACCGAGCCCGGCCCGTAGCCGGTGGCCGAACCGCGCCGGATGTGCGCCCAGCGCATCGCGTGCGGCTGCACGATGCCTTTGGGCGTGCCGGTCGTGCCCGACGAGTAGATGATGTTGAAGGGCCACGCCGGATCGATCCTCACCGGCGCGGGTTTGCTGCCAGCGGGGGCGAGCCATTGTTCGAAGGGTTCGCCGAAGCGCACGACACGCGCGTGCGCCGGCAGCGCCACCGTGCCGAGCGCCGCGGCCGCCTCGGCATCGACGAAGACGACGCGCGCGTCGCAGTCGGCGATCATGTCGGCAAGCTGCTGCGGCGTCGACGAAGGCGCGAGCGGCGCCACCGCGAGGCCGGCGCGCAGCGCGCCGAAGAAGACGAAGAGGTACTCGGCCGACGCCGCGGCCACCACCGCCACCGCGTGCCCCGGCCCGAGGCCCGCGCGTTGCAGCGCTGCGGCGACGCGGTCGACGGCGGCATCGAGCGCGGCGAAGTCGAAGCGGCGCTCGTTTCCCGGCGCCGCGTCGATGATCGCCGGCGAGTGCGGATACGCGCGCGCCGCGTCGGCCAGCATCGTCGGCAGGTCCAGGAACTCGGCGTCGGCGCGGGCATCGGCAGCGGCGGTCATGCGGACGATTCTTGCATCGCCCGGTGGCGCGCCGTCATCGGCACAGGCACAGGGCACACTCGCGCCCCAGCATGTCCGCATCCAGACCTTCGCGCCCCGAGCCCGCGCTCGTCGTCATCCTCGCCGGCGTCTGCGCGGCGCTGCACGTTGGCAAGCTGCCGCCGGCGATTCCGGTGCTGCAGCAGGCGCTCGGCGTCACGCTCGTGCAGGCGGGCTTCCTGCTGTCGATGGTGCAACTCGCGGGCATGTGCGCCGGCGTTGCGGTCGGCGCGCTCGCCGACGGGCTGACGCCCAGGCGCAGCATGCTGATCGGCCTCGTGCTGCTGGCTGCTGCCAGCGCCGCCGGCGGCTTCGCGCCCGGCGTGACGATGCTGCTCGCGCTGCGCGCGCTCGAGGGCCTGGGCTTCCTGCTCGTCGTGCTCGCGGCGCCGGCGCTGCTGCGCCGGCTGGTCGCGGCCGAGCGGCTGAACCTCATCATCGGCCTGTGGAGCGCGTACATGCCGCTGGCGACGACGCTGGCGCTGCTCGCCGGGCCGTGGGTGATGCAGGCGGCCGGCTGGCGCGCGTGGTGGTGGGCGCTGGCGGCGGTGAGCGCGGCGATGGCGTGGTGGTTGATGCGGGCGGTGCCGGTGGCGGCCGCGTTGGCAGGAACCACCGGTGCGCCTGCCCAGGCGCCGCTGCCGCCGCTGATTGCGCGGCTCATCCGCACGCTCGCCGCGCCCGGCCCGTGGCTGCTGGCGCTGTCGTTCGCGGTTTATGCCGGGCAGTGGATGGCGGTGATCGGCTTCCTGCCGACCGTCTACGCGCAAGGCGGCACGTCGCTCGCGGCTGCCGGCGTGCTGACGGCGCTGGCCGCGGCGGTGAACATGCTCGGCAACATCGGCGCCGGGCGGCTGCTGCATCGCGGCGTCGCGCCGGTGCGGCTGCTCGTCGCGGGCTTCGTCGCGATGGGCGTCGGTGCGGTGCTGACGTTCGCGGCGTGGCCGGGTGACGTCGGCGGCGCCGCGCCAACGCCGCTGTTGCCGATGCCGCTGCGCGTCGCGGCGGTGCTGCTGTTCTCCGGCGTCGGTGGGCTGATCCCGGGCACGCTCTTCGCGCTCGCCGTGCGCCTGGCGCCCGGCGAAGGCACGTTGTCGACGACGGTCGGCTGGATGCAGCAAGGCTCGGGCTTCGGCCAGTTCTTCGGCCCGCCGCTGGTGGCCTGGGTGGCGGCGCGCGCCGGCGGCGGCTGGCACCTGAGCTGGCTCGCGACCGGCGCCAGCGCGCTGGCGGGGCTGATGCTGGCGGGGTTGCTGGCGCGGCATCTGCGGCCTGCGCCCGCTGGGCCCCGCGCTCCCTAACTCCCGACCTTGTTCAACCCGAACAGCGCCTCGTAGCGCAGGCCGATGTTCGCGTGCTCGCGCATCAGCGCCTCGACGCGCGCCGACTCGCCTTGCTCGAGCGCCTGCACGACGAGGCGGTGCTGCATCTGCGCCATGCGCAGCTTGCGCAGTTCGCGGTCGAGGTGGTGCTTCTGCACCGTGATGCTGTCGGCCGAGGCGAACGGCAGGTGGTTGTTGCGCGCGATGGCGTCGGCGATGACGTGCGAGCGGCCGTCGCCGCGCACGATGGCGCCGTGAAAGCGTGCGTTCAGCGCGCTCCAGCGCGCAAAGCCCGCTTCGGTCAGGCGGGCAGCACCGACGACGGCCTCGCCTTCGTCGAGACACTCGTGCAGCACCTCGCGCAGCGCCGCCGGCAGCCCGCGTTCGGCGAGCCGCCGCGCAGCCAGCCCTTCGAGCACGCCGCGCACCTCGACGGCGACCTGCACGTCATCGGCCGAGAACTCGCGCACGACGTGGCCGCGCTTGCCGGCGCTTTGCAGCAGCCCCTCCTGCGCCAGCGTGCGAAACGCCAGCCGCACCGGCGTGCGCGAGACGCCCAGGGCCGCGGCCACCGTCTCCTCGGCCAGGCGCTCGCCGCTGGCGTAGCGGCCCTCGGCGATGAGCTGGCGCAGTCGCGCCACGATGCCGGCCGGCGGGGCCGCGGTGCCTTCGATTGGATCCATTGCGGTGGGCAGGGGGTGGGCGAGTGCCCCCGGAAACTCCCGATGACGATAGCCGCCCGCTGCCGATAATTGGATCCAATCAAACCCGGGCCGCGCCCGGACCGCCGCGACGACTTCCCTTCGGAAAGCCTGCGATGACCGCCCGCACCACCCCGCCGTTCCGCGCCGACCACGTCGGCAGTTTCCTGCGCCCGCCGTACCTGCTCGAAGCGCGCGAGAAGAAGGCCAAGGGCGAGATCACGCCGGCGCAGTTGCGCGAAGTGGAAGACCGCGCGATCACCGAGATCGTCAAGTTCCAGCGCGACTGCGGCCTGAAGGCGATCACCGACGGCGAGTTCCGCCGCACCTACTTCCACATCGACTTCCTCGACCAGTTGGGCGGCGTGAAGACCGACATCCCGGTGACGGTGAAGAAGCCCGACGGCACCGAGGAGCTGGCGCCGCCGACGATCCGCGTCGTCGGCCGCGTGCAGCACGTGCGCGACATCCAGCGCGCCGACTTCGAGTACCTGAAGCGCCAGGTCGAGGCGCACGCACCCGGCTGCACGCCGAAGGTGACGATCCCGTCGCCGACGATGCTGCACTTCCGCGGCGGCCGCGGCGGCATCAGCCGCGAGGCCTACCCGGAGCTCGACCCCGCCTTCTACGACGACACCGCGCGCGCCTACGGCGACGAGCTGAAGAGCCTCTACGACGCCGGCTGCCGCTACGTGCAGATGGACGACACGAACATGGCGTACCTCTGCGACGAGAAGATGCGCGAGGCGGCGCGCGCGCGCGGCGACGACCCCAACGAGCTGCCGCACCGCTACGCGCAGTTCATCAACAAGGTCGTCGCGCTGAAGCCCGCAGGCATGACGCTCGCGATGCACCTGTGCCGCGGCAACTTCAAGAGCACGTTCGCCGCGCAAGGCAACTACGAGCCGGTGGCCGAGGCGCTGCTCGCGGAGATGAACCTCGACGCGATCTTCATGGAGTACGACGACGACCGCTCCGGCGACTTCAGGCCGCTGCGCTTCCTGAAGCCCGGGCGCATCGTCGTGCTCGGCCTCGTGACGACGAAGTTCGGCCAGCTCGAGAGCAAGGATGACCTGAAGCGCCGCATCGGCGAGGCGGCGAAGCACGCGCCGCTCGAGCAGCTGTGCCTGAGCCCGCAGTGCGGCTTCTCGAGCACCGTGCACGGCAACAACATCGCCGTCCTGGACCAGCGGCGCAAGCTCGAGCTCGTCGTCGAGACGGCGCGCGAGGTCTGGGGCTGAAGCATCGTTTGGCCCGGCCGCGCCGCGGCCGGGAAAGATCACCGAGGAGAGAACCCATGTCGATCCAACGTTCGTTTGCTGCCATCGTCCTGGCTGCCGCCGCTTTGCCCGCCGCCGCGCAGGACGTGACCCTGAAGCTGCACCACATCTGGCCGCCGCAGGCGATGGCGCCGGTGCGTGTGATCGGGCCGTGGTGCGACAAGGTCGCCGCCGAATCCAAGGGGCGCTTGAAGTGCCAGCTGCTGCCGGCGATGAGCGGCGGCGGCACGCCGGCGCAACTCGTCGACCGCATCAAGGACGGCGTCGACGACCTCGTCGTCACGCTGCCCGGCTACACGGCCGGCCGCTTCCCGGCGATGGAAGTGTTCGAGCTGCCGTTCATGACCAACAGCGCCGAGGTCGGCGCCGCCGCCGCGTGGGACTATCTGCAGAAGCACGCGCTGAAGGAGTTCCCCGGCACGAAGATCCTCGCCACCTGGGTGCATGACGAGGGCTACGTGCACACTGCGAGCAAGCAGGTCAAGACGATCGAGGACTTCAAGGGCCTGAAGATGCGCGCGCCGACGCGCCAGACGAACAAGCTGATCGCCAAGCTCGGCGCCACGCCGGTGGGCATGCCGGTGCCGGCGGTGGCCGACGCGATCAGCAAGGGCACGATCGACGGCTTCGCGTTGCCGTGGGAGGTGATGCCGGCGTTCAAGCTGCACGAGATGACGAAGTTCCACACGCAGACCGACCCGTCGCGCCCGGCGATGTACTCGGCCGGTTTCATCTTCGCGATGAATCAGGCGAAGTACGACAGCCTGCCCGCCGACCTGAAGAAGGTGATCGACGACAACAGCGGCGCGGCGCTGTCGCGCCAGGTCGGCAAGATCTGGGACGAGAGCCAGGCGCCCGGCCGCAAGGCCGCCGCCGACCGCGGCAACACGATCATCACGATCAGCGCCGCCGAGACCGACAGGTGGATCGCCGCCAGCGCGCCGATCTACGACGAGTGGGTGGCCGACATGGACAAGCGCGGCCTGAACGGCAAGCAGTTGCTGAAGGACGCGCGCGACCTGCTCGCCAAGTACAAGAAGTGACCCGCGGCGCGCTGGCACGCCTGACGCGCCTCGCGGAACTCTTCGCCGTCGCCGGCGCGGCCGTCGCGCTGGCGGTGGCGGTGATGGTCGTCACCAGCGTCGCCGCGCGTGCCGCGTTCACGCGGCCGATTCCGGGCGACGTCGAACTGGTGCAGTTCGGCATCGCGCTGGCCATCTCGCTCGGCCTGCCGTGGTGCCAGGCGCGGCGCGGCAACATCATCGTCGACTTCTTCACCCAGCGCACCTCGGCGCGCACGCGGCGCGTGCTCGACGCGGCCGGCGCGCTGGGCCTGGCGCTGATGTGCGCGCTGCTCGCCTGGCGCAGTGCCGCCGGGGCCGTGGCGATGCACGAGGCGCACGAGGCGTCGATGATCCTCGACCTGCCGATGTGGTGGACCTACGCGTCGCTGGCGCCGGGGCTGGCACTGGCGGCGCTGGTGGCGCTGGTGCAGGCGTTTGTCGCGCCTGAGGACGAGAGCGCGCAGGAACATATCGGGGCCGCAGCGTCGTGAGCCCCACCACCGTCGGCCTGGCGATGTTCGCGGCGATGCTGGCGCTGATGGCGCTGCGCATGCCGATTGCCGCGGCGATGTTCATCCCGGGCGCCATCGGCTACCTCGTCATCTCCGACGGGGCTTCGCTGTTGAACCTGCTGAAGGGCAGCGCGGTCGCGCGGCTCACGGTGTACGAGCTGTCGGTGATACCGCTGTTCCTGCTGATGGGGCAGTTCGCGACGCAGGGCGGCCTGAGCCGGCGGCTCTTCCGCGCCGCGGCGGCGTGGGTCGGGCACGTGCGCGGCGGGCTCGGCATGGCGAGCATCCTGTCGGCCGGTGCCTTCGGCGCGGTGTGCGGCAGTTCGGTCGCGACGTCGGCGACGATCACGCAGGTCGCCTACCCCGAGATGCGGCAGCACGGCTACGCCGGCGGCCTGGCCACCGCGACGCTGGCCACCGGCGGCACGCTCGGCATCCTGATCCCGCCTTCGGTGCCGCTGGTCGTCTACGCCATCCTCACCGAGCAGAACATCGCCAAGCTCTTCGCCGCGGCGCTGGTGCCCGGGCTGCTGGCGATGCTCGGCTACATCGCCGTGCTCGGCCTCGTGTGCCGCGCGCGCCCGCAGCTGGCGCCGCCGAGCGAGGCGGTCGCGTGGCCCGAGCGCTTGCGCGCGCTGGTGGGCGTGTGGCCGATCGTCGCGATCTTCGCGTTGGTCTTCGGCGGCATCTACGGCGGCTTGTTCTCGCCGACCGAAGGTGCGGCCGTCGGCGCCATCGCCACCGGCATCGCCGGTGTTGCGCAGCGCGAGCTGACGATGGCCGCGGTGCGCTCGAGCCTCGCCGCCACCGCCGAGACGAGCGCGATGGTGTTCATGATCTTCCTCGGCGCCGACATGATGAACGCGACCCTGGCGCTGACCGGCATGCCGGCGGCGCTGGCCGGCTGGGTCAGCGCGCTGGCGGTGCCGCCGCTGGTCATCGTGCTGGCGGTGCTGCTGTTCTACGTCGCGCTCGGCTGCGTGATGGACGAGCTGTCGATGCTGCTGCTGACGATCCCCGTGCTGTTCCCGGCCATCATGGGCCTGGAGCTGTGGGGGCTGCAGGGGCAGGAGAAGGCGATCTGGTTCGGCATCCTCGTGCTGATGACGGTGGGCATCGGCCTCATCGCGCCGCCGGTGGGGCTGAACGTCTACGTCGTCAACAACCTCGCGCGCGACGTGCCGATGGGCGACACCTACCGCGGCGTGTTCCCGTTCCTCGCGTGGGACGCGCTGCGCGTCGTGCTGCTGCTGGTGTTTCCGGTGGCGAGCCTGGGGTTGGTGAGGTGGTTGTTCTAGGCAGCGGTCGAGTGGTCCCGTAGGATCGCCCGGCCATGCCTGCTCTTCCCCGCAGCCGTCGACCCGGCGACGCCGCGAGCCGCGCGCGCTTCGTTGCGGCGCTGGCCTTGTCGTGCCTCGCCGTGCCGCCGGCGCTGGCGGACACCGGCTGGGTCGTGATGGGCGGCGTGCGTGCCGGCAGCGGCTTCTCGTCGGCCAGCGGCGCGCGTGAGGACCTCCGGCTGCGCAGCGGCGCGGCCGGCTCGCTGGCCTTCGAGTGGACGCTCGACGAGCGGCGCGACGGCCAGGTGCTCGTCTCGCACCAGCGCACGCAACTGGCGCTCGGCTCGGCGGCGGCGCCGGGCACCGCGTCGCAGCTGCCGCTTCGGCTGACGCACCTGCACGTGGGTGGCGTCAACCACTTCGAGGGGCCGTCCAATCCAGGGCCCTACGTCATCGGCGGCCTCGGCATCACGCAGCTGACGCCGAACCTGCCCGGCACACGCTCGCGCACGCGCGCTTCGTTGAACGTCGGCGTCGGCCACGCCTGGGCGCTGGCGCCGGCACTGACGCTGCGCGCCGAGCTGCGCGCCTACGTCGTGGCGATCGGCAGCGACGGCGCCTTCTTCTGCTCGGGCGGCTGCACCGTGTCGATCCGCGCCGACACGCTGACGCAGGCCGAAGCGGCGATCGGGCTGCGGCTGGCGTTCTGAGGCCTTACGCCGGCAGCGCGCCCTTCAACGCCGCCTGCGCCGCGATCGACAGCGACCCGAACTGCAAGCCGAGCCGGAAGCCGCCGTCGCTTCCGGCGAGCGTGCAGTTGACGATCGTCGCCGGCGCCTCGAACACGGCGCGGCCGCTCGGGCGGGCCGGCAGGTTCATGCGCACCGTCATCGTCGTGCCGACCGGCAGGTTCAGGTCGACGACGACGCCCGCGCCGCCAACGCCGAGGTCGATCGTGCGTGCCGGCAGCACCTGCCCGCCGGGCCAGACGAGCTCGGCCGCGGTGCGAAACGGGTGCCGGTCGTGGCGGCGCCGGTCGGACTGGGCAGGCCGGGGCAGCATCGTCGGTCAGCCGTGCGTACGTGCGTGCTGTTCGAGCGCAGACGCCGAAGACGGCGCTCAGCCCGCAGCGCCGAGGATCGCCAGCGTCAGCCGCGACACGCAGACCGTCTGCCCGGCCTCGTTGGTCATGTCGATCTGCCACACCTGCGTCGAGCGGCCGATGTGCACCGGCCGCGCAACGCCGGTGACCCAGCCGCTCGAGACGCTGCGGATGTGGTTGGCGTTGATGTCCAGCCCCACCGGCCGGTGGCCGGGCGGGCACGCGTGCGCCGCGCCGCACGAGCCGAGCGTCTCGGCCAGCAGCACCGACACGCCGCCGTGCAGGATGCCGTACGGCTGCTTCGTGCGGCTGTCCACCGGCACGCGCGCGCGCACGAAATCGTCGCCGACTTCGAGGAACTCGATGCCCAGCCGCTCGGCGGCGCTGTCCACGTGCCGGCGCGTGAGCGCCTCGACCGAGAGGGGTTGCTTCCAGATGCCGGGCATGGGTGAAGTGTGAACGGGCGGGCCAATCAGCGGGGCGCGCATTGTCGTGCCTAATGCCGAATTTGCGCAGACGGGGGCTGTGCTTCGGACGGCGCGGCGATGTCGTGGTCGCCTGAGCGCGGCGGTGCGACCGGTACGTCACTGCGTAGGCAGCGCTCGGGATCGGCCACGACGAGCCAGGCCGCGGCCATCAGCGCCGGGATGGCGAGATAACCCCACGCGCTGCCGGTGAGCCACTGTCCGGCCGCGCCGATCGCCGCGCCGGCCAGCAGGCACAGCAGCAGCAACGTGATGCGCCGACGCAGGTTCATGGTCGCGAGGGGACGTCCAAAGCGCCGCGCCGGCCGCGCCGACTACGCCGCGACCTCGGTGCTGACGAGCGAGTAGTCGAGGCGATACAGCGCCTGAGTGACGCTGCTCGCGCCCTCACGCTCCAGCGTCGACGTGGCGAGTTCCTGCGCCGCGTCGGCGACGGCGCCAGCGTCATAGCCCGTGATGACAAGCGCCGAGTCGACCGCGCCGTCGGCCATGCCGCGCAGTCGCTGCTCGTTCGTCATCGCCGGCGTCGCCGCGCCTTCGAGCAGATGCGCGCTGCCCAGCCCCGCGCGCGCCGGCAGCGCCGGCAGCACGGTCTCGAGCAGCCGGCGGTGCGGCGCCGCCGCGGCGCCGCGCGCAGCGGCCGTGAAGCGCAGCAGGGCACATGCGTGCCCGCTGCCGAAGCCGGCGCTGCCGAGCACCGAACAGAAGCCGCGCCGCATGCCGCGGTAGTGCGGCATGACGCGCGAAGTCCATGACGACGGCTGGTTCAGCCGCTGCAGATAGGCCTCGGACGACAGCGTTGCCAGGCTCTCGACTTCGTACAGCACCATGTAGCGCGGCGATGTGGTGGTGGTGGTGGCCACCCAGCGCGTGCCGCGCAGGAAGCCGGGAATCGAAAGCCGCTCGGGCAGATGTTCGTGCGTGTGCCAGCGGTCGTGCTCGGCAATCGCCTCGGGGGCGACATCGAACGACAACAGCATCGCGGCGGAGCCGAGCAGGGGCATGGCGGATGGGGGGTGCGCGGACGGGACGGGGTGCAGTTCTCGCTGGAGCGGTCGGAAATCACACGCGCCGCCAGGGGTCGATCACGTTCAGGCCGCCCGCCTCGTAGGGCGCTTTGTCCCGCGATGCGACAGCAAATCCCCGCGAGGCGGCGATGGCTGCGATGTAGCCGTCCGGCGTCGGGAAGCCACGGCCGCTCGCCTTGGCCGCGACGGCCAGCTCGGCATAGTGACCTGCAGCGTCGGCGTCGAAGGGCAGTACGCGACCTTGAAACAACTCGAGCAGGCCGTCGAGCGCGCGTGACAGCGTCGTCTTGCGCTTGCCGCTCGGCAGTGAGGTGATGCCGAACAGCAGCTCGGCGAGCGTCACACTGGAGAGGTACAGCGTCTCGGCGGCCTGAGCGTTGAGCCATGCCAGGACCGTGACGTCCGGCTGCGGCCTCATCGCCTCCGAAACGACGTTCGTGTCGAGGACGATCATCCCAACTTCAGCGGCTTGGCGGGCTTCCTGTCGCGCACCTTTTCGAGGGCGGCGATGTCCTCGTCGGTCAATCCGACCTTGCGGCCCAACGACGCCAACGCGTCGCCCATGCGGACCCGCCGTTCAGGCTTGACGGCGCTTTCGAGGATCGCGCGGACCTCAGCCTCGGCGCTGCGGCCGTGACGCGCTGCGCGCACGCGCAACGCGCGATGCACCTCGTCGGGAACGTTCCGGACGGTGATGGAGGGCATGGAGGCAACAATGCTGAATCGATCTGAGTGCATGCAATCTACCAGAAGTGCAAGCACTCCGCTGGCCGCGCCCCTCGCTGAGCGAAACGATCGACGCCGGGCAACCTCAGAACGGGTAATGCCTCTCCCCCGTCTGCACCGTGATCCACCTGAGTTCGGTGAACTCGTTGATGCCGGCCCGCCCGCCGAACCGTCCCATCCCGGAGCCCTTGACGCCGCCGAAGGGCATCTGCGCCTCGTCGTGCACCGTCGGGCCGTTGACGTGGCAGATGCCGGATTCGATGCGCCGCGCCACGGCGATCGCGCGGGCGGTATCGCGGCCGAACACCGCGGCCGACAAGCCGTAGTCGTTGTCGTTGGCGCAGTTCACCGCCTCGTCGACGCCGTCGACGCGCACGACGCACTTCACGGGGCCGAAGGTCTCCTCGTGGTAGATGCGCATCTTCGGCGTCACGTGGTCCAGCACGGTCGCGGGCATCAGCGTGTCTTCGGCCTTCGTGCCGCAGACGAGCCTGGCGCCCTTGGCGACGGCGTCGTCGACGAGCGCGTTGCAGTGCTCGACGGTGCCCATGCCGATGACGCTGCCCAGCACGCAGGGCTCGGGCTTGCGCGGGTCGCCGAGCGGCAGCGCCTTCGCGCGCTTGACGAACTGCGCGACGAAGTCGTCCGCGATCTTGCGGTCGACGATGATGCGCTCGGTGCTCATGCAGATCTGGCCGCTGTTGGCGAACGCGCCGAAGATCGCGCCGTTCACCGCCGCCTCGACGTCGGCGTCGTCGAGCACGACGAGCGGCGCCTTGCCGCCCAATTCCAGCAGCACCGGCTTCAGGTACTTCGCGCAGGTCATCGCGATGAGCTTGCCCACGCGCGTGCTGCCGGTGAAGTTGACGCGCCGCACGGCCGGGTGCGCGACCATCGCCTCGACCACCGCGCCCGCGTCGGCCGGTGCGTTGGTGAGGTAGTTGACGACGCCCGGGGGGAAGCCCGCGTCCTGGAACGCTTCGATGATGAGCTGATGCGTGCGCGGGCAGTTCTCGCTGCCCTTCAGGATCACCGTGTTGCCGCAGGCCAGCGGCGTGGCAATCGCCCTAACGCCAAGAATAATTGGCGCGTTCCACGGCGCGATGCCGAGCACGACGCCGGCCGGCTGCCGCACGCCCAGCGCCAGCGAGCCGGGCACGTCCGAGGGGATCACTTCGCCGCCGATCTGCGTCGTCAGCGCCGCGGCCTCGCGGATCATGCCGGCGGCGAGCATCACGTTGAAGCCGGCCCACATGCCGGTGGCGCCGGTCTCGGCGGGCACCGCTTCGATGAACTTCGGCGTCTTCGCTTCCAGCGCATCGGCGGCTTTCAAGAGCAGCATGCGCCGCTCGTTGGGGCCGGTGTCCTTCCAGGTCTTGAAGGCCTCCGCCGCGGCGTCGCAGGCCGCGATCGCGTCGGCGGGGCTGGCGGCCGGCGCGCGCGTCGCGACGCTGCCGTCCAGCGGGTTGCGGCGGTCGAAGGTGGCGCCCTTCTCGGCGCTGACCGCGAGGCCGTTGATGAGCATCGAAAGATCGGACACGGGTGACTCCTTGGTCGCAATGCCAGCGGCGCGGCTGGCGGATGTTCGTTCGTCCTGTTTGCCGAGGTAGGCCTCGCGGATGACGGTGCTGCGCGCGAGCAGCGTGGCCGCGCCGCTGGCGACGATGCGGCCGCGCTCGAGCACGTAGCCGCGGTCGGCCACCGCGAGCGCCTTGTTCACGTTCTGCTCGACCATCAGCACGGTGGTGCCCTGGTCGGCGATGCGCCGCGCCATGCCGAGCAACTCGTCGACCATCTTCGGCGCGAGGCCGAGCGAAGGCTCGTCGAGCATCAACAAGCGCGGCCGGCTCATCAGCGCGCGGCCGACGGCCACCATCTGCTGCTCGCCGCCGCTCATCGTGCCGGCGCGCTGGCCGATGCGCTCGGCGAGCTTCGGGAACAGCGCCAGCACCTCGTCGAGCCGGCGCGCACGTTCTTCCTTGCCGACGAGCCAGCCGCCGAGCTCGAGGTTCTCGCGCGTCGTCATCTGGCCGAAGAGCTGCCGGCCTTCGGGCACGAGCGTCAGGCCCTGCCCGACGATCTCGCTTGTCTTCGCTTCGGGGTCGACGATCTTGCCGTCGAGCCACAACGTGCCGGTGGCGCGCGGAATGAGTCCGGCGATCGCCTTCAGCAGCGTCGTCTTGCCGGCGCCGTTGGGGCCGAGGATCACCGTCAGGCCCGGCCGCGCCTCGATGCGGATGTCGCGCAGCACGAGGAACGGGCCGTAGCCGGCGGCCAGGCCGACGACCTTCAGGTGCGCGAGGCGGCGGTCGAGCGCGGATTCGAGGTCGTTCTTCATCGCGGTCGGGCCATCTCAGGCCATCTCCACCATCTCGTCGCCCAGGTACGCCTCGATCACCTCGGCGTTGCGCACCACTTCGGCGGGCAGCCCGTCGGCGATCTTGCGGCCCTGGTGCAGCACGATCACGCGTTCGACGTACTTCAAGAGCGTCGTCACCGCGTGCTCGATCCAGATGACCGTCAGGTCCAGCTCGTCGCGCAATCGCCGGATGAGCTGCGCCATCGAGTCGACCTCGGCCTCGGTGAGGCCGGCGGCCACTTCGTCGAGCAGCAGCAGCTTCGGCCGCGTCGCCAGCGCCATGCCGATCTCCAGCTGGCGCTGCTGACTCGGCGTGATCGCCGCGGCCGGCAGGTCGCGCTGCCCGGCGAGGCCGACGACGTGCAGGATGCTGTCCTCGTCCTTCAAGAGCCACGCGCCCGCGCGGTGCCGGCCGGCGAACTGCAAACCGAAGTCGACGTTCGCCGCCACCGACAGCGCGCCGAAGACGCGCGGCGTCTGGAACGTGCGCGCGATGCCGAGGCCGGCGTACTTGTGCGGTTTGCTGCCGGTGAGGCGCTGGCCCATCGCATACAGCTCGCCGCTCGTGGGCGGCTGGACGCCCGACAGTGCGTTGAAGAACGTCGTCTTGCCGGCGCCGTTGGGGCCGATGATGCCGACCAGCTCGCCGGCCGCGAAGGCGGCGCTCACCGCGTCGACGGCGACGAGGCCGTCGAAGCGGACGGTGACATGGCGGGCTTCGAGCAGCGGGTGGCCGTTCACGAACCCACCCCGTAACGCGCCTCGCGCTCGCGCCGCGCCGCGCGCTTGGCCTTCGCCTCGCGCTCGCGCCACCAGCCGCGCACGTCGTCGCGCCAGGCGATGAAGCTCGCCCAGCGCAGCGACGCGAGGCCGCCCGGCAGGTAGAGCACGCAGAGGATCAGCAACAGGCCCAGCGCCATCAGGTACGCCTGCGGCGCCTGCAGCCGCAGCGTCTCGGCCAGCACGCTGAAGACGATTGCGGCGATCAGCGGCCCCCACAACGTGGCGATGCCGCCGATCAGCGCGATCAACACCGTCTGGAAGCCGATGAACGGGTTGAAGACGGTGGCCGGGTCGATGTAGGTCCAGCGCACGCTCATCGCCGCGCCGACGGCACCCGCGAACGCGGCGGTCAGCGCGAAGCCGGCGATCTTGACGAGGCGTGTGTTCACGCCGAGCGTCATCGCGCGCTGCTCGTCGGCGCCGATGCCCGCGAGCGCGAGCCCGAAGCGCGTTCGCCGCACGATCATGCTCACCGCCACCGCCAGCACCGCAAGACCCAGCACGGTGAGGTAGACGGTGTCGCGCTCGGGCGTCTCGGTGAGCACGCGGCCGACGGTGCCGGTAACCTGCTTTTCCCAGTAGGTGACGGCGTGGCGGATCAGCTCGGTCATGCCGAAGGTCAGCACCGCGAAGTAGGTGCCGCGCAGGTGCAGCACGGCGCTGCCCATCACCACCGCCACCAGCGCGGCGACCGCGGCGCCGAGGCCGATGACGCTGGCCCAGGTGAACTGGTCGATCAGCAGCGCGCCGGTGTAGGCGCCGATGCCGAAGAACGCCGAGGTCGCCAGCGACAGGTAGCGCGTGCTGCCGCAGAACAGCGTCCAGCTCGTCGCCAGCGCCACGTACATCAGGCAGGTCAGCGTCAGCGAGACCGCGAAGTCGCTGCCGTAGTGCGGCATCGCCAGCGCCCAGCCCGTCAGCGCGAACAGCACCCAGGCATCGCGGCCGAGGCCGCGCGAATCGAGCACCCAGCCGAACAGCGCCTCGCGCAGGCGGACGTGCCAGGGGTCGGTGGAGGTGATGTGTCGCATGGGACAAACGGCCTATTTGCGTTTGTTGAAGAGGCCGTTCGGCTTCCACAGCAGCGCCCCGATGAACACAACATAACTCAGCAGCGACTTCAGCGACGGGTTCGTGAAGTGCATGCCCACCGCCTCGATGACGCCGAGCGCGAGCCCGCCGGCGAGCGCGCCGCCCATGTGCCCGAAGCCGCCGAGCGTGATGACGATCAGCGCCGTCACCGTGTACGGCTCGCCCATCGACGGCGAAATCGTGTAGGCGGTGGAAAGCAGGCAGCCCGCGACGCCCGACAGCCCGAGCCCGGCACCGAACATCAGCGGGTGCAGCCGTGTCGTGTCGATGCCGACGAGCTGCGCGCCGGTGGGCGACTGCATCAGCGCGCGCACACCCTTGCCCCACAGCGTCAGGCGTAGCACGACGATCAGCGCGGCGCTGAAGGCGAGCGACAGCGCCAGCAGCACGAGCTTGTTGCCGGCGAACTGCCCTCCGCCGGGCAACGCCACCGGCTCGGTCATGAAGTCGTAGCCGCGCAGGTCCGCGCCCCAGGTCACCTGCGCGAAGTTCTGCACCAGGAACATCAGCCCGAAGGCCACCATCAGGCCGCGGGCCTCGAACACGTCGAGGTCCGGGCTCGTCGCCGCGAGCCGCTTGAACGTGAGGCGGTGGATGGCGATGCCGAGCGCCATCAAGAGGCCGAAGCTCACCGGGATCATCAAGAGCGGATTCAGCCCCCACACGGTGGCGGCCATCCACGTGAGGAATGCGCCGAGCATCAGGAACTCGCCGTGCGCGATGTTCAGGATGCGCATCAGGCCGTATTGCAGGTTCAGGCCGAGGCCGACGAGGGCGTAGATGCCGCCGGTGATGAGGCCGGAGGCGATGAGTTCCAGCCAGGCTAGGGGGGTCATTGTTGGCTTGCGCCGGCTTGCGTGTTGTTCGTTGCGGGTGCTACTTGCACGACGCCGGGCCGGGACCCGGCTTGGTGCAAGTAGCAGCCGCTCCAACCAGCCGCGCTAGACCCAAGCAGGCTTGGACGCGTTCAAAGAGGAAGTGGCCATCGACTTCGGCCACACCACCTCGAACTCGCCTTTCTGCCACTGGCTCACCGAGCCCGGGATGCCGACGTTCTCGCTGCCCTGGAACTTGATCTTGCCGACGATCGTGTCGTGCACGTTGTTGGCCACGTAGTCGCGGATCGCCTTGCGGTCCAGGCCGACCTTGGCCACCGCGTTGGTCAGGATCTGCAGCCCCGCCCAGCAGTGGCCGCTGGCCCAGCGGTCGGGTTCCTTCTGCGCGCCGAACTTCTTGACGTGCGCGTCGAAGTACGCCTTCGCGCCGGGGCTCGTCTTCGGGTTCCAGCTGCCCATGCCGAGCACGCCTTCGGCGCCTTCCTTCATCACGTTGCGGTACAGCTGGAAGGCGGTGCCGACGCTGGCGTAGAAGAACTTCGGGTTGAAGCCGATCTCCTTGCTCTGCCGGCTCGCGAGGATCGTGTCGGGCGGGTACGTCAGGCCGATGAACGCGTCGGGGTTCTTGTCCTTGATGCCGCGCAGCACCGGGCTCAGGTCCTTCACGCCGAGCGGATAACTCTTCTCCTCGACGATGGTGATGCCGGTGCCGCTGAGCGCCACCTTCAGCGCCGCGTAGTTCTCCAGGCCGAAGAGGTCGTCGATGTAGATCACGGCCACCGTCTTCGCGCCGCTGTTCTTCAGCATGTCGACGAGCGCGTCCATCATGGGCTTGGGCTGCTGCAGCAGCAGGAAGAAGTACGGCAGCTTCATCTCGACCAGGCGGCGCGACAGCGCGGTGGGAGCGAGGAACGGGTAGCCGAACTTGTTGGCCAGCGGCGCGACGGCGAAGTTGGCGTTGCTGCCCCAGGGCGGCAGGATCAGGTCGACCTTGTCGCTGCCCATCAGCTTTTCATACGTGCGCACGGCGGTCTCGATGTCGCTGCGCGTGTCGCTGCTGATCAGTTCGATCTGCCGCTTCGCGCCCTTCACGTTCAGGCCGCCGGCGGCGTTCTGCTGCTCGGCCCAGAGCAGGAAGTTCGGCTCCTGGCTCACCTGCGCGCCGCCGGCCGAGGGGCCGGTGCGGGCGATCGCGTAGCCGATGCGCACCGGGCCCGCCTGGCCCTGCGCGAGGGCCGGCGCGCCGGCGGCCGCGGCGCCCGCGGCAAGCGCCTGCACGACGCGGCGGCGGCTGAGGCCGGTGGGGCTGGAGTCGACGATGTCGGACGGGGCGGTGGGCTTCGGGTCCATGAGGGTGAGTCTCCTTGAGAGGTGTGGCCCGCGGCTCGGCTGCAACGTGGGTGTGATGCGGCTGGCCGCGTTTGTCGGGGGTCCAGGGCAGGGGCTGTCTGCGGCGCCGATTCTGGGCAGCCGCAGGCAGCGCGGCTTTGCCGCGCGTGCACGGTGCTTGCCATCGTGTGCATCGGCGGTTGGGGCTTTCCCGGGGTCGGCGGCATGGCCGCAACACTGCAATGCAGCGTGCAGGGAAATGCCGCGCGGCTTTAAGCTCGCGCGCCGCAACGCCACGTCGATCAATCCCGCCGCCATGCCCCCCGCGCCCAGGCCGCAATTGATGGACACCGCCGACGTCGCCCCCGGCGAGCGCGCGGCGTTCTGGCGCGGCTGGATCGCCACGATCTTCCAGGGTCTGAAGGCCGACGAATACGGCGACGCCGATTTCTCCGGCCGCGCCAGCACCTGGCACGCCGGCGACGTGGTGCTGACGCACCTCGAAGCGACGCGCCACCGCGTGCAGCGCTCGAGCGCCATCGCCCGCGCCACCGAGACGCCGTACCTGAAGATCGTGGCGCCGTGGGTCGGCTGCGCCGGCGTCGAACAGAAGGGCCGCGAGACCTGGGTGACGCCGGGTCAGTGGAGCATCTACGACACCACCGACAGCTACGCGGTGGCCAACCCCGAGCGTGTCGAGCACCTGATCGTCATGCTGCCCAAGTGCGCGTTTGCCGAGCGCGGCCTGGCGCCGGCGATGCTCGAGCCGCTGATGGCGCGGCGGCTCGGCGGCAGCGGCGGCATCTCGCGCGTCGCGCTGGACACGATGCGCAACGCCTTCCGCGAACTGCCGAACATGCCCGAGCAAAGCGCGCGCGGCATCGGCGAGGCGATCACGCAACTCGTGCACCTGTCGCTGCTCGACCTCGCGGGCCAGGCGACGGCGCAGACGCAGCGCGAGGCACTGCGCGAGCGCATCAAGCAGCACGTCGCGCAGCACCTCGCCGACCCCGGCCTGACGGTCGACGCGATCGCGCGCGCGCTCAACGTCAGCCGCCGGCAGCTGTACAACGCGTTCGCCGAAGAGGCCGACGGCGTGGCCGGCTACATCCTCGCGCGCCGCCTCGAAGCCTGCCGCCAGGCCTTCGTCGACCGCGCCAGCGCGCACCGCTCGATCACCGACATCGCGCTCGCCGCCGGCTTCCAGAACATGGCCCACTTCAGCCGCGTCTTCCGCGCCCACCTCGGCGTTGCGCCGAGCGACTATCGGCGTGGGGCGATGGCGTGAGGTGAGTGGTGCCAGGCGCGGCGGGGCGAGCGCGGGGCGTGACGATGAACGAGCCGCTGCAAGCGCTACAACCCATCCGCACCCTGGCGCTGAAGGACCACGTCTCGCTCGGCGGCCTGTCGGCGGGCGAGCTGATGCTGGCACTCGCCGTCGTGCACGCGACGCTGCCGGCCGACAAGCCGCTCACCGAGCGCGAAGTCAACGAGGCGCTGAAGGCCGCACTCGCCGGCGCTGCCTGCTGGCTGGCCACCGACCACGTCGAACTGCGCCGCTGGCTCGTCGACGCCGGCTGGTTGACGCGCGACGGCTACGGCCGCGAATACCGCGCGCTGGCGCACGCGGCGCTGCCGCCAGCACCGGCCCCGCACCAGGCGCTGGCACGCGCGCTGGCGACGATGGACGTGACGCGTTGGGTGGCCGCCGAGCGTGAAGTGCAGGAGCGCATGCGCGCCGAGCGCAAGGCGCGGTGGGCGGCGGCGCAGAAGGGTTGATCGCGGCGCGGGGCTTCGATACCTCAGCCCGAACGGGTGCTACGGCGACGAGGGCTTCGACAGGCTCAGCCCGAACGGCGACAGGTGAGGGCCTCAGCACGCCGCGGCCTTGCTCGCGCGGACCTTCGAAGTCGACGCTGACACCCTCGCGCCGCCGCCTCGCTCGCCGAGCCGCTATCGTCAGGCACAACCCCTGCCTGCACGCCAAGAGCGCCGACCATGAACGAACCCGACCCCGCTGCTGCGTCAGCCGCGACAGAACCCGCCGCCGCCCTCGTCTACCCCTGCGGCGAGCCACCGCCCGTGGGCACGCTGAAGCCCGTCGCGCCCGGCGTGATGTGGCTGCGCATGCCGCTGCCGTTCGCGCTGAACCACATCAACCTGTACCTGCTCGACGACGAAGTCGACGGCCGGCGCGGCTGGGCGGTGGTCGACACCGGCACGCAGACGCCCGAGGTGCTCGCCGCGTGGCGCGCGCTGCTCACGCCGGGCGCCGACGCGCCGCTGGGCGGCCGGCCGATCACGCGCGTGTTCGCCACGCACATGCACCCCGACCACATGGGCATGGCCGGCTGGCTGACGCGCAAGTACGACGCGCGGCTGTGGATGACGCGCGAGGAGTACCTGATGTGCCGCACCCTCGTCGCCGACACCGGCCGCGAGGCGCCCGACGATGCGATCGACTTCTATCGCCGCTGCGGCTGGTCCGAGGAGGCGCTGGACGTGTACCGCGCGCGCTTCGGCAGCTTCGGCAAGTACGTGCACGCGCTGCCCGACAGCTTCCGCCGCCTCGTCGATGGCGAGCGCGTGGTCATCGGCGCCAACGAATGGCGCGTCGTCGTGGGCCGCGGCCACTGCCCCGAGCACGCCTGCCTCGTCAGCGACAGCCTGGCGCTGATGATCTCCGGCGATCAGGTGCTGCCGCGCATCTCGTCCAACGTCTCGGTGTTCCCGACCGAGCCCGACGCCGACCCGCTCGGCGACTGGCTCACGTCGATCGCGCAGATGCGCGCGACGCTCGCCGACGACCTGCTCGTGCTGCCGGCGCACGGTGATCCGTTCCGCGGCCTGCATGCGCGGCTCGACCGGCTGGCCGGCGGCCACCAGCGCGGCCTGCAGCGGCTGAAACGCGCGCTCGCCGAACCGAAGCGCGTGGTCGATCTCTTCACAACCTTGTTCGGCCGGCCGATCGACCTGCGCAGCGAGCAGGTGGGTCTGGCCACCGGCGAAGCGATTGCGCACCTGAATCACCTCGTCAAGCGCGGCGAGGTCGTTGCCGCGCCAGCAGACGACGGCGTGCTGCGCTATCGCCTCGTCGAGGCAGTGAGCACGCCGTGAGTTCGAACGCAGCACTGCCCCCGCGCACCGGCGCCGACCTCTTGTGCGAGACGCTGCTCGCGCACGGCGTCGACCACTGCTTCGCGAACCCCGGCACCTCGGAGATGCACTTCGTCGCCGCGCTCGACCGCCAGCCGCGCATGCGCTGCGTGCTGGGGCTGGCCGAAGGCGTCGTCACCGGCGCGGCCGATGGCTACGCACGCATGGCCGGGCGGCCGGCGTGCACGCTGCTGCACACGGGGCCGGGGCTCGCGAATGGCCTGGCGAACCTGCACAACGCGAAGCGCGCGCACACGCCCATCGTCAACATCGTCGGTGATCACGCGACCTATCACCTCGAACACGACGCGCCGCTCGCGAGCGACATCGAGAGCCTCGCGCGGCCGATGTCGCATTGGGTCGGCCGCACGCCTTCGGCCGATGGCGTGGGCGCGGCGGCCGCCACCGCGGTGCGCGAGGCGGTGACGCCGCCCGGACGCATCGCGACGTTGATCCTCGCGGCCGACCATGCGTGGAGCGCGAGCGCTGCGCCGGTGCCTGCGCATTCGCCGCCACCCACGGCGCCGCTGCCGGCCGCGGCAGAGCTGGACCGCGCCGCCGCGGCGCTGAAGCGCCGCCGCGGCACCGTGCTGCTGCTGGCCGGCCGCACGCTGCGTGCCGATGGGCTGGCCGTTGCCGCGCGCATCGCCGCCGCCACCGGCTGCCGGCTGCTCGCGCCGCAGGCCAACGCGCGCGTCGAGCGCGGCTTGGGCCGCGTGATGATCGACCGCGTGCCGTACGTCGTCGACAAAGCGCTGGCGATGCTCGCCGACACCGCGAGCCTCGTGCTCGTCGGCGCGAAGGCGCCGGTCGGCTTCTTCGCCTACCCGGGCAAGCCGGGCTCGATGCTGCCGGCCGGCTGCGAGGTGCTCACCGCGGCGCGGCCCGATGAAGACGGCCTCGGCGCGCTGCACGAACTCGCGACGCGTGTTGGTGCAGGGAGCGACGCCGTGGCGGCCGCGGCCAAGCCGCTCTTCGCGACGAAGCGCGATCTGCCGCTCCCCACTGGCGCTCTGACCGCCTCGACGCTGGCGCAAGCCGTCGTCGCGCGGCTGCCCGAAGGCGCCATCGTCTGTGACGAGAGCGTCAGCTCGGGCCGCGACTTCTTCCCGATGAGCTGGCACGCGGCGCCGCACGACTATCTGCAGATCACCGGCGGCGCCATCGGCCTGGGCATCCCGCTGGCCACCGGCGCGGCGCTCGGTGCGCCGGGCCGGCGCGTCGTCACGCTGCAGGCCGACGGCAGCGCGATGTACACGCTGCAGGGGCTGTGGACGCAGGCGCGCGAGCGGCTGCCGGTGGTGACCGTGATCTTCTCCAACCGCCGCTACGCCATCCTGCACGGCGAGTACGTGCAGACCGGCGCCGGCACGCCGGGTGCCAATGCGCGGCAGCTCTTCAACCTCGACGACCCGGCGCTCGACTGGGTGGCGCTGGCGCGCGGCATGGGCGTGGGGGCCGAGCGGGCAGAGACGGCCGAGCGTTTCACTGACCTCTTCGGCGCGGCGCTGGAGCACGAGGGGCCGTTCCTGATCGAGGCGGTGATCTAGGCGGCGATTCGGGCGGGGTTCAGGCGGCGATCCGGCGGGCGATCCAGGCCCCCGTGCGTCGCGCAGAATCGCGCCATGTCCGAGCAGTCGTCCCCTCGCGCTCCGGCAACGGCCGGCCCTGCTGAACCGCCTGTGGCCGCCGCCGCGTCAGGCGCGTCCGCCGCCCCGCGCTGGCGCGCCACGCGCGTCGCCGGCTGCGTGCGCGCCGAGGCCGTGCGCCGCGCCGACGGCAGCTGGCTCGTGCGCTCGACCGAGCCACTGAGCGCCTACCCCGAGCGCATCACCGACGCGCTCGAGCACTTCGCGCGCGTGCGGCCGAACCAGGTGTTCGTCGCCCGCCGCGCCCCCGGCCACGCGCCGGCCATCGAGCGGCCGTGGCAGACGATCACCTACGCGCAGATGCTCGAGCGCGTGCGCCGCGTCGGCCAGGCGCTGGCGCTGCGCATGGCCGATGGCGAGATCTCCGAGGAGCGGCCGATCGCCATCCTCTCTGGCAACGATCTGCAGCACCTGACGCTGGCGCTGGCCGCCTGCTGGGTGGGCGTGCCGTATGCGCCCGTGTCGCCGGCGTACTCGACGCTGGCGCGCGACACGGCGCGGCTGGCGCACATCTTCGAGTCGCTGACGCCGGGCCTCGTCTTCGCCAGCGCCTGGGGGCCGTATGGCCGCGCCATCGAGGCGGTGCTGCCCACCGACGCCGAACTCGTGCTCACCGACCCGACCGGCATCACGCTCAAGAGCGGCCAGGCGCGCACGATGACGCGCTTCTCGGCGCTGGTCGAAAGCACGCCCGGTGCCGCCCTCGAACTGGCGCACAACAAGGTCGGCCCGGACACGATCGCCAAGTTCCTCTTCACCTCGGGCAGCACGAAGCAGCCCAAGGGTGTGGTGACCACGAACGGCATGTGGTGCGCCAATCTGCAGCAGATCCGCCAGTGCTTCGCGTTCCTCGCCGACGAGCCGCCGGTGCTGGTGGACTGGCTGCCGTGGAACCACGTCTTCGGCGGCAACCACAACGTGGGCATCGCGCTTTACAACGGCGGCACGCTGTACATCGACGATGGCCGCCCGGTGGCCGCCGGTATGGCCGAGACGGTGGCCAACCTGCGCGAGATCTCGCCCACCGTCTACTTCAACGTGCCCAAGGGCTTCGAAGAGCTGGCCGCGGCGATGGAGACCGACGAGGCGCTGCGCCGCAGCGTCTTCACGCGCGTGCGTGCCTTCATGTACGCCGGCGCGGGGCTCTCGCAGGCGGTGTGGGACCACCTCGACCGCCTGGCCGAGCGCACGATCGGCGAGCGCATCCCGATCTTCACGGGCCTCGGCATGACGGAGACGTCGCCGAGCTGCACCTTCGCGCTGGGCACGCAGAACCGCGCCGGCGACATCGGCCTGCCGGTGCCCGGCGTCGAGGTGAAGATCGTGCCGGTCGAGGGCAAGCAGGAGATCCGCTTCCGCGGCCCGAACGTGATGAGCGAGTACTGGCGCGCGTTCGAGGAGACGGCCGCGGCCTTCGACAGCGAAGGCTTCTACCGCACCGGTGACGCGGTGCGCTTCCGCGAGCCCGGTGACAGCGACGCCGGCGGCGACGTGCCGCCGGACCCGACGCAGGGCCTCGTCTTCGACGGCCGCATCGCCGAGGACTTCAAGCTCGCCACCGGCACCTTCGTCAGCGTCGGGCCGCTGCGCACGCAGGCGATCCTCTCCGGGCACCCGATGGTGCAGGACGTGGTGGTGGCCGGCGTCGACCGCGACGACATCGGCCTGCTGGTCTTTCCGCGCGTCGACGACGTGCGCCGGCTCGCCGGTGCCGTCGCGGGCGAGCCGCTCGAGCTGACGCTGGCGCACCCGCAGGTGCGCGGCTTCTTCCGCCAGTGGCTGAAGGCGCTGTGGGACGCCGGCACCGGCAGCTCCAACCGCCCGGCACGTGCCTTGCTGCTGAGCGAGCCGCCGTCGCTGGACCGCGGTGAGGTCACCGACAAGGGCTCGATCAACCTGCGCGCCGTGCTGCAGCACCGCGCCGAGGCCGTCGAGCGGCTGTATGCCGACAAGCCCGATGCGGCGGTGATTCGCGTCGGAGGTGATCGTTGAACAAGGGCCGCCTGCTGCCACGGATCGTTCGCGCTGCCGCACTGGCGGCGGTCGCCGCGTGGGCCGCCGGTTGCGCGCCTGTGCCGCCGGCCGCCGGTGACGCGCGCGACGCCGTCGTCGGCCGCTGGGGCGCGCCGACCGCGCGCTACACCATGCCCGGCGGGGCCGAGCGGCTCGAGTACGCCACAGGCCCCTTCGGCCGCACGACCTGGATGATCGACCTCGATTCCGCCGGCCGCGTCACCGGTGCGCGGCAGGTGCTGAACGAAGCGCACTTCCATGAGTTCCAGCAGCGCGCGCCGGGCATGAGCATCGACGAGGTGCTGCGCACGCTCGGCACCCCCGGCGAGCGCAAGCGCGTCGGCTGGCGCAGCGACGAGGTCTGGAGCTGGCGCTATCCGACCAACGACTGCCTGTGGTTCCAGGTGACGGTGGACCTGGCCGCCGGCCGCGCGCGCGACGCCGGCTACGGCATCGACTGGAGCTGCGACAAACCGACGGAGGCGGATCGGAGTTGAGCGCTCGGCTTACTGCACCGCCGCCTGCTGCAGCGCCGCGATGCGGTCCTCGACCGGCGGGTGCGACGAGAACAGCGCCATCATCCCGCTCGGCTTGCCGCTGATGCCCATGTTCGCCACGCTCTGCGGCAACTGGCCGGGCGGGTAGCCGCCCAGGCGCGCCAGCGCGTTGATCATCGGCTGCTTGCGGCCCATCAGCTGCGCCGCACCGGCGTCGGCGCGGTACTCGCGCTGGCGCGAGAACCACGCGACGATGATCGCCGCCAGCATGCCGAGCACGATGTCGAGCACGATCGTCGTCACGAAGTAGCCGATGCCGACGCCGTCACGCTCGTTGCGCAGCACGACCTTGTCGACGAAGTAGCCGATGACGCGCGACAGGAAGACGACGAAGGTGTTCATCACGCCCTGGATCAGCGTCATCGTCACCATGTCGCCGTTGGCGACGTGCGCGACCTCGTGGCCGATGACGGCCTCGACCTCCTCGCGGTTCATGCCTTGCAGCAAGCCGGTGGAGACGGCGACCAGCGCCGAGTTCTTGAACGCGCCGGTGGCAAACGCGTTCGGCTCGCCTTCGTAGATGGCGACCTCGGGCATGCCGATGCCGGCCTTCTGCGCGAAGCCCTGCACGGCGCCGACGATCCAGCGGTGCGTCGGGTCGGGCGAGTCGTTGATGACCTGCGCCCGCGTGCTCCACTTGGCCATCGGCTTGCTCATGAAGAGCGAGATCAGAGCGCCGCCGAAGCCCATCAACAGCGCGAAGCCGAGCAACTGGCCGAGGTTCAGCCCGTTGGCCGTGAGGTAGCGGTTGACGCCGAGCAGGCTGGCGGCGATGCCCAGCACCACCATCACGGCCAGGTTGGTGACGACGAACAGCAGGATGCGTTTCATGGAAGGGCGCCCGCAGTTTGCGCGGGCGGCGTTGTGGCAATCAGGCGCGGATGTTAGGGCGGCCGCGGCCGCTTCAAGGCAGGGCTGAACCGGATTGGCCCCAGGAAACGCAAGGTCTGGGTGTCGCCGGACGGGCCCGCGCCCGCCGTTGGGCGGGGCGCTCGCGCTGCCTTCGGGCGGTGCTCAGCCCGCCGCGACAAGCCGCCAGACGAGCGTCTCGCCGGCGCGCAGCGGCTTGATCGTCGCGTCACCGAACGGTAACTCGGCCGGCAGCTGCCACGGCGCGCGCTCGAGCGTCACCGTGCCGCGGTTGCGCGGCAGGCCGTAGAAGTCGGCGCCGTTGAAGCTCGCGAACGCTTCCAGCCGATCCAGCGCGCCCGCGGCCTCGAAGGCCTCGGCGTACAGCTCCAGCGCCGCCGGCGCCGTGTAGCAGCCGGCACCGCAGACGCTTTGTTCCTTCATCGCCACCGCGTGCGGCGCGCTGTCGGTGCCGAGGAAGAACTTGGGGCTGCCCGACGTGGCGGCACGCACGAGCGCCTGGCGATGCCGCTCGCGCTTCAACACCGGCAGGCAGTAGTAGTGCGGGCGCAGGCCGCCGGTGAAGATCGCGTTGCGGTTGTAGAGCAGGTGGTGCGCGGTGATCGTCGCACCGGTCAGCGCATCGGCGCTCGCCACGTAGTCGGCGGCCTCGGCGGTGGTGATGTGCTCGAAGACGACCTTGAGGCCGGGCAGGTCGCGCCGCAGCGGCTGCATCACGCGCTCGATGAAGACGGCCTCGCGGTCGAAGAGGTCGACCTCCGGATCGGTGACCTCGCCGTGCACGAGCAGCAGCAGCCCCTCGCGCTGCATCGCCTCGAGCGTGCGGTAGGTCTTGCGAATGTCGGTGACGCCGGCGTCGCTGTTCGTCGTCGCGCCGGCCGGGTAGAGCTTCAGCGCGACGATGCCGGCCGCCTTCGCGCGCGCGATCTCGTCAGGCGGCGTGTTGTCGGTGAGGTACAGCGTCAGGAGCGGCTCGAAGTCGCTGCCCGGCCCGGCCTTGGGCCGCGCGGCGAGCAGCCGCTCGCGATACGCCAGCGCCATCGCCGTCGTCGTCACCGGCGGCTTCAGGTTCGGCATCACGATCGCCCGCGCGAACTGCCGCGCGCTCGCCGGCAACACCGCCGCCATCGCCGTGCCGTCGCGCAGATGCAGGTGCCAGTCGTCGGGGCGCCCGAGGGTGAGCGACGAAGTCGAGGGCGGCGACGACGGCGAAGGCGGAGAGCGAAGCGGTGAGGGCGAAGCAGCGGCAGTCACGCCGGCGATTGTCGCCCGGCGTGCCGGCCGAGGAACTCCCACAGCGCCTGCACGCCGGCTTTCGCGGCGTGGCGCGCGCCTTCGGGGCGCTGGCGGTAGATGCGCACTTCCATCGTCGCCTCGAAGCGGCCGGGCAGCGAGGCGCGCACGAGGCGGCCGGCGCGCAGTTCGTGGCGCACGGAGCTCTCGGGCAGGAAGGCCAGCCCGTGGCCTTCGAGCGCCATCGCCTTCAGGCCTTCGGCCATGTCGGTTTCGTAGACCGGGTCCAGCGGCAGCGGTACGTCGGCACGCTGCAGGATGACCTCGACGACGCGCGCCATGTAGGCGCCCGAGGCGTAGCTGAGGAAGGGCACCGGGCTCGCAGCGCGCGCCGCAGGTAGCGTGAACATCGGCGGGGCATCGGCTGGCGAGTGGCCTTCGCGACCAGGCGCAGTCGTCGGCCTCGCCGGCTTGGAGTACGGCGCCAGCGTCTCGTGCCCGAGGCTCAGCATCTCGTAGCGCTCGCCCGACAAGCGCAGCGGCAGCGCGTCGTGGTGATAGGCGATCAGCAGATCGCAGGCGCCTTCGGTGAAGCGCAGCACCGCGTCGTGCACGTTCAGCGCCGTCAGCCGCGTCTTGAAGCCGCCGGCGCCGTTGAAGTGCTGGCGCAGCTCCATCAGCCAGTGCGGGAAGAACGTGAACGCCAGCGTGTGCGGCACGGCGAACTCGATCGTGTCCTGCCCGGCGACCTGGAAGCCGCGCATCATGTTGCGCGTGGCGGCCAGCGCTTCGAGGATCTCGAGTGCCTGCGCGTGCAGCGTCTCGCCGGCCGGCGTCAGCCGCGTCGGGTAGGAACTGCGGTCGACGAGGTCGATGCCGGTCCACGCCTCGAGCGCCTGGATGCGGCGCGAAAACGCCGGCTGCGTGACGTGCCGCAACTGCGCCGAGCGCGAGAAGCTGCGCGTCTCGGCCAGGCTCACGAAGTCCTCGAGCCACTTGGTCTCCACGCCGGTCAGTGTAGCCAGCGCTCACAACGCCCGGACTCGGGGATGACCTGGGACGGGGGAGGCGCTGCTATCCTGCGGCCAAGGAGAACCTGCCCATGCGTCAATCGCCGTCGTCGTCCCTCGTTGCCGCTGCGGTGGCCTCACTCGCCGCGCTGGCCACGCTGACCGCCGCGCCGGCCGCGGCCGACACGCTCGCCAGCTCGGCGATCTCGAACAGCTTCTCCGCCTCGGTGGGCAGCGTGTCGACGTCGTTCAACGCCTCGAGCGACGCGTCGTCGCCCGGCCGGCCGGTGCGCACCGGGCAGTACCAGGTGACCGAGATCGTCGCCGCCGTGGGCCGCGAAGGCTATGCGCGGCTGACGCTTCGCGCGCTGCCGCGCCCGGGCGAGGCGGCCGGCGACGACGCGCACCTCTTCCTGCCTGAAGGCACCGTGGCGCAAGCGGCGCTGGCCACCGGCCACGTCATCACCGCGCGCGAGCGCTCCTACGGCCTCGAACTGGCGCGCGCCGCCGCGGCCGGCGAAGCGCCGCAGGTGTTCTTCCTCGTCGTGGCCGATGAGCGTTATCGGGAGTTGCAGACGCGGGCGGTGACGCTCTGAGGCGCTGCCGGCGGCTGCGCGCGGCGGCCGCGCGGGTCGCCGCGGCCACGTTGGCCGCCGCCAGTGTCGCCGCGGCGGCGTCGTCCACCGGGGCCGGCAACGCCGGCGCGCCGTCGTCGCGCTACTGCGATGCGACGAGCCGCCTCACCGTCGAAGACAAGAGCCGGCTGCTGCGGGTGGCCGATGTGATCCGCGCCGAGCTGGAGCGGGCTGGCGCCGAGGCGGCGATCGTCTCGCGCACGGGGCTCGACCTCGAGCGCTGGGACATCCGCCACTCGCACGCGGGCATCGCGACGCGGCAGGCTGGCGCGGGCCCGGGCTCGCCGTGGTCGGTGCGGCAGCTCTACTACGCCTGCGACGAGGGCCTGCCGCGCATCTACGACCAGGGTTTGGCGGCGTTCCTGTTCGGTGCAGACCAGCCGCGGCTCGGCCACGTCTCGCTGGTGCTGCTGCCCGCGGCCGACGCGCCGCCGCTCGTGCGCGCGGCGCTCGACAACCGGCTCGCGCTGTCGCTGCTGGCCGGCCGCTACAGCGCCAACGCGCACGCCTTCAGCACGCGTTACCAGAACTGCAACCAGTGGCTTGCCGAGTTGCTGGCCGCCGGCTGGGCCGGCGTCGCGCCCGGCGCCGATGCGCGCGCGGCGGCGCAGCGCTGGCTCGGCGAGCAGGGCTACGAGCCGACGCGCGTGCAGGTGCGTTGGCGGCCGGTGATGTGGGCCGGCGCGCTCTTCGTGCCGTGGATCCACAACGACGACCACCCCGAGGCAGACCTCGACGCGGCGCAGTACCGCACGACGTTGCCGGCGGCGGTCGAAGGCCTTGTCCGCGCACAGGTACCGGGGGCGTTGCGTGTGCAGTTCTGCTACACGGCGAAGCACGTGCTCGTGCGGCGGGGCTGGGGTGAGGCGCAGGCGGCGGATTGCGCGGTGCAGGCGGGCGATGAGCGGGTGGTGATCGAGGAGTGATCGGTTCAGTCCGTTCGCCCTGAGGTATCGAAGGGCGCTTGCGAAGGGGCTTCGACAGGCTCAGCCCGAACGGTTGATTCCTCCTCCCCCGCCTGCTGCAGCCGCCACATCTGCGCGTAGCGGCCCTCCAGCGCCAGCAGCTGCGCATGTGACCCACGCTCGGCGACGCGGCCGGCCTCCAGCACGACGATCTCGTGCGCGTCGACCACGGTCGACAGCCGATGCGCGATGACGAGCGCCGTCTTGCCGGCCGCGGCGCTTTTCAGTTCGGCCTGGATCGCGCGTTCGTTGGCGCTGTCCAGCGCCGAGGTCGCTTCGTCGAAGATCAGGATCGGCGGGTTCTTCAACAGCGTGCGCGCGATCGCCACACGCTGCTTCTCGCCGCCGGAGAGCTTCAGGCCGCGTTCGCCGACCGCCGTCTCGTAGCCGTGCGGCGTGGCGGCGATGAAGCCGTGGATGTGCGCGGCCTTGGCCGCCGCTTCCACCTCGTCGCGGCCGGCGCCGGGGCGCCCGTAGGCGATGTTGTAGTGCACCGTGTCGTTGAACAGCACCGTGTCCTGGGGCACGATGCCGATGGCCGCGCGCAGGCTCGCCTGCGTCACCGCGCGCAGGTCCTGGCCATCGATCGTGATCGCGCCCTGGCCCGCGTTCACGTCGTAGAAGCGGTACAAGAGCCGCGCCAGCGTGCTCTTGCCCGCGCCCGAGGGGCCGACCACCGCGACCGTCTTGCCCGCCGGGATCTCGAAGCTGATGCCGTGCAGGATCGGCCGCGCCGGGTCGTACGAGAAGTGCACGTTGTCGAATTGCACCGTGCCCTCGCGCACGACGAGCGGCTGCGCGCCGCTCGCGTCGTCCACCTCGCGGTGGCGGCCGAGCAGGCCGAACATCTTCTCCAGGTCGGTGAGGCTTTGCTTGACCTCGCGGTACAGCACGCCCAGGAAGTTGAGCGGGATGTACAGCTGGATCAGGAAGGCGTTGATCATCACCAGGTCGCCCAGCGTCAGGCGGCCCGCGACGACACCCTCGGTGGCGCGCCACAGCATCGCCACCAGGCTCGAGGCGATGACGAGCTGCTGCCCGGTGTTCAGCAGCGACAGCGTCGTCTGGCTCTTCACCTGCGCGCGGCGGAAGGCCTCGAGCCCCTGCTCGTAGCGGTGCGTCTCGAAGTGCTCGTTGTTGAAGTACTTGACGGTCTCGTAGTTCAGCAGCGCGTCGATGGCGCGCGTGTGCGCGCGTGAATCGAGCTCGTTCATCTCGCGCCGGAAGCGGTTGCGCCACTCGGTGACCGCGACCGTGAAGACGACGTAGACGACGAGCGCGGCGAGCGTGATCCACACGTAGCCCATGTCGAAGCGGCCGCCGAGCACGGCCAGCACGAGCATCACCTCGATCAGCGTGGGCACGATCGTGTACAGCGAGTACGACACGAGCGACTGCAGCGCGCGCGTGCCGCGCTCGATGTCGCGCGTCAGCCCGCCGGTCTGCCGCTCGAGGTGAAAGCGCAGCGACAGCGACTGCAGATGCGAGAACACCTCGAGCGCGATCTGCTTGCTGGCGCCGAAGCTGACCTTCGCGAACACCAGTTCACGCAGCTCGGTGAACAGGCTTGTCGCCAGCCGCAGGCCGGCGTAGGCCAGCAGCAGCCCCGCCGGCACGACGAGCAGCGCGCGCGGGTCGCCGGGTTTCAGGTCGAGCGCATCGACCAGGTGCTTCAGCAGCACCGGCACGCCGACGTTGGCCACCTTGGCGGCGATGAGGAACGCGAGCGCCAGCGCGACGCGCCAGCGCCAGGGCCACAGATACGGCAACAGCCGCTTCAGCGTCTGCCAGTCGGTGCCGGCCGCGCGCGTGCCGGCCGCCGCCGGCGCGGCGGGCAACGGCAGCGCCGGGCCGCCGCGCCTCATCGGGCGCGCCGCGGGCGCGGCGATACAGTGCGGGTCATCGGCATGAAGGTCGTGCGGAAAACGAAGCGGCGATTGTCGCCGTCGGCCTGATTCGATGCAGGAGGCGCGCGGTGGACGACGAACTGAACAACCGGACCGATCTGAAGATGGCGCCCAGCCGCCTGGCCGACGACCGCGAGCTGGTGCTGCGCGTGATGCCGATGCCCGCCGACGTGAACGGCAACGGCGACATCTTCGGCGGCTGGGTGATGGCGCAGGTGGACGTGGCCGGCGCCGTGCTGCCCTACCGCATCGCCAAGGGCCGCATCGCCACCGTGGCGGTGAACCAGTTCATCTTCAAGCAGCCGGTGAGCCTGGGGGACCTGCTCAGCTTCTACGCCAAGGTCACGCGCATCGGCACGACGAGCGTCGGCGTGCACGTCGACGTCTACGCCGAGCGCAACCCGGCGAATCTGCAGGTTGTGAAGGTGACCGAGGCGGATCTGACATACGTGATCGCGGAGGCGTCCGTGGCGATCGCACTGGCGAGGGCCGGCCGGAGCCTTGCGCTACGCAGTGGGCGTTGGGCCGCAGCGGCGCGCGTTCGTCAGGCTCCGGGCGCCAGCTGGCAGGCGCCGCGGCCACCGCCCACCTTTCCTCAGCACGCACTGGCAAAGAGGTCATCGCGAAGCTGAAGGCCGCCGGGTGGCGAATCGGGGCCTGGCAGCCACCGGCCTCACGGATCGGGCAGGCGGGGCTGGCAATCGGGACCTGGGTGCCGGCCTGATTGCCGCGATCCAGCGCAGACCGGCGTGAAGTTGAAGTGAGGAATCAAGTGGAAATTCGCTACCCTGCCACCGTCGAGCCCCAGAAGGACGGGACCTTCCTGGTCCAGTTCTTGGATCTCCCGGACACCTTCACGGAAGGTCAGACGAGGGAGGAGGCCTTGTTCAACGCAGCAGAAGTGCTCTCTGCCAATCTGGCGTGGCGCCTGGATGAAGCCAAGGATGTGCCCGCGCCCAGCGAGAAGGCTCGTGGCGCGGTCTATGTCGCGCCTGACGCCAAGACGCAGGCCGCGATGCTGCTGCGCCTGGCGCGTGGCGAGCGCAGTCTGGCCGAGTTGGCCCGCGCGCTCGAGACTTCCTGGCCCGCGGCAAAGCGGCTGGAAGATCCGACACACTGGCCCTCGCTGAAGACCCTGGACCGCGCTGCCGCTGCGTTGGGCAAGCGTCTTGTGCTGTCGCTCGAGTAGGTCCGTCGAGCCAGCAGACTTAGGGAGTCTTCCATGTTCGATCACGTTGGCTTCGGTGTCACCCATCTCGCCGAGAGCAAGGCCTTCTTCGTCAACGCGTTGAAGCCGCTCGGTGTGTCGGTCGCGATGGAAGGCCCGTACGGCGTCGGCATGGGGCAGAACAACAAGCCTTCGCTGTGGTTGTTCGAAACCCAGGAGCGGCCGGCGCATCTGCACATCGCGTTCGCGGCCAACTCGCGCGCCGACGTCGATGCCTTCTATCGCGCGGCCTTGGCCGCGGGCGGCAAGGACAACGGCGCGCCGGGCCTGCGGCCGCAATATCACGCCAACTACTACGGCGCCTTCGTCATCGGGCCGGACGGCCACAACATCGAGGCGGTTTGCCACAAGCCCGAGTAGCCGACGTCGCCGTTCGAACATCCGGCTTCCATGGCGTACCGCCCCATGCGATTCAACCGACGCGCAGCCGTCTGCCTGCTCTTGCCGGTGCTCGGGCTCGTCGTCTTGCCCTCGTCGGCGCAGCCAACCTCCGGAAGCACCGGCTTCAGCCTGCAGGTCCAGGCGGACGGCTTCTTCAATCCGAAGGTCGTCCGGGCGCTGGTCAAGGCCGTCGAAGCGGGCTCGCAGGCGCAGGCCGCAGGCTTGGCGCCCGGCGATGAACTGATCCGGATCGAGGGCGTCGTCGTGCCCGGTGCCGAGGCGTCGGCGCTGAAGCCGCACATGGAGTTCGTCGCCGGCAAGCCCAAGCGGCTGGCGTTCCGTCGACCCAGCGGGCAAGAGTACGAGGCGACGCTCGTCAAGCGGTGAGCGCCAACACCTGGCCGCCCTGTCGCCCGATCTGCAGATGCCTGGCACGGCGCACTTCATCCTCTACGTCGCTGAGCAGCGGCGCAGCGCGGCGTTCTACGCGGCCGCGCTCGCGGCCGTGCCGAGGCTCGACGTGCCCGGGATGACCGAGTTCTTGTTGCCGGGTGGCGCGGTGCTTGGGTTGATGCCCGAGGCGGCCATCGAGCGGCTGCTGGGCCCCGCGCTTGCGAAGCCCTCGTCGGCGCGCGGCGCGCCGCGGGCCGAGCTGTACCTGCTGGTGCCGGAACCGGCGCATTTCCATGCCCGCGCGCTGGCCGCGGGCGCGAAGGAGTTGAGCCCGCTCATGCAGCGCAGTTGGGGCCACCGCGCGGCGTATTCGCTCGATCCGGATGGCCATGTGCTGGCTTTCGCGAGCGAAGGACCGGAACGACAAGAAGGTCCGGCCAACGCGGCGGGCTGACCCGCGCAGGCATCAACCATGCCCGTCATCCAGGTCAAGGTCCGCCCGAACGCACGTGCGAGTTCGCTCGAGCAGCAAGCCGATGGAACCTATCTCGCGCAGCTGAAAGCCCCGCCGGTCGACGGCAAGGCCAACGCGGAACTGGTGGCGCTGGTGGCGCGCCGCTTCGGCGTCGCCAAGGCGGCGGTCAGCATCAAGGCCGGCGCGGGCGGGCGCATGAAGCTCGTGTCGGTGGCGCTCGACTGAGCCGGCCAAAGCGAACCCAGCAAAGTCGCATCGACTTCCCATGGCCTCCGACCCCGACACCATCGCCTTCATCACCGACCAGAGCGGCCTCGGTGCGCGGCTCACGCACCGGCGCATGTTCGGCGAGTACGCGCTGTACCTGAACACGAAGGTCGTCGCCTTCGTCTGCGACAACCGGCTCTTCCTGAAACCCACCGGCGCGGGCAGGGCGTTGCTCGGCATGCCGGGCGAAGCGCCGCCGTACCCGGGCGCGAAGAACTACTTCCTGCTCGAAGCCGAGCTCGACGACCCGCCGCTGTTGCGCCGCGCGTTCGAGGTCACCGAGGCGGCGCTGCCGCTTCCGAAGCCGAAGTCCAAGCCAAAGCCGCCTCCGAGCCGCCCCGCACGCCGGGTGTAAGCTCCCGGCCAGCCGCCCGTCGTCTACTCGGCGCCCAGCCGGCGACGCGGGCCTCGCGGGCCCCTTCTTCCTTCTTCTTGTCCATTCCCTCTTGCAGGAGACGACCCATGAGCAAGCGTGACGTGGTGGTGCTGAGCGCAGCGCGTTCGGCGATCGGCAGCTTCGGCGGCAGCCTGGCCGACATGGAGCCGGCCGAGCTGGCTGGCGTCGTGATGAAGGAGTCGATCAAGCGCAGCGGCGTCGACCCCAAGGCCATCAACTACGTGACGGTGGGCAACACGATTCCCACCGAAAGCCGCTTCCCGTACGTGGCGCGCGTCGCCTCCATCCAGGCCGGCCTGCCGATGGACAGCGTGGCGATGAGCCTGAACCGGCTGTGCAGCTCGGGCCTGCAGGCGATCGTCACGACGGCGCAGAACATCCTGCTCGGCGATTGTGATTACGGCATCGGCGGCGGCGTCGAGAGCATGAGCCGCGGCGGCTACCTGAGCCCGGCGATGCGCACCGGCGCGCGCATGGGCGACACCAAGCTCGTCGACATGATGGTCGCGACGCTGACCGACCCGTTCGGCGTCGGCCACATGGGCATCACGGCCGAGAACCTGGCCACCAAGTGGGGCCTGACGCGCGAGATGCAGGACGCGTTCGCGGTGGAGAGCCAGAAGCGCGCCGCCGCGGCCATCGCCGCCGGGCACTTCAAGAGTCAGATCTTCCCCATTGTCAAGGAGACGAAGAAGGGCCCGGTCACCTTCGACACCGACGAGTACGTCAAGGCCACCACGACGATGGAGACGCTGGCCAAGCTGAAGCCCGCGTTCAAGAAGGACGGCACCGTCACCGCCGGCAACGCCAGCGGCATCAACGACGGCGCGGCGTTCTTCGTGCTCGCCGACGCCGAGACGGCCGCGAAGGCCGGCCACAAGGCGATGGCGCGCCTGGTCAGCTACGCGGTCGCGGGCGTGCCCAACGAGATCATGGGCGAGGGCCCGATCCCGGCGTCGAAGCTGGCGCTGAAAAAGGCGGGCCTTTCCGTCGCGCAGATGGACGTGGTCGAGAGCAACGAGGCCTTCGCCGCGCAGGCGCTGGCGGTGTCACGCGGCCTCGAGCTCGACCCGAAGAAGACGAACCCGAACGGCGGCGCGATTGCGCTCGGCCACCCGATCGGCTGCTCGGGCGCGTTTATCGCGACGAAGGCGCTGTACGAGCTGCAGCGCATCAACGGCAAGTACGCGCTCGTGACGATGTGCATCGGCGGCGGCCAGGGCATCGCCGCGGTGTTCGAGCGCGTCTGATCCTGATCGGCTGACTCAGCGGCGCAGCACTGCGAGCCACTCGCGCTGCGCCGCCGTCAGCGCCTCGTCGGGCGTCATCACGGCGCCGGCGAGCGCGGCGCGGATCTCCGGCTCGGGCGCCGGCAGCGGCGCGCGCAGCACCTCGTCGAGCACGCGCCGCGCCTCGGTGAGCGCGCGTGCGTAACGCTCGAGGATCACGGCCACGCTGGCGTGCTGGCTCGGGTCGTCGAGCCAGCAGTCGTAGTCGGTGACGATGCCCACTGTCGCGTAGGCGATCTGCGCCTCGCGCGCGAGGAACGCCTCGGGCACGTTGGTCATGCCGACGAGGTGGCAGCCGGCGCCGCGCATGAAGAAGCTCTCGGCCTGCGTGCCCAGGCGCGGGCCTTCGACGCACGCGTAGGTGAGGCCGCGGTGCAGCGTCACGTTCAGCCGGCGCGCCGCCGCCTCGACGGCATCGACGAGTCGCGCGCTCACCGGCTTGGCCGTGGAGACGTGCGCCGCGACGCCGCCGCCGAAGAAGCTGCGCTCGCGCGTGCCGCGGGTCCAGTCGAAGTACTGCTCGGGCATCGCCAGGTCACCGGGCGCGGCGCGCTCGACGAGGCTGCCGACGGCCGAGAAGCCGAGCAGCATCGTCGCGCCGGCGCTCTTCAGCGCATAGACGTTGGCGCGGTAGTTCACCTCGTGCGGCAGGAGCTTGTGGCCGGCGCCGTGGCGGGCCATGAAGAGCAACTCGTGGCCGTGCAGGCGGCCGCGCTGGATCTCGCCCGAAGGCGCGCCGAACGGCGTGTCGCCGCCGAGGCGCTCGATGACCTCGAGGCCGGGCAGGGCATAGAGGCCGGTGCCTCCGACGATGGCGAGCATGGGGCGGTTCTCCTCTTGCTTGAAATGCGAAACGCGCGGGCGTTGTGGCGCAGGCTCGGGGTCAGGCTCAGCGGCCGCTGAACTTCGGCGTTCGCCGCGCCGCGAAGGCCGCGAGGCCCTCGCGCAGGTCGTCGCTCGTGGCGCAGCGCGTTTCACGCTCGCGCACACGCGCCGGATCCAGCTCGCCGCGGGCCACTTCGTCGAGCGACAGCTTCATGCCGCGCAACGCCAGCGGCGCGCCGGCCAGCAGGCTCGCGGCGAGGCGTTCGACTTCGGCGTCGAGGGCGTCGGTTGGATCGGATGAAACCGCAGCGGCGAGCACATCGAGATACCCGAGATTCAGAAGCTCTTCCGCCGACACCGTCTCGGCGAGCAGGAACAGGCGCTTCGCCGCCGGCAGCCCGAGCCGCGACACGTAGCGCACGAGCCCGCTCGGGTAGTAGTGCAGCCCGAGGCGCGCCGCCGGCATGCGCAGCTCCATGCCTGCCGCGCCGACGCGGAAGTCGCAGGCCAGCGCCAGGTCGGTGGCGCCGCCGAAGACGCTGCCGTTCAGCCGTGCGATCGTCGGCACCGGCAGCGCTTCGAGCGCATCGACGGTGCGCTCGAAGAGATGCGGGTCGCTCGTGCCGGTGCCGGCTGATGGGCCTTCGCCGAGTTCGTCGATGTTGAAGCCGGCGCAGAACATGCGCCCGCGGCCGGTGAGCACGACGACGCGCAGCGTTGCGTCGCCGGCGAGCCGCGCGAAGTGCGCCTGCAGCGCCAGCAGGTCCTCGCGGTGCAGCCGGTTCAGGTGCCGCGGGCGGGCGAGCGTGATCGTCGCCCACCCGGGCGCCGGGAAGCTCAGCTCGGGCGGGCCGCCTTCGGGTGTCATCGCCCTTGGGCCGCGCGGTGGCGGATCAGGCCTCGGGCAGGTACCGCACCGACAGCACGCCCTCGATGTCGGCCAGCGAGCGCAGCACCGCGTCCGCCACCGGGCTGTCCACGTCCACCAGTGTGTAGGCCATCGCGCCGCGCGATTTGTTGACCATGTTGTGGATGTTGAGCCCTGCCTTGGCCATCGTCGTGCTGATCTGGCCGAGCATGTTGGGCACGTTGCTGTTGGCGATGGCGATGCGCCAGCGGCTCTCGCGGTCCATGCGCACGCTCGGGAAGTTCACCGCGTTGGCGACGTTGCCGTGCTCGAGGAAGTCGCGCAACTGGTCGACGACCATCACGGCGCAGTTCTCCTCGGCCTCGCGCGTGCTGGCGCCCAGGTGCGGCAGCGCGACGATGCGCGGGTGGCCGATCGTCGAGGCGTTCGGGAAGTCGCACACGTAGTACGCGAGCCGGCCACTGGCCAGCGCTTCGAGCGCGGCCGAGTCGGCGACGACACCTTCGCGGCTGAAGTTCATCAGCACCGCGCCCTGGCGCATCAGGCCGATGTTGGCGTCGTTGACGAGGTGGCGCGTTGCCTCCACCAGCGGCACGTGCACCGTCACGAAGTTCGCGCTGCGCAGCACCTCGTTGACGCTGGCCGCGCGCTTCACTTGCGACGGCAGGCTCCACGCCGCATCGACGGTGATCTCCGGGTCGTGCCCGAGCACCTGCATGCCGAGCTTGATGGCCGCATCCGCGACGAGGCAGCCGATCTTGCCGAGGCCGATGACGCCGAGCGTCTGCCCGGCGAGCTCGAAGCCGGCGAAGGCCTTCTTGCCGTCTTCGACCGCGCGGTCGAGGTCGGGCGCATCGGCCTTCAGCCCGGCGACGAAGCCGAGTGCCGGTGTCAGGTTGCGCGCCGCCATCAGCATGCCGGCGATCACCAGTTCCTTCACCGCGTTGGCGTTGGCGCCCGGCGCGTTGAACACCGGCACGCCGCGCGCGCTCATCGCCGGCACCGGGATGTTGTTGGTGCCGGCGCCGGCGCGGCCGATCGCCTGCACGCTGGCCGGGATCGTCATCGAGTGCAGATCGGCACTGCGCACGAGGATCGCGCTCGGCTCGGCGACATCCTTGCCGACACGGTAGCGCTCGGCAGGCAGGCGCGACAAGCCGCTCGCCGAAATCGCGTTCAGCACGAGCACGCCGTGCCGCTGCGGGGCGTGGTTCGCCCCGTTGCCGTTCACGTCAGCCATTCTTCGCCTCGAAGTCTTTCATGTAGGCGACCAGCGCGCGCACGCCGTCCAGCGGCATCGCGTTGTAGATCGACGCGCGCATGCCGCCCACCGAGCGGTGGCCCTTCAGCTGCACCATGCCGGCGGCCTCGGCGCCCTTCAGGAAGGCGGCGTCCTTCGCTTCGTCGGCCAGCTTGAACGGCACGTTCATCCAGCTGCGGCAGTCCTTCGCGACCGGCGCCTTGTAGAACGACGTCGTCTCCAGATAGTCGTACAGCAGCGCCGCCTTGGCGCGGTTGTGCCGCTCCATGGCCGCCAGGCCGCCTTGCTGCTCGAGCCACTGGAACACGAGGCCGGCGATGTAGATCGCGTAGGTCGGCGGCGTGTTGTACATGCTCTCGTTGTCGGCCACGGTCTTGTAGTCGAAGGCCGAAGGCAGGGCAGGGTGCGGCGACCCGAGCAGGTCGTCGCGCACGATGACGATCGTCAGCCCCGCCGGGCCGATGTTCTTCTGCGCGCCGGCGTAGATGAGGCCGTACTTCGCCACGTCGACCGGGCGCGAGAGGATGTCGCTGCTCATGTCGGCCACGAGCGGCACCGCGCCGACATCCGGCGTGAAGTGGTACTGCACGCCGCCGATCGTCTCGTTGCTGCAGATGTGCACGTAGGCGGCATCCGGGTCGAGCTTCCACTCGGCGCGCGGCGGGATCGCCGTGTAGCCGCCGGCCTCGCCGCTGGCGGCGACGTTGACGCGGGCGTACTTCTTCGCTTCCTTGATGCTCTTCTTGCTCCACTCACCGGTGTCGACGAAGTCGATGCCGGCTTTGCCGCGCAACAGGTTCATCGGCACGATGGCGTTCTCGGCGATCGCGCCGCCTTGCATGAACAGCACCTTGTAGTTCGCGGGCACCGCGAGCAGCCGGCGCAATGCGGCTTCGGCCTCGGTGGCGATGGAGATGAACTCCTTGCCGCGGTGGCTCATCTCCATCACCGACATGCCCGAGCCGTGCCAGTCGAGCATCTCTTCGGCCGCCTGGCGAAGCACCGGTTCGGGCAGCGCCGCGGGGCCGGCGCTGAAGTTGAAGACGCGGGTCATGAGAGAGGGCCTTCCGCGGGAAAAACGCGTGGTTGAGGAAAGCGCCGATGATATTCGGCGCCCCTGTCGCGGCCGTGACGCAGCCGCAGGATCGAAGTCGCCACCACCATGGGCCGAGGATGCGGGGTGGCCGGCGCAGCGAGGCAAAAGAAGGGAATCGACCGAGCTTTGGCGAGAAAGAGGAATGACACGAGCAGCGCCGGCCACCCGGCGTCCTCGGCCCGGGCCAGAGCGCGACTACATCCCCGGGATTCAGTCCACCGGCATCCGCGACATGTAGTCGGCCAGCGCCTCCAGGTCGGCGTCGGAGAGGCCCTTGACGACCTTGATCATGCGCGGGTTGGCGTTGCGCCGCGCGCCGTCGCGGATGTCGATCAGCTCGCGGCGCATGTAGCGGAAGTGCTGCCCCGAAACGCGCGGGTAGAACTGCGCTGCGTCGCCTTCGCCGCGCGCGCCGTGGCACTCCTGGCAGATCTGCTTGTACTGGGCGGCCGCCTCGTCGAGGCGGTCGCCGGGACCCTTGCCGTGCGTCGGCGGCACCGGCAGCTTCGTCAGATAGGCGGCGATGTCCGCGATGTCCTGCGGCCCGACGACGTGCCGGTCGACGAACGGCAGCATCTTGTCGTTGCGCCGGCGGCCGGCGCGCACGTCGGTCATCTGCTTGATCAGCACGGTGTCGTGCTGCCCGGCCAGGCGCGGGTACGTGCCATCGGGGCGGCCGAGCGCGTGTGCGCGGTGGCAGCCCTGGCAGATCTCGAAGGTGATCGCGCCGCGCACCGGGTCGCCCTTGGCGCGCAGCGCGATCAACTTCTCTCCCTGCATTGCGTTCCAGACATAGTCCGGGGCTTCTTCCTCGTCGGCGGCGCTGGCGCCGCCGGTGATGCCGAAGGTGCCGAAGAGGCCGGCCATGGCGACGAGCGCCGCCGTGATCGAGGCGCGCCACCGGCGCGGGCTGCTGCCGTCTCGCTGCTGCTTGTTCATCGTGCGCGCCGCCGTGTCCGGCCGGCTCCTCAGAGGCTGGCGAGCCAGGCCGACACGGCCTGGATCTCCTGCTCGGTCATGCGCTCGGCCACCGCGCGCATCACGCGGGCGCGGTCGTTCGTGCGCTCGCCCTTCTTGAACGCCAGCATCTGCGCCGTCGTGTAGGCCGCGTGCTGGCCGGCGACACGCGGATAACGCGCGTTGCCGGCGCCGCCTTCCTGGTGGCAGCCCACGCAGGCCGGCACGCCGCTGCCGGTGTTGCCGTCGTCGTACAGCGCCTTGCCGGCGGCGGCGAGCTGCGCGTCTTCGGCCGGCGTGCCGGCGGCCGGCTTCTGCGCCGCGAAGTACGCGGCCAGCTGCGGGATGTCGTCCGCCTTCAGGTTGGACACCGTCGGCGCCATCACCTCGCTCTTGCGCTTGCCGGAGAGGTAGTCCTGCAGCTGCTTGGTGATGTACTCGGCCTGGATGCCGGCCAGCCGCGGAAACAGCGGCACCGCGTTGTTGCCGTCGACGCCGTGGCACGGCCCGCAGACGGTCTTGGCGACCTCATGCGCCTGCGCGCCGCCCACGGCGGTGCAGGCGATGCCGGCGGCGCAGGCGAGGGTGGCGAGCGCGCTGATCGGGGTGAGCGGGGTGAGCCGGGTGAACGCCGTGACGGCGCGGAGCGTGCTCCGCGCCTTCTTCAACCACTCCCTCACCAGGTCACCTGCAGCAAGGCGCCGAGCAGGTTCACCGTGTACTTCTGCGGGCCGGCGTCGAGATACGTCTGCTGGTTGGCCGCCGGGCTCGGGTTGGCGGCCACGCCGTCGTAGTGCCAGTCGCGGATCTGTCCGCGCTCGTGGCGCAGCAGCAGCCGCAGGCCGACCTGCTTCGTCAGCTTCACGACGGTGCTCACGTCGAGGCTGTTCTGCTCGAAGAGCATGTCGGGCATGCCGTTGCCGATCAGCGCCAGCGTCGTCAGTTGCGCCGCGGTCGGCGCGCCGCTCGTCACGAGGCCCAGCGCGGCGGCGTTGAACGTGTAGCCGAGCGAGGTGCGGCCGCGCACGTGCTGCACGTGCGTGTCCACCGACCACTTGCCGAAGTCGCGCCGCACGCCCAGGCCGGCAGCGCGGTTGCGGTCGAGCTGGTTGGCGGTCCACGCGCGGCTGGTCGGGTACAGCGGGCTCGTCGGGCCGGCGGTGCTGCACAGCGACGTGAAGTTGGCCGCCGTGACGACGCCGCTCGAGCCGACGACGGTGATGCCGGCCGCCATCTGCGCCGGCGTCAGCGTGCCGGTCGTGTTGACCGAGCCGTCGCTGTAGAAGAAGTAGTTGGTGCCCAGCACGCAGGCGTTTTGCTGCAGACCGACCTGCGCCATGCGGCTTTCCTGCTGCGACAGGTAGCCATAGACGGCCAGCTCGGGGCTGGCCTGCCAGTTCACGTCGAGGTTCAGCGAATCACGCCGCTCGCGGCCGCTGCGGCCGTACTGGCTCAGGTACTTGCGGTCGGCGCGCTGCAGCGCCACGGCCACGTCGACGGCATCGGTGAGCGCGTGGTTCAGCCGCAGGTTCAACACCGTCGAGTCGCGGTCGGCGAGGTCGAACTTGCGGTGCAGGTCGTTGATGTGGATCCAGCTCGTGACGTTGGTGCCCACGGCGGTGGGCTGCGGGCCCAGCGAGCCGCTCTTGAACTCGTCGTACGGGTCGGAGACGTAGGTGCTGCCGCGCCGCTGCCCGTGCTCGAGCGAGGCGCGCAGCGTGCCCCACGTCGGCGAACGGTCGACGTAACCGAGCTTGATGCGGTTTTCCCAGGTCTCGTTGCGCTCGCGGTGGCTGCGCTCGAACTCTTCGCGTTCGACGGTCGCGCTGGCGGTGCGCCCGCGCGAGACGCGCCACTCGGCGCCGACGCTCGCGTTGCGCTGCGAGTAGTCCCACGGCATCGTCAGCAGGTTGACGTTGCCGGCCGAGGGCACGAGGCCGAGCGCGCGCGCCGCCGCCAGGTTGCACATCGCCGCGTCGTACGCGGTGGCCGGCGTGCCGGCCGGGTTGTTGCCCGCCGTCACGTTGGGCACCACGAAGGCGGCGCCGCTGCCGTCGTTGGTCAGCCGCCCGAGCTGGCCGGTGAGCGGGTTGCACGCCAGGTACTCGGTGTCGTTGTCGGTCTCGTACAGGCGCAGCTTGGCCTTCACGTCCAGGCTGGCCAGCGGCGACAACGTCGCGCCCAGGTCGATGAGCCGCGTGTCGATGCGCGCGCCGGCGTGGGTCTTGCTCAGCGACGCCGTCGTATCCCAGGCGCCGCCGGCGACGCCGTTGACGACCGCGCCGGCGTACGGCGTCTGCGGGATCAGCGGGTCGTTCTGGCGCGAGCTGCTCGTCGAGAACAGCGCCGTGAAGCGCGCGCGGTGCAAGTCGGGGATCGCGTGCGCGAGTTCGACCTTGGCGTTGTACAGCTCGTTGTCCGGCGCGAGGTCGAACACCGCCTGCGGGAAGCGCGTGATGCCGTTGGCCGCGGCGACGAACATCGGGTTGTCGACGATCATCGTGCCGTCGTTGTTGCGGAACAGCGATGCCGACACCTCGAGGTTGACGCTCGTGTGGCCGCTGTGCCATTGCGCGCCGGCGATGACCTCGTGCGTGTCGTAGTCGACGGTCTCCGGGATCTCGATGCCGCCGGTGCCGCCGCCGCCGCCGCTGACCAGGCCGAACGGCCGCGCGCCCTGGCGGTTCTCGCTGCCCAGCGATGCGAACAGCAGCGTCTGCTCCCCGAGCGTCTTTTCGAGCCGCACGCCACCCTTGCGCCGCTGCACCGACAGCGTCGAGTACGGCGTGGCCAGCGCCGCGGCACCGATCGCCGCATCGGTGGTGGCCGCCGTCGCCGGTGCCACCGGGCCGGCCGGCAGGGTGGTCAGCGTCAGCCGCGGGCCGCCGGTGCCGGCCCACAGGTTGCGGTAGGTGCTCGTGAAGACGTGGTCGCTCTCGTTGTAGAAGAGGCGCACCCGCCAGTCGCTGTAGCGGCCGGCCGTCAGGCCGAAGAACTGGTCGCCGCGGCCCGGGCTGCCGGCGGTCAGCGTGAGGTAGCGGCCGGTTGCCGCGTGGTCGAGTTCGACCACCGCGTTGGTCAGCAGGAAGCCGCTATCCCACGAGCGGTACTCGTTGAACTTCGCCGCGTCGCGGTCGCCGCCGAGCTTGATGCCGCCGAACTCGATCTGCGAGCGGTAGGTCCAGCCGCCTTCCATGCGGTTGGGGTCGCGCAGCGCGAAGGGCGAGGGGATCAGCCGCCCGGTGGGTGTGCGCGCGTGTTGTGCTTCGCCGAGGCCGTCGGGGTCGCGCGGGCGGGCGGGTGTGACGCCGGCCGGGTTCAGCGGGTTGGCGATCGTCGTGTCGGCGCCGGTGCCGGAGTCGGCGCGCGCCGGCCCGGCCAACGCGGCCAGCGCGGCGGCAACCGCGGCGGCGATTGCCGTGGCAACGGCGGCCGGCGGCAGGCCGCGCGTGGCGGCGGTGTGTGCATGAGACCGGCACAGCGCGCGGCGCGGCGCGGCGGGCGGCATGGCGTGGTAGGTGGCCATCTCGTGTTCCTCCTCGTCGCGTTCAGCGTTGCAGCCGGGCGCCGGCGGGGTGGTTGCTGCCGTGGATCATCGAGTGGCAGTTCTGGCAACTGCGGCCGATGGTCCGCTGGCTCGGCACGCCGCCCACCAGCGCCGCCGCGGCCGTCTGGTCGGCGCGGAAGAACTGCCCCGGGTGGCCGACCGAGGGGCTGTGGCACTGCTGGCACAGCTGCGGGCGCGCCGAGACGAGCAGCTTGTCGTGGTTGCTGCCGTGCGGCGAGTGGCAATTCATGCAGCTCTCGCGCACCGGGGCGTGCTCCCACAAGAGCGGGCCGCGCTTCTCGGCGTGGCACGAGGTGCATACCGTGTTCACGCTCTCGGCCTTCAGCAAAGGCTTGGTCGCGCTGCCGTGCGGGTTGTGGCAGTCGACGCAGCTCATCTTGCCTTCGAGCAGCGGCATGTGCGAGCGCTTGGAGAACTCGTTGCGCTGCTGCGGGTGGCAGGTCATGCACGTCTCGTTGATCGTCGGCTTGGCCAGCGACCCGGTGAACGACACGCGCGCCATCGGGTTGTGGCAGTCGGCGCAGCCGAGCTGCTGGCCGGCGTGCACGGAGCCCGGCCAGTGCAGCCGGTTGCCGCCCTGGTGGCAGCTGTGGCAGGCCTCGTTCTGCTGCGCCAGCGGCGTGCCCCACTTCTTCGTGAAGCTGATGATCAGCGTGCGGTCGGCGGTCTTCTTCGCGTGCAGCGAGCCCGGGCCGTGGCAGCTCTCGCAGACCTGGCGCTCACGGTCGTTGCGCGGGTTGGCGCGGAACGCCTTCGCGTGCACCGTGTCGGTGAAGTGGCGGTTCTCCTGGCCGTGGCAGTCGATGCAGGCCTTCTCGCCGATGAAGGTGGCGGCGGTCTGCGCCGGCGCGCCGGTGGCGACGAGCAGCGCGAGCGCGGCACCCAGCAACACCCTCAATCCGCGCACCGACCCGAACGCGGGTGGCGCGAACGCGCGTGTCCACTTCATCACCATGGCCCCCTCCGGCGAATGCCCGACTTCCTTCGGGGGGAAGTTAGCAGCGGACCACCCGGGCGCCTTGACCGCCAGTGCACTGCGCTTGACCGCGCGCGCACGGCGCGCGTCGGCATTAACCCGGGTGGGCCTCTTGCGGCGCGGTCAGGCGGCGGGCGCGCTCGGCGCCGCGCCGAAGCGCCGCCGGTAGGCGCGGCTGAAGTGCGAGGGGTGGCTGAAGCCCCAGTCGAAGGCGATGTCGGCGACGGTGCGCGCGCCGCGCCGCGCCAGGTCCTGCCGGCAGGCGTGCAGCCGCTGCTCGAGCACCCAGCGCATCAGCGAGGTGCCCTGGCCCTCGAACAGCTTGTGCACGTAGCGCGGCGAGAGCTGCAGCGCCTCGGCGACGCCGGCCACCGAGAGCTGCGGGTCGCGCAGGTGCTCGAGCACGTGGCGCTGCACGCGCTGGCGCTGGATCTCGGCGGCGCGGCCGCCGGGTGGCGCCGGGGCTGCCGTCGGCTGTGGCGCGGCGCCGGTGACCGTCTGCGCCAGCAGCGCCAGCACGGCGCGCGAAAACTCATCGCGGCTGGCGTTGCCGAGCGCCGCGTCGTGGTTCAGCAGCAGGCGCACGAGTTCGCCGAGGCAGCGTGCGCCGTCGCGCTGCGCCTCGATGCGGCCGAAGAGGCGCGTCTGCCACTCCGGGCAGGCTTCGTCGAGCAGCGCGCGCGGCACGTCGACGAGCACCTGGCGGAAGTGCTGCGGGCGCTCGACAACGAGCGCACCGGTCGGCGGCATGATGCACAGGTCGCCGGCGAGCAAGCCCGTCTCGTCGCGGCCGTGGCGGGCGCGCGCCGCGCCCTCGAGCTGCAGCATCACCGACACCCAGTCGGCGCGGCCCGGCCCGCGCCGCTCGCTGACGTAGCCGGCGCCGGCCATCTCGATGATCTGCAGCGGCCCGCAGGCCATGCGCCGCAGTTGCGCCTGCGGCGCGTCGCGCGCGGTGGCGCGCACGCCGATGTCGGCGCCGAGCAGCTTCCACAACGCCGCGCGCAGGAAATCCAGCCGATCGGGCTCGGGGACGGAGCGGGTGCTGAACTGCTCGCGCATGGGTTGTGGATGTCGCGCACGTGACGTGCAGGGAACCGCTGCACAATCTGACGGCATTTGGCGCGCGCCGTGCGGCCGGGGCATTGAACGGGATCAATGCGCCGCACGTTCCGCGCTTCGCCGTTGCGCCGATGCCGAACGCCCCTGCGAACGGTCCCTGAGGTCCCTTCCGACAACACCGAGGAGAACCCTTAAATGGCCAAGCCGCTGATCGATGCCGATGCGCTGATCTCGATGTTCGAGAACGCCAGTGCCCGCCAGGGCGAGCAGTTGAAGAAGGCGGTCGGCGACGCGACGCTCGCGGCGCTGCAAGGCCGCGAGCTGACGCTGAAGAACATCAAGGCGGCGCTGAAGGGCGTGGCCGAGGCGGCCAGCGCCGGCGCGGCGCGCAACACGACGGCCGGCGTCGACGCCGAAACGCTGCTCGACAAGGCCGTGGCCGGCATGGACCAGGCGTTGCTCAAGGCCGTGGAGGCGAACCGCACCGCGCTCGCGACACTCACCAGCCAGGGCGCCGACCTGCGCGAGAAGCACCTGAAGAAGGCGATGGCCGACCTCGACCGGATGGAAGACACGATGTTCGCGGCGCTGAAGAAGGCCTCGGAGTCGGCCGGCGCGCCGCTGGCCGGCGCCTGGGGCCAGGTGCTCGAGAAGATGCAGGCCGGCGGCACGATGAGCGGCGCGCAGGCCGCCGCCGCGGCCGAGCAGGTGGCCGGCATGGCCGAGCAGATGCAAGGGGCGCTCAAGAGCACGCGCGCCGCGTCGATGCGCGCCGCGCAGGCGCTGGCCGAGAGCTACACGGCGATGGTCAGCGGCGTGCTGCTTGGCATGGGCGAGGCGCTGCAGTCCGGCGGCGCCGCGCCGGCTTCGGCCTCACGCGGAAAGAAGACCGGCCCTTGACCCGGCGCTGACCGGCCTTCGCTCGCAGCGCGAAAATCCCGCCATGAAAACCGCCCTCATCACCGGCACGGGCCTGTACCGCCCGCCGCACGTCATCACCAACGCCGAGTTGGTGGTTTCGTACAACGCCTACGCCGATCTGCAAAACGCCAAGCACGCCGCGGCCATCGCCGCTGGCGAGCGCCAGCCGCTGCCGCATTCGAGCGTCGAGTTCATCGAGAAGGCCTCGGGCATCCAGCAGCGCTACGTGATCGACAAGGAAGGCGTGCTCGACCCGACGCGCATGCGCCCGCACTTCGCGCCGCGCCGCGACGAAGAGCTGTCGCTGATGGCCGAGATCGCGGTGGACGCCGGCAAGAAGGCGCTCGCCGCCGCCGGCCGCGAGGCCGCCGAGATCGACGGCGTGCTGTGCGCCGCGGCGAACATGCAGCGCGCCTATCCGGCGATGGCCTGCGAGATCCAGGCCGCACTCGGCGCCGGCGGCTACGCGTTCGACATGAACGTCGCCTGCTCGTCGGCCACTTTCGCGATCGAGCAGGCGGCCAACGCGGTGCGCCTGGGCACCGCCAAGCGCGTGCTCGTCGTCAACCCCGAGATCACCTCGGCGCACCTCGAGTGGCGCGACCGCGACTGCCACTTCATCTTCGGCGACGTGTGCACGGCGGTCGTCGTCGAAGCGGCCGAGGAAGGTGAAGCGTCCAGGGCCGCCGAGCGCTGGCAGATCCTCGGCACGAAGCTGGCCACGCAGTACTCGAACAACATCCGCAACAACGCGGGGTTCCTCAACCGCTGCGAGGACACCGACCCCGACGCGCGCGACAAGACCTTCATGCAGGAAGGCCGCAAGGTGTTCAAGGAGGTCGTGCCGCTGGCGGCCGCGCACATCGAGCATCACCTCGCCTCGCTCGGCCTCGAGCCGACGCAGGTGCGCCGCTACTGGCTGCATCAGGCCAACCTCGGCATGAACCAGCTGATCGTCAAGCGGCTGCTCGGCAAGGAGCTCGGCCGCGACGTCGGCGACGACGTGGCGCCGATCATCCTCGGCGAGTACGCGAACACTGCCTCGGCCGGCTCGATCATCGCCTTCCACCACCACCGCAGCACGATGAAGCCGGGCGATGTCGGCGTCATCTGCTCGTTCGGCGCCGGCTACTCGGTGGGCAGCGTGGTTGTGCGAAGGCTGTGACGGCAATGCGCGCGGCGCGCGCCGCCGCGTTGGTGGCCACGTGGGCAACCGCCGGCGCGGCGCATGCCCAGTTCGTCAGCCCCGGCCCCGACACGCCGGGCGCCGTCGTCAATCCGGCCGTCGCCGCGGCACTGGCGCTGCAGAACCTGCCGCGGCCGGCGACGCCGCCGCCCGAGCGCGGCGAGGTCGTGCCGGCGCAAGTGCAACGCTGGCGCGACGAGGCTCGCACGTATGAGTACGGCGACGGCGGCGCACCGCGCGACGCGGTGCGCGCCGCCGAGCTGTACTGCCGCGCCGCGCGCTACGGCGACGCCGAGGCGCAGTACAGCCTGGCGTGGATGCTGACCAACGCGCGCGGCATCGAGCGCAACGACGCGACCGCGGCGCACCTCTTCACCGCCGCGGCCGAGCAGGGCCATCCGCAGGCGCGCAACATGGCCACGCGCCTGGGCACGCCGGTCGGGCCGCCGCCGCCGTGCCTGCGGCCGCCGGAGGCCGATGCGCTGGCTCAGCTGGCCGAGACCGCGCCGGCGCAGACATTGCCGCCCGCGCCGCCCGCCGCCGGCGCCCAGACCGCGCAGTTACCGCCCATCCCCCGCGTGCTGCTCGAGCGCACGCCGATCGCGATTTCGAGCTACGTGCAGATGGTCGCGCCGGAGTACCGGCTCGAGCCGGCGCTGGTGCTGGCGGTGATGGCCGCCGAGAGCAACTTCGACCCGCTCGCCGTGTCGCCGAAGAACGCGCAGGGGCTGATGCAGCTGATCCCCGACACGGCGCGCCGCTTCGGCGTGCGCAACATCCTCGACCCGGCGCAGAACATCCGCGGCGGCATGGCCTACCTGCGCTGGCTGCTCGCCTACTTCGAGGGCGACGTGTCGCTGGCGCTCGCGGCCTACAACGCCGGCGAGGGCGCCGTCGAGCGTTATCTCGGCGTGCCGCCGTTCGCCGAGACACGCAACTACGTGCTGAAGATCCTCGTGTCGCTGGGCGGCAAGCGGGTGCACGGCTACGACGCCGCCGCGACGCCGCCTTCGCAGCGGCTGGCGGCGATGCGCGAGTTCGCCGCGGCGGCCACCGGAGTGCGCCGCTGAGTGCCGGGGCCGCGCCGGCATCCGTGCGAACGACTTCGCTCGCGCCGATGGCCCTGATGCTCGCATTCAGCTGGGGCCTCAACTGGCCGGCGATCAAGATCGTGCTCGGCGAAGTGCCGCCGTTCGCGTTGCGCACGATGGGTCTGGGCACCGCGGCGGTGCTGCTGCTCTTCTTCGCGGCCTGGCAGGGCCGGCGCCTCGTGCCGCCGCCGGGCAGCCGCCTCGGCATCGTCGCTGCCGGCGCTCTCACGATCGTCGCGTTCAATTTCTGCACCGCGTTCGCGCAGCTCAACACCAGCACCTCGCGCGCCGCGGTGCTGACCTACACGATGCCGACGATGTCGGCGCTGCTCGCCTGGGCGTTGCTCGGCGAGCGGCCGGGTCGCCGCGGCGCCGTGGCGGTGGCGCTCGGCGCGCTCGGCATCGCGCTGCTGGCCTGGCCGGCGCTGAGCGCTTCGCAAGGATCGGCGGGCATGGCGGGCACCTCGCTGCGCGGCCCGCTCTTTGCGCTGGCCGCGGCGCTGGCGTGGGCGCTGGGCACGATCGTCACGAAGAAGGTCGCGCCGGTGCCCGACCGCGTCGTGGCCACCGCGTGGCAGCTGGCACTCGGTGGTGTCTGCGGCGCCATCGCGTCGGCACTGGCCGGCGAAACGTGGCCGCGCGAGCTGTCGCGCGGCGTCGCGCTCGCGCTCGGTTATCACATCGTCGTCGCGACCGCGTTTGCCTACGTGCTGTGGTACCGGCTGCTCGACAGCGCCAGCGCGACCGTCTCGTCGCTGACCGCGCTGGCCGTGCCGGTGGTCGGCGTGGCCGGCGCGATGGCGCTCGTCGGCGACCGGCCGAGCGGCGTCGACTGGGCCGGCTTCGCGCTCGTGCTCGCGGCGGCGGCGCTGGTGCTCCTTCGGCGCTGATCACGGCGCTGATCGCGTCGCCGCGCGCTGCGCCGAAGCGGCCGTGAGCAGGCCCGCACGCCGCCGCTGCTATCGTGCCGCCCCATGCCCGGCCCCGCCCCGTTGACCTTCTACTGGCACGACTACGAAACCTTCGGCCGCGTGCCGCGGCGCGACCGCCCCGCGCAGTTCGCCGGCCTGCGCACCGACGCCGAGCTGAACGAGACCGGCGAGCCGCTGATGCTGTACTGCCGGCCCGCGCCCGACTCGCTGCCCGACCCAGAGAGCGTGCTGATCACCGGCATCACGCCGCAGCAGGCGCTCGAGCGCGGCGTGCCCGAGTACGAGTTCGCGCGCCGCATCGAGGCCGAGCTGGCCCACGAGGGCACGGTCGGCGTCGGCTACAACAGCATCCGCTTCGACGACGAAGTGACGCGCCACCTCTTCTGGCGCAACCTGATCGACCCCTACGCGCGCGAGTGGAGCAACGGCTGCGGCCGCTGGGACCTGCTGGACACCGTGCGCACCTGCTGGGCGCTGCGCCCCGAGGGCATCGAGTGGCCGCGGGGCGAAGACGGCAAGCCCAGCTTCAAGCTCGAGCGGCTGACGCAGGCCAACAGCCTGATGCACGCCGCGGCGCACGACGCGCTGTCCGACGTGCGCGCCACGCTCGCGCTGGCGCGGCTCGTGCGCGACAAGCAGCGGCGCCTGTGGGACTTCTGCCTGAAGCTCAGGCGCAAGGAGGCGGTGTGGGAAGAGATCGGCGTCGGCCGGCCGTTCCTGCACCTCTCGGGCCGCTATGCGGTGGAGCGCGGCTGCCTGGCCGTCGTGTGGCCGCTCGGCGCGCACCCGGTGAACAAGAACGAGTTGATCGTCTGGGACCTCGCGCACGACCCGGCGCAGCTCGAGGGGCTCGACGCCGAGACGGCGCGACTGCGCCTGTTCACGTCCGCCGATGCGCTGCCCGAAGGCGAAACCCGGCTACCGATCAAGACGATCCACGTCAACAAGTCGCCGGTCGTCATCGGCAACGTCACGCGGCTCGGCGCCACCGAACAGCGCTTCGGCCTCGACCTCGCGCAGGCGCTGCGCCACGCCGAGCGCGCCGCTGGTCTGCCCGACCTGCGCGAGTTGTGGCAGCAGCTGTTCAAGCGCGAGCCGCTCGCGAGCCCGCCCGACGTTGACGAGGACCTTTACGGCGGCTTCGTCGGCAACGATGACCGGCGGCTCTTGAACCGCCTGCGGCAGTTGACGCCGCCGGCGCTGGCCAAGCAAGTGGCCGAAGGCCGCGTCGCCTTCCACGACCCGCGGCTCGAGGAACTGCTCTTTCGCTACCGCGCGCGCAACTTCACCGACACGCTCGACGAGGCCGACGCGGCGCGCTGGCTGGCGCTGCGTCAGGCGCGGCTGCACGAGGGCGTGGGCGGCGGGCTCACGCTGGCGGCGTACCAGGAGCGCGTCGATACGCTGGCCGAAGCCGCCGTCGAACGCGGCGATGGTCGCGCCGAGGGGCTGCTGGAGGCGCTGGCGGACTACGCCGAGGCGATCGCGCCGCAGCGGTGAGCGGCGGTACGCTCGCGGGAGGCGTTCGCCCGGCTGAACGGCGAACGCCTTCGATGCTTCGGCCGAACGGCGACGGTTCAGTCGACGAAGAAATCCGGCATGAAGTTCTTGTTGCCCGGCGTCATCGCATAACGGTCGAAGTCGGTGACGCCGTGCTCGGCGAGCAGCGTGTCGTCGATGAAGAAGCGGCCGCTTGTCGTCTTCGCGTCGCTGGTGAGGATCCACCAGGCGGCGTCGGACAGGATCTCGGGCTTTCGGCACAGCGCCAGGTCGACGCCGGGGATCATTTGCAGCGCCGCGGTGGCGATGGCGGTGCGCGGCCACAGGCTGTTGACGGCGATGCCGTGCGGGCGGAACTCGGCGGCGTGGCCGAGCGTGCACTCGCTCATGCCGTACTTGGCCATCGTGTAGGCGACGTGGCCCTTGAACCAGTGCTCCTTCATCGACAGCGGCGGGCTCATGTTCAGCACGTGCGGGTTGCGGCCGGCCTTCGCGCTCTTGATCAACTCCGGCAGGCAGGCCTGCGTGCAGCAGAACGTGCCGCGCACGTTGACGCCGAACATCAGGTCGAAGCGCTTCATCGGCGTGGCCGGGGTCGGCGTCAGGCTGATGGCGCTGGCGTTGTTCACGAGGATGTCGATGCCGCCGAAGCGCGCAACGCCGGCCGCGACCGCGGCGGCCACCGCGTTCTCGTCGCGGATGTCGGTGGGCACCGGCAGCGCCTGCCCGCCGGCGGCGACGATCTCCTCGGCGGCGCTGAAGAGCGTGCCCGGCAGCTTCGGGTTCGGGTCGGTCGTCTTCGCGACGAGCACGATGTTCGCGCCGTCGGCCGCGGCGCGCTTGGCGATCGCGAGGCCGATGCCGCGGCTGGCGCCGGTGACGAAGAGCGTCTTGCCTTGCAGCGAGCGCGGGGCGGTGGCGGTGTTCATCGGCGGGCTCCTCGTCGGGGTGCGTCCATCAGCGCAGCGAGATGCAGCGCAATCTCTTGCGCGATCAGGCGGTAGCCGCTCGCGCCAGGGTGGAAGCCGTCGCTGGCCATCGCGTCGTCATGGAACGGCAGCGGCAGCGGCACGTGCGTCACGTCGCCGCGCGTCGCGGCCCATTCGGCCAGCGCACGGTCGTGCCGGCGCGCGTCGGCACCGGCCACCCAGCGCAGCGGCTGCGGCAGGCCGGGAAAGTGGTGCACCGGCGGCAGCGGCGCGAAGGCGACGTGGCGCACGCCGCAGCCGTTGCGCAGCCAGTTGGCCAGCGCCTCGCGCGCCGCGACGGCGCGGTGCGAAGGCACCTGCTCGACGACATCGTTGACGCCGGTGACGATGACGGCGAACTCGGCGTGCACGGGCTCGGCGTGTTCGATCAGCAGCCGGTGCGTGCCGGCCGTCGTCACGCCCGATTGCGCGACGAGCCGCCAGTGCACCGTGCGGCGCACCGCGGCGGCAAGCTGCATGGCGAGCGGCTGCGCGAGCGCGTCGCGCTGATGCGTGACGCCGACACCGGCGGCCGACGAGTCGCCGGCGATGAGCAGCGTCAGCGGTGTGGCGTTCGGCGCGGCGTGCTCGGCGCCGGCGATGCCAGTGCGATCACCCTCGGCTTCAGGCAGGCGCGGCACGCGCGCGCGCGTTCGCAGCGCCTGCGCCACCAGCACCGGACTCAGCAGGACCTTGGCCGTCAGCGACATGGCGTGCGCGTAGTGGTTGAGTTCAGAACTTCGAGAAGTCCGGCTTGCGCTTCTGGAAGAAGGCCATGAACGCCTCCATCGCCTCGGGGCTCTTCAGGCGCTCGCCGAAGATGCGGCCTTCGGTGCGGATCGTCTCCTCGACCAGCTCGCGCTGCGGCGCGCGCATCAGCCGCTTGGCCTCGCGCACGGCGGCCGGCGGCATCGCGTTGAAACGCTCGGCCATGCGGCGCGCGTGGTTCGCCACCTCGCCGGCCGGGATCACCGCGTTGGCGATGCCGAACTCCACCGCCTGCTCGGGCGTGATCGGCTCGCCGAGCAACAGCTTCTCGGCCGCGCGCCGCCCGCCCATCAATTGCGGGATCAGCAGGCTCGAAGCGAACTCGGGCACGAGCCCGAGGCTGACGAACGGCATCACCAGCCGCGCCTCGTCGGAGACGTAGACGAGGTCGCTGTGCAGCAGCATCGTCGTGCCCACGCCGATCGCCGCGCCGGTGACGGCGACGACGACGGGCTTGTCGAACCGCGCCAGCGTCATCAGGAAGCGGCCGACCGGCGTGCCTTCGACGGCGCTGCCGCTCTCGCCGCCTTCACGACCCCGCGCCATGAAGTCCTCGAGGTCGTTGCCCGAGGTGAAGATGCCCGGCTGCCCGGTGAAGAGCACGGCGCGCACCGCGTTGTCGGCGCTCGCCGCATCGAGCGCGTCGGCCATCGCCGTGTACATCGCCTGCGTCAGCGCGTTCTTCTTCTCGGGCCGCGCGATCTCGATCGTCGCGACGCCGTTCAGCACGCCGGTCTTGATGGTCATGTCGTTCGTCTCCTGGTGCTTCTCGTCGCGGCTGTTTGAGCGGGGCGCGCGTCAGACGCGCTCGATGATGCCGGCCGCGCCCTGGCCCATGCCGACGCACATCGTCACCATGCCGTACTTCAGGTTGCGGCGGCGCAGTGCGTGCACGACGGTGGCGGCGCGGATCGCGCCGGTGGCGCCGAGCGGGTGGCCGAGCGCGATGGCGCCGCCCATCGGGTTGACCTTCGCGGGGTCGAGCTTGACGGTGTCGATGACGGCCAGCGCCTGCGCGGCGAAGGCTTCGTTCAACTCGATCCAGCCGAGATCGTCGAGCTTCAAGCCGGCGTAGGCGAGCGCCGCGGGAATCGCCTCGATCGGCCCGATGCCCATGATCTCGGGCTTCACGCCGCGCGCCGCGAAGCTGACGAAGCGGGCCAGCGGCGTGAGGCCGAACTGCTTGACGGCGCGCTCGCTGGCGAGGATCAGCGCACCGGCGCCGTCGCTCGTCTGGCTGCTGTTGCCGGCGGTGACGCTGCCCTTCGCGGCGAACACCGGCTTCAGCTTCGCCAGGCCCTCGAGGCTGGTGTCGGGCCGCGCGCCTTCGTCGAGCTTGACGGTGCGTGTCTTCGTCGCGACGGTGCCCTCGGCGAGGTTCGGCAAGCGCTCGACGATCTCGATCGGCGTGATCTCGCCCTCGAACTCGCCCGCCGCCTGCGCCGCGAGTGCCTTCTGGTGCGAGGCGAGTGCGAAGGCGTCCTGAGCCTCGCGGCCGACCTTCCACTGCGCGGCTACCTTTTCGGCGGTGAGGCCCATGCCGTAGGCGATGCCGACGTTCTCGTCGCGCGCGAAGACCTCGGGGTTGAACGACGGCTTGTTGCCGCCCATCGGTACAAGGCTCATGCTCTCGGCGCCGCCGGCGATCATCACGTCGGCCTCGCCGATGCGGATGCGATCAGCCGCCATCTGCAGCGCCGTCAGGCCGCTGGCGCAAAAGCGGTTGATCGTCACGCCGCCCACCGAGTGCGGCAGCCCGGCCAGCACCATCGCCGCGCGCGCCATGTTCATGCCCTGCTCGGCCTCGGGGAAGCTGCAGCCGATGATCGCGTCTTCGATCGCCTTGGGGTCGAGGCTCGGCACCTGCGCGAGCGCGCTCTTCACCGCGGCGACGAGCAGGTCGTCGGGCCGCGTGTTGCGGAAGAACCCGCGCGGCGCCTTGCCGATCGGCGTGCGTGTCGCGGCGACGATGTAGGCGTCCTGGACTTGTTTCGTGCTCATGTCTTCGTCTCTCCACTCAGGCCGCGTTTCAGTTGCGCACCGGCTTGCCGGTCTGCAGCATGCCCATGATGCGTTCCTGCGACTTCGGGTGTTCGAGCAGCGCGCAGAAGCGGTCACGCTCCATCGCGAGCAGGTAGTCCTCGGTGACGAGCGAGCCGGCGTCGACGTCGCCGCCGCAGACGACCTCGGCGATCAGCGTGCTGATGTGGAAGTCGTGCGCGCTGATGAAGCCGCCGTCGCGCATGTTGGCCAGCTGCGCCTTGATCGTCGCGATCGCGCTGCGGCCGGCGACCGGGAAGACGCTCTTGGCCGGGGCGCGGTAGCCGCTGGCGGCCATCGCCTTGGCCTGCGTCAGCGCGACGAACAGCAACTCGTCCTTGTGCGGCACGACGATGTCGCTCCACAGCAGGTAGCCGAGCTTGCGCGACTCGATCGCGCTCGTGCCGACCTTGGCCATCGCGGCGTTGGTGAAGCCGTCGGTGACGAACTTCAACAGGTCGGCGTTGGCGTTGCCGGCCGCGGCCATCTCGGCGGCGCGGCGCGCGACATAGGTGAGGCCGCCGCCGCCTGGGATCAGCCCGACGCCGACCTCGACCAGGCCGACATAACTCTCCATGTGCGCGACACGGCGGGCGCAGTGCACCGCGAGCTCGCAGCCCCCGCCGAGCGCCAGGCCGCGCATCGCCGCGACCACCGGCACCTGCGCGTAGCGCAGCCGCAGCATCAGGTCCTGCAGCTTCTTCTCCTCGGGCTTGATGCCCTTGGCGCCGCTCTTCATGAACACCGGCATCAGGCTTTCGAGGTTGGCGCCGGCGCTGAACACATCGTCGGGCGACCAGATCACGAGGCCGGCGTAGCGCTGCTCGGCGATCTCGACGGCCTTCAGCAGGCCCTCGGTCACCGCCGGGCTGATGAGGTGCAGCTTGGCGGTGATGCTCGCGATGACGACTTCGCCGTCGAGCGTCCAGACGCGGATCTCTTCGTTCTTGAACAACTCCGTGCCGGCCTTCGCGGCGTCGGGCGCGCCGGTGCCGGCCAGCGCCTCGGGGAAGAGCTGACGCTGGTAGACCGGCAGCGTGCTGCGCGGCACGTAGGCCTTCTTCGCCGGGCTCCAGCTGCCCTCGGGCGTGTGCACGCCCTTTTGCGGCACCGGGCCGTCGAACACCCATGCGGGCAGCGGCGCCATCGAAAGCGCGCGGCCGGCGTCGATGTCGTCCTTGATCCACTGCGCCACCTGCACCCAGCCGGCCTCCTGCCACAGCTCGAAGGGACCTTGCTTCATGCCGAAGCCCCAGCGCATCGCGAAGTCGACGTCGCGCGCGTTGTCGGCGATGGTCTCGAGGTGCACGGCGGCGTAGTGGAAGCCGTCGCGCAGGATCGACCACAGGAACTGCGCCTGCGGGTTCGTGCTCTCGCGCAACAGCTTCAGCCGCTCGGCCGCGGGCTTCTTCAGCATGCGCTCGACGATCGGGTCGGCCTTGCCGCCACCGGGCACGTACTCGCCCTTGATCGGATCGAGGCGCAGGATGTCGCGGCCGACCTTCTTGTAGAAGCCGGCGCCCGCCTTCTGCCCGAGCGCGCCCTTGTCGATCAGCGCGCCCAGCACCGGCGGCGTCGTGTAGACGGCGAAGAACGGGTCGTCGCCCAGGTTGTCCTGCATCGTCTTGATGACGTGCGCCATCGTGTCCAGGCCCACGACGTCGGCGGTGCGGAAGGTGCCGCTCGAGGCGCGGCCCATCTTCTTGCCGGTGAGGTCGTCGACGACGTCGTAGCTGAGGCCGAACTTCGTCGCCTCGGTCATCGTCGCCAGCATGCCGGCAATGCCGACGCGGTTGGCGACGAAGTTCGGCGTGTCCTTGGCGCGCACGACGCCCTTGCCGAGCGCGCTGGTGACAAACGCCTCGAGCTGGTCGAGCACGTCGGCGTCGGTCGTCGGCGTGGCGATCAGTTCCACCAGCAGCATGTAGCGCGGCGGGTTGAAGAAGTGGATGCCACAAAAGCGCGGCTTGATCGACGCCGGCAGCACCTCGGCGAGCTTGGTGATCGACAAGCCTGACGTGTTGCTCGCGACGATCGCGTGCGGCGCCACGGCCGGCGCGATCTTCGTGTACAGGTCGAGCTTCCAGTCCATGCGCTCGGCGATCGCCTCGATGACGAGGTCACATTCGCCGAGCTTCGCGAGATGCTCTTCGTAGTTCGCCTGCTCGATCAGCGCCGCGTCCTCGGGCACGCCGAGCGGCGAAGGTTTCAGTTTCTTCAGGTTCTCGACGGCCTTCGTGACGATGCCGTTCTTGGGGCCTTCCTTCGCGGGCAGGTCGAAGAGGATGACCGGCACCTTGCAGTTGACGAGATGCGCGGCGATCTGTGCGCCCATCACTCCGGCGCCGAGCACGGCGACCTTGCGGACTGGAAAACGATTCACGGGATCACTCCTGGGGGGTCACTCGGGCGAACTACTCGACGCGCACCCACGTCTGGTTGCGGAAGAACGGGCCGATGAAGCCGCGCACCTCGAGCACCTTGCCGTCGTCCTTGGGCGTCAGGCGCACCTTGTAGGTCTTGCCGTTGTTCGGGTCGAGGATGCTGCCGCCGTCCCAGTAGGCCTCGTCGGCGTTCTTCTTCACGCCTTCGATGATCGTCATGCCGAGCACCGGCTGGTCCTTGCGCGCGTCGCTGCACTTGTCGCACCTGGCGTCCTGCTTCGCCGGGTCGAGCAGCTTCTCGACCTTGCCGCTGAGCACGCCGCCCGTCTCGCTGATGCGCACGAGGCTCTTCTCCTTCTTCGTCTCGTCGTCAATCGTCTTCCAGGCGCCCACGGGCGTGGCCTGGGCGAACACGGCCTCGGCCAGCAGCGCCACGGCGGCGGCGAACATCACGTCTCTCATCGTCGTTCTCCTGAAGTTGCGTGCGTTGAGATCGGCGGCCACATCCGCGGCCACTCTAGAACAGCGCCTCGTCCATCGCCATCAGCGGCGCGAGGCCGGCGCGGGCGCTGCGAATCAGGCCCGCGGTCTCGGGCAGCAGCTTGGCGAAGTAGAAGCGCGCCGTCGCCAGCTTAGCGGCGTAGAACGGGTCGCCGCCTTGCTTCTCGAGCGCCAGCTTGGCCATGCGGGCCCAGAAGTACGCGAAGACCAGGTGCCCGGCGACGCGCAGGTAGTCCACCGCCGCGGCGCCCACCTCGTCGGCGTTGCCCATCGCCTTCATGCCGAGTTCGGTGGTGAGCTTCGTCACCTTGTCGCCGAGGTCGGCGAGCGGGTTGATGAACTCCTGCATCGCCTCGTCGGTGCCGTTGTCCTCGACGAACTCGGCGATCTTCTTGCCGAACTTCCTCAGCTTCGCGCCGCTGTCGCCCAGCACCTTGCGGCCCAGCAGGTCGAGGCTCTGCACGGTGTTCGTGCCCTCGTAGATCATGTTGATGCGGGCGTCGCGCACGTACTGCTCCATGCCCGTCTGCGCGATGTAGCCGTGGCCGCCGAAGACCTGCATGCAGTGGCTCGTGGCGATCCAGCCGTTGTCGGTGAGGAAGGCCTTGACGATGGGCGTCAGCAGCGCCAGCTCGTCGCTCGCCTCCTTGCGCTCGTCGTCGTCGTCGCTGGAGATCATGCGGTCCAGCAGCAGGGCGCAGTAGACGGCGAGCGCGCGGCCGCCTTCGGCGTAGGCGCGCGCGGTCAGGAGCATCTTGCGCACGTCGGGGTGCACGATGATCGGGTCGGCTGGCTTGTCAGGCGCCTTCGGGCCCGACAGCGCGCGCATCTGCAGCCGCTCCTTCGCGTAGGCGACGGCGTTCTGGTAGGCCACCTCGGTGAGGCCGAGGCTCTGGTTGCCGACACCCAGGCGCGCCGCGTTCATCATCACGAACATCGCCGGCAGCCCCTTGTTCGGCTCGCCGACCAGCGTGCCGACGGCGCCTTCGAGGCTGAGTTGCGCCGTCGCGTTGCCGTGGATGCCCATCTTGTGCTCGAGGCCGGTGCACCAGATCGGGTTGCGCTCGCCGACCGAACCGTCGGCGTTGACGAGGAACTTCGGCACGACGAAGAGGCTGATGCCCTTGCTGCCGGCCGGCGCATCGGGCAGGCGCGCGAGCACGAGGTGCACGATGTTCTCGGCCATGTCGTGCTCGCCGGCGCTGATGAAGATCTTCTCGCCGGTGATCTTGCAGGTGCCGTCAGGCTGTGGTTCGGCCTTCGTGCGCAACAGGCCAAGGTCCGTGCCGCAGTGCGGCTCGGTCAGGCACATCGTGCCGGTCCACTGGCCGCTCGTCAGCTTGGGCAGGAACGTCCTCTTCTGCGCCTCGGTGCCGTGCGCGTGCAGGCACTCGAGCGCGCCGTGCGAGAGGCCCGGGTACATCGTCCATGCCTGGTTGGCCGAGTTCATCATCTCGTACAGGCATTGGTTCACCACCACCGGCAGGCCCTGGCCGCCGAACTCGGGGTCGATCGCCAGCGACGGCCAGCCGCCCTCGACGTACTTCGCGTACGCCTCCTTGAAGCCCTTGGGCGTGCGCACGGTCTTCGTCGCCGTGTCGTGCGTGCAGCCTTCGCGGTCGCCGCTGTGGTTGATCGGAAACAGCACCTCGGCGGCGAACTTGCCGCCTTCCTCGAGCACGGCGTTGATCGTGTCGGCGTCGATCTCGGCGTGCCGCGGGCAGCCTTTCAGCGCGGTGGCGGCATCGAGCAGCTCGTGCAGCACGAACTGCATGTCGCGCAACGGCGGCGTGTACTGGGGCATCGTGGCTCTCCCTTGGCGTGGAACGAGGAAACCGGGGACGGGGGAAACGAAAACGGGGAATCGGAAAGCAGGGTGTCAGCGGTGCGCTGGCGCGCGCGGCTTGCGGCGTGCGGCCGTGGGCAAGGCGCTCGCCGGCTCGGCGATGGGGCGGTAGTTGTCGACGATGCGCTCGAAGCCCGCACGCGCGCGGTCGAGCACGCCGGCGTTGCGCAGGAAGCGCCAGTCATGGTGCAGCGCGAGGATCAGGCCGTGGATCTCGAACAGCATCTGCGCCGTGTCGGCATCGGCGCGCAGGTGGCCGGCTTCGATCGAGGCGCGGATCGCGCGCTCGAGCGCCACGTGCCACGTGCGCACCATCTGCACCAGTGCGTCGCGCACCGGGCCCGGGCGGTCGTCGAACTCGACGGCGCCGCTGATGTAGATGCAGCCCGAGTCGAGTTCGGCCGAGACGCGATGGATCCAGCGCTCGAAGAGTGACCGCAGCCGCGGCAGCCCGCGCGGCTCGCGGATCGCCGGGACGAATACCTCTTCCTCGAAGCGCGCGTGGTACTCGCGGATGACCGAGATCTGCAGCTCCTCGCGCGAGCCGAAGTGGGCGAAGACGCCCGACTTGCTCATCTGCATCACTTCGGCGAGCGCGCCGATCGACAGGCCTTCGAGGCCCATCTGCGAGGCGAGCGCGAGCGCCGCATCGAGGATCGCGGCGCGTGTCTGCTGGCCCTTTTGTGCGCCGCGCGAGGGGGCGGCGGGGCCAGCCGGCGCGGACCCGCCAGCGGCAGGGCGCGGTGAGGCGATGGCGGGGCCCGCCGCTGAGACGGGCGGCGCAAGGGGCGCAGAGGTAGGCGCGGAGACGGGTGGGGCGGAGTCAGCCATGGCACGAACGAACGATCGTGCTATTTTGCAGACATCGGCGCGCCCCGCCGCGCCGGCGGGGCGCTTTTTCTAGGGCCCGTCGTCTAGTTCACGCGGGGCTTCGAAACCTGAGGCCGAACGGTGTTGCCCTACTCGTCTTCGCCGTCCTCGCCCATCTCCTTTTGCTCGGCAGCGGCGTCGGCGCGGCTCTTCTCGAGCGCGGGGCGCAGCTGCTCGGCGCGGCGGACGAAGGCGTCGCGGGGCTTCGGCGTCAGCCACTGCAGCGCCGGCGGCGGCAGGATGTGCGAGTACAGCTCGGCGAACCAGCGCTCGTGCCGCTGCTGGTTCAGTGCGAGCAGGATCGCCGCACCCGCCACGTACGCCGCCGCGGCGGCCCAGGCGAGCGCTCGGCGCTGCTGCGGCAGCACGAGCCGCGCATGCGCCCACAGCGTGACCAAGCCCACCGCCGCGGCGACGCCGGTGATGAGCTGCGCGAAGATCGGCCGGCCGCTCAGGCCCGACAACCACAGCAGCACGAAGCTCGCGACCTCCACGACAAGGAGGCCGCGCACCGCCACCGCGACATGCGGCCAGAACTCGAAGCGATGCTGGAAGATCTTCGACGCCAGCGCCCACGCGAGGCACCAGCCGGTCAGCGCCAGCGGCGCGCCGACGAGCGGCGGCAGCCAGTCGGCGGCCTTGCTGCCCGGGTCCAGCCCGATCCAGTGCTCGGCCAGCAGCCACAGCCACAGCAGCAGCGCCAGCACCAGGGTGCCGGCATAACGGCCGCTGCCGACGACCAGTTCGCGCTCGGGCTCGAGCGCATCGCCAGCGCGGCGCAGGCGCAGCCGCGTCAGGCCGGCGGTCAGCTCGATGCCGGTGGGCGCGCCGGTCCAGCGTGCCGCCGTCCCCGCCGAGGCTGCGGTCCCCGATTCAGCCAGCAGCACCGGCTCGCCGCCGGCGCTCAGCTTGCGCCGGCCCCAGCGCATGCCGTTGCGCCCGGGCAGCACGCGCAGGCGCGGCGCGCCGGCGGTGTCGGCCTCGATGACCGCGTGGCGCGGCGCGACGTGCGGGTCGTCGAGCACGATGTCGTTGTCGATTGCGCGGCCGATCGACACCGGCCACGCGGTCACGTTGAGCGCGTGGCGCACGCGGCCGTCGCGGTCGAGCACTTCGATGCGGGCGAGCGGGCCGCTGGCCGCGGTGCCTTGCGCGGCCTCTTGCGTTCGCGCCGCGCTCGGCGCCAGCGGCTCGATGCCGGCGTCGCCCGGCAACTCGGCCAGCGTGTCGTGCAGATCACCGGGCACCGTGGCCGGCGGGCCTTCGGTGTCCATGTAGCCCAGGCGTTCGGCGCGCGGCGGCGGCTTCATGGCGCCCCCTTGCGGGCCGGCGCCGGCGTGGATGTCGGGGCGGCTGGCGAGGCTGGCGACGCCGCTGCGGGCAACGCCGCCGCCTTCGGCGCGACGCCGAAGCCGCCGAGGTAATGCGCGGCCAGCTTCTGCGCGTTGGCGAACGAGAAGCCGTAGGCGTCGAAGCGGCCCTGCACGCCTTGCGTCGTGCCGTCCAGTGTCGCCACCAGCAGCGACAGATCGACGAGCCCGGGCAGCTTCTTGTGCGCGCGCAAGCACATCACGGCGCGCAGCGGCAGATCGCGGCCCTGCACGGTGTCCTCGATGCAGTGGCTGGCGCTTTGCAGCCGCGTCGCGCTGCCGAACGGCTCGTTGCGGAAGCTGCGCGAGTAGCGGTCGATGAAGCGGATGGCGCCGATGCGCCGGCCGTCGTAGGCCTCGTGGCGCACGACGACGTGCCCGAGCAGCTGGTTGCCGCCGATGAAGATGCGGCTGTCCATGTTGCAGTCGCTGCGCTCGAACAGCAGCCCGCGTGCATCGGGCGGCGTGCTGCGGCCCCAGCAGCGCATGTACTTCTCCTGCGGCACGGGAATGGCGTAGTGCGCGTGCCCCGAGGCGCGCCACGGCAGCGCGACGAACGACTGCGTCAGCGCCTCCTGGTGCGCCTCGAGTTGCTGCACGAGGCGCGGGTAGACCGCTTCGGTGATCGGCGCGTTGCGTGCGCCGCGCGCCAGCAGTTGCTCGGCGAAGACTGCGGGCACGAGGAAGCTGACCTGCTCGCCGTCGCGGCGCGCGGCGACGTTGATGCCGATGACGCGGCCGCGTTCGTCCAGCGCCGGGCCGCCACTCATGCCGCCTGACAGCGACCCGCCGAAGAAGATCACCGGCAGGTAGCTGCGCTCGGCCAGGCCGTTGTAGGCGCCGCTCATCACCGCGAAACCCACGTCGAGCGGGTTGCCGAGCGCGTGGATGCGTTCGCCGCGCTGCAGCGGCTCGCTCTCCGGGCGGAAGGCGAGCAAGCCGCGGCCGGAAAGCGCGCCGGGCTCGGCCACCTTGAGCAGCGCCAGGTCGTGCACGACGTCGATGTCCAGCAGCTGCAGCGCGCCCTGGCGGCCGTCGGCGGTGGCGTAGACGAGCCGGTATTGCGCCGGGCGCAGCGCGTACTGGCTGACGACGTGGTAGTTGGTGATCAGGTGGCCGTCGTCGGTGACGAGGAAGCCCGAGCCCACCGAGGCCTGGCTGTCCTGGCCGCGCAGCAGCGTGCGCACCTGCAGGAGTCGCTCGCGCGCGTTGGCGAAGGCGCGCTGGCTGGCATCGGTGACGACCGGCGGCGAGGCTGTCGGGGCGAGCGCGGGTCCAGGTCCGGATCCGGGTCCGGATGTGGGCGCCGAGGCCGCTTCGGCCGGGCCGCCGCGCACTGCGGCCGATGCCGGCGGGGCGACTTGCGCGGCGCGCACCGTCGCGCGCTCGGGGGCCGGCTGGGCCACGGCTTGGCTGATGCCGAACCCGCCGAACTCGTCGAAAGGACCGAACGCGCCGAAGCCGAGAAGGCTCGCCGCGGCCACCGCCGTCGCCCAGCGGGCGCTGCGGCGAGTCCGCCGCAGCGGCTGATGGAGAACGGGCATCAGGCATTGTGGACCATCGCCTGAGTACCCGGTGGCGTCCCGGCCGCGGCCCCGCGGTGGCCGAAATCACGTTCACACGTTCTTGCTATGCTCCGTGCGGGGAGCTTCTTCCCTCATGCCCATGGAAGTGCTGCAGCTCGACGTCTCGGGCCGACCGCAGGCCTGGATCGCGCCCAAGGAAGCTGCCGTCCTGTATGCCAGTGACGGTGTCGCCTGGACGCTGGGCGAAGCCTTCTTCGTGCTGCGCGGGGGCATCCAGCGCGCCACCGGCCGGCAAAGCCGCATCGAGTTGCATCCGATCATCGCCGTGCGCGGCGCGGTGCCCAGCCGCGCCTGGCGCGTCGCGCCGGCGCTGACGAACCCCAAGCTCTTCACGCGCGACCGCCACGTCTGTGCCTACTGCGGCGACCGCTTCGCGTTCGACGAGCTGACACGCGAGCACATCACGCCGGTTTCGCGCGGCGGCAACGACAGCTGGATGAACTGCATCACCGCCTGCCGCTCGTGCAACGGCGCCAAGGGCAACCGGCTGCCCGAGGAGGCGCGCATGAGCCTCATGTACCTGCCCTACGTGCCCAGCCTGCACGAGGACATGATCCTGCGCGGCCGGCGCATCCTCGCCGACCAGATGGACTTCCTGCTCGCCTCGGTGCCGCGCAGTTCGCGCCTGCACGGCTGAGCATTCCCGGCTGCCACTGCACTCGACCGCGCCTCGCCGCAAGGCTGGCGCGTTCAATGCATCACGGCGAGGCACCGGGATCGCCCGACGCCGGGCCTACAGCCGGCGCGGCGCCCGACCGATAGGAGGGATCAGCCCGGTCCCACATTCCATTGGCGGCCGGGCGCCCCCGATGGTCCACAGCACGCGAATCGCGCTTCTCGGCTTCGGCCGCCTCGAGCACGCCGCTTTCGAGGCGTTCTTCCGCGTTGCCGCGCGCCGCTGCCCGGCCTATGCGCGCGAGGACGACTTCCGCGCCGCCGACTTCGTCATCGTCGACGGCGCTGACGCGGCGGCCTGCGCGGCGGTGCGCGATGCCGGCCTCGCGGCGCGCGCGGTGGTGCTTGGCCGGCCGGCGCTCGCGGGCGCGCTGCTGCAGCTGGCGCGGCCGTTGAACCTGATCCAGGTGGTGCAGGCGCTGGATGCCGTGCTGGCCGCGCGCCACAAGGCCGAACACGACACGGTGCGCGAAGGGCTGGTGGTCGCTGATCCCGACGAAGAAGCCGAGACTGCGTCCGACGCCGCGCACGCCGAGCCCGAAGCCGTGTCGAGCCTGTGGCTCAGCCTGCCCGACGATCCGCCGCCGGCTCCGCGACCACCCCTGCCGGCGCCGACACCGGCGGCCGCGCCCACCGTCGCCGAACGCCGGCGGCGGCCGCGCGGTGCGGCGCTCGAGCACATCCTCGTCGTCGACGACAGCGACATCGCGCTGCGCTTCATGGCCACGCATCTGCAGCGCTTCGGCTTCCAGATCCACCTGGCCAAGAGCGGCGAAGAGGCGCTCGTGCGCGTCGCCGAGCGGCGCTTCGAGTTCGTCTTTCTCGACGTGCGGATGGAAGGCATCGACGGCTTCCAGGCCTGCAAGGCGATCAAGCGCGCCGATTACCCGCCGGGCCAGACGCCGCCGACGGTGGTGATCATCACCAGCCTGCGCAGCCCCGCCGACCGCCTGCGCGGCACGATGGCCGGTGCCGACGCCTACCTGACCAAGCCGCTGCGCGAGCGTGAGCTGCTGAAGATCGTCGGCGAGCGCGAGGTCACGCGCCACGCCTACGCCGAGACGGTGGCCGCTTCGACGCGCCGCTGAGCGCGGCGTCTGTGGTGGCGGTGGCGGCGGTGGTGCAGCGCCGCGAGGGTTCGGTCAACCGAACCAGATGTTCCACAGCCCGACGGCGACGTGGCCCCAGATGAGGATGTTCAAGCCCAGCATCGCGAAGAGCCGCGTGTACATGAACAGCGCCCGCGCGCGTGTCCAGCAGCCGTCCTCGCCGGTGACGACGTACAGCACGAGGTAGAACACCGACGGCACCAACGTGCCGACGATGAGCACGGCCATCACCCAGTAGAAGATCGTCATGCGGTCATTATGGGTTGCCGCTTTCGCCGGTTTGCCCGGGCTTTGTAGCGATGACGGTAGGCCGTGTTGGGATCGAACCAACGACCAAAGGATTATGAGTCCTCTGCTCTAACCACTGAGCTAACGGCCCGCGGTGCAGCCAAGGGCGGCGGCAGTGTAGCGGCGGCGTGCGACACGCCGCTCGTGCATCGGCTTGCGGCTACTTGTGGCTCAGCGCGTGCCCGACCAGCCGCGCCGTGATGTCGACGATCTGGATCATGCGTTCGTACGGCATGCGCGTCGGGCCGATGACGCCCAGCGTGCCGACGACGCGGCCGTCGACTTCGTACGGCGCCGTCACCACCGACAGCTGCTCGTACGGCACGACCTGGCTCTCGCCGCCGATGAAGATGCGCACGCCCTCGGCGCGGCTGCTCACGTCCAGCAGGCGCATCAACTGCGTCTTCTGCTCGAAGAGGTCAAAGAGGCGCCTCAGGCTCCCCATGTCCTGCCCGAGATCCTGCACGCCCAGCAGATTGCGTTCGCCGGAGATGACGACCTGCTCGGCGCCGGCGTCGGCGGCTTCGCTGCCGGCTTCGACGGCGGCCTGCATCAACGCCGCGATCTCGCCACGCAGCGCGTCGACCTCGACCTTCAAGCGCTCGCGCACTTCCTCGAGGGTCAGGCCGGCGTAGTGGGCGTTGACGTGCTGCGTCGCTTCGGCCAGCTCGGCGGTGCTGTGGTCGCGCGCGGTGAAGACGACGCGGTTCTGCACGTCGCCGTCGGGCGAGACGAGGATGACGAGCACGCGCCGCTCGCCCAGCCGCAGGAACTCGACGTGGTGGAACACGCCCGCCTTGCGCGGCGCGGCGACGACGCCGACGTAGCTCGACAGGCTCGACAGCAGCGACGCCGCCTGCGCGATGACGCGCTGCGGCTGATCGGGATGGATCTGCTCGCGCGCCGCGGCCAGCTCCGGGTGGCTCGGGTCCAGTTCGGCGATAGGCCGTGCGGTGAGCATCGTGTCGACGAACAGGCGATAGCCACGCGCGGTGGGCACGCGGCCGGCGCTGGTGTGGGGGCTCGCGATGAGGCCGAGTTCCTCGAGGTCGGCCATCACGTTGCGGATCGTCGCCGGCGAAAGATCCAGCCCCGAGGCGCGCGACAGCGTGCGCGAGCCCACCGGTTGGCCTTCGGCGATGTAGCGCTCGACCAGCGTCTTCAGCAGCGTGCGGGCACGGTCATCCAACATGTCGGTTTCATTGTACGGACGCCCTATCACCGAGGGTGCTGCCGAGGGTGCGACCGAGCTCGAGTACGCCTCGCCAAGCCCCCGCGACCCCCGTGCCTGCGAGGGGCCCTATGGTCTAATGCATCGCATGCCGAAGGCGTTCAGACACGCGGCGATCGTGGGCAAGTTCCAGGCACGGGGCATCGCGCCGGTGCTGGAGGAGATCGCGCACTTCCTCGCCGGCCGCGGCCTGGAGGTGTTCTTCGAGCGCGACACCGCGCAGGCGATGGGCGCCACCGCCACCGGCCGGCACGGCAGCACGGCGCGTGTCGGCGATGTCGGCGGCATCGGCGGCTACGAGGCGCTGACGCCCGAGGAACTCGGGCGCCGCTGCGAGATTGCCATCGTCGTCGGCGGTGACGGCACGATGCTCGGCTTTGCGCGCGAGATGGCGCGCTTTCACGTGCCGCTGGTCGGCATCAACGCCGGGCGTCTGGGCTTCATCACCGACATCCCGCTCGAGCGCTACAAGGAAAGCCTCGCGCCGATCCTTGCCGGCGACTACGAGGAGGAGCACCGCTCGATGCTCGAAGGCGGCGTCTGGCGCCAGAGCAACGGCGTCGCCGAGTGCATCTACGAAGGCCTGTCGCTGAACGACGTCGTCGTCAGCCGTGGCGGCACGGCCGGCATGGTCGAGCTGCGCGTCGATGTCGACGACGACTTCGTCGCCAACTTGCGCGCCGACGGCCTGATCGTCTCCACGCCCACCGGCAGCACGGCCTATGCGCTGTCGGCCGGTGGGCCGATCCTGCACCCGGCGATCGGCGGCTGGGTGGTGGTGCCGATCGCCTCGCACACGCTGTCGAACCGGCCGATCGTGCTGCCCGACGCCGGTGAGGTGAAGATCGGCATCGTCGCCGGCAAGGACGTGTCGGCGAGCTTCGACATGCACAACCTCGCGAGCCTGTTGCACGGCGACCAGATCCGTGTGCGCCGCTCGGCGCACCAGGTGCGTTTTTTGCACCCGCGCGGCTGGAGCTACTACGCGACGCTGCGCCGCAAGCTGCGCTGGTACGAAGGCGGCGTGTAGCCATGCTGCGCCGGCTTGCGTTGCGCGACGTGGTCATCGTGGCCGCGCTCGAAGTCGAACTCGGTGCCGGCTTCACGGTGCTGACCGGCGAGACGGGCGCGGGCAAATCGATCCTCGTCGATGCGCTGCAGCTCGCGCTCGGCGGCCGCGCCGAGGCGACGCTGGTGCGCGAAGGCGCCGCGCGCGCCGAGGTCAGCGCCGAGTTCGATCTGCCGCCGGCGCTGAAACCCTGGCTCGAGGAAGCCGGCTTCGACACGACCGGCGACGACATGCTGCTGCTGCGCCGCACCGTCGACGCGCAAGGCAAGAGCCGTGCGTGGGTGAACGGCAGCCCGGCGACGGTGGCGCAGCTGCGCGAAGCGGCCGAGTGGCTGGTCGACATCCACGGCCAGCACGCCTGGCAAAGCCTGACGCGGCCGGCGGCCGTGCGTGCGCTGCTCGACGAACACGCCGGCATCGACGGCGCGCCGCTTGCTGCGGCATGGAAGGCGTGGCGCGAGGCGCAGGCCCGGCACGACGAGGCGGTGGCGAAGCGCGACGCACTCGCGCGCGACCGTGAACGCCTCGCCTGGCAGGTGGCCGAACTGGACAAACTGGCACCCGGCGCCGACGAGTGGGAAGTGCTGAACGCCGAGCACCAGCGGCTCGCGCATGGCCAGGCGCTGATCGACGGCGCCCGCGCGGCACTCGTGGCGCTGAGCGACGAAGAGCCGAGCGCCGGCAGCCTTGCCGGCCGCGCCGCCGATGCGCTGGCCGACGTGGCGCAGTTCGACGGGGCGCTCGGTGACGTGCTCGAAGTCGTGCGCGGCGCGCAGGCGCAGCTCGACGACGCGGCGCACACGCTCAACGCCTACCTCGGCCGCATCGAGCCCGACCCCGAACGGTTGTCTGCGCTCGACGCGCGGCTCGCGGCGTGGGTGGGCCAGGCCCGCCGCTACCGGCGTGCGCCGGCCGAGCTGCCGGCGCTGTTGACGCAATGGAAGGAGGAACTCGCCGGGCTCGACGCTGCCGCCGATGTCGAGGCCCTCGAGCGCGCCGCGGCCGACGCGCAGCGGGCCTGGCGGGCCGAGGCCGAGCAGGTTTCCCGGCAGCGCCAACGCGCCGCGCCGCCGCTGGCGGAGTCGGTGACGGCGGCGATGCAGCAGCTCGGCATGGCCGGCGGCCGCTTCGAGGTCGTGCTGGTGCCGCAGGACGAGCCGCAGTCGTACGGGCTCGAATCGATCGAGCTGCGTGTCGCCGGGCACGCCGGCAGCACGCCGCGTGCGCTGGCCAAGGTCGCTTCGGGTGGCGAGCTGTCGCGGCTGGCGCTGGCGATTGCCGTGACGACGGCGCAAGCGCCGTCGCGTGCGGTCACAACCACCGCGGCACACACGAAGAACAAGACCTCGGCCGCGCCGCCGACGCTGATCTTCGACGAGATCGACGCCGGCGTCGGCGGCACGGTCGCCGACAGCGTCGGCCGGCTGATGAAGCAGCTCGGCGGCAGCGCGCAGGTGCTCGCCGTCACGCACCTCGCGCAAGTGGCCGCCTGCGCCGACCATCACCTCGTCGTCAGCAAGGCGCAGCAGGGCGCTCGGACGCTGTCGGCGCTGCAGGCGGTCGATGGCGAAGCGCGCGTCGCCGAGATCGCGCGCATGCTCGGTGGCGAGCGGCTGTCGGGCACGGCGCATGCGCAGGCGATGCTCGGTGCGGCTGCGGCCGCAGCTCCCGCCGCAACCCCCGCCGCCAAGCCCCGCAAGGAGCGCGCGCGATGAGCGAGTGGATGCCGCTCGGCGCCGCCGACGGCGGGCAGGACGTGGTGCTGATCACAGGCATCTCCGGCTCGGGCAAGTCGGTGGCGCTGCACGCGCTGGAAGACGCGGGCTACTTCTGCGTCGACAACCTGCCGCCCGAACTGCTGCGCGACTTCATCCGCCTCGAGCGCGAGCGCTTCACGCACCGCGTCGCCGCGGCGGTGGACGTGCGCACCGCCGCGTCTCTGCCGAACCTGGTGCCGCTGATCGACTCGCTGCGCAGCGAAGGCGTGCACCTGCGCTCGATCTTCCTCGATGCGAGCAACGACGCGCTGTTGCGCCGCTACTCCGAGACGCGGCGGCCGCACCCGCTGACGGCCGGCAGCGGCGAGCGCGACGCGCAGCGCGCGCTGGTCGAAGCGATCGACCTCGAGCGGCAGTTGCTCGCCGACATCCGCGAGGTCTCCACTGTCATCGACACGAGCCAGCTGCGCCCGGCGGTGCTGCGCAGCTGGGTGCGCAGCCTCGTCGGCGCGCGCGAGTCGGCGCTGACCCTCGTCTTCGAAAGCTTCGCCTACAAGCACGGCGTGCCGCTCGATGCCGACTACGTGTTCGACGTGCGCGTGCTGCCGAACCCGTACTACGTGCGCGAGCTGCGGCCGCTGACCGGGCGCGATGCGCCGGTGGCCGCGTACCTCGAAGCGCAGCCCGAGGCGCGCGAGATGCTCGCGCAGATCCAGGGCTTCGTGCAGCGCTGGCTGCCCGCGTTCGAGGACGACCAGCGCAGCTACCTGACGGTGGCCATCGGCTGCACCGGCGGGCAGCACAGGTCCGTCTACGCCGTCGAGTGGCTGGCGCGCCAGTTCGAGCCGCGGCATGCGACGCTGGTGCGGCACCGCGAACTCGATGCGCGCGAGTGATGGGTGTTGCGGATGGGCGTGCAGGGTTGCGGACGGGCGCGGATGATGCGGCGATGAATGGCCCGGTGCGGCTGCCGCAGCCGCTGTCGCTGTTTCCGCTGAACCTGGTGCTGTTCCCCGGCGCCGTGCTCGGGCTGCGCGTCTTCGAGGCGCGTTACCTCGACCTCGTCAGCGAGTGCATGAAGTCCGGCGCCGGCTTCGGCGTCGTCTGCCTGAAGAAGGGCACCGACACGACGCGCAGCGCCGCGAAGATCGAGTTCGAGACCGTCGGCACGCTGGCGCGCATCGACGACGTCGACGCTGAGCAGGCCGGCATCCTGCGCCTGCGTTGCGCGGGCCTCACCCGCTTTCGGCTGCTGGGCACCGCCTGGCAGCGCGACGACGGCCTGTGGCAAGGCAACGCCGAAGCGCTGCCCGACGACCCGCCGCGCGCGCCGGGCCCGGCGATGCTGCAGACGGTGAACGCGCTCGCCGAGGCGATCCGCAAGCTGCAGCAGCTGAACAAGGTGCCCTTCGCCGAACCGTACCGGCTCGACGATGCCGGCTGGGTGGCCAACCGCTGGTGTGAACTGCTGCCGGTGCCGCTGGCGGCCAAGCAGAAGCTGATGGAGCTGGCCGACCCGGTGATCCGGCTGTCGATCGTCGACGGCTACCTGCGCGACAAGAAGGTGGTGCTGGGGTAACGGCATCGGCCACCGGATGCCGCCGAGCCCAATCGATCCGGTCATCCGATGACGCGCTGCAACGTGGCGCAGCGGTTGGCCCTCGCCGTCGACCGTGCGTCGGCCGAGCAGCCGAGCCTGAAGACCAAGCGCATCACGCCGCACAGCCTGAGGCACACGACCGCCATGCACCTGCTGCAAAGCAGCGTGCTCTTCAACATCATCGCCCTATGGCTCGGCCACGAGAGCACGAACACGACGCACCGCTACGTGGAGGCCAACCTGGAGATGAAGGAGAAGGCACTGGCGCGCCTAAAGGCGCCGGACATCAAGCTCCAGCGCTTCCGAGCCGGCGACGACCTGATGAAGTTCCTGCGCAGCTTGTGACTATGCAAAGGACCGCGGTGGCCGGAAACGCATGTCGACATAGCTGACGACAATGCCCGACACCGCGGACCTACGCATAGCTGAGTCCTATGCATAGGGGTCGCTATGGATAGCTTTGCATAGCGACCCTGAGCAGACTACCGTCACCAAGCTGAGCAGACATTTGCAGGGCGGCTCTGGCGCTCTGCAGTTCAAAAACTCTTGTCGGCAACAAGAACCGCCGCCGCTAGGTCTTCAAGGGCCGACCCCACCGACTTGAAGACCGTGCGTCGCAAGGCATCGCGGCGGCCCGGTGTCTGGCCTTGGCAGAGGCTTGCGAGCGTCCCTTGTACGCTGTGGCGATCCAGGATGCCACACGACATGGGTCCGAGCAGGTCTCCGCTCTTCGCCAGCGCTTCGTCCGTATCGATGTAGAGGCCTGAGCCCCTGAAACAGTCATCGTCGGCCTCGCGCATGGCCGGCATGAAACTGCCGATGAGATCGAGGTGGTTGCCTGCGCGCAGCCATTTGCCCTTCACCACCGGTTCGGTGGAAAGTGTCGCGCAGCTGATGACGTCCGCTTCCGCTGCCGCCTGCTCGAGCGATGTCACCGCACGCGCATCGAAACCCTGCCGTCGCCACCGCCTGGCCAGGGCAGTGGCGGCCTCCGGTCGCCGGGCCCACACGCTCACCCGATCGATGGGACGTACGGCCGCATAGGCCTCAGGCAGCAAGGCGGCCACTCGACCAGCACCCACCACCAGCAGGTGCCGGGCATCCTGCCGGGCCAGGTACGAAGCGGCCAGCGCCGAAGCTGCCGCGGTGCGACGCGCGGTGATCGTGTCGCCGTCCATCAGTGCCAGCGGCTTGCCGGTGGCACCGTCGTGCAACAGCACAGTGGAATGCAGGCTCGGCAAACCTTGTGCGGCATTGCCGGGCGCGATGTTGACGATCTTCACCGCGTACGGGCCGCCGGGCACCCAGGCCGGCATGATCAACGAGGTCATCGCGTCCGCCGGCTGGTGCACGTGCCGCTGTGGCACCACGCAACCACTGGCGAACAGGGCACGCAGCGCCTCGATCAGCCGGTGGAACGGCAAGGCTGCCGCCGTGGCCCGTGCGCCGATGATCCTCACCGGAAGCTCGCCAGCAGGATGCTCGTCTCGGTATTGGCGATGCCCTTGGTCAGGCGCACGCGCTCGAGCACCTGCGACAACTCGGCCATGTTCTCCGCCCGCACTTCGGCCAGCAGATCCCAGCGCCCGTTGGTGTCGTGCAGGCTCTCCACGCCCGGCTCGCCCAGCAGGCTGGCGACCACGGCGCGGGTCTGGTTGCCGTCGACGCGCACGCCCATCCAGGCCCGGATGCAGTCGGGCTGTGCCTCTGGCTTGAGGAGCAGGCTGTAGCCGACGATGACTTGGCTGTCCTCCAGCTTGCGAAGCCGGTTGCCGACCGTGCCGCGCGACACGCCGAGCTTGGCGGCCAATGTCGCGATCGGCGTGCGCGCATCCTTGCGCAGCAACGCGATGAGCTGTCGGTCGATGTCGTCCACGGTCGCACCCTTTCGTCGATCCGCCGTTCAGTGTGGCGCGAGCAGGTCCAGCGCAGAAAAGCGCGCGGCCGCCTCGACGAGTTCGCCCACCGCCAGGCAACGGTCCTCGCGGAAGCGCGTGGCCACGATCTGCACACCGGCCGGCAGCGCACCGGCCATGCCGGTCGGTACCGACAACCCCGGCAGGCCCATCATCGCCGTGCCCAGCAGCGGGCTCTGCGCCGCCAGCAGGCGGTGCACGCGCTCGGGCTCGCCGACGTCGGCATCGATCGCGAACTGACGCTGCCAGCTCACCGGCATCAGCAGCACGTCGTGGCCACCGGCCTCGGGCTCCAGCATCACTGCCCAGTCGCGGCAGATGTTGAAGCGCCGCAGTTGCGCCTCCATCAGCGCGTCGGCGCTGAGCGACACCAGTCCGCTCAAGTAGCCGCGCAGCGCGGAACGCACGCCCGCATCGCCGAGCGATTCGACCGCCGGCTGGCCGCCGCGTCGCATGTCGTCCATCACCAGCTGGCGCCAGAGCTGCGCGCCTTCCTCGAAGTGCGGCGGCTCCACTTCCTGCACTTCGCAGCCGGCGGCAGCCAACCAGGCGGCGGCCTGCTCGACGGCGGCGACCACGCTGGGGTCGGCGTCGTAAGCTGCATGGCGCTTGAACACGGCCACGCGCAGCGGCCGGTTCGGGGCCGGGTGCTCCAGCGGCGCCGGCGTCCACTGCGGGTCGTACGGGCTGCCCTGCGCCATCACCTGCAGCGCCAGGCGTGCGTCGCGCACGCTGCGCGTCAACGGGCCCTGCACCGACATCATCTGGTTGGTGATGACGCGGTTCGGCGCGCTGGCCTTGTACGACGGTACTCGGCCGGGCGTGGTGCGCAGTCCCACCACGCCGCAGGCCCAGGCCGGATGGCGGATGGAGCCGCCGTAGTCGTTGCCATGCGCGATGGGGCCCATGCCGGTGGCCACGGCCGCCGCGGCGCCACCGCTGGAGCCGCCGGGTGTCACCGCAGCGTCGAAAGGGTTCAGCGTGCGCCCGTGCAGGTCGTTGTCGGTGAACCAGCGCAGGCTGAAGGCCGGCGTGTTGCTGCGGCCGACGATGACGGCGCCTTCGCGCCGCATGGCAGCAACCAGCGGCGAATCGCTCTTCGCGATGTTGTCCCTGGCCGCCACGATGCCGTCGGTGGTGGCGTGGCCCGCGGTGTCCACGTTGACCTTGATCGTCACCGGCACGCCGTGCAGCATACCGGGCGCCAGGCCGGCCGCGAGCGCAGCGTCGGCCGCGTCGGCGGCGGCCAGGGCCTTGTCGTTCATAACTTCGGCCAGCGCGTTGATGCGCGGGTTGACCTCGGCGATGCGGGCCAGCACGCTGGCCACCGCCTCGCGCGCGCTGGTCTGTCGCGCGCGGATGCGCGCGGCCAGTTCGACGGCGCCCAGGCGCCACAGGTGGTCAGACATCGAGGGTCTCCACGTGAAGGGGCTGCATCGGCTGGCCTGGACGACCGGCGTCACTGTTGCGGTTGCAGGTTGATTGACTTGGCGATCGCCTGGTAGCGCGCGATCTCCGATTGGTACATGCGGTCCAGGTCGGCCAGCGACATCGGGGACACGACGATGTTGCCGGTGCTCTCGAAGGCCTGTCGCGTCTGCGGGTTGGCCATGGCGTCGTACAGCGTCTTGTTCAGGCGCAGCGCGACGTCTTCAGGCGTGTTGCGCGGGACCTGCACGCCGGCCCAGGAGTCGAACTCGAAGCCCGAAAGCTTGGGGTGCGCGGCCAGCGCGCCGATCTGCGGGAACTTCGCGAGAGGTTTGGCGGTGGCCAGACCGATCGCCTTCAGCTTGCCGTCGGCAATGGTCGCCGGGACGGGGCCGGCAAAGATCGTGAACATCAGGTCGACCTGGCCGCCCATCAGGTCGCCCATCGCGGGCGCCGAGCCGCGGTAGGGCACGTGCACGAACTCCGTGCCGGTGGCCTGCGCCAGCTTCTCGGCCACCAGGTGGAACATGCTGCCGGCGCCGGTGTTGGCCATGCTCAGCGGCTTTCCCTTGCGCTGGGCGGCGAGTGCGAGCAGTTCCTCGATGTTGTTGGCCGGCAGGTCCTTGCGCGCCAAAAGCACCAGCGGCGCCTTGACGAGCTGGGCCACCACGCGCAGGTCCTGCGGCTTGTACTTCACGCTGGCCAGCGTCAGCGGCGGGATGATCAGTTCCAGCGGGCTGCCCAGCAGCAGCGTGTGGCCGTCGGTGCCGGTCAGCATCTTCTGCACGCCCATCGCGCCGCCCACACCGCCGATGTTCTCCACGATCAGCGTCTGGCCCAAGGCCTTCTGCGTGTCGTTCTGGATCTGGCGGGCCACGAAGTCCGACGGACCGCCGGCCGGCCAAGGCACCACCAGGCTGACCGGCTTGCTCGGCCAGGCCTGCGCAAATGCCGATGAAACGGCCAAGGTCAGGCCGGCCGCCAGGGCGGCGCTACGCAGGAAGAGCTTGTTCATCGCGGATGTCCTTCAGGGGTTGGGGGCTGTTGCTCAGGAACCGTTCGGCCAGCAGCACCCAGTAGGCGGCACCGATGGCGATGTTGTCGTCGTTGAAGTCGTAGCCGGGGTTGTGGACCATGCAGCTGCCTTCGCCGGCCCCGTTGCCGATCAGGAGGTAGCTGCCCGGGCAGTGCTCCAGCATCACGGCGAAGTCCTCGCTGCCGGTCAGCGCCGGGCCCTGCAGCGTCACGCCGTCGGCGCCCAGCAGCTCGACGGCCACCTCGCGGGCGAAGGCGGTTTCGGCCGGCGTGTTGACCAGAACCGGGTAGTCGCGCCGGTAGTCCACCGTGGCCTGCACGCCGAAGCTGGCGGCTTGTGCCTGCACCAGAGCCGTGATGCGCGCCTGCAGCAGGTTGCGCACCTCCTTGTCGAGTGCGCGCACCGAGAGTTCCAGCGTGGCTGTCTGCGGGATCACGTTGTTGGCACGCCCTGCATGCAAGGCACCGACGGTGACGATGGCCGTGTGCTGCGGGTCAACGTTGCGTGAGACGACCGTCTGCAGTGCCATCACCACGGCCGCTGCGGCGACCACGGGATCGGCCGCCCGGTGCGGCATGGCGCCATGGCCGCCGGTGCCGGTGATCGTGATGGTGACGTCGTCGGACGACGCCATGGCCGCGCCGTCGCGGAAGACCAGGCGGCCCTGCTCGACGCCGGGCATGTTGTGCATCGCGAAGATCGCGTCGCACGGGAAGCGCTCGAACAGGCCCTGCTCGATCATCAGCTTCGCCCCGCCCGGGTGCTCTTCGGCGGGCTGGAAGATCAGGTGCAGCGTGCCGGAGAACCGGCCTGCGTCGGCCAGGTGCCGGGCCGCGGCCAGCAGCATCGCGGTGTGGCCGTCATGGCCGCAGGCATGCATCACGCCGTCGTGAGCGCTGGCCCAGGGCTTGCCCGTGGTCTCCTGCACCGGCAGCGCGTCCATGTCGGCACGCAGGCCCAGGCTCCGGGTGCCGGCGCCGCGGCGCAGGGTGCCGACCACGCCGGTGGTGGCGAGGCCGCGGTGCACCTCGTAGCCCCAGGCGTGCAGGCTTTCGGCAATGTGCTGCGCGGTGCGGACCTCGTGCAGCCCGAGTTCCGGATGGCGGTGCAGGTCGCGCCGCACGGCGACGAACTCATCGCTTCGCGCTTGCAGAGAGTGGATCAGGGGGTGCATGGCAGAAGGGGTTGGTGAGCACGGATCCTAGGGATTGGTGGGGCAATCGCGAAGACGATATGTTTTCCTCATGAACGCTTTTGGTTGTCAGGCGGATCCGGCTCGTGCTTTCACAATTGCCAAGAGAGTTATTGGTGTAAACCCTATGATTTTGCTCATGCGCCAATGTGCTGTCAGCAACCAGATGCGCACTGAAGCCATTCGCATTTGCCGTTGGTTGTCTCGGCGGAGGCCGGCATGAAGCTGCATCAGTTCGAGGCGTTGGTGGCCGTCGTCGACCACGGCGGTATCCGCGCGGCGGCGCGTTCATTGAACGTGTCGCAGGCGGCGGTGACGAAGTCGATGCGCCTGCTGGAAGACGAGGCGGGCACGTCGCTGCTGATCCGGCGCGCGCGCGGCGTGGCGCTCACCGAGGCCGGGCAGCGCATGCTGGCGCGTGCGCGCGTGATCACGCGCCAGGTGGATCTGGCGCGGGAAGACCTGCGCCAGGCGGTCGGCGATGACGCCGGTACGCTGCGCGTGGGCCTGACGCCGTTTCTCAACTTCACGGCCTTGGGCGAAACCTTCAGCTGGTTCCGGCAGCGCTACCGCAACGTCGAGCTGCAGCTGATCGAAGGTTTGATGATGCGGGTGCTGCCCAAGCTGCGCGACGGCACGCTCGACATCGCAGCCGTGGCGGCCGACGTGGGTGAGATCGACGGTGACGAGTTCATCGCCCGGCGCCTGCTGCGCGCGCCGCAGCGCATCGTCGTGCGTGAAGGCCACCCGGTTCTGCGCGAGCCGGACCCGCGGGCGCTGACCGCGCTGGAATGGGTGCTGACGCAGCCGACCGCCGGTGCCGCCCAGCCCCGTGTCGATGCCATGTTCGCGCTGGCCGGCGTGGCGCCGCCCACGCGCGTGGTGGTCTGCGAGACGCTGGCTGCGATGTCCATCCTGCGCCACTCGGACGCGGTGAGCATCTTCCCCGAGCCGCTGCTGGGGCACCCCGAGACGCGCGGCATCGTGGCCATCGCCGACGCGCCGTTCAGCCCGAGCGACATCGAACTGCTGCTGCTGACGCAGCCCGACGTGCCGCTGACGCCCGCGGCCGAGCACTTTGCGCACTGCCTGGCCACCGTGTGCGCGGGGCAGGCCGGCGCGCGACCGTGAAGCCACTGCGCGCCGCTTCAGCCCAGCGTCATCAGGCTCGCGTTGCCACCCGCTGCGGCCGTGTTGGCGCTGACCGTACGCTCGAGCACCAGCCGCTCCAGCGGCACGCGGCCTTCACCGGGCACGAGCGCGGTGACGCCGACGAGGGGGTGACCGTGCTGCAGCACGGCACCGACCCTCACGCCGGCCGAGTTCCGGTCCTGGGCCTCCGGCTTCAGTCCCAACGAAGCCGCGCCGGCGTTGTCCCCATGTACTGCCGGAACGCTGCCGTGAAATGGGCCTGGCTCGAGAAGCCGACCTCCAGCGCGATCTCGGCAATCGGACGACCGCGCTCCTCGCGCAGCATCCGCTCGGCCACGAGCAGCCGCTTGTGCATCACGTGTCGATGGGGTGGTAGGCCGAAACTGGCCTTGAACCGCCGGGTGAACTGATAGGGACTCATGCCGAGAAGCGCAGACATGCGCTCGATGGTCAGCTCCGTGCCCATCTTGCCGTCGATGAAGGTCTCCAGAAGGCGGCGCTGGCGGCTGGACAGCGCTACGCCCCCTTCACGCGACCGACGAGCCGGCCCGTGGCGCAGTGACAGCAGTCCCATCAGCGTCAGGCAAAGTCCTTCGGCGAACAGCACGCCATGGGGCATGCCCCTGCGCACTTCGTCCGCGAGCTGAAACCCGACCCTCGAAACCTCGGCATCGAAGACCTCGTGCGCGCTGGCCAGCTCGAAACGCCGACCATCGTCCAGCAAGAAGCGCTCGGTGATGGCTCGGGGGAAGCTCAGGCCCACGCACTCGCCCGGCTCGCCGTCCCACTCGGTCCGTGCGATCTCGTAGCCTGCGCCATACAACTCGATCATGGCCGGACTCGTGGACAGCACCAGTTCGCGCGAGCCGATCGTCAGCCGGCGCCGACCGTTGCCCGAGAGGGCGATCTGCATGTGCGGCTCGGCGTACGACCTCGAGCCGACCTTCTTAGAAGCGGGGATGGCGATCAGACGCGCACCGAAGACGCAGGCGCGCGCCGACGGGACGGCCGTCTGCGTTGGACCCATGAACCTGCTCATCGACTCCCTCGGATGCTGTCGGACCGGATTCGACGAGCGGCACTCTAGGCTCTGGCATACGACGTCGCAAGCTCCCCGTTCCTCGTGCCGCATCGGCGTTTTCACTGCCTTCTTGCCCGCTCGAACCAGACAGGCGCGCCATTTCTCGAAAGAACGCAAGGAAGCCGCTTCCTAGCATCGCCTGGAGCCTGTGATTCCACGCAAGAGCGCGCTTGCAAGCACAGGCCGAAGACCCGTTCGTCCGTCATCACAGGCCACCCCGAGGAGCACTCATCATGAACGACAGGCCGCACCGCCTGCCCCGCATCGCCGCCGCCTTGCTGGCGACCATCGCCACCACCGTCTCCATCTTCGGCTGCGGCGGCAGCGATCGAGGCGCCGACCTCATCCTGCGCAACGCGACCGTCCACACGATGGATGCCGGTCGTACGCAGGCTCAGGCGGTGGCCGTCAGGGACGGCAAGATCGTCTACGTCGGCGACAACGCGGGCGCGGAGGCCTACCGCGCGTCCGGCACGAAGGTCGAGGACCTCGGCGGCAAGCTGGTGCTGCCGGGTTTCGTCGACTCCCACAACCATGCCTACCTGCGGGCCGAAGGCATGTACTGGGTGGTGCTGGGCACCGCTTCGCTGGACGCCTACCGCGACGCGACCCAGGCTTTCCTGGCGCGGCAACCCGAAGCCAGGCAGGTGCGCGGGGTGGGCTGGAACCTGAACTACGTGCTGGCGCAGGCCACCGCCACGGGCAAGTCGCCGATGCAGCTGCTCGACGAGATCGTGGGGCGCGACATCCCGGCGGTGTACATCACCAACGGTCACCACGAGGTGTGGGCCAACACCCGCGCCATGCGTAACGCCGGCATCACCAGGGACACCCCCAACCCGCCGGGCGCGTTCATCGACCGCGACCCCGTGACCGGCGAGCCCACCGGAATCGTGCGCGAGTTCGGCGCGCAGAACCTCGTCATCTCGGCGTTGCCCCAGCCCGACTTCACGGTGGAGGAGTACCGGGCATCGATCCTGTCCTTCCAGTCCGAGTTCGCCGCGCAGCGTGGCGTCACCGCCGTGGCAGTGCCGGTGCACTACCCGACGGAGCCGTACCTGCAGGCGCTGCAGCAGCTCGACAGGGAAGACAAGCTGACGGTGAGATATGACCTGCTGCTGTGGGCCGACGAGACGCGCGGCCTGTCGCAGGTGCCCGAGCTCGTCGCCTTGCGCGAGAAGTACCAGGGCCGGATGTTCAAGATCAACTCCATCAAGATCTTCGGCACCGGGGCCAGCAGCACCTTCGGCTCGCTGGTCTGGGACCAGGAGACCCTCAAGCGTACCGCCGCGGCCTTGGACAAGGAGAAGTTCCGGATCTACATCCACGACATCGGGCCCACGAGCAGCTACGGCCTGATGCTCGATGCGATCGAGTACGCGACCCAGCAGAACGGCAGGCGCGATGCGCGCCACACGATCACGCACGTCAGCAGCAATGCCTCGCCGTTGGTCGACCGCTTCAAGGCCCTGGATGTGATCGCCGACGGCCATCCGACGCCCAAGGCCTTCGTCGATGCCGGCGTGCGAGTCACCTCGTCGAGCGACTACCCGGTCCGCGACTTCTTCCCGCTGGTACGGATCCGCGCCGGCGTCGCGGCCGGGGTGTCGCTGGACGCCATGCTGGCCAGCCACACCATTGCCGGCGCGCACCTGCTGTTCGCGGAGAACGAGACCGGCTCCCTCGAGTTGGGCAAGGCGGCGGACATCGTCGTGCTGGACCAGAACGTGCTGCAGATGCCGGCAGCCGACATCGACAAGGCCAAGGCGGTGCTGACGCTGTTCGCCGGCAAGGTCGTCTTTCGGGACGTCTCGATGGGCGGATCCCAGGTCGGCACGCTGACGGTGAAGGAGCAGGACGATCACCGTCATTGAGCCATCGACGCGCTTCGCCGGTCGGGAAGAACGGCGTCCCGGGAGATGTCGAACCCGCTCCGTATTCCTGCTGCCGCGCGCCCTTTCAGCCGATCGTCATCAGGCTCGCGTTGCCGCCGGCTGCGGCCGTATTGATGCTCACCGACCGCTCCAGTACGAGGCGCTCCAGCGGCACGCGGCCCTCGCCGGGCTGGAGACCGGTGACGCCGACGATGGGGCCGGGCCGTGCGGCCACTTCAGCGGCTGTGTGCAGCCATGACGACGGTTCCCCGTGATGCAGCACGGCGTCGAAGGCCACGCCGGCCGACATCCAGTCCTGCGCGATGCTGACGTGCTCGCGCACGTCGGCGGGCAGGCGGTCGAACAGCGCGCGCGCCGACGCAGGCCACACCGCGTGGCTGCCCACCGCCAGCACTGCGGCCAGCTGCGCCAGGCGGTCGGCGTCGGCCCCCGGGTGGTCGTCGGTCAGGCAAAGCACGGCCTCGCGTGGCTGCAACGCGTAAGCGTTGGCTTCGCCGGTCGGCCCGGGCAAGGCAGTCCAGGATCCGACCGGCGATTCGGCGGCGGCCTGGTCGCACTGCGCCGCCAGCAGGCCCAGGCCCTTGCGCTGCGCCCAGGCGCGCAATACGGTCAGCGCTGCCTGCGGTGCACTTTCGCGCCCGTCCAGCCCTCGCACCGGCTCGGCCGTGACCTGCCCGGCGTGGGCCACGGCACGGCGTGCCGCCTGCACGGGCCGCGCCGCCAACAGGCGCAGCAGGTACAGCGGCCCGCCCGCCTTCGGCCCGGTGCCCGACAAGCCTTCACCACCGAAGGGCTGCACGCCCACCACCGCGCCGACGATGTTGCGGTTGACGTAGACGTTGCCGGCGCTGGAAGCCGCCACCACCTGCGCCACCGTCTCGTCGATGCGCGTGTGCACACCCTGCGTCAGGCCGTAGCCCGTGCCGTTGATCTGGTCCAGCAGCGCTGCCAGGCCGGCGCGGCGGTAGCGCAGCACGTGCAGCACGGGGCCGAACACCTCGCGGCCGAGGTCGGCCACGCTGTCGATTTCGACCACCGTGGGCGGCACGAAGCAGCCGCGGGCCGCGGTGGCGGTCGCATCGTTGGCGGCGGCCTGCGGACGCCACACACGGCGCCCCTTGGCCTGCAGCGCCTGCACATGGGCTTCGATGCTCGCGCGGGCCTCGGCGTCGATCACCGGGCCGACGTCGGTGGCCAGGCGGCGCGGGTCGCCGAGTTGCAACTCCTGCACCGCGCCCTTCAGCATCGCCAGCAGGCGGTCGGCCACGTCGTCCTGCACACACAGCAAGCGCAGCGCCGAGCAGCGCTGGCCGGCACTGTCGAAGGCCGAGGCGACGATGTCGCTCACCGCCTGCTCCAAAAGCGCGGAGGAGTCGACGACCATCGCGTTCTGGCCGCCCGTCTCGGCGATCAGTGGCACAAGTTGGCCTTGCGCGGTGAGGCGACCGGCCAGCGTGCGCTGCAGCAGCCGCGCCACCTCGGTGGAACCGGTGAAGAGCACGCCGTGAACGCGTGCATCGCCCACCAGCGCGGCGCCCACCGTCTCGCCGCGCCCGGGCAGAAGCTGCAGCGCGCCGGCCGGCACGCCGGCCGAATGGAGCGCGCGCACGGCGACCGCGGCCACCAGTGGCGTCTGTTCGGCCGGCTTGGCCAGCACCACGTTGCCCGCAGCCAGCGCGGCCGCCACCTGGCCGGTGAAGATGGCCAGCGGAAAGTTCCACGGGCTGATGCACACCACCGGTCCCAGCGGCGTATGGGTGGCGTTGTCGAAGTCGCGCCGCACCTCGGCGGCGTAGTAGCGCAGGAAGTCGACCGCCTCGCGCACCTCGGCCACGGCATTGGCGCAGGTCTTGCCAGCCTCGCGCACCAGCAGCGGCACCAGGGTGAGGGTCTGCGCCTCCAGCGCCTCGGCGGCGGCTTCCAGGCGCGCGGCACGTTCGGCGGGCGGTGTGGCCGCCCAGCTCGAGGCGGCAAGCGTCGCGGCGGTCAGCGCCGCACGCACGTCGGCCGGCGTGGCTTCGCGCACCTGGCCGACGATGTCGTCAGGGTCGGCGGGGTTGCGCACCGCTACCCATTCACCCTGCGGCTCGCCGCGCGCCAGCATCGGCTCGGCGGACCAGGGGCGCGCGGCCGCGTCGGCGAAGGCGCGGTCCAGCGCGGCCAGCGTGCGCTCGTCGGCCAGGTCCAGGCCGCGCGAGTTCGCCCGCGCATGGCCCGCCGGGCCGAAGATCTGTCGGGGCAGCGGGATGGCAGCGTGCGGCAAGCCCAGCGCAGCGTCGGTGCCTTCGACAGCGGCCATGGCTTCGACCGTGTGCACCGGGTCCTCCACCAGCGTGTCCAGCGGCACATCGGGGTCGGCAATGCGGTTGACGAACGAGGAGTTGGCGCCGTTCTCCAGCAGCCGGCGCACCAGGTAGGCCAGCAGCGTCTCGTGCGTGCCGACGGGCGCGTAGATGCGGCAGGGCCTGGCGTCGGTCCCCGCTCCCACCACCTGCTCGTACAGCGGCTCGCCCATGCCATGCAGGCACTGGAACTCGTACTGCCCGGCATGCCAGTCGGGCCCGGCCAGGGTCTGGATCGCGGCCAGCGTCTGCGCATTGTGGGTCGCGAACTGAGGAAACACGGCGTCTGGCGCGGCCAGCAGGCGGCGCGCACAGGCGATGTAGGCCACGTCGGTGTAAGGCTTGCGCGTGTAGACCGGGTAACCGTTCTGTCCGTCGAGCTGCGCGCGCTTGATTTCGCTGTCCCAGTAGGCTCCTTTGACCAGCCGCACCATCAGCCGGTGGCCGCTGCGACGCGCCAGGTCGACGAGGAAATCAACCGCCACCGGGCAGCGCTTCTGGTAGGCCTGGATGACGAAGCCGATGCCGTTCCAGCCGGCCAGCGCGGGCTCGAAGCACAAGCGCTCCAGCAGATCCAGCGACAACTCCAGCCGGTCGGACTCTTCGGCGTCGATGTTCAGGCCAATCTCGTAGCGGCGCGCCAGCAGCGCGAGTTGCGTGAGGCGTGGCGCCAATTCGGCCATCACCCGCGCCGCCTGGGCGCGTACATAGCGCGGATGCAGTGCCGAGAGCTTGATCGAGATACCCGGCCCGTCGACGATGCCCCGGCCGGCAGATGCGCGGCCGATGGCGTCGATGGCCCGCTCGTAGGCGCCGAAGTAGGCGTCGGCATCGGCTGCGGTCAGCGCCGCCTCGCCCAGCATGTCGTAGGAATATCGGAAGCCCTGCGACTCGCGCTCGCGCGCACGGTCCAGCGCCTGCTCGATGGTCTCGCCGGTGACGAACTGCTCGCCCATCATGCGCATGGCCATGTCCACGCCCTTGCGGATCAGCGGCTCGCCACCGCGCGCGACGACGCGGCGCAGCGTGGCAGCCAGGCTGGTGTCGCTGTGCGTGCCGACGAGCTTGCCGGTGAGCAGCAGGCCCCAGGCCGCGGCATTGACGAACAACGAAGGGCTTTGGCCGATGTGCTGCTGCCAGTCGACGCCGGCACCATCACCGACCTTGGTCCCGATCTTGTCGCGGATCAGCGCGTCGCGCGTCGCGGCGTCGGGGATGCGCAGCAGCGCCTCGGCCAGGCACATCAGCGCCACGCCTTCCTGCGAGCTGAGCGCGAACTCCTGCAGCAGCCCCTGCACCAGCCCAGCACGCCCGCCGGCACGGCTGCGTTGGCGCACGCCGCCGGCAATGCGCAGCGCGCGTTCGCGGGTGGCAGCGGCCTGCGCCTCGGTCAAGCGGGCCTGTTCGAGCAGGCCGGGCAACAGCTCGGGCTCGGGCCTGCGCGTGAGCGCGGTGATGGCTTCGCGCAGGGCCGACCGCGCCGGGGCCGGCGTCAGGCTGGAGGCCGCGGTCAGTGGGGCCGGCGTCAGCGGCGGGCAGGGTCCGTTCATGGCGATGTCCTGTGCCGGTCGGCCGGCCGTGGGGTGGGTCGGAGGCAGGTTCGATCAGGCGGTTTCCGCCGCGCGGCGCGCCGGCGCGATGGCCGATGCAACCAAGGCGGCCGAGGCAGCAACAGGCCTGGGCTCGTCGCGCAGCACGCCGAACAGGTTCTTCGGGTCGGTTGCCTCGGGCACCAGCTCGACGATCTCGCCGATGCCGAGCTCGGCCGCCGCATCGCGCATGAACGTCAGCGCCGAGTAGTCCTCCAGCGCAAAGCCGACCGAGTCGAACACCGTCACCTGCGCGGCGCTGCTGCGGCCCGTGGCCTGGCCCGACAGCACGCGCCAGAACTCGGTCACCTGGAAGTTGGCCGGCATCTGCTGGATGTCGCCCTCGATGCGGGTCTGAGGCTCGAACTCGACGAACACGCTGCCCGCTTCCAGCACGCCGCGGTGCAGTTCGGTCTTGCCCGGGCAGTCGCCGCCCACGGCATTGACGTGCATGCCGGGCTCGATCATCTCGCGTGTGAGGATGGTCGCGTTGGCCTTGTCGGCGGTGACGGTGGTGACGATGTCGGCGCCCTTCACGGCCTCGGCCGTGCTGGTGCAGATGCGCACCTGCAGCCCCTGGCCCACCAGGTTGGCCGCCAGCTTGGCGCTGGCCGCGGGGTCGGTGTCGAACAGGCGCAGCTCGCGGATGCCGACCAGGTCGCGGAAGGCCAGCGCCTGGAACTCGCTCTGCGCGCCGTTGCCGACCAGCGCCATGCGGGTGCTGTCGGGCCGGGCCAGCACGCGGGCGGCCAGCGCGGACATGGCGGCGGTGCGGATCGCAGTGGTCAGTGTCAGCTCGGAGAGCAGGCGCGGCGCACCGGTTTCCACGTCGGCAAGCACGCCGAAGGCCATCACGGTGGGCAGGCCGTGGCGGTGGTTGCTGGGGTGGCCGTTCACGTACTTGAACGCAAACTGCGCGGCGTCGGCAATGGGCATCAGCTCGATCACGCCGACGTCGGAGTGGCTGGCCACGCGGGCCGTCTTGTCGAACTCGTTCCAGCGCAGGTAGTCGGCTTCGATGCGCTCGGCCACGCCGGCGATGGCCCGCCCGCCCCCCCCGCCGCCCCCCCAGGTGGCGGGCGCTCAGGGGGGGGCCGCCGGGGTGGGGGCGGCGGCGTGGGGCCCCCCCGCCGCCCCCCGCGGGGGGGCGGGTGGGGTGGTCCGCCGCCTGGCCTGCCGTGGCGCGCGCGACCCCCCCCGCCCAAGAACCGGCGACCCTTGCCCGGCGCCCCCGCGCCGCCAGGCCGGGTGGACGTGGGGGTGCCTTCTGGCCGACAGCCGCCAGCCGGCCTTGGTACGCGACCGACTGCAATCGCTGCAAAGGGAAGCGGTATGCGCACCGCTCCTGAGAGGTTTGCCAGCCTGGTCGGCCGGTTCGCTGCCGCAAAAACCGACCTTGTCGGTGACGACGCTGGACGCTGGCTCGGCGCGCCGGCCGCGCCCTGCCCGCCATCAGCTCGGCTTCGCCGCCTCGAACAACCGCCGCACCGGCGCTGGCAGCCCGGCGGCCAGGGCCTCGGCGGGCTCGAACCAGCGGCCTTCGCCGAGCGGGCGCAGCACGGCCTCGCCGGGCGACCCGGCGCGTGCCGGCCAGCGCCAGTGCACCGGCCGCAGCGTCCAGTCGAAGTGCGTCAGCGCGTGCCGCACTTCGGGCAGCGCGGTGCCGGTGCCCGCCCAGGCAGCGGTCAACGCGGCGAGCGCGGCGTCGTCGTCGACGAGCGGCAGGCACCACAGCCCCGCCCAGACGCCGCTTTGCGGCCGCTGCACCAGCCGCCAGCGGCCGCGGTGCTCGAGCCACAGCAGCACGTGCGCGCGCGCGCCGCGCGCCGTGCGCCGGCCCTTCACCGGGTAGTCGTGCACGCGGCCTTGCGCGTGCGCCATGCAGTGCCGCGCCGCCAGCGGGCAGGCGTCGCAGCGCGGTTGGCGCGCCAGGCACACCGTGGCGCCGAGGTCCATCAGGCCCTGCGTGTAGCTCTCGATGCCACGCGCCGGCAGCAGCGCCTCGGCGCGCGCCCACAGCGCACGTTCGGCGGCGGCGTTCGCGAGGTCGGCGTCGAAGCCGAGCGCGCGCGTCAGCACACGCTTGACGTTGCCGTCGAGGATCGCGGCGCGCTCGCCGAAGCAGAACGCGGCGATCGCCGCGGCCGTGCTGCGGCCGATGCCGGGCAGCGTGGCCAGGGTGGCGCTGTCGCGCGGGAAGTGGCCGCCGTGTTCGGCCACCACCTGCTGCGCGCAGCGGTGCAGGTTGCGCGCGCGGCTGTAGTAGCCGAGCCCGCTCCACAGCGCCAGCACGTCGGCCTGCGACGCGGCGGCAAGCGCGCGCACGTCGGGGAAGCGCTCGAGGAAGCGGCGGTAGTAGTCGAGCACGGTGGCCACCTGCGTCTGCTGCAGCATCACCTCGGAGAGCCAGACGCGGTACGGGTCGCGCTCGCCGACCCACGGCAGCGCGCTGCGGCCGTGGCGGCGTTGCCAGCGCTGGACGGCGGCGGCGAAGGAGGGGGCGAGCAAAGTGGCCGAACCGGCCGGCGGCGTAACGCTCGATTTACGCCGCATCCTGCCGCGCCCCCGCCAGCGCGGCGGCTTCGTCCAGCCGCGTCTCGACGCGACGGCTTTCGGCGGCGGTGGCCGGCAGCGAGGCGACCTGCCCACCGGGCACGATCGCATCGACGAGCATCTCTTCTTCGCCCGGCGCGCAGCGCGCCGCGCTCACCGCGTTGGCGGCCAGCGCGTCGATGCGGCCGATCAGCGCGACGAGGTGGTCTTCCTGCTGCTGCACCTCGGCGATGCGCAGCTCCAGCTCGCCGGCGGCGCTTTGCACGCGCTCGAGCGATTCGCGCCGGCGCGCGAAGCCGCGCCGCCGCTCGCGCAGCTGCATCTCGATCTGGCCCGAACTCGCCTTGCTCCACAGTTCCAGCTCGGCGGCGGCGTTCTCGAAGATGACGCGCAGCTTCGAAAGCAGCATGCGCCTGAACTGCTCGGCGAACCCCGGCTGCGCCATGCGCCAGGCCTGGTGGAAGCCGAAGTAGCGGCTGTAGTTGTCTTCGATGAGCTTGAGCTCGCGGCGGTAGCTCTCGAGCCCCGGCGCCGGCCCGACGACGAGCGCGAAGCCGAACTCGGTGTTCAGCTGCGTGAAGCTCGCCTCGAGCATCTGGCGCATCTCGTCGGCCTGGCGCTCGGCGGCGCTGAGCACGGCGCGCAGCCGCTCGACGAGGCCGCCGAACGCCGACTTGCCGCCCAAGTTGAACGGCCGCCCGGCGGTGCGCTCCTGCAGCTGCGCCACCTCGCGGCGCAGCGTGTCGTTGGAAAGCCGCGTCGTCATCTCGCGCAGCTGGCGCATCTGCACCGAGCGCAGCGCCGCCAGGCGCGCCGTGCAGTGCTCGAACTCGGCCGCCTCGGCCTCGACCCGCTCGAGCATGCGCACGAGCTTGCTGCTGCTCTTGCCGCGCAGGCCGCGCAGCTCGAACAGCTGCTCGGCGGTGTGGCGGCGGCGGTCCGAGAGGCGATGCAGCGCGCCGCCATGCAGTTGCTGGACGACGGCCACCGCGGCAGCCACCAGCAGCTCGTGCCGGCGCGGCATCAGCTCGAGCGCCAGCGAGCGCTCCAGCGGCGGAATGCGGCTCGCGGCCACCGCCTCGGCGTCGTGGCCGACGCGTGCCGACAACGCGTTGCGCGCCGACAGCGCGAACACACGCGCCAGCGGGATCTTCAGCGTCGCCGCGGTGCCCTCGCGCTGCTGCTCGATCTGCTCGGCCACCTCGTCGGCGGTGGCCAGCGGGTCGACCAGCGTGTCGATCTTGTTAAGCACGACGAAGCGCTCGAGGCTCGCGCCGCCGAGGTGGTCGCGCCAGATCGCGAGGTCGGTGCGCGTGACGCCGGTGTCGGCGGCGAGCACGAAGACGACCGCGTGCGCGGTGGGCAAGAGGCCCAGCGTCAGCTCGGGCTCGGCGCCGATCGCGTTGAGCCCCGGCGTGTCGATGACGACGAGGCCGGCTTCGAGCAACGGGTGCGGGTAGTTGATCAGCGCGTGCCGCCAGGCCGGCACCTCGACGAGACCGTCGGGGCCCTGCGGCGGGTTGTCCTCGGGCTGCTCGGCGTTCCAGAAGCCGAGCGCCGTGGCGCGCTCGACCGTGACGCGCTGCGTGCGCGTCACCGCGGCCAGCGCCTGCGTCAGCGCCTGCGGGTTGCGCGGCTCCAGCGGCACGTGCTGCCAGGGTTCTTCGCGCCCGCGCAGCTCGGCCAGCGACAGGCCGCGCAGCCGCGTCTCCATCGGCAGCAGCGAAAGCCGCGGCGGCAGCCCCGCCTCGTGGCGCAGCTCCACCGGGCACATCGTCGTGCGCCCGGGGGTGGCCGGCAGCACGCGCCGGCCGGCGTCGGCGAAGAAGATCGCGTTGATCAGCTCGGACTTGCCGCGCGAGAACTCGGCGACGAAGGCGAGCACGAGCTTGTCGGAGGCGAGCCGCTCGCGCAGCGCGACGATCTGCGCCGAGGCCGCGTCGTCGAGCAGGTCGCTCGCGGCCAGCAGCGCGGCCAGCGCCTGCACCCGCTTGTCCACCGCGGCACGCCAGCCGGCCAGGGCGTCGAGTTGGCGGGCGATGACGGTTTTCATCCAGGGCGCTTGGGCTTCTCGATGCATGCTAGCGCAGGGGGTGCGGCGAGGCTGTGTCCGTTTATCTCGGCGGGCTTGGGGCAAGCCCGCGGTGACGGGAAGGCCCAGGGAAGGCCCTCCGCCGCGTTATCGGCGCTGGCAGCCGGCGCAGTAGTAGGTCGAGCGGCCGGCGTGCACGACGCGGCGGATCGGCCGCGCACAGCGCCGGCACGGCTGGCCGGCGCGGCCGTAGACGGCGGCTTCGGCCTGGAAGCTGCCGCTCATGCCGTGCACGTCGGTGAAGTCGCGCAGCGTCGAGCCGCCCGCGGCGAGCGCCCGCGCCAGCGTGCTGCGCAGCGCCAGCAGCAGCGCCGCGGCGCGGCGCGCGCTCAGCCGGTCGCTCGGCGTGTTCGGGTGGATGCCGGCGGCGTGCAGCGCTTCACAGGCGTAGATGTTGCCGGCGCCGACGATCACGTCGCCGGCCAGCAGCACCGCCTTGATCGGCGCGCGGCGCGCGCGCAGCGCCTGGTGCAGTGCCTCGGGCGTCAGCGCGGCGTCGAAGGGTTCAATGCCCAGCCGCGCGAGCAGCCGGCTGGCCGGCGGTTCATCGAGCGCCGGCGCGAAGACCACCGCGCCGAAGCGCCGCGGGTCGGTCAGCCTGAGCGTGCCGCGGTCGGTGGCGAGGTCGAAGTGGTCGTGCGGGCCGGGCGCGCCGGGTGTGCCGAGCAGCGCGAGCGATCCCGACATCCCCAGGTGCATCAAGAGCCCGCCGGCCGGCTGGCCGGCACGGGTGAGCGGCAACCAGAGGTACTTGCCGCGCCGCTCCACCGGCCCGACCCGCGTGCCGACGAGGCTTTCGGCCGCGCACCCGAGCGGCCAGCGCAGCGGCTTGCCCACCCGTACGCCCAGCACCTGCGCCCCCCGCAACGGCTCGTCGATTCCTTGACGGGTGACTTCGACCTCCGGTAACTCGGGCATGAATTCATTATGTGAGAATGAATCGAGACCCCCGGCCCGGCGCCTTGACTGCATCGACCATGTGCCCATTCCCTCGCCGAGCCATTGCGGCTTTCACGACGTTCTCCGTCGTCACGCTGGCGCTGGCCGGCGCCGTCGGCTGCGCGCAGGCGCAGCCCGACCGGCCGCCAACTTCGCCCACCACGAGCCCGCCGCCCGCGCCCCCCGTGGCACCGGCCAGTGCCGCCGCCTCGTCCTCACCCGAAGCGCCGCCGGCACCGGTCGTCAACTCGACGCTCGACGCGCCGCTCTTCTATCAACTGCTGATCGGCGAGCTCGAACTGCGCGGCGGCGAGAACGGCACCGCCTACGCGGTGATCCTCGACGCGGCGCGGCGCACGCGCGACGAGACGCTCTTCCGCCGCGCGGTCGACGTCGCGCTCGGCGCGCGCTCGGGTGACCAGGCGCTCGCCGCCGCGCGCGCCTGGCGCACCGCGCGGCCCGAGTCGGCCGAGGCGCTGCGCACGCAACTGCAGATCCTGGTCGCGATGGGGCGGCTCGCCGACACCGCCGAGCCGGCCCGTGCGCTGATCAACGCGACGCCGCCGGCCGAACGCGGCGGCACGATCGCCGCGCTGCCGCGCTTCTTCGCGCGCGCCGGCGAGGCAAAGGCGGTGGCCGCGCTGATCGAGGAAATCGTGCGCCCGCACATGCAGGCCGAGGCGACGCGCGTGCCGGCGCGCGTGGCGCAGGGCCGCGCGTGGCTCGCTGCCGGCGACGCGCCGCGGGCCCTGGCGCTCGTGCGCGAAGCCAACACGATGGAGCCGGCCGCGCCGGGCCCGGTGCTGCTGGCGATGGAGATGATGCGCAGCCACCCCGAGGCGGCCGGCATCGTCACCGCGCACATGGCGCGCTCGGACGTCGACCCGCAGATGCGCCTGGCCTACGTGCGCTCGCTCACCGACCAGCAGCGCTACAGCGAAGCGGTGGCGCAGCTCGAACAGGCGGTGAAGCAGCAGCCGCAGTTCGCGCCGGCGTACATCACGCTGGGTGCGCTGCAGCTCGAGCTGCGCAACGTGCGCGAGGCCGAGGCGGCGCTGACGCGCTACATCGAACTGGTGCAGGCGGCCGGCACGTCGCCGCCGGCCGGTGCGGGCAGCGACGGCGACAGCGATGACGAACCCGCCGCCTCGCCCGAGCGCGGCCTCGTGCAGGCCTGGCTGATGCTCGCGCAGGCCGCCGAGCAGCGCGGCGACTTCGCTGCGGCCGAGCGGTGGCTCGCGCGCATCGAGGACCCGCGGCGCGCGCTCGAGGTGCAGACGCGGCGCGCGTCGATCCTCGCGCGGCAGGGCAAGGTGCGAGAAGCGCGCGAGCTGATCCGTCAGGCGCCCGAGCGCACCACCGACGACGGCCGCGCCAAGCTGGTGGCCGAAGTCGGCGTGCTGCGCGAGGTGAAGGACTGGCGCGGCGCCTACGACGTGCTGACGCAGGCGCTGCGCCGGCAGCCCGACGACAGCGACCTGATGTACGAGCAGGCGATGATGGCCGAGAAGCTCGAGCGGCCCGACGAGATGGAGCGGCTGCTGCGCCGCGTGATCGAGCTGAAGCCGACGAATGCGCATGCACACAACGCGCTTGGGTACTCGCTGGCCGATCGGCGCCAGCGCCTGCCCGAGGCGCGCACGCTGATCCAGCGCGCGCTCGAGCTGGCGCCGGGCGACCCGTTCATCACCGACAGCCTCGGCTGGGTCGAGTTCCGCATGGGCAACCGAGAGGAGGCGCTGCGCCACCTCGAAGCGGCCTGGCGCGCGCGCCCCGATGCCGAGATCGGCGCGCATCTCGGCGAAGTGCTGTGGTCGCTCGGCCGCAAGGACGACGCCCGGCGCATCTGGCGCGAGGCGCGCGGCAAGGACGCGAACAACGAAGTGCTGCGCGAGACGCTGAAGCGGTTGCGCGCGGACCCGTGAGCCGCGTCCTCACGCGCGTGGCTTGTTTGGCCACGGCAGTGACAGCCCTGCTCGGCTGCGCCACCCCACCCACTGCCGACACGCTCCCGCTCACCGCCGCCGGCCGTTTAAGCGTCCGCGTCGAGGCCACCCCGACGCAGCCGGCGCAAAGCCAGACCGCGGCCTTCGAGTGGCGCGGCGACGGCTCGCGCGGCGAGCTGACGCTGTTGTCTCCACTCGGCACCCAGCTCGCCCGCGCGCGCTGGGTGCCGGGCGACGCGCGGCTCGTCACTTCCGAGGGCGAGATGCGCTTCGAGACGCTGGACGACCTGGCCGATCGCGCCCTCGGCGAGCGCGTGCCGCTCTACGCCTGGCCCGACTGGCTGGCCGGCCGCTCGTGGCCCGGCGCGCCGGTGGTGCCGTCGGCCAATCCGCCCGGCTTCGAACAGCTCGGCTGGGTTGTCGATCTGTCTCGCCACGCTGAGGGCCGCATCGAAGCGAAGCGCGCCCGGCCGCCGGCGGTGACCGTGCGCATCGTGCTCGACACCGAGGTTGGCGCCAGCGCAACGCGCGAAGGAGCCAAGCCATGACGCTGCGCGCGCTGCACGACGTGCCCGCGCCGGCGAAGCTCAACCTCTTCCTGCACGTCGTCGGCCGCCGCGACGACGGCTACCACCTGCTGCAGTCGCTGTTCGTGCTGATCGACTGGGCCGACCGGCTCAGCTTCGAGCGGCGCGACGACGGCCGGCTCTTCCGTCACGACGTGGCCGGCAGCGCGAGCGTCGGCCTGCCCGCCGACGACCTCTGCCTGCGCGCCGCCCGCGCGTTGCAGGCCGCAAGCGGTTGCCCGCTCGGCGCCGACATCCACCTGGACAAACGCCTGCCGGCCGGCGCCGGCATGGGCGGCGGCAGCTCCGACGCGGCGACGACGTTGCTGTCGCTGAATCGCCTCTGGAGCCTGAACTGGCCGCGCGCACGGCTGGCGGCCATCGGCCTGCAACTCGGCGCGGACGTGCCGTTCTTCATCGGCGGTGAAAACGCGTTTGTCGAAGGCATCGGCGAGCGGCTGACGCCAGTGGTGGTGCCGCCGCAGACCTACGCCGTCGTCAAGCCGCCGACCTCGATCGAGACCCGGGCGATCTTCACTCACCCGCTGCTGAGGCGCGATACCGAGCCGGTTATACTCACAGGCTCTTTCGAGGGCCGCTGGGCGGCCGAGGGTTTCGGCAGGAACGATCTGCAGCCCGCGGCCGAAGACCGGTGCCCCGAGGTCGCGGCGGCCGCCCGCTGGCTCGAGGTTCGTTTCGGCAACAGCCGCATGACGGGCTCGGGCAGTGCGGTCTTCGCGAGAGTGAAGACGATGGATTCATGTTCTGGCACGGCCGCCTCCCCCGAGGCGATGTCCGCGCCGGCAGCGGCGCCGGTTTTCCCGGCCGGTCTGCCGGCCGGATGGGTGGGGCGGATGTGCAAGGGGCTGGCCCGGCACCCTCTGGTGCACTGGGCCGGCCGAGAAAGTTGAAGGTGGCAGTGGTTTTCATCGAACCGCTGCCTCCGGTGTAGGGGAGTCGCCAAGTTGGTTAAGGCATCGGATTTTGATTCCGACATGCGAGGGTTCGAGTCCTTCCTCCCCTGCCAAACCATGCCACCGGGCGGCGCACGCCGCTCCTGATCCGGCAGCCAGCCCGAACATGGTTGGGCCGCACCTGCCGGAGCACCCTCGCGGAGTCCGACCCGTGCTGTTCAACACCGTGCTCTTCACCGGCAACGCGAACCCGGTGCTGGCGCAGGAGATCGCCACGCACCTGGGCGTCGAGCTCGGCGCCGCGTCGGTGGGCCGCTTCTCCGATGGCGAGGTGACCGTCGAGATCCGCCAGAACGTGCGCGCACGCGACGTGTTCGTCGTGCAGCCGACCTGCTCGCCGGTCAACGAGTACCTGATGGAGCTGCTCGTGATGGTCGATGCGATGAAGCGCGCCAGCGCCCGCCGCATCACCGCGGTGATCCCGTACTTCGGCTATGCGCGCCAGGACCGCCGCCCGCGCAGCACGCGCGTGCCGATCAGCGCCAAGGTGGTCGCCAACCTGCTCGAGACGGTGGGCGTCGAGCGCGTGCTGACGATGGACCTGCACGCCGACCAGATCCAGGGCTTCTTCGACATCCCGGTCGACAACATCTACGCCAGCCCCGTGCTGCTGTCGGACCTGAAGAGCAAGCGCTACGCGAACCTCGTCGTCGTCAGCCCCGACGTGGGCGGCGTCGTGCGCGCGCGCGCACTGGCCAAGCAGCTCGGCTGTGACCTCGCGATCATCGACAAGCGCCGGGCGGCGGCCAACGTCTCCGAGGTGATGCACGTCATCGGCGAGATCGATGGCCGCAACTGCGTGATCATGGACGACATGATCGACACCGCCGGCACGCTGGTGAAGGCCGCCGAGGTGCTGAAGGAGCGTGGCGCCAAGAGCGTCTACGCGTACTGCACGCACCCGGTGTTCTCGGGCCCGGCCGTGGAGCGCATCGCCAAGAGCGCGATGGACGAGGTGGTCGTCACCAACACGATCCCCTTGTCGGCCGCCGCGAAAGCCAACCCGAAGATCCGCCAGCTGTCGGTGGCGTTCCTGTTCGCCGAGACGATCCGCCGCATCAGCGACGGCGAGTCGGTCACGTCGTTGTTCTCGGAGCAGAACAATAATTTCTAGAGGATAACGAGGCCACCCTTCGGGCGGCCTCGCAGGCGGGTTGGGCGGAATGCCTGACCCTTCACACGGCGCCTGGTCGCGGGCGCCTTTTCAATCGGAGTGGAAATGAAGTTCACCGCCTATGAGCGCAGCCTGCAGGGGACCGGAGCGAGCCGCCGCCTGCGCCGCGCCGACAAGGTGCCCGGCATCGTCTACGGTGCCGGCACGCCCAAGATGATCGAGCTCGATCACAACGCGCTGTTCTTCGCGCTGAAGAAGGAAGCCTTCCACAGCTCCATCCTCGAGATGGACCTGGCCGGCAATGTCCAGAAGGTGCTGCTGCGCGACTTCCAGATGCACGCGTGGAAGCCGATCGTCATGCACATCGACTTCCAGCGCGTCGACGAGACGACGCGGCTGCGCAAGAAGGTGCCGCTGCACTTCAAGGGCGAGGAGAACTCGCCGGCGGTGAAGACCGACCACTGCCTGGTCGGCCACGTCGCCACCGAGATCGAGATCGAGTGCCTGGCCTCCAAGCTGCCGGAGTTCGTCGAGATCGACCTGTCGGGCCTCGTCAAGGGCCAGAGCCTGCACGCCAGCGACCTGAAGCTGCCCGAGGGTCTCAAGGTCGTCAAGCACGGCACGCTGAACCCGGTGATCGTCTCGGTGACGGTGCCCAAGGCCGAGACCGAGGAAGCCGCGCCCACCACGCCGGTGGTCGCCGCGCCCGACAAGAAGGCCAAGCCCAAGAAGGACGAGAAGCAGAACAAGAAGTGAATCCCCTCCGGCGGGGGTGCCTCCCGCCGGTGCACTTCACCCCGACGACGGCCTCACCCTCGGTGAGGCCGCGTTGTTTTCGGGCTGCCGATAATCCCGGCCCATGATTCGTTTGTTCGTCGGCCTGGGCAACCCGGGCGCTGAATACGAGGCGACGCGGCACAACGCGGGCTTCTGGTGGCTCGATGCGCTGGCCGCCGAGCTGCGCGTGAACCTCGTGCCCGAGCGCAGCTACCAGGCGCTGGTGGCGCGCGTGAACGGCAAGGCGGGTGATGGAGGGCCGATCTGGCTGCTCGAGCCGATGACCTTCATGAACCGCTCGGGCGTCTCGGTCGCGGGGCTGGCGCGCTTCTTCAAGATCGAGCCGCGGCAGATCCTCGTCATCCACGACGAGCTCGATCTGCAGCCCGGCCAGGCCAAGCTGAAGCTCGGCGGCAGCGCCGCCGGTCACAACGGCCTGAAGGACATCCACGCGATGCTCGGCACGCTGGACTTCTGGCGGCTGCGGCTGGGCATCGGCCACCCCGGCGTGAAGGCCGAGGTGGCGAACTACGTGCTCAAGCGCCCGTCGGCCGACCACCGCGAGGCGATCAGCAAGGCCATCGAGCAATCGCTTGCCGCCGCGCCGCTGATGATGGCCGGCGAGATGGACAAGGCGCTCGCGAAAGTCCACGCCGGGCCGCAGCGGGCGCACAAGCCGGCGCCGCCGAAAGCGAAGGCGGCGGCGGGCCCGGATGTGGACACCCAGGCCGGAGGTTGAGATGAACATGCGCGCTTCGAGGATGGCAGGAATCGCTGCGCTGGTCGCGGCCTTCTTCTCCGCTGGCGCGCTGGCCGCCACCGCCGCCGAGCCGCTGGCCACCAGCGCCTGGCGCTGCGGACCCGACGGTCGCGTCTACAGCGATGCGCCGTGCCCCGGCGGGCGCCAACTTGCCCTGCCCGCGCCGCGCCCCGAAGCCGACGTGCAGGCCGCGAAGCGCCTGGCCGCGCGCGAGCGCGCGCTCGGCGAGCAACTGAAGCGCGAGCGCGAGGCGCGCGAAACGGCCGGTGTCGCATCGAGCGCGCGGCGCCATCGGTCGCGCGACACGCGCGCCGCCGCCGAGCGCAGCAATGCCACCGCCCCGCGCGCCGAGCTGCCCAAGACGAAGAAGGCCAAGGCGCCATCGTTCGACAAAGGCAACGTCACCTGGCAAGCCACGTCAGCCGTGGCCGCGCACACGCCGCGCTGACCGAGCCGCTCGTGCGGTAGTTCTCAATGCGCGCCACTCCGGCGCGCAATCACGAATTCCCCACAGCACCGCCCGGGAATCTCGACAGCGTCCTGTCGAGGGCGCCTGACACCGGTCCGGCGGTGGCGGGTCCGAAAGAAGGGGGGTGCCGTCCCTCTCGTGTCCGACAGGGTTCGGCTCACCCGAACCACCCGGACCCCATGACGACACACGCTTCGACGCACGCGCGGGCTTTCTCGCTCCCGGCCGAGGTCTGCATCCACGAGGCCGCGGCGCTGAAGGCGGCGCTGCCCGACCCTGGCGGCCTCGCCGCGGCGGTCGACCTGGACGCCTCGGCCGTCACCGACATCGACCTGGCCGGCGTGCAACTGCTGCTCGCGTGGACTCGCGCCGTGCGCGCCGGCGGGCATGACACGCGCCTCGTGCAGCCGAGCCGCACCGTCGCCGATGCGCTGCAACTGCTGGGGCTCGCGGCCGAGTTCGGCCTTGGCGGCCCGGGCGTGGAGGCGTCGTGATCCAGAGCCTGAAGGAAACCTTCCTGCAGGAAGCGGCCGAGCAGCTGCAGACGCTGGAAGACGCGCTGCTCGCGCTCGAGCGCCACGGCGGCGGCCAAGAAGCCAGCGCCGACGGCAGCACGATCCACACCGCCTTTCGCGCCGCGCACACGATCAAGGGCAGCGCCGGCATGGCCGGGGCGCCCGACATCAGCCACTTCATGCATGCCGTCGAGAACGTGCTCGACCGCATGCGCGACGGCGCGCTCGGCGCCGAGCCGGCGCTGATCACCGTGATGCTCGGCTGCGCCGACCACCTGCGCGAGCTGCTCGCGGCCTTCGAGGCCGATGCCGACGCGGCGCGCGAAACGGTGGCGCGCGGCGAAGCGCTCGGCCGGCAGTTGCAGCCGTGGCTCGAATGCGCGGCCGCGGGCGCCGCTGTCGCCGCTGTCGCGTCGGTGAGCGATGGGCGCACGGCTGGAACCCCCGGCCGCGCCTGGCGCGTCGCGCTTCAGCCGGGCCCCGAGATCTTTCAACGCGGTGTCGATCCGCTGCGGCTGATCGCCCAACTCGGCCAGCGCGTGCAGCGACTCGACGTCACGACGGCCGCCGAGGCGCTGCCCGCCTGGGAGCCGTTCGACCCCGAGCTGTCGTACCTCGGCTTCGCGCTGGATATCGAAGGTGACCTCGCGGCCGGCGACATCGAAGAAGCCTTCGCCTTCATGCGCGGCGAATGTGACCTCGACATCCGCGCCAGGTCGGCCGACGTGAAGCCGACGAACGGCGCCACGAGCATCCATCCCACCAACACCAAACCCGCCGCCCCCACCTCCAAAGGCTCGATCCGCGTCGACGCCGACAAGCTCGACCAGTTGATGGACCTGGTCGGCGAGCTCGTCATCGCCGGCGCCGGCGCCGGCGCGCTCGCGCAGCGCCGCGGCGACACCGAGCTGAACGAAGCGCTGGGCATCGTCGCGCGGCGCATCGAAGAGCTGCGCGAAGCGGCGATGCAGATGCGCATGGTGCCGATCGCCGCCACGTTCAACCGCTTCCAGCGCGTCGTGCGCGACGTGTCGCAGGAACTCGGCAAGGACATCGAGCTCGTGCTGTCCGGCGGCGAGACCGAACTCGACAAGTCGGTCGTCGAGCAGATCGGCGACCCGCTGATGCACCTGGTGCGCAACAGCATCGACCACGGCATCGAGCCCACCGCGCTGCGCCTCGAACGCGGCAAGCCGGCTCGCGGCCGGCTCGCGTTGTCGGCGCGGCACGAGGCCGGCGGCATCGTCATCGAGATCGCCGACGACGGCGGCGGGCTCGATACGCGGCGCATCCTCGCCAAGGCCGCCGAGCGCGGCCTCGTCGCGCCGAACGCGACGCCGAGCGACGCCGAGATCCATCGCCTCATCTTCGAGCCCGGCTTCTCGACCGCCGAGCGCGTCACCGAGCTGTCCGGCCGCGGTGTCGGCATGGATGTCGTGCGGCGCAACATCCAGGCGCTGCGCGGCTCGATCCACATTCACAGCGAGCCGGGCGCCGGCTGCCGCATCACCGTGCGGCTGCCGCTGACGCTGGCCATCATCGACGGCTTCCGCGTCGGTGTCGGCGATGCGCACTTCGTCGTGCCGCTGGAAAGCGTCGGCGAGTGCATCGGCTTCGAAGAGCGCGCCGGCGGCTGCGACTACATGACGCTGCACGGCGAGATGCTGCCGTACGTGCGCCTGCGCGAGCTGTTCGGCCTGCCGCGCAACGGCAACGCGCGCCCGAGCGAGAACGTCGTCGTCGTGCACCACGGCGGGCGCAAGGTCGGCCTCGTCGTCGAGCGGCTGTACGGCGGCATGCAGGCGGTGATCAAGCCGCTCGGCCGCCTGTTCGAGGGCATCGACGGGCTGGCCGGCAGCATCCTCCTGGGTGGCGGCGAGATCGCGCTCTTCCTCGACATCGCGTCGCTCTTGGCCAACGTCGACCAGAAGGAGAGAGCGCGTGCCGCCGTGCATTGAACACACGCACGGCCATGGTCATCGCGGCCACGCCGGCGCGGGCCCGCCGCGCGCGCCCGCTGCTGCCTCGCCGCCGCACTGACCGCGCGCGCCGCCCGCCCTGCCACCCAACGATTCCCCCGCCTGCCCCGCCTCCCACGGAGAACCCCCATGCGATTCACCATCAAACTGAAGCTGCTCAGCTCCTTCGTGCTCGTCATCGTGCTCAGCGCGGCGGCCGTGTTCATCGGCCTCGGCAAGCTGAACACCGTCAACCAGATGCTCAACGAGATCGGCTCGAGCACGGCGCCGAAGGTGGCGCTGACGACCGAGATGCAGCGCCAGCTCGTCGCGCTCGGGCGCAACGAGAAGAGCCTGATCCTCGCCGAGACGGTGGCCGAGACCGAGGAGACCAGCCGCCGCGGCGATGCGCTGCTCAAGGAGTACGAGGCGATGCACGCGAAGGTCGCCGCGCTCGTCACCACCACCGAGGGCAAGGCCTGGATGGAGCAGACCAAGGAGGCCGTGGCCGCCTACCTGGCCGTGCGGCGCGAGGTCTTCTCGCTGACGGTGCAGGCCTCCAAGGAGTTGGCCGCCGGGCGCAAGGACCGCGCCGAGCAGCTCAACCGCGAGGCGGTGAAGCTGTCCGGCGGCAAGGCGCGCCAGGCGCTCGACAAGGCCGAGGAGCTGCTGGACAACCTCGCCAAACAGAACGTGGCCATGATGGACAAGGCGATGGCCGACTCCGACGCCGAGTACCAGAGCGCGCGCAACCTGCTGATCGCCTTGCTGGCCATCGTGTCGATCTCGGGCCTCGCGATCGCGCTGTGGATCTCGTTCGCGATCGCCCGCGCGCTCGGCCGCGCCGGCGAGCTGGCCGCGGGCATCGCCGGCGGCGACCTGACGAAGACGCTGGACTACCGCGCTCGCGACGAGGTGGGCGACCTCGTCGGCAACCTCAACGAGATGGTCAAGCGGCTGCGCGACGTGATCAGCCGCGTGCAGGACTCGGCCGAGAACGTGGCCGCCGGCGCCGAGGAGCTCTCGTCATCGTCCGAGGAGCTGTCGCAAGGCGCCGCCGAGCAGGCCAGCTCCACCGAGGAGGCGAGCGCCTCGATGGAAGAGATGGCCGCCAACATCCGGCAGACGGCCGACAACGCGCAGCAGACGACGAAGATCTCGGTCAAGGCGGCCGAGGGCGCGCGCAACACCAACGAGTCGGTCGGCCAGGCGGTGGGCGCGATGCGCACGATCGCCGAGAAGATCGGCATCGTGCAGGAGATCGCGCGCCAGACCGACCTGCTGGCGCTGAACGCGGCCATCGAGGCGGCGCGCGCCGGCGAACACGGCCGCGGCTTCGCGGTCGTCGCCTCCGAAGTGCGCAAGCTCGCCGAGCGCAGCCAGCTCGCGGCCAACGAGATCAACGAGCTGTCGGTCTCCAGCGTCGGCGTCGCCGAGCGCGCCGGCCAGATGCTCGAGGAGATGCTGCCCGACATCCAGCGCACGACCGAGCTCGTCAAGGAGATCAACGCCGCGTCGTCTGAGCAGAACGCCGGCGCCGAGCAGATCAACCGCGCGATCCAGCAGCTGGACAAGGTGACGCAGCAGAACGCCAGCGCCGCCGAGCAGATGAGCGCGACGAGCCAGGAGCTGGCCAGCCAGTCGGTGCTGATGCAGGAGGCCGCGGCGTACTTCCGCCTCGACGAGCGCGGCGAGCGCGGTGCCCGCAGCGCGCCGGCGAAAGCGAAACCAGCGGCGCAGGCCGCGGCTGCGCACACGGCGCATGCGGCCCCTGCCCCGCGCGCAAGCGCGCCGGCCAAGGCCGCCGCGCCTGCGCCGAAGGCCGCCGCGGCCAAGGGCGTGCAGGTGCGCCTCGAAGAGGAAGACGAAGCCTTCGAGCGCTACTGAGCCCCGTGCGCACAGCGGAGAACGACATGAGCAACAAGGCGCTTGTCCCGTCGCATGACCGGACGCATGAGCGATCACCCGAGAGCCGGTCGCAGAACCTGACCTTCCGCCTCGACGGCGAGCTCTTCGCCGTCGAGGTCGCGCAGGTGCGCGAGGTGCTGGACCTCGTCAACATCACCAAGGTGCCGCGAGCGCCGGAGTACCTGCGCGGCATGATCAACGTGCGCGGCAGCGTCGTGCCGGTGGTCGACCTGCACGTGCGCTTCGGCATGACCGCGGCCGAGACGACACGCGACAGCCGCATCATCGTGCTCGAGGTGGCGGTGGATGGCGACAAGCTCGTCATCGGCGCCATCGCCGACGCGGTGCACGAGGTCACCGAGCTGGAAGCCGGCGAGATCGAAACGGTGCCGCGCATCGGCATGCGCTGGAACACCGAGTTCATGAAGGGCATCGGCAAGCGCAACGGCCGCTTCGTCATCCTGCTCGACGTGGACCGCGTGTTCTCGTCAGGCGAACTCGCGCGCGTGCACGAGCGCGGCGAGGAGCTGGCCGCGGCTTGACCGCGCCCTCAGCTCGAGATGCCGACCACGCCCCGAACGAACATGCCCGAGTTCGAAATCACCCCGCCCACGCCGGCACGCCGGCCGGTCGTCCTGTTCTGCGACGACGCACCCACCATGCGGCTGCTGCTGCGCAACATCTTGCGCGAAGGCGGCTACGACGGGCTCGAGGCCGACAGCGGCCCGGCCGCGCTGCAGGTGCTGGCGTCGATGCAGCCGGTCGACCTGCTGCTGACCGACCTGCACATGCCCGGCCTCGATGGCCTGGGTGTCGTGCGCCAGGCGCGCGCGCTCGCGCATCGCCGCTACCTGCCGATCGTCATGCTGACGACCGAGTCGACGCCGCAGCGCGTGCGCGAAGGCGCCGAAGCCGGGCTCACCGCGTGGATGGTCAAGCCGTTCACCGGGCCGAGCCTGCTGGGTGTGCTGGCCAAGGTGCTCGGCCGGCGCGCCGGCGCGATGAGCCAGCGCAATGTCGACCGAGGTTCGATCCGTGCGTCCGTTGCCTCGAGCTGAGCCCCACGTCGCCGGCCCCGGCCTGCGGCTGCTGAGCGTGGCATTCAGGCCGGGCCCGGGCTTGCTGCGTCGCGGCGTCGACGTGCTGGCCGTCGTGCAGGAGCTGGCTTCGCTGGGCGACCTCGAGACCGCGCTCGACGCCAGTGCGCTGCCGGCTTTCCACGACCTCGAAGTCGATGTCGCCTGCCTCGCCTGGCGCTGGCGGCTGCTGACGGCGCACGACGAGGCGCGTGTGCGCGAGGTGTTCCTGTTCGTTGCCGCCGACAGCGAGGTGAGCGTCGAGTTGGCGCTGCAGGCGGTGCGAGCGCCGGCTGCCGGAACGCCGATCGAAGCGGCTTTCGATACGCCGATCGATACAACGATCGAAGCGCTGCTCGTCGAAGTCGACGGGCAGCGTCTGTTGCTGCCGCTCGCGCCGGTCGAGGAGATCGTCGATCTCGCGACGGCGCGCGCCGCGGCCGGCGGGCGTTTCGACGAGCAGGCGCAAGGGGCCGGCGGCAGCGCGTTGCTGAACCTGCGCGGCCGGCCGCTTGCCTGCGTCTGGCTGCACGAGGTGTTCAGCGGCGCCGCCACGACCGTTCATTCAGCGGTGCACTCCAAAGCCCATGGCTGCATCGTCGTCGTGCAAGACGGCGCGCAGCCGCTCGGCCTGGTCGTCGATCGTGTGCTCGGACAGCGCCGGGCTGCTGTCGAGCCGATGCCGCCGCTGCTGCGCGGCCACGCGCTCTTTGCCGGCACGACGATCCTTGCCGACGGCGACGTGGCGCTCTTTGCCGAGCCGGCCGACCTGGCCGGCATGGCGGGCCGGCCGCCCGCAACCCGCCGCGGGGTGCACGCATGAAACCGTCAGGCGAGAACACACGCGCCAACGCCAATGGCAACGCCAACGGCAGCGCCTTCGTCGGCAACCCCGAGATGCCGCCGCGCCTCTTCGCGCGGTTGTCGGTGTACATCCAGCGCACCGCCGGCATCCGCATGCCGCCTGAGAAGCGCGTGATGCTCGCCGCGCGGCTGCAAAAGCGCATGCGGCGCCTGGGCTACGACACCTACGACGACTACGTCGACTACGTCTTCAGCGCCGAGGGCACGCGGCTCGAGCTGCAGTCGATGATCGACGTGGTCACGACGAACAAGACCGATTTCTTCCGCGAGCCGTATCACTTCGAGTACCTGGCGCGCGAGGGCTTCGCCGCGCTGCCGCGCCGCGCCGGCGAGCGGTTGCGCGTGTGGAGCGCGCCGTGCTCCAAGGGCCACGAGGTCTACACGATCGCGATGGTGCTGGCCGAGCACGCGGCCGCGCACGCCGGGTTCGACTACGAGGTGCTCGGCGCGGATCTGTCGACCTTCGCGCTCGACGTGGCGCGCCGCGCCGTCTATCCGCACCGCGAGATCGAGCCGGTGCCGATGCCGCTGCGCCACAAGCACCTGCTGCGCAGCCGCGACCGCGACGACGACCTCGTGCGCATCGCGCCCGAACTGCGCGAGCGCTGCCGCTTCATGCACTTGAACTTCCTCGACGACACCTACCGCGTCGGCGAACGTTTCCACGTCATCTTCTGCCGCAACATGCTGATCTACTTCGACCCGCCGACGCAGGAGCGCGTGGTCAACCACCTCGCGCGCCACCTCGTGCCCGGCGGCCTGTTCCTCACCGGGCACTCGGAGACGCTGGCGCGGCTGGCAACGCCGCTCGTGCCGGTGGAACCGACGATCTACCGGCTGCCCGGGTGAGGAAAGCGAGGCACAAGCGATGGCCCACGTCATCAAGGTCCTCGTCGTCGACGACTCGGCCGTCGTGCGGCAGGCGATGACCGCGGCGCTCGAGTCCGACCCCTGCATCCGCGTCATCGCGGTGGCCGCCGACCCGTACGTCGCGGTGCAGAAGATCGCGGCCGAGGTGCCCGACGTCATCACGCTGGACGTGGAGATGCCGCGCATGGACGGCATCACGTTCCTGCGCAAGCTGATGAGCCAGCACCCGATCCCGGTCGTCATCTGCTCGAGCCTCGTGCAAGGCGGCTCGCAGACGGCGATGCGCGCACTCGAAGCCGGTGCGGTGGACATCGTCACCAAGCCGACGCTCGGCGTGGCGTCATTCTTCGACGAAGAGCGAATGCGGCTCGTCGATGCGGTGAAGGGCGCGGCGGTGGCGCGGCTCAAGCGGCTGCAGCGTGCGGCACGGGCGCTGGGCCAGGCGGCTGAAGTCGCGCGGCCCGCGTGTGCGTACACGGGTGCCAGCAGCCCTCGCCGCCGCGAAGACATCAGCCAGGGCGTCGCGCCCAAGCTCAGCGCCGACGCGGTGCTGCCTTCTCCCGGCCAGCACGCGATGGCGCGCACGACCGAGCGCATCGTCGTCATCGGCGCCTCCACCGGCGGCACCGAGGCGCTGCGCGTGCTGCTCGAGGCGCTGCCGCACGACTGCCCCGGCATCGTCGTCGTGCAGCACATGCCCGAGCACTTCACCGCGTCGTTCGCGCAGCGCCTGGACGGCCACTGCCGCGTCGACGTGAAGGAGGCCGCCGACGGCGACAGCGTGCTGCGCGGCCGCGTGCTGATCGCGCCGGGCAACCGGCACACGCTGCTCAGGCGCAGCGGCGCGCGCTACGTCGTCGAGGTGACGCCTGGCGAACTGGTCAACCGGCACCGGCCGTCGGTGGACGTGCTCTTCCGCTCGGCCGCCGCGTACGCCGGCCCCAACGCGATCGGCGTCATCCTCACCGGAATGGGCGACGATGGCGCGCGCTGCATGAAGGAGATGCACGACGCAGCGGCGTTCACGATCGCACAGGACGAAGCGAGCTGCGTCGTCTTCGGCATGCCGGCCGAGGCCATCCGCATGGGCGGCGTGGACCGCGTGCTGCCGCTCGAACAGATTGCGCCGCTGATCCTGAGACTCGACTCGATGCAGGACTGGAACCATGCCCGACGCTCGCCTTGATGACCTGACCGAACTGCGCCGCGCGCGCGAAACGATCGCGCGGATGGAAGCGACGATCGACGAGCTGAACGTGCGCCTGCTCGACGCCGAGCGCGGCAAGACGAACTTCGTCTCGCGCGTGATGAACGAGCTGACGAATCCGCTCGGCGCGATGATCGGTCTGTCTGAGCAGTTGCTGGCGGCCGATTCATCGCGCCCGGCGCCGTGGACCGACGTGCGCGAGGTGCTGCGCATGGTGCGCGACGAGAGCGTCGCGCTGCAGTTCCAGCTGCGCAACGTGCTGATGGCCGGCGAGCTGGAGTCGGGCCGCGCGAAGGCGCAGCCGTGCCGCGCCGACCTGGGTGCCGTCTTCGACGATGTCATCGGTACGCTGCAGCCGGCGGCCGTGGCGAAGGGGCTCGCGATCACGCGCCACGGCGTCGCGGCGCCGCCGGCTGCGGATTCGCTCGCCTGCACCGGCTGCCTCGACGCGTCGATGCTCGGCCTCGTCGTGGCGAACCTGCTGGACAACGCGATCAAGTGGTCGCCGCCGGGCGGCCGCATCGCCGTGTCGTGCGAGGTGGACGAGGCGGCGCTGCGGCTCGTCGTCGCCGATGAGGGCCCGGGCCTGCACGGCCGCGAGAAGCAGCGCGCCTTCGACGGCTTCTGGCAGGCCGACGAATCGATGACGCGCGCGAGCCGCGGCCTCGGCCTCGGGCTGGCGGTGGCGGCCGGCTGCGCCGAACTGATGGGCGGCCGGCTGACGCTTGCGGACGACACGCCGCGCGGTGCGTTGCTCGGGCTGGCCGTGCCCTGGCAGGACCAAGGCGACGGCTTCTTCGCCGATGGCGCGAACGTGTTCCGCTTCAGCGAGGAGGCCGACATGGTCGATGTGCTCGATGGGGTCGATGTGGACGATTCGGCCGACGCGGTCGAGGTGGCCGATGCCGCCGAGGTTGCTGCCGATGAAGACGACGAAATCGACGTCGTCTTCGTGCGCGCCGAGGTGCTGTAGTCGGCGCGCCGATGTCGTCGTCGCACATCCTGCTGATGGGCCAGGTGCATGCGAGCGCGCAGCCGTGTGTCATCAGCACCGTGCTCGGCTCGTGTGTCGCGGTGTGCCTGTGGGACGCCGGCGCGGCCGTCGGCGGCATGAACCACTTCATGCTGCCGCACTGGAACGGCCAGGGCCTGCCGCGGCCGCGCTTCGGCAACATCGCCGTTCCCGCGCTCGTCGAGGCGGTGCTCGCGCTCGGCGCGCGGCGCGGTGCGCTGGTCGCGAAGGTCTTCGGCGGCGGCCACGTCTTCGCGCGCGGCGAGATGCCGGCGATGCTGAACGTCGGCCACCGCAACGCCGAGTACGCACTCGCGGCGCTCGAGCGCGAAGGCATCGCCGTCGTCGCGCAACGCCTGAAGCCGGCGCACGGCATCAAGGTCGCCTTCGACACCGGCAGCGGCGAAGTGCTGCTGCGGCGGCTGTCGCGGTTGTCGCCATCATCGCCTCGGTCGCCTCTATCGCCGCAATCGCGACCCGACGCAGTCAACTTCGACGCGCGCGCGTCGATACCTCATGAGCCAGCGTCGTCGCGCTGTGCATCATCCGTTCGATGCCCGGCCCTCGACGGCGCCTGACTCCTCCAAAACCCGCGTGGCCCCACCATGAGCAAGACCATCCTCGTCGTCGACGATTCGACCACCGTGACGCTGAGCCTGTCGGCGAACCTGCGGATGCACGGCTTCACCGTCGAGACCGCCGGCGACGGCGCGGCGGCGCTGAAGCGGCTGCAAGGCGGCCTGAAGCCCGACCTGATCATCTCCGACGTGCACATGCCGAACATGAACGGCATCGAGATGGTCCGCGCGATCAAGGCGATGCCGGCGCTGAAGTTCAAGCCGATCCTGATGCTGACGACCGAGAGCGACCCGAAGAAGCGCGACGAAACCAAGAAGCTCGGCGTCACCGGCTGGCTCGTCAAGCCGGTGTCGGGCGCCGACCTGCTGAAGGTGGTGCAACAGGTGCTGCCGGTTCATGCCTGAGGTGAACGACACCCTGCGTCCCGCACGGCCGCGCGGACTGCGGCGTTCGCTCGCCGCGGTGGTGGGGCGGCTGTTCGGCTTGTCGAAGAAGCGCACGATGCCGCGCGCCGACGTGGCGCGCGAGCTGCGCGACGCGGCGCCGTATCTGCAGGTGATGAAAGGGCAGTTGTCCGGCGCCGTCGACGTGAACGGCGTCGGCACCGGCGAGCTGCTGAAGCTGCTCGAAGCGCTGCTGAACGCCTCCAACGATGTGCAGCAGCGCGTGCAGGCCTCGACGCAGAACGCGCTGGCGCTGCTGGCGCTGGTGAAGGACAAGACGGCGCTGGACGAGCAACTGCGGCACATCCTCGAAGGCTTCGTGCAGCGGCAGGAAGAGGACGGCCGCCTGCACCTGGCGCGGCTGGAGCGGCTGCACAAGGTCAAGGAGCTGCACGACTTGGTCGACGTGGTCTCGTCGGTGGCCCAGCAGACGAACTTCCTGGCCATCAACGCGGCCATCGAGGCGGCGCGCGCCGGCCCGGCGGGCAAGGGCTTCGCGGTCGTCGCGAGCGAGGTGCGCGCGCTGTCGGTGCGGGCCTCGGCGGCGGCGCGCGGCATGTCCGATCAGATCGCCGCGGCGACGCAGGGCATCGACGCGGATCTGGCCGCGGTGCAGGCGGCGGCGAAGGGCCACGAGTCGGTCGGCGGCATGCGGCGCGTGCTCGACGATGTCGCGCAGATGCAGGCGCGCTTCAACCGCTCGGCCGCCGAGTCCGACATCGAGGCGGTGTTCGCCCAGCTCGCCGAAGGCCACCGCGCCACTGTCGAGCTGCTGACCGAAGCCTTCGGCAAGTTCCAGTTCCACGACGTGCTGTCACAGCGCGTGCAGCAGGTGCAGGCGGCGCTCGGCGAGCTCGAGGAGCATCTGCAGGGCGTGGCGGGGCGGGTCGAGGGCGGCGTCGACCCCGCTGCAGCGCCGGACGTCACGCTGCGCGAGCGGCTGGATCGGCAGGTCGGCTCTTACGTGATGCAGGCGCAGCAGGACACGCATGCTGGCGTCACGCGTGGTGTGGCGGTTGCGGCGGTTGCGCGGCCTGCGGCCGTTGCTGCGAGTGCGGCCACTGCGCGCGCAGAGGGTGTGCCGGCGATCGAGCTGTTCTGAGCTTCTTTTCGCGCTGAAGGAATACGCGGTCGCGCTTCGGGCCGGGCCGAGGACGCCCGGTGGCCCGATCCCGCCAAAACCTACGGCGTGCGGCGACGGCGATCAGCCCTCGCCAGCGGACTGCACCGGCTCCTTCCCCGGATGCAACCGCCGGAACTTCGCGAGCAGCTGCTCGCGCGTCTCGACGTGCTGTGGGTGCACCGGGATGCACGCCACCGGGCACACCTGCACGCATTGCGGCTCGGCGAAGTGACCGACGCACTCGGTGCAGCGCGCCGGGTCGATCTCGTAGATCACCTGCCCGAGCGAGATCGCGTCATTCGGGCACTCGGGCTCGCAGACGTCGCAGTTGATGCACTCGTCGGTGATCCAGAGGGCCATGGTTCCGGCGTGTCTGGCCTCGTCAGGCCTCGGACTGCGTGACCCGCTCCTTCAGCCTCCGCAACACCGACGGGGCGACGAACTTCGAGACGTCGCCGCCCAGGCTCGCGATTTCGCGCACGAAGGTGCCGCTGACGAACTGGTACTGGTCGCTCGGTGTCATGAACACCGTTTCGACATCGGGCATCAACTGGCGGTTCATGCCGGCCATCTGGAACTCGTATTCGAAGTCGCTCACTGCGCGCAGGCCGCGCACGACGACCTTGCCGCCGTTCTCGACGACGAAGTCGCGCAGCAGGCCGCGGAAGGCCGTCACTTCGACGTTGGGGTACGGCTGCGCGATCTCGCGCGCGATCTCCAGCCGCTCGGCGATCGTGAACATCGTGCGCTTGTGGTGGCCCACCGCGACGGCGAGGATCAGCCGGTCATACAGGCGCGCGGCGCGGCGCATCAGGTCTTCGTGCCCGAGCGTCATCGGGTCGAAGGTGCCGGGGTAGACGGCGGTGATCGGCATGGCGGCGGTCATGCGGGCTGCCTCGGTCGCCGCGCGCGGGGCGGCGGCTTGGTGTTGCGGACGTGGAGCGGCTTTCTTGATGCGGTGCAGTGTATGCGCAAGCGAAGCGCGGGGCGCTGGCCTACGCGGCGCGCCTGAACAGCTGCGCGTGCACGGCGCCGGCGTGCAATGTGCGCCACGGTTCGAAGCCGCGCGGCGGCGCGGCCGGGGCATCGTCGCCTTCGGCGTTCTTCTCGATGCCTGATTCGACGTACAACCAGCCGCCTGATGCGACGAGCGGCGCGGCGGCCGCGATCGCCGGGCCGAGCAAGCCGGCCGCGAACGGCGGATCGAGCAGCACGAGCTCGAAGCGCTCCGCCGCGCAGTGCCCCATCCAGGCCAGTGCATCGGCGCAAGTCACCTGCACGGCTGCCGCGTGCAGCCGCTTCGCCGATTCGGCAAGCGAGCGCGCCAGCGCCGCATCGCATTCGATCAACTGCACCTCGGCCGCGCCGCGCGACGCGGCCTCGAAGCCGAGCGCGCCGCTGCCGGCGAAGGCATCGAGCACGCGCCAGCCGGTGAGGTCCTGGCCGAGCCAGTTGAAGAGCGTTTCGCGCACGCGGTCGGGCGTGGGCCGCAGGCCCGGGCGGTCGGGCACCGGCAGCTTGCTGCGTTTCCACTGCCCGCCGATCAGGCGCACTTCGCCGGGCGGTGGGGCCGCAGGGCCGCGGCTTGTGCGGCCAGCGCGGCCGCCGCGCATCAAAGCCGCACCGGCACGCCGTCGCGCGCCAGCAGCGCCTTCGCCTGGCCGACCGTGAACTCGCCGTAGTGGAAGATGCTGGCGGCCAGCACCGCGTCGGCGCCGCCGATGCGGATGCCCTCCGACAGGTGCTCGAGCGCGCCGACGCCGCCCGAGGCGATCACCGGCACCGGCACCGCGTCGCAGACGGCGCGTGTCAGTTCGAGATCGAAGCCGCTCTTCGTGCCGTCGCGGTCCATGCTGGTCAGCAGGATCTCGCCGGCGCCCTGCTCGGCCATGCGGCGCGCCCATTGCACCGCGTCGAGGCCGGCGTTCTTGCGCCCGCCGTGCGTGTAGACGTCCCAGCCGGGGCCGCGCGCGGCGAGGTCGTCGCCCGGTCGGCCCGAAGGGCCGGCCTTCGACCCGATGCGGCGCTTCGCGTCGATGGCGACGACGATGCATTGCGCGCCGTACTTGTCGCTCGCGTCGCGGATGACCTGCGGGTTCGCGACCGCGGCCGAGTTGAAGCTCACCTTGTCGGCGCCGGCGTTGAGCAGCCGGCGCACGTCGGCGACGGTGCGCACGCCGCCGCCGACGGTGAGCGGGATGAACACCTGCGAGGCCACCGCCTCGATGATGTGCAGGATGACGTCGCGCTCGTCGCTGGTGGCGGTGATGTCGAGGAAGGTCAGCTCGTCGGCGCCCTGGTCGTTGTAGCGCGCGGCGATCTCCACCGGGTCGCCGGCGTCGCGCAGCTCGACGAAGTTGACGCCCTTGACGACGCGGCCGCCGGTCACGTCGAGGCAGGGAATGATGCGTTTGGCGAGCATGCGAGGGGCGGGCGTTGCGGCCCGCGCGAAGGGAGGAGCGCGCCTCTCAGGCCGGCGCGCCGTTCAATTCGTCGGCGCGCTTCTGCGCCGAAGCGAAGTCGAGCGCGCCGGTGTAGATGCTGCGCCCGCAGATGACGCCGCTGATGCCGTCGGCCTCGACGGCGCAGAGCTTTTCGATGTCGGGCAGGCCGGCCAGGCCGCCCGAGGCGATGACCGGGATCGACAGCGACTGCGCGAGCTTGACGGTGGCGTCGACGTTGATGCCGGTCAGCATGCCGTCGCGGCCGATGTCGGTGTAGATGATCGCCTCGACGCCGTAGTCCTCGAACTTCTTCGCCAGATCGGCCACCTCGTGGCCGGTGAGCTTGCTCCAGCCGTCGGTGGCGACCTTGCCGTCTTTCGCGTCGAGGCCGACGATGATGTGGCCGCCGAAGGCGCTGCAGGCGTCCTTCATGAAGCCCGGGTTCTTCACTGCCGCGGTGCCGATGACGACGTAGCTGATGCCGTCGTCGAGATAACGCTCGATCGTGTCGAGGTCGCGGATGCCGCCGCCGAGCTGCACCGGGATGCGCTCGTCGACCGCGCGCAGAATTGACTTGACGGCGCCTTCGTTGACCGGCCGGCCGGCGAAGGCACCGTTCAGGTCCACCAGGTGCAGCCGGCGCGCGCCGGCGTCGAGCCAGCGGCGGGCCATCGCGGCCGGGTCGTCGCCGAAGGTGGTGACGGCATTCATGTCGCCTTGTTGCAGGCGAACGCACTTGCCGTCCTTGAGGTCGATGGCGGGGATCAGCAGCATGGCTCAGGGGGAGCGGGTGGCGGGGCGGACTGCTTGGGCCCGGGGCGGGCCGAGAGGGCCGAGAGACGGCGGCTGCTGATCAAGGCTTCCAGAGCAGGAAGTTGCGATACAGGGCGAGGCCCTGCGCCGCGCTTTTCTCGGGGTGGAACTGGGTCGCAAAAATGTTATCCCGCGCCACGGCGCTGGTAAAGCGAGCGCCGTACTCGGTTTCGCCTACGCAATGACCCGCCATGGCGGTTTGCGCGTGGTAGCTGTGCAGGAAGTAGAACCAGCTGCCGTCGGGAATACCGCGCCACAGCGCATGCCGCGCGTGCGCACTGGCCGGCCCGCCGACCTGGTGCACGCGGTTCCAGCCCATCTGCGGCACCTTGTAGCGGCTGCCATCGGGCTGGCGCTGGCCTTCGAGCCGGAAGCGCACGCAGCGCCCGGGAATGAGGCCGAGGCCGGGCGTGTCCTGCTCCTCGCTGTGTTCGAGCAGCATCTGCATGCCCACACACACGCCGAAGAGCGGCTTGGTGGCTGCGGCGCGCAGCACGGCTTCCTTCAGGCCCGAGGCCTCGAGCTCGTGCATGCAGTCGCGCATCGCGCCCTGGCCGGGCAGCACAACGCGGTCGGCCGCATCGACCTCCTCGGGGTTGGCGGTGAGGATCACGCGCACGTCCAGCGCTTCGGCCGCTTGCGTGGCCAGCGCGGCGTGCGCGACCGCCTGCGACACCGAGCGCAGGTTGCCCATGCCGTAGTCGACGACGGCGACGGTTTCCATGGCGGCTACAGCGACCCTTTGGTCGACGGGATCGTGCCGGCGGCGCGCGGGTCGGCGGCGAGCGCCATGCGCAGCGCGCGCGCGAAGGCCTTGAACACCGTCTCGCACTGGTGGTGTGCGTTGTCGCCCTTCAGGTTGTCGATGTGCAGCGTGACGCCGGCGTGGTTGGAGAAGCCCTGGAAGAACTCGAACGCGAGCTGCGTGTCGAAGCCGCCGATTTGCGCGGCCTTGAACGGCACGTCCATGTGCAGCCCGGGGCGGCCGGAGAAGTCGACGACGACGCGCGACAGCGCCTCGTCCAGCGGCACGTAGGCGTGGCCGTAGCGCGTGATGCCGCGCTTGTCGCCCACGGCCTGCGCCACCGCCATGCCGAGCGTGATGCCGACGTCCTCGACCGTGTGGTGGCCGTCGATGTGCAGGTCGCCCTCGGCCTCGACGACGAGGTCGACGAGGCCGTGGCGCGCCACCTGGTCGAGCATGTGGTCGAAGAAGCCGATGCCGGTGGCGAGCTGGGCGGTGCCGGTGCCGTCGAGGTTGAGCGCGACGCGGATCTTGGTTTCCTTCGTGTCGCGGCGGAGGTCGGCAGTGCGGGGGGCGGTCATCGGACGTTCTCCGTGGCGTCTGTCGCCGTGTTCGCTGCCAGACTCGCGGCCAGCGCATCGATCATCCGCTTGTTCTCCTCGGGCGTGCCGACCGTCAGCCGCAGGCAGTGGGCCAGCAGCGGGTGCAGGCCGGCGATGTGCTTGACGAGCACGCCGCGCGCCTTCATGCCCTCGAAGGCGCGCTTCGAATCGGGCACGCGCACGAGGATCATGTTCGCTTCGCTCGGGAACGGCTGCACGCCGGGCATGGCGCGCAGCGCCGCTTGCAGCCGCTCGCGCTCGGCGCGCAGCAGCGCGGCCTGGCGCGCGTACTCGTCGGCGTGTTCGAGCGCAAAGAGGGCCGCCTCGGCATTGAGCACGCCGACGTTGTAGGGCGGGCGCACCTTGTCGATCTCGTCGATCAGCGCTGCGGCGCCGCAGAGGTAGCCCAGGCGCACGCCGGCCAGGCCGAACTTCGACAGCGTGCGCAGCACCAGCACGTGTTCGTGGCCGGGCTGCGCGAGCCGCGGCAACCAGGTGCGCGAGGCGAACGGCTGATACGCCTCGTCGAAGACGACGAGCCCATGCTGTGCACCGACCGCGGCGACGAGCCGCTCGAGCACGGCGTCGTCCCAGAGGTTGGCGGTCGGGTTGTTCGGGTACGCGAGGTAGGTCAGCGCCGGGCGGTGCGTGGCGATCGCGTCGAGCATCGCCGCCTCGTCGAGCTGGAAGTCGGCGGTCAGCGGCACGCCCACGAAGCGCAGCCCGCGCAGCTTCGCGCTCATCTCGTACATCACGAAGCCCGGCAGCGGCGCCAGCACGGTGGCGCCGGGCATGTCGCAGGCCACCGACAGCAGGTCGATCAACTCGTCGCTGCCGTTGCCGAGCATGAGCTTGCAGCCGGCGGGCAACTGCACGTGGCGGGCGAGCGCGGCGATCAGGTCGGCGCCCCGCGCCCCCGGGTAGCGGTTGATCGCCACGGCGCCCAGCCGCTCGCCGAGCGCGCGCTGCAGCTCGGGCGGCAGCCGAAAGGGGTTCTCCATCGCGTCGAGCTTGACGAGCCCGGCGCTCGGCTGGACGGCGTAGGCGTGCATGCTCTGCACGTCCTGGCGCACCGTGCGGGCGATGCGCTCGGCGAGGGTGACGGCGGCAGGGGCGGCAAGGGCGTTCGGCGTCATGGCATTGGGCAACGTCGGGATTCTGGTGTCAACGCAGCCGCAGTTCGGCCGCCCGCGCGTGCGCCTGCAGGCCCTCGCCGTGCGCCAGCTCGGCGGCGATCGGGCCGAGGAGGCGAGCGCCGGCTTCGCTCACTTCGATCAGGCTCGTGCGCTTCTGGAAGTCGTAGACGCCAAGCGGCGAGGAGAAGCGCGCCGTCCCCGAGGTCGGCAGCACGTGGTTCGGGCCGGCGCAATAGTCGCCGAGGCTCTCGCTCGTGAAGGCGCCCAGGAAGATCGCGCCGGCGTGCTTGAGCAGCGGCTCCCAACGCTGCGGCTCGCGGGCGCTGACCTCCAGGTGCTCGGGCGCGATGCGGTTGCTGATCTCGCAGGCCTCTTCCATGCTGCGCGTGTGCACGAGCGCCCCGCGGCCTTCCAGGCTGGCGCGGATGACGGCGGCGCGCGGCAGCGCCGGCAGCAGCCGCTCGATGCTGGCGGCCACCGCGTCGAGGTAGGCCGCGTCGGGGCAGAGCAGGATGCTTTGCGCGAGTTCGTCGTGCTCGGCCTGGCTGAAGAGGTCCATCGCCACCCAGTCGGGCGGCGTCGTGCCGTCGGCGAGCACGAGGATTTCGCTGGGGCCCGCGATCATGTCGATGCCCACTTCGCCGAAGACGCGCCGCTTGGCGCTGGCGACGTAGGCGTTGCCCGGGCCGGTGATCTTGTCGACGCGCGGCACGGTGGCCGTGCCGAAGGCGAGCGCGCCGACGGCCTGCGCGCCGCCGATCGTGAAGGCGCGGTCGACGCCGGCCACCGCGGCGGCGGCGAGGACAAGCGGGTTGCGCTCGCCGATCGTGGCAGCGCCGGCGGCGCTGCCACTGCCGCCGGTGGCCACGCTGCCGCGCAGCGGCGTCGGCACCACCATCACGATCTCGCCGACGCCGGCCACCTTGGCCGGCACCGCGTTCATCAGCACGCTCGACGGGTACGCCGCCTTGCCGCCGGGCACGTAGAGGCCGACACGATCGAGCGGCGTCACCTTCTGCCCGAGCAGCGTGCCGTCGGCATCGCGGAACGTGAAGCCGCGCCCGCAGGCTTCGAGCTGGCGTTCGTGGAAGGCGCGCACACGCGCGGCCGCCGCCTCGAGCGCGGCGCGCTGCGCCGGCGTGATCGCGCTGAGCGCCGCTGTCAGTTCGGCGCGCGGGATCTCGAGCGCGGCGACGCTTTCGGCGCGCAGGCCGTCGAAGCGCGCCGTGTATTCGAGCACCGCGGCGTCGCCGCGCTTGCGCACGTCGGCGAGGATGTTGGCGACCGCCTGCTCGATCGCTGCGTCGGCGTCGGCCGACCAGTGGCGCAGGCGCTCGAAGCGGGCTTCGAAGTCGGCGGCGGCGGTCGAGAGTCTTGCGATGCGCACGGGCGAATCGGCCGCCGCGGCGGCCTTCGTGGCGCCCGTGGCATTTGTGGCGCCGTTCATCCCCGCCCCTCCACCGCCCGCTCGAACGCATCGATCAGCGCGCGCAGCGGCTCGCGCTTGACCTTCAGCGCCGCGGCGTTGACGACGAGCCGCGACGAGATGTCCATGATCCGTTCGACCTCGACGAGCCGGTTCGCCTTCAGCGTGCTGCCGGTGGAGACAAGGTCGACGATCGCGTCGGCCAGGCCCGTCAGCGGCGCCAGCTCCATCGAGCCGTACAGCTTGATCAGGTCGACGTGCACGCCCTTGGCCGCGAAGTGCTGGCGCGCCGTCTGCGTGTACTTGGTGGCGACGCGGATGCGCGAGCCCTGGCGCACCGCGCTCGCGTAGTCGAAGTCCTCGCGCGCCGCCACGCTCATGCGGCAGCGGGCGATCCGCAGGTCCAGCGGCCGGTAGAGCCCCGCATGCCCGCCGGCGCCGCCGGCACTGTGCTCGGCGCCGTGTTCGAGCAGCACGTCCAGGCCCGCGACGCCGAGGTCGGCGCCGCCATGCTGCACGTAGGTCGGCACGTCGGTCGCGCGCACGAGCACGACGCGCAGGTCGGGCCGGTTCGTCGCGAGGATGAGCTTGCGGCTCTTCTCGGGGTCGTCGAGCACCTCGATACCCGCGGCCGTCAGCAACGGCAGCGAGTCATCGAAGATGCGTCCCTTGGACAAGGCCAGCGTGATCATCGGGTGCGTCTGGGTTCAAGCAACCGGAGCACGCGCGGGAGGAGCCACCTGGATCCGCGCCTCGATACCGCAAAGGCGCGCAGCGGCTTCCCGCGGCGCGCCGCAGGAAGCGTCAGGGGTGGTGGTGGCCCGTGGAGCCGGGCCCCGCCGGCGGGGGCGCGGCGGCGGCGAACTCGGCCGGGGTGAGCGTCTTCATCGAAAGCGCGTGGATTTGCGCGCGCATTCTATCGCCGAGCGCCGCGTAGACCCGCTGGTGCCGGCGCACGCGCACGAGGCCCTCGAACTCGGCCGAGACGATGGTGGCGAAGAAGTGGCGGCCGTCGCCTTCCACTTCGAGGTGCGTGCAAGGCAGGCCGGCGGCGATGAAGCCGCGCACCTCCTCGACGGTGGGCTCGCCTTGCGGGCCCATGTCAGCCGAGGTCCTTGTGGCGCTCGATGACGCGCGCGACGATGCCGTAGGCCACCGCCTCCTCGGCGCTCATCCAGTAGTCGCGTTCCATGTCGGCGAGTACCTTCTCGAGCTTGTGGCCGGTCTCGCGCGCGATCACCTTCGCGATGCGCTCGCGTGTCTTGATGATCTCCTTGGCCTGGATCGCGATGTCGGTGGCGCGCCCGCCGGCGCCGCCGGCCGGCTGGTGGATCATGAAGCGCGTGTTCGGCAGGCACACGCGCCGCTCCTTCGGCGCGGCGAGGAAGATGTGCGTGCCGGCGCTCGCCACCCAGCCGCTGCCGATGGTGGTGACCGGTGCGCGCACGAAGCGGATCATGTCGTGGATGGCGTCGCCGGATTCGACGTGTCCGCCCGGCGAGCTGATCAGCAGCTGGATCGGCGCCTCGCTTTCCTGCGACAGCAGGATCAGCCGCTCGCAGGTCTGGCGCGCCATCTTGTCGTCGATCTCGCCGAAGACGAGGACGAAGCGCGACTTCAGCGACAGTGCCTCCATCAGGCTGCCGCGGCCTTGCGGCTTCGGATCTTCGGCGGCGGGGGTTTCGGTGGGCATGGGCGGTGGGCTCCGTACAGGCGGCGGATTATCAGGCGCGCAGCTTGTACCCGCTGGCCAGCAGGCGCAGCGTCAGCGCGGCGACGAGCAGGAAGCTCGTCCCCACCACCGCCAGGCTCAGCCACGGCGACACGTCGCTGGCGCCGAAGAAGCCGCGCCGGAATCCATCGATCATGTAGAAGAACGGGTTCAGGTGGCTCACCGAGCGCCACGCCGCCGGCAGTGAGTGCACCGAGTAGAAGACGCCGGAGAGAAACGTCAGCGGCATGATCAGGAAGTTCTGGAACGCCGCGAGCTGGTCGAACTTGTCGGCCCACAGCCCCGCGATCAACCCGAGCGAGCCGAGCATGCCGGCGCCGAGCGCCGCGAAAATGATGATCCACCACGGCTGCGCGAGCGACAGCGGCGCGAACCACGCCGTGACGACGAAGACGCCCAGGCCCACCGTGAGCCCGCGCACCATCGACGCGCCGACGTAGGCCACGTACCAGGCCCAGTGGTTCAGTGGCGTGACGAGCAGGAAGACGACGTTGCCGGTGATCTTGCTCTGGATGAGCGAACTCGAGCTGTTGGCGAACGCGTTCTGCAGCACGCTCATCATCACGAGCCCGGGGATCAGGAAGCTCGTGTAGCCCACACCCGCGAACACCTGCACGCGGTCCTCGAGCACGTGGCCGAAGATCAACAGGTACAGCACCGCGGTCAGCACCGGCGCGGCCACCGTCTGGAACGCCACCTTCCAGAAGCGCAGGATCTCCTTGCGGAAGAGGGTGCCCGTGCCCGGCGACACAAATCCGCGCGTCGGTTGCGCGGTGCCGGGGGCCGTCAGCGTGCTGCTCATGCGCCGACGATAGCGCACGACCGCCGGCCACCGGCTGCGCGCGGTGAAGACAATCGACCCATGCCCGCCCCGCGCCAGCCCCGTTCACGCGAGCGCTGGATCGCCGTGCTCGCGGCCGTCGCCGGGGCCGCGCTGATCGTGCGCGTGGACATCGCGACGCGCCGCGCGGACTTCCAGGCCGAGGCGCGCACCGCGCACCGCATCCTCAGCCAGGCGACCGCGCGCCTCGATGCGGTGCTCGGCACGCTGGTGCTGGTGGCCGGCCCCGAAGCCCGCGGCGGCGAGGCCGACGCCACGGCCCGGCTGCCGGCGCTGCATCCGCAGGTGATGGCGGCCTGGAGGCGCGCGGCGGCGCAGCCATGGCCGGCGACGCGCGGCGGCGAGCCCGTGCCCGCGGCGGCGTTGACGGCGGCCGAGGCCCGCTCGGGCGCGGCGCCGCAGGGGCGCCGGGAAGCCGCGCTGGCCACCGTCGACACCGACCGTGCGACGTACACGCTGGTGCTGGCCGGTTCGCCGGCCAGCTTCGCGCTGCGGGTGGATGCGCGCCGCCTCGCGCCGGCCGAGGAGTGGCCGTGGCCGGCCGATGCGCCGGTGCACGTGACGCTGGCCCACGGCGGCGACGTCATCGTGCTGCACGACGCCGCGGCCTCGCCCTCGCGGCCCTTCGGTTTGACGGCGGGGTTCGCCTTCTCGAAGACGCTGGCCAGCCCCAGCCAGCCCTTCGTGATGCAGGCGCAGCGCTTCGCGGGGCCGGCGCAATGGCCGTGGGCCCTCGTTGCGGCCTGGGTGGCGTTGTGCACGGCTGCCTATGGCGCGGCGCGGCGCTGGCAGGCCGCGCGGGCCGAGCGAAGGCGGGCCGAGGCGCTGGCCCGGCTGGCGCACACGGCGCGGCTGAACACGATGGGCGAACTCGCCGCGGGCCTCGCGCACGAGTTGAATCAGCCGCTCACGGCCACGCTGGCCGGTACGCAGGCCGCGCTCAGGCTGCTGCGCGAGGCCGTACCCGCGGACGCGGCCGACGCGGCCGAGAACACGCGCCGCGCCGTGCAGGCCCTCGAGCTGGCCGGCGGGCAGGCGCGGCGCGCCGCCGACGTGGTGGCGCGGCTGCGCCACCTGCTGCAGCCCGGCGGCACGCCCGCCCGGCCCGTGGCCACCGACGTGGCCGCGATCGCCCGCCGCCTGGCCGCGCTGCTCGCGCCCGAACTCGAGCAACGCGCCATCGAGATCCACATCGAGGGGCAGGCGCCGCCGGCCCGCGCCGACCCGGTGGCCGTCGAGCAGGTCCTGCACAACCTGCTGACCAATGCGATGCACGCGCTCGAAGCGGGCGCGGCGCCGCAGCGCCGCATCGTCGTGCGCCTGGCGCGCGAGGGCGGGCGCGTCCGGTGCGCCGTGCGCGACAACGGCCCGGGCGTCGCGCCGCAGGCC
>JADJWD010000005.1 GCA_016716535.1 Betaproteobacteria bacterium | reverse complement strand
AGCCACTGATGCCGAGGATGCGCGCGACGCTGGCGATCATCGGCTGCAGCCGCCGCGCCGCGAAGGTGGCCATGTTGACGTGGTCCTCTGGCTGCCGCGGTCGGCAGGCTGTGTCGACGCTGGCCGGGGGCGCTGAGGCCTCGCGCTGGCCAGCGAAGCGGCGGTGACGTGCGCGATCATGTAGAGCCGCCAGTTCAGGCCCGCGTTGGGCGTCAGGAACGGCGGCAGCCGCGGGACGCCGGCGTCGATCAGCATCGCGATGCGCCGCCCGGCGATGGCGCTGACCCTCGGCGATCGCGGTGGCCATCGTATCGCAAGCCAGGCTACCGGCCCGGCGTGGAAGTTGCCGCCGGAGATCATCGCGCTATCGTCGCTGAACACCAGCGGGTTGTCCGTCACCGCATTCGCCTCGCGGAGCAGCACCAGCGCGGCGTGGGCGGCAGTTGATCGAGGCAGGCGCCCACCACCAGCGGCTGGCAGCGCAGGCGTACGGGGTCCTGGCACGCGGTCGTCGCCTTCGAGATGGCTTGCGTGATGCCGCTGCCGGCGAGCAGTTGGCGGTAGTACTGGCGACGTCGACCGCCCGGGCCGCCCGCGCAGCGCGTGGATGCGCGGGTCTAACGTCCTGCCTGCCGCCTCGGGCGCCGCGTCGACTGTCAGCGCGCCGACGACGAGCGCCGCCCGATCACCGGCTCGAGGAGAAGAAGGCGTGCGAGCGCCAGCGCCGTGCCAGCCTGCGTGCTGTTGATCAGCGCCAGGCCCTCCTGGCCGCGAGCACGAGCGGCGCGATGTCGGTCGCACGTAGCACGCTCGGCGTCCGGCCTGCGCCGCATCACACCGCCACCTGATCTTCGAGTGAACTCGCCTTCGCCCATCAGCGCCAGCGCCGCGTGCGCCAGCGGCGCGAGGTCGCCTGACGCGCCCACCGGAGCTTCCCTGGCTCGGCACCACCGGCACGAGGCCGGCGTTGTTGGCGGCGACGAGCGTGTCGATGACCACCGGCCGCACGCCTCCCGGAGTGCCTGCGCGCGAGGCTTGCTGCCTTCAACCTGAGCATCAGCCGCGCGACGGTCGGCGCCAGCGGGCTGCCGACGCCGGGCGCTGTGGCTGCGGATCGGGTTCCACCTGCAGCGCCGGCGAGGTCGCCGCCGCTGATGCGGGTGGACGCGAGCTTACCGCAGGTGTTGAGCGACGCTGTGCAACCGGCGCGCTACCGGCGGCGGCGCTGCACGACGGCGGCGCTTGCGGCGATGGCTACACCGGCGGCCGGATCGATGGCGGACGGCACGCCGCCCGCGTGCAGCGGCTTGCAGGTCGGCCAGCGCCAGCGCGCCGGGTCGCAGGGTCAGTCGGTATGTTCAGCCGAGCATCGGCAGCTTAACCCTGTTTCGCGCGCGCACTGCGCGCGGGCGTTCCGTAGCCGGCGTCGGCGTGGTGCATCACGCCGGTGGCCTGGTCGTTCCAGAGCACCCGCTCGATGCGCTTGGCTGCCGCGTCGGTGCCGCAGACGATGACGACGCCGGCGTGCTGCGGATAGCCCATGCTGACGCCGCCGCCGCTGGCAGGCCTGGACCCAGGTGGCGCCGCCGGCGGTGTTCAACAGCGCGTTCAAGAGCGGCCAGTCGCTCACCGCGTCGCCGCCGTCCTCTCGGTCGCTTCGGTCCCGCGGGTTCGGGCTGTTCGCGACGCCGCTGCTGTCGAGGTGGTGTCCGATGACGATCGGCGCCTTCAGCCTGCCGCTCTTCACCATCTCGTTGAACGCGAGGCCGGCGCGGTGCCGCGTTCTCAGGCTGATCCAGCAGATGCGCGCCGGCAGCCCCTGGAAGGCGATGCGCCTGCCGGGCCGTGTCGAGCCAGCGGTGCAGGCGGTCTGCCGTGAACAACCCTTCATCTTCGCGTCGGTCTTCAGGATGTCCTCCGGGTCGCCCGACAGCGCTACCCAGCCGGAACGGCCCCGCCGCGGCAGAAGAGCGGCCGGATGTACGCCGGGCACGAAGCCGGGGAAGTCGAACGCGTTGCCCACGCCCTCGTCGAGCGACCTGGCGGGATGTTGTTGCTGTAGTCGACGGTGGGGATGCCCATCGCCTGGAAAGCGAGCATCGCGCGCACGTGCTCGGCGCAGCTCTTCGCGGCGGCGGCCTTCAGCGCCGCGTGCTGCGCGGCGTCGGCCTGCGCGGTCTTCCACGCGTCGACGTCCAGCCGGCGGGCAGGTAGCCGTTGACGAGGTCATTGTGCGCTCGTCTGGTCGGTGACGAGGTCGGGCCTCATCGCTTTTGCCGGCCAGCCTCGCACGCTTGACCAGCTCGGGCAGGATCTCGGCGGCGTTGCCGAGCAGGCCGACCGAGATCGCCCTGCCTTCGGCGGTGTACCTCGCGATGCGCGCGAGCGCGTCGTCGAGGTCCTTCGCCTGCTCGTCGAGGTAGCGGCTCTGCAGCGGAAGTCGATGCGGCTTTGCTGGCATTCGATGTTCAGGCTGCACGCGCCGGCGAAGGTGGCCGCCAGCGGCTGCGCGCCGCCCATGCCGCCCAGGCCGCGGTGAGGATCCAGCGGCCGGCGAGATCGCCGCCGTAGTGCTGCCGGCCCGCTTCGACGAACGTCTCGTAGGTGCCCTGCACGATGCCCTGGCTGCCGATGTAGATCCACGAGCCCGCGGTCATCTGGCCGTACATCATCAGGCCCTTGCGGTCGAGCTCGTGAAGTGCTCCCAGGTGCTCCACTTCGGCACCAGGTTCTGTTGGCGATGAGCAGCGCGGCGCTCGGCGTGCGTGCGGAAGCACGCCGACCGGCTTGCCGCTCTGCACGAGCAGGCTCTCGTCGGGCGCGAGCGTGCGCCAGCGCTGCGAGGATGGCGTCGAAACAGGCCCAGTTGCGCGCCGCCTTGCCGGATGCCGCCGTAGACGACGAGCGCGTCGGGGTTCTCGGCCCACCTCGGGGTCGAGGTTGTTCTGGATCATCCGCTAGGCGGCCTCGATCAGCCAGTTGGCGCAGGTGAGCGCGCGCCGCGGCGCGGCGCGCATCGGGCGCGCGCCTGCGCGCCGGGCAGGTTCAACGTGGACAGGTCGGTCATCGCGGGCCTCTCAGGGTCAATCCGGGGTGGACTGTACTTGTCTAGACAAGCCTAGACAAGTAGACTGCGCTCATGGTTTCCCCGGATGCCGCCGTTCCCCGCGCCGCCGCCGCGCCTCGGCCGCCAACGCCCGGCCGCCCAGGGCCGCGTGCGAGCAGCACCTGAAGGACGGGCTCGCCGCCGGCCGCTGGCCGCCCGGGGCGCTGATGCCTTCCGAGGCCGAGCTCGTCGCCGGCTTCGGCGTCAGCCGCATGACGGTGAACCGCGCGCTGCGCGAGCTGCAGTCCGAGGGGCTGGTGACGCGCACGCAGGGCGTGGGCACCTTCGCCGCACCGCTGCACCGCGTGTCGAGCACGCTGACGATCCGCGACCTGCACGAAGAGATCGAGTCGCGCGGCCACCGCCACCAGGCGCGCGTGCCCCGGCTGCGCGCCGAGCGCGCGTCGCCGGCGCTGGCGCAGCAGCTCGGCCTGGCCAGCGGCGCGCGCGTCTTCCACAGCCTCATCGTGCACCACGAGAACGGCGTGCCGCTGCAGTGCGAGGACCGCTACGTCAACCCGGGGTGCTGCCCGGGCTACCTCGAGGCCGACTTCACGGCGACGACACCGACGCAGCTGCTGTTCGAGACGACGGCGCTGTGGCGCGCGCAGTACACGATCGAGGCGAGCGCGCCCACCGCCGAGGAGGCGCGGCTGCTGGGCATCGGCGTGCGCGAGCCGTGCCTCGTGGTCACGCGGCGCACGTTCACCGCCGACGCGGCGATCACGATCGCGCGCCTCGTGCACCCGGGCACGCGGTATCTGCTGCAAGGCGAGTTCCAGCCGTGAGCCTGCACCTGGTGTCCCTCGCGGCCTGTGCGCCCGTGCCCTGGCGCAACGGCGGCGGCACGACGCGCGAGCTGCTGCGCTGGCCGGCGGCGCTGCCGGCTGACAGCGGTGGTGGCGGCAGCGGCGTCGGCGACGACTGGCTCGTGCGTGTCAGCGTCGCCGAGATCGCGCGCGACGGGCCGTTTTCGCCCTACCCGGCATCGACCGCTGGTTCGCGGTGCTCGAAGGCGCCGGCGTGACGCTCGAACTGCCTGAGGGCGCGCGGCCGCGCCGCGCCGGGCGACGAGCCGATCGCCTTTGCCGGCGAGGCGGCGCCCGGGTGCACGCTGGTCAGCGGCGCGACGCTGGACTTGAACCTGATGGTGCGGCGGGGCGCGGGTGCGGCACCGCGCCGATCGAGCGCAGGTTCCGCGGGCACCTCGATGAGGCTTGCGCGCTCGCCATCATCACAACGCAGCCGCCACCCTTGGCGCGCGCTCTGCCCATGCACCGTGCCGGCTGCTCGCCGATGGCGACTGGCACGAGCTGCCGGCCGGCACGCTGGCCTGGTCGGACACAAACCGGGCCGAGACGTGGGAGCGGGCCGACGAAGGTGAAGCGGCCACGCCCGCGCTCGCGTTCTGGCTGAGCTTCGAACCCTGACTGCGCGATGACCGCCCCTCACCTCTGGCGCCACGCCCGCCTCGCCACCTTCGCACCCGGCAGCCCCTGGGGCTGGATCGAAGACGGCACCGTCATCACCGAAGGCGATCGCATCACCTGGGTCGGTGCCGATGCCGACCTTCTTGCGCTGGCATCGGCACACAGACAGCCCGCCGCCGAGATCGACCTGCAAGGCGCCCTCGTCACGCCCGGCCTCGTCGACGCCCACACCCACCTCGTCTACGGCGGCGACCGCGCCGCCGAGTTCGAGCAGCGGCTGCATGGTGCCACCTACGAGGAGATCGCACGCGCCGGCGGCGGCATCCGCGCCACCGTCGCGGCCACGCGCGCGGCCAGCGACGAGCAGCTCTTCGCCAGCGCCGCGAAGCGCGCGCATCCTGATGGCCGAGGGCGTGACGACCATCGAGATCAAGAGCGGCTACGGCCTGGCCGAAGCGCACGAGGCGCGCTGCCTCGCGGTGGCGCGGCGCCTGGCGCGCGAGCTGCCGCTCGAGGTGCGCACCACGTCGCTGGCCGCACACGCGCTGCCGCCGGAGTACGCCGGGCGGCCCGACGACTACATCGACGCCGCGATCACATGGCTCGCCGGCCAGCGCGCCGCCGCCGGCCTCGTCGATGCCGTCGATGCCTTCTGCGACACCATCGGCTTCACGCCGGCACAGACCGAACGTGTCTTCGTCGAGGCGCGGCGGCTGAACCTGCCGGTCAAACTGCACGCCGAGCAGCTGAGCGACCAGGACGGTGCGGCGCTCGCGGCGCGTTACGGCGCGCTGAGCTGCGACCACCTCGAGCACCTGTCGCCGCGCGGCATCGCGGCGATGCAGGCCGCCGGCACGGTGGCCGTGCTGCCTGGCGCGTATTACTTCCTGCGCGACACGACGCTGCCGCCGGTGGCGGCGCTGCGCGCGGCCGGCGTGCCGATGGCAATTGCCACCGACCACAACCCGGGCAGCTCGCCGGCACTCTCGCTCGTACTGATGCTGAACATGGCGTGCACGCTCTTCCGGCTCACGCCCGAGGAAGCGTGGCGCGGCGTGACGGTGCACGCGGCGCGCGCTGGGCTTGGCGGACCGCGGTCGGCTCGCCGCGGGCCTGCGCGCCGACTTCGTCGTCTGGGACGCCGAGCACCCGCGTGAGCTGGCCTACCGCTTCGGCCACAACCCCTGCCGGCGCCGCGTCTTCGCGGGCGCCGAAGAATGACCGTCATGGACGAGATCTGCACCCTGCACCGAGGCACGACGCCGCTTCTCATCAGCATGCCGCACGCCGGCACGCTGATTCCCGATGCACTGAAACCCCGCTACACCGAGCGCGCGCTCGCCGTCGAAGACACCGACTGGTTCATGGATCGGCTGTACGGCTTCGCGTGCGAGCTGGGCGCGGGGCTGCTCGTGCCGCGCTTCAGCCGCTACGTCATCGACCTCAACCGCCCGAGCGACAACCGGCCGATGTACGCCGGGCGCAACAACACCGAGCTGTGCCCGACGCGTCACTTCACGGGCGACCCGATCTATCGTGAAGGCCAGGCGCCCGGCGACGCCGAGATCCGCGAGCGCGTCGCGCGCTATTGGCAGCCCTACCACGACACACTGCGCGGCGAGACCGAGCGCCTCGTCGCCGCGCACGGCCACTGCGTGCTGTTCGACGCGCACAGCATCAAGAGCGAGCTGCCGTGGCTGTTCGAGGGCACGCTGCCGCACATGAACCTCGGCACCGTCGAGGGCACGAGCTGCGCGGCCTCTCTGCGCGATGTGCTCGCCGGCGTCTTCGCCGCGCACGCCGACTACAGCCACGTCGTCGACGGCCGCTTCAAGGGCGGGCAGATCACGCGCCAGTACGGCCGGCCGGCCGACGGCGTGCACGCGGTGCAGCTCGAAATGAGCTGGCGCGCGTACATGGACGAGACGCCGCCGTATCGCTGGCACGAGGCGCGCGCCGCGGCGGTGACGCCACTGTTGCGCCGGCTGGTGCAGGCGATGATCGACTGGAGGCCACGGTGACGGCCCTGCTCTGGGCCGAGCACGCCTGGGTCGGCGGGCGCTGGCGCGAGGCGGTGCTGCTCGAATCCGATGCGGGCGGCCATTGGATCGCGGTGCAGCCCGACACACCACCGCCGCCCGCCGCCACGCGCCTGCCCGGCCCCGTGCTGCCCGGCCTCGTCGACGCGCACAGCCACGCCTTCCAGCGCGCCTTCGCGGGCCTGGCCGAGCGGCGCAGCGGCGAGCACGACGATTTCTGGTCGTGGCGCGACCGCATGTACGGCGTCGCGCTGGCGATCACGGCCGACGAGCTGCGCGAGCTGGCCACGAGCCTCTATCGCGAACTGCTCGCCGGCGGCTACACGCACGTCTGCGAGTTCCACTACCTGCACCACGCGCCCGATGGCCGGCGGCACGACGACGCGGCGGCGATGAGCCTCGCGCTCGTCGACGCCGCGCGCGCCGCCGGCATCGGCCTGACGCTGCTGCCGGTGCTGTACGAACGCGCCGGCTTCGCGGCGCCGGCGCTGCGGCCCGACCAGCGCCGCTTCGCTTCCGACGTGGCGTTCGTGCTCGAGCTGCGCGACCGTGTGCGCCAAGTCGGCCGCGCGGCGCCGCGCCTGCACGCCGGCGTCGCGATCCACTCGCTGCGTGCCGCGGCCGAGCCGTCGATGCGCGCGCTGCTCGAACGGCTCGCCGGCGACGACGGCCCGATCCACATCCACGTCGCCGAGCAGACCGGTGAGGTCGACGACTGCCTCGCCGCCACCGGCGCGCGGCCGATCGAATGGCTGGCCCGAAGCGGCCTGCTCGACCGCCGCTGGCAGCTCGTGCACGCCACCCACGCCGAGCCGCGCGAGATCGATGCCGTGGCCGCCAGCGGCGCCGGCATCGTCGTGTGCCCGACGACCGAAGCGAACCTCGGCGACGGCGTGCCCGACCTGCCGCGCTGGCTGGCCGCCGGCGTGCCGCTGGCGATCGGCTCGGACAGCCAGGTGGGCCGCAGCGCCGCCGAAGAACTGCGCTGGCTCGACTACGCGCAGCGGCTCGTGCGCCGCAACCGCAACGTCGCCGCCGACCCGGCGCGCTTCGAGGGCTCGACCGCGGCGCGGCTCTTCGAGGCGTGCCTCGCCGGCGGCGGCGCCGCGGCCGGCTTCACGCGCTGGGGCCTCGAGCCGGGGGCGCCCGCCGACCTGCTGGTGCTCGACGCCAACGCGCCGGGCATCGATCGCGCACCGCCCGCGCATCGGCTCGATGCATGGGTCTTCGCGACCGACGCCGCGAATACCACGCCCGCAATCGCGCAGACCTGGGTCGCGGGCCGCCGCGTGCGCTGACCGTCAGTGAATGAACCGCCCGTTGCGATCGACCATCGACAGGTCGACGAAGCGCGAGCCGGTGTGCTCGGTGTTCGTGTACTGCACCTTCACGCCGCCGAGGTCGAAGGTCGAGCCGCGCAGCGAGCGTGCGAACGAGGTGCGGGTCAGGTCCTTGCCCGCGGCCCGCAGCGCCATCACCAGCGCCTTGGCGGTGAGGAAACCTTCCATGCCGCCGTAGCTGAACTCGGCCTTCGGGTCGGCGCGGCGCGCCGCCTCCTGGTACTCGCGCGTGATCTCGCGCTTGCGCTCCCACGGGCTGGGCACCACCTGCGCAAAGACCATGCCCTGCGCCAGCGGGCCCAGGCTGCGCGCGATCTGCGTCGAGCCGGAGTTGACGCCGACGAAACGCGTGCGCAGCCCGGCGCGCAGCGCCTTGCTGACGAGCTTCTCGTACAGCGCCGCCGAGCCGTGGTTGAACAAGAGGTCGGGCTTGGCGTCGCGGATCTGGCCGACGAAGCGCTCGAGATCCGTGTCGGACGTGTCGGGCTTGAACGGCACCGACAGCACGACCTGCAAGCCCAGTTCCTTGGCGATCATGTTGACGTTGCCCAGGTGCTCCTTGCCGTTGGCGCTGTCGACATGGAAGAAGCCGACCGTCTTCATGCCCAGGCTCTTGCCCCACTCCATCAGCGCGCGGAACTCGTCGCGGTGCTCGGCGCGCACCGGGAACACCCACTCCTGGTGCGGCCGGCGCAGCGCCGGCGGCCCGGCCATCGGGCCGAAGAACGGCACCTTGCGCTCGGCGGCCACCTTCATCACCGCCGTCGACGGGCCGCCCTCGACCGAGCCGAAGAGCATGAAGACGCCTTCGTCGACGAGCTTGCGCGCGTTGGCCTCGGCGGTGGCGTTGCGGTTGTCGTCGTCCAGCGTCTTCACGACGATGCGCCGGCCGTGCACGCCGCCGGCGGCGTTGACCTGGTCGATGTACAGCTTCATGCCGTGATGCGCGGCCACGCCGTAGGCGTTCTTGCCGCCTTGCAGCGTGATGCTTTGGCCGATGAGGATCTCGCTGTCGGTCACGCCGGGTTCGGCGCGCGCCTTGTCGGCCGCGAAAGCGGTGCCAAAGCCGGCCAGCGCGATGACGACGACGTGAAGGCCGAGACGGCAGGCGGCGCGGGCCGCGGGTAAGAGTTTGTGCATTCGGAGTCGAGAGGCAGACGCTTCGCCGCGGCCTTGGGCACGGTTGCACCCGTGCGGGCCGTGGCGGGGCCGGGATGCTGGCCGAACTTGTGATTGGGAACTAGGGATTCGTAACAGGCTAGGGGTGCTTCTACCCCAGGCCAACGGCAACAAGGCTGGCAGAATTCACGAAATGGGCAATCCCGTGGCCGTTGTGCAGGCCGTTCGGGTTTGACCCGCCGGGCTCGCGCCTGTTGTCAGGTCCAGGCGCCGGTCAATTCAAGGAGGCCCGCCCGGCCCAACGGGTGAGCCCAACGTCGTCGGGGGAACCACCATGAACCCTGTAGCCGAAGCCGGTGCCGGCACCGGTTCGTCCGCTCGCCGCCACGGCACCTCGGCGCGGCCCGCGCCGCCCGCCCAACGCCAGCGCGCCGACCTGCCCACCGCGGTGCTGCATTGGGGCCTCGTGCTGGCGCTGCTCGTCAGCGTATCGACCGGCTGGCGCATCGCCAGCCTCGAAGACGGCGCGGTGGCGCGCTGGGTCGATGCGCTTTCGCTGCAAGGCAATGTGCCGTGGCTGCACTTCACCAGCGCCACGGTGCTGGTGGCGCTGGTGGTGGCGTACTTCGTCTTCCTGTGGCGGCTGGGTTTGCTCGGCCGGCTGTCGCTGCGGCTGGCAAGCCTGCGTTCGCCCGACCGGCGCACGCGCTGGCAGGCGTTGAACCGGCTCGTCTACTGGGTGGCGCTGGCGCTGCTGGCCACCTCGGCCATGACCGGCACGCTGATGTACTTCGCGCCGGGCCTCGTGCCCACCGAGCCGCTGGCGGCGCTGCACCACATCATCTCGTGGGCCTTCGTCGCCTACATCGCGGTGCACGTGCTGGCGCAGTGGGCGCTGGGCGGCGTGGCGCAACTGATCAAGCTCTTCACGCCACGCATGGCCCATGGCGCCGGCGCGGCGCTGGCGCTGGGCGCGGGCGCGGCTGTCGCGGCGGTGGCCGTGCTCGCCGACAAGGGCAGCCTCACCGCGCTGCAGGTGGCGCGCACGAACGCCGCGCCGGTGCTCGACGGCGACGGCGGCGACGCGGCGTGGGCCAACGCGCGCGAAGCGCGGGTGCACACGACGCGCGGCCACGGCCTCGAGGGCGGCGAGGTCACCGTGCACGTGAAGGCGCTGCACGACGGCCGTCGCGCGTGGCTGCTCTTCCGCTGGCCCGACGCGACACGCAGCCAGAAGCACCTGCCGCTGGTCAAGACCGAGGCCGGCTGGAAGGTGATGCAGACGAATCTCGCCGTCAACGACGAGACGCAGTTCTACGAAGACAAGTTCGCGGTGATGCTGGCGCGCACGCCGCGCATCGGCGGCGACACGGTGCGCCTGGGCACGCAGCCGCTGGCCGGCAAACCCGGCCCGGCACACGGCATGGGCCTGCACGCCACCAGCGACGGCAGCGTCGCCGACGTGTGGCACTGGAAGAGCGTGCGCACCGGCAGCATCAACCAGATCGACGACAACTACTTCGGCCCGCCGATGGAAGCGAAGAAGGGCCGCTACACCGGCGGCTATACGCAGGACCCGAACAAGGGCGGCGGCTTCGAGCAGAACTACGCCGCGCAGGCCGGCAGCGCGACAGTGCAGTTGAAGTACCTGCCGAAGGACCTGGCGGCGCAGCAGGCGCGGCTGAAGGCCTTCAACCCGAGCCCCGACGCGAGCGACGCCGGCGAGTTCTCGATGCGCGCCGACGAGGTCGAGCCCTACAGCGCCGCGGCCGACTCGCGCATCCCGGTCGGCACGGTGATCCCGTCGGTCATCGCCGTGCGCCCGTTCGAAGGCGACCGCGGTGACGTGACGGCGCACGCGACGTGGAAGGACGGCTGGTGGACGCTCGAGACGAGCCGCGCGCTGGACACCGGCTCGCCCTACGACCAGCCGATCGCCGACGGCATCTACCTGTGGGTGTCGGTGTTCGACCACAGCCAGGTGCGGCACACGCGCCACGTGCGGCCGCTGGCGATCAGGCTGCAGCGCTGAGCCGACCCCACCCCCACGCCGAAGCCCGCCGCCGATGCCGCGCATCCTCATCGACGAATGGCCGCAGCCGATCGAGGCCGGCCGCCTGCGCATCCTCGAAGCCGCGCTCGACGCCGGCGTGCCGTTCCCGCACGGCTGCGGCTCGGGTGAATGTGGCACCTGCAAGTGCCGGCTGATCGAAGGTGAGGTCAAGCGCGACCGCGCCAGCCCCGACGCGTTGAGCGAGGAAGACATCGAGGCGGGCCTCATCCTCGCCTGCCGCTCGCGCCCGCTGACCGACGTGAAGGTGCAGTGGCTGTCGGACAACGCGCCGGCGCTGATGGTCAAGCACGACGCGCGTGTCGGCCGCGTCGAGCAGGCCTCGCACGACGTGATCCTGCTGACGGTGCAGCTGCGCGACGACCAGGCCTTCCCGTTCCGCGCCGGCCAGTTCGCCAAGCTGCGCTTCGGCCGCCTGCCGGCGCGCAGCTACTCGATGGCCAGCCAGCCGGGCGCGCACGAACTCGTGTTCCACATCCGCGTGCACCCCGAAGGCCGCGTCAGCCAGTACGTCGCGCACGAGCTGCGCCCGGGCGACCCGGTCGAGGTGCGCGGGCCGTTCGGCGAGGCGTACTGGCAAGGGCTGCGGGCCACGCACGCATCACACGCTGCGGGCACGGCGCCGACGCCACGGCCGATCGCCGCGCCGGCGCCTGCACCGCGCAGCGGCCACGTCGACCACGCCGGCCGCCACCTGCTGCTGCTGGCCGGTGGCACCGGCATGGCGCCGATCCTCTCGGTGCTCGACGCGGCGCTGAAGGACGGCCACGACCCGCGCCGCATCGACGTGTACCACGGCGTGCGCACGCCGCGCGACCTGTACGCCGAGCGCGAGCTGCGCCAGCGGGTCGTCGACTTCGGCCTGCGCTTCGTGCCGGTGTTCGCCGCCGGCGGCCCCGGCCGCACCGGCATGCTGCACGACGCGGTCAGCGAGGACTTCCACGACCTCGCCGGCAGCGTGATCCACGTCGCCGGCCCGCCGCCGATGGTCGACGCCGTGCGCAGCGTCGCCACGCGCCGCGGCGCCGCCCCCGAGTGCATCCACGCCGACGCCTTCCATCCCTCCGAGCCCGAGAAGCGCGGGCTGTGGGAGCGGATCACGGCGTGGGGCAGCCTGTAGGGCCGCCTGCGCCCTTCGGCGCGCTCAGGCTATTGCGCCCTTCGGCGCGCTCAGAACAACTCGCCGGCGCGCCGCGCCAGCGGCGCCTCGATGGCGAGCAGCCGTTCCTTCGTCGCGACGCCGCCGGGCGCCGAGAAGCCGCCGAGCTTGCCGCCGGCGGCGAGCACGCGGTGGCACGGCACGACCAGCGGCCACGGGTTGCGGCCGAGCGCCACGCCGACGGCGCGCGCCGCGGCCGCATCGCCGAGCGTGCGCGCCATCTCGCCGTAGGTTGTCGTGTCGCCGGGTGCCAGGCGCTGCGCCGCTTCGTAGACGCGGCGCTCGAAGTCGCCGACGCGCTGCCAGGCGAGCGGCACGTGGGTCAGCGACACCGCTTCGCCGCGAAGCAATGCCTGCATCGCGGTGATCGCATCGTCGACGAACGCGGGCCGTGGTTCACGCGCGGCTTCGATCCCGCTCTTGCCCTCGCCCCCGACCTCGACGCCCGCCAGATGCCGCAGCAGCGACCGCGTCGCCGCCGCATCACCGGCCGGCAGCAGCACGAGCGTCAGCGCGCCCTCCTGCCACGCCAGGCCACACGGGCCGATCGACGTGTCGAAGACCGCCGCGCGCCGTACTGAGAGGCCCATCGCCCCCACCACCCTCACAACCCAAGCTGCCGCGCCGCGAGGTCCTTCAGCACCTCCTCGCTGCCGCCGCCGATGACCATCACCTTCACCTCGCGGTACAGGCGCTCGCTCTTCGTGCCGCGCATGTAGCCCATGCCGCCGAGGATCTGCACTGCCTCGCGGGCGCAGAACTCCATCGCCTGCGTCGCCTGGATCTTCGCGATGCACGTGCGCCACCAGCGCCGCCTGTTGCGCCTCGTTCAGGCCCGCGCGCTGCATCAGCCGCCAGCCGAGCGCGTAGACGAATTCGCGCGCCACCGCCACACGCTGCACCATGTCGACGAGCTTGTGGCGGATCACCTGGTGCTCGGCGAGCGCGCGGCCGAAGGTCTTGCGTTCGCGCGCCCAGGCCAGCGCTTCCTCGGTGCAGGCTTGCGCGTAGCCCACCGAACTCGCGGCCATCATCAGCCGCTCGTGGTTGAAGTTGCGCATGATCGCCTTGAAGCCCTGCCCTTCCTCGCCCAGCAGGTTGGCGGCCGGCACGCGGCAGTTCGTGAAGCGCAGGTGCGCGGTGTCGCTCGCCCACCAGCCGGTCTTCTTGAGTTCCGTGCGCTCGAGCCCCGGCGGCTGGCCTTCGACGAGCAGCAGCGACAAGCCGTTGGCGCCGCGGCTTTGCGGATCGGTGCGCACGGCGAGCGTGATGACGTCGGCGCGCATGCCGCTCGTGATGAACGTCTTCTCGCCGTCGATGACGTAGTCGTTGCCCTCACGCACCGCCCGCGTGCGCAGCGCCGCGACATCGGAGCCACCGCCCGGCTCGGTGATCGCGAGCGCCGCGATCTTTTCGCCGCGCAGCACCGGCGGGATGACGCGCGCCTTCAGCGCCGCGCTGCCGAGCGCCACGACGGGCGGCAACCCGATGTGCAGCGTGCCGAGCGAGGCCTGCACGCCGCCGGTGCCGGCGCGCGCCAGTTCCTCGGCGGCGATGATTGCGAACATCGTGTCGGCCGGCGTGCCGCCGAATTCCTCGGGGTAGCCGATGCCGAGCAGCCCCAGCGCGCCGGCCTTCGTGTACAGCGCGCGCGGGAACGTGCCGGCCTCGTCCCACTCGGCCGCATGCGGCGCGATCTCGCGCTCGGCAAACGCGCGCACGGTGTCGCGGAAGGCCTCGTGCTCGGCGGTGAAGTAGTGCGGCGCGGGCGGCAGGTCGAAGAGCGCTGAAGACATCGCTGGCAGGGCCTCGGGTCGTTGGCGCAGTCTAGTTCGCGCCACATTCCTGAGGGTTGACCCGAACCCACGATCCGCTGCATCACCATTCCTGATTGGCGCGGCGCCCTGGCGCGGTTATCTTCCAGCGCATTCCACGCCCAACGCAGGAGCTTCGACCCATGCCTCAACGCCTGATGTCCCGCCTGACCCTGGCCGCCGCAGCCCTGTTCGGCTCCGCCGCCGCGATGGCCGGCACGGTGACCGTGATCACCTCGTTTCCGAAGGACCTGACGCAGGCCTACAAGGCGGCCTTCGAGAAGGCGAACCCCGGCATCAAGGTCGAGATCCTGAACAAGAACACCGTGCAGGGGATCGCCTACGTGCGCGAGCTGCCCGCGGGCCAGCGGCCCGACGTGTTCTGGGCTTCGGCGCCCGATGCGTTCGAGGTGCTCTCGGGCCTGAAGCTGCTCGACGACGCCTCGGCGCTGGCCAACAAGGCCGCACCGGCGAAGGTGGGTGCGTACCCGATCAACCACCCGCAGGGGCAGTACCTCGGCCAGGCGCTCGCCGGCTACGGCCTGATGTGGAACACGCGCTACATGGCGGCCAACAAGCTGCCGGCGCCCAGGCAATGGGCGGACCTGATGGCGCCGGCGTACTTCGGCCACGTCGCGATGAGTTCGCCTTCGCGCTCGGGCACGACGCACCTCACGGTGGAGACGCTGCTGCAAGGTGAAGGCTGGAACAAGGGCTGGACGCAGATCCTGCGCATCAGCGGCAACTGCGCAGCGATCGCCGAGCGCAGCTTCGGCGTGCCCGACGGCGTCAACAACGGGCAGTTCGGCATCGGCCTCGTCATCGACTTCTTCGGGCTCGCCAGCAAGTACAGCGGCTTTCCGGTCGAGTTCGTCTACCCGGACGTGACGGCCGTCGTGCCGGCCAACATCGGCCTGGTGGCCGGCGGCAAGAACGCCGAGGAGGCCAAGAAGTTCATCGCCTACACCGTCAGCCTCGAAGGCCAGCAGCTGCTGTACGACGCGAAGATCTCGCGCCTGCCGATCCTGCCGCCCGAGGCGATGGGCGGCAAGACGCCGCAGGGTTATCCGAACCCGTTCGAGATCGCCAAGCGCGCGAAGGTGCAGTTCGATTCGGATCTCTCGGAGGCGCGCTACAACGTCGTCTCGTCGCTCTTCGACCAGACGATCACCTTCCGCATCAAGGATCTGCAGGCGGCGACGAAGGCGATCCACGCCGCCGATGCGGCGATCGCGAAGAAGCCCAACGCCAAGGCCGCGGCGCTGCTGAAAGAAGCGCGGGAGCTGGCCTACACGCCGGTGGTCGACGCGGCGAAGGTCGCCGACAAGGAGTTCCTCGCCGTCTTCGCGGCCAGCAAGAAGGACGCCGCGGTCAACAAGCGCGTCACCGCGCTCGAGGACCACTGGAACACGAGCGCGCGCAGCAACTACGAGCGCGCAAAGTCGCTGGCCGAGCAGGCGCTGGCGATGGTGCGCTGAAGCGACGACGCGCTGAAACGCTGAATCGCACCTTCGAGCGCACTTCGGTCCCATCGAGATGACTGCCACCTCCGCCGCGGCGGCCGAGCCGCCGCCGGCCCGGCCGCGCCTGCGCGTGCCCGGCCGCTTTGCCGACGTTCGCCCCGGCGCCTGGCTCGCCGCCGCGCTGGTGCTGGCGTTCCTGCTGCTCTTCCTGGTGCTGCCGGTCGCTCGCGTGTTCTTCACCGCCTTCGTCGAGGCCGACGGCACGCCGACACTCGGCCACTTCGGCGCCTTCTTCTCGCAGGGGCTGATGAAGGAGTCGTTCTTCAACAGCCTCTACGTGGCGGTGCTGTCGGCGCTGTTCGCAGCGCTGATCGCGGTGCCGCTGGCGTACTTCACCGTGCGCTTCGATTTCCGCGGCGCGATGCTGATCCAGACGCTCGGCGTGCTGCCGCTGATCATGCCGCCCTTCGTCGGCGCGGTGGCGATGCAGCTGATCTTCGGCCGCTCGGGCAGCCTGAACCTGCTGCTCAACGACTGGTTCGGCTTCACGCTGCCGATCATGGAGGGCCTGAACGGCGTCGTCTTCGTCGAGGCGATCCACTACTTCCCGTTCATCCTGATGAACCTCACCGTCGCGCTGCGCAACATCGACGGCGCGATGGAAGAAGCGGCGATGAACCTCGGCTGCCGCGGCTGGCGCCTCTTCTGGCGCGTCATCTTCCCGCTCGGGCTGCCGGGGTTCGTCGCCGGCGCGTCGCTGGTGTTCGTCAAGGTGTTCGACGACCTCGGCACGCCGCTCGTGCTCGGTCAGACGAACATGCTCGCGCCCCAGGCGTACCTGCGCATCACGCAGGTCGGGCTCGAAGACCCGATGGGCTACGTCATCAGCGTCATCATGATCGTGTTCTCGATCGCGGCGATGGCACTGTCGGCGCGCGTGCTGCGCGGCAAGGACTATGCGACGACACAGAAGGGCGGCGGCAGCATCCAGCGCCGGCGCCTCACGCCGATGGGCTCGTTCGCGGCCTACGCGTGGATCTTCGTCGTGCTGGCGGTCGTGCTGTCGCCGCACCTGGGCGTGCTGCTGCTGAGCTTCGCGAAGGTGTGGAGCTTCTCGCCGCTGCCCGATGCCTACACGCTGGCGCATTACGCCACCGTGTTCCAGGACTCGAGCGGCATGATCAAGAACACGCTCTTGTATTGCGGTCTCGCCGCCGGGCTGGACGTGCTGCTCGGCGTGAAGATCGCCTACCTGATCTTCCGCACGAAGCTGCCGGCGCGGCAGTGGCTCGACTGGATCGCCACCGCGTCGCTGGCTGTGCCGGGCATCGTGCTGGCGATCGGCTACCTGCGCCTGTACAAGGGCGTGACGGTGCCGGGCACCGAGGTGCTGCTGACCAGCACCTGGGTGATGATCATGCTCGCCTACGCGGTGCGGCGGCTGCCGTATGCGCTGCGCTCGTGCGTCGCGGCGCTGCAGCAGGTGCACGTGTCGCTCGAAGAAGCGGCCGAGAGCCTGGGCGCGACGAAGCTGCGCACGATCCGCCGCGTCGTCGTGCCGCTGATGGCCGGCGGCATCCTCGCCGGCTTCGTCACGAGCTTCATCACGGCTGCAGTGGAGCTGTCGGCGACGATCCTGCTCGTCTCGGCCGACAGCCAGGCGCCGATGAGCTACGGCATCTACCTCTACATGCAAAGCGCCGTCGGCCGCGGCCCGGGCGCCGCGCTCGGCGTGCTGGCGATCGTCGTCGTGGCCATCGGCACGTACCTGTCGCACTGGTTCGTCGAACGCACGCACAGCCGCTTCGTGCCGGCGAGCAAGGGATCACCATGAAGAGAGTCAGTGTCCAGTGCCGCCACGTGCGCCTGGCGTACGGCACGACCGAGGTGCTGAAGGACGTCGATCTCGACGTCGAACCCGGCGAGTTCTTCGCGCTGCTCGGGCCTTCGGGCTCGGGCAAGAGCACGCTGCTCAGGCTGATCGCGGGCTTCAATCAGCATCAAAGCGGCGAGCTGCTGATCGACGGCGTCGACGTCTCGGGCCAGGCACCGTGGGAACGCAACGTCGGCATGGTGTTCCAGAGTTATGCGCTGTGGCCGCACCTGAGCGTGTGGGACAACGTCGCCTTCGGGCTCGTCGAACGCAAGGTGCCCAAGGCCGCTTTGAAGCAGCGCGTCGGCGCGGCGCTCGAACTCGTCGGGTTTGTCGAGCTTCGCCGAGCGGCGCCCGAACCAGCTCTCCGGCGGCCAGCAGCAGCGCGTGGCGCTGGCGCGCACGATCGTCGTCGAGCCACAGGTGCTGCTGCTCGACGAGCCGCTGTCGAACCTCGACAAGACGCTGCGCGTGCAGATGCGCCAGGAGCTGCTGGCAATGCAGCGGCGCCTGGGCCTGACGACGATCTTCGTCACGCACGACCAGGAAGAAGCGATGACCACCGCCGACCGCATGGCCGTGCTCGACAAGGGCGTCGTGCAGCAGGTCGGCGCACCGGCCACGCTGTACGACTATCCGGTCAACGCCTTCGTCGCCAACTTCGTCGGCACGATGAACCTGCTGCCCGGGCGCGTGCGCGAACGCAACGGCAGCAGCCTGACGCTGGACGTGGAAGGCGTCGGCGACCTGCGCTTCCCGGTCGCGGGCGACGTGCCCGCCGGCGACCGGCTGATGGTGAGCTTCAGGCCGCATTCGCTGCGGGTGGAGGTGGAAGACGGGGCCGGCGCGGCGCGCGAGGCCCGAGACCCGCGCTACGTCTGGATGCCCGGCACGGTGGACGCCGCCGAGTTCCTCGGCGAGTTCACGCGCTACCGCGTGCGTGTCGGCTCGCGCCACCTCGCGGTGGACCAGGCGCATTACGCGGGCTCGAGCAAGTTCCCGGTCGGCGGCGCCGTGAGCCTGGGGCTCGAGCCTTCGCAGGTGCGGCTGCTGGCGGACTGAAGCCGGGCTGGATCTCTATCTCTACGCGCGACCTGCAATGGCAGGCGCTGCGCTCGATGAGCTATCGCGTTGCGATGCCCACCGCGACCGTACCACCTCGGCGCGGCGGCGCGCCGGCCGGGCGTGAGGCAGCCGCCGAAGGATCGGTGGCCTTGCCGCGGCGCACGTCAACGGCCCGCTGTGCCGTGGCCGTGATCGGGCATGCCGCCTGTTGGTAGACGGTCTTGCCGTCGATCGTGCATCGAAAGGGCTGCGCCGCAGCAGCCAGCGGCAGCACCCCGGCCGTCAACACGAGCCAGCGCCAGCCGTTCAGAATCCTCTTCATGCGCGTGATCTCCCTCGAAGAATCCTAACGCCGCACCCGGAAGGTGTGCGATCGCCGCGGCCTCTGGCAACGGCCTTGGCGGTGGCTGATCACGTTTTCCTCTCCCGCGTAGGCGATGGGGCTTCGCCGCGCGCGATTTGCCTCGCTGCGCCCGGCCGGGGATCATTCGCCGGTCCACCCCCGCCAACGATTCGCCCTCGAAGAAGACAAGCCCATGGCCCACCCCTTCGCAACGACGCGCCAGAACTTCACCACCGCCGCGGGACCAAGCGGCCGGACAGCCCGCTTCTTCAGCCTGCCCGAACTCGCGCGCACGTTCCCCAACGTCGAGCGGCTGCCTGTGTCGCTGCGCATCGTGCTCGAAAGCGTGCTGCGCAATTGCGACGGCCTGAAGGTGACGCCCGAGCACGTGCGCGAGCTGGCGAGCTGGCAGCCGGTGGCCGAGCGCACCGACGAGATCCCCTTCGTCGTCGCGCGCGTCGTGCTGCAGGACTTCACCGGCGTGCCGCTGCTGGCGGACCTGGCGGCGATGCGCAACGTCGCCGCCGACCTCGGCCGCGACCCGAAGGTCATCGAGCCGCTGGTGCCGGTGGACTTGGTCGTCGACCACTCGGTGATGATCGACCACTTCGCGCGCAAGGATGCGCTCGAGCTGAACATGAAGCTCGAGTTCGAGCGCAACCAGGAGCGCTACGAGTTCATGAAGTGGGGCATGCAGGCGTTCGACACCTTCGGCGTCGTGCCACCGGGCTTCGGCATCGTGCACCAGGTGAACCTCGAGTACCTGGCGCGCGGCGTGCACCGCGCCAGCGACGGCGTGTGCTACCCGGATTCGCTCGTCGGCACCGACAGCCACACGACGATGATCAACGGCATCGGCGTCGTCGGCTGGGGTGTCGGCGGCATCGAGGCCGAGGCCGGCATGCTTGGGCAGCCGGTGTACTTCCTGACGCCCGACGTCGTGGGCTTCGAGCTGACCGGCCGGCTGCGCGAAGGGGTTACTGCCACCGATCTCGTCTTGACCGTCACCGAGATCCTGCGCCGGCACAAGGTGGTGGGCAAGTTCGTCGAGTTCTTCGGCGAGGGCACGCGCACGCTGGCTGTGCCCGACCGCGCGACGATCGCCAACATGGCGCCCGAGTACGGCGCGACGATGGGCTTCTTTCCGGTCGACGAGCGCACGCTCGAGTACTTCGAGGGCACCGGCCGCAGCCGCGAGGAGATCGACACCTTCGCCGCGTACTTCAAGGCGCAGGGCCTGCTCGGCGTGCCGGGCACGGCCGGCGCGCCGGCGTCGCTGGCCGACATCGCGTACTCGAGCGTCGTGCGGCTGGACCTCGGCACCGTCGCGCCGAGCCTCGCGGGCCCCAAGCGCCCGCAGGACCGCATCGAGATCACGCACCTGAGCCGCCGCTTCGCGGAGATCTTCAGCCTGCCGGTGGCCGACAACGGCTTCAACCAGCCGGCCGACAAACTCGCGCGTAGCTTTCGCGCCGACAACGGCGTCGAGGTGAAGAACGGCGACGTGCTGATCGCCGCGATCACGAGCTGCACGAACACCAGCAACCCGGGCGTCCTGCTGGCCGCCGGGCTGCTGGCGAAGAAGGCGGTCGAGGCCGGGCTGAAGGTCGCGCCGCACATCAAGACCTCGCTCGCGCCGGGCTCGCGCATCGTCACCGGCTACCTGACGAAGGCGGGGCTGCTGCCCTACCTCGAGCAGCTCGGCTTCGCCGTCGCCGCCTACGGCTGCACCACCTGCATCGGCAACGCCGGCGACCTGGTGCCCGAGCTGAACAAGGTCATCACCGACAACGACCTCGTCTGCGCCGCGGTGCTGTCGGGCAACCGCAACTTCGAGGCGCGCATCCACCCGAACCTGAAGGCCAACTTCCTCGCCAGCCCCCCGCTCGTCGTCGCCTACGCAATCGCCGGCACCGTGACGCGCGACCTGATGACCCAGCCGCTGGGGATCGGCCACGGCGGGCCGCGCGATCTTCCTCGGCGACATCTGGCCCAGCAGCGAAGAGGTGCATGCGCTGATGAAGCTGGCGATGGACCCCGCGGCCTTCCGCGCCAACTACGCCGAGGTGAAGACGAAACCCGGCGCGCTGTGGGACCGCATCGAAGGGGTCACCGGGGCAGGTCTACACATGGCCGAAGAGCACCTACATCGCGCGGCCGCCGTTCTTCGACGGCTTCACGCTCGAGCCCGGCGCGTTCGATGCGGCCAGCGCCGGCGTACGCGGCGCACGCGTGATGGCGCTGTTCGGCGACAGCATCACCACCGACCACATCAGCCCGGCCGGCAGCTTCAAGGAGACGACGCCAGCCGGCCGCTTCCTCGTCGGCCAGGGCGTCGCGAAGGCCGACTTCAACAGCTACGGCGCGCGGCGCGGCAACCACGAGGTGATGATGCGCGGCACGTTCGCCAACGTGCGCGTGAAGAACCTGATGCTGCCCCCGCGCCCCGACGGCGCGCGCGAGGAAGGTGGCTTCACGCTGTACCAGCCCGGCGCCACGGCGCGCGCGGCCGGCGAGGTGCCGCAGAAGATGTCGATCTACGACGCGGCGATGAAGTACATCGCCGAAGGCGTGCCCACCGTCGTCTTCGGCGGCGAGGAATACGGCACCGGCTCGTCACGCGACTGGGCGGCCAAGGGCACGCAGCTGCTGGGCATCAAGGCCGTCGTCGCCAAGAGCTTCGAGCGCATCCACCGCAGCAACCTCGTCGGCATGGGCGTGCTGCCCCTGCAGTTCAAGCCCGGCGACTCATGGGAGAGCCTCGAGCTGACCGGCGACGAGACGATCGACGTGCGGCTTGCGGCCGAACTGCGGCCGCAGGGGGATGCGAAGCTGGTGGTGCATCGCCGCGACGGCAGCAAGCGCGAGGTGGCGGTGACGCTGCGCATCGATACGGCGATCGAGGTCGACTACTACCGGCACGGCGGCATCCTGCCGTTTGTGCTGCGGCAGTTGCTGGCGGCTTGAGGCCGCTTGCCTAACGCCGGAACTTAGCGCCCGCGCAGGAACAGCGCGTCCAGCTCCTTCAGCGTCACCTGCCGCCAGGTCGGGCGGCCGTGGTTGCAGGTATCGGCGCGTTCGGTCGCTTCCATCTCGCGCAAGAGCGCGTTCATCTCCTCGATCGTGAGGCGGCGGTTGGCGCGCACGGCGCCGTGGCAGGCCATCGTCGCGAGGAGGTCGTCGCGGGCGCGCTGCACGACGCGGCTGGCGCCGCCAGCTTCGGCGGCGCCGAGTTCGGCCAGCACCGAGCGCGCGAGTTCGGCCACGTCGGCATCTGGCAGCGCCGCCGGGCGGCTGCGCACGGCGAGCGTGGTGCCCGAGAGGCGGTCGATGTCGAGGCCGAGTTGCATCAGCGTCTTGCGCTCGCTTTCGGCGACGGCGAGTTCGGCCGGCGTCGCGGCGAGCGTCACCGGGATCAGCAGCGGCTGCGCGGGCAGCGCCGCGTCGTTTGCGCCACCTGCGGACGCGGCGCTCGCGCGCTTGAGCCGCTCGTAGACGATGCGCTCGTGCGCCGCGTGCATGTCGACGACGACGAGGCCGAGGCGGTTCTCGGCCAGCACGTAAGTGCCGGCGATCTGCGCGAGCGCGCGGCCGAGGGGCCAGGCGGTGGTATCGGGCTCGGCGTTTGCGAGGTCGGGCCTGGCGCCGGCCGATGCCTCGCCGCCGCCGCGCAGCGCGTCCCAGGCCGCGAGCCCGCCGCGCAGGGTCAAGGCGGGCACGCCGGGCCGCTCGCTCCAGCCGCTGCGCTCGTCACGCCGCCACGCCGGCGTCGGCTCGGCCAGCGCCAGTGAAGGCTGCCAGGCGGTCGGCACCAGCGGCGGCACTTCGGGCACGAAGGGCGCGAGCGCTGCCTGCGAACTCTGCGTCCCGTCCGGCCCCTGCGCTCCTTGCGGCATCGAGCCCGCCGAGTCGCCACCGCCCGCGGCCGCGCCAGCCCCCGCCACCTCCGCCGCCCGCGTCGGCGCCAGCGTCCGCTCCACCGCGTGCCGCACCGCCTGGTGCACGGCGCGGCTGTCGCGGAAGCGCACTTCGATCTTCGTCGGGTGCACGTTCACGTCCACGAGGTCGGGCGCGATGTCGACGAAGAGCGCATAGGCCGGCTGCCGGCTGCCGTGCAGCTGGTCTTCGTAGGCCGCGCGCACGGCGTGCGCGAGCAGGCGGTCGCGCACGAAGCGGCCGTTGACGAACAGGTACTGGTGGTCGGCGCGGGTGCGCGCCGCTTCGGGGCGGCCGACGCGGCCTTCCACCGCCAGCGGGCCCGAGACACTCATCAGCGCCACGCTGGCGGCGATGAACTCGGCGCCCAGCACGTCGGCGCGGCGCGTCGGCGCGTCGGCCGCTCGCCACTGCGCGACGAGCCGGCCTTCGTGCCAGATCGCAAAGCCTACGTCGGGCCGCGCCAGCGCGTGCCGGCGCACGGCGTCGGTGCAGTGTGCGAGTTCGGTGGCGTCGCTCTTCAGGAACTTGCGCCGCGCCGGCGTCGCGAAGAAGAGTTCGCGCACCTCGACCGTCGTGCCGCGCGCGCGCGCGGCCGGGGTGATTTCGCCGTCGCGCGCTTCCAGCCGCCAGGCGTGCGCGTCGTCGGCCGTGCGGCTGACGAGCGCCAGTTCGGCCACTGAGGCGATGGCCGCGAGCGCCTCGCCGCGAAAGCCCATCGTCGCCACCGATTCGAGCTCGGCGAGGTTCGTGATCTTGCTCGTCGCGTGCCGCTTCAGCGCCAGCGCCAGGTCTTCGCGTGCGATGCCGGCGCCGTCGTCCTCGACGACGATCGAGCGCACACCGCCGCCGGCCAGCCGCACTGTCACCTGCGTGGCGCCGGCGTCGAGCGCGTTGTCGACGAGTTCGCGCACCACCGAGGCCGGCCGCTCGACCACCTCGCCGGCGGCGATCTGGCTGACCAGTTCGTCGGGCAGTTCGCGGATGCGCCGGGGCGCCGGCCGGGCCGCGCGCGGCACGCCTTGCGGACGCTCAACGCTCATCCGGACGATTCTAGGGGTGCGTCCCCTGTCCGCCGGTCGGGGGAAAGGGGTTCCGCTGCGCCTAGACTCAGGGCTAGAGGAGCCCGGCGGGCAACGTTCCCGCCCGTGACGCGCCAGTGCGAGAGGCACGGGGAGCGCGACCGCCGCAACGCCGGGCCACATTCGACGTTGGGGACAGGTTCATGACGATGTTCTTTGCCGACCTGGTCGGCCGCACGGACGAGGACAGGAGGGCGTTCGAGACGCATCCGGTCGTTCTCGATGCCGTCGCCCACGGGATGACGCTCGAGCGCTACCGCGCGCTGCTGCTCGAGCTGTACCACGTGGTGTGGCACTTCAACCCGGTGTGCGCCGCGGCAGCCAGCCGCATGGGCACGCCGGCGCTCGAGCCGCAGCAGGCGGTGCGCCACTTCCTCTACGAGCACATGCACGAGGAAACCGGGCACGAGACCTGGGTGCTCAATGATCTGGAGGCGATCGGCGTGCCCCCGGCCACGGCGCGCGCGCACGGGCCGAACGTGCATACGTTGAGCCTCAATGGCTACAACTACTGGGCCGCCGACCGGCGCCATCCGTGCTCGGCGCTCGGCATGCTGTACGCGCTGGAGGTGGTGGCCAGCGTCTACGGTGGCCCGTTCGCCGCGGCGATCCGCGAAGCGCTGCTGCTCGACGGTGACCACGGCGTCTCGTTCATCGCTTCGCACGCGACGATGGACGCCAAGCACATGGCCGACCTGCGCCAGGTGCTGAACCAGGTGCGCGACGAGGCCGCGCAGGCGGCGATCGTGGAGTCGGTGCGTGTCAACTTCCATCACTTCACCCGCATCGTCGAAGGTGTCTGAGGGGACCATCGCCCCGCCGGCGCCGCCCGCGCCCCCACCGGCACCGCCGCCGGCGGTGGGCGTGGCCGGGCTGCTGGGGCGGCCGTACCGGACGATCCGGCTGGAGTGGACCTCCGACCTGCGCCTGCTGCGCGTGCGCATGTGTGTGCGGCCGATCCAGTGCTACAGCCTCGCCGCGATGGGCGAGCTGAAGCAGATGCTCGACGACATCAGCGCCAACCCCGGCCTCGTGCGGCACTTCGTGATGACCTCGGACGTGCCGCAGGTCTTCAATTTCGGCGGCGACCTGGCGCTGTTCGTGCTGCTGGCGCGCGCCGGCGACATCGAGTCGCTCGAGCTTTACGGCAAGCGCTGCGTCGACCTGGTGTGGTGGATGGAGAACGCCGCCAACCTGGGCATCCACACCACCGTGCTGGCGCAGGGCGACACGCTCGGCGGCGGGCTCGAGAGCGTGCTGCCGTTCCACAAGATCATCTTCGAGCGCGGCGCGCAGGCCGGCTTCCCCGAGGTGCTGTTCAACCTCTTTCCGGGCATGGGGGCGTGGGACTTCACGATCCGCCGCGCCGGCTTTGCGGTGGCCAACGAGATGATTCTCTCGGGGCATCTGTACACCGCCGAGGAACTGCACAACCGCCGGCTCGTCGACGTGATCGCCGAGCCCGGCGAGGGCGAGGCGACGCTCGAGCGTGTCGTGCGCGAAGTCGACCCGCGCCACCGCGGCACGGTGGCGGCGCTGCGCGCGCAGCGCATCGCGGCGCCCGTGCGGCACGAGAGCCTGATGCAGATCGTCGAGTTGTGGGCCGACAGCGCGATGGGGCTGACCGACCGCGACCTGCGCCTGATGGAACGCCTGGCGCGCGCGCAGGCGCGCAAGGCCGGCGGCGCCGACGAGGGCGCGGTCGAGGAGATCAAGCGGCTCGAGCTGGAAACGGCCTGGGGCAGCGACCGGCGCAGTGGGGTCGAGCGCCGGACGGTCGCTGGTGGCGACCGGCGCGCGCGCGGTTAGTCGCGAGGACCCTTGAACCGTTCGCGCTGAGCCTGTCGGAGCGCTGGTGGCAGTGCGCTACTCGCTCGCCTGCACGTCGACCACCCGCCCGTTGCGCGGGTCGATCTCGCAGCGGTAGGTGAAGGGCGCGGCGAACATGCCGGGCGCGCGCTGCACGCCGCCTTGGCCCACCAGCCGCACGAGGCCGCGCTCGGCCGGCTCGATGCGGCGCGAGTCGGAGCCGAAGTTGATGCGGCCCACGCGCGGGTGCCGCGTCTTCAGCAGGCCGGCGACCGCGCTCTCGCACGCCTCGGGTGACAGGCGCGAGAGGTCGGGCTCGAACGGCCGCTCGACGGGCGCGCGCTGCGCCACGGCGTCGCGGAAGACCGCCCCCGAGGTGCTGTCGGTCCTGGCGTTGTAGGCGCAGCTGTAGGTGAACGGCACGGCGCCGCCACCCATGCGGTAGCGGCCCGCGCCGCGCACGCTGGTTTCGTCGTCGCCGGCTGGCGTCAGCACGCGGCGACCGGCGACGAATTGCACCTCCTGCACCGCGTTGCCGCGGATGCGGCGCAGCGTGCGCTCGACCTCGGCCTCGCAGCGCTCGGCGGCGCGTGCGCCGAAGCCGCCGGGCTCGGGCGTGGCGGGCGGCGGTGTCTGCGCGGTTTGAGCATCCACGCCAGCGGCCAGGCCGAGACCGGAGGCAAGGACAAGCGGGGCGAGGCGGTGAAGCATGGGCGCGCGGCGAAAAGAAGAACAGCGGGCCGTAGTGTCCTGCTTCGGCACACGCGATGCCCGCGCCCGGCGCGGCCGAAGTCGTCAGCGGATGTGACCGCGGCGATACTGCGCCCATGTCGACCGAGGTTCCGCCCGCGCCGTCGCCGCCGCCGCCGCCCGTCGTCTGGCAGACGCTGCTCGTGGCCAGCGCGAACCTTCTGAACCTCGCGCTGCCGCGGCGCGTCTTCTACGCCAACCAGGAGCCCTTCAGCGAGGGTGAGTACGAGCGCAAGACGAGTTGGCTGGCGGCGATGCTGGCGCGGCTGGAGGCCGACGTGATCGGCGTGCAGGAGGTCTGGGACGAAGCGGCGCTGAAAGCCGCGGTGTCACGCAGCGGCCTGCGCCGCCACACCGTGCAGGTGCCCGGCGCCGAGCATGGCGCGACCGGCACGCCGCGTGTCGGCTTGGTCACGCGGCTGGCGATCGAGCAGCTGACCTCGATCGACGCCTTCGCGAGCGCCGAGTGCGTGACGCTGCCCGAGGTCGGCCCGGTGACGCACTTCGAGCGGCCGGTGCTGCGCGCGCGACTGCGCCTGCCCACCGGCCACGCGCTGCACGTGCTTGTCGTGCACCTGAAGAGCAAGCGGCCGAAGTACCTGCAGGACGAACTCGGCAACCCGCTCGAGGACCGCGACGACCCGGCGGTGACGGCGCGCGCGACGCTGCGCTCGCTGCTGCAGCGCGCGGCCGAGGCGGCGGCGCTGCGCCGCATCGTCGTCGAGATCACGGGCCGCGCAGGTGCGCACCAGGGCGAGCCGCTCGTGCTGCTGGGCGACATGAACGACAGCGCGCACGCGGTGACGACGCAGATGATCGCCGCCAACCAGGCTGCCGCCTACGACCGCGGCGCGCGCGACGTGGCGCTGTACCACGCGCTCGAGGTGGCCACCGAGCCGGCGCTGCGGCGCGACCTCTTCTTCTCGCACGTGCACCAGGGCTGGCCGGAACTGCTGGACCAGATCTGGGTCAGCGAAGAGCTGGTCGCCACGTCGCGCTTCTCGCTCGGCGACATCCGCCGCGTCGAGGTCTTCAACGACCACCTGCACGAAAGCCGCGAGCGCTGGCGCAGCGATCACGGGTTCGTGAGGGCGTTGGTGCGGTTGCGGCGTTGAGTGAATCTCACCTCACCGCCACCCGCCGCGTCGCCAGCCAGATGCTCGGCAGGATCAGCGCCGCGCCGACGCCGTGGTACCAGTGCGGCACTTCGCCGAGCACCCACCAGGCGCCAAGCGCGCCGTACACCGGCGCCAGGTACTGCATCAGCGCCGTGCGCGCGGCGCCCAGTTCGCGCTGCAGCAGCGAATAGGCGCCGTAGCTCAGCACGCCGGGCAGCACGGCGGCCAGGGCGATCAGAAAGAGGCTTTGCGTCGTGAAGGGCAGCGGCGGCGCCGTCATCGCCTCCCACACGGTGGCCGGCAGCAGCCACACCAGGCCGCCGGCGATGATCGCCGCGAGCCGCTCGCCGGGCCCGAGCGCCGAGGGCCACAGCTTCAGCAGCACCGAGTAGGCCGTCCAGGCCGCGGTCGTCGCGACGATCCACAGGTCGCCCGGCGCCAGCCGCAGCGCGAGGAGGTTGTGCACATCGCCGCGCGCGATGACGAACAGCACGCCGGCCAGCGCCGAGGCCATCGCCGCCCATTGCAGGCGGCCCATGCGCTCGTGCAGCACCTTGACGCCGGCGATCGCGATGGCCACCGGCGCCGCGGCGTAGATCAGCGCGATGTTCGCCGCGCTCGTCGTGCGCCCGGCGATGTAGACCCAGGCGCCGCAGATCCACATGCCCAGCGCCCCCAGCACCAGCAGATGCTGCCACTCGCGCCGCACGACCGGCAGCTTGGCCAGCAGCCCGCCGCCGACGAACGGCAGCAGCAGCGCAAACGCCAGCGCCCAGCGGCCGAAGGCGAGCGCGTTCGGGTGGATGACCTCTGCCCCGAGGCGCGCGATCAGGTAGTTCGACGACCACAGCGCCGGCACCAGGAACAGCAGCACCTGCGCCCACCAGGGGTGGTGCGACTTCACGTGCGGCGCGCTCAAACCCAGTCCGCCATGCGCTCGCCCATGCGCACGGACGCGCCGGGCGCCCAGGCGACGTTCCACGCGAGGCGCTGCTTGGGGAACAGCAGCACGACCGTCGAGCCGAGGAGGAAGCGGCCCATCTCGTCGCCTTGCGCCAGCTTGATCTCCTGGCCCTCGTAGGTCCACTCGCGCACGCGCTTGGGCCGCAGGCCGTTGACGACGCCATGCCAGGTGGTGGCCATGCTGCCGACGATCGTCGCGCCGACGAGCACCAGCACCCACGGGCCGCGGTCGCCGTCGAAGACGCAAACGACGCGCTCGTTGCGCGCGAAGAGGTCGCTCACCGTGCGCGCGGTCGACGGGTTCACCGAGAACAGGCGCCCCGGCACATGCTTCATGCCGCGCAGCCGGCCGGCGCACGGCATGTGGATGCGGTGGTAGTCCTTCGGCGAGAGGTACAGCGTCGCGAAGTGGCCGCCCTCGAACTGCTGCGCCAGCGCCGTGTCGCCGCCGAGCAGCGCCGCGGTCGTGTAGCGGTGGCTCTTGGCCTGGATGATCCGGTCACCGTCGATCGGGCCGAACTGGCTGATCGCGCCGTCCACCGGGCACACCAGGTCGCACTGCCGCACGACCGGCCGCGCGCCGCTGGCCAGGCGCCGCGTGAAGAACTCGTTGAAGGTGCGGTAGGCGGCCGGGTCCTGCGGCACCGCTTCGAGCATGTTGACGCCGTAGTGGCCGACGAACCAGCGGATCACCGCCGTCGTCGCCGCACCGCCTTCGGCGCTGGCGAGACGGCCCATCAACTGTGTCAGCGCCTGCTTGGGCAGCGCGTACTGCACGGCCACCGCAAGGGTGTCGGCCAGGCGGGCCAGCGGCGGCAGCGGGTTCTCGGGGTGCACGTGGGACATCAGGGCGGGCGGCGGGCGCTCAGCGCAGCGGCGCCATCTCGCGCAGCGCGCGCACGACGCCGTGCCCGAGCGCCGCGCCGAAGCGCTTGGCCAGCCGCTCGGCGACGTTCTCCTGCGGCGTGTAGTCGACGATCTCCTCGGCACGGACGACCTCGCGCGCGACGTGGTCGAGGCTGCCGAGGCCGTCGACGAGGCCCAGGCGCACCGCCTCCTCGCCGTTCCACACCAAGCCGGAGAAGATCTCGGGCGAATTCTTCAGCCGGTCGCCGCGGCCCGCCTTGACGACCTCGATGAACTGGCGGTGCACCTGCTCGATCATCGAGCGCAGGTAGGCGCGCTCCTTCTCCGACAGCGGGCTGAACGGGTCGAGCATCGCCTTGTTCTCGCCGGCGGTGATGAGGCGGCGCTCGATGCCGAGCTTGTCCATCGTGCCGGTGAAGCCGAAGCCATCCATCAGCACGCCGATGCTGCCCACGAGGCTCGCCTTGTCGACGTAGATGCGGTCGGCGGCCACGGCCACGTAGTAGGCGGCGCTGGCGCAGATCTCGTCGACGACGGCGTAGACGCGCTTGCCGTGCGCGGCCTTCAGGCGGCGGATCTCGTCGTTGAGGATGCCCGATTGCACGGGGCTGCCGCCGGGCGAGTTGATGCGGATGACCACGGCCACCGCGGCCGGGTCCTGGAAGGCCTGCTTCAGCGCGCCGAGCAGAAGCTCGGCACTGGCTTCGGTGTCCGGGCCGATCTCGCCGCGCAACTCGACGAGCGCCGTGTGCGGGCCGCCGCTGGCCACCGGCCCGCCGGTGCGCGAGAAGAGGCCGCCGACCACCATCAACGCCACCAGCAGCCAGCAGATGCGGAAGAAGTTGCGCCAGCGGCGGTCGCTGCGCTGCTGTTTGAGCAGATCGGCGCCGAGCCGCTCGAGCGTCGTCTCGATGCGGCCGAGCGAGGGCGTGGCGGCCGCGGCAGCGGGTGCCGCTGCGGTCGGCGCGACCGGCGCGGCGGTGGCCGGCGCAGTGGGGGGAAAGCCTGCCGTCGGCGGCGGGCTGTCGTCGGGGTTCGGGGTCATGCGCTCTTGGGCTCGGGCGCCGTCGCCGGCGAGGCCGCCGCGGGCACATCGTCGAAGCGCACCGGCGCGATATCCCGGGAAGGATACCAATACACCTGACCGCCACGTTCGGCCACCGCAATGGGCGTCAACTTGCCGCGGCCACACGGCCCGCCGACGCAGCGGCCGTCAGCCGGCTCGTAGGCCGCGCCGTGGATCGAGCAGAGGATCCAGCGTTTGTCGAGGTCGAGGAACTCGCCCTCCTGCCAGTCCATCTCGGTGGGCACGTGCACGCAGCGGTTGAGGTAGGCGACGACGACGCCATCGAAACGCAATGCGAAGGCGCGCGCCGGCCGGCCCCACAGCAGCACGTCCCAGACGACCGCCCGGCCGCGTTCGACCAACTCGGCCGAGGTGCACAGCGGCAGCTCGGTCGGCTCCAGCGCGGGCGCGGGCTTCGGCGCCGGCACGGGCGAGGACGCCGGCGGCACGGCCGCGTCAGCCATGCTCGAGCAGCCAGCGATGCAGCTCTTCCGTGTTGTGCGCCACCGTGAGCGGCGCGAACTCGGCAAACGTCTCGAAGCCGTGCGCGCCGAAGGCGACGCCGACGCCGGCGACACCGGCGTTGCGCGCCATCTGCAGATCGTGCGTGGTGTCGCCGATCATCAGCGTGCGCTCGGGGTCGGCGCCGAATTCGCGCATCAGCTCGAGCAGCATCTGCGGGTGCGGCTTCGACGCCGTCTCGTCGGCGGTGCGCGAGCTGTCGAACACGCCGGTGAGCTGCGACGTCGCCAGCGCCTCGTCCAGGCCGCGGCGGCTCTTGCCGGTGGCGACCGCAATCCAGTGGTTGCGCTGCTTCAGCGCGCGCAGCATCGCCAGCGTGCCCTCGAACAGCACGAGTTCGTGCTGGCGCGCGAAGTAGTGATGCCGGTAGCGGCGGCCGAGGTCGGGGTAGCGCTCGGGCGCGAGGCCGGGCGCGGCGTGGCGCAGCGCGTCGGTGAGCCCGAGGCCGATGACGTAGGCCGCATCGACGTCGCTCGGCACCGCCACGTCGAGGTCGCGGCAGGCGTCCTGGATGCAGCGCGCGATCAGCGCGGTGCTGTCGAACAGCGTGCCGTCCCAGTCGAAGGCGATAAGGTCGAAGCGGCGCGGGCGGGTCATGCGGGACTGGCGGGATTTGTGGAACTCGGCGGCGGCGCGGCCTCGCCGCGCAGCGCGGCCAGAAGTGTCTCGCACTCGGCCGGCAGCGGCGCCGCGACGACGATGCGCTCGCCGGTGGCGGGGTGATCGAATCCCAGTTCGCGGGCGTGCAGGAACAGGCGCGCAAAGCGCCAGCGGCGCGCAAAGGTCTTGTTGGCAGCGAAGTCGCCGTACTTGGGGTCGCCGACGATCGCGTGGCCGGCGTGCGCGAGGTGCACGCGGATCTGGTGCGTGCGGCCGGTCTTCAGCGTCACGTCCAGCAGCGCCGCCTCGGCCCATTGCCCGGCCAGCTTGACAAGCGTGATCGAGCGCCGCGCCTGCGCGTGCGCTGGCGAGACGACACGCACGTGGCGCTCGCCGGCCGCGTCGGTGGTCTTCAGGAGCGGCTCGTCGATCACCTTCAGCGCGCGCGGCCATCCGCCCCAGACGAGCGCGGCGTAGACCTTGTGCGTGTCGCGCTCGCGGAACTGGTCCTGCAGTGCCGTCAGCGCGCTGCGCTTCTTGGCCAGCAGCAGCACGCCCGAGGTCTCCTTGTCGAGCCGGTGCACGAGTTCGAGGAAGCGCTGGCCGGGGCGCGCGCGCCGCAGTTGCTCGATGACGCCGAAGGCGACGCCGCTGCCGCCGTGCACGGCGACGCCGGCCGGCTTGTCGACGGCCAGCAGGTGCTCGTCTTCGAACAGCACGGGGAACTCGCGCGCCGGGGCCGCCGCGGCCGCGTCTTCCGCATGTGCCGCCCGCGCCGCCACCCGAACCGGCGGCACCCGCACCACGTCGCCCGCGGCCACGCGCGTGTCGGCGCCCGCGCGGCCCTTGTTGACGCGCACCTCGCCCGAGCGGATGACGCGGTAGACGTGTGTCTTCGGCACGCCCTTCAGCAGCCGCAGCAGGAAGTTGTCCAGCCGCTGGCCGGCCGACTCGGCGTCGACCGTGAGGAGGCGCACACTTGGCGCCGATGCGGCGCTCGCCGCTGTCGTTTCGACCGCCTTGCGCTGCGGCGCCCGCCCGGCGCCGGGTTTTTTGCCCGCTATACTGCGCCGCTCCAAGATCGCGCCACGTTTGCACGGTATGTGCTTGATTTATCGGAGTTTAAGCGTGTGCAGCCTGGGCGATCATGGGCTGCCGCTGCCGAAGCCGGGTTCCGGGTTCGAGGCAGGCGGCAACTTCAGGTGATGCAACACCGCCGGTCGGGCATGGACCGCCGTCGCCACAGCGACGCAGACACACCCGGCCCCGGTGGCAGAGATTCGGCTACCGAGAGAACCGCCGCCTCACCGTCTCGCCGTTGAAATCGACCAGGCGAGGCTGACGAGGACACGAAAGATTCGAGGTGCACGAGGCACCGGGGGCCAGACCCCCACCGCCGCGGGCACCTGCGTGAAGCCAGGCCAGCGCGCCCCCATGCCCCCCGTCTCCCTCCCCGGCTTGCGACCCCGCCTACGGCAGACCCCTGCCGGCGCGGCCGCAACCTGGCCCTGCCAGCCCGAGCGCATCTGCGCCGGGCCGGCAGGCAAGACGCGCGGCCCGGTGGCCACCGCCGGCCCGGCCCACACGCACGCGCCAACGCTGCGCGCCTGAGACGCCCCGCCGCCGGCGGGGGCCTCGACCAGCGCAGTCCAGGGCATTTCGCGCTCACGGTTCTCCCCCCGCCGCTTCTCGTGCATCGAGGATGCGCCCGTCCGGTTCGCCGGCCGGGCGCGAAGGTTCCCGGCGCCGGGCATGAGACACCCGCGCATGGGGCACGTTTGGAGTGCACATGAAGCGAATGCTCATCAACGCCACGCAGCCCGAAGAGCGGCGGCTGGCAATCGTCGACGGCCAGAAGCTGCTCGACTTCGAAACCGAGCTCGAGGGGCGCGAACAGCGCAAGGGCAACATCTACAAGGCGGTGATCACGCGCGTCGAGCCCAGCCTCGAAGCGTGTTTCGTCGACTACGGCGAAGACCGCCACGGCTTCCTGCCGTTCAAGGAGATCAGCAAGCAGTACTTCCGCGAGGGCGTCAGCGCCCGCGACGCGAAGATCAGCGACGCGGTCAAGGAAGGCGACAACCTGCTCGTGCAGGTCGAGAAGGAAGAGCGCGGCAACAAGGGCGCCGCGCTCACCACCTTCATCAGCCTGGCCGGCCGCTACCTCGTGCTGATGCCCAACAACCCGCGCGGCGGCGGCGTCAGCCGGCGCATCGAGGGCGAGCAGCGCGAGGAGCTGAAGGACAACCTCGACCAGCTCGAGTACCCCAAGGGCATGAGCCTGATCGCGCGCACCGCCGGCATCGGCCGCAGCGCCGGCGAGCTGCAGTGGGACCTGAACTACATGCTCAAGCTGTGGAGCGCCATCGAAGGCGCCTCGCAGGCGGGCAAGGGCGCGTTCCTGATCTACCAGGAATCGAGCCTCGTCATCCGTGCCATCCGCGACTACTTCACCGCGGACATCGGCGAGATCCTGATCGACACCGACGACATCTACGAGCAAGCGCATCAATTCATGAACCACGTGATGCCGGAGACGGCATCGCGCGTGAAGCGCTATCGGGACGATGCGCCGCTTTTCAGCCGCTTCCAGATCGAGCACCAGATCGAGACGGCGTTCAGCCGCACGGTGAACCTGCCCTCGGGCGGCGCGGTCGTCATCGACCACACCGAGGCGCTGGTGGCGGTGGACGTGAACAGCGCGCGCGCCACGCGCGGCAGCGACATCGAAGAGACGGCGACGCGCACCAACCTCGAAGCGGCCGACGAGATCGCGCGCCAGATGCGGCTGCGCGACCTCGGCGGCCTGATCGTCGTCGACTTCATCGACATGGAGGAGAGCAAGAACCGCCGCGAGGTCGAGCAGCGGCTGCGCGATGCGCTGCGCTACGACCGCGCACGCGTGCAGTTCAGCTCGATCAGCAAGTTCGGCCTGCTCGAACTGAGCCGCCAGCGGCTGCGCCCGGCGCTCTCCGAAGGCAGCCACATCACCTGCCCGCGCTGCAACGGCACCGGCCATATCCGCGACACGGAAAGCTCGGCGCTGCAGATCCTGCGCATGGTGCAGGAGGAGGCGATGAAGGACAACACCGCCGCCGTGCACGTGCAGGTGCCGGTGGAGGTGACGAGCTTCCTGCTCAACGAGAAGCGCGCCGAGATCAGCAAGATCGAACTGAAGCAGCGCGTCACCGTGCTGCTGGTGCCCAACAAGCACCTCGAGACGCCGAACTACAAGCTCGAGCGCCTGCGCCACGACGACCCGCGGCTGGAGAGCTTCCGCGCCAGCTACACGATGGTCGAAGAGCCCGACGAGGAAGTCGGCATCACGCGCCGCAAGGACAGCAGCGAACGCGGCAAGGCCAAGCAGGAGCCGGTGATCAAGGGCGTGCTGCCCGACCAGCCGGCGCCGCCCGCGCCGCCGCCGGCACCGGTGGCGGTGAAGGCGCCGGTTGCGCCTGTGGCCGCGGCGCCGGTGGCCGCGGCCAGCCGGCCGGCGGCGCCTGTCGCGATGCCTGCGCCGGCGCCAGCCGGCAGCGGTTTCTTCGGCTGGGTGAAGAAGCTATTCGGCGCGGCGCCGGCCGAGCCGGCCGCGCCTGTGGCCGCGACGCCGGTGCGTGCGGGCGCAACGGGTGCGGCAGGCGCAACCGGCGCTGCAGGCCAAGCCGCGGCGGCCGATGGGCGGCGCGGTGAACGGGGTGGCGAGCGCGGCGGTGAACGCGGCGGGCGCGGTGAGCGTGGTGGACGCGGGGAAAGAGGTGAGCGCGGCGGCGAACGCGGTGAACGCGGCGGCCGCAACGGACGTGACCGCGGTGAGCGCGGCGGTCGTGAAGGCCGTGAGGCGCGCGAAGGTCGCGAAGGACGCGAAGGCCGTGAGGCGCGCGAAGCTCGTGAAGGCCGCCCGCCGCGCCGCGAAGGCGCGCCCGAAGGGGCTGGCAGCACCTCGCCGGCAGCGCGCGAAGAGCGCAGCGAGCGCGGTGATCGCCCGGAGCGCGGCGATCGTCCCGAGCGCGGTGAACGCGGTGAGCGCGGCGAACGGGGTGACCGCGGCCCGCGCACTGGCGAAGGTCAGCGTGGCGCCCGGCCCGAGCGCGCGCCGCAGCCGGCTGTGGCCGCGGATGCCACCGCGCAGCCCGACTTCGTCGACACGATCCCGGTCGGTGAACTTGCCGAGGGCGATCGCGAAGGCCGTCGGCGCCGTCGGCGCGGCGGCCGCGGTCGCGGCGAAGGCGGCCGCGAGGACGCAGGCGTTGCGACCGGCGTGACGGCGGGTGCCGAGGGCGCCGCCGCTGGTGCTACGACCGGCGAAGGCGCACCCGAGCCACGCGCCGAGAGCGCCGAACTCGCGGAGAGGTCCGAAGCCGACGAGCGTGGCGAAGAGCGCGGTGGTGAACGCGGTGAACGCGGCGAGGAGCGCACCGACGAGCGCGGCGGACGCCGCCGCCGCGGTGGTCGCGGCCGGCGCGAATTCGCCGACGGCGATGCGCAGGGCCAGCTCGACATCGGCGCCACGGGCGCACCGGCCACCGCGGGCGATGAGCCGTCAGCGGCCGACGCCGGCGCCGCCGTTGCGGCGCCGCCGAGCACGCCGCTGTACGCGCCGCAGACGCCGGCGATGCCGTCATCTGAACCGTCGTTCGCCGCCGCCCCGGTGCAGACCGAGCTGGCGACACCGTCCTCGCAGCGCCCGCAACCGCCGCAGGCTGCGCAGCCGATCGAGCCCTACACGCTGCCGGCGGCCGATCTGCAGTCGCTGGCCAGCGCGGCCGGCCTCGAGTGGGTGGGCAGTGACGCCGGCAAGGTGGCCGCGGCGCAGGCGGCGATGGCCGCCGAGCCCAAGCCCGTGCACGTGCCGCGCGAGCCGAAGCCGCCGGTCGTCGTCGACGAAGGTCCGCTCGTGCTCGTCGAGACCCGCAAGGATCTCGCGCAGACGCGGCTGCCGTTCGAGTCGGCGAGCTGAGGTTCAGCTCAGGGCAGCCGCTCCAGCGAGCGCTGGTACGCCGGGTCGTGCATCAGCACGTCCCAGGCAAGCGGCGGCGCGGTGGGCAGCAGCGCGACGCGGCGCGCTTCACCGTCGGGGTCCGGGACCCACAGGCCCTCGCGCGCGGCGCGCGCGAGGCCTTCGAGCAACTCGTCGACCGCGGCGCCGCCGTCGGCCGACTGGTTGCACAGCAGCACGAGGTCGCAGCCGGCCTCGAGTGCCACCGTCGCTGCCTCGGTGTAGGTGAGCGCCGCGCCGTCGAGATGGCGCGCGCCTTCCATGCTCAGGTCGTCGCTGAAGACGGCGCCGGTGAAGCCCATCTGCTCGCGCAGGATCGTCTTCAGCCAGCGCTCGGAGAACCCGGCCGGGCGGTGGTCGACGCGCTCGTAGACGACGTGCGCCGGCATCACCGCCGTGAGCGTGGCGCTGAGCCAGGCGTAGGGCGCGGCGTCGTCGGCGAGCAGCGCCTTCAGGCTGCGCTTGTCTACCGGCACCGCGACGTGGCTGTCGGCCTTGACGAAGCCGTGGCCGGGGAAGTGCTTGCCGCAGTGCGCCATGCCGGCGCGCAGCATGCCGTGCGCGACGCTCTTGGCCAAGAGCGCCGCGACCCGCGCGTCGCGATGGAAGGCGCGGTCGCCGATCACCGTGCTGCCGCCGTGGTCGAGGTCGAGCACGGGTGCGAACGAGAGGTCGACGCCGCAGGCGCGCAACTCGGCGGCGAGCACGTAGCCGAGGGCGCTGGCCGCATCGGTGGCGGCCATCGCGTCGCGCATCCACAGCTCGCCCAGCACACGCATCGCCGGCAGCGCGGTGAAGCCGTCGGTGCGGAAGCGCTGCACGCGGCCGCCTTCGTGGTCGACGCAGACGAGGCAGTCGGCGCGCACGGCCTTGATCTCGGCCACGAGTTCGGTAAGTTGGCGCCGGCTCTCGAAGTTGCGCGCGAAGAGGATGAGGCCGCCGGTCAGCGGGTGCGCAAGGCGGCGGCGGTCGTCGGCGGTCAGCGCGAGGCCGGCGATGTCGAGGACGACCGGGGCGTGGGAGGCGTAGTTGTTCGAGTGTTCGCTCATGGCTCGTTCTCCTGCGGCGGCGCCGCGGTGCGCTCGACGACGACAAAGGCCGCGACGTAGTCCGACTCGTCGGTGACGCTGACGTGCGCGACCAGCGAACGCGCCGCGAACCACTCGGCGAGCGCGCCGGACAGGTGGATGACCGGCTTGCCGCTCGGCTCGTTGAGGATCTCGCAGGTGCGCCAGGTCATCGGCATGCGGATGCCCAGGCCGATCGCCTTCGAGAACGCCTCCTTGGCCGAGAAGCGCGTGGCGAGGAAGCGCAGGCCACGCGCCGGGTGCCGCGCGCTGCGGGCATGGAACACCTGCAACTCGGCGTCGCCGAGCACCCGTTCGGCGAAGCGGTCGCCGCGCCGCTCGAGCGTCTGCGCCATGCGGCGCAGGTCGCAGATGTCGGTGCCGATGCCGTAGATCACGGCGCAGCGGCCGGGGCAGTATCGGGTGCAGCGGCGCGGCGGATGACGCGCTGGTAGTCGCGCACCGTCTCGGCAAGGCCAAGCTCGAGCGCATCGGCGACGAGCGCGTGGCCGATCGACACCTCGAGGACACCGGGCACGGCGCGCAGGAAGTCGCCGAGGTTGGCGCGGTTCAAGTCGTGCCCGGCGTTGACGCCAAGGCTCGCGGCCGCGGCCGCACGCGCCGCGGCGGCGAAGCGCTCGAGTTCACGCGCCTGCGCCGGCGTGCCGTGCGCCGCGGCGTACGGCTCGGTGTAGAGCTCGACGCGGTCGGCGCCGACCGCGCGCGCCAGCGCCATCGCCTGCGGCTCGGCGTCCATGAACAGGCTGACGCGCACGCCGAGCGCGCGGCACTCGTCGATCAACGGCCGCACACGTCCGCCGTCGGCGGCGAGGTTCCAGCCGTGGTCGCTGGTGAACTGGCCTTCGCTGTCGGGCACGAAGGTCGCCTGCTGCGGCCGCACGGCGCGCACGAAGTCCATCAGGTTGTGGAACGGGTTGCCCTCGATGTTGTATTCGGCCTGCGGCCATTGCTTCAGCAAGGCCGCGAGGTCGTGCACGTCGTGCGCGCGGATGTGGCGCTCGTCGGGGCGCGGGTGCACGGTGATGCCGTCGGCGCCGGCTTCCAGCGCCAGCGTCGCCGCGCGCACGACGCTCGGGATGCCGAGGTGGCGCGTGTTGCGCAACAGCGCCACCTTGTTGACGTTGACCGACAAAGCGGTGGTGCCGTGCCCGTGGCGGGCGCCGCGCGGCGCGGCCTCGTCGGCAATGAGCGGGTTCATCGTGGGGCCGGCTGCGCCGCCAGGCGCTGCAACTGCAGGCCGACGCGGCGCGTGCGCAGTTGCGTGGTGGCCAGATGATAGTGAACGAGGTGGCGCAGCGGCGCGCGCAGCGCGGTGGCGTGCGCCGCGCAGGCCTGGCGCAAGGCGGCGAGGCTGCCGAGCCGCAGCGCCGCCTGCACGGCCAGCCACGCGGCGCCCGGCAGGCCGCTGTCGTCGGCAACGACGCCGGCCTCGGCATGGATCGTGTAGCGCCCTTCGGCGGCCAGCGGCTCGGCGCTCGCGGTCAGCACCTCGAGCGCGGGCAGCCAGCCGAGTTCACGCAGCAGCACCAGCTCGAACGCGCGCAGCGCGACGGCCTCGATCTCGGGCGATGCCGCGGTCGCTGCGTCCGCTGCGGCAGCAAGCACCGCCAGCGTCTGGGCATACGCGTCGAACAGCGCCGGGTGCGGGTCCTGCCGCGCCAGGCCCTTCAGCACCAGCTCGTTCAGGTAGAAGCCCGACATCAGCGCGGTGGCCGGCAACGGCGCGCCGCCGCCCCACTCGGCGGCGCGCAGGCTGCGCACCTCGCCGTGTTCGTCGGCCGCACTCTTCGACAGCCACACCGTCAGCGGATGGAACGGCAGCAGCAGCGGGCGGAAGTTCGACGTCGGCCGCTTCGCACCCTTGGCAACGACGACGACGCGGCCCTGCGCGCGCGTGAAGAGGTCGACGATCAGACTCGACTCGCTCCAGTCGTAGCTGTGCAGCACGAAGGCGGAAAGCGGCGGCGTGGCTCGGGCCGAGGCGGCCATCTTCGGCCCGTTACTCGTAGCCGTAGCTGCGCAGGTGCGCTTCGTCGTCGGCCCAGCCCGAGCGCACCTTGACCCACAGCTCGAGGAAGACGCGCGCCTCGAGCAGCTTCTCCAGCTCCTGCCGCGCCTCGGTGCCGATGCGCTTCAGGCGCTCGCCGCCTTCGCCGATGACCATGCCCTTGTGCGCGTCGCGCTCGACGACGATGCTGGCGGCGATGCGCACACGGCGCGGGCCGGGGACAGCGCCCTCAGCACTCTCACCGCCTTCTTCCTCGAACTTCTCGACGACGACCGTCGAGGTGTACGGCAGCTCGTCGCCGGTCAGGCGGAAGAGCTTCTCGCGCACCAGCTCGCCGGCGAGGAAACGCTCGCTGCGGTCGGTCAGCGCCTGGGCGTCGTGCTGCCACGGCTGCTCGGGCAGGTACGGCGCGACGATGCCGAGCAGCCGCTCGATGTCGGCGGCGCGGCGTGCCGACATCGGCACGAACTCGGCGAACGGGTGCCGCTCCTGCATCTGCCGCAGCCACGGCAGCACGTCCTGGCGGCGCACGAGCGCGTCGAGCTTGTTGGCGACGAGGATCGTCGGCTTGCCTTCGAGCGAGGCCTCTTGCAGCAGCGCCAGCACCTTGGCGTCGTCGAGCGTGAAGCGGCCGGCCTCGCAGACGAAGAGGACGACGTCGACATCGGCCAGCGCCGCGAGCACCGTGCGGTTGAGCGTGCGGTTCAGCGCGCCGCGCTTGTCGCCGAGCTGGCGCGTCTGGAAGCCTGGCGTGTCGACGAAGACGAACTGGCTCGCGCCCGCCGTGCGCACGCCGGTGATGCGGTGGCGCGTCGTCTGCGCCTTCTTGGAGGTGATGCTGATCTTCTGGCCGACCAGCGCGTTGAGCAGCGTGCTCTTGCCGACGTTGGGCCGGCCGACGATGGCGATGTGGCCGCAGCGCTGCGGTGCCGCCGCGAGATCGGGGCCAGGTTCGGGGCCAGGCTCGGCGCCGGGCTCGTGCCCCGGACTCATGAGCGCAGCGGGCCGCCCGGCCGGTCGCTCGCCTTCAGCACGCCGAGCAGCCGGCGCGCGGCCTCCTGCTCGGCGGCGCGGCGCGAGCGGCCTTCGCCGCGCTCGGCCAGCGCCAGCGTCGGCACCGAACACTCGACCTCGAAGGTCTGCGCGTGTTTCTCGCCGCGCGTCGCGGCGATGCGGTAGCTCGGTACCGGCAGGCGCCGCGCCTGCAGCCATTCCTGGAGTTCGGTCTTCGCGTCCTTGCTCCAGCTGTCGGCCTCGGTGGCCTGGATCACGTCGCCGAAGAGGCGCTGCACGACGTTCAGCGCCGCCTCGTAGCCGCGCTCGAGGAAGACGGCGCCGATCACCGCCTCCAGCGCATCGGCGAGGATCGACACACGCTGCGCGCCGCCGCCGCGCGCTTCGCCTTCCGACAGGCGCAGCACCTCGGGCAGGCCGAGCGTCAACGCGGCGCGGTGCAGGCTGTCCTCGCGCACGAGGTGGGCGCGCACGCGCGTCAGGTCGCCTTCGTCGCTGTCGCCGAAGCGGTCGTAGAGCAGCCGCGAGACGGCCAGGTTCAGCACCGCGTCGCCGAGGAACTCGAGCCGCTCGTTGTGCCCGGCGCCGAAGCTGCGGTGCGTGAGCGCGCGCTGCAGCAGCGCCTCGTTCTCGAACGTGTGGCCCAGCCGCCGCTGCAAGGCCAGCAGAGGCGGCAGGTTGTTCGGCGGGGCGGCAGGCATGTCCGGGCGTGCCGGCGTCGGGAGCTTCAGCGCTGCTGCGCCTGCGAGCGCCCCTCGTACTTGATCAGCAGGAAGACGGGCCCGGCGATCGGCACTTCCTTGTCGTAGGAGAAGCCGATGACGACGCGGTCGTTTTCCTTGGTGATCGAGAGGTCCTTGCTGCCGATCGAGCTGATCGCGTACTCGATGTCCTTCTGGCGGTCGAAGGCCTGGCGCGCCTCGGCCACGGTGGAGGGGTTGCTGGCGGCGATCTTGGTCACCGCGCGCTGGATCGTCATGTACTCGTTGACAGTGGGCAGCGTGCGCACGAGCAGGTAGCCGAAGAAGCCGATGACGATGGCCCAGAACAGCAGGCCGAACATCGTGACGCCGCGGCGCACGCGTGCGGGCATCGGTGCGGGCATCGGCCCGCGTGCGGACAAGGCGCGGGCCCGGCCGGCGGCAAAGCGCGCGCGGGCGGGTGTGCGGGTGCGGAGCGACGAATGCTTCATGGCGGTTGCACGTGCCTCCAGTGTGCAGCCCGGGCCCGGCGGCTAGTTGAACGCGCCGATGCGGGAGAGGTTGCCGAAGTTCATCCAGACGAAGAACGCCTTGCCGACGAGGTTCTGGTCGGGCACGAAGCCCCAGAACCGTGAATCCATCGAATTGTCGCGGTTGTCGCCCATGACGAAATAGTGGCCCGCCGGCACCTTGCAGATGATGCCTTCGGGCACGTAGCGGCAGTTGTCGGCGTGCGGGAAGCGCTTGGGCAGCGGGCCGTAGCTGCCCAGGCGCTTCGGGTCGACGCGGATCATGTGCTCGTGGCTGTTGAGCTTCTCGGAGAATTGCGGCGCATAACTCAGGCTTTCGTCGTCGTAGTGCTCGCCCTTGGCGACCACCGGCACCGGCTGGCCGTTGATGACCAGCTTCTGGTCGAGGTAGGCGACCTCGTCGCCGGGCAGCGCGACGACGCGCTTGATGTAGTCCACCCACGGCTCGGGCGGGTAGCGGAAGACGATCACGTCGCCGCGCTCGACCGGGTTGTTGTCGACGACCTTCTTGTTGATCACCGGCAGCCGGATGCCGTAGTGGTACTTGTTGACGAGGATGAGGTCGCCCACCATCAGCGTGGGCACCATCGAGCCCGACGGGATCTTGAACGGCTCGAACAGGAACGAGCGCAGCAGGAAGACGACGAGGATCACCGGAAAGAGGCCCGCGGTCCAGTCGAGCCACCACGGCTGCATCAGCAGCTTCTGGCGCGCCTCCTGCACGTCGCCGTCGACCTTTTCGATGCCCAGCCGCGCCAGCTCCGCACGGCGCGCCGTGTCCTGCCGCTCGAGGTTGGCCGCCGCCGCCTGCCGCGCGGGGCGGAAGTGGAAGCGCTCGGCCAGCCAGAAGGCGAGCGTCACCGTGGTCAGCACGAACAGCAGCAGCGAGAAGTTGCCGGTCCACGCGCCGAGGAACCAGCCGCCGAGGTAGACGACGAGCACGGCGTACAACGCGCCGGTGAGGGAACTCATCATGGAAGTGGGTCGGTGCGCGGTGTCCCGTGCGACTCGTCTCGCCGAGATGGTTGTTCAGTCTTCGACCTGCAGGATGGCGAGGAACGCCTCCTGCGGCACCTCGACGGTGCCGATCTGCTTCATCCGCTTCTTGCCCGCCTTCTGCTTCTCGAGCAGCTTGCGCTTGCGCGTGATGTCGCCTCCGTAGCATTTTGCCAGCACGTTCTTGCGCAGCGCCTTCACGTCTTCGCGGGCAATGATGTTGGCGCCGATCGAGGCCTGAATCGCCACGTCGTACATCTGGCGCGGGATCAACTTGCGCATCTTGGCCGCCACCTCGCGGCCGCGGTGCTGGCTCTGCGCGCGGTGCACGATCATCGCCAGCGGGTCGACCTTGTCGCCGTTGATCATGATGTCGACCTTGACGACATCGGCGGCGCGGTACTCCTTGAACTCGTAGTCCATGCTGGCGTAGCCGCGGCTGACGCTCTTGAGCTTGTCGAAGAAGTCGAGCACGATCTCGGCCAGCGGCAGCTCGTAGGTCAGGTGCACCTGCTTGCCGTGGTAGGCCATGTTCATCTGCACGCCGCGCTTCTGGTTGGCCAGCGTCATCACCGGGCCGACGCTGTCCTGCGGCATGTACAGCTGCACCGTGACGATCGGCTCGCGGATCTCGCGGATGCGGCCCTGGTCGGGCATCTTGCTCGGGTTTTCCACCTGAAGCACGGTGCCGTCGTTCAGCTCGACCTCGTAGACGACCGAGGGCGCGGTGGTCACGAGGTCCTGGTCGAACTCACGCTCGAGCCGCTCCTGCACGATCTCCATGTGCAAGAGACCGAGGAAGCCGCAGCGGAACCCGAAGCCGAGCGCCTGGCTCACCTCGGGCTCGTAGCGCAGGCTCGAGTCGTTGAGCTTGAGCTTCTCGAGCGCATCGCGCAGCGAGTCGTACTCGCTCGCCTCGGTGGGGTACAGCCCCGCGAAGACCTGCGGCTGGATCTCCTTGAAGCCGGGCAGCGCCTCGGTGGCCGGGCCGGCGTTGTTCGGCAGCTTCTTCTCGAGCGTGATCGTGTCGCCGACCTTGGCCGCCTGCAGCTCCTTGATGCCGGCGATCAGGAAGCCGACCTCGCCGGCCTTCAGTTCGTCGCGGCTCTCGGACTTGGGCGTGAAGACGCCGAGCTGCTCGAGCGGGTAGACGGCGTTGGTGGCCATCAGCCGGATGCGCTCGCCCTTCTTCAGCACGCCGTCGACGACGCGCACCAGCATCACGACGCCGACGTAGTTGTCGAACCAGCTGTCGATGATCATCGCCCGCGGCGGGCCATCAGGTTTGCCGCGCGGCGGCGGCATGCGGGCGATCACCGCTTCGAGGATCTCGTCGATGCCCATGCCGGTCTTGGCCGAGCACGGGATCGCGTCGGTGGCGTCGATGCCGATCACGTCCTCGATCTCGCGCTTGGCCTCCTCGGGGTCGGCCTGCGGCAGGTCCATCTTGTTGAGCACCGGCACGACCTCGACGCCGAGGTCGAGCGCGGTGTAGCAGTTGGCCACCGTCTGCGCCTCGACGCCCTGGCTCGCGTCGACGACCAGCAGCGCGCCCTCACACGCCGAGAGCGAGCGGCTGACCTCGTAGCTGAAGTCGACGTGACCCGGGGTGTCGATCAGGTTGAGGTTGTAGACCTGCCCGTCGCGGGCGGTGTAGGTGAGCGCCGCCGTCTGCGCCTTGATGGTGATGCCGCGCTCGCGCTCGATGTCCATCGAGTCGAGGACCTGCTCCTCCATCTCGCGGTCCGACAGGCCGCCGCAGCGCTGGATCAGACGATCGGCCAGCGTGCTCTTGCCGTGGTCGATGTGGGCAATGATGGAGAAGTTGCGGATCAGGTTCATCGGGCTCGGTGCGCTGCCGGCAGAGATCGGAGCGTCTTCGACGCGGTCGTGCGGCTGCGAATGTCAATGCACGCGGGCAACGCGCGGTGCTTCATGCAGAGGAGTCGCGACGCGTGAATGCGCCGCAAGAAACGCTTCGAGCCCGGGCTAAAAAAAAGGCGCGTCCAAGAGAGTGACGCGCCTTCCAACAGAACGTTTGGCAACTGCTTGTTGGGCTGCCATTCTATTCCAAAGGACCTCGCCGGAACCCGCGCCAGCACTAGTTTTCCGGCCGTTGCAGGGATCCGACAGGAACAATTCATCCACAAGTTATCAACAGCTTCGCAAGGCTACCCGGAGGCGTTTCCCGAGCCGCTTTTTGGACCGCGATCAACGCCAATCAGCCGGCCAGCGGCGCGATTCTAGATGCGGCCGCGGCCAATGCCGTGCGGGGCCGACGGGAAGTGAATGGCCGCTGACTAACGGTCAACCTTTGGGCCCCAGTTCAGTGGCCGGGTGGGGCGCCGGGCCGCATCCCCAGCTCCACGATGCGGAAAGACCCGCCGGTTCGGTCAACATGGCCGGGCGGCCGGCCAGCCCTGCCGGCTTTCGGGGCGCCGCTCGACGCCCCGGGGCCGGCCGATCCGCTCAACTCAGCGGCTGGGCCGGATCACCAAGTAGTTGACCCACTCGCCGCGCCGCACCAGCACGCTGACCGCGCGCGAGCGCTCGACCTTCGCGACGATGCCGGCGAACTGCCGCGCGTCGCTGACCTCGGTGTTGTCGACCGAGAGGATGACGTCGCCTTCGCGCAGGCCGGCGCGCGCGGCCGGGCCTTCGACCGCGTCGACGCGCACGCCGCCGCGCACGCGCAGATCGCGCTTTTGCGACTCGTTGAGGTCGGAGACGGTCAGGCCGAGCACGCTCTTGGCCGTCTGCGAAGGCGCGTTGCCCGGCTCGGCCGCGGTCGGCCGGCGTGCCGGACGATCGGCCTCGAACTCGGCCACGGTCACCGACAGATCGCGCGTGTTGCCGCGGCGGAAGACCTGCAGCGAGCTCTTCGAGCCCGGCTTCGTGCCGCCGATGATGCGCGGCAGGTCGCCGGACTTGTCGACGGCGCGGCCGTCGACGCGCAGGATGATGTCGCCGGCCTCGACGCCGGCCTTCTCGGCCGGGCCGTCCTTCTCGACGCTTTGCACGAGCGCGCCGCGCGGCTGGCCGAGGCCGATCGACTCGGCCACTTCCTTCGTCACCGGCGCGATCTGCACGCCGATACGGCCACGGATGACGCGCCCGCTGGTGCGCAGTTGCTCGGACACGCGCATCGCCTCGTCGATCGGGATCGCGAAGCTGATGCCCATGAAGCCGCCCGAGCGGCTGTAGATCTGCGAGTTGATGCCCACCACCTCGCCGCGCAGGTTCAGCAGCGGCCCGCCCGAGTTGCCGGGGTTGATGGCCACGTCAGTCTGGATGTAGGGCAGGTATTCGCCGGTGTCGCGCTGCTTGGCGCTGACGATGCCGGCGGTGACGGTGTTGTCCAAGCCGAACGGCGAGCCGATCGCCATCACCCACTCGCCGACGCGCAACCGGCTCACGTCGCCGATGCGCACGGCCGGCAGGCCGGTGGCCTCGACCTTGATGACGGCCACGTCGGTGCGGCGGTCGGTGCCGACGACGCGCGCTTTCAGCTCGCGCTTGTCGGTGAAGGTGACGATCACCTCGTCGGCACCGTCGACGACGTGGGCGTTGGTCATGATGAAGCCGTCGGCCGAGATCACGAAGCCCGAGCCGACGCCACGCTGCATCGGCGCGCCGTCTTCGTCGCCGCCGCGCGGGCCGCCGCGGCGTGGGTCCGGACGCCCGGGGATCGGGATGCCGAAGCGGCGGAAGAACTCCTCGACGTTGGGGTCACCCTCGCCGCCCGCGATGCGCGCGCGCTCGGTGGTGCGGATGTTCACCACCATCGGGCTCAGGCGCTCGGCCAGCTCGGCGAAGTCGGGCAGCGTGACGGTGGGCACGTTCGCCGGCACCTGCGCGAACGACGGCGCGGCGGCGCCCAGCCCGAGCCCGATGACGCCAGCAGCGGCGCCGAGCGCCAGCGCCGCGCGTGCAGCCAATCGCCGCAGAGCCGGGCGCGGGCGGGTCGTAGCGGCAACAGCCAAGGTCGATGCATTCATGGAGAGGTCCGCAGTGAAAGAGGCCATGTGAGCGCTCGCAATTCAATCTCAAGACGCCGTTATCTCGAGTAGCCCTACCGGGCGCCGGCTTCAGCGCCGCCGTTCGAGCGCCTCGGCGAACATCTTCAACGCGGCAGGCGGCACGTCGCCGACCACCGTGAGCCAATGTTCGCCGAAGCGGCGCATCAGCGTATGCGTGGCGCCAAGCTGCGCCTGCATCTCGGAGCGATGGCGCTCGGCGCTGTAGCGCTCGATGAAGAGGGACACGTGCGTGAGGCCATCGGTAAACACCACCTGCAGCATCGGCGGATCGCCACCGCCGGCCTCGGCGCCGCGTTGCATGCAGCCGGCAAGCGCGAAGCCCGGCACCGCGCGCGCCAGCGTCCAGTCCTGCTCCTCGAGCGTCGTGCGGCGCTGTTGCGGGCGCACGATGCGCAGGCCGCTTTCCTGCCGCATCGCCTGCAACACGGGGTCGGGCTGCGCCTTCACGTCCAGGTCGATGGCGCTGAAGGCCGAGCTCTCGACGAGGTTGCCGTTCGGCCCCAGCACGTCGGCGCGCAGCATCAGCCCGGTCGCCTGGTCGGCCCACAGGCGCTGCGCGAAACGCAGCTTGTCACGCGGCTTGAGCATCAGCACGGCGGCTTCGCGGCCGGCGACGCGCGCCGTGCCCTCCGGGCGCAGCTCGTAGTTCTCGGCCGCGCGCGGGTCGACGGCCTGCGGTGTCGTCGACCAGGCGGCCAGCGTCTCGCGCCGCTCGACGACCGCGGTGCCCGAGTGCGGCCAGACGGTGCGCACGTCGTCGTTGTGGCGATAGATGCGCTGCTGCCGTCCGTCCTGCGCCTCGAGGCGCTCGAACGAGTTGTCGCCGACGCGGTAGTGCCACACGCGCGAACTGGACACTGCGCCGCCGGTGCTGAACACCAACGTGCCTTCGTAGTTGATGCCACTGGCGGCGGTCTTCATGCGCGCGAGCCAGCTGCGCGCGTCGGTGTCGGCGCGGGCTGTGGACGGCAGCACGGCGAGCGCCGACAACGCGGCGAAGGCCGCCGCGCACAGCAGCCGGGGACGCGCGCCGAGCCGGCCCATCAGCGTGGCGCGGAGCCGGGATGTGAGGCCGGCGCCGCCGTCATCGGCACGACGGGCATGAGCACCGGCGGCGCCACCGGCGCCCCCAGCTCGACGCGGCGCATCAGCCCGCCACCCGGCCACGCGGCCGGCGAGCCGCCGCCGAACGACTGGTGCGCCGCCAGATAGGCGTCGAGCCGCGCGTCACGGAGCATGCGGCCGTCGATGACCGACGCATCGTTGCCCGCCAATTGCGGCGAAGCCAGCGATGGCGATGGCGCCTCGCCGCCGAACCCTTCGGGCCGCACGAGCACCAGCGTCGCCGCGGCCACCGCGACGAAGCCGGCAGCCACCGCCGCCGGCGCGCGCCAGCCCAGGCGGTGCGGCAAGACATGCCGTGCCGCGGCGGGCCCTGCCGCGGGCGGCGAGGCAGCAGCACTCGGCGCCAGCGGCACCGGCTCATCGGCGAGCCGAGTGCGCAGCCCGGCCAGGAACGCGGCGTCGCGCGCCGGCGCCGAGGCCAGCTCATCCGAGCGCATCACGTCGCCGATCAGGTGATAGAGATGCCAGCGCTCGCGCGCGTCGGCGTCGTCGCGCCACAGCCGTTGCGCATGCGGCAGCGCGTCAGCTTCACCGTCGGCCGCGGCCGACAGCCACAGCGCCGGTTCGTGCGGTTCACGCTGCGCGGGCAGCGACGGCGGAGGGACGGTCATGGCAAGGCTTCTTGTTGAGGAAGTCGACGGATGCTCGAAAGGCTGCGGGCCGGCGCTACCAGCGCTCGCCTTCGCGCGTATCCAGCAAAGGCCGCAGTCGCGCCGCGATGGCCTCGCGAGCGCGGAAGATGCGCGAACGCACCGTACCGATGGGGCAATTCATCACTTCGGCGATCTCTTCGTAGCTCAGACCCTCGATCTCGCGCAGCGTGATCGCCTGGCGAAGATCTTCGGACAAGGCCTCGATGGCAGAGTTCACGGCCGCGGCGATCTCGCGGCTCGCAAGCATCGCCTCGGGCGTCTCGCCATCGCTTAGTTCGTTCTCGGCGCGCGAAGTTTCGTCGCCGTCGTCGCTGGCGCCACCCAGCGCCGACTCGGTCACGACGATGTCGCGCTTCAGGTCCACGAGCGTCTTCTTGGCCGTGTTGACGGCGATGCGGTACAGCCACGTGTAGAAGGCGCTCTCGCCGCGGAACTGCGGCAGCGCGCGATAGGCGCGGATGAAGGTCTCCTGGGCGACATCCTGCACGAGATCGGTGTCGCGCACCATGCGGCCGATCAGCCTTTCGATGCGGCGCTGGTACTTGACGACCAGCATCTCGAAGGCGCGCACGTCGCCGCGCTTGGCGCGCTCGACCAGCAGGGCATCGGCGTCCGCGTCGGGCATTCAGTCGGCGGCCCGGTCCGGGGCGCGGACGGGAGGCGGCTTGGAGGTGGCTTCGGGCGGCGAGGAATATAGCGCCGCGCGCAGCGCGCGATGCGCTTCCGCCCCGCGCGGGAAGGAGATGGCGAGCCAGCGATTGCCCCCGCCCACGCCTGCGCCGCCGCCGGCCACCGGGTGGTGGCGCAGCAGCAGCAGCCAGCGGTCCAAGTCGAGCATCACTTGCAGGTCACCGGGCACGCCATCGGCCTGCCAGCGCTGGCCGTCCCAGGCCACGTCCACCGGCCGCGCCGGCCCGGCGCCGGCAAGGCCGGCAGCGCAGCCGGCGGCCACGCCGCAGGCGATCGACACGGCCGCCGCAGGAAGTGCCAACTCCAGATGCCCGGCCAGCCATGCCGCGAAGGCCGTGCCGGCTGCGGCGCCGATGAGCACGGCTGCGGCGCGCCAGGCGCGGCTCGGTGCGCATCGCAGGGCCAACGGCGGCGCGGCCCGCATCGGCCGGACGCTTCCTTGGCTCTCGGGCCGCTTCAGGCGCGCCGGAAGACCAGCGTGCCGTTCGTGCCGCCGAAGCCGAAGTTGTTCTTCACCGCCACGTCGATGCGCATCGGGCGCGCCTCGTTCGGGCAGTAGTCGAGATCACATTCGGGGTCGGGCTCGCGCAAGTTGATCGTCGGCGGCGAGACCTGCTCGCGCACCGCGAGCGCGGTGAACACCGACTCGATGCCGCCGGCGCCGCCGAGCAGGTGGCCGGTCATCGACTTCGTCGAGTTGACGACCAGCTTCCTGGCCTGCTCGCCGAAGGCCAGCTTGATCGCGTTGGTCTCGTTCACGTCACCCAGCGGCGTGGACGTGCCGTGTGCATTGAGGTACTGCACGTCGCCGGGCGCGACGCCGGCGTTGCGCAGCGCCGCCATCATCGCGCGCTTGGGGCCGTCGACGTTCGGCGCGGTCATGTGGAAGGCATCGGCGCCCATGCCGTAGCCGGCCAGTTCGCAGTAGATCTTCGCGCCGCGCTTCTTCGCGTGCTCGTACTCCTCGAGCACGAGGACGCCGGCGCCCTCGCCGAGCACGAAGCCGTCGCGGTCCTTGTCCCACGGGCGGCTGGCGGTCTCGGGGCTGTCGTTGCGCGTGGACAGCGCCCGCGCCGCCGCGAAGCCGCCGACGCCCAGCGGCGAGACGGTGGCTTCGGCGCCGCCGGCGATCATCACGTCGGCGTCGCCGTACTCGATCAGCCGGCCGGCCTCGCCGATGCAGTGCAGCCCGGTCGTGCAGGCGGTGACGATGGCCAGGTTCGGCCCGGTGAAGCCGTACTTGATCGACAGGTGGCCGCTGATCATGTTGATGATCGCCGCCGGCACGAAGAACGGCGAGATGCGGCGCGGCCCGCGTTCGACGTAGTCCTTGTGCGTCGCCTCGATCAGCGGCAGGCCGCCGATGCCCGAGCCGACGACGCAGCCGATGCGCTCGGCCGCTTCCTCGCCCAACGCGGCGTTGGTGGGCAGCCCTGCGTCCTGCACGGCCTGGATCGAAGCGGCCAGCCCGTACTGGATGAAGGTGTCCATGTGCCGGGCTTCCTTGGCGGGGATGTACTCCTCGACATTGAAGCCCTTGACCTCGCCCGCGAAGCGGCAGGTGAACGCCGACGCATCGAACTTGGTGATCGTGGCAATGCCCGAACGGCCGGCCAGCAGGTTGCCCCAGGCCTCGGCCACGGTGTTGCCGACCGGGCAGACGATGCCCAGCCCGGTGACGACGACACGGCGGCGACTCATTCGCCGGCTCCGACCGGGATCACTCGCATCGGCGTGAGGACTCAGCTCTTCTGGTGGCTGACCGCGTAGTCGATGGCCAGCTGCACGGTGGTGATCTTCTCGGCTTCCTCGTCGGGGATCTCGATGCCGAATTCGTCTTCCAGCGCCATCACGAGTTCAACCGTGTCCAGCGAGTCGGCCCCGAGGTCGGCGACGAAGGCCTTCTCGTTGGTCACGTCGGACTCGGGCACGCCGAGCTGCTCGGCAATGATCTTCTTGACTCGCGCTTCGATATCGCTCATGACTCCTCCAGGAGTGGTGCGGAAAAACAGGCGCGGATTCTACCGACGCCGGTTACAGGGTCTGTCCTCTGGGCGGGGCGGCCTCAGGTCATGTACATCCCGCCGTTGACGTGCAGCTCGGTGCCGGTGATGTAGCCGGCCAGCGGCGAGGCGAGGAACGCCACCGCGTGCGCCACCTCGTCGGCCTGGCCCAGGCGCGCGAGCGGGATCTGCGCCAAGAGCGCCGCCTTCTGCGCCTCGGGCAGCTCGGCGGTCATGTCGGTGGCGATGAAGCCGGGCGCCACGCAGTTCACCGTGACGTTGCGGCTGCCGAGTTCACGCGCCAGCGCCCGCGTCATGCCGGCGAGCCCGGCCTTCGCGGCCGCGTAGTTCGCCTGGCCAGCGTTGCCGCTGGCCCCGACGACCGAGGTGATGTTGATGATGCGGCCGTGGCGCTGCTTCATCATCGGCCGCATCGCCGCGCGGCACAGCCGGAACACGGCCTTCAGGTTGGTGTCGAGGACCGCGTCCCAGTCGTCGTCCTTCATGCGCATCGCCAGCGTGTCGCGCGTGATGCCGGCGTTGTTGACGAGCACGTGCAGGCCGCCGGCGGTCTTGACGAGCGTCTCGACAGCAGCCTCGCAAGCGGCGGCGTCGTTGACGTTCAGCACGATGCCCGCGCCGCCAGGGAACGGCGCCAGCGCCTCGCGGATGCCGGCGGCGCCGGCCTCGCTGGTGGCGGTGCCGGTGACGCGAAAGCCCGCGCGCGCCAGCGCCAGCGCGATGGCGCGGCCGATGCCACGCGACGCCCCGGTGACGAGCGCGACCTGGCCGGCGGCGGCCGGCGCACCCGCTTCGCCCACGCTGCTTGCGCTGCTTGCGGTGGTGCTCATTGCAGCGCCCCTTTCAGTTCGGCCAGCGACGCCGGATCGAGCACCGTGCCGGTGGCGAGCGAGCCGTCGATGCGCTTGACGAGGCCAGCCAGCACCTTGCCCGGGCCGCACTCGTAGACGCTTGCGACGCCACGCGCGGCCAGCGCGCGCACGACCTCGACCCAGCGCACCGGGCCGAACGCCTGGCGATACAGCGCCTCGCGGATCGCCGCCGGCTCGGTCTGCTCGGCGACGTCGATGTTGTTGACCACCGCGATGCGCGGCGGCGCGATCGGCACCGTGGCCAGCCGTTCGCGCAGCCGCTCGGCCGCCGGCTTCATCAGCGCGCAGTGGAAAGGCGCCGACACCGGCAGCGGCAGCGCGCGCTTGGCGCCGGCGGCCTTCAGCTTCTCGCAGGCGGCGTCGACCGCCGCCTTGGCGCCGGCGATGACCGTTTGCTTCGGGTCGTTGAAGTTGGCCGGCGAGACGACGCCGCCGGTGTCGCGCGCGACACCTTCGCAGACCTCCTGCACGACCGCGGCGTCCAGGCCGAGGATGGCCGCCATCGCACCCACGCCGACCGGCACCGCCGCCTGCATCGCCTGCGCGCGCTGGCGCACCAGCGGCAGCGCATCGGCCAGTGTCAACGCGCCGGCCGCGACGAGCGCGCTGTATTCGCCCAGCGAGTGCCCGGCCACCGCCACCGGCTCGGGCCCGCCTTCGGCGCGCCAGGCGGCCAGGCACGCGATGGCCGCGGTCAGCATCACCGGCTGGGTGTTGGTGGTGAGTTCGAGCGCTTCCTTCGGGCCTTCGCGGATGAGGCGGCCGATGTCTTCGGACAACGCGGCCGAGGCCTCCTCGAGCGTGCGGCGCACCGCGGGGTGGTCGCCCCAGGCGTCGAGCATGCCGACGGACTGCGAGCCCTGGCCGGGGAAGACGAATGCAAATGGCTTCATCGGATGAATCGGCCGCGGTGCACGCCGCGGCGCTTGTTCTTCAGTAGTCGAACAGCACCGCGCCCCAGGTGAACCCGCCGCCGACACCTTCGAGCATGACGGTGTCGCCGCGCTTCAGGCGGCCGCTCTTCACCGCCACGTCCAGCGCCAGCGGCACCGACGCGGCCGAGGTGTTGCCGTGTTCGTCGACGGTGGCCACGAGCTTTTCGAGCGGCAGCTTCAGCTTGCGCGCCGTGCCTTGCATGATGCGGATGTTGGCCTGGTGCGGGATCAGCCAGTCGAGATCACCTTCCTTGCGACCGGCCTTCTCGAGCACGGCGCGCGCGGCGCTCTCGAGCACGCCGACGGCGAGCTTGAACACCGCCGGCCCGTCCATCTTCAGATAGGGCGTGCCGCTGACCTGCCCGCCGGCCACGGTGCCCGGCGTGCACAGGATGCCGAGGTGGCGGCCGTCGGCATGCAGGTCGGCCGCGAGGATGCCCGGCGTGTCGCTCGCCTCGAGCACCACCGCGCCGGCGCCGTCGCCGAACAGCACGCAGGTCGTGCGGTCGTCGAAGTCGAGGATGCGCGAGAAGACCTCGGTGCCGACGACGAGCGCGCAGCGCGCGCTGCCAGCGCGCACCATCGCGTCGGCCACCGTCAGCGCGTAGACGAAGCCCGAGCACACCGCCTGCAGGTCGAAGGCGGCGCAGCCGTGCACGCCGAGCTTGTGCTGCAGGATCGACGCCGTCGACGGGAACACCATGTCCGGCGTCGAGGTGGCGACGATGATCAGGTCGACCTCGTCGGCGCTGCGGCCGGCCGACTCGAGCGCGTCACGTGCCGCCGGCAGCGCCAGGTCGCTGGCGTTGACGCCGTCGTCGGCGAAGTGCCGCGCGCGGATGCCGGTGCGCTCGACGATCCACTGGTCGCTCGTCTCGACGCCGCGCGCCGCGAGCATCGCGACCATGTCGTCGTTGGTCAGGCGCCGCGGCGGCAGGTAGCTGCCGGTGCCGGTGATGCGCGAAAACGCCGCGCCGGGCGGTCGGCCCGGCGCTGAAGGTGCGGAGGTGGAACGACTCATGCAGCTTGCTGCGGTGCGGCACCAGCGGGCAGCGCCGCCAGCGTGGGCCCGATGCGATCGTGCACACGCGACAGCAATCGGTTGCGTGCCGCATCATAAGCGCGGCTCAGCGCACTCTCGAAGGCATAGGCATCCGCCGAACCATGGCTCTTGAACACGAGCCCGCGCAGCCCGAGCAGCGCCGCGCCGTTGTAGCGGCGCGGGTCGACGCGGTGCTTGAAGCGCTTCAGCGCCGGCATCGCCAAGAGTGCCGACAGCTTGGCCAGCGGCGAGCGCGTGAACTCCTCGCGGATGAACTCGGTGAGCATCGACGCCAGGCCCTCGCTCGTCTTCAGCAGCACGTTGCCGACGAAGCCGTCGCAGACGACGATGTCGACCGTGCCCTTGTAGATGTCGTTGCCCTCGACGTTGCCGAAGAAGTTGATGTGCCCTTCGCTGCCGGCGGCGCGCAGCAGTTCGCCGGCGCGCTTGATCGTCTCGCTGCCCTTGATCGCCTCTTCGCCGATGTTGAGCAGGCCGACGGTCGGCTCTTCCTTGCCCTCGACGGCGGCGACGAGCGCGCTGCCCATCACCGCGAACTGCAGCAGGTGCTCGGGCGTGCAGTCGACATTGGCGCCCAGGTCGAGCACGGTGGTGAAGCCGTCGCGGCGGTTGGGCATCACGGTGGCGATGGCCGGCCGGTCGATGCCCTCGTGGGTCTTGAGCACATAGCGCGCCACGGCCATCAGCGCGCCGGTGTTGCCGGCCGAGACGCAGGCGTCGGCAGCGCTCGCGCCACCGTTCTTTTCGTCGGCCTTGAGCTGCGCGATGGCCACGCGCATCGACGAGTCGCGCTTCTTGCGCAACGCCACCTCGACCGGGTCGTCCATCGTCACCACTTCGCTGGCCGGCTGCACGCGGCAGCGCGGCCAGGAAGCTGCTTCAGCCAGCGCCGCCTCGGTGCCGACGAGTACGAGCTCGGCCTGCGGGTGTTTGTCGAGGAAGGCGCGGCAGGCCGGCAGCGTGACCGCCGGCCCGTGGTCGCCGCCCATGCAGTCGACGGCCAGACGCACCGTCGCCAGCGGTGCGGGTGAAAGATGGGGGCTCACGGCAAGACGCGGGCGCCGCGGGCGTGAACCGGCCAGGCGGCGGGCGCGATGCCGCTCAGGCGTCGGCCTTGGTCTTCAGGACCTTGCGGCCGCGGTAGAAGCCGGTGGGCGAAATGTGGTGCCGCAGGTGCACCTCGCCGGTCGTCGGCTCGACGGCCGTGCCCGGCGTGCCGAGTGCGTTGTGCGAGCGGTGCATGCCGCGCTTGGACGGCGACTTCTTGTTCTGCTGGACAGCCATGACGTGGAACTCCTGGGAATCGGATGGGCGCGGGGCGGCAGTGAGCGGGAAGACAGGGCTTCGGGGCACCGGGGCGGCATCGCGGGGGCGGGACCACCAGCCCGGAGCCCCGGCTCCCTGAAAGGGCGCCGCCCTCGGCGCGGCCGGCAGTGCCGGCCCGGGCGCGCATCGATGACCATACACAGGGCAATGCGCGACCCAACAAACGGCGAAGTTTACCACCGGCACCAAGTCCTGCCGGAGGCGGGCCGCTGCGGGCGCCTCAAGGCTTGCGCCGGCGCAACTCGGCCAGCGCGGCGAACGGGTGGCTCCTCGCGTCGCCCTCGCCGTTTTCGCCGCCATTGCCGGCCTCGCCCCCCTCGGCCGTGGGCCGCAAGGCGGCCGGCAACTCCGGGCACTCGTCGTGGCGCGGCACCAGCGGCAGCGCGAGCAGCAGTTCGTCCTCGATCAGCGCCGGCAGGTCCAGCCGCGGCACGAGCGCCAGCACGTCGTCGTCGAGTTCTTCGTCCAGGCGCGCGGCGGTCTCCTCGCCGACGACGAAGCGCACGCGCCGGCGCACATCGAGCGGCAGCGCGACCGGCTGCAGGCAGCGTTGGCACTCGAACATCGGCCGCGCGTGCACCGAGAGATCGAGCAGGTGCTGCGGCGCGCCGCCGGTCACCGGCAGCAGCGAGCCTTCGGCGCGCCACTGCACCGGCGGCTCGGCGGCACCGTCGGCGCACCGCAGCACGCTTTCGGCAAGCCGCGGCAGCGCTTGCAGCGGCAGCTCGCCGGAAAGCTCGCCGCCGTCGCGGCAGAAGGCTGCCACGTCCAGCGACGCTGGCGAAGGCGTTGCGCGGGAACTGCCGGTGGCGCGCGGCGGGCGAGGCATGGTCGGGGCGATGGTTGCGTGGCCGCGAGGGGCCGATGAGCCGATGAGCCGATGAGCCGGCGGGTCGATGGAACCCGATGGAACAATGGCCCGATGACCGATTCTCCGTCCGTGCGCACGGGCCCGGCGCTCGTGTTGGCTTCCACCTCGCGCTATCGGCGCGAGTTGCTCGCGCGCCTGCGCCTGCCGTTCGAGGTGGCCGCGCCGGGTGTCGACGAGGCGGCGCTGCCCGGCGAGACGCCGGCGGTGATGGCCGAGCGCCTGAGCCGCGCCAAGGCGCGCGCCGTCGCGGCGCAGTTTGCCGACGCGCAAACCGATGCGGTGGTCATCGGCTCCGACCAGGTCTGCGAAATCGACGGCGAAGCGCTCGGCAAGCCCGGCACGCACGAACGCGCCGTGGCGCAACTGCGGCGGCTGAGCGGCCGGCGCGCCGTCTTCCACACGTCGGTGTGCGTCGTGCGCCTGGCCACCGGCTTCGAGCGCCACGAGCCGGCGCCGGTCGTCGTGCGCTTCCGCGCGCTCGGCGACGACGAGATCGAGCACTACCTGCGCACCGAGCAGCCCTACGACTGCGCGGGCAGCGCGAAGTGCGAGACGCTGGGCATCACGCTGCTCGACGCGATCGAGTCCGACGACCCGACGGCGCTGGTCGGCCTGCCGTTGATCCGCACCGTGCGGCTGCTGCGCGAGGCGGGCATCGAACCGCTGCGGCCACGCGGATGAGCGGCCACGGCAGCGCCGGCGAGCCGGCCTCGGCGCCGCCGCCGGGCGCGGCAGCCACGAACACGACGCGGGGGCGGCTCGTGCTCGTGCCCAACACGCTTGACCTCGGCGCGACGCCGCAGGACCTCGCCGCGGTGCTGCCGCCCGCGGTGCTGCAATGGGCCGCGCGGCTGCAGCACTGGATCGTCGAGGACGCGAAGAGCGCGCGCGCCTTTCTAAAGCGCGTGCACGAGGTGGTGCCGTTGCAGGCGCCGCTGCAGGCGTTGTCGATCGTCGAGCTGCCGCGGCCGGCGAAGGGCGCGGGCGGGGCGAAAACGACGACGCGCGCCGCGGCGGGCCATGCAACGGGCAGCACGGGGGCCGCAGCCGCATCGCAGCAAGCCGCCCACTGCCTCGCCCCGGCGCTCGCCGGCCACGACATCGGCCTGCTCTCCGAAGCCGGCCTGCCCGCCGTGGCCGACCCGGGCGCCGCGGTCGTCGCGGTCGCACACACGCTCGGCGTGCCGGTGCTCGCGCTGCCGGGGCCCAGTTCGCTGATGCTGGCGTTGGCCGCCAGCGGCCTGGATGGCCAGAGCTTTGCCTTCGTCGGCTACCTGCCGCAGGAAGCCGGCGCGCGCCGCGAGCGCATCCACGAACTCGAGGTCACCTCGCGGCGGGGCAGGCAAACGCAGATCTTCATCGAGACGCCCTACCGCAACGCCGCCCTCTTCGCGGCCTTGCTCGACAGCGCCGCGCCGACGACGCGCCTATCGATCAGCGTGGCGTTGACGCTGCCCGAGGGCTGGAGCCGCACCGCGACGATCGCGCATTGGCGCGCCGAGGTGCACCGGGCCGCCCCTGCCGCGCTGCTGCCCGACCGGCTTCCTGCGGTGTTCCTGTTGCAGGCTTGAGGCGGCGGGCTCAGGCCCGCCCGCCCCCCAACAGCGAAGCGACCTTCTTCTTCGGCCGGATGTTCGGCGACAGGCCGCCACGCGCTGCCGGCGCCGGCGCCGCGGGCGTTGGCGCGACATCACCCGGCTTGCCCTTTTCCCAGGTGGGCGCGCCGCTGCCGCTCGGCTCGTACGGCCGGTCGAAGAACGGGTCGGCGGCGGGGCCGCGGCGCGGTGCGTCACGCGGTTCACGCGATTCACGGGGCTCGCGGCCTTCGCCGCCGCGCCGCTCGTCGCGCCCGCGCGCCTCGAACTCGGGCACCTCGCGCTCGTCGTCGAACGAGCGCCGGCGCGGCCGCCGCGGGCGGTCGTCGTCGAGGTCGACCGGCTCGATCTCGATCTTCTTGCGGATCAGCCGCTCGATCTCGCCGATCATGCGTGCGTCGTCGCGCGTCACGAGCGTGATCGCCAGCCCCGAGGCGCCGGCGCGGCCGGTGCGGCCGATGCGGTGCACGTAGTCCTCGGCGTTGAACGGCACGTCGAAGTTGAAGACGCCGGGCAGATCGGCGATGTCGAGGCCGCGCGCCGCCACGTCGGTGGCGACGAGCAGCTGCACGTCGCCGCGCTTGAAGGCGGCCAGCGCCTTCAGCCGCTCGTCCTGGCTCTTGTCGCCGTGCAGCGCCTGCGTCTTCAGGCCGTCGCGCTCGAAGGCGCGCGCCAGGCGCGCCGCGCCGAGCTTGGAGTTGACGAAGACGAGCGCCTGCGTCAGGTCGCGCTGGCGCAGCATCTGCCGCACGACGGCACGCTTGTCGTCGTCGGCGACGCTGTAGAAGCGCTGCTCCACCGTGGTGGCGGTGGCGTTGGGCCGCGCCACCTCCACCGTCACCGGGTCCTGCAGATAACTCGCGGCGAGGCGCCGGATCTCCGGCGAGAAGGTGGCCGAGAACAGCAGCGTCTGCCGCTCCTTCGGCAGGTACGACAGGATGCGCTGCAGATCGGGCAGGAAGCCGATGTCGAGCATGCGGTCGGCCTCGTCGAGCACGACGTACTCGACCTGGTTCAGCACCGCCGTCTTGCTCTCGATGTGGTCGAGCAGCCGGCCGGGCGTGGCGGTCAGCACCTCGACGCCCTTTCGCAGCTCCTCGGTCTGCGGCTTCATGTCGACGCCGCCAAACACCACCGTCGAGCGCAACAGCGTGTGCTGCGCATACTTCTTGACGTTGGCCGCCACCTGGTCGGCCAGCTCGCGGGTCGGTGTCAGCACGAGCGCACGCACCGGATGCCGCGCCGGCGAGACGCTCGTGCTCTCGTGGCGCATCATGCGTTGCAGCAGCGGCAGCGTGAATGCGGCGGTCTTGCCGGTGCCGGTCTGCGCGGCACCCATGACGTCGCGGCCGGCGAGCACGATGGGAATCGCCTTCGCCTGGATCGGCGTCATGCTCGCGTAGCCGCTTTCGGCGACGGCGCGCAGCAGGCGGGGGTCGAGGGGGAGGGTCGAGAACAGCGGGGCCGCGGCAGGGGCCTGCGGCAACGACGCGTCGGCAGGCGCTTCAGCTTGTGACATCGGGTCGGGATCGATCGGTAGGGTGCACTTGCGCCGGGCGCACGAGCGGAGAACGTGGAACCAGCGCCCGCATCCAGCGCGGCACCTTGAAGCGGACGATGCGCCGGTACAGCATCACGTAGACGGTGGCAAACAGGCACAGGAACAACGCGTTCCACGGCGTGCTGTGCCAGAACAGCACCGCCGGCACCACCGACAGCATGCACAGCAGCCACAGGAACGGCGACGTCATCGAGTTGCTGCGCGTCAGCGCGCGCGCGCTGCGGTCGCCCACCGCCCAGCGCATCAGGCGGCGATAGATCAGCGAATGAAGATGGATGCCGTCGGGCATGCTCGGCGGCACCGAGCGGATGAAGCGCCGACGGTAGATGGAGAACAGCGTCTCGAACACCGGATAGATGCACACCAGCAGCGGAAACAGCGGCGACACCGACGGGTTGCGCACGAGCAGCAGGATCGACAGTTCGGCGACGAAGAAGCCGAGGAAATAGGCGCCGCCGTCGCCGAGGAAGATGAGTCCGGCCGGGAAGTTCCAGAGAAAGAACCCCATCACCGCGCCGATGCCCGCCAACGCCAGTGCGCCGATGAAGCTGTCGCCCACCTGGAACGCCACGTAGGCGAGCGCGGCGAGCATGATCACCACGCACATCGTCGCCAGGCCGTTGAAGCCATCGATGATGTTGATCGAGTTCGCGATGCCGGCGACGGCGAAGACGGTGAGCAGCGTGGCGCCGGCGCCTAACGAGACCACCCAGTCCAGCCCCGGAATGTCGGTGCGCGTGATCAGCGAGCCGAGCAGCCAGGCAGCCAGCAGCGCCGACACCGCCGTCGCGGCCAGGCGGTACAGCGGCCGCACACGCTTGGTCAGGTCCTCCACCAGCCCGCCGGCGAACGCCGGAAGTGAGCAGACGAGCAGCAGCGCGGCGGCGGCAACCGCCTCGCGCGAGGTCGTCCAGGCCAGCGGCACGGTCGCGGCGATGAGCCCCGCGAAGATGCCGACCCCGCCAACCCGCGCCACCGGCCGCGTATGGAATTTTTGCGGGCCGGAGGTATCGTGGTCCAGCAGCAGCGCGCCGCGCGTCTTCGTCGCATGCACGACCAGCATGGTGACGAGGAACGAGCAGGCGAACGCGGCCAGCAGGGCAGGCATCGGGGGATTCTAGGGTGGCGGCCAAGGTCGGCGTCCGGGCACCCCTACGCCGCGCGCCGGGCCGACAGTGGGCCGATGGATGGCCGATAGAATCTGCCGCCCGCCGCGACGGCCCCATTTTTGCGAAGCTCGCTGAAGCGGGCGGAACCGGGCCCAAGGCTTCCCTCTTTCGATGTGTGCCTGCTGCGCGCCACGCGCGAGGCCGCGCCTCTGCGCATTCATTCCAGATGATGAGTTGGCTATCGGTTCTTCGCTGTCGTTCGTGGGCGTGGGTCTTTGCGGCCTTGACCTGCGTCGCGGCCAGCGCGGCGGCGCAGACGACCCTGAATCCCGGCCTTCCCTCACCCGCACCCTCGACTTCACGAACGGAGGATGCGAGCGACCCGAACGCCGGCCAGCCGATTCGGCTGCGCCGGCCGCAGGGGACGCAGCCGACCACGCCAGCCGATGACCGCCCGGCGCGGGGGCGGCCTCAACGACCCGAGGCGGAGCTGGACGAGCCGGTCTACGTGCCAGGCGAGTTCGAGCGCTTCGTGCAGCAACTGATCGGCGGCATCAAGGTGCCGCAGATCCGCCGCTTCGGCGCCGATCTCGTCACGGCCATGGGCGACCGGCCGGCAGCGGCGATGGAAGAGAGCCCGCTCGTCCCCGACGACTACATCGTCGGCCCCGGCGACGAAGTCCTCATCACCTTGTGGGGCTCGGTCGATGCCGAACTGCGCCTGCCCGTCGACCGCGCCGGGCGAATCAGCATCCCCCGCGTCGGCACGGTCCAGGTGGCGGGCCTGCGCGCCGACGAGTTGCAGGATGTCGTGCATCGCCGCGTCGCGCAGGTCTTCCGCAACTTCCAGAGCAGCGTGTCGATGGGGGCGCTGCGCGGCATCCGCATCTTCGTGACCGGCTTCGTCGTGCGCCCCGGCACCTACACCGTCAGCAGCCTGTCCAGCGTCGTGGCGGCGCTCATGCGCGCCGGCGGCCCGTCGGCGGCCGGGAGTTTTCGCAACGTCGAGCTGCGGCGCGGCGCGCAAGTCGTGGCGCAGTTCGACCTGTACGACCTGCTGCTCAAGGGCGACCGCTCGGCAGACCGCACGGTGCGCAGCGGCGACGTGGTGCACGTCGGCGCGGTCGGCACGCAGGTCGGCTTCATCGGCAGCGTCAACAAACAGGCCATCTTCGAGCTGAAGACTGGCGAGACGGTGTCCGATGCATTGCGCATGGCGGGCGGTTTCACCGCGGTGGCCGACCGCAGCCGGCTGGCCATTGAACGCCTGAAAGAGCGCAGCGCAGGCCGCGTCGCCGAACTTCAGTTGCCGCGCGACGCCACCACGTCGATGGCCGATGGCGACGTGCTTCGGGCGTTCAGCGCCGTCGACGCGGCGCTGCCCTCCCAGCAGCAAAGCAAGCGCGTCAAGGTGGAAGGCGAGGTGGTGCACCCTGCCGAGTACGTGCTGCCAGCGGGCAGCTCGCTGAGCGACGCCATCCGCGCCGCCGGCGGCTACACGCCGGCGGCCTTTCTCTACGCCGCCGAGCTGACGCGTGAGAGCGTGCAGCGCACGCAGCAGGAGAACTACGACCGTGCGCTGCGCGATCTCGAGACGGACATCGCCCGCGCCAGCGGCACCCAGCGTGTCGCCACCGCCGAAGAAGCCAGCGCGCAGACGGCACGCGCCACGGCCACCGATCGCCTGGTCGAGCGCCTGCGGGCGCTGAGGCCGAGCGGGCGCATCGTGCTGCAGATCCCGCCAGATGCCGCCGAACTACCCGACCTCGCGCTCGAGGACGGCGACCGTATCCACATCCCGCCGCGGCCGACGACCGTCGGCGTGTTCGGCAGCGTCTTCAACGGCGCCACCTACCTGCACCTGCCCGGCCGCTCCGTCGGCGACTACCTGCGCCTTGCCGGCGGACCGACCAAGGGCGCCGACGAAGGCAGCATCTTCGTCGTGCGCGCCAACGGCAACGTCATCAGCGGCCGCCAGGACCGCGGCTGGTTCGGTCGCACCGGCAATGTGTCCGAGCTGCCTTCGGAGCCCGGCGACACGGTGTTCGTGCCCGAGGAAATGGACAAGACCACCTTCCTGCAGGCGGCGAAGGACTGGACGCAGATCATCTTCAACTTCGGCCTCGGCATGGCCGGCATCGTCAGCGCCACGCGATGAACGCTGCCGACGCCGACGACGAACTGCTGCGCGGGACGGCAGAGCCCGAGGCTGCCCCGGTCGTGCCCGGCAGCGACCTCGCCGTGGCGATGGCCGGCAGCTGGCGCACGCTGGTGCTGATCCCCGTCGTCGCCGGCCTGCTGGCGCTTGGCATCACGTTCCTGGTCAGCCCGATCTTCACCGCGCGCACGACGATCCTGCCCCCCGCCTCGCAGCAGAGCGGCTCGGCCGGCGCGCTGGCGGCGCTGGGCGGGCTCGGCCTGCTGGCCGGCAGCGCGATGGGCGTGCGCAGCCCCACCGACCAGCTCGTCGCGCTGCTGCAAAGCGAGACCATCGCCGACCGGATGATCGACCAGTTCGGCCTCGTCGCGCTGTACGAGAAGAAGCTGCGCATCGACACGCGGCAGATGCTGCGCGAGCGCACACGGGTGTCGGCCGGCAAGAAGGACGGCCTCATCGTCGTGGAGGTCGAGGACACCGATCCGAAGCGCGCCGCCGACATGGCCAACCAGTACGTGCAGGAGCTGCGCCGCCTGACCTCGACGCTGGCGGTCACCGAAGCGCAGCAGCGGCGCGCCTTCTTCCAGTCGCACCTGGAGAAGACCCGCGACGAGCTCGCCAACGCCCAGCGCGCGCTGCAGGCCAGCGGCTTCAACGCCAGCGCACTGCGCGCCGAGCCGCGCGCTGCCGCCGAGGAGTACGCGCGCGTCAAGGCCGAAGCCACCACCGCCGAGGTGCGCCTGCAGGCACTGAAGGCGCGCCTGATGCCCGACACACCCGAGGTGCAGCAGGCGCAGTCGGCGTTGACGGCGCTGCGCGCGCGGCTGGCGCAGATCGAGCGCGCCAGCGAGACGCCGGCCAACGGCGACTACATCGGGCGCTTCCGCGAGTTCAAGTACCAGGAGACGCTGTACGAGATGTTCGCGCGCCAGTACGAGCTGGCGCGGGTCGACGAGAGCCGCGAGGGGGCGCTCATCCAGGTCGTCGACCAGGCCGCGCCGCCGGAGCGCAAGTCGAGCCCCAAGCGCGCGCTGATCACCGCGCTGGCCACCGTCGTCGCAGCCGTGCTGGGACTGTTCGTCGTCTACACCGGGCACTGGCTGCGCCTGTCGCGCGCCGCGAACCCGCAGGCCGAGCAGACGTTGCAGCGCATTTCACGCGCCCTGCGCCGGCGCTGACCAGCCGGCGCGATGGCCGGCGGCGCGGGCAGCGGCGGGCCCTAGAATCGCCCGTTCAACCGATGAACACGAACTTCCATGAGGCGAATGAGCGCTCGTTGGCGGCGCCTGCCGGGTCGGCGCCGCCCGCCGCGGCGCACTGGCGGCACCACGGCGACCTCGAAGCGGCGCGGCTGGCGGTGTTGCGGGCCTTGGCGGCGCAGCCGGACCTGTCGCAGCGTGCCCTGTCGGCCGAGCTGGGCCTGAGCCTGGGCAAGACGCACTACGTGCTGCATGCGCTGCTGGACAAGGGCCTGGTGAAGGTGCGCAATTTCCGCCGCAGCCCCAGGAAGCTGAGCTACGCCTACGTGCTGACCCCTTCCGGAATGACCGAGAAGTTCCGCCTCACGATTCGCTTCCTGGCCCGCAAGGAGGCCGAGTTCGAGACGCTGCAGCAGACCATCGCGGCGCTGCGTTCCGAGCTTCGGCAAGACGCCGGGCGGCACCCAGCCGCCGACTGACGGCAGCTCCCCGGCGCTGACCTGCCCCACCCATGAACCTGTCCGGCAAGAAGATCCTCGTCACCGGCGCCGATGGCTTCATCGGTTCGCACCTCACCGAGCACCTCGTGCGCGGCGGCCACGACGTGCGCGCCTTCGTGCTCTACAACAGCTTCAACTCCTGGGGCTGGCTCGACGAGAGCGATGCGGCGATCAAGGAGTCGCTGGACGTCTTCGCCGGCGACATCCGCGACCCGCACGGCGTGCGCACGGCGATGAAGGGCTGCGACGTGGTGCTGCACCTGGCGGCGCTGATCGCGATACCGTATTCGTACCACTCGCCCGACACCTACGTCGACACCAACGTCAAGGGCACGCTGAACGTCGTGCAGGCGGCGCGCGAACTCGGGGTGCAGCGCGTCGTGCACACCTCCACCAGCGAGGTCTACGGCACCGCGCGCTTCGTCCCCATCACCGAAGAGCACCCGCTGCAGGGCCAGTCGCCCTACTCGGCCAGCAAGATCGGCGCCGACCAGATCGCGCTCGCCTTCCAGCTCTCCTTCGGCATCCCGGTGGCGGTGATCCGCCCCTTCAACACCTACGGGCCGCGGCAGTCGGCACGCGCGGTGATCCCGACCGTCATCACGCAGATCGCCGCCGGCTCGCGCTCGATCCGGCTCGGCGCCACGCACCCGACGCGCGACTTCAACCACGTGCACGACACCGTGCGCGGCTTCGTCGCCGTGGCCGAGAGCGACGCCGCGGTGGGCCGCGTCGTCAACGTCGGCAGCAACTACGAGGTGTCGATCGGCGACACCGCGCGCCTGATCGCCCGCCTGATGGGCCGCGACGTCGAACTGCTCAGCGACCAGGAACGCCTGCGCCCGGCCGGCAGCGAGGTCGAGCGCCTGTGGGCCGACAACACGCTGGCGCGCACCCTCACCGGCTGGACGCCGCAGTACGCGGGCCTCGCCGGGCTGGAGCGCGGCCTGCGCGAGACGATCGACTGGTTCGCCGACCCGGCGCACCTCGCCCGCTACAAGGCGGGCCGCTACAACATCTGAGGCCGCGCGCGATGGACGCCTCCTCGCCGACGATCGATGCCGTGCCAGCGATGGTGCAGGCCGTGCGCGCGGTGCTCGGCAAGCCGCAGGGCACGATCGCGCTGCACGAGCCCGAGTTCGGCGGCCGCGAATGGGACTACGTCAAGGAGTGCATCGACACCGGCTGGGTCTCCTCCGTCGGCTCCTACGTCGACCGCTTCGAGCGCGACCTGTCGGCCATCACCGGCGCGCGCCACGCCGTGGCCACCGCCAACGGCACCGCCGCGCTGCACATCTGCCTGCTGCTGGCCGGCGTCGCCGCGGGCGACGAAGTGCTGATGCCGGCGCTGACCTTCATCGCCACCGCCAACGCCGTGTCGTACGCGCAGGCGACGCCGCACTTCGTCGACTCCGAGGAGCGCTCGCTCGGCGTCGACGCGCGTGCGCTGGACGCCTACCTCGGCGAGATCGCCGAGCGCCGCGACGGCCGCACGTTCAACCGCCGCACCGGGGCCCGCATGCGCGCGCTCGTGGTCATGCACGTCTTCGGCCACCCCTGCGACCTCGACGCCCTGGCCGATGTTGCCGCGCGCTGGGGCCTGGTGCTGATCGAGGACGCCGCCGAGTCGCTCGGCGCCAGCTACAAGGGCCGGCACACCGGCAACGTGGGGCAGCTCGCCGCGCTCAGCTTCAACGGCAACAAGGTGGTCACCACCGGCGGCGGCGGCGCCGTGCTGAGCAACGACGCCGCACTCGGCCGGCGCGCCAAGCACCTCACCACCACCGCGCGCGTGCCGCACCGCTGGAACTTCCTGCACGACGAGGTCGGCTACAACTACCGGCTGCCGAACCTCAACGCGGCGCTGGGCTGCGCGCAGTTGGAGCAGCTGGCGTCGTTCGTCGAGCGCAAGCGGCGCCTGGCGGCGCGCTATGCCGAGGCCTTCGCCGGCGTGCCGGGAGTGCACGTCCTGCGCGAGCCGCCGCAGACGCGCGGCAACTACTGGCTCAATGCGCTGGTGCTCGACGAGGCGAACGCGGCGCGGCGCGACGACCTGCTGGCGGCACTGAACGATGCCGGCTACATGTCGCGCCCGCTGTGGACGCTGATGCACCAGCTGCCGATGTACGCCGCCTGCCCGCGCATGCCGTTGCCGGTGGCCGAGTCGCTCGAAGCGCGCGTCGTCAACGTGCCCAGCAGCGCACGGCTGGCCGGCTGAGCGCCATGGAAGCCCGGCGTCGCATCTGCGTGGTCACCGGCAGCCGGGCCGAGTACGGGCTGCTCCAGTGGGTGCTGCACGACCTGCGCGAGGATCCGCACATCGACCTGCAGCTCGTCGTCACCGGCATGCACCTGGCGCCTGAGTTCGGGCTCACGGTGCGCCAGATCGAGGCCGACGGGTTTGCCATCGCCCGCCGCGTCGAGATGCTGCTTGCCGGCGACACCGCGGGTGCGATCAGCAAGTCCACGGGCCTGGGCGTGATCGGCATCTCCGAAGCGTTGGAGCAGCTGCAACCCGACGCGGTGCTCGTGCTCGGCGACCGCTTCGAGATCCTGGCTGCTGCCGTCGCCAGCCTGATGCACCGCGTGCCGCTGGTCCACATCGCCGGGGGCGACGTGAGCGAGGGCGCGATCGACGACTCGATGCGCCACGCCATCACCAAGATGGCGCACCTGCATCTGGTCACCAACGAAGATGCGGCGCGCCGCGTGCGCCAGATGGGCGAGGATCCGCAGCGCGTGCTGGTGGTGGGCAGCCCGGGGCTGGACCATCTCCGCCGGCAACCGCTGCTCGGGCGCGACGAGCTCGAGCGCCAGCTCGGCGCGCCGCTCGGCCGCCACAACCTGCTCATCACCTTCCATCCGGTGACTCTGGCCAGCGACGAGGGGCAAGGCGAACTCGACGAGTTGCTCGCCGCGCTCGCTGCGACCAGCGCCGACACCACGCTGTGGTTCACCCGCCCGAATGCGGACATGGGCGGGCGCGCCATCGCGCGCCGCATCGACGAGTTCGCCGCGGAGCAAGGCGGTCGGGCGCAGGTACGAGACTCGCTCGGCCAGCTGCGCTATCTGAGCCTGATGGCGCAGGTCGATGCCGTGGTCGGCAATTCCTCCAGCGGCCTTTACGAAGCGCCCTCGATGGGCGTGCCCACCGTCAACGTCGGCGATCGCCAGCGCGGCCGCCTGGCCGCCGCGTCGGTGCTGCATTGCCCGCCGCAGCGGCAGGCCATCACGCAGGCCATCGTGCAGGCTCGCGCCCTCGATTGCCGCGGTGTCGTCAACCCCTATGGCGACGGGCACAGCGTGCCGCGCATCGTGGCCGCGCTGAAGGCCCTGCCGGCGGCGCAGGCGCTGCTGCGCAAGCCTTTCTTTGCCGTGGGCGCGCCCTGAGCACCCCCGGGATCGCGCCGATGACCGACCGCTGCCTCTTCATCGCCGAAGCCGGTGTCAATCACAACGGCTCGCTCGATCTGGCGCTGCAGCTCGTGGACGCCGCCGCCGACGCGGGCGCCGACATCGTCAAGTTCCAGACCTTCCAGGCTTCGCAGCTGGTCACCGCGCAGGCGCGCAAGGCCGACTACCAGGTGGCCAACACCGGCGAGTCGGGCGCCCAGCTCCAGATGCTGCAGCGCCTCGAACTGCAGCGCGCCGACCACCACGCCCTGGTCCAGCGCTGCCGGCAGCGCGGCATCCGCTTCATGTCCACCGCCTTCGATGCCGACAGCCTCGCCTTCCTGGCGACGCTGGACATGCCGGCGGTGAAGATCCCCTCGGGCGACATCACGCACGCGCCGCTGCTGCTGCAGGCCGCGCGCCTGGGGCGCCCCCTGATCGTCTCCACGGGCATGAGCACCCTTGCCGACATCGAGGCGGCCCTCGGCGTGATCGCCTTCGCGCTCATGCAGCCCGGCCTGCCGCGCGGCCGCGCCGACTGCGAGGCCGCGCGTACGTCGCAGGCCGGCCGGTCCGTGTTGCGCGAGCGCGTGACGCTGCTGCATTGCGTGACCCAGTACCCGGCCCCCGCAGAGTCGGTGAACCTGCGCGCGATGGACACGATGGCCCAGGCCTTCGGCCTGCCGGTGGGTTATTCCGACCACACCGCCGGCATCGAGGTGGCGCTGGCCGCTGCGGCGCGCGGCGCGCGCGTTCTCGAGAAGCACTTCACCCTCGATCGCAAGCTGCCCGGGCCCGACCACGCCGCTTCGCTGGAGCCGCCCGAGTTGCGTCAGCTCGTCGCCGGCGTGCGATCGGTGCAGGCAGCCCTCGGCGGCGGCGTGAAGGGGCCCGCGCAAGCCGAGCTCGGCAACCTTGCCATCGCGCGGCGCGCCATCGTCGCCGCGCGGCCGATCCGCCGCGGCGAGTTGCTGCAGCTGGACGCCCTCGCCTTCAAGCGCCCGGCGCAGGGACTGTCGCCGATGGACGTCTGGTCAGTGCTCGGCCGCCCGGCCATGCGCGACTTCGCCGCCGACGAGGCCATCGAGCCGTGAGCGGCTGGCCGGTGATCGTCGTCGGAGCCGGGGGCCACGGCTGCGTAGTGGCCGACGCGCTGCTGGCCACCGGGGTGCAGGTGCTCGGCTTCATCGATGAAGACGAGGCGCGCCACGGCAGCCATTGCATCGGCTTGCCGGTGCTCGGTGGCGACCGCACCCTCGAGCGCCATGTGCCCGAGGCACTGCGCCTGGCCAACGGCATCGGCGGCGTCGGCGGTGTGCGCGCGGCCGGGGAGCCCGGCCGGCGCGAGTCCGTGCAGCGGCGGCTCGAGACACGAGGGTGGATCTTCCTCGGTGTGCGGCACCCGAGCGCCATTGTCGCGCCGAGCGCAGCGGTCGACGAGAGCGCCCAACTGCTGGCCGGCAGCGTCGTGCAGCCCGGCGCGCGCGTCGGCCGCGGCGCCATCATCAATACCCGCTCGGTGGTCGAGCACGATTCGGTCGTCGGCGCCTTCGCCCATGTCGCGCCGGGCGCCGTGCTGTGCGGCGGCGTCGTGCTCGGCGACGGTGTGCACGTCGGCGCCGGCGCGGTCGTGCGCCAGGGACTGCGCATCGCGGCGTCGACCGTCATCGGCGTGGGGGCGGCGGTGGTGCGCGATTGCAGCGGCGGCACCTGGGTCGGCGTGCCGGCGCGACGACGGGGGAGCCTTGCGTGAAGAGCTGGGAACAGGTACTGATCGGACCGCACGCGAGCCTGCACGAGGCGCTAGCCGTCATCGACCGCACCGGCAGCCAGATGGCGCTCGTCGTCGATGCCGAGCGGCGCCTGCTCGGCACGCTGAGCGACGGCGACATCCGCCGCGCGCTGCTCAAGGGCGTGGCGCTCGGCGATGCCGTGGTGCACGCGATGCACCTCGCCCCGGTTTGCGCGCGCGCCGGCGAAGACCGCAGCACCATTCTGGCCACGATGCGCCGGCGCGGCCTGCACCAGATGCCGGTGATCGATGAAGAGCGCCGGGTCGTCGGCCTGGAGATCTTCGTCGACTTCTTCGACACGCCGCGGCGCGCCAACTGGGTCGTCATCATGGCCGGCGGCCTGGGCACGCGCTTGGGCGACCTGACCCGCGACACCCCAAAGCCGATGCTGCCCGTCGGCTCGCGGCCGCTCCTGGAGACCATCGTGCGCGCGATCGCCGAGCACGGCTTCGCGCGCATCTACCTGGCGGTGAACTATCGCGCCGAGCAGATCGAGGCCCATTTCGGCGACGGCAGCGCGCTCGGGCTGGACATCCGCTACCTGCGCGAAGACCGGGCGCTCGGCACCGCCGGCGCGCTGAGCCTGCTGCCCGAGGCGCCCTCGGCACCGCTGGTGGTGACCAACGCCGACCTGCTGACCAAGGAGGACTTCGGCCTGATGGTCGAGCGCCACGTCGAATCGGGCGCCGACGCGACGATGGCCGTGCGCCCCTACGAGATGCAGGTGCCGTTCGGCGTCGTGCGCGAACGCGACGGCCACATCGACGCCATCGAGGAGAAGCCGCTGCAGCGCTTCGTCGTCAGCGCCGGCATCTACGTGCTGTCGCCGCGCGTGCTGGAGCTGGTGCCGCGCGGGCAGCCGCTGGACATGCCGGCGCTGTTCGAGTCGCTGATCGCCGGCGGCGGCCGTGCCCGCTGCCACCACGTGCGCAGCTACTGGCTCGACATCGGCCGCCTGCCCGACTACGAACGCGCCAACCTCGACTTCGCCGAGGTGTTCCGGTGATCGACGGCCTGTCGGTGCTGGCCATCGTTCCGGCGCGCGGCGGCTCCAAGGGGCTGCCGGGCAAGAACATCCGCCCCGCCGCAGGTCGGCCGCTGCTCGACTACACGGTCGCGGCGGCGCGCGCCTCCGCCTGCATTGACCGCGTTGTCCTTTCCTCCGACGACGAGGAGATCATGCGCGTCGCGCGCGCCTGCGGCTGCGAGGTGCCGTTCCGCCGCCCGCGCGAGCTGGCCACCGACGAGGCGGCCTCGATCGACGTCGTGCTGCACGCGCTGGACCAGTTGCCGCCGCACGACCTCGTCGTGCTGTTGCAGCCCACTTCGCCGCTGCGCAGCGCCGCCGACATCGACGCCGCCTGCCGCATGCTCGTGCAGCACGGCGCGCCGGCCTGTGTCTCAGTGACGGCCGCCGAGCAGAGCCCGTACTGGATGTTCCGCATGAACGAGCGCGCCGAACTGGCGCCCCTGCTGCCGGTTGCCGAGCGTGCTGCACGCCGGCAGGACCTGCCGCCGGTGGTGGTGCTCAACGGGGCCGTCTACGTCGCCCGCTGCGACTGGCTGCGCCGCGAGCGCAGCTTCGTCGCCGCGGGCACGGTCGGCTACCCGATGCCCGCCGAGCGGTCGCTGGACATCGACACGGCGGCCGATTTCGAAACCTTCGTCCGCCTGGTCTCCTGAGGAAAACGATGAGCCGCCCTCCCCTGTACCCGCGCCGCCGCGACGTCGACCTGCGCCCCTTCCAGACCGACACGCCCGACAGCGCCCGCTACGGGCTGCCGCTGCACGTGGGCTTCTGCCGCCGCTGCGTCATCTCGAACCAGCGGCCCAACTCGGCCGTCGAGTACGCGCACACGAAGGACAGCAAGAAGGCGACGATCAACTTCGACGCCGAAGGCATCTGCGACGCCTGCCGCATGGCCGAGCAGAAGCACGGCAGCATCGACTGGGCCGAGCGCGAGCGGCGCCTGGTGGATCTGTGCAACCGCCATCGCAGCAGCGACGGCAGCTACGACTGCCTGGTGCCGGGCTCCGGCGGCAAGGACAGCTTCTACGCCGCGCACGTGCTGAAGAACAAGTACGGCATGCACCCACTGACCGTGACCTGGGCGCCGCACGTCTACACCGAGTGGGGCTGGAAGAACTTCCAGGCCTGGATCCACGCCGGCTTCGACAACTTCCTGTGCACGCCCAACGGCCGCGTGCACCGGCTGGTGACGCGGCTGGCGGTGGAGAACCTGTTCCACCCGTTCCAGCCTTTCATCTTCGGCCAGAAGTCGCTGGCCCCGAAGATGGCGCTGCTGCACAAGATTCCGCTCGTCTTCTACGGCGAGAACGAGGCCGAGTACGGCAACCCGATCGCCGACACGCAGTCGGCCAAGCGCGACTGGTCCTACTTCACCGCCGCCGACAAGGCGAACATCTACCTCGGCGGCACGTCGCTGGCTTCGCTGCAGGAAGACTTCGGCGTCGACGCGCACGAACTGCAGCCGTACCTGCCGGCCGACCCGGCCGAGATCGAGCGCCAGAAGGTCGAGGTGCACTACCTCGGCTACTACCTGAAGTGGCACCCGCAGAGCTGCTACTACTACGCGGTGGAGCACGGCGGCTTCCAGGCCTCGCCCGAGCGCACGCCCGGCACCTACAGCAAGTACAACAGCATCGACGACCGCATCGACGACTTCCACTACTACACGACGTTCATCAAGTTCGGCATCGGCCGCGCCACCTACGACGCGGCGCAGGAGATCCGCTCGCGCGACATCCTGCGCGAGGAAGGCGTGGCGCTGGCACGGCGCTTCGACGGCGAGTTCCCCGAGCGTTTCGCCGAGGAGATCTTCCGCTACCTCAGCATCCCAGCGAAGGAGTTCCCCGAGGCCTCGAAGATGTTCGAGCAGCCGCTGATGGACCGCGCCTACTTCGACAACCTGGCCGACTCGTTCCGCAGCCCGCACCTGTGGCAGCACGAGGGCGGCCAATGGCGGCTGCGCCACGCCGTCTGGCACGGCGAGGAATGACGGCGTGAACAACGTGCGCCTCATCGCGCGGCTGGACATCAAGGGTCCCAACCTGATCAAGGGCGTGCACCTGGAGGGGCTGCGCGTCATCGGCGACCCGCAGGTGTACGCGCGCCGCTACTACGAGCAAGGCGCCGACGAGCTGATCTACATCGACATCGTCGCCAGCCTCTACGGCCGCAGCAAGCTGACCGAGATCGTGCGCCGCGCCGCGCACGACGTGTTCGTGCCGATGACGGTGGGCGGCGGCATCCGCGGCGTCGACGACGTGCGCGACCTGCTGCGCGCCGGCGCCGACAAGGTGGCGATCAACACCGCCGCGGTGCGCCGGCCCGAGCTGGTCTCCGACGTGTCGCGCCGCTTCGGCTCGCAGTGCATGGTGCTGTCGATCGAGGCCAAGCAGCAGGCGCCGGGACGCTGGGAGGTCTACACCGACTGCGGCCGCGAGCGCAGCGGCGTCGACGCCATCGAGTGGGCGCGGCGCGGCGTCGAGCTCGGCGCCGGCGAAGTGCTGGTCACGTCGATCGATCGCGAGGGCACGCGCAAGGGCTTCGACACCGAGCTGACGCGCGCCATCGCCGCCGCGGTGCCGGTGCCGGTGATCGCCAGCGGTGGCTTCGGCAGCGACGAGCATCTGCGCGACGTGGTTCGGGCCGGCGCCGACGCGGTGGCGATCGCCGACGCGCTGCACCACGAGCGCACGACGCTGGCCGCGGTGCGCAGCGCCGCGCGCGGCGCCGGCATCGCGATGCGGGAGGTCTGATGGCCGCCACCACCCAGGTCACCGTCGTCGACTACGGCATCGGCAACCTCTACAGCGTGCAGCGCGCACTCGAGTCGTGCGGCGCCGAGGTGCGCCTGGCCACCGATGCCGCCGGCGTGCGCGCTGCGCACCACCTCGTGCTGCCCGGCGTCGGCGCCTTCGCCGACGGCATGGCGGGGCTGCGCGAACGCGGCCTCGCCGAGGCCGTGCGCGAGCACGCCCGCTCGGGGCGGCCGCTGCTGGGCATCTGCCTGGGCATGCAGATGCTGGCCACGCAGAGCGAGGAGTTCGGCACCCACGCCGGCCTGGACATCATCGCCGGCCGTGTCGTGCCGATCCCGCGCACCTCGACCGCCGGGCAGCCGCAGAAGGTGCCCTACATCGGCTGGACGCCGATCGACATCGCGCCGCGGGCCGCGGGAGCGACCGGCGCAGCAGCCGCCGGCGAGCGCGGCAGCCTCGCCGCCCACCAGCCGGGCGACGCCGTCTATCTCGTGCACTCGTTCCACTTCCTGCCCGACGATCCCGCGCACCTGCTCGCCACCTACGACTTCGGCGGCCACCGCGTCACCGCAGCGGTGCGGCGCGGCAACGTCACGGGGTTCCAGTTCCACCCCGAGAAGAGCGGCCGCGTCGGCCTCGACATCCTTCGGGCCTTCGTTGCGCATGGCTGATGTCGCGGCAGCTCGGCCGGTCGGTCCTGATCTACGCCTGCGCCTTCGCGGTCGCAGGCGCGACGCCGTTCGTGCTGCTGCCGGTGCTCACGCGCACGCTCAGCCCGGCCGAGTTCGGCCAGGTCACCGCCTTCCTGATGCTGGCGGCGATCGTCGCCAACGCCGCGGGCCTCAGCGTGCATGGCCTGGTCTCGGTGCGCTACTTCAAGGTCGACCGCGAAGAGCTGCGTCGTCTGGTGTCGGCGGCGCTGCTGCTGGTGGTGGCCGCGCATGCGGTGGCGTTGCTCGCGGTGCTGGTGCTGCAGGGGCCGCTGGCGCGCTACCTGGAGCTCTCCGCGGCGGCCGCTGCGCTCGCCGTGGCGGCGGCGCTCGCGCTCAGCGTCAATGGCGTCTGCCTGGCCTTGTTCCAGTCGTCGGACCGGCCGCTGCACTACCTCGGCGCGCGGCTCATCCAGGGCGCGGTCGAGCTCGGCCTGTGCCTGGCGCTGCTGCGGCTGCTGCAGCCCGACGCCGGTGCCCGCACCACCTCGTACACCGCGGCGATGCTGGCCAGCGCCGCATTCGGCCTCGCCGCGGCCTGGCGCCACGGCCACGTCGGGCCTGCGGTGTTGAGCGCGCCACGCCTGCGCGCCCTGCTCGCTTTCGGCGCGCCGATGCTGCCGCACGTGGCCGCCGGCACCGCCATCACCTACCTCGACCGCATGGTCGTCTCCTCGCTGCTCGGCGCGCCGAGCCTCGGCCTGTACATGGCGGCGATGCAGATCGGCATGGTCATGATCGCGCTCGTCGAGCCGCTGAACAAGGCGCTCGCGCCGTGGCTGTTCCGCCAGCTCGCCCGCAACGACGAGGCGGTTCGCCGCATGATCGTGCGCCGCACGTACGGGTTGTTCGTGGCCCTAGCGCTGGTCGGCGTGGTGCTGGCCGCGGCCGCCTGGCTCCTGTTCGAGCGCTTGGTCGGTGCGGCCTATGCCGAGGCGCGGCCGCTGGTGCCGTGGATGGTCGCCGGCTTCGTGCTGCAAGGCATGTACTACGCGGTGGTGAACTACCTCTTCTTCGCAGAGCGCACCGGGCGGCTGTCGGCCACCTCGAGCACGGTGGCGGTGGTCGGTGTCGGCGTGTCGACCCTGCTCACGTCGCAGTGGGGGCTGGTCGGCGCCGCCGTCTCGTTCACGATCAACAACGCGCTGCTGCTGCTGCTGGTGTGGGGGGTGGCCGCGGCATCGGTGCCGATGCCCTGGCGCCTGCGCCGCTGAAGGCGATGCGAAGGCTGCCGCTGCGATGAGCACGACCGAGATCCCGCTGCTGCGCGAGTCGGCCGCGTTCGCGGCGCGCCTGCTCGCCGCCGCCGCGCGCTTCGGCGAGGGCCGCTACCACCTGCACCGGCGGGTGAACTGGTCGCATCGTTACGCCAGCGACTTCTACGCCGCCGAGGCGCGCTGCTTCGCCGAGGCGCCGCAGGCGTATCTCGCCGGGCACGCCGCCGAGCCGGGGCCGCTGCCCGACGTCTACCGGCAGCGGCTGCGCGCCAGGCAGGTGGCCGTGGTGCTGGCCAAGGTGCTGGCGCATTGGCTGTTCGCGCTCGTCGGGCGCGCCGCCGACCGGGGCATCCGCCGGCGCGGCACGCACACCTACCGCAAGGCCTATGTCGACGACATCGAGCTGGTGTTCGACCCCGACGAAGCGGGCGTCGTGCGCGCGGTGTACCCGTTCCCTATCAACGCGATGCGGCAGTGGCGCTACCTGCGCTTCCTGCGCCGCACGGGGCACGCCTTCAAGCTCGCCGGGCATGCCTACCGGCCGCTCGACCTGGCGCGCTTCCTGTGGCGGCGCGACGTGCGCACGCTGATGCGGCTGGAGGCGCGGGCGCAGCTGCTGCACGCCCGCCAGGTGCTGGCGCTGGGTGTCACCACCGTGCAGTTGTCCGACGAGTTCGACATCGGCAGCCTCGACTTCACGCGCGCGCTGGCGCGCCGCCCGGTGCGCGTGGTCAACAGCGCCCACGGCGTCGGCAAGTACCTGCCGATGCACGCGTACCAGGAGTTCAACGTCCTGACGCAGAGGCAGCCGGAGTACTACCACGCGACGCGCCCGTGCCGCTATGCGATTCGCCGGTTGAACCCGCGCGGCGGCAGCGCTGCCCCGCGCGCCGGCCACGCCCCGGCCGACGCGCAGGTGCGCCTGGTCTTTCTCGGCCAGACCTTCGCTGGCTCGGGCGAGCTCATCGCCGAGAACGAGGCGGTCGCGCTCGAACGCCTGCGCCAAGAACTGGCCGGGATACCCGGCCTCGAACTGCACTACAAGCCGCATCCGAACCGGCGCGGCACCGCCGCCCCGGCGGGCTTCCGGCTCCTCGCGGACGTGGCGGACGTCAACGCCCGCCAGGGCACCGTCTTCGCGTCCTTCTTCTCCACCTGCCAGATCGACCCGGCGTTCCAGGGGCGCAAGGTGCTGCTGCGCGGGCGCCTGATCCACCCGGAGATCGCGTTCGACGACAGCGAGACCATCCTCACCGTCGACGAGCTCATCGGCGAACTCGTCGCCGAGTCGCGGCGCGCTGCCGCGCCTTCAGCAGTCGGGACACGGGGCGAACCATCCGCGCGCGCCGCCAGCGGCCAACGGGCCTCGCCGGCCACCACCGCGCCATGAACCGCCTCGAGTCGCTCGACTGGCCGCGCGGCCTGCTGGCCCTGTCCATCGCGCTGTACCACCTGACGCTGTGGAAGCTGGGCCCGGCCGAGGCCGACACGCTGCTCGGGCGCCTGGGGATCTACGGCGTGTCGATGTTCTTCGTGCTGTCGGGGCTGGCGATGGCCGCCACCTACCACGACTTCATGCGCGGCCCGGCGAGCGCGATGCGCTTCTACGTGCGGCGCATCTTCCGCATCTGGCCGTTGCTGTGGCTGGCGGTGGCGACGGTGACGCTGTGGCGACTGCTCTGCGCATGAAAGCCCTCTTCTACGTCGTCCTCGTTGCCGGCATCGGCAACACGGTGCTGCGCCTGGAGATGGAGAACCCCTACACGCTGTACCGGCTCATCGCGCCGTTCCTGCTGCTGGCCGTCGCCATGGCTGATCCGCGGCTGGCGCTGAAGGCGATCGCGGCGTTTGCCGTGTTCGTCGTCTACAACTTCGTACTCGCCGCCGCCTACGGAGGCGACTTCTCTCAGTTGCTGCCTTCCCTCGTTCACTACCTGTACCTGTTCGTCCTGCTGGTGGGGATGATCCATTTGAAGTCGCGCGAGCCCGGGTTCGAGCGCGGCTTCCTGCGCTTCGCGCAGATCTTCTACGTCTTCCTGCTGCTGAACCTGCTGCTGGAGCTGGCCGTCGGCAGCTACTACCCGAACCTCTACGAGGACGAGAGCGACGAGACCGCGTTGCGCGCGTTCTTCTGGAACCAGAACGATCTCGCCGTCGTGCTGTGCGTCGTCGCATGGATGGCGCTGACGCTCGACCGCTTCCGCGGGCCGGTGCGGCTGTTCGTCGTCTTGATCACGGCTTGGCTACTGTTCTACAACGACTCCAAGGCCGCGCTCATCTCGTTCCTCTTCATCTCGCTGCCGGTCCACGCCGTCCTGCGCATCGGCGCGGTCGTGCGCATTCCCGTCGGGGCGTGGGTCAGCGTCGCCGCATCGCTCGCGGTGACCTTACTGGTCGCGCTGATCTCGGTCAGCGATGTGCCGATCCAGTTCGCCAACGACACCTACAGCGTCGGCGACCTGCTGGTGCAGCCGATCACCAACATCCTCTCGCTCAACGCCTCTGGCGAGGAATGGGGCTCGCTGAACAACCGCACCGATGCCGCGATCTTCGTGCTCATCGAGTACATCCGCAGCTACGGATTCGGCCTCGGTGCGGGCGGCTCTTGGCTGGTGCTGACGCTGCCGCAGTACCAGCTGGGCGGCGCGCAGAGCCCGCACAACGCGCTGCTGCAGTTCGTCGTCGACTTCGGCTACCCGGTGCTGCTGGGCTACCTCTGGCTCACCGGCTGGGCCCTGCGCCGCCTGTTCAGGCACAAGCTGCCCGAGCCCGAACGGCTGAAGGTGATGGCGATCCTGTCGTTCCCGATGCTGGGGCTGTCGCAGTCGGGGGCCATCGTCACGAACTACTTCTTCTTCACCGCCGTGTACTTCATCTGGCTGTACGGCCGCCGCCGCCGCGCCGCCGGCCGGCTCGCGGTGCCGCGGCCGCCGGCGGCCGCCCTGCCCGCCGCGGCCTAGTCAACCCGTCGCGCTCGATGTCCCGCCTCGCCGACACCCTTCGCCTGCTGGCCTTCAAGCTGCTGCGCAAGTCCCGCCTCGTCGCGGTCAAGGGCTCGACCGTGCACCCGACCTCCAAGCTCGAGGCGGGCACGATGTTCTACGCCTCGACGATGCAGAAGCACTCGTTCTGCGGCTACGACTGCGACGTGTACCAGGCGGACATCGGCAGCTTCGTCTCGATCGCCAACGGCGTGGTCATCGGCGGCGGCCGGCATCCGATGGAGTGGGTGGCGATGTCGCCGGTGTTCTACGAGGGCCGCGACAGCGTGCGCGCCAAGTTCTCGCGGCACCAGCGGCCGCCGCCGCAGCGCGTGCGCATCGGCCACGACGTGTGGATCGGCCGCTCGGCCATCGTGCTGCCCGGCGTCGAGATCGGCGACGGCGCCGTGGTCGGCGCGGGCGCGGTGGTGACGAAGGCGGTGCCGCCCTACGCCATCGTGGCCGGCAACCCGGCGCGCATCGTGCGCCACCGCTTCGGCGAGGACATCGTGCGCCGCCTGGTGGCCTCGCGCTGGTGGTCGCTCGACGAGGCCGAGCTGCATCGGCTGGGACCGCGTTTCAACGACGTGGAGGGATTCCTGGACGCCATCGAACAGGGCGCCGGGCATGGCGCCGGGCAAGGCGCGGGACGCGGCATCGAACAAGGCGCGGCATGACGGCATTGCGAATCTGCACCCACTGCGTGATGGACACCACCGACTCGGCCATCACCTTCGACGACAAGGGCGTGTGCGACCACTGCCGCACCTTCTACGCCAAGGTGCTGCCGAACTGGCACACCGACGAGCGCGGCGAACGCGAGCTGCGCGCGCTGGTGCAGGCGATCAAGGCCAGCGGCAAGGGCAAGGACTTCGACTGCATCATCGGCATGAGCGGGGGCATCGACAGCTCGTACCTGACCTACGTCGCCACCGAGTTCGGCCTGCGCCCGCTGGTGTTCCACGTCGACGCCGGCTGGAACTCGCAGGAGGCGGTGAACAACATCGAGAAGCTGGTCGACGCGCTCGGGCTGGACCTCTACACCGAGGTCATCGACTGGGAGGAGATGCGCGACCTGCAGCTGGCGTTCTTCAAGTCGGGCGTGCCGCACATCGACACGCCGCAGGACCACGCCTTCTTCGCCACGATGTACAAGTTCGCCGAGCAGCACGACATCAAGACCATCCTCACCGGCGCCAACCTCTCGACCGAGTGCATCCGCAACCCCATCGAGTGGATGTACTACCAGAGCGACTCGATCCAGCTCAAGGACATCCACCGCCGCTTCGGCACGAGGCCGCTGCACAACTTCCCCACCACGTCGATCCTGCGCCACAAGATCTGGCTGCCCTACGTCAAGGGCATCCGAGTCGTGCGGCCGCTGAACCTGGTGCCCTACGACAAGGCCGCGGCGGTGAAGCTGCTGACCGAGAAGTTCGGCTGGCAGCCCTACCCGCAGAAGCACTTCGAGTCGCGCTTCACGCGCTTCTACGAAGGCTTCTGGCTGCCGAGGAAGTTCGGCTTCGACACGCGCAAGGTGCAGTTCTCCAGCCTCATCGTCACCGGCCAGATGACGCGCGCCGAGGCGCTGGAGATGCTGAAGACGCCGGCGCTGGACGACGCCACGGTGCGCCAGGAGTTCGAGTACGTGGCCAACAAGCTGGGCATCACCACCGCCGAGCTGCAGGGCTACCTCGAGGCGCCGAACAAGACCTACCGCGACTACCGCTCGCAGGAGATGTTCTACAGCGTCGGCGCGCGGGCCATGCGCGCGCTCGGCCTGGAGCTCGGAGGCAAGCGGTGATCACCATCGTCGACTACGGCCTGGGCAACGTGCAGGCCATCGCCAACATCTACAAGCGCCTCGCGATCCCGGCGACGCTGGCACGCACCGCCGCCGACCTCGAAGGCGCCACGCACCTCATCCTGCCCGGCGTCGGCGCCTTCGACTGGGCGATGACGCGCCTGAACGACTCGGGCATGCGCGCCGGCCTCGACGAGCTGGTGACGAAGCGGCAGCGGCCGGTGCTCGGCATCTGCGTGGGCATGCAGATGCTGGCACGGCACAGCGACGAAGGCACCGCCGCGGGCCTGGGCTGGCTCGACGCCGGCGTGAAGCTGTTCGACCACGCGCAGTTCACCGGCCGCACGCACCTGCCGCACATGGGCTGGAACGACGTGCAGCCGGTGCGCGAAGACGGGCTCTTCGCGGGCCTGGGCGCGGCGGCGCGCTTCTACTTCCTGCACTCGTACTACTTCGCGCCCAACGACCCGGCCGACGTGCTGGCCAGCACCGAGTACGGCCTGCGCTTCGCCTGCGCCGTGCAGCGCGGCAACGTCTTCGGCGTGCAGTTCCACCCCGAGAAGAGCCACGCCTGGGGCATCCAGCTGCTGAAGAACTTCGCCTCGCTGTGAAGCGGGCACCACGACCGCGATCACGACTCGACCCAAGAAGATGCTCAGACCGCGAATCATCCCCTGCCTGCTGGTGCACAAGGGCGGCCTCGTCAAGACGGTGGGCTTCGACAAGCCCAAGTACGTCGGCGACCCGCTGAACGCGGTGCGCATCTTCAACGAGAAGGAAGTCGACGAGCTGATGGTGCTCGACATCGACGCCACGCGCCAGCGCCGCGACCCCGACTACGCGCTCATCCGCAACCTCGCCGCCGAGTGCCGCATGCCGCTCGCCTACGGCGGCGGCGTGCATTCGGTGGAGCAGTTCGAGCGCCTGGTGAGCCTGGGCGTCGAGAAGGTGGCCGTCAGCGCCGCCGCCGTCGCCGACCCGGCGCTGCTGGGCGCCGCGGCGGCGCGCGTCGGCCGCCAGAGCGTCGTCGTCGTGCTCGACGTGCGGCGCGGTGCAGGCGGCTGGCAGGTGTTCACGCACAACGGGCAGCGCGCCACGGACCTGGACGCCGCGGCCTTCGCGCGCCAGGCCGAAGCCGCCGGCGCCGGCGAGATCGTCGTCAACTCGATCGACCGAGACGGCCAGATGAAGGGCTACGACCTCGACCTCGTGCGCCAGGTGCGTACCGCCGTCACGGTGCCGCTGACGGTGCTGGGCGGCGCCGGCTCGCTGGCCGACATCGGCACACTGGTGCGCGAGTTCGGCATCGTCGGCGCCGCGGCCGGCAGTCTCTTCGTCTTCAAGGGCGTGTACCGCGCGGTGCTCATCAACTACCCGGCCCGGGCCGACAAGGACAAGCTGATCGCCGCCGCGTCCGGCGCGCCCGCGTGAGCAGCCGCATCAGCCGTCGGCAACCCAGGCCATGAAGCAGATCCTGCAGAACCTCAAGCACGGCACCACCGAAGTCGCCGACATCCCCTGCCCCCGTGCCGGCCGCGGCCAGCTGCTGATCCGCACGACGCGCACGCTGGTCTCGGCCGGCACCGAGCGCATGCTGGTCGATTTCGGCAAGGCCGGCTTCATCGAGAAGGCGCGCCAGCAGCCCGACAAGGTGCGGCAGGTGTTCGACAAGATCCGCACCGACGGCCTGATGCCGACGCTGGCCGCGGTGCGCAACAAGCTCGACCAGCCGCTGCCGATGGGCTACTGCAACGTCGGCGAGGTGGTCGAGGTGGGCGCCGGCGTCACCGGCTTCGCGGTCGGCGACCGCGTCGCGAGCAACGGCAAGCACGCCGAGATGGTGGCCGTGCCGGTGAACCTGTGCGCGCGCGTGCCCGACTCGGTCGGCGACGACGAGGCGGCGTTCACCGTGCTCGGCGCCATCGCGCTGCAGGGCATCCGGCTCGTGCAGCCGACGCTTGGCGAGGCGGTGGTCGTCACGGGCCTCGGGCTCATCGGCCTGGTCACGGTGCAGTTGCTGAAGGCGCAGGGCTGCCGCGTGCTCGGGCTCGATTTCGACGCCGACAAGCTGGCGCTGGCGCGGCGCTTCGGCGCCGAGGTCGTCGACCTGAAGAGCGGCGCCGACCCGGTGGCCGCGGCGCAAGCCTTCTCGCGCGGGCGCGGCGTCGACGCGGTGCTCATCACCGCCAGCACGAAGAGCAACGAACCCGTGCACCAGGCGGCGCTGATGTCGCGCAAGCGCGGCCGCATCGTGCTGGTGGGCGTCACGGGCCTGGAGCTCTCGCGCGCCGACTTCTTCGAGAAGGAACTCAGCTTCCAGGTCAGCTGCAGCTATGGCCCCGGCCGCTACGACCCGAACTACGAGGACAAGGGCCAGGACTACCCGGTGGGCTTCGTGCGCTGGACCGAGCAGCGCAACTTCGAGGCCGTGCTGGACATGCTGGCCGAGCGGCGGCTCGACGTGGCCACGCTGGTGTCGCACCGCTTCGCGATCGCCGAAGCGCCGGCCGCCTACGCGGTGGTGGGCGGCAGCGAACCTTCGCTCGGCATCCTGCTGCAGTACCCGGCAGCGCCAGTCTCCGAGGCGGAAGACCCGCGGCGCGCACGCACGGTTGCCGTGCCTTCGAGTTCGGCTGTAGCCCCGCGGGCCTCCGCGCCCGCCGCGTCGGCCGGTGCCAGCCCGGGCACCGCCCGCGTCAGCGTCATCGGCGCCGGCAACTACGCCGGCGCGGTGCTGGTGCCGGCCTTCAAGGCCGCCGGTGCGCAGCTGCTGCGCATCGCCTCGGCCGGCGGCGCCAGCAGCCTGCACCTGGCGCGCAAGTTCGGCTTTGCCGAAGCCACCACCGACACCGACGCGCTGATCGCCGACCCGCAGTGCGACGCGGTGGTCGTGAGCACGCGGCATGACACGCATGCGGACTACGTCGTGCGCGCGCTCGGCGCCGGCAAGCACGTCTTCGTCGAGAAGCCGCTGGCCCTGACCGAGGCCGACCTCGAGCGCATCGAGTCGGCCGCGCGCGCCGCGCCCGGCCGCCTGTTGATGGTCGGCTTCAACCGCCGCTTCGCGCCGCAGGTCGTGCGCCTGCGCGAGCTGCTCGCCGGCGCGCCGGGCCCGAAGGCCTTCGTGATGACGGTGAACGCCGGCGCGATCCCCGCGCAGCACTGGACGCAGGACCCTGCCGTCGGCGGCGGCCGGCTGCTCGGCGAGGGCTGCCACTTCATCGACCTGCTGCGCCACCTCGCCGGCGCGCCGGTCGAGTCGCACGCGGTCACGCGCATGGCCGCCGCCACGCCCGACACGGCCACCGTGACGCTGCACTTCGCCGACGGCTCGCTCGGCACGATCCACTACTTCGCGAACGGCTCGAAGGCCTTCCCGAAGGAGCGGCTCGAGGTCTTCGCGGCCGGCCGTGTGCTGCAGTTGGACAACTTCCGCCGCCTCGCCGGCTTTGGCTGGCCGGGCTTCACGAAAATGAACCTCTGGCGCCAGGACAAGGGCCAGGCCGCCTGCGCCGCCGCGTTCGTGCAGGCGGTGAAGGCGGGCGGCCCATCGCCCATCGCGCTGCACGAGCTGCTCGAAGTCGGGCGCCTGAGCATCGCCGTCGAGGAAGCCCTGCGATGAATTCTCCGAAGACCGCCCTCGTCGACATCGTCGCCGGCGCGCGCCCCAACTTCATGAAGATCGCGCCGATCCTGCGCGCGATCCGGGCGCGCCGGGCCGACCCGGCCATCAACAGCGGCTTGCGCTATCGCCTCGTGCACACCGGCCAGCACTACGACGCGCGCATGTCGGGCGACTTCTTCACGCAGCTCGGCATCCCCGAGCCCGACGTGAACCTCGAGGTCGGCTCGGGCACGCAGGCCGAGCAGACGGCGTCGATCATGACGCGCTACGAGCGGCTGCTGCTCGATGCGCCGAGCGACCTGTGCCTCGTCGTCGGCGACGTCACCTCGACGATGGCCTGCGCCATCGCGGCGCAGAAGCTGCGCGTGCCGGTCGCGCACGTCGAGGCCGGCATCCGCTCGGGCGACTGGACGATGCCCGAAGAGATCAACCGCCTCGTCACCGACTCGATCACGAACTGGTTCTTCACCACCAGCGAGGTGGCCAACCAGAACCTGCGCCGCGCCGGCGCGCGCGAAGAGCAGATCTTCTTCGTCGGCAACACGATGATCGACACGCTGCTGGCCAACCTCGAGCGCCTGCGCCCGCCGACGTTCTGGAACGAAGCGAAATTGCAGCCGGGCGGCTACTTCGTGATGACGCTGCACCGGCCGGCCAACGTCGACGACCCGGCCGGCTTCGCGCGCCTCATCGAAGCGGTAGGCCGCGCGACGCGCGGGCTGCCGGTCGTCTTCCCGGTGCACCCGCGCACGGCCAAGACGCTGGCCAACCTGCCGCAAAGGCCTGCGTCGCTGCTCACGGTGGAGCCGCAGCCCTACCTCGAGTTCAACCACCTCGTGCGCCACGCCAAGGGCGTCATCACCGACAGCGGCGGCGTCACCGAGGAGACCACCGTGCTCGGCGTGCCGTGCGTGACGCTGCGCGACACGACCGAGCGGCCTGAGACGGTGACGGTGGGCACCAACGAGCTGATCGGCACCGACCCGGCGGCGCTCGAACCGGCATTGGCCAAGCTCTTCGCCGGGCAGTGGAAGAAGGGCGCGATCCCGGAGCTCTGGGACGGCCGCACCGGCCCGCGCATCGCCGCGGCGCTGGAGCGCGTGCTGCTCGGCGCCGGCCGCTGACGACGCGGCTTCTCGCGCACGCCGGCCACCGCCGCCTCGCCGCCTTCGTGCATGTCGCTCGGCCGCCTGTGGCGCACGGTGCGCTGGCTGAAGCCCGCACAGGTCGCGGGCCGCATCACCTTCCGGCTCGCGCGGCCCCGGCCCGACCTGCGCCCGCCGCCGCCGCGGCGTGAGGCGCGCGGCCGCTGGGTGACGCCGCCGGCGCGCGAGGCAAGCCTCGTCGGGCCGACGCGCTGGCGGCTGCTCGGCGTGGAGCACGACCTCGCGGAGATCGGCTGGGACGAACCCGCCGTGCCCCTGCTGTGGCGCTATAACCAGCACTACTTCGACGATCTCAACGCGCGCGACAGCGATGAGCGCCGCGCCTGGCAGCGCGACCTCGTGCAGCGCTGGATCGACGACAACCCGCCGGGCCGCGGCACCGCGTGGGCGCCGTATCCGACGAGCCTGCGCATCGTCAACTGGATCAAGTGGATCCTGGGCGGCGAGACCGTCCGGCCCGAGTGGCTCACGAGCCTCGCGGTGCAGGCGCGATGGCTCATGCGCCGGCTCGAATGGCACCTGCTGGGCAACCATCTCTTCGTCAACGCGAAGGCGCTGGTGTTCGCCGGCCTCTTCTTCGGCGGCGACGAAGCCGCGCGCTGGCTGCGCGCCGGTGTCGAGATCCTCGAACGTGAACTTCCCGAGCAGATCCTCGCCGACGGCGCGCAGTTCGAGCGCTCGCCGATGTACCACCTGCTGGCGCTCGAGGACGTGCTCGACCTCGTCAACATCATCGAGGTGTTCGATGCGGGGGGCGCGGCGGATCGCCTGCTGCCCGCGCTGCGCCAGCGCGTCGGGCCGATGCTGCATTGGCTTGCGTGCATGCTGCACCCGGACGGCACGCTGGCGCGCTTCAACGACTGCGCCGAAGGCATCGCCCCACCGGCTGCGGACGTGCGGCGTTATGCCGCGGCGCTTGGGTTCGCGGATCTCGCTGGCCCGCCGCTGCCGGCCGAAGGCGTGCTGCGGCTCGAGCCGAGCGGCTACCTGCGCGCTGCAGCCGGCCCGGCGCTGCTGCTCGCCGATGTCGCCCCGGTCGGCCCGGACTACCTGCCAGGCCACGCGCACGCCGACACGCTGTCGTTCGAGCTCTCGCTGCACGGCCAGGCGCTGATCGTGAACCGCGGCACGTCGATCTATGGCGAAGGGCCGCGGCGGCAGCTCGAGCGCGGCACCGCGGCGCACAGCACGGTGCAGATCGGCGGCGAAGATTCGTCGGAGGTGTGGGCCGGGTTTCGCGTCGGGCGCCGGGCGCGGCCGTTCGACGTAGCCGTCGAGGATTTCGATCTAAGCGCGGCGCACGACGGCTACACCCACCTGCCCGGCCGGCCGGTGCACCGGCGACGCTGGCAACTAGAGGCGCAGGCGCTCGTCATCAGCGACGAGGTCACGGCGACCGGCAAAGCCCACGCCACGAACACCACGGGCGCGCCCCTCGAAGCCCTGGCGCGCTTCCACCTCGCCCCGGGCCTGAGCTGCACGCGTGAAGCCGACGGAAGCTGGCTCGTCCGCCGCGGCAGCCTGGCGCTCGCGCGTTTCCGCATCGAGGCCGGCTCGGCGTCACTCGAAGACTGGCAACATGCCGCCGCGTTCGGCCACCTCGTGCCGGCGCAGACGCTCGCCGTGCGGCTCGTGCCCGCGCCGGCCGGTAGCAGCGCGCCCAGCCCACGTGCCATCGTCCGCTGGAGCTGGGCCGCCACGCCGGGTGAATCACCGCCCTGACCGCATGCACATCCTCTTCCTCACCGACAACTTCCCGCCCGAGGTCAACGCGCCGGCCAGCCGCACGCACGAGCACACGCGGCAGTGGGTGGCGGCCGGCGAGCAGGTCACCGTCATCACCTGCGCGCCCAACTTCCCCACCGGGCGCGTCTTTCCGGGCTACAGCAACCGCATCTGGCAGGAAGAGCGCATCGACGGCATCCGCGTCATCCGGGTCTGGAGCTACATCACCGCCAACGAAGGCTTCGCGAGGCGCGTGCTCGACTACGTCAGCTACATGCTGATGGCCTTCGTCGCGGCATTGTTCGTGCGGCGCGTCGACATCGTCGTCGCGACGTCGCCGCAGTTCTTCACCGCGGTGGCCGGCTGGGCCGTCGGCGCGCTGAAGCGCGTGCCGTTCGTCTTCGAGTTGCGCGACCTGTGGCCCGAGTCGATCAAGGCGGTCGGCGCGATGCAGGAGTCGGCGGTGATCCGCTGGCTCGAGAAGCTCGAGCTCTTCCTGTACCGCCGCGCGGCGCTGATCGTCTCGGTGACGAACTCGTTTCGCGACACGCTGGCGCGGCGCGGCATCGACGCGGCCAAGATCCAGGTCATCACCAACGGCGTCGACATCGCCCGCTTCACACCGCGCCCGAAAGACGCCGCGCTCGAAGCCGAGCTGGGGCTGGCCGGCTGCTTCGTCGCCGGCTACATCGGCACGCACGGCATGGCGCACGCGCTCGAGACGCTGCTCGTGGCGATGCAGCGCCTGCGCGACCACCCCGAGGGCCGCGACATCCGCCTCGTGCTGCTGGGCGACGGCGCGCGCAAGGCGGCGCTGCGCGAGGAGGCGGCGCGCCTGGGCGTCGCCGACACCGTGCGCTTCATCGACACCGTGCCCAAGGACGAGGTGGCGCGCTACTGGTCGCTGCTCGACGTGTCGGTCATCCACCTGCGCCGCACCGAGCTCTTCACCACCGTCATCCCGAGCAAGCTCTTCGAGTGCATGGGCATGGGGCTGCCGGTGCTGCACGGCGTGGCCGGCGAGTCGGCCGGCATCGTCGAGCGTGAAGGCTGCGGCCTCGTCTTCGAGCCGGAGAACGTCGACGCGCTCGTCGCCGGCTTGCTGCGCCTGAAGACCGACGCGGCGCTGCGCGCGCGCCTCAGTGAAAGCGGCCTGCAAGCCGCGCGCAGCTACGACCGCGCGACGCTCGCGGCGCGGATGCTCGCCTCGTTGCGCTCCACCGCCGGGGCGTAGCCCTCGACCAGCGTGCGCAAGAGGCCGAGCACGGCCTCGTCGTCACCACGCTCGGCCGCGGCGCGGAATTCGATGAGCCGCCGCTCCAACTCGGCCCACCGCAGGAAGCCCTCGCGCGCCTTCATGATGCGCGGGTGGTCGGTCGGCTGCGGGTCGTCGCCGATCAGGAGCTCTTCGTAGAGCTTCTCGCCGGGCCTCAGGCCCGTGATGACGATCTCGATGTCGCCGGCCGGGTGCTCGGCGTCGCGCACGCTGAAGCCTTGCAGTTCGATCATGCGCCGCGCCAGGTCGATGATGCGCACCGGCTGACCCATGTCGAGGACGAAGACCTCGCCGCCGCGCGCCATCGCGCCGGCCTGCACGACGAGCTGCGCCGCCTCGGGGATGGTCATGAAGAAGCGCGTCACCTCGGGGTGCGTCACCGTCACCGGGCCGCCGTTCCTGATCTGCTGGCGGAACAGTGGCACCACCGAGCCCGACGAGCCGAGCACGTTGCCGAAGCGCACGGCCGAAAAGCGCGTCGCCGGCGCGCCGGCCGGGCCGAGCGCATCGGTGTCGGCCACGCTCGTCAATGCACCGCCGCCACCGGGGCCGGCCAGCGCCTGCAGCACCATCTCCGCCAGCCGCTTGCTCGCGCCCATCACGTTGGTCGGCCGCACCGCCTTGTCGGTGCTGACGAGCACGAACTCGCTGACGCCGGCGGCGAGCGCCGAGCGCGCCGCGACCCAGGTGCCGACGACGTTGTTGCTCGCGCCCTCGACCACGTTGCTCTCGACCAGCGGCACGTGCTTGTAGGCGGCGGCGTGGTAGACGATGTGCGGCCGCCGGCGCGTGAACAGCGCGCGCAGATGCGCCTCGTCGCGCACCGAGCCGAGTACCGGCACCAGTTCCACCGGCGGCAGCCCGCCCTGCGCGATGCGCGCTTCCAGCTCGTGGTGGATGCTGTAGAGCGCGAACTCGCTCTGGTCGAGCAGCACCAGCATCTTCGGCTGCAGCGCGCAGAGCTGGCGGCTCAGTTCGGCGCCGATCGAACCGCCGGCGCCGGTGACGAGCACCACCTTGCCGGCGGTGTGGCGCGTCATCAGCGCCAGCCGCGGCTGCACGGGGTCGCGGCCGAGCAGGTCTTCGATGTCGAGTTCGCGCACGTCGCTCGCCTGTACGCGGCCGAGCGCGATGTCCTGCAGCCCGGGCAGCGTGCGCACGTGCACGCCGGTGGCGCGCAGCGCCTCGAGGATCTCGTTGCGGCGCGCGCGGCCGAGCGACGGAATCGCCAGCAGCACGGCGCCGACGCCCTTGCGCTCGACGAGATCGGGCACGACGGCCAGCGCGTGGATCGGCACGCCGTCGACGAGGCGGCCTTGCAGCCGGCGGTCGTCGTCGACGAAGCCGACGACCTGCATCTCGAGGCTGTGGCGCAGGCTCGCGAGCAAGCGCGTGCCGGCCGAGCCGGCGCCGTAGATCAGCACCTTCTGCGGCGCGACGCGCGCGCGCCGCCGCCCGCGCGCGAACGACGCGCGCACCAGCGCCCGAAGGCCCGCGGTCAGCAAGAGCGCCAGCATCGGCTGCATCACGCCCACCGTGCGCGGCACGTCGTCGAAGCGGAAGTACAACAGCACCGCGAGGTAGATGGCGCCGTACACGGCCACCGCTTTGGCCAGCGTCAACAGCGACGCAAGCCCGGTGTGGCGGTGGATCGAGCGATAGAGACCGAAGGCCACGAACACCGGCAGCGCGATCGCCGGCACCAGGCCGTAGGCAAGCCACTGCAGCGCGAACGGCCAGTGCAGGATCTCGTAGCGCAGCGAGAACGCCAACCATGTGGCCAGCACGAGCAGCAGCAGGTCGGCGAGCACCGACATCGGCTGCCCGACCACCGCGGCCAGCCGCGACATCGCTTCGCCGCGGGGGCGGGTGTGGTCGCGAGCCGGGTCGCGCGGCGCACTTGGTGCTTGTCTTTCGGAGTCGGCCATCGCCGCGGGTTTCTCGAGGCTGGAAGCGGTGCGTGATCAGCGGTGCGTGATCAGCGGCGCGCGGTCAACGGCTTGCCTGCCGCATCACCCGTGCCACCGCAGCGCAGGTGCGCCCGACCTCGTCGTCGGTGAGCGTGGGATGGGTCAAAAACATCAGGCTCGTCTCGCCGAGTTCCCGCGCCACCGGCAGCCGCTCGGCCGGGCGCCAGCCGGTGCCTTCGAAGGCGCGCTCGAGGTAGATCTCGGAACACGAGCCGTGATAGAGCGGCACGCCCTCGGCGAGCACGGCCTGCACGATGCGGTCGCGGCTCCAACCCTCGCGAAGGCGCTCGGGCCGCACATAGGCGTATTGGCGATAACACGCGTGCTGCATGTGCGCCGGCGGCGCCGGCACGCGCAGCGCGTCGAAGGCGCGGCAGGCCTCGGCGATGCGCGCGGCGATCGCGCGGCGGCGTTCGCTCCACGCCGGCAAGCGCGCCAGCTGGATGCGCCCGATCGCCGCCTGCATCTCGAGCATGCGCCAGTTGTGGCCGAACGATTCGTGCAGCCAGCGGAAACCCGGCGGATGCGCGCGCTCGTAGACGGCCTCGTAGCTCTTGCCGTGGTCCTTCAGGCTCCAGACGCGCGACCACAAGGCCTCGTCCCGCATCGTCACCATGCCGCCTTCGCCGCCGGTGCTGATGATCTTGTCCTGGCAGAACGACCAGGCGCCGATGTCGCCGATCGAGCCGACGTTCACGCCGCGGACCGTGGCGCCGTGCGCCTGCGCGCAGTCTTCGATCAGCGCCAGGCCGTGCTCGCGCGCCAGCGCGATGAAGCCATCCATCTCGCACGGCCAGCCGGCCAGGTGCACGAGCAGCACGGCCTTCGTCGCCGGCGTCAGCACGGCACGCACGCTCTCGGGCGTCAGGTTGCCGCTGTCGCGGCCGACGTCGGCGAACACCGGCCGCGCGCCGGCGTTGACCACGCACGAGGCCGAGGCCATGAAGCTGCGCGGCGTGACGACGACGTCGTCGCCGGCGCCGATGCCGAGCGCCTTCAGCGCCGCATCGAGCGCCAGCGTGCCGTTGGCCAGCGCCACCGCGTGCGGCACGCCGCACCAGGCGGCGAACTCGCGCTCGAACTCGCGGCACTCGGAGCCGGTCCAGTAGTTGACGCGGCCCGAGGCGAGCACGCGTGCGACGGCCTCCACCTCCTCGGCGGAGTAGGCAGGCCAGGGCGAAAACGGGGTGTCAAGCATCGCGGATCTCGGGCGGCACCGGCAAGGGGCGCGCCGGATTGCCGACGACGCGCTGGCCATCGTCGATGTCGGCGACGACCACCGCGCCGGCACCGGCCAGCACGCCGCGGCCGAGGGCGAGGCCGTGGCGCAGCACGGCGCCGATGCCGATCCAGCTGCCCTCGCCCACCGTCACCGCGCCGCCCAGCCGCGCGCCGGGGCCGACGTGCACGGCGCGGCCGAGGTGCACGTCGTGGTCGATGCTGGCGCCGTGGTTGACGATGCACGCCGCCGCCAGCCGCGCGCCGGGCGCGACGATCGCACCGGCGGCGATGAAGCAGCCGGGGGCGATTTCGGCCTCGACGCTGACGACGGCCGCCGGGTGGACGACGGTGGCGAGCGCGAGGCCCGCCGCCTCGCAGCGCCGCACGAGCGTGTCGCGCAATGTGTTGTTGCCGATGGCGATGTGGCGTTCCACGGCGCCCGTGTTGGCGCCCGCGTTGGGACTCGTGGTCGCGCGACTCTCATCGGCGAAGAAGGCCGCGCTGTCACCTTGCCGCGCGAAGCGGCCGATGCGCGCGGGCAGCCTTGTGTCGTCGTCGAAGAAGACGATCTCGGCGAAGCGCCCGCTCGCCGCCGCGGCATCAGCAACGACGCGGCCGTGGCCACCGGCGCCGAGGATCCAGAGCGTCGCCGGCGCGTTTGTCGCGTTCACCGCGTTCGCCGCCATTGCCGCGTTCGTCATGTTCGTCGCCGTCATCGCGAGCCCTCGGGTCCGCGCACGGCCGCGCCGCTGCCCCCCGGCGACGGCGAACCCCGAAACGGCTCCATCGTCGCCTGCCCGGCCGCCGCGATGCCCTCGCGTCGCAGCACCTTGGCCACCGTCAGCGCCAGGATGCGCAGGTCCAGCGCGAAGCTGCGATGCTCGACGTACCAGACATCGTGCTCGAAGCGCTCTTCCCAGCCGAGCGTGTTGCGGCCGTTCACCTGCGCCCAGCCGGTGACACCGGGCCGCACCTCGTGCCGCCGCGCCTGGCGCGGCGAATAAAACGGCAGGTACTCGACGAGCAGCGGCCGCGGGCCGACGAGGCTCATCTCGCCGCGCAGCACGTTGACGAGGCTCGGCAGCTCGTCCAGGCTCGTGCTGCGCAGGCGCGCGCCGAAGGCTGTCAGGCGTTCGGCATCGGATTTCAGGCGGCCCTCGGCGTCGCGCGCGTCGGTCATCGTGCGGAACTTCCACAGCCGGAAGATGCGCCCGCCCCGGCCGACGCGCGGCTGCCTGAAGAACACCGGCCGCCCGAGGCGCAACGCAACGACGAGCGCCAGCACGCCGAGGGCCGGCAGCCACAGCGGCAACGTCGCCAGCACGAGGAGGAGGTCGAAGGTCCGCTTCATCGCCGCGGGCCCGGCCACGTGGGAAGGCGCGGCGGGCGAGGCGGGGAATTCTAGGTGGGTGGTCATCGGCGCGCGGCGGAGCAAAGGTGATCAACGGCCGCTCGTCGCGCGCGCCGGGCACGACATCGGCACAAGCGCCGCGCGCTGCACGCGCAAACGCGAGTCGGCGCGGTGCTCGAGGCGCAGGTCGAGGCGCTGCGTGTCGGCGTCGATGCGCAGGCGCCGCTGCACGACGGTGATCTCGGCGTCGGTCGACGTCGCTGTTCCGGCAGCCGCAGCCCGCCCGGGCGGACCGAGCGGCCGGTCGGCAACAAGTTGCGGCGCGCCGCCTTCGCCACGCGGGTGCACGATCACCTGGACGTAGCCGGCACCGGCGAGTTCGAGGTGCAGCAGCCATTCGTTCGTCGCCACCGCTGAGGAAGGTCCGGCCGAAGGCCCGGCGGAAGGCGCGGACGACGCCGCCGCCCGCGGCAACTCGACATGTGCGCGCAGCACCGTGTTCGTCTCGCGCAGGAAAAGCGGCGTCGGGTTCCACGAGCGTGATTCCTCGCCCGCCGACAGCGGCGTCGCACCGAGGTTCACGCGCTTCAGGTTCTTGCGCCCGCCGAGCACGAACTCACGGCCACGTTCCCACTGCTGAAACGCGAGTGCAGGGCCACAGCCGATGGAAGGACGTGCGGTCGGTGACGCCGGCGTGCCCGCTGCTGCCTGCGCTGCCGCACCCGGCGCGCGCAGCGCATGGATCTGGTAGCCATGCGCCTCGAACACCAACTCGGCCAGCGCCGGGTCGGCGAGCAGCGACGCAAGCGCCGAGTGGTACACCGGCGGCAGCCAGTAGTCGGGCAGGTGCACGTGCGTGATGCCCAACTCGCGCAGCCGCGCCGCCGCAGCGCCCGCATCGCGCTCGCCGTAGAACGGCAGCAGCCGCGGGTCGAGGTAACTCACCATCGTGCGGCCGGCGTAGAACATGTCCGCCGGCTTCATCGACAGCACGAGGCTCGCGGGCGGCGTCTGCTCGCGCAGGTAACTCACCGCGCCGTAGGGTCCCCAGCGTTGCAGCCGCGGGTCGGCGGCCGCGAGCGCGGTGCCACCGTCAGCGCGAGCCACCGCGCCCGCAGCCGCACTCGACGACGACGTGCGCTCCACCGTCAGCTGCCCGATCCGATAGAACAACAACACCGCCAGCTGCACGCCGAGCAACGCGATGATCACGCCGCGCAGCCACGGCCGATTGAGCGCCATCGCCGCGACGATGGCCGCGGCCGGCAGCAGCACGAGCATGTAGCGCTCGTTGCGCACCATCAGGTCGATGCCGAGCGCCAGCGACAGCAGCGCGCCGGCGAGGTACAGCCCGAGCAGCGACAGCGCCAGCGGCCGCACGTGGTCGCCACCGTCGGGCACGGCCGGCAGGGGCTGGCGCGCATGCCGAAGCGCGAAGACCGCCGGCAGCACGAGCCAGAAGACGAGCCCGTAAGCCTCGACGGCGAACCACGGTTTCAGCAGGCCGTATTGCACCAGCTCGGCCACGCTCGTGAGCCCGCGCTGCACCTGGAACCAGCCGGCCCAGTCGAGCGATGGCAGCGCGAAGACGATCGGCGTGTCGCTGATCGGCGCGCCGAAGAGGCCGACGTTGCGCACGTACGGTGCCGCGCCGAGCGCCAGCGCCACCATGAGCGCCGGCACGCCGATCGCGAGCGCCTGACCGAGCCGCGCTGAAATACGCGCGCCGCGCGGCCCCGCCGCCGGCAGCCCCAGCAGCAGCGGCAGCACGAGCAGCGGCACGAGCACCGCCTGCGAGTGAGTCCACAGCGCCACACCCAGCATCACGCCGAGCCCGAGCGCGCGCTGCCACCACGCGCCCGCGAGCGCAACCGCGGCGACGAACGCAAGCGTCAGCCCGAGCACCGGCAGTGCATCGATCAACGCCGACGCCGCACCGAGGAACAGCAGTGGCGTGCTGACGAGCAGCAGCGCTGCGAGTGGCGCGTCGCCCGGCCGCGCCGGCCGTGCCCATTGGACGAGTGCCGCGACGCAGGCCGCGGCACCCGCCAGGCACCACGGCGCCACCAGCCGCATCAGCAGCGTGTGCTCGCTGCCGCCTTGCAGCGCGTTGCCGAGCGCGACGAGCGCCACGTACAGCGGCGGATGAGTCCACGGCCCGTAGAAGCCCGAGGCGTGCCGCTGCGGCTGCAGCGCGGGGTAGCTCGCGAGGTCGCGCGTGTCGAAGAGGATGCGGCCGACCGTCGCGTACTCGAGCGCGTCGTTCTGGATCAGCGGCACCGTCAGCACGTCGAGCAGCAACGCGACGAAGAAGCCCCAGGTCAGCACCGCGGCCGGGCCGCGCGGCAGGAGTTGGCTGCCGGGCACGAGCGCGCGCTTGATTGCAGCGCTGAAGTAGCCGGCCGCCGCGGCGACCGCGAGCACGGCGAACACCGCCGCGGCCTGGGCGCGCGGCGCGGCACCCGGCCAGGCCCAGAGCACCGCCACCATCACGAGCCCCGCGAGCAGCGGCGCGACCGCCAGGCCCGCGGCGAACGCGACGCCGCTCGCCCGCGCGCGCGCCGCCCACGGCCACGCGCCGACGAGCGCGAGCCCGGCGGCGCTGGCCAGCACCATCAGCGCAATCCACGCCAGAAGCGCTGGCAGCAGGGCCGGCAGCATCGCAAGCGTCATGAGAAGTGCAGGCCGCCGGCGGATCGCTCTTCAGCGATGCAGGCCGAGCGTGTCCAGCCCGTTGACGCGGCGCACGACGTCGTCGAACGGCAGGCCGATCGTCTCGAGGTACCAGCGTAGCGTCTGCGCGCGCGGCCGGTTCTCGACCAGCACCGACGCGAGCGCCTGGTCGCGCGTGATGTGCCCCTCGCGGATCTGGTTGCTGCGGAAGGTGTCGAACTCGGTGAAGCCGCGCGCCGTGCAGTAGATGTAGTTGTAGAACGGCGCCGTGCCGTCGCCGATGCGCCAGGTGCTCGGCGAGTCGGGCGCGATCTCCCAGTCGTACTCGCCGAGCAGGCAGCGGTTGACCTCGTCCTCGTTCCAGATGAAGTGGTCGAAGATGAAGTAGAAGTCGCGCCGCGGCTCGACGTAGTAGGCGGTGAAGGCGCCGAAGGTGTCGGCGAGCGAACGGTTCAGGTACGCCGGGTTGCGCAGGAAGTGCCAGCCGAAGTGGCTGGCCAGCTTGACCTTGCGCGTGAACGAGAGGTAGTCGACGCGCTTCTTGCCGAAGTCCGGCGGCACGCCGCAGAAGCCGCTCTTGAAGTCGGTGTTCTCCAGCGGGTTCGCACACCACAGGTCGAGCGCGATGCCCGTCTGCCGCTTGAGCTGGTTGACGACGCGGAAGAAGTGCTTGTCGCCGGCCATGAACAGCGGCACGAGCCCGAGATCGGGCTTCTTCAGCCAGGCGGCGACGTTGAGGCGGATGTTCTCGCGCTTTTGCGCGATGTCGGCCGAGACGAGGATGTTGGGGATGCCGAGCTGGCCGCAGATGCGCGCGACGTTGCGCCGCGCGAGGTCGGTGACCATGCCCCAGTCGTAGGTGAAGGTCACCGGCTTGAGTCCGAACTCCTTCTTGATCAGGTGCAGCCCGTAGCTGGAATCGCGCCCGCCGCTGAAGGCCACCAGCACGTCGGGTTCGTCGCCGGCGCGGCGGTACTTCTCGAGCGAGGCGATGAAGTCGCGCTTCGTCTGCACCGGATGCATGTGCGCGTAGCGCGGCCGGTAGCTGGCGCAGTAGTTGCACACGCCGGTGGCATCGAACTCGATGAACGGGAAGGTCTCGGGCAGGATGCAGCGGGTGCAGCGCTTCAGCGCGCGCAGGCGCGCTTCGTTGTAGCGCAGCAGGGACTCGTCGGCGGGGCGCGTCGCGAAAGCGCTCGCGCGCACGACGCCGCTGACCGCGTCGTGGTGGACGGTGTCGGTGCGCGGCAGCGGCGTGAAGGGCTCGCCGGTCCCTTCGGCGACCTGCTCCGCCGCGTCGGCGCGCAGCTCGAAGCGCTGCACCGGCCCCGCGCCCAGCAGGTCGAGCACGAGGCCGTGGCCGGGCGCGATCCACTCGGCACGCGTGTCGGGCTCGCCGCCCGGCGCGACGGCAAGCGTCTCGCGCATCGCCGTCTCGAGGATGTAGCGCTCGGAAGCGAAGACGAGGCAGCCCTCGTTGGCCAGCCGGTCGTCGACGAAGAGGTCGCCGGTGTTCGTGGCCAGCGTCACCGCGCCGGCCGCGTCATGCACCCAGGCCACCGAGGCGGCGCCGCGCAGCTCGGCGAACATCGACCGCGTCGCGACGGCAGCGCCGGCGCCACGCGCCTGCACGGCATCGACGAGCGCGGCCATCACCTCGGTGTCGACTTCGGCCAGCCGCCGCAGGCCGGGGTGCCGCTGCCACAGCGCATCGACGTTGACGCAGATGCCGTTGTGGATCATCGACACGTGGCCCGAGCGCACCGGCTGGTTGTTCTGCGGCAGCTCGGCCGTGCCGTTGGTGACGAGGCGCGAGTGGGCGAGCAGGGCGATCGCGTCGCTGCCCGCGTCGTTGCCCACGTTCGCGCCGAACGCCTCGCGCACCGGCCCGTCGAGCAGCTTCGTGTAGTGGGGCGAAGCGAGCAGCTCGGTCGCCCGCTGCGCGCCCTTCAGCGTCCACGCGCGCCCGGCGCGCGGCAGGTAGACGTGCAGGCCGGCCGACTCCTTGCCGCGGCTCTCGGAGAGCTGGTAGAGGCGCGCCAGCAACGCGCGGGCGCGCTCATGCCCGAGCGTCGAGCCGGGGCGGGCGAGGATGCCGAAGATGCCGCACATGGGAACGATCAGTCAGGTCTTGCCGGGCGAAGCCGCGGTAACGGCCGCCTTCTCGAAACGCTCATCGAACCGATTCCCGAGCAGGTCCCAGCCGACGACGCGGCGGCCGAAGACGAGCAGCGCCGCGGCCCCGGCTACGTAGCTGAGCGCCGTGCCGCAGGCCGCGCCGGCAATGCCCAGTACCGGCAGCAACAGCACCGCCACCGCCGCGTTGGCCGTCACCGTGAACACCTGCTGCAGCGTCTGGTAGCCCGGGTGGCCGCTGACCATCAGCAGATTGTCGAAGGGCACGAGCGCCGACACGAGCACGAGGCCGCTCATCAGGATCAACAGCGACGGCAGCCCCTCGTGCAAGTCCTTGTGTGGCACGACCCACATCGAAAGCACCCACAGCGCCGCGATCGCGACAAGCGCCATCACACCGGTGGCCGGCAGCACCCAGCGCGCGGCCTGGCGACGCAGCGCCGTCGCCTGCGCGTGGTCGCCGTCGCGCAGCGCACCGACGAGCACCGGATTGAAGTTGATGCGGATCATCGCCAGCACGTGGTAGACGCCGTCGACCATCATCGCCGCGAAGCTGTAGATGCCGACCTCGCGGTCGGGCAGGAAGACGCCGATCAACAGCACGTCGATGCGCGAGTTGAACTCGGCGAACATGCCCGCCGCCAAGCCCTTGCTGCCGAAGCGCACGTGCTGCGCGAGCCAGGCGCGGTCGAAGCGCAGTTGCCGCGCGAGCCGCCGGCGCGCGAGATAGAGCACCGCTGCGGCCGCCGTCACCACCTCGGCGGCGAGGAAGCCGACCGTGATGCGCTCGGCCGGCCACGGGCTCGCGGCGACCGCGCAGACGACCGCCATCACCATCAGGTAACGCAGTCCCTGCAGGATCGAGAACGCCTTCATCCGGCGCAAGCCGTTGAGGTAGGCGAGCAGCACCTTGTTGAGCGAGAAGAGCGCGAGCCCCGTCGATGCCCAGGCGATCGCGCGGCCGGTGGCCGGGCTGTCGAAGAGCGTCGCGAGCAGGCCCGCGCCGAAGCCGACGACCACTGCCGCGGCGACGCCGAGCACCAGCGCGCAGACGGCGGCGGTGAAGAACATGCGCCCGCGCACCGCCTCGTCGGCCTCGTGCAGCGCGGCGTGCCGCAGCACCGAGTAGTGCAGCCCGAGCGTCGCCAGCTGCGAGGCGATGATGTAGACGGCGTAGGCCTGGTTGAAGACGCCCAGCGCCGCCGCGTCGCGAACGCCCGCGACGACGAGGTTGATGACCATGCCGCTGGCCGCCAGCAGCACGAAGCTGCCGAGCGTCCAGGCGATGTCGCGCGACAGCTTGTGCGAGCGCAGCCGGGCCGAGAGCGCCTGAACGAGGCCCAACTTCACTCCGGCGGCAACGCCCGCCGCCGCACGTCGCGGTGCGCGAGCGGCGGGTTCAAGTGCTTGTTCGCCTCGTAGTCGAACCACATCGCGAAGAACAGCGAGTTGAAGCCGATCGAGAACGAGAAGAGCCACGCGACGAAGGTGATCTCGGGCACCGCGCCCTGCGCGATCCACAGCACCACCAGGCGCACGAAGAACGCCGCACTCACCGCCAATCCGAAGAACCCGAAGGCGTAGAAGAACACCAGCGGGTGGAAGTTGCGGATGATGTACTTCTCTTTCAGCCGCCAGAAGAACAGGCGCACGAGCAGCGAGCCGATCGTGAAGATGACCTTGCGCACCTTGATGCCCGACTTCTCGCCGACGTTGTAGACGGGCTCGATCGGCACGTCGACGACGCGCAGCCCGGCGACGTTCAGCCGCACGAGCAGGTCGTTGGGCTGCCCGTAGCGCTTGTACATGCGGTCCCAGTCGATCGCGCGCAGCGCGGTGCGGTTGATCGCCGTGTAGCCGGTCTGCGAATCGGCGACGTGCCAGTAGCCCGACGCGATCTTGGTGAACAGCGACAGCGCCGAGTTGCCGAAGAAGCGGATCTTCGGGATCTTGCGGAACGCCTCGCCGGTGACGAGGCGGTTGCCCTTCGTGTAGTCGGCTTCGTCGTCGATCACCGGGTCGAGGATCGCCGGCAGGTCGGCCGGGTCCATCTGGCCGTCGCCGGCCATCACGACGGCAACGTCGAAGTCGTGGTCGCGTGCGTGCTTGTAGCCGCTGGCGATGGCGCCGCCGACGCCCTGGTTCACCTCGTGGTCGATCAGCACCACCATGCCCGAGGCAAAGCGCGGATGTGCGCGCACGACGTCGCTGGTGCGGTCGCGGCTTCGGTCGTTGACGATGATCACGCGGTCGATGAAGGCCGGCATCGTGTCGATGACCTTCGTGATCTGCGTTTCCTCGTTGTAGGCCGGCACGACGACGGCGATGCGTTGGTTTCGATACATGCGGAATCCGAGGGCTTGGATCAGGGCGATCAGGAAGTAACGGCCGGCGCCACCGGCAATGGCCACGCCTTCTCGGCGCGCGGCGTTCAGCCGGCGACCAGCTCGACGCGCTCGCCGCGCAGCCGGTAGCGGTCGCCGGTGTGCGGGCACACCGCTTCGATCTGCGCTTCGGCCTCGCCGCGCAGCGGCAGCGCGAGCCGCTCGCCAAATCGGCTCATCCAGCCGGCATGGCGCGCCGGCACGCCGACCATCAAAGCGAACGGCGGCACGTCGCGGTTGACAACGGCGCCGGCGCCGACGAAGGCGTATTCGCCGACCGTGATGCCGCAGACGACGGTGCAGTTGGCGCCGAGCGTCGCGCCGCGCTTGACAAGCGTGCGCCGGTATTCGTCCTTGCGCGTCACCGCCGCGCGCGGGTTGTAGACGTTCGTGAACACCATGCTCGGGCCGCAGAACACGTCGTCCTCGAGCGTCACCGCGTCGTAGATCGAGACGTTGTTCTGCACCTTGACGTTGTCGCCGATGAGCACGTCGTTGCCGACGAAGACGTTCTGGCCGAACGAACAGCCACGCCCGATGCGCGCCTTGGCGCAGATGTGCACGAAGTGCCAGACGCGGCAGCCGTCGCCGAGCTGCGCGCCTTCGTCGACGATGGCGCTGGGGTGGATGGTCGTCGCGGCCACGGCGTGCGTGCAGGCGTTCAGTACGCCAGCGGCAGATTGACCCGCTTGCCGTCGCGCGCCGAGAGGTACATCGCGATCAGCAGCTCGAGCGACTTCAGCCCCTCGCGGCCGTCGGTCTCGGGCTGCGCCTCGCCGCGCAGCACGCGGACGACGTTGTCGTAGTACAGCGGGTGCCCGAAGCCGTAGACCGACGTCGTCTGGTAGTTCGCGTCGCCGATCGCGGTGTCCATCTCGTGCGGCGTATCGAACTCCCAGTGCTGGATCTGGTTCACGGCGACGCCGCCGACACGCGCGCTGCCGCGCTCGCCGAGGATCGTGATCGAGCCTTCCATGTTCTTCGGGTACGTCAGCATGGTCACGTTGATGCTGCCCATCGCGCCGTTGCGCCATTTCAGCGCCGCCACGGCGGTGTCCTCGACCTCGATGTTGCGCGCCAGCGTGCCGGTGTAGGCCATCACGCTTTCGACCGGGCCGATCAGCCAGTCGAGCAGGTCGACGTAGTGGCTGGCCTGGTTCATCAACGCGCCGCCGTCGAACTCCCAGGTGCCGCGCCACTCGGCGCTGTCGTAGTACGACTGCGGGCGCGTCCAGAAGACGTTGACGTTGACCATGTAGATGCGGCCGAAGCGGCCCATCTGCATGCACTGCTTCAGCAACTGCAGCGTGCGATTGCGGCGGTTCTGCTTGACGACGAAGAGGCGCACGCCCGCTTCGTCGCAGGCCTTGACCATCGCCAGGCCATCGGCCCAGCGCGTGGCCATCGGCTTTTCGGTCATCACGTCGATGCCGGCGGCGGCCACCTCCGCCGCCTGCTGCGGGTGCAGGCCGCTGGGCGTGGTCAGCACGACGCAGTCGGCCTTCACGCCTTCGAGCAGTTCAGTCAGGCTCGCGAAGCCGCGCGCACCGGTGCGCTGCTGGGCGGCGGCGAGCGCCTGCGGATCGGTATCGCAGACGCCGACCAGCTCGGCCCGCTCGGCGTGCTTGGCGATGGACTCGAAGTGGTTGGCGGCGATGCGGCCGCAGCCGACGAGCGCGAAGCGCAGCTTGCGGTCGGTGATGGGCGGGCGGTGCAGGTGCATGTGGGTCTCGCTGGCCTGCGGCTCAGTGCGCCGAAACGGCGGCCTTGGCCGCCGACTTCGCGCCGGCGGCCGCGCGCACCGCCTCGGCCAACGCCTGCACCACGCGATCCTGGTCCGCCTCGCTCAAGTCGGCACTCATCGGCAGGCTCAGCACCCGCGCCGCCTCGCGGTCGCTGACGGCGCACGGGTCGGCGCCGGCATGCATCGCATACGCCGGCTGCCGGTGCAGCGGCTTCGGGTAGTGCACCGCGGTCGGCACGCCGGCCGTCTGCAGCGCGGCCTGCACCGCGGCGCGCTCGGCGACCTTCACCGTGTACTGTGCGTAGACCGAGTCGCGGTCGCTGCGCACCACGACGCGTTCGACGCCGGGCACGCCGGCCAGCAGCCGCTCGTAGCGCGCGCCGATGGCGGCGCGGCGCTCGAGTTCCCAGTCGAAGCGCTCGAGCTTGGCCAGCAGCACCGCGGCCTGCAGCGTGTCGAGCCGGCCGCCGACGCCCAGCCGCGTGTGCGTGTAGCGCGCGCTCTGGCCGTGCACGCGGATCTCGCGCGCCGCCTGCGCGAGGCGGTCGTCGTCGGTGAACAGCGCGCCGCCGTCGCCGTAGCAGCCCAGCGGCTTGCTCGGGAAGAAGCTCGTCGCGCCGAAGGTCGACAGCGCGCACGAACGCCGCCCCTTGTAGACGGCGCCGAAGCTCTGCGCCGCGTCTTCGATGACCGCCAGCCCGTGCCGCGCCGCGACGGCGTTGATCTCGTCCATGTCGGCGACCTGGCCGTACAGGCTGACCGGCATGACGGCGCGCGTGCGCGGCGTCACCAGCGCCTCGATGCGCGCGGCGTCGATGTTGCAGGTGTCGGCCTCGATGTCGGCGAAGACCGGCCGGCCGCCGGCCAGCACGATCATCTCGGCCGTCGCCGCAAAGGTGAACGGCGTCGTGATGACCTCGTCGCCCGGCTTCAGGTCCAGCGCCATCAGCGCGATCAAGAGCGCCTCGGTGCCGCTGGCCACGGTGATGCAGTGGCGGCTGCCGGTGAAGCGCGCGAGCGCATCTTCGAGTTCCTTCACCTCGGGCCCGAGGATGTACTGGCCGTGGTCGAGCACGCGCTGGATGCGCGCGTCGATGCTCGGCTTGAGGGCCGCGTACTGCGCCTTCAGGTCGGTGAACTGCACGGGGAACGCCAGGGAAGGACGGGGCGGGCGAAGGGGCGGCATTGTAAGTGGGGCCTCGGTTCACCCTCCTAGAATCCGCCCATGTCCGACGACAACCAACTCATCGCCGAGCGCCGCGAAAAGCTGGCCGCGCTGCGCCGCGCCGGCGTCGCGTTCCCGAACGACTTCAAGCCCCGGCAGCACGCAGCCGAACTGCACCACCGCCACGGCGGCGTGCCCAACGAGGAGCTGGAGCCGCAGGCGATTGCCGTCAGCGTCGGCGGCCGCATGATGCTCAAGCGCGTGATGGGCCGTGCCTGCTTCGCGACGCTGCAAGACGGCACCGGCCGCATCCAGCTGTACGTGGCGCAGGACGCCGTCGGCGCCGAGGCACTGGCCGCGTTCAAGCACTGGGACTTGGGCGACATCCTCGGCTGCGAAGGGACGCTCTTTCGCACGAAGACGGGCGAGCTGTCGGTGAAGGCGACGAGCGTGCGCCTCGTCACCAAGAGCCTGCGCCCGCTGCCGGACAAGTTCCACGGCATGACCGACCAGGAGCAGAAGTACCGCCAGCGCTACGTCGACCTGATGACCGACGACACGGCGCGCGCGCGTTTCGTCGCGCGCAGCAAGGCGGTGGCGTCGATCCGCAACTTCATGGTCGAGCACGCCTTCCTCGAGGTGGAGACGCCGATGCTCCACCCGATCCCCGGCGGCGCGAACGCCAAGCCCTTCGTCACGCACCACAACGCGCTCGACCAGGAGATGTTCCTGCGCATCGCGCCGGAGCTTTATCTGAAGCGGCTGCTCGTCGGCGGCTTCGAGCGGGTGTTCGAGGTCAACCGCAACTTCCGCAACGAGGGGCTCAGCGTCCGCCACAACCCCGAGTTCACGATGATGGAGTTCTACGCGGCGTGGTGGAACCACCACGACCTGATGGACTTCACCGAGCAGTTGCTGCGCCACGCGGCGCGCGCGGCCACCGGCTCGGCGGTGGTGAAGTACGCCGGCCGCGAAGTGAACCTCGAAGAGCCGTTCGCGCGCCTGACGGTGCGCGACGCGCTCGTCAAGCACGCCGGCGTGAGCCCGGCCGACGCGGTGGACGCGGCGGTGCTGCACGCGCGGCTGAAGGCGATGGGCGAGGAGCCGCCGGCGCACTGGACGCTCGCCGAGCTGCAGTTCGGCCTGTTCGAGGCGGTGGTCGAAGACCAGCTCTGGCAGCCGACCTACATCGTCGACTACCCGGTCGAGGTGTCGCCGCTGGCGCGCGCGTCGGACACCGACCCCACCGTCACCGAGCGCTTCGAGCTCTTCATCACCGGGCGCGAGATGGCCAACGGCTTCTCCGAGCTGAACGACGCCGAGGACCAGGCGGCGCGCTTCGCCGCGCAGGCGGCCAACAAGGAAGCCGGCGACGAGGAGGCGATGTACTACGACGCCGACTTCATCCGCGCGCTCGAGTACGGCATGCCGCCGGCCGGCGGCTGCGGCGTCGGCATCGACCGGCTCGTGATGCTGCTGACCGACAGCCCGAGCATCCGCGATGTGATACTGTTCCCGGCCTTGCGACGGGAAGGTCGCGAAGGCGGTGGCGCGGGCGACAGCCGCGAAGGCAGCGGCGCAATCGACAACTGCGAAGGCGGCGACGGCGTCAGCGCGCGGTGAAGTTCGGCGCGCGCTTTTCCAGGAACGCGGCCATGCCTTCCTTCTGGTCGGCGGTCGCGAACAGCGAATGGAAGATGCGCCGCTCGTAGTCGACGCCGTCGGCGAGGCCGCCCTCGAACGATTTGTTGACGCAGGCCTTGGCCAGCGCCACCGCCGGGCCCGACAGGCCGTTGATGATCTCGGCGGCGGCCAGCGCCTCGTCGAGCAACTTGTCGGCGGCGACGACACGCGAGACGAGGCCGGCGCGCTCGGCCTCGGCGGCGTCCATCATGCGCGCCGTCAGCACGAGGTCCATCGCCTTGCTCTTGCCCACCGCGCGCGGCAGCCGCTGCGTGCCGCCGGCGCCGGGCAGGATCGCCAGCTTGATCTCGGGCTGGCCGAACTTCGCCGTGTCGGCGGCGATGATGAAGTCGCACATCATCGCCAGCTCGCAGCCGCCGCCGAGCGCGAAGCCCGCGACCGCACCGATGACCGGCTTGCGCACCTGGCGGATCGTCTCCCAGTTGCGCGTGATGAACGGCTCGGCCAGCGCCTCGGCGTAGGTCTTTTTCGCCATCGCGGCGATGTCGGCGCCGGCGGCGAACGCGCGCTCGTTGCCGGTGATGACGATGCAGCCGATGCCGTCGTCGGCGTCCGCGGCGAGCAGCGCCCGGCCGAGCACGTCCATCAGCTCGCTGTTCAGCGCGTTCAACTGCTTGGGCCGGTTCAGCCGCATCAGCGCCGTGCCGCGCACACCCTCGCCGCGCCGTTCGACCAGGACCAGGGGCTCGCTCATCGTCGTGTCCTCACGTGGTTGATCAGTAAATTATCGACGCGGCCGGGTGACGCATCGGCGCGGCGGCGGCGCAGCAGCGGCGCACCGGCGTAAGCTCGCGGCGAAGGTGCAGCGAGGCTCTGTTTCATTCATGCCGACCATCTACCGCAAGACCGCACGCGGCCTGGCCGAAATCGAAACACGCGTCTACAAGCTGCCGCCGCGCCTGCGCAGCGTGTTGATCATGATCGACGGCCGGCGCACCGACACCGAGGTCGTGCAGTTGATGCCGCAGGCCGCCGAGGCGCTGGCGACGCTCGTGCAGGAGGACTTCATCGCCGAGTTCGCGCGGGCGGGTTCGACACCGGGTGCGGTGGCTGCGCCTCCTGTCGCCCCTTCAGCCCCAGCCACTGTCGTGTCAGCGGCAGCGCCGGCTGCGGCACGCGCTGCGCCGGCAGCAACAACGGCCGCCCCCGAGCGCACCGTCATCCGCGGCCCGCAGCCCACCTTCGACGCGATGCGCCGCGACCTCCTGGGCGCGTTCAGCGAGCGCGTCGGCGCCGCCGGCGAGGCGATGGTCGTGCGGCTGGCCCGCGCGCGCAACGCCACCGAGTTCCGCGCCTTGCTGCCGGCGGCGGTGCAACTGGTGGCCACGCTGCACGGCCGCGAGGCGGCCGAGGCGTTCACGGCGCGCATCAACGCCTGGTAACGCCGGCGCGGCCGGCGTTCTCTCGCTCGGCTTGCTGCGGCAGCCGCGCCAGCCGCAGGTCGACCCAGGTGTCCTGGTCCTGGCGGATCAGGAAACGCACCGGCAGGTTCTGCAGCGTCGGCGCGACCCAGAATTCGGCGACCAAGTCGCCGCCACCGCGGCCGGCGCCGCGCGGCGGCTGGCGCGGGCGCACGTGCACCGCGTCGATCAGGCCGACCGGCGTCTCGAGGGTCGTCGTTCCCTGCACCTCGTAGATCCAGGTCTCGACATGCCGCGGCAGCGCCAGCGGCAGCGCGAGCGTCGAACCGGCCAAGAGGCGCGCCGGCTGCATCGTGAACAACCACGTCATCTGCACGAACTGGCTGGCGCTGTCCTGCACGCCCGCCGGGCGCGGCACGGCGCCGCCGTTGGGCAGTTGCACGCGGTCGGCGTCCAGCGCAATCGAAAGCCGCCGTGGGGCGCGGAACGCGATGCGGGTCTCCTCGTCGTAGCGGCGCGGCTCGAGCCCGGCCGCGGTGACGAGGCCGTCGCTGAGCAACTGCCGCGTCACGAAGGGCGCAAACGGCGGGCCGACGCTGACCTCGAGCTCCACTTGGTAGCGCGACCCGGCCAGCCGCCACTCGACGCGCGCCTGGCCTTCGACCGGGCCGTTGAAATTGCCGGTGAGCAGGTACGACATCCGCGTCGAGGGCGGCCATTCGAAGGCGGTGGCGGTCGCTGCGGCGGCGCTCGCGGCGGCCGCCACGGCCGCAGCTGCAGACGCCGCGCTATCGACGCCCACCGCGCCGGGCACGCCGGCCACGCTGTCCCGCGCCAGCACCTGGGCGATCGGCGGCGCCGGCTCGACCGGGGGCAGCGCCTCGGCCACCAGCGGCGCGACCGCCTCGCGCAGCACCTCGTCCAGCGCCAGCGGCGCGCGCGCTTCGGCCGCTTCGGTCGCATCTTGTGCTGCACCGGGCGACGACGCCGCGCGCAGCGCGGGCGGCGCACGCAGCACGCGCGTGCGGGGCGCCGGCGGGGGCGGCGCCGCGGCCGGCGCCGCCGGCTGCAAGTCGCGCACGAAGGCGACCTCGATGCGCGCCGGCCCCTGTGTCGCGTCGCCGAGGCCGAAGCGATCCGCCGGCCACCACATTGCCAGCAGCAGATGCGCCGCCGCCACCGGCGCGGCCAGCAGCCACGGCATCAGCGCACGCGCCGGCCGGCGCGCCGTGGCCACATCGGCCACAGCCAAACCGTCCGCCAGCGTCGTCGCGCTCAGCTTCGCGCCATCACGACTTGCGCGAAGCCTGCGCGAGCAGCCGCTCGAGCATCTCGCCGGGGATCGCGCCGGGCTTGCGCGTGCCGTCCTCGAACAGCACGGCCGGCGTGCCGTTGATGCGGTGCTTGCGCCCGAACTCGAGGTTGCGATCGAGCGCCGCGGTGTCGCAGCCGGCCTTCGCCGGCTCGGGCGCGGCGCCGTCGAGCATCCACGCGCGCCAGGCCTTCGCGCCGTCCTTCGCGCACCAGATGGCGCGCGACTTCGTCGTCGAGTCGGGGCCGAGGATCGGCAGCAGGAAGGTGTAGACCGTCACGTCCTTGATCGCCGCAAGGTCGCGCTCGAAGCGCTTGCAGTAGCCGCAGTTCGGGTCGGCGAACACCGCGAGCTTGCGCGCGCCGGTGCCCTGCTTGATGACGAGCGCGTCCTTCAGCGGCAACTGCGCGAAGTCGATCGCCAGCAGCTTTTCCATGCGCTGCTCGGTGAGGTCGGTGCGCGTCTTCGTGTCGATGATCGAGCCCTGCACGATGACGTGGTCGCCGGTCGCGTCGGCGTAGAGGATCTCGGCGCCGTTGAAGCGCACTTCGTAGAGGCCCGCGATCGGCGAGCGCGAGATCTCGTCGATCGGCGGCATCTTCGGGATGCGCTCGGAAAGCGCCTTGCGGATCGCGGCCTGCACCGCGGCGTCGGCCGGGCCGGTGGCCTGGGCCGCGGTGGCGGCCGGCGCGGCCGTCTCCGCCTTTGCGGCACCCGCCGGCTTGTCTTTCGGTTCTGAAGCACCGCCGCAGGCGGCCGCGAAGAGCGCCACGGCGAGCGCGATGGTGAAGCGGGGAGCAGACATGATGCGGCGTGTTCCTCGGAGAGTTCCTTGGCGTGTCCCTTGGATCTCGGGCGTTCAGCGCCCGAGCGCCGCGCGGGTGAGCACGCGCTTGACCGGCGGCAACCGGTTGACGAGACCGAGGCCGCGGTTGCGCAGTTCCTTCACCCACGGCGACGGATGTGAAAAGAGCTGCAACAGCCCGTCGGTCACCCAGCCCATCGCCAGTGTGTCGGCGGCGCGTTCACGCGCGTGGCGCGCCAGCAGGCGCGGGTCGCCGGGGCTGCGCCACGGCTCACGTTCGGCGAGGATGCGCGCGAGGCAGGTCACATCGGCGAGGCCCAGGTTCAGCCCCTGCCCGGCCAGCGGATGGACGACGTGCGCAGCGTCGCCGATGAGCAGCCAACCGGGCCCGTACAGCGGCTCGGCGCGGCCGATCGAAAGCGGCCAGCCGGCGCGCTCGCTCGCGAGGCGAAGTTCGCCGGCCGTGCCGCCGGTGGCCTGCGCGAGTTCGGCCTCGAATGCCTCGTTCGACATCGCCAGCAGCTGCCGGGCGCGCTCGTCGGGCACCGACCAGACGAGCGCCAGGCCGTGGTCGCGCCGCGGCTCGGAAAGCGGCAGAAGCGCCAGCACGTCGGGGGCGCGGAACCACTGGCGCGCGAGGCCGGCATGCGCCTGCGAGGTCTCGAGCCGCGCGGCGATCGCCTGCTGGCCGTAGCCTTCGCGCGCCATCCGCACGCCGAGCGCGGCGCGGGTGCGCGAGTCCTTGCCTTCGGCCAGCAGCGTCAGCGACGCGGCCACCGGCGCGGCGATGTGCTCGATGTGCGGCGCGAAGCGCACCGCCTGGCGCAGTGCTGCCTCGAGCGCCTGCGCATCGACGATCCACGCCAGCTCCGCCAGCGCCGAGCCCCAGGCCGAGAACTCGAGCACCGAAGTGCCGTCGTCGCCCTCGATGCGCATGTCGTGCACCTGCGTGCGTGCGTTCGCCGGGATCGCTTCCCACACCTTCAGCGAGTCGAGCAGGGCGACCGAGGCGCGGTTCAACGCGTAGGCGCGCACATCGCGGCGGTGCGTGGTCGTGGTGTCGGGCGTTGCATGCGACGCCGCTTCGGCGTCGAAGGGCCCTTGCAGCGCGACGCGCAGACCCTGGCGCGCGAGTGCCAGCGCCGCGGTCAGGCCGACGGCGCCGGTGCCGCGCACGAGCACCTCGGGGGCAACGGCAACCGCGGTTGTCTTGGGCATCGGGGCATTGTAGGGAGCGGCCTTGACCGTTCGACCTGCGTGGAACGGCGTGGGCCGGCGCGAACCGGCGTGCCCCGATGCCCGCCACGCCGGCCCCGCGGCACAATGCCGCCCCTTCCCGCGCCCACCGCCTGTCTTCACCGAAGTCCACCCGTGTCCGACCTCTCCTGCCGCATCGCGAGCCTCCACGTCCACCCGGTGAAGTCGTTCGCCGGCGTCTCGCCCGATGAGGCGCTGCTGATCGAGACCGGCCTCGAATTCGACCGCGCCTGGATGGTCGTCGATGAAAAGGGCGAGATGCTCACGCAGCGCGAGCAGCCGCGCATGGCGCTCGTGCAGCCGCGCTTCCGCGCCGACGACCTGGTGTTGCGCGCGCCGGGCATGCTGGCGCTGCACCTGCGGCTCGACGCGGTCGAAGAGGCCACCCGCGCGCGCGTCTGGGACGACGAGGTCAAGGCCTACGACATGGGCGCGCTCGCCGCGCAGTGGATCAGCGACTTCCTCGGCGCCAAGCTGCGCATCGTGCGCTTCGACCCCGAACAGAAGCGCCTGGCCGACCGGCGCTGGACCGGCGACGTGCAGGCCGAGACGGCGTTTGCCGACGGCTTTCCGCTGCTCGTCGCCGGCACCGCGTCGCTGGCCGAAGTGAACCGGCGGCTGGCCGCACGCGGCGCGCCGGCGGTGGGCATCGAGCGCTTCCGGCCCAACCTCGTGCTCGACGGGCTCGAGGCCTTCGAGGAAGACCACCTCGACGAACTGGCCATCTCCACCGACGAGGGGCCGGTGCGGCTGCGCCTCGTCAAGCCGTGCGTGCGCTGCACGATCCCCGACGTCGACCCCGCCAGCGGCGAGCGCGGCCACGCGGTCGGCGACACGCTGGCAGCCTTTCGCGCCGATGCGCGCATGGGCGGCGGCGTCACCTTCGGCATGAACGCCGTCGTGCTGGAAGGGATCGAGCACGTGCTGCGCGTCGGCCAGGCGGTGCAGGCGCGGGTGAAGTTCTAGGTGCGCGCCGCCGCGCTTGCCTCTGGGACAATGCGCGCTTCGGCCTGACGGGCCCTTAAGCAGCGGCGCCGCGCGGCGCCTTCGTCTTCCATGAGCTTGAAATGCGGCATCGTCGGCCTGCCCAACGTGGGCAAGTCGACGCTCTTCAACGCCCTCACGAAGGCCGGCATCGCGGCCGAGAACTACCCGTTCTGCACGATCGAGCCGAACGTCGGCATCGTCGAGCTGCCCGACCCGCGCCTGGCGCAACTGGCGGCGCTCGTGAAGCCCGAGCGTGTCGTGCCGGCGATCGTCGAGTTCGTCGACATCGCCGGGCTCGTCGCCGGCGCCAGCCAGGGTGAGGGCCTGGGCAACCAGTTCCTGAGCCACATCCGCGAGACCGACGCGATCGTGAATGTCGTGCGCTGCTTCGAAGACGACAACGTCGTGCACGTCGCCGGCCGCGTCGACCCGATCGCCGACATCGAGGTCATCCAGACCGAGTTGTGCCTGGCGGACCTCGCCACCGTCGAGAAGAGCCTCGCGCGCTGGACCAAGCAGGCCAAGGCCGGCGGCGACAAGGAGGCGCAGCGGCTCGTCGACGTGCTGAAGAAATGCGAGGCGGCGCTGAACGAGACGAAGCCCGTGCGCAGCATCGACTTCAGCAAGGAAGAGCTGACGGTGCTGAAGCCGCTGTGCCTGATCACCGCGAAGCCGGCGATGTTCGTCGGCAACGTCAGCGAGAGCGGCTTCGAGAACAACCCGCTGCTCGAGCGCCTGCGCGAGTACGCGCGCGGCCATGCCGACGCGCCAGTGGTGGCGATCTGCGCCAAGACCGAGGCGGAGTTGGCCGACATGGGCGACGACGACCGCGCGCTGTTCCTCGCCGAGATGGGGCAAAGCGAGCCGGGCCTGAACCGGCTGATCCGCGCCGCGTTCAAGCTGCTGGGGCTGCAGACGTACTTCACCGCCGGCGTCAAGGAAGTGCGCGCCTGGACGATCCATGCCGGCGACACGGCGCCGCAGGCCGCCGGCGTCATCCACACCGACTTCGAGCGCGGCTTCATCCGCGCGCAGACGATCGCCTTCGACGACTTCATCGCCCACGGCGGCGAGCAAGGCGCCAAGGACGCCGGGAAGATGCGCGCCGAAGGCAAGGAGTACGTCGTCAAGGACGGCGACGTGATGAACTTCCTGTTCAACGTCTGAACCCCGCCCGGGCTTCGAGGGCTTCGAAGGTGCGCGCCGACGCCGAGCATCGGGCCTGGCGCGTGGCGCGCGCCGCGCTGGCCACCGCGCTCGCCTACGCCGCGGTCGGCTGGGTGGCGCTGATGCTTGCCGGGCCGCCGGGCTACGCCGCGCCGCTGTACCCGCCGGCCGGCATCGCGCTGGCGGCGGTGCTGACCTGGGGCCGGCCGGCGGTGCTGGGCACGCTCGCCGGCGCCTTCGCGGTCAACGCCAGCCTCGGCTGGCTGCGCGGCCAGGAGGGGCTGGCGCTGGTCGTGCTGCCTTTCATCATCGGCGTCGGCGCGGCGGCGCAGGCATGGGTCGGCGGGTGGCTCGTGCACCGCTTCGTCGGCAAGCCGCTGCTGCTCAACGAGCCGCGTGACATCGCCGTGGCCGGCGCGCTCGGCGCGGCGCTGGCGTGCATGACGAGCCCGAGCGTGGCGACGCTGGCGCTCGGCGCGGCGGGCGCGGTGACGCCGGCGCGGCTGTTCGACAACTGGCTGACGTGGTGGGCCGGCGACGCGCTCGGCGCGCTGATCGCCACGCCGCTGGCGCTGGCGTTCATCGGCCGGCCGGCGGCGGCCTGGCGGCCGCGCCGGCGCAGCCTGGGCGTGCCGCTGGTGGCGGCCCTGGCTCTCCTCGGCGGCGCGATGTGGGCGATCGCCGAGCGCGAGCGGGAGCACGCGAACGCCGCCTTCGAACGCGAGGCCGACCGACTGGCCGTTTCGGTGCAGCAGCGGTTGCAGACGCCGCTGCACGCGTTGCAGACGCTCGTGGCCACGGTGCGCGCGACCGGCCGGCCCGACACACCGACGCTGCGCGCGGCCGCCGCCTGGTGGCTCGACCGCGGCTCGCCGCTGCAGGCGATGGGCTACGGCGAGCGGGTCGCCGCGGCCGACCTGCCGGCGTGGGAGGCGGCCGTGCACGCCGAAGGGCCGCACGACTTCCGGGTGCGCCAGCGCGACGGCGGCCGCGCGCTGGCCGCCGACGGCGAAGCGGTGGTCGTGCGGCGCATCGAGCCGCTGGCAGGCAACGCGGACGCGCTGGGGGTCAACTCGATGTCGGTGCCGGCGGCGCGCGCGGCGATCGAGGCGACGCGCCGCACCGGCAAGGCCGCCGCGACGGCCGGCTTCGTGCTCACGCAGTCGGCGCGCGACGAGATCGGCGTCGTTTTGTACCAGGCGATCGGCGGCGACACCGATGCCACGCGCGGCGTGCTCTTCGTCGCGTTGCGCGCCGAGGCGCTGCTGGCCGGGCTGTCGGACGCCATCGGCCCGGGCGAGCGGTGGTGCCTCGTCGACCCCGATCCGCGTGCGGCTCGGCCCCTGCTGGCCGGCGCGCCCGGCTGCGCCGAGGCCGGCACGACAGCGCGCACACAACGGCGCGTGCAATTGGCTGACCGGCCGCTCGAACTGCGGCTGCTGCGTGCCGCCGGGCCGGCGCCGGGCGAGCCCTCGGTGCACTGGCTGCTGACGGTGTCGGGCTTCGCGGCCGCGGCGATGCTCGGCGCGTGGCTGCTCAGCGTCACCGGCCAGGCGCTGCGCACGCAGCGCGCCGTCGATGCCGCGACGCGTGACCTGCGCCGCGAGGTCGCCGAGCGGCGCGTCGCCGAGAAGGAACGGGCGGCCAGCGAGGCGCGGCTGCGCAGCATCCTCGACAACGCGCCGCTCGGCATCGCCTTCCTCGACCCGCACGGCCGGCTGCTGCACGGCAACCCGCACCTGTTCCGCATGGTCGGCCGGCCGCCCGAGAAGCTGCTGGCGCACACCGTCGCGAGCCTCACCGTGCCCGAGGACCTGCCGGCCCTGCAACGTGACCACTACGACCTGCTGGCCGGCCGCATCGAGGTCGTGCGGCGGCAGTTCCGGCTGCGGCTGGGCGCCCCGACGGCGCCGGCGGCAGCAGACGGCGAGGGGGCGCAAGAAGCGTCAGAGCCCCAGGCGACGCAGGAGCCGCTGACCGTCCGCATCGCCGTCACCGCGCTGCGCGCGCCCGAAAGCAAGCGCGTCACGCACATGGTGGCGGTGATCGAAGACCTGACCGAGCACTTGCAGCTCGAACAGGCCGAGCGCGCACGCCAGCGCGCCGAATCCGCCAGCCGCGCGAAGAGCGAGTTCGTCTCGCGCATGAGCCACGAGCTGCGCACGCCGCTGAACGCGATGCTCGGCTTCGCGCAGCTGCTGGGGCTGGACAAGAAGCCGGCGCTGCCCGAGCACCAGCGCAGCTGGGTGACGCAAATCCAGCGCGCCGGCTGGCACCTGCTCGAGCTGGTCAACGACACGCTGGACCTGGCGCGCATCGAGTCGGGCGCGGTGCAGTTGCAGCTCGAGCCGGTCGACCTGCCCGAACTCGTCGGCGCCTGCGTCGACCTGGTCGCGGCGGCGGCCACGGCGCGCGGCGTCGAGTGGCAGCTCGAACTCCCGCGGCGACTGCCGCCGGTGGCCGCCGACCCGACGCGGCTGAAGCAGGTGCTGACCAACCTGCTGTCCAACGCCGTCAAGTACAACCGCGAGCACGGCCGCGTGACGCTGCGCGCGTCGGTGGCGGTGGATGGCGGGGATGGCACCGGCATGCTGACGCTGCAGGTGATCGACACCGGCCTCGGCATGACGGGCGCGCAGCTGCAGCGGCTCTTCGAGCCCTACAACCGCCTCGGCCGCGAGGGCAGCGGCGTCGAAGGCACCGGCATCGGCCTGGTCATCGCGCGGCGGCTGGCCGAGATGATGGGCGGCACGCTGCAAGCGCAAAGCCGCGCCGGCGCCGGCTCGACCTTCACCCTCGAGCTGCCGCTGGCGCGCGCGCCGGCGGTGGCCAGCGAGGCGCCGACGACGACCTCGACAGCGCAGTACCGGCAGCGCACCGTGCTGTACATCGAGGACAACGAGACCAACGTCGAAGTGATGCGCGGCGTGCTGCTGCAGCGCCCGCAGGTGCACCTGGAAGTGGCCACGCTCGGCCTGGACGGCCTGGCTGCGGCGCGCCGCCTGCACCCCGACCTGATCCTGCTGGACATGCACCTGCCCGACATCACCGGGCCCGAACTGCTGCGCCACCTAATGGCCGACGACGAGACGGCGGCGATCCCGGTCATCGTCGTCTCGGCCGACGCGACGCCGGCGCGCATGGAGCAGGCGCTCACCCTCGGCGCGGCGCACTATGTGACCAAGCCGCTGGCGCTGGCGCCTTTCCTCGAAGTGCTCGACGAGGTGCTCGACGCGACGGAAACGCGGTTCGGGAGTGATTGATCGCGTCATGTGAGCGTGCGCTCACTGCATACGCAATTCAACAATGGCGCACCCACGCGTGCGTGACGCCATACCGGTTCTCTCGTCAGCACTCTCCGATCGAGAGTGCTAATATCGATGGAACCCGTCACTTCGAGGCGGATCACACTGGGCATGAACCACATCGCTGCTGCTTCGACCTCTGGCTCCACGGCTCTCGCCGTCCGCGACCCCTGGTCGCTGGTGCCGTCGCTCGGCAACCTCGACGCGTACATCAGCGCCGTCAACCGCCTGCCAATGCTGACGCAGGCCGACGAAAGCGCGCTGGCTCGCCGGCTGCGCGACAGCGGTGATCTCGCGGCCGCCGGGCAGTTGGTGCTCTCGCACCTGCGGCTCGTCGTTTCGGTCTCGCGCCAGTACCTCGGCTACGGCCTGCCGCAAGGCGACCTGATCCAGGAAGGCAATGTCGGCCTGATGAAGGCCGTCAAGCGCTTCGACCCCGAACAGGGCGTGCGGCTGGTCAGCTACGCGCTGCACTGGATCAAGGCCGAGATTCACGAGTACATCCTGAAGAACTGGCGCATGGTCAAGGTCGCGACGACCAAGGCGCAGCGCAAGCTGTTCTTCAACCTGCGCTCGATGAAGGCGCGCATGAAGGGCCAGCGCAGCGAAGGCGCTGCTGCCGGTGCGCAAGGCCTGCCTGCCGAAGGCGAAACCTACCGCAACACGCTGACGCCGGCCGAGGTGGCCGCGGTGGCGCGCGAGCTGAACGTCAAGCCCGAGGAAGTGATCGAGATGGAGACGCGCATGGCCGGTGGCGATGTCGCGCTCGAGCCGCAGGGCGACGACGATGACGAAGCCGCCTTCGCGCCGATCGCCTACCTCGCCGACGAGAGCAACGAGCCGACGCGCCGCCTCGAGGCCGACCGCCGCGACCGCCTGGCCGCCGACGGCATCGGTCAGGCGCTGGACGTGCTCGATGCACGCAGCCGCCGCATCGTCGAGCAGCGCTGGCTCGCGGTCAACGACGACAGCTCGGGCGGCATGACGCTGCACGAGCTGGCTGCCGAGTACGGCGTCAGCGCCGAGCGCATCCGCCAGATCGAGGTGGCGGCGCTGAAGAAGATGCGCAAGGCGCTGGAGCCGGCGGCGGCTTGACCCGCTGATGCGTCCTGGCTGAGGTCGGAACCTCAGCCCTTCTCGCTCAGCAACTGCCTCAAGTCGCTCGCCAGCGCCTCGGCCCCCATGCCGTGACGCGTGGCCAGGCGCAGGCGCCCCCGCGTGTCGTAGACGTACGAGCGCGCCGTGTGGTCGACCGTGTAGGTCGTCTCGGTCTTGCCCGGCACCTTGGCGTAGAAGATCTTGAAGGCCTTGGCGATCGCCTTCGTCTCGTCGGGCGTGCCGCGCAGTGCGACGAAGTCGGGGCCAAAGTTCGCGACGTAGGCCTTCAGCAGCTCGGCGGTGTCGCGCTCGGGGTCGACGGTCACGAACACCGGCACGACGCGCGCGCCGTCGGCGCCGAGCTGCTGCTTGACAGTGGCCAGTTCCGTCATCGTCGTCGGGCACACGTCGGGGCACTGCGTGAAGCCAAAGAAGAGCACGACGACCTTGCCCTTGAACTCGGCGAGCGTGCGGCGGCGGCCGTCGGGGTCGGCCAGCTCCAGCGCCTGCGCGTAATCGGCGCCGGTGATGTCGATCGACTTGAACGGCGCCGAGGGCCGCGGCGCATCGCTGCGGCCACACGCAGACAACGCCGCCAGCGTGGCGGCGGCGGCGAGCGCGATACCGGCCAGCGCAAGTCGCCGCCGAGTGATCGATGCAACCACGCCTGCCCTCATGCCCAGTGCTCCACGATCCAAGGCCACGCCCAGTGGTCGACAAGCAACACCGCGAACAGCAGCGCCAGGTGCCAGATCGAGAAGCGGAACGTGCGCCGCGCCAGTGCGTCGCTGTAGTCGCGCCACAGCTGCCAGGCCAGCAGCACGAACATCGCGCCCAGCACGACCGCCCCGGCCAGGTACAGCCCGCCACTCATGCCGAAGGTGAACGGCAGCAGCGTCGCGGCGAACAACACCAGCGTGTACAGCAGCACCTGCAGCCGCGTGAACTCCGGCCCGTGCGTCACCGGCAGCATCGGCAGCCCCGAGCGGCGGTAGTCCTCGACGCGGTACAGCGCCAGCGCCCAGAAGTGCGGGGGCGTCCACAGGAAGATGATCAGCGCCAGCATCAGCGGCTCGATCGTCACTTCGCCGGTCATTGCCGCCCAGCCGAGCACCGGCGGCATCGCGCCCGACGCGCCGCCGATGACGATGTTCTGCGGCGTCAGCGGCTTCAGCACGATCGTGTAGATGACCGCGTAGCCGACGAAGGTGGCCAGCGTCAGCCACATGGTCAGCGCGTTCACCCAGGCCAGCAGCACCGCGCAGCCGATGGCGCACAGCACGCTGGAGAACACCAGCGCCTGCGCCTGTGTCAGCTCGCCCTTCGCGGTGGGCCGCCAGGCGGTGCGCGCCATGCGGCGGTCGATGTGCTGCTCCACCAGGCAGTTGAACGCGGCAGCGGCCGAGGCGACGAGCCAGATGCCGACGACCGCCGGCAGCGCCACCGACCACGCCGGCCAGCCGGGCTGCGCGAGCAGCATGCCGATCAGCGCGCAAAAGACGATCAGCCGCACGACGCGCGGCTTGGTCAGCGCGTGGAACTGCGCGAAGCGGTGCACGCCGGCGGGCGGTGCGACGAGGGTGTCGGCCATGGCTCGTTTGCGAACGATCGATCGATTCTAGGCAGCGGGGTCCGGGCTGCTTCAGCGCCCGGGCCGATCCCACGACGCCGACGCGCGCAGCAAGCGGTCGAGGTCGCGCCGCACGCGGTTGGGGTCGGCGTCGGCCGGCATGCGCATCAGCCACTGGCCGCGCGGGTCGACGAGGTAGAGGTGGTCTTCGAGCGCGTGCCCGCTCGCCGGCTCGAGCCAGCGCGCCAGCGCCTCGGCCGGCACGCGCAGCACCGTCACCGGCGCCGGCGCGGCCTCGACGGCGCTGCGCAGCGCGGGCGCCAGCGGCGCAGCGTCGGTGACGATCCAGACCTTGTCGACGCGGTCGCGCTCGCGGCCGAGCATCTCGCGCAGTTGCCGCTGCAGGAAGAGGCGCCGCTCGCACGCCTCGCCGCAGCCGGCCGGGCCGACGGTGACGAGCAGCCACTGGCCGTGCAGCGAGGCCGGCGCGACCGCGGTGCCGTCGAGCGCGGCCAGCGGCATCTCGGCCGGCCACGGCCGCGGCGGCTCGACCAGCGCGCCGTAGTTCGTGCGCGCTTGCGGGCGCACGACGTAGAAGGCGAGATACGACGCGATCACCGGCGCGGCACACAGCGCGAAGATGACGAGCAGCCGCACGCGCCCGCCCCAGGTGCGCCGGCGCGCGGCTTGTTCGGCGTCGGCCAGGTCGGGCGCGGGCACCGAGTGCACGGCGAGCGTCAGCGGTTGCGGCGAAGGGTCGGTCATCGAAGGTGGAAGGCGGGGCCGGTGCTTGGGCGATTCACGCCGAAGGCGGCGGCGGGGAAGAGGAAAAGAAGGAAGAGGCGCGGCGCCGTCGCGGCCGCCAGACCTGGAACCACAGCAGCAGCACGGCAACCAGCGCCGCCAGCGCGAACCACTGCACCGCGTAGCCGAGGTTCTTGTGCGCGCCGGCCGCGGGCTCGGGCCATTGCCGCACGAGGCCGTCGTCGACCGGCTGCGCCGGGTCGTCGAGCTGCACGAGCAGCCAGGGCAGCAGCGGCAGCCGCGTCTCTTGCCGATAGGCGTCGAGGTCGAGATTCTGGCGGATCACGCCGCCCGCCTCGGGCGCCAGTTCGAACAGGCGCATCGGCGCCAGGGCAACGCGGCCACGCACGTCCACCACGCCGGCCGGCGGCGGCGGCGCGGCGAGGCGCGTGCGGTCGGCCGCATCGCGCGGCCACCACCCGCGCTGCACGATCAGCATGCGGCCGTCGGCCAGCGCCAGCGGCGTCAGCACGTGGAAGCCCGCGCGCGGGCCGTGCGGTCGGTTGTCGAGGAACACGGTGTGCGTCGGCAGCCAGCGGCCCTGCACGGCCACCGCGCGGTGCTCGGCCGCCGCCGCCTCGGCCGCGGTGGCCGGAAGCTCGGGCAACGACAGCGCCGGCGCGCGCGCCTGCTGCAGCTGCGCCTCGTGCAGCGCCGTCTTCTGCGCCGCGCGGTCGAGCTGCCAGAAGCCCAGCCGCGCCGTCAGCGCGATCAAACAAAGCGCTGCCGTCCAGACGACGGCGTCGCGCCAGCGGTGTTTCGCTGCCGAGCGCATCACAGGGCGCCGCGAGCACCTGCCGCCAACGCGGCAATGCCGAGCCACGGCATCGCCGCGCGAGGGCGAATGGGACAATGCCGCGCCATGATGAAGATCGTGATCGTGCTTGCGCTCGTCGGCGCCATCGTCGCGCTGGCCAGTGCCGGTGCGTTCATGTTGCGCCGGCGCCCGCCCGAACAGCAGCAAGCCGGTGCCGAGCCCGATCGCCACATGGCGCGCGCGCTCGCGGTGCGCGTGGGCATCTCGGTGGCGCTGTTCGTCGTCGTGCTGCTCGGCTGGGCACTGGGCTGGGTGAAGCCGGGCGGCCTGCCGGTCGGCGGCTGATCGCTGCTGCGTCCAACGCGCCGGCGGACTCCTCGAAGTGACGAAGGGCGCCCGTGGGCGCCCTTCGGTGCCGCGCTGCCGCGCCGCGCTTCGCTCAGAGCCAGTAGACGAGGAAGTACAGGCCGAGCCACACCACGTCTACGAAGTGCCAGTACCACGCCGCGCCCTCGAAGCCGAAGTGCCGCTGCGGCGTGAAGTGCCCCTTCATCAGCCTGAGGGTGATGAACAGCAGCATCAGCATGCCCACGAAGACGTGGAAGCCGTGGAAGCCGGTGAGCATGAAGAACGTGCTGCCGAAGATGCCGCTCGAGAGCTTCAAGTTCAGGTCGCGGTAGGCGTGCATGTACTCGTAGGCCTGCACGCACAGGAACGTGGCGCCCAGCAACACGGTGACCCACATCCAGAAGATCGTCTTCTTGCGCTCGTTGGCGATCAGCGCGTGGTGCGCGATCGTCAGCGTCACGCCCGAAGTCAGCAGCAGCGCCGTGTTCACAGTGGGCAGCGGCCACGGGCCGATCACCTGGAACGGCTCGACGATGCCCGCCGGCGACGCGGTGCCGCCGCCCTGGCTCGGCCAGATCGACTTGAAGTCGGGCCACAGCAGCTGGTGGTCGAAGTCGCCGAGCATCGGCAGCGTGAAGATGCGCGCCCAGAACAGCGCGCCGAAGAACGCGCCGAAGAACATCACCTCGCTGAAGATGAACCAGCTCATGCTCCAGCGGAAGCTCGCGTCGACGCGGTCGGAGTACTGGCCGCCCTCGCTCTCGCGGATGGCGTCGCCGAACCACGAGTACAGCGTCGCCAGCCAGATCACCAGCCCCAGCAGCACCGACCACGCGCCCCAGCCGGCGCCGTTGACCCACTGGCCGGCGCCGAGGATGAGGAAGAACATGCCCAGCGCCACCATCGCCGGGTGGCGCGAGGGCGACGGGATGAAGTAGTACGGGGTCTGCCCCGCGGGGGTGGAAGCTGCCATGGCGTTTCCTTGTCTCTCTTGTCTTGTCTCGGTTGTAGGAATACGGGGTCTCGACTCGATTCACTTCGCGGGTCAGCCGGCGGCGACGCCGCTGCCGACCACCCATCTCACCAGCAACACCAGCACCAGCACGAAGAGCGCCGCGCCCACGAGGCCCATGACGACCACGTGGCGGGGGTTCAGGCGCTCGGAATCACGCTGCCAGTCGGCGCGCTTGCGCACGCCGAAGAACGACCAGAACACGGCGCGCGCGGTCTGCAAAGCCTTTGGCCCGCTCATGCACCCGCCCCGCCGCGCTGCCCGGCCGGCGCCGGCGGCACCTTGCCGCCGACCTCGAAGAACGTGTACGACAAGGTGATCGTCGTCACGTCGCGCGGCAGCTTCGGGTCGACGACGAACACCACCGGCCAGGTGCGGCTCTCGCCGGGCGCCAGCGTGTACTCGTTGAAGCAGAAGCACTCGAGCTTGACGAAGTGCGCGGCGGCCTGCTTCGGCGCGTAGCTCGGGATCGCCTGCGCGGCCATCGTGCGCGCCTGCGTGTTGCTGAACTCGTACATCACCGTGGCCATCTCGCCCGGGTGCACCTGCAGCGACCGCTGCGCCGGCTTGAAGCCCCACGGCCCGCGCGCGTTGGCGTCGAACTCGATCGTCACGGTGCGCGAGCGGTCGACCTGCGTGTTGCGCGCCGCCTCGGCGGCGGCACGCGGGCCACCGCCGAACCAGTCGCCGCTGCGCTGGTTCAACTCGGCCAGGCTCAGCACGTTGACGCCGAGCGCGTCGCAGATCGCGCGGTACATCGGCACCAGCGCGTAGCCGAACCCGAACATGCCGGCGGCCACGACGAGCAGCCGCCCGAGCAGCCGCCGGTTGGCGGCGAACAGCGGCGCAGAACGCGACGAAGAGGGCGACGGAGCCGGCTTCACGACAGCGCCCTTCAGCGACCGAACCAGGCCACGCGCACGACGAACCCGACGGCCACCGCCACGGCGACCGTGGCGAGGATCAAGCCCAGGCGCAGATTGGCCCTGCGGCGGCGGTCGTCGTCGGACATCGACAGCGGCAACGACATCACGCGTGCGCCGTCAGCCGACGACACGCGTCGCGGTGGCGTCGAGCTTCGGCGGCGTCTCGAACGTGTGCCAAGGCGCCGGCGAAGGCACCTCCCACTCGAGCCCTTCGGCGCCTTCCCAGGGCTTCTGCGGCGCGGGCTCGCCCTGGCCGCGCATCATCGGCAGCACGACGAAGAAGAAGAAGTACAGCTGCATCAGCCCGAAGCCGAATGCGCCGATCGACGACAGCATGTTGAAGTCGGCGAACTGCAGCGGGTAGTCGGCATAACGGCGCGGCATGCCGGCCAGCCCGAGGAAGTGCTGCGGGAAGAACGCGACGTTGAAGAAGACGAGCGAGCCCCAGAAGTGGATCTTGCCGCGCGTCTCGTTGTACATCCGCCCGGTCCACTTCGGCGCCCAGTAGTAGGTGCCGGCGAACAGGCCGAACAGCGACCCCGCCACCATCGTGTAGTGGAAGTGCGCGACGACGTAGTAGGTGTCGTGCAGCTGCTGGTCGATCGGCGCCATCGAGAGGATGAGGCCGGTGAAGCCGCCCATCGCGAACACGAAGATGAAGCCCACCGCCCACAACATCGGCGTCTCGAAGGTCATCGAGCCGCGCCACATCGTGGCGATCCAGTTGAACACCTTCACGCCGGTAGGCACGGCGATCAGCATCGTCGCGTACATGAAGAACAGCTGCCCGGTGACCGGCATGCCGGTCGTGTACATGTGGTGCGCCCAGACGATGAACGACAGGATCGCGATCGACGCGGTCGCATACACCATCGACGCGTAGCCGAACAGCGGCTTGCGCGCGAACGCCGGGATGATGGCGCTGACGATGCCGAACGCCGGCAGGATCAGGATGTACACCTCGGGGTGGCCGAAGAACCAGAAGATGTGCTGGTACATCACCGGGTCGCCGCCGCCGGCGGGGTTGAAGAAGCTGGTGCCGAAGTGGCGGTCGGTCAGCGTCATCGTGATCGCGCCGGCGAGCACCGGGATGACGGCGATCAGCAGGTAGGCGGTGATCAGCCACGTCCAGCAGAACAGCGGCATCTGCATCAGCTTCATGCCCGGCGCGCGCATGTTCAGCACCGTGACGATGATGTTGATCGAGCCCATGATCGAACTCGCGCCCATGATGTGCAGCGCGAAGATCGCCATGTCCATGCTCGGGCCCATCTGCAGTGTCAGCGGCGCGTAGATGGTCCAGCCGGCGCTGGGCGCGCCGCCGGGCACGAAGAACGTCGCCGCGACGATGAGGCCGGCGGGCACCAGCAGCCAGAAGCTGAGGTTGTTCATGCGCGCGAAGGCCATGTCCGCCGCGCCGATCTGCAGCGGGATCATCCAGTTCGCGAAGCCCACGTACGCGGGCATGATGGCGCCGAACACCATGATGATGCCGTGCATCGTCGTGAACTGGTTGAACAGCTCCGGGTTCACGTACTGCAGCCCGGGCTGGAACAGCTCGAGGCGGATGCCCATGGCGAGGATGCCGCCGACGATCAGCATCGCGAAGCTGAACAGCAGGTACAGCGTGCCGATGTCCTTGTGGTTGGTGGCGAAGACCCAGCGCCGCCAGCCGTGCGGTGCGCCGTGCGCGTGGTCGTCGTGGTGCTGGCCGCCGGCATGGCTCGCATGACCTGCGCTGTGCGGGAGGACTGCGCTCATCGGGGATGTCTCCTGGAGTGCTCGAATCTGGTTGTCTCTCGGGGCGGCGCCGAAGGGTCGCCGCCGCTGGCGGTGGGCGCGCTCGGCGCGCCCTTGGCGGTCTTCAGCTGGCCGGAACGATGTCGACGCGGCGCGCCTCGGCCGCGTTCGCCGCGCCGGCCTTGATCTCGGCGGGCTTGCGCAGCTCGATGCGATCGGCGGCGATGCCGGCCTTCGTCAGCGCGTCGCGCACGGCGAAGGCGCGCTGCTTGGCCAGCTCGGCGTTCTGCGCCGCGCTGCCCGAGGCATCGACGAAGCCCGACAGCGCCACCTTCGCGGCCGTGTTGGCCTTCAGGTAGTCGGCCGCCGAGGCGAGCACCTTCTGGGCGGGCGCGTCCAGCGTGCTCTTGCCCACCGCGAACAGCACCGACATCGGCAGCCCGGCTGTCACCGTGGCGGCGGGCGCCGCGGCCGCGGCGGGGGCTGCACCAGCGGCCGCCGGCGCCGCAGCGGACACCAGCGTCGCCGGCACGCGCCCGGCGCGCACCTCGGCCACTTCGGCCGGCTGGATCAGCTTGCCGGTCTTGTTGCCCCAGCTGTTCTTCGCATAGGTGGCGACGGCGGCGAGTTCGGTATCGGACAGCTGCTTCCACGACGGCATCGCGCCGTTGGCCGCGCCGTTGAGCATCACCTTCAACTGGCCGACCGGGTCGTTCAGCACCATCGCGCTGCCGTCCAGCGGCTTGATCGGCGGCGCGCCCTTGCCGTCGGGGCGGTGGCAGGCGGCGCAGTTGGCGGTGTAGACCTTCTCGCCGCGCGCGATCAGCTCGTCGAGCTTCCACTCCTTCGTCGGGTCGTCGGCCGCGGCGGCCATCGCCTTCTTCTGCGCCGCCACCCAGGCGGCGTAGTCGGCGTCGGAGACGACACGCACGTGGATCGGCATGTACGCGTGTTCCTTGCCGCACAACTCGACGCACTGGCCGTAGTAGTCGCCCGTCTTCTCGGCGCGGAACCAGCTGTCGCGCACGAAGCCGGGGATCGCGTCCTGCTTCAGGCCGAGCGAGGGCACCATCCAGGCGTGGATCACGTCGGCGGCGGTAGTGATGATGCGCACCTTGCGGTTCACCGGCACGACGAGCGGGTTGTCGACCTTCATCAGGTAGTCGACGGTGTTCGGGTCGGGCTTGCCCGAGTCGCTCATCACGCGATGCGACACGTCCAGCGTCGACAGGAAGCCGATGCCCTCGCCTTCACCCTTCAGGTAGTCGTAGCCCCACTTCCACTGGTAGCCGGTGACCTTGATCGTCAGGTCGGGGTTCGACGTGTCCTTCATCGCCACCACGGTGCGGGTGGCCATCGCGCCCATCGCGATGACGATGATGAACGGCACGATCGTCCAGGCGATCTCGACGGCGGTGCTCTCGTGGAACGTCGCGGCCTTCGCGCCGACCGACTTGCGGTGCTTCAGGATCGAATAGAACATGACCCCGAAAACGGCGACGAAGATCACCAGGCAGATCGCCAGCAGCATCCAGTGCAACCAGTGCACGTCGGCAGCGATGCGCGAGGCCGCCGGGTGCAGGTTGAGCTGATTGACGGCCGGGCCGCCGGGCAGGTCGCCGACCGCCGCCGCGGGGCCGGCAAGGAGTGCGCCCAGGGCGCCCAGTGCGCTCGTTGCGGCAATCCGCGCCGCGCCGAGGCGGTGGGTCGTCGGGAAGGCTTCTTGTTGTTGCTGTTGCTGCTGGCGCAGCGGCTGCCCTCGATGTCCCTCAATGCTCCTCGTGCTCATCGGTCGCATGTCTCCGTGTGCCCCCGCCGGCGCGACGGCCGGAGGCGATGTCGTTGTGAAAGTCCGGCGCCCGGCGCATGGCCCGGCGCAGTTCTCGCGCGAAGTCCCCGCGCAGTTCAGGACGAAGGAAGCGTCCGACGCGCATCGTATGTCCTTGGCCGCTCAGCTCGACCAGCGAGTTCTGGCCGGCGGCCGGCTCGACGGTCAGCCAGTCGGCGCTGAAGGCGGCGCGCTCGACGCGCTCGGCCACCGAGCGCTCGACGAGCAGCGAGCGGCCGACCAGCGTCAGCGTTTCTCGGTCGCCGGCGTGGCGCGCGAACAGCGCCATCGCCGCGCCGATCAGCATCAGCTCGAAGCCGGTGAAGGCGAGCACGACGCGCGCGCCGCCGATCCAGAACCCCAGCGCCACGGCCAGCGACAGCGTGCAAAGCAGCGCATAGGCCGACAGCATCTGGCGCGGCGTGATCGAGCTGTTGCGGCGCAGATGCCACTGCAGCGCGCGGGTCGCGCCGCGCGCATGCGTCAGCGCCACCTCGCGGCCGAAGCGCAGCGGCGCGCCCTCGCGTGCCCCGGTGCGGTCCGCATCGCCCGCAAGGCGCGGCGCCGGCCACGGCGCGGGCCAGGAGCTGGGCACATAAGTCGCGGTCATCGAAGCTGGCGGGTTGGGCGCGCTTGGTTCACAGCAGGCGGGTCGCTGTTTCGCCACCGACCGCGGGATAACCCGGCCCACGACGTTCGAGACGACGCGTCGGGCGAAAAAGGCGCGCGAATCATAGCGCTCAGCGAGTGCCCTTGCCCGAGGCGCCCGAACGCAGCATGCCGCGCATGTCGTCGAGCGAGACCGCGGTCTCGCCGGCGACGCGCGCACGTGGCGCCGGGCGCACCGCGTGACCGTAGACGATCTCGAACTCGAAGGCGACGCGGCCCGCGTTGCCTTCGTCGTGTGGCGGCATCAACGCTTGCTCGAGCGCGGCGCGCCAGCGCGGCGTGCGAAGTCCGGCAAAACGCGCACGATCGGCATTGCCACCGAGCGTGCGCAACTCGGCCAAGGCCGCGGCCGCCGTCGGCCAGGTCAGCGTGATCACCTCCTGGTCCATCACCGGGTCGGCGAAGCCGGCCTGCACGAGCATGTCGCCGAGGTCGTGCATGTCGACGAACGGCGCGTGCGGCGCCGGCCAGCGTTGGCGCGCGTACAGCGCGCGCAGGGACGCGAGCGTGCCGGGCCCGAGGGTCGAGAACATCAGGAGGCCATCGACCGCCAGCAGCCGCAGCCAGCGCGCCATGCTCGCCTGCGGATCCGGCAGGTGATGCAGGATCATGTTCGACCACACGAGGTCGGCTTCACCTGTGGCGAGGGTGGCTTGGGGCTGCCTGGGTGGTGCGGCGTTCGTCGCGTCGCCGGCGTCGCCTTCGCCACGACCGGCCGGCCACCAGCGGCGCGCCGACCACCACGGGGCGGGTGTCGTTGTGGGCGCAGTCGATGCAGGGGCTACCGCCGGCGCTCCGAACACGTCGGCAGCGACCACGCGCGCCGTCGGACACGCCGCGCGCAGTGCCGCCGCACTACCACCCGGCCGCGCGCCCCAGTCGACGACACGACGCGGCGCCTGCTTCAGCAGACTCAATCGCTCGGCCATTCGCCGCGCGACTTCTTCGTGCAGCCACGGCGCCGGCGCACGCGCCAGCCGCGCCGCGTGGCGCGCCAGTGCCACGGCATCGAGCGGCCGCCGCGTCGCGGCGTCCGGCGCGCGGTCGACCTCGGTCACGGGGCGTCGTTGTCCTGTGTGGCCCTGAAGCGCGCGGCGCGCCGAGACGCGCCGCTCGTGGGCACTGGTTCTTGGGCAGTGGTTCGTGGCGGTGTTCGCGGGCAGTATATTGAGCCGATGCCGGCCGGCTCCGCGTTGCTGCTGCCCAGCCAGTGCGAGGTGTGCCGCGGCTGGGACGCCGGGCTGCTGTGCGCCGGCTGCCGCGCGCGACACGCGCCGCTGCGCGCACGCTGCCAGCGCTGCGGGCTGGCGCTTGCGATCAGCAGCCCTTCATGCGGCGAATGCCAGCGCGATCCGCCGCCGTACGCGCGCACCGTCGTCGCGCTCGACTACGGCTTTCCTTGGGACCGGCTGATCGCGGCGTTCAAGTTCGAGCGCCGCGTCGAACTGGCCGCGCCGCTTGCGGCGTTGCTGGATGCAGCGATCGATGCGGCGGCAGAGACCCTCAGCACACCGATGGCGTCGTCCACCCTCGTCGTCCCCGTACCGCTGAGCCCGGCGCGCCTGGCCGAACGCGGCTTCAACCAGGCCTGGGAACTGGCGCGGCGGCTCGCAAGGCGCCGCCGGCTGCACGCCGCGCCCGAGGCGCTGATGCGCGTCATCGACACCGCCGCGCAGGCCACGCTCGACCGCGAAGAACGCCGCCGCAACCTGCGCAACGCCTTCGCGCCGGCACCGCCGCCGCTCAGCACGACGCGCCTCGGTTGGCGCGCGCCGTTGCAACCCACGCCTGCCGGCCCGCCAGCGGCTCGCCCGACGACGCTGCACGGCCTCGACGTCGCCCTCGTCGACGACGTGATGACCACCAGCGCCACGGCGCGCGAGGCCGCGGCCGCGCTGCTGCGCGGCGGGGCGCGCTCGGTGCAACTGTGGGTGCTTGCGCGCACACCGGCGCCAGGCTGAACGGTCGACCGCCGCATGTTCCACATCGTCCTCGTCACGCCGGAGATCCCGCCGAACACCGGCAACGTCATCCGCCTGGCCGCCAACACCGGCTGCACGCTGCACCTGGTGGAGCCGCTCGGCTTCGAGATGGAAGACCGGTTGCTGCGCCGCGCCGGGCTCGACTATCACGAGTTCGCCGCGGTACACCGGCACGCCTCGTGGGCCGCGCTGCTCGCGGCCGAAGCGCCGCCGCGCGAGCGCCTCTTCGCCTTCACGACGCGCGGCGCGGCGACGTTCGCCGAGGCACGTTTCGCGACCGGCGATTGGTTCGTCTTTGGCAGCGAGACAAGCGGCCTGCCCGAGGCCGTGCTGGCGCGGTTCCCGCCTGAGCAACGCCTGCGCCTGCCGATGCGACCCGGCCAGCGCAGCCTGAACTTGAGCAACGCCGTGGCGGTGGTCGTCTTCGAGGCGTGGCGGCAGCAGGGGTTCGTGGGCGGTGAGTGAACGAAGCGCGAACCGCTCGCTACTCCGCCCTCGCGTCCCTCGCCATCAGCCGCGCCACCGCTTGGCGCGCCGTCAGCCGGCCGGCGAGCAGCGCGCAGACGCAGGCGGTGATCGGCATGTCGACGCCCAGGCGCTCGGCGCGCGCCAGCACCATCGGCGCGCTCGGCACACCTTCGGCGACGTGGCCGAGCGAGGCCAGCGCCTCGGGCAGCGTGCGGCCTGCGGCCAGCAGCATGCCGACGCGGCGGTTGCGCGAGAGGTCGCCGGTGGCGGTGAGCACGAGGTCGCCGAGCCCCGACAGGCCCATGAAGGTGGCCGGCTGCGCGCCGAGCGCGACGCCCAGCCGCGTCATCTCCGCCAGGCCGCGCGTGATCAGCGCGGCGCGCGCGTTCAAGCCGAGCTGCAGCCCGTCGAGCGCGCCGACAGCGATCGCGAGCACGTTCTTCACCGCGCCGCCGACCTCGACGCCGACGATGTCGGCCGACGAGTAGACGCGCAGCGTCTCGCCGTGCAGCGCCTGCACGGCGGCAGCGGCAAGCGCGGCGTCGCTGCTCGCCGCGACCAGCGCCGTCGGCTGGCCGCGCGCCACCTCGAGCGCGAAGCTCGGGCCCGACAGCACGCCGCAGGCGGGCATCGCCGTGCTCACGCCGCAGGCGGGCACGGGCGTGCGCGCCTGCCAGACCTCGCGCGCCACCTCGTGGCCGAGCGCGCCGGTGCCGGCCTCGAAGCCCTTGCTGAGCCACAGCACGCCGGAGCCGTCGAGGGGGAGTGCTGCCAGCCGCTCGCGCAGCGCCGCCATCGGCGTCGCGAGGATCATCAGGCCGCCCTGTGCGTGCGCGAGCGCGGCGCCCTCGTCGGCGCTGATGCGCAGCGCCTCGGGCAGCGCCACCTCGGGCAGGTAGCGGCGGTTGCAGCGCTCGGCCTGCATCGCCGCGGCCTGGGCGCCGTCGCGCGCCCACAGCAGCACGTCGTGCTGGCGCGCGGCGGCGATCGCGATCGCCGTGCCCCAGGCGCCGGCGCCGATGACCGCGATCTTCATGGCAGGCGGTTGCTCGACTCAGCCGCGGGCCGATTCGGGCCGCGCGACCGTCGGGCGTCGATCAGTTCGCGCCCGTGATGATGCGCGAGCCCGAGCCGCCGTTCGCGGCCGCCGCCTGCTGCTGCATCTGCGCCTCGAACATCGCCTGGAAGTTCACTTCGGTCAGCAGGATCGGCGGGAAGCCCGCGCGCGTGCAGAGGTCCGAGACGATGGCGCGCAGGTACGGGTAGACCATCTGCGGGCAGACGACGCCGATGATGCCTTGCAGCTGGTCCTCGGGGATGTTGCGAATCTCGAAGATGCCGGCCTGCTTGGCCTCGACGAGGAAGAGCACCTTCTCGCCGACCTTCGTCGTCACCGTCGCGGTGACGGTGATCTCGTAGATGCCGTCGACCACCTGCTCGGCGCCCATCGCGAGGTTGATGTCGACCTGCGGCTGCGCCTGCTCGAGCAGGATCTGCGGCGAGTTGGGTTGCTCCAGCGACAGGTCCTTGAGGTACATGCGCTGGATCTGGAACACGGGGGTCGCGTCGTCGGCCATGGTGCGGGTCCGGTGAGTTCTTGGCAGAGGGAATCGGGCGGGAATGCGCTACGGCGGCCCGCTGCCGGCCGACCGCCGCTCGATGAAGGGTGAGAGGGTCCAGGCCACGGCGCGCGTGGCCGGAACGGCGGATTATCGGGCCGCCGGCACCGCCGCCGCGAGCATCGGCACCAGGCCGCCGGCCTGGTCGAGCGCGATCAGGTCGTCGCAGCCGCCGACGTGCGTGTCGCCGATGAAGATCTGCGGCACCGTGCGCCGGCCGGTGAGCTGCACCATGCGCTCGCGCTCGGCCGGGTCGAGGTCGACGCGCACCTCGTCGATCTCGGCAACGCCGCGCTGCTTCAGCAGCGCCTTGGCGCGCACGCAGTACGGGCAGACCTGCGTCGTGTACATCCTCACCACGGTCATGCGGATTCCCTTGGCGCGCGCCTCGCGGGAGCGCGGTTGTGTCGTCGAAGAAGGATCGGCGTGTCTCGTGGGACAAGACACGCTACAGGGACAGCATTGTCGGCGCGCGACACCCGGCGCGCCGGACAGCGCCGCCTTGCACCCACGCTCAGGCCGACTTCTCGGCCTTGTCGGCCTTCTCGGCTTTCTCCGCGCTCTTGCCGGCGCCGCTGCGCTCGATCGGCAGCTGCGCCTCGCGCCAGGCGTTCGTGCCGCCGGCCACGGCCATCGCGCGCTCGTAGCCGGCGCGGCGCAGCATCGCCGCGGCACGCCCGGCGCGCCCGCCGCTCGCGCACATGACGAGCAGCGGCAGGGTCTTGTTCGACGGCAGCTCCTTGCTGCCCTCGAGCTGCGCCAGCGGCACGTTGCGCGCGCCGGCGGCATGACCGGCCGCGAACTCGCTGGGCTCGCACACGTCGATCAGCACGCCCTTCTCGCGGTTGATCAGCCGCACCGCCTCGCCGGTGGCCACCGAGCCGCCGGCGCCGCCTTTGCGCACCATCGGCCACACCAGCATGCCGCCGGAGACGAAGGCCACGAGGATGAGGATCCAGTTGTCGACGAAGAATTTCACTACGGTGCTGCCGAGGCGGGACGAAGCGCGCGATTATAGTTTTTGCCATGCACCAACTCGTCCTCATCCGCCACGGCGAAAGCACGTGGAACCTCGAGAACCGCTTCACCGGCTGGACCGACGTGCCGCTCACCGACACTGGCGTCGCGCAGGCGCGCCAGGCCGGCGAGTTGCTGAAGGCCGGCGGCTTCGAGTTCGATGTCGCCTACACCTCGGTGCTCAAGCGCGCGATCTGGACGCTGTGGCATTGCCTCGAGGCGATGGACCGCACCTGGCTGCCGGTGCTCAACGACTGGCGGCTGAACGAACGCCACTACGGCGCGCTGCAGGGGCTAAACAAGGCCGACATGGCCAAGCAGTACGGCGACGAGCAGGTGCTCGTCTGGCGCCGCAGCTACGACACGCCGCCGCCGCCGCTGGACCCGGCCGACCCGCGCGGCCAGCGTGGCGACCTGCGCTACGCGTCGTTGAAGCCCGAGCAGGTGCCGCTGACCGAGTGCCTGAAGGACACCGTGGCGCGCGTGCTGCCCTGCTGGAACGAGCGCCTCGCGCCGGCGATCCAGAGCGGCCAGCGCCTCGTCATCTCCGCGCACGGCAACAGCATCCGTGCGCTGGTCAAGTACCTCGACGGCATCAGCGACGCCGACATCGTCGGCCTGAACATCCCCAACGGCATTCCGCTCGTCTACGAGCTGGACGCGAACCTGAAGCCGATCTCGCGCCGCTACCTCGGCGACCCCGAGGCGGTCGCGAAGGCCGCCGCCGCAGTGGCGGCGCAAGGCCGCCGCGCCTGATCGCCTTTCGGCCGCTTTCGGCTACCGCAGCAGCCCGTACACCGCCTCGGGCAGCACGCGCGTCACGCGCGAGCGGTCCGCCAGCGGCCCGGCGATCGCCGTCTCGCCCTGCGTCGTGTCGCGCCGCGGCGCACCGGCCACCGGCTTGCCCTGCGCGCTGAAGAGCACCGCCACCTGCGGCGCGTTGCCGACCGCGGTGCGCGCGACGACGACCGCCGTCTCGCCGTTCTTCAGCGTCACCAGGTCACCCGGCGGGTAGACGCCGACGGCCTTGATCAGCGCCGCGGCAAGCGGGCCGCCGCCTTCGTCCTGGAACAGCTGGCGCGCCGCGGCTTGCGGCGTCTGCGCGGCGCGGATGGCGCGCGGGCTGATCTTCGCGGTGTAGACATCGGCGGCGCGCACGAGCCGCGCCAGCTCGCCCGGCTCGACGCCGCGGGGGTAGCCGCCGACCGGCCGCTCGTGATGGTCGCGCACGGCGTCGAGCCACGCGGCATCCGCAATGCCGGCGGCGGCCAGCCGCTCGGCGGCGCGGTGCGGATGGGCGCGGATCACATCGACCTGCGCCTTGCTCGGCGACTCCTTCTGCTCGGCCATGCGGCCTTGCAGCTCGACGATCGCCGCGTTCATCGTCAGCGCGGCGAACACCGCACTTCTCACCTGCGCGGCCGGCCAGCCGAGCTGGCGCGCGGCCAGCTGCACGACGGTGGCGGCATGCAGCGCATGCGTCAGCGCATAGAGCGCGCAGCGCTTGTCGTCCTGGCGCACGGCGTGAAAGAGCGCCGCGTCGGGCTGCCGCTCGACGAGCGCGATGAAGTGCTCACCGAAAGCGGCGAGCTGCGCGGCGAGGTCGGCCCGCACCCCTTCGCGTGCCTCGTTCTTGCCGAGTGCACGCAGCAGGTCGTCCAGCACCCAGATCTGCTGGTCGAAGTGGTCGAACCAGGTCAGCTCGCGCGTCGTCGACGGCACGCGCGAACCGCCGGTCGCCGCGGCCGCACGCGCCGCACGCGCCTGCTGCACCTCGTCGCGCTCGACGCTGGCGCCGCGCTCGAGCAGCGCCTGCAGCTGGCGCACGTCGTGGATGCGCTGGCCCTGCGCCAGCAGCAGCCGGCCGAAGGCGTCGAGCACGCGGAAGGGCAACGGTTGGCCGGGCGCCATCAGGTCGGCCACTTCGGCCAACGGCACGCGCTGAGGGGCGTCCGTTGCGCTCACGGCGCGTCATCCGCTCGTCTGCACCGGCGCGTCTTCCAGCGCGTCCGCCAGCGCGTCAGCCAGCGCCTGCGCGAGCATCGGCACGACGCTGACGGCGTTGCTGGCGTGGGGCACGCAGTCGCTGCTCCACACGCGCTGCACGCCGGCCGCGCGCACGTGCGCGAGCGCGTCGCCGACGAAGATCGCGTGCGTCACCGCCACGTCGACGCGCGCCGCGCCGGCGGCCAGCGCCACGCGCGCCGCCGCAGCCAGCGTGCGGCCGGTGCTGGCCACGTCGTCGAGCAGCACGACGGCGCGGCCGCGCACCGGCGCGCCGTGCAGTTCGACCTCGACATCGCGGTCGCCGCGGCGCGTCTTCAGGCACACCGCGTGGTCGAGCGCGCCGGCCTCGGCAGCGACGCGCACCCAGCGGCCGGCTTCCTCGTCGGGCGCGAGCAGCAGCGCCTTCGGCGCGGCGCCCGCCACGAAGCGCCCGAGCAGCGGCGCGGCGCTGAGCGCGATGCCGCGCCGGCCCGGCACCACTTCGTCGAGCGTGGCGACGCGGTGCAGGTGCGGGTCGACGGTGACAACGGCGTCGAACGCCTGCGCCAGCAGCGCACCAAGGTGCCGCTGGCTCACGACCTCGCCGGGGTTGAAGGCCATGTCCTGACGCATGTAGGCCAGGTACGGGCAGACGAGCGCCAGCCGCCGCGCGCCGAGTTCACGCGCGCCGGCGGCGGCAAGCAGCAACTCGGTGAGCTTGGCGTTGGGGTCGTGCAGGCCGCGCAGCAGCACCACGTCGGCGGGCAGTTGCGGCGGCAGCGTCAGGCGCGTCTCGCCGTCGGGGAAGGCGTGCCGCTGCACGGTGCCCTGCGGCCAACCCAGTGCCTCCGCCAACGCACGGGCCAGCGCCTGCTCGTGCGCGTCGTCGAAGGCCAGGAGCAACGGCCGCGTGGGATGCCGCGTGTCATGCCGCGTGGGGTGCCCGGTCGACGCGCTGCGCTCCATGGCGGCGGACTCTACACGGCGCGCCCGTCTCGCAGCGCTTCCTCGATGAGAAAGCGCAAGCGTTCGGCGAGTCGCCGCCGGTCGGCATGCAGAGTGCCCTCGGCGGTGAGCACCTGCACGTGCACGACGATGGCGCGCGCGCGCGCCAGCGCCCACAGGCTCTGGCCGAGCGTGATGTCGCCGGTGAAGTCGGCGGCGCGGCTGACCGCGTCGCCGCCTTCGGCATAACGCAGCGACACCGGCTGCACCGGCGTGCCGGTGGCGATCGCCGCCTGCAGCAGGTTGGCGTGGAACGGCAGCAGCGCGTGCCCGTCGCCGGTGGTCCCCTCGGGAAAGACGGCCACCGTGTCGCCGGCACGCAGCGCCTCGGCCATCTCGTGCACCACGCGCAGCGCGTCACGCGAGCGCTCGCGTTGCAGGTACAGCGTGCGCGCCGCGCCGACGAGCCGGTTGACGAGCGGCCAGTGCCGCACCTCGGCCTTGCTGACGAAGCGCGCCTCGGGGCAGGCGGCGTGCACGGCCATGATGTCGAGCCACGAGATGTGGTTGGCGACGAGCAGCTTGGCGCCCGCCCGGAAGGCGCCGTTCACCTCGAGCCGCATGCCGAGCATGCGGAACATCTTGGCCGACCACCAGCGGATGCGCTGCTCGCGCGCGGTGCGGTTCAGGTGCGGAAAGACGAGCAGCACGACGACAAGGCCGTGCAGTCCGTGCAGCGCCGCGCGCGCCAGGCGCCAGAGGCCCCGCAACGTGGCCGCGGGGCCGGTGGGGGCGATAGGAGCCGGGTCCTTAGCGCGCCTCATGCGCCAGCGTGCCCGCCACCAGCGTGGCGCGCACGCGCCCGGGCAGCGCCATGCCGCTGTTCTCGAACGCGAACGGCGTGTGCCGCCCCTGGCTCAGCAGCCGCTCGGGCGCCACCGCCCAGTCTTCGCCGGGGTCGAAGAGGCAGAGATCCGCGACACCCCCTTCGACGAGCCGCCCGGCGCTGCCGGCCAGCGACAACAGCGCCTCGCCGAGCACCCGCACCGGGCCCGCGGTCACGGTGGCGAGCGCGCGTGCCAGCGGCACATCGCTGTCGCGGCCCCAGCGCAGCGCCAGGCTCAGCAGCAGCTCGAGCCCGGTCGCGCCCGGCTCGGCCTCGCCGAACGGCAGGTTCTTCATGTCGTCGGCGACCGGGTTGTGGTCGGAGACGAGCGCGTCGAGCGTGCCATCGGCGAGCGCCGCCCGCAGCGCTTCGCGGTCGGCGCCCTGGCGCAGCGGCGGCGAAAGGCGCATGTCGGCGTTGAAGTAGCCGATGTCGATGTCGGTCAGGTGCAGCGAGTTGATGCTGACATCGGCGGTGATCGGCAGCCCCTCGGCCTTGGCCGCCCGCAGCAGCGCGACGCCAGCGGCGCTGGAGAGCCGGCACACGTGCACGCGCGCTCGCGTTGCGCGCACGAGCTCGACGATCTGGTGCAGCGCGATCGTCTCGGCCGCCACCGGCACGCCCGACAGGCCGAGCCGCGTCGCCACCGCGCCGCTGGCGGCGACACCGCCGCCGAGCCACGGGTCCTGCGGCCGCAGCCACACCGTGCAGCCGAAGGTGGCCGCGTACTGCAGCGCGCGCATCAGCACGTTCGTGTCGCGCACCGCCACGTCGGCCTGGCTGAAGCCGATGCAGCCGGCCGCCGTCAGCTCGGCCATCTCGGTGAGCACCTGGCCTTCGAGCCCGCGCGTCAGCGCGCCGAGCGGGAAAACGCGGCAGCGCGAGAGCTTGCGGGCGCGGAACTTCAGCATCTCGACCAAGCCCGGCTCGTCGAGCACCGGGTCGGTGTCCGGCGGGCAGACGAGGCTCGTCACGCCGCCCGCCGCGGCGGCCGCGAGTTCACTTTCGAGCATGCCCTCGTGCTCGTGCCCGGGCTCGCGCAGCCGCGCCGAGAGATCGACGAGGCCCGGCATGACGACGAGGCCGGTGGCGTCGATCGTGCGCTCGGCGTCGAAGTCGCGCTGCCGCGCGAGGTCGGGGCCGATGGCGACGATGCGGTCGGCAGCGATCGCCACGTCGGCCGGCTCGTCGCGGCCGCTCGCGGGGTCGACGACCCGCCCGCCACGGATCAGCGTCTTCATGCCGGGTTCCCCGCGATCAGGCTCATCACCGCCATCCGCACCGCGATGCCGAAGGTCACCTGCGGCAGGATGACGCTCGCCCGCCCGTCGGCCACCTGCGAGTCGATCTCGACGCCGCGGTTGATCGGACCCGGGTGCATGACGATCGCGTCGCGGTTCGCGAGCGCCAGCTTCTCGGGCGTCAGGCCGTAGGTCATGTAGAACTCGGCGGCGCTGGGCAGCAGCGCGCCGCTCATGCGCTCGTTCTGCAGGCGCAGCATGATGATCACGTCGGCGCCGCGGATGCCCTCGGCCATGTCGTGGCACACGCGCACGCCCATCGCCGCGAGGTCGCCGGGCACCAGCGTCTTCGGCCCGACGGCGCGGATCTCGGGCACGCCGAGCGTCGTCAGCGCGTGGATGTCGGAGCGCGCGACGCGCGAGTGCACGATGTCGCCGACGACCGCGACCACGAGGTTCGAGAAGTCGCGCTTGAAGTGGCGGATCGTGTACATGTCCAGCAGCGCCTGCGTCGGGTGCGCATGGCGCCCGTCGCCGGCGTTGACGACGTGCACGTGCGGCGCGACGTGCCGCGCGATCAGGTACGGCGCGCCGCTCTCGGCGTGGCGGACGATGAACATGTCGGCCTGCATCGCCGACAGATTCGCGATGGTGTCCAGCAGGCTCTCGCCCTTGGCCGTGCTGCTGCGCGCGATGTCGAGGTTGATGACGTCGGCACTGAGCCGCTTGGCGGCGATCTCGAATGTCGTGCGCGTGCGCGTGCTGTTCTCGAAGAAGAGGTTGAAGACGCTCTTGCCCCGCAGCAGCGGCACCTTCTTCACGTCGCGCTCGTTGACGCTCAGGAACGTGCCGGCGGTGTCGAGGATCTGCGTCAGGATGGCGCGCGGCAGCCCTTCGATCGACAACAGGTGGATCAGCTCGCCGTTGGCGTTGAGCTGCGGGTTGCGGCGCGACAGCATCAGCGCCCCTCCCCGGCGGCACCCGCGGCGGACCGCTCGCGCACGGCAAACGTGAAGCGACCGGTGTCGTCGCGCACCAGCGTCAGCTTCTGCCCGGCGGCCAACACGATGCGCGACGCCGCATACGCGGCCTCGATCGGCAGTTCGCGCCCGCCGCGGTCCACGAGCACGGCCAGCGTCACGCTCGCCGGCCGGCCGAAGTCGTACAGCTCGTTGATCACCGCGCGCACCGTGCGGCCGGTGTAGAGCACGTCGTCGACGAGCACGATGTGGCGGCCGTCGATGTCGAACGGCAGCTGCGTTGCGTCGCTGCCCAGCTTGCCAGCGGCGAGGCCGCGCGAGCCGAAGTCGTCGCGGTGCAGCGTGCTCGAGATGACGCCGTGCTGGCCCGCGAGCGCGAGGTCGCGGTGCAAGCGCTCGGCGAGCCAGGCGCCGCCCGACCAGATGCCGACCAGGCTCGTCGGGCCAGCCGCAGCCGGGCGCAGCAGGCGGCGCACACCTTCGCGCAGGTCGGCGTAGAGCGCCTCGGCGTCAAGCTGCAGCATCGTCGTCGCGGGTTTCGTTGGCAGAGGTGGAAAGGGAACGCAGGAACTGCCCGAGGATGATCGCCGCGGCAACGGCATCGGCATCGGCATCGCCTGCCCCGGCGGCCAGCGCCTCGGTGGTGCTGTAGCGCTCGTCGACCTCGTGCACCGGCAGCCCGAAGCGCCCGTGCAGCCGGCGGCCGAAGGCGCGCGCGCGGCGCGTATTGTCGTGCGCCGCGCCGTCGGGGTGGAAGGGCACGCCGACGACGAGCGCGTCGGGCCGCCACTCGGCGACGAGCCGCGCGATCTCGGCGAAGCGGGCGTCGCCTTGCGTGCACACAGTGGTCAGCGGCTGCGCCGTGCCGACGATGGCGTTGCCGGCGGCGACGCCGACGCGGCGCACGCCGTAGTCGAAAGCGAGAAAGGTGACGGCGGCTGTGCGCGCCGCCGCCGCGTTCATGCGTGCCCCGCGTCCTGCGACAGCATGCGCGGGTCGATGCCCAAGAGCGACAACGCGCGGTCGTAGCGCTTGTCGTTGGGCGTGTCGAAGATGATCGCCGGGTCGGCGTCCACCGTCAGCCAGCCGTTGCGGCCGAGTTCGTCTTCGAGCTGGCCGGCCTCCCAGCCGGCGTAGCCGAGCGTGATCAGCACCTTCTTCGGGCCGGCGCCGTTGGACATCGCCTCGAGCACGTCCTTGCTCGTCGTCATCTCGAGGCCGCTGTCGGCGATGGCCAGCGTCGAGTTGTACGGGCTCGTGCCTTCGCCCTGGCGCTCGTGCAGCACGAAACCGCGTTCGGTCTGCACCGGGCCGCCGAAGTACACCGGCTGCTCGGCCAGCGGCGCCGGCGGCGTCGAGAGGTCGACCTTCTCGAACAGGTTCTTCAGCTTGATGTCGATCGGCTTGTTGATGACCAGCCCGAGCGCGCCCTTCTCGGTGTGCTCGCACAGGTAGACGACCGCGCCCCTGAAAGTGTCGTCGGCCATGCCCGGCATGGCGATCAGGAACTGATTCGTCAGGTCGATGCGCGCACCGGGAGTCATGGGCGGCATTTTATTCCCGCGTCACACTATGGCCCGATGCCAATGAACGATGACCCCGCGCATCGGCGGGCGGCCGGCCGTGCTGGCGCGGCGCAGGAGGTCGACGCCGCGCTCGTCTGGCTGCGCCGCGACCTGCGCGTGCACGACCACGCGGCGCTGGCGCACGCGCTGGCCGGCGCGCGGCGGGTCTGGTGCGCCTTCGTCTTCGACCGCGCGATCCTCGACCCGCTGCCGCGCCGTGACCGCCGCGTCGAGTTCATCCGCGACAGCCTGGTCGGCGTCGACGCCGAGCTGCGCGAGCTGGCCGCATCACACGGCCGCGAAGACGTCGGGCTGATCGTGCGCCACGGCCTGGCGACCGAGGAGATCCCGCGCCTGGCCGCGCAATTGCACGCGCAGGCGGTCTACGCGAGCCACGACGACGAACCGGCGGCGCGCCAACGCGACCTGCAGGTGCACGGCCGGCTGGCCGACGCGGGCGTCGCGCTGCACCTCGTCAAGGACCACGTGCTCTTCGAGCGCAGCGAAATCCTCACCGCCAGTGGCCAGCCGTTCTCGGTGTTCACGCCGTACAAGACGGCGTGGCTGAAGGCGCTCGATGCGGCGCAGGCGCGCGCGTTGCGGCCGTTCGACGTGCGCGCGCATGCCTCGGCATTGGCCGCGGTGCCGGCGGCGCTCGGCGGCGCGGCACCGGTGCCCTCGCTCGCCGACATCGGCTTCGAACACACGAACCTGCACGAGCTGAAACTGCCCACCGGCCCGGCCGGCGCCGAGGAGCTGCTCGCCGACTTCCTCGAGCGCATCGACCGCTACCACGCGACGCGCGACTTCCCCGCCGTCAAGGGTCCGAGCTACCTGAGCGCGCACCTGCGCTTCGGGACGATCTCGATCCGCCGCCTGGTGCGCGAGGCGCACGAGCGCAGGATGGCCGGCGTGCGCGGCGCCGAGGTGTGGCTGTCGGAGCTGATCTGGCGCGACTTCTATCACCAGCTCCTGCACCATCATCCGCGCGTCGTCGGTGCGGCGTTCAAGCCCGGCTGCGACCACCTCCGCTGGGAGCACGGCAAACACGCCGAGGAACACTTCGCCACCTGGTGCGACGGCCGCACCGGCTACCCGCTCGTCGACGCGGCGATGCACCAGCTGAACCAGACCGGCTACATGCACAACCGGCTGCGCATGGTGACGGCGAGCTTCCTCACGAAGGACCTCGGCATCGACTGGCGGCGCGGCGAGGCCTACTTCGCGCTGCACCTGAACGACTTCGACCTCGCAGCCAACAACGGCGGCTGGCAGTGGGCCGCCGGTACCGGCTGCGACGCGCAGCCGTACTTCCGCATCTTCAACCCGGTGAGCCAGAGCCGGAAGTTCGACCCCGAAGGCCGCTTCATCCGCCGCTACCTGCCGCAACTGGCAAAGCTGCCCGACAACCTGATCCACGCGCCGTGGCTGGCGCCGCCGGCGGATCTGGAAGCCGCCGGCGTACGGCTCGGCGAGCACTACCCGCGGCCGATCGTCGACCACGCCGCGGCGCGCGAGAAGACGCTGGCGCGCTACGCGGTGGTGAAGGCGCGCTGACGTGAGATGAGCCGCGGGCTCGCGCCGCAGCCGCGCCAGTTGATCCGGATGGTCGAGCAGCGCGAGCACGCCGTTGCCGAGCAGGTTCGTCGTCGTCTCGTGGCCGGCGATGAAAAGCAGGATCAGGTTGGCGAGCAGCTCGTCGTCGTCGAACTGCGGATCCTCGCGCTGCGCGGCGATCATGCGGTCGAGCACCGAGTCCTGCGGCTGCGCACGGCGGCGCGCCACCTGGGCGCGCGGCCGCGCTCGCGCAACGCGCGCGCTTGCTCGCGCGGATGCGTCAGCCAGGGATCAGCGTGTCGCCGCTGACGTGCATCACGAGCGTCGGGCAACGCACCTGCGGCGCATCGACGCGCGCGTCGACTTCGTAGAACGCCTTCATGTAGCGCGCGGCCATCGGCCCGCTGACGCCGTGGCGCGTCAACTCGAGGTTGCCCAGCCAGTTGGCGGCCTTGATGACGAGCGGGCCCTGGCCGACCGAGCGCATCGCCAGCCGCACGCCGTCGGCGGTGGTGCAGTAGCGCAGCGCTTGCACGCCCTTCGAACCCTCAAGGTGAACGGGGCAACGCCGCCGGGGCGGACCCATACGTCCGCGGCGGCATGCGCAGCCACTTTCGCAGCAGCGCGATCGCGTCGTCGACGTAGGTGAACAGCACCGGGATCACGAGCAGGCTCAGGAAGGTCGAGGTGATCAGCCCGCCGATGACGACGATCGCCATCGGCGCGCGAAAGCTCGGGTCGACGCCGATGCCTAAAGCGATCGGCATCATGCCGGCGGCCATCGCGATCGTCGTCATGACGATCGGCCGCGCGCGCTTGTGGCACGCGTCGAGCACCGCCTCACGGCGCGCCAGGCCGTGCTCGCGCCGCGCCAGGATGACGTAGTCGACGAGCAGGATCGAGTTCTTCGTCGCGATCCCCATCAGCATGATCAGGCCGATCATGCTCGGCATCGACAGCGCCGTGTGCGTGATGAACAGCGCCACGAACGCCCCGGGCACCGACAGCACCAGCGCGCCGAGGATCGTCACCGGCTGCACGAAGTCCTTGAACAGCAGCACGAGCACGATGTAGATGCACAGCACGCCGGTCAGCATCGCCAGGCCGAAGCTTTCGAAGAGTTCGCTCATCGCCTCGGCGTCGCCGATCTCGGTGACCAGGATGCCCGGCGGCAGGTTCTGGATCGTCGGCAGCGCCAGCGCCGCCGCCTTCACCTCGCCGAGCGGCTGCTGGTTCAGCTCGATCTCGAAGTTGACGTTGCGCTGCCGGTTGAAGCGGTCGATCTCGGCCGGGCCGCTGTCGATCGTCAGACTCGCGACGTTGCCGAGCATCACCGGCCCGTTCTTGCCCGGCACCGGCAGGCGCTCGAGCAGCGCGAGGTCGGTGCGCGCTTCGGCCGGCAGGCGCACGACGATCGGCACCTGGCGCTGCGCGAGGTTGAGCTTCGGCAGGCTCTGGTCGAAGTCGCCGGCGGTGGCGATGCGCAGCGTGTCGGCGATCGCCGCCGAGGTGACGCCGAGGTCGGCCGCGCGCGCGAAGTCGGGCCGCACGATCAACTCAGGGCGCACGAGGCTCGAACTCGACGTGACCGCGCCGATGCCCGGCAGCGTGCGCAGTTCGCGCTCCACCTTCGCCGCGTGCGCGGCGAGCGCCGCGCCATCTTCGCCGGCGAGCACGAGCACGTACTTCTCGCTGCTCTGCCCGAAGCCCACCTTCACGCGCGCGCCGGGCAGCACCTCGAGCGCGCGGCGCAGGTCGCTCTCGACGGCCTGCTTGCTGACGCCCGCGCGGTTGGTGCGGTGCGTGAGCTTCAGCGTCAGCGTCGCCTTGCGCACGTCGGGCAGACCGCCGCCGGGCGTCCAGATGTCGGCGCCGGTGGCGCCGCCGCCGACCGTCGTGTAGACGAGTTGCACCTCCTTGTGCCCCTGCACGAGCTCGCGTGCGCGTTCGGCGGCGGAGAGCGTCTGCTGGAAGGTCGAGCCGGGCGGCAGCGTCAGCGTCACCTGCGTCTGGCCGAAGTCGTCGGGCGGAATGAAGCCGGTGGGCAAGAGGCCCGCCAGCCCGAAGCTGCCGACGAAGAACACCACCGTGGCCAGCATCGTGACGATGCGGTGGCGCAGGCAGAACGCCGCCCAGCGCAGGTACAGCGTCATCCACTTCGGCTCGTGGTGCGCGCGCTTGGGCGGCTTCATCACGTAGGCGGCCATCATCGGCGTCAACATGCGCGCGACGACGAGCGAGAAGAACACGGCGATCGCCGCCGTCCAGCCGAACTGCACGAAGAACTTGCCGGCGACGCCGGCCATGAAGGCGGTGGGCAGGAACACGGCGATCAGCGTGAAGGTGGTCGCGATCACCGCCAGGCCGATCTCGTCGGCCGCTTCCATCGCCGCGTCGTACGGCGTCTTGCCCATGCGCTGATGGCGCACGATGTTCTCGATCTCGACGATCGCGTCGTCGACGAGGATGCCGACGACGAGCGACAGGCTCAGCAGCGTGACGACGTTCAGCGAGAAGCCGAAGAGGTAGTTCATCGCCGCGAAGGCCGGCAGCACCGACAGCGGCAACGCGGTGGCGGCCACCATCGTCGCGCGCCAGTCGCGCAGGAAGAGCCACACGACGATCACCGCCAGCACCGCGCCCTCGATCAACAACATCATCGAGCCGTGGAAGTTCTCCACCGTCGGCTCGACGAAGCTGAAGACCTCGGTCGTCTTGATGTCCGGGTGCTCGGCGCCGAGTTTCGCCAGCGCGGCGCGCACGCCGTCGGCGACCTCGGTCTCGCTGGCGCCGCGCGAGCGTACGACCTCGAAGCCCACCGCCGGCCGGCCGTCGACGAGCGCGGCGCTGCGCTGCTCGGCCACCGTGTCGCTGACGTTCGCAACCTGGTCCAGCCGGATGCGCCGGCTGTCGCCGAGCGTCACCTCCATGCGCGCCAGTTCCTCGGCCGTCTTCACGGTGCCGATCGTGCGCACGCTCTGCTCGATGCCGCCCACGTCGGCGCGGCCGCCGGGCGCTTCCTGCTGCATGGCGCGCAACTGGCGCGAGATGTCGGCGGCGCTGGCGTTCAGGCTCAGCAGGCGCGCCGGGTCCAGTTCGACGCGCACCTCGCGCGTGGCGCCGCCGACGCGCGCCACCGAGCCGACGCCGCGCACGGCGAGCACCGCCTTCGTCACCTGGTTGTCGACGAACCACGACAGCGCCTCGTCGTCCATGCGGTCGCTGGCCACGGTGTAGGTGAGGATCGGCGTCGCCGCGAGGTCGAGCTTGGCGACGACCGGCTCGCGCAGATCCGCGGGCAGGTCGGCGCGGATGCGCGAGACCGCAGCGCGCGTGTCGTCCAGCGCCTCCTGCGTGGGCTTTTCGAGGCGGAACTCGACGGTGACGACGGCGACGCCGTCCTGCACCTTCGTGTAGATGTTCTTCACGCCGGCGATCGCCGCGACCGCGTTCTCGAGCTTGCGCGCGACCTCGGTTTCGAGCTGCGCCGGCGCCGCCCCCGGCAGGCTGGCGGTGACGTTGATCGTCGGCAGGTCGATGTCGGGGAACTGCTGCACCTTCATCGCGCGAAAGCCGAGCAGCCCCGCCAGCGACAGCAGGACGAACAGCATCACCGCCGGAATCGGGTTGCGGATGCACCAGGCGGAGACGTTCATTTCGGCGCGGCCGGGGTTTGCGGGCGTTGCGGCGGTTGCGGCGCCTGCTGCCGTTGTTGCGACGGCTGCACCGGCGCCGGTGAGGCGGTTGGCACGACGCGCACGAGGTCGCCGTCGGCGAGGAAACCGGCGCCCTGCGCGACGACGCGCGCGCCGGCGTCGAGCCCGCCGGTGATCTCGATGCGCTCGCCGACGCGCCGGCCGGTGCTGACCTTCACCTGCTGCACCTTCTGGTCGGCGCCGACCTTGAAGACGTAGGCAAAGCCCTCGCGTTGCAGCACCGCGCTCTGCGGCAGCGTCAGCGCGGCGCCTTCGCCGACCTCGAGCTCGCCCCGGGCGAACATGCCGGCTTTCGGGTTGGCTGCAGGGGCGGCTTGCGCTGCGGTGCTGGCCGCGGCCTTCGCCGCCGGCAGCAGGTCGACATAGACGAGGCCGTTGCGCGTCGCCGGGTCGACGGTCGGCGCGACGACGCGCACGCGGCCGGTGGTGGGCGCGGCGCCGACCGGGCTCACGCGCACGGTCTGGCCCACCTTCACCTGCGCCAGATCGGCCGCGGCGACCTCGGCGCGCCACTCGAGCCGGCCCTGGCGGATCAGGCGGAACAACTCCTGCCCCGGCTGCACGACGGCACCGACGGTCGCCAGCCGCGCCGAGATGACGCCGCTGTCGGGCGCCAGCACTTGCGCCTGCTTCAACCGCAACTGCTGCGCAGCGAGCGCCGCGCGCTGCGCCTCGAGCCGCGCCGCGGCGGTGCGCTCGGCGGTCAGCAGTTGCTGCGTCTGCTGCGCGCTCAGCACGCCGCTCGGCTGCAGATCACGCGCGCGGTTGGCGTTGGCGGTCGCTTCGACGAGCAGCGCCTCGGCCTCGGCGAGCGCGGCGCGCTGCTGCGCGAGGTCGGCTTCGGCCAGTTCGGTGGCAAAGACCGCGAGCACCTGGCCGCGCCGCACGACATCGCCGACCTGCGCGCGCACGTCGGCGATGCGCCAGCCGGGCGTCTCGGCGCCGACGCTCGCCTCCTGCCACGCGAAGATCGAGCCGTTGGCAACCACTGTCCGCGGCCATGCGGCCGAGACTGGCGTCGTGACGGTGACGGTGAGCGCGGGTTTCGCGGCGGCCGACGCGGCAGCAGAGGCGGCCGGCCGGCCGTTGTCGGCCGCGGCGGCCGGGAGTGCGAGAACGAACGCGGCAATGAACGCTGCAACGAGCATCGCGCCGGGCGCGACACGCGCACGGAAGGCAGACACGGACATAGGAGGCGAACACCGGCGGTCGGCGGCAGCGTCACCGCAGCAGCCGCAAGGGCGCGTTTCGAGGGGCCGGCAGTCTAACGCCCACGGAGGCGCCACCACCGAGGGCCCAGGATGCCGGGTGGCCGGCGCAGCGAGGTAAGAGAAGGGAATCGACCGAGCGCAGCGAGGGAGAGGAATGACACGAGCGGCGGCGGCCACCCGGCGTCCTCGGCCCGCGCCAAAGCGCGAGTGCCTGCTGCTTCAACGAGGGCTTCGACAAGCTCGAACGGTTTGCTCAAGGCGTGCCGATGACGAGATAAGCGTTCGTCGAGCGCCCGCTGCCGAAGCCGATGCCGAGGTACATGGCGCCGAGCGGCGTTTCGCCGCCGAGGTAGGCGGCCAGCGAGTGGAGCCAGCCGTTGCGCTTTTGCACCGTGAAGGGCAGCGCCACCTTGCCGCTCTCGAAGGCGACGCCGAAGCGCATGTCGCCGCGCAGGCCGAGCGGCAGCCGGCCGATGATGCGCTCGGCGCGCACATGCGCGTAGGCGACATCGTCGCCGATCAATTGGCCGCTCGCGAACGCGGTGAGGTTGAGGAAACCGCCGAGCCGGCCGGCATCGTGGATCGGCAGCCGGCCGGTCGGTGAGCCCACCCACGTCAGCCGCGAAGCGAGCACGTAGTCGCGCCACGGCATCGCGCCGCGCAGGTCGACGCTGGCGCGCGCGTAGTCGGCGTCGGCCGCCGCGCCGCCGCCGGCGTGGCCGTGGAACCACTCGGCCGCCGCACTCCAGCCGCTGCGCGGGAAGTACAGGCGGTCGAGCCGGTCGAGGTCGGCCGCGACGACCCAGCCGGCGCTGCCGCGCTCGGGCACGGGCGCGAGGATGTCGATGCCGGTCTCGAGCTCGCGATTCACGTGCGTCTGCCGCCAGCCGGCGGCCAGCGTGCCGGCCAGGCTGAGGTTGAGGCCCGCCTTCACCTCGACGCGTCGGCGCACGCTGCGGTACTCGGCAATGCGCTGCTCGACGAAGAAGTAGTCGCTGCGCTCACGCCGGTAGTCGGCGACGAAGTCGGCGAACCACAGGCGGTCGGCCGTCAGTGGCTGCAGCCACTCGACGCTGGCGCCGGTGTTGCTGCCGAGGTCGCCGACGACCAGCAGTTCGGCGCCCAACGGCCACAGCCAGGTGCGGTGGTAGCCGGCGCGCAGCTGGTAGGTGCTGCCCTGGCTCAAGTTGCTGTCCAGCCGCATGCCCAGGCGCAGGTAGTCCGGGCCCCAGCCCTTCTCCACCGGCATCACGCGCAGCACGTGCCGGTCGCCTTCGCGCACGACGCTGTAATCGACGCGCTCGTACCAGCCGTCGCCGTAGACGCGGCCGAGCGCCTGGTCGAGCGCGCGCGTATCGAGCGGCTCGCCGGGCGTCTGCGCGAGGTAGCGGCGCACGACCGCTTCGCTGACGCGCGACAGGCCGATGACCTGCACGTCGTCGATGCGCGGGCGGGCCAAGGCGCCGGGTGCCGCCGGCGGCGCATCGGGCGCGCGTGCCGCGAGCGAGGCGCGCCATCGCGCCCAGGTTGCCTCGTCGACGGAGAACGCACTGAGCTTCGCGGCACTCGCGCGCGCCGCGCTGCGGCCGCGCAGCGCGGCCTCGGCATGACGCTCGAAGTCCGCGGCCGTGATCGGCCCGAGGTCGGGCGTGATGACGACATCCTCGGGCGCAAGCGCCGCCAGCGTCGCCTGCACGTTCTGCTCGGTGAGCAAGGCGATGACCTGGGCGCTCACCGTCAGCAGGCCCTTGACCTCCTCGGGCGGCAGCGGCGTGCTGCCGACGTTGACGGCGATCACGACCTCGGCGCCGCAGCGCTCGCGCACCTCGCGCACCGGCAGGTTGTCGACGAGGCCGCCGTCGACGAGCTTGCGGCCGTCCCATTCCAGCGGCGCCATCAGCCCGGGCACCGACATGCTGGCGCGCATCGCCAGCGTCAGGCTGCCCTCGCGCAGCACGACGCGCGCGCCGGTGCCGATGTCGGTGGCGATGATCGACACCGGCAGCGGCAGCTCCTCGAGCCGGCGCTCGCCGGCGTCGGCGCGCACGAGGCGGTTGAAGAAGAGCTTGATCTTCTGCGCCGAGACGACGCCCGGCGGTGTCACCGCGCCGGCGGCGGTGAGGCCGGTTTCGGTGCCAGGCAGGAAGCGCTGCATCAGCCGCTTGTTGCGGTGGTTCAGCTCGGCGTAGTCCGGGTTGTCCTGGAACATGTCGGCCCAGTCGGCGCGCGTCAGTTCCTCGCGCATCTGCGCTGGCGTGATGCCGGCGGCCCAGGCGCCGGCGACGAGCGCGCCCATGCTCGTACCGGCGACGCAGTCCACCGGCACACGCAGTTCCTCGAGCACCTCGAGCACGCCCAGGTGCGCCGCGCCGCGCGCGCCGCCGCCGCCGAGGACGAGGCCGACCTTGGGGCGCGGCGACGCCGCGGCCGAAGCGGCGGAGGCGGCCGCCGGGACCGCCGGGACCGCCGCGGCCGCCGCGGTCGCCGCGGTCGCCGGCACGGGCGGCGCCCCCGCCGTCACACCCGCGCAGGCGCACAGCGCCAAAGAAACAACGCCCAAGCGCCAGATCTTCTGTCTTCTCATCGGCCCATTGCGGCCGCACCGTTCACAACCCGCGCGGTGCCGGCCCCCTCCGCTCAAGCATCGGCCAGGGCGGCCGATTCAACCCCGAGTATGGTGTCCGACCCGTCCCCGCCGAGGCGTGCGCTGCGCGGCCGGCCGCAGGCCGGGCTGGCCGCGCTGGCCGCGCTCGTGGTGGCGGTGTTGCTGGCGGTGCTGCTGCTCGCGGCGGCGCCGGCCGTGCACGCGCTGGGGGCCGCAGGGGCCGGCGCAGCCGGCCGGTCCGGTGCCGGCGATGCCGCGCCGGCGCTCGTCGTGCCGGCCGCGGCCGACCTCGTGCTGTGGCCGGCCGTCACGCTGCTGGCCGACCCCGACCAGCGCTTCGACGCCGCGACGCTGGCCGCAGCGCGCGAACGGTTCGCCCGCCCCGAAGGTGTGCCCGGCAACCTCGGCCGCCGCGACGAGACGGTGTGGCTGCGCGCCCGGCTCGTCGTCGCCGGGCCCGCGCCGCTGGCGCGGGTGTTCGAGATCGACTACCCGCCGCTGAACCGCGTCGACCTGTACCTGCTGCGCGAAGGGCGGGTCGTGTCGCACCAGGTGCTGGGCAACGCGCTGCGCGGCAGCGAGCGGCCGATGCAAACGCGCACACACGCCGCGCCGCTGGTGCTGGGCGCCGGCGAGCACGAGATCCTCTTGCGCGTGCAGACGCTCAGCTCGATGGTGCTGCCGATGGCGCTGCGCACCGAAGCCTCGTTCACGCGGCACGAGGCGCACGTGCAGCTCGTGCAGGGGCTCGTGTTCGGCGTCGCGCTGTGCATGCTGATGTACAGCGTGCTGCACTGGCTGAACCTGCGCGACGTGGTCTTCATGCAGTACGCGCTGCTGCTGCTGGGCAACCTGCTGTTCGTGCTCGCCTACTTCGGCATCGGCCCGCAGTGGCTGTGGCCCGAATGGCCGGAGCTTTCGACGCGGGTGGCACCGCTCGGAGTGCTGCTGGCCGTCGCAGCCGGCGCCCGGTTCATGGACAACACGCTCGTGGTCCGTGAGGTGAGCCCGTTCGCCTCGCGCGCGCTGCGGGCGCTGGTGATGTTGGCGCTGCTGGCGCTGGCGGCCAACCTGAGCGGGCTCTCCGGCTACCGCGCGACCCAGTCGGCGGCCACCGTGTTCGGGCTCGTCGTGCCGTTGATCGTCGTGCCAGTGGCTTTCGTGCGCGCCCGGCGTGCCGAGCGCATTGCGCTGGCGATCCTCGCCGGCTGGCTCGTCTACTTCTTCGGCGCGCTCAGCATGGCCGGGCTGCTGCGCGGGCGCGTCGAGCCCCACTTCCTGAGCCAGCACCTGTACCCGTTGTCCCTGCTGATCGAGATGACGGCCTGGATGGCCGTGCTCGGCCTGCGCGTGCAGCGCATCCATCGCGACGCCGACCGCATGCAGATGGAGGCCGAGGCGCAGCGGCGCCTGGCCGAGACCGACGCGCTGACCGGGCTGCCCAATCGGCGCGGCCTGCACCGCCACCTCGAGCCGGCCCTGCGCCAGAGCAGCCCGCGGCGGATGACCGGCCTCTTCCTGCTCGACCTGGACGGCTTCAAGCCGGTCAACGACCGCTACGGCCACGACGTCGGCGACGCGCTGCTGGTCGCCGTCGGCGAGCGGCTGCGCCAGCAGTTGCGGCACGGCGACCTCGTCGCGCGCCTCGGCGGCGACGAGTTCGTCGTGCTCGCCTCGGCGCTGGAGGACGACGGCGCGGCGCTGGCACTCGGCCGAAAGCTGCTGGCCGCGTTCGAGCCGCCGTTCGACGCCGCCGGCCAGCGCTGCGCGGTGGGCCTGACGGTCGGCTACGCGCTCGCGCCGCTGGACGCCGACAACGCCAGCGACCTGCTCAAGCGCGCCGACGCCGCGATGTACGCCGGCAAGCAGGCGGGCAAGCGGCGGGTCGTGCGCGGGGGAAGGGCTGCGGCGGCGGCCTGATCGTCGGACGCTTCGACAGGCTCAGCGCGGGCTTCGACAGGCTCAGCCCGAACGGATTCCTTGCCTGACCGACGCGCCTACTGCACGAACCCGATCGGCGTGCGCCGCCCGCCCGCCTCGGGCAGGTCGGCCAGCTCCAGCGTGGCGCGGCCGGCCAGCCGCGCATTGCCGAAGGCCGTCATCCAGGCGCGGCGCATCTCGCGTGGCGCCATCGCCGCCAGGCGTTCGAGCACGGCCTCGGCCGGCTCGGGGTCGAAGCGCTGGCCCCAGTCGTGCGCGGCGCGGATGCTCGTGTAAAGGCGGCTGGCGATCAGCCGCGCGGCGTCGCGGTCGGGCGGCTGCACCTCGAAGACGTTCATGCGGTTGAGGATCGGCTCGGGGATCACACGCTCGTCGTTCGCGGTGGCGACCCAGATCACCTGGCTGGCGTCGATGGCCACCTCGGCGAACTCGTCGGTGAAGGCCTCGGCCGTGTCCTGCTCGAGCAGGCTGTACAGCGCGCCGAGCGGGTCGTAGGCGTGCTCGGTGCGGGCCTTGTCGATCTCGTCGACGACCATCACCGGGTTGGCGTAGACGCCGTCGACGAGCGTCTCGAACACCTTGCCCGGCCGCGCGCCCTTCCACTGGCTGCTGGCGCCGCTCAACACCCAGCCGGCGGTGAGGCTGCTCATCGAGACGAAGCCGCAGCCGGTGCCGAGCAGCCGGGCGACCTCGCGCGCGAAGTGCGTCTTGCCGATGCCCGGCGGCCCGAGCAGCAGCATCGGCGTGATCTCCAGCGCGTCGCGGCTGTCCTGGCACAGCGCGAGCTGGCGGCGGATGTCGTCGAGCACCTCGCCGAAGTTGGGCAGCTCTTCGTACAGGTGCTCCATCGCCGGCACGCCCGAGGGCTTGACCTGGAAGCGCTCGGCGCCCTTCTCGAGCATGCGCTCGTAGGTGGCGCGCAGCGTTTCGTGCTCACGCGGCGGCAGCTTGTCGAGACGCTTTTCCACGTCGTGAACGCGGAATACGGTGCGCATGTGCGCCAGCGGGATCGTCGACTGCACGCGCGGGACCAGACCGGTGGAACGACTCATGCACGAACTCCTGCGCCGTCGCTGGAAGCAGCCGGCTGGCGCAAAGCGTGCCACAGCCGCGCCGGCGATCAAAGCCCGGACAGGACCTGCATTGGCGGAGATCTCGGCCGTTCGCGCCATACGCCGCGGCGCGGCGGGCCAAAGGGTTCACGAACCGTCGTGCACCGCCAGCCGGTCCGCCCGGACGGCCTTGACAGGCAGGCGGGGTACCCGAGGCGCCTGCGGCGCGGCCGCCGGACGCAGTTCGTCGCGCCCAGCCGCATTCCATCGCCGCTGTCCCGCGGCTGGTCGGGAGCCGCTGGCGACCCGGGGGCCGGCAAACCTACAGTGCCCTCACCGACAAGACAACACGTCGCCCACCGCACCGCAGAGCATCCCGGAGACACACCATGTTCACCACCGCCCGCCCCGCCCAGCCCGCCCCGGCCGCTCTGAACGCCGTCACCCAGCGCCTGGCCGCCTTCTCGCTGGCGCTCTTGATGACCACGGCGCTGCTCGCCAGCGTCGAGTGGCTGGCCACCAGCGAGCCGGCGCCGGCGCAACTGGCGCGCAGCGCCGCGCAGGCGGTGCGCGGCTGAGGCAAGTTCTCGCCGCTGCCGGGCCCGACGTCCGGCAGCGCACGATCCTCCTACGTTCTCACTGCGAGACGTGTTCGGCCCCGGGGCTCACCGCCTCGGGGCCTTTTTCTCTTGGAGCCCACAGCAACGAGCAGTGGCAAGCGGCACCACCCACACGACCTGCGCGACCGAAGGCCCCCACCTAGAATCCCGCCCCTCCCCACAAGCTGCCCCGGTGCCCCTCGATGGACGTCCGCACCTCCCCTGCCCGCACCCGCCTGACGCAGCTTCGCGACGTGCTCGCGCGCGAGGGGCTCGACGCGCTCTTGGTGCCCAGCGCCGACCCGCATCTTTCGGAGTACCTGCCGGCGCGCTGGCAGGCTCGGCAGTGGCTGTCGGGCTTCACCGGCTCGATGGGCACGCTCGTGGTCGGCCGGCAGGCCGCGGCGCTGTTCGCCGACAGCCGCTACTGGGAGCAGGCCGAGCGTGAACTGGCCGGCAGCGGCATCGACCTCGTGCGCATCGCGTCGGCCGCGGCGCCGGCGCATCTGGAGTGGCTCGTCGAGCACGTGCCGCGCGGCGGCCGCGTCGCCGTCGACGGCCAGGTGCTGGGCCTCGGCGCGGCGCAGACGCTGAAGGCGCGGCTCGAAGCGGCCGGCATCACGCTGGTCACCGACGCCGATCCGATCGATGCGATCTGGCCCGACCGCCCGGCGCTGCCCGCTGAAGCCGTGTATGCGCATGCGCCGCCGCACGCCACAAGATCGCGCCGCGACAAGCTCGCGCAGGTGCGCCAGGCGGTGGCCGCGCAAGGCGCGACGCACCACTTCGTCTCCACCGTCGACGACATCGCCTGGATCACCAACCTGCGCGGTCGCGACGTCGAATACAACCCGGTCTTCATCGCGCACCTGCTGCTCGATGCGCGCGGCGGCCGGCTCTTCGCGGACCTCGACGCCGCCGCGAGCAGCACGCCGAAGATCGCCGCCGCCGAGCGCGCCGCGCTCGCCGCCGACGGCATCGAGGTGCGGCCCTATGCCGAGGCGCCCGCGGCGCTGGCCGCGCTCGGCAGCGGCGACACGCTGCTCATCGACGCGAGGCGCGTGACGCTGGGCTTTCGCCAGCGGGTCGGCGCCGGCTGCAAGGTCGTCGAGGCGATCAACCCGAGCACGCTCGCCAAGAGCCGCAAGACCGACGCCGAGGCCGCGCACGTGCGCGAGGCGATGATCGAAGACGGCGTCGCGATGTGCGAGTTCTACGCCTGGATGGAGGAGGCGCTGGCGCCGGCGCGCCCGCACGGCGCCGTCACGGAGCTGACGATCGACGAGCGGCTGAGCGCGGCACGCGCCCGCCGGCCGGGCTTCGTCGGCCTGTCGTTCTCGACGATCGCCGGCTTCAACGCCAACGGCGCGCTGCCGCACTACCGCGCGACGCCCGAGAGTTACGCGACGATCGAAGGCGATGGTCTTTTGCTCATCGACAGCGGCGGCCAGTACCTCGGCGGCACCACCGACATCACGCGCGTGTGGCCGGTGGGCACGGTGAGCGCGGCGATGAAGCGCGACTTCACGCTCGTGCTGAAGGGCACGATGGCGCTGTCGCGCACGCGTTATCCGCGCGGCACGCCGGGGCCGATGATCGATGCGATCGCACGCGCGCCGCTGTGGGCCGAGGGGCTCGATTTCGGCCACGGCACCGGCCACGGCGTCGGCTACTTCCTCGCCGTGCACGAGGGGCCGCAAAGCATCAGCCGCACGACGCCCGAGCCGCAGATGGCGATGGAGCCGGGCATGATCACGTCGATCGAGCCGGGCCTCTATCGCCCCGGCCAGTGGGGCGTGCGCATCGAGAACCTCGTGCTCAATGTGCCGGCCGCGACGGCGGAAGGCGGCACGTTCGGCGAGTTCCTCGAGTTCGAGACGCTGACGCTGTGCCCGATCGACACACGCTGCATCGATCGCGCGCTGCTGCGCGCCGACGAGGTGGCGTGGCTCGACGCGTATCACGCGACGGTGCGCGAGCGGCTGGCGCCACGGCTCACCGGCGCGGCACGCGCGTGGCTCGAGGCGAGGACGACGCCTCTGTGAAACCGATGCTCGGCATCGACCTCGGCGGCACGAAGACCGAGGCGGTGCTGCTCGGCGACGACGGCCAGGTGCACTGGCGCGAGCGCGTGCCGACGCCGGCCGGCGACTATGACGCGACGCTCGCGGCACTCATCGCCCTTGTCGCCCATGGCCGCGCCGCGGCCGGCGGCGAGGTCAGCATCGGCATCGGCACGCCGGGCACCGTCACCGCCGACGGGCGGATGAAGAACTGCAACTCGCAGTGCCTGAACGGGCGCGCGTTGCCGCGCGACCTCGAAGCGGCGCTCGGGCAGCCGGTGGCGGTGGCGAACGACGCAAACTGCCTCGCGCTGTCGGAGGCGACCGATGGTGCCGGCGCCGGCCACGGTGTCGTCTTCGCGGCGATCCTCGGCACCGGCGTCGGAGCCGGCATCGCCGTGCACGGGCGCGTGCTCACGGGCCCGAACGGCGTCGCCGGCGAGTGGGGGCACAACCCGCTGCCGTGGGCCGAAGCGGACCACGACCCCCGATGGCGCTGCTACTGCGGGCAGGCCGGCTGCATCGAGACGCTGGTCAGCGGGCCGGGGCTGGCGCGTGATCATCACGGGGCCGGGCTGCACTGCAGCGCGAGTGCCAGCACACCGAGTGCCGCGCCCACCGCCGAGCAGATCGCCGCCGCCGCCGCCCGCGGCGACGCGGCGTGCCTCGCGACACTCGAACGCCACGCCTCGCGGCTGGCGCGCGCGCTGGCCGGCATCATCAACGTGCTCGACCCGGACATCGTCGTGCTCGGCGGCGGCCTGTCGCGCATGCCGCACTTGTACGAACGTGTGCCGGCGCTGTGGAGCCAGTGGGTCGTCAGCGGCGGCGTGCGCGAGCCGGTGCGCACGCGCCTTGCGCCCAGCCGCCATGGTGATGCCTCGGGCGTGCGCGGCGCCGCGTGGCTCGGGCGCCAACTCGTGCAGGGTGGCCACGGAGGCCGTTGACCGCTGTCAAGACAGGGTGGGCGCGCCCGGCGTAACTTCCAACCTGAATGAACACTCCCACTGCCCCCTCCGGCGAGCAAGGCGCCGACGCGCCGCTGGCCGGCTTTTCACGTTGCCACGAAGGCATCCTCAATCACCTCGAGGGCCTCGGCGGCCTGCCCGTGCTGGCCGAAGCCGCCGCACGCGCGCGCGCATTGGCCGCCGAGACGCAGCGCTTCTTCCGCGCCGCCGTCTACGAGCACCACCAGGAGGAAGAGCGCGAGCTGTTCCCGGCCGTGCTCGCCAGCGCCACGCCCGGCGGCGAGCGCGAGCAAGTGCAGGCGATCGTGCGCCAGCTCACCGAGGAACACCGCGAGGTCGAGGCGGCGTTCGAGAAGCTCGAGCCGTCACTGAAGCGCCTGGCCAAGGGGCAGGACGCGCCGCTCGCCCCCGCCGAGCTGACCGCGCAGGTGGGCGCGCTCGTCACCCGCTACGGCGAACACGCGCGCTACGAGGAGAACGAGTTCCTGCCGCTGGCCGAGCGCATCCTCGGGCGCAACGGCAATCACCTCGCCGCGCTCGGGCTGTCACTGCACATGCGGCACGCGATGCCGCAGATGCTGGCGCGCTACACGGCGCACATCTGATCGTCGCGCCGCGCGTACGACACGCGCCGCAAAGAACACAGGGGCCCGCGCGGGCCCCTGTGTCGTTGTTGGATCGCCTCGCGCATGCCGTGCATGCCGCGCGAGGCCAGCCGGCGCGTCAGCCCTTGTGCTTGGCGATCAGCGACCTGGCGGTGTCGAGCAGCTGCTTGCCCTTGAAGCCGCGCTTGTCCATGTCGGCGACCCACTGGTCATCGATGTTGCCCGACAGCTTGACGAACTCCTCGCGCTGCGCGGCGGTGAACTGGTAGATCGTGTTGCCGCGGTCGACGGCGACCTTGCGGCCGGGCACGTCGTTGCCCTGCTGCACCCGGCCCAGCCACGCCGACGCGGCCATGCCGCTGTTGGCGTCGATCACCTTCTTCAGGTCGGGCGCGAGGCCTTCGTACTTCGCCTTGTTCATCGCCATCACGAACGTCGTCGTGTACAGCGCACCGGCGGCGTTGTCGAACTCGCTGTGGAACTTCGTCAGCTCGTGCACCTTCACCGAAGGCACCACTTCCCACGGGATCACGCAGGCCTCGATCGTGCCCTTGCTCAGCGCGTCGGGGATCTGCGGCAGCGGCATGCCCACCGGCGTGGCGCCCACCGCGGCGAGCATCTTGGTGATCTGGCGCGTCGGGCCGCGCACCTTCATGCCGCGCAGGTCGGCCACGCTCTTGATCTGCTTGTTGGCCGAGTGGAACATGCCCGGCCCGTGCACGTGCAGGGCGATGACGTGCGTCTCCTTGAACTCGTCGGGGCACTGCGTCTGGAAGTACTCCCAGTACGCCTTCGAGGTGGCCTCGGCGTTGTTCATCATGAACGGCAGCTCGAAGACCTCGATGCGCGGGAAGCGCCCGGCCGTGTTGGCCGGCAGCGTCCAGATGATGTCGACGACGCCGTCGCGCGCCTGGTCGTACAGCTGCACCGGCGTGCCGCCGAGCTGCATCGCCGGGTAGGCCTCGAACTTGATGCGGCCGCCGGAGTCCTTCTCGACCTTCTCCATCCACGGCTTGTGCATCGTCAGCCACACGTTGCTCATCGGCGCCATGAAGGTGTGGAACTTCAGCGTCACGGTCTGCTGCGCCAGCGCAGCGAGCGGGGTGCCGAGCGCTGCGGCGGCAGCGCCGGCCTGGACAAAACTGCGTCTTTTCATCGTCGGGTCTCCGGGAATACGAGAGTGGGCAGAACCATAACGCCCGGGCTGCGGAGCCGCCGTCGCGGTTTTCCCGGACGCTTGGTGCAGCGGCGTGATACCTTCGCGGCCCTTCGCCGAGCGCGCTTCGTCGAAACCCTTCGTCGAGAGCGTGGCAAGTTCTTCGCCAGGAGGGCACGCCGGGTGAACACCACCGCGAGCCGGGTGAGCGGGCGCAGCGCCGGCGCTGCCGCCGGCGCCGGCCCGCGGCTGCGCGTGCGGCTGCTCGGCGACCTCGAACTGCGCCGCGGCGACGGCCCGCCGATCGCGCTGCCGCCCTCCCGGCGCACGCGCGCGCTGCTCGGCTACCTCGTCGCCACCGGCGCACCGCAGTCGCGCGCAGCGCTGTGCGATCTGCTCTGGGACGGCCCCGACGACCCGCGCGCCGCGCTGCGCTGGAGCCTGACGAAGCTGCGCGCGCTGGTCGACGACGAGCAAGCGCAGCGGCTGCGCGCCGATCGCGACAAAGTCGCGTTCGACGCGGTCGATTGCGAGGTCGATGGCGCGCAGGTTGCGCGGTGGCTTGGCGGGTCGATCGGCGGATCGCACGGTGCCAGCGCGCTCGCCGATGGCGCGTTCGCCGAGGTGCCGCTCGTGACGCTCGAATCCGCCGCCGCGGCGTTGCAGGGCGAGTTCCTCGACGGCCTCGAGCTGCCGGCCTGTTATCGCTTCCACCACTGGTGCATGGCCGAGCGCGAACGCTTCGCGCGCCAGCGCCGCGCGGTGCTCGAAGCGCTGGTCGCGCGGCTCGCGGCCGGCGACCCGCTGCGCGCGCTGCAGCACGGCCGCGCGATGGTCGCTGCCGACCCGCTGGCCGAGGCGGCGCACGCGACGCTCGTGCGGCTGCTCGCCGCGGCCGGCCGCTACCCGGAGGCCGAGACGCACTACGCGTGGGCGCGCGACCTGCTGCGGCGCGAGGTGGCGCTGCCCGACGGCGGTGCCATCGACCAGGCGATCCGCGCCGTGCGGCAGGCGCAGCGGCAGCAAGGCGCCGCGGCTGCAGCGGCCGCTTCCCCCACGCCGGCCCCGATTGCCGCGGGCGAAACGCCGCGCGCGCCGGTCGCCGCCTTCGCGCCGACCGCCGCCCCGCTCGTCGGCCGCGAAGCCGAGCGCCACGCGATCGACGCCGCGCTCGCGGCCACCGGCCCGGCGCCTGTGCTGCTCTTCACCGGCGAGCCGGGCCTGGGCAAGACGCGACTGCTCGATCACTTCGCCACCAGCGCCGCGGCGCTCGGCCGGCGCGTGCTGCGCGCCCGCTGCTTCGAGGCCGAAGCGGTGCGTCCTTACGGCTGGTGGCTCGACGCGCTGCGCGGCGCCGCGAGCGAGAGCGCCGGCGACGGCGTGCTCGGGATCGGCACCCAGGCGCTCAACCGCGAGCAGTTCTTCGACGCCGCCTTCGAGCGCCTGCGCGCATTGGCGCAGCAGCAGCCGCTGGCGCTGGTCGTCGACGATCTGCAATGGATCGACGACGCCTCGGCGGCGCTGCTGCACTTCGTCACGCGACGGCTGGCCGACGATCCGCTTCCGTTGGCGATCGCCGCCGCGGCGCGCGCCGGCGAGATCGACGACAACGCCGGCGCCGCGCGCCTCGTGCAATCGCTGGCGCGCGAGCGTGCACTCGTGCGCCACGACCTCGGGCCGCTCGGCGAAAGCGATGTGCGCGCATGGCTGGGCGATCGGCTCGGCCAACACCTCACCGATGTCGGCGAGGCCATGCGCGCCAGCGGCGGCAACCCCCTCTTCCTGCTCGAGCTGGCCGCGGCCGGCGGCAGCGCAGCCAACCAACAACGGCCGATCGAAGCGCTGATCGACGAGCGGCTGCGGCCGCTGGACGACGCCTCGCGCGACCTGCTCGGCTGGTGCGCGGCGATCGCTGCCCTCGGTCCGCTCGGTGGTGAAGGCGGTGAGATCAACGCCGAGCGCCTGGCCGCGGCGACGGCACTGCCGGTGGCCGACGTGCTCGGCCGCATCGCCACCTTCGAGCGGCACGGCCTGCTGCGCGCGGCCGCCGACGGCGGCTTCGACTTCGTGCACGGCCTCGTGCGCCAGGCGGTCTACCGCAGCCTGTCGACGCCGCGGCGGCGCGCACTGCACCGGCAGCTCGCGCGCGTCTTCGCCGAAGCGAGCGCCGACGACCCCTGGCTGCACGGCGCCGTCGTGCACCACGCGGGCCTGGCCGGCAACGCGCCGCTGGCCGCGCGCGCGGCGCTCGCGGCCGGCGAGCACGGGCTGCGCGTCTTTGCCAACGTCGAAGCAGCGCAGGTCGCCGAGCGCGGCCTCGCGATGGTCGATGCGCTGCCGCCCGGCGAAGCGCGCACGCGGCTCGAGATCGCGCTCTTGCGCCTGCGCGTGGCCGCCGCGGCGGCGCCCGGTGGCCGGCGGCTGCCCGATCTCGTGGCGCGCATCCGCAGCACCATCGACGCGGCCGAGGCGCTGGACCTGCCGGCCGAGGCGTCGGCGGCGTGGGAGATCCTCGCCTTTTGGCGCCAGCAGGCCGGCGACACGACGGGCGCGCACGAGGCGACGCTCGCCGCCGAGCGCTGCACGCGGCGCGCCGATGCGCACACGCGCTGCCGGCAACTTGCGAACACCGGCCGCTGTCTGCTCGACATCGAGTCCGACGGCGAACGCGCGCGCTCGCTGCTGGCCGAAGCGGCGGCGATGGCCGCCGAGCTGCAACTGCCGGTGATGGAACTCGAATGGGGCCGCGGACTCGCCGCACGCGCCGACGGCGACCTGGCCGTGGCGCGCGAGGCATTGAGCCGCGCAGTGGCGCTGGCGCGCGCCGCCGCGAACCACTGGCGCGAGTACGAGTGCATGCTGGCGCTCGCCACCGTCGAGTACGAATTCGGCGACTTCGATGCCGTGCTGCGCCACGCCGACGAAGTGGCCGCGGCGGCGCAGCGCATGGGCGAGGCGCAGGTGCCGTTCGCCGCAGCGCTGGCGGCGCTGGCGCGCTGCCGGCGCGATGGCGCAGATGCCGCGGATGCCGCCCATGCACGCGACGCCGTCGCGACGAGCCTTGCCGCGCTGCGCGAGCGCGACGACAAGGCGCACCTCGCCTACGCGCTGGCCGAAACCGCGGCGCAGGCGCTCGCCGCCGGCGACACCGACGCCGCCACCGCGCAAGCCCGTGAAGCCCTCGCCGCCGCGAGCGCGGTGCGCCGCCCGACGCTCGTGCGCCGCGCGCAGGCGGTCATCGACGCGCTGTCCGCCCCGTCCCTGCAAGCCCGCTGAAAGGAGCCTGCCATGCCCCTTTACCGCATCGTCGTCGAACGCAGCTTCGACACGCCGCAGTCCGACGCCGACATGCGGCTCGTGGCCGACCGCGAGCGGCCGTGCCTGGCCGCCTACGAGGCGAACTGGCGGCGCAGCGTGCTCTCCGCCGACCGCAAGCGCATGATCTGCGAGTACGAGGCCGCCGACGCCGAGACGATGCGCCGCATCCAGCGCGAGGCCGGCGCGGAGTTCGACCGCATCTGGGTCGGCGAGGTCATCGAGTAGCGCGGCCCCGCGCTACCCGACGAACCGCACCAGCCACAGCGGGATGATCGGGAAGAACAGGAACAGCATCGTGCGCAGCACGTCGCTGGCGAGGAACGGCATGACGCCGCGATACGTCTCGCCCATCGGCACGTCCTTGGCCATGCCGTTGACGATGTAGACGTTCAGCCCCACCGGCGGCGCGATGAGCCCGAAGCCCACCGTCATCAGCACCATGATGCCGAACCAGATCGCCACGCTCTCCTTGGGCATGCCGAAGTCCAGCCCCATGACGATCGGAAAAAAGATCGGGATCGTCAACAGCAGCATCGACAGCTCGTCCATCACCGCGCCGAGCAGCACGTAGAACAGCAGGATCGCGACGACGACGACGAGCGGCGACAGGCCCCAGCTGCCCACCACCGACGCGAGCTGGTTGGGCACCTGCGTCAGCGCCAGCGCCGAGTTCATCAGGTCGGCGCCGATGAAGATGAAGAAGATCATCGCCGCGCTCGCCGCGGTGCCGTAGAAGCACTCGGCGAACTTGGCGCGTGTCATCTCGCCTTTGCCGAGCGCGGTGAGGAAGGTGGCCGTCGCGCCAACCGCCGCGCCCTCGGTGGGCGTGAACAGCCCCCCGTAGATGCCGCCGAAGACGAGCACGAAGATGCCGACGATCGGCGAGACGCCGAGCACCGAGCGCCAGGTCAGCGGCGGCGGCGCGTCTTCCACCGCCGGTGCGTGCCCCGGCACGAGGCGCACGTAGATCGCCACGGCGATCATGTAGCCGACCATCGCGATGATGCCGGGCAGGATCGCCGCGGCGAACAGCTTGCTGATGTTCTGCTCGGTGAGGATGGCGTAGATGACGAGCACGATCGACGGCGGCAGCTGGATGCCGAGCGTGCCGCCGGCGGCCAGCGTCGCCGTGGCGATGCGGCCCGAGTAACCGTGCCGGCGCATCTCGGGCATCGCGACGCTGGTGATCGTCGCCGCGGTGGCGACCGACGAGCCGCTGATCGCGCCGAACGCGGCGCAGGCCAGCAGCGAGGCCATCGCCAGCCCGCCGCGAAAGCGCCCCATCACCGCCGCCGCGAACTCGAACAGCGCCCGGCTGATGCCGCCCTTCGTGGCGAACTGCCCCATCAGGATGAACAGCGGTATCACCGACAGGTCGTAGCTGGCGAAGCGCGCGAAGGCCTGCGTGTTCAGGAAGTTCGAGAACGGCAGCCAGCCCGCCTGCAGCAGGTAGCCGATCGAGCCGGCGGTGAACATGCTCACCGCGATCGGCACGCGCACGGCCATCATCAGCAGCATGCTGCCGAAGATGAGCGCCGTCAGCTGCAGCGGCGTCATTGCGCGGCCTCCGCTGGCTCGGGCTGGTGCTTACCTTCGAAGCCGCCGATCGCCTGCACGAGCGCGATCACGGCGGTGAGCACGAGCGGCGGCACCATGCCCGTGTAGACGATCCACTCGGGGAAGCCCATGATCATGCTGCCCGTCTGCGAATTCCAGGCGTTCAGGCCGCCGAGCGTCGTGCGCCACGCGAGCAGGCCCATCGCCAGCGCCACCGTCAGCGCGCCGATGCGGTCGAGCCGGTCCTGCGTTGCCTCGGAGGCGCGCGCGGTGAAGAAGTCGACGATGATGTTGCCGCGCGTGTACTGGCACCACGGCATGAAGAGCGCGATCGCCGCGCCCGCCGCCGAGCCCGAGAGCTCGAACGCGCCAACGATGCTCCAGCCCACCGTGTTGCGCCCGATCAGGCTGACGCAGGTCATCAGCGTGATCACCACCAGCAGCACGCCGGCGAGGATCGCGCACGCGCGCGCGCCCCAACCCAATCTTGCCAACAGACTCATCGACTTTGCTCCTCGCCGGCGTTGAGACGCCGGCCCCTCGAACGGCGACTCAGAATTGTGTCGCCGGCGTGCGCACCGTCAGCCCGTGCAACTCCGGGGTGACCACCAATTGGCAGCTCAAGCGGCTGCCGGCTTCACGCGGCGCGGCCGTCATCTCGAGCATCGCTTCTTCGTCGCCGGAAGGCGGCGGCAGGCGCGCGGCCCACTCGGGCGCCACGATGACGTGGCAGGTGGCGCAGGTCAGCGTGCCGCCGCAGTCGGCGACGATGGCCTCGATGCCGTGCTCGACGGCCGTCTGCATGACGCTCCTGCCCGCCTTGGCCGCCACCCGGCGGCGCTGGCCGTCGGCGGCGACGAACTCGATCTCGATCGACATGGCCGCGGATTCTCCCGGCCCCTGGGGGGCTTCGGTAGGCGCATGGCTTGACTAGCAGCTATGCCGGGGCGGTATCGGTGGGCCGGCACCACCACCGAGGGCCGAAGCGTGACCACCTCGGATCAGCGAACCACGCGCAAACGCCGTGCCTCAATAACGCCCGAAGTACTCCCGCCGCAGCCACGCCTCGCGGTCCTCGGCCGCGGCGTGGCGCGCGAGTTCCTGGCGCTTGACGGTCTCGAAGATGCGCGCCATCGGCGCGCCGAGACCCTGCTGCATCACCTCGTCGGCGGCGAGCGCGTCCAGCGCCTCGGCCAGCGAGGCGGGCAGCATCACCGGCGCCTTCGCGTACGGCTCTTCGGTCGCCGGCGGCGGCAGCGCACGCCTCGCCAGGCCGTCGAGGCCCGCGAACGCCTGCGCGGCCATGTAGAGGTACGGGTTGGCCATCGGCTCGCCGAGGCGGTTCTCGATGCGCGTCGCGGCATCACCCGGTTCGCCCAGCACGCGCAGCATCGCGCCGCGGTTGTCGCGGCCCCACAGCGCCGCCTGCGGCGCCATCACGCTGCCCTGGTAGCGGCTGTAGGCGGGCAGCGTCGGCGCGCACAGCGCCGCCATGCCGCGCGCATGCGCCAGCAGCCCGGCGAGCCAGTGCGCGCCTTCGGTGGAGAGCACCGCTTCCGCGTCGCCGGCACTCGCGCCCGCCCGCGGCGCCTCGCGCGTGAAGACGTTGGCGCCATTGGCGAGCTGCACGAGCGACTGATGCAGGTGCCAGCCGCTGGCAATCGCGTTCGGCAGCGGCGGCCGACAGACGAAGCTCGCGTGGTAGCCGGCGCGGCGCAGCGCCTGCCGCATGCCGTTGCGAAAGAGCAGCATCTGGTCGGCGGCACGCAGTGCGTCGGTGGCGCCGAACACCGCCTCGAATTGACTCGGGCCGAGTTCGACCTCGAGCGAGTGCAGCGGCAGCCCGAGCGCCAGCGTGTGCTCGCGCACGAGGTCGATCACCTCGTGCGCCATGTCGGCCCAGTTCTCGGCCAAGAGGTTGTAGCCGGGGTGCAGCAGGCGCACCGCCGGCGGCTCGGCCGGCCACGCCGCACCCTCGGCGGCGAGCGCATCGTCGGTGATGCGCCAGACGTGGAACTCGACCTCGAGGCCGCAGACGAGTCCCAGGCCGTGCTGCGCCAGCGCCGCCAGCGCGCGCTGCAACACGCGCCGCGGGTCGATCGGCACCTCGGCGCCGTCGGCGAAGAAGGTCTCGGCGCGCAGCCAGCCGGTGCCGCCGCGTTGCCCGTTGCTTCCACTCGCCCACGGCAGCACGAGAAAGCTCGCCGGGTCGGGCAGCAGGTGCAGGTTGTTCGCGCCGCGCATTCCCGGCAGCGCTGCCGGCGCCGCGGGGTCGAAGACCTTGAACGACGTGCGGTCCGACGTATCCTTCAAGAGGATCGTGCTGACGAAACCGATGCCGTCGTCGAAGGCGCTGCGCAGTGCACTCGCGTCGGCGTCGACGACCAGCGTCTTGCCGCGGAAGGTGCCGTGCAGGTCGCCCCAGGAAAGGCGCACCTGCGCCAGGCCGGCCTCGCGCACGCGCGCCAGCACCGCCTCGATGGCCGCGGCGCGCGCGCGCCCGGCCTCACCCGTGAAGCCGGCGCGCTCGGCGAGCGTCATGCGGCCGGCACGCCGGGCGCCGCGGGCGACGGGCCGGTCGACGCCAACGACGCCGAGCCCACCGTCGCCGGCGACCCGGCCAGCCACGCGGCGCGCGCGCGCTTGGCGGCGCAGCCGTTGCGCCAGGTCGTCTCCCAGCCGCTGGCCGGCGCGACGCAGTCGATCGTGTCGGGGCCCACCAGCGCCGCGGCCGCGGCGGCGTCGAACACGCCCGGCGGCGTGCCGCCGGCCTTCACCGTCTCGATCGCCGCCAGCAGCACGCGCCGGTTGGCCATGATGACCTTGTCGCTCGTGCCCAGGTGCTCGCGCGTGCGGTCCTGGATCGCGCCCATGCTCTCGCAGGCCCACTGGTCGTGCACGTTGATGTCGGCTTCGCCCATGCCGAGATACGTGCGCGTGGCCTGCTCCTCGGCGCTGTAGCCCCAGTCGTTGTCGCGGCCCTTCTTGGGCAGGTAGTCGGGCAGCTCGGTGTTGACGAGGCGCTGCGCGCGCATCGTTTCCTTGTCCAGCGGCGCGTCGAAGCTCGTGAAGAAGCTGTACCAGTAGGTGTGGTGGTCATCGACCGGCACGTGCATCTGCGTGATCGTCGCCGTCTCCGACAGCGGAATCACGAACGTGTACGGGAACAGCGCATTGGTCACCCGCACGTGCGTCAGCCGATCGTTGATGACCCGCAGCGTCGTGATGCGCGTCAGCCCGGCGGCCTTGTCGCCGAGCGGCTCGTGCCGGATCTCGGGCGAATAACACTCGCGCAGCACGCGCGTCATCGGCCAGCGCTCGCCATCGATCTCGCCGACGCTGGCGCCGCGGAACTGGCGGCCGTAGGTGTGCGCGGGGTCGACGTCCTCGTCGAGCATGCGGTGCAGGAACGACGCGTGCGCCGGGTCGATGCCGACCTCGAACGCCTGCAGCCAGTTGCAGCGCCACATGCCCTTGAACGCGAAGCTGTGCGTCGCCGGCGCCCGGAAGCAGTCGAAGGCCGGCAGCTCGGGCGGCGTGCTGCCCGGGCCCGACTCCGGCCCGAGGTACGCGAAGAGCGTGCCGGCCGCGGTGCGCAGCGGGTAGCTGCGCTGGCGCACGCGCTGGCACAGCGTCGAGCCGACCCCGTTGATGGAAGGCTCGGCCGGCGTCTCGGTGCAGCGGCCGTCGGCGGCGAACTTCCAGCCGTGGAACGGGCAGCGCACGCCGTCGCCTTCGTGGCGCGCGTACTTCAGATCGGCACCGCGGTGCGGGCAGTCGCGGTCCATCAGGCTGTAGGTGCCGCCGTTGTCGCGCCACAGGATCAGGTCCTGCCCGAGCAGGCGCACCGCCTTCAGCGGCCGCGTCGCCATGGCCGGGTCCAGGCGCGGCTCGAACTCGTCGAGCAGCGCCACCGGGTGCCAGTAGCGGCGCAGCAGGTCACCGCCGGGCGTGCCCGGGCCGACGCGGGTGATCAGTTCGTTCTGGGCGGCTTGCATGGCGGTGCAGTCTAGCGACGTTGCGCGGCGGGCCGCGTGTTTGCCCGCTTCGTCCGCCGCGGGCCGCCGCGGCCGTGCACGTCGTGCGGCGCATGCGTGCCGTGCGTCGCATGCGTGCGCGCCGGCGCTTCGCCGCCCATCAGCCCTTGCAGGATGCCGCAGGCCGCGCCGCTGCCGAGCGCGACGCAGCGCGCGCGCAGCTCGCGCAACTGGCGTTCGAGCCGCTTCAGCTCGGCGATGCGCGCCGCGACATGGCCGATGTGCTCGTCGAGCAGGCCGTTGACGCGCTCGCAGTCGGGCCCGGGCGCATCGATGAACGCGAGCAGCGCGCGCACTTCGTCGAGCGTCATGTCCAGGGCCCGGCAGCGGCGGATGAAGGCCAGCCGCTGCTGATCGGCCTCGCCGTAGCGGCGGTAGTTGCCGCTGCCGCTGCGCGCCGGCGCGACGAGCAGGCCGGCGCGTTCGTAGTAGCGGATGGTCTCCACCGGCGTCGCTGTGGCGGCGGCCAGTTCTCCGATCTTCATGGCGGCGATGATGCCCGTTCGGTGTCGGCCCGGGCCCGGCGGTGGGCTTGTCGGCGCGGCGCTTGACTCTGGAGCCGCTACAGGGTCTCCAATGGCCCCCTCGAGTCCTTGACCCACGGCCCGCGTCGGCCCCCTGCCTCCCAGCCCTCTGCCATGTCCGCCTCCTGCTGCTCGCACGAGCCCCCCGCCGCCGCACAGGTCGTCGACCTGCCGCGCTACCGCCGCGTGTTGTGGCTGGCGCTGATCGTCAACGCGGCGATGTTCGCCGTCGAGGTCGTCGCCGGCATCGGCGCCGGCTCGCTGGCGCTGCTGGCCGACGCGATCGACTTCGCCGGCGACGCGCTGAACTACGGCGTCTCGCTGGCCGTGCTGGCCGCGGCGCTGGCCTGGCGCGCGCGCGCCGCGATCGTCAAGGCGGTGTCGATGATCGGCTTCGGCGCCTTCGTGCTGGCGCGCGCGGTCTGGTCGGCCTGGCATGGCGAAGTGCCCGAGCCGATCACGATGGGCGCGGTGGCGGCGCTGGCGCTGGCCGCCAACGTCGGCGTCGCGGCGATGCTGTACACCTTCCGCGAGGGCGACGCGAACATGCGCAGCGTCTGGATCTGCACGCGCAACGACGCCCTCGGCAACCTCGCGGTGGGCGCCGCGGCGCTCGGCGTGTTCGGCACCGGCACGGCCTGGCCCGACCTCGTCGTCGCCGCGCTGATGGCGGCGCTGGCGCTCTCGGGCGGCGTGTCGGTGTGGCGGCAGGCGCGGGCCGAGCTGCGCTCGGGGGCGGATGCCGCCTCACAGGCCGCCTCACAGGCCCGACCACCTGCCGGATCACATGCACCGTCGCATGCGGCGCTGCACGTGGCGCCGCGCGCCGCCCCGCACGGGCCGCACGCGCCGGCCCACGGCCGCCCCCGGCACTGAGCCGGCGGCCCCCTTCAAGCCATTTGAAGGCCGCCTTCAACGGCGGGCAGGTCCGCGGCCGGGCGTTCGACCGCACAGTTCGTTGCAGCGCAAGCGCACTCCCGCGCGACGCCATCGATTCCCTCGCTGCCAAGGAGAACCCCGTGCTGCAACCGAACGTCCCGAACCTCCCGAACGCTCCCGTCGCCCCGGTCGTCGTCGCCGGCCGCGTCCTGCTGGCTCTCATCTTCATCGTCGCCGGCTTCGGCAAGCTCGCCGGCCTCGAAGGCACCGCCGGCTACATCGCCAGCAAGGGGCTGCCGCTGGCGTCGCTGCTGGCCTTCGGCGCCGGCGCGCTCGAGGTCATCGGCGGCGTCGCGCTGGCCGTCGGCTGGCAGGCGCGCTGGGCGGCGCTGTCGCTCGCGGTCTTCACGCTGCTGGCCACGGTGCTGTTCCACGCCTACTGGGCGATGCCCGCCGAACAGCAGGCCGTGCAGAAGCTGATGTTCATGAAGAACCTGTCGATCGCCGGCGGCCTGCTGATGGTGTTCTCGCTCGGCGCCGGCCCGGCGAGCGTCGATGCCAAGCGCGAGGTCGGCGGCCGCCGCACGGCGCTCGCGTGACGATGACCTGACCTCCCAAGCGCAACCCTGTCGCTCGCCGGCAGGCAAGAACGGCCCCAACAGGGGCCGTTTTCGTTTCGTCTCGACAACCTACGACCACGCGCCTAAGGCTTCGACTACCGCCGGCGCGCAATGGCGCCGGCGGCCCGCGCTGCCGAGACTGCGCCCCGTGCACTGCTCGAAAGGGCCTCCCGCCCGACACGTGGTGCACCGGAAGCAGCCGCCGCCACCGCCGGCGCGTCTTTCGCCCAACGCCCGCGGTGACCAGCGTGATCCAGGGAGTTCGACATGAACGCTTCTTTTCGACTGACTGCGGCCGCGATGGCGGCCTTCTCGATGCTCACCACGATGGCCCAGGCCGACACGCCGCGCAGCCGCGCCGACGTGATCGCCGAAGTGCAGGCGGCCCGCGCTGCCGGCACGCTCGAAGCCCTCACCGGCGAAGACAGCGGCTCGTTCCACCTCGCGCACGTCGCGAACCTCTCGCGCCAGGCCTCGGCCGGCCGCACGCGCGCCGATGTCGTCGCCGAGGTCGCCGAGTGGCGCAGCTCCGGCGCGATGGAGGCCTTCCGCGCCGAGTTCGAGGGCCTCGTCGGCCTGGGCAGCACGCTGCCGCCCAGCACGCTGACGCGCGCCGAGGTGCACGGCGAAGTGCTGGCCGCGCGGGCGTCGGGCGAACTCGACGCCTACGCCGGCGAGGACAGCGGCTCGTTCCACCTCGCGCGCGCCGGCTACGGCGCAGCCGCGACGGCGTTCGCGGGCGTGCGCCGGCCGAGCACGTTGCTCGCCGCGCGCTCGGTGGCGCAGATGGGGCAGATGTGCGCCAGCCCCGCGGTCGCCGACGGGCAGGCGCGGCTCGCCGGGCTGCAACTGCGCTGAAGCCACCGTGGCCCACGCGCTGGCCGGCGGCGGGTGCGCCTCGCCGCCGGCCGCTTTGCATCGTTTCAGGCTGAGGGAGAGATCGACATGCAGACGTATTCACCGTTGAGCACGCCGCGGCGCAACGCCTTCGTGCTGGCCGCCGTCGTCGCCGGCGCCTCGGTCGTCGGCTCGGTGCTCGGGCTGTTCGGCGCGGCTGCCGACGCCGGTGCCGAGGCGCTGGCCAGGGCCGGCGGCAGCGCGCGTCCGGCGGGCACCGCGGTCGCCACGAAGGAAACTTCGCCCGCGGCCAAGCGGCGTGCGGCCAGCGCGGTCACGGCCCCGGCCCCGGCCGCCGCATGCCCCGGATGCCAGACCACCGCCGAGGCGCAGCCGCAGAGCTTCGTGCACTGAAGGCAGCGAAGGCAATGAAGGCAGCGCCGCCGCCCGCTACAGCCGGCCGATCAGCGCCATCGCCGCGGCCGGCGCCTTCTCCTTCGCGCCGCTGATGAAGAGCATGAACACGTCGCGCGGCGGCGCGGGCGTGGCCGGCGCGGGCTCGACGCGCGGCAGCCCGTCGGGCTCGCCGCCGTCGCGCCAGGCGCGCGCGCAGGCGGCCAGCCGCTCGGCCACCGCCGGCGCGATGCCGTCGGGCTCGCCGGCCGCGGCGCGCATCACGCGCGCGTAGACGAAGCCGCCGGTCACGTCGGCGAACGACGGGTAGTCGTCGCTCTCGGTGAAGACGGTCGCCACGCCGTGCCGGCGCGCCAGCGCCAGGTACTCGGTGCTGCGAAACGACTCGTGCCGCACGTCGAGCACGTGGCGCAGCGGCAGCCCGTCGACCTCGGTTGGCAGTTGCTCGACAAAGGCGCCGAAGTCGGCGGCGTCGAAACGCTTGGTCGGCGCGAACTGCCAGACGATCGGCCCGAGCTTGTCGCCGAGTTCGGCAATGCCGCTGCCGCAGAACCGCGTGATCGACTCGCCGGCCTCCGCCAGCACGCGCCGGTTGGTCGCGAAGCGGTTGGCCTTCAGCGAGAAGACGAAGCCCGGCGGCGTCTCGCGCCGCCACTTCGCGAAGGTGGCCGGCTTCTGCGTGCTGTAGTAGGTGCCGTTCACCTCGATCATCGTCAGCCGGCGGCTCGCATACTCGAGCTCGCGGTCCTTCGGCCAGGCGGCGGGATAGAAGTTGTCGCGCCAGGGCTCGTAGGTCCAGCCGCCGACGCCCACTCGGATTGAAGGACTGGCCGGCGCGGCCTGACCGCCGGCCGGATTCGATGAAGCGTCGGGCTGCACGTCGGTTTGCCCCTTCGCCCCGCGTGGGGGCCGCAGGCGCCGGTGCACACAGTGCAGCGCAGGCGCGGTTACGCTCGCGGCCATGTCGGCCGTTCGCACCGAGGCATTCTCGCTGGGCCTGGGCTCGAGCGCAGGGGGCGTGGCAGCAGTCTCTGCGCTGTGGACGCTGCCGGCCGAGCCGCGGGCTGCCTTCGTGCTGGCGCACGGTGCCGGTGCCGGCATGAGCCATCCGTTCATGGAGCAGCTCGCGCAGGGGCTCGCGGCGCGGCGCATCGCGACGCTGCGTTATCAGTTCCCGTTCATCGAGCGCGGCTCCAAGCGCCCGGACACACCGGCCGTCGCGCATGCCGCCGTGCGCGCCACCGTCGCCGCGGCCGGCGAGCGGATGCCGATGCTGCCGCTCGTTGCCGGCGGCAAGTCGTTCGGCGGCCGCATGACTTCGCAGGCGCAAGCGGCCTCGCCGCTGCCGGGCGTGCGCGGCCTCGTGTTCGTCGGCTTCCCGCTGCATCCGGCCGGCCAGCCCGGCACCATGCGCGCCGAGCACCTGGACGGCGTGACTTGCCCGATGCTCTTCCTGCAAGGCACGCGCGACGAGCTGGCCGACCTGGCGCTCGTGCGCAACGTCGTCGCGCGGCTGGCCCCGCGCGCCACGCTCGCGGTGTTCGACGACGCCGACCACGCGTTCCACGTGCGCGTGCGCGTCACCGGCAGCAACGACGCAGCGGTGATGGCGCGGCTTGCCGACACCACGGCGGCGTGGATCGAGGCGACTGCGGCGGCGCGATGAAGGCACCGGCCCGGCCGCGCAGCGAAGGCGGCGGCCGGCCGCTGGACAAGTACCGCAGCAAGCGCAACTTCGCCGCGACGCCGGAACCGCCGGCCGATGCTGCACCCGAAGCGGTCAGCCCAACCGCAGCCGCCAGCCCCCTCACTTTTGTCGTGCAGAAGCACTGGGCCTCGCGGCTGCACTACGACTTCCGCCTCGAACTGGGCGGCGTGCTCGTCAGCTGGGCGCTGCCCAAGGGCCCGTCGTACGACCCGGCCGACAAGCGCATGGCCGTGCACGTCGAGGACCACCCGCTTGCCTACGGCAGCTTCGAAGGCACGATCCCGCGCGGCCAGTACGGCGCCGGCCGCGTCATCGTCTGGGACCGCGGCACCTGGGAGCCGGTGGCGCCGAGCGCCGACGCGGCCGCGGGCCTGGCCGCCGGCAAGCTCGTCTTCAGGTTGCACGGCGACAAGCTCGCGGGCCTGTGGGAGCTGGTGCGCATCGCCAAGCCCGGCGACCGCCAGGAGCCATGGATGCTGTTCAAGAAGCGCGACGCCTGGGCGCGCCCGCACGCCGAGTACGACGTCGTCTCGGCGCTGCCCGACAGCGTGATCGCACCCCAGCGCGCCGCCGGCCTGCCCGGCGCGGTGCCGGCCCCGTCACTGCCTGCCACGTTGGCACCGCAACTCGCCACCCCCGCCGCCGCGCCGCCGACCCACGGCGAGTGGCTGTACGAAGTGAAGTTCGACGGCTACCGGCTGCTCGCGCGCATCGACGAGCGCGGCCGCGTTCGCCTCTTCACGCGCAACGGGCACGACTGGACGGCCAAGCTCATGCCGATCGCCGAGGCGCTGGCGAAAAGCGGGCTGCGCGCCTGCTGGCTCGACGGCGAGATCGTCGTGCAGCGCGACGACGGCACGCCCGACTTCAACGCGCTGCAAAACGCCATCGACAGCGGCGCGACGGCGCGCCAGCGCGGCGGGCCGATTCGCTTTTTCCTCTTCGACCTGCCGTTCTGCGACGGCCACGACCTGCGCCAGGTGCCGCTCCGTGCGCGGCGCGCGCTGTTGCGCCAGCGGCTCGAACAGCTCGATGCGCAAGGCGCCGAGCTGCTGCGCCTCAGCGCCGAGTTCGCCGCCGATCCTGCGAGCCTGCTCGAATCGGCGCGCGCACTCGGCCTCGAAGGCCTGATCGCCAAGCGCGCCGACGCGCCCTACGTCTCGCGGCGCAGCGACAGCTGGCTGAAGCTGAAGATCGGCGCGCGGCAGGAACTGGTCATCGGCGGCTTCACCGAGCGACAGGGCGCGCGCAGCGAGGTCGGCAGCCTCATCCTCGGCGCCTACGACGAGGCGGGCCGGCTCAGGCACGCCGGCAGCGTCGGCACCGGCTGGGACAGCGCCGCGGCGCGGCGGCTGCGCGAACGGCTAACACCTCTCGTCGTGCCGGCGCCGCCCTTCGCGGCCGGCAGCCCCGACCCCGGCCGCTGGTCGCGCCGCGCGTCGGGCAGCGAACGCTGGGTGAGGCCCGAACTCGTCGCCGAAGTGCGCTTCACCGGCTGGACGCCGGCCGGCCACGTGCGCCACGCCGTCTTCGTCGCGCTGCGCGAGGACAAGCCGGCGCGCGAGGTGACGCGCGAGCGCATCGCCGGCGCCGTGGTGGGCACGTCATCTGCCGACGATTCTTCGACCGTGCATGCAAGCCCAGCGACCCACACGAAACACCGCACCGGCGTGACTGCCCGCGGCAGCCCTGTTGGCCGCGCCGGCGCCAACCGCCTGAAGGTGACCAACGCCGCGCGCGTCGTCGATCCCGCCAGCGGCCTGACCAAGCTCGACCTCGTGCGCTACTACGAGAGCATCGCCGAGCGCATGCTGCCGCACCTGGCCCGCCGCCCGGTCTCGCTGGTGCGCGCGCCCGAGGGCGTCGCGGGGCCGGCGTTCTTCCAGAAGCACGACGAGGCCGGCAGCATCCCGGGCCTGAAGCAGCTCGACCGCAAGCTGTGGCCCGAGCACGCGCCGCTGCTCGAAGTGCCCAGTGCCGAGGCGCTCTTGGCCGCCGCGCAGATGAATGTCGTCGAGTTCCACACCTGGAACTCCACCGTGCTCACGCCTCGGGGCGCCGGCGCGACCATCGACCGGCCCGACCGCGTCATCTTCGACCTCGACCCCGGCGAAGGGGTCGCGTGGGAGCGCGTGCGCGAGGCGGCGCTGCTCGTGCGCACGCTGCTCGACGAACTCGGCCTCGCCGCCTGGCTGAAGACGAGCGGCGGCAAGGGCCTGCACGTCGTCGTGCCGCTCACGCCTTCGGCGAAGTGGGGCTACGACGAGGTGAAGGGTTTCGCGCAGGCCGCGGTGGCGCACCTGGCGCGCACGATTCCCTCGCGCTTCGTCGCCAAGAGCGGTGCGGCCAACCGCGTCGGCCGCATCTTCGTGGACTACCTGCGCAACGGCCACGGCGCGACGACGGTGGCCGCGTTCTCGGCGCGCGCGCGGCCGGGACTCGGCGTGTCGATGCCGATCGCCTGGGACGAGCTGCCGGCGCTGAAGAGCGCAACGCCGTGGAACATCGCCACCGCGCGCGAGCACCTGTCGTTCCAGCAGGCCGACCCGTGGGCCGGCTATTCCGGCGCCAGACAGACGCTGGCCAAGGCGGCGAAGGTGCTCGAAGGCGCCCCTTCTTTGGCAAGGACGCTGGCAAAGTCGGGCCGCTCGCGCTAACCTGCCGGCCCTTTGCCTTCCCGGCGCCAACCTAACGCAGGTGATGCATGGCCGCACGTTCGATCGCTTCGCTGTCGCTGAGCTTCGGCCTCGTCTCGATCCCGGTGAAGCTGTACTCGGCCACCGAGGCCGGCGCCGCGGTGCACTTCAACCTGCTGCACAACTGCGGCTCGCGGCTGAAGCAGCAGTACGTGTGCCTGAAGGAGAACGTCGTCGTCGAGCGCGCCGACATGATCAAGGGCTACGAGTTCGAGAAGGACCGCTACGTCACCTTCACGCCGGCCGAGCTGAAGGCGCTGGAGGAATCGGCGCGGCACACGGTGGACATCATCTCGTTCATCCCGCTCGCCTCGGTCGACCCGATCTACTACGACAAGGCCTACCTGCTGGCGCCGGACAAGCGCGGCGCCAAGCCCTACCACCTGCTGCTGGCGGCGATGCGCGAGAGCGGCCGCTGCGCGCTGGCGCGCTGGGCCTGGAAGGGCAGGCAGTACGTCGTGCAGGTGCGCCCCGCCGCCGACGAGGGCGGCCTCGTGCTGCAGCAGCTGCTGTACGCCGACGAGGTGCGCTCGCCGAAGGAACTCGACATCGAGGACGCGGCGATCGCCAAGCCCGAGCTGCAGCTGGCGCTGCAACTCATCGAGCAGATCGCCGCCGACAGCTACGACCCGGACGAGTACCGCGACGAGGAGAAGTCGCGCGTGCTCGCGGCCATCGACGAGAAGATCGCCGGCAAGGCGATCGTCGTCGCCGAGCCGGCCGACGCCGACACGGCCGAGGGCAAGATCATCGATCTGACCGAGGCCCTGCGCGCGAGCCTCGGGGCGCGCAAGGCGGCTTCGGGCAAGGCGCCGGCTGCTGCACGTTCGGCACGAGCGGAGCCGGCCGAGGCCACGCCCGCGCCAGCGCGCAAGTCGGCCAAGCGGGCCCCGGCGCCTGCACCGGCCGCCGCGCCGGCGCCGCGGGCGCGCGCGCGCAAGTAAGAATTTATCCAGCCAGGCAGGCGCCCCGGCCGGGCCGCGAGATCGGCCGCGCGCCGGCCGGCATACTCGCCCGATGCAGACCTACACGCTGCGCGACGCCACCGCGCTGCTTGGGCTTTCGCGCTCGGTGATCCTGCGCCTGGTCGCCTCGGGCTACGTCAGCCCGGCGCGCGGGCCGCGGCGCGAATACCGCTTCAGCTTTCCGGACATGGTGCTGCTGCGCACCGCGCAGGGCCTGCAGGCGGCGCAGATCCCGCCGCGCCACATCGTGCGCTCGCTGCGAAGGCTGCGCGAGCGGCTGCCGGCGCAGATGCCGCTGGCGGGCCTGCGCATCGCCGCCATCGGGCGCGAAGTCGTCGTGCGCGACGGCGGCACGCCGTGGCAGGCCGACAGCGGGCAGCTGCTGTTCGACTTCGAGGTGGCGCCGGCCACGGGCACGGTGCAGGTGCTGCGGCCGCGGGCGCCGCAACCCTCGCCGTCATCGCCGCCGCCGCAGTCGCAATCGCCGCCGCCGCAGCCGCAGCCGGCCGACCGGGCAGCGCCTGGGCCGATGTCGGCCGCCCGGTGGTTCGCGCGCGCCGTCGCACTCGAAAGCGACGACCCGGCCGCCGCCGATGCGGCCTACCGGCAGGCCATCGCGGCCGCGCCCGACGCGCCCGAGGCCTACCTCAACCTCGGCGTGCTGCTCGGCGACGCCGGCCGCCACGCCGAGGCCGAGGCGGTGTACCGCGCCGGGCTCGCGCGCCGGGCCGACCAGCCGTTGCTGCACTTCAACCTCGGCGTCGCCCTCGAGGACCAGCGGCGCTTCGACGCGGCGATCCCGGCCTACGAGGCGGCGCTGGCGCTCGATCCGGCGCTGGCCGACGCGCACTTCAACCTGGCGCGCCTGTACGACCAGCTCGGCCACGCGCGCCAGGCGATCCGTCATTTCAGCGCCTACCGGCGGCTGCACCCGACCACCGGCGGCGGCCCCTGAAACGGCAGCGGCGTCGCGGCGCAGGGCCGGGACGGCCCTGCGCGACACAATGCGCCCGGAGGCCGCACAGATGACTGGCACCACTTCGTCGCAGCACATCGGCTCGCCGATGGCCGGGACGGCCGAGGAGCGGCCGGGCGGCGGGCTGCTCGACGCGTGGCTGCACTTCGCGCACACGCTGGCCGATGCGGCGCACACGCTGCTCGCGCCGGCCGCCTCGCAGCGGCCCGAGGCGCGGCCAAGGGCCGACCAGAGCCCCGTCACTTCGCTGGACACGCAAATCGAGTCGCGCCTGCGCGAGATGATCGGCCGGCGCTACCCCAGCCACGGCATCCTCGGCGAAGAAGGCGGCGCGCAGTCGCTCGACGCCGAGGCCGTGTGGGTGCTCGACCCCATCGACGGCACCGCGCCGTTCATCGCCGGCCTGCCAGTCTTCGGCACGCTGATCGCGCTGGCCTGGCGCGGCGTGCCGGTGCTCGGCGTGATGCACCTGCCGGTGACCAATCAGCGCTACGTCGGCGTCGCCGGGCGCGCCAGCACCCTCAACGGCACGGTGATCCGCACCCGCGCCTGCGCCGACCTCGGCGCGGCGATCCTGACCACCAGCAACCCCGACTTCCTGGGCGCCAGCGAGCGCCCGGCGCTCGATGCGCTGCGCCAGCCCACGGCCTGGCGCCTCTACGGCGGCTGCTGCATGAGCTACGGCCTGCTGGCCGCCGGCCGTGCCGACCTGGCCATCGACGCCGGACTGGAGATCTACGACTACGCTGCCTTCCGCCCGCTGATCGAGGGCGCCGGCGGTGTCATCACCGACTGGCAGGGGCGAGCGATCACGCTGGCCAGCGGCTCGCAGGTGCTCGCGGCGGGAGACGCGGCGCGCCACGCCGAGGCGCTGGCGCTGGTCGCCGCGGCGGCGTCCTGACCGGCGCCGCGGTGACCGGCGCCCGCGCCGCGGCCGGCCCGGCCCTGGCGACGGCACCCGGGCGCGCCGGTCACGACGCCGGCGCCTCGGCCGGCGCGGCGTCGAGCTCGAAGATCCGCACCGCCTCGCCCGAGTCGAGCAGGTACGGCGCCGCGGGCCGCTCGGTCCACCAGTTGACCGCCAGGCTGACGCGCAGGCACTCGTCGGCCTCGGGCCGCCACAGGCGGCCGATCACGCCGTGGTACAGGTGGCCGGGGAAGACCGCATAGCGGTTCTCGCCCGGCGGCACAAAACGCATGCGGCGCGGCTCGCGCGGGCTCGGCCGGCCGTCCTCGCCGAGCACCTGGTCGGTGACCACCAGTTCGCCGTACGGCACCGCGTCGAAGAAGAACACGCTGGCCGACTCCGGGTGCCGGATGCGCGCCGGGTCGGCCTCGTCGAGGTCGGCGCGGTCGAAGTGGCAAGGCAGCAGCCACTGCGGCGTGGCGTTGATGTCCACGACGCTGAACCACCACTCGACACCGGCCACCTGCGACGACGGGCGGGCCGCCTTGCGCAGCACCTCGATCGCCTGCTCGACGACATGCGACGGCGCGCGCCGCGACGGGTACCAGAAGGTCGTGCGATAGAAGGGCAGGCCGGCGCGTCGCCAGCGCCCGAAGTTGGCCAGGCTCAGGCGGCGCCGCAACTGCCCGAAAAGCGGCTCGGGCAGACACTCGCCCCAGACCTGCAGGTCCTGCAGGCCGCGCGCAGGACGCGCCGGTGCCGCGGGCCGGGCGTTCATGACGCCCAGGCATCGGCCGAGGGCCGGCGCTGCGCCGGGCGGCGGCCCAGGTCGTCGCCTTCGGTGGCGCCGTCGTTCGCGGGCGGGTCCCCGGTGCCGCGCACCGGCTTGCCCTCGGCGTCGACAAAGCGGTCATAGGCCGCGCGGTCGTAGACGTGGTCCAGCGTCGGCACGTGCGCGACGTCCGTGCCGCCGAACCTGCGCTTGAAGGCACTGAGGCCGGCCCAGCGGTGCCCGGGCTGCCCCGGCGGCGCCGTGCCCCACAGGTCGTAGCAGGTGCAGCCCGCGGCGGCCATGCGATTCATGATCTCGTGGTGCAGCAGGCAGGGGGCCATCAACTCGCGCCGCTCGTCGAGCGAGCCGCCGTAGAGGTAGGTGGCGCGTTCGCCGAAGCGGATGACGAGGGCGCAGGCCAGGCGGCGCCCGCCGTGCTCGGCGAAGAACAGCCGCGCCGCGGGCCCGAACTCGCGCTGCATGGCCGCGAAGTAGCGGCGCGACCGGCGCTTCAGGTCCTCGCGGCGCGCGGTGTCGTCGCGAATGGCGAGGAAGGCATCCAGGCCGCGCTCGGAGTTGTCCTCGACGATCGCGACGCCGTGGCGTCGCGCCACGCCCACGTTGTAGCGGCCCTTGGGCTTCATCGCCCGCAGCCGTTCGTGTTCGGCCCGGCGCAGGTCGACGCAGTGCGTATGGCGCGGCTCGCGGAATCGGTCGTCGTGCCGCGGCGGCTCGAAGCGCGCGCCGGTCGACACGGGCCAGCCGGCGCGACGCGGCTCGATGCGAAGGTGGCTGACCAAGGCCGGGTCGTCGCGGCGGTGTCGTTCGAGCCGGGACAGGATCGCTTCCATGACAACGCCGGCCCACTGCGGCTCGGCGGGCAGCAGCGGGCCCTCCTGGACGTAATAGAAGGCCTGGTTGTCGCCGTAGGCCCAGCGGCCGACGACGGCGCCGCCGACCAGACGCCGATCCTCGTCGCGCAGCATGATCGCGAGGTGGCCGTAGCCGTCCTCGGCACGGCAGCGGATCCACGCCGCGCCTTGCATGAAGCCGCCGTGCGCGTGCGTCGTGACGAAGCGGTCCCACTCGGTCCAGCGCTCGTCGGCGGCCTGGAGCGCAGCGATCGTGCCGATCGGCATGGGATGGGTCATGGGCTCGGTCCTGCACGCCCGGCGCGCCGGCGCGATGGCCGTGTGCGTGCCGTGCGGCGAAGCTCGCGGTGGTCGGGAGACAAGCGCGAGACGGGCCGCCCGACCGGGGGTGCGGCAGGCGCGGCGGGACGGCAGTCCCGCCACGCTGCCGCGGCCGGACTACTTGCAGCCGCCGCCCTTGCCGTCGCCCTTGCCGCCGCCCTTGCCGCCGCCCTTGCCCTTGCCGCCGCCCTTGCCTTCGTCGCAGCCCTTGCCCTTGGCCTTGCCGCCGCCGCCCTTGCCCTTACCGCCGCCCTTGCCCTTGCCGCCGCCCTTGCCGGCACCGCAGCCCGACTTGCCGCCACCGGCCGCCAGCAGCATCTCTTCGAGGGTTAGAACTCTCATGGCGTACTCCTTGTCTTCAACAGGTTGATGTCGCGCGAACCGGCGGTTCGCCACTTCAGGCTATGAGCGGCACGCGCCGGGCGTCAACGCGCGATACGCACGCGAACACGTTGGGTGTAGTCACCCAATCGCAGCGCGTCGCGCGCGCCGCGAGATGAAGCACGCGCGCAATGGGCTCCCCTGCCCCTAGGATGTCCTCGAGCGGGTCAGGCACGAGCCCGCGGGGATCCGGACGACGCAAGGAGAGCCTTCCGTGTTGAACATCGATCCGCATTGGCCGGCCTCGCACACGAAGGCGCTGCACTGGGCCGCCGGCAGGATGGCCGCCGAGCGCGCCGAGCCGATCGCGCACAGCGGCTGGTCGTCGACCTACTGCCTCGTCGGGCCCAAGGGCAAGGCCTACCTGAAGCTGCTGCCGCAGGTGCAGCGCCACCAGATTGCGGCCACGCTGGCGGTGGCGCGGCGCTTCCGCGCGCAGGTGCCGGCCATCATCGGCGCCGAGCCCGAACAAGGCTGGCTGCTCGTCACCGACCATCAGGGCGTCGATGCCGACAGCGCCGAGGACCACGACAAGGCGGCGCAGGCCTACGGCCGTCTGCAGGGCAAGGCCCTGCAGGACCGCCAGCTGCTCGCGCACTTCGAGGTCGTCGACCTCGACCGGCTGTGGCCGGACCTGCGCGACTTCCTGGCACGGCCGCTCGTCGCCGACGCCCGGCCCGGCGAGCCGGTCGGCGGCGCCTACTTCATGGGCCCGGAGGACGCGGCGCGCTACCTGCGGCTGCTCGAGCGCCGCGCCGAGCGGCTGCAGTCGCTGATCGCGCGCGCCCATCGGCTGCCGGGCACGCTGGACCACGGCGACCTGAACGCCGGCAACCTGGCCATCCGGCCCGACGGCAAGCCGGTCTTCATCGACTGGGACGACGCGTTCGTCGGCCCGGCCGGCATGAGCCTGCACAGCCTGTTCTCGGGCTGCGTGCTGCCGATCATGCAGCTGCAGCGCATGGCCGACGGCCAGCCGCCCACCGACGAGCAGGTGGCGCGTCGGCTGCTCGCCTACCTGAAGGGCCTGGAGTCGGTCGGTTATGCCGACCGTGCCACGCTGCTGGCGTCGGTGCCCGGCGCGATCTGCGCCGGCGTGCTGCGCTTCGTGGCGCACTTCGGCCGCTTCCCGGGCGAGGGCCAGCGCGCGGCCGCGGGCCGCACGATGCGCCGGCGGCTGTCGGGCTTGCTCGACCTCGCCGACTGGCTCGCCTCGCGCGAGCCGGCGACGGCGCTGGCCGACGCCGACGACTACGAACGCGACCAGGAGTGGCCGCGCGCGATGCGCCTCGTGCAGGACGTGCTCGCCCGCGCGCCGCAGACGCCGGCGCTGCTGACGCGCTACGGCACCCTCGCGCTGCGCCAGGCCGACCTCGACACCGCGCGCGAGGCGCTCGGCGAGGCGCTGCAGCTCGACCCGGCCCACCTCGATGCCAGCCTGGCGCTGGCGCGCCTGCACATGACGCGCGGCGACCTGGGCCACGCCAAGGCGGTGGTGGTCGAGGCGCTGGCCGAGCAGCCGGGGTCCGAGGCGGCGCGCGCGCTGCGCGCGCGCATCGACGAGTTCGAGCGCGTGCGCGTCGCGGCGCGGGCGCCGGCGGGCCTCGGCCGCATCCGCGTCACCGCCCAGGAGCGCCGGCAGGGCCACCTCGAGCCCGAGACGCTCGCGCTGGTGATCGAGCAGTTCGACCGCTACGGCGCGGTGCAGCTCGACGAGGTCTTCGACCCCGCCTTCGTCGCCCGCCTGCAGGCGCATTTCGAGCAGAAGTACGGGCGCCACTTCCACGACGGCCACCACCCGCACGCGCTGCGCACCGGCGACAAGCGCTACATGCTCACGCTCGAGCTCGACGAGGCCCTCGGCGACCCCGCGCTCGTCGCCTCGGGCTTGCTGCTGCCGTTCGTGCGCTCGCGGCTCGGCGACGACTGCGTCATGACGACGTACACCGCGGTCATCTCGCTGCCGGGGGCCCAGGACCAGCTGATGCACAAGGACTTCTCGCCGCTGTTCCGGGAGAAGGGCTGGAAGCTGAATGTCCCGTGCTGGTCGCTGCAGGCGATCGTGCCGCTGGTGCCGATGAACGAGGCCACCGGCGGCACGGCGATCTGGAAGGGCACGCAGCGGATGGGCGAGCGCCGCTCGCGCAGGCAGACCGACGTGCACGTGCCGCAGGTGCCGCTCGGCTCGGTGCTGCTGGTCGACTACAAGACAGCGCATGCCGGCCGCGCCAACCGCGGCGACCACGTGCGGCCGATCGTCTGCCTGGCCTATGCCCGCCCGTGGTTCCGCGACTCGATCAACCACCGCAAGCAGCCACCGATGCGCTTCCAGCCCGGCTACGTGGCGACCGCCCCGAAGCGGGTGCTCGACCTCGTCGGCTGGTGGCAGCGCGACCTCGAGCTGGCGCAGGTCGACGTCTGAGCAGGTGCGGTCGTGGCTGCTGCATCGCCCCCGGACCCGGCGCCGCCCGGCACAGCGGCCGAGGCCTCGGCAGGCGGGGCGGCGGGCGCGATGACGGATGCGAAGGCGAAGCTCGTGCACGCGGTGCCCGCCGGCGCACCGGCGGCCGGCGCCGACGTGCTACCGGTGGCGGCCGCGTCGGCGCCACTGTTCCGCCCCGAAGCGCTGGCCGAACGCCGTACGCCGTGGCTGGGCACGGTGCTGCTCGCGCCGCAGCTGTCGCACCGCGTCTACACCGCGGTGGCGGCGGTCGCGGCGGCGGCCATCCTCGCCCTGCTGTTCGGCGCCTCGTTCACGCGCACGGCGCGCCTGAACGGCTGGCTGGTCCCGCCGCAGGGCGTGGTGCGCGTCATGGCGCCGCGCCCCGGCGTCGTCACCGCGCTGCACGTGAGCGAGGGCGCGCAGGTGCGCCAGGGGCAGCCGCTGGTCACGCTGTCCGACGAGCTGCAAAGCGCCGCGTTGGGCGGCGTGCAGGCGCAGGTGGCGCGTCACCTCGGCGAGCGCAGCCGCAGCCTGGACGAGGAGCGTGAACACCAGCGCGGCCTGCTCGACAAGCAGCAGCGCGCGCTCACCGAGCGCCTGTCGGCGATGCGTGGCGAGGAGGCGCAGTTCACGCGCGAGATCGAGCTGCTGAAGGCGCGCGTGGCCATCGCCCGGCGCAACGAGAGCCTGCACCGCGAGCAGTTCCGCCAGGGCTTCATTTCCGAGATGCGGCTGCAGATCGTGGAGAGCGAGGCGCTCGAGCAGGTGGCGCGCCTGAGCGCGCTCGAGCGCAGCCTCATGACGCTCAGGCGCGAGAAGCTCGCCGTGTCGGCCGAGATGGGCGAACTGCCGCTGCGGCTGGGCAAGGAGATCGCGACGCTGGACCGCAGCGCGGCGCAGGTCGGCCAGGAGCGCGCCGAGGCCGAGGCGCGGCGCGAGATCGTGATCCCGGCGCCCGGCGACGGCACGGTGACGGCGATCCAGGCCGTGGTCGGCGCCGCCGCCGGCCACGCCGTGCCGCTGCTGGCGATCGTGCCGGCCAACCACCGCCTCGAGGCGCATCTCTACGGCCCGAGCCGCTCCATCGGCTTCGTGCAGCCCGGCCAGCGCGTGCTCGTGCGTTATCCGGCGTTCCCGTACCAGCGCTTCGGCCATCACGAAGGCGTCGTGGCGAGCGTCTCGCGCACCGCGGTCGGCCCGGCGGACCTGCCGGCACCGCTGGCCGGTGTGCTCGGCAGTGCCGGCAGCGCCGGCACGCCGGAGCCGATCTACCGCATCGTCGTCGAGCTCGCGCGCCAAAGCGTCACCGCCTACGGCCAGACGATGGCGCTGCAGCCGGGCATGTCGCTCGAGGCCGACGTGTCGCTGGAAAGGCGCCGCCTCGCCGAATGGGTGCTCGAGCCGCTGTACGCCGTGACCGGCAAGTGGCAGCACTGAACCGGCGCCGCGTGACGCCAGGACACCGATGCCGCCACGAGCCGCCATGCGCCCCGAGAGCCCCGGCGCCGCCCGCCTGCACGAGAAGCTCACGCTGGGCTGGCGGCGCCGCCTGCCGATGGTGCTGCAGACCGAGGCCGCCGAGTGCGGCCTCGCCTGCCTGGCGATGCTCGCCGGCTACCACGGCGCGCCGGTCGACATCAGCGAGCTGCGCCGGCGCCTGTCGGTGTCGCTGAAGGGCGTCAACCTCGCCGACCTCGTGCGCATGGCCGAGCGGCTGGGCTTCGCGTCGCGGCCGCTGCGCGTCGAGCTGGAGGAGCTGCGCGCGCTGCGCCTGCCGTGCATCGTGCACTGGGAGATGAACCACTTCGTCGTGCTCGAGAGCGTCGGCCGCGACAGCGTCGTCATCCACGACCCCGCCGTCGGCGTGCGCCGCCTCGGAATCGCCGAGGCGTCCAAGCACTTCACCGGCGTCGCCCTCGAGCTGACCCCCACCGGCAGCTTCCAGCCAGCGCAGGGCGCGCCCCGTGTGCGCATGCGCTCCGTGCTCGGCCGCATCGTCGGCCTGCGCGGCACGCTGGCGCAGCTGTTCGGCCTGGCGCTGGCAATCGAGGTCTTCGCCGTCGTCAGCCCGTTCTTCATGCAGTGGGTGGTCGACCACGCGCTGATGGTCGCCGACCGCGACCTGCTGCTCGTGCTGGCGCTCGGCTTCGGCCTGCTGATGCTGCTGCGCACGGCGGTGTCGGCGATGCGCGGCTGGATCGGCATCGCGCTGTCGGCGACGCTGAAGGTGCAAAGCCGCGCCAACCTGTTCACCCACCTCGTCGGCCTGCCGACGTCGTACTTCGAGGCGCGCCACATCGGCGACGTGATGTCGCGCTTCGGCTCGCAGGAGTCGATCCTGCAGGCGCTGACCACCGACGTCATCGAGACCGTGCTCGACGGTCTGCTGGTCGTCGTCACGCTGGCCATCATGTTCGCCTTCGCGCCGGCGCTCACCGGCGTCGTGCTGACAGGCGCGGCGATCTACGGCATCCTGCGCTGGGTGTCCTACACGCCCTTGCGCCACGCCTCGGTCGAAGCGATCGTCTGGGGCGCGCGCCGCGACAGCCACTTCCTCGAGACGCTGCGCGGCATGAAGGCGATCAAGCTGTTCAACGGGCAGGAGCGGCGCCGCGCGCAGTGGCTCAACCTGCTCGTCGAGACGGTGAACCGGCAGCTGACGACGCACAAGCTGCGGCTGCTGTTCCGCGTCGGCAACTCGCTGGTCATCGGCACGCTCGCCATCCTCGTCGTCTGGCTGGGCGCGCAGCGCGTGCTCGACGGCGCCATGACGGTGGGCATGCTGCTCGCCTTCATCGCCTACAAGGATCAGTTCCTGTCGCGCATCAGCAACCTCATCGACCGCGCCGTCGACCTGACGATGCTGCGCCTGCACGCCGAGCGCCTGGCGGACATCGCGCTCACGGCGCCGGAGGCGCGTGCGCCGCTGCCGCTGGGCGAGGCGGCGCGGCGCGCGCCGGTGTCGATCGAGCTGCGCAACCTGCGCTTCCGCTACAGCGACAACGATCCCTGGATCCTCGACGGCGTCAGCCTGCGCATCGAGGCCGGCGAGACGGTGGCCATCACCGGCAGCTCGGGCTGCGGCAAGACGACGCTGCTGAAGATCCTCGCCAGCCTGCTGCAGCCGGTCGAGGGCCAGGTGCTCGTCGACGGCGAGCCGCTGGAGCGCATCGGCAGCGAGCAGTGGCGCTCGATGATCGGGGTCGTGATGCAGGACGACCAGATGTTCGCCGGCTCGCTGGCCGACAACATCAGCTTCTTCGACGACCGGCCCGACCCCGGGCGCATCGAGGCCTGCGCGCGCCTGGCCTCGCTGCATGAGGAGATCCGCGCCATGCCGATGGGCTACCACACGCTCATCGGCGACATGGGCACGGTGCTGTCCGGCGGCCAGAAGCAGCGCGCGCTGATCGCGCGCGCTTTGTACCGCCAGCCGGTCGTGCTGCTGATGGACGAGGCCACCAGCCACCTCGATGCGAACAACGAGCGCGCCGTCAGCGCCGCCATTCGCGCCACCGCCGTGACACGCGTCATCATCGCGCACCGCGCCGAGACCATCCTGTCGGCCGACCGCGTCATCGACCTCGACGCGCAGCGCGCACGCCGGCGCAAGAAGGCGCTGCGGGAGTGGTTCGAGGATGCGGGCGAGACCGGCGAGGCCGTGCCGATCGAGAAGGCGCGCGGCGCGCGCGCGTAGCCCGCCGAGTCCCTCCGTCACGGGGCGACAGGTGCAGCGCGCATGGCGGGCGCGCACGGACCCCCCACGATCATGCGATCGTGCAAACCCTGACGACCGGTATCCGTGCGCGGCGGCGCTCCTCTGTAGGCGCGGCAAGGGTCGGGGAGGTGCGCCAGGCGGATCCCCGATCCGTCTCGGGGGTGCTCACGGATGGATGTTCGGTGCAACGGGCTCGCGGTCGCGCAAGACGAAGGCGCAGGGCAAATGCGGAGATCGCCGCCGGGCTCGACGCCGCCGCGTTGGCAGGTCCTGGTGGTGGGCCGTGACTCGGCGCTGGTCCGCGGCCTCGAGCGCGGCCTCGCGGGCCGCGGTTATGCGTTGCGCGCCGCCCGCGACGGTGCGAGCGCCCTCGTGGCGCTGCAGCAGGACCGGCCCGACGGCATCGTCGTCGACCTGGTGAACGGCGCCGCACCGGACGGCGTGCGTCTGCTGCGCCGCATGCGCGAGATCGACGCCACGGTGCCCGTGCTCGCGCTCGCCCCGCCCTTGGCGGTGCGCGACACGCTGACCGCCGGCGCCATCCGCGCCGGCGCCTTCGTGCTGGGCGCGGCGGCGGCCGAGGTCGTGCACGCCGCGTTCCAGAAGGCGCTCGGCGAGCAGCGGCAGGCCGACACGCTGGCCTACTACCGCCGGCGCGAGGCGAAGCGCGCCGGTGTCGGGCAACTGGTCGGCGAGTCGATTCCGATGCTGCGCCTGAAGACGCAACTGCGCCTGTTGCTGGACGCCGAGGCACGCAGCCGCGAGGCGCCAGCCGTGCTCCTGCTGGGCGCCAGCGGCACGGGCAAAGGTGAGGTCGCACGCGCCCTGCACTTCGACGGGGCACGCCGTGATCAACCGTTCGTTCGCGTCGACGTGGAGGACCTGACGGCGCCCGGGGCCGAGACGCGGCTCTTCGGCCGCGAGCGCGGCGCCGACGCGCCTGCACGGCGGCAGGGCCTGGTCGAGGCGGCCGACGGCGGCACGCTGTTCATCAGCGATCTGGGTGCCATGCCGCCGGCGCTGCAGGCGCGGCTGCTCAGGCTGCTCCAGCAGGGTGTGATGCAGCGTGTGCACGGGACACGCGAAGTGCCGGTCGACGTGCGTATCGTTGCCGCCACGCGCAGCCAGCCCGAGGTGCTGCTGCAGGCCGGGCGCCTGCGCCCGGACCTGCATCGGCGCTTGGCGGGCGTGCCGCTGCAGCTGGCCCCGCTGCGCGAGCGCGGCGACGACCTGTGGCTGCTGGCGCACTGCTTCGTCAAGGGCGTGGCCGAGCGCCGCGGCCTGGCGCCGCCGCGCCTGAGCAGCGCCGTGCGCGAGACGATGGCCGTGCACCCCTGGCCGGGCAACGTGCGTGAACTGCGGCATGCGCTCGAACGGGCCGTGCTGGTGCAGCCGGGCGGGACGATCGACAGCGCGCACCTGGAGTTCGCGCCGCCACCGCGGCCGGCGCCCCCGCCGCCGCCGCCGGAGCTGAACCTGCACCACTTGGAGCGCGAGGCCCTGGCGCAGGCACTGCGGCGCGCCTACGGCAACGTCAGCCAGGCGGCGCGGCTGTTGGGCATCAGCCGCGACACGATGCGCTACCGCATCGCCAGGCATGCCCTGGCGGGCACGCGAGCCGCGCGCTGAGACGCGGCGGCGGCACAGGCAGCCGCACGGGCACCCGCAGTGGCACCGGCAAGAACGTCACTCGCGGCGTTTCTCGCAAGAGGTCTTGTCGCGCCGCGCGGCCTTGTCGTCGAGCGCCGCCAGGGCGTCGAGTTGCCGCATCGACGTACCACACAGCCTGGCGCCCCGGTCGCGCAGCCGCTTGACCACCTTGTCGGCCGACAGCTCGCGTTCGACCGAGCGCACGAGCGCGGCCGCGCCAGCCACCAGCGGCGTCGCCATCGACGTGCCGCTCCAGGTGCCGTAGCCGCCGCCGGGCACGGCGCTCGTGATCTCCGCGCCCGGGGCGGCCAGCTTGACCCAGCCGTGGTTGCTGAACGGTGCCAGCCAGCCCTCACGGTCGCTCGCACCCACCGAGAGCAACGATGACGAGGTCTCGCCGGCCGGGTACTCGCGGACCTTGTCGGTGCCCAGGTTGCCCGCCGCGGCCACGACGACGGCGCCACCGAAGCCGCTGCAGCGCGCCTTGTCGCCGAGCGTGACGCCCTCGTCGCCGGTGTCGTCGTCGTCCTCGTCGTCGGAGTCCCTCGGGCCGCTGCTCAGGCTGCCCTTCTTGCAGGAGACGAGCTTGACCACCGTCTTGAACAGCTCGGTCCTGGCGAGCGAACTCAGGCTCAGGTTGATAACGTGCGCTCCGTCGTCGGTCGACGGGTCGCCGTCGGGGTCGACGGCGTGCAGCATCGCCTCGGCCAGCACCCAGGCATTGCCGTAGCCGCGGGCGTCGAGCACCCGCAAGGGCATGATGCGCGCGCCCGGCGCCGCCAGCGCCACGAGGCCGGCGACGTGCGTGCCGTGGCCGTAGGTGTCGGCGAGCGGGTCGTGTTCTTCGCTCGGGTCCGGGTCCCAGTCGACGAAGTCGAAGCCTCTCAGCAGGCGCGTGGCCAGCGCCGGGTGGCGCCGGTCGACACCGGTGTCCAGCACCGCGACGCGCACGCCGCGGCCGGTCGTGATCTGCTGCGCCTCGGGCAGACGGATGGCCTGCGCCGCCCACTGCCCGGCTGAACCCGCCTGCGGGTCGCCGATCGCCCACGGCACGTTCTTGTCCGGCTCCAGCACGCGCGTGGTGGCATTGGGCTCGACCGAGCGGACTTCCCATTCACGGCGCAGCGCATCGACCTTCTGCTTCAGGCTCGCCTGGCCGATGAGCTTGAGCCGGTAGATCGGCCGCTGCCCGAAGCGGCCGATCAGGCTGAGCTGGTGCTTGACGAGCAGCGGCGCGATGTCGGCGCGCTCGCGCAACTGCACGATGATCTCGTCGTCGGCGTCGGCCTTCGCCGCCGCGCCGTGGCACAGGCCCAGTGCGAGCAGGACCGGTGCGCAGGCGCGCGCGACAACGGCGAACGTGATGCGTGCCGTGCCGGAACCCTCTGTGTCCATTCGACCTCCCTCGCGATGTCGCCATCGCGCGCGCTGGCGCTCGGCGGCGGCCACGCGCCGCATCCCGCCCCTGGCACATTCTTGGATGGCGCCGGGGCGTTGTCACCATCCACCCGTCGAGACGAAAGGTGCCCAGTAGAACGGATGGGGTCGGCGGCGGCGCGTGGCGAGCTGAGCCAGGCGAAGGGCGGCGGCCGGTGCGTGGCCACGCCTCAGGCCGGCGTAGAAGTCGGCCATGAAGTCGGCCGTCGTCGCATCGTCGACGGGCCACAGCGCCGCGATCACGCGCGAAGCGCCCGCCAGCAGGAGGGCGCGCGTGAGGCCGAACATCTCGTCGCCGCTGCGGCTGTCGTGCAACGCGCTCTCGCAGGCGCTCAGCACGATCAGGCTGCCCGGCAGGCGCAGCGACTCCGCCTGCTCGGCCGTCAGCGGCCCGTCGTGCAGATGCAGCGCCGAGAACACCGGGCTGTCGCTGCGGAACTGTCCGTGGCAGGCGAGGTGGATGACATCGGCCTGGCCGGCGTGGGTGCGCAGCGTGTGCAACGTCGCCTCATCGCCGACAAAGGCCCGCCCCTGCTGCAGCAGCCCGGCGACCAGCTGCGCCTCCTGCGCGGCATGCGGCAGGTGCGCCGATGCGCCGAGCGCCAGCACCGTGCGAGCGGCCGCCGGCCGGCGCGCGAGCGCCTGTTGGGCGAGATGGGCGCTGGGCGCATAGGCCAGCTGCAGGCGCTCGGCCAGGTGGGCCTGGCCATCGTGCAAGGCGGCAAGAGGCACCGACCCGAGCTGGGCGTGCGGCACCACGAGCACCCGCACCCGTCCGCGCAGCGCCGGGGCCAGCGGTTGCCACACCTGCGCATGCAGGCGCTGCAAGTACACCTGCGTGCGCGCCTCGAGCATCGGCAGGTGTCGCGATACGGGCGCCGCGCCGTGGCGCAGCGTGTCGAGCTGGAAGCGCAGCGCGCGCACGGTGTCGACGACCTGCGACCACGCCGCCAGGCGGCGACGGACCTGCACCGACTCGCGCGTGGCCACGCAGGCAAACAGCTCGTCGCCGTGCACGCCGTACTCGACCAGTGCATCCGCCGGCCCGAGCGCCTGCTGCAACGCGCCGATGCGCAGGGAGCCGGCCCCGGCCGGCCCTGCGCCGGGCGCCGCCGCCAGCCGCTGCCGGCGCAGGCGCTCCAGCAGCTCGCGCTCAGTTGCGCGCAGGGCCTCCGACAGGGCCGTCTCGACACCACCGCCGTCGGCCTGCTGGCGCAGCCTTCGATACAGCCAGGCGAGGCGGGCGCGCAGTGTCTGTTCCTCAGTCGCCTCGGCCGCCGCCACCTCGGTCGCGGGCGACGCGGCGCGCCCGCCCGCGTCGTCGTCGGCGGCGCTCCCCGCCGGGCCCATCCGGTCGGCCAGCGTGCGGGCGTGCAGGCGATCGAGCTGCACCAACACGGCGGCCGCGTCGACCTCGGCACGTTCGTGCGCCTCGAGGCCGAGAGCGAGCAGCTGCGCAAACGGCTGCAGATGGTCGTTCTGGAAGGCGCTGCGCACTTCGTCGCCGGGGAGCAGGCGCCGCTGGCCCTCGAACAGTTCGACGGCCGCCAGCAGGTCCTGCCGCGCCGCGCCCGCGTCGCCGAGCGCGCGCGCGGCCAGGGCGCGCCCGTTGAGGCAACGCAGTTGCAGCGGCAGCAGGTCGTGCTCGCGCGCCGCCGCCAGCGTGGTATCGAAGACGCGCCGCGCGGCGGCCGGGTCACCCTGCTGCAGCAACGCCAGCGCCTGCAACGTCTCGGCGCGCAGACGGCGATCGAGCAGGCCGGCGGCGCCGAAGCGCTCGGCCGCCTCGCGCGAGCGGGCCAGCGCCCACCCGCCGTCCCCCGCGGCGAGCGCCAGGTCGGCCTGCGCCATCGCCACGGCGGCCGAGCCGGTCGGCGTGTCGAGCGCGGCAAACGCGGCCGCCGCGTCGGCCAGTGCCGTGGTCGCCGCAGCCCCCTGTCCGGCCAGCGCCAGCGCCCGGGCGCGCTGCAGCACCGCCCAGGCGCGGTCGACCTTCATGTCCAGCACCTCGAAGCGAGCGAGCGCCGCGTCGTAACCCGCCAGCGCCTCGGGCAGCAGGCGCAGCTCGAGGTAGGCGTCGGCCAGCTGCTTCTCGGCGATCGCCAGGTGCTGCGGCATCTGCAGCTCGGAGTACTGCCGGCGCGCGCCCTCCAGGCCGGCGAGCGCGGCCCGGTAGCGGCCGCAGACGAGATCCAGCAGCCCTTGCGACTCGTCGGCCAGCGCGCGCAGCACCGGGTAGGCGTGCGCCTCGGCGCGCGCGCGTGCCCGGGCGTAGGTCCGGCGCGCCTCGCCGAAGTCGCCGAAGGCGGTCAGCGCGTCGGCCACGCCGATGTCGGCCATCACCGAGTGCTCCGAGTCACCGGCGCGCGCGAACAGCGCGGCGGCCTCGCGCAGCCGCTCCACCGCCGCCGCGTAGCGGTGCTCGCGCAGGTACAGGCTGCCCAGGTTGAGCAGCACCTTGCCGGCAGCCAGCAGGTCGCCGTGGTCGAGCAGCGCTCGCTGCGCCGCCTCCGCGCAGCGGGCCGCCTCGTCGTGCCGGCCAAGCATGGCCAGGGCCATGATGCGCGGCACCTGCGTCTGCGCGGCGTGCCGCGTCTGGCCGATGCGCTCGAAGGCCAGGCGCGCCGCCTCCAGCGCCGCCGAGGCCGCCCCCATCTCGCCTTCGATGACGTGATCGATGCCGTCCGTCCACGACGCCAAGGCCTCGATCTCGGGCACGGCAGCCTTCAGCCCCGCCGTCCGCGCCACCTGCAGCAACTGCCGCATCGCCGCCGCCGCACGCACCGCGCGCCGCGGCTGGCTGCTCCAGGCGCCGTAACACAGCTCCTTGATGGCCCAGGCCAGGGCACGTGCCGAGTCGTCCGTCAGCGCGGCCGGCGGCGCCTGCTCATGGTCGACGAGGAGACCCGCTGCCTCCAGGCGTGCCGGGTCCACGGTCGCTTTCACGCCGCCCCGCGTGCCGCAGGGCCGACGTCAAGCGGCGGCAGTTCGATCTCGGTGTCGCCCAGGCACACCGTGATCCGGTACGAACCCACCGCGATCCCGTCGACGCGGAACTCGCCCAATGGCTGCACCAAGGCGGCGTACGCGGCCGGCCCGGCCGGTCTGTCGCCAGCGCGGGCGATCTCGATGCGGCCGTGCGTGAACGGCCCCATCAACTGGCCGCTCACCGAGAAGCCCGCGCCGCTGCCTTCGGCCGTGTCCTGCGGCGCGACGCGCAGATCGATGTCGCAGCCTTCGGCCGAGAAGAGCAACTGGCGCACCTCGGACGGCAATGCCCGCATGCCGGCGGTCATCGGGGCGGCGGCCCAGCTGTCGAACGACAGGACCGCCAGCCAGCGCCTCGGCAAGGGGGCCTCGGCAGCGGGCCCCTGCGCCGGCGCGCCGAGCCGCCGCTCCCACAGCGCCAGCGCGCGCTGCAGCAGGTGCGGCGGCACGTCCGGGAGGGCGATCGTGCGCTGCACGAGCGCCAGCCATTCGTCATCGGTGAGTTGGTCGATCGGTTTCATGGGCGGTGGGCGACGCTGCAACAGAGCACGGTGGGCAGGGCCTTGATACACGCGGGCCGGGCCGCGGGGCGAAGCCGGCCCTCAGTCGAGGGATCGGCGCAGCTTGTCCAGGCAGCGCGCACGTGTCGGTCCGATGCTGCCCACGGGCAGGCCCAGGCGGGCGGCGATCTCGGCGTAGGCCGGGCCTTCGGGGCTGAACAATGCGCGCAGCAGCGCCCGGCACCGCTCGTCGAGCCTTGCCAGCGCGCGCTCGACCTGGGCGACCTGCTGCCAATGGGCCAGCGCCTCGTCGGGCCCGGGGCTCGGGTCGGCGACCCGCTCCTCGGCCTCGGCGGCGTCTTCGACGCCCGGATGCGCCGCCGCCAGCGACACGAGGCGCACGGCGCGCCGGTGCTGCAGCCAGGCCTCGCGCTTGGCGGTCGTGACGATCCACGCCTGCAGCCGATCGGGTTCGGCAAGGCGGGGCAACTGCTGCAGCAGGCGCAGGAAGACGGTCTGGAACACGTCGCCGGCCGTCGGCTCGTCCAGCCCCGACCGGCGCGCGATGGCGTAGACGAGGCGCTGGTAGCGCCGCACCAGCGCCTCCCAGGCGAAGCGATCGCCGGCCCGACACCGCGCGACCAGCGCTGCGTCGTCGTCGCGAGCCTCGGACATGCGGCGATGGTAGTGGCAAGCAACCGATGGCCTGCGCCGCCGTGGCGGGGACGGCGCGGGCCGACGCGCCGAACGCGCAGAATGCCGGCCCGCGTCCGGACCCAGCCATCGCCACCATGCACCCCCCCACCGCCGAGCGCCTGCTCGCCGCCGCGGGCGACCTCTCGCGGACATTGGCGCGGCTGCGCTTCGGCCCGCCGATCGCGCACGTCTACGACCCGCTGCAATACGCCTGGGCGCCGTACGAGGCCTACGTGCGGCGCTACGGCGCGACCACGAAGCGCGTCGTGCTGCTCGGCATGAACCCGGGGCCGTTCGGGATGATGCAGACCGGCGTGCCGTTCGGCGAAGTGGCCGCGGTGCGCGACTGGATGGGCGTCACCGCGCCGGTCGCGCGGCCGGCCCGCGAGCACGGCAAGCGCCGCATCGACGGCTTCGAGTGCGCGCGCTCCGAGGTCAGCGGCCGGCGCCTGTGGGGCTGGGCGGCGCAACGTTTCGACAGCGCCGAGAGCTTCTTCCGCGACTGGTTCGTGCTGAACTACTGCCCGCTCGTCTTCCTCGAGGAATCGGGGCGCAACTTCACGCCCGACAAGCTGCCAGCCGTGCAGCGCCGCGCCGTCGAAGCGGCCTGCGACCGGCACCTCGCCGCGGCGCTGGGCGCGCTGCAGCCGCAGTGGGCCATCGGCGTCGGCGGCTTCGCCGAGCGGTGCCTGCGCCACGTGCTCGAAGGCCCGCACGTCGACTCGGCGCTCGCGCGCCGCATCCAGGTCGCGCAGATCCTTCACCCGAGCCCCGCCAGCCCGGCCGCCAACCGCGGCTGGAGCGAGGCGGTGGATCGCAAACTCGAGGAACTGGGAGTCCTCTACGGAGCATCGCAATGAAGTTCAAGAAGATCGCGTTGGGCGCGCTGGCCATGCTCGTCGTCGCCGGCGGCGCCATCTGGTTCAGCCTCGACAAGGAGACGCGCGGGCTGCTCGCGTCACTGCCGACCAACCGCGACATCCTGTTCTGGAGCGAGCCGCAACGTGATGCGGCCTTTCGTGCGCTCGACCGGCTGCCCGTGCTGGCGAAGTGGCGCGTCGTGCCGGCCGGGGGCAAGCCCACGCCGTTGCCGCCTGGGCCGCCGCTGAAGCTGGCGCTCGATGTCGACGGCTACATGGCCGGCCAGCGCAGCGCGGCGCTGATGGTCGTGCACGACGGCAAGGTCCGCCTGGAACGTTATGGCCTCGGCTTCGACGCGGCCGGGCGCTGGACGAGCTTCTCGGTGGCCAAGTCGATCACCTCGACGCTCGTGGGCGCGGCCATCCGCGACGGCCACATCCGCAGCATGGACGACAAGGTCAGCGACTACATCGCGCCGATGAAAGGCTCGGCCTACGACGACGTGACGATCCGCCAGTTGCTGACGATGACCTCGGGCATCCGCTGGAACGAGGACTACGGCGACCCGAACTCCGACGTGGCGCGCTTCAACAACCACCAGCCCGAGGAAGGTGTCGACGCGCTCGTGAGCTACCTGCGCCGCCTGCCGCGCGAAGCGCCGCCCGGCACGCGCTGGCACTACAGCACCGGCGAGACGAACCTCGTCGGCATCCTCGTCAGCGAAGCCACGAAGAAGCCATTGGCCGCGTACCTGTCGGAAAAGGTCTGGGTGCCGGCCGGCATGGAGCAGGAGGCCACCTGGATCCTCAGCCGCACCGGCCGCGAGATCAGCGGCTGCTGCATCCAGGCCGCGACGCGCGACTTCGCGCGCGCTTCGGGCTCTTCATCCTCGAGGGCGCCCGCGTCGATGGCCGCAGCATCGTGCCCGAAGGCTGGCTGAGCGAAGCGACGACCGAGCGCACCGGCATCGGACGGCCTGGCCGCGGCTACGGCTACCAGTGGTGGACCTACGACGACGGCACCTTCGCCGCGCGCGGCATCTTCGGCCAGGGCATCTTCATCGACCCCAAGCGCAAGCTCGTCATCGCCTCCAACGCCAACTGGGGCGGCGGCGCATCCGACCGCACCGCCAACGAGGCGCGCGAGGCGTTCTACAAGGCGGTGCAGAAGGCGGTGGATGAGGAGGTGGGGGCGGCGGTGGAGTTGCCGAAGTGACGCGCCTGCCACGCCCGCCTGTCCGTTAGCCGCGCGGCAAGTTCTTCACGCCCGGCGCGCTTTGTGCGCGTGACGCCGCGGCCTGTCGAACAGGCCGACACGGCCACCGCGTCTTTCGTGGCTAGCATGCCCCAGATGCACAAGAGCGCCATCGTCCGTGGCCGCGGCGCGGCGACGGGTCTTGCCGTCGCGGCCGCGCTGATGCTTGCCGCGGCCTGCAGCGGTTCGTCCGCCGAGAAGATGCTGGCCTCGGGCCAGGCGCGGCTCGACCGCGGCGACACCGCCGGCGCGCTGGTCGAGGCGCGCGCGCTGCTCGACAAGCAGCCGGAAAGCGGCCCGGGGCGATTGCTGCTCGCGCGCACGCTGCTCGCGCAAGGCGACCTGCGCGGCGCCGAGAGTGAACTGCAGCGGGCCGAGCGCTTCGGCGTCCCCGCTGCCGACCTGGCCGTGCCGCAAGCGCGCCTGTGGCTCGCGCAGGGCCAGGCCGAGCGCGTGATCGAGCGGCATGCCAACGCCACGACGCCGGAGCTGCTGACCCTGGTGGCCACCGCGCACGCCGAGCGCAAGAACGCCGCGGCGGCGAAGACCGCCCTTGCCCTCGCGCTCGCCGAGTCGCCCAGCCACCTGCCCGCACTGGCGCTGCACGCCCGACTGCGCGCCGACGGCGGCGACCTCGCCGGCGCGACACGCGACGCCGAAACGCTGACCCGGATGCAGCCGCAGGCGGCGCAGGCCTGGCATCTGCTGGGCGAACTGCTCGCCCGTGTGGACGGGCAAGAGGGCAAGGAAGCCGCCGCGATCGCCGCCTTCCGCCAGGCGCTACAACTCGAACCCGCGCGCGGCGAGGCGCATGCGGCGCTCGTGACGCTGCTGCTGCGCACGCGCGATCTCGCGGCGGCCAAGGCGCAGGTCGCCGAGCTGCGCCGGGCGGTCCCCGGGCTGCCGCTCACCGAGTACCTCGATGGCCTGACGGCCTTCCTCGGCGGTGATCTGGCGCGGGCGCAAGAGCGCACGCAACTGCTGCTGAAGCTCGCCGAGCCTTCACCGCAGGTGCTGCTGCTGGCCGGCATGACCGAGGCACGCCTGGGCGCGCACTCGCAGGCCGAGACGCATCTCGCAGCGGCCGCCACTGGCTTGCCCGGCGCGGTGGTGCCGCGGCGCGAACTCGCCGCGTTGCTGCTGCTGCGCGGCCGCCCCGACCGCGCGCTCGCGGCGCTGCAGCCGCTGCTCGAAGAGCGCGGCGCGGCGGCCAGCGAGCCCGAGCGCGCCGAGCTGTGGGTGCTGGCCGGCCAGGCGCACGCGCGGCGCGCCGACTTCGCGGCCGCCGAGGCCGCCTTCGCACGCGCCCGCCAGCTGCGCCCGGCCGATGCCGCGCTGCGCACGGCGGCGGCGAAGGTGCAGCTCTCGCAGGGGCGGCACGACATCGGGCTGGCCGAGCTGCAGGCCGTGGCGAGGGCCGACACCGGCCAGGTCGGCGCCGACCTCGCGCTGATCACGGCGTTGATGCAACGCGGCGATCGGGCCGCGGCGCTGAAGGCGATCACCCAGGCCGCGGTCAAGCAGCCGAGGCTGCCGCTGCTGCCGTACCTGCGCGGCCGCATCGTCGAAGAGGTGCCGCCGGCCGACGCCATGCGCGCCGCGGCGCGCGCGCCCGCCGAGCGCATCGCCCAGCGCACGGCCGCGCGCGCGCAGGCGCGCGCCGCGTACGAAGAGGCGCTGGCGCTCGACGGGCGCTTCCGCCCTGCGGTCGACGCGCTGGCGGCGCTCGACATGGCCGAGCAGCAGCCCGACGCGGCGCGCCGGCGCTACGAGGCCTATCTGAAGCTCGAGCCGCAGTCGGCCCCCGCGATGCTGGCGATGGCCGAGCTGGCGCTGCGCCGCGGCGAGCCGGTCGCGCAAGTGACCTCCTGGATCGACCGCTCGGTGCGTGCCGACCCGAAGGACGCGGTCAACTGGCGCGCCGCGGTCGATCTGCAGCGGCGCCTGGGCGACCCGGTGGCGACGCTGACCCGCGCGCAGTCGGCCACGTCGACGCTGCCCGACGAACCCGATCTGCTGTTCGCGCTGGCCGAGGCGCAGCAAATGGCTGGCGAGGCGACGCAGGCCGTGACGACGCTGGCGCGCCTGACGCAGCAGCGGCCCCAGTCCGGTGAAGCGCACCTGCGCCTGGCGATCGCGCACGGCCTGGCCGGCAAGACGGCCGCGGCACGTGGGCCGCTGGCGCGCGCGCTCGAACTCGAACCCGAGTCGCCCGGTGTGCTGCGCGCTTCGCTGCGCATGGCGCTGGCCGAACGCGACCCCGAGCGGGCGCGCGCGCTGGCGCGCGGCGTGCAACAGCGGCGCCCGCGCGAGGCGCTCGGCTGGCAGCTCGAAGGTGAACTGGAAGCGGCACTCGGCCGCATGCAGCCGGCGGCCGCCGCCTGGCGCACGGCCTACGAGCGGCACAGCTCGCCGGCCACCGCAGTCGACCTGCATCGCGCGCTGCTCGCGGCCGACCCGGCGGGCGCGGCGGCGTTCGCGCAACGGCGCCTCGCCGCGGCGCCCGAGGACGCGCTCTTCCTCGCGCACCTGGCCGAGGTGGCGATGCGCGCCGGCCGCAACGCCGACGCGGAAGCGCACTACCGCCAAGCGCTGCGCATCGAGCCCGACCACGTGCTCGTGATGAACAACCTCGCCGGCCTGCTGACGCGCCGCGGCGACCCCGAGGGCCTCGTGCTCGCCAAGCGCGCCGCGGGTCTTCAGCCGCACCTGGCCGCGGTGCTCGACACGCTTGCGGCCGCGCACGCCGCCGCACACCAGGGTGACGAGGCGCTGCGCGTGCAGTCGCGCGCGGTGGAGTTGCAGCCGCGCGAGCCGGTGCTGCGCATCCACCTCGCGCGCTACCTGCTGGCGCGCGGCGAGCGCAGCAAGGCGGCCACCGAACTGCAGCGCGCGATCGACGGGCTGCCGCCTTCACCGCAGCGGCAGGAAGCCGAGTCGATGCTGCAGCGAATCGCTGGGTGACGAGATGGGTGATGGGCGATGGGCGATGGCCGTGCCTGGGTCGTGCCCGCCGTCGCGCCGTGGCGTAACGCGGCGTAACGTCTGCACGTGAGCGTCAGGATCGACGCCTGCACACCTGATCGCGGGGCTGCACGACCGGCCGCCCGGCCCTAGCCTCCCCCTCGCCACCAACCGTCGGTGGCCGACATTCAGGTCCGTTTCGAGGGAGCCCCTGCCCATGAAGTCCCGTCTGCTGCGCGCTGTTGTCGCTGGTGCGCTGGCCTGTACCGCGTGGTCTGCCCAGGCCATGACGTTGAGCCTCAACGGCTGGGCCAATGGCTACCAGACCGTGTCGGTCGGCTCGCCGAACCTCTCCAACCAGGCCGCCGGCGCCTTCCAGGGCACGCTGAGCGGCAGCGGCGGCTTCGACGCCAACCCGTTCTATACCTACTGCGTCGAGATCACGCAGAACTTCTCGTTCGGCAATCCGCTGCAGGGCTACAGCGTCGTCGGCGGCGTCAACTATTTCAGCAGCGTGCTGGTCAACGGCAACCCGCTGCCGGCGGCGGCAACGACGATCGTCGATCGCCTGGGCCGTCTGTTCACCGTGCTGGGCGGCGCGAACTCGCCGGCCTCTTCCACCGCTTCGGCGGCAATCCAACTGGCGGTGTGGGAGTCGGTTTACGAGTCCGGCGGCGCGCTGAACGTCTCGTCGGGCCAGGGCAGCTTTGCCGCCAGCTCGGCGCCGGCCGGCGTGATCAGCGCCGCCAACACGCTGCTCGCGCAGGCTTCGGCGCTGAGCCAGAGCCTGTACTCGATCAGCGTGCTGAGCAACGCGCAGCGTCAGGACTTCGTGCTCGTGCAGCGCGTGCCCGAACCGGCGACGCTTGCCCTGGTCGGCATGGCGCTGGCGGCCGGGCTGGGCGCCGTGAAGCGCCGCCCACGACGCTGAGACGCACCGGCGCGCGGCCGGTCGACGACAAGGGGCGCCGCGGGCGCCCCTCGTGCCTTTCGGGCCGCGCCACAATGCCCGCTTCGCAGCGCCGGCCGCCCCGCCATGCCCCGCATCCTCATCGCCGGCTACCAGCACGAGACCAACACCTTCGCGCCGAGCCTGGCCGACTGGGCCGCGTTCACGCGCGGTGATTCGTTCCCGGCCTTCGTTCGCGGCGCCGCGATGGTCGAGCAGCTTGCGGGCATCAACATCCCCGTGGCCGGCTTCATCGAGGCGGCACGGCGCGGCGGCGGGGGAAGTGGCGGCAGCGTCGCCAGCGCCTGGACGCTCGTGCCGTCGTGCTGGGCGGGCGCGATCCCGTCGTCGTACGTGACGCGCGACGCCTTCGAGCGCATCGCCGGCGCGATCTGCGAAGACGTGATCGCCGCGCGCGACCGCGGCGGGCTCGACGCGATCTACCTCGACCTGCACGGCGCCGCCGCGGCCGAGCACGCGCTCGACAGCGAAGGTGAACTGCTGCGGCGGCTGCGCGCGATCGTCGGGCGCGAGCTGCCGATCGTCGCGAGCCTCGACCTGCACGCCAACGTGACGCGGCAGATGCTCGACCTGGCCGACGCGCTGGTGTCGTACCGCACCTACCCGCACGTCGACATGGCCGCCACCGGCGAGCTGGCCGCTGCGCTGCTGGCGCGCCGGTTCAAGGCCGGGCGCAAGGAGCCGATGCACGCGCGGCGTTTTCCGTACCTCATTGCGCTCAACGCACAGAGCACCTTCCTCGAACCGGCGCAGGGCCTGTATGACGAGCTGAAGGCGCTGGACCGCGAGTTCGACGCGGTGCTGAGCTTCTGCCCGGGCTTCCCCGCCGCCGACTTCGAGGAGTGCGGCCCGGTGCTGTGGGGGCACGGCGCACGCGCGGAAGCCGCCGTCGAACGGCTCTACGCGCGCGCCGCCGAGCCGGCGCAATGGCGCGTGACGGTGCTGCCGGCGCGCGACGCGGTGGCGCAAGCGCTCGACCTCGCCGCGCAGTCATCACGGGCCGGCAAGCCCGTCGTGCTCGCCGACACGCAGGACAACCCGGGCGCCGGCGGCGACAGCAACACCACCGGCATGCTGCACGCGCTGCTCGCACACGGCGCCGGCCGGCGCTTTCCGGGCCAGGTGGCGCTCGGGCTGATGTTCGACCCCGCGGCGGCGCGCGCTGCGCACGAGGGCGGCGTCGGCGCCGAGATCGAACTCGCGCTCGGCCGCGCCGTGCCCACCTTCAGCGGCAGCCTCAGCGATGCGCCGGTACAGGGCCGCTTCAAGGTGCTGGCGCTGGCCGACGGCCGCGTCACGCTGAAGGGGCCGATGATGACCGGCCTGACAGTGGCCCTCGGGCCCAGCGCCTGCCTCGAGATCGACGGCGTGCGCGTGGCGGTCGTCAGCGGCAAGAAGCAGCTGCTCGACCGCGAGTTGCTGCGCATGGTCGGCATCCACGCCGAGCAGATGCGCTTGATCATCGTGAAGAGCTCGGTGCATTTCCGCGCCGACTTCCAGCCCAACGCGAGCCACGTGCTCGTCGGCAAGGCGGCCGGGCCGATGGCCGCCGACCCGGGCGACCTGCCGTGGCAGCGGCTGGCGGCGGGGATGCGGACGCGGCCGTGAGCGGATGAAGGGCGCGGTGAAGCGGATGCTCGCGGCCTGGGCTGCGATCGTCGCGATCGTCGCGATTGCCGCGACCACGCTCACGCCGGCCGCGAACGCGCAGTCCGCCGACCCGTTCTCCGACGCCCCCGAAGGCGCGCGCCCCGCGGCGCCGGCCTCGCCCGATGCCGCGGCCGCCCTCGACGTCGCAACCTACGACGGCGCCCTCGCCCGCTGGCGCAGCGCCGCGCACATCGAGGCCTGGCTCGGCCAGCACTTCCGCTACGACACGGCGCGCGCCGCGCGCCTGTCGGAAACGCAGCGCCAGCGCGAAGGCACGCTGCCGATCATCGAGCCGCCCGCGTTCTTCGCGCGGCCGAGCGGCGTGTGCGTCGACGTGGCGCGCTTCGGCGTCGAGACGCTGCGCCGCATCGCGCCGGGCACGCAAGCCCGCTACCTGATGATCGAGTTCGACCCGGTCACGCTCTCCGGCCAGACGCTGCGCCGGCACTGGGTGGCGGTGTACGAGGCCGATGGCCGGCGGTTCTTCTTCGCCGATTCGAAGCGCCCGGGTCTCGTTGCCGGGCCCTATGCCGACACGGCCGCGTTCATTGCCGACTACGCGCGTTACCGCGGCCGGCGCATCGTTGCCTTCCAGGAGCGCGACTCGTTCGAGCGGCAACAACGTCTACTGCGCCGGGCGGCACCGGCGGCAGCCGGGAGCGTGCCGTCGTGAGCGTGGCTCCTCGCGTTGCCTCTCGCAGGGCCTCTCGCGGGGCCTCTCGCATGGCCTCGCATCTTTGGGCCGCGCCGGCTTCGCTGCTCGGGCTGGCGCTGGCGTTGCCGCTGCTGGCGCTCGGCGGGCGAATGGTCTGGCGCGACGGCGTCATCGAGGTCAGCGCGCGCGACCGACGTCCGAGCGCGCGTCCGGGGATGCGCGCGCAGCCCCCGCGACTGCCGTTCGACGCCATCACCTTCGGCCACGTCGTCCTCGCGCGCAGCGCCGCGCTCCACGACGCGCTGCGCGCACATGAGCGCGTGCACGTGCGGCAGTACGAGCGCTGGGGCGCGCTGTTCCTCGTCGCCTACCCGGCCGAGAGCCTGCTGCAGTGGGCGCGCGGCCGCCGTCCGTACCTCGACAACCGCTTCGAGGTGTCGGCGCGGCAGCAGGCCGAACGGGCGGAGAACGACGGGCGGGACGACCACGGCCTGCGGCTATCCTGCCCGCCATGACCTCGATCCGCACTCCACTCGCAACCCTCACCCTCCTCGCCGCCGCGCTGATGCTCGCGTCCTGCACGACGCAGCAGAACGACGGCCTCGCCGCGGCCGCGACGGCGCCACTGGCCGACCTGAACCTCGTCAACGCGCCGATCCCGCCGGCGCTGCGCACGGCGCAAGGCGCGCCGTATGCGCGGCCGGCGAGCCTGGCCTGCGAGGCGCTGCTGGCCGACATCCGCGCGCTCGACGAGGTGCTCGGCGCCGAGCTCACCGGCGCCGAGCGCTACACGCGCCAGGTCAACGCCGCGATCGCCGCCGGCACCGTGCGGCGCTCGTTCCTGAAGGGCGTCGCGGTGGCGCAGCAATGCCGGGCGGCGTGACCGCGGTCTGACTTCCACGGCCCCGGATGCAGGGCTACGATGGACGGCATGAGATTCAAGGGCATCGCCATCGGGCTCACCGCGCGCACCACGCTCTTCGCGGCCCTCGTCACCATCGCCGGCAGCGCACTCGCGACGCCGTGTGAAAAGGTGATGGCGCCGATCGAAGCGCGCATCCGCGCCAAGGGCGTCAGCGACTTCCGGCTCGAAGCGGTCGACCAGGCCGCTTCGGCGCCCGGCCAGGCGGTGGGCACCTGCGAACTCGGGCGCAAGAAGATCATGTACGTGCGCGGCGCCGCCTCGGCGGCGGCTTCGGGTTCTTCCGCCTCCTCGCCCGCCGCCGCGAACACTGCGAGAACCGCGCCGCGCGTCATCACCGAATGCGCCGACGGGCGCGTCATCGAGCAAGGCTCGTGCAAGAAGAAGTAGCGGCCGTGGCACTGGCACTCGCTTTCGCCCCGCCCACCCCCCTGACCGACAGGGAGTCCGCCATGAAGCTGGGCTACACGATCCTCTACGTGCCCGATGTCGCCGCGTCACTGGCGTTCTTCGAGCGCGCCTTCGGGTTGAAGCGGCGCTTCCTGCACGAGACGGGCACCTACGGCGAACTCGACACCGGCGCGACGACGCTCGCCTTCGCGACTGGCGGTCTCCGGCGGGCGTGCGCGCGGCCCTCGGCGCGCTGCCCCCGCCGCCCCCCCCCCCCCCCCCCCCCCCCCCCCCCCCCCCCCCCCCCCCCCCCCCCCCCCCCCCCCCCCCCCCCCCCCCCCCCCCCCCCCCCCCCCCCCCCCCCCCCCCCCCCCCCCCCCCCCCCCCCCCCCGCCGCCTGATCGAGCTGTGCACTGCGGTGGCAGGTTAGGGAAGAAGGAGGAGGCCGACGCTGACCGACGAACGCGCGAACACATCGGACCACCGGACGCCGCAGACGCGGGCCACGCTGCGCAAGCCGCTGCCCGAAACCCGCTGCCCGCTATGCGGCGGCCCCAACGGCTGCGCGCCGGCGGCAAGCGGCGACTTCGCGACGCCGTGCTGGTGCAGCGAGGTCGTCATCCCCGGCGAGCGCCTGGCCGCCGTGCCCGAGGCCGCGCGCGACCGCGCATGCCTGTGCCGGCGCTGCGCCGAGGCGGCCGGCTGAAGTTGGCGGCATGAGCGGCGCGGCCGCGTCGATCCGCACGCGCCCGCTCCTTCACGCCGCCGCCGGCGTCTCACCCACCGGCACCGCCAGAGCGCGACGATGCGCCCGGCCCGCCAGACCGCGCTGATCGCGCTGCTGCTCGCCGCGGCGCTGGCGCTGACGTGGCTGAAGCCGCTCGACACGCTCGGCGAGCGCCAGGTCGAAGCGGGCCTGAAGCGCGCGCTCGTCGCCTTCGCCGCGGCGCGCACGCTCAACGCGGTGCTCAGCGCGCTGCAGGAAGCATCGGTGTCGCTGCAGGTCGGCGCCGGCATCGCCATCAAGCCGGGCGCCGTGCTCGAGCCGCTGGACGACGTCGTCGAGCAGTTCTCGAACCTGATGTTCGTCGCCACCGCGTCGTTTGCGGTGCAGCGGCTGTTGATCGAGCTGCTGTCGGCGTGGCCGGTGTGTGTCGCGCTGTCGCTGCTGCTCGTCGCGTGGGCCGCGCTCGCTTGGCGAAGACGCGGCCTGCCGGCGTGGCTGCCGCGGCTGGCGGTGGCGCTGCTGATGCTGCGCCTGGCGACGCCAGTGCTGGCGCTGGCCGGCGAGGCGGTGCACGCGGCGGTGCTGGCGCGGCCATACCAGCAGCACGCCGAGCGGCTGCACGCCATCGATGCCGCCGCAGCGCGGCCGGCCGCATCAGGGGCATCAGGGGCATCAAGCGCGCCAGGCGCAACCGGCACACCCGGCACGCTGCCCGCCGAAAGCCTGCTCGACCGCCTGAAGGCGCTGGCCACGCAGGCCGGCGACATCCCGCGCCAAGTCGAGGCGTTGCGCGAGCGCGCGCAGGACATCGTCGAGAGCCTCGTACGCCTGGGCGCCGTGTTCGTCGTGCAGACGGTCGTGCTGCCGCTCTTGTACGTCGCGTTCCTGCTGTGGCTGCACCGCGCGTTGTTCGCCCCGCGCCCGCCGGCCGCACCCGGACGCTGATTGCCCCTGCGTCCGAACAGGGCGCGAGGCGCCACACGGCGCGAACGGGTGAAGCCCGCCCGCCTCAACCCCGCCGCACCCCCGCATCCAGCGGATAGACCGGCCGCCGCACGTTCTTGAACGCCAGCAGGTCGTAGTCCGACGTGCACACCCCGGTGCCCGCGCACTCCACCACCGCGTGCGCCAGCGAGCCGAGTCCGGCGCGCCAGTGCACGCGGCTTTTCAGCATCACGAAGCGCTTGGTCTCCGGCGCGATGCCCACTGCGGTGAACGCCGCCAGGTCGTGCGGCTCGACGTGGTCGCTGATGACGACGATCTGCACGCGGCCCGTGTCGAGCACGGCAGCCGGGCCCATGTCGCCGGCCTCGCCGCGCGCCATCGGGCCGCGGTTGCGGTAACGGCCGTCGCTGAGGATCCGCACGCGGCCGCTCACCGTGCGCGGCTCGCCCTTCAAGCCGATCGTCGGCATGTCGAGCTTGCCGCCGAGCGCCAGCGTCACTTCGGCGCCGACGCCGGCGCGCATCATCTGCTGCACCGCTTGCGGGTCGAAGATCGCAAACGCGGCCACGTCGTCGAGCCCGGCATCGAGGATCGCGCCGAGCACCGTCATCGTATCCATCGTGCCGCCGCTGGCGCAGTTGTCGCTGTGGTCGAGCAGCACGATCGGGCCGCTGCCCGCGGGCTTGCTCGCCGCCAGTTCACGCGCGCGCTGCATCGAGGCCGCGAGCGGCTCGATCTTGTAGACGAACTTCTCGCGCTGCTCCCAGGCCATCGCCAGCAGCTCGTCGCACCAGCGTCGCGCCAGCGCCGGGTCGTTGTCGGTGACGATGACGGCCGACAGGCCCGCGTCGCGGATGTCGGCATTCGGGAAGCCGACGAAGAGGCTCGCACACAGCGCGCCCTCGGCCTCCATCTGCTTGCAGCGCGCCTGCAGCTCGCGGTTCGGTGAATCGGCGCTGCCCTGGCGCATCACGTGCGGCAGCATCGGGTTGCGGCCCCAGGCCATCGTCGGCCGCGCCTTGCCGGCGAGCTGTGCCAGCACGGCGCGGCCGGCGCGCAGGCCCGTTTCGTACATGTCGATGTGCGGGTAGGTCTGGTAGCCGGCGATGACGGTGGCGTGGTCGCCCATCGCGTCGTAGAGGTTCGTGTGCATGTCCAGCGCCACGCCGATCGGCACCGTCGGCCCGACGATGGCGCGCACGCGTTTCAGCAATTCGCCTTCGCCGTCGTCGAAGCGCTCGGTCACCATGGCGCCGTGCAGGTCCAGCAGCACGGCGTCGCAGCCCTGGGCCACTGCGTCGCAGATGCGCTGGGCGATGTGCTCGAAGGCGGCATCCTCCACGGGGCCGCTCGGCCAGGCCGCCGCGGCGATCGGCACCACGTATTCGGCGCCGGCCTGCTCGGCCAGCTCGATGAAGGCGCCGATCGCCGAGCCGGTGCCGCGGTAGGCGGCCACCGCGGCGGCACCCTCGGGCGGCACCGGCGCGCCGGTGGCAAAGCGCGCCAGCGGCGTCGGCACCGGCGAGTAGGTGTTGGTCTCATGCTTCATCTGGGCGATGACGAGTTTCATTGCACGGCTCCTCGGCGTTGGAGCGATGATGCCGCACCGCCCCGGCCGGCCGATTGCCGCCTTGTCGGCGTCCGCCTCGGGGTTACCCTGTGCGCACCTCGGTCACCGCCCGCATGAGCGGTTGCGGCTCCCGCTGGAGTGCCGATGGAATTCAAGCGATGACAAACACCCTGTTCACCCGGCGCCGATGGCTGGCGCTCGGCTCGACCCTCCCGTTCGCCGGGTCACTGACCTGGCCGCTGGCCGCGCGCGCGCAAGCCGTGCCCGGCGTCAGCGACGCGGCCGTCCTCATCGGCCGCAGCGCCGGCCTCACCGGCAGCCTGGCCGCGCGCATGAAGCCGGCCACCGAGGCGATGGAGGCCTACATCGCCAGCGTCAACGCCGCCGGCGGCGTGCACGGGCGGCGCGTGCGCCTGATCACCGTCGACGATGGCAACGACCCGGCGCGCGCCGCCGCGAACACGCGCCGCCTCGTCGACGAAGAGCGTGTCTTCGTGATGTTCGCCAACAGCGGCACGCCGCAGACAGTGGCGGCGATGAAGGTGCTGGCCGAGCGCAACGTGCCGCTCATCGGCACCACGTCGGGCGCCGACAGCGTGCAGGCGCACCACCCGCTGCTCTTCCACTACAAGGCCAGCTACGGGCAGGAGCTGGCGCGCATCGTCGCGCACCTGCGCACGATCGGCATCGGCCGCATCGCGCTCGTCTACAGCCCCGACCCCACCGGCGAGGAAGGCCGCGCGCTCGCCGAGGCGGCGCTGAAGGCGCAAGGCATCCAGCCGCTGGCCGTATCGTCGACGAAAGCGGAGGACGCGGCCAGGCTGCTCGCCGGCTTCGCCGCCACGCCGCCGCAGGCGGTGGTGCTGACGGCACTGGCCGGCCCCGGCGCCGCGTTCTACAAGCAGCTCGTGCAACTGCCCGCGCCGCCGCAGGTGTTTACCTGGTCGGTGGCCGGCGTCGAGGCGATCCACAAGGAGGTCGGCGAGCGCATCCGCGGCCTCGTCGTCTCGCAGGTGTTCCCGTCGCCGCAAAGCCAGGTTTCGCGCGTCGCCACTGAGTACCGGCAGCTGATGCAGGCGAACAAGCTGCCCGACGGCGGCTACCCCGGCATGGAGGGTTACGTCTCGGCGCGCATCCTCGTCGAGGGCCTCAAGCGCGCCGGCCGCGAGCTGACGCGCGAGCGGCTGATGGAGGCGCTGCGCTCGCTGCGCGGCTTCGACCTTGGCAGCGGCGACCTCGTCACCTTCGGCCCCAACGACCACGTCGGCCGCAGCTTCGTCGAGCTGACGATGGTGGGGGCGAACGGGAAGTTCGTGCGGTGACCGCGTGCCGCGCAGCCAGGCCGGCGGCGGCCACAGGGCCGCTCGGGCCGCTCGGGCGGCTGCGACTCTAGGGATACGCGGCGCGGGCGGCGCGGCACGCAACGGGCGCTGCGTTAAAAGGCTGCCATGCCCGCGCCGCCGCCGCCGCCACCCCGCCGCCGCGGCCCGACGACGAGCACCAGCTTCGTCGGCGGCGAGATCCGGCCGCGCGCGAGCGACGTGGCCGACTTCACCGCGGCGGAACTCGTGTCGCTGTACCACAGCCGCAGCCTCTCGCCGGTCGAGGCGACGCACGCGGTGCTGGCACGCATCGACCGGCTGGACCCGCGGCTGAACGCCTATTGCCATCTGGCGCCCGAGGCGGCGCTCGCTGCTGCCCAGGCAAGCGAGGCGCGCTGGCTGCGCGGCGAGCCGCTGTCGGTGCTCGACGGCGTGCCGGCGTCGATCAAGGACCTGATCCTCGTGAAGGGCTGGCCGACGCTGCGCGGCAGCTTCACCGTCGATGCCAACCAGCCCTGGGACGTCGACGCGCCGGTGGCCGCGCGCCTGCGCGAAGGCGGCGCCGTGCTGCTGGGCAAGACGACGACGCCGGAGTTCGGCTGCAAGGGCGAGACCAACTCGCCGAAGACCGGCCTCACGCGCAACCCGTGGAACCCGCTGAAGTCGCCCGGGGGCAGCTCGGGCGGCAGCGCCGCCGCGGTGGCCGCCGGCATGGGGCCGCTGTCGATCGGCACCGACGGCGCCGGCAGCGTGCGCATCCCGGCGTCGTTCTGCGGCAACTTCGGCCTGAAGCCGAGCTTCGGGCGCGTGCCGGCGTATCCGCTGTCGCCGTTCGGCACCGTCGCGCACCTCGGGCCGCACACGATGAGCGTGCGCGACGCGGCGCTGCTGATGAGCCTGGTCACGCGCCCCGACGCGCGCGACTGGACGAGCCTGCCACCCGAGACGCCGCACGGCGCGCACGACTACACCGTCGGCCTCGAGGACGGCATCCGCGGCCTGCACGTCGCTTGGTCGCCGACGCTCGGCTACGCGAAGAACGTGCATCCCGAAGTCGCCGAGGCCTGCGCGGCGGCGGTGCAGCGGCTGGCCGAACTCGGCGCCCACGTCGAGCAGATCGATCCGGGCTTCGAGGATCCGCTCGAGATCACGACGGGGCTGTGGTTCGTCGGCGCGTGGACGGTGTGGAACACGCTGACGCGCGAGCAGCAGGCGCGCACCGATCCGGACTTCGCCGCACAGGCGGCGCTGGGCTCGAAGCTGAGTGCTCTGGATGTGCAGCGGCTGCATCTGCGGCGTGGCACGTTGGGCTCGCAGATGCGGCAGTTCATGCAGCACTGGCACTTGCTCGTCACGCCGACGGTCGCCGTGCCCGCGTTCGATGCGATGCCGGCGGGCCACCGCGACATGACGCCCGAGGCGATGCTCGGCTGGACGCCGTTCAGCTACCCGTTCAACCTGACGCAGCAGCCGGCGTGCACGATGCCGTGTGGCATCACCAGCGACGGGCTGCCGATCGGCGTGCAGTTCGTCGGGCCGATGTTCGGCGACGCGCTCGTGCTGCGCGCGGCGCGGGCGTTCGAGAGCGTGATGCCGATTCCGCGGCCGGACCTGGCCCGGCTCTGACCGGGCTGCGTGCAGGCGGACCGGCGGCCCCGATGTACCCTGCCGACATCGCCTTCCTCCCTGCGCACGAACTCGCCCGCCGGCTGCGCCGCCGCGAGATCGGCGCGCGTGAACTGCTCGAGCACTACCTCGCGCGCATCGAGCGGCTGAACCCGACGCTCAACGCCGTCGTCGTGTTCGATGCCGAGCGCGCGCGGCAGCGTGCCGACGAAGCGGATGCGGCGCTCGCGAAAGGACCCGATGCCCTGTGGGGCCCGCTGCACGGCGTGCCGATGACGGTGAAGGAGTCGTTCAACGTCGCGGGCCTGCCCACCACCTACGGCTACACGGCGCACGCCGACAACCGCGCGGCGCGCGACGCGGTGGCGGTGCGGCGGCTGAAGGCGGCCGGTGCGGTGGTCTTCGGCAAGACGAACGTGCCGGTGTCGCTCGCGGACTGGCAGAGCTTCAACCCCGTCTACGGCAGCACCGGCAACCCGTGGGACCCGGCACGCACGCCCGGCGGCAGTTCGGGCGGCAGCGCCGCGGCGCTGGCGGCGGGGCTGACGGGGCTCGAGATCGGCAGCGACATTGGCGCCTCGATCCGCAACCCGGCGCACTACTGCGGCGTCTGGGGGCTGAAGCCGACCTGGGGCGTCGTGCCGCAGGCGGGGCACGAGCTGGTGCCGGTGCCCTTTGCCGACAACATCGACATCGCCGCCGCCGGCCCGATGGCGCGCAGCGCGCACGACCTGACGCTGGCGATGCAGGTGCTGTGTGATCCGCCGACGATGTACACGCCCGTCGGCCGCGTGCCGCTGGCGTGGGCGACGCGCGGCACGCCGCCGGCGCGGCTGCGCGTGGCGATCGTCGCCGACGATGCCGAAGCACCGGTCGACGCGCCGCTGCGCACGGCGCTCGCGCGGCTGGCGGACTTCCTGCGCCGCGCGGGCGTGCACGTCGACGAAGACGTGCGCCCGGTGGACAGCGCCGAGGCGCACGCGGTCTATCTGCACCTGCTGCGCGCTGCCACCGGCGCGCGCTTCGACGATGCCGCGTACGCTGCAGCCCTCGAGCGTGCGCCGCGCTACTCGGCGGATGACACCAGCTACCCGGCGCGCATGGACCGCGGCAGCACGACGAGCCACCGCACGTGGGTGCAGTTCGACCAGCGGCGCGACAAGCTGCGCCAGCAATGGGCGGCTTTCTTCGAGCGCTTCGACCTGCTCGTCTGCCCGGTCGCGACGACGCCGGCCTTCGTGCGCAACGAGCGCGGCGAGCGCTGGGAGCGGCTGATCCCGGTGCGCGCCGCCGATGGCCGCACGCTGATGCAGCCCACCACCGAGGCGCTCTTCTGGGCCGGCTACCCGGGCCTGGTCGGCCTGCCGGCCTGCGCCGTGCCGTTGGAGGTGGCGCCGGCCGAGCGCGACCGTCCCGCGCTGCCGGTGGGCGCGCAGGTCATCGGCCCGGCCTTCGGCGACATGGACGTGCTCGCGTTCGCGCGCTGGCTCGAGGACGAGTACCACGCGTTCGAGGCGCCGGCGATGGCGTGGGCGGGGGCGGCGAAGTGACAGCGGGCGACCTCGCCGCCGACGACATCACCGCGCTCGATGCAATCGCGCTGTCGCGCGCGATCCACGCGCGCCGCGTCTCGTGCCGCGAGGTGATGCAGGCGTACCTCGCGCGCATCCACCGCCTGAACCCGCGCGCCAACGCCATCGTCAACCTCGTGCCGGACGGGCAGGCGCTCGCCGCGGCCGACCGCTGCGATGCCGAACTCACGGGCCCGGGCGGCCGGCACCGCGGCCGCTCAGGCTCGCGCGGCTGGATGCACGGGCTGCCGCAGGCGATCAAGGACACCGGGCAGGCCGCCGGCCTGCCGACCACCTTCGGCAGCCCGCTGCTCGCCGATGCCGCTGCCGCCGAAGACAGCCTCTTCGTCGCGCGGATGAAGGCCAGCGGCGCCATCGTCATCGGCAAGACCAACATGCCCGAGCTGGGGCTCGGCTCCCACACCTACAACGCGCTCTTCGGCCGCACGCCGAATGCGTGGGACGAGAGCGTCAGCGCCGGCGGCTCGAGCGGCGGCGCGGCCGTGGCGCTGGCGCTGCGCCTTCTGCCGGTGGCCGACGGCTCGGACTTCATGGGCTCGCTGCGCAACCCGGCGGGCTGGAACCACGTCTTCGGCCTGCGGCCGAGCCAGGGGCGCGTGCCGGCGTTCCCTAAGCCCGAGCTCTTCGTCAGCCAGCTCGGTACCGACGGGCCGATGGGCCGCACGGTCAGCGACCTCGCGGCGCTGCTCAGCACGCAGGCCGGGCACGACGCGCGCGTGCCGATGTCGCTGGCTGCGGAACCGCGCAGTTATGTGCCGAGTGCGGGCGAGGCGAAGGTCAACGGTCTGCGCATCGGCTGGCTCGGCGACCTCGGCGGCCACCTCGCGATGGAGCCGGGCATCCTCGAGGTCTGTGAAGCGGCGCTCGCGCGCATGCAGGCCGCCGGTGCGCACGTCGAGCCCGCACGGGCGACAGGAGGCGCCGGTGGGGCCGGCACGCCGGTGCTCGGCATGCCGCCCGAGGCGCTGTGGGAAGCCTGGCTCGTCTGGCGCCGCGCCCTCGTTGCCCCCAACGTCGCAGCGCTGCTGGCGGCACGCCCCGACGCGCGCGCGCACATCAAGCCCGAGGCTTTGTGGGAGCACGACCAGGCGGCCACGCTCGGCTTCGACACCTTCATGCGCGCCGCGCAAGTGCGAAGCGCCTTGCACACGCACGTCGTGACGCGGCTCTTCGACCGCTACGACCTCCTGGCGCTGCCCGTCGCGCAATGCTGGCCGTTCGATCTGCAGGCCGATTGGCCGAAGTCGGTGGCCGGCCGCGCAATGGACACCTACCACCGCTGGATGGAGGTGACGCTGTACGCCACCTTCGCCGGCCTGCCCGCAATCAGCGTGCCCGCGGGCTTCCACGCCAACGGGCGCTGGCCGATGGGTCTGCAACTCATCGGCCGGCCGCTCGGCGACGCGGCGCTGCTGCAGGCGGCGGCGGGGTACGAGGGGCTGGTATCGGAGATGCTGGCGCGGCGGCCGGTGCTGCCAGCGACTCGGGCTGAACACATGCCGCCGCCAATAGGCAGGCGTTAGGCTTCATTGAATGCGCCTGCACCATGTCCGCCATGCACATCGAACCCGACGACCTCTCGCGCGCGGCCGTGCACGCGTTGCTGCAGGAGCACCTCGACGACATGCACGCGTTGTCGCCGCCGGAGAGCGTGCATGCGCTCGACCTGGCGCGGCTGCGCTCCCCCGAGATCACGTTCTGGACCGTCTGGGAGGGTGCGACGCTGCTCGGCTGCGGCGCGCTGAAGGCGCTCGATGCGCGGCACGGCGAGGTGAAGTCGATGCGCACGCCAGCGGCGCTGCGCGGCCGTGGCGCCGGGCGCGCGATGCTGGCGCACATCGTCGACGAGGCGCGCCGGCGCGGCTACACGCGGTTGAGCCTGGAGACCGGCTCGATGGCGGCGTTCAGGCCGGCGCAGCAGTTGTACGAGAGCTTCGGCTTCGAGGTCTGCGGGCCGTTCGGCGACTATCGGCTGGACCCGAACAGCACGTTCATGACGTTGGTGCTGGCGTCGCCGGCGGACCTGAACGTCGAACGATGAACACGCGGCCCACCTCGAAGACGCCGGCCGACGAGTGGCTCGCGCCGGCGCTGCTGGACGTGGTGCGCGAGATCCCGAACGCGCACACGCGCCGCAGCGCTGCGCCCGAGGCCGACGCACGCCGGCTGGCGCGGCGCGCTGCCGCGAAGGCGGCGGTGGCGGCCGGCGCGCTGGCGCTGCCCAGCGGCCCGCTCGGCTGGCTGACGCTGCTGCCGGAGCTGCGCTCGGTGTGGCGCATCCAGGCGCAGCTCGTCGCCGACATCGCGGCGCTGTACGGCAAGAAGACGCACCTGACGCAGGCGCAGATGCTGTATTGCCTCTTCGGGCACGGCAGCGCGCAGGTCTTCCGCGACCTCGTCGTGCGCGCCGGCGGCCGCTTTCTCGTGCGCCCGGCCACGGCGCAGGCGCTGCGCTTCGTGGCGCGCAAGGTCGCCGTGCGCGTGGCGCAGCGGCTGCTCGGCCAGGGTGCGGCACGTTGGCTGCCGGTGGCGGGCGCCGTGGGCGTCGGCGCCTACGCGTGGCATGAGACGACGCGCGTCGCGGGCACCGCGATCGAGCTGTTCGCGGCCGAGGTGCTGCCGGCGCCGGCGGACGAGGTGCCGGCCGACGTGGTCGACGCGCCGGCACCGCGGTTGCCGCGGCCCGGGCGCTAGGCCTCGAGCTCGCCGTCGCGCACGGCCGATTCCGACGGCGGCACAATGGACTGGCACTGAGATGCCACGATGGAGGCGCGCATGCAAAGGTCGCATATGCATGGTCGAACGCTACGCCGGACCGCCGTCGTGACCGGCCTCGTTGCCGCGCTCGCCGCACCGGCGGTGCATGCCGCCGACGACGCGCCGCGCAGCCGCGCCGCAGGCAGCAGCTCGCCGCTCGAGCAGGAACTCGAACGCGCCGCGCGCGCCGCCGCCGCGGGCATCGAGCGCGGGGTGGCCGCCGCGAAGGAAGGCGTGCGTCGCGGCGCCGCCGCGGCCGCACGCGGCGTCGAACGCGGTGCGCAGGCCACCGCGCGCGCCGCGCAGGAAGTGGCGCGGCAGATCGAGCGCGCGCTGCCGCCGCCCCCGCCGCCAGGGTCGGAGCGGACCGGCGGCTCGAACAGGCCGGGTGGCCCGAGTGACCCCCGCGAGCCAGCGCGAGGCACGCAAACGACCTGAGCGGCTGGGCGGGCGGGATTTCGGCACGCCCCTTGCCGCCTTCACGGCAAGCCCATGACGCTCGCCCGCGCCACCGTCCAGCTCGCCTCGCACGACCAGGCGATGCAGATCGCGCTGCTCGCGCGCGACCACGTCGAGCACGGCCTCGGCTGGAGCTGGACGCCGGACCGTGTGCTCGAGTCGATGCGCAGTGCCGACACCAACGTCGCCGTCGTCCTCGACGAGGGCCAGCGCGTGCAGGCGTTCGGCATCATGCGCTACGGCGAGCAGCACGCGCACCTCGAACTGCTGGCCGTGCGGCCCGAGCAGCGCCGGCAGGGCCTCGCGAGCGCGGTGCTGCGCTGGCTCGAAGCGGCCGCGCGCGTTGCCGGCGCCGAGCGCATCACGCTGGAATGCCGCCGCGCCAACGCTGCGGCGCGCTGCCTGTACCTCGAGCACGGCTACCACGAGCGCCGCATCGAGCGGGGCCTGTATCGCCAGCGCGAAGACGGGATCCGCCTCGAGAAGTGGCTGCGGCCGCGGGCGGATCGGGCCGACGAAGGCTGACCCTGAGCGTGACGGGCGGGCCACGCCAGTCGTCCCGTTAGCATGGCCCCTGCGCGACGGCCCCTTGCCGGGCCCGCCCCCGATCCCTTCAGAGCCAGGAGTCACCGAGATGTCGAGCGTCGGCTACCACGAACCCATCGAAGAGCTGTCGGACGAAGTCCGCGACATGCACCGCGCGATCGTGTCGCTGATGGAGGAGCTGGAAGCGGTCGACTGGTACAACCAGCGCGCGCATGCGTGCAAGGATCCGACGCTGAAGAAGATCCTCGAGCACAACCGCGACGAGGAAAAGGAGCACGCGGCGATGGTGCTCGAGTGGATCCGCCGCAAGGACGAGCGGTTCTCGCACGAGTTGAAGGACTACCTCTTCACGACGAAGAGCCTGGACACCGACGCGCACGGGCATTGAGCGCGCGCTGAGCGGGCCGAAGCGCGGTCAGTCGGGCAGCGCTTCTTCTTCCGGCACCGGCGTGCCGGCGTCGGCCGGGTCAGCGGCCTTGGCGGCCTTGGCCTCGGCCTTGTCGAACGCCGCCTCGAACTCGAGGCCCCACGCTTCCCAGCCGGGGCCGAAGGTTTCGATCGGGTGCTGCGTGCGGTCCGAGCCGTTGCCGCACATCATCGAGCCCGCCGGGCAGTAGCGATCACATCCCCAGCAGTTGCGCTCGGGGTGCGCAGGGTTCAGCGGGAATCGCTTGGCCAAATCCAGAACCTCCATGCGCGGCAGCCGCCGCACCAGCCGTAAGTCTGGGGCATGGCGGTTCGCGGCCGCTTGCGGCAGGTCAACGGGGGTGCACCGCGCTGTTGGCGCTGGCAGCGGGGGTCGCGGAGGACGCCTCGGCCGGCCGGCGCTTGAACCAGCGCACGACGTGCTCGCGCGGCGCGCGCGGCGGCGCGCCTTGCGCGGCCAGCGTCGCGTCGAGGGCGCGGCCGGCGTCGTCGGCGGTGGCGGCCAGGCGTGCCGCGCGCACGGCCTCGGCGCGCGCCGCGGCGTCGCGGCCGGCGGCAAACGCAAGATGATCGATGATGTGCAGCAGGTTCTCCTTGCCGCGATCGTTGGTGTTGCCGTAACCCTTGACGAGCGCGCCGCAGCGCGCGAGTTCGAGACCGAGCGCGGCGTGCTCGCGCGTGCCGCGTTCGACCGCCGCCAGCCAGCGCTCGATGGCCGCCTGCTCGGCGGCGAAACGCTGACCGCGCCGGCGCAGGCCGCGCAGCGCCGCGACAACGCGAAGCGCCAGCGCGCCGCGCACGCCGTGGGTGCCCAGTTTCAGCGGCAGCGACCACGCGGACTTGCCGCGCGCGACGCGTGCGCGGTCCCAGGCGACGAAGCGCGCCGCGAGCCCCGCCGGCAGCAGCGCGGCGAGTTCGGGCACGCCGGGCTTGAAGTGGTCGAACGTCTTCACGATATCGCCCGGGTTTGCGCCGACCTCGCGCCGCACGCGCTGCATGCGGCTCGTTGCCAGCTTCAGCGCCGCGACGTGGACGATGTCGTCGAAGCACATCCACAGCGCCAGCCAGCGGGTGGCTTCGTCGGTGATGGGGGTGGCAGGCGTGGCGGCGGTCGTGGCGCCAGCCGCCTCGGCTGAAGTCAGCCGCGCCAGCCGCGCGTCGAAGAGCCGCGCATAGGCCTCGTCCTGGTAGGCGGCGACACGTGCGCGCGCCAAGGCGCGCAAGGCGGCCGGCGTCAACGACGTGCGGCCGGCGGCGGGCTTCTGCGGCACCGCACGCCCCCCCGCGAGCATGTCGAACGCAAGCGCAAACCCCGCCAGGCTCGCCTGCACGCCCTTGCCGCTGGCGCGGATCGCCTCTTCGTACGCGCTGCGCGGCAGCGGCAGCACGCCACTGGCGGCCACGGCGCCCAGCAGCACGGCGCTGATGGCCGTGCCCGCCTGCCGCGCCAGCGCCTCGAGGTCGTGCAGTTCGAGGACACGCGAGCGCCGCGCCAGCGCCGCGACAAGCGCCGCGCTGTCGGCGCGCCTGTCGCCGAGCGCGATCTTCTCGTGCACCGTCAGCGCGCGCGCCGTGCTGCTGACGACGAACGTGCGCTCGCGGCTGACGAAGCCGGCCGCTGCCTGGCGCGCCGTCTCCAGCAGCTCCGACGAGACGAGCAGGTCGATGCAGCCGGGCACCGGGCTCAGGCTGAATACCGGACGCGTGGCGGCACCACCGCCCGCGCTGGCCAACGGCTGCGCCGCCACCTCGACGTAGTACGTCGTCGCCCCGGTACGCTGCGCGACGCCCGGGATGCTGGTCGCCTGCGCCGCGTGGCCGGCGCGCAGCGCGGCCGTGTACAGCCACTCGGCGAGCACGCCACCGCCCTCGCCGCCCAGCGCGCAGACGAGGACGGTGATCGGGCGTGTCATCGCCGTCCTCTTCCCGCGTGGCTTGGCATGTGCACCTGCACCGCCATCAATCCGCCTTGATCTTGCTCTCGCGAATGAAGGTGCCGAAGCGCGCGCGGTCGGCGTCCTGGCGCGCGATGAACTCGGCGCGCGTGCCGACCATCGGCTCGGCGCCGAGCGTGCGGATCACCTCCTGCACCTTCGGCGTCGTGAGCGCCTTGTTGATCTCGTCGTGCAACTGCGTCACCAGCGCCGCGGGCACCGCGCCCGGCGCGTAGATGCCGAACACCGTGTCGGCGTCGAAGCCGGTGACACCCGCCTCGGCCAGCGTCGGCACGTCCGGGTACGCAGTCGCGCGCTTGCTGCTGCCCACGGCCAGCAGCTTCAACTTGCCTTCCTTCGCGTGCCGCAGGCCCGGGCCGGGGTCGAACATGAACTGCAGGTTGCCCGCCAGCAGGTCCACCAGCGCCGGCGCGGCGCCGCGGTACGGCACGTGCACGGCAAAGAGGCCGAGCTGGCGCTTCATCATCTCGGCGGCCAGGTGCGGGCTCGAGCCGCTGCCGGCCGAGCCGTAGCTCAGCCGCCCGGGGTTCGACTTCAGATGCGCGAAGAACTCCTTCGGGTTGTTCGCCGGCACCGACGGGTGCGCCATCAGGTAGACGAGCACGCGCGCGGCGCTGGCCACCGGCACGAGGTCCTTCACCGGGTCGAACGGCATGCTCGAGTAGAGGAACGGGTTCACCGTCATCGCGCCGCCGCTGCTCATCAGGAGCGTGTAGCCGTCGGCCGCCGCCTTGGCCACCGCGTCGGCGCCGAGGTTGCCGTTGGCGCCCGGGCGGTTGGTGACGACGACCTGCTGCTTCAGCTGGTCACCGAGTTGCTGCGCCAGCGCGCGGCCGACGACATCGGCCACGCCGCCCGGCGGGAAGTTGACGACGAGCGTGATCGGCTTGCTCGGGTACGCCTGCGCGAGCGCGGTGCCGGCGGGCAGGTACAGCGCCAACGCAGCCAGCGCAGCAGTGGCCGCAGCGTTCGAGGTTCGGATGGTCATCGGCTGTCTCCTTCGGTCGTGGGTGTCTCGATGAACTGCGCGTGATCACGCCGGGCGCAACACGCCGGTGACGCGCTCGCGCAGCCAGGCGGCGGCGCGCTCGTGCCAGCGCGGGTTGCGGATGATCTCGGCGCGGTAGAAGCTCGGGCACAGCGTCGCGGCGTGCGCGTTCTCGCCGCACAGGCCGCAGCCGACGCAGCCGTCGACGACGGTGGCCACCGGGTCGGTGCGCAGCGGGTCGGGGTTGTCCTTCAGCGTCAGCGTCGGGCAGCCCGACAGGCGGATGCACGCGTGGTCGCCGGTGCACACGTCTTCGTCGACGCCGTACTTCACGCGCACGACGCGCTCACCGCGCGCGAGCCGCCCCGCGAGCCACGGCTTGATGCGCCGCTGCCGCTCGAGCTGGCACTCGCCCTCGGCGACGATGACCTTGAGGCCCGCGAACGGTGTCGTCAGCGCCTCCTCGAGCGTGCGGCGCATGCGGTCGACTTCGTAGGTGTGCACGACGCGCAGCCACTGCACGCCCATGCCGGCCAGCGTGCTCTCGATCGTGCGGTTCTTGTGCGCGAGGCTCTGGTGCAGCGCGCCGCTGGCCGCCGCGGCCGCCTTCACCTCGTCGTCGGGCGTGTTCAGGATGTCCTGCGTGCCGGTGGCGCTGGTGTAGCCGTTCTTCATGATCAGCAGCACCGCGTCGTCGCCGTTGAACAGCGCCGCCTGCACGCCGGTGAGCAGGCCGTTGTGCCAGAAGCCGCCGTCGCCCATCACCGCGAGCGCGCGGCGCTGCAGCATCGGGCTGACGCCGGCGCGGCTGGCCAGGCTCATGCCGTAGCCGAGGATGCTGTGGCCGCTGTTGAACGGCTCGAAGGTCGCGAACGCATGGCAGCCGATGTCGGCGGCCACGTGCACCGGGCCGACCTCGCGCTGCGCGAGCTTCAGCGCGCTGAACACCGGCCGCTCGGGGCAACCGATGCAGAACCCCGGCGGCCGCGGCGGCAGCGGGCCGAGGGCGCTGGCCATCTCGCCGCGCGCCGCGTCGATGGCGGCGAGCCAGGCGCGCGCGGCAGCGAGCCCGCCGAGCTGCGGCACGAGCTTGCCGAGCCAGCCGGCGAGGCCGCGCACGAGCACTTCCACCGTGTACTCGCCGGCCGCCGGCAGCACGTCCTTGCCGTGCACCGGGGTCGTGATGCCGGCGCGCGCGAGCGCCAGCACGACATCCTTCTCGATGTACTCGGGGCTGCCCTCCTCGACCACGAGCACGGCGCGCCGGCCTTCGCAGAACGCGCCGATCTGCGCTGTAGCGAGCGGGTGCGTGACGTTCAGGCACAGCACCGGCAGCAACGGCTCGCCGCTGGCCTCATCGGCGAGCCCGAGCTGCTGCAACGACCGCACGAGCGCCGGATAGACGCCGCCCTGGACGATGAAGGCGAGGCCGGCAGCGGGACCTTCGGCCGATTCCTTCCCGTCGCCGAACACTTCGTTGAGCCCATGCTCGACGATGAACCGCTGCGCCGCCGGAATCCGCTCTTCGATCTTCAGCTTCTCGTGCCTGAAGGTCACCGGCGGGTGCGCCAGCCGCATGTAGTCGAAGCCCGCGGGCTCGTCGATCAGGTGGCGCGTCGAGACCTTCGGCGCCACGTTGTCGGCGGCCGTGAAGCTGCCGCGCACGTGGCAGGCGCGGATGCGCAGCTCCATGATCGCCGGCAGGTTGCTCGCCTCGGACAGCGCAAACGCCTCGCGCACCAGCCGCACCATGTTGCCGAGGTCGGGCCGCGGGTCGACGAGCGCCATCGTGCTCTTCGCCGCGTAGGCGTGCGTGCGCTCTTGGATGACGCTGGCACCCTCGCCATAGTCCTCGCCGACGACGACGAGCGCGCCGCCAACGACACCGGGCGACGAGAGGTTCGAAAGCGCATCGGCCGCGACGTTGGTGCCGACGATGCTCTTCCACGTGACGCAGCCGCGCAGCGGGTAGTGCAGGCTCGCGCCGAGCATCGCGGCGGCGCTGGCCTCGTTGCTGCACGCCTCGACGTGCACGCCGAGTTCGTCCATCAGCGGCTTCGCCTGCACCAGCACGTCGAGCAGGTGCGACACCGGCGCGCCCTGGTAGCCGCCGACGTACGCGACGCCGGCCTCGAGCAGCCCCTTCGTGATCGCGAGGATGCCCTCGCCGTGGAAGGTGGCGCCGGCGCCCAGCGCGAGCTGCTCGATCTGGTCGGTGAACTGGACTTCCAAGGGGCCCGGAATTTACGACGCCGCGAAAAGCCCTACTCGGGCGCGACTCCGCCTCTGGTCCACCCTCACTGCCACCGTCACTCCACCTCGCCGCCGAGCGCCTTGCACAGGTTCTCGATGTACTTCTCGACCAGGCCCTCGAACTCGCTCGTCACCACCGGCACGACGATCACGCGCATCAGCGCCGGCAGCGCCACGTCGACGGTGCCGCCGGTCTTCAGCACGATGTCGGTGCGGCCCTTGCCTTCGGTGATCTTCCAGCTGCCGCTGATCTGCGCGTTGGCCTGCGAATCCTTGTGCGGCGCCCAGGTGACGCTGCCCTTCTTCTCGTCGCTCTTGTACTTGCAGGCGTAGATCGTCTGGATGCCGACCTGCGCGGTGCCGACCCGCTGCATCTCCCAGCGGTAGGCGTTGTCGCCCAGGTCGTGCAGCTTCTTCACCTTCGGGAAGTGGCTGGCGGATTTCGGCACGTCGGCCAGCAGCGCGAAGACCTGCTTCAACGGCGCCTTGACGGCAAATTCGTAGCCGAGGTCGATGTCGACGCTGACGGTCATTTGGCGCTCCCCTGAAACACGGACGAGCCATGTTAAGGGCCGGCAACGGCGCCGCCGGGGCGGGGATTGCCCTTGCCCTTGTCATCCCGCGAGGCCGGGCGTAGCTTCGCGCGCTTACCGTTTTCCGCGCCGCGAGGAGCCGCCCATGCGCACCCATGATCGCGTTCAACACCCACGTCGCACCCACCACAGCCTCCCGCTCGCCCACATCGCCGCCGCCGTCTTGCTCGCCGGCTGCGGGGCGATGCCTTCGATGCCGTTCGGATCCGGCTCGGGTTCGGGATCCACGTCGAGCACCGCCGCGGCCGCCGCCGACACCTCCCCCGCCGTGCCGACCGCCGTGCGCACCGTGTCGTTGTCGAGCGACGGGCTCGCGGGCCTGTTCCCGTTCGAGGGCACGACGACCACCGCGACGCGCGCCGACCGCCGCCGCGACGAGACCTCGATGAAGGGCACCGGCACCGTCTCGCGCTTCGTGCTGCGCGACAGCGGCTCGGCGGTCATCACGCGGCTCGATCGCCAGCTCGTCTACGGGCTGGACCTGCCGCGCGCCCAGTACACCGAGTGCCCGCTCGCCGGCTGCCCGCAGCCGCCGGCGCAACCACAGCAGCCGCCGCGCCAGCGCGACGAGCCGCAGTCCACGCGCGAGCCGGGCTGCACGATGCGCATCGCCGGCAACGACTTCACCGTCAAGCCAACCTCCAAGCGCCAGGTGATCAACGGCTTCGACACCGAGCAGTACGCGGTCGACTGGAGCGTGACGTTCGAAGACACGACGAAGCGCCGCTCGACGCTGCAACTTGCCGTCGAGGCGTGGACCAGCCCCGTGACGCCGGCGATGCGCGAGGCGATGGCGCTGGAGACGAGCTATCAGCGCGCGGCCGCATCGGCGATGCGCACCGCCGCGGCCGAACGCGCCGCGGCGCTGCCGCCGCAACTTGCCGAGTCGATGACGCGCTACTTCGGGCAGGCGCTGACCGCGGCCGACCGCACGGCGCTGATGAACGCGGCGCGGCAGCTCGAGCGCATCCGCGGCGAGCAGATCCTTACCCGCTACAAGCTCTTCTACCGCGGCGACGCGTGCGGCGGCGCGGCGGCCGAGGAAGGCGGCACGAGCCGTGCGGGGCTGGCCGGTGCGCTGCAAGGGCTGCTCGGCGGGCGCGGCGGCGGCTCGGGCAGCGAAGGGAGCGGCGCGGGCGGAGAGACTCCGCTGCTGTCGTTCACGCAGGAGGTGAAGGCCTGGCGCGTGGAGCCGGTGCGCGACTCGCAGTTCGCGCCGCCAGCGCACTTCAAGCGCAGCAATGCGCCCTAGCGCCTCCTTAGTGCCTCCTTAGTGCCCCGTCAGGGCTTCACCGCCGGCGCGCCTTCCTCGCCCGCCCACGGCAGCATCATCGCCACCAGCAGCAGCTTCTCGAACTCCGGCTCGAAGCGGTCGATGACCTGCTGCGGCTTCGCGCACAGCCGCTCGTCGGTGATGAGGCCGAACTGCACGCCGCCGCCGTAGCTGAGCACGCTGACGCCCACGCCGATGTCGCCCGACGCCGGCACCCAGAACATCGTCTGGCGCAGCGTGGCGCCGCAGAACTTCAGCGGCGTGCCGGGGCCCGGCACGTTGGTCATCACCGCCGTCGTCTTCTTCGAGAAGAGGCCGAGCACCGCGTCCTGCACCGGCTTGATCAAGAGCCCCGACACCGCCAGCACCATGAAGGCGAGCAGCGGCTGGTAGCTGCCCTTCATCTCGGCCATCCGCCGGTGCACGTCGTAGACGCGCTCGACCGGGTTCTCGATGCCGATCGGCAGCACCAGCGGCGCCAGGCCGAAGCGGTTGCCGAGCTTCCACGCGTCGTCCAGCGGCCGCAGGTTCACCGGCACCATGGCACGGATCTCCTGGCCGGTGGGGTCGTCGCCCTGCGCGCGCAACCAGCCGCCGATGGCACCGGCCACGCAACTGAGCAACACGTCGTTGACGGTGCAGTTGAGCGCCTTGCCGACCGCCTTGACGGCATCCAGCGGCACCGGCTCGCCCCAGGCAACGATCTTGCGGCCGCTGCCACGGCCTTTGAGCCGCGTTTGGCTGTCGTCGGCCAGCAGTGCCAGCGCGGCCACGTCCTGCACGACCTGCAGCCCGGTGCGCGCGAGGTCGAAGCCGCCCGCCAGCCCCACCTGCTGCGGATGCGCCAGCGCCTCGAGCCCCTTGCCGACGCCGCTGCCGGTGGCGCCGATCGCCTTGACGGTGAGTTCGGTCAGCGGCTTCAGCACCGTCTCGCTGAGCCAGTCGCCCTCGTCGTCCTCGTCGGCACGCGCGAGATTGCGGCGGCGCTCGGGCGGGTCGCTGCCGCCGTCGGTGATGCTCATCATCACCGAGATCAGCGCGATGCCGTCGCCGATGCAGTGATGGATGCGCGCGACGAGCGCGCTGCCCCCCTCGTAGTGCGGGACGAGCTGGAACTGCCACAGCGGATGCGCCGCGTCGAGCGGCGTCGCCGCGGCCTCGCCGCACAGCGCCTGCAGCGCCTGGCGTTCGGTCATCCCCTTCTTGCGCGGCAGCGCTGCGGCGACGACGTGGCGCTCGAGGTCGAAGTCGTCGTCGTCGACCCAGGTCGCGCCCATCGCGTCAAGCACGACCTTCTGGCGGAAGCGCTCGTACTTCAGCAGCTTGTCGGCGATGCGCTCGCGCAGAGCGTCCAGCGTGATGGCCGGCGTCAGCAGCCAGACGCCGACGATCATCATCACGTTCACGTCGTTGTCCATGCGCAGCCACGCGGTATCGACGCGTGACATGCGTTCGCTGGCCATCGGGGGTTCCTCCGTCTTGTTCTCGAGAGCCGCCGGCTTGGGTGCACCGGCCGGCAGGCCCGGCGATGCTGGGTAACATGCCGCGGGGCGTCAAGCCCGATCAACCCGATTCTGTTCGACACCCAATCATCCACGCGGAGGTCCCCATGGCCGACCTGAAGGCGAAGTTCGAGAAGGCCGTCGCCGAGAGCAAGCAGTTGCCCGAGAAGCCGGACAACATGACGCTTCTGAAGATCTACGCGCTGTACAAGCAGGCCACGGCCGGCGACGTCGAAGGCAAGCGCCCGGGCTTCACCGACATGGTCGGCCGCGCGAAGTACGACGCCTGGGCCGAGGTGAAGGGCAAGGCCGGCAACGAGGCGATGCAGGAGTACATCGACCTCATCGAGAGCTTGAAGTAGCGGCCGGCGGCGCCCGCCGCCCCTGCGTCGCCAGGAGGCCGCGCCGCCGCTGCTCGAGCAGCGGTGCGAGCACCTCGCGCAACAGCGCTTCGCGCGCGCGGCGTCCGCCCGCGGCGCCGGCGCAAGCCGGGCCGCCCTCGGCGACGCGCGGCCCCTGCGCTGCCTGCGCCCCTGCATCACGTGTCCGATGACGGACAAGCCCGCGCCTCCGAAGCGCGGCGCTTTAGATCCCCTTGCATCGTCTTGGCTCGTCTAAAGACGCGCTCCCCGGTGCCGCCCGACAGTGGCTGCAAGCGCCAACCAGGCCCCGGCAACCCGCCGCGAGGCCGCCGGCGCGGCCCCCAAGGAGCGACACATGGACCGCCTGACCCGCCTCTTCCATCCCACGCCGCCTGCTGCGCTGTCGAACCGGTCCCGGCCCTGCGCCGGCCCTCGTGTCTGCGGCACGGTGGGCACGGCGCTCGTGGCCACCCTCGCCGCGCTGTCCGTCACCCTGCTCGGTGCCTGCGGCGGCGGCGAGTTCGGCGACGAAGGTGGCACCGGCACCGCCGGCCCCACCACGTCACCTGCCTCGACCGGCGCCACCCCCGTCAACGGCACCGGGACGCCGGGCACCACCGCCCAAGGCAGCACTGTCATCGCCACCACCGCGTCGCACGTGGTCCGCAAGGCCACCTTCGACTTCAGGCTCGAGAGCGAATACGGCCCGGGCGACGCGCCGGGATCGACGGCCCGCGACGTCGCGGCCGGCGCGTTCGACCGCGAAGACGCCTCGGCCGTGCCGGTCGATCGAACGGCGCAGACCCGCCGCGGCCGCTACATCAGCCGCGCCATCGCCGAGCGCACCTACGAAGAGACCGGCGGCAGCGCCGTCTGGATCGACGCGAGCTGCTGCGCCGGGCTCGACCCCGAGTTGCCCATGCGCATCGCCTTCGGCATGCAGGCGGTGCTCGGCGACGAGGCCCCGCTCTACGTCGGTGGCAACGACCTGCGGCAGGCGGCGCGCCTGGCCGACCGCCTCGACGCCCTCGGCGTGCGGCGCGTCTACCTCGTCACACCGTGAACACGCCGCACGACGCCGCGCCGGGCGCCTCGGCACAGGCATCGGCCGCCATGGCGGCGCCACGGCCGGGGCAGCTCACGTACCTGGTGTGCTTGGCCTGGGCTTTCAACCTCTTCAACGGGGTGCGCTTGCTCACCTACCTGCCGACGATCTGGGCGATCCATCGCAGCGCGGCCTCCGACCAGCACTCGCTGCTCACGTGGTTCGCCTGGTTCGGCGCCAACCTGACGATGGGGCTGTGGCTCTACGCGCAGGCCGACCAGCGGCTCGAGCGCGCGGCGCTCGTCAACTTCGGCAACGCCGCGATGTGCTTCGTCACCGGCGTCTTCATCGTCATCTACCGCTGAGGCGCCGCGCACCCAGACACGGCCAGCGTCGGTCGCACGCCGGCCCGCAAGGCCAGCCCGCCGCGGCACCGGCAGGGGCCGGACACCGGCCGCCCGACGTTGCGGCGCAGGCGCTCCTGCTAGCATGCCGCGCGACACGATCGTGCGCGACATGATGGCGACGCCAGCCCCCGGCCGCAGCGCCGAGCGCTACCGCTTCGACCGCTTCGAGCTGCAGCCCGCGGCGCGCCGGCTGATCGCCGAAGGCGCCGACGCCCGTGTCGGCGCGCGCGCCTTCGACGTCCTGCTGACCCTCGTCGAGCGCCCGGGGCGCGTCGTCGCCAAGGACGAGCTGCTCGCCACCGTGTGGCCCGGCGTCGTCGTCGAGGAAGCCAACCTCGCGGTGCAGATCTCCGCCCTGCGCAAGGTGCTCGGGCCCGGGCTCATTGCCACCGTGGCCGGCCGCGGCTACCAGTTCACCGGCGCGCTCGAGCCGCTGGCCGGCATGGCCGAGTCCGGCGCGGCCTCGTCGGCCGCCGCCGCCGCCGCGGCGAGGGGCGGCGTGCCGCGCGCCGCCGCGCCGATCATCGGCCGCGAGGCCGATCTCGCCGCCCTGGCCGGGCTGCTCGGCACCCACCGGTTGGTGACGGTCACCGGCGCCGGCGGCATCGGCAAGACCCGCCTCGCGATGGCTTGGTGCGAAGGGCCGGGCCTCGGCGAGCCGATCGTCTGGATGGAGCTGTCGGGCCTGGCCGATGCGGCGCTGCTGCCCGCATCGGTGCTCGCGCGCCTGCAGGCGGCCGGCGCCGCGGCAGCGCCCTCGGAGGCGGCGGCAGCGCGCACGGCGGGCGTCACGGGCGTCACGGGCACCACGAACGCCCCCGCCCCTGCGCTGGCCCTGCTCTGCCAGGCCGCCGCACCGCTGCGACTGACGCTGGTGCTCGACAACGCCGAGCCGGTCGCCGCCGAGGTGGCGGCGCTCGCGCAGGCGCTGCTCGACGCGGCACCGCGGCTGCGCCTGCTCGTCACGAGCCAGGTCCCGCTGCGCCTGCAGGCCGAGCAGGTCTTTCGCCTCGGCACGCTGCCGGTGCCGCAGGCGCGCGCCACGCCGGCACAGGCGCTCGCGCATGCCGCGGTGGCGCTCTTCGTCGAGCGCGCGCGCGCCGCCGACCCGCAGTTCGAGCTCGCGCCGGGCAACGTGACCTCGGTGGTGGAGATCTGCCGGCGGCTCGACGGCCTGCCGCTCGCGCTCGAGCTCGCGGCGGCACGCGTCGCGACGATCGGCGTCAACGCGCTGGCCGCCGCGCTCGGCGCCGCGCTCGATGCGGCCACCGGCCCGGCCGGCACCCCCGGGGCCACCGGGACCGTCGCCCACCCCGGGCCCACCGCGGACGACACGGCGGCGCGCGCCACCCCCGCCGCGCGGCTCGGCGTGCTCGGCGAAGGCCCGCGCGATGCGCCACCGCGTCAGCGCACGCTGCGCGCCGCGCTGGAGTGGAGCCACGCGCTGCTCGATGCGCCGGCACGTTGCGTCTTCCGCCGCCTCGGGGTCTTCGCGGGGGGCTTCAGCCTCGCGGCGGCGCAGGCCGTCGTCGGCGACGAGGGCGACGAGGGCGAAGACGGCAGCGCCGGCAGCCGCGCGGGCAAGGGCGGCCGGCCCGACGATGCCAGCACGCCGACGCTCGATGGCTGGGCGGTGATGAGCACGCTCGGCCGCCTCGTCGAACACTCGCTGGTGGCCAAGGACGGCGCCGAGCCGCCGCGCTTCAGCCTGCTCGAGTCGGCGCGGCTCTTCGCGCTCGAGCAGCTCGAGCGCGCCCGCGAGGCCCCGGCGCGGCGCGCACGCCACCTGGCCTGGTGCCTGGCCTTCGTGCGGCAGGTCGTGGCGCCGCCGGCAGGGTCGACGCCCGCCGCGCGGCACGCGGCTGGCGCGCCGCGCCTCGACGACCGCGCCGCGGCACGCATCACGGGCGAGTACGCCAACTTGCACGCGGCGCTCGAACACGCGCTCGGCCCCGGCAGCACGCAGCGCGAAGCGGGGGCCGAGCTCGCTGTCGCGCTGCTGCCCTACTGGCAGCACATCGACGCCGCCGACGAGCAGCGGCGGTGGATGCCGATGGCCCCCGACGCCTCGCCGCCCAGCACATCGCCGCCCGGCACGTCGCCCGTCGATACCCCGGTGCCGCCGGCCGCCGCGCCGAACGCGGGCGCCACCGACGACACGGCCCGATGGCTTCTCGAACGCTTGCGCACCGACGGCGTGCTGGGCGGGGGCCGAGCCGACGGCCTCGACGCGGCGGCCGTGCTGGCGCTGGCTCGCCGTGTCGGCCAAGACGACGTGCAGACCTTCGAGCGTGCCGTCGAGACCCTGGAGCGCGCGGTGGCGATCGCCGCCGCGGTGCTCGGCGGCAACGAGGCCGGCGAACCCGCCGCCTCCGGTGCCTTGGCGCTCGACGCCTACGTCGACGACGCGCTGGCCGAGTCCTCGCGGCAGGCGCGGGCCGGCGATCTCGATCGTGGCGCCGAGCAGCTCGACGCCGCGCTCGCCGGCATCGACCAACGCGACAACGCGCATCGCGAGCGCATCCAGCGCGCGCGCCGGGCGCTGCTCGAGGCCGCCCTGCAGCTCGACCTCGCGCGCCGCGACGCCACGGCGGCGGCACGCCGCATCGAGGCGCTGGCGGCGCTGCAGCGGCCCGAACGTCCCAGCGCGGCGCCGCTGTACCGCGAGCGCGAGGCCGCGCTGCTCGCCGAAGGCCTCGGGCGGAACGTGGCCCTGTCTCTCGAGGTGGCCGTGCACCTGCTGCGCCGGCGGCTGCGGGCGGCGCAGCAGGCCGGCGAGGACAGCGCGGACGGCGCGGACGGCGCGCACGAGAGGCGCAGCGCCGGCCTCCTGCTCGCCCGGGCGCTGAACCGCAGCAGCGTGCGCGGCAACCAGCGCGCCACGTCCGAGGAAGCGCAGCGCGTGAGCCGCGACGCGCTCGCTGCGACGCCGCGCGCCGCGCACCCGCAAGACTGGGCGGCGCTGCAGCACGAACTGGCAACGGCGCTGGGGCGCATCGGCACGCGCGCCGGCGACCCCGCCATGCTCGACGAGGCGCTGGCCTGCTGCCGCCAAGCGCTGCTGGAGCGGACGCCCGAGCGAGAGACGCCAGGCTGGATCGAGTCGATGGCGCTGCTGGCCAACCTCGAGCGCAACGCCGGCGCGCTGGCCGCCGACCCGGCGCACCTGCAGGCGGCGGTGCAGATCGGGCGCGAATGCCTGCGTGGCCTGTCGCGCGCACAGGGGGGCCGGCGGTGGGCGTCGGTGCAGTCGACGGTCGCAAGCGCGTTGGGGCTGCTCGCCCGCCGCGAGGGATCGACCGCCCGCCGGCACGAAGCCGTTGCCGCGTATCGGGCCGCGCTCGGCGAGCTGTCGCCCGACCACACGCCCACCGAGTGGGGGGCCACCCAGTGCAACCTCGGCATCGAACTGGCGGCGCTCGGCGAGGCCGAGCCGGGCCCGGCCGGCACGGAGTGGCTGCAGGCGGCCGTCGACGCCTACCGCGCCGCGCTGCGCGCGCTGTCGCTCGAGGCCGCGCCGGCCGCCTGGGCGATCGCGCAGCACAACCTGGGCGGTGCCTTGCGGCTGCTCGGCGAGCGGGAGGCGGGCACGCAGAGCTTGCGCGAAGCGGCACTCGCGTTCGGCGAGGCGTTGAAGCACCACACGCGCGAGCGCGCGCCGGGCCACTGGGCAGCGGCCCAGAACGACCGCGCGCTGGCGCTGCTCGCGCTCGGGCAGCGCGAGCAGCAGCGCGAGGTGGTGGCGCAGGCCGTCGCCGCGCTGCGCGACGCGCTGCTCGAGCGCCGCCGCGACACCGTGCCGCTCGAATGGGCCGGCACGCAGGCATCGCTCGCCGATGGGCTGGCCGCACTGGCCGAGATGGACGACGATGCCGCGACGATGCACGCCGCCCTGCGCGCGGCCGAAGAAGCGCTGGAGGAACTGACGCCCGAGCGCGCGCCGGTCGACCTCGCACAGGCCACGGCGCGCGCGGCCAGCGCACGCGCCTGGCTCGCGGCGCACCGGCCCGGGCTGGAGCCGCAGGGCGGCGCAGGCTCCTAGCGCTTCTTCGCCGTCGTCCTGGCCGGCGTCTTGGCGGTCGCCTTCTTCGCGCCGCCGCTGCCCTTGGCCAACAGGTCGTCCAGCGTCTTCTCGATCTCGCCTTCGATCGTCCTGGCGAACGCGCCGAGCAGGAAGCCGAGCTTCGCTTCGAGGTCGAAGTGGTCGGCGGCGACGATCAGCCGGCCATTGACGCCGCTGCGCGTGAACTCCACGGTGTCCGAGAAGTCGCCCTCGATCACCGTGCACTCCATGTCGAACTTCTTCTCGGCCTCTTCGGCCCATTTCCAGGCGACCTTGCGTGCCCGCTCGAGGCCCAGGTCGTGTTCGCGGTGAATGCGCAGCTCAGCCATGCACCAAGCCTAGCAGGTCGCGCCGCGCCGGCGATCGGTGGGCCGCCCTTCGATGCCTCGGCGCGAACGGCGCTCGACGCCGTCTCAGGCCGCCGCGGTCCTGAACACGCTCACCGTGCGCGACAGGCGGTCGGCCTGCTGCTTGAGGCTCGCCGCCGCGGCGGTGCCTTCCTCGACGAGCGCGGCGTTTTGCTGCGTCGTCGTGTCCAGCGCGCCCATCGCGGCGTTGACCTGGCCGATGCCGGCGCTTTGTTCGTTGGCGCTGGCGGTGATCTCGCCGACCAGGTCAGCGACGCGCTTCACCTGGTCGACCACCTGGCGCATCGTGCCGCCGGCTTCGTCGACGAGCGCGGCGCCCGCTTCGACACGCTCGACGCTCGACCCGATGAGGCTCTTGATCTCGCGCGCCGCCTCGCCGCTGCGCTGCGCGAGCGTGCGCACCTCGCCGGCGACGACCGCGAAGCCGCGGCCCTGTTCGCCGGCACGTGCCGCTTCGACCGCGGCGTTCAGCGCGAGGATGTTCGTCTGGAAGGCGATGCCGTCGATCGTGCCGATGATCTCGCCGATGCGCCGGCTGCTCGCCTGGATCTCGCCCATCGTCGCGACGACGCGCTCCACGACCGTGCCGCCGTCGTTGGCGACCTTCGACGCCTCGGCGGCGACCTGGCTGGCCAGGCGCGCGTTCTCGGCGCTCTGGCGCACGGCGGCGGTCATCTGCTCCAAGCTCGCCGCCGTCTGCTGCAGGCTGCTCGCCTGTTGCTCGGTGCGCGCGCCGAGGTCGGTGTTGCCCTGCTCGATCTGCCCCGATGCGGTGGCCACCGAGTCGACGCCGCTGCGCACGCCGGTGACGATGTCGGTAAGGCCGCGCTGCATCTCGCCGATGGCGCGCAGCACGGCGCTGGCTTCGTCGCGGCCCGTGGTGTCGGGCAGCGCCGTCGAAAGGTCCCCCGCGGCGATACGGCGCGCCGCGTCGGCCGCCTGGGCGAGCGGCCGCACGACCGAGCGCGTGATCAGCCACGCGGCGCCGCTCATCAGCACCAGCGCGACGACGGCCAGCACGACGGCCAGCGTGCGGTTGCTGAGATACGCCTCGTGGCCGGCGCGCGCCTCTTCGGCAACGATGTCGCGTTGCGTCGTCAGCAACGCCTCGGCGGCGCGGGTGTAGCGGTCCTGCACCTGCGCGGCCTCGCCGGCCAGCAGCGCCCGCGCCTCGCCCTGCGCGCCTTCCTTCAGCAGATCGAGCAGCCTGTTCTGCACCGGCACGTACTGTTCGCGCGCCGCCTTCAAGGCGTCCAGCGCGGCGCGGCCTGCGGGCCGATGGATCGTCTTGTCGAGCTGGTCGATCAACGTGGCGATCTCGGCGCGGCGCTTCATCATCTCGTCGATCTCATGCTGCGTCTTGGCCACGTTCGTCGACAGCGCCGCCTCGCGCATCGAGACCGCGATGTGCGTGACGTTCAGCGAGATGGTCGCGATCTTCTCGACCTTGGGCACGAGGTCGCCGCTGATCGTCGTCAGCGAGGTGTCGACACGCTGCATGCCCGCGATGCCAAAGCCGACGAGCGCCAGGCACAGCAAGGCCGGCAATGCGAAGCCCGCAGCGAGACGCTGGCCGATGCGCAGCGATGCAAGTCCGATCGTCATGTTCAGCTTCTCCTTCTTGCCACCGGACCATCGCGGCCAGCGTTGTGCGCCAATCTTCGGCGTCAAGCCGCGGCGCTGAAGGGTCGAACTGCCTCGGAAGCAGGGGCTGTTTGCCCCTGCGCATGCAGGTGTCCAGAAGGCCCGACGGGCGCGATCAAGAACTCCCCACAGCCGGGGTCGCCGAGGCGACAAGGCGCGCCTCGCGAGCGGCGCCGAACGCGGTCAGCCTGCGGCTGCGAGCGCAGCGCGCCGCTCGGCCTTCGGCAGCGCCGCGAGGCGCTTCACTTCGGCGTAGAAGCGCGTGAAGTCGCGCCCTTGCTTGTCGAACAGGCGCTCGAACTGCGGCACCAGTTCGTTGTACGCCGCCTGCACGCCGAGCGACGCGTTGTTGGCGCGCGCGAACCAGCCGTCGTAGCCGGCAAAGCCGCCCCAGCGCGCAGCCTTCATCTGCTCGTACTCGGCGCGCATCGCGGTGAGCAGGCCCGCCTTGCGCTCGCGCTTCTCGGCCTCGGTGATGGCGCTCGCGTACAGCGTCGCCAGGCTCGCGCGCGTGCGCTGCGTCAGCGCGCGGAAGTCGGCGCGGCGCTGCATCGCCTCCACGTCGGCCTGCCGCGCCTCGGGTGTGCCGTATTTGTCGAGCCAGCGCTGGCCGCCCAGGCGCTCCACCGCGACGGCAAAGCTCTCGTTGAAGGTCGTGTCGTCGTCGGCGTAGGCGACCTGGTGCGCGAGTTCGTGGAAGACGAGCCGCGCCAGTTCACCCTCGCCCCAGAAGATGAAGGTGTTCAGCAGCGGATCACCGCCCATCCAGTTCGTGCGCCCGAGCGTGCTGTAGGCAGGCACGCCGTAGACGTTGACATCGAGCCCTTGCGCTTTCAACTCGGCGGCCAGCTTGTCGGCGCCGGCACGGTCGAAGTAGCCGCGGTAGCCGACGCAGCCCACGACCGGGAAGCACCACGTCTTCAGCGTCAGCGACAACTCCGGCGTGGCGACGACGTTCCACACCGCCGCACCGCGGCCGAGGTCGGCATAACGGCGGTAGCTGGCGTTGTCGGGCAGCTTCAGCTCCTCGACCGCGAAGTCGCGCATGCGCTGCGCGAGCGCGAGCCGCTCGCGCAGACGCGGCTCGGTGCTCTCGGCGCCGATCCAGCTCGGCACCGAGCGCGACTTGGTGACGAGCTCGAGGTGGCCGCCGACCGCCTGCGCGTAGTAGCCGATCGTGCTGCAGCCGCTGGTCAGGCACACCGTCGCCGCGGCCAGCGCCACGAGAGCGACCACCGATGCGGCTGCCATCAGCGCGATCTGCTTGCCGCTGGGGTGCACGGTGTCGGATCAGTCCGCCGCAGCGGCTGAATCGGCCGAAGCGGCGGCACGTTCGACCTGCACCAGGCAGTCGTAGAACGACGGCGAGCGGCCGATGTCGGTGAGCCGCTGGTGCGTCAGCTCGTTGACGTTGGTGCCGTCGCGGCCGTATTTGCGCCACCAGACGCCGAGGCCGTTGACGACGCCGGGCCGTGCCCGCGCTGCGGCCCCGTCGACGCCGCCGACCACCGCGCGCGCCAGCGTGGCGCCGCGGTCGTTGAAGATCCGCACGAGGTCGCCGTCGGCGATGGCGCGCGCCTGCGCATCGGTGGCGTGCATCTCGAGCACCGGCTCGCCTTCGGTGGCGCGCAGGCTCGCGACGTTGACGAAGCTCGAGTTGAGGAAGTGGCGCGCCGGCGGCGAGATCATCGCCAGCGGATAGCGCGCCGCCAGCGCCGGCGCCGACTGCACACTTTCGTAATTGGGCACGAAGTCCGGCACGCCGAGGCCGGGCGCGTCGACGACCGCGCGGCCGCTGGCTGTGAAGAAGCCGCCGTCGGCAAACGGCGCATCGGCGACGCCCAAGCGGCTCCAGCCCTTGCGCTGCACCTCGTCGAGCCTGACGCGCGCCGGGTCGAAGGCGCCAAGCGCCATCGCCTCGTCGCTGTCGGCGAAACACGGCTCGGTGAAACCCATGCGCGCGGCGAGCTGGCGGAAGACCTCGGCGTTCGACCGCGCCTGCCCGAGCGGCGCGATGGCCGGGCGGTTGAGCATCGCGTAGACGTGGCCGTAGGTCGTGTGCGCGTCCCAGTGCTCGAGCTGCGTCGTCGCCGGCAGCACGTAGTCCGCGTGGTCGGCGGTGTCGGTGAGGAAGTGCTCGAGCACGACGGTGAAAAGGTCCTCGCGCGCGAAGCCGCGCGCGACCTTGCCGTTCTCCGGCGCCACCGCGACCGGGTTGCTGTTGTAGACGACGACCGCCTCGATGCGCGGGCCGAAGGCGGGCGAGCTTTCGCGCAAGAGGTCGTCGCCGATCGTCACCATGTTCACGGTGCGCGGCGTGCGGCCGGCCAGCAGGTCGGGCCGCTGCAGCCAGGCGCCGCGCCGCGCGCTCGCGAACCAGCCGCTGGAAGACAACAGCAGCCCGCCGGCGCGGTGCCGCCAGGCGCCGGTCAGGCACGGCAGCAGCGCGATCAGCCGCACCGCGTTGCCGCCGCCGTGCACGCGCTGCATGCCGTAGTTCAGGCGGATCGCCGCCGGCTTCGTCGTTGCGTACTCGCGCGCCAGCTCGCGGATGACCGCAGCGTCGATGCCGCACACCGCCGCGGCGCGCTCGGGTGTCCACTCGCGCGCCTTCGCGGCGAGTGGGTCGAAGCCCTCGACGTGGCGCTCGATGTAGTCGTGGTCGAGCCAGTCGCTGGCGATCAGCTCGTGCATCAGCGCCAGCGCCAGCGCGCCATCGGTGCCGGGCAACAGCGCGATGTGCTGGTGGCACTTCTCGGCCGTCTCGCTGCGCCGCGGGTCGATGCAGACGAGCTTCGCGCCGGCGCGCTTGGCCTGCTGCGCGGTGTTCCAGAAGTGCACGCTGCTCGTGATCGGGTTGCTGCCCCAGATGACGATGAGCCGGCTCTCGGCGAAGAACTCGACGTGCATGCCGACCTTGCCGCCGTAGGTGGCGGCGAGCGCCTCGCCGCCGGCGTTGGAGCAGATCGTGCGGTCGAGAAAGCTCGCGCCGAGCTTGTGCCACAAGCGCGCCGCCATGCCCTCGCCTTGCACGAGGCCCATCGTGCCGGCGTAGCTGTAGGGCAGGATCGCCTCGGGGTCGCGCGCGGCAATCGCTTTCAGGCGCGCGGCGATGTCGTCGAGCGCCTCGTCCCAGCTCACGGGCACGAAGCGGCCTTCGCCCTTCTTGCCGATGCGCTTGAGCGGCGTCAGCACGCGCTCCGGGTGGTAGGTGCGCTCGGCGTAGCGGCTGACCTTCGTGCACAGCGCGCCGTTGGTCGGCGGGTGCTCGGGGTCGCCCGCGACACGCACGACGCGGCCGTCCTGCACGCTGACATGCAAGGCGCAGGTGTCGGGGCAGTCGTGCGGACAGACGGCCTGCACGATCGACGGCGCAGCAGCGGAGTACAACGGAATCGTGGGCGTCGGCGCAGGCATCTCGAAACTGTGCCACAGCCGCCGTGGCGGCCCCGGCGGCAGGGCATCGACGGGCAATCCCTAGAAACACCCCGCGCGCAGGGCGGCGGGGACTCCCGCGAATGCGCGTCTTCCCCCTTCGCCGGCGCGGCCCTTGGGCCTAGTCTTCGCCTCCCGTGTTCCATCGACGCAAAGCCCTTCGGACCTTCGGCGCAGCGGCCTGCGCCGCGCTCGCGGCGCCCGCGCTGCGCGCGCAGGAGCTGCCGCGTGCCGGCCGCATCGTGCTCGGCCAATCGGCGGCGCTCAGCGGTGCGGCGGCGCAACTCGGGCTGCAGTTCCACGCCGGCGCGCGCCTTTACTTCGCGCGGCTGAACGGCCGCGGCGGCATCTTCGGCCGCGCCGTCGAACTGAAAAGCCTGGACGACGGCTACGAGCCCGACCGCTGCGAGCGCAACACGCGCCAGTTGCTCGACGAAGGGGTCGCGGCGCTGTTCGGCTTCATCGGCACGCCCACCTCGCTGGCGGCGCTGCCGCTGGCCACCGCGGCGCGCATGCCGTTCATCGCGCCCTTCACCGGCGCGCAGGGGCTGCGCGAGCCGTTCAACCGCTATGCCTTCCACGTGCGCGCCTCGTACTTCGACGAGACGGCACGCATCGTCAACCACCTGACGAGCATCGGCCTGAAGAACATCGCCGTCTTCCACCAGAACGACAGCTACGGCCAGGCGGGGCTGGCCGGCGTCGTGCGCGCGCTGGCGGCGCAGCAGAGCAAGCCGGTCGTCACCGCCACCGTCGAGCGCAACTCGGTCGACGTGGCGCAGGCGGTGAAGACGATCGCCGCCGCGCGCCCCGAGGCGGTGGTGCAGATCAGCGCCTACAAGAGCTGCGCGGCCTTCGTGCGCGAAGCGCGCAAGGCGGGCTTCGTCGGCCAGTTCTACAACGTGTCGTTCGTCGGCACCGCGGCACTCGCGGCCGAGTTGGGCGCCGAGGCGCGCGGCGTCGTCGTCAGCCAGGTGATGCCGTATCCCTTCGCGGCGACGACACCGATCGCCGGCGAGTTCCTTGCCGCCGCGCAGACGGCCAACGTCGACGTCAACTACAGCAGCATCGAAGGGTATGTCGCCGCGCGCACGCTGGCCGAGGCGCTGCGGCGCACCGGCGGCGCCGGCGGCGAGGCACTCGTCGCCGCGTTCGAAGGGCTGCGCGAGTTCAACCTCGGCGGCTTCTTCATCGACTTCGGCCCGGCCAAGCGCGCCGGCTCGTCGTTCGTCGAACTGACGATCCTCGGCGCCGATGGCAAGGTGCGGCGCTGACGATCGCTCGCCGTGCCACGTTGTGCAGCGCGCCAAGCCCCCGTGCACGCTCGGCCGAAGACCCGGCAGTAACATGCCCCGCACCTGACGAAACCGCCACGGAAACCCGCCGATGAACCTGATCGAGCCCATCCTCGCCGATGCCGCGAGCATCGCCGCACTGCGCCGCGACATCCACGCCCACCCCGAGCTGTGCTACGAGGAGAACCGCACCGCCGACCTCGTCGCGAAAGCGCTCACCGACTGGGGCATCCCCGTCCATCGCGGCCTCGGCAAGACCGGCGTCGTCGGCATCGTCAAGAACGGCAGCAGCCAACGCGCCGTGGGCCTGCGCGCCGACATGGACGCGCTGCCGATGACCGAGCACAACACCTTCGCGCACGCGAGCAAACACGCCGGGAAGATGCACGCTTGCGGCCACGACGGCCACACCGCGATGCTGCTCGCCGCGGCCAAGCACCTGGCGAAGCACCGCAACTTCGACGGCACCGTCTACCTCGTCTTCCAGCCGGCCGAAGAAGGCGGCGCCGGTGCGCGCGCGATGATCGACGACGGCCTGTTCGACAAGTTCCCGATGGAGGCGATCTTCGGCGCGCACAACTGGCCGGGTTATGCGGTCGGCAGCTTCGGCGTCAGCACCGGGCCGATGATGGCCTCGGGCAGCCAGTTCACGCTCACCGTGCGCGGCAAGGGATCACACGCGGCGCTGTCGTACCTGGGCGTCGACCCGGTGCCGGTGGCTTGCCAGATCGTGATGGCCTGGCAGACGATCGTCAGCCGCAACCTGCGCGCGATGGAAGCGGCGGTGATCTCGGCGACGATGATCAACGCCGGCGAAGCGTTCAACGTCATCCCCGACTCGGCCAGCATCAAGGGCACCGTGCGCACGTTGAGCGACGAGGCGGTGACGCTGATCGAGCGCCGCATGCGCGAAGTGGCCGAAGGCATCTGCGCCGCGCACGGCGCGACGTGCGAGTTCGAGTTCAACCGCGGCTACCCGGTGACGGTGAACCACGCCGCCGAGACCGAGTTCGTCAAGGGCGTGCTCGCCGAGGTCGTCGGCGCGGCGAACGTGCGGCCGTTCGAGCCGACGATGGGCAGCGAGGACTTCAGCTTCTTCCTGCAGGCCAAGCCCGGCTGCTACTTCATGATCGGCAACGGCGACGGCGCGCACCGATCCCACGGCCACGGCGAAGGCCCGTGCACGCTGCACAACCCGAGCTACGACTTCAACGACGAGTTGATCCCGCTCGGCGCCACGGCCTGGGTGCGCATCGCCGAGCGCTGGCTGGCAACGCCGCGTTGATCGGCCCCGGAGACCACCTCTGCACGCGACGACGATGAACGACGCCGAACGATTCTTCGCACAGAGCTACGCCGAGGCGCGCGCCAAGTTCACTGCTGCCGCTGAAGCCGGCGGCCTCGAGGTGCATGCACGCATCCACCCGCTCGTCGGCCGCGACGGCGAAGTGCTGGCGATGGACGTGGCGCGCTTCGGCGCCGCCGACGCCCGCGCGCTGCTCGTCGTCACGAGCGCCTGCCACGGCGCCGAAGGTTATTGCGGCTCGGGCGTCCAGAACGCGCTGCTCGCCGACGCGCATTTCCACGCCGAGGCGAAGGCCGCCGGCGTCGCCGTGCTGTACGTGCACGCGCTGAACCCGTACGGCTTCTCGTGGATCCGCCGCACGACGCAGGAGAACGTCGACCTCAATCGCAACTGGCAGGACTTCGACCACCACGCGAAGCTGCCGGCCAACGCGGGCTACGACGAACTGGCGCGTCATGTCGTGCCGCCGACCTGGCCGCCCGCGCCCGACAACGAGGCTGTGATCGCTGCCTTTGCACAGAAGCACGGCGATCGCGCGCTGCAGGCGGCGCTGAGCCAGGGCCAGTACACGCATCCCGAGGGCCTCTTCTTCGGCGGCCATCGGCCGACGTGGAGCCGGCAGACGCTGACGCACGTGCTCGAAGAGCACGGCCAGCGCTGCGCACGCATCGGCTGGATCGACGTGCACACGGGCCTCGGCCCCAGCGGCCACGGCGAGCGCATCTTCGCCGACCGCAACGACCCGGTGGCGCTGGCGCGCGCCCGCGCCTGGTGGGCGCGCGACGGCGCCACCGTGACCTCGATGTACGACGGCTCGTCGGCCTCGGCCGAGCTGACCGGCCTGCTCTACAACGCCGCGTACCTGCACTGCCCGCAGGCCGAGTACACCGGCATCGCCATCGAATACGGCACGCGGCCGATGGCCGAAGTGATGACGGCGCTGCGCGCCGACCAGTGGCTCTACAACCACCCGGAAGCCGGCGCCGAACAACGCGCCGCGATCAAGCGCCAGATGCGCGACGCGTTCTACGTCGATACGCCGCAGTGGAAGCAGCAGGTCGTCGAGCAGGGCGTCCTGGTCGCGCGGCAGGCGGTGGAGGGGTTGGCGGGCGGATAGTCGCCCGCTCGCTCAAACCTCCCCATCCACCCACCGCCACTCCCCCGGCCGCAAATCCGCCGGCAATTCGATCGCCCCGAACGCGCTGCGATGCAGCGCCTCGCAGCGGTTGCCCACCGCGGCGATCATGCGCTTGACCTGGTGGTAGCGGCCTTCGGCCAGCGTCAGTGCGAGCGTGCGCTCGCCGGTGCGCTGCACGGCCACCGCGCGCACCGGCGCCGGGTCGTCGTCGAGCACGACGCCGTCCGTCAGCCGCTGCAACTGCGTGTCGTCGATCGGATGCTTCGCCGTCACCTTGTAGACCTTGCCGACGTGCCACTTCGGGCTCGTGAGGCGGTGGATCAACGCACCGTCGTCGGTGAGCAGCAGCAACCCCGTCGTGTCTTCGTCGAGCCGCCCGACCGGCTGCACGCCGCGCTGGCGCAGCGGCGGCGGCAAGAGGCTCAGCACGCTCGGGTGATGGCGCGGCCGCTGCGAGCATTCGTAGCCCACCGGCTTGTGCAGCATCACCACGGCCGATTGCCGATACGGCCAGGCGATGCCGTCGACCTCGAAGACGAGACCGGCGGTGGCGACGGCCTCGCCCGGGTCGTCGTGCACCTCGCCGCCGATGCGCACCGCGCCCGCCGCGACGAGGCCGACGCAGATCCGCCGCGTGCCGAAGCCCTGCGTGAACAGCACCTCGGCCAGCGTCATCTGCGCCGCGGCGCTGGCCTTCTTCGCGGACATCGACGCTGACTTCGTCGTGGGCCGGCTCAGTACACCACCACCGACCGGATCGACTCGCCGCGTTTCATCAGCGCGAAACCCTCGTTGATGTCGTCGAGCTTCAGCCGGTGCGTGATCAGCTCGTCGATGCGGATGCGCCCGTCCATGTACCAGTCGACGATCTTCGGCACGTCGGTGCGGCCGCGTGCGCCGCCGAAGGCCGAGCCCTCCCACTTGCGCCCGGTGACGAGCTGGAACGGCCGCGTGGCGATCTCGGCGCCGGCTTCCGCGACGCCGATGATGATGCTGCGCCCCCAGCCCTTGTGGCAGCACTCGAGCGCCTGGCGCATCGTCGTCGTGTTGCCGATGCATTCGAAGCTGTAGTCGGCGCCGCCGTCGGTGAGCCGGACGATCGCATCGACGACGTTCGGCACCGCCTTCGCGTCGATGAAGTGCGTCATGCCGAAGCGGCGCGCCATCGCCTCGCGCGCCGGGTTGACATCGATGCCGATGATCTTGTCGGCGCCGACGAGCTTGGCGCCCTGGATCACGTTGAGCCCGATGCCGCCGAGCCCGAAGACGACGACGTTGGCGCCCGCCTCGACCTTGGCCGTGAAGATGACCGCACCGACGCCGGTGGTGACGCCGCAGCCGATGTAGCAGACGATGTCGAACGGCGCATCGCGGCGGATCTTTGCCAGCGCAATCTCCGGCACGACGATGTGGTTGGCGAACGTGCTCGTGCCCATGTAGTGCAAGAGCGGCTTGCCGTTCAGGCTGAAGCGCGAGCTGCCGTCGGGCATCAGGCCCTTGCCTTGCGTCGCGCGGATCTGCTGGCACAAGTTCGTCTTGCGCGAGAGGCAGAACTTGCACTGCCGGCACTCGGGTGTGTACAGCGGGATGACGTGGTCGCCGGGCACGAGCGTCGTCACGCCGGCGCCGACCTCGAGCACGACGCCCGCGCCCTCGTGGCCGAGGATGGCCGGGAACAGGCCTTCGGGGTCGGCGCCCGACAGCGTGTACCAGTCGGTGTGGCAGATGCCGGTGGCCTTCACCTCGACCAGCACCTCGCCGGCGCGCGGGCCTTCGAGGTCGACGGTCTCGATCGTCAGCGGGGCGCCGGCTTTCCAGGCGACGGCGGCGCGGGTTTTCATTGGGGGCGGCTCCTTCTTCGTATGGTTGTTCGTTTGCGCGTTCGTTCGATCGCGCGCGCGACGTGTCGATGTGGTCGGGCCTTGCGCATGCGCAACGTGAACCATACCGCGGCGCGACGAAGCGGCGGGCTCGCGTGCTTCAATCGGCGGCATGCGACGAGTTGATTCACTGCGACGCTGGCTGCGGCCACTGCTGGCCGCGTTGCTGGCGGCGGGCGCCGTATTGCCGGCGCGCGCCTGGAACGACCACGCGCTGCTCACCTGGCTGGCGCTGCAGCCGATGGTCGCCGAGACCGCGGGGCAGCCCGCCGCGCGGGCAGCGCTGCGCGAGCGTGTGCGCGCCGAGTCGCTCGAGGCCTTTGTCGCCGCCGAGGCGCCGCGGCTCGAGCGGCTGCTTGCCGAGCACGAGGCTTGGGCACGCGCGAATCTTCAGGCTTATGACGCACGGCCTGACGACATCGCGTTCCGCGCAGGCGACGCTGCAGTCAGCGGCACCGATGCATTAGCCGCCTCGGCCGCGCTACGTCAACGCTTCCTGATGGCGTTGCGCGTCAACCCCGACGTACCGTTGGCGCTGGTCCTGAAGCTGCGCCCCGGTGCCGACGCCGGCGCGCGGGCGCTGCTGCCCTGGAACGCGGTGTCCACGCTCCCCGCGCCGGAAGGTGGCGCGCTGACAAGCCCGCGCTTCGCCGCGCTCGCCGCGGACGAGGAAGTCGACGCCCTCGAAGTGCTAGCCACCGCCTCGCAAGAGCCCGACCACGGCCTCGATATCGGCCTCTATGCCGACAGCGGCAGCGCGCACGGCAAACGCTACGGCTTCGGCGAGCAGCCGTTCGGCAACCCGGCGCTCGCCTACGGCTCGCAGGCGCCTGTCCACATGGGCTTCCACCACGAGGCGGGCCTCGTCTTCGCGGCGGCCGGTTTCCTGCGCCGCACGCAGCCCGAGGCACGCATCGCGCTGTACCTGGCGCTGTCGCGGCATGCGCTCGCGAGCGGCCACCGCTACTGGGGCTGGCGCTTCGCCGGCTGGGCGCTGCATTACGCGCAGGACCTGACGGTGCCGTACCACGCGAGCATCCTGCCCGGCGTCTCGACGCTGCGCATGATCGCCATCAACACCGCCGCGCTGCTCGGCTGGCCCGGCCCGAAGGCGGCGGCGACAACGCTGGTCTCCAACCGTCACGCGGTCATCGAGAGCTACCAGCAGCAGCATCTGGCGGCAGCGTGGCAACAGCGGCCCAGCGACGACGCGCTGCTGGCCGCACTCGGCGACACCGCCGCCGACACCGCGCGCGGCGCCTACACGCTGGCCGACACGCGCGCGCAGGTCAGCCGCGAGGCGCACGACGCCGCCGCGGCGCTGGACGCGCAGATCGAGCGCAGTTTCCCGGCGCGCTACACCGCCGACCCGCAGGTCGAACTCGGCACCGAGCCCGACCGCCTCGACATGGTCGCCATCGCCCGCGCGCACTCGGTGGCCGAGCAGGAGCGGCTCGTGCAGCAGCTCGCGACGCTGATGCGTCGGCTGGCGGCGCACACGCGGGCGTTCGTGCGTGGTGTGCTGGTGGAGCCGGCTGCCGGTTTGCGCTGAAGTCCTCCGTTCGGGCTGAGCCTGTCGAAGCCCAGTCCTGAGCTTGTCGAAGGACCCGGCACCGCACCATCCTAGACTCGCCGCGATGCCGCTCGTTCGCCGCTTCGACACCGCCCGCCTGCGCCCGATCGACCCGGGCCGCGTCAGCGCCCGTACCTGCGCGCGCACCGAGGCACTTGTCGCCGCTTGCCGGCTCGGCAGCGGGCCGGGCAACACACACTGGGCCACGCCCGGCGGCCCGGTGCGCCTCGAGATGCCGTTCGGCTGCTATGCGATCGACGACGCCGAGATCGCGCGCCGCGCCGCGTTGCAGTTGGATGGCACCTGGCGCATGCGAGATGCCTCGACGGCGGGACGCTTGGCGATCCGCGCCGGCGCGCTCCGGGCCGACGTGGCATGGTGGCGCGCGCTGCGGCCCGCAGATGCGTGGGACGCCGGCGAGGCGGTCGATGCGGATTCGCTCGGCGGATTCGAGCCGCGGCGCACGACGCTCGTCGTCGTGACGTTCGCGGCCGACGAGAAGCTGGCGCGTGCGCTCGCCAGTCTCGAGCGGCGCGCGGCGGGCTGGCGGCGCGCGGTGCGCGTGCTGCTCGTGGGCGCGCCGGCGGGGTGGGCGCGGCATCTGGGGATCTGAGCGGCCGCGTCCCCACCGTTCGGGCTGAGCTTGTCGAAGCCCAGCATTCCAAGCGGCGCTTCGACAGGCTCAGCGCGAACGGATCACGAGTTCGACAGGGCGCTTCGACAAGCTCAGCGCGAACGGCAAACCTCGCTCCCCGTTTGTCCTATTGACAGCACATTCGGACAAACGGAGACTCTGGCGCCGTGAACCACCACGCCGCCGCGCTGCCATTGCCGAAGTACCACCAGATCTACCTGGTGCTGCGCGAGCAGTTGGCCGAGGGGCGGTTTGCCGGCGGGCTGCCGGGCGAGGTGGCGCTGGCAGGGCAGTTCGGCGTCGCGCGCATCACGGTGCGCAAGGCGCTCGCGCAGCTCGCGGCCGAGGGGCTGATCGACCGCGCGCCGGGGCGCGGCACCGTGCCGCGGGCCGCAGCGACGAAGACTTCGAACACCGGCGCCAACGGCGCCGCCTCACGCCCCCGCTCGCGTGCGCAGCTCACCGGCCTGCTCGAAAACATCGTGACGATGGGCCTGGCCACCAAGGTCAAGGTCCTGCACTGCGAGGTCGTGCGCGCCTCGGCCGCGGTGGCCGAGGCGCTGCACATCGACATCGGCGCGCCGGTGCAGAAGGCGCAGCGCGTGCGCAGCACGCGCGAAGGGCCGCTGTCGCTGATCACGACGCATGTGCCGGCGGCGCTGGCCGCGGGCTTCGGCCGCCGCGAACTGGCGAAGAAGCCGATCCTGATCCTGCTCGAGGAGGCCGGCGTGCGCATCGGCGGCGCGTCGCAGACGATCAGCGCGTGCCTCGCGGACGCGCACGCGGCGCGCCACCTCGAAGTCAGCGTCGGTTCGGCGCTGCTGGCGGTGACGCGCTTGATCCGCGACACACGCGGCCGGCCGGTGCAGTGGCTGCACGGCCTGTACCGGCCCGACCGCTACCAGTACGAGATGCAGCTGTCGCGCGTCGGCAGCATCGACGCGAAGGTCTGGGTCAGCAAGGCCCTGACGGCGCAGTTTCACTGACCCACCCAGGAGAGAGCACGATGGAAGTCCGTACCCGCCGCGCCACGCGCACGAACCCCCGCCGCCAGTTCCTGCAGCAGTCGGCCGCCGCCGCTTCTGCGCTGGCCTTGCCGCTCGTTGCCGGCGCGCAACCCAAGCCGGTGAAGGTCGGCATCCTGCACCCGGTCACCGGCGCTTTGGCCTTCAGCGGCCAGCAATGCCGCGCCGGCGCGCTGATGGCGATCGAAGACATCAACAAGGCCGGCATCCGCGGCCTCGGTGGCGCCAAGCTCGAAGTGCTGCTCGGCGACGCGCAAAGCACGCCGCAGGCCGGCGCCGCCGAAGTCGAGAAGATGAACGAGGCCGGCTGCGCCGCGATCGTCGGTGCCTACGCCAGCGCCATCTGCCTGGCGACGACGCAGGCCGCGGCCAAGCACGGCCTGCCGCACGTGGTGGACGTCGGCGTCGCCGACCAGATCGTCGAGCGGGGGCTGAAGAACACCTTCCGCTTCGGCCCCGGCTACCGCGTCTGCGCCAACGTCGCCGTCAACAACCTCGGCGTGCTCAACACCGTGGCCGGCAAGCCGGCAAAGACGGTGATGATCATCCACGAGGAGAGCCTGTTCGGCACCGGCACCGCGAACCTGCTGAAAGAGAAGCTGCCGACCTTCGGCTTCGAGGTCGCCGAGATCATCAAGCACGCCAACCCGACGCGCGACTTCAACAACATCGTTCTGCGCATGAAGTCGGTGAACCCCGACATCGTCGTGCCGGCCAACTACTACAACGAGTACGCGCTGTTGGTGCGCACGATGCAGCAGCAGAAGGTGGTGCCGAAAGCCATCTACAGCGTGCTCGGCGGCGCCGCGTCGAGCTACAAGTTCCTGAAGGAGTTCCCCGACGCGGCCAACGGCATCATCGACTGCAACCACTGGTTCAACCCGAAGGACCCGCGCAGCGCCGCGCTGCGCCGCCGCACCGAGGCAAAGGGGCTCTTCTACACCTACGAGGTGTTCAACACCTACACCGCGGTGCGCCTCTTGGCCGACGCGATCGACAAGGCCAGGAGCGCCGACCGCGCCGCGATCACCGCGGCGCTGGCCGCCAGCACCTTCAGCGACCACTTCATGCCGTACGGCCCGACGAAGTTCGTCAACGGCCAGAACGAAGGCGCGCAGCCGCTGATGACGCAGGTGATCAAGGGCGACATCCGCGTCATCGTGCCGCGCGACTACCGCGAGGCCGATCCGATCTTTCCGATGAAGGCATAACGAGCGACCGCACCCTTGCTCGACTTCGGCATCCTCTTCCCGTCGGTCCTCAACGGCCTGACGACCGGCGCGGTCTATGCGCTCGTCGCGCTCGGGCTGACGCTGATCTACGGCGTGCTGCACATCATCAACTTCGCGCACGGCGCGGCGTTGATGGTGGCGCTGTACGCGACGTGGCTGCTGAGGGCGCACCTGGGCATCGACCCGTACCTCGCGCTGCCGGTCGTCGTGCCCGGCATGTTCGCGCTCGGCTACGTGCTGCAAGCGGGCGTCATCACGCGCGCCAGCCACGGCAAGGACGAGAACATCCTGCTCGTGACGCTGGGGCTGTCGATCGTGCTCGAGAACCTGGCGCTGATGTTCTTCAAGAGCGACACGCGCACGATCGAGACGGCGTACACGCTGACCACCGTCCCGATCGGCCCGGCGTTCATCGCGCTGCCCAAGCTCGTCGCGTTCGCCGGCGCGCTGGTGGCGTCCGCCGTGCTGCTGCTGATCGTGCACCGCACCGACCTCGGCCGCGCGATCCGCGCCGTCGCCAAAGAGAAGCACGGCGCGCGCCTGGTCGGCATCGACGTCGACCACGTCTACGCGATGAGCTTCGGCATCGGCCTGGCGTGCCTGGGCGCGGCGGCGTGTTTCCTGCTGCCGGCCTACTACGTGAACCCGCAGGTCGGCTCGGGCTTCGTGCTCGTCGCGTTCACGATCGTCGTGCTGGGCGGCATGGGCAGCTTCACCGGCGCGCTGGTCGGAGGCCTGTTGATCGGCGTCGTCGAGTCGCTCGGCGGCCTCTTCCTCGGCGAATCGCTCGGGCAGATCGGCATCTTCGCGATCTTCATCGCGGTGCTGCTGTTCAGGCCGCAAGGGTTGTTCGGAGCGCGCGCATGAAGCGCGACCTCGTCCAGATCGCGCTCTTCGCGCTCGCCGTGCTGGCGCTCGCCGCGCTGCTGGACAGCGGCGTCTGGCTGACCTTCACGATGCTCGCGCTGTACGGCGCGCTGCTCGCGCAGGCCTGGAACATCCTCGGCGGCTACGGCGGGCAGTTCTCGTTCGGACACGCGCTCTTCTTCGGCGTCGGCGCGTACGTGCAGGTGATCGCGCAGGTCACCGGCGGCTTCAACGCCTGGCTGGCGCTGGCGCTCGCCGTCGCACTTGCCGCGCTCGTCGGCCTCGCGGTCGGCGCGATCACCTTCCGCTACGGGCTGAAGGGCAGCTACTTCGCGCTCGTCACGCTGGCGTTTGCCGAGGTCTTTCGCATCGGCGCGGTGTCGGTCGGCTTCACCGGCGGCGGCGTCGGGATGATGCTGCCGCTGTCGGAGTCGGTGGCGAACCTGCAGTTCGGCTCGCGCCGCGGCTACATCGTGCTGATGCTCGCGTTTGTCGTGGCGGCGGCGCTCGTCACGGCGTGGATCCGGCACTCGCGCTTCGGCGCCGGGCTGATGGCGGTGCGCGACAACGAGGACGCGGCCAGTGCGGTGGGTGTCGACCCGCAGCGCGCCAAGCGCGGCGCGATCACGCTGTCGGCGGCGTTCATGGGCGCCGCTGGCGCCTTCTACGTGCAGGTGTTCCAGTACATCGACCCGGGCATCGCCTTCGGGCCGCATGTCTCGGTCGAGGCGCTGGTCGCGGCCATCGTCGGCGGCATGGGCAGCCTGTGGGGGCCGGTGCTCGGCGCGGTGGCGCTGCACACGCTGGCGGACCTGACGCGCAACCTGTTCGGCGAACTGCCCGGGCTGAACATGGTGATCTACGGCAGCGTGCTCGTGCTCATCGTGATGTTCATGCCGCGGGGATTGGCCGGGCTCGCGTCGCAGGTCGCGCGGCGCACAGCGACGAAGGACCGCGGCCGTGGCTGAGCTGCTGCGCGTCGAACATGTCTCGCGCGCCTTCGGCGGCCTGCGCGCCGTGCAGGACGTGAGCCTTGCCGTGCGCGCCGGCACGCTGACGGCGCTGATCGGCCCCAACGGCGCCGGCAAGACGACGCTGTTCGCGCTGCTGTCGGGCTTCCTGAAGCCCGACGCCGGCCGCGTCGTCTTCGACGGCGCCGACATCACCGGCCGCGCGCCGCACCTGAACGCGCGCGCCGGCCTCGCCCGCACCTTCCAGATCGTGCAACCGTTCGCGGCGCAAACGGTGCGCGAGAACATCGCCGTCGGCGCGCACCTGCACGAACCGCGGCGCGCCGCGGCGCTCGATCAGGCCGAAGCGGTGGCGGCGCGCGTGGGTCTGTCGAGCCAGCTCGACAAGCCCGCCGGTGACCTGACGGTGGCCGGCCGCAAGCGGCTGGAGCTGGCGCGCGCGCTGGCGACACGGCCGAAGCTCTTGCTGCTGGACGAGGTGCTGGCGGGGCTGAACCCGCAGGAAGTGGCCGAGATGATCCCGGTCGTGCGCTCGCTGGTGGCGAGCAGCGACGGCGCCGGCGGCCACGGCACCACCGTGCTGATGATCGAACACGTGATGCAGGCGGTGATGAATCTCGCCGAACACGTGTGGGTGCTGGCACAGGGGCAGTTGATCGCCGAGGGCACGCCGGCCGAGATCACGCACGACCCGCGGGTCATCGAGGCGTATCTCGGCCACGGCACCGCGGCGCGGCTGCGCGGGGTGGCGGCGTGAGCGCGACGGCTGCCGTCGCTGTGAACGCTGTGAACGCTGTGAACGGTGCGACCGCGGCGACGGCGACCACGTCGACCGCCGCCACGCCGCTGCTCGCCGTGCACGACCTGCGCGCCGGCTACGGCCGCGTCGAGGTGCTGCGCGGCGTGAGCCTCGAAGTGCGCACGGGCGAGATCGTCGCGCTGCTCGGCAGCAACGGCGCCGGCAAGTCGACGCTGAACAACACCGTCTGCGGCCTCGTCGCGCCGAGCGCCGGCCGCGTCGTCTTCGACGGCCGCGACCTCACCGGCGCCAAGACCCGCGACATCGTGCGCGCCGGCCTGATCCAGGTGCCCGAGGGCCGGCGCGTCTTTCCTAACCTGTCAGTGCAGGAGAACCTCGAGCTCGGCAGCTTCGCGCGTGCGCGCGAGCGCCGCGCCGCGAACCTCGAACGCGTCTACACGACCTTCCCGCGGCTGGCCGAGCGCACGCGCCAGCTTGCCGGCACGATGAGCGGCGGCGAGCAGCAGATGCTGGCCATCGGCCGCGGGTTGATGGCCGAGCCGCGCCTGTTGATCCTCGACGAGCCCTCGCTGGGCCTGTCGCCGCTGCTGGTCGAAGAACTCTTCGCACTGATCGCGCGGCTGCACGGCGAGGGCTTGTCGATCCTGCTCGTCGAGCAGAACGTCGGCCAGTCGCTCGACATCGCCGGCCGCGCCTACGTGCTCGAGAACGGCACGTTGCGTTTTTCGGGCACGCCGGCCGAACTGCTGGCGAGCCCGGAACTCAAACGGGCGTATCTTGGGCTCTGAGCGGGCTTGATCCCCATCGGTCCCTATCGCTTCTCTGGAACCTCTCTCATGCAACGCCGCCACACCCTCGCCGCGCTCGCCTCGCTTTCGACGCTGGCCTCGGGCCTGCCGCTGCGCGCCGCCGCGCAGGCCGGTGCCGCTTCGGCCCATTTGCCGCAAGGCCCCATCCGCATCTGGGTCGGCGCGCCGCCCGGCGGCAGCACCGACACGCTGGCGCGCGAGATCGCGCCCGAGATGGGCCGCCAGCTTGGCCGCACGGTGATCGTCGAGAACAAGTCGGGGGCAGGCGGCAACATCGCCGCCGACCAGGTGGCGAAGGCGGCGCCCGACGGCAGCCACCTGCTGCTCAGCTTCACGAGCCACACGATCAACGCGACGCTGTACCCGAAGCTGCCCTACGACCCGGTGGCCGACTTCACGCCGCTGACGATGGTGGCCACGTCGCCGAGCGTGCTGGTCGCGCACCCGTCGCTGCCGGTGAAGGACGTGCGCGAGCTGATCGCGCACGCGAAGGCGCGGCCCGGGCAGCTCAGCTTCGCGATCGGCGGCATCGGCAGCTCGCTGCACCTGGCCGGCGAGGCGCTGAAGCTGCGCGCCGGCCTCTTCATCGTCAACATCCCCTATCGCGGCACGTCGCCGGCGATCGCCGACGTCGTCGCGGGCAACGTGCCGCTGATGTTCGCGGCGGTAGGCAACGCACGCAGTCTCGTGCAAAGCGGGCGGCTGAAGGCGCTGGGCGTGACGGCGCGCACGCGCCTGCCGCAGTTCCCCGACGCGCCGGCCGTAGCTGAAGTGCTGCCGGGCTTCGAGTCGTCGGCCTGGTTCGGCCTCTTCGGCCCAGCGAAGATGCCGCCCGATCTGGCCAAGCGCCTCGCCGATGCCGCGCGCGCCGCCATCGCGACCGAGGCGATGCGCAAGCGCCTGGAGGCCGACGGCGGCACGCCGGTCGGCAACACGCCCGAGGAGTTCGCCGCCTTCGTGCGCGCCGACGTGCCGCGCTGGGCGCAGCTCGTGCGCTACTCGGGCGCGAAGCCGGAGTGAGGGCATAGCGCACTTGTTTGCCTGACCGGCAATGACCACCCCCAACGTTCGCCTTGAGCAGGGACCGAGCTCGCCGAGGGCCCGTGTCGAAGGGACCCCTTCGACGCTGGCGCAAAAACTGATCGCCCGCGCCGCCGGCCGCGAGCGCGTGACGGTGGGCGAGATCGTCAACTGCCGCGTCGACCTGGCGATGTTCCACGACTCGAGCGGCCCGCGGCGGCTGGCGCCGATGCTGGCCGAGATCGGCGCGCCGATCTGGGACAAGAACAAGGTCGTCCTCGTCATCGATCACTTCGTGCCCGAGGCCGACGACGCATCGCGGCGCATCGTGCGCTTCGCGCGCGACTGGGCTGCCGAGCAGCGCCTGCCACACGTGCACGACAGCCAGGGCATCTGCCACGTCGTGCTGCCGCAAGGCGGCCACCTGCGGCCGGGCATGTTCGCCGTCGGCGGCGATTCACATTCGCCCACCGGCGGCGCCTTCGGCGCGTACATGTTCGGCATCGGCGCGACCGAGATGCTGGGCGTCGTCGCCACCGGCGAGATCTGGGTGCAGGTGCCGCACACGATCTTCCTGCGCTGGATCGGGCGGCTCACGGCGGGCGTCAGCGCCAAGGACATGGTGCTGCAGATGCTCGGCCGGCTCGGCATGAACGGCGGCCAGTACCAGGCGCTGGAGTTCTGCGGCGAGGCGGTGCAGGCACTGTCGATGCCCGAGCGGATGACGCTCGCCAACATGGCCGCCGAACTCGGCGCGCAGGTGGGCTTGATCGCCCCCGACGCCACGACGACAGGCTGGCTCGCGCAGCACGGCGTGGCGCTGACGGCTGCCGACATCGCGCCCTGGCACAGCGACGAAGGCGCGAGCGGCATCCGCCACGCGTATGACGCGAGCGCGCTCGAGCCGCAGGTCGCGCTGCCGCACAGCCCGGCCAACGTGCGGCCGGTGGCCGACGTGGAGAACACGCGCGTCGACATCGCCTACATCGGCGCCTGCACCGGCGCGAAGATCGACGACCTGCGCGCCGCCGCGCGCGTGCTCGCCGGCCACCGCGTCGCACCGGGCGTGCAGTTGCTCGTCGCACCGGCGAGCCTGCGCGACCGCGAAGCGGCCGAACGCGAAGGCATCGTGCAAACGCTGACCGACGCCGGCGCCGCGTGGCTGCCCAGCAGCTGCGGCGCCTGCGCCGGCTACGGCAGCCGCATCCCCGAAGGCGCCACGGTCATCTCGACCACCGCGCGCAATTTCAAGGGCCGCATGGGCGCCGCGACCGCGCAGGTATTCCTCGGTTCGCCGTACACGGTGGCGGCCTCGGCGCTGCGGGGGAGGATCGCCGATGCGCGAGACGTACTGGCGTGAGCGGGCGGACGACCGTGGCGTGCGGCGCGCCGCCCGCGCCCGGCGCGATCCTTTGAACGCACGAGGGCTGCCCCATGCGCACCTGGCGCCTGCCACCTGACGTCGACACCGACCAGCTCGCCCCCGGCCATGCGATGAAGGACGGCCGGCTCGAGACGGTGGCGAAGCACTGCCTCGAAGTCGTGCGGCCGGAGTTCGCCCGCGAGGTGCGCGCGGGCGACGTCATCGTCGCCGGCGCCAACTTCGGCATCGGCAGCTCGCGCGAACAGGCCGCCAGCGTGCTCGTGCACCTGGGCGTGGCGGCGGTCATCGCGCCCAGCTACAGCGGCCTGTTCTTCCGCAACGCCTTCAATGTCGGCCTGCTGCTGCTGACCTGCCGGCGCGCGCTCGACATCGCCGACGGCGTGGCGCTGGCCTTCGATGCTCGCGCCGGGTGCATCACGCTCGGCGGCGGCGTGCGCCTGAGCACCGAGCCGATCCCCGCCTTCCTGCTCGACCGCATCGACGCCGGCGGCCTGCTGCCCGAGCTGAAGCGCCGCTTCGCTGCCTCCGGGTCCAGCCCGCCCGCCTGACCGACAACCCGCAACGACCCGCGCCTGCCCTCACGCGCCCATCACTGACCCCACCCGCTCTTCACCAACACCTCGCCACCGCCATGCCCAAGCCGCAACGTGTCAAAGCGTCCGACGCCCCCGACTTCGACCTCCTGATCAAGAACGTGCGCGTCGTGCGCCCGCACGGCAACGTCGTGCATGAAGCCGACATCGCGATCCGAGACGAGAAGATCGCGCTCGTCGCGCCGGGCATCGACGTGACGCGTGCGAAGGCCGTGCACGACGGCCGCGGCCAACTCGCGTTTCCGGGCGTCGTCGACGCGCACATGCACAGCGGCATCTACTCGCCGCTGGCCGACGACGCGGTTAGCGAAAGCAAGGCCGCGGCGATGGGCGGCGTGACGAGTTCGCTGAACTACTTCCGCACCGGCCAGTACTACCTGAACAAGGGCGGGCCGTACCGCACCTTCTTCCCCGAAGTGCTGGCGACCTCGAAGGGGCGCTTCCACGTCGACTACGGCTTCCACCTCGCGCCGATGGACCGGAAGCACATCGAAGAACTGCCGATGCTGATCACCAAGCACGGCGTCGCCAGCTTCAAGATCTTCATGTTCTACGGCAGCCACGGCCTGCACGGCGCCAGCAACTCGCAGCGCGACTTCCTGATGATCGGCGACGACGAGCGCTACGACGTCGCGCACTTCGAGTTCATCATGCGCGGCCTGCAGGCGGCGCGCGAGGCGATGCCGGCCGACAAGGCGCGGCAGGTGTCGCTGAGCCTGCACTGCGAGACGGCCGAGATCATGACCGCGTACACGAAGATCGTCGAACGCGACAGATCGATGAAGGGGCTCGCCGCCTATCACGCGAGCCGCCCGCCGCACAGCGAGGGCCTCGCGGTCTTCACCGCCGCGTACCTGGCCAACGAGGCGGCGCTGCCGAACATCAACCTGCTGCACCTGAGCTCGCGCAAGGCGGTGCAGGCGGCGATGACGATGAGCGAAGTGTTCCCGCACATCGACTTCAAGCGCGAGGTGACGATTGGCCACCTGATGCTCGACATCACGAGCCCGGCGGCGGAACTCGCGAAGGTGAACCCGCCGATCCGCCCGCGCGAGGACGTCGAGTTCCTCTGGGACGCGCTGCTCGCCGGCGAACTCGACTGGGTCGTCAGCGACCACGCCTGCTGCCGGCACGAGACGAAGATTCCGAAGCGTTACTTCGGCAACATCTGGATGGCCAAGAGCGGCTTCGGCGGCACCGAGTACCTGCTGCCGGCGCTGGTGAGCGAAGGCACGAGGCGCGGCATGGGCTACAACCACATGGCGCGCGTGACGAGCTGGAACCCGGCGCAGCGCTACGGCCTGAACAGCAAGGGCGACATCGCCCCCGGCTACGACGCCGACCTCGCGCTCGTGAACCCGGCGCACACGTGGACGATCCGCGCCGCCGAGTCCCCCAGCACGCAGGGCTACACGCCGTTCGAGGGGCTGGAACTGTCGGCGCGCGTCGAGACGACGTTCCTGCGCGGGCACAAGATCCACGACGGCGGTGAAGTGGTCGGCAAGCCGATCGGGCGGTATCTGCATCGGCCGACGGCGTGAGGCTCCTGACTCAGCACCTACAGCGCGGCCACGGCGCGGGCGATGAACTCGGCCGTCACGGTCGGGTCGAGCCAGCGCGCGACGATCACGGCGTTCTGCGCGGGCTCAACGAGCACGAGGTGGCCGCCGGCGCCGAGCATCGCGAAGGCGTCGGGCGAAGCGGCTGCGGCGACGCCGCCCGTGCGGTTCAGCCACACGAGGCAGCCGTAGAACGGCGCGATCGGGCACGGCTCGCGCATGCGGCGCATCCAGTCGGCATCGATGAGCGTGCGCGTTTCTCCGCCGACCGCAGCGCGCCCTTCGTCCTGCATCAACTGACCAAGCCGCGCCAGGTCGCGCGCGCCGATCGAGAGGCCGCCGCCCCAGTGCGTGCCGCCGGGCACCGACTGCACGCGGCGGCCAGCCACTGTTGCCCACGCGTCCTCGTAGCCCTCCCAGCGCCAGCGGCTCGCCGCACCCAGCGGCTGCATCAGCGCCTCGCCGAATACCTCCGGCAGCGGCCGGCCGAACAGGTGCAGCAGCGCCAGCGAGAGCTGGTTGATGCGCACGTCGTTGTATTCCCAGTAGCGGCCCGGCGGCTCGAGCGGCCGCGCACCGCCCTTCTTCTGCGCCGGTGCCGGCCGTGGGTCCATCGACACACGCCGCCAGCGGTCCACCTGGTCGGGCAGGCCGAAGCAGTGGCCCTGCCATTCGCTCGTCTGCTGCAGCAGATGATGCCACGTAATATCGGCGTTAGGCCCGGCGTCGAAGCCGATGCCCGGCACGCGACGTGCGACCGGCTCTTGCACGTCGGGCATCAGCCCGCGCGTGTGCGCAACGCCCGCCAGCAACGCCAGGCACGTCTTCGCGACGCTGAAGGTCTGGTCGGCGCGCTCGGGGTCGCCCCAGGCGGCCAGTTCGCGGCCGCGCTGCCAGACGACACCGGCCGGCCCGCCACGCAGGTGCAGCGGGCCGCGCAGCCGGTCGAACGGCGGCGGGTCTTCGTGGTGGATGCCGAACAGCGGCTGCCCCCGCAGCGGCGTCGCAGCCGGGTCGCGCGGCCACGGCGTCTCGTGCAGGAACGCGAACTCCTTCAGCGCACGCAGCGCGTCGGCCTGGGCGGGGTTGGCCATTGGGTGGTCGTCGGGGGCGCGTGGAGTGCAGGGCAGGCTCGCCAGGGCGATGGTATGCGCGCGGTGACATATCTCTGGCGGGGTGGGCCTTGACTCGGGGGGAGCTACCCGTCGCCTCCAGCGCGGAGGCGCCGCGCGTCGTGCATGCCGAGGCGATGCCCGCCGGCACGCCCGAAGTGCCAGTGGCCATCGTCGGTGCGGGCGCCTGCGGGCTCACCGCGGCGATCTTCCTGCGCGAGGCGGGCATCGACTGCGTGCTGCTCGAGCGCGACGGCGCGCCGCAGGGCAGCACGGCGTTGTCCAGCGGCTTCATCCCCGCCGCCGGCACGCGCGCGCAGCGCGCCGCGGGCGTGACCGACGACGACGCGTCGCGCTTCGCGGCCGACATCCAGGCGAAGGCGCATGGCACCGCGGCGCCGCATCTCGTGCGCGCCTACAGCGAAGCCATCGCGCCGGCGCTCGACGCGCTCGCCGAGCGCCACGGCCTGATGTTCGAAGTGCTCGGCGGTTTCCTCTACCCCGGCCACTCGCGCCGGCGCATGCACACGCTGGCCGAGCGCACCGGCGCCGCGCTCGTCGCCGCGCTGCACGCGGCCGCCGAGCGCGCCGGCGCGATGGTGCTCACCGAGGCGCTGGTGCGCGAGCTGTGGTGCCGGCCGGGTGACGCAGGCGACGATGCGGTCGACAACGTCATCGGCCTCGGCTTCCGCCGCCCTGACGGCCGCACCGAGCACCTCGCCTGCCGCGCGTTGCTGCTGGCCTGCAACGGCTTCGGCGGCAACGCGGCGATGGTGCGGCAGTGGCTGCCGGCGATGCGCAACGCGGTCTTCGGCGGCCACGCCGGCAACGACGGCAGCGCCATCGCCTGGGGCCAGGCGCTCGGCGCCGGCCTCGCCGACCTCGGCGGCTGCCAGGGCCACGGCTCGTGGGCCGTGCCGCAAGGCGCGTTGGTCACCTGGGCCCTGATGACCGAAGGCGGCGTCCAGGTCAATGCCCGCGGCGAGCGCTTCCACGACGAGACGGCCGGCTACAGCGAAGCGAGCGTGCAGGTGCTGGCGCAGCCGGGCGGCGTGGCGTGGAATGTGTTCGACGACCGGCTGCTGGCGCTCGGCCGCACGTTCCCCGATTTCGTCGCCGCCGAGGCGGCCGGCGCCGTGCGTCACGCGGCGGACATCGCGGCGCTCGCGGCGGTGATCGGGTGCGAGGTGAACACGCTGGGCGCGACGCTGGCTGGCACGCGGCTGACTGCGCCGCTGCACGCGATCAAGGTCACCGGCGCGCTCTTCCACACGCAGGGCGGTCTCGACATCGATGCAGCGTGCCGCGTGCGCCGCGCCAACGACGCGAACGATGGCGCACTCTTCCCGAACCTCTGGGCCGCCGGCGGCGCGGCGCGCGGCGTCTCGGGCGGCGAACTTGCCGGCTATCTCAGCGGCAACGGCCTGCTCAGCGCCGTCGCTGGCGGCTGCATCGCCGCGCGCTCGATCGCCGCGACGCTGGGCGCGCAGCCCACCATGTCTGATCCAGGAGAAGCGCCATGACCCCGCTGCGCCAACGCCTCGCCGCGCCCGAACCGCTCCTCGCCCCGGGCGTCTACGACGCGTTCTCGGCATTGCTGGCCGAGCAGGCCGGCTTCGAGGCGCTGTACCTCAGCGGCGCGAGCGTCGCCTACACCGCGCTCGGCCGCAGCGACGTGGGCCTGACCACCGCCACCGAGGTCGCCGACGTGCTGGCGCGCATCAGCGAGCGCGTGAAGACGCCGGTCATCGTCGACGCCGACACCGGCTTCGGCAACGCGCTGAACGTGCAGCGCACCGTGCGCGCCTTCGAACGTGCCGGCGCGGCGATGATCCAGCTCGAGGACCAGACCTTCCCCAAGCGCTGCGGCCATCTGCAAGGCAAGGGCGTCGTGCCCGCCGCCGAGATGTGCGGCAAGCTGCGCGCCGCGCTCGACGCGCGCACGAGCCGCGAGACGCTGATCCTGGCGCGCACCGATGCGCTCGCCGTCGAGGGCATCGAGGCCGCCTTCGAGCGCGCCGAGGCGTACCTCGCCTGCGGCGTCGACGCGCTCTTCATCGAGGCGCTGCGCACGCACGAGCAGATGCGCTCGGCCTGCCATCGCTTCGCGCACCGCGCGCCGCTGCTGGCCAACATGGTCGAAGGCGGGCAGACGCCGCTGGCCAGCGCCGGCGAACTCGGTGCCATCGGATTCCGCATCGTCATCTTCCCCGGTGGCACCGTACGCGCCCTCGCCCACACGCTGGCCGGCTACTTCGCGAGCCTGAAGCAGCACGGCAGCACGACGCCATGGCGCGAGCACATGCTCAACTTCGACGGCCTCAATGCGGTGATCGGCACGCCGCAGCTACTGGAGGCGGGGAAGCGGTACGACGGGGCCGCGGGTTCGGGTTGATCGGGTGGCCCGATCCCGCGCAGACCCACGCAGATCAACGCAGACCCACGCAATCCTGCGCAGGCGTTCGCTGCTCCACGCAGAAAGGCCATCCAGGCCGCCTACGGCCGCGCCGCCTCGACCGCCGCCCTGAACCGCCCGAATTGCTCGCCGATCACGCGGTCCACCGGCGTTGCCAGCTTGTCGAGCGCGAGTTCGGGCGCGCCGCTGACGCGGTAGCTCAGCCGCACCATCGTCCGCTCACCTTCGCGGGTGATCGCGAGCATGAAGATGCCGCGCGCGGGCAGCGCCAACAGCGGTCCGAGATGCGCATCCATCACGATCATCCGGCCGGGGATCGCCTGCAGCACGGTGGCGTGCCGCACCGAGGCGCCTTCGCCCCAGCGCTCGCACCAGCAGCCGCCCTCCCAGGGCTCGAAGCGCATCTGGCGGATGTCGCCCGACCAGCTGTGCTGCGGGTTCCACCAATCGGTCAGGCGCGTGAAGACCTCGTAGGCGCGGGCCGGCGTTGCGGCCACCTCGGCCACGTGCACGGTCTCGAAGTGCCCGGGCGCGACGGCTTTCAGCTCCGCCGCCGCCGGGCCCGCCGCGCACGCCAGCGCCAGTGCCAACGCCAACAACCACAGCGCCTTCATCGCCAGGCTCCCAGCAGGCCGCCCATCGCCGTGTAGACCAGCACCTGGTAGCCGCTGTTGATGAGCCACAGCTTCAGCGGCCGCTGCTCGAAGAGGTAGATGACGCCGAGCGACATCGCCACCCAGCCCAGACCCGCGGCGAAGCCGGCGAAGAGGCCGAAGCCGAGGCTCGCCTTCGGGCCGATGAAGGCCGCGAGGTTGAAGGCGATGACGAGTTGCGCTAGTGCCGCCAGGCCGAAGACGCGGCCGCGCGAGGCGCCCCGCGCCTGCTCTTCGGAGACGCCACTGGCCTGCATCCACGCCCTCGCAAAGCCGATTGGCGAGTACCACAGCCCGCCGACGAGAAACCCGATTGCCGCCGCGGTGAGCACGGCCGGGAGATGAAACTGCACGCCATCCATTCGCTTGTCTCCTCGTTGTTCCCGGCTCGCCGCAACCCTTGGTCCGCGGCCGCCAGTCAGCGCATACTGCCGCGCCTTTGCGCCCCACCGCCAGCGCCCCGCGACCGAAGCCGGACAAGACGATGCCGAACCCCGATGCCGGGCCGCTGAAGCGGTCGGTCGAGCCGCCGGTCACACCGTCGGCCGAGCCGTCGGTCGATCCATCCACTCCGCCCGGCGCCCGCTTCGACGACCGCCTCTTGATGGCGCTCGGCATTCCCGCTTTCGGCATCGGCATCCCCTGGCTCACCGGGCTCTATGGCGCGCTGACGCCGGCGCAGCCGCGCTGGTGGCTGGGGCAGGCGCTGTTCGTCGCACTGGCCGCCGGCATCTGGCTCGGCAACCGCTGGCTGCTGTTCAAGCAGCGCGAGCACTTCGACTGGTTCAGCCAGCCGCTGCGCAAGCTGTCGATGCTGGTGACGGCGATCGTCCTGTACACCGCGCCGCTGACGCTGGCGGTGCTGGCGGCGTGGTTCGCGCTCGCCGGCCAGCCGCGCGACGACCAGGCGCTCTTGACCGTGACGCTGACCAACGTCATCTGCGTCCTCTTCGTCACGCACGCCTACGAGACGATGTTCCTGATCCGCGAGCGCGAGTCGGACCTCTTGCGCGTGGCGCGGCTCGAGCGCGCCGGGGCCGAGGCGCAACTCGCGGCGCTGAAGGCGCAGCTGGACCCGCACTTCCTCTTCAACAGCCTGAACACCCTCGGCCACCTGATCGTGCACGAGCCGGCGCGCGCCCGCGCCTTCTGCGACACGCTGGCCGAGGTCTACCGCTACGTGCTCGCCAGCCGCGAGCGCGACACCGTGCCGCTGGCCGACGAGCTGCAGCTCGTGCGCCAGGTGGCGAGCCTGCTGGCGCTGCGCTTCGGGCCGGCGATGCAGCTCGAGCTGGACCCGGCGCTGACCCGCGCGGCCGCGGCCGGGCAGTGGCGCGTGCCGCCGCTCGGGCTGCAGACGTTGCTGGAGAACGCCGTCAAGCACAACCAGGTCGGCAGCGATGCGCCGCTGGCAGTGCGCCTGGCGCTGGCCGGCGACCACGTTCGCGTCAGCAACCCGCGGCGGCCGCGCACGAGCGCGCTGCCGACCAGCGGCGTGGGCCTGGCGAATCTCGACGAGCGCTGCCGCTTCGTCACCGGCCGCGCGTTGCGGCGGGCGGTGGATGCGGGCGAGAGTGACACGAGCGGCGGCCACTTCATCGTCGAAGTGCCGCTCGTTGCGGAATCGACGCCGGTCGCGGGGCTTGCATGACCGCCGCGCTCGGCGTCTTCATCGCCGAAGACGAACCGCCGGCGCGCGCGCGCCTCGTCGAGACGCTGGCGCGCGTCGCGCCTGAGGCCGTCGTGCTCGGCCATGCCGACAGCGTACAAGCCACCGCACGCTGGCTGGCGGCGCACCCGCCGCCGGACCTGCTGCTGCTGGACATCCAGCTCGCCGACGGGCTCTCGCTCGAGTTGTTCGAGGCGCAGCGTGCGCGGCTGCCCGTGGTCTTCACGACCGCGTACGACCGCTTTGCGCTCGATGCCTTCCGGGCGCTGGCGGTCGATTACCTGCTCAAGCCGGTAGGCGATGCGGCACTGGCGCAGGCGCTGGCGAAAGTGCGCGAATTCGGGCAGCACTTCGGGGTGCATTTCGGCGCGCAGGACCGCGTTCACTCTGGCCTCCGCACCGACACGCAGACGCCAGTCGGCAGCGCGACGGCCTACGCCCCGCGGCTCGCCTGCCGCATCGGCGCCGTGCACCACGCGCTGCCCACGGCGCAGCTCGCGCGCCTCGTCTCGCTGGACAAGACGACACACGCCGTCGCGCTCGACGGCCGGCGGCTGGTCGTCGACCGGCCGCTCGCCGAGCTCGAGCAACTGCTCGACCCGGCGCGCTTCTTTCGCGCGACGCGGCAGGTGATCGTCGCCGCGCACGGCGTGCGCCACTACGCTGCGGCCGGCCGCGGACGGCTGACGCTGACACTGGCACCCGACGATGAGCCGCTCGCCGTCGCGCAGGAACGCGCCGCGGCCTTCCGCGCCTGGTGGGAGCACGCACCGGCGCTTTGAACCGACTGCGAACAGACAAGGAGCACCGCATGAACGAGTTCGTCCTCTACGGCCGCCCGGGCTGGGGCTCGGCCATCGTCGAGGCGCAGCTCGCCTGGTACGGCTTGCCGTTCAGGCTCGAGGACAGCGGCGACCTGCTCGGCTCCGACGAGGCGCGCGCCACGATGCGGCCGCTGAACCCGCTGGCGCAGGTGCCGGTGCTCGTGCTGCCGGGCGGCGCGACGATGACCGAGAGCGCGGCGATCACGCTGCACCTGGCGGACCTCACCGGCCGCGACGACCTGGTGCCCGGCGCGAAAGCCCCCGAGCGCGCGGCGTTCCTGCGCTGGCTGGTGTTCATCGTCGCCAACATCTACCCGACCTTCACCTACGCCGACATCCCCGAGCGCTTCGTCAAGACCGAAGGCGCCGCGGCGGGCTTTCGCGCCGAGGTGGATGCGTACGTGCAGCACTTGTGGCAGATCGTCGAGGCCGAAGCGAGCGCGCCGCACTTCCTGGGCACGCGCTTCTCGGCGCTGGATCTGTACCTCGCGGTGATGACGCGCTGGCGGCCGGGACCGAAGTGGTTTGCCGGGCACGCGCCGAAGCTCGCCGAGGCGGCGCGGGCTGCGAGCGAGCGGGTGGAGGTGGCCGAGGTGATGGCGCGCAACTTCCCGAAGAAGGCGTGAGTGATCCGCAGGCCGCCGATGCCGACCGCCGCCCTGCCTGACGTCACCGACTACGCCGCCTTCGACGCGCTGCACGACGACCCTTCGGCATGGCGCGCGGCGATCGTCGCGCTCGCCGCCGAACTCGGCACGCCCGAGGCCGAGGTGCGGCAGGAGAGTGAAGGCACGGTGCTCGTCGCGCACCTCGGTGACGATCGCGTGCTGAAGGTCTACCCGCCGTTCCTGCGCGACCACTTCGAGTTCGAGAGCGCGACGCTCGGGCTTCTGCACGGCCGCCTCACGGTGCCGACGCCGAAGCTGCTCGCCAGCAGCGAACGCCACGGCTGGCCGTGGCTCTTGATGAGGCGGATGCAGGGCGACCCGCTCACGGCCACCTGGCCGGCGATGAGCGAGGCCGAACGCTGCGCGCTGCTGCACGACATCGGCGCGCTGATCAACGAGGTGCACACGTTGCCGGCGACGCAAGTCGAGTCGATGGCCGCGCACGCGCCGCCTTGGCACGAGTTCATCGCCCGCCAGCGCGCGCAGTGCGTCGAGCGGCATCGTCGCCACGGCCTGCCCGCGGACCTGCTCGCCGACCTGCCGGCCTTCGTCGCCGGGCCGCTGCCCGAGGGACCGCCGGTGCTGCTGACCGGCGAGTACACGCCGTTCAACCTCTTCACGCAAGCGAATCGGCTGAATGCAATGTTCGATTTCGGCGACGGCCTCGTCGGCCCGCGTGAATACGACTGGCTCGGGCCGCAGTGTTTCCTCGTCGCCGGCGACGCCGAGCGCAGCGCCGCGCTGATGCGCGGTCTCGGCGTGACGTTGACCGACGAGCGGCGGCTCGCGCTGATGCGCCTGTTGCTGCTGCACCGCTACAGCCACCTGAAGGCGCAGGTCAAGATCGAAGGCTGGGAGCATCTGCGCAGCTTCGAGGAGATCGCCGCGCGGCTGTGGCCGCTGCCATGACACCGCGATGACCCTGCCATGAAAACGCGCGGCGGTTGCACGACCGCCGCGTGTCGCACCGCGGCAAGAAACTGACTACGATCGACGCGCCAACGAAAAAGGCGGGCGACGAAACGCCCTGAGGGAAGCGTCCATGGACGAGGAAACGCGGCCGCCGGCGACGGACGTGGCCGAGAGGGACACCGCTGCGGCACCACCGCCGGCCCGCATCGCGCCGCCGCGCGCGCTGTCGGCGGCAGCGCTGGCGGCCGCTGCGGCTGCCCTGGCCGCCTGCGGCGGAGGAGGTAGCGACGAGACGCCCGGCCCCGATCCCGACCCCGGCCCCGGCCCCGGCCCGGGCCCTGCCCCGACGCCGGAACCCACCCCCGCCCCCACCTCGCCGCCCGGACCACCCACTCCTTACGACCTGCCGGCCGCCGACATCGCCGCGGCGCGCTTCATCCAGCACGCGGCCGTCGCCAGCAACGAGGCCGACATCGCCGCGGTCAAGGCGCGCGGCGCCGCGGCGTGGCTCGACGAGCAGTTCGCGCTGCCGGTGGCCGACAAGGCCTGGGACTGGCTGATGGCCAAGGGCTACGGTGCGATCGACGAGTTCACGTTCTACGACTCCGGCAGTTATGCGACGCACTTCGTGCTCGCGCACCAGCTCGTCAAGCAGCCCGATCTCGTGCGCAAACGCGTGGCGCTGGCGCTGTCGGAGTTCTTCGTCGTCTCGATCAACGTCGCCGGGCTGCCTTGGGTGCATCTGGGCATCGCTCACTTCTGGGACCAGCTCAACGCCCACGCCTTCGGCAGCTTCCGCCAGTTGCTCGAAGCGGTGACGCTGAACCCGGTGATGGGCGCCTGGCTCAACACGCGCGGCAACGAGCGGGAAGACGCCGCGAGCGGCCGCGTGCCCGACGAGAACTACGCGCGCGAGGTGATGCAGCTGTTCTCGATCGGCCTCGCGCGGCTGAACCTCGACGGCACGCCGGTGCTCGATGCCAGCGGCCGCCCCGTCCCCAGCTACACGCAAGACGACGTGAGCCAGCTCGCGCGCGTGTTCACCGGCTACGACTTCTGGTGGGACGGCACCTGGTTCCCTTCGGCCAACGACGGCGGCCCGCGCCCGTACCCCGAGCTGACGCGCCGCGCGATGGTGTTCGACGCGAGCCGGCACAGCGCGCTCGCGAAGAGCTTCCTCGGCACGACGATCCCGGCCGGCACGCCCGGGCCCGAGGCGCTGCGCATCGCGCTCGATGCGCTGGCGAACCACCCGAACGTCGGCCCCTTCTTCGCGCGCCAGATGATCCAGCGGCTCGTCACCAGCCACCCGAGCCCGGCCTACGTGGCGCGCGTCGCCGCGAAGTTCAACGACAACGGCGCCGGCGTGCGCGGCGACCTGAAGGCGGTGTGGCGCGCGATCCTGCTCGACGCCGAGGCCACCGGCGCGGCCTCACTCACGAGCACGACGCACGGCAAGCTGCGCGAGCCGATGCTGCGGCAGTTCCAGTGGGGGCGCACGTTTGGCGTCGATTCCGCCGCCGGCAGCTTCAAGTGGAACTACCACTTCGGCGACGCGAAGACGTGGTACGGCCAGGCGCCGTTCACGTCACCGTCGGTGTTCAACTTCTTCCGCCCGGGCTACGTGCCGCCGGGCACGGCGATGGCCGCCGCCGGCGCCACGGCGCCGGAATTCCAGATCGTCAACGAGTCGACGACGAGCCAGTGGATCAACGCGGTCGAGAGCTGGGTCGGCTTCGGCATCTGGGTCGTCTGGCCGCATCGCACCGGCTATCCGTTCCCCTACGAGGGGCCTTACCCGCAGGACGGCTTCGACCTCGTGCCCGACTACACCGCCGAGATGGCGCTGGCGCACGACCCGGTGGCGCTGATGAAGCGGCTGAACCTGCTGCTGGCCGCCGGGCAGCTGAGCGTGGCGACGCAGGAGCGCATTGCCAACGCGATCGCCGAGCGGCCGGTCACCGCGGCCAGCACCGACGAAGACAAACGCTGGCGCGTCGTCGCCGCGATCGTCCTCGTCATGTGCTGCCCCGAGTACCTGGTGCAGAAGTGATGCACCCCGCGTAGCTCGGCAAAGGACACCCTTCATGCACCTCATCGACCCCCGACAGCAGGCGCGCCGCGCCTTCCTCAAGCGCGCCGGCCACCTGGCGCTGGCCGGCGTGGCGACACCGTTCGGGCTGAACCTCGCGGCCATCGGCGACGCGGCGGCCTTCGACGCCACCGACTACCGCGCGCTCGTCTGCGTCTTCCTCTACGGCGGCAACGACTACGCCAACACAGTCGTCACCTACGACACGCCGAGCTGGCAGGCCTATCGCGCCATCCGCGCCTCGGGCCCGGGGCCGGCGGGGCTGGCCATCGAGCAGGCCGATCTGGCCGCCACCGTGCTGACGCCGACGGTGCCGCTGGCCGGCAGCCGCGAGTACGCGCTGCACCCGGCGATGACGGGGCTCGCGGGCATGTTCGACGCCGGCCACGCCGCGGTGCTGTTGAACGTGGGCCCGTTGATCCGGCCGACGAGCCGGGCCGAGTACTTCAGCGCCGACCGCGTGCGCTACCCGCTGCCGCCGCAGCTGATGTCGCACAACGACCAGCAGTCGGTGTGGCAATCGCAAGGCGCCGAGGGCAGCACGGTCGGCTGGGGCGGCAACCTTGGCGACCTGGCGATGGCGAGCAACGGCACGTCGCTCTTCACCTGCATCTCGGCGTCGGGCAACGCCGTCTTCCTCTCGGGCGACACGGCGCAGCAGTACCAGGTCAGCACCGAGGGCGCGGTGCAGGTGCGCCAGGTGCACGAAGGCGTGATGGGGCTCTTCTCGCCGGCCTCGGCGCGCGTGCTGCAGGAGCTCATCACCGAGAGCCGCACGCACGTGCTCGAGAACGAATACAACCGCGTCACCCGCCGCTCCATCGAAGCCGAGGCGCGGCTGACCGCGGCGCTGTCGGGCGTGACGCTCGCGACGGCGTTCCCCGACGACAACCCGCTCGCCGACGAGCTGAAGATCGTCGCCCGCGTCATCGGCGCGCGCAACGCGCTCGGCAACAAGCGGCAGGTGTTCGTCGTCTCGCTCGGCGGGTTCGACCTGCACGACAACCTCGTCGCGACGCAGCCGGGGCTGCTGCGGCGCGTGAGCGAGGCGATGAGCGCGTTCTATGCGGCGACCGCGGAGCTGGGTGTCGCCGACAAGGTCACCACCTTCACGGCCAGCGACTTCGGCCGCACGTTGACGAGCAACGGCGACGGCACCGACCACGGCTGGGGCGGCCACCACTTCGTGATGGGCGGCGCGGTGCGCGGCCGCGCCTTCTACGGCACGCCGCCGCCGGTGAGCGTGGGCCAGACCGATGCGCCCGAAGACCAGTGGCACATCGGCCAGGGCCGGCTGATCCCGAGCACGTCGGTCGACCAGTACGCGGCAACGCTGGCGCGCTGGTTCGGCGTCGCCGATGCCGAATTGGCGGGGATCCTGCCGAACCTGCGCAACTTCGGCACCGCAGCCGGCTACCCGGCGTATCCGACGGATCTCGGGATGTTCGGCTGACGACGGCGCAACGAAGGGGCCCGCGCCTACTCGCGCCAGTACTCGGGCTTCGCCAGGCTCTCGGCACAGGCGACAACGCCGCTGACCGAGCCCAGCACGTCCGCAGCCAGCGCGCGGACCCGCCACGCCTCTTCAGGCACGATGGGGTACGGCGCGCGCAGGCCCGAAGGCACCGCCGGCACGAAGCCCGAGCGCGCGTAGTAGGCGGGGTCGCCAAGCACGAAGAGCAACTGCACGCCCGATGCGGCGAGGAGACTGGCGCCCTGCTCGATGAGCGCACGGCCGACGCCTCGACGCTGGTACTCGGGGACCACAGCCAGCGGCGCGAGGATGGCCGCGGGGGCTGGGTGAGAAGCGCCCGCAAGCACCACGCGCGTGAACAAGACGTGCCCGACCGGCTTGTCCTCGAGAAACGCGAGCAGCGACAGACTCGGCTGCGCCGTCGGGTCGCGGAGCAAGTCGGCAACCAGCGCGGCTTCGTCGTCACGCGCAAAGGCCGCGCGTTCGATGCTCAGGACGGCGTCGGAATCAGTTGCGCTGGCTTCGACGATCCGCACCCTCAGACCAACGTCTCCCCATGCGCATACCGCGCCACCAGCGCGAGCAGTTCGTCCTCGGCGTACGGCTTGCCGAGGTAATGGTCGACGCCCAGTTCGGCGGCGTAGTCGCGGTGTTTCTGCGCGATGCGTGAGGTGATCATGATCACCGCGAGGTCCGCCAGGCGCTCGTCGGCGCGGATGTTGCGCACGAGGTCGAAGCCGTCCATGCGCGGCATCTCGATGTCGGACAGCACGACCACCGGCCGCTCGTCGGCCAGGCGCTCCAGCGCCTCGAGGCCGTCCTTCGCGGTCGTGACGCGGTAGCCCTCGCGCGTCAGCAGCCGCTGCGTGACGCGGCGCACCGTCAGCGAGTCGTCGACGACCAGCACGAGCGGCGCCGCCGGCGCCACCGCCTGCTCGGGCTTGATGCCCACCGGGCGCAGCGGCAGCGTCATCCGCGAGCGCGCGTTTTCGGCGTACACGGCGGCCAGCGCCACAGGGTTGTAGATCAGCGCCACGGCGCCCGAGGGCAGCAGCGTCACGCCGACCAGGCCCGGCAGGCGCGCGAGTTGCGGGCCGACGTTCTTGACGACGACTTCCTGGTTGCCCATCACCTCGTCGACGTGCACGGCGACGCGCTGCGCGGCGCTGCGGATGACGACCACCGTCTGCGAGCGCGCCGCGGTGTCGCCGCGCGTGCCGGCCTGCAGCAACGCCGCGAGCCAGTAGAACGGCACGCGCTCGCCGTTGAACTCGAAGCTGCCGCTCGCGTAGGCCGCCTCGGTGTCGGCGCGCGGCACGCGCCGCACCACCTCGACCAGCGTCGACGGCACGGCGACCTGGAACTCGCCGCAGCGCAGGTTGACGACCTGCGTCACCGCCGTCGTCAGCGGCAGCAGCAGCTTGAACCGCGTGCCCTGGCCGAGCGCGCTGGCCGTCTCGATGCGGCCGCCCATCGCGTTGACCTCGGCGCGCACGACATCGAGGCCGACGCCGCGGCCGGCCAGTTCACTCACCGCCTCGGCGGTGGAGAAGCCGGGCGCGAAGACGAGCTGCGCCAGCTCGGCATCGCTCACCTGCTGCTGCGGCTCGATCAGGCCGCGCTCCTCGGCGCGCTCGCGGATGCGCTGGTAGTCGAAGCCGCCGCCGTCGTCGCCGAACTCGACCGACACTTCGTTGCCGGCCTGCGCCACCTGCACGACGATGCGGCCGGTGGCTTCCTTGCCGGCAGCGACGCGCCGCTCGGGCGATTCGATGCCGTGCACGACGCTGTTGCGCAGCAGGTGCTCGAAGGGCCCGGCCATGCGCTCGAGCACGCCGCGGTCGAGTTCGATCGCGCCGCCGACGATATCGAGCCGCACCTGCTTGCCCGTCTCCTTGCCGGCCTGGCGCACGGTGCGGTACAGGCGATCGGAGGCGCTCTCGAACTCCACCATGCGCGTGCGCAGGAGGTCGTCCTGCAGCTCGCGCGTCAGGCGCGCCTGCGCGGCCAGTTCGTCCTCGGTCGACTGCAGCGTGCGCTGCACGGTGCGCTGCAGCGTCGCCACGTCGGCCACCGACTCGGCCATGAAGCGCGTCAGCTCCTGGAAGCGCGTGAAGCGGTCCATCTCGAGCGGGTCGAACGTCTGGCCGCCGGCGCGCGCCGTCTCCATGCGCGAGGCGATCTGCGTCTCGGCCTGCACCTCGATGTCGCGCAGTTGCCGGCGCATGCGCTCCAAGCTGTCGGTCAGCTCGGACAGCGAGCCAGCGAGCTGCTTCATCTCGCCGGCGATGCGCTCGCGCGTGATGCTCACCTCGCCAGCGTGGCTGACGAGGCGGTCGAGCAGGCCCGCGCGCACGCGCACCGCGCCGCCGGCGCTGGCGGCGCGCTCGCTCTGCTCGGCCAGCGCCGCGGCGCCTGCGCGGAAGCGCTGCCAGTCGATCGGTACGAGCGGTGCCGGGGCCGGGGCGGGCGCCGGCTCGGCGGCGGGGCGGCGCGCCGTGGCCGGCACGGGGAAAGGCACGACGCGGCCCGGCGTCGGCGTCGGCGGCGCCGATGGCGGCTCGACGGCGGCCGGCGGCAACGGCGGCGGGGCCGTGAGCGGCGGCATGGGCGGCGGCGTGAGCGGCGGCTGTGGCGTCACGAACGCCGGCGCAGCGACGGATGGCGCCATTGGCGGCACCGGCGCAGGAGGGGCCGCGAGCACCGACGCAACCGGCGTCAGCGGCAACGGCGGCATCGGTGGCATCGGCGCCAGCGCGGGCGGCGACATCGTCGCGCCCGCGGCGCGTTCTCCTTCGCCGCGCGCGCCGGCGCGCAGCGCATCCAGCGTCGCGGCCATGCGGTCGGAACGCAGAAGCAGCGGCTCGATCTCGGCGGCCTGCACGGTGCCGTGGCCGGCCAGCCGCTCGATCGCGGTCTCCAGCCGGTGCGCCATTTCGCCCAGGCGCATCGCGCCGGCCAGGCGCGCGCCGCCCTTCAGCGTGTGCAGCGTGCGCATGCACGCCGACGGCGCATCGCGGTCGCCCGGGTGCTCGTGCCATTCGCGCAGGCGCGCCTGCAGCCGCGGCAGCAGCTCGGCCGCCTCTTCGTCGAAGACCGGGAACAGCTCTTCGTCGACGGCGTCTTCGGCGTCGAGGTCCTCGTCGTCGTCGAAGGCGTCGCCGCGCGGCGCGACGCCCGGCTCGGGCTCGGCCAAGAGCGGCAGGAAGTCGGACACCTCGACCGCGACGCCCGGCACGTCGCCCAGGCCGCCGGGCTCGGGCAGGTGCTCGTGTTCGGCCAGCCGCTCCAGCAGCGAAGGCGCGGCCGGCGGCAGGAAGCCGGCGGCGAACTGGTGCAGCAGGCGGCGGATCTCGTCGGCCGCGTCGGCGAACAGCGCCGCCTCACCACGCCGGCCGCGGCCGTGCGCATGGGATCGCGCCAGCGCGTGCTCGAGCGCGCGCGCCAACCCCGACAGCTCGGCGTAACCCACCGTCGCCGAGTTGCCGGCCAGCGAATGCGCCAGCGCCACGCTGCTCTCGGGCACCGGGTGCCGCGAGGGCTCGACGCTCCACTCGCCGATCTCGGTGACGAGGCGCCGCGAAAGCTCGTCGGCCTCGTTGAGGAAGATGTTGAACAGCGGGATCGAGATCCGCAGCGGGCCGATGACCTTGACCGGTTCGTCGATGACCGAGGTCTCGGGCGGCGGCGCGACCGGCGCCTCTTCCGGCGATGGCGCCGCTTGCGTCTCGATCGGCAGATCGACCGGCAGGTCCACCGCCAGATCCACCGGCAAATCGACCGGCAGGTCGACCGGCACATCCAGCGTCGCCTCGGGTGTCTCCAGCGCCTCGGCCGCCGGCTCCGGCGGACCCAGCACCTCGGTGGTGAAGACCCGCTCGAGCTCGTCGGGCGCGATGTCGAGCGCGCGCGCGTCGCCGGCCGGCAGTTCGTCCAGCGCGCCGTGGCGCGACGCCGGGCCGCCGAGGTCGATGTCGGGCAGCGGCAGGTCGGACAGCGGCGCCGGCGCCGGTTCGTCGAAGCTCGCGAGGTCGAGATCGAAGGCCGGGATCTCGGGCACCGGCAACGGGGGCGGCTCGGGCGGGGCCGGCGGCGACAGCGCCACCGTGGCCTCCATCGCCGAGGGCAGCTCGGGCAACTCGGGCAACTCGGGCAACGGCGGCTGCGGCGCCTGCGGTGTCTCGGCGCCCTCCGGTGCCGACAGCGGCGGCAGCTCGGGCAGCGCCGGGACCGTGGGCGCCAGCGGCGCTGCGGCCTCGGCCGGCAGGCCCAGATCCAGGGCGTCGAGTTCGCCCGGCGTCGTCGGCACTTCTTCGCCGGCCTGCGTCGTGCCGACCAGCGGGCGCAGGTCGAGGTCTTCGGCGCGCGGCAGCTCGGGCACCTGCTCGACGAGCCGCTGCACGACGGCCGGTGGCGCCGGTGGCGGCGTGTCCGAGAGATCGAGCGTGAAGCCGAAGGCCGAGGGCGGCGCGTCTTCGCGCTTGGGCCGGCCGGGCAGCGCGACGGTGCGCGGCTGCTCGTCGTCGGGCAGAAGGATCGGCGGCGAGGCGGGCGGCCTGGCCGGCAGCGCGATCGTGCGCTCCTCGGGCGCGTAGGCGGCGGGTGCGGGCGCAGGTTCGGCAATCGGCTGATCGCGGCGCGGCAACACGATGGTCGTGATTTCGTCGTCGCGGCGCGCCGGCAGTCCGGCCGCGGCGCCCGCCTGCGGCGGCGCGATCGCGACGCGCCGGCCCTCGAGGCGCAGCGCATCGGCCGCAGCGGCCACGGCATGCGGGTGATGGCCGTCGTCGCGGCCGGCGGCGATCGCCTCGACCCAGTCGGCCAGGTACGCCAGCGCCTCGTGCGTGAACTCGCGCAGCGGCGCGTCCATGCGCGGCGCCTGCGCGAGGCGCGCGTTGTAGAGCTGCTCGCAGGCCCACGCCGCTTCGCCGAAGGCGGCCAGGCCGACCATGCGCGAGCTGCCCTTCAGCGTGTGGAAGGCGCGGCGCACGCCGGTCATCTCCGTGGGGCTCTCGGGCGCATCGGCCAGGTGCGCGAGCGACTCGTTCGCCTCGGCCAGCACCTCGCGCGCCTCTTCGATGAAGATGCCGCGCATTTCGGCATCGTCTTCGAGGCCGGTGCCGCCGGCGGCCGGCGTGCGCGGCGCCGGCACCGGCGCGGCCGGGGGCTCGGGCTCGGGCGGAGGCGGCGCGAGGCCGGCGAGGTTGCGCGCGAGGTCGGTGCGCACGGCGCGCCGCTGCGGGTCGTCGGTGACGCGGCGCAGGCGGTCGAGCGCGTCGCCGGCGATGCGCGCCAGCGCCGGCTGCTCGGCGGTGATCGCGCGTTGCGCGAGCCGCTCGATCTGGCGCGAGAGCTGCGGCACGCCGGTGTCCGGGTCGAGCGCGGCCGAGCCGACCTGGCGCGCGTAGTCGTCCAGCGTCAGCGGCGGCTCGCCGGCAGGCAGTTCGCCGGCCACCGTCAGGCTGCCGGATTCGGTGTCGCCGGCCTCGCCGCCGTCGCCGCGGTCCAGGTCGAGGAAGGCCGACGGCCGTTCGGCCTGGCCCATCACCGCCGAGAGGTTGCCGGTGATCGGGTCGAAGCGGAACAGCGACTTCGCCAGCGCCGGCTGCACGCTGAGCATGTCGATCAGGAAGCCGAGCGTGCCGAGGTTGTCGGCGACGCGGTCGAAGGTGCCCGTCTCGCGCGCGCGCTGCGGGTCGACCTCGGTGCTGGCGAGCGCGTCGATGTCGTCGCGCATGTGCACCACGGCCGCCGACGCCTGGTCGAGCCCCAGCACCGAGAGCACGCCGCGCATCGCCGAGAGCTGGCTCGGCACTTCGATCAGCACCTGGCGCTCGGCCGGGTTGCGGAAGTACTGGTCGAGCTGCTTCTCGACCTCCGACAGCGAGGCACGCAGTTCCTGCACGACGCTGCCCATCGTCTGGCGGTCGCTGACGCGGCGGTACAGCTCCTCCATCCACGGCTCGAGCGGCTGCGCCTCGACGCCGATGCGCACGTCGTCGATGCGCTTGGCCAGGCGGCGGATCCGCGCCGGCAGATCGGGGTGGTCGAGTTCGCCGTCCTCGATCGTTGCGTCGACGTAGAGGATGGCGGTGGCCACCTCCATCGCCAGCGCCGGCTGCGGCACCTGCAGCGCGTTGGCCGCCGGCGCCACCGCCGCCTGCAGCGAAGCGCCCAGCAGGTCGCCCGAAGGCACCAGCCGCGTCAGCGAATCGCCCACGAGGGTGAACTGCTCGTTCAGCGCCGCGGCGCGGTGCATGTCGCCACCGGCCACCGCGGCCCAGTTGTCCTTGGCGCCGGCGACGCGCTTGCGCGCCAGCGCCACCAGCGCCGGGTCGAAGCGGCCCAGCCGCGGCGTCTCGTAGTCGAGTTCGGCCGCTGCGGGCAGCCGCCACGCCTGGCGCACCGCTTCCAGCCGCGGCGTCAGCCCGGCCGAGCTCGCGCGCGCATGGGCGCAGAAGAAGAGCAGGTCCTGCGCCAGGCGGTCGCTGACCTCGTCCTGGCCGCGCACGGCCATGCGCAGTTGCGTCAAGAGGCGCGACGCGAGGCGCTTCGTGTAGACGTCGGAAGCGAGCCCGCCGGTGGCCTGCGCTTCGAACACCGCGGCGGCCAGCTGCCACAGCGTGTGCGCGCGCCCGCCGGTGCCGGTGGCGAGGCCGGCGCACAGGTCGCTCATGCGCGCCGAGGTGTCAGGGCCAGGCTGGCGCATCAGCGCCAGCGTCAGGCCTTCCATCGCACCGCGCGCGTCGTCGTCGGCAGCGAGCGGCACGACGTCTTCCTCGACCGGCAGCTCGCGCCACTGGAAGTCCATGCGCCACAGGTCGGCCGGGTGCACGCGGTCGGCGCCGGCGAGTTGCTGCGCGGCGCGGTACTGCGGGAACAACATCACCGGCGACACCGGCTTGCCGGCGAGCTGGCGGGCGACGAAGTCGAGCACCGCGAACGCGAGGCGCTCGATCGTCTCGACCGCCGCGGCGTCGACGAGCTGCGGACGCTGCGTCAGGCGCGTGACCGCGGCCTCGGCGGCACGCAGCACGTCGGCCACCTCGGACATGCCGACCAGCTCGAGCGCGCCGGCGCTCTGGTGGATCTGCATGCGCGCGCCGCGCAGCACGGCCGGGTCGACGGCGTCGACGTCGGAGGCGCCCACCGCCTCGGCTTCCTTCAGGTACCGGCGAAGCGCCTTGTTCGCCGTCTCGAGCGAGCGGCGCAGCTCGTCGTGCACCCAGGCCAGCGCGCTCAGGTCGTCGCCCAGCCCCGGGCGGGCGCTGGCGACTTGGTGGACGGCTGCGTTCATCTCATGTCACCCGAACAGCGTCAAGCCACCTTGAACCGTGCAACCGAAGCTTTCAGCTCGTCGGCGGTGCGCGACAGCTCGCGCACCATCTGCGCCGTGCTGCGCGTGCCCTCGGAGGTCTGCTCGGTCACCGCGAAGATGTGCTGGATGTTCGACGCCACCTCGTTGGCCGACTCGGCTTCGCGCGAGGCGTTGGCCGAGATGCGCTCGATCAGGTCAGCGAGTTCGCGCGTCACGCGGTCGATGTCGGCAAGCGCGGCGCCGGCGGCGTCGGACAGGCGGGCGCCTTCGACCACACCCTGCGTGCTGCGCTCCATCGCCGCCACGGCGTCCTGCGTGTCGGTCTGAATCGTGCGCACGATGGCGGCGATCTGCCGCGTTGCGTCGCCCGAGCGTTCGGCCAGCCGCTGCACTTCCTCGGCCACGACCGAGAAGCCGCGGCCCGCCTCGCCGGCGCTGGCAGCCTGGATGGCGGCGTTCAGCGCCAGCACGTTCGTCTGCTCGGTGATGTCGCTGATCAGCTCGGTGATCTCGCCGATCTCCTGCGAGCTTTCGCCCAGGCGCTTGATGCGCTTGGAGGTTTCCTGGATCTGCTCGCGGATCTGGTTCATGCCGCCGATCGAGTTCTGCACCGCCTGCAGACCCGACTCGGACGCGCGCAGCGACTGCCGCGCCACCTGCGCGCTTTGCTGCGCCTGCGCCGACACGTCGTTGATGCGCCCGGCCATCTGCAGCACCGACTCGCCGGTGTCGCGGATCTCGCGCAGCTGCTCGGTCGAGGCGGCCAGCAGCTCGGTGGAGGTCTGCTCGACCTGCAGCGTCGTGTCGGTGACGCGCGCCGCGGTGCTTTGCACCTGCGACACGAGCGAGCGCAGCTCCTCGACGGTGTAGTTCACCGAGTCGGCGATCGCGCCGGTGATGTCCTCCGTCACGGTGGCGGTCTGTGTCAAGTCGCCTTCGGCCACTGTCTGCAGCTCGTTCATCAGCCGAAGAATGGCGGCCTGGTTGGCGTCGTTGACGCGCTTGGCCTCCTGCTCCTGGCGCTCGGCCTCCTGGCGCTGCTGTTCGGCCAGCCGCGAGCGGCTCATCTGGTCCTGCACGAAGAGGCGCAAGAGGCCGTAGCCCGCGCCGATGATCGCCGCCAGGCCGAGCAGCACCGACAAGAGCCCCAGCACGCCGAGGCCGCCGCCGCCGGCGAGGCCCTCCTGCAGTGCATCGAGGCCCTTGCGCAGCGGCTCGCTGTCGGTGATGACGCTCGTCTGCGCCTCGCGCGCGGCGACGAGGCCTTGCAGGTTGCCGAGGATGGCGCTCGCGTCGCCGCGCACCTGCTCGTACTGCGTCAAGAGCTGCTGCAGCCGCTCGCGCACCTGCGGGTCGCGCGTGCCGGGCAGGCGCAGGTCGGGGTTGCCGTTGATGACGCCCTGCGCGATCTCCTTGAAGCTGTTCAAGTCCTTGCCGAGCAGGAACACCGCCTCGGCGCTGACGCCTTCGGTGGTCAGGAACTCGTTGGCGCTCTTGCCGATGCGCTGCGTCAGCATGACGAGCTGGCCCACCGCCGACAACTCCGCGGCCGAGGCGCCTTGCTGCAGCTTCAGCGACGACACCGTCTCGGCCGTTTCGAGTAGGTCGGCGCTCTGGCGGTTGATCGCGCGCAGCGCCTGGCCCACCTGCGTCAGCGTCTTTTGCTGCGTCAGCACGATGGCGGCGTTCTTCTCGGCGCGGTCGACCAGCGGCATCACCGGCTCGAGCAGCGCCTGCAGGCCGCCGGGCAGCGCCGGCACGTCGCCCTCGCCGGTCTTCAGCGACCGCAGGTTGCGCGTCAGCACTTCGACGCTGTCGCGCACCTCGGGGAACGCGCCGGCATTGCCGACGAGCGCCTGCGACACCGACTTCGCGAGCCGCTGCGACTGCATCTGCGCCTGGCCGGCGGCCGCCACCTGCGACGAGACACGCGCGCCGGAGATCAGCGCCACCAGCACCGCGCCCAGCAGCAGCAACAGACCCGCGACGAAGAGGCCGATCAGCGCGCGCTGCTGCTGCTCGAGCGGCCAGTTGCCGATCATCGGCAGCTCGGGCAGGCGGCGGCGGCCCTTCGTCGCCTCGGTGCGGTCGCCGGGCAGCCGCGTCTCGGGAAACTCAGCCGTCAGCTCCGAAGGCGCCGCCTCGGCGATGATCGACGAGCCGCCCACGTTTGCCGGCGGCGGCGCCACCGGTGCGGCCTCGGCGTGACCCACCATCTGCGCCGCAGCGACGGCGCCCGGGCCCAGGCGGATCGTCGCTTCCACCGAGTCGGCCGGCGGAGGGAGGTCGTCGTAGTCGGGCAACTGCGACGGTGCGGTCTGCGTGTAGCCCTTGCCACGCACGTTGCCCTTCAAGCGGTCCAGCAAGCTCATGTCGACCTCGTCTCGTCCAACCGCGCCGAGCCGGCCGGTTCACTCTTGTTCTCGGGTGCAGGCGAGCCCGCTGCAGCGCCCTCGCGCCGCGCGCTTTGGCACGGGCCCTTCGGACCGCCGGGGAAACTCATGCCGCGATGCCCAGGAACTGCTCGTGCCGGGCGAGCGCCGCCAGGTCCAGCTCCTGCCAGGCGCGCCCCTCGGCGTCGCGCCACACCGGGCCGGCGAAAGCCGGGCGCGTGGCCGGATCGCCGCTTTCGACCTGCTCGAGCTGGTCGGGCAGGCGCAGGCCCGCCAGCCGCTCGATGAGCAGCGCGCACTGCGCACCGTGCGCCGGGTTCAGCGCGACGAGCCGCGCGTGTTCACGCACCGACTCGGGCAACGCCGGCCCGCGCAGGCCGAGGAAGGCCGCGAGGTCGACGACGCCATGCAGCCCGCCGCGCAGGTTGGCCACCCCCGCGAACCAGCCGTGCGTGTGCGGCACCGGCTTCAGCGCCGCCAGCGGAAAGATCTCGCCGGCGTCCGCCAGGCCGAGCAGGAAGCCCTGGCCGCCGCACTCGACGGCCAGCCATTGCGCCGTGCGCGTCGCGTCCTGCGACGATTGCAGCCGCGCGGCCAGGCGGCTTTGCAGTTCGCGGAGCGCTTCGCGGTTGGCCATCGTGCGGGTGCTTCGCTGTCAGTCGAAGGCCTTGATCTTCGCCACCAACTCGTCGGCGTTGACCGGCTTGACGATGTAGTCGCGCGCGCCCTGGCGCATGCCCCAGACCTTGTCGGTCTCCTGGTTCTTGCTCGTGCACATGATCACCGGCACGTCGGCAAAACGCGGGTCGCGCGTGATCGAACGCGTGAGCTGGAAGCCGTTCTGGCCCGGCATCACCACGTCCATCAGGATCAGGTCGGGCTTGTCCTCGGCAAGCCGGCGCATCGCCTCGTCGCCGTTCTCTGCCGTGCGCACCTGGAAGCCGCGCTTGAGCAGGATCTCCGACAGGTGGTGCAACTCGGTCTTCGAGTCGTCGACCAGCAGCACTTTCTGGATCGCCATCGCAGTGTGTCCTTCGCTTCGCGCGTGCGGCATTGCGCCCAGGGCCGGCCGCGCCCGCGCTTCAGCCCTGCACGCGGCGGAACGTGTCCACCGCGCGCAGCAGTTGTTCCTTCGTGAACGGCTTGGTCAGGTAGTCCTCGGAGCCGACCATGCGCCCGCGGGCCTTGTCGAACAGCCCGTCCTTGGACGACAGCATGATCACCGGCACGTGCGAGAAACGCGGGTTGCGCTTGATGATCGCGCAGGTCTGGTAGCCGTCAAGCCGCGGCATCAGGATGTCGCAGAAGATCAGCTCGGGCGTGTGGTCATTGACCTTGGCCAGCGCGTCGAAACCGTCTTCGGCCAGCACGACCTCGTGGCCGCCCTGGCGCAGGAAGATCTCGGCGCTGCGCCGGATGGTGTTGCTGTCGTCGATGACGAGAACCCGCGCGCCGGAGCCGGCGTCGCTCGGTGGCTGCTGGCTGGTGCTTTCCAAACGCTTGCCCTCCTGGCTGATCCGGCGCGCAGGCACCAAGGCTTCAGATCTGCACCATCTCGAAATCTTCCTTGCGCGCGCCGCACTCCGGACATGTCCAGTTCATCGACAGGTCGGCCCAGGCCGTGCCTGGGGGAATACCATGCTCCGGATCGCCTTCGGCCTCGTTGTAGATCCAGCCGCAGATCAGGCACATCCAGGTGCGCGGTTCGCTCACGGTGAGACGGTCTCGTCACTACAATGGGCGCCGATTGTAGCCACGCGATTCCTCGGAATATTGAGGATTTGTGAGGACCTACGCGGCGTTCCTCAGAGTTTGCTGGAGGTTTTTCGCCGGCCCACCGCAAGGCACCGGAGCTGCCCCGATGACCCCCGATTCCGCTCCGACCGACCTTTCCCCCGAAGCCCCTGACGACGCCGCCGGCACCGAGCCCGCGCCGCCGGCCTGCGTGATGTGCTTCAACGCCAGCGACGCCAGCGGCGCCGCCGGCCTGCCCGGCGACATCGCCACCGTCGCGGCGATGGGCGCGCACGCGCTGCCGGTGGTCACCGCGATCGTCATGCGCGACACCGCCGATGTCTTCGACCAGCACGCCGTCGACGCCGACGCGGTGGCCGAACAGGCGCGCACGGTGCTCGAAGACGTGACGGTGGCCGCCTGGAAAGTGGGCTTCCTCGGCAGCGCCGAGGGCGTCAGCGCCGTGGCCGAGATCCTCTCCGACTACGCCGACATCCCGGTCGTCGCCTACCTGCCGGGCCTGACCTGGCTCGACGAGGACAAGCTGCAGCCGTACCTCGACGCCTTCCGCGAGCTGATCCTGCCCGCCGCCGAGGTGCTGGTGGGCAGCCACAAGGCGCTGCAGGACTTCCTGCTGCCCGACTGGGACAGCGAGCGCGCCCCCTCGGCGCGCGAACTGGCGGTGGCCGCCGGCGAACACGGCACGCGCCACGTGCTCGTCACCGGCATCCTGCTGCCCACGAAGGGCAAGGAGCAGTACATCGACAACGTGCTCGCCACGCCGCAAGGCGCCATCGCCGGCGAGAAGTTCGAGATGTTCGACGCCGCGTTCGTCGGCGCCGGCGACACGCTGTCGGCGGCGCTGGCCGCGCTGCTGGCCTCGGGCGCCGAGATGACCGCGGCAGTCAGCGAAGCGCTGTCGTTCCTCGACCAGAGCCTCGACGCGGGCTTCCGCCCCGGCATGGGCAACATCGTCCCCGACCGCTTCTTCTGGGCCCTGCCGCCCGAGGACGAAGAAGGCGGCGACGGGCCGGGCGACGGCGCCGCCAGCGGCGGTCCCACCGGTGGCCGCGGCCCGGGCGGCAAGCCGCCGCCGGGCGACGCCGACGAGCCCAAGCCCAAGGGCGCCACGCGGCGCGTGCACTGAAAACACGCGCGCTGATCGCGCGCGAACCTGCCTGATCCCGCCATGTCGACCAACGCCGAACTCTTCGAGCGCGCGCAGCGCGTCATCCCCGGCGGCGTCAACTCGCCGGTGCGCGCCTTCCGCGCCGTCGGCGGCACGCCGCGTTTCATCACGCGCGCCGACGGTGCCTACCTCTGGGACGCCGAGGGCCAGCGCTACATCGACTACATCGGCTCGTGGGGGCCGATGATCCTCGGCCACGGCCACCCGGCGGTGCTCGAAGCGGTGCAGAAGGCCGCCACGCAAGGCTTCAGCTTCGGCGCGCCGACCGAGCGCGAGGTCGAGCTGGCCGAGGCGATCATCGCCCTCGTGCCCGGCGTCGAGCAGCTACGGCTCGTCTCCAGCGGCACCGAGGCCGGCATGAGCGCACTGCGGCTGGCGCGCGGCGTCACCGGCCGCAGCAAGATCATCAAGTTCGAGGGCTGCTACCACGGCCACGCCGACGCACTGCTGGTCAAGGCGGGCTCGGGCCTCGCCACCTTCGGCCATCCGACGAGCGCCGGCGTGCCGGCCGAGGTGGTGCAGCACACGCTCGTGCTCGAATACAACAACGTCGCGCAGCTCGAGGAAGCGTTCGCCGCGCAAGGGCGCGAGATCGCCTGTGTCGTCATCGAGCCGATCGCCGGCAACATGAACTTCGTGCGCGCCGCGCTGCCGTTCATGAAGCGCCTGCGCGAGCTGTGCACCGCGCACGGCGCGCTGCTCGTCTTCGACGAGGTGATGACGGGCTTTCGCGTCGCGCTCGGCGGTGCGACGAGCCTGTACGCGAAGGCAATCCCCGGCTTCACGCCGGACTTGTGGGTCTTCGGCAAGGTCATCGGCGGCGGCATGCCGCTGGCGGCCTTCGGCGGCCCGCGCGCGATGATGAGCCAGCTCGCGCCGCTCGGGCCCGTGTACCAGGCCGGCACGCTGTCGGGCAACCCGGTGGCCACGGCCTGCGGCCTGGCGACGCTGCGCGAGATCGCCAAGCCCGGCTACTTCGATGCCCTCGCCGCGCGCACGAAGAAGCTCGTCGATGGCCTCACCGGCGCCGCGCGCGCGGCCGGCGTGCCGATGGTCGGCGACTGCGAAGGCGGCATGTTCGGCTTCTTCTTCCCGCGCACCGCCGGCGAAGGGCTGCCGCAGAACTACGCCACCGTGATGGCCACCGACAAGGAGCGCTTCAACCGCTTCTTCCACGCGATGCTCGATCGCGGCGTCTACCTCGCGCCGGCGCTGTACGAAGCGGGCTTCGTCAGCAGCGCGCACAGCGACGAAGACATCGCGGCGACGGTGCGGGCGGCGGGCGAGGCGCTCGAGAGCTGACGGGCTGACGAGGCGCGGCTACTTCGCAGGTAGCGGCGGGATCGGGCCACCGGGGGTCCCCGCTGCGCTCGTGTCCTTTTCTTGGCTTCGCTTCGCTCGCCCGCGATGCATCCTTTACCTCGCTGCGCGGGGACCCCCGATGGCCCGATCCGGCACCGCGGTGGCGTCCGAAGAGGGCCAGCGCCGGCCACCCGGCGTCCTCGGCCCGCCCCGAAGCGTGAAGCCCGACAGACTCAGGCCGGCGAAGACCGCAACCCGTACACCCCGCCGCCGGCGAACAGGTACTCGGCGCGCAGGATCGCGTCGCCCTGCTCGCCGCCAAACGTGAAGCCGAGCACCGACACCTTGTCGCCGGTCTTCAGCGGCGTCACCTTCCACGCGTTCAACCGCGTCAGCGGCGCCAGCTCGATGAGCCAGCGGCGGTCCCGGCGCTTGGGCAACTGTGCGGCCTTCAACAGCGCCGGCCCATCGACCGGCGCGCTTTGCGCCGGCAGCGCGCGCGTCGCGAGATCGGCCGGCAGCTTCAGATCCGGCGCCACCTCGAGATCGAACTCGGCGTGCGGGTTGCGCCACGTCACCTTGCCGACCTGGCCTTCAAGATAAACCGGCCGCCCCTGGTCGAAGCTGCTCCAGCCGTGATGCGCGAGCGCCCCGCGCATCGAAACGAACATCGGCACGGCGGCCGCTGCGGCGATGAGATGGCGTCGTTGCATCGGGAGTCTCCGTTCGAGTTCGTCATCGGCGCGCGCCGCCATTTGGCCGCGTCCCGCCCTCTAGCGGTAGGCGATCCAGCGGCCACAGATGATGACGGCCACCCAAATCCCCAACGACAGCGCGGTTTGCGCCTTCGCGACCGCGTCCAGCCGCCCGAGCCCGTCGCGCGCATGGAACAGCGCCGCGTTCAGTCCGCCCAGCATCACGAGCCCCATCTTGATGACAAACGCGCGGTTGGCGATCAACTCACCCGGCTGCGCGCTGAACATCGCGACGCCCGATAGCGCGACGATGCAGAAGCCGGCCAGCGCGACGCCGAGAGCCGCGCGCGCCAGCGGCCGCAATGGCAGCGCCGGCGCCGCGCCCCAAACGCGCAGTTCGAGCAGCACGAGATTGCCGACGAGCAGCGCAATGCCGACGATGTGCGCCGCCTCGAGCGCCGGGTAGGCCCAAGGGTGCGCGGCCAGCGCCGGAAAGCCGGCAAGAGTGGGCATCGACACGCAATCACGCTAGCACGGTCACAGGGGGCCGGCGAGCGTCATGAGTCGCTTCCTAGAATCCCCCGCATGCACCTGCACATCCTCGGCATCTGCGGCACCTTCATGGGCGGGCTCGCGGCGCTTGCGCGCGAGGCCGGGCACCGCGTCACCGGTTGCGACGAGGCCGTTTATCCGCCGATGAGCGACCAGCTGCGCGCGCTCGGCATCGAGTTGATCGAAAGCTTCGACCCCGCGCAGATGGCGCTCGCGCCCGACGTCTACGTCATCGGCAACGTCATCAAGCGCGGCAACCCGCTGATGGAAGCGCTGCTCGACGCCGATGCGCGCATCACCAGTGGCCCGCAATGGCTGGCCGAGCACGTGCTGCACGGCCGCCACGTGCTGGCGGTGGCCGGCACGCACGGCAAGACGAGCACGACGGCGATGCTGGCGTGGATCCTCGAAAGCGCCGGCCTCGCGCCCGGGTTTCTCGTCGGCGGCGTCCCGCGCAACTTCGGCGTCTCGGCGCGGCTCGGGCGCGTCGGCGGCTCATCGGCCGCGAGCCCATTCGTCATCGAAGCCGACGAGTACGACACGGCGCTGTTCGACAAGCGCAGCAAGTTCGTGCACTACCGGCCACGCACGGCCATCCTCAACAACCTCGAACTCGACCACGCCGACATCTTTGCCGACCTGGCGGCGATCGAGACGCAGTTCCACCACCTCGTGCGCACGATGCCCGCCAGCGGCCTTGTCGTCGTCAACGCACGCGACGAGGCGCTGGCGCGCGTGCTGAGACGCGGCTGCTTCAGCCGCGTGCAGCGCTTCGCGACCAAGCGCGAGGAGCCGGGCGGCCTGTCCGTGCGCGGCGATGCGCAGGCCTTCGACGTGCTGCGCGGCAGCCTGAAGCTCGGCCGCGTCGAGTGGGACCAGCTCGGCGCGCACAACCAGCTCAACGCGCTGGCGGCCATCGCCGCGGCCGAGAACGTCGGCGTCGAGCCGCAGGCGGCGTGCGAGGCGCTCGGCCGCTTCGAAGGCGTGAAGCGCCGGCTCGAGCTGCGCGGCGAGGCGCGCGGCATCCGCGTCTACGACGACTTCGCGCACCATCCGACGGCGATGCGCACGACGATCGACGGCCTGCGCGCCAGGCTCGAACGCGAGCAACTGGCGGCACCGCAAGGCGCCGCGCCGCGCATCCTCGCCGTCTTCGAGCCGCGCTCCAACACGATGAAGCTCGGCACGATGAAGGCGCAGCTGCCGTGGGCGCTGGAAGGCGCCGACCTCGCGTTTGCGCTGCAAGGCCCCTGGGGCTGGAGCGTCGCCGAGGCGCTGGCGCCGATGGGCAAGCAGGCGCAGGTCGCCGACAGCGTGCCGGCACTCGTCGCCGCGATCGCCGCCGCCGCCCGCCCCGGCGACCACGTGCTCGTGATGAGCAACGGCGGCTTCGAGGGGATCCACGGCAAGCTGCTCGATGCGCTCGCGGCGCGTGCGGGCTGATAGAAGAAGAGCCCGCCCTGCCCCGGCCATCCGCCTGCGCTAAGGTTCGCGCTTCACGCGCGCACGCGTTGCTTTCACCAAGATCCATGAGCCGACCCACCGCCTCTTCTGCACCCCACGCCCTTCGCCCTTCGTTCGCGCTCGGCGCAGTGGCGCTGGCCGCAGCGATGCTGGCCGCGTGCGCGACAGCGCCGGCGCCGGGTTCAGCCGGCGCCGCCGGCGCCAAGCCCGCCGCGCCGGCGACAACGACCGCAGCCGCATCCAGCGCCAGCGCCCCCGCCGGCGCCGCCTCGGCCCCGGCGCGCCCGCCCGCCCCTGGCACGCCGCCGCCCTTTGCCGACGTGACGCGCGAAGCGAAGAGCAGCCCGGGCTTCCTCACGCTGTGGACGCGCGACGAGAAGACCTGGCTCGAGATTCCGCCCGAGCGGCTGGACCGGCCGTTCTTCTTCGGCAACTCGCTCGCCTCGGGCCTGGGCAGCGGCTTCTTCCTGCCCGGCCTCACCGGCGGCGAACACGTCGTCGTGCTCAGGCGCGTCGGCAACACCGTGCAGATGGTGGCGCGCAACCTGCTCGTGCGCGCCCAGCCCGGCACGCCGCTCGCGCAGGCGGTGGCCGAGAGTTACTCCGACAGCCTGCTGGCGAGCGCGCCGCTCGCCGCCGCGCCGCACCCGCAGCGCAAGTCGCTGCTCGTCGACGCGCAGGCGCTGCTGGGCGGCGACCTCGTGTCGATGTCGACCTTCATCGAGCGGTCGTTCCGCGTGCCGTACGTGCACGACCGCGGCAACTCGTCGATCGAGCGCATGCGCACCGGCCCCGAGGGCACGACGCTGACGCTGCGCAACCACTACATGGTGCCCAAGCTGCCGCTGCCGCCGCAGGCGATACCCGGCGGGCCGCCGCCGAACCCCGCGCTGCTGCCCAGCCCGCCGCGCACGCTGGCCGATTCGCGCAGCTTCTTCGTCTCGGTGGCCTACACGCTGGCGCCGCTGCCGGCGCAGCCGATGAAGGCGCGCCGCGCCGACCAGCGCGTGGGCTACTTCACCGACAGCTTCGTCGACTTCGACGACGAGCACGCCGGCGAGCGCCGCAGCCACATCGTGCAGCGCTGGCGGTTGGAGAAGAAGGACCCGGACAGCGCCGTCTCCGAGCCGAAGGAGCCGATCCGCGTCGTCATGGACCGCAACATCCCCGAGCGCTGGCGGCCCGCGGTGCGCGAGGGCATCCTCGAGTGGAACAAGGCGTTCGAGCGCGCGGGCTTCCGCAATGCGCTCGTCGTCGAACAGCAGCCGGCCAACGCCGACTGGGCCTCGGTCGAAGGCCTGCGCCTCTTGGCCGTGCGCTGGTTCGCGATGGACGGGCCCGGCGCCACCGCGGTCGGCCCGAGCCAGAGCGACCCGCGCACCGGCGAAATCCTGCGCGGCGCGGCGATCGTGCCGGAGAACTGGGCGCGCATCGACCGCGCCACCGTCGCCGACACGGCGCCGCGCGTGCCCGCGCCGGCCGCCGGCGCCGACACCGCCGCCGCGGCCGGCACGCACCGGCACGCGCAAGGCGGCTTCGACGCGCGCCACGAAGCCTGCACCTACGCCGACGAGGCGCTCGAGCAGGCGGCCTTCGGCCTCGAACTGCTGTCGCTGCGCGGCGAGATCGCGCAAGGCAGCGCCGACGCCGAGCGCTACATCGCCGCCAGCCTGAAGGCCGTCGTCACGCACGAGGTCGGCCACGTGCTCGGCCTGCGCCACAACTTCAAGGCCTCGCACGGCATCGCGCAGGCCCAGTTGCGCGACCGCGCCTTCACCAGCCAGCGCGGCATCTCCAACTCGGTGATGGACTACAACCCGCCGAACGTGGCGCTCGCCGACGAGCCGGTGGCCGACATCCACATGCCCGGGCTCGGCGCCTACGACTACTGGGCCATCGAGTACGGCTACCGCGAGTACGCGAGCGCGGCCGAGGAGGCGCAGGCGCTGGCCCGGCTGGCCGCGCAGGGCGACAGCGACCCGGCGCTTGCCTTCGCCACCGACGGCGACGCCAGCGCCGACGACCCGACGATCAACCGCTTCGACCTCGGCGACGACGCGCTCGCCTTCGCCCGCCGCCAGCTCGTGCTGGCGCGCGAGCTGTGGGCGCGCACGCAGCAGCGCGCGCTGCCGCCCGGGGACACGATGGAGGTCTACCGGCGCAACCTGCAGCGCGGCCTCGGCCGCTTCGCCAACGCGGTCGGCGTGCTGACCAAGTACGTCGGCGGCGCGGTGACGAGCCGCGCCACCGCCGGCGCCGACAAGCCGCTGGTCGCGCCGGTGCCGGCCGCGCGCCAGCGCGAGGCGCTCGCGGCGCTGCTCGACGAGGTGTTCACGAGTTCGAGCTTCCGCTTCCAGCCGCGCTACATGAGCCGGCTCGGCGTCGACCGGCACGAAGCGCAGAACTTCGGCCGCGTCACCGATTTCAGCCTCGGCAGCACGGTGCTCAACATCCAGCGCAGCGCGCTCGATGCGCTGATGTCCGACGGCACCGCGCAGCGCCTGGCCGACGCCGAGACGAAGGTCAGCGACCCGGGCGAGCTGCTCGGCTACGCCGAAGTGCAGGAGCGGCTGGCCGCCGCGGTGTGGTCGGAGATCGCGCCGCCCGCGAAGAGCGACAGGACCGACCGGGCCGGGACGCGTCAGCTCGTCAAACCCTCGGCGCCTGGCGCGGCGCGCACGCCATCGCTGGCCATCGACACGCTGCGCCGCAACCTGCAACGCGAGCACCTGCGCCGCTTGGCCGGCGGCGTGCTGCGCCCGACCTCGCCCGCCGCCGCCGACGTGCGCGCGGTGCACCGGCAGGTGGCGCTGGAGCTCGAGGCTTCGCTGAAGGCGGCGCTGCAAGCGCGCACGCTGACGCCGATGGCGCGCGCGCATCTGGCCGACAGCCTGGCGACGCTCGGCGAGGCGTTGAAGGCGCCGCTGAACAAGCAGGGGGTGTGAGTCGGTGCCCGGTTAGGTTCTTGGCCGCGCTCGGGCTTGTCGCGCTTCGGGCCGGGCCGAGGACGCCGGGTTCACGCTTCGGGCCGGGCCGAGGACGCCGGGTGGCCGGCGCTGCTCGTGTCATTCCTCTCCCTCGCTGCGCTCGGTCGATTCCCTTCTTTTACCTCGCTGCGCCGGCCACCCGGCATCCTCGGCGCTCGGTGGTGGCGGCTCCATCGACGCCACGGACGGTGCCGGATCGGGCCATCGGGGGTCCCCGCGTAGCGAGGTAAAGGATGCATCGTGGGCGAGCGAAGCGAAGCCAAGAAAGGGACACGAGCGCAGCGGGGACCCCCGGTGGCCCGATCCCGCCACGACCGATGCACGCGAGCCCCCCGATGGCCCGATCCCGCCACGACCGATGCAGTACCAGCCCCAGGCGGCCTTCAGCCGCCCGCTCGCTGCAAGAAATCCACCCGCCCCGGCCGCCCAGGCAGCGATAACGCCGCCGTCGCCGGCGGAGTCTCCGCAACCCGCTTGCCGCGGCGGTAAACCGCGAGCCGCGTCGCCCTCAGCCTGATCGCCTCGATCGGGTCCCTCGCCTGCAACCACACGAAGTCCGCGTGGCAGCCGGGCTCGAGCCCGTAGCCTTCGAGGTGCAGCAGCCGCGCCGGCGCCACCGTCACCGCGTCGAAGCACTGCCGCATCGCCGCCTGACTCGTCATCTGCGCGACGTGCAGGCCCATCGACGCCACGTCCAGCATGTCGGCCGAGCCGAGGCTGTACCAGGGGTCGAGCACGCAGTCGTGGCCGAAGGCCACCGTCATCCCCGCGGCCAGCAGCTCGGGCACGCGCGTCATGCCGCGGCGCTTCGGGTAAGTGTCGTGGCGGCCTTGCAGCGTGATGTTGATCAGCGGGTTGGCGACCACGCCGAGCCGCGCCTCGGCCATCAAAGGCAGCAGCTTGCTGACGTAGTAGTTGTCCATGCTGTGCATCGACGTGAGATGCGAGCCGGTGACGCGGCCCTGCAAACCCAATCGCACCGTCTCGGCGGCCAGCGTCTCGACGTGGCGCGAAAGCGGGTCGTCGCTCTCGTCGCAGTGCATGTCGACGAGCCGGCCTAGCTCGGCGGCGAGCTCACACAGCACACGCACGCTCTCGGCGCCGCTTTGCATCGTGCGCTCGAAGTGCGGGATGCCGCCGACGACATCGACACCCATCGCGAGCGCGCGCTTCAGGTTCTCGATCGCGCCGGGTGAACGCAGCACGCCGTCCTGCGGGAAGGCGACGAGCTGCAGATCGAGGTACGGCGCGACGCGCTTCTTCACGTCGAGCAGCGCCTGCACCGCCAGCAGCCTGGGATCGCAGACATCGACGTGCGAACGGATCGCCAAGAGCCCGCGCGCCACCGCCCAGTCGCAGTAGGCGAGCGCGCGCTCGGCGATCGCCTCGGCGGTGAGCAGCGGCTTCAGTTCGCCCCACAGCGCGATGCCTTCCAGCAGCGTGCCGCTGGCGTTGACCCGCGGCAGGCCGTACGACAGCGTCGCGTCCATGTGGAAGTGCGCGTCGACGAACGGCGGCGTGACGAGCAGGCCCTCGGCGTCGAGCACCTCGTGCGCGGGTGGTGCGGCCGAATCGCCAGCAAGCCCGAGCCCCTCGCGCACCTCGACAATGCGGCCGTCCTTCACCGCGATGCCCACGCCGCGCTGTCCGTCGGCGAGCGTGGCGTTGCGCACGAGCAGGTCGAGCATCAGCGTCCTCCGGAATGAGCCACGATCATCGTTCGCCCTTGCGGTAGGGCTTCATCAGCGCCTGCGGGTAGCTGGCGCGCCGCGCGACGAGCACGAGCGCGGCGATCGACAGCCCGTACGGCAGCATCAGGTACACCTGATACGGCACGACCCCGCCGCCACCTTGCTGCAAGCGCAATTGCAGCGCGTCGAAGAACGCGAAGAGCAACGCGCCGGCGAGCGCCTTGCCCGGCCGCCACGACGCGAAGACGACGAGCGCCACGCACACCCAGCCGCGGCCGTTGACCATGTTGAAGAAGAAGGCGTTGAAGGCGGCGAGCGTCAGGAACGAACCCGCCACGCCCATCAGCGCCGAGCCGGCGACGATGGCGCTCGTGCGCACGGCCGCGACCGACAGGCCCTGCCCTTCGGCCGCCTGCGGGTTCTCGCCGACCATGCGCAGCGCCAGGCCCGCCGGCGTGCGCTCGATGAACCACGCGAGCAGAGGCACGAGCAAGAGCGCCAGCAGCACGAGCGGCGTCTGCTGCGCGAGCACCGGCACCGGCAGCCACGACATCTCGGCAAACGGCGTGATCGTCGGCGGCGTCGTCACCTTCGGGAAGCCGACGCGGTAGCCGTAGTACGCAAGCGCCGTGGCGAGCATCGTGATGCCGAGGCCCGAGACGTGCTGCGAGAGCGCGAGGCCCACCGTGAGCCCGGCGTGCAGCAGCCCGAAGACCGCGCCGGTGGCCGCGGCGACGAGCACCCCGCCCCACAAACCGAAGCCGGCGTAGACCGCAAGCCAGCCGGCAAACGCGCCGGCGACCATGATCCCTTCGATGCCGAGGTTCAGCACGCCGGCGCGCTCGCACAACAGCACGCCGAGCGTGCCCAGCACGAGCGGCGTCGCGATGCGCAGCACCGCGACCCAGAAGGCGCTGCTGGCGATGAGATCGAGGGCTTCGGTCATCGCGGAGTTGGGGCGGGGTTCGTCGCGGCGCCGGTCGCAGCCGCTGCGGAAGCCGGCCTTGCCGCCGCGAGATTGCGGCGCAGCACCGCGAGTTCACCGTCGCGCTGCACGGCGGCGATGTGCTGGCGCTGGCGCTCGATCGTCTCGCAGCCGAGCGGGCGCTTGTCGTCGACGGCCCAGTGGTGCTCCTGCTTCTGCAGCGCCGCGACCTCGTCGTCCAGCCGCTGCAACTGCGCCGGCGCCCAGCCGGCGTGCTCGCCCAGTTCGCGGCCGAGCATCAGCGATTGCACCGAGTCGCCGCGCTCGACGAGCAGGCGCGCGAGGCGTTCGCAGTCGGGGCCCGTGACGCCGCGGCAGCGCTGCAGCGCCGGATCCAGCGGCGGCGCCGGGAAGGCCGCGTCGCGCGCCATCGCCTCCATCGACAGCGATCCGATCAGGTACCCGGGCACGTCGGGCGGCACCGCGGCGAGCAGCACGCCGGCCAGCCCCAGCGGGTGTTCGCGCCAGTACTGCGCGCGCGCGAGGCCGGCCCAGGCAGCGTCGGCCGAGCCCGGCTCTTCGGCGGCCCAGTCGAGCCAATGCAGCGCGTTGGCCGGCTCGGCCTGCACGCGCGCGCGCACGAGCCGCCGTCGGCAGGCGCCCTCGTCGTCGACAAACGGGCAGGCAGTGGCCGCCCAGCGCAGCGCCTGCGCGTCGCGGCTGGCCAGCGCGTCGGCAACGAGGCCGCGTGCCCACGCCGCTTCGGCCGCGGGGTCGCCGGGGGTCGGCTGCTGCAACAGGCCCGCGGCGACGCGCAGCCGCGCATCGCCGCCGGCCAGCGTCTGCAACAGGCGCCGCTGCGCGTCTTCGAACGCGAAGCGGCCGACCGGCGCCGGTAGTTGCGGCAGCGCGCCGCCTTCGCGGTCGCCGCCGCCATCGGCGCTGCCCGGCACGACGATGCGGCCGAGGCCGCACAGGTCGTGCGCGACCGGGCCGCTGGCGGCGGTGCGTGCGGGCAGCGCCGCGCCGCTCGCGGCCGATGCCGCGGCGTGGGGCTCGGTTGCCGAAGGCGCCGCGCCGGGCATCGGCTCGATCGTGGTCGGCGCGCGCAGCCACGGGAACGGCACCTCGGCGCGTTGCTCCTCGGGCGCAGCGCGCGGCCACCAGACCCACGCGGCGAGCGCGACGAGCACCACCGCGAGCCCGCCCAGCACGACCACGCGCCGGCGGTTCATGCCACCCTCCCCGCCGGCCGCAAGCGCACGCGGTATTGCGCCAGCAGCGTCGCGACGAGCACCGCGATCAGCGACGTCGCCACCACCACATCGGCGATGTACGTCGGCACGCCGACGACGCGGCTCATGCTGTCCGCACCGACCAGCACGCCGGCGACGAAGACGCCGGCGGCGAGCACCGCCAGCGGCCGCAGGCCCGCGAGCATCGCGATGACGATGCCCGAGTAGCCGTAGCCCGGTGACATGTCCAGCGTCACGTAGCCGGCGCGGCCGGCGACTTCGATCGCACCGGCCAGCCCCGCGAGCGCGCCCGACATCGCCGCGACGACGAGCGTCGTACGCAGTGCCGGCACGCCGGCGAAGGCGGCGGCGCGCGCGTTGGCGCCGCTGGCGCGGATGCGGAAGCCGAGCACGGTGAAGCGGAAGATCGCCGCCAGCGCCAGCGACAGCGCGGCGGCGATGAAGAGGCCACTGTGCAGACGCAGACCCGGCACCAGGCGCGCAAGTTCCAGCTCCGGCGGCAGCGCCACGCTCTGCGGCCAGCCCATCGCCGCCGGGTCCTTCAGCGGCCCGTCGAGCAGCGCCGAGACGCCGAGCAGGATCACGAAGTTCAACAGCAGCGTCGTCACGACCTCGTCCACGCCGAGCCGCGCCTTCAGCCACGCGGGCCCGAGCAGCAGCGCCCCGCCCATCGCGGCCGCCGCGGCGCAGACGAGCGGCAGCGCGGCCCAGGTAGGCAAGAGCAGCGCCGTCGTGCCTTCGGCGCCTTCGACAGTGAGCGCGCTCGCGGCCATCACCGCGGCAATCGCGCCGCCATAGAGCTGGCCCTCGGCGCCGATGTTGTACAGGCGCGCGCGGAACGCCACCGTCGCCGCCAGCCCGGTCAGCACCAGCGGCACGGCGCGCGTCAGCGTCTCGCTCCAGGCAAACAGCGAGCCGAAGCCGCCCACGGCGATCGCCGCGTAGGTGCGGCCGACCGGTGCGCCGGCCCACAGCACGAGCAGCGCGCAGACGGCGAGCGTCGCCGCGACGGCGGAAAGCGGCGCGAGCACGAGCGCCAGCGCGGACGGGGATTCGCGTCGTTCGAGGCGCATGCGGTCAGGCCGCAGCCGCGTCGGCGGCGCCAGCCATCGCCAGCCCGATCGCCGCGCGCGACCACTCGCCGCCAGGGCGCGCTTCGCTGAGCCGCCCGTCGTGCATCACCGCGATGCGGTCGCCGAGCGCCATCACCTCGTCGAGATCGTCGGAGATCACCAGCACCGCGGCGCCGGCGTCGCGCGCGGCAATCAGCTGCCGCTGCACGGCGGCCACCGCGCCGACATCGAGGCCCCAGGTCGGCTGGTGGGCGACGATGAGGCGCGGGTTCTTCGCCGTCTCGCGCGAAGCGGCCTGCGCCTCATGCGGCGCCTGGGGCGCCTGCGGCGCCGTCAGCGCGCGCCCGAGGATCAGCTTTTGCATGTTGCCGCCCGACAGCGCCCGCACCGGCGCATCGAGCCCGCCGCCGCGCACGTCGAACGTCTCGACAATGCGCCGCGCATGCGCGCGCGCGGCGCGGCGCCGGATCCAGCTGAGGCCCAGCACGCGGCGCGAGAACGCCGCCGTCGCCAGCCGCTCGCTGACCGCGTTCTCCCACAGACTCAGGTCACCGACGAGGCCGGTGCCCTGGCGGTCTTCGGGGATGCGCGCTAGCCCCAGGCGCACCCGCTCGGCGGGCGCCGCTGGCAGCGGCGCGCCATCGAGCAGCACGCGCCCGGCACTCGGCGCATGCGTGCCATTGAGCACGCCGGCCAGCGCCGCCTGGCCGTTGCCCGAGACGCCGGCCACCGCGACGATCTCGCCGGCACGCAGCGCCAGCGACACATCTTCGAGGCGGTCGCCGCCGCTCACTGCACGCCCCGCGCGACCACGCCCGCCGCCCCGCTCGGTGCTCACGCCTTCGAGCACGCACACCGGAGCGCCGACATTCGCCGCCGGCGCGCGCACGGGCGCCGCGACCTCGTGCCCGACCATCCACGCCGCGAGCTGCGCGGCGCTGACCTCGCCGCCGCGGTTGTCGGCCTCGGCGACGAGCCGCCCGCCGCGCAGCACGGCGATGCGGTGCGAGACACGCCGCACCTCGTCGAGCTTGTGGCTGATGAAGACGATCGCCAGGCCCTCGGCGACCATCTGCTTCAGCGTCGCGAACAGCGACTCGCTTTCCTGCGGCGTCAGCACCGCGGTCGGTTCGTCGAGGATCAGGATGCGCGCGCCGCGCACCAGCGCCTTCAGGATTTCGACGCGCTGGCGCTCGCCGACGCTGAGCGTTCCGACGCGCGCATCGGGCTGCACCGCGAGGCCGAAGCGCTGCGCCGCGGCCAAGAGGCGCGCGCGCGCCGCCTCGCGCCGCGACCACGGCCGCCACAGCGGCTCGGTACCGAGCATCACGTTGTCGAGCACCGAGAGGTTGTCGGCGAGCGTGAAGTGCTGGTGCACCATGCCGATGCCGCTGTCCAGCGCCGCGCGCGGCTGGCCGGGCGGCAGCGGCCGGCCGTCGACCTCGATCACACCTTCGTCGGCCTCGTAGTGGCCGAAGAGGATCGACACCAGCGTCGACTTGCCGGCGCCGTTCTCGCCCAGCAGCGCCAGCACCTCGCCGCGCGCAAGCGCGAGCGAGATGCCGTCGTTGGCCACCAGCGCACCGAAGCGCTTGGTGATGCCGGTGAGCTTCAGGACGGGGTCCGGACGCTCGATCGAAGGCTCGGTCAAGGGCTCGATCAGAGGCGCGATCAGACGCTCGCTCAAAGACTCGACTTCGGCTGCGAGTCGTCGACCTTGACGACGAATTTGCCGTCGAGGATGGCCTTCTCCTTCGCGCGCACCTTGGCCACCAGCTCCTTCGGCAGCTTGGCCTCGAAGGTGCCGAGCGGCGCGAGTTCGCTGCCCTTGTGTTTCATCATCGAGTACTGGCCGTAGTCCTCGGCGGTGAACTTGGCCGTCTTCACGAGGCCAAGCGCGCGCTCGATCGTCGGCTCCATGTGCCACAGCGCGCTCGCAACCACGGTGTCCGGATACTTGTCCTGCGTGTTGATGACGTTGCCGATGGCGAGCACCTTGCGTTCCTTGGCCGCGTCACTGACGCCGAAGCGCTCGGCGTACATCACGTCGGCGCCCTTGTCGATCTGCGCGAAGGCGGCCTCCTTGGCCTTGGGCGGGTCGAACCAGCTGTTGATGAAGGTGACCATGAACTGCACCTTCGGGTTGACTTCCCTGGCCCCGGCCATGAAGGCGTGCATCAGCCGGTTGACCTCGGGAATCGGGAAGCCGCCGACCATGCCGATCTTGTTCGACTTGGTCATGCCGCCGGCGATCATGCCGGTCAGGTACGCGGGGTCCTGGATGTAGTTGTCGAAGACGGCGAAGTTGGGCGCCTGCGGCTTGCCGCTGCTACCCATCAGGAAGCTGACCTTCGGGAAGTCCTTGGCGACGCGGCGCGCCGCCGCCTCGACGGCGAAGCTCTCGCCGATGATGAGCTGGTTGCCGCCGGTGGCGTACTCGCGCATCACGCGCTCGTAGTCGGCGTTGGCGACGTTCTCGCTCGCCTTGTATTCGATGTCGCCGCGCGCCTCCGCCGCCTTCAGCGCCTTGTGGATGCGGCTGACCCACTGCTGCTCGAAGGGCACGGTGTAGATCGCGGCGACCTTCAGGCGGCCGCCGCCTTGCGCGTGCGCGAGGCCCGAGAGCAAGGCAGCGAGCGCGGCGGTGCCGCCCAGCGTGAGGTGACGGCGGCTGATGCGTGGCGTTGTCATGTCGAGGTTTCTCCTGGCGTTGGGCGAGTGGTGAGCGGATGTTAAGCAAGCCGCCTGCCGCCGCGCGGGCCCGGCGCTTGCCCGGCGCTTTCCCGGCGTATCCCCGACCTTTGCCGGCTCGCCGATAGACTCCGGCGCCATCTTGATCACGCACCTGCTTTATCTGCACGGCTTCCGGTCGTCGCCGCACTCGTTCAAGGCGCGCATGACGGCCGAGTGGCTGGCCACGCATCGCCCGGACATCACGTTCTGGTGCCCGCAACTGCCGCCTTCGCCGCGCGCGGCCGTGGCACTGGCCGAAGAGGGCACCAAAGCCTGGCCGGCCGACCCGGCGCGGCGCGCGGTGATCGGCAGCTCGCTCGGCGGCTTCTACGCCACCGTGCTGGCCGAGCGCTGGGGCTGCATGGCTGTCGTGATGAACCCGGCCGTCGACCCGGCGCGCGATCTTGCGCAGCACCTGGGCGAGCAGCAGGCCTGGCACGACCCGACGCTGCGCTTCGAGTTCAACGCGGGGCACGTCGCCGAGTTGCGCGCGCTGGCCGAATCGATCCGGGCGCCGGCGCCGCTGACGCGGCCCGAGCGCTACTACGCGCTCATCGCCAAGGGCGACGAGCTGCTCGACTGGCGCGAGATGAGTGCGCGTTACGCCGGCACCGCGGGGCAGCTGCTCGAGGGCAGCGACCACGGGCTGACGGACTTCGCGCTGCACCTGCCGGCGATCCTCGCGTTCCTGGGGCTGGACGCGCATTCCTGACGACGGCCTGAAACGCCTTCGGCCCGGGGCCGGCGGGCGTCCCGGCGACAATCCCGCTCGATGTACGCCCTCTTCGACGACGCCGGCCGATTCCACGCCGGGCGCGTGCTGTCCGACGGTGAAAGCTCGCTGCAGGTCGAGCTGGACTCGGGCAAGCGCGTCAAGGTCAAGGCCGCCAACGTGATGCTGCGCTTCGAGCGGCCGGCGCCGGCCGAGCTGATCGCACGCGCGCAGACGCTGGCCGGCGAGATCGACCTCGACCTCGCCTGGGAGTTCGCGCCCGACAGCGACTTCGGCTTCGCCGACCTGGCGCGCGACTACTTCGAACCCGGCGCCGGCCCCGAGAAGCAGGCCGCGGCGCTGTTCCGCCTGTTCGAGGCGCCGCACTACTTCCGCCGCGTCGGCAAGGGCCAGTTCAGGAAGGCGCCCGAGGAGACGGTGAAGGCGGCACTCGCCGCGATCGAGCGCAAGAAGCAGGTCGCCGCGCAGATCGACGCCTGGGCCGGCGACATCGCCGAGGGCCGCTGCCCGCCGCCGGTGCGCGAGCACCTCTACAAGATCCTCTTCAAGCCCGACAAGAACGCGCCCGAGTACCGCGCGGTCGTCGAGGCCGCGCGGCGCACGCACCGCGCCCCGCTCGATCTGCTGAAGGGCGCCGGCGCGATCGACAGCCCCTACCAGTTCCACTGGCGGCGGTTCCTCTTCGAGATGTTCCCGCGCGGCACCGGCTTCCCGCCGCGGCTCGAGGCGCCGCGCGTCGAGGGCGACCTGCCGCTGGCCGAAGGTGTCGCCGCGTTTTCGGTCGACGATTCGGCGACGACCGAGATCGACGACGCGCTGTCGGTGCGCGGCCTCGGCACCGGCACGGTGACGCTCGGCGTGCACATCGCCGCGCCGGGGCTGGCCATCACCCCCGGCTCGGCGCTGGACAAGGTGGTGCGCGAGCGCCTGTCCACCGTCTACATGCCGGGCTGGAAGATCACGATGCTGCCCGACGAGGTGGTGCAGGCCTACACGCTGACCGAAGGCGCCGAGCGGCCGGCGGTGAGCCTGTATGCGCAAATCGACGAGGCAACGCTCGAAGTGCGCAGCACCGAGACGCGGCTCGAGCGTGTGCCGATCGTCGCCAACCTGCGCCACGACCGGCTCGACGCGGTCATCACCGAACAGGCGCTGGCCGAGGTTGCCGAGGGCGCTCGCACGCCCGATGACGCCGGCTTTCCGTTCGCCGCCGAACTCGCTTTCGGCTACCGCCTGTCGCGCGCGCTGAAGGCGCGGCGCGAGGTCGTGCGCGGCAAGCCGGAGACGTTCACGCGGCCCGACTACACGTTCAGGCTCGAGAGCGATGCCGATGTCGACGGCGTGAACGGCGAAAGCAACGACAAGCACGAACCCACCGGCCGCGAGCGCGTGACGATCACGCCGCGCCGGCGCGGCGCGCCGCTGGACCTCATCGTCGCCGAGGCGATGATCCTCGCCAACAGCACCTGGGGCGGCTGGCTCGCCGAGCACGGCGTGCCCGGCATCTACCGCAGCCAGGCGAGCCTGGCGCCGGGCATCAAGGTGCGCATGGGTGTCAAGCCGCTGCCGCACGCCGGCATGGGCGTGCCGCAGTACACGTGGGCGACGTCGCCGCTTCGGCGCATGGTCGACCTCGTCAACCAGTGGCAGATCATCGCCGTCGCGCGGCAGGGCCGCACGGCGCCGCTGGTCGCGCCGTTCAAGCCGCGCGACGCGGCGTTGTTCGCGCTGATCTCGGCCTTCGACGGCGCGCACGCCGCGTACCACGACTTCCAGGGCGCCGTCGAGCGCTTCTGGACGCTGCGCTGGCTGGAGCAGAACGCCGTCGGCGAGCTCGACGCGACCGTCATCAAGCCCGGCCTGGTGCGCGCCGAGACGCTGCCGCTCGTCTTTGCGCTGCCCGGCAGCGACGCACTGGCGCGCGGCACGCGCGTGCGGGTGCGCATCGCCGGCATGGATCTGTTGACGCTGGACCTGCACGCAACGCTTCTGGCGACGCTCGGTGCGCCGGGGGCCGGTGGCGCTGCTGTGGCTGATGGACAAGGCGCGGCGCAAGCCGGCGAGGCGGCCGAAGGCGAAGATGTCGGCGAAGAGGGCGGCGAAGACGACGACGATGTCGCACTCGCCGCCGGCCCGCTGCACCTGGCGATAGACGACGCCGCGGCCGACGAGGCGCCGCGGGGCGACGCGGGCGAAGGCACCGATGCGGGTGGCAACGGCAACGACGGCGCTGGCGCTGGCAACGCCGGCAACGGCGAGAACGCCGGCAACGGCGCCGACCGCGCTCGCGGCTGAGCGGGCACGGAAAAAGCAACCCCGTCATGGCCGACTTCGAACCGACGCAGATCGACGACCGCTGGCGCGACTCGGCCGCGCCGGCGGGGCCGCGGCCGTCGGCGCGTGCGGCGTCGTCGGCATTGCCCGCGTCGCGCACACCGCGCGCCATGCCCCGCCCCGGCATGGGCGCCGACCCGTGGGCGGCCGCACGCGGCGGCGGCTTCAACCTGCGGCTGCGCTGGCGCGAATGGAGCACGCTGCAGTGGGCGCTGGCGGTCTCGTTCGCGGTGCACGGGGCGCTGTTGATGGTGCGCTTCGTCGACCCCGAGCGCTTCGAGCGCGCCTTTCGCGACACGCCGCTCGAGGTGATCCTCGTCAACGCCCGCTCGCGCGAGGCGCCGGTGCAGGCGCAGGCGATCGCGCAGGCCAACCTCGCCGGCGGCGGCGAGGCCCAGCGCGGCCGCGCCACCTCGCCGCTGCCGATGGCGCCGCAGGTGGCGCTCGGCGACTCGAGTGAAGAGGCGCGCCGCCGCATCGACCAGCTGCAGCAGGAGCAGCAGCAGCTCCTGGCGCAACTGCGGCGCGAGATCGCCGCGCTGCCGCCGCCCGACCCGCGCCGCGAGCAGGGCACCGCCGAAGACCGCGACCAGGAGGAGCGCCGCCGCCAGATGCTGCGCATGCTGGCCGAGATCGAGAAGCGCGTGAACGACGAGAACGCGCGCCCGAAGCGCCGCTACATCAGCCCGGCGACGCGCGAGGAGGTCTACGCGCTGTACTACGACTCGCTGCGCCGGCGCATCGAGGAGCGCGGCACGCGCGACTTCCCCACCCACCAGGGCCAGAAGCTCTACGGCGAGCTGGTGATGAACGTCACCGTCGACGCCGCCGGCCAGGTCGTCGAGACCGAGGTCGTGCGGCCCTCGCGCTCGCGCGTGCTCGACGCGAAGGCGATGTCGATCGTGCGCGCCGCGGCGCCGTTCGGCCCGTTCAGCGGCAAGATGCGCACGCAGGCCGACCAGATCGTCGTCACCGCGCGCTTTCGCTTCACGCGCGAGGAAGGGCTCGAGACCTCGTTGACCAGCCGATGAAGCCGATGCCAGACAAGGACACTCCCCGCTACGCCGTGCTCGGCAACCCGGTCGCGCACAGCCGCTCGCCGTTCATCCACGAGGCGTTCGCGCGCCAGTGCGGCCTGCCGATCTCGTACGAACGAGTGCTGAGCCCGCTCGACGCGTTCGAGGCGACGCTCCAGGCGTTTGCCGCGGCCGGCGGGCGCGGCGTCAACATCACGGTGCCGTTCAAGTTCCAGGCGCTGGCAATGGCCTCGAGGCGCACGCCGCGCGCCGTACTGGCGGGTGCAGCCAACGTGCTGAAGCTCGACGAGCCCGACGGCTGGCTTGCCGACAACACCGACGGCGTCGGCCTCGTGCGCGACATCGAGGCCGGCGCCGGCGTCGCGCTGGCCGGCCGGCGCGTGCTGCTGCTGGGCGCCGGCGGCGCGGCGGCCGGCGCGCTCGGGCCGCTCATCGCCGCCCGGCCGGCCGAGATCGTGCTGGCCAACCGCACGCGGCCGAATGCCGAAGCGATCGCCGCCGCGCACGCCGCGTGGGCCGACCGTCACCGCGTCACGCTGGCCGTGCGCGGCTTCGACGATGCCGGCGAGGCGTTCGATGTCGTCGTCAACGCAACGAGCAGCAGCCTGGCCGGCGCCGGCGTGCCCGTCGGCGCGCGTGTGCTGGCCCGCGGCGCGCTGGCGCTCGACATGATGTACGGCGCCGCGGCGGCGACGTTCCTGCGCTGGGCCGAGGCAGCCGGTGCACGCGCCCGCGATGGCCTGGGGATGCTCGTCGAGCAGGCGGCCGAGGCGTTCTTCGTCTTCCGCGGCGTGATGCCGCACTCGCGGCCGGTGCTGGCGACGCTGCAGGCGCAGATCGAGGCCGAGGCGGCGGTGGCCGGCGCGGCCGCCACGGACATCACGCCGAAGTGAAGCCGCGACAAGCGCCCTCGAAGACCCAGCGATGAAGAACTCCTGGCGCCAAGCGCTGCGGCTCGTCGCGCTGCTGGCACTGACGCTGCTCGCGCTGCAACTCGTCTTCGTCGCGCGCATCGCGCTGATGGCGGTGCTCGACCCGCAGTCGACGACCTTCCAGCGCAGCGAGATGCGCCGGCTCGTCGTGCAGGGCCGGCCGCTCGCGTGGGCGCAGCAGTGGGTGGCGCTGCCGCAGATCTCGCCGCATCTCCAGCGCGCCGTCATCGCCAGCGAGGACGCGGCCTTCGTCGAGCACGTCGGCGTCGACTGGGACGCGATCGAGCGCGCCTGGGATCGCAACCAGCGCGCCGAGGCACGCGCCGAGCGCGCCGCGCGTGTGCAGCAGCGGCCAACGCGCGGTGCCGCAGCGCCGGCGCGGCCGCGCCATCCGCCCAAGCTCGTCGGCGGCAGCACGATCACGCAGCAGCTCGCGAAGAACCTGCTGCTGCACGGCGAGCGCACGGTGCTGCGCAAGGGCCAGGAGCTGGTGCTGACGCTGGCGCTCGAGGCGCTGCTGTCCAAGCAGCGCATCCTCGAGATCTACCTGAACAATGTCGAATGGGGCGAGGGCCTGTTCGGCGCGCAGGCGGCGGCGCGCTACTACTTCCGCACCGACGCCGCGCGGCTCGCGCCCGAGCCGGCGGCGCGGCTGGCGGTGATGCTGCCGGCGCCCAAGCGCTTCGAGAAAGCGCCGGCGTCGCCGTACGTCGTCGAGCGCGCCGCGGTGATCGCGGCGCGCATGGGCGCCGTCGAGTTGCCGCGCTGAATCGACGGGGCGAATCGTGCGGTGGAACAACGCTTGCCGGACCTTGCCGTGAACCGCGCCGACGAAGAACTGCTTGCCGCCGCCGCCCGGATGGTCGTCGAGGAAGGGCTCGAGTACGGCGCGGCCAAGCGGCGCGCCGTGCGCGACCTGACGCGGCGCGGTGGCGGTGGCGGGCGCGGCGATCGCTCGCGCGACCTGCCCTCCAACGAGGCCGTCGAGGACGCAGTGCGCGAGCACCTGGCGCTCTTCCACGCCGACACGCAGCCGGCCGAGCTGGCGGCGCTGCGGCGCGTGGCGCGCACGTGGATGCAGCGCCTGGCGGAGTTCCGTCCGCACCTGGCCGGCGCCGCCTGGCGCGGCACCGCGACGCGGCTGTCGGCCGTGCACCTGGACCTTTATTGCGACGACGGCAAGGCGGCGGAGATTGCGCTGTTGAACGCCGGCGTGCGCTTCGACGTCGAGGGCGGCGGCACGCCCGAGGCGACGGTGCTGACGATCACGGCGCCCTGCCGCGAGCTCGGCGAGCCGGTCACGGTGCACCTGCATCTGCAAGATCACGACGCGCTGCGTGGCGCGCTGAAGCCCGACGCGCGCGGCCGAACCTGGCGCGGCGACGTCGGCGCGCTCGACCGCCTGCTCGCGGCCGCCGATGAGGCCGCCGCCGCGGCCGATGCGGCCGACGCCGCCGATGAGGGGCCGCGATGACCGCCGCCGGCCGCAGGCTCGTCCTCGCCGTCGGCGCCGCAGCCGGCGCGGCGGGCCTGGCGGCGGCGTGGTGGCAGCATCGGGCGGCGCCGTCGGGCACGTCGGGGGCCTCGGGCGCTCCGGGCGCGTCGGTCGCCGGCGCGGCGGCCTCGCGCAGCGCCGCGCAAGCGCTGTGGTCGCTAAAGCTGCCGCGGCCGGGCGGTGGCGAGCTTGCGTTGGCCGACTTGCGCGGCCGGCCGCTCTTGATCAACTTCTGGGCCACGTGGTGTCCGCCGTGCATCCGCGAAATGCCGGAAATCGATCGCTTCGCCAGGCAATTCGCCGCCAAAGGCTGGCAAGTGCTCGGTGTCGCGGCCGACCAGCCGCAGCCGGTGCAATCGTTCCTGGAACGAAACCCGGTCGCCTACCCAGTAGTATTGGCGGGCTTCGACGGCATCGCGCTCAGCCGCCAGCTCGGCAACGACAGCGGCGCGCTGCCGTTCACCGTGGCACTCGACGGGGCCGGCGACATCGTCCAGCGGCATCTCGGTGAGACAAGCTACGAGGTGCTGGCCGGCTGGGCGGCTGCGGTGGCAAGCCGCCGCTGACGAAACGACGTGGACAGCGGCGCGCCAGCCAACGGCCCTCAAGTTCCACCAAAACCAAGCCTATTGCCGGAAAAAGGGCGTAAAGTCCCGCGCTCTTGCCGACCCCCTAACTTGTCCGACCCGATCGCAGGCCGGATCAACCAGAACAACCCCGAGGAGCGCACGATGGACTTGCGCAAGTTGAAGACGCTGATCGACCTGGTGTCGGAGTCGAACATCTCCGAGCTCGAGATCACCGAGGCCGAAGGCAAGGTGCGCATCGTCAAGGCGGCGCCGGTGCTGATGAGCGCACCGGTCATGGCCGCGCCGGCGCCGGCCCCCGCCGCCGTCACCGCTGCCGCGTCACCGGCCGCGGCCGCGGTAGCCGCCGAGCCGGCGGCACCGGCCGAGCCGGCCGGGCAGATGATCAAGTCGCCGATGGTCGGCACCTTCTACCGCGCCGCGAGCCCGGGCGCCAAGGCCTTCGTCGAGATCGGCGACGAGATCAAGACCGGCCAGCCGGTCTGCATCATCGAAGCGATGAAGATCATGAACGAGATCGAAGCCGACGTGTCCGGCAAGATCGTCCGCATCCTGTGCGAGAACGGCCAGGCGGTGGAGTTCGGGCAGCCGCTGTTCATCGTCGAGTGACGGCGGCGGCGCATCCACCATGTTCAAGAAGATCCTGATCGCCAACCGGGGCGAGATCGCCTTACGGATTCAGCGCGCCTGCCGCGAGATGGGCATCAAGTCGGTCGTCGTCTACTCGACCGCCGACCGCGACGCCAAGTACGTGAAGCTGGCCGACGAGGCGGTGTGCATCGGCCCGCCACCCTCGGGGCAGAGCTACCTCAACATGCCGGCGATCATCAGCACGGCCGAGGTCACCGACGCCGAGGCGATCCACCCCGGCTACGGGTTCCTGTCGGAGAACGCCGACTTCGCCGAGCGTGTCGAGCAAAGCGGCTTCACCTTCATCGGCCCGACGCCCGACGCGATCCGGCTGATGGGCGACAAGGTCTCGGCCAAGCAGGCGATGCTGAAGGCGGGCGTGCCGTGCGTGCCCGGCAGCGAAGGCGCGCTGCCCGAGGACCCCAAGGAGATCGTGCGCATCGCGCGCGAGATCAAGTACCCGGTGATCATCAAGGCCGCCGGCGGCGGCGGCGGGCGCGGCATGCGCGTCGTGCACACCGAGGCGGCGCTCCTGCACGCCGTGCAGACGACGCGCGCCGAGGCGGGTGCCGCGTTCGGCAACAGCGCGGTCTACATGGAGAAGTTCCTCGAGAATCCGCGCCACGTCGAGATCCAGGTGATGGCCGACCAGCACAAGAACGCCGTGTGGCTGGGCGAGCGCGACTGCTCGATGCAGCGCCGGCACCAGAAGATCATCGAGGAGGCGCCGGCGCCGGGCATCCCGCGGCGCGTCATCGAGCGCGTCGGCGACCGCTGCGCCGCCGCGTGCAAGAAGATCGGCTATCGCGGCGCCGGCACGTTCGAGTTCCTGTACGAAGGGGGCGAGTTCTATTTCATCGAGATGAACACGCGCGTGCAGGTCGAGCACCCGGTGACGGAACTCGTCACCGGCATCGACATCGTGCAGATGCAGATCCGCGTCGCCGCCAACGAGAAGCTGCCGTTCACGCAGCGCCAGATCGAGATGCGCGGCCACGCGATCGAGTGCCGCGTCAACGCCGAGGACCCCTACGTCTTCACGCCGTCACCGGGGCGCATCACGCTGTGGCACGCACCGGGCGGCCCCGGCGTGCGCGTCGACTCGCATGCCTACACGAACTACTACGTGCCGCCGAACTACGACTCAATGATCGGCAAGATCATCGTGCACGGCGACACGCGCGACCAGGCGCTGGCGCGCATGCGTACCGCGCTATCGGAGATGGTCGTCGAGGGCATCCAGACCAACATCCCGCTGCACCGCGAGCTGATGGTGGACGCCAAGTTCATCGAGGGCGGCACGAGCATCCACTACCTCGAAGGGTGGCTGGGGCAGCACCGGCGGTAAGGGCCTCAGGCTGAACGGGCAGCCCCTGCCCGCACCGCCTTGATGCTCTTCTCGACGCGCTCGGCGACCTCGCGTTCGCGTTGCAGCGTGCGCAGCGTCGCCTGCGCTTCCTGAGCGGAGGCGTCCAGGCGCGACAGCGCGCCTTGCGCTTCCTGCACCGTGAAGTCCAGGCGCGCGAGCTTCTCGCCGACGTCGTCGATGACGACGCGCTGCTCGCTCAGGCTCTCGAGCGTGCCCTGCATCTCGGCGAACATCGCGCCGACCGCCTGCGCGCTGGCGCGCGCCTCGTCGACGTTCTTCTGCCACGACTCGATCAGCTCGATCTTCTCGTCGGTGTCGCCGATGCGGCCCAGCAGCTCGTCGACCAGCACGCGGATCTCCGAAACATCCTTGCGGTGCTCGGCGACGAACTGCAGATCGGCCTTGCTGTCGCTGCTGATGCGGCGGATGCCCTCGACCTCGGCCTTCACCGCGTGCACCAGCGCCTCGCGGTCGGCCAGCGACTTCATCTTCATCTCGAGCCCGTTGGCGTGACGGTCGAGGTCCGCCAGCCGCGACTCGAACGCCGCCAGCGACTTCTCGGTGTGCACCAGCAGCGAGCGGCGGTGGTCGAGCTGGCGCGACAGCGCCTCGGCGCGCTGCGCCTGCGCCTCGGTGAGCGTCACCTGCGACAGCACCTCGCGCTGGCGGTTCTGCACCTGCACGAGCTGCGCGGTGACTTCTTCGCTGCGCGCCGCGACCTGCGCGAGGTCCTGGCTCATCGCCTGCACCTGGCGCAGCCGCTCGGAGGTCTCGGCGGCCTGGGCGAGCCCGTGCTCGACCAGGTTGGCCAGCCGCAGCTGCTGCTCGCCGGCGGTGGCCTCGTCGCGCTTCATCGACTCCAGCGTGCGCTGCGCGGCGCGCAGCGCGTCGTCCAGGCGCGCGACGTCGTCGGCCAGCGGCACCAGCCGCGCCTGCTGCGCGGTCATGCCTTCGAGCTGCTGCTGCGCGTAGCCGATGCGCGTGGTCAGGCCCTCGCACTGGTGCGCCAGCGCGTCGATCTCGGCGCGCCGTGCCAGCTGCTCGGCCATGCGGCGCTCGACATCGCCGGTCAGGCCGAACAGTTCGTTGACCCGCGCCTCGACCTTGGTGATCAGCTGCATGCGGCCGTGCACGCGCGTCACCTCGTCGTCGAGGTCGGCCATCGCCTCGGTCAGCCGGCGCGTGCGCTCGTTGCCCTCGTCGAGCATCGGCATCTTCGTCAGCAGCGCGTCGAGCCGCGACTCGAGCTCGGGCGTGCGGCCGATGAGGCCGGCGGCCTGTTCGGCGAAGGCCTCGAACGCGGCGCGGTCCTCGGCCAGCTTGTCGCGCTGGCGGCTCACCTCGGCATAAGTCTGCTGCAGCTCGTCGACATCGGCGCGCATCGTCTCGAGGTCGCCCTGCGCCATCTTCAGGCTCTCGTGCTGCGCCGCGGTGCGGCGGCCAAGCGCCTCGACGAGGCCCAGCTGCTCGCTCAGGTCATCGAGCGCGCTTTGCTTGCGCGCCAGCTCCTCGGTCTCGCCGCGCAGCTCGCTGAACATGCGGTCCAGCGAATCGGCACGGTGCTGCATCGCCGAGAGCATCTCGTCGCGCGAGGCGACGGCCTGCATGCGCGTCTCGGTGTCGGCCAGTGCCGTCGACAGCGACTTCAGCCGCTCGTCGAGGACTGCGAACTCTTCCTTGCCGACCTGCATGCGCTCGGCGGCGGCGCGCATCGATTCGAGCAGCGCGCGGCCCTGGCCTTCGAGCCGCGCCGCTTCGCGCTTGAACTCCTCGCGCGCGGCACTCGCCGCGGCCAGGTCGTCGTTGGCGCCGCGCGCCAGGTCCTCGATGCGCGCCAGCGTGTCCTCGGCGCGCTGCATCTGCTCGCGCCCTTCGGCGAGCTTGGCCACCTCCGCGTCCATCGCCCAGACCATCTGGCCCAGGCGCGCCGTCTCGGCGACCGCGTGGTCGACGGCGTGCTTCTGCGTCTCGAGCGACTTCGCCTTCAGCGACACGTGCTCGGCCAGCGCGTGCAGCGAGGCGATGCGCCGCTCGGTGTCCTTCGACGCTTCGTGCAGCTGCTGCAGCGACTCGAACCGCGCCTCCACCTCCTTGGCCGCGCCGGCCGCGCGCTCGGCGTCGGCGCGCGCCTCGCCGGCGGTCTCGCGGGCACGCTGCACGTCGTCGCGCAGTTGCGATTCCGCGTGGCGCAGTTCGGCCAGCTCGCTGCGCAGCTCGTCCACGTCGTCGGCCGATTGCTTCAGGCCCTCGCCGGCGTGGCGCAGCCGCGCCTGCGCGCGCTCGAGGTCTTCGTGTTCTTCGCTCAGGTTGGCCAGCGCCGCGCGCGTGTCGCGCGCCTGCGCGCCGATGTCGTCCAGCGCCTTGCGGTGCGCGTGCAGGTGGCCGCCGGGTTCGAGCAGCGCCTTGCAGGTCTTCTCGGCCGCGGCCACTTGGGCCACCAGGTCGTTGATGCGCTCGTCGATCTTGGCGATGCGGCCGGCGCGCTCGTCGTGCACCTGCGCCTTGCCGGCCAGCGTCTCGACCTTGCGCGTCGCCGCTTCGGCCTTGGCGGCGACCTCGTCCAGCGTCTTGTTCGTGCGCGAGAGCTTGGCCAGCGCGCCGGCGGCCTTGGCCATCTGCGCGTTGAACGCCTCGCGTTCGGCACGCACCGCCTCACGCTCCTCGCGCGCCGACTCGCGCTCTTCGCGCACCGCGTCGCGCTCTTCGCGCACCTCGGCCAGCAGATCGCGCAGCTCCGTCTCGACCATGCGTCGGTCGCCGTTGCGAAAGATCGAATCCAGCATGTGTGTCTCCCTACTTCCCGATTCCCGTTTGCCTCGCCATTCACCCAAGGCCCCTCGACCTACCCCCTAAGTCGAAGTGCAACGGGTTTTTACCGGGATCGATCCGGGCCTCCATCACCCATTCACGCGGGTATGGCTCGCGCGCAGGGCAGATCGCACGGATCGCCGGAGGCGCCCCATCCTCGCCGGTAGCATCGGGGCATGTTCGAGTTGGTCCTGCGTGCGCCCGAAGCCCTGGTGGAGGCCATTTCCGACACGCTGGTCGACGAACTCGAGGCGCTGTCGGTCACCGTCGAAGATGCCGACGCCGGCACGGATGGTGAGCGCGCGCTCTTCGGCGAGCCGGGCCTGCCGGCGCCGGCGGCGGCCTGGGAGCGCTCGACGATCCGCGCGTTGTTCGACAACGAAGCCGCCGCCGACACGGCCGCGGCGTGGCTGCTGGCGCAGCGGTGGCCGGGGGCGGGCGAAGGTGCGGGTGGCGCGGCCAGCGCAGCAGGCGCGGCAGATAACGCGCCGTGTGTGCAGGCGCTGCACGCCGTGCCCGAGCAGGACTGGGTGCGCCTGACGCAATCGCAATTCGCGCCGGTGGCGGTGACGCCCGAGCTGTGGATCGTGCCGAGCTGGCACGCGCCGCCGGCCGAGGCGCGCATCGTCATCCACCTCGACCCGGGCCTGGCCTTCGGCACCGGCACGCACCCGACGACGCGAATGTGCCTGCGCTGGCTGGCGCGGCAGGCGGCATCAACGCCTTCCGCTTCCGGCGCCTGGACGCGCGTGCTCGACTACGGCTGCGGCTCGGGCATCCTCGCCATCGCCGCGGCGCGGCTCGGCGCACGCGGCGTCGAGGCGGTCGACATCGACCCGGCCGCCGTGCGCGCCACCGCCGACAACGCGCAGCGCAACGGCGTGCCGGTGCGCGCCGGCCTGCCCGACACGGCCGCCGGCGTGTATCCACTCGTGCTGGCCAACATCCTGGCCACGCCGCTGAAGCTGCTGGCACCGCTGCTCGCCGGCCATGTGGCGCCGGGCGGCTGGCTGGTGATGGCCGGCATCCTCGAGCGGCAGGCCGACGACCTGCGCGCCGCGTACGCGCCGCATCTGCCGATCGACGTGCTCGACCGCGACGACGGCTGGGTGCTGATGGGCGGGCGTTCGCTGCAGGCGCCTCCCGCCGCGCCCACCCCACCAGGGACCGCGAGTTGAGCACCCCGGCGCCCAGCCTCGCTTCACGCTGCCCGGCCTGCAAGACGGTCTTCCGCGTCGTGCCCGACCAGCTGCGCGTGTCCGCCGGCTGGGTGCGCTGCGGGCGCTGTGCCGAGGTCTTCAACGCCTCGGAGAACCTGGTCGACGCGACCACCGGCCAGGCGCGCCCGCCGCGCTGGGCGCCGCCGGGCGACACGTCGATGATGGACACGACGCCCTCGGCGCTGTCGCCGCCGTCGCCTTCGCTGCACGGCCGGCTGGACATGCGCGAGCCCGAGGCCGACGCGCTGCCCGACATCCCGCACGGCGAGTTCGTCGTCGACCCGTTTGCGCCGGTGCGGCCGAAGCAGCCGGTGCCGACAAGGGCGCCGGCGCGGCCCGCTGCAACGGCTGCAACGGCTGCAACGGCTGCAACGGCCGCAACGGCCGCAACGACGTTGCCCACCGCGCCGCCGCGGCCGACGCAGCCGCCGGCGCCGCCGGCCGTCGTGCGCCCGACGACGGCACCCCCGCCCCCGATGCCGCGCCCAGCGACGGCCCCGCCCGTGGTCAGCGGCATCAGCGCCCGGACGATGCCGACCTGGCCCCCGGCGCCGGCCCCGAGCTTCCGGCCGACGGCGTCGCCGGCGCGGCCGACACCTGCGCCATGGGCTTCGCAGACGCCGACGCAGACACCGACGCGTGCGCCCACGTCAGCGCCCACTTCGGCGCCAATACCCGCACCCACGCCCTCGCCGTCCCCAGCGCCGACGGCCGCGCCAACTCCAGCGCCCGCGCCGGTGGCGACGCCTGCGCCGACGCCTGCACCGACGCCTGCACCGACGCCGACGCCGATGCCCACGCCGAGGCCGACGCCGACGCCCACGCCCACGCCCACGCCCGAGCCGACACCGGCGCCAACCCCTGCCCCGACGCCAGCGCCGACTCCCGCGCCGGCTCCGACTCCCGCACCCACCCTCGCGCCCACCGTGGCGCCCACACCGGCCCCGGCGCCCGAGGCACTCGACAGCGGTGCCGTTGCCGCGCCTGACGAAGCCGACGTTCACGAAGAACCGGACGAAGCCGGCGGCGGCGTCGTTGTCGAGATCGCGCGGCCCGGCGCTGCCGCGAGCGCCGTCGACAGCACCCCCGCCGAGCCCGACCTGGATCTGGACTGGCCCGCCGCCAACGAGGCCAAGGCCGCCGAGGCCTCACCGGGCGAACGGGAACCCGGCGAACGCGATGAACCGGGCGAACTGGGCGAATCCGCCGAACCGGCCGACGCGGGCACCCCGCCCGCCGCCGACGCCGACATCGCCGCCGAGCCCGACGACTCACAACTCCCGCTGCCGTTCGAAGCCGAGCCCGCCGCCGACATCCGTACCGACTCGAGCGACACGCCCTCCTTTGTCCGCGCCGCCGAACGCGCCGCGCGCTGGCGCAGCCCGAAGGTGCGTGCCGCGCTGGCGGCCGGCTGCGCCGTCGCCGCCGTGGCGCTGGCCGGCCAGTGGCTCGTTGCGCAGCGCGACCTGATGGCCGCACGCACGCCGGCGCTGAAGCCGCTGCTCGAGGGCGTGTGCGGCGCGCTCGGCTGCCAGGTGCAGCCGCCGCGCGCGCTGGAGGCGCTGCGCGTCGAGAGCAGCGGCGTCGTGCGCGCCGACCGCGCCGACCACTACCGCGTCAGCGTGGCGCTGCGCAACACGCGCGGGCACGAGGTCGCGCTGCCGGCCTTCGAACTGGCGCTCACCGACACACGCGGCCAGTTGATCGCGCGCCGCGTGTTGCGCGCCGCCGAGCTGGGCGCACGCAGCACGGCCATCGCCCCCGGCGCCGAACTGGCGCTGCAATGCACGGTGCAGGTCGGCTCGGGCACGGTGGCCGGCTATACGATCGAACTCTTCTATCCCTGACAGCGGCCCTCGACGGCCCTGCGAAAGCCCCACCCCATGCCGGCGCTGATCTGCGGCTCGCTCGCCTTCGACACCATCACCACGTTCCCGGGCCGCTTCGCCGAGCAGATCCTGCCCGAGCAGGTGCACATCCTGAACGTCTCGTTCCTCGTGCCCACGCTCAGGCGCGAGTGGGGCGGCTGCGCCGGCAACATCGCCTACAACCTGCAGGCGCTGGGAGGCAAGCCGGTGCTGCTGGCCGCACTCGGCGTCGACGGCGGCGAGTACCTGCAGCGCATCGGCGCCTGGGGCGCCGACACGTCGCTGATCTGGCGCGACCCCGAGCTGCACACCGCGCAGTGCCACATCACGACCGACCGCGACAACAACCAGATCACCGCCTTCCACCCCGGCGCGATGAGCCACGCGCACAAGGTGGCGGTGCCGCCGCGCGGTGAGCGCGCCGAGCTGGGGAAGCTGGCGGTGGGCATCGTCGCGCCCAACGGGCGCGAGGCGATGTGGCAGCACGCGCACCAGATGCACGAGGCCGGCATCCCGTTCGTCTTCGACCCCGGCCAGCAGCTGCCGCAGTTCGACGGCGACGAGCACCGCGCCATCCTCGCCAAGGCGAGCTGGCTGGCGCTGAACGACTACGAGGCGCGCATGCTCGAAGAGCGCACCGGCGAGAGCGTGGCCGAGATGTCGCGCCGGCCCAACCTGCGCGGCATCGTCGTCACGCTCGCCGCCGAGGGCTGCGAGCTGTGGATCGGCGGCGAGCGCCTGCACGTCCCCGGCGTCAAGGCCGCGCAGGTGGTCGACCCCACCGGCTGCGGCGACGCCTTCCGCGCGGGGCTCCTGTACGGCATCGAACACGGCTGGGACCTGCCGCGCGCGGTGGCGCTGGCCAACCGCATCGGCGCCATCAAGATCGCCAGCCGCGGGCCGCAGAACCACTCGCTGGCCGGCGTGCTGGAAGGGGCGTGAGCCCCTTCCCGTGGCCGCTCAGGCCACGACCTGCTTCAGCTCGCCACTCGAATAGCGCCGCGCGTAGTCGGCCAGCGCCGCCGGCTTGACTTTCGCGCCCTGCCCTTCGCAGCCGAACTCCAGGTAGCGCTGCTTGCAGATCGCCTGCGCCGCCTCACGCGCGGGCTTCAGCCACTCGCGCGCGTCGAACTTCTCCGGGTTCTCGGCCATGAACTTGCGCACCGCGCCGGTCATCGCCAGGCGGATGTCGGTGTCGATGTTGATCTTGCGCACGCCGTACTTGATGGCTTCCTGGATCTCGGCCACCGGCACGCCGTAGGTCTCCTTCATGCGCCCGCCGAACTGGCGGATCTGCTCGAGCAGGTCCTGCGGCACGCTCGAGCTGCCGTGCATCACGAGGTGCGTGTTCGGGATGCGCCGGTTGATCTCCTTGATGCGGCCGATGGCGAGGATGTCGCCGGTGGGCTTGCGGCTGAACTTGTAGGCGCCGTGGCTGGTGCCGATGGCGATGGCCAGCGCATCGAGCTGCGTCTTCTTGACGAAGTCGGCCGCCTGCTCCGGGTCGGTCAGCAGCTGCTCGCGCGTCATCGTGCCCTCGGCGCCGTGGCCGTCTTCCTTGTCGCCCTTCATCGTCTCGAGCGAACCCAGGCAGCCCAGTTCACCCTCGACGGTGACACCCTGCGCATGCGCCATGTCGACGACCTTCTTCGTCACGTCGACGTTGTAGTCATAGGTGGCGATCGTCTTGCCGTCGGCCGCGAGGCTGCCGTCCATCATCACCGAGCTGAAGCCGAGATCGATGGCGCCGCGGCAGATCTCGGGGCTCTGGCCGTGGTCCTGGTGCATCACGAGCGGCACCTTCGGGTACGCCTCGATGGCCGCGAGGATCAGGTGCTTGATGAACGCCTCGCCGGCGTACTTGCGCGCACCGGCGCTGGCCTGCAGGATCACCGGCGCGCCCACCTCGCTGGCCGCGGCCATCACCGCCTGCACCTGCTCGAGGTTGTTGACGTTGAACGCGGGGATGCCGTACTGGTTCTCGGCCGCGTGGTCGAGCAACTGGCGCATCGGAACGAGGGGCATGGTGAGGCTCCGGAACGAGGATTCGATGAAGTGAGCCGAGGATTCTATTGAGCGCGTTTGCGCAAGACCCGCTCACCCGGGTGGTCAGGCGAGTGGCCGCGCAGCGGCCGACGCCCGGAGCGTGCGGCATTTCGCGCCGCATCGTGCCTTCGTCTCGGGGCCCTTCGACAGGCTCAGGGAGAACGGGTCCGGGGCTTCGACAAGCTCAGCCCGAACGGGAAACGCGCTCAGCGCACCTGGCAGACCTTCAGCATGTTCGTGCCGCCCGGGTAGCCCATCGGCTCGCCGCAGGTGATGGCGTAGGTGTCGCCCGGGCGCAGCACGCCGCGCTCGACGAGCACCGCCTCGGCCTTGGCGAGCGCGGCGTCGCGATCGGTCATCTTCGGCATCAGGATCGGCCGCACGTTGCGGTACAGCGTCATGCGCCGCTCGGCGCCCACCTGCGAGGTCAGGCCGAAGATCGGCACCTTGATGTTGTAGCGGCTCATCCACAGCGCCGTGCTGCCGCTTTCGGTGAGCGCGAGGATCGCCTTGCAGCCCAGGTGGTGCGCGGTGAACAGCGCCCCCATCGCGATGCTCTGGTCGATGCGCGCGAAGCGCTTGTTGGCGAAGTCGCCGTCGAGCTCCACCTCCTCGGCGCGCTCGGCCTCCAGCGCGATCAGGTGCATGTGCTCCACCGTCTCGACCGGGAACTTGCCGGCCGCCGTCTCGGCGCTGAGCATCACCGCGTCGGTGCCGTCGAGCACGGCGTTGGCGACGTCGCTGACCTCGGCGCGCGTGGGCACCGGCGCGAGGATCATGCTCTCCATCATCTGCGTGGCGGTGATGACGACCTTGTCCATCTCGCGCGCCATGCGGATCATCTTCTTCTGCAGCGCCGGCACGGCGGCGTTGCCCACCTCCACCGCGAGGTCGCCGCGCGCGACCATGATGCCGTCGCTGGCCCGCAGGATCTGCTCGAGCACCGGGATCGCCTCGCTGCGCTCGATCTTCGCGATCATCGCCGGCTTGTGCCGCGCCGATTCGCCGGCCACGTTGGCGAGCTGGCGCGCCATCTCCATGTCGGTGGCGCTCTTCGGGAAGCTCACCGCCAGGTACTCGCACTGGAACGACATCGCCGTCTTGATGTCCTCCATGTCCTTGGCGGTCAGCGCCGGCGCCGTGAGGCCGCCGCCGGCCTTGTTGATGCCCTTGTTGTTGGACAGCTCGCCGCCGAGCACCACCTGCGTCACCACCTGCTCGCCGCGCACCGCCTCGACCGTGAGCTTGATCAGGCCGTCGTTGAGCAGCAGCGTGTCGCCCGGGCGCACGTCGCGCGGCAGCTCCTTGTAGTCGAGGCCGACGCCGGACACGTCGCCCGGCTCGCTGCGCGCCGCGTCGAGCACGAAGCCGGCCCCCGGCTCGAGCGTCACCTTGCCCTCTGCGAACTTGCCGACGCGGATCTTCGGCCCCTGCAGATCGGCCATCAGCGCCACCGGCTTGCCAACCTTCGCGGCCGCCTCGCGCACCAGCGCCGCGCGGTCGATGTGGTCCTGCGCCTTGCCGTGGCTGAAGTTCAGCCGCACCACATCGACCCCCGCCTCGAGCAGCCGCGCCAGCACCGCCGGGTCGCTGGAAGCGGGGCCGAGGGTGGCGACGATCTTGGTGGCGCGGGTCATGCGGGGGACTCTCTGGCGTGGCGGCGGCGCGCATTATCGGCGCCGCCTCACGAAACCCCGGGCGGTGCACGCCAGCGCCGTCACCTCCAGCCACAGCGGGTGCGCCAGCGCTTTCAGCGCCGCGAGCCAGCCCAACACCAGCAGCACCGCGCCGGCGCCGCCGACGCGCAGGTAGTTGCCTTCGTCCGGCGGCAGCCACGCAACCAGCACCGCCACCGGCAGCAGCGAACACACCGCCACTGCAGCGCTCTTGCGCGTCGCCTGCCAGAGCGCGCCGACGGTGACACCCGCCGCAGCGCGCACCGCGCGTTGCGTCAGCCAGGCGCCGGCCAGCGCCGCCGCTACCAAGCCCCAACAGGCGCCGACCAGCCCGAACGGCAGCACGAGCAGCGTACCGGCCACGCGCAGCAGCTGCACCTTCAGCTCGAGCACGTTGCACTCGCGCACGAGTCCCAGCGCGAACAGCAGCGCGCTTGCCAGGTGCTGCGCCATTGCCACCGCCGCGGCCAGGCACAACACCGGCGCGATCGGCACCGCCTGCATCCACTGCGCGCCGTAGACGATGCGCACCGCGGGCCACGCGAGGATCGCCATGCCGCCGAGGATCGGCCAGGCCAACGCCGTCAGATGGCCCGTGCCGCGCAGGTACACCGCGGCGATGCCGCCGTGGTCGGCACCCGCGCGCGCGCGCTGCGCCAGCGCCGGCAGCATCACCGGGCCCACGGCCTTCAGCACGAGGTGGTTGAAGAGTTCCACGAGACCTTGCGCGCGACCGAAATGCGCCACCGGCACCAGGCCTTCGGCCTTGCCGATGACCAGCTCCGGCGCGCCGGCACCCGCCTGGCCGTAGAGGAAGATGCCGCTTGCCTGCCGGCCGAAGCGGAGGACCTCGCCGGCACCCTCGAGGCTCGGCCAGCGCGGCAGGTGCGCCGGTCGCATCGCCAGCACAACGAGCGTCGACGCGGCGGCGCCGGCCACTGTCGCGATCGCCAGGCTCATCGCGCCGTGGCCGCGCATCGCGAACACGAGGCCGACGACGAAGGTCGCGAGGTTGGCCGCCAGGCTCGAAGCGACGACCGGCGCCATGCGCAGCTCGCGCCGGCACCACGCGAGCGTCACGCTGCCGAGCGGCGTGAAGAAGTAGCCGAGCGCCAGCACGACGAGCACGTGCCCCACCTCGTCGCGACCATAGAAGCGTGCGACCCACGGCGAAAGCACGATCAGCGCGATGCCGAGCGTCCAGCCGACGATCCACACCACCGCGCCGGCGGCACGCCACGTCGCTGTAGTCGGCGCGGGATGCTGGATCAGGTACTCGTTGGTGCCGAAGGTGCGGATCGAACCAGCCAGCGACGCAAACACCGCCGCGACGGCGAAGACGCCGAAGTCGTCGGGCACGAGCAACCGCGCCAGCAGCACGCGGCTGGCAATGCCCAGCACCAGGCCGACGTAGGTGTCGAGGGCGCTGAGTGCAAGCGAGCGGCGCGTGCGGTCTGGCCGCGCGCCTTCAGGCGGCTCGGCCATGCGCGTGGACCGAAGCCACCGGCCGCGCCGTCAGTGCCGGCGCGTGCAGATAGCGCGCGGCGCGCCGCTTGGCAGCGATGTCGGCCAGCACGTGCGCGGCGCGCGCCTCGTCGATGCCGAGCGCCGCCGCCAGCTCGGCAGCGCCGAAGCCGTGGTCCAGCGCCCACAGCGCCAGGTCCATCTGCGCGTACGGCAGCGCGAAGTAGAACTCGTCCTGGCCCTGCGCCAGGCTGTAGGTGTCGGTGGTCGGCGTCACGCCGCACAGCTCGGCCGGCAGGCCGAGGTGGCGCGCCATCGCGTAGACCTGCGTCTTGTACAGGTGCGCGATCGGCTTCAGGTCGGCGGCGCCGTCGCCGTTCTTGACGAAGAAGCCCTGGTCGTATTCCAGCCGGTTCGGTGTGCCGACGACGGCGTAGTTCAGGCGGTCGGCGTGCGTGTACTCGACGAGCTTGCGCGCGCGCTGCTTCATGTTCGTCGCCGCGACGATTTCGAGGTACTCGCGCGCGCCGAGCCGTGCGTCGAACTCTTGCCCCTGCGCGTCACGCACGACGAGGCGGAAGTGGTTCAGGCCGCCTTGCAGCCCGCCGGTCAGCAAGATCTTGCTGCGCCAGCCTTCGCCGTAGGCGGGGAAGACGCGCCGGTAGGCCGCGTCGCGCATCGTGTAGCAGCCGAGCGCCGCGAGCGCCGGCGCGAGGTCGTGCCGCTCGGTGGCAATGCCCAGGTGCGCGGCCAGCCGCGCGGCCAGCTCGCCGCTGGCGCCGCTCGAATCGCGCTCGGGCAGCATGAGGCCGAGCACCCGCTCGCGACCGAGCGCGCGCACGGCGAGCGCCGTGCACACCGTGCTGTCGATGCCGCCGCTCATCGCGACGACACAACCCTTGCGGCGCAACGTACCGCCGACCGTCTCGCGCAGCCAGCGGGCGATGAACGTGGCCTCGGCTTCGAGCGCGGCCGGCGACAGCGCCAGCACCGAGGCGTCGAGCCGGCCGTCGTGGTTCATGCCGCGGCGGCGCGCTTGCGCGCCACGTAGGCGGCGACGGCGGTCAGGCTGTCCAGGTTCTCCGGCAGCATCTCGTCGTCGGCGACCTTGAAGGCGTAGGCCTCCTCGAGCCAGGCGACGAGTTCCATGAAGCCGGTCGAGTCGAGCACCTGGTGTTCGATGAACGAGTCGCTGTCGTCAAGCGACGCGGCGCGCGCTTCAAGCAGGAAGTTGTCTTCGAGGAAGCGGCGCACGGAGGCGGTGACCGCGATGACCTCGGTGGCGTCGATGGCGGCAGCGGCAACAGAACTCATGCGGCATTGTCCTGCGCCCAGGCCGCAGCGAGGTCGGCGCGCCTGAGCTTGCCCGAGTCGGTGCGCGGCAGTTCACGCACGAACCGCACTTCCTTGGGCGCCATGTGCGGCTCCAGCCCGGCCAGGCAGTGGCGGATGACCTGCCGCGCTTCGAGCGCGGCGCCGGGCTCGGGCACGACGTAGGCGACGACGGCCTGGCCGAGCATCGCGTCGGGCACGCCGGCGACCGCCGCGTCGCGCACGCCGGCCAGCGTGCAGATCACGCTTTCCACCTCGCGTGGGGCGACCTTCTCGCCGCGGCTCTTGATGATGTCGTCGCGCCGCGCAACGAAGTAAAGGAAGCCGTCGGCATCTGCGCGGAAGAGGTCGCCGGTGTGCAGGCACGGGCCGTCGTCGGAGGCGACCAGGCGCTCGGCCGTCTCGGCCGGCCGCTCCCAGTAGCCGGCCATCAGGTGCGGGCCGCGCACGACGAGTTCACCGGCAGATTCGGAGCCGGGCGCCAGCCGCTTGCCCGCCTCGTCGACGAGCCAGTGCTGCTGCCCGGCGAGGCCGCGGCCCACACTTGCTGACCGCCGCGTGATCTCCTCGGGCGGCAACCAGCTGATGCGCTTGCACTCGGTCATGCCGTACATCGACAGCACGCGCGCGCGCGGCAGCAGCGCGGCCAGCCGCTCGAGGTGCGCCAGCGGCAGCGCCGCGGCGGCGTTGGTCACCGTGCGCAGCGCGCCGAGATCGAACGCGCCACTTGCTGCGTGGCCGAGCAGCTGCGCAAACAGCATCGGCACGCCGGGCAGCACCGTCGCGCGCTCGGCCACGAGTCGCTGCAGCAGCACGCGCGGGAACGCCTGCGCCGCCGGCTCGCACACGACGGTGGCGCCGAGGCCGAGGCCCATCAGCACGTGGTACAGGCCGTAGCTGAAGGTCGGCGCGAGCGGCAACGCGATGACGTCGTCGTCGCGCAGTTGCAGGTACGCCTGCACCATGTCCCAGGCCGCGCGCATGCCGGCGTGCGTGAGCATCGCGCCCTTCGGCACGCCGGTCGTGCCCGAGGTGTAGAGGATGCACGCGAGATCGGCCGGCGGGGCGGGTGCATCGTGCGGCGCCGGCGGCGGGCGCAAGACGCAGGCCGCGAACGACAGCTCGTCGATGCCGGCGGGCCAGAGGTCCAATCCGTTCGGGCAGAACCTGTCGAAGCCCAGTTTCGCCGACGCCTCATCCCACACCGCCCGCAACCCCGGCTCGCTGAGCAGCAGCCGCGCACGCACGTCGCGCAGCGCAAAGGCAACCCGCGGCGCGCGCGCCGTGGCCGGCAGCGGCACAAAGGTCGCGCCGCTGGCCAGCACCGCATGCAGCGCCACCGCATAAAGCACCGGATCGGCGATGCAGACGACGAGGCGCTCGCCGGCTGTGGCACCCGCGTCGCGCAGCCGCCGCGCCAGCGCCTGCACCGCGGCGAGCAAGTCGCCATACGAGACGCGGCGCGCACCGACGACGAGCGCCGCCTTCTGCGGCCTCGCATCGGCCGCGCTTTCGAGGTCCTCGCCGATGCGCATCAAAGCCCCAGCGCGCGGCCGCGCACGAACTGCTCGTGCAGCAGCATCGTCGATAGCACGCCGACGAAAGCCATGTTGTCGGCGAAGCCGACGGCGCGGCCGCTCGCGCACTTGTCGACGAGCTTGCCCACCGCCTTTGCGTCGAAGAGCCCGGCGTCGGCCAGGCTCGCCGCGCTCAGCGGCTCGGCCACCTCGGGCAACAGCCGGCCGCCGGCGAAGAACGACGCGCTGTCCGGCGCGCGGTACGGTTGCTTGTGCCGCGCGACGATCGTCGCCGGCAGCTCGCTGCGCAACGCGCGCTTGAGCAGCACCTTCTCGTGCAGGCCGCGCAGTTTGAGCCGCGCCGGCAGCCGGGCGCCGAACTCCATCACGCGGTGGTCCAGGAACGGGAAGCGCGCCTCGATCGACGCCGCCGTCGCCATGCGGTCGCCCTGCGCGGCCAGCAGGTAGCCGCTCATCAGCGTGTTCGCCTCGAGGTACTGCTCGCGTGCCAACGGCGGCCAGCGCGCGGACGAGGCCGGCAGCAGCGCCGCCAGCGCCGCCAGCGCGTCGAAGCGCTGCACCTCGGCGCGCCACTCCGGCGCGAGGAAGGCGTGCAGCCGCTGCGCGCTGCGTACACGGCTCGTGTGCGCGGCCGCCGGCGCCCACGGATCGTTTCCGAGGTCAGCGAGGAACGGCCGCGCCAGCGCCGCTCCGGCACGCCCGGGCGCTTGGCTCATCCACGGATACAGCCGGCGCAGGATGCCCTCGCGCCACGCCGAGCCGGGTGCGGCGGCGATGAAGCGCCGCACGCGCGCTTCCTTGAAGAGGTCGTAGCCGGCGAAGACCTCGTCGGCGCCTTCGCCGGTGAGCGCCACCTTGCAGCCGCTGGCGCGCACCGCGTCGGCCAGCAGCATCATCGGCACCGGCGCCGTGCGCACAAGCGGCGTCTCGGCGTGCCACACGGCGCGCGCGAAGGCGCGGCCGATGTCGGCGCGCGTGCAGTGCACCGGCCGGTGCGGCGTGCCGAGGAACTGCGCCACCTCGCGCTGGTGCGCGCTCTCGTCGAACTCGGCGTCATCGAAGGTGAGCGAGAAGGTCACGAGCGGACGGCCGCCGTACTTCGCCACGAGCGCGGCGATGGCCGACGAATCGAGCCCGCCGGACAAGTACGCGGCCACCGGCACGTCGGCTTGCAGTTGCAGCCGCACGGCGTCGATCACCAACTCGCGCAGCGCTTGCGCACGGGCTTCGTCGCTGTCGCTCGCGCTGCCGGCCCCATCGCCGCTGATGTCGCCCGCGCCTTCGTCCGCCTCGTCGAACGGCCAATCCCAGTAGCGCCAGCAGCGCACGTTGCCATCGGCCTCGACGGCCATTGCGTGCGCCGGCGGCAGCGCCGAAACGCCCTCGAACACCGTGCGCGGCGCCAGCGCCGTCCACAGCGACCACACGCCGGCCAGCCCCTGCGCGTCGAGCCGGCGCGGCATGCCCGGCAGCGCCAGCAGCGCCTTGATCTCCGAGGCGAAAGCCAGCCGCGCGTTCGAGCTTCCCGCGCCCTCGCCCGCCGCCCACGAGTAGTACAGCGGCCGGATGCCGGCACGGTCGCGCGCCAGCAGCAGCCGCTGGCGCCGCTGGTCCCACAGCGCCAGCGCGAACTGGCCGTTCAACTGCGCGAGGAAGTCGTCGCCGTGCTCCTCGTACAGATGCACGAGCACCTCGGTGTCCGAGGCGGTGGCGAAGCGGTGCCCGCGCTCGACGAGCGCGGCGCGCAGCGCGCGGTAGTTGAAGATCTCGCCGTTGAAGACGACCTGCACCGAGCCGTCCTCGTTGCCCATCGGCTGCGCGCCGGTGTCCAGGTCGATGATCGCCAGCCGCGTGTGGCCCAGCGCAACCCGGCCATCGACCGGGCCGTCGAAATACGTGCCGCGGCCGTCGGGCCCGCGGTGGTGCAAGAGGCCGAGCATGCGCTCGAGGTCGCGCCGCACGTCCGCCACGTCCCCGCGGGGACGGCTGCGGTGCCACAGTCCCGCGATGCCGCACATGGTGCGCTACACGCTGGAGGTCGCCGCCGCGGCGGCGACATGCCGCGAGCCATACGAGGCGTGCGCACCATACGTCCCGTCGTCGTCGTCCAGTACCGCGGTGATCGCGCACGGCAGCGCGGCCAGCGCGCGCGCCAACGCCGCGTCGCCCGGTACCAGCAGCCCCATCGGCATGCCTTCGCCCGCTGCGCCCGGGCTTGCGAAGCCCAGCCGCACGAGCGGCGCCGCGCGCCGCGGGTCGGCGGTGGCCACGCGCACCGCGTGCGCGCCGGCGCGCCGCGCTTCGTCGAAGACGTGCATCAGCAGCGCTTCGATCACGGCCGCATCGCCGGCCGCATCACCGCCGCCCGCCCACAGGTCGACGACACGCACGTGCGGCACGCCGCCCAGGCCCGGCTCGAAGCGCCAGGCCACGGCACCGCGGCGCGGCGCGTGTGGGTGCGCAGGCTCGAAGGCCCCGGCAACGAAGTACCGCGCCCGCGGGTTGTCGAAGAGCCGATGGTTCAGCGCTGAGGCGCGGCGCTCGAAGCCGAGCGCATCCCCGTCGGGCTGCGCATCGCGCAGCGCGTCGCCCCCATCGAACCGCTCGATCGCCCGCACCTCGAAGCGCGCACGCCGGCGCGCCGCGAACCACGCCTCGCGCACGCGCAGCGCGACGTTGCCACCGGCGGCCGCGAGCGCACCAACCGGCCCGCGCAGCCCCGCCTTCGCCAGGAACGGCCGGCTGTCGATGACATACGTGTACGTGCGCAGCGGCGCCAGCGGCGTGAACAGGCGCTGCACGATGCCGCGCGAGTGCACGTTGCAGCCGATCGCCAGCAGCGCCCCGGCGCGCGCCGCAGCGGCCTGGTTCATCCAGATGCCGAGGCCGCTTTCGCGCGCCGCCGGTGCGATCTGCAAGTCCATCGGCCGCTCGACAGGCAACCGCCGATCGCCGGCGCGCAGCACCACGTCCTCGGTACCGAGCAGCGCCAGCAGCTGCCCGCCCACGTCCAGCAGCCACAACTCACCGAGCGCGGGCACGCCACCACGGCCGAGCCGATAGCGCCAACGCAGATAACGCTCGTCATCGCCCGTGCCCTGGCCGACGAGCGCCGTGCGAAACGGCAGCACGCGCAGCAGGTCGGCCTCGCGCACGACGCGCAGCCCGGCACTCAGCGCGGCCGGCTCGACACCAAGCGCGCGCGCCACGAGGCGCGTCGTCTGGCCCAAGGCCGGCGTGGCGGCGGGTGAAGCTTGCACCGCGGGAAGCGTAGGGGATGCAGGCGCGAAGCCGACGCCGAGCATGCAACCCAACGCAGCGCGCGCCCCGCTCAACCCGCCAGCGCGCCGCGCTGGCGCATGAACTCGAGCGCATCGGCCACCGAGGCCATCGCGCGCGACGTGTCTGCGTCCAGCTCGATGCCGAAGCGCTCGTCGAGCTCGGCCATGAACATCAGCGCGCCCATCGAGTCCCAGCCGGGGATCGACTCGCGATCGCGCTGCGGCGCGAGCGTCGACGCCTCTTCGCCGAAACATTCGCCGAGCAGCAGCAGGGCCTCGGCCAGGGTCAGGGCTTCGCTCACGGCTTGCATGGGGCCTCGGTGGTGGCGTGCAGCAGCACGGTTTCGGGGTCGAGCGTCACGACGGCGGCGGCCCACGACAGGCCGACACCATAGCCCAGCAGCATCAGCTCGCTCGGGCGGCCGGCGGCCAACTGCACGGCGCGCGTCATCGTCACCGGCACCGACGGGCCGCCGCAGTTGGCGGTGTCGGCCAGTGTCATCGGCACCGCCGCTTCGGGCAGGCCGCACTTCTTGACGAGGTGGCGGATGATGAAGCGGTTGCTCTGGTGGAAGATGTAGTGGTCGATCTCGTCGACGCGGCGGCCGGCGAGTTCGAGCGCGTCGCGCACGAGCGGCGGCACGCGCTTCAACGTGAAGTTGAAGATCGCCGCGCCGTCCATCTCGAGCGCCAGGTGGCGCGCGTCGGCCGGCCGGCGATCGCGAAAGGCGCCGCCGCGGATGATCAGGCCCTCGTGGCCGCTGCCGTCGGTGTGCATGACGAAGTGACTGGCGCGGTTGTCGCCCGGGGCGCACAGCTCGAGCGCGGTGGCCGACCCGGCGTCGCCGAATAGCAGCGTCGTCGCGTGGTCGGCCGGGTCGACGAAGCGGCTCGGCGTCTCGCCGTGCAGCAGCAGCACACGCTTGTGCCCGCCGCCGTTCAACATCGCCGAGGCGAGGTACAGCCCGTACGGATAGCCCGAGCACCCGAGCCCGATGTCGAAGGCCGCGCAGTCGGTCGACAACCCCAGCTTCTCGTGCGCAATGCACGCCGACGATGGCAGGAAGTGGTCGGGCGACTGCGTCACGAGCAGCAGCGCATCGACGCTCTCGGGCGCCCAGCCCAGTTGCCCGAGCAGGCGCGACGCGGCGTCGACGCACAGGTCGGTGGCAGTCTGCCCGTCGGCAACGACATGCCGGCGCAGCACGCCGGCCATCGAGGCGACCTTGCGCACCTCGTCGGCCGGAAAGCCGAGATCGGCCTCGAGGTTGTCGACCACCGTCGCCGGCACGCAGGTGGCGACGCCGGCAATGCGCACGCCGTGGATGGTGGCGCGGCTCATGCCGTTCCCAGTCGTCCCATGCGGTCGTGCGCGTCCGCCGATGCGGCGGCGTGGTCCATGCGGCGTCCCTCTTGGCGGCGGAGGCTACCGGGGGGGCGGCTGCCGCGCGCCCTGCAAGTGGCGCAGGCCGTGAACGACGTTACGGACGTATTCACGCTTCCTGCAGGCACCCTGACGCAGAGGCGCAGCGGCACTGCCGTGCGCAGATCGTCGTCGCCTCATCGCCGTCTTCGCAACGGAATGTGAGAAGCGCACTCAGGGCGCCGAGGGGGCGGCCGATACCCCCTGAACGATCGAGGATGCCTGGCCCGCATCACGCACGAGAATCCTCCTCGGGCGAGGCGGGCTCGCAAGGGCCATTCGTATCCGCTTGCCGAGATGCGCGGCAAGCCGCCCCTTGGAGTCGTGGCGGGAACGGAACGCCGGACTTCGAGGTCCGCACAACAACGTCGAAACAGCAGCCGAATGGGCGAACCGATCCGACTGATCGACGCGATGCCGCAAGCCCCCGGCGCGCCGGGCGCAACCTGGGTGTGCGCTACCAGGCCGATCGACGAGGCTGCCGCGCGTGCGGCCGTGCGCCGGCCCGGCCTGCCGCAGGCGGCCTGGGTGCTGGCGCTCGAGCGCATCAGCGGAGCCGGCCGCGCCGGCATGCGGGTGCGCGGCCACGGGCTCGAACTCGACGTGGAACTCGATCTCACGGCGCTGGCGACGGTCCGCGATCTGCTCGTCGCCGGGGCCGGTCTGCGGCCCGAGGGCTCGATGGCCACCCCGGCGGACCCCTCCCGCTGCGAAGTGGCCTGGCTCGCAGGCGACGAGACCCCGGCCGAGGTCGCCGCGCGCCACCCGACGCTGTGGCTGGCCGCCGGCCTAGCGCCGGCGCTCGACGCGCTCGTCGTGCACTGCGCGACGCCGCCGGTCGACGCCGACGTGGCCGCAACGCTGGCCGATGCCTGGCGAGAAGGGATCACCCAGATCGCCACCGCCGCGCCGAGCGCGCCGCTCGAATCGATCGGCGTGCTCTCCGCGGCCGCACTGCAGCGGCAAATGCGCTCGCTGCGCGCGGGACCGTGGACACACGCGCAACGCGGCGGGCCGCTGGGCGTGACCGCGTGCTTCGACCTCGCCCTCGCCGCCGGGCCACAGCGGCGTGCCGTCGCCTGGAACGGCGGCCAGCTCGACTACACGCAGCTCGATGCGCTGTCACGCCGCATCGGCGCAGCGCTGCGCGAGACCGGCGTCGGCGCCGGCGACGTGGTCGCCGTCGGCGTGCCACGCTCGGCCGAAGGCATCGCGGCGCTGTTGGCCGTGCTGCGCATCGGTGCGGCCTACCTGCCGGTGGACCTCGCGCACCCGAGCGAGCGCCTGCGCTTCATGTTCACCGATTCGCATGCCCGCGCCCTCGTCGGCCGTGGCCACGGCAGCGAGTTCCTCGGCCTGCGCTGCGTCGACGTCGAGCGCCTGCCCGAGGCAACCGCCGCCTCGGGCGATACGAGCGCGGGGCCGGCCGCCGACGGAGAGGCGATCGCCTACGTGATGTACACGTCGGGCTCGACCGGCCAGCCCAAGGGCGTCGAGATCCGCCATCGCTCGATCGTGCGGCTGGTCTGCGGCGCCGAGTTCATGCGGCTCACCCGCGACACGGTGATGCTGCACGCGGCGCCGCTCGGCTTCGACGCCTCGACGCTCGAGGTGTGGGGGCCGCTGCTCAACGGCGGCTGCTGCGTCCTGCATGACGAGGCCGTGCCGAGCGGCCCGGGGCTGGCGGCGACGATCGCCGCGCACGGCGTGCAGGCCGCGTGGCTGACGGCGGCGCTCTTCAACGCCGTCGTCGACGACGACCCGCGCCATCTCGCCGGGCTCGCCGAACTGCTGATCGGCGGCGAGGCGTTGTCGCTCGAGCACGTGCGGCGCTTCCACGCCGCGGTGCCCGGCACGCAGCTGATCAACGGCTACGGCCCGACCGAGACGACGACCTTCGCGACCACGCACCGCATCGACGTGCCCGCACTCGAAGGGGCACGCTCGGTGCCGATCGGCCGGCCGATCACGCGGACCTCGCTGTACATCCTGAACCGCCGCGGCCGTCCGGTGCCTGCCGGCCTCGTCGGCGAGCTGTATATCGGCGGCCTCGGCGTCGGCCTCGGCTACCTGGCGCGGCCGGAGCTGACGGCCGAGCGTTTCCTGCCCGATCCGTTTGTGGTCGAGGACGGCCAGGACAGCGAAGAGGGCCAAACGGCAGAACGCAGCCCGACGATGTACCGCACCGGCGACCTCGTGCGCCTCACCGCCGACGGCGCGGTGGAGTTCATCGGCCGCGCCGACGCCCAGGTGAAGATCCGCGGCTTTCGCATCGAGCCGGGCGAGATCGAAAGGGCGCTTGCTGCGCACCCGGCGGTGAAGGCCTGCGCCGTCGTCGCGCACCAGGACGCGCTGCGTGGCACCGAGCTGGTCGCCTACGTCGTGCCGAGGGCCAGAGCCGACGGCCGCCGTGAAGCAGACACAGGCGACGGCGTCGACGCCGCCGAAGCCCCGTTCGCCCCGGCGGCGCTGCGCGAGCACCTCGCCGCGCGCCTGCCCGAGTTCATGGTGCCGACGCAGTGGGTGCGCCTGGCGGCGCTGCCGGTCACGACCAACGGCAAGCTCGACCGCCGCGCGCTGCCCGAGCCGCGGCGCGCGCGCCCCGAGCACCTGGCGCAGCGCTTCGTCGAGCCGCGCGCCGGCCTCGAGCGCGAAGTCGCGGCCGCCTTCGCCGCGGCGCTGGGGATCGAGCACGTCGGCGCGCTCGACAACTTCTTTCACCTCGGCGGCAGCTCGCTGCTGGTGATGCGCGTCTTCAGCGCCTTGCGCGCCGCCGGCCACGCCGCGCTCGAGGTCGCGATGCTGTTCGCCGCCCCGACCCCACGCGGTCTGGCCGCGGCATTGGCCGACATGAACGCACCAGCGCAAGCGGCCACACAAGCCGCGCGCCCCGCGGCGCCGACGCCAACGGACGCCGAGCCGATCGCCATCGTCGGCATGGCCGGCCGCTTCCCGGGCGCGCGCGACATCGAGTCGTTCTGGCGCCTGCTCGACGAGGGCCGCGAGTCGATCCGTTTCTTCGCCGCCGACGAGCTCGATGCCTCGATCCCCGCGGCGCTGCGCGGCGACGCGCAGTACGTGCGCGCGCGCGGTGTCGTCGACGACATCGATCGCTTCGACGCCGGCTTCTTCGGCATCGGCCCGCACGAGGCCGAGCTGATGGATCCGCAGCAGCGCGTGTTCCTCGAGCTCGCCTGGGAGTGCCTCGAGCGCAGCGGCCACGTGCCCGAGAAGACGCCGGCGACGATCGGCGTGTGGGCCGGCATGTACAACGCCAGCTACTTCCAGCGGCACGTGCTGGCACACCCGGACAAGATCGCCCGCGTCGGTGAATTCCAGGTGATGCTCGCCAACGAGAAGGACTACATCGCCACGCGCACGGCGCACCGGCTCGGCCTCACCGGGCCGGCGATCAGCGTGCACACGGCGTGCTCGACGTCGCTGGTGGCCATCGCGATGGCCTTCGACGCGCTGCGCGCCGGCCGCTGCGGCCTGGCGCTGGCCGGCGGCGCCTCGCTGACCTGCCCGCCGATGAGCGGCTATCTGTACCAGGAAGGCTCGATGCTCTCGCCCGACGGGCACACGCGTCCCTTCGACGCGGACGCCACGGGCACCGTGTTCTCCGACGGCGCGGCGGTGGTGGCACTGAAGCGCTTGTCCGACGCCCTCGCCGACGGCAACACGATCCATGCCGTGATACGCGGCGTCGGCGTCAACAACGACGGCGCCGACAAGGCCAGCTTCACGGCGCCCGGCGTCGCCGGCCAGGCCGCGGTCATCGAGGCCGCGCTCGCCGACGCCGGCGTCGACGCGCGCAGCATCTCCTACGTCGAGACACACGGCACCGCGACGCCGCTCGGCGACCCGGTCGAGGTCGCGGCGCTGACACGCGCCTTCCGCCGCCACACCGCCGACAGCGGCTATTGCGCCATTGGCTCGCTGAAGAGCAACACCGGCCACATGGTGATCGCCGCGGGTGCCGCCGGCGTCATCAAGACGGCGCTGGCGCTGGCGCACGAGCGGCTGCCGGCGAGCCTCCACTTCGACCGCCCGAACCCGAAGATCGGGCTCGACGGCAGCCCGTTCTTCGTGCAGGCGACACGCACGCCGTGGCCGCGTGGCGCCGCGCCACGGCGCGCTGGCGTCAGCTCGTTCGGGGTCGGCGGCACCAACGCCCACGTCGTGCTCGAAGAGGCGCCGCTGCCGGCCCCGCGCGCCGCCGCGCCGGCCGCCGGGCCGCACGTGCTGCGCCTCGCGGCGCGCACGGCCGAGGGCCTGGCGGCCGGCGTGGCGCGCCTGGCCGACTTCCTCGAACACGAGCCGCACACCGATCTCGCCGACGCGGCGCACACGCTGGAGGTCGGCCGACGCGAGTTTGCGCACCGCACGTTCGTCGTCGCCGACAGCACCGCCGCCGCGGCCGCGGCATTGCGCGCCGGCGACGGCGCCGCGGCACGCGCGCGTGCGCTGCCGCGCGCCGAGCCGTCGATCGTCTTCGCCTTTCCGGGCCAGGGGGCGCAGTACGCGGGCATGGGCCGCCAGCTGCACGAGCGGCTGCCGGTCTTCCGCGCCGCATTCGACACCTGTCTCGCGGCGCTCGAGGGTCACGTGGCCTTCGACCCGCGCGCCGTCTTCTTCGGCGACGACGAGGCCCTCCTCGCACAGACCGAGGTCACGCAGCCGGCCACCTTCTGCGTCGGCTACGCGCTCGCGCGCGAGTGGCAGTCCCGCGGGCTCGCACCGGCGGCGCTCGTCGGTCACAGCATCGGCGAGTACGTCGCCGCCGTGCTGGCCGGCGTCATGCCGCTCGAACACGCCGTGCGGCTGGTGGCACGGCGCGGCGCACTGATGCAGGCGCTGCCGGCCGGCGCGATGATGTCTGTGCGCCTGCAGGCCGACGAGCTCGCGCCGCTGCTGCCGCCCGAAGTGCAGCTCGCCGCGGACAACGGCCCGCTGGCCAGCGTCGTCGCCGGCCCTTTGGCGGCCATCGAGTCCTTCGCCGCCACGCTCGAAGCTCGTGGCATCTCGACGCGGCGCCTCGTCACGTCGCACGCCTTCCACTCGGCGATGATGGCGCCGGCGCTGCCGGCCTTCGAGGCGGCGGTGCGCGCCGTGCCGCTGGCCGCGCCGCGCGTGCGCATCGCCAGCACCGCCACCGGCGGCTGGCTCGCCGACGACGAGGCCACCGACCCGGCGCACTGGGCGCGCCAGCTGCGCGAGCCGGTGCGCTTCTCGCCGGCCGTGACGACGCTGCTCGGCCAGCTGGCCGCGCCGCTGTTCGTCGAGTGCGGCCCCCGTGCCACGTTGTCGACGCTGGTGCGGCAGCACCGCCAGGGCAGCGTCGTGCCCGCCGCGGTGGCCAGCCTCGCCGACGCGCCGGCGCACGAAGCCGTCACGTTCGCCGACGCCGCCGGCGCGCTGTGGGTGCAAGGTGCGCCGGTGGCCACCACGATGTCGGCCGCGGCCGATCGGCGCCGCATCGTGCTGCCGACCTACCCCTTTGAACGCCAGCGGCACTGGGTCGATGCCCCGGCCGCGACGACCCCGGGCGCGCCGCCGACCACGGTGGCCGCAGCGCCACCGCCGGCGGCATCGCTCGATGCCTCACCTTCCTCACCCCCTTCCATTGCGCCCATGACGACTGCGCCCCCCGAAGCCGCCGGCCGCCTGCACACGCTGAACAGCCGCCTGCGCGCCGTGTTCGAGGACGTCTCGGGCTACGAACTGGCCGACGCCGCCGGCGACGCCGGCTTCGTCGAGCTGGGCCTGGATTCGCTCACGCTCACCCAGGTAGCGATGCAGCTGAAGAAGGAGTTCGCGCTCACGGTCACCTTCCGGCAGCTGATGGAGGCGTACCGCAGTTTCGACACGCTCGCCGCGCACCTGGACGCCACGCTGCCGAAGGACGCGGCGGCGCCGGCCCCCGCGGTCGCCGCGCCGGCCGCAGCGCCGTCCATCGGCATGCCGGCGATGGCGCTGCCGCCTGCGGCCGCCGACGCCCCGACGCCGCTCGTGCAGCAGCTGATCCAGCAGCAGATGGTGCTGATGGCGCAGCAACTCGCGCTGCTGCAGGCCCACGGCGGCGGCGCCTCGTTGCCCGCCGCCGCGGCGCCGCTGGCGGCGCCGGCGCAGCCGGCCCGCGCGGCGGCGGCCGCGGCCGACGACGAAGCGACGCCCGCGCACCAGAGCTACGACGTGCGCAAGGCCTTCGGCGCGATCGCCCGCATCCACACCGCGGGCACCGAGATCAGCGAGCGCCAGCGCACGCGGCTCGATGCGTTCATGCGCCGTTACGTCCAGAAGACGCAGCGCAGCAAGCAGTACACCGAGCAGCACCGGCCGCACCTGGCCGACCCACGTGTCGTCAACGGTTTTCGCCCGCTGCTCAAGGAGATCGTCTACCAGCTCGTCATCGAGCGCTCGAAGGGCTCGCGCCTGTGGGACCTCGACGGCAACGAGTACGTCGATGCGCTCAACGGCTTCGGCATGAGCCTGTTCGGCTGGCAGCCCGGCTTCGTGATCGACGCGGTGAGCAAGCAGCTCGACAGCGGCTACGAGATCGGCCCGCAGCACCCGCTGGCCGGCGAAGTGGCCGAGCTCGTGTGCCGGCTCACCGGTTTCGACCGCGCGGGCCTGTGCAACACCGGCAGCGAGGCGGTGATGGGCTGCCTGCGCATCGCGCGCACCGTCACCGGCCGCAGCAAGGTCGCCCTCTTCGCCGGCGCCTACCACGGCATCTTCGACGAGGTCATCGTGCGCGGCACGAAGAAGCTGAAGTCGGTGCCCGCGGCGCCCGGCATCCTGCCCAACACGGCCGAGAACGTGGTCGTGCTCGACTACGGCACGCCCGAGGCGCTGGTCTGGCTGAGGGACAACGCGCACGACCTCGCCGCGGTGCTGGTGGAGCCGGTGCAAAGCCGCCGCCCCGACTTCCAGCCGCGCGGGTTCCTGCGCGAGCTGCGCATGCTCACCGAACAGCACGGCGCGCTGCTCGTCTTCGACGAGGTGGTCACCGGTTTCCGCTGCCACCCGGGCGGCATCCAGGCGCTGTTCGGCGTGCGCGCCGACCTCGCCAGCTACGGCAAGGTGGTCGGCGGCGGCTTTCCGATCGGCGTCATCGCCGGCAAACGCGAGTACATGGACACCCTCGACGGCGGCCACTGGGACTACGGCGACGACTCGATCCCGACGGTCGGCGTCACCTACTTCGCCGGCACCTTCGTGCGCCACCCGCTGGCGCTGGCAGCGGCCAAGGCGGTGCTCGGGCACCTCGAGCGCGAGGGCCCCGAGCTGCAGGCCACGCTGACACGCAGCACCGCGGCGATGGTCGACGAGCTCAACGCCTTCTGCCGCGAAGCGGGCGCGCCGATCGTGCTCAAGCACTTCAGCTCGGTGTGGAAGATCGTCTTCACCGAAGACCACCCGCTGCAGGACCTGCTGTTCGCGATGATGCGCAACCGCGGCGTGCACATCCTCGACAACTTCCCCTGCTTCATGACGACGGCGCACACCGCGCAGGACATCGCCGTCATCAAGACCGCCTTCAAGGAAGCGGTGGCCGAGCTGCAGGAGGCCGACTTCATCCCGCGCACCGTGTCGCCCGAGCGCGCCCGCGCCTTCGACGCCTCGCGCCCGCCGGTGCCCGGCGCGCGGCTGGGGCGCGACGCCGACGGCAACCCGGCCTGGTTCGTCGCCAATCCCGAGGCGCCCGGCAAGTTCATCAAGGTGGAGGCGCCATGACGGCCGCCGGTGCCGTGCAGCTCACGGCGGTCGACTACGACCCGTTTGCGTCGCCTGAACTCGCGCGCGCGGTCCCCACCACCGATGCACAGCGCGAGGTGTGGCTGGCCGCACAGCTCGGCCGCGAGGCCTCGCTCGCGTTCAACGAGTCGATCACGATCGGCCTGCGCGGCGCGCTGCGCGTGCAGGCGCTGCAGGACGCACTGCTCGCGCTGACCGACCGGCACGAGTCGCTGCGCGCCACCTTCTCGGCCGACGGCGCGAGCATGCTGATCGCGCCGCGGGGTGGCCTGCAGGCGCGCCTGCGAGACCTCACCCAGCCGGCGGCCGGCGGGCCCTCGGTCGACGAGGCGATGGTGCGGCTGAAGCACGACGAGGTCACGACACCCTTCGACCTGGTGCACGGGCCGCTCGTGCGCGCGACGCTCGCCACGCTCGGCGAGGCCGAGCACGCGCTCGTCATCACGGCGCACCACATCGTCTGCGACGGCTGGTCCTTCGGCGTCATCGTGCGCGAGCTGCTGGCGCTGTACGCGGCGTTCGACGCCGGCGGCCAGCCCCGCCTGCCCGCGCCCGACAGCTTCGGCGACTACGTGCTCGCCACGCTGGAGGGCGAGCCCGCGCGCGCCGCCGAGGCCGACGAGCGCTACTGGGTCTCGATGTTCGAGGGCTCGGTGCCCGCGCTGGACCTGCCGGCCGACCGGCTGCGGCGCGCGGTGCGCGGGTTCGCCTCCGAGCGCGTGGACGTGACGCTGCCGCCGGCACTCGTCGAGGCGGCGCGCAAGCTCGGCGCGGCCCAGGGCGCGAGCCTCTTCGCGACGCTGTTCAGCCTTTTCGCGGCGCTGATGGCGCGGCTGGCCAACGACGCCGATGTCGTCGTCGGCGTGCCGGCGGCGGGGCAGGCCACGATGGGCATGCGCACGCTCGTCGGCCACTGCGTCAGCCTGCTGCCGGTGCGTGTGCTCGTCGACCCGGCGCAGCCGACGGCGGCCCTGCTGCGCCACGGGCGCGAGCGTGTCCTCGACGCGACCGAGCACGCGCATTGCACCTTCGGCCGGCTGTTGACGCGGCTACCGGTCGCGCGCGACGCCGGGCGGCTGCCGCTCGTCTCGGTGCAGTTCAACCTCGACACCGCCATCGACGCGGCCGCGCTGGCCATGCCCGGCATGACGGCCCGCGTGGCGGCCAACGCGCGTGCGTTCGAGAACTTCGACCTCTTCGTCAACGCCAGCCAGGTGGACGGCGCCATCGTCCTCGAGTGCCAGTTCAATGCGGCGTTGTTCGATGCGGCCACGGTACGCGGCTGGCTGCACCTGTACCGCGCGGCCATCGAGCGCGCGGCCGGCGATGCCACGTTGCCCGTCGCCGCCCTCTTCGCCGCCACCGATGACGACCTGCGCTCCGTGTCGGCCTGGAACGCCACCCGGTGCGCCTGGCCCGAGCACGCGCGCATCGAGCAGCTGCTGGCCGAGCAAGCCGCTCGTTGCCCGGACGCGGTGGCGGTGCGCGACGGCGAAGATGCGCTCACCTACCGCGAGCTGGACGAGCGCGCCGACGCGCTGGCCGCGGCGCTGCAGGCGGGCGGCGTCGGCGCGGGCCACCTCGTCGGCCTGGCCTGCGGGCGCAACCGGCACCTGCTGGTGGCGCTCATCGGCATCCTCAGGTCCGGCGCCGGGTACGTGCCGCTGGACCCGGGCTTCCCGGCCGAGCGGCTGGCGTACATGCAAAGCGACTCCGGGCTCGCCTGGCTGGTGAGCGACCGCTCGGTGCCCGCGCTGCCCCGCCCCGACAACGGCGTCGGCGAGCTGCGCGTGCTGCTGGCCGACGAGGTGCGGCCCGGCGGCGCGGCGCCCGTTCGCCACAGCGACACCAACGCGCCGGCCTACGTCATCTACACCTCCGGCTCGACCGGCAAGCCCAAGGGCGTGGTCGTGCCGCAGCGTGCGGTCGTGAACTTCCTCGCCAGCATGGCGCGTGTGCCCGGGCTCGCGGCCGGCGACCGCCTCGTCGCCGTCACGACGACGAGCTTCGACATCGCGGTGCTCGAGCTGCTGCTGCCGCTGACGGTGGGCGCCGAGGTCATCGTCGCCACGCGCGACGAAGTGATGGACGGCGCGGCGCTGCGCGCGCTCGTCGAGCGGCACCGCGCCAGCGCGATGCAGGCCACGCCCTCGGGCTGGCGGCTGCTCGTCGATGCCGGCTGGCACGGCGCGCCCGGCTTCAAGGCGCTGGTCGGCGGCGAGCCGCTGCCGCCGGACCTGGCGCGCGCGCTGCTCGCGCGCACCGGCGAGCTGTGGAACATGTACGGCCCCACCGAGACCACCGTGTGGTCCACCTGCTGGCGCGTGGAAGGCGGCGCGCCGATCAGCATCGGCACGCCGATCGCCAACACGACCGTCGACGTGCTCGACGAACGTGGCCAGCCGTGCCCGGTCGGCGTGCCCGGCGAGATCGTCATCGGCGGCGAGGGCGTCAGCACGGGCTACCTGCACCGGCCCGAACTGACGGCCGAGCGCTTCGTCGCCGACCCGGCGCGCCCCGGCCAGCGGCGCTACCGCACCGGCGACCGCGGCCGCTGGCGCAACGACGGCCTGCTCGAGCACCTCGGCCGCCTGGACACGCAGGTCAAGGTGCGCGGCTACCGCATCGAGCTGGCCGAGATCGAGTCGGTGCTCGTCGGCCACGACAGCGTCGAGCGCGCCGTCGTCGTGACGCGCGAGGACACGCCGGGCGACGTGCGCATCGTCGCCTATGTGGTGTGCACCGCGCCGGCGCCGCCCGAGGCGGCGCTGCGCGAGCACCTGCGCCGCACGCTGCCCGAGTACATGCTGCCGGCGCACTTCGTGCAACTGCCGCAGATCCCGCTGCTGCCCAACGGCAAGGTGAACCGCCGCGCGCTGCCGGCGCCGCAGCCCGAGCCTGGCCGCGGCCGCGAACGCGCCGCCGCCGCCCCGACCAACGCGCTCGAGGCGCAGGTGCTGAAGGCGATGGAAGACGTGCTGCACCTGCCCGGGCTCGGCGTCGACGACGACCTGTTCGCGATGGGCGGGCATTCGCTGCTGGCCGCGCGGCTGACGGCGCGCCTGAACACCGAGTTCGGCATCGCGCTGCCGCTGCGCGCCATCTTCGAAGCGCCCACCGCGGCGCGGCTGGCCGCGGCCGTGCTGCGGCAGCGGCAGGAAGGCGCGCCACGCCGGACCGCCATCGAGCGGCTTGCCGCCGGCACCGACGCACCGCTGACCGTGATGCAGGAGCGCATCCGCTTCATCGAACAGATGCAGCCCGGGCGTGTCGTCTACAACACGCCCTCGGCGCACCGCCTGCGCGGCCCGTTCGACCGCGCCGCGTTCGAGGCGGCGTTCAGGACCGTCGTGCAGCGCCAGGCGAGCCTGCGCACCGTGATTGCGCAAGGGGCCGACGGCCGGCCCGTACAGCGCGTGCTCGAGCGGCTCGGGTTCGAGCTGCCACTGGTCGACCTCGGCGGCCTGCCACCCGAGGAACGTGAAGCCGGGCTGATGCGCCGGCTGCAAGCCATCGTCGACGAGCCGATCACCATCGACCGCGCGCCGCTGTTCCGGGTGGCGCTGTTCCGCCTCGCCAGCGACGAGCACGTGTTCCTCTTCATGCCGCACCACATCATCTGGGACGGCTGGTCGTTCGACCTGCTGTACCAGGAGATGTCGGCGCTGCTTGCCGCGGCGAGCGCCGGCCGCACGCCCGCGCTGGCCGCGCTGCCGGTGAGCTACGCCGACTACGCCGCGTGGCACGCGCGCTGGATGCAGGGCGACGAGTGCCGCACGCAGCTGACGCACTGGAAGCGCCGCTTCGCACCGATCGAGCCGCCCCGCGCGCTGCCCACCGACCGGCCGCGCGTCGCCGGCATGACCGGTGCCGGCGCGGTCGAGTGGGTGCACGTCGGCACGGCGCTCACCGAGCGGCTGCGCCGCGTCGCCATCGGGCACGGCGTGACGCTGAACATGCTGATCATGGCCGTGTACGCGACGATGCTGAGCCAGGCGTCGGCCAGCCGCTCGCTGGTGCTCGGCATCCCGGTGCGCGGCCGCCTGGCCAGCGAGGTCGAGCCCGTGATGGGCTTCTTCAACAACCTGCTGCCGCTGCCGCTGGCGGTGCCCGCCGATGGCACGCTCCCGGCCTGGCTGGCCGTCGTGAAGCGGGAGTTGATCGACGCCTTCGCCCACCAGGACGTGCCCTTCGAGCGCCTGGCCGGCGAGCGCGAGATCGCCGCGCATGCGGGCAAGGCGGGGCTGTACCAGAGCCTGTTCTCGTTCCAGGACGCGCGCGAACGCGAACGCCGCTGGGGCCCGCTCGATCACTCGTCGGTGCTCATCATGCAAAAGGGCGCGACCGAGGACTTCGGGCTGTGGCTGATGGAAGTGCCCGGCGGCCTCGAAGGCGGCATCAACTACAACGCCGACCTTTTCGACCGCGCCACCGCGCAGCTCTTCCGTGAACGGCTGGTCGGCCTGCTTCGCCTGGTGGCCGAGGCACCCGACACGCCGCTTGCATCGCTGGGCGCGACCGGCGCAGGCAGCGAAGCCTTTGCCGCCTGGATTCGCGCGCGGCACGGCGCGCAGCAGGCCGAGGCCGCACCTGCCAGCCGTCCCGCCGCCGCCGCTGGCGGCCTCAGCGACCGGCAGCGCGCGATGGCGGCGATCTGGGCGCGCGTGCTCGGCCTCGCGGCCGATGACATCACCGCCGAAGACAATTTCCTCGATCTCGGCGGCAGCTCGCTGCGGGCGATGGAGGCGATGGCCGCCTGCGAGCGTGAACTCGGCCTGCGCATCGAGCCGCGCCGCTTTGTCTTCGAGCCGCTGCACCAGCTGGCGGCGACCGCGCCCGAGACGCCGGCAAGGCCGGCGGCCGCCACCGCATCGCCGCCAGCACCAAAGGCGGCGCCGGACGGCCGCCTCGCGCGCTGGCTGGGCAAGCTGCGCCAGGGCAGTACGCCGTGACGCTGGCCGCCCCGAACCGGCCCACCGCGGTCGCACCGTTGAACACGACGCCCGAGCCCGACGCCCTGCAGGCGCTGACGTTCGGCGCGCCGGCGCGGCGCCTCTTCGGCGTGTGGCACCGCGCCGCGGCGGGGCGCCGGCCGGCCGGCGGCGTCGTGTTGTGCAACGCCTTCGGCCAGGAGGCCGTGCGCTCACATCGCCTGATGCGGGTCCTCGGCGAACAACTGGCCCGGCGCGGGCACGACGTTCTGCGCTTCGACTACTTCGGCACCGGCGACTCGATGGGCGACGACGCCGACGCCGATCTCGACGGCTGGGCCGCCGACGTGGTGACGGCCGACGCCGAACTGCGCCGTCTCGGCGGAGTCGCGTCCGCCACCTGGCTCGGCATCCGCCTGGGCGCCACGGTGGCGCTGCGGGCGGCGAGGCGCGCGCCGCTGCCGCCGGCCCGCCTGGTCCTCTTCGACGCCGTCGTCGACGGCGCGCGTTACCTGTCGGCGCTGCGGCAGCGCCACGTCGACACGCTCCAGGCCGCCTTCAGCGTCGCGCCGCGGCCTTCGCCGCAGCGGCGGGCGGCGAATCCGCAGCGCTACCTCGACGAGGCGCTCGGCTTCGCGTTGCCGGCGACGCTGCGCTCGCAGATCGCTTCGATCACGCCGGCCGTGCTCGAGTGGCCGCTGGCTGCCGATGCCATCGTGGCGCTGGTCGACCCCGGCGACGCCGACGGGCGCGCACTCGCGGCCGAGGCGCTGCGGCAGCCGCCGCGCTTGCGTGCCGTCGAGGTGCGGCACGGCACCGACTGGATGCGCGACAGCGCCGAGCAGTCCGCGCTGGTGCCGGCGGCGGCGCTGCAGGCCTTGATCCGCCAGGTGGGGCAGCCATCTTGATCGAGACCGCGCAACAGTTCGGGCCCGGCGCGCGGCTCGTCGGCGTGCTCACGCGGCCCGAAACGCAGCCCGAAACGCGGCCCGAAACGCGTCCCGAGGGCCCGGCTTCGCCGAAGCTCGCCTGGCTGCTCTTCAACGCCGGCGTCATCGGCCGCGTCGGCGCACATCGCATCAACGTCAAGCTGGCGCGCCAGCTCGCGCAGCGCGGCGAGGTGGTGCTGCGCTTCGATCTCTCCGGGCGCGGCGACAGCCGCTTCGCGCTGCAAGACGCGCAGCCCGAGGAACAGTCGGTCCGCGACCTCCAGGCGGCGATGGATCACCTCGAGCGCACGCTCGGCATTCGCCAGTTCGCCGTCATCGGCTTCTGCTCGGGCGCGATGGATGCCTACTGGACGGGCCTGGCCGACACGCGCATCCGCGCCATGCTGATGTTCGACGGCTTCTGGTACCGCACCCGCTGGACGATGCCCATCCGCAACCTCAAGCGGCTCTTGGGCTCGCCGCCCCAGGCCACCTGGCGCGCGGCGCGGCGGCGCGTGCAGGACCTTGCCCGGGTCGAGCGTGCGGATTCCGAGCCGGCCACGACGCTGTTCAGCCCCGGCAACAACCCGGCGCGCGACGAGTTCGCCGGCGCGATGCAGCAGTTCGCGGACCGTGGCGTCGCCGTGCGGCTCGTCTACAGCGGCTCGGTCCTCGACTACTACAGCTACGGCGCGCAGTTCCGGCAGGTCTTCCGCGGCGAACCTTGGCTCGGCCGGGTGCGCTGCGACTACCGGCCGGACATCGACCACATGTTCCTGACGCTGGACACGCAGCGGCGCATCAGCGAGCTGGTGGTCGATTGGCTGCCCGAGGTGCGCTCGGCGTGCAGCCACGCGGGATGAGCGCCCGCGCCATGGGGACGCTGCTGGCGCTGGCCGCCGTCGTTGCGCTGGCGCTGGCGGTGGTGGCGGTGGAACGCTGGCGCAACGTCGTGGCCGGCGCGATCCCGGTGCCCTGGCGCCTCGCGGCGCGGGCCTGGGTCGAGGGCGTCGCGGTCGACCACCACGTTGCCATCGGCGTGCGCGACGGCGTGACACTCGCGGCCAGCCTGTACCTGCCTCGCCGGCGCGCGGGCCCGGTTGCCGCCGTGCTGATGCGCACGCCGTACCACCGCCTGCGCGACTCGAGCGCCGCGATGTCGGCGTTGATGTTCGCCTCGCACGGCTACGCAGTGCTCGTGCAGGACCTGCGCGGCACCGGCGACTCCGAAGGCGACCTGCTGCCGTGGCGCGACGCCGGTGACGACGGCGCGCAAACGCTCGACTGGATCGTCGCGCGGCCGTGGTCGAACGGCCGTGTCGGCACCTTCGGCTGCTCGGCGCTCGGCGAGACGCAGTTCCCGCTGGCGCGCCTGAACCACCCGGCGCACAAGGCGATGATCGCCAGCGGCGCCGGCGGCGCCATCGGGTCGCTCGGCGGCCGGCACGGCTACTTCGGCGTGTTCGAAGGCGGCGTGCCGCAACTGGCGAGCGCCTTCGGCTGGTTCGTCGGCAACGGCGCCAAGCGGCCCGATTCCGCGCCTGCCGCGCCGTTCGACACCGCCGGGCACCTGCGCGGCCTGCCGGTGTCGGAGTTGGTGCGACGCGTCCGCCCGGCCCCCAACGGCTTCACCGAGTTGCTGACCACGCCGCCCGGCGACCCGCGCTGGCACGAATGGGGCTACTGGGACGACGGCGACCGCAGCGCCGTGCCGGCGATGATCATCAACACCTGGGGCGATCAGACCGTGGGCGATGCGCTCGTGCTGGCACGGCACTGGCAGCAACACGGTGTGCCGCAGAAGGTCGTCATCGCGCCGGGCAACCACTGCCAGCACAAGGAGGGCGGCACGGCGGGCCCGGCTTCCTTCGGCGAGCTGGCCGTCGCGGGCGGCGCTCGCCCGTGGGACGAGTGGGCTCGGCGCTGGTTCGACCACTGGCTCAGGGGCAGCGGCGACGGCCTGGCCGAACTGCCGCCGGTCCAGTTCTTCATGCTCAACGAGAACCGCTGGCTCGATTCACGCACCTGGCCCCCTGAGGAGGCGCAGGCCGTGCGCTGGTACCTGGCCAGCGACGGCCGCGCCAACGGCCGCGCCGGCAACGGGCGCCTGGCGCGCGAACCCGCGGCCGCCGGCGCGCCGTGGGACGAGTACCGCTACGACCCCGCCGACCCGGTGCCCAGCCGCGGCGGGCCTCTTTGCTGCACCGGCAACCCGGCCGACCGCGCCGGCCCCGTCGACCAGGCCGACGTCGAGCGGCGCGACGACGTGCTCGTCTACACCTCGGCGCCACTGGCCGAGGACCTGCGCATCGCCGGGCCATTGGCGGCTCGCCTGTCGTTCTCTTCATCGGCGCCGGACACCGACCTCGTCGCGCGCCTCGTGCACCTGTGGCCCGACGGCCGCGCCACCAACATCCAGGAAGGCGCGCTGCGGCTGCGCTGGCGCGAAGGCTTCGCGGCGCCCCGCCTGCTGCAGCCGGGCGAACGCGTGCAGGCCACCGTGGACATGCGCGCCATCGCCTACACGCTGCCGCGCGGGCACCGCCTGCGGCTGCACGTCACGAGCAGCAGCTTTCCGCGGCTGGAGCGCAACCTCAACACCGGGGCGCCGAACAACTCCACCGCCACCGAGATGGCCGTGGCGATCAACCGCGTGCACCACGCGGGCGACGCGGCTTCGTGGGTGGAAATGCACGTGCTGCCGGTGCAGGCGGCGCGGTAGCTCATTGCCCAGAAGACCCGCCCCAGCCAGGACGGCACCGGCAAGGCACCATGCGCCTCGCCGCCAACGGTACACTGCCGCAGACTGAATTCAGTCCGATACCAGTCCGGAGAAGCCAGCCGTGAAGTTCTCATCGCACGTGAAGTCCATCAGCTACCTGAAAGCCAACGCCGCCGACGTCCTGGACCGCCTGAGCGAAGATCAGGAACCACTGCTCATCACCCAGAACGGCGAAGCCCGCGCCGTGCTGCAGGACGTGGCCAGCTACGAGGCCACCCAGGAGACGATGGCTCTGCTCAAGCTGCTCGCGCTGGGCCAGCAGGACATCGCCGCCGGCCGCACTCGCCCGGTGAAGGACGTCGTCTCGCGGCTGCGCGCGAAGCACAAGCTGCCCGCCACGGCGCGCTGAATGTCGGCGACTGCGCGCTACGCCGTGCGCCTGTCGGCAGGCGCCGAGGCCGACCTCGACGAGATCGTCCAGTACGTTGCCGAGAACGACTCGCCGCTCAAGGCGGCACACCTGCTCGACCGCATCCTGGACGTTGTAGCGAGCCTGGCAACCGCCCCACACCGGGGCGCCTGGCCGCGCGAGCTGCTCGACCTCGGCATCCACGACTATCGCCAGACCGCGTTCAAACCCTACCGCTTGATCTACACGGTGGTCGAAACGCCGCGGCGTGAAGTCTTCATCGTCCTAATCGCGGACGGCAGGCGCAACATGCGTGCCCTGCTCGAGCGCCGCCTGCTACGCCCCCCGGCACCACCCACCCCCGGAAGCGAGCCCGCATGAACAACAACGCCATCGTCCAGAAGCTCTGACTGGTACACCGCCCGCCCGGACGGCCTGGGTCCAACTGCAGTACGCACGGCGTGCGTACAGTGCCAACGCTTAAGTCAGAACCCGACCTGCAGCTTGTGCCCGCGCATGCGGTGCCGCAGCCGGATGAACGCGCGCCCGAGCGGATACTTGAGCCGGTCGAGCCACGGCGACAAGCCCGGCGCCTGCGGCGTGCGCCCGAAGTGGTTGCGCAGCAGCTGGTTCCAGGCATGCACGTTGGCGGCGCGGCGCGTCGCCTCGGTGTAGAAGACGACGCCGATGCTCACCGCGACGCCGTCGCCCGGGCGCACCCAGGCGCGGTCGCTGCGGGTCATGTGCGGCGACGTGCTCGGGAAGTACACGCCCTCGCCCGGGCCGACATCGAAGACGTGGCTGCGCTCGGCGAAGCCGGGCTCGAAGCGCACCGCATCGAGGCCGCCGTAGACGACGAAGTCCTCGCGTGCCTTGGCCGCCACCACGCGCTCGTCATGCGCGTCCCAGACATGCATGACCTTGCGGCCGCGGATCTGCAGCCAGAAGTTGTTCTCGCGGTCGATGTGGAACGGCGTCACCGAAGGCGGCGCGGAGATGAAGACGAAGCCGCCGACCTGGAGGATGCGGCCCTCCTGCGCCTCGACGAGCGGGCGCATCGAGCCGACGACTTCGTCGAGCAGCGTTCGGTAGGCGGCATGGGTCTGCACGTTGTACAAGGCCACCCAAGAGCCGGGCTCCTCGATGCGCGCGAACACCTCCTCGATGGTGCGGCCCGCGGTGTCGGCGTCGCCATGCTGGAAGGCCGAGTCGGGCCGGGCGCCGGGGCCGAGGAACCGGCACTGCTTGGTGGGATACAGCGCCTGGGCCAGGTCGGCCAGCGCAGGCAATCGCATCAGCGGGTGCTCGTGCAGGCGGTGCTGGATGGCCTGTACTCGCTGCGTCGAGAACGCCGGCTCGCCGTCGACCGGCCAGACCCATCGGCCTGCGCCGGCGGGCGTCGACGGCACAAGCGGCGGGTTGGTCCTCGGCAATGCGCCGTTGGCGGTGGTGGTCATCGTCTGCCCCTCGAGCCGCACTCTGATCGAGGCGGCCGGCACCGTCCCGGCCGGATGTCACGAACTCGCTGTGCCACCCGATGCGGGCCGCGCCGTGCGCGCGCCAAGTCCCGCACACAAGTACCGACGCCGGCGCGGCCGCGCAGGGGCATCACGGCCGACCCGGCTCCTAGAATGTTTTTTGGCAAAGGTGCTCGACGATGACAGTAGAAGGTGTGGTCCTGCGGGTTCTCGCAGATGTGTTGAGCCTCGGCAGCCGCGGCGCGAGCTTCACGCGTGAGACACCGCTGCTCGGCGCCATCCCCGAGCTCGACTCGATGGCCGTCGTGTCGTTGATCACCACGCTCGAAGAGCGGCTCGACATCGTGATCCACGACGACGAGATCGACGGCGAGACCTTCCGCACTGTCGGCACGCTGGTCGATTTCGTCTCGCCGAAGCTGGCGGCCTAGTCGTCGGGGGCTCGGCCGTTGGAGCTTTCCTACGTCGATGCCGGGCCGGGCCGCAACGGCCAGCGCTTGTGCATCCACCACGCACCGGCGGGCGGCGCGGCGGCGCTTGGCGCGTTCGTCTACGTGCACCCGTTCGCCGAGGAGATGAACAAGACGCGGCGGATGGCGGCGCTGCAATCGCGCGCCTTCGCCGCCGCCGGCCATGCCGTGCTGCAGATCGACCTCGCGGGGTGCGGCGACAGCAGCGGCGATTTCCGTGATGCCACCTGGGCCGATTGGGTCGACGACGTGCTGATGGCGTTGCGCTGGATGCGCGAGCGCCACGCCGCGCCGTTGTGGCTGTGGGGCGCGCGCGCCGGCTGCCTCGTGGCGGCGCAGGCCGCGGCGCGTTTCGACGAGCCGGTGCGGCTGCTGCTGTGGCAGCCGGTGACATCGGGCGCCACGCAACTGGCGCAGTTCCTGCGCCTGCGTTCGGCCGCGGCCCTCACGCAAGGTGCGCCGGATGCCTCCGGCGCCCCCGGCACCCACCTCCGCCAGGCGCTGGCCGAGGGCCAGACGATCGAAGTGGCGGGCTACGAACTGGCCGCGCCGCTGGCGCACGCGCTCGAACAGGCGCGCCTGGACCTGCCGGCGCAGACACCCGCCTGCGTGTGGCTCGAGACCAGCACCGAAGAAGAACCGCAACTGCTGCCGCGCACTACGAAGGTCATCGAAGCCTGGCAGCAGCAGTCCACCACCGTCACGGCGCGCGCGGTGGCCGGCCCGGCGTTCTGGCAGTCGGTGGAGATCGAGGAGGCCCCGGCACTGATCGAGGCCAGCCTGCAAGCCGTCGAGTCCGCGGGGCGCACGCTTGAGCACGCATGACGCCGGCCTCGCCTTCGAGTGCGCCGGCGAGCGCCTCGCCGGCATCGTCTCGATGCCCGACGGCGCCGCGCAGCCGCTGGGCGTGGTCATCGTCGTCGGCGGCCCGCAGGTCCGCGCCGGCAGCCACCGGCAGTTCGTGCAGCTGGCACGTGCCGTGGCCGCGGCCGGATTCCCGACGCTGCGCTTCGACGTCCGCGGCATGGGCGACAGCGAAGGCGCCCCGCGCACGTTCATGGAGCTGGACGACGACATCGGCGCGGCGACGGACGCGCTGCTGGCCCGTGTCCCGTCGCTGCGCGCCGTGGTCCTGGTCGGCCTGTGCGACGGCGCCAGCGCCGCGTTGATGTTCGCCGACCGGCACCGCGGCGACCCGCGCATCGCCGGCCTTTGCCTGCTGAACCCGTGGGTGCGCTCGGCGCAGACGCTGGCGCAGGCGCACGTCAAGCACTACTACTTCCAGCGCCTGTGCCAGGGCGAGTTCTGGCGCAAGCTCGGCCGCGGCCAAGTGGGCGCCGGCGCGCTGACGGACCTGTTGCGCAGCGTGCTGCGCTCGGTGGCGCCGGCCGGCCGATCACAAGAGCGAGACACCGGCACGTTCCAGCACCGGATGGCACGCGGCTGGGCCTCGTTCGCTTCGCCGATCCTGCTGCTGCTGAGCGAACACGACCTGACCGCGCGGGAGTTCGTGCAGGCCTGGCGCACGGCGCCGGAGTGGCGCGATGCCCGTGCGCACGCCGCGACCACCTGGGTCGACGTGGCGGGCGCCGACCACACCCTTTCATCGGCGCAGCCGCGCCGGGTGGCCGAGCGGCAGGTCGTTGCGTGGTTGGAGCGCTCAGCATGCCGGTGAGCGCAAGCCTGGCGAGCCAGGCGCCTGAGCGGGCGGCCGAGCCGCAGCCCAAGACACCGCTGCTCGGGTGGAGCGCGTTCCTGCCCGCTGCGGGCACGCGCTTGCCGGCCGTCGACGGCACCCGCCACAGGGCGCACACGACCAGCGGGCGCGCCGCGCTGTGGGCAGCGTTGCGGCAGATGGATCTGCCGCCGGGCAGTGGCGTGCTGGTGCCCACCTACCACTGCCCGACGATGGTGGCGCCGATCGTCCTGGCCGGGCACCGCCCGGTCTACTACGCGATCGGCGAGGACGGCCTGCCGCTGCTCGAGTCCATCGCCGAGCCCTCGGCCAGCGGTGCCCGGGCAATGTTCGTGGCGCACTACTTCGGCCTGCCGGCAAGCCTGCACGCGGTGCGCACGTGGTGCGATGCGCACGGCGTCGTGCTCGTCGAGGACTGCGCCCATAGCTTCTTCGGCATGGCGGGCGACCGCCCCGTCGGCCAGTGGGGCGACTACGCGACGGCCAGTCTCTCGAAGTTCTTCCCCGTGATGGAAGGCGGCCTGCTCGCTTCACAGCGGCACCCGCTGCGCGCGCTGCGGCTGGCAAACGCGGGCCTGCGCTACCAGGTGAAGTGCCTGCTCGACCCGGTCGAGCTGGGCGCGCAATTCGGCCGTCTCGCCGGTCTGCAGCACCTGCTCGCCCTGGCGCTGCGGATGAAGCGGCAAGGTCGCCCCGCGCCGCCGGATGCACGCTCGGCCGATGCCGGCGACAGCGAGCCCGACCTCGACGCGATGAAGCAATGCGACATGCAGCGCGTCGGGCAGGCACCCGGATGGGCGACCCTCGCCCTGTATCACCTGCTGCCGCGCCAAGGGATCGTGCAGAGGCGGCGAGACAACTACGACCGCCTCGCCCGCGGCTTGCAGTCGCTGCCCGGCGCCCGGCTGCTGCAGCCGGTGCTGCGCCCCGATGCCGTGCCCTATGTGTGCCCGCTGTGGGTGGAAGGCGCGGCGCGCGCCGATGCCGTGTACGCGCGCATGCGCGACGACGGCCTGGCCGTCTACCGCTGGGACCGCCTGTGGCCCGGGGTGCCGCGGGACACACGGGACTTCGGCATCCGCTGGAGCCACGAGGTGATCCAGCTCATCTGCCACCAGGACCTGCGCGCCGGGCAGATCGACCACACGGTGGCCGCCGCCAGGCGACTGCTCGCCCGCACCTGAGCAACCGGCCGCCCGAACGCCCCCGCATCCCCAAGAAGATGAAAAGACTCCACTGGCGCACCCTGCCCGGCCCCGTGCTCACCAGCGACAAGCCGCTGCAGGCGCATTGGGACCGCCTGAACGCCGAACGCCTGGACGTGCCGTTCCTCTCGTCCTACGCCATCGCGGCCGCGCTGGCGGCCTTCGGCGGCGAGCGAACGAAGCTCCTCGTCGCCGACGAAGGTGCCGGGCCGGTGGCCATGTTCCTGCTCGAAGCCGCCGACACCTGGCGCTGGGGCACGTTCCAGCCTTCGCAGCTGCCGCTGGGCGCCTGGGTGGCGCGGGCCGACCTGCGCCTGGCCCCCTTGTGCCGCGATCTGCTGCGCAGCCTGCCCTGGTCGGTGATGCGGCTGCTCGTCAGCCAGGTCGACCCGCGCCAGGAAGCGCAGGCCGACGAGGCGCCGGACATCGAGCTCGCCAGCTACGTCGATACCGCCTGGCTCGACATCGCCGGCACCTTCGACGACTACTGGGCGGCGCGCGGCAAGAACCTGCGGCAGAACCTGCGCAAGCAGCGCAACCGGCTGGCGAGCGACGGCACGCAGACCACGATGCGCATCCTGCGCTCGCCACAGGAAATGGCCGAGGCCGTGGCCCGATACGGCGCCCTGGAGAGCACCGGCTGGAAGTCCGAGCAGGGCACCGCCATCCATCCCGGCAACGAGCAGGGGCGCTTCTACGTCCAGCTGCTGGAAGAGGCCGCGCGGCGCGACGAGGCGATGGTCTTCGAGTACCTGATCGACGGCCGCACCGCGGCGATGAACCTCGGCATCTGCCGCGGCGGCGTGCTGGTGGTGCTGAAGACGACCTACGACGAATCGCTGCCCAAGTCGCTTTCGCCGGCCTCGCTGCTGCGCGAAGACGAGTTGAAGCACTTCTTCGCGCAGCCCGACATCCGGCGCCTCGAGTACTACGGGCGGGTGATGGACTGGCACACCAAGCTCACCGAGAACCGGCGCACGCTCTACCACCTCACGGCCTATCGCTGGCCGTTGTTGAAGACGCTGGCGCAGCGGCGGCGGGCGGCGGCGCCGACCGACTCTCCTGCCGCCGACGAGCGCGCTGAGCAGTCCGACGTGGCGCAGGCCTGATCCAGCCCACTTTCCGTTGGCCTCAGCTCTGCTGGCTTAGCGTCAACAGCAGCCGATCCATGCGCTCCCGCACTCCCGGTCCGTAGGTGCGCTTGAGGTACCGAAAGACGAGCGCATAGATCGGCGTCAGCGCGTGATACTCGGCAAGCGTCAACCCCAGCGAACGGCAGGCGCGCTGCTTGAGTTGTGTCAACGTATCGGCTTCCCGCTGCCGATGTCTCAGCATCTCGACGGGCTGCTCCGCCAACGAGATCTCGAAGGTGAACAGATCGAGGCCAGGCAGGGCTGACTCGCCGAAATCCTCCCAGTCGAAGATCGCAACGCCGGACGGGATTCGCCGGCCTATGTTGTTGAGCACGAAGTCACCGTGCTGCGGGATGTCGGGCAGTGCAAGCGCCAGGTTCGCCGGGCCACCGGACAACCACCGCTCCACCGGTCTGACGAAGGGCCCGGTCCGGAAGTACGTCGCGATGGAATCGCCAAGTTGCCGGTTAGGGACAACGAGCGGCATCGTCACTGCATCAAGGCGGGCGGCTGCCTCAAAGTACGCATCGAGGCAACGAAGCAGCGAAGCGCCGCGCCCGCTATGCAATGCCTCGCGCCGCGTAACGCCAAGTGCCTCGACCACGTTGCTGACCAGTATTTCCAGTCCGGGAGCCTGCACGTAGCCGACGAACTCGGGGGCAAGATTCGGAAAGCGAATGCTCGCCTCCTTGCTGCGCAGCGCCTCGTGAGCGAGCGATTGCCCCAAGGAGAACTTCACGTGCCTCCCGGGATGACCTTCGCGCATCAACCGCACCGATAGGCAAGCGCCGCGCGAGAAGTTGACGCAGTAGTCGAACGAGCCTGAAGCGTCGATCCAACCCTGTTCGCCCACCAACCGCAGGACTTCGCTCAACACGGCTTCCGCGCCCAGAAGAACAAATGCCTCTGCTGAAGGCCGCCGAGGCCCAAGTGGGCGAGTGCCAGACGTGCAAGGAAGCCGAGCGCGCCATGAGTGCCGCGCCCGGCATGAGCCGCCCGCACGAACTCCGGCCGTTCCGTACGAGACTCGGCGGGGATCAAACCCATGGGCGCCTCGATTAGCGGGTGCACATACCACACCGCGCACGAGTCGAAGCCTGCTTCGCGCAGGGCCCTGAGACAACCCCGGGGCCTGCCGAAGAAGCGATGCGCCAGCAGCGCGGCGCACCAGCCGCGGCCGCGCAGCAGGCGGCGCCAAGTGGCGGCGTGCTCCACGTAGCCGACGATCCAGCCGTCTGGGCGCAACCGGTTGTTCACCTCCTCGAGGAAGCCACGCGTCCGTGCCACCGTCGCATCGGCGCGGCCCGCGTCGACGAGGGCGATGACTTCCCATGAAGTGCCGTCGGCATCGGCGGACTCCAGCGACGCTGCGCGCCGCGCGACCCGCGGCCACGCACCCGCCAACTGGTCCGAGAGGTCATTGGCCCCGAGGACCAGGACGGTCTCCACCGCAAGAGGCAGCGGAAGTCGATAGAGGAGACGAAACCGCGCAACGTTCGCCGCGAAGGCGTCATTGGCATCCACGATCGAGTCGACTCGACGCCAGTGGCGCTAGGCGTGGGACGCGACCACGATGACATCGGGCGCGATGGGTGCGAGCCAGGAGCCGCCAAACAGCGCCTCGAAGCGACGAGCTCGTGCGCTGTCCGCCGGTGTGTCGAGCATCAGCCTGTCGCGAAACATCCACGCGCCAATCGGTCTCAGCAGCACGATCCTCAGTCCATGCTTCCCGAGCAGCGCCCGCAGCTTGGGCAGGTGCAGGTCCATGCCGCTGTCAGCGGCGCCCGTGAGTTGCTGCAGCCGTGCGTACAGGGCCCGCGGGTTGCGGTGGCTGTTGAGGATGAAGCGGCCGTTCGCTGCCAATCGACGAACAATCGCGTCCAACGCCGCGTCTCTGAGTGCGTCCTGCGCGTTGCCAAAGAACCTGAACGACGTGATGAGGTCGAACTGTCCGACATCTGGGTCCGCCGACGTCAGGTCGACGAGTTCGAACCTCGTAGCCGGGCACTTCGATCTAGCGATTTCCAGCATGGTCGGCGAGACATCGACGCCGATGGACTCGCGCGCAAAAGTCGCCACGGTTTCGGTGATTCGACCAGTTCCGCAGGCGAAGTCGAGGGCACGGCCAACGCCACCGGGGGCAATCGACCACAAGATTTCCTCGAGATGCCTGCGCTCCCATGCCGCCATGTAGTTGTCGAACGGCTGCGCCGCCAAGTTGGCGTCGTACTGGCCGCCTTTGCCGAGGTGGCTTTGGCGGTAGTCTTCGATGAGAGCTGGATCGGGGTTAGACATCGAGATCGATGCCCGGCCCGACTGTTGTTGAGGCGCGCAGAGGGCCACGGGTTCAAATCCAAGGAAGTGCGACGGCACTCCAAGCTTGGATTTTAGGCTCCACCCTGCCTGGCCCATTGCCGACCGAAGCCTGAAAAGGCACATCGCGGCAACTGTTGCCGCTATGCCGCTATGACTGGCTCAAGCCCCGTTTGGATTCCGCGGCCGCGTGGCCCACACCGGGGCGCGCGCCGCGTTGTTGACCAACTCGGCCCAGTTCGGCGCGTTGGTCAGCCGGGCGTAGGCCGCCACGGCTCCGGGCACACCCAGGTCGACAGCGTACGAGATCGCCGGCAGCAGATTGCCCCAGTAGCTCGTGGGCTCGGGGAAGTAGCCGTTGTCGGAGCCGAACGATCCCAGCGCGGGCGTGACATTCGTCGCATTTGACGCGTTGTGCGTCAGCTGAAAAGCCTCGCCCCAGCTGGACATCCATGGTCCCTGGTTGTTCACCCACGGTGCATCCGTGGAGCTGTTGGCGATGGTCACGCTGTTGTTGCGACCGGCTGCGTTGTAGCCGTAGGCGCTGGCATCTCCCAACGTGCCGAGCCGCCCCACGACCCATTGGGCCGTCCACTGGAAGAACCCCTCCAGCTCGACCTGGCGCGCGTTCGCGAAGGGGACCCCCAAGCGCGCGCCGTAGCCCCAAGCGGCTACCCAAAAGTCCAACTCCCATGCGTTGACGTTGTACCTGGGCGGCGTCGCCGTGGACTGGAAGTTGGAGTACGGACGCGGCACCCCGAAGCTTCCGCAGCGGCTGACGATGTAGTTGGCGTGGTAAGACTGCACGTTGCTGGCCGCCAGCGCGGCAAATGCAGTTTGTGCCGGGCTGCCGTCCACGCTGATCGCAGCGGCCTGGAAGATCGAGCGCAGCGCCCAGGCGGCCCCGCGAACCGTCTCGCGGTGGGTGAACTGGATGCCGTTGCCGTAGTCGCGATGCAGATTGTTCTGGCGCAGGAAGCAGGTGCCGGCGACAAACTGCGACAGCTCGAGGAAGAACTCGTGCCCGGTCAGCAGGTAGGCGGTGAAGCCTGCGGAGGGATGGTGGGTCTGTGTCCAGTACTCTGGCCGCAAGGTGGCGCCGCCTAGCGCCAACCCACCCACGGCGGGCAAGGTCTCGGCAGCACCGAACTGGTTGGCGCCCACGTCGGAGATGTAGTGGTTGGAGCCTTGGCGCAGCGTCTTGTTGGGAACGTCGGTGTGCACCACCGGCCTCAAAGTCAGCTCGTCCCGGAAGTGCACGCCGTAACGGCCGTACCCCAGCGCGTTGGCCACCACCGCGCGCCAGGCCCGCTGGTCCGCGCGCGAGGTCAGGTAGAACGCGTCCCACTCGGGCAACAAGCCGATGCCGGCGTGGTAGCCAGCGGCACCCATGGCAGCGTCGAAGTCGCCGTTCTGCGTGCCGTTGCCACCGGTGTCGCGCGGCGATGTGGTCAACTGGCCGAACAGTGCAGGGCTGTAGCGCTGCGCCAGTCCGTCCAGCCGCGCGGTCGAGTTCGCGGTGTCCGCAAAGTACGTGGGCACCAACAGGGAAAGCTGCAGGTACTGCGGGTCAGGCGCCGCGTAGAGGTCCGGCGTGCCGCCAGTCCAGTGGCCCACACCCACACCATCCTGCGCAACCACCCGGCAATGGTTGGCAATGTGGACGTCGGACTGGTCGAATACGACAGTGTTGTTCAATGAGAAGGTCAGCCGGCCGGCTTGGCCCACGCAGTCGCTCACGCGGGTCCAACCGTTCTCGATCCAGGGCAGAACCTGGGCTACATTGCCGCCGTAGTAGCGCACCTCGAACCAAGCCACGAGGTGCGTGTTGCCGCCCAGCGGCGCGCAATACAGCCATGCACTCATCTGCGGACCGCTGGCCAACACGCGCACCAAACCGCCGCTGACCGCGCCCGCTGCCGAGCCTCTGGCGACGACGCCCACAAGACTGCGCAGCCGCACCGCGGGGCTGCCGGCAAACTGCAGCGTCGCGTCGATGCCCGAGGCCAGCAGGTCGGCCTCGGTCAACACCGTGCCCGCCCCTGCCCCTGCCCCGGCTGCCCCGGCTCGCAGCGTCGCCGTCACCGGCGAGCCCGCCGGAACATCGGCCCTGCCGCTGACCAGCGCGAACTTCACGCTGCCGTCGGGCCAGCGGTTACGAACGTTCACCTGCGCGTTGGCCACACCCTCAACGACGACACCGATACCTTGCGGCACCTCCCCCCGCCGCAGTGCCATGCCCACCGTGAACGGTGCCGCACGCACACCGGCCACCGTGGCCAAGCGAAATGACGGCGTGCCGCTGGTGGGCAGCGGGGGCACCGGCGACGGTGCCGCCGGCGACGGCGCAGGTGTCGGCGCCGGAGCGGACGTCGGAGTCGGAGTCGGAGTCGGAGCTGGCGCCGGAGCAGGGGCCGGCGCAGGCGTTGGCGCGGAAGTCGGCGCGGGTGTCGGGACAGGAGTTGGAGCGGCCGTAGGTGCAAGTGTTGGCACCGGCGTCTGAGTCGGGTTTGGACTCGATGTCGGCACTGTCGTCGGCGCGGCAGTCGGTTGGGACGACGCCCGTCGCCAACGCCGCCGCCCTGCGGCGTCTGCGGTCTCATCCGTCTCCTCGATAGCATTATCAGCGCCCCCACAACCGGCTACGGTGGTGCCCGAGGCCAGCAGTGCGATGGCTATCGAAATACGACGACGCTGACAAGTCATGTTGGAGATCTACCAGGCCAGTGGATGCAGAGCGGCGCGACAACGCGTCCACAATGCGTCCACATTGTCGGGATCGAGTATCCGCGCGACGTAACCGAACGACATCCACCTGCCGGCACGTGTTACACAGGCCCTTCTCCGAGTGCCGAACCGTTGCATTTCGTCACCAGTGCCGACGCCGTAGTTCAGGCTACGTGTGTCAGAGGCGACGCATTGCGCGACTGATCTGTCGCTTCGCGCGCTGAACGTCGGCCCACTCCCAGAGTTGTAGTCCCGGAAAGCCAGCATCCTGTGACCTTCCCAGTCGATCCGCCTGCCCAGAATGCCGCCTCTTCCAAGCAGACGCTGAAGAACGTCGTCCGCGGGAGCGGCTGGATGATCGCCGCGCGCTGGGCGATGCGCGTCATCGGCCTGGTAAGTACCATGGCTTTGGCACGCCTGCTGGCACCCGAGGACTTCGGACTCATCGCCGTTGCGCTTCTGGCCTACGGTGCTGTTGAGGCGATCTCATACGCTGGCGTCGATCTCGCGCTGATGCGACCAGGTCACGACTCCCGCGCTCACTGCGACACTGCGTGGACCATCCAGTTGCTCCAGGGCCTCTTCGTGGCTGCATGCCTTGCCGTGGCCGCCCCATTCGTTGCGCACTACTTCAACGAGCCGCGCGCCTTGGTAGTCACTTGGTTGATCGCTCTGCGGGCGCCGATCGAGTCGCTGCAAAACATCGGCGTCGTTGCGTTTCGCAAGGATCTCGATTTCGCGAAGGAGTTTCGATTCGTTCTGATCAACAAGCTGCTTGGCTTCGCCGCGGTCATATGCGCCGCCTTGTGGTTTCGCAGCTACTGGGCCCTCGTCGCTGGTTCGCTCGCGGGATCGGCGCTCGGCGTCTGGCTGAGCTACCGCATGCATCCTTATCGACCCCGTCTCTCCCTAGCCAGATTCCATGAGATCTGGGGATTCTCGAAGTGGCTTGTCGTCTCGCGTTTGGGCTCCTACCTAAATCGCAAATGCGATGAGTTCGTGGTCGGGTCGTACGCAGGCACGACAGCCATGGGCAATTACCACGTGGCAAACGATCTCGCAACGTTGCCTAGTAACGAGGTGGTTATGCCGGTGCGCAGGGCAATGTTCCCTGCTCTCGCGAAGATCGACAAGTCGGCGGACGAATACTCGCGTGCGGTGCTTTTGAGCTTTTCCGGCGTTGCGATAGTCTGCTTATTTATTGCATGCACGCTGGCACTCGTTGCGACCGACTTGGTGACCGTGGTGCTCGGCAACAGATGGCCTGATGCAGCAGTATTGATGCGTTGGTTGGCGCTGTTCGGCGGCTTGTCCGCGCTTATCCTGGTGCTGGAGGTGCCCCTATGGATTGCCGGCAAGACAAGAATGGCGGCAATTCAAAGCTGGTTGGAGTTGGGGCTGCTCCTGCCCCTCAGCGTGTGGGCCGTGAAATCAGACGGTGCAGAGGGGGTGGCGGTAGCGCGCGCGGGCGTTGGGCTGTTGATGTTGCCCCTCATGATGGCGCTCGTAGGGCGCGCAGGGATCATCAGTCTCACCGCGCTCGCATCTGCGGTCTGGCGGCCTGCCGCAGCAGCTCTTGGCATGATGACGTTGCTGAGCTGGCTCCCCGCAAGTCAGATCGACAGCCCGATCCTGCGACTGTTCCTCACAGGCACGGCGTGTGCGCTCGTCTACCCTGCGATACTCCTCATTCTGTGGCGGATGAGCGGCGCACCGAACGGCATTGAACACGATGTGCTGCATCGAGCGCGCGCCCGGCTGCGCCGCTTCCTTGGAGGCCGAGCAAGCTGCTGAGATTTTCGACAGCTCTGCCCGGGATGTCACCGAACTCCGTTCAGAACCGGAAGAACTTCGCACCGGTGAAGCAGTGATCCCAGGCCAGCACCGCTCTCAGCCCTTCGATCCACTGGACTCTTCCGATCGCAAGCCTCTGCTCGATTGGGCTGGAGTTCGGGAAGCTCAGCGGCGAGGCCGTCCAGGGAGTCGTCGTCGGATCGATTTGGACCCAGAACATCGATCCGTTGCTGCGCCGAGTCACCAACCACAGGCGGTTGATCGGCGGAACGTAGACCATTGCCGCACCGTCGTAGAACGCTCCGCCGCTCGGAAAGTCCGAAAGCGATAGTCCCCCAGCGAACTGGAGATTCGCTGCAACGGTTGATCCAGTGTCGAGGTCGTGAACCCAGTAGCGCCCGACGGCCACGGACTGATCGGAGACCGGCGGGTTGAGAGCAACCAGCTTGCGACCAACGCGTGCCTGTGCAGCGTGGTTGTAGTTGAGGCCATAGCTGCCGGACCACGGCGACCAACTCTCGCTTTGCAGGTCAAACGTAAAGGCACCGGCACCGGCAGACCCGCTGGCAGACACCAGCACCCGCCGTCGCACCTCGTCGTAGGCCGTGAAGGCCGCTTCTGCGGCGTGAATCTCGATGAGTCCAAGCGCGTTGGGTGCGCTGCCGCCCAGGGCCCTGACTTGGTCATTGACAAGCCGGCGCATCACCCATCTGCCCGACGCAAGGTCATAGCGCCATAGACGACGAGCCCCCATGAAGACCGACCCCGACGCGCCAATGTCGGGCGCAAACACCATCGCTTGATAGGTGTGCCTGGCCGTGGGCTTCGAGTCGAATGGAATCTCGTCGTAGAACGGGCCGTTCTGGACCGGCGTGACCGTGCCGGTGGTCGCGCCTGCACCATTGTCGGTATTGAACTTCGCCAGCGCAGTTGCAAGCGACTCAGGGCTATAGGTGCTCGAGCCGTTGGCCAAATAGGCCGCGCTCATCTGGCTGCGGCTGCTCGGCATGCACTCGATCGCCCAAGACATCCGGTTGCAGTCGAACCGATACAACCCGTTGTTGTAGCCGTCCGAGTGGCCGCCGCCGAGGAAGAAGATCCTGCCGGCCCCCTGATCGACTGCAAACCCGGACCACGACTGAAACAGATTGCTCGCCGAACTCCCACCCCAAAGCTGAGATGAAGAAGTCCACCCCAGGCCCGAATTGACCAGCGCGTCCGTGAGCGACGAATCGATTCGCGTGCCTGCTACCTCGATCCACCGGCCCTTCGGTACGGACTCCCAAGACGCGCGGTTCACCCTGCCTTGGCTGTCACGAGCCGGCGTCCACACGTCACCCGACAGCGTCCCGGTTGCGGATCCGCTTCCGAAGTCGATGTTGACAACTACCGGAGCTGGCGGTGGCAGCGGCGCGGGGGCGGCGGTAGGAGGAGGAGACGCTGCCGGGGGGGGCGCCGGGGCCGGCGTCGGGGGGGGCGTTGGCGCGGAAGTTGGTGCCGGCGTGGGTGCGGCCGGCGCAGGCGTTGGCGCCGGGGTCGGGGCTGCCGTCGGCAAGCGGGTCGGTGCTGGCGTAGGCGACGTTGTCGGCGTCGGGCCTGGCGACACGGGCGCCGTGGTGGGTGCGGGCGTCGCTACAGCAGTGGGCGTCGGCGTCGGCCTATTCGTCGGTGCAGCAGGCGGCGCGGTATTGCGCAGCCGCCGCCGCCACAACGCTTCTGCGGTCTCATCAGTTGCCGCCTCTTCCTCGGCGCCGCCACACGCCGAGAGGCCGTGCGTCGCCGCGATCGCGGCAAATGCCATGGTGACTCTTCTGCGCTGCACTTTCATGGGATGGCCAAGGTACGAATTCGGAGAACTGCGTCGTGAGGAGAGGCGCACATCCCCGGAGGGCCTCACCTTCGTCGCGAAGGTCCATTGGTGCGCCGGCAAACCGGCGCCCTTCGCGTCAGTCCGCTGTTCGTAATCTTCGGCCGGCGGCGGAGCAGGCCCGTAACGAATCGCTCGCCGGCGTTACGGCGTTGCGCACGGCGGCGCACGGCGGGCCCCGCGCAGAGTCGCTCCTAGCCCACGCAGTACGGGCGGTTGCTGCACGGCGTTCTAGAACCCAAGCCGGAGAACGTGATGTACTGCCGGGTTCCGGCAACTGATACCAGCCGTCACTGTCCTTGCCAGAGTGTGGACGCCGCCCCTTCCTTAGTGCTTGGCGCGCAGCCGCGCAATGCGCAGGACGCTATCGCGATGTCACCGAGCCCTGTACTGTTCAGAACCGGAAGAACTTCGCACCGCTGAAGCAGTGATCCCAGGCCAGCACCGCCCTCAGCCCTTCGACCCACTGAACTCTTCCGATCGGAAGCCTCTGCTCAATTGGGCTGGAGTTCGGGAAGCTCAGCGGCGAGGCAGTCCAAGGCGTCGTTGTTGGATCGATTTCGATCCAGAACATCGATCCGTTGCTGCGCCGAGTCACCAACCAGAGGCGATTGATCGGCGGAACGTAGACCATTGCCGCACCATCGTAGAACGCCCCGCCACTCGGAAAGTCCGAAAGCGAAAGTCCTCCGGCGAACTGAAGATTGGCTGCGACGGTAGAGCCAGTATCGAGGTCGTGGACCCAGTAGCGGCCCACGGCCACCGACTGATCGGATACCGGCGGGTTGAGAGCAACAAGCTTGCGACCAACGCGTGCCTGTGCAGCGTGGTTGTAGTTGAGGCCATAGCTGCCGGACCACGACGACCAACTCCCGCTTTGCAGGTCAAAGGCAAAGGCACCGGCACCGGCGGACCCGCTGGCGGAGACCAGCACCCGCCGTCGCACTTCGTCGTAGGCCGTGAAGGCCGCTTCTGCGGCGTGAATTTCGATGAGTCCAAGCGCGTTGGGTGCGCTGCCGCCCAGGGCCCTGACTTGGTCATTGACAAGCCGGCGCATCACCCATCTGCCCGACGCAAGGTCATAGCGCCATAGACGACGAGCCCCCATGAAGACCGACCCCGACGCGCCAATGTCGGGCGCAAACACCATCGCTTGATAGGTGCCTGGCCGTGGGCTTCGAGTCGAATGGAATCTCGTCGTAGAACGGGCCGTTCTGGACCGGCGTGACCGTGCCGGTGGTCGCGCCTGCACCATTGTCGGTATTGAACTTCGCCAGCGCAGTTGCAAGCGACTCAGGGTTATAGGTGCTCGAGCCGTTGGCCAAATAGGCCGCGCTCATCTGGCTGCGACTGCTCGGCATGCACTCGATCGCCCAAGACATCCGATTGCAGTCGAACCGATACAACCCGTTGTTGTAGCCGTCCGAGTGGCCGCCGCCGAGGAAGAAGATCCTGCCGGCCCCCTGATCGACTGCAAACCCGGACCACGACTGAAACAGATTGCTCGCCGGACTCCCACCCCAAAGCTGAGATGAAGAAGTCCACCCCAGGCCCGAATTGACCAGCGCGTCCGTGAGCGACGAATCGATTCGCGTGCCTGCTACCTCGATCCACCGGCCCTTCGGTACGGACTCCCAAGACGCGCGGTTCACCCTGCCTTGGCTGTCCCGAGCCGGCGTCCACACGTCACCCGACAGCGTCCCGGTTGCGGATCCGCTTCCGAAGTCGATGTTGACAACTACCGGAGCCGCCGGTGGCAGCGGCGCGGGGGCGGCGGTAGGAGGAGGAGACGCTGCCGGCGCCGCGGGAGGTGGTTCCGCCGGAGAACCGCTGGCAGGCGTCTCACCACTCGCGTCCGAGTTTCCGCATCCCGATAGCGTGGGGACTGCACCAAGAGAAGCCACAGACCCCAGGAACGCTTGAAGTATGGCGCGCCGTTGGACATTGGACTCCGAAGGGTTGCTGCTACTTGCCAGGGCAGTGGGTGCCTGGAGCGAAGCGTTTCGGTTCATGCTCTGATTTTTTTCGGTCAGGACGGCGTCTCTGGGCTTGCTCAGCTGCTCGATGTCAGAGAGTGAAACACGAAACCATGGCGCAAGGCCACCGCAGCGAGGCGTCGCTCAGTTGGCCCCCCCTGGATTGCGGGGGCGCGTGGCCCACACCGGCGCGCGCGCGAAGTTATTGATCAACTGTGTCCAGTTGGGCGCGTTGGTCAGCCGGGCGTAGGCTGCCACAGCTCCGGGTACGCCCAGATCGACGGCGTAGGAGATCGCCGGCAACAGGTTGCCCCAGTAGCTGGTGGCGTCGGGGAAGTAGCCGTTGTCGGAGCCGAACGATCCCAGGGCGGGTGTGGTGTTGGTCGCGTTGGAGGCGTTGTGCGTGAGCTGGAATGCCTCGCCCCAGTTGGCCATCCATGGCCCCTGGTTGTTCACCCACGGTGCATCGGTGGAACTGTTGGCGATGGACACGCTGTTGTTCCGACCGGCTGCGTTGTAGCCGTAGGAGCTGGCATCCCCTAACGGACCGAGCCGGCCGACGATCCATTGGGCCGTCCACTGAAAGAACCCCTCCAGTTCGACCTGACGCGCGTTCGCGAAGGGGATCCCCAGGCGCGCGCCGTAGCCCCAGGCGGCCACCCAGAAGTCCAACTCCCAAGCATTGACGTTGTATCGGGGCGGCGTCGCCGCTAATTGGAAGTTGGAGTACGGACGCGGCACACCGAAGCTTCCGCAGCGGCTGACGATGTAGTTGGCGTGGTAAGACTGCACGTTACTCGCCGCCAGCGCCGCAAACGCGGCCTGCGTAGGGCTGCCGTCCGCACTGATGGCAGCAGCCTGGAAAATCGAGCGCAGCGCCCAAGCGGCCCCGCGAACCGTCTCGCGATGGGTGAACTGGATGCCGTTGCCATAGTCGCGCTGTAGATTGTTCTGGCGCAGGAAGCAGGTCCCGGCAACGAACTGCGAGAGCTCGAGGAAGTACTCGTGCCCGGTCAGGAGGTAGGCCGTGTAGCCCGCAGACGGGTGGTGGGTCTGGGCCCAGTACTCAGGCTTGAGCGTAGTGCCGTTGACCGTCAGCCCGCTAACCGCCGGCAGAGTCTCGGCCGCGCCGAACTGGTTGGCGCCCGTGTCCGCAATGTTGTGATTGGAACCTTGGCGCAGCGTCTTGTTGGGCACATCGGTATGCACCACTGGCCTCAATGTCGTCTCGTCGCGGAAGTGCACACCGTAACGGCCGTATCCCAGCGCGTTGGCCACCACCGCACGCCAAGCGCGCTGATCTGCGCGCGAAGTCAGATAGAACGCGTCCCACTCCGGCAGCAATCCGATGCCGGAGTGGTAGCCAGCGGCACTCATGGCTGCATCGAAGTCGCCGTTCTGCGTACCGTTGCCCCCGCTGTCGCGGGGTGACGTAGTCAGTTGGCCGAAAAGCGCAGGGCTGTATCGCTGTGCGAGTCCGTCCAGCCTGGCAGTCGAGCCGGCGGTGTCCGCAAAGTACGTGGGCACCAACAGGGTGAGTTGCAGGTACTGTGGATCGGGTGCTGCGTAGAGGTCTGGCGCGCCACCAGTCCAGTGGCCTACCCCCACGCCGTCCTGCGCAACCACCCGGCAATGGTTGGCGATGTGCACGTCGGCCATGTCAAAGACCGCGGTGCCGTTGAGTGTGAACACCAGCCGTCCGGCCTGCCCCGCGCATTCGCCCACGCGGGTCCAGCCGTTCTCGATCCAGGGCAGCACCTGGGCTACGTTGCCGCCGTAGTAGCGCACCTCGAACCACGCCATCAGGTGCGGGTTGCTCCCCAGCGGCGCGCAGTACAGCCAAGCACTCATCTGCGGGCCGCTTGCCAGCGTGCGCACTCTGCCAGCCGTGATGGTGCCTGCCGTCGCCGCCGCCGCCACGCCAATCAGGCTGCGAAGGCGCGCCGTGGTTCCGCCGTTGAACTGCAACGTGGCATCGATGCCCGTAGCCAGCAGGTCGGGCTCGGTCAACGCCGTGCCTGCAGCGGGACCAGTGCCGGCGCGCAGGGTGGCCGTCACCGGGGTGCCCACACTCACATCTGCGCGGCCGCTAACCAGTGCGAACTTGACGCTCCCGTCGGGCCAGCGATTGCGCACGTCGACCTGGACGCCAGCCACCCCCTCGACTACCACGTTTTGTCCGTTGGGCACCTCGCCGCGCCGTAGTGCCATTCCCACGGTGAACGGCGCGGATCGGGCGCCTGCCGAGGTGGCCAGCCGGAAAGACGGCGTGCCCGTCGATGGCAACGACGGAACCGGCGAAGGCGGTGCGGGCGTTACCGGACCTGGGGCAGGCGGCACGGGCGCCGGCGGTGCGTATGGCGCATCAGACGGCGTCGGGGAAGAGTCCCCTGAGCTGCCGCAGGCCGGCAGAGCCCCGAAATAGGCGCCTGCGAAGAGGCACTCGAGGAACCGCCGCCGCGCAGAGAGCGGATCATTCAGGTCCGGCGGATCGTTCGGGATACTGGTGGTGCTCATGTCGGGTCGGCCGCCGGAGGGCCCGCTCTCATGCTTCATGCTTCACTCGCGCAGGCGCATGCAGGAGTATCGGCTCGGCGCAAGCCCGTACGGGGCCAACTGCGCCTACCTGTGCACGCCTTCACGCTCATGCACGAGATGAAGCTTCAGCAGTGCCGCTGTAGCGCCGGGTGTGTCGAGACTCGCGCCCTTCCCCGAAGGGCGGGTAGACAATCATGGCTAGTTCGCGCCCGGCTGTGCCCGTCATTCCAGCTCTTCACATGTTCGCTTGCCTGCCTCTTCGCCTAGCGCTGCTGGCCGTTGCTTTTCTAATACCTCTACTGCCGGCGTCCGCGCAAGGCGTTGACATCCCCAACCGCCGCGGATCGTTCACTCCTGGCGAGTTGGCCCTGTTGCCGCCGTATTGCAGCGACATGCACGGCATGCCTGGATATGACGGCCCTCTCGGTGACCATTGGCGCTCGCAGATGGGCGAGGACTTCCAGCACATCCACCACTACTGTCGCGGTTTGCGTGATGTGTTCTTTGCACGCATGGCGACAGTGAGCGCGCAGCACCGCCGCTTCCTGTGGGAGCGCTCGGTCAACGAGTACGAGTACATGCTCCGAAACAGTAGGCCTGGCATGCCACTGATTCCGGAAATATTCACTCGAATGGGTGAGTCTCTTCTTCAGTTGGGCAGACTCGCGGATGCTCAGGCAGCGTTCGAGAACGCGCGACGATTGAAGCCTGACTACTGGCCTGCCTACACAGCATGGGCAGACGAGTTGATGAAGCTGAAGCAGTACAAGGCTGCTCGAGAGCTTCTGGAGCAAGGGCTGGGTCACGCGCCGAAATCCGCCGAGCTGCTGTCCCGTTTGAACAAGGCCAAGGCTGGTGCCGGTGGCTGAAGGCAACGCATCGCGGAAGGATAGGTTCGCTCATCGATATCCATCGCAGGCGGCCCGGTTCATCATGGGCTTCAGGCTTCACCTGTTCCGTTTGCTGGAGTGGCTGAGCCACCTGCGCAGGCCGCCCGCCACCCCCAAGGTCGTAGGTGCGTCGAGCGGGGGCCCGTGCCTCTGGGTGTACGTCACCACGATCGGTGAGCTCAACGCCATCGAGGCATGGTTGAGCGAGCTGCTCCAACGCATGGGTCAGCCGCAGTTGGTTCTTCTGACCAACCACGCCCACTACGCCGATGCCTACCTCCGCAAGTTCAGCACTGCCGTGGTTGTAAGCTTCGATGGCGCCGCGGTGGAAGCGAGGAGACTATTCAAGCGATTCCCGCCGGCTCTGTTGGTGGTTGCCGAGATTCCCTGCATTCCACACGATGCACCCTGTCGTTTCTCTTTCGCCACCCTGTTGGCCGCCAAGGAGTACGGCGCGCCTATCGTTCTCGTCAATGGGTGGCTCTATGGCGACGGGCCTGGGTGCCGGATGGACGCAATAGAGCGGGCGTGGTTTAGCGCTGACTATGTCCGCGCGTTCGACCTCATGCTGGTGCAGACCGAGTCGGTCCGCGAAGCCTTGCTAGCGCTGGGCGCGTCGCCCGAGAAAGTCATCGCCACCGGCAATCTCAAGTACGACGCTCTGCGGACCGCAGCTCGGCGCCACCCCATTGGTGCCCTTTACGACGCGTTGTCCGCGTACCGAGACGGCCCGATGATCGTGGCCGGAAGCGTGACGGAGACCGAGGATCAACGGCAGATGCTTCAGGCTTTCGCCGGCGTCTTTGCTCGCTATCCGGGCGCGCGCCTGGTGCTTGCGCCGCGTCATCCCGAGAACCGCCCTCGAATGGAAGCGCTCGCTGAGTTGCTTCGCGCGAGCGGGCTCGATCATGCCTACCGCAGCCACATCGAACCTGGACAGGCCGCCGCGAAGCCGGTGCTCATCCTCGACACGATGGGTGAACTGGGTGGCTGCTACGCAGCTGCCACGTTTGCCTACGTGGGCACCGACCACAACGTACTCGAGCCACTTGCCTTCGGTCGCCTTGTTTTCGTCTCGGGCAATTGGTTGCCGGTCTACCCAAGCTATCCCGTTTACAGGCAGACCCTGGAAGCAGGTTTGATAGTGCAGGTGGACGGCATCGCTGAGCTGGGGGGTGTCTGGCTCGCGACCATGGACGATCTGAAGAAGCGTGAGGCCGAACAAAGGCTTCGGGTCGAGGCCTTGCTGACAGGCGACCAAGGTCGGGTTGCCACCATGCTCGACCTGCTGAGTCGGCACGTCGCGCAGGGGTCCCTCCTTGCGACCTAGCGTGCCGCGTGCGGAGCGGGCCGGCGTGAGCCGAGTGCGGGAGCAAGGTTGAGCGCCGTCCGATCTTCGCTGCTGCTGTCCTCGGCCAACAGCTATGCGGGTCTCGTGTTGCAGATCGCTGGCACGATCATCATCGCGCGCATCCTCTCGCCGGCTGAGGCCGGCGTGTTCGCGGTCGCCACGATCTTTGCCGCGATCGCCAGCACCTTTCGAGACTTCGGTGTTGCCGAATACCTGATTCAGAAGAAGGAAGTCACTGAGGCAGATCTGAAGGCGTCCTTCGCGGTGAATCTGGGCGCCTCATGGCTGGTTGGGGTGGTGCTGCTGGCGTTGTCACCGCTGGCCGCGTCTTTCTATCGGGAGCCTGGAGTCGCGGCGGTGATGCAGGTGCAGGCGTTGAATTTCATCTTCATTCCGTTCGGGGCCGTCACATTGGCGTGGTTCCGGCGTGAGATGGACTTCACGCCGATCTTCCGGGCAGCCTTGGCGGCGAATCTCGCCCAGTTCCTCTCGTCTGTTGGGCTGGCGCTGGCGGGCTTCAGCTACATGGCCCTGGCGTGGTCTTCACTGGTCGGCGTGGTAGTCACGGTGGCGGTGGCCACGTGGCACCGGCCCAAGTGGTTTCCACGTCGTCCCGGTCTCAAGGGCACCCGCGAGGTGCTGAAGTTCGGGAAGTTCGCCAGCGCCGTCTTCGTGGCGGGCCACCTGAGCCGTGGGGCACCGGAACTGGTGCTCGGACGAACCGCTGGCATGACCGAAGTGGGCTTTTACAGCCGAGCTGCAGGGGTTGGCGACCTGTTCGAACGTGCCATCGGTCAAGTGGTCTCGCAGGTTTGTCTGCCCTACCTCGCGCGAGGTGTCCGAAGCGAGGGGACCGTGGTGCCCAGCCTCGTTCAGACCACCCGTCTGATGACAGGCGTGGGCTGGCCCTTCGTGTTCTTTCTGGGGTTGGCAGCCTATCCGGCAATTCGCCTGATGTACGGTCCCCAGTGGATTGCGGCAGTACAAGTAGCGCAGGTGCTATGCGCGGTAATCGCCATTGAGACGGTCTATCGGTACGCGAACCAGGCGCTGTTCTCGCTTGGCTTGGCCGGCGTGGCCAATCGACTGCAACTCACGCACTTGGCGATCCGCTTGCTGGGCTTGAGCGCGGCCTTCACGCATGGCCTGATGGGTGCGGCCTTTGGCTTGCTGGCGGCGGCCGTCGCGGGCCTGTTCGCATCCCATCGATTCCTCAAGGCGCACGCGGGGTACCGAGCCCGGGACGTGTGGTCCGCGTGCCGTGCCAGCCTCTTGCTTGCACTGCTCACTACTATTCCATACGGCGCGCTGATGCTGGCGTGGCCAGCAAACGAAAGCAACTTCGCGTGGCACTTCGTGGCGGGTGGCGTGGTTACCACGATTACCTGGGCCCTGGCCGCCCGCAACTTGAAGCATCCCATCTGGCACGAGGTGATGCAGCTGCTTCTCTCGCTTGCAGCCCGCGTGCGCGAGCCGGGGCGCCCGCCTTCGTGAAGTAGTTCAGCCCTTCGGCGATGGCTGGGGTGGGCGAGCTTCGATAAGCTCCGCGATCGGCTTCCAGACAGTCTGCCACGCCGCGTCCACGAGTCACGATGCCGCTTATCGCCCTTCCGCAACGCGTTCGCGAACTGGCCGAACGCACGCTCGACATCGAAGTGTCGGCGCTCCAGACGGCGCGTGGGCACATCGACGACGACTTCGTCAAAGCAGTGCAGATCATCCTTTCGCGGCCGGGACGAGTAGTCGTGGCAGGGATGGGCAAGAGTGGGCACGTGGGCCGAAAGATCGCCGCCACACTGGCTTCCACCGGGACGCCGGCGCTGTTCATGCATCCGGCTGAAGCCAGCCATGGCGACCTGGGCATGATCACACCGGCCGATGTGTTCCTCGCTTTGTCGAACTCGGGCGAGAGCGACGAGCTGAACACCATCCTGCCGGTCATCAAGCGCTTGGGGGTGCCCACCATTGCCATCACCGGCCGCCGCTCGTCTTCGTTGGGGCGCATGGCCGATGCGGTCCTCAACTCTGCCGTGCCGGCCGAGGCCTGCCCGTTGAACCTGGCGCCTACTGCCAGTACCACTACGCAGATGGCGCTGGGTGACGCGCTAGCCGTGGCCCTTCTGGATGCCCGTGGGTTTCAGGCCGAGGACTTCGCGCGATCGCACCCGGGCGGCACCCTCGGGCGGCGGCTGCTGGTTCACGTGCGCGACCTGATGAGGACCGGCGATGCCGTTCCAAGCGTCGAACCAGACTGCTCGTTTACCGTCATGTTGCGCGAGATGACGCGCAAAGGTCTCGGTTTTGTGGCGGTTGTAGAGAGCAGGCAGGCAGTGGGCATTTTCACCGACGGCGATCTTCGCCGGCTGATTGAATCGGGAGACGATCTTCGAGGTCGTATGGCCCGGGACGTCATGCATGCCAACCCCCGCCACGTACGGGCCGATGCCTTGGCGGCGGAAGCAGCCGCTGTCATGGAAGACCACCGCATCACTAGCGTCCTCGTCGCGGACGACGAAGATCTGCTCGTAGGCGCCCTTAACGCCAACGACTTGATGCGCGCCAAGGTCATCTGATGCGCTCACGCTCACACAAGATTGGCATTTCGCAGAGTATGACGAACTTCCCGGCACCCCCGTGGTACTTCAACTTGGCCAAGTCGATGCTGCTTAGGGATACCCCTGGCGCATGGCGCGCGATGTTGGCACTTCAGCGATTAAAACTCCTAGACCGCAGCTGCCGGGCACCATTCTTCGACGCCACGAATCTATTGGTGCCGCTGAACTGGCCGTGGTTCTGGAAGCACCGTCACCTCCGTGAATACGAACCCAATACATTACGCGCGTTCACCGAGGCTATCAACCGCGTCGCCACTGGCGACGCAGTGCTGCTTGACTGCGGCGCCCACGTTGGTCTTGTCTCCCATTACGTAGCTCAACGCAGCAGCGCTGTGAAGCGCATATTGGCGTTTGAACCGAATCAACACCTGTTTCCACTGCTGCAACAGAACTGCAGCGAGCTTCCGATTCCGGCGCAAGCGCACCGCGCTGCCTTGGCGGAGCGTCCCGGCCGAGCACGACTCGTTCTGGACGTCGAGGACTCCGACGGCGCGTTCATCATCGAGGAACCTACCGGTGGCGTTGATGTCGCGACAGTAGACATGCTGAACTTACCGGAGAACGAAGGCGTAGTGATGAAGATCGACGTCGAGGGATGCGAGCTTCCGATCCTCAAGGGCGCTGCGCAGACGCTAACGCGAGCGCCGTTCTTCGTGATCCTTTTCGAAGCGCACAAAGAGGTGATGAAACGGACTGGCTATGACCCGATGGAATGCGTCCGCTTCGTTCGATCGCTCAGGAAATGCCATTTCTATCCAAGTGCGCAGGCCGACGTCGTGCTCGACGTGGAGCAACCCTTCTTCGCCCAGATCGGCCCCTACGTGAAGCGCGATGTAGTGATCGTTTCTTGCTGACTCAAGAATTTTGGCCAACTCAAGACTAGGACAGCGTTGCCTGCGTGCGGCGATGCCGGTCACGACGAGCGCGCCCGGTACTCAACCGAGAAAGCGGTCTAGCGCCCGGAATGCGGTCTCGGGGTCGAACTGTTCAAGCGCGAACCGGTAGCCGGCGTCCATGCGCCGGGCGCGCAGCGCCGGGTCGTGGATCCACGCCAGCAGCAAGTGCGCCATCTCGGCGCTCGCCTGCACCACTGCGAGCGCGTGCGGCAGCCCGGGCTCCATGCCTTCGGCGCCGACCGCGGTGGTGACCAGGGCCTTGCCCCGGCACAGCGCCTCGACATTCTTAATCTTCAGGCCGCCGCCGACACGCATCGGGCTGGCCACGATGTCGACTTGTTCGTAGAACTCGGCCGTATCGTCAACGAAACCCAGCACCTGCACCGACGGCGGTAGATCGCCGCGCTCCCGCCAAGCTGCGCACACCGCGCCGGCGAGTACGAGGCGCACCGGCACACGGGCCTGCCGCTGCACCAGCGGCCAGACCTCGTACACGAGTTCTCGCAGAGCGATCCGGTTCGGAGCCATGTCCGATCCCAGGAAGCCCACGCCGACTACGGACGAGTCGCGGGACGGCATGCGCTGGGCGCGCACCGGGTGCGGCACCGTCAGGACCTGCGCGCGTACGCCGATGTCCGCGAAGGTGCGTGCATCACGCGCTTGGATGGCAAGGACCGCGTCGAAGCCGGACAGCCAGCGCGCCTCTTCCGCTGCGGAGACATCGAGTTCGTGCGCTTCGTCTACCGCGTGGAAGCGGGCCTGCCGCTCGTGCATCACGTCGTGTGTGTCAAGCACCCAGGTGACCCCGGGCAGGAGGGGCCGCAGCGCAGTAGCCACCCAGGCCAGCCGCAGGTACTCCACCAGAACCACCGTCCGCGCAACGCCCGGCGCGCATCGGCGCACCAGTTCGAGCAGGGCAGGGTCCGCACCGTCGCCAACACGCTGCTCTCTGGAGCGCAGTCCCACCTCGGCCCACAGGGAGGACGCGCCGCGCGCACGGTGGTACTGGGTGCACAGCGCACGTAGCCAACGCAGGCCCCGGCCAGCCTGCGCACGCACTCGCGTCCTCCAGCCAGGCGGCGTGGACGCGTCATGCGCCGGCGCAACCTCTTTGGGGGGAAGGAGGAAGCGCACATCGATGCCCAGCATCGCCGCCGCCTTCGCAGCATCGTCGAGGTAAGGACGGCCTTGGAACGCGACGCGCACCGCCCAGCCGGCCGTGTGCAGGTGTTCCAGCAATGCCTTGATCCGGACCTGAGAGCCGATCTGCGCGCGCCAGAATCGATTGTCGGTCACCACCACAACGCAGCGACCGCTGTCGGTACCCGCCAAAGCAACCAACCGGCGCTCCGTTGGCACCGCCAGTCCAGTCTCGCCATCCCCCCGGATCGCCGCGGCCTGGCATTCACCGAACTTGTTATTCGCCATCGCGTCCTCGTCTCCCTCTTCTGGGCCGCGTCAATGCAAAGTGTAACCAGCAAGCGGAACCGCCCAAAACCCGAAAAGTTAGCGAGGATCAAATCTCAAGAAATACGTATCGAAGTCCACAGAAACGGGAAACTGCTCCGGGTTTGTTGGAAACATGCATCCCAACTGCCAACCCCACTCCCTCAGTTGCCGGAAAGCCGCCTCCATACTTGATATGTTTTTGTAGATCGGCAGGTTAGAGATTTCAGTCTGGAGAGCAGGTATAGAACTCAGAGAACTAGAGGCGCCTTTCAGGACTTCAAGGTCAAACCCTTGAGTATCCAGCTTGAGAAACGGGCGACCCACACGTAACTGCCTCATGAGCCCGGGCAAGACATCATCCAGCGGAACCACGTCGACTGTCACCGTGCGATCGACTTTGTTAGTACTCTCGAATTGTGGCGTCGCTGAGTTTTCAGGCTCAAGGAATGAACTGAATTGACTATCTTTGGTGAGATGAAAATCCATCTTGCCTGCCTGCGCGCCCAATGCGTACGGCATGACATGCCACAGCGAATCGGATGACATAGACTGTCGACATACCGCCAAACATTCAGGATGCGGCTCAAACGAGATTATTGGCCCCTTGAAACCAACGTGGCTGCGCAGGTACTCTCGGTATTGACCGATATTGGCGCCGACATCCAGGACACAATCAACACCGAGAGTTCGCAGTAGCCGAGAGAGGTACGCAGTTTGTGATGCCCTTGGAATACGCCATTTGGCAACCAGCTCAACCCCGGCAGCATCGAGAATGGCCTTTAGCATACGGAGAACCTTCCAACTAAATGCCGAACCTGTCATCCAAATTACGGCGTGCTTCACACGCCAAACGATCATCGCCCGCAGCCCTGCGTTTCCTCACGATGATCAACAGTCATGTAGTCGCAAGCGTGTGCGCCATACGCAACCCGAACCGCATTTCGGTCCGCTCCCAGGGCGTATAACGTGGCAACTGCAAGAAATCGTCCGTTGCATTGGCCGCGCGTCGCTCAGTAGACACCGCTGCGTCGAACCCAAGCTCGCGCACGAGGTCAACGCTTTGAGAAGAATAGTCGACGCTCGGCTTGCCGTTCGGGTAGGCAAAGAGTCGGACCGGCGCCGCGATGATCTCCTGCAATGCTTGACGACCATCTCGGATCTCCTTTTCGGCGGCCGGAATCGGCAGGTCACGGAGGATCGGGTGACTTACGGTATGGGCACCAATCTCCATGCCGGAGCGGTGCAGCGAGCGAACCTGCGCCGAAGTCATCATCAGGTCGTTCGGCAGCGTTACTTCGGCGGCCTCGGCAATCGCATCCACCCATCTCGCCCGCTCGGCAGGCGGTCGGTACTTGGTGGCAGCGAGGATTCGATCGATGGCCTGCCTGCGCCCTTCATTGGTACCAAGTGCCAAAACGTCAAGTGCGGCTGCCGTCGCCTGGCGCAGGTCCAAGCTCGCTTTTCCGCAGCGTCGCACAGACTCGATGACGGTGTCGTTCCACATCCGCCCACCGTCGAGGAATCCGCTGGCGATGAAAAAAGTGGCCGTCAGGCCGTGCCGTGCCAGTACGGGCGCAGCCTGATCGTGGTTGTCGGCGTAGCCGTCGTCGAAGGTAATGGCCACGGCACGCGAAGGCAACGTGCCGTCCTTCAGAGCCTTTGCAGCAACGCCTAGCGGCAGCACGTTGCACCACCCACGCAACCAGCCGCAGATGGCATCGAACTCCGCCCGTGTCACCTCGCCAGGGAACAGCGGGTCGCGCTCGGCCAGCACACGGTGAAAGATGAAGATGGAAAGGCGAGCCCGCGCACCAGATGGCGAGAGCACCGAGAAGAGCGCGCGAAACATAGTGCTCAGGCAACTCGGCCGGGTGGTACCAGACCAGGCGATGCGCCAACGGTCGGCTCGGCACCTCGAACCCCACCAGCAACCCCGGCGCGATGCGCTGATACCAGCCGGTGTGCAACGACCACAACCGCCATCTGGTAGTACGGCATATCGAAGTACGCCAGGCTCAGGAATGCACCGCCCAACGCAAATCCGACCATGCTGACCTGCATCAGCGCGCCAAGGTCAGCAGCCCATTTGAGGTCGGCATCCAGTCGGCCAGCGATGATCAGCTTGCGGCAATGCAGCCAAGTGGCACCGCCGATACCGAGGAAGATGAGCAGCCCAATGAAGCCGTGTTCGCCGAGCACTTGGAAGTAGATGCTGTGAGCGGCATGCACTCTGTCCGGCTCCGGCGAGTACTTGGCGAACACCTCGTGTGTGTAGATTGAGAAGCCCCCGCCGAAGAAGTTGGCCTTGGCCAGATTCCAGGCGTTCCACCAGGCATTGATGCGCCCGAGGGCGGAGTCATCCTGCTCATAGGTCTGGATGGTCTCCATCCGCTCCCACCAGTGCGCGGGCATGAACGCCAGCACCGCAACAGCCAACGCGACAAACAGGGCGCCGCCAACGATCTTCCGATCACTCTTGAGCCACAGGAACGCACCCATTCCTCCCAAGGCCAGTAGCGCGCCCCGCGAGTGCGAGCCAAGGATCGTGAACGGCAAGAGAATCAATGTACCGAGCGCTGCCCAGCGCACGTACCGGTTGGCCGCATGCAAATGGAAGTAGCGAACCATCGGCAGCAACATCACCAACGCCAAAGCAAGCTCGTTGTTGCCTTGGACGAAACCTCCTGGTCCCCAGACCCGGTAGTTTCCACCCGTCAAGATCGTGAAGATGCCGCCCTTCACGCCGTAGTAGCCAAGCGAAAGCACGATGATGCCGATGAGCCAATCAAGCTTCTTTCGCGTGTTGACAAGGCCCAGGGCCATGAGGACGAGGAGGTTGATCTTCATCGACCGCTCCCAGAGCGAAAGGCTGGCGCCGAAGTAGAACGAGAACGGCAGCGTGACGCAGATCCAGACCCAGAACGCCATGAACCACCGCGTCGGCGCGCCTTCGAACGGGTTCGTCCTGTCGGTGCTCATCAGCCACCCGACCAGGGTGGACAATGCGACCGCCTGTGCGACTGGCATGCTGGCGGCAAGCCAGCCAAACTCCATGTGGGGGCTCATTAGGCTGATCCACACCGAAAGGATCGCGCCCACCCATGGCCGCTTCAGCGAGTAGAGCGCGCCGCATGCGATGACCAACAGAATGACGATGTCACGCATGGCAGAGGCCGCTTCTCTGATGCGCAATACGGCCGAACAACCGCAGCTGGGCCTCACTCGTGGCACGCCAACTGAAGGTCTCGGCGTAGGCGCGCACTTCAGCGCGTTTCGGAGTGTTTGCCAGCAGGCGGGCTACACCGGCCGCGAGTGACGCCGCGTCACGGCTCACGAGCACGCCGACCTGCGGGCTCACCACTTCCGGCGTGCCCCCCGTTTCCGTGGCGACCACGGGCGTTCCACACGCCATGGCTTCGAGCAGGACGTTGGCCCAGCCTTCGCGGCTGGAGGCCAGTACCAGTGCATCGGCTGCCGAGTACCACGTCTGCAAGCGATCGTTAGGCTGCTGCCCGGCGAAGATGACTCGTTCGCTCAGGTTCCGCGCGCGGGCCAGTTCCATCAAACGGTCGCGCTCCTCACCGGCACCAACGATGGCGAGCCGAGCTTCCGGGTGATGCGGCAACAAGCGCGTCAACGCTTCGATCACGAGGTGATGGCCCTTCAGCTCGACGAGGTGCCCCACCGACAGCAGCAGCGGCCCTGAGCCTGCGATGCCAAGCATCGCGCGCGCCTCGCGTTGAGGCACCGGCCGGAACCGTTGCAGGTCCACGCCGTTGCGCATGACGTGCAAGCGTTCTTCGGGAAGGCCCAAGCCGCGCAAGACATCCACCAGTGCCGAGCTGACGCCGATCGAGGCATGCGCCTGCCCGGCCGCCCACTGAATCATTCGCCGGGGCAACGTGTATTGGGGAATCAGATTGAGGTCGGTGCCTCGCGCCGTGATCGTCACCGGCCGATCGAACCATTTCGCCAGCAGCGCCGCCGCCACGCCGTCGGGGTAGTAGTAGTGCGCGTCGATGACGTCGAAGTCGAAGCCCGAACGCCTCAGCCGGCGCAGCACCGGCGCCGCGGCCAAGGCGATGAGCAGCGGCGCCATCGTCATGCCCAACTTGGGCGGCAGCGGGTAGCGCGGGTGATGCACTTCGATGCCGTTGTGGACCTCCTGCACCGGCGTGCTGGCCATGCGGGCCCATTCGCCCCAGCGCGGGTTCGTCGACGGAAACCAGGGCACCGGCGCGACGACGCGCGTCTCGATGCCGCCTGTCTGCAGCAGTTCGCGCAGGCGCGTCTCGACGAAGATGCCGTGAATCGGCCGCGCGCTGCTGGGATACAGCGTCGAGAACAGCAGCGATCGGATCGGGCGGTCCATGGGCCAGCGGCAAGCGCTTCGAAGTCGCGACGCGTGTGCGCTACGCGCTCAACGCCGCCGGCGCCGCCATGCCGCGACCCGCCAGAACCTGGCCGTAAGCGCCAACGTAACGCCCTGCGCTACCGCTCCAGTTGCGCTCCTGCTCGACGAAGCGCCGGCCAGCGGCGCGCAGTTGCGGCCAGCGGTCTCGCTGCTGCAAGAGGCGCAGCACGGCGGCCGCAAGGGCGCGCGCGTCGCCGGCGCGGAAGAGTTGCCCGGTCTGGCCGTCGCGGATCAGTTCGCGGTGCCCGCCCACGTCGCTGGCCACGAGCACCCGCCCCTGCGCCATCGCCTCCAGCGGCTTCAGCGGTGTCACCAGTTCGGTCAGCCGCATCGAGTGGCGGGGATAGGCCAGCACATCGACGAGATCGTAGTAGTGGCGAACCTCCGCGTGCGGCACGCGGCCGGTGAACACCACCTTGTCGGCGATGCCCAGCGCCTGGGCCTGCGCCTTGAGCGCGGCCTCCTGCGGACCACCGCCGACCAGCAGCACGCGCAACATCGGGTCGCTCTCCAGCAGCATCGGCATCGCCGCGAGCAGCAGGTCGAGCCCCTCGTAGGCATAGAACGAGCCGATGAAGCCGAGCACGGTCGCGCCTGCCAGGCCCAGGCGGGCCTTCAGCGCCTCGTCGGGCGCGCCGCCGGGCTCGAAGCTCTCGATGTCCACGGCGTTCGGGATCACCGTCACCTTGCCGGAAGCGATGCCGCGCGCCACGATGTCGCCGCGCAGCCCTTCGCAGATGGTGAAGACGTGGTCGGCGCGGCGCAGCGCGTGCGTCTCCAGCTGGCGGGTCAGGCGATAACGCAGGCTGCCTTCGGACGTGGTGCCGTGGTCGACGGCGGCATCCTCCCAGAAGGCGCGCACCTCGTAGACGACCGGGATGCCGAGTTCGCGCCCGACGCGCAGCGCCGGAAGGGCGTTGAGCACCGGCGAATGCGCGTGCAGGATGTCGGGCTGCACGCGGCGCGCCACCTCCAGCAGGCGCGATTGCACGCCCTTCATCAGCGCCCATTCGCCGAAGCCCGGCAGGCGCGAGAGCGCCGAGTTCGCGGCGCCGGTACGGTAGAAGTGCCAGCCGTCCACCGTCTCCTCGGGGCCCGAGGGCGCGATGTGCTTGGGGCTCGTCAGGTGGAAGGTCTCCCAGCCGAGCCGCCGCTGCTCGCGCAGCAGCGCCAGCGTGCGGAAGGTGTAGCCGCTGTGCAGCGGGATCGAGTGATCCAGGACGTGCAGGACACGCATCGGTCGCCCCGCCGTCTCAGGCCATGGCCTCGGCCTTGGCCACGCTGCCCGTCGGCACCGCCGCCTGCGGCATCACGCGCTGCTCGACGCCCTGGCGCAGGAACGCCTCGAACATCAACAGCGTCCACAGCGGCGCGCTGTAGTCGCGCGTGCCGTTCTGATGCGCTTCGACCAGGTGGCGCAGATAACCCTCGTCGAACCAGCCGGTCGAAAGCAGCCGCTCGCCGAGCACCGACTCGCGCACACGCTGGCGCAGCGGGCCGCGGAACCAGCGCGCCAGCGGCACCGCGAAGCCCATCTTCGGGCGGTAGAGGATGTCGTCGGCAGCGCCGGCTCCATCGCCTTCTTCAGCAGGAACTTGCCTTCGTTGCCGCGCACCTTCAGGTTCGAGGGCAGCGAAGCCAGCCACTCGACGAGCGGGTGGTCCATCAGCGGCTCGCGCACCTCGAGCGAGTGCGCCATGCTGGCGCGGTCGACCTTGGTGTTGATGTCGCCGACGAGGTAGGTCTTCAGGTCGAGGTACTGGATCAGCGCCAGCGGGTCGTCGGTCTGCGCGTTGGCGGCGTGGCGGTCGAAGACGGCGCGCGCGTCGTAGCCGCCGAGCTCGCGCTTCAGCGCGGCGCTGAAGAGCTGCCGGCGCATCGGCCCGCGCAGGATGCTCACCGAGTGGAAGTAGGCCTCGACCGACGTGCGCGCCATGCCCTCGAAGGTGGTCTTGGCGCGGAACATGCGCGGCGCCCAGTCGGCCTTCGGGTACAGGCGGCCGAGCGCGCCGAACAGCGGCCGGCGCAGCCCGTAGGGCAACGCCGTGCGCATGCGCTCTTCCATCAGGTGCATCAGGTAGCGGCGGTAGCCGCCGAAGCTCTCGTCGCCGCCGTCGCCCGACAGCGCCACCGTGACGCGCTTGCGCGCGAGCTGGCAGACGCGGTAGGTGGGGATCGCCGAGCTGTCGGCGTAGGGCTCGTCGTACAGGTGCGCGAGCGTGTCGATGAGGTCGAAGTCGTCGCTCTTGACCGTCTCGACGTGGTGGTCGGTGCGGTAGCGCTCGGCGACGATCTGCGCGAACTGCGACTCGTTGAACTGCGGGTCGTCGAAGGCGATCGAGCAGGTGCGCACCGGCTGGTCCGACAGGCCCGCCATCGTCGCGACGACGGCGCTCGAATCGACGCCGCCGGAGAGGAAGGCGCCGAGCGGCACCTCGGAGATCATGCGCAGGCGCACCGATTCGGCGAGCCGCGCGCGCAGCTCTTCGCAGGCGTCCTCGGCGCTGATCGGGTTGGCGAGCGTGAAGCGCACGTCCCAGTAGGGCCGCGGCGCGGGCTCGGGCTCGCCGCGCCGCCAGGTGAGCGTATGGCCGGGCGCGAGCTTCTTCGCCTGCTTGAAGATCGTGCGCGGCTCGGCGACGTAGCCGAGCGCGAAGTACTCCTCGATGGCCAGCGGGTCGACGTCGCGCCGCATGCCGCCATGCGTGAGCACCGACTTCAGCTCGCTGCCGAAGAGCAGCATGCCGTCGTCGAGCACCGAATAGAACAGCGGCTTCACGCCGAGCCGGTCGCGCGCCATGAACAGCGTCTGCCGGTTGCGGTCCCACAGCGCGAAGGCGAACATGCCGCGCAGGCGCTCGACGCACTTCTCGCCCCACGCCTCCCAGGCGTGGACGATGCACTCGGTGTCGCTCTTGGTGTGGAAGACGTGGCCGAGCGCCTTCAGCTCGGGGATCAGGTCCTGGTAGTTGTAGATCTCGCCGTTGAAGACGATGCAGACGCTGCCGTCTTCATTGAACAGCGGCTGCTGGCCGGTGGCCACGTCGATGATCGAAAGCCGCCGGTGCCCGAAGCCGAGGCCCGGCTCGACGTGCACGCTGCCCTCGTCGGGGCCGCGGTGGTGCTGCGCGTCGTTCATGCGCGCCAGCGCCGCCTGGGCGATGGGGCGCTTGTCGCGGGTGTCGAAGATGCCGGTGATTCCGCACATGGCGTGTCGTGGTTCGGCCGCTGCTCACGCGGCACGGGGGTCGCGCCGCCCGACGGCGAAGCAGCGGCTCGCGCCGGCGCCGCAGACGACGCCAAAGCTGGCCGGGCATCGTATGCGACGCCTCGGCGGTGACGCCGGGAATAAGCGGGCCGCGCCGCGGGAAATGGCCCACGAACGGCGCGCGGCCATGACTTCTCGCACGGCGCCGCCCTCAGGCGGCCGAATCGGCGCCGCGGTACAGCGCCAGGTAGGCGTCGACCATCGCCTGCAGGCTGAAGCGCTGCATGGCGCGCACGCGTCCGGCGCGGCCGAGCGAGCGCGCGGCATCGGGCTGCGTCGCCCAGCGCGCCAGGCCGTCGGCCATCGCCGCGGCGTCGCCGGCCGGCACGATCAGGCCGGTGCGCCGGGCGCTCACCAGCTCGGCGTTGCCTCCCACCGCCGTGGCCAGCACCGGCAAGCCGCTGGCCATCGCCTCGAGGATGGTGTTCGACACTCCTTCGGCGACCGAGGGCAGCACGAAGGCGTCGAGCGCGCGCATCACTTCGGGGACGTCGTGGCGCTCGCCGGGCAGCCAGGTGAGCCCGGCGACACCGGCGGCGTCGAGGATGGCCTGGGCCTCGGCGCGCAGCGGGCCCTCGCCCACCATCACGAGGCGCAAGCGTTCGCGCAGCGCCGGCGTTCGCTGCAACGCCAGCACGAACGCACGCGCGAGGTCCGGCTGCGCCTTCACGGTCATCATGCGCCCGACCGTGCCCACCACCCACAGCCGCGGGTCGTTGAACGGGCTGCCGGGCAGCGGTTCGCGGCCGCCGCCCGGCCCCTCGGCCGGCCGGAAGCGCAGCGTGTCGACGCCGTTGTAGATCTGGCGCACGCGCGCCTCGCCGATGCCGACCCGCTGCACGAGGTAGTCGCCGAGGTCGCGCGACAGCGCCACGTAGCGGTGCACGAACGGCGAGTAGGCGCGCCGCACCCACTGGTGGCGCCGGTTGCTGCCGTCGATGTCGTCGGCGTCGCGGCCGTGCTCGCCGTGCACGCGCAGCGGCACGCCGGCCCAGGCGGCGGCCGGCTGCATCTCCAGCGCCGCCAGGTTGCGCGTGTGCACCACCGCCGGCCGGCAGCGCTCGAGCAGGCGCACCAGGTCTGGATAGAGGCGCACCCCGTGCCCCGGGCGTTTGCGCAACGCGACGAACTCGACATCGCGCCGGCGCACACGCGCGGCGAAGCCCTCGGACACCTCGGTCAGCGCCACGACCATGTGCCGCGCCGCGGCGCGCGGCATGTGGTTGATCAGGTTGACGACGCCGTTCTCGAGGCCGCCGGTGTCGAAGCGGTAGACGACGTGGCAGATGAGAGGCGGCTGCGCCTCAAAGCCGCCAGACACGGAACCCCGCTCCCTCCAGCGTCTTGCGGTCGAAACCCGCCTTCACGTCGATGAAGGCGCCGCCCTTGGCCAGCTTGGCCGCAAAGTCGGCCGCGCCGAGCGCCATGAACTCGCGGTGCGAAACCGCGGCGACGATGGCGTCGGCCTTCGGCAGGTCTTTCCACGGCACGAGGCGCACGCCGTACTCGTGCATCGCCTCCTCGACCTCGGCCTGCGGGTCGGTGACGAAGACGTCGACGCCGTAGCTCTCGAGCTCGCGGATGATGTCGATGACCTTGCTGTTGCGCAGGTCGCCGCAGTTCTCCTTGAAGGTCAGGCCGAGCACGTTGACACGTGCGCCCTTGATGAAGCTGCCGCTGGCGATGAGCTGCTTGATCGTCTGCTCGGCGACGAACTTGCCCATGCCGTCGTTGATGCGCCGCCCGGCCAGGATGACCTGCGGGTGGAAGCCCAGCATCTCGGCCTTGTGCGTGAGGTAGTACGGGTCGACGCCGATGCAGTGGCCGCCCACCAGCCCGGGCTTGAACTTCAGGAAGTTCCACTTCGTGCCGGCGGCCTCGAGCACCTCGCTCGTGTCGATGCCGATCTTGTCGAAGATGATCGCCAGCTCGTTCATCAGCGCGATGTTGAGGTCGCGCTGCGTGTTCTCGATGACCTTGGCGGCCTCGGCGGCCTTGATGCTGCTGGCGCGGTGCACGCCGGGCACGATGATCCGCTCGTAGACGCGGGCCACCTTCTCGAGCGTCTCGGGCGTGTCGCCGGAGACGATCTTCAGGATCTTGGTGAGCGTGTGCTCCTTGTCGCCGGGGTTGATGCGCTCGGGGCTGTAGCCGACCCAGAAGTCCTTCTTCCAGGTCATCTTGCTCTCGCGCTCGAGCACCGGGATGCACACCTCCTCGGTGGCGCCGGGGTAGACGGTCGATTCGTAGACGACGATGGCGCCCTTCTTCATGTGCCGGCCGGCGCTGGTGGAGGCGCCGACGAGCGGCTTGAAGTCGGGGATGTGCGCCTCGTCCACCGGCGTCGGCACGGCGACGATGATGACGTCGGCCTCGGCGAGCATCTTCGGGTCGCTGGTGTAGACGGCGTGTTTGGCGGCGGCCATCTCGCTGTCGGGCAGCTCGCGCGAGGGGTCGGTGCCGCGCTGGCAGGCGGCCACCTTGTGCTCGGCGATGTCGAAGCCGATGGTGCGCGCGTGCTTGCCGAACTCGACGACGAGCGGCAGGCCGACGTAGCCCAGGCCGATGACTGCGATGGTGGTCATGGGGTTCTTTGGATTCGGGTGGGAGGGAAGGATGAATCAGCGGCGGGCGGCCTGGTCGGCCGCGGCGGCCAGGGCCGGCAGGTTCTTCGCGGCGAAGTCCTCGAGCAGCGCGGCGCCGGCCGCGGACTCGTCGACCTCGGCGTACAGCAGCAGCACGGTGCCGTCGTCGCCGCGGCCCAGCAGCCGCTGCAGCGCGAGCCGGATCTTGCCTTGCGCGTCGCCGCCGACGAACGTGCCGCCGATGCGGTAGGTCTGCAGCACCCGCAGGCGCTGGCGCGGTTCGACCTTCGGGTCGGCCGGCGTGCGCAGCAGCGTCGCGCGCAGCGTGATTGTGCTGTCGCTGCCGGCCAGGCGGACGCCCTGCGCCGGCGCGGCAATCGGCAGCCACTCGGCCGAGCCGCCAGGCACGAGGACGTTGGTGGAGGTGATCAGCTTGCGCTCGGCGCCCTGGTTGCGGTAGTGGCCGAGCCAGACGCCGACGGCGGCGTCGCCGCGGCGGTAGGTGCCGGTGGCCACGACGCTCGGCTTGTCGAAGCGCGGTGCCCAGGTGGTCAGGTTGGGGTCGGCGAGCGCCCAGTCGCCTTGCAGGCGGTCGGGCAGGGCCAGCTGCGGCGTCGAGCTGGCCGGCTGGTCCAGCCGCCAGGCGACGAGGTTGAAGGCGACGAGCAGCGCCGCCACGGCGAGGGTGCTCAACCACGGCGCGCGCCGGTCGTTGCGGGCGCCCGCGGCGGCGAGCTTGGCCGCCGTAGCCGGCGCGGCCACTTCGGGCTCGCGGCTCGCGAACCGCGCGCCGATCGCGAACATGATGAAGATGACGACGCCGAAGAACACCCAGCCGTAGATGAGGTGGTCGGCGCCGGCGGCGAGCTTGTTGCCCGAGACGTGGCCGAGCAGCACGATGAGGTAGGCGCGCAGCCAGTTGGCCACCACCGGCACCGCCAGCGAGACGGCCATGAAGACGAGCCGGCCGGCGAGCGAGCGGAAGTTCAGGTACGCGAAGAGCGTGCCGACCATGAACGACGCGATGAGGTAGCGCACGCCGCTGCACGCTTCCACCACCGACCAGTTGCCGGTGGGGATCACGAACTGCAGCCCCTCGCGGTAGACCGGGATGCCGCTCAGGCGCAGCGCCTGCACCGTGAAGTCGGCGGTGCCCTGCATCATCGGCTCGACGAGGAAGTCGCCGACCGGCACCGCGAAGAGCAGGAAGGACAGCGGGAAGGCGAGCTGCCGCGCCACCGCGTGGCCGAGCACGGCCGGCACCACCATGACGAGCAGCGCCACCGCGGCCAGGTGGGTGGCTGCGGCGACGCCGGCGAGGTGGCCGAGCAGCCACAGCACGCAGGCCGCGGCCATCGGCACCAGCCACAGCGGCGCCGGGCGCGCGGCCGAAAGGTCGAGGCGGTCGCGCTGCCGCCAGATCAGCCACAGCGCGATCGGCGGCACGAGGAAGGCGTGTGTGTAGGTGTCCGAGCGCCACCAGATGGCGACCATCGAGGCGAACGTGTCGCCGAACAGCGCCAGCACGAGCGCCGCCGCCGCGAGGGCGGGCGCCCAGGGCGCCAGCGCAGCCAGCCCTGCGGGGCGCGGCGCCAGGGCGGCTTCGGGCATCGAGCCGCTGCTCATGCCTCGTGCACCGTGGCGGGGGTGGGCGCGGCGGCCACGCCGCGCGGCGCGGCCCGGCGGGGCTCGGCGCGCGGCTGCATCGCCTCGGCGAGCCGCTCGTCGAGCACGCGCAGGCTGCCGGCCCACGAGTAGGCCGCGAGCACGAGGCGGCGGCCTGCTTCGCCGATGGCGGCGGCGTGCGCCGGGTCGGTGAGCAGGCGCTCGAGCGCGGCGACGTAGCCGGGCGCGTCGTCGGCGGTCAGCAGCGGCGGCACTTCGCCATCCAGGGCCGCGGCACCATCGAGCGCGGCGGCGCAGGAGCGCGCGGTGACGACCGGCCGGCCCATCGCCATCGCCTCGAGGATCTTGTTCTGGATGCCGCGCGCCACGCGCAGCGGCGCCACCACCGCGGTGGCGTGCTGCAGATACGGCCGCACGTCGGCCACCGTGCCGGTGACGACGACGGTGTCGGCGGCCAGCTGGCGCACCGCCGGCGCCGGGCTGCGGCCGACGATGCAGAAGCGCACGCCGGGCACCCGCTCGCGCAGCGGCGCGAGCATCTCGCGCGCGAACCAGACGACGGCGTCGACGTTGGGCCAGTAGTCCATCGCGCCGGTGAAGACGACCGTCTTCTCGCCGGGCGCGTAGGGCGAGGCCCGCGCCGGGTCGGGGCTGTAGAAGGCGGCGTCGACGCCGTTGCGCATCACGTCGACGCGGCCGGCGCACTCGGGCGCGAGGTGATGGAAGAGGTCACGCTCCTGCTCGGTGCAAAGGAACGACGCGCTCGCCTGCATCACCGCCTGGCGCTCGTAGGCGAGCAGCGTGCGCCCTTCGCGCGCCAGCGGCCACGACAGCGGCCACGGGCGGCGCTCGGCGTAGGCCGCCCACTTGGCCGAGTCGACGTCGACGAGGTCGAGCAGCATCGGCAGGTGGGCGGGCGCCTGGGCGGCCTGAGCCGCCTGCGCGGCGCGGGCATACGGCACCATCGACGACGAGAACACGAGCGTCGCGTCGAAGCGCCGTTGCCCGGCGAACGCCTGCACCTGGCGGCGCAGGCCCTCGTCGCGGTAGTAGCCGAGTGTCATCGGCGCGGCCGTCGGCAGCGCCGCCAGGCTGCGCAGCGGCCGCGCGTCGGCTCAGCCGGCGAAGCGGCCTCGGCGCAACGCGCGCGCACGGCCGGCAGGTGCGCCTCGTCGGCCGGGTCGTCGACGAAGGTGGCCAGCGTCACCTCGTGGCGCGCCGCGAGGTGCTCGAGCAGGTGGTACGAGCGGATCTTGTCGCCCTTGTCCGGCGGAAAGGGCAGGCGGTGCGGCAGGAACAGGATGCGGGCCATCGTCGCAGCGCCGCCTATCCCAGCGACCGCACGACAAACGGCCCCAGCCAGTTCGCGAAGCCGAGCGGCAGCTTTCGCCACGTCTGGATCATCAGCTTGTACTTGGCGTTGGCCGGGTTGTTCTGCGGCACGGCGTCGCGCTTGTACAGCCGGTACTCGTAGGAGAGCGGCTGCGGCTCGAAGCCCCAGTTCTTCTTGAAGGCGTAGGGCCCGTGCCCTGCTTGCTGCGGCCGTAGTCGAAGAGCGTCAGCCCGCGCGCGCAGGCGCGGCGCATCAGCTCCCAGTACTTGAAGTCGTTGGCCGCGAGGTCGCGCGCCGCGAGGTCGTCGCCGGCGTAGTACGGCAGCACCTCGTTGCGGAAGTAGAAGCTGAGCACGCTGGAAAGCGGCCGGCCGTCCTTGGTGGTGACGGTGAGCACGTCGCAGTCGGCGCCGAACTCGCGCCGCAGCAGCTCGAAGTAGCGGCGCGGCAGCGCCGGCGTGCCGTGCCGGTGCACGTTGTCGGCATAGAGCGCGAAGAAGCGCTCGACGCCGGCGTCGAGCGTGCTCTTCAGCTCGTTCTTGATGCCCTTGCGCACCATCGCGCGCTGCTTGCGCGGGATGGCGTTCAGGTTCGCCTCCTCGTCGGGCAGGATGGGCTTGCGGAAGGTGACGTACAGGTCCTGCGCCGGCCAGTCGGCGTGGCGCTTGTGCAGGTGGCGCAGCTCGAGGTGCTGCACGCCCAGGCGCAGCGCCAGGCGCTCGGCCTCGGCCTCGAGCGCCGCGGCGCTGGCCTCGTCGCTGGCGGCCACGCCGCCGTAGACCGCGAACGGCAGGCTCGTCAGCGCGTTGCCGAACAAGAGGCTCTTCACGTGCGCCAGCGGCAGCACGCCGGTGATGCGGTTGTCCTGCACCGCGAAGAGGTAGTGCGTGCGGTGGCCGAAGACCTGCTCGAGCACACGCTGCCAGCCGCTGCGGTGGAAGAACGTGGCCTGCGGGCACTCGAAGACGAAGCGGTCCCAGGCCGCGGCCTGTTGCACATCGCCTGCGTGCAGGCGTTCGATCGTCGGCACAGCCATCGGCCCGTTGCGCTTCAGGCCGCGGCGGCTTGCTGCTGCAGCCGCGGCAGGAAGATGCGGTCCATGCGGTCCCAGCGGAAGTCGTCGAGCAGGCGTTTCAGCTTGGCTTCCGTGCGCGCGATGTTCACGTAGTGGCGAAAGCGCGTCTTTGCGTCGATGCCCTCGACGCGCGGCTGCCCGGGGTCGATCTCCCACGGGTGGAAGTAGAAGACGGCCGGTTCGCGGTCGGCGGCGTTGACGCGGCCGATCAGCCAGCGGCTCAGCGCGTAAGGCAGCAGCCGGAAGTAGCCGCCGCCGCTGCTGGGCAGGTTGCGGTTGAGCAGCCGCACCGTCGTGACCGGCACCTCGAGCAGGCCGGCGCCGACGCGGTAGGCGAAGCGTGGCGAATCGGGCATGCCGTAGTGGTCGTGCGCGATCGGGTAGATGCTGCTGCTGTAGTGGTAGCCGGCATCGGCCAGCACGTCGAAGGCCCAGAGGTTGCCGGTGCCGATCGAGAAGCTCGGCGCGCGGTAGCCGACGACCGGCACGCCGCCGATGTCTTCGAGCATTCGCTTGGCGCGCGCCACGTCGGCGCGGAAGGCACGCGCGTCGAGGTCGCTGGCGCGCTCGTGGCCGTAGCCGTGGCTGGCCAGTTCATGCCCGCCGTCGACGATGCGGCGCACCACCTGCGGGTAGCGCTCGGCCAGCCAGCCGAGCGTGAAGAACGTGGCCTTGGTGCCGCGCTCGGCCAGGAGCGCCAGGATGCGCTCGACGTTGCGTTCGATGCGGCACTCGCGGCGGTCCCACTCGTCGCGCCGGATGTACGGCGCGAACGCGGACACCTGGAAGTAGTCCTCGACGTCGATCGTCAGGGCGTTGGTGATCGCGGGGGCGAGCATGGTGGTTGGCGCGAGGAAAACGAGGGGCCGGCGCAGCCCGCGGCGCCGCTGCGTTTTTAACCTCGCCGCTCCTGCCTCGGAGCCTGCCCCGGTGGCTGCCCGTGAGGCTTGCCACGGGGCGCGCCGTCACTTTTTCCTGATGTCGGGCTTGGCAGCAGCCGACCGGTCGGGCAACTGGGCCTGATCGATGCGATCGGTCTTCTCGGACGGCTTCACCGGGAGCTCACCGGCGCGCGACGCGGGTCCGGCTGCCGTGCCCGACGCGGCACCCGCTGACGTGGCTGCCGACGTGCCCGCCGCCGTGCCGGTCGCTGCCGCGGCCGCAGGTTCGGCAGCGCGCCGGCCGCCGAGCGCTTCGACGAGCTTTTGCATCAGCGCCAGCGTCTGCAAGTTGGTGCGCTCCAGGCGCAGCAGGCTGCGCTCGAGCCGCTGGAGCTGGTCGCCGCGCTGCTCGGCGGTGAGCTGCGCGAGCTGGCGCGACATGTCCTCGGCCTTCTCGGGCGCGAGGTTGACGTTGGTCAGGTCGAGGTCGAGCACGGCGCCGGCCAGGCCGCCGGGCATCAGCGGCTCGCCGCTCGGCGCCACGGCCACCGTCTGCGGCTGCTTGCGTTGCGGCACTTCGTTCTCGGCGCTGACTTCGCGCACCACCTCGGCCAGGTCGGCGGCGGTCAGGTGCGTGCGCTCGGCCAGGAAACCGGCCAGCAGCAGCCGGTCCGCCAGGCCGTTGATGCGCCGCGGGATGCCGCCGCTGGCCTTGTGCATCTCCTCGAACACCGCCGGCTCGAAGGTCGGCTTGCCCGTGCCGCCGGCGCACTTGATGCGGTGCTCCATGTAGGCCTTGGTCTCTTCCTTGTCCAGCGGCCCGATGTGGCAGGTGGCGGCCACGCGCTGGCGGAACTGCTCCATCTCGGGGCGCTGCAGGATCTCGCGGAACTCGGGCTGGCCGACGAGGAAGCTTTGCAGCAGCGCCTGGTTGCCGAACTGGAAGTTCGACAGCATGCGCAGCTCTTCCACCGCGCGCGGCGTCAGGTTCTGCGCCTCGTCGACGATCAGGAGGCACCGCTTGCCCTTGCTCGTCTGGCTGATGAGGAACGCCTCGAGCGTGATCAGCAGCTCGCTCTTCGGCACGTCCTTGACGCGGAAGCCGAAGGCGGCGCCGACCATGCGCAGCGTGTCCTCGGCGCCGAGCTGCGTCGTCACGAGGTGGCCGGTGATGATGTTGCTGCCCTGCAGGCCCTCGATCAGCGAACGCAGCACCATCGTCTTGCCGGCGCCGATCTCGCCGGTGATGACGATGAAGCCCTCGTTGCGCGAGACGCCGTACTCGAGGTACGCCTTGGCGCGCCGGTGCTGCTTGCTCGCGAAGTAGAACGCGGGGTCGGGGTTGAGCTGGAACGGCTTGACGTTCAGCCCATAGAAGGCTTCGTACATGATGTGCCTTTAGAAGCGCAGGCTGATGGAACCGGTGAGCGCCGTCTCGCGATACGAGTCGGTGGTGCCGTTGAGCACCGAGTAGCGCAGCGACAACGCGCCGGTGGTGCGCACGCCCAGGCGGCTGGTCAAGCCCACCGAGGCGGACTTGAGGTCGGAGCGAGCGAAGGTCACGGTGTCCTGGCTCATGGCGCGCGAGCCCGACGCGTTGATCGAAGTCAGCGGCGTGAGCCGCCAGCCGGCCGATGCAGCATAGCCCGTCTGCGCGGTGTTGTCATTGAGGCCGGCCGGGTTGAAGCCGCCGGTGTCGGCACGCTCCGAGTCGAGCGCAAAGCCGGAGACGGCGAGCGTGAATCGCGGGCCGTTCCAGGTCCAGAAGAGTTCACGGCGCCGCACGACCGAGACGCCGACGGTGCTGAAGAGGCCGCCGGCGACGACCTCGTCGCGGCTGCGGCCGAGCGCCTGGATCATCGCCAGCACGAACTGGTCGCGCTGCACGGGGTCGGGGATCTGCGCGGCGAACTCGGCGGAGAGCAGCGCGTACAGCGTCACCGGCTGGCCGGCGCTCAGCATGTCGGCGCCGCCGGTCACGTCGCGCGAGTCGGCGTAGCGCAGCGTGCTGCGCTGCATGCGGTGCTCGACGCTGACGCGGTGCGCTCGGCCGAAGTAGCGCTCTTCACCGAGCGCCGAGACGGTGGTGCGCGGCGACGGCGTCCACTGGATGCCGAGGCCGTAGTTCTCGTAGTCGCGCTCGACGGCGCCGATCACGTCGTTGCGCTCGCGCCCGCCGGTGACCCACAGGCGCCAGTCGATGTCGGGCTGCAGGACGATCTCGGCGGCGAGCCGGTCGCTCGTCGTCGCCGACGTGGCGGCCTCGTACTTGAGCTTCTGGCGCGAGCCCGACAGGCCCCAGCCCAGCAGCGCGGCACTGCGCGGCGAGCGCAGCGAAAACGACAACGCCGCCATCTTGGAGTCGGCGGCGAGCGCGTCGCCGCCCTTCGTGCCGGCGCCGGTGGCGCGCAGTTCGGCCTCGGCGAAGCGGCCGAGCCGGCCGCGCAGGTAAGGCGACAGCGACGCGGTGACGACCTCGGTGCGGTTGGACTCCGAGCCGCCGGCGCCCACCGGCGTGCCGACGGCCGACAGCGCCTGCTGCGTGACGCTGGCGCGCGCGTCGACGAAGCCCACGCCTTCGATCGCCTCGAGCAGGTAGCTGGCGGCGAGGCTGTTCGCGTAGTCGCTTTCAGAGCGGTCGTCGATGCCGCGGCGCGCGTGCAGCGTGCCGCCATAGACGAGCGAGCCGCGCAGGCGCCCGCCGCGGTGCTCCATCGCCAGCGACGGCAGCACGCGCACGAGACCCTCGGTGCCGTTGTTGCCGTTGGGCCGCTCGCTCACGTTGAGCACGCTGGCCTCGAAGCCGATGCCGGTGCTCAGCGTGAAGGCGCGCCCCGGCGCCGGTGCGGCCGGCGCCTCGGCCCCCTGGGCCCGCGACACCGCCGGCACGATGGCAGCGGCCAGGGCCAGCCCGGCGAAAGCGCCTCTCGCCACGCCCCGTGCCACTTCAGGCCTTGGCCTTGTCGGCGGGCCGTCCGGCCTTGGCAGGGGCGGCTGCCTCGGGCAGGACGCTCGGCACCGGCGCGGCGACGGTGTTGACGCCGTTCGGCACCGAATCGCCGTGGCCGTAGTTGTAGCCGTCCCCATAACCGTAACCGTAGCCATAGCCGTAGCCGTAGCCGTAGCCGCTGCCACTCTCGTGCCGCACCATGTTCAGCAGCATCATCTTCACCGGGCACGCCTCGATCGTGCCGAGCGCCTGCATCACGGTGGATTGCAGCGTGCCGTCGGCGCGCACGACGACGACGATCTGGCCCATGTGCGTGGCGAGCACGCGCGACTCGGTGGTCAGCAACAGCGGCGGCGAGTCGAAGATGATGATGCGGTCGGGATAGCGGGTCGCCATGTCGTCGAGCAACCGCACCATCGCCTCGCTGGCCAGCAGCTCGGTCGCCTTCGGATGCGGCGAGCCGCTGGGCAGCACGGTGAGCTTGTCGACGTTGGTGCGCAGCAGCACGTCGGACATCTGCGCCTTGCCTTCGAGCAGCTCGAGCAGCCCGGCGCTCGGCGGCAGGCCGAGCACGCGCAGCACCGAGGGGCGCGCGACGTCGGCGTCGACCAGCATGACGGTGCGGTCGAGCTCGGCCGCGATGCTCATCGCCAGGTTGATGGCGGTGAAGCTCTTGCCCTCGCCGGCCAGGGCACTGGTGACCATGATCAGGTTGGCGTGCTTGATCGTCGCCGCGCCCTTGCCGGTGGCATTGGCGATCAACGGCCGCTTGATGACGCGGTACTGATCGGCCATGCGCGTGCGCGGCGCGTTCGGCGTGACGATGCCCGACGCCGAAATGGCCGGCAGGTCGAGATCGACGCGGCGCGAGGCCGGCTGCGGCTCGCTGCGGCGGGCCTCTTCGGCCGCCAACTTGGCAGCGAGGGCGGCCTTCGCGGCGGCGCTTTGGCCGGCCACCGACGAGCCAGCCGAGCCAGCCGACCGCGATGGCGCGGCAGGCCGGGCGGCGCTGGCGGGCGCGGTCGACGCGGAAGGCGCGGAAGGCGCCGAACGCGCAGCCGGAGCGGCAGGCGCAGCAGGCGCAGCAGGCGCGGCCGATGCGGGCGCAGCCGATGCGGGTGCAGCAGGCGCAGCCGCGGGCGCCGCTGGCGCTGTCGGCGGGCCAAGCGCGGACCAATCGGTGTTCGGCACCTCGATGCCGGCACGCCGGAGCTGCTCCAGTCGCCTGGCGGCCTGCTCGATCAGGCTGCTGCTCATGCCTCAAGCCCCATAGCGGTTCATCACGACCATCGCGATCAAGCCGGCGACGAAGATGCCCACCAAGCCGCCGGAGGCGGTGACGAAGCGGAACATCGAGGCGCGCTCGCGCCGCCGGTCGGCATCGGTGATCAGCGCCGAGACGATGCCCAAGAGCGGCAGGCCGGTCTTCTGGCGCAGTTCGTCGCCGTGGCCGAAGGTCGGGCGCACCTGCGTCGCGACGAACGCGAAGCCGATGCCCAGCGCCAGCGCGGCGAAGAGCACGCCCGGCAGCAGCAGCACGCGGTTGGGCGACACCGGGCGCGGCGCGACGCGCGGCGGGTCGATCAGCTTGAAGTCGGCGACGCCGGTGGCGACATCGAGCTCGCCGGACATCACCGCCGACTGCCGCCGCGCGACGAGGTCTTCGTAGTTCTTCTTGATGATCGCGTAGTCGCGGTTCAGCTGCGCCGCCTCGGCCTCGATCTGCGGCGCGGTCTTCAGCTGCTGGCGCGCCTGCGCCATGCGCCCGTTGAATTCGTCGACGCGCGCCTGCATCGCCGCCACCTGCACCTCGGCGGTGGCGAGCATGCGGCTCATCTCCTGCACGGCGAGGCTGTCACCCGGCGACGTGGCGGTGCGCGGCGCGTTGGCCGCGGCCGCGGCGGCCGCTGCAGCGGCGGCCTGGGCGCGGCGTTGCAGCTCGGCGACTTCGCGGCGCTTTTGCTCTTCGAGGTCGGCGATCAGCCGGCGCGCGTTCAGCACGTCGGGGTGCTGGTCGGTGAAGCGCTGCAGCAGGCCGTCGAGGTTGCGGCGCTGGTCCTGGATGCGCGCGTCGATCTCCGGCGTCGGGAACGAGCCGGCAGCGGCGGCGGTCGTCGTGGCGCCCGCCGGCGGCGCCAGCAGGTTCGGCAGCGCCGTGCTCGGCGCCTGGCCGCGTGCTTCGGCCAGCTGCCGCTTGGCCGCATCGCGCGAACGCTCGGCTTCGCGCAGCTGCAGCCGGGCCGCCTCGAGCTGGCTGCCGATCTCGACCATGCGGCTGGTGACGTCCTTGCCGTCGAGGCTCTGGCGATCGAGGTTGCGCAGCCTGAACTCCTTCATGCGCGCTTCGGCTTCCTCGAGCTTCGCCTCGTGCAGCTTGATCTGCTCGTCGAGGAACGAGCGCGCCGAGGCGGTGTCCTTGCGGCTGGCGCCCATGCCCGACTCGACGAAGATCGACACGAGCGACTGGATGACGCGCTTGGCCTTCTCGGGCTCGGCGTCGCGGTACGACATCGTGTACAGGTTGTGCCCGCCGACCGCGGTGCGCATCTGGATGCCCTTTTGCAGCCGCTCGATCAGCGCCTCCTGGTCGGCCTTGGACTGGCTCTTCAGGTCCAGGTCGGCCATGCGCACGAGCTTCTCGAGGTTCGGGCGGCTCATCAACGTGCGGCTGAGCATGTTGATCTGCTGCTCGACGTTGGGCTGCACGGCCAGGCCGCTCATCAGCGGCTTGAGGATGCTGTCGGTGTCGACGTAGATGCGCGCCGAGGCCTCGAACTGGTCGGGGATGCGCCAGACGATCACCACGCCGACGACGGCCACGACCCACGCGACGATGAGCCCCGGCCAGCGGAACTTCCACATCCCGCGCAGGGCGCTCAGGACTTGGTTGAGGATCTCTTGCATCGAAACGCGGCCGTCAGGAAGACGAGGAGAGCGGCACGGGCGCCAGGCTCAGAAGAAGCTCTGCGGGATGATGAGGATGTCGCCCGGGCGCATCTCGACGTTGGCCGAGACGTCGCCGCGGCGCACGAGGTCCTTCAGCCGCACCGAGTACTGCTTGTTGCCCTCGGAGGTGCGCACGATGGTGGCGCCGTTGCCGTCGGCGAAGTCGGTGAGGCCGCCGACGGCGATCATCACGTCCAGCATCGTCATCTTCTGGCGGAAGGGCAGGAACTGCGGCTTGGCCGCCTCGCCGACCACGCGGATCTGCTCGCTGAACGGGCCGACGAAGCTGGTGACGATGACCGTGACGACCGGGTCGCGCACGAAGCGCGCGAGCTGCTTTTCGATATCGCGCGCCACCGCGGTGGAGGTCTTGCCCTGGACGACGAGTTCGTCGACCAGCGGCGCCGAGATCTTGCCGTCGGGCCGCACCGGCACCGACAGCGAAATCTCCGGGTTGCGCCAGACGATGATCGACAGCGAGTCGCCGGCGCCGATGACGTAGCTGTAGTCGGCCGCCGTGGCCGCCGCCGGGGCCGGCGGCAGGTTGCTCAGGCTGCCGCAGCCGGTGAGGATCGAGAAACCCAAAGCGAGCAGCGCCAAGCCCGCGCGCCGCAGGGCCGGGCCCGACCCGACGCTCGTGGCCCGCGCCGGTGTGATTGGCTTCGACAACTTGTTCTCCTACAGGGGGAAATGCGTGGCGGGACGCGACCTTACAGTGATGTTCTCATGCGGGCAAGGCGCGCCGGTCGGGCCATCCAACCGGCCCGGCGCCCGAGCGCGGAGATTTCACGGCGCCATTGCGCGGCGCCCGAAGCAGTGTGCGATGTTGCCGATGGATGCAAACGTTCGTACCAGATCGGGCGCCGGCAGGCGCGCCGCGACCCCCGATCCGGGGATGCGGCGATCCGGTGTGCGAAGCCGCCTTCGGCGAGAATGCCGCCGAGTGTGCCTGGGGCGGTGGCGATGCTGCCGCCCGGCCCGGGCCGAGCGTGCGAAGCTGCCTGTGCATCCGCCGCACGCCTTGCTAGATTCACACAAGAAACCGACGACACCACGGATCTCAGCCGGTCCGAAGCCGGCGCCTCAGGGGCTCGAGATGGACGACAAGCTCAACCAGAACAACGCGACGCCCACCCCGGATCTCGCCGAGCAGGCACGTTTGCAGCGCGAGCGCCGCCGGCGCTTCATCCGCCTGGGCGCGGGCTCGGTGCCGGTCGGCCTGACGCTGACCAGCCGCCCGGTGATGGCCTGGCATTGCTACACCACCTCGGCCTGGGGTTCGCAGCGCGCCGACGGCGTCGCCGCCGGCACGAGCGTCTACAACCGGCTCGAGCGCAACGTCGGCACGACGCGCATCAACGGCGACGAGTGCTGGTACATCACGAACTGGCAGAACAACTCCGGCCGGACGGGCGGCCCGGCGCGGTACCAGAAGCAGCCTTGGATGTTCGTCGGCGACCAGCTTCGGAGTCGCTCCAAGCCGGGTGGCGGCAGCTACTCGAACTATGAGCAATCGGAGTACGCGAAGAACACGCTGACCGTCGCGGCGGTGTTCCCGAACGGCCTGGTCGGCTGCGCTGGCAGTACGAAGTGCTGGAGCCTCATTTCCAACGGCGTCTCTTCCCTCGCCGACTACCTCCTGATCGCGGGACTCAATCGCAAGTACGCCGAGACGTTCCACCAGCAGGTCATGAACCAGTGCCTCAATCCGACCTCCTACACCGGGCCGGATCAACTCGACCAGATGGCCAAGCTCGGCACCGCGTACAAGCCGCCCGGCCGGTCGGTCGCCTGGGATGCTGCCGACATCAAGACGTACCTGAGCGCCAGCTACCTGGCGGTCTGACCCAGCGGGTTCGATGCCGCGCCTTGACGCACCTCGGGGCTGAAACGGCGCTCTGGCGCGCGCGGCCGGGCACTTTGTCGGCCAGCTGGCCGTGCGCCGACGATGGCATCGTCTTCGACAGTGCCTCGGGCGACACACATCGGCTCGACCCGCTGAGCTTCGAGCTCTACCTGATGGTCGCCGAGCGGCCATGCACCTTCGACGAGCTGGTGGCGGGCCTGTTCGACCTCGACGAAGCCTGGCACGCCCACGACGGCCGCCACCGGGTGGCGCACGCGCTGCGCGTGCTCCAGTCGCTGCACCTCGTCCAAGGGCCGCAGCAGTGAGGCTGGCGGACCTCGAGGCGCCGGCGCTGCGCCGGCTGCTCGCGCGTGGCGAGTTGCTGCTGGCCACGCCGCCTTTTGTCGTGCGCGTCACGTCCGACCTGCCGCAGGTGGCCGAGGCGCTGCACTTCCTCTACCGCGACTTCGGCGTGCTGCCGCCCGACCGGTTCTCGGATTTCCGGGTCGAGGTGCGCCGCGTGAGCGGCGTGCGCGGCTGGCTGAAGCCGCAGGCGCGTTTCTCGGTCGACGGCCGCGAGGCCTTCCTGCCGCTGCCGCAGGACCATGCGCCGGTAATGCTCGAGTGGGGCCTGAACTGGTGCGTCGTCGCGCACGCGCACCAGTACCTGATCCTGCACGCCGCGGTCGTCGAGCGAGACGGCCGCGCGCTGATCCTGCCCGCCCCGCCCGGCTCGGGCAAGAGCACGCTGTGCGCTGCGCTGGCGCACCGCGGCTGGCGGCTCTTGTCGGACGAACTGGCGTTGTGCGATCTGCGCACCGGCACCGTGTCCGGCATGGCGCGGCCGGTGAACCTGAAGAACCAGTCGGTCGAACTGATCAGCCGCTTCGCGCCCGAGGCGCGGTTCAGCCGCTCGATCGCCGGCACGGCGAAGGGGACGCTGTCGTTGATGTGTCCGCCCGCCGAGGCGGTGAGCCGCGTGTGCGAGGCCGCGCGGCCCGGCTGGATCGTGCTGCCGCGCTACGGCGCCGGCGAGGCGACGACGCTCTCCCCCATCGCCCGCACCGAGTGCTTCATGGAGGTCACCGAACAGGCGTACAACTACAACGTGCACGGCGCGGCCGGTTTCAGCGGCCTCGCGCGGCTGGTCGGAGAGGCCGAGTGTTTTCGCCTCGTGCATGGCGACCTGGATGCGGCGGTCGCGTTGCTCGACGCGCTGGCGCCGCAAACGGTGAAAACCGAACGATGAACACGCCCCTCATCGTCTCGCTGCTGCTGCGCCCGGCCACGGCCGCGTCGCTGAGCCCGCTCGACTGGGAGCTGGCGATCCGCCAGGCGCGCGCTGCGAACCTCATCGCGCGGCTGGCGCACGTGCTGGAAGGCAGCAGGCAGCGCGACCACGTACCGGCCGACGCCGCGATGCACCTGCTGGCGGCCGACCTCGTCGCCGAGCGGCAGCGGGCGATGGTCGACTGGGAGGTGCGCTGCATCCGCGAGGCCGTTCCGCCCGCGGTGCCGGTGGTGCTGCTGAAAGGCGCCGCGTACACGCTGCTCGGGCTCGAGGCCGGCCGCGGGCGGCTCTTTTCCGATGTCGACATCCTCGTGCCGCGCGAGCGGCTCGCCGAGGTCGAGCGCGCGCTCGTCGAGCACGGCTGGACCGTGGCCGAGATGGACGCCTACGACGACGAGTACTACCGCCGCTGGATGCACGAGCTGCCGCCGATGCGGCACGAGCGGCGCGGCACGCACATCGACGTGCACCACGCGATCCTGCCCGACACCGCGCGCGTGCGCGTCGACAACGCGGCGCTGATGCAGCGCACGGTGCCGGTGCCCGGGCACGACGGCGTGCTGGCGCTCGATGCGCTCGGCCTGCTGCTGCACAGCGCCAGCCACCTCTTCCACGAAGGCGAACTCGACAACGGCCTGCGCGACCTGTTCGACCTGGACGCACTGGCGCGGCAGGCGCTGGCCACGCCCGCGGGGCTGGCCGAAGCGGGCCGGCGCGCCGCGAGCCTGGGCCTGGCGCGGCCCTGGTTCTACGCCGTGCGTTACATGACGATGCTGCTCGGCACGCCGCTGCCGGCGCACGTGCACGCGAACGCGCGGCCCGGGCAACCCTCGGCCGCCGTGCTGCGGCTGATGGACGCGTGCTACCGGCGCGCGTTGCGCCCGCCGCACGCCACCTGCAGCACGGCGGGCACCGCAGCGGCGCTGCTGCTGCTGTACGTGCGCTCGCACTGGCTGCGCATGCCGATGCACCTGTTGATCCCGCACCTGGCCCGCAAGCTCTGGCGGCGCTGGTTCGAGAAGCCGACGGCGTCGGTGGAGCCGGGGGTGGATGGGGCGAACGGGGCGGCCAAGACCCAAATACCCCCTTGATTGCGCCCGAGCCTTACGGCCGGGCATCACCCCACCGTTCCGCCAGGCCCCATTCGCAGTCGGCACCGTCGTGCAGCAGTTCACTGATCCTGTTGGCGAGTCGCCCGACCCCGCGCCGCGGGGGTTGCCTCGCACGCAAGGCGGTTCTTACAGTGCCCTTCACCCCCCCCGCCCCGGGTGCCCGCCGAGAACGATCGGCCCAGAGCACAGCCGGCAAGGCACGGCAAGAAGATCAAGATCCATGATCAGAATCTTTCAACATTACGTGCACCGTGCTTCGCTTCGAAGCATGTGTTTCGACATGTTGGCAGCGCTGCTGCTGGCGCTGGGCGTGGTCACCTACCAGGTCGGTGGCCTGCACATGGCCGTGCCGCTGGCCGGCGGCCAGTTGATGTCGTTTGCCGCGGCGCTGTTCATCGTGACGAGCGCCTCGGGCCTGTACGAGCCGCAGAACTCGCTGTCGCTTTCGCGCTCGATGGCGCGCGGCATCTTCGTGCTCATCACGGTGCTGCCGCTGGCCTATGCGATCTTCGGCCTGCTGCCCGAGCAGCTCAGCAGCCCCGAGGCGGTGCAGTTCTCGGTGATGGCCGGCGTCTCGGCGCTCGTGCTTCGCCGCATCTTCGTGTCGCAGCGCGTCGCCGTGCCGCGCGGCAGCACGCGCATCCTGATCTTCGGCGCCGGCCAGGCTGCGCAGGTCGTCGGCGCCACGCTGCGCGCCGCGGACCCCAATGCCCGCATCGTCGGCTACATGCCGGGCCCGAACGAGAGTGAAGTCGCCGTGCCCGCGGCCGACCTGCTGACGAGCCGCGGCTCGCTGACCGAGACGGCCATCTGCCTGGGCGTCGACGAGATCGTCGTCGCGCTGACCGAGCGCCGCGCCGGCGGCATGCCGCTGCGCCAGCTGCTCGACTGCAAACTCAGCGGCATCAAGGTCTGCGACCTCAACACGCACTTCGAGAAGACGCTCGGCCAGATCCGCATCGACTACCTCAGCGCGAGCTGGCTGATCTTCGGCGACGGCTTCAACCAGGGCGCGCTGCGCACGTTCGTCAAGCGCGTGTTCGACATCGTCTGCGCAACGCTGCTGTTCCTCGTCGCGGCGCCGATCATGGCCGTGACGGCGCTCCTGATCCGCCTGGAAAGCCGCGGTCCGGTGTTCTACCGCCAGGAACGCGTGGGCCTGAACGGCCGCCCGTTCCTGGTGACCAAGTTCCGCAGCATGCGCACCGACGCCGAGAAGGACGGCAAGCCGCGCTGGGCCGCCGCCAACGACGACCGCATCACGCGCGTCGGCCGTGTCATCCGGCGCCTGCGCATCGACGAGCTGCCGCAGATCTTCAATGTGCTCAAGGGCGACATGAGCCTCGTCGGCCCGCGCCCCGAGCGGCCGTACTTCGTCGAGCAGCTGACGCAGAAGATCCCCTTCTACGCCGTGCGCCACAGCGTCAAGCCCGGCGTCACCGGCTGGGCGCAGGTGCGCTACGCCTACGGCGCGACGGTCGAGGACTCGCAGGAGAAGCTGCAGTTCGACCTGTACTACGTGAAGAACCACACCCTCTTCCTCGACCTCGTGGTCCTGCTCGAGACCATCGGCGTCGTGCTGACGGGCAAGGGCGCGCGCTGAACCCAGCGCCGCAAACCTGCCCTCCTGCCCCCGTATCCCCGCCGCTTCCGGCGTGAACAAAGGCCGCGCCGGCGCTCTACGCGCTGGCGGCCCACACGCACAATCGGCCGCCTGATCAGCCGCTGAAGACGCGGCATCACGAGATCACAACAGGGGGCGGTCGACTGGTGGACGACATGGCGGTGGCCGGCTACGCGCTGAGCGCGGTCGTGCACCTGGGCTTTCTGGTCTTCCTGGTCTGGAGCGGCCGCATCCAGCGCGAGTCGTCGGCCAGCGGCGGGCTGCTGAAGGCGGCACTCCTCGTCAGTGCGCTGTGGGCCACCGCGCAGGCGCTGGCCGCGGGCAGCGCAAGCCTCGCCTGGGCATCGGCCGCCGTGCTGCTCGACGTGATGCGCTACGCGCTGTGGCTCGCGTTCCTCTACACGCTGGTGGGCACGGTGCGCGAAGGGCAGGCGCAGCCGGCGCCGCGCGCGCTGCGCGTCGCGCTCGTCGCCGCGGTCATGCTGGCGGCGCTGCTGCAAGGGCTGCGCGTGGCCGTCGGCGCCGCCGACCGGCCGACCTCGAGCCTCGTCGTGTTCGTGATGCTCGCGCTGCCGGTGCTCGGCATGCTGCTGGTCGAGCAGCTCTTCCGCAACCTCGGCGACCACGTGCGCTGGGTCGGCAAGCCGCTGTGCCTGGCGCTGGCGATCGTCTTCGGCTTCGACCTGTACATGCACACGCAGACGCTGCTGTTCGGCCGCGCCGACCCCGACACGCTCGGCGCGCGCGGACCGGTGCATGCGCTCGCGGTGCCGTTCCTGCTCGTAGCGGCGCGCCGGCGCGCTGACTGGATCGCGCGGCTGCAGGTCTCGCGCACCGCGGTGTTCCACACGGCCACGCTGCTGCTTGCCGGCGTCTACCTGCTCTTCGTCTCGGGCCTGGGCTACTACGTGCGCTACTTCGGCGGCACGTTCGGGCGCGCGCTGCAACTCGCGCTGCTGTTCGCGGCGATCGCGTTGCTCGTCGGCTTTGCGCTCTCGGGTTCGGCGCGCTCGTGGCTTCGCGTCTTCGTTGGCAAGCACTTCTTCAGTTATCGCTTCGACTACCGCGAGGAGTGGCTGCGCTTCACGGCGATGCTGGCCACGCGCGGCGCGCCCGACGAAGTGGGCCGGCTCGTCGTGCGCGCGCTCGCCGACCTCGTCGAGTGCCCGGGCGGGAGCCTGTGGACCCGCGCCAGCGCCGAGGGGCCGTTTCGCCAGGTCGCGCGCTGGAACACGCCGCAGATTGACGGCGAGGAAGCGGCCGACAGCGCCTTCGCCGACTTCCTGCGCCGCACCGGCTGGGTCATCGACCTCGACCAGCTGCGCGCCTCGCCGCGCCTGTACGACGGCTTGGTCGTGCCGACCTGGCTGCTCGGCGCGCAGGCGACGTGGCTGGTGGTGCCGCTGATGGCGGGCGACGAGTTGCTCGGCTTCGTGCTGCTGACGCACCCTCGCACGCGCGTCGACGTGAACTGGGAGGTGCTCGACCTGCTGAAGACCGCCAGCCGCCAGGCCGCCAGCCACCTGGCGCAGATGCAGGCCACCGAGGCGCTGCTGGAAGCGCGCAAGTTCGACGCGTTCAACCGCATGTCCGCGTTCGTCGTGCACGATTTGAAGAACATCGTCACGCAGTTGTCGCTGATGCTGAAGAACGCGGAACGCCTGCACGACAACCGCGAATTCCAGCAGGACATGCTGCTGACCGTGGAGAGCTCGCTGGCCAAAATGCGGCGCCTGATGCTTCAATTGCGCGAAGGCACCCCAGCGGCCGGCGTCAGCGCCGGCGTCGAACTGGGCCCGATCGTGCAGCGGCTGCAGGCGCTGGCCAAAGGCCGCGGACGCACGCTCGAGGTGCGCCGCATCGAACGGCTGGCCACGCGCGGCCACGAAGACCGGCTCGAGCGTGTGCTCGGGCATCTCGTGCAAAACGCGCTCGACGCCACGGCCGCCGGCGGTGCGGTCTGGATGTCGGTCGAACGCGAAAGCGGCCAGGTCCGCATCGAAGTGGGAGATGCGGGAGAAGGAATGACCGAAGAGTTCGTGCAGACGCGCCTGTTCAAGCCTTTCAGCAGCACCAAGGGCAGCGGCATGGGCGTCGGCTCGTACGAGAGCGCGCAGTACGTGCGCGAGCTGGGCGGCCGGATCGACGTGGCCAGCCGCCCGGGCGCCGGCACGACGATCACCGTGCGGCTGCCGCTGTTCGAGCGGCAGCACGAATCCGACCTGATGCCGCCGGTGCCACGATGACGACGAACGCCGCCGCCGCCCCGGGCTCGTCGCCCGCGCTCCTGATCGTCGAGGACGACCTCGCGCTGCAGCGGCAGATCCGCTGGTCGCTCGACAGCTTCGAGGCCGTCACCGCGGCCGACCGCGAGTCGGCGCTGCTGCAGTTCCGCCGCCACACGCCGCCGGTGGTGACGATGGACCTCGGCCTGCCGCCCGACCCCGATGCGGTCTCCGAGGGCTTCAAGCTGCTCGGCCAGTTGCTCGACATCGATCCCAAGGTCAAGGTCATCGTGCTGACCGGCCAGAACGCGCAGGAGCACGCGCTGCGCGCCGTCGCGCAGGGCGCCTACGACTTCCTGGCCAAGCCGTTCGAGCCCGATGTGCTCAAGCTCACCGTCGAGCGCGCGCTGCGCCTGGCCGAGCTGCAGGCCGAGAACCGCCGGCTGCAAAGCGCGCAGAGCAGCGACGCGCTCGGCGGCCTGATCACGCGCGACGCGCAGATGCTGAAGATCGCGCGCACGATCGAGCGCGTCGCGTCGAGCAACGCCACCGTGATGCTGCTCGGCGAATCCGGCACCGGCAAGGAGGTGCTGGCGCAGGGCCTGCACGCGGCCAGCAAGCGCGCCGGCCGCTTCGTCGCCATCAACTGCGCCGCGATCCCCGAGAACCTGCTCGAAAGCGAACTGTTCGGCTACGAGAAGGGCGCCTTCACCGGCGCGAGCAAGACGACGCCGGGCAAGATCGAAACCGCCCACAACGGCACGCTGATGCTCGACGAGATCGGCGACCTGCCGGCTTCGCTGCAGGCCAAGCTCTTGCGCTTTCTCGAGCAGCGCACGATCGAGCGGCTGGGCGGGCGCAGCGAGATCGCGGTCGACGTGCGCGTCGTCTGCGCCACGCACCAGGACCTGAAGAACCAGATCCGCGAAGGGCGCTTCCGCGAGGATCTGTACTACCGCCTGGCCGAGATCGTCGTCGAGATCCCGCCGCTGCGCGAGCGCACCGGCGACGCGGTGCTGCTCGCGCACGCGTTCCTGCGCCGCTTCGCGCAGGAGCAGCGGCGCAACGGCCTGGCGTTGTCGGAAGAAGCGATCCTCGCCATCGAGAACCACGCGTGGCCGGGCAACGTGCGCGAGCTGCTCAATTGCGTGAAGCGCGCCGCCATCATGGCCGACGGCGACCGGCTGAAGGCCGAAGACCTGGGCCTCGCTGCGAGCGAGCGCGACGAAGGCGTAGGCGAAGTCCGCTCCGACCTCAACCTGCGCGCCATCCGCGACGAAGCCGAACGCGGCGCGATCGTCACGGCGCTCGCGCGCACCAACGGCAACATCGGCCGCGCCGCCGAACTGCTGGGCATCAGCCGCCCGACGATCTACGACCTGATGAAGCGGCTCGGCATCAAGCCGTGACCGCCGCTTTCCCCATCTCTCGCTCCATCTTGCTTCGAGGAGGCATCCTGCCGTGCATCACTTCCTGAAGACACCCGCCGCGCTTGCCGCCCTGGTCATTGCCGCCGCGCTGCTCGGCGGCTGCAGCGGTGGCGACTCCGAGGGCCAGCTCCTCACCTCGGCCCAGGAGTACCTGGCGAAGAAGGACTACAAGGCGGCAACGATCCAGCTGAAGAGCCTGCTCCAGCGCAACGCCAACTCGGCCGAAGGCCGCTACCTGCTCGGCAAGGCGCTGCTGGAATCCGGCGACGCGACCGGCGCCCTGGTCGAGCTGCGCCGCGCGCGCGACATGAAGTACGCCGACGACGTGGTCGTGCCCGACCTCGTGCGCGCGATGCTGATGACCGGCGACCACGCCGGCGTGCTCAGCCAGTTCGGCGCCACGACACTCGGCAAGTCGCTGGCGCAGGCCGACCTGTTGACGAGCGTGGCCGTCGCGTACGCGCTGGCCGGCCAGGCCGACAAGGCCAAGGACGCGAGCGCCCGCGCGCTGCAGGCCAACCCGCAGCACATCCCCGCCGTCGTCCTGCAGGCGCGCGTGAAGGCCGGCGACAACGACATCGACGGCGCGCTGAAGATGCTCGACGAGGCGCTGGCACGCGAGCCCGCCAACGAGCGCGCCGGCACGCTGAAGGGCGAGCTGCTGTGGCGCGGCAAGCGCGACGAGGCTGGCGCGGTGGCAGCGCTGACGAAGACCGTCGCCGCCAACCCGAAGGCCGTGGCCGCGCACATGGCGCTGATCTCGATCCATGGCGAGGCCGGCCGCCAAGCCGAGGCGAAGACGCAGTTCCAGGCGTTGAAGCAGGCCGCGCCGCAGCATCCGGACACGCTCTTCCTCGAAGCGCAGTACGCGCTGCAAGGTGGCGACGCGCAGGCCGCGCGCGACATCGCCTCGCGGCTGTTGCGCGCCATGCCCGAGAACCCGCGCCTGCTGATGCTGGCCGGCGGCGCCGACTTCCGCCTCGGCGCGTTCAACCAGGCCGAGTCGAACCTCAGCCGCGCGTTGCGCGCCGTGCCGCAGCACCTGCCGACGCGGCAACTGCTGGCGCAGACCTACCTGCGCACCGGCCAGCCGGCCAAGGCGATGGAGACGCTCGCCCCGGCCATCGAGCAGAAGACGGCCGACGGCCCGACGCTGGCGCTGGCCGGCGAGGCGCAGATGATGCTGGGCGACTCGAAGCGCGCCGACGTGTATTTCCAGCAGGCCGCGAAGGCCTCGCCGAACGACACGCGCGTGCGCACCAGCGTGGCGCTGGCGCAGTACGTGCGCGGCGAGACGCAGCCCGCACTCGCAGCGCTGGAGTCGATCGCCGCCAGCGACGGCGGCACGCGCGCCGACATGGCGATCATCTCCGGCCGCCTGCGCAGCGGCGACACCGCCGGCGCATTGAAGGCGGTGGACGCGCTGCAAAAGAAGCTGCCCGACCGCGCGCTGCCCGAGCTGCTGCGCGGCCGCATCCTGCTGGCCAAGAAGGACACCGCCGGCGCCACCGCGGCTTTCGAGGCGGCGCTGAAGAAGGAGCCCAAGTTCGTGCCCGCCGTCTCGGCGCTGGCCGCGCTGGACCTGGCCGCCAACCGCAACGACGCGGCGCGCAAGCGCCTGCAGGACCTCGTCACCGCCGACCCGATGAGCGTGCAGGCGCGCATCGCGCTGGCCGAGGTCACCGCGCGCACCGGCGGCACCGGCGCGGAGGTGGGGCAGATCTACGCCGCGGCCGTCAAGGCCAACCCGGCGCAGCCGCAGCCGCGCCTGCTGTACGTGGATCACCTGCTGCGCATGGGTGACGCGCAAGGCGCGCTGGTCGCGGCGCAGGACGCCGCCGCGGCGCTGCCCGGCAACAACGACGTGCAGGCGACGCTCGGCCGCGCGCAGCTGGCCGCCGGCGATGCGCGCCAGGCCGCGGCCACCTTCGGCCAGATGGCCACGCGCCACCCGACCGAGGCCATCCACCAGCTGCGCCTGGCCGAAGCACACGTGGCGGCGAAGGACCTCGCCTCGGCGCGCAACGCGCTGCGCAAGGCGCTCGAGATCGAGCCCGGCTCGTTCGCCGCCAAGCGCAGCATGGCGGCGCTCGCGTTGCAGCAGAACCGGCCCGACGAGGCGCGCGCCATTGCGCGCGAGCTGCAGAAGTCGAACCCGAAGGAGACGAGCGGCTTCCAGCTCGAGGGTGACGTCGAGCGCCAGCAGCGCAACTGGCCGGCCGCGATCGCCGCCTACCGCAAAGCCTTCACGATGGCGCGCAGCACCGACCTCGCGATCCGGCTGCACCAGGCGCTCTTTGCCGGCGGCCAGCGGGCCGAGGCCGAGAAGCTCGTCGCCGACTGGCAGCGCGAGCACCCGCGCGACTTCGGCTTCAGCTACTACCTGGGCGACATGGCGATGTCGCGCTCGGACTACGCCGCCGGCGAGAAGCACTACCGCGCCGTGCTCGAAGTGCAGCCGCGCAACGCGCTGGCGTTGAACAACGTCGCCTGGCTGATGGCCAAGCAGGGCAAGACGGGCGCGGTGCCGCTGGCCGAGCAGGCCAACCAGATCCTGCCCAACCGGCCGCAGCTGATGGACACGCTGGCCACGGCGCTGGCCGCCGAGGGCGAGATCAAGCGCGCCGTCGACGTGCAAAAGCGCGCCGTGCAGATCGAGCGCAACGACCCGAACCTGCGCCTGAACCTGGCGCGGTTGCACCTGAAGGCCGGCGAGAAGCCGCAGGCCCGCGCCGAGCTCGAAGACCTGTCGCGGCTGGGCGACAAGTTCGCCGCGCAGGCCGAGGTGGCCGAGTTGCTGAAGCTCTCGCGCTGAACGGCGTGAGCGGCGCGCGGGCAGTGAGCGACGTGCGGGCCATGTCGCTGCGCCTGCTCGGCGCCGCGGTGCTGGCGCTGGCGGGCGTCGCGCATGGGCCGCTCGCGCTGGCGCAGGGTGCCGGCGCGGCGGCCGCTTCGACGCCGACACCTGATCTACGCGCCGTCGTCGCGCGCGCGCGGCCTTCGGTGCTGCCGGTCGGCACCTACAGCCCGACAGCGACGCCGCGCTTCGGCTTTCGCGGCAGCGGTTTTGTCGTCGGCGACGGCCACCACGTCGCGACCAATGCGCACGTGCTGCCGAATGAGATCGAGCCCGGTGCGCGCCTGGCCGTGCTGGCGCAGAACGCGGCGCCCGGGCGCGAGGCCGGCGACGTGCGCTTCGCGACGCTCGTGTCCACCGACCGCGCGCACGACGTGGCGCTGCTGCGCCTGGATGGCCCGGCGCTGCCGCCGCTGGCGCTGGCCGGCGCGCGGCGTGCGGAAGAAGGCAAGACGATCGCGCTGATGGGCTACCCGATCGGCGGCGCGCTCGGCTTCTCGCCGGTCACGCACCGCGGCATCGTCGCGTCGGTCACCACCGTGGCATTGCCGGCGCCCACCGCCGCGCAGCTCGACCCACGCGCGCTGGCGCGGCTGCGCGCCGGCAACTTCGAGGTGCTGCAACTCGACGCCACTGCCTACCCCGGCAACAGCGGCGGGCCGGTGCTCGACGCCGACACCGGCGAGGTGATCGGCGTCGTCAACATGGTGCTCGTGCGCGGCAGCCGCGAGACGGCGCTGTCGGCGCCAACCGGCATCACCTACGCGATACCGGTGCAGCACCTGCGTGCGCTGCTCGACGAGGCGCGGCAGGCGGCGCCGCCGCCGCGCTGACGCCAAGAACCGTTCGGGCTGAGCTTGTCGAAGCCGCCCTGAGCCTGTCGAAGGGCTTGATTGCGAACGGTCTCGCGCGTCAGACCTTGTAGTACGCGCGATACCAGTCGACGAAGCGGCCGATGCCAATGCGGATGTCGGTGGCCGGCGTGAAGCCGACCCAGTCCTTCAGCGCATCGACATCGGCGTAGGTCGCCGGCACGTCGCCGTCCTGCAGCGGCAGCAGGTTCTTCTCGGCCTTGCTGCCGAGCGACTCTTCGATGCAGCCGATGAAGTCCAAGAGCGGCACCGGGTTGTGGTTGCCGATGTTGAAGACGCGGAACGGCACGTTGCTCGTGCCCGGATCGGGCGTCTCGGCGCGGTAGGCCGGGTTCGGCGTCGCCGTCTTGTCGAGCACGCGGATCACGCCTTCGACGATGTCGTCGACGTAGGTGAAGTCGCGCTGCATGCGGCCGTGGTTGAACACGTCGATCGGCTTGCCTTCGAGGATCGCCTTCGTGAACAGGAACAGCGCCATGTCCGGCCGCCCCCAGGGCCCGTAGACGGTGAAGAAGCGCAGGCCCGTCGTCGGCAGCCCGAACAGGTGGCTGTACGTGTGCGCCATCAGCTCGTTGGCCTTCTTCGTCGCCGCGTACATGCTGACCGGATGGTCGACGCTGTCGTGCTCGGAGAACGGCATCTTCGTGTTGCCGCCGTAGACGCTGGAGCTGGAGGCGTAGACGAGGTGCTGCACGCCGTGGTGCCGGCAACCTTCGAGGATGTTCATGAAGCCCACGACGTTGCTGTCGACGTAGGCCTGCGGGTTCTTCAGCGAGTAGCGCACGCCCGCCTGCGCGGCGAGGTGGATGACGCGGTCGAAGCGCTCCTTCGCGAACAGCGCCTCCATGCCGGCGCGGTCGGCGACGTCGAGCTTCGCGAAGCGAAAGCGCGCGTTCGGCGTCAGCCGCGCGAGGCGCGCCTCCTTCAGCCGAACGTCGTAATAGTCGTTCAGGTTGTCCAGGCCGACGACCTCGTCGCCACGCGCCAGCAGGCGCAGCGAGGCGGTGCTGCCGATGAAGCCGGCGGCGCCGGTGACCAGTACTTTCATGCGGGGGATTCTGTCATCGGCGAGCGCACCATCGCCCTGCGCTGCTTCGCGCAACGCAACATCGGCACGCCGACGGCGCATTTCGGCGGCATCGCCGCGTTATCGTCGGCTACTCTGAGGGGTTGATGGATTCCCATGGGCACGACATGAACTCGTTCACGCCGTCACGGCACTTTGATCGTCGCAGGCTCAGCCGCTCGAGCCGCGCACTGCGCGCCGCCGCCGCGGCCATCGCTTCGCTGGCGTGCATCGCGCCGGCCGGGGCCGCGTATGTGCTGGCGCCGCAGTACGCGGGCACCTTCGCCGACGGCTCAGGCGCCGATGCGGCCTTCCATCGCATCGACAACGCCTGGGCCGGCAGCGCCGTGCTGTGGAACGAAGACGCCGGCACCTTCGGCAGCGGCGTGCCGGTCAGTACCTTCCGCTGGGGCACGGGGCTGTGGGGCCAGGTCGACTGGCTCGCCGTGCAGCAGGCCGCCGCCGGGCAGAGCAGCGCCGCCAGCGGCGCCATCGTCGAGAGCTTCACTGACGTGCTGCCCGGCGTCAGCCATGCCAACTCACGCTACAACGAATGCCATGGCGGCACGGTGCCGCTGCTGCCGTTCTTCTCGCCCGCGCCCGACCTGGGCGACTGCGGTAATGCCGAGGCCGGCGCGCTGGCGCAGCACAACTGGACCGCGCGCTACTCGGGCTACATCCGCATCACCGACCCCGGCGAGTACAACTTCGGCGTGCTGCACGACGACGGCTTCTTCTTCCGCCTGATCGGCGCCGGCGGCGACGAGCTGGCAATCGGCCGCGACTACCTGAACCCGCCGCTGCGCGTGGGCTTCGCCGAGAACCTCGTGCTCGACGCGGGGCTGTACGGCTTCGAACTCGGCGCCTGGAACCACCTCGGCGCCGGCGTCGTCGACCTGCGCTGGGCAAGCGGCTGCACCGCCGATTGCGAGTGGACCTCGGTGCCGACGACGCACCTGGTCAGCGCCTCCGAGGTGCCCGAGCCGCCGGCCTGGGCGCTGGCGCTGATCGGCCTCATGGCCCTGCTCGCCCTGCCCGGCCTGCCCGCGGCCCGAGCGCGCCTGCAACGCCTGCGGCGGCTGCCTGGGCCGAGCGGGCCACGCACTGAGTGCACGCCGGCACGGGCTTGACCTCGCCGCGTGCCAGCGCCCCCGGCGGCTGGCAGCGCGCGGCGCACGTGCTGGCGATCATCGCCGGCTGGGCGCTGTTCGTCTGGGGCTGGCACCGCGTGCTGGCCGGGCACCCCGACTTCGACACGCTGCGCGCACTGGTCGTCGGCGCGGCCGTCGTCGTGCCGGTCGTCACCGTCTCGTGGATCCTGCACAACCGCGGCATCCACCGCCGCAAGGGGCCGCGGCGCGCCGTGCCGGCGGCGACGCTGCGCTACACGGTCGACTTCAACGGCCGCGCGGTGACCGGCGACTTCGAGGCGCTGGCCGATGCGCAGCGGGTGCTGATCGTCGTCGAGGGCGAGCACAAGCGCTACGTGGCGCACGGTGCCGACCCGGGCGCGGCCGCGGCAAACCCCGTTGGCGACGAGCCCGCCGCGCACTCATGAGCCTCGAGTCGCTGCTGCTGGCGGTCCAGTCGTCGCCGCCGTACTGGATCGTGCTGGTCTTCTTCGCCGCCTACCCGATCGTCACCAGCATCATGTGGATCATCACCGCGCTGCTGTTCCGCATGCGCTGGGAGAACGCGACACCCCCGCCGCCGCCCGATGCGGCCGCCGGCGCGCACGGGGCCGGTGGACGCGAGGCAGGCGAGCGCCCCTTCGTCACGCTGCTCGTGCCGGCACACAACGAGGAGGCGGTGATCGCGCGCTCGGTGCGCGCGATGCTGGCGCTCGACTACCCGCGCTTCGAGGTGCTCGTCATCGACGACGGCTCGCGCGACGGCACGGTCGCCGCGCTCGCGCCGCTCCTGGCCGACCGGCGGCTGCGCCTGGTCAGCAAGAACGTCAACGAAGGCAAGGCGATGGCCTTGAACGACGCGCTGCCGCTGGCGCGCGGCGAAATCCTGCTGGCGCTGGATGCCGACGCCGAGCCCGAGGCGCAGCTGCTGAACTGGATCGTGCCGCACTTCGATTCGCCGCGGGTGGCCGCCGTCACCGGCAACCCGCGCGTGCTGAACACGAAGAACTTCCTCGCGCGGCTGCAGTCGGTGGAGTTCAGCTCGATCATCAGCCTCTTGCGCCGCGCGCAGCGCATCTGGGGCCGCATCGTCACCGTCTCGGGCGTCGTCGCGGCGCTGCGCAAGAGCGCGGTGGCCGACGTCGGCGGCTTCAGCCCGAACATGCCCACCGAGGACATCGAGCTGACGTGGAAGCTGCAAAAGCGCCACTACGACGTGCGCTACGAGCCGCGCGCGATCTGCTGGATGACGGTGCCGCAGAGCTACCGCGGCCACTTCCACCAGCGCCTGCGCTGGGCGCGCGGCCTCGCGCAGGTGCTGCACAAGCACCGCGACGTGCTCACCACCTGGAACTGCCGGCGGCTGTGGCCGGTGTTCGTCGAGTCGGCGCTGTCGATCCTGTGGTCGCTGTGCTTCGTGTTCCTGACGACGCTGTGGACCGTGTCGTACCTGGCCGGCGTGCCGCCGATCGGCGCAAGCCCGATCCCGAACCTCTGGGGCATGTCGATCGCGACGCTGTGCATCGCCCAGCTGACCACCGGCGTGCTCATCGACCGCCGCTACGACCCGCAGGTGCTGCGCTACCTGCCGTATGCGGTGTGGTACCCGATCGTCTACTGGGCGTTGCTGGCGCTGACGACGGTGATCGCGATGCCGTACCTGTTCAAGCGCCCGAAGGCGCAGCCGGTGCGCTGGCAGACGGCGCGCACGGGGAAGACGGCATGAGGCGGCTCGCAGCGGTTTGCATTGCGATGCTCGCGGCGTGGCCGTTGGTGGCCGCGGCGCAGAGCGCATCGCCGCAAGCGGGTGCCGCAGCCCGCGGTGCAGGTGGCGCGACCGGCGCTACTGAAGGCGACACCGCCACGACCGAACCCGACCCCGCCACGCTGCGTGCACGCGCCCGCGCCGCCACCGACCGGCGCGACTTCGCCACCGCGTTGCCGCTGTACGAGCGGCTCGTCGAAGGCGCCGGCACCGACGCCGACCTGCTGATCGAGGCCGCGCGTGTCTTCGGCTGGGCCGACCGCAACGCGCGCGCCGCGGCGCTGTACCGGCAGGCGCTCGCCGTGGCGCCGGCGCGCCGCGCCGACATCGTGCCCTCGCTCGCCTGGCAGACCTTGTGGTCGACCGACGCGACGACGGCACTGCCGCTCTTCGAAGAGGCATCACGCCTGCACCCGAACGACCGCGCGATCGGCTGGGCGCTCGGGCAGGCGCTGAACACCGCCGGCCGCCACCGCGACGCGATCGCCGTCTTCCGCCGATGGTCGCCGCCCGTCACCGAGGCCGAGCGGCTCGACCTCGCCCGCGCCTGGCGCTGGGCCGGCTACGAAGACCGCGCCTGGCCACTGCTGCGTGAGGCCACCGGCAGCGAGTCGCAATGGCTGCGCGACTGGCGCGTCGCGCGCGACGTGGCCCCGTACGCCTTCGGCGGGCTCGAGGCGACCGAGGACCGCGACACGTTGCGCACGCGGGCGCTGTCGCTTGGCGCCGGCATGCAGCCACTGGCCGGCGCGGCGGTCGAGCTCGGCGGCCGGCGCGTCGCGCTCGACGACGACTTCGGCGCCGCTTCGGCAACCACGTTCGAAGCGGCCGCGCGGCTGCGTCTCGGCGAACCCGATTCGCCCACCGGCACCTGGTGGCCGCAGCTCGTGCTGCGCACGCATCGCGTCGGCGGTGGCAGCGTCGGCGGCTGGCACCCGTTCACCTCGACGGCGCGCGTCAAGTGGATCCCTGCCGACCGCTGGCGCGTCGATGCCGAGCACTCGCGCGAACTGATCGAGACGCCGCGCGCGTTCGCCAACCGCGTGACGGTCGATGTCACGTCGATCGGCCTGGACTGGCGCCGCGACGAGCGGCTGGCACTCGCCGGCAGCGCCGCGCGGCTGCGCTTCGACGACGGCACGGCGCGCCAGCGCCTCTTCGGCCGCGCCGAGTGGGCGCTCGTCACGCGCCCGCGCCTCACCCTCGGCGGCGAGTGGCACCGGCTCGAGCGCACGAGCCTCGGCGCCAACGCCGATGCGCGCGGCTACTGGAACCCGCGCCGCTATGACGAGGCGCGCATCGTCGCCGGCGCCAGCTGGGAGCAGCGGCCGTGGGCGCTGGAAGCGCGCGCGGGGCTCGCCCGCTCGCGTGAGGTCGACACCGCCGGCAACGCGAGCCGCGGCGCGCCGCATTTGTGGGAAATCGCCGCCGGCCTGGACACCGCCCCCGGCTGGCGCCTGCGCGCCGCCGCAGGTGGCTCCGGCCAGTCGCTGGGGCTGGCCAGCAGCGGCACCTCCGGCGCGCGTTACTGGCGCCGCTGGGCGCAGTTGTCGGTGCACGGGTGGTTTTGATGATCCGTTCGGGCTGAGCCTGTCGAAGCCCCGGCCGCGCACCTCCCTCCCGCAGTGGATACCTTGGTGTCATTCGCCCGGCGGGCCCCCTGCGGTGCAATGCATCGCACTGCCACAGGAGGTTCGCCATGCAGTTCCACTCGATCCCCCGCAGCCCCGAAGCAACGCTTTCGGCCCCATCGATGCTCAGTCGCTTCGCCGCACCGGCCCCCGCCCCGGTTGCCGCCCCCAGCGGCGCGCGCTCGCTGCGCCTGGCCGCGCTCGGCCACGCGCTGATGCAGCACCTCGAGACGCCGCTCGTCGTCGCCGACGCGCAAGGCACGGTGCTCGAATCCAACCCGGCCGCGACGCGCCGCATCGAGCGCTGCGAAGGCCTGTGGCTCGACGCGAGCGGCCGCCTCGCGGTGCGCCAGGGCGGCCGCTGGGTGCCGATCAGCAAGTGGCACGCCGAACTCGCCGCCGGCCGCAGCGTGACGCTGGCGCTGGAGGCCGACGGGCCGGCGATGCAGATGACGTTGAAGCCGATGGCGGTGCACGACGCCGGCGTCGGCATGGCGACCTGGGTGCTGGCAACGATCGAGCGCGTCGTGCTGACGCGCGCCGACGCGATGCGCCGGCGCTTCCGCTTCACGCGCACGCAGGCGCGGCTCGCGGAGATGCTGTGCCAGGGCATGCGCCCGGCGAGTGCGGCCGAAGCGCTGGGCGTGAAGATCTCGACCGTGCGCACACACGTCGGCGAGATGTACGAGAAGACCGGCACGCACAGCCAGGCGCAGCTGGTGGCGCTGCTGCACGCATGTTGAGGGGGCTCAGCGCGGCGCGGCCAGCGCCTCCCGCAGCCTCTCGCGCATGCCGCGCGCAACGCTGCCGGTGAGCGCCAGCGCCGGCGTGTAGCGCACCAGGCCGGCAAAGAAGTCGCGCACCTCGGCGGCGCTCACGGCTTGCAGGCGGCCGGTGCGCTCGGCCTCGGGGCGCAGGCGGCCAGTGGCCAGCCACTCGAGCGCCAGGTCTTCCAGCCAGCGCAGGCCACGCTCCTGCGCGCGCAGCGCGCGCACGGCGAGCTGGCGGCGCGCGCGCTCCAGTTCTTGCGGCGCGGGCTTGTCGGCCTGCTCGCGCACGAGCGCCATCACCTCGCGCACCAGCGGCACCGCGTCGTCGGGCGCCATGCTCGCCTCGATGACGAACTGGCCGCACATGTCCAGCACGTCGGCCGAGCAGGCGGTGTAGTAGGCCAGGCCCCGCTGCTCGCGCACGCGGTCCAGGAGCGGCGAGCTCATCCCCTCGCCCAGCAGCGCGGCGGCGACGGTCGCCACCGGGTCGTCGGCGCGGCGCGAAGGCACCGGGAAGCCGAGCGCCAGATGCGACTGGCTCGAACCCGGCAGCGCACGCGTCAGCACCTCGCCGCGCCAGGCCGGCTCAGGCACCGGCGCGGCGGCGCCGGGCGGCGTCGCGGCGAAGGCCTGCTCGGCCTCGCGCTGCATCTCGTCGGGCCGCACGGCGCCGACGACGCCGACCACCACCTGCGTGGCCAGGTAGCCGGCGGCGCGGTGCGCGACGAGATCGTCGCGCGTGAAGCGCTCGAGGTTGCGCCGCGTGCCCATCACCGGCTGCGCCGCCGGGTGCATGCCGAACGAGGCCTTGTCGAAGAGCTTGAAGGCCGTGGCGACCGGATCGTCCTCGTCCTCGGCGAACTCCTGCAGCAGCACCTGGCGCTCGCGCTCCAGCTCGTCGGCGGGCAGGCTCGGGTGCAGCACGATCTCGGCCAGCATGCGCAGCATGCGGCCGGCGTGCTCGGGCAGGCCGCGCATGTAGAACGCGGTGTGGTCCTTGTCGGTGTGCGCGTTGACCTCGGCGCCCAGGCGCTCGGCATCCAGGTTGACCTGGCGCGCGTCGCGCACGAGCGGCCGGCCGAAGCCGCCGGGCACCGCCGTGCCCTTGAAGGCCATGTGCTCGAGCACGTGGCCGATGCCGTTGGTGCGCGGGCTCTCGTGCGCGCTGCCCCAGCGCACGAACACCGCGACGCTGCAGGTGCCGGCATGCGGCGCGCGGCCGACGAGCAGCCGCACGCCGCCCGGCAGCACCGTCGCGTGCGGCTCGATCGTCACGCGGTCACGGTCACGCCGGCGCGCGCCGCGGCACGCACGCGGCCGACCACCGCGGCCTGCGCGAAACCGTGCCGGGCGAAGACGGCGAGCACCGCGTCCAGCGCCTCGGGCGCGCAGGCAACAAGCAGGCCGCCGCTCGTCTGCGGGTCGGTGAGCAGCGCGCGGTCTTCGGCAGCGAAGCCGGCCGGCAGCGCCACGTCGGCGCCGTAGCCGGCCCAGTTGCGCCCCGACGCGCCGGTCACCAGCCCCTCGGCGGCGAGCGCGCGCACGCCTTCGAGTTGCGGCACTGCCGGCCAGTCGAGCTGTACCTCGCAGCCGGCGCCGCGCGCCATCTCGAGCGCATGCCCGGCGAGGCCGAAGCCGGTGACGTCGGTGATCGCGTGCACGCCGTCGAGCTGCGCAAGATCGGGGCCGGGCGTGTTCAGCTTCGTCGTGCTGGCGATCATCTGCGCGTAGCCGGCGTCCGACAGGCGCCCCTTCTTAAGCGCCGCGCTCATCACGCCGACGCCGATCGGCTTGCCGAGCACGAGCACGTCGCCCGCGCGCGCGTCGGCGTTGCGCTTCACGTGCTTCGGGTGCACGAGGCCGAGGGCGACGAGGCCGTAGATCGCCTCGACCGAGTCGATCGTGTGCCCGCCGGCCACCGGGATGCCGGCGGCCCGGCACACCGACGCACCGCCTTCGAGGATGCGGCCGATCGTGGTGGTCGACAGCACGTTGATCGGCATGCCGACGAGCGCCAGCGCGAGGATCGGCCGGCCGCCCATCGCGTAGACGTCGCTGATCGCGTTGGTCGCCGCGATGCGGCCGAAGTCGTGCGGGTCGTCGACGATCGGCATGAAGAAGTCGGTCGTCGCGATCAGCGCCTGCTCGTCGTTGAGCTGGTAGACGGCGGCGTCGTCGGCGGTCTCGATGCCGACGAGCAACTCCTTGGGCACCGGCATCGCCGCCGTGCCCTTGAGGATCTCGGACAGCACGCCCGGCGCGATCTTGCAGCCGCAGCCGCCGCCGTGTGAAAGGGAGGTCAGGCGCGGCTCGGCGCTCGGCGGGGCGGCCATCGCCGCGGGTTTCTCGGGGGCGTTCATCGGGGGTCTCCAACAACTTCGGCGGGCGGCGTGGCGGTGGCGGCGACGGCACCTCGCGATGCCGCCGCGCCGGCCAGCAACTCGCCGACCAGCCGGTGCAGCGCGAGCGCCTCGGCCTCGGGCGCGAACAGCGGTGCGCGGCGCTCGATCTGCCGCACGAGGGCCGGCAGCATAGCCGGGTCGTCGCGCGCGCGCTCGAGCAGGGCGGCCAGCGCCGCGTCGTCGCCGACCGCGAAATAGCCGCCGTAGACGGCGCCGAGCAAGCCGACGTTGCCATCCATGCGCGAGGCGAGCACCGGCGTGCCCGAGCGAATGGCCTCGATGACGACCTGCGCGCCGCCTTCCATCACGCTCGGGTGTACGAGCACGTGCGCGGCGGCGATGCGCCGGCGCACTTCGCCGTGCGTGCGCTCGCCGAGCCAGCGGTAGGCGGGCACTTGCGCCATCAGCGCACGCGCCGCTTCGGCGAGCGTGGCATCGAGCGCGCCGCCGATGTGGTCGAAGCGCAGGTCGGTGCGCGCGGCCAGCCGTGCGATGGCCCGGAACCAGGTCGCCGGATCCTTCTCGCCGCGCAGGTGCCCGACCATCAGCGCGCGCAGGTAGCGCTCGGGCTTCGTGGCCACCGCGCGGCGCGCCGGGCTCGACTGCAGCACCACCGCGCAGCGGCCGCGCAGCGCCTCGGGCAGGCGGGCCGCGCCGAGTTCGTTCAGCACGACCAGCCGGTCGGCCAGCGCCAGCGAGCGGCGCGCGTCGGTATCGGTGTCGATGTCGCGATAGAGGTCGGTACCGGTCAGCACCAGCAGCAGCGGCGCGCTGCCGCCGTCGCCATGGTCACCCTGCGCGGCGCGCCAGGCGGCGACCGACGCCGCCGAGCGGCGCGCGTGCAGCGCGATCATCAGCACGTCGCCGGCAGCCGCGCCCTCGCCGGCGGTCCAGTGCTTCGTCAGCCGTACGCGGTAAGCTGGCGACAGCATCGCGGCCCAACGGCGGGCCGTGCGCCAGTTGCCGTTGTTGGCCTCGGCCAGCGCCGGCGTGACGATGACGATGCAGGGCTTGGCAGGCACGTGTGAGGACGGATCGGTGGCCGTAGCGGCAGTGAGAACGACAGCGGCGAAAAGGGTGACGGCGTCGGCAGCGTCGATGATGACCGAGCCGGCGTTGCCCGGCGAGGGCGCCGAGGCGCACGCCGCGCGCCACGGCGGCGCCGAGGCGCTGGCCCGCGCGCTCGCGGCCAGCCGGCGCGACACGCTGGACACCTTTGCCGCCTACGAGAAAGCGCGGCCCGACCTCGTGGTGCCGCTGCGCGCCGAGCTGAACCCGCCGCTGTGGGAACTGGGCCACATCGGCTGGTTCCAGGAGTACTGGATCGAACGCAACCCGGCGCGCGCCGACGGCGTGCGCGCCGACCCCGACGTGGTGCGGCACCCGCCGCTGCGCGCTGGCGCCGATGCGCTCTATCACTCCGGCCGCGTGGCGCACGACAGCCGCTGGACGCTGCCCCTGCCCGACGCCGCGGCGACACGCGCCGACCTCGCGGCGCAACTGGCGCAGTCGCTGCGGCTGCTCGAGCGCACGCCCGACGATGACGACGCGCTGTACTTCCATCGCCTGTCGCTGATGCACGAGGACATGCACCACGAGGCGGCGCTGTACATGGCGCAGGGCCTCGGCATCGCGATCGCCGACCCGCGCTGGCAGCCGCGGCCGCTGCCCGAGCCGGCGGCCGAGCTGGCGTTCGACGCGGGCACGTGGACGCTCGGCTGCGGCGAAGGCACCACGGCTCGCGGCTTCGTCTTCGACAACGAGGTCGGCCGCGCCGACGTGCCGACTGCCGCCTACCGCATCGACGCGCAGGTGGCGCGCTGGGCCGACGTGCTGCCGTTCGTCGAGGCCGGCGGCTACCACGAGCGGCGCTGGTGGAGCGACGCCGGCTGGGCCTGGCGGCGCACACATCCCGCGCCGTGGCCGCGCTACTTGCGGCCCAAGTCCGGCGCGTCGTCCGGTGCGTCCGGCGGCTGGCAGCGCCTGCGGCACGGTCGCTGGGCTGCGCTCGACCCGCGCGACGCCGCCTGCCACCTGACGCTGCACGAAGCCGAGGCCTGGTGCCGCTGGGCCGGCCGCCGCCTGCCGACCGAGGCCGAGTGGGAACGCGCCGCGTTCACCGGCGGCGCGGCCTTCGGGTGGGGCGCGGTGTGGGAGTGGACCGCGAGCCCGTTCACGCCGTTCTCGGGCTTCACGCCGCACCCTTATCGCGACTACTCGGCGCTGTGGTTCGACGGCCGCCCGGTGCTGCGCGGCGCCTCGTTCATGACGCAGCCGCGCATGCGCCACCCGCGCTACCGCAACTTCTTCCCCGCGCACCGCAGCGACGTGCCGGCGGGCTTCCGCAGCTGCGCTTTGTAGGTGCAGTGACGTTCACACCGCCGCGACGAAGACGCCGAACCAGCCGCGCGCATCGGTGAAGCGGCGCACCTGCGTGTAGCCGGCCTCGCGCAGCAGCGCCTCGAACGCCCCGGGCTGCCACTTGTAGGAGTTCTCGGTGTGGATGCCCTCGCCGGCCGCGAATCGCCGCTCGCCGCCCGGCCAGCGCACCGTCAGCGCCTCGCGCGCCCGCAGGTGCATCTCGATGCGCGAGTGCTGCGTATCGAAGCGGGCAACATGCCGCCACTGACGCAGATCGAAGTCCGCGCCGAGCAGCACGTTCAGCCGGCGCAACAGGTTGAGGTCGAACGCCGCGGTGACGCCGAGCGCGTCGTCGTAGGCGCGCTCGAGCACGTGCACGTCCTTCACGAGGTCGGCGCCGATGAGCAGGCCGCCCTTGCCGCCTTGACCCGCTTGTGCCGCCAGCGCATGCATCTGCCGCAACAGCCGCAGCGCCTCGGCCGGCGCGAAGTTGCCGATGCTCGAACCAGGATAGAAAACGAGCGTGCCGGTGCCGGGCGGCGCAGCCAGCGCCGCCGGCAGTGCCAGGTGCGAGGCGAAGTCCTGCCCGACGCCGGCCAGCTCCATCTGCGGCCACGCCCGCTGCAAAGCGGCCAGCGCATCGCGCAGGTAGTCCACCGAGATGTCGACGGCCACGTAGCGGCGCGGCGCGAGCACCGGGAACAGGCGCGCGGCTTTCGCGCAGTTGCCCGCGCCGAGGTCGACGAGCATCGGCGCCGGGCCGCTGGCCGACAGCGCCGCATCGGCGATCGCCTGGGCGTCGGCGGCAAAGATGCCGGCCTCGACCCGCGTCGGGTAGTACTCGTCGAGCTCGGTGATCGCGTCGAAGAGGCGCGAGCCGAATGCGTCGTAGAAGAACTTCGGCGACACCGCCGCCGGGCTGGCCCGCAGGCCCGCGGCCGCCTCGGCGGCCAGCGCTTCGGCGGACATCGACTCCAGCTGGAAGAAAAGCGGTGTGGGCATCGTACTGTCCGCAGGGAGCGGCCGGCGCACTCTAGCAGCGGCGACGATAGAGTCGCACCCTGCGCGACGACCCACCCGCATCGCCAGGAGATGCCCCGATGCCGCAGATGAAGTCCCTCGACGCCCGGCCCGGCGTGAAGGCGCCGGGAGGCAAGCTGCATGCCCGTGCGCGCGTGGCTGCGGCCCGACCACGACTTGATCCCAGCTTGATTCCCGCTTGATAGTCAGCCGACACCGTGCCGAGCTTCTTCGCCCCACGATCTTCAGCGCGCGCCGGCTGGCTCTTCGCCTACGACTGGGACCGGCTCGCTTTGAAGCGGCTGGCGGCGCAACCCGGCACGCCGAACTTCGACCACGCCGGCTTCGACCTCTTCAGCTTCCCGAGCAACCTCGGCCTGCCGCTGTACGACCACGAGCGCTTCGCCGCCGCGCAGGCCGCGCGCGGCCGGCGGCGGCGCTGGCAGGCGGTGCTGTCGCAGCAGGAGCACTTCGGCGCGCTGGCCGCGGCGCTGGTGGCCGAGAAGCTGAAGCTGCCAGGCACGCCGCCCGAGAGCATCCTCGCCGCGCAGCACAAGCTGCATGCGCGGCGTGTGCTCGCGCAGGTGGCGCCCGAGGCGAACCTGCCGTTCGCGCCGCTGCCCGCCGCGTACGGCGACGACATCCCGCCCGGCCTCACCTACCCCGCGTTCGTCAAGCCGGTGAAGGCCGCCTTCTCGGTGCTGGCGCGCGAGGTGCGCGACCGCGATGCGTTGCAGGCGCACACGCGCTTCGGCCGGCGCGAGCTGTGGATCATCCGCCACCTCGTCGACCCGTTCGACCGCCTGTGCCGCGCGCGCCTGCCGGAGGCCGGCAGCGCGCACCGCATGCTGCTGGAGGAGCCGGTGCCGCCGCCAGTGGCGCAATACGCGCAGTACAACCTCGACGGCTGGGTCGACAACGGGCAGGTGCACGCTTTGGGCGTCGTCGACGCGGTGATGTACCCGGGCACGCAAGCCTTCATGCGCTGGGAGCTGCCGAGCCGCCTGGCGGCGCCAGCGCAGCGGCGCGCGCTCGACGTGGCGCGGCGCTTCCTCGCTGCGATCGGCTACCGCCACGGCATGTTCAACCTCGAGTTCTTCCACGACGCGGCGAGCGACCGCCTGACGGTGATCGAGTGCAACCCGCGCCTGGCGTCGCAGTTCGGCGACCTCTACCGGCGCGTGCGCGGGCTCGATCCGCACGCCATGGCGGTGGCGCTGGCGCACGGCCGCGATGCGCTGAGCGCACCCGGCTGCGAGCCGAACGCCAACATCGCCGCGAGCCTGGTCTACCGCTCGTTCGACCCGGCGCACGTGCCGCCGGTGCCGCAGCCGGCGCAGCGCGCCGCGCTCGCGCACGCTTTCCCCGAGGCGCTGATGCTGGCCTTTCCGAAGCACGGCAGCGCCTTGGCGCGCGACTTCAAGTGGACCGGCAGCCACCACTACGGCTACGTGCACCTCGGCGCGCGCGACCGCAATGAGCTGCTCGACCACGCCGATCGCGCCAGCGCGCTGCTCGGCTGGCCGAGTCCGACGCTGGATCGGGTGGCGGCGGAGGCGGCGCTTGGGCGCGGCGAGATCGCTGTGGCATCCGATGGCGCGCGCAGCGCGGCCTCTGCACCTGCGGACCCCGCGCGCCTGGCGCCGGCGCTCGGCGCGGACTGACTAACGGGCCTGCATCGTCGGCGCAATCCGCGCCGCGAGTTCGGCAATCGCCCGCCGATGCGCCAGCGCCCAGGCCTCGGCGTTGCCCGCGTCAGCCACCGGCGTCACCAACCGCGCCTCGTGCACACCCGGGGCCACCGCGCCGTGCACGTCGGCCAGGCTCCAGCGCGCCTGCGTCAGCAGCGCGCGGCCGTCGGCGGCGATCTCGAAGGCGACGACCTCGACGCGCAACTGCCGCGTCGGCAGGACGCCCGGCGGCAGCGGCGTCCACCACACCATGCGGCCACCCAGTGCGCGCATCAGGTCCTCGCGCAGCACGCGTGGCACCGCGTCGCGCAGCGGCTCGACCCAGCGCGCCGCGGCCAGCGGCGCGACGCGCGCGCCGGTCAGCCCCTGCGGCACGAACAGCGTGTCGCGGTCGAGGTGGCCGGGCAGTGCGACCGGCAAGACGAGCTGCCAGACGGCGTCGTCGGCAGCGGCCACCGTACCGGGCGCGGCCGCCACGGCACTGCCAGCCGGCGGCTCGGCGCTCAGCCGCAACCAGGTCGTCGCCGGCACCGGCGCACCGGCGCAGGCGGCAACGAGCCACGCAGCCATCACGCACACGGCCTGTCGAAAGATCATCACGACATCCCTCCTGGCTGCGCACGCGGCCAACAGCAGCTCATCGCGGCGCCTCCGTGCGACCGCGCAGCAGCGCCTCGGGATGGCGCTCGAGCAGTTCGGCCAGCTCGCGCAGCGAACGTGCCGCGCGCGACACGTCGGCCAGCGCCCGTTCGACGCCGACGCGCACGCCCGAGCCTTCGCCGGCGGCGCCGCGCAGCGCGTCGGCGGCTTGCGCCACCGCGTCGGCGCTGCGCTGCACCTGCGCCAGCGCCGTGACGCCGGCGCCCGACAGCGCGCCGACCTGGCCCTGCACGTTCGACGCCGCCGCGGCGACCTGCTGCGCCGCCAGGTCGGCGCTGCGCGCCAGTTGCGAGGCGCTGGCGCCGACCGCGCCGGCCGCGCGCTGGCCCTCGCCGAGCGCGCCCTGCGCGCTGCGCACGAGCGGGCCGACTTCGCGTTCGAGGCGATCGGCCAGCCGCTGGAGCGACTGCGCCGCATCGGCGGCGCGCGCCAGCAGCCGCGCCGGCTCGGGCCCGGCCAGCGCCTGGCGCAGCGAGGTCGTGATTGCCGAGAGGTCGCGGCCGATCTGCCCGATGTCGAGCCCCTCGAGCTGCGCCTGCAGCGACTGCATCTGCGAGCGCGCCGTCGGGATCACCGGCAGGTCATCTGGCGCCGCGGCGGCGGAAGCAGGCGCCGAAACCCCGGCCGCCGCCACGCGCGCCGGCTCGATGTCGAGGTCGACGTACAGCTGCCCGGTCAGCAGGCTCTGCGTGGCCAGCTTCGCGACGAGCCCGCGCGCCACCAGTGCCGGCACGAGCCGGCGCCCGGCCCGTTCGGTCTCGGCCGCCGCAGGGCCGAGCAGGCTGCGCAGCGCGGCGCGCTCGAACTCGGCCGTCACCGGGATCGCCACCGGCCCGGCGGCGGCCGGCGCCAGCTCGATCGCCGTGACCTGGCCGACGCGCACGCCGCGGAAGACGACCGCGGCACCGATCTGCAAGCCGTAGACCGAGACATCGAAGCGCATCAGCGCGCGCTCGCGCGCCACGAAGACGTGGCCGCCGACCAGCACCACCGCCAGCGCCAGCAGCGCGAGCCCGACGATCGTGAAGAGGCCGACGCGCCAGGCAGCGCCCTTGACACCCCTCATGCCCTTCATGCCGCGACCCCGCGCTGCAGGAAGGCGCGCACCTCGGCCGGGCCGTCGGCCAACAGGTCGCGCGGGGGGCCGAGCGCAGTCATCGTGTGGGCGAGCGGATCGAGGAAGAGGGCGCGGTCGGCGACGGCGAAGATGCTGGCGTTCTCGTGCGTGACCAGCACGACCGCGGTGCCCAGATGGTGCCTCAGATTGAGGATCAGCTCGTCCAGCCGGGCGGCGTTCAGCGGGTCGAGGCCCGAGCCGGGCTCGTCGAGGTACAGCAACTCGGGGTCCAGCGCCAGCGCGCGCGCGAGCCCGGCGCGCTTGCGCATGCCGCCCGAGAGTTGCGCGGGCATCAAATCGAAGCCGCCGTCGAGCCCGACGAGCGCCAGCTTGAAGCGCGCGCGGCGCCGCCGCTCGGCCGCCGGCAGCCGTGTGAACAGGCGCATCGGGAACATCACGTTCTCGCCCAGCGACATCGAGCTCCACAGCGCGCCGGCCTGGAACATCACGCCGAAGCGCCGGCGCAGCGCCGCCAGCTCGTCGGCGTCGCCGTGGTGCAGGTCGTGCCCGGCCAGCAGCACCTGGCCGGCGACCGGCCGCTCGAGGCCGACCAGGTGACGCAGCAGCGTGCTCTTGCCGCAGCCGCTCGGGCCCATCACGACGAGCACCTCGCCGTGGCGGATGTCGAACGTGAGCCCCGACTGCACGATGAGGTTGCCGGCCGCAACGGCGAGGCCGCGCACTTCGACGAGCGCAGCCGGGTCGGCGCTAGCGGTGCCGTCGCGCGCTGCGCGCGCCGCCTCATCGTACCGTTCGCGTTGTTCGTCGATCGCGCCCGCCATCACCTCACCGCGTTGTCATCGAGATCCGTCCGGGTTCAGCCGCGGCCGCGAGTCTATGCAGCCCACGCAAGCGCGGTCGACCGTGATGCCCATGCCGCCGCCGTTGCCGCACACCCTGCCGCCATTCACCGCGGCGCAGAATCGCCGCCCTTGCCACCACACCACCGGAGACAAACGATGGCCCAGTTCGAACCGTACCTGTGTTTCGACGGCGACTGCGCCGAGGCGATGCGCTTCTACGAGCGTGTGCTCGGCGGCAAGATCGAAGTGATGATGAAGTTCTCCGAGGCGCCGCCCGAGCCCGGCCAGCCGAAGATGACCGGCGACGGCATCCTGCATGCCTCGATGACGCTCGACGGCCACCGGCTGATGGCCTCGGACACACCGCCCGGCATGCCCTTCGAGCCGATGAAGGGCATCACGGTGTCCCTGGCTTATCCCACCGCGGCGCAGGGCAAGAAGATCTTCGACGCACTGGCCGAAGGCGGCCGCGTCGTGATGCCGTATGGCAAGACGTTCTGGGCCGACGGCTTCGGCATGGTCACCGACAGGTTCGGCACGCCATGGATGGTGAATGCGGGCGACGCCGGCGGCAACAACAGCTGAGACCCGGTCAGCAGGTCAATAACCGAGCAGGCTGAACACCACCGTCGTCACGCACGCCGCGACGACCATCCACACCAGCGCCTTCACGACCGCCGTCGTCGTCGCGTCGCCGACGGCCTGCGCGCTGCGCCCGGCGTGCAGGCCCTCGCGGCAGCCGGCCAACGCGATCAGCGCCACGTAGAGCATGGCCTTGAAGAGGCCGATCGACAGGTGCGTGAAGGTGATCGCGCGCGTGCTTTGCCAGAAGTACTCGAGCGTGCCGACGCCGTAGCTGCCCGAAGCCGCGAACCAGCCAGCGACGATGCCGGCGACGACGCCGCAGGCATAGAGTGCCGGCGTCATCAACAGCAGCGCCACGAGCCGCGGCAGCACGAGGTGCGCGATCGGGTCGACGCCGAGCACGCGCAGCGCGTCGATCTCCTCGCCGGCCTTCATCGTCGCCAGTTGCGCGGCGAAGGCCGAGCCGATGCGCCCGGCGAGGATGACGCCGGTCATCAGCCCGGCCAGCTCGCGCACCATGCCGACGGTGACGATCTCGGCGATGTAGCCCTGGCTGGCGATGCGTTCGAGCTGCGCGCCGCCCATGTAGGCGAGCATCAGGCCGACGAGCGCGCAGGTCAGCGCGACGATCGGCAGCGAGCGTGGGCCGGTCTCGTCGAGCTGGTGCAGCACCTCGGCGCCGCGCACGCCGGCGCGCCCGCTCGCCCAGCGGCCAAAGGCGAGCAGCACCTCGCCGAAGAAGGCGACGGTGACGACCGCGGGGCTCGTGCGCGGCAAGGTGATGCGCAGGCGCGGCCGCGGTGCCGCGGGAGCAGGCGGCGCGCTCGCGGCGGCCGCGGCATCGGCGCCCAGCACGGCGCGCTGCGGCGAGGCGAGCGCGAGCACCTCGCGCAGGCCCTCGGGCAGCGCGGTGGCACTCGGGGCCGCGTCAGGCGAGCCCGCAGTGTCGGCCGTCTCCAGCGCCAGGCGCACGCCGCGCTCGCGCAGTTCGTGTTCGAGATCCCACAGCCGCGCCGCGAAGGCGATGTCCCAGCTCTGCACGCCGGCGGCATCGACGGCGACGACCGCGTCACGCGGCAGGTCGGCTGGCGTCGCCGGCCAGGCCTGCGCGCGCCCGCGCCAGTCACCTGCCAGCGTCAGCAGCCACTGCCCGCCGGCGCGGCGCCAAGCGGAGACAGGCGCCGGGGCTTCTTCGGTGACCATGGCCTCAATGATCGCGCCAACAGCCGCTGCGTGGCGCTGAACGTTGCTGCCGCGTAAAGCGGCCCTGCGCGGCACGCCGAGCGAGCGAAACGCCGACAATGCCGCCCATGCTGCAACAGCGCACGATCAAGAGCCTCACGCGCGCCGTCGGCGTGGGCGTGCACAGCGGCCAGAAGGTCGAGCTGACGCTGCGGCCGGCGGCACCCGACACGGGCATCGTCTTTCGCCGTGTCGACTTGCCGGTGCCGGTGGACATCCCCGTCAACGCGCACACGGTGTGCGACACGCGCATGGCGACGACGATCAGCCCGGGCGGCGACCCCGGCGCGCCGAAGGTGCAGACGATCGAGCACCTGCTGTCGGCGTGCGCGGGCCTGGGCCTCGACAACCTGGCGATCGACATCTCCGGCGAGGAAGTGCCGGTGCTCGACGGCAGCGCGGCGAGCTTCGTCTTCCTGCTGCAAAGCGCCGGCGTCGCGCTGCAGGACGCGCCCAAGCGCTTCCTGCGCGTGCTGAAGCCGGTGGAAGTACGCGAAGGCGAAGGCGCGGCGCTGAAGTGGGCGCGGCTGGAGCCCTATCACGGCTACCGCTTGAGCTTCGAGATCGAGTTCCACCACCCGGCGCTGGACGCCACCGGGCAACACGTCAGCTTCGACTTCGGCTCGGGCCGCTACAAGCGCGACATCGCGCGTGCGCGCACGTTCGGCTTCACCAAGGACGTGGAGATGATGCGCGCGCGCGGCCTGGCACTCGGCGGCAGCATGGACAACGCGATCGTCGTCGACGACTACCGCGTGCTCAATGCCGGCGGGCTGCGCTACGACGACGAGTTCGTCAAGCACAAGATCCTCGACGCGATCGGCGACATGCACGTCGCGGGCAAGCCGCTGTTGGCCAGCTACACCGCCTTCAAGGGCGGGCACGCGCTGAACAACAAGTTGCTGCGCAAGCTGCTGGCCGACGCCACGGCCTACGAGGTCGTGACCTTCGAGCGCGAGACCGAGGCGCCGAGCGGCTTTGCCGACCTGGCGCCGAGCTGGTAACGGGCGCTCGGAGCGGCTGCCGTGCTCGTCTTCCGGCTCGTCTTCGGCCTGCTGCTCGTCGCGTCGCTGCTGTGCTTCGCGATGTACATCGGCACCAACCAGGTCGTCTGGCGCCGGCGCGGCATCGTCGTCCTGAAGTGGACCCTGGTCGCCGCGCTCGGCTTCTTCGCCGTGCTGATCCTCGAGCGGCTGGCGTTGATGTTGTAGTCAGCGCCCGCCGGGCCGCGCCACCGCCGAGGGCCGCTCGCCGACCTTCAGGCGCACGCTCAACGCCTCGGCGCCGCGCTGCACACTGAACTGCACCTCGCTGTCAGGCGCCAGCGCAGCCACGGCGGTCAGCAGCTCGGCCGAGTTCGCCACCGCGCGGTCGCCGACGCGCACGACGACGTCGCCGGGGCGCACGCCGCCCTTGGCCGCCGGGCCGTCGTTGAGCACGCCGGTGATCAGCACGCCGGTCTTCACCGGCAACGACAGGCTCTCGGCCAGTTCGGCATTGAGGTCGCGGATGTCCACGCCGATGAAGCCGCGGCGCACCTTGCCGCCGCGCACGAGTTGCTCCATCACCTGGCGCGCCGTGTCCACCGGCACCGCGAAGCCGATGCCCATGTGGCCGCCGCTCCTCGAGAAGATCGCGGTGTTGATGCCGACGAGGCTGCCGTGCGCGTCGACGAGTGCGCCGCCCGAGTTGCCGGGGTTGATCGCCGCGTCGGTCTGGATGAAGCTCTGGAACGGCGAGCTGCCGCGCTGCGTGCGATCGAGCGCGCTGACGATGCCGGCGGTGACCGTCTGGCCGATGTTGAACGGGTTGCCGATCGCCAGCACCGCATCGCCCACCTGCAGCGAGCGGCCGTCAGCCAGCGCCAGCACCGGCAGGTTGTCGAGGTCGATCTTCAGCACCGCGATGTCGGTCTCGACGTCGCTGCCCACCTGCACGGCGCGCGTGCCGCGGCCGTCGGCCAGTTGCACCTCGATGTCCACCGCGTCGGCGACGACGTGGTGGTTGGTCAGCAGGTAGCCCTCCGGCGAGACGATGACGCCCGAGCCGAGGCCGAGTTGCTGCTGCGGCGCCGGCGCGCGGTCGCCGAAGAAGAAGCGAAAGCGCGGGTCGTCGGCGTGCGGGTTGCGCGCCAGCTTTGTCGCCGTGATGCTGACCACTGCCGGCGCGGCGCGGCGCGCCGCCTGGCTGAAGCCGAGCCCGCCGGGCAGCGCGGCGCCGGCCCCGCCCGCCGCGCCTGACGCGGCCGCGGCGGTGGGCCGCAGATCACGCGCCGGCGCCTCGCTGAGCGTGGGCAACGGCAGCACGGTGCTGCCGCCGTTGCGGGGCAGCCACTCGGGCTTCAGCGTCGCGACGACGAACAGCGCCGCGAGCGCAACCGTCACGCCCTGGGCGAAGAGAAGCCAGATGCGGCGCCACATGGAAGAGGGGTCGGGGCTCGGGTGCAAAGTGGGAGGGATCGGAATCGGTCGCCGGGCTCGACAGGCTCAGCAGGCTCATCAGGCTCATCAGGCTCGACAGGCAATCGGGCGGCCATCGAACCGGGCGCATGCACCGCGACCTGGTCACGCTGCCCGGCGGACCGTCGCGCGAACTGTCAGGAGATGCAGGCGCGGCCGCCGAGAACAAGGACCCCGGCGGGCACAATCGCCGTCGATGGCCCGACGCACCGACATCGACCGCGCGCTCGCGGAACTGCTGCGCCCCGAGGCGTTCCGCGATTATGGGCCGAACGGGTTGCAGGTCGAAGGCCGCCCCGAGGTGAAGCGGCTCGCGAGCGGCGTCACCGCGAGCCTCGCGTTCATCGACGCGGCCATCGCCGCGGGCGCCGATGCGCTGCTCGTGCACCACGGCCTCTTCTGGCGCGGCCATGACGGGCGGTTGACCGGGTGGCTGCGCGAGCGCGTGGCGCGGCTGCTGGCGAACGACGTGAGCCTGTTTGCCTATCACCTGCCGCTCGATGCCGAGCCCGAGTTCGGCAACAACGCGCAGTTCGGCCGGCGCCTCACGCTCACGGCCGATTCGCGCTTCGGCGAGCAGGACCTCGGCTTCATCGGCGCGGCTGGGCCGTGGCGCAGCGCACAGGCGCTGGCCGAAGGCGTGGCGCGCGCGCTCGGCCGCACGCCGCTCGTCCTGCCCGGCGACGGCCGGCCGCTGGCGCGGGTGGCTTGGTGCACCGGCGGCGCGCAGGGCTATTTCGAAGCGGCCATCGCCGCCGGCGCCGATGCCTTCCTGACCGGCGAGATCTCCGAGCCGCAGGCGCACCTGGCACGCGAGACCGGCGTCGCTTTCATCGCCTGCGGTCACCACGCGAGCGAGCGCTACGGCGCGCCGGCCGTCGGCGAGCACATCGCGGCGCGCTTCGGCCTCGAGCACCGCTTCATCGAGATCGACAACCCGGCTTGATCGAGCGCGAGCGAGCACGGGGCCTGCCGCCGCATCCCATGACTTCGACGATGAACGCGACGAACACGACGACCGACCTGCCGCTCGTGCTGACGATGGGCGACCCGGTGGGCATCGGCCCGGAGATCATCGTGCGCGCCTTCGAGCGCGGCGAGTTGCGCAATGCCGTCGTGGCCGGCGATGCCGCGGTGCTGCGGCGCGCCGGCGCGGCGATGACGGCGCTCGTCGACGAGCCGGGCGACCTCGCCGCGGTGCCGCCGGGCTGCCTGCCGATGCTGGCCGTGCCGGGCTTGCCCGAGGGCCTTGCGGCGCTGCCCTGGGGCCGCATCGATGCCAGCGCCGGCGCCGCGGCAGCGCGCTGCATCGAGCACGCGGTGCGCTGCGTGCAGCAAGGCCGCGCCGCGGCCATCGTCACCGCGCCGGTGCACAAGGAGGCGCTTGCCGCCGGCGGCGTGCCCTACCCCGGCCACACCGAGATGCTGCAGGCGCTGGCCACTTCAGCGGGCAGCACGCCGCCACCGGTGCGCATGATGCTGGCCAACGACGAGCTGCGCGTCGTGCTCGTGACGATCCACGTGGCGCTGCGCCGCGCGCTCGAGCTGCTCGACTTCGACGCCGTGCTGAGCACGCTCGAGATCGCGCATGCCGCCGCACGCGGCTTCGGCTTCGACGCGCCGCGCATCGCCGTGGCCGGCCTGAACCCGCACGCCGGCGAAGGCGGCCTCTTCGGCGACGAGGAGATCCGCTTCATCGCGCCGGCGGTGCAGGCGGCGCAGGCGCGCGGCATGGATGCGCGCGGCCCCTTCGCGCCCGACACGGTGTTCATGCGCGCGCGCCGCGGCGAGTTCGACCTCGTCGTCGCGATGACGCACGACCACGGCCTGATCCCGGTGAAGTACCTCGGCGTCGAGGACGGCGTCAACGTGACGCTCGGCCTGCCGTTCGTGCGTACGAGCCCCGATCACGGCACCGCCTTCGACATCGCCGGCCAGGGCCGCGCCGACCCGGCGAGCCTGCTGGCGGCGATGAAGTGGGCGCGGCGGCTGGCGGGCAGCCGCAGGAAGGTCGGCTGATCAGGCCGCCAGCGGCGCCAGATGCGTCAGGTGGCGGCGCGCGCGAGCCGTCGCGCGGTCGATCAGCTCGACCCCTTCGAACGAGCGCAGCCGCCCCGATTCACACAGCCGCACCAGCATGCGATGCGTCAGCGTGTGGGCGCGCTTGTGGCGCTCGCCGCGCGTGAAGACGTAGAAGGTGCGCGCCGGGCTCACGTGCACGAGGCGCACGCGGTGCCACTGGTCGTCGAGGTGCATGTGGTAGGCGTTGCCCACCTGCACGTGGTCGGCGAGGTCGCGGCCGGCGGTCGGCTCCACCGGGTCGGCGGGCGCCGGCAGCGGGCCGATCGGCTTGGAGGCCAGTTCGGCCTCCTTGACGGCCTGGCGCACCTCGGTCATCGCGGCGACGTCGATGTCGACCTTGCCGTTCCAGTCGATCGACGCCTCTTCGACGAGGCCGATCTGGCGCGCCTCTTCGGCGGTGATTCGCGGCAGCACGATCTCTTCGCTGAGCACCGGCAGCTTCATGCCCGGGGCGCCGAGGCTCTCGCGCGTGGGCACCGGCTTGGCGAGCGCGCCGTCGACCTGGCGTGCCATCAGGTTGATGTCGAGCATGCGCGCTGTCGGCGCCTTCAGCGCCTCGGCGTGCGCGGGCATCAGCTGGCCGAAGAAGGCGCGGCGCTCGCCCTCGGGCCAGCCGATCAGGTTCAGCCCCAGGTTCAGCGCCTGCATCATGTTCGGCAGGCCAGCGAGGAAGGTCTTGCGGTGCGCCGGCGTCGGCTTGGCCTGCACGCTGAGCACGAGGTCCAGCGCCGTCTGGCGCGCGCGCTTCATCTGCTCGCTGTCGCCGCCGTGCGTGAGCGCGTTGCGCAGCAGCACGCGGCTCCAGACCTGGGTGACGAAGTGGACGATGAACTCGGGCGCCGCCAGGCCGCGCAGGTCCATCTCGAGCTGGCGCGCGTACAGCTCGGTGAGCTGCGCCTCGTCTTCCTTGGCCGCCAGCAGCGCCGGCGCGGCGCCGTGCGCGGCGGCGTTGCGGCTGGCCAGCTCGGCGGCGAAGTCCTCGAGCGCGGCCAGCTTGGTCTCGTACAGCCCGAGCTGCTCGAAGTCGCCTTCGACGACGTCGTGCACGAGGTCGCGGACCTTGGCCAGAAAGTCGCGCGCCTCGCTCTCGGAGAAGTCGTCGAACGACGCGCCGAGCGAGGCGATGCGGTTGATGAAGCGGCGCACCGGGTGGCGGCGCGAAGCGAAGAAGGTCGTGTCGCCCAGTGCGGCGCGCAGCACCGGCACCTGCAGCCGCGCGATCTGCCGCGCCAGCTGCGGCGGCACCTTCGGGTCCGCGAGGATGGCGTCGAACAGGGTGCCGATGACGTCGATGACGAGGTGGTCGACGCCACCGCGGCTGGCCTCGCGCAGCTCGCTGCGGTGGGCGCGGATCAGGTTCGGCGCCAGCGCCTGCGGCGAGGTGTCGAAGCTGCCGGCGTTGCCGCTGTACACCGGCTGCGAGCTGATGGCCAGGCGGCGCATCAGCGCCATCATCGTTGCGTCGACGGTGCCGAGCGTCGCGCCGCCGCGCGTGCTGCGCCCGAAGGCCGCGCCGCCATTCGCGCTGGCGGCGCCGGTCGCGCCGCTGGCGGTGGAGTAGCCGCTGGTGCCGTAGCCGCTGCGCGCCGCGCCGCCGCGGCCGGTGATCGGGCCGCCGGCGCCGGTGTGGCCGAAGGCGCCGCCGCGCGAGCTGCTGCCGTAGCCACTGCCCGGATAGCCGCCGCCGTGGCCGGTGCCAGCGTAGCCACCGTGGCCACTGCCGGGGTAGCCGCCACCGTGGCCGCCCCGGCCGCCCGGGTGTCCGGCGCGGCCGCCGTGACCGACATATCCGTCGTGGCCGCCGTGGCCGCCGTGGCCGCCGTATCCCATCGCGCCCGGCGCACCGCCGCCGCCCGGCACCGCGTAGCCGCCCTGGCCGTAGCCGGGGTCCCAGGTGACGCCGGGGTCGAACTCGCTGCCGCCGGTGCCTTCTTCGCCCGGGGCGCCGCTGCCCGGCACGCGCTGGCGGCGCTGGCGCACGGCCAGCGACAACGGCTGCACGCCGGCCTGGCGCATGCGCTCGACGACGTCGGCGTAGACGGTGCGCAGCTCGTTGCCGATCGAGCGCGCCAGCTCGGTTTGAAGCACGCGGCGTACCTCGGGCCGCTCGCTCACGGCCGCGACGCCGCGGATCAGCGAGTGTCCGATGACCTCGGGCCGCAGCGGGTTGCGCACCGCCGTCTCGCCGACCTGGCCGAGCAGCGAGCCGACGTAGCCGTCGAGCTCGCGCAGCTCCCACTCGCAGCCGGTGATGACGTCGGTGGCAAAGCGCTCGGCGCTGATCTTGCGCTCGACTTCCTGGTCGTCGACGAGCGCCAGCGCATCCCATTGCGTCGCCGTCGCCGCCTTCGGCAGCGGCTCGCCGGGCGAATGCGCCTCACGCGCGATCCACTCGTCGAACGCCTCGTTGAAGGCGAGCGCGAAGGCCGCGCTCTTGCGGTTCAACTCGAACTGCGCGGCCAGCAGGTCGTCGCGCCGCACGAGGTTCGGCGCCGACAGCGCCGCCAGGCCGAGGCTTTCCACCGTGCGATCGACCGCCGCCCGCACGGCGAGCTTCAGGCGGTGGATGGCGGCTTCCAGCTGGGCCGGTAGCCGACGGTGAACAGCAGATTTCATCGGGTAAGGGAATGGCCGCACGAGTATGCGGCATGCCCCTACCGAGGATGTGAGCAGGTGTGGGCCTGAAATGGGGCCCTGATCACACGCTTGTGACGGCCGGTTGCATGCTCCCTAACATCGAACGCCCCCCGGAAACAGGGGCTGTTCGAGCCGTCACTTCTTCAACGCGTCGCGGATTTCGCGCAGCAGCACCACGTCTTCGGGCGGCGCGGCCGGCGGTGCGGGTGGCGCCTCGCGCTTCAACCGGTTCATCTGCTTGACCATCAGGAAGATGATGAAGGCGAGGATGATGAAGTTCAGCGCGATCGTGATGAAGCTGCCATAGGCGAACACGGCGCCGGCCTTCTTCGCGTCGGCCAGGTTGGTGGCCGTCTGCCCGGCCAGCGGGATGAAGTAGTTGTTGAAGTCGAGGCCGCCGAAGATGCGGCCGACGATCGGCATGATCAGGTCGCCGACCACCGAGTCGACGATCTTGCCGAAGGCGCCGCCGATGATCACGCCGACGGCGAGATCCATCACGTTGCCCTTGACGGCGAACTCCTTGAACTCGGACATGAAACTCATGCGGTGCCCTCCTGGCGCTGTTGTTGAACTGGTTTCGGCATGGCGGCGCGGACGGTGCCCGACGCGCGGGGCATGTTAGCCCCCGGGGCACGCGGGGCCGCTCGGCTAGAATCATCGATTGACCAGAACGATGCATCCGACTAGAGGACAGTCATGAGCGAAGTGTTGAGCGCGGGGGCAGGCGGCAGCCTGGGAAGCGCAGGCCCCGGCGAGGGCATCGACAAGGAGCGCCGCACCTGGATCGCCATCACCTGCGGCGCCGGTGCCGTCGGCGGTGTCGCGACCGCGGTGCCGTTCGTCTCGAGCTTCGCGCCTTCGGAGCGCGCACGCGCGGCCGGCGCACCGGTGCAGGTCGACATCAGCGGCATCAAGCCCGGCGAGAAGCTGACCGTCGAATGGCGCGGCAAGCCGGTGTGGATCGTGCGCCGCACGCCCGAGCAACTCGCCGCGCTGCCCAAGCTCGACCCGCAGCTCGCCGACCCCACTTCGCAGCGCACCGCCTACCCGACGCCCGAGTACGCGAAGAACGGCCACCGCTCGATCAAGCCCGAGTTCTTCGTCGGCGTGGGCATCTGCTCGCACCTGGGCTGCTCGCCGGTGGACAAGTTCACCCCGGGCGCACAGCCTTCGCTGCCCGACGACTGGGCCGGCGGCTTCCTGTGCCCGTGCCACGGCTCGACGTTCGACTTTGCCGGGCGCGTGTTCAAGAACAAGCCGGCGCCCGACAACCTCGAAGTGCCGCCGCACATGTACGTGTCCGACACCGTGCTGTTGATCGGCGAGGACAAGAAGGCCTGACGGCGGCCTACGCGCCTCACGCCGCGCGGGCCGGCCGCGCGCCGAGGCCGCCAAGAACCGCAAGAACGAACCTGCGCGCGCCTCGAACAAGGGCGAGGGACAGAGGGACCAAGAGATGGCTGAATTCAAGGAAGCGCCGGCCGGCGCCTCGGCTCTGACACAGGCCACGGTGTGGCTGGAGAACCGGTTCCCGACCGCGTTCGACGCCTACCGCGTGCACATGTCGGAGTACTACGCGCCGAAGAACTTCAACTGGATGTACTTCTTCGGCTCGCTGGCGATGCTGGTGCTGGTGATCCAGATCGTCACCGGCATCTTCCTCGTCATGCACTACAAGCCCGACGCGGCGACGGCCTTCGCGTCGGTCGAGTACATCATGCGCGACGTGCCGTGGGGCTGGCTGATCCGCTACATGCACAGCACGGGCGCCAGCGCCTTCTTCATCGTCGTGTACCTGCACATGTGGCGCGGCATGATCTACGGCAGCTACCGCAAGCCGCGCGAGCTGGTGTGGATCTTCGGCTGCGCGATCTTCCTCGCGCTGATGGCCGAGGCCTTCATGGGCTACCTGCTGCCGTGGGGCCAGATGAGCTACTGGGGCGCGCAGGTCATCATCAACCTCTTTGCCGCCATCCCCTTCGTCGGCGAGGAGCTGGCGATCCTGATCCGCGGCGACTACGTCGTCGGCGACGCGACGCTGAACCGCTTCTTCAGCTTCCACGTCATCGCCGTGCCGCTGGTGCTGCTGGGCCTGGTCGTCGCGCACCTGCTGGCGCTGCACGACGTGGGCTCGAACAACCCGGACGGCGTCGAGATCAAGGCGAAGAAGGACTCGCGCGGCATCCCGCTCGACGGCATTCCGTTTCACCCGTACTACACGGTGCACGACATGCTGGGCGTGGGCGTGTTCCTGATGGCCTTCTCGGCGATCCTCTTCTTCGCGCCCGAGCTTGGCGGCTACTTCCTCGAATACAACAACTTCATCCCCGCCGACCCGCTGAAGACGCCGGCGCACATCGCCCCGGTGTGGTACTTCACGCCGTACTACTCGATGCTGCGCGCGACGACCGACGTGATGGTCAACTGGCTCGTCGGCCTGACGCTCGTCGGCGGCGTGCTCGCGATCCTGCTCGGCGGCCTGTCGGCGCGCGGCAAGGTCGCCATCGGCATCGCCGCGGTGGTCTTCGCGGGCCTGCTGAAGACCTTCGACGCCAAGTTCTGGGGCGTCGTCGTGATGGGCGCGGCGGTGCTGATCCTCTTCGCGCTGCCGTGGCTGGACCGCAGCCCCGTCAAGAGCATCCGCTACCGGCCGCGCTGGAACTTCTGGCTGTACCTTGTCTTCGTCGTCGTCTTCCTGGTGCTGGGCTACCTCGGCATCAAGCCGCCTTCGGAGACCGGCACGCTGATCTCGCAGATCGGCACCCTCTTCTACTTCGGCTTCTTCCTGCTGATGCCCTGGTGGAGCCGCATCGGCGAGTTCAGGCCGGTGCCCGAGCGCGTGCGGTTCCAGGCGCACTGAGCGCCACGGCCCAGACCCCACAGCACAGAGCGAGACGACAAGACCCATGAAGAAGATCCTCTCCACCGTGCGCGCGTCGCTGCTGCCGGCGCTGCTGGCCGCCTGCACGCTCGGCACCGCGCACGCCGCCAGCGTAGGCATCGCCTGGGACAAGTTCCCGGCCGCGCGCGTCACCGACATGGCCGCGCTGCAAAACGGCGCCAAGCTCTTCGTCAACCACTGCCTGAACTGCCACGCCGCGGCGTACATGCGCTACAACCGCCTGCGCGACATCGGCCTGACCGAGCAGCAGATCAAGGACAACCTGGTCTTCACCGGCGCCAAGGTCGGCGACACGATGCTCTCGGCGCTCGACACGAAGGACGCCAAGGAGTGGTTTGGCGCCGCGCCGCCCGACCTGACGGTGATCGCGCGCTCGCGCGCCGATGCCAGCAAGGGCAGCGGCGCCGACTACCTCTACACCTACCTGCGCGCCTACGTCCGCGACGAGACCAAGGCCACCGGCTGGGACAACCTTGCCTTCCCGGGCGTCGCGATGCCGCACGTGCTGCACGAGATGCAGGGCGTGCAGCGCGCCGTCTACGCCACCGAGCGCGACCCGCACGACGCAAAGAAGACGGTGCAGGTCTTCAAGGGCTACGAACTGGTCAGCCCTGGCACGTTGACGCCGGCGCAGTACAACGAGGCGGTCGCTGACCTCGTCGCCTATCTGCAGTGGATGGGCGAGCCCAACCAGGCCAGCCGCGTGCGCCTGGGCGTGTGGGTGCTGCTGTTCATCGCCCTGTTCACCGTGATCGCCTGGCGCCTGAACGCGGCGTACTGGAAAGACGTGAAGTAGGCTTGTTTCGCCCCGCCCGCACGGCTTGCCGGCGGGCGGCGCACACTTGCGCAGTCACGGGCCCGCGGGTGCCTTGCTGCGCATTTCGCGTTTCGTGCCGACCTTTTTTTCTCCATCACGACCAAGGGCCCCTCGCCATGATGGTGCTGTACTCCGGAACCACCGATCCCTATTCGCACCGCTGCCGCTTCGTGCTGTTCGAGAAGGGCATGGACTTCGAGATCCGCGACGTCGACGTCTTCGCCAAACCCGAAGACATCGCGCTGATGAACCCGTACAACGAGGTGCCGATCCTGGTCGAGCGCGACCTCATCCTGTACGAGAGCCACATCATCAACGAGTACATCGACGAGCGCTTCCCGCACCCGCAGCTGATGCCGGGCGACCCGGTGGCGCGGGCTCGGGTGCGGCTGTTCCTCTTCAACTTCGAGAAGGAACTGTTCGCCAACGTCAACCTGCTCGAGGGCCGCGGCGTCAAGGCGACCGAAAAGCAGCTCGAGCGCGCGCGCGAGCAGATCCGCGACCGGCTGACGCAACTGGCGCCGATCTTCCTGAAGAACAAGTACATGCTCGGCGACGACTTCAGCATGCTCGACGTGGCGATCGCGCCGCTGCTGTGGCGGCTCGACTACTACGGCATCGACCTCTCCAAGAACGCCGTGCCGCTGCTGAAGTACGCCGAGCGCATCTTCTCGCGCCCGGCCTACATCGAGGCGCTGACGCCTTCCGAGAAGGTGATGCGCAAGTAAGAGGCCGGGCGTCATCCGAATCGCGAGCCGATGAGCACCGGTCCCGGCGCCGACAACCCCGGCAGCTCGACGCGGCCGTACCTGCTGCGGGCGCTGCACGACTGGTGCACGGACAACGGCTTCACGCCGTACATCGCCGTGCACGTCGACGCGAGCGTGCAGGTGCCGGCCGAGTACGTGAAGAACGGCGAGATCGTGCTCAACGTCGGCTTCGAGGCAACCTCGGGGCTGAAGCTCGGCAACGAAATGATCGAGTTCAAGGCCCGCTTCGGCGGCGTACCGCGCGAGATCGTCGTGCCGATCGACCACGTCGTCGCGATCTACGCGCGCGAGAACGGCCAGGGCATGGCCTTTCCGATGCCGAGCCCCGGCGAGGCGGGCGCGGGCGCGGCGACCCCTTCGGCGGCAGCCTCAGGGACAGGAGGCGCCGGCAAGGCGGGACGCGCGCCTTCGGCATCCGGACCTGCGCCGGCGCGCGGCTTGCGCCTGGCGCGGCAGGAGCGCGAGGGCCGCGAGCCGCGGGACGCAGGGCCGGGCGGTAACGCGCCCGAGGCGGGCGCCGGCCAGGCACCCGCCGCTGCACCGCAGCCGCCCGAGCCGCCCGAACCCGGCGCGCCGCGGCCGTCGCTGAAGCGCGTCAAGTAGCGCATCAAGGGAGGGCGGGCCGCCCCGCCTCCTACAATCCCGCCCCCGGCCGGCTTAGCTCAGTTGGTAGAGCACCCGCCTTGTAAGCGGAAGGTCGTCCGTTCGATTCGGACAGCCGGCACCATTAGCTCGATCACGGCGCGGTCACGGCACGCCCCGGCGCGGACACAAATCGCTGCCAATTCGGCAGCGCCGCGCCAGCGGGCGGCGCAGCCCGGCTCCTAGAATCGGCCCGCGCCGGCCCGATCAAGAACCCCTGGGCCGCACCTTGATCCTGACCGCAGGAGCCAGCCAGCCATGCGCCGCCAGCGCCGCCTCGATATCGGGCAGATGCTGGCGCAGCTTGGCCGCCGCAGCAGCGTGGTCGGCGAGGAGGGTCCAGGCACGCTCATCCAGCGGGCCGGGGCGCGCCGCAGCAGCCAGTTCGGCCGGCAGGCCGGCGGCGACAACGGCCCAGCGCGCCTGCGACTGGGCCAGCCGGGCCAGCAGCGCGGCCAGCGGTTCGCTGGCGTGCAGGGCCTGGTCGAGGGAGGCAGCGAATCCCTTGCCCGGCGCGGCGTTCCCGCCGCCAGGGCGTGACGGAGGGGATGTCGGCCGGATCATCGGAGGAGTCTAGCGATGCAAGTGCTCATCACCCACAGCAGCCTCGCGCCGACGCGGTCGCTGAGCTTCTCGCGCTGGCAGATCCTCGGCGCGTTGTTCGCGCTGGCGCTCGTCTTCCTGCTCGCCTCGGGCACGATCTACCACTTCATCTTCCTGAAGGCCGCGCGCGAGGGCTGGCCGATCGTCAGCCAGATCGTGCGCCTGGTCGTGCGCGACGAGATCGCACAGCGCGACCGCTTCATGCGCGAGAACCTCGACGCCATCGCGCAGAAGGTCGGCGACATGCAGGCCAAGCTCGTCAAGCTCGAGGCGATGGGCGAGCGTGTCGTCGGCCTGGCCGGCGTGAAGGCCGAGGAGCTGAAGCCGCTGAAGCGCACCGTCAGCTCGTCAGCGGGTGGCGCCGGCGGGCCGTATCTGCCGCTCGATCGCCCGTCGTTGACCGAGTTGCAGACGACGGTCGAGGTGCTCGGCCTGGCCGTCGACCAGAACACCGACATCTTCACGCTGATGGAGTCGCGCCTGCTCGAGTCGCGGCTGCAGGCGCTGCTGGTGCCGAGTTCGCCGCCGGTCAACGTCGGCGTCGGCTCGGGCTTCGGGGTCCGGGCCGATCCGTTCAACGGCCACCCGTCGCTGCACGCGGGGCTCGATTTCCCGGCCGAGGTCGGCACGCCGGTCTACGCCGCGGCCGGCGGCATCGTCACGCTGCGCGAGTGGCACGCCGCCTACGGCAACACCCTCGAGATCGACCACGGCAACGGCCTCGTCACGCGCTACGCGCACAACTCGGCCTTCGAGGTGGAGCGCGGGGCGCTGGTCAAGCGCGGCCAGCTCGTCGCACGCGTCGGCAGCACCGGCCGCTCGACCGGCCCGCACCTGCACTTCGAGGTGCTGGTCGACGGCGCGCCGCAGGACCCGGCGCGCTTCCTGGCCGGCGGCAGCAAGGCCTCGGACAAGGAGCCCAGGCGCCGCAGCAGCGAGCCGGCAGCCAGCTCGTTACAGGTGGCGGCTCGCCAGCCGGCCTCCGCGCCGCCGGCGGGCACGGGCGGGACTGCGCCAAGCGCCGCAGTACGGCAGGCGACTCCGGCGCCCACCACCACTACCGCCACCGGTTCGAGCGCGAACGCCGCCGATCCGGCGCGCTGATCGGCGGGCGCGGTGGCGCCGCGTCGAGGTGGGTCATTACACTTCGCGGCTGGGTAGGGAACCGCCGAGGAGTGCGGGCCGCATGAATTTGACGATCGCTGGCTGCATCACCGCGATGCCGCCGCAGGTCGCGCCGCACGGCCCGCTTCGATTTCATCCATGCGCTCGATCGAAGAGCCCCTGGGGTGCGCCTGGCGCCCCCGGCGGCGGACGTTTGTCGGCCTTACGAGCCTGATCGGCCTCGGCGGCGCACTCGCCGGTGCACTCGGGAGCCCCCGCACGCTTGCAGCGGTGCCTGCCGGCCCTCCTGACACCTCAACAGCCGCCAGCCGCTGGTTCACCACCTCCGACGGCGTGCGGCTGCACTACCTCGAAGCGGGGCCGGCCGACGCGACCCGCACCACCCGCGCCGCCGCCGCACCCACCCTCGCCTTCGTCCCCGGCTGGACGATGCCGGCGTGGATCTGGCGTGCGCAGCTCGCGCACTTCGCAACGCACCACCGCGTGCTGGCGCTCGACCCGCGCGGCCAGGGCGAATCGGCCGTCGCGCCCGACGGCTACACCTACGCGCAGCGCGCCGCCGACATCGGCCAATGGCTTGTGGCCGCGCGATGCGAGGTGCCGGTGGTGCTGGTCGGCTGGTCGCTCGGCGTGCTCGAAAGCCTGCAGTACCTGCACGACGTGCGCGCAAGCGGCGCGGCGACGCCGGTGCGCGCGCTGGTACTCGTGGACAACTCAGTCGGCGTCGGCGACCCGCCGGCTTCCGACCCGACCTTCTTCAAGCGACTGCGCACCCGCCGCCGCGAGACGGTAAGCGGGTTCGTGAACGCGATGTTCAAGCGCCCGGTCGAGCCCGCGTGGCGCGACGCGCTCGTCGAGGCGGCGCTGCGCACGCCGCTCGCCGCATCGATCGACCTCTTGCGCCAGCCACGGCCGCGCGAGTTCTGGCGCGACGCGCTGTACGCCTGCGCCGCGGCGATGCCGGTGCTCTACGCCTACACGCCGAGGTTCGCTCAACAAGGGCAGATCGTCGGCGCGCGCCATGCGTCGATCGAGACGCAGCTCTACGCCGACGCCGGGCACGCGCTCTTCGTCGACGAGGCGGCGGCGTTCAACGAGCGGCTCGAGCAGTTCGTGCGGCACGTGCCCGCCGCGGCCGCCGCCGCAGTCACCGACACAGGTGCCGGCCGATGAGCACCGAAGCCTCTTTCGCGCCCGCCACCGGCGGCCTCGGCCGCCCGCAGCTCGTCCCGCTCTTCCTCGTCGCCCTCGCCTCGGTCGGCTACGAGATCGCTTTGACGCGCTGGTTCGCGATCGTCAGCTGGTCCGAGTACGGCTACTGGGTCATCTCGATCACGATGGTCGGCATCGCCGCCAGCGGCGTCGTGCTCAACCTCGCCAAGGACTGGCTGCTCGCCGATGTGCAGCGCGTGCGCCGCGCCTTCGCGTGGCTGCCGGCGGCGATGATCGTCTCGCTGGCCGGCGGCACGATCGCGTTGACCGCGATCGACTTCAATCCGCTCGCGCTGCAGAACCACGCGACGATGGACGCGCAGCTGTGGCGCATCGGCGCGTACTACGCGGCGCTGTTCCCGTTCTTCTTCCTGAGCGGCGCGTTCATCGGCCTGTACTTCGTCGCCTTCGGCAGCGACATCTCGCGCATCTACGCCGCCGACCTCGTCGGCGCGGGCGCGTCGGGCATCGTCGTCGTCGCGCTGATGTTCGTGCTGCATCCGTTTGCGCTGCCGCTCGTGCTGCTGCCGGTGCTGGCGCTCGCCGGCTGGCTGCTCGTGCGCGCGCCGGCCGGGCGCGGCGCGCTGCTGGCGCTCACCATCGGCGCGGTGGCCGCGGTGCTGCTCTTCGCGCGCGCCGACTACAACGAGTACAAGGCGATCGCCGCGCCGCTGCGCGTCGAGGGCAACGAGCGCTTGCAGGTGATCAAGTCGCCGCGCGGCGTCTACGAGGTGCTCGGCAACTTCACCGAACGGCTGGACGTCGACCTGTCCAACAACGAGGCGATGCTCGGCGGCGCCGAGCCGATCGCGACCTACGGCCTGTATGCCGACGGCAACCGCCTGACCTCGTTGCCGCGCGAGCGCCCCGGCGCGCTGCCGTACCTGAACGCCTCGCTCGACGCGCTGCCGTACCGGCTCGTGCCCAAGGCGCCGGCGGTGCTGCTGGTGGGCAGCCGCGGCGGCTACCGGCTCGACGAGGCGGCGCAACTCGGCGCCGGCCGCATCGTCGCGCTCGAGCCCGAGCCGACGATCCACTCGCTGATCGGCCAGTACCGGCCCGACCTTCAAGGCGACGCACGCCGGCTGGCCACCGCGCCGTCAGCCTACCTGCGCAGCGTCGCCGGCCAGCCCGAGGCATCGTTCGACCTCGTCGACATCGCGCTCGACTTCCAGGGCAGCAGCGACATCAGCAAGTACTCGTTCACCGTCGAGGGGCTGGCCGCGTACCACCGTGCGCTGTCGCCGACCGGGATGATCTCGGTGCCGGTGTCGATCCGCGAGTTCACGGTCTACGCCGTCAAGCTCGTGCTCACCGCGCGCCAGGCGCTGCGCGCCGCCGGCGTCGCCGATCCGTCGCGGCACATCGTCGTCTACCGCTCGGCGTGGAACGCGCGCATCCTGCTGTCCAAGCAGCCGTTCGACGCCGCCGCGATCGCGGCCATCCAGCGCTTCTGCGACGAGCGCTCGTTCGACACGCCGTACCTGCCCGGCGTCGACCCGGCCGGCGCGAAGATCTGGAACGACCTGCCCGCCGTGTCGTTCGAGCAGGTGCAGCTCGGCCGGCCCGGCGAGCGGCAGGACGCGCTCGCCGCCGAGATCCGCGCCTACGTGCTGCCGGGCGGGCAGCGCTGGCCGGCGACGGTGGACCTGAGCCCGGCGACGACCGACCGGCCGCACTTCTTCTCGGTGCTGCGGCTGGCGGCGCTGCCGGCGATCTTCGAACGCATCGACCTCGTGCCGCGCGAGGAGATCGGCGCGCTCGTCAGCGTCGCGGTGCTGGCGCAGTCGGTGGTGATTGCGCTGCTCGTGTTGTCACTGCCTCTGTTCAGGCGCAAGACGATGGGCATGCACGCGCGGCTCGTGAGCCGCTCGATCGCCTACTTCGCCGGGCTCGGGCTCGGGTTCCTCTTCATCGAGATCTACCTGATCGAGAAGGCGACCTACTTCCTCAACGACCGCACGCTCGGCTTCTCGCTGGCGCTCGGCTCGATGCTGCTGTACAGCGGCATCGGCAGCTGGTGGAGCGGCCGCTTCACCGAGCACGCGCACAACGACGCGCGCCTGCTGCGCCGCGGCCTGCGCCGCGCGTGCCTCGTGATCCTCGGCTTTTGCGCCTTTGCCTTCGCGTTCGCCGACACGCTGCTGCCGCTGGGCATCGCCTGGCCGCTGCCGGTGCGCATCGCGGTGCTGCTGCTGGCGATCGCGCCGGTGGGCATCGCGCTCGGCTTCCCGTTCGCGTGCGGCATGGCGGCGCTGCAGCCTTATCCGCACTTCGTGCCGTGGGCCTGGAGCCTGAACGGCGCCTTCTCGGTCGTCGCCTCGCCGCTGGCCCACCTGTTGGCGATGGGCCACGGCAACCGCGTGCTGGTGGCCTCCGGCATCGGGCTGTACCTGCTCGTGTGGCTGTGGCCGCCGCTGGCGCGGCGCAGCGCGGCGCAGCCGGCACTGGCGGGTGCCTGAAACGTTCACGCCCGCGACCCCGCCCCTTCCGCGCCGTCGTCCCGATTTCGACTTCACCCGTTCTGACGCCACCTTCCCAGGAGATTCACTCGATGTTCCGTCGCACCTTCAGCGCCGCGCTGCTGGCCTCGCTGGCCGGCCGCGCTGCGGCGCAGCCCACGCCCGCTGCGGCTTTGGCTCCCGCCTCGCCCGCCGCGGCGACGCCGCCGGCCAAGTGGACCCGCGAGGCCTACATCGCCGCGATGCAGGCCAGCGGTCGGCCGCACGAGATCAGCGCGGGCGCGTTCGACGCGATCCAGCGGCGCAAGGAGTCGGCGCTGAAGAGCATCGAGCGCTACCTCGCGCAGCGCTTCGGCAAGGCCGACCCGGCGGTGCTGAGCGCCTTCGCCGCGCTGCCGCGCGAGTACTACCACTACCAGTACGCCGAGAAGCGTTCATTGGCCGGCGACGCCTACGAGGCCGAGGCCAAGCCGTGGGCGATCGGCTTCGGCTCGGCGCTGTCGGACTACCTCGGCCAGGCCTACATGACGCAGGCGCTGCAACCGAAACCCACCGACACCGTGCTCGAGATCGGCACCGGCTCGGGCTTCCAGAGCTCGCTGCTCTCGCGCATCGTCAAGAGCGTGTACTCGATCGAGATCATCGAGCCGCTGGGCAAGGCGGTCGCCAACATCTACCAGCCGCTGAGCATCACCAACGTCAGCACGAAGGTCGGCGACGGCTTCTACGGCTGGCCCGAGGTGGCCGGCGGCTTCGACAGCATCATCGTCACCTGCGCGGCGCAGTTCGTGCCGCCGGCGCTGTTCAAGCAGCTCAAGCCGGGCGGCCGCATGCTGATCCCGATCGGCCAGCCGTTCAAGCGCGGCCAGTTCCTGTTCATCTACGCCAAGGACGCCGACGGCAAGGTCACGTCACGCAAGGACGTGGGCGTCTTCTTCATCCCGATGACCGGGGCGATGATGAAGGGCGCCGCGGCCGGCGACGCCAAGCAGTAGCCTGCCTACTCGGCCGCCGCCGTCGACCCCGTCGTCGGCGCGGCGGCCAGCGCCGGCTGCCGCGTCGCGCGCACGTGCGCGCCCTGGCGCGACATCGACAGCGCCAGCAGGCGCGTCAGCACCACATGGTGCTCGTCGGCCGAGAGGTTCCAGTTCGGCAGCGTCTGCGCCGGGTTCGCCGGGTCGAGGTACTGGCCGTCGCGGCGGATCTCGTAGTGCAGGTGCGGGCCGGTCGAGCGGCCGGTCGAGCCGACCTGCCCGATCTCCTGGCCGCGCTCGACGCGCGCGCCTTCCTGCACGCCGGCGCCGAACGCCGACAGGTGCGCGTAGTACGTCGTGATGCCGCCACCGTGGTCGACGACGACGAGGTTGCCGTAGCCGCCGCTGCGCCCGGCGTGCACCACGGCGCCGTCGGCGACCGTGACGACCGGCGTGCCGCTCGGCGCGGCGTAGTCGATGCCCTGGTGCTGGCCGTGCGTGCGGAAGCTGCGCACGATGACGCGCGGCTTGCCGCCCGGCGTCTTCGGCTTGGCCAGCACGCGCTTGCGCACAACGACGGTGGCCGGGCCGACGCCGCGCGAGATGCGCCGGTAGTCCACCGGCGACTGCCACAGCACACGCTCGTGGTCGCCGCCGCTGGCGCTGACGAAACCGCCCGGGCCGTCGGCGCGGTCGAGCCAGATCGCGCTGTCGAGCGCCTGGCCGCTCGTGTCGTCGACAAGTTCGACGGCCTCGATGCGCACCGCGTCGCCCTGGCCGCTGAACACCAGGCGCACCCAGGCCGTGTCCGGGGCGTGCGTCAGCCGCTTCATCTGCCGCACGAGCACGCTCACGTCGCGCTGCCAGCGCGCCGGCACCTGCTCGGCCACGTCGCCGGCCAGCACGCCGGCGGCCTGCAGCCAGACTTCGCGCTCGCCGGCGGGCAGTTCGGCCAGGTCGTGCCAACGGGTCGTCGGCGCGCCGGGCAGGCCGGTGCGGCTGACGACCATCACGCGCACGGGCTCGCCGCCGGCGACAGACACGGAGGTTGGCAGGAAGGCGAGCGACTCGATGCGGTCAGCCGGCGTGCGCACGGCGGCAAACGGCACGCAGGCGGCTGCGGAGTCGCTGGCCTGCGTGGTGAGGATCGCCGGGGTGGTCTCGGCGGCGTTGATCGCGTCGGCCGGGTTGGCGGCCGGGGCCGCATCGGCGGCATCGGCGGCATCGGCCATGGCCGGCCGCGCGAAGGACGCCGGCAGCACGCCGCTGGCGGCGCCCAGTTCGCCGCTCAGCCAGTCACCATGCCGGCCGTCGAGGCAGCCGGCGCTCATCAGCGCCGAAGGCTGCGTCGGCACCGCCGCGGCCGCGACGGCGATGTTCTTGTTCGCGCTCGGCAGTTTCGGGGCGGTCGATCGGGCCGACTTCGCCGACCTGGTCGGCTTGACCGGCTTGGTGGCCTTCGCGCTGCGCGCCGGCTTGTCCTTCGCCGAGGTCGCCGCGGCGGTCGTGGCGGCCTGGGCCGCACCGGTGGTCATCACCAGCCCGAAAGCGGCCAGGCCAAGCAGCGCCGCGGCGGCGGCCTGCGTGGGCCGCATCGGCCGTTTCGACGCCTTGCTCGACGGCTTGCGTCGATCCGCATCGTGACTCATCGAATTCCTTTCCGCGGCCTGTGGCGTGATGCGCCCGGGCAATTCATCCCGCGCACGGTCGTGGTCTCCTCCGGCTCCCTTCGACGGGGCCCGGAACCGATGCTCTTGTCTGGAGGCGGCTCCGGTGGGGTCCTTGGGCGGCTCTTCGGCCCGCCTTGTGGCCCGACGGCTTGCCCACTCGGGCGGCCGGGGCGTTTGGACGGGCGCAGTATCGCGCCCGACCCCTCGATCGATGATAGGGCAAGCCCCGAGCCGCACTGCCGGCGCGAAGGCGGGCAGCCAGGACCAAGCGGTATCGGCTGGTAAACTGCCGGGTCGCCTTTGGCCGCGGCCGGCCCTGGCGTGGCGCGCCTTCCGGGCGCGCGCCGGGCACCGAGCCCCCAGCCTTCTGCCGACCCCCGCATGCTTCCAAAATTCCTGACGACGATCTTCGGCAGCCGCAACGAGCGCCTGCTGAAGGGCTACCGGCGGACGGTCGAGCGCATCAACGCGCTGGAGCCGCAGTTCGAGAAGCTCGACGACGCTTCGCTGCGCGCCAAGACCGACGAGTTCAAGAAGCGCCTGGCCGAAGGCGCCACGCTCGAGGACCTGCTGCCCGAGGCCTTCGCCGTCGTGCGCGAAGCCGGCAAGCGCACGCTGAAGATGCGCCACTTCGACGTGCAGCTGATGGGCGGCATCGCGCTGCACCAGGGCAAGATCGCCGAGATGCGCACCGGCGAGGGCAAGACGCTGGTCGCGACGCTGCCGGTGTACCTCAATGCCCTCGGCAGCAAGGGCGTGCACGTCGTCACCGTCAACGACTACCTCGCGCGCCGCGACGCCGAGTGGATGGGGCGCCTCTATACGTTCCTCGGCCTGACGGTCGGCGTCAACGTGCCCGGCCTCGGCCGGGCCGAGAAGAAGGAGGCGTTCGCCGCCGACGTCACCTACGGCACGAACAACGAGTTCGGCTTCGACTACCTGCGCGACAACATGGTCACCGACGTGGCCGACCGCGTCGCGCGCGGCCTCGCCTACGCGATCGTCGACGAGGTCGACTCGATCCTCATCGACGAGGCGCGCACGCCGCTGATCATCAGCGGCCAGGCCGAGGACCACACCGAGATGTACGTGCGCATCGACGCCGTCGTCCCGCAGTTGACCAAGCAGATCGGCGAGGCCGACCCGCGCACCGGCGAAGGCGTCATCAAGCCCGGCGACTTCACCGTCGACGAGAAGACGCATCAGGTCTACCTCACCGAAGCCGGCCACGAGAAGGCCGAGGAGCTGCTGTCGAAGGCGGGGCTGCTCGCCGAAGGCGCGAGCCTGTACGACCCGGCGAACATCTCGCTGATGCACCACGTCTACGCGGCGCTCAGGGCCCACAACCTGTACCACCGCGACCAGCACTACGTGGTGCAGGAAGGCGAGATCATCATCGTCGACGAGTTCACCGGCCGCCTGATGACGGGCCGGCGCTGGAGCGACGGCCTGCACCAGGCGGTGGAAGCCAAGGAACGCGTGACGATCCAGAGCGAGAACCAGACGCTCGCCTCGGTCACCTTCCAGAACTACTTCCGCATGTACGGCAAGCTCGCCGGCATGACCGGCACCGCCGACACCGAGGCCTACGAGTTCCAGGAGATCTACGGCCTCGAGACGGTGGTGATCCCGCCGAACAAGCCGACGATCCGCAACGACGACAACGACCTCATCTACAAGACGGCCAAGGAGAAGTACGCCGCCGTCATCGCCGACATCCGCGACTGCCACCAGCGCGGCCAGCCGGTGCTGGTGGGCACGACGAGCATCGAGAACAGCGAGCTGATCAGCAAGCTGCTCGTCGCCGAGAAGCTGCCGCACCAGGTGCTCAACGCCAAGCAGCACGCCAAGGAGGCCGAGATCGTCGCGCAGGCCGGGCGGCCGGGCGTCATCACGATCGCCACCAACATGGCCGGCCGCGGCACCGACATCGTGCTCGGCGGTAACGTCGAAAAGCAGGTCCAGTTCCTCGAAGCCGACGAGGCGCTGACGGCCGACGACCGCGCGGCGCGCGCCAAGACGCTCAAGGACGAGTGGCAAAGCCTGCACGACGCGGTGAAGGCGCAAGGCGGCCTGCGCATCGTCGCCACCGAGCGGCACGAGAGCCGCCGCATCGACAACCAGCTGCGCGGCCGCTCGGGCCGCCAGGGCGACCCGGGCGCCAGCCGCTTCTATCTCTCGCTCGACGACCCGCTGATGCGCATCTTCGCCGGCGACCGGGTGCGGGCGATCATGGACAAGCTGCGCATGCCCGAAGGCGAGGCGATCGAGGCCGGCATCGTCAACCGCAGCATCGAGAGCGCGCAGCGCAAGGTCGAGGCGCGCAACTTCGACATCCGCAAGCAGCTTCTCGAGTACGACGACGTTGCCAACGACCAGCGCAAGGTGATCTACCAGCAGCGCAACGAGATCCTCGAGGCGGCGAGCCTGGACGACCAGATCGCCAACCTGCGCAAGGCGACGATGACCGACACCGTGCGCGCGCACGTGCCGCCCGAGAGCCTGGAAGAGCAGTGGGACCTCGACGCGCTGGAGCGCGTGCTGCGCGAGGAGTGGCAGCTCGACGTGCCGCTGAAGCAGAAGGTGGCGCAGAGCGACTCGATCACCGACGACGACATCGTCGAAGCCGTCGTCGCCGCCGCCGACGCCAGCTTCAAGAGCAAGCTCGACCTCGTCGGCGCCGAGCAGTTCACGCCGTTCATGCGCATGGTGCTCTTGCAGAGCCTGGACAGCCACTGGCGCGAGCACCTGGCGGCGCTGGACTACCTGCGCCAGGGCATCCACCTGCGCGGCTACGCGCAGAAGAACCCGAAGCAGGAGTACAAGCGCGAGGCCTTCGAACTCTTCAGCCAGCTGCTGGACGCCGTGAAGGCCGAGGTGACGCGGATCTTGATGACGGTGCGCATCCAGACCGAGGCGCAGGTCGCCGAGGCCGCGCACGCGCTCGAGGAGCAGGCCGGGCACGTCTCCAACATCACCTACACGCACCCCAACGAGGACGGCAGCATCTCGCAGGAAAGCGAGCGCGACCCGCAGGCGGCGCTGGCCGCGGTGGCGGCGCGCACGGGTGCGGCCGGTGCCGCCGCCGCGGCCGCCGGCAGCGTGCCCAAGGTCGGCCGCAACGACCCGTGCCCTTGCGGCAGCGGCAAGAAGTACAAGCACTGCCACGGTAAGCTGGCCTGAGCCACGGGTCGAGGCTGGCGGCCGACGACACAAGACAAGAGGCCCCGCGGCGCAAGCCGCGGGGCCTCTTCGTTTTCCGGTATTCGCCTGGCCGGGGCGTATCGGCCCCGGCCGGCGCGCCTTACGGCCGCGCCACGGTGATCACCGGGCTCGTCCAGGTCTCCCAGTGCTCGGGCACGAACGCGAGGCCGAGCGCCTTCTGCACGCGCACCGTCACCGTGTACTGGCCGTTGGGCACCTCGCGCACGTCGCGCGGCCTGGCCGGGTCGCCCTTGAACGTGACGCCGTCCCAGGTAAACTGGAAGAAGCCTTCCGGCGTCGAGTTGCGCGTCATGTACTCGTCGTCGCTGACCTTGCCGACGATGCGGCCGGTCACCTCGTCACGCACTTCGAGCAGCACGCGGCGCGACAGGTGATCCAGGTGGATCAGGAAGAACGGGATGTCGTCGCCGACCATCGTGAAGGTGCCGCCGGCCGGCCGGTTGTTGAAGAACCCGCCGGACAGCTCCGCCAGCCACGGAAAGCCGTTGGGCGTCGGCGTCAGCACCTGCGTCGACTGGTAGTTGCCCTTCAGCCCGGCGTACGGCACGCGCAGCACCTTGCCGCTGTCGGACGTGAGCTTGATGTAGCCGCCGTACAGGCTGCGGTCGGGCAACGCCGCGTCCGGCGTGATCGTCGCGAAGAACACTGCGGCGCCGCGCGGCGGCGTCATCACCTCGGTGCGGCTGAACGTCACCGTCGCCGGCGCGGCGAAGGTGCCGGTGGGCGCGTAGGCCGCCGGGCACGGCGCGGCCGTGCAGATGGCGTTCGGGCCGCTGGCCAGCGCCGGCTCGTTTTCGATCGTCCAGCGCGTCCACGAGCGGCTGTTGTTCTCCACCGTCACCAGGCGCGGCAGCTTCCACGACTCGCTCTCGCCGACGGCGATGTCGCTGATGCGCGCCAGCGCGTCGGCCTTGACGACGGCGGGGATGTCGACGAGGCCGGCACCCTGCCTGAACGTGAAGTCGAGGAAACCCAGCCCCGGGTTGCCCGACCACGGCCGCGGCTTGGCGTGGTTCTGCATCATCGCGGCCATCTGGTGCGCCGGCGTGCGCGGCGCGGCCTGCAGGATCAGCGCCGCGGCGCCGGCGACGTGCGGCGCGGCCATCGAGGTGCCGCTCAGCGTCGCGCCGCCGCCCAGCTCGAGCGGGTACGACGAGAAGATGCTGCCGCCGGGCGCGCCGATGTCGGGCTTGAAGCTCAGGTCGGCGGCCAGGCCGTACGAGCTGAACGCCGAGATCAGGCCGCCGGTGCCGAACGGGAACGAGACGACGTCGGCCGACCAGTTCAGCGTCGTCGGCCCCGCGGCGATGGCCGCGTCGAGCGTGGCGCCCTGCGCGGCCGTCACGCCGACCACCGGGATCACGATCGGCGGCGAGCCGGCCACGGTGGCGTTCAGCGCGCCGGCCTGGTTGTTGTAGAGCACGACGGCGGCGGCGCCGGCGTTCTGCGCGTTCAACGCCTTGACATGGAAGGCGCAGGTGCCGCGGCGGATGAGCACCGCGCGCCCGGCCAGGCTGCCGGCCGGCGGCGCCGCGCAGCCGTCGTCGGCGGTGGCCGGCGTGCCGGTCTTGGCCATCGGCAGGCTGCCGCTGGTGGGCGGTAGCGGCGCGCCCGAAGCCGGCGTGTAGCCGAACGGCGTGCCGTTGACGGTGAAGGCACGCTGCGCGTTGTCGAACGACGCCACGCCGATGACGTTGCGGCCGACACCCGGCGCTCCGGCGGCGAACAACGCGTCGGGCGACGTGCCGCCCGGGCCGTTGTTGCCGATCGAGGCGACCATCACCACGCCCTTGGCGACGAGGCGCGAGGAGGCCTGTGCCGTCGGGTACTGCGGCCACTGGCGGCCGGCACCGAGGCTCTGGTTGATGACCATCATGCCGTCGGCGTGTGCGCGCTCGAGCGCCGCGAGGATGATGTCCGACGAGGTCGTGCCGGTGCAGCCGAAGACGCGGTAGGCACCGAACTTCACCTGCGGCGCCACGCCCTTGATGCCGCCGCCGTTGCCACCGACGATGCCGGCGACGTGCGTGCCGTGGCCGTTGCAGTCGTCGGGGTTGTTGTCGGGCACCGGCACCTGCGAAGCGGCCGTCGTGCCGCTCGAGTCGTAGGCGTCGCCGACGAAGTCCCAGCCGGCGACGACCCGCGCGGTCGGGAACGGCGTCGAGCCGGGCGTGCCGCCGCCGCCGAAGGCCGGGTGGTCGATGTCGATGCCGGTGTCGATGATGCCGACCTTGACGCCGCGGCCGCTCAGGCCGAGCGTGTTCTGCGCGGTGTTCGCGCCGGTCATCTGCAGCGCGAAGGCGAGGTCCATCGCGGCGCCGCCGGCGCTTTCGGGCGCGGGCGCCTGGATCGCCTCGATCGGGTGCATCGCGCGCACGCCGGGCAGGCGCGCAAACTTCGTGCGGTCCTTCGGCTCGATGGACACCGACAGGCCGTTGAAGAGCGCGCTGTACGAACGCCGCTCGGTGTACTTCAGCCCTGCGGCCGCCGCGGCGGCGCGGAAGGCCGTGTGCTCGCCGCGCACCGAGGCGTCGGCGCGGCCCTCGACGCTCGGCGCGCCGGCCAGCTCGATGAACCACAGGCGGCCGTTCTCGGCCGCCTGGACGGGCACCGAAGCCTGGGCAGACGCCAGGGACGGCACCATGAACGCCAGCGCGGCCGTGGCCGCGGCGGCGAACGAAGTGAGGCTCCTCTTCTTCTTCACAGGATCAACTCCGTTCAGTGGGCCGACCGCCTCCTCCAAGAGACGGCCCGCCCGCAGATCGCACACACGCCGACCGATCCGCGCCTGGCGCCTTGGCGCTGCGGCCCCGAAGGGCGAGCGTTCACGGCGCGACATGGCGCGACGCGGCGGCACCATGAAACCCCATGCTGCATCGGCGCGGGTGCGATTCGCCTCGGTGTTTATCTTCCCGCGTCACCCTCATTCGCGGGGTTGTGGGCGAGTGACCCTGAACTCCGGGCTTGGCGTCTGCGGCTCGCGCGGCGTCTGCGGCGTCTGCGGCTTCTGCGGCGTTCGCGCCGCAGCGTGTGGCGACTCAGCTTGTCGCGGTCAACGTGTCGCCGACATCGGGCCACCGCGCGCGGCCAGCGCGGTGCAGCGGCCCGTCGACGCGCCTGCCGTCACGCGCACGCAGCGCACCGGTGGCTCGGGCACGACGGCGCAGTCGGAGACGAGCCCCAGCTGCTGATTGCGCGCCGTGCGCGCCTGCTTGTAGCGCTGCGCCAGCGCCTCGAGCTGGCCGGCGTCGGTGCCGGCCGTCGACCACGCGATGTACGCCTCGGGCCCGCCGCACGGCTTGCTGCCGAGCGGCAACGCGCGGCATTGCGTGTCGTCAGTGCAGGCCGCGTCGCCGACGAGGCGCACGATGTCGGCGCGCATCGCCGCGGTCGCGTCGCCGCCTTCACGGTCTTCCACGCTGCGGGGCGGCGCCGCACTGCCGGCACGGCCTTCGGCCGCGTCGGCGGGCACCGAAGACGTCGATGGCGCTGATGGTGCGGATGGTGCGGATGGCGTCATCGGCGCCGACGCCGCCGGCGTTGCACCTTCGCGCCCGTCACCCGAGCAGCCGACGAGGCCCACCGCCAACGCGAGCATCAGCGCGAGCAAGGCGGCCAGTGGTCCGTTGGGGCGAGGCGCGTTCATGCCGGCAGTGTAGGCCTCGAAGCCTGCGCTGGCGGCTTGTCCCTTGGCGCCACCGACCCAGCTTCTACACTCGCGCACCGCCTTCGCGTTTCGCTCCCCTCCACTCGCCCGCCCCGCCATGCCGGTCAACCTGCGCGCCCCTGATCCGAAAGACCTCCACCCCGTCGCCGGCCTCGGGATCGGCACCGCGATGGCCGGCGTGCGCAAGGCGAACCGGCGCGACCTCGTCGTCTTCGTGCTCGACGAAGGCGCCGCCGTCGCCGGCGTCTTCACGAGCAACCGCTTCAGCGCCGCGCCGGTGCAGCTGTGCCGCGAGCACCTGGCGGCCGACGGCGGCCGCGGCGGCCGCGCCGTGCGCGCGCTCGTCGTCAACACCGGCAATGCCAACGCCGGCACCGGCGCCGACGGCCTGGCGCGCGCGCGCCGCACCTGCGAGGCGCTGGCCAGCCACCTGAAGATCGCGCCGCAGCAGGTGCTGCCGTTCTCCACCGGCGTCATCATGGAAGTGCTGCCGGTCGAGCGCATCGAGGCCGGCCTGCCGCAGGCACTGGCCGCACTGCGCCCCGCCGACGGCGCCGCCTGGGCCGAGGCGGCCGAGGGCATCATGACCACCGACACGCTGCCGAAGGCGGCGTCGCGCCGCTGCATCGAGATCGGCGGCAAGCCGGTGCACGTGAGCGGCATCTCCAAGGGCGCCGGCATGATCCGCCCGGACATGGCGACGATGCTCGGCTTCGTCGCCACCGACGCCGTCATCGACGCGGCGCTGCTGCAGCCGCTGTTGCGCGAAGTGGCCGACGCGAGCTTCAACCGCATCAGCATCGACGGCGACATGTCGACCAACGACTCGTTCGTGCTGATGGCCACGCAGCGCGCCGGACACGCGCCGATCACGTCGCTGGCGAGTGCCGAAGGCCGCGCGCTGCGCGACGCCATCGCGGCGGTGGCGACACAGCTCGCGCAGGCCATCGTGCGCGACGGCGAAGGCGCGACCAAGTTCATCACCATCCGCATCGAAGGCGGCCGCACGGTGGCCGAGTGCCGGCAGGCGGCCTACGCGATCGCGCACTCGCCGCTGGTGAAGACGGCGTTCTTCGCCAGCGACCCGAACCTCGGGCGCATCCTCGCCGCGGTGGGCTATGCCGGCATCACCGACCTCGACCAGGGGCTGCTCGACCTCTTCCTCGACGACGTGCACGTCGTGCGCGCCGGCGGCCGCCACCCCGACTACCGCGAAGAGATGGGCCAGCGCGTGATGAAGCAGAGCGAGATCACGATCCGCGTCGACCTGCACCGCGGCGCCAGTGAAGCGCTGGTGTGGACCTGCGACCTCTCGCACGACTACGTCAGCATCAACGCCGACTACCGCAGCTAGAGCCTGACGATGCGCGTGCGCCCGGGCGGCCCGCATGCCGCTGGCTGACCGTCTTCGCCTGCCGCCGGGCGACCTCTGGCGCGACCCGAGCTACCTGCGGCTGTGGAGCTCGATCCTCACGAGCTCGTTCGGCAACCAGGTGATGCTGCTGGCGCTGCCGCTGACCGCGGCGGTGCTGCTGAAGGCCACGCCCACGCAGATGGGCTGGCTCACCGCGGTCGAGCTGCTGCCCTTCCTGCTGTTCTCGCTGCCCTCGGGCGTGTGGCTCGACCGCGTGCGCAAACTGCCGGTCTACGTCTGGGGCGAGTTGCTCGTCGCGGTGGCGGCGCTCAGCGTGCCGATCGCGTGGTGGAGCGGCGCGCTGACGATGGCGTGGCTCTACGTCGTCGGCTTCGTGCTCGGCACCGTGCACACCGTGGCGGGCAGCGCCGCGCAGATCGTGCTGACGCAGGTCGTGGCGCGCGAGCGGCTCGTGGAGGCGCACGCGAAGAACGCGCTCGCCTCGTCGGGCGCCGAGGTCATCGGGCCGGGCATCGCCGGCCTGCTCGTCAAGCTGCTCGGCGCGCCGGTGACGCTGCTCGTCAACGCGGTGCTGCTGGTCGCCTCGGCCGCGATTCTCAAAGGCGTGCGCGTGCACGAGCGGCTCGATGCGCTGGCCGGCGGGCCGGCCTCGTGGCAGCTGGCGCACCTGTGGCGCGACCTCGTCGCGGGCGCGCGCTTCGTCGTCACGCAGCGGCTGCTGGTGACGCTGGCCGTGCTGATGGGCGTGTGGCAGATGGCGCACTACGCGGCGGTGACGGTGCAGATCCTGTTCGCGACGCGCACGCTCGGCCTCACCGAGCAGCAGGTGGGCCTGGCGTACATGGGCGTCGGCGCCGGCACGATTGCCGGCAGCGTGCTCGGCCGGCGCATCAGCCAGCGTGTGGGGCCGGGGCCGTGCCTCGTGCTCGGCTACGCCGTCACCGGCCTCGGCTGGTTGCTGGTGGCGGTGACACCCTCGGGGCCATTCGGCGTCGTGGCGTTCGCGACGATGATGATGTTGTTCGCAGGCGGCGCGGTGCTCATCTTCATCAACTTCCTGGCGCTGCGCCAGGCGGTGACGCCGGCGCCGCTGCTCGGCCGCATGACGACGACGATGCGCTGGCTCACGCTTTTGGCCGCCGGCCCCGGCGCGCTGCTCGGCGGCTGGCTCGGCGAACACGTCGGCCTGCGCTCGTCGCTCGTCTTCGCGGCCGCCTGCACGCTGCTGCTGGCGGCGGTGTCGTGGCGGCTGCCGCTGATCCGCGAGCTGCGGCAGTTGCCGCGGCCCGATGAGCCGAGCGACTGGATCGGGTTCGAGGCGGACGTGCGGCCGGCGGAGGTGGAGGAGAACCGTTCGGTCTAACGGTCGGTCTGACGGTCCACCTTCGACTACCGCCGCGGCACGATCAACACCGCCGTCTCGGCGCCATCGGACAAGCTCACCTCGAAGTGACCGCCGGCCGGCAGGCCGGCCAGGCTCTCGGGCGCGATGCGCCAGTGCCCGCCGGTGGCCTCCAGCGCGAGCACGTGCCGCGCGCGGCCGGCGACGAACGTGACCGCGGCCCACGGGCGCGCCTCGGCGTCCCAGCGCAACACCAGCGCCGCGCCGTCGGCGTTGATCTCGGCCCGGAGGCCGGCGGTGGGCGCGGCTGCGCTCGTCGTGCCCGCGGCCGATGGCGCTTGCAGCGTCGTCGACGCCGTCAATGCCCGCTTGTGCGCGCGGCGTGTGCCCAACACCTCGCCGCGCTGCGCGCCCACGGCGATCGGCTCGGCCCGGCGCACTTCGACCTCGTCGACGCGCCCGCCCGGATGCGGCAGGCGCAGCGTGAAGTGGCCGATACCCGGCGCGTGGTCGAGCATCGTCGGCTGGAAACGTTGCTCGATCGTGCGGCCGTCGGCGGTGACGAGGCGCAGCAAGTACTCGCCATCGGCGCCGCGATCGGCCGCGGCGAGGCGCGCGGCCGAGCCGGCCCCATCCGCGCGCATCGCGCGCAGCGGCGCGATCGTCGCCACCGGCGCCGGCCCCGATGCATCGACGGTGCCGGCGACGACGAGCCACTCCGTGCCCGAGCCGGCGGCGGCCGCGCTCTCGGCGGACGCAGCCTCCTCGGCCATCTGCATCGCCGCCGTCACGTCCTTCAGCGCCTGCGGCCGCCCCTCGAGGAAGCGCGAGACGCCCTCGAGGTTGTAGTCCGAGAACCACTGGCCGCCGCAGTAGCCCATCACGTCCGACTGCCCCACCGGCGACAGCACGTCGTTGGTCAGCACGTCGAAGAGCGGCGTCGCGCCGAGCGCGCCGTTCGCATACGGGTAGTTGGCGTCGGTGCTGCCGACGCCGCCGCAAGGCGCGTGCGGGCGGCTGAAGTTGTGGCCCAGCTCGTGCAGCATCGTGCGCGCCCAGCCGCTGCGCGAGGCGTCCCAGCCGAGCGACGCGAGGTTCGGCGAACGCCCGCCGATCGTGTTGAGGTAGCCGATGCCCGCCGTGCCGGCGCTGACCATCGGCTTGACCATGCCGTAGTAGTGATCGCCGGGCGCCTCCGCGTCGCGCAACTGTTCCAGCTCCGACAGCGCCGCGGACCACTGCGACGAGCTTTGCACGCCGCCGCTCGTCGAGGTCAGCGTGTACGGCGCGCGGATGCGCACCGCGATCTCGCCGGCCGGCAGCGGCAGCTTGCGCCGCAGTTCGTTCAACACGTCGGCCGCCGCCGGCATCACCGGCACCTGGCCGCCGGCGACGAGCGGCACGAGCACGAGCCGCAGGCCGCCGCTCGCGGCGACGAGCGGCGCGACCTCGGTGGTGGCGAGCGGCGCCGCCGCGCCGCTCGCACCACCGACTTCGACGCGCACGCGCAGGCCCGGCTGCACCCACGCGCTCGGCAGCTCGGCGTTGAACGACTGCGCCTCGTTGTAGCGCAGCGCGTCAGTGACCGCGGCCGTGCTGGCGAGGACCGGCAGCGTGGCCGGGCCGGCGAGCGCCACCGTGCCGAGCATCGTGCCGTCGGCGCCGATGCCGATGGCGCGTACGGCTGGCGCTTGCGTTGCCGCCGAGGCCGAGACGACGTAGGCGCGCACCCACGTCTCGCGCCCGGCAGCCAGTCGCTGGTAGCGGTCGCCGGCCGGCTGCGACAGCAGCTGCGCGAACTCGATACCCGCTGCGCGCACCGCGCCGGGCTGCGGCGCCGGCGTGGGGCCAGGTGCAGGTGCAGGTGCAGGTGCAGGTGCAGGTGCAGGCGCGGGCGCCGGCGCCGGCGTGGGCGCAGGCGTGGGCGCCGGCGTGGGCGCAGGAGTGGGCGCGGGCGTGGGCGCAGGAGTGGGCGCCGGCGTGGGCCCTGCTGCAACTGGCGTCGCCGGGTCGCTCGTGTCGGCGGTCGCAGAACCGCCGTCGCCGTCACTGCCGCCGCAGGCGGCCAGCACCAGTGCCATCCACCCGGCGACCAACGCCGGCGCGAGCCGCCTGCCGCAGCACGCCGCGGCGCGTCCTCGGGCGCGCGGGCCATTGTTCGAGTGCATCCCGGCAGTGGACCGCCGGCATGCGCCTGCAAGCTAGGCCGCGCGTGTCAGCGCCGTAACGGCGCCGCTAGCCGAGGCGGCGGCGGTGACGTTTGCGTACAGCGGTCACCAGGCGAGGCGATCTCAGTCGAACACCCCGGCCACGTCCGGCGAGAAGCGATCGACGGCGTCGGTGATGATGCCGTCGATGCCGCCATCGGGAAGCGCGAGCAGCCGCCGCGCTTCGGCCGGGTCGTTGACCGTGTAGCAAAGCGCCCTCATGCCGGCGGCGTGCAGGCGGCCGATCAGTTCGGCGTTCATCAGGCCGTAGTGGGTGATCACCGCGGCGCAGCCGAGCGCCTTGGCAATGCCCTCCCAGCCGTTCCACAGCGTGTCCAGCAGCAGCGCGCGCGGCAGCGCCGGCGCCGTCTCGAGCGCGCCTTGCAGCGACTCGGGGCGGAACGAACTCAACAGCGGCAGCGGCGTCGCGCCGCCTCGCCATAGCTCGGTGCAGGCCCGCGCCACCGCCACACCGGTGGCGTGCTCGGTGCCCGGCGTCGGCTTGATCTCGAGGTCGAGCACGAAGCCGTTGCGCTGCACGTAGGCGGCGATGGCCGCGAGGCTGGGCAGCGGCTCGCCGGCCCACTGGCGGCCGAGCCAGCCGCCGGCGTCGAGGAGCGACAACTCGCTCCATGGCCGCTCACCGGCCGTGCCGCATTCGGGCGTCGTGCGTTCGAGCGTCGCGTCGTGCAGCAGGAACGGCACGCCGTCGGTGCTGAGCTTCACGTCGCACTCGAAGGCGCGATAGCCGTGTGCGGCGCCGAGGCGGAAGGCAGCCAGCGTGTTCTCGGGCGCCAGCCGGCCGGCGCCGCGGTGCGCGATCCACAGGGGGTAGGGCCAGGGGGTCATTGGCAAGGAGGCTTCGACAGGCTCAGCCCGAACGGAATGGGATCACACCCGCGCTCCACTCTGGGCGTCGAACCAGTGCAGATACTCCTGCGGCGCGCGCAGGCGGATCACGTCGCCGGTCTTCGGCGCGGCCAGGTTGCCGTCGATGCGCAGCGTGAACGGCGCGGCGCCGACGTGGCCATAGACCAGCCGCTCGGCGCCGAGCATCTCCTGCACCTCGACCTTCATCGCCCAGGCGCCCTGCGGGTCGATCTCCACGTCCTCGGGGCGCACACCGAGCATCAACTCGCCAGCGCGCGGCGCCGCCTGGGGCAGCGCCAGCGTCTCGCCGCCGACCGTGAAGCGCAGGCCGTCGGCCGCGCCCTTCAGCAGGTTCATCGGCGGGCTGCCGATGAAGCCGGCGACGAAGGTGGTGGCCGGCCGGCGGTACACGTCCTCGGGCGAGCCGATCTGCTCGATGCGCCCGGCGTTCATCACCATCAGCCGCTCGCCCAGCGTCATCGCCTCGACCTGGTCGTGCGTGACGAACAGCGACGTGATGCCCAACTCGCCGTGCAGCTTCTGGATCTCGAGCCGCGTCTGCGCGCGCAGCTTGGCGTCGAGGTTGGACAGCGGCTCGTCGAACAAGAACACCGCCGGCTGGCGCACGATGGCGCGGCCCATCGCGACGCGCTGGCGCTGGCCGCCCGAGAGCTGGCGGGGCTTGCGCTCGAGCAGCGCCGACAGCTCGAGGATCTTCGCCGCCTTGGCCACGCGCGCATCGATCTCGGCCTTGGGCACCTTGGCGATCTTCAGCCCGTAGGCCATGTTGTCGTACACGCTCATGTGCGGGTACAGCGCGTAGTTCTGGAACACCATCGCGATGTCGCGCTCGCTCGGCTCGAGGCGGTTGACGACACGCCCGCCGATGGCGACCTCGCCGGCGGTGATCTCCTCCAGCCCCGCCACCATGCGCAAGAGCGTGCTCTTGCCGCAGCCGCTGGGGCCGACGATGACGATGAACTCGCCCTTCTCGATCTCGGCGTCGACGCCGTGGATCACCTTGACCGCGGCCTTGGTGCCCGGCGCGTAGGTCTTCTCGACGTTGCGCAGCGAAATGGCGCCCATGTTCCCTCGTTCCCTCGTTCCCGGTTTCTCTCTGGGCGACGCGGTGGCCGCCTTCACTTCTCGCTGTCGACGAGGCCCTTGACGAACCACTTCTGCATCAGCACCACCACCAGCGCCGGCGGGATCATCGCCAGCATCGCCGTGGCCATCACGGCGTTCCACTCGGTGGCCGCGTCGCTGGGCGAGAGCAGCCGCTTGATGCCCATCACGACCGGGTACATGTCCTCGTGCGTCGTCATCAGGAGCGGCCACAGGTACTGGTTCCAGCCGTAGATGAACTGGATGACGAACAGCGCCGCGATGCTGGTGCTCGACAGCGGCAGCAGCACGTCCTTGAAGAAGCGCATCGGCCCGGCGCCGTCGATGCGCGCCGCCTCGACCAGCTCGTCGGGCACGGTGAGGAAGAACTGGCGGAACAGGAACGTCGCCGTGGCGCTGGCGATCAGCGGAATCGTGAGGCCCGCGTAGGTGTTGAGCATGCCGAGGTCGGAGACGACCTTGTAGGTGGGCAGGATGCGCACCTCCACCGGCAGCATCAGCGTCACGAAGATGGCCCAGAAGACGACGCTGCGGCCGGGGAAGCGGAAGTACACGACCGCGAACGCCGAGAGCAGCGAGATGGCGATCTTGCCGATCGCGATGACGAGCGCGCTGACGAGGCTGACGACGAGCATCGGCGCCACCGGCGGCAGCGTCGAGCCGGTGCGCGTCTGCCCGCCGAAGAGGGCCAGCCGGTAGCTCTCGAGCAGGTTGTCGCCGGGCAGCATCGGCATCGGCACGTTCTGCACGATGGCCTCCGCGGTGTGCGTGCTGGCGATGAAGGTCAGGTACAGCGGGAACGCGATGACGACGACGCCGACGACGAGCGTCAGGTGCGCGACGAAGGTGGCGAGCGGGCGGTTCTCGATCATCGGTGGCCGCGGTTCAGTAGTGGACCTTCTTCTCGACGTAGCGGAACTGCACCACCGTCAGCGCGATCAGGATGAACATCAGCACCACCGACTGCGTGGCCGAGGCGCCGAGGTCGAGGTTCTTGAAGCCGTCGACGTAGACCTTGTAGACGAGGATCGACGTTTCCTGGCCCGGCCCGCCCGAGGTGGCCGCGTCGATGATGCCGAAGGTGCCGATGAAGACGTAGATGACGTTGATGACGAGCAGGAAGAACGTCGTCGGCGTCAGCAGCGGGAACTGCACCGTCCAGAAGCGATGCCAGGGTCCCGCGCCGTCGATCGCCGCGGCCTCGATCAGGCTCTTCGGGATGCTCTGCAGCCCGGCCAGGAAGAACAGGAAGTTGTAGGAGATGTGGCTCCACACGGCGGTGAGCACGACCAGCACCATCGCGTGCGTGCCGTTCAGCAGGTGATTCCACTCGATGCCCACCAGCCGCAGCAGGTGGCTGACGACGCCCACCGATGGCGCGAACATGAACAGCCACAACACGCCGGCCACCGCCGGCGCCACCGCGTAGGGCCACACCAGCAGCGTCTTGTACAGGCGCGAACCCTTGACGACGCGGTCGGCCATCACCGCCAGCAGCAGCGCCAGCGCCAGCCCCAGCAGCGCCACCCAGAACGAGAACACCAGCGTCACCTTGAACGACGCGAGGTAGCTCTCGTCGTCGAACAGGGCCTGGAAGTTCTCGAGGCCGACGAACTCCGAGCTGGTGCCGAACGCGTCCTCGCGCAGCACGCTCTGGAACAGCGCCTGCGCCGCCGGCCAGAAGAAGAAGACGATGATGATTGCCAGCTGCGGCGCCACCAGCGCCCACGGCAACCACCAGCTCTTGAAGCGGACGCGCTTCTCTACCGCCAAGGTAATCGTCTCTCTGGCTAGGCCCCTCCCCGCCCGGCGGGGAGGGGACGGGGGAGGGGTGCCCCGGTTCGGCCGCAGGCGAACAAGGGCGTCAGCCCTTGTTCGCCTTCTGGAACTTCTCCAGCTCGGCGTCGCCGCGCTTCTTCGCGTCGTCCAGCGCCTGCTTGGCGCTCTTCTTGCCCGACCACACCAGCTCCAGCTCCTCGTCGAGGATGGTGCGGATCTGCAGGAAGTTGCCCAGCCGAATGCCGCGCGACTTGTCGGTCGTCTTGCGGATCATCTGCGTCACGCTCACGTCGGTGCCGGGGTTGGCCTTGTAGAAGCCGCTGCTCTCGGTGAGCTTGAACGCCTCGGTGGTGATCGGCAGGTAGCCGGTCTGCTGGTGGCTCTTGGCCTGCACCTGCGGGTCGGACAGGTACTTGAAGAACAGCGCCACGCCCTTGTACTCGTCGGGCTTCTTGCCGGCCATCGCCCACAGGCTCGCGCCGCCGATCACCGTGTTCTGCGGCGCGCCGGGCACGTCGGGGTAGTACGGCAGCGTGCTGATGCCGGCCTCGGCCTTCAGGTTGCGCTTGATGCCGCCGTAAGCGGCCGAGCTGCCGGTGTACATCGCGCACTCGCCCGACTGGAACACGCCGTCGGCCGCGCCGCTGCGGCCCTTGTAGACGAACAGGCCCTGCTGCGCCATGTTGGCCAGGTTCTCGATGTGGCGCACGTGCAGCGGCGTCGTGAACGCCAGGCGCGTGCCCAGGCCGTTGAAGCCGTTGCGCAGCGTCGCGAACTCGACGTTGTGCCAGGCGCTGAAGCTCTCGAGCTGCGTCCAGCTCACCCAGCTCGTCGTGAACGGGCACTTGTGGCCGCTCGCCTTCAGCTTGGCCGCGGCCAGCGTCAACTCGGGCCAGGTCTTGGGCGGTGCGTTGGGGTCCAGGCCCGCGGCCTTGAAGGCGTCCTTGTTGTAGTGCAGGACGGTGGTGCTGCTGTTGAACGGCAGGCTCAGCATCTGGCCGTTGGGCGCCGTGTAGTAGCCGCTGACGGCGCTGACATAGACGCTCGGGTCGAACTTGACGCCGGCCAGCTTCATCACTTCGTTCACCGGCACGATGGCGCCCTTGCTGGCCATCATCGTCGCTGTGCCGACCTCGAACACCTGCAGGATGTGCGGCGCGTTGCCGGCGCGGAACGCGGCGACGCCGGCGGTCAGGTTCTCGGCGTAGGTGCCCTTGTAGACCGGCGTGACCTTGTAGTCCTTCTGGCTGTCGTTGAAGCCCTTGGCGAGGCCGTTGACCCACTCGCCGAGCTGGCCGCTGTGGGCATGCCACCACTGGATCTCGACCTGGGCAGTGGCCGGCATGGACGCCAGCACGGCGGTGGCGGCGGCGGCGGCCGTCAGATAACGCGCAAAGTTCTTGTGCATGACTCGAGCAACTCCATGGAGGGACGACAAACCCGGACCCGCATTGTGGCCCGGCCGCATGACAGGGCGGTTTCTGTCATGCCGAGGTGGGCGCGGCAACCGGGGTAACCCCGGCGCACCGCATACGGCGGCGCGCAGGCGGCGTTGCGCGGGCCCCGCTCGTCATGCACGTCTCCCTGCGGCCAGGGCGGCCGCGGGCCCTCAAGTAGCATCCGCACTAACCCTATGAACGCCCCGCTGCCGACGCCCACGAGCGCCGCGCGCCCCGGCGCCGGTAGCGGCAGCGATGCCGCGCCGGCAGCGCCGCGCCTGCGCGAGATTCCGTACAACTACACCTCGTTCTCCGACCGCGAGATCGTGCTGCGGCTGCTCGGCGCGCGCGCCTGGCAGATCCTCGACCAGCTGCGCCAGGAGCGCCGCACCGGCCGCAGCGCGCGCATGCTCTACGAGGTGCTGGGCGACATCTGGGTCGTGCAGCGCAACCCGTATCTCGAGGACGACCTGCTCGAGAACCCCAAGCGCCGGCAGATGCTGATCGATGCGCTGCATCACCGGCTGGACGAAGTGGGCAAGCGCCGCACGCCCGACACGGATAGCGAGCGCGACGCGCTGGTCGGTGAGTTGCTCGATGCCGCCACCGCCGCCGTCGAGCGCTTCGCGGCGCATTTCCGCGCCGTGTGGGACCTGCGCCGCAAGACGCGCCAGGTGCTCGGCCGCCACACCGGGCGCGACAACATCAAGTTCGACGGCCTGTCGCGCGTCTCGCACGTCACCGACGCGACCGACTGGCGCGTCGAGGTCCCGTTCGTCGTGCTGACGCCCGACAGCGAGGCCGAGATGGCGCGGCTCGTCGCCGGCTGCATCGAACTGAACCTCACCATCATCCCGCGCGGCGGCGGCACCGGCTACACCGGCGGCGCCGTGCCGCTGACGTGGCGAAGCGCCGTCATCAACACCGAGAAGCTCGAAGCGATGAGCGAGGTCGAGGCGGTGGCGCTGCCCGGCGTCGAGCGGCCGGTGCCCACCGTGTGGACCGAGGCCGGCGTCGTGACGCAGCGTGTCGCCGACGCGGCCGAGCGCGCCGGCTTCGCCTTCGCCGTCGACCCGACCAGCGCCGAGGCCAGTTGCATCGGCGGCAACGTGGCGATGAACGCCGGCGGCAAGAAGGCCGTGCTGTGGGGCACGGCGCTGGACAACCTGGCGAGCTGGAAGATGGTGACGCCCGAGGCCAAGTGGCTCGAGGTCGTGCGCCTGAACCACAACCTCGGCAAGATCCACGACGTGGAGGTCGCGAGCTTCGAGCTGCGTTATCTCGACGCGAGCGGCCGCAAGCTCGAGCGCAGCGAGCGGCTGGACATCCCGGGCAGCGTCTTCCGCAAGGAGGGGCTGGGCAAGGACGTCACCGACAAGTTCCTCGCGGGCCTGCCCGGCATCCAGAAGGAAGGCTGCGACGGCCTGATCACGAGCGCGCGCTGGATCGTGCACCGGCTGCCCGCGCACACGCGCACCGTGTGCCTGGAGTTCTTCGGCAACCCGAAGGACGCGGTGCCGAGCATCGTCGAGATCAAGGAGTACCTGTTCGCGCAGGCCGACGAGGGCGCCGATGGACGGGGCCCCTCCCCCGTCCTGCTCGCCGGCCTCGAGCACCTCGACGACCGCTATCTGCGCGCCGTGGGCTACACGACGAAGAGCAAGCGCGCGCTCGCCGCGTCGGCCACCGGCAGCCCGGGCCTGCCGAAGATGGTGCTCGTCGGCGACATCGTCGGCGACGACGAGGCCGCGGTGGCGCGCGCGACGAGCGAAGTCGTGCGCATCGCCAACCTGCGCGGCGGCGAAGGGTTCGTCGCCGTCAGCGCCGACGCGCGCAAGAAGTTCTGGCTCGACCGCAAGCGCACCGCGGCGATCGCCAAGCACACCAACGCCTTCAAGATCAACGAAGACGTGGTGATCCCGCTCGAACGCATGGGCGAGTACACCGAGGGCATCGAGCGCATCAACGTCGAGCTGAGCCTGCGCAACAAGCTGGAGCTGGCCGACGCGCTGATCGAGTTCTTCGCGCGCGGCAACCTGCCGCTGGGCAAGGGCGACGACGCCGGCGAGATCCCGAGCGCCGAACTGCTGGAAGACCGCGTCGCGCAGGCGCAGGCGCTGCTCGCCGAGGTGAAGGCGCTGTGGCAGCACTGGCTGCGCAACCTCGACAACGTGCAGCCCGGTCCAGGTGAAGGTGCGGGCCAGACGACCTTCCAGATGCTGCAGGACTGGCGCTGGCGCGCCAGCTGGAAGACGCAGATCCTGAAACCGCTGCAAGGCATCTTCGCCGGCGGCGCCTTCGCGCCGATCCTCGACGAGTGCCGCCGCCGCCACAAGGAGGTGCTGCGCGGCCGCGTCTGGGTGGCGCTGCACATGCACGCCGGCGACGGCAACGTGCACACCAACATCCCCGTCAACAGCGACAACTACGCGATGCTGCAGACCGCGCACGAGGCGGTCGCGCGCATCATGGTGCTGGCGCGCAGCCTGGGCGGCGTGATCAGCGGCGAGCACGGCATCGGCATCACGAAGCTCGAGTTCCTGAGCGACGAGGAGATCGCGCCGTTCGCCGCGTACAAGACGAAGGTCGACCCCGAGGGGCGCTTCAACCGCGGCAAGCTGCTGCGTCGCGCGGAAGACCACGGCGCGAGTCAAGGCGCGCATCCCGCCGACCTCAGCGCCGCCTACACCCCGAGCTTCAACCTGCTCGGCCACGAGTCGCTGATCATGCAGCAAAGCGACATCGGCCAGATCAGCGAGAGCATCAAGGACTGCCTGCGCTGCGGCAAGTGCAAGCCGGTGTGCGCGACGCACGTGCCGCGCGCCAACCTCCTGTACAGCCCGCGCAACAAGATCCTCGCGACGAGCCTGTTGATCGAGGCCTTCCTCTACGAGGAACAGACGCGCCGCGGCGTCAGCCTGCGCCACTGGGAGGAGTTCGAGGACGTGGCCGACCACTGCACCGTGTGCCACAAGTGCGCGAGCCCCTGCCCGGTGAACATCGACTTCGGCGACGTGTCGATGAACATGCGCAACCTGTTGCGCAAGCTCGGGCACAAGAGCTGGCGGCCGGCCAACGCCGCGGCGATGATGTTCCTCAACGCGACGAACCCCGAGACGATCCGCCTCGTGCGCCGCGCGATGGTGGGCGCGGGCTTCAAGGCGCAGCGCTTCGCGCACGAGTTCTTCAAGCCGTTGGCGAAGCACCAGGTGGCGCACCCGCCGGCGACGCTGGGGCCCGCGCCGCTGAAGGAGCAGGTGATCCACTTCGTCAACCGCAAGATGCCCGGCGGCCTGCCCAAGCGCACCGCGCGCGCCTTGCTCGACATCGAGGACAAGCACTACGTCCCGATCATCCGCGACCCCGCCGCCACCAGCGCCGAGACCGAGGCCGTCTTCTACTTCCCCGGCTGCGGCAGCGAGCGCCTGTTCAGCCAGGTGGGCCTGGCGACGCAGGCGATGTTGTGGCGCGCGGGCGTGCAGACGGTGCTGCCGCCGGGCTACCTGTGCTGCGGCTACCCGCAGCGCGGCAGCGGCCAGTACGACAAGGCCGAGAAGATGATCACCGACAACCGGGTGCTCTTCCACCGCGTGGCCAACACGCTGAACTACCTCGACATCAAGACCGTCGTCGTCAGCTGCGGCACGTGCTACGACCAGCTCGAGAGCTACAAGTTCGAAGAGATCTTCCCCGGCTCGCGCATCGTCGACATCCACGACTACCTGTTCGAGAAGGGCATCAAGCTCGAAGCCGGCGAAGGCGCCGGCGCCTACCTCTACCACGACCCCTGCCACAGCCCGATGAAGGCGCGCGACCCGATGAGCACCGTGCGCGCGCTCACCGGCGCCACGGTGCTGAAGGCCGATCGCTGCTGCGGCGAGAGCGGCACCTTCGGCATCACGCGGCCCGACATCGCGACGCAGGTGCGCTTCCGCAAGGCCGAGGAGCTCAAGCGCAACGAAGCGGCGCTGCGCGCCCAGGCGCCCGAAGCCGCCGCGCCCGGCCGGCCGGTGAAGGTGCTGACGAGCTGCCCGAGCTGCCTGCAAGGGCTGCTGCGCTACGAGGGCGACCTGACCAACGGCCTGCTCGAAGCCGACTACATCGTCATCGAGATGGCGCGCAAGATGCTCGGCGAGACCTGGCTCGAGGACTACGTCGCGAAGGCGAACGCGGGGGGGATCGAGCGGGTGCTGGTGTAGTCGGCGCGCTCTCGGCACGACGGGTCGTCGTCGCCCGCGTCATCGCCGCCGCAGGCGATCAGGACGGCGGTCCGGTGGTGATGTCGATGCCGAGCGGCACGATGGAGAACGGCGACCCGCGCCTGGTCGACACGGCAGCGGCATCGACAGCGTGCTCCTGCCGCGCGGCGCGTGGCTCGGCTTCGGCACGCAGACGGCGGCGCGCAGCCGCCATGCGAGCTACCTGCTCGTCAACGACGGCACCGGCCGCGTCGGCGTTGTCGACCCCGGCTCCGACCAGACGGCCTTCGTACGAGTCGCGGCGGACTTCGGGCGCCCAGGCGTCGGTGACGTCGAAGCGCATGCCGCCGCGGTTCACGAGGAGCTGCATCACCGTGCCCTGGGTCAGCGCCTGCGCGATGACCACCGCGTCCATGTCCGGCCCGTTGGCATCGGAAGAAAGGTCGTGGCGCGTGAAGCGCCCGTCGCTGCCGGACACGAAGGCCACGCTGCGCGGCAGCGGCGACGGCGGCGTCACGGTGGTCGGCGTCTCGGTGTACATCGACCAGCGAGTCGGTGATCGGCAGCCCGACGCCCGAGTTGAAGCGCCCGCCGTAACCGAGCAGGGTCGTCGCTGCCGGTGGCCAGCGCCAGCAGGCGGCCGCCGGCGGCCATGTCGACGCTCTGGATCACTGCCACCCAGGCGCCGAAGGCCTGCTGGATGGCCAGGAGCGGCTTCGGAAAGGATGGCGCGCGGCGCGGACACGACCTACGCCGCCAGCACCCGCAGCGCGTCGCGCCAATGCGCCACGCCGATGCCCAGCAGCCGCTGGTTGCCCGGGGCGCCGCACACCAGCAGCGGCTCGGCCTGGTGCGCGCCGGCGGCGTGGCGCTGCCAGGTGTGCAGCGCGCGCAGCCACTCGGGCTGGAAGGTGGCGCCGCTCTTGAACTCCACCGGCTGCAGGACGCCGGCGCGCTCGACGAGCAGATCGACCTCGTTGCCGATGTTGTCGCGCCAGAAGAACATCTGCGCCGGCGCGCCCGTGTGGCGCAGGTGCTTGCCGAACTCGGCGATGCACAGGTTCTCGAACAGCGCGCCGCGCATCGGGTGCACGTTCATCGCCTGCGCGTCGGTCACGCCCAGCAGCCAGGCGGCGAGCCCGGTGTCCCAGAAGTACAGCTTGGGCGTCTTCACCAGCCGCTTGCCGAAGTTCGTGTGGTACGGCGGCAGGCGGAAGACGACGTAAGTGGCCTCCAGCACCGCGAGCCAGTCGCGCACCGTCGTCTGCGCCACGCCGAGGTCGTTGGCCACCGCGTTCAGGTTCAGCATCTGCCCGCAGCGCGCCGCCATCAGCCGCATGAAGCGCTGGAACAGCATCAGGTCGGCGATGCGGCTCAGCTCGCGCACATCGCGCTCGAGGTAGCTGGCGACGTAGCTGGCGTGCCAGTCGGCATGGATCTGCGCGGGGGGCAGCGGGCCGGCGTGCAGCGCAGGGTAGCTGCCGGCGACGAGCAGCTCGTCCAGCGACAACCGGGCGAACGCCGTCGCGCCCTCGCCGTAGCCGAGCGGCATCAGCTCGAGGTAGCCGGCGCGGCCGGCGAGGCTTTGTGTCACCGCCTGCGCCAGCAGCAGGTTCTGCGAGCCGGTGACGACGTAGCGCCCGGGCCGCCGGTCGGCATCGACGGCGGTCTGCAGGTACGACAGCAGTTCGGGCACGCGCTGCGCCTCGTCGAGCACGACGCCGGTGCCGCCGGCCTGCGCGGCGAGGAAGCCGCGCGGATCGGCGGCGACGCGCAGGCGCACGTCGGGGTCCTCGAGCGAGACGTAGGCGTGCCCGGGCAGCGCAGCGCGCGCCAGCGTCGTCTTGCCCGACTGGCGCGGACCGGTCAGCACGACGACCGGGAACACACGCAGCAGGTGCAGCAGGCGGTGGCGGGCGGTGCGGGTGAACATTTGCTATTTCAGCTTTGCAGGCTGAAATTGTAAAGCCGCTCTCTCTCCTCGGCGCTACCGCGCCGCCAGCAGGTGCTCCGCCAGTTCGACGAACCCGCGGCCCGCCGGCGCCGCCGTCACCCAGGCGGGCAGCGCGCGCATGCGGTCGCGGAATGCCAGCACGTTGGCCACGCCCACCGCGTGCGGGAAGAAGCCGAACATCGGCTCGTCGTTCGGCGAGTCGCCGGCAAAGACGATGCGCGTGCGTTCGGCCGCGTCGTCGAGGTCGATGCCGAAGCGCTCGGCGCAAAGGCGGCGCGTCATCGCCAACTTGTCCCAGTCACCGAACCAGCCGTTGACGTGGATGCTGCTCACTTTGGCCGTCATGCCGGCCTCGTGCATCAACGCGACGATGCGATCGACGGCCTCTCGCGGCAGCGGCGGCACGTCTTCGCGGAAGTCGATCGCCAGGTCGTAGAGGCGGCAGAACTGGTCGCTCGCGACGGCGCAGCCGGGCACTTCGGCGAGGATGCGCGCGCGCACTTCGGCCAGCCGTGCCGTGCTGGCGGCGCGCGCGGCTGCGTCGAGCCAGTGGCGCGTGCGCAGCTTGCCGGCCACGCGGTCGTGCCACATGTAGAACGCGCCGTTCTCGCCGACCACCGCGTCGACCGGCCAGAAGCGCGCGATGTGGTCGCACCAGCCGGCCGGCCGGCCGGTGACCGGCACGACGCGCAGGCCCGCCTCGTGCAGCCGTTCGAGCGCACCATAGGCGGCGGCCGTCAGGCGCCCGTCGCTGCTGATCGTGTCGTCGATGTCGGCGAGCACCGTGTGCACAACGCCGGCTACGGCGCGCGGCATCTGCGCCAGCGGCTGCAGCACGGCCGCGCCGCTCGTGTCACCTTCGTCGCCGGCCGCTGCGGTCATCGAAATCCGTGCTCTTCGTAGCCCGGCTCGCCAGGCAGCAGGATTGCGAACCGGCCACCGTCGCCATCGAGCCGCAAGCGCGGATGCAGCGGCGGCAGCGGTCGCGCGCGTGCGGCGTGCGCCAGCAATGCTGCCGCGCCTTCGGCCGCGAACGGCACCAGCGACTCCACGGTGCGCACGGTGGCGAACTCCATCGCGAAGTCGCCTGCCGCATGCGCGGCCAGCGCCGCCGGCGGGTGCACCCAGGCGAGCGTCGTCGTCTCGCCTTCGTCGACGCTCGGCACCTGCCCGGCCGGCGCCGCGGCGACGAAGAACAGCGTGTCGAAGCGCTTGGGCAGCCCGAGCGGCGTCACCCAGTGGCTCCACGGCTGCAGCGCCGAGGTGGCAAGCGTCCGGCCGGCCTCGCGCACCAGCGCCGCCAGCGGCTCGCCGCCGTGCAGGCGGGCGCGCAGCGCCTGGCGCTGCACGCGCTCGGCGTCGGCATCGGCATCGGCCGGCGCGCCGGCGCGGCCGAGCCACAGGCCACATTCCTCGAAGCATTCGCGCAGCGCCGCCACCACGAACGCCGGCGCCTGCGCCCCGACCTGCGTCACCGTGCCGATGCGGGCCGCCATCGCCTCGGCCGGCTCGTCGCACAATGCGACGGCCGCGTCGCTGCCGTCGGCCGCGTCGACGGCGCCGCCCGGGAAGACGTAGGCGCCGGGCATGAACGTCGCCTGCGGCGAGCGGCGCACCATCAGCACTTCGAGGCCGGCGCCGCCGGGCGCGTCGCGCACGACCAGCGTCGTCGCTGCCGGCCGCGGCACGATCGCGCGCGCGGCTTGCGGGTCGGTGAGGAGTTTCATGCGCTGGCGGGCGGGCTGATCGGGCGGGCTGATCGGACGGGCGGATCGGGCGGGCGGATCGGGCGGGCGGATGGGCGTGCAGGCGGGCAGGCGGAAGTGCAGAAGTGCGCAGGGGCCGGGCCGGCCGCAGCTCAGGTGCCGCCGACGAACGGGTTGTGCCGGCGCTCGCGTCCGAACGTGCTTTCGGGGCCGTGGCCGGGGATGAAGACGGTGTCGTCGCCGAGCGGCCACAGCCGCGCGGTGATGCTGTCGACGAGCGTGTCGGCGTCGCCGCCGGGCAGGTCGGTGCGGCCGATGCTGCCCGCGAAGAGCACGTCGCCGACGAAGGCGCGCCTGGCCTCGGCGCTGTGGAAGACGACGTGCCCCGGCGTGTGCCCGGGGCAGTGGTGCACGGTGAGCGTGCTGTGGCCGACCTGCACCGTGTCGCCTTCGTGCAGCCAGCGCGTCGGCGTGAACGGCTCGGCGGGCGCGAAGCCGAACATGCGCGCCTGTTCGGCGAGGCCCTCGATCCAGAAGCGGTCGCCCTCGTGCGGGCCGACGATCGGCAGCCCGAGCGCGCGCGCCAGCGCGCCGGTGCCGCCGGCGTGGTCGATGTGCGCGTGCGTGAGCAGGATCTGCGTCAGCGTCACGCCGAGCTCACGCGCCGCCGCCTCGATGCGCGGCAGGTCGCCGCCGGGGTCGATGACGGCGCCTTGCATCGTCTGGTCGCACCAGACGATCGAGCAGTTCTGCTGGAAGGGCGTGACGGGGATCGTGTGGTGGCAAAGCATCGGCGGGGCGTGGGTTGTCGTGGACTGTATGTCGAAAGACAGGGGTCCCGGCCGGCCCCAGGTCAGCCCCGGCCGGCGCGCCAGGGGTGGTGATCCATGCCCAATCCACGTCTGCCTTGCCTTCGCTCAACGCGGCCACGCATCTGCTTTCCAGAATAGATCGACGAAGCGGTGATCTGCCGTCGAAAGAAGGGGAGAGCGCGATGTGGCGAACGACGCTGCGGACCTTGTGGGGGCTCGGCTTGGCGCTCGCGTTCGGCCTTCTGCTGGGCAGTTGCGGCGGCGGTGGCGACGACCCGGCACCACCGCCCGACAACCTCACGGGCGACGCGATCGTGGAGATCCAGCTCGTCGATGGCGGCCGCAACAGCACGCCGCCGGCGGCGCCCGCGGGGTTCCGGCTGCTGAACATCGACCTCAACGAGGGCAGCGGCGGCAACTACATCTGGCTGTACTACAAGACCGGCAAGGCCGACGGCTCGCAAGGGCAGCCGCTCGGCCGCATCTACACCGTGGACGAGCACGATGGCGAGGCGCCCCGGGGCGGCACGAAGCTGCCGGTCGACCTGAACGCAGGCACGCCCGTCGTCGGCGGCCTGCCGCTGTGGCTCTACGCCGTCAAGGCCGATCGGCCGGTGGCCCGCTGCGTCGTGGTCGACAACCGCACGAAGGGCAAGCGGGTGTACGGCCCGCCCGAGGCGGCAGGGAAGTACTCGATCGATTGGGTGCGCGAGCTGTCGCCCGACTCCTTGAACCCGCCTTACTCCGACCTGCCCGCGGACGCCCAGGACCTGAACGAAGGCGAATCGATCTTCCCGGTCTTCCTGAGCGACTACATCTACATCGGCACCTGCAAGGACTAGCACCGGAGGAGGCGCGTCATCATGGGACTGACCTACCGATCGCGGCCCGCACTGCTGGCGCTGTTCCCCCTGTTGTGGTCATGCGGCGGCGGTGGCGACTCGAGCCCGCCTGCCGAGACCCGCGTCGGGCCCGAAGGCGGTGAACTGGCAGCCGACCCGGGCGACCCGGCGTACGGCTTCAAGGTCGTGATACCGGCCGGCGCGCTCACCGAGCACCGGACCTTCGCGCTCGACGGCTTCAACGCCGCCTATCCGCCGACGCTGCCGAACCCGGGCTTCCAGCGCGTCGTCGGCGGCGTCGTCGGCCTGCGCACAAGGGGAAGCACGCCGTACGCACTGCCGGTCACGGTGCACGCACCGCTGGGGGCGCTGGCTCTCACGGCGGGCGAACTGGCGTGCCTGTTCGGCTACGACGCCGCGGCCGACGCGTGGCACCTGATGGCGCCCGACACCGTGACGCGCGACGCCGGCGGCGCCGCCACCGCGATCGCGGTGACGACCACCTGGCACGACTACTTCGCCTGGGGCAAGGTGGTGATGACCGAAGTGGCCGAGGTGTACCTGCGGCAGGTCGTCGACGCGAAGTTCGGCGGCGGCACCTGCGCCGCCGCCGCTGCCGAGCTGGCCGCCATCACCGCCCGCGCGGAGTTCTCGCAGGTCAGGCCCAGCAAGACCTCGCTGCTCGCCTTCCGCAACGGCTTCCTGGAGACGTTCAAGCAGGGCCAGGCCGCGTGGTTGCTGAGCCAGCAGCCCAAGCTGTACCCGTGCGGCCTGACGCTGTGGGGAACGCGGTGCAACGTGCTCTCCGACCGGTTCCTCGACAACGCGATGACGTACGCCGGCAACCTCATCAAGATCAAGTGGTGGAGCTTCTTCGTCGACGGCCCGCCGGGCAGCATCGTCGACTTCCTCATGTGGATCAAGCTGATCAACCTGTACGCGGAGAACGAGAACCTGCCCTGTGACTACAAGTGCGTCACCGAGGTCTGCGGCCCGAACTTCTGGCAGGTCTACGCGGGGTACTGGCTCGCCGTGATGTGCCAGGAGCTCATCGACACGGCCATTGCGAACGAGTGGGTGAGCTGATCGCGGCCGCGTAGCGCCACGGCTTCAGGGCCGCTGCCGCAGCCAGCCGCTGCGCGAGGCGACGATCCAGGCGCCGGCGCCGTCGGCGACGACCGCGGTCAGCGTCAGGCGATCGTCGCGCGCGCGCGGCTCGAAGCGCCGGCCGCCGTCGGCGCTGAAGGCGACGTAGCCGTCGAGCCCGACCGCGGCGACGCGGGGGCCGTCGGCAGCGATCGCGGTGATCGAGCTCTTGCCGCCGCTGCCGACCGCGCTCCAGCGTTCGCCCCCATCGTCGCTGCGCCACAGCGAGCCGCGCTGGCCGCCGACGAGCAGCGTGCCGTCGGCCAGCGCCGTGCCGCACCACAGCGAGCCGCGGTAGCCGGTGGCGAGGTAGCGCCAGGTCTGCCCGCGGTCATCGGAGCGCAGCACCATGCCGCGCTCGGCGGTGGCGTACAGGCGCCCGGCAGTGTCGGCGAACAGCCCGAGCAGGTTCAGGTCGGCCTTCTTCGCGCCCGGCGGCACGTCCAGCTTGCGCTCATGCCAGGTCGCGCCGCCGTCGTCGGTGACGAGCACCAGCGACCACAACCCGACCGCGACGCCGTGCCGCGCGTCGACGAAATGCACGGCGAACAGCGGCCGGTCTTGTGTGAGGTCGAGCCGCTGCTGCGTCCAGGTGCGCCCGCCATCGGTGGTGGCGAGGATCGCGCCCCAGTGGCCGACGGCCCAGCCGCGCTCGGCGTCGACGAAGTGCACGCCGGTCAGCGTCGCGTCGACCGGCACGCTCGCCGCCTGCACGAGCGTGTCGTCGCGCGCATCGCCGGCGAGCACGGTGCCGCGCTCGCCGACGGCGACGACGCGCTCGCCGGCGCGCGCCAGCGCCAGCAGCAGCGCCCGTTGCGCCGAGGGTGACGGCGCCGTCACGGCGCGCGGCACGACCTGGCCGAGGTCCGCGGCGGGGGCGGCGCCATACGCGCCAGCGGCACCGGCGGCACTGGCGGCACCGGCGGCCTTGGCCGCGCCATCGGCCCCGCAGGGGCCCGCCAGCAGCGCGGCGGCGGCGAGCACGGCGATGCGGACGATCGTCGCCATCGCCGTCAGTGCTGCAACAGCGCGCTGGCGCGCACCGGCATGCGGCGCGGCAGCAACCGCTCGATCCAGACGGCGAACGCCGGCAGCACCGTCATCGCCATCACCATGTTGATCATGAACATGAAGGCCAGCAGCTGGCCCATGTCGGCCTGAAACTTCAGCTCCGAGAACGACCACGTCGCCACGCCGACGGCCAGCGTGATGGCGGTGAAGATCGTCGCCATGCCGACCTCCTGCAAGGCCTGCTCGATCGCCGGCAGCATCGCCAGGCCCGCCGCCAGGTGGCGCTGCAGCCGGTTGTAGATGTAGAAGGCGTAGTCGACGCCGATGCCCACGGCCAGCACCATCACCGGCAGCGTCGCCACCGTCAGGCCGATGTCCAGCGCCTTCATGAACGCATAGCCGACGAAGGTGCCCACGGTCAGCGGCAGGCAGCAGGCGAGCACGGCGCGCCAGTCGCGGTAGACGACGAAGACCAGCGCCACGATGACGGCGTAGACGTACAGCATCATCGGCAGCTCGCTGGCCGCCACGGCCTCGTTGACGGCCGCCAGCACGCCGGCGTTGCCGGCCGCCAGGCGCAGCGTCATGCCAGGCAGCGGCTTGCGCTCGCGAAACTGCTTGGCGGCGGCGATCACGCCGTCGATCGTCTTCGTCTTGTGGTCGGCCAGGTACAGGTGGGCGGCGGTCATGCTGCAGTCCTTGCGCATCGTGCCCGGCGCGCGCGCCACCTCGAACGACAGCGCGGCGTAGTTGGCCGGGTCGATCGGCACCGCCGACATCTTCGGGTTGCCCTCGTTGTAGCCCTCGTTGTACTGGCGCAGCTGGGTCGCGTACGAGTCGATCGACAGCACGCCGGGCACGGTGCGCAGCGCGAACGCGAAACGGTCGTGGTGCTGGCCGATCGCCACCGCCTCGCAGGCATTGCCCGCATCGGGTGCCGCCTCGAAGACGACGCTCAGCCAGTCGAGCCCGGTGTCGTAGCCCGAAGCGATCGCCACCGCGTCGCGGTTGAAGCGGCTCTCGGCGCGCAGCTCGGGCGCCCCCGGCTCGAGCGTGCCGACGACGCGGTCGCGCGCGTAGAACCACGCCAGCGCAAACAGCAGCGCCGCCGCTGCCAGCGTGACGAGCGCCGGCTTCGGCTCGGCCATGCGCGCCAGCCGGCGCAGCCACTGCGAGCGCTGCGCGTGCAGGCGCATCTGGCGCGCCGCGTCGTCGCGGCCGACGCGGGCGTAGGAGGCCGCCAGCGGCAGCATCACGAGGTTGGTGACGATCTTGTAGGCCACGCCCAGCGCCGCCGCGACGGCCAGCTCGCGCACCATCGGAATCGGGATCAGCAGCAGCGTCACGAAGGTGGCGAACGCGGTGACCAGCGCCAGCGTGCCCGGCACCAGCAGCTGCGAGAAGGCGGCGCGCGCCGCCGCGTCGCCCGACTTGCCGTGCGCGATCTCGCGCACCATCGTGCTGATCTGCTGCACGCCGTGCGACACGCCGATCGCGAAGACCAGGAACGGCACCAGCACCGCCAGCGGGTCGAGCCCGTAACCGAGCAGGTGCAGCGTGCCGAACTGCCACACCAGCGACGCCAGCGAGCACGCCACCGGCAGCAGCGTGAAGCGCCACGAGCGGCAGTACCAGAACACCGCCGCCGCGGTGAGCAGCAAAGCGACGAGGCAGAACTCGAGCACCGCCGCGGCGCCGTCGGCGATGTCGCCGATCTGCTTGGCGAAGCCGATCATCTGCACCTCGAACTGCGCGTCCTCGAAGCGCGTGCGCAGGGCTTCCAGCGCGCCGTTGTAGGCCACGTAGTCGAGCCGCCGGCCGTCGGCGTCGTACTCGTTGAGCTCGGCGGTGATCATCGCGCCGGCCTGGTCGCGCGCCACCAGCGAGCCGACGAAGCCGCCGGCGCTGGCGGCGGCGGCGATCGTCGCGATCGTCGCGTCGTCCAGCGCCGCCGGCGTGACGGTGCCGGGGATCAGCGGGTCGGCGCGAAAACCTTCCTCGGTGATCTCGTTGACGAACGCGTTCGGCGTCCACAGCGAGGTGACGCTGCCGCGCGAGACGTGCGGCAGGAACATCACCGCTTGCGTCACGTCGTGCAGCCGCGTCAGCCCCGCGCGCGTCCAGATCGGGCCCTGGCGCGCGCGCACGACCACCGTCAGCCGGTTCGCGCCGATCAGGTCGGCGCGGTAGGCGCGGAACGTCTGCACGTACTCGTGGCCGACCGGCATCTGCTTGTCGAAGCCGGCGTCCATGCGCAGCTTGGACGCGAAGCCGGCCATCAGCAGCGTCAGCAGCAGCAGCGCCGCGAGGATGGCGCCCCGGTGCGCGAACAGGATCGCCTCCAGGCGGGCGATGGTGCGCCCGCCCGGCAACGGCGGCGGGGATGGCGAAGGCGATGGCGGTGCGGCGTCGTCCATCGATGCGGGAGGCGCCGCGACGGCGCCTCAGAAGTTGCGTGACAGGAACGCGCCGAAGAAGTTGCGGTCGCCCAGCGGCTGGTCGAACGGGTTCCTGCCGCCGCTGTACATCGCGTAGTTGATGCCGATCTGCCAGTTGGCCGGGTTCTGCGTGAACAGCGTGTACAGGTTCAGCACCTTGGCGCCCTGCATGAAGTTGGCGGCGAGGTTGGGCGTGCGGCCCGACACGGCGTGGAAGAAGTACAGCCCCGGCGTGACCTGCCAGCCCGGGATCACGGTGCCGTCGTAGACCCAGCTGAAGTCGAGGTTGTAGCCCCAGGAGGTCTTCGTGCCGGCGCCGTAGACGGTGGCGCCGCCGTCGTCGGACCAGTTCCACAGCCCCGCTGCCGGCAGTTGCACCACCGGCGTGCCATCGGGCGCGTTGCGCTCGAACTGCGACTTCAGCCCCGGGTAGTGGATGACGACGGCCTCGGCCAGCAGCGTCGCGGTACTCGCGCCGAGCAGGTTCAGGAAGCCGCCATGGTCACCCGGCGTCAGGCTCAGCATCCCCGTCAGGTGCGCCTGCCAGCGCTTGCCGTCGATGTACTGCTGGCATTCGGCCGCCGGCGCGAGGCCCGCGACGTTGTCGCCGGCGGCGCCGGGCACGTAGCAGCCCGACAGCGCCATCGCGTCCTTCGGCCGGTACGACAGCTCGGCGCCGATGGCCCAGTTGCCCAGCGGCAGGCTGACCGAGGCGCCGAACAGCTTGCGGTCCTCGAGGAAGGTCCACTGCCCTTCGCTCTGGCCGTTGATGAAGCGCAGGTTCGGCGTCTTGTCGTGGTAGTTCAGCGCATAGACGCCGAAGTTGGCGCTGCTGCCGGTGGGCTGCCAGCGCAGCGCCACGCCCCACTGGCCCGAGTCGCGCGGCCGGTCGTCGGCGGCGAACGGGATCGCCGGCGAATCGGGGATGCCGAGCGCGGCGCTCGAGGCTGGGTCGGGGCCGAGGAAGATCGGCTGGCGGCCCTTGTCGTAGATGTCCACCACCGACCAGTAGCCGCCCACCGGCGGGAAGCGCGTGCGGTTCCACTTCGCCTGGTAGTACGCCTCGGCGCTGAAGCCGCTGCCGAGGTTGGCCGTGACGTCGACCAGCGGCGCCGGCAGGAACGCTTCCTTGAGCTGCACGCCGGGCTGCGACAGGCGCTGGATGTCGATCGCGTTGGTCGAGTTGATGCCGCCGGGCAGGAACAGACTCTCGCCCCAGTTCAGGAACTGGTTGCCGACGCGCACGCCGACGCGCTTGCCGTCGGCGAAGTGCGCCGTCTTGCCGACCCAGAAGTCGGCCAGGCGCACGTCGCGCACGATCTCGTCCTTGGCCGCGGTCGACAGCGGCGTGCGCGCCGTGTCGTCGGCCTTGAAGTCGTAGAGCCAGTTGACGCGGCCGAGGAACTTCCAGTCGTCGGGGAAGGTGACGAGCAGCTCGTGGTTGCCCTTGACGTAGCCGGTGAACACGTCGCCGCGGCGGTAGTTCAGGTTGCCGTCGTCGCCGCTGCCCCAGCGGTAGACATCGGCCGCGGGGCAGTAGGCCGGGTCGCCGACGAGCGTGCACGACGGGTTCTTCGCGCGGATGCCGGTGCCGCCGGTGATCGTCGAATCGAAGTTGCCGCGGATGCCGCCGGTGTCGAAGGTGAACGCCTGCGCGCTGCCGCCGGCGGCAACGGCGCAGGCGAGCGCGCAAGCGATGGCGAGCGGGTGCGGCAGCGGGCGCAGCAGCGCCTGGCGCGGGAGTCTGTTCATCACGGAGCCTCCTCGTCGTTGGGTGGAACGCGCGCGGGCCGCCCTCGCGGCCCGGGGGCGCGCTTCAGCGCTCGCTCACCGAGCGCAGGTTGTCGGCGGTGTAGAAGTTCGGGCTGAAGCGCGGCCCGCTGCCTTCGGTCACCCAGCGCACGTCGGCGCCGGTGCCGGCGGCGTGCATGTCGAACAGGTACCGGCCCTCGGCCAGGTTGTGCTGCACGAAGGCCGAGACGTCGCAGGTGCCGGTCTCGTACACCGGGATCAGGAAGCCCTCGCGCACCTTGGCCAGCTTGCCCTGCGCGTCGTAGTCCTCGGCCAGCAGCATGTTCCAGCTGTCCTCGTCGAGGTAGAAGGTGCGCTTGGGCGCGGTGTGGCGCATGCCCGACTTCACCGTCGCCTCGACCACCCAGACGCGGTGCAGCTCGTAGCGCCGGAAGGCGGGGTCGATCGCGTCGGCCTTGGCGATGTCCTCGAACTTCGTCTTGAAGTCGTAGGCGCCGAAGGCGTTGTACGGCACGATCAGCTCGCGCTTGCCGACGAGCTTCCAGTCGAAGCGGTCGATCGTGCCGTTGAAGACGAACGGCTCGTCGAGCGTGTACTGGTTCTCCATGCCGATCTGCGGCGAGTCGTAGGAGTACGACGGCATGCGCCGCACGCGCCGCTGGCCCGGGAAGTAGTAGAACGTCTCGCTGCCCGGCTGGTCGAGGAAGAACGCGATCGCCAGCGCCTGCCCGGCCAGCGCCGGCGGCGAGTTGTAGGCGAAGTAGGCGTAGTACTCGACCTTCGGCAGCTTCGACAGCGGCTGCGAGCCCTTGGCGCCCCACGGCATGTAGGCGGTGAACTCCTGCCCGGCGCGGATCCACTCGCTGCCGCCCTTGCGCGGCGCCACCGACGTCACCGTATTGCGGAAGTCCATGCCGACGCCGCGGTAGCGCATCTTGGCGTTCCACATCGCCTGCGTGCCGTTGGCCGGCATCGGGAACGGGAAGCCGGGCACCATCGCCTCGGCAAGGCTCCAGCCGTCGGCGCCGATCTTCGCCGCGCTCACGTTCTTCTTCGTGTTGTCGGCGACAAAGTCGGGCACGCCGCAGGTCCGCCGGCTCGGATAGACGTCCATCCGGTAGCCCTTGACCTGCTTGAGCAGCGCGAGCTGCCCGGGCGCGAGCCTGGCCGCGTGCTGGTCGGCGCTGGCCGCGTCGATGCTGAACAGCGGCTTGTCGCCCTTGTGCTTCCAGTGCGCGGCGCGCAGCTGGCCGTGCGCCCAGCCGCTGTGCTGCACCTCGTTGCCGGGCCAGACGGGGATGCTCTTGTCGGCGTTGGCGCCGCGCTCGGCGCCGGCCGGCGTCAGCTCGACGCCGAGCTTCGCGGCGTCGGCCCCGGCAGCACCTTGAGCGCGCGCGAGCGGGAGCGCCGACAGGGTCGCCACCGTCGCGGCGAGGGTCAGGAGGGCAAGAGCAGGTTGCTTCATCGGATGCCTCCGGAACGCAAGGAACGTCGGGAACGTCGGGAACACGGCCATTGTTTCATTGACAACGAAATTGCGGATCCGCACAGACCCTGAGGGGCCGGGGCGCCTCGCCGCACGGCGGCGCGGCGCCGGCGCGCCGGCCGTTGCGGCCGGCGCGGGCGGCGCCGGTCAGCGCTTGATGCTGATCACCTGCGGCTGCGTCACCGCCTTGAGCCCGTCGACGCCGAACTCGACGCCCCAGCCGGAGCCCTTGACGCCGCCGAACGGCACCATCGGATGGATCATCCCGTGCTGGTTGATCCACACCGTGCCCGCCTGCAGCCGCGACGCCACGGCGCGCGCCGCGTCGATGTCGGGCGACCACACCGAGGCACCCAGGCCCACGTCGAGCCGGTTGGCGCGCGCTACCGCGTCGTCGACATCGCGGTAGCGGATCACCGGCAGCACCGGGCCGAACTGCTCCTCGTCGACGAGCGGCGCGCCGTCGTCGATGTTCGTCACCAGCGTCAGCGGGAAGAAGTGCCCTGGGCCGGCAGGTGGCTTGCCTCCGCAGACGACGATGGCGCCGTCGGCGCGGGCGCGCTCGACCAGGCGCGACACCTTGTCGAACTGCATGCGGTTCTGCATCGGCCCCATCACGGTGCCGGGGGCCATGCCGTCGCCCATCGGCATGGCCTCGCACAGCGCCTTCAGCTCGGCGACGACGGCGTCGTGCAGGCTGTCGGGCACGTACAGGCGCTTGGCGCAGGCGCAGGTCTGGCCCATGTTGATGAACGCGCCCCAGAACAGGCCCATCGCGATCGCCTTCGGGTCGGCGTCGGGCAGCACGATCGCGGCGTCGTTGCCGCCGAGCTCCATCGTCGTGGGCGTCAGGTGCTTCGCGGCGGTCGCGGCGATCTTCGCGCCGGTGGCGCCCGAGCCGGTGAACATGATCTTGTCGACACGCGGATCGTCGACCAGCGCCGCGCCCACCGTGCCGTCGCCGCTGACGGTGTTCAGCACGCCCGGCGGCAGCACCTCGGCGATCAGGCGCACCATCTCGAGCGTGCCGATGCTCGTGTATTCCGAAGGCTTGATGACCACCGTGTTGCCGGCGCGCAGAGAAGGCACGATCTGCCAGATCGCGATCAGGAGCGGCCAGTTCCACGGCGCGATCGCCGCGATGACGCCGTAGGGCTTGCGGTGCACTTCATCGCGCCGCGTCGCGTCCTCGAACGCCAGGTCCACCGGCAGCTCGAGGCTGGCCGGCACCTGCGTCCAGACCTCGCAGCCCCACAGCTCGAAGCGCGAGCCCGGCACCTGGTCGGGGCCGACGCCGCCCAGCGGCTTGCCCTGCTCGCGCGTGACCCACTGCGCCAGCGGGTCGGCGTTGGCCTTGATGACCTCGGCCACCTGCATCAGCAGCGCCTTGCGCTCGGCGTCGGGGCGTGCGGCCCACGCCGGCTGCGCCGCCTTCGCCACGGCGACGGCCTGCGCCACCTGCGCGGCGGTGCTGATCGGCACGAGCCCCAGCACCTCGCCGGTGGCGGGGTTGCGCGACTCGAACGTGCGCTCGGACGTGACCGGGCGGCCATTGACGGTGTTGGCGTAGGTCTTCATGGGCGGTTCTCCTCGTTGGCGGTGAAGGCCGTGGATGCAGCGGATGCAGCAGATGCAGCAGATGCGGCGGAAGACGCGCCGCGCGGCACGCGGCCCTCGGCCACCCAGCGGTCGAAGATCGCAAGCGCCGCGTCGACGAAGGCGTCGTCGTTGACGTGCAGGTCGAGCGCGTGCAGCTCGGCGTTCGGCGGCGCGTGCGCGGCGAACGCGCTCATGAACGCGGCGTGCGCGGCGGGGTCGTGCATCGGCTGCCCGGCGCGGTCCCACGCGTGCAGCCCGCGCTGCGGCAGCAGCAGCGCAGTGGGCCCTTGCGCGCGTGCGAGGCGGCGGCAGGCCTCGGCGGCGAGCGCGCATTTCTCGTCGACGGACGCGGCCACCGAGGCGATGAGGCGGTTGTGCGCGTGGCGGGGCCGCTCGGCAAAGCGTGCGGGCAGCGGCGCCCAGGCCTGCACGTCGATCATGTCGCTGGCGCCGGGCGCGACGATCTGTGGCACGCCGGCGGCGCCGGCGGCGGTGAGCCGGCCCGGCCCGGCGTGCACGACCGAGCCGTTCAGCTCGTTGGCCAGCTCCTGCAGGCACAGGTCGAACACGGCGACGAAGCGGCCCTGCGCGACGAGCGCCTCGAGAGCGCGGCCGCCCATGCCGGTGCAGTGGAACACCACCGGCTCGCAGCCGCGCGCTTCGAGCGCCGGCACCAGCCGCACCATGTACGACAGGCACGAGCGGCCCAGCGAACTGACGGCCACGCACGGCCGCGCGGCCGCCGGCGCCACGGCGCTGCGGCAGGCGCCGACCACCGCGCCGGCGGCCTGCGCCAGGCTGGCGCGGCACACGCCGTTCAGGCCATAGAGTCCGCCGGCCCACAGGATCATCATCACGTCGGGCGCCAGCCGCTCGGGCGGAATCAGGTGCGAGTACGCCACCGTCGTGACGACGAACTTCGGCATCCCGAGCGGCAGCGCTGCGGCGACATCGAGCGCGAGGTCGGTGCCCATCGTGCCGCCCAGCGCGAGCAGGCCATCGACGGCACCGCGCGCGTGCTCTGCCAGCGCCAGCGCGGCGGCGCCGCGCGCCATCGCCGCCATCGCCGCGTTCTCGTCGCCGAGCGCGGCCAGCGCCGCCGGCGTCGTGCCGGCCGCGGCTGCCACTTCGGCATGGCCGATCGCCGGCGCGAAGGGCGGCGTGCCGAGGATGCCGACGTCCATGATGCGTGCGCTCGCGCCCTGCGCCTCGATGCAGCGGGCGAGGAAGCGCAGCTCGTCGGCCTTCGTGTCGCACGTGCCGACGACGAGGATCGTGGGGCGCTCGGCGGCCATCGCTCTCGGTCCGTGTTCGGTCGGTGTTCGGTCGGTGTCCGGTCGGTGTCCGGCCCGTACTCAGTCCCGCCGCAACGACGCCAGCTCGGGCTCGACCGGCTCGAAGAGCCCGCGTTTCATCGCCAGCTTGACCCACAGCGCCCCGACGAGCGCGAAGACGCCGAGCACGATGCCGGTGTAGCGCACGATCTGCGGCGTCAGCTCCGGCGCCGGCGAGCCGTTGGCGACGACCACCGCCATGCCGGCGATCGCCGCCAGCGGCACGAACGGCGCGCCCGGCACGCGGAACGGCCGCGGCCACTCGGGGTGGCGCCGGCGCAGCACGAGCAGCGACACCTGCGCCAGCATGTAGGCGAAGAGCCACGCCATCGACGCGGCGATCATCAGCGGCAGGATCGACTCGACGCTGCCGCCCGACCAGGCGAGCCCCGCCAGCGGCAGCGCCGCGACGAAGACGATCGCCGCCACCGGCGTGCCGTGGCGCGGATGCAGGCGCTTGAACACCGGGAACACCTGGCCGTTCATCGCCATGCCCCACAACATGCGCGGCACCGCGGCGAGCACCGTGTTGACGAGGCTTGCCGAGGCGACCAGCGCGAGCGCGGCGAACCACGACTTCGCATGCGGGCCGAACACCGCGACGACGGCGTCCAGGTGCGGCGTGGCGCTCGTCGCGAGCTGCTCGCGCGTCAGGTAGCGCGCGGCGCCGAGCGCGAACAGCAGTTCGGCGACGACGATCGCGACGAGCCCGAGCACCATCGCGCGCGGCAGGTCGCGCCGCGCGTCGGCCGCCTCGGTGACCAGCGGCGTCACGAACTCGATGCCCATGAAGATCCAGAACGCGAGCGCGACGATGCCGAGCACCACCGTGTCGCGCGACAGCGTCGCCATCGCCACCTCCGGCGCCGCCGCGGCCGGCGCGACGCCGCCGGCGCCTGCGGTGACACCGCCGCCCAGCAGTGCCGCGGCGCCGGTGACGAGCAGGAAGGCGAGCACCGTGAAGCCGAGCGCCGTCTGCACACGCGCGAAGACATCGGTGCCCAGCACGTTGAGCGCCGCGAAGACGACGACCAGCGCCACCGCCCACGCAAAGGGCGGCAGCGCCACCGGCAGCGCCTGCGCGACGATCTGGTCGACGAGGATCAGCTCGGCCGGCAGGCCGAAGATCGCCGGCGTGATGTAGCCGGCGAAGACGAGCAGGATGGCCGGGAAGTTGCCCAGCGCCGCTTCTGCGAAGGTCGACAGCGAGCCGGCACTGGGCAGCATCAGCGACAGCTCGGCGTAGGCGAGCGCGTTGGCCAGCGCCAGCGCGAAGGCGATGCCGAGCGCGACGACGAAGCCCCAGCCGGCGATACCGAGGCCCTGCAGCACCGAGACCATGCCGATCTGCGCGACGATGACGCCGATCGCCGCGGCGAACAGGGCGCGAAAGCCCAGGCCGCGGCGCGCCGCGGACGCGGCGGGGGTGGAGATGGCGGTGCCGGTCATCGGACCCTCCTTCAGCAGCCTTCGGTGGCTTCGGTGCCCTGCAACAGCTATCGGCCGCCTTCGACGGTGGCGAACGCCGCGGCCAGCGCGTCGCACAGCAGGTCGATCTGCGTGCGCTCGATCGTCAACGCCGGCGACAGGATGAGGTTGGCGCCCGAGGTGCGCACCATCGCGCCGCGCCGGTAGGCCTCGCGGGCCACCGCCGCCACCTCCTTGGCGCCGCGCGGCAGCGGCGCCTTCGTGCGCCGGTCGGCGACGAGCTCGAGGCAGGCCATCAGGCCGATGCCGCGCACGTCGCCGACGAGCCGCGACTCGGCGCCGATGGCGCGCAGCCGCTGCATCAGGTGCTCGCCCTCGCGCGCGGCGCGCGCCGGCACGTCCTCGCGCTCGAGGATGTCGAGGCTGGCCAGGGCCGCCGCCGCGGCGACCGGGTGGGCGCTGTAGGTGTAGCCGTGCGCGACGGCGCCGAACACCGTGTCGCCGGCGGCGATGGCGTCGGCGACCTTGCCCGACACCGCCGTCGCGCCGAGCGGCACGTAGCCCGACGAGATGCCCTTGGCCAGGCACCACAGGTCGGCCTGCACTCCCCACAGGCGCGTGCCGAACATCGCACCGGCGCGGCCGAAGCCGGTGACGACCTCGTCGGCGATGAGCAGCACGCCGTGCCGGTCGCAGACCTCGCGCACCGCCGGCCAATAGTTCGGCGGCGGCACGATGACGCCGCCGGCGCCTTGCACCGGCTCGGCGATGAAGGCGGCCACCGTGTCCGGGCCCTGGAAGACGATCTCGCGTTCGAGCAGCTCGGCGCAGATGCGCCCGAGCGCGGTCGGATCGTCGCTGTACGGGTTGCGGTACAGCCACGGCGTGTCGACGTGGAAGCAGCCCGGCAGCAGCGGCTCGTAGGCGCGGCGGAAGTTGGTGTTGCCGTTGACGCTCATGCCGCCGAAGTGCACGCCGTGGTAGCCCTGGCGGAGCGCGATGAACTTGGTGCGGTCGTGCTGGCCGCGGCACTTCCAGTACTGGCGCGCGATCTTCAGCGCGCCTTCGACGGCGTCGGAGCCGCCGTTGGAGAAGAACACCGCGGCGACGCCGTCGCTGGCCATCAGCGCCACCAGCCGCTCGGCCAGCTCGATGGCGCGCGGGTGCGTCGTGCCGCGGAAGATGTTGTAGAAGGCCAGCTCGTCGAGCTGGGCGACGATCGCGTCGCGCACCTCGCGGCGGCCGAAGCCGAGGTTGGCGCTCCACAGCCCGCCGACGCCGTCGACGAGGCGGTGGCCGTCGACGTCCCAGATCCAGCTCCCCTCGCCGCGCACGATGATGTCCGGCGGCGCGTCGCGCATCGCCTGCGGGTGCGCCATGGGGTGCCACAGGCGGCGCGCGTTCGCGGCCTTCAGTTCGTCGGGCGTATAGCGGCGCGTCATGCCCACTCCTTGGCGGCGATGCCCAGCCGCGCGGCGACCGCCGCGATGCTGCCGGGCACGTCGCGCAGGTCGAAGTGCTGCACCTGCATGCCGGCCGCGAAGCCGCCGGCGACATTGCGGAACTGGTCGTCGACGAAGAGCACGTCGGCCGCGTCGACGCCGAGCGCCTCCACCGCGAGGGCGTAAGCGCGCGCGTCGGGCTTGAGGATGCCGGTGTGCGTGGCGTCGACGACGGCGTCGAAGCAGCGCAGCACGTCCATGCCGGACAGGAACGCGGGGCCGTAGAACAGCTCCAGCTCGTTGGACAGGATGCCGGTGCGCAGGCCGCCGGCGCGTGCGGCGACGACCAGACGCGCGATCTGCGGCCGCACGATGCGGTTGGGCTCGGTATGGCGCAGGCGCGCGAGCATCGTCGCCGCCGTCCAGCCGCGTTCGCCGATGGCCGCGCCCAGCTCCTCGGCGCGCAGCGCCCAGTACTCCCGTTCGCCGATCTCCTGGCGCAGCATCGATCGCCACAGCGGGTCGGCCTCAGGCTCGATCGGACCGCGCCAGCGCAGCGCGCCGCTCGCCAGGCCGAGCTGCCGCTCGGTGTCGCGGTGGCATTCGAACAGCGACGTGCTGATGACCGAGCCGAAGTCCAGCAGCAGCGCGCGCGGCCGGCGAGGTTCGATGGCGGTGTCGACGTTCATGCCGCACTCATGCCGTGGTCATGCTGCAGTCATGCCGCGCTCAGGCAGCGACGCTCACGAGCTTCACTTCGGTGCAGGCGAGCAGGCCCTCGAGCCCGCTCTCGTGCCCCACGCCGCTGGCCTTGACGCCGCCGAACGGCGTTTCCGGCTGCGACACGCCGAAGTGGTTGATGCCCACCATGCCAGCGTCGAGCGCGTCGGCCAGTTTCGTCGCCGCGCGCAGGTCGTTGGTGAACGCGTAGGCCGCCAGGCCGTACGGCAGCGCGTTGGCGCGCGCGATCGCCTCGTCGAGATCGTCGAACGCGTCGAGCACGGCGATCGGGCCGAACGGCTCTTCGCGCTGCACGCGCGCCGCCGCCGGCACGGCTTCCAGCACCGTCGGCGCGAAGAACGCGCCGGGGCGCGCCAGCCGCTCGCCGCCGCACACGAGCCGCCCGCCGTGCGCCAGCGCATCGTCGATGAAGGAGCGCATCTGCTGCACGCGCGCGGCGTCGACGAGCGGCCCCATCTGCGTGCCGGGCTCGGCGCCGGGGCCGACGCGCAACGCCCGCGCACCGGCCGTGAATGCCGCCGCGAATTCGGCGTAGCGCCGGCGCTGCACGAGAAAGCGGATCGGCGAGGCGCACACCTGGCCGGCGTTGCGGTACTTCGCCGCCACCGCCAGCGCGGCGACGGCCGCGGCGTCGGCATCGGCGCAGACGATCGCCGGCGCGTGCCCGCCGAGCTCGGCCGTGTAGCGCTTGCCGTGCCGCGCCGCCAGCTCGCCGAGCGCGCGCCCGACGGCCACCGAGCCGGTGAACGACAGCTTGGCAATGCGGTCGTCGGCGACCAGCGCGGCCGAGATCGGCGCCGGCGGACCGGCGACCAGGTTCAGCACGCCGTCGGGCAGCCCGGCGTCGACGAAGGCGCGCACGATCTCCACGCAGGTGAACGGCGTGCGCTCGTCGGGCCGGATGACGACGCTGCAGCCGGCGGCGAGCGCGGCACCGATCTTGCGCGCCGGCAGGTTGGCCGGGAAGTTCCACGGCGTGAACGCGGCCACCGGGCCCACGGGCACGCGCAGCACGGTCTGGCTGGCGACGCCGGCGGTGCGCGGCGGCACGCCGCGCGCGGCCAGGCGCTTGGCCTCCTCGGCGAGGAAGTCGATGATGTCGGCGGCCAGGCGCAACTCGCGTTCGGCCTCGGCCAGCGGCTTGCCCTGCTCGCGCGTCAGCACGGCGGCGATCGCCGCGGCGCGCTGGCGCAGCAGCGCGGTGGCGGCGGTGATGACCTGAAAGCGCTCCAGCGGCGTGCGCCGCTTCCAGCCGGCGAACGCCGCAGCGGCCGCGGCGGCGGCGGCATCGACCTCGGCCGGGCCGGCCACCGGCATCGCGCCGATCACGGCACCGCTGGCCGGGTCGTGCACGGGCACCGAGCCGGCGGCCGTCTCGGCCACCCAGCGCGCGCCGATGCGCAGTCCCGGGACGGTGTGGATCGCGTTCGTCACGTTCACGTTTGTCACGCTCATCGTGGCGCGCCCACGCGCCAGATCGTTTCATTGACAACGACCGTTTATGGCACGATTCGCGTCCGCCGCGCACAGGGTCAACCCGGTGGCGACGGTGCGCCGGATTTGTTTTACTGTCAACGAATCGAATGACGCGCGGCCGCCGCCCGGCGCCCGCGCCCGCCCTGCCCGCCTCTGCGATGCCTACCCGCCTGCGGCCCTCTGTCTCACCCCGCCGCGCCCGCGCGGCCGCCCCGAAGGCCGCGCCGCGCCGCGTCACGGTCAAGCGCTCGACACTCGGTCCGATCGGCCGGCTCGAGGACTTCATCCCCTACAAGCTGGCGGTGGTCGCCAACCGCGTCTCGCAGTCGATCGCACACCTGTTCGAGTCGCGCTTCGACCTGCAGGTGCCCGAATGGCGCATCCTGATGGCGCTGTACGCCTACGGCCGCCAGCCATTCCACCAGGTCGTCGAGCGCACCAGCATGGACAAGGCGCGCGTCTCGCGCGCCCAGCGCCGTCTGGTTGACCTGCGCATGATCGACACCGCGATCGACCCCGACGACGGGCGCCGGCTGCTGCTGGCGATGACCGATGCCGGGGCCCGCATGTGCGCGCAGATCCTGCCCGAGGCAGCGGCGCGCGAAGCCTGGTACCTCGAGGCGCTGACCGAGGACGAGCACCGCCAGCTCGACGTGATCCTCGACAAGCTGATGGTGCGCAGCCGCGAGGAGTGAACGATGGAGCGCCGCCGATGAAGACGTTGTTGCTGGGATTCGCGTTCGCGCTGGCCGCCTCGTCGGCGCCGGCCGAGCGCATCGATGCGGCGCGCCTGCCCGAGGTGTCGACGCACGCCGTGCTGCCGCCAGGCCCGCGCCTGTACCTCGGCGACCCGGCGATGGGCCACCTCGTCGACGGCCGCGTGCACGTGCTCGGCGCCGAGCGCATGCGCTACCTCGGACTGCTCGGTGCCGGCTATGCCGGGCTGCTGCAACTGTCGCGCGACGGCCAGCGGCTGTACGTCGCCACCACGTACCACAGCCGGCTCGCGCGCGGCACGCGCAGCGACGTGGTCGAGGTCTATCGCGCCGCCGACCTCGGCTTCGATCACGAGATCGAGATCCCGCCCAAGCGCGTGCAGGGGCTGCAGATCCGGGCGCTGACCGCGGTCAGCGCCGACGACCGCTTCCTGTTCGTGCAGAACTCGACGCCTGCCACGTCGGTCAGCATCGTCGACCTCGTCGCGCGCCGCAACGTCGCCGAGGTCGAGACGCCGGGCTGCTGGGGCATCCTGCCGTGGCCCAAGGACGCACGCCGCTTCTCCACCGTCTGCGGCGACGGCACGACGACCACCTACACGCTCGATGACGCCGGCCGCATCGCCGGCACAGTCGCCGGCGCGGCGTTCTTCGATCCCGACGCCGACCCGGTGTTCATGCACTTCGAGCCCGCCGGCGACGGCTTCCTGTTCGTGTCGTTCCGCGGCCTCGTGCACCGCCTGCGCACCGGCGCGCAGGCGCTCGAGCCCGACGGCGCGCCGTGGCCGGTGGTCGACGCCGCGGCAGCGAAGGCGAACTGGCGCCCGGGCGGCTTCCAGCTCTTCGCGCTCGACCCGAGCGGCACGCGCCTCGTGCTGGCGATGCACGACCAGGGCGGCGAAGGCAGCCACAAGAATCCGGCCAAGGAGCTGTGGGTCGTCGACATCGCCAAGCGCCAGCGCGTGGCGCGTGTTCCCGGCCAGGCCGCGCTGTCGATGAGCTTCGGCCCGGCCCCCGCCGCCGCCTCGGGCAGCGGCGCGGGCACGGCGCTGTACGTGCTGTCGGCGGCCGACAACCGCATTTCGCGCTACGACTTCCGCGACGCCCGGCTGGCGATGAAGCCGGCGCTGCGCTCCGAGCCGGTGGGCGAAACGCCGGTGTACCTGGTGCCGCGCTGACACGAGGGTGCGCTGACGATGGACCTGTTGCCTTCCATCGACCCGGCGGCGGGCCACGGCCTCGCCGCAGCGCTGGCCGCCTTGCTGCTGCTGGGCGCGTGGGCCAAGCTGCGCGACCTGGCGCTGTTCCGCGCCGCGGTCGAGAACTACGGCCTGCTGCCCGAGCGCGGCGCGGCGGCGGTGGCCGTCGTGCTGCCGTGCGCCGAGGCCGCCTGCGGCGTGCTGCTGCTGCCGCTGGCCACGCGCGGCGCCGGTGCGCTGGCCGCGGCCGCGCTCGTCGGCGCCGTCACGCTCGCGGTGCTGGCGGCGCTGGTGCGCGGGCGCGGCGGCGTCGATTGCGGCTGCGGCGGCGGCACGGGCAGCATGCCCGACGTGCCGCTCGGCGCCGGCCTCGTCGCGCGCAACGGCGTGCTGATCGTGCTGGCGCTCGCCGCGGCCTTGCCGCCGGCGCCGCGCGCGCTGCACGCCGTCGACGCGCTGTCGATCGCCGGCACGGTGCTGTTCGTGCTCGGCGCGTGGACGCTCGTCAACACGCTGCTGGCGCACGAGCCGCGTCTGCGGGATGGGAGGAGACCCGGATGAACGAAGCGCTGATCGTGTCCAACGCGCTGCTGTGGCTGACCGTGCTGGTGCTGCTGGTGGCGCTGATCGCGCTGGCGCGCCAGGTCGGCATCCTGCACGAGCGCATCGCGCCGATGGGCGCGCTGATGATGGACAGCGGCCCGAAGGTCGGCGAGGCCGCGCCCGAGCTCGCGCTGCCGCTGCTGGGCGGCGGCACGCTGGCGCTGGGCGGCGCGAAGCCGCGTGCGACGCTCGTGTTCTTCGTCGCGCCGACGTGCCCGGTGTGCAAGAAGCTGCTGCCGATCGTCGCCTCGATGCGCGCCGCCGAGCGCGCCTGGCTCGACGTCGTGCTCGCCTCCGACGGCGAGCCGGCCGAGCACGAGGCGTGGCGCCGCCGCGCCAGGCTCGAAGACTGGCCGTACGTGCTGTCGGCCGAACTCGGCATGCGCTTTCGTGTCTCGAAGCTGCCGTACGCCGTGCTGATCGACGAGATCGGGCGCGTGCGCGCCAAGGGCCTCGTCAATTCCCGCGAGCAGCTCGAGAGCCTGTTCGCCGCGCGCGAACTGGGCGTGGCGTCGGTGCAGGAGTATCTCGAGCCCATCGTCCGGCCGGAACTGGCCAAGGAGCGCGCATGAAGCCGTTGTTCGACTGGCTCGATGGCATGGCCGAGCGCCGCGCGCGCACGCTCGCGCAGCGCAGCTCGCGCCGCAGCGTGCTGGCCGGCGTCGGCCGCATGCTCGTCGCCGGCGCGTTCACGCTGCCGGTGCTGCCGTTCGATCGCACGCAGCACGCGCATGCCGCCGGTGGTGGCGGCGGCGGGGGCGCCGCCGGCGGCGCAGCAAGGAAGCGCACGCCGGTCGACACCGACTGCGACTACTGGCGCTACTGCTCGGTCGACGGCTTCCTGTGCTCGTGTTGCGGCGGCAGCGCCACCGCGTGCCCGCCGGGGACCGAGATCTCGAAGGCGTCGTGGCTTGGCACCTGCTTCAACCCGGCCGACAAGAAGCAGTACCTCGTCAACTACTACGACTGCTGCGGCCGCGTGAGCTGCAACCGCTGCTTCTGCAACACGAACCACGGCGACCGGCCGGGCTACCGGCTGGGCGTGCACAACGACATCAACTGGTGCATGGCCAGCGACAGCTCGGTCTATCACTGCACGTTGTCGGTGGTGGTGGCGGTGGCATGAACGCGCTGCGGGCGGCCGTGGCGCTGGTCGCGCTGGCCGCACTCACCCCGATCGCGGTCGAGGCGGCCGAACGCGACACGCGCCGGCTGGCGCCGAACGGCCACACGCCGGCGCTGAACTATGCCCGCTACTGCTCGGGCTGCCACGGCGGCGACGGCGCCGGCCGGCCCGCCAAGGGTGTGCCCGACATGCGCGGCGTGCTCGGCCACTTCCTGCGCGTCAGCGGTGGCCGCGAGTTCATCGTGCGCGTTCCCGGCGTGTCGTATACGCCGCTGGCCGACGCCGACGTCGCGGCGCTGATGAACTGGCTGCTCGCCGGCATCGCACAGCCGAGTCTGCCGCCGCAAGCGGCGCCGTACACGGCCGAAGAGGTGGCGCGGCTGCGCTCGACGCGCATGGCCGACATCCCTGGTACGCGCGCCGAACTCGTGCGCCGGCTGCGCGACGCCGGCTACCGCATCGACTAGGCGCCGTCCAGCCGCGAAGTGCACCACGCGCGGTCGGCGCCCCGCCACGCGCTCACCCCATCAGCCGCCGCACGTCGTCAGCCAGCGACTTCGCATCCTGCGAGTGCTTCACCGCCAGCCGCAGCTTCCCTGCCGGGTCGAAGGCGTAGCTGATGGTCGAGTGGTCCATCGTGTAGCTGCCGCCGGTGGGCACCTTGTTGTAGAAGACCTTGAAGTCGCGCGCCGTCGCTTCGGTGGTGGCGGCGTCGCCGTACAGGCCGACGAAGCTCGGGTGGAAGGCGCGCGGGTACTCGCGCAGCAGCGCTGCCGTGTCGCGCTCGGGGTCGATCGTCACGAAGATCACCTGCAGCCGCTCGGCCTGCGGGCCGAGCAGCCGCATCACCTCGGCGGCGCGCACCAGCGCCGTCGGGCACACGTCGGGACACTGCGTGAAGCCGAAGAAGACGAGCACCACCTTGCCGCGATAGTCGGCGATCGTGCGCGTGCGGCCTTCGGCGTCGAGCAGCCGGAAGTCGCGCCCGTAGTCGACGCCGGTGATGTCCAGCGCGGTGAAGGCCGGCGCGGCGCGGCGCGAGCAGCCTTGCGTCAGCGCCGCCAGCGACAACGCGGACAGCGCCCACAGCGCGCCGCGCCGGCCGCTTGGCAGAAGTCGTTGCGCCATCGGCTCAGTGCTTGTGCGCGGCGGCCGAGGCGGGCATCGCCGCCGGCATGGTCGACATCCCCGGCGCCGCCAACGGCCGCACCGGCGCCTTCACCTCGATCGTCTCGCTCTTGCCGTCCTTGCCCTGCACGACGAGCGTCAGCGCCACCGTCTCGCCTTCCTTCAACTGCTGCTTCAGGTCCAGCAGCATCACGTGGTAGCCGCCGGGCTTCAACTCGACGGTCTTGCCGGCGGGCAGCTCGAGCCCGGCGGGCATGGCGCGCATCTTCATCACGCCGCCGTCCATCTTCATCTCGTGGATCTCGACGACGCCGGCCACGGCCGAACTCGCCGAGACGAGCTTGCCGCCGCTGGCCGAGGTGATCTGCGCGAACATGCCGGTGGCCTTCTGCTGCGCGACGGTGCCGCGCACCCACGGCTCCTTGACGGTGGTTTGCGCCTGCGCGCCGGCGGCCGCAAGGCCGGCCACAAGGGCAGCAGCGAAGGTGATGCGGCGAAGGGTCGGTTTCATGGCTCTTTCTCTCTCCTGTTGCGTGGGGTCAGGCACGGCCGGTGGCGAATGCTCGTGGATCGCGGGCGAGACGGTCGTGCGCAAGGTCAACGATCCTCGGTGGAAATCAAGGTCCTCGGTGAGTCACTGCCGCTGCCAGCCACCTGCCAGCCAGCCGGGCTGGCGCCAGATCGCGCGCAGCGCGACGTGCGCGACGCGGCCGCCGGCAAAGCGTTCGCGGCCGGCTTCGAGCGCGAACTGCCACTGCCGGCCCCAGTCGTAGAGCACGGCGGCGGTGCCGCGCTCGACGGCGCCGGCTTCGGCGACGCCCGCCTCGCGCGCAGCTCAGTCGAGGGCAGGAGGTGCGCGAGGCTGCGCACTGCGCCAGGCGAACAGTGTTCGCGGCGCCTGCAGGGCCAACGGCGGCAGCGGCGAGGCGCTGGCTGTCGGCAGCGGCGCGTCGATCGACGCGCGCGGCAGCGCCGGCGTGTGGCCGGCCTGCGTGCAGAAGGGGCAGTGTTCGAAGGCGCGGGCGGCGGGGGCGGGGGCCTCATCGCCGGTTTCGCCGCCGGTTTCGTCGCCGGTTGTGGCGGTGTCGCTCACCCAGCGCACGCCTTGCGCCGTGCACACGGGGCTCCACGCCTCGCCGCGTGCCGCGGCGAGCGCATGCGACACCGCCGGGAACAGCGCCGCGGCCAGCATGGCCAGCAACGCCAGCCAGGCGGCCGTCTTGCGGTGCGTGCGCCCGAACAAGTGCATCGTTGCATGTTCGCGGCCAGCCGGCGCGCCCGCCTTGACGCGAATCAATGCCGCCGCGGGGCAAAGCGGCCGCGCCGGCGGCCGCATCGACGGCGCGTTGGCCGCCGCTTACCGGCGTTCGCCGCCCTTTGCGTCAGCGCAAAGACAGCCCCGCCGCCCGTCCCTAGATTGCGGCCCCTGCAACGAGCGGCGCCGTCGGGCCGCCGGTGCCGCGTGTTTCTCCCCTTCCCTTTGCCAGGGACTCCCGCCCATGTTCAAGCACCTCCTCGTTCCCGTCGACGGCAGCGACCTCACCGACCGCGCCATCCAGGCCAGCGTCGAACTGGCGCAGCAGCTCGGCGCGGCGATCACCGGCTTCGTCGCCGAACCGCTGTCGCCGCTGCCGACGCCCGGCCGCCAGCTCTCGGCGATGCGCCAGGAGGCCGCCGAGCACGACGCGATGACCGCCGCGCACGCCAAGGAGGTGCTGGCCCGCTTCGAAGCCGAGGCCAAGCGCGCCGGCGTGCCCTTCACCGGCCGGCATGCGCAGGTGCCGCGCGTCGACCGCGCCATCATCGCCGCGGCCGAGGCGCAGGGCTGCGACATGATCGTCATGGTCACGCACGGGCGCGGCGCCTTCGGCGAGTTCCTGTTCGGCTCGCAAACGAAGGCCGTGCTCGCCGGCAGCAGCCTGCCGCTGCTCGTGCTGCACTGAGCGCTACAGTGCACGCCCGGCCCGTCGCTGCTGCCCACTCCATGGACGCCCGCACCCGCCCCGGTTTCAACATCGCGCGTTTCCTGTCGGTGGTGCCGCTGTTCCAGGAGATGAACGCCGACGAGCTGTGGCGCATCGAGCAGGGCTGCCAGCTCAAGCGCCTGACGCGCGGCGACATGGTCTTCCGCTTCGGCGAGCCGTGCGAGCACTTCCACCTGTGCGTCACGGGCCAGGTGAAGCTGTTCGTGCTGTCGCCCACCGGGCAGGAGAAGGTGATCGAGATCATCTCGCCCGGCCAGAGCTTCGCCGAGGCGCTGATGTTCACCGACCGGCCGTACATCCTGAACGCGCAGGCGCTGTCCGACGGGCTGCTGATGTCGATCGGCAAGCAGGTCGTCATCGACGAGATCGAGCGCGACCCGCGCTTCGCGCTGCGCATGCTGGCGGGCATCTCGCGCCGGCTGCACGGCCTGGTGCACGACGTCGAGGCCTACGCGCTGCACAGCGGCGCGCAGCGTGTCATCGGCTACCTGCTGCGCGAGCAGGCCACCGAAGACTGCGCCAGCGGCGAGGTGTTCACCGTCTCGCTGCCGGTGAGCAAGGCGACGATCGCCAGCCGCCTGTCGCTGACGCCGGAGTACTTCTCGCGCGTGCTGCACGAGCTGGAGTCGGCGGGGCTCATCCGCGTCGACCGGCGCGACATCCACATCCTCGACGCCGCCCGGCTCGCGCAGCACAAGATGCAGTGAGCGCGCCGCGGCGCCACGGCGCTGCGGAGCCGCCCCTGGGCACACCCACGACGCCCGCAGGGGCTAGGCGCGGCACGGCGCCGAACACGTGCATCCTGCGGCTCGCCCGGCGCGCACGAATTGGCGTGCGCCCGGCCGCAGGAGAGCCGCCCCATGCCGACACCCGCCGCGACAGCGGCCCCCGAAGCCCGAGGCACGATCCTGTGCATCGAGGACCACCCGGTCAACATGGAGCTGGTCGAGGCGCTCGTCGCGGGCCTGCCCGGCGTGACGTTGCTGAAGGCGGCCACCGGGCGCGACGGCGTGCATCAGGCGACGACGCAGCAGCCCGACCTCGTGCTGCTGGACATGAACCTGCCCGACATCGGCGGCCTCGAGGTCGTGCGCGCGCTCAACGAGCCGATCACGCAGCGGCGCTTTCGCGTCATCCTGCTGACGGCCGACTCGTTCTCGATCGAGGTCGTGAAGGCGATGTCGCTCGGCGCGCACGCCTACTGGCACAAGCCGCTGACGGCCGAACGCGTGCACGCCGAACTGCCGCGCGCGCTGCAAGGCGCACAGGCCGACCGCGCACGCGAGGAAGCGCGGCAAGGGCGCGGCCGCACCGGCTGAGCGGCCTCGGCGCCCGGTGCGCGCGCCCCGTCCACAAGGCGGGTTTCGTGGGCCCGCGCAGCGCCTGTGCGGGCTCGCTGCCGCACGCGAGCTCGATGCGCGCTTGACGCGCGCCTGACGCGCGCCTGACGAAATCGAGGCCTGTCGCGCGCACGCCGTGGCGGGTCTGAGGCAGCGCAAGGCCACCCTCGCGAGCCCTTGAATTACTTCAAGGACAGTGAAGCCGCCGAAGCGAAGCATGGCGGTGCTCGAGGCGAGGAACTGCAGCCCCACGCCGGGCCCAGCGGAGCGGATAAGGGTTCCGATGGCGGTAGCGCTGCACGGGGTGACGGCGATAACCCGCCCCGCGAGAGAACATGGAGTGCAAGCAATGAGCAAGCGTGTTGCGACACGGCCCACGTGGACGATGGTGAGTTCGATCGGCGCCGCTCTCGGCGCGCTCGTGATGATGACCGGCGCCCAGGCGCAGACAGCGGCGGCGGCGCCCGAGATGACGCCGGCCGAGGTCGAGGCGGGCAAGAAGATCTACTTCGAGCGCTGCGCCGGCTGCCACGGCGTGCTGCGCAAGGGCGCCACCGGCAAGAACCTCGAGCCGCACTGGAGCAAGAAGGCGCCCGACGGCAGCACCCAGGAAGGCGGCACGCTGAAGCTGGGCACCGCGCGCCTCGAGAAGATCATCGGCCTCGGCACCGAGGGCGGGATGGTCAACTACGACGACATCCTGACCAAGGAAGAGATCAACCTGATGGCCCGCTACATCCAGCGCACGCCCGACGTGCCGCCGGAGTTCAGCCTGAAGGACATGGAAGCGAGCTGGAAGCTGCTGGTGCCCGTGGCCGAGCGGCCGAAGAGCCAGCAGAACAAGATCAACCTGAAGAACGTGTTCGCGATCACGCTGCGCGACGCCGGCAAGCTGGCGCTGGTGGACGGTGACACGAAGGCGATCTGGAAGATCCTCGACACCGGCTACGCGGTGCACATCTCGCGCCTGTCGGCCTCGGGCCGCTACGTCTACACCGTCGGCCGCGACGGCCTGGTGACGCTGATCGACCTGTGGTTCGCCGAGCCGAAGACGGTGGCCACGGTGAAGCTGGGCGCCGATGCGCGCAGCGTCGACACGAGCAAGTTCAAGGGCTTCGAGGACAAGTACCTGATCGGTGGTACGTACTGGCCGCCCCAGTTCTCGATCATGGACGGCGAGACGTTGAAGCCGATGAAGATCGTCTCGACGCGCGGCAACACCGTCGACGGCGACTACCACCCCGAGCCGCGCGTGGCCTCGATCGTCAGCTCGATGATCAAGCCCGAGTGGGTCGTCAACGTCAAGGAAACCGGCCAGATCATGCTGGTCGACTACTCCGACATCAAGAACCTGCGCACGACGACGATCGAGAGCGCCAAGTTCCTGCACGACGGCGGCTGGGACGCAAGCAAGCGCTACTTCCTCGTGGCGGCCAACGCCAGCCACAAGATCGCCGCGGTCGACACCAAGACCGGCAAGCTCGCGGCGCTCGTGGACACCAAGAAGATCCCGCACCCGGGCCGCGGCGCGAACTTCATGCACCCGAAGTTCGGGCCGGTGTGGGCCACGGGCCACCTCGGCGACGCGGTGGTGACGCTGATCTCGACGCCGAGCGACAAGGCCGCGCATGGGAAGTTCAAGCAGTACAACTGGAAGGTCGTCGAAGAGCTGAAGATGCCCGGCGCCGGCAACCTCTTCGTCAAGACGCACCCGAAGAGCAGCAACCTGTGGGCCGACCTGCCGATGAACCCCGAGCGTGAGAACGCCGAGTCGGTGTACGTGTTCGACATGAAGGACCTGTCCAAGCCGCCGAAGAAGCTGGACGTCGCCAAGGACAGCGGCCTGCCGCAGACCAAGGCGCTGCGCCGTGCCACGCACCCCGAGTACAACCAGGCGGGTGACGAGGTGTGGATCAGCCTGTGGGGCGGCAAGACCGACCAGTCGGCCATCGTCGTCTACGACGACAAGACGCTGAAGTTGAAGAAGGTGATCACCGATCCGGCGATCGTCACGCCGACCGGCAAGTTCAACGTCTACAACACTCAGCACGACATCTACTGAGTCCACTCCGGCCGGGCGGGCCACGATTGCGAAAGCAGTTGCGGCCCGCCCACGCGAAGCCCAAGTAGCCAAGGGCCCTTCGGGGCCTTTTTCGGGCGCCGCACCGGTTCAACGCAATCAAGGAAAGGGTCGGACCTGCCATGGCCGATGTCTCGTCCAAGTCCGGCTGGTGGGCCCGTCTGCGCCGCCCGAGCACGACCTGGTCAGCGCTGTCGCTGGTCGTCGTGGGCATCGTCGCCGGCATCGTGCTCTGGGGCGGTTTCAACACCGTCGTCGAAGCCACCAACCAAGAGTCTTTCTGCATCGGTTGCCACGAGATGCGTGACAACGTCTACAAGGAATACTCGGCCAACACGATCCACTACACCAACCGCACCGGCGTGCGCGCCGTGTGCGCCGACTGCCACGTGCCCAAGGAGTGGGGCCCGAAGATGCTGCGCAAGGTCCAGGCCTCGCGCGAGCTGTGGGGCAAGATGATCGGCACGATCGACACGCGCGAGAAGTTCGAGGCCAAGCGCCTGCAGCTCGCCGAACGCGAGTGGGCGCGCATGAAGGCCAACGACTCGCTCGAGTGCCGCAACTGCCACACGCTCAAGAGCATGGACCCCGAGAAGCAGAAGCCGCGCGCCAAGAAGAGCCACGAGCTGGCGGTCAAGAGCGGCGAGACCTGCATCGACTGCCACAAGGGCATCGCGCACCACAAGCCCAAGGGCATGAAGGAAGAGGATTAGGAACGCGGCACCGCCGCGCGGGCCGGCCCGACCGGCCCGTTGCGTCGGCGGCGGCGGCCCCCGGGCCGTTCTAGACTTCGCCGCCCCATCGCGCGGGTGCCCGCGCCGGCACACTTATCAGGACCTGGAGAAACCGAAGATGAACAAGCTGCATCTCGTCGCCCTCGCCGCCGCGGCGATCTCGACCTCGGCATTGGCCGCACCGCCCGACTGGGGCAAGGTGCCGGCCAAGGCCATCACTGCCTTCTACCCGGGTGCCAGCCCGCTGGAATGGATCACCAAGGGCAGCGAGCATGGCGGCGCGCGCGCGCTGCGCAAGGGCGAAAGCTGCGCCAGCTGCCACCACGACGAGGCGGCCGACATGGGCAAGAAGATGGCCACCGGCCAGAAGCTCGAGCCCAAGCCCATCAAGGGCAAGGCGGCGGCCATTCCCGTGCAGGTGCAGGCGGCCAACGACGGCACCAACCTGTACCTGCGCTTCAGCTGGAAGCAGCCAGCGGGCGCCGGCGGCGACAAGATGGACAAGGACAACCCCGTCAAGCTCGCGTTCATGCTCGAGGACAACAAGATCCCCGGCGCGAACCTGTCGGGCTGCTGGGAGACCTGCCACGCCGACGCGCGCACGATGCCCGACGCCAAGGACGACAAGAAGACCAAGTACGTCAAGGACGGGGCGCTTGCCGGCGGCAAGTTCTACGACCTCGTGCAGTGGTCCAGCGGCAAGGGCACGAAGGCCGACGGCTACGTCGCGGACAAGCGCGTGATGGACGGCGGCAAGGCCCTCGTCGATGCCAAGGGCGAGAAGAAGGGCGACGAGTGGAGCGTGGTCTTCACGCGCAAGCTCGCCGGCGGCGAAGGCGACGTGGCGCTGGCCAGCGGCAAGACCGTCAACTTCGGCTTCGCGATCCACGACGACCACAGCATCGGCCGTTACCACCACGTGTCGCTTGGCTACACGCTGGGCATCGACACGAAGGCCGACATCAGCGCGGCCAAGCAGTAGCGCGGCCTGCGTTTCGACGAGGCGCGCTGCGGCGCGCCTTTTTTCTTGCTTCCGGAGGCACCGATGACCGACCGCCGCAGCTTCGCCCTCGTCCTTTCGCTTGCCGCGCTGGCCCGCCCCATCACCGCGGCCGCCGACGCCACGATCGTCGACGTCGAGATCAAGGGCAACCTCTTCGTCCCCGAGACGGTGACGGTGCGCGCCGGCACCACCGTGCGCTGGACGAACAAGGAGCGGCGAACGACCCACTCGGTGCTGTTCCCCGCCGAACGCCTCGAGTCCGAGCGCATGCTGCCCGACGAGCAGTGGAGCCGGCGCTTCGACGCGCCCGGGCGCCACCCCTACACCTGCGGCCCGCACCCGGAGATGAAGGGCCTGGTCGTCGTCACCGCATAGGGCCCTGCCCCCCGCGCGCGCACTGCGCGCCGCACGATCGTGGCTCGCGGTTGCGCATACGCAATCCGGGTAGTGCGGCGGCGCGAAAAACATGACCTGGTTCATGGCCGCGCCCATAAGGGATTTCCAGAATGCCCGCGGACCAGTGATCACTGGCAGGAGGGGATCCCATGAGATTGTTGAAACAGGTGGCCGCTGCCGCATTGGCAGCCGGCCTGGGTCTGGCAGGCAACGTCGCCCAATCGGCCGACACGCTGCAAGACGTGATGAAGGCGCGCGGCCTCAGCCAGCAGGACCTGCTGGCCGCGGCCAAGACGTACGTGCCCACCGGCAAGCGCGACGAGTTCGTCGTCTTCAGCTCGGGCGGGCAGTCGGGCCAGATCATCGTCTACAGCGTCCCGTCGATGCGCATCCTGAAGTACATCGGGGTGTTCACGCCCGAGCCCTGGCAGGGCTACGGCTACGACGAGGACTCGCGCGCCGTGCTGCGCCAGGGCCGCATCGACGGCAAGGACATCACCTGGGGCGACACGCACCACCCGGCGATCTCGGAGACGAACGGCGAGTACGACGGCCAGTTCCTGTTCATCAACGACAAGGCCAACCCGCGCCTGGCGGTGATCGACCTGCGCGACTTCGAGACCAAGCAGATCGTCGTCAACCCGATCTTCAAGAGCGAGCACGGCGGCGCCTTCGTCAGCACCAACACCGAGTACGTGCTCGAGGCGGCGCAGTACGCCGCGCCGCTGGAGAACCGCAAGTTCTATCCGCTCGAGGAGTTCAACGAGCGCTACCGTGGCGGCGTCACCTACTGGAAGTTCGACCGCAAGGCCGGCCGCATCGACCCGAAGGCGTCGTTCTCGCTCGAGCTGCCGCCGTACTCGCAGGACCTGTCGGACTTCGGCAAGGGCCCGTCCGAGGGCTGGTCGTTCACGAACTCGTTCTGCTCCGAGCGTTATGTCGGCGGCATCGAGAAGGGCCGCCCGCCGTACGAAGCCGGCTGCTCGGCCAAGGACACCGACTACCTGCACGTCGTCAACTGGAAGAAGGCCGCCGAGCTGGTCGCCGCCGGCAAGGCGCGCAAGATCAACGGCCACGACGTGCTGACGATCGACGTGGCGGTCAAGGAAGGCGTGCTCTTCCTGATCCCCGAGCCGAAGAGCCCGCACGGCGTGGACGTGACGCCCGACGGCAAGTTCATCATCGTCGCCGGCAAGCTCGACACGCACGTGTCGGTCTACAGCTTCGAGAAGATCCAGGCGGCCATCAAGGCCGGCAAGTTCGAATCGAAGGATCCGTACGGCATCCCGGTCGTTGCGATGGCCGACGCGCTGCACACGCAGGTGGCGCTCGGCCTGGGCCCCTTGCACACGCAGTTCGACAGCAAGGCGTGCCTGGCCTACACGTCGATGTACGTCGACTCGCAGGTCGCGAAGTGGAACTTCTGCGAAGGCAAGGTCGTCGACAAGCTGAGCGTGCACTACAACATCGGCCACCTGATGACGATGGAAGGTGACTCGGTCAAGCCGGCCGGCAAGTACCTCGTCGCGCTGAACAAGCTGGCGATCGACCGCTTCGTGCCGGTGGGCCCGCTGCACCCGCAGAACCACCAGTTGATCGACATCTCCGGCGACCGCATGCAGCTGCTGTACGACATGCCGCTGCCGCTGGGTGAGCCGCACTACGCGGTGGCGATCGCGGCCAGCAAGCTCAAGCCCGCCGTGCGCTACAAGGTCGGCACGAACAGCCGCACCGACGCCGCGCACCCGGGTGCCACGCGCGCCGGCGAGGAGAAGATCGTCCGCAAGGGCAACAAGGTCGAGGTGTTCGCGACGCTCATCCGCTCGCACATCACGCCCGAGACGATCGAGACCGAGATCGGCGACGAGGTGACGATCCACCTCACCAACCTCGAGCGCGCGCAGGACGAGACGCACGGCTTCACTGTCAGCACCTACAACGTGCACGCGTCGGTCGAGCCGGGCAAGACGGTGTCTGTGAAGTTCAAGGCCGACAAGGAAGGCGTCTACCCGTACTACTGCACCGAGTTCTGCAGCGCGCTGCACCTCGAGATGCAGGGCTACCTGCTCGTCAAGCCCAAGGGCTGGAAGCCGACGAAGACGGCGCTGGCGGCGCAGAACTACACCGAGACCGACTACAAGGCCACGCTGAAGAAGATCGTCGACACGCAGGCCGTCATCGACCAGGTCGTCGCCTACATCACGAGCGTCAACTACAAGGACTTCCCCGAGGTCGTCGCGATGGTCGAGGACGCTTTCGACCAGCTCGGCAAGACCAAGGACGCCAAGGCCAAGCACGAGGCCGCCGCGGGCAAGAAGGACTGGGAGCAGGCGAACCTGTGGGCCGAGCAGGTCTGGCAGTACCAGGTCAAGACCGCCGACCTCGGCCTGCGCGCCAAGACCTTCCTCGAGCAGAACGGCGCGAAGAAGGTGAAGTGATCGCCTGACCGGTGGGCATGACCCGCCGGCAGCACCACACGACCGGGGGCCGATGCGTCGACCCCCGGTCCATTTGGAGGATCTGAACCCATGAAGACGACGTTGTCTCTTGCGCTCGCCAGCGCTCTCGTGCTCGCCGCCGGCGCTGCGCAGGCGCAGGACGGCGCCAAGCTCTACGCCGAGAAGACCTGCGTGGCCTGCCACGGCAAGAACGGCAACAAGCCGCTGACCGCCGAGTACCCGCGCATCGCCGGCCAGAACGCGAAGTACGCCGAGCGCCAGATGCTCGACATCAAGAGCGGCGCGCGCGCCAACGGCAACAGCGCCGCGATGAAGGGCGTGATGCACCTGGTCTCCGACGCCGAGATCAAGGTGCTCGCCGATTACCTTTCCAAGCTGAAGTGAGCCCTGCCATGAAGCACCCCGTGATCAAGACGCTCGCGCTCGCCGCGGCCTGCCTGCCCCTCCTCGCCTCCGCCGCCGATCCGCGCGCCGCGCCACGCACCGCCGGCATCGAGTCCCGTGACTACCAGTGGGCCAAGATGGAAGGCGAGATGAAGGAGGCGCTCGCCGTCAAGGGCGTCGCCAAGAAGGGCGAGGAAGGCTACGAGGTCTGCGGCGCCTGCCACCTGCCCAGCGGCGCGGGCCGGCCCGACGGCACCTTCCCGCAGCTCGCCGGCCAGCACACGACGGTGCTGATCAAGCAGATGGCCGACATCCGCATGGGCCTGCGCGACAACCCGACGATGTACCCGTTCGCCAAGGAGCTGACCGAGCCGCAGGAGCTGGCGCACGTCGCTGCCTACATCGAGAGCCTGTGCATCCCGCTGGACCACGGCAAGTACGAAGGCAAGGACGCCGCGGTGCAGATCGCCTCCGGCAAGGCGCTGTACGAGAAGCAGTGCGTCGAGTGCCACGGCAAGAACGGCGAAGGCGACAAGGCCAAGTTCTATCCCGTCATCGCCGGCCAGCACTACAAGTACCTGCTGCGCCAGATGACCGAGATCCGCGACGGCCACCGCCGCAACGCGAACCCGGACATGGTCAAGGTGATCAAGCCGTACACCAACGACCAGCTCGTCGCGATCTCGGCCTACCAGGCGAGCCTGAAGATGCCCGGCGCCATGTGCAAGGCCGGTGGCAAGCCAGGGAAGAAGTGAGGCCGATGACTGCGTTCGCGCAAATCGCAAGAGGCCGTCGCCATGGCTGAGGTCAGCAAGCGCCCAGGCGGCGCACACGGCCTCGTCACCGTGCTCACGCTCGTGGCACTGGTGGCGATGGTGGCGGCCTACTTCGCGCCGATCTGGTGGGTGTCGCTGACGGCGCCCAACTACCCGAAGGACGCCTTCCCCGACGGCATCCGCATCCACTTCCACTTCGACGGCGTCTACAACGGCTGCCGCGCGCCGGCCGCCGGCTCGCGCATGGGCCAGGAGACGATGCAAAGCGACCTCGGCGAAGGCTCCGATCGCTACAACCCGGTCACCGACGGCAAGAAGGACGTCAACAAGGACGCCACCGGGCTCGACTGTGTTCACGAGATGAACACGATCAACCACTACGTCGGCATGTTCCCGATCGCCACCGGCGCGCCGGTGGAGAAGCCGCTCGCGAAGTTCTTCTTCGGCTTCTTCGGCGTGATGCTGGCCGGCTTCCTCGTCACCGCGAAGAAGCTGCGCCTGGCGGTGCTTACCGTCGGCTTCGCGGCCGTGGCGGCGTGGGCAATCGTCGACCAGTACGTGCTCGGGCATCTCGCCACGCACGTGGCCGACTACGTCAAGGAAGCGGGCACGTTCTTCAAGGAGCCCGACAAGATCCGCGCCTGGGGCGACAACGTCGCGCTGGCCTCGCACCTCGTCATCGGCGGCCTCATCGTCGTGATGGTGATCGTCGTCGCCGGCGTCGCCCTCATCCCGCGCTTCGAGTTGCTGCTGGCCGCGGTGCCCGCCGGGCTGCCGATCTACTTCGTGCTCACGTATGCCGCGTGGCTGTGGTTCTTCGGGCACAACCTGCACCCGTGGGGCGCGTTCACGGTCAAGCCCTTCATGCCCACCGTCTTCGGCGAAGGCAAGGTGGCGCAGTTCTCGACCTACTCGTATCCGTACTGGGGCTACGCGCTCCTCGTCGTCGTCTTCGTGTGCCTGGTGCTGGCGCTGCTGCTGCGGCGGCGGGAGTTGCGGACGGCGGACGCGGCGGCGGGCGTGTGAGGGGCCTGGCGTGGTCGAGGGGTTGACCATGCGCGCCCCGCTGATCACCTTCGCGCTGCTGCTGGGCGCGTCCGTCCTGCTCGCCCGCACCGCGACGACGCCGCCCAAGGACGAGACGCGCGCGCCGCTTGCGGCGAGCGCCGATTCGCACAAGGAAGCCGGCGCGCCGCGCGTGGGTGTCGATCGCCCGAAGCCGACCTTTCCGCTGTACGAACGCCACGCGCGCATCCACGGCCTGAAGCCGCTGCAGCCGATCATCGATGCGGCGCCGGCCGGCTCGGTGCTCAAGCTGCCGCCCGGCAAGTACGCCGGCCCCGTCGTGCTGACGAAGCCGCTCACCATCGAAGGCGCCGGCCAGGTCACGATCGACGCCGGCGACCGCGGCACCGTCTTCTCGCTGCAAGCCGACGGCGCGGTGCTGCGCGGGCTGCACCTCACCGGCTCGGGCGCCTCGCACGACACCGACGACTCGTGCCTCGACGTGCGTGGCCACCGCAACCGGCTCGAGAACCTCGAGATCGACAACTGCCTCTTCGGCATCGATCTCAAGCAATCGAACGACACCGTCGTCGCCGGCAACCGCATCCGTTCCAAGCCGTTGGCTTTGGGTGTACGCGGCGATGCGCTGCGCCTTTGGTACAGCCATCGCAACTTGATCGAGGGCAACCTCGTCAGCGATTCGCGCGATATGGTGGCCTGGTACTCCAACGACAACACCTACCGCAACAACACCGGCCGGCGCAGCCGCTACTCGATCCACTTCATGTTCGCCAACCACAACGTCGTCGAACACAACCGCTTCGAAGACAACGCGGTCGGCGTTTACTTCATGTACACCGAAGGCGGCACGATGCGCCACAACCACATCTCGCACGCCACGGGCGCGTCGGGCATGGCGGTGGGCTTCAAGGAAGCGAGCAACGCCGTCGTCGAGGACAACCAGTTCGTCTACTGCGCCATCGGCATCGGCTCGGACCTCTCGCCGTTCCAGCCCGACAGCCACATCTGGATCCGCCGCAACCGCTTCGCCTACAACGGCATCGCGATCCAGCTCACCAGCGAGCTGGGCGGCAACGTCATCGCCGACAACACCTTCGAAGGCAACCTCACGCACGTCGTGCAGGCCGGCCGCGGCAAGAGCGGCCTGAACGAGTGGCGCGGCAACCACTGGGACGACTACGCCGGCTTCGACCGCGACCACGACGGCCGCGGCGACACGCCCTACGAGCTGTACGCGCACGCCGACCAGATCTGGATCGAGCGCCCGGCGGCGCGCTTCTTCCGCGCCACGCCGATGCTCGAGCTGCTCGACTTCCTCGAGCGGCTGGCGCCGTTCACCTCGCCCGAGCTGACGCTGAAGGACGAGGCGCCGCGCTTCACGCGCGCAGCGCCGCCGGCTGCACGATGAACGAGCCCAATTCGAACGTGCCGCCTGACGAGCCGCTCACCGGTTCATCCGGCGCGGCCGAGGATGCAAGCGCAAGCACTGCGGCGCCAGCCGCCTCCGCGCCGCGCAGCAGCAAGTCCACGAAGCGCCGCCCGCGCACGCGCCAGGAGCGCCGCCGGCTGCTGCGCACTGCGCTGCTCGCCGGTGGCGTCGTCGGCGCCGCGCTGTCGGGCTGGCTGCCGGTGGTCTACGCGCGCCGCACGCGCCTGCGCCCGCCCGGCGCGCTCGACGAGAAGGACCTGCTCGCCTCGTGCATCAAGTGCGGCCAGTGCGTGCAGGTGTGCCCGGTGCAGGCGATCAAGCTCGCCGACCTCGTCGACGGCTTCGGCGTCGGCGTGCCCTACATCGATGCGCGCGACCAGGCCTGCGACTTCTCGTGCGACGCGGTGCAGTGCATCCTCGCCTGCCCGACCGGCGCGCTCGTCTACGAGAAGCCCGCCTTCCTCGGCACGCGCGCCGGTGCCGGCCTTGCCGCCAAGCCGGTGCTGAAGGCCAAGGAGAAAGACCCCGAGCCGACGCTGAACCTGCACGAGCGCGTCGGCGTCGCGCGCCTGACGCGCCCCGAGGCGTGCCTGGCCGTGCAGGGCAAGGGCTTCAAGGGCGTGACGCGCGGTGCGGATTTCCCGGGCCTCTTGCGCTACATGGAGGTCGACCGCTGGAAGCCGGTGCGCATCGCCGACCATCCCTACGACCTCCCCGAATGCGACCTGTGCGTGCGCGAGTGCCCGATCAAGGACGCGATCTCGATCGAGACCTTCACCCTGCCCGACGGCCGCAAGCGCCGCCAGCCGGTGGTGCACGAGCCGTGTGTCGGCTGCGGCGTCTGCGAGATGGTCTGCCCGGTCGAGCCGGCCAGCATCACCATCGAGTCGCGCGGCGTGTGGAAGACCTGAGTCAAGTGCGATGAGCTCCGTCCCCCGCGAACGATTCGTCGAGCAGGTCGGCCTGATGTTCGGCCGCGAGCCCAAGCGCCCGTCGGTCGTCACCGAGCAGGCGATCCGCGTGCACGAGATCAAGCGCGCACGCCCGAAGGCCGAGGTGCGCGCCGCCATCGAGACCGCGCATGCCAAGCCCCAGAAGCACAAGTGGCGCAACCGCCGCTGGGCCGTGCTGATCGCGTGCAACCTGCTGTTCACGATCTCGTTCGCGCTCGACATCCAGGTGCTCGAAGGGGCGCTGACCGCATCGCGCTTCATCGGCTTTCACCTCATCGACCTGAACTCGGCGGTGCAGGTGATGCTGGCGCACAAGCACATCATCACCAACCTCGTCATCGGCACGCTGACGGTGGCGACGCTGTGGCTGCTGCTTGGCGGGCGCACGTTCTGCTCGTGGGTGTGCCCGTACCACCTGCTGTCGGAGTGGGCCGAGAAGCTGCACCTGTGGCTGGCCTCGAAGAAGCTCGTCAACGACCAGCAGATGAACCGCGGCCTGCGCGTCGTGTTCTGGCTCGTCTTCGCCGCCGCGGCGGTGGGCACCGGCTACACGGTGTTCGAGGCGATCTCGCCCACCGGCATCGTCTCGCGCGCGCTGATCTACGGGCCGGGGCTCGCGCTCTTGTGGGTCGCGGCGCTGCTGCTGTTCGAAGTGGTGATCTCGCGCCGCGCCTGGTGCCGCTACGCCTGCCCGATCGGCCTGACCTACGGCGTCGTCGGCATCTTCTCGCCGGTGCGCGTCAAGTACAACCTCAACGACTGCCTGCACGAAGGCGACTGCCGCAAGGTCTGCCTCGTGCCGCACGTGCTCGAAACCGTCATCAAGGGCCGCGCCGCCGATGTCGACGTGCCGCTCGGCCCCGACTGCACACGCTGCGGCCTGTGCGTCGACACCTGCCCCACCGGCTCGCTGACGTTCGACGTCAAGGGCCTCTCGAAGTTGCTGTGAGAGGCGACCCGTGATGATCCGCCTGCAGCAACTGGCCAAGACCTTCCGCCGCGCGCGTGTGCTCGACGGCATCGACCTCGAGATCACGAGCGGCGAGCGCGTCGCGCTGATCGGCTCCAACGGCGCCGGCAAGACGACGCTGATGCGCTGCCTGCTCGGCGAGTACACGCACGAGGGCAGCGTGACGATCGACGGCCGCAGCCCGCGCGCCGGCCGCACCGAAGTGCTGGCCGAAGTGGGCTTCGTGCCGCAGCTGCCGCCGCCGTTGAAGATGCCGGTGGCGCAGCTCACCACCTTTGCCGCCGCGCTGGCCGGCACGCCGGTGGCGCGTGTCAACGAGATTGCCGCGCGCCTGGGGCTCGACGTGGGCCCGATCGCGTCGCGGCCGTTCGTACGGCTCTCGGGCGGCATGAAGCAGAAGCTGCTCATCGCCATCGCGCTCGGCCGTGACGCGAAGCTCCTGGTGATGGACGAGCCGGCCGCCAACCTCGACCCGCCGGCGCGCAAGATCTTCTTCGAGCTGCTCGCCGAGCGCGCCGCGAGCGTGACGATGCTGATCTCGAGCCATCGCATCAACGAGGTTTCGGCGCTCGTCAACCGCGTCGTCGAACTCGACCACGGCCGCATCGTGCTCGACGAGCGCATCGCCGACGAGACGCCGCTGGCGCGCCTGTGCAGCGGCCGCGTCGTCTGCCGCCACCCCGAGCCGGCGCTGGCGAAGGCGCTGGCGCAGTGGAACTTCAACCCGCTCGACGAGGCCGAGACCGAGTGGACCGGCGTCGTCGCCGCTGCCGACCGGCTGCGTTTCCTCGGCACGGTGTCGCGCTATGTGTCGGTGGTGCGGCACGTGTCGCTGGAGGAAGACGTCGAGGACGGCGCCGAGAACGGTATTCATGCGCGCGTCGAAAAGAGCGCCGAGGAGGGCGTGGCATGAACCCCGCACGCTGTGGTTGTGAGAGCGGCGGCCCGCGCCGCCGCGGCTGGCTTCTCGGTGTCGTGGCTGGCACGTTAGGCGCCAGCGTCGGCCTCGTCGCCGGCTGCTCGCGCGACCAGGGAACCTGGGCCGAGGGCATGAAGCCGATCAAGTGGGACCGCGACGTCTGCGTGCGCTGCGCGATGCTGCTGTCCGACCGGCGGTTTGCCGTGCAGATGCGCAGCAGCGGCGGCGAGACCGCGAACTTCGACGACATCGGCTGCGCGTTCATCTACGTCATCGCCAAGGCGGCCGAGCAGCCGTGGCTCGCCGAACCCTCGACGCGCTGGTGGGTGGCCGAGGTCGGCAGCGAAGACGGCTCGCGCTGGCTCGACGCGAAGAAGGCGCACTACGCCCCGGGCGTGCATTCGCCGATGGGCTACGACTTCGCGGCCTACCCCGCACCGCAGCCGGGCAGCGTCGACTTCGAAGCGGTGCGCGTGCGCGTGATGGCCGTCGAGAAGGCGGCCGCAGAAGCCGCGGCGGCCGCGCGCGCGGCAAGGAAGAACGCGCCTTGAGCGCACGTCCCAGGCACACGCCATGAAGTCCCTTGCCCTCAGCGCCCGCCTCGATCTCGCCGAGTCGCTGCGCTCGCGCTGGTTCCTGATCTACACCCTCGTCTTCGGCGGCATCGTTGCGCTCTTGTTCCTCTTCGGCCTGACCGAATCGCGCGTGCTCGGCTTCATCGGCTTGAGCCGCCTGCTCGTCACCTACATCCAGTTGACGATGGCGATCCTGCCGATCTTCGTGCTCGTCACCACCGTGCGCTCGGTGGCCGGCGACCGCGAGGCCGGCGTCTACGAGTACCTGCTGGCACTGCCGGTGTCGCTTTCCGGCTGGTTCTGGGGCCGCACGCTCGGCCGCTACGTCGCCATCTTCCTGCCGGTGGCCGGCGCGATGGCGCTGGCGGTGGTGATCGCGCTCGTGCGTGGCATCGATGTGCCGTGGGGCATCTTCGGCTACTACACGGCACTGCTCGCCGTGATGTGCGCGTGTTTCCTCGGCATCGGCATGCTGATCTCGACGCTCGCGCGCTCCACCGACATGGCACAGGGCGCGGCGTTCCTCGTCTGGCTCGTGCTGCTGCTGTTCCTCGACCTGATCCTCTTGGGCGTGATGATCCAGGGCAAGCTCGACGCGGAACTCGCAGTGACGATGGCGCTCGCGAACCCGCTGCAGGTGTTCCGCACCGCGGCGCTGGCGCTGTTCGATCCGCAACTGATCGTGCTCGGGCCGTCGGCGTTCGTCATCCTCGACCTTTTCGGCGTCGCCGGCTACAAGGCGTTTGCGCTCGCGTACCCGCTCGTGCTCGGCGTCGGCGCGGCGACGCTCGGTTACTGGCTCTTCAAGCGCGGGGATCTGCCGTGAGTGAGGCCGGCAAGGCTCCATCGCGCCGCACCGCGTGCGCGGCGCTCGGCCTGCTGGCGCTGCCGGTCGCCAGAAGAGCAAACGCCGCCTCCGAGCCGGGCCTCGTCATCGCCCCGCCCGTCGCTGCCGCGCCGCTTTTTTCCGCCGCACTCGTCGATCTCGAAGGCAAGCCGGCGAAGCTCACGCAACGGCCCGGCCGCGTGCTCGTCGTCAACTTCTGGGCCCGCTGGTGCGGGCCGTGCAAGGCCGAGATCCCCGAGCTGATCGCGCTGCATGAGCGCAGCGGCCGCGGCAACGTCGATGTCGTCGGCATCGCGATCGAGCCCGAGCCCGCGCCGATCAAGGACTTCGTGCGCGCCTACGAGATGACCTACCCGGTGCTCGTCGCGCGCGAAGGCGGGCTCGAGCTGATGCGCACGCTTGGCAACGCAAAGGCCGGGCTGCCGTTCACGCTGGTGCTCGACGGCCGCGGCACCGTGTCGGCGCTGCGCCTGGGGCTGTTGACGCGCGCCCACCTCGACGCGGCGCTGGCCGTGGCGCAGCGCTGAAGGCTGCCCGAGTTCAGCCATGCGTCAAGGCCCGGCCCTCGAGCACAGCTTCGGCGACCTGCCCGTCGCACCGGACGAGCGCCGCGCGCGCATCCGCCGCGTCTTCGACGCCGTTGCGCCGCGCTACGACCTGATGAACGACCTGATGAGCATGGGCATCCACCGCCTGTGGAAGCGCACGCTCGCGCGTCGCGTTGCCGCGGTCGGCGGTACGGCCGTCGACCTCGCCGGCGGCACCGGCGACGTGGCGCGGCTGCTCGTGCGCGCCGACCGCACGGTGACGGTGTGCGACCCGAGCGCGGCGATGATGGCTGCGGGGGCGCGCCGCGATGGCGGAGCAACGACACCGCTGTTCTGGGTCGAAGGCGAAGCCGAACGGCTGCCTTTCGCCGACGCGAGTGTCGACCTGCTCGTCGTCTCGTTCGGCCTGCGCAACACCACCGACCCGAAGCGCGCGCTCGCCGAGGTCCGCCGCGTGCTGAAGCCCGGCGGCACGTTTGTCTGCCTCGAGTTCTCGCGCCCCGCCGCGTGGTTCGCGCCGGCCTACGACCTCTATTCGCGCTGGGTGATCCCGGCGCTCGGCGCCGCGGTGGCGCGCGCGCCCGAGGCCTATCGCTACCTCGTCGAATCGATCCGCCGCTTCCCCGACCAGGCCGAGTTCGCGCGCTGGCTGCAAGAGGCGGGTTTTGCCGGCGTGCGCTGGGAGAACCTGAGCCTGGGCATCGCGTGCCTGCATTTCGGGCAGCGGCCGCAAGGCGAGGCCAGTGAGCCGGCTGCGCCCATCGCGGCGCGCGCCGCCTGAAGAGGCTTTAGACCCATGCGTCGCGAACGCTCCACCGATATCGTCTGCGCGACACCTTCGTCGTCGCCGGCGCCCTCGCCCACCGCCGCGCCGCCGGCCTCCAACTGGCGCATCGGCGTCGCGGCGATCCGCCCGCGCACGCTGGGTTTGGCGGCGACGCCGGTGCTGCTCGGCTCGGCGCTCGCGTGGGCCGACGGCGCGCCGCTGCACGCGCTGGCGTTCATCGCCGCGCTCGCTTGCGCACTGCTGATCCAGATCGGCACCAACCTGCATAACGATGTCGCCGACTACCTGCGCGGCACCGACACCGGCCAGCGCATCGGCCCGCTGCGCGTCACCGCGGCCGGCTGGGTGCGGCCGCAGACGATGGTGCGCGCGAGCTTGTTGTGCTTCGCCGCTGCGCTGGCGCTGGGCGTGTACCTGGTCGAGGTCGGCGGCTGGCCGATCCTGCTCGCCGGCCTCGCGTCGCTGGCCGCTGGCTACGGCTATTCGGGCGGCCCGCGGCCGATCTCACACGGCGCCTGGGGCGAGGCGTTCGTGCTCGTCTTCTTCGGCCTCGTCGCCGTGGCCGGCAGCCACTGGTTGCAGGCGGGCGCGCCGGCGCTCGACGCCTGGCTCGGCGGCGCCGCGCTCGGCCTGCCGGCCGCCGGCGTGCTGCTCGTCAACAACTACCGCGACCTCGAAGGCGACCTCGAAGGCGGTCGTCGCACATTGGTCGCACGGCTCGGCCGCGCCGGCTCACGGCGCGTCTACGCGCTGCTGATGACGCTGCCGTTCGCCGTCGTCGCCGTGCTCGCCTTGCGCGGCCGGCCGGGGGCGCTGTTGGCGCTGGCGCTGTTGCCGTTCGCGCTGATGCTCGTGCGCCGCCTCGGCGCCGCGGCGCCGGGCCCGTGGCTCAACGGCCAGCTCGCCGCCACCGCGAAGGCCAGCGCGCTGCTCGGCCTGCTGCTGGCCGCCGGGGTGCTGCTGTGAACGCTGGCGCCGGCTCGGCGGGTGCCGCGATCGTCGGCGTCGCGCTGCCGCTCGCGCTCGCGTTCATCATGTTCTACCTCGGGCTCACGCTGCACGCGGCCGACTTCCGCCGCGTGCTGGCGCGGCCGCGCGCGCTGGCTGTCGGCCTCGCGGGCCAGCTCGTGCTGGTGCCGCTGCTGGCACTGACGCTCGCGCTTGCCGGCCGGCTCGACCCGGCACTCGCGATCGGCCTGATGGTGCTGGCCGCCTGCCCGGGCGGCGTCAGCTCGGGGCTGCTGACGCACCTGGCGCGCGGCGACGTGGCGCTGTCGATCGCGCTGACCGCCGTGAGCAGCATCGTCGCGATGTTGTCGCTGCCGCTCGTGCTGGACGTGTCGCTGCGCCTCTTCGAAGCGCGCGCGCTCGAGGTCGAGCTGCCGCTGGCCGCCAGCGTGACGCGCATCTTCGTGCTGACGACGCTGCCGGTGCTGGCCGGCATGGCGCTTGGCGCGTGGCGGCCGCGCGCCGCGGCGCGGCTGGTGCCGCCGTTCGGCCGCATCGCCACGGCGCTCTTCGTGCTGATCGTGCTGGCCACTTTCTGGTCGCAGCGCGACGTGCTGCTGGCGCAGCTGCCGCGCGTCGGCGCCGCGTGCGCGGCGCTGAACGTACTGGTGCTCGGCGCGGCGTGGTTCGCGAGCCGCGCCGCCGGCCTGGCGCGCGCCGATGCGGTGGCCGTCGCCACCGAGTGCGGGCTGCAGAACGCCGCGCTCGGCATTTACGTCACCGTCGAGTTGCTGCAAGCGCCGGCGCTTGCGGTGCCGAGCGTCGTCTATGCCCTCTTGATGAACGCCGGCGCGATCGCGTTCGTCGCGTTGATGCGGCGGCGTGGCGATGCGGCCGTCATCGCGGCCACCGGCGCACCTGCGCCGGCCCCGGCGGCATCGACGCGGGGTTGAGAGTCATGCGCCGCCGGCTCGTCGGCTGCCTGTTCGCGGCGATGCTCGGCGTGGCCGGCACCGCGGATGCGGCCGCACAGAACACGCAATCCACCACAGCCCCCGCGCTGCAACCCCTGCTCGACGCCGCCCCCGAAGGCGCGCGCCTCGCGCTGGCGCCGATCACCTACCGCGGCCCGGCGGTCATCCGCCGCCGCATGGAGCTCGACGGCGGCGGCCGCGCGCGCATCGAGGGCGACGGCCACGGCAGCGTGCTCGCCGTCGCCGCCGACGGCGTCGTGCTGCGCGGCCTCGTCATCGCCGGCAGCGGCCCGTCACACGATCGCGTCGACGCCGGCCTCGTGCTGCAAGGCCGCGGCCACCAGGTGCTGGACAACCGGCTCGACGACGTGCTGTTCGGCATCCACCTCCAAGGCGTGCAGGACAGCCTCGTCGCGCGCAACCGCGTGCACGGCAAGCCGCTGCCGCCGGGCCTGCGCGGCGACGCGCTGCGCCTTTGGAACAGCCGCGGCAACCGCATCGAGGACAACCGCTTCGAGCGCGCGCGCGACCTCACGCTGATCAACTCGGCCGACAACACGCTGGCGCGCAACCACTTCACCGACGGCCGCTACGGCCTGCACGCCGTCTTCTCGCCGCGCCTCGTGGCCCGCGGCAACCGCTTCGAGCACACCGGCACCGGCATCGTCGTGCTCTATTCGCCGGGGCTGCGGCTCGCCGGCAACCACGTCGCGCACAGCGGCGCCGCCGGCGGCGCCGGCATCGTCGTCAAGGAAAGCAACGACGCGGAAGTCGTCGGCAACGAGGTGCTGCACAACGCGGTCGGCATGAAGCTCGACACGCCGCCCGCGGGCGCCGCGCACCGGCTTGTCGTGCGCGGCAACCGCTTTGCGCACAACGCGATCGGCCTCTTCTTCTACGGCGAGGCCGGCAGCGGCGAGTTCAGCGACAACCGCTTCGAGCACAACCTCACCACGGTGGCGATCAGCGCCCCGGGCGCCGGCGCCGGCCACCGCTTCACGGGCAACCGCTGGGACGAGTACCAGGGCTTCGACCGCGACGGCGACGGCACCGGCGACCTCGCGCACGAGGTGCTGCTGTTCGCCGACCGCCTGTGGATGGAACTGCCGATGGCCGGCTTCTTCCGAGCCAGCCCCGCGCTGGAACTGCTCGACTTTCTCGAACGGCTGGCGCCGTTCACCTCGCCGACGCGGGTGCTCATCGACCCGCGGCCGCGTTATTCGACGACACCCCATCCGGAGCCTTCGCGATGATTTCCGCTCGTTCATCCCGCGCCATGCTGTCGATGCTGGTGCCACTGCTGGCCGCGGCCGCGTGGCTGGCCAGCGATGCGGCGCGCGCGCAGCCTGCTGCCGACACCGAATCGGCGGCGCTGCGTGCCGTATCGGCGCTGGCGCGCCTCAACGGCGAGGCGCTCGCCTGCCACGAGATGCAGGCCGCGCGGCGCGCCAAGCAGTTGATGCTGGCGCATGCGCCGAAGACGCCGCGTTACGGCACGCTCTACGACGACGGCACACGCGAGGCCTACCTGACGCTGGCGCGCAGCGCCGGCCCGTGCCCAGAGGCTGCGGTGTTCAACACCCGCCTCGACGCGGTGGCGGCGCAGTTGCAGGCGGTGTTGCCGGCAACGGCCGCGGCACCCGCGACGGCGGTGCCGACGGGCGCGACGAAGTGAACGGCGTGGCGGAAACGAAGATGAAGGCAACGCTGCTTGCGGTCGGCCGGCTCGCCGCGCTCGGCCTCATCGCGCTGCTTGCCGCGCCCGCGGTGCACGCGCAAGCGAGTGCCGCAGCGACGCCGCATGCGGCCGCTTCGGCGCCGGCCGCCGACGCCCCCGCCGAGATGGCCGAGCCCCCGCCGCGCCAGCCGCGCTATCTGCTGCGCGGCCCGGGCGGGCGCGCCGTCACGTCCGAAGACTTCCGCGGCAAGCTGCAGATCGTCACCTTCGGCTTCACCACCTGCCCCGACGTCTGCCCGACGACGCTGGTCGAGCTGCAGCAATTGCTGCGCGCACTCGGCCCCCGCGCCGCGCGCGTGCAAGCGATCTTCGTCACCGTCGACCCCGCGCGCGACACGCCGCAGGTGCTGGCCGCCTACACCGAGGCGTTCGACCCGCGCATCGTCGGCCTCGGCGGCCCCGAGGCGCTGGTGCAGCGCGCCGCCGAGAGCTTCGGCGTCGTCTACCGCAAGGTGCAGGAAGCCGGCGCGGCGCCCGGCGCCTACACGATGGACCACTCGGCCGGCCTCTACGTCCTCGGCCCCGACGGCCTGTGGCTCGGCCGCATCGGCTACGGCACGCCGGTACCCGAGATCGTGCGGCGCGTCGAGGAATACATCGACGCGGCGTTCAGCCGGCGTTGAAGACGACGGGCGAAACAACGCGAGGCATGATGCGCCGTCGCCAGCTGCTGCTGGGCAGCGCCCTCGCCGCCACCACCGCCGCGACACCGGCCGTCACCGGCGCGGCGCGTGCGCAAGTGCTGATCGTCGGCGCCGGCTGGGCCGGGCTCGCCGCGGCCTACGCGCTGCGCGCCGAACGCGACCTCGACGTGCACCTCGTCGACCGCACACCGGTGTGGCGCGCGCTGCCGCTGTCGAACCCGTGGCTCGTCGGCCTCACCGGCGAGCGGCTGCCGCGCATCGACCTCGCCGGCTGGGCGCAACGGCATGGCGTGCGCTTCAGCGCCGGGACCGTGACAGCGATCGATCGCACGGCACGGCGCGTCGACTTCGTGCGCAGCGAAGCAAGCGCTTCGGCTCCGGCCAACGCATCACGCCCACCCGCAGCCCGCATCGAACCTCTGCCCTACGACGCGCTGCTGCTCGCCGGCGGCGCCGTCGCCGACCACGCCGCGTGGTTCGGCAACGACGCACGCGCAGCAGGCGAGGCACGCACGCGCTTCCCGGCCGGCTTCGCCGCCGATGAACTCGACCTGCTGAAGCAGCATCTGCACGCCTTCGCCGGCGGCACGCTCGTGATGACGGTGCCCCCGCCACCGCTGCGCTGCCCGCCCGCGCCTTACGAGCGCGCGCTGCTCGTCGCCGCGTGGCTGCGCCGGCGTGTGCTGCGCGCGCGCCTCGTGCTGCTCGACGCCACCGGGGGCATGCCGCGCTTCAACCGGCTGCTGGCCACCGCCAGCGGCGGCAGCCTCGCCGTCGAACACCATCGCCACCAGCGCATCGCGCAAGTCGATCCGTTCGCGCGCCGCATCGTCACTGCCGACGGCACGATCGACTTCGAGCACGCGATGCTGCTGCCGCCGATGCGCGCGCCGCGCTTGCTGGCCGACGCGGCGTTGGTCGAAGGCGGCGACGGCGGTAGCAACAGCGACAACAGCGGCGACCGCGGCAACAGCGGCGCCAGCCGCTACGCCGCCGTCGACCCGCTGACGCTGAGAACAGTCGCCGACAAACGCATCTGGGTCGCCGGCGACGCGCTCGGGCGCATCTCGCCGCTCTTCGGCGCCTATCCGAAGACCGCGCAGATCGCCGCCGAAACCGGCGCCGCCGCGGCGGCGCAGATCACCGCGGCGCTGCGCAGCGCCGCCGCGCCGCCTCCATCACTGCCCACCAGCGCCTGCCACGTCTGGCTCGGCAGCGATCCGCCCGAGCAGCTGCTGATCGACGTGAGCCACCACCTGCGCGCCGACGGCATCGTGACGCAGCAGGTGCGCCAGACCGACAACCCCGTGCCGCGCGACGAAGACCTGGCGTGGGCGCGGGCGGTGCTGCGGCAGCGGCTGGGGGTGCAAGCCTGATTCGCCCGCGGCAGTTTGGCGGCAGGCCGCTTGCTCCCTCGCCATCTGTCGGCTAAGCTGCCGACAAATGTCGACACCGTTGGAGCGCTGCCAATGACCACCGCCACCTCGGTCGAAGGATTCCTGGGCGGCCGGCAGGCGCTGGGCGTCAAGCGCAACGCAGGCCCCGACTGGGAGGCGCTGATCCAAGCCGGGATGCCTGTGCGCTCTGTCGAGGTCTTGAAGCGCAGCCTCGAAATTGCCGACAGCCAGCTGGCCCAGTTGCTGGGCATCAGCGAGAAGACGTTATCGCGGGCGCGCACCGCCCAAGGCCGCCTGCCGCCGGTGGCCAGCGACCGGCTGTTCCGTGTCGCGCGCATCGCCGCCCTGGCGATCGATGTGCTCGAGGACACGCCAGCCGCGATGCGCTGGCTGAAGCGCCCGCAGATCGGGCTGGGCGGCAAGGTGCCGCTGGCGATGCTGGCCACCGACGCCGGCCGCGATCAGGTCGAGAAGCTGCTGTTGCGCATCGAGCACGGCGTCTACAGCTGAGCTGCCTGCCGCCGCCCTTGCCGGTCGCTCATCGCATCGTCAAGGCGCGCCACGCGCGCGACGCCTTCAACGGGCAAGGCGCGCGCATCGCCGGAGGCCGCTGGAACCTGCCGGGCGACGCCGTCGTCTACGCCTCTTCGTCGCTGGCGCTGGCTGCCATCGAGGCCTTCGTGCACCTCGGCGACGACGGCATACATATCGAGTTCGTCTGCTTTCGCATCGAGATCCCAGATGCGGTCGCCGTCGCGCGCTGCCGCCGGCCGCCGACCAGCTGGCGTGCCGAGCCGCCGCAACCGGCCAGCATGCGCTACGGCTCCAACTGGCTGCGCCGCCAGCGCAGCGCCGTGCTCGAGGTGCCCTCGGCCATCGTTCCCTCGGAAAGCAACTACCTGCTCAACCCGCGGCATCCGGACTTCGCGCTGCTGCGCGTCGGCCGCGCGCGCCCTTTCACCTTCGACCCGCGCATGTGGCGCGCGCGTTGAGCCGTTGCCGCGCTCGGCCGCTGCGCACCGGCGCGCACGGCCGACGCTTGCCTTGACATAGGATGCAGCCGCCTCGAAACCGATGCTCCTTACCCTTGAGTTGCCCGCTGCTGGAATGGTGGTGGAAACGACAACGATGACCGCTGACCACAACGCCTTCGCCAACCTGATCTGGCATCTACCAGGGCGAGGACGTCGCGCGCTTCTGCGACGTGTACTTCAAGCCCAAGCAGAAGCAGAGTGCCCTCGACCACCAGGCGATGAATGCAGCGCTCGACCCTGCCGTCTCTCGCTTCAAGGGGCGCTCGGAGGAGACCCCGGACGACGCCGAGCTGTGGCGCGGCAAGCTGCAGGCGTTCCAGAACCTGTACGGCTTTCTCAGCCAGGTGATCCCGTACCAGGATTCGGACCTCGAGCGCCTCTATGTCTTCGTGCGTCATCTCATGACGAAGCTCCCGCGTCGCGTCAGCGGAGCGGCCTACCAGTTCGATGACGAGGTCAAGCTCGAGTACTACCGGCTGCAGAAGATCAGCGAAGGGTCCATCGCGCTCAAGGACGGCGAGGCACCGAGGCTCGATGGACCCGCCGAGGTCGGAAGCGGCGCGCTGCGCGAGCAGCCGGTGCCGCTGTCGCAGCTCATCGATGTGGTCAACGAGCGCTTCGGGACCGACTTCAACCAGGCCGACCAGCTCTTCTTCGACCAGATCGTCGAGGCAGCGATGGGCGACGACGGCTTGCGTCGCGCGGCGGCCGTGAACCCGGGCGACAAGTTCGAGCTGCTCTTCAGGAACGTGCTCGAGCGGCTCTTCGTCGATCGCATGGATCAGAACGAGGACATCTTCGTTCGCTTCATGAACGACGTGCCCTTCCAGAAGGTGGTGACGTCGTGGATGGCCGAGGAGGCGTACCGCCGCCTGCGCGCCAACGACGGCTCACCGCGGGGCGCCACCCCGCCGAAGCTGCGGCTGGTCGAAGGAACAGCGAAGGATCGATACGTGAAGTGCGTGCCGCTCGTGCCGCTCAAGGCGGCGGCCGGCGCGTTCAGCGACCCGCAGCGCGTCGCTGACGACGCCTTCGAGTGGGTCGAGGTGGACAGCAAGCGCCGGCTGCGACCGGGCATGTTCGTGGCGCAGGTCGTCGGCCGCTCGATGGAGCCCGGCATCGCAGATGGCGCGTACTGCCTCTTCGCCGCGCCGGTGGCGGGATCGCGGCAGGGACGCACCGTGCTCGTCCAGCTTCGCGATGCCACCGACCCCGAGACCGGCCACCGCTACACGGTGAAGCGCTACGAGAGCGAGAAGGCGCGTGCCGGCGACTCGTGGCGGCACACGAGGATCACGCTGAAGCCGACCAACCCGGCCTACACGCCGATCGTGCTCGACGACGCAGGGGAGGACGCGGTGCATGTCATCGCCGAAGTTGTCGAGGCCCTCGGCGCTGACGCGCCGGAGCGACCGGCATGAGGCGAAGGCGTGCCGGCGACGAGTCGCGCAAGGCGATCCGGGTCGCACCGAGCCGCCGGTGGCAGATCGTCGGCAGCCACCGGCGCCCCTACCTCCTCTGCCTCACCACAAACGGCTCGATCAGCGCCTCCTGCACCGACGGCGGGCGGTTGCGGGCGTGGTCGAAGTTGGCGTTCCACACGTCGGCGTTGGCGAGGTCGGCTTCGGCCATGTCGGCTTCGGCGAACACGGCGTGGCGCAGGGTGGCGCCGAGCAGCTTCGTGCGCACGAGCCGCGCGCGGCTGAAGTCGACGCCTTCGAGCGCCGCGCCGGTGAGGTCGGCGCCCGAGAGGTCGGTGCCGACCATCTTCGCGCCGCTGAACACGCCGCGCAGCGCGTAGCAGCCCTTGATCGAGCCGCCCGTGAGGTCGATCTTCTCCATCAGCACGTCCTTCAAGTAGGCGCCGGCGAAATCGGCGCGCGGCGCGCGTGTGCCGATCAGGTTGGCGCCGAACAGGTTGGCGCCGCCGAGCTTCGCGTCGGCGAGGTCGGCGTCGTCGAACGTGGCGTGGAAGAGGTCGGCACGGCGCAAGTCGGCGCCGGCGAGCGTGGCGCCCTCGAAGCGGGCCCACTTCGCGTTGGCGTCGGAGAGGTCGGCGCCGGCCAGGCGCGCGCGGCGCAGGTCGGCGCTTTCGAGCTTGGCGCCGGCCAGCTTCGCGCCACGCAGGTCGCGCCCGGCCAGCCTGGCGCGCGTGAGGTCGCACCCCGACAGGTCGGTGTTCGCGCGCGGATCGCGGCAGTCGCCGCGCGGCAGTTCGGCGGCGGCGGCGACCGGGCTCAGCGCGCCGACCGCGGCAACGCCTGCAAGCGCGGCGACGCCGTGCGTGGCCAGACACAAACCGATCGCCCGCATCGACCGCATGCTCGCCTCCCGCGCCCGCTTGGGGCTTCTTGCGCTGGTCTTGCCGTGTCTTGCGCTTGCTCGTGCCTGTTCTTGCCTGCGCTTGTTCTCGCGCTCGAGCTGGCGCGACTCTCGCACGGCGCGCGGGCGGCCGCGATGCGCCGGCTCAATGCCGCGCGTAAATGCTCGTCCGCCCGCCCTTCAGGACCAGCAGCGTGTTGAACGCCTCGCGGCGCACTTCGCTTTCGCGGGCGGCCTGGCCGGTGGTGTCGAGGATCGTGCAGGCGGTGTCGCACACCGGGGTGTAGCTCTCGCGGCCGGGCGCGCCACGGGGCAGGCCGGGCACGGCGAGGCCCAGCGCCTTGGGGCGTTCGCGCAGCAGCATCAGCACGTCGGCGGCGGGAACGTGGCCTTCGAGGAAGTAGCCGGCGACGCGCGCGGTGTGCACGGACTCGAGCGCCGAGGGGACGTTGAGCCAGCGCTTGACGCGCGGCATCTCGGCCTGCGGGCGATCTTCGATCGTCACGGTGAAGCCGTGCCGGCGCAGGTGCTCGGCCCAGTCGATGCAGGCCAGGCACGGGCTCGGGGCGTAGACGGTGACGGGAGGCAGCGGCGGGGTGTCGGGTGCGGCTGCGGTGGGATTGGCGAGGGTGGGGGTGGGCAGGCATGTGGCGAGGGCCACTGCGGACCACAGTGCAAGCGATGCCAGGGTGCGCGCAAGGCGCTTCGGCAAGCTCAGGGTGGGCTTCGACAGGCTCAGCCCGAACGGATACGAGGTCCGCGTGGGTTTCGACAGGCTCAGCCCGAACGGGTTGGGTCGTCGATCGCGCAATCGCCTCAACACGGCTTCTCCGGCTTGCAGCCCTTGAGGATCCACAGCGAGATGACGCCGGCGGTTTCGTCGGCGCGGACTTTGCGCGCCATGCTCAGCACATCGCGGCCGGCGTCGGTCTTGAGCAGCGGGTCGGCGCCGGCGCGCAGCAGCCGCGTCGCGTTGGCGGTGCGCGTCGCGAACGCGGCCATGTGCAGCGGCGTGCGGCCTTCGCCGTCGCGCGCATTCACGTTCGCGCCGGCCGCGATCAGCGCCTCGAGCGGGCCGATGTCGGCGTTGAGCGCGGCGTGATGCAGCGGCGTCGAGCCGTCGGCGGTGCGCGCGTCGCGCTGAGACGCATCGGCGGCGAGCAGTTGCTGCACAGCCGCCTTGTCGCTGGCGCGCGCCGCGGCGTGGATCGGCCGCTCGCCGGTGGCGGGCAGCGCGCTGACAGCTTCGCGGGCCTCGCGTGGCGCGGCACCGGCCGGCGCCTGCGCCCAGGCGCGCCGCGCATCGAACGCGGCCGCGAACAGCAGCGCAAACGCCACCACCACGGCCGACCAGGGCGCGCACCGCTCGAGCAGCGCGCGCAGCATCGGGGTCTTCATCGTTGCCTCCTCATCGCTTCGATCACGGCTTCACCGCGCTCGCCGCCGCGCCCTGGATCGACGTGAGGTACGCCAGCATGTCCAGGTGCTGCGCTTCCTTCAGCCGGTTCAGGATGCCGCCCGTCGTCACCTCGTCGTGCGGCCGTTCGCCCTTGACGAACGCCTCGATCTGCCGCTTGAGATACGCGGTGTACTGGCCGACGAGGCGCGGGAACTTGCCGCGGCCCATGCCGTCCCTGCCGTGGCAGGACGCGCACTCCTGCTGGTAGAGCTTGCCGCCGGCTTCGATGTCGCCCGGTGAACGCGGAATGATCATCACGCGCTCGGTGGCCGCCAGGCGCGTCAGTGCATCGTCGCTCGGCTTGAACTCGGGCCACGCGGTGGGCAGCTCGATCTGCGCAAGGTAGGCCGAGACATCCTCGATGTCGGCGTCGGAGAGTTCGCGCTCCTGCGTGTACGGATACATCGGGATGTTGATGCGCGTGCGGCTGCGGAAGGCGCGCAGCTGGTCGACGAGGCTGGCCATGCGCTGGCCCGCAATGCGCGGGTACTCGCCGCGCTTGCCGCCCTGGCCGTGCTCGCCGTGGCAGCCGGCGCAGGTGGCGTTGATCTCCCTGCCGCGTTCGAGGTTCTGCGCGAGCGCGGGTCCGCCGGCAAGCGCCAGCGCAGCGAACGGCAGGACGAGGGCGGCGATCAAGGGTCGAGCGCGAAGCAGAGGCACGGCGGGAAGGGCAAGCAGGACTCAGGCGCGGGCATTGAAGCGTCCGCCCCGCCGGCGCGTCATTGATTCGGATCAAGCACAGAGCCGATGTGCCCGGCCCGCTAGTTCGATCGAACTACCCCGCCCGGCGCCGGACTAGTTCTTCGCGGCTGCACCGCTTGGCCGTTAGGTGGATGTTCGGGCCCGCGCGCGCCGGCCACAGTGCCGCTTCGCGAAAGAACCGACGGAACGCGTTCATGGCTTCTTCCACCTCCGCCGCCCAAGATCCCGCACAAGACCCCGCCCACCGCCGCCGCGCCTGGTCGGTGCTGATCGTCAGCACCCTGGCCTTCACCGTGTGCTTCATGGTGTGGATGATGTTCGGTGTCATCGGCATCCCGCTGAAGAAGCAGCTCGACCTCAACGCCACCGAGTTCGGCCTGCTCACCGCCACGCCGGTGCTCACCGGCTCGCTGATCCGCGTGCCGCTGGGCATCTGGACCGACAAGTACGGCGGCCGCATCGTGATGACGATCCTGATGGCCGCCACGGTGCCGGCGATCTGGCTGATGGCCTACGCCACCGAGTTCTGGCACTTCCTGGTCATCGGCCTGTTCGTCGGCCTGGCGGGCGGCTCGTTCAGCGTCGGCACGCCGTACGTCGCACGCTGGTTCCCGCCGCATCAAAAGGGCATGGCGATGGGCGTCTACGGCGCCGGCAACTCGGGCTCGGCGGTCAACAAGTTCGTCGCGCCGGTGCTGCTGGTGGCCTTCGGCTGGACGATGGTGCCCAAGGTCTACGCCGCGGTGATGCTGGGCACGGTGATCCTGTTCTGGTTCTTCAGTCACCACGACCCGAGCCACGTCGTGCCCTCGCACACGAAGTTCACCGACCAGTTGAAGATGCTGAAGGATCCGCGCGTGCTGAAGTACTGTCAGTACTACAGCATCGTCTTCGGCGGCTACGTCGCGCTGGCGCTGTGGATGGTGCAGTACTACGTCGGCGAGTACGGGCTGGACATCCGCGTCGCGGCGCTGCTCGCCGCGTGCTTCAGCCTGCCGGGCGGCGTGCTGCGCGCCATCGGCGGCGTCCTGTCGGACAAGTACGGCGCGCACCGCGTCACCTGGTGGGTGATGTGGGTGAGCTGGATTTGCCTGTTCCTGCTGTCGTACCCGCAGACGCAGTTCACGGTGCTCACCGTCAACGGCCCGCGCACGTTCGACATCGGCCTGAACGTCGTCTGGTTCACGGTGCTGATGGCCATCCTCGGCGTCGCGTGGGCCTTCGGCAAGGCGAGCGTCTTCAAGTACATCGGCGACGAGTACCCGCACAACATCGGCACCGTCAGCGGCATCGTCGGGCTGGCCGGCGGCCTCGGCGGCTTCGTGCTGCCGATCATGTTCGGCGCGCTGATGGACCTCACCGGCATCCGCTCGAGCGCCTTCATGTTGATGTACGGCGTCGTCTGGGTCTCGCTGATCTGGATGTACTGGACCGAGGTGCGCCGCACCGAGGTCATGGGCGAGCACGCCGCGCCCTCGCCGCTTGCCGGCTCGTTCGCACGCTGACTCCTGCACTGCCATGGCCACCGACACCCTCGCACCGGCCGGGCCGCGTTCGCCCGGCCCCGACATCACCGACTGGCGCCCCGAGGACGAAGCGTTCTGGGAGAGCACCGGCAAGAAGATCGCCTACCGCAACCTGTGGATCTCGGTGCCCGCGCTGCTCTGCGGCTTCGCGGTGTGGGGCATGTGGGGAATCATCACCGTGCAGATGCTGAACCTGGGCTTTCGGTTCAGCCAGGCCGAGCTCTTCACGCTGACGGCGATCGCCGGCATCGCCGGCGCGACGATGCGCATCCCGGCGTCGTTCCTGATCCGCCTTTCGGGCGGCCGCAACACGATCTTCCTCACGACGGCGATGCTGCTGGCGCCGGCCATCGGCACCGGCATCGTGCTGCAGCACCCGGAGTGGCCGCTGTGGGCCTTCCAGCTGATGGCGTTGTGGTGCGGCGTCGGCGGCGGCAACTTCGCCAGTTCGATGTCGAACATCAGCACCTTCTTTCCGAAGAAGCTGCAGGGCACGGCGCTCGGCCTGAACGCGGGCCTCGGCAACTTCGGCGTCACGACGATGCAGATCGTCATTCCGCTGGTGATGACGATCCCGCTGCTCGGCGCGATCGGCGGCGCCCCGGAGACGCTGGCCAAGGACAGCGGCTGGATCTTCGGCAAGATCGCCGCCGGCACGCCGACGTGGATCCAGAACGCCGGCTTCGCGTGGGTGCTGTCGCTCGTGCCGCTGGCCGCGCTGTGCTGGTTCGGCATGAACAACCTGAAGACCGTGTCGCCGGACACCGGCAGCCCGATCGCCGCCTTCGCGAAGATCACCTGGCTCTACACGCTCGCGTTCATCCCGTCGATCCTGGGGCTGTACCTGTACCTGCCCGCGCCCACCGGCCTGGGCCTCATCAGCATGTGGGTGGCGATTCCGCTGGACATCGTCAGCGCGCTGCTCATCATGAAGCTCGCCGCCTTCGGGCCGATGAAGGACGCGATCTCCAAGCAGTTCGCGATCTTCCGCAACAAGCACACCTGGTCGCTGACGGCGCTGTACATCGTCACCTTCGGCTCGTTCATCGGCTTCTCGATGGCGCTGCCGCTGGCGATGAAGGTGATCTTCGGCGTCAGCCACGTGCCGGACGCCGCCGGCGTCATGCAGCACACGGCGCCGAACCCGAACGCGCCCACCGTGCTTGCCTACGCGTGGATCGGCCCGTTCGTCGGCGCCGCGGTGCGGCCGATCGGCGGCTGGATCAGCGACAAGGTCGGCGGCTCGATCGTCACGCAGGTGATCTCGGCGGTGATGGTGGCCGCCTCGATCGCGGTGGGCTACGTGATGATGCTGGCCTACAACTCGGCGACGCCGGAGCAGCACTTCCCGCTCTTCCTCGGCCTGTTCATGCTGCTGTTCGCGGCCAGCGGCATCGGCAACGGCAGCACGTTCCGCACGATCGGCGTCATCTTCGACCGCGCGCAGGCCGGCCCCGTGCTCGGCTGGACATCGGCGGTGGCCGCCTACGGCGCCTTCGTCGCGCCGATCGTCATCGGCGACCAGATCAAGGCCGGCACGCCGCAGGTGGCGATGTACGGCTTCGCGGCCTTCTACGCGGTGTGCCTCGCCCTGAACTGGTGGTTCTATCTGCGGCGCGGGGCCGAGATCAGGAACCCCTGAGACCGCCCGCGCACCCAGCCCGGCCGCACTGCCCCTGGCGCCGCGACACCCATGACGACGATGCACCTGATCGCGCACTGGAACCCGGAGGACGCCGCCTTCTGGCGCGGCCCGGGCCGGCGCGTCGCGCAGCGCAACCTCGTGCTCTCGGTGGCGACGCTGATGCTCGCCTGCGCGGTGTGGATGTTGTGGTCGGTGGTCGTCGTGCACCTGCCGGCGGCGGGCTTTCGCTTCTCGATCAACCAGTTGTTCTGGCTGGCCGCGCTGCCGGCGCTTTCGGGCGCCACGCTGCGCGTCGTCTACGCCTTCGCGGTGCCGATGTTCGGCGGCCGGCGCTGGACGGCACTGTCCACCGCGAGCCTGCTGCTGCCTTCGCTCGGCATGGGCTACGCGCTCGGCGACCCGACGACGCCTTACGAGGTGCTGGTGGGCCTTGCGCTGTTGTGTGGCCTGGGCGGCGGCAACTTCGCCAGTTCGATGGCGCACGTCGGCTGTCTCTATCCGCGCCACCGCGTCGGCTGGGCGCTCGGGCTCAACGCCGGCCTCGGCAACCTCGGCATCACGCTGGCGCAGGCATTGGTGCCGGTGGTGGTGACGGTGGGCCTCTTCGGCGCGCTCGGCGGTGCGCCGACGACGGCGGGCTTGGGCGATTCAACCGCGCCGCTGTGGCTGCAGAACGCCGGCTTCGTCTGGGTGCCGTTGATCGTCGCGGGCAGCCTGGCCGCGTGGTTCGGCATGAACGACATCGCCGAGGCGCGCAGCACGTTCGGCGAGCAAGCAGTGGTGTTCAAGCGCCGCGACACGTGGCTCACCTGCTGGCTGTATCTCGCGACCTTCGGCAGCTTCATCGGCTTTGCGGCCGCGCTGCCGCTGCTGCTGGCCGGCCGCTACCCGGGCAGCGCGGCGTTGCAGTGGGCGTGGCTCGGGCCGCTGGTGGGCGCGGTGCTGCGGCCGGCCGGCGGATGGCTCAGCGACCGCTTCGGCGGCGCACGCGTGACGCTGGCGAGCCTGACGGCGATGCTGCTCGGCGCGCTCGTGTTGCTGCTCGGTGTGATTGCGGATGACGGCGGGATGGCCGCCGCGGGCGCGGGCAGCGCAGCCGCAGGCGGCCCGGTTGCCAGCGCGCCGACCGGCGTCATCGCCGACCTCGCCGCCCTCTTCATCCTCTTCGCCGCCGCCGGCATCGGCAGCAGCAGCGTCTTTCGCATGATCCCGCTCATCTTTGCGCGCCGGCACGAGCGCACTGCGCGTGCCGTCGGCCGCTCGGCCGAGGCCGCGGCGCGCCAGGCGCACACCGAGGCCGCGGCGGCGCTGGGCCTGTCGAGCGCCATCGCCGCCTATGGCGGCTTCGTCATCCCCAAGAGTTTCGGCACCGCGCTGCAGTTGAGCGGCAGCGCCGCGCCGGCGCTCGTCGTCTTCGCCGTCTTCTATCTCTCGTGCATCGCGCTCACCTGGCGGCACTACGCCCGCCCCGGCGCCGCGCTGCCCTGCTGACTCGCCCCGAGGACAACCCCGCGCCCAAGGACGCACGCCCACATGTCGCATTTCCTCGATCGCCTCACGTTCTTCAAGCTGCCCAAGGAAGCTTTTGCCGACGGGCACGGCGTGGCCACCGGCGAAGACCGCACCTGGGAAGACGCCTACCGCAACCGCTGGGCGCACGACAAGGTGGTGCGCAGCACACACGGCGTCAACTGCACCGGCGGGTGCAGCTGGAAGATCTACGTCAAGGGCGGCATCGTCACCTGGGAGACGCAGTTCACCGACTACCCGCGCACGCGCGCCGACCTGCCCAACCACGAGCCGCGCGGCTGCCAGCGCGGCGCCTCGTACTCGTGGTACCTGTACAGCGCCAACCGCCTGAAGTACCCGATGGTGCGCGGCCGGCTGCTCGAGCGCTGGCGCGCGGCGATGAAGACGGCCAAGTCACCGGTCGACGCGTGGGCCAGCATCGTCGAGAACCCCGAGGCGCGGCGCGATTACCAGCGCGTGCGCGGCATGGGCGGCTTCGTGCGCAGCCACTGGGACGAGGTCAACCAGCTCATCGCCGCGGCCAACGTCTACACGATCAAGACACACGGCCCCGACCGCGTCGTCGGCTTCAGCCCGATCCCGGCGATGAGCATGGTCAGCTACGCCGCCGGCAGCCGGTACCTCAGCCTGATCGGCGGCGTGTGCATGAGCTTCTACGACTGGTACTGCGACCTGCCGCCTTCGAGCCCGCAGGTGTGGGGCGAGCAGACCGACGTGCCCGAATCGGCCGATTGGTACAACAGCAACTACATCATCGCCTGGGGCAGCAACGTCCCGCAGACGCGCAGCCCCGACGCGCACTTCTTCACCGAGGTGCGCTACAAGGGCACGAAGACGGTCGCCATCACGCCCGACTACGCCGAGGTCAGCAAGCTCGCCGACCTGTGGCTGCACCCCAAGCAGGGCACCGACGCGGCGGTGGCGATGGCCATGGGCCACGTGGCGCTGAAGGAGTTCTACTTCGACCGCCGCAGCGCCTACTTCGACGACTACGCGCGCCGCTACACCGACCTGCCGCTGCTCGTGCTGCTCGAAGAGCGCACGGTCGACACCGGGCCGAACGGCCAGTACAAGGGCCAGAAAGTGCTGGCGCCGGGCCGCTACGTGCGCGCCAGCGACTTCGCCGCCGGCCACGGCCAGAGCAACAACCCGGAGTGGAAGACGGTGGCCTTCGACGGCGAAGGCCGCGTCGTCGTGCCCAACGGTTCGATCGGCTTCCGCTGGGGCCCGGACGGCCGCAACGACACCGGCAAATGGAACCTCGAAGCGAAAGAGGCCGGCGGCGGCGACGTGAAGCTCAAGCTGAGCGTCCTCGAACACGGCGGCAAGCAGGCGCACGAGGTCGTGCAGGTCGCGTTCCCGTACTTCGCCGGCGCCGCGGTGCCGCACTTCACCGCCAACCCGCAGGCCGGCGGCGAGCTGAACATGGCGCGCGTGCCCGCGGTGCGGCTGCGTGTCGGTGAAGGCGCCGAGGCGCGCGAGGTGCTCGCGGCCACGGTGTTCGACTTGCAGGCGGCGCAGTACGGCATCGACCGCGGCTTGGGCAGCGGCGCGAAGAGCTACGACGACGACGCGCCGTACACGCCCGCCTGGCAGGAAAAGATCACCGGCGTGCCGCGCGACCAGGTCATCACCGTCGCGCGCCAGTTCGCCGACAACGCCGACAAGACGCGCGGCCGCTCGATGGTGATCATCGGCGCGGCGATGAACCACTGGTACCACGCCGACATGAACTACCGCGGCGTCATCAACCTCTTGATGATGTGCGGCTGCATCGGCCAGACCGGCGGCGGCTGGGCGCACTACGTCGGCCAGGAAAAGCTGCGCCCGCAGACGGGCTGGGTGCCGCTGGCCTTCGCGACCGACTGGATCCGCCCGCCGCGCTTCATGAACAGCACGAGCTTCTTCTACGCGCACACCGACCAGTGGCGCTACGAGCAGCTGGGCATCGGCGAGATCCTCTCGCCGCTGGCGGACAAGTCGCGCTTCAAGGGCGCCTTCATCGACTACAACGTGCGCGCCGAGCGCATGGGCTGGCTGCCTTCGGCGCCGCAGTTGAAGACGAATCCGCTGAAGGTGGTGAAGGACGCTGCCGCCGCGGGCCTGGACCCGAAGGACTACGTGGTCAAGGCGCTGAAGGACGGCACGCTCGAGATGAGCTGCGAGGACCCCGACGCGCCGCAGAACTGGCCGCGCAACATGTTCGTCTGGCGCAGCAACCTTCTCGGCTCCAGCGGCAAGGGTCACGAGTACTTCTGCCGCCACCTGCTGGGCACCGAGAACGGCGTGCAGGGCAAGGGCCTCGGTGCCGACGACGCCAAGCCCGCCGAGGTGAAGTGGCATCCGCAGGGGCCCGAAGGCAAGCTCGACCTCCTGGTGACGCTGGACTTCCGCATGAGCACGACGTGCCTGTACAGCGACATCGTGCTGCCCACCGCGAGCTGGTACGAGAAGAACGACCTCAACACGACCGACATGCACCCGTTCGTCCACCCCCTCAGCGCGGCGGTGGACCCGGTGTGGCAGTCGCGCAGCGACTGGGACATCTACAAGGGCTTCGCGAAAGCGTTCAGCGACGTCTGCCGCGGGCACCTCGGCGTGGAGAAGGAGGTCGTGCTGACGCCGCTGATGCACGACACGCCGGCCGAGCTGGCGCAGGCGTTCGAGCCGCGCGAGTGGAAGAAGGGCGAGTGCGACCTGCTCCCCGGCAAGACGGCGCCGGCCATCACCGTCGTCGAGCGCGACTACCCGGCCGTCTACACGCGCTACACGTCACTCGGGCCGTTGATGGCCAAGGCCGGCAACGGCGGCAAGGGCATCACCTGGGACACGAAGACCGAGGTGCAGCAACTCGCCGAGCTGAACGGCACCGACACCGAGGGCCGCCCGCGCATCGTCAGCGACATCGACGCCTGCGAGGTGATCCTGCAGCTGGCGCCGGAGACCAACGGCCACGTCGCGGTGAAGGCCTGGGAGGCGCTCGGCCGCGCCACCGGCCGCGAGCACACGCACCTGGCGCTGCACCGCGAGGACGAGAAGATCCGCTTCCGCGACGTGCAGTCGCAGCCGCGCAAGATCATCTCGAGCCCCACGTGGAGCGGCCTCGAGAGCGAGAAGGTCTCCTACAACGCCGGCTACACCAACGTGCATGAGCTGATCCCCTGGCGCACGCTCACCGGCCGGCAGCAGTTCTACCAGGACCACCCCTGGATGATCGCCTTCGGCGAGGGTTTCAGCAGCTACCGCCCGCCGGTCGACCTGAAGGCCACCGCGCCGATGCAGGGCAAGAAGCCCAACGGCAACAAGGAGCTCGTGCTGAACTTCATCACGCCGCACCAGAAGTGGGGCATCCACAGCACGTACAGCGACAACCTGATCATGTTGACGCTGAACCGCGGCGGCCCCGTCATCTGGCTCTCCGAGACCGACGCCAAAGAGGGCGGCATCGAGGACAACGACTGGGTGGAGCTGTTCAACCTGAACGGCGCGATCTCGGCGCGCGCCGTCGTCAGCCAGCGCGTGAAGCCCGGCATGACGATGATGTACCACGCGCAGGAAAAGATCATCAACGCGCCGGGCTCGGAGATCACCGGCGTGCGCGGCGGTATCCACAACTCGGTGACGCGCATCGTCATGAAGCCCACGCACATGATCGGCGGCTACGCGCAGCTCGCCTACGGCTTCAACTACTACGGGACCATCGGCACGAACCGCGACGAGTTCGTCGTCATCCGCAAGATGGCCAGGCTCGACTGGCTCGACACGCCGCGCGACGACGAGCGCGCGCCGATCGTGCAGGCGCAGGGCGAGAGCCCCTGAAGCGCCACCGCACGACCGCCCGCCGCCGCCCCCGCAAGAGAGAACCCGTCAGGAGCATTCGCGATGAAAGTCCGCGCACAGATCGGCAAGGTCCTCAACCTGGACAAGTGCATCGGCTGCCACACCTGCAGCGTCACCTGCAAGAACGTGTGGACCAGCCGTCCCGGCGTCGAGTACGCCTGGTTCAACAACGTCGAGACCAAGCCCGGCATCGGCTACCCCAAGGAGTGGGAGAACCAGGACAAGTGGAACGGCGGCTGGGTGCGCCGCGGCGACGGCTCGATCGTCCCGAAGCAAGGCGGCAAGTGGCAGCTCTTGATGAAGATCTTCGCCAACCCGAACCTGCCGGAGATCGACGACTACTACGAGCCCTTCACCTTCGACTACGACCACCTGCACTCGGCGCCCGAGATGAAGGCCGCCCCGGTGGCGCGGCCGCGCAGCCTGATCACCGGCCTGCGCATGGAAAAGGTCGAGTGGGGTCCGAACTGGGAGGAGATCCTGAGCGGCGAGTTTTCGAAGCGCAGCAAGGACAAGAACTTCGACCACATCCAGAAGGACATCTACGGGCAGTACGAAAACACCTTCATGATGTATTTGCCGCGCCTGTGCGAGCACTGCCTGAATCCGAGCTGCGTGGCCAGCTGCCCCAGCGGCAGCATCTACAAGCGCGAGGAAGACGGCATCGTCCTCATCGACCAGGACAAGTGCCGCGGCTGGCGCATGTGCGTCAGCGGCTGCCCGTACAAGAAGATCTACTTCAACTGGAAGACGAGCAAGGCCGAGAAGTGCATCTTCTGCTACCCGCGCATCGAGGCCGGCCAGCCCACCGTGTGCAGCGAGACGTGCGTCGGCCGCATCCGCTACCTCGGCGTGCTGCTGTACGACGCCGACCGCATCGCCGAGGCCGCGAGCGTCGAGCGTGACGCCGACCTGTACCAGGCGCAGCTCGACATCTTCCTCGACCCGAACGACCCGAAGGTCATCGAACAGGCGCGCGCCGACGGCGTGCCCGACAACTGGCTCGACGCGGCGCGCGCGAGCCCGGTCTACAAGATGGCGGTCGACTGGAAGGTGGCGCTGCCGCTGCATCCCGAGTACCGCACGCTGCCGATGGTGTGGTACGTGCCGCCGCTGTCGCCGATCACCGCCGCGGCGAACGCCGGCCAGATGGGCATCAATGGCGAGATCCCGGACGTCAACCAGCTTCGCATCCCGGTCAAATACCTCGCCAACCTGCTGACCGCCGGCGAGACCGGGCCCGTGGTGCGCGCGCTCGAGCGGATGCTGGCGATGCGCGCCTACATGCGCGCCAAGCACGTCGACGGCGCGATCAGCCATGCGGCGATCGATCAGGTCGGCATCTCGGCGGCGATGGTCGAGGAGATGTACCGCTACATGGCCATCGCGAACTACGAGGACCGCTTCGTCATCCCGACGACGCACCGCGAGTACGCCGAGAACGCCTTCAACGTGCGCGGCGGCTGCGGCTTCAGCTTCGGCAACGGCTGCAGCGAAGGCGTCAGCGAGACCAGCCTCTTCGGCAGCGAGAAGAAGCGCACGATCCCGATCAAGGCGTCGGTCTGAAGGGGGCGGCGACGATGGCCTTCTTTGCCGGTTCCTTTGCCGCCCCGACGCCGCAGCGCATGAGCCACACGCTGCGCGCGCTCGCCTGGCTGCTGCGCTACCCCGACGACACGCTGCGCGTGCACCTGCCGGACCTGCGCGGCGCGCTGCACGACGAACGTGCGCTCGGCGCCGCGCGCCTGGCCGAGATCGACGCGCTCGTCGAGCGGCTCGCCTCGCTGCCACCGCTGCGCGCCGAGGCCGAGTACTTCGACCTCTTCGACCGCGGCCGGCGCACCTCGCTGCACCTCTTCGAGCACGTGCACGGCGACAGCCGCGACCGCGGCCAGGCGATGGTCGACCTGACGCAGACCTACGAACGCGCCGGGCTGCTGATGGCCGGCGGCGAACTGCCCGACTACCTGCCGTTGGTGCTGGAGTACGCGAGCACGCAGCCGGCGGCGCAGGCGGTGGAGTTCCTGCGCGAGCTGGCGCACATCGTGCGCCTCGTCTTCACGGCGCTGATCGAGCGGCAAAGCGCGAGCGCGGCGCACTTCGCCGCCGTGCTCGGCGCCGTGCTCGACCTCGCCGGCGAGAAGGCCGAGCGTGTGCCGCTGCCCGACGAGCCCCCGCTCGACGAGAGCTGGGCCGAGCCGCCGGCCTTCGACGGCTGCTCGTCGAAGGGCCAGGCGCGCGCCGACACGCCGCAGCCGATCCACGTGCACCGCAAGGCGAGCGCCGGCGCCGTGCCGCCGCGCGCCGCCGTCTGACTGGTCCGACGCCTTCGAAACGCTTAACGACACCGCAGCCGCGCTGCACCCGGAGCGACCATGAGCGCCCTCCACGCCTTCCTGTTCAACGTCTACCCGTACATCTGCATGGCGGTCTTCCTGATGGGCAGCCTGGCCCGTTTCGACCGCGACCAGTACACGTGGAAGACCGACAGCTCGCAGATGCTGCGCGCGCGCCAGCTGCGCTGGGGCAGCAACCTGTTCCACGTCGGCATCCTGTTCCTTTTCTTCGGCCACCTGTTCGGGCAGCTGACGCCGCACTACGTCTACGAGCTGCTGATCACCTCGCAGCAAAAGCAGGTGATCGCCGTGGTGGCCGGTGGCATCGCCGGTGTCGTCTGCTTCATCGGCCTGACGATGCTGCTGCACCGGCGCATCTTCGACCCGCGCATCCGGCTGACGAGCCACAAGACCGACCTCGCGGTGCTGATCATCCTGTGGGTGCAGCTGAGCATCGGCCTGGCGACGCTGCCGGGCTCGTACGCGCACGCCGCCGACCCGCAGACGATGATCATCCTGGCCAACTACCTGCAAGGCATCGTCACCTTCAGGCCCGACGCGGCGCCGCTCGCCGGCATCGCGTGGCACTACCTCGCGCACATGGTGCTGGGCATGACGATCTTCCTGCTGTTTCCGTTCTGCCGCCTCGTGCACGTGTGGAGCGGCTTCGGCACGCTGGCGTACCTGTGGCGGCCGTACCAGGTGGTGCGCTCGCGGCGGCTGAACGTGCCGCCGGGGCACAACTCGCCCGAGCGGCCGCTGGTGCAGTGAGGAGGATGCTGCGATGACCACCGCCCTGCCCTCCCAGGACACGCAGCGCACGCTCGAGCTGCTGCAACAAGAGGCCGTGCGCGCCGGCTTGCTCGACGCGAGCGAGCCGCCGCCGGCCGACGGCATCGCCAGCGCCGCCACCGCCGAGGCGATCGAGGCACTGCTGGAGCGTGAGCTGCGCGTGCCCGAGCCCGACGAGGCCGCGTGCCTGCGCCACTACGCCGCGAACCCGGCGCGTTTTGCCGCCGGCGGCGCGGCCAGCGAGCGCGCACGGCTGCGCCACGTGCTCTTTGCGGTGACGCCGGGCGTCGACGTGACGCTGCTGCGCCCGCGCGCCGAGGCGTGCGTCATCGACCTGCGCGCCGCCGGCGCCGAGACCGATGCGCGCTTCGCCGCCGCGGCACGCGAGTGCTCCAACTGCCCGAGCGGCGCCGACGGCGGCGAACTCGGCTGGGTCACCGCCGACGACTGCGCGCCGGAGTTCGCGCGCGAGATCTTCTTCGGCCACACCGAGGTCGGCGTGCTGCCGCGCCTGGTGCACTCGCGCTTCGGGCTGCACGTCGTGGAGGTGCTCGAACGCCAGAAAGGCGAGGTGCCGCCTTTCGAGACCGTGCGCGCGGCGGTCGCGCAGTCGCTGCGCCAGCAGGCGTGGGTGACGGCGCTGCGCCAATATCTGCAGGTGCTCGGCTCGCCGACGCCGCTCGTGCAGTAGCTCGTCCCCAGTCCGACTGTCGGCCCGTGCCCGACGACCTGCTCGAGCGGCTGCAGCGCTTCACGAGCGAGGCGTTCCCGACGCAGCGCTCGCTGTTCCGCCATCTCGTCGACGACGGCCAGCATCCGCTGGCGCTGTTCATCGGCTGCAGCGACTCGCGCATCGTGCCGTACCTGCTGACCGGCGCGGGGCCCGGCGAGCTGTTCCTCGTGCGCAACGTCGGCGCCTTCGTGCCGCCGTACGACCAGAGCCACGGCTTCCACGGCACCGCCGCGGCGATCGAGTTCGCGGTGCTGAACCTCGCCGTCCAGCGCATCGTCGTCTGCGGCCACACCCACTGCGGCGCGATCCGCGCGCTGTACGGCGAGGTGCCGGCGGCGGCGCAGAACCTGGCGCGCTGGCTCGACCTCGGCCGCGAGGCGGCGCTGCCGGTCGCCGAGCCCGGCCCCGAGGTGCTGCGCCGCACAGAGCAGCGCGCCATCGTGCTGCAACTCGAGCGCCTGATGGATTACCCGATGGTGCGCGAGCGTGTCGAGGCCGGACAGTTGACGCTGCACGGCTGGCACTACGTGATCGAAGAAGGCGAGGTGCACGTCTTCGATGTCCGCAAAGGTTTTGTGCCGGCCTCGCAAGCCGACAATGCCGGCACCGGGCCGTACCGCCCGGTCGCCTACGCCGACGACATCGACGGGCTGGACGCCAGCGGAGTACCTGCCAGTGGCTGAGATCGCACAGAAGCTGCAAGACCCCCGGATCGACGCCGAGGGTTACCTCATCGAACCCGATAGCTGGGACGAGGCGCTCGGCGAAGCGCTGGCGCGTGCCCAGGGCCTGGAGTTGGACGACGATCATTGGTTCGTCATCCGCTTCATGCGCGAGTACCAGGCCGAGCGCCGCATCACGCCCGACGCGCGCCACGTCATGAAGCACCTCGAGCAGCGCCACCCCGGGCGCGGCAGGGCGCGCCTCTTCGAGCTGTTCCCCTACGGCTACGTCGCGCAGGCCTGCCGCATCGCCGGCATGAAGCGCCCGCGCGCCTGGAGCACCGGCTGAGGCGAGCGCCGCCGCGCGAGCCGCCACCCCCGAGCGCCGAGGATGCCGGGTGGCCGGCACAGCGACCGTCCTCGGCCCGTTCCCCGCCGCCACAAGGGCTTCGCCGCTTGGCCAGAATGCCCCGATGACGATGCTGCGGCTGCGCCCTCGCACCCTGGCTGCCAAGCTCGGCACCGTCGGCGCGCTGCTGATGGCCGTCGCGCTCGGCTCGATCGCGCTGACGCTGTGGGTCGCCTGGCAGCTCGAAGGCGGCGCCGCCGCCGTCAACGAGGCCGGCCGGTTGCGCATGCAGGGCTGGCGCATGGCGCAGGCAGTGAGCGCCGGCGACTGGGCGCGCGTGCAGCCGCTGGCGATGCAGTTCGACGACAGCCTGGCGCTGCTGCGCGCGGGCGACCCCGCGCGGCCGCTGTTCGTGCCCACCGACGAGACGACACGCCGCGCCTTCACGCAGGTGCAGCAGCACTGGCTGACGCTGCGCGCCGACTGGCTGCGTGGCAACGGCCCACCCGGCGGCCTGATGGTGGCCGCCGAGGCCGAGGCGCTGATGGCCGGCATCGACGGCCTCGTCAACGGCATCGAGTCGCGTCTGTCGCGGTGGACGGCGCTCTTGACGCTGTCGCAACTGCTGCTCATGGGGCTGGCGATCGCCGCCGGCATCACGCTCTTGTACACGGTGCACCTCTTCATCTTCCGCCCGCTCGCGGCGCTGAAGGAAGGGCTCGCGGCCGTCGAGCAGGGCAACCTCGCCGCGCGCATCGAGGTGGCCGCGCGCGACGAATTCGGCCTGCTCGGCGAAGGCTTCAACCGCATGGCCGCGCGCCTGGCCGATTCGTACGGCAACCTCGAGCGCAAAGTGGCCGAGAAGACCGAGACGCTGTCGGCCGAGCGCGAACGCCTGGCCGTGTTGTACGAAGCGAGCCGCTTCGTCGTGCAGGCGCCGACGATGCAGGCGCTGGCCGAAGGCTTTGCGCGGCGCATGCGCCAGGCCGGCCGCGCCGATGCGGCGCTCTTGCGCTGGAACGACGCCGCCGAAGGCCAGTTCGTGCTGCTCGCCTCCGACGCCGTGCCGGCCGGGATGCTGGCGCTGGAACAGTGCCTGGCGCACGGGCTGTGCCACTGCGGGCCGCCGGCGCTGCAAAGCTCGCGCATCATCACGATCGCCCCGGCCGGCCCGCGCGGCCCGCACTGCCGCGCGTTCGGCTTCGCGCACGTGCTGACGGTGCCGGTGCGCCTTTTGGATCAAGTGCTCGGCGAAGTGGACCTGCTTTACCGCGGCGCGCTGCCCGAGCGCACGCCCGGCGACCAGGCGCTCGTCGAGAGCCTGGCCAGCCACCTGGCCAGCGGCATGGAGGGCCTGCGCGGCACGGCGCTCGAGCGCGAGGCCGCGGTCTCCGAAGAGCGCAGCCTGCTGGCGCGCGAGCTGCACGACTCGATCGCGCAGGCGCTGGCGTTCATGAAGATCCAGATCAAACTGCTGCGCGGCGCGCTGCAGCGCGGCGACGGCGCGCGCACCGACGAGATCGTGCAGGAGCTGGACCAGGGCGTGCGCGAGAGCATGGCCGACGTGCGCGAGCTGCTGCTGCACTTCCGCACGCGCGCGCAGGGCGACGACATCGTCGCGGCGCTGAAGACGACGCTCAAGAAATTCCAGCACCAGACAGGGCTGGCGACACACATCGACGTGCAGGGGCACGGCGTGCCGCTGGCGCCCGACGTGCAGGTGCAGGCGCTGCACGTCGTGCAGGAGGCGCTGTCGAACGTGCGCAAGCATGCCGGCGCCGCCCAGGTGTGGCTGACGGTGCAGCAGCACCCGCGCTGGCGCATCGAGGTGCGCGACGACGGCCGCGGCTTCGAGCCCCGTGCGAAGGCCGCCGACGAGACGCACGTCGGGCTGCGCATCATGCGCGAGCGCGCCGCCGGCGTCGGCGCCGAGGTCGACGTGCGCTCGGCCGCCGGCGCCGGCACGCGCGTCGTGCTGCAGTGGCCCGAGGCGCAGGCGCAGACGCAAGCGCTCGCTGCGGCATGAACGCGGCCGCCTCGCCGATCCGGCTGATGGTCGTCGACGACCACACGCTCTTCAGGCGCGGGCTCGTCGCGCTGCTCGCGTCGGACGAGCGCTTCGCCGTCGTCGGGGAGGCCGGCGACGCGGCCGAGGCGCAGCCGCTCGTCGCCGCGTGCCGGCCCGACGTGCTGCTGCTGGACAACCACCTGCCCGGCGTCAGCGGCGTCGCGGCGCTGCCGGCGCTGCTGGCCGCCGCGCCCGGCCTGCCGGTGCTGATGCTGACGATGAGCGAGGACGAGCACGACCTCGCCGCGGCGCTGAAGGGCGGCGCCTGCGGCTACCTGCTGAAGACCGCTGACGCCGACGAACTGGGCGCGGCGATCGTGCGCGCGCGCGACGGCCACTCGAGCATCAGCGCGCCGATGACGGCCAAGGTGGCCTCGGCCTTTCGCCTGGCCGGCGCCGAGAACGGCGCCCACGCCGAGGAGGCGGCGCGTGACGGGCAGGCGTTGCAGTCGATGCAATCGCTGTCGGCGCTGTCCGCCCGTGAGCGCGAGACGCTCGACCTGATCGCGCGCGGCGACAGCAACAAGGAAATCGCGCGCGCGCTCGGCATCGCCGAAGCGACCGTGAAGATCCACGTGCAGCACGTCTTGCGCAAGCTCGGGCTCACTTCACGCGTGCAGGCCGCGGCGTGGTTGTCGACGTTGCGAGCTTCGGCGAGTCGACCCCGCTGAGTCCCGGGTGTTGGGAACGCGCCTGTGATTTCTCAGGCCATTAGCTCAAGAAATTCTTGCCGCCGCCGATCCCCTGCGGATCCCTCACCCCTCAGGAGCCCGGCAAGGCCATGGCACGCACCGACAAATTCCGTGAACAGCACAAGGAACTGCTGGCCCTGGCCGGCGAACTGGAGAAGTTGCTCGACGTGCGGGCCCTGGCCGCGGACGGCCGCCCGGCGCGCAGCACGCTCGGCCGCCTGATGGGCAAGCTGGTGCTGCACCTGGGCGTCGAGGACCAGGTCCTCTACCCGGAGCTGACGCGCAGCAAGGACGCCCGCGTCGCCGACATGGCGCGCCGCTTCGCCAAGGAGATGGAGAGCACGAGCAAGGCCGTCGTCGCCTACAGCCAGAAGTGGTCGAGCGGCCCCCTCATCTCCGAGAAGCCCGACGACTTCGTCCGCGAGACGCGCGCCGTGCTGCGCACGCTGGGCGACCGCATCCGGCGCGAAAACGAGCAGCTCTACGCCGCCGCCGACCGCCAGGCCGAGCCGACGCCGGCCTGAGCGAGCCGCCTCACCGCCCCCGGGCCCGCCCCGTCGCCGGCGGCCGCGTCACCGCGGCCGCCGGGGCGGGGCTTCACTTCTTCGCCGCGCCGCTGAAGGTGCTGGCCACCAGCGGCTTGGCGTCGACCTGCGGCACGTGGCAGGTGTTGCACTGGTAGCGGTCCATGCGCAGCTGCGCGCTCGGGCCGCCGCCGATGAGGTGGCTGTCGCCGACGCGCGGGGCCTTCTTCTCGGCCGCCTTCTGCATGCTGTGGCACTCCATGCACTGGTTCTCGGCCACGGTGATCTCGTCGAAGTTGTCGATCGCGTGCGGCACCAGCGGCGGCTGCGTCTGGTAGTTGCGCGCGATCAGCACCGCCTGGCCGCCACTGCCCGGGCGCTTGCCGGCGTACGGCTTGGCGTCGGGCACCTGGTCGACGGTGGCGGCGTCGCTGCCGCGCAGCGAGTTCACGCCCTGAAACGTGGAGCAGCCGGGCATGGCCGCAAGGGCGCCGAACGCGGCCGCCGCGAGCAACGCGGCCGGCCACCACGGACGGGAGGGCTTGGTCATGATGAGGTCCTTTCCTCTGGCGCGAGTCGGGTCGGCGGGTGAATGGCCGTGGGGGCCGGGGGAGCATTTCGGGCCTGCTGCCAGCGCAGGCCGAACTCGAAGACATCCTTGGAGCACACGTCGATGCAGCGGGCGCAGTTCGTGCACTGCGCCGAGGCGATCACGGGGCCGGCGCCATCGGTGCCCTTCAGCGCCGGCTTGATGACCACCGGCTCCGGGCACACTGCATAGCAGTCGGCGCAGTCGTTGCACGCCTGGCGGCGCGCCGCGACGATGCGCAGCGGGCTCGTGCGCCCCACCTGGCTGTAGAAAGCGCCCACCGGGCACAGGTGGCCGCACCAGCCGCGCGGCGCGACGAACAAGTCGAACAGGAAGATCGCCGCGATCACCGCCGCGCCGGCGCCGAGGCCGAAGATGAGACCGCGGTGCAGCATCGACACCGGGTTGACGAGCTCCCACGCGATGCTGCCGGTGGCGAGCGCGACAACAAGCGTCATCGCCAGCAGCCAGAAGCGAAGCTGGCGCGACAGCACGGCGCCGCTCTTGAAGCCCAGCCGCCGGCGCAGCCAGGCCGCGAAGTCGGTGACCGGGTTGACCGGGCAGACCCAGCTGCAATAGACACGGCCGCCGACGAGCCAGTAGAAGACGAGCACGATGGCCGCGCCGATGAACGCGGTCTTCAGCGGCACATAACCGGTCGTCAGGCCCGCCAGCAGCGACTGCACGAGCACGTACGGGTCGGTCAGCGGCAGCACGCCGAGCGTCAGGCTCGACGCGAGGTTGCCCTTGACGATCCAGACACCGAACCACGGGCCGACGAGGAACAGCAGCAGGATGCCGAGCTGCGTCGCACGGCGCAGCACGAGCCAGCGGTAGGTGCCCCACCAGCCCTTCTCGGCCAGCGCATCGGCGCCGACCCGCGCGGGCGTGCGTGTCGTGGTGACGACGGGGCTCACAGCTTGTCTCCTTGCAGCGCGCGCGGCGTCGGTGCGGGCGGCGCGCTGGGTGTGACGCGCGTGGCCGGTGCGGGCCGCGTGCCCGCGGGCGAAGACGCCGCAGATGCGTTCGGAGCCACGGGGCTCACCGGCGCGGCGGCTGGCGCCGGCAGCTGTGTTTGCTCAGGCGCCGAAGCCGCACCGCCCGGGTCGACCGAGAGCCCCTTGCCCGGCTCGTAGCGCATGCCTTCGGGCAGGTTGTAGCGGTGTTCGGGCTCGGGCGCGACGAGCGGCGCGCCGGCCTTGTCCTTCTCGACCCAGCCGAGCCGGTAGTGCCGGCCGGGCTCGCCCTTGGCGAGGTCGACCGGGTAGACCTTGATCGCCGCCACTTCCAGCGGGCAGGCCTTCTCGCACTTGCCGCAGCCGGTGCACGCGTCGCTGTGCACGACGGGGATGAAGAGGGCGTGCTTGCCGGTGCGTGCGTTGAGCTGCTGCTCGAGCGTGATCGCCTTGTCGATGACCGGGCAGACGCGGTAGCAGATGTCGCAGCGCAGGCCGAGGAAGTTGAGGCAGTTCTCCTGGTCGACGAGCACCGCCAGGCCCATCTTGGCCTTCGTGATCTCGACGAGCGCATGGTCGAGCGCACCGGTGGGGCAGGCAACGACACACGGGATGTGCTCGCACATCTCGCACGGCTTGTCGCGTGCCACGAAGTACGGCGTGCCGGTCGCCACCGGCTGCTCGGGTGTCGCGAGCGTCAGGATGTCGTACGGGCAGTCGCGCACGCACAGCCCGCAGCGCACGCAGGCGGCGGCGAAGTCGGCCTCGGCCAGCGCGCCCGGCGGGCGGATGGCCAGCGGCGGCAGCGCGCGCGCCTGGCGCGCCTGCAACGCGAGCATCAGCCCGACGGCGCCGGCCCCGCACGCACCCTTGGCGGTGTCGAGCAGGAAACGGCGGCGTGCGCGCCTGGCGGCCGGGTCTTGCATGTCAGTCACTCGGGTAGCCCTGCTGGTCGCCCGGTGGCACCGCCGGCATGCCGCCCCGCGGCGCCGCGGCGTGCACCGCGGCACCGGGCGCGCAGCAGCGGTCGCCCGGGCGTGGCCCTTATGCCTTTACCACCTTGACGGCGCACTTCTTGAAGTCGGTCTCCTTGCTGATCGGGCAGGTCGCGTCCAGCGTGAGCTTGTTCGCGAGCCGGTGCTCGTCGAAGAACGGCATGAAGACGAGGCCCTCGGGCATGCGGTTGCGGCCGCGCGTGTTGACGCGCAACTGCACCTCGCCGCGGCGGCTGATCACCTTGACCGGGTCGCCGTGCTTCATGCCGCGCTTCTCGGCGTCCTTCGGGTGCATCCACACGACGGCATCGGGGAAGGCGCGATAGAGCTCGGGCACGCGGCGCGTCATCGTGCCGGTGTGCCAGTGCTCGAGCACGCGGCCCGTGCACAGCCACAGGTCGTACTCGTTGTCCGGGCTCTCGGCCGCGGGCTGGTACGGCAGCGCGAAGATCGTCGCCTTGCCGTCGGGCTTGCCGTAGAAGCGCACGCCCTCGCCGGTCTTCACGTACGGGTCATAACCCTCGCGGTAGCGCCACAGCGTTTCCTTGCCGTTGACGACCGGCCAGCGCAGGCCGCGCACGCGGTGGTAGTGGTCGAACTCGCCCAGGTCCTTGGCCTTGCCGAGGCCGAACTTGCGGTACTCCTCGAACAAGCCCTTCTGCACGTAGAAGCCGAACGCCTCGGTCTCGTCGTTCGTGTAGCCGCCCCAGGCGTGCGCGTTGACGCGTGCCGCCTCGGCCTTGGGCCACTGCGCGACTTCGGGCCGCCCGTACAGCACGTCGTACAGCGTCTTGCCCTTGTACTGCGGGTGCTTGTCCAGCAGGTCGGCCGGCCACACGTCTTCGGTCTTGAAGCGCTTGCTGAACTCGATGTACTGCCACAGGTCGCTCTTCGCCTGGCCCGGGGGCGCGACCTGCTGGCGCCAGAACTGGCCGCGCCGCTCGGCGTTGCCGTAGGCGCCTTCCTTCTCCATCCACATGGCGCTCGGCAGGATGAGGTCGGCCGACAGCGCCGTCAGCGTCGGATAGGCGTCCGACACGACGATGAAGTTGCGCGCGTCGCGGAAGCCGGGGTAGCGCTCCTGGTTCAGGTTCGGCCCGGCCTGCATGTTGTTGGTGGTGGTCGTCCAGTAGAAGTTGAGGACGCCGTCCTTGAGCATGCGGTCTTGCTGCACCGCGTGGAAGCCGACCTCGCCGCGCAGCGTGCCCGGCGGCACGGCCCAGATGCGCTCGGCGATCTCGCGGTGCTGCGGGTTGGCGATCAGCAGGTCGGCCGGCAGCCGGTGCGCGAACGTGCCCGCCTCGCGCGCGGTGCCGCAGGCGCTGGGCTGGCCGGTCAGGCTGAACGGGCTGTTGCCCGGCTCGCTGATCTTGCCCACCAGCAGGTGCACGTTGTAGATCATGTTGTTGACCCACGTGCCGCGCGTGTGCTGGTTGAAGCCCATGGTCCAGTAGCTGGTGACCTTGGTCTTCGGGTCGGCGTACAGGTTCGCGAGCGCCTCGAGCTTGTCCTTGGGCACGCCGCTCAGTTGCGCGGTGTAGTCGAGCGTGTAGGTGCTGACGAAGGCCTTGAACTCGTCGAACGAGATCGGGCTTGCGGCCATCGGGTTGCCCTTGGGCTTGCCGTCGGGGCCGGGGTAGCCGTTGTTGCCCGCCACCTGCTCGAGCGGGTGGTTGGGGCGCAGGCCGTAGCCGATATCGGTGACGCCCTTCTGGAACGTCACGTGCTTCTTGACGAAGTCCTCGTTGACCGCGCCACTGGTGATGATGTGGTTGCAGATGTAGTTGAGGATCGCGAGGTCCGTCTGCGGCTTGAAGATCAGCTCGGCATCGGCCACCTCGCACGAGCGGTGCGAGTAGGTCGACAGCACGTGCACCTTCACGTGCTTGGCCGTCAGGCGCCGGTTCGTGATGCGGCTCCACAGGATGGGGTGCATCTCGGCCATGTTGCTGCCCCACAGCACGAAGGCGTCGGCATGCTCGGCGTCGTCGTAGCAGCCCATCGGCTCGTCGGCGCCGAAGGTGCGGATGAAGCCGAACACGGCGCTGGCCATGCAGTGGCGCGCGTTGGGGTCGATGTTGTTGCTGCGGAAGCCCGCCTTCATCAGCTTGTTGGCGGCGTAGCCTTCCCACACCGTCCACTGGCCCGAGCCGAACATGCCGATGCCGGTGGGGCCCTTGGCCTTCAGCACCGCCTTGGCCTTCTGCTCCATGATGTCGAAGGCCTGCGTCCAGCTGATCGGCGCGAACTCGCCGTTCTTGTCGTACTTGCCGTCCTTCATGCGCAACAGCGGCGTCGTCAGGCGGTCGGTCGTGTACTGGATCTTCGCGAGGAAGTAGCCCTTGACGCAGTTCAGGCCCTTGTTGACCGGCGCGTCGGGGTCGCCTTGCGTGGCGACGATGCGCCCGTCCTTGACGCCGACGAGCACGCCGCAGCCGGTGCCGCAGTAGCGGCACACGCCCTTGTCCCAGCGCACGCCGTCGGCGCCGGCGGGGGCCTGCGCCAGCGCCGGCGCGGCCGGCAGCGCGACGCCGGCAGCGGCCGCCGCGGCGGCAGCGGCCTTGTGCTTGATGAAGTCGCGGCGCGACAGCACGTGGACGGGTCGTTGTTGCACATCAGTGGTCATGACGAGCCTCCTCCTGGGGCATGCGGGCATCGATGGAACCGGCCTCGAATTCGCCGGCCGATTCGCCGGGCTCGAAGTGGTGGTAGACGAGGGCGACCGACATCACGCCTTCCAGCGTGCGGATGCGGTCGTAGATTTCGCCGGCCTCGCGGTCGGAGGCGGCATCGATGGTGACGACGAGGCGTCCATCGGGCGCGGCGGCGGGCACTTCCACGCCCGGCCAGGCCGCGAGTTCGGTTTGCACGCGTGCGGCGTCTTCGGCACGCGCATGCACGACGACACTGGAGATGTTCATGGTGGTCGGCCTCCTCACCGGGCCCTGGTGTGTTGTTGTGTTCTTCTGTTCGCTGCGTCGTCGCGCGGGGATCTTCGTGGGATCTTCGTGGCACCGGCCGGGGCCAGCGCATAACAGTCATTCTTCGCCCGCGCAACAGGTGATTCCTTGATCGCGTTCAAGGACGCGACGGCTTGCGGCCCGCGAGCATCGCCGTCATGGGCATGCGTTGGGCCAGGACATGGACATGCCTGGCGTTCTTGTCAACTTTGGCGTTAGGCACCTTCGTGGCTGCGGTACATGCGGCCGCCCCCGACGAAGGTGCAGTGCCACTGCAGGCCACCAGCGGCGACGGCCGCTACGTGCTCGTCGCGCAGCCCGAGCCGCCGTGCCTGGTGGTGCTCGACGCGGCGCGCGGCGAGCCGGTGCACACGCTGCGCCCGCTGTCGCGCGACGGCCGCGTCGCCACGCGCATCGCCGCGCTGCGCACGGCACCGAAGCGGCGCAGCTTCGTCGTCGCGCCGGCCGATCTCGCCGAGTTGTGGGAGATCTCGTACGACCCGCATGCCGAGGATATCTACGACGGCCTCGTGCACGACTATCGCTTCGGCGAAGGTGTGCCGCGGCGCGGCTTCCTCGGCATCAGGCGCACGACGTTGCCCGAGCCGCTGGCGCAGTTCGTGTTCGATGCGCACGAGGCCGAAGCCTGGGCGCTCGGCGCAGCGCCACCGGCCGGCAGTGGCGAAGGCCACGTCATCAACCTCGACGTGCGCCGCCGCATCGCGGGCTTGCCTGCATCGCGTGTGCGCGCGGCGTTTGAGGCACATCAAACGACGACGCCGGCACCGGCGGTTGCGTCATCTCAAACTTCGGCGCGCGACGTGCCCGCAAGCCGTGCCGCGCCCGCACACCTCACGCAAACCCAAACTGCTTCAAGGAGATGGGCGTGCGCGGCCCCTTAACGTGCCGACATCATGAATACGTCCATTCGCCGCGCCATCGACGTGCTGCTGGGCAGCTGTTGCGTGGCCGCATTTGCCGCCGCACAAGCGCAAACGCCCGGCGCGTCCACCCCCTCTTCCGATGCGCCGCCCGCTGCAGCAGCGGCGGCTTCGTCTCCTTCCACCACCACCACGGCATCACCGGCTGACACATCGGCCGCGGCGTCGGCCGCCGCCGCCGCATCGTCGCAAGTCGTCGTGATCTCCGCGACGCGGCACGCGATGGCGCTCGTCGATGCGCCGGCCGCGATCAGCGTCGTGCCGCGCGAGCGCATCGAGCAACTCGGCGCCGACGACCTGCTCGAAGCGCTGCGCGGCGAGCAAGGCATCACCCTCTTCGGCCGCACGATCGGCGGGCGCAAGACGCTTGCGCTGCGCGGCATGGAAAGCCGGCACACGCTGTACCTCGTCGATGGCCGGCGCCTGGGCGCCAGCGACGGCATCATCGGCCACTCCGACTTCCAGCTCGGCTGGGTGGCGCCCGAGGAGATCGAACGCGTCGAGGTCGTGCGCGGGCCGCTGTCGGCGCTGTACGGTGCCGACGCATTGGGCGGCGTGCTGCAGATCGTCACGCGCGCGCCGGCCAACAAGCTCGAAGGCAGCGTCACGACCGAAGGCTCGCGTGCCGACGGCGGGCGCGGCGGCAGTGGCCATCGCGCCGCGGCGCGTGTCTCCGGGCCGCTTGGCGAGGGCCTGCGCATCGCCCTCGTCGCCGTCGATTCGCGGCGCAGCGCCGTCGCCTCCGAGGCCGACCCGCGCATCTCCGAACTGGAAGGCCGCTACCGCCACGAGGGCGGCGTGCGCGTCGCCTGGGACCTGGCCACGAACCACCGCCTCGAGTTCGACGGCCGCACCGGCCGCGAAGAGCGCTTCGGCCACGCGGTCGAGAGGAGCGGCCTGCGCCGCGTCTACCTGAGCGACACCGACATCCGCCGCAGCATGGGCGCGCTCAGCTGGTTCGCCGACTGGCCCGGCAGCGGCGAGTGGCGCAGCCAGCTCGCCGCCTACGGCAGCCACCTCGCGATGACGAACTCGCGCACCGCCGGCGTCGCCGCACTGCGCTCCAACGCGGTGGCCGACGACGTGATCGACGGCCAGGTCTCGGGCCGCCCGGCGGCCGCTCACCTGCTGGTCGCCGGCTTCGAGGGCCGGCGCGAGCGGCTGTCGAACACCGCGCTGCCCGGCGGCCGCGGCTCGTTCGAGCACCGCTCGATCTACGCGCACGACGAGTACAGCCTCGCCCCCAGCGTCGACCTGAGCGGCGGCCTGCGCTTCGACGACCACGAGGCTTCGGCAACGTCTGGAGCCCGCGCCTGTACGCCGTGTGGCGCGTGGCGCCGCAGTGGAGCGTCAAGGGCGGCGCGAGCCGCGGCTACAAGCCCCCGACGCTCAAGCAGATCGCCCCCGGCTACGCCGAGGACGAGGGCCCGAACACGTTCTTCTCCGATCCGTCACTGCAGCCGGAAACGAGCAACGCGTACGAGATCGGCGCCGGCTACGACCGCGCCGACGTCGGCTTCACGGCGATGCTGTTCAAGAACCGCGTCAAGCAGCTGATCGTGCCGCGCTTCCTCGGCACCGTGGCCGGGCGCGCGCAGTACATCTACGCCAACCTCGAGCGCGCCAACTTGCAGGGCCTCGAGCTGGCCGGCACCTGGCGGCTGGGCAGCTTCACGCTCGGCGGCAACTGGCAGTGGCTCGATGCCGAAGACGGCCACGGCGCGCAACTCGAGCGGCGCCCGCGCACCGCGGCCGGCGTGCACGTCCATTGGGCCCAGGGCCCATGGCATGCGCGTGCTCGTGTCGACCACGTCGGCTCTCAGCTGCTCGCCGCCGCGGTGGCCGGGCAGCCCGCGCAGGAGGTGCCGTCGCTCACGTCGACGGCCGCATCGTTCGGCCGCCAGCTCGACCGTCATCTCGACCTGGAACTCGGCGTCAGCAACCTCGCCGACCAGAGCTTGGCCGAACGTTCACCGCTCTTCACCTGGGCCGAGGCGCCGCGCACCTGGCGGCTGACGCTGCGCGGCCGCTGGTGAGCGGCTGGGACGCCAAGCCCACAGAAGCGAACGCCAGCGAACGCACGCGAACGCAAGCGAAGCCAAAGCGACCGCGCCATCGAACGACCCCGAGCCCGATGCCCTACACGACGCCTCGCCCCCACCACGACGCGCTGGCCGACGAGCCGGCCATCGCGGCGCTGGATGGCGAGCACGAGCGCATCGAGCAGATGCTCGACGTGCTGCGTGGGCTGGTGCCGCGGCTGACGGTGGCGCAGACGCCCGACGCGCGCTGCCGCGCCGACGCCGCGCGCATCGTCGAGTTGTTCGACGGCGACGAGCCGGCGCACCGCGCCCGCGAGGAACGGCTGCTGTTCCCGGTGCTGCGCCGCCTGGGCGGGCGCGGCGGCATCGCGCTGGCCGCGCGGCTGGAAGCCGAGCACGACTTGATTGCGCGCGGCTGGAGCCAGAGCCGCCCGGCGATGGCCGACCTCGCCGCCGGCGGGCCGTGGGCCGCGGAGTCGGCGCCGCTCGAATTCGAGCGCTGGCGCGACTTCGCGATACTCGTCACGACGCACATGCTGGCCGAGCACGGCGCCGCCTTCCCCACCGCGCTGGCACTGCTGCGCGGCGCGCCGCCGCTGGCCTGAGCACGCACGTTTCGCGAGCCGGCCCCCGGCTCGCTATGCTGCGCCCCGCGCCCACCCCGGGCGCGACTGCGGGCGACTGTCTTTCGCCCGGCTTGCGTTAGAGGTTGCCCATGTCCCCTTCCACCGCCGCCACATCGTGGCGCCGGCGGCGCGTCGCCGCGGCCGGATCCCTGGCTTTGCTGCTGGCCCTGGCCGGCCCGGCCGCTGCGCAGACGCCGCCGCAGAAGTTCACCTTCGTCACCAACTGGTTCGCGCAGGCCGAGCACGGCGGCTTCTACCAGGCGCTGGCCACGGGCCTGTACCGCGACGCGGGCCTGGACGTGACGATCCGCATGGGCGGCCCGCAGGTCAACAGCATGCAGCTGATGGCCGCCGGCCAGGCCGACTGCATCATGGGCTTCGACGTGCAGACGCTCTCGGCGCACGAGCAGGGCATCGAGGCGGTGACGGTGGCCGCGGCGTTCCAGAAGGACGCCATCGTGATGATCGGCCACCCGGGCGTCGTAAACCGCATCGAAGACCTGCGCGGCAAGACCTTCCTGCTCGCGACACCCGCCTACACGACCTTCTGGCCGTGGTTGAAGAGCACCTACCGGCTCGACGACGCGGTGACGCGGCCGTACACCTTCAACAACCAGGCGTTCCTCGCCGACAAGAACGCCGTGCAGCAGGGCTACCTGACGAGCGAGCCGTACTCGATCGAAAAGGAAGGCGGCTTCAAGCCCACCGTCTTCCTGCTCGCCGACCACGGCTGGCCGCCGTACTCGACGACGATCGTCTGCATGGCCAAGACGGTGCGCGAGCGCGAACGCGCCGTCGCCGCCTTCGTGCGCGCCAGCATGCTCGGCTGGAAGAGCTATCTGCAAGGCGATGCGGCGGACATCACAAAGGCCAACGCGCTGATCAAGCGCGACAACCCGCAGATGACCGACGACCGCATCACGCACGCCATCGCGCTGCTGAAGCGCACCGGCATGGTCACCGGCGGCGACGCTGCGAAGCACGGCATCGGCGTCATCACCGACGAGCGCATGAAGCGCACCTACGACATGCTCGTCGCGCAGAAGCTGCTCGACCCGAAGAAGGTCGCGCTCGCGAAGACCTACACGACACGCTTCGTGCGCGAGCTGCGGGTGTTGCCGTAGCGGCCGGCCCCGCAGGATCAGCCCGAGGTGTCTTCGACCTCCGCCTCGGCCTCGATCTCGACGAGGTACCCCTCGCCGACGAGCGCCCCGACCTGCACGAAGGTGTTCGCCGGCCGGATCTCGCCGAAGACGCGCCCGTGTTCGCGCGCCACGGCGTCGGCGTCGGCGACATCGGCGAGGTAGACGCGTGTGCGCACCCCCCCCCCCCCCCCCCCCCGCGGCGTCGCCGCGGCCGACGAGGCGCGCCGTGCCGTGCGTGGCCGTCGTGCCCGAGACGAGGATGCGCTGGCCGCTGCGCACGGCGCGCGCGTAGCCCGCCAGCGGCTCCCACTGGCTGCCGCTGCTGACGCGCCAGCGCCCGGCGTGGCCGGGCACCGGCTGCTTCTCGTAGACCTTCGGCAGCGCGTCGAGGTGGTGGCTCAGGTCGCCGCTGGCGGTGAGGAAGGGCGGCCGGCGGTACTCGTCGCCGCAGTCGCCGGGGATCCGCTTCGTGCCGGCGAAGGCCGCAGCGAGCAGCGCGCGGTCTTCGTCGTCGAGCGCGAAGTCGAAGACCTTCAGGTTGTCGGCGCGGTGTCGTCGTCTGGGGCTTCTGGGCCGCGGCCGGCTCTGCTGCGCGGCTTCATCCCGCAGGCCGAGCAGGCGCGCGGCGCAGCGCTGCAGGTCGCGCTGATCGGCGTGCTGATCGCGACGATGCTCGTGCTGCGCCCGCGCGGCGTGCTCGGCGAGCGCGTCGCGGTGTCGCGCCACGCGGGCTGATGACCCCGGCAACCGAGGGCCAAGGATGCCGGGTGGCCGGCGCAGCGAGGTAAGAGAGGGGAATCGACCGAGCGCTAGCGAGGGAGAGGAATGACACGAGCGAAGCCGGCCAGCCGGCGTCCTCGGCTCGGCCCGAAGCGCGACGCCTGCGAGGCACCCCGCTACAGTGCAGCGGATGCGAGGAAAACGATGAGCGACACGCCCACCGCCGATGCCACCTTCGAGGCCGGGCGCGCCGCGTTCCTGGACGGTCTGCAGGCCTTCGAAGCCGGCGACCTCGCGCGCGCCGAGGCGCTGTTCACCGAGGCGCTGCGCCTGGTGCCCGGCCGGCCTTCGGCTCTGGCCAATCTGGCCGCGGTGCAGGTGCGCCTCAACCGGCCGGCCGACGCGCGGGTCTCGCTCGAGCGTGCGTTGGCGGCAGCGCCGGAAGACGTGCAGGCCTGGTTCGACCACGGCGAGCTGCTGCAGGTGCTGCAGCGGCCGGTCGACGCATTGAAGTCGTACGAGCGCGTGCTGGCGCTGGACGCCCGGCACGCCGCCGCGTGGACACAGCGCGGCAGCCTGCTGAAGGACATGGGCCGGCTCGCCGATGCGGGCGAGTGCTTCCGCCAGGCGCTGGCGCACGGTGGCGATGCGGAGTTGAACCGTTACTTCCTCGCCTCGGTGGCGCCGCGGGCAGCGGCCGAAAGCGGCAGCGACAACGGCAGCAGCAGCCACGGTGACGCCACCGCGGCGCCAGCCAACGCGCCGCGCCGCTACGTGCAGGCGCTGTTCGACAGTTATGCCGAGGGCTTCGACGAGCACCTCGTCGGCAAGCTCGGCTACCGCACGCCGCAGCTCATCGCCGCGCTGCTGCCCGAGGGCACGGGCGGCGCACGTTGGCACGCTGCGCTCGACCTCGGCTGCGGCACCGGCCTGATGGGGCCGCTGCTCGCGCCGCGCTGCGACACGGTCGACGGCGTCGACCTCTCGCCGCGCATGCTCGACAAGGCGCGCGCGCTCGGCTGCTACCGGCATCTCGTGCAGGGCGACGTGGCCGAGCACCTGATGCACACCGGCGAACGGCACGACCTCGTCGTCGCCGCCGACGTGTTCGTCTACATCGGCGACCTCGCGCCGGTGTTCGCCGGCGTCGCGCGCGTGCTGGCCGCCGGCGGCTTGTTCGCCTTCTCGGTCGAGGAAGCCGCGGCCGCCACCGCGCGCTACGAGCTGCGCGCCAGCTCGCGCTACGCGCACCGCGAGGATTACCTGCGCGAGCTGGCCGAGGCGCACGGCTTCGACGTGCGCACGCTCAAGCGCGCGACGCTGCGGCACGAGCAGCGCCAGCCGATCGGCGGGTTGCTCGTGCTGCTGGTGCGGCGCTGACGGCGGCCCGACCGGCGGCGGGCGAACGGCGGCGGGCGAACGGGCGACCGGGCGAACGGACGCCCGGCTGGGATCAGAACTGCACGACCTCGGTCTTGACGCCGCGCGCGGCAAGGGCGGCGCGCAGGCGCTCGGCGTCGGCGCGGTTGCCGAACGGCCAGCCGACGGCGCGCCAGTCGTCGCCGGTGGGCATCACCTCGAACTTCACCTCGTTGCCATGGCCGTTGCGATAGGCCACGTCGCGCAGTGCGGCGAGCATCTGTTCGGATTCGAAGCGCGTGCGCAGCGTGCGCGTGCTGACGGCCCAGGCGGTGGCGGGGGCGGCCGGGGCGGCTGGCGCGGACATGCGCGCGGCTTCGGCGGGCAGGTGAGCGGCGGGCGTGGGCGGCCGTGTCGCGGCGGCCACCGGCGTTGGAGCCGGGGGCGCCGTGGGTGAGTTGGGTGACGCGGATGCCGCTGCTGCCGCCGATGGCGCCGTGGCCGATGATTCCGCGGGCGCCCTGCCCTCGCCGGCTGCGCGCGCCGCAAGCTGCGCTGCGCGTTCGTTGCGCGCTGCCTCGCTGGCTTCGCGCGCGGCGCGGCGCACGTCGTCGTCGAGCACCGGCACCACGCGCGGCAGGCGGCGCTCGGCGGTGGGCGCCGCCGGGCGCGCCGGTTCGATCGCCAGCGCGTTGGCGCGCGCGAGGGAGACGGCCGGCGCCGAGGCCGCGCTCGGCGCAGCCTGTGGAGCAGGCCATGCAGGCGATGGAGCCGATGCAGGCGGCGCAGGCGGCATCAGCGGCGCATGTGGTGCAAGTGGCGCGGTCGCTGCAACGGAAGCAGCGGCTGCGACAAGTGGCGCCGATTCAGCTTGCGCCGCCGAAGCCGCCGGCACGGCCACTGGCGTCGGCACCTCGGTGGCCGCAACCGCCTGGCTTGCCGCGGCGACCGCCGCCACCGCCACGTCGCCGGCGGGCTGCCGCGCCAGCCCGGGCGCGAAGACGACAGCGACGCCGGCCACGCTGGCCGCCGCGCCGGCGGTCAGCGCGCCGGCCAGCGCCACGCGGCCGCGGCCGGTGATGCGCGGGCCGAGCACGCGCCGGGTGTCCAGCGGCGACACGAGCACGCGCACGCGCTGCGCGCCGGCGTCGATGGCGGCGGTGTAGACCCACAGCCGCGCGACGGCGGTGTCCGGCGCGCTGCGTGCGCCACGTGCGCCGCGCGCGTTGGGCGATCCAGGCGGGCGACCGGGCTCGAGCTCACGCACCGGCGCGCCGGCCGGGCCGGGCCGGCGTGAACTGCCGTGGCCCAGTGCCCAGCGGGCCACTTCGCGCGGCGTGTACGGCGAGAGCAAGTCGTCGTCGAAGGCGGCGCTCCATCCCTTGCGCGCCTTGCCCGGCGGCGCGTGCCACTCGGCGTGCGGTGCAGGCGCCGCAGCGGCCGCAGCAGCCGCAGCAGCCGGTCCAGGCGATGCGCCGCCGGCAGCGAGCGCTCGCGCGCGTTCACGCAGCTTGCCGGCCGCGGGGGCGGCGGCAGCGGGTACGTCGACCGGCTCGCTCAGGACCGGCAGCGGGGGCCCGGCGGCGGGTGCGGCAACCGCACCGGCGTCAGGCGCCGCGGTGGGCGCCGCGGTGGGTGCCGCGGTGGGTGCGGCGGTGGGTTCGACAGACGCCGTGGCCGCAGGCAAGGCAGCGAACTCGGAGTCGTCGCCGATGATCAGTTCGGGCTCGTCGTCTTCGGCAGGTTCCGCGGCGCCGTCCGGCGCGGGCTCGGCCGGCGCGGTGGCGTCGGCAAGGTCGGCGGCAGCGGCAGGCGCCGGGGCGACGGGCGGCACCGGCGGCACGACGGCGGCCGGGACGCCAGTGGCAGCGGAGGCAGCCACCGCCTCGGCGATCGCGCTTCCGGCCGGGCTGAACACCGTAGCCGCAGCGGCCGCAGGGGAGGCAGAGGCATCGGCCCAGTACGGAAACGACACCAGCCCCACCGACACCACCTGCGCCGGCGTGATGCGCCGCGCCAATGGATGGCGGTTGTGCCAGGCCACCACGCGTGCGACCAGGTCGTCGTCGTTCCGGCGGTTGGCAGCCATGTTGGCCGCCATTGTTCGCGGCCGGCTTGGCGGCGAGCCGCGGAAATGGGCGGCCGGCGGGGCGCTGTTCGGCGCTCGGCCTACGCCGCCGCCTCGATCGTCCCGGTCACTGCGCCCAGGCCGATGCGCACGGCGCCGGGCGCCTCGCACCACGCCTTCAGCGTCAGCGTGTCGCCGTCTTCGAGGAAGGTGCGCTGCTCGCCGCCGGGCAGCGCAAGCGGCGCCTTGCCGCCACCGCTCAGCTCCAGCAGGCTGCCGCCCTGCCCCGGCTGCGGGCCCGAGAGCGTGCCGGTGCCCAAGAGATCGCCAACTTGCAGGTTGCAGCCGTTGCTCGTGTGGTGCGCGACCAGTTGCGCCGGCGTCCAGTAGGCGGCTTCGAGCACGCTGGCGCGCGACAGCCGCACGGCCGGCTGCCGCGCCGCCTTCATGCGCGCCGTCTGCAGCCACGCTTCGACCTGGATATCGAGGGCGCCGCACTCGCGGTTGCGCAGCGAGTCGAGGTACGGCAGCGGCTGCGGCTCGCCCGGCGCGCGCCGGAACGGGCGGCGGAACGGCGCCAGCGCCTCGAACGTGACGACCCACGGCGACACGAAGGTCGCGAAGCTCTTGGAGAGGAACGGCCCGAGCGGCTGGTACTCCCAGGCCTGGATGTCGCGCGCCGACCAGTCGTTCAGCGGCGTGATGCCGAAGAGGCGCTTCTCCGCCTCCTCCATGTCGACGCGCTCGCCGAGATCGTTGCCGGCGCCGATCCACAGGCCCAGTTCCAGCTCGTAGTCCAGGCGCCGGCAGGGGCCGAAGGTCGGCTCGCCGCTGTCGCCGCCGCTGCCCCGTGTCTGGCCGAGCGGCCGGCGCACCGTGCCGCCTTGCACCACCACCGACGACGCGCGGCCGTGGTAGCCGATCGGCACCCAGGGGTAGTTCGGCAGCAGCGGGTTGTCGGGCCGAAAGAGCGAGCCGACCGTGCGCGCGTGGTGGATGCCGGCGTAGAAGTCGCTGTAGTCGCCGATGCGGCAAGGCAGCGAGTACTCGAGCCGGGCCGGGTCGAGCAGGCACAGCTCGAGGAACGGCGCCTGGTCGCTGTCGGCCGCCAGCGCCATCGACAGCGCCTCGCGCACCAGCGTCCAGGCGCGCGGGCCGAGCGTCATGAAAGCCGCGAGGTCCCCCTCGGCGAGCGGCGCGAGCAGCGCGTCGATGCCTTCGCCCCACGGGCTTTGCTGGCGCGCGAGCTTGATGTCGAGCACGTGGTCGCCGATCGCGACGCCGATGCGCCAGGGCTCGTCATCGGCGCCGGCCGGGCGCATGCGCGCGAACGGCAGGTTCTGGATCGGGAAGTCGTGGTCCGGCGTGTTGGCGCTTTCGACCCAGCTCTTCAGCGCCGGGTCGTGGGTGGCATCGGTCAGCAGCATCGCAGGAATCCGTGTCGGCAGCAGGCGGTGATGATGCCTTGAAGCGTCAGGCCTTGAACCGATCCGCGAGGCCTGCCCAGCAGCCCGCATACGCGCGGTCGAGCGTTTGCGCCTGCATCGCCCACGCCGTGGGCTTGAAGCGCCAGCGGCTTTCGAACATGAAGGCGAGCGTGTCGTCGAGCTTCACCGGCGCCAGCGTGGCGGCGCTCGCGCGCTCGAAGGCCTCGGCGTCGGGCCCGTGCGGCACCATCGCGTTGTGCAGGCTCATGCCGCCGGGCCGGAAGCCCTCGGGCTTGGCGTCGTACTGGCCGTGCACGAGGCCCATGAACTCGCTCATCACGTTGCGGTGGTACCAGGGCGGGCGGAAGGTGTCCTCGCCGACCATCCAGCGCGGCGGGAAGATGACGAAGTCGCAGTTCGCGGTGCCCGGCGTGTCGCTCGGGCTCGTCAGCACCGTGAAGATGCTCGGGTCCGGGTGGTCGAAGCTGACGGTGCCCATCGTGTTGAAGCGCCGCGTGTCGTACTTCACCGGCACGAGGTTGCCGTGCCACGCGACGACGTTGAACGGGTTGCCCGCCGACGTGGCGCGCCACAGTTCGCCGCCGAACTTGCGCACGACCTCGACCGGGGGGGGCTTGTCCTCGAACGCCGCGTGCGGCGCAATGAAGTCGCGCGGGTTCGCCAGGCCATTGCTGCCGATCGGCCCCAGTTCGGGCAGGCGGAACGGCGCGCCGTAGTTCTCGCAGGCGTAAAGGCGCGTCGGGCCATCGACGGCGACCTTGAACGCCATGCCGCGCGGCAGCACGGCGATCTCGCCCGGCGACACCGTCAGCACGCCGAGTTCGGTGGTGATCGTGAGCGCGCCTTGCTGCGGCACGAGCAGCATCTCGCCGTCGGCGTTGACGAACGCGCGCTGCATCGAGGTGTTGATGAGCACCAGGTGCGCGGCGATGCCGGTCTGCGCCTCGGGGTCGCCGTTGACGACGACGGTGCGCACGCCGTCGATGAAGTCGAGCGCTTCGGCCGACGCCTGCGGAATCGCCGTCGGCGCCCAGCGCAGCGGGTCGGGCGGCACAGCGACGCCGCCGGCCGCGCCGCTCTTCCAGTGCGGCTGCGCATACGGCGCGAAGGCGCCGCTGACGACGCTCGGCTGGCGGCGATAGAGCCACGTGCGCCGGTTCTCGGCGCGCGGCGCGGTGAAGGCGCTGCCGGACAGCACCTCGGCGTAGAGGCCGAGCGGCGCGCGCTGCGGGCTGTTGCGGCCCACCGGCAGCGCACCCGGCACGGCCTCGCTCTGGAACTCGTTGCCGAAGCCGGTGAGGAGGCGGGCTTCGGAGGGGGCGTTCTCGTTCGGGCGCGGCATGGTCGTTACTCCTTGCGCGGCGCGACTTCGACGCCCCGGCGCGCCAGCGCGATCGCTTCTTCGATCACGCGCAGGTCGCCGATATGGTTGGCCAGCAGCAGCACGAGGCGCGCGTTCATCAGCTCGCTTTGTTCGTCGGTGAGGCCGCGGTGGCCTTCGATCAGCCGCTCGTAGAAGCGGTCGCCGGGCATGTAGGCGTGGCGGTAACGCTCGCCGGGGACGCCGAGATTGGGCTGCACGTTGAGATGGTTCATGGCTTGTTCGTGCGCTCGGGTTTATCAGCCGGCGGCGGTGGCCGCAGCCGCTTGCGCTGCGGTCGACGCGGTGGCTGCGGTGGCGGCACGCGCCGGCTCGCGGCCCGGCTCGCGCCCGATCGCACGATCCAGCGCGCGCAGCACTGCGGCCTCGTCGAGCGTGCGCCAGCGCGCCGCGACGATCTGGTCGGGCCGCATCAGGTAGCAGGTGCCCGGCCGCGCGTCGTAGCGCTCGGCGGCGGGGCCGGTCGGCGCAACGACGAGTGTGCGCACCGGCACTGGCGCCGCGGCCAGGCGATCGATCGCCGCGCGCTCGCTGTCGCTCGGCGCGTCGCTGAACAGCATCAGCACGAAGCCGTCGCCGAGGCGATCGAGCAGCCAGCCGCCTTGTGTGCCGCCGTCTGCGCCACCTTGCTGCTGCGGCCATGGTGCGTCATCCGCCGGCGCACCCGGCACCATCCAGCCGCCGAACGGCTCGGCATCCGGCGTCGAAAGCGGCGAGTCGCGGTGGATCGTCGGCACCGACAGCCGCCCGGAGTTGACGAGCGCGCGGCCGCACGGCGTCTCCTTCGCGAGGCCGAGCACGGCCTGGCGGAAGAGCTTGGAGGCGCGCGTCTTCGGCGTCATGAAGTCGGTGGCGCGCGTGCTGTTGAGGATGTTCTCGTCGGCGGCCTCGGTGCGCTCGCTGTCGTAGGTGTCCAGCAGCGCCTCGCTCGCCTGGCCGGCGTGCACGAGCGCCAGCTTCCACATCAGGTTGTCGGTGTCCTGCACGCCGCTGTTGGCGCCGCGCGCGCCGAAGGGGCTGACCTGGTGCGCGGCGTCGCCGACGAAGAGCACGCGGCCGTGCCTGAAGTGCGTCATGCGCCGGCACTGGAAGGCGTAGACGCTGGCCCATTCGAGCTCGAAGCTCACGTCCGCGAAGCCCTGCCCGTCGAGAGCGGCGCGCACGCGCGGGATGACCTTCTCGGGCTTCTTCTCCTCTTCGGGGTCGACGTCCCAGCCGAGCTGGAAGTCGACGCGCCAGACGTTGTCGGCCTCGCGATGCAACAGCGCGCTCTGGCCGCCGAAGAACGTCGGCTCGAACCAGAAGCGGCGCTCGGTGCGCGCGGCCGGGAACAGCTCGCGTTCGAGCACGATGTCGGCGATCAGGAAACGGTCCTGGAAGACCTTGCCTTCGATGTCGAGGCCCAACTGCCGGCGGATGGGGCTCCTCGCGCCGTCGGCGACGACGAGCCAGTCGCATTGCAGCGTGTACGGGCCATCTGGCGTCTCGACCTGCAGTTCGGCGCCCGTGCCCGAAGGAGTGACGTGCGTCACCTTGTTCTGCCAGCGCAACTCGATGGCGCTCGCGCGCTCGACCGCCTCGACGAGGTACTGCTCGAGCCAGTACTGCTGCAGGTTGACCATGCCCGGCCGGCGGTGGCCGGCCTCGGGCAGCAGGTCGAAGCTGAACACCTCCTGCTCGCCATGGAAGGTGCGCCCGACGTTCCAGGTGACGCCCTTGTCGACGATGCGCTGGCCGAGCGCGGGTTCACTCCCGGGACTCGCGACGCCGCGGCCGATGCGGTCGAAGATTTCGAGCGCGCGCTTGGCGTAGCACACGCCGCGCGAGCCGATGCTCACCGTGTTGTCCTCGTCGAGCACAAGCACCGGCAGGCCGCGCTGCGCGCCATCGAGCGCCGCGGCGAGTCCCACCGGGCCGGCGCCGACGACGACGAGCGGCACGCGCCGAACAGGCCGTCCGCGCGCTTCATCCAACTCTGGCGGGCGGCGGTATTCGTAGCGCGGATACGTGTAGGTCTTCAGCATCGCGGGCCCCTCGCCTTCAGCCTTCGAGCGCCTTCCACATCTCCACGTCGCGCTCGGCCGTCCAGATGCGCGGGTCGCGGTGCGCGGTCGCCTCGTCGTACGCGCGGCTCACGTCGAACGGCATGCAGTGGTCGAAGATGACCCAGTGGCCGTACTTCGGCCGCACCGCGTTCACCGTCTCGCGGTACACCGCCTTCAGGTCCTTGCCGGCCCTGGCGCCGGCCTTGACGCTGGCGAACACGTCGGCGATGAAGTCGCGCGTGCCCTTCAGGCCCGCGGCCACCTGCGCCTCGTTCTCGAGCGCCGCGCCGCGGCCGGGCACGAGCTTGGCGGGCTTCAGCGCGGCGATGTTGTCCAGCGTCTGCGGCCAGTCGGTGAAGTAGGCGTCGCCGGCGTACGGCGTGGCGTCGTACTCGACGAGGTCGCCGGAAAAGAGGATGCGCTCTTGCGGCAGCCACACGACCGTGTCGCCCTTCGTGTGGCCGCGGCCGAGCTGCAGCAGCTGCACCTCGAGCTTGCCGAGCCACAGCGTCATCTTCCCGGTGAACGTCAGCGTCGGCCAGGTCAGCCCCGGCGGCACGCTCTCGACGTTGCGAAAGAGGCGCGGGAAGCGGCCGATCTCGCTCGCCTTGTCCTGCTCGCCGCGCTCCTTGATCATGCCGAGCGTGTCGTCGCTGGCGATGACGTGCTCGGGCTGGTAGGCGCTCGCGCCGAGCACCCGCACCGCGTGGTAGTGGCTGAGCACGACGTACTTGATCGGCTTGTCGGTCACCTCGCGGATGCGGCGGATGACGTCTTGCGCCATCACCGGGGTGGCCTGCGTGTCGATGACCATCACGGCGTCGTCGCCGACGACGATGCCGGTGTTCGGGTCGCCCTCGGCCGTGTAGGCGTAGGCGTGCTCGCTGAGCTTGCTGAAGGTGACCTTCTTCTCTTCGAGGTCGGCCTGGCTGGCGAAGGCTTTGGACATGGGACGTTGTCTCCTTGTGAGGGGCGCGGCAGCGCGGTGATGTTGGGGCGGGTGGCGATGCTGAGTGGCCGTCAAGGCCATCGAGGCCATCGAGGCGATCAGGACGCGGCCGCTTCACTGGGCCGCCCGGGCCACCCTGCGGCGGGCCCGGATGATAGGGTGGTGTTTCGCTATTGTCTAACCGATTCGTTTTAGTCAAACTCCCGCCATGGCCCCCTATGGCGAGCAGCGCGGCATCCAGAGCATCGAGGTCGGCGGCGCGCTGTTGAAGGCGCTGGCGCACGCCGGGCGCGCGCTGCCGCTGAAGGAACTGGCCGCCGAGGCCGGCATGGCGCCGGCGAAGGCGCACCCGTATCTGGTCAGCTTCGGCAAGCTGGGCCTGATCGCGCAGGACGCGGCGAGCGGCCACTACGGCCTCGGGCCGCTGGCGATGCAGCTCGGCCTCATCAGCCTGCAACAGCTCGACCCGGTGGCGCTGGCCACCGGGCACATCGAGGCGCTGGCCGCGCGCACCGGGCACACGGTGGCCATCGCCGTGTGGGGCACGCGCGGCGCGACGATCGTGCGCGTCGCGCGGCCGGCGTCGGCGATCTACGTCTCGATGCGCCACGGCACCGTGCTGAGCCTGCGCGGCACGGCGTCGGGGCTGCTGTTTGCGGCCTGGCTGCCGCGCGCGCGGGTGCTGGCGGCGCTGCGGGACGAAGCGGCGGCATTCACGTCGGGCCCTTCGACACGCTCAGGGCAGGCGTCCTTCGACAAGCTCAGGACGAACGGAGAACGAAGTTCAGGCCGAACGGTTCCACCAAAGGCCGTCCGCATCGACACCGCGCTGGCCGAGCGGCTCGACGAAGTGCGCCGCGAAGGCCTGGCGCGCGTCACCGATCTGCTGCTGCCCGGCGTCAGCGCGCTGGCGCTGCCGGTGTTCGATGCGCGCGGCGCCATCGTGCTGGCGCTCACCGCGATCGGCCCGAGCGCGGTCTTCGACAGCCGCGGCGAAGGCGCGGTGGCCGTGGCGCTGCGCGAGGTGGCCGCGGCGCTGTCTGAGCGGCTCGGCGGGCGGCCGGCCGGGCCCGGCGCCGCGCGGACTTGAGTGCATTCGTCGCGGTCGGCTCGGGTCGATCCCCCCTCCTTTAGTGGCGGCCGCTGGCTGCCGATAGTGCAGAAGGGGCTGCAGTCCGGGCCCATTCATCTGCCCGAGAAACCAATGCAGCTCCTTGCCCGCCTGAGCGTTGCCCAACGCTTCACCCTGCTCGTCGCGCTGTGCGGCATCGCGATCCTCGTGCCGGCCGCCAAGCTGACCGGCAGCGTCTGGGCCGACACCCAGGTCGTCCAGCGCGAACTCGACGGCCTGGCGCCGGCGCAGGCGCTCAACCACGTGATCCGCCTGATGCAGCAGCACCGCGGCCTTTCGGCCGTGTGGCTGGGAGGCAAGGACGACCAGGCCGGGGCGCGTGCCGCCAAGGCCGACGAAGTCGACAAGGCGGTCGGCGCCTTCGAAGCGCGGCTGAACGCCGACGCGGCCGCGGCCGGCTCGCCGCTCGCGCGCCATTGGGCCGAGGCACGCGCCGCGTGGACGGCACTGCGCGACGACGTGGGCGGCAAGCGCGTCGACGGCACCGTCTCGTCGGCGCGCCACACGGCCGTGATCGCGCAGCTGCTGACCGGCCTGGACCACGTGCTCGACCACTGGGGCCTGCTCTTCGACTACGACCCCGGCACCTACTTCACGGTCATCGGCGCGCTGCAGGAAACGCCGCGCATGATCGAGACCATGGGCCAGATGCGCGCGCGCGGCGCCAACCTGCTGTCGGCGCCCGACAAGGTGACGCCGGCGCAGCGCAGCGGCTACGCGAGCCTGGCCGACAACCTCGGCGCGCAATTCACACGGGTCACGCACAACCTTTCGCGGGCGATGGCGATCTCCGCCGGCAACTCCGCGGTGCTGAAGAAAGCAGTCGCGCAGCTGTCCGAGCACGGCCAGGCCGGCATCGCCTACGCGCGCCGGCACGTCGTCGAGCCCGAGACGCTCAGCCACCCAAGCACCGAGTTCTTCGCCGAAGTCACGCGCACGGTCGACTCGATGTACGCCGACATGGCGCAGTTCCAGGGCTACCTCGAAGCGGACCTTCAAGCGCGCGTCGAGCGCAGGCGCGTTGGGCTGGCGCTCATCGTCGGCCTCGTCGTCACGCTGTTCGGCCTGGCCATCGGCGTCGCGGTGCACACCGGCCGCTGGCTCGGGCGACGGTTGGGCGCCGAGCCTGCCGAGCTGCAGGCCGCGGCGCAGCGTGTGGCCGCCGGCGACCTGGTGACGCCGCTGCCGCTGCGCGCCGGCGACACCGCCAGCGTGATGGCCGCGATGGGCGAGATGCAGCGCGCGCTGGCGCACGTGGTCGGCGGCGTGCGCAGCAACGCCGCCCAGGTGGCGGTGGCCAGCAGCCAGATCGCGCAAGGCAACCTCGACCTCTCGTCGCGCACCGAGTCGCAGGCCAGTTCGCTCGAGCAGACGGCCGCGTCGATGGAGCAACTGCGCACGACCATCGGCCACAGCGCCGACAGCGCGCGCCAGGCCAGCCAGCTCGCGACGCAAGCCAGCGACGTCGCCGGCCGCGGCGGCACGAGCGTCGGCGAACTCGCCGCGACGATGGCGCGCATCCAGGAAAGCTCGCGGCGCATCGCCGAAATCATCGGCACGATCGACGGCATCGCCTTCCAGACGAACATCCTGGCGCTGAACGCCGCCGTCGAGGCAGCGCGCGCGGGTGAGCAGGGCCGCGGCTTTGCCGTCGTCGCCAGCGAGGTGCGCGCGCTCGCCCAGCGCAGCGCCGGCGCCGCGCGCGAGATCCGCACGCTGATCGCCGACAGCGTCGAGCGCGTCGAGGAAGGCAGCCGCCAGGGCGGCGAAGCCGCCGCGACGATGCGCGAGGTGGTGCACTCGATTCAGCGCGTCAGCGACCTGATCGGCGAGGTCAGCGCGGCGGCGCAAGAGCAGACCGCCGGCGTCGCGCAGGTCAGCACCGCGGTGTCGCAGATGGACGAGGCGACGCAGCGCAATGCCGCGCTCGTCGAGCAAAGCGCCGCCGCCGCCGAGAGCCTGCGACAGCAGGCCTCGGCGCTGGAGCAGGCGGTCGCGATCTTCCGCACCGAGGCCGTACCGGCCTGAAGGGCACGAACGGCCTGAACGACCGGAACGGCACGAACCGGCCGAACGGCCTGACAGCGGCCACCGCTGCGCCCGGCGGCTGGCCCGAACCCATACGAACCGCCAGCACCAACATCCTCGCGCTCAATGCCGCCGTCGAGGCGGCGCGCGCCGGCGAGCAGGGGCGCGGCTTCGCGGTCGTCGCCGGCGAAGTGCGCGCGCTGGCGCAGCGCAGCGCCGAGGCCGCGCGCGGGGTGCGCACACTGATCGCCGACAGCGTCGAGCGCGTCGAGCAGGGCCGTGTGGCCCTGACGGCGGACGTGCCGGCGGATTGCCGGCACGTCCGCCGCACGACTTTTGTTCGGCCCGATATTCACCGGAAGCCCGACTTCGCCGAACAAACGTCAGAAATGCCGCTTCGTCCGTAATAAACACCGCGTCCGCGCTACCGATACTCCCCTGGCTCGGCAGGCAACTGCACCGACGCGGCTGCCGACCGAGCGCCCAAATCAAAAGAGGGGACCTTCGCGAATGCGCAACAACCTACCCGTCACGCAGCAGGAATACGAACTGGCCGACCACGCGACGCTGATGTCGACCACCGACCCGTCGAGCCACGTCACCTACGCCAACGCCGCCTTCGTCGAGGCGAGCGGCTTCGAGCGGCATGAGTTGCTGGGCCGGCCGCACAACCTGGTTCGGCACCCGGACATGCCGGCGGCGGCCTTCGCCGACCTGTGGGCGACGCTGGAGGCCGGCCTTTCGTGGACGGCGTTGGTGAAGAACCGCCGCAAGGATGGCGACCATTACTGGGTGCGCGCCAACGTCACGCCGATGCGCCGCGACGGGCGACTGATCGGCTACCTGTCGGTGCGCACGAAGCCCACGCGGGCCGAGGTGGCCGAGGCCGACGCGCTGTACGGCCGCTTGCGCGCCGGGCGGGCCGGCGGCCTGGCCTTTCACAAGGGCCTCGTCGTGCACACCGGCTTGCAGCGCTGGCGCTCGGCGCTGCAGCTGATGCCGGTGCGCTGGCGCATCCGCGCCGCCTTCGGCGCCGCGACGGCGGGCGCCGCCGCCGCGGTGCTGGCGGCGGGCCACGCCGTGGCGGCGGCGCCGGCCGGCGCCACCGCGGGCACCGGCGCGCTGCCCGCCTGGGCGGCCGTGGCGGCGGTCTTGCTGCTGGGCACCGCGGCCTGCCGCTGGCTCGAGCGTCAGGTGGCGATACCGCTGCAACAGGTGTTGCGCCAGGCGAGCGCGGTGGCGGCGGGGCAGACCGACCCCGCACCGCCGATGTGCCGCGTCGACGAGATTGGACTGCTCGGCCGCGCCGTCACGCAGGCGGGGTTGAACCTGCGCGCCCTGCTCGACGACATCGGGGCGCAGGCCGGTGGCGTGCGCGAGGCGAGCGCCGAGTTCGCCGCCGGGCACGAGGACCTGGCCAGCCGCACCGAGCGCGCCGCCGCGAGCCTGCAGCAGACGGCCGCCAGCATGACCGAGATCGGCAGCACGGTGGCCGGCAACACCGCCCGCACGCAGCAAGCGCAGGCGCTGGCCCACACCGCCGCCGAGGCCGCCAGCGCCGGCAGCGCCGGCATGGCGCGCGTGGCGCAGACGATGGCCGAGATCGAGGCCGACAGCCGGCGCGTCGGCGAGATCGTCAAGCTGATCGACGGCTTCGCCCGCCAGTCCAACATGCTGGCGTTGAACGCCGCCGTCGAGGCCGCACGCGCCGGCACGCAGGGGCGGGGCTTCGCCGTCGTCGCCAGCGAGGTGCGCACGCTCGCACAACGCAGCGCCGACGCCGCGCGCGACATCCGCGCCCTCGTCGGCGAGAGCATCCGGCGCGTCGGGATCGGCGCGGGCCTTGCCGCCGACGCCACCGCGACGATGGCCGCCGCGGTGGAAGACGTGCGCCGCGCCAGCGGCCTGATCGCCGAGGTGGCGCACGCCACGGCCGAGCAGGCCACCGGCATCAGCCAGATCGAAGCCGCGGTGGCCGAACTGGACGTCGTGACGCAGCAGAACGCCGCGCTCGTCGAGCAAGGCGCGGCCTCGAGCGAGGCACTGCGCCAGCGCGCGGCGCGGCTGGCCGAGGCCGTCGTGGTGTTTCGCGCGCCGCCGGGCTGAAGGCGCAACGGACGGAGCGGCCGGCGCGCGCCCCTGCCCCGTTCAGCGCCCGAGCCGCCGGCAGATCTCCAGCGCCAGCGCGCTCTGGTTCAGCGTGTAGAAGTGGATGCCCGGGGCGCCGCCGGCGACGAGCCGCTCGGCCAGGCGCGTGACGACATCGAGGCCGAAGGCGCGGATCGACGCCGCGTCGTCCATGAAGCCTTCCATCTTGAGCGCCACCCAGCGCGGGATCTCGATGCCATCGCGCGCGGCGAAGGTCGCCACCTTGGCGTAGTTGTGGATCGGCATCAGGCCCGGGACGATCGGCACGTCGACCCCGAGCGCGCGCACCTCGTCGACGAAGTGGAAGTAGGCGTCGGCGTTGAAGAAGAACTGCGTGATCGCCGAGTCGGCGCCGGCCTTCACCTTGGCCGCGAAGTGCTCGAGGTCGCGCCGCGCATAACGCTGCTGCGGGTGGTACTCGGGGTAGGCGGCGACCTCGATCGTCCAGTCGCGGCCCTGCGTCTCGCGGATGAAGGCGATCAGCTCGCTCGCGTAGCGGAACTCGCCGGCGCTGGCGGTGCCGCTGGGCAGATCACCGCGCAGCGCAACGAGCCGCCGGATGCCCTGCGCGCGGTAGGTGGCCAGGATCTCGGCGATGTTCTCGCGCGTGCTGCCGATGCAGCTCAGATGAGGCGCCGCCTCGTGCCCGGCGGCGGCGATCGCCTGCACGGTGGCCAGCGTCTTCTCGCGCGTGCTGCCGCCGGCGCCGTAGGTGACGCTGAAGAACTCGGGCTTCACGGCCGCGAGTTCGCTGACCACAGTCTTCAGCTTCTCGCTGCCGACCGGCGTGTTGGGGGGGAAGAACTCGAAGGAGATGGGGACGATTGCGGTCATGGCGGAAAGGCTGGCGAGCGGCGCGGCGAGCAGTCGACGGTGGCTTCAGGCGGCCTCAGGCGGCAGTCCCGAAGTGCTTGCGCGCCGCGTCGGCCAGGCGGGTATCGAAGGTGAAGAGGGCGCAGCGAAGCTGCGCCGCGAGCACGAGGTAAGCCGCGTCGTAGGCAGTAAGGCCGTAGCGCGCGGCCATGTCGAACGCCGGCACGGCGCCTATCGCGTGCAGCGTGATGTCGAGCGCCTCGAAGTCGGCGAGGCCCGCGCGCACTGCCGCCTCCGCGTGGCCGCGGCGCAGCTTGTCGACAGCGACGTTGCCGAGTTCGTAGGCCAGCAGGTCCGGTGCCACCGGCTGGCAGGCAGCCAACGTGCGCTCGGCCACGGCTTGGTCGGGCTCGGCAAACAGCAGCGCGGCGATGACGCTGGCGTCGACCACCGCGAGCGGGCGCTGCGTGAACAGCGGCGGCGGCTCGGCGACGTGCAGCGCTCGCGCCGCGGGCTCAGCGCGCCGTGCCGTCGCCATGGCGGCTGTCGCGCGTCAGGCGGATGGCGTCCACCGAGCTCGGCGTGCCCTTCGGGAAGCGCCGCCGCGCCTCGTCGGCAAGCTGTTCGACGCTCTTCCAGCCGGCGGGGCGGACGCGTCCTGCTGCCAGCGCTGCCGCGGTGCGCGTCAATGCCGCCGAGGGCGCCGCGGCACCGAACCCGCGCTCGGCGAACGCGGGCTCGGCTAGAGCGGCCTGCTCGATGATGGCCATCAGCTCGCCTTGCAGCGAACGGTGGTTGCGCGCGGCGCGCTGGCGCAGTTGCTCGGCCAGCGCCTCGGGCACGTCCTTGATCGACAGGTTCAGGCTCATTGAACGCCTCCACAACGGATGCACGGATCCATTTTGGAGCCGCTTTGCCGCCGGGTCAAGGCACGCGCCGCTCGTCGCGCGTGCTCAGTACCGGTACGTATCCGGCTTGTACGGCCCGGCCTTGGGCACGCCGATGTACGCCGCCTGCTCCTCGGTGAGTTCGGTCAGCTCGGCGTTCAGCGTCTTCAGCTGCAGGCGCGCGACCTTCTCGTCGAGGTGCTTGGGCAGCACGTAGACCTTGCCCTGCTCGTAGTAGTCGCTGTGCGTGAAGAGCTCGATCTGCGCGATCGTCTGGTTGGCGAACGAGCTGCTCATGACGTAGCTCGGGTGCCCGGTGCCGCAGCCCAGGTTCACCAGCCGTCCCTTGGCCAGCAGGATGATGCGCTTGCCGCCCTCGAAGATGACGTGGTCGACCTGCGGCTTGATCTCCTCCCACTGGCACTGGCGCTCGAGCGCCGCGACGTCGATCTCGTTGTCGAAGTGGCCGATGTTGCAGACGATGGCGTTGTTCTTCATCGCCTGCATGTGCTTGAAGGTGATGACGTCCTTGTTGCCGGTGGCGGTGACGAAGATGTCGGCCTTGTCGGCGGCCCAGTCCATCGTCACGACGCGAAAGCCCTCCATCGCCGCCTGCAGCGCGTTGATGGGGTCGACTTCGGTCACCCACACCTGCGCCGACAGCGCGCGCAGCGCCTGCGCGCTGCCCTTGCCGACGTCGCCGTAGCCCGCGACGACGGCAATCTTGCCGGCGATCATCACGTCGGTGGCGCGCTTGATGCCGTCGACCAGGCTCTCGCGGCAGCCGTAGAGGTTGTCGAACTTGCTCTTGGTGACGGAGTCGTTGACGTTGATGGCGCGGAACATCAGCGTGCCCTTGGCGCTCATCTCCTTGAGGCGGTGCACGCCGGTCGTCGTCTCCTCGGTGACGCCGATGATCTCGGCGCTCTTGCGGCTGTACCAGGTGGGGTCGGCGGCGAGCTTGGCCTTGATCGCGGCGAAGAGCTCACGCTCTTCTTCGCTGCCCGGGTTGGCGATGACGTTCGCATCCTTCTCGGCGCGCTTGCCCAGGTGCATCAGCAGCGTCGCGTCGCCGCCGTCGTCGAGGATCATGTTCGGGCCTTCGCCCTTGGCGCCCTTCTCGCCGAACTCGAAGATGCGGTGCGTGTAGTCCCAGTAGTCCTTGAGGCTCTCGCCCTTGTAGGCGAACACCGGCGTGCCGGCGGCCACCAGCGCCGCGGCGGCGTGGTCCTGCGTGCTGAAGATGTTGCAGCTGGCCCAGCGCACCTCGGCGCCCAGCGCCTGCAGCGTCTCGACGAGCACCGCGGTCTGGATGGTCATGTGCAGGCTGCCGGTGACGCGCGCGCCCTTGAGCGGCTGCGCCTTCGCGTACTCCTGGCGGATGGCCATCAGCGCCGGCATCTCGCTCTCGGCGATCTTGATTTCCTTGCGGCCCCAGTCGGCAAGCGAGGCGTCGGCGATGGCGTACTGGTCGTTGTGCAGAGGCTTGAGAACGGCGTTCATGGTGCGCTGGGCTCCGAAGAAAAGAGGTCGAGGCTGAACCCGCGCGGGCACCGACAGCGAAGCGGCAACGCGGCAGCGGCGGGGGATCGATGAGACGGGAGGTCTCGCCCACCTGCGGCCGCGAGGCTCGTGAAGGGCCCGGGCAGGTGAGCGCGGTTGCAGATGCGTGGTTCCGAGCCTGGCCCCGCTCAACGGCACCGGTTCATGGTCGAACCGGCAGGCGGGGTTGCAACGCTCCTCGGACGGGCGGGATTATGGCAGCGGCCCATCGCCCCGGCAGCCGCCGGGGCGTGAGGTTCTCAAGCCGCGACGCCGGCCACCATTTCCTCGCCGCGGCCGGCCACCAGCGCCGCGCGGCCGACGAGCAGCGGGTCGACGCTGCCCAGCACCGCCGGGTCCTTGTTCGTGTACGGCAGCCGGTGCAGCAGGTAGCGCATCGCGTTCAGGCGCGCGCGCTTCTTGCAGTCGCTCTTGATCACCGTCCACGGCGAGTCGGACGTGTCGGTGTGCAGGAACATCTGCTCCTTGGCGATCGTGTAGTCGTCCCACTTGTCCAGGCTCGCCATGTCCACCGGCGACAGCTTCCACTGCTTCAGCGGATGCGCGCGGCGCTCCTTGAAACGGCGGCGCTGCTCGGCGCGGCTGACCGAGAACCAGAACTTGAACAGGTGCACGCCGCTGCGCACGAGGTGGCGCTCGAACTCCGGCGCCTGGCGCATGAACTCGTCGTACTCGGCGGGCGTGCAAAAGCCCATCACGCGCTCGACACCGGCGCGGTTGTACCAACTGCGGTCGAACAGCACGATCTCGCCGCGCGTGGGCAGGTGCCCGACATAGCGCTGGAAGTACCACTGCCCGCGCTCGACGTCGCTGGGCTTTTCCAGCGCGACGACGCGCGCGCCGCGCGGATTGAGGTGTTCCATGAAGCGCTTGATCGTGCCGCCCTTGCCGGCGGCGTCGCGGCCTTCGAAGAGGATGACGACGCGCTGGCCGGTCTCCTTGACCCACGCCTGCAGCTTCAGCAACTCGACCTGCAGGCGGTACTTCTGCCGCTCGTAGTGCTTGCGCGACATCAGGTTCTTGTACGGGTAGCCGCCTTCGCGCCAGCCGGCCGCGAGTTCGAGGTCGGGGTCGGGGCCGTCGCCGCTGGGGCCGGTCGCCTTGCCGTCGCCGCCGCCATCGGACGGGTGCGCGAACAGCAAGCGGCGCAGCGCCCGCGCCTCGTCGGGCGAAGCGCCATCGACGAGCGCACGCACCTCGGCCAGCCAGTCGCCCGGCGTGCCCGGGGGAATGGCATTTCCTTCGGCGTGCCGGCGCAACACGTCGGCCAGGGCCATCGCCTGCACGGTGCCGGCGCGCGTGCGCGCGCGGCCGACGCGGTCGGCTTCGATGACCGCGGCGTCGGCGCCCGGCGCCACGTCGCCGGCAGACACCGGCCGCGGCGCCTTGACGCCGTTGCGCACCACGGGCTGCGCGGCTGCGGCGGCGTTCGCGGTCTTGGCGGTCTTGGCGGTCTTGGCGGTCTTGGTGGTCTTGGCGGCCTTCTCCGCCTTCGCGGATTTCGCAGCAGAAGCGCCACCGCCGGCGCGCTTGCGCTTGCCCTCGCCCGCCGCGCGCGTGCGGCGCGCCGGGCCGCTTGAAGATGGCCTCGTCATTGGATCGGTCCCTTCCCTGGCTACGAGATTGAACCGTCCATGATCGGCACGACGGCCGCGGCGCCCGTTGATGCCGGTCAATGCGCGAGGGGCGTGCCGCCTTCAGTCGCTGCCCAGCCGCACTGCCAGCCCGACGCGCCGCCAGGCGATCGCCAGCGCGAAGAAGCCGAGCATGAAGATCAGCGCCGCCCACCACTCGGTGATGTTCTCCAGCCGCCCCTTCGCCTCGTCGTCGAGAAAGGCGGCGAGCAGCGCGTGCCCGAGCCCGAGCGCGACGAGCGACAGCGCCAACGCCACCATCGCGTGCTCGACCCAGCGTGCCAGCGCCAGCCGCCCGGCCACCACCGCGCGCTGCACGCCGCCGCCGGCGATCAGCAGGCACACGCAGGTGCCGCCGAAGTAGACGATCGTGCCCCAGCGGCGCAGCCACCGGTAGGCCTCGCCCTCGGTGCCGAGAAACGCGCCGTAGGCGACGAGCGCGATCGAGACGACGATGCCCAGCGGCGCCAGCGCCGCCAGCAACCGATAAGGCGGCAGCATCGTCGCGAGCCAGCGCGCCGCCAGCAGCCAGCACAACCCCTGCAGCACTGCCGCCGGCAGCACGAGCGCACGGAAGAGGTGATTCGCGAGCCCATGCCGCGCCGCGCGGCTGACCGACACGCAGCCGTCGACGAACGGCACACAGGCCGGGATCAGCCCCTCGGCCGTCGACAGCGCCCACGCCAGCACCGTGGCGACGATCGGCAGCAGCCCGGCCAGCAGCGCCAGCGGCCACAGCGGCCACCTCGCCGTGGCGTGTTGCGGTCCGGGCACGCTGCGCATGATGTCGATCGGGCCCGGGTCGTTCAGCGCGATGCCGGCAGCGCAGGGGCGCGCGGTGCAGGTCGGACTCGCGGCGACACGGCCCGCGGCGACAGGAACTGCGCCATGCGCGCCAGCTCGTCGTCGAGCGCCACGCGAAACGCGCGCTCGCGCGGCGGCCGCCCGCTGACGTGGCCGATGTCGGCCGCGAGCCGGCCATCACGCCAGGCGAGGTTGGCCCAGCCGATGACCTGGTCGCGCCACAACAGCGGCAGCGCGTAGTAGCCACGCTGCCGGCTCGCTGCCGGCGTGTAGGCCTCGAAGCGATAGGCCCAGCCCCAGAAGTGCTCGAAGCGCCGCCGGTCCCACACCACCGGGTCGAACGGCGCCAGCAGCCGCACGCGCGCCTCGTCGGCGACACGCGCGTGGCGCGCCTGCATCGGCGACTCGCCGGCCGGCCAGTACCAGGTGACGCCGTCGACGCGCGTGTGCGCGAGCCGCGCCTTCGCGCGCGCCAGCGCCGCCTGCCGGCGATGCGCCCACTGCGGCGCGCCGTAGCGCAGCCGCAGCACCAGCTCGGCCAACGTACGCTCGGGCAGCGGCGCGTACTTGCGCACCACCACGTCGGCGAGCGCGTCGAAGACGGCGTCGGGGTCGGCTGGCGAATCGAGGGGCGATGCCGGTGTCGATGCGGGCGTCAATGCGGGCGTCGTCGTCGCCGTCGGCGTTGTCGGCGCCGACGCTCCCGGCGCATACAGCCGCACCCCGCCCTCCCGCCCGGCCACGCGCAGCCAGCCGCGGTAGTGCATCGCATCGAGCAGCTGCGTGCTCGCGTTGCTCGAGCCGCCGAACCAGTTGCGCGCCTTGCCGTGCTGGAAGTGCCCATCGACATCGCGCGGATGCACGACGCCGCGCTCGCGCACGAAGTCGAGCACCGCTTCGGCCTGCGCGCGCCGCGCGCGCGTCCACGGCGACGTGCCGCTGCGCGGGTGCATCAGCCGCTGCGTGGCGCGCGGCAGGAAGCCGTAATTGACGAAGAAGTCCTCCTCGACGGCCAGGCGCGGATACCGCTGCTCGAGGTCGCCGGCGCGGTAGTCGGCGACACGGTGGCGCAGCGTCAGGTCCTGCGCACGCGCCGGCGCGCGGATCGGATCGGCCTGCACGAAACCGAGCCGCTCGATCGCGCGCGGCAGCGTCGTCGGCGCGAAGAGGCTGCGCGCCAGCGCATGCCGGCGCAGGTGGTCGAGCGTGACGGCGGCGGTCATGGCGGAATGATGCATGAGCCCCCCGCACAATGCCGCCATGCCCGAACGCCCCGCGACGACACCGCTTCACCCCGCGCTCGCCGGCCTCACCGTGCTCGAGCGCGGCTGGCTGTCGTCGAACAACATCCTGATCCACGCCGCGCCGGGCGAGGCCGGCGCCGTGCTCGTCGACACCGGCCACGTCGTGCACCGCGAGCAGACGGTGGCGCTCGTGCGCCACGCACTGCGCGACGGCGAGACGCTGGCGCAGATCGTCAACACGCACCTGCACTCCGACCATTGCGGCGGCAACGCGTGGCTGCAACAGGCGTTCGGCGCGCCGATCGTCATCCCGCCCGGCCTGGCCGACGCGGTACGCGCGTGGGACATCACCCGCCTGTCGCACGACGACTTCGGCCAGCGCGAGCGCTTCACGATCGCCGGCACGCTGGCGCCGGGCGAAAGCTTCGTCGCCGGCGGCCGGCGCTGGCAGGCGCTCGCCGCGCCCGGGCACGACCCGCATTCGCTGATGTTGTTCGACGCCGGCGCGGGGCTCTTGCTCTCGGCCGACGCGCTGTGGGCCAACGGCTTCGGCGTCGTCTTCCCCGAGCTCGTCGACGAGAGCGGCTTCGCCGAAGTCGGTGCCACGCTCGACCTGATCGAGAGCCTGCCGGTGCGCCTCGTCGTGCCCGGGCACGGCGCGCCGTTCACCGACGTGGCCGCGGCGCTGGCGCGCGCGCGCTCGCGGCTGGCGGGCTTTCGCGCCGACCCGGCGCGGCACGCGCGCCATGCCGCGAAGGTGCTCGTCAAGTACCACCTGATGGAGCACCGGCGGCTGCCGCGCGCGCAACTCGTGGGCTGGGCGGCCGCGGCGCCGCTGATGCAGCGCATGTGGGCCGCCTTCGGCCAAGGGCGCGGCGATGCGACCGCGCCCGAGGCCTGGATCGAAGGCTTCGTGCACGAGTTGGCCGGCGCCGGCGCGCTGGCCATCGAGGGTGACGATGTCGTCGATCGTTGATCGCCGCCAATCGCGCCCATCGCGCCGCCTGCGATGATGCTTGCCGTTGCGCCGATGAATCGCGCGCGCGGCCTTGGAGGATGAACACATGACGAACCCGACCGCCTGGAAGATCCTCTTGCCCGTCGACGGCTCGGCCGACTCGATGGCCGCGGTGCGGCACGCGCTGCGCTGGGCCGAGGGCGCGCCGCAAGCCGCGTTCGTGCTCGCCAACGTGCAGGAAGCGGCCTCGCTGTACGAAGTGGTCGTCGCGCACGACGCCGAGCGCATCGCGGCCATCAAGCGCGAGGCCGGCGCCGACCTGATCGGGCCCGCCGAGGTGCTGCTCGACAACGCCGGCGCCAGCTACGAAAGCGAAGTCGCCGCCGGCACGCCCGAGCACCTGATCGTCGAGCTGGCCGAGAACTACGGCTGCAATGCGATCGTGATGGGCGCGCGCGGCCAGAGCGCGGCGCCCGGCGACGGCGGCCTCGGCTCGGTGGCGCTGGCCGTGCTCGATGCGAGCCCGGTGCCGGTGACGGTGGTGCGCGACGTGAGCGCCGAGGCCGCGGAAGGCGAAGAGCCCGAACAAGCCGACGAAGCCGGCCCCGCAGCGCAGGCGGGGGATCCCGCGCGCGGATGAGCGACGCCGACGCGATCCTCGCCAGCTTGGCCGAAGTGGCGCGTGAGCGCCAGCGGCGGGCTGCCGATCCCGCCCTCGGCGAGCGCGTGCGCGCGCTGAAGCAGCATCAGCAGCAGCGCCTGCGCGGCACGCACGCCGACCTGCTGGCGAGCCCGCGCTATCGGCAGTCGGCGTTGTTCTTCCTCGAAGAGCTGTACGGCCCGGCCGACTTCGTGCAGCGCGATGCGCAGTTCGCGCGCGTCGTGCCGGCGATCACGCGGCTCTTTCCTCGCGAGGTCGTCGGCACGGTGCTGGCACTCGCGCAGTTGCACGCGCTGTCGGAGCGGCTGGATACCGAGATGGCGCTGGCTGCGCTGGATTTGCCGGATGCGCCGGATACGCAGCGGGCGCCGAACCCGCCCGTGCTCGACGCGGCCGCCTATGGCCGCGCCTGGCGCGCCGTCGGCCAGCCGGCCGAGCGCGAACGGCAGATCGCGCTGACGACGCAGATCGGCCGCGCGCTCGACCGCCACACGCGCAGCCGCTTGCTGCGCGCCAGCCTGCACATGATGCGCGCACCGGCGCGCGCCGCCGGGCTCGAGGCGCTGCAGCACTTTCTCGAATCCGGCTTCGACGCCTTCGGCAGCATGGGCGGCGCCGAGGAGTTCCTGCGCACGATCGCCGATCGTGAACGGCGGCTGGCGGCGGCGCTGTTTGCGGGTGGGGCGGGCTAGGCGTCCGCCACCGCCGCCCCGCGCGCAAACGCCCGCGCCAGCGCCTCGGCCAGCATCGGCGTGCTGCACGGCTTGGGCAGCACCTCGTGGCCGCGCGTACGCGCCTGCTCGATGCGGTCGGCGTAGCCGGTCATCAGCACCACCGGCGGGGCGCCGCGGCGCGCGGCCAGCCGGTCGGCGAACTCGATGCCGTCGATCGAGCCGGGCATCTGCACGTCGCTCAGCACCGCGTCGGGCGCCTCGGCGCCGTTCTCCAGCGCCAGCAGCGCCTCGTCGGCGCCGGCCACGCGCTGCACGCGGCAGCCCAGCGCCTCGAGCAGCGCGCGCGTCGACGCGGCGACCTCGGTGTTGTCCTCCACCAGCAGCACACGCCGGCCGGTCAGCCGCGCCTCGCTGCCCGGGTCGCGCGGGGCCGCGCTGGCCGGGCTGATGGCGGTCGCCGGCGGCAGCGCGGCCAGCAGCAACCGCACACGCGCGCCGCCGAGCGGGCTCTTCAGCACGAAGGCGTCGCCGCCGGCACCGCGGCACAGGTTGCGCACCTGCGCGAGACCCAGCCCCGTGCCGCTGCCCGGCGGCTTGGAGGTGTAGAAGGGCTCGAACACCTGCTCGGCCGCCTCGCGCGGGATGCCCGGGCCGCTGTCGTCGACATCCAAGAGCACGAACTCGCCGCGCCGCGACGGCGTCAGCGCGTGCACCTCCGCGGCGGCGGCCGGGCGCACGGTGAACTTCAGGCGGCCGCGCCGCTGCATCGCGTCGGTGGCGTTGGCGGCCAGGTTGACCAGCGCCAGCTCGAACTCGGCGACGTCGACCTCGATCGCCCCGGTGCCCGGCGCCACCTCGTGGCTGACCTCGACGGTGGCGCCGACGAGCGGGCGGATCAGGTCCAGCAGCGCCGGCAGCCGCTCGGCCAGCGCGACCCGCTCGCGCACCAGCGCCTGCTTGCGCGTGAAGGCGAGGAGCTGGCGCGTCAGCTTGGTGCCCGCGTCGACGGCGCGGCCGATGCGCGCCAGCGGCGCCGACTCGGCCAGCGCCGGCTGCATGCGGCGCAGCAGCTCGGCGTTGGTGGCGACGATCGACAGCACGTTGTTGAAGTCGTGCGCGACGCCGCCGGTGAGCCGGCCCATCGCCTCGAGCTTCTGCGAGTGGACGAGCGCCAGCTCGGCGCGCCGGCGGCGCTCGGCCTCGGCATCGGCGCGGCGCAGCGCCGCCAGCTCGTCCTGCGTGCGCTTCAGCGCCAGCAGCGCGCTGGCCGCGAAGCCGAACGCGGTCGGAAAGACGAACAGCGCCAACAGGCCGACGCGCCGCTGCCAGCCGGCCAGCACGGTGGCGCGGTCGATGCCGGCATAGACGAAGACCGGGTAGCCGTCCAGGCGCCTGAAGGCGGCCAGGCGCTCCACGCCGTCGGAGTGTCCGGGCCCTTCGAGCGTGCCGCCCGGCGCGCCGCGGCGCAGCCGCTCGAGCACCTCGTGGTCGGCCGGCAGCGCGGCCGGCACCACGCGCGGCCAGCGTGCGAGGAAGTCGCCGTCGGTGCGCAGCAACGCCAGGCGCAGGCCGGGTTGGGACTTGGCCATGTCGGCCCAGAAGTCGATCAGGTAGCCCGGCCTGATGCTGACGTGCACGCTGCCGACATAGCGCCCGTCGGTGCCGATGCGCCGGCGGCTGAAATCGAAGAACGGCTCGCCGGTGGCACGGCTGGTCAGCCGCTCGCTGACAAACAGCGGCGAGCGCCCCGGCTGGCTGTGCCAGCGGTACCAGCTGCGATCGGTGTAGTCGATCTTGCGGTCGGGCGGATAGACGAGGTTGTTGGCGACGGCGCGGCCCTGCGCATCGTTGATGAACAGCGCCTGCACCTGCGGCAGCGACTGGGTCATCAGCGCCAGCCGCTGGTGCAACTCGACGCCGCGCGCGAGCAACTGCTCGGTGCTGTCGTCGCCGGCCAGGTCGAGCATGCGCTGCAGCAGCATCTCGTTGGTGTCGAACAGCTTGAGCGCGTGCTCCTTGGTCACGTCGGCGGCGGCGGCGATCTGGGCGCGCGCGCTGTCCAGCGTCTCGTCGTACTGCCAGCGCGCCACCGCGGCGAAGGCCAGCGCCGGCAGCACCAGCGCCAGCCAGGCCACCATGTTCAGCCGCCGCTCGGTGCGGGCGAACGCCGCCTCGCGCGCGGCGTCGGCGGCGGCCGGTTCGCTGCCGGCGGGCGGCGGCGGGGCGCCGTTCGGGCCGGCCGGGTCGGCTGCGGCCGCCGCGGCGGGCCCTGCGGGGCCGGGCTCGGGCAACGAAGAAGGAAGCGAAGGCGGGAGCGGAGGCGGAATCTGTGGCGTCACGGGCCGCGACCTCGGGCTGGGCCGGTCCTTATACGCCGGGCGGCCGGGTAGCGGACGAAGTGACCGCATGCGGCCATCGGGGTTGATCGGGGTCGATCGGGGCTGATGCAGGTCGCCCGGCCCCCCGGGCCGCCCTCGGCGCATGCTCCAATCGCCGCCATGCGGGCGCAGGAGTTCATCGCCAAGTGGCAGCCGGGTGGCACGGCGCACGAACTGAACGAACGCGCCGGCGCGCAGGCGCACTTCATCGACCTGTGCCGCGTGCTCGGCGTGCCCGAGCCGGCCGACCCCGAGCGCTACTGCTTCGAGCGCGGCGTCACGAAGACCGGCAGCGCAAGCGCCGACGGCCGCGCACCGCGCACCGACGGCTTTGCCGACGTCTGGCTCGCCGGCCACTTCGCGTGGGAATACAAGGCGCCGGGCAGGAACCTCGAAGCGGCGCTGAAGCAGTTGATGATGTACGCGCTGCCGCTGGCGAACCCGCCGCTGCTCGTCGTCAGCGACCGCCTGCGCATCGAGGTGCACACGCACTTCACCGGCACGCCCAGCGAGTGCCACCGCTTTGCGCTCGAAGACCTCGCAGAAGCCGCGGTGCGCCAGCGCCTCGCGAAGCTGTGGACCGACCCCGAGGCCTTCCGGCCCAAGCGCAGCAACCGCGAGATCACCGAAGAGGCGGCGCGCGCCTTCGCCGGCACCGCCGAGCGGCTGCGCGCGAGGTGCTCGATGCGATCGTGAAGACGACGCGCATCTTCGAGGCGTGGAGCGACGAGCCGTGGGTGAATGAGGGCGCGGCGGTGCGGGTGTCGCTGGTGGGGTTCGGTAACACCCTGCAGCTCGCGCGGCTCGATGGGAAGTCGGCCGCGGCGATACATGCCGACCTCACTCCGGCGTCAGACGAAAGCGCTGCGAATGACCTCACTTCGGCGCACACGTTGGCGCAGAACGAGCGCGCGAGCTTCATTGGCGGCATGAAGAAGGGGCAATTCGACATCGAGGGCGACTTGGCGCGCGCTTGGCTCGGATCGCCTTCGTTGGGTGCCAGCGGCAACGCCGCTGTACTGCGACCGTGGATGAACGGTCTCGACGTGACGCGGCGCGCACAGGACATGTGGATCGTGGACTTCGGCGTCGACAGGACAGTCGAAGAAGCGTCGCTCTACGAAGCGCCATTCGAGCATGTCCGGGTGCAAGTCAAGCCCGCTCGCGACCAAGTGCAGAACCCACTCGAGCGTGCAAAGTGGTGGTTGCACGCGCGGCCGGCGCCTGAGCTTCGTGCCGCCGTGCGCACGCTGCCGCGCTTTGCCTTGACCGCTCGGGTCGCGAAGCACCGCCTGTTCACCTGGGTGTCCGGGCTCGTCGTCGTGGACGGCCAGCTCGTCGTCGTCGCCCGCGCCGACGACACCACCTTCGGCCTGCTGCACAGCCGCTTCCACGAACTCTGGTCGCTGCGCCTGGGCACGTCGCTCGAAGACCGCCCCCGGTACACCCCCACCACCTGCTTCGAGACCTTCCCCTTCCCCGCCGGCCTCACCCCCGCCGACACCGCGCACCAGCGCACCGAACGCCTCGAAGGCACCGGCACCACGCCCGCCGCGCTGATCCCCGCCGACCTGACGCCCGAAGTGCGCCGCCGCGCCGAACCGGTCGCCCGCGCCGCGGCGCGCCTCGTGACGCTGCGCGACGCGTGGCTCAACCCGCCCGAGTGGACCGAGCGCGTGCCCGAGGTCGTGCCGCTCGGCATGACCACCTCGCCGTACCCCGACCGCATCGTCGCCCGGCCCGGCTTCGAGGAGCCACTCGCCAAGCGCACGCTGACGAACCTCTACAACCAGCGCCCGGCCTGGCTCGTGCAGGCGCACGAGGCGCTCGACGCCGCCGTCGCCGCCGCCTACGGCTGGACCGACTACACCCCCGCGATGCCCGACGAGGAAATCCTGCGCCGGCTGCTGGCGCTGAATCGCGAGCGCGCCCGGGCCCAGGCGTAGCCAGTCGCCGCCGGAACACACCGGCTGGAAGGAAAGGCCCGGAACGGCTCGCTTGCCCAGGACTTCCTGCGCACCGCGCAGCGCCGGCTGGCCGAGGCCGAGCGCACCGGCGAGAGCTGACGCACGGCGTCGAGGGCGCCGGCCTGCGCGCCGCCGCCATCGTGTCGGCGCTGGACGTGCTGGCCGAGCATCCGATGATCGGCCGGCCGGTCGAGCCCGGGCTGCGGGAGCTGGTGATCGGGCGCGATACGCGCGGCTATATGGCGCTGTACCACTTGGGGGTGGCTCATGCTGAACATCACCGTCGAGCCGCCCGCGCTCGGCTACCGCGGCCGCCGCTGCTCTTGCCGCAGGCGCGGCGCGAGCAGCGCCTCGGCGGTGTCGGCGTCCAGTGCCCGGCCGTCGCCGTCGACGAGCGGCTGCTCGGCGTCGTTCCAGCCGCGCAGGCCGGTGGCGAGCGAGATCACGTCGGCGAAGCCGAGCTGCTGCAGCGTCTGCGCGGCCAGCAGCGAGCGGTTGCCCGAGCGGCAGACGATGACGATCGCGCGCGCGCGGCTGCCGGCGAGCGCCGGCTCGGTCTCGTCGTAGTCCCACTCCGAGGCCTGCTCGAGCACGCCGCGCGGCACGTTCAGCGCGCCGGCGATGCGCAGCGCCGCGAATTCGCGCGGCTCGCGCACATCCAGCACGAGCGGCGGCTCGGCCGCGGCGAGTTGCGCCGCCAGGTCCCATGGCATCAGCTCGCGCACGCTGGCGCGCGCTTGGGCGAGGAGGTCGGTGTAGCGAAGGGGCATGGGGAGATCGTAGGCGATGGGGCTCGATGCGCGCCTGTCCGCTGCCCGACGGCGTTCGAAGACAACCGCCCGTGCCACGCCGAGGACGCCGGGTGGTCGGCGCAGCGAAATAAAGGGGGCATCCGAGGGCCGAGCGAAGCTCGGCGCTCGGAAGAGGACATTCGCGGAGCCGACCACCCGGCGGCCTCGGCGCGCGGCACCCGTGCCGCGCTCGCCGATCCACAAAGAACAACGGGCGCCTGCAGGCGCCCGTCGAAAAGCAGCCGCGCCTTTCGGCGCAAGCGTCAGCCGCTCTTACACCCCCGCCGCCGCCTTCAGCGCCGCCGCCTTGTCGGTGCGCTCCCAGCTGAACTCGGGCTCTTCGCGGCCGAAGTGGCCGTAGGCGGCCGTCTTCTCGTAGATCGGCCGCAGCAGGTCGAGCATCTGGATGATGCCCTTCGGGCGCAGGTCGAAGTGCTCGTTGACGAGCGCGGCGATCTTGTCGTCGCTGAGCTTGCCGGTGCCTTCGGTGTAGACGGTCACGTTCATCGGCCGCGCGACGCCGATCGCGTAGGCCACCTGCACCTGGCACTGCTTGGCCAGGCCCGCGGCGACGACGTTCTTCGCGACATAACGCGCCGCGTACGCGGCCGAGCGGTCGACCTTGCTCGGGTCCTTGCCGCTGAACGCGCCGCCGCCGTGCGGGCAGGCGCCACCGTAGGTGTCGACGATGATCTTGCGGCCGGTCAGGCCGCAGTCGCCCTGCGGGCCGCCGACGACGAAGCGGCCGGTCGGGTTGATCAGGTACTTCGTGTCCTTCAGCCACTCCTTCGGCAGCACCGGCTTGATGATCTCCTCGATCACCGCCTCGTAGAACTCGGGCTTCATCTTCGTGCCCAGGCTCATCTCGGGCGCGTGCTGGCTCGACACCACCACCGTGTCGACGCTGTGCGGCTTGCCGTCCACATAGCGCATCGTCACCTGGCTCTTCGCGTCGGGGCGCAGGAACGGCAGACGGCCGCTCTTGCGCAGCATCGCCTGGCGCTCGACGAGCCGGTGCGCGTAGTAGATGGGTGCCGGCATCAGCACCGGCGTCTCGTCGCAGGCGTAGCCGAACATCAGGCCCTGGTCGCCGGCACCGGTGTTGAGGTGGTCGTCGCTGGCGTGGTCGACGCCCTGCGCGATGTCGTTGCTCTGCTTGTCGTAGGCGACGAGGACGGCGCAGCCCTTGTAGTCGATGCCGTACTCGGTGTTGTCGTAGCCGATGCGCTTGATGGTGTCGCGCGCGACCTGGATGTAGTCGACGTGCGCGTTGGTCGTGATCTCGCCGGCCAGCACGACCAGGCCGGTGTTGGTCAGCGTCTCGGCGGCGACGCGCGAGCGCGGGTCCTGCTTGAAGATCGCGTCGAGGATCGCGTCGGAGATCTGGTCGGCCACCTTGTCGGGATGGCCCTCGGAAACCGATTCGCTGGTGAAGAGGAAGTCGTTCGCCACTGTGGAGGCTCCAGTTGATCCTGTATGGAAGGGATCGGGTTGCACTGACTCGCGTCGCGCGTCGGTCAGTGTTGCTGGAGCCGCGGCGAACGCTTTAGCGGAGGGTGGGCACCGGGTGCCCGGTGCGGCGCTCGCTTAAGCTTCGGGCCTTCAGCTTCGCACCGCCGGCCGCCCCGCAAGTTGTCCTGTTAACTCGGCGGCCGGGGCAAATTATAAAGAACCATGTCTCTCGCGCTCTGGCTGCTGCGTGGCGTCGCGCGTCTTCCCCTGCGCCTTTTGCACGGCCTGGGCACCGGGTTGGGATGGGCCGCCTACGGGCTTTCGCCCACCTATCGGCAACGGCTCGATGCCAACGCGCGCGCCGCCGGCGTCGGCGAGGCCGACCGGCGCGCTGCCATCGGCGCCGCCGGCCGCATGTCGCTCGAGACGCCGCGGCTGTGGCTGCGTGCGCACGACGCGCCGATCGCCGACCCGGTGCGCTGGGAAGGCGCCGAGCTGATCGAGGCCATCGTCGGCGCGACGCCGCGGCGCGGCCTCGTGCTGCTGACGCCGCACATGGGCAGCTTCGAGGTCTGCGCGCAAGCCTATGCCGAGCGCTTCGGCGCGCGCCAGACGCTCACCGTGCTGTATCGGCCGGCCAAGCAGGCGCTGCTGCGCGAGTTGCAACAGTGGGCGCGCGACCGGCCGCACCTGGCCACCGCGCCGGCCACGCTGGCCGGCGTGCGGCAACTGCTGCGTGCGCTGAAGCGTGGCGAGGCCGTGGGCATGCTGCCCGACCAGGTGCCGCCCGAGGGCATGGGCGTGTGGGCGCCGTTCTTCGGCCAGAGCGCCTACACGATGACGCTGGCGGCCAAGCTCGCGCGCCAGGCCGACGCGGCGATGCTGGTCATCTGGGGCGAACGGCTGCCGCGCGGCGCCGGCTACGTCGTGCGCACCATGCCGCTGGCCGAGCCGCTGGCCGACGCGCGCACGCTGCCTGCCGATGTGGAAGCCGTGGCGTTGGCCGACGCGACCGCCATCAACCGCAGCATGGAGGCGCTGATCCGGCAGGCGCCTTCGCAGTACTTGTGGGGTTATCACCGCTACAAGAATCCGCGGCCGCAGGCGGGCGGCTCCAACACGCCGTGAACGGCGCCGTGAGCCTGCCCGCCCGCCTTGGCGCGCATCTGCTGCTGGCTGTCTTCTGGTTCGTGCAGTGGCTGCCGCTGGCGGTGCAGGCGGCGCTCGGGCGGCTGCTCGGCCGCTTGCTGCACCGCTTCGGCCGCGCGCGGCGGCGTGTCGCATTGGCCAACGTCGCGCTGTGCCTGCCCGAGCTGGACGCCGCGGCGCGCGCCGCGCTCGTGCGCGAGCACTTCCAGTGGCTCGGGCGCAGCCTCGTCGAGCGGGCGCTGCTGTGGTACGCGCCACGCGCACGGCTGGAGCGGCTGATCCACGTCGAGGGCGACATCGGGCTGGCCGAGCGCAGCGAGCGGCCGGTGATGTGGCTCGTGCCGCACTTCCTGGCCGTCGACGTGGCGGGCGCGGCGACGCAGCTCTTCCAGGGCAAGCGCGTGTGCAACATCTACAGCGCGCAGAGCAACCCGGTGCTCGACGCGGCGCTGCGCCGCGGCCGCGCGCGCTTCGGCCTGGCCGACCTCTACGCGCGCGACGAGAGCGCGCGGCCGATGGTGCGCGCCATCAAGCGCGGGCAGGCGTTCTTCAACCCCGCCGACATGGACTTCGGGCTGCGTGACGCGGCCTTCGTGCCGTTCTTCGGCGTGCCGGCGGCGACGCTGCTGGCGCCTTCGCGGCTGGCGAGGTCGCTGGACATGATCGTGCAGCCGGTCGTCGGCGAGCTGCTGCCCGGCGGCCAGGGCTGGCGCGTGCGCTTCCTCGAACCGTGGACCGACTGGCCGACCGACGACGCGCTGGCCGACGCGGCGCGCATGAACCGCTTCATCGAGGCCGAGATCCGCAGGCTGCCCGCGCAGTACCTGTGGGTGCACAAGCGCTTCAAGACGCGGCCGCCGGGGGCGGCGCCGGTGTATTGAGACAATCCCCACCATGCGTTTGCACTTCACCAAGATGCACGGCGCGGGCAACGACTTTGTCGTGCTCGATGGCACGCGCGAGGCCGTCGAGCTGACCGTGCCGCAGGCGCGGCGGCTCGCCGACCGGCGCTTCGGCGTCGGCGCCGACCAGATCCTCGTCGTCGAGAAGAGCCCGACGCCGGGCGTCGACTTCCGCTATCGCATCTTCAACGCCAGCGGCGACGAGGTCGAGCACTGCGGCAACGGCGCGCGCTGCTTCGTGCGCTACGTGCACGCGCGCGGGCTGACGACGAAGCGGCGCATCAAGGTCGAGACGGTGAACAACCTGCTCGAACTGGTGCTCGGCGACGACGGCCGCGTCACGGTGGACATGAACCGGCCGGTGTTCGAGCACGCGCGCATCCCGTTCGAAGCCGGCGGCCTGACGCCGCGGCGCGAGGGCCCGGGCGCCGGCTTCGAGCGGTGGCCGCTGGCCGACGCGATGGGCAAGCCGCTGGCGGAGGTGGCGGTGCTGTCGATGGGCAATCCGCACGCGGTGCTGCGCGTCGACGACGTTGTCACCGCGCCGGTGGCCACGCTCGGGCCGTTGATCGAAGCGCACCCGCGATTCCCGAAGAAGGTCAACGTCGGCTTCGTGCGCGTGCTCGGCAGCGGCGAGATCGACCTGCGCGTCTACGAGCGCGGCGCCGGCGAGACGCTTGCGTGCGGCACCGGTGCCTGCGCCGCGGTGGTGGCGGGCCTGCGGCTCGGGTGGCTGGGTACCGGGGCAGGGGCAGGCGCGGGCGACAACAACCGCCGCGTCACCGTGCATACGCGCGGCGGCGACCTCGCCGTCGAGTGGCCCGGCGACGATGCACACGTGCTGATGACCGGCCCCGCCGAGTTCGTGTTCGAAGGAGAGATCGAGCTGTGAGCAACGACCCCCACGCGCCGGCCCACGACGCGCCCGCCGACGAGGCGGCCATCGCCGCCTGGCTGGCGCGCTCGCCCGCCTTCTTCGAGCGGCACGCCGAGCTGCTGGCCGGCATCCGGCTGACCAGCCCGCACGGGCAGCGCGCCGTCACGCTGTCGGAGCGGCAGATGGAAATGCTGCGCGAGCGCATCAAGGGCCTCGAGCTGAAGATCGTCGAGATGATCCGCGCCGGCCAGGAGAACATGGCGCTTGTCGACCGGCTGCACCGCTTCACGCGCATGCTGATGCGCACGGCCGACGCGGCGGCGCTGCCGGCGGCGATCGTCGCGACGCTGAAGCACGAGTTTCTGATCCCGCAGGCGGCGATCCGCCTGTGGTCGCTGGCGCCGGCGCACGCCGAGGCCGATTTCGCAACGAGCGTCAGCGACGACGTGAAGACGTTCGCCGGCAGCCTGGGCCTGCCGTACTGCGGCGTCAACGCCGGCTTCGAGGCGGTGAGCTGGCTCGAAGACCCGGGCACGGTGGCCAGCGTGGCGATGATTCCGCTGCGGCCGGGGGCGGGTGGCGCGGCCGGCGCCGGCGGCGCAGGTGGCGGCATGGGCGAAGGCGGCACGAGCGGCGCCTTCGGCCTGTTGGTGCTGGGCTCGCCCGACCCGACACGCTACGCGGCCGAGATGGGCACCGACTTCCTCGTGCGCATCGGCGAGCTGGCCGGCGCCGCGCTGGCGCGGCTGCGCGCCGGCTGATCGCGGGCCGAACGAGCGGGGCCAGCGCTTCGCGCGCACGATGACCGCCCTGGGCGAAGGCACGAGCGGCGCCACCGCCGGCGCCGCCACGCCGCTGCACGCCGACATCGAGGCCTGGCTGCACCACCTGCAAGTCGAACGCCGCCTCGCGCCGCGCACGCTGGTGCTGTACCGCGAGGCGCTCGAGCGCTTGCAGCAAAGCGCCGCGCACGAAGGCGTGCCGCTACAGGCCGCGCAGCCGCACCACCTGCGCGGCTGGGCGGCGCGGCTGCGCGGCGCCGGGCTCGGGCCGCGCAGCATCGCGCTCGTGCTGGCGGCGTGGCGGGGTCTGTATCGGCACTGGGGGCGGCTGGGCGTCGTCGCGGCGAACCCGGTCGAAGGCCTGCGCGCGCCGAAGGCCGGCAAGCCGCTGCCGAAGGCGCTGTCGGTCGAGCAGGCGGTGGCATTGGCCGAACATGCGCAGGCGCGCACGGGTGCAGCCGCGCCAAGCGAAGGCACACACGACATCGACCCGCTGCTGGCGTTGCGCGACCACGCGATCGTCGAATTGCTGTACGGCAGCGGCCTGCGGGTCGCCGAGATCCTGGGCCTGGACCTGCGCGCCAGCGGCGAGGGCCAGCGCGCCGGCCGCGGCTGGGTGGACATCGCCGACGCCAGCGCGCACGTGCTGGGCAAGGGCAGCAAGCGGCGCAGCGTGCCGGTGGGGCGCGCGGCGCTGGCGGCGCTGCAGGCGTGGTTGACCGTGCGCGTGCAACTCGCGCGCGGCGACGAGCCGGCACTCTTCGTCAGCCGGCGCGGCACGCGGCTCAGCGCCGGGCAGTTGCGCGGCCGCTTGAAGGCGCAGGCACAGGCCAGCGGCCTGGCGGTGCCGGTGCACCCGCACATGCTGCGCCACAGCTTCGCGAGCCACCTGCTGCAATCCAGCGGCGACCTGCGCGCCGTGCAGGAGTTGCTCGGCCACGCCAGCATCACGACGACGCAGGTCTACACGAAGCTCGACCACCAGCACCTGGCGCGCGTGTACGACGCGGCGCATCCGCGGGCGAAGCGCAAGCCGTGATGCACGGCCCTGCGGTGGCCGGCCGACGACAATCCCGCGCATGAAATCGATCCGCCTCGCCGAAGGCAAGGAACGTTCGCTGCTGCGCCGCCACCCCTGGGTGTTCCAGGGCAGCGTCGCGCGTGGCAAGGCCGACGCCGGCGAGACGGTGCGCGTCGAGGCCGCCGACGGCCGCTTCCTCGCCTGGGGCGCCTACAGCGCAAGCTCGATGATCCGCGTGCGCGCGTGGAGCTTCGACGAGACCGAGCGCATCGACCACGCGTTCTTCAAGCGCCGCGTTGCGCGCGCGCTCGCGCTGCGCGAGCGGCTGGCCATCGTGCCGGCGCAAAGCACCGGCGTGCGCCTCGTGCACGGCGAGGCCGACGGCCTTCCCGGCCTCATCGTCGACCGCTACGGCGATGTGCTGAGCGCGCAGTTCCTCTCCGCCGGCGCCGAGCGCTGGAAGGCCGCCATCGCCGACGCGCTGCTTGCCGCGACGGGATTGGCGCGGCTCTACGAACGCAGCGATTCGGGCGTGCGCGCGCTCGAAGGCCTGCCGCCGGTGACCGGCTGGCTGCGCGGCGACGGCGCCACCGAGGTGGCGATGACCGAGCACGACTGGCGCCTGACGCTCGACGTGCACAGCGGCCACAAGACCGGCTTCTACCTCGACCAGCGCGACAACCGCGCGCTCTTCGCGCGCTGGGTGCGCGAGCTGGGCCTGAAGACGGTGCTCAACTGCTACTGCTACACCGGCGGCTTCACGGTCGCCGCGCTGGCCGGCGGCGCGGCGCACGTGACGAGCGTCGATTCGTCGGCGCCGGCGCTCGAGCGGCTCACGGCGCACGTCGCCGCCAACGGCTTCGATGCCGCGCGCAGCGAGGCGGTGGACGCCGACGTCAACCAGTTCCTGCGCGACGCGCTGAAGGCCGGCCGCCGCTTCGACGCCATCGTGCTCGACCCGCCGAAGTTCGCGCCGACCGCCGCGCACGCCGAGCGCGCCGCGCGCGCCTACAAGGACATCAACCGCCTGGCGCTGAAGCTGCTGGCGCCCGGCGGGTTGCTGCTCACCTTCAGCTGCTCGGGCGGCGTCGGCGCCGAGCTCTTTCACAAGATCGTCGCCGGCGCGGCGATCGACGCCGAGGTCGACGGCGCGATCATCCGCCGCCTCGAAGGCGCGCCGGACCACCCGACGACGCTCGTCTTTCCCGAAGGCGAGTACCTGAAGGGACTGGCGATCCTGAAGGCGGCGGGCTGAGGAACGCGCCGGCTGCGGCTTACTGGCAGTTCGCCCGGCACGCCGCCGGATCGGCCGCGCAGGCGGCGGGGTCGGCCACCGTGCACCGCGCGCGTGTGCGATGCGTCAGCGCCGCGTCGTCGCCGTAGTTGCAGACGACGCGCGTGATGTTGCCCCGTCGGGCGATCGTCATCGCCGCCGGCCCGAGCGTGGTCACTGCCGCGGTGCCCGGCTGGCACGACAGGTAGCCCTCGAAGCGCCCGTCGGCCGATTCCCAGCGCGCCGTGTTCTTCAGGCGCAGGTAGTTCTCGAAGCTGGCGCACGTCACGCGGTCGCCGTCGAGCATGCGGGCGTTGTCGCCGCAGTAGCCGAGAAAGCCGGCGCGAAGCTGGTCGAGCGACGGGCACGGCGCGATCTGCACCAGCGTGGACGCCGCGGGGCAGGCCAGCGGCTGCGCCGCGGACGAGAAAGGCAGCGCGAACAGCGCCACGACGAGAGCGGGCAAGGAGCGATTCAGCATGGCCATCATTCTTGCCACGACTAGGCCGGCCTCGGCCGGCCGACCCCGCAGCGCACATGATCTGCCGCAAGCGCGCGCCACTGCGCCACGGCCGCCGCTATGCGCACCGGCTACCGCGCCAGCACGATCCGCGGGTCGAACTTCGCGCGCCTGACGCTGAAGTACGCCTTCACATTGCGCACGTTGGCGTCCTGCGTGAACAGGCGCTGCACCAGCGCCTGGTAGCCCGCCATGCCGCCGGTGCAGTGCACGACGAGCACGAAGTCGGGGCCCGGCGACACGCGCCACAACTGCTGCACCTCGGCGTCGGCCTGCACACGTTGCTCGAAGGCATCGAGGTGTTCCGCGCCCTGGCGGTCGAGCGAGATCTCGACGATCGCGCTCAGGCCCTGCGCGGCGAACGCCAGCCGCTCGGGGTTCAGCAAGGCGACGCGGCGGTCGATGACGCCACTGTCGACCAGCCGCCGCACGCGGCGCAGCGCCGTCGCGGGGGACGTGTGGGCCGCGGCGGCGAGGTCCTGGTTGGACAGCGAGGCGTCGTTCTGCAGCAGATCGAGCAGCCGCAGGTCGGTGGCGTCGAGCTGGGCTGTGGCAGTTTCTTCCATAACATCGACATGAAGTGAACGAATATTCTGTCACTTGTCACATGCGATGTAATGCGTCGATTTCACTAAATCTTCGCAAGAACATTTCATCGGAGCCTTTCTAGCATCCCGCACCTCGCAACCCGAAGGGACCTTCAACCATGTGTGGCATCGTCGGCGCCGTCAGCACCCGCAACATCGTCCCGATCCTCGTCGAGGGCCTGAAGCGGCTCGAGTACCGCGGCTACGACAGCTGCGGCGTCGCCGTGCATCAGAACGGCGAACTGAAGCGCACGCGCAGCACCTCGCGCGTCGCCGAGCTGGACACGCAGGTGCAGCGCGACGGCGTCAGCAGCGGCACCGGCATCGCGCACACGCGCTGGGCCACGCACGGCGCGCCGGCGGTGCACAACGCGCACCCGCACTTCAGCGCCGGGCCCGGCGGCAGCGAGGCGAGTTCGGGGCGCATCGCGCTCGTGCACAACGGCATCATCGAGAACCACGACGAGCTGCGCGCCGAGCTGAAGCGCCGTGGCTACGTCTTCGCGAGCCAGACCGACACCGAGGTCATCGCGCACCTCGTGCACAGCCTCTACGAAGGCGACCTGCTCGAAGCCGTGCAGGCCGCCGTGCCGCGGCTGCGCGGCGCCTACGCGATCGCCGTCTTCTGCCGCGACGAGCCGCACCGCGTCGTCGGCGCGCGCATGGGCTCGCCGCTCGTCGTGGGCGTGGGCGTCGCGCAGGACAACGGCAAGGGCGCCAGCGAGAACTTCCTCGCCAGCGACGCGATGGCGCTGGCCGGCGTCACCAACCAGATCGTCTACCTCGAAGAAGGCGACGTGGTCGACTTGCAGATGGGCCGCGTGTGGGTGACGCGGCCGGAGGTGGCGCCGTCGGCCCCCGCTGCGGCCAGGTCGGGCCACGGCCACGCCGCCGCGCCCGTGCGCTACGTCGCCGCCGAACGGCCAGTGCGCACGGTCAACGCGCACAGCGGCGCGGCCGAACTGGGGCCGTACCGCCACTACATGCAAAAGGAGATCTTCGAGCAGCCGCGCGCACTGGCCGACACGCTCGAAGGCGTGCAGGGCATCAGCGCCGAGCTGTTCGGCGACGGCGCGCACCGCGTCTTCAAGCAGATCGACCGCGTGCTGATCCTCGCCTGCGGCACCAGCTACTACAGCGGCAGCACGGCGCGCTACTGGCTCGAAGGCATCGCCGGCATCCCGACGACGGTGGAGATCGCCAGCGAGTACCGCTACCGCGACAGCGTGCCCGACCCGAAGACGCTGGTCGTGACGATCAGCCAGAGCGGCGAGACGGCCGACACGATCGCGGCGCTGAAGCACGCGCGCAGCCTCGGCATGGAGCACACGCTGACGATCTGCAACGTCGCGACGAGCGCGATGGTGCGCGAGTGCAAGCTCGCCTACATCACGCGCGCCGGCGTCGAGATCGGCGTCGCCAGCACGAAGGCGTTCACGACGCAGCTCGCGGGCCTGTACCTGCTGACACTGGCGCTGGCGCAGGTGCGCGGGCGCTTGTCCGACGAGGAAGAGGCGCGCCAGCTCAAGGCACTGCGCCACTTGCCGGTGGCGCTGCAGGCCGTGCTGGCGCTGGAGCCGCAGGTCATCTCGTGGAGCGAGGACTTCGCGCGCCGCCACAACGCGCTCTTCCTCGGCCGCGGCCTGCACTACCCGATCGCGCTGGAAGGCGCGCTGAAGCTCAAGGAGATCAGCTACATCCACGCCGAGGCCTACCCCGCCGGCGAGCTGAAGCACGGGCCGCTGGCACTGGTGACCGAGGAGATGCCGGTGGTGACCGTGGCGCCGAACGACGCCCTGCTCGAGAAGCTCAAGAGCAACATGCAGGAAGTGCGCGCCCGCGGCGGCCAGCTGTACGTCTTCGCCGACAGCGACACGCAGATCGAGAACGACGCCGGCGTGCACGTCATCCGCATGCCCGAGCACTACGGGGCGCTGAGCCCGATCCTGCACGTGGTGCCGCTGCAGCTGCTGGCGTATCACACGGCCTGTGCGCGCGGCACCGATGTCGACAAGCCGCGGAATCTGGCGAAGAGCGTGACGGTGGAGTGAGCGGGGCGCTGTGCGCTGTGCGCGCTGTGCGCGCGGGCGCTGCGCTTGCCAAGAAGATGCATCCGTGAGAAGCCAAGTCCGGCGAGAACGCCGGGTCGGTGCGTTTGAGGTACTGGCCCAGGGGGCCGAGATGGACTTTGCCCTCGGGCGTGTCGGCGTCGGAGGCGTTCTTGCCCGAGGCGTACTGGCACTGCAGGCAGGGCGACAACACGAGCCCCGAGGTGCTGGAATACGCCCTCCGTGTCGTCGCGCAGTTCGGCCGCGTGGTGCTCCGGCGCGGCTACGGCAACCACGCCACGTTGGCCAACAAGTGGCAGGAGGCGCTGGTCCGCCTGGCCTTCACGCGCGCACGTTTCCCGACAGCACGGTCGGTGCGGTCCATCGCGCGTCCGGCGACTTTCCTTCCGGCCGCGAGGGCGACGCGCTGACGGTCGAGTTCACGGTGATGGGCATCCCGTGCATCGGCCTCAATGGCGGCCCGGCCTTCAAGCAAACCGAGGCGTTTTCGTTCCAGGTGCTGACCGAGGACCAGGCCGAGACCGACCGGCTGTGGAACGCCATCGTCGGCCACGGCGGCCAGGAGAGCGCCTGCGGCTGGTGCAAGGACAAGTGGGGCCTGTCGTGGCAGATCACGCCGCGGGTGCTGGTCGCCGCGATCACCGACCCCGACCGCGCCGCGGCCAAGCGCGCCTTCGACGCGATGATGACGATGGGCCGGATCGACATCGCGGCGATCGAGGCGGCGCGCCGCGGTTGACGAGCGCCGCGCCGCGGCACTACCTCACCCAGCGATCCCACGCCCCGTAGCGGCTGCGGATCGCGCCGCGCGGCAGGCTGAGGGCGATCAACGCCGCCCCGGCCGCGACGCTGGCGAACGCCGCCGCACTGCTGCCCTCGCCTTCCAGCAGCCACGGCGCCACGAGCAGCCAGGCGCCGAACGGCGGAATCGCGTAGCGCAGCGCCCGCCCCACCTCGGCCCAGGCGCTGACGGCGATGACGACGACGAGCGCGCCGACGAGGTGGTCGCTGTTCGCCATCGCACCCTCGCTGCCGAACAACAGCCGCGTGCACATCAGCGCGATGCCGATCGCGACGCACGCGTTCAGCGTCCACGGCGCCGAGACGCCGCCGGCCCACATCTGGCGCATGAAGGTGCCGAAGGGGCGGTCGAACTCGAACGAGTGGTCCTTCGTGCCGCCGGCCATCGTGTCGCCGTGCCAGAACGCGGCCCATAGCGGCCGGCCGGCGCGCCGGCGCTCTTGCATGAACTGCACCATCGCGATGATCTCGTCGAGCGAGTACGGGATCATCAGCACCATCGCCGCGGCGGCGATGAGGCACAGCGTGCACCAGGTGCCGATCCAGATCGGCTGGATGATGATGAAGAAGATGCTGACGCCGCCCAGCGGCACGACGAGGAAGCCGAACAGCGCCACCATCCACGGCATCGTGCGCCACCGCTTGCGGTCGCCCATCAGCCCCGACAGCGCCTCGAGGAGGTAGCCGAAAGCGCCGAGCCCGGCGTCGGCCACCGGCCAGGCGCGCGAGAGCTCCGAGGTGATGATCGTCTCGGTGCCGCGGCCGAACAGCGGATCCCACGCCGCCGGGATATGGCCCAGCTGATAAGCGGCCATGTAGCGGCTGAGGAAGAAGCCGAACAGCGCCAGCGCGATGATCGGCAGCCGCTGCGTCCAGTCCGACGGCGAATAGTCCCAGCCGGGCGGGATGTCCGGCCCCGTGGCCATGCCGACCATGCTCATGCCGGGCATGTGCGGCACGAGGATCGCCAGCGAGATGAGGAGCGTGCCGACCAGCGTGCCGTTCAGGTACGCCGCCGCGCTGGGGGTCCAGAACACCAGCGGCGCCATCAGCAGCCAGCAGCCGACGAACACGTTGGCCCACTGCGCCCAGCCGTAGCGGCGATCGAGCGACAGCGAGCCGAAGAGGATCATCAGGCCGCCGCTCGCGATGTCGCTCAGGCTCATCGCCCACTCGTCGCGGTAGCCGAAGGCAAAGGGCCCGGCCACCATCCACGCGCCGAGGAAGATCACGACGAAGTGCGCCCAGAGCGTCTCGCGGTGCAGCTGCGCCATCATCGCCACGTGCTCGTCGAGCGCCGTACGTTCGCGCTCGCCGAGGGCGCGTCGTTCTTCGGGCGTCACGCCTTCGGGTGAATCGAGCTTGTGGCGCGCGTACCAGGCGCCGCGGTCGGCCTTCAGCGAAGCGACGATGCCCGGCAGCGTGTCGGCGAGCGTGTGCCGCGGCCGCCAGCCGAGCAGGCGCTCGGCGGCCGAGGTGTCGAGCTCGAAGTGGTCGTCGGCCAGATCGATCATGAACGGCTTGATGAACGGCGCGGCGCCCTGGTCGATGGCGTCGGGCACCACCTGCTCGGCCTTCTCCTGCAGCCACGCGCCGGCGGCGGCCAGCGGCTTGGGCACGCGCAGCGTCTGCCAGTCGGCGTCGCCGTGGATCAGGCGGCCGAAGGTGTCCTGCAGCTCCTCGTACGACAGCGGCCGGCCGGGCTCGCCGATCAAGAGCGTCGCCTCGGCCGGCAGGCGCTGCCGGCGGTCGACGGCGCGCCGCACCGCGTCGCACAGGTCGTCGAGGTGCACGAAGGCCTGGCCGCGCGTGCGGTCGCCGGGGAAGACGTGGCTCGTCACGGCGCGCTGGTCGATGCGCTGGATCTGCTGCGCCAGCGGCGCCGAGTCGCCGCCGTCGGTGTACATGCCGGCGATGCGCAGCACGAGCGTCGGCATCGTGCCGCGGCGGCGGCGCAGCTCGTGCTCGGCGTCGACCTTCGAGCGCGGGTAGGCCCACTTCGGCTGCAACGGCCAGGCCTCGTCGATCGGCCGGCCGGGCTCGGTGGGCGCGTGCACGAGCATCGTGCTCGCGTACACGAACTGCTCGACCTCGAACTCGCGCAGCGCCTCGACGAGCCGGGCCGTGCCCTGCACGTTGACGCGCTCGTACAGCGCGTTCGGCTCGCCGGTCATGTCGAAGTACGCGGCCAGGTGCACCACCGAGGCGAGGCGCGAACCGTGCCGCCGGCGGATCGTCGCCATCGCCCGCGCCAGCGACTCGCGCGAGGCGATGTCGGCCTCGATGCAGTGCGCGTCGCCGGCGCGGCAACGGGCATCGAGGCCGACGACCGTGTAGCGCTCGCGCAGCCGCCGCGCCAGCGCCGAGCCGATCGCGCCGCCGTAGCCGGTGACGACGACCACGCCGCCGGCCGCCGCGGCCGTGGCCGCGGCGCCGCGTGCAAGGTCGTCGGGCTTGTCGCGCAGGCGGGGCATCGCGGTGGGTGGGTGGGGGCCGGGCCTGCGGGCCCCTTCGGGCGCCCGAGTCCCGTTGCAGACCGGGCAACGGCGGTGCCCGGCGCCACCCGCGGCACCGCACCAGCACCGGCGGCGCCGGCCGGCTTGACCCGCATCAAGGGCGGCAGGCCGCGCCGGCGCGTACGATAGATGCATCGTCCGTGCATCTTTTGCCGGCCTTCTTCCTTCTTTGTTGCCTGCCCTTCCGGCGGCCCGCTTTCCACCGATGAAGCTCACCTCGTTCACCGACTACAGCCTGCGCGTGCTGCTGTACCTGGCCGCGCAGCCGGGCCGGCGGGCGACGATCGCCGAGATCGCCTGCGCCTTCGGCGTCAGCGAGAACCACCTCACCAAGGTCGCGCACTTTCTCGGCCAGGTCGGCCTGCTGACGAACGTGCGCGGCAAGGGCGGCGGCCTCGACCTGGCGCGCGCGCCGGCCGAGATCGTCATCGGCGACGTCGTGCGCCAGACCGAGGGCGACGTCGTGCCGGCCGAGTGCTTCGGCGAGAACCCGGGCCAGTGCTGCATCGCCCCGGTGTGCCGGCTGCGCGGCGTGATGCAGCAGGCGATCGACGCGTTCTACGGCGTGCTCGACGGCTGCACGCTCGCCGACCTGGCCGCCAACCGGCAGGCGCTGGCGCGGGCACTTTCGATCGAGGTGCCGTTGCGCCGCGCGCCGGCGCGCAGCGGCAACGCACGAGGAGCCCCCCGTGGCAACTGAACCCGACGACCAGGTGTCCGAGACAGCCGGCGCATCCGGCGCATCCGCCATGCCGGCCGACGCCGCCAACGATGCATCGGCGTCGCCGGAGTCCTTCCCCTACGAAGGGCCGCCCGAGCTGGAGGCGCCGCTGCGCGCGGCGCTGGCCAATGTCGTCGACCCGGAGATCGCGATGAGCATCGTCGACGTCGGCCTCGTCTACGGCGTCACCGCGACGCCCGAGCGTGTGCACGTGCAGATGACGATGACCTCGGCCGCGTGCCCGGTGGCCGAGAGCATCGTCGAGGAGGTCGAGGCCGAACTCGACCGCGTCGTGCCGCCGGCCGCGACGATCTGCGTCGAACTCGTCTGGGACCCGCCGTGGACACCCGAGCGCATGAGCGCCGACGGCCGGCGCTTCATGAACTGGTGAGCGGGCCGTGAACGCGCGCGCCGCAGGGGAGGTGCCGGTCGGCCGTCGTGCCGAGGCGGCGCCGGCGCGCGCGCGGGTGCCGGCCGTGCTCCTCCTTGCCGCGCCGCTGGCACTGGCGATCGCCAGCGCGCTCGTCTTTGGCATCAGCGGCGGCCTCGTGCGCGCCGGCGTCGATGTCGGCGGCGGCGCCTGGCTCGGCGCGGCCACGCTCTTCCACGCCGCGCTGATGATCTGCGGCTTCCTCGGCACCGTCATCGGCATCGAGCGCGCCGTGGCGATGCGCGCGGCGCCGGCTTTCCTCGCGCCGCTGTCGTCGGCGGCGGCCGCGGTGGCGCTGCTGGCCGGCGCGCCGGCCGTGGCGCGCGCGCTGCTGGTCGCCGCGGCGCTCGTCTTCGTGGTCGTCAACGTGCGCCTGTGGCAGCGCCAGGCGGCGGCGCACACGGCGCTCCTGTGCGTCTCGGCGTTGGCCTGGCTGGCGGGCAACGTCGCGTTTGCGGTCGATCACACCGGCGCGGCGACGCTCGCGCTGTGGTTCACTTTCCTCGTGCTGACGATCGCCGCCGAGCGGCTCGAGATGACGCGGCTGATGCGCCGGCGCCCCGGCGCGCTGGCGTCGTTCTTCGTCATCGTCGCGCTGCTGCTCGCCGGCGCCGCGCTGTCGTGGCCGGCACCCCGCGCCGGCGGCGCGCTGTTCGGCGCGGCGCTCGCGGCGCTCGCCGTGTGGCTGCTGCTGTTCGACATCGCGCGGCGCACGATCTTCGCCCATGGCCTGAGCCGCTACATGGCCGTGTGCCTGCTCGGCGGCTACGCCTGGCTGGGCGCGGCCGGCGTGGCGTGGGCGACACTGGCGATCGGCGCGGGCGGCACCGAGGCCGCCGCCACCGCGCTGCTGCGCGACGTGGCGCTGCACGCGCTCGGCCTCGGTTTCGTGCTGGCGATGGTGATGGGCCACGCGCCGGTGATCCTGCCGGCGCTGGCGCGCATCAAGGTCGCCTTCGGGCGCTGGTTCTACGTGCCGCTGACGCTGCTGCACGGCTCGCTGCTGTGGCGTTTCTTCGGCGGCCTGGCGGGCGCGCCGGATGCCCGCGCCCAGGGCTCGGCGCTCAACGCGCTGGCCCTGGCGCTGTTCGTGCTGACGATGGCCGGCGCGGCGCTCGTCTGGCGCCGCACCCACTCTTCCTCCACCCGGGCGACGGCCACGCGACGCCGCGCCCCGCACCCCTGATGAACACCGTGAGCCTGATGCGCATTGAAGAACCGCCGCGCGCCGACGGACCCGAGCACCGCCCCTTCGCGCTGTGGCGCCTGGGCTTCCGGCCCTTCTACCTGCTGGCCAGCAGCTTCGCGGCGCTGTCGATCGGCGCCTGGGCGATGCAGTACGCCGGCTGGCTGCCCGGCGCCTACCTGCAAGGGCCGCTGTGGCACGCGCACGAGATGGTGTTCGGCTTCGCGCTGGCGGTCATCGTCGGCTTCCTGTTCACGGCCGGGCGCAACTGGACCAACCGGCCGACCCCCACCGGCGCGGCGCTGGCGGCGCTGGCGGCGCTGTGGGTGGCCGGCCGCGTGCTCGTGCTGACGCCGTTCCCGCTGGCCGCGGCGGTGGTGAGCGCGGCCTTCCCGCTGGCCGCCGCGGTGGCGCTGGCGATTCCGTTCTTCGCCGCGCGCAACCAGCGCAACTACTTCTTCGTCGCGCTGCTCGTGCTGATGGCGGTGGCCGACGCGCTGTTCCACTTGACGCTGGCCGGGCTCTTGTCGCTGCCGGGCAACCTCGGCATCCAGGTCGCGCTCGACGCGGTGCTCTTCATCATGGCGGTGATGGGCGGGCGCGTGATCCCGATGTTCACGAACAACGGCGTGCCCGGCGCCGCGGCGACGCGCAATGCGCGGCTCGAAACCGCCGTGCTCGGCATGACGCTCGTGCTGCTGCCGCTGGACCTGCTGCACCCGGGGCTCGTCACGCTGCCGGCCGGCGTCGTCGCCACGGTGCTCGCGGTCTGCGCGGCGCTGCATGCGGCGCGCTGGTGGCGCTGGCAGCCGTGGACGACGACGCGCACGCCGATCGTGTGGGTGCTGCACGTTGCGTATCTGTGGATCATCGTGCACCTGGCGCTGCGCGCCGCGGCGGCGCTGGGCTGGGCGGCGCCTTCGGTGGCCACGCACGCGCTCACCGTCGGCGCGATCGGCGGGCTGATCATCGGCATGATCACGCGCACCGCGCGCGGCCACACCGGGCGGCCGCTGCGCGCGGGCCGTGGCGAGGTGGTGGCCTATGTGCTCGTGGCGCTGGCGGCGGTGGTGCGCACGTTCGTGCCGCTCTTCGCGCCTTCGTTCCAGATCGCTTCGGTCACCGTGTCGGCGGCGATGTGGTCGGCTGCTTTCGCGATCTACGCGGTTGTCTACTGGCCGATCCTGACGCGGCCGCGGTTGGACGGGCGGCCGGGCTGATTCGATTCGGACTCGGGTCGGGCAGTCGTTGCGCTTCGGCCCGGGCCGAGGACGCCGGGTGGCCGGCGCTCGGTGGTGGCGCTCGTCGCTGCCGTTTCGCAGCACCTCGTCACGGCTCGCGGTTGCGCGGCGTCAACACGGCGCAAGCTTCTAAAGGTACACTGCGCGTGCACCTTTAAAGAACGCCTCGCGGCTTCGGCGCACGCTTCGCGCGCCGCGGCTGCATCACCCACTCCGATGACCGTCGCCGAGCAGCCCATCCGCCTCGTCTCGCTGTACGAGAAGCAGGCCAAGATCTATCCGCGCGCGGTGCGCGGGCGCTTCGACAACCTGCGCTGGTTGATGGTCGCGGTCACCCAAGGTGTGTTCTTCGGCGTGCCGTGGCTCAGCTGGAACGGCCGGCAGGCGGTGTACTTCGACCTCGACGCGCCGCGCTTTCACGTCTTCGGGCTCGTGCTGCAGCCGCAGGACCTGATCTTCCTTGCGGGGCTCCTGGTCATCTCGGCGCTGGCGCTGTTCTTCTTCACCGCACTTGCGGGGCGGCTGTGGTGCGGCTACGGCTGCCCGCAGACGGTCTACAGCCTCGTCTACCAGTGGATCGAGCACCGCGCCGAAGGTGACCGCGCGGCGCGCATGCGGCTCGACGCGCAGCCGTGGTCGTTCACCAAGGTGCGCCGCCGCAGCTTGAAGCACGCCGGCTGGCTGGTCGTCGCGCTCGCGGCGGGGTACACGTTCGTCGGCTACTTCGTGCCGATCCGCGAGCTGCCGGCGCATCTGGCGCAGGCCGGCGTTGCGTCGTGGCCGGTGTTCTGGTTGTTCTTTTACGCCGGCGTGCTGTACTTCCACGCGGGCTACATGCGCGAGCAGATCTGCAAGTACATGTGCCCTTACGCGCGCATCCAGAGCACGCTGATCGACGGCGACTCGCTTGTCATCGCCTACGACGGCGCTCGTGGCGAGCCGCGCGGCGCGCGGCCGCGGCGCACCGATCCGCAAAGCGTCGGCCTCGGCAGTTGCACCGACTGCACGTTGTGCGTGCAGGTGTGCCCGGCCGGCATCGACATCCGCAACGGCCTGCAGAACGAGTGCATCGGCTGCGCCGCGTGCATCGACGCCTGCGACGACGTGATGGTCAAGATGGGCTACCCCACGGGCCTCGTGCGCTACGCCACCTCCAACGGCGTCGAACAGCGGCTGAGCCGCGCGCAGATGCTGCGCCGGCTGTGGCGCCCGCGCGTGCTCGTCTACGGCGCGCTGCTCGGGGCCGCCGGCACGGCGTTCGCGGTGGGCCTGGCGATGCGCTCGCCGGTGAGCCTGGACGTGATGCGCGACCGCGGTGTGATGGCGCGCCTGGGCGACGACGGCCGCGTCGAAAACCTGTACCGCGTGAAGATCACCAACCGCGGCGAGCGCGCCACCGAGGTGCGGCTGTCGGTGGACGGGTTGCGCGGAATGACGCTCGACCACGCCGAGCCGCTCGCGCTGGCGCCCGGCGAAGCGCGGCCGCTGACGCTGCGCCTGTCGCTGCCCGCCGAAGCCGCCGCGGCGCTGCCGCCGGGCGCGCAGACGGTGCACCTGGCCGTCACCGAAAGCGGCCACGCCGAGGCGGCGGTGCAGGAGAAGACGACGTTCCTCGTGCCGCGCTAAGGGGCGCAGCGCCTCGGGCCGCGGCGCATCGGGCGATGAATGGCGGCGGCGCTGCGGTGCTGCACCGGTCGCGCGATTGAGCGCACTCAATGACCCCGCGTGCGCGCAGCCGATGATGACCTCATCGCTTCACTCGCGCCCGCGCCCTCGCGGCGCCGGGCAGGCAGGCCGGTCATGTCCACGCCCCCGCGCACGCTCGTCGTCTTTCACTCCCGCACCGGCCACACGCGCCAGATCGGCCGGCTGGTCGCCACGAAGCTCGGCGCCGATGTCGAAGAGATCACCTTGCCGGCCCGCGCCGGCACGCCGAGCTATGCGCGTTGCGCGCTCGGCGCCCTGCTGCGCTGTGCCGACGAGGTGAAGGCGGCGCGGCACGATCCTGCCGCCTACGACCTCGTGCTCGTCGGCACGCCGGTGTGGTTCTGGAGCCTGCCGGCGCCGGTGCGCGGCTGGCTCGAGGCGCACCCGCTCGGCGGCGCGCAGGTCGCCTTCTTCTGCACGATGGGCGGCTCGGGCGCGGCGCGCGTGTTCGCGCAGATGCGCGGCGTCTGCGGCAAGCGGCCGCGCGCGACGCTCGCACTCACTGAAGCGCAGGTCGCGGCGGGGCCGCAGGCGGCGATCGACGCGTTCGTCGCGCGGCTGAGTGGCTTGCGCGGCGCCACGGCACGGCCGGCGGCACGGCGCACGAGGGCCGAGGCCGCCGAGGCGGCCTCAGCGCCCACCGCCCGTGCGGGCAAGCGGCGCCGTGCACACTCGCAGGATGCCCGCAGCGCCACCGGCTGAACCCGCCCCGCGTGGGGGCGCGCCGGTCGCTGCGCCCGTCACGCGCGAGTTGACGCCGTCCGAGCAGGCGCGCATGGTGCAGGCGCTCGCGGCGTCGCTCGCTGCGCCGTCTGCCGAACCGGGCGGCGCGCCGCCGCGCCACATCGAGACGCACATCTCGCACGTGCTGCTGCATGGCGGCCACGCGTGGAAGTTCAAGAAGGCGATCGCCACCTCGTTCCTCGACCAGAGCACGCTGGCGCGCCGCCGCCACGCTTGCGCCGAGGAGCTGCGGCTGAACCGGCGTCTCGCGCCCGAGCTGTACCTCGACGTGGTCGAGGTGCGTGGCACGCCGGGCGAGCCGTGGTTCGCCGGCGAGTCCGACGCCGCTGACGACCGCTCCTTCGTCCTCGACGTTGCGGTGCGCATGCGCGCCTTCGACGAAGCGGGCCTGTGGGACCGCCTCGCCGCGCGCGGCGAGTTGGGCGCGGCCGATGTCGACGACCTCGCGGCGCGGCTCGCGCGCTTCCACGCCGACGCGGCCGTGGCGCCCGACGACGCCGCCTCGCCGCTCGGCACGCCGGCGCTGGCGCGGCAGGCGCTGCTGGCGAGCCTCGACGATCTGCAAGCGCTCGCCGGCGCCGCCGGCTGGCCTGACGCGGCGGCGCTGGCCGGCCTCGACCGGCTGCGCGCCTGGGAAGCGCGCGCCTGGGTGCACGCCGCTCCGGCGATGGCGCGCCGCCGTGCGGACGGCCGTGTGCGCGAATGCCATGGCGACCTGCACCTGGGCAACGTCGCGCGCGAGCAAGGCCACTGCCTCGTCTTCGACGGCATCGAGTTCAACGACACGTTCCGCTGGATCGACGTGATCGACGAGGTCGCGTTCATGACGATGGACCTGCTCGCGCACGGCCTGCCCGCGCTGGCGCATCGCTTTGCCAACGCCTGGCTCGAGGCGAGCGGCGATTACGACGGCCTCGCGGTCTTCGGCTACTACCTCGTGCATCGGGCGCTGGTGCGCGCAAAGGTGGCGCAGCTGCGCGCCGAGCAAGGGGCGAAGCGCGAGGATTCGACCGGTGGCGCGACCGACGACTCGCCGGACACACGCGCCGCGGCGCTCGACACGGCGCGGCGCTACTTCGCGCTCGCCGAACAGTTGACCGCGCCGCGGCCGCGCGCCTTCCTCGTCACGCACGGCGTGTCGGGCAGCGGCAAGACGACGCTGACACAAGACCTCGTCGAAGCCGCCGGCGCCGTGCGCGTGCGCGCCGATGTCGAGCGCAAGCGGCTCGCGGGCCTGGCGCCGCTGCAAAGCAGCCGCTCGCTGCCTGGTGCGGGCCTGTACACCGCGGCGATGAACGCGGCGACGCAAGAGCGCTTGCTCGCCGCCGCGGCCGACGTGGTGCGCGCCGGCTGGCCGGTGATCGTCGACGCCACCTTCATCCGCCGCGAGGCGCGCGACGCCGCGCGGCGTGTGGCCGCGCAACTCGGCGTGCCGTTCATCGTGCTGCGCTTCGCGGCGCCGCCCGAGCTGCTGCGCGAACGCGTGCGTACCCGCGCCGCGCGCGGCGACGACGCTTCCGAAGCCGACGAAGCGGTGCTTGCCGACCAGCTGCGGGTGCTCGAGCCGATCGAGGCCGACGAGTCGGGCGAGGTGTTCGATGTGCGGCCGGCGATGGACTGGGCGCCGCTCTTGGCGCGGCTGGGCAAGTAATCGGTCGCACCGAACCGCATTGCGCTGACTCAATAACCGCCTTCGCCGCGGCGGGATCCTTGCACCATGTCTGACGACCTCGCTGCCGGCAGCCTGGCGCTGACGCTGGACATCACCGCCGCGTCGCGCGCCGATGCGGCCGGCATCGCCGAGCGGCAATCGCGGCGGCTCGCGGCGCTATTTCGCGCCGCATCCGCTGCACCGCGCTACCGCGCGCTCGCCCCGGTGTCGCCGCACGGCGCCGTTGCGCCGCTCACCGACTGGCCCATCACCGGCAAGCGCGAGCTGATGCGCGACTTCGAAGCGGCGGTCACCGACCCGGAGATCCGCCTGACGACGCTGCGCGAGTTCATCGGCGTACCCGAGCGCGCCGGCTCGCCGTACCTCGGCCGGCACTGGGCGTGGGAGAGTTCGGGCAGCACCGGCGAGCCGGCGCTGTACGTGCACGACGCGGCCGCGATGGCCGTCTACGACGCGCTCGAAGCGACGCGGCGCGATTCACCGCGGCCGTGGCAGCGCTGCTTCGACCCGCTCTTCCTCGGCGAGCGCTTCGCGTTCGTCGGCGCCACCGGCGGGCATTTCGCCAGCCACGTCTCGGTGCAGCGGCTGCGCCGCCACTGGCCGTGGGCGGCCGGCGGCTGGCAGTGCCTGTCGATCCTGCAGCCGCTGGCCGCGCTGGTGGCGGCGCTGAACACGTTGCAGCCGACGATCCTCGCCACCTATCCGACGGCCGCGGCGCTGCTCGCCGACGAGGCGCGCGCCGGCCGGCTCACGCTGCGTCTGCAGGAGGTGTGGACCGGCGGCGAGACGCTCGGCGCCGGCGTGCGCGAGTTCATCGAACACGCCTTCGGCTGCGCGCTGCGCAACAGCTATGGCGCCAGCGAGTTCCTGCCAATCGCCTGGGAGTGCGCGGCGCACCGGCTGCACGTCAACGCCGACTGGGTGCTGCTGGAACCGGTGGACGCACACGGCCGCGCGGTGCCGCCAGGGCGGCTGTCGCACACGACGCTCTTGACGAACTTGGCCAACCGCGTGCAGCCGATCATCCGCTTCGACATCGGCGACCGCATCTCGCTGGAAGCGGCTGGGCCGGCCGGCGCCGCGGGCGATGCGGGCACCGGGCGCTGCGCCTGCGGCTCGGCCCTGCCGGTCGTGCAGGTGCAGGGCCGGCGCGACGACACGCTCGTCGTGCGCGGCCGCCACGGCCGGCCGGTGGCGCTGCTGCCGCTGGCGCTGACGACGGTGCTCGAAGACGAGGCCGGCACGTTCGACTTCCAGCTGCTGCAGACCGCCGCCGATGCGCTGCAACTCGTGCTCGGCCCGCAGGCCGCGCGCGGCGCGCGCTCGCGCGAGCGGTGCCGCCGGGCGCTGGCCGACTTCGCGGCCCGCCAGGGCGCCGAGGGGCTGCGCATCAGCACCCGCGCGCAGCGTGCACTGCCGCTCGGCCGATCGGGCAAGCGCAAGCGGATCGTTGCGCTGGCGCAGAAGGGCTGTTAGCCCGCGCGCGCCGCCGCCCCGCGCACCAGCAACACCGGCACCGGGCTCTCGCGCAGCACGAGTTCGGCGTCGGAGCCGAGCAGCGCGCGGCTGATGCCGCGCCGGCCGTGCGTGCCCATGACGATGACGTCGCAGCGCTGCGCCGTCGCCGCCTCGACGATGACGTCGGCCGGCCGGCGCGCCTCGACGTCGCCCAGCACCGTCTCGCAGGTGATGCCGGCGGCGCGCACGCGTTCGGCGGCGGCGTCCAGCAGCCGCTGGCCGGTGGTGCGCAGGCCGTCGCGGATCGCGTCCCAGGCCTCGGCGGTGCCGACCTCGGGCACCATCGGCATCATTTCCATCACGTGCAGCAGCACGACGGTGCTGTTCAGGTCGCGCGCCAGGGCGATCGCCTCGTCGAGGCCGCGCTTGGCGGTCGGCGAGTCGTCCAGCGGCACGAGAAGGCGGCGATAGCTCATCGGGCGGTCCTTTGGCGGTGGTGCGCGGGCCCGGTTCGGCCCTTCTCTCTTTTGCTCCCTGACTCCCCAAGGGGCGCCCGCCATCTGAACGCAGCGCGCGCCCGGGCCGATTGATCGGGCGCAATGCTCGCGCACCGCGCGCGCCGGCGGGCGCGCACCGTTCTTGCCCATGGACCGGTGTCTGCCGTTCCTTGACGCGGAAGCGACAACCTTGCACCTTCGCGCTTTTCTCCTGTGCCGCGTTGCGCCTGCGCAATGAGGCGAAGACGCGGCTTGCACAGCATCCCTGTCTCCTCACGTCGACAACGAGGTTTCCGCGATGAAGATCGTCAGCACCCTTTCGCTTGTTTCCGCCATTGCGCTCGGCGCTGCCCTCACCGCCCTGCCCGCGAGCGCGCAAGCACCGGCGGGAGGCGGCGGCCCGGGGCCGGGGCCGCGCGCTTCAGGGCCCGGGCCGCAGGCCTCGGCGCCGGGGCCGCGTGCTTCCGCACCGCGCGGCGGACCGGGGCCGCGCGCTTCGGGGCCCCGTGGCGGGCCGGGGCCGCGCGCCGGGGCCAGCGCGCCGGGGCCCGGCATGGGCCCGGGAATGGGTCAGGGCATGGGCCCGGGCCGCGGGCCCGGCGGCATGGGCGCACGCGGCCCGCGCTGGGGCGCCGACTACACGCCGGGCTGGGCGCTGATGTCGCCGCAAGAGCGCGAGGAACACCGCACGCGCATGCAAGGCGCGAAGACCTACGACGAGTGCAACACGCTGCGCCAGCAGCACCGCGAGCAGATGGCGGCGCGTGCGCGTGAACGGGGTGCCTCGGCGCCGTTCGGCCAGCCGCGCCGCGATGCGTGCGCGGGGTTGCCGAAGCCCTGACCGTTCAGCCAGAACGGATCTCTATGCGCTGAGTGCGCCCTGCACCCAGCGCACGAGATCACCCGCCGCCATCGCGCCGCTGCGCCGCGCGACTTCTTCGCCGCCCTGGTACAGCACCAGCGTCGGGATGCTGCGGATGCGGTTGCGCACGCTCGCCTGCGGGTTCGCGTCGGTCTCCACCTTGGCCAGCCGCACGCGCGGCATCAGGGTGGCGGCCTGCTCGAACTGCGGCGCCATCATGCGGCACGGGCCGCACCACTCGGCCCAGAAGTCCACCAGCACCGGCAGTTCGGTGCCGCCGATGAACTTGTCGAACACCGCGTCGGTCAGCGGCACGGGCTTGGCGGCCATCAACTCGGTGCCGCAGCGGCCGCACACCGGTTGTTGATCGAGCCGCGCCTCGGGCACGCGGTTGGTGGTGCCGCACTGCGGGCAGGCGAGGTGCTTGTTGTCGTCGGTCATGGCGGTCCGGAAGTCGTCAGGTGGATTGGATCTGCGGCGAGGCCAGCGTCGCTTCAGATGCGGCCGGCCGCAGCGCATGCAAGCGGTGCCGCCACGCGACGTAGTACAGGATCGGGATCACCACCAGCGTCAGCAGCGTCGAGACGAGGATGCCGAAGACGAGGGAGATCGCCAGCCCGTTGAAGATCGGGTCGCCGAGGATGAAGAAGGCGCCGCCCATCGCCGCCAGGCCCGTCAGCACGATCGGCTGCGCGCGCGTGACGGCCGAGTTGACGATCGCGCGCTCGAACGGCACACCTTCGCGCACCTGCAGATTGATGAAGTCCACGAGCAGGATCGAGTTGCGCACGATGATGCCGGCCAGCGCGATCATGCCGATCATGCTCGTCGCGGTGAACTGCGCGCCGAGCAGCGCGTGCCCCGGCATCACGCCGATGATCGTCAGCGGGATCGGCGCCATGATGATCAGCGGCGTCAGGTACGAGCCGAACTGCGCCACGACCAGCAGGTAGATCAGCACCAGCCCCACCGCGTAGGCCGCACCCATGTCGCGGAAGGTCTCGTAGGTGATCTGCCACTCGCCGTCCCACTTCAGCGTGTAGCCGCGGTACGGGTCCGAGGGCTGGCTGATGAAGTGCTCGGCGAGGCTGCCGCCGCCGGGCGTCGTCAGCTTTGCAAGCTCGCCGCGCATCGCGAACATGCCGTACAGCGGGCTGTCGTTGGCGCCGGCCATGTCGCCGGTGACGTAGTGCACCGGCAGGCCGTCCTTGTGGAAGACGGGCTGCTCGCGCAGCGTGTCGGTGGCCGTCACCAGCTCGCGGATCGGCACCAGCTTGCCCGCCGCCGAGCGCACGGTGAGCGCCAGCAGCGCGTCGAGGTCGCCGTGGCGCTCGGGCGGCAGCTGCAGCACCGCCGCGGCGGGGTACTTGCTCGCGTCGTGCAGGTAGGCGGTGGGCTCGCCGGCGAGGCCCGCGCGCAGCGTCGAGACGATCGCCTGCTGCGGCACGCCGAGCATCGCGGCCTTGCGCCGGTCGACGACGAGCAGCGTACGCGGCGCCGCGGCGATGCCGGTGTCGTCCACGTCGACGACGCCCGGAGTCTTCTCGAACACCGTGCGCACGGCCTTGGCCACCTGGCGGCGGCCTTCGGCCTCGGGGCCGTAGATCTCGGCGACGATCGGCGAGAGCACCGGCGGCCCCGGCGGCACTTCGACCACCTTGACGTTGGCGCCGTGCCGCGCGCCGATCTGCTGCAGCGCCAGCCGCATGCGCATCGCGATGGCGTGGCTCTGCTGGCTGCGATGGTCCTTGTCGACGAGGTTGACCTGCAGGTCGCCGACCTCGCCGCCGGCGCGGAAGTCGTACTGGCGCACGAGGCCGTTGAAGTTGATCGGGCTGGCCGTGCCGGCGTACGCCTGGAAGTCGGTGACCTCGGGCTGCGTGCGCAGCCACGCGCCGAGTTCGCGCATCAACGCGGCGGTCTTCTCCACCGGCGTGCCGGCCGGCATGTCGACGACGACCTGGAACTCCGACTTGTTGTCGAAGGGCAGCATCTTCAGCCGCACGAGGCCGGCGGCCGGCAGCAGCACCGACAGCACGATCGCGAGTGCGACGCCGGCACCGAGCAGCCGCCGGTTGCGCGCGCCGCGCCGCGCGTCGAGCAGCGGCGCGAAGAGGCGGTGGAACAGGGGCCCCAGCTTGCCCGCCATGCCTTTGCCGCCGTCGTGCGCGGCGTGGTCGTGCGCCTGCTCGCCAGCCGCGCCAGGCGCGGGCGCCACGGGTGCCGGCACCGCCTTCATCCACAGCCGCGCCAGCCAAGGCGTGACGACAAACGCGATCGCCAGCGACAGCACCATGCCCATGCTGGCGTTGATCGGGATCGGCGCCATGTACGGCCCCATCAGCCCGCTGACGAAGGCCATCGGCAACAGCGCCGCGATGACGGTGAGCGTGGCCAGGATCGTCGGCCCGCCGACCTCGTCGACGGCGCCGGGGATCAGCTGCGCGAGCGGCCGGCCGGGGTGATGGTGCTGGTGGCGGTGGATGTTCTCGACGACGACGATGGCGTCGTCGACCAAGATGCCGATCGAGAAGATCAGCGCGAAGAGCGACACGCGGTTCAGCGTGAAGCCCCAGGCCCACGAGGCGAACAGCGTCACCGTCAGCGTCAGGATGACCGCGCTGCCGACGATGGCCGCCTCGCGCCGGCCGAGCGCGACGAAGACGAGCGCAACGACCGAGATCGTCGCAAAGGCGAGCTTGGCCATCAGCGTCGTCGCCTTGTCGTTGGCGGTGGCGCCGTAGTTGCGCGTCGTGCTCACCTGCACGTCGTGCGGGATGACGGTGTTGCGCAGCTCGCCGATGCGCGCGACGAGCGCGTCGGCGACGTCGATCGCGTTCTCGCCCGGCTTCTTCGTGATCGAGATCGTGACCGCGGGGTAGTCGCCGGGCGGCGCGGCGGCGGCCGACGACGCGGCGCCGGCGGGGGATGCAGCCACGCCATGCCAGACGTAATGCGCTGGCGGCAGCGGGCCGTCTCTGAGCGTCGCCACGTCGGCGAGGAACACCGGACGGCCGCCCTGCACGCCGACGACGAGCTGGCCGAGGTCGTTTGCATCGCGCAGGAACGGCCCGGATTCGAGCGTGACGCTGCGGTTGCTGCCGAGCAAATCGCCGAGCGGCGCGCCGGCGTTGGCCGTCAGCAGCGCGGCGCGCAGGTCGGCCACCGTGACGCCGGCGCCGGCGAGGCGCTGCGGGTCGATCTCGACCCGCACGGCGCGGCCCGGGCCGCCGATCGTGCGCACCTCGCGCGTGCCGCTCACGCGCTTCAGATCGGCCTCGATGCTGTGCGCGACGCGCTCGAGGTCGTAGGCGCTCGCGAGTTCATCCTTGCGCCACAGCGTGAAGCTGACGATCGGCACGTCGTCGATGCCCTTGGGCTTGATGATCGGCTCGCCGACACCCAGGCCCGCGGGCAGCCAGTCGGCGTTGGCGCGCACGGTGTCGTGCAGCCGCACCAGCGCCTCGATGCGCGGCACGCCGACCTTGAACTGCACGGTGACGACCGCGAGCCCGGGGCGCGACACCGACATCACGTGCTCGATGCCGGCGATCTGCGACAGCACCTGCTCGGCCGGCGTCGTGACCATCTGCTCGACGTCCTTGACCGAGGCGCCCGGGAACGGGATCAGCACGTTGGCCATCGTCACGTTGATCTGCGGCTCCTCCTCGCGCGGCGTGACGAGCACGGCGAAGATGCCCAGCAGCAGCGCGACCAGCGCCAGCAGCGGCGTGATCTGCGCCGACTGGAACGCGGCGGCGATGCGCCCGGAGATGCCGAGCGGCGGCGTGTCGTGGTTCGACATGGCGGCTTCCTTGGGGCGAGCTTCAGCGTGCGGCGACGAGGCGCGCCGCGGCCTGCGGCTCGGCGGCGACACGTTCGCCGGCGGCGAGACCCGAGAGCACTTCGACGCGCTCGCCGTCGCTGCGGCCCAGGCGCACCTGGCGCAAGAGCGGGCGGCCTTCGGCGTCGAGGACATAGAGGCCCGTCAGCTCGGCGCGGCGGACGATGGCGCTCATCGGCACCCAGGGCGATGCGCCGGTCGCAGCGGGCGTGTCACCCATCGCGGCCGCCGGCAGCCACAGGCGCGCGAACTGGCCGGGCAAGAGGCCCGTCAGCGCATCGCTGCCTTGCTTGCCTGGGGCGAGGTCGGCGCGCACGGTCAGCGTATGCGTCGCTGCGTCGGCGGCCGGCAGCACCTGCAAGCGCATGGGTGCCACCATACGGCGCGCAGCGGGCAGCGTCGGCAGTTCGACGCGCACCGCGGCACCTTGGCCCACGCGCGCGGCGGCCGACTGCGGCACCGCCGCCGTCACGCGCAGCGCCGCCGGGTCGTACAGCGTCACGAGCGTGCGGCCGGGCATCGCCATGTCGCCCAGCGTCACCGGCACATCGGCGACGATGCCGGCGTACGGCGCGCGCACCGTGAAGAAGCCGGTCTGCGTGCGCGCCGCGCCGGCCTGCGCCACCTGCGCGCCGGCCTGCGCCTGCGCGGCGCGGAACTCGGCCTCGGCGCGGTCCAGCGCCGCGCGGCTGATGAAGTTGGCCGCGTGCAGCGAACGCTGCCGCTCGAGGTCTTTGGCCGCCACGTCGAGCGCGGCGCGCGCGGCCTGCACCTGCGCGTCGCTGGCCTCGGCCGTCTGCGCCGCGGCGCGCGCGTCGAGCTGCACGAGCAGCTGACCGGCGGCGACGCGATCGCCCGCCTTCACCGCCAGCCGCACGACGGCGCCTGGCACCTGCGCCGCGACCGTCGTCTGCCGCACCGCCTCGACGACGCCGTCGTAGGCGACGACGGCGTCGCCGGGCGCGGCATCGGCGGTCACTACCTTCAGCGCGGTGGCGGCGCCTTGCGCCCGGGTCTGCGTCTGCGCGACCGCCGGCGCGAGGCAGACGAGCGCAGCGGCACCGGCCACGGCAACCGACACCGGCAGCGCGGCCAGCAGCGGGCGAAGGGCGCGATGGGCGCGATGGGCGCGATCGAGGCGCATGGAGCGGACGTGAGCGCGGGCAAGCAGGGTCGTCGAGGTCATCGGAGTCATCTTTTGCGTGAAGGCGTTGCGCAGGCTTTGACAACGGCACGGAATGGCTCTATTATTTGCGCACTGACGCAAATACGCAAGCAGTCAATCAAGCAACCCCAAGCGACCCGCCGACCCGCCGAAAGCGCTTCCCGCCGTGCCCGCCGCGCCGCTGACCCCCACCTCCCCGCTCGCCACCCTCTGCGTGCCGATGGAACACCTCACGCCCGAAGCGCTCGTCCAGGTCGCCGACTACTTCCAGGCGCTTGCCGAGCCGACGCGCCTGCGCATCCTGAACCTGCTGCGCCACCAGCCGCGCAGCGTCGGCGAGCTGGCGCACGAAACCGGCCACTCGGTGGCCAACGTCTCGCGCCATCTCGCGCTGCTGGCGCAGCGCGGCCTGCTGGCGCGCGAGACGCGCGGCACGAGCGCCTATTACCACATCGCCGATCCGGCGATCTACGAGTTGTGCAATCTGGTCTGCGGCAACCTCGGCCGCCGCTTCGAGAACACCGAGGCGCAGCGCGCCGCGTTCGCGCCGCCCCATCGCGCCACACGCGCCACACGCACGACGCGCGGCGCGGCGCGCTGAACCGGCCACGCGCTGCAGCACGTCCCCTTCCACCGAACCCGAGACGACGATGGACGCACCCGTTCCCTTCACCTTCGAGCTCGAGCAGGAGCGCGACTTCGAGTTCCGCGTCAGGTTCGATGCGCCCGGCGTCGAGACGCTGCTGCTCGACGAACCGCCGCCCTTGGGCGGCGGGCGAGGGCCCAACGCAGCGCGGCTGATCGGCGCCGCGGTGGCCAACTGCCTGACCTCGAGCCTGCTGTTTTGCATGCGCAAGTTCAAGCAGACGCCCGGCCCGCTGAAGGCCACCGTGCGCGGCGAACTCGTGCGCAACGACAAGGGCCGCATGCGCATCGGCCGCTTCGACGTGACGATTCAACTGGCCGACGCCGCCGTCGACATCGGCCACTTCGACCGCTGCCTGGCGCAGTTCGAGGACTTCTGCGTCGTCACCGAGAGCGTGCGCCACGGCATCCCGGTGGGCGTGCGCGTCGTCGATGCCGCCGGCAGCGAGGTGTTCGCCGGCGGCGTGACGGTGGCATGACGGCGGCCTGAGCCGGCGGCGCGCAGCCTTTCTTCACATCCTTCTTCTCATTCCCACGTTTCCCTCATCGCCAAGGAGCCTCCAGACCATGTCCCTCGAAAACATCATCCGCGCCTTTGCCGGCACCGTCATCCTGTTGTCGCTGGCGCTCGGCGTCGCGGCGAGCCCGCTGTTCCACTCGCCGAACTGGCTGTGGCTGACCGCCTTCGTCGGCTTCAACCTCCTGCAGAGTTCCTTCACGCGCCTGTGCCCGCTGGAAAGCATCCTGCGCCGTCTCGGCGTGAAGAGCGCCGGCTCCGCCTGCGGCGTCTGACCTCCATCACAGCCTCATCACATCCAGCAAGGAGTCCCTCGCGATGTACGGTTTCACCACCACGATCAGCGGCCAATCGTTCGACGCCGTGCTCGCGCGCACGCTCGAGGCGCTGAAGGCCGAAGGCTTCGGCGTGCTCAGCGACATCGACGTGCAGAAGGCGATGAAAGAGAAGCTCGGCGTCGAGATGCTGCCCTACCGCATCCTCGGCGCGTGCAACCCGCCGCTCGCGCACCGCGCGATCACCGCCGAGCCGGACATCGGCCTCTTGCTGCCGTGCAACGTCGTCGTGCGCGAGCAGGCGCCGGGCACCGTGGTCGTCGGCTTCCTCGACCCGCAGACGATGGTGGGCCTCGTCGGCCGCGACGAGGTGCGCCCGGTGGCCGACGAAGCCGAAGCGCGCCTGCGCCGCGCCTGCAAGAGCCTGGGCGGCAGCGCGGCGTGATGCGGCCCGGTCCCCGAGGGTCCGCCACGACCCAGGGCCGGGGATGTCGGGTGGCCGGCACAGCGAGGTAGGAGAACGGAATCGACCGAGCTTTAGCGAGGGAGAGGAATGACACGAGCGGCGCCGGCCACCCGGCGTCCTCGGGCCGGGCCGAAGCACGGCCCTCCGTCCGCACCACCTCGCGCCCTTGATCCGGCGCAATGCACCGCTTGGCCTTTGCGGGCAACGTTGTCGATAACGAACGACGACGAACCCGCGAAGGAGAACCGCATGTTCCGCCCGCCTCGCGCCTGCCATGGCGCGCCGCTGGATGCCAGCCGCCGCCTGGTGCACCCTGCCCCGTGCCGGGGTTTGAGGGGCGCCACGGCACGCTGCATTACGATGCCCGCGGGCACCGAGGCCTGACGCCGAAGCGCCGGAGGAACATCTCGATGCGCCAGCAGCACCCCAAGCCGCGCCGCCGTGTCGGCGCCGCCGCCGTGATCCCCGAACACCGCGCCGAGGGCGCCGACCACGGCATCGTCTCGCACCCCGACGGCTGGTACTGGATCTCGACCGACGGCCACCAGCAATTCGGCCCGTTCGAATCGTCCGAGGAAGCGCGCGCCGACCGCGACCGCGACGAGGAACTCGGCCCCGCGCTCGAACTCGCCGAAGCCGAAGGCGCGATCGGCGGCAACGACTGGATCGACCCCGAGAACGGCCTGCCGGGCGAAGGCCGGCACGTGCCGCACTTCGACAACGGCGACGGCGGCTCCTACTGAGAGGCGGGCGTCCGCATGCCCGGCCGTGTGCTGAGCGCCGACGCGCTGGCGCGGCGCTGCGACCCGGCGACGCTGGCCGGCCTCACTGCACCGGCCTCCACGCCCGCGGCCACTGACCGCACCAACCAAGGCGACACCGGCAACGTCGCGCCAGGCGCCGCCGCGTCGGCCGAGATCATCGGCCAGCACCGCGCGCAAGAAGCCGTGGCGCACGGCATCGCCATGCCGCACGAGGGCCACCACCTGTTCGTGATGGGGCCGCCGGGCGTCGGCAAGCGCACGCTCGTGCGCCGCGCGATCGAGGCGCACGTCGCGCACAACGGCATCGAGCGCTTCGACTGGGCCTACGTCAACAACTTCGCCGAACCGCACCGGCCGCGCGTGCTGCGCCTGCCGCCCGGCCGCGCCGGCGCGCTGCGCCGGCTGATGCGCGCGCTCGCCGACGACCTGCGCACGATGATCCCGGCCACCTTCGAGTCGGAGGAGTACGTCACCGCCGTCGAGCGCCTGAACAACGAATACAAGGAGCGCGCCGAGCAGGCAGTGATGGAAGTCGGCGAAGCCGCGCAGGCGCAGGGCCTGGTGATGGTGCGCACGCCGGTGGGGCTGAGCTTCGCGCCGCGCAAGCCCACCGACGACGGCAGCGACGCCGTCGTCACGCCCGAGGAGTTCGGCGCGCTGCCCGAGGCCGAGCGCACGCGGCTGCAGCAGGCGCTGCAAGCGGCGCAGGAGCAGCTCGTGCGCGCGCTGCGCGGTACCGTGCGGCTGCGCAAGGAGCACGCCGACCGGCTGCGCGCGCTGAACCGCTCGATGACGCGCGTGGCCGTCGAGCACGCCGTGGACGACGCGCGGGACGACTGCGCCGACCTGCCCGAGGTGCTGGCCTACCTCGAGGCGGTGCGCGACGACATCATCGAGAAGGCCGACCGCTTCCGCAGCACGCCGGCCGCCGAGGATGCAAGCAGCGGCGAAGGCACGCCGGTCGCCGAGATCGACCTCAGCGCCTACGAGGTCAACGTGCTCGTCGATGCCGCCGGCAGCGACGGCGCGCCGATCGTCACGGTGGACCACCCGACGCACCAGCAGCTCATCGGCCGCGTCGACCACCTCGCGCGCATGGGCACGCTGCTCACCGACTACCGGCTCGTGCAGGCTGGCGCCCTGCACCGCGCCAACGGCGGCTACATCCTGATCGAAGCGGCGAAGCTGCTGACGCAGCCGTTCGCGTGGGAGGCGCTGAAGCGCGCGCTGATGCGGCGCGAGATCCGCATCGAATCGATGGCCGAGATGGTGAGCCTCGTCACCACCGTGCAGCTCGAGCCCGAGCCGATCCCGCTTTCGGTGAAAGTGGTGCTGTTCGGCGAGCGCGAGATCGGCGAGCTGTTGCAGGAGTTCGACCCCGACTTCGGGCGGCTCTTCCGCGTCGTCGCCGACTTCTCCGACGACCTGCCGCGCGCCGACGGCGTGCAGCGCGAGCTGGCGCGTTCATTGGCCGCGCAGGCGGCGGCGCAGTCGCTCTTGCCCGTCGACGCCGGCGCGCTGGCGCGCCTGGTCGACCACGGCGCGCGGCTGGCCGGCGACGCGCAGCGGCTCACCGCCTCGGTGCAACGCCTGCTCGACGTGCTCGCCGAAGCCGACCAGCGCGCGCGACGCGACGGCCGCGCGCGCATCGAAGCCGCCGACATCGATGCCGCGGTGGCCGCGCGCCGGCGCCGCGCCAGCCGCATCGACGAGCGGCTGCGCGAAGAGGTCGGCCGCGGCATGCTGATGATCGCCACCGCCGGCGAGCGTGTCGGCCAGGTCAACGGCCTGATGGTCTACGAGAGCGGCGGCGAGACCTTCGGCGAGCCCGTGCGCATCACCGCGACGACCCGGCTGGGCGACGGCGAGGTCATCGACATCCAGCGCGAGACGCACCTGGGCGGCCCGGTGCACGCCAAGGGCGTGCTGATCCTCGCCGCGTTCCTCGGCGCGCGGTACTCGCGCTTTCGCGCGCACGCGATCTTCGCCAGCCTCGTCTTCGAGCAGACCTACGGCATCGTCGAGGGCGACAGCGCCTCGCTGGCCGAGCTGCTGGCGCTGCTGTCGTCGATCGCCGACGTGCCGCTCGCGCAGAGCCTCGCGGTGACCGGCTCGATCAACCAGTTCGGCGACGTGCAGCCGATCGGCGGCATCAACGAGAAGATCGAAGGCTTCTTCGACGTCTGCGCGGCGCGCGGGCTCGATGGTTCACACGGCATCGTGATGCCCGAGGCCAACGTCGCGCAGCTGATGCTGCGCGACGACATCGTGCGCGCCGTCGCCGAACGGCGCTTCACGATCCACGCCGTGCGCCACGTCGACCAGGCGATCGAGGTCTTCACCGGCCTGCCCGCCGGCGACCCGCAGGCGCCGCACGCCGGTGGACCCGACACCGTCAACGGCCGCATCGTCGCCCGCCTGCGCGAGTACGCGCGGCTTTCCGGCGGCGAGCGGCGCTGGCCGCACAGGCAGCGCGGCGGCGCGATCCACCCGATCCACGCCGACGGCGCGCGTGCGGCGCCGGCGGCGCCGAAGGGCCGGCGGCGGTGAGTGGCGCCAAGCCGCGCCCAGTGCTCGCGGTGCTCGAGGACACCCGCGCCGGCGCCTGGCTGATCGAGTGTTCGGCGGCGCTCGCGCATGTGCTCGGCCGCGAGCTGGCGCTCGTGCACGTGCAGAGTACGCTGGCGCTGGCCGCCGCGGCGCTGCCGGAGATGCGCGCGCTGGCGCACGCCGGCGCGCCGTGGGCGCCGGTGGCGCCGCAGGACCTCGAACGCGCCTGGCGGGCCGAGGTCACGCGGCTGCAGGCGCTGACCGCGCCGATCGCGCTGCGCCACGCGCTTCCGTGGTCGCTGCGCACCGTGCGCGGCGAGCCGGGCGCGGTGGCGCGCGGCCTGCTCGACGAGACCGACCTGCTGTTCCTCGGCGCGGCCGGCGCCGCGCCGGCGCGCGCGCCCGTGCCGGCCACGCAGGCGCGGCCGGCCGCGCTCGCCGTGCTCGACGACGGCAGCGACGCCGCCGCCCGCGCCGTGCAGGCGGCCGAACGCCTCGTCGCCGCGATGCCCGGGGCCTGGCGGCTGCGCCGCTGGCCGCTGGCCGGCGATGCCGCGTTGGCCGCCTGGCTGCAGCGGCCGCCCTCGTTCGATGCGCTCGTGCTGCCGCGCCACCTGGCGAGCGCGGCGCGCTGGTCGGCGCTGCTGCGGCTTCGCCGGCCGGTACTGCTGCTCGGCTGAGGCCGCCGGCCCGCCGGGCGGCGGCCGCCGGGCGTCTCAGGCCCAGGCGGGGTCGAGGATCGCGCCTTCCGCGCGCAGGCGCGACTGCAATGCGCCCAGGTCCAGCGCGCGTGGTTCGCCGCCGGCCGCGAGGCTCATCGCCGCCCCCGTGCCCGCGGCTTCGCCCAGGGCCATGCACGGGCCGGCGACGCGCACCGAGGCCTGCGCGCCATGCTCGGCCGACAGGTTGCGCCCGGCCACGAGCAGGTTGTCCAGACCTTCGACGACCAGGCAACCCCAGGGGATCCCGTACCACTGGCCGTCGGGCAGGAACTCCCAGTTCGTCGTGCGGCCGCGGCCGTGGTTCTCCAGCGGCCACGCCGAGCAGGCGATGCGGTCGGCCGGCTTCTCGCAGGCGCGTACCTGGCTCTCCGTGAGCACGCGGTCGCCGCGCACGAGGCGCGTCTCGCGCACGCCGACGCGCGCGCCGATGTCGACGACGCGCGCCCGCTCGAAACCGGGCACGTGGCGGCGGAACGCCTCCTCGTACAGGTGCACCTGGCGGCGCCCCTCGCGTTCGGCGTCACCCAGCTGCAGCGGGTCCGAGAGATCAAAGGGCGAGCCGTCGGGACGGCCGGGCTTGGTGACGTTCAGGTGCGCGATGCCATCGATCGGGTTCAGGTGCACCCCGGTGGCGGTGCGCGGCAGCGGCATGCCCTCGGCCACGGCGCGCTCGAGGCAGGCGCGGATCTGCGCCCGGCTGAGCGCGCCCGCGCGCGCCGTGTCCACGCCGGTCAGTCGAAACATCGCCGAGCCGTACTGCGTCTCGCCGGCCAGGCCGAGCTCGTATGCGGCGCCGGCGCGCGCGGCGACGTCGCCGTCTCCCGAGGCATCGACGACGATGCGCGGCACGATGGCGCCGCGCCCGCCCTTGTTCTCGACGAACACCGCGGCGATGCGCCTGCCCTCGGTGGACACGGCGACCGCGCTCGTGTGCAGCAGCACCTCGACGCCGTGCGCGGCGGCCATCTCGTCGAGCACGATCTTCAGGCGTACCGAGTCGTAGGGCACGCCGACGATGCGGCCGTGGCGCCTGGGCGGCAGGATCGCGTCGACCTTCGCGAGACGATCTTCCAGCTCGAGGCCGAGGCCGCCGACGACGCGGCCGAGGCGCTCGTCGTCCAGCACGGCATGGATGCCGCACAGGCCGCCGAGGGTGACGAGAGTGAGCGTGCCGCCGAGGCTGCCGTAGCTCTCGACGAGCAACGTGGCCGCCCCGGCGCGCGCCGCGGCGCAGGCGGCGGCGAGGCCGGCCGGGCCGGCGCCGACGACCAGCACGTCGGGCTCGGCCAGCACCGGCACCTCGCGCGCCGGCTCGTGGATCGTGCGGCGCGTGTTCATGCGCCGCTCGACGGCTGCGTGCGGCCCGGCGGGCCGACCAGGACCGCGCCCGCGGTGATGGGTTGCACGACGCGCTCGTAGATCTGCAGCCAGCCGCGTTCCTCGGCGCTCGCGCGCGCTGTCGACTCCTTCGCACGCAGGGCCAGCACGTCGTCGGGCACCTCCAGCGTCACGCGGTGCGCCTGCATGTCGATCATGATCAGGTCGCCGTCGCGCACCAGGCCGAGCGGCCCACCGAGCGCCGCCTCGGGCGACACCTGGCCGATGGCGATGCCGCGGTTCAGCCCTGACAGCTGCCCGTCGGTGATCACGGCCACGGTCGCCGACAGCCCCGCGCCATCGACGGCGGCGACGAAGCCGGAGGCGAGGGCCATGCCCGGCCCGCCGCGGCAGCCCATGCCCGCCAGCACCGCCACGGTGCCGGGCACGAGGCGGCCGGCCTCGAGCGCGGCCAGCGCGGCGTCCTGCGAGCCGAACACGAGCGCGCGGCCGGCGAAGCGTGGCTGCTTGGCGCTGGCGTCGCCCAGCTTCAGCAGCGAGCCCTCGGGCGCGAGGTTGCCGCGCATCACGATCACCGAGGCCTGCGTGGCGAGCGGCCGGTCCAGCGGCCGGATCACCGCGCCGGGCTCGGGGGCGCGCGCGAGCTCCTCGCCCCAGCTGCGGCCGGACACCGTGAGCGCCTCGCGGTGCACGAGGCTCTCCAGCCGCTTCAGCACGCCGAGCGTGCCGCCGGCCGCCTCCAGCGCCTCGATGCGCGTGTCGCCGTTCGGGCGCACCGCGCACAGCAGCGGCACGCGCGGGCCCAGGCGGTCGTACAGCTCGTAGAGGTCGACCGGACAGCGCGCCTCGGCCGCCACCGCCTGCAGGTGGCGCACGAGGTTGATCGAGGCCGACAGCGCGAGCCCGACCATCACCGCGTTCTCGAACGCCGGCGGCGTGAGGAGGCGGCTGGGCTTCAGATCCTCGCCGACCATCTCGACGATGCGCCGGCCGGCGGCGCGCGCGAAGCCGAACATGCGCTCGCTGTTGGCGAGCACCGGCGTCGAGCCCGGCAGCGCCAGCCCGAGCGCCTCGGCCGCGATGTGCATCGTGTTGGCGGTGCCCATGCCGGCGCACACGCCGGGGCCGCGGATGGCGACGTCGCACATCGCCTCGAACTCTTGCATCGTGATGTGGCCGGCGCGCACCTTGCCCACGCTCTCGTAGACCTCCTCGATGTCGATGGCGCGGTCGCCGAGGTGGCCGTGCGGCTGGTAGCCGCAGGCGAGCACGAGGGTCGGGATATCCAGGCGCGCCGCGGCCATCAGCTGGCCCGGCGCGGTCTTGTCGCAGGAGGCCAGGCAGACCATGCCGTCCAGCTGCGCGCCCTCGACCTGCACCTCGATGTCGTTGACGAGCAGGTCGCGCGAGGGAAGGATGTAGCGGCCCTGGCGGCCGGCGCTGGTGATGAAGTCGCTCGGCGCGGCGGTGCGCACCTCGAACGCCAGGCCGCCGGCGTCGCGCACGGCCTGCTTCACGTGCGCCGCCACGCCGTCGAGGTGGCTGAAGCACGACGACAGCTCCGAGGAGGTGTTGACGACGGCGATCTTCGGGCGCTCGAGGTCGGCGTCGCTGAGGCCGAGCGCCTTCCACTGCGCGCGGCGCACGGCCCAGCGCGGCGTGCCCGGCTCGAAGTTGCTGCGAAGCTTGCGCACCATCGTCATCGCTCCTTCTTTCCCTGTTCGTCGCCCGGCGGCAGCGCGCGCGCCGTGGAGCTGCGGATCACCAGCTCGTTGGCGAGGCAGCTGCGCACGATCGGCCGCTCGCGCTCGGCGATGCGCGCCAGCAGCAGCTCGATCGCCTGCGCCACCATCTGCTCCATCGGCTGGCGCACGGTGGTCAGGTCGTAGGCGCCCCAGGAGGCCAGCTCGATGTCGTCGTAGCCGACGATCCACAGGTCCTCGGGCACGCGGGCGCGGCGCGCGCGCGCGCCGTCCATCACGCCCATCGCCAGCACGTCGTTGACGCAGAAGATCGCGTCCGGCGGCGAGGCCAGCTCCAGCAGCCGCTGCGCTGCCTGCACGCCGCTGGCGTGCGAGAAGGAGTCGGACCGGAAGCCGTAGTGCGGCGCCAGCTCGACGCCGCGTTCGCGCAGCGCCTCGCGGAAGCCGCGCTCGCGGTTGCGGATCGTGCTGGCGCGCGGGATGCCGCCGACCAGCGCGATGCGCCTGCGGCCGCAGGCGACGAGGTACTGGGCGACGCGGCGCCCGCCGTCGAGGTTGTCGCTCTCGACCTGGTCGCTGCCGTACTCGCTGACGACGCGGTTGAGCAGCACCACGGCGGCGCCGCTCGCCGGCACCTCACGCAGGAACTCGCTGTCGCCGGTGGCGGCGGTGAGGATGACGCCGTCGACGATGCCCTGGCGATAGGCGCGGATCGCCGGCGCGTCACCGCCGTGGTCCGAGTCCCACACGATCATGCGCTGGTTCAGGCGCGCCAGCTGCGCGCCGATCGCTTCCAGCATCGCCGGGTAGAGCTGGTAGGAAAGGCGCGCCACCACGACGCCGATCGACCCCGTACGCCCGCCGCGGAAGGCGCGTGCCGCGGCGTTCGGCTCGTAGCGTGTCTCGGCCAGCACCTTGAGCACACGCTCGCGCGTCGCCGGCCGCACGCGCGGGTCGCCGCGCAGCACGCGCGACACCGTGGCCTGCGACACCTGCGCCAGGCGCGCCACGTCGTGGCTGGTCACCGCCGCGCCCCCTTCGGGCCGCGCGGCGGCGGTACCGCGCCGGCCGCGCCCGCGTTCAGTCAAGGGCGATCTGGTTGTCGCGTGCGACCTTGCCCCACTTGGCGATCTCGTCCTTGACGTACTTGTCGAACTCCTCGGGGGTGCTGCCGACGATGACCGCGCCCAGGTCGCGCAGCTTGTCGGCCACGTCGGGCATCTTGAGGATCTTGTTGATCTCGGTGTTCAGGCGCATGACGATGTCGCGCGGCGTGCCGGCGGGCACCATGACACCGCCCCAGGAGACGGCCTCGTAACCGGGCAGCGTCTCGGCGACCGTGGGCAGCTCGGGCATGCTGTCCAGGCGCTTCAGGCCGGTGACGCCGATGGCGCGCACCTTGCCGCTCTTCACGTGCGGCAGCCCCGCCACCGTGGTGGGCAGCGCGAGCTGGATCTGGCCGCTGATGAGGTCGACGATCGACGGCGCGTCGCCCTTGTACGGGATGTGCTGCATCTTGATCCCGCCCAGGGCGTTGAGCAGCTCGCCCGAGAGGTGGTTCGAGGCGCCGTGGCCGGCCGAGCCGAAGCTCAGCTTGCCGGGGTTGGCCTTGCTGTAGTTGATGAGGTCGCGGACCGACTTCACCGGCAGGTCCTGGTTCACCACCACCACCTGCGGCACGATGGTCGTGAGGGTGACACCCTGGAAGTCCTTGATCGCGTCGTAGGGCAGCTTCTTGTAGACGACCGGATTGAGCGCGTTGGGGCCGAGGTTGGCCATCAGCAGCGTGTAGCCGTCGGGCGCGCTCTTGGCGACGAAGTCGGTGGCGAGGATGCCGTTGGCGCCCGGCTTGTTCTCGACGACGACCGACTGGCCGAGGCTCTCGCCGAGCTTGGCAGCGAGCAGGCGCGCCGTCACGTCCGAGGCGCCTCCCGGCGGGTAGACGACGATGAACTTGATGGGCTGCTTCGCGGGCCAGGCCTGCGCCTGCGCCGCAGACGGCGCGAGCAGCGCGGCAGCCGTGGTCAGCGCGATCCCGGCGAACTTGGCGATGAGCTTCATGGGGTCTCCTCCTCGTGGCGTTGGCGTGGGCGGGTGACGGGTCAGGGGGCTAGATGACGCCCTGGCGCTCGAGTTCGGCGATGCGCGCGGCATCGAGGCCGAGGTCCTGCGCGAGCACGGCGCGTGTGTGCTCGCCCAGCAGCGGCGGGCCGTGGCGGTACTGGATCGGCGTGCGCGAGTAGCGGATCGGGTTGGCCACCTGCGGCACGGTGCCCGCGCCGCTGTGCGGCAGGTCGCGCCGCAGGCCGCGGTGCACCACCTGCGGATCGGCGAACACCTGGTCGATCGTCTGCACCGGGCCGCAGGGCACGCCCTGCGCTTCCAGCTCGGTCATCCACTGGCCGGTGGTCCTGGTCTTCATCGCTTCGGCGACGACGGCCACGAGCGCCTCGCGGTTGGCCAGGCGCGCCTTGTTGTCGGCGAAGCGCGGCTCGCCGGCGACGGCTTCGATGCCCGCCACGGCGCAGAAGCGGCGAAACTGGCCGTCGTTGCCGATGGCGAGGATGAGGCTGCCGTCCTGAGTCGCGAAGGCCTGGTAGGGGGCGAGGTTCGGATGCGCGTTGCCCCAGCGCCGGGGCACGCGGCCGGAGACGAGGTAGTTGAGGTTGTGGTTCATCAGCCACGACACCTGCGTGTCCAGCAGCGCCATGTCGATGTGCTGGCCGAGGCCGCTCGTGTCGCGCTCACGCAGCGCAGCGAGGATGCCGACCGTCGAGTACAGGCCGGTCATCAGGTCGGCGATCGGCACGCCGCACTTCTGCGGGCCGCCGCCGGGCAGCTCGTCGCGCTCGCCGGTGATGCTCATCAGCCCGCCCATCGCCTGGATCATGAAGTCGTAGCCGGCGCGGTGGCGGTAAGGCCCGTCCTGGCCGAACCCGGTGACCGAGCAGTAGACGAGGCGCGGGTGGTCCCGGGCGAGCGTGGCGTAGTCCAGTCCGTAGCGCGCCATGTCGCCCACCTTGTAGTTCTCGACCAGCACATCGGCGGTAAGGGCGAGCGCGCGTGCAATCGCCTGGCCCTCGGTGCTGGCGATGTCCAGCGTGATCGACTTCTTGCCGCGGTTGGTGGAGGCGAAGTAGGCCGAGTCGGTGCCGTCCCCTCCCGAACGGTCGGGCAGGAAGGGCGGCCCCCAGGCGCGCGTGTCGTCGCCCGTGCCCGGGCGCTCGACCTTGATCACCTCGGCGCCGAGGTCGGCGAGTAGCTGCGTGGCCCAAGGCCCGGCCAGGATGCGCGAGAGGTCGAGGACGCGGATGCCCGCCAGCGGTGCTGTCACGCCATGGCCTCCAACGCGCCGTTTCGCGCCATCATCGGTCGAGCAGGATGCCCGGGTTGAGGACCCACTTCGGGTCGAGCGTGTTCTTCGCGGCGCGGATCACCTCGCCGAACAGCGGCGGCACCTCCTTGTCGTACCAGCGGCGGTGGTCGGGCCCGAGCGAGTGGTGGTGCGTGATCGTGCCCCCGGCGTCGCACATCGCCTCGGAGGCGGCGGCCTTGATGGCCCAGAACTGCTCGACGAGCCTGGACTTGTCGCCCAGCGCGTGCCAGGTGAAGTACGGCGCAGGGCCGTCGGGGTAGACGTGCGTGAAGCGCACGGTGCAGGTGCCTTCGCGGCCGGTGATCTCGCGGATGGCCGCGAGCGTGCGCGCCTTGACGCTCGCCTGGAAGTCCAGGTAGCGGTCCCAGGTGACGCAGCTTTCCATCGTGTCGCGCATCACGCCGCGCGCGATGGCGTGCGGGCGCAGGTACGGCCCGCGCAGGAACTTGCCGCGCCAGTTGCCGGCGGCGCCCTTCTTCTGCGACTCGTCGTCATCGAGCGCCTGGCGGTCCCACTCGCCGCCGAAGTCGCCGCAGATCTCGAGCGCGCGCTTCATCCACGCGTCGAGCGGATGGTCGCCGGATTCGAAGGTCAGCACGAGCACGTCCTTCGTGCCGTCGCCGGCCTCGGTGAAGCGGGCCTCCTCGCGCTCGAGCAGGCGCGCGTTGGCAGGAAAGAGCCCGGCCTGGCTGATGACGCGCACGGCGTCGACGGCCTTCGCGTAGTCGCCGAAGCGCACCGTCGTCGCGAGGCGGAACGTCGGCTTCTTGTGCAGGCGCACCCAGGCCTCGGTGATGACGCCCAGCGCCCCCTCCGATCCGAGGAACATGCGGTCCGGGTTCGGCCCGGCGCCCGAGGTCGGCCAGCGGTGCGAGGCGACCGTGCCCCGAGGCGTGACGACGCGCAGGCTCTCGACGTGGTCGTCGATCTGCGTGTAGTTGGTTGCGTAGTGCCCGGCGGCGCGCGTGGCGATCCAGCCGCCGAGCGACGAGAACTCCCAGGCCTGCAGGAAGAAGCGCATCGTCAGGCCCGTGGGCTTGAGCTGGCGTTCCATGTCGGGGCCCAGCACGCCGGCCTGGATGCGCGCTGCCTGCGAGACCTTGTCGACTTCGAGCACCTTGTTCAGGTGGCGCAGGTCGATCGTGACGAGGCCCTTGTAGCGCTCGTCGCGCGTGTGGTTGACGCCGCCGGTGACGGAGGAACCACCGCCGAAGGGCACCGCGGCGTAGCCCTTGTCGCCGCACCAGTCGAGCACGGCGGCCACCTCGGCCTCGTCGCGCGGCAGCGCCACGACGTCCGGCGGGTTGGAGAAGTCGCGCCGGTGGATCATCTTCGCGATGTCGTGCACCGAGCGGCCCCAGGTGTGCAGCAGCCGCTCGTAGCGGTCTGCGGTGCAGAAGTCAGTGAGCGGCGCGGGGATGGCGACGCGCGACGGGCGCAACGCGATCTCGGCATCGGCCGGCATCGGCGCCGGATCGAAGGCTTTGACACCGAAGAGGTCGGCCCAGGTCCTCTCGAACCAGCCCATCTCCTCGGTGCCGATGGGTTCGCCCTCGTAGCCCCAGCCATAGAAGCTGCGGCGCATGGAACGGTGCGTGTCTTGCATGGAGTGGCGGTCTCGGTGGCGGCCAGGCCTGCGTGCTTCCGCACTGACAGGTGCATACATAGTCATTGTGTCTGCCATGGCAAACAGACATCAACTTTGTTAATGATGAATTCGTAGTCATCGACTGTCAAGGACCGGATTCCGGTGCACACCAACGGCGCGCGCGCTACGCCGGTGCTTCCGGTGGCGTGGGTGTTCGTCACCACCTTCGCCGAGGCCGACGGCTCGTTCACGTTCGGGCACTTCGGCGCCTTCTTCGCGCAGCGGCTGATGCAGGAGGCGTTCGCCCATCTCCCCGGCACCGTGCAGCCACCGAGTTCCTGGCCGAGTTCACGCGCCACCGCGTGCGCGTCGGCACGCAGACGCTGGCCGTCGACCAGCCGCACCGCGCCGGCCATAGCCGCTGGGCCGCCGGCGGCGGTCGCCCTGGGGCGGGAGCCCTCGCAGGCGCGGTTGCCGGCCGGGTGGACCCCGGCCGGCGCGTTCCCGGGCTCAGGCGCGCGGATCGCCGGGCGCGTCGGCGTCGATCTCCAGCAGGTCGACCAGCTCCAGGATCACCGCCCGCACGGCCCGCGCGGGTTCGGACACCGGCAGATGGTCGGACATGCACAACGCCAGCGGCACCTCGATGGCCGGCGCGGCGATGCGCAGCACGCGCGCCTGGATCGACTCGGCCACGGCGCGCGCCGCCGAAGCCGGCAGCACGGTGGCGCCGACCCCGCTGGCCACGGCGGCGGCCAGCGTCGCCGCCGATTCGATCTCGGCCACCACGCGCGGCACCCGCTGCTGCGCCGCAAAGGCCTCGTCGACGTACTTGCGCAGGTAGTTGTGGGCGCGCGGCAGCAGCAGGTCCAGGTCGCGCAGCTCGGCCAGCGTCACCTGCTCGCGGCCCTCGAGAAGGCGGCCCGGCGCCACCAGCACCAGCTCCTCCGTCAGCAGCGGCTCGAAGCGCAGCCCCTGCACCAGCGAGCGCCCGCCGTACAGCACGGCCATGTCCATGCGGCCGTTCATCACCTGGTCGACGAGCGTGCTGCCCAGGCTCTCGTTGAGGTACAGCACGATGTCGGGATGGCGGCCGCGCACGGTCTTCAGCAGCGGCAGCGCCAGCGCCGACGCCGCGGTGCCGGGCGCCAGGCCCACCGACACCTGCCCCGACAGCGCGCGCCCCGAATGGCGCACATCGGCCTGCGCCTGTTCGAGCTGCTTGAGGATGATCTGCGCGTGCCGGTAGAGCACGCGCCCGGCCTCGGTGGGCGAGACGCCGCGCTTGGTTCGCACGAGCAGCTGCTGGTGGAACTCGCCTTCCAGCGTCGCGATCTGCTGGCTCAGCGCCGGCTGCGCGATGTGCAGGATCTCGGCCGCCTGCGTCAGGCTGCCGACATCGACGATCTTCACGAAGTACTTCAGGCGCCGCAGGTTCATCGGCCAAGGTGTGCCGGGCGTTCGGGCCGGCGCTTGAACCTTACACCGGGGGCGGGCGCAGCGTGGACCGGCCGGCGCGCCGGGCGCCGGCTGCCGGGCGGCGCAGGACAATCGCGGCATGGCGGTGAGCTTCAAGAACCTGAAGAGCTTCGTGACCGCGGTCGACGCGGCCAGCCTCTCGGCCGCGGCGCAGGCGCTGAAGATGGCACAGCCGGCGCTGAGCCAGCAGATCGCCGCGCTCGAGCAGCACTTCGGCGGCAAGCTGCTGCAGCGCTCGAATCTCGGTGTCACGGCCACCGCTGCCGGCCAGGAGCTCTACAAGCATGCGCGGCTGCTGCTCGAGCAACTCGAGCAGGCCGAGCGCGAGGTGGCGCGCCGCGGCCGCGCCATCGGCGGCACCGTCTCGGTGGGCCTGGCCACCTACAGCACGACGTCGATCCTAGCCACGCCGCTGCTGAAGGCGACGCGCGAACGCCACCCGGACATCAACCTGTTCATCAACGACAGCTTCGGCCTCGTGCTCAGCGAGATGGTGATGACCGGCCGCATGGACATGGCCCTCATCTACGCGCCGGCGCACTTGAAGGGCGTGACGCTCGAGCCGCTGCTGGTGGAGGAGCTGTTCCTGATCGCGCCGCCGGGGGCGGCGCTGCCTGAGCCTGTGGCCGGCGGCGACGACGAGACGCTGCCGCTGGCGGCGCTGGCCGGGCTCGACCTGCTGCTGCCCGGGCGCACGCATTTCCTGCGCCGGCTGATCGACGGCGCCTTCGCACAGGCCGGCCTGCAGCCTCGTGTGCGCGCCGAGATCGAATCGGCGGCGACGCTGCGCGAGGCCATCGAGAGCGGGCTGGGCGCCACTATCCTGCCCTGGGCACTGACGAGCACTTTCACCGGCGCCCGGCATCCGCAGGTGCGGCGCGTCGTCGAGCCGGCCCTGGCCACCACGGTGTCGCTGTGCGTGCCGGAAACGATGCCGATGTCTCAGCCTGCGCAGGCGGTGCGCGAGATCCTGGTGGCGCTGGTACGCGAGTTGTTGAGCGGCGGGCGCTGCGTGGGCCTGCGCGCGCCGGCACCCCCGCGGGGGTCCGGCGCCGCCTCTGCTCCCGGTCGAGCGAGCTGACGACCGAAGCCTTGTCTTCGGCGCCACCAGCCGAACGTCTGGCTAACATTCGGGTTCTGCCTGGCCGGCTTCGCAAGCCGCTGCCGGCCGGGCGAACGCCGAAAGAGCCGCTCGTGACCAATCGCCGCCAGTTCATGCTTGTCGCACCCCTGCTGAGTGCCTGGTTAGCGCCGGCATCGGCGCAGGTGCGCGACATCAACGATGCCATCAACAAGGCGGGTCGCCAGCGCATGCTCAGTCAGCGCATGGCCAAGGCCTACGTCGCGCTGGGCCAAGGGGTGCGGCGCGAGCAGGCCGAACGCGTGCTGGCCGACTCGATGTCGCTGTTCGACCGCCAGCTCGTCGAGCTGCGCGCCTACGCACCGCAACCCGACATCAAGCAGCAGTACGAACAGCTCGAGACGGTCTGGAGCGGCTACAAGACGGCGCTGGTGGGTGCGATCCCCAGCAAGCCGGGCTCGGAGATCGTGCTGAAGCTCGCCGCCCAGGTGCTGGAGCAGGCCGACCGGGGCACGCAGATGCTCGAGGCCGCCTCGGGGCGACCGACGGGCAAGCTCGTCAACGTGGCGGGCCGGCAGCGCATGCTCAGCCAGCGCATGGCGACGATGTACCTGGCGACCAGCTGGGGAGTGCAGGCCGAGGCGTCTTTGAAGATGCTGGCGACCTCGCGCGACGAGTTCGGCCGGGCGCAGGAGGTGTTGCGCTCGGCACCCGAAGCCACGCCTGCCATTCGCGACGCCCTGGCGCTGGCCGATCAGCAGTTCGGCTTCTTCGACGCCCTGCTCGCGGGGTTGAAGGCCGGGCAGGCCAATCCGCGCGCGCAGGCCGATGCCTTCACCACGAGCGAGCGCATCCTGCAGATGCTCGACGAGGTGACGGCGATGTTCGCCCGCGGCGGGGCCTGAAGCCGCCGCTCGCGGCCGGCAAAGACCCGGCCCTGGACGCTCGGGCGCCGCGTCTCGGGCCGGATTGCACAGCTTGGCCTTCTGCTGAACCTTCGGTGGTGGTGCACCAAGATCGACTTCGAACGCCGCACTCACTGGGTCGGCCCTGGTGTCCGCCCCTCCCCCCCCCCCGCCGCAGCCTCTCCCCGCTGCCGGCGCGGACTGCAGCGCCACAAGTGCGTCGAGCGGCTTCGGGAGCTTGCTGCCCGCGTACACGGCGACCGCAGCCGCCACCACTTCTTCCAAATTCATCAAACGGCCGACGGAAAACGCAGCCTCGAGTTTTGCACGTAACGTTCGTCAAGCTCGAAGGCGAGCCAGCGTCTGCCAAGGGACTGCGCCACCGCCCCGGTCGTGTTGCTTCCCGCAAAGGGGTCCAGCACGCGATCGCCCGGGTCGGTGAGGAAGTTGATGAAGAACTCGGGCAGCGCCGCAGGGAAGCGCGCAGGATGAGGCTTCAAGCCCGACTCCGCACATCGCTTGATGTACCCGCTGTTGCTTTCGTTGTTGCCTCGCTCGATCAAGTTCGAGGGAATGGCTCCGCCGCGGTTAACCTGGAACTTCGTGGTGATCTTGTGGCCGCTCGGCCGCTCCTTGGCACGGTATCCGCGCTCGATGAGGCGCAGCATGTCGGCGCTGTACTCAGTGAGCACGTTGCGGTTGTTTGCCTTCGGAAAGGGCTTCCTAGAAAGCCAGAAGACGTACTCCACGGAGTCTTTGACCCGCATGCGCCTCACGTTTACCCACTCGGCAGGGGTTGGGAGCTTCGCCGGGTTGTACCAAAAGCACTCTTGCGCGAGATGGAAACCGATCTCGTCGCAAAGCATGATCAGCAGCCGGAAATGGTAGAGCGAGCGCGTCGGGCTTCCCGCGTTGTAGCTGCCGCCAATATTGAGGACGAAGCTGCCGTCGTCGGCGAGAACTCGGTGTATGCCTTCGGCGAACGGGCGAAACCACTCGACATATGCGTCCTTGGCGACGTTTCCGTATTCCTTCTTGAAGTGCAGCGCATACGGCGGCGACGTGATGACGGCGTTCATCGAACCAGGCGGCAGCCTCTCGAGGAGCTTCGCGGCGTCGCCTAGGTACATCTCGCCACTGCCGGTGCGGTATGCAGGCTGCCCGAGGCTGACGTGAAACTCCTGCGGCGCGCGAGGCGGCAGCAGGGCACTCGGCGAGTCGATCTTCATGGCGCTTCCCCGTCTTCTCGAGGCTAGAATTCTGCCATACTGGATAAACATCCAGGCGCCTCGGCAACGAGCCTGCGCGTGTGAGCGCCCGGGAGGATCAGCGCACGGTGGCCAGCCCCCGCATCACCTGCACGCCGTCGGCCACGAACGGGTCGGCGTGGTAGTACAGCAGCTGCGCGCCCTGCGCGACGAGGTGCGCGGTGTCCTGCTTGACGACCAGCGTGCCGGCCCGCTTGCCGGCGGCGCGGATGCGGCGCAAGGTCTCGTCGACGAGGTCGAGCACCGGCTGCGCGCGCCGGCCGCCCGGCGGCACGTTCAGCGAGTAGCCCATCGACTGGCTGAGGTCGCCCGGCCCGACGAAGAAGACGTCGATGCCGTCGACGGCGAGGATCTCGTCGAGGTTCTTCACCGCCTCCACCGACTCGACCATGCCGATCAGCAGCCGTTGGGCGTGGTCGTCGGGCACCGCGTAGCGGAAGTGGTGCACCACCTCGCGCGCGATGGCGGCGGTGTGGATCAGCGGCACCATCAGGCCGTCGGCGCCGGCGTTCAGGCAGCGCGTGATCGTCGAGCGCTCCTGGTTCTGCGGCCGCACGATGCCGAAGCCGCCGGCGTAGCGCGCGGCCTTGGCCATGTGGTGGATGTCCTCGAAGCTGGCCAGGCCGTGCTCGCAGTCGATGAACACCGAGTCGGCGCCCGAGCGCACGAGCTTCTCGGCGAGCGTCGGCGAGATGTGGTTCGGGTTGACCATCAGCACCGGGGTGCCGCTGTCCAGGCGTTCCTTCAAGGCCTTCGTCATGTCGTCTCCGGCGGACGGGTGCTCGCGGCGCTCATGGCACACAGGGTGTCGACGGTGCCCACGCTGTTCGGCCGCTTCAGGGGGTTGTTCGCGGCTTGCCGGGGAAGCCGTCCGGCGCACCGACCCAGCGGCTGATCTCGGTGTCCGGGCCCTGGTCGCGCGCGAGGGTGGGGCTGATGACGAGCTGCTCGATCGTCGTGCGGGCGGGGAGCGTGCACACGAGCGTGATGGCGCGCGCCACGTCGTCGGGGTCGACCATGCGTGCGCGCTCCTCGGCGGTGGGCGGGCGCACGCGCGTGTCCATGATCGGCGTGTTCACCTCGCCGGGCAGGATGGTCGTCGAGCGGATGTTCTGGTTGCGGAAGGTGGCGTGCAGGAAGGTCATCAGGTTCGTCACCGCCGCCTTCGCCGCGCCGTAGGGCGCGCCGCCCAGCAGCCCGGGCCGCACCGCGGCCAGCGACGACACCGTCACCACCGTGCCACCGCCGCGTGCCAACATGCCGGGCAGCACGGCCTGCACGAGCGTGTAGACCGCGTTCAGGTTCACCGCGATCGTCGCGTCCCAGTCGTCGGGCTCGACGAAGAGGATGTTGCGCACGCAGCTCGACGCGCCGGCGTTGTTCACGAGGATGTCGATGCGGCCGAGCTCGGCCTCGACACCCGCCACGAGCGCGCGCAGCGCCTCGCGGTCCTGCAGGTCGGCCGGCCGCGCGAAGGCCTGGCCGCCGGCGGCGCGCACCTCGGCGGCCACGGCTTCCAGCGGCTCGGCGCGGCGGCCGGTGACGACCACGCGCGCGCCGGCACGCGCCAGGTGCAGCGCCGTCGCGCGGCCGATGCCGCTCCCGCCGCCGGTGACGAGCGCGACCTGTCCGTCCAATGCGCACTGGGCCTGCATGCCTCAGCTCCCGTTCCAGCCGTAGACCGCGCGCGCCTGGCTCTCGCTCACCAGGCCCTGGCGCAGGTCGTCTTCCACCAGCTCGCGCGCTCGCTCCAGCGGGTTGCCCCAGCCGCCGCCGCCGGGCAGTTCCACCTCCAGGCGGTCACCCGGCTCGAGCGTCAGCTTGCCCTTCGGAAAGACCGTCTCGCCGTTGCGGCGCACCGCGCCCGGCGTGCCGGCGTGTCCGCCGACGACGCCGAAGCAGGGGTGCTTCACGCGCTCGGTCGAGAGGTAGACGTTCATCGGCCGGTCGGACAGGTTGCGCAGCACGCCCCGCTGGCCGAGGCCGCCGCGGTGGCGGCCGGCGCCGCCGGAATCGGGGATCAGCTCCTTGCGCTCGGTGAGCACCGGCACCGCCAACTCGTACATCTCGATCGGCGTGACCTTGCAGTTCGACGGAAAGCTCAAGGTGTCCAGGCCGTCCATCGTCGCGCGCCCGCCCAGGCCGCCGTGGAAGTTCTGCGCGCTGCCGTAGGCGCGGCCGTCGCCGGTGTGGCCCTGGCAGTTGATGCCCCAGATCGGCGCGCCGCCGCTGTCGCCCATCACGCGGTTCGGCACCACGCCCTGCAGGGCGCGGAAGATGAGGCTCGGGATCACGTGCCCGACGAGGTTGCGCGCGGCGCCCGGCGCGTGCGGGCGCGGGTTGAGGATCGTGCCGAGCGGCGCCTCGTCGGTGATCGCCACCATGCAGCCTTCGTTGTTCGGCGTGTCCGGGTCGAGCAGGCACTTCAGCGCGTAGACGGTGTGCGCGACGCGATAGTGCGGCACGACGTTGATGCCGCGCGCCAGCTCGGGGCTGGAGCCGGCGTAGTCGACGTGGATCGAGTCGCCGCGCACCTGCACGTCCACGGCGAGCTTCACGTCGCTCTCGAAGCCGTCGATCGTCACCTCGGCCTTGTAGCTGCCCTCCGGCCAGGCGGCGATGGCACGGCGCATCTGCGCCTCCGAGCGCCCGTGGATGGCCGCCGCGAGGCCTTCGAGGTCGTCGAGCGCGTACTCGTCCATGAAGCGCTTGAGCTCGCGGCTCATCACCTCGTTGGCCGCCACCATGCTCTGGATGTCGCCGCGCACCTCGTTGGGCAGGCGCACGCTCGCCTCGATCACCGCGAAGACGTCGGTGTTGGGTTGTCCGGCCTTGTACAGCTTGAGCATCGGGATGCGGATGCCCTCCTCGAACATGTCGGTCGAGTCGGGCGACTGCGGCCGCCCGCCGATGTCGGGCATGTGCGCGATGCTGCCGGCGTAGCCGACGATGCGGCCGCCGCGGAAGATCGGCGTCAGCATCACCATGTCGGGCAGGTGGCCGGTGCCGATCATCGGGTCGTTGGTGGCGAGCACGTCGCCGTCCACGAGCGACTCGGGCGGGAAGGCGGGCAGGAAGTGGTTCTGCGCGGCCATCGGCAGCGAGGTGATGAACACCGGAATCGACCACGTGCACTGCGCCAGGGCCCGCCCCTTGGCATCGAGCACCACGGTCACGTAGTCGTGGTTCTCGCGCACGATGGGGGAGAAGGCGGTGCGGCCGAGCGCCGAGTCGGCCTGGTCGGCGATGAAGATGAGCCGGTCCCACATCACCTGCAGGGTGATCGGGTCGTTGAAGTCGACTGCAGCAGTCATCACTTGGGCCCCAGCAGCATGATCAGGTTGAAGGCCTCGTCGAGCGCCGCGTTCGCCTTCGGCCCGACGACGACGGTCGACTCGCGCTGCTCGACGATCGCCGGGCCCCGCACGGCGACGCCCGGCGCCAGCGCGTAGTGGTCGTAGACCGGCGTGTCGACGACGCCGCCCGCCTCGGCGAAGTAGACCGGCCGGCTGCCCTTGCGCGGGTTGCGCACGGCCTGGGCCTCGCCGCGCAGGCGGGCCGCCGCCACCGTGGCCTTCGGGCCGGCGGCGCGGATGCGCCAGGTGATCACCTCGGCATCGGTGCCCGAGACGCTGCGGCCGTAGAGCGCGACATAGGCGTCGTGGAAGCGCTGCTGCAGTTCGTCGAGGAAGCCGGGCCGGCCCGGATCGCCCTCGGGCAGCGGCACCGAGATCTCGTGGCCCTGGCCGACGTGGCGCATGTCGACGGTGCAGGTGACGCGGATGTCGGCACCGGCGACGCCGCTGGCGAGCACCACCTCGCGGCCTTGTTCGGACAGCGTGGCGAGGATGCCGCGCACCGCGGCGGCGTCCCAGCGCGTGATCGCCATCGGCGCGCTCGACGAGAGGTCGGCGGCCACCGGCGCGCCGAGCAGGCCGATCGCCGAGGTGACGCCGGCGCCGAGCGGGCAGATCACCTTGCGGATGCCGAGCTTGCGCGCCACGCCGTACGCGTGCACCGGGCCGGCGCCGCCGAAGGCGATCATCGGCAGCGCGCGCGGGTCGACGCCGCTGTCGGTGGCCTGCATCGCCGCCGCCTCGGCCATGCTCTCGTTGACCATGTCGTGGATGCCGAAGGCGCAGCGCTCGACGCCGATGTTGAGTTCAGCGGCCAAACGCGCCAGCGCCGCCTGCGCCGCGGCGCGGTCGAGCGCGAAGTCGCCGCCGAGGAACGAGCGCTCGTCGAGGTAACCGAGCAGCAGGTCGGCATCGGTGACGGTGGGCTCGATGCCGCCGCGCCCGTAGCAGGCCGGCCCCGGTGCGGCGGCGGCGCTGCGCGGCCCCACCTGCAGCGTGCCCAGGCGCGTGCGCGCGGCGATGCTGCCGCCGCCGGCGCCGATCTCGATCATGTGGATCGACTGGATCTTGAGCGGAAAGCCGCTGCCCTTGCGGAAGCGCTCGTGCCGCGCCACCTCGAGCTCGTTGGCGATCTGCGGCTCGCCGTCCGGGATCAGGCACAGCTTGGCCGTCGTGCCACCCATGTCGAACGACAGCACGCCGGCTTCGCCGGCGGCGCGCGCGTAGTCGGCCGCGGCCACGGCGCCGGCCGCGGGGCCGGACTCGATCAGCCGCACCGGCGTGCGCGCCGCCGCGGCGCTGGGCACGACGCCGCCGCTGGAGGTCATCCACAGCAGCTGGCTGTGCACGCCACGCGTGCCGAGTTCGCCTTCGAGGTGGCCGACGTGCTGCGCCATCAGCGGCCGCGTGTAGGCGTTGGCCACCGTCGTGGAGGCGCGGTCGAACTCGCGCACCTCCGGGCAGACGCTGGATGACAGCGACACCGACACGCCGGGCGCGTGCCGCGCCAGCAGCTCGCCGATGCGCCGCTCGTGCTGCGGGTACTTGTAGGCGTGCAGCAGGCACACGGCCACCGAGCGCACGCCCAGCTCGGCCAGACGCCCGGCGATCCGCACCACGCCGGCCTCGTCGAGCGGCACGATGACCTCGCCGTGCGCGCTGATGCGCTCGGCGACGCCGAAGCAGCGCTCGCGCGGCACCAGCGGCTCGGGGTACTGGATGGCGAGGTCGTACAGGTCGTAGCGCCCCTCGGTGCGGATGCGCAGCATGTCCTGGAAGCCGTCGGTCGTGATGAACGCGGTGTCCACGCCCTTGCGCTCGAGCACGGCGTTGGTCACGACCGTGGTGGCGCCCAGGATCTGCAGCGCGCCTTCGCCGGCGCGCGGCTGCCTGCCGCCGCGCACCTTGGCGAGCAGCTCGTCGACGCCCTGCAGCACGGCGCGCGCCGGCGCGTCGGGCGTGCTCAGCACCTTGTGCAGGTGGATGCGGCCGTCGTCGTCGGCGAAGGCGAAGTCGGTGAACGTGCCACCGGTGTCGAAGGCCAGTCTCATGGCGCGGGGATCCTCGGGAATCGAGTCAGTGGATGCCGTGCACGGGCGGCTCGACCGACGGGTCCTCCACCTTGCCGGTCATGAACAGCTGCCCGAGCGCCGCGTGGCTCAGGTCGGCCGTGGGGCTGTCCCAGATCACGTGGCCCAGGCGCATCACCACCACGCGCCCGGCGGCGGCCATCGCCTTGCGCGTGTTCTGCTCGACGAGCAGGACCGTGCGCCCCCCTTCGTGCAGCCGTTTCAACTCGTCGAACACGAGCGTGATGGCCTGAGGCGCCAGGCCGGCCGAGGGCTCGTCGACGAGCAGGATCTCGGGCCGGCGCAGCACGGCCATCGCCATCTCGAGCAGCTGCTGCTCGCCGCCGGAGAGGTTGCCGGCGAACTCGTTGCGCCGCTTGCGCAGGATCGGAAACAGCTCGTAGACGTGGTTGCGCTCGCCCTCGAGGTCGCCGTCCTTCAGCGTGTAGGCGGCCATCTCCAGGTTCTCGTGCACCGACATCGTCGGGAAGTTGCAGCGTCCCTGCGGCACGTAGCCGAAGCCTTCGGCGAGGAAGGCGCGCGGCTTGCCGCCGGCGACTTCCCGGCCCTTCCAGCGGATGCTGCCGGCCTTGTGCGTGGTCATGCCGTACAGCGTCTTCAGCAGCGTCGACTTGCCGGCGCCGTTGGGCCCGAGCAGCGTCACGAACTCGCCGCGCCGCACCGTGAGGCTCACGTCGTGCAGGATGTCGAGGTGGCCGTAGCCGGCGCGCAGGTGCGAGATCGCCAGGTCGGCGCCGGACCCGGAGGCTTCATCCGCCAAGGTAGGCCTCCACGACTTGCGGGTTGCGCACGATGGCCTCGGGCGTGTCGTCGGCCAGTTTCTGGCCCTGGTGCAGCACGATCACGCGTTGGCTCAAGTCCATCAGCACGTCGGTGTTGTGCTCGATGACGAGGAAGGTGATGCCGAAGTCGCGGTTGCCGGTGCGGATGCACTCGATCACGCGCTCGATCAGGATCGGGTTGATGCCGGCCAGCGGCTCGTCGAGCAGCACCAACTCGGGCTCGGGCATCAGCATCGTCGCGAACTGCAGCAGCTTCTGCTGGCCGCCGGACATCTGCCCGGCCGGCAGGTGCGCCACGCGGGCCAGGCCCGAGACGTCGATCAGCTCGCGCGCCCGCTCGCGCAGCGCCTTGACGCGCTCGCGCGAGCGCCGGCCGATCGAGAACGTCGAAGCGATGCCCGGGAAGCGCGCCATCTGGCCGGCGAGGATCAGGTTCTCCTCGGAATCCATCGTCGGGAAGACGACCGTCTTCTGGAAGCTGCGCAGCAGCCGCCCTTCGCGGGCGATGCGGTTCATCGGCCAGCCGGTGATGTCGTTGCCCTTGAGCAGCACGCGGCCGCCGTCGCTCTTCTGCAGGCCGGTGCAGCAGTCGAAGAGCGTCGACTTGCCCGAGCCGTTGGGGCCGATCAGGCCGCAGACCTCGCCGCGCGTGAGCTCGAAGTCCACGCCCTGCAAGGCCTGCACGCCGCCGTAGTTCTTGCGCAGGCCCTCGACACGCAGCACGACCTCGGCGCCGCTCATCGCGAGCCCTCCCGCCGCGGGCCGAGGCGCGCCAGCCACTGCGTCGCGCGCTCCAGCAGCGGCGCCAGGCCCTGCGGGAAAAGAAAGACGAGCACCAGCAGCACCATGCCGTAGAGGATCATGCGCAGCTCCGGCGTGATGCGCAGCGCCTCGGTCAGCGCGACGAACAGAAAGCTGCCGATCAGCGCGCCGGGCAGCCGGCCGACGCCGCCGCCGAGCACGATGATGAGGATCGTGTTCGAGTAGTACATCTGGAACACGAGCGGGCTCACCACCGTCTCGTAGTGCGCGTAGAGGCTGCCGCCGAGCCCGGCGAAGGCGGCGCTGAGCATGAAGACGATGAGCTTGTAGTGCCAGGTCGGGATACCCACCGACTCGGCGAGCGTCTCGTTGTCGCGGATGGCGACCATGCAGCGCCCGGCCGGCGAGCGCACCAGCGCCACGAAGAGGCCGGTGGCCGCGAGCGCCACGGCGAGGATCAGGTAGTAGTACTGCGGGATCTGCGTGATGGCGATCGCCTGCTCGCCGAAGCCCAGCTTCGGCCGCGCGATGCCCGCGAGACCCATGTCGCCGCGCGTCAGGTCGATCCAGTTCTTGGCCACCGTCTGCGCGATGACGACGAAGCCGAGCGTGCACATCACGAACGACGTGGCGCGCAGGCGCAGCGCCGGGATGCCCAGCGGCAGCGCGATCAGGCCGGCGATCACCGCCGCCGCGCACAGGTTGAACACGAACGGCGTGCCGAAGTGCATCGACAGCAGCGCCGACGCGTAGGCGCCGAGCCCGAAGAACACGCCCTGCGCCAGCGACAGCATGCCGGTGTAGCCGAGGATCAGGTTCAGCCCGTGCGCCGGCAAGAGGAAGATCATCGCGAAGATGAGCGCGTGCAGGACGTACGAGTCCACCACCAGCGGCGCGGCGAGCAGCAGCGCCAGCGCGGCAGCGGCCAGGCTCCAGCGCACGGCCGGCAGGCGCGGGCTCGGCGCGTGCGGCGTGTCGAGCGTGACGCTCCCGTCGCGGGTGCCGCTCGGGGCGGGCGTGGCCCGGGGAAGTGGCGTCGGGACCATGCTCAGAACCGCGCCTTCTGGCTGAACAGGCCGTGCGGTCGCAACATCAGCATCAGCAGCAGCGCGGCGAAGCCCACCGAGTCGCGGTACTGCAGGCCGGCGATGCCCGACACCAGCGCCTCGACGACACCGAGCAGCATGCCGGCCAGCAGCGTGCCGCGCACGTTGCCCATGCCGCCCATGACGATGACGGCGAAGGTCTTCAGCGTCACCGACTCGCCCATGCCGCCGTAGACGCTGACGGCGACCGGCGCGGTGAGGATGCCCGACAGCGCCGCCAGCGCCGTGCCGAGCAGGAAGGTGCGGCGCACCACGGCCTCGACGTCGATCCCGTTGACCTCGCAGCATTCGATGTTCTGCGAGACGGCACGGATCGCCTTGCCCATGCGCGTGGCGCGCACCATCCACTCCAGCGCCGCGAAGACCGCGAGCGCGACGACGATCAGCACGAGGCGCTGCTGCGCCATGCCGACGCCGGCGATCTCTACCGGCTCGATCCAGCCGCCGTTGAAGACCTTGTAGCCGCCGCCGAAGGCGAGGATGACCGCGTTCTGCAGGATCAGCGAGATGCCGATCGTCGCCAGCACCCCGGCCTGGAACGGCGCGCCGACGAGGCGCTGCATCACCGTGCGGCCGATGGCCGCGGCGATCAGCGCGGCGATCGCGACGCCGAGCACGATGGCCGCCGCGTAGCCGACGTCCAGCCGCTCGATGACGAACCAGGCGCCGAAGGTGCCCAGCATGTAGTACTCGCCGTGCGCGAAGTTGATCGCCCTGAGCACGCCGAAGATCATCGTCATGCCGGCGGCGATCAGCGCGTACATCGACCCGGTGATGACGCCGTTGACGACCTGCTCGAAGAGGAAGCTGCCCATGGCGGCGAAGGACCGGGTCGCGAAGGGACGAGAAACGGGCGAGAAAGACGGACGAGAAAGACCGGCGAGGAACGAGGGCGCACCCGGGCCGCCGCAGCGCGGCAGCGGCCGGAGTCAGCCGGTCACTTCGGGTAGTCGACCTTCGAGGCGATCGCGCTCTTGATCACCGGCTTGCCGTCGGCCACCTCGAGCAGCACCATCGGCAGGATCGCCTGGTTGTGGTCGTCGAAGGTGGTCGGGCCCATCGCGCTGTCGTACTTGATCTTGGCGAGCGCCGCGCGGATGTCGTCGTTCTTGAGGCTGCCCGCGGCCTTGATCGCCGCGGCGATGAGATGCGTCGTCTCCCAGTGCGTGTAGGCGTGGTTGTTGGGCATCTCGCCGCCGTAGGCGCGCTTGTACTCCTCGACGAACTTCTGGCTCTTCGGGCTCGTCCATTCGGGCAGCCAGGCGGCGGCCTCGATCGAGCCGTTCATCACCGCCGGCGCGGCGGCGATGGTCTTGGCGGTGTTGAACTCGCCGTTGCCGACCAGCACCACCTTGCCCGCCAGCCCCATCTCGAGCATCTGGCGCGCGATGATCGGCGTCGTGTCGGCGAGGCCGTACATCAGGATCGCCTGCGCGCCGGAGTTCTTGATCTTGCTGAGCACCGGGCGGAAGTCGGTCTCGGCGTCCTTGTAGTAGTCCTCGCTCGTGATCTTCGCTTCCGGGTAGCGCGGCAGGTACTTCTTCGTGAAGTTGATGGCGCCGCGGCCGTAGTCGCTGTCCACCGACAGCACGGCGAAGTTCTTCAGGCCGCGGTTCTTCACCGCATGCTCCAGCACGATGGCGGCGCGTACCTCGTCGGTGGGGTAGTTGCGGAAGGTCCACTTGAAGCCGCCGACGCCCGCCTTGTAGGTGATCATCGGGTTGGACGACGCGGCGTTGACGAGCAGCACGCCGGCTTCCTCGACGAGCGGCTGCATGGCCAGCGTCACCGAGCTGCAGATGTCGCCGATGATCACCGGCAGCTTGTCGAAGCTGACCATGCGCTTGGTGGCCGACACGCCTTCGGCCGGCACGCACTGGCTGTCGCCGCTGACGAACTCGATCTTCTTGCCCAGCACGCCGCCGGCGGCGTTGATCTCCTTGGCCGCGAGGTTGGCCCCCTTGTTGGCGAAGGCGCCGTAGCGCGCGTTCGCGCCGCTCATCGGGCTGACGAGGCCGATCTTGTAGGTGTCCTGCGCCGCGGCGTGGCCGGCGCAGAAGACCGCCGTGGCACCGAGGGCACCGAGCAGCGACTGGCGGAGGATCGATCTGCGGTTCATGGCGGCTCCCGGGTCAGTGAAGGGATGAAGGCGGGGAAGGGAAGCGCATCGTAGGAAGCGCCGTCGCGCGCGGCCAATACGGTCTTGCGCTTCGGCCATCAAGCCGGCTTATGCCGGGTTAACCCGCGCGTGGGTTCGGGCCGTCAGTCCAGGCGCGCCACGGCGGCGGCGATGCGCCGCAACGCCTCGTCGATGACCTCGATGCCGGTGGCGATCGAGATGCGGAAGTACGGCGCCAGGCCGTACGCGGTGCCGCCGATGACGGCGACGCCGGCCTCTTCGAGGAAGTACAGCGCCACGTCGAGGTCGCAGTCCAGGCGCCTGCCTCCGGGCGTGCGGCGGCCGATCAGCCCGGCGCAGTTCACGTAGAGATAGAACGCGCCGTCGGGCACCTTGCAGGAAAGGCCCGGGATGGCGCGGATCAGCTCGATGGCGCGATCGCGCCGCTGGCGGTAGGTGGCCACCCAACCGGGCAGGAAGTCCATCGGCCCGTTCAGCGCCGCCAGCGCCGCGGCCTGGCTGATCGAGCACGCGCCGCTCGTGGACTGCGACTGCAGCATGTCCAGCGCGGCGATCAGCGGCGTCGGCCCGGCCGCGTAGCCGATGCGCCAGCCGGTCATCGCGAAGGTCTTGGACACGCCGTTGACGACCAGCGTGCGCGCCTTCAGCGCCGGCTCGAGGGCGGCGATGTGCGGATTGCCGGTGTCGGTGAAGCGGATGTGCTCGTAGATGTCGTCGGCGAGCACCATCACCTGCGGATGGCGCAGCAGCACGTCGGCCAGCGCGCGCAGTTGTGCCGCGGTGTAGGCGGCGCCGGTGGGGTTGCTGGGCGAGTTGAGGATGAGCCAGCGCGTGCGCGGCGTGATCGCGGCCTCGAGCGCGGCCGGCGTGAGCAGGAACCCCGCCGACTCCGGGCAGACGACAGCGACTGGCGTGCCGTCGCAGGCGAGCACCATGTCCGGGTAGGACACCCAGTAAGGCGCCGGCACGATGACCTCGTCGCCCGGCTCCAGCGTGACCGCCAGCGCGTTGAAGATCGCGTGCTTGGCGCCGACGGTGACGACGATGTCGCCGGGCGTGTAGGCCAGGCCGTTGTCGCGTGCGAGCTTGGCGCAGATCGCCTGGCGCAGTGCCGGCGTGCCGGCGGTCTGCGTGTAGCGCGTCTGGCCGCCGTCGATGGCGGCGATGGCGGCGCGGCGGATGTGCTCGGGCGTGTCGAAATCCGGCTCGCCGATCATCAGGCTGACGATGTCGCGGCCTTCGCGGCGCAGTTGCGCCAGGCGGTCGGTGCCGGCGCTGCTGGGCGAGGGCTTGATGCGGCGCATGCGCGCGGCGAGGCGAAGTGGGTTCACGGTCAAAAGCTTCCCGGCGGTGAGCGTGGGGCGCAACAGTAGCGGGCAGCACGCCGGAGGCCAAGACGCTTTCTGTCTGGACGGATAGTGGGGGCTTATGGCCCTTGTGGCCCTTGTGGCCCTTGCGCCCCGCCGCGCGGCTCAGCGCGCGTGCGCCGCCGGCGCCACCGACGCGCCTTCGACGCGGTGCCTTGCCAGCGCCTCGCGCACGAAGCCGATGGCCTTCATGTCTTCGACGAACGCCGCCAGCGCGCACCGAGGGCCGGGGAGGCCGGGTGGCCGGCATAGCGAGGTAAAGAAGGGAATCGACCGAGCGCAGCGAGGGAGAGGAATGACACGAGCGGCGCCGGCCACCCGGCGTCCTCGCCCCGGCCCGAAGCGCGACTCAACCGGGGGCTTCGACAGGCTCAGCCTGAACGGTTCTTACCGCGACCAGGGCTTCGACAGGCTCAGCCCGAACGGGTCTTACTACGACCACGGCTTCGACAAGCTCAGCCCGAACGACCTCTCACACCGCCTGCGCGCGTCAGCGGGCAGCTCGTCGAGGATCATGTCGCACAGCAGCTGCGCCTGCTGATGGCGGTGTGAGTCCAGAAGCCCCAGGTGCACGCAGATCGCGTGCAGCCCGTGCCGCAGCCCCGGCACCGCGAGAACGAGTGCAGGAGGCCCCGCTGCTCGGTGCGGCCGATCGACACGTCGCGGTTCTCGCTGTGCACGATCGGGTACTTCGAGAGCACCGCGTTGCCGTGGCGGCCGTGCGGCGTCACGGCATTGCGGCCGTAGGCGAACTGCGGCCATAGGCGGTCGGCGAGGTACTCGTGCTGCGCGGGCGGCGTGCGCGCGGCGTGGGCGCGGGCGTGCGGGCTGTCGTGGGCGCTCGCGTCGGCGTCGCCAGGGGCCCTGTCGTGGGCACTGCCTTGGGCGCCGTGCGGCGATTCGTGGCGCGCCGCCGCGCGCTGCCGCCGCGCACCGCGCCCTGCACGGCCTTCGAACGGCGGCGGGCTGCTCGCCTCGCCCTGCACTTCCTGCAGGAACACGAGGTCGGCGCCGACGGCGCGGATGGCGTCGCGCATCTCCGGCAGCACGAAGCGGCGGTTGAGCGCCGTGTAGCCCTTGTGCGTGTTGATCGTCAGCACCCGCACCGAGGACACCGGCAGGGATACATCCATTCGCCCAAGCCCTCGACAGTGGTGCGTCGACACGGCGTCGATTCGGTGTCGATTTCACGCCGCCAGGTGCGGTGCGGCGTGTCGGAAAACGCGCCATCGCCAGCGCAGGCCGCGCCGCAAGCCGCGTGCCTGCGCCGGCGGCCTTTCGCCGCGGGTACGCCGCTGGCTCGACGGTGGGTTCACCGGCGTCGAATCGACCCGACGAGGGGTTTGAACGACCGGCGCGGTGGCGGTGCGAAGAATCGGCCGCAAGGCATGAGCGCCGCATCCCGCGGCGCGCCGCTTCAACGTGAGAGAGAGATCCGCCCCATGGCCCGTGTCCTTGTCCTCTACTACAGCAGCTACGGCCACACCGAGGTGATGGCCGGCGCCGTCGCCGAAGGCGCGAAGGCCGCCGGCGCCGACGTCACCGTCAAGCGCGTGCCCGAGCTCGTGCCGCCCGAGGTGGCGAAGAACGCGCACTTCAAGCTCGACCAGGCGGCGCCGGTGGCCACCGTCGACGAGCTGCCGCAGTTCGACGCCATCGTCTTCGGCGTGCCCACCCGCTTTGGCAACATGCCCGCGCAGATGAAGAACTTCCTCGACCAGACCGGAGCGCTGTGGGCCAAGGGCGCCCTCGTCGGCAAGGTCGGCTCGGTGTTCACGAGCACGGCCACGCAGCACGGCGGCCAGGAGAGCACGATCCTGTCGACGCACACGGTGCTGCTGCACCACGGCATGGTGATCGTCGGCCTGCCCTACGCGTGGCCGGGGCAGACGACGCTGAAGGAGATCACCGGCGGCAGCCCCTACGGCGCGGCGACGATCGCAGCCGGCGACGGCTCGCGCAAGCCCTCGGCCAACGAACTGGAAGGCGCGCGCTGGCAGGGCCGGCACGTGGCCGAGATCGCGGCCAAGCTGGCGGCCTGATCGCCGGGCGGCTGTCGGCCTGCGACTCGCGGGTCGAGGCGCAGGCCTTCGCGGCCACCCGCGTTCACAGGCCGGCGCGGGCCGCCGGGGGCGATCGCGTTCACAGGCCCGCGTGCGAGCCACCGGTGACGATCGCTCTCAGAAGCCCTTGTGGGATCGGGCCACCGGGGGTCCCCGCTTCGTTCGTGTAGTCCGAGCCCAACGACCGAGGGCCGGGGAGGCCGGGTGGCCGGCATAGCGAGGTAAAGAAGGGGAATCGACCGAGCGCAGCGAGGGAGAGGAATGACACGAGCGCCGGCCACCCGGCGTCCTCGCCCCGGCCCGAAGCGCGACTCAACCGGGGCTTCGACAGGCTCAGCCCGAACGGGTCTTACTACGACCAGGGCTTCGACAAGCTCGGCCCGAACGGCCTCTCACACCGCCTGCGACCCCCGGTGCGCCCAGCCGGTGGTGCGCATCTCGACCCAGCTGAACAGCTCGTACATCGCCATCGCCATCGCGCCGATCGTCACGAGGCCGGCGAAGGCGAGCGACATGCGCTGCTGGCTGCCGGCGGTCTGCATCAGGTAGCCGATGCCCGAGTCGCCGGCTGTCATCTCGGCGAGCACGGTGCCGACGAAGGCGAGCGTGATCGCCACCTTCAGGCTGCCGTAGAAGTACGGCATCGAGCGCGGCAGGCCGACCTTGACGAGCACGTCCCAGCGGCGTGCGCCGAGCACGCGCAGCACGTCTTCGAGTTCCGGCTCGAGCGTCGCCAGGCCGGTGGCGATGTTCACCGTGATCGGGAAGAACGAGATCAGGAACGCGGTCAGGATGCCGGGCCCGAGGCCGATGCCGAACCAGACGACGAGGATCGGCACGACCGCCGCCTTGGGCACCGCGTTGAAGGCGACCATCAGCGGGTAGACCGCCTGGTAGGCCATGCGCGAGCTGCCGATCAAGAAGCCGAGCAGCACGCCGACGACGATGCTGATCGCAAAGCCCAGCATCGTCACCCAGAACGTCTTCCACGCCGCTTCGAGCAGCGCGCCCTTGAACTCGCCGAACTGCTGCGCGATCTGGCTCGGCGCCGGAAAGATGAACTCCGGGACCGAGAAGACGCGGACGATCAACTCCCACAGCAGCAGCACCGCCGCCAGCAGGATCAGCGGCGAGAAGCGCTCGAGCGTCTTGCGGTTCATTGCGGCATCGCCACGTTGTGGCCGTTCGTGCTCTGCCCAGCCTGCCCGGCCTGCCCCACCGGCTGCCGGTATGCCCCGATGTGCCCCCGCAGCTCGTGCACGATGTCCGTGAACTTCGGCGTGTAGGTCACCTCCAGGTCACGCGGGCGCGGCAGGTCGATATGCCGCTTCACGACGAAGCGGCCGGGGCTCTTGCTCATGCAGTAGACGGTGTCGGCGAGGAACACGCTCTCGCGCAGGTCGTGCGTGACGAGGATGACGTTGAACTTCTTGGCCGCATGCAGGTCGCGCAGCGCGCACCACAGCTCCTCGCGCGTGAAGGCGTCCAGCGCGCCGAACGGCTCGTCCAGCAGCAGCATCTTCGGCTCGTGCACGAGCGCGCGGCAGATGCTGGCGCGCTGCTGCATGCCGCCGGAAAGTTGCCACGGGTACTTGTCTTCGTAGCCGGCCAGGCCGACGCTGGCGAGCAACTCACGCGCGCGCGCTTCGTATTCACGGCGCTTGCTCTTGAAGCTGCTGCGGTACGGCTCGACGATCTCCAGCGGCAGCAGCACGTTGTCGACCGTCGTGCGCCACGGCAAGAGGCTCGGCGCCTGGAAGGCCATGCCGCTGATCTTCAGCGGCCCGGTCACCGGCTCGCCGCCGATCGTGATGCGGCCGCGGCTGGGCATCTTCAAGCCGGTGGTCAGCTTCATGAAGGTGCTCTTGCCGCAGCCGCTGGGGCCGACGATGGCGATGAACTCGCCCTCGCCGACCTCGAGGCTGATGTCCTCGACCGCGAAATGACCGCGCGCCAGCAGCTCGTCGTTGTAGGCGAGCCAGACGTTCTTGAAATCGACGAAGGCCACTACGTGCTTACTTCTTCGGCGGCAGGATGTTCAGCTCGGCCTTGCCCGGGATGAACGCGTCGGTCCACACCGTCGCCGGGTTGATGCGCGTCTTCGTCTGGAAGGCGTCGCTCACCTGCGAGGCCATCAGCGCCAGGCGGCCGCCGTTGACGACGCCGAAGCCCTCGGCGCGCGCGTCGGGGCTGGCCACCACCGCGTCGATCGCCATGCGCAGGCGCCGCCTCTCGAGCGCCACGTCGATGATGCCGTCGCGCGCCTTCACGTAGTCGATCGCCGGGTCGGGGTTGGCCATCACGTCCTTGGCGCCCTTGAGGAACGCGCTGATGAACGCCTTCACCGCGGCCGGGTTCTCCTTGATCAGCTTGGGCGTGGCGATGATGACGTTGCCGTACAGCTTGACGCCGTGGTTCGGGTACGGCAGCACGACGATGTCGTCGGTCTTCACGCCGCGCGCTTCGAGGTTGAGGATGCTGGTGAAGCTGAAGCCGGTGATCGCCTCGATGTCGCCGCGCACCAGCATCGTCTCGCGCAGCGGCGGGTCCATGCTCGTCCACTGCACGCCGGTGATGTTGTTGGCCTTGGCGAAGATCGGGAACGCCTTGCGGCCAGCATCGAAGCCCGGTGCGCCGAGCTTCTTGCCGTTGAGGTCGGCCGGGCTCTTGATGCCGCTCTTCTTCAGCGCCAGCACCGCAGCGGGCGTGTTGTTGTAGACCATCAGCACGGCCACCGGCTTGTTCGGCGCGTCCGGGTTGTTGGCGTGGAACTCCATCAGCGCCGCCAGATCGGCAAAGCCCATGTCATAAGTGCCGCTGGCCACGCGCGTGACGGTGCCGCCGCTGCCGTTGCCGGCGTCGATCGTCACGTCCAGGCCCGCGGCCTTGTAGTAGCCCTTGGCTTGCGAGGCGAGGAACAACGCCGCCGGCCCCTCGAAGCGCCAGTCGAGCTGGAACTTGATCGGCGTCTGCGCGAACGCCGGCGCGGTGGCAGCCGTGGCAACGGCCAAGCCGGCGGCAAGCAGCGCGCGGCGGGTGAACGAGGGCAGGCTCATGGGTTCTCTCTCTCTCTGGAGGGGGTACGACAAGGGCACAAGTGCGAACCCCGGGATTCTGCAAGTTGCGTGCGCAGTCGGCCCTTCGGGCTTGCACCAGCCGGGGGCAACGAGGGCCGCAACGGGCCGATGCGGTGCTCGCATTCCCCATCCGCATGCACGGCCTTGCAGGAGCTGCAGCGTAGCGGTGGGCCGACGGCGCCGCGGTGATACTGCGCGCCCGATGCACGACCGCCTCGCCACCGGCCCGATCCTGCCCACCCTCGTGCGGCTGGCCGCGCCCAACATGCTGGCGATGCTCTCGGCCGCGGCGGTGGGTGTCGCCGAGACGCGCTACGTCGGGCTGCTGGGCACCGCGCCGCTGGCGGCGATGGCCGTGGTGTTCCCGTTTGCGATGCTGATGCAGATGTTCTCGGCCGGCTCGATGGGCGGCGGCATCTCGTCGGCGGTGGCGCGTGCACTCGGCGCCGGCCACGCGGCGCGCGCGCAGGCGTTGGCGACGAGCGCGGCGCTGATCGGCCTGGTGCTGGGGCTCGCCTTCACCGCGCTCTTCCTGCTCTTCGGCCGCGCGCTCTATGCGCTGCTCGGCGCGCGCGGCGCGGTGCTCGATCTCGCGTGCGAATTCTCGGACACGCTCTTTGTCGGCATGGCGGGCATCTGGATCGCCAACTCGCTGGTCTCGGTGCTGCGCGGCACCGGCGACATGAAGCGGCCTTCGCTCGTGATCCTTGCCGTCTCGGCGGTGCAGATCGTCATCGGCGCGGCGCTCGGGCTCGGCCTCGGGCCGTTTCCGCGCCTGGGGATGACGGGCGTGGCGCTCGGGCAGGTGCTGGCGTTCGGGGGCGCGGCGGTGTTCCTGCTGGCGTACTTCGCCAGCGGCCGCGCGCGGCTCATGCTTTTCTCACGCACCGCGCCGCCGACGCGCGCCGCGTTTTCCGACATCCTGCGTGTCGGCGCGCTGGCGTGCCTGTCGCCGGTGCAGAGTGTCGCGACGGTGCTGATTTCCACGGGCCTCGTCGCCACCGTCGGCACCGATGCGCTCGCCGGTTATGGCATCGGCTCGCGGCTCGAGTTCATGCTCGTGCCGATCGCCTTCGGCATCGGTGTCGCGTCATTGCCGATGGTGGGGATCGCCGTCGGCCGCGGCGACATCGCCCGCGCGCGGCGCGTCGCCTGGACAGCGGCGGCGCTGTCGGCGGCGCTGCTGGGCGGGATCGGCCTCGTCGTCGCGCTCGTGCCCTCGATCTGGTCGGGCCTCTTCAGCAACGACGCCGCGGTGCGGGCCGCGGCGGACCAATACCTGCGCCTGGCCGGGCCGGCGTTTGCGTTCTTCGGCCTCGGGCTGACGCTCTTCTTCGCGTCACAAGGCGCCGGGCGTGTGCTCGGCCCGGTGCTGGCGGGCACGCTGCGGCTGGCGGTGGTGGCGCTGCTCGGCTTCGTGCTCGTGAAGACCGGCGCGCCGGCGTGGAGCTACTTCGCGATCGTCGGCGTGGGCATGGTGGCGTATGGGCTGGCGACGGCGGCGGCAGTGGCGGCGACGCGGTGGGGTCCGCGGGTCAAGCCGGGCTGAGCAGATCCGCCAGCGCGCGCGCCACCACCTTCGTCGCGCGGCGCAGGTCTTCGAGCACGAGGTGCTCGTCGGCGCGCTTGGCGTTGCTTTCGAGCACGGTGCGCGGGCCGGCGCCGTAGATGACGGCGGGCACGCCCGCTTCGCCGTACAGGCGCACGTCGGTGTACAGCGGCGTGCCGCTTTCGGGAATCGGCTCGCCGAACACCGCCTGCCCGTGGCGCTGGATCGCCGCGACGAGCGGCGCGTTGCCGGGCAGCGGCTTCAGCGAATTGGCGAGCAGGAGCCGCCGCACTTCGAGCCGGACGCCGGGGCAGGCGGCGATGGTGCGCTCGATCAGCGCGCGCACTTCGGCTTCGACGGCGGCGCTGTCTTCCTCGGGGATCATGCGGCGGTCGAGCTTCAGCACGACCTTGCCCGGCACGACGTTGGTGTTGCTGCCGCCCTCGATGCGGCCGACGTTGAGGTACGGGTGCGTGATGCCGGCGACGGCCGAGCGGCGCGTGCGCAGCTCGTCGTTGTGCGCGTATAGCGCGGCGAGCAGCTTCGTTGCCGCCTGCAGCGCATCGACGCCGGTGGACGGGTACGCGGCGTGTGAGGCCAGGCCGTGCAGCGTCACCTCCATCTGCAGACAACCGTTGTGCGCCGTGACGACCTGGTACGAAAAGCCGGCGGCGATCAACAGGTCGGGCTTCGTCAGCTTGTTGGCGAGCAGCCAGCCGGGGCCGAGTTCACCGCCGAACTCCTCGTCGTAGGTGAAGTGCAACTCGACGGCGCCGGTGAGCGGCACGCCTTGCGCGGCCAGCGATTGCAGTGCCAGCAGCGCGAACGTGTAGGTCGCGAAGTCGCTCTTGCTGACCGCGGCGGCGCGGCCGTAGAGGCGGCCACTGTCGACCTCGGCGCCGTACGGATCGTGCGACCAGCCTTCGCCGGGGGGCACGACGTCGCCGTGCGCGTTGAGCGCGATCACCGGGCCCGCGTGGTTGGCGAAGCGGCGGCGCACGACGAGGTTGGTGATCGACTGCATGCCCTGCGCCTGCACGGCCGCGGCCGGCACTGGGTGCTTCTCGACCGTGAAGCCCAAGGCGCCGAGCAGCTCGGCCGCCTTGTCGGCGTGCGGCGCGTTGTTGCCGGGCGGCGTGTCGGTGGGCACGCGCACCAGCGCTTGCAGGAAACGCACCTCGTCGTCGAAGCGGCGATCGATGGCCTCGTCGAGGCGCGCGTGCAGCGAGGCGGAGCTTTGTGCCGGCGAGGCGGCCTGGGCAGTGGACATCGGGCGGGCTTCCGGCAGATCAGAGGTGTTCGACGAGGTGCGTGAAGGCGCGCACCGCGAGTTCGATGTCGTCGTTGGCCGTGCTTTCCAGCGGGTTGTGGCTGATGCCCGCGTTCTGGCCGCGCACGAAGAGCATCGCCTGCGGCATCACTTCGTGCAGCTTCATCGCGTCGTGGCCGGCGCCGCTGGGCATGCGGTAGACCGGCAGGCCGAGGTGTTGCACCGCCGCTTCCCAGCGCTGCTGCCAGGCGGGCGCACTCGGCGCGGCGGGCGCGCGCATCGTCATCTCGGCCGTGTATTGCAGACCGCGGCGCTTGCAGATGCGTGCCAGTTCGGCCAGCGTGTCGCGCTCGCACGAGTCGCGCACCGCGTCGGTGGTGGCGCGGATGTCCAGGCTGAAGCGGCAGGCGCCCGGCACGACGTTGATCGAGCCGGCGGGCACGTTCAGCAGGCCGACGGTGCCGACGAGGTCGGGCACGGCGCCGGCGCGCTGCTCGAGGTACAGCAGCAGCTGCGCCGCGGCGGCCGCGGCGTCGCGCCGGCGGTCCATCGGCGTCGTGCCGGCGTGGCTCGCCTGGCCGGTGATCTCGACCAGGTAGCGCACGCCGCCGTTGATCGACGTGACGACACCGAGCGGCAGGTTCATTTCGTTGAGCACCGGCCCCTGCTCGATGTGCACCTCGACGAAGCCGCAGTAGCGCGCCGGGTCGCGCGCGAGCGCATTGATCGCGTTCATCTCGCCCGGCAGCCCGGCGGCGCGCATCGCCGCGCCCATCGTCACGCCGTCGGCGTCGGCCTGCTCGAGCCAGGCGGGGTCGAAGTGGCCGGTCAGCGCGCCCGAGCCGAGGAAAGTGGCCTTGTAGCGCTGCCCTTCCTCTTCGGCGAAGGCGACGACTTCGAGGCCGTGCCTCAGCCGCCGGCCGGCGCGGTGCAGCGCGCGCACCACGGCCATCGGCACGAAGATGCCGAGACGCCCGTCGTACTTGCCGCCGTTGCGCACGGTGTCGTAGTGGCTGCCGGTGAGCAGGCGCGGCGCCTGCTTGCCGTTCCTGTCGTCGCTGCCGTTGTAGACGCCGACGACGTTGCCGACCGCGTCGATTTGCACGTCGTCAAAGCCGCACTCGGCGCCCATCCACTGCACGAGGTCGGCGGCGCAGGCGCGGTGCGCGTCGGTGAGGTAGGTCACCGTCAGCTGGCCCTGCGCGGCGAAGCCCGGGTCGCTGTGGCGCGCGAGCCGCTCGGCCCAGTCCCAGACGAGGTTGCCGTCCGCGGGCGATTCACCGAACTTGTCGTTCAGGCGGATCTGCGCGATGCGGTGGATGTGGCGCAGGCACTCGGCGAACTCGAAGTCCGGGTGGCCGGCGAGCCGCCGCTCGAAGGTGGCGATGATCTCGTGCCGCGTCAGCCCCTGCCCGCGCGGGCCGCGCACGGCCAGGATGAACGGCCAGCCGAAGCGCTGGTTGTAGTCGGCGTTGAGTTGCTGGAGCTTCGCGAACTCTTCGGGCGTGCAGTCGGTGAGGCCCGCCTTGCCTTGCTCGTTCGTGCTCTCGGCCGTCAGCGTCTTGGCGACCATCGCCTTGCCGGCGAGTTCCGGGTGCGCGCGGATCAACGCGAGCTGCTTGTCGCGGCCGGCTGCGGCGAGCGCCTGCACGAGCGCCCATTCGAGCGCCGCGAGGCTCGCGAACGGGCGCTGGGTCCACGCTGCTTCGGCGATCCACGGCGAGTGCTCGTAGACGCCATCGAGCAGCGCGGTGAATTCGGCCTGGCCGGCGGCGTTGAGCTGGTGCAGCGTGAGCATCGAGGCGGGTCTTGTCGGTGATCGCTGATTCATTCCCACACGAACGCGCTCGCCGCGTCGAACGGGTGCGTGGCGCGCCAGTGCCGGGCGATGTCGATGCGGCGCGTGATCCAGACGCGGTCGTGCCGCTGCACGTGGTCGAGGAACTGTTGCAGCGCCTTCATCCGCCCGGGCCGGCCGAGCAGGCGGCAGTGCATGCCGATGCTCATCATCGCCGGGCCGCCGTGGCCTTCGGCCGGGTCGCGCTCGCCTTCCTCATACATCACGTCGAAGGCGTCGCGCAGGTACTGGAAGAACGGGTCGCCGTGGCTGAAACCCTGCGGCAGCGCGAAGCGCATGTCGTTGCAGTCCAGCGTGTAGGGCACGACGAGGTGCGGCGCGAGCGTGCCGTCGCTTCTCTTCACTTGCAGCCAGAACGGCAGGTCGTCGCCGTAGTAGTCGCTGTCGTACTCGAAGCCGCCGTGGTCGGCGACGAGGCGGCGCGTGTTCGGGCTGTCGCGGCCGGTGTACCAGCCGAGGCCGTGCACGTGGTTGCCGTCGGTTCCTCCGCGGGGCCCGGCCATCTTCTCGATGATCGCCATGCCGCGCTGCATGTGCTCCCGCTCGGTCGCTTCGTCGATGTGCTGATAGTGGATCCAGCGCCAGCCGTGGCAGGCGATCTCGTGGCCGAGTTCGACGAAGGCGGCCGTCACCTCGGGGCAGCGTTCGAGCGCCATGCCGACGCCGAACACCGTCAGCGGCAGGCCGCGGCGTTCGAATTCGCGCAGCAGCCGCCAGACGCCGATGCGGCTGCCGTACTCGTAGATGCCCTCCATGCTCAAGTGCCGCGCGGGATAAGCCGCCGGGCTGAACATCTCGGAGAGGAACTGCTCGCTGCCCGCGTCGCCGTGCAGCACGCTGTTCTCGCCGCCTTCTTCGTAGTTCAGCACGAACTGCACGGCGACGCGGGCGTTGCCCGGCCAGCGCGGGTGCGGCGGGCGGCGGCCGTGGCCGCGCAGGTCGCGGGGGTAGCGCGAGTGATGGGGGGCAGCGGGGCCGGCAGTCGGCGACATCGGTTCAGCTTCTCGGCCGCAGCACGGCGGCCAGGTCAGGGGTGCGCGGGTCCAGCCGCAGGTTGCGCTCGACGCTCGCCAGGTGCTGCTCCATCAGCCGCACCGCGGCGCGGGCGTCGCGCCTCTCGAGCGCCTCGACGATCTGCACGTGCTCGGTCTGCGAGTGCTCGGCCGAGTGCGCGCTCTGGTACATCAGCGCGATCAGCTGCGAGCGGCTGAGCAGGTCGGCGACGAGTTCGGCGAGCACGTCGTTGCCGAGCATGCGCGCGAGGATGACGTGGAAGTCGGCGAGCAAGCGCGTGCGTCCGGAGACATCGACGCGCGCGACGGCGCCGCGCTCGTCCTTCAGGTGGCCGCGCAGCTCGGCCACTTGCGCGTCGGTGATCTGCTGCGCGAGTTGCCGCACCATGCCGCCTTCGACCATCCGGCGCACGTCGAAGACCTGGCGCGCCTCCTCGACGCTGGGCATCGCGACGATGGCGCCGCGCGCCGGCTCGAGCGTCACCAGGCGGTCGCGGCTCAACTGGTTCAGCGCCTGCCGCACGACGGTGCGCGAGACAGCGAAGACATCGGCGATCTGCTGCTCGACGAGGCGCGTGCCCGGCATCAGCCGCCGCTCGACGATGGCGGTGGTGATGCTGTCGACGATCTGGTCGGTGCTGCTGGCGGCGTGCGCGCCGGCGCCAGAACCGCCCGAACCGCCGGAAGCGCCCGCGGTGCGCGGCGCATCGACGAGGCGCAACGGGGCGGAGGCGGGCTTGCGGGGCATCGGCGTGGAGGGTGAAGTGGCGCGTCGCGCGGCCCGACTGTATACACTCCGGCACGCCGGCACAAGCCGCGCCGCCGCCCGCGGCGGCCGATCTGGCTCGGGGAAACCCGCAACTGCTTGCGCACATGACTGTATACAGTCAGCGCCGCGCGCGAACTTGCCGCTGGAGACGGTCTCGATGGAAGCCTACCTGCTCGACTGGGTCAACCTGCTGCTGCGCTGGGTGCACGTGATCACGGCCATCGCGTGGATCGGCTCGTCGTTCTACTTCGTGCTGCTCGACAACAGCCTCAGCAAGCCCGAGAGCGACGAGCTGAAGGGCAAGGGCGTCGACGGCGAGATGTGGGCCGTGCACGGCGGCGGCTTCTACCACTCAAACAAGTACATGGTCGCGCCGCGCTGGCGGCCGCTGCCCGAGAACCTGCACTGGAGCTACTGGGAGAGCTACTCGACGTGGCTCACCGGTTTTGCGCTGTTCACGGTGCTGTATCTGTTCAACGCCAGCAGCTTTCTGGTCGACAAGAGCGTGCACGATTGGTCGGCCGGCGCGGCGGTGGCGGCGGCGCTCGGCTTCCTCGTCGCCGGGTGGATCGTCTACGACATGATCTGCCGCGCCTTCGGGCAGAAGAAGAACGGCGACCTCATCGTCGGCGTCGGCGTCTTCGTCTACGTCGTCTTCGCCACGTGGCTGGCCTGCCAGCTCTTCGCCGGGCGCGCGGCGTTCCTGCTCGTCGGCGCGATGATCGCCACGGCGATGAGCGCCAACGTCTTCTTCTGGATCATCCCCGGGCAGAAGAAGGTGATCGCGCAGCTGCGCGCCGGCCAGAGCCCCGACCCGATCCACGGCCAGCGCGGCAAGCAGCGCAGCGTGCACAACACGTACTTCACGCTGCCGGTGATCATCGCGATGCTGTCCAACCACTACGGCTGGCTGACGCAGGGCCCGAACAACTGGCTCGTGCTCGTGCTGCTGATGCTGGCCGGCGCGCTGATCCGCCACAGCTTCGTCGCGCGGCACAAGGCGCACGTGCTCGGCCGTCGCGCGCCGTGGGAGCACGCGATCGTCGGCACCGTGATGCTGGCGGCGATGATGGTGTGGATGGCGCCGAAGCCGCCGAGCGCGCAAGAGCAGGCCGCCGCGCGCGCGCTGGCCGCCAAGCCCGCGGGTTATGCCGAAGTACGCTCGGTGATCGACCAGCGCTGCGCGATCTGCCACAACGCCACGGTGCAGCAGAAGAACGTCGCGTTGCACACGCCCGAACTCGTCAAGCAGCACGCCCAGGCCGTCTACCAGCAGGTGGCGGTGCTCAAGCTGATGCCGCTGAACAACGCGACGCAGATCAGCGACGGCGAACGTGATCTGATCAAGCGCTGGTTCGAGGCGGGCGCACCGGTGAACTGACGGCGGCTATCGTGACGGGCCTCATCACCCCGGGAGACCCCCCATGCCCACCCTTCGCGTCGAACTCTTCGAAGGCCGGACCGCCGAGCAGAAGGCCGCGCTCGCGCGCGAGCTGACCGCCGCCTGCGTGAAGGTGCTCGGCGGCTCGGCCGACGGCGTCGACGTGCTCTTCTTCGACATCGCGCGCTCGAACTGGGCCACCGGCGGCACGCTGTGGAGCGAGAAGGCGCCGGCGAAGCCGCCTGCGGGCTGAGGAACTCGAGGAAACCGAAATCCGTTCGGTTTCCTCGCATCACCCGCCAGACGAGCGCGGCGCCGTGAACGCCTTGCACGGGTCCTCGCGCGTCGCAGCTGGCGTCGTCCAGACGATGTCGTACGGCGGGCTGCCACTCGCACCGCCACCGGGCTCGACGAAGGCGATCGACAGCACACGCAGCGGCGCGCCATGGCGCGACAGCAACTGCGGCACGCCGTAGTCGCGGCGCACGTGATTGTTGCCGGCGAGCAGGACGACCGGCGCGCCGGTGCCGCTGGCACCACTTGGCATCGCCGCCAGCATCGCCGCCGCCATCGCGGCATCACGCCCCCGCTGCGCCGCCACGAGGCCTTCGCTGCGCTCGGCCGGAAGGTGGCCGCAGTGGCCGCGCAGCAGGTCGGCTTCGAGCGCGGCGCGCGCCTCGGCCGCCAGCGGCGCCGCGTCGACAAGCGGGCGCAGCGGCGCCGGCAGCGCGCCAGCGCCTTCACGCGCGAGGCGCCGCGCCGCGTCACGGTCGAGGTTGCCGCCTTGCAGTGTGTGCCCGGCGCGCGCCACGGCGGTGAACAGCGGCTCGTGCAGCGGCCAGCGCCAGGCGCGCGCTTCGAAGCCGGCGCCTTCGAGCGCGCGACGCAACGTGTCGCCCGCCGCGTCGGCCGGCAGTCGCACGAAGGCCGCCGCGCGCGGCAGGTGCTCGGCAACGACGACGACCGGCACGCCGATCGCCGCCAGCAGCGCGGCGCGGCGCGCGTGATGATGCGGGTTGTCGTGCAGTTCGCCGAGCAGCACCACGTCGGCGGCGCGCAGGCGGCGCAGCACGTCGGCCACTTCGAGCGCGCGGCCCGTGGCGACATCGACGATGCGGTCGTCGGCCGCCGACGGCTCGCTCGCGCACGCGGCCAACATCATCGGAACGGCGAACGCGGCAAGCCAGACGCGGCGCTTGGAGTTCACAAGAGTCCTTCGGGCCCGCCGATGCGCAGGCCGTGGCGCGGACGATAGGCGAGGCCGCGGCTCAGTGCCCGGCCCCACCGCGGTGGCCCCGCCGGCCTCGTGACCGAGGCCGCGGCTGCCTCAACGCCCGCCGCGCCGCCCTGCCAGATCCCGCGCCCACCAGTCACCGTGCAGCGCCTCCTTCAGCCAATCGATGAAGTGGCTCACCTTCAGCGGCACGAGCTTGGGCGACGGGAACACCGCGTGCAAATCCTGCGCCGGCAGCCGGTGGTCGGCCATCACCTCCTGCACCGCGCGCTCGGCCAGCGACTCGCGCGCGACGTAGCGCGGCAGGATCGCCAGGCCCATGCCGGCGCGCGCCGCAGCGAGGATGGCGGAGAGGTTGTTGCTGCGCAGCGGCCCGCGCACCGGCACGGCTTGCTCGCGGCCGTCGGGACCCGTGAGCATCCAGCGGTCGTCGCCTTGCACGCTGCTGTAGACGAGGCACGTGTGGCGCGCCAGGTCGCGCGCCCGCTTGGGCTCGCCGTGCTGCGCGAGGTAGGTCTCGGCGGCGACCATCACCCACGGGTTCGTGCCGAGCCAGCGCGCACCGAGCGACGAATCGGCCAGGCGCCCCATGCGCATCGCCACGTCGACGCCCTGCTCCACCAGGTTGACATAGCGGTCGTCGAAGCTCAGGTCCACCGTCAGGTGCGGCTGCTCGCGCATGTAGCGCAGCACGAGCGGCACCATCACGCGCCGGCCGAAGGCGACGCTCGTGCTGATGCGCAGCGTGCCACCGACTGCGCCCTGGCGCAGCGTCGCGAGGCTCCCGGCCGCCTCGACCTCGCGCACGATCAGCTTGCAGCGCTCGTAGTACAGCGCGCCCACCTCGGTAGGCGTGACGCCGCGCGTCGTGCGGTGCAGCAGGCGCGCGCCGAGCCGCTTCTCGGCCGCGGCAACCGCCTTCGTCGCGGTCGGCTGCGTCGTGCCCAGCGCGGCGGCCGCGCGGCTGAAGCTGCCGGTCTCGACGACGCGGACGAAGAGCTGCATGCCGGCCAGGCTGTCCATGCCGGCCACTCTACGCGGGCACGGCCCACTATTCCAATCCGGAATAACTCATATCCCGCCGCCGCTCTTCCGCCGCGCGCGCGGGCTGCCGATCATCACCACCATTCGTATCGAGTTCGGTGCGAGGAGACAAGCGAGATGGCAAAGATGAAGGCGGCGATGGCCGCGGTGCTGGTCATGGAGAAGGAAGGCGTGACGCAGGCCTTCGGCGTGCCCGGCGCGGCGATCAACCCGCTCTACGCGCAGCTGCGCGAGCGGCAGTCGATCTCGCACGTGCTCGCCCGCCACGTCGAGGGCGCCTCGCACATGGCCGAGGGTTTCACGCGCGCCAAGGCCGGCAACATCGGCGTGTGCATCGGCACCAGCGGGCCGGCGGGCACCGACATGATCACGGGGCTGTACTCGGCGAGGCCGACTCGATCCCGATCCTCGCCATCACCGGCCAGGCGCCGCGCGCGCGGCTGCACAAGGAAGACTTCCAGGCGGTGGACATCGCGGCCATCGCCAAGCCGGTGACGAAGTGGGCGACGACGGTGCTCGAACCGGCGCAAGTACCGCGCGCCTTCCAGCAGGCCTTCCACCTGATGCGCAGCGGCCGCCCGGGCCCGGTGCTGATCGACCTGCCGTTCGACGTGCAGATGGCCGAGATCGAATTCGACATCGAGACCTACGAGCCGCTGCCGGTCTACAAGCCGGCGGCGACGCGCAAGCAGGTCGAGAAGGCGCTGGCAATGCTGAACGAGGCCGCGCGGCCGTTGATCGTCGCCGGCGGCGGGATCGTCAACGCCGACGCGTCCGACCTGCTGCAGCAGTTCGCCGAGATCACCGGCATCCCGGTGATCCCCACGCTGATGGGCTGGGGCACGATCCCCGACGACCACCCGCTGATGGCCGGCATGTGCGGCCTGCAGACGAGCCACCGCTACGGCAACGCCAACATGCTGGCCAGCGACTTCGTGCTCGGCATCGGCAACCGCTGGGCCAACCGCCACACCGGCAGCCCGGAGGTCTACTGCAAGGGGCGCAAGTTCATCCACGTCGACATCGAGCCCACCCAGATCGGCCGCGTCTTCGCGCCCGACTACGGCATCGTCAGCGACGCCAAGGCCGCGCTCGCCCTCTTCGTCGAGGTGGCTGCCGAGTGGAAGAAGGCCGGCCGGCTGCGCGACCGCAGCGGCTGGGCGCGTGAATGCGCCGGACGCAAGGCCGACCTCGCGTACCTGCGCAAGACGAACTTCGACGACGTGCCGATGAAGCCGCAGCGGGTCTATCAGTGCATGAACAACGCCTTCGGGCGTGACGTGACCTACGTGTCGACGATCGGCCTGTCGCAGATCGCCGCGGCGCAGTTCCTGCACGTCTACGGGCCGCGCCGCTGGATCAACTGCGGCCAGGCCGGGCCGCTGGGCTGGACGGTGCCGGCGGCGCTGGGCGTGCGCGCGGCCGACCCGCGCAGGAGGATCGTGGCCTTGAGCGGCGACTACGACTTCCAGTTCATGCTCGAAGAGCTCGCCGTGGGCGCGCAGTTCAAGCTGCCCTACATCCACATCGTCGTCAACAACAGCTACCTCGGCCTCATCCGCCAGAGCCAGCGCGGCTTCCAGATGGACTACTGCGTGCAGCTCGCCTTCGACAACATCAACACGCCCGAAGGCGAAACCTCGCGCGGCTACGGCGTCGACCACGTGAAGGTGGTCGAGGGCCTGGGCTGCAAGGCGCTGCGCGTGCACCGGCAGGAAGAGATCGCGCCGGCCATCCGCCAGGCCGAGGCGTGGATGGAGCAGTACAAGGTGCCGGTCGTCATCGAGATCATCCTCGAGCGGGTGACCAACATCGCGATGGGCACCGAGATCGACAACGTCGCCGAGTTCGAGGAGCTCGCCGCGGGCAAGGCCGACGTGCCGACCGCGGTGGCGATGCTGGACTGAGCCGGGTCGGGGCGGGGCCGGCAGCCCGGCGCGCACGGGGCCTACGATGCGGGCCCGGCGACAAGGAGCGAGGTTCGAGATGGGACACCTGAGCACGCACGTTCTGGACACGGCGCACGGCTGCCCGGCCGCCGGCATGCAGGTGACGCTGCAGCGCATGCACGCCGACGGCCGCGCCGAGACGGTGAAGCGGTTCACGCTCAACCACGACGGCCGCAGCGACGGCGGGCCGCTGCTCGATGCCGCGGCGATGGCCGCGGGCCGCTGGCGGCTGCTGTTCGAGGTGGCGGCGTACTTCCGTGCGCGCGGCGTCGCGCTGCCCGAGCCGCCGTTCATCGACGTCGTGCAGCTCGACTTCGGCATCGCCGACGCGGCCGGGCACTACCACGTGCCGCTGCTGGTGAGCCCGTTCAGCTACAGCACGTACCGCGGGTCCTGAGCAGGCCGCGCGGCGGCCTCGCCGCCCGCGGCGGCGGCCGCGGCGGCGCGCATCACGTGCGCGGCCGCGCGCCAGAAGGTGAGCTCGACCCGCGCGTCATCGGGGTCGGTGAGGAACAGCTGCCACGCGTCGCTGCCGGCCAGGCGCCGCCGGCTCTCGAAGGGCTGGCCGGCCGCCCTGAGCCGCTGCTCGAAGGCGGGCCTGTCGTCGGCCTTCAAGGCGAAGTGATCGATGACCGCCTCGGCGCCCGGCAGCGGCTCGGCCGTGCGCGGCACGCCCGGCGATCACGCCGGGCCAGGGGGCCGGGGTTGGGCACGTGAACCATGTCCAGGCCCGCCATGCTGTTCATCGACTCGCCGGCGCGGTGAGTGGAGAAGCCGATGCCCCCCGAAGCGAAGCTGAAGCGCCCCGGCGGGCTGCGCACCAGCGCCACCAGTTCGGCCACGCTGCGCGCCGGCACGTCGTTGGAAACCACCAGCACGTTGGGCGTGATGATGAGTTGCGCGATGGGCGCCAGGTCGCGCAGCGTCTCGTAGGGCGCCTTGACGCCGTAGGCACCGCCGGTGAGCACGAGCGCGGCGTCGCCCGAAAGCACGAGCGTGTAGCCGTCCGGCACGGCCTTGGCCATGCGGTCCACGCCGATGGTGCCGCCGGCGCCGGGCACGTTCTCCACCACGACGTTGGCCGCCAGGGATTCGGTCAGTGCCGGGGGCGAGCAGGCGGGCCAGCGCATCGGGCGCCGTGCCGGCGGCAAACGGCACCACCAGGCGGACCGGCTGCCGGGGTAGGCGCCCTGGGCAGGCTGCGGCGGCTGCTGCGCCTGCTGCACTTGCGCCAGCACGATGCCCGGCAACCCCTCCTATGCGCAGGTGTACGTGGCGGCCGCGGTCGCCGCGTGGCGGCTGGGCGCGGTGGAGCAGGCGCACGACTGGGTGGCCACGCTGCGCCGGCACCCGGCCTTCTGCAGCCTGGAAGCGATCCGCGCGACCGTGACCCATTCCTTCGACCCGGCCTGCATCGGGCAGCTCGAGCAGTTGCTGCACACGCTGCGAGAGGCAGGGCTGCCGGCGCAGTGAGGGGCGCGAGCCGGGTGCAGGCTTCGCCGCCGATCCACCGCGATCGGTTCGCCACGGGCCGCCTGCCCTGCTGCCGCGGCGAAGCTTCCGTCAATGCGCGGCCAACGCGACGTCCTGCGGTCCTTTCGTGAGCACGCCGTCCACGAGGTGGTAGACGGTGTCGAAGCCCTCGATCATGCGGTGGTCGTGCGTCACCGTGATCACCGCCGAGCGGCGCTCGCGCGCGATCCGTTGCAGCAGGGCCATCACCTTCGTGCCGCGCTCGGTATCGAGCGCTGCCGTCGGCTCGTCGGCGAGGATCAGCGGCGGCTCGTTGGCCAGCGCGCGGCCGATGGCGACGCGCTGCTGCTCACCGCCGGAGAGGTTGGCCGGCAGCGAGTCGGCGCGGTGCGCGATCTCGAGGTAGCCGAGCAGGTCGCGCGCGCGCCGCGTCGCCTCGCGCGCGCCGGTGCCGTTCAGCCGCAGCACGAGCGCGACGTTCTCGATCGCGGTCAGGAACGGGATCAGGTTGTGCTGCTGGAAGATGAAGCCGATGTGCCGGCGCCGGAAGGCGCGGTCGTCGACGCCGGTCCAGCCGTTGTTGTAGACCTCCTGGCCGGCGATGACGATGCGGCCGGCGGTGGGCTCGAGGATCAGGCTGATCGACAGCAGCAGCGTGCTCTTGCCCGAGCCGCTGGGGCCCAGCAGCGCCGCCAGCTCGCCCGGCTGCACGGCGAACGAGCAGGGCTTGAGCGCCTGCACGGCGAGCTCGCCGGTGCCGAAGGTCTTCGAGACGCCCTCGACCTGCACGACGGCGGTCATCTCAGCCCCCAGCGCCAGTTGCGGCGGCGTGCGCAGCGCGTGCCACACCGCCATGCCGCTGGCCACCACGCCGCCGGCCAGCATGACGGCGAAGGTGACCGCCGTCTCGCGCGGCAGGAACGCCAGCGTGCGCGGGAACCCGGGCGCGATCAGCTCGCGCAGTGCGTAGGCGACGGCGAAGCTGGCCAGCGTCAGCGCCATCGACTGCTCCATGATCAGCCGCACGATGACCCAGTTCGACGCGCCGATCAGCTTCAGCGTCGCGATCGAGCGGATCTTCTCGATCGTCAGCACGTAGACGATGAGCGCGATGATGACGATCGAGACGATGATCAGCAGGGCGCGGAACAACCCCAGTACCGCCGACATGCGGGCCAGCCGGCCCTCCAGCATCAGGGCGCGTTCCTCGTCGCTGGTGTAGACGTTGAAGTAGAGCCAGTCGCCGATGTGCTGCGCCACGCGCGCGGCCTCGGCGCCCGGGGCCAGCCGCACGAGCACGGCGTTGACGGTGTCGCCCGGGGTCGACAGCAGCGGCAGCACCCGCGCGGCCTGATCGGCCGTGTAGCCGGCGCGCTCCAGCCGCTTCAGGTTGGCGGCGCGCGCGGCGACGACGGCGCGGTTGTCCTGCTGGAACTGCACCTCCTGGGCGTCGGGCAGCGACAGGTAGACGAGCGGGCTGCCGCCGGAGTCGACGGCGCCTTGCGTGACGCCGACCACCGTGAACTCGCGCGTGCCCAGCGCCACCTTGTCGCCGGGCGCCAGCCCGAGCTTGCGGTCGGCCACCAGCTCGAAGTGCGGCGCCTCGATCGCCCGGCCACGCACGAGGCCGCCGGGGCCGCCGAGGCCGCCGAAGACGTCGTAGCCGATGATCGTGAACTGCTGGCTGCGGCCGGCGATCTCGCGCTGCGCGGCATAGATGACGAGCGGGCTCGCCTGCGCGACGCCGGGTGTCGCGGCGACGCTCTTGGCGCTGTCCAGCGGCAGGCGCGAGCTCTCGTTGAACGGCCCGCCGCGGCCGCGCTCGACCACCCACAGGTCGGTGCGGGTGTTCTCGATCAGCCACACGCCGTCGGCGATGTTGCCCCTGGTAGATGCCGTTCATGACGAGCACGATCGCCAGCAGCATCGCCACGCCGACGATGGTGGCGACGAACTTGCCGAGGTGCCGGCGGATGTCCTTCAGCGCGAGATCCATCGCGGCCCCCGGCGTCGGGCGAGGCTCAGCGGCTGGCGGCGGACGCCGCGGCCGACACCGGCTGCACGCGCATGCCGGCCATCACGCCCTCGGCGCGCGCGACGACCCGCTCGCCGGCGGCAAGCGTGCCGGCCACCAGCACGCGCTCGCCTTCGCTCGCGCCGGGGCGCACCGGGCGGAACTCCGTGCGCCCCGCGGCCACCACGAGCACGCCGGGGCGGCCCTGGCGGTCGCGCGTCAGCGCCGCCAACGGCACCACGACACCCGCGGCCTGGCCGGTGGCGATGGCGATCTCCGCCTCCTGGTCGATCGCGAAGCGCTCGGGCGGCGTGTCGAAGGCGACATGCACCTCGAGCTCGCGCGTCGCGGCGTCGGACTGGCGCGCGATGCGCGCCACCTTGCCGGCCAGCGTCTCGCCGGTGCGCATGCGGATTGCCGCCGGCTGGCCCACCTGCACGCGGCCGACCACCGACTCGTCGACGCGCATCGCCATCCACAGCGTCGCGGGGTCCACCAGACGCAGCAGCGCGCTGCCCGGCACAACCGTGGCGCCGACCTCGGCCTGGCGGGCGATGACGACGCCGTCCATCGGCGCGGCCAGGCGGGTGAACGACAGCACGGTGTCGGCGTAGCGCCCCTCCTGCGTGAGCGCTTGCCCCTCGGCCTCGCGCGCCGCGTGCGCGGCGCGTGCGTTGTCCAGGCCGGCCGACGCCGCCTGCAGCGCGGCGTTGGAGGCATCGAGCACGGCCTGCGAGACGAAGCCGGTGCGCAGCAGCTCGGCGTCGCGCTGCTGCCGGCTGCGCGCCAGCTCGAGATCGGCCTGCGCCTTGGCCACCGAGGCCGCCGCGGCGCTGATGTTGCGCGCCAGCGCCACCTGCTGCCCGCCGACGACGCCGCGCCGGGCGGCGAGGTCGCGGTCATCGAGCAGCGCCACCACCTGGCCGCGCCGCACGACGTCGCCGACGTCGACGCGCACTTCCTTGACGGTGGCGGTGATGCGCGCGGCCAGCGTCACGGGCACGCGGGCCTGCAGCGTCGCCGGCCCGAGCACGCGCAGCATCACCCGGCCCTGCGCCGCCTCGACCACCGCCACCGGCACGGCGCGCCCGAAGCGCCACCAAGCCGCGCCGGCGGCCGCGGCCAGCGCACCGGCGAGCACGGCAACGGCCACGATCCTGCCGCGCTTCCTGAAGGCCACTGGCGCTTTCATCCCATCCCACGTCGACCGAAACGCGCTCGCGCCGACGTTCCTCCTTCTGCATCGATCGGTCGATGCTGCCCCAGGTCGCCTCCGGCCGGCCTTGAACGCGATCAAGGGCGGGGGCCTCGCCGCTGCGCCGGCCGGGCCGCGGCGGGCGCCTGCCGGAGACCCGGCGCCGCCGAGGGTTTCCCCGGGCCACAACTGCGCACTGCGCTGTATACAGTTGTGAGCACAGATTGCCGGGGCCCGCGTACCCTCGCCAGCCCCGCCCCCGAAGCCTGCGCAGGATGAGGAGCCGAGCGCGATGTCCACCCCCGCCGTCCACCCCGTCGACGAACGCCTGCCCAGCGGCCGCCTGGCCGCGCTGGGCCTTCAACACGTGCTGGTGATGTATGCCGGCGCCGTGGCCGTGCCGCTGATCGTCGGCCGCGCGCTCAAGCTCTCGCCGGAGCAGGTGGCGCTGCTGATCAGCGCCGACCTCTTCTGCTGCGGCCTCGTCACGCTGATCCAGAGCTTCGGGGTCACGCGCTGGTTCGGCATCCGGCTGCCGGTGATGATGGGCGTCACCTTCGCCGCCGTGGGGCCGATGGTCGCCTTCGCCAACGCCATGCCCGGCGTCGACGGCGCGCGCGCCATCTTCGGCGCCATCATCGGCGCGGGCCTCATCAGCATCGTCATCGCGCCGCTGGTGAGCAAGATGCTGCGCTTCTTCCCGCCGGTGGTCACCGGCACCATCATCGCCATCATCGGCATCAGCCTGATGCGCGTGGGCGTCGGCTGGGCGATGGGCGGCCCGGCCCCGCTGGCGCAGCGGGTGGACACGGCCAAGCTCGTCGAGATGGTCGACAAGGCCAAGGCGACCGCGGCGGCGGCCTCGGCGCCGGTGCAGATCGGCCCGATCCCGATGGTCGACAACCCGGGCTACGGCGCGCTGGACAACATGGCCATCGCGGCGGCGGTGCTGGTGTTCATCCTGCTGCTGGTGAAGACCATGAAGGGCTTCATCGCCAACATCTCGGTGCTGCTGGGGATCGTCGCCGGCTGCGTCGTCGCCGCGGCGATGGGCAAGATGAGCTTCGACAAGGTGGCCAAGGCGCACTGGTTCGACTTCGTCACGCCGTTCGCCTTCGGCATGCCCACCTTCGACATCGTGATGATCCTGACGATGACGCTGGTGATGATCGTCGTGATGATCGAATCGACGGGCATGTTCCTGGCGCTGTCGGACATCACCGGCAAGAAGATCGGCCAGGCGGAACTCGCCGCCGGCCTGCGCACCGACGGCGTGGGCACGCTCATCGGCGGCATCTTCAACACCTTCCCGTACACCAGCTTCAGCCAGAACGTCGGGCTGGTCGGCGTCACCGGCGTCAGGAGCCGCTGGGTCTGCGTGGCCGGCGGCATCATCATGATCGTGCTGGGGCTGCTGCCGAAGATGGCCGCCTTCGTCGAGGCGATCCCGCAGTTCGTGCTCGGCGGCGCGGGGCTGGTGATGTTCGGCATGGTCGCGGCTACGGGCATCCGCATCCTCTCCACCGTCGACTTCAAGAACAACCGCCACAACCTGTACATCGTGGCGCTGTCGATCGGCTTCGGCCTCATCCCGCTGGTGGCGCCGCGCTGGACGCAGCAGATGGCGCACAGCCTGCACCCGCTGCTCGAAAGCGGCATCCTGCTCACCGCGGTGGCGGCGGTGGTGCTGAACATGTTCTTCAACGGCACCCGCGGCGACACCGTCGGCGCCGTCGAGGCGGCGAAGACGGCCGAGGCGCATTGAGCGGCGCGGCGGCCGCGATACCGCCGCATCCGGAACGCACCCTCCTCCGTAACCCCGGCACGCACGCCGCTGCTGCGAGGAGATGACCATGGCCGACGCCGTCCAGACCGTTCCCCCGCTGCCGGCCGCTGCCCGGCCCGCTGCCGGTGCCGCGGGGCCAGCCACCCCCGGCGGCGGCCGCCGGCGCGGCTTCGTCACCCGGACGCAGGCGACCGAGCCGCCGGTGGACGCCGTCGTGCATGGCCGCCTGCCCGAGTGGCTGCGCGGCGGCAGCCTGCTGCTCAACGGCCCGGCGATCTGGGACCTGCCGGGCAAGTCGTATGCGCACTGGTTCGACGGCCTGGCGTTGCTGCACCGCGTGCACTTCACCGACGCGGGCGTCCGCTATGCCAGCCGCTTCCTCGACACCGAGGACGCGCGCCTGAGCCGCCAGCGCGGCCGCCCGGAGCTCGGCGGCTACGACACGCCGGTGGCGGGCGGCCTGCTGTCGCGCCTCGTGCACGTTTTCAACCCGCGCCGCACCGACAACGGCTGCGTCGTGCTGTCGCAGTGCGACGGGCAGTGGCTGGCGCTCACCGAGTCCGACCGCGTCACCCGCTTCGACCCCGCACCCTGGCCACGCAGGGCGAGCTGCGCTGGGCCGACAAGCTGAAGCTGCCGCTGATGGCCGCCCACCCGGCGCTCGACGCGCAAGGGCGCTGGTGGAACGTCGGCATCCGCTTCGGCCGCCGCTGCGAGTACCTGCTCGTCAGCGCCGACCGCAGCGGCGAGCGGCGCGTCAAGGCGAGCATCGGCTGCGAGCGGCCGGGCTACCTGCACGCCTTCGCGCTCGGCGCCCGGCATGCGGTGATCTGGGAATGCGCCTGGCGCGCGCATCCGCTGCGCTTCCTGTTCGCCGGCGAGTCGTACGCCAGGCACTTCGACTGGCTGCCGGAGCAGGGTTCGCGGCTGCACGCGGTGGACCTGGCCGACGGCAGCGTGCGCAGCTGGGAAGCGCCGGCGCTGTTCGCCTTCCACGCCGTGCAGGCCTACGAGCAGGGCAACGACATCGTCCTCGACCTGTGCGTGGACGCCGCGCCGGTGGTCGAGGAGCTGGGCATCGAGCGGCTGCGCGCCGGCGTGCCGGCGGCGGCGACGCGCGCCCGCCACGTGCGCTTCGTGCTCGCTGCCGGCCAGTCGGCGGCGCGCGAGGAGACGCTGCCCGGCCGCTTCGAGCTGCCGCAGGTGAACACGCGCCGGGCGCTCGCCGGGCCGGTGCGCCACGTCTGGGCGGCCAGCGCCGCCGACCCGGCCGAAGGCGGCGCCTTCTTCGACCGCACGGTGAAGTTCGACCACGCCAGCGGCCGCCTCTCCGAGCACGTGTTCGAAGGCGCGGTGGCGCTCGAGCCGCTGTTCGTGCCGCGGCCGGGCGCGAGCGCCGAGGACGACGGCGTGCTGCTCGTGCACACGCTGGCCGACGACGACGCCGGCTCGGTGGTGCGCGTGCTCGACGCCGCGACGCTGCAAGAGCGCGCCGCGGTCGAGCTGCCCTGCGTGGTGCCCTTCGGCTTCCACGGGGCCTGGGTCGGGTCCTGATTCCGATGCCGGCGGCGCGGCGCAGAATCCCCGTTCGACGGGCCGGCACGGTTGCCGGCCCCGCAGTCCTCGAAGGAAGACCATGAACGGCCAGATGATGCAGCTGCCGCTGCTGATCTCCTCGCTCCTCGTGCACGCCGAACGCCACCACGGCGAACGCGAGATCGTCTCGCGGCGGGTCGAGGGCGACATCCACCGCACCACCTACCGCGAACTGGCCGCGCGCTCGCGCCGCATGGCCAAGGCGCTGGCGCGGCTGGGAGTGAAGCGCAGCGACCGCGTCGCCACGCTGGCATGGAACGGCTACCGGCACATGGAGCTGTACTACGCCGTCAGCGGCTCGGGCGCGGTGCTGCACACGCTGAACCCGCGCCTGCACCCCGACCAGGTCGTCTACATCGCCGACCACGCCGAGGACCAGGTGCTGTTCTTCGATCTGACCTTCCTGCCCCTGGTGGCGGCCGTCGCTTCGCGCACGAAGACCGTGCGGCACTGGGTGGCGATGACCGACCGCGCCCACTTCGACAAGAGCGTGCCCGCCGACACCGCGGCGAAGATCCCCAACCTGCTCGTCTACGAGGACCTCGTCGCGGCCGAGGACGACCGGTACACCTGGCCCACGTTCGACGAGAACACCGCCAGCTCGCTGTGCTACACGAGCGGCACCACCGGCAACCCCAAGGGCGTGCTGTACAGCCACCGCAGCACGGTGCTGCACGCCTACGCCGCCGCGATGCCCGACGCGCTGAACTGCAGCGCCGCCGACACCATCCTGCCGGTGGTGCCGATGTTCCACGTCAACGCCTGGAGCCTGCCGTACGTGGGCTGCATGGTCGGCGCCAAGCTCGTGTACCCGGGCGCGGGGCTGGACGGCAAGAGCCTGTACGAACTCTTCGAGAGCGAAGGCGTCACGCTCTCGGCCGGCGTGCCCACCGTGTGGCAGGGCCTGCTCGCGCACGTGGAAGCGAACGGCCTGCGCTTCTCGACGATGAAGCGCACCGTCATCGGCGGCTCGGCCTGCCCGCCGGCGATGATCCGCGCCTTCGCCGAGAAGTACGGCGTGCACGTGCTGCACGCCTGGGGCATGACCGAGATGAGCCCGCTCGGAACCGTGTGCTCGTTCAAGGGCAAGCATGCCGCGATGTCCGAGGAGGAGCGCCTCGCCGTCATGGCCAAGCAGGGGCGCGCGATCTACGGCGTGGACATGAAGGTCGTCGACGACAACGGCGCCGAGCTGCCCTTCGGCAGCGAGGCTTCGGGCGACCTGCTCGTGCGCGGCCCGTGGATCATGCAGAGCTACTTCAAGGGCGAAGGCGGCGACCCCCTGCGCGACGGCTGGTTTCCCACCGGCGACGTGGCCAGGATCGACGCCGACGGCTACATGCAGATCACCGACCGCAGCAAGGACGTCATCAAGTCCGGCGGCGAATGGATCGGCTCGATCGACCTCGAGAACATCGCCATGGCGCACCCGGCCGTGGCGATGGCCGCCTGCATCGCCGCGCCGCACCCGAAGTGGGACGAGCGGCCGTTGCTCGTGGTGGTGAAGAAGCCCGGCGCCAGCCTCACGCGCGAGGAACTGCTGGCCTTCTACGAGGGCCGGATCGCCAAATGGTGGACGCCCGACGACGTGGTGTTCGTCGACGCGATTCCACTGGGCGCCACGGGAAAGATGCAGAAGAACAAGCTGCGCGACCAGTTCAAGGGGCACAAGCTGCCCACCGCGTAGACCTCGAGAACCTCGAGGCCCAACCCGCACGCAGACCCGCCGCCATGCCCCGCTTCGCCGCCAACCTCTCGATGCTCTTCACCGAAGCGCCGCTGCTCGAGCGCTTCGAGCGCGCCGCTCGGGCGGGCTTTCGCGCCGTGGAGATGCAGTTCCCCTACGAAGCCAGCGCCGCGGCGATCCAGGAGCGGCTGGCGGCCAACGGGCTGGCGATGGTGCTGCACAACTTCCCGGCCGGCGACTGGGCGGCCGGCGACCGCGGCCTCGCCTGCAACCCGCATCGCCAGGCCGAGTTCCGCGCCGGCGTGGCCAAGGCGATCGAGTACGCCGCGGCGCTCGGCGTGCCGCAGCTCAATTGCCTCGCCGGCAAGCCCGGCGCCGGCGTCGACGAGGCGACCACGCGCCGCACCTTCGTCGACAACGTGCGCTACGCCGCCGAGCAGTGCGCCAAGGCCGGCCTGAGGGTGCTGATGGAGCCGATCAACAACTTCGACGTGCCCGGCTTCTGGCTCAACCGCACGGCCAAGGCGCTGGAAGTGGTCGCCGAAGTAGGCCTGCCCAACGTGGCGGTGCAGTACGACATCTACCACGCCCAGCGCTACGAAGGCGAACTCGCCGCGACGATGCAGCAGCACCTGGCGAAGATCGGCCACATCCAGTTCGCCGACAACCCGGGCCGCAACGAGCCGGGGACCGGCGAGTTGAACTTCGCCTTCCTCTTCGCGCACATCGACCGCATCGGCTATTCGGGCTGGCTCGGCGCCGAATACAAGCCCGCGACCACCACCGAAGCCGGCCTCGGCTGGCTGCGGCAGTTCTCCTCTTGATCATCACCTAACTCGACACCTACAAGCCATGAAGCTCGGATTCATCGGCCTCGGCATCATGGGCACGCCCATGGCCGGCCACCTGCGCGCCGCGGGGCACGACCTCTTCGTCACGACGCGCAGCAAGGTGCCGCAGGCCCTGCTCGACGCCGGCGCCAAGGCCTGCGCCAGCGCCGAAGAGGTGGCGCGCGCCGCCGACATCGTCTTCCTGATGGTGCCCGACACCGCCGACGTCGAGAAGGTGCTCTTCGGCGCCGGCGGCGTGGCCGCCGGCTTGTCGAAGGGCAAGACGGTCGTCGACATGAGCAGCATCTCGCCCATCGCCACCAAGGAGTTCGGCCAGCGCATCGCCGCGCTCGGCTGCGACTACCTCGACGCGCCGGTCTCCGGCGGCGAGGTCGGCGCGAAGGCCGCGTCGCTGACGATCATGGTCGGCGCAAAGGACGAGGCGACGTTCGAGCGCGTCAAGCCGCTCTTCGCGCTGATGGGCAAGAACATCACGCACGTCGGCGGTGTCGGCGACGGCCAGGTGACGAAGGTCGCCAACCAGATCATCGTGGCGCTGAACATCGCCGCCGTCGGCGAGGCGCTCGTCTTCGCCAGCAAGGCCGGCGCCGACCCGGCGAAGGTGCGCCAGGCGCTGATGGGCGGTTTCGCCGCGAGCCGCATCCTCGAAGTGCACGGCGAGCGCATGATCAAGCGCACGTTCAACCCGGGCTTTCGCATCACGCTGCACCAGAAGGACCTGAACCTCGCGCTGCAAGGCGCCAAGAGTCTGGGCGTGGCGCTGCCGCAGACGGCCGGCGCGGCGCAGCTGATGCAGGCCGCGCAGGCGCAGGGCTGGGACCAGCTCGACCACTCGGCGCTCGTGAAGGCGCTCGAGCTGATGGCCAAGCATCCGGTGGCGCCGGATCCGCAATGACGGAGCCGGGCCGGCCGTTGCCACGCATCTCGGCGGCCGAGGAGCCGCGGCGCTTCCTGCGCGCCCTCTACGACCGCGCGGTGCAGCGCGCGTTGCCGGCGCACAGCCTGGCGGCGTGGCTGCCGGCGCCCCCCGCGCGCGGCCGCACCGTCGTCATCGGCGCCGGCAAGGCCGGCGGCGCGATGGCCGCGGCCTTCGACGCGCTATGGCCGGCCGCATCGCCGATGACCGGCCTCGTGATCACCCGCTACGACCACGTGCCGCCGGCCTATCGCGCAAAGCCGGGACGCATCGAGGTCGTCGAAGCCTCGCACCCGGTGCCCGATGCCGCCGGCCGCGCCGCTGCCGAGCGCATCACCACGCTCGTGCGCGGCCTGACGGCCGACGACCTCGTCGTCGCGCTCGTCTCGGGCGGCGCGTCGGCGCTGCTGTCGCTGCCGGCCGCCGGCTTGACGCTCGAGGACAAGCAGGCGGTGAACAAGGCGTTGCTCGCCAGCGGGGCGGCGATCGACGAGATGAACTGCGTGCGCAAGCACCTGTCGGCGATCAAGGGCGGGCGGCTCGCGGCGCTGTGCGCGCCGGCGCGTGTCGTCACGCTGCTCGTCAGCGACGTGCCCGGCGACGAGCCCGCGGTCATCGGCAGCGGCCCGACGCTGCCCGACCCGACGACCTGCGCCGACGCGCTGGCGATCTGCCGGCGGTACGGCATCACGCTGCCGCCGGCCGCCGAGGCCGGCCTCGTCAGCGGCGCCTTCGAGACGCCGAAGCCAGGCGCTTCGATCTTCGCCGGGCATGAGGTCAAGATGACCGCGACGCCGCAGCAGAGCCTGGAAGCGGCAGCCGAACTCGCACGCGAGTGCGGCATCGAGGCGCACGTCTTGAGCGACGAGGTCGAAGGCGAGAGCCGCGAGGTCGGCAAGGTGCACGCGGCGCTGGCGCGCGCCGTGGCGCGGCGTCAGGCGCCGTTCGCGAAGCCGTGTGTGCTGCTTTCGGGCGGCGAGACGACGGTGACGGTACGCCCGCGCGCGCCCGGCCAAACCAAAGGCCGCGGCGGCCGCGCCGGCGAGTTCCTGCTCGGCTGCGCAATCTCGTTGCAGCGCGAGAGCGGCGTCCACGTGCTCGCCGCCGACACCGACGGCATCGACGGCATCGAAGCCAACGCCGGCGCCATCGTCACGCCCGACACGCTGGCGCGCGCCGAGGCGCAAGGGCTGAAGGCGGCCGAGTTCCTCGACCGCAACGACGCGTACTCCTTCTTCGCGGCGTTAGGCGACCTCGTCGTCCCGGGGCCGACTTTCACCAACGTCAACGACTTTCGGGCGGTGTTGATCGCCTGAGGTGCCCGCGCGGGCGCGCGCGTCAAGCGAACCTGAACGAGATCGACGCGAGCGGCCCGTAGTCGACGTGGAAGCTGTCGCCGGCCACGGCGTGCACCGGGCGCGTGAACGAGCCGGCGAGCACCACGTCGCCGCTGTTCAGGCGCTCGCCGTGCGGCGCCAGCTTGTTGGCCAGCCATGCGACGCCGCTGGCCGGGTGGTTCAGCACCGCGGCGGCGAGGCCGGTTTCCTCGACGACGCCGTTCTTGTGCAAGATCGCACCGACCCAGCGCAGGTCGACGTCCAGCGGCCTGACCGGCCGGCCGCCGAGCACGATGCCGGCGTTGGCGGCGAAGTCGCTGATGGTGTCGGTGACCTTGCGCATCGCCCGCGTCTCGCGGTCGAACTGCTCGATGCGCGCGTCGATGATCTCGACCGCCGGGCTCACGTAGTCGGTGGCCGAGAGCACGTCGAAGAGCGTGACCCCCGGCCCCTCGAGCGGGCGGCCGAGGACGAAGGCGAGTTCGACCTCGACGCGCGGCGCGATGAAGCGATTCACCGGGATGTCGCCGCCGCCGGCGAGGAACATGTCGTCCATCAACGGCGCGTAGTCGGGCTCGTCGATCTGGCTGGCCTGCTGCATCGCGCGCGAGGTGAGGCCGATCTTGCGGCCCTTGATCGTGCGGCCGTCGGCGAGTTCGAGCCGCACCCAGGCCTGCTGGATCGCGTAGCCGTCGGCCACCGTCATGCCCGGGTGCTGGCGGCTGAAGTGGCGCAGCGGCGTGCGCGACTTGCGCGCTTCGTAGAGCTGGCGGGCGAGGGATTGGATGGTGGCGGGGTCGAGCGGCATCTCAGCCCTTCTTCGCAAACAACGGATGCAGCGTGCTCATCTTCGCGTCGAAGACCTCGTGGCCTTCGTCGATCTGAAGCGTCACGCCGACCCCCCCGCGCGCGAACAGCGGCTCGAAGTGCTGCCGCACGCAGGCCTCGAGCGCACGCCCGCAGGCGGCGTGCACGGCGGCGCTGCGGCCGCGCGCCATGCGCAGGTTGAGGTAGACGAACGCGTACTCGCCGCTGCCGCCGGCGGCACGGCCGGCGGCGCCGCCGTCGGCGATGGCGTAGTGCGCGGCCGGGTAGGCGAGCACGCGAATGCCGCCGGGCGGAAAGACCACGGCGCCGGCTTCGTCGCGCTGCGCCAGCATCACGTCGGCGAGCGCGCGGCAAAGCGCCGTCATGTCGGTGCCGCCCTCGGCCGCGGGGCGGTCGAGGTTCGGCGTGTAGAGGATCACCAGGTGCGGCATCGACGGGCTCCGCGTGGTGTTCGCCGTGGCCGCGCTACAACCGGTTCGCCGCGACGAAGCTCTTGTACCCCGCCGCGGCCGAGGCCTGCGGCTCGGGGATCGCGGTGCCGTCCTGCGGCGTCACCGGGAACACCGCGTTCAGCTGCCCGGTGCCGCTGGCGCCGAAGTACGGCGTCACGATCTCCGCCCTGCCGTCGTAGGCGCTCCAGCCCAACGCGCCGAGCATCATCGCGGTGTCGTGCATGAAGCCTTCGCCGTGGCCCTTGGCGGCGTACTCGGGCAGCATCGCGCAGAAGTCGGCCCACTGGCCTTCACGCCACATGCCGATCACCTCGTGGTCGAGATGTTCGAGGAACGGGCTCCAGATCCGAAACGCGAACTCCGGCGCCAGCCCGTTTTGCGCGAAGCGGTGGCTCAGCGAGCCGCTGGCGAAGAAGGCGACCGTGCCGTCGTAGTGCTCTTCGACCGCGCGGCGCATCGCCCAGCCGAGCCGCGCGCTGTCGTTGAGGTAGTGCGACGTGCACAGCGCCGACACCGAGACGACCTTGAAGTGCCGGTCGGCGTTCATGTAGCGCATCGGCACGAGCGTGCCGTACTCGGGCGCGAGCGTCGTCGCGTCGTGCGCCAGCGTCTCGACGCCGGCATCGCTGGCGGCCTGCCCGAGTAATCGGCCGAGCGCGGCGTTGCCCGGGAAGTCGTAGTCCAGGTTGCTGATGAAGTGCGGCAGCTCGTTGCTCGTGTACGTGCCCTTGAAGTGCGGCGCGCAGTTGACGTGGTAGTTGGCGTTGACGAGCCAGTGCGTGTCGAAGACGACGATCGTGTCGACGCCCGCCGCACGGCAGCGCTTGCCGATCTCCACGTGGCCGTCGATCGCGTCCTGGCGCGTGCCCTGGCGCGGGCCCGGCAGCTCGCTCAGGTACATGCTCGGCACGTGCGTGATCTTGGCGACGAGGGCAAGGCGGCCCATGGCGTTCTCCTCAGACTCCCCAGTGCGGGATGTGGTGTGCGCCGAGACTGACGGCGACGTTCTTCGGTTCGAGGAAGACCTCGTAGCTCCAGGTGCCGCCCTCGCGCCCGGTGCCGCTGGCCTTGGTGCCGCCGAACGGCTGGCGCAGGTCGCGCACGTTCTGGCTGTTGACGAAGCACATGCCGGCCTCGATGGCGGCGGCGACGCGGTGCGCGCGGCCGAGGTTCTCGGTCCAGACGTAGCTCGAAAGGCCGTAGGCCGTGTCGTTGGCGATGCGGATCGCGTCGGCCTCGTCGGCGAACGGGATCAGGCAGGCCACCGGCCCGAAGATCTCGTCCTGCGCGATTCGCATGCGGTTGTCGACATCGGCAAAGACGGTCGGCCAGACGAAGTTGCCGTGCGCCAGCGCGGCCGGCAGCGCGGCGGCATAGCTGGGCCGGTCGAGGCCGCCGCACAGCAGCGTCGCGCCCTCGCGCGGTCCGAGGTCGATGTACTGGCGCACCTTGGCCAGGTGCTGCGTGCTGATCATCGGGCCGATGATCGTCTTCTCGTCCTGCGGGTCGCCGACGGTGATGCGCTTGGCGCGCTCGGCGAACTTCGCCGCGAAGTCGGCGTAGATGCTCTTCTGCACGAGGATGCGGCTGCCGGCGGTGCAGCGCTCGCCGTTGTTGCTGAAGATCATGAAGACGGCGGCGTCGAGCGCGCGCGCGAGGTCGGCGTCGTCGAAGACGACAAACGGGCTCTTGCCGCCGAGCTCCATGCTGAACTTCTTCAGCCCCGCGCTCTGCACGATGCGGTTGCCCGTGGCCGTGCTGCCGGTGAAGCTGATCGCGCGCACGTCGGGATGCGCGACAAGCGGCTCGCCGGCCTCCTTGCCGTAGCCGTGCACGACGTTGAGCACGCCGCTCGGCACGCCCGCTTCGAGCGCCAGTTCACCCAGGCGCGCCGCGGTCAGCGGCGACAGCTCGCTCATCTTCAGCACCGCGGTGTTGCCGAACGCGAGGCACGGCGCCACCTTCCACGTCGCGGTCATGAACGGCACGTTCCACGGGCTGATCAGCGCGCACACGCCGACCGGATGGAAGAGCGTGTAGTTCAGGTGCGTCGGCGTCGGGTAGGTGTGGCCGTCGACGCGCACGCACATCTCGGCAAAGTAGTGGAAATTGTCGGCCGCGCGCGGCACGAGTTGCTTGCCCGTCTGCGCGATGACCTGGCCGGTGTCGTCGGTCTCGGTGCCCGCGATCTCGGGCACGTGCTTCGTGATCAGGTCGCCGAGCGTGTGCAGGACCTTCGCGCGCTCGGTGGCCGGCTTCGCGGCCCAGGCCGGGAAAGCGGCCTTCGCGGCGGCGACGGCCGCGTTCACCTCGTCGGCGCCGCCACGCGCCACCTCGGCCAGCACCTGCTGCGTCGCCGGGTTGACGGTGGTGAAGGTCTGCTCGCTTTCGACCGGCTTGCCGGCGATCAGGTGGCGGATGTGCATGGCGCTTGGAGCGGTGGAAGTGAAGTCAGGTCGATGCGGTTTCGGGCGCCGGCGCGACGAGGTGGTTGACGAGCCGGCCGATGCCGTCGATCTCGCAGACGACCTCGTCGCCGACATCGACGTTGACGACGCCCTCGGGCGTGCCGGTGAGGATGACGTCGCCCGGCGCCAGCGTCATGAAGTGGCTCAGGTACTCGATCAGCTCGGCGACGCTGTGCACCATGTTCGAGGTAAAGCCCTGCTGGCGCACGACGCCGTTGACGGACGTGCGCAGCGCCAGCGCCTGCGGGTCGGGCACTTCGTCGGCGCTGACGAGCCAGGGGCCGAGCGCCGTGGCGCGGTCGCGGTTCTTTACGCGCAGGTTCGGGCGGTACCAGTTTTCGAGGTAGTCGCGCACCGCGTAGTCGTTGCAGACGGCGTAGCCGGCGACGTGCGCCAGTGCGTCACGCGCCTTGACGCGCCACGCCGGCCGGCCGATGACGACGGCGAGTTCACACTCGTAGTGCATGAACTGCACGCCGGCCGGCCGCACCGTGTGGCCACGGTGGCCGACGAGGGCGCCGGCGGTCTTGAAGAAGACGAGGGGTTCGTCCTTGCTCGTGACCGTCAGCTCGCGCGCGAGCTCCTTCACGTGGTCGGCGTAGTTGAGGCCGAGCGCGACGATCGTTCCTGCTTCCACCGGCGGCAGCCAGACGACCTCATGCTCGGCAAGCACGCGGCCATCGGCGAGTTGCACGCCCGCGGCGTGCGGCACGGCGGGGTGGATGGCGCCGGCATGGGCGACGCGGGCGGTTCTCATGCGCGCGGCTCCGGCATCTTCGTGTCAGTCTGGGCGTCTTCGGCGACGACGCGGCAGTGCAATGTGCCGATGCCGGCGATCGTGATCTGCACTAGCTGGCCGGCGCGCGCGCGCGGCACACCTTGTTCGCCGTAGCCGCGGCCGAGCAGCAGCACGTCGCCGGGATTCAACGTCATGAACTCGCTCACGTCGGCGACGAGCCGCGCGACGCCGCGCACGCGCGGGCCGGTGCGGTGGCGGTGGGCAACGTTCCCGTCGATCGTCACCTCGACGGCCAGGTCGTCCGCGTCCGGCGCCGCGGCCGCGGGCACGACGGCAGGGCCGATCGGGCAGAAGCCGTCGCGCGCCTTCAGACGCACCGAGGGCCGGTAGTGAGGTTGTTGCCCCGGCAGCGGCAGGCTGAAGTCAGCCGCAACGAGGTAGCCGGCGACGTGCTGCATCGCGTTGCGTTCGGCGACGCGGCAGGCGACGCGGCCGATGACGATGCCGAGCGACGCGCCGACTTCGAGTTCGTCAGATCCTGCTGCGCCGGCCGGCAACACGACCGCGGCACCATCCGCGGCGAGCGTGTGCCGCGGCTTCACTTCGAGCACCGGCGCCACCGGCGGCGCCTTGTGCGGCGGCTGATGCACCGCGTCGCCGAGCGCGCGCAGCTCGGCCGGGTCGTTCAGCAGCGCGCCGACGACCACGCCGCTCAGCCGCTGGCGTTGGTCATCGAAGGGAAGGCGCCAGTGGGCCATGAGGTGATGCGCACGAAGGTGCAGGAGGAAATCAGCAGAGGCGCGAAAACGAAACGGTCGCGCACCAACAGCGAATTCACTATGATGTGAGCAATTCTGTTCGTGTTGCCGCGTCGATGTCAAGACGGACTGCTCCGGGCCTGTTGAACCGTTCCGGTCGATCGAGCCGTTCCAGCCGCTCGGATTCGGCAACGTTCCGCCACCGCAACCTGCCGCTGCTGCTGTTGCAGGCGCGCGAGAGCGTCATCGCGAACTTCCGGCCGATCCTGCACGCGCACGGCCTCACCGAGCAGCAGTGGCGCATCGTGCGCCTGCTGCTCGACGCCGGGCCGCTGGAGCCGCGGCAGATCGGCCGGCAGTGCCGCATCTCGAGCCCGAGCCTGGCCGGCGTGCTGGCGCGCATGGACGAGGTCGGCCTCGTGCGCCGCGAGCGCATGGCCGAGGACCAGCGGCGCGTCAAGGTCAGCCTCACGCCGCGCAGCCGCGCGCTCGCCGCGGCGATGGCGCCGAAGATCGAGGCCGTCTACGAAGCGCTCGAAGCGCACATCGGCCGCGACTTCATCGACCGCTTCTACGCGACGCTGGCCGAACTGATCGGCCTGCTCGGCGACTTGCCGCCGGAGGACGAGGGGTAGAGAAGGCTGGAGAGGGGTTGATCCCGCGGGCATACACTCGTCGCCCCCGGGCGCCGGCTGGGCGCCGCCTTCATGATTTCCCTCTGCCAACCATGGCCGTCAACCCCACTCACGTCACCGTGCACCAGGCCTCGCGCGTGCTCGAGATCGGCTTCGACGATGGCCGCACCTTTCGCATTCCGTTCGAGCTGATGCGCGTCTATTCGCCCTCGGCCGAGGTAATGGGGCACGGCCCCGGGCAGGAGGTGCTGCAGACGGGCAAGCGCGAGGTCGGCATCGTTGCCATCGAACCGGTGGGCCATTACGCGCTGCAGCCCGAGTTCACCGACGGGCACGTGAGCGGCATCTTCACCTGGGACTACCTGCATCACCTCGGCGCGAACGCCGATGGGCTGTGGCAGCAGTACCTCGATCGCCTGAAGGCCGCCGGCCTCGACCGCGACGCGGCGATGGCCACGTCGGGCGGTGGTGGCGGCTCCTGCGGCCACCACTGAAGCGAACCTCTTTCATCCCGCCATGGCTGAAACCCACTTCGGCTACGAGACCGTCGACGAGGCGAACAAGGCGGCGCGCGTGCGCGGTGTCTTCGACTCGGTGGCCTCGCGCTACGACCTGATGAACGACGTGCTGTCGATGGGCCTGCACCGCGCCTGGAAGGCCTACGCGGTGGCCGTGGCCGACGTGCGGCCGGGGCAGAAGGTGCTCGACATCGCCGGCGGCACCGGCGACCTGGCGCTCGCGTTCGCGAAGGCCGCGCGTGTCGGCGAGCCGCACCCGGCCGGCCCCGGCGAGGTGTGGCTCACCGACATCAACGAGAAGATGCTGCGCACCGGCCGCGACCGGCTGCTCGACGCCGGCTACGCGCTGCCCACCGCGGTGTGCGACGCCGAGAAGCTGCCGTTTGCCGACGGCCGCTTCGACCTCGTCAGCGTCGCCTTCGGGTTGCGCAACATGACGCACAAGGACGTGGCGCTGGCCGAGATGGCGCGCGTGCTGCGCCCGGGCGGGCGGCTCTTGGTGCTGGAGTTCTCCAAGCCCGCCGGGCCGCTGCAGGCGCCGTACGACTTCTATTCGTTGAAGGTGATGCCGCTGCTCGGCCGGCTGATTGCCAACGACGCCGAGAGCTACCGCTACCTCGCCGAGAGCATCCGCATGCACCCCGACCAGGGCACGCTGAAGGCGATGATGAAAGCCGCCGGCTTCGGCCACGTCGACGTGCACAACCTCGCCGCGGGCATCGTGGCGCTGCACGTGGGCATCAAGTGCTGAGACTCACGCCAGTTCGGCGTCGGCCAGCAGCGGCGCGGCCGCGTCCTTTGCCGCGACGACAGGCGCGCCGAGCCCCGCCGGCAGCGGCCAGGTGATGCCGATCGCCGGGTCATCCCAGCGGATCGCGCGTTCACACTCCTTGGCGTAGACGTCGGTCGTCTTGTAGAGGAAGTGCGTGTCGTCGGCGAGCGCGATGAAGGCGTGCGCGAAGCCGGGTGGGATCCACAGCTGGCGCCGGTTCTCGGCTGTCAGCTCCATGCCGAACCAGCGGCCGAAGTGCGCTGAGCCGCGGCGGATGTCGAGCGCCACGTCGTAGGCGGCGCCTTGCACGACGCGCACGAGCTTGCCCTGCGCGTGCGGCGGCAGCTGGTAGTGCAGGCCGCGCAGCACGCCGGCGCGGCTGCACGAGTGGTTGTCCTGCACGAAGGGCGGCGGCACCGGCTCGCCGAGGGCAGCGAATGCAGCGGCCCAACGCGGCTGGTTGAAGCTCTCCATGAACCAGCCGCGCTCGTCGGCGAAGACGGCGGGCTCGACGACGAGCACGCCGGGCAGCGGGGTCGGTACGAGCTTCATCGGCGGCCGGTCAGTAGGTCGTCTCGCGCAGCAGCTTCAGCATGTACTGGCCGTAGCCGTTCTTGGCCATCGGCGCGGCGAGCTTTTCGAGCTGGGCGCTGTCGATCCAGCCGGCGCGCCAGGCGATCTCCTCGGGGCAGGCGACCTTCAGCCCCTGGCGCTTTTCGAGCGTGGCGATGAACTGGCCGGCTTCGAGCAGGCTGTCGTGCGTGCCGGTGTCGAGCCACGCGTAGCCGCGGCCCATGATCTCGACTTCGAGCTGGCGATGCCGCAGGTACTGCGCGTTGACCTCGGTGATCTCGAGCTCGCCGCGGGCGCTGGGCTTGATGCTCGCCGCGATGTCGCAGACCTGCTCGTCGTAGAAGTACAGGCCCGTGACCGCATAGCTGCTCTTCGGCGCCTTCGGCTTCTCTTCGATGCTGAGCGCCCGGCGCTCGCGGTCGAACTCGACGACGCCGTAGCGCTCGGGGTCGTGCACGTGGTAGGCGAAGACGGTGGCGCCGCTCGTGCGTGCATCGGCGCGCCGGAGCAGCGCGTGGAAGTCGTGGCCGTAGAAGATGTTGTCGCCGAGCACGAGCGCGCTCGGATGGCCGCCGACGAACTGGCGGCCGAGGATGAAGGCCTGCGCGAGACCGTCGGGGCTCGGCTGCACGCAGTAGCTGAGGTTCATGCCCCAGGCGCTGCCGTCGCCGAGCAACGCCTGGAAGCGCGGCGTGTCCTGCGGCGTGCTGATGACGAGCACGTCGCGCATGCCGGCCAGCATCAGCGCCGACAGCGGGTAATAGATCATCGGCTTGTCGTAGACCGGCAGCAGCTGCTTGCTCACCGCCAGCGTCGCCGGGTGCAGCCGCGTGCCGGCGCCGCCGGCGAGGATCAGGCCCTTCCTCGGCGTGCCTGCCGCGTTGCTCGTCGCCATCGGGTCCTTGCTCCTGTTGCCCTTGGCCGTGTTCGGCCGTTGCCTCGTCAGCGGCCGTACGCCTCGGCCAGCATGCGCTCGACGCCGGCGGTCCACAGCGGCGGCACGAGGCCGAAAGCCTCGCGCAGCTTGCGCGTCGACAAGCGCGAGTTCAGCGGCCGCGCCGCCGCCGTCCTGAATTCGCTGCTGGCCACCGGCAGCAAGCCATCGGGCGGCAGCTTCAGCGCCACGCCGGCGGCGCGCGCCCACTCGATGACGTGGCGCGCGTAGTCGAACCAGCTCGCCTCGCCGCCGGCGACGCAGTGGTAGGTGCCGGCGAGTTCCGGCGTCGCGCGCAGCCGCATCACCGCATGCGCGGTGACGTCGGCCAGCAGGTCGGCACCGGTCGGCGCGCCGATCTGGTCGTTGACGACCTTCATCTCCTCGCGTTCCGCGGCGAGCCTGAGCATCGTGCGCGCGAAATTGCCGCCGCGCGCCGCGTAGACCCAGCTCGTGCGCAGGATCAGGTGCTGGCAGCCGCTCATGCGGATCAGGCGCTCGCCTTCGAGCTTGCTACGGCCGTAGACGTTCAGCGGCCCGGTCGCGTCGTCTTCCTCGCGCGCCTCGACGCCGCTGCCGTCGAAGACGTAGTCGGTGCTGTAGTGAACGAGCAGCGCACCGCAGGCCTCGGCCTCGTCGGCCAGCACCGCCGGCGCGGTGGCGTTGAGCTGGTGCGCCAGGTCGGGCTCGGCCTCGGCCTTGTCGACCGCGGTGTGCGCGGCGGCATTGACGATCACCACCGGCTGCACGCGCCACACCAGCGCGCGCAGCGTCTCGGGCTGCGTGAAGTCGGCGCGCAGCTCGCCCGGTGAATCGAAGTCGCAGGCGACCAGCTCGCCGAGCGGCGCGAGCGCGCGCTGCAGCTCCCAGCCGACCTGGCCGTTCTTGCCCAGCAGGAGGATGCGGATGCTCATCGGGTACCCATCGTTGTCACGACGCGGAGCGCGCGCCGTAGTTGGCGTCGAGCCATTCGCGATAAGCGCCGCTTTGCACCTGCGCCACCCAGTCGGCATGGTCGAGGTACCACTGCACCGTCTTGCGGATGCCGGTCTCGAACGTCTCGGCCGGCCGCCAGCCGAGTTCACGCTCGATCTTGCGCGCGTCGATCGCATAACGGCGGTCGTGCCCCGGGCGGTCCTTCACGTGCGTGATCAGCCGCGCGCGCGGGCCGGCGGCGTCGGGGCGCAGTTCGTCGAGCAGCGCGCAGATGGTCTTGACGATCTCGATGTTCGCCTTCTCGTTCCAGCCGCCGACGTTGTACGTCTCGCCGAGGCGGCCGCGCGCGAGCACGGTGCGGATGGCCGCGCAGTGGTCGCCGACGTAGAGCCAGTCGCGGATCTGCTGGCCGTCGCCGTACACCGGCAGCGGCTTGCCGGCGAGCGCGTTGACGATGACCAGCGGGATCAGCTTCTCCGGGAAGTGGAACGGCCCGTAGTTGTTGCTGCAGTTGGTGGTGAGCACCGGCAGCCCGTAGGTGTGGTGCCAGGCGCGCACGAGGTGGTCGCTGGCGGCCTTGCTCGCCGAGTACGGGCTGTTCGGCTCGTACACGTGTTCTTCGGTGAAGGCCGGCGCGCCGGGGGGCAGGCTGCCGTAGACCTCGTCGGTGCTGACGTGCAGGAAGCGGAAGCTCTCGCGAGCGGCGAGGTCGAGCGACTGCAGATGCACGCGCGCCGCTTCGAGCAACGTGAAGGTGCCTTCGACGTTGGTCTTGATGAACGCGCCGGGGCCGAGGATGCTGCGGTCGACGTGGCTCTCGGCAGCGAAGTTGACGATGGCGCGCGGCCGGTGCTCGGCAAGCAGCCGGTCGACGAGCGCGCGGTCGCCGATGTCGCCCTTGACGAAGACGTGCCGCGCATCGCCGGCGAGCGACGCCAGGTTGTGCAGGTTGCCCGCGTAGGTCAGCGCGTCGAGGTTGACGACCGGCTCACCGTCGGCGGCCAGCCAGTCGAGCACGAAGTTGCTGCCGATGAAGCCGGCGCCGCCGGTGACAAGGATCGTCATGCATGCCTCGCGGCCGCGCGGATGCGGCCGCGAGGCGCGAATTTAGCGCCTTCCGTAGGTGTCTTCGTAGCGAACAATATCGTCTTCGCCCAGGTAACTGCCCGACTGCACCTCGATGATCTCGAGCGGCACTTTGCCCGGGTTGCGCAGCCGGTGCTTCTCGCCCAGCGGGATGTAGGTGCTCTGGTTCTCGCTGAGCATGATCACCTTGTCGCCGTTGGTCACCTCGGCGGTGCCGCTGACGACGATCCAGTGCTCGGCGCGGTGGTGGTGCATCTGCAGGCTCAAGGAGGCGCCCGGCTTGACCATGATGCGCTTGACCTGGTGGCGCGGGCCGTGGTCGATGCTGTCGTACCAGCCCCACGGGCGGTGCACCTTGCGGTGAAGGGTCTGCTCGCCGCGCTGCGACTGGCCAAGCCGCGCGACGATCGTCTTCACGTCCTGGCTCTTCTCGCGGCTGGCGACGAGCACCGCGTCGGGCGTCTCGACGACGACGGCGTCATCCAGGCCGACGACGCTGACCAGCCGACTCGTCGCATGCACGAGCGTGTTGTGGCTGTCGGCGACGAGCGTGTCGCCGACGGTGGCGTTGCCGTCGCCGTCCTTCGGCAACACCTGCCACACCGCGTCCCAGGCGCCAAGGTCGTTCCAGCCGGCGTCCAACTCCTGCATGCGGATGTCGAGCACGCCGGGGCACTGCTCCATCACCGCGTAGTCCACCGACTCGGCCGGCACGCCCGCGAACTCGTCGCGGCCCGGGCGCACGAACTTCGCATCGGTGCCGCGCGCGGCAAACGCCGCGCGACAGGCCGCAGCGATGTCGGGCCGGAAGCGCTCGAGCGCGGCCATCCAGGCCGACGCGCGCAGCACGAACATGCCGGCGTTCCATGAATAGCCGCCGGCGTCGATGTAGCGCTGCGCGGTGTCGGCATCGGGCTTCTCGACGAAGCGCACGACGCGCAGGTCGGGCGCGATGCCGTCGGTGCGGATGTAGCCGTAGCCGGTCTCCGGCCGCGTCGGCTTGACGCCGAGGATCGCGATCGCGCCGGCGGCGGCCTGCGCGACCGCACGCCGCACCGCGGCGACGAAGGCCGCCGTGTCGGTGATCGCCGAATCGGCCGGCGTGACGACGAGCACCGGGTCGGCGCCGCCCTCGAGGGCCTGCAGCGCCGCGAGTGTCAGCGCCGGCGCGGTGTTGCGACCCATCGGCTCGAGCAGCACGGCGGCCGGCTCGCACTTCAGCTCACGCAGCTGGTCGAGCACGAGGAAGCGGTGCTCCTCGTTGCCCACGACGAGCGGCGGCTGCACGGCGATGCGCTCGTCGCCCAGCGCCTGCAGCCGCGCCACCGCCTGCTGGAAGAGGCTCGTCGCGCCCGAGAGCACGAGGAACTGCTTCGGAAAGCCCGCACGCGACAGCGGCCACAGCCGCGTGCCCGAGCCGCCGGCCATGATCACCGGCAGCACCTGCACGGCCGCGGCACCGGCGCTGGGAGTGGAACGTTCGCTCATGAGTCTTCGAATCCCCTGGGGTTCTGTTGCTGCCAGCGCCAGCTGTCGGCGCACATGCGGTTCAGGTCGAGCCGGGCCTGCCAGCCGAGCAGTTGGCGCGCCAGCGTCGCGTCGGCCCAGCAGGCGGCGACGTCGCCGGCACGCCGCGGCTCGATGCGGTAGGGCACCGGCCGGCCGCTGGCCGCCTCGTAGGCGCGCACGACTTCGAGCACGCTGGCGCCGCGCCCGGTGCCGAGGTTGACGGTGAACGAGCCCGGCTCGGCGAGCAGCCGTTCGAGCGCCGCGACGTGGCCCTCGGCGAGGTCCACGACGTGGATGTAGTCGCGCACGCCGGTGCCGTCGGGCGTTGGGTAGTCGTTGCCGAAGACGCTCAGCCGCGGCCGCCGGCCGATGGCCACCTGCGCGACGTAAGGCATGAGGTTGTTCGGCATGCCGCGCGGATCTTCGCCGATGCGGCCGCTCTCGTGCGCGCCCACCGGGTTGAAGTAGCGCAGGATGGCGTTCTGCCACGCGGCGTCGCTGTGCGCCAGGTCGTTGATGATCTGCTCGCCGATGAGCTTGGTCTGCCCGTACGGGTTGGTGGCCGACAGCGGCGCGCTCTCGGTGATCGGCAGCGTCTCGGGGTCGCCGTAGACGGTGGCGCTCGAGCTGAAGACGAAACGGCGCACGCCGTGCCGTTGCATCGCCTCGCACACGGCGACCAGGCCGCCGAGGTTGTTGCGGTAGTAGGCGAGCGGATTCGTCGTCGATTCGCCCACCGCCTTGAAGGCCGCGAAGTGCACCGTCGCATCGATGCGCTCGCGCGCGAAGAGCGCGTCCAGCGCCGCCTCGTCGCAGACGTTCAGCCGCTCGAAGCGCGGCGTCGTGCCGGCCAGTTCGGCCAGGCGGTCGAGCACCCGCGGCGAGCTGTTGGAGAAGTCGTCGACGCCGATGACGCGGTGGCCGGCGGCCAACAGCGCCAGCCAGGTGTGCGAGGCGATGTAGCCGGTGGCGCCGGTGAGCAGGACAGTGGCGGGCATGGTCTTTGAGGCTAAGCGCGCATGCTATGCGAGGGGGCCACGACGAACCGGGCCGTGGGTCGGGGGCACCGCGTGCGGCGGCCGCAGCGCGCGTGCATTTGTTCCCGGTGGTTCCTGTCGCTTCGGCGGAACCTGGGCCTGCCTACAATCGCCGCCGCCATGCTCGATGCCCTGTCGAACCTGCTCGCCCCGGCGGTGTTGGAGCGCCTGACGCTGGTGATGAACCACGTGCTGCGCGCCGAGCCCGAAGCGCTCGAACGGCTGAAACCCCACGCCGGGCGCACGTTGTCGATGCAGTTCAGCGGCTGGCCGTCGCTGCTGCCGTCGCCGCCGGCGCTGGCCTGGAACGTGACGCCCGCCGGCATGCTGGAGTGGCAAGGCAGCGCCAGCGCCACCGCGGCAACCGACCTGCGCATCACCGTCGATGCACGGAACCCCGCGGCGCTGCTGGCGCGTGCGCTCACCGGCGAACGGCCGAGCGTGCAGGTCGAAGGCGATGTGGCGTTCGCCGGCGAGATCGGCTGGCTGCTGGCCAATCTGCGCTGGGACGTCGCGGCCGACCTCGAACGCCTGTTCGGGCCGGTGGTGGCGCAGCAGTTGCACCAGGCCGGGCGCGCGCTGGCGCGCGGCCTGCGCGCCGCGCTCGACGGCCTCGCCACCGCCTCCTCGTCGACCTGGGCCGACAAGCTCGCGCAGATCTCCTCGCGGCTCGGTCCGGGCCGGCGATGAAACGCCTCACGCGCCTCGTCTTCATCATCATCACCGTCCTGCGCTTCGGCCTGGACGAGGTGGCGCTGTCCGCGTTCCCGCAGCGCTCGGTGCGGGCGCTCGTGCGCATCGTCACGCTCGGGCGGCGGCTGGACAAGCCGCGCGGCGTGCGGCTGCGCGAGGGGCTCGTGCGCCTCGGGCCCATCTTCGTCAAGTTCGGTCAGGTGCTGTCGACGCGGCGCGACCTGACGCCGCCCGACGTGGCCGACGAACTGGCCAAGCTCCAGGACCGCGTGCCGCCGTTCCCCGCCGCGACGGCGCGCGCGATCGTCGAGCGCGCCTTCGGCCAGCGCATCGAGGAGCTGTTCGAGACCTTCGACAACGAGCCGGTCGCGAGCGCCTCGATCGCGCAGGTGCACTTCGCGACGCTGCGCGCGGGCGGCGACGGCTCGCCGGCACGGCCGGTGGCCGTGAAGGTGCTGCGCCCGGGCATGCTGGCGGTGATCGAGAAGGACCTGGCGCTGCTGCACCAGCTCGCCGCGTGGGTCGAGCGCCTGTCGGCCGACGGCCGGCGGCTGCGCCCGCGCGAGGTGGTGGCCGAGTTCGACACGTACCTGCACGACGAGCTGGACCTCGTGCGCGAGGCCGCCAACGCGACGCAGCTGCGGCGCAACATGGAGGGCCTGGGCCTCGTGCTCGTGCCCGAGATGGTGTGGGACCTGTGCCGCAGCGACGTGATCGTGATGGAGCGCATGAGCGGCGTGCCGATCGGCCAGGTCGAGCGGCTGCGCGAGGCCGGCATCGACTTCAAGAAGCTCGCGCGCGACGGCGTGACGATCTTCTTCACGCAGGTGTTTCGCGACGGCTTTTTCCACGCCGACATGCACCCGGGCAACATCTTCGTCAGCACCGCGGCGGCGACGTTCGGGCGCTACATCGCGCTGGACTTCGGCATCGTCGGCACGCTGACCGATCGCGACAAGGACTACCTGGCGCACAACTTCATCGCCTTCTTCCGCCGCGACTACAAGCGCGTCGCCGAGCTGCACATCGAAAGCGGCTGGGTGCCGCCGGGCACGCGCGTCGACGAGCTCGAGGGCGCCATCCGCGCCGTCTGCGAGCCGCAGTTCGCGCGGCCGCTGAAGGACATCTCGCTCGGGCAGGTGCTGCTGCGCCTGTTCCAAACCTCGCGCCGCTTCAACGTCGAGATCCAGCCGCAGCTCGTGCTGCTGCAAAAGACGCTGCTGAACATCGAAGGCCTCGGCCGCCAGCTCGACCCCGAGCTCGACCTGTGGACGACGGCCAAGCCCTTCCTCGAACGCTGGATGAACGAGCAGGTCGGCTGGCGCGGCCTCGTCGAGCGGCTGCGCCAGGAGGCGCCGCGCTACACGCAGTTGTTGCCCGAGCTGCCGCGGCTCGTGCACCAGGCGCTCGTGCGCGGCGCCAGCGGCGACGACGCCGAGATCCTGCGCCGGCTGCTCGCCGAGCAGGGGCGCGCCAACCGGCTGCTGCGTGCACTGCTGTGGTCGACGCTCGGGTTTGCCGCCGGCATCGGGTTGACGCTGCTGGCGCTGGCCTGGCGGCCCTGGGCGGCTTGACGGCGCCGGGGCGCCGCTGCACGCCGCTGCACGCCGTAATCGGCAGATCTCCCTGCGGCCGGCACCGCCGCCTGGGCCCTACACTTCGGCCCGCTTCGGGGGCCCCGGCCGGGCGCTGCATGCGCCCGCAGCGCCGCCCGCCCCCGCCCACGGAGAGCTGAAGTGCTGATCACCTTCGTCGTCGCCTACCTCCTCGTCACCATCACCATCGGCCTGCTCGCCGCGCGCCGCGTGCACAACGCGCGCGACTACATGGTGGCCGGCCGCTCGCTGCCGTTGTACATGAACGTGGCGACCGTGTTCGCCACCTGGTTCGGCGCCGAGACGGTGCTGTCGGTGTCGGCCACCTTCGCGAAGGATGGCCTCTCGGGCATCCCCGGCGACCCGTTCGGCGCCAGCGTCTGCCTGGTGATCGCAGCGCTTCTGTTCGCGCGGCTCTTCTACCGCATGAACCTCCTGACGATCGGCGACTTCTACAAGCAGCGCTACGGCAAGGGCGTCGAGGTGCTGACGAGCGTGGCGATCGTTCTGAGCTACCTCGGCTGGACTTCGGCGCAGATGACGGCGCTTGGCCTCGTGATCCATGTGCTGAGCGGCGGCGCGCTCGACCTGACGACCTCGATCCTGGCCGGCGCCTGCGTCGTGCTCGTCTACACGATCTTCGGCGGCATGTGGTCGGTGGCGTTCACCGACCTCTTCCAGACGGTCGTCATCCTGATCGGCCTGACGCTCGTCGCCGTGCTCGTCGGCGACCTCGCCGGCGGCGCCGGCAAGGTCATCTCGCAGGCCGCGGCCGACGGCAAGTTCGCCTTCTTCCCCTCCGATGCGCCGGGCTGGTGGGCGATGGCCGGCGCCTTCTTCGCCTTCGCGTTCGGCTCGATCCCGCAGCAGGACGTGTTCCAGCGCATGACCAGCGCCAAGGACGAGAAGACCGCGGTGCGCGGCACGATCATCGGCGGCCTGATCTACTTCTGCTTCGCCTTCGTGCCAATCTTCATCGCCTACGCGGCGGTGGTCGCCGACCCGGCGGTGGCCAAGCTCTTCGACGCCGAGGACGCGCGCGAGATCCAGCGCATCCTGCCCGACCTCGTGCTCGGGAAGATGCCGTTGTGGGCGCAGGTGATGTTCTTCGGCGCGCTGCTGTCGGCCATCCTCTCCACGGCCAGCGGTGCGCTGCTGGCGCCGACGTCGCTGTTCACCGAGAACGTGCTGCGGCCCTTCGTGCGCATGGGCGACAAGCAATTCCTGCTGACGCTGCGCATCATCCTCGTCACCTTCACCGCCGGCGCGCTGCTGTTTGCACTGAACAGCAAGAGCACGATGTACGAGATGGTGCAGAACGCCTACAACGTGACGCTGGCCGGCGCCTTCATCCCGCTGCTCGCGGGCGCGTACTGGAAGCGGGCGACGACGCAAGGCGCGCTCTTCTCGATCATCCTCGGCATCGGCTGCTGGTTCGGCGCCTCGCAGGTGGCGGCCGAGGCGATGGTGCCGCCGAACCTGGTCGGCTTCTTCGCCTCGATCATCGGCATGGTGCTCGGTTCGCTGGCGCCGCAGTTGATCGGCAACCAGGGCCATTCGATCGAGGCGGCGCTCAGGCATGCCCAGCAGGCGGCGCACGCGCACCACGGCGGGCACGGCGGAACGCACGGCGGCGCGCACGGTGGCAGCCACGGCGGCGCACCCAGGCACTGAGACCCTGGCGGACCACGCCCGCGGGGCGCGCCTGCCCCGCCCCGGCGCCCCCGGCATCCCAGGGGGTGCCCGCCTATAATCGCCGGTTTTTCGCCACGCGAACACGACAGGGCCGCCACCATGCCGATCTACGCCTATCGCTGCACCAGCTGCGGGCACGCGAAAGACGTACTGCAGAAGGTCTCCGACCCGCTGCTGACCGAGTGCCCCGCCTGCGGCGCGGCCACGTTCGCCAAGCAGGTGACGGCAGCCGGCTTCCAGCTCAAGGGCTCGGGCTGGTACGTCACCGACTTCCGCGGCGGCAACAACGGCGCGGCCAAGGCCGATGGCGAGGGCAAGGACGGCGGCGCCGACAAGGCGGCTGAAAAATCGGCCGAGAAGACCGGGGCGAGCACGGGCACCGAGAAGTCGGGCGAGAAAGCCACCGGCACGGCCGCCGCCGCGCCGGCGCCGGCGGCGGCGCCCGCCAAGCCCTCGTCCGCCCCGTCGCCGTCGTCGTCTGCCCCGGCAAGCACCGGCGGCTCGACATCGACAGCGCCTTCGGGCAGCTGACATCGATGCCGCGTGCCGCGATGAAGAAATACATCGTCGCCGGCCTGCTGGTCTGGCTGCCGCTGGCCATCACCGTGTGGGTGCTGGCCTGGGTGCTGGGCGGCATCGACAGCCTGTTCCTCGCGCTGCTGGCCATCACGCAGGCGGTGCTGCCGATGTCGGCGCACGCCTTCCTCGAGTCGCTGCGCCACATCCCCGGCCTGTCGGTTGTCGTGCTGGCGGTGGCGCTGCTCGTCACCGGCGTCTTCACGGCCAACTGGGTCGGCCAGTGGTGGCTGGCGATGTGGGACCGCATCATCGGCCAGATCCCCATCGTCAAGAGCATCTACAACTCGGTCAAGCAGGTCTCGGACACGTTGTTCTCGAGCAGCGGCAACGCCTTCCGCGAAGCAGTGCTGGTGCAGTACCCGCGCGCCGGCTCGTGGACCATCGCGTTCGTCACCGGCCGGCCGGCCGGCGAGGTGGCGGCGCACCTCGGCGCAAGCCCGACCACCGTGATGGGCATGGACCCGCGCATGGACTGGGTCAGCGTCTACGTGCCGACGACGCCGAACCCGACCTCGGGCTTCTTCCTGATGATGCCGCGCGCCGATGTCGTGCCGCTGGCGATGAGCGTCGACGAGGCGCTGAAGTACGTCATCTCGATGGGCGTCGTCGGGCCGGCGGTGAAGACCGGCGGCACCGGCGCCGGCGCAAACGGCGCGGCGAAGAACGGTGTGCATGCCACCTCGGCCGCGGCATCCGTCGCGGCGCCCGTGGCCGGATCCGTCGCCGCATCGGCCACGGCTTCCGTCTCCGCCGCGGCCGACGTCCGAAACTGATCGGGCGCGCCGGCCTTCACCGCCGGCCCGCCCGAAGCCAGTCATCCTCCCGATTCCCCATCCCCGAGCGCGGCCGGCGCGGCCGCCAGCCACCCGCGAATCCGACGAGCGAGTCCACGATGAGAACCACCTACTGCGGCCTGGTCAGCGAAAAGCTGCTGGGCCAGGACGTCACCCTGATGGGCTGGGCCCATCGCCGCCGCGACCATGGCGGCGTCATCTTCATCGACCTGCGCGACCGCGAAGGCCTCGTGCAGATCGTCTGCGACCCCGACCGGCCCGAGATGTTCGCCACCGCCGAGCACGTGCGCAACGAGTTCTGCCTGAAGGTCACGGGCAAGGTGCGCGCGCGGCCCGAGGGCACGCACAACGCCAACCTCGTCTCCGGCAAGGTCGAGGTGCTGTGCCACACGCTCGAAGTGCTGAACGCCAGCGTCACGCCGCCGTTCCAGCTCGACGACGAGAACCTCAGCGAAACGGTGCGCCTGACGCACCGCGTGCTCGACCTGCGCCGCCCGCAGATGCAGAAGAACCTGATGCTGCGCTACCGCGTCGCGATCGAGGTGCGCAAGTTCCTCGACGAGCAGGGCTTCATCGATGTCGAGACGCCGATGCTCACGAAGAGCACGCCCGAAGGCGCGCGCGACTACTTGGTGCCCAGCCGCGTGCACGACGGCACCTTCTTCGCACTGCCGCAGAGCCCGCAGCTCTTCAAGCAACTGCTGATGGTGGCCGGCTTCGACCGCTACTACCAGATCACGAAGTGCTTCCGCGACGAGGACCTGCGCGCCGACCGCCAGCCCGAGTTCACGCAGATCGATATCGAGACGAGCTTCCTCACCGAGGCCGAGATCCGCGCCATCACCGAGGCGATGGTGCGCACGGTGTTCCGCAAGACGCTCGGCGTCGAACTGCCGGTCTACGCCGAGCTGACCTACGCCGAGGCGATGCACCGCTACGGCAGCGACAAGCCCGACCTGCGCGTCAAGCTCGAGTTCACCGAGCTGACCGACGTGATGAAGGATGTCGAGTTCAAGGTCTTCTCGACCCCGGCGACGACGAAGGGCGGCCGCGTCGCGGCGCTGCGCGTGCCCGGCGGCGGTGAAGCACAAGGTGGATTGAGCCGCGGCGAGATCGACGCCTATACCGAGTTTGTCAAGATCTACGGCGCCAAGGGGCTGGCGTGGATCAAGGTCAACGACGCGGGCAAGGGCCGCGAGGGCCTGCAAAGCCCGATCGTCAAGAACCTGCACGACGCGGCGATCGCGGAGATCATCGCCCGCACCGGCGCGCGCAACGGCGACCTCGTCTTCTTCGGCGCCGACAAGGCCAAGGTCGTCAACGATGCGCTGGGCGCCCTGCGCGTCAAGATCGGCCACAGCGAGTTCGGCCGCACGAAGGGCCTCTTCGAGGACAAGTGGGCGCCGGCCTGGGTGATCGACTTCCCGATGTTCGAGCTCGACGAGGAGGCCGGCCGCTGGAACGCGATGCACCACCCGTTCACGAGCCCGAAGGACGGCCACGAGGAGTACATGGCCAGCGACCCCGGCCGCTGCCTCGCGAAGGCCTACGACATGGTGCTCAACGGTTGGGAGATCGGCGGCGGCTCGGTGCGTATCCACCGCGCCGACGTGCAGGCCAAGGTCTTCGAGGCGCTGGCGATCAGCGCCGAACAGCAGCGCGTCAAGTTCGGCTTCTTGCTCGACGCGCTGCAGTACGGCGCGCCGCCGCACGGCGGGCTCGCGTTCGGCCTGGACCGCATCGCAACGCTGATGACCGGCGCCGACAGCATCCGCGACGTGATCGCGTTCCCCAAGACGCAGCGCGCGCAGTGCCTGTTGACCGGCGCGCCCAGCGTCGTGGACGAGCAGCAGTTGCGCGAGCTGCACATCCGGCTGCGCAATCCGCAAGGGGCGGCCTAGGCGCCGTTAGCTAAAATGGCCGGGCCTCGAACCGGAGTCCGGCCATGGAAGTCACTGCCACCGAAGCCAAGAACCGCCTCGGCCAGATGCTCGAGCATGCGCAGCGCGAGCCGGTCACGATCGAAAAGAGCGGCCGGCGGCACAGCGTGCTGATGTCGGCCGAGCAGTACGACGCGCTGCTCGCCGCGGCGCGGCCGCGCCTGCGCGGCGACGCGCCGCGCACGGCGACCGAGTTCTACGAGCGCTACAAGGACTGGGTGGACGAGCAGCATCGGCGCTTCGAAGAGATCGGCATTTGGAACGAAGAATTCCGCCGCTGGTAGCCCGATGGCCCAGTGGGACGTGTACGAGAACCCGAGCCCGCGGTCTCGGGACGAATTGCCGTACTTCGTGGAGGTGCAGAGCAACCTCCTCGCCCGCCTGCCGACACGCTTCGTCGTGCCGTTGGCGCCGCGGACGGCCGAGCAAGGCTTGCCCAAGCGCATGTCGCCGCAGTTCGACATCGCCGGGCGCAAGCTGCTGCTGGTGCCCCAGGAAGCCGGCCCGATCGAGGCCAGGAACCTGCGCCGGCCGGTCGCGACGCTGCGCGCGCAGTCGCACCTGATCGTCGATGCGCTCGATTCGGTGGTCAGCGGTGTCTGAGTCCGCGGCCGACGCCCCCCGCCCCTACAAGATCCCCGAGTCGGTGCTGGTGGTCATCCACACGCCGGCGCTCGAGGTGCTGCTGATCGAGCGCGCCGACAAGCCCGGCTTCTGGCAAAGCGTCACCGGCTCGCTCGAGCAGGTCGACGAGCCGCTCGAAGCCACCTGCGCGCGCGAGGTCGCCGAGGAGACCGGCATCGACATCGCCGCCGTGGTGCGTGCCGGCGGCGCGCTCACCGACTGGCAGCTCGTCAACGTCTACGAGATCTACACGAACTGGGCGCGCCGCTATGCGCCCGACGTCACGCACAACACGGAGCACGTCTTCGGCCTGATGCTGCCGCAGCCCGTGGCGGTGACGCTGAACCCGCGCGAGCATCTCGCGTGGCGCTGGCTGCCTTGGCGCGAGGCGGCCGACGCCTGCTTCTCACCGAGCAACGCCGAGGCCATCCTGCAACTGCCGCGGCGGCTGCCGCCTGCGGCCACCGCGAAGACCACGAAGCCCGCATGATCCGCGCCAACCCGCTGCAAAGCACGCTGCTGCCGCCGTACACCGGCATCGGCGGGCTGCGCGTCGCCACCTACAACATCCACAAGGGCGTGCGCGGCATGGGGCCGAGGAAGCGCCTCGAGATCCACAACCTCGGGCTTGCGATCGAGGCCTTCGACGCCGACCTCGTGTTCCTGCAGGAGGTGCGCCTCTTTCACACGCGCGAGGCGCGCCGCTTCGAGCGCACCTGGTTCGGCTGGCCCGAGGGCGGCCAGGCCGAGTTCCTGGCCCCACCCGGCTACGACGCCGCCTACCGCACCAACGCCACGACGCGCTACGGCGAGCACGGCAATGCGCTGCTGTCCCGATGGCCGCTCGGCGACATCGGCCACCACGACGTGAGCGACCACCCCTTCGAGCAGCGCGGCCTGCTGCACGTGCCGGTGATCTGGAACGGCGCCACCGTGCACGCCGTCGTCGTGCACTTCGGTCTCGTGCACGCCAGCCGCGTGCGCCAGGTGCAGCGGCTGGCCAGGTTCATCGATGCCGAGGTGCCGCCCGACGAGATGCTCGTCGTCGCCGGCGACTTCAACGACTGGGGCGAGCGCCTCGACGGCCTGATGGCCGGCCTCGGCCTCGTGCGCGCCAGCGACCCCCACGGCGGCCGCCGCGACCGCGCGACGTTCCCTTCGCTCGCGCCGGTCTTCGCGCTCGACCGCTTCTACGTGCGCGGGCTCGAATGCCGCTCGACGATGGTGCCGCGCGGCATGAGCTGGGCGCGCATGTCCGACCACCTGCCGCTGGTGGCCGAACTGGGGCCCGCGTAACGCGGCGGCCGGACGAGGGACTCGCGCCGTGGCCCTCGCGCCGATCGACCTCACGCGGCTGCGCGCCTGGACGACGGTGCCGGCGCCGCGTTATGTCGGCGGCAACCGCGTGCAGTTGCTCGAAGGCGGCGACGAGCTCTTTCCGCGCATGCGCGCCGCGCTCGCCGAGGCGCAACGCGAGGTCTGGCTCGCCACCTACATCTTCCACGACGACCCCACCGCGGTGGCGATGCTCGAAGACCTGTGCGCCGCGGCGGCGCGCGGCGTCGCCGTGCACCTGGTGCTCGACGGCTTCGGCTGCAACAGCACGCTGCCGGCGATCCGCCGCCGGCTCGCGGGCACCGACGTGCAGCTGGAAGTCTTCCGCCCGCTCGAGCGCTGGTGGGCCTGGCTGCAGCCGGGCCAGTTGCGCCGGCTGCACCAGAAGCTCTTCGTCTGCGACACGCCCGAGGCCGGCGGCCACGGCGAGGTGGCCTTCGTCGGCGGCATCAACGTCATCGACGACCGGCTCGACCTGCGCCACGGCTGGTCCGACGTGCCGCGGCTCGATTTCGCGGTCGAGGTGCGCGGGCCACTGGCCACCGCCGTGCACGCGACGGTGCGCGCAATGTGGGCGCGCGCGCACCTGGCGCGCGGCTGGCGCGAGGAGGTGCGCACACTGGCGCGCAGCGCCGCGCGCGTCGACAAGGCGAAGCTGCTCGTGCGCCAGCTGCGCGGTGCGGCCGAGCTGGAAGCGATCGACGACCCGAGCCCGATGCGCGCCGCGTTCCTCGTGCGCGACAACCTGCGCCAGCGCCGCGCGATCGAGCGCAGCTACGTCGAGGCGATCCGCGGCGCGCGCGAGCGTGTCGACATCGCCGTGCCGTACTTCTACCCCGGCCGCGCCTTCCGCCGCGCATTGCGCCGCGCGGCGCGCCGCGGCGTGCGCGTGCGCCTGTTGCTGCAAGGCAAGGTCGACTACCGCATCGCCGCGATTGCCGCGCGCGCGCTGTACGACGAACTGCGCGCCACCGGCGTGCGCATCTACGAGTACACGCCGGCGTTCCTGCACGCCAAGATCGCCGTCGTCGACGACAGCTGGGCGACGGTCGGCAGCTCGAACATCGACCCGCTGTCGCTGCTGCTGAACCTCGAGGCCAACGTCGTCGTGCGCGACGCCGAATTCGCGCGCGTGCTCGGCGAGCGCATCGAGACCGCCTTCGCCGCGTCACTGGAAGTGGGCCGGCAGCCGGTGCCCACCGGCTGGCGCGGATGGCTGCAGCGCGCGGGCGTCGCGTGGGCAGCGCATCTGTACCTGCGCATCGCCGGCATCACCGGGCGGTACTGAGCTTTCGAGCTGACGAGCTACAGCGCGCAGCTTCGAAAGCCGCTGCGCTGCCGGTCGTCGTGCGGCAGCGCGAAGCGGCGGGCCTTCGGGTGCCGCCAGCGTGCCGGCGTCGCCGTCGTGCAGCCGCGCAGTACGCCGCAGGGCGCGGGCGGCAGCATGCTGCCTTCGGCGCTGCCGGGCCCGGCAGGCGCGCTGGGCGCGTCGGCCACGTGGGATCGCAGGATCACGTCCAGCGTCCCCGGCGGCACGCGCGCCGGCGCGCCGGGGTACGGCCGCGCGCTGCCGGCCACCCATTCGAGCACGTCGCCCCATGCGAAGCCGCGCCGTGCGGCCGTGTGCACGGCCAGCTCCCACTCGGGTTCGGTCGGCAGCCGCCGGCCGGCCCAGCGGCACCACGCCTCGGCCTCATGCCGCGTGACCTGCATCGCCGGCTGCTGCGCGGGGGCGCGCATCAGCTGGCCGGCGCGCATCACGAGCACGCTGCCGGCGAGTTGCTCGACGCCGCGCGGCGCGCGCCGGCCGTCACGTTGCAGCCAGGCCCAGCCGGCGTCGCTCCAGCACTCGCGCCGGTCGTAGCCGCCGTCCTCGGCGAACTCGGCAAAGCGCGCCCAGCTCACACACTGCGCGTCGATCTCGAACTCGGGCACCGCCACCTCGTGCGCCCAGCGTTCGCCCCAGGGCACGAACGCGGCGCCGGTGTCGGCACTGCCCAGCTGCCAGCGCGCCGCCGGCACACCCACTGGCGGCCGCTCGGCGCGCGGCGGCGGCAACAACGCAACGAGCGCGTGCCCGAGCCGCTCGCTGACGCGATCCTCGTGCTGAAGCGCGAGGCGGAAGAAGACCAGGCCCGTTGCGTCGTCGTCGGCATGCCCGAGCAGGTCGAGCGTCTGCTCGAGCGCCTGGCCGAGATAGCCGCGCACCGCATCGGCATCACCCGCTTCGGCGCGCCGCAGCCAGCCCTCGACGCGCGGCTCGATGCCGGGCAGCCGCGGCGACGCACCATCGGCCGCCTCGCCACGCGCGCGCTGCACGTGCCGGCCGAGCCACCACTCCTGGAACCAGCCGGCGCGCACGGCGAGCCGCGCCGCCTCGTTGCCGGCGCCCGCCGCCGGCGCCCCGTGCGCCCCGTGCGCCTCGGGCGTTGCGAGCTGCGCCCAGCGCGCCAGCAACTCGTTGCGCGCCTCCAGCAGCGCCAGCGAAAGCCAGTCGCGCCCGCCGGTGCGCGCCTGCGTCGCCGCTGCGTCACCGATGGCGGCGGCCGCCTTCACTGCCCGACCAGCCCGTTGCGGATCGCGTAGACGGTCAGCTCCGCGTTGTTCGAGAGCTGCAGCTTCTCGAGCACGCGCGCGCGGTACACCGACACCGTCTTCGGGCTCAGCGCCAGCTTCTCGGCGATGTCCGCCAGCCGCTTGCCGCTGGCGATCAACACCAGCGTCTCCATCTCGCGGTTGGACAGCGTCTGGTGCAGGTTCTCGGCCACCGGCGCGTTCAGGTGCTCGACGAGCATCTGCGCGATCTCCGGCGTCACGTACTTCTTGCCCGCGGCCACCGCGCGCACCGCCTGCACGATGGTCTGCGGGTCGCCGCCCTTGTTGACGTAGCCGTAGGCGCCAGCGCGCAGCGCGCGCAGCGCGTACTGGTCCTCGGGGTACATGCTGACGACGAGCACGCGCACGGGCGACCCCTCGTCCTTCAGCGCCGCCAGCGCGTCGAGGCCGCTGCGCCCGGGCAGGTTGATGTCCAGCACCAGCACGTCGCACGGGCCGGGCCGGCCGCCCTGCTCGGCGCGCTGCTGCGAGAGCTGGCGCATCAGCGTGCGCAGCTCGCCGTAATCGCCGGCCTCGCCGAGCACGCGGATGTCGCTCGCGTCCAGCAGCGTGTCGCGAATGCCGCGCCGGATCAGCGCGTGGTCGTCGCAGAGGATGACGTCGATCATGTCAGTAGCGGGTGGCCCAGACCTCTTCTTCCGGGTCGGCGGGGCCGCCGGGGCCGACCGGCTGGCTGTCTTCGGGTGAATCGACCGGCACCGACAGCAACAGCGTCGCGCCGCTGCCGCGCCCGCCGCTCAGCTCGACCCAGCCGCCCACGGTGGACGCGCGCTCGTGCAGGCCGCGGATGCCGAAGCTCTGTGCCTTCGCGAGGTCGGCCGGCGCGATGCCGCGGCCGTCGTCGCTGATCTCCAGCGACAGCACGCCGCGGCCGAGCGACAGGTCCATCGTCACGCGGCGCGCACTGGCGTGCTTGGTGATGTTGGTCAGCGCCTCCTGCGCCGTGCGGTAGGCGACCAGCGGCACCAGCGGCGGCAGCGTCATGCGCTCGTGGCTGGCGCGAAAGCTGCACCGGATGCCGGTGCGCTGCTCGAAGTTCGCCGCCATCCATTGCAGCGCCGCGACGAGGCCTTGCTCGAGGATCGCCGGGCGCAGGTTCTGCATGATGCGCTGGCTCGCCTGCGTGGCATGCGTCAGCAGCTCCAGCGCCGTGCCGGTGCGCTCGCGCACCGCCGGGTCCTGGCTGTGCCGGCGCACCCAGTCGAGTTCGAAGCGCAGCGCCGCGAGCGAGCCGCCGACGTCGTCGTGGATCTCGCGCGCGATCGCGTGCCGTTCGGTCTCGACGCTCGTCTGCAGATGCTGCGCCAGTTCCGACAGGCGCTGGCGCGAAGCGGCGAGCTGCCGGTCGGCCTCGGCGCGCGCGCGCCGCACCTCGCCGGCGGAGATCGCGTGCTCGACGGCCGGCGCCAGGCGCGCCAGGTTGTTCTTCAGCAGGTAGTCGGCGGCGCCGTTGCGCATCGCCTCGACGGCGGTGTCCTCGCCGATCATCCCCGACACCAGGATGAACGGCAGGTCCAGGCCGCGCTCGCGCAGGTCGCTCAGCGCCGCCAGGCCCGAGTAGCCCGGCAGGTTGTAGTCCGACAGCACCACGTCCCAAGGCTCGTCGAGCGCGCGTGCGAATTCCGCACGGGTCTCGACGCGCACCGCGTGCACGCGCAGGCCGGCGCGGGCGAGGTAGGCCAGGGCCAGCGAGTGGTCCAGTTCCGAATCCTCCAGGTGCAACAGGCGGCACGGCGGCCGCCGGCGGGACGATGAAGAAGAGGAAGCGGGCGCGCCGGGACGGGCGGGCGTGGCAGGCATGGCGGGCAGTATGACAAAGGCCAACGGGCGGCCGCGGGCCGGGCGGCCAAGCCGGCGCTGCCGACGACGTTTCCACCGCGCTTTAGGCAACGGAATAGCGCCGCGTTGATGCCCAAGTTCGGCTCAATGTTCGACACCCCCCTGCCGAAAATGCCTGGACGACCGGTGCCCGGCGCGGCTTGCCGCATGCATGGCCCCGCCCGCTCCGGACCCCCTACGAGGCCCTGCGCCGACCCCGCCCGATGCTCGCCAACGACCCCACCGCAGCACCTGCGCCCGCTGCCGGCGGCCTGCCGCTGATGCAGGCGGCCGATCTGCAGGACCACCTGCTGGTCGTCAGCAACGACCTCGATCGGCTGCAGCGCCTGCTCGCCGACGCCGGCGACTCGCTGCTCGCGCACTTCCATGGTGCCAGCGCCGAAGTGCGGCGCGTGCAGGACATCCTCGCCGACCACCCGCACCTGAGCAGCGACGAGATGCAGCAGGCGCTCACGCACCTGGCCGGCGCGATCACCGCGATGCAGTTCCAGGACATGGCCAGCCAGCTGATCACGCACACGACGCGCCGCCTGCGCGGCTGCGCCGACCGCATCGCCGCCGACACGCTGGGCGCCGACGAAGACGGCGCCCCCGTCATCGAGGACATCCCGGCGCGGCCGAACCCCGTCACGCAGGACGAGATGGACGCCGGCTCGATCGAGCTGTTCTGAACCGCCCCTTGCCGCCGCTGCCACCCGCTTTCGAGATTCCGGAGAACCCCAAATGCACTCGATCCTTGCCGTCGACGACAGCGCCTCGATGCGCCAGATGGTCTCGTTCACGCTGAAGAACGCCGGCTTCAATGTCGTCGAGGCGGTCGACGGGCAGGACGCCTACGAGAAGGCCGGCGGGCGCGACTTCAGCCTCGTGCTCACCGATCAGAACATGCCGCGCATGGACGGCATCAGCCTGACGAAGAAGCTGCGCGACCACCCGAAGTTCAAGTCGACGCCGATCCTCATCCTCACCACCGAGAGCAGCGACCAGATGAAGCAGGCCGGCCGCGCCGCCGGCGCCACCGGCTGGCTCGTCAAGCCGTTCGACCCGGTCAAGCTGATCGAGGTGATCGGCAAGGTCATCCGCTGAACGCTCGCCCGGTCAATTCCGCACGCCGCCCCCGCAGAGAAGACAACGGACTCACGACGATGGCCCACCCCTCCGATTCGCCCAGCACCGGCGCGCACCTGTCGGCCGGCATCGACCTGTCGCAGTTCTATCAAGTCTTCTTCGAGGAGGCCGGCGAGAACCTCGAGGCGATGGAGCGCATGCTGCTCGAACTCGACCTCGTGGCCGCCGACGACGAGGAGCTGAACGCCGTCTTCCGCTGCGCGCACTCGGTCAAGGGCGGCGCGGCAACGTTCGGCTTTGCCGACGTGGCCGAGCTGACGCACGAGATGGAGACGCTGCTGGACCGGCTGCGCCGCCACGAGCTGGCGCCGAACACCGCGATGGTCGACGCGCTGCTCGCCTCGGGCGACGCGCTGAAGGACATGCTCGCACGCCACCAGGGCAGCGGCGCGGCGGCGGTGGACACGCGCGAGCTGCTGGCGACGATCCGCGCGCTGGTGGCCGGGCAGGCCGGGCCGGCCGCGCCGAGCCCGTCATCGGCTGTGGCGCCCGTCACGGCGGCCACGACCGCGCCTTCGACGACGGCCGCGCCGGCCGACACATCGACAACGGCGAATACCGCGGCGGCGCAACGCGCCCTCGAACTGACCCTCGGCCCGATGCCCGATGTCGCCGCTGCCGACAGCATCGTCGCGCTCTTCAACGAGATCGCCGGCCTCGGCCGTATCGAGCCGCTCGACGGCGGCCGCGCCGAAGAAGGCCTGCGGCGCTTCCGCGTCATCACCGACAGCACCGACAGCGAGCTGATCGACCTGTTCAGCTTCCACGTCTCGCGCGAGCAGGTGCGCCTGGCGCCGCTCGGCCCCGGCTACGGCTTCCATGCCGGCGCGCCTGGCGCGCCGAACGAAGACGCCGCCGCGCGCGCGCACGCCCCGCACGTCCCGCAGGCCGCGTCCACCCCGCAAGCCGCGCAACCCGCGCCCCCGCCCGCCGCCGACCCCGGCTACGGCTTCTTCGACGAAGCCCCGGGCGCACCGACCGCGCCGCACCCCGCGCCGGCCGCGGCCGCGGAGCCGCCCGCCCACACCAGCGCCGCCGCCGCGCAACAGGCCGCACCACAGGCCACGCGCTCCGGCGCGGCGCCGCGCGCCGACAAGCCGGTCGCCGGCGCCGCCGCCGAGGCGAGCACGCTGCGCGTCTCGGTCGAGAAGGTCGACCAGCTGATCAACCTCGTCGGCGAGCTCGTCATCACGCAGGCGATGCTGGCGCAGACCGGCAAGGACGTCGACTCGGCGCTGCACCAGCAGCTCTCGGCCGGCCTGGCCGACCTCGAGCGCAACACCCGCGATCTGCAGGAAGCCGTGATGGGCATCCGCATGATTCCGATGTCGATGGTCTTCAACCGCTTCCCGCGCATGCTGCGCGACCTGGCCGGCAAGCTCGGCAAGAAGGTCGAGCTCGTGCAGGTCGGCGAGGCGACCGAGCTCGACAAGGGCCTGGTCGAGAAGATCACCGATCCGCTGACGCACCTGGTGCGCAACAGCTGCGACCACGGCATCGAGATGCCCGACGTGCGCCGCGCCGCCGGCAAGCCCGAGCACGGCACCGTGACGCTCGTCGCCAGCCACCAGGGCGGCAGCATCGTCATCGAGGTGCGCGACGACGGCCGCGGCCTGAACCGCGACAAGCTGCTGGCCAAGGCGCGCGAGCGCGGCCTCGACGCGCCCGATTCGCTGACCGACCAGGAGGTCTACGGCCTCATCTTCGCGCCGGGCTTCTCCACCGCAGAGCAGGTGACCGACGTCTCCGGCCGCGGCGTCGGCATGGATGTCGTCAAGCGCAACATCACCGCGCTCGGCGGCTCGGTCGAGATCGACTCGGCCGAGGGCTACGGCATGACGGTGCGCGTGCGCCTGCCGCTGACGCTGGCGATCATGGACGGCATGAGCGTCGGCGTCGGCGAGGAGTGCTACATCCTGCCGCTGTCCTCCGTCGTCGAGTCGTTCCAGGTGCGCGCCGACATGATCCGCACGATCGGCGGCAGCGGCCGCGTCGTCGAGGTGCGCGACGAATTCATGCCGGTGATCGACCTCGAGCGCGTGTTCGGCGTGCCGCGCTTCGACTTCGAGCACGCGAGCAACATCATGGTCGTCGTCGAGGCCGAAGGCGGCCGCGTCGCGCTGCTCGTCGACGAGCTGCTCGGCCAGCAGCAGGTGGTGGTGAAGAACCTCGAAGCCAACTACCGCAAGGTGCCCGACGTGTCCGGCGCGACGATCCTCGGCGACGGCCGCGTCGCGCTGATCCTCGACGTGGGCTCGCTCGTGCGCCGCTCGCGCCACTGATGCGCCACTGAGGCGCCACCGGTACGTCACTGACACGCCACCGAAGCGCCTGCCCGCCCGAGCCCCGCTGCCCCGCCGCGCGCGGTCCTTCAACGTCAAGACAACGCAACAAGACGGCCGCCGCAACGCCGCAACACCTTGCCCCCACCGAAGACCTTCCAGGAGCCGACAGACGATGAATGCCATGCAACTGATGCGCCGCTTCACGGTGCGCACACGGATGCTGGGGGCGATCTTGATCGTCGTGTCGATGTTCACGCTCGTCGGCGGCGTCACCGTCGCCGCCGGCCTGCGCGTGAAGGCGCTGAACGAGCAGTTCATCGGCCACTCGGTGCACGAGGCCGAGCGCGTCGGCGCGATCCGCCTGCAACTGGCCGCCGTCAGCCTGGTCGAGAAGCAGATGCTGATCGAGTACGAGGACGGCGACGCGGTGCGCCGGCTGCGCGAGAAGTGGCTGCGCGAGATCGACGCCGCGCACAAGGCGCTGGCCGGCCTGCTCGAAGGCGCCGAGGACGAGGACAACGTGCTCGCGCGCCAAGCCGGCACGCACATCACCACGTACAGCCAGTCGCTCGTGCCGGTGCTCGACAACATCCAGGGCGGCGCCTACGACAACCTGCGCGCCGCCGAACGCATGCTGGCGCGGCCGAAGGCCGAGTTCGCGGCCGCCGCCGCCGCCGTCGACAAGATCGCCGCCCTCGTCGACGCCGAGGTGCGCGCCGGCCAGGCCGAGTTCGAGCGCACGATGACGCTGCTGGTGATCGCCCTGGGCGTCGTCAGCGTCGCGGTGCTGCTTGTCGTCGTGCCGCTGACGCTGCTGAACTCGCGTTCGATCACGCAACCGATCGCCCGCGCCCGCGAGGCGGCGCTCGGCATCGCCGAAGGTGATCTCACCGGCTGCATCGAATGCAGCGGCGCCGACGAGCCTGCCGAACTGCTGGGCGCGCTCGAGCGCATGCAGCAGCGGCTGGCGCAGGTGGTCGGCGACCTCGCGCTGGCCTCGACGCGGGTGCAGGCGGCCAGCGTCGAGGTGGCCTCGGGCAACGGCGACCTCTCGCAGCGCACCGAGCAGACGGCAGGCAACCTGCAACAGGCGGCCAGCGCGCTGACCGAACTGACCGCCACCGTCAACCAGACGGCGCAGTCGGCGCGCACCGCCAACCAGCTCGCCAGTTCGGCTTCCAGCGTCGCGCAGCGCGGCGGCGAGGTCGTCTCGCAGGTCGTCGCGACGATGGACGAGATCAGCGCCAGCAGCCGCAAGATCGCCGACATCATCGGCACGATCGACGGCATCGCCTTCCAGACCAACATCCTGGCGCTGAATGCCGCGGTCGAGGCGGCACGTGCCGGCGAGCAGGGCCGCGGCTTTGCCGTCGTCGCCGCCGAGGTGCGCAGCCTCGCGCAACGCAGCGCCGAGGCCGCGCGCGAGATCAAGGCGCTGATCGGCTCCTCCGTCGACAGGGTCGAGTCGGGCTCGCGCCTGGTCGCCGACGCCGGCAGCACGATGGGCGAGATCGTCACCAGCGTGCAGCGCGTCAGCGACATCATCGGCGAGATCAGCGCCGCCGCCGGCGAGCAGAGCCAGGGCGTGCAGCAGGTCAGCGACACCGTCGGCGCGCTCGACCAGGCGACGCAGCAGAACGCCGCCCTCGTCGAACAAAGCGCCGCCGCGGCCGAAGCGCTGCGCGAGCAGTCGCGGCAGCTTGCCGCGCTCGTCAACACCTTCCGGCTCGCCGGCGGGGTGGCTGCCGCGTCGCCGCAGCAACTGGCGCAGCAGGCGATCGGCCAGGCGCGCGGCGGCCCAGCGCGGCCGATGTCCGCCGCCCCGGCCTCTGCCTCTGCCTCTGCCTCCGCGCTCGCGGCCCTGTCGGCGCGGCCGTCTGCGCCTGCGCCGTCCGCGCCTTCGGCGCCCGCGCCGGCCGCGCGTTCTTCGGCCGCCGTCACGGCGTCGGCCACCAAGGCCGCTCCGGCCGCACCGGCCGCGCCCGGCGCGTCGGCGGCAAGCGCCGCACCGGCGGAGCCCGCCGCCGCCAGCACCAGCCCCGCCGGCGCCGACGACGGCTGGGAGACCTTCTGACCCCGATTCCGCCCCTTTGTCGGGGCATCGGGTGCGGCCGCGCCCTTCAGGATGGCGTTGCCTGGCCGATACCCACCTCATCTCCTGTCTCTGCCGAGGACCCCATTCATGAGCCTGATCGCTGAAGCCCCCCGCACCGCCTCCCGGGTGGAGCCGGCCGTCGCCTACCGCGCCGCCGTCGGCGCCCAGGACAGCGGCGCCGTCGCCAGCCGCGCCGGCGAGTACCTCACGTTCCGCCTCGGCGACGAGGAGTACGGCATCGACATCCTGCGCGTGCAGGAGATCCGCTCGTACGAGCCGCCGACGCGCATCGCCAACGTGCCCGAGTTCATCAAGGGCGTCGTCAACCTGCGCGGCGTCATCGTGCCGATCGTCGACCTGCGCCTGAAGCTCGGCTGCCCGAACGCCGAATACAACGCCTTTACCGTCGTCGTCGTGCTGAACGTGCACGGCCGCGTCGTCGGCGCCGTCGTCGACTCGGTCAGCGACGTGCTCGAGCTGCAGAAGGAGCAGATCAAGCCGGCGCCTTCGCTGCACTCGGCCGTCGACTCGTCGTTCATCACCGGCATCGGCACGGTGAAGAACGGCCCGGCCGACGACAAGAGCGAACGCATGCTGATCCTGATGGACATCGAGGCGCTGATGAGCAGCGCCGACATGGGCCTCGTCAACTGAAGCCGGCGCGCCGCCGCGTCGCACCCCAACCCGTTCTCGAGGAGCGCCAGATGATCCGACCTTTGCTCACCGGACTCGCCGTTGCCGTCGCGGCCCTCTCGGCCGCCGGCGCCCACGCCGCCACCAGCGCCAGCAAGGACGAGGCGATGGCGATGGTCAAGAAGGGCGTCGCCTTCATCAAGGCCAACGGCACCGACAAGGGCTACGCCGAGATCAGCAACAAGGCCGGCCAGTTCACCGACCGCGACCTCTACCTCGTCGTCTACGGCCTGGACGGCAAGTGCCTCGCGCACGGCGCCAACCCCAAGCAGATCGGCAAGGACCTGCTCGACCTGACCGACGTCGATGGGAAGTACTTCGTCAAGGAGCGCGTCGCGCTGGCCAAGAGCAAGCCGGCCGGCTTCTGGCAGGACTACAAGTTCACCAACCCGGTGAGCAAGAAGATCGAGCCGAAGACGATGTACTGCGAGAAGCTCGGCGACACAGCCGTCTGCGGCGGCGTCTACAAGTAAGAACACCCGCTTGAAACTCGCCCACAAGCTGCTGCTGCCACCCCTGCTTTGCGCCGCCGCAGCGCTGGGCTGCGGCGCCCTCTACGCCGTCGCGAGCCACCAACAGCAGGGCCAGGCACGCGAGCTCGCCGAACAGGGGCGCGGGCAGCAGCGCGCCCTGGAACGTGTGCGCGTGCAGTTCGTGCAGATGCGCGGCGACGTGTTGCGCACGCTGGCGCTGATCGCCTCGATGGACGACGCCGCGGTGGCCGCGGCGCGCAAGGCGCTGGGCGAACGCGGCCAGGACATTCAGCGCACGCTGGCCGCGCTCGGCGAGGCCGGCGACGCGTCGACACGTGAACAGCTCGCGGCGATGGCGCCGCTGCTGGCGAGCTACCTGCGCCAGTGCGACCGCGCCATCGACCTCTCGGGCACCGACCCCAATATCGGCGTCGCCGGCATGCGTTCGGCCGAGAACACCTTCGCCGAGGCGGCCAAGGTGCTCGACGCGCTGGCCACGCACAACGAGGCGCGGCTCGCCGCGCAGGCCGCGGCCGCCGGCACGCACGCGCTGCGGCTGTCGCTGGCGCTCGGCGGCGTCATGCTGCTCGGCACGGCCAGCGCGCTCGGCTTCGGCTGGCGCGTGCAGCGCCGCGTCGTGCGCCAGCTCGACGACGCGGTGCAACTCAGCCGCGCCGTCGCCGACGGCAACCTCGTCGTCGACCTGCGCGTGCAAGGTGACGACGAGGTCGCCTCGCTGCAGCGCAGCCTGGCCGCGATGGTCGGTGGCCTGCGCGAGTCGATCGCCACCGTGCAAGGCGCCACGCAGCACATCGGCCTGGCCGCCGAGCAGATCAGCGGCGGCGCCGGCGCACTCGCGCAGCGCACGCAGGAGACCTCCGGCGCGCTGCAACTGGCCGCCAGCTCGATGACCGAGCTGTCCAGCACCGTCAACCACACCGCCGAGTCGGCGCGCACCGCCGACCAGCTCGCCGCCGGCGCCGCCGGCGTCGCGCAGCGCGGCGGCGAGGTCGTCGCCGAAGTCGTGCAGACGATGGGCGAGATCAACGCCAGCTCGCGCAAGATCGCCGACATCATCGGCACGATCGACGGCATCGCGTTCCAGACCAACATCCTGGCGCTGAATGCCGCCGTCGAGGCCGCGCGCGCCGGCGAACAGGGGCGCGGCTTCGCCGTCGTCGCCGGCGAGGTGCGCGCGCTCGCGCAACGCTCGGCCAGCGCCGCGCGCGAGATCAAGACGCTGATCGGCACGAGCGTCGACAAGGTCGAGGCCGGCGCGCGCCTGGTCGACGATGCCGGCAAGACGATGCAGGAGTTGGTCGGCGGCGTGCGGCAGGTCAGCAGCCTGATCGCCGAGATCAGCGCTGCCACCGGCGAGCAAAGCGCCGGCATCCTGCACGTCAACAGCTCGGTCGCGCAGCTCGACTCGGCCACGCAGCACAACGCCGACATGGTGCAACGCAGTGCCGCCGCGGCGGCGAGCCTCGAACAACAGGCGCGCCGGCTCGCCGAGGTGGTGGCGCGCTTCAGGATCGACGCGCCGGCCTGACTTCGGCCTGACTTCCCTTACACCGCCCCCACCCGCCGCAGCGTCTCCAGCACCGGCCGCGCGAGGACCTCGCGCAGGCCCCACCAGCCGGCCGCCAGCGCCAGCAGCGCGCCGGCCACGGCGCCGGCCAGCGGCACCCACGGCGCCGGTGTCCAGGTGAACTCGAACGCGTAGCGCGCGAGCAGCCAGCCGACCACCAGCGCGGCCAGCGCCGCCAGGCCCCCGGCCAGCGCGCCCACGCCCAGCAGCTCGGCGCGCTGCACCTGGCGCAGCAGGCGCGCGCCGGCGCCCATCGCGCGCATCACCGCGAACTCGCGCGCGCGCGCCTCGCGTGTGGCCGCAACAGCCGCGAACAGCACCACCAGCCCCGCGGCGAGCGTGAAGCCGAACAGGAACTCGATCGCCCGGATCACCTGATCGAGCACGCGCTGCACCTGCGCGACGCTGGCCGAGACGTCGACGTTGGTGATGTTGGGGAAGGTGCGCGTCAGCCCGTTGTCGAAGCCCGCCACCGCCGGCGCGCGGAAGGCGCTCAAGTAGCTGACCGGCACGTCGGTCATGCGGCCCACCGGGAACATCGCGAAGAAGTTGACCCGCATCGAACCCCAGTCGACCTTGCGCAGGCTCGTGATGCGCGCACTGACGCGCTGGCCGGCGATGTCGAAGACGAGCGTGTCGCCGAGCTTCAGCGACAGCGTCTCGGCCAACCCCTCTTCCACCGAGATCGCGCCCGGCTCGTCGGCCACCCACTGCCCGGCGACGACCGGGTTGTGCGGCGGCAGCTCGGCGCTGTGGCTCAGGTTGAACTCGCGCTCGACGAGGCGCGCCGCGCGCTCTTCCACGTAATCGGCGGCGCTGACCGTGCGCTCGTTGATCGCGACCAAGCGCCCGCGGATCATCGGATAGAGGTCGTAGCGCTTGACGCCGGCACCTTCGATCAGGCGGCGGAACGGCTCGACCTGCTCGGGCTGCAGATTGATGACGAAGCGGTTCGGCGCATCGGCCGGCGTCGCGCGGCGCCAGCTCGAGATGAGGTCGGTGCGCAGCAGCACGAGCAGCACGAGGGCCAAGAGACCCACCGCCAGCGCCGAAATCTGCAGCACCGCAAACGCCGGCCGCGCCGCCACCTGCCGCGTCGCCAGCACCAGCCAGCGCGGCATCGCGGCGCCCAGCATCCACCAGCGCGTCGCACCCGCTTCGGGCACGGCACGGCGCAGGAGCCGCACCGCCAGCCAGCCGAGCAGCGCGAAAAGCGCCACCGCGGCCGCGAAACCGCCCACCGCGATGAGCCCGAGCCGCGTGTCGGCCGACACCGCCAGCAGCAGCGCGACGAAGCCCGCGGTGCCCGCGCCCAGCACGAGCAGCGAACTCGCCTTCAGCCCGCCCACGTCGCGGCGGATGACGCGCAGCGGCGGCACGCTCGCCAGTTGCAGCACCGGCGGCAGGCCGAAGGCGGCCAGCAGCGTCAAACCGACGCCCAGGCCGAAGAGCGCTGGCCAGACGCCGGCCGCCGGCAGTTGTGTGTCGAGCAGCCCGGCCAGCAGCAGCACGAAGACGAAGTGCACCGCGAAGCCGATCGCCGCGCCGACCGCACTCGCGACGAGGCCGACGAGGCCGAACTCGAGCGCGTAGGCGCCGGCGATGCGCCGCTGCGCGAGGCCCAGCACGCGCAGCATCGCGCAATCGTCGAGGTGCCGCTCGGCGAAGTCGCGCGCGGCGATGCCCACCGCCACCGCCGCGAGCAGCGCCGCCAGCAGCGCGACGAGATTCAGGAAGCGCTCGGCGCGGTCGAGCGTCTGCCGCATCTCCGGCCGGCCGCTCGCGAACGAATCGACGCGCGTGCCACGCAGCGGCGCGGTCTTGATGCGCTCTTCGGTCTCGCGCACGAAGTCGCGCACCGCGGCGTCGCCGCGTGGGCTGGTCGTGCCGGCGGCACTGCCATCGGTGGCTGCCACCGCCATGCGGTAGGTGACGCGGCTCGCGGGCTGGATCAGCGCGGTCGCGGCGAGGTCGCCTTCGTTCATCAGCACGCGCGGCGCGAAGGCCATGAAGCCGGCGCCGCGGTCGGGCTCGACGACGATGACGCGGGCGATCTCGAGCGCCGCGTCGCCGAGCAGCAGCTTGTCGCCCAGGCGCAGCGCCAGCGAATCGAGCAGCGCCGCATCGACCCACACGGTGCCCGCGGCCGGCGCCGACGTGGCCGCCTGCGGCGGCAGCGCGGGGTCGGCGCCCGCTTCGCGCACCTGCACGCGGCCGCGCAGCGGGTAGCCGGCCGTCACCGCCTTCACCGACACGAGCCGCGTCGCGCCGCCTTGCGCGTCGGACGCGCGGCCCATGCTCGGGAACTCGACCGTGTGCGCCACGGCGAGGCCGAGCGCGCGCGCGCGCGCCGCCAGTTCGGCCGGCACCGGCTTGTCGCTGGCCACGACGGCGTCGCCACCGAGCAGTTGGCGGGCGTCACGCGCAAGGCCATTGGCCAGGCGGTCGGCGAAGAAGCCCACCGCCGTCAAGGCCGCCACGGCCAGGATCACGGCGACAGCCAACAGCCGCAGCTCGCCGGCCCGCAGGTCGCGCAGCGTCTGGCGCCAGGCCAGCGCAAGCAGCGTCGGCGGCGTGAGGGCGGCAGCGGCAGATGCCGAAGTGGATGCGCCAGCGTTTGCGGGGCGATCGGGCGAGGCAGGGGCACTCAAGGCGGGCTCCAGGGACGTGCCGCACCCTCGTGGCGCGGCAGGCGGGCACGGTAGCCGAAAACGCTTCACCCGACGCCGCGCAGGTCCGCGGCCAGAGGCCTGAGAGATCCGTTCGGGCTGAGCGTCGTATTCCGTTCGGCTGAGCCTGTCGAATTCCCACTGAGCCTGTCGAAGGGCCCGCGCACTCCCACTCCGAACAGAGCGTGCAACGCGCTTGAACCCGCACCGCGCACCCCGGTGCTCCAATGCCGGCATGGACGAAAATCTGCCTGCCATCGCTGCGGCACTGCCGCCGCTCTTCATCAGCCACGGCTCGCCGATGACCGCGCTCGAGCCGCGCGAGGCCGGCGCCTTCATGCAGCGCCTCGGCCCGGCGATCGAGCGCACGTTCGGCCGGCCGCGCGCCATCCTCGCCATCTCGGCGCACAGCCTGACGCGCGAGCCGGTGCTGCTGGCCGCACCAACGCACGAAGCGGTCTACGACTTCGGCGGCTTCGACCCGCAGCTCTACACGCTGCGCTACGACGCACCGGGCGCGCCGGCGCTGGCCGAGCGTGTCGCGGCGCTGCTGGCCGCGCAGGGCCTGCCCGCGCACGTGCTCGCGCAAGAAGGTGGCCTCGACCACGGCATCTGGACGCCGCTGCGCTACATGTTCCCTGACGCCGGCATACCGGTGCTGCCGCTCGCCTGGCCGCCGGACTGGTCGCCCGAGCGCCTGTTCGCGCTCGGCGCGGCGCTGGCACCGCTCGCCGAAGAAGGCGTGCTCGTCTTCGGCAGCGGCAGCCTCACGCACAACCTGCGGCGCGTCTTCGCCGGTGGGCGGGGCGACATCGACCGGCCCGCGACGCCCGAGAGCACGGCGTTTCGCGAGTGGCTGCGCGAGCACGCCGAGCAGGCCGAGCACGCCGGGCCGAGCGGCGTTTCCAGCGGCCCGGACTGGCCGCGCCTCTTCGACTACCGCCGTGCCGCCCCGCACGCGGCGCTGATGCACCCGAGCGACGAGCACCTGCTGCCCTGGTACGTGGCGGCCGGCGCCGGCGGTGCGAACGTGCCGGCCCGGCGCATCCATGCGAGCCTGACCTACGGCGACCTGGCGATGGACGCCTATGCGTTCGGGCCCGGCGCGGCACGGCTGGCGCAGGCGTTGTGAACGGCTCTACGATGTCCGCTCACTCTCAACAGGAGCAGCGTCGATGGGCTGGTTCTCCAAGCAGGACAAGGACTTCTTCCTCGCCACCGTGGTGCCCGACGCGGCGACCGGCGGGCCGGGCATCGCCGAGTGGCTGGGCGTCGTGCACGGCGAAGCAGTGATCGGCGCCAACATCTTCCGCGACATGTTCAGCTCGGTCCGCGACGTGGTCGGCGGCCGCGCCGGCGGCTACGAGCGCGCGCTCTCCGGCGCGCGCGATGCCGCGGTCGCCGACCTCATCGCCACGGCCCGCGAACTCGGCGCCGACGGTGCGGTGGGCATCGACTTCGACTACGAGGTGCTCGGCGAGACCAACGGGATGATGATGGTCTGCGTCAGCGGGACGGCGGTGAAGTTGGTGCGTTAGGCGATTCAGCAGGTGGTCGGTGTTCGAGCCCCTCAGCGCGCCCCCGCCATCGCGCCGAGCACCTCCTGCGAACCCGCTGCCAGCATGCGCGCGTCCGAGCCCAGCGTGACGAACCGGAACCCCATCGCCACGCGCGCCAGCGCCACGTCGGCGCGGCCGTTGTGCACACCGGCCTTCACGCCGTGCGCCTTGGCGCGTTCGCAGATGTGCTTGATCGCCTCGGCGACCTTCGGGTCAACGTCGTCGAACACCGGCTTGCAGCCGAGCGCCAGCGACAAATCCGACGGGCCGATGTAGATCGCGTCGAGCCCCTCGACCGAGAGGATCGCGTCGAGGTTGTCCAGCGCCTGCGCCGTCTCGATCATCGCGAAGGCGACGATGGTGTCGTTGGCCTTCTGCGCGTAGTCGGGCCCGCCGATGAGACCCGCGCGCACCGGCCCGAAGCTGCGCGTGCCGCGCGGCGCGTAGTGCGTGTAGGCCACGAGCCGCGCCGCGTCGTCGCGCGTATTGACCATCGGGCAGATGACGCCGTAGGCGCCGGCGTCCAGGCTCTTCATGATGATGCCGGGCTCGAGCCACGGCACGCGCACCACCGGCACCGTCGGCGTGTTGCCGATCGCCTGCAGCATGCCGACCATCGCCGCGTAGTCGATGACGCCGTGCTGCATGTCGATCGTCAGGCTGTCCCAGCCCTGGTGCGCCATCACCTCGGCAGAAAAGCCGTTGGGGATCGCGAGCCAGCCGTTGACGACCGGCTTGTCGGCGGCCCACAGGGTGCGCAGGCGGTTTTCTTTCATCAAAGACCTCTCCTTGTACTCGATCACGTGCACTCGTCAGTCATCGTACAACTGGCCGGCCGGGCCCGCGAGCCGTGCCGGGCGGCACCACCAGCGGCAGTGCCTCGCGCCGGCGCCGCTCGCGGCTGTTGGCCAGGTGCGTGCGCATCGCCGCGCGTGCTGCGTCGCTGTCGCGGGCGGCGATCGCGTCGACGATGCTCTCGTGCTCGCCGTGCACCCGCTTCAGATAGGCCAGCCGCTCGGGGCTCAGCGCCGCAGCCGGGTCGAGCCGCGCGCGCGGGATGATGCGCTGGCCGAGCGTGCCCAGCAGCTCGGCGAAGTGGCCGTTCTGCGTGGCGCGCGCGATCTCGCGGTGCAGCTCGAAATCGGGGCCGACGGCGTCGCCGCCGGCTTCCACCGCGGCGGCGAAGTCGGCGAGCGCCTGCCGCATCGCGCGCAGGTTGTCGTCGCTGCGCCGCTGCGCGGCCAGGCTCGCGGCCTCGGTCTCGACGCCGATGCGCAGCTCGAGCACCGCGACCACGTCCTGCAGCGTCGCCAACTGCTCGGGGCCGATGCGAAAGGCGCGCGGGCCGCCCGCGTCACTGCCCTCGCCCACGCCGGCGACGAAGGTGCCGATGCCGTGCCGCGTCTCGACCAGGCCCGCGGCCTGCAGCCGCGAGATCGCCTCGCGCACGACGGTGCGGCTGACGCCGAACTCGGCCATCAGCGCCGCCTCGGTCGGCAGCTTGTGCCCGGCCGCCAGCGGCCCGCGGCGGCCGCGGCGGATGCGCTCGGACAGCGCCGCCACCAGCCCGGCGGCCAGTGTGCGCGGCCGGCCTGGGGCAAGGGCCGTCTGGCGGGTGTTCATCGAAAGCAACGGACGGGAAGGCAGTGGCGGGCGGTGGCGGGCGGTGGCTGTCGGCGACGGGTGGCCTCGGGTTCCCGCGGCTTGACAGCGAAAGCCGGCCGCGTGACGATGGTTGTACGACAACTGACAACCCGGCGCAAGGCTGGCTTTGCGCGGGGCTCCCCAGGCGCATCACGGGCCCACCCGGCCCGCGGCTTCCTTCGATTGACGACGATGTCGAACGCCTTGCCCGCCGGCGCATCCGCCTCCTCCGCGACTTCCCCCACTTCGTCGGGCGACACGCCGCCGCCCTTTGGCCGCCTGCTGCTCACCGGCGCCGCCGGGGGCCTGGGCTGCGTGCTGCGCCCGCGGCTGAAGCCGCTGTGCCGCACGCTGCGCGTCAGCGACATTGCCGATCTCGGCGCCGCGGCGGTGGGTGAAGAGGTCGTGCGCGCCGACCTCGCTGACAAGGCGGCCATCGTCGCGCTGCTGCGCGAGGTCGACGCCGTCGTGCACCTGGGCGGCGTCTCCACCGAACACGCCTTCGAGACGGTGCTGCCGGCCAACATCATCGGCACGTTCCACGTCTACGAGGCGGCGCGAATGGCCGGCACGCGGCGCGTCGTCTACGCGAGCAGCAACCACGTCACCGGCTTCTACACACAACGCGAGACGATCACGCCGCAAGTGATGCCGCGGCCCGACGGCTACTACGGCGTCTCCAAGGCCTTCGGCGAGAACCTCGCGCAGTTCTACTTCGACCGCTACGGCATCGAGACGGTGAGCCTGCGCATCGGCTCGTCGTTCCCCGAGCCGCGCGGCCGCCGGGGCCTCTCGTCGTACCTGAGCTTCGACGACCTCGAGCGCCTGGTGCGCGCCGCGCTCACCGCGCCGGTCGTCGGCCACACCGTCGTCTACGGCATCAGCGACAACCGCTCGCGCTGGTACGACAACCGCAGCGCCAGCCACCTGGGCTACGTGCCGCAAGACAGCAGCGAGCCCTGGCGCGCGCGGCTCGAGGCGGCGCAGCCGCTGCACGACCGCCACGACCCCGAGGTCGTCTACCAGGGCGGCCCTTTCGTGAAGATGGGGCCCTTCGACTGATGGTCGACTGATGTCCGACCGACGCGCGCTCTTGCGCGCGTCTCCAGGTTTCACCGGCGGCCCGGCCGCCCACCACCGCAAGGAGACAGACGATGAACCGTCGCAACACCGTGATCGCCGCAACGTGCATCGCGCTCGGCGCGCTGGGCGCCATCACTGCCGGCGCCGCGCACGCGCAGACCGTGCTGAAAGCCGCCGACGTGCACCCGGCCGGCTATCCCAACGTCGTCGCGATCGAGAGCCTGGGCAAGAAGCTCGAGGCCGCGACCAAAGGCAAGTTCAAGCTGCAGATGTTCCCCGGCGGCGTGCTCGGCGCCGAGAAGGAAGTCGTCGAGCAGACGCAGGTCGGCGCGATCCAGATCGCGCGCATCTCGCTGGGCGTGCTCGGGCCCGTGGTGCCGGCCGTCAACGTCTTCAACATGCCCTTCGTCTTCCGCGACGAGGCGCACATGCGCAAGATCATCGACGGCCCGATCGGCCAGGAGATCCTCGACGCGATCAGCGCGAGCCCGGCACGCCTCGTCGCGCTCGGCTTCATGGACAGCGGCTCGCGCAGCCTCTACACGAAGAAGGCGGTGCGCAAGATCGAGGACCTGAAGGGCCAGAAGATCCGCATGATGGGCAACCCGCTGTTTGTCGACACGATGAACGCGATGGGCGGCAACGGCATCTCGATGGGCCACACCGAGGTCTTCAGCGCGCTGCAGACCGGCGTCATCGACGGCGCCGAGAACAACCCGCCGACGCTGTTCACCTCCAACCAGTACACGGCCGGCATCAAGTACTACACGCAGACGCAGCACCTGATCATCCCGGAGATCTTCGTCATGTCGAAGGTCACCTGGGACAAGATGAGCCGCGACGAGCAGGCGCAGGTGCGCAAGTTCGCGCGCGAGGCGCAGCTCGAGCAGCGCACGCTGTGGGACAAGAGCGTCGCCGAGTACTCGGCCAAGCTGAAGGCCGCCGGCATCGAGTTCATCCCGATCGACACGAAGCCGTTCTACGACGCCACGGCATCGGTGCGGGCGAAGTACGGCGCCGCCTATGCGGACCTGATGAAGCGCATCGCGGATACGAAGTAGAAGAACCGTTCGCGTGGAAGCACTGCTCTCGCGCCCGCTGGACGCGATCTACCGCCTGTGCATCTGGGCGGCCGGCGGCGCGATCGCCTGCATGTCGCTGATCGTGCCGTGGGGCATCTTCACGCGCTACGTGCTCGGCAGCGGCTCGGCGTGGCCCGAGCCGATCGCGATCATGCTGATGGTCGTCTTCTCGTTCCTCGGCGCCGCGGCCGCGTACCGGGCCGGCGCGCATATCGCGGTGCAGATGCTGACGAGCCAGTTGCCGCCAGCGTTGCAGCGCGCCGCCGCGTTCTTCTGCGACCTCGTGATGCTGGCCGTGTGCCTGTTCGTCGTCGTCTGGGGCACGCAGTTGTGCATCGGCACCTGGGGCCAGTCGCTGGACACGCTGCCGTGGATGCCGGTGGGCCTCACCTACGCTGCGCTGCCGCTCGGCAGTCTGTTCACGGCGCTCTTCGTGCTCGAGCGCATGCTGCGCGGCAGCCAGGCGAGGCGGCCGATCGTCGCCTTCGGCGAACCCGGCGCCGAGTTCGACGCCGACAAGGCCTGAGCGATGGACGCGCTCGTGCTGCTGGGCAGCTTCTTCGTGCTGATGATCGTCGGCGTGCCGGTGGCCTACGCGCTCGGCATGGCCTCGCTGATCGGCGCGCTGTGGATCGAACTGCCCGTGGACGCGGTGATGATCCAGATCGCCAGCGGGGTCAACAAGTTCTCGCTGCTGGCGATCCCGTTCTTCGTGCTCGCCGGCGCCATCATGGCCGAGGGCGGCATGGCGCGGCGGCTGGTCAACTTCGCCGGCGTGCTGATCGGCTTCGTGCGCGGCGGGCTGTCGCTCGTCAACATCCTCGCCTCCACCTTCTTCGGCGCGATCTCGGGCTCGTCGGTCGCCGACACGGCGTCGATCGGCTCGGTGCTGATCCCGGAGATGGAGAAGAAAGGTTATCCGCGCGACTTCTCCACCGCGGTCACCGTCAGCGGCTCGATCCAGGCGACGCTGATCCCGCCCAGCCACAACGCCGTCATCTACTCGCTGGCCGCCGGCGGCTCGGTGTCGGTGGCGGCGCTGTTCATCGCGGGCGTGCTGCCCGGGCTGCTGCTCGGGCTGACGATCGCCACGCTGTGCCTCGTCATCGCGCGCAAGCGCGACTTCCCGGCCGGCGAGCGCGTCTCGCTGCGCGAGGCGGTGCGCATCACCATCGACGCGCTGTGGGGCCTGATGACGATGGTCATCATCCTCGGCGGCATCCTGAGCGGCGTGTTCACCGCCACCGAGTCGGCGTCGATCGCGGTGCTGTGGGCCTTCTTCGTCACGATGTTCATCTACCGCGACTACCGCTGGCGCGATCTGCCCAAGCTCGTGCATCGCACGGTGAAGACGGTGACGATCGTGATGATCCTCATCGGCTTCGCGGCGAGCTTCGGCTACCTGATGACGCTGATGCAGATCCCGACCAAGGTCACCGCGTTCTTCGTCGGCCTGTCGGACAGCAAGGTCGTGATCCTCTTGATGATCAACGTCATGCTGCTGCTGCTGGGCACGCTGATGGACATGGCGCCGCTGATCCTGATCTGCACGCCGATCCTGCTGCCGGTGGTGAAGGCGCTGGGCGTCGACCCGGTGCACTTCGGGATGATCATGATCGTCAACCTCGGCATCGGCCTGATCACGCCGCCGGTAGGCACGGTGCTGTTCGTCGGCAGCGCGGTGAGCAAGCTGCCGATCGGCGTCGTCACCAAGGCGATGGCGCCCTTCTTCGTGGCGCTGCTCGTCGTGCTGGCGATGGTCACCTACATCCCGGCACTGTCGCTGTGGCTGCCGCGGCTGCTGGGTGTGTAGCGGCGGCGCGGGCCGGTTGCCCTGTCGATCCGGCGCGGTAGCGGTTGATGCGCCCGCCTGACCTGCTCGCTCTGCTGACGCATTCGCCGGCGGCGCGCGCGCTGTACTACGGCGAGCGGGCGCTCGCCGGTCTGCGCGCGCTGGGCACCGTGCGCCTGCACGAAGGCGACGAGGCGCTCGAAGGTGCGGCGCTCATCGAAGCAGCGCGCGGCTGCGCAATCGTCATCAGCGACCGCCGCACCGCCGCCGGCGCCGACCTCTTCGCGGCCTGCCCCGACCTCGTCGTCTGGCAGCGCTGCGCGATGGACATCCGCAACGTCGACGTGGCCGCGGCCAGCAGGCACGGCGTGCTCGTCACGCGCGCCAGCGCCGGCTTCGGCAACGCGGTGGCGGAGTGGACGATCGGTGTGCTCATCGACCTGGCGCGCGGCATCAGCGCGAGCGTGCAGGCGCATCGGAACAACGCTGCGACGCCGATCGTGATGGGCCGCGAGCTGCGCGGCTCCGCCCTCGGCATCATCGGCTACGGCCACATCGGCCGGCGCCTGGCCGAACTCGGGCTCGCGCTCGGCATGCGCGTGCTCGTGCACGACCCGCATGTCGATCTTCGCGTCGATGCCGGCACCGCCGTCACTGCGCTGCCGCTGGACGACCTGCTCGCCGCCAGCGACCACGTCGTCTGCCTCGCGCCGGCGCTGCCCGAGACCGAGAACCTGATGGACGCGCGCCGCTTCGCGCAGATGAAACGCGGCGCGGTGTTCGTCAACCCGTCGCGCGGCAACTTGGTCGACGAAGCGGCGCTGCTGGCCGCGCTCGACAGCGGCCATCTCGCCGGCTGCGCGCTCGATGTCGGCCGCGCGCCCGACCAGATGCCGTCGCCGGCGCTGGCGCGGCACCCGCGCGTCATCGCCACGCCGCACATCGGCGGGCTCACGCCGCAGGCCGTCGAACACCAGGCGCTCGAAACCGTGGCCCAATTGGCCGCGCTGCTGCGCGGCGAAATGCCGCCCGGCACGGTGAACGCCGAACACGCGACGCGGCTGGCGCGCCTGCGCCCAACTTCCTCCCCTCTCACCGACCGAGGCGACCCCCGATGAACGCGCCCTTCACGCCGAACCACCGCCTGCCCGACCCGTGCATCGAGGTGCTCGACGAGCGTTTCCTCGCGCTGCGGCTGTTGTCGGGCACGGTCGAGCGGCTGGCCACGGGCTTTTACTGGGCCGAGGGGCCGGTGTGGTTCGGCGACGGGCGCTATCTGCTCTTCAGCGACATCCCGAACAACCGGATCCTGCGCTGGGACGATGCAGACGGGCACCTCAGCGAGTTCCGCGCCCCGAGCAACCACGCCAACGGCCTCGCGCGCGACACCGCGGGCAGGTTGCTCGCCTGCGAACACGGTACGCGCCGCGTCACGCGCACCGAATACGACGGCCGCCTCACGGTGCTGGCAGAGCGCTACAAGGGCAAGCGCCTCAATTCGCCGAACGACATCGTCTGCGAGCAACGCAACGGCGCGGTGTGGTTCACTGACCCGCCCTTCGGCATCCTCGGCTGGTGGGAGGGCGAGCCGGCCACGCCCGAACTGCCGCACGGCGTCTACCGCATCGACCCGATCAGCGGCGAGCTGACGATGGCGCTCGAGGACCTGCAGGGCTCCAACGGCCTCGCGTTCAACCCGGACGAGACGGTGATGTACGTCGTCGAGAGCCGCGCCAAGCCGCACCGCGTGATCTGGGCCTACGACGTGGCCGGCGACAAGCTCGTCAACAAGCGCCTTTTCGCCAGCGCCGACGGCCCCGGCGCCTTCGACGGCATCGCGGTCGACGTGCAGGGCAACGTCTGGTGCGGCTTCGGCAGCGACGGCTCACTCGCCGCCAAGCCCGAAGAACTCGACGGCGTGCGCGTCTACGACCCGCAAGGCCGCGCGCTCGCGCAGATCCACCTGCCCGAGCGCTGCGCCAACGTCTGCTTCGGCGGGCCGAAGCGCAACCGCCTCTTCATGGCGGCGAGTCATTCGCTGTATGCGCTGTACGTGAATACACGCGGGGCGGTGGCTTGAGCGGCGCAGCCCTCGCGCCGAGGTCGCCTGCGCGCGACGGTCGACGCGCGCCGAGGCTGGCGCGTTCGACGGTCACGCGCCGAGGACGCCGGGTGGTTGGCTTCGCTCGTGTCATTCCTCTCCCTCGCTGCGCTCGGTCGATTCCCTTCTTTTACCTCGCTGCGCCAACCACCCGGCGTCCTCGGCGGGCACGGCCTCCGCATGCACCTGCCTTTGCCCCCTCTCCCGCGTGCGGGAGAGGGGCGGGGTGAGGGTCTACGCATGCCATTGCGGGTGCCGGATCGGGCCGACGGGGCGCCCCGTCGGCCCGATCCCGCCACAACCCTTCGCAGGGTCTGCTCTCGACCGCGCTCGTGAACTACAGCCCCGCGATCAGCTATCGACCTTGACGTTCCCTTCCTTCACCACCTTGCCCCACTTCGCGATCTCGCCCTTGATGAACGCGGCGAACTTCTCCTGCGTGCCGCCGCCGTCTTCGGCGCCATAGGTGTCCATCCGCTCCTGCACGTCGGGCATCGCGAGCACGGTGTTGACGTCGCGGTTGACCTTCGCGGCGATGGCGGCCGGCAGCTTGCCCGGGCCGACGAGGCCGTACCAGGTCGTGGCCTCGAACCCCGGGTAGCCCAGTTCCTGCATCGTCTGCACGTTCGGGTGGCCTTTGGCGCGCTTGGCGCGCGTCTGCGCGATCGCCGTCACCTTGCCGCTCTTCACGTGCGGCGTGGCCGCGGTCATCGTGTCGAAGCTGTACTGGATCTGGCCGCCGATCAGGTCGGTCAGGAGGGGCCCGCTGCCCTTGTACGGCACGTGGATCACGTCCACCTTCGCCGCGAGCTTGAACATCTCCAGCGCCAGGTGCTGCGCCGAGCCGGCGCCGGCCGAGCCGAAGCTGAGCTTGCCCGGCGCCGCCTTCGCCGCGGCCACGATGTCGGGCACCGTCAGCGCCTTCTGCCCCGGGTGGGCGATGAAGAGGTTCGGCGTCACGCCGACCATGACGATCGGCACGAAGTCGCGCTCGGCGTCGTAGCGCAGCCTGGGCTGCAGCACCGGCCCGAGCGCGTGGCTGTTGATGTGCGCCATCAGCAGCGTGCTGCCATCGGAAGGCTGCAGCGCCGTGTACTCGGCCGCGACGATGCCGGCGGCGCCCGCCTTGTTCTCGACGATGACCTGTTGCTTCCACATCTCGGTGAGCTTGGCGCCGACGACCCGCGCCAGCGCATCGGTGCCGCCACCCGGCGGAAAGCCGACGACGATGCGCACGGGGCCGTTGGGCCACTCCTGCGCCATGAGATGCGGCACGCCGAGCGTCGCCACGGCGCCGGCCGCGGCCTGGATCAAGGTACGTCGTTGCATGGTTGTCTCCGTGGTCGTTGTGGATCCGTTTCAGGCCGCCGGCGCCACCGGCCGTGCCGCCGCGTGCTCGGCGAAGTACGCCATCGCCGCCTCGACGCCGCTGGCGGCCAGCTCGATGCCGGCGATCTTCATGCCCATCTCGCAGCCGGCGATCGTCGCCACCAGCGTCAGGTCGTTGCTGTCGCCGAGGTGGCCGATGCGGAACATGCGCCCCTTCACCTTGCCCAGGCCGGTGCCGAGCGAGAGATCGAAGCGCTCGTGGATCAGCCGGCGCAGCGCATCGGCGTCCACGCCCGGCGGCGTGATGACACCGGTGAGGACCGGCGAATACACCGCCGCGTCGGCGCACTGGATCGGCAGACCCCACGCCTGCACCGCGGCGCGCACGCCGCCGGCCCAGCGGCGGTGCCGCGCAAAGACCTGCGGCAGCCCCTCGGCGGCCAGCATGTCGAGCGATTCGGACAAGCCGTAGAGCAGGTTCGTGTTCGGTGTGTACGGCCAGTAGCCGTCCTTGTTCATCGCGACGATCTCGTCCCACGCGAAGTACGAGCGCAGCAGCGTGGCCTTCTTCGATGCCTCGAGCGCCTTCGGCGAGACGGCGTTGAAACCGATGCCCGGCGGCAGCATCAGCCCCTTCTGTGAGCCGCTGACGGTGACGTCGACGCCCCACTCGTCGTGCCGGTAGTCGGCGGACGCGAGGCCCGAAATCGTGTCGACCATGAACAGCGCCGGGTGCTGCGCGGCGTCGATGGCGCGGCGCACGGCGGCGATGTCGCTCGTGACGCCGGTGGAGGTTTCGTTGTGCACCACGCAGACGGCCTTGATGCGGTGCGCCGTGTCTTCGCGCAGCCGCCGCTCGATCAACGCCGCATCGACGCCGCGCCGCCAGCCGGCCGCCGCGGGCAAGTGTTCGTCGTGGCCTTGCCAGCTCAGCACTTCGGTCTGCAAGCCGAGCCGCGCGGCCAGCTTCGCCCACAGCGACGCGAAGTGCCCGGTCTCGAACATCAGCACGTGGTCGCCCGGCGACAACGTGTTGACGAGCGCGCCTTCCCACGCGCCGGTGCCCGACGACGGATAGACGACGACCGGATGGCGCGTCTTGAACACGTCGCCCAGGCCCGCGAGCACCTTGCGCCCGAGCGCGCCGAACTCGGGCCCGCGGTGGTCGATGGTCGGCAGGCTCAACGCGCGCAGGATGCGGTCGGGCACCGGGCTCGGGCCCGGGATCTGCAGGAAGTGGCGGCCCGTGGGATGCAGGTCCAGCGTCAGCATCGGCGCTCCTCGAACCTCTCGGTGCGGTCGTTGGCGGGCTCTCAGTTTTGCATTCATTCTCGACCTTGCCGCCGGGGATTACCCTGCATGGATCCCCTGTCAGCGGCGCTGGTTTTGCATGCAGAATGCTTTTCGAATCGACGGAGAAGAGAAGGCGGCCATGGCCGAAGTGATCGAGATCGCGCGCCTGGCGCTGCACGACCAGGTGGCGGCGCGGCTGCGCACGATGCTCGTCGAGGGCCGCATCGCGCCGGGCGCCAAGCTCAACGAGCGTGTGCTCACCGAGCAGTTGCGCGTCTCGCGCACGCCGCTGCGCGAGGCGATCAAGCTGCTCGCCGTCGAGGGCCTCGTCGACCTGCTGCCCAACCGCGGCGCGGTGGCGGTGCGCTTGTCCGAAGCCGACGTGATGCACAGCTTCGAGGTGCTGGCCGAACTGGAGGCGATGAGCGGCCGGCTGGCCGCCGAGCGCGCCAGCGACGCCGAGCGCAACGAGATCCGCGCGCTGCACTACGAGATGCTGGCCGCGTTCGCGCGCCGTGACCTGTCGGGCTACTACCGGCTGAACGCCGCGATCCATGCCGCGCTCGCCGCCGCGGCCGGCAACCCGGTGCTCGCGGCCGCCTACACGCGCATCAACGCGCGCGTGCAGTCGCTGCGCTTTCGCACCAACCAGAACGACGCGAAGTGGAAACGCGCCGTCAAGGAGCACGAGCAGATCGTCGCCGCGCTCGACGCGCGCGACGGCGAGGCGCTGGCCACCGTGCTGCGCCAGCACCTCGTGCACAAGCGCGACGCGGTGCTCGAGTTGATGCGCGCCGGCGACGTGTACGCGCAGGCGCCGGCCACCGCCGCGGCCCCCCGGGCCGCGGCGGACAGCCCCCGCCGCGCCGAACGAACCGGGCGCGCATGATGGGCCGCAACGACAGCGCCGCGCTCGCCGCCACGCGGGCCGCCGCGCCCGGCACGCAGCTCCCGCCGACCGACACCTGCGCCGCCCTCGAGCGCCGCCTGCGCGCCGGGACGCGCGGCGAAGTGCTCTTCGATGCCGCCTCGCGCGGCCGCTACGCCACCGACGCGTCGATCTACCAGATCATGCCGGTGGGCGTCTTCGTTCCCACCGGCGATGACGACGTGGCCACCGCCTTGCAGATCGCGCGCGAGCTGAAGGTGCCGGTGCTGCCGCGCGGCGGCGGCACCAGCCAGTGCGGGCAGACGGTCGGCGCGGCGCTCGTCATCGACTTCACGAAGCACTGCCGGCACATCATCGACATCGACGCGGCCAACGGCCGCGCCGTCGTGCAGCCCGGCCTCGTGCTCGACCACCTGAACGCGGCGTTGAAGCCGCTGGGCCTGTGGTATCCGGTCGACGTGTCCACGAGCGCGCAGGCCACGCTCGGTGGCATGGCCGGCAACAACAGTTGCGGCAGCCGCTCGATTGCCTACGGCAACATGGTGCACAACGTCGCCGGCGCCAGTGCATGGCTCGCCGACGGCACCGTCGCCGACTTCGGCCCCGTGGCGCGGCTCGGCGGCCGCGCCGCCGAGATCGCTGCCTTCGTGCAGGGCCTGGCCGAGCGGCACGCCGCCGAGATCGACGCGCAATGGCCCACCGTGCTGCGCCGCGTCGGCGGCTACAACCTCGACATCTTCCGCCCGAGGAGCGAGCGGCCCTACACCGCCGACGGCCACGTCAACCTCGCGCACCTGCTCGTCGGCAGCGAGGGCACGCTCGCCGTCACGAAGAGCCTGACGCTGCAGCTGGCCGAGCTGCCGCGGCACAAGGTGCTGGCGGTCGTCAACTTCCCGACCTTCCGCGGCGCGATGGCCGCCGCGCAGCACCTCGTGACGCTCGGCCCCACCGCGGTGGAGCTGGTCGATCGCATCATGGTCGAGCTGGCGCTCGCGAACCCGGCCTTCGAGCCGGTGATGGCCGCTGCGCTGGTCGGCCGGCCGGCGGCGATCCTGCTCGTCGAATTTGCCGGCACCGACCGCGCCGCGCTCGTCGCGCAACTCGACCGCGTCGTGCAGATGGCCGGGGATCAACTCGGCCTCGGCGGCGATCGCGGCGGCGGCGTCGTGCGGCTAGAAAACGAAGCAGCGCAGAAGGCGCTATGGGAAGTGCGCAAGGCCGGGCTCAACATCATGATGAGCCTGAAGGGCGACGGCAAGCCGGTGAGCTTCATCGAGGACTGCGCGGTGCCGCTCGTGCATCTGGCGGACTACACCGACGCGCTGACCGAGGTGTTCACGCGCCACGGCACGCACGGCACCTGGTACGCGCACGCGTCGGTCGGCACGCTGCACGTGCGGCCGATCCTCGACATGCGGCTCGACGGCCGTGATGGAGGCGCCGCGCGCATGCGCGCCATCGCGCAAGAGGCGAGCGCGCTCGTGCGCCAGTACAAGGGCGCCTACAGCGGCGAGCACGGCGACGGCCTGTGCCGCGGCGAATGGATCGCCTGGCAGTTCGGCCCGAAGCTGAACGACGCCTTCCGCGCGATCAAGCAGCACCTCGACCCGGGCAACCTGTTGAACCCCGGCAAGATCATCGACCCGCCGCGGATGGACGACGGCGCGCTGTTCCGCTTCCCGCCGCCTTCGGCGCCGAAGCCCTATCGGCGCATCGCGCTGAAGCCCGCGCTCGACTGGTCGGCGTGGAACGTGCAGAACGACCCCGTCACCGAGGCGTTGAGCGCCCCCGGCACCGGCGGCGACACGACCGGCGGCTTCGCGATGGCCGTCGAGATGTGCAACAACAACGGCCACTGCCGCAAGTTCGACGCCGGCACCATGTGCCCGAGCTACCGCGTGACGCGCGACGAGCAGCACGGCACGCGCGGGCGCGCGAACACGCTGCGGCTGGCGTTGTCGGGGCAGCTCGGCGAAGCAGGTCTTGAGGCCGACGCCACTGGCGACGGCGCCGACGCTCTCACCGGCGACGCCGTCGCAAAGGCGCTGGACCTGTGCGTCGGCTGCAAGGGCTGCAAGCGCGATTGCCCCACCGGCGTCGACATGGCGCGCATGAAGATCGAGGTCGCCGCGCAGCGCGCGGCGCGGCACGGCACGCCGCTGCTGCAACGCCTGATCGCCGCGCTGCCCGCCTGGGGCCACCACGCGAGCCGCTGGCCGGCGATCGCCAACCTGCGCGACGCACTGCCCGGCGCGGCAACGCTGTCCGAACGCTGGTTCGGGCTATCGGCCAAGCGCCGGCTGCCGCGCTTTCGCCGCGACACCTTCTGGCGCAAGCACGAGGCCTTCCGCTTCGCCAACGCGACGCAGACGATCGCCGCGGCAAAGGACGGCGGCAAGGCCGCGGTGCTGTTCGTCGACACGTTCAACGGCCTCTTCGAAAGCGAGAACGCGCACGCCGCGGCGCGCGTGCTGCACGCCGCCGGCTACACGCTGCACACCGTGCGCCGCGCCGGCGGCGGCCACCACTGCTGCGGCCGCACCTGGCTCACGGCCGGGCTCGTCGACGAAGCGCGCGCACGGCTTGGCGCGCTCATCGATGCGCTGCACCCGCTGGCCGAAGCCGGCATCGCGATCGTGGGCCTCGAGCCCTCGTGCCTGTACACGCTGCGCGACGAGGCGCTCGTGCTCGGCCTCGGCGAACGCGCCGAAGTCGTCGCAAAGCAAGCGCTGCTCTTCGAGGAGTTCGTCGCGCGCGAAGCGAAGGCCGGCCGCTTCACGCTGCCCGGCCTGAATGCGCTGACAAGCCGCAACGGCCAACCACGCGCGCTGCTCGTGCACGGCCACTGCCACCAGAAAGCTTTCGGCGCGATGGCGCCGGTGCTCGAAGCGCTGCGCCTGATCCCCGGCGCCAGGCCCGAGCTGATCGAGAGCTCCTGCTGCGGCATGGCCGGCAGCTTCGGCTACGAGGCGAAGCACCACGACATCTCGATGCGCATGGCCGAGGCGAACCTGCTGCCCGCGGTGCGCGCCGCCGCCGACGACGCGGTGGTGGTCGCCGACGGCACGAGCTGCCGCTGCCAGATCGCCGACGGCACAAAGCGCGAAGCCGTGCACGCGGCAAGGCTGCTGGCGGCGTTGTTGCCGCAGGGTGGGCGGCGGGCGAGTTGAGGCGGCGAGGCGCCTGGCCCGGCGCTCGTGTCACTCATCAGCCGGCCTCGCGCGACCGAAGCTCGGCGCGGACCTGCCGCACTTCGTCGACGATCTCCTGCTCCGTTTCAGGCGTCAGGATGCAGCGCCTCGCCCGTGGGCGCGGGCGGCGCCGCCGGCCACCTGCCTCCCCGTCACCGGGTACACCGGATCGGTGTACCCCGGTGTCGAGGCGTGCCCGGGCTTCACGCGTGCGTCGACCCAGGCTTCGTCTTCGGCGGTGACCTGCACGTCCAGCGCCGCGAGGTAGTCGTGCCACTGCGCCAGCGTGCGCGGGCCGCCGATGACGCCGCTGACGAGGCGGTTGTTCAGTGCCCAGGCGATGGCCAGCCGCGCCGGCGTGAGGCCGCGCGCGGCGGCGTGCGCGGCGAAATCCTCGGCAAGCCGCAGCGACTCGGGCCGCCACTCGGTCTGCATCAGCCGCCGGTCGCTGCGCGCGGCGCGGCTGTCGGGCGGCGGCGGGCGGCCGTCGGCGGCGTACTTGCCGCTGAGCACGCCGCGCGCCAGCGGGCTGTAGCAGACGACACCGAGGCCGTGGTGCGCGCAGGCCGGCAGCAACTCGGCCTCCACGCCGCGCGTCGCCAGGCTGTACGGCGGCTGGCAGGCCACCGGCGGCGGCACGCCGAGGCGGCGCGCCGTCTCGACGAAGGTCGCCACGCGCCAGGCGCGGAAGTTCGACAGGCCCCAGTAGAGGATGCGGCCGCGCTCGACGAGACGCGCCATCGTCGTCACCGTCTCCTCGACCGGCGTCGTCTCGTCGTCGCGGTGCAGGTAATAGAGATCGATGACGTCGGTGTCCAGGCGCGCGAGGCTCGCCTCGACGGCTCGCGTCAGCCAGCGCCGTGAAGCGCCGCGGTCGTTGGGGTCGGTGCCCACCGGCACGCCGGCCTTGCTGGCGATGAGCCAGCGCTCGCGCTCGCCTTTGACGAGACGGCCGACGATGCGCTCGCTGTTGCCGCCGGTGTAGATGTCGGCGGTGTCGAGCGCATCGAGGCCGCGCTCGCGCGTCGCGGCGAGCAGCGACGCGGCCTCGGCCTCGCTCGTCTGCTCACCGAAGAGCATCGTGCCCAGCCACAGCGGCGGCACCTTCAGGCCACTGGCGCCGAGCGGCCGGTAGGTGGGGGCGGTGTTCGCGGCCGATGACGTGGTCGATGGGCTCGATGGGCTGTTCGATGCGGTGTTCATTGCACGCGTCCTTTCGTGCGCAGCGGTGGGGTTCGGGCGGACTTCGTGGTGCCGTTGGACGCAGCGCCGTTGGACACCGACCGCGGCGCCGCCGCCGCCCGCGCCAGCACCTCCGTCACCACCGCTTCCAGCTCGGCGCGCAGCCAGCGCATCACCGGGTCGGCCTGATGGCGCAGGTGCCATACGGCGTACATGCGCAGCGGCGGCGCAGCCAGCGGCAGCTCGGCGACGCCGAGGCCCCGCAGCGCGCCTTCGGCCAGCAGCGACGGCGCAGTGGCGATCCACGGCCCGCCGCGCACCATCGCCGCGAGCGCGGCCATGCCGGGCACGGTGGCGACCAGCGGCCGCTGCAGGCCCTCGTTGAGCGCCCACTCGTCGAACTGCAACCCGCGCCGGCCTTCGTAGAGCACGCTCACGTGCTCGGCGGCCAGCCACTCGGCGCGGGTGCGCGGCGGCTTGCCGTGCGCGGGGTCGAAGAAGACGACGTGGCGGTCCTCGAACAGGCGCTTCTGGAAGATGTCGGTGCCCTGCGGCGGGCGCGGCGTGACGACGAGGTGGCAGCCCTCGTCGCGCAGCAGCGCCGGCTGCGGCGCGTTGGAGGGCACGACGCGCAGCGTGACGCCCGGTGCCGCGGCGCGCAGCCGGCGCAACAACGGCGGCAGCAGCAGGTCGCGCTGCAGGTCGTTGGCGGCGATCGTGAAGGTCTGCGTCAGGTGCGCCGGGTCGAAGCCCGCGGCGTGGCCGAAGGCGCGCAGGTCGTCGAGCAGCCGCCGCGCGCGGCCGGCCAGTTCGCCGGCCAGCGCCGTCGGCGCGATGCCGCGGCCGCTCTTGACGAACAGTTCATCGCGGCAGATGCGGCGCAGGCGCGCCAGCCCGTGGCTCACCGCCGACTGCGTCACCGCCAGCCGCTCGGCGGCGCGCGTCACCGAGCCCTCCTCGATCACCGCCAGCAGCAGCTGCAGCAGGTGGCCGTCGAGGTCGAGGTGATCCCCGTGCGCTCGCTGCGCGCCGCCGGCGCCGGCCGATCGATCGAAAGCCTTCATGGGTGGCATGAGTATCGGCGCCTTTTTCGCCGCCGGCGCGGCCGCGACACTGCCGCCCGCCCCTGAACCCGGAGCGTCGCCATGACCTTGTCCGAAAACACCAAAGAGATCCCCGGCACCACCCTCTTCGACAGCCGCCAGGCGATGAAGGGGTACGCGCTGAACAAGATGTGCTACTCGTTCAACTCGGCCGCCAACCGCGACGAGTTCAAGCGCGACGAGGAAGCCTACTGCACGAAGTACGCGCTGAACGCCGAGCAGCGCGAGGCGATCCGCTCGCGCAACGTGCTGGGCCTGATCGCCGCCGGCGGCAACGTCTACTACCTGGCCAAGTTCGCCGGCATCCTGGGCCTGGATGTGCAGGACCTGGGCGCGCTGCAGACCGGCATGACCAAGGACCAGTTCAAGGCCAAGCTCCTGGCGCAGCGCTGAAGCCGCCGCTGCCCTGCCTTCCCCGCAGAACCAACACCACACCACCGAGACAGCGACATGGCCCAGATCATCGGCAGCGTCACCACCTCGCACGTGCCGGCCATCGGCCGCGCGATTGCCAAGAACCTGCAAGGCGACCCGTACTGGAAGCCGTTCTTCGACGGCTTTCCGCCGGTGCACCGCTGGCTGGCCGAGAAGAAGCCCGACGTGATCGTCGCCTTCTACAACGACCACGGCCTGAACTTCTTCCTCGACAAGATGCCCACCTTCGCGGTCGGCGCGGCGGCCGAGTACCGCAACGCCGACGAGGGCTGGGGCATCCCCGAGCTGCCGCCGGTGAAGGGCGAGCAGAAGCTCGCCTGGCACATCATCGACAAGGTCATCGAGCGCGACTTCGACCTCGTCACCTGCCAGGAGATGGTGATCGACCACGCGCTGTCGCTGCCGCTGGCGCTGCTGTGGCCCGACCAGAAGTGGCCGGTGCGCATCGTGCCGGTGTGCATCAACACCGTGCAGTTCCCGCTGCCCAGCGCCAAGCGCTGCTACGCGCTCGGCGAGGCGGTGGGTGACGCGATCCGCTCGTGGCAGGGCAACGAGCGCGTGCTGATCATGGGCACCGGCGGCCTGTCGCACCAGCTCGACGGCGAGCGCGCCGGCTTCATCAACAAGGACTTCGACCTGAAGTTCATGGAAAGCCTCGTCGCCGACCCGCGCTGGGCGACGCAGTACAGCATCCACGAACTGGTCGAGAAGACCGGCACGCAGGGCGTCGAGCTCGTGATGTGGCTCGCGGCGCGCGGCGCGCTCGGCAACGGGCCGGCAAAGCGCGTGCACCAGAACTATCACATCCCGATCTCGAACACGGCGTCGGGCCTGATGGTGCTGGAGCCGGCGGCGGGCTGAAGCTTCAGCTCGCCGTTCGGGCCCGCTCGATCTGCGGCCCGAACCCGTCGCCTGTCGCATAGGTGACGCCCTCGGGCGCATCCGACCGGGCCAACCCTGTACGCGCCCCGGCGGGCTCTCTCGTATCCTGTTTCCGCAAGGCGGCCCGTTCGAGGCCGCACAACGGAGACAGCCGATGCGACCTGCGCGCCGAACCCTTCTTGCCGCCGCTGCTTCGGCGGTGATCGCCGCCGCCTGGGTGGCCCCCGCCCCGGCCTGGGCGCAGGGCTTTCCGACGAAGCCGCTGCGCATGGTCGTCACCTTCCCCACCGGCGGCGCGCCCGACATCCTGGCGCGGCTGTTCGCCGACAAGGCGCAGCTCGGCCAGCCGATCGTCGTCGAGAACAAGCCCGGCGCCGGCGGCAACATCGGCGCCGACGCGGTGGCCAAGGCGCCGCCCGACGGACACACGCTCGTCATGGGCACGGTCGGCACGCATTCGATCAACGGCGCGCTGTACTCGAAGATGCCGTACGACATGGTGCGCGACTTCGCGCCGGTCGCGCACATCGCCTCGGCGCCGAACCTGCTCGTCGTGCACAACGGCCTGCCGGTGAAGACGGTGGCCGAACTCGTCGCCTACATGAAGGCCAATCCCGACAAGCTCAGCTTCGGCTCGCCGGGCGTCGGCACCTCGGTGCACATCTCGGGTGAACTCTTCAAATCGCTCACCGGCACGAAGATGCAGCACGTGCCGTACAAGGGCCGGCAGTTCGCGATCCCCGACCTCATCGGCGGCCAGATCCAGGTGATGTTCGACAACATGCCCTCGGCGCTGCCGATGGCCAAGGAAGGCAAGATCCGCGCGCTGGCGCAGACGACCGCCAAGCGCAGCGCCGCCGCGCCCGACGTGCCGACGGTGGCCGAGTCGGTGCCCGGCTTCGAGGCGACGACGTGGTTCGCCGTCTTCGCGCCGGCGAACACGCCGCGCGAGCTGGTCGAACGCCTCAACGCCGAGATCAAGCGCGTCTTCGCGCTGCCCGACGTGGCCGACAAGCTGAAGATGCTCGGCCTCGAGGCGTGGATCTCGACCCCCGACGAGCTGGCGAAGTTCCAGGCCGCCGAAATCACGAAGTGGGCCAAGGTCGTCAAGGAATCCGGCGCCCGCGCTGACTGATCCCCCCTGAAGCGGCCCGGCGGCCGCCTCCCCCCAGGGGGCACCGCCAACGGCCCGGCAGAGCCGGTTCCGCGGCGGTCGCCGGCCTGAGCACCCGAAGGCACCGTCAATACTGGAGACACGCATGCACCCCATCTCTCGCCGTCGCGTCATCGTTGGCGCCGCCACCGGCATCGCGACCATCGCCGCCCCGCGCCTGGCCATCGCGCAGGCGTTTCCCGCGCAGCCGATCAAGTACATCTGCCCCTGGCCCGCGGGCGGCAGCACCGACGCGGTGATGCGTGCCATCGCCGACAGCGCCAGCCGCGCGCTCGGCCAGAAGGTCGTCATCGAGAACAAGCCGGGCGCCGGCGGCATGCTCGGCGCCAACGAACTCGTCAGCGCCAAGCCCGACGGCTACACGCTCGCGCAGGTGCCGCACGGCGTCTTCCGCATCCCGCACATGCAGAAGACGGCCTTCGACACGCTGAAGGACTTCACCTGGATCGCCTGCCTCACCGGCTACACCTTCGGTCTCGTCGTGCCCACCGAGTCGCCCATCAAGAGCATCAAGGACCTCGTCGACTACGCGAAGGCCAACCCGGGCAAGTTCAGCTACGGCTCCACCGGCATCGGCACGAGCCCGCACCTGGCGGTGGAAGAGTTCGCGCAGCGCGCCGGCATCAAGCTGCTGCACGTGCCGTTCAAGGGCAACGCCGACAACATGCAAGCCGTGCTCGGCGGCCACACGATGGGCGCCAGCGACGCCACCGGCTGGGGCCCGCACGTCGACGCCGGCAAGCTGCGCCTCCTGGCCACCTACGGCAGCAAGCGCACGAAGCGCTGGCCGAACGTGCCGACGCTCGACGAACTCGGCTTCAAGACGGTGAGCGACTCGCCGTTCGGCGTCTGCGGCCCCAAGGGCATGGACCCCGCGGTCGTGAAGGCGCTGCACGACGGCTTCAAGAAGACGCTGGACGACCCGGCCGTCCTCGCCACCTTCGACAAGTACGACCAGTCGATCATCTACATGGACACCGACACCTACACGAAGTGGGCGCGCGAGACCTACGAGGCGGAAAAGGCGACGATCCAGCGGCTGGGGATGGCGAAGACGAGTTGAGCGCGGCGCGGGCGAGCCCCGCGCTTCAGCCCTTGCCGAACAGCTTGGCGGCGCGGCGCTCCATCTCGTCGGGCGCCACGTCCTCGACGTGCGTGGCGATCGTCCAGACGTGGCCGAACGGGTCGGCCAGCGTCGCGCTGCGGTCGCCGTAGAACTGGTTCTCGGGCGGCCGCAACTCGCGCGCGCCGGCGGCGACCGCCTGCTTGTGCAGCCGGTCCACGTCGGGCACGTACACCATCAGCGAGGTCGAGCAGGCGCCGAGCGACTTCGGGCTGCGGTACGCGCCGCCCTTCATGTCGTCGGTCTCGTCGGCCAGCATGACGGCCGAGTCGCCGATCCTGATCTCGGCATGCACGACCTTGCCGTCGGGCGTCGGCATGCGCATCAGCTCGGTGGCGCCGAACGCCTTCTTGTAGAACTCGATCGCCTCGGCCGCGCCGCTGACGATCAGGTACGGCGTGACGCTGTGGTAACCGTCGGGGATGGCCTTGATCGCCATGTCGGGGGCTCCTGTCGTGTGACGCATCGGGCCGGGCATTCTGCGGCGCGGCCGATGCCGCGCTCGCGACGCAGGCATTGGCGCCGTCGCGTTCGCTCGCCCTCGCTCGCGTTCGCCCGGCCCAGGCGCGAGTGCACGCGCGTGTACCAGGACGTCGGCCGGCAGATGGGGCTGGGCAAGCAGGTTTCCGCGCAGGGCCGACAATCGCCGCCCGATCCGGTTTTGCATCCAACCCCGACGAGCCATGAACACCGCCACCGCCCAGGCCGCCCCCAACGCCACGGCCGCCTACCCCGACGTCCAGCTCTTCATCGCCGGCCAGTGGCGCGGCGCCAAGGCCGGCGAGACGCTGCCAGTGAAGAACCCGGCCACCGACGAGACGCTCGGCACGGTCGCACTCGCGCGCCGCGCCGACCTCGACGAGGCGCTGGAAGCCGCCGCCAAGGGCTTCGAGGTCTGGCGCAAGACGCCCGCGGCGCAGCGCGCAAAGGTGATGCGCGAAGCCGCGCGCCTGGTGGCCGAGCGCGCCGAGGCGATCGCCCGGCTGATGACGATGGAGCAGGGCAAGCCGCTGGCCGAAGCGAAGGCCGAGGTGCTGTTCGCCGTCGAGATCATCGAGTGGTTCGCCGAGGAGGGCCGGCGCGTCTACGGCCGCATCGCGCCGCCGCGCGGCGCGGGCCAATCGATGCAGATCTACAAGGAGCCGGTGGGCCCGGTGGCGGCGTTCACGCCGTGGAACTTCCCGATCAACCAGGTGGTGCGCAAGCTCTCGGCGGCGCTGGCCACGGGTTGCTCGTTCATCGTCAAGGCGCCCGAGGAGACGCCGGCCTCGCCCGCCGAGCTGATCCGCGCCTTTGCCGACGCCGGCGTGCCGGCGGGCGTCATCGGCCTGGTCTACGGCGTGCCGGCCGAGATCAGCGAGTACCTGATCCCGCACCCGGTGATCCGCAAGGTCACATTCACCGGCAGCACGCCGGTAGGCAAGCAGCTCGCGGCGCTGGCCGGCGCGCACATGAAGCGCGTGACGATGGAGCTGGGCGGCCACGCGCCGGTGATCGTCGCCGAGGACTGCGATGTCGAGCGCGCCGCGAAGATCGCCGCGCTGGCCAAGATCCGCAACGCCGGCCAGGTATGCATCTCGCCGACGCGTTTTCTCGTCGCAAACAGCGTGCGCCAGGCGTTCGTCGACGGGCTGGTCGCGAACACGCGCGCGATCAAGGTCGGCTCGGGGCTCGAGAAGGAAACCGGCATGGGGCCGCTGGCGAACCCGCGGCGGCTGGCGGCCATGGAGCGGCTGACGGCCGACGCGGTGAAGCACGGCGCGACGGTGGCCACCGGCGGCGAGCGCGTCGGCGCGATGGGCAACTTCTTCGCACCGACGGTGCTGGTGGACGTGTCGCGTGACAGTCTCGTCTTCAACGAGGAGCCGTTCGGCCCGCTGGCCGCGGTGTGGGGCTTCGACAAGCTCGAAGACGCCATCGCCGAGGCGAACCGGCTGCCCTACGGCCTGGCGTCGTACGCGTTCACGAGTTCGCTGAAGACGGCGCAGCAGCTGGCCGAAAACCTGCAGACCGGCATGCTGTGGATCAACCAGCCGGCCGCGCCGTGGCCCGAGATGCCGTTCGGCGGCATCAAGGATTCGGGCTACGGCAGCGAGGGCGGGCCCGAGGCGCTGGAGGCGTACCTCAACACGAAGAGCGTGTCGACGTTGTGCGTGTGATCGGAGCAAGACCCCGTTCGTGCTGAGGTATCGAAGCACGCTCCGTTCGCGCTGAGGTATCGAAGCGCGGGCGCACAACGGGCGTAGCGAGCAAGGCCGCGGTGGCATGCGAAGACCGCACCGGTCCCACCACCGTTCGGGCCGAGCCTGTCGAAGCCCCCCGTGTCGAAGCCCCGGTTGCCAGTGCGACACTGCCCCCTTCGCACCACCAACCACAAACGGAGACCACGTGCCCCCCGTCCTGCAAAGCCACATCGCCGGCCGCTGGGTCGGCCAGGAGCCGCGTGAGCCGCTGCTTTCGGCCGTCAACGGCCGCCCCGTCTTCCACACGCACGCCGAGAGCATCGACTTCGCCGAGGCGCTGTCCCACGCACGCTCGGCCGGCGTGCCGGCGCTGCTGAAGCTCGACTTCCAGGAGCGCGCCGAGCGGTTGAAGGCGCTGGCCAAGTTCCTCGGTGAGCGCAAGGAAGAGCTGTACGCGGTCTCGGCGCACACGGGTGCCACGCGCGCTGACGGCTGGATCGACATCGAGGGCGGCACCGGCACGCTCTTCGCCTACGCGGGCACCGGCGGCAACGAGCTGCCTTCGGGCAACGTCGTGCACGAGGGGCCGGCGATGCCGCTGTCCAAGAAAGGCGGCTTCGCGGGCACGCACATCCTCGTGCCGCGGCGCGGCGTCGCGGTGCACATCAACGCGTTCAATTTCCCGGTGTGGGGGCTGCTCGAGAAGTTCGCGCCGACGTTCCTGGCCGGCATGCCGACGATCGCCAAGCCGGCGACGGCGACGAGCTACCTCACCGAGCGCTGCGTGCGGCTGATGCTCGAATCGGGCCTGCTGCCCGCCGGCGCGCTGCAGCTCGTCATCGGCAGCACCGGCGACCTGCTCGACCGGCTCGTCGAGAGCGATGTCGTCACCTTCACCGGCAGCGCCGACACGGCGATGAAGCTGCGCACGAACGCAAACCTCCTGCGCCGCTCGATCCCGTTCAACGCCGAGGCCGATTCGCTGAACTGCGCGATCCTCGCGCCCGACGTGAGCCCCGGCGACGAGGAGTTCGACCTCTTCGTCAAGGAGGTGGCGCGCGAGATGACGGTGAAGGCGGGCCAGAAGTGCACCGCGATCCGCCGTGCGATCGTGCCGCGCAAACACCTCGACGCGGTGGCGAAAAAGCTCGCCGAGCGACTGGCGAAAGTGGTCGTCGGCGACCCGGCGTTGGAGGCCGTGCGCATGGGCGCGCTCGCGTCGAAGGCGCAGCAGCGCGACGTGGCCGAGCGCGTCGCGGCGCTTTCCGCCGGCAACGAAGTCGTGTTCGGCGAGCGCCATGGACTCGAGCCGCAAGGCGACGGCGTCGCCGAGGGCGCGTTCTTCGCGCCGACGCTGCTCTTGTGCGCGAAGCCGATGGCCAACGACGCGGTACACGACGTCGAAGCCTTCGGCCCGGTAAGCACGCTGATGCCTTACGACGATCTCGACGAGGCGGTGGCGCTCGCGGCGCGCGGCCGCGGCAGCCTCGTCGGCACGCTGGTGACGAAGGACCCGGCGACCGCGGCGCGCGTCGTGCCGCAGGTCGCGGCGCTGCACGGCCGCTTCCTCGTACTCGACCGCGAAGCGGCGGCCGAGAGCACCGGCCACGGCTCGCCGCTGCCGGGCCTCAAGCATGGCGGCCCAGGCCGCGCCGGCGGCGGTGAAGAACTCGGTGGCCTGCGCGCCGTCAAGCACTACCTGCAACGCACCGCGGTGCAGGGGTCGCCGTCGATGCTCGCGGCCGTCACCGGCGAGTACATGCGCGGCGCCAAGCTCGTCGAGACGGAGATCCACCCGTTCCGCCGCCACTTCGAGGACCTGCAGATCGGCGAGAGCCTGCTGACGCACCGGCGCACCGTCAGCGAAGCCGACATCGTCGCCTTCGGCGGCCTGAGCGGCGACTTCTTCTACATGCACTTCGACGAGATCGCCGCCGCGAAGTCGCCGTTCGGCAAGCGCATCGCGCACGGCTACTTCGTGCTCTCCGCGGCCGCGGGCCTTTTCGTCAGCCCGGCCGAGGGGCCGGTGCTCGCGAACTACGGCCTCGACACGCTGCGCTTCGTCAAGCCCGTGGCGATCGGCGACACGATCCGCGCGCGCCTGACGGCCAAGCGCAAGATCGACCGGCGCAGGAAGGGCCCCGATGGCGTCGGCCAGGGCGTCGTCGCCTGGGACGTGGAGGTGACGAACCAGCATGGCGAGGTCGTCGCGAGCTACGACATCCTGACGCTCGTGGCCAAGCGCGGATGAAGCGCGCAGATTGCGGCGCAAAGGTGACGCTCGCGTGAACACGCGCGGCGTCGTGCTGCTGCTGGGCAGCACGCAGACGCTGGCCTGGGCCTCGTCGTACTACCTGCCGGCGCTCTTGGCCGCGCCGGCGGCGCGCGAGTTCGGGCTCGACCTGGCCACCGCCTTCCTCGCCTTCTCGTTTGCGCTCGTGCTGTCGGCGCTGGTCGGGCCGGCAAGTGGCCGCTTCATCGACCACCACGGCGGGCGCCGGTTGCTGATGGCGACGAACGTGCTCTTTTCAACCGGCCTCGCACTGCTGGGCTTCGCCCAAGGGCCGGTGACGATGTTCGCCGCCTGGGCGCTGCTCGGCGTGGCGATGGGCGCGGGCCTGTACGACGCGGCGTTCGCGAGCCTCGTGTGGCTGTACGGCCGCGCGTCGCGCAACCCGATCACCGGCATCACCTTGATCGCCGGTTTCGCGAGCACCGTCGGCTGGCCGCTGACCGCGTGGATGAGCGAGGCGTGGGGCTGGCGCGGCGCGTGTTTCGGGTGGGCGGCGCTGCATCTGGTGCTGGGGCTGCCGCTGAATGCGCTGTTGCCGAGGCGAGGGGTGGTCGAGGAGCCGGCGCCGGCAGCGTCGCCCGCGCCGACTTCGGCGTCAACGCCATCATCGGCCCCGGCGCGCGTGCCTTGGACGCCGTTGTTCCTGCTCGCCTTCATGTTCGCCGCGACGCGGGTCGTCGCCACCGGCATCGGCGCGCATCTGCCGGGCCTCTTGATGGCCGCCGGCGCGACGCTCGCCGCGGCGGTGGCGGTCGGCACGCTCGTCGGGCCGGCGCAGGTGGCCGGGCGGCTGCTCGAGTTCGGCGTGCTGCGGCGCGCGCATCCGCTCGTCTCGGCGCGGCTCGCGGCGCTCGGCCCGCCGCTGGGCACCGGGGCGCTGCTCGCCTTCGGCCTTCCGGCCGCGGTGCCGTTCGCGCTGCTGCACGGCGCCGGCAACGGCATCCTGACGATCAGCAAGGGGACGCTGCCGCTGGCGATGTTCGGCGCCGAGGGCTACGGCCGCCGTCAGGGCTGGCTCGCGTTGCCCGCGCAGGCGCTGCAAGCGCTGGCGCCGTGGCTCTTCGGCCTGGCGCTGCAACGCTCGCCGCAGACGCTGATGGCGCTGTCGTGCGCGATCAGCGCCTCGGCGCTGGCGGCGCTGTTGTTCTTGCGGTTGCGGGAACGCTGAGCGTCGAGGGCCGAGGCGCGACTGCCGGCGAGGAATACCCGTCGCCTGACGACCGAACTGCAGCCGCTCAGCCGATCAACCCGTCTTGTCCCAGGCCGCACCTTCGTCGGTGAGGATCGCATCCAGCGGCACGTCGTGCGCCTGCGCGACGAGCCAGGGCACGAAGCCGTGTGAATACGCCAGGCCCACGGTCACCGGCCGCGGCTGCAGGTGTGCGAGCGTGCGGTCGTAGAAACCGCCGCCATAGCCCAGGCGCAATCCGCGCGGGCCGAAGCCGACACAGGGAACCAGTAGCAGCTGCGGCTCGAAGGCCTCGGTGTCCTTGGGCTTCGGGATGCCGTAGGCGTCTTCCTCCATCGGGCAGCCGGGGTACCAGACGTGGAAGCGCAGCTCCTTGGTCTCGCGCTCGATGACCGGCAGGCCGATGCGCCGCTCGTCGTGCGCCTCGCTCCAGCGATAGAGCGCCGGCAGCGCGTCGAACTCGCCCTTGATCGGCCAGTAGGCGCCGATCGTCGTCTCCGGCCGCGCGAGCAGCCACACGCGCAGCACCTCCTGCAACTGCACGCTGCGCTGATGGCGGTCGAGCAGGCTCTGGCGCTCGGCCTGCAGCTGGCGGCGCAACGCCTTCTTGTCGCGCGAGGGTTCGAACGAAGGCAGGTCGAGGGACATGCGCGGGATTGTCATCCCGCGCAGCCGGCACGGGGCTGGCAGCGCGCAGCGCGCCCCGGGCGGCCGGCCTACCCGCCCGCCGGCGGCGCCTCATGCACCGCGACGCGCGCCGAGGGCCACGCTTCGAGCAGCCATTCGCTGCCGGGTGGCAGCGCGAGCCGTTCGCCCTCGGCCAGCCAGTGATCGGCGGCCAGGTCGTCGCGGCGCGTGGGTGTCAGCCAGACGCGGCCAGCCGCGACGTCGATCCAGCGCGGCACCGGCGCCGGGCCGATGCGCCGCACTTCGCCGGGCGCAAGCGGCCATTCCCAGGGCCGGGCCAGACTCCGGCCCCCATGCGGTTCGTGCATGAATGCGGTGCTCATGATCAGCTCCTTGGCTTGCTGGGAAGGGTCATCGAACGATGGGGATTCTGGGCAGACGGGCCGCTGTGGTCCAATCAGATCGATGCGCTTCATTGATGAGCTTTCGGCATGAGTGACCGCCGCCCGCGCCACCCGAATCGGGTCCCGGCCGCACCCGCCCCGGCCCGTCTCGTGCCGCAGCGCCCGCTCTCCGTCGGCGCGCTGCGCGCCTTCGACGCCGTGGCGCATCACCTGAACTTCCGCGCCGCGGCCGAGCAGCTGCATCTGACACAGCCGGCGGTGAGCCGGCAGATCAAGAGCCTCGAAGACGAGCTCGGCGCCGTGCTCTTCGTGCGCGGCACGCGCAAGGTCGAACTCACCGGCGCCGGCACGTCGCTGTGGCGCGTCGTCGCACCGTTCCTCGAGCAGCTCGACGGCACGGTGCGGCAGTTGCGCAGCCGCGAGCGGCGCGCGCCGGTGACGGTGACGACGTTCCCGTCGTTCGCGTCGCTGTGGCTGCTGCCGCGGCTGGCGACTTTCCAGCAGGCGCATCCGGACATCGACATCCGCATCTCGGCCGCCGATGCGCTGGTCGAACTCGACGACCCGGAGATCGACGTCGGCCTGCGCTACTGCCACCCGAAGGACGCGCCGACCGGCTCGACGCTGATGTTCGGCGAGGTGATGACGCCGGTGGCGAGCCCGGCGCTCCTGGCGCGCGTGCCGCTGAAAAAGCCGGCCGACCTCGTGCGCCACACGCTGCTGGAAGAAGACGACCACCGGCCGAGCGCCGCCTACCTGACCTGGCACCACTGGCTGCGCGAGAAGGCGCCGCCGCGCCTGGCGCCGAGCGCCTGGGTGTACCTCAACTTCACCTACCAGCAGATCCAGGCCGCGCTCGCCGGACAGGGCGTCGCACTGGCGCGGCTGGCGATGGTCAGCGAGGCACTCGAGCGCGGCGATCTCGTCGAGCCGTTCGGCGACGCCGGGCGCATCACGTCGCCGTTCGCCTACTGGCTCGTGCGCTGGCCGGCGCGGCGCGAGCGCGCGCCGCTGGCGGCCTTCGAGCACTGGCTGCTCGAAGCGGCCGAGCAGACGCGCCGCGAACTCGGGGCGATCGCTGCGTCGCCGGGCGATGCGGCCGATCCAGCCGGTGCGGCCGATGCAACCAAGGGGGGCCGCCGACCCCGCGCTGCAACAGCCATGCAATCGCCGTGAAAATCCACGGCATGCCGCCCAAGCCCGTGCTTACATTGCGTGACGTGAAGCGCCGCATCGTCGCCGTTCTCGGCTTGCTGCTGGTGGCCGTGGCCGTGGCCGCGCCGCCGCGTGCCGTGCGCGCAAGCAACGGCGCCGCGCCGGCCGTCAGTGCCAGCGACGACCTCGCGGTGCAGGCACGCGAAGCGTTCAGGCTCAAGGACCGCACGCAGCTTTTCATGCTGCGCCAGGCCGCGGCCGCGCAAGACCATCCGCTCGCGAGCTGGATCGACTACTGGGAGTTCGGCAACCGGATCGGCGAAGCGACCACGCCTGAATTCGAAGCCTTCACCGAGCGCTGGCGCGGCACCTACGTCGAAGACCGGCTGCGCAACGACTGGCTGCTCGAACTGGGCCGCCGGCGCGACTGGGCGGCGCTGCGCGCCGAGTACCCGCGCTTCCGGATGAACGACGACCGCGAGGTCACCTGCTACTGGCTGCTGGCCACGCACCTGGCCGGCTTGCAGGACGTGCGCATCGCGGCGCGCAACGCCTGGCTGGCGCAGCGCGACAGCGACGAGGGCTGCCACCTGATGGCCGCGACGCTGCTCGAGCAGCGCGTCTTCGGCGCCGACGAGGCGTGGCAGGCGCTGCGCATGGCGTTCGAGCAGCACCGCCCGCGGCTGGCGCGCGAGCGCGCCGCGCTGATCGACCCCGGCCTCGCGCTCGCCGTCGACGCCGCGTTCAAGGACCCCGCGAAGCTGCTGCGCGACAAGCGCGCCTCGCACACCGAGACGAGCCACCGCCTCGCGGCGCTGGCGCTGTGGCGGCTGGCCGCCAACGACCCCGACGCGGCCTTCACGCACGTCGAGCAGTTCGAGGCCGCGCGCCTGCCCGCCGCCGAGCTGGCGCGCGCCTGGGGCGGCCTGGCGCGGCAGGCGGCGTTCAAGCAGCACCCGCGTGCGGCTGATTTCGCGCGCCGCGCCTTTGCGGCCTGGGACAAGGCGGCCACGGCGCGCGGGCGCGCGGCGGGCGCCACATCTTCCCGCGCGGCCACGCCGGCCACGGCCGCCACACCGGGCTCGGCCAGCACCGAGGCCGCCTTCCCGTCGCACCACGCCGGCGGCACGCCGGCCGCCGCCGATGCGGCATCGGCGCCGGTGGCCGCACGCACCGCTACCGCGCCGATGTTCAGCGACGAGACGCTGGCGTGGCTGGCGCGCGCGGCGCTGCGCGCGCCGAACCACGACCGCACGCGCTGGCCGCTCGTGCAGCGCGCGATCGAGGAGATGAGCGCCGCCGAACAGCGCGACCCCGCGTGGGTCTACTGGCGCGCCCGCGCCGTGCGCGCCGGCGCCGCTGCCGGCCCCGAAGGTGAAGGCGCACGCGGCCTCGCGCGGGCGCTGCTCGAATCGATCGCCGGGCCGCTCGGTTTTTATCAGCAGCTCGCGCACGAGGAGCTCGGCCGCCGCGTGCAGTTGCCGGCGCCGCCGGTGCCGCTGGTCGACAGCGAGCGCGAGCCGATCCGCCAGCACGCGGGCCTCGTGCGCGCGATGCGGCTGATGTCGCTCGGCCTGCGCGGCGAGGGCGTGCGCGAGTGGAACTTCTCGCTGCGCGGCATGAACGACCGCGAGCTGCTCGCCACCGCGGCGCTGGCCTGCGAGCGCGAAGTGTGGGACCGCTGCATCAACACCAGCGAGCGCACGCGCGACGTGGCCGACGTGAGGCAGCGTTTTCCGCTGCCCTTCCGCGATGCGGTGCTGGCGCGCGCCGCCGAAAGCGGCCTCGACGCGGCCTACGTCTACGGCCTGATCCGCCAGGAGTCGCGTTTCATCGTCGATGCGCGCTCGAGCGCCGGCGCCTCGGGCCTGATGCAGTTGATGCCGGCCACCGCGCGCTGGACGGCGCGCCGCGTCGGCCTTGCCGACTGGAAGCCCGAGCTCGTCAACCAGTACGACGTGAACCTGCTGCTCGGCACGACGTACCTGAAGCTCGTGCTCGAGGAGTTCGGCGGCGCGCAGGCGATGGGCGCCGCGGCCTACAACGCCGGCCCGGCGCGACCGCGCCGCTGGCGCGAAGGCGCGGTGCTCGAACCCGCCGCGTGGATCGAGGGCATCCCGTTCAACGAGACGCGCGACTACGTCAAGAAGGTGCTGTCCAACGCGGTCGTCTACGCGGCGCGGCTGCAGGCGACGCAGCCGAGGGCCGCACCACCGGCAGCGTCGGCCGCTTCCGCCACTTCGGCCGCTTCGGCCGCTTCCGCCGCCGAGAGTGGCGCCGACGCGAGCGCGCCGGCACCGGCACCTCTCTCCGCAGTCGGCCCCGCCAGCCTGCGCGCCCGCCTCGGCCAGGCGATCGGCCCGCGCGACCCGGCGGCACCGGCCGAGAATCGCGAGCTGCCCTGATCAACGTCATCGCTGTCGCGCCGCGGCGGCCCTAGACTGACGAGCAAACGGCATGCAGGGCCTGATTCCGCGCCACCCGTCGGTGGCGCGGGCCACGGCAAGACGGCAATGAAGAAGGTTCTGATCCTCGGCGGCAGCGGCTTTGTCGGCCGCTCGGTGTGTGAGCAACTCGTGCGCCGGCATCCCGGCTTGCACATGGTGCTGCCGACGCGGCGCGCCGCGCATGCCAGCCATCTGCGGCTGCTGCCCGGCGCCGAGGTGGTGGTCGCCGACGTGCACGACCCGGTGCGGCTGACCGCGCTTGCGCGTGGATGCGACGCCGTCGTCAACCTCATCGCGATCCTGCACGGCAAGGCGGCCGACTTCGAGGCCGCGCACGTGCGCTTTGCGAAGACGCTGGCGCGCGCGATGCAGGCCGCCGGCGTGAAGCGCCTCGTGCACATCGGCGCGCTCGGCGCCGCGTCGGCCGCGCCATCGCTGTACCTGCGCAGCAAGGCGGCCGGCGAAGACGCGCTGCAGGCCGCGGGCCTGGCGGTGACGATCCTGCGGCCGTCGGTGATCTTCGGCCAGCACGACCGGTTGCTGAACCTCTTCGCGCGGCTGCAGAGCTTCTCGCCGGTGCTGCCGCTGGCCGCCGCCAACGCGCAGTTCCAGCCGGTGTGGGTGGAGGACGTGGCCGCCGCCGTCGTCGCGGCGCTCGAAGACGGCGCGACAGCCGGCCGCACGATCGAGTGCTGCGGGCCGCAGGTGATGTCGCTCGGCGACATCGTGCGCCTGGCCGGCCGGCTTGCGGGCCACGAGCGGCCGCAGATCGCGTTGCCCAACTGGGCGGCGCGCTTGCAGGCCTTCGTGCTCGAACTGCTGCCCGGCCCGCCGCTGATATCGCGCGACAACCTCGACTCGATGAAAGTGCCGAGCGTCGCGAGCGGGCAGTTGCCGGGCCTCGCCGACCTCGGCATCGTGCCGACGCCGATCGGTGCCGTGGCGCCGGGCTACCTGGCGCCCGGGCAAGGCGTTGCGCGGCTGGACGGCTGGAGAGCGGCACATCGGTAGGCGCGGCACCGTCCGGGCGATGCGCCCGCAGCATCGCCGCGATGCGAAGCCCTGATCACGCGCCGGCGCGCCGCGCCGTAGCATCGCGGCCCATTCATCGAAGGGCCTCGCCATGCAACTCGTGATCGGCAACAAGAACTACTCGTCGTGGTCGATGCGGCCATGGGTGACGATGCGCGGCCTCGCCATCCCGTTCGAGGAGAAGAAGCTCAGCTTCCTGCTCGGCATGGGCGCGGGGTTCCGCGACGCGATGCTCGCCATCAGCCCGGCGGCGCGCGTGCCGGTGCTCGTCGACGGCGACCTGACGGTGTGGGACAGCCTGGCCATCGCCGAGTACCTGTACGAACGTTTCCCCGAGCGCGGCGTGTGGCCGCGCGGCCTGCGCGAGCGCACTCGCGCGCGCACGCTGTGCGCCGAGATGCACGCCGGCTTCGGCGCGTTGCGCCAGCACTGCCCGATGAACATCGAAGCTTCGTTGCCCGAGGCCGGCAAGCGCGTGCTCGCCGAGCAGCCGCTCGTGCGGCGCGACCTCGAGCGCATCGACGCGATGTGGAGCGAGGCGCTGGCAACGAGCGGCGGCCCGTTCCTGTTCGGCCCCTTCAGCGCCGCCGACGGCTACTTCGCGCCGGTGGCGCTGCGCGCGCGTACCTACGGCCTGCCGTTGTCGGCGCCGGCCGCCGCGTACGCCGAGCGGCTGCTCGCCGCACCGGGCCCGGCAGCGTGGATCGCCGATGCGCTGCAGGAGCACGAGTTCGTGCCGGAGGACGAGCCGTATCGGACGCGTCCGGGCTGAGGAATCGCATTCCATGCGGGCTGAGCCTGTCGAAGCCCCCTCTCGCCGTCGCGCTTCGGCCCTCGGTGGTGGGCGCTCCCGTAGGCGTCGGCCGTGGTGCTTGTTCCTGGCACGCCACGACGGTGCCGGATCGGGACATCGGGGGTCCCCGCGCAATGAGGTAGAGGATGAATCGTGGCGAGCGAAGCGAAGCCAGGAGAAGGACACGAACGGAGCGGGGACCCCCGGTGGCCCGATCCCGCCACGACCGATGAAGTAGCTCGGCGCAGTAGCGGCGCGAAAGGCGATCGACGGCGCACCCCGCCCTTCGCGGGCATGATGCCGCCATGCAACTCTTCGTCGTCGGCGGTGCCGTGCGCGACCGGCTGCTCGGCCAGCCCGGGCACGACCGCGACTGGGTGGCCGTCGGCGCCACGCCCGAGGAGTTGCAGAGGCTGGGCTACAAGCCGGTCGGCAAGGACTTCCCGGTCTTCCTGCACCCGCAAACCGGCGAAGAGGTGGCGCTTGCGCGCACCGAGCGCAAGAGCGGGCGCGGCTACCACGGCTTCACGTTCCACGCCGCGCCCGAGGTGACGCTCGAGCAGGACCTGGCACGGCGCGACCTGACGATCAACGCGATGGCCGAGGCGGCCGACGGCACCCTCATCGATCCGTTCGGCGGCCGGCGCGACCTCGAAGCGGGCGTGCTGCGGCACGTCTCCGACGCTTTCGCCGAAGACCCGGTGCGGCTGCTGCGGTTGGCACGCTTCGCGGCGCGGCTGCCGCACTTTCACGTCGCCGCGGCGACCGAGGTGCTGCTGCGGCAACTCGTCGACGCCGGCGAGGTCGATGCGCTCGTGCCAGAGCGCGTCTGGCAGGAACTCGCGCGCGGCCTGATGGCGGCGCGGCCGAGCCGCATGTTCGAGGTGCTGCGCCGCTGCGGCGCGCTGGCGCGGCTGCTGCCCGAGCCCGCGCTCGATGCGACGGCGCTGGCGCGCGTCGATCGCGCCGCCGCCGCGGCTGCCGAGTTGCCGGTGCGCTTTGCGCTGCTCGGCTGGCCCGACGAGGCGGCAGTGACGCGCGCCACCGAGCGCCTGCGCGCGCCGGTGCCGGTGCGCGAGCTGGCGGCGCTGTTCACGCGCGAGGCGGCGACGTTGGCGGCGCTCGCGGCGAGGGCGTCGCCCCAACAACCGGCGCATGCGCCAGCGCTGCTGGCGCTGTTCGAGCGCTGCGATGCGCTGCGCCGGCCGGAGCGGTTTGGCGCGTTGCTCGAAGCGGCGACGTTGGCGAGCGGCGCGGGCGACACGAACGCTACGCGCGACACGAGCAGCGCCAGCGATCGCGCAATCGCACGCATCGAAGCGCAGGGTGCACCACCGCTCGCGGCGCTGCTGCCGCTGCTCGACGCGGTGCGCACCACCGACACCGCCGCCGTCGCGGCCGCCGCGGCGGAGCGCGGTGCACGCGGACCGCAGGTCGGCGAAGCGGTGCGCGCGGGGAGGCTGCACGCACTCGAAAGGACGCTCGAAGCACAACCCGACACGCCGCCCCCCGGCCCCGCCGCATGAAGCTCGCCGAAGGCATCCGCCGGCACGGCTTTCGCAAGTGGTACGAGCGGCAGCTGCTGCGAAGCCACGGCCATCTCGTGCTGACCTTCCTGTGCCTCATCGGCGTCTTCGCGTCGATGGAGGCGATGCGCGGCACGCTCGGCTGGGCCGAGCGCACCGAGGAGTTGCTGTCGGCGCTGCTGTGCACCGGCGCCGGCGTCTGGGCGCTGCGGCGTTACCTGGCGCTGCTGCATCACGCCGAACTCGCCGCGCACCAGGCCGAGTGCACGCAGTGCAAGGCCTACGGTCGCCTGGACCTCGTGCAGTCCGACGCCAGCGGCGATCGCGTCAGCGTGCGCTGCCGCGGCTGCGGCCACGGCTGGCGGATCGAGACGTGATCTGCACGGGCCGCGTTGGCCCGCACGCGCTTCAGCCGCGCAGGCTGTCCAGCGGCGCCGGCCGGCCGGTGAGGTAACCCTGCAGCAGGTCGAACCCCATCTGGCGGCAGATCTCGGCCTCGGCTTCGGTCTCGACACCTTCGGCAAGCGCCATCGAGCCGAGCTCCTTGACCATGCGCACGAGGTCGGCGACGAGCTTCTGCTTTGCGGTGCTCGCTTCGTTCAGGCCGTGCACGAGGCCGAAGTCGAACTTGACGAAGTGCGCCGGCACCTCGGCCAGCTCGTTCAGGCGCGCCTGGCCGGCGCCGAAGTCGTCGTAGGCGAAGCGCACCTTCAGGTCGGCCAGCTTGGCGGCCAGCTCGCGCATGCGCTCGACCTCCATCACCGCCGTCTCGTGCACCTCGATGACGAGATCGACCGCGAGCCCTTGCTGCGGCAGCGCCGCCAGCGCGGCCAGGAAGGCCGGATCGAAGGTCTCCTGCGGATGCGTGTTGACGAACAGCGTCGTTCCCGGCGCCAGTTGCGCGACGCGGCGCACGCCATGCTCGCGGAAGGCGCCGGACAAATCGGCCTCGCGGCCCAGCCGCGCGGCCAGCGCGAACAGGTGCACGGGCGAGGCCGGCAGGTCCGGGTGCGAGCTGCGGCCGAGCAGCTCGAGCGCAAAGCGTTCGCCGCCGATTGCGCGCACGATCGGCTGCACGGCGCCCCCGAGGCCGGTGCCGCCGAGCAGTTCGAGCAGTTGCCGCTCGTGCGGCACGAAGTGGCCCGACAGCGCCGCGCCGACCGGCGCGATCATCGTGCGGTCGCCGCCGCTCGTCGTCGTGTGGCCGGCCTCGCCGAGCACGCCGAGGCGGAACTCGGCGTTGCCGAAGTGGACGACGTCGTTCTCTTCGAGCACTCGCGCCGCCGCCAGCCGCACGCGGTTGACGTAGGTGCCGTTGGTGCTGCCCAGGTCGGTGAGCAGCAGCTTGCCATCGGGGGTGGCCGCCAGCACCGCGTGCTGGCGCGACAGGCCGGGCGCGGCCAGCGCCAGCTCGTTGCCGGCGTCGCGGCCGACGTGGAACGGCACCACCGCGATCTCGTGCACGGTGTGCGAGCCGTCGGCGGCCACGCCCTCGAGGAACCAGCGCCGCAGCAGCGGCGCGGTTCCGGGCGCCGCCGCCGGCGCGGCCGCGCTCATCGCATCGCTTGCACCCATGATCTCGAGGCGTTGGTGGCTGCACCGGGCGTCGTGCCCAGGCGTTGTCGAACCGGGCGCATCTTACGCGGCACGCCGCCCGCGTGCGCCGCCGCGCCGCCCCCCGTTCCCGCGGGGAAATCGCCTAGATCAGCAAACCGATCACGGAGGCGAGCACCGTGAGCACGAGCGAGCTGGTCAGCGGCACGAACCACTCGCGCCCGCCGAGCCGGAAGCGGAAGTCGCCCGGCAGCCGGCCGAGGCCGATCTTCGCGAGCCACCCCTGCAGCACGTTGAACAGCAGGCAGGCGAGCAGGAAGACGAGCAGCCAGCGCATCGGGGGCCTGCACCTACAGCGTGTGCGTGCGGTCGCCGGCCGAAAAGCCGAGCGGCGCGGCCTCGAAAGGCACGCCGCGCGCGAAGGCGAGCACCTTGAAGAGCTCACCCATCTCGTGCTCGGCGAGCAGCTTGTGCGCGGCCGAGAGCGCCTGCGGCTTCGCGCCGCGCAGCAATTCGGGCAGGCCGCAGTTGATGAGGAAACGCGCCTGCGACGTGTAGCCGACGACCTCGGCGCCCGCCTCCTGCGCGGCCAGCGCCATCGCGGTGAAGTCGACGTGCGCGGTGATGTCCTTCGTGCCCGGATCGGCCAGCGGGTCGGTGTCGGCGCGGTGCGCGCGGTGGCACATCAGCGTGCCCTGGTGGCGCTGCGGGTGGTAGTACTCGGCCTCGGGGAAGCCGTAGTCGATGAAGAACCCGGCGCCGCGGTGCAGGCGCTCGGCCACCGTGGCGACGAAGGCCGCTGCCTGCTCGTGCAGCTCGACGACGGCGCCGGGCAGCGCCTCGTCGGCACGCGGCGGCCGCAGCGTCGTGGGGCGGTCGCCGAAGGCCAGTTCTTGCGCTGCGCCCGTGGTTGCAGGAGCCGGGGCCGCAACGACACCCCGCTCGAGCCACTGGTCGCCATCGAAGTGCAGCAGCTTCACCGGCATCGCGTCGAGCACCTCGTTGCCGACGACCACCGCGTCGATCGCGGCGTTGTCCTCCGGCGGCCAGGCGTCGAGCCACTGCACCTGCGCGCCGAAGCGCGCCAGCCGCGCCTGCTGGCGCGCGCGCAACGCGCCCGTCAGCTCGACGATCGCATAACGGCGAAGTGGTACGCCCAGCGCGGCAAGTGCGTCGAGCAGCTGCCCGGCCAGCGCGCCGCTGCCGGCGCCGAACTCGATGACTTCGTCGATCGCGCCGAGCCGCAGCACCTCGGCCACCTGGCGCGCGAGCGCGGCGCCGAAGAACGGCGAGAGTTCGGGCGCGGTGATGAAGTCGCTGCCGGCGCTGCTGCGGTTGCGATCGCCGTTGCGGCTGGCCGGCCAGGCGCCGAAGATCGCCTCGCCGCGCGCGTAGTAGCCCAGCCCCGGCTCGTACAAGGCCATCGCCATGTAACGATCGAACGGCAGCCAGCCGCCTTCGGCCCCAAGGCGTTGCAGCACGCGCTGTTCGAGCAGCGCCGATAATTCCGCGGCCCGGGCATCGATCACGCGGACGATTGTAGGAAGCTCGTCGCTCGTCCCTCCCCCGCCCACGGCGCCTCCCAATGTCCTCGCCCATTTCCCCCAACGCCAACGTCGACGCGCCGGTCGTGCTCGTCACCGGCGGCGCGCAGCGCATCGGCCGCGCGGTTGCGCTGGAGATGGCCGCCGCCGGCTGGCGCATCGCCGTGCACTACCGCCAGTCGGCGTCCGAGGCGGCCGCGCTCGTCGCGCAACTCGGACAGGCCGCCCAGGCCTTCGGCGCCGACCTCGCCGACGAGATCCAGTGCCGCGCGCTCGTGCCCACGGTACGCCGCGCCATGGGCCGCATCGACGCGGTCGTCAACAACGCCTCGCTCTTCGAACACGACACGGCCGCCGACTTCAGCTTCGCGAACATGGAGCGGCACTGGCGCGCCAACACCGGCGCGCCGGTGCTGCTGGCGCAGGCGCTGCACACCGCCGGCGGCCGCGCCGTCGTCAATGTGCTCGACCAGAAGCTGTGGAACATGAACCCCGACCACCTCTCGTACACGCTGTCCAAGGCGGCGCTCGAGGTGGCCACGCGGATGCTGGCGATGGCGTTTGCGCCGCGCACGCGTGTGTGCGGCGTGGCGCCGGGCATCACGCTCGCCTCGAACGAGATGAGCGCGGCCGAGTTCGCCGCCGCGCACCGCATGACGCCGCTCGGGCGCGGCTCGACGGCCGAGGACATCGCGCGCGCCGTGCGCTACCTCATCGAGGCGCCGGCCGTCACCGGCACGACGCTCGTCGTCGACGGCGGCCAGCACCTGAGCGCCCAGGCGCGCGATGTCGTCTTCCTCGCCCGCCACGCGACGCAGCAGCACTGATCCGACAGGAAACCCATGGACACCCCGCGCGACGGCCGCCGTGCCGCCTTCGAGGCCAACAAGCTCGGCAAGCGGCTGCACCGCCAGGTCGGCCAGGCGATCGCCGACTACCAGATGATCGGCGAGGGCGACCGCGTCATGGTGTGCCTCTCGGGCGGCAAGGACAGCTACGCGCTGCTGGACATCCTGATCAACCTGCGCGAGCGCGCGCCGGTGCGCTTCGACCTCGTCGCCGTCAACCTCGACCAGAAGCAGCCGGGCTTCCCGGCCGACGTGCTGCCGAACTACCTGAGAAGCCGCGGCGTGCCCTTCCGCATCGAGGAGCAGGACACCTACTCGATCGTCAAGAAGCACATCCCGGAAGGGCAGACGATGTGCAGCCTGTGCTCGCGGCTGCGCCGCGGCATCCTGTACCGCGTCGCCAGTGAACTCGGCGCCACGCGCATCGCGCTCGGCCACCATCGCGACGACATGGTCGTCACGCTGCTGATGAACATGTTCTTCGGCGGGCGCCTGAAGGGCATGCCACCCAGGCTCGTCAGCGACGACGGCCGCCACGTCGTCATCCGCCCGCTGGCCTACGTGGCCGAGACCGATCTCGAGCGCTTCGCCGAGATCCGGCGCTTCCCGATCATCCCGTGTTCGCTGTGCGGCAGCCAGGAGAACCTGCAGCGCGTGCAGGTCAAGAAGATGCTGCGCGAGTGGGAGCGCCAGCACCCCGGCCGCAGCGACAACATGCTGCGCGCGATGGCACACGTCGTGCCCTCGCACCTGATGGACCGGAACCTGCATCCGTTCACGACGCTCCAACCGACGGGCGTGCCCGATGCGCTCGGTGACATCGCCTTCGACGACGAGCCGTGCGGTCCGGGCGAGGCGCCGGCAGGCACGGGCGATGCCCTGCCCCTGACGCTGCACCCCAGGCGGCCCAGCCTGGACCCGCTGGAGGAAAGCGCGCGATGAAGCCGACGATGTTGTTCACTCCCTTCCGCACGGCGGGGGTGTTCTCCGCCGCCCTGGTGCTCGCCGGCTGCGCGGCGATGAACTCGGTGACGAGCGAGGTGTCGAGCTTCGGCGAGTGGCCGGCCGGCCGCGCGCCGGGCACGTACTCGTTCGACCGCCTGCCCTCGCAGCAGCAGCGCGCCGCCGAGGCCGACGCGCTGGAAGCCGCGGCCAAGCCGGCGCTCGAGAAGGCCGGCTTCAAGCCGGCCGCCGCCGGCGCCGCGCCCGACGTGACGGTGCAGGTCGGCTCGCGGATGACGCGCACCGACTACGGCCCGTGGCACGACCCGATGTGGTGGCACGGCGGCTTCGGCTACTGGCGGCGCGGGCCGTGGATCGGCCCGTCGTGGTCGATGTCGATGTACGCGAGCCCGCCGCGCTACGACCGCGAAGTGGCCGTGCTGATCCGCGACCGCGCCAGCGGCAAGCCGCTTTTCGAGGCGCGCGCCAGCAACGAGACCGGCTCGGCGCTGTCGCCCACCGTCGCCGCGGCGATGTTCCAGGCGGCGCTGATGGACTTTCCGAAGACGGGGCTGAACCCAAGGCGCATCAACGTGCCGCTGACGCCGGCGCCTTGAGAACCCTCAACGGGCTCAATTCGTCGCGCCCGGCACCGCGCCGTTGTCCGGCACGCCGGCCTGGCCGGCCAGCACGGCGCGCAGATCATCCTCGTAGCCCCTGAGCGTGGCGCGCGCGCGCTGGCGCTGCGCCGGCGTCATCGCGTTGTGCAGCCGCGCGACGAGGGCGCAGTTGTAGTCGAGCAGCCGCTGCTGATAGGCGCGATGGGCCGCGTCGGGCGAGCGCTGGTAGCGATCGGCCAGCATGCGCAGCGCCGCCAGCCGCTCGTTGCGGTCGGCGCGCTCGGCCACCAGGCGGCGCAGCGTCTGCACGTTGTCGCGCTGGCGGCGCCGGCGCTCGTCCATCCACGCCTGCGGGTCGGCAGGCGACGCGGCCAGCAGCTCGGCGAGCAGCCGGCGCTGCGTGTCGTCGAGGCGGCCATAGAACTGCTCGGCGCGCGTCACCGCGCGCTTCAGCGCCGCGGTGCGGCGCTCGGCCGGGTCGCCTTGCAAGTACTCGGCCTTCATCTCGTCGATGTTCTTCGCGTAGCGCTGCTCGAGGTGGCGAAGCTGCGCCTCGCCGAGCAGCGGCACGACATCGGCGCCATGCTCGAGCGCGCGCGCCAGCGCCGGCGCGGCGAGATCGACAACGCGCCGGTACCACTGGCAGGCGAGCTCCGGCGTCAGCGGCTTGTCGGCCTCGGCCTGCGCGGCGGCCAGCAGCGCCGCGTAGGCCGGCAGTTGCGAAGGGCGGTGCCACTCGAACCAGCGCTCGATCGACGCCTTGACCTTCGGCGCATCCTCGCCGGCGAAATCGGCATAGCCGTCGAGCCACCACCACGCCAGTTGCGGGCCCGTGTTGTAGGCCACGCGCAGCGCACTGCAGCCGCCGAGCAGCGCGGACATCAGCACGCAGGCGGTGCCGATAATCGCCGCTTCGCGCAACCGAGCGAGACGTGAAGCGCCGCTGCGGCGCCGTCTCCACCACCCACGCATGGCACTGAACGTCGTCATCATGGCCGCGGGCAAGGGCACCCGCATGAAGTCCGCCATTCCGAAGGTCTTGCACCGCATCGCCGGGACGAGCCTATTGGAGCATGTCATGCGCACCGCCACCACGCTCGGGTCGTCGCGCACCGTGGTCATCACCGGGCACGAAGCCGCGCAGGTGGAAGCGTCGCTGGCCGGGCGCGACGTGCAATTCGTGCGCCAGGAGCCGCAACTGGGCACGGGGCATGCCGTGCAGCAGGCGGTGCCGGCGCTGCCCGATGCCCACGAGACGACGCTCGTGCTGAACGGCGACGTGCCGCTGATCGGCGCGGCCACCGTGCAGCGGCTCGTCGACGCGTGCGGCGGCCGGCGGCTGGCGCTGTTGACGATCGAGCTGGCCGACCCCACCGGCTACGGCCGCGTCGTGCGCGCCGGCGACGCCGTGCGCGCGATCGTCGAGCACAAGGACGCCAAGCCCGAGCAGCTCGCGATCCGCGAGACGTACACCGGCGTGATGGCCGCGCCGACGGCGCTGCTGAAGCGCTGGGTGATGGCGCTGAAGAACGACAACAAACAGCGCGAGTACTACCTGACCGATGTCGTCGCCGCGGCGGTGGCCGAAGGCGTGCCGGTGGTCGCCGAGCACGCGACGAGCGAAACCGAAGTCGCCGGCGTCAACAGCCCGCTGCAGCTGGCCGAACTCGAGCGCGCCTTCCAGCGCGCGCAGGCCGAGGCGCTGATGGAAGCCGGCGTGCGCCTGGCGGACCCGGCGCGGCTCGACGTGCGCGGCACGCTGACCTGCGGCGCCGATGTCGAGATCGATGTCGGCTGCATCTTCGAAGGCCGCGTGCACCTCGCCGACGGCGTGCGCATCGGCGCACACTGCGTCATCCGCGACAGCCGCATCGGTGCCGGCACGCAGGTGCAGCCGTTCACGCACATGCGCGAGGCCGTCGTCGGCGAGCGCGCCGAGGTCGGCCCCTTCGCGCGGCTGCGCCCCGGCGCCAACCTCGGGCCCGAGGTGCACATCGGCAACTTCGTCGAGGTGAAGAACTCGACGCTGGCCGCCGGCGCGAAGGCCAACCACCTCGCCTACCTCGGCGACGCGACGGTCGGCGCGCGCGTCAACTACGGCGCCGGCAGCATCACCGCCAACTACGACGGCGCGAACAAGCACCGCACCGTCATCGGCGACGACGCGCACATCGGCAGCAACTGCGTGCTGGTGGCACCGGTGACGATCGGCGCCGGCGCGACGATCGGCGGCGGCTCGACGATCAACAAGGACGCGCCGGCCGGCCAGCTGACGGTGGCGCGTGCCAAGCAGATGTCGCTGAGTGGGTGGAAGCGGCCGCAGAAGGCGAAGAAGGCCTAACGCTCAAAGTCCGTTCGCCCCCGCCTGCCCGCGCAGCCACTGCAGCCACTGCGCCTCGGACATCGGGCGCGCGAGCAGGTGGCCTTGCAGGGCGTCGCAGCCGATCGCCGCCAGCGCCACCCGCTGCGCCTCGGTTTCCACGCCCTCGGCCACGACCTCGAGCTTCAGGCCGTGGCCCATCTGCACGATGGCGCGCGCGATCGCCATCGACGCCTCGTCGCCAGGCAGGCCGGCGACGAAGCCGCGGTCCATCTTCAGCCGCTGCACCGGCAGGTCCTTCAACTGCGCCAGCGACGTGTGGCCGGTGCCGAAGTCGTCGAGGGTGATCGTCACGCCCATCTCGCGCAACGCACCGAGCGCGTCGCGCGCCTCGCGCGGCTGCGCGAGCAGCATGCGCTCGGTCAGCTCGATCTCGAGCATCGAGCCGTCGGCGCCGCTGGCGGCCAGCGCCGCGCGGATCGTGTCGACGAAGCCGGACCCCTGGAACTGCAGCGCCGCGAGGTTCACGGCCACCGGTGCGGTGACCGCGCCGCTGTCACGCCAGCGCGCCGCCGCCGCGAGCGCCTCGTTCAGCACCCACGCGCCGATCGGCAGGATCAGCCGCCGCGCCTCGGCCAGCGGGATGAACTCGTCGGGCGCGAGCAGCCCGCGCTGCGGATGCGCCCAGCGCACGAGCGCCTCGACGGCCAGCAGGCGCGGCCGGCCTGTCGCCGTGCCCGCGCCGGCCGCGTCACCATTGGCCGCCGCCAACGCCACCTGCGGCTGGAAGTGCAGCACGAACTCGCGCTCGCGCACCGCCACCGCCAGGCGGCTTTCGAGCGCCAGTTCAGCCAGCGCCGCCTCGGCCATGCCGGCTTCGAAGAAGCGGCAGCGCGCGCGGCCGCCGGCCTTGGCGCGGTACATCGCCTGGTCGGCGTGCTGGATCAACTCGGCCGAGGTCGCGCCGTCCTGCGGGAACAGCGCCACGCCGATCGACGGCGTCACCGAAATCGTGACGCCGCCAGCCGCGAGCGGCGCGCCGATCGTCGCCAGCAGCCGCTCGCCGACCTCGGCGACGACACCGGCGCCGGCGCGCGGCGCCAGCAACACGAGGAACTCGTCGCCGCCGAAGCGGCCGACCATGTCACCGGCGCGCAGCGCCTCGGTGATGCGCGTGGCCGCCGTCTTCAGCACCGTGTCGCCGACGGCGTGCCCGAGCGAGTCGTTGATGCGCTTGAAGTGATCCAGGTCGATGAACATCAGCGCCAGCGATTCGCCGCTGGCGCGCGCCTCGGCCATGCGCCGCTCGAGCCGCTCGACGAAGGCCAAGCGGTTCGGCAGCCCCGTCAACGCGTCGTGGTGCGCGAGGTGCTGGATGCGCTGCTCGGCCTGCAGGCGGTCGCGGATGTCGCGCACGATCGTCAGGCGCTGCGTCTGCCCCTGGTGCTGCATCGTGCGCACGATGAACTGCACCGGGATGCGCGTGCCGTCCTTGTGCAGCACGATGCTGTCGTAGCTCGTCTCGGCGGCCGCGGCCATGATCCCGGCGGCCTGCGGATGCGCCTCCGGCGCGATGAACTCCAGCGCCAGCCGCCCGAGCATCTCGTCGAGCGTGTAGCCGAGCAGCGCCAGCAGCGGCGGGTTGGCATCGGTGATGTAGCCGTCCTTGTGAAAGACGATGCCTTCCTCGCTGGCCTGCATGAACTTGGCCAGCCGCTCCTCGCTTTCGCGCAGCGCCGCCTCGGCGCGGCGGTGGTGCGTGATGTCGGCGATGAGCACGAAGGCGCCGAGACTCGTGCCTTCGGCATCGACGTGCGGCAGCAGCCGCACCTCGGCGATGCGCGTGATGCCATCGGCGCCGGCGACCTCGCGCTCGTAGGCGGCGGCCGTGCGCTCCTCGATGACGCGGTGGCGGTACGGCTCGATCTGGGCCGCCGCCGCGGCGCCGATCACCGCCTCGAGCGGGCGGCCGACGATGCTGCGCTCGTCGAAGCCGAACATCTCGGCGTAGCGCCGGTTGGCCATCTGGCAGGTGCGGCCCGCCGCCTCGTAGTAGGCAATGGCCACCGGCACCGTGTTCGCCAGGAGGCGCAGGTTGGCCAGTTGGGCGCGCAGGCGTGCGATCTCGGCCTGCGGGTCGGCCGCGCTTTCATTCGATTCGTCGCCGCGCACGGCGTCGTCGTTCATCGCTGCGGCGTGCCGGAGTGGACGGCCGCGTCGGCCGCGTCGGCCGAGTCGGGCTCAGGCAACGCGGCCAGCACGTCGGCAGCCAGGCACAGGTCTTCCCACGCGCGCGCCTTGTCGGGCAGGTTGCGCAGCAGGTAGGCGGGGTGGTAGGTGACGACGAGCGGCACGCCCTGGTAACGGTGCACGCGGCCGCGCAGCCGACCGATCGGCTCGCTCGTGCGCAGGAGTGCCTGCACCGCGAAGCGCCCCATCGCGAGGATGATGCGCGGGCGCACAAGCTGGATCTGGCGCACGAGGAACGGCTCGCAGCGCTGCATCTCGTCGGGCTGCGGGTTGCGGTTGCCCGGCGGGCGGCACTTCAGCGTGTTGGCGATGAAGACACGCGCCGCCGCGTCGCCCTCACTGGCGCGCGAGAGACCGAGCGAGCGCAGCATCGCATCGAGCAGCTGGCCGGCCGCGCCGATGAACGGCTCGCCCTGCTCGTCTTCCTGCGCGCCGGGCGCCTCGCCGACGACCATCCAGTGCGCGTTCGGATGGCCGACGCCGAACACCGTCTGCTTGCGCTGCTCGCACAGCCGGCAGGCGCGGCAGGCGGCGACGGCTTCACGCAGCGCCGGCCAGTCGAGGCCGGCGACGAGGCCCGCGTCGATGGGTTGCGGCGCGGCCGCGGGCGGCGTGACCGGTTCGGAAGCCGGCGCTGCGCGGGTGGGCGCGCGTGGCGGGCGAGCGGGCGACTCGGCTTCGACCTGCGCCGCGGGCCGGTCAGCCGGTGTCGCCACGGCCGGCCCAAGACCTGGATCGGGAACCGCTGCCGGCACGGCAACGCTCGCCTCGGCCTGCCAGACGCGCAGGCCCATTTCGCGCAGCATCGCGCGCTGGCGCTCAGTCCACGGCATGCCGCGTCTCCACCGGGCTCGGCGCCATCGCTTCGGCGGCCGGCAAGCCGGTCGTCATGTCGAGCAGCCGCCGCATGACGACCGCGTCCTCGCGCCCGCGCGCCGCCGGGTAGTAGCCGCGGCGCAGGCCCACCTCGGCAAAGCCGCGGCGCGCGTAGAGCGCCCGCGCGCGCTGGTTGCTCGCGCGCACCTCGAGCCACACGGTCGGCAGGCTGCGCGCGAGCGCATGCGCGCACACGGCGTCGAGCAGCCGCGAGCCATGGCCGCGCCCCTGGTGCGCGGGGCCGACCGTCACGTTCAGCAGGTGCAGTTCGTCGACGCCGACCATCGCGATGAAGTAGCCGATCAGCCGATCCCCTTCGACCAGCACCTCGGCCACGTGACCGGCGGCCAGCGAGTCGATGAAGTTGCCCTGGCTCCACGGGTGGCTGTAGGCCTGCGTCTCGATGGCGAGCACGGCGGCGATGTCGGCCACCGTCATCGCGCGGCGCACGGGCGCCGATGAGGCTGCCGCCGCCGGCCGCGTCATGCACTGGCTCCGGCCGCCTTGGCCACGCGCGCGGCCAGCCGCTCGTCGGTCGTCAGCGCGACCTTGTCGCGCAGGTACAGCGGCAGCGCCTGCGCGGCGTCGATGCCTTCACCGGCTGCGAGCGCCTCGCGGGCCAGGCGCAGCAGCGCCGCGGCGCGGTCGACCTCCTGCGCATGCACAGCCAGCGCGCCCGGCCGATGCAGGCGTTCGCCGAAGGCCGGCAGCGCCGAGCCGGCCAGCACATGCAGCGCGCCGGCTTCGTGCTCGAGCACGCCGTTCCATTGCGCGAGCGTCAGCAGCGCCGGCTCGCGCAGCGTGCACCAGCGCGCGGGGGCATTGAGCGGCGTGTCGGCCGGCGCGTCGCCCGCGCCGCCGGTCCGCTCACCGCTCCACTCGTAAATGGCGCCGTAGATCTCGTCCATGCGCGCGTCCATCGCCACCGCGATGCGCCCTGGCTCCGTCATCGCCAGTGCGCCACGCGCATCCTCGGCCACGACGAGCAGGCTGTCCACCGGCAGCAGCGGCCGCCCGAGGCCGAAGCCGAGCCCCTGCGCGACGGCGCAGCTCGTGCGCAGGCCGGTGAAGGCGCCGGGGCCGCGGCCGAAGGCGATCGCCTGCAGATCACGCAGTGCGACGCCGGCCTCGGCGAGCACGGCGTGGATGCGCGGCACGAGCTGCGCCGACGCCGCCGCGCCGCCGGCGCCATTCCACGTGACGTTGCCACGCGGCCCGGCGGCCGCGACCGCGAGCACCTCGGTGCTGGTGTCGAACGCCAAGAGCGGCCGCGGGTCCATCGTTGTCGCTTCCACCTGCTTGGCGCCCCTTGCCCGTCAACGCGCCGCGCGCACGGCCAGCCGGCGCAGGTCGACGATGCCGCTGCCGACCAGCAGCCCCGCGGTCACGCAGGCCAGGCCGAGCAGTGCGGCCGGCGCCAGCGGTTCGCCGAGCACCGGCACGGCGGCCAGCGCGGCGAGCGGCGGCACGATGGCCGTGAACATCGTCGTGCGCACCGGGCCGTAGTGGGTGACGACGCGCGTGAAGGCGACGCCGGCCACCAGCATCGCCAGCCCGCCCTGGTAGACGGCCTGGAAGGTGATCTCCGAGGCCGACGCGCGCGCAAGGCCGCTTGGCACCGCGCCGGCCCACAGCGCAAGCCCGTACGCAGGCACGACGAGCACCAGCGCCAGCACGGCGATGGCCGCGGTGGCCGCCAGCGCGCCGACCTTCCAGCGCCGGCACAGCACGCCGTAGACCGCCCAGTGCATGCTGGCGACGACGAACAGCACGTCGCCGCGCCAGGTGCCGGCCTCGCCGAGCGCACCGGCCAGGCCGCTGCCGCCGACCGCGGCGCCACCGGCGAGGATCAGCACCAGGCCAAGCCAGCGTTGCCGCGTCGGCCGCTCGGCGAGCAGCAGCCAGGCGGCCAGCGTGCTCCACAGCGGCAGGCTGCCGGGCAGCAGCACCGCGGCGTGCGCGACCGGCGCATGAAAGAAGCCGTGATAGGCGAAAAGGCAGTAGCCGAGACCGCCGAAGTACGCGAGTGCCAACGCGCGGCGCAGCGCGACGCCGCGGGGCAGATCGGAACCGATGTCGGCATCGAAGCCCACGGTGAGGCCAGCAATCAATGCGCGCCTGAAATGCCACGCGAACGGCAGCACGACGAGGCCCGAGAACACGAAGCGCAGCCAGGTGATGTCCAGCGCCGTCAGCGTCCCGCGCGCGCTGCCGCGCGCCACGAGGATGAAGCTGATCCAGATCACCAACACGGCGAGCGCCGACAAACGCGCCGTCGTGGCCGCGGACATCTTGGACGGCGCAGGGGCGGCCATGCGGTCAGTTTAGCCGTGCGATCATGGCCATCCTTGCCGCTGCATCCCTGCCGGCGACAGGCGCCGCGTGCCCCTGTCGACGAGCCGTCTTCCGATGGACCTGCCGACCCTGCCCGACATCCTGGGCTACCTGGCCGCCTGCCTCACCACGTCGGCGTTCGTGCCGCAGGCCTGGCTGACGCTGCGCACGCGCGACGTGAGCGGCATCTCGCTGTCGATGTATGGCGCGTTCACGCTCGGCGTGGCGCTGTGGCTGCTGTACGGCATCGCCATCGGCCAGTGGCCGGTGATCATCGCCAACGTCGTGACGCTGGCGCTGGCGTCGACGATCCTGTGGACCAAGCTGCGCGTCGAGCGCGGCCATCGCCGCTCGAGCGGCGGCCCGGCACCCGCCGCCGACTAGAACGGGTTGCGCTGCGCGCGCGAGATCGCGAGGCTCGCTATTTGCGACTGGCCGACCGGCGCCAGCAGCACGTCACCGGCCCACAAGTAGCTGCTGGCCGATGCACCACTGACGAGCGTCTTCGTCGTGCAGTCCGGCGGCAGCGTCGCGCAGGCCGCTTCGGTGACGTTGCCCAGCCCGAAGGCCGACGGCGCCAGCGCCATCGCCATCACGCGCTGGTCGGTCTGCACCAGCGCGACGTAGCGCCCGTCGGGGAACAGCGTCACGCCCAACCGCTCGTTGAACGCCTGCGACAGGCGCGATAGCAGGCTGGCGCGCCCGCCGCCCGGGAAGGCCGCCTCTTCCTTCACCGCGAACGGCGTGTAGTAGAGGTCCGGGATGTTCGCGACGACGACCTTGGCGCCCAGCTCGACGAGGCGGTTGACGACACGGCCGGCCTGCGCGCCGCGCTCGTGCGCCTCGGCAATCAACGCGGCCTCGTTGCTGCCGTCGAAGCGGCCGTACAGCTCGACGACATCGTTGACGCCGACCATCAGCGCGGCGATGTCGCGGGGGCCGAAGCCGCCGGCGGCCGCCTGCGCCTCGACCTGCGCCGCCACCTCGGCGACGCGGGCGCCGGCCGCGGCGCGGTTCACCGCCTTCAGCTCGGTGACGTTGTCCGGGTTGCACTCGGCGAAGACGAAGCCATAGGCCGAGGCGAGCGACTGCACCCAGTTCGGCTGCAGCGTGCAGTCGATGACGTCGTCGCTCGTGTCCTCGGGCGTGTCGTCGCCGCCGAAAGCGTTGATCGAGTAGTTGCGGCCGCTCGGTGCGTCGGTCGTCAGCGCCGTCGCTTCGTCGCCGAAGGCGATCACGCGGTCGGGCACGAACGGCTCGTACTGCGTCGTGCCGCCGCCGCAGCCGGCGACCGCCACCACCGCGGCGGCGATGCCACCGGCAACGCGGGCAAGGGAAGTCAGAGGGAACATGAGGCGTTGGGCGGTGCGGGATGAACTGAGGGGGCCGAAGGCAGGGGGCCGCTAGGACCCTGGCGGCGCCGCGGCCGCGGCGCGCGTCACGCGATCGAGCACCCCTTCCCACGCGCTGCCGGCGGGCAACTGCTCGAGCCAGATCGTGTGGGCACCCGCTTCGTCGAACGTGCGCAGCGCCGCGAACAGCTCCTGCGCCAGCGCGTCGGCGTCGGCCGGCATGCGCCGGTGCAGCCAGCCTTCGGCCGGAGCGACGCGGGAATATACCGCCACCCCCTGCTCCGCCGGCCCGGGCGGGCGCTGCACGCGGCGCGCAAGTTCGTCGCTCGCCACCAGGCGCAGCGCGGCGCGCGGCGCGTAGTGCACTTCTAGGGTGCCCGACGCGCGCGGCGAGGCGGCATCACGGTCGGCCAGCGGCTCGCCGAGCACGGCCTCGATGCGCTCACGCGCGAGCTGGCCCGGGCGCAGCAGCGCCGGCGGCTCGCGCGTGCAGTCGACGATCACCGATTCGATGCCCACCTCGCACGGCCCGCCGTCGAGCACGAGCAGCCCGGGGCCGAACTCGGCGCGCACGTGCTCGGGCCGCGTCGGGCTGACGCGCCCGAAGCGGTTGGCGCTCGGCGCGGCGACACCGGCGACGCCGCGCGCGGCCGCCGCGCGCAGCAGCGCCAGCGCCAGCGGATGTGAAGGCATGCGCAGGCCGACTGTCGCGAGGCCCGCGGCGGCCGCACCGCCGATGCCCGGCCGGCGCGGCACGATCAACGTCAGCGGCCCGGGCCAGAAGGCGGCCATCAGCCGCCGCGCGGTCGCCGGCAGTTCGGCGGCGAAGCGTTCGGCGGCGGCGATGTCGGCCACGTGCACGATCAGCGGGTGGTCCGACGGCCGGCCTTTCGCGGCGAAGATGCGCGCGACGGCCGCGTCGTCGTCGGCACGCGCGGCGAGGCCGTAAACGGTCTCGGTCGGCATCGCGACGAGCTCGCCGCGCGCCAGCGCGTCGGCCGCCTCGTCGACGGTGCAGGCTGCTGCGTCCATCGCGATGTCAAGTGCCGGCCCGTGCAGGCGCGACAGCGCCCTCGGGCAACGCCGGCAACGGCGGCAGCCCGAGCCAGCGCGCCGCCTCACCGGCGATGCGGCGCGCTTCGGCGAGATCCGCCGCCGTCACCGTCAGGTGGCCCATCTTGCGGCCAAGGCGCGCCTCGCGTTTGCCGTACAGGTGCAGGTGCGCGCCGGGCAGCGCCAGCACGGCCGGCCAGTCGGGTTCGCGCGCGGCGCCGCTCACGGCATCGAACCACAGGTCGCCGAGCAGGTTCAGCATCACCGCGCTCGAGTGCTGGCGCGGCGGCGGTAGCGGCAGACCGAGCAGCGTGCGCACCTGCAGCTCGAACTGCGAGACATCACACGCGTCGATGCTCGCGTGGCCCGAGTTGTGCGGCCGCGGCGCCATCTCGTTGGCGACGAGGCGGCCGTCGTCGAGCACGAAGAACTCGACGCACAGCACGCCGACGTAGCCGAGGGTCTCGGCCAGGCGCGAAGCGCACGCCACCGCCTGCGCCGCGAGGCCGGCCGGCAGGCCCGGCGCCGGTACCTGCGTGACGGCGAGGATGCCGTCGCGATGCAGGTTCGCGTTGGGCGGCAAATGAACGACGGTGCCATCGCTCGCGCGCGCGACGATGATGCTCAGCTCGGCGGCCAGCGGCAGGCGTTGCTCGAGCACACACGGCGCGCGGCGCAGCGTGTCGAACGCCGCGGCCAGCTCGACGCGCGAGCCGACACGGATCTGGCCCTTGCCGTCGTAGCCGAGCGTCGCGGTCTTGAGGATGCCGGGCAGCAGCGCGTCCAGCCGCGCGTCGGCGAGGTCGGCCTCGTTCTCTATCGCCGCATGCGGCGCGCACGGCACGCCGGCGCGCACGAAGAGCTGCTTCTCGCGCAGGCGATGCTGGCACACCGCCACCGCATCGGCCGACGGCGCGACGCGGCAGCCGCGCTCGGCGAGCGCACGCAGCGCCGCGGCCGGCACGTTCTCGAACTCGGTGCTGACGGCCGCGCAGCGCCCGGCCAGCTGCGCGAGCGCTGCCGCGTCGTCGTAGGCGGCGACGAGGTGGTCGTCGGCAGCGGCGCCGGCCGGGCTCGCCGCGTCCGGGTCGAGCACCGTGACGCGATGCCCCAGGCGCTGCGCGGCGTGGACGAACATGCGCCCGAGCTGGCCGCCACCGAGCATGCCGAGGTGGGCCGAGCGTGTCGGCACGGTGGCGGGCGACGACGGCGCAAGCGCCAGCGGCGTCGGCGCGGCCGCGGCAGGCGCCGCGGCGCGGGCAGGCGGCGGTGTCATCGCGGGCCGAGGTCCTGCGTCATCGCGCGCGCCGCCTCGGTCTGGCGGGCGCGGAAGGCGTGCAGGCGCTGGCGCAGGCCGGCGTCGTCGTGCGCGAGCATCGCCGCGGCGAACAGCGCCGCGTTGGCCGCGCCCGCAGTGCCGATCGCAAACGTCGCCACCGGGATGCCCTTGGGCATCTGGACGATCGAGTACAGCGAGTCGACACCGTTCAGATGGCGGCTGGGCACCGGCACGCCGAGCACCGGCACCGTGGTCTTCGCCGCGAGCATGCCAGGCAGGTGCGCCGCACCGCCGGCGCCGGCGATGATCGCCCGCAGGCCACGCGCCTCGGCCTGCTCAGCGTAGCGGAACATGTCGTCAGGCATCCGATGCGCCGAGACAACCCGCGCCTCGTAGGCCACACCGAGGTCAGCCAGGATCTCCGCCGCCGGGCGCAACGTCTCCCAGTCGGAGGAGGAGCCCAGGAGGAGGGCGATGGGGGGAGGAGGGCCAGGGCGCCTGCGGTCACTGGGCCTCTTGAGTGGCGCGTTCAGCTCGGCCAGCGCGGTTGATAGCGGTCAAATCCGCTGCAGGCCCCGCTTCTGAATTGAAGGCTCAGAGCGACGAGACACCCGCGGCTTGATGCTCGGCTGTCCGCGACCGCGAGGGCTTGTCGTCTCGAAGACGGCTGAGGTCGCTCAGCGAGGCCGCCCGAACTTGGTCTTCGGCCTCCAGAGGCGAGCGCAGGCCAATCTCGAGATCAATCAACGACTCTGGATTGTCTGGGCATCAGGCTTCATGACGCCCTCATTGAGCGAGGGAGGCCAGGTGAACTGCTTTGCCCGCCAGGACGCCCGACTTTGCGTCCCAGGATAGACGAAGTTGCGCAGCGCCGCACGCCGATCAGTTGCAGCTAGGGCTCGTAGAGTTCAGATCCAGCCGCAGCTGCCATCGGCGCCAGGGTTGTCAGCATCGCCGTAGTTCCATAAAGCGCTGCCCGATGCCATCGGCCAGCAGCGCCCAGAGAAGCGCTCGCCATGGCCTGATAGTTGATTGCCGTCCGATCGTCGCCTGGTCGCCGCAGCGTCTGGCGCAGGGTGGCGGCATGTACCGATGGCAGAACGTGCCCTGGCGGCACTGCTTGCCGATCAGGCAGTCGTCGGGCGTTCGCCAAGATTCACCGTACAGGCGCCCTCGAGTCCGCGATGCCATCTCCAGTTGGTCTGCTGCGTAGGCCCGAAGGTGGTGCCAAGGCGACTTGCGCCTCAAGGGTCCCTGACCAGTCCCTGTCCAGCGCGGACTTCGCGCTTCGGACCATCTCTTCGTGGCGATGGAGGTTGAAGCAGATGTGAGCGAGCCATGCGGACGTGAGCGCCGAAAGCGCTGCATCGCGACCGGCCACGCTGAGCAGCTGAGCCCGCATCATTCGATCGCGCGCTTGATCGCCCAGGTCTTTGAAGTAGATCAGTTGGGCCTCGGCGCACATGATCGTGATGGAGACGCGCGGGTTCTGGCCGTTGCCGAACTCGCGCTTCTCCAAGGGAGGCGCTCGCTGGGCCTCGTCAAACGACCCGAGGCGAGCCAGATACCCCGCCTTTCGAGCAATCAACTCACCGCGTCGCATCTCGTCTCTTGTTGAGGCGATCTCCGCATCGAGGTTGGTAAGAAGCTTGGCATGGTGTCTGGCCCTGGTTCTCCTCCATCGCGCCTTGTCTCTGTAAGCCGAATCGCAGGTCTGGACCCGCGGAACGAAAAAGCCCGGCGAACCGGGCTTGGGGCTGATCTGGGAGCGACCGCCAGGTCGCCCGCCAGAGATTACGGCTTGTTGCCAGTCGGGAACGGCCAAGCGGCCGCGGGATTCAGCGTGGTCTTGGCTGCAGGGGCAGGGGCAGCAGGGGCAGCGGGGGCAGCGGGCTTCTTCGCCGCCTTCTTCGCCGCCGGCTTCTTCGAGCTCGGCCGCCGTGCCGCCGTCTTCTTCGCCGCCGCCTTCTTGGCCGGGGCGCGCTTCTTCGCTGCGGCCTTCTTCGCCGGGGCCTTCTTCGCTGCGGCCTTCTTGGCCGGGGCCTTCTTGGCCGCCGCCTTCTTGGCCGGCGCCTTCTTGGCCGCCGCCTTCTTGGCCGGCGCCTTCTTCGCCGCGGCCTTCTTGGCCGGCGCCTTCTTGGCAGCCTTCTTGGCGGGCGCCTTCTTCGCAGCTTTCTTCGCAGTTGCCATAACGATCTCCTTGATCAAGTTGCAAAAAGCTCCGCACGGCTGGATGCCGCACGGAGATTCACCGCCCGCTGGTCTGCCTTGGGAACCTCGAGGGTCCTTGTTGGCAGCCCCGGTGCAGTGAACGGGGCCGCGGATCCGGCTCCTGCTCTCGTCGCCCGGGCGGGTGCCCGGGTCGCGAGGCGGTGATGGCTCTTGGAGGGCCAGCCGTGATCCGCCATTCTTGATCTCTCAGTCGCGCCCGCTCGCCGGCGCAGGGCGCGGCGTTGGCGGACGTTTGGGACGGACGTCGTTCATGGAACTCCCTTCAGTCCCACGCCAGCGCGCCGCCGGTCTGGTAGTCGATGACCCGCGTCTCGAAGAAGTTGCGCTCCTTCTTCAGGTCGATCATCTCGCTCATCCAGGGAAACGGGTTCTCCTCGTTGGGGAACAGCGCGTCCAGGCCGATCTGCGTCGCACGCCGGTTGGCGATGTAGCGCAGGTAGCCCTTGAACATCGAGGCGTTGAGGCCGAGCACGCCGCGCGGCATCGTGTCCTCGGCGTACCGGTATTCGAGCTCGACCGCGCGTTCGAACAGCGCGCGGATCTCGGCCTTGAAGGCAGCCGTCCACAGGTGCGGGTTCTCGAGCTTGATCTGGTTGATCAGGTCGATGCCGAAGTTGCAGTGCATCGACTCGTCGCGCAGGATGTACTGGTACTGCTCGGCCGCGCCCGTCATCTTGTTCTGCCGGCCGAGCGCCAGGATCTGCGTGAAGCCGACGTAGAAGAACAAGCCTTCCATCAGGCAGGCGAAGACGATCAGGCTCTTCAGCAGCGTCTGGTCGGCCTCGGGCGTGCCGGTACGGAACGCCGGGTCCATGATCGCGTCGATGAACGGGATCAGGAACTCGTCCTTGTCGCGGATCGAGTCGACCTCGTGATAGGCGTTGAAGATCTCGCCTTCGTCGAGGCCCAGGCTCTCGACGATGTACTGGTAGGCGTGCGTGTGGATCGCCTCTTCGAAGGCCTGGCGCAGCAGGAACTGGCGGCACTCGGGCGCCGTGATGTGCCGGTAGGTGCCCAGCACGATGTTGTTGGCGGCCAGCGAGTCGGCGGTGACGAAGAAGCCGAGGTTGCGCTTGATGATGCGGCGCTCGTCTTCGGTCAGGCCGTTGGGATCCTTCCACGTCGCGATGTCGCGCGACATGCTCACCTCTTGCGGCATCCAGTGGTTGGCGCAGGTGGCGAGGTACTTCTCCCAAGCCCACTTGTACTTGAACGGCACCAGCTGGTTGACGTCGGTCTGGCCGTTGATGATGCGCTTGTCGGCGACGTTGACGCGGCGCTGCTGCGCGGCGGCCGGCGCGGGGCGCGCCGCGGCGGCCGGTGAGACAGGCGCGGGCGCGAAGGCTGCGACGGCCGATTGCAGCGCAGGCTGTTGATCGAACGTCGGGCGGAAGGCTGGCGTCGCCGCAACGCTCGATGCACTTGGTGCGCTCGGCGACGGGACGGTCGCGCCCCTCGATGAAGTGGAGGGCGCGTGGTTGCTTGGGGTTCGTGCGTCTTCTTCCCAGACCAGCATGTGAGTGCTTCCTGCAGTTCGGAATTATCCAAGTGTTGTGCGCGAACACCAAGCACTAGTTGACATGAAGGGCCTCATGTTGTTGCGGCATCGCATCGCGCGGCGCGTGTGATGTGTGCGCTGTGCGAGTCCGTTGCCGCATGTGCAGTGTTCGTTCGATGAGCCAAGCCAATGCGACGCGCGTCGCGCGTCGCACGGCTGCAGCTCCTACTGACACGCCTCGCAATCGGGGTTGTCGATCGAGCAGAACTTGATGTCGCTCGCGGGCTCGGCGACCGGCTCGGCCATTGCGGTCGATGCGCTCGACGCAGCCGACGTGCTCGCCGCGCTCGGCACCGCATTCAGCGCACCCGGCGCCACGGTGCTCTTCTCGGCGTAGGTCGCGCTCGTCGTGCGCAGGTAGTAGGTGGTCTTCAGGCCGCGCAGCCAGGCGAGCTTGTAGATCTCGTCGAGCTTCTTGCCCGAGGCGCCGGCCATGTAGATGTTCAGGCTCTGCGCCTGGTCGATCCACTTCTGGCGCCGCGCGCCGGCTTCCACCAGCCAGCTCGCGTCGATCTCGAAGGCGGTCGCGTACAGGCGCTTCAGCTCCTCGGGCACGCGGTCGATCGGCCGCAGCGAGCCGTCGAAGTGCTTCAGGTCCATCACCATCACGTCGTCCCAGAGCCCGAGCTTCTTCAGGTCGCGCACGAGGTACTCGTTGACGACGGTGAACTCGCCCGACAGGTTGCTCTTCACCGACAGGTTGCCGAAGCTCGGCTCGATCGACGCGTCGACGCCGATGATGTTGCTGATGGTGGCGGTGGGCGCGATGGCGACGCAGTTGCTGTTGCGCATGCCGTTGGCGGCGATGCGCTGGCGCAGCGCGCCCCAGTCGAGCGTGCCCGAGCGGTCGACCTCGACGTAGCCGCCGCGCTCTTGCGCCAGCAGGTCGATGCTGTCGGGCGGCAGCACGCCGCGGTCCCACAGGCTGCCGCGGAAGCTGGTGTAGCGCCCGCGCTCGGCCGCCAGCTCGGTGCTGGCCCAGTAGGCGTGGTAGCACACGGCCTCCATCGAGCGATCGGCGAACTCCATCGCCTCGACGCTGGCGTAGGGCAGGCGCAGCCGGTACAGGCAGTCCTGGAAGCCCATGATGCCCAGACCCACCGGCCGATGGCGCAGGTTGCTGTCGCGCGCCTTCTTCACCGAGTAGTAGTTGATGTCGATGACGTTGTCGAGCATGCGCATCGCCGTCGACACGGTCTTCTTCAGCTTGTCCTGGTCGATCGCGCCGTCCGCCAGGTGCTGCGCGAGGTTGACGCTGCCGAGGTTGCACACCGCGATCTCGGTGTCGCTGGTGTTCAGCGTGATCTCGGTGCACAGGTTCGAGCTGTGCACGACGCCGGCGTGCTGCTGCGGGCTGCGCACGTTGCAGGCGTCCTTGAACGTGATCCACGGGTGCCCGGTCTCGAACAGCATCGAGAGCATGCGGCGCCACAGGTCCTTGGCCGGCATGCGCTTGAAGAGCTTGATCTCGCCGCGGTCGACCTTGGCTTCGTAGGCGGTGTAGGCCTCCTCGAAGGCGCGGCCGAACTTGTCGTGCAGGTCGGGGCAGGTGGACGGGGAGAACAAGGTCCAGTTTCCGCCTTCGATCACCCGCTTCATGAAGAGGTCGGGGATCCAGTTCGCGGTGTTCATGTCGTGCGTGCGCCGCCGGTCGTCGCCGGTGTTCTTGCGCAGCTCGAGGAACTCCTCGATGTCCAGGTGCCAGGCTTCGAGATAGGCGCATACCGCGCCCTTGCGCTTGCCGCCCTGGTTGACGGCCACCGCGGTGTCGTTGACGACCTTCAGGAACGGCACCACGCCCTGGCTCTTGCCGTTGGTGCCCTTGATGTAGCTGCCGAGCGCCCGCACGCGCGTCCAGTCGTTGCCCAGGCCGCCGGCGAACTTGGACAAGAGCGCGTTTTCCTTCAGCGCCTCGTAGATGCCGTCGAGGTCGTCGGCCACCGTCGTCAGGTAGCAGCTCGAGAGCTGGCTGCGCCGCGTGCCGCTGTTGAAGAGCGTCGGCGTGCTGCTCATGAAGTCGAAGGTCGACAGCACGTCGTAGAACTCGATCGCGCGTGCCTCGCGGTCGATCTCGTTGAGGCTCAACCCCATCGCCACGCGCATGAAGAACGCCTGCGGCATCTCGATGCGCACGTCGTCGATGTGCAGGAAGTAGCGGTCATACAGCGTCTGCAGCCCGAGGTAGTCGAACTGCAGATCGCGCTCGGGCTTCAGCGCCGCACCCAGGCGCGCCAGGTCGAACTGCGCGAGCTTCTCGTCGAGCAGTTCGGCACCGATGCCCTGCTTGATGAAGCGCGGGAAGTACTCGGGATAGGCCTCGCCCATCTGGGCTTGCGTCGTCTCGCGGCCGAGGATCTCCTTGCGGATCGTGTGCAGCAGCAGGCGCGCAGTGGCGCGCGTGTACGCCGGGTCCTTCTCGATCAGCGTGCGCGCGGCCAGGATCGCGGCCTTGAAGACCTCGTCGATCGGCACCCCGTCGTAGAGATTGCGCCGCGTCTCGGCGAGGATCGGCTCGGCGCTGACTTCGCTGCCCCCAGGCCCGCGCACGCCGATTCGACCAGCGCGCGCAGCGCCGCCATGTCCAGCGGCCGGCGGCCGCCGGCATCGGTGACGAAGACCTCCGGCGCCTTCGCCACCGCCGGCACCGACTGGCGCGCGCGCTCCTGCGCACGCCGCTCGCGATAGAGCACGTAGGCGCGCGCCACCTCGTGGTGGCCGCCGCGCATCAGGCCGAGCTCGACCTGGTCCTGCACGTCCTCGATGTGGAAGGTGCCGCCGCCCGGGCGCGATCGCACGAGGCCGCGCACCACCACCTCGGTGAGCATCTCCACCGTCTCGCGCACGCTCGCCGACGCCGCGCCCTGCGTGCCGTGCACCGCGAGGAAGGCCTTCATCAGCGCCACCGCGATCTTGTTCGGCTCGAAGCCGACCACCGCGCCGTTGCGGCGGATGATCTGGTAGCCGGCGTAGGCCGAAGCGGCGCCGAGCGGCGACGCGGCGCCGGCGCGGCCCGAGGCGAGCGAATGGGACAGATCGGCAGCGGCGGTGGGCGCGGCAGCTTGCATGCGGTTCCTCTCTCTTGTGTGTCTAGGGTGGTCAGCGGGCCCGGCACCGAAGCCGCCGCGCAGAGCCCGGCGCGCGGCAATGCGCTCGACGGGACGGCGTCACGGGACAAGACTCGGCGACGGGTTGGGCTTGCTCGGGACTGGCGAAAAAGCGATCAGCGGATTGCGACAACGGCTCGTTGTGAACCCGCCGGCAACGATGGCGGATCGACAGTCGATCGCGGCGCGCGGTCCGGTACGTGTCCGGTACGCGCTGCGATCCATCCGGGTCACCGATCGGTCTTCCGCCCTGCTCGCGGCAGGGCTTGCTTTGTCTCTTCGACCGTTCCGGGACCTGCTGCCCAACGATTCCTCTAGCAGGTCCGGCGATATTCTTCGTGGCGCCCGGCGGGCACTATATATGGTGTTCCCGGGGGCTACAAGGCACTACGGCTAGCGTTACTCCGAGGTCGTCACATCGGGCACGAAAGGCACAAGAACGGGCCGCCGCCGGCGCAGCATGCGCGCGAGCCGCGGCCAGTCAAAACCCACACCGGGGTCGTGCTTGCGGCCCGGCGCCACGTGCTCATGACCGGCCACTTCGTCGAGCGGGTAGCGCAGGCTCAACGCGCGCAGCAACTGCGCCAGCCGTTCGTACTGCCGCGCATCGAAGCGCCGGCCCTCGAGGCCTTCGAGCTCGATGCCGATCGACCAGTCGTTGCAGCCGCTGCGCCCGCGCCACGACGACACGCCGGCGTGCCAGGCGCGCCGGTCGCACGACACGTACTGCTCGCAGCGGCCGTCGCGCCGGATGAAGAAGTGCGCAGACACGCGCAGGCCCTCGAGCCCCGCGAAAGCCGGATGCGATGACGCGTCGAGCGTGTTCGTGAACAGGCGCTGCACCGCGTCGCCGCCATAGCGCCCGGGAGGCAGGCTGATCGAATGCAGCACGACGAGCGTGATCGCCGTGCCGGGCGGTCGCGGCCCGTGGTTCGGCGACTCGATGCGCCGCGCGGGCGGCCACCAGCCTTCGTGCCAGCGGCGGGTCATGCGGCGCGCACGCTCAACGCCACGCGCCGCGCTTCAAACGTCGCCCGCGCCGTTGCCTTCACCACTCGGGCCGCCTGCGCCCGCGTCGGGCGCCAGCACGCCCAGCCGCGCCATGCGGTAGCGCATCTGCCGCAGCGACAGTCCGAGGCTCGCGCCGGCCGCCGTGCGGTTGTAGCGATGCGCGGCGAGCGCACGTTCGAGGATGTCGCGCTCGACGTTGTCCAGGTGCGCCGCGAGGTCGCTCGGCAGCGGCGTCTCGGCTTCGCCTGATCGCGGCAGCGGTGCGGCGGGCACTTCGATGTCAAGCCCGGTTGCTTGTGCCTCGGACGACAGTACGTCGTCGCCGCCGTCGATCAAGCCGAGATCGCCGTGCGTGATCGCCGGGCCCGTGGCCAGCGCCAGCGCGCGATGCAACAGGTTCTCGAGCTCGCGCACGTTGCCCGGGAACGGGTGGCGCAGCAGCTGCTGCAGCGCCTCGGGCGCGAGGATCGGCACGGGGCTCACGCCGGCGTCGCGCGCGATGCGCGCGAGCACCGCCGCGCAGATGGCCGGCAGGTCGGCGATGCGCTCGCGCAGCGGCGGCACGGCGATGCGGATGACGTTCAGGCGGTAGTACAGGTCCTGTCGAAACCGCGCGGCCTGCACCTCCGCGCCGAGGTCCTTGTGCGTGGCGCTGACGATGCGCACGTTGACCGGCACCTCGGCCGCCGCGCCGAGCTGGCGCACGGCGCGCTCCTGGATCACGCGCAAGAGCTTGCTCTGCATCGCCAGCGGCAGGTCGCCGATCTCGTCGAGGAAGAGCGTGCCGCCCTGCGCCATCTGGAAGAAGCCTTCGCGGTCTTCGTGTGCGCCGGTGAACGCGCCCTTGCGGAAGCCGAAGAACTCGGCCTCGAGCAGCGCCTCGGGAATCGCGCCGCAGTTGACGGCGACGAACGGCGCCGCGGCGCGCGGCGAGGTCTCGTGGATCGCGCGCGCGACCAGTTCCTTGCCGGTGCCGGATTCGCCGGCGACGAGCACCGGGGCCATGCTGCGCGCGACCTTCTCGATCAGCGAGCGCACCTGCTGCATCGCCGGCGACTCGCCGGCCAGGCGCGACAACGCGGCGCCGGCGCGCGGCGCGGCGCCGCGGCCTTCGGTGGCGCGCTCGCGCGGCGGCGCCGGCGTGCGCCCGAGCGCCGAGGCGACGACGGCGCGGAACTGCCGCAGGTCCACCGGCTTCGTCAGGTAGTCGTAGGCGCCGGCCTTCAGCGCCTCGACCGCGTTCTCGGGCGACGCGTAGGCGGTGATGACCATCGCCTTCTCGCCGCGCCCGGCCGCTTCCATGCGGTGCAGCAGATCGAGGCCCGTGCCGTCGGGCAGCCGCATGTCGGTGATGACGAGCTGGAACGGCCGCTCGGCGAGCATGCCCCACGCCTCGTCGACGCCGCCGGCGCACTCGACGTCGTAGCCCTCGCGCAGCAGCGTCAGCTCATACAGCGTGCGCAGGTCGGGCTCGTCGTCGACGACCAGCAGGCGCGGTGAACCGCCGGGCGGTGGCGAGGCGGCGGCAGCGTGGGCAGTCATGCGGCGGGGTGGCTTCTCAAGGCTCCAGCGGCAGCACCGTCGCCGCCATCGCCAACTCGGCTCGGCGCATGCTGACGACAAACTCGTTGCGCGCGCGTTCGCCGGCGGGCCGCGGCCGGTACTCGATGCTCGCGCCGTAGCGCTCGCACAGCTCGCGGCAAATATACAAGCCGAGGCCCGAGCCGCGGCTGCGCGACGAGTAGAACGGCTCGAAGAGATAGCGCTCGACTTCGGGCGCGATGAGCGGGCCGTCGGAGGCGACGCTGAGCACGACGCGCGCGCCGCCGCCACTGCTGCCGGCGTCTTCGGCGCGCAGGCGCACGACCACGGCGCCGGGCTCGTCGGTCGAATGGCGGCAGGCGTTGTCCAGCAGGTTGACGAGCACGCGGCGCAGGTGCTCGGCGTCGAACAACACGCCGAGCGGCCGGTCGGCGACCTGCACGCGCAGCCGGCTGTCGGCGGCCAGGGGCAGCTGCGTCATCGCCGCCCATTCGGCCGTGGTGGCGGCAATGACGGCGCGCGCGTCGATCGCGCCGACCAGCGGCGTTGTCGTCGGCGCGACTTCGAGCACGTCGTCGACGATGCGATCGAGCCGCGCGACGTTGTCGGCGACGATGCGCGCGAGCCGCTGCTGCGCCGGCACCAGTTCGTCTTCGAGCAGCAGCGCATTGGCCTGCGCGATGGCGGCCAGCGGGTTGCGGATCTCGTGCGCGATGCCGGCCGAGACGCGGCCCATCGCGGCCAGCTTCTCCTGGCGCAGCCGCGCCTGCGCCGTGCGCACGTCTTCGAGCAGCAGCACGACGAACGGTTCGTCGGGCAGGTCGGTGCCGTCGACGCCTGGATCCGCGTCGAGCGCGCTGCTGCGCATGAAGCGCACGCGCACGCGCAGCGTGCGCGTCACGCCGTCGGCAAAGCGCACCAGCACGTCGCGGCCGGCTTCGGGCCAGGCTGCCGCAGCGGCGCTTCGTGCATCTGCGGCGTCGTCGCCGCCGACAAAGAGCTGCTTCACCTCGTCATGCAGCACGCGCCACGCGGCGCGCTCGCCGAGCCCGAACGGCGCCGGCGGCGCGAGCCCTTCCTCGACCAGCAGCGAACGCGCCGCCGGGTTGGCCGCGCGCACGCGCAGGTGGCGGTCGACGACAAGCACGCCATCGGCCATCTCCTCGATGACGAGGCGGTTCAGCTGCGCCTGCTGGCGCGCCAGCTCCAGGCTGCCACGTGCCGCAAGTTCCTCGCGCGCCAGGCGGCCGGCCAGTTCACCGGCCAGCAGCGTGATGATGAAAAGACCCAGCCCCGTCAGCCCCGACTGCAGCATCAGCCCGGGCGCCAGCGTGTCGAACGTCGCCACTGAAGCCGCCCCCAGCAGCAGCAGCGACACCGCCGCCGCAGTGCCCAGCGCCAGCAGGCGCGAAGTCAGCACGCCGGCCATCAGCACCGGCAACACGAGCAGCGCCGCATAGTTGAAGCTCGAGCCCACTTCGAGCAAGTGCAGTCCGAAGAAGGCGAGGATGTCCACGCCGATCGTCGCCAGCCACTGGCGCCGGCGCTGCTGCGCATGCGGCTTCGGCCCGGCCAGCGGCCTGAAGCGCGGCAGCAGCCACAACGTGATCGCCTGCGCGGCATAGACCAGGCACACGAGCGACAGCAGTTCGGCGCTGCGCACGCCGAACAGGCTCGACAAGCCCTGCGCGGTGACGAGGCCGACGCCGATGACCGCACGCGCCGCGACGTAGGTGCGGAAGACGCGCACCAGCGCCGTGTCCTGCGCCGCGGCGATACGACGCACCTGGCGCAGCAGCAACCGGCTGTCGGGCGGCATCTCGCCGGCGGCAAGCCAGCCGGGGTCGAAGAACGATTCGCTGTTCGGGTGGGTTTCGCCGCTCAGCGTCGCGAACAAGGCATCGTCGCGCCGGCGGCCACCGGCGCGCCGGCGGTCGTTGGCGCGGCGGTCGCCGTGCCGACGTTCACCGTCGGAGGCGTTCATCGCGGCAGCCGCCTGCGCGGCGGCGCTTCAACGCGGCCCGGCCACGCGATGCGTTTCACCACAGTACGAACGGCCCTCGGCGTCATAGCTGGCGTCGGGGCGCGGCAGGTGCACGCCGCAGTGCGCGCAGGCCACCATCGTGGCCGGCTCGTTGCCGCGGCGGCGGGCGGCACCACTGCCGGCATCGGGCGACCCGCTGCGGCGCCCCTTCAACATCCACAACGCCAACGCCACCAGCACGGCGACGATGATCAAGACTCTGAGCATGGCTCCTCTTTCGCTGTGCTTCAGGCGCCCGCGCGCCGCAGCAGCACTTCGAGCACAAACCGCGAGCCGACGTAGGCCAGCAGCAGCAACGCCGCGCCGACGTACAGCCAACGTGTCGCCTGCCGCCCGCGCCAGCCGCGCCGGTGCCGGCCGATCAGCAGCGCGGCGAAGACGCCCCAGGCGAGCAGCGAGAACACCGACTTGTGGTCCCAGCGCCATTGCGCGGCCGAGAAGACGCCGAGCAGCAGCGTGAGCGTCAGCACGACGAAGCCGATTTCGACGAAGCGGAAGGTCAGCCGCTCGAGCTGCAGCAGCGGCAGCCCCGCCGGTGCGCCGGCCGTGCGCGCCGCGCCCGAACGCAGCCGCCGCTCGGCGCGGTCGAGCAGGCTCGCGTGCAGCACCGCGGCGGCGAAGAGGCCATACGAGCCGACCCCGAGCGCAAAGTGCAGCGGCGCGAGCACCGTGCCGCCGTGCCGCGCGTCACCCGGGAACAGCACCGCGAAGACGACGCCCGCGATGCCCGCCAGCGCCAGCGCCAGCCGCACGGTGGGCAGCGGCAGCAGCCGACTTTCGACCTGGTGCACGGCGATCATCAGCCACACCGTCATCGACAGCACGGGCCCGAAACCCCAGCGCATGCCGCCGCCCGTGCTGCCGCCGGCAAAGCCGCCGATGTCGATGAGCAGCAGCAGCAGGTGCAGCACGAACGCGCCGACGAGCGCGGCCGGCCCGAGCCGGCGCCAGGTCTCGCCGCCACGCGTCGCGCTGACCGCCGGCACCGCCGCCAGCGCGTAGAGCAACAGCGTGACGCCGGCCAGCAGCAGGCCGCCGCCAGGGGCCAGGCTCGCCGGTGCGCTCGATAGAATCATCGTCGCAGTTTACCCACCCCTTTCCTCTGTCTCCTGCGCACGCGCGACCCGCGCGCCGCGCGGCCAGCCCCCCGATGGCCTCCACCCTTTCAGAACGGCTGTCGCGCCTGGTCAAGACGATGCGCGGCCAGGCGCGCATCACCGAAAGCAACGTCGCCGACATGCTGCGCGAGGTGCGCCTCGCGCTGCTCGAAGCCGACGTGGCGCTGCCGGTCGTGCGCGACTTCATTGCCCGCGTCAAGGACAAGGCGCTCGGCCAGCAGGTCGTCGGCTCGTTGAACCCCGGCCAGGCGCTGGTGGGCATCGTGCACAAGGAGCTCGCCGCGACGATGGGCGAGACCGATGCCGCCGGCGCGCTGAAGCCGCCGGCCGACATCGACCTCGCGACGCAGCCGCCGGCCGTGCTGCTGATGGCGGGCCTGCAAGGCTCGGGCAAGACGACGACGACGGCGAAGCTGGCCCGCCACCTGATCCACAAGCGCAAGAAGAAAGTGCTCACCGTCTCGGCCGACGTCTACCGGCCGGCGGCGATCCAGCAGCTGAAGACGGTGACCGGCCAGGCCGGCGCCGAGTGGTTCGCGAGCACGCCCGAGCAGAAGCCGCGCGACATCGCGCTCGCCGCACTGGACCACGCGCGGCGCCACTTCTTCGACGTGCTGATCGTCGACACCGCAGGGCGGCTGGCGATCGACGAAGCGCTGATGGCCGAGATCCGCGAGCTGCACGCGGCGGTGCAGCCGGTGGAGACGCTGTTCGTCGTCGATGCGATGCAGGGCCAGGATGCCGTCAACGTCGCGCGCGCCTTCAAGGAGGCGCTGCCGCTGACCGGCGTCGTGCTGACCAAGCTCGACGGCGACTCGCGCGGCGGCGCGGCGCTTTCGGTGCGGCAGGTGACCGGCGCGCCGATCAAGTTCGCCGGCACGAGCGAAAAGATCGACGGCCTCGAGGTCTTCGATGCCGAGCGCCACGCCGGCCGCGTGCTCGGCATGGGCGACATCGTCGCCCTCGTCGAGGAGGTGCAAAAGGGCGTCGACCTCGACGAGGCGAAGAAGCTCGCCGAGAAGGTCAAGAGCGGCTCGGGTTTCGACCTGAACGACTTCCTCGCCCAGATCTCGCAGATGAAGAAGATGGGCGGGCTCGCGGGCCTCGTCGACAAGCTGCCGAGCCAGCTCGCCAGCAAGGCCGCCGGCGCCGACATGGACCGCGCCGAGCGCGACGTGCGGCGCATGGAGGGCATCATCAATTCGATGACGCCGCACGAGCGGCGCAAGCCCGAGGTCATCAAGGCGACGCGCAAGCGCCGCATCGCCGCCGGCGCCGGCGTGCACGTGCAGGAAGTGAACCGCCTGCTCAACCAGTTCGAGCAGATGCAGGCGATGATGAAGAAGATGAAGGGCGGCGGCCTGATGAAGATGATGCGCCGCATGGGCGGCGGGGGCTTTCCGGGCCTGCCGCCGCGTTGACAGGTCGCCCGCGCCGGCCAGCCAAGCCCCTGACGGGCACCCGGACTTGCACCCGCCGCTCTCGTGCGGCCGGTGGAACGCCGAAGCGTTTTGTCACCGTCCGATACGTCTCTTGTCGCTTTGGGGCTGGTGCCCGCGGCGCGGGTTGCCGATCGTACGGACTGGCCTGCGGCGCGCGGGCCGGCCGAGCGGCCCCTCGTCCCGAGCCCGCCCTTTCTTGCCGCCCTTCCTTGCCCAGCAAGCCCCGCCCCGCATGGACCAACTTGCCTTGATCACCCCGTATGCCCTGCCGGCGGCGCTGCTCGCACTCGTGCTGCTGTGGGCGGCGATGCGCTGGCGCCAGCGCAGCGGCCGCGCCGATGACGGCCGCGACGGCGTCGACACCGTCGCCGGCTGGCCGCCCGAGGCGGCGCGCGTGCTCACCGTCGACGAGCGCCAGGCCTACGAAGTGCTGCGCCGCGCCTGCCCTGAGCACCTGGTGCTCGCGCAGGTGCCGCTGTCGCGCTTCGTGCGCGTGCCGCTTCGCCGCAGCTACACCGAGTGGCTGCAGCGCGTCGGCTCGCTGAGCGCCGACCTGCTGCTGTGCGACGCCAGCGCGACCGTCATCGCGGCGATCGACATCCGCAGCGCCTCCGAGAGCGAGCGCGCGCGGCGCCGGCACGACCGCATGTCGCGCGTGCTGCGCCACGCCGGCGTGCACGTGCTCACCTGGCGCGAAGGTGAACTGCCGAGCGTCGAGGAGGCGCGCACGCAGCTCACGCCGTTGCTGGGCGACGCGCCGCGGCCGACGATCTCGCGGCCGATGCCGCTGATCCCGGTGGCCGAGGCCGAGGAACTGGCCGAAGACGACCGCGGCTTCGCCGCCACCGTCTACGGCCCGCGCGTGCACGAGCCGGCCGAGCCGGTGCCTTCGGACTACTTCGACGACCTCGACGCGCTGCCGGCGAAGCGCTGAGCGCCGCGGCGAAGATCGCCGCCGAAGGCGCGGCGCCGCGTGAGGCTCAGCGCAGCAGCGCCTCGGCGAACTCCCGCGCGTCGAACGGCTGCAGATCCTCGAGCTTCTCGCCGACGCCGATGAAGTAGACGGGCACGACGCGGCCCTGCTCGGCGCCCCAGCGGGCGATCGCCGCCAGCACGCCGCCCTTGGCGGTGCCGTCGAGCTTGGTGACGACGAGGCCGGTGAGGCCCAACGCAGCGTCGAACGCCTTCACCTGCGCCAGCGCGTTCTGGCCGGTGTTGCCGTCGACGACCAGCAGCACCTCGTGCGGCGCGCCTTCCTGTGCGCGGCCGATGACGCGGCGGATCTTCTTCAGCTCCTCCATCAGGTGCGCCTGCGTCGGCAGGCGCCCGGCGGTGTCGGCGATGACGACATCGCAGCCGCGCGCGCGGCCGGCGCTGACGGCATCGAACGTCACGGCCGCCGGGTCCGCGCCTTCCTGGCTGACGATCTGCACCTGCGTGCGGTCGGCCCACACCGCCAACTGCTCGCGCGCGGCGGCCCGGAAGGTGTCGGCGGCGGCGAGCAGCACCTTGCAGCCGCCCTCGGCCAGATGGCGCGTGAGCTTGCCGATGCTCGTCGTCTTGCCGGCGCCGTTGACGCCGACGACCATCATCACCGTCGGGCGCTCTTCGCCGACGACGAGCGTCTTCTGCAGCGGTACCAGCTGCGCGGCGAGCGCCTCGACGAGCAGGCCTTTCACCGCCGTGGGGTCGCTGGCCTGCGCTTCCTTGACGCGGCGCTTCAGGTCGTCGAGCAGCGCCTGTGTGGCCGCGCTGCCGGCGTCGGCCATCAGCAGCGCCGCCTCGAGCTCGTCGTACAGCGCCGCGTCGATGCGCGTGCCGGTGAAGACGGCAGCGATGCTGCCGCCGGTCTTGCGCAGGCCGTCGCGCAGGCGGCCGAACCAGCCGGCCTGGGACTTCGTGGCGGCAGGAGCGGCGGCGGATGCGTCGGAGGATGCCGGAGCAGGAGGCGCAGTCGGCGCAGTCGGCGCAGCGGGCGCAGCGGGCGCGGCAGGCGCAACAGGCGCAGCCGGCTCGGGCGTTGCCGCCGCAGGCGCAGCCGCCGGGCCGGGCGCGGGCGTAGGCACAGCCGCATCCGCGGGCGGCTTCTTGCGGAAGAAGCTGAACATCGGGTTCCTGGCACCGGCGCAGCAGGCTCGGTGCACGAGAGGTGGTGGCGCCCGGCTGCGCGCGGCGGCGCCGATATAATCACGCGCTCACAGGCGCTTTAGCTCAGTTGGTTAGAGCGACGGAATCATAATCCGCAGGTCCGGGGTTCAAGTCCCTGAAGCGCCACCAGAACAGCCCCGGGCCCGAGCACGACACTCGGGCCCGTTTGTTTTTGCCAGGCCCCGCGCTGCCGCGCTCCCACAGCCACTGGATCCACACCATGCCCCGCTGTGTCTTGCCTGCCTCGTTCATTCCGCGCCGCACGGCCGCCGCTCTTTTGCTGGCCGCCGCCGCCGGCCTCACTGCCCTGCCCGCGGCCGCACAGCAGCCGCGCAACTTCCCGGCTACTGCGCTGCGCGGCGAGATCGTCGTGCAGCAGCCGCCCGAAGTGCTGCTCAACGGCCGCCCGGCGCGCCTGGCGCCCGGCGCGCGCATCCGCGGCGAGAACAACCTGATGCTCGTCAGCGGTGCGTTGACGAATCAGCGCCTGCTCGTGCACTACACGGTCGACCTCTCCGGCCTCGTCGGCGAGGTCTGGGTGCTGACCGCCGCCGAGCGCGCGCGCCAGCCGTGGCCGGCGACGCGCGAGCAGGCCGCGGCGTGGCGCTTCGACCCCGTGGCGCAGACCTGGACGCGGCCATGAAGGTCTTCATCCGCACCTTCGGGTGCCAGATGAACGAGTACGACTCGGACAAGATGGCCGATGTGCTGCGCGCCGCCGAAGGCTACGAGCCGACGACCAACGCCGACGAAGCCGACCTTGTGCTCTTCAACACCTGCTCGGTGCGCGAGAAGGCGCAGGAGAAGGTGTTCAGCGACCTCGGCCGCGTCAAGCACCTGAAGAGCAAGGGCGTGCTGATCGGCGTCGGCGGCTGCGTCGCCAGCCAGGAAGGCGCGGCGATCATCGAGCGCGCGCCGTACGTCGACCTCGTCTTCGGCCCGCAGACGCTGCACCGGCTGCCGCAGATGATCGCGGCGCGCCGCAGCGAACGCCGCCCGCAGGTCGACGTGAGCTTCCCCGAGATCGAGAAGTTCGACCACCTGCCGCCGGCGCGCGTCAGCGGCGCCAGCGCCTTCGTCTCGATCATGGAGGGCTGCTCGAAGTACTGCTCGTACTGCGTCGTGCCGTACACGCGCGGCGAGGAGGTCAGCCGCCGCTTCGACGACGTGCTCGCCGAGGTCGCGGGCCTCGCCGCGCAGGGCGTCAAGGAGGTGACGCTGCTCGGCCAGAACGTCAACGCCTACCGCGGTGCGATGGCTGATGCGAGCGGTGCCGGCGACGCGGCCGCCGAGCAGGCCGACTTCGCACTGCTGCTCGAAATGGTGGCCGCGATCCCGGGCATCGAGCGCATCCGCTACACGACGAGCCATCCGAACGAGTTCACGCCGCGGCTCGTGGAGGCCTACGCGCGCATCCCGCAGCTCGTCGGCCACCTGCACCTGCCGGTGCAGCACGGCAGCGACCGCATCCTGATGGCGATGAAGCGCGGCTACACGGCGATGGAATACAAGAGCCTCGTGCGCCGGCTGCGCGCCGTGCGGCCGAACATCAGTCTGTCCAGCGACTTCATCGTCGGCTTCCCCGGCGAGACCGAAGAGGACTTCCAGCGATTGCTGCGCCTCATCGAGGACGTCGGCTATGACAGCTCGTTCAGCTTCGTCTACAGCCGCCGCCCAGGGACGCCGGCAGCCAGCCTTCCCGACGAGACGCCGCAGGCGCGCAAGCTCGAGCGGCTGCAGGAGCTGCAGGCGCTACTGGAACAGAACGTGCGGCGCATCAGCGCCAGCCGCGTCGGCACCGTGCAGCGCATCCTCGTCGAGGGCGCGTCGAAGAAGAACGCGCTCGAGCTGATGGGCCGCACCGAGTGCAACCGCATCGTCAACTTCGACGCCGGAGCGCACAGCGCGGCGCGGCTCGTCGGCCAGATGATCGACGTGACGATCACCGAGGCGCTGCCGCACTCGCTGCGCGGCGTGCCGGTGGGTGTCGAAAGCGCTGCCGCAGTCGCCTAACCCCGCCCCGGCCTGAAGCCGAACCACCACAGCACGAGCGTCGTCGCGAGCACCATTGCGACGTAGGTGCCCATGCGGCCATCGCCGCTGAGGGCAAAGCCGGCCAGCGTGACGACCGCGTTGACGCCTGCCGCTGCGGCGGCCAGTTGCCACCACGCACGGCCGGCCAGTTCGGCGCGCCATGTCAGCTTCGCCAACGCCGCGGCCAGCGCGCCCAGCGCCAGCGCGGGCACGAAGAGGTTGGCCAGATGATTCAGGAAGGTAATCGGTTCCATCGCGGGCGGCAGCAAGCCGCGGCAAGCGCCGGGAAGGGGCCGAAATCTACAATGGCCATGTGAGCGTCATCACCTTCGGCTTGAATCATCAGACGGCCCCGCTGGACCTGCGCGGGCGGCTTGCGTTCTCGCCCGAACAGCTCGCACCCGCGCTGCGCGGGCTGAACCAGCGGCTCGAACGCGTCGATCCCGAAGCGGCGATCGTCTCCACCTGCAACCGCACCGAGCTGTACCTCGCGGTGGGCGCCGCGCCGGCGGCGCCGATCGTCGAGCCGGCGCTCGACTGGCTGGCCGAACAGGGCCGCGTCAGCGCCGAGCATCTGCAGCAGCACGCCTACGTCAAGCACGACCGCGACGCGGCGCGGCACGCCTTCCGCGTCGCCGCCGGCCTCGATTCGATGGTGCTCGGCGAGCCGCAGATCCTCGGCCAGATGAAGCAGGCGGTGCGCCTGGCCGACGAAGCCGGCACGCTCGGCACGACGCTGCACCAGCTCTTCCAGCGCAGCTTCTCGGTGGCCAAGGAGGTGCGCACCTCCACCGAGATCGGCGCGCATTCGATCAGCATGGCGGCCGCGGCCGTGCGGCTGGCCGGCGAGCTGTTCGAGGACCTGCGCGAGTTGCACGTGCTCTTCGTCGGCGCCGGCGAGATGATCGAGCTCGTCGCCACGCACTTCGCGGCGCGCCAGCCGCGCAGCATGGCGGTGGCCAACCGCACGCTCGAGCGCGGCGAGAAGCTCGCCGGCCGCTTCGGCGCGCAGGCGCTGCGCCTGGCCGACCTGCCGCAGCGGCTGCACGAGTTCGACGCCGTCATCTCGTGCACCGCGAGCACGCTGCCGATCATCGGGCTGGGCGCCGTCGAGCGCGCGCTGAAGGCGCGCCGCCGCCGGCCGATCTTCATGGTCGACCTCGCGGTGCCGCGCGACATCGAGCCCGAGGTCGCGCAACTGGCCGACATCTATCTCTACACCGTCGACGACCTCAGCGAGCGCGTGCAAAGCGCCGGCGAGAAGCGCCAGGCCGCGGTGCAACAGGCCGAGGCGATCATCGACGCCGGCGTGCAGAGCTTCGCGCACTGGCTCGACCAGCGCGCCGCGGTGCCGCTGATCCAGGCGCTGAACCGGCAAGCCGACGACTGGGGCGCCATCGAGCTGGCGCGCGCGCGCAGGCTGCTGGCGCGCGGCGAGCCGGTCGAGCAGGTGCTGCGCTCGCTGGCACGCGGGCTGACCGGCAAGATGCTGCACGGGGCGCTGGCCGAACTGCACGGCGCCGAGGGCGCCGAGCGCGAGCGGCTCGCCGACACGGTGTCGCGCCTCTTCCTGCGCGGCAGCGGCGGCGTCAGCCTGCTGCGCGACACCGGCGTCAACGGTGGCACGAACGGCACGAACGGCGGCACCGGCACCCACGGCGGCAGCCCGGCGCGCGGCTTCGACAACGGCAGCGGGCCCGCGCCGCGATGAACGCGGCCCGCCCGGGCGCGCTGCGTAGCGCGCCGGCGGCCGAAAGGCCGCGCCGATGAGTGCGCTGAACGCCGCCCTGCGCGAACGCTTCGAGCGCCTCGCGCTGCGCCTGACTGAACTCGACGCGACGCTCGCCGACCCGGCAGTCGCCGCCGACATCAAGCGTTATCTCGCCGTCTCGCGCGAGCAGGCCGAGGTGGCGGGCGTCGTCGAGACCTGGCGGCGCTACCAGCAGCGCGAGCGCGACCTCGACGCGGCCGAGGAGATGCAGGCAAGCGAGCCGGATGGCGAACTCGCCGAACTGGCGCGCGAGGAAGCCGCCGCCGCCGGCGCCGACCTCGAGCGGCTGGCCGCCGAGCTGCACGCAGCGCTCGTGCCGAAGGACCCGGACGACGCGCGCAACGCCTTCCTCGAAATCCGCGCCGGCACCGGCGGCGACGAGAGTGCGCTCTTTGCCGGCGACCTGGCGCGCATGTACCTGCGCTGGTGCGAACGCGCCGGCCTGCGCACCGAGGTGATGAGCGAGAGCCCGGCTGAACTCGGCGGCTACAAGGAACTGGTGCTGCGCGTCGAGGGCGACGGCGCCTACGGCCGGCTGCGCTTCGAGAGCGGCGGCCACCGCGTGCAGCGCGTGCCGGCCACCGAGAGCCAGGGCCGCATCCACACGAGCGCCTGCACGGTGGCCGTGATGCCCGAGCCCGACGAGGCCGACGAGGTGCAGCTCAACCCGGCCGAGCTGCGCATCGACACCTTCCGTGCCAGCGGCGCCGGCGGCCAGCACGTCAACAAGACCGACAGCGCGATCCGCATCACGCACCTGCCCACGGGCCTCGTCGCCGAGTGCCAGGACGACCGCTCGCAGCACCGCAACAAGGCCAAGGCAATGGCGGTGCTGGTCGCGCGGCTGCGCGACAAGGAGCGCAGCGAACGCGCGGCCAAGGAAGCGGCCACGCGCAAGAGCCTGGTCGGCAGCGGCGACCGCAGCGACCGCATCCGCACCTACAACTTCCCGCAGGGGCGGCTGACCGACCACCGCATCAACCTGACGCTGTACAAGCTCGGGCAGATCATGGACGGCGACCTCGACGACGTCACCAGCGCACTCGCCGCGGCGCGCGCCGCCGAGCAGCTCGAGCAGCTCGAGGCCGGCGGGCGCTGAAGCGCCGGCCGGCGTTCTCGGCGTTTTGGCACGCATCGACCGCATGCGCATCGGCGAGTGGCTTCAACGCGCGCGCGCTGCCGGCGTGGCGCGGCTGGACGCGCAGCAGCTGCTCGCCCACCACCTCGGCCGCCCGCGCACCTGGGTGCTGGCGCACGACGACGAAGCGCTCGCGCCCGAGGTCGCCGCGCGCTTCGATGCCGACGTCGCGCGGCGCGCCGACGGCGTGCCGCTTGCCTATCTCGTCGGCGAGCGCGAGTTCCACGGCCTGGCGTTGCAGGTGAACGCCGACGTGCTGGTGCCGCGGCCGGAGACCGAAGGGCTCGTCGACTGGGCGCTCGAGCTGGCGCCCGAGGCGCCCATCCAGAGCCTCGCCGACCTCGGCACCGGCAGCGGCGCCATCGCGCTGGCGTTCAAGGCGCGCGCCGCGCACTTCGACGTGTGGGCGAGTGACCGCAGCGCGGCCGCGCTGGCCGTGGCGCAGGCCAACGCGGCGCGCCTCGGTCTGCACGTCGGCTGGCTGGATGGCGACTGGTGGGCGCCATTCGCCGGCCGGCGCTTCGGGCTCGTCGTCTCCAATCCCCCTTACGTGGCCGAGGGTGATGCGCACCTGCGCGCGCTGCGCCACGAGCCTGTTGGTGCACTGGTGGCCGGCCCCGACGGATTGCATGCGCTAACGGCGATCGTCGCCGGCACGCCGGAACACCTGGCCGCCGGCGGCTGGCTGCTGCTCGAGCACGGCTTCGACCAGGCAGGCACGGTGGCTGCCCTGCTGCGCGCGCGCGGCTTCGAGGCCATCACGACGCGGCGTGACTTGGCCGGGCAACCGCGCCTGACCGGTGCGCGCTGGTCCCGCTGAAGATCAATGCCAACTGTTGCCGTGTTGCCTCGTTGGGGGGATGCCGGACCGGCACGCGCCGGAGCATGATGGTCTTCGCACCGCAGCAGGGGTCCGGGATGAAGCAGCAACGTCGGTGTCGGTTTCGGCAGTGCGCGGCGGCGTTCACGGTCGCGGCTGGGGCCTGTGCCGGCGCCGCGCCCGCCGCGGCGCAAGCGGGGCACGGGCTCGTCGCCGGCTCGGGCGATTGGCTGTGGCCGCGGCTGCAAGCGCGCATCACCGTGCAGACGGCGACGCTCGCGCCGGTCGGCCTGACCCATGCCAGTGATACCGGCGCTGCCGCGACGCGCAGCGTGCAAGGCGGCGCGGTGCTCGGCGACTACGTCTTCGCGACGCCGGCGTTCGGCAGCTTCCGCGCCACCAGCGGCCTGATGCTCGGGGCGCCCGGCGGCGCGCCGATGTGGACCGCGGCCCCTTCGGCGCGGCTGGGGCTGACGCTGCTGGACCTGGGCCCTCAAGCGGGGAGTACCGGCCAAGCCGACGCCTCGTCGACCGTGCCTTACCTGGGCCTCGGCTACAGCAGCGATGCGCTGTGGCGCAGCCTCTCGGTGAGTGCCGACGTGGGCCTCGTCGCGGGCCGCCCGGCCGGGTTCGGCCAGCTCGGCCGCGCGATGTTCGGCAGCCAGGGCACCGACGCCGCGCTGCGCGAGCTGCGGCTGGCGCCGGTGCTGCAACTGGGCGTGCGCTACAGCTTCTGATCCACCGGCGGTGCGGCAGCCGCGCGGGCCACCACGCCAGGCGCACGCGCCGATGCCCCGACGCCGGTGCAGCAGCGCCACATGCCCCATACTGCGCCACTCGAAAACTTCCCTGCGCATAGGGGCCGGCAAATGAGCGACGTGCAGCAACGCATCGACCAACTGGTGAAAGGCCACCGGGTCGTGCTTTTCATGAAGGGCAATGCCCAGTTCCCGATGTGCGGCTTCTCCGGCCGCGCGGTGCAGGTGCTCAAGGCCTGCGGCGTGGACGACCTCGAGACCTTCAACGTGCTCGAGGACGAGGCCGTGCGCCAGGGCATCAAGGACTACGCCAACTGGCCGACCATCCCGCAGCTGTACGTGAACGGCGAGTTCGTCGGCGGCTCGGACATCATGATGGAGATGTACCAGTCCGGCGAACTGCAGCAGCTGCTCGCCAAGGGCTGACGCCGCCGCCGCACCGAGCCGGTCGCGGTCAGCCGTCCTTGATGTCCCACTGCCGCCGCGTCGCGAACACGGCGTTCGGGTACTCGGGCCGGCCGCGGCTGCCGTTGTAGCGGCCGAGCGCGAGGAACAGGTCGCCGCGCTCGCGCTCGAGGTAGTGGCGCAGGATCACGCAGCCGAAGCGCAGGTTGGTCTGCAAGTGGAAGAGGCGGTGCACGTCGCCGTCGCCGATCAGCCGCGCCCAGAACGGCATCACCTGCATGTAGCCGCGCGCGCCGGCCACGCTGATCGCATACTTGCGAAAGCCGCTTTCGACCTGCACGAGCCCGAGCACGAGCGCGGGCTCGAGCCCGGCGCGCTTGCTCTCGTACCACAGCGCCTCGAGGAACTCGACGCGCGTGTGGTGGTCGGCCTTGCGGCGCTTCAGGCGCTCGCTGGCCGCGCCGAGCCAGCGCAGGTAGGCCAGGCGTTGCTCGATGCCGTCGAAGGTGGGCTTCGGCGGCGCGTCCTCGGCCACCGAGGCGGCGAGCGCCGTGCGCACGGCGTCGGCGAGCGGCTCTTCGACTTGCGCGCCGGCGAAGGCCGGGCGCGCAGCGAATGCGCCGAGGAAGAGCCCGGCTGACGCTATTGCGGCAGCGGCCGCGCCGCCGGCCCCTGCGCCGAGCACGAGGCGGCGCCTGATCGGTGCGATGGCTTGCGTCATCGCAGGGCGGGCACGCCGGCTCAAGCCTTCAGCCGGCCTCTCACGAACGCTGCGGCCTCGGCCAGCGGCACCGCGTGGGCGCTGTCCTCGCGCCGGCCCTGCACTTCCACCGTGCCGGCCTTCAGCCCGCGCTCGCTGACGACGATGCGCTGCGGGACGCCGATCAACTCCCAGTCGGCGAACATCGCGCCCGGGCGCTCGCCGCGGTCGTCGAGAACGACATCGACGCCGGCGGCCGCCAACTCGTCGTGCAGCCGCTCGGCGGCGGCCTTCACGTCGGGCGTGCGGTCGTAGCCGATCGGGCAGACGACCACCGAGAACGGCGCCAGCGCGTCGGGCCAGACGATGCCGCGCTCGTCGTGGCCCTGCTCGATGGCCGCGCCCAGCAGCCTTGTCACGCCGATGCCGTAGCAGCCCATCACCATCGGCTGCGGCTTGCCGCTCTCGTCGAGGTAGTTGGCGTTCATCGCCGTGCTGTACTTCGTGCCGAGCAGGAAGACATGGCCGACCTCGATGCCGCGCTGGATGGCGAGCACGCCCTTGCCGTCGGGCGAGGGGTCGCCGGCGACGACGTTGCGGATGTCGGCCACCAGTTCGGGCTCGGGCAGGTCGCGGCCCCAGTTGACGCCGGTGTAGTGGAAGTCGGCGTCGTTGGCGCCGCAGACGAAGTCGTGCATCGCGGCGACGGTGCGGTCGGCGACGACCTTCACCGGCCGGCGTGTGCCGATCGGCCCGAGGTAGCCCGGCTTGCAGCCGAAGTGCGCCTCGATCTCGGCGCCGGTCGCGAACCGGTAGCCGCCCTTCAGGCCTGGCAGCTTGCCGGCCTTCACTTCGTTGAGGCTGTGGTCGCCGCGCACGAGCAACAGCCAGATCGTCGTGCCCTTGATGGCGCCGGTGGCCTCGTCGACCTCGTCGGTGGCGAGCACGAGCGACTTCACCGTCGTCGCCAGCGGAATCTTCAGGAGCGCCGCCACGTCCTCGCAGGTGGCCTTGCCGGGCGTCGGTGTCTTGGCCATCGCCTGCGCCGGCGCGGCGCGGCGTTCGATCAGCGACACCCCTTCGGCCAGTTCGATGTTGGCCGCGTAGTCGCTCGTCGGGCAGTAGACGATCGCGTCCTCGCCGGTGTCGGCGATGACCTGGAACTCCTGCGAGGCATCACCGCCGATGGCGCCCGAGTCGGCAGCGACCGCGCGATAGGTCAGCCCCATGCGGTCGAAGATCGCGCAGTAGGCGTCGAACATCGCCTGGTAGCTCTTCAGGCCCGAGGTCACGTCGCGGTCGAAGGAGTAGGCGTCCTTCATCGTGAACTCGCGCCCGCGCATCAGGCCGAAGCGCGGCCGGCGTTCGTCGCGGAACTTCGTCTGGATGTGATAGAAGTTCCGCGGCAGCTGCTTGTAGCTCTTCAGCTCCTGGCGCGCGATGTCGGTGACGACCTCTTCGCTCGTCGGCTGGATGATGAAGTCGCGCTCGTGCCGGTCCTTCACGCGCAGCAACTCGGGCCCCATCTTCTGGAAGCGCCCGGTCTCCATCCACAGTTCGGCCGGCTGCACCACCGGCATCAGCAGCTCGATCGCGCCGGCGCGGTTCATCTCCTCGCGGATGATGGCCTCGACCTTGCGGATGACCCGCAGCCCGAGCGGCATGTAGCTGTAGATGCCGGCGCCCAGGCGCTTGATCATGCCCGCGCGCACCATCAGCTTGTGGCTGATGACTTCGGCGTCGGCGGGCGCCTCCTTCAGCGTGGAGACGAAGGTCTGCGAGGCTTTCATCGGATCGGTCGGCGTGAGTGCGAGCCTGTGTGCACACCGGACGCCGCCTCGAAGGGCGCGAGGCGGCGCACGCCGAGCCTCCATGCATCGACCCCCTGACCGGGGGCCCAAGCGCGGTGCGGGTTAGCGAGGGTTCGCCTGCCGCCGAGCGCCGGTGCAATAATGAAACCAGTCAAAAATTGGGGCCCGATTATGCTCGACCGGGACGGCTTCAGGCCGAACGTCGGCATCGTCCTCCTGAACTCTCGCAACCAGGTCTTCTGGGGCAAGCGGCTCAGGACTCACTCCTGGCAGTTCCCCCAAGGGGGCATCAAGCACGGCGAGTCGCCCGAACAGGCGATGTACCGTGAACTGCACGAGGAGGTCGGCCTGCGCCCGGAGCATGTGCAGATCGTCGCGCGCACGCGCGACTGGCTGCGCTACGAGGTCCCCGAGCAGTACATCCGCCGCGACGCGCGCGGCCACTACAAGGGCCAGAAGCAGATCTGGTTCCTGCTGCGGCTGATGGGCCGCGACAGCGACATGAACCTGCGCGCCACCGACCACCCGGAGTTCGACGCCTGGCGCTGGAACGACTACTGGGTGCCGCTGGATGTCGTCATCGAGTTCAAGCGCGGCGTCTACGAGATGGCGCTCACCGAACTGGCGCGCTTCCTGCCGCGCGTGAACCATCACAACCGCTTCCTGCGCGCGGGCTTGCGCGCGCAGCGGCACGAGGGAACTACGGTGCAGGTCGGCACCGCGGCGACCGCGCGCGAGGACGGGCTGACCAACGATTGATCAAGGCCGCCAGCACGCCGCGCGGCCGGGCTCTCGCCTACACCAGCACGAGGTTCGTGCGGTGGATCATCTCCGGCTCGCCGGCGTAACCGAGCAGCGCCTCGATCTGCGACGAAGGCTTGCGCGCCACGAGCCGCGCCTCTGCGGCCGAGTAGTTGGCCAGGCCCCGCGCGATCTCGCGGCCGTGCGGGTCGCGCACGGCGATCACGTCGCCGCGTACGAAGTCGCCGTGCACTTCGGTGATGCCGATCGGCAGCAGGCTCTTGCCGTCTTCCAGCACCTTCACTGCGGCGCCGGCATCGACGACGAACGCGCCGCGCAGCTGCAGATGGTCGAGCATCCACTGCTTGCGCGCCGCCATCTTGGCCGTGCTGGCGGTGAGCTGCGTGCCGATGGATTCGCCGGCGGCCAGGCGCAGCAGCACGTCGCTTTCGCGGCCCCAGGCGATGACAGTGCTCGTGCCGCTGCGCGCGGCGCGCTTGGCCGCCAGCACCTTGGTCAGCATGCCGCCGCGGCCGATGCCGGAGCCGGCGCCGCCGGCCATCGCCTCGAGCGCGGCGTCACCGGCGCTCGCCTCGTCGACGAGCCGTGCCGCCGGGTCGCGGCGCGGGTCGGCGGTGAAGAGGCCGCGCTGGTCGGTGAGGATCACGTAGGCGTCGGCGTCGACGAGGTTCGCGACCAGCGCGCCGAGCGTGTCGTTGTCGCCGAACTTGATCTCGTCGTTGACGACGGTGTCGTTCTCGTTGATGACCGGGATGACCTTCAGCGACAGCAGCGTCAGCAGCGTCGAGCGGGCGTTGAGGTAGCGCTCGCGGTCGGCGAGGTCGGCGTGCGTCAGCAGCACCTGCGCGCTGTGCAGGCCATGGCGCGCAAGGCTCGTCTCGTAGATCTGCGCCAAGCCCATCTGGCCGACGGCCGCGGCCGCCTGCAGCTCGGGCAGCTCGCGCGGGCGGCTCGTCCAGCCCAGGCGCTTCATGCCCTCGGCGACGGCGCCGCTGCTGACCATCACGAGTTCGCGCCCCTGCGCAGCCAGCGCCGCGAGCTGGCGCGCCCAGTTACCGATGGCCTCGGCATCGATGCCGCGGCCCTCGTTGGTGACAAGGCTCGATCCGACCTTGACAACCAGCCGGCGCGCCGATGGCACGACGCTAGGCATGGGCGTTGTCGCCCGGCTTGTCGGCGGCGGGCGCGGGCGGCGGATCGAAACGCGGATCGGGCAGCGGCTTGCCGCGCGCCTCGCGCGACACCTGCGCGTAGATCGCCTCGACGAGCGGCTGCAGGCCATCGCGGGCCAACGCCGAAATCGCGAAGACCGGGCCCTTGAAGCGCAGCCGCCGCACGTAGTCCTTGACGCGACGCTCGCGCTCTTCGGCCGGCACCATGTCGAGCTTGTTGAACACAAGCCAGCGCGGCTTGGCGGCCAGCGCCGGGTCGTACTTCTTCAACTCGGCGACGATGGCGCGCGCTTGCTGCACTGGGTCGACGCCCTCGTCGAACGGCGCCGCGTCGACGATGTGCAGCAACAGCCGCGTGCGCTGCAGATGGCGCAGGAACTGGTGGCCGAGGCCGGCGCCCTCGCTCGCGCCCTCGATGAGGCCGGGGATGTCGGCGACGACGAAGCTCTTCTCGGGCCCGACGCGCACGACGCCGAGGTTCGGATGCAGCGTCGTGAACGGATAGTCGGCGATCTTCGGCCGCGCGTTCGAGATCGCGGCGATCAGCGTGCTCTTGCCGGCGTTGGGCATGCCGAGCAGGCCCACGTCGGCCAGCACGCGCAGCTCGAGCTTGAGCTTTCTCGCCTCGCCCGGCCAGCCCGGCGTCTTCTGGCGCGGCGCGCGGTTCGTGCTGGTCTTGAAGTGCAGGTTGCCGAAGCCACCGTCGCCGCCCTTGGCGAGCAGCGTGCGCTGGCCGTGCTCGAGCAGTTCGACGAGCGTCTCGCCGCTGTCGGCGTCGCGCACGATCGTGCCCACCGGCATGCGCAGCTCGATGTCGGCCGCGGCGGCGCCGAACTGGTCGGCACCGCGGCCCGCCTCGCCGTTACGCGCCTCGTGGCGGCGCGCGTAGCGGTAGTCGATCAGCGTGTTGATGTTGCGATCGGCAATGGCCCAGACGCTGCCGCCACGGCCGCCGTCGCCGCCGTTCGGGCCCCCGAACGGGATGAACTTCTCGCGCCTGAAGCTCACGCAGCCGGCCCCGCCGTGGCCGGCGGCCACGTCGATCACGGCTTCGTCGACGAATTTCATGGCGGGAACGGATGGTAGCGAGGCGCTGTCGGCGCCCCATCAACGACGAAGCCCCGGCGATGCGGGGCTTCGCGGATCAGGGCGAAGTGACCGGTCAGGCCGGCTGCACGCTGACGGTCTGGCGGTTCTGCGCGCCCTTGATGTCGTAACGCACGGCCCCATCGACGAGCGCGAACAGCGTGTGGTCGCGACCGATGCCGACGTTGGCGCCCGGGTGGAACCTCGTGCCGCGCTGGCGCACGAGGATCGAACCGGCGCTGACCTGCTGGCCGCCGAACACCTTGACGCCGAGCATCTTGGGCTGCGAGTCGCGCCCGTTGCGGGTCGAACCCCCGCCCTTCTTCTGTGCCATGGTGGCCGCTCCTTCAGGCGACGATCGAGCCGATCGCCAGCTCGGTGTATTGCTGGCGGTGGCCGCCGTGGCGCTGGTAGTGCTTGCGCCGGCGCATCTTGAAGATGCGCACCTTGTCGTGTCGGCCGTGCGACACGACGGTAGCCTTGACGCTCGCGCCGGCGAGCCAGGGAGAACCGACTTTCAGCTCGGCGCCGCTGCCGACGGCGAGCACCTTGTCGATCGTCACTTCCTGGCCCACGTCCGCAGCAATCTGTTCTACCTTGATCTTTTCGCCGGCAGCCACTTTGTATTGCTTGCCACCGGTGCTTATGACCGCGTACATGAGGGACCTCTCGATGAATGTCGCCTAAGCGGCGCGGAGCATGGACACCCCTGGCCACGAGCGAGCCTTTCAGTATAGCACGCACGCGCTGACCGCCCTGGTGAGGCACCGCTTGGCGCCGCCGGGGCACGGCGCCGGCCGGGCGGTGCGAGGCCCGTTCCTATAATCCGCAGCATTCCGAACCGGCGGCGCTGCGTGATCGAGTCTCTCCCTTCAAAGCCCGCCGTCGCGGACCCGGTCGAGCTGGCTATGCAGGAGGTCGACGCGCTGATCCGCCAGCGCCTGGCCTCGCGCGTGGCGCTGATCGACCAGATCTCCGGCTACATCGTCAACGCCGGCGGCAAGCGCATCCGGCCGCGGCTCGTACTGCTGTTCGCCGAGGCCTTCGGCCAGCACGGGCCCGAACGCCTCGAGCTGGCCGCGATCGTCGAGTTCATCCACACGGCGACGCTGCTGCACGACGACGTCGTCGACGAGAGCGCGCTCAGGCGCGGTCGCGCCACCGCCAACGCGACCTTCGGCAACGCCGCCAGCGTGCTGGTGGGCGACTTCCTCTATTCGCGCGCCTTCCAGATGATGGTCTCGGTGGACCGCATGCGCGTGCTCGAGGTGCTGGCCGACGCGACCAACGTCATCGCCGAGGGCGAGGTGCTGCAGCTGATGAACATGCACGACCCCGACCTGACGGTCGAGGACTACCTGCGCGTCATCCGCTTCAAGACGGCCAAGCTGTTCGAAGCCAGCGCGCGGCTCGGCGCCGTGCTCGGCAATGCCGAGTCGGCGATGGAGGAGTCGTGCGCCGACTATGGCCGGTGCCTGGGCACCGCGTTCCAGCTCGTCGACGACCTGCTCGACTACGAAGGCGATACCGCGGCGCTGGGCAAGAACGTCGGCGACGACCTGCGCGAAGGCAAGCCGACGATGCCGCTGCTGCTGGCGATGGAGCGCGGCAGCGCCGCCGAGCGCCAGTTGATCCGCCGCGCCATCGAGGAAGGCGAGCAGCAGCGCCTGCCGGAGATCCTGGCCGTCGTGCGCCGCACCGGCGCGCTGGACGCCACGCGCATGGCCGCACAGCAGGAGGCCGACAAGGCGCGCGCGCGGGCGGCCGCGCTGCCGCCGTCGAGGGCCCGCGAAGCTCTGATAGACTTATGCGTTCGATCGGTGCACAGGTCGTCGTGACTGTGCGGCGGTGCCGAAGGGCCTTTGTTGCTGCTGCAAGAAGCTGCTGCAAGGGCCGGCCACCAAAGCCGATTTCGGGGTGTAGCTTAGCCTGGTAGAGCGCTACGTTCGGGACGTAGAGGCCGGAGGTTCGAATCCTCTCACCCCGACCATCCTGGCCAGCCGGGGCCGGAGGAGTCTGTCGAGTCGGCGATGCAGCATCATCGATCGCCGTCCATAGCCGCCGAAAGTGGCCAAGAGTGCGCGCGCAGCGCCTCCGAAGGGCCGTTTACACCTCGGAGTGGATCGGCGATGATCTTCTGTCGATCCCGTCGCTGACTCGAATCGCCCCTGCCTGACCGATGGCCGCCGAGACAATCGTCGAACCGCCCCCATCGACGCTCTCCGGCGTCGCCCGCGTTCTCGTCAACGCGGGCAAGCTCAACGCGAAGACGGCCGAGGAGCTGAACAAGACGGCGCGCGAGCGCAAGAGCAGCTTCGTCGCCGCGGTTGTCGGCGGCGGCGCGATGAAGGCCGACGAGCTGGCGCACACGCTGTCGACGTCGCTAGCATTGCCGCTGGTCGATCTCTCCGCGGTCGACATGCAGAAGCTGCCGCGCAACCTGGTCGATCCGAAGATCGCCAACCAGTACCAGCTGATCGTGCTGGGCAAGCGCGGCAATCGCCTGTTCATCGGCGCGGCCGACCCGACCGACCAGGAAGCGGTCGAGCGCATCAAGTTCGCGACCCAGCTGACGCCCGAGTGGGTGATCGTCGAGTACGACAAGCTGGTGCGCGAGCTGGAGCAGCAGGGCGCCACGGCCAACGAAGTCCTCGAGTCGCTGGCCACCGCCGATTTCGACTTCGACGTTACCGAGGAGGACGCCACCGCCACCGAGGGCTCGGAGGTCACCGCCGAGGTCGAGGACGCGCCGGTCGTGCGCTTCCTGCAGAAGATGCTGATCGACGCGATCAACCTGCGCGCCTCCGACCTGCACTTCGAGCCCTACGAGTACAACTACCGGGTGCGCTTCCGCATCGACGGCGAGTTGCGCGAGATCACGCAGCCGCCGCTGGCCATCAAGGACAAGCTGGCCAGCCGGATCAAGGTCATCAGCCGCATGGACATCGCCGAGAAGCGGGTCCCGCAGGATGGCCGCATGAAGCTGAAGTTCGGCACCAAGGCGATCGACTTCCGCGTCAGCACGCTGCCCACGTTGTTCGGCGAGAAGGTCGTCATCCGGATCCTCGACAGCAGCAGCGCCAAGCTCGGCATCGAGGCGCTCGGCTACGAGAAGATCGAGAAGGACCGCCTGATGACGGCGATCCAGCGCCCGTACGGCATGGTGCTCGTCACCGGCCCCACCGGCAGCGGCAAGACGGTCTCGCTGTACACCTGCCTGAACATCCTCAACCAGCCTGGCGTCAACATCGCCACCGTCGAGGACCCGGCTGAAATCAACCTGCCGGGCATCAACCAGGTCAACGTCAACGACAAGGCCGGGCTGAACTTCGCGATCGCGCTGAAGGCCTTCCTGCGCCAGGACCCGGACATCATCATGGTCGGCGAGATCCGCGACCTCGAGACGGCCGACATCGCCATCAAGGCCGCGCAGACTGGCCACCTGGTGATGAGCACGCTGCACACCAACGACGCGCCGACGACGTTGACGCGGCTGATGAACATGGGCGTGGCGCCGTTCAACATCGCCGCCAGCGTGCTGCTGATCACCGCGCAGCGGCTGGCGCGGCGGCTGTGCGAGAACTGCAAGAAGCCGGCCGACTACCCACGCGAGTCGTTGCTGAAGGCCGGCTTCCAGGCCGAGGATCTCGACGGCAACTGGAAGCCCTACCGGGCCGTCGGCTGCTCGGCCTGCAACAACGGATACAAAGGCCGCGTCGGTCTTTACCAGGTGATGCCCATCACCGAGCCGATACAAAAGATCATCCTCGGCGAAGGCACGGCGCTCGACATCGCGCGGCAGGCGCAGGTCGAAGGCGTGCGCGACCTGCGCCAGTCCGGCCTCGTCAAGGTGCGCACGGGCGTGACGACGCTCGAAGAGGTGATCACCGTCACCAACGAGTGACCTCGTCGAGTTCGCCCGCGCCCGTCCGACCGCCTCCCGCAACCCTTCGCTTCCCCGCAACACTTATGGCAACAGCAGCACTGGCCAAGACCTCGAAGGAAGCCATCTTCGAGTGGGAAGGCAAGGACAAGAACGGCAAGGTCGTGCGCGGCGAGATCCGCGCCGGCGGCGAGGCGGTGGTCAGCGCCAGCCTGCGCCGCCAGGGCATCCTCGTCAACAAGATCCGCAAGCGGCGCACCAGCGGCGGCCGCGCGATCAAGCAGAAGGACATCGCCATCTTCACGCGCCAGTTGGCGACGATGATGAAGGCCGGCGTGCCGCTGCTGCAGTCGTTCGACATCGTCGCGCGCGGCGCCACCAACCCGCGCATGACCAAGCTGCTCAACGACATCCGCAGCGACGTCGAGACCGGCACGAGCCTCAGCTCGGCGTTCCGCAAGCACCCCCTGCACTTCGACTCGCTGTACTGCAACCTCGTCGAGGCCGGCGAGGCCGGCGGCATCCTGGAGGCGCTGCTCGATCGACTGGCGCTGTACCAGGAGAAGACGCTGGCGATCAAGCAGAAGATCAAGTCGGCACTCATGTACCCGGTGGCGGTCGTCGTCGTCGCCTTCGTCGTGCTGACGGTGATCATGATCTGGGTGATCCCGGCGTTCGAGGAGGTGTTCAAGTCCTTCGGCGCCGACCTGCCCGCGCCGACGATGTTCGTCATCAGCATGTCGAAGTTCTTCGTCGCCTACTGGTGGGCGATCTTCCTGCTGCTGGGCGGCGGCACCTACTTCTTCTTCGAGAGCTGGCGGCGCTCCGAGAAGATGCAGAAGTCGATGGACCGGCTGCTGCTGAAGGTGCCGGTGTTCGGCGACCTGATCAACAAGTCGGTCATCGCGCGCTGGACGCGCACGCTGTCGACGATGTTCGCCGCCGGCGTGCCGCTGGTGGAAGCGCTCGATTCGGTCGGCGGCGCCTCGGGCAACGCCGTCTATGCCGACGCCACCGAGCAGATCCAGAAGGACGTGTCCACCGGGTCTGCGCTGACCACCGCGATGACGGCCACCGGCGTCTTCCCGACGATGGTGCTGCAGATGGCGGCGATCGGCGAGGAGTCGGGCTCGCTCGACCACATGCTCAGCAAGGCGGCCGAGTTCTACGAGGAAGAAGTCGACGAGATGGTCAAGGGCCTGTCCAGCCTGATGGAGCCGTTCATCATCGTCATCCTCGGCGTGCTCATCGGCGGCATCGTCGTCTCGATGTACCTGCCGATCTTCAAGCTGGGCGCCGTCGTCTGATGGCGGGCGCGCCCGCCGCTGCCGCGGCGGCCGACTGGATGGTGCTGCTGTTCTCGCCCTGGGCGCTCGCGCTGCTCGGGCTTTGCATCGGCAGCTTCCTGAACGTCGTCGTGCACCGCCTGCCGACGATGTACATGCGCGGCTGGTGGGCCTTCGACATCGCCGATTTCGCGCTCGCCGACAAGCGCAGCTGGCGCTCGGCGTTCGGCGCGAAGGCCGAGCCGCCGGTCGAACTGGCCGCCGCCGCCGGCGCGATCAACCGCCAGCTCGAAGCGAGCCCGCCGCTGTCGCTAACCTCGCCGCGCTCGCGCTGCCCGCACTGCGGCCACACGCTGCGCGTGAGCGAGAACGTGCCCGTGCTCAGCTGGCTCGTGCTGCGCGGGCGCTGCTCGGCCTGCCGCGCGCCGATCGGCCTGCGCTACCCGCTCGTCGAGGCGGCGACGGCGGTGCTGTTCGCACTGTGCGCCGTCGTCTTCGGGCCCGGCTGGATGGCGCTGGTCGCCTGCACCGCCGTGGCGCTGCTGCTGGCGATGGCGCTGATCGATCTCGACTACACGCTGCTGCCCGACAGCCTGACGATCCCGCTCGTCGTGCTCGGCCTCGTCGCGGCGCTGGCCGGCATCTCGCCGGTGGCCTGGCGTGACGCCGCCGCCGGGGCGCTCGTCGGCTACGGCGTGTTGTGGGCGCTCGGCGTCATCTGGGCGGTGCTGCTGCGCAAGCCCAACGCGATGGCCGAAGGCGACATGAAGATGCTCGCCGGCCTCGGTGCGCTGCTCGGCTGGCAGGTGCTGCCGGGCATCCTGCTCGTCGCCGCCGGCCTCGGCTCGGTGATCGGCATCGGCCTCATCGTGTTCGCCAAGCACAAGCGCGAGACGCCGATTCCTTTCGGCCCGTACCTCGCGCTCGGCGGCGTGCTCGCGCTCCTGATGCGCGAGCGCTTCGTGGCGCCGGTCGAGGACATGCTGCCGATGCTCGGCGGCTGAGCCGCGCCCGCAACGATCCGTCGCGCCCGTGTCGGCACTGCGCACGTTCGGCCTCACCGGCGGCATCGGCAGCGGCAAGAGCACCGTCGCGCGCACGCTCGTCGACTGCGGCGCGCACCTCGTCGACACCGATGCGATCGCCCGCGCGCTGACGTTGCCCGGCGGCGAGGCGATCGCGCCGATCGCCGCGGCGTTCGGCACCGACGCCATCGGCGCCGATGGCGCGCTCGATCGCGAGCGCATGCGCGCCATCGTCTTCGCCGACGCGGCGGCCAAGCGCCGGCTCGAGGGCATCCTGCATCCGCTGATCGGCCAGCAGGCCGCTGCGCTCGCCGCGGCGGCGGCGCCGGGCCAGCCGGTCGTCTACGACGTGCCGCTCCTGGCCGAATCGCGCCACTGGCGCGCGCGCGTGCAGCGCATCGTCGTCATCGATTGCGCCGAGGCAACGCAGGCCGCGCGCGTCGCGGCGCGGCCGGGCTGGAGCATCGAAGCTGCCGAACGTGTGATCGCCCAGCAGGTGCCGCGTGCGGCGCGGCGCGCCATCGCCGACGCGTTGATCCACAACGACGGCCTGTCGCTCGACGAGCTCGCAGCGCACGTGCGCGAGCTGTACCGGCACTGGGTGCTACCGGCGGCCACGGCGGCGGCTGCGCGCGGGACCGTATGAAACAATCGATTCGCCTGTCGAACGATCGTCGCGTTATCGCGTGACACGCGCGGGGCGCCTGAAGCAGCAGCCGGCCTTGGTCCTGTACGAGTACCCCTTCCACGAGGGCATCCGCACGATGCTGCGGCTCGAGCACCTGTTCGAGCGCCTCGACCTGCTGGCCGCGCGCGACGATGCGGTGGACCACCACTTCGCGCTGGCGACGATCTTCGAGATCATGGATGTCGCCTCGCGCGCCGACCTGAAAAGCGACCTGCTGAAGGAGCTCGACCGCCATCGCATCGCGCTGCAGGGCTACCGCGGGCACCCGGGCGTCGACGCGCCTTCGCTCGACCACTGGCTGGCGCGGCTCGAGGGCGCGTTCGCGGCGCTGAACCAGTTGCAGGGCAAGGCCGGCCAGGCGCTGGCCGCCAATGACTGGCTGATGAGCGTGCGCAGCCGCATCAGCATCCCCGGCGGCACCTGCGCCTTCGACCTGCCGGCCTACCACGCGTGGCAGCAGCGGCCAGCCTCGGCGCGGCGCGACGACCTCGCCGGCTGGATCAGCACGCTCGCGCCGCTCGAGGACGGCCTGCGCGTGCTGCTCGGCCTGCTGCGCGACAGCGGCCAGGCGCAGCGCGTCATCGCCCCCGGCGGCCAGTATCAGCAGAGCCTGCCGCAAGGCAGGACGTACCAGCTGCTGCGCCTGCACCTCGACGAGAACGCGCAGCTGGTGCCCGAGATCACCGGCCATCGCCTGCTCGTCTCGATCCGCTTCATGCGCGCCGACGGCGAGGGCCGGCTGCGCCCGGCGGCGGCCGACACCGTCTTCGCGCTGACGCTGTGCGCCTGAGGCCCGTGCAAGAGTCAAGGCACGACCGATGAGCGACAACGCCGCCCCGCGCCTCGTGCGCTGCCCGACCTGCGGCACGCCGAGCCCGTTCTCGCCGGCCAATCGCTGGCGGCCGTTCTGCAGCGAGCGCTGCCGCAGCGTCGACCTCGGCGCCTGGGCGGCCGAGCGTTTTCGCGTGCCGGCTGAATCACCGCCGGATTCGCCTGCGGATGCGCCGCCCGCCGCGCCGGACGATCACACCCCGCGGCACTGATCGCTGCTCGCCCGACGCGCGTGCGGTGGCGATGCAGCAGCCGTTCATCGCTGCGCAGCGGGCCGGTCACGGCAGGCGAGCACGAACCCAGGGTTTTCACGGATCCGTCGCAGCCACTGACGGCTGCGCACAGCCCTTGAAGCCCGTGAGACGGTCCCTATAATGGATCTGCTAGCACTCCTTCCGCTTGAGTGCTAATGCTCGGACCCGCGTTCCGCGGCGTCCGACCAGGCAAATGTCAGCGAGGGCCCACTTGGGTTTTTCGCGGCAGGCTCTGCCATTCGGCTCAGATCGACTCTATCCCAAGGAGATGGAATGAAGCTTCGTCCTTTGCACGATCGCGTGATCGTCAAGCGTCTCGAAAACGAAACCAAGACCGCATCGGGCATCGTGATCCCGGACAACGCCGCCGAGAAGCCCGATCAGGGCGAGATCCTCGCCGTCGGCCCGGGCAAGCGCAACGACAAGGGTGACTTCGTCGCCCTGGGCGTCAAGGTCGGCGACCGCGTGCTGTTCGGCAAGTACAGCGGCCAGACCGTCAAGGTCGATGGCGACGAACTGCTCGTGATGCGCGAAGAGGACCTCTTCGCCGTCATCGAGAAGAAGTAAGGGCCCCCAGGCTGCGGGCGCTGCCTGGGGCAGCGTCCTCGCCACCCGCCGAGGGGGCCCGAACCCGACCGGCAGAGCCGGATCGGGCTCGGGACCTCCGCGACACGCATTCATTCATCTGAATTTCGGAGTACTCACACATGGCAGCTAAAGACGTCGTCTTCGGTTCCGACGCCCGCCACCGCATGGTCGAGGGCGTCAACATCCTCGCCAACGCCGTCAAGGTGACGCTGGGCCCCAAGGGCCGCAACGTCGTGCTCGAGCGCAGCTTCGGCGCCCCCACCGTCACCAAGGACGGTGTGTCGGTGGCCAAGGAAATCGAGCTGAAGGACAAGCTCCAGAACATGGGCGCGCAGATGGTCAAGGAGGTCGCCTCCAAGACCAGCGACAACGCCGGTGACGGCACCACCACCGCCACCGTGCTCGCGCAGAGCATCGTGCGCGAGGGCATGAAGTACGTCGCCGCGGGCATGAACCCGATGGACCTCAAGCGCGGCATCGACAAGGCCGTCACGGGCCTCGTCGACGAGCTGAAGAAGATCAGCAAGCCGACGACGACCAGCAAGGAGATCAGCCAGGTCGGTGCCATCTCCGCCAACAGCGACGAGAGCATCGGCACGATCATCGCCAACGCGATGGACAAGGTCGGCAAGGAAGGCGTCATCACCGTCGAGGACGGCAAGAGCCTGAACAACGAGCTCGACGTCGTCGAGGGCATGCAGTTCGACCGCGGCTACCTGTCGCCGTACTTCATCAACAACCCGGACAAGCAGGTCGCGATCCTCGAGAACCCGTACGTTCTCCTGCACGACAAGAAGGTCGCCAACATCCGCGAGCTGCTGCCGGCGCTGGAAGCGGTGGCCAAGAGCGGCCGCCCGCTGCTGATCGTCGCCGAGGAAGTCGAAGGCGAGGCGCTCGCCACGCTGGTGGTCAACACGATCCGCGGCATCCTGAAGGTCTGCGCCGTCAAGGCGCCGGGCTTCGGTGACCGCCGCAAGGCCATGCTCGAGGACATCGCCATCCTGACCGGCGGCAAGGTCATCGCCGACGAAGTCGGCCTGACGCTCGAGAAGGTGACGCTGGCCGACCTCGGCCAGGCCAAGCGCATCGAAGTGGGCAAGGAGAACACCACCCTCATCGACGGCGCCGGCAAGGCCGCCGACATCGAGGCGCGTGTCAAGCAGATCCGCGTGCAGATCGAGGAAGCCACCAGCGACTACGACCGCGAGAAGCTGCAAGAGCGCGTGGCCAAGCTGGCCGGCGGTGTCGCCGTCATCAAGGTCGGTGCCGCCACCGAAGTCGAGATGAAGGAGAAGAAGGCCCGCGTCGAGGACGCGCTGCACGCCACGCGCGCGGCCGTCGAGGAAGGCATCGTCGCCGGCGGCGGCGTGGCGCTGCTGCGCGCGCGCACCGCGATCGGCAAGCTCAAGGGCGACAACCACGACCAGGACGCCGGCATCAAGATCGTCATGCGCGCCGTCGAGCAGCCGCTGCGCGAGATCGTCTTCAACGCCGGCGACGAGCCCAGCGTCGTGATCAACAAGGTCATCGAGGGCAAGGGCAACTTCGGCTACAACGCCCAGACCGGTGCCTATGGCGACATGATCGAGATGGGCATCCTCGACCCGACGAAGGTGACGCGTACCGCGCTGCAGAACGCCGCGTCGGTGGCCGGCCTGATGCTGACGACCGAGGCGATGGTCGCCGAAGCGCCGAAGGAAGACGCGCCGGCGATGCCGGGCGGCGGCGGCATGGGTGGCATGGGCGGCATGGGCATGGACATGTGAGGCCGGTGACGGCGCACTGACCTGCCCGCAGCCTGCGGGCCGCCTGAGGCGGCCCCGGCAAATCGAAGGCCCGCGTTCGCACGCGGGCCTTTTTTCATCGATTCGGCGCCGCAGACGGCGCCGGATAATCGAACGCACGATGGTCCGGCCTCCTCCTTCACCGGCGTACCTGCAGTACATCGACGACGAACTGCTGCGCGCGCCGCTGCTGTTCGACCAGCTCGCCGAAGGCACCGTCGACGCGCTGCGGCGAAGCATGGCGAAGCTCGGCGCCGCCGACCGCGCCGCCACCTCCGACCTGCTGAAGGGCCTGAACACCCAGAAGGCGCGGCTCGCCGAGATCTACACGCGCACGCTGCGCGAGCAGGCCGACGTCGATCGCGTCCGCGCCGGCGCCGCGCCGGCCATGCCGCTGAAGCCGGCGCGCTCGATGCGCCTGGCGCTCGTCGAGGAGGACGAGGTCGCCGCCGACGTCGAGCTGTCGCACACGATCGAGTACATCAAGACCCATGCCGAGCACGAGCTGCGCGAGTTGCGCACCTACGTCGCGGCGCTGGTCGGCGACTTCGACGTCTCGGCCGATCACAACCCGTTCAGGCCCGAGGTGCACGCCAAGGCGCTGTGGACGGCGGCGCAGGCACTGCCCGCCTCGCGCGGCTGGCAGATGCACTTCATGCGCCAGGCAACGCCGCCGCTGGCCGCGGTGCTGCGCCAGGCGTACGCCGCCGCATCGTCGCGGCTGGAGTCGATGGGCATCGAGCCGGCGAGCTATCGCACCGTCATCTCGCCGGGCGGTTCGCGCCGCTCGGCCGGCGTCGAGACGACCTACACGCCGGACCTCTACCGCATGCGCGACTCGATGGCCGCACCGCTGGACGAGGCCACACCGCTGCGCTACGAAGGGCAGCACGGCACCGCCGACGTTAGGCGCGAGAGCTGGGCCGACGTCGCGCGGCAGGCGCCGAACCGCCTCGACCGGCAGGCGATCGAGCTGGTCAGCCGCCTCTTCGAAGCCATCGTTACCGACGAGCGCGTGCCGCCCGACGTGATCCTGCTCATCAGCCGCCTGCACGGCCCGGCGATGCGGCTGACGCTGCGCGACGCCGGCGTGCTCGACCAGCAAAGCCACCCGCTGTGGCGCTTCATCCACCTCGTCACCTACGAGGCCGAGATGGCGCCCGACACCGCCGACCCCGAGCGGCGGCGCCTGCTGCGCCTGGCGCAGCAGTTGATCGACCAGATCGCCGCCGAGCCCGACCAGCGCCCGACGATCTACCGCCGCGCCGTGCTGGCCGTCGAGGACTTCCTGCGCCAGCGCCTGCAACGCCGCCTCACGGGCCTGGCGACGCAGGTGGGCGTGCTGCAAAAGCTCGAGCACCAGGCGCTCGACGGCGGCGATGGCGGCCCGGACACGATCGGCGGCATGGTCGACCTGCCGGTGATGGACACCGTGCCGGCCGACGTGCTCGTCGAGGCGGCGGCCGACCCGCCGCCCAGCGGCCCGGCTTCCGGCGTCTGGCTCGCGTCGCTGGAGGTCGGCACGTGGGTGCGCCTTTACCTCAGCGGGCGCTGGGTGCATGCGCAGCTGCTGTGGATCGGCGAGCGCGGCGAGGTGTGGCTCTTCGGCGACGGCGCCTCCGACACCACCTGGGCCGTGCGGCGCGGCGCGCTCTTGCGCCTGCATGGCGCGGCGCTGGCCAAGACGCTGACGATGCGCTCGCTGCTCGGCCGCGCGGCGCTGAAGGTGCAGCAGCAGGTGGCCGTGCAGGGCGCGCGTTAGCGCGTCCGAAGCTTCAGCCCGGGCACCAGCCCAAGTTCAGCCCGAGTTCAGACCGCCTGGCCCGCGCCGGCGCGTGTGCGCAAGGCCTTGATGCCCTGCTCGATGCGCTCGGCCACCTCGCGCTCGCGCTGCAACGCGCGCAGCGTGTTCTGCGCCTCCTGCACGCTGAAGTCCAGCCGCGCGAGCCGGTCGCCGACGTGCTCGATCGTCAGCCGCTGCTCGTCGAGCCACTCCAGCTTCAGCCCGATGTCGGCCAGCAGGTGCGTGATGCGCGCGATGCCCGCCTCGGCCTGCTCGACCATCTCGCGGCGCGCCTGCACGCCGCCGTTCAGCTCGGCGACGCGGCCGTCGACCGCCGCCAGCGACTCGCGTGACGCGGCCAGCGCGGCGGCCAGCGCGTTGACCTCGTCGGAGAGCGGCGCGAGCCGCTCCCGGAGCGCGACCATCGCCTCCAGCCGCGGCTGTGCCTCGACGAGCTGCGCCAGCAGCGTGTCGCACAGCGCCTTCAGGCTGTCGACCTCTTCGCGGCGCTGAAGCTGCGCGCTCAGGCGCCGCTCGACGTCGGCGATGACGGTGACGATGTGGCCGACGCGCTGCTCGAGCTGGTCGATGACGCCGATGCGTGACTCGACGCGCGCCACCTGCGCCTCGAGCGCCGACTCCAGCTCGCCGAGGTAGCGCGCCGAGGGGCTGCCCTCGTCGACGAGCGTCATCTTGCCGAGCACGGCGTCCTGGCGTGCCTCGAGTTCGGCTTGCCGGCGCGCGATCTCCTCGGCCTGCACAAGCAGCGCGCTGTAGACGTGGCCGAGCGCCTCGGCGCGCGGCCCGCCCCGCATCGCCGCCTCGTCGGTGGGGGCCGGCTCGTCCCCGGCCAGATCGAGCGGTACCGGCGACAGCGGCGCCAGCCCGCCAGCCGCGCGCGCCTTCGGCCTGGCCGCGCGTGCGCCGGTGGACGCGGGCGCCACCGCCGGCGCAGCGGCCACGGGCCGCGCGGCGGCGGCCGCACTGGCGTCGGCCGCCAGCTCGATCGTGCAGGCCGAGACGACGCGGCCGCCGGGCAGCGGCACGCGCTTCGAACGCAGCGGCACGCCCGCCTCGATCAACCAGACCGCGAGTTGCGGCGAGACGAGCACTTCGCCATCCTCGGCACCGGCGGACAGCTCGTTGGCCTGCACGATGCTGCGCGTCGGCACGTCGAGGCCGTGTTCTTCGGCAGCGACCGGCAGCCCGGCCGCGAAGCCGAAGCGCAGCCGCGCCGGCCCGACCGCCCGCACCGCATCGCAGGCCAGCGTCACGAGCCGCGCGTCGCCAGCCGCGAAGCGCACGAAGGTCGCCGACTGCGCGCTGCGCGTCAGCACCGCGCCGCGCTCGCGCCGCACGTGCGCGACGAAGGCGTCGATCGACTCGGCCGCCGGCTGCGACGCAAGGACGCAGCCGACGATGTGAACGGTGGCTTCCATGAACAGGCCCGTGTGAACCGGCGAGGGTACGCCAGGACCTGCCGCGGCCGCGCCGGATCCCCCCACGCCGTCACGCGGCGCGTGCTTCGCGCACGGCGGCGCGGCGCGCTACAGCTTGTCACTGCGCAGCGCCCCTGCCGCGGGGTTGGTCACTAGTTCACGCAAGGCGCCATCTGCCGAGCCGGCAGGGCGCAAACACGCGAACAAGGTGATGGGCCCGCTCGAAGCCGCGCAGTACAACAGCCGCGCACGCCAGCGTGGTCGAGCGCACGACGCCGGCAACGCCGACCCACAGCGCGCAGGCCACCCGCCGGCCACGCACGTGCCGGCCGGAAGAACAACCCACCGACCTCGGCGGCGCATCGACGCCGATCGCGCCGCCCCCCTTTCGCCCTTCTCGCATTCCCGGCCCTTTAGCCACCCCGACCCCGGAGCCCACGATGCTGGACACGATCTTCCGCAATGGCGGCGAGCGCAAGCAAGCCCACGACGAGCTGCGCGCGCTGCTCGTGCAGGCGCGCAGCGAGCGCCAGGCGATGCGCAGCATGCTCGACCAGGTCGGCAGCGCCACCGAGAAGCTGGCGCAGACGGGCCAGGCGATCGATGCGCTCGGCGCGCGCACCGACGGTGTCGCGCAGAAGGTCGAGCACCTCTCGGCGCTGGCCGGCACGCTCGACGAGCGCACGCGCGGCGTCGCGCAGCTCGAGGCGCGCGTGGCCGAACTGCTCGGGCAGCTCGCCGAGGCCCGCCGCACGTCGCCCGCCGTCGCCGGCGATGGCGGCGACTTGCAGCAGCACCGCGAGACGATGGCGGCACTCGCCACCCAGGCCGCCGAGGCGCAGGCGACGCTCGCCGCGCTCGGGCGCGAAGGTGAACAACTCGCCGCGCTGCGCGACGAGGTGCGCGCGTCGACGAGCGAACTCGAACGCTCGGCCGCCGGCGCCACGGCGCTGAAGAGCGAACTCGAGGCGCTGCGCGAAGGCCAGGCCGAACTGCAGACGCGCATGCGTTCGCTCGGCGACAGCGCGCTCGAAGCGCAGGCCGACGCGACGGCCGCCAAGACCGCCGTGCAGGACGTGCAGACGCGGCTCGCCTCGTTCGCGCAGTTGCAGGAACTGGCCAAGGACACCGACCGCCGCCTCGCGGCGCTGAACGCGCTGGCCGAGCACGTCGGCCACAAGGCCAAGGCGCTGGAGACGCAGAAGCACACCGTCGAGCGCGCCGTGCTCGAGGCGACGCGCCTGAACGAGATGGTCTGGTCGATGGACGCCCAGATCGCCAAGCTCAATGACGGCCGCGACCAGCTGCAACGCACCGAGGACGCGGTGTCGCGCATCACGCAGCTGGCGCAGAGCACCACCGAGGAGCTGGCCGCGGCGACGGCGGCGCGCGAGGAGTTCTCGCGCGAGTCGGCACGCCTGGAAGCGCAGGGCCGCTCGCTCGCCGACACCCTGCGCGGCGCGGTCGACCGCCTGGCGGTCGAGCGGCAGGAGTTCGACGCCTTCGATCAGCGGCTCAAGTCGCTGTCGGCGGCGATGGGCCAGACCGAAGGCCGCGTGCAGGACGTGCTGGCGCGCGACGAGGCGCTCGCCACGATGCAGCAGCGCGCCGAGGCGCTGGACAAGGCGTTCGCGACGCTGCGCGCCGAGACCGAGGAGCTGGCGCAGAAGCAGACGGGTCTCGACGCGCTGTCCGAGCGGCTGGCCGAGGTCGACGTGCTCGGCAAGCGCACGGCGGCGCAGCACGAGAGCCTGAAGCAGTCGCAGCAGGACCTCGAGGCGGTGCGGGGCGAGCTGGCCGAGTTCCACAAGGCGCACGCCGAGGCGATGCAGCTGCGCGACAAGCTCTCGCTGGACCGCACGGCGCTCGAGGCGTTCGCCGAGCGCACCTCGACGATGCTCGCCCGCACGCCCGAGCTGGAAGCGCGGCTGGACGCCGTGCTCGGCAAGATGGCGCAGGTCGACCAGGGCCAGGAGGCGGCGGCGCGGCTGGCTGCGGTGGCCGGCGAACTCGACGGGCAGCTCACGCGCGTGTCGGCCCGCATGCAGTTCGTCGAGAAGCTCGACGAGCGCGTCAACGGCCTGCAGGCCATCACCGCCGAAGTCGAGCGCAAGGTCGCCGAGCAGCTCACACGGCGCGCCGAGGTCGAGGGCCTGAAGAGCCTGTGCGACTCGCTGGCCACGCAGGTGGCTGACGCGCAGCAGAAGCTCGACGGCGTGTCGTCGCAGCAGGGCCGCCTGATGCCGGTGACGGCGCAGGTGACGGCGCTGATGCAGACGCTCGAGAAGTCGCAGCAGGCGATGGAGTCGCTGAAGAAGAACGAGGCCGTCGTGCAGGCGCAGCAGGTGCGCTTTGCCGAACTCGTCGAGCAGGGCCGGCAGCAGGCGGCCGAGACGGCCGAGCGGCTGAAGCAGGTGCAGTCGGCGAGCGAGGAGCTCGCGCGCGCCACGTCGCTGAAGGAAGAAGTGCTCACCGAGCTCTCGCGCGTGCAGGCGCGCCAGCGCGACGCCGTTGCGCAGGTCGACGTGGCCGAAGACCAGCTCAAGCGCGCCGAGGCGATGGCGCGGCAGCTCGACCAGCGTCGCGCGCAGCTCGTGCAGGCCGACAGGACCGTCGCCGCCTTCGAGATGCGCCTGACCGAACTCGACCGCGGCGCCGAGGCCGTCGAGCAGAAGATCCGTTCACTCGCCGAGCGCGACGCGCTCGTGCAGGCGGTCAAGGGCGAGGTCGACCACATCCGCGCCATCAGCAGCGCCAGCCGCGCGGATCTGCAGTTCGTCAGCGACCACCGCGGCGAAGTGACCGAGCTGCGCAGCAAGGTCGACGACCTGCTCGCGCTTCTCACGGACACCGACGGCAAGATCGCCGTCATCGAGTCGCGCCGCAAGGTCGTCGAGGAGGTGCAGGCGCGCTCGGGCGCAATCTCCAACATGCTCGGCGACATCCACGTCAACCTCGAGATGCTGAGCGAGCAGCGCGCCGTCATCGACCACGTCGGCGAGAAGCTGGCGCGCCTGGACTTCACGGTGCAGGAGGCGCAGAACACGCTGCACGCGCTGCAGCGCGAGCGCGAGGTGGCCGAGCGCATCGAGCAGGGCATCAAGGCGCTGCGCACGCGCGGCGCCACCGCGTAAGAGCCCGCATCGAAGCCCGCCGTCGAAAGGGCCGCGCGGCGCACGCAGCGCGCGGCCTGGGCCGTCAGGCCGGTGGCGCGGCGCCTTCGGCAAGCAGCCGGCGGATCGTCGCCGCGACGCGCGCCGGCTGCTCGTGCACGATCCAGTGGCTCGCTTCGGGCATGCGCTCGATCGTCAGCGCCGGCACCCAGCGCTCGAGCCCGTCGAGCAGCGCCGGCAGCAGCGCCTCGTCACGCTCGGCCCACAGCACGTGCGTCGGCACGCGCACAGTGACCGCGGCGTCGTCGAGCTGCACGCCGAGTAGCGTGCGGTCGGTGTCGGTCGCGGGCCGCAGCGGCGAGGCCCGGTAGTAGTTGACCGGCCCCTCGAGGCCGGCGCGCCAAACCTCGCGGTAGCGGTTCATCACCTCGGCAGTCAGCCACGTGCGGCGCGCCTCGGCGCCGAAGAACGGCCAGATGCGGCGGAAGTCGTCCTCGGCGAGCAGCCGGGCGGCATCGGGCCGGCAGAGGAAGTTCATGTAGGTGCTGGCGCGCTGCTGCGCCGGGTTCGTCTTCAGCTCACGCAGGAAGGTCGCCGGGTGCGGCGAATTGATGATCAAGAGGCGCTTCAACAGCTCGGGCCGCTGCGCCGCCAGCGCCCAGGCGACTGCGCCGCCCCAGTCGTGCGCGACGAGCAGGTCCACCGGCGCGCCGCCGTGCTCGATGACCGCCGCGAGGTCGGCGACGAGGTGGCGAGTGCGGTAGGCCGCCACGTCGGCCGGCGCCGACGAGCCGGCATAACCGCGCAACTGAGGAGCCAGCGCATCGACCTCGGGCGCCAGCGCCGCCATCACTTCGTCCCAGACGAAGGCGGCCTCGGGGAAGCCGTGCAGCAGCACGACGCGCGGCCGGCCCGCCGCGCCGGCGTCATTGGCGCGGCAGGCGAGCGTGATGCCGTGCGGCAGCACAACGTCGAACGTGCGGATCACGGCGAGTCACCTGCGGCAGCGGCGTCATCGGCTTCGCGGGCGTCATCGGCGGCATCGCCGCCGGCGTGCCAGCCGTGCAGCACGCGCGCCACGTCGTCCAGACCCGTGCGCGACAGCGCCGAGAATAGACTGACGCCGACATCGGCGTCGTCGTCGGCGTAGGGCGCGAGCGCTGCCTCGGCCTCGCGCAGCGCCTGCTGGCCGTCGCGGCGGTTGAGCTTGTCGGCCTTCGTCAGCAGCACCAGCAGGCGCACGGCCGCGCCGGCCAGGCGCGGCGCGATCAGTTCGAGCAGCCGCCGGTCGAGTTCGGTCAGCCCGAGCCGCGCGTCGGCCAGCAGCACGACGCCGGCCAGCGAGACACGCTCGCGTAGGTAGTCGGCCATCACGCGCTGCCAGCGCAGCTTGGCGCTGCGCTCCACCGCCGCGTAGCCGTAGCCCGGCAGGTCGGCCAGCAGCGCGTCGGGCCGGTCGCGTGGGCCCACCTCGAACAGGTTGATGTGCTGCGTGCGCCCCGGCGTGCGCGACGAGAAGGCAAGCCGCTTGTGCTGTGCCAGCGTGTTGATCGCCGTCGACTTGCCGGCGTTGCTGCGGCCGACGAAGGCGATCTCGGGCAGCGCCGCTGGCGGCAGCTGCGAAAGCTGGCTGGCGGTGGTGAGAAAGCGGGCGCTGTGCAACCAGGCCAGCGCTGCTTTTGCCGCAGCGTCGGCCGGCGCCTTGTTCGACGCCGATGCGGCCGATCCGGGGGCGGTCATGGTGCATTGTAAAATCGAGTGTTTGTGTCCCCTTGAAGGCCCAACGCATGCAGCCCCTTTCGTCCCGCGCCGGCTCCGTTGCTCATGCGGCGCATGCCGCCCGTGCCGCTGCCCTCACCGCCGTCTTCGCCCTCGCTGCCTGGGCAGCCACGCCGGCATTCGCGGCCGAAGCCGCCAAGCCCGCCTTCAAGCCGGACATGGCGCGCGCGCAGAAGCTGGCCGAGACCTGCGTGGCCTGCCACGCCGCCGACGGCACGCGCGGCCTGCCGGCCAACCCGATCCTGCAAGGCCAGCACGCCGACTACCTGTTCAAGCAGCTGAGCGAGTTCAAGTCCGGCAAGCGCGTCAATCCGATCATGCAGGGCATGGTCGCGCCGCTGTCCGAAGAGGACATGAAGCACCTGGCGGCCTTCTACGCCGGCAAGAACGCCAAGGCCGGTTTCGCGAAGGACAAGACGCTGGTGCTCGTCGGTGAGCAGCTGTACCGCGGCGGCAACCTCGGCTCCAAGGTGCCGGCCTGCTCGGGCTGCCACAGCCCCACCGGCGCCGGCATGCCGTCGCAGTACCCGCGTCTTTCGGGCCAGCATTCCGAGTACACCGAGGCGCAGCTGGCCGCCTTCCGCGGCGGCGTGCGCGGCAACAGCGCGCAGATGTCGGCCATCGCGGCGCGGATGAGCGAGCGCGAGATCAAGGCCGTCGCCGACTACATCGCCGGCCTGCGCTGAGCCCTTCGACAGGCTCATGACCGGCCGGTCCACCGGCCGGCCGGTAGGCCGCTCGAGCCTGGCGAGCCGGCCGCGGCGGCGCAAGGGGATTCGCCGATCGATGTAAGGTGGCGCCGTTCCCCCGGAGCACTCCATGCACGTCCTGCGCGACCGCGGCTTCGTCCATCCCGTTTCCTCCGAGATCACGCCGCGCGCGGCGTACCTCGACCGCCGGCGCTGGCTGGCCTGGGCTGGCAGCGCAGCCGCTACCGCGCTGCCGGGGAGCGTCGCAGCGCAAGGCGCACAAAGTCCGCAGGCCCGGCCGGGCAAGGGGGCTGCGCTGGCCGCGGCGCGCAGCAGCGTCGCCGGTGCGCTGGTGATGGACAAGGCCACGCCCTACAAGGACGCCACCACCTACAACAACTTCTACGAGTTCGGCACCGACAAGGCCGACCCGTCGCAGCACGCGCACACGCTGAAGACGCGGCCGTGGACCGTCGCCATCGAAGGCGAGGTGAAGAAGCCCGGCACCTACGACCTCGACACGCTGCTGAAGCTCGCGCCGCAGGAAGAGCGCATCTACCGCCTGCGCTGCGTCGAAGGCTGGTCGATGGTCATCCCGTGGATCGGCTACTCGCTTTCCGAACTGATCAAGCGCGTCGAGCCGACCGGCAACGCGAAGTTCGTGCAGTTCGTGACGCTGGCCGACCGCAAGCAGATGCCGGGCCTGACGAGCTCGGTGCTCGACTGGCCCTACGTCGAAGGCCTGCGCCTGGACGAGGCGATGCACCCGCTCACGCTGCTTTCCTTCGGCATGTACGGCGAGGTGCTGCCCAACCAGAACGGCGCGCCGCTGCGCCTGGTGGTGCCGTGGAAGTACGGCTTCAAGAGCGGCAAGAGCCTCGTCAAGATCCGCTTCGTCGACAAGCAGCCGAAGACGAGCTGGGAGCTGGCGGCGCCCAGCGAATACGGCTTCTACAGCAACGTCAATCCGAAGGTCGACCACCCGCGCTGGAGCCAGGCGAGCGAGCGGCGCATCGGCGAGGACGGCCTGTTCGCGAAGAAGCGCCCGACGCTGATGTTCAACGGCTACGAGCCGCAGGTCGGCCAGCTCTACGCCGGCATGGACCTGCGCCGGCAGTTCTGAGCCGCCTCGCCCTGGACAAGACGCTGCGCCATCCGGCGACGAAGCCGGCGCTCTTTGTGCTGGCGCTGGCGCCGTTTTGCTGGCTGCTGTGGGGCGCGTTCACCGATTCACTCGGTGCCAACCCGGCCGAGGCGCTGATCCGCGGCGCCGGCGACTGGACGCTGCGCTTCCTGTGCCTGACGCTCACCGTGACGCCGCTGCGCCAGCTCACCGGCTGGACGGCGCTGGCGCGGCTGCGGCGCATGCTCGGCCTCTTCACGTTCTTCTACGCGGGCAGCCACTTCCTAGCGTACGCGTGGCTCGACATGGGCTTGGACGTCGCGGCGATCCTCGCGGACATCGGCAAGCGGCCGTTCATCCTCGTCGGCACGCTGGCGCTGGTGCTGATGACGCCGCTGGCCGCCACGTCGTTCAACCGCGCCATCCGCGCGCTCGGCGCGGCGCGCTGGCAGGCGCTGCACCGCGCCGTCTACGCGATCGCGCTGCTGGGCCTGTTGCACTTCTTCTGGATGCGCGCCGGCAAGAACGACTTCGCCGAGCCGGCCGTCTACGCCGGCATCGTCGCGCTGCTGCTCGGCTGGCGCGTGTGGCGCTCGCTGTGGCCGCGCTGGCAGCAGCGCCGGCGCCGCGCCGTCACTTCATGAAGCCGGGCAGCCACAGCGACAGCGCCGGCACCTCCAGGCAGACGAACAGCGCCACGCCGAGCGCGACGACGAAGAGCCACACGCCGCGGAAGATCTGGCGCAGTGGCACGTCGCGCAGCAGCGCATTCAGCACGAACAGGTTCATGCCCACCGGCGGGCTGATGAGGCCGATCTGCACCACCAGCACGATCAGCACGCCGAACCACACCGGGTCGAAGCCGAGTCCGGTGACGATCGGGAAGAAGACGGGAATCGTCAGCAGCACCATCGACAGCTCTTCCATGATGGTGCCCAGCAGCACGTAGATCAGCATCATCGCGCCGACCACCATCACGGGGCTCAGGCCCAGGTGCAGGATCCAGTCCTTCAGGTCGCCGGGCATCGACGTGAAGTTGACGAAGCTCGAGAACAACGTCGCGGCGATCAGGATCGTGAACAGCATCGCCGTCGTGCGTGCGCTCTCGACCAGCACCTCGTAGAGCACGCGCCAGGTCAGCGCCCGCCGCGCCAGCGCGAAGAAGAACGCGCCCGACGCGCCGATGCCGGCGCCTTCGGTGGCCGTGAACACGCCGCCGTAGATGCCGCCGAGCACGACGACGACGAGCAGTGCGACGCCCCAGATGCCGCGCAGCGCCTCGGCCCGCTGGCCCCACGTCGCGCGCCCGCCGGCCGGGCCGGCCTCGGGGTCGCGCCAGGTGATCCAGGCCACGCACGCCATCAACAGCGCGGCGCAGATCAGCCCGGGCACGATGCCGGCCGCGAACAGCTTGCCGATGTTCGTCTCGGTGACGATGCCGTAGATGATCATGATCGTCGACGGCGGGATCATGATGCCCAGCGTGCCGCCGGCGGCGATGACGCCGGTGCTCAGGTAGTCGGCGTAGCCGAGCCGCTTCATCGGCGGATAGGCGACCTTGCTCATCGTCGCCGCGGTGGCCACGCTCGAGCCGCAGATGGCGCCGAAGCCGGCGCAGGCGATGATCGTCGCGTGCGCGAGGCCGCCACGCACATGGCCGATGCAGGTGTAGGCGGCGCGGAACAGCTCCTGCGCCAGCCCGGCGCGGGCGACGAAGTTGCCCATCAGGATGAACAGAGGCACCACGCTCAGCGTGTACGCGAAGCCCGTGTCGTAGACCACCTGCGCCGCGTTGGCCATCGTCGGCAGCCAGCCGCGCAGGAACCCGAGGCCCACGAAGCCGACCGCCCCCATCGCGAAGGCCAGCGGCACGCGCAGCAAGGCGAGCGCGAAGACGACGCCGAAGCCTATCAGCGCCTCGGTCATCGCGCCGTGCCTGCGGCCGCGGAACCGGCACCGTCGTTGCTGTCGTCGCCTTCGTCGGCCACGCCGACGTGGTGGTGCCGCACCGGCTGCCACGCGAGCAGCAGGTGCGCAAGCGCCGCCAGGCCGATCATCAGGCTCATCAGGTGCACGAACACGCCGAGCGGCAGCCGCAGCTGCGGCGTCACGTCGCCGTACTCGGCCATCTGCGAGCCCTTGGTCCACATCAGCCAGGCCAGCGCCGCCAGCGCCGCGGCCAAGGCCAGCTCGACCAGCGCCTGCTGCGCGCGCTGCAACCAGGGCGGCAGGAAGGCGTCGAACGAATCGAAGACGACGTGCTCGCCGGCCAGCGCCACCAGCGGCATGCCGGCGAAGATGACGACCACCATCAGCAGCTCGGTCAGCTCGAGCGAGCCCGGCACCGAGGTGGCCAGCGCCTTGCGGCCGCTCACGTCGACGAGCGTCAGCACCATGATGGCAAACAGCGCCACTGCGGCGAGCACGCCGCAGAAGACGCGCAGGGTCTGCCTCACGGGCCGGGCGACGTGGGCCGCAGGGTCACTGCTGGAGCTTCTTGATCTCGGCGCGGTAGTCGGCGAGCAGCTTGCGCGGGTCCTTCATGCCCTTGGCCGCGGCCGCCTTGACCCAGGCGTCGATCACCGGCGCGGTCTTCTCGCCCACCGCCTTGACGAACGCCGGGTCGGCCTGCGTGAACTGCACGCCGTTGGCCTGCATGAACGCGAGCCCGCGGCGGTCGACGTTGTCCCAGCCGCGGCCGAGCATCTTCGCCGCGTACTCGCCGGACATCGCGTCGATCTCCTTCTTCACGTCGGCCGGCAGGCTGTCGTACTTGGCCTGGTTCATCATGAAGACGAAGCTCGTGTTGTACAGGCCCCCCGGGAAGCGCGTCGCGTACTTGATGACCTTCTCGATCTTGAAGCCCTCGACGCTCTCGGCCGGGAACAGGGTGCCGTCCATCACGCCGGTGGACAAGAGCTCGTAGCTCTCGGGCGCCGGCTTGAGCGTGACGTTCATGCCCATCGCCTTCGTGATGTCGTTGATCATGCCGCCGCCGATGCGCCACTTCAGCCCGGTGAGGTCGTCCATCTTCGTCACCGGCCGCTTCGTGTTCAGCACGATGCCGGGGCCGTGCGTGAAGACGGTGATCACCTTGACGCCCTTGTGCTCTTCGGCGAACTGCGGGTGGCGCTGGTACATACGCTGGAAGGCCACCGAGGTGGCCTCGGCCGAGTCGCCGAGGAACGGCACCTCGACCATCTGCGTGAACGTGAAGCGGCCCGGCGTGTAGCCGTGCACCGTGAACGAGATGTCGACGAGGCCGTTGCGCACCGCGTCGAAGGTGCCCGGCGGCGCCGCCACCGCGCGCGGCAGCGCGTTGCACTTGACCTGGCCCTTGACGCGCTTGGACAACTCCTCGCACCAGGCCTTCTGCGTCTCGGTCAACGTGTGCGCCGGCGGCACCCATGACGACAGTGTCAGCGTCGTCTGCGCGGCGGCCGGGGCCGACGACAGTGCCGCCCAGCAGAACAGCGAACCGGCCGCGGCAGCGGCATGGAATCGGGAGGACGTGGCCATCGAGGGCTCCTCTGGCGCGCGGGCGCCCGTTGAAGTGGGCGCGATTCTGCCCAAGGCCCTGCCCCGACGCAGTGCAGGAAAACGAGGACCACGGAATACACCGAGGGACGGCCCGGCACCCGGACCGGCGCACAGGCCACTGTGGCGGCGTGCCGACGTCACGTGAATCCTGCACGGCCGCGTCCCGCGTCCACGGGGAAGCCGTGCGCCGCAGGCCTGCCTAGCATCGGCTCATCGAACCCCATTGCGTGGCGCACATGCCGGCCCTCCCGCTCCCCTCCCAGAATGTCCGCGACCGGCTGCGCCGCGCCAGTGCCAGCCTCGATCTGGCCGAGACGACGGGCAGCCCGTTTGCGATGAGCCAGGCGCTGGCCGAAGTGGCGCGCTGCCATCGCGAGATGCAGGCCGCCGCGAGCGCCGAGAGCCACTTCGAGGCCGCGGTGCGCTGGGCCCGCTTCACCGGCAGCAACGACCACGTCGCCGACCTGCTGTGTGAGCTGGCCGACGCGTCGGTGCGCGTGGCGCTGGCGCGCGACCTGGCGGCGATGCTCGCGCGTGTCGCCGAGGACGACGAGCCCGGCGCGCGCGAAGCCGGGGGCCACGCGGGCGGCGCCGCCTGGGGCCGCGCGGCGCGCGAGCGCGCGCGCGATCACGCCTTCGAGGCGAGCCAGCTCGCCGGCCGCGTCTCCGACCCGGCCTGCGAAGCGCACCTGCTGCTGCGCGCGAGCGCCGTGCTCGAGCGCTGCGGCGACCACGCCGATGCGGCGCAGATGCAGCGCCGCGCGCTCGACCTGCTCGGCGGCGCCACGCCGCGCGAGGCGGCGCAGGTCACCGGCTTGGGGCGGCTGGCCGACGTCTGAACGGTTCCCTGAACCGTTTGCGCTCCGTTTGCGCTGAGCCCTTCGACAGGCTCAGGGTGGGCTTCGACAGACTCAGCCCGAACGGGATCACCGGCATCAAACCGCGTCGCGCGCCACTTCGCTGACCGGTGCCGCCGGCATCGTCGGCACCGTCGCGCGCGCCATCGGCTGCTGCGCGATCGCGCGCTGCGTCGCGACGTACTGACCGAGCGACTGGCCGCCACTGCGCGCGCCGAGACCGTGCGCGATCGACGAGACGACGGCCAGGCCGACGAGGGCACCGGCCAGGCCGTGGGCCAGGCGGATGGGGCGGCGGGCGGGCTGGAAGCGGGCGGTGTGCATGACGTGGCCTTGTGGTGTCGGCGGGTGCGGCCCGTTGCCTCACCCATGGCCTGCATTGCAGCGCGCCGCGACGCTGCAAGCCATGACACCGAGGGATCAGCGCGCCCCGCGCCCGAGCACCCCGGCGAGCGCGACGCCGGTGTGCGTGCCCGCCGCCACCACCGCTTCGGGCGTTCCCTCAGCGACCACCGCACCGCCGGCCGCGCCACCTTCGGGGCCGAGGTCGATGACCCAGTCGGCCTCGGCCACGACGTCGAGGTCGTGCTCGATGACGACGACGCTGTGGCCGCCGTCGACCAGGCGGTGCAGCACACGCGCCAGCTTCTCGACATCGGCCATGTGCAGGCCCACCGTCGGCTCGTCGAGCACGTACAGCGTCTTCGGCGCGCGGTTGCCGCGCCGCGTCACGTCGTCGCGCACCTTGCTCAGCTCGGTGACGAGCTTGATGCGCTGTGCTTCGCCGCCTGACAGCGTCGGCGACGGCTGGCCGAGCGTCAGGTAGCCGAGGCCCACGTCGGCCAGCAACTGCAGCGGGTGGCTCACCGCCGGCATGCTGGCGAAGAAGCCGACCGCCTCGTCGACCTCCATCCGCAGCACGTCGCCGATGCTCTTGCCGCGCCAGCTGACGCCCAGCGTCTGCGGGTTGAAGCGCGCGCCGTGGCAGCGGTCGCACGGCACCTTCACGTCGGGCAGGAAGCTCATCGCGATGGTCTTCATGCCCTGCCCTTCGCAGCCCGGGCAGCGGCCCTCGCCGGTGTTGAAGCTGAAGCGCGCCGGCCCGAAGCCGCGCGCCCGGGCTTCCAGCGTCTCGGCGAAGAGCTTGCGGATCGTGTCCCAGAAACCGATGTAGGTGGCCGGGCACGAGCGCGGCGTCTTGCCGATCGGCGTCTGGTCGACTTCGAGCACGCGGTCGATGGCCTCGAAGCCTTCGAGGCCGGTGCAGCCGGCCCAGGCGATAGCGGGCTTGCGACCGTTCGCACTGCTCGCCCCGTTCGTGCCGTTCGCCCCTTTCGCCCCTTTCGCCGCGCCGGCTTTGCCGTCCGAGCCCGACGGCCGCGCCAGCGCCGCCTGCACGTTGGCCAGCAGCACGTCGCGCGCCAGCGTGCTCTTGCCCGAGCCGCTGACGCCCGTCACCGCGACCAGCCGCGAAAGCGGCACCTGCACGTCGATGCCGCGCAGGTTGTGCAGCGACGCGCCGCGCAGGACGAGCCGCGGCGATTCGTCCGTCACTTCGCGGCGCGCCTGCAGCGGGTGCCGCGGCGGCTCGGCGAGCAGCCGGCCGGTCACCGATTCGGCCGCGCGCGCGAGGTCCGCCGCGCTGCCCTGCGCGACGAGCCGGCCGCCGCGCTTGCCGGCACCGGGGCCGATGTCGATCAGGTGCTCGGCGCGCCGGATCGTGTCTTCGTCGTGCTCGACGACGACGAGCGTGTTGCCCGCGGCGCTGAGCTTGCCGAGCGCGTTCAGCAGGATGCCGTTGTCGCGCGGGTGCAGGCCGATCGTCGGCTCGTCGAGCACGTAGCACACGCCTTGCAGGTTGCTGCCGAGCTGCGCGGCGAGGCGGATGCGCTGCGCCTCGCCGCCACTGAGCGTCGGGGCGGCGCGGTCCAGCGTCAGGTAGCCGAGGCCCACCTCTTCGAGGAACGCGAGGCGGCTCTTGATCTCGCCAACCACGTCGCGCGCGATCTCCGCATCACGGCCTTCGAGCCGCAACGCCTCGACCCACTGCCGCACCTCGCGCACCGACAGGCGCGCCACCGCGTCGATCGCATGCGCGTCGAAGGTGACGGCGCGCGCCACCGCGTTCAGCCGCGCGCCGGCGCACTCCGGGCACGGCTCGCCGGTCAGGCCCTCGACCTCGGCCTCCTCGCTCGGAAAGCTCTGCTCGCGGCCGTGCTCGTCGTCGCGCACGGAGTCGTCGAGCGCGCGGCGCTGTTCACGCGTCAGCTTCAGGCCGGTGCCGACACAGCCCGGGCACCAGCCGTGCTTGCTGTTGTAGGAGAAGAGGCGCGGATCCAGCTCGCCGTAGCTCGTGCCGCAGGTCGGGCAGGCGCGCTTGGTCGAGAAGACCTTGATGCGGCCGATCTCCTCGCCGGTCTGGCCGTCTTCCAGCTCGGCCGCCAGGCCGTCGAGCGGATGCAGCAGATGCAGCACGCCCTTGCCAACCTCGAGCGCCTTGGCGAGCAGCGTGCGCAGTTCGGTCTCGCGCTCGGGCGCGACGACGAGGTCGCCGACCGGCAGCTCGATCGTGTGCTCCTTGAAGCGGTCGATGCGCGGGAACGGCTGCACCGGCAGGAACTGGCCGTCGACGCGCAGGTGCGTCTGGCCGCGCGCCTTGGCCCACTTCGCGAGGTCGGTGTAGACGCCCTTGCGGTTGACGACCAGCGGCGCGAGCAGGCCCACGTGTTCGCCGCGGTGCTCGCGCAGCAGTTGCGCGGCGATGCTCTCGGCGCTTTGCGCGCGCACCGGCGAGCCGTCCTTCACGCAGTGCTGCAAGCCGAGCTTCACCCACAGCAGGCGCAGGAAGTGCCAGACCTCGGTGGTCGTCGCGACCGTGCTCTTGCGGCCGCCGCGCGAGAGCCGCTGCTCGATCGCCACCGTCGGCGGAATGCCGTAGACCGCGTCGACCTCCGGCCGGCCGGCCGGCTGCACGATGCTGCGCGCGTAGGCGTTCAGGCTTTCGAGGTAGCGGCGCTGCCCTTCGTTGAAGAGGATGTCGAAGGCGAGCGTGCTCTTGCCCGAGCCCGAGACGCCGGTGATGACGTTGAACTTGCCGCGCGGGATGTCGGCGTTCAGGTTCTTGAGGTTGTGCTCCTTGGCGTTGACGATGCGGATGGCTTCGTCGAGCACGGCCTGCGTCCGCCGCCGCGCCGCCACCAGCGTCTGCAGCGGCCTGCCTTCCTCGACCGCCGGCACGCCGGTGCCGAGCGCACGTTCGTAGTCGCGCAACGCCGCCCCGGTATGCGAAGTCGGATGCGCCTTCACGTCGTCGGGCGTGCCGGTGCAGACGAGTTGGCCGCCGGCCTCGCCGCCCTCGGGCCCGAGGTCGACGATCCAGTCGGAAGCGCGGATCACGTCGAGGTTGTGTTCGATGACGAGCAGTGAATGCCCGGCATCGAGCAGCTTGCGCAACGCCCGCATCAGCTTGGCGATGTCGTCGAAGTGCAGGCCGGTCGTCGGCTCGTCGAAGAGGAACAGCGTGCCCTTCCGCGCCACCGGCTGCCGGCTGGCGCTGGCCGCCGCCTCGGCCAGGAAGCCGGCGAGCTTCAGCCGCTGCGCCTCGCCGCCGGAGAGTGTCGGCACCGGCTGGCCGAGCCGCACGTAGTCCAGCCCCACGTCGACGAGCGGCTGCAAGCGCGCGACGACCTCGCGGTCGCCCTGGAACCAGTGCACCGCCTCGGCCACCGTCAGCTCCAGCACGTCGGCAATGCTGAACTGCTGCGGCCCGCGCATCACCTTCACGTCCAGCACCTCGGTGCGGTAGCGGCGCCCGTCGCAGTCGGTGCAGCGCAGGTACACGTCAGAGAGGAACTGCATCTCGACGTGCTCGAAGCCCGAGCCGCCGCAGGTCGGGCAGCGGCCGTCGCCGGCGTTGAAGCTGAAGGTGCCGGCGCTGTAGCTGCGCTCGCGCGCCAGCGGCGCGTTGGCGAAGATCGCGCGCAGCTCGTCGAACGCGCCGACGTAGCTTGCCGGGTTGCTGCGCGCCGTCTTGCCGATCGGGCTCTGGTCGACGAATACCGCGTCGGCGAGTTGCTCGGCACCGAGCAGCCGCTCGTGCACGCCCGGTGTCTCGGTCGCCTTGCCGAAGTGGCGCGCCAGCGCCGGGTACAGCACGTCCTGCATCAGCGTGCTCTTGCCCGAGCCCGAGACACCGGTGACGCAGACGAGCCGCTGCAGCGGGAACTCGACCGTGATGCCGGCGAGGTTGTGCTCGCGCGCACCTTCGACGATCAGCTTCGCCGGCGGCGGCCACACCGGCCGCCGCGTGCCAAGGCTCACCTGCTTGCGCGCGCCGAGGTAGGCGCCGGTCAGCGTGTCGGCGTCGCGCGCCGCGGCCGGCGTGCCGTCGAAGACGATGCGCCCGCCGCGCTCACCCGGCCCGGGGCCGAGGTCGATCAACCGGTCGGCGGCCAGCATCACAGCCGGATCGTGCTCGACGACGACAAGCGTGTTGCCGGCATCGCGCAGCCGGTGCATCGCCTCGACGATGCGGCCCATGTCGCGCGGGTGCAGGCCGATGCTCGGCTCGTCGAGGACGAACATCGTGTTGACGAGCGAGGTGCCTAACGCCGTGGTGAGATTGATCCGCTGCACCTCGCCGCCACTCAACGTGCGGCTCTGGCGGTCGAGCGTCAGGTACCCGAGGCCGACATCGACGAGGTACTTCAGCCGCGTGCGGATCTCGTCCAGCAGCAGCTTCAGCGCTTCGTCGAGCAGCGCGCTCGGCAGCGTCAGCGCGTCGAAGAAGCGGCGCAGCCGCTCGATCGACAGCTGCATCAGGTCGTGCAGCGCCAGCCCCGGCAGCGCCTCGAGCTGCGCGCGGCTCCACGCCGCGCCCGCCGGCAGGAAACGCTCTCCCGGCGGCAGCACCGCATCGGCGTCGCCCTTCGAACCCAGCCGCCACAGCAGCGCCTCGAGCTTCAAGCGCGCGCCGCCGCAGGCCGTGCACGGCGTGTAGCTGCGGTACTTCGACAAGAGCACGCGGATGTGCATCTTGTACGCCTTGCTTTCGAGGTACTCGAAGAAGCGGCGCACGCCGTACCAGGCCTTGCTCCAGTCGCCCTTCCAGTGCGGCGAGCCTTCGAGCACCCACTGCCGCTGCGCGTCGGTGAGCTGCTGCCAGGCGGTGTCGCGCGGGATGCCAGCCTCGCCGGCGTAGCGCAGCAGGTCGTCCTGGCACTCGGCCCAGGCCGGCGTCTGCAGCGGCTTGATCGCGCCGTTGCGCAGCGTCTTCTTCGCGTCGGGGATCACGAGGCCCCAGTCGACGCCGATCACGCGGCCGAAGCCGCGGCAGGTGTCGCAGGCGCCGTACGCACTGTTGAAGCTGAACAGGCCCGGCTGCGGGTCGGCGTAGCGGATGTCGCTCTCGGGGCAGTGCAGGCCGGTGCTGTAGCGCCACGGCGCGGCCTCGTCGCCGGCCAGCACGTTCAGGCGCCCGCTGCCGCGCCTGAGCGCCAGCTCGATCGCCTCGATCACGCGCACCTTCTCGGCACCGGCCAGCCGCAGGCGGTCGGCGACGACATCGAGCACCTTCTTGCCGCCGGCGACACGCTCGCCGGCGACGCGCGTGAAGCCGCTTGCGGCGAGCCACTGCTCCTGCTGTTCGGCGCTGGTGTCGGCCGGCAGTTCGACCGGGAACGTGAAGACGAGCCGCGGGTCGCCGGCCGCGGCGGTGCGCTGCATCAGGTCCTCGTGGATCGTCTCCGGCGTGTCGTGCCGCACCGGCAGCGCGGTGGCCTTGTCGAACAACTGGGCCGCGCGCGCGAACAGCAGCTTCAGGTGGTCGTTCAGCTCGGTCATCGTGCCGACGGTCGAGCGCGACGTGCGCACCGGGTTCGTCTGGTCGATGGCGATGGCCGGCGGCACGCCTTCCACCTTGTCGACCGCCGGGCGGTCCATGCGGTCGAGGAACTGCCGCGCATAGGCGCTGAAGGTCTCGACGTAGCGCCGTTGGCCCTCGGCATACAGCGTGTCGAAGACGAGGCTCGACTTGCCCGAGCCGCTCGGCCCCGTCACCACCGTCATCTGGCCGGTGGCGATGTCGAGGTCGAGGTTCTTCAGGTTGTGCTGGCGGGCGCCGCGGATGCGGATGACACCTCGGGACATGGATCGGCTCGGGTTCCCGCCTTACGGGGCGGGGTTTTCGCCAAGAGAAATCGGCCAGTATAGGGAGGCCATCGACGCCCGATCGGAGGGCCGCCGAGGGCCGCGCCGCAGGACCTTTTCCTCGACTTCCCGCCGGCCCCGGGCCCAACCCATGAGCCGGGGGTTGAACGGCCCGGCCACGCCTCGGACGATGCCTGCCAACAACCCGCCAAGAACCGAAGCGCGGGCAACGAGGGAGTCCTGAGGAAATGATGGCAACGCCACTGCGCGCCGCGCTGGGCAGGTCGGCCGCAGCCGCCAGCACGATCGTCTTGCTCGCCTGCGGCGGCGGTGGCGGATCGCCCACCGAGCCGGGCGCGACCAATCGCGCCCCGCAGATCACCTCGGCCGCGCTCACCACGGCGAAGGTCGGCCGCCAGTACGGCTACGCGCTGAAGGCAAGCGACCCCGATGGCGATGCGCTGAGCTACACGCTCGTGCAGGGCCCGAGCGGCATGACGATCCAGGCGACGAGCGGTGCCGTCGAGTGGGTGCCGTCGTCGGCCCAGCAGGGCAGCCACGCGGTGAGCGTGCGCGTGTCCGACCCCGGCGGCGCCGCGGCGACGCAGGACTTCGCGGTCGCGGTGGCGGCGGGCAACGCCGCGCCGCAGATCACGAGTTCGGCCGCCACCGCCGCGGCCGCCGGCGCGCCCTACCGCTACGACGTCGACGCCACCGACGCCGACGGCGACACGCTCGCCTTCTCGCTCGCCGAAGCGCCGGCCGGCATGTCGATCGACACGACCAGCGGCCTCATCGGCTGGACGCCGGCGGCCGGCCAGCGCGGCACCTACGCGGTGGCCGTGCAGGCGCGCGACCCCGGCGGCCTCGTCGCGACGCAGGCCTTCACGGTGACGGTGACCGTGGGCAACGCGGCGCCGCAGATCACGAGCGCGGCGGTGACCGCCGCCACCGCCGGCGTCGAATACCGCTACGCCGTCGTCGCCGCCGATCCGAACGGCGACACGCTGACCTACGCGCTCGCGCAGGCGCCGGCCGGCATGACGGTGCAGCCGTCGACCGGGCAACTTGCCTGGACGCCGGCCGCGGGCCAGATCGGCAGCCACGACGTCACGGTGCGCGTCAGCGACGCCGGCGGCCTGGCCGCGACGCAGAGTTTTTCCATCGTCGTCGCCGCGCCCAACGTCGCGCCGCTGATCACGAGCACGCCGGTCACGGTGGCCGTCGTCGGCACTGCCTATGCCTACGACGTCAATGCCGGCGACGGCAACGGCGACCCGCTGACCTATTCGCTCACGCAGGCGCCGGCCGGCATGAGCATCCATGCCGCCAGCGGCCTGATCGGCTGGACGCCTGGCGGCGCCCAGGCCGGCAGCCATGCCGTCACCGTGCGCGTGGCCGACCCGGGCGGGCTCGCCGCGACGCAGTCGTTCACCATCGTCGTGCCGGTGCCCAACGTCGCGCCGCAGATCACCAGCTCGCCGGTGACGACGGCGCCGGTCGGCGCGGCCTACCAGTACGACGTCAACGCCACCGACGCCAACGGCGACACGCTCGTCCACTCGCTCACCCGCGCGCCGAGCGGCATGACCATCCACGCCGGCACCGGCCTCATCACCTGGACGCCCGCGGCCGCGCAGACGGGCAGCCACGTCATCGACGTGCGCGTCGCCGACGCCGGCGGGCTCGCGGCGACGCAGTCGTTCACCGTCGTCGTGCCGAATGCGCCGCCGGTCATCACCTCGCAGGCGGTGACGACGGCCGGTGCCGGCGCGATCTACAGCTACGACGCCGACGCGACGGACCTGAATGCCGACGTGCTCACGTACTCGCTGGCGCAGGCCCCGAGCGGCATGACGATCAACGGCACGAGCGGTTTGATCGGCTGGGCGCCGACGTCGGCGCAGGTCGGCAGCCACGCCGTCACGGTGCGCGCCGTCGACCCGTCCGGGCTCACCGCGACGCAGTCGTTCACGCTGGTCGTCGGCGGCGGCACGCGCATCGACATGGCGACGCCGGCCACCTACAACGCGATCGCCGGCGCCACCGTCGGCATCACGCTGAGGTGGGGCCGCATCCCGATGGCGCAGGACTACCAGCAGTTCATGCACCTCGTCAACACGACCGGCCAGAGCTGGTCGGTCGACGACCACAACACCGACTCCACCAGCTGGACGACCGGCGACGCGACGCAGACGCGCACGATCATCGTGCCCGCGAGCCTGCCGTCGGGCACCTACGACATTCGCGTCGGCCTGGCCGGCGGCAACCCCTGGCACAACCTCGTGCTGGCCACCGGCACCGGCGTCACCGACCCCGCAACCGACCGCCGCTACCGCGTCGGCACGATCACCGTCGTCGGCAACCAACCGCCGCAGATCACGTCGACCGCCATCACGACGGCCGCCGTCGGCGTCGCCTACCGCTACGACGCGAACGCCACCGACCCGAACCCTGGCGACGTGCTGACCTGGTCGCTGGTGCAGCCGCCGGCGGGCATGTCGATCAACACCTCGAGCGGGCTGATCGCGTGGACGCCGGCGACCGGGCAGGCGGGCAACCAGGCCGTCACCGTGCGCGTCGCCGATGCGCAGAACGCCGCGGCGACGCAGACTTTCACCATCGCCGTGGCGCCGCCTGCCGGCTCACCGGTGATCACGTCGGCGCCGGTCACGACGGCGGCCGCCGGCGCCGCCTACAGCTACGACGTCGACGCCACCGATCCCAACGGCGACACCGTCACCTACACGCTGACGCAGGCGCCGGGCGGCATGACGATCAATGCGGCAAGCGGCCTCGTCGCCTGGACGCCGAGCGTCGCGCAGATCGGCTCGCACAGCGTCACCGTGCGGGCGGCCGACCCGGGCGGCCTCGCGATCACGCAGACCTTCCCGATCACCGTCAGCGCCGCGCCGACGACGGGGCCGATGACGATGGCCTGCGCCGACGGCGCCGGCACGCAGTGCAGTGGCAACACGATCACGCGCACCGACAACGGCGTCGCCCTCACACGCTCGGGTGTGCAGGTCTACGGGCGCTCGACGAGCGACATGGGCGCCGACAACCCCAACGTGTCCACCGCGTTCGGCCTGGCGCTGGCCAGCGGCGGCACGGCCGAGTTGCGCATCCGCAAGGACGGCAGCGCGCGGCCGACGAGCGTCGCCTTCCTGCTCAGCAACATGTCGATCCTCTGGGACGGCGTCAACAACCGCCCGCTGCTGATCGAGACCTTCACGCCGACGGCCGGCCGCGTCTGGCTGGACGGCAACGGCGCGCTCGCGTTCGGCGCGCTGCCGCCGAGCGCCGACCTCGGCTACTACGACTACGCCACGCTCGGCATGGCCGGCACGAAGGCCAACTACGCGAACAACCGCTACTTCCCGCGCACCGCGCCGCCGCGCTGCGCCGCCGGCGGCTGGTGCGCGACGATCGAGACGAACGGCCCGTCGGTCTACGACGGCTCGTGGCGCTGGGACGGCAACGACCCCGACCGCCTCGCCGCGATCCGCCACCACGAAGATGGCGACATCCATGCCGGCGACGGCCTGCCCGATGCGAACGGCAACCCCACCTGGCTGCCGGACGGCACCGGCCTCGGCGTGCCGATGCCGGGCTCGAAGGGCTACCGCTCGATCGACCATTGGAGCTACCGCTACGCCAACCTGGCCTCGTGGTTCACGCAGGACACGATCAACATCGCCGAGTGGGGCGGCTTCCCCGAGCACAACAAGAACCGCCGCGGCTTCGTCGCCTACGGCGACACGACGACGCCGGCCAGCGTGCCGACGGGCGGCAGCGCCAGCTACAGCGGCATCGTCAATGGCCGCTACGCCGCCAACGCCGTCGACGAGCCGGTGCAGTTCAGCGGCACGGCGACGGTGGCGGTGAACTTCGCCAGCCGCAGCGTGACGGTGACGATCCAGAACACGGTGCGCACCGACACCGGCGCGTCGGTGCCGGTGTCGTTGACCGCGACGGTGACGCTGGGCACCGGCGACACCGCCAACTACATGACCGGCACCGCGGCCAACGCGGCGCTCGCCGGCGGCCTTGGCGCGCGGCTGTTCGGCCCGGTCAGCGGTGGCGGCAGCGGCACCGGCCCGGCCGAGATCGGCGGCGTGTTCAGGCTCTTGAACGGCAGCGGCGCGGCCGTCGTCGCCGGCTTCATCGGGCGCAAGCAGTAGCGCCTGACTGGCGGCTGAGCAGCGCCTGAGCGGCGCCTGCTCAGCGCCTGCTTCCACCCGCAGCGCCGTGCTTCGGCGCGACACGCCTTCGGTCCAGCCACGCCGCCACACCGAAGTGGTGACCGCACGCCAACGACCGCGTGCCGACCGCAAAAAACGCCTGCTGTATCCCGCGATCGAGGGATGACGGCGGCGCCGCGGCTTTGAAAGCATCTTGTTACCAACGACGAACAACGAAGCACGCGCGCCGCGAAAGCGAAGTCCGCGTGCCGGAGACAAACATGAGGGATCGCTCCTTGCGGGCCGCACGCGCGGCGCTGTCGGCCATTGCCATCGCCACGCTGCTGGCGTCTTGCGGAGGGGGCGGCGACGATGCCACCGAGGGGTCCCACGAGGGAAAGGCCGCGGGCGCCGAACCGGCGCAGCGCGGCAAGCTGCCGCCTGGCACGCCGGTGCGCACCGACGCGCACATCCGGGGCCAGTTCGGGCCCGTGCAGCCGTGGCCGGTGATCCCGGTGCACGCCGTGCTCACCGCCGACGGCCGCGTGCTCAGCTACGGCACCGACAACACCGGCCGCCAGACGGCGATCTTCCAGTACGCGGTGTGGGACATCGAGGACAACAGCCACACCACCTTCAGCAACGGCACCGCCACCGACATCTTCTGCAGCAGCCAGATCCTGCTGCCGGCCGGCGACCAGGTCTTCATCGCCGGCGGCGACAACTGGACCGGCACCGCCACCACGAACACCGGCAACAACAACAGCAACCTCTACAGCACCGCCAACGACTCGCTGACGCGCCAGGGCAACATGAACCGCGCGCGCTGGTACTCGACGTCGACGATGCTGCTGAACGGCGAGATCTACATCCAGGGCGGCACCGGCGGCACCGACCGGCCCGAGATCCGCGCCGCCAACGGCAGCTTCAGGCTGCTCTCCGGCGCCAACACCGGCGCGCTGGACTACATGTACCCGCGCAACTTCGTCGCGCCCGACGGCCGCATCTTCGGCTTCGACAGCGCCGGGCGCATGTACTACATCAACACGCTGGGCAACGGCACGATCACCCACGTCGGCCAGTTCAGCTCGGCGGTGACCGGCAGCGACTCGAGCGCGGCGATGTTCGCGCCCGGGCGCATCCTGCAGTTCGGCGGCAACAGCAACGGCGCCATCGTCATCGACATCACCGGCGGCGGCACGCCGAGCGTCACCAACACCGCGTCGATGGCGATGCAGCGGCGCCTCGGCACGGCCACGCTGCTGGCCGACGGCAAGGTGCTCGCCACCGGCGGCAGCCGCGTGTGGAACGCGATGACCGACGTCGTCTACGACGCCGAGATCTGGAACCCGGCCACCGGGCAGTGGACCCGCGGCGCCACCGGCGTGCGCACGCGCCTTTATCACAGCATCGGCCTCTTGCTGCCCGACGCGACGGTGCTCGTCGCCGGCGGCGGTGCGCCGGGGCCGCAGAACAACCTGAACGGCGAGATCTACCACCCGCCTTACCTCTTCACGAGCGGCGCCACCGAGGCCGTGCGCCCCGTCATCACCACCGCGCCGACCTTCGTCGACCCGGGCAAGACGGTGGCGGTGCGCTTCTCGCACGCCAATGGCCGGCCGGCCAGCCGCGTCACCTTCGTGAAGACCGGCTCGGTCACGCACAGCTGGAACATGGACCAGCGCTTCGTCGACCTGCCGTTCACCGCCGCGGCCGACGGCTCGCTCGCCGTGCAGATCCCGGCCCGCGCCTCCGACGTGCCGCCGGGCATGTGGATGATGTTCGTCTTCGACAGCGCCGGCGTGCCGTCGGTGGCGAAGATGGTGCGCGTCAACGTCGCCGGCGCGCTCAACGTCGCCGTCGCGCCGACGATCGCCTCGCCCGGCAACCAGGGCGGCAGCGTCGGCACGGCGATCCCGCCGCTACAACTCAACGCCAGCGACCCGAACGGCGATGCGCTCGGCTACTCGGCCAGCGGCCTGCCGCCGGGCCTCTCGATCGACGCGGCCAGCGGCCGCATCACCGGCACGCCGAACGCGCCCGGCACCTACAGCGTCACCGTCGCCGCCAGCGACGGCCGCAACAGCGCCAGCGCCACCTTCACCTGGACGATCAACGGCAGCGGCGCCGTGCTGGCGATCCAGTCGACGAACGTGCCGCCGCCGAGCGTCTCCGGTGCGACGGCCACCTTCAACGCCGTGGCCAGCGGCGACGGCGTGCGCTACCGCTGGAACTTCGGCGACGGCAGCGCGCCGACCGCCTGGTCGACGAGCGGCAGCGCGACGCGCACGTTCGCTGCGCCCGGCATCTACTACGTCACCGTCGACGTGACCGACGCCACCGGCGCCACCGGTTCGAGCACGGTGATGCACCAGGTCTTCCTCGCGCCCACCGCGCAGGCGCCGCGCACGAGCGGCCAGATGGCGTGGGAGGCGCGCAACGGCGCTTCGGCGCGCCTGTGGGTCGTCAACCCGGACAACAACTCCGTCTCGGTCTTCGACACCGCGGCGCGCACGCGCGTCGCCGAGATCAACGTCGGCACCGCGCCGCGCGCGCTGTCGATCGCGCCCGACGGCTCGGTGTGGGTCAGCAACCGCGGCAGCGGCACGATCAGCATCATCAGCGCGAGCACGCTGACGGTGACGCGCAGCCTGAGCGTGCCGCGCGGCGGCCAGCCGTACGGCATCGCCATGGCGGCGGCTTCCAACAGCGCGCTCGTCGCGCTCGAAGGCACCGGCCAGCTGCTGAAGATCAACACCGCCACCTTCGCCACCACCGGCACGCTGGCGGTCGGCGCGAACGCGCGCCACGTCAGCGTCGCGGCCGACGGCAGCACCGCCTTCGTCTCACGCTTCATCACGCCGCCGCTGGCCGGCGAGGCCACGGCCAGCGTCAACACCGCCGGCGGCGGCGGCCAGGTCGTCGTCGTCAACGCCAACACGATGAGCACGGTGCGCACGATCACTCTCGCGCACAGCAACGTCGCCGACGCCGAGAACCAGGGCCGCGGCATCCCCAACTACCTCGGCGCCGCGGCGATCTCGCCTGACGGCACGCAGGCCTGGGTGCCGAGCAAGATGGACAACATCGCGCGCGGCACGCAGCGCGACGGCCTGGCGCTGAACTTCCAGAACACCGTGCGCGCGATCAGCTCGCGCATCGTGATGAGCAGCCAGAGCGAGCAGCTCGCGGCGCGCATCGACCACGACAACGCCAGCCTCGCCAGCGCCGCCGCCTACGACCCGCTGGGGGTCTACCTCTTCGTCGCGCTCGAGACGAGCCGCGAGGTCGCCGTGATCGACGCGCACCGCCGCAACCAGGTCATGCGCATCGACGTCGGCTTCGCGCCGCAGGCCGTGCTGGTGTCGCCCGACCGCAAGACGCTGTGGGTGCACAACTTCATGGACCGCACCGTCGGCGTCTTCGACCTGACGCCGCTGACCGAGCAGGCGCGCACCGATGCGCCGGCGCTGGCGGCGCTGCCGACGATCGCCGTCGAGCGGCTTGCGGCGAATGTCGTGCGCGGCAAGAAGCTCTTCTACGACGCGCGCGACCCGCGTCTTTCGCGCGACCGCTACATGAGCTGCGCGAGCTGCCACAACGACGGCGGCCACGACGGCCGCACCTGGGACCTGCGCGCGCAAGGCGAGGGCCTGCGCAACACGATCGCGCTGCGCGGCCGCGCGAGCCTGGGCCACGGCCGGCTGCACTGGAGCAGCAACTTCGACGAGCTGCAGGACTTCGAAGGCCAGATCCGCACGCTCGCCGGCGGCACCGGGTTGATGAGCGACGCGGCCTACTTCGCCGGCACGCGCAGCCAGCCGCTCGGCGACACGAAGGCGGGCCTGTCGGGCGACCTCGACGACATGGCCGCCTACGTCGCTTCGCTGAACACCTTCGACCTGAGTCCGAGCCGGCCGAGCGCCGCGGGCCTGTCGACCGCCGCCGCCGAAGGCCGCACGGTGTTCATCAATGCCGGCTGCGCGAGCTGCCATGCCGGCAGCGCCTTCACGCGCAGCGCCAGCGGCGGCGCCCCGGCCGACATCGGCACGTTGAAGGCAACCAGCGGCGCGCGTCTGCACAGCGCGCTCGCCGGCATCGACGTGCCGACGCTGCGCGACGCCTGGGCGACGGCGCCGTACCTTCACGACGGCTCGGCGGCGACGCTCGAAGCGGCGATCACCGCGCACGCCGGCCACGGCCTCGCCAGCGCCGATGTGACACGGCTCGCGGCCTACGTGCGCGAACTCGGCAGCGACGAAGGCGCCGCGCCCACCAAGGCCACCAGCGGCACCGGCCTGCTCGGCAGCTACTACGCCGGCGTCACGCCGAGCGGCACGCCGCTCGTGCAGCGCATCGAGGCCGTCAATTTCGACTGGACCACCAACCGCCCCGCGATCGGCGTGCCGGCCGACAACTTCTCGGTGCGCTGGACCGGCACGCTGACCGTGCCGACGAGCGGCACGTATCGCTTCCAGACGAACAGCGACGACGGCGTGCGGCTCTGGGTTGGCGGCACGCAGCGCATCGACAACTGGACCGACCACTCGCCCACGGCCAACACCACCAGCAACATCACGCTCACCGCCGGCCAGCGCGTGGCCATCGTCCTCGAGTACTACGAACGCGGCGGCGGCGCCGTGATGCAACTGCGCTGGCGGCGGCCCGGGCAGAGCACCTATGTGGCGATCCCGGCGGGGAACTTGAACGCGCAGTAGCCGGAGGAGTCTCGCTTCCCTCTCTCGCTTGCGGAGAGTGCCGGTTGAGCAAGGGCAAAAGGATGCATCGTGGGCGAGCGAAGCCAAGAATGGGACACGAGCGCAGTGGGGACCCCCGGTGGCCCGATCTCGCGCAAACCTGGGCCAGAGCCTGCGGCGCCCCCAACGATCACCCTCCCTCAACCCCACCCCCGCAGCGGCATCGCCGCTCGCTTAGCATCCGCGCCCCTCGCATGCTTCGCGCGCCATCGGCGCCCGCTTTCATGAGCACTGCCTACCTCGAAACGCGCCGCCACGAGCTGCGCAAGACGCGCCTCGCGATGGTCGACGGCAACCTCACCGGCAACGTCCGCGCGGTGCAGGCCGGCGCCAGCGCCCGCGCCTATGGCGGCGGCTACTGGGGCTTTGCGTCGTCGCCGGCCGACGATGCGGCCGCAATCAGCCGCGTGCAGAACGAAGCGCGCGACAACGCCGCGGCGATGACCGGCTTCGGCGCGCGCCGCGTGCTCGCGCTGCCCGACGCCGTGTACTCCGGCCGCCAGGCCGAACACGGCCGCGGCGAGTTGCCGGCCGGCGAGGCGATCGAGCGCCTCGCGGAACTGCACGCCTTCTGCATGCAGCGTTACCCGGGCCTGCGCAGCACGCGCCTCATCGCCACCGACGAACACCACGTCAAGGAACTCGAACTCGGCGACGGCCGCGGCACGTCGCTTTCGCGCATCCAGCGCGCCGCCGCCTACGTGGCGCTGGTCGCCGAAGACGCCGACGGCGCCCCGATCGAACTGATGGAGATCGTCTCGGGCATCGGCACACTGGCCGACATCGACTGGTCGGTCGCCGCCTTCACGCCGAAGCTCGACGCGCTGTACGAGCATCTGCAGGCCAAGCGCCAGGCGGTGCCGGCGCGCGGCGGGCTGCATCGCGTGGTGATGGCGGCGGAACTCGCCGGCATGCTCGCGCACGAGGCGATGGGCCACCCGTGCGAGGCCGACTCGGTGCTCGGCGGCGCGATCACCGCCGACCTCGTCGGCCGCCCGGTGGCCAGCGACCTCGTGACGATGGCCGATCTCGCGCACCACTTCGAAGGCAGCGAGCTGATGTGCCCGGTCTACGTCGACGACGAAGGCACGCCGGCGCGCGACGTGACGCTGATCGAGCGCGGCGTGCTGCGCGAGTTCATGCACAGCCGCGAGACCGCGGCGCGCCTCGATCGCGCGCCCACCGGCAACGCGCGCGCCTACGCGCCCGACGACGAGCCGCTCGTGCGCATGCGCAACACGGCGATCCTGCCGGGCACCTCGACGCTGGCGCAGATGATCGAAGGCGTCGACGACGGCTACCTGCTGCTCAAGAGCGGCAACGGCCAGGCCGACGCGACGACCGAGTTCATGTTCGGCATCGACCTCGGCTACGAGATCAAGGGCGGCAAGCTCGGCCGCGCGATCCGCGACACCACCGTCTCCGGCTCGGCGCTGAAGGTGCTGCAAAGCGTCGACGCCGTCGGCCGCGAGATGGAGTGGAACTGCAACGGCTACTGCGGCAAGAAGCAGCCGATGGTCGTCTCGGTCGGCGGCCCGGCACTGCGCGCGCTGGCGCACCTGGGAGGCGAGTGATGAGCAGCGCGACGAAGACGACGGCGGCTGTTCCCGCGCCCGCAACCGCAACGAGTCCCGACATCCACGCCACCGCCGAGCGGGTGCTCGACCAACTCGCGCGGCGCGGCTTCGACGCCGCGCAGGTGAGCGTGAGCCGCAGCGTGCGCCGCGAGCTGAACATCGCGCACAACGAGCCGAGCCTGTTGCGCAGCAGCGAGCGGCACAAGCTCGCGCTCGTCGGCCTGAAGGACGGCCGCCGCGCCGCCACCGAGGGCAGCGACCTCGGCGAAGCCGGCATCGACGCCCTCGTCGAGTCGCTGTGGCAGGCCACGCTCGCGGCGCCGCAGGACGACGCCAATGCGCTCTCGGCCGGCCAGCACACGCGCATCGAACGGGGTCCGCAGCTCTGCGATCCGGGCGAGCTGACGGCGGCCGCGAAGACGCTGCTCGCCTGGCGCGAACGCGAAGCGCCGGCGATGATGATCGAGGAGGGGCTGGCCGCGCACCAGCAAGTGCGTCAACGCACGCTGACCACCGGCGGCACCGACCTCGCGTGTGACCTCGGCTGGCTCGAGCTGTCCGTCTTCGGTCTCGCGCGTGAGGGCCCGCAGGCCAGTTCGTTCAACTACGTCGGCGGCCTGGCCGACACGCTGGCCGGCGTGCCGGCGCTCTTCGGCGCCGACACGATGATGCGCGAGCTGGTGCGCCAGGTGCACACGCAGCCGATCGGCGAGCGCTTCGTCGGCGACGTGATCTTCACGCCGCACGCCGTCACCGACCTGCTCGACTGGTTGATGGAGCAGCTCGGCGACGGGCCACTGATCGACGGCAGCTCGCTGTACCGCGAGCGCGTCGGCGACATGATCGCCTCGCCGCTGCTGACGCTCAAGAGCCGCTACGACGGCCCCGGCTGCACGCCGCTGACCGCCGACGCCTTCGTCGCGCCGGCTGTCGCGCTGCTCGACGCCGGCCGGCTGACGCAGCTCGCGCCCAGCCTCTACGGCAGCCGCAAGACCGGCCTGCCGCACCGGCCGGTGGCCGCCTCGGGCTGGGAGCTGCTGCCGGGCAACACCGCGCTCGAGACGATGATCGCCGCGGTGCCGCGCGGCGCGCTCGTCGACCGGCTGTCGATGGGCAACCCGGCGCCGAATGGCGACTTCTCGGGCGTCATCAAGAACAGCTTCCTCGTCGAAGGCGGCCGCGTCGGCGCGGCGCTGTCGGAGACGATGATCTCGGGCAACGTCGCCCGCATCCTGCGCGACGTGGCCGCCGTCAGCCGCGAGCGCATGGACACCGGCAGCACCTGCCTGCCGTGGCTGCGCGTGCCGGGGCTGCATTTCTCGTGAGGGCGGCGGCCCGCGCGCCGCGATCCGGCGATCGCGCGCCGCGGCCGCGCTAGCTGGCCTTGCCGCGCGCCGGAGGCTCGTCCGGCACGTCTTCCCAGCCGGTGATCATCGTCTTGATGTGCGCGAAGACCGTGTGCCCGGTGGTCGTCAGGTACACGTGCACGATGACGAAGCACAGCATCAGGAAGGCGCCGGCGGTGTGCGCCCAGGCGACGCCTTGGAGCGTCAGCCAGGCGTCGATGCCGAGCTTCGGCCACCCCGCGCGCAGCAGGTAGAGCAGCCCCGAGCCCCAGATCAGCGGCGAGATCACCGCCAGCAGCACGAGGTAGGTCAGCCGCTGCAGCGGGTTGTGCTTGCTCGCCGCAGTCTTGTGGAAGGGATGCGGCGCGCCGCGGAAGATGTCGAAGGCGTAGTAGCGCGCCATCACACCGACCCTCGCCATCGTCGGGATGTACTGGCGCCATTCGCCGGTGGTGAACTGCCAGAAGATCGTGAAGGCCCACAGCACGATCAGCGCCCAGGCGGCAAAGGTGTGCACCTCGACCGCCTTCTTGAAGTGCAGCAACTCGTAGCTGCCGTGGATCTCGAAGCCGGTGACGAGCATCGTCAGCACCAGCACGGCCTGCGACCAGTGCCAGAAGCGCTCGTAACGCTTGTACAGCAGGATGCGTTCAGCCATGGCGGCCTCCTTGCCGATCTGTGCGCGCGTTGCGCCGGCTCGTGACGACGCGCGCGCCCGCATGCAGCAGCACGCCCGCCAGCGCCGCGGCCACGGCCAGCCAGCCGATGCGGTCGATCCAAGGGTGGTGGTCGCGCGCCGGCAGGTACACGCCCGGCAGGCTGGCGAGGCGGCTCGTCGCGGCGTCCGTGTGGCACGACGAGCAGCGCGCGGTCTTCTCCTTCGGCGCCACCATGTGCGTGATCGGCCACAGCATCTCGGTCGCGACGAAGGCGAACTTGCCGCTGTAGGGCATGCCGGTGGCCTCGGCGCCCGCGGCCAGCGCCTTCGGCCAGTCGAAGTTGAACCAGAACGCCGTGTCGTCGGGCACCGCCGTGTGCGGCACGAGCAGGCGCTTGTGTTCGAGGTCGAAGGGCTGCTTGCCGGCAAAGCGTTTCACCGGCCAGATGCGCGACCCCGGATCGTCGGGGCTGCCGTGGAAGGTGTTGATCGGCACGGTCTTCGCCGGGTCGATCGTCGTCTGCTGCGTCGTGTAGGTCACACGGCCGTTGAACCACACGTAGTCGGGCCGCACGTTCTGGCCGAGCTTGAAGTCGCCCTTCTTGCTGTCGTAGACCACGTGGCCGTGCTCGTCCTTCTTCTGGAACGGCTTGCCCGCGGGCGTCAGCTTTCCGGCGGTGGACCAGTCCCAGGCCATCTTCGTCGGCACGCCGCCGCGTGCGAACTCGGGCACGTGGCAGGCCTGGCAGGCGAGCTTGTCGGTGTGGTTGTTCAGCAGCTCGACCTTGAGCACGCTCTGCTTGTGCGGCTTGTGGCCGTGGCAGCTCTGGCAGGTGGCGGCGCTGCGCTCGGGGTGCGAGCTGTCGCCGCGCAGGCGCGGACCATGCGGGTCGGCCGCCGTCATCTCGATGCGGCTGCCGGCAAGGCGATGGCCGTCGGCCTCGTGGCAGGTCGAGCAGGCGAAGCCCGCGCCGCCCTGAGCCTTGGAGGCCATGTGCACGTCGAGATCGCGGCTCGCGCGGTCGAGCGACGAGTCGAGGTCGCCGTGCTTCACGCCGTCACCACCGCCGCCGTGGTAGTGGCAAGTGCCGCAGTTGTTGGTGCGCGTCGCGCCGACCGCCTGCGCGACCTTGGCCAGATCGACCGGCTCGATGAAGTTGCCCGAGCCCGCGGGCAGCTCGGTGCGCACCGTCGGCACCTCGCCGGCCATCCCGGCGGGCTTGCGGTAGCCGCCGGTGTGGTGGCAGACGAGGCAATCGACGCGCGTCTCGACCTTGAAGTCGAAGCTCTTGTCCTTCCAGCCGTAGCCGATGTGGCACGACTGGCAAAACGGCTCGTTCGATTGGTCACCGATGCAAAACGCGTTGAGCATCGTCTTCTTGCCCAGCCGCTGCCCGGTCTGCGGGTTGGTGTAGTCCCAGGTCCAGTGGCGCGTGGCCATCAGCTGCCGCGCGGCCTCGGTGTGGCAGGCGAGGCACGCCTTGGTCACCTGCTCGCCGTTCGCGAACGGGCCTTGCAGCTCCTTGAACTTCGAATGGTCGGCGGTGCTCTTGGCCTTCGCCGGTTGCGCTGCGGCGATCGCGGGCGCCGGTGCGGCTGGCTGCGATGCGGCGCCGGCATCGAACACGACGCAGAGCGACGCCAGCCACGCCAGCCACGTCACCCACGCGGGCCCACGCGCCGCGCGCGTGACGAATCGCTCTGCCCGATGCCCGTTCATCTCATTGGCCTCCTGCGAACAAGTCTCCTGCCGCCCGCACTCCGTGTCCCTGTGACACATCAAGGACGGAGACCGCCTGGCGCGCGTTTCTCTTAAGCGAAGACAAGTCGGCGCCGCGGGCGCGGCCACTACACTGGCCGGCATGTCCAAGCGCCGGACCCACCGGACCCGCCTGTCGTTCGCGGCCTGGCTCGCACTCGTCGCGGTGTGGGCGATGGCGCTTGTGCCGACGGTGTCGCATGCGCTGGCCGCGGCGCGCGGCGACGCGAGCTGGACGCTCGTCTGCTCGGCGCAGGGCACGCGGCTGGTCGCGGTCGACATGGACAGCGACGAACCGGCACCGGCGAACGTGGCCGGCACGATGGAGCACTGCCTCTATTGCGCGGCCAGCTTCAGCGCCGCGCCGCCGCCCGCGGCACCGGCGCTCGCCGTCGCCGCGCCGGCGCACGTGCTGCCGGCGCTGTTTTTCGTTGCGCCACGCACGCTGCATGCGTGGCTGAGCGCGCAGCCTCGCGCGCCACCGCTGTTCATCTGACGCACTGACCGTCGGCGCTGCCGCGGCCGGGGGCTCTCTCGCGCTTCTCGCGAGGGGAGCCGCGGCCGGTCTCGCGCAGCCGCCATTGCGTGCCCGTTTGCACGCCCCTGCCTTGCGGCCACGTTTGCCACGTCGCGACGTTGCCGCGGGGCCCGACCGAGTCTTCGCAGATGAACCCGTTCTCCAACGTGCGCCGCGGGCGCGCGCTCACACCGGTTGCCGCGGCCGCGCAGGCCGTTCTCGTCACGCTGCTGTCGCCGTCGTTGGCCGCGGCGCAAAGCGATGCCACGTCGACGCAGGCCGGCAGCAGCTCGCAGGCCGCGGCCGCTGTCGCCAGCACCCAAACCATCGTCGTCACCGGCGCCGCACCCACGCGGCTGGACGCGCCGGCCACTGCCACCTCGCGCCTGGGCGCCAGCGTGCGCGAGACGCCGGCCACGGTGACGACGATCGAACGCGCCGACATCGAAGCGACCGGTGCGCTCGACACGCAGGCCGTGCTGGCCACGATCCCCGGCGTCACGTTCTCCGCCCAGCCGGGCGCGCCGGGCTCGGTGTTCTATCGCGGCTTCGGCTCGTCGAGCCTGGCGCAGCTGTACAACGGCATCTCGGTGCAGTACGACGCGATCGCCGCGCGGCCGGTCGACAGCTGGATCGTCGAGCGCGTCGAGGCGATCGGCGGCCCGTCCAGCTTCCTCAACGGCTCGGGCGCCGTCGGCGGCACGATCAACATCGTCACCAAGCTCGCCGACCTGCAAGGCGACCTGGCGCAGGTGCGCGCCGGCCTCGGCGACGTGAACCAGCTCGCGCTCGGCGTGCAGCGCGGCTTCGGCGAGCGCACCGCGCCCGACCACGTGCTGCGGCTGGAACTGAACCGCACGCACGCCGGCGGCAACGACCTGTGGACCACCGCGCGCAAGCGCGACGCCTGGCAGGCCGCCGCGTCGTGGCGCGCCGCGCTCGGCGATGTGTTCGGCGGCGCGCTCGCGCACACGCTCGCCGTCGAGCGGCAGCACGAGAAGCTGACGCAGCCCTACTGGGGCACGCCGATCCTGCGCAACGCCGCCGGCGCGGTGACCGGTGAAGTGCAGTTCGACCCCGGGACGCTCGGCGTCAACTACAACGCCGTCGACGGCCGCTACCAGCAGGACGTGACCTGGGCGCGTTCGATCCTGAAGTGGAACGTGTCGGCCGCGACGCAGGCCACGCACACCTTCTACTTCTACGACGCGCTGCGCGACTACGAGAACATCGAGACGTACACCTTCGTCAATGCCAACACGCAGGTGCAGCGCTCGGGCGCGCTGCTGCAGCGGCACGACCAGCAGGTCTACGGCAGCCGCGCCGAAGCGACGCACCGCACCGCGTTCGGCGCGATGCGCTCGGACTTCGCGTTCGGCTGGGACTACGCGTTCAACCGCCAGACGCGTTTTCCCCTGAGCGTCGCCGGGCCGTTCGACACCACCGACCCGTACCAGCCGGCCGACACGTCCTTCTACGCCACGCCCGGCGTGACGCAGACGTACACGCCCGACGCGACGAACCGCCTGCACATGGCGGCGCTGTTCGCCGAGAACCGCACCGTGCTCGCGCCGGGCTGGGCGGTGACGAGCGGCCTGCGCGCCGACGTGATCAGCCTCTCGCGCCACTGGCACCGCGCGGTGAGCGCGACGAACCCCGAGTATTACGAGCGGCGTTATCGGCCGGTGACCGGGCGGCTCGGCGCGGTGCACGACCTCAGCGCCGACTGGCAGGTGTACGCGCTGTACAGCACCGCGGCCGACCCGCCCTCGGGCGTGCTGAGCACGGCGGGCCTATCGGCGCTGCGCGACTTCGACCTGACGCGCGGGCGGCAGTTCGAGATCGGCACGAAGGCGAGCTTCGACGCGCGCCGCGGCGAGCTGGCGCTGTCGCTCTTCGACATCGTGCGCGAGAACCTCTCGACCACCGACCCGAACGACCGCACGCGCGTCGTACCGGTCGGCCAGCAATCGAGCCGCGGCGTCGAGCTGTCGGCGCGCTGGCGGCCGGCGGCGGCGTGGCAGCTCGCGCTGCAACTCGCGGCCATCGATGCGCAGTACGACGAGTTCAACGAGGTCGTCGGCACGCAGACCGTCTCGCGCGCCGGCAACCGGCCGACCAACGTGCCGGCCGTCGTCGCGGGCGCGCAGGCCGCGTGGACGCCGATGGCCGGCTGGACGCTCTCGGGCGAGTGGCGCCACGTCGGCCGGCGTTTTGCCGACACGGCCAACACGGTCTGGGACGGCGCCTATCACCTGCTCAACCTCGGCGCGCGCTGGCAGGTGGCGCCCCCGTGGGCCGTGTCGGTGCGCGTCTACAACGTCACCGACCGCACGTACGCGGCCAGCGTCGGCAGCAACCTCGCCGTGCTCGGCGCGCCGCGCAGCGTGCAGGCGGTCGTCGACTGGCGCTATTGAGCCGGCCGCACTCGCAGGAGACCACCGTGAGCGGCAACGTCAAGGCCACCGCGAAGCGCTGGCTCTACCTCGTGCACCGCTGGCTCGGCATCGCGCTGGCGGTGCCGATGGCGGCCTGGTTCCTCTCGGGCATCGTGATGATGTACGTGGGCTACCCGAAGCTCACGAACGTCGAGAAGTGGGCGGGGTTGCCGGCGCTGACTGCGGTGACGGCGGTGTCGCCCGCGGCGCGCCCCTGCTGCGTGCCGCTGGCCGCCGCGCTGCAAGCTGCCGGCGTCAAAGCCGCCGGCAGCGGCGCCTGGCGGCTGACGAGCGTGGCCGGCGAGCCACGCTACGTCTTCGCCGCCGGGCCGAAGCGCGTCGTGGCGGTCGACGCGAGAACCGGCGCGCGCATCGAGCCGCTGGCGGCCGACGCCGCGCTCGCCGCCGCGCGCCACTTCGGCGGCGGCGCGCCGGCGTCGTATCTGCGGCAGATCGACGAAGACGCGTGGACCCACTCGCGCGCGCTCGACGCGCACCGGCCGCTGCACGTCGTCGCCCTCGGCGACGAAGCGCGGCGCTGGCTCTACATCAGCAGCCGCACCGGCGAGGTCGTGCGCGACGCCACCTTCGTCGAGCGCACCTGGGGCTGGCTCGGCACGTGGCTGCACTGGCTGTACATGTTCCGCGGCGGCGCGGTCGATGCCTGGTGGCACGAGATCATCGTCTGGCTGTCGATCGCCGGCACGGTGTCGGTCGTGAGCGGCCTCGTCGTCGGCGTCTGGCGCTGGCGCTTTCGCGGCACCTACAAGGGCGGGCGCCGCACGCCGTACACCGGCTTCTTCGCGCGCTGGCACCACGTGCTCGGGCTCGCCGGCGGCGTGCTGGCGCTGACGTGGGTGGTCAGCGGCTTGTTGTCGGTGAACCCGTGGAAGGTGTTCGACGCGACGGGCCCGAAGCCCGACCGCGCCGGTTATGCCGGCGGCCCGATGGACGCGGCCGCCGCGCCGCCGGCGGACGCCCTGCTGCGCGCGCTGCATGCGCAGGGGCTCGCCGCGCGCGAGATCGAATGGCGGCGCGTCGGCGGGCAGACGTTCGCGGTCGCGCTCGGTGGCAGCGAGCCGCGGGTCGCAGTCTCAGCCGCGGGCCACTTCGAACCGACGCTGCCCGAAGCCCGCTGGCGCGCCGCTGCAGCGCGGCTGCTGCCGCACGCGCGCATCGTCACCGAGGAGAAGCTGACCGCCTACGACCGCTACTACTACCCGCGCGCCGCGCACACGATGACCGGCCCGCGCGAGCGGCCGCTGCCGGCGTGGCGGCTGCGTTTCGACGACGCGAACGGGACCTGGGTGACGATCGACCCGCGCAGCGGCGAGATCCTCGCGCTGAGCGACGGCCACCGCCGCGTCGACCGCTGGCTCTTCGCGTTCCTGCACAGCTTCGACCTGCCGCAACTGCTGGCCGCGCGGCCGGCGTGGGACGTGTGGATGGTCGGCTTCAGCCTCGCCGGGCTGGCGCTGAGCCTGACGGCAGTGGTGACGGGCTGGCGGCGCGTCCGGCGGGCGTGGCCGGTGCGCGCGCGGTTATCCGTTCGGGCTGAGCCTGTCGAAGCCCCGCCCTGAGCTTGTCGAAGGGCCCTTCGACACGGGCCCTCGACAAGCTCGGTCCCTGCTCAGGGCGAACGGAGCGTGCTCACTGCGCCTCGATCTTCGCGTCGCGGATCGCCTTCTCCCACTTCACCGTCTCGGCGCGGTTGCGCTGCGCAAGCGCCTCGGGCGTGCCGGGGTCGATGTCGAAGCCGATCGACTCGAACTTGGCCTGCAGATCCTTCGACGCGGCGGCGGCGTTGATCGCCTGGTTCAGCCGCGTGATCACCTCCGGCGGCGTGCCTGCCGGCGCGAAGACGGCGAAGTAGGCGATCAGCTCGTAGTCCTTGATGCCGAGCGCCTCGTTCACCGTCGGCAGGTCGGGCACCGCGGCGGCGCGCTTCGTCGACGTGACCGCCAGGCCGCGGATCTTGCCCGCCTTGTGCTGCGGCACCGTGACGCCGAAGTCGGCCGTGAACACGTTGACCTGGCCGCCGATCAGGTCGGTCATCGCCGCCGGGCCGGCCTTGTACGGAATCGGATTCATCTTGATGCCGGCCATGCTCGCCAGCATCTCCGAAGACACCTGCTGCGACGTGCTGGCGTAGGCGAAGCTCACCTGCCCGGGCTTGCTCTTGGCGAGCGCCACGAACTCCTTCAGCGTCTTGGCCGGCACGTCGTTGTTCACCGCCACCATCAGCGGCACCGAGCCGAGAAAGCCCACCGGCGCGAACGCGGTGTCCTGGTCGTAGGGCAGCTTCTTCAGCAGGAACTTCAGCGCCGCATTGGTGCTGTTGGTGCCCACGAGGATCGTGTAGCCATCGGGCGCGGCCTTGGCCACCTCGGCGGCGCCGAGCATGCCGTTGGCGCCGGGCTTGTTGTCGATGACGACCGTCTGGCCGAGTGTGGCCGACATCTTCTCGGCGAAGGCGCGGCCGATCTGGTCGGTGGCGCTGCCGGGCGCAAACGGCACGACGGCGCGGATCGGCTTGGCCGGATACGCCTGCGCGAAAGCGCCGCCGGCGGCGGCGATGGCGGTGAGCGTGAAGGCGGCCGTGGCGAGGCCACGAGCGAGCGGGGTCATGGGCGGAAGTCTCCTGTGGTGGGATCGGGTGGGGTCGACGGCGGCGCGCCATTCAGCGCGCCGGCCAGGCGAAGGCGGCCGAGTCTACGGCGCGCCGAACTCGTCGCCCGGCAGCGGCAGCGCCAGCACGGCCGAACTCAGGGTCTTGCCGTGGGCGTCCAGCGCCAGCGAACGTGTGACGCCGCCGGCCAGCGCCGCGTCCATCACGAAGTGCAGCGCGGCCAGGTGCGGCAGCGCGTGTCGCTTCACAGCGCCGTGCACGACACCGCGATAGGCCGCGGCGACGCGCTCGGCAGTAAGCCAGCGTTCGAGCCGCGGGTAGTCGGCCGGGTCGAGCGCGATGACGCTCAGCGTCGCGCGGTTGCCCTTGTCGCCGCTGCGCGCGATGGCGATGTCGGCGAGCAGGCGCGGGGCGCGGCTTTGCGTCGCGCCGCGTGCGCTGGGGATCGGTGCCGCGCTCATCGTTGCCACTCCAGCCATTGCACCGCGGGCCGCACCATCTCGCGCGGCACCAGGCACGAGGCGACCGCGAGCACTTCGCGCACGCCTTGCGTCACGCCGCCGCCGGCGGCGGGGCCGTTCAGGTACAGCGCCTCGACCTCCTGGCCGATGCGCTCGGCCTCGGCGCGCGTGGCGCAACTTGCGGCAAGGCGCACGCGCACTTCGGCGGGCTCCGCGGCCACGTCCCATGCCGCCGCGCCATGCATCGCGTTGACGCCGATCAGCTCGGCGCGGTGCTCCAGCCGATCGAGGCCGATGACCCGCAGCCGGTGTTCGAGCAGCGCCAGCGACAGCTCGCCGCGCGCCCGTGCCCCAGGGCCGCCGTACGAGATCTGCCCTTCGCCGATGAAGCCCTCGCGCACGCCGACGCTCACCTTCAGCTCGGCCGGCCGCGCGCGGCCCGCGGCGCCGCTGACGGCCACGCGGTCGGCGCCGGCCTCGCGCAATTGCACGCGCGAGAAGTCGGCCGTCACGTCGGGCTGCAGATAGCTCGCCGGGTCTTCGATCTCGTAGAGCAGCTGCGCCGTGCAGGTGAGCCGGTCGACGCGGCCGCCGGTGCCCGCGAGCTTGGTGATCACCGCGTCGCCGTCGGCGCCGACCTCGGCGAGCGGGAAGCCGACGTCCTCGAGCCGCGGCACGTCGAAGCGGCCCGGCTCGGCGATGTAGCCGCCGCTGACCTGCGCCGCGCATTCGAGCAGATGGCCCACCGCGATGCCGCGTCCGAGCCGAAGCCAGTCGTCGGCCGCCCAGCCGAAGTGGTGCACCAGCGGCGCGAGGAACAACGCCGGGTCGGCGACGCGGCCGGTGATCACGAGATCGGGCGCGCCGGCCAGCGCCGGCAGCAACGCCTCGGCGCCGAGGTAGGCGTTGGCCGAGACGATGCGGCCGGCGAGGGAGGCGGTGCTGGCGGTGGCAGCGGCCGCGCCGCCGTCGCCATCGATCAGCGGCCGATCGTTTTCTGCGAGCCACGGCAGAACGTCGTCGCCGGTGACGACCGCGACACGCAGGCGCGGCAGGCCGAGCTCACGCGCCACGTCGAGCGCGGCGCGCCCGGCGGCGAGCGGATTCGCCGCGCCCATGTTGGTGACGATGCGCACGCCGCGGGCCAGGCACGCCGGCAGCACGGCGCGCAGCCGCTCGCGCAGCAGCGGGTCGAAGCCGGCCTCGGGGTCCTGCTGCCGCCGCGCCTGCGCCAGCGCGATCGTGCGTTCGGCCAGGCACTCGAAGACCAGCACATCGAGTTCGCCGCGCTCGGCGAGGTCGCGCGCCGGCTCGATGCGGTCGCCGGAGTAACCGGCGCCGGCGCCGATGCGGAAAGGGCGGGACATGCGGGAATCGTAGCGAGAGAGGGCGCCGGCAGGCCGAACGGCGGCGTTTCACCCCGTCCGCGCGCCTCGCGCGTATCAGCCGGGTCCCCTCCACCGGAGCCCCACCATGGTCCCACGCCGTTCGCTCTTCGTCCTGGCGCTCGCCGCCGCCTGCACCGCGTGCACTTCGCCGCCGGCTGCGGCGGCCTTCGGCCACCTCGTGCAGATGCAGCTCGTCGACCGCGCCAGCGGCGACGTTCTGCCCGAAGCGCGCCACCGCGGCGCGGCGTGGGTGGCGGGGCGGCCGGGCGACCGTTATGCGGTGCGGCTGACCAACCGCACCGGCGCGCGCGTGCTCGTCGTGCTGTCGGTCGACGGCGTCAACGCCGTCAGCGGCCAGACCGCGGCGGCGAGCCAGACCGGCTACGTGCTCGCACCGTGGCAGAGCGCCGACATCACCGGCTGGCGCAAGAGCGACCACGAGGCGGCGGCCTTCTACTTCACCGCGCTGCCCGATTCGTACGCGGCGCGCACCGACCGGCCGCACAACGTCGGCGTCGTCGGCATCGCGGTGTTCCGCGAGCGCGTGCCGATGCCGCGGCCGGTGCCGTTCGAGGTGTCGCCGGCGGCGGGCGGCGGCAGCCGCAGTGACAGCAGCGACGGCAGCGCCGGCGCCGCGCCCGCAGCGGCCGCGCCGAGGCCGGCCGCGCCGCCGGCGGCGCAGGCCGAGGCGTCGAACGCACCGGCGGCGTCGCCCTCGCCGCTGGCGCGCAGCGAGCGCCTGGGCACGGGCCACGGCGAGCGCGAATACGCGCCGGTCGCGCGCACGCACTTCGAGCGCGCGAGCAGCCGGCCGGCCGAGATCGTGCAGATCCGCTACGACAGCCACGCCCGCCTCGTGGCCGCCGGCATCGTGCCGCCGTCGCCCGGCCCCGGCGAACGCCACGTCCGCCCCGAGCCGTTCCCGGGCTACGTGCCCGACCCTCGCTGAAGCCGCGGCGCGCGGGCGCCCGCAGCGTGCCCCTAGGATCCGGCGAAGAAGCGCTCGACGAGCGCGAAGTGCTCGGGCGTGTTCAGCGCCGGCGCGTGGCCGCAGCCGGGGATCGTGACGACGACGGCGCGCGGGCCGCGCACGCGCATCGCCTCGGCGACTTCGGGCAGCAAGAGGTCGCTCGTCTCGCCGCGCAGGCACAGCACGGGCAGCGTCAGCGAGTCCCACGCCGGCCACTGCGAATAGTCCGTCGGATGCTGGATGAACTGCTGCACCATCGCCGGGTCGTAGTGCGGCGTGACGCGGCCGTCGGGCAGGCGGCGCGTGCTGCTCTCGGTGAGCAGCCGCCATTGCGCGTCCGACAGCCACCCGTACGGTTTGTAGACGGTGCGGAAGTAGGCTTCCAGCTCGCTCACCGTCGCGAAGGCCGGCGGGCTGCCGGCGTAGCTGCGGATGCGGTTCACCGCTGCTTCGGCGAGCTCGGGGCCGATGTCGTTGAGCACGAGGCGGCGGATGCGCCCGCGCAGCGCGCCGGCCGCCGCTTTCAGGCCGATCGCGCCGCCCATCGAGGTGCCGAGCCAGTGGCAATCGCGCACGCCGAGCTGGTCGAGCAGCGAGACGGCCAGCCGCTCGTAGAACGCGAGGCAGTACTCGCGCGCCGGGTCCGGGCTCCATTGGCTCAAGCCGCGGCCGAGGGTGTCGGGGCAGATGACGCGGTAGCGCTGCGCCAGGTGCGCGGCGATCGCATCCATGTCGCGGCCGGTGCGCGCGAGGCCGTGCCAGGCGATGACGGTTTCGCGCGTGGCGGAATTCGATTCGCCCGCCCCCCACTCCATGAAGTGCAGCTCGCGGCCTTCGCAGGTGAGGTAGCGGGAGATGCGCGCCACGTTCGTCGCGTTCATCGCGGGCTCCCCGCCGCGCCTTCACGCGCCGTTCCTTGCGCCGCCTCCTGCGCCCGCGCCTGCTCGACCCACTTCGCCGCCGTGCGCGCGCGCAGCTTGCCGACGACGCCGGTCGGGAAGTAATACACCGACAGCACGAACAACAAGCCCAGCCACAGCAACCACCGGTCGGGGCTGACCAGCACCGAGAGCACCGGCACACCTTCGAGCGCGCCGGCGCCGATCTTTAGCAGGTCCTGCAGATAGTTTTGCGCCAGAACGAAGAGCGCCGCGCCGATCACCGCGCCGTACATCGTGCCCATGCCGCCGATGACGACGATCAGCAGGATGTCGAGCATGATCTCGAAGCTGAGCGTCGTGTCCGGGCCGACGTAGCGCAGCCATAACGCCAGCAGCGCGCCGGCCAGCGTCGCGAACATCGCCGAGATGACGTTGCTCAGCGTGCGATAGACGACGGTGCGGTAGCCGATCGCCTCGGCGCGGAAGTCGTTCTCGCGGATCGCCTGCAGCACGCGCCCGAACGGCGAGTTGACGATGCGCAGCAGCGCGAGGAACAGCGCCGCCACGGCGACGAAGAGCACGTAGTAGGTGAGGATCTTGCCGTCGAGCGTGAAGCCGCCGTTGCCCTCGGCATCGGCCGCGACGATGATCCACTCGAACGACGGGCTCAACAGCGCCGGGTTCTTGAACGTGATGCCGTCTTCGCCGCCGGTGAAGTCCGACAGTTGCGACGCGAGCGTCTGGAACGCCGCCGCGACGGCCAGCGTGATCATTGCGTAGAAGATCGCCTTCACGCGCAACGAAAACAGGCCGATCACGAACGACAGCGCCAGCGACACGACCACCGCGGCGGCGCAGCCGACGGCCACCGCCGCCCAGCCTTCGCCCATGCGCGTGCTGGCGATGCCGACACCGTAGGCGCCGATGCCGAAGAACATCGTGTGCGCGAAGCTGACGATGCCGGTGTAGCCGAGCAAGAGGTCGAAGCTCGCGACGAGCAGGATGAAGACGAGCAGCTTGGCCGCCACCGACAGCGCCTTCGCGCCGGGGAAGAGGAACGGCGCGAAGGCGAGTGCCAGCACGATGAGCACGACGAGCGCGGCCAGCGCCGGGTGGCCCGGGCGGTCATGCGAGAGGAGGCGGTCGAGCATGGTCTTTGCGCCCCTCAGCGGTTCGTCACCGGGTACAGCCCTTGCGGGCGCCACAGCAGGATCGCGACCATCAGGCCGATCGTCGAGAACAGCGCCACCTTCGGCGCGAGGAAGCCGGTGTAGTTGGCCACCAGCCCGACGAGCAGCGCGCCGACGAAGCAGCCGAGCGTGCTGCCCAGGCCGCCGATGATGATGACGATGAAGATCAGCACGTTGACCTGCGCGCCGATCTGCGGGATCACACTCTGCTGGTAGAAGGCCCACAGCACGCCGCCGAGCCCGGCCAGCGCCGAGCCGGCGACGAAGACACCGACGAAGAGCCGCCGGATGCGGTAGCCGAGCGCCTCGACCATCTCGCGGTCCTGCACGCCGGCGCGAATGAGCAAGCCGATCTTCGTGCGGTTGAGCGTGAAGACGAGTGCGGCAAAGACGACGAGGCCGATGGCCGCGGCGAGCACGCGGTACTTCTCGATCGCCGCCTCGCCGAAGATCCACGAGCCGCGCAGCACGTCGGGCAGCGGCAGCGCTATCTGCAACGGCCCCCAGATCGCCTTGATCAGCTCTTCGCCGACGATCATGCCGCCCATCGTGATGAGGATCTGCTTCAGGTGCAGGCCGTAGACCGGGCGCACGATCACGCGCTCGAAGGCCAGGCCGATGGCGCCGGCGACCGCCATCGCCACCAGCATCGCGACGAAGACGCCGGCCACCGGCGCACCGGGCATCCAGCCCATCACGCTGGTGGCCATGTAGGCGCCGAGCGCGATGAAGAGGCCGTGGCCGAAATTCAGCACGTCCATCAGGCCGAAGACGAGCGTCAGCCCCGAGGCGATGACGAAGACGATGAGGCCCATCGCGAGACCGGCGAGCGTCAGCGTCAGCCAGTTGGCCATGCCGCCCATCGCCGGCAGTGCCAGCGCGACGAGGCCGACGACGAGCGCGATCGGCTTGCAGTCGAACTGCGCCTTCGGCACCGCGGCGGTGTCTGTTGTTGCCGTGTGAGGCGCGGCGGAGGTGGCGGCGTTCATGCATGCGCTCCCAGCGAAAGACCGAGCAGCCGCTGTTGCAGCGCTTCGTCGTCGGCCAGCTCGGCCATCGCGCCGGTGTGCACGACGCGGCCGTTGTCCATCACCGCGACGCGGTCGCCGAGGTCGCGCGCCATCTTGAAGTTCTGCTCGACGAGCAGGATCGTCGTGCGCTGCCGCTTCAGCTCGCGAAACGCGGTGATGAGGTTCTGGATGATCGAAGGCGCCAGGCCCTTGCTCGGCTCGTCGATCAGGACGAGCGCACGCGGCTCGACGATGGCGCGCGCCACCGCGAGCATCTGCTTCTGCCCGCCCGAGAGCTTGCCGGCCGGGTAGAGCCAGAACTTCTTCAGCGCCGGCAGCAGCGTGAAGATCCACTCGAGGCGCTGCGTGTCGAGCTCGCCGGCGTGGCGCGCCGAGCGCGCGGCGAGCACGATGTTTTCCTTCACCGTCAGGTCGGTGAAGATGCCCATGCTCTCGGGCACGTAGGCGATGCCACGCGCGGCGATGTCGGGGGTCGCCAGGCCGTTGAGGCGCTCGCCCTTGCCGCCGCGCGTGAAGCGCAGCTCGCCGGCGCTCGCCGCCCACAGGCCCATGATCGTGCGCAGCGTCGTGCTCTTTCCCGCGCCGTTGCGGCCCAAGAGCATCGTCACCTCGCCCTCGGGCACGACGAGGTCGACGCCGTGCAGGATGTGATACGCGCCGATATGCGTGTGCACGCCGGTGAGTTCGAGCAGCGGCGGGGTCAGCGTGTTCGTTGCGCTCACGCCGCCTCCTCCTCGGCCGCCATGCCGAGATAGGCCTGCTGCACGACCGGCGACGCGATCACCGCGGCCGGCTCGCCGTCGGCAACAAGCTGGCCGTTGTGCAGCACGACGATGCGGTCCGACAGCTCGCGCACGACGTCCATCTTGTGCTCGACGAGCAGCACGACGATGTCGCGGCGCGACTTCAGCGCGCGGATCAGGTCGAGGATCACCGGCACCTCGTCGACGCTCATGCCGGCGGTGGGCTCGTCGAACATGAACACCTTCGGGTCCAGCGCGAGCAGCAGCGCCACTTCGAGCTTGCGCTGGTCGCCGTGCGGCAGGCTGGCCGCGATGGCGCCGGCGCGGTGCGCGAGGCGCACCTGTTCGAGCAGCGCGTCGGCCTCGCGGATCCAGTCCTTGTGGTCGAGCCAGACGCGCAGGAGGTCGACGCCGCCGATCCCTCCTCCTTTGCCTCGCCCCTGCTCGCGCGCCTGCACCGCGAGGCGCACGTTCTCGCGCACCGTCAGGTGCGGGAAGAGCTGCGTCAGCTGGAACGCGCGCCCGAGGCCGCGGCGCGTGCGGTGCGCCGCCGGCATCGACGTGATGTCCTCGCCGGCCAACAGCACGCGGCCTTCACTCGCCGGCAGTTGCCCGGAGATCAGGTTGAAGTAGGTCGTCTTGCCCGCGCCGTTCGGCCCGACGATGGCCGTCAGCGTGCCGGGCACGAAGGTGCACGACACGTGATCGACGGCGACGTGGCCGCCGAAGCGGATGGTCAGATCGCGGGTTTCGAGCATGGCGCTGCCGGCGGGGGCGCCTTCGCGGCGCCCCGCCTCGTCCTCATTCCATCGATCAGCGCTTGTTGCGGATGGGGATCTGCAGCTCGGAAGCCGGGATCACGCGCACCAGCTCGGGCACGCCCCACGCGAACGCCGGGTCGTTCTTGATGCGGAAATGGAACATGTCCTGCATCGCCTGGTGATCTTCCTTGCGGAAGGTCATCCGGCCCTTCGGCGTCTCGAAGCTCATGCCTTCCATCGTCGCGATGAGCTTGTCGGTGCCGGTGTCACCGCGCGTCTTCTTGAGCGCCTCGACGACGGCGATCGCCGCGCTCATGCCGCCGCAGGTGAAGAAGTCCGGCGGCGCCTTGTGGCGGCTGTAGTGGTTGGCGACGAACCACTCGTTGACCGGGTTCTTCGGGATGCCGAAGTAGTAGTACAGCGCGCCTTCCATGCCCTCGAAGTTCTTGTACGCCACCATCGCCGGCAGGATGTTGCCGCCGGTGGCCAGCTTGATGCCGAAGCGCTTTTCGAGCTCCATGTCGGCGATCTTCGGGAACGGCGTCGGCGCGCCGGCCCAGCCGACACTCAGGTACTTCTTGCCCGGCTGGTCCTTCAGCCGGTCGATGATGCGCTGCAGGCCGGCGGTGAAGTCGGTCGTGCCGGTGGGCAAGTACTCCTCGTGGACGAACTTGGCCTTCTTGGTGAACTCCTTGGCCGCCTTCACGCCGTCGCGCCCGAACGCCGTGTCGTTGGCGAGCGTGGCGATCACGGCGCCCGGCTGGTCCAGCGCCGCGGCGTTGGCCGCCGCGTCCTGGCTGGAGTTGCGGCCGGTGCGGAAGATGTACTTGTTCCACTTGTCGCCGGTGATGCTGTCGGCGACCGCCGGCTCGACGAGCAGCACCTTCTTGTACTCCTCGGCCACCGGCAGCATCGCCAGCGCCACGGGGCTGGCGGTCGGGCCGACGGCGATGTCGACCTTGTCGTCGGCGTAGGCCGCGGCGAGTGCGGCCTTGCCCACGTCGGGCTTGCCCTGGTCGTCCTTCTCGATGACGACGAGCTTGCGGCCGGCCACCGCCATCGTGCCGCCGGTGGCGTACTCCAGGCCCATGTTGAAGCCGACGATCATCTGCTTCGCGTAGGCCTCGAGCGGGCCGGTCTTGCTCTGGATGACGGCGATCTTGACGTCGCGGCCGGCCTGCGCGAAGGCGCCGAACGGCGTGGCCAGCGAAGCGGCGCCGAGCGCGCCGGCTTGCAGCAGCGTGCGGCGGGTCGTCGGAGTAGAGGTCATCGGGTCTCCTTGGCGGGTGTATGGAATGCGGACAGCCGCAACGCGGTGTCCTGCATGGCGCAACGGGCGTGCCAACAAGTCCAGAACTGGTGCAAACCCTGAAATTCGGTGGCCGGATCGGACCTCAGCGCCCCCGTATCGACCGGAAATCGGAGTCTGGCTCGCTTGAAAGGGCGACGGTCGCCTCTGATTTCAGGCAATGCGCCTGAATTTCAGACACTCAGCCCGCCGCCTTCAACAGCATCGCCACCAGCGCCGCCGGCTCGCTGACCATCGGGCAGTGCCCGGTTGCCAGCTCGCGCACCGTCCAGCCCGGCTGCGTGCGCGCGCGCTTGCGCGGCTCGGCGATCGTCGGATAGGCCGGCGACACGCAGTCGATGAACCAGCGCCGCTGCGCGAGCCAGCGCTCGCTGTCGAAATCGATCGGCTCCTCGTACATGCCGAACGGATGCGGCACCTGCCGGCGCAGCAGCCAGTCGCGGTCGGCGCCTTGCAGGCCGAAGTCGGCCGGGTCGGGCGGCGGCAGCGCGTGGTCGTTCGCGGCCGCGAGTGCCAGGCGCTTCGCGCGCAACTCGGGCTCGTGCCGGCTGCTCCACGACTCCCCCGCCAGCGGCACCATCGCGTCGATGTAGACGAGGGCGCGCAGGCGCCCCGCGCCGGCCGGCGCCGCGGGCGTTGTGGCGGCCGCGGGCGTGCCGGCCTGCGCCGGCGCCGCCGCGGCGGCCCCGATGGCCGCCTGCGACAGCAGCCGCTCGCACACCGCGGTGATCACCGCGCCGCCGTAGCTGTGGCCGACGAGCACGAAGTCGTCGAGCTCCTCGGCGCGCACGAGCCCGACGACATCGGCCACGTGCGTGGCCAGGCGGATGCCGGCGTGCCGCAGGTGCGCGCGCTCGCCGTCGCCGGTGAGCGTGACCGCGTGCACCTCGTGCCCCGCGGCGCGCAGCGGGCCCAGCACACGCCGCCAGATCCACGCGCCCCCCCAGGCGCCGTGCACAAGGACGAAGGGGGGCTTGCGGTGGGGGTCGATGGTCATGCCCGGCAGTGTCGCAAACCGCGATCGGCAGCGCGAGGGGGAGACGGACTCGGCGAGAACGCGCCGCGATGACAGCGCTGCAGCCGCTCAGCCACAGCCGCCCCCGGCGCTGGGCGAGCAACGCGTCCTGCTCGACGCGGACCTTGCGCACCGCTACGGTGTGCAGACTCGCGTGCTCGTGCAGGCGGTCGGCTTCGTCCAGCCCGAGGGACGTGACACCAGGAAGGCAACGGCGACCCGCGGCAAGCGCTGACCCGCAAGGCGCCTCATCGCCCGCCGGCGCCCCCGCACACCGTCCGCACGAAGAGCGCCAGCACGTCGGCCGCGCGCACCGACGTGCACACGCGCTGGCTCGGCAGGTCGGCCCAGGGCTCGGCGTGCGAGTAGCGCTTGCCTTCTTCGGCCTGGATCGTCTGGCCCATGGCGATGCCGTCGCAGACGACGCGCACGGCGCCCGCGCGCTGGCCGAACAGCGCCGGCTCGAGCAGGCAGGCCACGGCGCTGGCGTCGTGCACGAAGCAGCCGCGCACGCCGGCGGCGCGGCCGTAGAAGCGCACGTAGTGGCGCGAGCAGTCCCACAGGAACGCGCCCTCGGCGCCGCCCTCGTCGCGCAGGCGCGCGAAGGCCGCGTCGTCCATCAGCACCTCGTGCGTCACGTCCAGGCCGACGATCGTCACCGGCCACGGCGCGGTGAACACCGCGTCGGCGGCGTGCGGGTCGCTCAGCACGTTGGCCTCGGCCACCGGGCTCGCGTTGCCGCCGTGGCCGTTCGTCCCGAAGGCGCCGCCCATCACGATGACCTGCCTGGCCAGCCGCGCGACGGCCGGCTCTTCGGCCAGCGCCAGCGCCAGGTTCGTCAGCGGCCCGAGGGCCACCAGCGTCACCTCGCCCGGCCGCGCACGCAGCGTGTCGATGATGAAGTGGTGCGCGGCGCGCGCGTCGGGCTGGCGGCACGCGGTCACGGGCTCAGGCAGGTTGCCAAGGCCGTCGTGGCCGTGCACCTCGACGGCGGCGCCGCGCGGCGGGCGCACGAGCGGCAGCGCCGCGCCGCGCGCCACCGGCGCGTCGATGCCGAAGCGCTCGGCAAGGAAGAGCGTGTTGCGCGTCGTCACCGCCACGTCGGCGTTGCCGAAGACGGTGGTGATGCCGACGAGCCGCACCGCGGGGTGCCGATGCGCGAACAAGAGCGCCATCGCGTCGTCGACGCCAGGGTCGGTGTCGAAGATCACCGGCAGCCTGGCGGCCGCGTTCGTGCTCGCCTTCGTGCTCACGCGCCGCCCTCCTCGCGCACCCAGGCGTACAGCACGGTGTCGCGCGGCGCGCCGCCGAGTTGCGGGCGCGGCGTCGCGCGGCGCATCACGCCCTCGCGCACGAGCCCGGCTTTCTCGAGCACGCGCGCCGAGCGGGCGTTGTCGCGGTCGGTCGTGGCCCAGATGCGCACGATCTGCGGCTGGCGCTTCAGCCAGCCGACGAGCAGCAGGGCGGCCTCGCTGCCGAAGCCGTGCCCCCACGCTTCGCGCGCGAGCAGGTAGCCGAAGTCGGCGGCGTGCCCGCGCATGCGGCACGAGATGCTGCCGAGCACCTGCTCATTGGCCTGAGCGCCAGCCTTGGCGACGATCAACCAGTGGTACTCGGTGCCCGCCTCCCAGCGTGCGACGCAGCCTTGCAGGTACGCGGCCGCGTCGGCCGGCGTGCGGTGCGCGGGCCAGTCCATGTAGGCCATCACGTCGGGATGCGCGGCGGTACGAAAGACCTCGGCAGCATCGGCCGGCGTCGAGCGGCGCAGCCTCAGGCGCACGCCTTCGATGACGACGGGGGCGGGGTTCATGCGATGCTCTGTGCAACGGCGCCCTTCGAACCCTCAGGGCGAACGGGATGCCGGCCTTTCAACGCGTGACCGTGATGCGTTGCGGCCGCCGCGCGAGCTTGGCGTAGAGCGCCGCGCGCGACATGCGCAAGAGCTTCGCCGCAGCGACGCGGTTGCCGCCGGTGGCTTCCAGCGCCGCGGCGATGGCGGCGTCTTCGACTTCGCTCACCTGCTCGGCCAGCGGCCGCAGGCGCTCGACGGGCGGCGCGGCGAGCGGCGCGGCGGTCCGCGCGGATACAACTTGCGCCTCTTCCCCCTGCGCCGCCAACCGCAACGCCGCCGCGAAGTGCGGTGCGCCGAGCTGCACGTCGTCGGTCATCAGCGTTGCCTGTTCGAGCACGTTGCGCAGTTCGCGGATGTTGCCCGGCCACGGCTGCGCGGCCAGCAGGTCCAGCGCGTCGGGCGTGAGGCTCTTGCTCGCCATGCCGCTGCGCCGCGCGATGTCGTCGCCGAGCGCGTCGACCAGCGCCTCGAGGTCCTCGATGCGCTCGCGCAGCGGCGGCAGGTGGATCGGCAGCACGTTCAGGCGGTAGTAGAGGTCGGCGCGGAAGGTGCCTTCGGCCACCATCGCCGGCAGGTCGCGGCTGGTGGCGGCGATGACACGCACGTCGACCCGTTCGACCTTGTTGCTGCCCAGCGGCTCGATCTCCTGCTCCTGCAGCGCGCGCAAGAGCTTGGCTTGCAGCGCCAGCGGCATGTCGCCGATCTCGTCGAGAAACAGCGTGCCGCCGTCGGCGAGCTTGAACTTGCCTTCGCGGCCGGCGCGCTCGGCGCCGGTGTAGGCGCCGGGCGCGACGCCGAAGAACTCGGCTTCGAGCAGCGTGTCGGGCACGGCGGCGATGTTGACGCTGACGATCGCGCGGCCTGCGCGCCGGCTGGCGGCGTGGATGCCGTGCGCGAGCAGCTCCTTGCCGGTGCCGGTTTCGCCGAGCAGCAGCACCGGACTCGCGGTCAAAGCGACGCGGCGCGCGAGGCGCTTGACTTCCAGCGCCGCGGCGCTGCTGCCGATGAAGCCCGCCAGGCTGTGCTTGGGCCGCCGCGCCTGCGCGATCTCGCGCCGCGCCGCGTCGAGCTCGCCTTGCAGCCGCCCGAACTTCGCGAGCAGCGGCTGCATCGTCGTCTCCGGGTGGTCAAGCAGCACGTAGCCGACCGCGCCGATCACCTCGCCGGCGTCGTTCTTCAACGGCAGGCGGCTGACGAGGAAGGTGCCGGCCTGGTTCGTCAGCAGGTCGACGAGGATCGGCTTGCCGCTGTCGACGACCTGGCCCATCAGCGTGTTCGGCACGACCTCTTCGACACGCTGGCCGACGAAGTCGGCCTCGGCGTGGCCGAGCGCCGGCAGGAAGCGCTTGTAGCCGTCGCTGATCCAGACGATGCGGTGGCTGCGGTCGACGACCATCGTGCCCATCGCCGTGTGGTTGAAGACGTCGAAGAGGCTCTTGGCGGCGAGTTCGACGACGCGCTCGGCGTCCAGCGCCGGCACGCCCGTTGCCGCGGCCGGTGACGACGCCGGCGATGAGGTCGGCCCGGCAGTGGACGAGGGAACGGCAGCGACCATGGCGCGCACACTGTAGCGCGCGGCCCTTCGCAGTCCTGCGGGCCACCCGACCGCGGGCGGGCGTCGACGCGTGCCGCGCCGGTGCATCATCGCCGCCCGGTAGAGGAAACCGCCAGAGGAGAGAGCAGAACATGACGACATCCGATCCCCGCCGCGCCGCTGTCACCGGCCGCACCGGCCACACCACCCGCTGGCTGCCGGCGCTGCTGGCCGCCTTCGCGTTGTCGCTCGCCGCCTGCGGCACGCAGGTGCGCAACCCGGTCACCGGCCAGACCGAGCGCACGGTGATGGACGAGCGCGCCGAGATCGCCGAAGGCGCCAAGGCGCACGCCGAGATCTTGAAGGAGACGCCGGCGGTGAAGGACGCGGCGCTGGCCGCGTACGTGGACGGTATCGGCCAGAAGCTCGCCGCGCAGTCGCACAACACGCGGCTGAAGTGGACCTTCACGGTGCTCGACAGCCCGGAGATCAACGCCTTCGCGCTGCCCGGCGGCTATGTCTACGTCACACGCGGCATCATGGCCTACCTCGACAGCGAGGCCGATCTCGCCGGCGTCATCGGCCACGAGATCGGCCACGTCACGGCGCGCCACGGCGCGCAGCGCGCCACGAAGCAGCAGCACGCGGGCCTGCTGGTGCTGGGCGCCGCGGTGCTCGGCGCCGTGCTCGGCGGTGATGCCGGCGCGCGTGCCGCCGGCGAGATCGGCCAGACGGTGGCCGCCGGCCACGTCGCCAAGTACGGCCGCGAGCAGGAGCTGCAGGCCGACCAGCTCGGCGCCGAGTACCTCTCGCGCGTCCGCTACAACCCGCAGAACATGGTCGACGTGATCCAGGTGCTGAAGAGCCAGGAACTGTTCGCCGCCGAGCAGGCGCGCGCCGCCGGCCGCGCCGTGCCCGAAGGCGGCGGCTGGCTCGCCTCGCACCCGAGCAACGACGAGCGGCTGCAGTCGATCCGCGCCACGGCGCAGAAGCTCGCCGGCGCCTCCGGCGCCGCCGCCTGGGGCGACGAAGGGCGCGCGCGCTACCTGAAGGCCGTCGAGGGCATGGCCTTCGGCGACAGCCCCGAGCAGGGGCTGGTGCGCGGGCGGCTCTTCGTGCACGAGTCGCTCGGCATCGCGCTCACCGCGCCGGCGGGCTGGCGCATCGCCAACGACGCCTCGCAGCTCGTGCTGATGAGCGCCGAGCGCGACGCGGCGCTGGTGATGAAGCTGATCCCCGACGAGGTCGTCAAGAAGGTCGGCAGCGACCACGCCGCGATCCTGAAGGACGCACTCGGCGCGACGCAGGGCACGACCGAGAAGCTGACGCTCGGCGGCGGCCTGCCGGCCACGCACTTCGTCGGCCAGCGCCGCAACGCGCAGGGGCAGACGGGGCCGCTGACCGCGACGATCGTCAGCGGCCCGGCGAATCACCTGTACCTGCTGGGCTGGGCGACCAAGGACGCGCAGGCGCTGGCGCGCACACGCACGGCGCTGCGCGAAGCCGAACGGTCGTTCAGGCCACTCACCGCCGCCGACCGCGCCGCGGCCAAGCCGTGGAAGGTGAAGGTGGTGCCGATGCCCGCCGGCGGCTTCGCCGAGCTGGCGCGGCGCACGCCGCTCACCGAGCTGGCCGAGCAGCAGTTGAGGCTGATGAACGGCGCCTATGGCGAAGGCGCGCAGGCGCCGCGCGCCGGGCAGCCGGTGAAGGTGGTCGAGTAGCGAGAGGCGCGGGTGGCGCGGCCACGCCGGCCGCGCCGCGCCGTCGATCAGAAGCTGCCGAACACGTACGAGTACTGCAGCGTCGTCAGGCTCTCGTCGAACTGCGCCGAGCCGAAGCCCTGGTAGCGCAGGCCGAACGAGTGCGGGCTGCCGGCCTTGCGGTAGCCCACGCGGATGCTGAAGCCCACGTCGGTGTCGTTGGGGATGTTGTTCGTCGTCGACTCGTAGGTGTTGCGCTGCACGGCAAGCGACAGCGACAGGATGTCGCGGTTCGACGAACCCAGGCGCAACTCGGGGAAGTTGACGCCGAAGAACGGACCGCTGTTCTTGGCCAGCTTGCCCGAGCCGAGGCCCTCGCCGTATTGCGCCTGGCGGTAGCCGGCGATCAGCGCGATGCCGTCGTGGACGCGCACGCCCACCGTCGCGCCGAGCTCGGAGCGGTAGCCCGAGACGAGCACGCCGGCCGAGGGGATGTCCATCGCCAACGCTTCGAGGTTCACGTCGAAGAAGAGCGCTTCGCCCGCAGCCGTCATGCCCAGCGACAGGCCGCCGGTGAGGCCGTTGGACTCGGCGCCGGCCAGCATGTAGGCGTTGCCGAGCTGCACGCCGACGCGCGGCAGCAGGTCGATCGCATGCGCGGGAGCCAAGCCGGCAGCAGTTAGGCAGGCGGTGGCGAACAGGCGTGAAAGGGCCTTCTTCATCAGGGAAGTTCTCCGGGGTTGGGGAAAGGAAGACGAGCCGCCGCGGCCCGTCAGAAGATCACGTTGTTGCTCTTGCGGCGTTTCAGCACGATGCGGTCGTTGAGCGACCAGTTCATCCACGGCTCCTGCTCGAAGCGCGTGGCGCGCTTGACCAGCAGCGTGGCCTCCTGGAAGACCGCGGTCACTTCGAGCCCCTCGTCGCCGAGCACGCTGGCCAGCGCCTCGGCGTAGGGGCTGTTGCGGCCGTGGCCGTCGAGCGCCACCTTGCCGGGCGAGGTGGCATAGGCGATCAGCGTGTTGCCCGGCACGTTGTCGAGTTGCGACAGGCCCGCGGGCACCTCGTCGCGCACGACGCCGCGCTCGACGCGCGGCGCGTCGGGCGTGATGCCGAGGGCGCGCGTGTAGGCGGGGCTGCGGCCGATGAACGGGTTGTTGCGGCAGGCGTCGAGCACGATGATGTGCGCCGAGCGGCCATCGGCCGGCAGCGCCTTGAACAACTGGCCGATGCCGAAGGCGCGCGCCGCGAGCTGGTCGGGCTGCTCGATCTGCGCATCGACCGGGATCAGGAAGTTCTCGCCGGCGTGCTGCACGCCATGGCCGGCGAAGTAGACGAAGGCGATGTCGCCGCGCGCAAGGCGCAGGCCGAATTCGGCCGTCGACTTCTGCATCTGCGCCAGCGTCGCGTCGCGCAGCAGCGTGACCTTGAAGCCGACGCGCCCGAGCGAGCGGGCGATCAGGTCGGCATCGTTGACCGAGTTGCGCAGCGGCTCGACATGCGCATAGGCGGCGTTGCCGATGATCAGCGCGTGGCGCTCCTGCGACAGCGCCGGCAGCGCCGACGCGGCCAGCACACACCCCATCACGACCCAGCGAACCCAGCGAACCTGCACGGCCTCGGCGCGGCGGCGCAGGCAATTTGTTGTTGTCCGGAGCAACGTCTATCCAGTACTGCGATACGACCCCGGGGATACTAGGTTCGCCTCCTCCCGATGGCGGGCCCCGCGGGCCGCATCCCTTGACGTGACGCGCAAAACTCCTCACCACTTCTCGACGATTCGCATCCTCGCCACACTGGCCCTGGCCGCGTTGCTGGCCACGCACGCCGCCGCTGCGCCGCGCCGGCTGGCGTTGCTGATCGGTGTCGGCCAGTACGCCGACAAGCGCATCCCTTCGCTCGAAGGTCCGGCGCACGACATCGACGCGATGCAGGCCGCTTTGCGCGAGCACTGGGGCTTCGCGCCGGCCGACATCAAGGTGCTGCTGGATCGTGATGCGACGCGGGCCGCGATCCTCGGCGCGATCGAGCAGCTCGAACGCACCAGCACCGCCGGCGACCAGCTCTTCATCTACTTCTCGGGCCACGGCACGAGCGCCAGCGACCGCGCGCTGAACCTGCCGCTGCCGCACAGCTCGGGCGCCTTCGTGCCGCACGAGCTGCGCATGGACGGCACGCCGGCCGAGATCGCCAGCGCGCTGGTCGTCGGCGCGCGCGACCTCAGGCCGCGGCTGGCGCGGCTGGACGCCGGCGGCCGCCAGGTGCTGGTCGTCTCCGACAGCTGCTACTCCGGCCAGGCCGTGCGCATGCTCGGTGCGCTGCCCGGCGTGCGGCTGCGGCCGCGGCACTTGCCGATCGAGGCGCTCGATGGGCTCAATACGATGGCAGCCCTTGATTCACCCGCCACGCGCGCCGCGCCCGCGACACGCAGCGGCGCCGCGACCCGCACGGCGCGGCCCGAGCCCGAGCCGTACCCTTATCAGCGCATCTACTACATCGCCGCGGCCAGCGACAGCGAAGCGGCGGTCGACATCGGCAGCCACGCGCTGACCAAGCTGCCGACGATCGACAACCGGCCGCACGGCGCGCTGACCGACGCGTTGCTGCGCGCGCTGACCGGCAAGCTGCCCAACCTGGACAACAACCGCGACGGCGCCATCGAACTGGGCGAGCTGTACGCCGGCGTGCAGCGCTTCATGGCCGCGCGCGCCTACCCGCACACGCCGCAGGCGCTGCCTTCGGCGCGCGAAGACGGCACGCGGCTGGCGCGGGCGAAGGTCTTCGATGCGGCGCCGCGGGCGGGTGGCGGATCGACCGCGACCCCGGAGCCGTCCACGTCGGCATCCACCGCCTCGGCCGCCGGCGCCAACGGTGCGCGGCCGCTGCGCGTGCGCCTGCAGGACCTCGCCGAGGCACCGGCCGAGTTGCGCGACCTCGGCGCGGTGCATTGGCTCACCGCCATTGGCGCCAACGCCACAGACGCGCCCGCCGCTGGCGACATCGACTTCACGCTCGAGGCCCGCGCGCTGCCCTGGCGCCTGCGGTCGACGGCCGGCGACCTGGTGCTCGAGGCGCCGCGCGACGCCGCCGCGCACGTGCGCCGCCGGCTTGCGGCCAGCGCCTGGCTGCGACGCCTGCAGACCGCCGCCGAGCAGCCGGCCCGCGCGCGCATGGCGCTCGAGATGCAGCCGATGCCGGCCAGCCGCGGCGGCACGTTCGTCGAAGGCGAGACGTTCACGCTGGCGCTGCGCGCCGAGCGCAGCGCCGTCGTGCTGGTGCTCGTCGTCGACGCCGAGGGGCAGGTGAGCCTCTTGTACCCGCTGCGCGGCGAGGTCGGGCAGCGCCACGCCGCCGATGCCGTCGTGCAGACGCCCTCGCCGGCGTCACCGCTGCGCGTGGCGCCGCCCTTCGGCACCGACGAATTGCTCGCCGTGGCCTTCGAGCAGCCGCCCGAGTGGTGGTCGCTGCTGCCGGTGAGCGGCACGCTGCCCCCTGGCCACGCGCTGCTCGCCGGGCTCGAGCGCGCGCTGCGCCCGGGCGCCGAAGGCGGTGCCGGCGGGGCCGTCGGCCTGGCGGTGACGCCGCTGCGTTCGGTGGCGCGGCCGCGCTGAACGCCCGCTTGGCGCCCGCTGAGCGCCCGCTGGACGCCCTGACGTTGCGCAGCCCCGCAACCGGTTTCGCCCGGATGGGCAGGGCCCGGGCGGCTGCCTACGATCGGACTCGAACACAGGTCTGACCAGGAGAAACCCGATGTCCCAGATCACCCGCCGGCGCGCGATCGCCGGCTCCGCCGCTCTTGTCGCCACTCCGTTCATCGCCACCGGCGCCCATGCGCAAGGTGCGTGGCCGAACAAGCCCGTGACGATCGTCGTGCCGTTCCCGCCAGGCGGCGGCACCGACGCCTTCGCGCGGCCGCTCTTCGCGGCGATGGGCAAGAACCTCGGCCGCCAGTTCGTCATCGACAACAAGGGCGGCGCCGGCGGCACCGTCGGCGCGTCGGTGGCGGCGCGCGCGGCAGCCGACGGCTACAACTACTTCATGGGCGCCGTGCACCACAGCATCGCGCCGAGCATGTACCCGAAGCTCGACTACGACATCGAGAAAGACTTCGTGCCCGTCGGGCTCGTGTCCAGCGTGCCGCAGGTCATCGTCGTCAACCCGAATCGCGTGCAGGCGAAGACGCTGCCCGAGTTGCTCGAGCACATCCGCAAGAACCCTGGCCGGCTCAACTACGCCTCGGCCGGCAACGGCACCTCGCACCACCTGGCCGGCGAGCTGTTCAAGCTGCAGACGAAGACGTTCATCACGCACATCCCGTACCGCGGTGCCGGCCCCGCGCTGCAGGACCTGGTCGCCGGCCAGGTCGACCTGATGTTCGACGGCCTGGGCTCCTCGGCCGCGCACATCCGCGGCGGGCGGCTGCGGGGCATCGCGGTCGCGGCCGACAAGCGCGCCGCGGCGTTCCCCGACATGCCCACCGCCGCCGAGAGCGGCGTGCCGACCTACAAGGTCGCCACCTGGTACGGCATCTGGGCTCCCAAGGGCAGCCCGGCCGAGGCGACGACGGCGATGGCCAACGAGATGCGCAAGGCCATGAACGGCGACGATCTGAAGACGATGTGGACGAGCCTCGGCACCGAGACGCCGAACCTCTGGGGCGCCGACTTCGGCCGCTTCGTCAGCGCCGAAGTCAAGCGCTGGGCCGAGGTCGTGAAGACCTCGGGGGCGAAGCTCGATTGACGCACCCTCACCTCAAGAAGAAGAGACTGCTGATCCCATGATCGACGACGACCGCCCGGACCCGCGTGACGAGCCGGGCACCGCGGCGCCGCGGCCCGAGGCCGTGGGCGCCAACCTCTACACGGCCCTGCGCGCCGGCTTCCCCGCCGATCTCGACAGCGTTGCCATCGAGACCGCCGACACGCCGGCGCCGCTGCGCTACACGTGGGCCGACCTCGAGCGCGGCAGCGCGATGCTCGCCAACCTGCTCGGCTCGCTCGAGCTGCCCGCGGGCTCGCGCGTCGCCGTGCAGGTGGACAAGAGCGTCGAGGCGCTGATGCTGTACCTGGCCGTGCTGCGCGCCGGCCACGTCTACCTGCCGCTGAACACCGCCTACCAGGAAGCGGAGATCGCCTACTTCATCGGCAACGCCGAGCCGGCGGCGGTGGTGTGCAGCAAGCGCAACCACGGCTGGGTGGCGCGGCTGGCGTTCAACGCCGGCACGAAGCACGTCTACACGCTCGACGACGACCGCAGCGGCACGCTGCTGGACCGCGCCGCGTTCCACGGCGACACGCAAGCGCCGGTGCCGGTGGCGCCCGCCGACCTCGCCGCGATCCTCTACACGAGCGGCACCACCGGGCGCAGCAAGGGCGCGATGCTGACGCACGCCAACCTGCTGTCCAACGCGCAGGTGCTGCACGAAGCGTGGGGCTGGGGCGGCGTGCAGCGCGAAGGCCGCGCCGACGTGCTCATCCACGCGCTGCCGATCTTCCACGTGCACGGTCTCTTCGTCGCCAGCCACGCGGCGCTGCTGTCGGGCAGCCGGATGATCTGGTTCGGCAAGTTCGACCCGAAAGCCACCGTCGCGCGGCTGCCCGAGGCCACGGTGTTCATGGGCGTGCCGACGTTGTACGTGCGCATGCTCGGCGAGGCGGCGCTGACGAAGGCGCAGTGCAAGCCGATGCGCCTTTTCATCAGCGGCTCGGCGCCGTTGTTGCTGGAAACCTTCCAGCTCTGGCGCGAGCGCACCGGCCACACCATCCTCGAGCGCTACGGCATGAGCGAGACGGTGATGCTGACGAGCAACCCCTACCGCCCCGAGAGCGCGCGGCGCGGCGGCACCGTCGGCCCGGCGCTGCCGGGCGTCGGCGTGCGCGTGCACGACGACAAGGGGCCGGCCGGTCGCGACCGGTGAGATCGGCGGCATCGAGGTCAAGGGCCCGAACGTCTTCAAGGGCTACTGGCGCATGCCCGAGAAGACGGCCGACGAGTTCACGACCGACCTGTGGTTCAAGACTGGCGATGTCGGCCGCATCGACGCCGACGGCTACGTGACGATCGTCGGCCGCAGCAAGGACCTGATCATCAGCGGCGGCTACAACGTCTACCCGGCCGAGATCGAGGGCTTCATCAACGACATGGCCGGCGTCGCCGAGAGCGCGGTGGTCGGCGTGCCGCACGCCGACTTCGGCGAAGTCGGCGTCGCCGCCGTCGTGCCCAAGCCCGGCGCGACACTCGACCCAGAGGCCATCGCCGCGGCGCTGAAGACGCGCATCGCCAATTTCAAGGTGCCCAAGCGCGTCTTCGTCGTCCCCGACCTGCCGCGCAATGCGATGGGCAAGGTACAGAAGAACCTCTTGCGCGAGCAGCACAAGGGGCTGTTTGCAGATCGCCCCCGTTCGGGCTGAGCGTGTCGAAGCCCAGGCGAAGTCCCGCTTCGGGCCGGGCCAAGGACCCGCTCTCCCTTCCCCCCCCCCCCCCCTCCCCTCCCCCCCCCCCCCCCCCCCCCCCCCCCCCCCCCCCCCCCCCCCCCCCCCCCGCCCGAAGGACACGAGCGCAGGGGGGACCCCGGTGGCCCGATCCCCGCAGAGGTGGCAAATTCGCGTGGGACAACGCCCGCGACCCGACAACTCAGGCCGAAGGCGACGCCAGCCCCGCCCACTGCCACAACGCAAACGCGGCCAGCAGCAGCGCCGACACGCGGCCGACCCAGCGCCGCGCGCGCAGGTCAAGGCGGTGCCGCAGCCGCGCGACGGCGGCGCTGAGCAGCAGCCACCACAGCGCCGAGCCGAGCAGGACGCCGGCCACCATCGGCAGCGGCGTGAAGTGGTTGCCCGGCCCGGCCTGTCGCGCGCCCATCGCGCTGAAGATCGCGATGAACGACAGGATCGTCGCCGGATTCGACAACGTCAGCGCGAAAGTCGCCGCGAACGAGCCCGCCAGACCCGGCGCCGCCTGCACCTCGGCCGCGCGCTCGGCCGGCACCGCTGCCCAGCTGCGCCAGGCCAGCCACAGCAGCAGCGCGCCGCCGCCGAGGGCCAGCGGCACGCGCGCGGCCTGCAACGCGTTCATCACCACTGCAACGCCGAACGCGCCGACGGCGCCGTAGCACGCATCGGCGGCCGCCGCGCCGAGCCCGGTGGCCAGGCCGACCGTGCGGCCATGGTCGAGCGTGCGTTGGATGACGAGCAGGCCGATCGGCCCCACCGGCGCGGCGATCGCCAGGCCGATCCACACGGCTTGCAGAAAGGCGCTGGCGTGTTCCATCGTGGCGAGGCTAGCAGGCGCGGCGTCGCGTCTTGACCTCACTGCGCGGGAAGCCCCGATGTCCCGATCCGGCACCGTCATCGCGTTCGACAAGCCGGCACCACCGAGGGCCTAGGACGCCGGGTGGCCGGGCGCGGGTCCGCGGCCGCGCCGTGCCGCCTCAGTACCGCAGCCGCGCCAGGTACGTCTGCTCCGACGCCGCCAGCGCCTCGCCGAGCGTCGTGATGCCGAGATCTTGCAGCAGCGGCACCAGCTTCATGAACACCTCGGCGGTGACCATCGCGTCGCCCAGCGCCGTGTGGCGCCCGAGCACCGTGACACCCAGCCGTGCGGCGATGGCCTCGAGGCTGTGGTTCTCCTGCTTCGGGTGCACCACCGCCGACAGCAGCAGCGTGTCGAGCACCGGCTGCTCGAAGCGCACGCCGGTCGGCTGTTCTGCCAGCTGCAGGAAGCGCATGTCGAAGGCGGCGTTGTGTGCCACCAGCACGGTGTCGTGCGCGAAGGCGTGGAACGCCGGCAGCACCTTGTCGAGCTTCGGCTGCCCGGCCAGCATCTCGGGCCGGATGCCGTGGATCGCGATGCCGGCCTCGCTGAGCGCGCGCTCGGGGTCGACGAGCTGCTCGAACGTCTCCTGCCGGCGCAGGCGGCCGGCGACGATGCGCGTGGCACCGAACTGGATGATGCGGTCACCTTCGCTCGGCCGCAGGCCCGTCGTCTCGGTGTCGAAGACGGTGTAGCTGAGGTCGGCCAGGCGCTGCTCGCCGAGCGCGTCGCCGGGTTGCATCGCGCGCGCGGCGAAGAGGTTGAAGTCGTAGTACTCGGGCCTGCTGTCGTGCCGCACGACGGCGCTCGCCTCGAGATGCGCGCCGCCGGCTTCGGCCAGCGGCAGCAGGAAGCGAAAGCGCCCTTCCTGGCGCGCGCGCTCGCGCTCGAACCAGAAGGCGCCACCGTGCCTCTGCACGACGTCGCGCAGCGTCAGCCGGCCGCCGCTGTCGCCGTCGTCGTCCTCCAGCGGCTCGGTTTCCCAGCCGACGGCCGTCTCGGTGCTCATCGCCGCCACCGGGAACGCCAGGTCGAGCTGCGCGCGGCGCACGCCTTGCTGCTCGGTGGCGGCCAGGCGCAGCGTCACGCGCGGCACGTCGTACGCCTCGGCCAGCCGCAGCGCCAGGTGGCGCAGCGCCAGGATCAGCGAATAACTCTCCACCTTCAACCACAGCTCGGCGTCGACGGTGCCGGCCTCGGCGGCAAGCCCGCCGACCCCTTGCAGCCGGCGCGCCGCCGCGGCGACGAAGTCGCTGCCGAGCATGTCTTCCAGCGGCCAGCGCTGCTCGAGCGCGCCGGCGCCGTGCGCCGCGGCTTCGTCGAGCCGCTGCGCGAGGGCGCCGATCTCCTCGCGGATGACGCCGAGGAACCGCTCGCGCGTCGGCGCGTCGAGCGCCGGGTCCTCGAGCAGCTCGACGGCCGCTTGCAGGTTGCCGATGCTGCCGCGGCTGCCTTCGGTCAGCGTGTGCAAGAGCCGCGCCCGCGCGCGCTCCTCGGCCATCTGCTGCGTGATGTTCTCGAGCATCAGCACGAAGCCGTTGAGCACCGCGCCGCCCTCGGTGCCCGGCGCGGCGCCGGTCTCCTTGACGGGCGCCAGCTGCACGCGCAGCAGCTGGCCGCTCTTGGTGGGCGTGACGAACTGCGCCGCCGGGTGCGCGGCACCGCGCGCCAGTCGCTGCTGCACCGCTTCGAGCGCATGCGCGACGAGGCGGCGGTCGAGCACGCCGTAGATGCTGCGGCCGAGCCCGATCGGCTCGGCGCCGCCGATGAGGCCGCTGCCACCGCTTGATCCAGCCGATGCCGCGGGCGCGGCCACCAGCGCGCGGAACTGCAACCGCGCGCGCGCGTTGAACAGCAGGATGCGGCCGTCGAGGTTGCAGACGACGACGCTCTGTGTCAGCTCGGCCATCAGCGCAGCCAGCCGGCTCTTCTCCTGCTCGACCTCGCGGCTGCCTTCGGCGACCCGCTCGGCAATCTCACGCCGCAGTGAATCGCGCTGCAACGCGAGCGCGGCGACGGCGGCGGTGAGCGCGACGCTGCCGGCGCTCGCGCCTTCGCCGGCATCGAGGATCGCGAGGCCGGCCGAGGCGTCGCCGTCCGCTGACGACGAAGCCGGCGGTGGCGATGACGCCGATGACGATGCCGAAGCTGCCGCACTCCCCGGCTCGGCGCTCAGCAGCACCCGCACGCGCTCGGCCAGCCGCGCCGGCGCCGCGGCATGGCGTTTCCACGCGCCGTGCATCGCCACGCCGGCGGCCAGCGACGCGAAGAACCACACCATCACGACGAGCGCGAAGTTCGGCTCGACGAGCGCCCACACCTGCGCGCGCGCTTCGGCGCCGAGCGTCGCGTACAAGAGCCCGAACGCCGCCGCCAGCAGCAGCCCGAAGGCCGCGCCCGGCAGCGCCGCGGCGACGAGGGCCGCGCGGTCGAGCGGGCGCGCGGCACCGCTCATGCCAACAGCTCCCGCACCTTGGCCGCCAGCGCCTGCGTCGAGAACGGCTTGGTCATGTACGCGTCGGCGCCGAGGCCCATGCCCTGCGCGACATCGGTGTCGCGGCCTTTCGCGGTGAGCATCAGCACCTTGAGGCCCGCGAGCTGCTCGTCGGCGCGCGCCGCAGCCAGCACTTCGTAGCCGCTCTTCTTGGGCATCATCACGTCGAGCAGCACGAGCGCCGGGCGCACGCGGCGCAGCGCGGCCAGCGCCTCCTCGCCGTCGCGCGCCACGTGCACCTCGTAGCCTTCGCGCTTCATCAGGTACTCCAGCGAGATGACGATGTTCGGCTCATCGTCGGCGATCAGCACCTTGTGCGTCATGGCGTGGTCTCCTCCTGCTTGCGTGCCGCCGTTGTCGGCAGGGCGGCGTTGGCGATGGATGTGTCGTTCGATGCGGTGTTCGATGCGACGTCCGACGCCGCCTGCTGCCACGGCAGGTCGAAGCCGAAGCACGCGCCCTGCCCCGGCTCGCTGACGAGCCACAGCCGGCCGCCGAAGTGCTCGACGATCTGGCGGCTGATCGGCAGCCCGAGGCCGGTGCCCTGCGGCCGGCTCGCGCCGTCGCCGCCCTGGCGGAACTTCTCGAAGACGAGCTGCTGCTGCGCGCGCGGCACGCCCGGGCCGTTGTCGTGCACCTCCACGGTGGCGCCCTCGGCGCGCACGCGCAGCCGAACGGTGATGCGGCCTTCGCCCGCCGGCGTGAACTTCGCAGCGTTGGACAACAGGTTCAGCACCACTTGCAGCAGCCGATCGGGGTCGGCGCGCAACAGCGGCACCGCCGCCGGCTTGTCGAGCGTGACGGCGGCGCCGCGCTCGCGCAGCAACTCGGCCGTGCTCTGCACGGCGCGCTCGAGCAGTTCGCCGAGGTCGACATCGGCGTTGTGCCACTCGGCGTGGCCGGACTCGATCTTCGCCATGTCGAGCACCTGGTTGACCAGGCGCGAAAGCCGCTCGGCCTCGGCGACGACGATGGCGAGGAACTGCTGGCGCTGCGCGGCGTCCATGTCGGGCTCGTCGCGCATCAGCTCGGCGAGCGCACGGATGCTCGCCAGCGGCGTGCGCAGTTCGTGCGTGACGCTGCTCATGAAGTCGTCTTTCAGCCGGTCGAGGCTCTTGAGCTGCTCGTTCAGGTGGCGCAGCTCGCTCGCCTCCTCGACGATGCGCACGACATCGTCGAGATCGAGCGTCTCCTCCTCGACGACCGAGGCGACCATCACGCGCGCGCTGGCGCTGCCGATGGCGCCGGCCAGTTGCGTCTCGGCGAACTGCACGAGTGCCGCGTCGGCCGCGGCCGGCGCCTGCGCCCCGGCACCGCCACGCCGGCGCGCCTCGGCGGCGAACAGCGCACGTGCCCGCTCGGCGCCGAGGAAGCGGCCGACGAGCGCGACGAGGTCTTCGGTGCGCGCGCGGCCGCGCCAGAAGACGCGCTCTTCGCTGGCGCGCTCGTACACGTCGACAAACTGCAGCGCCTGGCTCGCCTCGGCGGCCTGCGGCGGCCGCGCCAGCGAGACGCCGACGTACAGGCCGACGTTGGCCAGCGCGCTCCAGAACAGCGAATGGGTCAGGCTGTCCATGCCCGCGAGGCCGAAGAGCGCCTCGGGCCTGAGCCACCCGATGCCCCACGGCCCGTGCTGCAGAAAGCCCGCATCCATCCAGCCGCTCTTGGCGATCGAGGGCAGCAGCAGCGTGTAGGTCCACAGCGCCGCGCCGGCGGCGAGCCCCGCCAACGCGCCGTCGCGCGTGCCGCCCTTCCAGAACATGCCGCCCAACAGCGCCGGCGCGAACTGCGCCACCGCGGCGAAGCTGATGAGCCCGATGCTGACGAGCGCATAGGCCTCGCCGGCAACGCGGAAGTAGACCCAGCCGAGCAGCAGCAGCAGCACGATGACGGCGCGGCGGATCGCGAGGATCACGCGGGTCAGGTCGCGACCTCGGCCACGTCCACCCGCCATCGCCTTGCCGCGCAGCAAGAGCGGCAGCACGAGGTCGTTGCAGACCATCGTCGAGACGGCGATGGCTTCGACGATGACCATGCCGGTGGCTGCCGACAGCCCGCCGATGAAGGCCAGCAGCGCCAGCGCCGGCTCGCCCGCGGCCAGCGGCAGCGAGAGCACGAAGGTCTCGGGGTTGGCCGCCGCACCGGCGCGGCCGTCGAAGAAGAGGAGCCCGCCCATCGCGATGGGCAGCACGAAGACGTTGATCGCCAGCAGGTAGGCCGGGAAGGCCCACGCGGCGCGCCGCACGTGCCGCTCGTCGACGTTTTCGACCACCATCACCTGGAACTGCCGCGGCAGCAGGATCACCGACAACATCGCCAGCGCCATCAGCGCGAACCAGGCGTCGAAGGCGAACGCGCCGCCGGTGCTGCCGGCGCCCCCCGGCGCCGCCGGTTGCAGTACGCGCGCCAACTCGGGCCGCGCCAGCGCGCGCGCGGCGATGTCGGCGAGGCCGCCGAACAAGCCCCAGGTGACGAACGCGCCGACGGCGACGAAGGCGACCAGCTTCATCACCGACTCGGCGGCGATCGCCGCGACCATGCCTTCGTGGCGCTCGGTGTTGTCGAGGTGGCGCGTGCCGAAGGCGATCGTGAAGCCGGCCAGCAGCAGCGCCACCATCAGCGCGCTGCCCGAGCCGGCGTCGCCGGTGACCGTCTGGCCGGTCAGCACCGCGTAGCCGCTGGCCACCGCCTTCAGTTGCAGCGCCACGTACGGCACGACGCCGACCAGCGCGATCAGCGTCACGAGGCCCGCGAGCAGCCGGCTCTTGCCGTAGCGGCTGGCGATGAAGTCGGCGATGCTCGTGATGCGAAAGCGCCGCGCGATGCGGATCATCTTGCGCAGCACGAGCCACGCCAGCACCATCGCCAGCATCGGCCCGAGATAGATCGGCAGGAACCACACGCCGCCGGTGGCCGCGCGGCCGATGCTGCCGAAGTACGTCCAGGCGGTGCAGTACACGCCCATCGACAACGCATAGACCCACGCGTTGCCGATCACCGAGCGCCCGGCGGCCGCGCGCCGGTCGGCCCACCACGCGATGGCGAACAGCGCCAGCAGGTAGGCGACCGAGGCGCCGAGGACGAGGGTGGGGGAGAGCACGCGGCTATCCATCAGTGCATCAGCGCCCTCGAGCGCCGGCCTTTGCGCCGTGGTCGGCGCGCTCCATCCACACCGCCAGCACCACGATCAGCACCGCCCAGCCGGCGAACAGCAGCACCGGCAGCCGCGGCAGCCCGAAGAGCGTCGCCTCGGCGCCGCGGCCGAGGCCGAGCGCCAGCAGCAGGAAGCCGAACGCCACCGCGCCGGCGACGAACAACGCCACGAGCCGCTGCGCGAGCAGGCCAGCCGGGGCGGAAGGTCGGGCGTTCACGGTGGCAGTCTCCTCGTGTCGTCGCCGCGCGGGTCTTGTCGCCCGGTCCGGCCGTCAAAGCGTGTCGAAACGGAAATGCTGGCGCAGGAAGAGGCGGAAGCGTTTGACGATGGCCAATGCATCGTGCAGCGGCTCGCGCTCCAGCGTCGACAGCTCCGACGGGCGCACCTCGTTGCCCGGCGCCTCGCCGCGCTCGCGCTGGCGCAGCTGGTGCGTGAGGCGGATGCCGATCAGGAGGTGCAGCGCGTCGCCGACATCGCGCGCCAGGCCCTCGTCGAGCCGGCCGGCGGCAACGAGTGCCGCGAGGCGGTCGATGGTGCCGGGCGCACGCACGCCGTACTTCAGCGACAGCGCGCGCACGCCGTGCACGATCGGGAAGGTGCCCAGCTTCTTCAGGTCCAGCGGCTGCTCGTCACGTCCGGGCGACATGCGGCCGGCCAGCCGCGTCAGCCAGCTGCCCGGCTCCTGGAACTGGTCGGCGGCGGCGGCGAAGCGCGCGAGGAAGGTGTCGGCGCCGCTCAGCACGCGGTCGAGGTGCTCGCGCGCCGCCGCGAGCAGCGCCGCGTCGCCGGCCTTGGCCGCGGCGTCGAAGAAGATCGCCAGGTGCATCGGCCCTTCGGGGTCGCTGCCGTGCACCCAGCCGCGCAGCGTCTCGCGGAAGGCCGCCAGCGGCTGCCGCCACAGCGTGTTCGTCAGCATGATGTCGCCGGGGCACGGTGGCCAGCCGAGTTGCACGAGCGCGGCATTGAAGCGCGCGGCCACCTCGGCGAGGCCCGCGAACTCGTAGCCGTCGGCGAGCAAGAGCGCGTTGTCCTGGTCGGTGCGCAGGATCTGCTCGCCGCGGCCTTCGCTGCCCATCGTCAGCAGGCACGAGTGCGCGATGAGTTCGGGCGGCGCGACCAGCGACCACAGGCGCGCGAAGATGCGCGTGTTCAGCTCGCTGACGAGGCGCATCACGCGCTCGACGCGGATGCCGCTGCCGTGCAGCAGGCGCACGAGGTCGTCGACACGCGCCGCCGCGGCGGCGAGGTCGTCGACGCCGGCCGCGTCGTCGATCTGCGCGCCGATGATGTGCGAGTGGTTGGCGACGAAGCTGACCAGGTCGAGCTGGCCGAGCACGCCCAGCACCTGCTCGCCGTCCTTGACGAGCAGCCGGTGCACGCGGTGGCGCACCATCAGCCACAGCGCCTCGAACAGGTCGGCGTCGGCCTGCACGGCGACGATGTCGAAGCGCGCGCATTCGCGCACCGGCAGCGCCGCCGGCGGCTCGGGGCGCAGCAGCGCGTCGCGCAGGTCGGTGGTCGTGAAGATGCCGAGGCGCTCGGCGCCGTCGCTTGCAGCGGTGTCCTTGACGAGCGCGTGCGTCAGCCCACGTTCACTGAGCTGGCGGCACACCGCGACGAGGTCCAGCGCACCGTCGACGTAGAAGGGCTTGCGCACATAGGCGTCGCGCACGCGCGCCGTCACCAGCGAGAGCATCTCGCGCTGCGGCTCGGCGCCGGGGGTGGGCTTCATCGGGTTGTTGTCGTTGGTGCCGCGTTGGCCCCGAAAGGACCAAGGGGCCGCCTGCGCAATGCCGGCGGCCCCTTCATTCTGTCCTCGCGTTCAGCGTCGTCAGTGGCCGCTGGCCCCGGCCGCGCCGATGCCGGTCTCGCTGCGCACCTGCTGCGCCAGGAAGCCGGCCTTGTCCTCGCTGCCGCGCTTGCTGCCGTCGAGGATGCTGAACAGCCAGATGCCGACGAAGCCGATGGTCATCGAGAACAGCGCCGGGCTCGTGTACGGGAACCAGGCCGAGCCCTTCGGGTTGCCGAGCGTCGCCTCCCACACCGCCGGCGACACCACCGTCAGCACCACCGAGCTGATGAGGCCGAGGAAGCCGCCGATCACCGCGCCCTTGGTCGTGCAGCCCTTCCACAGCACGCTCATCAGCAGCACCGGGAAGTTGGCGCTGGCGGCGATCGCGAAGGCGAGGCTCACCATGAAGGCGATGTTCTGCTTCTCGAACGCGATGCCGAGCACGACGGCGACGATGCCCAGCGCAATCGTCGTGATGCGCGAGACGCGCAGCTCGTCCTTGCTGTCGGCCTTGCCCTTCTTGATGACGGTGCCGTACAGGTCGTGCGACACGGCCGAGGCGCCCGACAGCGTGAGGCCCGCCACCACCGCGAGGATGGTCGCGAACGCCACCGCCGAGATGAAGCCGAGGAAGACGTTGCCGCCCACCGCGTTGGCCAGGTGCACGGCGGCCATGTTGCTGCCGCCCAAGAGGCCGCCCTTCGCGTCGAGGAAGCCCGGGTTCGTCAGCACGAAGACGATGGCGCCGAAGCCGATGATGAAGGTCAGGATGTAGAAGTAGCCGATCCACGTGGTCGCCCACAGCACCGACTTGCGCGCTTCCTTCGCGTTGGGCACGGTGAAGAAGCGCATCAGGATGTGCGGCAGGCCGGCGGTGCCGAACATCAGCGCCATGCCGAAGCTGATGGCGCTGATCGGGTCCTTGACGAAGCCGCCCGGGCCCATGATCGAGAAGCCTTCCTTCGCGGCGGTGGCCGCGTCCTTGCCGCCCTTGGCCGCGAGGCCGGTCTTGATCTCGACGGCCTTGGCGAACATCGCCTCGGGGCTGAAGCCGAACTGCATCATCACCATGAAGGCCATGAAGGTGGCGCCGCCCAGCAGCATGATGGCCTTGATGATCTGCACCCAGGTCGTCGCCGTCATGCCGCCGAAGAGCACGTAGACCATCATCAGCACGCCGACGATGACGACGGCGTACATGTAGTCCAGGCCGAACAGCAGCTTGATCAGCTGGCCGGCACCGACCATCTGCGCGATCAGGTAGAACGCGACGACGACCAGCGTGCCGCTGGCCGCGAACAGGCGCACCGGCGTCTGCGAGAAGCGGAACGCGGCCACGTCGGCGAAGGTGAACTTGCCGAGGTTGCGCAGGCGCTCGGCGAGCAGGAAGGTGACCACCGGCCAGCCGACGAGGAAGCCGATCGAGTAGATCAGGCCGTCGAAGCCCGAGGCCATCACCGCGGCCGAGATGCCGAGGAACGACGCCGCGCTCATGTAGTCGCCGGCGATCGCCAGGCCATTCTGGAAGCCGGTGATGCCGCCGCCCGCGGTGTAGAAGTCGGCCGCGCTCTTTGTCTTGGCCGCGGCCCACTTCGTGATCCACAGCGTGAACGCGACGAAGATGCCGAACATGGCGATCGCCGTCCAGTTCGTCGCCTGCTTCTGCGCCTGGCCGAGGTCGGCGCCGGCCGCGACGGCCGCCGCCGCGCCGATGGCCGCCGCCAGCGGCAATGCGTATTTGATCGGTGAGCTCACTTCAGCACCGCCTTGTTCACTTCGTCGGAGAGGCGGTCGAACTCGCTGTTCGCACGCTGCACGTAGATCGCCGTGATGACGACCGTGAAGACGATGACGCCGAGACCGAGCGGCATGCCGAGCGTCATCACGCCCTCGCCGATGCGGCTGGCCAGCAGCGGCTTGTTGAAGGCGACGAGCAGGATGAAGCCGTAGTAGACGATCAGCATCGCGATCGTCAGCCAGATGCCCAGCCGCGTGCGCCGCGCCTTCAGCTCCTGGTACTTGGGGTGGGCGGTGACCTTGGCCACCAGGGTGTCGTCCATCGCGCGTCTCCTTCGGTCGGCGTCGTGAGGCGGAAAAAGCAGCGCGGCGCCATCGACGCCGCATGCCCGTACTTTGCGTGCGGGCACTGGCACCACTCTGACGCGAACCAAACACGGGCTGACGCGCAGCCAACCGCGGCTGACAACCTTGGTGTTAACCCCGAGAAATCGGGTTGCCGAAGGGCTTGCGTCGAAGCCCGGGTTCGGGCACGGACGTGCCGCGAAGGAGCGCCGCCGGCTCAGCGGCGTGGCGGCTCGAGCCGCGTCAGCGCCGCACGACGCCCGCCCGCGGGCGGCCTTCGGCTTCCCACGCGGGGCCGTCGAACCACGCATCGCCCTGCACGGCCGCGCGCAGCATCGGCAGTGCGTCGAGGCCCCAGAAGACGCGGCCGTCGAGCAGATAGCTCGGCACGCCGAAGACCCCTTCGGTGATCGCGCGGTCGGTGTGCTCGCGCAGCTCGCGCTTCACGTCGTCGCTCGCCGGGTCGCGCGCCGGCTTCAACTGCGCGGTCAGCGCAGCCAGCCGCGCCGGATCGACCGCGTCGGCCCCATCCGCCGCCCAGACGTGGCGGAAGATGCTCTCGACGACAAAGCGGTTCGGCCCGCAAGCGATCGCCAGCCGCAGCAGCGGCAGCGGGTTGAACGGATGCACGGCGGGTGTCTGCATCGGCGTGCCCTGCGCGTGCGCGAGCCAGTGCACGTGGCGAAAGGTCCAGGCGCGCTTGCTCTCGATCTCGGCCGGCCCCTTCTGGCCCCAGTGCTGCAACAGCCCGGCGAAGAGCACCGGCCGGTAGTCGACGACGACGCTCGAGCCTTCCAGCGCCTGCGGCAGCCGCTCGAACGCGAGATAGGCGAAGGGCGAAACGAAGTCGAAGACGAACTCGATGCGCTTCATGCCCGGGCGTCCGGCGCGCAGCCTGCGCGGCCGATGCAGTCGGCGCGCGCCGGGCAGCCGGCGCAGCCGGCCGCGGCGCCGACCGCGCCGGCGGCCAAGCCAGCGCAGCCCGCGCCATCGCCGGTAGCCAGGCCCGCGCAGCCCGCGCCCGCGCCTGCGGACGGGCCCGCGCATCCCGCGCCGCCGCCCGCGTCGGGCCACGGCGCGTCGCCACCGGCGCCGGCCGCGCGCCGCTCGTCGAGCGCCAGCCAGACGGCGCGCTTGTCGGGGTCGGCCATCTGCGACCAGGCGGCGATCTCGTCGATCGTGCGCAGGCAGCCCAGGCACAGGCCGCTGTCCGCGTCGATGCGGCAGACGTTGACGCACGGGCTCGGCACCGGCGCGCCGGCGATGAAGTCGGGGCCGTTCATGCCGCGGGCACCTGCACGACGTCGGCCACCGGCGCGCCGCCGGTCAGGCGCACGAGGTCGGCGGGCGTGAGTTGGAAGACACCGTTCGGGTGCCCGGCCGCGGCCCAGATTTCGCCAAAGCGAAAGAGGTCGCGGTCGATCAGCGTCAGCACCGGCGCGCGGTGCGCAAGCGGCGCGACACCGCCGATCGAAAAGCCGGTGCGCGCCTTGACGAACTCGGCGTCGGCGCGCGCGAGCTTGCCGCCTTCGGCGCAGACGATCGCCGCGACGCGCCTTTCGTCGACGCGCCGGTCGCCGGAGGTGACGACGAGCACGGCGGCATCGTCATTCGCGTCATTGGATACACGGCGGAAGATCACGCTCTTGGCAATCTGCCCGACGGCCACACCCAGCGCATCGGCCGCCTCCTGCGACGTGCGCGCGCTTGCCTCCAGCCACACCGGGGCGTTGTCGTGCCCGAGACTGGCCAACGCCGCGGCGACGCGCTGAAAGCCTTCGGGGTAGGTGACTGCCTCCATCGCGCCCGTCGCGGTCGACGTCATGCCGCCACCTCCACCGCGGCGCCGCGCCGCGCCATCAACGCGCGCCCGGCGCGCGAGCCGAGCGGCCGCCCGAGCACGCCGGCGATCCACGCCGCCGTGTCGACGAGGCGGTCGAGGTCGACGCCGGTGGCGATGCCCATGCCGTGCAGCATGAACAGCACGTCCTCGGTGGCGACGTTGCCGGTGGCGCCCTTCGCGTACGGGCAGCCGCCGAGGCCGGCGACGCTGGTGTCGAAGGTGTGCACGCCCATCTCCAGGCAGGCGAGGATGTTGGCCAGTGCCTGGCCGTAGGTATCGTGGAAATGCCCGCTCACTTCGACGAGCGGGTAATGCTTCAGCGCCCGCTCCATCGCCGCCTGCGCGGCGCGCGGCGTGCCGGTACCGATGGTGTCGCAGACGCCGACGTGGTCGACGCCGATCGACTTCAACAGCCGCACGACGTGCTCCACCTCGTCGGCGCTGACCGGGCCCTGCACCGGGCAGCCGAGCGCACACGAGACGGCGCCGCGCACCTTCAGGCCCGCGGCGTGCGCGGCGGTGACGACCGGCGCGAAGCGCTCGACGCTCTCGGCGATCGAGCAGTTGATGTTGCGCCGGCTGAAACCCTCGCTGGCAGCCGCGAAGACGACGACTTCGTCAGGCCGGCGGGCGCTGCCGGCCGGCGCCGTGGGGTCGTCGGCGAGCGCGGCTTCCAGGCCCTTCAGGTTCGGCGTCAGCACCGAGTAGCGCACGCCGGGCGCGCGCTTCACACCGGCCAGCACCTCGGTGTTGTCGGCCATCTGCGGCACCCACTTCGGGCTGACGAAGCTGGTGACCTCGATCTCCTTGAGGCCCGCAGCCTGCAGACGGTGCACGAGCTCGATCTTGTGCGCCGCCGGCACCGGCTGCGCCTCGTTCTGCAGACCGTCGCGCGGACCGACTTCGACCAGGGTGACTTGGGTGGGAAACATCGCGGGCCGGATTATCGGCCGGTCCGCCCGGGGTGCCGAGGCCCCGGCTGACGCACTTCGATAACTTGGCGGCGGGCTGCGGCGCGCCGGGCGGTGGAGCGGTGCGCACCCGCGGCACAGAATGCCGGCATGGACACGAACCTGCCCGACTCCGGCGCGCGCCTGCCGATGCGGCGCTGCGCCCGCATCACGCTCATCGCGCTGGCCGCGGCCGCGGCGTTGGCCGCCTGCGGCGGCAACGGCGCCGACGACGACACACCGACCGACCCGCAGGCCGAGGGTCATGCGGCCGATGCGGCGACGATGCCGCTGGCCGCCGGCACGGCGCTCGGCGCGGCGACGGTGACGTTGCAGTCGGCGTTGGTGTCTGCCGGCACGGTGGCGGGCAGCGTGGCCGCGGCGAAGGAGGGCGGCACTCACGGCGCCGCGAGCCCGCTCGCCACCGGCCCCGTGACCAGCCTGCCGTGCGCGCGCGGCGGCAGCGTCAGCTGGGTGGCTGGCGGGCCGCCGCTGGCGCTGTTGATCAACGGCCGCCTCGATGCCGGCGAGACCTTCGAGGTCACCTACACGAGCTGCCGCACCGCGTGGACGGGTGTCGAGCTCGACGGCGCTGCGGGTGGCGACGATCGGCACGCGGCTGACGTTCCACGGGCAGGCCGGTTGATGGGCTGAGGGCTGAGGGGCTGGGCCCCGGCCCCCTCTGAAGGTCGGTGTCGTTTGGTGAGTTTTCCCCGACACTGCGCGCGCCGCAGCGGTCCACTTCGAGGCTGCGCGCGCGGGCCCCGAGCGCCGCACGGAGGAGACCACCGCATGAACGCCCCTCGCTGCCTGAAGATCGCTCGGCGCATCGGCACGCTGCTCGAGCAGCAGATCGGTCTAGGTGTCGACACGCAGCGCATGCTCGGCGACCGGCTGTACCAGCGCGACGTGCTGCTCGTCTGCGACGCGCACCGCGGCACCGAGCTGGTCGAACTGGCGAGCTGGTTCCGCCGCTCGGCCGCGGTGGAGCGCTCCGAATACGCGCCTTCGGGCTACGGGCCGGATAGCGTCTTCCCGGCGTCGCTCTTCGGCCACTGCGGCTACGACGCGCTGCACGGCGAAATGGACAGGGCGGTGAGCCGGGCAGCAAGCCGGGAAGTGAGCGGCGCAGGCGCCGCCCACCTGCGGCTCGTCACTCGCTCAGCTTGAGCAGTTCGCCGCCCTCGGCCACCTGGTCGCCGGGCGCGTAGAGCAGTTCGAGCACGCGCCCGTCGCGCGGCGCGTGCAGCGTGTGCTCCATCTTCATCGCCTCCATCACCGCCAGCGCCTGGCCGCGCTGCACGCTGTCGCCGGCCTTGACGTGGAAGGTGATCACCTTGCCCGGCATCGGCGCGGTCAGCCGGCCCGCCTCGCCGGCGTGGTCGCCGGCGTGCGCGATCGGGTCGAACTCGGCGACCAGCGCCTGCCCCATCTCGGCGAAGACGGCGTAGCGCTCGTCGCCGGCGTAGACGGTCAGCACGACGCGGCGGTCGCCGCCTTCGGTGCTGCCATCGGCCAGCCGCACTTCGTGCCGGCCGCCGCCGAGCGCACGCGCCGCGAACGGCCAGCGGCGCTCGCCGATCGACAGCACCATCGCGCCGTCGTGCAGCCGCTGCAAGACCACCGCGAGCGGCGCGCCGGCCAGCTCGAGGCTCAGGCGCCGCTGCGCGCCGCCATGCAGCCGCCAGCCGTCGCGGCGCGACCACGGGTCGGCGCCTTCGAGCGCCGCCTCGGCCGCCAGCACGTGCGCGGCGACGCCGGCCGCGGCCCACTCGGGCGGCAGCGGCGCGGCGTCGAACAACGCTGCGCGCTCGCGCTCGATCAGCGCCGTGTCGAGGTCGGCATGCGCGAAGGCGCGTGAAGCGACGACGCGGCGCAGGAACGCGACGTTGGTCGCCAGGCCCACGATGTGCGTGTCGCGCAGCGCCGCTTCGAGCCGCGCCAGCGCCTGCGCGCGGTTCTCGCCCCAGACGATGAGCTTGGCGATCATCGAGTCGTAATACGGCGTGATCGCGTCGCCTTCGCTGACACCGCTGTCCACGCGCGCCAGCACCTCGTCGCGCCTGAAGGTCACGTGCTCGGGCCAGCGCGCCACGTCCAGCCTGCCCGTGGCGGGCAGGAAGTTGTTGTCGGGGTTCTCGGCGCAGATGCGCGCCTCGATCGCGTGGCCGCGCATCACCAACTCGTCCTGCGTCAGCGGCAGCGGTTCGCCGGCGGCGATGCGCAGCTGCCACTCGACGAGATCGAGCCCGGTCACGGCTTCCGTCACCGGGTGCTCGACCTGCAGCCGCGTGTTCATCTCCATGAAGTAGGCGCGGATGTCGCCGTCGTCCAGTTCCTCGGCGACGAACTCCACGGTGCCGGCGCCGACGTAGCCCACCGCCTTCGCCGCCGCCACCGCGGCCGCGCCCATCTCGGCGCGCCGCGCGGCCGACAGGCCCGGCGCCGGCGACTCCTCGAGCACCTTCTGGTGCCGGCGCTGCACCGAGCAGTCGCGCTCGCCGAGGTGGATGACGTGGCCCTGGCTGTCGCCGAAGACCTGGATCTCGATGTGCCGCGGCCGCGTCACGTAGCGCTCGACGAGCACGTGGTCGTCGCCGAAGCTGGCCTTGGCCTCGCGCTGGCAGCTCGCGAGCGCGGCAGCGAAGTCCGCGGCCTTCTCGACGCGCCGCATGCCCTTGCCGCCGCCGCCGGCGCTGGCCTTGATCAGCACCGGGTAGCCGATGCGGTCGGCCTCGCGCGCGAGCAGCGCCGGGTCGTTGTCGCGGCCGTGGTAGCCGGGCACGAGCGGCACGCCGGCCTTCTCCATCAGCGTCTTCGCCGCGCTCTTGCTGCCCATCGCGGCGATGGCCGCCGGCGGCGGGCCGATGAAGACGACGCCGGCCTCGGCGCAGGCGCGCGCGAAGTCCTCGTTCTCGCTCAGGAAACCGTAGCCCGGGTGGATGGCCTCGGCGCCGGTGGCGCGCGCCGCGTCGATGATGCGCCGCCACTGCAGATAGCTGTCGCGCGCCGCCGCGCCGCCGACCGCCACCGCCTCGTCGGCGGCGAGCACGTGCCGCGCACGCGCGTCGGCGCTCGAGTAGACAGCGACGGTGCGCACGCCCAGGCGCCGCGCGGTGGCGATGACGCGGCAGGCGATCTCGCCTCTGTTCGCGATCAGGATCTTCTTGAACATCGACACGTTTCCTCGGCAACGAAGAAAGAAAGCGCTTCAGGCCGCCGCGCCCGTCGGCGGCGCCGGCGGCATGCCGGCCAGCCGCCGCCACAGCGCGCGCAGGAAGCGGAACAGCACGACGATCAGCACGACCGCGACGATCACCGCGATGCCGAGCGCCGGCCAGAAGATCATCGGGTGCTCGACCGCCAGCCATAGCGACGCCGGCACGATCGCGTCGCCGGCCAGCGACAGCGCGATGTTCGAGAACGGCTCGGGCGAGGTGTTGGCCGCCGCGCGCGTCGTCGCCTTCGCGGCGTGCGACGTGGCTGCCAGCGTGCCGCCGGCCAGCGCCGCGACCAGCGCCCACACCGTGCTGTCGCCGCCGAACACGCCGGCCGCGAGCGCTGCGCCGGCCGGGATGCGGATGAACGTGTGCACCGTGTCCCACAGCGTGTCGAGCCCCGGCACCTTGTCGGCGATGAACTCGACGACGAACATCGCGAAGCTGGCGATCAGCACGACCGGGTGCTGCAGCAGCTTCAGCCCCTCGGGCAGCGGCAGCCAGCCGAGGTAGCCGGCAGCACCGGTGATGAACACCACCGCGTAGAGGCGCAGCCCGCTCGCCCAGCCGAGCGCGGCGGCCAGCGCGGCGAGCTGGGCAAGATCCAGGTTCGTCAGGGTGGGAGTCATCGCAGAACGCTCCTTCGGCAGCCGGGAACGTCAATAACGTTTGGCGGCCTCGTCCAGCATGACTTCGCTGGCGCCGCCGCCGATGGCCAGCACACGCGCGTCGCGCCACAGGCGCTCGATCGGCGTGCCGGTCATGAAACCCATGCCGCCGTGCAACTGCTGGCAGCCGTGCGTGACCTCGTTGACGAGTTCGCCGGTCAGCGCCTTCAGCAGCGACACGTCCTGCACCACCGAGTGGGCATCGTGGCCCTGCGCGGTGCGCCAGGCGCAGTGGTAGAGGTACTGGCGCGCCGCGCGGGTCTTCGCGTCGAGCATCGCAATGCGTTGCCGCACCGCCTGCTTGGCCCAAAGCGTGTCGCCGAAGGCGCGGCGCGTGCGCACGTGCTCGAGCGTCAGGTCGATCGCGTGGCGGCAGGTCGCCACCGCCATCGCTGCGAGCGCGATGCGCTCGGTCTGGAAGTTCTTCATCACGGCGCGAAAGCCCTTGCCTTCTTCGCCCAGCAGATGGTCGGCCGGCACGCGGCAGTTCTCGAAGAACAGTTCGGCGGTGTCGCTGGCGCGCCAGCCGGTCTTGTCGAGCGCACGGCCGACGCGCAGGCCGGGCGTGCCGCGCTCGACGGCGAAGATCGAGATGTCGTGCCGGCCGGCGCCGGTGCGCGCGGCGACGAAGTAGAGGTCGGCGAGCACGCCGTTCGTGATGAAGATCTTGCTGCCGTCGATGACCCAGCCGTCGCCGGCGGCGTCGTTGACGCGCCGCGCGCGCGTCGTGATGCCGGCCACGTCGGAGCCGGCGGCCGGTTCGGTGATCGCCACCGCGGTGATCGTGCGGCCGGCCGTGACGCCCGGCATCCAGCGCGCCTTCTGCGCTGCAGTGCCGGCGTGGTGCAGGTGCGGCCCGGCCATGTCGGTGTGCACGAGGACGGTGATGACGAAGCCGGCCGACAGGCTCGCCGCCAGCGCCTCGGCGAAGACGAGGTTGGTCAGCGCATCGGCACCGCCGCCGCCGTACTCGGGTTCGAACGCGATGCCGAGCAGCCCCGCCTCGCCCATGCGGCGCAGCGCGTCGCGCGGCACGCGGCCTTCGCGCTCCCAGGCGTCGGCATGCGGCTCGACCTCGCGCGCGAGGAAGCGCGCCACCTGCTCGCGCAGCAGGTCGTGTTCGGGGGTGTCGTGCACCGTGGTCTGCATTGGCCTCATTCCGTTCGCACTGCCCTGACTTGCGCCCTCATTGACGCCATACCCGCAGGCCGCGCAGCGACTCAAAGGCGTCGAAATCGCGGTCGTCGTGCAGGAGCGCGTAGTCGCGCTCGATGCAGAAGGTGGCCACCAGCACGTCGACCGCGCTGCGCACCGTGTGGCCGCGGCTGCGCAGGCTGCGGTAGTGCTCGGTGGCAAGCAAGGCCGTGTCCGCGTCCAGCGTCGACTCGATTGCCAGGTTCTGCATCAAGAGCCGCGCCTGGCGAAGGTCGCGCTCGTGCCGGAAGCCGCGCAGCACCTCGAAGAGCACGAGGTCGGGCACGACGAGGCGGATCTCGCCGTGGTCGAGCAACTGCTCGAGCAGGTCGGCCTGGTGCGCGCGCGCGCCGCGCGCACCGTCGAAGAAGGCGATCCAGACCGACGAATCAACGACGAGCACGGCGCGCCGTCCTCTCGCGGCTGGCCGGCGCAGCCGGCGCAGTTGAAGCGCGGCGCGCAAGCCGCGGCGCCGGTTCGGCAAGGACGAGGCGAGCGTTGTCCTTGGCGATGTCGCCGGTGGCCTGGTCCGGCTGCGTCCAGTCGACGCCCTCATCGCCTTCCCACTTGAGCTTGCCGCGCCACTTGAGGATCTCGCGGTAGGCGGCCTGGCGCGCGAGGAGCTTCAAGCCCGCCTCGACGGCGTCCTTCTTCGTCTTGTACGGGCCGGCCTTCATCGCCTGCTCCATCAAGGCATCGTCGATCTCGATGTTCGTGCGCATGATGTGTACCAATACGGAGATGTGCGCACATCATACACGCTACATGCGGAAGACGCCAAAGCGCGGCGTCTCCGGAATCGGCGCGTTCAGGCTCGCCGAGATCGCCAGCGCCAGCACGCGGCGCGTGTCGGCGGGGTCGATGACGCCGTCGTCCCACAGCCGGGCGCTCGCGTAGTAGGGGTGGCCCTGGTGCTCGTACTGCTCGAGGATCGGCCGCCTGAACGCCGCCTCGTCCTCGGCGCTCCAGGTGCCGCCCTTGGCCTCGATGCCGTCGCGCTTGACAGTGGCCAGCACGCTGGCAGCCTGCTCGCCGCCCATGACGCTGATGCGCGCGTTCGGCCACATCCACAGGAAGCGCGGGCCGTAGGCGCGGCCGCACATGCCGTAGTTGCCGGCGCCGAAACTGCCGCCGATGATCACCGTGAACTTCGGCACCGTCGCGGTGGCGACCGCGGTCACCATCTTCGCGCCGTGCTTGGCGATGCCCTCGGCCTCGTACTTGCGGCCGACCATGAAGCCGGTGATGTTCTGCAGGAAGATCAGCGGCACGCGCCGCTGGCAGCACAGCTCGATGAAGTGGGCGCCCTTCATCGCGCTTTCGGAGAACAGGATGCCGTTGTTGGCGACGATGCCCACCGGCATGCCCTCGATGTGCGCGAAGCCGGTGACCAGCGTCGTGCCGTAGCGGGCCTTGAACTCGTCGAACTCACTGCCGTCGACGATGCGGGCGATGACCTCGCGCACGTCGTAGGGCCGGCGCGGGTCGGTGGGGATCACGCCGTGCAGCTCGGCGGGGTCGAACAGCGGCGCTCGCGGCGGCGCGAGCAGCACCTGCTGCGGCTTGCGCCAGTTCAGGTTGGCCACCACCTGCCGCGCCAGCGCCAGCGCGTGCAGGTCGTTGTCGGCGAGGTGGTCGGCCACGCCCGACAGCCGTGTGTGCACGTCGCCGCCGCCGAGGTCTTCGGCACTGACCACTTCGCCGATGGCCGCCTTCACGAGCGGCGGGCCGCCGAGGAAGATCGTGCCCTGGTTGCGCACGATGATCGTCTCGTCGCTCATCGCCGGCATGTACGCGCCGCCGGCGGTGCACGAGCCCATCACGACGGCGATCTGCGGGATGCCGAGCGCGCTGAGATTCGCCTGGTTGTAGAAGATGCGGCCGAAGTGCTCGCGGTCGGGGAAGACGTCGTCCTGGTTCGGCAGGTTCGCGCCGCCCGAGTCGACGAGGTAGATGCACGGCAGCCGGTTCTCGCGCGCGATCTCCTGCGTGCGCAGGTGCTTCTTCACCGTCAGCGGGAAGTAGGTGCCGCCCTTGACCGTGGCGTCGTTGCAGACGATCGCGCACTCGACGCCGCTGACGCGGCCGATGCCGGCGATGAGGCCGGCGCCCGGCGCCGCGTTGTCGTACATGTCCAGCGCCGCCAGGGCGCCGATCTCGAGGAACGGCGTGTCCGGGTCGAGCAGCATCTCGACGCGTTCGCGCGGCGGCAGCTTGCCGCGCGCCGTGTGCTTGGCCAGCGCCGCGGCGCCGCCGCCTTCGCCGATCTGCGCGAGCTTCGCGTTGAGGTCGGCCAGCAGCAGCCGCATCGCGTCGGCGCTCGCCTTGAACTCCGCCGAGCGTGGGTTGAGCTGGGACGCGAGCACGGGCATGCAATGTCTCCTGAAGCAGGTCGGCGCGCCGGTGTGTCGCGGGTGACGGGGTGACGCGGTCGGCGGCGCAATTGACGTAAACGTCAATCGGATTCTAGGCAAGCGCCCGGCAGGGCCGGGGGGGGGCGCGCGCAGGCGGCGCCCCGCCGCTTCGGTCAGCCCGCCGCCAGCGGCCCGTAGACCGCGCGCTCGTCCCAGCCGAGAGCCTGCATCTCGGCCGTGCGCAGGTGCGCCTCGCTCGGCATCAGGAACTCGTCGAGCTGCGGCGGCTTCACCGTCGTGCCCGCGAGCATCGCGTGCACCTGGCCGCGGTGGTGCGTCTGGTGCATGTAGAGGTGCGCCAGCACATGCGCGGCGCGATCGCGCTGGATGCGGCCGCCGCCGCGCGGCAGGTCGACGACACGGTCGCAGCCGGCGGCGTCGAGCGCATCGCAGAAGGCGACGAGACGCAGGTCGCTCTTGCGCTGCGCGACGGCCAGCGGCGGCAGGTCGGCGGCTGGCTGGTACTGGTACCACGCCGCCTCGGGGTTGGGGTCACCCACGAGCGCGGCGATGTAGTAGCCGTCGACGGCGAGGATGTGGTTCAGCGTCGCCAGCAGGCTCTGGAAGAAGCTCGTGCGCTGCGCCTGCAGATCGGCCTGCGACAGCGGCGCCATCGCCGTGTGCAGCCGCAGGTTGGCCAGCGCATTGGCGTGCGCCTGGATGCGCAACGAATGCGCGAGATCGGCCATCGGGCTCGACGCGGTACGTTGGCTGCGCCAGTCGGCTGCGCAGTCGGCCGCCTCGGTCGGCTGTCAGCCGCCGGGCTTCGGCCGCGCCGGCGCCCGCTCGGCCACCGGTGCTCCGGCGGCCTTCCAGGCCGAGAAGCCCCCTTCGATGTGGCTGACGGCCGGGAAGCCCATCTCGACGAGCGCCTTCGTCGCCAGCGCCGATCGCCAGCCGGCGGCGCAGAACAGCACCATCGGCTGCCCTTCGTGCACGCCGGCGAACGCCTTGTGGAAGTACGGGCTCGCCGGATCGACCCAGAACTCGAGCATGCCGCGCGGCGCGTGCGCCGCGCCGGGGATCACGCCTTCGCGCTCGAGCTCGCGCACGTCGCGCAGGTCGACGAAGAGCGCGCCGGCGCTCGCGTGCAGCGCACGCGCCTCGTCGAGGCTCAACGTGCGCACCTGCGCCATCGCGTCGGCGACGAGCTGGCTGGCGGACTTCTTCAACACGATCGGCATGCGCGCGGCTCCTGGCTCCTGGCGGGGCCACCGCTCGCCGGCGGCCGGCATGCAGCGTATCACCGGCGCGCCGTCACACGGCCGTCGCGCCGCGGGACGGCAACGCCGTCAGAACGACTGCCAGTCGTCGTCGGTGCCGGTGCGCGCGGGGGCCGGCAATGCCGGTGAGGCCGATGCCGGGGACGCGATGTCACTGGCGGGCGCAGCGACGGCCGCCGCAGCCACAGGACCTGCCGACGCCACCGACGCCGCCGCGCCCGATGCCGCGGTCGTCTTCGATGCCTTCGCACCCGCCGCCGGCTTGCCGAACGCCGGCCGCGTCACGTTGTGCGCGCGGTCAGGTCCGCGCCGTTCGCCGCCGTCCCAGCCGCCCGCGGGTGGGCGGCTCTCTTCGGTCAACACCGGCAGCGCCACACCGGCCATGGCGCCCGCTGAGGCATCGCCGGCCAGCCTGAACGCCGACACCGCCTGCACGAGCTGCTGTGCCTGCTGGCGCAGGCTCTCGGCGGCAGCAGCACTTTGTTCGACGAGGGCGGCGTTCTGCTGCGTCGACTGGTCCATCTGCGTCACCGCCTGGCCGACCTGGCCCACGCCGGCAGACTGCTCGGCGCTCGCGGCGCTGATCTCGCTGACGATGTCGCTGACGCGATGGATCGCGCCGACGATCTCCTGCGTCGTTGCGCCGGCGCGGTCGACGAGCGTGCTGCCGTGCTCGACCTGCTCGACGCTGGCGGTGATCAGCGCCTTGATCTCGCGCGCCGCCTCGGCGCTGCGCTGCGCGAGGTTGCGCACCTCGGTGGCGACGACGGCGAAGCCGCGCCCCTGCTCGCCGGCGCGCGCCGCCTCGACGGCGGCGTTGAGCGCGAGGATGTTCGTCTGGAAGGCGATGCCGTCGATGACGCCGATGATGTCGGCGATCTTGCGGCTGCTGTCGTTGATGCCCTTCATCGTCTGCACGACCTCGGCGACGACGCTGCCGCCTTCGGTGGCGACGCTCGAGGCGCCGCGCGCCAGCTCCGCCGCCTGGTGTGCGTTGTCGGCGTTCAGCCGTACCGTCGCGCCGAGTTCGTCCATCGTCGCGGCCGCTTCCTGCAAGGCGCTCGCCTGCTGCTCGGTGCGGCCCGAGAGGTCCTGGTTGCCCTGCGCGATCTGCGTGCTGGCGGTGGCCACGCTCTCGGCGTTGCCGCGCACGCCGCGCACGACCCGCGTCAGCTGCGCCTGCATCTCCTGCAACGAAGCGAGCAGCGGGCTGAACTCGTCGCGCGCGTCGTCGTGCACGATTTCGGAGAGATCGCCGTCGCGCACACGCTGCGTGACGCGCTGCGCCAGCGCGACGCGCCGGCGCAGCACGGCCGAGACGTGCCAGGCGAGCAGCAGCACGCCGACGACGGTGGCGATGACCAGCACCTCCAGCAGCGCCAGCGTGTGGCGGGCGCCGGCCTGGATCGCCTCGATGTCCTGCGTCAACCGTTCCTGCTGGTACGTCCCGGTGGCCGCCAGGCTGGCCAGCAGCTCGTTGCGCGCCGGAATCGTCTTGTCGACGAGGTAGGCGAAGGCCTCGGCCTTCTTTCCCTCTTCGATCAGGCCGACGTTGGGGACGCCGACCTGCCAGAACTTCGCGAGCTGCGGCTTCAGCACCGCGAGGCGGCGGCGTCCTTCGTCGGTCGTCAGGTCGCGCTCGAAAGCCGCGACGAGGCCGTCGATCGTGCGGCGCTGCGCGCCCACGTCGGCCAGCGCGGTCGCCTGCTCCTCGGGCGTGCGCGCCAGCATCGCGTGCCGCAGTTGCAGCGAAGCGCGCGTGACAGCCAGCTCGATGTCACCCATGCGCGCCAGTTGCGGCGCGCGCACGTTGCCGGTCACGCGGGCCAGGTCGGCGACATCACCCAGTCGCACGTAAGCGAACACCGCCACCGACAACAAGGCGAGCGCAAGCACGGCCGCCGCGCCATACAGGCGCCTGGAGATGCCGAACGAGGAGAGGAGTTTCATCGGGGGGTTTCCTTCTTATCGCTGCGGGTGACCCGCGCCCGCCGGAAGGTGCCTCGAGGCCTCACCCGGCCAGCGGCGGCAGCGCCCGGGCGCCGCCGAACATGCAAGTGACTCTGACGCCGAGCCAGTATCGGCACAGCGCTGCGCTGCTTGAGGGCCGAAGTGCGGCCCGAAAGCGGCCGAAATCCAGCCGCCGATCGGCGCCAGACGGGGCCTTCAGAAAGGCCCGTCGGCCAGCCAGCGCTCGATCTGCGCCTTGCGGTCGTTGCCCCAGAACGGCTCGCCGTCGACGACGACCCACGGCGCGCCGAACATGCCGCCGGCGATCGCCGCGTCGCACTGGGCCTTCAGCCGCGCCTTCCATTGCGGGTCGTTCCACACCGCCTCGGCGGCGTCGGGGTCGAGCCCGCTTTCGGCGGCCAGCGCGCGCAGCGCCGGCACCTCGTTGACCTGCACCCCGCGCGTGAAGACGGCGCGGAAGACGGCACGCGCCCAATCGGCCGCCGCCTGCGGCGAGACGGTGTCGTGCTGCCACCAGAAGACGCGCGCCGCGTTCTGCGTCGGCAGCGGGAAGCTCGCCGGCATGCGCAGCGGCAACCCCTCGAAGCGCGCCGACCGCGCGAAGTCGCGCAGCGAGTACTCGCGCTTGAGCGGATACGACACCGGGCTCTTCAGCTCGGCGACCTGGAAGGCGGCGCCCAGCAGCATCGCGTGCCGCTCGACGGTGCGGCCGTGCCGCGCCGCGAGCGCGTCGAGCCACTCGTTGACGAGGTACGAATACGGCGAGGAGAAATCGAACCAGAACTGGATCGGCGCGGCCATCACGTTGCCCTCCATGCCCGCCGGCGGCGCGGGCTTCGGCGGCAGCATAAGCGGTGCGGCGGAGTGCCCCTCGCGGCGCGTGCGACGGCGGCGACGCTTACGATCGCCCGCATGGCCCCCGCCGGCGTCCTCTTCGCGATCGTCGCCCTCGCCGTCGCACTGGCGCTGCGGCCGTGGCGCGGCCTGCCGCCCTCGGGCCCGCCGTGGCCGTGGCTTGCGTGGTGCGCGCTGTTGCCGCTGTCGTGGGTGGCCGACCGCCTCGGCGCGACACCGGCGGCGCAGCCGCTGGCCGGCGCCTGCCTGCTGGTGCTGATGGCCGGCTGGCCGCTCGCGGTGCTGGCGCTGGCGGCGGTGGCCGGCGTGGCCGCGTGGCTCGGCGACCTGCCGGCGGCCGAGGCGTTCGGGCGCTTCCTGTGGCTCGGGCTCGTGCCCGCGACGATCGCGCTCGCGCTCGGCGGCGCGGTGCGGCGCTGGCTGCCGCACCACCTCTTCGTCTACATCCTCGGCCGCGGCTTCATCGCCACGGCGCTGGCCAACATGGCCGCCGGCGCGTTGCAGGCGACGGTGCAGCCGCTGCCGAGCGGCCTTGCGTTCGAGGACATGCTGCTCGCGCGCTGGCTGGCCGGCTGGGGCGACGCGGTGCTCACCGGCATGATCGTCGCGATCTTCGTCGCCTTCCGCCCCGAGTGGCTCGCCACCTACACCGACCGGCTGTATCTGCCCACCCGAGACCTGCCCACCCGAGAAGGGGACACCCGATGACCGCTGCCGTGCACGAACGCCCCGAGACATCCGCCGCTGCGAGCACCGTCACGCGCGATCGCTGCTCGACCGCCGAGTGGGCGGCGCGCCAGCAGCTCGCCGCCTGCTACCGCGTCTTCCACCTGCTCGGCTGGACCGAGCTGATCTACAACCACATCTCGCTGCGCGTGCCCGACTCGCCGAACCACCTGCTGCTCAACCGCTTCGGGCTGCACTACACCGAGGTGAAGGCGTCGAACCTCGTGAAGGTGGATCTGCAGGGGAACATCGTCGCGCCGGCCGACGCGCCGGTGAACGCCGCCGGCGTCGCGCCGCACTGCGCCATCCACGCCGGCGTACCCGGCGCGCACTGCGTGATGCACACGCACACGACAGCCGGCATGGCGGTGGCCTGCTCGAAGACCGGCCTCATGCACGACAGCTTCTACGCCGCGCAGCTGTGGGGCCGCGTCGCGTATCACGACTTCGAGGGCATCACCGTGCGCGCCGAAGAGGGTCCGCGGCTCGTCGCCGACATCGGCACCGGCGCCGACGGCAAGCCGCCGAAGCCCGCCGTCATCCTGCGCAACCACGGTCTGCTCGCCTGGGGGCCGGCGCTGCCGGTCACGTTCTACACGCTGTGGATCCTGCAGCGCTCGTGCGAGATCCAGCTCGCCGGCGCGCCGCTCGGCGCGACGGTGCCGATCAGCGACACGATCCGGCTGGCCTGCCAGGAGGACGCGAAGAAGGTCAACGCCGAGCCCGAGTTCGGCACCGACACCTTCGCGGCGATGGTGCGCCTGGTCGACAAGATCGATCCGAGCTGGCGCGATTGATGTGCGCTCGAGCGGCGGCCATGGCCGCCGGCCTCAGCGCCGCCAGAACTGCGGCGTGAACAGCACCAGCACCGCCAGCAGCTCGAGCCGGCCGAGCAGCATCGCGAACGTCAGCACCCAGGTCTGGAAGTCGGTCAGCCCGCCGTAGTTGACGGCCGGCCCCACTTCGCCGAGGCCGGGGCCGATGTTGTTGACGCAGGCGAGCACCGCGGTGAACGCCGTCACCGGCTCCAGGCCGCTGAACAGCAGCAGCATCGTCAGCCCGACGAGCGAGGCGCCGTACATCATCATGTAGGCGATGATGCTTTGCATCAGCCGGTCGCTGACCGCGTGGCCGCCGAACACGACCGGGTTCACGACCTGCGGGTGCACGATGCGCACGAGTTCCCGCCGCGCCTGCTTCAGCAGCAGCAGCATGCGGATCATCTTGATGCCTCCGCCCGTGCTGCCGGCGCAAGTGGCGAAGCAGCCGAGCAGGATCATCACCAGCGGCGCGAACAGCGGCCACTGCCCGTAGTCGTGCGAGGCGTAGCCGGTCGTCGTCGCCACCGAGACGACATGGAACGCGGTGTAGCGCAGCGCCTCGGTCCACGTCGGGTAGGCGCCGAAGGCGACGAGGTAGGCGGTGATCAGCACGGTGGCAAAGGCGAGCACGCCGTAGAACGCGCGCACCTCGGCGCTGCGCAGGAACGGCCGCGGCGAACCCGCGCGCAGCATCGTGTAGTACAGCAGCAGCGGCACGCCCGACAGCAGCATGAAGAGGATCGCCACGCCCTCGACGAGCGGCGAATCCCAGGTGCCGAAGCTCGCGTCGTGCGACGAGAAGCCGCCCAGGCTCACCGTCGAGTTCATGTGCATGAACGCGTCGGTCCAGCTCATGCCGGCGGCGCGGTAGGCGAGGAAACATGCCAGCGACAGCGCCCCGTAGGTGCCCCAGATCGCGCGCGCGGTGTCGGCGATGCGCGGCGTCAGCTTCTGGTCCTTGATGGGGCCGGCCATCTCGGTCTTGTAGAGCTGGCTGCCGCCGACCCCCAGCAAAGGCAGGATCGCCACGGCGAGCACGATGATCCCCAGCCCCCCGACCCACATCATGAAGCAGCGCCAGACGTTCACCGACAGCGGCAGCCGGTCCAGGCCCTCGATCGCCGTCGCGCCGGTGGCGGTCAGCGCCGAGACGGCCTCGAAGTAGGCGTCGGTCGCCGACAGGCCCGGCACGGCCAGGTACAGCGGCACGGCGCCGAACATCGGCAGCACCGCCCAGGTCAGCCCGACGAGCACGAAGCCGTCGCGCGGCTGCAGCTCCCGGCGGAAGCGCCGCGTCAACATCGACAACGCGCCGCCGGCCAGCAGCGTGGCCGCGGTGGCGCCGACGAAGGCGCCCTCGGCCGGGTCGTGTTCGGCCAGCGCGAAGGCCAGCGGCACCGCCATCAGCAGCGCGAACAACGCCACCAGGCGGCCGACCAGCGCGACGACCGGCAGCAGGTTCATCAGAGGAAGGTCGCCGACACCTGGAACAGCTTCTCGACCTCGCGCACCATGCGCTTGCGCGGCACGAAGATGATCACGTGGTCGTTGGGCAGGATGCGCGTGTCGTGGTGGGCGATGATGACGCGCGGCTTGGCGTTCTCGGCCTCGCTGCCGTCGGCCAGGTGCAGGCCGCGCACGATGGCGCCGATCTGCGTTCCCTTGGGCAGCGGCAGCTCCTCGACGCGCCGGTCGGCCATGCGGCAGGTGCGCGCGTCGCCGCGCACGATGGCCTCCAGCGCCTCGGCGGCGCCGCGGCGCAGGCTGTGCACGGCCTCGACGTCGCCGCGGCGCACGAAGGCGAGCAGCTCGCCGATGACGGTGTGGCTCGGCGCGATGGCGATGTCGATCGCCGTGCCCTGCACGAGGTTGGCGTAGGCGGCGCGGTTGATGACGCCGATGACGCGCCGCGCGCCCATGCGCTTGGCGAGCAGGCAGCCCATGATGTTGTCCTCGTCGTCGCTGGTCAGCGCGATGAAGAGGTCCATGTCCTGCACGTTCTCGTCGCCGAGCAGTTCCTCGTCGGTGCTGTCGCCTTGCAGCACCAGCACCTCGGGCGGCAGCTGCGTGGCCAGGTACTCGCAGCGCGTGCGCACCGGCTCGATGATCTTCATCTCGTAGTCGGCGTGGATCTCGCGCGCCAGGCGCAGGCCCACCTTGCCGCCGCCGGCCACCATCACGCGGCGCACCGGCCGGTCCATCTTGCGCAGCGCGCCGAGCACGGTGCGGATGTGCTCGGTGGCGGCGAGCACGAAGACCTCGTCGCCGGGCTCGATGCGCGTGTGCCCGTCCAGATCGGTGATGGCGCGGTCGTGCGCATCGGCGCCGGCGCCGCGGCGGTAGATCGCGACGATGCGCATCTCGATGCCGGGGATCAGCTTGGGGATCTCGGCCAGGCTGTGCTGCACGAGCGGCCCGCCGGCCACCGCGCGCACCGCGATCAGGCTGACCAGCCCGTCGGCGAACTCGAGCACCTGCAGCGCCTCGGGGTACTCGATGAGCTTGCGGATGTAGGCGGTGACGCTCTGCTCGGGGCAGATGACCTTGTCGACGGCGAAGCCCTTCTTGTCCAGAAGCGGGTTGCCGTCCTCGAACTCGGGGCTGCGCAGGCGCGCGATCGTCGTCGGCACGCCGAACAGGTCGTGCGCCACCTTGCACGCGACGAGGTTGGTCTCGTCCAGCGGCGCGCAGGCGATCAGCATGTCGGTGTCCTGGATGCCGGCGTCGCGCAGCACGCTCGGCTGGATGCCGTTGCCGACGACGCCGCGCAGGTCGAGCCGGTCCTGCAAGTCGGCCAGGCGCTGCGGGTCGGTGTCGACGACGGTGATGTCGTTGCGCTCCGAGACCAGGCTCTCGGCGACGCTCTCGCCGACGCGGCCGGCGCCGAGGATGAGGATCTTCATGCGGGGGGATTGTCGCGGGCAGGCGCGGGCGGGGCGGCCTGCATCGCTTGGGCTGCCGGGCCCGCCAGGGCTGCATGGGCCGCCTGCGTGGCCTCCATGGCCTGCGGATGCAACTGCGCGAGCGTCTCGCGCAGCAGCGCTTCGAGCAGCGGCGCCAGCGTCGCGGCGAGACGCGCCTCGTCGTCAGGGGTCGGCGTGCGCTCGCCGACGCCTTTGCCGCCTTTCCAGGCGCGATTGAACGCGTCGCGCCGGCCAGCGAAGGCCGCCTGCACGGTGTCGGGCCAATGCAGCGGCGCCTCGCCCTCGGCCCAGTCGCCGCGGCCGCGGCCGTAGTGCGCAACCGCCAGGTAGCGCAGCACCGCCGCTTCGGTCAACGACGCCATCGCCGCCTCGCCGAAGCCGACGTAGCCCTGGCCGGTGCCGCGAACGATGTTCAGGCCCCGCGCCACGCCGGCCGCGCCGAGCGCGCCGAGCAGGCCGCCGGCCAGCATGCCGCCGCCCAGCGTCAGCCCGCCGGTGGCGATATCCGCCTTCAGCCCGGCCAGCGCGCCGGTCAGCGCGCCGCCCAGCACCGCGGCGCGCCCCTCGGGCACGCGGCGATGCGCCTGCACCTGCCGCGCGACACGATCCAGGATCTGCGCCACGGCTGCGCTGTCGTCGCCGCTTTCACGCTGGTCTTTGCTTCTGCCTCTGCTTCTGCGTTTGCCATCGCTGCCGCCGGTGCCATCCGCATCCTCCAGGCCGTGCAGCGTCAGCAACCGCGCGGTGCTGCCCCGCACCTCGGCCGCGAGCTGCTGCGCCAGGCGCTCGCCGGCCGCGCTCTCCGGGTCGCCGGCGCGCGGCTGCACGAGGCGCGTGCCCCAGTCGCGAAGACGTTCGCCGAAACCGGCCGGCTCGTCGACCGGCACACGCGCCAGCGCCAGCCGCGCCAGGCTCGCCGCCAGCTCGCGCACGGCCTCGCCGAACACCGCCTCGCAGCGCCCGGCCCAGGCCGCGCGCAGCGCGCGCATCGCCTCGGCGCGCGGCGCGTCGCCGGCGAGCACCTGCTGCACGGCGTCGAGCAGCACGGCCTCGTGCGCCCAGCAGCGCGCAAACGCATCCAGCGGCAGCACGCCCTGCACGTGCGGCCAGGGCGAAAGGCGCTCGCGCCAGCGCTGCACCTCGTCGGCCTCGCGCGCCGCCTCGCGCGGCGCGCCGAGCTGGTTCAGCAGCACGAGCACCGGGCGGCCGGTCCAGCCGAGCAGCTGCATCTCGCTGGCCAGGTAGCCGGCCTCGGGTTCGCTCGCGTTGACGAGGTACAGCAGCACGTCGGCGCCGTCCTTCACGTGCTTCAGCGCCTGCTGGCTCATCCAGAACGCGCGGTCGCTCCAGCGGTCCCACACCTGCGAGAGCAGCCAGCCGAGCGGGCTCGTGCTCTGGCGCATGCGGCGCGCGAGCCGCACGCTGTCGCCGAAGCCCGGCGTGTCCCACAGCGTCAGGCGGTGGCCGTCGGCCGTCTCGACGAGCACGTGCTCCTCGGCGAACTCGGTGACGTGCGGCGCGTCGCGCACCTCGCCGATATCGCGGCCGAGCAGCGTGCGCGCCAGCGTCGTTTTGCCGGCATTGGTGTGCGAGACGAGCGTCAGCGTGATCGTCGTCATGCCGCCCCCTCGCGCGCACGCGCTCCGGCGAGCGCCGCTTCGAGCGCCTGGCGCGCTTCGGTCGGCACGTCGGCGGGCACCTCGCCGCCGGCGGCCAGAGCCTCGAGGTCGACCGACGCGAGGCCGACACCGGCCGCGTCGGCCAGCGCCTGCCAGGCCTGCCGCCGCTCGGCCAGACGCGGCGACGCGGCGCCCAGGCGCTGGCGGTAGCTGCTTTCGTCGACGAGGACGAGGCAGCACGCGGCGGGCGCGGCAGCGCCAGTCGCCGGGGCCACGGCGCGGCCTCCGCCGCCATTCCCCGCATTCCCGCCCCCGAGCTGCGCGATGAACCGCCCCTGCACCTGGTCCTCGGGCGTCGCGGCGAGTTCGAACCAGGCGATGCGCCAGGCCGCCGGCGGCCCGGGCGGCGGCGCGGCCGGGCGATCCTCGTCGCCATACGCAGTGGGCGCGGCGACGTGCAGCGCGACACCGTCGCCGAGCGTCGCGGCGATCAGCCGCTGCAGGCCGAGCGTCGCCGCCGGCGCCGGCGTGAAGCCGTGCGGCCAGACGCGCACGCCGCCGCGCGCCGCGGTGCCGGCATGGCGGCGCCGCGCGTGCAGCGCCTTCAGCGTCGCTGCATCGTCGATGGCCACCGGCAGCCGCCGCGCGCGCCAGGCCGCCGCCAGCGCGGCGCGCAGCGCCAGCACGAGGCGCGGCACGAGCACCGCCCAGCCGACGGTGGCGGCCAGCAGGTGCAGCCAGCCGGCCGCCGCGCCGAAAGCGTTTGCCGCGCCGGCGCCGGCACCGGCGGCGGCGCCCGCCACGGCCGGTCCCGCCGTGCGCAGTGCCGCCACCGCCTGCACGTCGGGCACGGCGATGCCGGTCAGCGCGCTGGCCGGCGCCAGCAGCACCGACAAGAGCGCGTGCACCTGCGCCGGCTCGAGCAGCGTGCTCTGCCAGCCGACGTGGTAGTCGAGCACGAGCGCGCGCGCATAGAGACCTGCCATCAGCCCGACGGCCAGCGCGGCGGCCGCCACGTGCAGCGCGGCGGCCGCGCGCTCGGCGGCCAGCGGCGCGGCCACCGCCGCCCAGCGTGCGGCGAAGCGCTGCTCGGGCGCGGCGGCCTGCACGCCGCGGCGCGCCGCGCGGCCCGCCAGCCAGCGCCGCATCGCGCGCCGAAGCGGCCCCTCGCGCGCCGCCGTGCCGCCGCGGCGCAGCGCGCCGACGACAACCCAGACGTAGACAACAAGGTTCCACGCCACCACCGCCCACACCGGCGCGGCCAGCAGGTCGATCAGCTGCGCGTGGCCCACCAGGTCGGCGGCGACACCGAACACGAGCCCGGCGAGCGCCGCCCACGCCGCGGCGCGCGCCGCCGGGTAGCCGCCGGCGAAAGCGCGCGCCAGCGTCGGGCGGCGCGGCAGCAGCCGCTGCTCGGCGTGGCGGGCACGCTCGGCGAGCCAGCGCGCATCGGTGGCCTCGGCGCCTGCCGTCTCGTCGGCCAGGCGGCTGGCCCACGCGGCGTCCTCCGGCGACCACAACGCGGCGTCGGTGGGCCCGTCCTCGCAGGCTTGCAGCAGGCACAGCCGCCGCGCGCTCGCCTCGTCCAGCGTGGCGGCGCCCGGCGTGTTCTGGGCAGTCGATCCAGTCACAGTGCGGCGCAATGTAGCCTGATCGTGCGCCGCACCCCGTTGTCCCCGAGTTCTGACGCCGCCAGCACGCAAAGCACCGACTTCTGACGACGGCGATGCGCAGGGCGCCGAGCGCGGCCCAACCGGCGGGCCGCGCCGGCGCCATCGTTGCAGCGTCCCCGCGGCAGCAGCCCGGCCGGATTGATGCAGTTCAAAGCGCCGGCCGGCCGCGGCGGGCACGCTCGCCGCCCGATGGCCTCGCTGACGCTGCGCGCCTTCCTGACCCGGCTGATCTGGCTGTGCATGCTGCCGCTGATCGCGCTGGCGATCGGGCTCGCGGTCGACTTCGTGCGCTCGTCGCAGGCGACGAGCCAGCGCGCGGCCGACCGCCTGGCGCGCAACGTCGCCGCGGCGATCGACCACGAGTTGGAAGTGCGCATGGGCGGGCTGCAGATGCTCGCCGCGTCGGCGCTTGCCGACGACGCCGCCGCCTGGCCGCTGCTGTACCGCGAGGCGCAGGGCTACCGCGCGAGCTTCGGCAGCCACGTGCTCTTCGCCGACCTCGAAGGGCGCATTCGCTTTCACACCGCGCGGCCGTACGGCGCGGCGTTGCCGGCGCTGCCGCGGCCCGAAGGCCGCTCGGCGGTCGCCATGGCCGGCGAGCGCGGCCGGCCAGCCGCCGGCGACCTGCTCGACGGCTCCTTTGCTGGCGCATTCCCTGACCCGTTCACGGCCGAGCCGATGGTGGCGCTGGCCGCCCCGGGTCGGCGCAACGGCCGCACCACCTTCACGGTGCTCAGCGTGCTGCCGGCGCGCCGCTTCGCCGAGCGGCTCCAGAACTTCACGGTGCCGGCCGGCTGGGCGCTCGAGCTGCGCGACAGCCGCGGCCAGGCGATTGCGCGGGCCGGCGCGACGGACGCGGGTGCGGGCACGGCTGCAGACACAGGTGCGTTCGACCGCGTCGAGCTGCCGCTGGCGGCCGCGCCGTGGTCGCTGGCGCTATTGGTGCCGCGCGCCGACAGCGTAGCGCCGCTGGTCTCGGCGTCGCTGGCGATGGTGCTCACCGTGCTCGGCGCGACGCTGGCCGGCGCCTTCGGCGGCCGGTGGGCAAGCCGGCGGCTGGCGCGCTCGGTGCAGGCGCTGACGAATGCCGGCACGCCGGGCGCGGCCGATGCGGGCAGCGCGGCCGGCGCGGGCGGCATCGTCGAGATCGACGCTGCAGGCGAACAGCTGCGCCAGTCGCAGGCGTCGCTGCGGCTGCGCGAAGCGCAGATGCGCGCGATCTTCGAATCGGCCAGCGAAGCCATCCTCACCGCCGACGAAGCGCAGCACATCGTGATGGCCAACCAGGCCGCGGCGCGCATGTTCGGCACCGACGCGGCAGCACTGGTCGGCCGGCCGCTGGAGGAACTGGTGCCGGCGCGCCGGCGGCCCGGCCAGCGCCCGGCGACAGCCGCCTTCGGCGAGGCGGGCCGCAGCGCGCGGGCGGCCGGGAGTGGCGTGGGCGGCGTGCACAGCCGAAGCGGCACCGGCCATGGCGACCCGGTGCTGCAAGCGCTGCACGCCGACGGCACGGCCTTCCCGGTCGAGATGGCGATCTCGCACGTCGTCGTCGACGGCCGCCACCTGTACACGGCGATCCTGCGCGACCAGGGCGAACGGCTCGCGGCCGAGCGCGCGTTGCAGCAGATGAACGCGCGCCTGCAGGGGCTGCTGGCGGCGCACGACCGCGTGCAGGAAGACGAGCGCCGGCGCATCGCGCGCGAGCTGCACGACGATCTGCAGCAGACGCTGGCGGCGATGCTGATGGAAGCCGACCTGGCCGGCACTGCGATCGGCGCCGACGCGGCCTCGGCGCGCGAGGCGTTGGCGCGGCTGCACACGCTGGCCACCGGCGCGATCCACTCGACCCGGCGCATCGTCAACGACCTCAGGCCGCAGATGCTCGAGGAGCTGGGCCTCGTCGCCGCGCTGGCGCAACTGGCGCGCCGCTTCGGCGAGCAGACCGGGCTCGAGTGCACGATGGAGCCCGACCACTTCACCTCCGAGATCGGGCCGCACGGCACGGCCGTCGACCTGTGCCTGTTCCGCGTCGCGCAGGAGGCGCTGAACAACGTCGCCAAGCATGCCGGCGCGCGGCACGTCGCGATCCAGCTGGCCATCACGCCCGAGGGCGGCCGCACGCTCACCGTGGAGGACGACGGCCGCGGCATCGCCCCCGAAGACCACGGCCGCGGCGGCTCGTTCGGCCTGCTCGGCATGACCGAACGGGTGCACGCGATCGGCGGCACGCTGCTGATCACCGGCCGCGCGGGCGAGGGCACGATCGTGACGGTGGACGTGGCGCCGATGCCGGCGCCGAACTCGTCGATCTCGTCGATCGCGTCGATCACGCCGGCCGGGCCGCCGATGCCGGCGCCGGCTCCGGCACCGCCCGCTGCGCCCGCGCCGGCCCCGGCGCCGCCGCCGCCCCTGTCGTCGCCCGCATCGGCACATCCGGCGGCAACGACGGGGTCGTAGGGCCGCGCCGCAGCGACGGTGCACGTCCGGCGGGCGTTGAGCACGCGCAACGCCCGCCGATCCGTCGCGGCCATCATGCCCATCGCTCGCAGCAGATGGTGTGCAGATGAAGGTGGCGTTGGTCGAGGACTCGGCGCACGTGCGCAACGTGCTGGCACGCCTGTTGTCGGCGATCGACGGCGTCGAGCTGGCCGGCGAGGCCGAGGATGTGGCCGGCGCGATCGCGCTCGTCGAACGCACCGCGCCGGACCTCGTCGTGCTCGATGTCGAACTGCGCGACCACGGCCGCGGCATCGACGTGCTGCGGCAGTTGCAGCGCGAACACCCCGTCGTCGAGGTGATCGTGCTGTCCAACTACGGCTGGTCGGCGATGCGCGACGCCTTCCTGGCAGGCGGCGCGCGGGCGTACTTCGACAAGGCGTTCGAGTTCGGCCAGGCGCTGCAGTGGATCCGCGAGCGCCAGGCCGCGGCGATGGCGACGACGCCGGCGGTGGCCGCGGCGCAGGCGCCGGCTTAAGGCAAGGCGCCCGGCCCGGATCGGATCGGCGCTCAGCCCGCGGCCGCCGCCTCGGCCACCGCCAGCGCCGTCATGTTGACGATGCGCCGCACCGTGGCGCTCGGGTTCAGCACATGCGCCGGCTTGGCCGCGCCGAGCAGCACCGGGCCGACGGTGACGCCCTGGCCGCCGGTCATCTTCAGCACGTTGAAGAGGATGTTCGCGGCGTCGAGGTTGGGCAGCACGAGCAGGTTGGCGCTGCCGGTCAACGTCGTTTCGGGCAGGTAGCCCATGCGCACCGACTCGGACAGCGCCGCGTCGCCGTGCATCTCGCCGTCGCACTCGATGTGCGGCGCGCGCTGCACGAAAAGGTCGCGCGCGGCGCGCATGCGCCGCGCGCTCTCGCGCTGGCTGCTGCCGAAGATGCTGTGCGACAGGAACGCCACCTTCGGCGGGATGCCGAAGCGCTGCATCTCGGCAGCGGCCATCAGCGCGATCTCGGCCAGCTCCTCGGCGCTCGGCTCCTCGTTGACGAAGGTGTCGGCGACGAACAGCGTCTGCTTGTCGAGCATCAGCGCGTTGACGGTGGCGAAGGTGCGCGCGCCCTTGCCGAGGCCGATGACCTGGCGGATGTGGTCCAGGTGCTGGTCGAAGCGGCCGACCAGCCCGCACAACATCGCATCGGCCTCGCCGCGCCTGAGCATCAACGACGAGATCAGCGTGTTCGATCGGCGCACCGCGGCCTTCGCCGCCTCCGCATTGACGCCGTCACGCGCCATCAGCGTGCGGTACAGCTCCCAGTACTCGCGAAAGCGCGGGTCGTTCTGCGGGTCGACGAGTTCGAAGTCGCTGCCCGGCTTCAGCCGCAACAGCGCCCGCTCGATGCGCATCTTCACGACCTCGGGCCGGCCGACGAGGATGGGCTTGGCGAGCCCCTCGTCGAGCACGACCTGCACGGCGCGCAGCACGCGCTCGTCCTCGCCCTCGGCGTAGACGACGCGCGCGGCGTTCTTCGCGTAGCGCGCCTTCGCGGCGGCGAACACCGGGCGCATGAACATGCCGGTGGAATAGACGAAGCGCGTCAGCGTCTCGCGGTAGGCCGCGAGGTCGGTAATCGGCCGCGTCGCCACGCCCGACTCGGCCGCGGCGCGCGCCACCGCCGGCGCGATGCGCAGGATCAGTCGCGCGTCGAAGGGCTTGGGGATGATGTAGTCGGGGCCGAAGCGCAGCTCCTGCCCGGCGTAGGCGCCGGCCACCTCGTCGCTGATCTCGGCCTTGGCCAGCGCGGCGATCTCGCGCACCGCAGGCGAGCTTCATCGCCTCGGTGATCTTCGTCGCGCCGCAGTCGAGTGCGCCGCGGAAGATGTACGGGAAGCACAGGACGTTGTTGACCTGGTTCGGGTAGTCGCTGCGGCCGGTGGCGATGATGCAGTCGGGGCGCGCTTCCTTCGCCAGTTCGGGCCGGATCTCCGGCTCGGGGTTGGCGAGCGCGAGGATGATCGGCTTGTCGGCCATCGTCTTGACCATCTCGGGCGTCAGCACGCCGGCAGCGCTGCAGCCGAGGAAGACATCGCAGCCCTTCACCACATCGGCGAGCGTGCGCGCCTCGGTCTTCTGGCAATAGCGCAGCTTGCTCTCGTCGAGCCGGGCGAAGTCGTCGCGGCCGGCGCGCACGACGCCCTTGCTGTCGACGGCGAAGATGTTGTCGCGCTTGACGCCCAGGCCCACCATCACGTCGAGGCAGGCGATTGCCGCCGCGCCGGCGCCCGAGGCGACGACCTTCACCTCGCCGATCTTCTTGCCCACGAGCTCGAGGCCGTTGAGCAGCGCCGCGGCGCTGATGATCGCGGTGCCGTGCTGGTCATCGTGGAAGACCGGGATGTTCATGCGCTCGCGCAGCTTCTTCTCGATGTAGAAGCACTCGGGCGCCTTGATGTCCTCGAGGTTGATGCCGCCGAGCGTCGGCTCGAGCGCGGCGATGATGTCGACGAGCTTGTCCGGGTCCTTCTCGGCCAGTTCGATGTCGAACACGTCGATGCCGGCGAACTTCTTGAACAGGCACCCCTTGCCTTCCATCACCGGCTTGGCCGCGAGCGGGCCGATGTCGCCCAGGCCCAGCACCGCGGTGCCGTTGGTGACGACGCCGACGAGGTTGCCGCGGCTCGTGTACTCGGCGGCAAGCGCCGGGTCGTCCTCGATCGCCAGGCACGGGTAGGCGACGCCGGGCGAATAGGCAAGCGACAGGTCGCGCTGGTTCGACAGCGGCTTGGTCGGCGTCAGCGTGATCTTGCCGCGCGTGGGCGAGCGGTGGTACTCGAAGGCCGCGTCGCGCAACGCGGCCTCGGCGACGGACAGGGGCTTTCTTTCGGCCACGCAGGGCTCCTCGCGGGAGAGTGGGGCCGGCAGATTACTCCTGCCGTGCGCGCTTCACCCCCGGGCCTTGCCCGGGGTGGCGAAACGGTAATGGGCAGATGTCGGCCGAGCCGGCCGGTCGGCCCGCGCGATCAGCCCGCCGCGCGCTTGGCCAGGATCTCGAACGCCGGCAGCGTCTTGCCTTCGAGCACTTCGAGGAACGCGCCGCCGCCGGTGGAGATGTAGCCCACGTCCTTGTCGATGCCGTACTTGGCGATCGCCGCCAGCGTGTCGCCGCCGCCGGCGATGCTGAAGGCGCTGCTCGCCGCGATCGCGCGCGCGATCGTCTCGGTGCCGTGGGCGAAGGCGTCGAACTCGAACACGCCGACCGGGCCGTTCCAGACGATCGTGCCGGCGGCCTTCAGCTTGTCGGCGAGCAGCGCCGCGGTCTTCGGGCCGATGTCGAGGATCATCTCGTCGGCCGCCACCTCGTGGGCCGCCTTGACGGTGGCCTTCGCGTTGGCCTTGAACTCCTTGGCGACGACCACGTCGACCGGGATCGGCACCTCGGCGCCGCGCGCCTTCATCGCTTCGATCACCGTCTTCGCATCGCCGACGAGGTCGGGCTCGGCGAGGCTCTTGCCGATCGGCAGGCCGGCGGCGAGCATGAAGGTGTTGGCGATGCCACCGCCGACGACGAGGCCGTCGACGTTCTTCGCGAGGCTTTGCAGGATGGTGAGCTTCGTGCTGACCTTGCTGCCGGCGACGATGGCCACGAGCGGGCGCTTCGGGTTGGCGAGCGCGCGGCCGATCGCGTCGATCTCGGCGGCGAGCAGCGGCCCGGCGCACGCCACCTTCGCGAACTGCGCGATGCCGTAGGTGCTGGCCTCGGCGCGGTGGGCGGTGCCGAAGGCGTCGTGCACGAAGATGTCGCAAAGCGCCGCCATCTTCTTGGCGAGCTCTTCGTTGTTCTTCTTCTCGCCCTTGTTGAGGCGGCAGTTCTCGAGCAGCACGACTTCGCCGGGCTTCACGTCGACGCCGTCGACCCAGCCGGCCTTCAGCGGCACGGCGCGGCCGAGCAGTTCGCTCATGCGCGCGGCCACCGGCGCCAGCGAGTCGGCGGGCTTGAACTCGCCCTCGGTCGGGCGGCCGAGGTGCGAGGTGACCATCACCGCGGCGCCGGCGTCGAGCGCGGCGCGGATGCACGGGATGCTGGCGCGGATGCGCGTGTCTTCGGTGATGCGGCCGTCGTCGTCTTGCGGCACGTTGAGGTCGGCGCGGATGAAGACGCGCGCCCCTTTGGCACGGCCGGCGGTCACGAGGTCGGTGAAGCGAAGGACGTTCATGGGCGTTCTTTCGTTGGTGAGAGACCGGGGAAGGGACGAAGAACCGGAAAGAAGAAGGGGCGGCGACGCGTTGGCCGAAATTCTAGGAACTCACCAACCGAGCCCCAGGCGCAGCGGCAGGAAGACGGCCATGCCGGCGACGATCGTGCCAAGGATGCCGCGGCGCCAGAAGAACCACGCCGCGCCGGCCGCCGCGGCGAACAGGCGTGCATCGAGCAGCGTCGTGACGAGCCGGCCGTCGCGCATCACGATCTCGGGCAGCACGACGGCGGCGAGTGCGGCCAGCGGCGCGTAGTGCAGGCCCTCGCGCAGCCAGTTCGGAAACGGGATCTCGCGCCGCGTGAAGATGAAAAAGCCGCGCGTGAGCAGCGTGACGACAGTGAGGCCGGCGATGGCGAGCAGCGCTTCGCCGGTGGTCAGCGGTGACGAGGCGGTCATCGGCGGCGCGTGTGCTCGATCAACACGCCGATCGCCACCGCGGCGGCGATGGCGACGACGATGTTGAGCCGAAGCGGCAGCGCGTACGCGGCCACCGCCGCGCAGCCCGCCACCGCGGCGGCCACGACGGTCGCGCGGTCGCCGGCCAGCGACAACGCAATCGCCAGCAGCGCCAGCACGCCGGCGAAGCCCACACCCCAGTGCACCGGCACGAGGTCGGCGAGCAGGATGCCGGCGATCGACGGCACCTGCCAGGCGAACCAGTTGACCGCCGCGCCGCCCCAGAAGTACGGCCGCTGCCCGGGCGCCGGCCGCGGCTCGGGAAAGCGCCGCGTGAAGAGCGCCGTGTTCAGGTCGGCGGTGAAGTAGGCCATGCGCAGGCGCTCGTGCCACGACAGGTCGATGACGTAGGGCCGCCAGATCGCGCTGAAGACGACGAAGCGCAGGTTCACGCACAGCGCCGTGGCCCAGATCACCCACAGCGGCGCGCCGCTGCTGACGAGCGGCAGCACCGCGAGCTGCGCGCTGCCGGCGAAGACGACGAGCGACATCAGCACCATCAGCGCCGCCGACAGGCCCGCCTTGCCCATGGCGACGCCGGTGAGCAGCCCCCAGGCGCCGATGCCGATGGCCGTGGGCACCATTTCGCGCGCGCCGCGGCGGAACTCGGGGTGGTGCCAGGAGCGTTGCGGCGCCGCGGCCGGTAAGGCGGAAGTAGAGGCGTCGTCGGCGGGCGAAGCCGCCGGCGGTTCTTGCGAAGGGACGGTCACCGTGCCATTGTCAGCGCGCGGCGATGCGCGGCCGACTGCGCGGGAGATCGCGCGGTGATTTGCGCCGTCAGTGCGGCTTGGCCGCCGTCGCCTTGCCGGCCTTGCCGGCGCCTTCGGCGGAGGCGACCTTGCCGGCGGCCTTTTTGCCCGCGGCCGGAGCGGCGCCTTCGTCTCCGCCTTCGCCTTCGGTGGCGGCCTCGGCGTCCGCGGCAGCCGCATCGCCGCCGGGCATCGCGTCGATCTTGTTCTCGCGCATGTAGTCGTTCATCTCGCGCCAGCCGGCGAAGACGGCCGCCTTGTCGGCCTTCTTGTTGGCGGCGTAACACGCTTCGATCGACCGCGCGGCGTGGCGGCAGGCGCCGCCGATGGCCTTGCCCTCGGCCTCGCGGCGCGCGGCGACCGCGCTCGCGCCCTCGATGCCGAGCAGGTCGCAGCCGGCCAACGGCACGACGACGGCAAGGGCGATGAGTGCGAGGCGCATGGTTGCCGTCGTTATCGGCGCCGGCGCGGCGCGGCTTGAGGCGGATCGACTCGGCTACCGGCGCGCCGGGGCCGCGCGCCGCAGCCACTCGGCTGCTGCCACGCGACGGCCGCCCGGCGGCTGCACTTCGACGATCTCGAGCGCCTGCGCCCGAGCCTCGCCACAGGCGACGACGAGGCGGCCGGCCGTGTCGGGCAACAACCTGCCCGGCACCGCGCCGGCCTGCGCCGCCGGCGCGTCGACCACGCGCCCGCGCCACACCTTCAGCGGCTGGCCGAGCAACTCGGCCGTGCAGCCGGGGAACGGGTCGAAGGCGCGCAGGCGCCGTTCGATCACATCGGCCGGCTGGCGCCAGTCGATCGCCGCCTCGGCCTTGTCGATCTTCGCCGCGTAGGTCACGCCTTCGGCCGGCTGCGCGCGCGCGGCCAGCGGGCCTGCTGCGAGCGCCTGAAGCGCCCGCACGATCAGCCGCGCGCCGAGCACCGCCAGGCGGTCGTGCAGCGTCGCCGCGGTGTCGTCGGCGCCGATCGGCAGCGCCTCTTCGAGCAGCATCGGCCCGGTGTCCAGGCCCGCGTCCATCTGCATGATCGTGATGCCGGTCGTCGTGTCGCCGGCCTCGATCGCGCGCTGGATCGGCGCGGCGCCACGCCAACGCGGCAGCAGCGAGCCGTGGATGTTCAAGCACCCCAGCGGCGGCAGCGTCAGCACCCATGGCGGCAGGATCAGGCCGTAGGCGGCCACCACCATGACCTCCGGCGCCGCCTGCCGCAGCGCCGCCTCGGCAACGCGCGCATCGTCGGGGAACTTGCCGTCCAGGCGCAGGCTGCGCGGCTGCACGAGGGGCAGGCCGCGCGCTTGCGCTTCGTGCTTCACCGGCGAGGGTTGCAGCTTCATGCCGCGGCCGGCCGGGCGGTCGGGCTGCGTCAGCACGAGCACCACCTCGTGCCCGGCGTCGGCGACGGCCGCGAGCGCCGCGCGCGCGAACTCGGGCGTGCCGGCGAAGGCGACTTTCACCGGCCGCGCTGCTCTTCGCGCGTCTTCTTCAGCATCTTCGTGCGGATGCGGTCGCGCTTCAGCGGGCTGAGGTACTCGACGAACACCTTGCCGACGAGGTGATCCATCTCGTGCTGCACGCACACCGCGGTCAGCCCCTCGGCTTCGAGGTCGAAGCTCGCGCCGTCGCGGCCGAGCGCGCGCACGGTGACGCGGGCGTGCCGCTCGACCTTGTCGTAGATCTGCGGCACCGACAGGCACCCTTCCTCGGCGACCGCGAGTTCGGTGCTGCGCGCGATCAGCTCGGGGTTGATCAGCACCAGCGGCCGGTCGCGCTCGCTCGACGTGTCCATCACGATGACGCGCTCGTGCACGTCGACCTGCGTCGCGGCCAGGCCCACGCCTTCGGCCGCGTACATCGTCTCGAGCATCTCGTCGACCAAGCGGCGGATGCGCTCGTCCACCGCGGCCACGGGTTTGGCGACGGTGTGCAGGCGCGGATCGGGGTAACGCAGGATGTTCAGCTTGGCCATCGGGAAACAGGAGGCAACAGCTGTCGGCCGGCCGCAACGCGATGCGCTGTGATGGCCTGCACGCAGCGCCGGCAGCGAGGGCGGTTTCGTTGCGGCATCAAGGGTTTACGGGCAGAATCTGTGAAACAGTATGAGCATTCGCGGCCCGGTTTCACAGCGCGTCCGCCATCATCGGCAGCGCGAAAGAATGCGTGGCCACGATTGTGGCATCGGCGCCGCATGACCCCTAACCGGCGCGCCCTATCCACACACCGCGAGTGAGCAGCGCGCGCTGCGCCTGATCTGGGAGACCTTCTCGATGAGCAACCGCCCCTCCCGTATCGGCCGTCGGTCGTTCAACCTGCTGGCGCTGTCGGCCGGCGGGTCGCTGCTGGGGTCGGTCGGCGCGGCCTGGGCGCAGCCGAGCCGCATGCCGATCTACCCCCAGTGGCGCGAGACGGCCCAGCGCGTGGCCGCGGCCGGCGTGCCGCTGGAGGAGCTGGCCCCCAACGCGCCCGACGAGTACACGGTGCAGCGCGGCGACACGCTGTGGGGCATCTCGTCGATCTACCTGAAGCGCCCGTGGCGCTGGCCCGAGCTGTGGGGCATGAACATGGACCAGGTGCGCAACCCGCACCTGATCTTCCCCGGCCAGGTGCTGGTTCTCGAGAAGATCGGCGACCGCGCCCGGCTGACGATGGGCCAGGGGCTGCCCGGCACCGTGCGGCTGTCGCCGCGCGTGCGCACCGAGACGCTGGACAACGGCGCCATCGCGGCGATCCCGCTGCACCTGATCGCCCCCTTCCTCACCGAGGCGGTGGTGTTCAACACCAACGAGTTGGACCAGGCGCCGCGTGTCGTCGCGACGCAGGAAGGCCGCGTGATGGTCTCGCGCGGCGAGACGGCCTACGTGCGCGGCGACCTCGCCGGCGCGCGCGACTTCCGCCTCTTCCGCGAGCTGAAGCCGCTGGCCGACCCCGAGACGCGCGAGATCCTCGGCTACGAGGGCCGCTACGTCGGCACCGCCGAAGTGGTGGCGGCCGAGGGCGCGACGGCCGCCGGCGCCGACGGCAAGGGCAGCCTCGTCGTGCCGGCAACCTTCCGCGTCACCAGCAACCGGCTCGAGGCCGGCGTCGGCGACCGCCTGTCGCCGGTGCCGCAGCAGGAGATGGTGGCCTACGTGCCGCGCGCGCCCGAAAAGCCGGTCGACGGCCGCATCGTCGGCGTCTACGGCGACGGCCTGAAGGCCGGCCAGAACCAGGTCGTCTCGCTGAACCGCGGCACGCGCGATGGCCTCGAGCGCGGGCACGTGCTGGCGCTGTGGCGCGCCGGCACGCTCGCGGTGGACACGACGACGCCCGGCCAGCGCACGCCGATGCGCCTGCCCGACGAGCGGCACGGGCTGCTGTTCGTCTTCCGCACGTTCGATCGCGTGTCGTACGCGCTGATCCTCAGCGTGCAGGATCCTGTGCAGGCCGGCGACCGGTTCACGCAGCCCTGAGGCCGCACGCGCGAGGCCTACACGGCCCGCCGTCGACGCCGGGCTGATTGCGATCACGACCATGACCGCCCGCGGCGAGTTCGAGGCCTGGTTCAGGCTGCTCGAGACGCCGCGCCTCGGGCCCGCGCACGCGCGTCAGCTGCTCGCCGCGTTCGGCTCGCCGGCCGCGGTGCTGGCCGCCCCGCCGTCGGCGCTGCGCACCGTGGTGCCGGCCGCGCTGGCTGCGGCGATCGCCGGGCCGGCCGGCCCGGAGTTCGATGCGCGGCTGGCGCGCTGCCTCGCGTGGCTTGGCGCCGGCACGCAGCGGCGCTTCGTCACCCTCGGCGACGCCGAGTACCCGCCGCTGCTCTTGCAGACGGCCGACCCGCCGGCGCTGCTGTACGCCGAGGGCGCGATCGACCGGCTCACCGCACGGTCGATCGCGATCGTCGGCGCCCGCCACCCGACCGCGCAAGGCGAAGAGAACGCGCGCGCCTTCGCCGCGGGGCTGAGCGCCGAGGGGCTGGTGATCGTCTCGGGGCTGGCGCGCGGCATCGACGCCGCGGCGCACGAAGGCGCCCTTGGCGGGAGCGGCAGCACCGTGGCCGTGCTCGGCTGCGGCCTCGATGCGCCTTACCCGCCGCAGAACGCGCGGCTGGCCGCGCGCATCGTTGCCGGCGGCGGCCTGCTCGTCAGCGAGCACGCGCCCGGCACGCCGCCGCTCGCCGAGAATTTCCCGCGCCGCAACCGCATCATCGCCGGGCTGTCGCTCGGCACGCTGGTCGTCGAGGCGGCGCTGCGCTCGGGCTCGCTGATCACCGCACGGCTCGCCTCGGAGGCCAACCGCGAGGTCTTCGCGATCCCCGGCTCGATCCACTCGCCGCAGGCCAAGGGCTGCCACGCGCTGATCAAGCAGGGCGCCAAGCTTGTCGAAGTGGCCGCTGACATTCTCGAAGAGCTGCGCCTGGGGCCACCGGTGCTTGCCGAAGCGGTGCTGGCCGGCGGGGCGGACGAGGGCGACGAGGCCGACGACAGCGAACCGGAAGGAGACGGCGCGCCGGCCGACCCGATCCTGCGTGCGCTCGGCCACGACCCGGCGACGCTCGACGCCCTGCAGGCGCGCACCGGCTGGCCGACCGCCGACCTGGCCGCCGGGCTATTGGAGCTGGAGCTTCAGGGCCGGGTGCAGCGGCTGCCGGGCGGGCTGTACCAGCGGCGCGTCACGGCCTGAACGGGAAATGAAGGGATGAAGGGCCGCCGAGCGACCGCGGCGGCAGGCCCCGAAGCAACCGCGCGCCAGCCCCACGGCCGACGGACGATCGAGGGGCGGCACCCCGGCCCTGCCCCCGTACGGCTGACCCCGCTCGGGTATAGTGCCTCGCATGTTCGACGTGCTCGTCTTTCTCTACGAGAACTACTGGCGGCCGGACGCCTGCCCGGACGAGCAGCAGCTGCGCCGCAAGTTGAGCGCCGTCGGCTTCGAAAGCGAAGAAATCCAGGAAGCGCTGCGCTGGCTGGACGGCTTGGCCAACTCGGCCGAGTCGCACGCGCTGGCGCAGTCGCCCGGCAGCCACCGCATCTACACCGCCGCCGAACGCGAGACGCTCGGCGACGCGTCGGTCAACTTCATCGCCTTTCTCGAATCATCGGGCGTGCTGCCGCCGGCGATGCGCGAGATGGTGGTCGACCGCGCGATGGCGGTCGGCGGCGGCCCGATGGACCTCGAGGACCTGAAGATCATCGTGCTGATGGTCTTCTGGAGCCTGGGCGAGGAGCCCGACGCGCTGATCCTCGACGAGCTGTTCGTCGACGACGAGGACCGGCTGATCCACTGACGATCGGCGGCCCGTTCGGCCGCCCGGCGCTTGCGCCGCGCCGGGCTCAGTGCAGCAGCCGCGAGACGTCGACGTCGAGCTTGGCCAGCGCGCTGCGCGTCGCACGCACGGTCAGCGACTCGTCCTGCGCCGGCACGATCAGGCCGGCTTGCAGATAACTCGCCAGCCGGTGCTGCTGGAACAGCACGCAGCGCCCCTGCGGCGTGACGAAGAGCGACAGCTGCTTGCGCAGGCCGTGCCAGGCGAGCTGCACCGGCTCGGTGCGGCCGTTGCGGTCGAGCATGAACCAGCTGCCGACCTGCAGCTCGCGCGCCCAGGCCACCATCGCCGGCGTCGGCATCGAGCCGCCTTCGAGCACCACTTCCAACTCGCTGCTCTGGTGGCCCGACAAGTCGAGCACCATCGACTCGTCGATCTCGAGGTTCTCGACGTCGGGCAGCAGTTCCTCGAGCGACTCCAGCCGCTCGGTCATCTCGCGCAGGTTCTCGTCGGGGATCACCGCGGCCTTCGCGGTGAACGCCGCGGCCAGCGAGTTGTTCAACTGCTGGATGTGCTCGTCCTGCTTGGCCTGGTCCATGCCGGCCGAGGCCATGCCTTCGCGCAGCGCCTTCAGCAGCGGCGGCAGGCGGCGGATGACCTCGGCGCGCTCTTCGCGCGTGACCTTCGCGCTCGCGCTCCAGATGAGATCCGCGGCGGCGCGCTTCATCGTCTTCGTCTGCTCGCCCTGCGCCGAGTAGCGCACCGCGGTCGTCGCCAGCACGTCGGCCCAGACGTGGAACAGGAACTGGCGCACGCCCTCCTGCACCGGCATCTCGTTGAGCATGCGGCGCAGCTCGATCGTGTACTGGATCGCCAGCGTCTCGCGCTGCTCGACCTGCTGGGCCAGCGAGACGCCTTTCTTCGTCGCCTCGTTCTCGTTCTTGAAGTAGTGCTCGAGCCACTTCTCGAACTCGGTCAGCACGGTCTGGAAGACGCGCCGGCCGGTGTCCGGGTACGCCTCGACGACCTGCACGATGCGCTTGACCTCGCGCTCGAGCGCATCGCCGACGCCGGCGCCGCCGGCGCCGCTGTCGAAGCCCATCACGCAGGCGCCCATGCGGTCGATCAGCCGCCGCGCCGGGTGGTCGACGGTGGCGAAGAAGTCGGGCTCGGCCACCGCGACGCGCAACACCGGCATCTGCAGCCGCGCGAACCAGACGCGGATAGCCGCCGGGATGCGGTCTTCGGTGAGGATGCTCTGGAACAAGAGCGCGACGATCTCGATCGTCGCGCGCTCCTCGGGCGTCGCGGCCGCCTTCTTCAGCGCCTGCTTGCGGTGGTGCAGTTCCTCCAGCAGCGCCGGCGTCGTGACGACAACGACTTCTTCGCGGCCCTGGTAGACGGTGGGCTGCAGCCGGTGGCGGATGCCCTGCGCGGCGGTGTCGATGGCGCGCTCGAGCGCCGGCGACAGCGGCCGCGCCGGCATCGGCACCGTGCCGGCACCGCCGCCGGCCGCGCCGCCTTGAGCGCCCTGACCGCCGTGGCCGCCCTGCGCGACATAACCGCCGGCGAACTCCGGCACGTGCCGCGCGACCAGCCGGTTCAGCCGCCCGAGCACCGCCTCGGCGTGCTCGCGGTTGCGCGCCAGCGGCGCGGCGCGGGTCATCAGCCGCGTCTCTTCGCCGACATCGCGGTGGCCCACATAGCCGCGGCCGTAGCTGCCCGGCGTGCTGTACGGGCCGCCGGGGGCGCTGTACGGGCCGCCGGGCATCGTCGGCCCGGCACCGAGGCCCAGGCTTTCGCTGTCGTGCTGCGACGGCCCGCCCATCCAGCCGATGCCGGAGTTCGGGTGCGTGCGCGAGCGCTTGATGAACGGCCGCAGGTCCACCTCGGGCAGCACGCGCTGCTCGACGAGCCAGCGGTTGGTCTCGTGGTAGGCCTCCTCGACGAGCAGCGCGAACTCCTCGTGCAGCACGGCGGCCAGCTCGCGCCAGCTCTCCAGCGACAGGCCGGCGGCGCGCCAGGCCTCGAAGACGATGCGCGCCAGCACGTGCGCGCGCATCACGTCGTGCGCGTCGATCTCCGAGCGGCCCTCGAGGTGCGCGACGCGCGAGCGCAGGTCGGCGAACTCCCACGAGGCGCGGTCCATGATCGCCAGCGCCAGCCGCGAAGTGATGATCTCGCGCTCGATCGTGTCGTCGCTGACGAGCGTCAGGTCGTCGCGCTTGATGCCGGCCAGCGACAGCTCGGTGCCGCGCGTCGCCGATTGGCCGATCGCCTGGCGCAGCCCGCCGACGATGCCGCGGTGCCAGGTCTGCGCGTTGTTGCCCAGCGTTTGCACCAGCTCGCGCCGGCGCATGAAGACCGCGTGCTCGCAGGGCTTGTCGAAGAGGATGCGCGCGCCGTCGATGCTGGCCTGGACGACGTGCACCAGACCTTTGACGAGCTCTTCGACATACCGCCGCCGCGCCTGGCCGGCCAGGGCATCGGGCGAGAGGGTCGGCGGCATCGTGCGGCTTTTCTAGGTGATATTCAGTCTCACTCTACACCACGGCCCCGGCATTCGGGTCCGACGGGTCGCGCTCGCGCCCGGCCCCGGCAGGCACCAGATCCTCGCGCTTGACGCCCAGCCACATCGCGATGGCCGCGGCGACGAAGACCGACGAGTAGATGCCGAACAGGATGCCGATCGTCAGCGCGACGGCGAAATAGTGCAGCGTCGGCCCGCCGAAGATCAGCATCGACAGCACCATCATCTGCGTGCTGCCGTGCGTAATGACGGTGCGGCTGATGGTGCTGGTGATCGCGTGGTCGATGACCTGCGGCGTGGTCAGCTTGCGGAACTTCCTGAAGGTCTCGCGCACGCGGTCGAAGATGACCACCGACTCGTTGACCGAGTAGCCGAGCACCGCGAGCACCGCCGCCAGCACTGCCAGCGAGAACTCCCACTGGAAGAAGGCGAAGAAGCCCAGGATGATGACCACGTCGTGCAGGTTGGCGACGATGCCGGCGACCGAGAACTTCCACTCGAAGCGGAAGGCGAGGTAGATCATGATGCCGAGCACCGTGACGGCCAGCGCCAGCGCGCCGTCGCGCGCCAGTTCGGCGCCGACCGAGGGCCCGACGAACTCGGTGCGCTTCAGCACCAGCGGCTCGCTGCCGTCGGCGCGCGTGCACGAGGCGCGGCTCGTCTGCTCGCCTTGCGGCGTCGTGTACTGGCGCGTGCCGGTCTGGCCCTGCTCGGCGACGCACAGCGCGGCGAATGCCTGCGTCGCGAGGTCGGCGCTCTTGCCATCCGCCGCGGCCTGCCCTTGCGCCGCCGCCTGAGCTTGTGCGCGCACCGGCAGCCGGATCAGCACGTCGCGCGAAGTGCCGAAGTTCTGCACCTGCACTTCGCCGAGGTTCAGCGTGTCGACGGCGGTGCGGGTGCGCGCGATGTCGGCCGGCTGCGCGTACTCCACCTCCATCAGCGTGCCGCCGGTGAATTCGATCGACAGGTGCAGCCCGCGCGTCGCGAGGAAGAACACCGCCAGCGCGAAGGTGACGAACGAGATGACGTTCAGCACCAGCGCGTGGCGCATGAACGGGATGTCGCGGCGGATGCGGAAGAACTCCATCGATCAGTTTCCCTTCAGGCCGTGCAGGCCGCCGCGCTCACGATTCGGCCAGCGGCTTGGCGCCGCCGTCGTCGGGCCGCCAGACCTGGCCGATCGACACGCCCTTCAGCCGCTTCTGCCGCCCGTACCACAGGTTCACGAGGCCGCGCGAGAACACCACCGCCGAGAACATCGAGGTCAGGATGCCCAGGCAGTGCACGACCGCGAAGCCGCGCACCGGCCCCGAGCCGAAGGCCAGCAGCGCGACGCCGGCGATCAGCGTCGTGATGTTGGAGTCGAGGATCGTGCCCCAGGCGCGCTCGTAGCCGGCGGCGATCGCCTGCTGCGGCGCCATGCCGTTGCGCAGCTCTTCGCGCACGCGCTCGTTGATCAGCACGTTGGCGTCGATCGCCATGCCGAGCGTCAGTGCGATCGCCGCGATGCCCGGCAGCGTCAGCGTCGCCTGCAGCATCGACAGCACCGCGACGAGCAAGAGCAGGTTGAATGCCAGCGCCACCGTGCTGAACACGCCGAACAGCAGGTAGTACGCGCACATGAACACGGCGATCGCCGCGAAGCCGTAGGCGACGCTGTTGAAGCCCTTGGCGATGTTCTCGGCGCCGAGGCTCGGGCCGATCGTGCGCTCTTCGATGATCTCCATCGGCGCAGCCAGCGAGCCGGCGCGCGTCAAGAGCGCCAGGTCGGCCGTCTCCTGCGGCGTGAAGGCGCCGGTGATCTGGAAGTCGCTGCCGAACTCGCCCTGGATCGTCGCCACCGAGATCGCTTCGCCCTTGCCCTTTTCGTACAGGACGATCGCCATCAGCTTGCCGATGTTCTCGCGCGTCGCGGCACGCATCGCACGGCCGCCGACGTCGTCCAGCCGCACGCTGACGGCCGGGCGCTGGTCCTGGTCGATCGTCGCCGAGGCGTTCTTCAGCTGGTCGCCGGTGGCGACGACCTCGCGTTTCAGGCCCACCTGGCGCACGCTGCCGTCGCGCTCGCGCGTGGGCACCAGTTCGGCCGCCGCAGCGGTGTCGGGCTCGACGAGGCGGATCTGCAGCGTCGCGGTGCGGCCGATGATGTCCTTGGCGCGCGCCGTGTCCTGCACGCCGGGCAGCTGCACGACGACGCGGTCGGCACCTTGCTGCTGGATCACCGGCTCGGCGACGCCGAGCTCGTTGACGCGCTTGTGCAGCGTCTCGATGTTCTGCTTGAGCGCCTGCGACTGGATCTCGGTGACGGCCGGCGCCGCCAGCCGGCCGACCAGCCGCACCGAGCTGCCTTCTCCGGCGCTCTCGGTCGCCCACTGCACCGAAGGCAGCCGGTCGGCGAGCACGGCGCGCGCCGCCTCGGCCGCGGCGTTGTCGGGGAAGCCCACCGTCAGGCCGTTGGGCTCGCGCGTGATGCCCGAAAAGCGCAGCCGCTTCTCGCGCAGCGCCGTGCGCGCGTCGCTGGCGTAGGTGTCCACCGCCTGCTTCAGCGCCGCGCGCATGTCCACCTGCATCAGGAAGTGCACGCCGCCACGCAGGTCCAGGCCCAGGTACATCGGCAGCGCGCGCATGCTCGCCAGCCACGCCGGCGAACGCGACAGCAGGTTCAGCGCGACGATGTAGCGCGGGTCGGCGGGGTCGGGGTTCAGCGCCTTGGCGATCAGGTCCTTGGCCTTGATCTGCGTGTCGGTGTCGGCAAAGCGCGCGCGCACCGAGGTGCCGTCGAACTGCACGAAGTCGGCCTTCACGCCGCCGGCAGCCAGCACCTGGCTGACGCGATCGGCGGTGGCGGCATCGACCTTCACCGTCGCCTTGCCGCCGCTGACCTGCACGGCCGGCGCCTCGCCGAAGAAGTTGGGCAGCGTGAAAAGCAGCCCGATCACCAGCGCGACGGCCAGGATCGTGTACTTCCACCACGGGTAGCGGTTCATTCGGCTTTCCTGGAGGTCGGTGAGCGGCACGCGCCGGTGCCGTTGCCATCGTGGCGGCCGGGGCAACGGGGCCCGCGGCCGCCCGCGGGCGTCACTTGTAGGTGCCCTTGGGCAGCACCTGGATCACCGAGGCCCGCTGCACCTGCAGCTCGACGCCGTTGGCCACTTCGACGCTCAGGTAGCTGTCGCCGAGCTTGGCGACGCGGCCGAGCACGCCGCCGGCGATGACGACCTCGTCGCCCTTGGCCAGCGCCTCGACCATCGCCTTGTGCTCCTTCTGCTTCTTCATCTGCGGGCGGATCATGATGAAGTACAGCACCACGAACATCAGCACCAGCGGCAGCAGGCTGACGAGCGACGATTCGGCGCCGCCGGAGGCGGCCTGGGCGTAGGCGGGGGAGATGATCACGGCTGGGAGTCCTTGGCCACTGCCGAATGGCAGCGGGTCGCGATGACGGTGGGAGGCGGGGCCGGCGGCCGGCCGAAGCGCGTGATTTTAGTCGCGCCGGGGGCCATGACCCCGGGGTGCGCAGGCCGAACGGCCGCCGCGGGCGGGCGCCAGAACAGCGAAGACGCAACTTGTTGGCCGATTCCTGGCCGATCGCGGCCCCCTGCAGCAAGCGATCCGCGCCCTGCGTGCCCGACACTTCCGGTTTGCCCTCGCACCCGCTTCGCGACGTGACCGACACCCACCTGCTCTCCGACCTCGTCCGCGCAAGCGCCGCGCGCCGGCCCGAGGCCATCGCGCTGACGCACGGCGACCAGCACCTGGCCTACGGCGCGCTCGACGCGCTCGTCGCCGCGGTCGCGCACGGCCTCGCGGCGCTGAAGTTGCAGCGCGCCGAACGCGTCGCCGTCTATCTCGAGAAGCGCGCCGAGATGGTGGCCGCCTGCTTCGGCAGCGCCGCCGCCGGCACGGTGTTCGTGCCGCTGAACCCGCTGCTCAAGCCCGAGCAGGTCGGCTACATCCTGCGCGACTGCGGCGTGCGGCTGCTCGTCACGTCGCCCGACCGGCTGGCGTTGTTGCAGCCGGTGCTGGCGCAATGCCCGGAGCTGCGCCACGTCGTCGTCACCGGCGACGAGCCCGCGCCCGCGATGCCCGGCCTCACGTCGACGCGCTGGGCCGACTTCATCGCCGCGCCAGCGCGCGCGGCGCACCGCGTCATCGACACCGACATGCTGGCGATCCTCTACACGAGCGGCAGCACCGGCCGGCCGAAGGGTGTCGTGCTGTCGCACCGGAACATGGTCGCCGGCGCGAAAAGCGTCGCCGGCTACCTCGGCAACCACGGCGGCGACACGCTGCTGGCGGCGCTGCCGCTGTCGTTCGACGCCGGCTTCAGCCAGCTGACGACGGCGTTCCACAGCGGCGCGCGCGTCGTGCTGCTGAACTACCTGCTGCCGCGCGATGTGCTCAAGGCGATGGAGCGCGAGCGCGTCACCGGCCTCACCGCGGTGCCGCCGCTGTACATCCAGCTCACCGGCCTGGCGTGGCCGCAGGCGATCGACGAGCACCTGCGCTACTTCGCCAACACCGGCGGGCGCATGCCGCGCGAGACGCTGAACGCGCTGCGCGAGCGTGCGCCGTCGGCCAAGCCCTTTTTGATGTACGGCCTGACCGAGGCCTTCCGCTCGACTTACCTGCCGCCCGAGGAAGTGGACCGCCGGCCCGACAGCATCGGCCGCGCGATCCCGAATGCCGAGATCCTGGTGCTGCGCGAAGACGGCAGCGAGTGCGCGCCCGACGAGCCGGGTGAACTCGTGCACCGCGGCGCGCTCGTCGGCATGGGCTACTGGGGCGACGCCGAGAAGACCGCCGAGCGCTACCGGCCGCTGCCAGCCGGCATCGGCGGGCGCGAGCACGGGCTGATGCTGCCCGAGATCGCCGTCTTCTCCGGCGACACGGTGCGGCGCGACGCCGAGGGATATCTCTACTTCATCGGCCGGCGCGACGAGATGATGAAGACCTCGGGCTACCGCGTCAGCCCGACCGAGGTCGAAGAGGTGCTGTACGCGACGAAGCAGGTCGGCGAATGTGTCGCCTTCGGCGTCGACCACCCGGCGCTCGGCCAGGCGATCCAGGTCATCGCCACCGCGCCCGACGGCAGCGCGGCGCTCGACGTGGCGGCGCTGCTGACCGAGTGCAAGCGCCTGATGCCCGCGTACATGGTGCCGCACGGCATCGAGCCGATGGCCGGGCCGCTGCCGCGCAACCCGAACGGCAAGATCGATCGCAAGCTGCTCGCCACGCGCTGGGTGGAGCAGCACGACGGCGCCGAGGCGTCGGCACCGGCAGCGCCGGCCGCCGCCACGAACGAGACGGCACGCACATGACCACGAGCCCGAGCCCGAACCCGAGCCCCGCCCGCCCGGTGCACGCGCCGATGAACCAGTTTGCCGTGCGCGACGGCGAACTCGTCGTCGGCGGCATGAAGCTGAGCCGGCTCGCGGCGCAGGTCGGCCGCACGCCGTTCTACGCCTACGACCGCGGCCTCTTGCGCGCGCGTGTCGCCGAGCTGCGCGCGGCGTTGCCGGCGGGCGCGAAGCTGCACTACGCGATGAAGGCCAACCCGATGCCGGCGCTGGTCGGCTTCATGGCCGGGCTCGTCGACGGCATCGATGTCGCCTCGGCCGGCGAACTGAAGGTGGCGCTCGACGCGGGTGCCGACCCGGCCGAGGTCAGCTTCGCCGGGCCGGGCAAGCGCGACCCCGAGCTGCGCCAGGCGGTGGCCGCCGGCGTGCTCGTCAACGTCGAGTCGATGCGCGAGCTGCCGGTGCTGGCGGCGGCGGCGCGTGAACTCGGACTGCCGGCGCGCGTGGCCGTGCGCGTCAACCCCGACTTCGAGCTCAAGGGCTCGGGCATGAAGATGGGCGGCGGGCCGAAGCAGTTCGGCGTCGATGTCGAGCAGGTGCCGGCGCTCTTGGCCGCCATCGCCGCGGCCGGCGCCGGCGTGCTGTCGTTCGAGGGCTTCCACCTCTTCTCGGGCTCGCAGAACCTGCGCGCCGAGAGCATCTGCGACGCGCAGCGCCAGAGCTACGAGCTGGCGCTGCGCCTGGCCGCCGACGCGAAGCTCGACATCCGCTTCCTCAACCTCGGCGGCGGCTTCGGCATCCCGTACTTCCCCGGCGAGACGCGGCTGGAGCTGGCGCCGATCGGCGAGAACCTGCGCGCGCTGCAGCAGCGCGCGCGCGACGAGATGCCGCGCGCCAGCTTCGTCATCGAGCTCGGCCGCTATCTCGTCGGCGAGGCCGGCGTGTACGTGACGCGCATCGTCGACCGCAAGGTGTCGCGCGGCCAGGTGTTCCTCGTCGCCGACGGCGGGCTGCACCACCACCTCGCGGCGTCGGGCAACTTCGGCCAGGTGGTGCGCAAGAACTACCCGGTGGCGATCGGCAACCGGATGGGCGCCGGTGTCGCCACCGAGACGGCCTCGATCGTCGGCCCGCTGTGCACGCCGCTGGACATCCTGGCCGACCGCATGGAGCTGCCGGTGGCCGAAGTCGGCGACCTGGCGGTGATCTTCCAGTCCGGCGCCTACGGCGCCAGCGCGAGCCCGCAGGGGTTCCTGGGGCATCCGGGAGGTGTCGAGGTGCTGGTGTAGCACCGCTTGGGCCGTGACCGAGTTCGCAGTCGATGTGCCTTACATCCATGCTGCCCAGCGACACTAAGTACTTGATTTGAAAGCCTGGTCCGGTAGCTGCTTGAATTGACGCATCTCTAGCCAACCTAAGGAAGAACAGTGGTCCAACTCAGGAACCTTCTGGCCGCTGCGGCGATCGCTGCCCCTTGTTTTGCACAAGCAGCAGTGTCCATGGCGGTGTGCGTCGACGGCGGCGCGTTTCAGTACGCCACGAGTACGTGCGTGGTGGACAACGGGGCTGGCGACCTGTCCGGCAGTGACGGCCGCATCATTGCCGAGTTTGCCAACGGCCAGATCCTCGACATCGCCTTGACGGCCATCGGTGAACCGCGCTTCATGCCCGGCTTCGGAACGTCGCTGTCCGTTGACGGTTCGGTGTACGGCACTGTCACCGTAGGTTTCGCCCAGACGAACCTGAACTTCGGCAACGCGGCCTCCGCGCCTCTGTACATCGGCGCCAACCTGACCGGCTCGGGCGGGTTGATGCAGTATGCGGTGTACGCTGACGATCAGAACCGAGGCCTCGACTCCTGGGGTCCCTTCGGCACGCTGGTTGCAGGCGGCAGCGGCCCGGGCACTTCCGGTGGTCTCGTCGACTTGCAGGATCCGTTTTCGTTGATCAGCTTTTTGACGTTGGACGGGGGCGAATCGGGCGCGTTCTTCAGCACGGACCTGACGGTCCGAGTGCCTGAGCCGGGTTCGCTGTCTCTTGCCGCTCTTGCCCTGCTCGGCTTGGGCGCTGCCGCTCGCCGTCGACGCTCCACGGAAGCCTGAGCCTCCAATCCCGGTAGGCTGGGAGCGGCCGAACCTGAAAAGGTCGGCCGCTTCTGTTTTCGGCGGGCGCTACCCCAACGCCCGCCCGATCAAGATCTTCTGCACCTCGCTCGTCCCCTCGTAGATCTGCGTCACGCGCACGTCGCGGTAGATGCGCTCGACCGGGAAGTCGCTGACGTAGCCGTAGCCGCCGAAGACCTGGATCGCCGCCGAGCAGACACGCTCGGCCATCTCGCTGGCGTTGAGCTTGGCCATCGCCGCTTCCTTCAGGCACGGCCGGCCGGCGTCCTTCAGCGCCGCGGCGTGCCAGACCAGCTGGCGCGCGGCCTCGATCTGCGTGGCCATCTCGGCCAGCTTGAACTGCACCGCCTGGTGCTCGAAGATGCGCTGGCCGAAGCTCTGCCGCTCCTTGCTGTAGGCGAGCGCCGCCTCGAACGCCGCGCGCGCCATGCCCACGCTCTGGCTGGCGATGCCGATGCGCCCGCCTTCGAGCCCCGACAGCGCGATCTTCAGCCCCATGCCCTCGTCGCCCAGCAGGTTGGCCGCCGGCACGCGGCAGTTCTCGAACACGATCTGCGCCGTGTCGCTGGCGTGCTGGCCCATCTTGTCCTCGATGCGCGCGACCTTGTAGCCGGGGGTCGAGGTCGGCACGAGGAAGGCGCTGATACCCTTCTTGCCCGCCGCCCGGTCGGTGACGGCCATCACGATCGCCACGTCGCCGTTCTTGCCGCTGGTGATGAACTGCTTGACGCCGTTGAGCACGTAGTCGCCGCCGTCGCGCGTCGCCAGGGTCTTCAGGCCGCCGGCCTCGGAGCCGACGTGCGGCTCGGTCAGGCAGAAGGCGCCGAGCATGTCGCCGCGCGCCAGCGGCTTCAGGAAGCGCTCCTTCTGGTCGACATTGCCGAAAGCCATCAGGATGCTGCACACCGGGCAGTTGTTGACGCTGACGACGGTGCTCGTCGCGCCGTCGCCGGCGGCGATCTCCTCGAGGATGACGGCCAGCGCCAGGGTGTCGAGGCCGGCGCCGTCGTACTCGACGGGAACGGCCACCCCGTAGCAGCCGAGCGCCGCCAGCCCGCGCAGCTGCGCGGCAGGGAACTGGTGGCTCTTGTCCCAGGCGGCGGCGTTCGGGGCGATCTCGGCCTGCACGAACGCGCGCACCGCGTCCTGCACGGCCAGGTGGTCGTCGCTCAACAGCATGGCGTCACTTTCGGTGAATCGGCGCCGGCACAGGGCTCAGGCGCCGGCCGGCTGCTCGCGCACGATGCGCAGCGCCAGCACGATGAAGAGCAGGCCGCCGGCACCTTGCAGCCAGCGGCGGGTGCTGTCGTTGGCCGACAGGCGGCGCAAGTTCGCCGCCAACGCCACCAGCGCCAGCAGGAAGACGGTGCCCTGGGCGACGAACCAGGCGCCCAACAGCAGGAACGACGCGGTCGGGCTCGGCGAATCCGTGGGAACGAACTGCGGCAGGAAGGCGAGGAAGAACAACGCCACCTTCGGATTCAGCACGTTGGTGAAGAGGCCGGTGCGGAAGTCGGCCCAGGCACCGCGCGCCGGCCCGGCGGCCGCGCCTTGGTTGCCGGCGGGTGGCTCGGCGCGCCAGGCCGCGCGCAGCAGGCCGATGCCCAGCCAGGCGAGATACGCGGCGCCCGCCCACTGAATGGCGCGGAAGGCTTCGGGGTGCAGCGCCAGCAGCGCCGCCAGCCCGAAGGCCGCGGACAGCGCATGCACCACGCACCCGGCCGAGATGCCCAACGCCGCGGCAACCCCGGCGCGCACGCCGCCGCCGAGCGTGCGACTCACGGTGAGCAGGAGGTCGACGCCCGGCGTTGCGTTGAGCACGAGCACGGCGGTGGCGAACAGCGCCGCCTCGGCAGGCCCGGGCAGCAGGCCCTGACCAGCGATCACAGCATCTCCACGGCCAGCGCGGTGGCCTCGCCGCCGCCGATGCACAGCGCCGCCATCCCCCGCTTCGACCCGCGCTTTTGCAGCGCGCCGAGCAGCGTGACGACGATGCGCGCGCCGGAAGCGCCGATCGGGTGGCCCAGCGCGCAGGCGCCGCCGTGCACGTTGACGATCTCGTGCGGCAGCTTGTACTCGGCCATCGCGGCCATCGTCACCGCGGCGAAGGCCTCGTTGACTTCCCACAGGTCGACCTCGCCGGCCTGCCAGCCCGCCTTGGCCAGCGCGCGGGCGATGGCGCCGGCGGGCGCGGTGCTGAACCACTCCGGCGCCTGCGCGTGCACGGCATGGCTGACGATGCGCGCCAGCGGCTTGCAGCCGCGCTTTGCGGCCGTGCTCTCGCGCATCAGCACCAGCGCCGCGGCGCCGTCGCTGATGCTGCTGGCGTTGGCGGCGGTGATCGTGCCGTCCTTCTTGAACGCGGGCTTCAGCGACGGGATCTTGTCGAGCCTGGCCTTGAAGGGCTGCTCGTCGAACTTGACGACGGTCTCGCCACCCTTGCCGGCGAGTGTGACGGGCGCGATCTCCCAGTCGAAGCTGCCGTCCTCGTTGGCCTGCTTCGCGCGTGTCGTCGAGGCGATCGCGAAGCGGTCCTGCGCCTCGCGCGTGAAGCCGTACTTCGCCGCGCAGCTCTCGGCGAAGACGCCCATCGCCTTGCCGCGCTCGTAGGCGTCTTCCAGGCCGTCCATCGCCATGTGGTCGAAGATCTGCGCGTGGCCGTAGCGCACGCCCTTGCGCGCGAACATCAGGTGCGGTGCGTTGGTCATGCTCTCCATGCCGCCGGCCACCATCACGTCGGCCGTGCCGGCAGCGAGCATGTCGTGCGCGAACATCACCGCGCGCATGCCGCTGCCGCACATCTTCGACAGTGTCACCGCGCCGGTCGAGTCGGGCAGGCCGGCTTTGCGCATCGCCTGGCGCGCCGGCGCCTGGCCCTGGCCGGCCATCAGGCAGTTGCCGAGCAGCACCTCGTCGACGGCGTCGCCGGCGATGCCGGCGCGCTCGACGGCGGCCTTGACGGCCACCGCACCCAGCTCCCACGCGGCGAGGCCGGCGAAGTCGCCGAGCAGACCGCCGATCGGCGTGCGGGCGGCGGAGACGATGACGATGGGGTCTTGCGACATGGTGGGCTCTCCTTCGGGAATCGGGCTTCGGGGTCGGAGGTGTTTGGCAGTCGCGCGCAGGAACGGCCTCAGGCTGGCGCGATCAACCCGCTGCGGCCTTCCTCGGCGGCCACGCCGGTGATGTAGCGCTGGAACTCGGGGTCCTCGCCGCGCAGCAGGAACGGCAGCGCGTTGGCGAAGTCGTCGCGGCGGCACCACTCGCGCATGTAGTCGTCCCAGCTGTTCCAGCGCCGCTGTTCGCTGTCGGTCATCTCGGGCTTCCAGGCGACGAGGAAGGCGCGCTCGAACAGCGAGATCAGCATGTCGAAGATGACGAGCATGCGCTCGCGCTGCTCGGGCGTCGGGTCGGGCAGCGCGCTCGTCGTGCGCAGTTGCAGGTCGCTGTGGGCGAGCGCGGTTTTCAGGAAGTCGTTGTAGGCGTCGGCCAGGTGCTGGTAGGCCTCCTCTTCCTCGTTCTCGCGTTCCTTGCGCTGCTGAAGATAGAACACCCAGACGGCGAACGGCAGGCCGATCACCGTGACGGCGTAGCTGGCCAGTTCGAGCGCGTCGCGCAAGTTCATCTCGCGCGCCGCCTCACTCGGCCAGCGCTTCCTCGGCCACCGCAAGCGCCTTGGCGCGCATCGAGAAGCGCTTCGTCGGCTCGTACGGGAACACGTCGTGCACGTGCCCGGCGAGGATGCGCTCCTTGCAGCCCTGCCAGAACGCGGCGTCCAGCAGGTCGGCGTGGTGCGCCATGAACACCTCGCGCACCTCGTCGTTGCCGAGCAGGAACGGGCCGAAGGTCTCCGGGAACACGTCGCCCTTGTTCACCGTGTACCAGATCTCGCCGCTCATCTCGTCTTCCTCGTTGCGAGGCGCGGGCACGCGGCGGAAGTTGCAGTCGGTGAGGTACTCGATCTCGTCGTAGTCGTAGAAGACGACCTTGCCGTGGCGCGTGACGCCGAAGTTCTTCCACAACATGTCGCCGGGGAAGATGTTTGCCGCGACGAGGTCCTTGATCGCGTTGCCGTACTCGACGACGGCGTGCTCGACGCCCTCCGGCCCGGCTTCCTGCAGATAGATGTTCAGCGGGATCATCCGCCGCTCGATGTAGAGGTGGCGGATGACGAGGCGGTCGCCGTCGTCCTCGAGCAGGCTGCCGCAGAAGTGCTTCAGCTCGGCGATCAGCTCCTCCTCGAAGCGCTGGCGCGGGAAGGCGACCATGCTGTACTCGAGCGTGTCGGCCATGCGGCCGACGCGGTCGTGCTGCTTGACGAGCAGGTACTTGGACATGATCTGCTCGCGCGTCGTGTCCTTCTGCGGCGGGTAGAAGTCCTTGATGACCTTGAACACGTACGGGTACGACGGCAGGTCGAACACCAGCATCACCATGCCCTTGATGCCCGGCGCGATGCGGAAGCGGTCGCTGCTGTGCCGCAGGTGGTACATGAAGTCGCGGTAGAACATGTTCTTGCCCTGCTTCTGCAGGCCGAGCGCGCTGTACAGCTCGGAGCGGGGCTTGCGCGGCATCATGCCGCGCAGGAACTGCACGTAGGCGCTCGGCACCTCCATGTCGACCATGAAGTAGGCGCGCGCGTAACTGAAGATCATCAGCAGCTCGTCCTCGCCGAAGAGCGCCGCGTCGACGACGAGCTTGCTGCCGGCGCCTTCGCCGGTGTGCAGGATCGGCAGCGCCAGCGGGATCTCGACGAAGCCGTTGATGATCTTGCCGACGAGGTAGGCGCCCTTGTTGCGGAAGAACAGGCTCGACAGCACCTGGATCTGAAAGTTCGTGCGCGGGCGGAACGGCCCCAGTTCGGCCAGCATCGCCTGCGTCACGTTGGCCGCGTCGCGGTCGAGGTCCTCGAACTCCAGCGCGAGCTGGAAGTTGTCGATGACGCGCTTCCAGGTCTCGCGCAAGTTCTCGCGCGTCGGGTAGTAGGCCCGGTAGGTGGGCTTGCTGGCCGGCTCGTCGTTCTCGATGTACTCGGTGCTGACGGCCGGGCGCACGAAGATGAAGTCGTTGTTGAAGTAGCTGCGGTGAAGCAGCTTGGCCGTCACCGAGTTGAAGAAGGTCTCGGCAAGCTCGGGCTGGTGATGGTCGGTCAACAGGCCGATGTAATGCAGCTTGACCTGCTGCCAGGTGTCCATGCCGAGCTTGTCGACGCCGAACTCGGTGCGCAGGCGCAGCACCGCTTCGTCGACGCGCACGTCGTAGAACTCGATGCGCTCGCGCTGCGCGCGCTGCTGGCCGTGCCAGTCGGCACGCTCGAAGCGCTGCTTGGCCGCGGCGCTGGTCTCGCGGAAGAGGCGGTAGTGCCGGTCGAAGCCGTCGCGCAGCGCGGCGGCGATGTCGTAGGCGCGAGAGTCGTTGAGACGTTGCGGGAACATGGACGGCAGCCAGGCAAAGACACTGCCGGCAGTGTAGGTTCAGAAGGTGGTCTCGCCGCTTACGTCGTCGTCCACGTCATCGCCTGACGGGTCGCCCGCGCCGTTGCCCGTTCCGCCGTTCGCTTCGCCGCCGGCCTGCCGCGGATAGCGCTTGATCGCCGCGCCGAACACCTGCACCACCGTCTCGGGCCGGTCCATCGTCACCTGCAGATCCTTCAGCAGCCCGTCGGAGAGGCCGTAGACCCAGCCGTGCACGCTGACCTTCTGGCCGCGCGCCCAGGCGTCCTGCACCACGGTGGACAGCGCGACGTTGCCCACCTGCTCGATGACGTTCATCTCGCACAGGATGTTCTCCTGCTCGGGCTCGGGCAGGTGGTCGATGCGTTTGCGATGGCGCAGCCGCACGTCGTGCACGTGGCGCAGCCAGTTGTCGGCCAGCCCCACGCGCAGGCCGCGCATCGCCGCGCGCACGCCGGCGCAGCCGTAGTGGCCGACGACGATGATGTGCTCGACCTTCAGGTGCTCGACCGCGAACTGGATCGTCGACAGCGCGTTCAGGTCCGAGTGCACGACGACGTTGGCGACGTTGCGGTGGACGAACACCTCGCCGGGATCGAGGCCGGTGATCTCGTTGGCCGGCACGCGGCTGTCGGCGCAGCCGATCCACATGTAGCGCGGGCTTTGCTGCTGCGCCAGGCGCGTGAAGAAGCCCGGCTCGCGAGCGTTCGTCGCCGCCGCCCAGCGGCGGTTGTTGTCGAGCAGGTGCTTCAGTTCTTCGCGCATGCGGCGAGTTTAGGCGGCACCCTTTCGCCCCAAGGCGCGCCGGGGCGAGGCGCCGCGGCGCCTCACATCGTCTCGGAAAACAGCTCGCGCCCGATCAGCATGCGGCGGATCTCGCTCGTGCCCGCGCCGATCTCGTAGAGCTTGGCGTCACGCCACAGGCGCCCGAGCGGGTAGTCGTTGATGTAGCCGTTGCCACCGAAGATCTGGATGCCCTCGCCGGCCATCCAGGTGGCCTTCTCGGCGCACCACAGGATGACGCTCGCGCAGTCCTTGCGCACCTGGCGCACGTGCTCGGTGCCGAGCCGGTCGAGGTTCTTGCCGATCGTGTAGCAGAAGGCGCGGCCGGCCTGCAGCACGGTGTACATGTCGGCGAGCTTGCCCTGGATGAGCTGGAACTCGCCGATGCTCTGCCCGAACTGCCGGCGCTCGTGCACGTAGGGCACCACGTTGTCCATCACCGCCTGCATGATGCCGATCGGCCCGGCGGCGAGCACGGCACGCTCGTAATCCAGCCCGCTCATCAGCACCTTCGCGCCGCCGTTGAGCGCGCCCAGCACGTTGGCGGCGGGCACCTCGACGCCGTCGAACACCATCTCGCCGGTGTGGCTGCCGCGCATGCCGAGCTTGTCGAGCTTCTGCGCCGTCGAAAAGCCCTTCATGCCCTTCTCGACGATGAAGGCGGTGACGCCGCGCGCGCCGAGTTCGGGTTCGGTCTTCGCGTAGACCACCATCGTGTCGGCGTCGGGGCCGTTGGTGATCCACATCTTCGTGCCGTTCAGGACGTAATAGCCGTCCTTCTCGGTGGCCTTCAGCTTCATCGAGATGACGTCGGAGCCGGCGCCCGGCTCGCTCATCGCCAAAGCGCCGACGTGCTCGCCGCTGATGAGCTTCGGCAAGTACTTCTTCTTCTGCGCCTCGCTGCCGTTGCGCTTGATCTGGTTGACGCACAGGTTGCTGTGCGCGCCGTAGCTGAGGCCGATCGACGCGCTGCCGCGGCTGATCTCCTCCATCGCCACCATGTGCGCCAGGTAGCCCAGGCCCGCGCCGCCGTATTCCTCGGGCACGGTGATGCCGAGCACGCCGAGCTCGCCCATCTTGCGCCACAGGTCCATCGGGAAGCGGTCGCTCTTGTCGACCTCGGCGGCGCGCGGCGTGATCTCGGCCGCGACGAAGGCGCGCACCGCGTCGCGCAGTGCGTCGATGTCCTCGCCGAGCTGGAAGTCGAGGCCGGGCAGGTCCATGGGGGTCTCCGTACGGGGAAAGCGGGTGAATTGACGTGCACGTCAATCATACGGAACGCCCCGGCCGCGCCCGCCGCGAGCCGCCGCGCCGTCAACGCGTTCAGCGCCGGCGCCTGTGCCTTCAGCGCCTGCGGCGCGTACCCAGCAGCGTGCGGCAGCGCGCCTCGTGCTGGGCGATCTCGGCCAGCGTGATCTCGAGGTCTTCGCGCTGCTGCTCGAGCGAGCGCCGGTGCGCGCCCAGCACGTCGAGAAAGGCGCGCAGCTGCGGCGCCTGGTCGGTGCCGGCCTCGTAGAGGTCGACGAGCTGCTTGATCTCCGACAGCGTCAGCCCGAGCCGCTTGCCGCGCAGCGTCAGCTTCAGCCGCGTGCGGTCGCGGTGCGTGTAGACGCGGTTGCGCCCGGCGCGCGCCGGCGTCAGCAGGCCCACGTCTTCGTAGAAGCGGATGGCGCGCGCGGTGACGTCGAACTCCGACGCCAGCTCGCTGATCGTGAAGGTGCGCTCTCGCATGGCGGCGGCAAATATAGCCAGCGACAACCAGCGGCAGCCACCGCCCGGCCCAAGCCGCGGGGCAAAAAAAAGACGGCAGGCGGGGTAAACCGCCTGCCGTTACCTGATGAGGGCCCTGAACTGCCGGGCCCTACCTTCCCCGATGAAACCGGTGCGCTGTGGAATGACAGCCTGGCGCGCAGTGTGCGCCGCAAGGCGGCTCGTGCCCATCCTACGAATGGTGGAACGGCACCGCGAGTCGGGGCCCCCGTAGGTGGGGGCCAGGGCCGCCACTCACTCGAACGCCGGCAGCACCTCGGTGCGCAACGCGCCGCGCGCCGCCTCGAACCCGGGCAGCGCCGAGCGCACCACGTCCCAGAAGGCCGGGCTGTGGTTCATCTCGCGCAGGTGCGCCAGTTCGTGCGTGACGACGTAGTCGATGACCGGCAGCGCGAAGTGCACGAGCCGCCAGTTCAGCCGGATCGAGCCGTCGGCGTTGGCGCTGCCCCAGCGCGTGGCGGCCGCGCTCAGCGCCAGCCGGCGCACGCGCACGCCCAGCCGCTCGGCGAAGACGGCGGTGCGCTCCTCGAAGATGCGCCGCGCCTGGCGCTGCAGCCAGCTCTGCACGGCGTCGCGGATCTGCTCGGCCGCCGCTGCCTGCGGCAGGCCCAGGTGCAGCGTCAGCGCCGGCACGCCGGGCAGCGTCGCTTCGGCCTGGCGCAGCACCGAGCCGGTGATGCGCGGGTCGACGACGACGATCACCGTCTCGCCGAGGAAGGGGAAGCCGGCGCCGTCGCGCCACTCGATGCGAGCGCGCTCCAGGCGCCGCGTGCGCTCTCGCTGCTCGTGCAGCTTGCGCAGGATCCACGGCGCCTTCTCGCGCAGCGCCACCTCGACCTCGCCGACGCTCACCCAGCGCGGCGCGCTGACCGTCAGCCCTTCGGGGCCGACGACGAAGCCGATCGTGCGCCGGCGCGCGCGCCTGAAGGCGTAGGCGACGCGATGCTCGCCGAGGTGGATCTCGCGTGCGGCGCGCGGATGGCGGTGTTCGGGCGGTACCGGGGTCGGGGCGGGCGCTGGCGCCGAGGCAGATGGCGCCACCGGTGACGTCGGCGTGCCGGGCATCGCCGACGGCCGATCGTGCGCGGGACGCGGCGACGCGCTCGCCGCCTCGGCCTCAGGCGTGGTGTCGAACAGCGAAAGCTGGATCGGCAGCGGGTGCGGTGACCCGGAGGCGCTCGGCATGAGCCGTCATTGTAGGCACCACCTGTCTTTCAGGCGGGCACCGATGTGCTGGTGTACGCCTCGGGGTCCAGGCGCCGCATCTCGGCTTCGATCCAGGCCTCGACCTCGCGCATCAGCTCGTCGGCATCACGCCCGGCGGCGGCGATCGGCGGGCCGATCGACACGTCGACGACCCCCGGCCGCACCAGGAAGGTCTTGCGCGGCCAGCAGCGCGCCGAGGTCACGGCGATCGGCACGATCGGCACGCCGGTGGCCACCGCCAGCCGCGACGCGCCGGTCTTGTACGCGCCCTGGCTGCCGCGCGGCGTGCGCGTGCCCTCGGGGAACATGATTACCCACACGCCTTCGGAGAAGAGCCGCCGGCCCTGCTCGGCGACCTTCGCCCAGGCTTCGGCGCGCTTGCTGCGGTCGATGTGGATCATGTCCAGCCGCCCCATCGCCCAGCCGAAGAACGGGATGTACAGCAGCTCGCGCTTGAACACGTAGGCCAGCGGGTGCGGCATCAGCATCGGCAGCGCGAACGTCTCCCACGCGCTCTGGTGCTTGGGCGCGAGCAGCACGGCGCCCTTCGCGTCGGCCGCGGTCGGCACATGCTCGAGGCCGGCGACGCGCCAGCGCACGCCGCAGATCAAGCGGCAGCCCCAGATCGCCACGCGCAGCCAGCCGACGCAGGCCCAGTACAGGCGCGTGCTGCCCGCGAACGGCGCCATCGCGAGCACCGCCAGCGCCCACGGCACGACGGTGGCGACCAGCCAGGCGACGAACAGCAGCGAGCGCAGCGCCGTCCAGCCCTTCAGCGCAAGCGAGGCCGGCGACGGCGCGGCAGCAGCCGCGCGCGGCGCCGTCGACATCACGCAAGGCTCCCGTGTGTCGACAGATCGATGTGGTCGCGCCTGAGCAGGAATTCGGCAAACGCGCCGAGGTCGCTGTGCACGACGGTGCCCGGCACCTTCTCGACCATCTGCGCCACCTGCTCGGGGTTGAGTCCGGTGGCGCGGCCGCTTTCGACGAGATGCGGCTCGCAGCCCGCGGCCTGCGCGGCCTGCAGATCACGCAGCGTGTCGCAGACCATCGGCACGTGGCGCAGGTCGACGCCGTAGCGCAGCCCGATGTCGCGCATCATCCCCGGCAGGGGCTTGCGGCAACTGCAGCCTTCCTCGGGCGTGTGCGGGCAGAAGAACACCGCGTCGAGCCGCCCGCCCTGCGCCAGCAGCTGCTGGTTCATGTGCGCGTGGATGGCGTTGATCGACGCCATGTCGATCAGCCCGCGGCCGATGCCGGCCTGATTCGTCGCCACCACCGCGTGCCAGCCGGCGTGGTTCAGACGCGCCACCGCCTCGAGCGCGCCCGCGATCGGCACCCACTCGGCCGGCGACTTGACGTGGTCCTCGCGGTACTTGTTGAGGATGCCGTCGCGGCCGAGGATGACGAGCTTGGTGGTGTGCATCGCGGGCTCCCTCTGTCGCTCCTCTTGGTTCCTTGCCCTCGGCTCTCTCGCCTGTCGCGGCCTGCGCCTCAGGTCACCAGCCGCGAAAGATCGGCAACGCGGTTCATCGCCCGGTGCAGCATCGCCAGCAGCGCCAGCCGGTTGCGGCGCAGCGCCGCGTCGTCGGCATTGACCATCACCGCGTCGAAGAAGCTGTCGACCGGTGCCTTCAGCGCCGCCAGCTCGCGCAGCGAGCCGGCGAGGTCGCCGCTGTCGAACGCCCGCTCGGCGCGCGGCGCCACCTCGCGAAGCGCCGCAAAGAGCGCGCGCTCGGCCGGCTCGACGAGGCGCGCCTCGTCCACGGGCTCGGCGGCCGCTGCCGCATCGTCGCCCCCTTCGCTCTTGCGCAGGATGTTGCCGACGCGCTTGTTGGCCGCCGCGAGCGAGGCCGACTCGGGCATCGCCGCGAAGGCGCGCACCGCCGCCAGGCGCTTGGGGATCTCGCCGAAGCGCTCGGGGCGCAGCGCGACGACGGCGTCGACTTCCTGCGCCGAATAACCTTGCTCGCGCAACGCACCGACGAGCCGCTCGACGATGAAGAGCTGCACCTCGGCCTGCGCCTGCCCGTGCGTGGCCGGGAAGGCGCGAAAAGCGGTGGCGACGAGGTCCGTCAGCGCCAGCGGCAGATCGCGCTCGACGAGCATGCGGATCACGCCGAGCGCATGCCGGCGCAGCGCGAACGGGTCCTTGTCGCCGCTGGGCAACTGGCCGATGCCGAAGAGGCCTGCGAGCGTCTCGAGCTTGTCGGCCAGTGCCACCGCGAGGCCGACTTCGCCGCGCGGCAACGCGTCGCCGGCAAAGCGCGGCTTGTAGTGGTCTTCGATCGCCTCGGCGATGGCGTCGAGGTGGCCGTCGTGGCGCGCGTAGTAGGCGCCCATCGTGCCTTGCAGCTCGGGGAACTCGCCGACCATGTCGGTCAGCAGGTCCGCCTTGGCCAGCGTCGCCGCCTCGTCGGCGAGGTCCGCCAACGCAAGGCCGCCGAGCCTCTCGCCGATCGCCCGCGCGAGGGTGCGCACGCGCTCGACGCGCTCACCCTGCGTGCCGAGCTTGCCGTGGTAGACGACCTTCGCGAGCCCGGGCACGCGCGAGGCGAGCGTCTTCTTGCGGTCCTGGTCGAAGAAGAACTTCGCGTCCGCCAGCCGCGGGCGCACGACCCGCTCGTTGCCCTGCACGACGCGGCTCGCGTCGTCGGGGCGGATGTTGCTGACGACGAGGAAGCGGTTCGTCAGCCGCTGCTGCGCATCGAGCAGCGGGAAGTACTTCTGGTTCGCCTTCATCGTCAGGATCAGGCATTCCTGCGGCACGGCGAGGAACTCTTCCTCGAAGCGGCAGACGAGCACGTTCGGCCGCTCGACGAGTGCGGTCACCTCGTCGAGCAGCGCCTCGTCGTCGATCGGCGTCAGGCGCTCGGCGGCCGCGGCGGCGTGCAGTTGCCGCAGCAGCTCGGCGCGCCGGTGCTCGAAGCTCGCGACGACGGCGCCCTGCTCCTCGAGCTGGCGCGCGTAGTGGTCGGCGTCCTGCACGACCACCGGGTCCATGCGCGCCTCGAAGCGGTGGCCGCGCGTCGCGCGCCCGGCTTCGAGCCCGAGCGCGCGCACCGGCACGACCTCGGCGCCGTGCAGCGCGACGAGGCCGTGCGCCGGGCGCACGAAGTGCACGCTGCTCCAGCCGTCGGCGAGCTGGTACTGCATCACCTTCGGGATCGGCAGCTTCGCGATCGCGTCGTCGAGCGCCTTCTGCAGCCCGGTGGCGAGCGGCGCGCCGGGCTGCGTCGCGTCGAGAAACAGCACCTCGGCCTTGCCGTCGGTGCGGCGCGCCAGCGGCGCATCGGCGGGTGCGCCGAGCGCCGCCAGCTTCTTCGCCAGCGCCGCCGTCGGCCGGCCTTGTGCGTCCAGGCCCACGGCCACCGGCATCAGCTTGTGCGACACCGCCTTGTCGGCGGCCACCGGCCGGACGTGGCTGACGTGCGCGCCCAGGCGCCGCGGCGTCGCGAACACCGTCAGCACGGAGGTGTCCGACGCGAGGCCCTGCGACTTCAGGCCGGCGGCCAGCTCGTGGCCGAACGCCTCGCCGAGCTTCTTCAGCGCCTTCGGCGGCAGCTCCTCGACGAAGAGTTCGACGAGCAGGTTCTTCGCAGTCATTGCTCAGGCCGCCTTCCTCTCGTTGTTCTTCTCCGCCTTCGCCCGCTGCTCGGCGAGTTTCGCCTGCACCTCGTCGGCCCAGGCGCGCGGCGCGAGCGGGAAGCCCAGCCGCGCGCGGCTGTCGAGATAACTCTGCGCCACCGTGCGCGCCAGGTTGCGGATGCGGCCGATGTAGGCGGCGCGCTCGGTGACGCTGATCGCGCCGCGCGCGTCGAGCAGGTTGAAAGTGTGCGCGGCCTTCAGCACCTGCTCGTAAGCCGGCAGCGCGAGCTGCTGCTCCATCAGCACCTTGGCCTGCCGCTCGTGCGCACCGAAGGCCGAGAGCAGGAACTCGACATCGCTCAGCTCGAAGTTGTAGGTGCTCTGCTCGACCTCGTTCTGGTGGTAGACGGCGCCATAGCTCAGGCCCGGCGCGAACTCGAGGTCGAAGATGCTCTCCTTGCCCTGGATGTACATCGCCAGGCGCTCGAGGCCGTAGGTGATCTCGCCGGTGAGCGGCTTGCAGTCGATGCCGCCAACCTGCTGGAAGTAGGTGAACTGCGTCACCTCCATGCCGTTGAGCCACACCTCCCAGCCCAGGCCCCAGGCGCCGAGCGTCGGGTTCTCCCAATCGTCCTCGACGAAGCGCACGTCGTTGACCTTGAGGTCGAAGCCCAGCGCCTCCAGGCTGCCGAGGTACAGCTCGAGGATGTTCTCGGGCGCCGGCTTCAGCACCACCTGGTACTGGTAGTAGTGCTGCAGGCGATTCGGGTTGTCGCCGTAGCGGCCGTCCTTCGGACGCCGGCTGGGCTGCACGTAGGCCGCCTTCCACGGCTCGGGGCCGAGCGCGCGCAAGAAGGTCGCCGTGTGGCTGGTGCCCGCGCCCACCTCCATGTCGTACGGTTGCAGCAGCGCGCAGCCCTGGCGGTCCCAGTAGTCCTGCAGGCGAAGAATGATCTGTTGGAAGGTGAGCATGGCGCGCAAAGCGAGACGGTGCGCAGGGAAGGCGGCAGTTTAAGTGGCCGGGCGTGGCGGCCGCGTCGCAGCGAGGTCGCCTGTTCGCCGCATGTCGTCGCATCCTCGTCGCCTGGCTGTCGGATCCGCGCCGCAGAAGCGTAAACCCCGGGCCGGCGCGGCCCGCGGCGCCGTTAGCCTCGCTGTTCATGACCGCGCAGCAACTCGTGCTGAGCCTCGTGCTCGCCGTGATGGTCTTCACCGTCGCGCTCGATCTGCGCGTGCAGGACTTCAAGCTCGTCGCGCACATGCCGCGCGCGGTGGTCGGCGGCCTCGTGCCGCAGTTCGTGCTGCTGCCGGTGGGCACCTGGCTCGCGACGCTGGCGCTCGACCTGCCGGCCAACACCGAGGCGGCGATGATCCTCGTCGCCTGCTGCCCCGGCGGCTCGCTGTCGAACTTCATGACGCACTACGGGCGCGGCAACACGGCGCTGTCGGTCAGCATCTCGGCCGTCGCGGCGCTGCTGGCGCTGGTGGTCACGCCGTTCAACTTCACCTGGATGGTGGCGAGCAACCCGGCCACCTCCGCCTGGCTGCGCAAGCTCGACATCGACGCCTCGGCGATCTGGTGGAGCCTGCTTGCGCTGCTGGCCGTGCCGATGGCGCTCGGCCTCTTCGCTAGCCGCCGCTGGCCGGCGGTGACGAGCAAGCTGCGCCGGCCGCTCGGGCGCTTCAGCCTCTTTGCGCTCTTTGCGTTCATCGCGCTCGGCCTCGTGCGCGAGCGGCAGCTGCTGAACGTGCAGCTGCTGCCGCAGCTCGGCCTCGTCGTCGCGCACAACGCCGCGGGGCTGGCGCTCGGCTGGCTCGCGGCCACCGCGTTCCGCCTCGCCGAGCGCGACCGACGCGCCGTCACCATCGAAGGCGGCATGCAGAACTCGGGCCTCGCGCTCGGCATCATCGCGGTGCAGTTCAACGCCGACCTCGGCATGGTGATCGTCGCGAGCCTGTGGGGCATCTGGCACATCGTGTCGGGGCTGACGCTGGCGACGCTGTGGCGGCGCGCCGACGCCCGCCACGGTCACCGCGCTTGAAGGCGCCGTAGCGTCGCGGCCACCAGCGGCGCGATCGCCGCGTCGGGGAACGGCGCAACGCTGCTGACGTTGACCTCGCACAGCACGTAGCGCTCGCGGCCGGCGGCGATGTCCGCGGGCGAGCGCTCGCCGAGCAGGAAGTCGGCGTCCCACAAGAGCGGCAAGTCGGCCGTCGCGACGCCGGTGGCCTGCGCCAACTGTGCCACCCACTCGCTTTCGAGCCGTTCGCGCAGTGCCTGGAAGCGCATGTCGTCGGCACCGCTGTACAGGCGCGGGCCGGGCGGCGGCGGCTCGCCGCCGGCCGTGCCAGGGTGCAACGCGTTGACCGCCTGGTGGCCGAAGCCGGCGACGCGGTCGCCGACGAGGTAGGCGCGCACCATGCCCTCGGGCAGCCGCGGCTGCCAGGCCTGGTCGACCATGTGGCCGCCGCCGGCGAAGTACGGCGCGAGCGTCTGCACGACGGCTTCGAAGTCCACGACCTGCGGCGCGCTGCCGCGCTCGGCGTGCCTGAGCGAAAACCGGTCGCCGCCGGGCGCTCCGATCGCCTCCACGCGCCACACACCGATGCCGCTGTGGCCGCGGTGCTGCTTGAGCACCCGCGCGCCTCGCGCCAGCCGCGCCGGCAGCTCGGCGCGCAGTTGCTCGATCGAATCGACGCGGTGCACGTCGCTGCCGAACGGCAGCGCGCGCGCCGCCAGCAGCACGTCTTTCGTGCCGAGGCGCAGGATCACGTCAGGGTGCGTGCTGACGAAGACGCCACTCGCGCCACCCCCGGCCACGTCGCGCAGCAGCGCGTCGAGCCGCGCGCGTGTGCGGCCGCCCTCGATCGGGTTGTGCCACACGAGCACGCCGTGCACGCCGTGCAACTGCGCTCCGACCTCGTCGGCGAAGTCGTCGTGGTAGATCGCCGGCTCGGCGTGCATACCGGCCGCCGCGAAGGCCGCGAACAGCGCCGCGAAGCGGCTGGCCGCCGGGTCGGCGCGGTCGTGCGCGGCGCGGTCACCGGGGTAGAGGATGGCGAGGCGCGGTGCCGGCCGTGGCACCGCCGCGCCGGCAGGCGCGTTCATGGCGCCGGCCGCGCCGCCGGCTGTAGCGGCTGGCGCGCCTGTAGCGCCTGCACCGGCAGCCCCGCGCCCTTCCACGCCGAGATGCCGCCTTCGAGGTGGCGGGCATCGACCCCCATCGCGCGCAGCGCCGCGACGAGGCCCTGGCTGATCTCGTGTCCGTGCGCGCAGTACAGCACCGCCGGGCGATCGGTGGCAACGCCGTCCTTCCAGTCCAGCCACAGCGCCGGATCGAGCCAGCGCGCGCCGGCGATCGCCGTGCCGTCGTCGTCGCGGGCGCGGGCGCGCCGCACATCGAGCAGCGTGCAGCCGAAGCCGTGCTCGAGCCACAGCGCGAGTTCGTCGACCTTCATCTGACTCATCGCAGCCTCCTTCGAGGGTGAGTGGCGCCCATCGCAGCGCTTCAACGCACCGGCCAGCCCAGGCTGACCAAGAGCCCGGCCAGCGCCGACGCCGCGATGACCGGCAGCACGCCGCGCTTGAAGCGCAGCAGCGCCACCGCGGCGGCGATGGCGATCAACGCCGCGGGCCATTCGAAGGGCCCTTCGAGCCCGCGCGGCCACAGCACGTGCCAGCCGAAGAAGAGCGCGAGGTTGACGATCACGCCGACCACTGCGGCGGTGATCGCGGTCAGTGGCGCGGCCAGCCGCAGCGAACCCCGCGTCGATTCCACGAGCGGCGCACCGGCCAGGATGAAGAGGAACGACGGCAGGAACGTGAACCAGGTGACGACGACCGCCGCCAGCGCGCCGCCGAGCACGAGCGCCTCGGGCCCGAGCACCGCCTTCGTCCAGCCGCCGACGAAGGCGACGAAGGCGACGACCATGATCAGCGGCCCGGGTGTCGTCTCGCCGAGCGCCAGGCCGTCGATCATCTGCGACGCCGTCAGCCAGCCGAAGTGCGCGACGGCGCCGTCATAGACGTACGGCAGCACCGCGTAGGCGCCACCGAAGGTGAGCAGCGCCGCCTTCGTGAAGAACCACGCCATCTGCGTGAGCGTGGCGTGCCAGCCGTGCCAGGCGGCGATGGCCACGAACGGCAGCGACCACAGCGCCAGCCCGGCCGCGACGACTGCCGCGAGCTTGGCCGCACTGAACCGCGCATGCGCCGGCGGCGGCGTGTCGTCGTCGATGACCGCCGGGCCAGCCGGTGCCTTGGCGGCGCCGTGCACTGCGCCCTGCCCGCCGCCATGCCCGCCACCGGGCGCGAAGTGCGCCGGCACGAGGTGCGAGCCGATCCAGCCCGCCAGCGCCGCCAGGCCGACGATCAACGGGAACGGCCAGTGCAGCGCGAAGATCGCGACGAAGGCGCCGACCGCGATCGCCCACAGGCTGGCGTTGTGCAGCACGCGCGAGCCGATGCGCCAGGCGGCGTGCAGCACGATCGCCGTCACGGCCGGCTTGATGCCGTAAAAGAGACCGGCGACCAGCGGCTGCTGTCCCCAGGCCATGTACAGCGCCGCGAGCGCGACGAGCAGCACGAGCGAAGGCAGCACGAAAAGCGCGCCGGCGACGATGCCGCCCCAGGTGCGGTGCAAGAGCCAGCCGAGATAGGTGGCGAGCTGCTGCGCCTCGGGGCCGGGCAGCACCATGCAGTAGTTGAGCGCGTGCAGGAAGCGCCGCTCGCTCACCCAGCGCCGGCGCTCGACGAGCTCGCTGTGCATGATCGCGATCTGCCCGGCCGGGCCGCCGAAGCTGATGAAGCCGAGCTTCAACCAGAAGCGCAGCGCTTCGCCGAAGCTCGGGGCGGGCGGAGCGGCAGTCGGGCCGGGTGCATCCTCGTAGGTCGCGGCCGGGCCGGTGGAAGCAGCATCCGCCGCGCCCGCAGCCGGCGCCGTCGTCCTGCCGACCTCGGTCGTCATGCCGCAGCCTCCTTCTCGAACGCGCGGTGCAGCCCTTCGAACACGCCGGCGGCGGCCAGCAGCAACTGGTCGTCGTCGGCGAGCGCCTCGCGCATGCCGCCCAGCACCTGCTCGACGCCGGTGGCCTCCGGCGGCAGTTCGCCGCCGGCATCGAGCGCGTGCACGAGGCGGCCGAGACGCTGCAACGCCGGCGAGGCGAGCGCGAAGCTCGCCAGCAGCGTCTCGAAGGTCACGCGCTCACCCTCGTGGCTGAACTCCGCGCCATCGAAGTCGAAGCCGACGGCCGACGGCGGGCAGTCAGCCGGCCGCGCCAGCCACAGGAAGCGCGCCTGCGGATCGATGAAACGCTTGATCAGCCAGGCGCTGGCCAGGCGGTCGATCCACGGCCGGCGGCGCGTCGCCCAGACGCGGCCGCGGTAGGCCGCAGCGGCACGCCGCCGCGCCGCGGCTGCACCGCTGGCGGCCGTGGTGCTGCCGGCCGGCTCGTCGGGATCGAGCGCGCGCGCGATGCCCGCTTCGAGCGCCGCGAGCGTCTCCTCGGCCTGGCGCTGCGACGCACCGGCGAAGAAGTCGACGCCGCGAAGCTGCTCGAAGCTGCGCCGCAGGCGGCGCGCCTCGCGCCGCGCCTGCTCGGCCTCGGCGGCCGACGACCAGGCGGCTGCCTGCAGCTGCGCCATCTGCGCCAGCAACGCCGCGTAGTCGGCGCCGCGGTCGAACAGCGCCTCGAAGTCCGCCTCGGCCTCGCAGCGCAGCACGCGGGCGCTGCCGCCGGCCGCCTGCACGTCGTCGGCGACGGCGCGCAGCACCGCCGTCTGCGCCGCGCGCGCCGGCAGCAGGTAGACGCCGTCGCGCAGCACGGCCGCGCCGCTGGCCTTCAGCGTGCGCCAGGCGCGCATGCGCGCGGTGGCGTTCTCGGTGGGCAGGGACAGCACGAGCAGGCTCCACATGTTGATGTGGAGATTACTACGTGCTTGCATCGATCTCTACAAAAGCCCTGCCGTCGGATCACCCGCACCGGTGCCCCGTCGTGCGGCGCGGCGGCCGGCGGCGATGACGCCGAGCATGACCGCTGCCGCGCACGCCGCCAGTGGCGCCAGGCCGAAGCGCCCGGCCCACCAGGCGTACGGCGTCACGCCTTCGCGGCCCTGCACACGCGCGGCGAGCGCGCCGCGCGTGTGCGGCGCGAGCATCGCCGTCACGCGCGCCTCGTGCGTGATGGCGGCGGTGGCGCCGGTGTTCGTCGCGCGCACCATCGGCACCTGGAACTCGAGCGTGCGCAGCCGCGAGATGTGCAGGTGCTGGTCGACCGCGATCGTCGGCCCGAACCAGGCGATGTTGCTGAGGTTGGCGAAGAGCGTCGGCGCGGCCGCGGCGCCGCCGACGAAGCGCCGCGCCAGCTCTTCGCCGAACAGGTCTTCGTAGCAGATGTTCGGCGCAACGCGCTGCCCGGCCGCGGCGAACGGCGGCGGGTCGGGCCGGCCGCGCGCGAAGTCGCCGAGCGGGATGTTCATCAGTTCGGTGAACCAGCGAAAGCCGACCGGGATGAACTCGCCGAAGGGCACGAGGTGCGCCTTGTCGTAGCGGTAGGTGGCGCCCGGCGCTCCCGAACCCCCGAGCCCGACGACCGAGTTCGTGTAGCCGCGGTCGTAGTCGCCAAGCGGCATGCCGATGAGTGCCGCGCGCTGGGTGCCGGCGCCCGAGAAGTGCTCGACGAGCCGCGGCCAGTAGCCGGGCGCGAAGTCCTGCAACTGCCCGGGCAACAGCGGCAACGCGGTTTCCGGCGCGACGACCAGATCGGCCTGCGCCGACAGCAGCGCCGCCTGCACCGCGCCCAGCGTCACCGGCAGCCGCTCGGTGTCGAACTTCTCGTCTTGCGGCACGTTGGTCTGCAAGAGTGCGACGTCGACCTCGCCAGCGGCACGCGTGAACACCGGCACCGGCGCCGCTGCCAATGCGGCCAGCACCGCCAGCGCCACCGCCGGCGCGCGCCAGGTCCGCGTCGCGACGCCGAGGCCGATCGCGGCGCCGAGCCCGGCCAGCACCGCGCCGATGCCGTAGACGCCGAGCCAAGGCGCCAGCGCCGCCAGCGGCGCATCGACCTGCGAGTAGCCGGCCGCGAGCCACGGAAAGCCGGTGAAGAGCACGCCGCGCGCCAGTTCGGCCAGCAGCCACAGCGCCGCGAACAGTGCCGCATCGGCGGCCACCTGACCCCACCGCCAGCGCGCAAACGCCGCCGCCGCCGCGCCGAGGTACAGGGACAGCGCCGCGGCCAGCGCGAACACCGCCGCGGCGGCCAGCGGCGCCGGCAGCGCGCCGTAACGATGCATGCTGATGAAGAGCCACCAGACGCCCGCGAGCAGCCAGCCGGTGCCGTAACTCCAGCCGAGCAGGAACGCGCCCCCCGGCGTCGCGCGCGCCAGGCACACAGCCAGCAGCGCCGCACCGGCCAGCGGCAACGGCCAGACCCACGTGTGCACGAAGGCGAACGTTTGCACCGCGCCGGCCGCGGCCAGGGCCAATGCCAACCAAAGCGATGCCACCCGGCGCGGCGCCGCCGGCCGGGGCGCCGCGGCGATCGACGCGCTCAAGCGCCGGCGCCGCCCTCGGCCGGCTGTTCGGCGCGGGGCGCTCGCATGACGCGGAACCAGCGCACCGCGCCGCCGCGCGTCAGCATCACCGTGAAGCGCAGGCCGCCGAGTTCCACCGCCTCGCCGCGCCGCGGCACCTGGCCGAGTTCGTGCGCGATCAGGCCGCCGATGGTGTCGAACTCTTCTTCGGGCAGCCGCGTCGCGAAGGCCTCGTTGACGGCGGCGATCGCCACGTCACCGGCGACGCGATGGCTGCCGTCGGCCAGCGTGTAGATGCCGCCCTCGCGCTCCTGCTCGTCGAACTCGTCCTCGATCTCGCCGACGATCTCCTCGAGCACGTCTTCGATCGTGATGAGCCCGGCGGTGTTGCCGAACTCGTCGATGACGATCGCCAGGTGGTTGCGGTTGCTGCGGAAGTCGCGCAGCAACTCGTTCAGGCGCTTGCTCTCGGGCACGAAGACGGCCGGGCGGATCAGCGTGCGCAGGTGCAGCTCGGGCGAGCGCTGGCGCTTCAGCAGGTCCTTGGCCATCAGGATGCCGATGATGTTGTCGCGCCCGCCCTCGTAGACCGGGAAGCGCGAGTGCGCAGTGCCGATGACGACGTGCAGCAGCTCCTCGTACGGCGCGTCGATGTCCAGCAGGTCCATGCGCGGCGCGGCCACCATCACGTCGCCGGCGGTCATGTCGGCCATGCGCAGCACGCCTTCGAGCATGACGCGCGACTCGGGCTCGATCAGCTCGCGGTTCTCGGCCTCGGCCAGCGTCTCCAGCAGCTCGGCCTTGCTGTCGGGCCCGGGCGAGACGAACTCGACCAGGCGCTCGAAGAAGCCGCGCTTGCCCGTGCGCGGGCCCGGGCGCGGTTCGGCACGCGGTTCGTGGACCAGCGCGCCGGGGCGCGTCGACGGAGGTTCGGACACTGGGGTGCCGCAAGTGCCGCAAGGGGCGATGCCGGGGAGGATACCCCAGCCCCCCGGCCGCGGCGGCGGGGCCGCGCCTCGGCGGCCATGCCCGACGCCGAGCGCCTCGATTCCCCTCGGCTTGACAGCCCCGGGGACTTGCAAGACATTCCGCCGCCCTCATCTGGCCTGGCTCCCCGCCAGGGCCCTTCGTCTTATCCGTCGCAGGCCTGCCGCCTGCGGCGCAACCACCATGTCACTGATCCCCGCCACCATCCTCACCGGCTTCCTCGGCGCCGGCAAGACGACGCTGCTCAAGCGCGTGCTGACCGAAGCGCACGGCCAGAAGATCGCCATCATCGAGAACGAGTTCGGCGAGGAGAACATCGACAACGACATCCTGAAGGTCGACACCGAGGAGCAGATCATCCAGATGAGCAACGGCTGCGTCTGCTGCACGATCCGCGAGGACCTGCGCAGCACGCTCGCCGAGCTGGCCGAGAAGCGCCGCAAGGGCGAGCTCACCTTCGACCGTGTCGTCATCGAGACGACCGGCCTCGCCGACCCCGGCCCGGTGGCGCAGACCTTCTTCATGGACGACGAGATCGCCGAGAGCTACCTGCTGGACAGCGTGCTGACGCTCGTCGACGCCAAGCACGCCGACAGCCAGCTCGACACGCGCCAGGAGGCGCGCCGCCAGGTGGGCTTTGCCGACCAGATCTTCATCAGCAAGAGCGACCTCGTGGCCAAGGACGAGGTCGACGCGCTCGTGCATCGGCTCAAGCACATGAACCCGCGCGCGCCGCAGCGCACGGTGCACTTTGGCGAGGTGCCGATCGCCGAGGTCTTCGACCTGAAGGGCTTCAACCTCAACGCCAAGCTCGACATCGACCCGGAGTTCCTCTCCGGTGACGGGCACGGCAAGCACGACCCTGGCCACGACCACGGCCATGACCACGATCACGACCACGAGCACGACCACGAGCACGGCGAGCACTGCGACCACCCGCACCACCACGTCCACGACGACGACGTGAAGAGCTTCGTCTTCCGCAGCAAGCGGCCGTTCAACCCGGCCAAGCTCGAAGACTTCCTCGGCGCGATCGTGCAGGTCTACGGCCCGAAGATGCTGCGCTACAAGGGCGTGCTGAACATGAAGGGCAGCGACCGCAAGGTCGTCTTCCAGGGCGTGCACCAGTTGATGGGCAGCGACCTCGGGCCCAAGTGGGCGCCGGGCGAGGAGAAGATGAGCAAGATGGTGTTCATCGGCATCGACCTGCCGCGCGACGTGCTGATGCAGGGCCTGGAGCAGTGCCTGGCCTGACCGGACGTGAACCCGTTTTCCCGTTTTCCACCCGCCCGCAGGCCAGGCCGGCACGGCCGCTGACGACGGCGCCGGCACGGGCGTGACCGACTTCGTGAAGGGCGCGGCACACCCCCAGTTCGAAGCCCCACCGACCCCCGCGACCCCGTGACTACAATCCGCGCGCCTCGGAGACCCCCGACCCCCTGGCCGAGCCCGGCGGGGGCCCCGAAGGGGGGCTGGTTCCACCCACCGGAGCCGGCCTGAAGTCCAAGTTGTTCGTCCCAGGCGAGGAGATGCCCGTGAGCAAGCCCCCGGCCAAGGTGCCTGCAAAGGCCCCGGCAAAGTCAGCGGGCAAAGCTGCGCCCAAGGCGCCGGCGAAGTCGACGGCCCCGCCCGCCCGGAAACCCGAATCGAAGCCGGCCGCCAAGGCCCCCGCCAAACCGTCCATCAAGCCGTCTAGCAAGCCGGCGCCGAAGCCGCCCGTCAAATCCACTGCCAAGCCCGCCGCCAAGCCGGCCACACGCCCGACTGCACACCCGGCCGCACACTCGGCCGCGAAAGCCGCGCCGCAGCCGGCGCCCAAGGCGGCCGCACCAAAGCCCGTCGCAAAGGCGCCGGCGCCGGTCGCCCCCGCCGCCAAGCCGGCGGTCGCAGCGCCGGTCGCCGTGGCGGCACCGGTCTTGCCCACCAGCCCGGCCGTCGGCAAGGCGCCGGCGGGCTCGTCAACTTCCGCGGCAGGCGCCGGCTCGATCCGGGCTCCGGGGCTTGCCACTTCCCCTTCCACTCACCCTTTCGCGGCTCCTGCGTCCAACCGGTTCACCGACCGCTTCGCTCCCCCGCGCCACACGACTCCCGAAGTGATCGAAGCCACCCGCCCCGTCAAGAAGATCGACCCCAAGCTCGCCAACGCCTGGAAGAGCAAGGCCGGCCGCGACCTGAGCGATGACGAACTGCTCGCGATGCCCGACAGCGAGTACATGAACGACAAGCAGCTCGAGTTCTTCCGCGTCCGCCTGACGCAGCAGAAGGACGACCTGCTGTCCAACGCCGGCGAGACGACCGAGCACCTGCGCGAAGACACCTCGATCGTGCCCGACCCGGTGGACCGCGCGACGATCGAGGAGGAGCACGCGCTCGAACTGCGCACGCGCGACCGCGAACGCAAGCTCCTGAAGAAGATCTCGCAGTCGCTGGCGCGGCTGGAAAGCGGCGACTACGGCTACTGCGATGAGACCGGCGAGCCGATCGGCCTGGCGCGCCTGCTCGCGCGCCCGACGGCGACGCTGTCGCTCGAGGCGCAGCAGCGCCGCGAGCTCAAGCAGAAGATGTTCGGCGACTGAGGTCCGTGACCGGCGGCGCGGGCGCGCGCAATGTGACGCGCCCCCCCGAGCCGGGGCACCGGCACGCGCCGCGGCCCGCACAACGCCCGGAGTAAAGTCGACGCATGGCCGAGAACGAGAGCTTCTTCCGCAAGGTGGTGCGGTTCGTCGCGAACCCGGCCACCGACTGGAACGAACTCAATTCCCGGCAGGACGATTCGCGCGAGCTCGAACTCGAGAAGTCCGAGCTGAAGGCGATGATCGAGCGCAAGCGGCGCAACGACTTCGTGCGCAAGCGCGAGTTCGACGTGCTGCGCCGCATCCGCCGCGAGGGCCTGTCGCCCGAGCAGGCCGCCGCGCTCGAAGGCGCCTCGCGGATGGACGACTCCGAGGCCCGCCTGACCGACGCGCCGGCGCGCGCCGACGTTGCCGTCAAGGCGAAGATCGACGAGATCGAGCAGCAGATGGTCGGCGAGGGCTTCGGCACCGCGCCGCGGCGCGCGCCGCCGCCTTCCGCGGCACCGGCATCCGCCGCACCCGGCGGCGCAGGCGCCCCGGCCCGGCCCGGGCGGCCGCCGGCCGACCTGCCGATGCTGCACGACGTGGTGTCCGCAGGCGGTCGGGCCGATGCCGACGAGCCGCTGGAACTCGACCGCTCGCTGTACGAGCCGCAGGGCTCGGCCCCGGCGATGCGCGAGCCGGCGCCCCCGTCACCACGGGCAACTGGCCCGACGCCGGCCACCGGCCCGGTGCCGGCGCTAGCACCGGTGCACTTCGCGCCGACCACCGATGCGGCCCCCGGCGACCTGAACAGCCCGTTTGCCGTCGAAGTCAGCGAGGTCATGCACGACCCCGAACTCGACGAGCCGGTGATCTCGTTCGCCAACGCCGATTTCCAGCAGTGCGAAGAGGCGCTGCAGCGCCTGACCGGCCTGTCGGGCGTGCGTCACCAGCACGCCGAGACGTGGCTCGTGCTGTTCGACCTCTATCGCGCCACCGGCCAGCAGCAGCGCTTCGAGAGCCTGGCGCTCGACTACGCGCAGCAGTTCGGCTGGTCGGCGCCGCAGTGGTATTCGCTGCCGCGGCTCGTCGCCGAGGCGATCGCCGACGAGCCGGTGCTGCCGTCGTCCAGCCGCGTGCCCGGTGGCGATGTCGGCTGGATCAGCCCGCCGCTGCTGGACATCGACGCGGTGGCGCGGCTGCGTTCGCAGACGCTGCAGATGCCGCTGCCGTGGATCTTCGACTGGGGCCAGCTGCGCGGCATCGAGGCCGAGGCGGCGATGCAGCTGTCGACGCTGTTCCGCCTGTGGGCCGGCCAGGCGATCGAAATGCGCTGGATCGGCGGCGACCGCCTCTTCCAGGTGCTGGCCGAAGCCGCGCCGACCGGCGTGCGCGACGCCGACCCGGCCTTCTGGCTGACGCGCCTGGATGCGCTGCGGCTGGCCAACCGCGCCGACCAGTTCGACGAGGCGGCGATCGACTACTGCGTCACCTACGAGGTCTCGCCGCCGTCGTGGGAGGCGGCGCGCTGCAAGGTGCACATCAGCGGCCACAGCGTCTCAACGCGCACGCCGCCGATGTCGGTGGTGAGCGACGTGTCGACGAGTTTCATGGAGTCGGGACTGTCCGACGACGCCGCCAACGGCGTCGAGGTGGCCAACGTCGAACTCTCGGGCCAGCTCGTCGGCGACATCAGCGGCACGCTGAAGAAGCTCGAAGGTGAACTCGGCCAGGCGACGCTCGTCAACGTGTCGTGCTCGCGGCTGATCCGCGTGGACTTCATCGCCGCCGGCGACCTGCTGAACTGGGTGCTCGCGCGCCGCGGCGAAGGCCGCGCCGTGCAGTTCGCCGAGGCGCACCGCCTGGTGGCGCTGTTCTTCGGCGCGATGGGCATCAACGAGCACGCCAAGGTCGTCGTGCGCAAGGTCTGACCGACGCCTGCGCGCGCCGCCGGGCCCGCTACGGCCGCGAACACCGTGAAGGCCGGACCCGCCGCGGTCCCTTCGCTCCTCGCTACAGTGCCGCCATGGACATCACCCACGGCACCACGATCCTGAGCGTGCGGCGCCAGACCGACCAGGGCTGGCAGGTCGCGCTCGGCGGCGACGGCCAGGTCACGCTCGGCCACATCGTCGTCAAGGCGAGCGCGCGCAAGGTGCGCAAGCTCTATCACGGCCGCGTGCTCGCCGGCTTCGCCGGCGCCACCGCCGACGCCTTCACGCTCTTCGAGCGCTTCGAGGCCAAGCTCGAGAAGCACCAGGGCCATCTGCAGCGCGCGGCGATCGAGCTGACGCGCGACTGGCGCACCGACCGCGTGCTGCGCCGGCTCGAGGCGATGCTCGCGGTGGCCGACCGCGACCACTCGCTGATCATCACCGGCAACGGCGACGCGCTCGAGCCCGAGCACGGCATCGTCGCCATCGGCTCGGGCGGCGCCTATGCGCAGGCGGCGGCGCGCGCGCTGCTCGAACACACGGCGCTGCCGGCGGCCGAGATCGTCAAGCAGGCGCTGACGATCGCCGGCGACCTGTGCATCTACACGAACCAGCAGCACACCATCGAGGTGCTCGAATGACCGCCCCCGCCGACAAGCCGCAGGGCAAGACCGCGCAGCCCAAGAGCGCGATGACGCCGCGCGAGATCGTCTCCGAGCTCGACCGCCACATCGTCGGCCAGCAGGCGGCCAAGCGCGCCGTGGCCATCGCGCTGCGCAACCGCTGGCGGCGCCAGCAGGTCGACGACAAGCTCCGCGGCGAGATCACGCCGAAGAACATCCTGATGATCGGCCCCACCGGCGTCGGCAAGACCGAAATTGCGCGCCGGCTCGCGCGGCTGGCCGATGCGCCCTTCGTCAAGGTCGAGGCGACCAAGTTCACCGAGGTCGGCTACGTCGGCAAGGACGTCGACACGATCGTGCGCGACCTCGTCGAGGTGGCGGTGAAGCAAGAGCGCGAGCGGCAGATGAAGATGCAGCGCACGCGCGCCGAGGACGCCGCCGAGGAGCGGCTGCTCGACGTGCTGGTGCCGCCGCCGCGATCGTCTGCCTCGGCGGGCAGCATCGGCTTCGGCAGCGGCGAAGCGCCACCGGCCGACAACACCGCGCGCCAGGTGATGCGCAAGCGCCTGCGCGAAGGCGCGCTCGACGAGCGCGAGATCGAGGTCGAACTCGCCGAGGCCAGGCCGTCGCTCGAGATCCTCGGGCCGCAGGGCTTGCCCGGCATGGAGGAGATGGCCGAACAGTTGAAGGGCCTGTTCGCGCAGGCCGGCGGCCAGCGCCGGCGCGCGCACAAGATGAAGGTGCGCGAGGCGCTCACGCGGCTCACCGAGGAGGAGGCGGCACGCCTCGTCAACGAGGACGAGATTCGAAGCGCGGCACTCGCCAACGCGGAGGGCAACGGCATCGTCTTCATCGACGAGATCGACAAGGTCGCGTCGCGCAGCGATACGCACGGCGCCGACGTGAGCCGCCAAGGCGTGCAGCGCGACCTGCTGCCGCTGGTCGAAGGCACGACAGTCGGCACGAAGTACGGCGTCGTGAAGACCGACCACATGCTGTTCATCGCCAGCGGCGCATTTCACCTCGCGCGGCCGAGCGACCTGATTCCCGAGTTGCAGGGGCGCTTTCCGATCCGCGTCGAACTGGCGTCGCTGTCGGTGGCCGACTTCGAGGCCATCCTCACCAGCACGCAGGCCAGCCTCGTCACGCAGTACCAGGCGCTGCTCGCCACCGAGGGCGTGACGCTCGACTTCGCGCCCGAGGCGGTGCGCCGCATCGCCGAAATCGCCTTCGAGGTCAACGAGCGCACCGAGAACATCGGCGCGCGCCGGCTCGCCACCGTGATGGAACGGCTGCTCGACGACGTGAGCTTCGACGCGCCGCAGCGCGGCGGCCAGACGGTGCGCATCGACGCCGAGGCGGTGCAGCGCCACCTCGGCGATCTGGCGGCCAACGAGGACCTGTCGCGGTTCATCCTCTGACCGCGGCCCCCCGGATCCGCACGCCGACGAAGAAGAACGAAAGAACGCAGACCCATGCCCTCGCTGCCGCTGTTCATCGCCCCCGCCCGCTTCGACGACGCCGCCGCCGCGCTGGCACAGGTGCAGGCGATCTACAAGAGCAGCGTCGAGCACCTGCGCGGGGCGTTGCAGCGCTTCGTCGCCGGCGAGGACCTCGGCCACGTGCGCGCCTGCTACCCCTTCGTGCGCGTGCGCACCGACACCGTGGCGCGCGCCGACTCCCGGCTGTCGTACGGCTTCGTCGCCGGCCCCGGCACCTACGAGACGACGCTGACGCGGCCGGACCTCTTCGCCAGCTACTACACCGAGCAGTTCAGGCTGCTGCTGAAGAACCACGCCGTGTCGCTGGAGGTGGGCACGAGCGCGCAGCCGATCCCGGTGCACTTCTCGCTCGCCGAGCACGACCACCTCGAGGGCTCGCTCACCACCGAGCGGCGGCTCTTGATGCGCGACCTGTTCGACCTGCCCGACCTCGCGGCGATGGACGACGGCATCGCCAACGGCACCTACGAGCCGGGCCCCGGCGAGCCGCTGCCGCTGTCGCTGTTCACCGCGCCGCGTGTCGACTACTCGCTGCACCGCCTGCGCCACTACACCGGCACGGCGCCCGAGCACTTCCAGAACTTCGTGCTGTTCACGAACTACCAGTTCTACATCGACGAGTTCATCAAGCTCGGGCACGCGCTGATGGCCGACCCGCACAGCGACTACGACGCCTTCGTGCAGCCGGGCAACGTCGTCGAGCGCCGCGCCGGCCTGCCGGCGCAGGAAGGCGACGGCGTCGGCGCGCCGCCGGCGCGGCTGCCGCAGATGCCCGCCTACCACCTGGTGCGCCCCGACGCGAGCGGCATCACGATGGTCAACATCGGCGTCGGCCCGGCCAACGCGAAGACGATCACCGACCACATCGCCGTGCTGCGCCCGCACGTGTGGCTGATGCTCGGCCACTGCGCGGGGCTGCGCAACAGCCAGCAGCTCGGCGACTACGTGCTCGCGCACGCCTACATGCGCGAGGACCACGTGCTCGACGAGGACCTGCCGCTGTGGGTGCCGCTGCCCGCGCTGGCCGAAGTGCAGCTGGCGCTCGAGCAGGCGGTGGCCGAGGTGACGCAGCTCTCCGGCTACGAACTCAAGCGCGTGCTGCGCACCGGCACCGTCGCCAGCACCGACAACCGCAACTGGGAGCTGCTGCCGCGCCCGGGCCCCGAGCGCCGCTTCAGCCAGAGCCGCGCGGTGGCGCTGGACATGGAAAGCGCGACGATCGCCGCCAACGGCTTTCGCTTCCGCGTCCCCTACGGCACGCTGCTGTGCGTGAGCGACAAGCCGCTGCACGGCGAGATCAAGCTGCCGGGCATGGCCAACACGTTCTACCGCGCGCGCGTCGACCAGCACCTGCGCATCGGCATGCGCGCCGTGGAGCTGCTGCGCCAGGAGCGGCCGGGCAGCCTGCACAGCCGCAAGCTGCGCAGCTTTGCCGAGGTGGCGTTCCAGTAGGTGGGCCGGCCGAACGCTGGGGAGGGCCACCGTGGCGCGGCCGCCGCTGCTGCGGGGCTTGTCGCGCCGGCGCAGCAAGGTTTCTTTGCCTTGGCGCAATCGCGCCGCACAGCCGGATCCGTACAAACCCTGCCCATGAACCCTCGATCGGCGGCGCCAGGCCGGCGCGTCACGAAGCCGCTCACTTCGCTCGTTACGTTGGCGATGCTCGGCGCGCTGGCCACGCTTGGCGGCTGCGCGTCGCTGCAACAGCCTGATAACGCTGGCGCGCCCGCGCGACCCGTGCCGGCGACATGGACGGCCGTGGCCAACGCCGCCAACGCCGCGGACACGCAGGCCACTCCTGCGGCGCTCGCCGCCTGGTGGCAGCGCTTCGGTGACGACACGCTGACCGCGCTCGTCGAACGCGCACTCTCAGGTGCCACCGACGTGCAGGCCGCGCGCGCGCAGCTGCGCCAGGCGCGCGCCGCGCAGGACCTCGCCGCCGCGGGCTTGAGGCCGAGCATCGGCGCCAACGCCTCGGCGCAGGCGAGCCGCAGCGAAGGCGCGGGAACGAACCACGTCTACCGCGCCGGCTTCGACGCCGGCTGGGAAGCCGACCTCTGGGGCGGCGGCCGTGCCGGCGTCGCCGCCGCCACGGCCGACCTGCGCGCCAGCACCGCCGCGCTCGGCCAGGTGCAGGTGTCGCTGGCCGCCGAAGTGGCCGCGACCTACATCGAACTGCGCAACGCCCAGGCGCGCCTGGCCAGCACCGAGGCGAGCCTGGCGAGCCAGGAACACACGCTGCGCCTGACGCAATGGCGCGAGGAAGCCGGCCTCGTCAACCGGCTCGATGTCGAACAGCAGCGCACCACCGTCGCGCAGACGCGCGCGCAGTTGCCGGCGTTGCAGGCGAACATCGAGCAGGCGATGAATGCGCTGGCCGTGCTCACCGGCGAGGCGCCCGGCGCGCTGCACGCGCGTCTCGCCACCCGGCAGCCGCTGCCCGCGGCACCGGGCGCGTTGGCGCTCGCCATCCCCGCCGCCGTGCTGAGTCAGCGTGCGGACGTGTCCGCCGCCGAAGCGCGCGTACACGCCGCACTGGCGCGCCTCGAGCAGGCCGACGCCGAGCGGCTGCCTTCGCTGCAGCTATCGGGCTCGATCGGCTTGAGCGCCCTCAGCGTCTCGGCGCTGGTGCCCGGCGCCGGCGTCGCTTCGCTGCTGGCGGCGGTCGACTGGCCGCTGTTCGATTTCGGCCGGCTGCGCGCGCGCGTGCAGGGGCAGGAAGCGGCGCTCGACGAAGCGCGCATCGGCCACCGCGCCACCGTGCTGGCGGCGCTGCAGGAAGTGGAGGACACGCTCGTCGCGCTGCGCGCGGCGCGCGAGCAGCTGGCGAGCCAGCAGCTCGCCGTCGAGGCGGCGCGGCGCGCCGCACGCCTGGCCGAGCAGCGTTATGCCGCCGGCCTGGTCGACATCACGAGCGTGCTGCTGACGCAGCGCACGCTGCTGGCCGCCGAAGACGCCGCGAGCAGCGGCGCCGCGGCCGTCGTCACGCAGCACGTGCGCTTGTACAAGGCGCTCGGCGGCGGCTGGAACCCTGACATGCAGGCGACCGAGGCCACGGCGTCGGCCACCGAACGGAAGACTCCATGAACGACTCCACCGTCCCCGAAGCCGTCCGCGCTGCGGGCGCCGCGGCGCGTGATGCGCAGGCGCAGCCCGCGAAGGCCGCGCCTGCCGCACCTGACGCTTCAACGACAACGACCACGTCCACCGCCGCGTCGATCGACGACCTGCTGGGCGAAGGCGGCGGCGCACGCGCGCCGTGGCGCCGGCCGGCGCTGTGGCTCGGCCTCGTCGCGTTGATTGCGATCGCCGCCGGCGCCTGGTGGTGGCTCGGCCAGCGCCAAGCCGCCGCGGCGCCGCGCTACGTGACGCAGCCGGTGACGCGCGGCGCGCTCACCGTCACCGTCACCGCCAACGGCACGTTGCAGCCGACGCAGCTCGTCGCCGTCGGCAGCGAGCTCTCGGGCACCGTCGCGCGTGTGCTCGCCGACGTGAACGACCGCGTCAAGCGCGGGCAGGTGCTGGCGGTGCTCGACACCGCGCGGCTCGAAGACCAGGTCAAGCGCTCGCGCGCCGGCCTCGCCGCCGCCGAAGCCGCGGTGCAGCAGGTGCGCGCCACGCTCGCCGAAGCGCGCGCCACGCTGGCGCGGCTGGAAGACGTGGCGCGCCGCTCCGGCGGCGAAGTGCCATCGCGCCTCGAGCTGGACACGGCGCGCGCCGCCGTCGCGCGCGCCGAGGCCGCCGAGGCCAGCGCCCGCGCCGGCGTCGCCGAGTCTGCCGCGGCGCTCAGTTCCGACGAGACGAACCTGCGCAAGGCGTCGATCCGCGCGCCGATCGACGGCGTCGTGCTGGCGCGCAACGTCGAGCCGGGCAACGCGGTCGCCGCGTCGCTGCAGGCGGTGACGCTGTTCAACCTGGCCGAGGACCTGGCGAAGATGACGCTGCAGGTCAACGTCGACGAGGCCGATGTCGGCCGCGTGCGCGAAGGCCAGAAGGCCGCCTTCACGGTGGCCGCGCACGCCAACCGGCGCTACCCGGCGACGATCGCGCGGCTGCGCTACGGCTCGACGACGAAGGACAACGTCGTCACCTACGTCGCCGACCTCGACGTGCCCAACCCCGACCTGAGCCTGCGCCCGGGCATGACGGCGACCGCGACGATCACCACCGCCGAGCGAACCGATGCGCTGCTGGTGCCCAACGCGGCCCTGCGCTACAGCCCGCAGGCCGCGCCCGCGGCCAACGGCGGCGGCACGGCCATCGTCTCGCAGCTGATGCCGCGCCCGCCGCGCATGGGCGAGCCCAAGCGCGCCGGCACCGACACCTCGCGCGCCCGCCAGGTGTGGGTGCTGAAGGACGGCCAGCCGCAGGCGGTGGCGGTGACGCCGGGCGTCAGCGACGGCCGCCTGACCGAGGTGACGAGCGAGGCGCTGCAGCCGGGCATGGACGTGATCGTCGACCAGTCGGTGGCGAAGCGCTGAAGCGTGCGCCTGATCGATCGACCACCACTCGGCCGCCGCTCTTCGAGACCATGACCCGCGACCCGACCCCGGCTGCCGCCGCGCTGATCGAGCTGCGCGCCGTGACGAAGACCTACGGCACCGGCAGCGCCGCATTCCAGGCGCTGCGCGGCGTCGACCTGACGGTGACCGACGGCGACTTCGTCGCCGTGATGGGCCCCAGCGGCTCGGGCAAGTCGACCGCGATGAACATCCTCGGCTGCCTCGACGTGCCGACGAGCGGCGCCTACCTCTTTCGCGGCGTGCCGGTGCAGCGGCTTTCGCGCGACCAGCGCGCATTGCTGCGCCGGCGCCACTTCGGCTTCGTCTTCCAGGGCTTCAACCTGCTGCCGCGCACGAGCGCGCAGGAGAACGTCGAGCTGCCGCTGCTCTATCGCGGCGAAAGCACCGCCGCGCGCCACGCCGCGGCGCGCGAGGCGCTGGCCGCCGTCGGCCTGGCCGGTTGGGAGCACCACACGCCGGCCGAACTTTCCGGCGGCCAGCAGCAACGCGTGGCAATTGCGCGCGCGCTCGTCACCGAACCGACCGTGCTGCTGGCCGACGAGCCGACCGGCAACCTCGACACGCAGCGCGGGCGCGAGATCATGGAGCTGCTCGCGGCGCTGAACCACGAGCGCGGCATCACGGTGCTGATGGTCACGCACGAGCCCGACATGGCCGCCTACGCGCGGCGCATCGTGCGCTTCGTCGACGGGCGCGTGGCAAGCGACACGTTGAACGGGCATGTCGTCGGCGCTGCGGCTTCCGCGGCTGCGCCCACCAAGGCCGCCGCGCCGGAGAACGCCTGATGGCCGCGCCCCACACGTCGCACACGCCGCACACGCCGCACATGCCCAGCCTGCCGGTCCTCGGCCAGTGGCTCAACACGCTGCTGCTGGCGCTGCGCGAGATCCGCCGCAACCTGCTGCGCTCGTTCCTCACGATCCTCGGCATCGTCATCGGCGTCGCGGCGGTGATCACGATGGTGACGGTGGGCAACGGCGCGACGCAGGCGGTGCAGGACCAGATCACGAGCCTCGGAACGAACCTCTTGCAGATCCGCCCCGGTCAGCGCCTGGGCCCGGGCGGCGGCGGCGCCGGCTCGCCGCCGTTTCGCATCGCCGATGCCGAAGCGATCGCCGCGCAGGTAGGCGGCACGCGCGCCGTCGCGCCGCAGAGCACCGCCGGCGGCATGGCCGTCTACGGCGCGCGCAACTGGTCAACCGTCGCCTACGGCACGACGAACGCCTACTTCGAGACGAACAACTGGACGCTCGCGGCCGGGCGCACGTTCGAGCCCGTCGAGGAACGTGCCGGCGCCTCGGTGTGCCTGATCGGCGCGACGGTGCGGCGCGAGCTGTTCGGCACCGCCGACCCGCTCGGCGAGCGCATCCGCTTTCGCCAGATGAGCTGCGAGATCATCGGCGTGCTCGCGAGCAAGGGCCAGGCGGCGATGGGCGACCAGGACGACCAGCTCGTGCTGCCGATCGCCACCGTGCAGCGGCGGATCACCGGCAACGTCAACGTCGGTACGCTGCTCGTCTCGATGACCGACAACGCCGACGCGGCGCGCGTGAAGGCCGAGATCACGCGCCTGCTGCGCGAGCGGCGCAAGCTCGCCGAGGGCGACGAGAACAACTTCAACGTGCTCGACACCGCGCAGTTGGCGCAGACGCTGTCGGGCACGACGGCGGTGATGACGGCGCTGCTCGGCGCCGTGGCTGCGGTGAGCCTGCTCGTCGGCGGCATCGGCATCATGAACATCATGCTGGTCAGCGTCACCGAGCGCACGCGCGAGATCGGCATCCGGCTGGCGATCGGCGCGCTCGGGCACGAGGTGCTGATGCAGTTCCTGATCGAGGCGGTGGTGCTGGCGGCGCTCGGCGGCATCGTCGGCATCGTGCTCGCGACCGGCGCGTCGATCGTGCTGACGCAGTGGATGGGCGTGCCGTTCGTCTTCGACCCCGCGGTCAACCTCGCCAGCTTCGCCTTCGCGGCGCTGATCGGCGTGGTGTTCGGCTACTTCCCCGCCCGCCGTGCGGCGCGGCTCGACCCGATCGAGGCGTTGCGGCACGAGTAGCGACCGCCCGTTCCGGGCCCAGGACGCGGGTCGAGACATCACGCTTCGGCCCGGGCCGAGGACAGTCCCCGCGTAGCGAAGTAGAGGGGGAATCGGGCGAGCGCAGCGAGGCCGAGGAGGACATGAGCGGAGCGGGGAACCCCGGTGGCCCGATCCTGCGCAAGCCCATGCAGGCCGGAAACCCGCGGCCCCACCACAGCGAGGGTCTTGGTGCGCAAGGGCCGCACGCCGTTGTCGAATCCAGCGCGGACCGTTCGTCGTCCGATGACACCCACCTGAAGCAGGAGCACACGATGAGCTACATCGACGGCATGGTCTGCGCCGTGCCCACCGCCGACAAGGACGCCTACGTGCAGTACGCGCGCGAGTTCGGCGCGCTGTTCAAGAAGCACGGCGCGCTCGCCGTCGTCGACGGCTGGGGCGACGACGTGCCCGAGGGCAAGCTGACCTCGTTCCCGATGGCCGTCAAGCGCGAGCCGCACGAGACAGTGGTGTTCTCGTGGGTGCAGTGGCCCTCGCGCGAGGTGCGCGACGCGGCCTGGAAGGCGCTCGAGAACGAGCCGCTGATGAAGCCGGGCGCGAACCCGATGCCGTTCGACGGCAAACGCATGATCTATGGCGGCTTCAGCGTCATCGCCCAGAGCTGAGCAACAGACACCCGCTCGCGCCACGCGCCGCGAGTGGACGGGCCTGGCGGTCATCGCGCTGCCGTGCGCGGTGGTCGCGATGGACCTGACGGTGCTGAACCTGGCGATGCCGGCGATCAGCACCGAGCTGAAGCCGAGCGCCTCGCAGCTGCTGTGGATCATCGACATCTACGGCTTCCTCGTCGCCGGCTTCCTGATCACGATGGGCACGCTTGGCGACCGCATCGGGCGGCGCCGGCTGCTGCTCGTCGGCGCGGCGGCGTTCGGCGCCGCGTCGCTGCTGGCGGCGTTCGCCGAGAGCGCCGAGGCGCTGATCGCGATGCGCGCGCTGCTCGGCGTCGCCGGCGCGACGGTGGCACCGTCGACGATGAGCCTGATCCGCAACATGTTCCACGACGCGCACGAGCGCCAGTTCGCGATCGGGCTGTGGATCGCCAGCTACTCGGCGGGCGCGGCGATCGGGCCGCTCGTCGGCGGCGTGCTGTTGCAGTTCTTCGACTGGGGCGCGGTGTTCCTCGTCGCGGTGCCAGTGATGGCGCTGGTGCTGCTGCTCGGGCCCGCGCTGCTGCCCGAGTACCGCGACCCCGGCGCCGGGCGCGTCGATCCGGCGAGCGTCGTGTTGTCGCTGGGGGCGGTGCTCGCGGTCGTCTACGCGCTCAAGCACCTGGCCGAGTACGGCATCCGGTGGCCGGCGCTGGCCATCGGCGCGGCGGGGCTCGCGCTAGGCGTTGCGTTCGTGCGGCGGCAGCGGGGGCTCGCGTATCCGCTGCTCGACCTGCGGCTCTTTCGCAGCGCCGCCTTCAGCGCTGCGATCACCGCCTACGGCCTCACGTCGCTGGCGATGATGGGCGTGTACATCTTCATCGCGCAGTACCTGCAACTCGTGCGCGGCTTGTCGCCGCTGGAGGCCGGGTTCGCGACGCTGCCGTGGGCGCTGGCGTTCATCGCCGGCTCGCTGGCCGCTCCGCGGCTGGCGCGGCGCGTGCCGCGCGTCGCGCTGCTGGCGTGGAGCCTCGCCTTTTCGGCGCTCGGCTTCCTGCTGCTCGTTGCGACGCCAGGGCCGTATGGGTTGGCCGTGATGATCGCCGGCGCCGTCGTGATGAGCCTCGGCATGGCGCCGGTCATCGCGATCGGCAACGAGATGATGATCACCACCGCGCCGCCCGAGCGCGCCGGTGCCGCTTCGGCGTTGGCCGAGACGGCGGCCGAGTTCAGCGGCGCGGCGGGCATCGCGCTCTTCGGCAGCCTCGGCACGGTCGTCTACGCCTGGGCGCTTGCGCGGGCGTGGCCGGCCGGGCTGCCGACGGAGACGGCCGAGGCGGCGCTTGCCACGCTCGGCGGCGCGGCGGCGGCGGCCGAGGCGATTGGCGGCCCGGCCGGTGCGGCGCTGCAAGCCGCGGCACGCGAGGCCTTCACGCTGGCGATGCAGGTGGCTGCGGTGGCCGGCGCATTGATCGTGCTGCTGGCGTGCGCGCTGACGGTGCGCATCCTCGGCCGCGGCAAAGCGCGGGCAAGCGCGGCACAGGCCGACGCGGGCGCGTCGGCCGAGTGACGGGCCGCGCAGGGTCAGCGCGGCGTCGAAAGCGGAATCACGCGGCCGCGGCGCCAGCCGCCGCCCCGCGAAGCCCGCGCACACGCACGATCACGTCGACGCCGGTCAGTTCGAGCGCACCGACCGCCTGCGACAGGCCCAGCACCTGCAGGCTCGCTTCGGGCAGGTCGACGACGTGGCCGCTGTCGATGTCGTACAGGTGATGGTGCGGCTGCACGTTCGAGTCGTAGACGGTGGCGTGGCCGTCGATCGGCAGCTCTTTCAAGAGCCCCAGGCTGACGAAGAGCTTGAGCACCGCGTAGACCGTCGCGCGCGAGAGCTCGGGCATCGCGCTGCGCGCCGCTTCGAGCACCTGCTCGGCCGTCATGTGCGCCGGCCGCGCGAGCAGCACCTGCGCCACCGCCATGCGTTGCAGCGTCGGCAGGATGCCTTTCTCGCGCAGCCGCGATTGCAGCCCGGCTTGAAGTTGCTGCGCTTGCAGTTCGAGCGCTTCGGTCATTGCGGTGTCTCCGTGTGTGGTGTGTCTGCTGCCGCCGTGCGGATGCGTTTGGCGGCAGCGGCGGCGCGCCGCGTGGGCGCGCCGCCGGCCCTCTTTACTTGAACGGGCTGGGCCGCGGCGTCGCGTCGCCCGAAGGCGGCAGCACCGGCAGCATGAAGCTCGGCTGGTCGCCGGTCAGCGTCTTCAGGAAGGCGACGACCTTGGCGTTCTCGGCCTTCGTGAAGTGCTTGCCGAGCTGCAACTGGCCCATCACGTCCACCGCTTCCGCCAGCGTGTTGACCGCGCCGTCATGGAAGTACGGGTAGGTCAGCTCGACGTTGCGCAGCGTCGGCACCTTGAAGCTGAAGCGGTCGATCTCCTTGCCGGTGACGGCGCTGCGGCCCTCGGCCGGGCTCGAGGCCTTGTACGGCTTCACGATGCCCATCTTCTGGAAGGAGTTGCCGCCGGCCGCCGGGCCGTTATGGCAGGCGATGCAGCCGCTCGTCTTGAAGAGCTGGTAGCCCTCGAGTTCGTCCTTGGTCAGTGCGTCGGCGCGGCCGAGCAGCCACTGGTCGAAGCGCGAGTTCGGCGTGACGAGCGTCTTCTCGAACTCGGCGATCGCCGAGGTGACCTGGTCGATGTCGATCTTCGGCTTGCCGAACACGGTGCGGAATTCGCGCACGTAGGCGGGGATCGATTCGATGACGCCGATGGCCAGCGTGTGGCTGAAGGCCATCTCGCCCGGGTTGGCGATCGGGCCGCCGGCCTGCGCCTTCAAGTCAGCGGCGCGGCCGTCCCAGAACTGCGCGACGTTGAGGCTGGAGTTCAGCACGGTGGGCGCGTTGATCGGGCCCTGCTGCCACTTGTCGCCGATCGAGGTCGGGATGTTGTCGGTGCCGCCCATGCTCAGGTTGTGGCACGAGTTGCACGAGATGAAGCCGGACTTGGACAGGCGCGGGTCGAAGTACAGCTTCTTGCCGAGCTCCACCAAGCCGAGGTTGACTTGTTGTGCGGGCACGATCGGCTGGATCGGCTCGCTGCTTTGCGCGACGACGGCGCCGACGCCACCCAACAACGCGGCAGCACAGGCCAGCGCCAACGGGGCGATGCGGGTACGCATTTCGGATTCCTCACTCGATAAGTCCCTTGCTCTTTTCGTCGGCACCGACGGGGGACCACCGCGAGGCCGGGGCGTCTGGACTGATTCCAGGCCGCAGATTCATTCCAGACCCGGCCTCTCGCGGCTGGCTTGATGCGGGTCAACCCGGGGGTCGCGAGGTCGCACGGGCAGCGCGCCGAGGGCGCGGCTTTGATCTGCGGCAAACAGGCGCGTGGCTGACCGGCCACACCGACGGCACGGCCCGATGGCCCGCAGGCCCTTCAGCCGGCCGCGTGCGCCCGTTCGCTGAGCAGCGCGCGCTCGCGCTCGTTGCCCGTCAGCGCCGCGGCGCGCTTGAAGGCCTTGCGCGCCTGGGCCGCGCGGCCGAGCCTGGCGAGCAGGTCGCCGTGCACCGCGTGCAGCAGGTGGTAGCGCTGCATCTGCGCGTGCTTCGTCAGCGCCTCGACGAGCGGCAGCGCCGCCGCGGGGCCTTGGGCCATGCTCAGCGCGACGGCGCGGTTCAGTTCGACCACGGGCGTCGGCACGCGCGCGAGCAGGCGGTCGTACAGCGCGACGATGCGCGCCCAGTCGGTCTCGGCGGCGGTGCGCGCGACGGCGTGGCAGGCGGCGATCGCGGCCTGCAGCGTGTAGGGGCCGCCAGCATCCCCATCGCCGGCAGACCCGGCACGCGGGTCATCGCCCGCCAGCGCCCGTGCGCGCGCCAGCGCGGCGAGGCCGCGGCCGATCAGCAGCCGGTCCCAGCGGCCGCGGTCCTGGTCGAGCAGCACGATCGGCCTTCCTTCGGCATCGGTGCGCGCGCGCAGGCGCGAGGCCTGGATCTCCATCAGCGCGACGAGCCCGTGCACTTCGGCCTCGCCGGGCGCGAGCGCGGCGAGCACGCGTCCCAAACGAAGCGCCTCCTCGCACAACGCCGGGCGCATCCAGTCGTCGCCGGCGGTGGCCGAATAGCCTTCGTTGAAGACGAGGTAGATGACTTCGAGCACCACCGCCAGCCGCGTCGCCAGCGCCTCGCCGCGCGGCACCTCGAACGGCACCTTCGCCTCGGCCAGCGTGCGCTTGGCGCGCACGATGCGCTGCGCGATCGTCGGCTCGGGCACGACGAAGGCGCGCGCGATCTCGGCCGTCGTCAGGCCGCCGAGCAGGCGCAGCGTCAGTGCCAGCTGCGCCTCGCGCGGCAGCACCGGGTGGCAGGCGGCGAAGATCAGGCGCAGCAGGTCGTCGCCGTAGTCCTCGCGCGCGTCGTCGAGGCGGTCGGTGAAGTCGGGCACGACGTGGTCACCGCGCGCGTCGGCATCGGCGCCGAGTTCCTGCTGCTTGCGCTCGTGCAAGGCGCGCTGGCGCAGCCAGTCGAGGGCGCGGTTCTTGGCGGTGGTCATCAGCCAAGCCCCCGGGTTGTCGGGCAGCGCGCCCTCGGCGGCCAGCCGCGGCCAGTGCTCGAGCGCAGCGACGAGCGCCTCCTGCGCCAGGTCTTCGGCCAGGCCGACATCGCGCACGACGCGGGCCAGCGCGCCGATGATCTTGGCGGACTCGATGCGCCAGATCGCTTCGAGGCGGGCTTCGGGGCGCGTGTCTTGGCGCGCCTCGGTGCGCGCTGCCGCCTCGCCCGGCCGCTCAACCGGTGCGCTTGGCATCGACCTCGGCGCGCAGACGGTCTTCCTGCGCGCGCAGTTCGGGCGTCATCGCCGCGCCGAAGTCGTCGGCCTCGAAGACCGGGCGGATCTCCACCTCGCAGGGTTCGTCGTGCGGGTTCGGGCAGCGGCGCAGCCACTCGACGGCTTCGTCCATCGATCGCACCTGCCACAGCCAGAAGCCGGCGACGAGCTCCGTTGTCTCGGCGAACGGGCCGTCGATCACCGTACGCCGATCGCCATCGAAGCGCACACGTGCGCCCCGGGCGCTGGGGTGCAGGCCCTCGCCGGCGAGCAGCACGCCGGCGCGCACGAGTTCCTCGTTGAAGCGGCCCATCTCGGCGAGCCGCGCGTCACCCGGCATCTCGCCGGCCTCGGAGGCCCGCGAGGCCTTCACGATCACCATCACGCGCATCGTCGTTGCTCCAGCGGTGGGGACCGGATGATCCCCTCTGGCCGTACGACGCGCCGGCTGGCAGAGAATCGACACGACTGGCGACGAAGGCTTCCGGCGATGCAATACCTGCTGCTCGTTTACACCGACGAATCGCTGCTCGGCGGCCTGGCGCCGGCCGAGTTCGACGCGCACATGCGCGACTGCCTCGTGCACGCCGACGAGCAGCAGGCGCGCGGCAAGCTGCTCGGCTTCCAGCAGCTCGAATCTCCGGCTACCGCAAAGGCGGTGCGCATCCGCGCCGGGCGCACGCAGGTGCTCGACGGGCCGTTCGCCGAAACGAAGGAGGTGCTGGCCGGCTTCAACCTCGTCGAGGCGGACTCGATCGAGGAGGCGTTGGAGATGGCCAAGCAGCTGCCGTGGGCGGCCTACGGCTGCATCGAGGTGCGGCCGGTGCGCAACGTCGCGGCGGTGCGCTCGCGTGTTGGGGCGTAACGGGGGCCTGACGCGGCCTTGACTCGGTGTGGCTAGCCGCGGCGCGCCAGCAGCGGCCGCAGCCCGATCAACCCGAGCGCCGGCCCGAGCGCGAGCCACGGCAGCACGTCGGCGAGCGGCATGCGTTCGGCGGCGCGCACGAAGACCTCGATGCTGAGCGCCGAGATCGCGAAGCCGATGCTGTTGGTGAGCGTGAGCACGCTGCCCACCGCCTCGCGCGGCGCGTTGGCGGCGGTGAGCGCGCTGAACTGCGGCGAGTCGCCGGCGACGGTGATACCCCACAGCAGCAGCCAGGCGAAGAAGAGCGCGGGCGCGGCGCCTACAAGCCAAGGCGCCGCGAGACAACAAGCGCCGCTCATCGCGAGCTGCACCGCCGCGACGTGCGCACTGCCGGCGCGCCGCGCCAGCAGGCCGCCGGCGATGCAGCCGATGGCACCGGCGGCGAGCACGCCGAACGACCACCACGACACCGCCACCGAGTGGGCGAGTTGCGTCGCCAGAATCGCCGGCACCAGCACCCAGAACGTGTACAGCTCCCACATGTGCCCGAAGTAGCCGAAGACCGACGCGCGCACGCGCCGGTCGCGCCAGATGCTGGCCAGTGCCGCGAGGCGCAGCACCGGGGGCCGCGCTGACGCTGCGCCTGCTGCCGGCTCGGGCACGAAGACGACGATCAAGAGCCCCGCCACCGCACACAGCGCCGCGACGACGACGAACACCGCCTGCCACGGCACCGCCGGGCCGCCGGCGGCGATTGCACGCAGCGCGTGCGCGCTGGCGCTGCCGACAACCAGCGCTCCGATCAGCCAACCGAGCGCCGCACCGAGCCCGCGCGGAAACCACTGCGCGGCGATCTTCATCCCCACCGGGTAGATGCCGGCGAGGCAGAAGCCGGTCAGCGCGCGCAAGCCGACGAGTGCGGCGTACGACGACGCCATCGCTGCCGCGGCCAGCGTGGCGATCGCCGCGGCCAGCGTGCAGGCGAGGAAGATGCGGCGCGCCGGGTAGCGGTCGGCGATGCCCGCGAGCGCGAAAACAAGCGTGCCGGCGATGAAGCCGAGTTGCAGCGACGACGACAGCGTCGCCACCGCCGCCTGCGGCCAGCCACTTTGCGCGTGGGCGGCCAGGAGGTCGGGCATCACTGCGTTGACGGCGAACCACGGCGAGGTGCCGAGCAGCTGCGCGATGACGATGATGGGCAGCACGCGGCGCGGCGCGGCATGCGTGATCTGCGCGGAGTGATCGGCGTGCGCGGAGGTCGCGGCGGGGCCGGGAGCGCTTGGCGTAGACGGCATCGTCCTTGACCTTACTCAAGCCGGGGTGTCGCGGCCACGTCGTGTTCACCCTTGTGCGTGCGCCGCCGATCCCTTACGCTGGCCCGGACCAATCCACTCGTTTCAAAGCAGGCCGCGCGGCGGCCGAGGGGCGTGCACCGGCCCCGGTGGCTGCACCGGACTGCGAGGAGAACCTCCATGCCGAGCCCAGCCACGCCCGGCACCGCACCGGCGGTGTCGGCCCTCCGCACCCTTGCCCTCGTGGGGCCGGCGGCCGCCGGCAAGACGAGCCTCGCCGAGGCGCTGCTGGTCAAGAGCGGCACGCTCGGCGCCGCCGGCAGCCTGGAGCGCGGCAGCACGGTCAGCGACTACGACCCGCTCGAGCGGCGCATGCAGCACTCGCTGAACGCGGCGGTGATGCACATGGAGCATGCCGGCACGCGCATCCACTTCGTCGACACGCCCGGCGGCAGCGACTTCCTCGGCCAGAGCCTGCCGCCGCTCGAAGCGGTGGAGACGGCGGCCATCGTCATCAACGCCGCGGTGGGCATCGAGCCGATGGCCGAGCGGATGATGGACTACGCCGCGAGCCGCCACCTCGACCGCATCATCGTCGTCAACAAGATCGATTCGCAGGGTGTCGACCTGAGCGCGCTGCTGGCGCAGATCCAGGCGCGCTTCGGCAAGGAGTGCCTGCCGCTGAACCTGCCCGACGCCAACGGTGCCAAGGTCATCGACTGCTTCTACAACCGCGAAGGGCACAGCGACTTCGGCAGCGTCGACGCGGCGCACCGCGCGCTCGTCGAGCAGGTGGTCGAGGTCGACGCCGCGTTCGTCGACCGCTACCTCAACGACGGCGACATCGACGCGGCCGAGTTGCACGCGCCGCTCGAGCAGGCGCTGCGCGAGGGGCATCTGATCCCCGTGTGCTTCACGTCGGCACGCACCGGCGCCGGCATCGCCGAGTTGCTGGACGTGGTCGTCAAGCTGCTGCCGAACCCGACCGAAGGCAACCCGCCCGACTTCCTCAACGGCGAGGGTGCGGACGCCAAGCTGATGCACGCCGAGCCGGACCCGGCCAAGCACGTGCTCGCGCACGTGTTCAAGGTGACGGTGGACCCGTATGTCGGCCGCATGGGCATCTTCCGCGTCCACCAGGGCACGGTGACGAAGGACTCGCTGCTCTACATCGGCGACGGCCGCAAGCCGTTCAAGGTGGGCCACCTCTTCATGCTGCAAGGCAAGGACCACGTCGAGGTGCCGAAGGCGGTGCCGGGCGACATCGTCGCGGTGGCCAAGGTCGACGACATCCACTTCGACGCCGTGCTGCACGACGCCGCCGAGGACGACCACATCCACCTCAAGCCGCTGGAGTTCCCGAAGCCGGTGCACGGCCTGGCAGTCGAGGCGAAGAAGCGCGGCGACGAGCAGCGCATGTGGGAGATCCTGCAAAAGCTCGTCGACGAGGACCCGTGCCTGAAGATCGAGCACGTCGCGACAACGAACGAGACGATCGTCTACGGCCTCGGCGAGCTGCACCTGCGCATGCTGCTCGAGCGGATGAAGGAGACCTACAAGTTCGAGGTCAACACGCGCCCGCCGCGCATCGCCTACCGCGAGACGATCACCGCGAAGGCCGATGGCCATCACCGGCACAAGAAGCAGACGGGCGGCGCCGGCCAGTTCGGCGAGGTGTACCTGCGCGTCGAGCCGCTGCCGCGCGGCGGCGGCTTCGAGTTCGCCGACGAAAGCAAGGGCGGCGTGATCCCGCACCAGTTCATCCCCGCGGTCGAGAAAGGCGTGCGCGAAGTGCTGGCGCATGGCGCGATCGCCGGCTACCCGGTGGTGGACGTGAAGGTCACCGTCTACGACGGCAAGCACCACAGCGTCGACAGCAAGGAGATCGCGTTCGCGACCGCCGGCAAGAAGGCGTTCATGGCCGCCATCCGCGAGGCGCGGCCGATCGTGCTGGAGCCGATCGTGCACGTCGAGATCGCCGCGCCCGACTCGGCGATGGGCGACATCACCGGCGACCTCTCGGGGAAGCGCGGCCTCGTCAGCGGTACCGCCAACGGCGCCAACGGCACGGTGGTTATCCGCGGCCAGGCGCCGCTATCCGAGCTGGCCGGCTACCAGAACCGGCTGAACGCGATGACCGCGGGGCAGGGCCGCTACACGATCGAGCTGAGCCACTACGAAGCGGTGCCGCCGACCGTGCAGCAGCAGCTGGTGAGCCAGCATCAGGTGAAGGACGAGGACTGACCAGGCACAGATCACGCGCCGAGTGCCAACGCAACCCGGTACGTGACGAACGACGCCGCGTAGGCCAGCGCGAAAAGGTAGCCGGCGGCGACGAGCGGCATGCGCCAGCCGTTCGTCTCGCGCTTGATCGTCACGAGTGTCGAGAGGCACATCGGCGCGAAGACGTACCAGGCGAGCAGCGAGGACGCGGTGGCGAGGCTCCAGCCTTTGGCGATCAGCGGCGTCAGCAACTGCGTCGTGTCGTCGCCGGTGCCCGAGGCCGTGCCTGATAGCGCGTAGACGGTGCCGAGTGCGCTGACCGCCACTTCGCGCGCCGCGAGGCCCGGCACGAGCGCGATGCTGATCTGCCAGTTGAAACCGATCGGCTCGAAGACCACCGCCAGCGCGCGGCCGAGCATGCCGGCGAAGCTGTGCTCGATCGGCGCACCGGCCGCGCCCGCCGGTGCCGCCGGAAAGCTGGCCAGGAACCAAAGCAGTACGGTCAGCACGAGGATCACGCCTCCGACGCGGCGCAGGAAGATGAGCGCGCGCTGCCACAAGCCGATGGCGACGTTGCGCGCGCGCGGCCAGTGGTAGGAAGGCAGCTCCATCATCAACGTGCGCACCTGGCCGCGCGCGGTGAACCGCTTGAGCACCCAGGCGACGGCGAACGCGCCGGCGATGCCGGCGACGTAGAGCACGAAGAGCACGATGCCTTGCAGCTCGAGCCCGCCCCAGACCGCGCGCTGCGGCACGAAGGCCGCGATGAGCAGCGCGTAGACCGGCAGCCGCGCCGAGCAGGTCATCAGCGGCGCGATCAGCATCGTGACGAGCCGGTCGCGCGGGTTGGCGATCGTGCGCGTGGCCATGATGCCGGGGATGGCGCAGGCGAAGCTCGATAGCAGCGGGATGAACGACCGGCCCGACAGGCCCACCCCGCCCATCAGCCGGTCGAGCAGGAACGCGGCCCGCGGCAGGTAGCCCGATTCCTCGAGCAGCAGGATGAAGAAGAAGAGGATCAGGATCTGCGGCAGGAAGACAAGCACGCCGCCGACGCCGGCGATGACGCCATCGACGACAAGGCTGCGCAGCCAGCCTTCGGGCAGCAGGGCTTGCACGGCGTTGCCGGACCACGCGATGGCGGCTTCGATCGCGTCCATCGGCGCCGTGGCCCAGGCGAAGACGGCCTGGAAGACCAGCGCCAGCACGACGACCAGCAAGATCGGCCCGGCCACCGGGTGCAGCACGATGCGGTCGATCTGGTCGCTCGTTTCGTGCGGCACGGCAGCGTCGAGGCCGAGGCGATGGAGGATCGCGCGGACGGTGGCCTGGTCGGCCGACGGGTCGTCGGCGGCGGCGCAATCTTGCGATGCGCCCGTGGCCGCTTCGGTCGGCGTTGCGCGGGTCGGGCGCCAGAGCTGCGGGTCGTCGAGCAGTGCACGCAGTTCGGCGGCACCGACGCCTTGCACGGCGACGGTCTTCACGACCGGCAAGCCAAGCTCGCGGCTGAGCGCTTGGGAGTCGATGTGCAGGCCGCGTTGTTCGGCCACGTCGGCCATGTTCAGTGCGACGACACACGGCAGGCCCAGGCGCTTGACGGCGAGCACCAGGCGCAGCGTGCGACGCAGGTTGGTCGCGTCGACGACGCACAGCACGAGGTCGGGCCGCTTTTCGCCGGCGGCGCGGCCGTTCAGCACATCGACTGTCACCGCCTCGTCGGGCGATCGCGGGTGCAGGCTGTAGGCGCCGGGCAGGTCCAGCAGGCGCAGCGCACGGCCTGCGGCCGTGGCAAGGCGGCCTTCCTTGCGCTCGACGGTGACGCCGGCGTAGTTGGCGACCTTCTGGTGGCTGCCGGTGAGGCGATTGAAGAGCGCCGTCTTGCCGCAGTTCGGGTTGCCGACGAGGGCGACCAGCGGCCCGCCGCGATGGACGTGAATGACGGCTTCGTTCATCGCGTGGCGCCCGGCGCTTCAGCCGCGCGACGGGAGCACGCGCACGCAGGCCGCCTCGGCCGCGCGCAGCGCGAAGGTGGAGTCGCCGATGCGCACGACGAGCGGGTCGCCGCCGGGCATCGCGCGGGCGAGAAGCTGAATCGCTTCGCCGGGCAGGAAGCCGATCTCGGCGAGCCAGTGCGCCCACTCGGGCGCGTGTGGCGGCGGGCTCACGTCGACGACGCGCGCGGCGCTGCGCAGGCGCAGCTGGTGCAGCGGCAGCGGGGCGGATTCGGGCGCCGCTTCGCGCGCCTGCGTCGGCGCCTCATCCATTGGCGCGGCAGCGCGGGTCCGAGCACACGCCGTACAAGGCCAGCGCGTGCTCCTGCAGTTCGAATCCGCGCTCAGCGGCGATGGCGCGCTGGCGCGCTTCGATGCCGGCGTCGACAAACTCCTCGACGCGGCCGCAGCGCAGGCACACGAGGTGGTCGTGGTGGCGGCCTTCGTTCAGCTCGAACACCGCCTTGCCACCTTCGAAATGCCGGCGCTCGAGCAGGCCGGCCTGCACGAATTGCATCAGCACGCGGTAGACAGTGGCCAGGCCAATGTCGGAGCCCTGTTCGAGCAGCACGCGGTAGACATCCTCGGCGCTCAGGTGGCGCTCACGCGAGTCCTGGAAGATTTGCATCACCTTCAGGCGCGGGACGGTCGCCTTCAGGCCGCTGGTCTTCAGTTCGTTGATGCGGTCGTGCGTGCTCTGGGGCATGCTCGGTGGAGGGTCGGAGGTCACTTGGTCAGGTTCAGCTTGCCCTGGGCCGTCTGGCGCAGGCGGTAGTCGTGCGCGCCGGCGGGCCCCGGGCGGGAGCCATCGCCTGTCTTCGGCCTCAGGCCGCCGCCGCGATGCGTTGAGGCGTCGCGCTGGCGGCGGCAGAGGCGCCGACGCCGATCGCGCGGACATCCTGGCCGCAGGGGGCGGCGCTTCCGCAGTTGCCGCTGCAACTGCTGCCGCAGTCGCGGCCGCCGTCCGCGTGCGCCGCGTAGGCCTCCTGCGCAAACTCGAGGCACGCGCCGCAGCCGGTGGCGACACGGGTGCGCTCCTGCAATTCGGCGAAGCTGCCGCAGCCATAGCGGGCCTCATGGGCGATGTCGTGCTCGGTGACTCGGTGGCAGAGGCAAACGATCATGGGCACGATATTAATGCGAATCGTTCCCATTAGCAAGGGTTCGGCTTTGGGGTGGTCGAACACGTTTCATTGCGGTTCGCGTTCCGGTGGCGGGATCGGGGTCAACGCTTCGTCGCTGTCGGGCGGGGTTGGAGAATGGCCGTTTCAGACCCGGAGAGAACGACATGAAGGGCGATGCGCAGGTGATTGCGTTCCTCAACGCGCAGCTCAAGCTGGAGCTCACGGCGATCAACCAGTACTTCCTGCACGCGCGCATGCTGAAGAACTGGGGCCTGGAGCGGATGGCCAAGCACGAGTACGGGGAGTCGATCGAGGAGATGAAACACGCCGATCAGTGTTGTTCGCCTTCCTGTTGTCGTCGTTGATGGTGCGCGGGGCAAGCCGCGCAGGGCGTAGCCCGTAGCGCTTCCCCGGCGCGGCGGTCGGTCAGAACGGCTCGGCGTCCGGCGCCGGCTTGGCACGTCGCGCCTGCTCACGCGCCCTGATGCGCGTCTTGGCCGTGGCGCTGGAGTGCCGGAAGCGGTAGCTCTCGTTGCCGGTCTCCACGATATGGCAGTGGTGCGTGAGCCGATCGAGTAATGCCGTGGTCATCTTGGCGTCGATGAACACCCGACTCCACTCCGCGAAGTCCAGGTTCGTCGTGATGATCACGCTCGTGTGCTCGTAGAGCTTGCTGAGCAGATGGAACAGCAGCGCGCCACCGGCTTGGCTGAACGGCAGGTAGCCCAGCTCGTCGAGGATCACGGCGTCGACCCGCAGCAAGCTTGACGCAATGCGTCCGGCCTTGCCTTGCGCCTTCTCCGCTTCCAGCGCGTTCACCAGATCCACCGTCGAGTAGAACCGCACTCGCTTGCCATGGCGGGTGATTCCCGACATCGCAATCGCCGTGGCCAGGTGCGTCTTGCCGGTGCCGGGTCCGCCGAGGAGCACCACGTTGTGCGCCTGCTCGGTGAAGTCCATGTCGGCCAACTGCATGACCAGCTTTCGATCCACTGGGGAAGCGTCGAAGTCGAAGCCCGCGAGATCCCTGTGGATCGGGAACTTCGCCGAGGTGATCTGGTAGCGCACCGAGCGCATGGCCCGATCGGTGGCTTCGGCCTGCAGCAGGTGCTCGAGCAACCAGCGTGAGGTCTCCACGCCCGTGCCATGCTCCAGTTCGATCCACGCCTCGGCCATGCCGTAGAGCCGCAGTGCTTTGAGTTCCGCGGTCAGATCACGCATGGTCCACCCCGCTGGCCGGCTTGGTCGCGCAGGCGATCGTAGCGGCAGTGATCGGCGCGCGGGGCCTCGTTCAGGCGCAGTGCCGTCTCCACCTGGTCCGGTGGCGGGCTCCCGTTCAGGCGAGCGAGGACATTGAGGACGTGCTCGACGCTTACCCGCCCGGAGGGCGGTGCGGCCTCCAGCGCCAACGCGACGCCGACCAGCACATCGTCCAGCCCCAGCTTGGGCACCAGCGCGAGCACCTGCGCCATCACCCGGTCACCGCCGCGCTCGCGCAGCAGCGCGTGGCGCAACTGCTGCAGCGGTGCGGGCAGGTCGGCGAACGGCGCGCCGTTGCGCAACGCCCCGGGCTTGCGCTCCAGCAACGGGATGTAGTGCTGCCAGTCGTACCGCCACCAGGCACGTACTGCTCACGCGCGCCTGGCGCGCCACGTAGCCGTCGAACGGCACGGGCATCGGCATCAGGTGATCGCGCTCGTGCTCGAGCATCTCCGCCACGCTGAACGCCGAGTGCTCCGGGTGGCGCAGTTCCTGCCATAGCGCACGGCAGCGCTGCGCCAGCCACGCGTTGAGTTCTTCCAAGCTGCCCCAGCGCCGGCGCGTCGCCTCCAACCACACGCGCCGACGGCTGTCCTGAACGTTCTTCTCGACGATCCCCTTTTCCCAGCCCGAGGCGACGTTGCAGAAGTCCGGCTCGAACAAGTAGTGCGCGCACATCGCCTGGAAGCGCTCGTTGACCGCGCGCGCCTTGCCCCGGCCGACCTTGTCGACCGCCGTCTTCATGTTGTCGTAGATCCCGCGGCGCGCCACGCCCAGCGCGGTGAAGCCGCGGGTGTGCGCATCGAAGAGCATCTCGTGCCCCTGACTCGGATACGCACACAGCCAGAACGCCCGCGAGGCGCACAGCTTCATGTGCGAGAGCTGCAGCTTGCGGTACACCCCGCCGATGACGAGCCCCTCGTCGCTCCAGTCGAACTGGAACGCCTCGCCCCATTCGAAGCTCAGCGGCACAAACGCCGCGCTGGCCGCCTGCGCGTGGTTCACACGCCAGGCACGAATGAAGTCCGTCAGCCGCGAATAGCAGCCGTCGTAACCGTCGGCCTTGATCTGCTCGAACAACGCCAGCGCCGTGCGTCGCTCACGCTTCGGGCGCCGCGCATCGGCCTTCAACGCCGTCACGATCGTTTCGTGGAATGGCGTGAGCTTCGTCGCCTTCGCCGAGCGCTCGTACTTCGGCTCCCGGACCTGCGCCATGCGCAGGTACTTGCGCACCGTGTTGCGCGACAGACTCGTCGCCCGCGCGATCTCTCGCACCGTCTTGCGTTGGCGAAAGTGCATCCGCCGGATCTTGCCAATCATCGACATGGTGATCACCTCTTCCTTGCTGCACA
>JADJWD010000004.1 GCA_016716535.1 Betaproteobacteria bacterium | reverse complement strand
CTTCTTCTTCATCGTTCGTCCTCGGTCTTGTTCGCTGCGCGGCTCATTTGCGGGTCACTCGCGCGTCTTCAGCGCCGCCACCATGTCCAGCCGGTCGATGCGCCGGCGCACGACGAGCGCGCTTGCCACGCCCGCGGCCAGCACCGCCAGCGCCGCCCAGGCATACGTCGGCGGGCGGATCACCACCGGAAAGAAGAACTGGTCGGACTTCAGCATGCCGACGACACCGTGCACCAGGCCCCAGCCGAGCAGCATGCCCAGCGGCAACGCGATCGCGATGCCGATCGCCATCTCGCCGAGCAGCAGCCCCGAGACCTCGGCGCGCGTGAAGCCGAGCACGCGCAGGCTCGCCAACTCCCAGGTGCGCTCGGCCAGCGCGATGCGCGCATTGTTGTAGACGACGCCCACGGCGATGATCGTCGCGAAGAGGGTGAGGATCGTGCTCATGATGCGCACGTTGCGCGCGCTCACCTCCTGCATGTTGCGCAGCAGCGTCGCCTTGCTGAAGGTGCCGACGACGCGCGGCAGCTCGCGCGTGGCGGCGAGCAGCGCGCTCTCGCTGCCGCGCTCGAGCCCGACCGCGAACCAGGTCGCCTGGTCGCCCTCCTGCAGCGCGCGGTTCAGCGTGCGGCGCTCCATGTAGGCGTTCAGGCCCATCATCTCGCGCACCGTCGCGGCCAGGCGCAGGTGCAGCGTGCGCTGCCGGCCTTCGAGCACTTCGACCTGCACCGTGTCGCCGACCGCGAGCCCGAGCTTGTCGGCGAGGCGATCGGTCATCACGAGGCCGTCGTCCTCGAGCCGGCTCGCCTCGCGGTTGTCGACGTCGACGATGCGCGTCAGCACCGCGCGGCGCGTGTGGCCGCGGATCTGGCCGCGTTCGGTCAAGTGGCCGTTGACGAAACGCACCGGCACGTCGCGCCCCGACTCGACCTGGATCACGCCGGGCAGCCGGGCCACCTCGTGCAGCGCGGCGTTGTCGGCCGTCTCGGCGAGCCAGAGGATCACGTCGCTGCGCATCGCGACGTTGAACTGCGAATCGACGATGTGGTCGATGGCGTCGCGAAAGAAGTTGCCCATCACGACGATCGCCACCGCCGCGGCGACGCCGGTGATCGAGAGCATCGTGCGCAGCGGCCGCCGCTCCATCTGGCGCACGATCATGCGCAGTGCCGGCCCCATTGCGCGGCCCAGCCGCGGCACCCGCTCCAACAGCGTGCGCCGGTAGCGCCCCGGCGCCGGCGGGCGCATCGCCTCGGCCGGCGGCAGCCGCACGGTGGCGACGATCGCGTTCAGCGTGCCGGCCACTGCGGTGGCGACGGTGATCGCGAAGCTCGTCGCCAGCAGCGCGGGCGCGATGCGGTGTTCGAAGACCGGGAACTGGAAGAACTCGGTGTACAGGCGCGTCAGCATCGTCCCCATCCAGTCGCCGAGCGCGACCCCGAGCGCGAGGCCGACGAGCACGATGACGAGCACGAGCTTCAGGTAGTGCGCGCCGATCGCGCGGTTCGGGTAGCCAAGCGCCTTCAGCGCCGCGATCTGCTCGCGCTGCGTGGCCACCAGCCGCGAGACGACGACGTTGAGCAGGAACGCCGCGACGCCGAGGAAGATCGCCGGCAGCACGGTGCCGAGCACGTACTGCTCCTTGATCTCGTTGTCGAGCATCGCGTGCGACGGCTGCTCGTCGCGGCCGTGCGCCTCGCGCCCGCCGTAGCGCGCGAGCCGTGTGCCGAGGGCCGCGACGACCTCGCGTTCGTCGGCGCCGGGCGCGAGCTTCAGCGCCACGCGGTTGAAGGCGCCGGTCATGTCGTAGGCGGCGGCGAGCGCCTCCTCGGGTACCCAGAAGATGCCGAAGCCGCGCAGGTCGGGCATGCCCATCAGCCCGGCGAAGATGAACTCCGGCGACAGCGCGATGCCGCTGACGACGAGCGTGCGCTTCTTGCCGTTGACGAGTGCGGTGAGGCGCGCGCCGGGCTTCAGGCCGCGCGCATCGGCAAACGCCGCCGAGACGAGGGCGGGGATCGCGCCGTCGGCGGCACGCGCGTCCTCGAGCGGCCGGCCGTTGCGCACGGTGACGCGGTTCATGCGCGGCGGCTCGCGCGGGTCGAGGCCGATCAACTGGCCGAGCACCGGGTCATCGACGCCGGGCAGCTCGATGCGCACGACCTGCTCGATCGTCGTCTGCGCGTCGGCGACGCCGGGCAGCTGGCGCAGCGTCGCCGCCAGCGCGTCGGGCGCGCGTTTCACGGCCGCGAAGACCTCGGCGAAGCGGCCCTCGGCGTAGTAGCGCTCGCGCGCCAGCGCCAGCGAGTCGACGGCCGACAGCGTCGTGATGAAGCCGCCGATGCCGCTGGCGACGACGAGCGCGATCGTCAGCGCCTGGCTCCACATCAGGCGCAGGTCGCGCAGCAGCTTGCGGTCGAGCGCTTTCATCGCTGCGCTTTCGTGGCCGTGCTCACCAGCTCAGCTCCGACGGGCTGATCTTGTGCGTGTTGACCTCGACCTTCTGGATGCGGCCGTCGCCGAGGTACAGCACGCGGTCGGCCATGCCGGCAATCGCGGCGTTGTGCGTGATGACGACCGCCGTCGTGCCGATCTCGGCGTTGATGCGCGCGATGACCTCGAGCACGAGCTTGCCGGTGGTGTAGTCGAGCGCCCCCGTGGGCTCGTCGCACAGCAGCACCTCGGGGCGCTTGACGATGGCGCGCGCGATCGCCACGCGCTGCTGCTCGCCGCCGGAAAGCTGCGCCGGGAAGTGGTCGCGGCGCGGCGTCAGGCCGACGAGGTCGATCGCCTCGTCGATCGGCATCGGGTTGCGTGCGATGTCGGTGACGAGCGCCAGGTTCTCGCGCACCGTCAGGCTCGGGATCAGGTTGTAGAACTGGAACACGAAGCCGACGTGCTCGCGGCGGTAGGTCGTGAGCGCTGCCTCGTCGGCGCCGTCGAGGCGGTGGTCGGCGAAGCGCACCTCGCCGCTCGTCGGCACGTCGAGCCCGCCGAGGATGTTGAGCAGCGTGCTCTTGCCGCTGCCCGAGGCGCCGAGCAGCACGACGAACTCGCCGCGGCGGATGTCGAGATCGACATCGCGCAGTGCGTGCACCTGTGTCTCGCCGCTGCCGTAGACCTTGTTCAGGCCGCGGGCGGCGAAGACGGGCTCAGCACGCTCGGTGGGATCGGCGGGCTGGGATTGCGGCTTGTCGTTCATTCGCGGGGCGCCTTCAGCGGCAGTCCAGCACTGCGGCGCCGGTGAGGCGGCCGTCGCGCAGGCGCGCGAGCGCTTCGTTCGCGTCGGCGAGCGGGAAGACTTCGGTCGTGCTGGGCAACTCGTGCTCGCCAGCCCAGGCGAAGAACTCGTCGCCGTCGCGGCGCGTCAGGTTGGCCACCGAGCGCACGCTGCGTTCCTTCCACAGCAGCGAATACGGCATCGCCGGCAGGTCACTCATGTGGATGCCGGCGCAGACGATGGTGCTGCCCGGTTCGCTGTGCGAAAGCGCCGCGGGCACGAGTGCGCCGACCGGGGCGAAGATCAGCGCGCCGTCGATGGGTGAGGGCGGCGTCTCGTCGGAGCCGCCGGCCCAGTGCACGCCGAGTGAACGCGCGAGGTCCTGCGCGGCGCGGTCACCTGGCCGCGTGAAGGCGTAGACGCGCCGGCCTTGTTGCAGTGCGACCTGCGCGACGAGGTGGCCGGCGGCGCCGAAGCCGTACAGGCCGAGCGATTGCGCATCGCCCGCCATGCCGAGCGCGCGCCAGCCGATGAGGCCGGCGCACAACAGCGGCGCCGCCTGCTCGTCGCGGTAGCGCGCCGGCAGCGCGAAGCAGAAGTCCTCGCGCGCCGTCATCACCTCGGCATAACCACCGTCCACCGTCCAGCCGGTGAAGCGCGCCGCGTCGCATAGGTTCTCGCGTGCGCTTGCGCACCAGCGGCAGGCGCCGCAGGTGTCGTGAAGCCAAGGCACGCCGACGCGGGTGCCCGGCGCGAAACGCGTCGCGCTGGGGCCGCAGTCAAGGACGTGGCCCACGACCTCGTGCCCGGGGATGCACGGGAAGCGCTGCACCGGCAGGTCACCATCGACGACGTGCAGGTCGGTGCGGCAGACGCCGCAGACGTGCACGCGCAGGCGCAGCTCGCCGGGCCCGGGCGGTGGCAGGTCGTGCTCGATGGGGTGCAGGCGGGCCTCGCCGGCGCGCAGCAGGGCCATCGCGCGCGAGCGGAGGGGCCCGGCAGGCGAGTCGCTGCGACCGGTCGTCATGTCGTAACGCTAACGGCAGTGCGGGCTGGTGCGCTTGACTGCGCGCAATGGCCCTGGGATGTGGTCTCGACGTGGTCTCGATGTGATGTGGTCTCGATGTGGTCTCGTCACGGCACGCACCCTCGCACGCGCGACTCGCGTGCGGGGAAACCGTCGACTGTCCGGCCAATGGACTGGGCCGTGCATGCCCCGCAGTTCGGCCCATTGCGGTGCAGACGCGCCACCTAGACTGCGCCGGCTCGAACCCGTCCATGGACTCCCTCGACACGACCCGCGTCAGGCCGGCCCCGGACACGGCGGTCGACCCCGAGCGCACGCGCGTGCGCCCGGCGGGCTTGTCCGACCACGACTACACGGTCGTGCGGCCTACCGTGCGCGACGCCGCCGCCGTGGTGGCCATCGCCGAAGCCAGCACTGAACCGTTGCCAACGCGCCCACTCACGCTGCGCGCGCCGCTGCCGTCGGCCTCGCCGCTGCCGCCCGGCACGCGGCTGCACGAATACCGCCTCGAGTCGGTGCTCGGCCAGGGCGGCTTCGGCATCACCTACCTCGCCACCGACGAACACCTCGGCGCCCGCGTCGCGATCAAGGAGTTCCTGCCCGAGGGCATCGTCTTCCGTGCCGCCGACGGCCGCGTGCGGCCCGGCGCCACGGCGCATGTCGGGCGTTATGCCGAGGGCCTGCGCAGCTTCCTGGCCGAGGCGCGAACGCTGGCGGCGTTCCGCCACCCGGCGATCGTGCGCGTGGCCCGCTTCTTCGAGGGCCACGGCACCGCCTACATGGTGCTCGAGTACGAGGCGGGCGAGCCGCTGCGCACGTGGTGGCCGGCGCACCGGCACATCGGCGAGGCGCGCCTCGTCGAGCTGCTGCTGCCGCTGCTCGAAGGGCTGGCTGCGGTGCACGAGGCGGGCTTCCTGCACCGCGACATCAAGCCCGACAACATCCAGGTGCGCGCCGCCGACGGCAGCCTCGTGCTGCTGGACTTCGGCAGCGCCGGCCAGGTTGCGGCGCTGGCCGGCGACGGCGCGGTAATCGTCACGCCGGGTTATGCGCCGATCGAGCAATACGGCCTCGGCACGCAGGGCCCGTGGACCGACCTCTATGCGCTGGCGGCGACGTTGTACTGGGCCGCGACGGCGCACCGCGTGCCCGACGCCGAACATCGCGCCGCGAACGCGGTGGCCTTCGTGCCGGCGGCCAGCGCGCAGGCGGCCGAGTGGATCGCCGCCACGGGCCAGCGCTACGGCCGCGCCTTCCTGGCCGCGCTGGACGCGGCCTTGCAGACCGACGCGGCCGCGCGCCCGCAAGACGTGGCGCAGTTCCGCCACGCGCTGTGCGCCGACCACGTGGCGAGCCTGGACCTGCAATCGGCGCTGGCGCACGATGAGGAGCGTTGGCGTGCACCGCGTGACTGGCCGCTCGCCGCGAAGCTGGCCGCGCTGCTGGTGGCCACGGCGCTGCTGCCGATGGGCCTGGCCGGCGCATGGAACCTGCGCGCCGGCACCGCGACGCTGGCCGATGCCGAACTGCGCAACGTCGAACGCATCGCCCGCGGCGGCGCCGGTCGCATCGGCCAGTTCATCGCCGATGCGCGCGACGTCGCGCGTGGCCTCGCCGGCGACGCCGACTATGCGGCGTTTCTCGAGCGGCTGGCGCGGCCGCCTGAATCATCGGCAGCGCCGCAAGCATCCGGGGTAGCCGCGTCGTTCGACGCCACCGAAGCAGCGGCACTGCAGCGCCGCATGCAAGGCCTGGTGCGCGCCGACCCCGATCTGCAGCTGATCATCCTGATGGACCTGCAAGGCCGCGCGGTCGTTTCCAGCGACCCCGAGGTGATGGGCCGCGGCTTCGCCTTCCGGCGCTACTTCCGCGAGGCCTCGGCGGGCCGCGCCTACACGAGCGGCATCGTCGTCGGCGCGGTGGCCGGCGCGAGCGGCTTCTTCATCGCCGAGCCGGTGGCCGGGCCCGACGGCGCGCCGGTCGGCGTGCTCGTGCTGCGCGTGCTGGCCGCGCCGGTGGCGCAGCTGATGGACGAGCTGGGCGAGGGCGGCGGCCTCGTGCCGATGCTGCTGGACGGCGACGGCGTCGTGCTGCACCACCCGCGGCGCGAGCGCATCTTTGCGAGCCTGGTGCCGCTGGCCGCTGCGCAGCAGGCCGAGATCCGCGCCGACCAACGCTTTCGCCGCGAGCGGGTGCACGCGCTCGGCGAGGAGGATCTGTCGCGCCTGGTGACCGGTGGCTCGCCCGGGCACGGCGCTTATCGCTCGATGCAGGACGGCCGCGACGAGATCGCCGGTTATGCGCCGGTGCCGGGGCACGACTGGCGCGTCGTCGTCAGCGCCTCGCGCGAGGCGTTCGAGGCGCCGATGCGGCGGCTCTACGAGCAGTTGCTGTGGAGCCTGGTGCTCGTCGGCGCGTTGTTCACGGGCCTCGCGCTGCGCTTCGCGCGCGGCATCGTTCGCCCGGTGCGCGACCTCACCGCCGCGGCCGACGCGCTGAAAGCCGGCGACTTCGACGCCGCGCGCGTGCCGGTGCGGGGGCGCGATGAGCTGGGGCAGCTCGGGCGCACGTTCAACGTGATGATCGAGGTGCTGCGGCAGCGGGAGGGGCGGCGCCGCGAGGCTCGGCCGCAGGCCCCGAGGCCGCCCGGCGAGGGCGGCTGACGGGTCGCGGAGGGGGCGCCGTTCAGGCCGGCGCGGTGCCCAGCATGTCGGCGACGGCGCGCACGGCCAGCAGGTAGCCGGCAGGCCCCAGCCCGCAGATGACGCCGCGCGCGGCCAGCGACACGGTGGAGTGCGTGTACGGCGCCGGCCGCTGGTGGATGTTGGTGAGGTGCACCTCGATCACGGGCTTGCTGATGAGCTTGATGGCGTCGAGCACCGGCACGCAGCCGAACGAGAAGCCGGCCGGGTTGATGATCAGCGCCGCCTCGCGGTCGAAGGCTTCCTGGATCCAGTCGACGAGCACGCCCTCGTGGTTGGTCTGGCGGAAGTCGCACGCCAGCCCCAGCTCGGCGGCCAGCCGCTCGGTGCGCTCACGGATCTGCGCCAGCGTCGTGTGGCCATAGAGGTGCGGCTCGCGCAACCCGAGCTTGTTCAGGTTGGAGCCGTTGAGCACGAACAGAGGATGCGGCTGCGCCATCGGTGTCACCCCTTGTAGCCCAGCAACCTGGGCAAAAAGAGCACGAGGTCCGGGAACAGCGTGATGATCGCGAGCGCGCCAATCATCACCCACAGGAACGGCATCACCTCGCGGACGATGTCGCGCAGCGGCACCTCGGCGATCTTGCCCATCATGAAGAGCAAGAGGCCGTAGGGCGGCGTCACGAGCCCGAGCATCACGTTGACGACCGCCAGCACGCCGAAGTGCACCGGGTCGACGCCGAGCGCCTGCGCGGTGGGCAGCAGCACCGGCAGGATGACGAGGATGATCGTCGTGCCTTCGAGGAAGCAGCCGAGCACGAGCAGCAGCACGTTGACGATCAGGAGGAACATCAACGGCGAGAGCTGGTAGCCGGCCAGCATCGCGCTCAGCGTGCGCGGGATGTTCTCGGAGGTGACGACGAAGTTGAAGACGATCGCGCCGGCGATGAGCATGCCGATCGACACCGTCACCTTCGCGCTCGAGCGCAGCGCCACGTAGACATCGCGCGCGCTGACGCTGCGGTACAGCACGACCGAGATGACGAGCGCGTAGAGCGCCGCCACCGCGGCGGCTTCGGTCGGCGTGGTGACGCCGCTGTACAGGCACCCGAGCAGGATCACCGGCATCAACAGCGCCGGCAGCGCCTCGCGCGTGATGCGCGGCATCTCACGCAGCGGCACGCGTTCCTCGACCGGGAAGTTGCGCCGCCGCGCCATCGCCGCGATCAGCGCCATCTGCACCGCGCCGAGCAAGAGCCCCGGCACGACGCCGGCGAGGAAGAGGTAGCCCACCGACGTGTTCGACACCAGCGCGTACAGCACGAGCGGGATCGACGGCGGCAGGATCGGCCCGATCACCGACGACACGGTCGTCAGCGCCGCGGCGAAGGCGGGCGAATACCGCCCGTCCTTCGTCATCATCGTCTGCATCAGCTTGCCCGAGCCCGCCGCGTCGGCGAGCGCCGAGCCCGACATGCTGGCGAAGATGACGCTCTGCACGACGTTGACCTGCGCCAGCCCGCCGCGGAAGCGCCCGACGATGGCGTTGCAGAAGCGCAGCAGCCTGTCCATGATGCTGCCGGTGTTCATGAACTCGGCGGCCAGCACGAAAAGCGGAATCGCCAGCAGCAGGTAGCTCGTGTACATGCCGTTGAGCAGCTGCTCGGCGGCGGTGCCCATGTCCATGCCGGCGAGGTACAGGTACAGGATCGAGCCGCCGATCATCGCGTGCCCGACCGGCAGGCCGAGCAGGCTCAGGGCGACGATCGCGTACAGCGCGAACGCGAAGGGACTCGTCGGGTTCACAGGCCGTAGCCCTTCTGCGTGATGTCCACCTCCTCCTCGGCCTCGCCGCGCAACGCGCCCCACGCGAGCCAGGCGTGGCGCACGATCACCGCGATGGCGAAGATTGCGTACACCGAGTACAGGATGTCGAGCCGGATCTTCAGGTACGAGGTGCTCTCGACCTTCATGAAGGCGACGTACGAGATCGTCGCCGGCAGCGCCATGCCGAAGAGCACGACCGCTGCCGTCGCGACGATGAAGGCGAGCACGCGCCGCCCGCGCGGCCCCAGCGAAGCGGAGATCAGGTCGAAGCGGATCTCCTCGCCCTCCTTGAGCCAGAACGCCGAGCCGAGCAGCACCATGTACAGCCAGCAGATGACCGACAGCTCCGACGACCAGCCGATGGGCAGGTTGAAGAAGTAGCGGAAGACGATCTGGACGATGAAGGCGACGAACATGATCGCCAGCAGCGCGGCGATGACGTTCTCCGCGCGCCGCCGGATCCAGCCGACGGCGCGCTCGAGGGTGGGCGGCATGAAAGGCGCGGCTCGCGAGCGGGGCAGGGCAATGTGTGAGTGGCGTCGGCCGCTCACTTCATCGCGTTGACCTTGTCGAGCATGCCGGCCGGCCAGGCCTTCGCCTCGTCGCTGGCCAGGTACACCTTCTGCGCGTGCGTGCGGAAGCCGGCGAGGTCGGGCACGTAGACGTCGAGGCCCTGGCGGCGGAAGCCCTCGGCGAGCTCCGCCTCGCGCTTCAGGTGCTCGGCGGCGCTCCAGGCGACGGCGCGGTCGACGGCGGCCTGGAAGGTCTTCTGCTTGGCCGCGCCGAGCGCGTTCCAGGCCTTCAGGTTCATCGTCAGCACGTCGAAGGCGACGAGGTGCGAAGTCAGCACGATCTGCTGCATCACCTCGTAGAACTTCATGTTCTGCACGTTCGGCAGCGGGTTGTCCTGGCCGTCGATGGCGCCGGTCTGCAAGCCCGTGTACGTCTCGGCGTAGGCCATCGGCGTGGGGTTCGCGCCGATCGAGCGGCCGAGCAGCTGCCACGCGTCGCCGGGCGGCATGCGCAGCTTGACGCCGGCGAGATCGGCCGGCGTGCTGATCTTCTTCTTGCCCTTCAGGCCCACCTGGCGCGTGCCGTAGAACACCGGCGCGAGAATCTTCACCTTCAGCTGGTCCTCGGCCATCTTCTTCATGCCGGCGGCCAGGTCGCTGGCGAAGAAGGCGTTCAGGTGGTTCGCGTCGCGGAAGATGTACGCCGAGGTCAGGATCGACCACGCCGGCAGCTGCTTGGCGATGTCCTGCGGCGCGACGTTGCCGAGTTCGAGGTTGTCGCGTTGCAGCGCGACGAGTTCGGTGCCTTGCTTGAACAGCGTGCCGCCGAAGAAGGGCTCGATCGTCGCGTCGCCGGCCACTTCCTTGCTGAGCATGCGCACCATGTCCGCGCGGATGTCCTTGTCGGAGAAGACGGCGGCCAGGCGCAGCTTCGGCTTGTCCTGCGCGAAGGCGGGCAGCGCGGTAAGGGTGGCGAGCGCCGGCGCGGCGGCGAGCGTGGTGCCGAGTTGCAGAAGCTGGCGGCGGTCGATGCGGTGGTCCATGACAGTCTCCTTGTGAGTGGTTCGGTGGCGGGTCGGGGTTGGAACGGCGATGGTGCCGGCAGGATGGCAGGGTTGGCGAGCGCAGGTTCTCAATGCGGCGGGCCTTGCAGCGAGCCATGCGCCGGCCCGAGCCAGGTCGTGACGATATCGGCCACCACGTCGCGGCGGCGGCCGACATTGCCTTTGGCGCCCATCTCGCGCTGGAAGATGGTGCCGAAGGTGTACTGGTTGGTGACGTTGAACATGCCGAGCGCGGCGATCGCCATGTGCACGTCCAGCGGATCGACATCGGCGCGGAATACGCCGGCGGCGCGGCCGCGCTCGATGACGGCCGACAGCCGGTCGACGATCGGACGGTTCAGCTTTCGCAGCGCCGCCGAGCGCTTCAGGTGCCGGCCCTGGCCCTGGTTCTCGGAGACGACGAGGCGCACGAAGTCCTCGTGCGAGACGTAGTAGTCGTAGGTGAACTCGACGATGCGGCGGATGGCGGCCAGCGGCGGCAGGTGGTCGAGGTGCAGTTCCTCCTCGGCCTCGCGGATCTCGGCGTAGGCGCGCTCGAGCACCGCGAGGTAGAGCTTTTCCTTGCTGCCGAAGTAGTAGTTGATCATCGCCCGCGTCGTGTGCGTGCGCCCGGCGATCGCGTCCATGCTCGCCGCGTCGAAGCCGCGCGCGGCGAACTCGGCCTTCGCGGCCGCGAGGATGCGCGCCCGGTTCGCCTCGGGCGACTTGGGCTTGCGCATCGCAAGCGTGCGGTCGGCGATTCGCGGCGTGGGCACGGGTTTCAACGGCGGGGCGGGGTCGAGGCCGGCGAAACTAACAGCCTTGTCAATTTCACGCAACGCGGTTTCCCCCAGCGGCGGCCGCGGGATTCGTAGAATCCCGGGTTGACCGCAGCCCGGCGGCTGTCCCGTGCCTACGCAGGCCGGCCGTCAGGCGCATGCAATGGCTCCCGTGCATGCTGGAGCCCCCTCGAAGGAGCCCCTCCCTTGCTAGCTTCCTACCGCCAACACGCCGCGGAGCGCGCCGCGCTCGGCATCCCGCCGTTGCCCCTCGATGCGAAGCAGACCGCCGAGCTGATCGAGCTGATCAAGGCCCCGCCGGCCGGCGAGGACGCGTTCCTCCTCGAACTGCTGACGCACCGCGTGCCGCCGGGCGTGGACGACGCGGCCAAGGTGAAGGCGAGCTTCCTGGCCGCCGTCGCGCACGGCGACCTGAAGGTGGCGCTGCTGCCCAAGGCCAAGGCGAGCGAACTGCTGGGCACGATGGTCGGCGGCTACAACGTCAAGCCGCTGATCGACCTGCTCGGCGATGCCGAAGTGGCCGGCGTCGCCGCCGAGGGCCTGAAGAAGACCCTCCTGATGTTCGACTACTTCCACGATGTGGCCGAAAAGGCGAAGGCCGGCAACGCGAAGGCCAAGGAAGTGATGCAGTCGTGGGCCGACGCCGAGTGGTTCACCTCGCGTCCCGAGGTGCCGCGCGCGATCACCGTCACCGTCTTCAAGGTGCCGGGCGAGACGAACACCGACGACCTGTCGCCCGCGCCCGACGCCTGGAGCCGCCCGGACATCCCGCTGCATTACCTGGCGATGCTGAAGAACAGCCGCCCCGACGCCGCCTTCAAGCCCGAAGAGGAAAGCAAGCGCGGCCCGATCAAGTTCATCGAGGACCTGAAGAAGAAGGGCCACCTCGTCGCCTACGTCGGCGATGTCGTCGGCACCGGCTCCAGCCGCAAGAGCGCGACCAACAGCGTCATCTGGGCCACCGGGCAGGACATCCCGTTCGTGCCGAACAAGCGCTTCGGCGGCGTGACGCTCGGCGGCAAGATCGCGCCGATCTTCTTCAACACGCAGGAAGACTCGGGCGCGCTGCCGATCGAAGTGGATGTGTCGAAGTTCGAGATGGGCGACGTGCTCGAGGTGCGCCCCTACGACGGCAAGATCACCAAGGGCGGCGCGACGGTCGCCGAGTTCCAGCTCAAGAGCGAAGTGCTGCTGGACGAGGTGCGCGCCGGCGGCCGCATCAACCTGATCATCGGCCGCTCGCTGACCGCGAAGGCGCGCGAGTTCCTCGGCCTGCCTGCCTCCACCGCCTTCCGCCTGCCGGTGGCACCGAAGGATTCGGGCCGTGGCTTCACGCTGGCGCAAAAGATGGTCGGCCGCGCCTGCGGCATGCCGGAAGGGAAGGGCATCCGCCCGGGCACCTACTGCGAGCCGAAGATGACGACGGTGGGTTCACAAGACACCACCGGCCCGATGACGCGCGACGAGCTGAAGGACCTGGCCTGCCTGGGCTTCTCCGCCGACATGGTGATGCAGAGCTTCTGCCACACGGCCGCCTACCCGAAGCCGGTCGACGTGAAGATGCACCGCGAGCTGCCGGCGTTCATCAGCAACCGCGGCGGCGTCTCGCTGCGCCCGGGTGACGGGGTCATTCACTCGTGGCTCAACCGTCTGCTGCTGCCCGACACCGTGGGCACCGGCGGCGACAGCCACACACGCTTCCCGATCGGCATCTCGTTCCCTGCCGGCTCGGGGCTGGTGGCCTTCGGCGCGGCGACCGGCGTGATGCCGCTGGACATGCCCGAGTCAGTGCTCGTGCGCTTCAAGGGCCAGATGCAGCCGGGCGTGACGCTGCGCGACCTGGTGCATGCGATCCCGCTGTACGCGATCAAGCAGGGCCTCTTGACTGTTGCCAAGGCCGGCAAGAAGAACATCTTCAGCGGCCGCGTCCTCGAGATCGAAGGCCTGCCGACGCTGAAGGTGGAGCAGGCGTTCGAGCTCAGCGACGCCAGCGCCGAACGCAGCGCCGCCGGCTGCACGATCAAGCTCGACCGCGAGCCGGTGATCGAGTACCTGAAGAGCAACGTCGTGCTGATGAAGAACATGATCGCCGACGGCTACCAGGACAAGCGCACGCTCGAGCGCCGCATCAAGGCCGTCGAAGCGTGGCTCGCCAAGCCCGCGCTGCTGGAAGCCGACAAGGACGCCGAGTACGCCGCGGTCATCGAGATCGACCTGGCGGACATCAAGGAGCCGATCGTCTGCTGCCCGAACGACCCGGACGACGCCAAGTTCATGAGCGAGGTCGCCGGCACGAAGATCGACGAGGCCTTCATCGGCTCGTGCATGACCAACATCGGCCACTTCCGCGCCGCGGCCAAGCTGCTCGCCGGCCAGCGCGACATGCCGGTCAAGCTGTGGGTCGCGCCGCCGACGAAGATGGACCAGAGCGAGCTGATCAAGGAAGGCCACTACGCCGCCTTCGGCAGCGCCGGCGCGCGCACCGAGATGCCCGGCTGCAGCCTGTGCATGGGCAACCAGGCGCAGGTGCGCGAAGGCGCGACGGTGATCTCGACCTCGACGCGCAACTTCCCCAACCGCCTGGGCAAGAACACCAACGTCTACCTCGGCAGCGCCGAGCTGGCGGCCATCTGCTCCAAGCTCGGCAAGATCCCCACCGTGGCCGAGTACCACGAGGCGATGGGCACCATCAACAAGGACGCCGCGAGCGTCTACCGCTACATGAACTTCGACCAGATCGAGGAGTACGCGGAAGCGGCGAAGGCGGTGGCGGTGTGAGGGTGAGCCCGGCCCGTTTGGGCTGGGAACTCGAGGTATCCCGAATCCGTTCGAACTGAGCCTGTCGAAGCCCAATGCACGAGGCCCGCGTTTGCGGGCCTCGTCGTATCTGCGCTAGGGCTTCGCGGCCCCGAACAGCACCCGCATCGCCCGCCCCATCGCCTCGCGGTCGTTGCCCACCGCACGGCCGACGGTGCCGTTGGCGCCGTCGACGACGACACCCGCCGCGGCCAGGTCGCCGAGCATGCGCTCGACCGGCTTGCCGGTCAGCGGCTCCAGCGTCGCAAGCGGCGCCGCGGCCACCGCGCGCATCGCCAGCACCGGCGGTGACGCGGGCGCGGCCGCGCCGCTGCCCGCGCCGATGAAGAACGTGGCGCCGAGCGCCAGCAAGAACACGCCGACGATCGCGATGCCGCGCCCCGGCCACTTCAGGTAGCGCTTGAAGCCGAGCCAGTTGACGGCCACGTGCAACGCCACCGCGGCCAGCAGCAGCCAGCCAATCCACTCGTGCAGCGCCTTCTGCAGGCCCGTTTCGAGGTGGAAGAACATCGGCACGCCCGTGCCGGCCACCAGCGCAAAGGCGCCGATCGTCGCTGGCGTCGCCCACTCACGCGAAAGTCGCATCGCAGTTCCTTGTTGTCGTGATCGATGCGAGCGAGCGTGCGCGCGCCGTGTTGCCGGCAGGTTGCTGCGGCGTCACGTGTTGCTGCGCCGCGCGCGGCGCGGCGCAGCAGGTTGATCGAACGCAATCGAGGCGCACCGGCCCGCTCGCTGCGGCCGCGCCTCTCGCCGCTCTCTCGTCCACATTCATGACCGGCGGGGACGTTTCGGGATTGCCCCGGCCCGCCGCCTGAGGGATGCTTCGCCGCCCACCGCGCCGAAGCCGGCCGGCGGGCGAACGACAACGAGGAGCCGAGATGCCGCACACCGAGCCCGCCGAGCCCGCCGAGATCACCCTCGTCATCCCCGGCCAGCGCGTCGGCGCTGAAGGCTACGGCGGCGCGATCGGCACCCCACGCGGGGCAGGCGGCGCCGGCGCCGCGCCCGCCTGGGCCCCGGCCGGCCTCGGCGGCCGCGTGAAGGTGGCCGTGCAGGTCGGCGCGCGCCGCGCCGGCGGCGAGGTGGTGCGCGTCACCGCGCGTGTCGGCGAAGACGCCGTCGTGCTGCATCTCGCCGGCGGCCCGCCGCTCGTGCTGCATCCGCTGACGGCGCGCGACCTCATGCTGGCGCAGGACGAACGCGGCGGCGAGCAGCGCGCCCGGCGCGGCGCGCGGGATGCCGCCGGCGCGCCGATCGAGCCCACCGAGGTGCCGGTGCCGGCCGAGCTGCAATGGCGTGGCCTCGAGCAAGCGGCGCCGACGCGTGGCGGCGGCTTCCTCGGCCGCGTGCTGCTGCAGGCCGTCGAGATCGTCACCGATCTGCTTGGTGACAAGCCGGTGGCCGAGCGCGCCGCCGAGAAGATCGCGCGCCACGTCGATGGCGGCGTCGACGCCGGCGTCTACCGCCTCGCGAGCGCCGCACTCGAGCCGCTGAAGGGATCGGCGTACAAGGTCGATGCGATGCCGGCGCCGGCGGCAGGCAAGCCGGTGCTCGTCTTCCTGCACGGCACCTTCGTCGACACCGCCAGCACCTTCGGCAAGCTGTGGGAGCACCACCCGGGCCGTGTGCGCGAGCTCTTCACGCACTACGCCGACCAGGTCTACGCGCTCGACCACCCGACGCTCGGCGCGAGCCCGATCGACAACGCGCTCGTGCTCGTGCGCGCGTTGCCCAAGGGCGTGCCGGTGCGGCTGCACCTGGTGACGCACTCGCGCGGCGGGCTCGTCGCCGAGGTGCTGGCGCGCGTCGCGGCGACGCGCACCGTCACGCCCGCCGAGCTGTCGGTGTTCAACGACAAGGGCTACGCGTCGCAGCGCCGGCAGCTGCAGGATCTCGCCGCCGAGCTGGCCGCGCGCGACGTGGCGGTGGAGCGCGTCGTGCGCGTCGCCTGCCCGGCGCGCGGCACGCTGCTCGCCTCGCGGCGGCTCGATGCCTACCTCTCGGTGCTGCGCTGGGGGCTGCGCCTCGCCGGCGTGCCGGTGGCGCCGGCGCTCGTCGACATGCTTTCGGCGGTGGCGCGCGAACGTTTGAACCCCGAGGTGCTGCCGGGGCTCGCGGCGATGCTGCCCGACAACCCGCTGGTGCAGTGGCTCAACGATGCCGATGCGCCGGTGCCCGGCGACCTGCGTGTCGTCGCCGGTGATCTCGAGGGTGACTCGCTCGGCAGTTGGCTCAAGTCGCTCGCCACCGACGCGTTCTACTGGTGCGACCACGACATCGTCGTGCAGACGCGCTCGATGTACGGCGGCGCGCCGCGCCAGCGCGGCGCCAGCTTCCTGCTCGACCAGGGCGGCAAGACGACGCACTTCGCCTATTTCGTCAACCCGCGCACCGCGGCGGCGGTGGTCGATGCGCTCGTGCAGGAGCCGCTGCCGGCGGGCTTCGCGACGATCGGCCCGCTGTCGTGGGCGGGCGAAAGCGGCAGCGGCGTGCGCGGTGACTATGGCGCCACCGGCGACGCGCAGCCCGCCGCCGACAAGCCCGCGGTGTTCGTGCTGCCCGGCATCCTCGGCAGCAACATCAAGGTGCGCGACAAGCGCATCTGGCTCGGGCTGCGGCTGATCGGCGGCCTGAAGCGGCTGGCCTACGCACCCGGCCAGGCCGATGTGTGCGACGACGGGCCGGTCGGCATGGTCTACGACGACCTGATCGAGCACCTCGCGCTGACGCACGAAGTGATTCCCTTCGGCTTCGACTGGCGCCGGCCGATCGAGGAGGAAGCGCGCCGCCTTGCCGCCAAGGTGGCGGCGGCGCTCGACGCGCGCGCCGCCAGCGGGCAGCCGGTGCGCATCGTCGCGCACTCGATGGGCGGCGTGCTGGCGCGCACGATGGCGCTCGAGGCGCCCGACGTGTGGCAGCGCTTCATCGGCCGCGATGGCGCGCGGCTCCTGATGCTCGGCACGCCCAACGGCGGCAGCTGGGCGCCGATGCAGGTGCTGTCGGGCGACGACACCTTCGGCAACGCGCTCGTCGCCTTCGGCTCGCCCTTCGGCGACCACGAGGCGCGGCAGTTGATGGCCGCCTTCCCTGGCTTCATCCAGTTGCAGGCCGCCCTGCTGGACAGCAGCCTCGGCCTCGCCGATGCGGCAACCTGGAAGCGCCTGGCCGAAGAGGACCTGAAGCGCGTGCGCGAGGCGAGCTGGTGGCACCGCAACTGGGCGCAGCGACAGGAGGACACCGACGACAAGCAGCTGTGCGCCTACAAGTGGGGCGTGCCGCCGAACGAGGTGCTCGAGCAGGCCGTCGAACTGCGCCGGCGCCTCGATCGCCAGCGCGAGCAGGAGTTGCCGGCCTGGGCCGACCGGCTGCTGCTCGTGGTGGGCCGCGCGCGCTTCACGCCCGACGGCTACGACTGGGGCGACGAGGGCTTCGCCTACCTCGACGCGGAAGAGGGCGGCGACGGCCGCGTCACGCACGACTCGGCGCGGCTGCCCGGCGTGCGCACCTGGAAGCTCGACGCCGAACACGGCAGCCTGCCTTCGCAGAAGAAGGCGTTCGACGCCTTCGTCGAACTGCTCCAAAGCGGCCGCACCGACCGGCTCGAGCTGCTGCCGACACCGGGCGTGCGCGACGGCGCGGGTGCAGCGGCGGGTGCAACCGGTGCATTCGGTGAGCGCGGCTTCAGGCCCGCCGCCGTGCCGCATGTTCGCAGCCGCCCCTCGCGCGGGCGGCTTGCCGGCGAGCGGCCGGCCAGCAGCGTGCAGGCGGTGTTCGCCGCCGCGCGCGAACGGGCCGACGACAGCGGCGACAGCGCCGCGGCGCCGGCGCTGCGCGTCACGGTGCTCAACGGCCACCTCGCGTTCGTGCGCCAGCCGCTGCTCGTCGGGCACTACACCTCGTCGCAGCTCACCGGCACCGAGTGGGCCGTCAACCGCATGGTCGGCGGCGCGATGGACGAGTCGCTGGCGGTCGGCCGCTACGCGCAGAACCTCGGCGACGCGCAGCTCTTCGTCAACACCGCCTCGCCGCGCGACGGCGCCCTCGTGCCGCGGCCCGAGGCGGTGGTCGTCGTCGGCCTCGGGCCCGAGGGCGCGCTGACCGAGGCGACGCTCGCCGGTGCCGTCTGCCAGGGCGTGCTCGCCTGGGCCGGGCGTCTCGCCGAAGGCGACCGCACGAGCGCCGCGAGCATCGAGATGGCCGCCACGCTGATGGGCTCCGGCGGCATCGGCTTCCAGCCCGGCAACGCCGCGCGCGCCATTGCCAGCGGGGTGCGCGAAGCCAACCGCCGCATCGCCAAGCTCAACGCGCGGCTGAAGAGCAACCTGTGGCCGCAGGTCTCGCACCTCGTGCTCGTCGAGCTGTACCTCGAGCGCGCCGCCGAGGCCTGGGGGCGGCCTGCAGGTGCTGGCGACGGCGCGGCCGGGCGACCTCGTCGTCACCGACGCGGTGACGAGTGGCACCGGCGCGCTGCGCCGGCAGACGGGCGGCGCTTATCGCGGCGCGGCCTACGACTTCATCAGTGCGACGTCGGTGCAGGTGCGTGCGCCCGGGGCCGTCTCGGGCGGCAGCTCGGAAGGCGCCGCCGCCGCGACCGACGGGGCCGCGATCGCCTTGCCCGCTGCCGTGCTCACCGCCGAGGGCCAGGCGATCCAGTTCCGCCTCGACACGCGGCGCGCGCGCACCGAGGTGCGCGCCACGCAGGCGCAGCCGCGCCTGTTGGCCGAGATGGTGAGCAAGGCGTCGAACGAGCTGGCCACCGATGCGCAGATCGGCCGCACGCTCTTCCAGCTGCTGGTGCCGGTGGAGATCGAGCCCTTCCTCGGCGGGCGCACGCACATGCTGCTCGAAGTGGACGAAGGCACTGCGCCGCTGCCGTGGGAGATCCTCGACACGCAGCCCGACGGCCGCGGTGCCGACGAGCACGTGCCGTGGTCGGTGCGCAGCCGCCTCGTGCGCAAACTCGCCACCGGCACCTACCGCGAGGTGGTGCGCGACGCCGGCGTCGACGACGACGTGCTCGTCGTCGGCGAGCCGCTGTGTGACCGCGAACGCTACGGCCCGCTGGCCGGCGCGCGCGCCGAGGCGAAGGCGGTGAACGAGGTGATGACCGGCCCGAGCGGCGTCGGCTCCGGGCGTACGACGGCGCTGCTCGGCGACGCCGACGCGACGACGGTGATCAACGCGCTGATGGCGCGGCCTTATCGCATCGTGCACATCGCCGGGCACGGCGAGGCCGGGCACGACGGCGGTGTCGTGCTCTCGGGCGGCACCTTCCTCGGCCCGCGCGAGATCGGCCAGATGCGCACGGTGCCCGAACTGGTGTTCGTCAACTGCTGCCACCTCGCGGCGCGGCCCGACGCGCCGCCGCTGAAGGCGCCCGACCCGTTCAACCGCAGCGCCTTCGCCGCGGGCACGGCCGATGCGCTGATCCGCCTGGGCGTGCGCTGCGTCGTCGCGGCCGGCTGGGCCGTCGACGACGAGCCGGCTGACTCTTCGCCTTGACGCTGTACCGCGCGCTGCTGGCGCGGCGCAGCTTCATCGAGGCGGTGGGCGAGGCGCGCGAGAGCACGTGGCGCGCTTTCCCGCGCAGCAACACGTGGGCCGCGTACCAGTGTTATGGCGACCCCGACTGGCGCTTCAGGCGCGTGGGCGAGGGCGCGGGCGCGGCGGCCGTCGTCGACGTGCAGGCCGAGTACGCCGACATCGCCTCGCCGGTGGGGCTGGCGATGGCGCTCGAGAAGATCGCGATCGATGCGCAGTTCGGCAACACCGGCGTCGTGCCGCAGGAGCGCGTGCGCCACCTCGAGGCGCGCTTCGGCAGCCGCTGGGGCGGCATGGGCGCGATCGCCGAGGCCTTCGGCCTGGCGTTCGCCGGCGTCGAACTGCTCGACGATGGCATCGCGTGGTACGAACGTGCGGTGGCCGCCAACGACGGCAGCGCCTCGCTGCGCGCGGCCGAGCAACTGGCCAACCAGCGCGCGCGGCGCGCGTGGCAGCGTGTGAAGGGCCTCGACCGGCGCGACGCGGGCTTGGCCGCCGCAGCGGCGCAGGCGCGCGGCGAGATCGCGGCCGCGCTCGCCCGGCTCGACGCGCTGGTGGCGCTCGAGCCGACGGTCGAGCGCCAGTCGCTGCGCGGCTCGGCGCACAAGCGGCTGGCACTCGTCGAGCGCAAGGCCGGCGACGCGGCCGCCGAGGCGCGCGCGGTCGAGCGCATGGCCGCCGCCTACGGCGAGGCCGAAGCGCTGGCGCGGCGGCAGAACCACCCGGAGCTCTTCTACCCGGCGCTCAACCGCATGGCCGCCGACCTGCTGCGGCCGGGCGGCGCGCAGGCGGCCGGCTTCGCGCCCGATGTCGTCGCTGCGGTGCGTGCGGCGCTCGACGCGCGGCTGGCCGCCGACGCCGACTTCTGGGTCGTCGCAAGCCGCATCGAGCTGGACCTCTACGAGGCGCTGGCGCGCGAGCGCCTGGCCGCGTCGGTGGACCGGCTGCTGCCGCTTTTTGCCGACCTGCACAACCGCGTGCCGGCCGCGGGGCAGTGGCGCTCGGTGGCCGACACGGCGGCGTTCGTGCTGGAGCGGGGAGAAGGTCGCGGCGGCGCGGCGCTTAGGCCGGCCGAAGCCGCGGCGGCGGCGAAGGTGCTGGCGCTGCTGCGCGAGTACGCGCGCGAGGCCGGGAAGTGAAGGTGATCTAGTCCCGGCGCCGCGCCAGCGCAACGACGGCCAGCAGCACGAAGGCCAGCAACAGCAGCCACTTCATCGCCGCCGCGCCGGCGGCCAGCGCATACGGCAGCGGCACGCCGAAGCGCGGCACTTCGGTGAGCCACCAGTGCAGCGCGTTCTCGCCGGCATCGAACAGCGCCGCGGCCGGCAGCACCCACGTCGCCGCGCGCCGCAGCGCCGGCGCGAGCGCGGCGAACAGCGCCGCGCGCCGCGCGAGCAGCACGCCGAGCGTGCTGTAGGCCGCCAGCAGCAGGCAGTCGGCCGGCAGGTGGTTGCGAAAGCGCGCCAGGTGCTCGGGCGGCCAGGTGTGGACGATCGCCCCGAAGGCCGCCGGCGTCGCCGCCATCTGCAGCTCGATCACCGAGGGGCTCAGCGGCGCCAGGTACGCGGCGATGGCGGCGAACAGCAGCGCCGTGGCGATGGCGGCGAGCCGGACGGCGCCCATGCGGCCTAACGCGCCACCTTCATGGCCTGCGGCCGCACGCGCATTTTCAGCGCCGCGCCTTCTGCTTCGACGGACAGGCGTCGCCGGCGCCATGCACCTTCGGATCGCTTGCCGGCAGGTCGAGCGTGCCGAGCGTGCGCACGCGCAGGCACGTGTTGCCGCGCTTGTAGTTGAGGAAGCAGTAGTTGCGCTTGCCGCCGGTGCAGCGCTCGATCTCGTTGTAGCCGGCGGTGAGGAACTTGCCTGCCTCGCCACGCTCGCGCTCGGGCGCGCCGCGCGCTGTCGTCAGGTTCGTCTCGACCGGCGCCCAGCCATCGGCGAGCAGCTTCTCGCGCGTCGCAGAGAAGGGCTGGTTGACGAGCCCGGCCATCACCTTGCCTTTGTCTGCGCCGCAGGGCGCGGCCGCGAAGACGAGGAGCGCGCCGAGCAATGCGATGAACGGGGCGATGAACGGGGCGATGAACGGGACCACGAGCGGGGCGAGCCGGGCGGGCGGGAGCGGGGCGGCGGTGGGCATGGCGTGCGGGCGGCCTGACGATGAGCCTAAAGAACGGCCTGATGAGTGGCCTAACCAACGAGCTAAGCGTTGATCATGCCATCGTGAATGATTGTCGGCAGCTGGCCCGCGGGCGGGCGCTGCGCGTACAGCATCAACCCGCGCCTGACGGCGACGCGCCCGCGTCGGCCTGGATGAGCCCGAACTTCAAGCCACGGGCTCGGCACAGGTCGCAGACCAGCCGACGGCCGGGATCGCGACCTTCGCCTCGACGACCGAGCCGCCCGCGGCGACGGCGCGGCCGAGCGTCGCATCTGCGCGCATAGCACGCCGGCATCGAAGTGCCGCATCGCAGCAGCGGCGGCGTCCTGATCAGGACGCAGACTGCCAGCGAAGGACACATCCAGTGGCCGACCGCCGAAGCGCTCGTCGCGCAGTTCGCAGGCGATGCCGTTCTCGCGCAACAGCGTCCAGACACCCCATCGGCTCGCTTCGGACCAGCGGCCCGGCGCGTTGCTGGTTGCTCGTGTTGGACGCCGTGCACCAACGGTATTTGCGCACGAAGTTGGCGGCGCCCCTGCGTACGCAGCCCCTGCGCAATCACTCGGTGCGCAGTGATACACACCGCCCAGATGCGGGCCGTCCGATAGTGACGCTTGGTGACACGCCGCGCTGCGTGACGGGTGCACGCGGCCACCGTCGGCACAGCCGGGTCGCGCGTTGCCCGTCGCGGCCGGCGCCGCCCACTGTCCGTCGTCTAGTAAGTCCCGCTTCCACCGCAACGTCACCTAGCGGACGTGCCCAGCTTGCAACAGCCAAGAGATCATGCGGCAGCCGTACCCGCGCAGGTCGTGGCGCCGGTCTGTACGCCGCCCGATGGGCTGGCTGAGAGGTTACAGATCGCCCAGACCAGCGCGTTGCTGGCCCATACGTCTACCGCGAGCGTCATCTCGACGTTCGCCGCGCTCGCGATCGCGGTGTACCTGGCCCCGACAGTTGGCGCACTGGCGGCAGCCGCCTGGTTCGGCCTGAAGGTCGGTAGCGCCCTGCCGCGGTTCGTTCTTGGCGTGCAGTGGCGACGCAAGTCGCTGCCGCAGTCGCGCTTTCCCGAGATCAACAGGCGCTTGATTCGGCTGCTGATGCTCGACGGCGCCGTATGGGGCGTACTCGGCTTGTGGAGCGTGAGCTGGCAAAGCGACGGCGCCACCGGTGTCATGCTGGGAGCTTTGTCCTGCGTAGCCATGCTGGCGACCTTCGGCCTGCAAGTCCAGCGCGCGGCTGCCGCCGCCTTCGTAGTCCCGATCATGTTTCCGACGAGCTTGGCGCTCGCGGCCCGTGGCGATGTATTCGGCCTCGCAGCTGCCGGCGGTGCCGTCCTGGTTCTTGTCCAGGCGATGGTCACCGCCTTCGCCTCCGAGCGGCGCATATCAAGTGAATTCGTCGCTCAGGAGCGGCTGCGCGAGGCGTTGACAGAGCGCTCCGCCGCCCTGCAACTCGCCTCGCAGGCATCGGCGGACCTGCGCGAGGCGTTGGCCGAGGTCCAGAGGCAAAGCGCGGTCAAGGCCATGTTCCTGGGCACCATGAGCCATGAACTGCGTACACCGCTGCACGGCGTCCTGGGCCTGACCGAGTTGGTTCTCAAGAAGTCCCCCGACGCGGACTCGGCGAAGAAACTCTCGCTGGTCAAGGCCAGCGCCGAGCACCTGCTCGAGTTGATCGGCGCATTGCTGGACATGTCGCGAGTCGACGCCGGCAAGCTGGTGCTTCAGTTGGCCCCGTTCGACCTGACGAAGGAACTGCGCACTCTCGCCGACCTGTACGCACTTCGTGCGGAGTCCAAAGGCATCGCCTTCAGCACCCGGATTCAGATCGCTCAACCTACCTGGGTCAATGCCGATGCAGCACGGCTGCGCCAGGTCCTGCACAACCTACTGGGCAACGCGATCAAGTTCACCAAGCGCGGCTTGGTCAGCCTTTCTGTGACGGAGTCTGATGGTCTCTTCCGGTTCGATGCAGTGGACACTGGCTCCGGGCATCCCCGCCGAAGACTTGCCGTTCGTCTTCGACGCGTTCCGGCAGACACGCGCGACGGCGGCGCGCCCCGCAGAAGGCAGCGGGCTTGGATTGTGGATCTCTCGACAACTCGCCGAGGCGATGGAGGGCAACATCACCGTGTCTAGTGCGCCCGGGGTGGGATCGCGGTTCTCCTTCACGGCTCGCCTGATGCGAACGGATGCGCCGCCCGCAGCCACCGCCGAAGAGGCGCCTGCCCCGATCAAGATCAAGGAGGGGCTGACGGTGCTTCTCGTCGAAGACAACGAGGTCAATGCGTTGATCGCTGAAGCGCACCTGGATCGTGCCGGCATGCGCACTGTCCGAGCTCGCGACGGCCGCGAGGCCGTTGAGCGGGCGCTAGGCGCCAGCCGTCCAGACCTTGTGCTGATGGACTCTCGAATGCCGCTGATGGACGGGCCGCAGGCAGTGCGCGAGATCCGCCGTCTCGAAGGTGAGTTGCGCATGGCGCGGGTGCCCATCATCGCGCTGACGGCCAACTACGGCGCCGAGGACCAGGCGGAGTACATAGAGGCTGGCATGGACGGCCTGCTGGTCAAGCCGTTTGCGGCACATGATCTCTTGCAGGCCATCCACGCCGTTCAAGAGCGCTTCAGGCTGCAGTCGCAAGACCACCCGCTATACGAACTTGCCTGCGCGCTCGAGGATTCCGACGACCCTGGCTTGGGCGGCTACGGCCGCGCCTGCATTCATTGACTTCGGCTCCCATTGCGCGATGTCGGGGTGCGCGGTATCCACCATGAACTTCAGCAACGGATGCTGCGCCATGCGCCACTCGGACTCGATGTCATCCAGGAACAGGCCCATGACACGATGAGGCAGGTTGCCCGCATATGGAATCGGCAGTTCCCCGCACACATCCTTGGCGCCCATCTTGGTGTACGCCTTGATCAGCGCCGGCTTGCGCACCGCAAGCATGAGCAGCCGCACGTGGTGGCTGCGGCAGTGCATGAACCCGGCCTTCCACAGCGCAAGCCGCACAAAGGGATCGGCCCCCACGGGCGCCGCCAGCCTGGTGATCTCCGCTCGATACGCTGTCTGAAACTCGCGCAATGGCGGCACTACGCCATCGATCGATAGGGGGCTGAGCTGTGGACCCGAAACCTGCACACGCATCGTCCCCATTGCCTGACCCGAGAACTTGTCTTCGCACAGGTAGGTCGTGGTAGTGGGCAAGGCATCCACAGAATCGGGCTCTAGCATGCTCTCGCGCAGGTGTGGGCTCTTCGCCCCGTACGCCAGCGCTCGCACTCGGCAGGCCCGCACCAAGTCGCCATGCGAAATGACGGGGCGCACTGTGAAGCTGAGAGATTCGACCGCCGTTGACATACGCGCGCCCAAGTAACCTTGCCCCATGATGCCCGCTCGGTTCCGGTCATGCCAGACCCTGGCGGCAAGTGCTTCTACGACCGTGTCTCGACTACGCAACATGCCTGGGCGCTACAGGTCATGGCTGCGCAGCCCCTCGTCTTCCTTCTACCCGGTAGTCCAGGAAGAGACGCCCCTGGTGGCTGGCGCTCTAGGCGGACGCGCCGCCGACTTTGTCGCGGGCTGAGTGTCGGGCGCGCAGCGCCTCATACAACTGCGCCGGCCCCAGCAGGATGTCCTTCAGCCCGTTCTGTACCTTGGCCGACCCCAAGGCCTGCGAGCTCATCGCCTGGTGCGCCTCGAACGCATCGATGATCGCGTCCACCAGCGCCTTGCTCAGGTCGGGTGAGTTCGCGAACTGCTCCTTGCTGTTGCTGGCCGCCTGCTGCACCAGCGTCTCGTTCTCCAGCAGCTTCCCTTTGAGCACCCCGTTCACGTAGACGAGCTGGTCGCCGTCGGTGAGCTCGCCCTCGAAAAGGCCGTTCACCTTCTCGATGATCTCCTCGAGCAGTGCCTGCTGCTTCTCCTGCACCGAGCCGCTGCCCACTGCATCCAGCGGCGGCAGCTTGGGGGCGTCGCCGTCGTGCAGCACCATCGGCTGCTGGCCGCGGTGCTTCAGCGTGTGGTGGGTCAGCACCACCTTGGAGAGGTCCACCTCGTCGCGCTCGCGGCCGAACTCCAGCAGCGGGATCAGACGCTTGAAGAAGATGAAGCGCTTCTCGACCGCCGTGTTGCCGTAGTCGAAGATCTGGCTCAGGAACGCGTAGAGCCGCACGAAGGCGCCCATGTCGCCCTTGAACAGCACGAGCGCGTCAAGGGTGTCCTTGGCGGCCTTCGCGGCCTTGGCGTCGCCCAGCGCTTCGGCGGCGGCCTTCTCGGCCTGCGCAGCCTTGTAGCGCTTGAGCACACGGTCGGCCACGGGCGCGATCGCGGCTTCGAGCTGCTTCTGCGTGCCGTTCGGGTCAACCTCCACCTGCGCCACGCGCTCGACCTCGAAGTCGTCGTAGTACCCGCTCGCGTCGAGCTTGGCGCGCAGGTCGTACACCAGGTGCGGGTCCGTGGCGCACTCCAGCTCGGCGGTCTCGTAGTAGGTCTTGAACGCCTCGAGGATCTGCGCCGGGTCGTTGACGAAGTCGAGGATGTAGGTGGTGTCCTTGCCCGGGTGCGCGCGGTTCAGGCGCGAGAGGGTCTGCACGGCCTGGATGCCGCCGAGCATCTTGTCCACGTACATGCCGCACAGCAGCGGCTGGTCGAAGCCGGTCTGGAACTTGTTGGCCACCAGCAGCAGGTGGTAGTCCGGCCCGGCGAAGGTTTCGCGGATGTCGCGGCCTTTCAGCCCCGGGTTGAGGTGCGGGCTCGTCTCGGCCACCGCCTGCGGGAAGCTCTCCGGGTCGTTCACCTCACCCGAGAAGGCCACCAGCACGCCCAGCGGGTAGTTGCGGCCATGGATGTACGCGCGCATGGCCATGTGCCAGCGAACCGCCTCCTTGCGGCTGGCCACCACCACCATCGCCTTGGCCTTGCCATTCAGCAGCGGCTGCACGTTCTCGCGGTAGTGCTCCACCACCACCTGCACCTTCTGCGCGATGTTGTACGGGTGCAGCCGCACCCATTGCATGATCCCCTTCAGCGCCGCGCTGCGCTCGACCTCCGCTTCGCCGTACTCCTTGCCGTCGTGCGCCAGCTTGAACGCCAGCTTGTAGGTGGTGTAGTTCTTCAGCACGTCGAGGATGAAGCCCTCCTCGATGGCCTGGCGCATCGAGTAGACGTGGAAGGGTCGAGGCAGCGCGTCGGGCCCATCGTCGGGGTGCTTGCGGCCGAACAGCTCCAGCGTCTTCGCCTTCGGCGTGGCGGTGAAGGCCACGTAGGTCAGGCCCTTGGTGGCGCCGCCGGCGGCCTTGGCCTCCATCTGCGCGGCCAGCAGCGCCTCGGTGTCCACCTCGCCGCCGTCCTGCAACTCAGCCCACTCCTCGGCCGAAAGCAACTGCTTGAGCTTGGCCGCCGCCTCGCCCGTCTGCGAGCTGTGCGCCTCGTCGGCGATGACGGCAAAGCGCTTGCCCTCGGTGGCGGCCAGCTCCTGCACCGCCTGCAGCGCAAACGGAAAGGTCTGGATCGTGCAGACGATGATCTTCTTGCCGTCCTTCAGCGCCTGGCCAAGCTGGGCGCTTTTGCTCCCCGAGTGGCTGCCGCTCTCGTTCGTGATCGTGGCCACCACGCCCGTCGTGCGCTCGAAGTCGAAGATCGCTTCCTGCAACTGCGCATCCAGCACGTTGCGGTCGCTCACCACCAGCACGCTGTCGAAGAGCTTCTTGTATTGCTCGTCGTGCAGGTCGGCCAGGAAGTGCGCCGTCCAGGCGATGGAGTTGGTCTTGCCCGAGCCGGCGGAGTGCTGGATCAGGTAGCGCTGCCCTGGCCCCTGGCCGCGCACGTCGGCGATCAGCCGCCGCGTCGCATCGAGCTGGTGGTAGCGGGGGAAGATCACCGCCTTGAGCTGCTTCTTCTCGTCGCGTTTGCCCACCAGGTAGCGGTGCAGGATGTCGAGCCAGCTCTCGCGCGCCCACACCTCTTCCCACAGGTAGGCGGTGGCAAAGCCCTCGGGGTTGGGCGCGTTGCCGGCGCCGCCCGCGTTGCCGCGGTTGAAGGGCAGGAAGCTCGTCGCCGGGCCCGCCAGGCGCGTGGTCATCATCACTTCGCTCTGGCTCACCGCGAAGTGCACGAGCGCGCCACCCGGAAAGCCCAGCACCGGCTCCTGCACGCCGCCTTTCGGCTGCGGATGCCGGTCGAAGCGGTACTGGTCCACCGCGTCGTGCACGCCCTGCGTGAAGTCGCTCTTCAGCTCCACCGTCGCCACGGGGATGCCGTTCAGGCACAGCACGAGGTCGATCTCGTCCTTGGGCGCGTTCGGCGAGTGGTGCACCTGGCGCAGCACGCGCAGCCGGTTGGCCTCGTAGCGCGCCTGGATGGCCGGGTTCAGCCCGAGCGCGGGCTTGAACTGCGCCACCTGCAGCGGCTCCTTCAGGCCCAGCATCTCCACGCCGCGGCGCAGCACCTCCAGCGTCCCGCGCTCGTTCAGCGTCTTGCGCAGCCGCTCCGCCAGCACCTGCGGCATCTGCGCGCCGTGCGTCTTGGCGAGCTTGTCGTACGCCTCGGGCTGCGTGGCCTGCAGCCACGCCAGCAGGTCCGGCAGGAACAGGCCACGGGGCGTGTCGAAGCCCGGCACGCCCGGCTCGTACAGCCAGCCATGTGCACCAAGGTGCTGGCAGATCTCGGCCTCGAAGCGATGCTCCTGGTGCAGGTTGGCGGCGGTCATGGTGCTCCCTGATTCTTCACCGACTGGCGCTCAGGCACGCCACGGCCATGCAAGCCGGCTTGCACGCGCCGCCCGGGCATTAAAGCAAGCTTCAATCGCCGGGCGCACGATACCGCCCGTGCTCCAGTACGGCCAACCTGCGAAAATGCGCGCATGCGCCCTTCCCAAGCCCTGGCCTCGCAGCGAGAGAGAGTCCGCGCGCTCCTCGCGGAGCGCGGGGCGAGCAACGCCCGCGTCTTCGGGTCGGTGGCCAAGGGTCTCGATCACGAGGGCAGCGACCTCGACCTTCTCGTGGACCTGGCTGTGGGCACGTCCTTGCTGCACGTGGTGGGGCTGCAACTGGACATCGAGGACGCCCTGGGCGTGAAGGTGGATCTGTGCACCGAGCGCGAGCTGCACCCCGCGCTGAAGGACCGCATCCTGGCCGAGGCGCGGCCGCTGTGAACGAGCGAGACGGCCTGTTCCTGGCGCACATCCTCGAGGCCATTGCCGACATCGAGAGCTTCGTCGCCGCAGGTCGTGAGGGCTTCATGGCCGACCGCAAGACGCAGAGCGCCGTCGTGCGCCAGCTCGAAATCATCGGCGAGGCGGTGAAGAACCTGAGCCCGGCCCTGACGGCACGCGAGCGCGGCGTGCCCTGGCGGCAGATTGCCGGCACGCGAGACCGCCTGATCCACGGCTACTTCAAGGTCGACCTGGACGCGGTATGGGCCATGGTCGAGCAGGACTTGCCCAAGCTGCGCGAGGACGTGCGGCGGATTCGGGCGGCCGACAACTCCTGACTCGCAACGCCGCGGCGCGCCGAGGCCGCCGGCTGGTCGGCTCCGCGAATGTCCTTTTTCGGCGGACCCGCTTCGCGTGTCCCCCGAATGCATCCTTGATTTCGCTGCGCCGACCACCCGGCACCCTCGGCGTGGAACCAGCGTTTGTCTTCGAAGAGGGGTGCACCACCGCTGTTGCCGGATCGGGCCGGCGGGGTGCCCTGCGCAGCGAAATCAAGGGGGCATTCGGGCGCCCTGCGGAGCTTGCGGAGCAGGGCGGCCGAAAGAGGACATTCGCGGAGCAGGGCACCCCGTCGGCCCGATCCCGCCACGCCATCCCGCAGGAAGCGGCACCGTCAGGCCGATGCCGGTTCGAGCGCTGTGGCTTGTGGGACGGTGTCGGCCACGAGGCCGCGCACGTCGATCTGGCCGGTGACGGTGGCGGTGATGAGGGCGGCGCGGCGTTCGCGGAGGAGGGTGATCGCGCGCTCGGCGTCGTCTCCAAGAGCGTCGAGTTTCCTCGCCTCTTCGTCGATGAAGGCAAGGATCTGGTTCTGCTCGCCTGCCGGGGGCAGCAGAACCGGCAGTTCCATGATGTTCGACGAAGAGATCGAGGCGAGATTGGTACTCTGCTTCGATCGAGTCATGAAGTAGAACTGCGCGTACGGGGTGCTCGTCACGCGATCGAGCCATGCGGGGCTGACGGTGCGTGGCCGAACCGCGAAGACGTGGTTCTGGTGGATGCAGCCTTCGATCTCGCCATTCCAGACCGCACCGCGGCCCAACTTGTCGAAGTCGCCACCCTCATTCATCAGCACGTCGCCGGGCTTGAGCAGGTATCTATCGACAAGGTCAGCCTCGACTTCGATAGTCGCGATTTCCTGCAGTGCCAGATAACCGTCCTGAACATTGGCCACCCGGATATAGGGAACGGTTCTGACATCCTTGCCCGCGGTGTCTTTGCCCTTGGCGATGCCGGTCTGCACGCTTGCGACGAACTTGAGGCGGACCACCTGCCAATGCGCCGGCACCTCCCCCAGCCACTGAACGCCGGAGTCCTTCATCGGCACATCGGGATCGAGGCCGCGGGTGACGGCGTGGGAGATGGTGGCCTGGCGCTTCTCGGCCAGCAGGGCGATGAGCTTCTCCTGCTCCGCGATCAGCGCATCGATCTTCGCGGTTTCGCGGTCGAGGAAATCTGCGATAGCTACTTGCTCGACAGCCGTAGGCATGGCGCAGTACATCGAGCCGAAGATGTCCGGATATAGGCGCAGTCGGGAATCAACTACTCCGGACGAGAAGGCCTTGAAGTAGAGCGTCACTCGGTCTGAGCGGACCATGTAGTCGAGAAACCGCGGGCTGCTCCCGGGCAATGGCTTGAACACGGAGTAAGCCGGGCTAACGATCCCGTAGTGCCTCGAGACGCCGAGCCCTCGGTTCCACGCCAGCATGATGTTCATGACGAGGTCGTCTGGATAGCAGACCTTGTACCCTTCCAACGACTCGGCTCGACTTAGGTGGTCTCCCTCGTCAATGATCTCCGAGCGGGGCGACACACCCGTATAGGCCGAGACTGAAAGCAGCGTCTCCTCGCCTCCTCGCGAGACTTCGTCGCGCTCGACAAACACCTGCTTGTACCGTCGGATCGCCCAGTGCGCTGGTACTTCACCAAGCCAGCGAATGCCGCTGTCCTTGTACGCGAGATACCTCGGCAACTTCACTCCGCCAACTCCCCGAGCATCTTCATGATGTTGCCCGTGACGATCTTCAGCTCTTCGTCAATCGCATGCAGGCTGCGCGGCGGCTCGAAGACGTAGAAGTGCCGGTTGAACGGGATCTCGTAGCCGACCTTGCTTTTTTCGTCGTCGATCCAGGCGTCGGGCGCGTGCGGCAGCACCTCGCGCTGGAAGTAGGCACCGATGTCTTCCGAGAGCGGCACGTTCTCGGTGTCGCGCAGCGCACTGTCCGGCTGCGGCTTGCCCTTCTGCTTGCCCTTGGCGCCGAGCACCGCCTGGCCATCCTCGCCCCGCAGCGGCCGCTCGACGGTGATGGTCGTGTAGCCGAAGTCCCGGTTGTTGAAGATGCGCGAGATCGGCACGCGCTTCAGCCGCCCTCCTTCCGGGGCGCGCGGTTCGTCATCGGTACCGGTCACGAGCTGCGGCTCGCCGAGCGGCTGGCCCCCGGCATCGAGCACGGTGATGAACTCCGCCTCGGTGAAGTCGCCGAACAGCCGCGTCACCGTGGCGATGTGCTCGTCGCTCATCTCCTTGCGCTTGCTGCCGAGGCTCTTGCGCATCTTCTGCCAGAAGCCGCTGGCGTCGATGAGCTGCACCTGCCCCTTGCGGTCGGCCGGCTTGCGGTTGGAGAGGATCCACACGTAGGTGCTGATGCCGGTGTTGTAGAACATGTCGGTGGGCAGGCCGACGATGGCCTCCACCAGGTCGTTCTCCAGCACGTAGCGGCGGATCTCGCTCTCGCCGCTGCCGGCGCCGCCGGTGAAGAGCGGCGAGCCGTTGAGCACGATGCCGAAGCGGCTGCCGCCCTCGGCGGCCGGGCGCATCTTGCTCACCAGGTGCAGCAGAAAGAGCATGCTGCCGTCGCTCACGCGCGGCAGGCCGGGGCCAAAGCGGCCATCGAAGCCCTTCTTCTCGTGCTCGTCGCGCACGGCCTTCTCGACCTTCTTCCACTCCACGCCGAAGGGCGGGTTGGAGAGCATGTAGTCGAAGCGGCGGTGCACGTGGCCGTCGTCGCTGAGCGTGTTGCCGGCCACGATGTTGGCCACGTCCTGGCCCTTGATCAGCATGTCGGCCTTGCAGATGGCGTAGCTCTCGTCGTTGAGCTCCTGGCCGAACATGGTGAGTCGCGCCTGCGGGTTGTGTTCCAGCAGGTACTCGCCGGCCACCGAGAGCATGCCGCCGGTGCCGGCCGTGGGGTCGTAGATGGTGCGCACCACGGCGTTGCCGGGAGTGAGCACGTCGTCGTCCTCGATGAACAGCAGGTTCACCATCAGGCGGATCACCTCGCGCGGGGTGAAGTGCTCACCGGCCGTCTCGTTGCTGATCTCGGCGAACTTGCGGATCAGCTCCTCGAAAACGGCGCCCATGGCGGCGTTGTCCACCGTCGTCGGGTGCAGGTCGATGTTGGCGAACTTCTCGGTGACGAGGTAGAGCAGGTTGGACTTCGCCAGCCGCTCCACCTGGGTGTGGAAGTCGAAGCGCTCGAAGATGTCGCGCGCCGCCGGCGAGAAGCCCTGGATGTAGGCGTAGAGGTTCTGCCGGATGTGGTCCTGGTCGCCGAGCAGCTTGGCTAGATCGAGCGGGCTCGTGTTGTAGAAGCTCTGCCCCGCCTTGCGCAGCAGGAAGGGGTCGGGGTTCAGCCCCGCCTTGGTCTTGGCCGCGAACTCGGCCAGCACGGCCGCCTTGGTGGACGAGAGCACGCAGTCCAGCCGGCGCAGCACCGTGAAGGGCAGGATGACGCGGCCGTACTCGCTTTGCTTGTAGTCGCCACGCAGCAGGTCGGCGACGGTCCAGATGAAGGAAGACAGGAACTGGTGGTTCATGCGCTGCGCTGCGGCGCCGTTTGCGGTGCCTGCGCCAGCGCCTCGACCGGGACCGCTGGGCTGTGTGCTGCCGCGCCCGTCGCCCATGAGGGTGGGGTGCGAGTTCACTATAGCGGCGGCGGGCACGGCCGAAGCCGCATCGGCGGCGGTGCGCCGGCTCGCCACGAGGGGCGAGCCGCGGCCCTTGGGGCCGCCACTGCGAAGGTCGTGGGGCGGCGTGGGCCGCAAGGGCCGCATGGGCCGCATGGGCCGCATCTTGCGGCCCATGCGCGGCCCAAAAAGGCGGGGGCCGCTCGCAGGCGGCCCCTCTTGTACGTGGTGGAGACGAGGAGGATCGAACTCCCGACCTTCGCATTGCGAACGCGACGCTCTCCCAGCTGAGCTACGTCCCCACGAACGGCGCGCATTCTAACCCGGCCGCGGGCCGCGTCGGCCGGCGGGCCCGCGCGGGGCGGCAGGGCGATCGGGCTGCGCTATCGTCGCCCGCCGGGTCGAGCCCCTGTCGACCCCGGTATCGACCCTGCGTCGATCATCCTTTCCGACCTCATCGTCGCAAGCCACGAGGAGCCGCCGATGCGCCCACGCACTGATCCGGCCTGGCTGGAGGCCCAGTACAACAACCGCGCCCTGGTGCCCGACCACGCGCGTTACCTCACGCGCTGGGCCGAGGCCTCGGCGCTGGTGCGCGCGCAGGCGCGTTGCACGCTCGACGTGCGCTATGGCGCTGCGCCGAAGTCCACGCTCGATGTCTTCCCGGCCGAAGGCGCTTAATGCCGGCGGCGCGCCGGTGCTCATCGTCATCCACGGCGGCTACTGGCGCGCGCTGGACAAGAGCGACTTCTCGTTCGTCACGCCGGCGTTCACTGCCGACGGCGCGATGGTCGTCGTGCCGAACTACGACCTGTGCCCGGCGGTGGACGTGGAGCACATCGTGCTGCAGATGACCGAGGCGGTGGCCTGGACGGTGCAGCATGCTGCCGAATACGGCGGCGACCCGCAGCGCATCGCGGTGGCCGGGCACTCGGCCGGCGGGCATCTCGCGGCGATGTTGATGTCGTGCCGCTGGAAGGACGTGGCCGCGAGTCTGGGCGTCGAGTTGCCCGCGCAGCCGCTCGCCGGCGGCCTGTCGATCTCGGGCCTCTATGACCTCGAGCCGATCCGCCATGCGCCTTTCCTGCAGGCCGACCTGAAGCTCACGCCGCTGTCGGTGGCGCGGCTGAGCCCGGCGTTCTTTCCGCGGCCGAAGGCCGGCAAGCTCTTTGCGACCGTCGGCCTCGACGAGAGCGACGAGTTCAGGCGCCAGAACACGCTGATCCGCGAGGTCTGGGGGCCCACCGCGGTGCCGGTGTGCGAGACCGTGCCGGGCAAGCACCACTTCTCGGTGCTCGAGAGTTTCGTCGACCCCCGCGGGCCGCCTGCACGAACTGGCGCTGCGGCTGCTGGGGCTGCGCTGAGGCGCCTTTTGGGCCCACGGGCCCTTCGGCGAAAGCTATCGCGCGCATTGAGCATAGTTATTGGCGCCTGCCAACCCCGGTGCTACCGTTGCCCCCCGCTGCCCGCCACCGGGCCTGCCTGCGCCAGGGGCACCACACATGAGCAGCGAGACATTGGTTCACACCCCACCTAGTGACACGAGGAGTACCCCATGGGCTTGAAGGGTTCCAAGACCGAGCAGAACCTGAAGGACGCCTTCGCCGGCGAATCGCAGGCCAACCGCCGTTACCTCTACTTCGCCAACAAGGCCGACGTGGAAGGCCAGAACGACGTTGCGGCGCTGTTCCGCAGCACCGCCGAAGGCGAGACGGGCCACGCGCACGGCCACCTCGAGTTCCTCGAGCAGACGGGCGACCCCGCCACCGGCCTGCCGATCGGCCCGACGCGCGCCAACCTGAAGGCCGCCGTCGCCGGCGAGACGCACGAGTACACCGACATGTACCCGGGCATGGCCAAGACGGCGCGCACGGAAGGCTTCGACGAGATCGCCGACTGGTTCGAGACGCTGGCCAAGGCCGAGCGCAGCCACGCCAACCGCTACCAGAAGGCGCTGGACCAGCTGGTCGACTGACGCGCGCTTGACGCACGGCAAGACAAGGGGCCTCGCGCCCCTTGTCTGTTTGCGCCGGCTGCTGCACCTTTCGAGATCCATCCCCGCCGACAACACCCACACCATGCGCGAAGGCAACCTCGAAGCCCCCACCCGCCACCCGCTGGACTGGAAGAGCCCCGACTTCCGCGACGAAGGCAAACTCTTTGCCGAACTGGAGCGCGTGTTCGACATCTGCCACGGCTGCCGCCGCTGCGTGAGCCTGTGCCAGAGCTTCCCGAACCTGTTCGACCTCGTCGACGCCACCGACGACGGCGAGGTGCACGGTGTCAAGAAGGACGACTACTGGAAGGTCGTCGACCAGTGCTACCTGTGCGACCTGTGCTACATGACGAAGTGCCCGTACACGCCGCCGCATGCGTGGAACCTGGACTTCCCGCATCTGATGCTGCGTGCCAAGGCCTTCAAGTTCAACAACGGCGAAGTGCACGGCAGCGAGAAGCTGCTCGCCAGCACCGACCTGCATGGCCAGTTCGCCGGCATCCCGATCGTCGTGCAGGCGGTCAACAAGGTGAACGCGACCAAGCCGATGCGCCGGCTCATGCAAAGCCGACTCGGCGTCAATGCCGACGCGTGGATGCCGGGCCTGGCGGACCAGCGCTTCCGCTGGGGCCGCGCGATGAGCTACGGCGGCACCGTCACCCACGGCGAGCGCACGCCGGGCAAGGTGGCCATCTTCGCGACCTGCTTCATCAACTACAACGAGCCCGGCATCGGCGAAGACCTGCTGAAGGTGCTCGAGCACAACGAGATCCCGTACGAGATCGTCGAGAAGGAACAGTGCTGCGGCATGCCCAAGCTCGAGCTCGGCGACCTCGAGGCGGTCGAGAAGGCCAAGGAGGCGAACATCCCGGTGCTCGCCCGCTACGCGCGCGAGGGCTACGCCATCGTCTCGGCGATCCCTTCCTGCACGCTGATGTTCAAGCAGGAGCTGCCACTGATGTTCCCGGGCGACGCCGACACGCAGCTCGTCAAGGAAGCGATGTGGGACCCGTTCGAGTACCTCGTCGCGCGGCACAAGGACGGCCTGCTGAAGACCGACTTCGCCACGGCGCTGGGCAAGGTGAGCTATCACATCCCCTGCCACGGCCGCGTGCAGAACATCGGCCGCAAGACCGAAGAGATGTTCAAGATCGTCGGCAAGACGGTCGACGTGCAGCTCAACACGGTGGAGCGCTGCTCGGGCCACGCCGGCACCTACGGCGTGAAGACGGCGACGCACCCGGTAGCGATGAAGATCGGCCGCCCGGGCTTCAAGTCGATGGCCAGGGACGAGCCCGACTTCATCGCCAGCGACTGCGCGCTGGCCGGCCACCACATCGCGCAAGGCATGGAGCTTGCCGGCACGCCGGCCAGGGCGCTGCAGCACCCGCTGAGCCTGCTGCGGCGCGCCTACGGGCTGGCTTGAACGACCTGTTTTGTATCGAGTGATTCCGGAGTGACTGACATGGCGAACGCTTCACCCGCCTCTCCCTCCCCCTCTCCCGCGGCAACGCCGATCACCCCCGCCAGCCTGCTGACGCTGGAGGCCTACGCGAAGATCCGCAAGACGAGCCGCGCCGACGCCATTGCGCACCGGCGGCTGCGCAGCGTCGTGCTCGGCGAGCACATCACGCTGCAGTTCGAGGACGCGCAGACGATCCGCCGGCAGATCCAGGAGATGCTGCACATCGAGAAGATCTTCGAGGAAGAGGGCATCCAGTCCGAGATCGACGCCTACGCGCCGCTGGTGCCCGACGGCACGAACTGGAAAGCGACGATGCTCATCGAGTACCCCGACGTGCACGAGCGCAAGCGCGAGCTGGCGCGGCTGATCGGCGTGGAGGACCGCCTCTTCGTCGAGGTCGAGGGCCACGCGCGCGCCTACGCGATCGCCGACGAGGACCTCGAGCGCGAGAACGACGAGAAGACCTCGTCGGTGCACTTCGTGCGCTTCGAACTGACCAAACCGATGCGCGACGCCGTGCGCGCCGGCGCGCAGGTGAAGATCGGCTGCGACCACACGAACTACCCGGCGCACGTGAACGTGCCGGCCGATACGCTGGCGAGCCTGGCGGGCGATTTGCGCTGAGCGCGCCTCGAGCGGGCGGGCGCTACTGCGCGAGAAACCCGCCGTCCGCCGCCAGTGCGAGTCGAAAGGCGGCCAGGCCGCCTGGGGTCGCGCTCGAGTTCATAGCACCAGCTCCCACGTCTCGCCGACTAGCCGCTTGCCGAAGCTCGTGTGCTTCTCCGTGGCGATGAGGCGGTAGCCGGCGGCCTCGTAGATGCCGCGCGCGGCGAGCAGCACGCTGTTGGTCCAGAGTCGAATGCGCCGATAGCCGCGCGCGCGGGCGAAGCGTTCGCATTCCGCGACGAGCCGCTTGCCGAGTCCGAGGCCGCGGGCCGCGGGCTCGACGAGCAGCATGCGCAGCTGCGCGACGCCGGGCTCCACCGCGCCGGTGGCCTCGTCGCGCGCCCGCACGAGGAAGACGCAGCCCAGGCGCTGCGGGCCCGCGGCGGTGTCGCGTTCGGCGATCCAGCACGCTTCGCGCCGCGGCTCGAAGCGCTCGATGAAGTCGGCGGCGATGCGCGCCACCATCGCCTCGAAGCGCCAGTCCCAGCCGTACTCCTGCGCGTAGAGCGCCGCGTGGCGCTCGATGACCCAGCCGAGGTCGCCGGGGACGGGCGGGCGCAGGCGAGGGCGGACGGATCGATCATCGCGCGAGCATCGGCGAGAAGGTGAGCGATGGCAATCCGAAGCGGCCCCGTTTCGGCCCCGTAGACTGCGGCCCCAACCTTCGCCGCTGCAGGACACGACCCATGCTCGACCCGCAAGCCCGCGCGCTGATCGACCTGATGATCGAGAAGCAGGTGCCCGCCGTGCACACGCTGTCGCCGGCCGAGGCGCGGCGCTTCTATCGCGACCGCCGCTTCTTCACGCAGCCCGAGCCGCCGGCGCTGGCCGAGGTGCGCGATCTGTCGATGCCGGGCCCGGGCGGCGGCGCGCTGCCGCTGCGCTTCTATCGCCCGGCGGCGACGAGCGCCGGCCACACGCCGCCGCTGCTCGTCTACTTCCATGGCGGCGGCTGGACGATCGGTGACCTCGACACGCACGACGTGCTGTGCCGCCAACTCGCGCTGGCCGGCGGCTGCGCGGTGCTGTCGGTGGACTACCGGCTGGCGCCCGAACACCGCTTTCCGGCCGCCGTCGACGACTGCATCGCCGCAACGCGCTGGGCGAGCGCGCAAGCGGCCACGCTCGGCATCGACGCAAGCCGCATCGCGGTCGGCGGCGACAGCGCCGGCGGCAACCTCGCGGCCGTTGTCGCGATCGCCGAGCGCGATGTACCGGGCGGCACCGGCGTGCCGATCGCCGCGCAGTTGCTGATCTACCCGGGCACCGACATGCGCGCCGTCGCGCCATCACATCAAAGCAACGGCCAGGGCTACTTGCTCACCGCCGACAGCATCGCCTACTACCGCGGCCACTACACGCCCGAGCCCGCGCAGTGGAGCGACTGGCGCGCCTCGCCGCTGCTGGCGAGCAACCACGCGCGGCTGCCGCCGGCGCTGGTGCTGACCGCCGGCTTCGACCCGCTGCGCGACGAAGGCCGCCAGTACGCCGATGCGCTGTCGGCGGCCGGCAACCGCGTGCAGTACATCTGCTTCGAACGCCAGGTGCACGGCTTCTTCACGATGAGCAAGGTGCTCGACGAGGCCGACAGCGCCGTGGCGCTGTCGGGGGCGTGGCTGCGGCGGGTGTGGGGCGAGGGCTGATACGGGTCCGCGGTCACGCGAACAAGAGACCCGTTCGGGCTGAGCCTGTCGAAGCCCGGGCCTCGCAAGCGCCCTCGCCAATGCATCGGCACCCCGCCTCCCGCCGCACCTTCCTCGGCTGCTGCGGCAGCGTGGCCGCGGGCTTGTTCACCGGGCTCGGGCTCGGCGCATCAAGCTCGGCACACGCCGCGTCGCCCTGGGCCACCGCGTGCCTGCCGGCGCTGCCGGGCGCGGCGAACGAGGTGCTGCAACGTGCGTTGCAGGGCCTCGTGGCCGATCAGCTCTGGGACATGCACTGCCACCTGCTCGGCAACGGCGACAGCGGCTCGGGCTGCTATCTGCACCCGAGCCTGACCAGCGGCTTCCACCTCGTCGAGCGCGCGCGCCGCCGCGTCATCCTCGAGGCTTCGTGCGTCGACCCCGACGGCACGTCGATCGACGCGGCCTACGTGCAGCGGCTGCGGGCACTCGCCGAGGCCTTCCCGCCCGGCGCGCGCTGGCTGCTCTTCGCCTTCGAGCAGGCGCACGATGCGGCCGGTGCGGCGCGGCCCGAGCACACCACCGTGCACGTGCCCGACCGCTACGCGGCCGCGGTGGCCGCCGCGGCGCCGCATCGCTTCGGCTGGGTGGCGTCGATCCATCCGTATCGCGCCGATGCGCTGCCAGCGTTGCGCGAGGCGCGCCGCGCCGGCGCGGTCGCCGTCAAGTGGCTGCCGAGTTCGATGAACATCGACCTGCGCGAGCCGCGCAGCCTCGTCTTCGGCGAGGCGGCCACGGCACTCGGCCTGCCGCTCATCGTGCATTGCGGCGAAGAGAAAGCGGTGCCCGGCGCGCGCCGCGAAGACCTCGTCAACCCGCTGCACGTGCGCGCGCTGCTCGAACGCGGCGTGCGCGTCGTCGTCGCGCATTGCGCGTCGCTCGGCCAGGCGGCTGATCTGGACCGCACCTCGGCGCCCGAGGTGCCGGCGTTCGACCTCTTCGCGCGGCTGATGGACGAGCGCGCGTTCGAGGGGCGGCTCTTCGGCGACATCGCGGCCGTCTTCCAGCGCAACCGCACGCCCACCGTCTGGCGCGCGATTATCGAGCGGCAACACGCCGGCCGCTGGGCCGGCCGGCTGCTGCACGGCTCGGACTACCCGCTGCCGGGCCTGAAGTGGCTGACGAGCCTGCCGAAGCTGCGCAGCGCCGGCCTGCTGGCCGCGGCCGACGAGGCGCCGCTGGCGCGGCTGCGCGAGCACGACCCGCTGCTGTTCGACCTGGCGCTGAAGCGCTCGCTGAAGGTGGGCGCCGCGCGGCTCGGCGACGAGGTGTTCGCGACGCGGCGGCACTTTGTGGCTTGAATGCGCAGGCGGCCCGCGGGCCCCGGCCGACAATCATGCGCGCTCGAGAAGCGCACGAACAACACGAACTCCCGTGGGAACCCCCGATGCCCGAACCCGCGGCCGGCCACGAGATGCCGAGCAGCGAGCGGAACACGACGACGTTCTCGTGCGCAAGCTTCAGGTTGCGCCAGGTCTCGGAGAACGGGTTCCAGTTGACGCGCAGGCCGGGCGCCGTGGATGGCGTCGCCGGCACCCACTGCGCGACGACGCGGCCGGCGATGGCTGCCGCCGCGCACACGCTGGCCGGCTTCACCGCGGGCGAAGGGGCCGCCGCGCACTGGCGCGTGCTCGCCGACCTGGCGCTGCTGGCCCTCTTCGCGGGCCTGTACAGCGTGCCGATGTACGCGCTGATCCAGCTGCGCGCGCAGCCCACGCACCGGGCGCGCATCATCGCGGCGAACAACATCCTCAACGCCCTGTTCATGATCGTCAGCTCGCTCGGTGTCGGCGCGCTGCTCGCGGCCGGGTTGACGATTCCCGAGGTGTTTCTCGTCGTCGGGCTGCTGAATGCGCTGGTGGCGACCTACATCTTCCTGCTCGTGCCGGAGTACCTGCTGCGCTTCCTCGCCTGGATCCTGACGCACGTGATCTACCGCTTCCGCGTGCGAGGCGAGGAGCACATCCCGACCGAGGGCGCCGCGATCCTCGTGTGCAACCACGTCAGCTTCGTCGACGCGGTGTTGCTGATGGCGGCGAGCCCGCGGCCGATCCGCTTCATCATGGACCACCGCGTCTTCAAGGTTCCGGTGCTCGGGTGGCTGTTCCAGCTCGGCAAGGCGATCCCGATCGCGCCGCAGCGCGAGGACGCCGCCGCCTACGAGCGTGCCTTCGCCGAAGCGAACGCGGTGCTCGCCGACGGGCAGCTCTTGTGCATCTTCCCCGAGGGCGCCATCACGCACGACGGCGAACTGGCCGAGTTCAAGGGCGGCATCATGAAGGTGCTGGCCACGCACCCGGTGCCGGTGGTGCTGCTGGCGCTGACGAACCTGTGGGGCTCGTTCTTCTCGCGCATCGAGCGCGGCCGGGCGATGGTGAAGCCCTTTCGCCGCGGCTTGTTCACGCCGGTGGGCTTGAACGCCGCCGCCGCGGTGCCGGCGGCGCAGGTGACGCCGGCGCTGCTGCGCGAGCGCGTGGCCGAGCTGCTCCAGCGTTGACCCCAGGGCGCGGCGCGGGCCGCGGGCGGTACAGTCGGCCGCGCTGCACGTCGGCTCTTTGCCGCCTGCCGCCACGCCCATGACGCTGACCCCCACCGCGCTCGCCGACACCCGCTACCACCTGCACCCGTACACGCAGCCGCGCCAGCTCGAGCGCGAAGGGCCGCTCGTCATCACGCGCGGCGAAGGCGTGCACGTCTACGGCGAAGACGGCAAGAAGTACCTCGAGGCGATGGCGGGGCTCTGGTGCGCGTCGCTCGGCTTCTCCGAGAAGCGCCTCGTCGCCGCGGCGACGCGGCAGATGCAGACGCTGCCCTACTACCACGCCTTCTCGGGCAAGGTGCCGGGGCCGGTGGCCGAACTCGTCGAGACGCTGATGCGCTGGGCGCCGGTGCCGATGGCGCGCGTGCTGTTCGCCAACTCGGGCTCGGAGAGCAACGACACCGCCTTCAAGCTCGTGCGCATGTACAACAACGCGCGCGGGCGGCCGTTGAAAAAGAAGATCCTCGCGCGCGTCAAGGGCTACCACGGCGTGACGGTGGCCGCCGCGTCGATGAGCGGCCTGCCAGTGATGCACACGCAGTTCGACCTGCCGATCGACGGCGTCGTGCGCGTCGGCTGCCCGCACGCGTACCAGTTCGCGAAGGACGGCGAGTCGCCCGAGGCTTTCGGCGCGCGCATGGCCGACGAACTCGAGCAGACGATCCTGAAGGAAGGCCCGGAGACGGTGGCCGCGTTCATCGCCGAGCCGGTGCAGGGCGCCGGCGGCGTCATCGTGCCGCCGCCGGGCTACTTCGATCGCGTGCAGGCGGTGCTCGCGAAGTACGACCTGCTCTTCATCGCCGACGAGGTCATCACCGGCTTCGGCCGGCTGGGCACGAACTTCGGCACGCAGCACTTCGGCCTGAAGCCCGACCTGATCACCGTCGCGAAGATGATGACCAGCGCCTACATCCCGATGTCGGCGCTGTACATCAACGACAAGGTTTACCAGGTCATCGCCGACGCGGCGGCGACGATCGGCACCTTCGGCCACGGCTACACCTACAGCGGCCACCCGGTGGCGTGCGCGGTGGCGCTCGAGACGCTGAAGATCTACGACAGCGACCGCATCGTCGAGCACGTGCAGCGCGTCGCGCCGCGTTTGCAGGCGGGGCTGCGCCAATACGCCGGCCACCCGATCGTCGGCGACGTGCGCGGCATCGGCTTGATCGGCGCGATCGAACTGGCCGCCGACCCGGAGGCGCGCAAGCCCTTCGACGCCGCGCGCGGCGTCGGCGCATATCTTGCGAAGGCGGCACAGGACCACGGCCTCATCGTGCGCGTGATGGCCGGCGACATCGTCGCGTTCTCGCCGCCGCTGACGATCACCGAGGCCGAGATCGACGAGCTGCTCGCCAAGCTCGACCTGGCGATGAACGACACGATGCGCTGGCTCGGCGAGTCGAAGCCCTGATCACCCGAGCACAGATGCCCGCAGGCGCCGCCCCGCTGATCGAGTTCGCCGGCGTCAGCAAGGTCTACCCGGGCGCCGCCGAGCCGGCCGTCGACCGGCTCGATCTCACCATCGCGCGCGGCGAGTTCCTCTCGCTGCTCGGCCCCTCGGGCTCGGGCAAGACGACGACGCTGATGATGCTGGCCGGCTTCGAGAGCGTCAGTGCCGGCACGATCCGCCTCGACGGCCAGCCGATCGAATCGCTGCCCGCGCACAAGCGCAACCTCGGCGTCGTCTTCCAGAGCTACTCGCTGTTTCCGCACATGACGGTGGCCGGCAACGTCGCCTTCCCGCTGCGCATGCGCGGCGTGCCGGCCGGCGAGATCGACCTGAAGGTGCGCGCGGCGCTGGCGCGTGTGCGGCTGGAAGCGTTCGCTGCGCGAAGGCCGAACCAGCTCTCCGGCGGCCAGCAGCAGCGCGTGGCGCTGGCGCGCGCGCTCGTCTTCGAGCCGAGCGTCGTGCTGATGGACGAGCCGCTGGCAGCGCTGGACAAGAAGCTGCGCGAGGAGATGCAGCTCGAGATCCGCCGGCTGCACCGCGAACTCGGCGTGACGATGGTCTACGTGACGCACGACCAGGGCGAGGCGATGTCGCTGTCGGACCGCGTCGCCGTCTTCAACCACGGCCGCATCGAGCAGCTCGGCGCGCCGGCCGAGCTGTACGACCGGCCGAGCGGTGCCTTTGTCGCCGGCTTCGTCGGCGACAACAACGCCGTGGCCGGGCGTGTCGCCGGCCGCACCGGTGACGGCCGCCTCGTGCACCTGAGCGTGCTCGGCCGCGAGGGCACGGTGGCCGCGCGCTGCAGCGACGCGCTGGCCGCCGAGCTGAACCTGACGCCGGCGCCGGCGCGCGCCGTGTGCCTGAGCGTGCGGCCCGAGCGGCTGCGCGTGCTGGACGTGCACAGCGCGGGCGGTGCGGGGCCTAACGCGGCATATGCTGCGTATGCAGCCGACGCGGCAGAGGCCGACGACCGCCTCAACCGCTGGCCCGCGTCGGTGGTGGACCTCGTGCACCAGGGCGACCACTGGCGGCTCGTCGCGCAGATCGCCGGCGCCGACAATGCGCCGCCGTGGCTCGTCAAGCTGCCGGCGGGCGCCGCGCCGGCAGGGCTGGTGGCGGGCAGCGCGGTGACGCTCGGCTTCGCGCCCGACGACGCGTGGGTGTTCTGACAGCTTCCGGTTCCCAGGGGCCCGCCATCGGCGGCGTTCATATCGACGACAAAGAGGAGAGACGAACGATGAGCAAGACGACTTCGAAGCGGCGGACATCAGCCGCATTGATCGCCGCCACCGGCCTGCTGGCCGCCGCGGCGCTGTCCACGCCGCTATCCGCGGCGCACGCACAATCGCGCGACCTGAGCGTCGTCTCCTGGGGCGGCGCCTACCAGGACGGGCAGAAGGAGGCCTACTTCAAGCCCTTCATCGCCGGCGGCACCAAGCTCACCGACGAGAGCTGGGACGGCGGCCTCGGCGTGCTGCGCACGAAGATCAAGGGCGGCGCCAACACCTGGGACGTGGTTCAGGTCGAGGCCGACGAACTCGAGGTCGGCTGCGACGAGGGCCTGTACGAGCGGCTCGACGCGGGCAAGATCGGCGGCGCCGGCCGCTACCTGCCGGGCACGGTGCACGCCTGCGGCGTCGGCGCGATCATCTACAACCTCGTCCTCGCCTACGACGGCGACAAGCTGAAGGCGGCCCCCAACGGCTGGGCCGACTTCTTCGACGCGAAGAAGGTGCCCGGCAAGCGCGCCGTGCGCAACGGCGCCAAGTGGAACCTCGAGATCGCGCTCATCGCCGACGGCGTGCCGAAGGCCGATGTCTACAAGGTGCTGCGCACGCCGGCCGGCGTGGACCGCGCGTTCAAGAAGCTCGACAGCATCAAGAGCGACCTCGTGTTCTGGAAGAGCGGCGCGCAGCCGCCGCAGATGCTGGCCGCCGGCGACGTAGTGATGACCACCGCCTACAACGGCCGCGTCACCGCCGCCAACGAGAAGGACAAGAAGAACTTCAAGATGGTCTGGAAGGACACGCCGTACACGATGGACAGCTGGGTCATCATGAAGGGCAGCCCGAACAAGGCCAATGCGGAAAAGCTGATCGAGTTCATGGGCCGGCCCGACAACCAGGCGAAGCTTCCGAAGTACATCCGCTACGGTGTCACCGCGAAGGACGCCAAGGTCGACGCGTCGTTGATGGGCGAGCTGCCGACGAACCCCGCGAACCTGAAGCAGGCCTTCGCCGAGGATGTGCGGTTCTGGATCGACAACATCGACAAGCTCACGGAACGCTGGAACAAGTGGGCGGCAGCGAAATAGGTCCCCCCCCGAAGCGCCTTCGGCGCCTCCCCCCCGGGGGGGCAGCGCCAGCGGGCCGGCGCAGCCGGACCCGCGGCGTCCGCCGGCCCGGGCCGTGCGGCTGAGCATGCGCCTGTCCGCGCTGACCGCGCCGCTGGCTGCGTTCCTGCTCGTCGGCTTCGCGCTGCCGCTGGCGTGGATGTTCTCGCTGGCGGTGCGCGACGCCGAGGTGCCGCGGGCGCTGCCGCGCACGCTGGTGGCGCTGCAAGGCTGGCATGCCGCGCAGCCGGTGCCCGCGCCGGCCTTCACGGCGCTGGCCACCGACATCGTCGAGGCGCGCGCCGCCGGCACGCTGGCCGATGCGGCGCGGCGGCTGAACTACGCCGTCAACGGCGTGCGCAGCACGTTGATGCGCGCGGCGCGCGAGGCGGGCGCGGCGCCGGCCGGCACGGTGTTCGACGCGGCGTTCTTCGCCGCTGCCGACCCGGCGCTCGCGAGCCCCGCGTTCTTCGCCGCCGTGCAGCAGGCCGCGGGCCCTGTGTCGGCGTTCTACCTGCTCGCTGCCGTCGACCTGCAGCGCGGCGCCGACGGCGGCATCACGCGCGCGCCGGCCGAAGAACGCGTCTACCTCGACGTGCTCGGCCGCACGCTGGCGCTCAGCGCCGCGGTGACGGTGCTGTGCCTCGCGCTCGGATTTCCGGTCGCGGTGCTGCTGACGCAGGTCGAAGGCCGCGCCGCCGCGTGGCTGATGGCGCTCGTGATGCTGCCGTTCTGGACCTCGCTGCTCGTGCGCACGGCGGCGTGGGTGGTGCTGCTGCAGCGCGAGGGGCTGATCAACTCGCTGCTGCTGAAGCTCGGCCTCGTCGCCGAGCCGCTGGCGCTCGTCTACAACCGCACCGGCGTGCTGGTGGCGATGACGCACGTGCTGCTGCCGTTCATGATCCTCCCGGTCTACGCGGTGCTGAAGGACATCCCGCCCAACTACATGCGCGCCGCGTCGAGCCTCGGCGCGCCGCCGCTCGCGGCGTTCTGGCGCGTCTACCTGCCGCTGGCGGCGCCCGGGGTCGCGGGCGGCGCGCTGATGGTCTTTATCCTCGCGCTCGGCTACTACATCACGCCGGCGCTGGTGGGCGGCGGCGGCGACCAGATGCTGTCGTACTTCATCGCGCGCTACACCACCGAGACGGGCAACTGGGGGCTCGCCGCGGCGCTCGGCCTCGTGCTGCTGGCGGCGACGTACGCGCTGTACGCACTCGCGCAGCGGGTGTCGGGCGGGCGGGCGTTGCGGTTGGGATGAGGCTGGGATGAGGCTGGGGTGAGGGCGATGGCGCAGGCTCCAACAGCGATGTGGGCACGGCGCGCGCTGCGCCTCTACGTCGCGGCCGTGCTGCTCTTCCTCGTGCTGCCGATCCTCGCCATCGTGCCGCTGTCGTTCTCCAGCGGCAGCCTGCTCGTCTACCCGCTGCCGGGGCTGTCGCTGCGCTGGTACGCCGAGGTGCTGACGAGCGAACGGTGGATGCATGCGCTCGGCAACTCGCTCGTGATCGGCGCGCTGGCGACGCTGCTCGCGGTGGTGCTCGGCACGCTCGCGTCGCTCGGGCTGGCGCGCCGGCGCGACGCGTGGGCGGCGGCGCTGAAGATGCTGGCGCTGTCGCCGATGATCGTGCCGGTGATCCTGATCGCGGTGGCGAGCTACTTCTTCCTCGCGCCGCTGCAACTCACCGGCAGCTACACCGGCCTCGTGCTCGTGCACACGGTGATCGCGGTGCCGTTCGTCGTCATCCCGGTGCTGACGGCGCTCGAACTGCTCGACCCCAACCTCGCGCGCGCCGCCGCCGCGTGCGGCGCGGGGCCGGCGGCGACCTTCTGGCGCGTCACGCTGCCCGGCATCCGCCCGGCGATGGCGTCGGGCGCGCTCTTCGCATTTGCGGCGTCGTTCGACGACGTCGTCATTGCGCTCTTCATCGCCGGCGCGCAGCAGCGCACGCTGCCGCAGGAGATGTTCTCGGGCCTGCGCGACAGCATCACGCCGGCGATGCTGGCAGTGGCGACGCTGATGATCGGCGTCTCGACGGCGCTCTACCTCGCCGTGGCGCGCGTGCAGCGGCGCGGGCGGGCGGCGTTGCAGGGTGGGTGAGGGGATGCGCGCCGAGTGCGCCGACCACCCGGCGTCCTCGCCGTGGCGCCCCGCGCAGCGAAGTAAAGGGTGCATTCGGGGGACACGCGAAGCGGGTCCGCCGAAAAAGGACATTCGCGGAGTGGGGCACCCCGTCGGCACGATCCCGCCACGGCCCTTCGACGAACGGGCCTGAGCGCGCCGGCCTACCTTCCTTGACCTCTCGCAGCGCCGCCCCAACCGGCGCTTGTTACGCTCGCGCCCCATCATGGATCCGAACTCTCTCGTCGATTTCGCGCCCGTTGTCCGCCTGGCGGGGCTGGCGCTCGTGCTGGCGGTGTTGCCGCTGTCCTGGGTGTGGCTGCGCCGGCGCGGCGGGTCCGAAGCGGCCGGCGCGGCCGGCGGCCGGCTCGCGGCGCTGACGGCGCTGACGATGTTCCTGACCTTCGACCTCGTCGTCTTCGGCTCGTTCACGCGGCTCACCGACTCGGGCCTCGGCTGCCCCGACTGGCCCGGCTGCTACGGCAGCGCGAGCCCGCTGGGCGCAAGCGGCGCGATCGCCGCGGCCGAGCAGGCGATGCCCACCGGCCCGGTCACCTGGAGCAAGGCGTGGATCGAGATGATCCACCGCTATCTCGCGATGACGGTCGGCGTGCTGATCCTCGTGCTGGCGGTGGTCAGCTGGCTGGAGCGGCGCGCGCTGCCGCACTCGCCGTGGTGGCCGACGGCGACGCTCGTCTGGGTCATCGTGCAAGGCCTCTTTGGCAAGTACACGGTGACGCTGAAGCTGTACCCGGCGATCGTCACGCTGCACCTGCTCGGCGGCCTCGTCTTACTGGCGATGCTGGCCGTGCAGCGCGAGTGGTACCGCGCGCGGCCGCTGCCGCTGGCGCCGCCGGTGCGCACGCTGGCCGGCGTGGCGCTGGCGATGCTGACGCTGCAGATTGCGCTCGGCGGCTGGGTCAGCACGAACTACGCGGTGCTCGCCTGCGCCGGCTTTCCGCTGTGCAACGGCCAGTGGTGGCCGGCCACCGACTTCGCCAGCGGCTTCACGATCCTGCGTGAACTCGGCCAGCGCGGCGACGGCACGCTGCTGCCGATGGAGGCGCTGGTGGCGATCCACCTCGTGCACCGCTGGTTCGCGTTTGTCGTCGTCGCGGTGCTCGTGTGGCTGGGCGTGCGACTGCGGCGCGAGATCGGCGGCACGCAGCGCCGCTTCGGCACGGCGCTCTGGGTACTCGCCGCGGCGCAGGTGGCCACGGGGCTGTCGAACGTCGTGCTCGACTGGCCGATCGCCGCGGCGCTGGCGCACGCGGCGCTGGCCGCCGGCCTGGTGCTCGCGCTGACCTTGCTTCTGGTGCGCTCGTCGCCGCGGCTGGCGGCGACGAGTGCGGTCAATCGGCCGCCGACGTCGCGGGGGGCGGCGCGGACGGCGTAGACGGTCCAGGCGCTGCGGCCGGTTCGCCCGGCGCAGCCGCCGGCGCGGCAGGCGCGGTGTGCGCCGTCGGCACGAACGCATCCGAGAAGCAGAAGTTCTCGTCCAGCCCGTGCGCGACGAAGTCGGGCACGGCCGAGCGCACCATCTGCACCGAGCCGCAGGCGTAGACCTCGTGCCCGCGCAGGTCGGGGTGGTCGGCGAGCAGCGCCTCGTGCACAAGGCCGCGCCGGCCGGTCCACGCCGTGTCGTCGTCGGCCTGCGAGAGCACCGGGATGAAGGCGAAGTTGCCGTGCTCGCGCTGCCAGCGCGCCACCTCGTCCAGCAGGTACAGGTCGGCGGCGGTGCGCACGCCCCAGTACAGCTTCATCGGCCGGTCGACGCCGCGGCGGAAGGCATCTTCGAGGATGCTCTTGATCGGCGCGAAGCCGGTGGCGCCGGCGACGAAGAGGATCGGGCGCTGGCTCTCGTTAAGCGCGAAGCGGCCGAGCGGGCCTTCGAAGTCGATGCGGTCGCCGACCTTCATCTGCTCGAAGACGTGGCCGGTGAAGCGCCCGCCCGGGATGCGGCGCACGTGCAGCTCGATCACGTCGCCGGCGGTGTTCGGCGGCGCGTTCGGGTCGGCTGGCGCGTTGGCGAACGAGAAGGCGCGCTTGGCGCCGTCGTCGAGCACGATGTTGATGTACTGGCCGGCGACGAACGGCAGGTGCTGGCCGGCGGGCAGCGCGATGTGCACGCGCATCAGCTCGGGCGCGAGGCGCTGCATCGTCTGCACGGTGGCGACCCAGCGGCGCGGCGCCGCGGCGTCGGCGGCGGCGAGCGAGGTGACGCCTTCGACATCCAGCTCCACGTCGTCCAGCGCCACCGCGCAGCACATCAGCGCCTGGCCGCGCGCGCGCATCGCGGTCGTCAGCGCCGCTTCCTGGAAGGCGCCGTGGTCGACGCGGCCGTTCAGCACCGTGCACATGCACACGCCGCAGCCGCCGGCGCGGCAGTCGAAGGGCAGCGCGAGGCCGGCGCGCAGGCCCGCTTCGAGCAGCGTCTCGCCGGCGCGCGCGGTGACGCGCGCCGGGCCTGGATGCATCGTCAGCTGCAGCGAGCGGCCGGCACGCCGCGGCGGCAGCCACGGCAGGATGAACAGCAGCGCCGTCGCGCCGCCCACCAGCAGCCACACCGAGCGCGGCGACCACTCGTGGATGAGCGGGAAGATCGGCAGGATGAACCAGTCCAGCGACAGCACCTGCGGCGCCGTGTGCAGGTCGGCCGGGCCCTGGCTCGCCACCGGCGCCAGCACGGCGAGCACGACGAGCATGATCAACAGCGCCCACATCATCGGCCGCGGCGGATTGGTCGTCGCCTTCGGCACGCGCTGCACGTGCACCCACAGCAGCAGCAGCATGCCCAGCGGCACGCCGATGTGGATGAAGACGAGCAGCGAGAAGAGGCGATCGCTGACGTGCTCGGGCAGGATGAAGTTGCGGATCAGCGTGCCGCCGAAGCCGGGCAGCCAGTCGAGCCACTCGAAGCTCGTCTGCGTCACGTACTGCGCCAGGCGGTCCCACGGCAGCATGTAGCCGTTGGCGCCGGCGATGTACGCCAGCCACAGCAGCACGACGCCGGTGACCCAGCTGAACCAGCGGAAGCCCCGCAGCCGGTCGAATGCGAAGTAGCGCAGCAGGTGCAGCAGCATCGTCAGCAGCATCGCGTCCGAGGCGTGCCGGTGCGCGGTGCGCAGCACGCTGCCCAGGCCGAAGCCGCCGTCGGTGATCGCCTGCACCGAGCGGTAGGCGCCGCTGACGCTGGTGTCGAAGAACGCGTAGAGCACGATGCCCGTCGCGCCGACGACCCAGAAGAGGAAGAAGCTGATCGCCCCGAGGTGATACAGCGGGTTGAGGCGGTCGCCGAAGGCGCGGTTGAACAGCGCCTCGGCTTGCATGTAGCCGGCGCGGATGACGCGCTGGATGAGCGAGATCATCGCTGGCCCTCCACGGCGGCCGTGACAGCGGGAGCCGCTGGCCCGCCGCGCATCGCGCGCAGCACGACGACGACGAAGAGCAGCCCGCCGACGATCGCCAGCAGCCCGCCCAGGCCCATCAGCGCCATGCCGGCGACTTCACCGGGGGAGCGCAGCACCTGCTCGGCGCCGGCCACCTTGCGTTGCACGCCATAGCCGCCCGACCAGACGAGGCCGACGATGTGCAGCAACTGCCCGACACCGTAGAGCCAGGGCTGCGCGACGGCGAGCCGCCCTTCGGGTGCCCGCCAGCCGAGCTGCGGCAACAGGTGCATCACGAGGCCCATCAGCGCCAGCGTCACGCCGACGATGCAGCCGTGGTAGTGCGCCGGGATCTTGACGTTGCTGCCGTCGATCGTCAGGCCGATCACGCCGCCGGCGGCGAAGAGCAGCATCGATGCGAGCAGCGCCGCGCGCAGCGGGCGCTGCGCGCTGGCGAGTTTGCGCAGCGGCACGACGGCCGCCAGCACCGCCAGCGTCACCGGCAGGATCGCCAGGCCCCCGCCGAAGCGCATGCCCCAGGTGTGCATGTCGCGGTGCTCGACGGTGCTCACGTCGTGCATCAGGTATGCCAGCGGCGTGGCGAACACGCTGACCAGCGCCACTGCAAAGAGCAGCAGCACGACGCGGGCACTCAGCGGCACGCGCGCGCCGCAGGCCTGCGCCAGCGCCAGCCAGCCGATCAGCATCAGCAGCGTCCACGTGAACTGCAGCGCGTGGCCGCCGCCCCAGTAGAGGATCTCGTAATAGGCCTTCGGCGGCAGTTCGCGCGGCACGACGGCCAGCGACCAGGCGAAGGCGATCAACGCCACCGCGGCGGCGACGACGCTCGCGTGCAGGCCGAAGCGCAGCGCCGCGGTGCCGTCGGGCGCCGGGCCGACGGCGGCCGGCCGCGCCAGCGCCTGCGCGACGAGCAGCACGCCGCCGAGCCCGAAGACGACGAGCGCGGCCTTGAAGGTGGCGCTGTCGAGCATCGGGATGTAGTTGGCCATCACCGGCGCGGGCGCATCGACGAAAGCGGCGATCGCCATGCCGGCGGCGCCCGCGGCGCACAGCCCCCAGGCGCCCCATTCCACCCACTCTGCTGCGGCGTGCCAGCCGGGGCGGGCCGGTGCACGCAGGTTCAGGCTCCACAAAAGGCCGGCCAGCGCGACGAACCACACCAGCACCGACAGATCGACGTGCACGACGAGCGCGACGCGGAAGAAGTCGCCGGCCGGCAGGAAGGCGTTGATTGCCGGCGTGCGCGCCAGTACCAGCAGCACCGAGAACAGGCCCGAGCCGACGAGCGCGGCGAGCGCCAGCGCCAGCCACAGGCGCGCGAGCCGCTGCTGTGCGGTGGTGACGGCCGGCAGCGTGAAGGTGGTCGGCGCCGAGGCGTCGGCGGACTCCGATGCATCGGCGCGCCGGCCGAGGCCGAACGCGCGTGCGAAGGTGGAGGTAGGTTGGAAGGTGTTCATGATCGGGGACTCAGTCGAACGTGATGCCGCCTCGGCCGGCATCGAAGTCGATCACCAGCACCTGGCCGGGGGCCAGGCGGCGCGTTTCCTCGCGGCGCCAGCCGGCGTCGCGCGCGCGCACGTCGTCGCTGAAGTGCACGGCGATGCGCCGCTCGCCGGCGGGCACGGCGACGCGCTCGTACAGCGCCGAGGCGCCGTCCTTCGACAGCCCGGTCGGCGGCGCGCTGCGCTCGAGCACCGTCTGACCGTCGATCGCCACCTTGATGGCAACGGGCGAGCGCTCGCGTGGGCAGGCGGTGGCCGCGCGCATGTTCGGCGGCAGCTTGGCCAGTTCGGCGTCGCTGACCTTGCGGCAGTCGCCGACCGGTTTGCCGACGCGCACGAAGCTGACCTTGACGAGCGCCTGGTCGGCTTCGAGGTGGCGGTAGCTCGGCCACTGCGAGAACACGCCGATGAAGGCGGCGAACAAGCCGTAGAGGACGACCTGGCCGGCCAGTGCCGCTGTAGTGGCGCGGGCGTGCACCGGGGCGGTGGCCGCGGGTGGTGAGGAGGTGGGGGTGGTTTCAGGCATGGTGCAGGCGCGGCGGGGCCGCGTCGGGGAGGTGCGCCGCGTCGGGCGCATCCACGATGTCGGGGGAGGGCGGGGCGAGCGTCGACACGCGCTCGCGCAGTTGTTGCACGGCGGCCGCGAGCGCTGCTTCGTCGCCGAGGCCGGCATCGACGATCTCGAGGCGGCCGCCGGCCGTGCCGTCGGCGCCGGCGACGCTCGCGCGCAGATGCGGTTCACGCTGGCCCGCCAGGCGCTCGTGTGTCCAGCGGTCGCCGAGGCGGAAGGCGCAGCCGCCGCTGCGGCACGGCGCGACGAGCACGCCGGCGGCGCCGTCGCGCAGCGCGTACTCGACGAACGACGGCGGCAGTTGGCCGGCGCACAGGCAGCCGAAGGTGCAGACGTCGTCGGCCTGGACAGCGTCGACGCGTGCGCCGTGGTCGCAGCCGAACAGCACCAGCGGCCGCGGCGCGCGGCTGGCGGCGAGCGCCGTTTGCAGCCGCTGCCGCAGCGTGCCGACCGGCAACTGCGGCATGTCGATGCCGGTGACGAGCTGGCGCGCGCTGCGGAACGGTGTCGACGAAGGGCACGAGCCCGCGCAGATGCCGCAGCCGGCGCACAGGTCCGGGTCGACGACCGCGAGCACGCGGCCGATGCGCTGGTTCGGGTGCGGCACCATCGTCACCGCGGCGTACGGGCAATCGGCCTGGCAGCGCCGGCAGCCGTTGCAGTTGGCTGGGTCGACCACCGCCACCGGCGCGCGCGCGGCGCGCCGCTGCGTGGCGAAGAACGGCAGCCCGAACAGGAACACCGCCGCCGCGCCGGCGACAACCCAGACGAACGCGGCCGACGTGGCATCGACCAGCGGGTGCACGAAGAGCACGAACCAGTCGAGCCGCAGCGCTGCCGGCACCTGCGCGAGCTGGGCCGGCGCGTGGCTCAGCACGGGCGCGGCCAGCGACAGCACGACGAGGCCGCCGCAAAGCCCCCAGGCCACCGGCGACGGCGGCCACACGGCGGTGCGCGACAGGCGCTGCAGATGGAACCACAGCACGAACAGCAGCAGCAGCGACACGCCGATGTGCACGAAGACAAAGAGCGAGAAGAGCCGGTCGTCGACCGCGTCGCCGACGAGGAAGTTGCGCGCGAACGGCGTCGCGAACAGGCCCGGCAGCGCGTCGAACCACTCGGCCGTGGCCAGCGCCGAGTACTGCGCGAGCTGGTCCCACGGCAGCCAGTAGCCGCCGATGCCGGCGATGAAGACAAAGCCGATCGGCACGACGCCGGTCAGCCACGTGTAGCGGCGGAACCCGCGCTCGTGCCCGTAGAGCCACTCGCGCACGAGGTGCGCGGCCATCGCCACGATCAGCAGGTCGGTGCCGTAGCGGTGCACGCCGCGCAGCAGCGTGCCGGTGGCCAGCGGCCATGCGGCGAGCTGCTCGACCGACGCGTGCGCCTCCTGCACCGAGGTGCCGAAGGCGATGTAGAGGACGATGCCGCTGGCCGACACGAGCCAGAAGGCGAGCATGCCGATCGCGCCCAGGTGGCGCAGCGGATTGACGGCCGAGCCGAAGGCGGAGTCGGTCAGCCGTTCAGCGGCGCGCCAGCCGTTCAGGCCACGCTGCCGGAGGCGCTCGAGGCCCGGCATGCAACAGCTCCCATGGCCCGCATCAGGCGACGCTCGCGCCGTTGATCGAGCCACTCCAGCAACAGGTAGATCGCCACGCTGCCGAAGAAGAGCAGGCCGCCGATGATCTCGAAGATGAGTTTCCAGTCGTAGCGGTACTCGCCGGTGTCCGGGTCGTACACGGTGCAAAGGATGCGCACGCGCTCGACGACCGCGGCCAGCGTCGACGCCGCCGTCGACGACGTGGCAGCCGGCCAGGGCGCGTTGAGCAGCAGTTCGCGCAGCGGCCGGCCGAGCTGGTCGGCGCGCAGGCGGTCCCCGTAGACCTGGGCGTGGATACGCCCCTCGGCGTCGACGACGCTGACCCCGAGCACGTGGTCGAAGCCGGCCGGCGTGGCGACGTAGCTGAAGCCGAAGGCCTCGGTCAGCGTCTTGACGGCGTCGCGCGGCGGGCTCAGGAACTCCCAGTTCTCCGCGTCGATGAGATGCTGGCGCGCGAACGAGCGCATCGCGCCCGGGTCGTCGAACGGCTGGTTGAAGCCGATGCTCACGACGTTGAACTGGTGCGGGCCGAGCATGCGCTCGAGGCCGTTGACGGCCTCGTGCAGCGCACGCGTCTGCGTCGGGCAGACCTGGAAGCAGCCGGTGTAGATGAAGCTCACGAGGAGCGGCTTGCCGCGGAAGCTGGCCAGCCGCACCGGGCGGCCTTCGCGGTCGAGCAGGATCAGGTCGGGCACCGTGCGGCCGATGGCCGCCTGGCCCAGGCGCAGCGCCTCGGCTTCGTCGATGCGGCTGACGCTGCCGGTGGAGGCGCGCTCGACGGCCGTGCCGGGCGTCGGAGCCTCGGCGGTGGCCGTCGATTTGAGAATGGGGGACGACGCCGTCGAAGGCGTCGTCGCCGTCGTCGACGAAGTCGTCGCCGAAGTCGTGGCGGTGGCCGCCGTGCCGGCCAAAGCCAGCAGCAACGCAGCGGCGGCCCCGCGGGGGCTGAACAGGCGTGCGAGCACTTTCAGCGCAGCGCCGCCTGCACCGCCACGGCGGCGAGCAACGCGCTCAGTTGCACCATCGAGGCGAAGAAGGCAGTCATCGCCGTGCGGCGGTCCTGCTTGCGCACGAGCGCTGCCGTCTTGCGCAGGAAGTACAGGCCGCCGACGGCCGCACCCACCGCCACCGGCCAGCCACCGCCCAGCGGCACCAGAACGAACGACGCGGCCACCAGCGCCAGCGCATGCCAGTGCACGATGCGCGCGGCGCGCTCGGCCCCGACGACCACCGGCAGCATCGGCACGCCGGCGGCGCGGTACTCGGCCTCGTTGGCGATGGCCAGGCTCCAGAAGTGCGGCGGCGTCCACAGGAACAGCACGAGCGCCAGCGTCCACGCCGGCGCGCCGATGTGCGGGGTTCACCGCCGCGGCACCGGCCAGTACCGCGAAGCTGCCGGCCAGCCCGCCGATGACGATGTTCCACGGCGTGCGGCGCTTCAGGCCCACGGTGTAGACGCCGGCGTAGGTGATTGCGCCGAGCGCCACGAAGAGCGCCGCCATCCCGTTGACCACCCAGGCCGCGGCGGCCACCGCCGCCGCGCCGATGGCGACGATGGCGAGCAGCCAGCCCGCGCTGCGCGGCAGCGCACCGCTGGCGAACGCCCGCTGGCGCGTGCGCGCCATCAGCCGGTCGCTCGAGGCTTCGAAGAACTGGTTGAACGCGCCGGCGCTGCCGGCGGCCAGCAGTGTCGCCAGCGCCAGCACGAGCGCCTGCACGAACGTCGCCCGGCCCTCGGGCACCACGGCCAGGCCCGCCAGCGCGGTGATCATGATGAGCACCGCGATGCGCAGCTTGAAGATGCCGAGCACCAGCCGCACGCGGCTGATGCGGCCGGCCTGGCCGGCATGGCCGGCCGGCACGGCCGGCGCCGGCGTCGTGGCGGAGGAGGTGGAGGTGCGCATGGCCGTTTGCCCTATCGGCGCCCGATCAGCTCAGGCCCCACAACGTGGACAGGTACTTCCAGTTGATGAAGTAGTACAGCACGAAGGCGATCAGGAACACCATCGCGAGCACGAACGTGCCGGGGGCGGCGAAGCCCGCCGAGCCGTGGCTCTGCGCCACCACGGTCGGCGCCGCTCGCGGCACCGGCGTGAACGTCTTGCTCTCGGTGCCGTTGTCAAGCTTCTTGCCCCACAGCAGCGAGCCGACCGTGATGTACACGTACACGATGCCGCCGACGATGGCCAGCAGGCCGGTCAGGCCGACGAGGCCCATCATCAGGTACGCCGCGCCCGGCCACTCGTAAGCCAGCGGCGCGCCCTGGAAGGCCATGTCCCAGTGCCGGCGCGAGACGCCCAGCGTGCCGGCGCCCATCATCACCAGCGTGAAGGCGTACATCGAGAAGCCGAACAGGTACGGCTGCAGCTTCGCCAGGCCCGGGTTGATCATCTCGCGCTTGAACAGCACCGGGATCAGGTAGTACGTCAGCGCCATGAACGTGAGCGTCGTGCCGATCACAACGGTGGCGTGGAAGTGGCCGGGAACATAGATCGTGTTGTGGATGATCATGTTCAGCTGCTCGGTGCCCATCATGACGCCCGAGATGCCGCCCAGGAAGCCGAAGCCGATGAGCGCGATGAACACGCCCGAGAACGTCGGGTTGCCCCACGGCGCCTTGCGCAGCCACTCGTACAGGCCCTTCGTGTAGCCCTTCTGCCGCTGCGCGACTTCCATCGCGCCGGGGATCGTCAGGCCGTGCAGCATCGACGCCAGCACCGCGAAGTACATGAAGTAGCTGGTGTTGACGACCTTCCACGCGGTCGACAGGCCCGGGTCGGCGAGCAGGTGGTGCGCGCTGGCCAGTTGCAGGAACAGGATGTACAGCAAGAAGGCCATGCGGCTGACGCGCTCGCTCATCGGCTTGGCGCCGAAGGCGATGGCCGCCACCAGGTACCACACCGAGATGTGCGCGGCGACGTTGATCTGCTGCGAGCTGTGGCCGAAGGCCCACCAGATCGTGCGATACACGAGCGGGTCGACTTCCTTCACGATGCCCATCGACATCAGCCAGGTCGGGATCAGGATGATCGCGCCCGAGGCAATCGTGAACACGGCGATGATCGCCGCGGTGATGGCGCCGAACGTGACCAGCGGCACCGAGCCCTGGTAGGTCTTCTCGCGCTTGGCGACGACGAGCGTGCCGAAGAAGACGAAGCAGGCGATCAGTGCGCCGACGGCGAACAGGATCAGGCCGAGGTAGAACGCCGGCTCGGCCATCATCGGCACGTAGCTGGTCATCATCACGCTGGACGCGCCGCGGAAGACCGCGACGTTGTTCGTCACCGCGCCGACGACCATCAGCACGAAGGCGAGCCAGGCGATCTTCGGCGTCGCCAGTCGACACCTCAACAGGGTCGACGAGGCGAAGTAGAGGACGGCGATCTCGAAGAAGATGATCCAGAAGATCAGCATGTCGATGCCGTGCGCCGTCAACACCAGGTAGAAGGTGTCGGCCTCGAGCCAGCGGAAGGCCGGCCAGCGCGTCATCACGACGCCGATCGCGAGCAGGCCGCCGATCAGCAGCCACACCACCGCCACGAAGGCGTTGGATTTCATCAGCAGCTCGGCCTGGCGCTCGAACTGCAGGCCCGAACGCGGGCACGTGCGGTAGATGGTCCCGTTGCGCTCGACGGCGCCGGGCATGGTTCCGGTGGTCATGCGCTCCTCCTCACTTCACGTAGATCCGGCCGACCATCTTGTGGTGGCCGATGCCGCAGTACTCGTTGCAGACCACCGAGTACGTGCCGCTCTGGTTGGGCGTGACGGTGACCACGTGCTCGAAGCCGGGCACCATCTGGATGTTGATGTTCGCCGGCTGCAGCGAGAAGCCGTGGTTGTAATCCATGGCCGTCAGGTGCAGGCGGTAGGTCTTGCCGGCCTCGAGTTCGAGGATCGGGTAGAACGACCACAGGCGGCCGAGCATGTACACGTCGCTGCCGGGCGGCGGCTTGACGACCGGGATCTTCTCGTCGGTCTCTTCGCGCACCTTGTGCTTGGCGACCATGGCCTCGACCTTGGCCATGAACTGGTCAGGCTTGGTGCGGTAGGTCTCGGTGGAAAGGTTCTGCTTGCCCCAGATGTGCCAGCCGACCATCATGAAAAACATGATGAGGCACCACGTGAGGGCGATGACGATCCACGTGCCCTCGACACGATCGATCGGATGCTTGTACCAGAGGCGCTCGGCCGGTGGCAGGATGGCGCTCATGTTCGTGGCCTCCGCTTCTTACTTGGCGACCGGCAGGGTCAGGATGTCGTAGACGCCCCAGACGGTGTAGACCACCATCGGCACGAAGACCCCGAGGAACAGCAGCAGGAACGGGTTGTCCAGCAGCTGTTGCATCCAGGGCACGGGGGCGTTGTCGTCGTCGTGTGAACTCATCGTCTTCTCCTCGGGGGGGGCGTCGGGGCCGGAATAGGAAGGACGCCCAGGCAGGGCGCCGGTCGGATCATTCTTGGCGGCCGTGCTGCGGCCATAAATGAGGCAGATCAAGGAATCGCGAGCCGGCCGGGCTTGCCCTCGCAGGCACGCCGTCGGATGGCGGCAACATCGGTGATATGCGAGTAAGGCCTTTGCCCCTGCCATCACTTCTGCTGCAACGTGCCCATGAACGATGAAACCCGCGCCGAGGCAGGCGCCGAGGCAGGCGCCGAGACCAGGGCCGAGAAACGCACCCGGCTGCTGCGCCGGCTGGCGCTGGCCTCGGCGCTGCTGATGCTGGCCGTGGTGGCGGCGAGCGCCTGGCTGCGGCTGGCCTCGCTGCGGCCGGCCTGCGCCGACTGGCCAGCGTGCCGCGTGGCGCGGCAGGCGCCGCCGGCGCTGGGGCCGGCGGCGGGGCCGGTGGGGGACGACGTCACTGCCGCGGCCGGCACGTCCGCCGCTGCGCGCGCCGTGCCGGCGGCATCGGTCGTGCGCGGCGTGCACCGCGCGGCCGCCTCGGCGGTGCTGTTGCTGATCATCGCGATGGGCGTGCAGGTGCTGCGTGCCCCGGCGCGCCGAGGCGTGCGCGCGCTGCTCGCCGCGGCGTTGGTACTGGCCCTGGCGCTGTCGGCGCTCGGCGTCGCCACACCCGGTTCGCGCGCGCTCGGCGTGCTGCTGGGCAACCTGCTCGGCGGTCTCGTGCTGCTGGCGATCGCCTGGACGCTCGTGCGGCGTCTGCAGGACGCACCCGCGCTGCCGCGGCCGCTGCGCCGCGCAGCGGCCGCCGCCGCGGGGCTGTGGCTCGCGCAGGCGGCGCTTGGCGCGGTCGCAGGGGCGCCGCCGGCTGCCGGCACCTGGGCGCCGATCGCGCACCTGGCGCTCGCGATCGTCGCGGTGCCGCTGACGCTGGCGGTCGCGTTCGCGCCGGCGCTGCGTGGCGGCCCGCGCCGGCGCGAAGGGCTGGCGCTGGCCGCGCTCGTGGCCGCGCAAGTCGTGCTCGGCCTCGTCGCGGCGGGCGGTGACGCGCCGCTTGCCGCGGTCTGGCTGCACAACGCGAGCGCCGCCTGCGGCGTGGCGCTATTGGCCGCGCTGTCGGCTGCAACGACGGCGGAATCGTCGCCCGTACCTTCGGCCGCGCCGGCCCCGGCGCCCCAAGCGCGGGCGGCTTGACGCTCGTCAAGCGGCCGGGCGGCGCGACGCACCAGCATTGCCCGGTGCGTCCGGCCCGGGGCGCGGGAGGTCCTTTTTCTTGCTCGACGCACGCAACATCGACGTGGTGCGCTTCCTGTCCGTCCTGCCGCTGTTCAGCGACTTGAACGAGCAGGAGGTCGCGCGCATCGCCGAGGGCTGCCACCTGCGCCGCTACGAGCGCGGCGAGGTCGTCTTCCGCATGGGTGAGGCGTGCAACGCCTTCCAGGTCGTCGTCACGGGGCAGGTGAAGCTCTTCGTCGTCTCGCCCACCGGCGTCGAGAAGGTGATCGACATCATCGGCGCCGGCGGCAGCTTCGCCGAGGCGCTGATGTTCCTCGGCAAGCCGTGCATGGTGAACGCGCAGACGCTGGCCGATTCGCTGCTGCTGACGGTGCACCGGCACACGGTGATGGAGGAGTTGCAGCACGACTGGCGCTTCGCGGCGCGCATGATCGCGGGCCTGTCGCGCCGGCTGCACGGCTTGGTGCGCGACGTGCAGGCTTATGCGCTGCAGACGGGCGTGCAGCGCGTCATCGGCTACCTGCTGAGCAACCAGGACGACCAGCCGCGCGCCGAGGGCGCCGCGGCCGGCGCCCCGGCGGTGCTGACGGTGACGCTGCCGGTGAGCAAGGCGACGCTGGCGTCGCGGCTGTCGCTGACGCCGGAGTACTTCTCACGCGTGCTGCGCGAGCTGGAAGACGCGCGGCTGATCGAGGTCGACCGGCGCGACATCCGCATCCTCGACGCGCAGCGGCTCGCGGCGTACTCGGGCTGAGCGCGCCGCAAACGACAACGCGCCGGCGGGAAGCCGGCGCGTGCGGGGGAACGTTCAGCGCGGCGCCAGGGCCGCGCTTTGCGGTGGGGCGATTACTGCTTCAGCACCCACTCGATCGCCGCCTTCAGGTCGGCATCGGAGATCTTGTCGGCGCCGGTCGGGGGCATCGGCACCGGGCCCCAGACGCCCTGGCCGCCCTTGCGCACCTTGGCCGACAGCATGGCGACGGCGTCGGCCTTGCCCTTGTACTTGGCAGCCACGTCCTTGTACGACGGGCCGACGAGCTTCTTGTCCTTGGCGTGGCAGGTCAGGCACAGGGCCTTGGTCATCGTGGCCTCGATGTTGGCCTGGGCGAACGACGGTGCCGCGAACACCGCGGTGGCAAGGCCGAGAGCGAGGAGGGATTTGCGCATGGGAAGGTAACTCCTGATCAGGGGGTCAATAAACATCGTGCTGCGTGTTGTAGACGTTGAAGTGGCCGGTGGGCGTGATCAGGCGCGGGTCCTTGATCACGGCTTTCAGGGCCAGCGTCTTGTCGTCCACGACCACCAACGCGCTTTGCTTGTCCTTCGCTGACCATACCGCGAACCATACTTCATCGCCAGCGCGGTTGTACTCGGGTTGCACGACGCGCTTGGCGCCGTCGTCGGTGATGCCGGCCCATTCGGCGATCGGCAACACCTTGAAGCCGGCGGCGAGGTTGCGGATGTCGAACACCGCCACCGACTGCGAGATCTTCGGGTCCGGGTTCAGCGGCGTATCCACCCAAAGGTTGTGCGACTTCGGGTGGGTCTTGATGAAGAGGTTGCCGCCGCCCTGGCCCTTGAGCTGCGCCACCTGCTTGAAGGCGGTGGCCTTTCGCTTGTCGTCGGTGGCCACCAGCGAGATGGTCTCGTCGCCCAGGTGCCCGGTGGCCCAGACGCGGCCGAACTGCGGGTGCGCGAAGTTGGCGCCGCGGCCCGGATGCGGGATCTTGCCCACCTCGGCCAGGCCGGCCAGCTTGCCGGTCTTGGCGTCGATGGCGGCGATCTTGTTGCTGTTGTTGGCCGCCACCATGAAGTAGCGCTTCGTGGCGTCCCAGCCGCCGTCGTGCAGGAACGGTGCCGAGCCGATCTCGGTGATGCGCAGCGCGTCGAGGTCGGAGTAGTCCACCAGCAGCGTCTTGCCGGTTTCCTTGACGTTGACGAGGAACTCGGGCTTGTAGTGGCTGGCGACGATGGCGGCGACGCGCGGCTCGGGGTGGTACTCCTGCGTGCCGACGACCATGCCGCGCGTGCCGACGATGCGCAGCGGCTCGAGCGTGTCGCCGTTCATGATCGTGAACTGCGGCGGCCAGTAGGTGCCGGCGACGGCGTACTTGTCCTCGTAGCCCTTGTACTTGCTCGTGTCGACCGAGCGCGCCTCGAGGCCGACGCGGATCTCGGCGACGTTGTCGGGCTTGGCCATCCACAGGTCGATCATGTTGATCTTGGCATCGCGCCCGATCACGAACAGGTAGCGCCCCGAGGCCGACAGGCGCGTGATGTGCACCGCGTAGCCGGTCTTGACGATGGTGATGATCTTCTTCGTGTCGCCGTCGATCAGCGCCACCTCGCCGGCGTCGCGCAGCGTCGTCGAGAAGATGTTGGCGATGTTGTAGTTGTTCTCCTTCTTCTTCGGGCGCAGCTCGGGCGGCACGATGACCTTCCAGGTCTTCTTCATGTCCGCGAGGCCGAACTCGGGCGGTGTCGGCGGGTCGTGCTGGATGTAGCGCGCCATCAGGTCGACTTCCTTCTCGCTCATCTCGCCGCTGGTCTGCCAGTTCGGCATGCCGGCGGGTGAGCCGTAGGCGATGAAGACCTTCAGGTAGTCGGTGCCCTTGCCGAGCGTCAGGTCGGGCGTCAGCGGCTTGCCGGTGGCGCCTTTGCGCAGCACGCCGTGGCAGCCGGCGCAGCGCTCGAAGTAGATGCGGCGGGCCGATTCGAACTCGGCCTGCGTCATCGGCGGTGCCTTAGGGTTGGTCGCCTGGTGCATCGGCGCGCCGGCCAGCGGCGAGGTGCCGGCCTGGTATTGCAGTTCCGATGGCGTGACCGGTTTCTTGTCCTGCGCCGTCGCGGGCAGCGCGACGGAAAACGCCAGCGCGGTGGCGGCGAGCAGGGGAACGATGCGGGCGAGGCGCTGGGCGCCGCGAACGATGCGACGCGATCCTGTCGGATGCGGCATGGGCTTCTCCTTTGCGGTCGAAGTCGACGCCGGTCGACCGGCGCCTTGTCTCGATGTGCTCTCTATGTCGGTACTGCAAATGCAGGACGCAAACGCAGACCGACCCGACTGCGCGCATCGTCGCAGTGCCGCGATCGCGTGTCATTGACACAGTTCAAGCGACCACCCGCGATTCGCAATGACGCGATTGCCCCAGGTCAATGACGACCGGCCGGTGCCGGGCCATTCTTCGCCCCCCGTTCCCGTGCCCCGTTTCGAAGGAGTTGGCGATGACGGTCAAGCGCATCCTGGTGCCCGTGGACAACAGCGAGCTGTCGCAGCGCGCAATCGATGCGAGCCTCGAACTGGCGCAGCAGATGCACGCCGGCATCGTCGGGTTTGTCGCCGGCACGCGCGGTGCGCGCGACGCGTTGATCGATGAAACCGAGGGTGACGAGGAAACCGGCGACGACGCGCTGACGGGGCGCCCGGTGCTGGCGCGTTTCCGGCGGGCGGCTCGCGCCGCCGGCGTGCCGTTCGAGAGTGTGTTCGAGCAGGTGCCGCGCGTCGACAAGGCCATCATCGCGGCGGCCGAGGCGCACCGCTGCGACCTCATCGTGATGGTCACGCACGGCCGCGGCGTGTTCGGCGAATTTCTTTTCGGCTCGCAGACAAAAGCCGTGCTGGCCGGCAGCAAACTGCCGCTGCTCGTGCTGCACTGACGGCGCCGGCGACGCGCAATTGAACGCGGCGATCACGCGCCGCGGCCGTCGCTTGAACGAGGTCAAGGCGACGCGGTGGTGCGGTGGCTAACCTTGAAGTTTTGCAGCCGACAAAAGGAAATCGATCGTGTCCATCACCGCAGAACTGATCGACGTGCGCCAGTTGCCACCGCCGCAAAGGCACCCGGTGATCTTCGGCGCGTTCGACGCGCTGGCCCCCGGCGAAGGCTTCGAACTCGCGAGCGACCACGACCCGGTGCCGCTGTACATGCAATTCGAGCGCACGCGCGCGGGCCAGTTCGGCTGGCGTTATCTCGAGCAGGGTCCGCGGCAGTGGCGCGTGCGCATCGAGCGCACCGGCGCCGGCGCCAAGGGCGGCAGCACGAGCGGCTGCTGCGGCGGCTGCGGCGGCGGCTCGCACTGAGCCCATCGTCCGGGCGGGCTGTGTCGAGGCCCGCGCGGACCGGCGCTCGGACTCGTAACGCGGCGCCTTCCCCGGGCGCCCTCACTTCTTCTCGGCCGCGCGCCGCACCATCTGCAGCAGCGTGCTGATGGTGATCGAGCCGAAGGTCGCCGCCGCGGTCTGATCGATCTCGTCGAGCACTTCGCCCAAAGCGCGGTCGACGGCGTCGGCGGCGCCGTGGCGGTCTTCTCCGAGCGGCTCGAACAGCTGGATCACGTCGAGCATCGTCAGCCGGCGCGGGTTGCCGGCGAAGCGGTAGCCGCCGCCGACGCCGCGCACCGACTCGACGATGCCGGCGCGCACCAGTTCGGAAAGCACCTTGGCCAGATGGTGTGCCGACTCGCCATGCCGCGCGGCCACCTCGCCGGCACTGACGTGCTCACCCGGGCGCGCGGCGAACTCGAGCACGCTGTACAGCGCCAGCATCGTGTTCTTCTGTAGCTTCATCGCGGCACCTGCGCCGCGGCCGCTGTGGGTGCCGGCCCGTCGTTACCGATGTCGATCTCCAGCGGAATCAGCCGCCCGGCCGTCATGCCTTGGCTGCGGAAGAACGACAAGAGCAGCGTGTTGTCGCGCGCCAGCATCGTGCGCAGGCGGTCGACGCCGACACGCCTGAAGCGCTCGCGCATGCCCGCCAGCAGCGCCGTGCCGACTCCGCCCAGGCGGCAGTGCGGATCGACGTCGATCGCGAAGACCCAGCCGCACGGCGGCGAGCCGAACTCCCAGTCGCGCACCTCGCCGATCACGAAGCCACAGACCTCGGCGTCGCGCGCGTCACCGCGCACGGCGACGAGGAAGTGCCGCAACCCCTGGCCGGCGACGCCGTAGCGGCGGTACACGCGCTGCCAGTAGTCGGCCTTGTGAAGGCCGGTGACGGTGGCGTCCAGCGCGATCACCGCCGGCAGGTCGCCGGCGCGCACCGAGCGAACGCGCGGGACAGCGGGCGCCGCGGGCGCCGTGCGAGCGGTGGCCGACTTCGCCTCTTTGCCCGCCTTGGCGGACGGGGCCGCCTTGGCGGACGCGCTTGTCTTGGCGGCGCGCCTGGGCGCCGTCGTCGGTGTTTTCCCTCGGGCAGTCACGGTCAAAAGGCGATCCAGGTCAAGTCAAAACCTGTATTCCAGTACCAGAATGAATTTGAAGCCTCATTCTAAACATCCGTTCCCGGCTTTCGGGTGCGGCAAGGAGATGCCCTCATGAGCCTGCTTCGTTTCGGCCGCCGTGCCGCGCGTGTTGTTCGTTCCTTCGGTGCCGTCGCCGCTGCCACCGCGCTCTTGGCGACGCCAGCGCAGGCCCAGGAGCCGATCCGCATCGGCGCCTTCCTGTCCGTCACCGGGCCCGCGTCGTTCCTCGGCGACCCCGAGCTGAAGACGCTCGAGATGCAGGTCGAGGCGATCAACGCCGCCGGCGGCGTGCTCGGGCGCAAGCTGCAGCTGTTCAGCTACGACGACGCCGGCGACGCCGAGAAGGCGCGCACGTTCGCCAAGCGCCTGATCGAGCAAGACAAGGTCGACATCATCGTCGGCGGCTCCACCACCGGCACGACGATGGCCGCCGTGCCGCTGGCCGAAGCCGGCAGCGTGCCGTTCATCTCGCTGGCCGGCGCCGTCGTCATCGTCGAGCCGGTGAAGAAGTGGGTCTTCAAGACGCCGCACACCGACCGCATGGCCTGCGACAAGATCTTCGTCGACATGAAGGCGCGCGGCTACACGAAGGCGGCGCTGATCTCCGGCAGCGGCGGCTTCGACAAGAGCATGCGCGCCGAGTGCCTGAAGGTGGCGCCGAACCACGGCGTGCAGGTCGTCGCCGACGAGACCTACGGCGCCGCCGACACCGACATGACCGCGCAGCTGGCCAAGATCAAGGGCAGCGGCGCGCAGGCGGTGCTCAACGCCGGCTTCGGCCAGGGCCCGGCGATCGTCACGCGCAACCACAAGCAGGTCGGTGTCGGCCTGCCGCTGTACCAGTCGCATGGCGTCGCGTCGAAGGAGTACATCAAGCTGTCGGGTGACGCTGCCGAAGGCGTGCGCCTGCCCGCCGCCGCGCTGCTGGTCGCCGACCTGCTGCCTGCCGGCGATGCGCAGAAGCCCGTCGTCACCGCCTACCGCAACGCCTACGAGAGCCGTTTCAAGAGCGAGGTCTCCACGTTCGGCGGCCACGCCTACGACGGCCTGATGATCGCCATCAACGCGATCAAGGCCGCCGGCGGCACCGACCGCGCGAAGGTGCGCGACGCGATCGAGGCGACCAAGGGCTACGTCGGCACCGGCGGCGTCGTCACGATGTCGCCCGGCGACCACATGGGCCTGGACCTGAGCGCCTTCCGCATGCTCGAGGTCAAGGGCGGCACCTGGTCGCTGGTGAAGTGAGCCCCGGGCCGGTCGTCGCAACACCCCGCAGGAAGCGGCACGGATCATGGGCGGCGCCTGGCTCCAGTACCTCGCCGGCGGGCTGACCGCCGGCGCGGTCTACGCGCTCGTCGCGCTCGGCTTCTCGATCGTCTACAACGCCAGCCACGCGATCAACTTCGCGCAGGGCGAGTTCGTGATGCTCGGCGGCATGGGCGCCGTGTGGCTGGTCGGCCTCGGGCTGCCGCTGTGGGCGGCGGTGCCGCTGGCGGTGGCCGGCGCCGGCATCGTCGGCCTGCTCGTGCAGCGCCTGGCGCTCGAGCGCGCGCATGCACACATGAGCGCCGGCGGCCAGGCCGACGTGGTGACGCTGATCATCATCACGATCGGCGTGGCGCTCCTGCTGCGCGGCCTGGCGCAAGTGGTGTGGGACAAGCGCATCCACGCGCTGCCGGCGTTCACCGGCAGCACGCCGATCAACCTGGGTGGCGCCGGTGGCGCGACGCTGCTGCCGCAGAGCCTGTGGGTGCTCGGCGGCGCGGCGCTCGCGGTGCTCGTGCTCGGCTGGTTCTTCGGCCGCACGCTCTTGGGCAAGGCGATGCGCGCGACGGCGATGAACACGCTGGCGGCGCGTCTCGTCGGCGTCTCGACGCGCGGCGTGATGCGCGCGAGCTTCGCGCTCGCCGCGACGCTCGGCGCTTTGGGCGGCGTGCTGACCGCGCCGATCACCTTCACCTCCTATGAGGCCGGCGTGATGCTCGGCTTGAAGGGCTTCGCCGCGGCGATGCTCGGGGGCCTCGGCAGCTTTGGCGGCGCGGTGGCCGGCGGGTTGCTGCTCGGCCTCGTCGAAGGGCTCGGCGCCGGCTTCGTCTCTTCGGCCTACAAGGACGCGATCGCCTTCGTCGTCATCCTGGCGGTGCTGTTCTTCATGCCCGGGGGGCTGGCCGGTGCGCGCGGCAGCGAGCGTGTCTGAGCGCGCGCCCGCCCAGCGCCCGCCCTGGCGGCGCCTGTCGGTGCGCGGCGGCACGCTGGCCGCCTTCGCGGCGCTGCTGGCGGTGCTGCCGTTCCTCTTCCCGAACAACTTCTACTTCGAGGTCGCGATCCTCGTCGCGCTGAACGCGATCGTTTGCGTCGGCCTGAACCTCCTGATCGGCTACGCCGGCCAGATCAGCCTCGGCCACGCCGCGTTCTACGCGCTTGGCGGCTACGGCAGTGCGATCGCCGCCACGCGCTGGGGGTGGCCCGCGTGGGTGACGATCCCCGCTGCGGTGGCCGCGGTCGGGCTGCTTGCGTGGCTCGTCGGCCGGCCGACGCTGCGGCTGAAGGGCCACTACCTCGCGATGGCCACGCTCGGCCTCGGCGTCATCGTCTCGATCGTGCTCGCCAACGAAGACCGCGTCACCGGCGGCCCCGACGGCATGTCCGTGCCGCCGCTCGTGGTCTTCGGCCAGGCGCTGCACGGCGAGCCGCTGTGGTACGCGATCGTCGCCCTCGTGCTGTGGCTGACCGTGCTGCTGGCACTGAACCTGATCGACTCGCCGATCGGCCGCGCGCTGCGCGCGCTGCACGGCTCGGAGGTCGCCGCCGGCACGCTGGGCATCGACCCGGCGCGCTGGAAGCTGCGGGTTTTCGTCTACTCGGCGCTGTGCGCGGCGCTGGCTGGCGCGTTGACGGCGCACTACGCCGGCTTCATCACGCCGGCGAAGGCGTCGTTCCTGCACTCGACCGAACTGGTCATCATGGTCGTCTTCGGCGGCATGGCCTCGGTGTGGGGCGCGGTCGTCGGCGCCGCGGTGCTGACGCTGCTGCCGCAGTTCCTCACGGTGCTGAAGGACTACGAGATGGCGGTCTTCGGCGCCGTGCTGATCGCGACGATGGTGTTCATGCCGCGCGGCATCGTGCCGACGCTGGCGCGCTGGCTGGCGCGCCGCTGAACCCGAGGGCCTGCCGATGAGCCTGCTGCGTGTCGAGGGCCTGGGCAAGCGCTTCGGCGGCCTGGTGGCCATCGACGACCTGTCGTTCGAGGTGGCGCCGGGTACCGTGCACGCGATCATCGGCCCGAACGGCGCCGGCAAGACGACGCTTCTGAACCTGCTGTCGGGCATCTACACGCCCGACCGCGGCCGCATCGTGCTCGACGGGCGCGACGTGACCGGCCAGCCTTCACACCGCTTCGCCGCTGCCGGCCTGGGGCGCACGTTCCAGAACCTGCAGGTGTTCTTCAACATGACGGCGCTGGAGAACGTGATGACCGGGCGGCACCGGCACGAAAACCTGGCGCTGTTGCCCGCGTTGCTTCGCCTGGAGCCCGCGGTGTGGGCCGAGCGCCGCTGCCGCGCCGACGCCGAGGCGCTGCTGCGCCAGGTGGGGCTGGCGTCGTGGATCGACGCGCGCGCCGATGCGATGCCGTATGGCGCGCTGAAGCGCCTGGAGATCGCGCGCGCGCTCGCGACCGAGCCGCGCCTGCTGCTCCTCGACGAGCCGGCCGCGGGCCTGAACCACACCGAAGCGCGCGAGATCGACACGCTGATCCGCGAACTCGCCGCCGCCGGCATGACCGTGCTGCTGGTCGAGCACAACATGCGCCTCGTGATGGAAGTCTCCGACCGCGTGCTCGTGCTCGACCATGGCGCGCGGCTGGCCGAAGGCACGCCCGACGAGGTGGCGCGCGACGAGCGCGTGATCGAGGCGTACCTCGGCGCGGAGTTGGAGAACGACGCCCGGGGCGCGACCGACAGCGAGGCCGCCCATGCTTGAAGTGCGCGAGCTGGCCAGCCGCTACGGCCGCATCCCGGCGCTGGCCGGCGTGTCGCTCGACGTGCGGCGCGGCGAACTCGTCGCGATCGTCGGCGCGAACGGCGCGGGCAAGACGACGCTGCTGCGCACGCTGTCCGGCGTGCAGCCGATGGCGGGCGGCACGCTGCGCTTCGACGGCGCCGACATCGCCGGTGCGACGCCGCGCCAGCGTGTGCAGCGCGGCGTCGTGCAGGTGCCAGAGGGCCGGCAGGTGTTCGGCGGCTTGAGCGTCGAGGACAACCTGCGGCTGGGCGCCTTCGCGCGCCGCGGCAGCACGACGGTCTCCGATGTCTACACGATGTTCCCGGTGCTGCGCGACAAGCGCGCCGAGCCGGCCGGCACGCTTTCCGGCGGCCAGCAGCAGATGCTGGCGCTCGGCCGCGCGCTGATGGCCGACCCGCTGCTGCTGCTGCTCGACGAGCCCAGCATGGGCCTGGCGCCCAAGCTCGTCGCCGAGATCTTCGGCCACATCCGCACGCTGAAGGCGCGCGGCACGACGATCCTGCTCGTCGACCAGAACGCGCGCGCGGCGCTCGCCATCGCCGACCGCGGCTACGTGCTCGAGACCGGCCGGCTCGTCGCCGAAGGCGCGGCCGCCGCGCTGCTCGGCGACGAGCAGGTGCGGCAGGCTTACCTCGGGCATTGAGGCCACTTCGGCTGCCGCCCATCGACACGACCCGCAAGAACGACCGCAAGGACCACGCAATGAAAGCCACCCTGCAACCCGGCCTCGTCGCCGAAACCTCGTTCAACATCGACCGCGAGCGCACGATCGACTTCATGGGCGACGCGGCGCGCGTCTACGCCACGCCGATGCTCGTGCGCGACATCGAGGTCGCCTGCCGCAACCTGCTGCTCGAGCATCTCGATGCCGGCGAAGACTCGGTGGGCACGCGCGTCGAGATCGACCACATCGGCGCGACGCTGCTCGGCATGGCGGTGACGCTGAAGGTGCGCATCGCCGAGGTCGCCGGCCGCGCCGTCATCTTCGAGGTCGAAGGCGCCGACGCCGTCGAGCCGATCGTGCGCGGCCGCCACGCGCGCTTCGTCGTCGATGTCGCGAAGACCGGCCAACGCCTGGCCGCGAAGGCCGAGAAGGCGCGCCAGGCGGGCGCGAAGTAGCGCGCCGCACGGCTCGCCTGCGAAGCCGGAATCCCGTCCACCCGCACGACCGACACAAAGAGCCGCATGAGCACCACCGAGGCCGGCGTTCGCCGCGTGCCGACGTACTGCTACCAGTGCGTGGCCGGGCCCGACCTCGCCACCGTCAAGGTCGAGGACGGCGTCGCCACCGAGATCGAGCCGAACTTCTGCGCCGCCGAGGTGCACCCGGGCAACGGCAAGGTCTGCGTCAAGGCCTTCGGGCTGATCCAGAAGACCTACAACCCCAACCGCGTGCTCGCGCCGATGAAGCGCACGAACCCGAAGAAGGGCCGGCACGAGGACCCGGGCTTCGTCGAGATCAGCTGGGAAGAGGCGCTCGACACCATCGCCGCGCGGCTGAACGACATCCGCGCCGGCGGCCTGACCGACACGTCGGGCTACCCGCGCGTGGCCGCCAGCTTCGGCGGCGGCGGCACGCCGCAGATGTACATGGGCAGCTTTCCGGCCTTCCTCGCCGCGTGGGGGTCGGTGGACTTCGGCATCGGCTCGGGCCAGGGCGTCAAGTGCTATCACAGCGAGCACCTGTACGGCGAGTACTGGCACCGCGCGTTCATCGTTGCGCCCGACACGCCGCACTGCAACTACCTGATCAGCTGCGGCGCCAACGTCGAGGCCTCCGGCGGCGTCGTCGGCATCGCCCGCCACGCCAAGGCGCGCGTGCGCGGCATGAAGCGCGTGCAGGTCGAGCCGCACCTGTCGGTCACCGGCGCCTGCTCGGCCGAGTGGGTGCCGATCAAGCCGAAGACCGACGCCGCGTTCCTCTATGCGCTGATCCACGTCATGCTGCACGAGGCCAAGCGCGAGCGGCTCGACGTGGCGTTCCTCGCGCGCTGGAGCAATGCGCCGTATCTCGTCGGCGCCAACGGCTTCTACTTGCGCGACGAGTCCAGCGGCAAGCCGCTCGTGTGGGACCGCCGCAGCGCGCGCGCCGTGCCGCACGACACGCCGGGCATCGACGAGGCGCTCGAAGGCCGCTTCACGGCGCAGGCGCTCGAACGCGGCGCCGATGACGAAGTGCTGGCGCGCGGCGCGCTCGAGGGCGCCACCGCCTTCACGCTGCTGGCCGAGCACATGGCGAGCTACTCGCCCGAGTGGGCCGAGGGTGTGTGCGACGTGCCGGCGGCGCAGATGCGGCGCATCGCCAACGAGTACCTCGACCATGCCTGTGTCGGCCAGACGATCACGATCGACGGCGTGACGATGCCGTACCGGCCGGTCGCCGTGTCGCTGGGCAAGACGGTCAACAACGGCTGGGGCGGCTACGAGTGCTGCTGGGCGCGCACGCTGCTGGCCGTGCTGGTCGGTGCGCTCGAGGTGCCCGGCGGCACGATCGGCACGACGGTGCGGCTGGCGCGGCCGATGTCGCACCGGCACGAAAGCGTCGTGCCCGGCGTCGACGGCTTCATGCACTATGCACTGAACCCGACGAGCAAGGCGCACTGGTCGCCGCGGCCGAACATCCGCAACGCCTACCGCACGATGGTGCCGCTGGCCAGCGACGGGCCGTGGAGCCAGGCGCTGGGGCCGACGCACTTCTCGTGGATGTTCCTCGACGACACGCCCGAGGGCCTGCCGCGTGTGCTGCCGCCGGACCTGTGGTTCGTCTACCGCACGAACCCGGCGATCTCGTTCTGGGACACGCCGGCGATCGGCGAGAAGATGGCGCGCTTCCCCTTCGTCGTCGCCTTCGCCTACACGCGTGACGAGACGAACCACTTCGCCGACATCCTGCTGCCCGACGCCACCGACCTCGAGAGCCTGCAGTTGATCCGCATCGGCGGCACGAAGTACGTCGAGCAGTTCTGGCACCACGAAGGCTTTGCGCTGCGCCAGCCGGCGGTGGCGCCGCGCGGCCAGGCGCGTGACTTCACCGAAGTCGCCACCGAACTCGCCGCGCGCACGGGGCTCACGGCCAAGTACGTCGGCGCGATCAACAAGGGCGGCTGCGGTGTGCCGCTTCGCCACACGCACGGCGACTTCGCGCTGAACCCCGAGGTGAGCCCCACGCGCGAAGACGTGTGGGACGCCGTGTGCCGCTCGGCCAGCGCCGAGGTCAGCGAGGGCACGCAAGTGCACGGCCTCGACTGGTGGCGCGAGCACGGGTTGATGACGCAGCCGTTCCCGCAAAGCCGCTGGTACCTGCTGCCGACGCTGCAGCAGCAGGGCCTGCGTTTCGAGCTGCCGTACCAGGAGCGCTTGAAGCGCGTCGGCATCGAGCTGGGCCGGCGGCTGCACGAGAACGGCATGCACTGGTGGGACAAGCAGCTCGAGGAGTACTCGGCGCTGCCGCCGTACAAGGACTTCCCGGGCCTGTGGGAAGAGGCCGTCGTCAAGGCCGGCGCCGACGCGAAGAGTTATCCGTTCTGGCTGCTCACCGCGCGCAGCATGCAGTACGCCTGGGGCGGCAACGCCGGCGTGCAGATGATCCGCGAGGTGGCCGAGAACATCGCCGGCCACCGCGGCGTGATCGTCAACCCGCGTTCGGCGGCCGCGCTCGGCATTGCCGACGGCGACCCGATCGAGATCTCGACACCCAAGCGCCGCGTGCGCGGCCGCGCCGTGCTGCGCCAGGGCATCCGGCCCGACACGCTGCTGCTCGTCGGCCAGTTCGACCACTGGAAAACGCCGCTGGCCAAGGACTTCGGCGTGCCGAGCCTGAACACGCTGGCGCAGATGTCGATCGACCTCACCGACGCCACCGGCTCGAGCGCCGACCTCGTGCGCGTGCGGCTGGTGAAGGCGGGGCCTGAGACCGCGGGGGACCGCGAGGCCGACGAACGCCCCGGCCGGAGGCGGCGGTCATGACCCGCTGGGCAATGGTCGCCGACCTGCGCCGCTGCGTCGGCTGCCAGACGTGCACCGCGGCGTGCAAACACGCCAACGCCACGCCGCCCGGCGTGCAGTGGCGGCGCGTGCTCGACATGGAGTTCGGCGAGTACCCCGACGTGCAGCGCGCCTTCGTGCCGGTGGGCTGCCAGCACTGCGACGAGCCGCCTTGCCTCGAGGTCTGCCCGACGCAGGCCACGGGCAAGCGCGCCGACGGCATCGTCACGATCGACTACGACCGCTGCATCGGCTGCGCCTACTGCGCCGTCGCGTGCCCCTACCAGGCGCGCTACAAGACCGAGCGCGCCACCTTCGCCTACGGCCGCGCCAGCGAGCACGAGACGAAGCGCCACGACGCCGACCGCCTGGCGGTGGCCACCAAGTGCACGTTCTGCGTCGAGCGCATCGACGCCGGCACCGCGAAGGGCCTGGTGCCCGGCGTGGACCCCGAGGCGACGCCGGCCTGCGCCAACGCCTGCATCGCCGAGGCGCTGGTTTTCGGCGACCTCGACGACCCGAAGAGCAACGTGCGCCAGTTGCTCGCCAACAACCAGCACTTCCGCATGCACGAGGAACTGGGCACCGGGCCCGGCTTCTACTACCTGTGGGACCACGCCGAAGCGCCGGCCGAAGCGGAGGGCACGCCATGAGCTACGGCCCGAATCCCTGGCAGCAGCGCCACTGGGACGCGCGCGCAGCGGCCAACTTCATGGCCGGCGGCGCCGGCGCCGGCCTCGTCGTCACGGCGGCCTTGACCGGCGCGCCGGCATGGCTGTGGCTCGTGGGCGCGGCGCTCGTCGGCGTCGGCCTCTTCGCGGTCTGGCTCGAGATCGGCCGGCCGCTGCGGGCGATGAACGTGCTCTTGCATCCGCGGCGCTCGTGGATGTCGCGCGAGGCGTTCGCGGCGGCGGCGTTGTTCGCGCTTGTCGTGTTCACCGCGTTCACCGGCGTCGCGGCGATAAAGGCCGCGGCCACCGCGCTCGCGGCGCTCTTCTTCGTTTACGCGCAAGGCCGCATCCTCGGTGCTGCGCGCGGCATTCCCGCCTGGCGCGAACCGCTCGTCGTGCCGCTGATCGTGGCCACCGGCTTGGCCGAAGGCGCGGGGCTGCTGCTGGCACTATGGGTGCTGGCGCGTGCGGGTGAAGCGCCGCCGGCCGTCGCCGCGTGGCTCTTCGCGCTGGCGCTGGCTGCGCGGCTGGCGTTCTGGCTCGCCTGGCGCGAGCGGCTCGGTGCGGCGCGTGGGGTCGACCCGCGTGCGCTCGCCGCCGTCGACGCCGCCGGCCGCGTCTTCAAGGCGACGACGCTCGCGGCACTCGCGCTTGCGATCGCCGTGCTGCTGGCGCCGCCGGCGCCGCTGCTCGTCGGCGCGTGGCCGGTCGCGGCGCTGCTGGCGCTCGTCGGTGGCCAGTGGTTCAAGTTCACGCTCGTGCTGCGCGCGGCCTACAACCAGGGCTTCGCGCTGGCGCGGCCGCCGGTGCGCGGCGTGCCGCGCACGCCTGTGATTCGCCAGGGTTGACGAGAAGGAGAACTCGCCATGGGTGCCGTCACCGAAGCCCGCTTCTTCGCCGCCAGCTCGTCGCGTGATGCCGCGGTGCCCGCTGCATGGGCGGGACCCGAGACGATGTCGCGCGACGCGCTCGCGGCCTTGCAGCTCGAACGCCTGCGCGCCACGCTTGCCAACGCCTGGGCGAACGTGCCGTGGCAACGCGCGCGGATGGAAGCCGCGGGGCTGCATCCGTCGTCGCTGCGCAGCATCGATGACCTGCGCCGGCTGCCGTTCATGGTCAAGGACGACCTGCGCGCCAACTACCCGTTCGGCCTCTTCGCGCGGCCGCTGCCGGAACTGGCGCGCGTGCACGCGTCGTCGGGCACGACCGGCAAGCCCACCGTCGTCGGCTATACCCACGGCGACCTCGAGCGCTGGGCCGAGCTGATGGCGCGCTCGATGGCCGGTGCCGGCGTGCGCGCCGGCGACCTCGTGCACAACGCCTACGGCTACGGCCTGTTCACCGGCGGCCTCGGTGCGCACGGCGGCGCCGAGCGCCTGGGCTGCCCGGTCGTGCCGATCAGCGGCGGCGGCACCGAGCGCCAGGTGGCGCTGATCATGGACTTCGGCCCGCGCGTGTTGTGCGCGACACCGTCGTACGCGCTGGCGATCGCCGAAGTCGCCGAGCAGCAGGGCGTCGACCTGAAGAAGAGCCATCTCGCCGTCGGCATGTTCGGCGCCGAGCCGTGGAGCGCGGCGATGCGCAGCGAGATCGAGCAGCGCATCGGCCTCGCGGCCTACGACGTGTACGGCCTGTCGGAGATCATGGGCCCGGGGGTCGCCTGCGAGTGTGAATGCCGCGACGGCCTGCACGGCTGGGAGGACCATTTCCTCTTCGAACTGGTCGACCCCGAAACCGGTGCGCCGGTGCCCGCGGGCGCTGCCGGCGAGATGGTGATCACGACGCTGACGAAGGAAGCGCTGCCGATGCTGCGCTACCGCACGCGCGACATCACCCGCTTCACGACCGAACCCTGCGCCTGCGGCCGCACGCACCTGCGCATCCTGCGCGTCGCCGGGCGCAACGACGACATGCTGATCATCCGCGGCGTCAACGTCTACCCGTCGCAGATCGAGGCGGTGCTCGTCGGCCGGCCGGGGCTGGCGCCGCACTACCAGTTCGTCGTCGAGCGCGAAGGCGTGCTCGATCGCCTGCGCATCGAGGTCGAAGCGCTGCCCGGCTGGCCGGCCGAGCGCTACGCCGAGGCGGCGGGCGATGTCCGCCACCATGTCAAGTCGATGATCGGCGTCAGCGCCGACGTGTCGGTGCTCGCGCCCGGCACGGTGCCGCGCTCGCAGGGCAAGGCGGTGCGCGTGCGCGACCTGCGCCCGAAGGAGAGATGAAATGGCTGCGGCCAAGCTGATCGAACTGCGTGTTAACGGCCGCACACACGCGTTGGCCGCGCCCGACGGCGCCCTCTTGCTCGACGTGCTGCGCGAGATGCTCGGGCTCACCGGCACCAAACAAGGGTGCGACGGCGGCGAGTGCGGCGCCTGCACGGTGCTCATCGACGGCCAGCCGCGGCTGGCCTGCCTGACGCTCGCCGCAGGCGTGCAGGGCCGCGCGATCGAGACGATCGAGTCGCTGGCGCCGCAGGGCCGCCTGTCGGCGCTGCAACGCGCCTTCCACGAGAAGCTCGGCGCGCAGTGCGGCTTCTGCACCCCGGGCATGGTGATGGCCGCCGAGGCGCTGTTGCGCGACAAGCCGCAGCCGAGCGAAGCTGACGTGCGCGAGGCGCTCGCCGGCAACCTGTGCCGCTGCACCGGCTACGTGAAGATCATCGAAGCGGTGCTCGGCGCCGCGGCGGAGACGGCCGGTGCCTGTGCCGGCGCGGGCAAGTCCGGCTGCGCCTGCGCCGCTGTCGCCGAGACCAGCAAGGAGGGCGCATGAAACATCGCGACGAACCGCCGGTGCGCCCGCCGGCACCGGCCACGCACTCGGTGGGCGTGCCGCGCCCGCTGATCGACGGCGTCGAAAAGGTCAGCGGCCGCGCGCGCTACACCGCCGACCTGCCGGCCTTCACCGCGGCCGGCGTGCTGGTCGCGCGCATCGGCCGCAGCCCGGTGGCGCATGGCGTCATCCGCGCCATCGACACGCGCGCCGCGCTGGCGCTGCCCGGCGTGCGCGCGGTCATCACCGGCGAGGACTTCGCCGCGCCCTACGGCGTGATCCCGATCGCGCAGAACGAGTGGCCGCTGGCGCGCGGGCGCGTGCGCTACCGCGGCGAGCCGCTCTTCGCGGTGGCCGCCGACGACGAACAGAGCGCCGACGCCGCGCTGGCCGCGGTGCGCGTGCAGATTGACGCGCTGCCCGCCGTCTTCGACGCCGCCGCGCGCGCGCGCCCGACGCCGTGCAACTGCACGACGACAAGCCGGGCAACCTCGAGCGCCGCGTCGAGCAGGACTTCGGCGATGTCGATGCCGGTTTCGCGGCCGCCGACCTGGTGCTCGAACGCAGCTTCGACTGCGCCGAGATCGCGCACGGCCAGATCGAGCTGAACGCCACCGTCGCCGAGTGGGACGCCGAGGCCGGCCGGCTCACCGTGCAGTCGGTGACGCAGGTGCCGTACTACCTGCACCTGACGCTGGCGCGCACGCTCGGCCTGCCGCCCGAGATGATCCGCGTCGTCAAGCCGTTCGTCGGCGGCGGCTTCGGCCACCGCGTCGAGCCGCTGAACTTCGAGATGGTCACCGCGGCGCTGGCGCGCGCCGCCGGCGGCGCCGTGCGGCTGCAATGCTCGCGCGAGGACTCGTTCCTCACGCACCGCGCGCGCCCGGCGACGCAGGTGCGCCTGAAGCTGGGCTTCAAGCGCAGCGGCGAGATCACCGCCGTCGACGCCGAGGTCGTGCAGCGCGGCGGCGCCTACGCCGGCTACGGGCTGGTGACGATCCTCTACGCCGGCGCGCTGCTGCACGCGCTGTACCGGGTGGGCGCCGTGCGCTACCGCGGCTACCGTGTCTACACCAACCTGCCGCCGTGCGGCGCCATGCGCGGGCACGGCGCGGTGAACGTGCGCTTCGCCTTCGAGGCGCTGCTCGACGAGGCGGCCGAGCGGCTGGCGCTCGACCCGTTTGCGCTCAGGCGCGCCAACCTGATCACGGCGCCGTATCGCACGCTGAACGACTTGCAGGTCAACTCCTACGGCCTGCCGCAATGCCTGGACGCCGTCGAACAGGCGAGCGGCTGGCAGGCGCACCGCGGTGAGAAGAAGGTGCAGACCGGGCCGCTGAAACGCGGCTTCGGCATGGCCTGCTCGCACTACGTCTCCGGCTCGGCGAAGCCCGTGCACTGGAGCGGCGAGCCGCACGCGGTGATCCACCTGAAGCTCGACTTCGACGGCGGCATCACCGTGCTGACCGGCGCTTCCGACATCGGCCAGGGCAGTTCGACGCTGCTGGCGCAGGTGGTGGCCGAGGTGCTGCTCGTGCCGATGGCGCGCATCCGCGTCGTCGCCGCCGACAGCGCGCTGACGCCGAAGGACAACGGCTCGTACTCGTCGCGTGTGTCGTTCATGGTCGGCAACGCGGCGCTGCGCGCCGCCCAGGCGCTGAAACGCGTGCTCGTCGACGCCGCCGCGAGGGAGATGGAGGTCGACGCTGCCGACATCGAATGGGACGGCGAGACCTGCCGCGTCGCCGGCACCGACCGCGGCCTGCACTTCGCGCAGGTCGTGCGCGCGGCGCTCGCCGACACCGGCACGCTCAACGTCAAGGGCACCTGGTCGACGCCGCCCGAGACGCAGGGTGGCAGCTTCCGCGGCGCCGCGGTCGGCTCGAGCGCCGGCTTCTCGTACGGCGCCACCGTCGTCGAGGTCGAGGTCGACACCGACACCGGCGCGGTGCGCGTGCTGCGCTGCTGGGTGGCGCACGACTGCGGCCGCGCGATCAACCCGCTGGCGGTGCAGGGCCAGGTGCAAGGCGCCGTGTGGATGGGCATGGGCCAGGCGCTTTCGGAGGAGACCGCGTACCACGAGGGCCTGTCGCTGCGCGCCAGCTTCCTCGACTACCGCATGCCGACGATGCTCGACTCGCCGCCGATCGACGTGACGCTCGTCGAGAGCATGGATCCGTTGGGGCCGTTCGGCGCGAAGGAGGCGAGCGAGGGCGGCCTGCACAGCGTGCCGCCGGCGCTGGCCGCGGCGATCCACGATGCGACCGGGCATCGGCCGAACACGCTGCCGATCACGCCCGACCGGCTGCTGCAAGATCTGGTCGAGCATCGGCGTGCGCAGAAGCGCGGGGCGCGTGGCGGTGCGGGCACCTCGGCTGCCGCGACCACTGGCACAACGACAAAGGAGGCCGTCTGATGCAAAGCGCCGGTTCGTTCGAACTGCTGCGCCCGGCCTCGGCGGGCGAGGCCGTGGTGATGCTGGCGCGTGAAGGTGCGCGGCCGCTGGCCGGCGGCACCGATCTCGTGCCCAACCTGCGCCGCGGCATCGGCGCGCCGCGGTGGCTGGTCGACCTGTCGGCGCTGCCCGGTTTCGCCGCCGTGCACGAGGACGCGGATGGCTGGCGCATCGGCGCCGGTCTGACGCTGGCGCAGTTGGCGCAGCACGCCGCGCTCGGGGCAGCGCTGCCGGCGCTGGCCGAAGCCGCCGCCGCCGTCGCCGGCCCGGCGCACCGCAGCGCCGCGACGCTCGGCGGCAACCTCTGCCAGGACACGCGCTGCGTTTTCTACAACCAGAGCGCCTGGTGGCGCGCCGCCAACGACCACTGCCTGAAGCTCGAGGGCGACACCTGCCATGTCGCGCCGCAGGGCAAGCGCTGCCACGCCGTCTACGCCGGCGATGTGGCGCCGGCGCTGATCGCGCTCGGGGCCAGCGTCACGCTGCTCGGTGCGCAGGACGCTCAGCGCACGCTGCCGCTGGCGGCGCTGTACCAAGACGACGGCGCGGCGCACCTGAAGCTGCAGGCGAACGAGTTGCTCGTGACCGTGCACGTGCCGAGCCCCTCAGCGGGCACCGTCAGCGGCTATCGCAAGATGCGCGCACGTGCGGCGATGGACTTTCCGCTCGCCGGCGTCGGCATGAGCCTCAGGCTCGACGCTGGCCGCATCGCCGCGCTGAAGGTCGGCGTCGCCGGCACGAACTCGCATCCGCTCGAACTCACCGGCACCGAGGCGCTGATCGGCCAGGCGGCGGATGAGGCCGCCGCCGAGGCGCTCGGCAAGCTCGTCGGCAAGCAGGTCAGCCCGATGCGCAGCACGGTCACCGCGGCGCACCACCGCCGGCTCGTGGCGGTGGCGGCGGCGAAGCGGCTGCTGCTCGAGCTGGCAGGGGCGGCCGCGGAGGCGGCGCATGCACCGGCCGCCACACCATGAACATGAAGGTTATGCAGGACTCGCCGTGACCGAACCGGATCCCTTCCAGGCGCCGGTGTGGACCGACGCCGACGGCACGCACATCGACGTGCGCGGCCTCGGCGCGCCGCAGCCGCTGGTGCAGATCCTGCGGCTCATCGCGGCCTCGCCGCCCGACCGCGTCGTCATCGCGCACCTCGACCGCGACCCGGTGCTGCTGTACCCCGAACTGCTGCATCTCGGCTGGTGGGCCGAGCCGGTCGAAGGCGACGCCGGCGAGGTGCGGCTGCGCGTCGCGCGCGCGAGCTGAGATGCCGCCGCGGCCCGGCGCGGCACCCCGCCGGCCGTTCGGCGGTGCGCTGGCCGCGGGCGCCTATTCGCGGCTGCTGCCGGCGTCGGTGCCGATGCGGTGGTTCGGCGCGGCGATCGGCTTTCACATGCTGGCCTGGCTCGCGCTTGCGATGGCCGTGCCGACATGGGCCGACTGGCACGGCGGCCTCGGCTGGCCGCTGGCCGCGCTGCACCTGGTGACGCTCGGCACGCTGGTCGCCGCGGCGATCGGCGCCAGCGTGCAGCTGCTGCCGGTGGCGACGCGCCAGGGCGTGCGTTGGCCGCAGTTGGCCGGCGCGCTGTGGTGGCTGTTCGTGCCCGGCATGCTGGCCGTCGCGCTCGGCATGGGCTTCGCGCGCCCCGAATGGCTCGCCGTTGGCGCGGCGGCGGTGCTCGTCGTGCTGCTCGGCTGGGGTGTGCTGCTCGCGGCCAACCTCGCCGGCGCGCGCGGCATGCCCGGCGTCGTGCTGCCCGGCTGGGCGGCGCTCGTCGGCTTGGCGCTGCTGATGGCCAGCGCCGCGGCGCTGGCCGCGCTGTGGCTCGGCCGGCCGCTCGTCGATGCCTGGGGGCGCGACGTGCTGCGCGCGCTGCACGCCGCCGCCGGGCTGCTGGGCGTGATGGGGCTGCTCGTCCTCGGGCTCGCGTCGATCCTGCTGCCGCTTTTTGCGTTGTCGCCGTTGCCCGCCGAGCGCCATCAACTCGTCGCCGGCGGCGCGGGTGTGCTCGCGCTGGTGGCGTTGGGGGCGAGTGCGTTCGCCGGTGAGCCCGCGGGCGCGTCGGGGGCGGCGGCCGGCCAGGTGAAGCCGCTCGTGTCACTCGCGCTGCGCGGCACCGCCTGGGCCGCCGCGGCGGTTGCGCTCGGCATGCACCTGGGGATGATGCGCGGCGTGCTGCGCACGGCGATGCGGCCCGACCTCGGCCGTGCCGGCACGCTGATGCGCATCGGCTGGAGCAGTGCGGTCGCAGCGGTCTTGCTCGCGGGCATCGCGCTGCTGCACGACGCCGGGCTGCTCTCCCGCCCCGGCGCCACGGTCGAGGCCGCCTGGCGCGAGCCGCTCGGCCGCCTCGTCGGCGTCGCCATCGTCTTCGGCTGGCTGCTGAGCTTCTTGCTCGGCGTGCTGCAACGCATCCTGCCGTTCCTCGCTTCGATGCACGCCGCGCAGGCGCTGCGTACCGCGCTCGGCGCGCCGTGGGCGGAGGCGGGCGGAGCGAAGGCGCCGGGCGCGTCGGCTGCGAAAGCGGTGGGCGCGGCGGTCGCGCCGCCCACGCCACGCGCCGCGGCGCGCCCTGCAACCCGCGGCGCTGGCGCGGCCCACCGTGCGCCGACACCCTCGGCCCTGACGCACGACCCGGCGCTCGCCTGGAGCCTGCGCGGCCACGCCGCGGCGCTGGCGCTGCTGGCGGCAGCCACGGCCACCGGCTGGCCGTGGCTGGCGGCGCTGGCCGCGGCGGCCGGTGCGGCCGGCGGGGCGGCGCTGGCGTTCTTCTTCGGCGTGCTGGTGCTGCGGCTGCGCCGCGCGACGGCCGCCGCCGAAGCCGAAGCCGAAGCCGAAGCCGAAGCCGAAGCCGAAGCCGACCGTCCCGCCGGCGCTTGACCTGGAACAAGGCACGGCCAGCCCCTCGGCGCCTATTCTGGTATCGGCGTACCGATTTAGTCTCCCCCAACCCGTTCGGGCTGAGTCTGTCGAAGCCTGCCCCGAGCTTGTCGAAGGGCTTGCCCAGCCCACCCCATGGAGCCCCGATGTCCCCGATGAGCCGTGTCGGCCAGTTGCTCGAAGACGAACACCGCGCCAGCCTCGAGTTGCTGAACCGGCTCGACGCCGCGCTGGCGCGCCGCGACGAGCGCGCGCTCGAGTCGCTCTATGCGCCGCTGGCGCGCGCGCTGGCGCAGGAGACCGGGCGCCATTTCGACTTCGAGGAGCGCGAACTGTTCGGCCGCATGGCCGACGCCGGCGACGGCGACCTCGCGACGCTCTTGACCGAGGAGCACGAGACGCTGCGCAGCGTCGCCGCCGAGCTGTTGCCGCTGGCCGAAGCCGGGCGGCGAGGCGACGCGCAAGGTGCCAACGAAGCCTTCAGGCGCCTGGCCGGCGAGTGGTCGGAGCGCCTCGTCGCGCACGTGCAGAAGGAATCGATGGCGCTGTTGCCGATGCTGCCCGACCTGCTCGATGAGGACAGCGATGGCGAGCTGGCGCTCGCCTATGCCGGCGATTGATATCGCGCCCTGCCGCGAAGCGCAGCACGGCCAAGCCTAACGAACCAATGGAGGAGACACCGATGCAATCGATGCCCGTAGCGACCCCGGCGGTCACGATCCGGCCGCTGGCCGCCGGCGACCTCGATGCCGTCGTCGCGATGGACGCCGCCGCGCAGGGGCGCACGCGCCGCGCCTACGTCGAGCGGCGGCTGCGCGCGGCGCAGCGCGAGCCGGCGCTGCACGCGCAGTTCGGCGCCGAAGCCGGCGGGCAGCTCGTCGGGTTCATGCTCGCGCGCGTGCTCGAAGGCGAGTTCGGCCGCACGCAGCGCGCGCTGCGGCTGGAACTGCTGGGCGTGCACGCCGCGAACCGCGATGCGCACGTCGGCCGGCGGCTCTTCGAGGCGATCACCGCCTGGGCGGCGCGGCACGGCGCGCACGAGGTGCGCAGCGCCGCGAGCTGGCGCGACCACGACATCGTCGCCTTCTTCGATGCGCTCGGCTTCGAACTGGCGCCCGAGCAGATCGTGCACGGCAAGATCGACGGCGCCTGGCTCGGCGAGCGCGTCGAGCCGCGCTCGAGGGCTGACGAAGCCGGTGGCGACGCCGCGCCGCGCGAGATCGACTACGCGCGCACCGAGGCCGAAGGCGGCAACGACCACGAGCGCGCCGCGCACGACGTGGCCGACGTGCGCACGATGCGCCGCGACGACCTCGACGCGATCGCCCGCATCGACCGCCGCATCACCGGCGCCGACCGGCGCGAGTACATCGCCGCGCGGCTCGGGGAAGCGATCGAGGAAAGCGGCGTGCGTGTCTCTCTGACGGCGCACATCGATGGCCAGCCGGCCGGCTACCTGATGGCGCGCGCCGACCTCGGCGACTTCGGCCGCACCGAGCCGGTGGCGGTGATCGACACGATCGGCGTCGACCCCGGCTACGCGCAGCGCGGCATCGGCAGCGCGCTCTTGTCGCAGCTGTTCGTCAACCTCGGCGCGCTGCGCATCGAGCGTGTCGAGACGGTGGTGCCGCTCAGCGACCTCGGGCTGCTCGGCTTCCTCGTCAAGTCCGGCTTCACGAGCGGGCCGCGGCTGTCGTTCGTGCGGCGGCTGGACTGAGACCCCCGCCTGCCGATCCGGTCGCCCTTGCACGAGGAGGGCCGCCGGGTGCGGTCAGGCCGGGCGCCGCGGCAGAAGATGCACAATAGATGCATCTTTCAAGAGACGACGCCGACGATGACCCCGATGACGATCGCCTCGCCCGGCGGCAGCGCCGCTGGCACGGGCTTCGACACCCCGCTGGCGATGCTCGGTGAATGCCACCGCCGCGTCGAGCGCCAGTGCGCGACGCTGGTCCGCCTCGTGCCGCACCTGGCCGCCCACGGCAGCGACACCGCCGCGCGTGAAGCGGCGAGCGCCGTGCTGCGCTACTTCGACCTCGCCGGCCCGAAGCACCACGCCGACGAGGAGGAAGACCTCTTCCCGGCGCTGCTCGAATCGGTGGCCGGCTCGGACGCGGTGTGTCTGCGCGAGCTGACCGCCCGGCTGGCTGCCGAGCACCGCGAGTTCGAGCGCCGCTGGGCCGTGCTCGGCCACGCGCTGCAGGAGGTGGCCCAGGGCCGCCCGGCGCAGCCTCGTCGGCCGACGTGCAGGGGTTCGCCGACCTGTACGCGCGGCACATCGCCTGCGAGGAAGGTGAACTGCTGCCGATGGCCGAGCGCCTGCTCGGCGACGCCGAGATCGCGCGGATCGCAGGCGCGATGCAGCGCCGGCGCGGCTTGCGGCCCGATGCCGGCTGAAGGTGCCGCCACCCCGGCGATTCCCCCATTTCCCCAACCGACACCTGCCCCATGTCCCAGCCCCACCTGCACCTGTCGCCCGACGCCCTGTACCCGTTCGATGCACGCGGCATCGCCAAGCGCTTTCGCCATGCGGCGATCTTCGGCGCGCTCGATGCGCTGCACCCGGGCGAGACGATGCGCTTCGTCAACGACCACGACCCGCTGCCGCTGCTGGCGCAGATCGAGCAACGTTACGGCGAGCGTGTCGAGGTGCAGTACCGCCAGCGCGCGCCCGAGGGCGTGGTCATCGACTTCAACGTCAAGGCGTAGCCGTGGCGCAGCCGCACGCGCGGCCGGGGGTGCCGTTCAGCGTCGCGGCGCTGGCTGGCGGCGAAGGCGGCGGGCGCACGACGGCGCTGATCAAGGGCCGCCAGGTCGAGGTCGTGCACCTCGTGCTGCCGGCCGGCAAGCGCCTGCGCGAGCACAGCGCGCCGGGCGAGGTGACGGTCTACGTGCTCGCCGGCGAGGTCGACTTCGGCGTGCCCGGGGCCGTGCACCGCCTGCGCGCGGGCGACTTCATCCACCTCGACGCCGGCGAGCCGCACTCGCTTTTGGCGATCAGCGACTTCTCGGCGCTGGTGACAATCGCACTCGGCGCGCCGGGCTGAAGGTCGCCGCGAGCCGGGCCGCTTCAGCGCAGCAGCGGCCCGATCGCGTCGAGCGTGTTTTTCAGCTCGAGGCCGAACTCGGTGTCACCTTCCATCACCAGCGCGCGGTCGAAGAAGAGGCGGTCGGCGTCGTCCTCGCCGCGCACCAGGCGCCACAGCGCCGGCGCCTGCGCGCGGATGACGACGGCCGGCGCCTGGCCGCTGTCGGCGACGGCGAAGCCGCCCTCGCCAAGCACGAGCAGAAAGCGCAGCCCCGGCTCGAGCAGCTCGAGCTCAACGACGCGGCCGGCGAGCGCTTGCCGCTGCGCCGCGCTCAGGCGCGGCAGCAGCAGGCGGTCGAGCACGCGCGCCGCAATCCACGAGGGCGGCTGCGGCGGCAGCCGGCGCACGACGCTGCGGCCGCGCGCGACGACGGCGCCGATGAATGCCGGCAAGGCGGGCAGGGCAGGCAACGCCGGCACGGCAGGCAGGCGGGGGAACGGTGGACGCATCACGACCCTCCGGAAATGCATCAGGACGCCAGCGCCGCCGGCGTGCCCAGCGCCTGCAACGCCGGCAGCGCCTCCAGGCCGGGCCGGCGGTGGGCGTAGCCGTTGACCAGCGCGCCGGGCAGGCCGAGCGAGCGCAGTGCCTCGAAGGCCTCGGCCGGCGCGGCGCCTTCGTTGTAGACGGCGTCGAAGCGGCGCAGCACCTCGGCGAAGCCGCTGCCGCACGGCGACAACCGCACGCGCGTGATGCCGTGGGCGCGCAGCGCCTTCGCGTCGCCGAGCAGCGAGTGCACGCCGGCCGACTGCGTCTGGATGCCGTTGAGCACGAGGAACGGCTCGCCTTCGCTGCTTTTCAGCAGCAGGCCGTCGGCGTCGCCGCGGCAGCGGAAGTCGCAGCTGTCCTTGGGCAGGTGGTGGTGGCGGGCGGTGAAGCAGCGCGCCGAGAACGCGAGCGGCAATCGTCCGAAGCCGAACACCTCGGTGGCGATCGCCCCGGCGGGCCCGCGCACCGGGTCGCTCGCCGGGTTCGCGAGCGCCGCCGCGTCGAGCGCCAGTTCGACCGGCGGTACCCAGGTGCCTGCGCCGAGCGCCGCGTGCTCGGCGAGCGCGGCGCGGTTGTAGACGTTGATGTGCGGGCCGAGCACAAACGGCCGGCGCGTGGGCCTCGACGCCGACGCCAGCGCTTGCGCGGCCAGCACGTGCAGCGCCGACGCATCGCCGGCCTCGACGGCGAACTCGTCCTGTTCGCAGAGGCGCCGCATCGTGCGCAGCTCGGCCTCGCTGGCCAGGAGTGCCTGCGTCGCCAGCACGACCTCCTTGCCGGCGGCGGTGAGGTCACGCGCCAGCGCCAGCCAGTCCTCGTGCCGCATCTCGTTGCGGCGCGAGCAGACGACCTCGCCGAGCACGACGGTGCGCGCGGCGCTTTCGGCGACCTCGGCGTAGAAGGCCATCAGCGTCTCGCGCGGCCACCAGTAGAGCACCGGGCCGACGGTCAGGTCGATGCGACTTTGCGTCGCCGGCTGCGTCGTCGCGTCGTTCGCAGCGGGATTCGTCATCGTGTCCATCGTTTTCACCGCCGTCATCACCGCCAAGGCCGGTCGTAGGCGCCCAGCGTGTGCTGTTGCCCTTCGGCCCAGCGGCCGAGTTCGGCGCTCCAGGCCGGTTGCACCGAGTAGCGTTCGCTGCCGGCGGCGGCGTCGATCGCGGCGCGCCAGACGCGCGTCACGGCGGCCACGTAGCTGGGGCTGCGTTGCCGGCCTTCGATCTTGATCGCCTTGACGCCGGCGTCGATGAGCTGCGGCAGCAGCGCCAGCGTGTTCAGGCTCGTCGGCTCCTCGATCGCGTAGTCGCGCACGCCCTCGACGACGAAGCGGCCCTTGCACAGCGTCGGGTAGCCGCGCGGCTCGCCGGGCGCATAACGGTCGATCAGCACGCCGTTCAGGCGCGCCTCGACGCCGCTGGCCGTTTCGTTCCAGCGCACCGCCGAGGGCGGCGAGCACACGCCCGCGGTGTTCGGCGACTGCCCGGTGACGTACGACGACAGCGCGCAGCGCCCCTCGACCATCACGCACAGGCTCCCGAAGCCGAAGACCTCGATCTCGGCGCCGGTGTGGCGCGCCACGTGCTGCACCTGCGACAGCGTCAGCACGCGCGGCAGCACGGCGCGCCGGATGCCGTAGCGCTCGCGGTAGAACTCGATCGCCTCGTAGGTGGTGGCCGAGGCCTGCACCGACAGGTGCAGGCGCAGCTGCGGCAGGTGGTCGCGCACGTAGGCCATCACCGCCGTGTCGGCGACGATCAGCGCGTCGGCGCCGAGCGCGGCGGCGCGCTCGACGGCGCGCCGCCACGGCGTGTCGTCGCGCGCGTCGGCGAAGGTGTTCAGCGCCATCAGCACCTCGGCGCCGCGGCGGTGTGCGTAGCGCACGCCCTCGGCGACCTGCTCGTCGTCGAAGTTCAGGCCCGCGAAGTTGCGCGCGTTGGTGGCGTCCTTCAAGCCGAGGTAGACGGCGTCGGCGCCGGCGTCCACCGCCATCTGCAGCGCGCGCAGCGAGCCGGCAGGGCAGACGAGGGCGGGCTTGCGGGCCGGTGCAGCGGAGGAGGTGGCGGGCATCGAGGGAAGGCGGAACGCGGGAAAAACGGCGATGCTGAAGCGCGGCGCGGCGGGGTCCTTGTCCCAGTTCAATTGGCAGGGCCCCATGCTGCGGCCGGCGAGGATTGACCCAGGTCATGGCAATAGGCGGCCAGCGGGGATAAAGGCCGGCGTTCTCCGAACCGCTGCCGAACCGCTGCCGAACCGCTTGTCGTGAGCTTCTCCGACCCCGCCGCCACCCGACGCCTGCGCTCGCCGCCGAGCGAGCGGGCGTTCTCCGGCTGGCTGCGTTTCGGCCCGACGGCCTTGCCCGAGCACGGGCCGCCGCGGCGGCGCTGAAGCCCGTCGCGTGCGCCGCGGCCGAGTCCGTGGCGCGGCCTTCACATTGCCCCATCGGAGAAGCCATGTCCGCGAGGACCTCTCACTCATGCCGGCCGCCGCGCCGGCCTCGGACGCCGACGCCATCGTCGGCGGGCGCGTCGAGCTGCAACTGCTGACGACGCTGAAGTGCAACCTGAAGTGCACCTATTGCTCGCTCGGCGTCGGCGAGGTGCTCGGCTCGCAGATCGAGGTGCGCTACGACCTCGACCAGCTCGCGCGCTTCGTCGCCACGCACCTGGCGGGCAAGGAGGTCATCGTCACCTTCTACGGCGGCGAGCCGACGCTGAACCGGCCGCTGATGGAAGCGGTGATCGAGCGTTTTCCCGGCTGGCGCTACCAGCTGCAGACCAACGGCACGCTGATCGACGACCTGCCCGATGCGGTGCTGGCACGGCTGGCGAACGTGCTCGTGTCGATCGACGGCGGCGAAGCGATCACCGACGGCTACCGCGGCCGCGGCATCTGGCGGCAGGTGAAGCGCAACCTCGCCGCGGTGCGCGCGCGCATCGGCGGCACCGTCACCGCGCGCGTCACCTGGGGCAACCCGGAAACCACCTTCGAGGAACTCGACGGGCTGGTGGGTGGCGACGGGGCCGACGGTGTCTTCGACTACCTGTACTGGCAGTTCGTCGCCGGCGAGATGTACGGCGGCGATTCGCTCGCGCGGCGCCAGGCGGTGCTGGCGCGGCTCGTCGAACGCTTCTTCGCATCGACCGAGGCGCTGTACCCGCTGGTGCCGATCATGGGCATCGTGCGCAACAAGCTGCTGCCCAACCGCGCGCGCGAGCTGTACGCCGGGCGCACGCAGTGCCGCGCGTCGACGCATCTTCTGAACGTGATGCCGAGCGGCCAGATCTTCCCTTGCCCCGACCTGATGTACGCCCACGATCTGCAGATGGGCGAGATCCAGGGCAACTGGCTGAAGGCGAGCCCGCTGCAGCCCACGCCGGCGATGCCGTGTGAACGCTGCGAGGCCTACAGCTGGTGCCGCGGCAACTGCATGAAGAACCTGTGGCTCGCCTACGTGAAAGGCGACGAGCACTACCGCACGCAGGTCGTCGAACCGATCTGCGGCTCGTGCGCTTCATGGGCCGCGAGGTCGACCGCCACGACCCCGCGGCCTGGTTCGCGCGCCTGCCGCTGCCGGTGCGCCGGCGGCTGACCGACGCCGAGGTCTACGAGTACGTGGAGGTCATGCCGTAGGCGGCTCCACGGGGCTGCGGGCAGCGGGCAGCGCACGAGGGCGGGCCGCGCGAGGTCCCCTCGGCCGGGTACGTCTTGACCCAGGTCAATGCGGCTCGCCGCGAGGGGCGGATAACACCCCACACCCAGCCAGCCTCCTGCCATGAGCACAGTGAAGCCACCGAGCCGGCGCCGGCGCGGCGTCGCCGCGTTGCTGTTGGCCACCGCCGCACTGGGTGGCTGCGTCACGGTCGAGTTGCCGACGATCGCCCATGTGCACGTCGGCCATGCGGTGACGGCCTGGGCCGACACGCCGGGGCAGCGGGCGCTGTTCGATGTCGCGCTCGCCGAGGCCGCAGTCGCCGCCGAGCACGCGGTGTATGCGGTGGACAGTGCGCGCGATGTCGCCGATGGCGGTCCCCTCGCCGTGCGGCAGGCCAGCTCGAGCCAGGGCGCGCTCGATCTGGCGCTGCCTGACTTCACCAGGGACCTGGCGCTGAAGGTGCGAAGCAGGCAGCCGACCGCCATGTCCCCCGCGCGACCACCGATCGAATAGGGAGAGTCTCATGTCGTATGCCATGCTCAAACGGTTCAGCTGCGCCATCGCGCTGGCGGCCGCAAGTTCACTCGTCAGCGCCGCTCCTCTGGTCAGCGGCTTCGACGTGGGCGACGAGGGCTGGCTCGTCGACTCCAGCCAGGGCACGCAGGGCGTGACCGACTTCGTCTGGAACGCCGCCGGCGGCAACCCCGGCGGGCACTTGTCCGCCCGCGACATCGGCGACCAGGGCGGTTGGTGGTTTCTCTCGCCGCTGACATGGGGCGGAGACTGGAGCGCTTACCTCGGCGGCACGATCCGCTTCGATGTGTTCTCGATCGCCGGCCAGAGCGAGGTGATGAACCCGCCGGTGGAAGCCGTCGTGCTCGTGCTGGAGGACGGCGGACGCCTGCGGGCCGGCTTCGGCGCCGGCGCGGTGCTCGATCAGTGGATCTCGGTCGAGGTGCCGCTCGTCGCCGAGAGCTTCAACCTCACCAACAGCAGCTACGCCAGCTTCGATGAAGCCCTCGGGCACGTCGTGCGGCTGGTCATCCCGGGCGACTTCGTGTACAGGCAGAACGACATCACGCGGCTGGACAACGTGCAGGTGCGCGCAGTGCCCGCGCCGGGCACGCTGCCGCTGCTGGTGGCGGCCCTGCTCGGCTGCGTTGCGATCAGGGCACCGCGCCGCCAGTGCCGCAGCCGGCGTTTGCGCTGACCATCCTGGACCGCGCCGGTCTCTGCGCGGCACCGAGGTCAAGCACTTTCTTGCCCGTTCGAACCGAAAGGGTTGGAGCCAAGTTGGTCAGCGCCCGCGATCTCGGACATAGCGGTCGAGAGCCAGCCGCGCACGAGTCGTTCCACCTTGCCTTGGTGTGAGACCGAGCTGACCGGGGTGGCGTGAGCGGCGAACGGGGCGCACTCGTTCAGCCTGTTCGGGCGGTCCAACCTCGTCATCGTCAATAACGATTGCTGGCGTTGGTTGCCCGAGGTGCGCCCTGGGGGCGCAAAGCGGCCTCGTAAGAGGCCCTCAAATCGGATCAGCGCTTCCCTAGGCACCCAGCTCGGCGCGCATGCGCCGCGCCATCAGCGCCTCGTAGACGCCCGGCGTCAGGCGGCTGAGCCACCACGCCAGGTGCGCGGTGCGGCCGATGAGCACGCGCGAGCGGCCGCGCGCGGCGGCGTCGCAGACGCGCCGCGCCACGTCCTGCGCTGCCAGTGGCCGGCCGACGACGACGCGCGCGGCGTGGCGGCCGGCGTGGCCGCGGCCGTCGAGCGCATGGCGGTCGATCGCGGTGTCGACGAACGACGGGCAGGCGAGCGTCACGGTAAGGCCTGCCGCGGCCACCTCGGGCCGCAGGCTGTCGAAGAAGCCGTGCAGCGCGTGCTTGCTCGCGGCGTAGCCGGTGCGCGCCAAGAGCGGCGAGAAGCCGGCGACGCTGGAGACGGCGACGAGCGCGCCGCCGCGCGCCAGCAGGTGCGGCAGGGCCGCCTGCGTGATGTGCACGGCGCCGAAGAAGTTGATCTCGACGACGCGGCGGATGACTTGCGGCGCAGTGTGCGCGAGGGCGCTGTGGTGGCTGATGCCGGCGTTGGCGAAGAGCCAGTCGATGCGGCCGAAGCGCGCGACGGTCTCCGCGACCGCACCTTCGCAGGCGGCGCGGTCGGTGACGTCGCAGGGCAGGGCGAGCACCTCGTGGCCGCGCGTGGTGGCTTCAGCAGCCAGCGCATCGAGGCCCGCGCGATCGACATCGAGCGCGGCGACGCGCGCACCGGCGGCCGCGGTGTGACGTACCAGCGCGAGGCCGAGCCCGCTGGCCGCGCCGGTGATGAGCGCGACGGCACCGTTGAGGTCGTGCCGCACGCGCGTCATCACTGTGGCCCGAGGCCGTGCGAACGACGGAAGAGCCTCGAACACCTCGGCCGAGGTCTTCTGCGGCCGGTAACCGAACTCCTCCTTCAGGCGCCGGTTGGCCAGCACCGGCCGGTAGCGCAGGAAGTTCACCTGTTCGGGCCCGTAGCGCGAAAGGCGCAGCGCGTGCAGCACCGCCAGCGCCGCGCGCAGCACGCCGGCGGGGATGTGCACGCAGCGTCTGCCCAGCCGCTTCGCGATCTCGTCGACGGTGAGCGCGCCGTCGCCGGCGACGTTGTAGGCGCCGGCCGGGCCGCCGAAGACCGCGTGCTCGATCGCGCCGACGACATCGCGGTCCCACGCGAAGACAAACGGGCTCGGCGAGCCGCGCACGGCGATGAGCACGGGCTTTTCGAGCAGCGCCGTGATCTGGTTGCGCGTGCCCTCGCCCAGGATCGTGCCGACGCGTAGCACCACCTGCTCGAGCGCGGGGTGCTGCCGGCGCGCCTCGGCGAGCAGCTCCTCGACCTGGCGCTTGTGGTCGGAGTACGCGAACTCGACGTTGCCGCGCAGCGGCTGGCTCTCGTCGATCCACCCCGGGTTGTCGGCGTGGTAGCCGTAGGCCGCACCGCTCGAGGTGACGACGAGCCGCTTCACGCCGGCGGCGAGGCAGGCATCCAGCACGTTGCGCGTGCCGAGCACGTCGACCGAGTGCTCGAAGGCGCGGTTCGAGCCCGGTCCGGGCGTGACGATCGCCGCCAGGTGCACGACGGTGTCGATGGCGTGGCGTTCGAGCACCTCGCGCAGGCCCGGCGCGCGCACGTCGAGGATCTGGTGCACGACACCTTCGAGGCGCGCGGCGGCCGGCGGCTCGCGCACGTCGGTGCCGATGATGCAGGCGCAGCGCCGCTTGCCTGCATCGCTGCCCGGCTGCGCCAGCGCCTGCACGAGCAAGGAGCCGAGATAGCCGCTGGCGCCGGTGACCAGCACGCGCGGCGCGGCGGTGTTCATCGCTGGCACCGCCGAATCACTTGCCTTTCGGCTCGAGATGCATGTCCTTGAAGTGCATCAGCCCCGGCGCCCACATGTGCTTGACCGGGTCGACGTCGACGTGGATGACGGCCGGGCCACCGCAGGCGAGCGAACGCTCGACGGCTCCGCGCAGCTCGCGCGGGTCGGCGACACGTTCGCCATGTGCGCCCATCGAGCGCGCCAGTTCGTCGAAGCGGATCTCGCCGAGGTCGGTCTTGATCGTCTCGTCGGGGCCGAGCGACTTGAAGACGAGCGTCTTCAGCGGCTTCAGCGCGAACTGCTGGTTCATCTTCACCATGCCCCACTGCTTGTCGCACACGACAAGCCAGACCACGCGCATCTTCAGCCGCACCGCGGTCTCGATCTCCTGCGGATGGAAGCCCATCGCGCCGTCGCCGATGATGCAGCACACCGGCTTGTCGGGGAACGCCGCCGCGGCGCCGAGCGCCTGCGCAACACCGGCGCCGAGCATGCCGAACTTGAACGTCGACACCAGCGTGTTCGGCACGCGCACCTGGTGGAAGAACATCGTCCAGATCGTCGCGTTGCCGCCGTCGGCGACGAGCACCGTGCCTTGCGGGAACACCTGCTGGCACACCTGCGCGATGTGCGCACTGTTCATCGGCACGGCGAGGTCGGCGAGCCGCTCGTCGAGCTTGGCGCGCTCGGCGCGCATCGTCGCCGTGTAACCCTCGACGCGCTTGCGTCGCGCGTCGAGCGGCATGCGCTTGCGCATCGCTTCGAGCCGGTCGGCGAGCGCGGCGAGGAAGAGCTTCGCATCGGCCACGACGCCCAGCGCCAGCGGCTTGTTGGCGCCGAGGATGGTTTCGTCGACATCGACCTGGATCGTCGCCTGCTCGCCCGGCGCGCGCCAGTACGGCGGCTTGCCCCACCAGTCGGTTTCGCCCAGGCGCGAGCCGACGATGAGCACCGTATCGGCGTCGTTGCGCACCTGGTGGTTGAGCTTCACGTACACCATCGGCAGCGCCAGCGGCGACGATTCGCCCAGCACGCCGCGCGCCGCCCAGCTGGTGGTGACCGGCGCGTGCAGCGCCTCGGCGACGCGCGCCAGCTCGGCATAGGCGCCGGCGTGGATGACGCCGCTGCCGGCGTGGATCATCGGCGCGGGCGACGCGGCGAGCATCTGCGCCGCCTGTTCCACCTGCTCGGCCGGCGGTGGCACCGGCTGCGTGCGGCGGTACTGCGCCGGCTGCCACGTCCTGACCTCGGCCTTGACCTTGCCGTTCATCACGTTCTCGGGCACGTCGAGGTGCACGACGCCCGGCCTTCCTTTCCAGGCGTGGCGCAGCGCGATGCGGCCCATCTCGGCGACGCGGTCGAACGACGGCACGGCCTCGCTCCACTTGGCGATCTTGCCGATGACGCCGGTCTGGTCGAAGCACTGGTAGGTGCCGCCGCGATCCGGGTACTGGATCTGCGGCCGCCGGCCGCTGGTGATGGCGAGCACGCGGTTGCCCTCGGCCTGCTCGACGACGAGGCCGGGCAGCAGGTTCGCCACGCCCGGCCCGTTGCTGGCCATGCACACCCCGAGCCGGCCGGTCAGCCGCGCGTAGGTGCCGGCCATGTGCGCCGCGCTCGTCTCGTGGCGCGGCGTGACGATCTGGATGCCCAGCGCGTGCAGCGCCGAATAGAAGCCGAAGTAGGTGCCGTCGATGATGCCGAAGACCTTCTCGACACCTTCGGCCTGCAGGATGCGCGCGAGGACCGCGCCGCCGGTGGTAGCTGACAAGCTGAAGCCCTCTCGTTGGACGATGCCGCGAGCCTACCGCGCTGGCGCACCGGCACTGTCGTGCGGCGGCAACTCGTCGCAGCGGCCGGCTTCAGGCGTGCAGGCTCTCGTACTTCTCTTGAAGCTGCTCGGGCGTCTCGACGAAGTCCGGGTGCTGGACGATGCAGTCGGCCGGGCAGACGAGCTTGCACTGCGGCTCGTCTTCGGCGCCGACACATTCGGTGCAGCGGAACGGGTCGATGATGTACAGCGGGTCGCCCACCGAAATCGCCTCGTTCGGGCAGACGGGCTTGCAGGCGTCGCAGGCGGTGCAGTTGTCGACGATCGTCAGGGCCATGGGGCGGGTCTCCAGCGAAAGGGTGTGTGTGCGTGAATGGGTGGGCAGCGGTGCCTGTTCGTGGCTCGGGCCGCTCAGGCCGCCTCGGCCTGCAGCTGCTCGAGCTTCTGGTGCCGGTAGGCGCCCCACAGCGCCGCGCCGATGGCGCCGGCGTAGATCGAGTCGGGGTGCGAGCGCGCGGTGACTTTGACCTTCTCGTTGACCATCTCTTCCTGGATGGCGGCGAGCAGGCCGGTGTCGAGCGCCAGGCCGCCGGTGAGCAGGGCGGTGCCTTCCTTGACGCCGGTCACCTTCAGCAGCTTGACGATGCGCGAGGCCATCGACAGGTGGATGCCCTTCAGGATGTCGGGCGTGGCGATGCCGCGGCTGACCATGTTGATGACGTCGGTCTCGGCGAGCACGGCGCAGATCGAGCTGACCTTCTCCGGGTCCTTGCTCGTGCACGACAGCGGGCCGATCTCCTCCACCGCGACGCCGAGGTAGCGGGCGATGTTCTCGAGGAACTGCCCCGAGCCGCTGGCGCACTGGCTCGTCATCTTGTAGCTGAGCACCTTGCCGCGCGAATCGACCGAGATCGCGCGGCCGTTCAGCGCGCCGATGTCGACGACGGCGCGCGCCGCGGGGTCGAGGAAGACGCCGCCGCGCGCGTGCGTGGTCATCGAATAGAAGTGGCCGGTCGCGAACTTGACGTTCTCGCCCTCGCCGGTGGTGGCGATGTAGTCGATGTCGCCTTCGCGAAGCCCGGCGTTGGCGAGCACGGTTTCGTAACCTTCGCGCGCCAGCGTCAGCGGGTCGCGGCGGCGGATGCGCTCGCAGCACTTGGCGAGCCACTCGATGCGCTCGCCGTCGCTGCGGAACAGCACCGACTTGACGGCGCCCGAGCCGATGTCGATGCCGACGGTGGTGATGCTGCTGTTGCTCATGCCCGTGCCTCCGCGGTCTTGCCTTCTTCGACCACCGCGCGCCACGCGAAGGTGGCGCCGCCCAAGGCGCCGGTGTAGATCGAATCGGGGTTGATGTTCAGGGTCAGCTTGCCGTAGTTCTCTTCGACGAGTTCGGTCAGCGACTTGACGGCCGCCTCGTTCTTCGCGACGCCGCCGGTGAACGTGAACTCGTCGCGGATGCCGCCCGAGCGCGCCAGGATCGACATCGCGCGCAGGATGATCGCGCGGTGCAGCCCGGCCATGATGTCCTCGCGCTTGTCGCCCAGCGACAGCCGGTCGCGCAGCTCGGCGCCGGCGAACACGGTGCAGGTGCTGTTGATGCGGATCGACTTCGTGCTCTGCATCGCCAGCGGCCCCAGCTCGTGCAGGCCCATGTTCATCTCGTCGGCGATGTAGCCGAGGTAGCGCCCGCAGCCCGCGGCGCAGCGGTCGTTCATCTGGAAGCTCTCGACGATGCCGGCCGGGTCGACCTGGATCGCCTTGGTGTCCTGGCCGCCGATGTCGAGCACCGTCGCCGTGCCCGGATACATGACGTGCGCGCCGAGGCCGTGGCAGAGGATCTCGCTCCTCACGTGCTCCTTGGAAAACGGCAGCCGCGCGCGGCCGTAGCCGGTGCCCACCGTGTAGGTTTCCTCCATCACCGTGTCGAGCACGCCCTTGATCGGCGCTTCGACGGCGGCGCGTTGGCCCTGCGTCTCGGGCAGCGCTGCGAAGCTGCGTTCGAGCGCGGCCAGCAGGTGCCGGCGCACCGAGTCGCCGTAGACGCGGTTCTCGACCTCGATGATCGAGCGGTCGAAGAGGTTCAACAGGAAGTCGTAGCGCAGGCCCGCCTCCTTGGCCACCGCCTCGCCGGCGGCGAGGTACTGGCTGCCGGCGATGTCGCGGAAGAAGTCGCTCTTGCGCTTGGCGCCGGGCGCGAAAAGGCTCGCTGCCTCGCCGCCGAGCTGCTTGAAGACGACGTCGAGCGCCTCGCGCACGGCGCCTTGAGCGTCGCCGAAGTTCGTCTTCTCGTGATTGCGGCGGCAGGTCGCCTCGAGGTCGGCGAGCTGCTCGAGGTACTGCTCGGCGCGGAAGTCGCGTTCGAGCTGGCCGATGAACGCGTCGAGCGAGCCGTTCAGCGCGCCGCTGTCGCCGAGCGCCTTGCGGAACAGGTAGAAGCGGCCGTTGAGCAGCGCTTCGTTCTTGGCCACCGCGGCGGCGGTGTCGTAGTTCGAGCGCGAGTTGGTGATGCCGCGGCCGAGGACGTTCTGCTGCTCGTCGATGACCACCGCCTTGGTGGTCGTCGAGCCGAGGTCGATGCCGATGAAGCAGCGCATGGTGTGGGTGCTCCCGGTGTGTTCAGTGGGCGGCGATCTGGATCACCGGCGCGCCGGTCGGGCTGGTCGGCGCTGCGTGCCCGTAGGTGCGCTTCTGCTTGATCATCTGGAAGTAGCTCTCGAGCCGGTTCTTCACGTTCGCAGCCGAGAAGTAGCGCGGGTCGACGAGGTCGGTCTCGATGAACGCGGCCGGCTTGCCGGTGCGGCGTTCCACCTCCCGCAGCATCAGCAACTGGCCGGCCGAGAAGCTGTTGCAGCTCTTGATCGAGTTGATCAAGAGGCCGTCAGCCTGGTACTGCTCCATGTAGTTGCAGATGATGTCGATGCGCCCGGGCAGGCTGTGGTTCGTGTAGCAGCCGAGGCAATAGTCCGCCAGCGACTCGAGCGGGTTCTCCGGGTCGTGCCTGAAGCCGAAGTCGTACAGGCCGCCCACCTTCGCGTAGGTGGAGGAGACGACGACGGCGCCCTCCTCGTAGAACATCTTCCAGAAGTCGCGGAAGCTCGTCCAGTTCGGCGGCCCCTCGACGATGAGGCGGTACTTCTCTTCGCCCATGTCGCCGTCGGGAGTGACGGGCCCTTTGCCGAGGCGCACGCGCTCGTCGATCTCGCCGCGCAGCACGCGGTAGTACTCGGTGGCCTCGGGCGTGCCGCGGAAGGCGGTGAAGATCGGGCCGATGTAGTAGACGGCGCCGAAGTAGCCGTCGATCGGGCTCGGCCGGTTCTTCGCGCTTTGCAGCACGTGCACGAGGTCTTCCTCGGCCTTGGCCGACTCGCGCATGTACTGGCGCAGGCGGTCGATGTCGAACTTGACGCCGGAGATGCGCTCGAGCGTCGGGATCACCGTGTCCTTGAGCTGCTTGACGACGTACTCGCGCATCGTCTGCGTGATCTTGCCGTCGGCCTGGTACGGCACGTGCAGCATCACCGTCTCGCAGCCGTACTTGTGGCGGATCAGCTCGAACCACTTCATGAAGGTGAAGCAGCCGGTGTAGCTGAGCAGCAGGATGTCGGGCCGCGGCAGCGGGTCGCCGGTGGGGCCGACCTCGCCGCCCATCATCATGCCGAGGTCGGCCTTGACGTAGGTGCAGACGTCCTCGCTCTGGCCGTCGCGCTCGGCGTCCATGATCATCTTGCCGCTCTTCTTGCGCATGCCGTTTTGCAGCGCATTGGTCTCTGGCAGGCTGCGCGCGAAGTCGAAGCACATCAGCAACTCGTTCAGGTTGCCCGGCACGAAGGTGGCCGAGACCTTGCGGTTGTTCTGGCGCGCGGTGGCCAGCTCCATGTAGTTCTTGTTGATGAGCTCCTTCTGGAGCCACATCGCGTCTTCCTTCTGGACGTTCTGCGGCTTCTTGCCTGCGCCGGCGGGGCCCGGCATCGCGACGGTGGCGGTGGTGTTCATGCGGCGCTCCAGAGCTTGATCGAATCGGCAAACGTGCCGGCTTGTTCGCGGATGGGGGCCATCTGGCCGGTGTTCTCGGCGTACTTGAAGGCGGTGTGCGGGATGTCGTTCTTCGCCAGCACGTCCTGCAACATCGGCCGCTCGAGCAGCGCCGGGTCGCAGAACGACGGCGCGGCGAAGATCACGCCCTCGGCGCCGCGCGTCTTCACCTGCTTGAGCAGGTAGACGCCTTTTTCCTCGCGCTGCGCGTCGTACTTCGCGGCGGTGGAGGCCGAGTGGTGCAGGAAGGCCTTCGAGAGTTCCTCGAGCGGGTTGCCGTTGGTGGGCACGTCGTCCAGCAGCCAGCGGCCGACGAGGACGAAGTCGTCGTCGACGACATAGCAGCCCGACATCTCGATCGACTTGATCAGCGAAAGCGGCGGCTGCTCGCAGAAGCTGCCGGTGAGCACGACGCGTGCGTTGTCGCGCTTCGGCCGCTGCAGGCCCTCGGCGGCGGCGAGGTACTCGCGCAAGAGCGCCGTGTGCTCCTCGACCGGCAACACCATGCCGGCGCGCTGCAGCAGGTAGACCTCGGAGGTCGGCGCCTGCCACGGCTTGGCGGCGCGGTAGGCGTACAGGTCGCGCAGCGCGGCGCGGTTGTCGTTGTAGGCGGCGATCGAGGCGTTCAGCTCGGCGTCGGTGATCGGGCTGCCACGCAGGCGGCCGAGGTCGTCGCGCAGGTGCTGCATCTCCTGCGTGTAGAAGCGCCCGCCGATGTCGTCCTGGTAGTTCTGCGGCACGTCGACGTAGCGCGAGTACTTCGCCGGGAACAGGATCTGCCACATCCCCGAGAGGTTGCGGATCACGTCGCAGATGCTCGGGAAGAGCATGCCGTCCAGCGCGTCGAGGCGGCCGGTGAGGCCGAGCTCGATCGTCGAGCGCGGGATGCGGCAGATGTAGCTCTGGTAGTAGGCGTCGCCCTGGATGACCTCGATCTGGTCGCCGCCGCCAAGGATGCCCACCGGCAGCATGCCGGCGGCGTGGATGATCTCGCGCGGCACGTACACCGGCATGTAGCCGATGGCGCGGCGGCCCGGTGCGCGGGCCTTCCAGTCCTTGACGGCGTTGAAGTGCAGGTCCTCGAACAGCGCCTCGCAGCGCTGCACGATCTTCAGGACTTCGGGCATCGGGGCATCCATGGTGTGGGCTCGTCCTATGGCTTGCGGCAGGGGGCGCGCTGCTCTCAGCGGTGCTGCCAGACGGGGGCGCGCTTGCCGAGGAAGGCCGCGAGGCCCTCGTTGGCGTCGTGGGTCTTCATCAGCGTGTCGAGGTACAGGCGCTCGACTTCGGCCAGGCGTTCGCGCAGTTCGCGCAGGCGAGGCGCGCGCGCGGCGGCGAGCGCGCAGGCCAGCGCCGCGGCGCTGCGGCCGGCGAGGTGTTCGTCGAACCAGGCGAGCGCCGCCGCCTCGGGGTCGTCGGCAATCGCCTGCACGAGGCCGAGGCCAAGCGCTTCGGCCGCGCCGGCGCTGCGGCCGCTTGTCAGCAGGTCCTCGGCGGCAACGGCGCTCATGCGCCACGGCAGCAGGCACGAGGCGGCCGGCGCGAAGACGCCAAGCCGGATCTCGGGCTGGCCGAACTGCGCCGTCGGCGCGGCGAAGATCGGCCCGCCGGCGAGCGCAATCTCGAGCCCGCCGCCGAGACACTGGCCGCGCACGGCAACGAGGATCGGCGCCGGGAACGCGGCCATCGTCAGGATCAGCGCGTGCAGGCTCGCGAGCATCGCAGCGCAGCGGTCGGCGAGGTGCTCCTCGACGCTGGCGCCGAAGCTGAAGTGCGCGCCTTCGGCGTCGAGCAGGACGCCGCGCACGTTGCTCTTCGCGCGCGCCTCGGCGTCGAACGCCGCTTGCAGCGCGCCGATCATCTGCGCGTCGCAGATGTTGGCTTTCGGCCGGTTCAGGCGCAGGCGCAGCAGCGCGCCGTCGCGCTCGCGCCAGACCTTCAGCGGCGAAGCAACGGCAGCTTCAGCCATGCCGGCGCGCCTTCGGCTGGATCTCGTCGTGCAGCGCTCCGACCCAGCTCTGGCCGGCGGCGAGCTTCTGGCGCAGCAGGATGAAGTCGACCTCGCGGTCTTCCTTCGTGCCCTCGTTGAACGCGGTGAAGCCCGAGCGCGCCTCGGTCATCATGTTCAGCGCCAGCCACGCGCGCGAGTTTTCCTTGTTGCGGTTCCAGGCGTCGAGCTTGGGTTTGCGCAGCTCCTCGATCGTCTTGGTCGTGCAGTCGGGGAAGGTCAGCAGCATCTTCGCGCACAGCTCCTCGCACTTGGCGTCGAGCAGCGACAGGTCCACGGTGCCGCGCTTCATCAGCGCCTTGCCTTCGTCGAGCGCCGCACCGGCCTTCGCCTCGCCGTAGCAGAAGCGGCCGAACTCGTCGGTCATCCGCTGCGTCTCGACGGTCGGGTTGGCGACGAACTTGCCGTCGACCTTCAGCGCCGGCACGACGTCGGTGAGGATGCCCATCTGGTAGGCCTTGTGCGCGCTGAACGGCTCGCACAACACGCAGGCGGCCATCGCGCGCTCGGCGCCGACGATCACCGGCAGGAAGTCGGTCGCGCCGCCGATCGGCGCGCTGCCGTGCTTGGGGCCGGCCTGGCCGAAGCGCGCGAGGTCCTGCGCGACGCTGAAGTCGCAGGCCATGCCGATCTCCTGGCCGCCGCCGATGCGCATGCCGTTGACGCGGCAGATCACCGGCTTGTCGCAGGCGAGGATCGCGCTGACCATGTCGTTGAACAGGCGCATGTACTGCCGGTACTCCTGCGGCTGGCCGGCGTAGTACTCGGCGTACTCCTTCGTGTTGCCGCCGGTGCAGAAGGCCTTGTCGCCGACACCGGTGAAGACGACGCAGTTGACGCTGCGGTCGTTGCTCGCCGCGCGCATGGCCAGGATCACGCCCTTGACCATGTCGGTCGTGTAGCTGTTGAACTGGCTCGGGTTGTCCAGCCAGATCCAGGTGTTGTAGAGGCCGGCGACGACAGTGCCGTCGGGCTTCTTCGCCGGCCGCCGCTCGACCTTGACGCCGGGCTTGGTGGTGTCGTCGACGAGGTCGTGGTTCTTGAACTCGTGCTGCGGCAGCAGTTCGGGGGCATTCATCGCGGGCGGCTCCTCTTGTTGAGCGGATAGGTGGATGTCAGGGCACCAGCACCGCGCGGCGCGTGATCTCGCGCGCATGCACGGCGTGGAAGACGGCGTTGATGTCGGCCAGCGGGTGCGTCTCGACGAAGGGCGCGAGCCGCACCTTGCCGTCGAGCACGAGGTCGAGCGCGGCCGGGTACAGCTCGGGCGGGCAGCCCCAGTTGCCGATGGCGCGTGCGTCGAAGGCCATCAGGTTGGACAGCCGCACTTCGACCTTGTCCATCGTGAAGCCGACGACGGCGAGGGTGGCGCCGTGCACGAGCAGGTTGAACGCGGTGCCCTGGCCGGCGGCGGTGCCCGAGCACTCGAAGATCTTCCATTCGGTGCTGCGCAGGCCGCGCGCGCGGGCGAAGTCGGCGACCGCCTTCTTCAGCGCCTTCGCGTCGAGTTCACGCGAGTTCAAAGCGAGTGCCGCGCCGCCGTCGCGCACGCAGGCGTCGAGCTTGCGCGCGTCGACATCGACGGCGACGACTTCGGCGCCGAAGGCGCGCGCCACCTGCACGCAGTAGCCGCCGACACCACCGACACCGACGACGACCGCGAGGTCGCCCGGTGCGACACCGGCGCGCCGCACCGCCTGGTACGGCGTCGTCAGCGCGTCGGCGACGATCGACACCTGCGGCAGCGTCAGCCCGGCGGCAGCGAGGCGCTTCTCGTCGACGGCGCACAGGCCCCGCGCCGGCACCACGATGTGCGAGGCGAAGCCGCCCTGGATGTCGTTGCCCGGCATCTTCTGCGCGCGGCAGATCGTCGCCAGGCCCCGGCGGCACAGGTCGCACTCGCCGCACGGCAGCACCGCGGGCACGATGACAGCGCGGCCGATCCAGCCGGTGGCACCCTTGCCGGCGTCGTCGCCGGCGGCGACGACATGGCCGCTGATCTCGTGGCCCAGCGCCAGCGGCAGCGGCTGGTTGGTGCGCACGCCGTCGTAGTAGTAGCCGAGGTCGGTGTGGCACACGCCGCAGCCGGCGACCTGCACGACGACCTCGCCGGCGCGCGGCGTGGCGTCGAACGCTTCGCGCACCAGCGGCGCGCCGGGGGCGGTCATCAGCCAGCGGTGGGCGGCGATCGAAGGCATGCGCGTGCGACTCCTCTTGGGCCTGTTTCCCCGTGGGACCGGGGTCGTCTCGGGGTTTACCCGTAAATCGGTACCTGAATACCAATTTTGGCGGTGTCCGCGGTCTTTTCCTTGATCTAAAGCAGGGACGGGCGAAGCGGCCGGCGGTCAACTCCGCGGCACGCCAGCGAACAGGATTCCTTGCCATGCCCGCTTCCGACCCGCATCCACACAGCTACTCGGTGGCCATTGCCGGCAGCGGCGGCGCCGGCGTGATGACGGCCGGCGAGCTGCTGCTCGACGCGGCGGCGCGCGCCGGCTTGTTCGGCCTGATGGTGCGCACGAGCGGCCCGCAGATCCGCGGCGGCGAGGCCGCGGCGCTGCTGCGACTGGGTGATGCACCGCTGGCGACGCTGGACGACCGCTTCGACCTGCTGGTGGCCCTTGATTGGCAGAACCTGCAGCGCTTTGCCGACGAACTGCCGCTCGGTCCGGGCGGGCTGATCGTCGGTGACAGCGATGCCGGCGAAGCGCCGGCCGCGCTGCTGGCCGGCGGCGCGCGGCTCGTGACGTTGCCGTTCAAGAAGCTCGCGAAAGCGGCCGGTGGCGGCTGGGTCAACATGGTCGCGCTCGGCCTGGCCGGTGCGTGCGTCGGGCTGCAGCAGCAGACGCTGGCCGACGTGCTGCGCGCCGGCTGGAAGCGCGGCGAAGCGGCGCTCGCCGCGAACCTCGCGACGCTGGCGCAAGGGTTTGCGCTGGCCGGGCAGATCGACGGGCGGCCGGCGGGGTTGACGGTGCCGGCGAGCGGTGACGGCCAGGCATTTCCTGGCTCATCCGGCTCATCCAGGCGCTGGCTCTTGTCGGGCAACGAAGCCGCCGGCTTCGGCGCACTCGCCGCCGGTGTGCGCTTCGTCGCCGCGTACCCGATCACGCCGGCCACCGAGATGCTCGAGTGGATGGCGCCGGCGCTGGCGCGCATCGGCGGCACGCTCGTGCAGGCCGAGGACGAACTCGCTTCGGTGAACATGATCATCGGCGCCAGCTACGGCGGCGTGCCGTCGCTCACCGCCACCGCAGGCCCCGGCCTCGCGCTGATGGCCGAAGGCATCGGCCTGGCCGTCGCCGCCGAGGTGCCGATCGTCGTCGTCGACGTGATGCGCGGCGGCCCGTCGACCGGCATCCCCGCCAAGAGCGAGCAGAGCGACCTGTCGTTCGCCGTCGACGGCCTGCACGGCGACGCGCCGCGGCTCGTGCTGGCGCCGACCTCGATCGCCGACTGCCTGGCGACGACTGCCTGGGCGGTGCAACTGGCCGAGGCGATGCAGGCGCCGGCGCTCGTGCTCAACGACCAGTTCATGGGCCAGTCGCGCGCTGTCGTCGAGGCGCCGGCGTCGCTGCCGGTGCCGGCCGAGCGGCTCTTTGCTCCCACGCAAGGCGATGGCGCCGATCCGTACAGGCGTTATCTCGACACACCAAGCGGCATCTCGCCGATGGCGCGCCCCGGCACGCCCGGCACCGTCTACACCGCCGACGGCCTGGAGCACAGCGAGCGCGGCATCCCCAGCAGCCAGGCCGGCGACCACCGCCGCCAGCTCGCCAAGCGCGCGCGCAAGCTCGAAGGCCACGACTACGGCGCGCGCTGGGCCGATGTCGAAGGCGACGCGCCGCTGGCCGTCGTCACCTTCGGCTCGACGACCGGCGCGGTGCGCGAGGCGCTGGCACGGCTGGCCGCCGAGGGCCTGCCGCTCAGGCTGATCGCGCTGCGCCTGCTGGCGCCATTGCAGCCCGAGGTCGTGGAGCGCGCACTTGCCGGTGTGCGCGAGGTGCTCGTCGTCGAGCAGAACCACGGTGGCCAGCTGCTGCGCTACCTGCGCAGCCGGCTCGACCTGCCCGGCCGTCCGCGCGGCCTGCACCGGCCGGGGCCGCTGCCGTTCCGCCCTGGCGAGCTGGCCGTGGCGCTCGCCGACTGGGCGCGCGCCGTGCAATCGAACGAAGCGCAGCGTGCGCGCGAGGTGACGGCATGAACGACATGACGCTGCCGCCAGCTTTCTCGGCCGGCGACTACAAGAGCGACTACAAGCCCATCTGGTGCCCGGGCTGCGGCGACTACACGGTGCTCGGCTCGCTGACCAAGGCGCTGTCGATGCTGCAACGCCCGCCGCACGAGGTGGCGGTGGTCTCGGGCATCGGCTGCAGCTCGCGCATCCCGGCGTACACCAACTGCTACGGCTTCCACGGCGTGCACGGCCGCGCGCTCGCCGCCGGCACGGGCCTGAAGGTGGCGCGGCCCGACCTGACGGTGGTGGTGGCCGGCGGCGACGGCGACGGCTACTCGATCGGCGGCAACCACTTCCTGCACGCCTGCCGGCGCAACGTCGACCTCACGTACCTCGTGATGGACAACCACGTCTACGGCATGACGAAGGGCCAGGCGTCGCCGACCACCGAGCCCGACTGGGACAACAAGCTCGCGCCCGGCGGCACCGGCATCCGCGCCTTCCACCCGCTGGTCATCGCGCTCGCCTCGGGCGCCAACTTCGTCGCCCGTGCCTTCTCGGGCGACCCGAACGGCACCGCCGAGATCATCGCGCAGGCGATCCGCCACCCGGGCTTCTCGTTCGTCGAGATCCTGAGCCCGTGCGTCACCTTCAGGCCCGAGCAGCGCGGCTGGCGCGACCTCGTGCACGCCGCTCCGGTGGCCGAGACCGACGACCCGGCGCGCGCGGCGCGCCGGATCATGACCGACGACGGCTTCAACGTCGGCGTGCTCTACGCGGGCGGCCGGCCCGTCTATGCGCGGCCGGGCAAGGCCGACGCGTCGCTGCAAGACCTGGCTCGGGGGTTCGAGGCATGAACGACAAGGCACAAGCGCCGCAGACCTACGAGGACCTGATGGCGCAGGCGCTCGAGATGGAGCGAGAGGCGGTGGCCCGCTACAGCGAACTGGCCGACATGATGGAGGTGCACAACAACCTCGAGGTCGCGGCGCTGTTTCGCAAGATGGCCGAGGTCGAGGGCCACCACGTGACGCAGATCCTCGCCGAGATGGGCTGGGCCGAGGACCGCCCGGCGCCGCGCCGCGCCGGCAACTGGGGCACGCCCGAGGCGCCCGAGACCGTGCCGATCGAGGAGATGCACTACCTGATGCACCCGTGGCATGCGCTGCAGCTGGCGCTGGCCGCCGAAGAGCGCGCAGTGCAGTTCTTCGACGCGCTGGCGCGCACGACCGAGGTCGAGTCGATCCGCCGCGCGGCGCTGGAGATGCGGCAGGAAGAGGTCGAGCACGTCGAACTCGTGCGCGCCTGGATCGCCAAGGTACCCAAGCCCGACGACGACTGGGCGGCCGACCCGGACCCGGCGCGGTACATCGACTGAGCATCGACCGGACATCGCCCGTCCGGCCGTTGAATTCATCAACGAAGAGATCGCGAGGAGGAGACACCCCATGCGCACGCTGCTGCCTGCCGGCTGGAAGCCGCCGATCGGCTACTCGAACGGCGTCGAGATCGAGGCCGGCCGCATCGTCTTCGTCGCCGGCCAGGTGGGCTGGAATGCCGACCAGGTGTTCGAGTCCGACCAGCTCGTGCCGCAGTTCGAGCAGGCGCTGAAGAACATCGTCGACGTGCTGGCCGAGGCGGGCGGGCGCCCGCACCACATCTGCCGCATGACGGCGTACTGCATCGATCGCCCGGCGTATCTCGCCTCGCGCGCCGAACTGGGCGCGATCTGGCGCCGCGTGATCGGCCGCCACTTCCCGGCGATGAGCATGATCTTCGTTGCCGACCTGCTGGACCATCCGGCGAAGATCGAGCTCGAGGCGACCGCGGTGCTGCCGCGGCTGCCGGGTTGATTGGCTAACGGCCTGACGCACGCCGATGCTGCAGATCGTCATCCAGGGGCGCGGCGGGCAGGGCGCGCAGACAGCGGGCAACCTGCTCGCGGCCGCGTTCTTCGACGCCGGCCGCGAGGTGCAGTGTTTTGCCACCTACGGCGGCGCGCGCCGCGGCACGCCGGTCAGCTCGTTCCTGCGCGTGCACGACCGACCGATCCGCGTGCGCTGCGACATCGAGCGCGCCGACGCCATCCTGTGTTTCGACGCGAGCCTGCTCGGGCCGCCGCTGCTCGCCTGCGCCGGCGCGCACACGCTCATCGTCGTCAACTCGGCGCAGGACGCGGCCGGCTTCGCCGCCGCGCTGCCGGGCCGGCGCGTGCTGCCGATCGATGCGCTGGCGATCTCGCGCACGCGGGGGCTGGGGCGCATCGTGAACTCGGCGCTGCTCGGCGCGTTTGCGCGTGCGCTCGCGGCGTCGGCCGGGCCGCTCGGCACGCTGACGCTGGCCCAGCTCGAAGCGACGATCGGCGAGCGCTCGCCGCGGCTGCATGCCGAGAACCTGGCCGCGTGTGAAGCCGGTTGGCGTGCTGCTGAAGCGTTGCTGGGCGAGGAGGCGCTGCCATGAGTGCGGTGACCACGCCTTCGACGACCTCAGCGGCCGCGGCCGGCATCTCGGCCGGCGCCACCGGTGCATCCGGCGCCGTCGTGCCGCCGACCTGGACCACCGGCACGACCGAGGTCTTCAAGACCGGCACCTGGCGCGCCGCGTTGCCGCGGCACGTGCACGCGCCGTCGCCTTGCCACGGCGCCTGCCCTGTGAACGGCGACATCGCAGAGTGGATCGGCCACGCGCGCGCCGGCGACATCCGGCGTGCCTTCGACGTATTGGCGCGGCACAACCCGTTTCCGGCGATCGCCGGGCGCGTCTGCCACCACCCGTGTGAGTCGGCGTGCAACCGCGCCGCGGTCGACGCCGCCGTGTCGATCTGCCGCCTGGAACGATTCGTCGGCGACCGCGCGATCGCCGAGGGCTGGCCGCTGCCGCGCGTCACGCACGAGCGTGCCGGCCGCGTCGCCGTCGTCGGCGGCGGGCCGGCCGGCTTGTCGGCGGCGTACCAGTTGCGCCGGCGCGGCTGGCAGGTGACGTTGTTCGAAGCCGACGCGCAGCTCGGCGGCCTGTTGCGCCATGGCATCCCGGCGTACCGGCTGGCGCGCGACGTGCTGGACGCCGAGATCGCGCGCATCGTCGCGCTCGGCGTCGACGTGCAGTGCAACGCACCGCTCGTCAACGAGGCGCAGTGGCGCGTGCTGCGCAGTGGCCACGACGCGGTGTTCGTCGCCACCGGCGCGGCGCAGGTGCGGCGGCTGCCGGGGCTCACGTACGACGGCGTGCGGGTACTCGATGGCGCGGCGTGGTTGCGCACGGCCAACGCAGGGAAACCTTCGACACTCGGCCGCCGCGTGGTTGTCGTCGGCGGCGGCAGCGCGGCGCTCGACGCGGCGCGCAGCGCACAGCGCGCCGGGCACGAGGTGACGGTGCTCGCGCTCGAGGCGCGCGCGCAGATGCCGGCGCAGCGCGAAGAGATCGAAGAGGCGCTCGAAGAAGGCATCGGCCTCGTCGATGGCGCGATGCTCGTGCGCGCCGAAGACGCTGCGGCCCACGACGGCAGCGGCGCACCCGCACTGCGCCTGCACTGCCAGCACGTGCGCTTCGAGCCCGGCGCCGAGCGCGGGCGCTTCCGCATCGAGCCGATCGCCGGCAGCGAGTTCGAATGGGTGGCCGACGCGCTGCTCACGTCGATCGGCCAGGACGCGGACCTCGCGCCGTTCGGCGGCACGCTGGCGCACGCCGGCACGGTGCTCGCCACCGAGGCCGCAGAGAGCGCAGGCTGCGGCCGCACCGGCGCCCAAGGCGTCTGGGCCGGCGGCGACGTCGCGAGCCTGGCGCGCTTCGTCACCTCCGCGGTCGGCATGGGCCAGCGCGCGGCCGAGGACATCCACGCAAGCCTGCTGGCGCGCGGCCTCGGCGGGGCCGCGCACACGGGCGACGCCGCTGACGGCAGCGATTGCAGCAACGGCCTCGACGCCGCCGCGCCGTTCACCTTTGCCACCACCGTCGACGCGCAGGCGATCGCCACTGCGTACCACGTGCCGACCCCGCGCGCCGCCGACAACCGGCTGCCGCCTGCGGCGCGCCACGCCACCGCCGAGGTGCAGCTCGCGCTCGACGCCAGCGCTGCTGCCGCCGAAGCGGCACGCTGCTTCTCGTGCGGCACCTGCATCGATTGCGACAACTGCGTCGTCGTCTGCCCCGACCTGGCGGTGCGCCGCGCCGCGGCCGGTGGCTACGAGGTGCTGGGCGACTACTGCAAGGGCTGCGGCCTGTGCGTGCGCGAGTGCCCGACCGGCTCGATGACGATGGTGGAGGAGAAGCGATGAGCACCCCGGCCCGGCGTGTGCTGCTGACCGGCAACCACGCCGTGGCCTGGGCCGCGCGGCTGGCGCGGCCGAAGGTCGTGCCGGTCTACCCGATCACGCCGCAGACGCCGGTGCTGGAGCTCTTGACCGAGTTCCAGGCCGAGGGCGCGTTCGACGCCGAGATCCTCACCGTCGAGTCCGAGCACTCGGTGATGTCGGCGTGCATCCCGGCGTCGCTGGCCGGCGCGCGCGTGTTCACCGCCACCGCGTCGCAGGGCTTGCTGCTGATGCACGAGGTGCTGCACTATGCGGCCGGCGCGCGCGCGCCGATCGTCATGGCCAACGTCAACCGCACGGTGGCGTCGCCGTGGGCCTTCTGGCCCGACCAGACCGACAGCCTCGCGCAGCGCGACACCGGCTGGGTGCAGTACTACGTCGAGACGGCGCAGGAGGCGCTGGACACCGTGCTGCAGGCGTACCGCGTCGCCGAGCAGGTGCGCTTGCCGGTGCTCGTCAGCCTCGATGCGTTCTATGTCTCGCATTCGCTGGAACCGGTGCTCGTGCCGGCGCAGGAGGAGGTCGATGCCTGGCTGCCGCCGTATGCGCCGGCGCAGCGCCTGGACACCGAGGCGCCTTCGGGCTGGGGCAACGTCGTCAGCCAGGACATGTTCTGCCGCCACCGCCGCGCGATCGAGGAGGCGATGCAAAGCGTGCCGGCGCTCGCCGCCGCCGCCGACCGCGAGTGCGGCGAGCGCTTCGGCCGCCAGTGGGGCGTCGTCGAACGCTATCGCTGCGAAGATGCGGCTGCGGCCGTCGTGACGATGGGCAGCATGGCCGGCACCGCGCGCGAGGCCGTCGACGCGCTGTGCGAGCGCGGTGTGGCGGTCGGCCTCGTGAAGCTGCGGCTCTTCCGCCCGCTGCCGGTGGCGGCGTTGCGGGCGGCACTGGCCGGCCTGCGCGACGTGATCGTGCTCGACCGCAATCATTCGCCGGGCGCCGGCGGTGTGCTGCACCAGGAGTTGCGCGCGGCGCTGTACGGCATGCCGGCCGCGCCGCGCGTGCACGGGCTCTTGGCCGGCGTCGGCGGCGTCAACGTGCCGCCGGAGCGCATCGTCGCGTTCGTCGATGAGGCGCTCGGCACGGCCGACGTGACAAGCGATTCGCAGTGGGTGCGCTAAAGCCGCGACCGAGGCTGCAGGAGGAGACAACGATGCACCCGACGCAGCCGATGCACGCCATGCACCCGATCGCCGCCGCGAACGCCGCGCTGGACGCACCGCCGATGCTCTGTGCCGGCCACGCCGCGTGCCCCGGCTGCATCGACGCGCTGTCGGCGCGGCACGTGCTGGCCGCGCTCGGGCCCGACACGGTGGCGGTGATCCCGCCTTCGTGCATGGCGATCATCGCCGGGCCGCAGCCGTACAGCTCGCTGAAGATCCCCGTCTACCAGCCGACGCTCGAAGCCAGCGCCGCGGCCGCCTCGGGCCTGCGCCGGGCGCTGAACGCGCAGGGCCGTCGCGACACGCAGGTGGTGGTGCTGGCCGGCGACGGCGGCACCTACGACATCGGGCTGCAGTGCCTCAGTTCGGCCGCCGAGCGCAACGAGGACTTCATCTACGTGTGCCTCGACAACGAGGGCTACATGAACACCGGCGCGCAGAAGTCGTCGTCGACGCCGCAGCACGCGTGGACCGGCTCGACACCGGCGGGCAAGCAGACGGGCAAGAAGAACCTCGTCGAGATCATGGCCGCGCACGGCGTGCCGTACGTCGCCACGGCGAGCGCCGGGCATCTCGCCGACCTGCGCCGCAAGGTGGCGCGCGCGCGTGAACTGCGCGGCACGCGCGTCCTCGTGCTCCTGATCCCGTGCCTCGACGGCTGGGGCCTGGCCGATGACATGGGGCTCGCCGCGGCGCGGCTGGCGGTGGAGACGGGTGCCTTTCCGCTGTATGAAGTGGAGGACGGCCTGCGCTACACGTTGAACAGCCAGCGCACGCGGCCGCTGGCCGACTACCTGGCGCTGCAAGGCCGCTATCGGCACCTCGACGCGGCCGAGCGCGCGGCGTTGCAGGAGCAGGTCAACCTCGGGTGGGCCCGACTGGCAAGGCGCGCCGCGCCTGATACGCTGGCCGACCTTTCGCCAACCTCGCCAGCCCCACAGGAGAGAACCCCATGCTGAAACGTAGCCCGGCGGCGCTGGTCGCCGCATCGCTTGCCCTGGCCGCATCCTGCGCGGTTGCGCAGCCGGCCGGCAAGCTGAAGGTCGGCCTGATGCTGCCCTACACCGGCACCTACGCCGCGCTCGGCGTGGCCATCGAAAACGGCTTCCGGCTCTATGCCAGCGAACAGGGCGGCAAGCTCGGCGGCCGCGAGCTCGAATTCATCAAGGTCGACGACGAGAGCGACCCCGCCAAGGCCACCGACAACGTCAACAAGCTGATCAAGCGCGACAACGTCGACGTGATCGTCGGCACCGTGCACTCCGGTGTCGTCGCCGCGATGGCGCGGGCGGCCAAGGAGTCGGGCACGATGCTGATCGTGCCCAACGCCGGCGCCGGCGTCGTCACGGGGCCGATGTGCGGCCCGGGCATCTTCCGCAGCTCGTTCTCGAACTGGCAGCCGGCCTACGCGATGGGCGAGGTGGCTGCGAAGAAGGGCCACAAGCGCGTTGTCACGATCACGCACAAGTACGCCGCCGGCGACGAGAGCGTCGGCGGCTTCAAGGAGGCGTTCGAGAAGGGCGGTGGCAAGGTCGTCAAGGACCTGAACCTGCCGTTCCCCAACGTCGAGTTCCAGGCCCTGCTGACCGAGATCGCGTCGATCAAGCCCGACGCCGTCTACACCTTCTTCGCCGGCGGCGCCGCGGTCAAGTTCGTCAAGGACTACTCCGCCGCGGGCCTGAAGAAGGCGATCCCGCTGTACGGCGCGGGCTTCCTCACCGACGGCACGCTCGAGGCGCAGGGCGCCGACGCCGACGGCCTGCTGACGACGCTGCACTATGCCGACGGGCTGAATACGCCGCGCGACAACGCCTTCCGGCTGGCCTACGTGAAGGCCTACAAGCTGCAGCCCGACGTGTACGCCGTGCAGGGCTACGACGCGGCGCAGATCCTCGGCGTCGGCCTCGCGGGGACGAAGGGCGACATCACGAAGAAGGCCGAGTTCGCCGCCGCCGTGCGCAAGGCGAAGATCGACAGCCCGCGCGGCGCCTTCACGCTCGGCGCCAACCACAACCCGGTGCAGGACATCTACCTGCGCCAGGTGGTCGGCAAGGAGAACAAGACGATCGGCATCGCCTCCAAGGCGCTGGCCGACCCGGGCAAGGGCTGCACGATGAAGTGATCGCGGCGGCGCCCGGCGCGTCCTCGCGCCGGGTGCCTTGCCGTGAGCGGGTGCCGCGCCCATGCGTGCCGGGTGCGTGGTGGCCTCGGACGCGGTGAAGACGCGCAACGCATGGACCTTGCCACCTTCCTCGTGCAGTGCCTGAACGCACTGCAGTACGGGCTGCTGCTGTTCCTCGTCGCCTCGGGGCTGACGCTGATCTTCGGGATCATGGGCGTCATCAACCTCGCGCACGGCAGCTTCTACATGATCGGCGCCTACATGGCCTACGCGCTGGCGCCGTGGGTCGCGCTGTCGTTCGGCGGCGGCTTCTTCTCGACGCTGCTGGTCGGCCTGGCGCTGTCGGTCGTGCTCGGCTACGTGCTCGAGTGGGCGTTCTACAGCTACCTGTACGAGCGCGAACATCTGCAGCAGGTGCTGATGACCTACGGCCTCATCCTCGTCTTCGAGGAACTGCGCAGCCTGCTCGTCGGCGACGACGTGCACGGCGTCAAGCCGCCGGCGCTGCTGGCCGGCACGATCCCGCTCGGCGAGCTGATGACGTACCCGGTGTATCGCCTCTTCGTCTCCGGCGTGTGCCTGGCGCTGGCGGCGGCGATGTGGTGGGTGCTCGCGCGCACGCGTCTGGGGATGGCGGTGCGCGCCGGTGCGACGAACCGCGAGATGGTGCAGTCGCTGGGCATCGACATCTCGATGCTGTACCGCGTCGTCTTCGCTGCCGGCGTGGCGATCGCGGTGTTCGCCGGCATGGTGGCGGCGCCCGTGTCATCGGTGTACCCGGGCATGGGCCAGCAGGTGCTGATCGTCTGCTTCGTCGTCGTCGTCATCGGTGGCATCGGCTCGGTGCGCGGGGCAATGCTCGCGGCCATCCTGATCGGCATCGTCGACACCTTCGGCAAGGTGCTCGTGCCCGAGGTGGCGGGCGCCGGCGTCTACGTGTTGATGGCGCTCATCCTGCTGTGGAAGCCCGAAGGGCTTTTCCGCGCTGGCTCGTGATGCCGACGCCGCGCACGCTTGCGACGATCGCCGGCGCACTGGCGCTGGCGCTGTGGCCGCTGGCCGCGGGCAGCTACGGCCTCGATCTCGTCACGAAGACGATGATCTACGCGATCGCCGCGTTGAGCCTCGAGCTGCTGGTCGGCCGCGTCGGGCTCGTCTGTTTCGGCCAGGCGGCGTTCTTCGGCCTGGCGGGCTACGCGGCGGTGCGCCTTTCGCCCGAGGCCGAGGCGGCCTCGATCGCGTGGCTGCTGCCGGCGTCGGTGGCGGTGGCGGCGCTGTTCGCGCTGGTCGTCGGCGCGCTGTCGCTGCGCACGCGCGGCATCTACTTCATCATGGTCACGCTCGCCTTTGCGCAGATGGCCTACTACGTCGTGCACGACACGCCGCTGGGCGGCGGCAGCGACGGCATCTACCTGAACGTGAAGCCGAACCTCGCGTTCGGCGGCCAGGTCTGGCTCGATCTGCAGCCGGCGCTGGCGATGTACTACTTCACCTTCGGCTGCCTGGTCGCCGCCTTCGTGCTGCTGGCGCTGATCGGTCGCGCGCGGCTAGGGCATGCGCTGGCCGGCATCCGCATCAACGAGCAGCGCATGCGCGCGGTCGGCTTCGACACCTATCCGTACAAGCTCGCGGCGTTCGTGATCTCGGGTGCCGTCGCCGGGCTCGCGGGGTTCCTCTTCGCGGTGAAGGACGGCTTCGTCAACCCGGAACTCTTGAGCTGGCACCTCTCGGGCGCGCTGCTGGTGATGATCATCCTCGGCGGCATCGGCCACCTGCGCGGCGCGGTGCTCGGCGCGTTCGCGTTCGCGCTGCTGCAGGAGCTGTTCAAGTCCGAGGCGGTCTTCGGTGGCTGGGCCAAGCACTGGATGCTCGGGCTCGGGCTGACGATCATCGTGTCGGTGGCGTTGTTGCCGCGCGGCTTGATCGGCGCCGGCGCGCTGGTGACGCAGCGGCTGCGCAAGCGCTGGGGCGGCGCATGAGCGGCATGAGCAACGCGGCGACCGGCGAGGTGCTGCTGGCCGCGCGCACGCTGACGCGGCGCTTCGGCGGCATCGTCGCCGTCGACAACGTCTCGATCGAGTTCGCGCGCGGCAGCGTGCACGCGGTCATCGGCACCAATGGCGCGGGCAAGTCGACGCTGATCAACCTGCTGTCCGGTGAGCTGCCGGCAAGCGCTGGCCAGGTGCTGCTGGCCGGCCGTGACGTGACGCACTGGACGCAGCCGCAGCGCGCGCGCGCCGGCATCGGCCGCAGCTACCAGCGCACGACGGTGTTCGCGCCGTTCAGCGTGCAGGAGAACTGCCGCCTCGCGGCGCAGGCGCGCTACGCGCGGCCGTTCGACTGGTGGACGCCGGCGGATGCCTGCCGCGACAGCGTGGCCGCGGCGCGCGAAGCGGCAGCGAGCGTCGGCCTCGAGGGCCTGCTCGAGCGCCCGGCCGCGGCGCTGTCGCACGGCCAGCGCCGGCAGCTCGAGATCGCGATGTGCCTGGCTGCCGCGCCGCAGGTGCTGCTGCTCGACGAGCCGCTCGCGGGCATGGGTGCCGAGGAGACCGAGCGCATGCTCGCGCTGCTCGAGCGGCTGAAGCCGCAGCACGCGGTGGCGCTGGTCGAGCACGACATGGACGCGGTGTTCCGCATCGCCGATCGCATCACGGTGATGGTCAACGGCGGCGTCATCGCCAGCGGCACGCCGGCGGCGGTGCGCGCCGACCCGCAGGTGCAGGCGGCGTACCTCGGGGAGTCGGCGACGTGAATGCGCCTGCGCCGCTGCTCGAGGCGCGCGATCTGCAGGCCTGGTATGGCGCCAGCCACGTGCTGCAAGGCGCCGACCTCGACATCGCCGAAGGCGAAGCCGTGGGCCTGCTCGGCCGCAACGGCATGGGCAAGACGACGCTGATCCGCACGCTGCTCGGGCACGTGCGCGAGCGCAGCGGCCGCGTCGTCGTCGGCGGCGTCGACCTCTCGCGCGCGCGGCCACACCAGCTGGCACGCGCCGGCATCGCCTACGTGCCCGAGGGGCGCGGCATCTTCCCGAACCTGACGGCGCGCGAGAACCTCGTGCTCGCCGCGCGAGCCGGCCCCGACGGCCGGCGCGACTGGACGCTCGAGCGGGTGCTCACCACCTTCCCGCGCCTGGCCGAGCGCCTGGCGCACCAGGGCGGCCAGCTCTCCGGCGGCGAGCAGCAGATGCTGGCCATCGGCCGCGCGTTGATGACGCACCCGCGGCTCATCATCCTCGACGAGGCAACCGAAGGCCTGGCGCCGCAGGTCGTGGCCGAGATCTGGCGCGTTATCGAAACCATCCGCGCCGCGCGCATCGCCGCGCTCGTCGTCGACCGCGACTGGCGGCGTGTCGCGCGCCACTGCGACCGGCTCGTCGTGCTGCAGAAGGGCCGCGTCGTGCTGCAAGGCGCGGCGGCGCAGTTGCGTGAGGGGGATGAGTTGGCGCAGTGGTTGGGGGTTTGAGGCGAGGCGCCAGCACGAACGCTGCTTCGTGATTCCGCGGTTTGCGTGAGCAAGTCCGCGGGCGGGACAGCGGCCGGGCGGGCTCATAACTCGCTCCGCTCGCTTCGCTCGCTGTGCTCAGACACCCGCACCCACAGCGCCGCGCGCTTGCCTGAAGCACGTTGTCCTACGCCCCGCGCCGCGCACGTCCGACACCTGTTTCGCAAGCTCGTTCCTAGAGTGCAGGCGCATCGGTGCCCTTGACTTCATCAGGCGCCGATGCACTTCATCACTGCCAGGGAGAGAACCATGACGTTTGTCCAACTCTCGACGACCGCGATGATCGCGATGTCGACGCTGCTCGCGGCGTGTTCGCGTGAAACTCAGACCGAGGCCGCACAGGCGACGCGCGACGTCGGCGAAGCCACGGCGCGCGCCACGGGTGTCGTGGCCGAGAAGGCGAAGGACGCGATGATCACCGCTGCGGTGAACGGCGCGCTCGCCGCCGATGCGTCGCTGAGTGCGCTGCGCATCGACGTCGACACCACCGACGGCCGCGTCGTGCTGAAGGGCAGCGCGCCCGACGCGGCGGCACGCGACCGTGCCACGCAGCTGGCGCGCGGCATCGACGGCGTGCTCACCGTCGACAACCGGCTGACGGTCAACCCGAATCGCTGAACGAAGGAGACCGCACCATGCTGCACTACGCCGTCGTCTTCTTCGTCATCGCGCTCATCGCGGCGTTCTTCGGCTTCGGCGGCATTGCCGCCAGCGCGGCGGGCATCGCGAAGATCCTGTTCGTCGTCTTCCTGATCCTGGCGCTGGCCGGGTTCATCATGAGCGCGCTGAAACGGCGCTGAGGCCAGAACGACGCGCCGATCGACGAACGAGCCGCCGCGCATCCCGCGCGGCGGCTCGTTTCAGCGACCTGTTCAGGGGCTCTTCTTGCCGTGCAGCGCGTTGGCGCCGGGCACGGTGGGGTCTTCGCCCTTGGCGCGCTCGCGCGCCTTCGCTTCGGCCTCCTGCATCGACTCGGACTCCGCCTGGTCACGCGGCGCTGCCCGTTGCGCGGCCTGCTGCACGCCGCCGCTTTGCACGAAGTCCTGTTGCGACTCGTTGTAGTTGCGAGCCGACTGGGGGTCGCCTTCGCCGCGGATGGCCGAACGGTCGGGCATCGTCGTCTCGTCGCCGTCACGTCCCGGGGCCTGCACGCGGCCCGGTGATTGCCCCGAAGGCGACGTCTGCATCGAGGGCGTCGATGGCCCCGAAGGCGATCTCGACTTGCCTTGTCCCATGTCCTTTCTCATCACTCTCACTCCTGTCGTCGGGCGCCTGCTTGAAGTCAGAAAACACGAAGGCGGCCAGGCGCTCGTTTGCCGCCGTGCGTCGGTGCATGTGGCAAGGGCCGGACCTGAGGAACACGCGGGCACGCGGCCTGCGACGGGTTCGGGGTGGACGGGCTTTCGTCCTACGCCGCCTGGCGGTTCCTGCTCACACCTGCGGCGCGGCACCGCCGGCACAGTGCCCGCACCGGGTCGCCGCTGCGAACACACGCTGCGGCGCCGCTGAAAGGAGAAACGACGTGATCAAGTACCTCGCCGCCTGGTTGCTGGGCGTACCGGCCTTCGTGCTGTTCCTCGTCTGGCTGCTCTGAACAAGAACAGCCAGCTTCGCCACCGTTCAACCGACAGGAGAGACACCCATGGGCAACCCCGTCATCCGTTCCGACCGCGTCGAAGGCACGGCCGTCTACAACCCCTCGGGCGACAAGCTCGGCTCGATCGACACGCTGATGATCGACAAGCGCTCGGGCAACGTGCGCTACGCCGTGCTCGAGTTCGGCGGCTTCCTCGGCATCGGCAGCGACCGCTACCCGCTGCCGTGGGACATGCTGACCTACGACACCGGCAAGGACGGGTACGTCGTGCCGCTGCAGAAAGAGACGCTGAACGCGGCGCCGAAGCACGCCAAGGACGAACTGCCGCCGTACGACGACGACTACGGCCGCCGCGTCTACGACTACTACGGTGTCACCTGGCACTGAACCCGGCCCTGAACCCGGCACTGAAGTTGCCACGCATCCCCCGTCATCACTGCTCAAGGAGTGTTCCGATGAAATACCGACGTTCCCCGTTGCTGGCTGCGCTGGCCGCTGCGTTCACGCTGTCGTTTGCCGCCACCGCGCCTCAGGCCGCCGATGACATGCGCGCACAGCAGAAGGACCGCATCGAAGCCGATTCGAAGGCCGCGCGCGAGGCGTGCGGGCGCCTTTCGGGCAACGCGCGCGATATCTGCACCGCCGAAGCACGCGGCAAGGAGAAGATCGCGCTGGCCGAGCTCGAAGCGGGCCGCGAGGGTGGTGGCGGCATGGGCGGCAAGAGCAAGGTTGCCGAGGCTCGGGCCGAGGCCGCCTACGAGGTCGCCAAGGAGAAGTGCGACGACCGTGCCGGCAACGACAAGGACGTGTGCATGAAGGACGCGAAGGCGGCGCACACGCGCGCCAAGGCCGACGCGCAAGCCGCGCGTTCGTCGGCGGACGCCCGCCGCGAGGCTGCCGGCGACAAGCGCGAGGCCGGGTACGAAGCCGCGCGCGAGCGCTGCGACGGCATGTCGGGCAACGCGAAGGACAACTGCGTCAACGCCGCCAAGGCGCGCTACGGCAAGTGATGAACGCTCCGCTGCGCGGCTAGCGCTCTCACAAAGCAAACGGGCCGGCTTTCGCCGGCCCGTCTTTCATTCGACGATCGCGGTGCTTGTGTCGCGTACGCCGAGTACGCCGATCACATCAGCGTCACTTCGACGCGCCGCGCCTGCGCCGCGTCGCCGGTGCCGGTGACCGTCTCGGGCTTCTTCAGTTCGACCTTGTCCTCGGTGACGCCCAGGCCCTTGAGCGCATCGCGCACGGCGAAAGCACGCTGCTTGGCCAGTTCGGCGTTCTGCTCGGCGTTGCCGCTGGCGTCGGCGAAGCCGCTGATGACGGCCTTCTTGCCTTCGCCGACACCCTTGACGATGTCGGCCAGCGCCTGCTGTGCGCCGGCGGCGACGTCGGCCTTGCCGCTGGCGAAGTAGAACTTGACGACGCCGCCTTCGACCTGGATCGAGGCGCCGTCGGCCAAGGCCGCTGCGGAAGCTGCGGCTGCCGCGGGTGCGGCCACCACCGCCGGCGCGGCGGTCGGCGCGGCGGCGGCCTGCGGCGCCTTGGCACCGGGCAGCAGCGGCACGATCAAGAGCGCGACGATGTTGATGATCTTGATCAGCGGGTTCACCGCCGGGCCGGCCGTGTCCTTGTAGGGGTCGCCGACCGTGTCGCCGGTGACGGCGGCCTTGTGCGCATCGGAACCCTTGCCGCCGTGGTGGCCGTCTTCGATGTACTTCTTCGCGTTGTCCCAGGCGCCGCCGCCGGTGCACATGCTGATCGCGACGAAGAGGCCGGTGACGATCGTGCCCATCAACAGGCCGCCGAGCGCCTCGGCGCCGAGCAGCAGGCCGACGACGATCGGCACCACCACCGGCAGGATCGACGGGATCATCATCTCCTTGATTGCCGCGGTGGTGAGCATGTCGACGGCGCGGCCGTACTCGGGCTTGGCCTTGCCTTCCATGATCCCCTTGATCTCGCGGAACTGGCGGCGCACTTCCTCGACGACGCTGCCGGCGCTGCGGCCCACGGCCTCCATCGCCATCGCGCCGAAGAGGTAGGGGATCAGGCCGCCGATGAACAGACCAATGATGACGTTCGGGTTGCTCAGGTCGAACGCGGCCTTGACGCCGTACGACTCGAGCGAGTGCGTGTAGTCGGCAAAAAGCACCAGCGCCGCGAGGCCGGCCGAGCCGATCGCGTAGCCCTTGGTGACGGCCTTCGTCGTGTTGCCGACCGCGTCGAGCGGGTCGGTCACGTCGCGCACGCTGTCGGGCAACTCGGCCATCTCGGCGATGCCGCCGGCGTTGTCGGTGATCGGGCCGTAGGCGTCGAGCGCGACGATGATGCCGGCCATCGACAGCATCGACGTGGCGGCGATCGCGATGCCGTACAGGCCCGCCATCCAGTAGGCCGAGAGGATGGCCGCGCAGACGAACAGCACCGGCCAGGCCGTGCTCTTCATGCTGACGCCGATGCCGGCGATGATGTTCGTGGCGTGGCCGGTGGTGCTGGCCTGCGCGACGTGCTTGACCGGCTTGAAGTCGGTGCCGGTGTAGTACTCGGTGATCCAGACCATCGCCGCCGTCAGCACGAGGCCGACGATGCACGCGCCGAAGAGCGCCATCGCGCCGACCGACTTGCCGCCGATCTGCACCGGCTGCGGGAACACCGCCGTCGTGACGAAGTAGAAGGCGATCAGCGACAGCACGCCGGCGACGATCAGGCCCTTGTACAGCGCCGGCATCACGTTCTTCATGCCCGGGCTGGCCTTGACGAAGAAGCAGCCGATGATCGAGGCGATGATGCTCACGCCGCACAGGATCAGCGGGTAGATCGCCGCGGCACCGGCGGCGCTGACCATCAGCACGCCGAGCGCCATCGTCGCGATGATCGTCACCGCGTAGGTCTCGAACAGGTCGGCGGCCATGCCGGCGCAGTCGCCGACGTTGTCGCCGACGTTGTCGGCGATCACCGCCGGGTTGCGCGGATCGTCTTCGGGGATGCCGGCTTCGACCTTGCCCACGAGGTCGGCGCCGACGTCGGCACCCTTCGTGAAGATGCCGCCGCCCAGCCGCGCGAAGATCGAGATCAGGCTCGAGCCGAAGGCCAGGCCCAGCAGCGGCTTCAGCGTCGCGCTGTCGGGCTTGGCGAGGCCGCCGATGGCCATGAAGAAGACGCCGACGCCGATAAGGCCGAGGCCCACCACCAGCATGCCGGTGATGGCGCCGCCCTTGAACGCGACGTTCAGCGCCGGGCCGATGCCCTGCGTGGCGGCCTGCGCGGTGCGCACGTTGGCGCGCACCGAGATGTTCATGCCGATGAAGCCGCAGGCGCCCGACAGCACCGCGCCGAGCACGAAGCCGGCGGCCGTCTTGCCGTCGAGGAAGATGAAGATCAGCACCGCGAGCACGACGCCGACCAGCGCGATCGTCTTGTACTGGCGCGCCAGGTAGGCCGCTGCGCCTTGCTGCACGGCGCCGGCGATCTCCTGCATGCGCGCGTTGCCGGCGTCGAGGCCGAGAATCCAGCTTCGCTGCACGAAGCCGTAGATGACGGCCGCGAGGCCGCAAGCCAGCGCTATGTAGAGCGCCATCGTGGTGGACATCGGGTTCTCCTTCCTCGGGACGGACGTGTTCTTCGCGGCCGGCGGGGTGCCTCGTGGGGCCGCCTGCGGGCAAAACCGGCGGATGTTAACCGCAGCCGGCGCGGCGGCGATGAAAGCGGTGACGGGCCGGGCGTGCGCGCCACAGTGGCCGCGGCGAGTCAGGGCCCCGCAAGGGGGCGTTCCCTAGAATCGGCACCCCTCGCGACCCGCCCCCGACCCGAAGGCCCTCGAGACACCCATGAGCTTGCACAACGTCACCCCCGGAGAGAAGGCGCCCGAGGAGTTCAACGTGATCATCGAGATCCCGATGAACGCCGACCCGATCAAGTACGAGGTGGACGAGGAGAGCGGCGCGCTGTTCGTCGACCGCTTCATGGCCACCTCGATGCACTATCCGTGCAACTACGGCTACATCCCGCAGACGCTGGCCGACGACGGCGACCCGGTCGACGTGCTGGTGATGACGCCGGTGCCGCTGATCCCCGGCGTCGTCGTGCGCTGCCGGCCGCTGGGGGTGCTGAAGATGCAGGACGAAGCGGGCGGCGACAACAAGCTGCTGGCCGTGCCGGTGAACAAGATCCTGTCGATCTACTCGCAGTGGATGCAGCCCGAGGACCTGAACCCGATGCGGCTGAAGACGATCCAGCACTTCTTCGAGCACTACAAGGACCTCGAGGAAGGCAAATGGGTCAAGGTGCTCGGCTGGGAAGGCGCGGCCAGCGCGAAGGCCGACATCGTCTCGGGCATCAGCGCCTGGCAGGCGCTGCACAAGCGCTGAACGACCGCTGAACGCGGCGCCGGCCGCCGTCAGGCGCGGTCAGTCGCCGCCGGCTTTGAACGGATTGCGCTCGCGCAGTTCGTCGACATAACCGTCGACCTGCGCGCCTTCGGCGTCGAGGAAGTCGGCGACGGCATTCGCGAAGCGCGGGTCGCGCAGCCAGTGTGCCGAGTGCGTGCGCACCGGCAGCAGGCCGCGTGCCATCTTGTGCTCGCCCTGCGCGCCGCCTTCGAAGCGGCGGTAGCCATGCCCGAAGCACCAGGCGAGCGGCTGGTAGTAGCACGCCTCGAAGTGCAGGCAGGGCACGTACTCCGTCGCGCCCCAGTAGCGGCCGCAGGCGATGCGTCGCGCCGGGTCGACGGCGATCAGCGAGCAGCCGACCGGCGTGCCCGACCGGCGCGCGACGAACAGCACCCAGTGCGCAGCCATCGTGCGCGCCATCGCCGTGAAGAACGCGCGCGTCAGGTACGGCGTGCCGTGGTGCGCCTGGTAGGTGAGCGTGTAGCAGCGGTGGAAGAAGTCCCACAGCGGCTCGTCGATCGCGTTGCCCTCGTGCACGGTGAAAGTGATGCCCTGCTCGGCGACGCGGCGCCGCTCCTGCGTGATCTTCTTGCGCTTGTCGCGTTGCAGCGTCGCGAGGAAGGTGGCGAAGTCGCGCGGCGCGCCTTCATCGGGCGCGCGCCACTGGAACTGCACGCCGTGCCGCGGCATCCAACCGGCGCGCGCGAGCGCGGCGCGGTCGGCTTCGTCGATGAAGATGACGTGCGCCGACGACAAGCCGCTGCCCTGCGCCTGCGCGTGCACGGCCGCGGCGAGACGCTCGCGCCAGCCGTCGTCGGTGGCGAGCAGCCGCGTGCCGGCCACCGGCGTGAACGGCACGGCGCCGAGCAGCTTCGGGTAGTAGCGCATGCCATGCCGCCGGTAGGCCTCGGCCCAGGCCCAGTCGAAGACGTACTCGCCGTACGAGTGGCTCTTCAGGTATAGCGCCGCCGCGGCGCGAAGCGGGCCATCGCGTCCGCGTTCGCGCAACGTGATGAAGCGCGGCGCCCAGCCGGTGCGCGGCACGGCGCTTGCCGACTCGTGCAGCGCCGCGAGGTATTCGTGGCGCATGAAGATCGTCGGCTCGGGCTGCTGCGCCAGCAGCGCGTTCCAATCGTCGCGCTCGATCGCACGCGGGTCGTCGTGGACCCCGATGTGATAATCGTCGGCACCGTTTCCATCGTTTCCCGCTGCGCTCGCCGCCGCATCCGACATCAGGGTTCTCTCGCGTGAAGGTCGCCATCGCCCAGATCAACCCGACCGTCGGCGACCTGCAAGGCAACGCGGCACGGCTGGCCGCCGCGGCACGCGTGGCGCATGCGCAAGGCGCTCGCGTCGTTGTCGCGCCGGAACTCGCCATCACCGGCTACCCGCCCGAGGACCTGCTGCTGCGCCCGGCCTTCATGGCCGCGTGCGCGCGCACGGTGGCCGAACTGGCGGCGGCGCTGGCGGACTGCGAAGGCTTGCATCTGGTCGTCGGCCACCCGCATCAGATCGGCGAGCGCGGCGATGTTAGGTCCAAGTCGCACGCCGTGCAGAAGCGCTTCAATGCCGCGTCGGTGCTGGCCGGCGGGCGCATCGTCGGCACCTACGCCAAGCGCGAGCTGCCGAACTACCAGGTGTTCGACGAGCGGCGCTACTTCGCGAGCGGGCGCGACGCGGGCCTCCCGCCGCTTGTCTTCGAAGCCGGTGGCGTGCGCTTCGGCGTGCTGATCTGCGAAGACGCCTGGTTCGACGAGCCGGCCGCGACGGCGTGCGCGGCCGGCGCCGAAGTGCTGTGCGTGCTGAACGCATCGCCGTTCCACATCGACAAGGCCGAGGAGCGCGAGGAGCGCATGGCCGCACGTGCGCGCGCCGCCGGCCGGCCGCTTCTGTACTCGCACCTCGTCGGCGGGCAGGACGAGGTGGTGTTCGATGGCGCGTCGTTCGCGGTCGATGCCGGCGGCGCCGTGCGCGCGCGCGCCGCGTCGTTCAGCGAGGACCTGCTGCTCGTCGACCTCGACGATGCGCGCACACCGAGCGGACCGCTCGCCGACGTGCCGCCGATCGAGGCGCAGGCGTGGGCGGCGCTCGTCACCGGCGTGCGCGACTACCTCGGCAAGAACGGATTCCCCGGCGCGATCATCGGCCTGTCGGGCGGCGTCGACTCGGCGCTCGTGCTTGCGGTGGCCGTCGACGCGCTCGGCGCCGACAAGGTGCGCGCGGTGATGATGCCGTCGCCGTACACCGCCGACATCTCGTGGCTCGACGCACGCGACATGGCCGCGCGGCTGGGCGTGCGCTACGACGAGATCGCGATCGCGCCGATGTTCGACGCCTTCCGCGCGGGGCTGGCGCCGCTCTTCGGGGGGCGGCCCGAGGACGCCACCGAAGAGAACCTGCAGGCGCGCATCCGCGGCACGCTCTTGATGGCGCTGTCGAACAAGACCGGCGCGATCGTGCTGACCACCGGCAACAAGAGCGAGATGGCGACCGGCTACTGCACGCTCTATGGCGACATGGCCGGCGGCTTCGCGGTCATCAAGGACGTCGCGAAGACGCTCGTCTATCGCCTGGCCGAATGGAAGAACCGGCAGCCGACGCGGCGCGCCGACGGCAGCACCGGGCCGGTGATCCCCGAGCGGATCATCACGCGCGCGCCATCGGCCGAGCTGCGCCCCGACCAGACCGACCAGGACAGCCTGCCGCCGTACGACGTGCTCGACGGCATCCTCGCGCGCTACATGGAAGACGACCAGGGCATCGACGAGATCGTCGCCGCGGGCTACGCACGCGCCGATGTCGAGCGCGTGACGCATCTCATCAAGGTCAACGAGTACAAGCGGCGCCAGGCGCCGGTGGGCATTCGCATCACGCACCGCGCCTTCGGCCGCGACTGGCGCTATCCCATCACCTCGAAGTTCCGTGCTTAAATCGACCCTGATTTCAATCGCTGTCGGAGTTCAAGAATGAAGCAGATCACGGCCATCATCAAGCCCTTCAAGCTCGAGGAAGTGCGCGAGGCGCTGGGCGAGATCGGCGTCTCGGGCCTGACGGTGACCGAGGTCAAGGGCTTCGGCCGCCAGAAGGGCCACACCGAGCTGTACCGCGGCGCCGAGTACGTGGTCGACTTCCTGCCGAAGGTGAAGATCGAGGTCGTCGTCAAGGACGAGGACGTCGAGCGCTGCATCGACGCCATCGTCAAGGCCGCGAAGACCGGCAAGATCGGCGACGGCAAGATCTTCGTCACCTCGGTCGAGCAGGTGGTGCGCATCCGCACCGGCGAGGTCAACGAAGCGGCGGTGTAGCGCGCCCGGTTCGCGCGCGGTGCTGCGGCTCAGATCCGCGAGTAGTCGTCGCGCCCGCTGGCCGCGGCGATGTGCCGGGCCAGCGTCAGCAGCAGTCGCTCGGGCTCGTCGTCGGTGACGAGCACCGCGTGTTGCGGGGGTGCGAGGAAGCCCTCGTCGACCATCTGCGAACACAAGCGCAGGAAGGCGTCGTAGTAGCCGGCGGTGTTCAGAATGCCGATCGGCTGGTCGTGGTAGCCGAGCTGGCGCCACGTCCATACCTCGAACAGTTCCTCCATGGTGCCTATGCCGCCGGGCAGCGCGATGAAGAGGTCGGCGCGTTCGGCCATCGCCTGCTTGCGTTCATGCATCGTGCGCACGACGTGCAGTTCGGTCAGGCCGCGATGGCCGACTTCGCGCTGCATCAGCGCCTCGGTGATGACGCCGACGACGGTGCCGCCGGCGGCGAGCGTCGCGTCGGCGACCTCGCCCATCAGGCCGACATGGCCGCCGCCGTAGACAAGCTGCCAGCCGCGCTTGCCGATCGCCTCACCGAGCTGCCGCGCTGCCTGCGTGTAGGCCGGCAGGCGGCCGTGCCGCGAGCCGCAGTAGACGCAAGCGCGCAGCGGGGGAGTGTTCGTCTTGCTCATCAGCGGGGCGAGGGTGCACAGGCTTTGCCGGGCGGCGGCGCATCGACGACGCGCGTGCCGCAAAGCACATCATGCAGGAACTGCCGGTCGGCACGCAGCCGCGCCAGCGCCGCATAGGCGATCACGCCGACAACGACGATGGTCGTGATCGCGCCGCCACCGGCCAGGCCCGAGGCGCCGACGACGGCCAGCGCCGGCAGGAACCACAGCCACGCCAGCAGGTAGCGCAGCGCCGCGCGGCCGGCGCCGGGCGGGCGTCCGTCGGGGCCGACGACGCGCAGCCGCCAGGTGCGCATTGCCAGCGTCTGGCCGTGCCGCGACCAGAAGTAGACGAAGTACAGGCCGAGCACGGCGAACAGCGTGATCTTGAGGCCCAGCGCACCGTGCAGCGCATGGCGCTGGTTCGTCGCCACGCCGTAGACGATGCCGACCGCCCAGACGACGCCGAAGAGCAGCACGCCTTCATAGAGCAGCGCGGCGAGCCGGCGCCGCAGGCCGGGCGAAGTGGGGCCCGCGGCGGGCGCTGCCTCGGCCGCGTTCAAGGCTGCTGCGTCGGATCGTTCGACGACACCTTGCGCATCGCCGCCGCCTGCGGGCCGCGTTTGGGCAGCAGCGTGTTCGGGTCGACGAAGTTCGGCGTCGCGACGATCTTCGGCAGGCCGTGCTGGTGGTGCAGCGGCGGCTTGGCGCGGTTGGCGACCGTCGTCGTGCTGGCGCCCGGCTTGACCTGCACGACCGTCGGCGCGACGGCGCGCGGCGCCGGGCTCGGCATCGTGGCGACGAGGTTGCGCTTCGGGTTGGCGGCATCGGGCTTGGCGGCCGGCGCGGCCGCCGCGGTGCGCGACGCCGCCGAGGCGCTGGCTTGCGGCGCCGGCTTCTTCGCCGCCTGCGCCAGCCGCTTGCGTTCGTCTTCGGGCAGCGCCTGGTAGGCCTGCCAGCGCGCCTGCCGCTGCTCGGCACCGATAGGGCGCGTCTCCTGGAACTGCACGCGGGCGCGCGCACGGTCGTTCGGTGACATCGCCGCCCACGCGGCCATGCGCTGCTGCACGCGCTGGCGCTCGTCGGCCGACATGCGCGGAAAGTGATCGGCGACCTCGAGCCACTTCAGCTTGCTGGCCTCGTTGGTCGTGGCCCAGGTCGGTCGCAACGTCGCCAGCGCCTGCTGCTGCGCGGCGGTGAGCGACGACCAGGCCGGGCCGGCGTTGACCGGCGCCGCGGCGCCGGCGGGCGCCGGCTGGGCGCGCGCGGCGTCGGGGACAGCGAGGCTCGCCGTGCCAAGCGCCGCCGCCAGTGCCAGCGTCACCGCCAGCACCGGCGCCGGGCCTCGCAGTGAAAGCCGCAACAGCGGCCGCGTCACGGCGCCGGCTCCCGCAGGAACTCGGCGAAGCCGGGGTCGGTGTAGGCGTCGGGCGGCAGATCGTCGGTGAGCAGCGCCACGTCGACCTCGGCGGCGGCGCGCACCTGCTCGAGCTCGGCCTGGTGCTGGATCAACACGAGGCCGGCGATCAGCAGCGCCAGCGGCAGCATGGCCGCCGCGCGCTGCCACCAAGGCGCCGGGCCGCCGGCCAGATCGCCGACCGGGCCCCCGACGCGGCCACCCATCAGCGCCACGCCGCCGCGGATCACCGCGACGACACCCGCATCAGTGGCGGCTTCGGGCTGCCGGCGCGCCGTGCGGCGCACCTCGGCGGCGCGGGCCAGCGCCTGTTCGCGCGCGGCGCGCAGCCGCTCGCCGATGTCGTGCGGCAGCTGCTCGGCCCGCTCGGTGAGCCCGGCGCCCAGCCGCGCCGCCAGCCGGGCCTCGATGGCCTGCAGGTCGGGATGTCGGCTGCGCGGGTTCATAGGGTGATTCCTCGGGCTCGAAGCGCCTTGGCCAGCGCGTGAACGGCCCGCGAGCAGTGCGTCTTCACGCTTCCCTCGGAGCACCCCATCACGGCCGCCGTCTCGGCCACGTCGAATTCTTCCCAGTAACGCAAGAGGAAGGCCTCTCGTTGACGGGTCGGAAGACCAGCCACTTCCGTTTCCACGGCCGAGAGGATCTGCGTTCTCGACACCGTGTCAAGGGCACTTTCCGTACCGAGCGAGCCGTCGAGCGTGTTCAGCATCTCCAGCAGGTCGAAGTCGCCGTCGTCGTCGGCGCCCTCGAACTCCGACAGGTTCTGCATCACCGCGCTGCGCACCTTCTCGCGGCGGAAGAAGTCCATCGTCGCGTTGCTGAGGATGCGCTGGAACAGCAGCGGCCACTCCGCGGGCGGCCGGTCGGCGTACTTCTCGGCCAGCTTGATCATCGCCTCCTGAACGATGTCCAGCGCGGCGTCGTCGCTGCGCACGGTGTAGACCGTGCGCTTGAACGCGCGCTTCTCGACGCTCTTGAGGAAGTCGGACAGGTCTTTGTCGGAGGCCAACGCACGAGGGGCGGGCGGCCCGGATCGGGGCGGCGGGATTATCTCATCGGCCTTTCATCGGTCTGCATGCGCCCCGCGCCCCCGCGGGTGCGCGCCGAGGCGATGCCATAATGCTGCTTCGCACAACGCTCTTTGGTCTCCCGTCGCCGCCACACCCCTTGGGCGGCAACCCGTGGATACCGCGCAGGCACCGAAGCCGCCTCACGAGGGCGCGCAAGAGGTGCACCGATGGTTTTTCGTCAGAGAAATTCTCAGAGGTTCGTACATGGACTTGTCTGCCGCGGAAGTCAAGCGTGCCGCCGCGCCCGAGCGCTCGGCCCCGTCTTCCTCTCCCTCTCCCTCCCAAGCCGCCGCCGACCCCAACGGGTCGGAGATCCTCGTTCGCTGCCTGCAGGCCGAAGGGGTCAAGCACCTCTGGGGCTATCCGGGCGGTGCGGTGCTCTACATCTACGACGCGCTGTACAAGCAAGACAGCATCCGGCACGTGCTCGTGCGCCACGAGCAGGCCGCAGTGCACGCCGCCGACGGCTACGCGCGCGCCACCGGCGAGGTCGGCGTCGCGCTCGTCACCTCGGGCCCGGGCGTGACGAACGCCGTCACCGGCATCGCGACGGCGTATATGGACTCGATCCCGATGGTCATCGTCACCGGCCAGGTGCCGACGCCGGCCATCGGCCTGGACGCCTTCCAGGAGTGCGACACGGTGGGCATCACGCGCCCGATCGTCAAGCACAACTTCCTCGTCAAGGACGTGCGCGACCTGGCGCTGACGATGAAGAAGGCCTTTCACATCGCGCGCACCGGACGGCCCGGCCCGGTGGTGGTGGACATCCCGAAGGACGTGTCGCTGAAGACGGCACCGTTTCACTACCCCGACAAGGTCGAGATGCGCTCGTACAACCCGGTGCGCAAGGGGCACGGGGGACAGATCCGCAAGGCCGTGCAACTGCTGCTGGCCGCGAAGCGCCCGTACATCTACACCGGCGGCGGCGTCGTCGCCGGCAACGCCGCGCCCGAGTTGCGGCGGCTGGCGGACCTGCTCGGCTTCCCGTGTACGAACACGTTGATGGGTCTCGGCTCGATCCCGGCCAGCGACCCCAAGTTCCTCGGCATGCCCGGCATGCACGGCACCTACGAGGCGAACATGACGATGCAGCACTGCGACGTGCTGCTGGCCGTCGGCGCGCGCTTCGACGACCGCGTCATCGGCAACCCGAAGCACTTCGCGCAGGTCGAGCGCAAGATCATCCACGTCGACATCGACCCGTCGAGCATCAGCAAGCGCGTGAAGGTCGACGTGCCGATCGTCGGCGACGTGAAGGAGGTGCTGCTCGAGCTGATCGCGCAGCTGGAAGAAGGCAAGGTGCGCCCCGACGCGCCGGCGCTGGCCGCCTGGTGGAGCCAGATCAACGAGTGGCGCCGCCGCGAGTGCCTGGCCTACCGCCGCAGCACCGAGGTCATCAAGCCGCAGATGGTGGTCGAGAAGCTTTGGGAGATGACGCGCGGCACCGACGCGTACATCACCAGCGACGTCGGCCAGCACCAGATGTGGGCGGCGCAGTTCTACCGCTTCGAGGAGCCGCGGCGCTGGATCAACTCCGGCGGCCTCGGCACGATGGGTGTCGGCCTGCCGTACGCGATGGGTATCAAGCTCGCGAAGCCCGAGGCCGACGTGTTCTGCATCACGGGCGAAGGCTCGATCCAGATGTGCCTGCAGGAGCTTTCGACCTGCAAGCAGTACGACACGCCGGTGAAGATCGTCTCGCTGAACAACCGCTATCTCGGCATGGTGCGGCAGTGGCAGCAGCTCGACTACGGCGGGCGCTACTCGCACAGCTACATGGACGCGCTGCCCGACTTCGTCAAGCTGGCCGAGGCCTACGGGCACGTCGGCCTCTTGATCGAGAAGCCGGCCGACGTCGAGCCGGCGCTGCGCGAGGCGATCCGCCTGAAGGACCGCACGGTCTTCCTCGACGTGCGCACCGACCCCACCGAGAACGTCTGGCCGATGGTGCAGGCGGGCAAGGGCCTCTCGGAGATGCTGCTGGGCAGCGAAGACCTGTGACGGGCGCGTCGCCGCAGGGCAGGGGGCCGGCGTTACCGCGCTGGCTTCGGCAGCCCGGCGGCGAAGCCTGAAACGCTTCGGCACGAGCCCGACTCTCCCATCTTTCACTCGCATCCGCGGCCAAGGGCCCGGGGTTACCGCCCCGGCGCCTGAAGAGCCGCGAGAGGACGAACGAACCATGAAACACATCATCGCCGTGCTGCTCGAGAACGAGCCCGGTGCGCTGTCGCGGGTGGTCGCGCTCTTCTCGGCGCGCGGCTACAACATCGAGAGCCTGACCGTCGCGCCGACCGAGGACGCGTCGCTGTCGCGCATGACCATCGTCACCACCGGCAGCGACGAGGTCATCGAGCAGATCACCAAGCACCTGAACCGCCTGATCGAGGTGGTGAAGGTCGTCGACCTCACCGAGGGCGCCTTCATCGAGCGCGAGCTGATGCTCGTGAAGGTGCGCGCGGTGGGCAAGGAGCGCGAGGAGATGAAGCGCATGGCCGACATCTTCCGCGGCCGCGTCATCGACGTCACCGAAAAGAGCTACACCATCGAGCTGACCGGCGACTCGGGCAAGCTCGACGCCTTCCTCGTCGCGATCGATCGCGCGGCGATCCTCGAAACCGTGCGCACCGGCGCCAGCGGCGTCGGCCGCGGCGAGCGGATCCTGCGCGTCTGATCGGCCGAACCATTCCACCCCGCCGGGCGCACGCCTCGCACATTCCACACGGAGAACGCAAATGAAGGTCTACTACGACAAGGACGCCGACCTGAGCCTCATCAAGGGCAAGCAGGTCACCATCGTCGGCTACGGCTCGCAGGGCCACGCGCACGCGCAGAACCTCAACGACAGCGGCGTCAAGGTCACCGTCGGCCTGCGCCGTGGCGGCGCGAGCTGGCCCAAGGTGGAGAAGGCCGGCCTGAAGGTCGCCGAGGTCAAGGACGCGGTGAAGGACGCCGACGTCGTGATGATCCTGCTGCCCGACGAGCAGATCGCCAGCGTCTACGCCAACGACGTGGCGCCGCACATGAAGAAGGGCGCGTCGCTCGCCTTCGCGCACGGCTTCAACGTGCATTTCGGCCAGGTCGTGCCGCGCGACGACATCGACGTGTGGATGGTGGCGCCCAAGGCCCCGGGCCACACCGTGCGCGACACCTACGCGCGCGGCGGCGGCGTGCCGCACCTGATCGCCGTGCACCAGGACAAGAGCGGCAAGGCGCGCGACCTGGCGCTCAGCTACGCCGCGGCCAACGGCGGCGGCAAGGCCGGCATCATCGAGACCAACTTCCGCGAGGAGACCGAGACCGACCTCTTCGGCGAGCAGGCGGTGCTGTGCGGCGGCACGGTCGAGCTGATCAAGGCCGGCTACGAGACGCTGGTGGAAGCCGGCTACGCGCCCGAGATGGCGTACTTCGAGTGCCTGCACGAGCTGAAGCTGATCGTCGACCTCATCTACGAGGGCGGCATCGCGAACATGAACTACTCGATCAGCAACAACGCCGAGTACGGCGAGTACGTCAGCGGCCCGAAGATCATCACCGCCGAGACGAAGGCGGCGATGAAGCGCATGCTTGCCGACATCCAGAGCGGCGAGTACGCCAAGAGCTTCATCCTCGAGAACCGCGCCGGCGCGCCGACGCTGATGAGCCGCCGCCGCCTGATGGCCGAGCACAGCATCGAGACCGTCGGCGAGAAGCTGCGCGCGATGATGCCGTGGATCAAGGCCAACAAGCTTGTCGACCGCTCGCGCAACTGAGCGCAGCCAGCAGCGTGGCAGGGGACAAGGCCCGCGGCGTATGCTTTCCGGCATGAACGACCCGGTTCATCTCCCCGCCGCGAACGAGCCGGTCGCGCACGCCGAAGGCGCCGAGGCGATCGACGTGCTGCGCCCCAAGCGGCGCGGCATCTACGTGCTGCCCAATGCCGTCACGCTGGCGGCGTTGTTCGCGGGCTTCTATGCCGTCGTGATGGCGATGAACGGCCGCTTCGAGGTGGCGTGCATCGCCGTCTTCTGCGCGGCGGTGCTCGACAGCCTGGACGGCCGCATCGCGCGCATGACGCACACGCAAAGTGCGTTCGGCGAGCAGATGGACAGCCTGTGCGACATGGTCGGCTTCGGCGCGGCGCCGGCGCTCATCGTCTACGAGTGGGCGCTCAAGGGGCTGGGCAAGCCGGGGCTGATCGCCGCGTTCGTCTACTGCGCCGCCGCGGCTTTGCGGCTGGCGCGCTTCAACACCAACATCGGCATCGTCGACAAGCGCTACTTCCAGGGCCTGCCGAGTCCGGCGGCGGCGGCGCTCGTCGTCGGGCTGATCTGGGTGATGGACGACGCCGGCTTCAAGAATGTCAGCCAGGAGCCGTGGCTCGCCTGGACGGCCTTCGGCGTGACGCTCTACGCGGGCCTGTCGATGGTGACCAACGCACCCTTCTACAGCTTCAAGGTCTGGGGCGGCAAGCGCACGGTGCCGTTCGCGGTGATCGTCGCGATTGCGCTTCTGATCGCGCTCGTCAACGTGCACCCGCCGATCGTGTTGTTCGCGATGTTCTGCCTCTATGGCATGTCGGGCTACGCGGTCTATGCGTGGCGGCGCGCGAAGGGGCAGCGCACGAGCGTCATCGCAACCTCGACCGACGAGCCGGAGGAAAAGGGGCTGCATCCCTGAATGCCCGCGGCCCTGCGGCCCCGAAAGGCCGTGCTACAGTGCGCTCCATGTCGTTGCGCCGCCCGATCAGCCTGATCGCCCTACTGCTTCTACGAGCCCCGCGGGTTCGCTGATCGCGCACGACCTTCCGTAAGACGCACCTTTTTCCCGATCAACGGCCCGCCAGCGCAACGCAGCGGGCCGTTGTCTTTTGTTGTTCTCCACGCTGCTTGCATCGAACCACCTGAACGCCCAAGGGGCACGACCATGACCGACAAGCTGATCATCTTCGACACCACCTTGCGCGACGGCGAACAGTCGCCCGGCGCCTCGATGACGCGCGACGAGAAGCTGCGCATCGCGCGCCAGCTCGAGCGGCTGCGGGTGGATGTCATCGAGGCCGGCTTCGCGGCCAGCAGCAACGGCGACTTCGACTGCGTGAAGGCGATCGCCGGCCACATCAAGGACAGCACCGTGTGCTCGCTGGCGCGCGCCAACGACCGCGACATCGCCCGCGCCGCCGAGGCGCTGAAGCCGGCGGCGCGCGCGCGCATCCACACCTTCATCGCCACGTCGCCGCTGCACATGGAGAAGAAGCTGCGCATGACGCCCGACCAGGTGTTCGAGCAGGCGAAGCTCGCGGTGCGCTTCGCGCGCAACCTGTGCGCCGATGTCGAGTTCTCGCCCGAGGACGGCTACCGCAGCGACCCGGACTTCCTGTGCCGCGTGCTCGAAGCGGTGATCGCCGAGGGCGCGACGACGATCAACATCCCGGACACCGTCGGCTACGCGGTGCCCGAGCTGTACGGCAGCTTCATTCGCCAGCTGCGCGAGCGCGTGCCCAACAGCGACAAGGCGATCTGGAGCGTGCACTGCCACAACGACCTCGGCATGGCGGTGGCCAACTCGCTGGCCGGCGTCAAGCTCGGCGGCGCGCGCCAGGTCGAGTGCACGATCAACGGCCTCGGCGAGCGTGCCGGCAACTGCTCGCTCGAAGAAGTCGTGATGGCCGTGAAGACGCGCCGCGACTACTTCAAGCTCGACGTGGCCATCGACACGACGCAGATCGTGCCCGCGTCGCGCATGGTCAGCCAGACCACCGGCTTCGTCGTGCAGCCGAACAAGGCGGTGGTCGGCGCCAACGCCTTCGCGCACGCCAGCGGCATCCATCAGGACGGCGTGCTGAAGGCGCGCGACACCTACGAGATCATGCGCGCCGAGGACGTGGGCTGGAGCGCAAACAAGATCGTGCTCGGCAAGCTCTCGGGCCGCAACGCGTTCAAGCAGCGGCTGCAGGAACTCGGCATCGAGATGGAAAGCGAGGCCGACATCAACGCCGCCTTCGCGCGCTTCAAGGACCTGGCCGACCGCAAGAGCGAGATCTTCGACGAGGACATCCTCGCGCTCGTCGGCGACGAGAGCGTCACGCCCGATGCCGAGCACTACCGGCTCCTATCCCTCGCGCAGCGCAGCGAGACCGGTGAGCGGCCGTTCGCGAAGGTCGCGTTCGCGATCGGCACGAAGGAACTGCACGCCGAGGCGCACGGCAACGGCCCGGTCGACGCGAGCCTGAAGGCGATCGAGTCGCAGGTGAAGAGCGGCGCCGAACTGGTGCTGTACTCGGTGAACGCGATCACCAGCGGCAGCACCGAGTCGCAAGGGGAGGTGACCGTGCGGCTGCAGCACGGCGGTCGCGTCGTCAACGGCGTCGGCGCCGACCCCGACATCGTCGTCGCCTCGGCGAAGGCGTACCTGTCGGCGCTGAACAAGCTGCACAGCAAGGTCGACCGCGTCGCGGCGCAGGGGTGAGCAACGGGTGCCGGCGGCCGGGGCGGGCGTGCCCTCGGCCGACCGGTGCCAAGCCCTCGGCCGATCAAGATTCCACTTGAGGACCGGTCCGTAAGTTTTTGATCTTGTTGCGCAAATCGTCGCGCTACCCCTACACTCGCGGCCAGGTTCTGGCAGTAGGCAGGCGGCAGTGCGGCGGATCTTCGGTCAAGTCGGTGGGTTTGATGGGCGGCTGCGGCGGGGCGTGAATGCCGCGGCAGCCGCCCTTTCTCTGTCCGCCCTCCTGCCCGCGCTCCTGACCGTCCTGCTGCTGCTGCCGCTGGCGACGACGCCGTCGCCTGCGCAGGCCGCCGGCAAGGGTGAGGCGCGTGCGCCGTCCAGCGCAAAGGCGGCATCGCGCTCGCGCGTGCAGCCTTCGGCCCGCAAGGCGGCGCCGCGTCGCAGCGCGAAGCGCGCCCCGATGCGGCGCGCCGTGCCGTCGGTCGGCCGACTGGCTGGCCTGCACGCCACCGACGACGAACTGGACCTGAAGTCGGCCGTCGCCTTCGTCGTCGACAGCGAGACCGACGAGGTGCTGTTCAGCAAGAACCCCGACGCGGTGCTGCCGATCGCCTCGATCACCAAGCTGATGACGGCGCTGGTCGTTGTCGAGTCGGGCGTGTCGATGGACGAGCCGCTGACGGTGACCGCCGAGGACCTGCGCGCCACCGCCGGCGCGCGCACCCGCCGCAACCTGGCGCCCGGCACGACGCTGCCGCGCGGCGAGATGCTGCGGCTGGCGCTGATGGCCTCGGAGAACCGCGCCGCACACGTGCTCGGCCGCAGCCACCCGGGCGGCGTGCGCGCCTTCGTCGCGGCGATGAACGCCAAGGCGCGGCTGCTGGACATGCTGGACACGCGTTACGTCGAGCCGACGGGGCTTTCGAGCGACAACCGCTCGAGTGCGCACGACCTCGCGCGGCTCGTACGCGCCGCCTCCGAGCACGAAATCATCCGCGAGTACTCGACCGACAGCGACGCGGTCGTCGCGAGCGGCCGCCGGCAGATGCAGTTCCGCAACACCAACGGCCTCGTGCACAACTCGGCCTGGGACATCGCGGTGCAGAAGACCGGCTACATCGCCGCGGCCGGGCGCTGCGTCGTGATGCAGGTGGAGATGGCCGGCCGGCAGCTGATCATGGTGCTGCTCGACTCGGCCGGCCGCTACTCGCGCATCGGCGACGCCGAGCGGCTGCGCCGCTGGCTGTTCGACCGGCCGGAGAAGGCCGGCGCCGTCGCCTCACCGGCGGCTGCACCGCTGCGAGCCGCCGCGCCGGCCGGCACGGCCGGACAAGCCGCCGCTTCGCTGCTCGATCTACCCGTCACGACGCTGCCGGCCGCGCTGGCCATCGAGGCCCCGAGCGCCGTCCCTCAGGTCCGGTAGCCGAGCGACGCCGAGATCTGGGCCGCAGTGGCCCGCACGCGATCGAGCCACGACTCTTCCAGCCGGTCGGCCGGCGCCGAGATCGACAGCCCCGCGACGAGCTTGCCCTGGTCGTCGAAGACGCCCGAGGCCATGCAGCGCACGCCGAGCTCGAGCTCCTCGTCGTCGCGCGCCGTGCCGGTGGCTCGCACGCTGGACAACTCGCGCTCGAGCCGCTGCAGGTCGGTGATGCTGTTGCGCGTGTGGCCGGTGAGGCCGGTGCGCACCGAATAGGCGCGCACGCGCTGCGGGTCGTCGTGCGCGAGGAAGAGCTTGCCCACCGAGGTCAGGTGCAGCGGCGCGCGACCGCCGACCGTGCGCACGACCTGCATGCCCGAGCGCTCGCTGTAGGCGCGTTCGATGTAGACGATCTCGTCGCCCTGGCGCACCGACAGGTTCACCGGCTGGTGCGTCAGCTTGTGCAGCTCGCGCATCGGGCCGATCGCCGCGTCGCGCACGTCCAGCCGCGCCTTGACGAGGTTGCCGAGTTCCAGCAGGCGCATGCCCAGCCGGTAGCTGCCCGCCTGCGGCCGGTCGACGAAGCGGCCGATCGTCAGGTCGTTGAGGATGCGGTGCGCGGTGGACGGGTGCAGCCCGGTGCGCTCGGCGATCTCCTTCAGCGGCACCGGGTCGGCCTGCTCGGCCAGCATGTCCAGCAACGCGAAGGCGCGTTCCAGGACCTGGATGGTGGGAGTGCTCGGATCCTTGCGGGGCATCGTGGGCTCGAAGTCGGCCTCGGCGAGGCCAAGGCAGGATTCTGCATCGCGCAACTGCGGTCTGCATTCCGGAAGCGCGACAAGCGGTACGTCGGGTGCGCCAGCCGCGCCGGTGCGGCGCCGCCGGCGGCCTTCAGGCCAGCGCTGCGGCCGCGGCCTCGCCGGCGCGCACCGCGCCTTCGAGCGTCGCCGGGTAGGGCCCTTCGACATAGTCGCCGGCGGCCACCAAGCCCGGCGCGATGGCGGCCGGCGGGCGGTCGAGGCCCGGCGTGCAGCGAAAGGTCGCGCGGCGCTCGACGAGCACCTTCAGCACCCGGGGCGCCGTGGGCCACGTGCCGCCCGGCATGGCCGAACGCGCCTGGTCGAGCACCGCGGCGGCGAGCGCGCCGCTGCCGCGCTCGACCCACGGCGCGGCGCCGCTGACGACAAACGCGAAGCGGCCGGCCGCGCCGCCCAGCGCACCGTGATCGAACGCGAACTGCGCCGGCGCCGACGGCCCCTCGACGAGCGCCGTCATCGCTGCCGGCAGGCGCGCGCCGGCGCATTCGAGGTAGACAGTGGCGATCGGCTCGTAGCGCAGCGCCTGCGCACGCGCCGCCCAGGCCGGCGCCAGCGTCGCGACGAGCCGCGCCGCTTCGGCCGCCGGCACGGCGAGGACGACGCCGTCGAATGACTCGCCGTCGATGCGCCATTGCGGCGCCTGCACGTTGTGCCCGCCAACCGCCTCGATGCCGGTGATCCGCTGCCCCAGCCGCACGACGCCGCCGCGCGCGGCCAGCCAGCGCGCCGCCGGTTGCGGCAGCACTTCGCCGAGCGGTCGCCGCGGCAGCAGCAGGTCGGCGCCGCCGCGCCCGGCGAAGAGCGCATCGCGCAGCACACGCAGCAGCACCTGCGCGCTGGCTTCGCGCGCCGGCGTGTTCAGCGCCGCCACGCACAGCGGGTCGATCAGCAACTGCCGCACCGCCGTCGGCAACGTGCGGCACAACGCATCGACGGTCAGTGCCGGGTCGCAGCGAAAGCGGTCGAGCGCCCAGCCGGCCGCCGCGCGGATCAGCGCCGAGCGATCCGACCAGTCCCAGCCGTTGCAGGCGGCCACCGCGCGCACGAAGGCGATCCAGGCCGGCCCGCGCGGCAGCGCCAGGCCGCGCCCGTCGGCGTAGCGCAGCACGAGCGGCGTGCGGTGCAGCACCTCGTGCTCTGCCGCGCCGACGGTGTGCATCAACTCGAGCGTGCGCCGGTAGGCGCCAACGAGGATGTGCTGGCCGTTGTCGAGCGCCGTCGCGCCGGCGAGCGGCAACGGCACCGAGCGCGCGCGCCCGCCGAGCTGCTGCGCCATCTCGAAGAGCGTGGCGTGGGCGCCCGCCTGCACGGCGCGCACCGCGGCGGCCAGGCCCGCCCAGCCGCCGCCGATGACCGCGAGCCGCCGGCCGCCGACGGCGCTCATCGGCCGCGCAGGTGCGTGCGCGCCGCGATCCACAGCTTGCGCAACGGCGTCAGCGACGTGCGCTGGTGCAGCACCTGGAAGCCGCCGCGCGTGATCTCGTCGAGCAGCGTGCGGTAGATGTTGGCCATCATCAACCCGGGCTTCTGCTGCTCACGGTCGGCCTCGGGCAGCTCGGCCAGCGCGGCGTCGAACGTGGCCGCGGCGCGCTCGGCCTGGAAGCGCATCAGCGCCGTGAAGCGATCGCTGTAGCCCCACGGCGCGCTGCGCTGCAGGATCTCGGCCGCCTTGACCTCGAAGCGCTGCAGCTCGTCCATCGGCAGGTAGATGCGGCCGCGGCGCGCGTCCTCGCCGACGTCGCGGATGATGTTCGTGAGCTGCATCGCCAGGCCCAGGTGGTGCGCATAGCGCACCGTGGCGTCGCTGCTGCGCCCGAAGATGTTGCTCGCGACCTCGCCGACGACGCCGGCCACCAGGTGGCAGTAGCGCTTCAGCCCCGCGTAGTCGAGAAAGCGCGTCTGCTCGAGGTCGATCTGGCAGCCGTCGATGACCGCCAGCAGGTGCTGGTCGGTGATGCCGAATGCGTTGATGTGCGGCTGCAACGCGCGCATCGCCGGATGTGTCGGCTTGCCGGCGAAGGTGCTGGCGACCTCGCCGCGCCACCACTGCAGCTTGGCCGCCGCGACGCCGGGGTCGGTGACCTCGTCGACGACGTCGTCGACCTCGCGGCAGAAGGCGTAGAAGGCGGTGATCGCGGCGCGCCGCGGCGGCGGCAAGAAGAGGAACGCGTAATAGAACGACGAGCCGCTCTTGGCCGCCTTGTCCTGCACGTACTGTTCGGGCGTCATGGCGCGGCCCCGGGCACCGGCGCGGCGGCCGCATCCGTCATCGCGAAGGCGCGCCACAACATCGGCGGCAGGTCGGGCGCGCCCAGGCGCGGGCGCTGGCCGAGGCTCGCGTGGTCGATGCGCGCCAGCTTGTCGAGGATGCGCAACCCCCCCTGCACGACGAGCCGCAGCTCCCAGCCGGCACGCCCCGGCACGCGCAGCGCCAGCGGCGCGCCGCGTCGCATCAGCGCGCCGGCCCAATCGCACAACTCGCGCACCAGCGCGCGCGCGCGCGGGCTGTCGCGCCGCTCGCGCAGCTCGGCGAGCGAAACGCCGTGCCGCGCCGCGTCGGTGTGCGGCACGTACAGGCGCCCGCGCGGGCCGTCGACGCTCAGGTCCTGCCAGAAGTTGATCAGCTGCAGCGCGGTGCAGATGGCGTCGGAGCGCGCGAGCGACGTCGCATCGGCGATGTGGTGCAGGTGCAGCAGCAGCCGCCCGACCGGGTTGGCCGAGCGGCGGCAGTAGTCCAGCAGCGCCTCGCGGTCGGGGTAGGGCGGGTTGCGCACGTCCTGCTCGAAGGCGTCGAGCAGCGCGTGCAGCAACTCGCCGGGCAGGCGGAAGGCGGCAGCTTCGCGGGCCAGCGGTTCGAAGACGGCGGGCCAACGCATTGACTTCGGCTGCAGTAGGTCAGGCGATGCGGTCGACGCGGCGCCGCTCGGCGCCACGCCACCTAGTGCACGCACCAGCGCCGCGCGGTAGTCGGCGAGCGCCTCGAGGCGCGCTGCGGCGCTCGCGTCGCCTTCGTCGGCGATGTCGTCCGCGACGCGCGCGAACCGATAGATGGCGACGATGGGCGGCCGCAGCCCGGGTGGGCACAGCACCGAAGCGACCGGAAAGTTCTCGTAATGGCCCACACCCACGGGCGCGATTGTGCAAGCGGCCGTGTCGCGTGCTGTTGACAGCGATTCACCCGCGCTTCTATATTACTGACCGGTCAGTCATTAACGACCACTTCACCTCTTACCCTTACCCATCCCGACGCGCCCGGGCCGGCGACGCTGGATCCACACGATGAACCTCCTCGCCGCCGGCGTTCGCGCCGGCTCGTTAAACGCTCGCGCGTTGCTCGCCCGCTCATCACCCGCGATGCTGGCGACCTTCGTCGCCGCGCTGCTTGTCGGTTGCAGCAAGCCGGCCCCGGCGCCGGAGCCCGTGCGTGCCGTGCGCACGATGACGGTGACGAGCGGCGTCGCCGGCGGCACGCACGACTTCGCGGCCGAGGTGCGGGCGCGGACCGAATCGCGCCTCGCCTTCCGCGTGCCGGGCAAGATGGTCAGCCGGCAGGCCGAACTCGGCCAGCGGGTGCGCGCCGGCCAGGTGCTCGCGCGGTTGGACGCCGGTGACCTGGCTCTCGGCGAGCAGGCCGCGGCCGCCGCGGCGCAGGCGGCGGCGACGCAGCACGCGTTGGCCGCCGCCGAGTTCAAGCGCTTCCAGGACCTGCGTGCACAGGGCTTCATCAGCGCCTGGGAACTCGAGCGCCGCGAAAGCGCGCTGAAGGCGACGCAGGCGCAGGCCGAGCAGGCGCGCGCGCAGGCCGACGTGCAGCGCAACCAGGCCGGCTACGCGGCGCTCACGGCCACCGCCGCCGGCGTCATCACCGCCGTCGACGCCGAACCGGGCGCCGTGCTCGCCGCCGGCACGCCGGTGCTGCGCCTGGCGCACGACGGGCCGCGCGACGCGGTCTTCACGGTGCCCGAAGACGGCGTGACCGCGCTGCGTGCGCTCATCGGCCGCAAGGCCGCGCTGCGGGTGCGCGCCTGGGGCGCGCCGGGCGAGGCGCTGCCGGCCACCGTGCGCGAGGTGGCCGCCGCGGCCGACCCGGCGACGCGCACCTTCCTGGTGAAGGCCGACCTCGGCGCCGCCGCCGTGCAACTCGGCCAGACGCTGACGGTGTCGATCGACCAGCCGCCGCGACCGGGCGTCGTGAAGCTGCCGCTTTCGGCGCTGATGCAGCAGCAAGGGCAAAGCACGCAAAGCGCCGTCTGGCTGCTCGACCCGGCGTCGATGACGGTGAAGGTGCAGCCTGTCGTCGTTGCCGGCGCCGACGGCAACGAGGTCGTCGTCGCCTCCGGCTTGAGCCCCGGGCAGATCGTCGTCACGGCCGGCGTGCACGTGCTGACCGCCGGGCAGAAGGTGCGGCTGTACGCGGCCTCGAGCGCCGCCTCCGCGCCATGAACACGCTCGCCGAAACCGCCGAAGCGGCCGCCGCGCCGCGCTTCAACATCTCGCGCTGGGCGCTCGAACACCCGGCGCTGACGCGCTACCTGATGGTGGTGATGCTGGTGCTCGGCGTGGCCGCCTATTTCCAGCTCGGCCAGGACGAGGACCCGCCGTTCACCTTCCGCGCGATGGTCGTGCAGGCGTTCTGGCCCGGCGCCACGGCGCAGCAGATGGCCGAGCAGGTGACCGACCGCATCGAGCGCGCGCTGCAGGAGGTGCCGCACGCCGACATCCTGCGCAGCTACACGAAGCCCGGCGAGAGCCTGACCGTCTTGCAGCTGAAGGACTCGGCGCCGCCCAGGGAGGTGGCCGGGAGCTGGTACCAGGCGCGCAAGCGCGTCGGCGACATCCGTTCGACGCTGCCGCAAGGCGTCGTCGGCCCCGTCTTCAACGACGACTTCGGCGATGTCTACGGCTCGATCTTCGCGCTCGCCGCCGACGGCTTCAGTCGCGAGGAGCAGCGTGTGCACGCCGAGCGCGTGCGCCAGCGCCTCTTGCGCGTGCCCGACGTGGCCAAGGTCGAACTCTTCGGCGCGCAGGCCGAGCGGGTGTTCGTCGAGATCTCGCAGCAGCGCCTCGCGCAGCTGGGCCTGGACATGAACCAGGTCGTCGCGCAGCTCGGCGCGCAGAACGCTGTCGAGGGCGCCGGCGTGCTCGACGCCGGCGCCGAGCGGTTGCAGGTGCGCATCGGCGGCCAGTTCAATTCGATCGACGAGTTGAAGCGTCTGCCGATCCGTGCCATCAACCCGGCCACCGGCGCCGCGAGTTCGCTGCGGCTGGCCGACATCGCCGAGATCCGCCGCGGCTACGTCGACCCGCCGGCGGTGAAGGTGCGCCATCAGGGGCGCGACGTCATCGCGCTCGGCGTCTCGATGGCCAAGGGCGGCGACATCGTCGCGCTCGGCCGCGCGCTCGCCGAGGCGACGCGCGCGATGCAGGCCGAGTTGCCGGTGGGCCTGGAACTGATGCAGATCCAGGATCAGCCGCAGGCGGTGGTGCGCTCGGTCGGCGAGTTCGTGCGCGTGCTCGTCGAGGCGGTGATCGTCGTGCTGGCCGTCAGCTTCCTGAGCCTGGGGCTGCACCGGCGCACGGGCTTCCCGTGGTTCCGCATCGACGTGTGGCCGGGCCTCGTCGTCGCGATCACGATCCCGCTCGTGCTGGCGATCACCTTCGTCGTCATGTACTACTGGGGCGTCGGGCTGCACAAGATCTCGCTCGGCAGCCTGATCATCGCGCTCGGCCTGCTCGTCGACGACGCGATCATCGCCGTCGAGATGATGGTGCGAAAGCTCGAGGAGGGCTTGGACAAGGTGCGTGCGGCGACCTTCGCCTACGAGGTGACGTCGATGCCGATGCTGACCGGCACGCTGATCACCGCCGCGGGCTTCCTGCCGATCGGCCTGGCCAAGAGCGTGACCGGCGAATACACCTTCGCGATCTTCGCCGTCACGTCGGCGGCGCTCGTCATCTCGTGGGCCGTGTCGGTGTACTTCGTGCCGTACCTCGGCGCGAAGCTGCTGCACAACAAGGCGCGCGCCGCTGAAGCGGCGGCCGGCCCGCACGAGCTTTTCGACACGCCGTTCTACAGCCGCTTCCGCGCCGCGGTCGACTGGTGCGTGCAGCACCGCTGGATCACGATCGCGCTGACGGTGGCCACCTTCGCGCTCGGCATCGCCGGCATGGCGCGTGTGCAGCAGCAGTTCTTTCCGGATTCGAGCCGGCCGGAGATCCTCGTCGACCTGTGGCTGCCCGAGGGCTCGACGATCCAGCAAAGCGAGGCCGTCGCGCGCCGCTTCGAGCAGCGCATGCAGCGCGAGCCGGGCGTCGCCTCGGTGAGCGTGTGGATCGGCGCCGGCGTGCCGCGCTTCTACCTGCCGCTGGACCAGATCTTCCCGCAGCCCAACGTGAGCCAGACGATCCTGCTGCCCAAAGATCCGTCGCTGCGCGAGGCGCTGCGCGTGCGCCTGCCCGAGATCCTGGCCAGCGAGTTCCCCGAGGTGCGCGGCCGCGTCAAGCTGCTGCCCAACGGGCCGCCGGTGCCGTATCCGGTGCAGTTCCGCGTCGTCGGCCTCGATGCGAAGGAAGTGCGCGCCTGGGCCGACCAGGCCAAGGAGATCCTGCGCGCGAATCCGAACATGCGCGGCGTCAACGACAACTGGAACGAGCCGGTCAAGGCGCTGCGGCTGGCCATCGACCAGGACAAGGCGCGCGCGCTCGGTGTCAGCAGTCAGTCGGTGGCGCTGGCGTCGCGCACGATCCTGTCGGGCAGCGTGATCGGCCAGTACCGCGAAGGCGACAAGCTCGTCGACATCGTGCTGCGCCAGCCGCTGGCCGAACGCGATGCGATCACCGACCTCGGCAGCGCCTACCTGCCCACCGCCAGCGGCCGCGCGGTGCCGCTGACGCAGGTCGCGAAGGTGGACTTCGGCTGGGAGCCGGGCGTCATCTGGCGCGAAGGGCGCGACTTCGCGGTCACCGTGCAGGGCGACGTCGTCGAAGGCGTGCAAGGCGCCACCGTCACCGCGCAGGTGTGGCCGGCAATGCAGGCGCTGGCCGCGAAGATGCCGCCCGGCTACCGCATCCAGATCGCCGGCGCGGTCGAGGAAAGCAGCAAGGGCCAGGGCGCGATCGCTGCCGGCGTGCCGATGATGCTGTTCATCATCTTCACGCTCTTGATGCTGCAGTTGCAGAGCTTCAGCCGCGCGATGCTGGTGTTCCTGACCGGGCCGCTCGGCATCGCAGGTGCCGCGGCGGCGCTGCTCGTGCTGGACCGGCCGTTCGGCTTCGTCGCGCTGCTGGGTGTCGTGGCGCTCGTCGGCATGATCATGCGCAACTCGGTGATCCTGATCGACCAGATCGAGCAGGACCGGCAACGCGGCGTGCCGGCCTGGGACGCCATCGTCGAGGCGGCGGTGCGCCGCTTCCGGCCGATCGTGCTGACCGCCGCGGCGGCGGTGCTGGCAATGGTGCCGCTGGCGCGCAGCGGCTTCTGGGGGCCGATGGCGGTGGCGATCATGGGCGGCCTCGTTGTCGCCACCGCGCTGACGCTGCTGGCGCTGCCGGCGATGTACGCGGCCTGGTTCCGCGTGCGCCGCGGCTAGAATCACCGGTTCGCCGAAACCCGCGAGCCGGCGTGTGAACGCCGGGCCGCGGTGCGACGTGCCGGCTCGCGCCGGCCGGTCGTGCCGGCCGTGCCGGCCGCGCCGGCCCACCCACCGCGCGGGTGGCGAAATTGGTAGACGCACCAGGTTTAGGTCCTGACGCCTTCACGGGCGTGCCGGTTCGAGTCCGGCCCCGCGCACCAGACACACATCCCGTTCTTTCCGAACCCTCAAACGCTGACGCACCATGGCTGTCCAAGTTGAAACCCTCGACAAGCTCGAACGCCGCATCACGCTGACGCTGCCGGCGCAGGCCATCAACGGCGAGGTGGAGTCGCGCCTGAAGCGCCTGTCGCGCACCGTCAAGGCCGACGGCTTCCGCCCGGGCAAGGTGCCGATGAGCGTCGTCGCGCAGCGCTACGGCTACTCGGTGCAGTACGAGGTCGTCAACGACAAGGTCGGCCAGGCCTTCGCCGACGCCGCGCAGGAAGCGAAGCTGCGCGTCGCCGGTGCGCCGCGCATCACGCAGAAGGAAGAAGCGCCCGAAGGCCAACTGGCCTTCGACGCCACCTTCGAGGTCTACCCCGAGGTGAAGATCGGCGACCTCGCGACGGCCGAAGTCGAACGCATCGCCACCGAGGTCAGCGACGCGGCGATCGACCGCACGATCGACATCCTGCGCAAGCAACGGCGCACGTTCACGCAGCGCCCGGCCACCGAAGGCGCTGCCGAAGGCGACCGCGTGTCCATCGACTTCGAAGGCAAGATCGACGGCGAGCCGTTCGCCGGCGGCAAGGCCGAAGGCTTCCAGTTCATCATCGGCGAAGGCCAGATGCTCGAGCAGTTCGACCAGTCGGTGCGCGGCATGAAGGTCGGCGAGAACAAGACCTTCCCGCTCACGTTCCCGGCCGACTACGCCGGCAAGGACGTCGCCGGCAAGGAGGCCGATTTCCTCGTCTCGGTCAGGAAGATCGAGGTGCCGCACATGCCCGCGGTCGACGACGCGTTCGCCAAGACGCTGGGCATCAAGGACGCCACGGTCGACGGCCTGCGTGCCGACGTGAAGAAGAACCTCGAGCGCGAGGTGAAGTTTCGCCTGGCCGCGCGCAACAAGGGCGCGGTGATGGAGGCGCTGACGAAGCTGGCCGAGCTCGACCTGCCGAAGACGCTGGTCGACAACGAGACCGAGCGCATGATCGGCGCCGCCCGTGCCGACCTGAAGCAGCGCGGCGTGAAGGACGCCGACAAGGCCGAGATCCCCGGCGACATCTTCCGCCCGCAGGCCGAGCGCCGCGTGCGCCTGGGCCTCGTCGTAGGCGAACTCGTGCGCGCCAACAACCTGCAGGCCAAGCCCGAGCAGCTGCGTGCGCACATCGAGGAGATGAGCCAGAGCTACGAGAAGCCCGCCGAGGTGATGAACTGGTACCTCGGCGACCGCCAGCGCATGGCCGATGTCGAGGCGGTGGTGATCGAGAACAACGTGACCGAGTTCGTGCTGGGCCGGGCGAAGGTCATCGACAAGGTGCTACCGTTCGACGAACTGATGAGCGCGGCCTGACGAGGGTTGTTCCCCGCCGCCTCTGGACCTGCGAACCCTCGGAGACGAAATCGATGATGAGCCAGCCGGATACCGTGGGCCTGAACTACGTCCCCATGGTCATCGAGCAGTCGGGCCGCGGCGAGCGCGCCTACGACATCTACAGCCGCCTGCTGAAGGAGCGCATCGTCTTCCTCGTCGGCCCGGTCAGCGACGCCACGGCCAACGTGGTTTGCGCGCAGTTGCTGTTCCTGGAGAGCGAGAACCCCGACAAGGAGATCTTCCTCTACATCAACAGCCCCGGCGGCAGCGTCAGCGCCGGGCTGTCGATCTACGACACGATGAACTGGATCAAGCCCGACGTGTCGACGCTGTGCATGGGCATGGCGGCCTCCATGGGCAGCTTCCTCCTGATGGCCGGCGCGAAGGGCAAGCGCATCGCGCTGCCGAACTCGCGCGTGATGATCCACCAGCCGAGCGGCGGCGCGCAGGGGCAGGCGAGCGACATCGAGATCCAGGCGCGCGAGATCATCAAGACGCGCGAGCAGCTCAACCGCATCTACGCCGAGCGCACCGGCCAGCCGGTCGAGCGCATCGCCGCCGACATGGAGCGCGACTACTGGATGTCGGCCGCCGAAGCGAAGGACTACGGCCTCATCGACCAGGTGCTCGACAAGCGCGCCTGATGTGACGGCGGGAGTCGCGCGCGCCGGCCGGCAAGCGGTCTGACGCCGGCGGATTTCCCCTTTTTTCGCCCGCTTCGCCGCGGGCGCCGCGCCGGGGGCATCGGCTATGATGCGCCGCATCCCCCAGGGCATCTGCGCGCGTACAGCACTCCATGGCCGACAAGAAGGGCGCTTCCAGCGAGAAGGTTCTTTACTGCTCGTTCTGCGGCAAGAGCCAGCACGAGGTGAAGAAGCTCATCGCCGGCCCGTCGGTGTTCATCTGCGACGAGTGCATCGAGCTGTGCAACGACATCATCCGCGATGAAGTGCCGGCCGACGCGCCGGCGGCCAAGGCCGGCAAGAGCGACCTGCCGGTGCCCAGCGAGATCAAGACGATCCTCGACCAGTACGTGATCGGGCAGGACATCGCCAAGCGCACGCTGTCGGTGGCCGTCTACAACCACTACAAGCGCCTGAAGCACATGGGCGGCTCGTCGGCCAAGGACGAGGTCGAGCTGACGAAGAGCAACATCCTGCTCATCGGCCCCACCGGCAGCGGCAAGACGCTCCTGGCGCAGACGCTCGCGCGGCTGCTGAACGTGCCGTTCGTCATCGCCGATGCGACGACGCTCACCGAAGCCGGCTACGTCGGCGAGGACGTCGAGAACATCATCCAGAAGCTGCTTCAGAACTGCAACTACGATGTCGAGCGGGCGCAGCGGGGCATCGTCTACATCGACGAGATCGACAAGATCAGCCGCAAGGCCGACAACCCGAGCATCACGCGCGACGTGTCGGGCGAGGGTGTGCAGCAGGCGCTGTTGAAGCTCGTCGAAGGCACGATGGCGAGCGTGCCGCCGCAGGGCGGGCGCAAGCACCCGAACCAGGACTTCCTGCAGATCGACACGACGAACATCCTGTTCATCTGCGGCGGCGCCTTCGACGGCCTCGAAAAGGTCATCCAGAACCGCACCGAGAAGTCGGGTATCGGCTTCGCGGCCACGGTGCACAGCAAGAGCGAGAAGAAGGTCTCCGACCTCTTCCGCTCGGTCGAACCCGAAGACCTGATCAAGTTCGGGCTCATTCCGGAACTCGTCGGCCGCCTGCCGGTGGTCGCCACGCTCGGTGAACTCACCGAGGACGCCTTGGTCCAAATCCTGACCGAGCCGAAGAACGCGCTCGTCAAGCAGTACCAGAAGCTGTTCGCCATGGACGGGGTCGAACTCGAGATCCGGCCCTCGGCGCTGGCCGCCATCGCCCGCAAGGCGCTGGCGCGCAAGACCGGGGCGCGCGGGCTGCGCTCGATCCTCGAACATTCGCTGATCGACACCATGTTCGACCTGCCCACCATGGACCGGGTGGCGAAGGTCGTGATCGACGAGCACATCGTCGAAGAGGGCGCCAAGCCGCTGCTCGTCTACCGCGAGCACAAGGCCAGCGCCTAGAAACGCGGGCAGGGCGCGGAGCAAGGCCCTCGGTCGCGCTTGCCGCCACAGCCGCTACCAACCGCCAGGCGCTTGCATTCCTTCCGGCGGCCCCCAGATGCGCCGGTGAAAGAGAGGTCCCAATGTCCGGCCACACCCCCCTGCCTGCCGACCCGATCACGCTGCCGCTGCTGCCGTTGCGCGATGTGGTGGTCTTCCCGCACATGGTCATCCCGCTGTTCGTGGGCCGGCCGAAATCGATCAAGGCGCTCGAAGCGGCGATGGAATCGGGCCGCCAGATCATGCTCGTGGCCCAGAAGGCCGCCGGCAAGGACGAGCCGAAGGCCGACGACATGTTCGACGTCGGCTGCGTCTCCTCGATCCTGCAGATGCTGAAGCTGCCCGACGGCACCGTGAAGGTGCTCGTCGAGGGCCTGCAGCGCGCCGACACGAAGAGCATCACCGAGACCGACGGCTACTTCACCGGCGAAGTGGTGCCGGTGCCGCCGGGCAACGAGGCGTCGCCCGAGATCGAGGCGCTGCGCCGCGCGGTGACGCAGCACTTCGACCAGTACGTCAAGCTCAACAAGAAGATCCCGCCGGAGATCCTGACCAGCATCGCCGGCATCGACGACGCCGGGCGTCTGGCCGACACGATCGCCGCGCACCTGCCGCTCAAGCTCGAGGCCAAGCAGTCGGTGCTCGACCTGTTCGAAGTCGCCAAGCGGCTGGAGAAGCTGCTCGAGCTGCTCGAGCACGAGGTCGACATCCTGCAGGTCGAAAAGCGCATCCGCGGCCGCGTCAAGCGGCAGATGGAGAAGAGCCAGCGCGAGTACTACCTCAACGAGCAGGTCAAGGCGATCCAGAAGGAGCTCGGCGACGGCGAGGAAGGTGCAGACCTCGAGGAGCTGGACAAGAAGGTCAAGGCCGCCAAGATGAGCAAGGAGGCCCGCAAGAAGGCCGAGAACGAGCTGAAGAAGCTCAAGCTCATGTCGCCGATGTCCGCCGAGGCGACGGTGGTGCGCAACTACATCGACATCCTCGTCAACCTGCCCTGGGCGAAGAAGACGAAGATCAAGCACGACCTCGCGTTCGCCGAGGAGGTGCTCAACGAGGACCACTACGGCCTCGAGAAGGTCAAGGACCGCATCCTCGAGTACCTGGCGGTGCAGCAGCGCGTCGACAAGGTGAAGGCGCCGATCCTGTGCCTCGTGGGGCCGCCGGGTGTGGGCAAGACCTCGCTCGGCCAGAGCGTGGCGCGCGCCACCGGCCGCAAGTACGTGCGCATGGCGCTCGGCGGCATGCGCGACGAGGCCGAGATCCGCGGCCACCGCCGCACCTACATCGGCTCGATGCCGGGCAAGGTGCTGCAGTCGCTATCCAAGGTCGGCACGCGCAATCCGCTGTTCCTGCTCGACGAGATCGACAAGCTCGGCATGGACTTCCGCGGCGACCCGTCCTCGGCGCTGCTGGAGGTGCTCGACCCCGAGCAGAACCACACCTTCAGCGACCACTACGTCGAGGTCGACTTCGATCTGAGCGATGTGATGTTCGTCGCCACGTCGAACTCGATGAACATCCCGCCGGCGCTGCTCGACCGGATGGAAGTCATCCGCCTTGCCGGCTACACCGAGGACGAGAAGCTCAACATCGCGCGCCGGTATCTCCTGCCCAAGCAGGAGAAGAACAACGGCGTCAAGGAAGGTGAGCTCGAGCTCACCGAGGGCGGCATCCTCGGCATCATCCGCTACTACACGCGCGAGGCCGGTGTGCGCTCGCTCGAGCGCGAGATCAGCAAGGTCTGCCGCAAGGTCGTCAAGGGCCACCAGCTCAAGAAGTACGACGGCAAGGTGGTCGTCACCGAGGAGAACCTCAACGACTTCCTCGGCGTGCGCAAGTACGACTTCGGCCGCACAGAGAAGAAGAACCAGGTCGGCCAGGTGGTCGGCCTCGCGTGGACCGAGGTCGGCGGCGACCTGCTGACGATCGAAGCCGCGGTGATGCCCGGCAAGGGCAACATCATCCGCACCGGGCAGCTCGGCGACGTGATGAAGGAGTCGGTCGAGGCCGCGCGCTCGGTCGTGCGCAGCCGCTCGCGGCGCCTGGGCATCAAGGACGAGCTCTTCGAGAAGCGCGACATCCACATCCACGTCCCTGACGGCGCGACGCCCAAGGACGGCCCGAGCGCGGGCATCGCGATGACGACGGCCTTCGTCTCGGCGCTGACCGGCATCCCGGTGAAGTCCGACGTGGCGATGACCGGCGAAATCACGCTGCGCGGCGAGGTCACGGCGATCGGCGGCCTCAAGGAGAAGCTGCTCGCCGCGCACCGCGGCGGCGTGAAGACCGTGCTGATCCCCGAGGAGAACGTCAAGGATCTGCAGGACATCCCGGAGAACGCGAAGGACAGGCTCGAGATCGTGCCGGTGAAGTGGATCGACCAGGTGCTCGACCTCGCGCTCGAGAAGCGCCCCGAGGCGCTGCCCGACGACGAGCCCGCGGTCACGCCGCCCGAATCCGGCGCGAAGCCGTTGCAGTCGGGCGCCGTGGCGCCTTCGCCGGCCGCCGCGCCGAGCGACGGGCGGCCGCACTGAGCCAGAGAGCGCATCGGTTCACTACGCAGCCCTGCACCCGGTGGCCTCGGCCCATTGCCGAACGCCGCCGGAGTGCAGCTATAATGCGAGGCTCACGCGGGAATAGCTCAGTTGGTAGAGCGCAACCTTGCCAAGGTTGAGGTCGCGAGTTCGAGACTCGTTTCCCGCTCCAGGTTCTCGAAGGCAATCGAAGGGGAAGCAGGCGCTTCCCCTTCTGCTTCCAGGAGCGCCTGGCGCGATAGCAAAGCGGTTATGCAACGGATTGCAAATCCGTCTAGTCCGGTTCGACTCCGGATCGCGCCTCCAGCCAAAGGCAACGGCCCGCAGTTTGCGGGCCGTTGTGCTTTGTGAGCGTGCGGTCGTCGGGTCAGTCGGTGCCGCCGCTCTGGTGGTACTCGGTCACCCGCAGCACCTCGTTCTTCGAGCCGAGGATGACGCTGACGCGCTCGTGCAGCTTCTTGGGCGCGAGGTCGAGGATGCGCTCGACGCCGTTGGTGGCCGCGCCGCCGGCCTGCTCGACGAGGAAGCTCATCGGGTTGGCCTCGTACATCAGGCGCAGCTTGCCGGGCTTGTCGGGCTCGCGCTTGTCCCACGGGTACATGAAGATGCCGCCGCGGCTCAGGATGCGGTGCACGTCGGCGACCATGCTCGCCACCCAGCGCATGTTGAAGTCCTTGTCGCGCGGGCCGTCCTTGCCCGCCAGGCACTCGTCGATATAGCGCTTCACCGGCGGCGCCCAGTGGCGCATGTTCGACATGTTGATCGCGAACTCGCGCGTGTCCTCGGGGATGCGCACGCCGTCCTCGATCAGCACCCACGAGCCCGTCTCGCGGTCGAGCGTGAACATCGCGACGCCGTCGCCCACCGTCAGCACCAGCGTCGTCTGCGGCCCGTAGACGCAGTAGCCGGCGGCGGCCTGCTGGCGGCCGGGCTGCAGGAAATCGGCCTCCTCGACGCCGCGCGAGTGGCCCACCTTGCGCAGCACGCTGAAGATCGTGCCGATCGAGACGTTGACGTCGATGTTGCTGCTGCCGTCCAGCGGGTCGAACAGCAGCAGGTACTCGCCCTGCGGATAGCGGTTGGGCACGACGTGGATGCTGTCCATCTCCTCGCTGGCCATCGCCGCGAGGTGGCCGCCCCATTCGTTGGCCTCGACCAGCACCTCGTTGGCGATGACGTCCAGCTTCTTCTGCACCTCGCCTTGCACGTTCTCGCTGCCGGCGGTGCCGAGCACGTCGCCCAACGCGCCCTTGTTCACCGAGATCGCGATGCGCTTGCAGGCGCGCGCGACGACTTCGATCAACAGGCGCAGCTGGCCCGGGATGTGCCCGTCCTCGCGCTGCTTCTCGACCAGGTACTGCGTCAGGCTGACTCGCTTGCTCATGGTGCCGTGCTGCTATGGAATGCCGGCGCCGAGCATAGGGCAGGTGAGGGCCTGTGCGCCTCAGCCCGCGGTCTCGCCGGCCAGCGCGCGCGTGACGACTTCGCGCACATCGTTGCTCAGGTCGGGCCGCGCGGCGACGCGCGCGATCGCCTCCCGCGCCGCGCCGCGCCACGGCTCGGCGAGCGAGCGCCAGCGGTCGAGCATGCGCGCGAAGCGCGCCGCGAGCTGCGGGTTGTGGCTGTCCAGCTCGAGCAGCCGTTCGACCCACAGCACGTAGCCGGCGGCGTCGGCGCGGTGGAACGCGGCCGGGTTGCCGCCGGCCAGCCCGAACAACAGGCTGCGCACTCGGTTCGGGTTCTTCATCGAGAAGTCCGCGTGCTGTAGCAGCGCGCGGGCGCGCGCGAAGGCGCTGCCGGAGCCAACGCCCACCGGCTCCGGCGCCGTCGCCTGCAGCCAGAACCACTTGTCGAGCACGAGCGCGTCGCCATGCGCCAGCGCGTGGAAGCGCTCGATGGCCCGATCGGCCAGCGGCGACTGCGCCTGCACGAGGGCGCTGATCGCGCCGAGGCGCTCGGTCAGGTGGGCGGCGTCCTTGACGCGCTGGTAGGCACGGCCGGGCCAGACCTCGTCGCCTTGCTGCACGGCGTGCAGCACGAGGTGGCCGAGCGCGAGATTGGCCAGTGCGCGGCGGCCGCTTTGCGCCACCGTCGGGCGGTAGCCCTCGCGCACCTGATGGTGTTCGTAGGCCCACGCCCAGTCATCGTGCAGGCGCTCGGCGAGGCGGCGTCGCCAGCTCTCGCGCGCGGCGTGGATGCGCTGCGGGTCGACCTCGGCCAGCTGCTCGGCGATGTAGTCCTCGTCGGGTGCGCTCAACACCAGCGCCTTGAACTGCGCGTCGAGCGCCGGCGCGCGCAGCACGCGGCGCAGCGCCTCGGCCAGCGCCTCGTCGAGCTGGGGCTCGCCGCCCTCGCGCACGGCCGCGAGCAGCCGGTCGAGCACGAGCCGCTGGCCGGCCTCGAAGCGGTTGAAGGCGTCGCTGTCGTGGGCGAGCAGCGCGAGGCGCTCGGCCTCGCCCAGACCGTCGTCGAGCTTCACCGGCGCCGAGAAGCCGCGCAGCAGCGAAGGCACCGGCGCCTCGCCGATGCCCTCGAAGACAAAGCGCTGCTCGGCCTCTTCGAGCACGAGCAGCCGCTCGGCGGCGAGCGTCTCGCCGCCGGGCGCGAGCAGCGCCGCCAGCACCGGGATCACGAACGGTTCCTTCGCCGGCTGCCCCGGCGTCGGCGGGCAGCTTTGCGACAGCGTCAGCGTGTAGGTTCGCGCGTCGGCGTCCCACTGCCCGCGCGCCGTGACGCGCGGCGTGCCGGCCTGCGCGTACCAGCGCTTGAACGCGGCCAGCCGCGACGCGAGTTCGCTGCCCGGGTTGGCGTCGGCGATCGCCTGCGCGAAGTCGTCGCAGGTCACCGCCTGCCCGTCGTGGCGTTGCAGGTACAGCGACAGGCCGCGTGCAAAGCCGGCGCGGCCGACGAGCGTCGCCATCATCCGCACGACCTCGGCGCCCTTCTCATAGACGGTGGGCGTGTAGAAGTTCTGGATCTCGAGATAGGCGTCGGGGCGCACCGCGTGCGCCATCGGGCCCGCGTCCTCGGGGAACTGCATGCTGCGCAGCCGCCGCACGTCCTCGATGCGCTGCACGGCGCGCGCCGAGGCCGCGTCGGCGCCGGCTTCGGCGGCAGCGCCGGCGGCCATGTCGGCGCTGAACTCCTGGTCGCGGTAGACGGTGAGGCCTTCCTTCAGCGACAGCTGGAACCAGTCGCGGCAGGTGACGCGGTTGCCCGTCCAGTTGTGAAAGTACTCGTGCGCGATGACGCTCTCGATGCCGGCGAAGTCGGCGTCGGTGGCGCTGGCGGGGCTGCCGAGCACGTACTTCGTGTTGAAGAGGTTGAGCCCCTTGTTCTCCATCGCGCCGCCGTTGTAGTCCTCGACGGCGACGACCATGTAGCGGTCGAGATCGAGTGCAAGGCCGAAGCGCGTCTCGTCCCAGGCGACGCTGGCGACGAGCGAGTTCATTGCGTGCTCGGTCTTCTCGAGGTCGCCCGGGCGCACGTACACCTGCAGCAGGTGGTCGCGGCCGCTGCGCGAGCGGATGCGCTGCTCGCGCGCGACGAGGTTGCCGGCCACCAGCGCGAACAGGTAGCTCGGCTTCGGATGCGGGTCGTGCCACTTCGCGAAGTGGCGGCCGTTGTCCAGCCGGCCTTCGTCGACGAGGTTGCCGTTGGCCAGCAGCACCGGGTAGCGCGCGCGGTCGGCGCGCAGCGTCACGGTGTAGACGGCCATCACGTCGGGCCGGTCGAGGTAGTAGGTGATGCGCCGAAAGCCTTCGGCCTCGCACTGCGTGAAGAAGCCGCCGCCGCTCGTGTACAGCCCCGACAGCGCCGTGTTCTTCTCCGGGCAGCAGGTGTTGCGCAGCTCGAGCGTGAAGGCGTCGGCCTCGGGCGGGTTGTCGATGACAAGGTCGCCGCCGGCGTTGCCGCCTTCGTGGCGGAACGACACGCTCTGCCCGTCGGCCAGGCAGCGCAGCAGCGTCAGGCCCTCGCCGTGCAGGCGCAGCGGCCCGCGCGGCACGGCCAGGTTGCGCTCGATGCGCAGGCGGCTGGCGACGATCGTCTTGGCCGGCTCGAGGTCGAACGTCAGCTCGACCGTGCGGATGAAGAAGGCCGGCGGCGCGTAGTCCTCGCGCCGCACCGGCGTGGCGGTGGCTTCTCGCAGCATGCTGCGTCGTCTCCTCGGTTCCCGTGTCCCTGGCGCACGCGTGCGTGGGCGGCGCGCGTGCGCTCTGCGTGCTCTTTAGAGCCCTTGCTTCAGGCTCGCCTCGATGAAGACATCGAGGTCGCCGTCGAGCACTTTCTGCGTGTTGCTGATCTCGACGTTGGTGCGCAGGTCCTTGATGCGGCTCTGGTCGAGCACGTAGCTGCGGATCTGGTGGCCCCAGCCGACGTCGGTCTTGCTCTCCTCGAGCTTCTGCTGTGCTTCGCGCTGCTTGCGCATCTCGTGTTCATAGAGACGCGAGCGCAGCATCTGCCAGGCCTCGTCGCGGTTGCGGTGCTGGCTGCGGTCGTTCTGGCACTGCACGACGATGCCGGTGGGCATGTGCGTGAGCCGCACCGCCGAGTCGGTCTTGTTGATGTGCTGGCCGCCGGCGCCGCTGGCGCGGAAAGTGTCGGTGCGCACGTCGGCCGGGTTGATCTCGATCTCGATCGAGTCGTCGACCTCGGGGTAGACGAACAGGCTCGCGAAGCTCGTGTGCCGGCCGCCGCCGCTGTCGAACGGGCTCTTGCGCACGAGGCGGTGCACGCCGGTCTCGGTGCGCAGCTGGCCGAAGGCGTATTCACCTTCGACCTTCAGCGTCGCGCTGCGGATGCCGGCCACGTCGCCTTCGGTCTCTTCCAGCACCTCGGCCTTGAAGCCCTTGCGCTCGCAGTACTTCAGGTACTGGCGCAGCAGCATCGCGGCCCAGTCCATCGCCTCGGTGCCGCCGGCGCCGGCCTGGATGTCGACGAAGCAGTTCAGCGGGTCGGCCGGGTTGTTGAACATGCGCCGGAACTCGAGCTGCTCGACCTCGGCGCGCAGCGCCTGCGCCTCTTCGAGGATGTGCTTCAGGCCGGGCTCGTCGCCCTCGGCCTTGCTCATCTCGTACAGCTCGGTGTTGTCGGCGAGGTCGCTCTGCAGATGGCCGATCGTGCCGACCACCGTCTCCAGCGCCTTCTTCTCACGCCCCAGTTCCTGGGCGCGCTTGGGCTCGTTCCAGACCGCCGGGTTCTCGAGCGCGGCGTTGACCTCGTTCAGCCGCAGTGCTTTGCGGTCGTAGTCAAAGATACCCCCGAAGTTGCTGCGTGCGCTCGGAGAGATCGGCCAGCAGGGTGCCGATGGCGTTGATTTCTTCGGTGTCCATGGGGCGTGATTGTCTCTCAGCGCCGACCCGGTCTCGCCGATCACCCCGATGCGTTCAGCGCGCGCCGAGGAAGGCCGCGAGTAGCGCCGCCACCGCCTGCGGCTGGTCGTGGTGCAGCATGTGGCCGCAGTCGGCGAGCAGGCGCTTCTCGACGTGCGGCACAACGGCGAGCCGCTCGTGGAATTCGGCGCGGCTGTAGCGGTGGCCCCACCACGTCTCGGGCTGCGAGTCGGCCGCTTCCACCCACAGCGTCGGCGCGGCGATGAGCTTCCAGGTTTCGAGGATCTCGTCGACGCGATAGAGCACGGGGTTCGGCCGCTTGTGCGCGGGGTCGCCGAGGATGTGCAGCCGGCCGTCGTCGCCGCGCCGCGACCAGTGCGGCGCCAGCCACTGCGCCTTGTCCGCGGGCAGGCGCGGGTTGGTCTTGCGCAGCCGCGCGGCCACTTCGTCGAGATCGGCGTAGGTCTTCAGGCTCTGCGGCTCGGCCAGCGCATCGAGCCACTGCGCCAGCCGCTTCGGCGCGTGCCGCGGCTCGGTGCGCGGCATGCCGAAACCTTCGAGGTTGACCAGGCGCCGCACGCGCGCCGGCCGCACGCCGGCGTAGCTCATCACGACGTTGCCGCCCATGCTGTGGCCGGCGAGGTCGACGGCACCTTCGATACCGAGCGCACGCAGCAGCACGTCGAGGTCGCCGAGGTAGTCGGGGAACCAGTAGCTGTCGGTCGGATGCGGCGGCTCGGTCAACCCGAAGCCGCGCCAGTCGGGCGCGACGATCGCCCGCCCGGCCAGCGCCGTGTCCTCGAGCGCATCGACGACGAACTGAAACGACGCCGCCACGTCCATCCAGCCGTGCAACAGGACGAGGGGCGGCGCTGCAGGCGGACCGCACCCGCCCCAGGTGAGGACGTGGTACTGCAGGCCGCGGACCGGCACGAAGCGGGACGCGGCGATGCGGCGGGGCTGATAGAAAGCTTCTTTCATCCGGGAGCAGGTAGCGCGGCCACGAGGCCTGCCCGGAGTATGCGTCTGCTTCGGGGCCGCTTCGCCCCGACCGGTGCCCGCCTCTCAGGGCCGACCACGCGCCGAGCAACTGGCTCTTTGCGGTGGTGGCGCTGAAGGCAAGGCGCGCCGCCGAAGCGCCGGCGTTTCAGCCGAAGCGCCCCGACGTGCGCTGCCGCCGGCGGCCCTGCGCCTGCTTGCTTCAGGCGCTGCACCGGACCGCCGGCCCAACGGCGTTACTTCGACGGCTTGCTGCCGGAGGTCGACGAGCCGCCGTGTTCGCGCCCGCTCGACTCGCTGGCGCTGCGCACGGCGGCGTCCGAAGCGCTGGAGGCGCCTGACTGACCCGACGCGCCCGACATGCTGGCGCCACCGGACGCGCTCGAACCACCCGGCGCGCTCGACCCGCCTTCACCCGGCGTGTTGCCGCCGCCGCGGCCGGCGCGCCAGGTGCTGAACTCGTCGGAGAACTTCTTGTAGCGGTCGTTGCGCCAGCTGCGGTAGTCGTCGTCGAAGGTGCGCATCTGCTCGCTGCGCCACTGCTGGTAGTCGGGGTCGAACTGCTCGTGCTGCTGGTGCTGCGAGCCCTCATGGCCGGCGCCTTGCTGCGCCCCGGGTGACCAGCCGCCGCCGTAGCCGGGCAGGTGGCTGCCGGGGCTGCCGGCGCTGCGGCCGCCCTGGCCGCCGCTGTCGCCGTAGCCGCCGGCGAAGCTGCCGCCGCCGTAGCCACCGCCGCCGGCGGCCTGGTAGCCGCTGCCACCGTACGCGGTGCCGCTGCCGTAGCCGCCGTGGCTGCTGCCGGCGCCGCCACTGCCATAACCGCCGAAGTCGCTGGGCTCGCCATAGCCGCCGCGGTGGCTGCCGCCTTGCTGGCCCCAGCCGCCGCCGGACATGCCGTGCTGCTCTTCGCGGCCGCCGGGGCGCCAGTCGCCTTGCTGGCTCCAGCCGCTGCCGCCGGAGAGGCTTTGCTGCGCGTCGTCGCGGCCGCCGGAGCGCCAGCCGCCTTGCTGCACGCCGCGCCAGCCGCCACTTTGCGCGCCCTGGCTGCCGTAGCCGCCGGATTGCGCGCTGTAGCCGCCGCCGTAGCCCTGGCCCTCGCCGTAGCCACTTTGGCTGCCGCCGTAGCCACCGTAGCCGCTGCCACGTTCGTAATCGTCGCCGCTCATGCCGCCTTGGCCGCCTTGGCCGCCTTGGCCACTCATGCTGCCCTGGCTGCCGCCTTGCTCGCCGCGGCGCCAGTCGCCGTAGTTGCTACCCCAGTCGCTGCGCGAGCCGCCGCTGCGCCCCGAAGCTTCGTAAGCGCTGCCTTGCGAACGCCCTTGCCCCCAGTCGTCGCGGTTGTGCGGGCGTCCCCAGTCATTGCCGCCGGAATGGCGCTGTCCGTGTCGGGCCATTTGCGTGTCCTTTCACCACTTGTCGGTTACCCCTCGAGCCCCAACGCCGCCGCGCGGCGCCTCGCCCGGGTGTGCGCGGGCTGAGCAAGCCGCATTCCCATGCCCGCGGCCGTACCCGCCGTGCGGCGGCACGTCCCTTGCTGTGCAGCGTCATGCAAGCCCTCACCTACCACGGCGCCCGTGATGTGCGCGTCACGAGCGTGCCCGACCCCGCGCTGCTCGATGCCGACGACATCATCGTGCGCGTCACCGCCACGGCGATCTGCGGCTCGGACCTGCACCTGTACCGCGGCAAGGTGCCCGGCATGGAGGAGGGCGACATCCTCGGCCACGAGTTCATGGGCGTCATCGAGGAGGCCGGCCCCGCGGTGCGGCGCGTCAAGCGCGGCGACCGCGTGGTCGTGCCGTTCACGGTGTCGTGCGGCGGCTGCTTCTTCTGCGAGCGGCGGCTCTTTGCGGCGTGCGAGACGACGAACCGCGGCGGCGGCGCGGCGCTCGCGCCGAAGTCGATCCGCCCGGGCGCGGCGATGTTCGGCTACACGCACCTGTACGGCGGCCTCGCCGGCGGCCAGGCGGAGTACGTGCGTGTGCCGCAGGCCAACGTCGGGCCGCTGGCGGTGCCCGAGGGGCTGGCCGACGAGCAGGTGCTGTTCCTCTCCGACATCCTGCCCACCGGCTACCAGGCGGTGTTCAACGCCGAGGTCGGCCGCGGCAGCGTGATCGCGATCTTCGGTGCCGGCCCGGTCGGGCTGATGGCCGCGGCCTGTGCGCGCATGCTCGGCGTCGAGCGCATCTTCATGGTCGACCACCATCGCTACCGCCTCGACTTCGCCGAGAAGACCTACGGCGTCGAGCCGATCGACTTCGACAAGGTCGACGACCCCGCCGCGGCGATCATCGAGAACACCGCCTTTCGTGGCGTCGACGCCTCGATCGACGCGGTGGGCTTCGAGGCCAAGGGCAGCACCGTCGAGACGGCGATGGCGACGTTGAAGCTCGAAGGCGGCAGCGGCACCGTGCTGCGCCAGTGCATCGCCGCCACGCGCCGCGGCGGCACCGTCAGCGTGCCCGGCGTCTACTCGGGCTTCATGCACGCCTTCATGTTCGGCGACGCGTTCGACAAGGGGCTCGCGCTGCGCTGCGGCCAGACGCACGTCCAGCGCTTCATGCCCGAGCTGCTCGAGCGCATCGCGCGAGGCGAACTGGCGCCGCAGGCGATCGTCAGCCACCGCATGAAGCTGGCCGATGCGGCGCGCGCCTACGAGATGTTCGACCGCAAGGAAGATGGCTGCCGCAAGGTGATCCTGACGCCGTGAAGGGGCTTCGATCGAAGCCCGCGTTCGCAATGGTCTCGCAAGCAAGGCCGCGGGCGGGACAGCGGCCGGGCTTACAGGCGGCGGATCGGGCCCTGGGGGCCGAGTGCGGCGCAATCTCAAAGCCTAGCACTCAGACTGCTACGACTTGCCGCCACCTCAATGCGCCGCGTACCCGCTGCGGTCCGGCTGCGAAGGTGTCGAAATGCGTCGCAGCACGCCGACCGCGGCTTCCTGGTCGCGCACGGCGAGGTCGCCGAGCGAGAGCATGCCGACGAGCCGCTGCGCCTCGTCCAGCACCGGCAGGCGGCGGATCTGCACCGCGGCCATCAGCGCCAGCACGTCGTCGACCGGCTGCCGCTCGGAGCAGCAGCGCACGCGCTCGCTCATCACCTGCTCGACCGGCGTGCCGGCCGGCGACAGGCCCGCGGCGATGGCGCGCACGGTGATGTCGCGGTCGGTGACGATGCCGAGCACGTGGTCGTGTTCGTCGCACACCGGCACCGCGCCGACGTTCAGCTCGTCCATCAGCTGCGCCGCTTGTGCGACGGTGGCATCGCGGGGCAGCGTGGCAGGCTGGCGGGTCATCACGTCGGCGACGGTGATCATGGTGGGTGCTCGCGAGGAACAGCAGGGGGCGCTGCACTTCTGGCAAGCACGGTGCCCGGCGCGCCTTCCAGCCAGGCCTTCACGTAGACCTCCTGCACCACCGTCATCAGCACCACCATCAGCGGCACCGCGAGCAGCACGCCGGGCAGGCCGAGCATGAGGCCGAAGATCACCACGGCCAGCAGGCTCAACGCCGGCGGCAGCCGCACCGCCCAGCGGTGCACGAGCGGCTGCACGAGGTACGACTCGGCCTGCTGCACGGCAAAGCACAACAGCGCCGCCTGCAGCGCGAGCTGCTCGTTCTCGGTGAAGGCGACCGCGACGACGAGCACGCCGGCGCTGATGGCACCGATGTACGGCACGAAGTCGAGCAGCGCGGTGATGACGGCCAGCGTCAGCACCATCGGCACGCCGAGCAGCGTGAGGCCGATCGCCATCAACACGCCGACGGTGAGCATCGAGATCGACTGCCCGAGCAGCCAGCGCGACAGGCTGTGCCTGACGGCGGTCAGCGTCTGCTCGGCTATCGGCCGCACCGGCGGCGCGAAGAGGCGGATGAGCCCGCGCCGATAGGTCTGCGCATCGCCGGCGAGGAACACCGCGAGCACGACGATCAGCGCCACCGCGCCGACGACGGAGAAGGTGGCGTTCAGCGTGCTCGACAGCCATTTGGCGGCGCGGCTGCTGCCGCTGCCCGGCTGCGCGATCGCGTCGCTCCACATCTGCAGGATCCAGCGGCCGAGTGGCTGCTCGCCCATCCAGCGCAACAGCGCCGCGAACGCGCGCGGCACCGTCTCGCGCAGCGCCTGCAGTTCCTGCGCCGCGCTGGCGCCGGCGAACCACGCGCCGGCGGCGAGCAGCAGCAGCAGCGTCGTCACGACGACGGCCAGCGCCAGCTTCGGCGGCCAGCCGAGGCCGTGCGTCAGCGGCCGCGCGGCGCCGTGCAGCATCAGCGCCAGCAGCACCGCCGCGAAGGTGAGCAGCACCACGTCGGACAGCCACCACGCCAGCGCCACCAGCGCCACGGTGGTGACGACGCCCCACGGCGAAGCGCGCGGTGTGAAGGGCAGCGAGGGCGGCTTCACGCAGCGGACCCCCGCAGCGCGGGGGGGACCGTGCCTGCCGGCATCTGGATTGCCTGCGCTGCGACCAAGCCGTTCGTCACGCCTGCCGTCACATCAGCCACGAGATCGACGCATGGACAACGCCCCGCGCTACCGCGAGCCCGGCACCAGCCGCCGGCGCCGCTGGGCGTCGAGGCCCGGCGTGGCATGCATGTCGGTGTCGACCTGGCCGGACTCGATGTCGCGCCAGGCTTGCTCGATGACGGGTTCGCGCGGCCCGTGCTGCGCGTCGACCGACTGGTCGCGCTCGTGCGGCAGCCGCAGGTTGGTGCCGCCGTTCTGCGGCGCCGGGGGCGCCGGCGCATCGGGCGCCACCGCGGGGACCACCGAGACGACGGCGCCGCCGTTCTCCGGCGGATTCCGGCGCGGGCGGCGCTGGCGGGCGATGCGTTGCGAGCGGGGAGTGATGGCCATTCGGGGCTCCTTCTCGCCGCGGCGGGGCAATCGAGGCGCCCGCCGCGCAAGGCCTGGCACCGGCCCGGCCGCCGAAGCCGTTCACGCCACCCGATGAAGGGAGTGCCGTCGCCATGACTGCCTCGAATGCCTCACATCGCCACGCCGCTGCCAAACGCTCCGTGGAACGACGCCGGCCCGGCCCCGGCGTGCACGATCTGCTGACGGGCCGCGATGCACGGGTGCCCGGCCAGCGCGAGGCGCGCCTGGCCTGGCGCTTCGTCGCGCCGCTGGCCGCGTTCGACAAGGACGGTGTCGTCGTCGACGACGAAGCGGTACAGACCGTCACCGGCGCGGCCGCGTCCGCGCCGCGCGTGGCTGTCACGGCATGACGCTGCTGCCGCGCACCGGGCGGCGTGTCGCCCTCGTTGCGCTGGTGGTGCTCGGCGCGCTTGCGGCGATCGTCGCCGCCGGCGAAGCGACCGGCTGGCCGGGCCTGCGCGAGCCGGTGGCGCGCACGTTGTCCAACGCCTTCGGCGTGCCGGTGGTGCTCGAAGGCGGCTTCCGTGTCCGCTTCCTGCTTTCGCCCTCGGTGCGCGCCGAGCGCGTGGGCATCGGCGCCGCCTCGCGTGTGCCAGTGCCGCATCTGCTGCAGGCGCGCGAGCTGCATGCGCGCGCCCGCTGGGGCGAGCTGTGGCGCTGGCGGCAGGGCCACGCGCCGCTGCGCCTGCGCGTGCTGGAAGCCCAGCAGATCGACGTGCATCTGGCACGGCTGGCCGACGGCCGCGCGAGCTGGCAACTCGGCGCCGCGCAGCGGACAGCCGGCGCGCCGCCGCAAGGCGCAGGCAGGGCGGCCTCCGCAGCGGCTTCAGCGCCCCCGGCGCGCCGCGACGAACCCGCGCGCGATGAAGCCGACGACACCGGCGCGCTGCCGCAGATCGACCTGCTGGCGGTGCGCGAGGGCCTGATCCGCGTGCTCGACGAGCCGCAGGACACCGAGTTGCGCATCGACGTGGCCGGCCTCGAGCGCGCCGGCGGCGACGGCGCCTACCGCGCCACGGTGCGCGGCCGCTGGCGCGCGCTGCCGCTGGATCTGGACCTGCGCAGCGGCCGCCTGCTGCCGCTGCTGGCACGCGACGCCGGCGACGAGGCGATGCAGCCGCTGGCCGTGCGCGGGCGCGCCGGCGCGGCCGAGGTGTCGTTCGAGGGCAAGGCCGCGGACCTGATCGGCGCGCGCCGCATCGACGGCCGCGCCCGCATCGGCGGGCCGTCGCTCGCCGCGGTGGCGCGGCCGCTCGGCGTGACGCTGCCGGTGACGCCGCCGTTCGAACTCGACGCGCGGCTGCGCCATGCCGACGGCCGCTGGCAGGTGAATATCGGGGAGGCGCGCATCGGCAAGAGCCAGCTCGCCGGCGAGCTGCTGTACGACGGCACGAAGCGCCCGCCGCTTCTGGCGGGCCGGCTGGCCGGGCCGCGCCTGGCGCTGGCCGACCTCGGCCCGGCGATCGGCACCAACGCGCGGCGTGACCCCGACAAGGTGTTGCCGCAGCGGCGCTTCGACCTGGCGGCGTTGCGCAGGATGGACGCCGACGTGGAGATGCACTTCGATCGCCTCGTGCTTGGCACGCCGCGCCTCGAGGCGCTGAGCGACGTGCGCACGCGCGTGCGGCTCGACAACGGCGTGCTCGCGCTCGTGCCGTTCGAGGCGGCGATGGGCGGCGGCCGCATGACGCTCTCGACGCGGCTGGACGGGCGCGAGAAGACGGCGCGGTGGACGGCCGAGATCGCGCTGCGCAACGTCGACATCGCCGAGTGGGCGCCGGCCGCCGAAGAGCAGGCACGCCTGACCGGCCGCCTCGAAGCCGACCTGTCGCTGACCGCGGCGGGGCTGTCGAGCGCCGAACTGCTGGCGACGACCGACGGCCGCGTGCGCGCGCGGCTGCGCGAGGGCACGCTGTCGCACCTGGTCACCGAAGGCGCCGGGCTCGACCTGGCCGAGGCGCTGGGCCTCGTGATCCGTGGCGACAAGACGCTGCCGCTGCGCTGCGCGGCGCTCGACGCGCGGCTCGAAGACGGCGTCATGCACATCGAGCGCGGTCTCGTCGACAACCGCGACAGCACGCTGATGCTGGGCGGCCGCGTGCACCTGCGCGGCGAGCGGCTCGAACTCGTCGTGCGTTCGAAGCCGAAGGACTTCTCGCCGCTGGCCGTGCGCTCGCCGATCACGCTGACCGGCACCTTCGCCGCGCCGCAACTCGGCATCGACAAGAAGCACGCCGCCAAGCGCGTGCTTGGCGCCCTCGTGCTCGGCGCCGTCGTCGGGCCGGTGGCGGCGCTGCTGCCGCTGGCCGACAAGGGCGACCCGCCGGAGGAAGATCCTTGCGCGGCGGCGCGCGCGCCCGCTGCACAAGCCGCGGCCGGCGGCGGCCCGCCCAAGCGCTGAAGGCTCGGAAACGGGTCGCGCGCCGGCCGGGCGCCTGGGGAGTGGCCGGTCTCAGCCGCCGGCGCGAACCTGCAACTGGTTGTCGACGCTCTTCACGCCGTCGACGCCTTGCGCAAGGCGCACCGCGCGCTCGCTGGCCGACGGCGTCGGCGCGTCGCCCTTCAGCACGACTTTGCCTTCGTTCGTGTCGACGTTGATGCGCATCGCGCTGAGCTCGCTGTCCGTCGCCAGCTTGGCGTTGACGGCGGCGGTGATGGTGGCGTCGCTGGCATCGCCGCGCGCCTGCGCGGTGGCGGTGTCCCGGTTGCCGGCGCCGGCGCTCGGGCGGCCGGCCTCCGGGCCGGCGTCGCGGTTGCAGGCCGCCAAGCCGGCCACGGCCAGCGCGAGCAGGGAAGCAGAAACGATCCTTCGCATGTCCAATCTCCGAAAAGGAAGTGGGTGGGATGGGCGCATGGAATTCGGCAAGGGGCGTGCCGAGAAGCGTTCACCCCGTCCCTGGATCCGCCAGGAAGATTTCCACACGCCGGTTGCGCGCGCGGCCGGACTCGCTGGTGTTGTCGGCCACCGGCTCACGCGGGCCGCGGCCCTGCACGTCGATGCGCCGCCCGTCGATGCCGCGCACGCTCATGTAGTCGCGCACAGACTCGGCGCGCTCGAGCGACAGCGCCTCGTTCAACGACGCGCCGCCGGTGCTGTCGGTGTGGCCGACGATGGTGACGCGCATGTCGGGGTCGATGCTCTTCACCACGTCGTCCAGCACCGGCCGCATCGTCGGTGCGATCTGCGCGCTGCCGGTGGCGAACGAGATGTCGTTGGGCACCTCGAGCCGCAGGCGGTTGTCCTGCGTGCGCTCGACGGCGACGCCGCTGCCCGAGGTGGACCGCTCGAGCGCTTCGCGCTTTTGCTCCATGCGGCGCGACCAGACGTTGCCGGCGATCGCGCCCACCGCACCGCCGAGCACCGCGCCGCGGCCGGCGGAGTTGCCGGTGGCGCCGCCGATCACGGCGCCCGCTGCCGCGCCGACGCCGGCGCCGCGCGCCGTGGCGCGCTGGCGTTCGTCCATCGATTCGCAGGCAGAAAGTGACACGAGGCCGATCGCCGCGGCGAGAGCGGCGAACGAGCGCGAAAGAGGCAGGCGCCGAGGCCGGCGCTTGCCGGCGCGGCCACGGGCACCGTGGAGAGAAGACAGCGTGTTCATGCCGCGTGTGCGGCAATCGCGGTGCCGGCGACAGGGCTGGCCCGGCTTCGCTTCAGCTTCTGCGCGCCGCGACCCACCCCGCCACCGCAAGCCCGGTGCCGAAGGCCACGTAGACCCACGTCAGCCCGCGCGGGCTCAGGCGTTCTTCGAAGCCCGGCGACAGGCGCTTGGGCACGACGACGAGATCGACGGCCGCCGCGACCGCGGTGATCGCCGCCGCATCGGCGACGGCATTGGCCGGCGTCGGCCGCCGGCGCGCGCGGCGCGCGAGCGTGTAGATGCCTGACCAGAACAGCGACGACAGCACGTGCGTCGTGAGGCCGGTGCCGCTGTAGCGCATCGTCACGCCGTCCTCCTTGAACGCCGTGCGCGGCCAGAACCAGTGCGCGATGGCGTTCACCGGCGCGGCGGCGCTGCCCGTTTCGCGCTGCCCGCGCCAGGCCAGCGCCGCGCCGGAGAGCAGGGCGGCCAGCAGGCCGGAAGAGACCGTGCCCGGTGCAGCAGCGCGCACGGTACGGGCGAGTGAGCGGGTGGTCAGGCGCATGGGTTCCCCGGCTTGTCGATTGCCGACGCGATTTGGCAAGCCGCGTTCCGATGCGCTCCGTTGCGGTCCGCCACGCCCGCTGATCGTTCGGTGGTCGTTCGGTGGTGCAAGCGCGCGCCTTGCGCTCATGCCCCCATGAAAGTCCTCCTGCTCGGTGCCAGCGGCTTCATCGGCCAGCGCGTCGCGGCGGCGCTGGAAGCGGCCGGGCACGTCGTGCTGCGCGCCGGCCGCGGCGGGCCGGTGCGCGTGGACCTCGCCGATGTGGCGACCGACTGGCCGCGCCTGCTGCGCGGCGTCGATGTGGTCGTCAATGCGGCGGGCGTCTTCCGCGATCAAGGCGGCGCGGCGTTCACCGAAGTGCACGCACTCGGGCCGGCGCGGCTCTTCGATGCGTGCGTGGCCGCCGGCGTCGCGCGCGTCGTGCAGTTGTCGGCGCTGGGCGCGGCGGGCGGTGATGACGCCGCCGCCGCGCCGGCCTTCCTGCACACGAAGCACCTTGCCGACCGGCACCTGCTGTCGCTGCCGCTCGCGGCGACGGTGCTGCGGCCGTCGCTCGTCTTCGGGCCGGAAGGCGCCAGCACACGCTGGTTCCTAGCGCTCGCGGCGCTGCCGCTGGTGCCGCTGCCGGGCGGCGGCGCGCAGCGCATCCAGCCGGTGCACGTGGACGATGTCGTCGCGGCCATCGTCGCGGCGTCGCATCGCGACGACGTCGGCGGTCCCGACGAACGCCGCATCGACCTCGTCGGCCGGGCGCCGCTGACCTTGCGCGCCTACCTCGAGTCGCTGCGTTCGCAACTCGGCCTGCCCGCGGCGCGCGTGTGGGCCGTGCCGCGGCCGCTGGTGCACCTGGCGGCGCGCGCCGGTGAACGCTGGCCGAAGGCGCTGCCGATGCTCGCAGGCGACAGCCTGCGCATGCTCGAGGCCGGCAGCGTCGGCGACGCGAGTGCGCTGACGCGGCTGATCGGCCGCGCGCCGCGGCCGGTGGCGGCGTTCGTGCCGGCGGCGCTGGCGCCGTTGCTGCGCCGGCAGGCGCAGCTCGACTGGGCGCTGCCGATGCTGCGCGGCACGTTGGCCGCGGTGTGGATCTGGACCGGCATCGTCTCGCTCGGCCTTCATCCGGTGGCCGACAGCCTGGCGCTGCTCGACCGTGCCGGCGTGCCGCAATCGTTGGCACTGCCGGCGCTGTGGTCGGCCGCGGCGCTGGACCTCGTGTTCGGCGTGCTGACGCTGTCGCCACTGCCACGCCGCGCGCGCCTGGCGCTGTGGGCGGCGCAGGCGGCGTTGATCGCCGGCTACACGCTGATCATCACGCTGCGCCTGCCGGAGTACTGGCTGCACCCCTACGGCCCGCTGACGAAGAACCTGCCGATGCTCGGCGTGTTGTGGCTGCTGTGGTCGATGGACCGCGCGCGACGCTGAAGCGCACGAGCGAAGGGCCGCCGATGGAGTACCTCGTCGCCAAGTGGCTGCACGTGCTGTCGTCGACGCTGCTGTTCGGCACCGGCATCGGCTCGGCCTTCCACATGCTGATGGCGAGCCTCGCCGGCGAGCCGCGCGCCGCGGCGCGCGTCGTGCGCCAGGTCGTCTGGGCCGACTGGCTGTTCACGACGACGACGATCATCTTCCAGCCGCTGTCGGGGCTGTATCTGCTGCACATCATGCAGGTGCCGTGGACGACGCCGTGGGTGCTGTGGTCGTTCGTGCTGTACGGCGTGGCGGGTGTGTGCTGGCTGCCGGTGGTGGTGATCCAGATCCGCATGCACCGCCTGGCCGACCAGGCGGTGGCGCGCGGCGAGCCGCTGCCGCCGAGTTATCGCCGCTACCTGCGCTGGTGGGTGGCGCTCGGTGTGCCGGCCTTCGTCGCGTTCGTCGGCATCTTCTGGTTGATGATCGCCAAGCCAAGCTGAGATGGAGATTCAGGGAGCGCCGCAATGGACCCGTTCAAGACCCCGCCGCCGCCCGAGGGCGAGCACATCGACATCCAGCGCGACGACGTCGTCGAAGTGTGGGCCAAGCGGCTCGGCGTGACGGCCGAAGAGGTGCGCGATGCCGTGCGCGCGGTCGGCGATGAGGCGCGCAAGGTCGAGGAATACTTGAGCGGGGGTGGGGCGCGGACGGCTTGATAGGCGAAGTGTGCGTCGGCCCGGTGTTCGAAGGTCGCGTCCCGCCCGCGGCCTTGCTCGCGCCGCCCCTCGACGACGGGCCGGCGACGTCCGGCTCAGCTGGCGCTGCGCTCCCCGTCCTCCGCGCTGTATTCCTTCAGCCGGTTGTAGAGCGTCTTCAGGCTGATGCCGAGCATCGCGGCGGTGCGTTCGCGCTGGTGCTGGCAGTGTTCCAGCGTCGCGAGGATCAGGAGCTTCTCGGCGCGCGCCATCGAGATGCCGAGCGGCAGCGTCACCGTCCCGGGCGCCGAGGCCGGCGCGCCGCCAGCCGCCGCACCCGCCGACGCACTCGCGGCGGCCGGCGCGCCGATGCCATTGGCCGCGCCTGCCGGCTCGGCGTCCGGCACCGGCGTGCCCGTCGCCTTCGGCAGCCACGTCGTGTCGATCTCGTCGCCGCTGGCCATCACGTAGGCGCGCTGCACCACGTTGCGAAGCTCGCGCACGTTGCCCGGCCAGTGGTAGGCGGTCAGCCGCTGCAATGCGGCGGCCGTGAAGCGGCGCGCCTTGCCTTCCTTCTGGCCGATCTGCACGAGGAAGTGCTCGGCCAGCAGCGGCACGTCGGCCAGCCGCTCGCGCAGCGGCGGCAGCTCGATCGGGAACACGTTCAACCGGTACAGCAGGTCCTCGCGCAGCTTGCCCGCGCGCACCGCCTGGTCGGCATCACGGTTCGTCGCGGCGATGACGCGCACGTCGGACTCCAGGCTCTGCGTCGAGCCCACGCGCATGAAGCGGCCGGTCTCCAGCACGCGCAGCAGCTTGACCTGCAGGTCCAGCGGCATCTCCGTCACCTCGTCGAGGAACAGCGTGCCGCCGTTGGCGCGCTCGAAGAAGCCCTGGTGCATGCGCTCGGCACCGGTGAAGCTGCCCTTCTCGTGCCCGAAGATCTCGCTTTCGATCAGCTGCGGCGAGATCGCGCCGCAGTTGACGGCGAGGAACGGCTGCTTGCGCCGGCGGCTCAGGTCGTGCACCGTCTGCGCCGCGACCTCCTTGCCGCTGCCGCTCTCGCCGGTGATGAAGACGGTGACGCCGGTGACCGCGACGCGCGAGATCTGCTCGTAGACGCGCTGCATCGGCTCCGAGCGGCCCCACAGGTGCCCGAAGTGGCCGCTTTGCTCGACGCCGGCGGTGAGATTGGCGACCTCGGACTTCAACTGCGACGGTTTCGTCAGCCGCGACAGGATGCCCTGCAGATGGCGCAGGTTGATCGGCTTGACGATGTAATCGGCGGCGCCGACGCGCAGCGCCTGGATCGAAGTTTCGAGGCTCGCGTGGCCGGTGATCAGCACGACCTCGGAGCTGGCGACGAGCTGCGGGTCGGCGAAGAGGTCGAGGCCGTTGCCGTCGGGCAGCTTCAGGTCGAGCAGCACGAGATCGGGCTGCTGCAACGCGATCTGCTTGCGCGCGTCGAGCAGCGTGTGCGCAAGCGCGACGCTGAACGACGGCCCGGCGATCAACTCGCGCAGCGTGCTGGCCGAATCCAGGTCGTCGTCGACGATCAGTACATGCGCCATTGCGTCGTTGGTCCTTCCCTTGTGGTTGGCGCAGCATACGCTGCATCACTTCAAGCGCACGATCAGGATTTTCTTTTCCCTTCGCTTTGACCGACCTCCCGCGCGCCGGTGGGTGCAGGCGAGCGACAGGAGCGCCGTTTGCTTGCACCGCCGCGTCGCGCCCGCCGTGGCGCCCACTGAACACATTCTTAACCTGCCATGCACGTCTCGCCCGCTTCGTCGATTGCGCGTTGGACCTCGCTGGCGCTGCTCGGCAGCGTCCTCTTCGCCTCGTGGCGCTGCGTCTCGCAGGTGCACGAACGCCGCGTCGCCAGCAAGGCGCAGCGGCTGCCCGAACGCGAGCAGGTGTGGGAGGGCGAGGGCGGGCAAAACCAGATGCCGGGCATGCCGGCGGAGAAGTGACCTTCGCGCTTGCGAGAAATGATCCGGTGGGTACGCCCACCGGATCGACGGCCGGTTCGATGCCCTGATCGACTGCCTCTCAGGCGAGCCCGAGCGCGTGTTCGATCTGGCCGCACCACGTGTGGCCGATGAAGATGTGCGCTTCCTGGATGCGGGCCGAGTCCTCGTCGTCGACGACGATCGCGTGCTCGGCGAGTGTGCGCGCCGTGCCGCCGTCGCGGCCCAGCAGCGCCACCGTGTACAGGCCGCTCTCGCGCGCCACGCGCAACGCACGCAGCACGTTGGGGCTGCGGCCGGAGGTCGACAGCGCGACGACGCAGTCGCCCGGCCGGCCCAGCGCCGCGAGCGGCCGCGCGAAGACTTCGTCGTAGCCGTAGTCGTTGCCGATCGCGGTGAGTGCGGCGACGTCGCTGTTCAGTGATAGCGCCGGCAGCGGGCGGCGCTCGTGCTTCAGGCGCCCGGTCAGCTCGGCGGCGATGTGCTGCGCGTCGCAGGCCGAGCCGCCGTTGCCGAAGAAGATCAGCTTGCCTCCCTCGGCCAGCGTGTTTGCGAGCCGCGCGCCGGCGCGGCCGACGGCCGGGCGCAACGCGACGAGCGCGTCGAACACGCGCCGGTGCGCGGCGTGGTTCAGATCGAAGAGGGCGTCGGCGTCCATGACGGGGCCGCCGACGACTCGGGCGCGAGCGCGGCGTGCACGGCGTCGACGCCGTCGGGCATGTCGATCGCGCGGTGCCGGCGTTCTGGCGCAGAAACGCCGTCGCGGCGCTCGGGGCGGGCTCGGCGGCCGTTGCGCTCGCGGCTCACGCCCGCAGCGGCCAACTCGCGCGTGATCTCTTCGCGGCTCGCCGTCGCCGTGCCGAACTTGCCGACGACGACGCCGGCGGCGGCGTTGGCGAACGCCATCGCGTCGTCGAGCGTTTGCCCTTCGGCCAGCGCGACGGCCAGCGCCGCCGCCACCGTGTCGCCGGCGCCGCTCAGGTCGTAGACCTCGCGCGCGGTGGCGCGCAGCGTGCGCGGCGCGCGGGTGGCGCAGAAGTGCGTCATGCCCTGCTCGCCGCGCGTCACCAGCAGGTGCTCGAGCGCGAGTTGCTCGCGCAGCGCCTGCATGCGGCGCGCGAAGTCGGCCTCGTCGGCCCAGGCGCCGGCGACGGCGCGCGCCTCGGCCTCGTTGGGCTTGAGCAGCCAGGCGCCGCGGTAGCGCTCGAAGTCGCTGCCCTTGGGGTCGACGATCGCATGCGCGCCGAGCGCAGCGATGCGGGCCAAGAGCCCGCCGCAGTCGCGCAGCGCGCCTTTGCCGTAGTCCGACAGCAGCACCCAGCGGTGCGCAGGCAGCCGCGTGGCGACGCGCTCGTGCAACGTCGTCGGGTCCTGCGCCGGGCTGTCGCGCTCGACGTCGACACGCAGCAACTGCTGGCGCCGGCAGACGGCGCGGATCTTCTGTGTCGTCACGCGCTCGGTGGAGCGCACCGCGTCGAGCTGCACGCCGGCGCGCTGCAGCAGTTGCGCCAGGCGGTCGCCGGCCTCGTCGTCGCCGAGCAGCGTGACGAGCGTCGGCTGCCCTTGCAGCCCGGCGACGTTGACGGCGACGTTGGCCGCGCCGCCCGGGCGATCCCACTGGCTCGCCAGGCGCAGCACCGGCACCGGCGCTTCCGGGCTGATGCGCTCGACGCTGCCTTCCCAGTAGCGGTCGAGCATGCTGTCGCCGACGATGAGGATCGGCTGCGGCGCACGGCGTGCAGCGCGCGCGCGGCCGGCCCGAGCCGGCTCGTGTGCCGCCGCCGTCACTGCAGCACCTCGGCGGCGCACTGGATGCGGTAGACGAGCGCGCTGGTCGAGACGCCGGGGCGCAGCGGCAGCAGTTGCACGCGGCCGCCCCATGCGGCGACCTCGGCTGCCTCGGGCAGGTCTTCGAGCTTGTAGTCGCCGCCCTTGACGTAGATCTCGGGCTTCAGCGTGCGCAGCCAGCGCACGGGCGTGTCTTCGTCGAACAGCACGACGGCCGAGACGCTGGTCAGCGCCGCCAGCACCGCCTGGCGTTCGCCGGCGCAGACGAACGGCCGCCCCGGCCCTTTGCCGAGCCGGCGCGCCGAGGTGTCGCTATTCAGCGCGACGACGAGGCTCGCGCCGAGCTGCCGGGCCTGCGCGAGGTACTGCACGTGACCGGCGTGCAGCAAGTCGAACACGCCGTTGGTGAAGACCATCGGCCGCGGCAGGTAGATCAGATGCTGCGAATCCACGCGGCCTCGCGGTGTGCCACTCGCGTTGTCGACGCGCGCCGCGTTCAGTGCAGCCACCGGCCTTTGCGCGGGATGTGCTGGCCGGGCAGCGGCGGGTCCTCGATCTCCGGCGGCGTCTCGTCGGGCGAGGGCGAGCCGGGCAGCGGCGGCATGTCGGCAGGGGTCGGCGTCGGGATCTCCGGCGGCATCTCCGGCGGGATCGGCGTCGTGCTGGTCCAGGTGGCGATCAGGGCGTTCATGGGGGCACGTTCGGCAATTCACGTGCCGCGGCGTGGCGCCTCGAGCGCGGGCCTGCGGCTCGCCTCGAGCGGGCGCACGGCACCGACAGGAGATTTCGTCATGACGGCACATCAGCAGGCGGCTTCGCGCCGCACACAGCCCGCACCGCCCAAAGGGCACCAGAAGGTCGAGAAGGTGATGCACGAGTTCAAGGAAGGCACCTTGAAGAGCAGCTCCGGCGAGAAGGTCACCGACCGCAACCAGGCCGTGGCCATCGGGCTTTCCGAGCAGCGCCGCGCCGAGCACAAGCCGCAGCGCAAGGCCAAGAAGTAGGTGACCGCATAGACGGCAGCGCAGGGGTCCGAAAACCCCTGCGCGCATGGGAGTGCCGGGCATCCTGCTTGCCCTGCCGCGGCCTCGTGCCCGCCACGGAGGAAAAGGGGATGAAGCGATCGATGCGCCTGCCCGGCGGCAAGGCGGCAGCCATGCTTGTGGCTGCGCTCGCCGGCCTGCTGCTCTCGGCTTGCGAGCAGTCTCGCCTGCCGCCCGGCGCCGATGTCGGGCCGCAGCCGACGCTGCCCGAGCCGGTGCCCAGCCGCACCGTCAACGTCGCGCCGGCGCAGCCGTGGCCCGAGGGCCAGCTGCCCAAGCCCGCGCCGGGGCTCGTGCTCACCGAGTTCGCGCGCGACCTGCGCCACCCGCGCTGGGTGACCGTGCTGCCCAACGGCGACGTGCTCGTCGCCGAGAGCAACGCGCCCGAGGGCAAGCCCAGCGGCATCAAGGGCTGGATCATGAAGCAGGTGATGAAGCGCGCCGGCGCCGGCAACCGCAGCGCCAACCGCATCACCCTGCTGCGCGACGCCGACGGCGACGGCCGCGCCGAGGTGCGGCACGCCTTCCTCGAGAACCTGCATTCGCCGTTCGGCATGGTGCTGGTCGACGACCGGCTGGTCGTCGCCAACACCGACGCGCTGATCGAGTTTCCGTACACGCCGGGGCAGACGCGCCTCGAGCTGGCGAGCGGCCGGCGCCTGGCCGAACTGCCGGCCGGCGAGCGCAACCACCACTGGACGAAGAACGTCATCGCCAGCCCCGACGGCACGCGCCTCTTCGTCACCGTCGGCTCCAACAGCAACGTGGCCGAGAACGGCATCGCCGAGGAAGAAGGCCGCGCGGCGGTGTGGGTCGTCGACCGCACCAGCGGCGCCAAGCGCCTCTTCGCGACCGGACTGCGCAACCCCAACGGCATGGCCTTCACGCAAGACGGCGTGTTGTGGACGGTGGTCAACGAGCGCGACGAACTCGGCAGCGACCTCGTGCCCGACTTCCTGACCTCGGTGCGCGACGGCGGCTTCTACGGCTGGCCGTGGAGCTACTTCGGCCGCCACGTCGACACGCGCGTCGATCCGCCGCGGCCCGACCTCGTGCAGCGGGCGCTCGTGCCCGAGTACGCCCTCGGCGCGCACGTGGCGCCGCTGGGCCTGGCGGCGGTTGCGCACGGGCCGCTGACGGCGGCGCTGGGCGGGGGCGGGGCGGCGAGCGCGGCGAGTGGTGTTGGCGCTGCGAGCAGCGCGAGCGGAGCGAGTGAGGCGAGCAGCACCAGCGGCTCGAGCGTAGCCAACGGCGCGGCTGCGCCCACCGCCGGCATGTTCGTCGGCCTGCACGGCTCGTGGAACCGGCGGCCGCCTTCGGGCTACAAGGTGATCTTCGTGCCCTTCGCCGACGAGAAGCCGCAGGGCAAGCCGATCGACGTGCTGACCGGCTTCCTCAGCCCGCAAAGCGAGGCCTGGGGGCGGCCGGTCGGCGTGGCCATCGACACGCGCGGCGCGCTGCTCGTGGCCGACGACGTCGGCAACGCGATCTGGCGCGTCGCGCCGCGGTAGCGCGCCCGGCTCGCGGCCTCAGCGGCTCGCCGCCGCCCCCGGCGCCGAGGCGGCGATGCCGCCGTCGCGCAAGCCCTCGGCGTGGCGCAGGTGCTCTTGCAGCGTCGGCAGCTTCGCGGCGGCGAAGGCCTTGATGTCGGCGTCGCCGTCGTCGCGCTTGGCGGCGCGCTCGAACTCGGAGACCGCCTTGCGGTGGTCCTCGGCCATCTGGCGCATGAAGGCGCGGTCGAACGCGACGCCGTTCAATCGCTGCATCCGTTCGGCGGCGCGGCGGTGTTCGCCGTCGATCTCTTTCGGCATCTCGTCGATGCCCTTCTTGCGCGCCAGCGCGAGCAGCTCCTCGTTGGCCGCGCCATGGTCGCTGACCATGCGCTCGGCGAAGGCCTTCACGCGCGGGTTGCTGGCGCGTTCCTGTCCGAGGCGGCCGAGCTGCACTTCGGCCATGCCCGAGCGTGCCGCCTTGCGCACGAACTGCTGGTCGTTGCGGCCCGGGCCGCGTGCGCGGGCTGCGGGTGCCGAGGCCGCCGAGGCGGCACCGGACGAAGGCTGTGCGGTCTGCGCGGAAACGCCGCACGCCGCGAGCGCAAGCCAGGCCGCGGGCAACGCCATGAGTTGACGGCGCGAGGAAGAGGGGCGGGTCATGAGGTTCCTTTCTGCCGCACGGGGGCGGTGCTCGATGCGCCCAGCAAGCGACGTGCGGGCGCAGGACCTGACGCCGCAGGCATGTGCCTTGCTGTGCGGCCGTTCGTCACCGCCGTTTGCCTTCGTCGCTCAGCACCGCCGCCGTGTTCGAAACCCTGGCCGTCCTGCTCGCCACCGCGGTGGCGGCGTGGCTGCGGCCGTGGCGCATGCTTGGCGGCGCAGCGCCGCCGTGGCCTTGGTTCCTGCTGTGGCTGGTGCTGCCGCTGATGTGGTCGGCCGACCGCTGGAGCGGGCAGGCGGCGATGCCGCTCGTCTCCGGCGCGGTGCTGTCGCTGCTGCTGGCCGGCTGGCCGCTGACGATGCTGGCGCTGGCCGCCGCCGCGCTGCTGGCCGCCGCCGACGGCACGCTGCCCGTCGGTGAAGCGCTGTCGCGCTGCTTCTGGCTCGGCACGCTGCCGGCGAGCCTGGCGCTCGCGCTCGGTGCGCTCGCGCGGCGCTGGTGGTCGGGGCAGGTCTTCGGCTACGTGCTCGGGCGCGCCTTCGGCGGCACGCTGGCGGCGTTGTGGATTTCGGCGGCGCTCGCGGCGGTGGTGGCGCTCGCACGCACGGACGCTGCGGCGGGCATCACGTTGGCTGCTGCTGCATCGGCTGCTCCTGTCGCGGGGCAGCCGATGGCGTGGCTGCTCGCCGGCTTCGCCGAAGCGTGCCTCACCGGCCTCGCCGTCACCTGGGCGGTGGCGATGCGGCCGGCCTGGGTGGCGACGTGGGCCGACCGGCTGTATGGCGTACGGCGCGGATGAACAGAAACGCCGTCACTGACCGACGATGGCTGCCGCCTCGCGGGCCGCCTCGCGTGCTTCTTCGGCCACCTCTGCCTCGGCGGCGCGGCGCGGCGCGGGCGCGGGCGCGGGCGTCGGCACGGGGGCTTCGGCGTTCAGCCGGCGCAGCCGCCAGGCCAGCGCGCCGAGCACGGCCCCGATCGTCAGCGCGTGCGCGGCCAGCATCCACATCATCACCAGCACGCCCGAGCGCGCGTTGGCGACGACGAGCACGGCAAGTGCGAGGCTCGCCACGCCGGCCAGCGCGAGCAGCCACTCGCCGCCGTGCAGCGCGCGGCGCAGCCGCAGCGCGATGCCCAGTTGAGCCACGCCGAGCACGACCGCCCAGCCCCCGACCAGCGCGATCAGGCTGATGGCAGCGATCGGCGGCCACATCAGCGCCGCCAGGCCCGCGCCGGCGCCGACGAGCCCCATCCCCGCCGGCAACCAGGCCCGCTCGCCGCGGCGCCACAGGCGCACGGCCTCGGCCAGGAGGACGATGCCATCGAGCAGCGCGTAGACGCCCCACAGCTCGGCCAGCGCCAGCAGCGTCGGCCCGGGCCACACATAGGCGAGCACCGCGAAGACGACGGCGGCGGCCGCGCGCAGTGCCATCGCCCGCCAACTCCCGCTCCAGGCGGCCGCAGCGGCCATCGCGGCCGCCGCCTTCGATGTCGCCGACGTCGCCGACACCTGGGGCGCCGCTTGCGGCTGCGCCGTCGCGCCGGTGGCGACCCGCAACGATCGACGTGAACGAGGGGTCGGATGGAAGTGCAGGAGGTCCATGGTGCCCCGGGGCAAACGGCACACCTGCCAACCCCCGGGAACCGGGCAGGGCGCCGGCCGTCAACCGTCGCGCGAGCGCTGCCCCCAGCGCCTGAACGGGAAGAGCACGCCGAGCGCCGTGCCGATCGACGACAGGCTGTCCACCGAGCGCGCTGCCTCGATGGCGAACTGCTGGATCACGTCGCGCTGGCCGTGGGCTTCGCGCCCTTCCTGCACGAGCGACAGCCGGTGCATCACGTACAGCCCCGACGCCGCGCACAGCAGGAACAGGAACTCCCAGTGCGCGAAGCCGACGACGATCAGCTCGCTCGAGGTGAGCGGCGCCTGCCAGCGCATGACGAGCTGCAGCTGGCGCGGCTGGAACCACTCGCCGGCAGCACCGGCGAGCACCGGCGCGAGGCCGCCGCCGATGGCGCCGACGAGGCCGATCATCGCGAGATACGAAGTGCCCTGGCCCTGCGGCGCGAGTTCCAGGCCGAGGTTGCTGCTGGCCAGCGCAATGCCGCCGCTGGCCGCGCCGAGCAGCACGTGCAGCAGCACGAAGAGCGCCAGGGCCGCGATGTCGTTGTCCAGCTGCGCCGGCAGCACCAGCAGCGCCATGCCGAGGAAGTACACCGGCAGCGCCACGCGCAGCACGCTCTTGTGCGCCAGGCGCGCCGACAGCCGGCCCCACAGCGCCAGCGCGCCGGCGTTGGCCAGCGAGCCGGCGACCGCCAGCGCGGTGACGACGCCGATGCCCCAGCCGAGCTGGCGCACGAGGTAGACGGTGAGGAAGGGCGCGGCGATGTTCGACGCCACCGCCCACGCGCCCAGGAAGCGCAGCATGCGCCGGAAGTTCGCGTCGGCCAGCGGCCGGCGCAGCAGCTCCCACAGCGACTCGTTGTGCACGCGTGCGGCCATCGGCGGCTCGGGCGCCTGCGCGAGGTGCCACGAGCTCATCAGCCCCGCCACGCCGGCCGCGGCGAGCGTCACTGCGTAGGTGGCGGCCAGCAGCGTGCCGCTGAGGACGCCCGTGCGCTCGATCGCCTGGCCGGCGATCAGCGAGCCAGCCGCCGCGAGCAGCGTGCCCCACAACAGCCGGCGCGCGAAGAAGGGGCCGCGCTGCTCGGGCGCGATCAGCTGGTGCAGCCACGAGTTGACGGCGCCGGCGCTCAATGAGCCGGCGATGCCGATGCCCACCTGCGCGGCGATCAGGAGCGCAATCGCCGTGTCGCGGTCGTCGATGAACGGCAGCGCCGCCAGGCCGATGATCATCACGCGCGAGGCGGTCAGCAGCCACACCGCGAGGCGCTTGCGCTGCCGCCAGCGCTCGATCAGCGCGATGCCCGGCAGCTGCGCCACCTGCGAGGCGACGGGAATCGCCGACAACAGGCCGATGACCATCGGCCCGGCCTCGAGGTACAGCGCAAAGGCGACGAGCACGACGCCGCCCGAAAGCGCGCCGGTCAGGCTCGACCACGCGGCGTCGCGCACGAGGTGCGACTGCCCGGCGCGCAACGCCGCCGGGGAGATGTCGGCCGAAGGCGCGAGCCGCGTCATGGCGGCAGGGCGTTCACCGCGCGCGGCACACGCACACGCTGGCGGTTCACAGGAACCACACGCGGAAGTGCAGCGCGCCGCGCAGCCGCCAGTAGATCGACAGGAACGGAATCGCCGCCGAGGTGACGAGCATCTCGAGCACGTGCTCGAGCCGGTGCGAGGTGCCGCGCAGCCGCCGCAGCGCCAGGCGCACGATCAGCGCGAACGCGATGACGCCGCTGACCACCGCCGAGCCGGGGATGTCGGCCAGCCACAGCACGAGCGTCGCCAGCGCCAGTGCGACGATCGCGTAGTAGTGCCAAGGCGGCACCGTGTCGGCGCGCGCGAGGTAGTGGCGCGGGTGCTTGCTAAAGAGAAGCGCCTCGAAGAACGCGTGCCGCTGCTGGCGCAGCGAGACGCCCCACGGCTCCTCGCGCACCGGGTGCAGCACGACGGCATCGTCGGCGCGGCCGAGCGGGCCGAACTGGTCCTCGAGCCGGTACTGCAGATCGGAGTCCTCGCGCCAGGCGCGCGTGAAGCGCTCATCGAAGCCGCCGACCGCCTCGAGCGCGCTCTTGCGCACGAAGGCGTTGGCGGTGACGAACTCGGCCTGCTCGAGGCCGCGCGTGACGACCATGTGGTCGGTGGGCGAGACGCCTTCGGGGATCGGCACGACGACGCGGCCGGCGACAGCGGGGAGTTCGGGCCGCGCGGCGAGCGCCGCCAAGCCGCCTGCCAGCCACGTGGCCAGCGGGATCGTGTCGTCGTCGGTGAAGGCGACCACCGGCGCGCGCGCGGCGCGCCAGCCGGCGTTGCGCGCCGTCGCCGGGCCGTGGCCGACCTCCGGGCGCAGGTAGCGCAGTGCCGGTGCCGGCGCGGGCAGGCCGACTTCGCGCGACGAGAGCACGTTGACCAGCGCCTGCGTGCGCGCGCACGGGCCGTCGTCGACGACGATGATCTCGACGCTGGCCGCGCCCACCGTCTGCTCGGCCAGCCCGAGCAGGCAGCGGATCAGCAGCTCGGGGCGGCGGTACGTCGGGATGACGACGCAGACGAGCGGTTCGCTCTCGTTCGTGGTCTCGCTGACAGCCGCGTTGGCGTTCTTGTTCGCGGTCTCGTTCGCGGTCTCGTGGGCGTGGGCGGCAAGTTCGTCACGTGGGCTCATGGTGTTCGCTCCCGGCCGGCTTGGCGAGCAGGCAGCGGCCGATGACCAGCGCGTCCAGCGGCGTGCTGTGGAAGGCATCGATGGCGTCCTTGGGCGTGCAGACGATCGGCTCGCCGCGCACGTTGAACGAGGTGTTGACGAGCACCGGCACGCCGGTCTCGCGCGCGAAGGCGGCGAGCAGCGCGTGCATCGCCGGATTCGTCTCGGCGTGCACCGTCTGCACGCGCGCGCTGCCGTCGCTGTGGCAGGCGGCGGGGATCTGCGCCGCGCGCTCGGGCCGCGCGCGGTAGGTGAAGAGCATGAACGGCGACGTGCCGCCGTTGGCCCCCGCCGGTTCGAACCAGTCGCCCAGCGCCTCGGCCGCGACGGCCGGCGCCACCGGGCGGAAGTCCTCGCGGTCCTTCAGCTCGTTGAGCCGCGCCTGCATGGCCGGCTCGATCGGCGAGGCGAGGATCGAACGCGCGCCGAGTGCGCGCGGGCCCCACTCCATCGCGCCCTGGAACCAGCCGACGATCTGCTGCCCGGCGAGGCGGCGCGCGACTTCGGCGTGCAGTTCGCTCGCGTCATCGAAGCGGCGGTAGCCGAGCTTGGCCCAGCGCAGCAGTGACTCGATCTCGTCGTCGCTGAATTTCGGCCCGAGGTAGGCGTGGGTCATCGACCAGCGGCGGGGGGCGAGAGCGATTGGCGCGGCCGTCGTCGGCGCGGCCGCGAGCGTTTCGCCGCTGCGCGCGCGTGCGTCGATCCACAGCGCGCTGCCGAGCGCCGTGCCGGCGTCGCCGGCGGCCGGCTGCACCCACACCGCATCGAACGGCCCTTCGTCGCGCAGCCGCGCGTTCATCAGGCAGTTCAGCCCCACGCCGCCGGCCATCGCCAGGTTCGGCTGGCCGCTCGTCTCGCGCAGCCATTGCGCGAGCTGCAGCACCGTCTCTTCGAGCACCTGCTGCAGCGACGCGGCGAGGTCGAAGTGCGGCTGCTCGAGCGCGGTGCCGCGCCGGCGCGCCGGGCCGGCAAGCGCTGCGAGGTCGATCGGATCGATGACGTAGCCGCCGTCGGACTGCACACGCACGCGTTCGCGCAGCGCACTCGCCCAGCGTGGCTGGCCGGAGGCGGCCAGCGCCATCACCTTGTACTCGTCGCTCGAGTGCAGGAAGCCGAGGTGCGAGGTCACCTGCTCGTACAGCAGGCCCAGCGAGTGCGGCACGTGCACTTCGCCGATCGGCGTGTAGCTGTCGTGGCGGTAGACGCCGTAGGCGGTGCTCGCGCGTTCACCGCGGCCGTCCAGCGTCATCACCGCGCAGGCGTCGAACGGCGCGGCGAGGAAGGCGCTCGCCTGGTGCGCGAGGTGGTGCTCGACGAAGTGCCACTGCCAGTGCGGCGGTGCGCCGTCCGTGTGGCCGTCCGCACCGCGCAGCGCCTCGGCCAGGTGGTGCGGCACGCTGTCGACGAGCAGCCGCGGGCCGTGCGCGACATAGCTTGCGAAGAGGCCGTCCCAGGGGCTTTCGTGGGCGGCCAATGCGCCTGAATCCGGCGACTCGTTCATGACCGGCGGCAGCGCGGTGGGATCGCGCCCGCCCTTGTCGGCGAGGAACAGCGCCGGGTCGAACGAATACGCGACGTGGTCGACGTCGTTCAGCGTGACGCCCGCTTCGCCCAGGCACCAGGCGATCGCGTTGAACGGCAGCTCCCAGGCCGAGAACGGCAGCGGGCGCTTGGCGTGCTTGATGCGCGAGAAGCGCTCTTCCTCGGCGGCGGCGACCGGCACGCCGTCGATGACCAGCGCCGCGGCGCTGTCGTGGAAGGCCGCGTTGAGGCCGAGCGTGATCATCGAACCCTCCAGCGATGTCTCGCCGAGCCGCACATGGCGCGGCCTCAGCAAGCGGTGTTCCCAAGCCGTGTTCCCAAGGGGCAGTCCGACGCAGCGTTCCCAACCCGTGTTACGAAGGAGTTCCGACGAGCGCACAAAGAGAAAAGGCGAACAAAAGGTGCACCCGTGAATGAGTGCCCCGCGCTCGCGCTCGCACGCCGATTGCCGTGGCGGCGGCATCGCACGCCGACCATGCCCTTGGAGTTCCTGGTGCCCCGGTCCTGCCACGACGACGTTTCGAACCACGGTGCCTTCCTGCGTGGCCCAGCGCCGGGCAGCGCGTCGCCAGGCGGCACGCTCGCCGGCCTGCCGCCGCCGGTGACGGTGTTCGGCGCCGGTCATGTCGGGCTCGTCGTCGCCGCGTGCCTGGCCGAAGCGGCCGGCTGCGATGTCGTCTGCTGCGACCGCGACGAGGGCCGCGTGCAGTGGCTGCAGCAGGGCGCCGTGCCTTTCCACGAGCCGGGGCTCGACGCGCTGTTGCGCGCCGCGCTGGCATCCGGGCGGCTGCGCTTCACCGCCGACGCGGCCGACGCGCTGGCCGAGGCCGAGGTCGTCTTCATCGCTGTCGGCACGCCGGGGCACGACGACGGCTCGGCCGATGTCGGCGCGGTGTTCCAGGTCGCCGGCTGCATCGCGCGCCACGCGACGCGGCCTTGCACCGTCGTCGTCAAGAGCACGGTGCCGGTGGGCACGACGCGGCGCGTGCAGGAGATGATCGGCCTGGCGCAGCGCGAGAGACAGGAACGCCCCGGTCACCATCGCGTGCGCGCCGTCTGCTGCCCGGAGTTCCTGCGCGAAGGCTCGGCGGTGCAGGACTTCCTCAGGCCCGAGCGGGTCGTCATCGGCAGCGACGACGCGCCCGCCGCGCAGGTGGTGCGCCGGCTGCACCTGGCGCTGGGCGTGTGCGCGCAACGCGTGCTGACGATGGACACCTGCAGCGCCGAACTGACGAAGTACGCAGCCAACGCAATGCTCGCGACGCGCATCAGCTTCATCAACGAACTCGCGACGCTGGCCGACTGCGCCGGCGCCGACATCGAGCAGGTGCGCCGCGGTCTCGGCGGCGACGCGCGCATCGGCGCCACCGGCCTGGCCAGCGGCCTTGGCTGGGGCGGCTCGTGCCTGCCGAAGGACGCCGCGGCGCTGGCCGAGATGGCGCGGCAACTCGACTGCCCGATGCCGCTGCTGGCGGCGGTGCGCGCGATCAATGACCGCCAGCGGCGCTGGCCGTTGGAGATGCTGCGCCAGCGCTGGCACGGCGCGTTCGACGGCCGCCGCGTCGCGATCTGGGGGCTTGCGTTCAAGCCGGGCATCGACGACGTGCGTGGTTCGCCGGGGTTGTGGCTCGCGCAGGCGCTCGGCGCCCTTGGTGCCACGGTGGTGGCGCACGATTTCGCGATCGACGGCGTGGCGCTGCCCTGCGGCGAAGCGCTGCCCGGCGTGCGCGTCGTCTCGGGCAGCCCGCTCGCGGCGGCGCACGAGGCCGACGCGCTTGTCGTCGCCACCGCGTGGCCGGCCTACGCGCGCGTGCCGCTGCCGCGGCTGCGGCGCACGATGCGCCAGCCGCTCGTCATCGACGGCCGCGGCGTCTTCGAGCCGTCATCGATGCGGCGGCTCGGCTTCGAGGTCCTGTGCCCGGGGCGGCAGCGGGCGACGGCGGCGCCGGGGGACACACCCGTTCGGGATGAGCCTTCGCGCATCCTGAGCTGGTCGAAGGAAGCCCGTCCTGGGCTTGTCGAAGAGCCCGGCGCCGACGCCCGCGCAATCACTCCGATCAGCGCGAACGGTTCTTATCGGGTGAACGCAACCCGATCGACGCGCTACGCGCAATCAGGGTAACGGCGCTACGCGCCGTCCGGCTGAAGCAGCGCCGCCGGCCGCGACGCTGTCCCGGCGCCGTCACTGCCGGGGCCGCGGACCGGCATCGTCACCTCGATCGTCGTGCCGCCGCCCGGCCGGCTGTCGATGCGCAGCGTGCCGCCGAGCGAGCGGATGCGCTCGTTCATGCCGAGCAGGCCGAACGACAGCGGCTTGGCCGCCGCGGCCGGGTCGAAGCCGACGCCGTCGTCGTGGATCGACAAGGTCAGGTGATCGTCCCCGGCGTCGGCAAGCCGCATCGTCACTTGCGAGGCGTCGGCGTGCTTGAGCACGTTGTTCAGCGACTCCTGCGCGACGCGGTACAGGCTCGTGGCCACCGCGGGCGACTCGCTGCCGACGCTGCCATCGTCGTCGGCCTGCACGTCGCAGGCGATGCCGCTGTGCTGGCGGAAGCGCGCCGCCAGCGTCTCGAGCGCCGGCACGAGGCCGAGGTCCTCGAGCATCGGCGGGCGCAGGTCGTTGACGATGCGCCGCGTCGAGACGATCGCCGCGCCCGCGAGCTGGTCGACCTCGGCCAGCAGGGCCGCGGCGCGTTGCGGGTCGGCGGCCAGCTGCTCGCCGGCGGCGCGCAGGTTCATGCGCACCGCGGCCAGCGTCTGCTGCAGGTCGTCGTGCAGCTCGCGCGCGATGCGCCGGCGTTCCTCCTCCTGCACGCGGTCCTGCACGGCAAAGAGGCGCTGCAGCTGCGCCTCGCGGTCGCGCAGCGCCGCCTCGACGCGCTTGCGCTCGCCGATGTCGCGCATCGAGGCGATCAGCGCCGGCTGGCCGTTGTAGAGGATGCGCGTGCCCTGCACCTCGACATCGACGGTGGCGCCGTCGCGGCGCACGAAGCGCTGTTCGTGCGGGCCGATGGCGCGGTCGTCGTCGAGCGCCGACTGCACCGTCCCCTCGACACCCTCCCTGAACGCCGGGTGGACGATCTCGATGCTCGGATGGCCGACCAGTTCGTCGGCCGACGCGGCGCCGAGCATCTCGACAGTGGCGCGGTTGACGAACAGCACGCGGCCACCGCGGTGCACCGACAACGCCTCGGGCGACCAGTCGACGAGCGTGCGGTAGCGCTGCTCGCTCTCGGCCAGCGCCCGCCGTGCCGCGTCGTGCGCGTCGAGCATGCCGTTGAACTGCCGCGCCACGGTGGCCACCTCGACCGGGCCTTCGACGATGGCGCGCGCGCTTGTCTGGCCGGCGGCGACGGCGCGCGCCGTCTCGGCGAGGCCGGCGATCGGCTGCGCGATGCGGCGGCTCAGCCGCCAGGCGAGCGCGATGCCGATCAGCACGACAGCGATGCCGACGGTGGCGGTGCGACGCACGCTGACGCGGTAGTCGGCGAGCAGCTCGGCCTCGGGCAGCGCGGCGACGACGCGCCAGCCGATGCCGGGCAGCGTCACGTAGGCGACCAGCCGCTCGACGCCGTCGCGGCCGGTGACGCGCCGCGTGCCGTCGAGTGCCGACGCCGCGGCGGGAGTCGACGGCGGCGAGGCGGGCTCGGGCTGTACTGTTCCCCGCCGGCCGATGCGCGCGCGGCCGTCGGTCGAGCGCAGCAGCACGGTGCCGCGCGCGTCGAGCACGGCGAGGATCGCGCCGTCGGGGGCGTCGGCGAAGAGCTGCGCGCTCAACGCGACGAGGTCCAGCGGCAGTGTCAGCAGGCCGATCGGCCGGCCCGCCGCGTCGGTGACCGGCTGCGTCAGCACCGCCACCCAGCGCCCGCCCTCGGCGGGCAGCACGAACGCATCGCCGGCGCGAAAGCCGCCGGCGCGCAGCGCGCCTTCGAACCACGGCAGCCGCTCGGCCGGCAGCGCGGCCAGCGGATCGGCGCCGTTGGCGCAGACGAGTTCACCGCGCGCACCGCGCACGCCGAGCGCGGCGAATTCGACATCGACCTGCGCGTACTCGCCGAGCACCGGGTCGCAGGCGGTCGTGTCCATCGACTTGACGCGCGGCCGCGCGGCGAGTTGCGTGAGCACGGCGCTCGCGCGCGCCAGCGTGCGCTGCACGTCGGCGGCGGTGTGCGCGGCCAGGCTGTTGACCTGCGCCGCGGCGGCCGCGCGCGCCTGGCGCTCTTCACCGGCGAGCAGCCACGCGGCCATGCCGGCGGCCGGCGGCAACAGCGCCAGCATCGACATCACGACCCACGAACGGATCGAGCGCGCTTCGAACAGCCACTTCATCTGCCGCCTTCCAACCCTCCGCCGGGCATTCTGGGGTGCGGCGGCGGCAGCCACGCGGCGGGCGATTGAGCCACGTCAACCGGGCGGCCGAAGGCGCCCGGCGAGGGGCCCGGCGCGGTGGGGGTGCCTTGGCGGGCCGGTGCCGGCCCGCTCGACCGTGCAGCCCGTCACTCGTTTGGTCCGTCCGCGCGCGGCGTTGCCGGGCCCCGAGTGCGTCCACAATCGGGGCCCCGCCCCGCAGCGCCCCGAGCCCGCCGGACATGACGCCTGCCGACGACGACAAGACCGCCTTCAACCCGCGCGAGGCCGCGGGGCCGGGTGGCGCTGGCGGCGGGAGCCCCTTCGGCACGACGAACTTCGCGCCCACCGCGCCGGTGGCGCGCACCGAGTTGATGGCGCCGCCGACGCAGCTGCGCTCGGCCGACCTCGGCAACGTGCTGCCGGTGGGCACGCGGCTGGGCGAGTTCGAGATCGTCTCGCTGGTCGGTGAGGGCGGCTTCGGCATCGTCTACCTTGCCGAGGACCACTCGCTCGGCCGCCGGGTGGCGCTGAAGGAGTACATGCCGACCTCGCTCGCCCAGCGCACCGAGGCGGGCGTGCAGGTCAAGAGCGAGCGCCACCGCGAGACCTTCGAGGCCGGTCGCAAGAGCTTCGTCAACGAGGCGCGATTGCTGGCGCAGTTCGACCACCCGTCGCTGGTCAAGGTCTACCGCTTCTGGGAAGCCAACGGCACCGCCTACATGGTGATGCCGTTCTACGAGGGCAAGAACCTGCGCGACACGCTGCGCGAGCGCCTGGCCGCCGGCGGCCAGCCGCCCGACGAGGCCTGGCTGCGCACGCTGCTCGTGCCGCTGACCGAGGCGCTGCGCGTCATCCACGCCGAGAACTGCTTCCACCGCGACATCGCGCCGGACAACGTGATGATGCTGGCCGGCAGCCAGCGGCCGCTGCTGCTGGACTTCGGCGCCGCGCGGCGCGTCATCGGCGACATGACGCAGGCGCTGACGGTGATCCTCAAGCCCGGCTACGCGCCGATCGAGCAGTACGCCGAGATCCCCGGCATGCGCCAGGGGCCGTGGACCGATGTCTACGCGCTGGCTGCGGTCGTCTACTTCGCGATCACCGGCAAGACGCCGCCGGTGTCGGTCGGGCGCATGCTCAGCGACAGCTACCAGCCGCTGGCGCAGGTGGCGGCCGGGCGGTATTCGGCGCGCTTCCTCGAGGCGGTGGACCGCGCGCTCGTCGTGCGGCCCGAGCAGCGCACGCCCAACATCGAAGCCTTCCGCGACGACCTCGGGCTGCTGGAGCCGATGGGCGCGGCGGCGGGCGGCACGCACGCGATGCCGCCGGTGGCCGACGACGTGACGCGCATCGCGCCGAAGACGGCGCGCCAGCCGCCGGCACCGCCCACGCCATGGCCGGGTGCCGGCGAGCCGACGCAGGTGCGCCCCGCGTCGGCGCAGACGCTGATGAGCGGCCTGCCGGACCTGGCGACGCAGATGCCGCCGGCCGCGGCGCCGGCCGACGACCGCACGCGGATGGCGCCGCGCAGGGACACGAGCCCGAACACCGACACGATCGCGGCCACCGTCGCGGTGCCGCCGCGGTTGCGGCCCACCGGGCCGCAAGGCGCCAGCGCGGCCGGCGCCGATGGCGGCGGCCGGCGCGGGCTGGTGATGGCGCTGGGCGGCGTGGCCGTCGTCGCGTTGGGCGCGGGCGGGTACTTCGCGATGCGGCCGAAGCCGACCGCGGCGCCGGTGCCGCCGGCTGCGCCGCCCGTGGCGACGCTGGCGCCCGCCGCGGCGCCGGTGCCTGCGCCCGCGCCCGTTCCGGCGCCCGCGCCCGCACCGGTGCCCGTGCAGCCCTTCGACGCGCTGCGCGAGTTCGACAAGGCGGTTCGGGCGCAGAACCCCGCGTTCGGCTTGCGCGCCACGGCGCCGAAGTCGACGTTGCGCGCCGGCGCCGACGAGTTCCGCTTCAGCGTGCAGGCCGAGCGCGGCGGGCACCTGTACGTGCTCGGCGTCGGGCCCGACGGCACGCTGGCGCAGATCGTGCCGAACCGCCGCCTGGGCAACGTGCAACTGCGCGCCGGCCAGACGTGGCAGTTCCCGGCCCGCACGCCCCGGGGCGATGTCTTCACGCTCCAGGCGGCCGAGCCGCTCGGCGCCAGCCACCTGCTGGTCGTCGTCTCGGCCGAGCCCCGCAGCTTTGCAGCGATGAAGCCGCAGGCCGAAGGCGACATCAGCCTGCTGGCCGGGGGCGAAGCCGCCACCGCGGCCGTGGCCGCGTTCAACGGCGCCGGCTCGGTGGTGGCCGGGCGTGCCGCCTGCCCCGCCGGCTGCGAGGAGAGCTACGGCGCGGCGCTGTTGAAGTTCGACGTCGTGCGCTGACGTCTCTGTCCTGCCGCCGCGGCGCCGCCGCGGCCCGACCGCTGTGAACAAGGCCTTCGTCAAGGAATCCGACGCCGCCGATGACGACGACGGCGAGGCCCCCGGCCTGCCGGCGCTGCCGCCCGGTGCGCGCAACTACATGACGCCGGCCGGCTACCGGCGACTGCGCGCCGAGCTGATGAACCTGCTCGATGTCGAGCGGCCGAAGGTGGTGGAAGTGGTCTCGTGGGCGGCGAGCAACGGAGACCGCTCGGAGAACGGCGACTACCTCTACGGCAAGAAGCGGCTGCGCGAGATCGACCGGCGCATCCGCTTCCTGACGCGGCGGCTCGATGTCGCCGAGGTCGCCGACCCGAGCGTGCACCACGGCAGCGACCAGGTCTTCTTCGGCGCCACCGTCACCTACGCCAATGCGCGAGGCGAAGAGCGCACGATCACGATCAAGGGCATCGACGAGGCCGACAGCCTGGCCGGCGAGGTGAGCTGGGTGGCGCCGGTGGCCCGCGCGCTGCTGAAGGCACGCGAGGGCGACGAGGTGACGTTGCCGACGCCAGGAGGCGTCGAGCGGATCGAGGTGGTGTCGGTGACCTATCCGAAGCCGGAGGGCTGAACGCTCACTGGCGCCGATCAACCCGCCCGGTACCGCGACACCCTCTGCACCGTCGGCGCGCGCCTGAGCGCGCGCAGCACGTCGGCCAGGTGCACGCGGTCGCGCACGCTGACCATCAGGCGCAGTTCGACGAAGTCGCTGCCGCGGCTGGAGTCCATGTCCAGGTGCGTGATGTCGGCCTCGGCCGCGCTGACCGCCGAGGCCACCTGCGCCAGCACGCCCTTGCCGTTGTGCACGAGCACGTGCACCGTCGTCTCGAAGGCGCGCGTCAGCTCGTCGGCCCACTCGACGTGCATCCAGCGCTCGCTGTCGCGCTCGTAAAGGCGCTTGCCGGTGGGGCATTCGACGGTGTGGACGAGCAGGCCCTCGCCGCGGCCGAGGTAGCCGGTGATCGCGTCGCCGGGGATCGGCCGGCAGCAGGTGGCGAACTGCACCGAGCCGCCTTCGCTGCCGTCGACGAAGACGACGCCCTGCACGCCGGCGGTGTCGTCGGCGGCGTAGCGCCCGAGCGTCAGCGCCACCGCATCGGGCTTGATGCCGCGCTCGCCCATCATGTGCGCCAGGCGCTTGGCGACGATCGTCGCCACCTTGCGCCCGAGGCCGATGTCGACAAGCAGCTCGCCGCGGTGCCGGTTGCCGCCCCAGCGCGCGAGCTGCTGCCACAGCGCCGCGGCGTCGGCGTCGGTCGGGTCGGCCGAGGGCATCGCCAGGCCTTCGGCTCGCATCGCCTGCGCGAGCATCTTCTCGCCCAAGGCGCGCGACTCCTCGGCCTCCATGTTCTTCAGGAAGTGGCGGATCTTGCTGCGCGCGCGGCCGGTGCGCACCATCGACAGCCACGCCGGATTGGGCCGCGCGCCGGGTGCGGTGATGATCTCGACCACGTCGCCGCTCTTCAGCTCGGTGCGCAGCGCCACCGGCTCGCCGTTGACCTTGGCCGCCACCATGTGCTGGCCGACGTCGGAGTGGATCGCGTAGGCGAAATCGACCGGCGTCGCGCCGCGCGGCAGCGCCAGGATCTTGCTGCGCGGCGTGAAGACGTACACCGCCTCGGGGTGCAGGTCGATCTTCACGTGTTCGAGGAACTCCGAGGAGTCGCGCGTCTCGTCCTGGATGTCGAGCAGGCTTTGCAGCCACATCGACGAGAGCCGCTGCGCCTCGGCCGCCGCCTGCTTGTCGAACTTCTCGCCGCGCTGCTTGTACAGCCAGTGCGCGGCGATGCCGGCCTCGGCCACCGCGTGCATGGCTTCGGTGCGCATCTGGAACTCGACCGCGGTGCCCAGCGGGCTGACCAGCGTCGTGTGCAGGCTCTGGTAGCCGTTGGCCTTGGGGATCGCGATGTAGTCCTTGAAGCGCCCGGGCACGGGCTTGTACAGCTGGTGCAGCACGCCCAGCGCGACGTAGCAGTCGGTGAGCGTCGGCACGACGATGCGAAAGCCGAACAGGTCGTTGACCTGCGCGAAGCCGGCGTGCTTGCCGCGCATCTTGCGGTAGATCGAGTAGACGGTCTTCTCGCGGCCGCTGACCTGCACCTTCATCTTGTGCTGGGCGAAGGCGCGCTCGACCTCGCGGCGCACCCGTTCGACGATGTCGCGGCGGTGGCCGCGCGCGCGCTGCAGTGCCTTGGCCAGCGCGGCGTGCCGCCACGGGTGCAGCAGCTCGAAGGCGAGTTCCTGCAGCTCGCGATAGACCTGGTTCAGGCCGAGGCGGTGCGCGATCGGTGCGTAGATCTCGAGCGTCTCGCGCGCGATGCGCCGCCGCCGATCGGGCGCCAGCGCGCCGAGCGTGCGCATGTTGTGCAGCCGGTCGGCAAGCTTGACGAGCACGACGCGCACGTCGCGCGCCATCGCCAGCAGCATCTTGCGAAAGCTCTCGGCCTGGCCTTCCTCGCGCGTGCTGAACTGCAGCTTGTCCAGCTTCGTCAGGCCGTCGACGAGGTCGGCGGTGGGGGCGCCGAACTTCTCGATCAGCTCGGTCTTCGTGACGCCCTGGTCCTCGATCGTGTCGTGCATCAGCGCGGCCATCACGGCCTGCGCGTCGAGCTTCCAGTCGGCGACCAGCCCGGCGACGGCGATCGGGTGCGTGATGTACGGTTTGCCGTCGGCGCGGAACTGGCCGAGGTGCGCGGCGTCGGCGAAGCGGTAGGCCTCGCGGACCTGCTTCGCGTCGGCCTTGGAGAGGTAGCCGAGCTTGTCGGCCAGCGCCTGGAACGACGAGGCCTCGTCCGGCGCGCCGGCCTGCGCGGCGGGGCTGGCCGCCGCCGGCGGCGTGCGTTGCAGGCCTTGCAGCCCCTGGAGGGCTGAAGGCAGGAACTCGGCGGCCAGGGAGCGCAGGCTCATGGCCGGAATTTAGCGGAGATCGGGCGCTGCGCTAAGTTGTGGCGCTCTGGACGGTCTCGTTCACGAGCCGCCTGGGTTGGCCGGCGGGCGTTCGTCGCCCGCGGCACGGTTTCGTCGTCTGGGCCTAGACGGGCACCTTGCGCAGCATCTCGATGCCGACTTCGCCAGCGGCCACTTCGCGCAGCGCGGTGACGCCGGGCTTGTTCTTCGCTTCGACCTTGGGCGCGTGGCCCTGGCTCAGCATGCGCGCGCGATAGGTGGCGGCCAGCACGAGCTGGAAGCGGTTGGGGACCCTGGCGAGGCAGTCTTCGACGGTGATGCGGGCCATGGCTTGTGTTGGAGGGGGCGCCGGAGGGCGAAGCCGCGGATTGTAGCCGGCCAGCCCCAGGGGCCCGCGGTTCCCGCCCAGATGACAGAAACGTAATCCAACGTCGCGGGCGAAAGTGCGACCATCGCGCCTGCCTCCGAGACCCATACTTCCGATGCGCCTTCTTGTCGTCGAAGACGAACCCAAGCTCGCCCAGTACCTGCACAAGGGCCTGGGCGAGAGCGGCCACGTCGTCGATGTCGCGGCCGACGGCATCGAGGGCCGGCGGCTGGCCGTCGGCGGCGAGTACGACGTGGTCTTGCTCGACCTGATGCTGCCCGGCATCGACGGCTTCGGCGTGCTCGCCGCGCTGCGCGCGGCCGGCCGGCGCGTGCCGGTGCTGATGCTGACGGCGCGCGACAAGGTCGAGGACCGCGTGCGCGGCCTCGAGCAAGGCGCCGACGACTACCTCGTCAAGCCGTTCGCCTTCTCCGAACTGCTGGCGCGCATCACGGCGCTGGCGCGACGCGGGGCGAGCGCCGGCGTGCAGCCGGCGACCGAGCTGCGCCTGGCCGACCTCGAGGTGGACCTGCTCGGCCGCAAGGCGCAGCGCGCGCAGCAGCGGCTCGATCTCACGGCCAAGGAGTTCAACCTGCTGGCGTTGCTGCTGCGCCGGCGCGGCCAGATTCTCTCGCGCACGACGCTCGCCGAGCAGGTGTGGGATATGAACTTCGACTCCGACACCAACGTCGTCGAAGTTGCCGTGCGGCGGCTGCGCGCCAAGCTCGACGACCCGTTCCCGATGAAGCTGCTGCACACCGTGCGCGGCATGGGCTACGTGCTCGAGGAGCGCGGATGAGCGCCGCCTGCGGCCCGGTGTGCAGCCACTCGATCAGCGTGCGCCTGTCGCGCCGGCTGGCGATCTTCACGATGGCCGTTCTCGGCGTGCTGTTCGCCATCACCTGGGGCATGGTGAAGGTGATCCTGAGCGAGCGCAGCGAGCAGGACCTGCACGCTCGCTGCGAGCTGATCGCCGATGTCGTCGGCCGCGCCGCCGCGGGCGGCGAGGCGGCGATGCTGGCGCAGCTGCAGGCCGACGCGCCGATGCGCGCCGACACGCGGCTCGAGGTCTGGCGGCCCGATGGCAGCCTGCTGCATGCCGACCGGGGCAGCGCGGCGCTCGAGCGTTCGCAGCACACGCGGGTGCACGAGTTCGCGATCGCCGCGCCGTCGAGCTGCCCGGCGGCCAGGTGCGCGCGCGCTACACCGTCGACTACTCGCGCGACGCGGCGATGGGCCGGCGCTGGGCATGGATCCTCGTCGCGGTGACGCTGGCCTCCGGGGCGCTCGTCGGTGGCGGCAGCGCCTGGTTCGTGCGCCGCGGGCTCAGCCCGATGCGCGAGCTGGCGGCGCAGACGCGCGCGATCTCGCCGGCCAGCCTCGATCGCCGCCTGGCGTTGGCCGACCCGGCCGAGGAGTTGCTGCCTTGGGTCGAGCAGTTCAACGCGTTGATGGACCGGCTGGAGCGGGCCTACGCGCAGCTCGAGGCCTTCAACGCCGATGTCGCGCACGAGCTGCGCACGCCGCTGGCGGCCCTCATCGGCGAGACGGAGGTGGCGCTGGCGCGCGAACGCACGAGCGATGCGCTGCGCGAGACGCTCGCCTCCAACCTCGAGGAGATGCAGCGCCTGTCGGCGATGGTCAACGACATGCTCTTCCTCGCGCAGGCCGACCGCGGCGCGGTGGCGCGGCGCGGCGAGCCGGTGAGCCTGGCGGCGCTGGCGCGCCAGGTCGTCGAGTTCCACGAAGCCGCGCTCGAGGATGCCGGCCTGGCGCTACGCATCGAGGGCGACGCGGCGGTGCCGGTGGACGAGGCGCTCTTCAAGCGCGCGTTGTCGAACCTGCTGGGCAACGCGACGCGGTTTGCCGACGCCGGCTCGACGGTCGTCGTGCGCATCTCGGCCGAACTCGCGCAGACGGCCGAGCAGGTGGAGGTGGTCGTACAGAACCGCGGCCAGGCGATCGCGCCGCAGCACCTGCCGCGGCTCTTCGACCGCTTCTTCCGCGGCGACGATTCGCGCTGCTGCCCCGACGAGGAGCAGCACCACGGCCTGGGGCTGGCGATCGTCGCGGCGATCGCGCGCATGCATGCCGGGCGCACGCTCGCGGAGAGCGACGCGGGCCTGACGCGGGTCGGCTTCACGCTGGCGGCACGCTGAGCGTCGCCTTGGCGCTGTTTCGCGGGAGCCGCGCGGCCCTCGCCGCGTGAACGCTCAGGCCAGCCCGAGCGCCGTGAACACCTGCGAGCGCGCGCGCCGTTGCGCCGCGAACTTCAGCCGCTGCGAGTGCACGACCGCCTTCAGATCGAACAGCGCCGTCTCGAACAGGATGTTGACGATGACGTAGTCGAAGTGCCGCGCCTGCGCGACCTCGACGTGCGCGTTCGCCAGGCGCTGCGCGATGACCTCGGCGCCGTCCTCGCCGCGCCGGCGCAGCCGCTGCTCGAGCTCCTGCCAGCTCGGCGGCAGGATGAAGATCAGCACCGCGTGCGGGAAGATCTGCTTGATCTGCAGCGCGCCCTGCCAGTCGATCTCGAGCACGACGTCCTCGCCGTGCAGCAGCCGCTCCTCGATGGCCTTGCGCGACGTGCCGTAAAGCTTGCCGTGCACCTCGGCCCACTCGAAGAACTCGCCGCGTTCGGCCATGCCGCGGAAGGTGGGCTCGTCGACGAACCAGTACTCGCGTCCGTCGACTTCCTGCCCGCGCGGCGCGCGCGTCGTGTGCGAGACCGACACCGCCAGGTGCGAATCCAGTTCGAGCAGCGCCTTCACGAGGCTGGACTTGCCCGCCCCGCTGGGCGCGGCGACACAGAAGAGATTGCCGGGGGTTTCCATGCCGCGCAAGGCTAACTGATGTTGCGGCGGTGGCGACGGAGGGTGCGCCATGACATGCGGGGGCTCCCCGGGCCGGCCTTTGTCGGCAATCTCCTACAACCGGTCGTCCGCCTGTCCGATGGAATGCAGGAGCCGGCGCAGCTAATCTTCACTCACGGCGCCATGCCGTGACCCGATAGAGCGAGGAATCGCAAACTCGGGCCGGAAGCCCCGGCAGCGATGCCGGGGCTTCTTCTATTGCGCGTTGCTCTCGCGTGCCGGCGCGGGCAGATGCCGCCGCTCGACGAGCGAAACGCCCTCAGCCGCCCAGGTCCTGCGGCTTGATGCCCAGCGCACGCAGCGTCGTGCCTTGCTTGTCGGAAGCCGTGCGCAGCGACTGGGCGAGTTCCTCGGGCGTCGCCCGCGTGCCGGGCTCGTTGCCCAGCTCGGCCAGGCGCGCCTGCACCGCGGGCTGCGACATCACCTTCAACGTGGCCTGGCGGATCCTTGCCTGCACGTCGGCCGGCACGTCCGGCTTGACCCACAGGCCCATCCAGGCAACGTCGTCGAGCATCGGGAAGCCCTGCTCGGCGAACGTCGGCACGTCAGGCAGCGCCGGATTGCGCCGCGGCCCGCTGACGGCGAAGGCCTTGATCCTGCCGCCCTTGATCATCGGCAACGAGGTCGCCGGGCCGTCGAACATCAGCTGCACGTGGCCGCCGGCGAGGTCCTGCAGCGCCGGCGGCGAACCCTTGTAGGGCACGTGGTTCAGGTCGATGCCGGCGGCCTTGTTGAGCGTCAGGCCCATCGTGTGCGAGATCGTGCCCGCGCTGTACGACGCGTACGACACCTTGCCCGGGTTGGCCTTGGCGAAGGCCACGACCTCGGCCACGCCCTTCGCCGGCGTCGCGGGGTGGCCGACGAAGACGAGCCCGCTGCGCGCGAGGTCGGCCAGCGGCCGCACGTCCCTGAAGGGGTCGAAGCGCACCTTGATCACGTGCGGGATCTCGGTCACCAGCGCGTTCGGCGCCACCAGCAGCGTGTGGCCATCGGCCGGCTGGCCGAGGAAGTCCTGCGCCGCGATCAGCCCGGCGGCGCCCGGCTTGGCCTCGACGACCATCGTTTGCCCCAGTTCCTTCTGCAGGCCCTCGGCAAGCAGCCGCGCGACGATGTCGCTGGTGCCGCCGGGCGGCGCGCCGATCAGGATGCGAACCGGCTTGGCGGGCCACGCCGCCTGGGCCACGGCGGCGGGCGCCGCGGCGAGGAGCGTGGCGCCGGTGACGGCGCCGGTGATCGCGCCGGTGATCGCGGTGAGGGCCCGGCGGCGGCCGGGGTGGAACATGCTTCGCATCGTTTGTCTCCGTGTCGTTGTGGGAGCGCGTATCAGGCGCAAATCTCAGGCCGCCTCGCGCAGCGGCGCGTCGCTCGCGCCGGGGCGCCGGTTCGGCATCCAGCCGACCCTGGCCAGCGTCTCGTCGGCCGAACGGTAGTGCTCGCCGATACGGTAGATCGCCCTGGCCTGCGCGCCGGTGGCGACCGCACGGTGAAGCTCGCGCGCGATGCGCACCATCTGTTCGACCTGCCGCACGCTGGTGAGGCGCTGGCCCTTCCTGCCCCACAGGTTGTCCTCGATGCCCACGCGCACATGCAGGCCCATCGCGATGGCCATCGTCGTCAGCGGCAGCACGTTGCGCATCAGGCTCTCGACGGTGAGCACGGCGTGGTCGGGGCAGCGGTTGATGAACTCCATCAGGTTGCGCGGGTTCGGCCCGTCGGCACCGCCGCCGATGGCCACCCAGTTCAACACCAGCGGGCCGGTGTAGACGCCGCGGCGGACCAGCCGCTCGACCGTCTCGAGCTGGCCGACATCGGCGAGCATGAAGTGCGGCTGGATGCCATTGGCCTGCAGGCGTTTCAAATGTTCGGCCACGAAGCCGGGGCCCGACGGGATCCACATCTCGCGGTAGGCGTCCTGGTACGCCGGTTGCGCCAGCGAGGTGCCGGCCACGTCGTCGGCGCTCAACAGCTCGCAGATGTTCATCTGGTTGGTGTTGATGGCGATCGTCACCTGGTCGGGCTTCGGCGTCAGCTCGGCCAGCATGTGGCGCGTGTCGTCGTTCAGCCACCGCGCCCCGGCGCCTTCGCCTTCGGGGGCGAACGAGATCGAGCCGCCCACCTGCAGCAGCATCTGCGGCACGGCGTCGCGCAGGCGCGCGAGCATCTCGTTGAACATCGACAGCCGCTTGCTGCCCGTGCCGTCGGCCTCGCGCACGTGCACGTGCAGCACGGTAGCGCCGGCGTTCCAGCAGTCCACCGCCTTTTGCACCTGCTCGGCCATCGTCACCGGGATGTCGTCGGAGTCGCCGGGCAGGAACTCCGGGCCGTAGGGGGCCACCTGGATCACCAGCGGCGGCTGGTTCTCGGGCAGCAGCGAGTCGTCGAGGAATTGCATTGCATGTCTCCGCTTCAGGGTTGGGGGGTGGTAAGTGCGGCGCGCTCGCGTGCGGCCAGTTCGTCGAGCAGGATCGGCGCGGCCAGGCTCATCGTGTGGATGCCGAGCACGCTGACGCACTGCAGCACGGCGGCGATCTCCTGGCGCGTGGCACCGAGTTCGAGCGCACGGCGGATGTGGCGCCGCACACCCGGCGCGTACAGGTGCGTGCACGACGCGTCGACGGCGATGGCGATGAACTCGACGGTCTTGGCGTCGAGGACGCCACCGAGCATCGGCCGCAGTCCCATGTCCATGAACCGTTCGGTCCAGGCCGGATCCAGGTCGTAGATCGGGTCCCAGGCCGGGTTCCACTGGCCGGCCGCGCGCATGCGGTCGCACAGCGGCGTGGGCGCGGTCGGCGTCTGGGCATCGGGGGCGGCAGTGGAAGCGGTCGCGTCGACGGTCACGAAGGGTCCCTGGCAGCGTTCGGATGGGGCCGGATTGTTCGCGCCGGCAGGTTCGCCCGACTTGACGATCGGGGACATCGACTTAGCATTCCGGGACAGCTTGGAAATCCTTGACCGAGGTTCTTGATGTCACCGCTCGTTCGCAGCGCCGCGCTGACGCACTTCGCCGAGGTCGCCGCGGCGTGCGGGCTCGACGCCCGCGTGCTCGTGGCCCAGGCCGGCCTGCCTTCGCGCTGCCTCGACGAGCCCGATCTCAAGGTGCCGGCGTACCGCGTCGGCCGGCTGCTCGAGCTGGCCGCCGAGCGCGGCCGCGAGCCGGCGTTCGGGCTGCGCATGGCGCGTTCGCGCCGGCTGTCGAACCTGGGGTCGCTGGGCCTGGCACTGCGCGACGAGCCGACGCTGCGCGCGGTGCTTGACGCGCTGATCGCGCACATTCATGTGCACAACGAAGCGCTGGCACTGCGCGTGGAGGAAAGCGGCAATCTCGTGCTGATCCGCGAGGAACTGACCGGCGGGCGCGGCCAGCCGCTGCGCCAGGCCACCGAGCTGGTGGTGGGCGTGACGTTCCGCCTGCTGAGCCTGTTTCTCGGCGCGTCGTGGCGGCCGCGCCTGGTGTGCTTCTCGCATCGCGCGCCCGCCGGCACACGCGAGCACGGCGCCTTCTTCGGCGAGGCGGTGGAGTTCGGGCACCAGTTCAACGGCATCGTCTGCAACGCGGCCGATCTCGACTCGCCGAACCCGGCGGCCGATCCGGTGATGACGCGCCTGTCGCGGCGCCTGCTGCAGCGCGAGCTCGGGGCGCACGCCCCGCTCGGCGAGCGCGTGCGCCAGCTCGTCGTGCTGCTGCTGCCCTACGGGCACTGCCGCGTCGAGGTGGTCGCGCAGCATCTGGGCATCGACCGTCGCACGGTGGCGCGGCGCCTGCGCGACGAGGGCACCACCTTCAGCGCGCTGATGAACGGCCTGCGCGACGACCTGCTGGCGCGGCACCTCGACGATCACCGCCGCCCGCTCGCCGAGGTGGCGGCGCTGCTCGGGTTCTCGACACCCAGCGCGTTCGCGCGCTGGCACCGCGGGCGCTTCGGCGCGGCGGCGCGCAGCCTGCGCGGCGCGGCAGGCAGGGGATAGCGCGGTGCGCCCACCGGCCGCCCACCGAGTCCTCCTGCGTCAGGGTGAAGGTGGCGCAGATCGGCGACGCGCTGCGCGCCCTGGCGGCGGATCAGCTCGGAGATCCACCGGGAACCTCACTCGATGTTCTGCACCTGAACTTCGAGTTCGAAGCCAAGTGCCTGTCGTGCCTTCACACTTCGCACCGTGTGAGCCGGGGACCCCACGGATCACCCCACGAGTCAAGCATGCAGTCGTGGACTGAAGTTGCCCCGTTTTCGCCCGCCGGGCCCCCCCGCCCAGCCGGGGGCCGGTGCGTCGGCCCCCCCCTCCCCCGCCCCTCCTCGAACACCGCCGCATTGCGTGCGGCCGCGGTCGCTTCGACGGCGAACCAGCCGATCTCCTTCTCGTCGCTGGCGTGGACCCGCGCGCCCAGCACGTGGGCGATCAACTGCGCGCCGAGGCAGATGCCGAGCACGCGCCGACCGGCGGCGATCGTGCGCTCGATGAAGCGCTTCTCGTCGACGAGCCACGGATACCGGGCCTCGTCGTGCACGCTCATCGGGCCGCCGAGCACGACCAGCAGGTCACCACCGTTCACCACCGGCAACGGGTCGCCGCGGTGCAGGTGCGTGACGGCGAGCGCATGCCCGGCGCGCCGGGCCCAGGCCTCGATGCTGCCGGGCGGCTCGAAGGGCACATGCTGCAGGGCGTGGATTCTCATCGGTGCTGTTCCTTGAGCATCGCGGCGATCAAGCCCGGCGCGGCGCCAGCGCCTTCCAGGCGATGCCGGCCAGCGCCGCCCACACGAGCGTGCGCAGCGTCATCGCGACCACCGTGCGCGTTTCGTGCGCACCGCCGCCGAGCACGTGCACGCCGAAGGCGGCGAACACCACGCCGGTCGATGCAGTGATGACGACCGCCAGCCACAGCGCCCAGCGGCGCTGCATCCACAGCCCGACGCCGGCGGCGACATAGGCGAAGCCCGCCGCGAAGTTGAACCACAGCACGAACGGCACGACCTGGCCGGCGGCAGCGCGCGCCTGCGGGCCGCCGAACAGGACCGTGCCACCTTCCTTCAGCGTCAGCAGACCGAAGGCCACGGCCACGAGCGAGGCCGCCCGCATCCAGCGCCGGCGGACGGTTGGGTTGGCAGTCATCGTCATCCTCTCGTTAGCGTCCGATGTGGTCTGATGTTTTTGCCTCGCTGCCGACGGCGGAGACGGCCTGCGGGTGAGCGGGCTCCCGGCGTGCCGGTTGGCCGGCGAGGGCGGCGCCCAGCGCCACGGTGTCGGCCAGGCGCAGCGCCTGCGCCGCGATGAGGCCGCTGCGGGCCTGCAGCAGTTGCTGGTCGGCGACGAGGAGCTGCACCGGGCTGGCGGCGCCCGCGTGGTACTGGCGCTCCAGCACGCGGTGCTGTTCCTCGGCAGCCTGCACGCTGCGAGCCAGGGCCGCCAGGGCCTGGGCGTCGTGCTCGACCGCGCGCAGCGCATCGGCCACGCCGCGCAGCGCTTCGAGCACCACGCGCTGGTAGCTCGCCGCGGCGGCATCGAGCGCCGCCTGCGCGGCACGGCGCTCGGCCGGCAGGCCGGCATTGAAGAGCGGCTGGCTCAACTGGCCCACCACGTTCCACACCGCGGCCGATCCGCCGAACAGCGCCGTCGTCGTCAAGGCCTGGCTGCCGAGGCTCGCGCCCAGGTCGAGCCGCGGGTACTGGCGCGCATAGGCCACGCCCATTTCGGCATGCGCCGCCCGCAGGCCGGCTTCGGCGGCCTGGATGTCGGGTCGCTCGCGTGCCCATTCCGACGGCACCGTCACGGGCAGCCGCTCGGGCAGCGTGAAGTCGGCCAGCGTGAACGCGGGCACGCCCTGTGCAGGAGCGCGGCCGGCCAGCACGGCCAGCAGGTGCTCGGTCTGCTGCAGCGACTTGTGCAGCGGCGGCAGGCCCGCGCGCGTCAGTTCGGCCTGGGTCGTGAGCGCGCTGACCTCGTCGGGCGCCGCCTGGCCGAGCCGGGTGCGCACCTGGGCCAGGCGGATGAGTTCCTCCTGCGTGCGCAGGATGGCGTTCTGCGCATCGATCTGCGCGGCGAGACGGGCGCGCGTGATCGCGGTGGTGGCGAGGTTGGCCGCCAGCGCGTGGCGCGCCGCCGCCAGCTCATGCTGCCGGATCTCGGCGCGTGCGGCCAGCGCGCGCAGGCTGCTGTCGGTGCCGCCGCCGAAGTCGAAGCGGTAGCGCACGCTGACGCTCGCGTTGTAGAGGCCGAACTCGCGCGTGTCGCCCGCCAATCCCTGGGCGCTGGGGCTGATCTGCTGGCGCTGCGCGCCGAGGCCGAGGTCGACCTGCGGCCATTGCGTCGATCCGGCCTGCGCCGCGTACAGCTCGCGCGCCTGTACGAGCACCGCCTCGGCGCCGGCGAGCGTGGGGCTGGCACGAAACGCCTCGTCCACCAAGGCATCGAGCGCGGGCGAGCCGAGCGTGCGCCACCATTGCGCGTCCACCGCACCGACGACCACCTGCTGCGCCTGGCCGTGCGAAACGTCGGAGGAGGCAGTCGCCGACACCGCGCTGCCGGCGGTGTAGCCGGCCACCTGCGGCGCCTCCGGTGATTGATACGGCGGCAGCGCGGCACAGCCGGCCAGCAGCAGTGCCGCGGCCAGCGATCCCAGGGCAGGGCGGAGCTTCTCGTTCATGGGCGTCGTCTCCACGAGTCGCGCATCGGCATGGGGCATCGTCAGGCCTCGATCGCGCGGCCTTCGCCGGCTTCCTCGTGCGTGACGCCGTCGCGGATGTGATAGATCCGCTTGAAGGTCGGGATGATCTTCTCGTCGTGCGTGACGACGATGATCGCGGTCTGGTAGCGCTTGGCCATGTCGTTGAGGATGCGGATGACTGCCATCGCGCGCTCGCTGTCCAGTGGCGCCGTGGGTTCGTCGGCCAAGATGACGGGCGGATGGTTCACCAGGCCTCGTGCAATGGCCACGCGCTGCTGCTCGCCACCCGACAACTGAGATGGCATGGCCTTGGCGCGGTGCTGCACGTCCAGCGCGGTGAGCAGTTCCAGCGCGCGCTCGCGCGCCTGCGCGTTCGGCATGCCGGCCAGCATCGGCAGCAGGGCGACGTTGTCGGTGACGTCGAGGAACGGAATCAGGTACGGCGCCTGGAAGACGAAGCCGATGCGGTCGCGGCGCAGCGCGCGCAGGTCGTCCACCTTCCAGCCCTCGTCGTAGATCACCTCGTCGCCGAGCGTCATGCGGCCGGCCGTGGGGTCGATCACCGCGCCCAGCGACTTCAGCAGCGTGCTCTTGCCCGAACCCGACGGGCCGATCAGCCCCACCACCTCGCCGGGCGCGACTTCCATGTTCACGTTCTTCAGCGCGTCCACCGCGGTGTCGCCCTGGCCGTAGCGCTTGCGCAGGCCTTCGATGCGGATTCCTTGGTTCTCCACCTCAGCCTCCGATGGCTTCGGCCGGGTCCACGCGCAGGGCCATGCGGATCGCGATCACGCTGGCCAGCGCGCAGATCACCAGCACGGCGCCGAAGCCGGCCACCGAGTCCTGCGGCATGAGCAGCACGTACTTGGGGAACAGCGGCGCGGCGAAGGTGGCGCTGATCTTGCCCACCGCGAAACCGATCACGCCCAACGCGAGCGCCTGCTGGAGGATCATCGACGCGATGGTGCGGTTGCGCGTGCCGATCAGCTTGAGGACCGCGATCTCGCGGATCTTGTCCATCGTCAGCGTGTAGATGATGAAGGCCACGATGGCCGCGCTGACCACCGCCAGGATCACCAGGAACATGCCGATCTGCTTGGCCGAGGTGGCGATCAGCTTGCCGATCAGGATCTCCTCCATCTCGGCGCGCGTGTAGACGGTGAGCCGCTTCCAGCGGCGGATGGACTCGGCCACCGCGTCGGCATCGGCGCCCGGGCGCAGCCGCACCAGCACCGCATTGACGGCGTTGCTGCTGCTTTGCGAGGCGTTCACCGATTCCTGCAGGCCCGGCACGCCCGGCCGGTTGAACGACGGGTTGGCCGCGGTGCGGCGGCGGTTCTGCACGATGGCGTCGTTGTCCTTGAGGAACTGCGCTTCCTGCGCGTCCTTCAGCGGGATGAACACCATCGGGTCGCCGCTGGAGGAGACCATGCGGCGCGTCAGTCCCACCACCGTGTAGTCGTTGCGGCGGATGCGCAGCGTGTCGCCGAGCGCAAAGCCGGCGGCGACGTCGGCCATCGCCTCGTAGTGCCCGCGTGTGAGGCGCCGGCCCGCCACCAGCGCGGGCGGCCAACCCGGGGCGCCCCAGGCCTCGCCGGGCACGATGCCCACCACCATCGCGCGCACGTCGTGCCCGCCCCGGCGGACCTGCATCGTCAGGTAGGTGACGTTGGAGGCCTCGGCCACGCCGGGCATCGCGAGCAGCGCGCGATCCTGGTCGTCGGGGAGGCTGGACGGTTCGGCGTAGGGCCCGAGCGTGTCCCGCTGCACGACCCACAGGTCGGCGCCGCTGTTGTCCAGCAGCGCCTTGCCGTCGTCGACCATGCCACGGTAGACGCCGGCCATCACCAGCGTCACGCCCAGCAGCAGGCCCAGGCCCAGGCCGGTGAAGACGAACTTGCCCCAGGCATGGGCGATGTCGCGGCCGGCCAGGCTGATCACTTGGCCACTCCCGGCATCTGGTCGACGACATGGATGCGCGAACGCGGCGTCAGCACCTTCTCGCTGTGCAGCACGATCGCGTCGCCGGCCTTCAGGCCGTCGAGCACCTGCACGTGCCCCTCGAGGTCGGCGCGGCCGAGCTTGACAGGCACGAACGTGGGGCTTTCGCCGTTGGTCGTCCACACACCGACCTGCTGGCCCTGGCGCTGCACGGCGGCGTTGGGGATCACCGGTCCTTCGGGCAGTGCGGGCAGATCGACCGTGACCTCGGCGCGCTCGCCGATCGGCGGCAACGGCTTCGGCACCACGGTGAAGCCGACCTTCGCGAGCAGTTCCTCGGTGACCGCGTCGGCCCGCAGTTCGGTGCGCAGCACCTGGCCTTCCAGCACCTGCCCGCGGCGCGAGCGCAACGCGACCCGCGCAGGCAACGCGGACGCCAGGCCGCCGGCGCTGACCTGGTCGAATCGCGTGTTGATCCACAGCGAATGCGGATCCACCACTTCCACCACGGCCTGGCCCGCGACCACGGTCGTGCCTGGCTCGACGTCGCGCGAGGTGACCACGCCGTCCGCCGGCGCAGCGAGCCGCAGGCTGCTGCGCTGCGCGCGCAACGCCTGCAGGTCGGACTGCGCGCGTGTCTGGTCTTCGCGTGCGGCGGCGAGTGCGGCATTGGCGAGCTGCAGATCCTGGCGGCGAGCAGCGAGCAATTCCTCGCTCGTCGCCTTCTCGGCGAACAGCTGCTCATAACGCCGCGCTTGGGTATCGGCATAGGCCTGGCGCGCGCTGGCGTCAGCCAGCGCCGCGGCGGTGCGCTTCACGACGGCCTCCTGCGAGCGCAGCCGGTCGTCGCTGTCCACCGGGTCCATCTCGCCCAGCACCTGACCGGCCTTGACGGCATCGCCGACCTCGACGTCCAGGCGCTTGAGCCGCCCCGGGGCGATCGGCCCGATGCGGTGGAGCTGGCGCGCCTCGACGCTGCCCACACCGAACAGCGCCGGACGCAGCGCACGCGATTCGACCTTGACCACGGTGACGGCCACCGGGGCCAGCGGCCCGGAGCGCAAGGCGACGTAGCCGAGCAGCGCGGCCAGCGGCACCAGGACCGCCCCGATGGCCAGCGTCCGGCGGCTGACGGGTATGCGGTTCATGCTCGACCCTTGGTGATGCCGCGCAGGTAGATCGCGAAGACACGCGGCGCGTCGCGGCGGATGCGTTGCACGTCACCGGCGATCAGGGCCTGCATGACGAGACCCTGGATCGTGCCGACGAACAGCGTGGCAGCGGCGTCGACGTCGAGCCCATGATCGAACTCGCCGCTCTTGCGTCCGGTCTCCAGCAGGTAGTGCAGCCGCTCGGCGTAGTGGCGCAACAGCATCGAAGCCGCACGCTTGGGAGCCGTGGAGCCAGCTCGCTGCAATTCGCCGAACATCATCCGGGGCACCCCGGGGTGTTCGGCCACGAAGCCCGTATGGGCCAGGAACATCGCTTCGAGTCCGGCGCTCGAGGTCGGCGCGGCCTTGGCGGCACGGTCGATGCGCGACAGCAGCCGGTCCGCCACCCATGCCATCACCGCTTCGAGGATGGCGTCCTTGGTGGGGAAGTGCTTGAAGAGGGCGCCCTGCGTCACGCCCATGTGCTTGGCGATGACGGTCGTGGTGATCTCGCCGGGGTCATGGCCTGCGGCCAGTTCAATCACGGCGTCCACGGTGGCAGCGCGGCGTTCCTCGGCGGGGAGTTTGTTTGGCGTGTTCATCTCTGATATGGATAGTAACCTATTACTAGCCTAGTCGCGCGAGCGATGCTTGTCACATCGGTAGACAGACGCCTCATGCGCCTTGGACCTGGCCGCGTTGATGACCGATTCGCAGGACTGGTGGCCGGCCGACTGGGGCCACTACGGCGGCCTGTTCGTGCGCATGTCGTGGCACGCGGCCGGCACCTATCTGGGCGCCGGAAGAAGACATCTACTGGGGCGCCGAGGAGCAGTGGCTGGCCACCAGCGACAAGCCCGACAGCCGCTACAGCGGTGATCGCCGTCTGGAGAGCCCGCTGGCCGCGGTGCAGATGGGTCTGATCTACGTGAATCCCCAAGGCCCGGACGGCGACCCCGACCCGGTGGCTCCGGCCGCGACGTGCGCGAGACCTTCGGCCGCATGGCGATGAACGACTACGAAACTGTGGCCCTGGTGGCCGGCGGCCACGCCTTCGGCAAGATGCACGGTGCGGGCGATCCGGCCCTGGTCGGCCCCGAGCCCGAGGCTGCACCCATCGAAGCGATGGGCTTCGGCTGGATCAACAAGCACGGCAGCGGCATCGGAGGGGACACCACCACCAGCGGCTTCGAGGGCGCGTGGAAGCCCAACCCCACCTGGTGGGACATGGGCTATTTCAAGGTGCTGCTCAAGTACGAGTGGGAGCAGGTCAAGAGCCCGGCCGGCGCCATCCAGTGGCCTGCCAAGAACGTGGCGCCCGAGGACATGATTCCCGACGCGCACGATCCGGGCAAGAAACACCCGCCTCTGTCGACCAGCTTCTGACGCTGACGATGACGGCCTACAACCTCACGCGGCTGCGGACCTTGGCGCAATGGCGCCCGCAGTGCGCCCAATGAACGGCGCGAAGACCGCATGCCCTTGTGCTGGCATTCGAATGCACGCGAAACGAGCCGTCTAAGGCGGCGGTGGCGATACCCGCGAGCTGGATGACCTCACCGAACCGATCGACGACGACGGAGTTCGCGTTCATCGAGGGTTCTTCAACGGCCTGTTAGGGACGCAGGCCTCTACATTGACACCGACGAAGCCTTGGTGAAGAGCGGTGACCTTCTCGGACCGCTCTCGCGAAGTGTCTTCGATCGGAGAGCCGTGCGAGGAACGCTTATGAGTCTCTGCAGAGGGGAGGCTGCAGGTCGCCGCGACACGGTCGAGCGGACCGTTTTCAAGTCCGTGGGCACCGCCCTCGAAGACTTGGCAGCTGCGGTTCTCGTCGACCATCAGAGCGACTGAACGCATTCCAAGCACTTGTGACGGCGAGATTCCGGAATGTCGGCGTTGCTGAGCGGTTGTGGTCCCCTTAGGGTCGGCTCCAGCCGCCTGTTCAGGCGATCGCCCCACCGCAAACCGCTCGTTGCGGGCCCGCCCGAGCCGGTCGGTCCCAACGTCCAGCGGGGCGCTGTTCCGGGCCGGCACGAGGTTTCTCAGGAGGGCGACCACGCTGGAAGCCCTCTTCATCCCTTCGCGCCATGGCGCGCACGCCCACACGAGCGCCGGAGCGCCGTTCAGGCCTGCGCCGCCACCGCCGCCGGCCGGCTGTGGATGGCCCGCGCATGCTCGCCGGTGAACGCGAAGTCCACCTCCGGCGCCAACCCGCTGACGATGCGCGCGATGCTCTTGCCCGATCCGCAGGAATGCGTCCAGCCCAGCGTGCCGTGGCCCGTGTTGAGGTACAGGTTGGGCAGCTTCGAGCGCCCGATGATCGGCACGTTGCTCGGCGTGGCCGGGCGCAGGCCGGTCCAGAACTGCGCCTGTTCGGCATCGCCCGCGCCGGGGAACAGCTCTTCCGTGCGCCGCACGATGGCTTCGCAGCGCACGCGGTTCAGGTCGCGGTCGTACCCATTGAGCTCGGCGGTTCCGGCGATGCGCAGCCGGTTGCCCAGGCGCGAGAACACGAGCTTGTACTCGTCATCGGTCAGCGACACCTGGTGCGCCATCGCGGCGTCCTTCACCGGCATCGTCACCGAATAGCCCTTGGCCGGGTAGATCGGCAGCCGGATGCCCAGCGGCTGCGCGATCAGCGGCGACAGGCTGCCCATGGCCAGCACGTAGGCGTCGGCGCGCAGGCGCTGGAAGCGGCCTTCGCTGTCGGTGGCCTCGACGTGGTCGATCTGGCCGCCGGCCTCGCGCAGCGCGGTGACGGTGTGGCTCATCAGAAACCGTACGCCGGCCGCCTCGCAACGCTGCACCAGCTCGCGCGCGAACTGGTTGGCGTCGCCCGATTCGTCTTCCGCGGTGTAGGTGGCGCCGGCCAGCTGCGGCCGGACGTGGCGCAGCGCGGGTTCGATCTTCACCGCCTCGTCGGCGGAGATCACGCGCCGGTCGCAGCCGAGCGCGCGCATCTGCGCGGCCGGGCCTTCGGCGCCGTCGAATTCCTTCTGGCTCGTGTAGAAGTGCAGGATGCCCTGCGTGCGCTGGTCGTAGGCGATGCCCGTGTCGCGCCGCAGCTGCTGCAGCGTGTCGCGGCTGTAGGTGCCCAGGCGCACGATCTGCTCGATGTTGTGGCGCGTGCGGGCTGGCGTGCATTCACGCAGGAACTGCAGGCCCCACAACCATTGACGCATGTCGGCGCGGATGCGGAACAGCAGCGGCGCGTCTTCCTGGCCCAGCCACTTCAGCACCTTCAGCGGCGCGCTCGGGTTGGCCCAGGGCTCGGCGTGGCTGACCGAAATCTGGCCGCCATTGGCAAAGCTGGTTTCGGCGGCCGGGGTGGCTTGGCGGTCGACGACGGTGACGTCGTGGCCTTGCTGACGCAGGAACCAGGCCGAGGTGACGCCGAGCAGGCCGGCACCGAGGACGATGACTTTCATGACGGATCTCCAAAGACAAGGGCGACGAACGACATGTGTCATTCGCTTGCCGCTCCCCCTGTCCTTGGTACCTGAGAGATTCGGCACCGGGCTGCGGGCCCGCGTGCCTTGCTCCTTCGGTGCGTCACGCCGGTGACGACTCTCCAGACGGCGATGGTGGTGTGCAGTACGGGACCTGAGCGTTCATGGGAGATTGCGCCTTCGGTGGCTGCGGTGCAGAGGCCGCAGCGCTCTCCTGCAGGGAACGAAGTCTAGTCGGCGGTGCACAGCTCCTCGGTCGCCACGGCCGCAGCCGGGACATCGGTCGTCGCCAGGAAGCGTTCGGTCAGCAGCACCCAGTAGGCGCTGCCGACGGCGATGTTGCCGTCGTTGAAGTCGTAGCCGGGGTTGTGCACCATGCAGGCGCCCGCACCGCCATCCTCGCCGGCCCCGTTGCCGATCAGCAGGTAGCTGCCGGGCACACGTTCGAGCATGAAGGCGAAGTCCTCGCTACCGGTGAGCGGCGGTCCCTGCAGCGTGACGCGGTCGGCGCCCAGCAGCTCGGTCGCCACGGCGCGCGCGAAGTCCGTCTCGGCCGGGGTGTTGACCAGCACCGCATAGCCCGGTGTCCAGTCGACCCGCGCGCTCAGGCCGAAGCTCTCGGCCTGGGCCGCCGCGAGCGCCCGGATGCGGCGCTCGAGCAGGCTGCGCACCTCGCGGTCGAGCGCACGCACGCTCAACTCCAGCGTGGCGGTGGCCGGGATCACGTTGTTGGCCTTGCCTGAGGCGATGGCGCCGACCGTCACCACGGCCGGCTGCAGGGGATCGACATTGCGCGCCACGACGGTCTGCAGTGCCATCACCAGGCTCGCGGCGGCGACGATCGGGTCGGCCGCGCGGTGCGGCATGCCGCCGTGGCCGCCCACGCCGTTGAGCGTGATGGTGGCGTAGTCCGACGAGGCCATGGCTGCGCCTTCGCGCAGCACCAGGCGGCCCTGCACGATGCCGGGCATGTTGTGCATGGCGAACACGGCGTCGCAGGGAAAGCGCTCGAACAGGCCGTCGGCCATCATGCGCAGCGCGCCGCCGCCGCCTTCTTCGGCCGGCTGGAAGATCAGGTGAAGCGTGCCGTCGAAGCGGCCCTGTTCGGCCAGGTGGCGCGCCGCGGCCAGCAGCATGGCGGTGTGGCCATCGTGGCCGCAGGCGTGCATCAGGCCGGGGCGGGCGCTGGACCACTCGGCGCCACTGGCTTCGGCGATGGGTAGCGCGTCCATGTCGGCGCGGATGCCCAGCCGCCGCTTGCCGCTGCCGCGCACCAGCGTGCCCACCACGCCGGTGCCGCCGATGCCCGTGTGAACAGCGTAGCCCCAGCCGGCCAGCTTGTCGGCCACCAGCGCCGCGGTGCGGTGCTCTTCGAAGGCCAGCTCGGGGTGGCGGTGGATGTCGCGGCGCAGGCTGATGAATTCGCCGGCACGCGCGGCCAGGGCCTGCAGCAGGTAGGTCACGTCGGGCTCCCGTTGCGGCTGATGCGGCAGGCTCACTGCGGCTGCAGGTTGATCTGCTTGGCGATGGCGCGGTAGCGTGCGGTTTCGGTGTCGAAGAACTTCGAGGCTTCGGCCAGCGTCACCGGGGCTGCGGCCACCTGCGTCTGCGCCGCCAGGGCCGAGCGCACGGCCGGGTCCTGCAGGGTCTTGCCGATGGCGGCGTGCAAGCGGGTGACCACGGACTCGGGCGTGCTCTTGGGCACCATGAAGCCGGTCCAGATCTTGTACGAGAAGTTCTTCAGCTCCTTGCCTTCATTGGCGGCGGCTACGTTCTTCAGCAGATCGGAGCGCTGCGCGCCGAGCTGGCCGATGACCTTCAGCCGGCCCTGCTCGGCCAGGGCACCCATCGCGGCGCTGTACACCAGCACGGCGAAGTCGACCTGGCCGCCGCCGATGTCCTGCAGCAGCGGCGCGTTGCCCTTGTAGGGCACGTGGGCCAGCTTGATGCCGGTTTGGGATTGCACCTGCTCGAGGATGAGGTGGTAGAGCGAGCCGATGCCCACACTGCCGTAGGTGAGTGGCTTGTCGGCCGACTTGCGCGCCAGCGCGATCAACTCGTCCACGCTATTGGCCGGCAGATCCTTGCGCGTGACGAAGACCATCACCGCGTCGGCCACCGGGTGCACCAGGCGGAAGTCCTCGGTCTTGACCTTGACCGCGGCGTTCGCCAGCGGCGCGAGGATCACTTCGTTGGGCGATCCCTGGAAGATGTAGCTGCCGTCGGCCGGCGCCGCGAGCACCTTCTGCGCGGCCAGCGCGCCGCTGACGCCGCCCAGGTTCTCCACCAGCACCTGCTGACCCAGTTCCTTGCCGAGCTGGTTGTTGAAGATGCGCGCAATGGCGTCCGACGGGCCGCCGGCCGGGTAGGGCACCATCAGATTCACCGGCTTGGACGGGTTGCTCTGGGCCAGCACGGCCGTGACGCCGAGCACCAGGCCGGCCGACAGGGCCAACGTTCGAAGGAAGGTGGTCTTGCTCATGGAGAGTCCTTGAAGGAGGTTCGGTCGGGGCGGGTGGTGCTCGGGGGCGACGCGAATGTAGAAGCCGCACATCAGGCTGTCCAATGCATTGTTCGTGCGGATACGATGAGTTCGGCGTCATCGCACAGAACGGAACCGGTCATGACCCTCGTACAGTTGAGGCACTTCATCTCGTTGGCGCAGACCGCGTCCTTCGCCAGGTCGGCCGCGGCGCTGCACCTGACTCAGCCGGCGCTTAGCCGCAGCATCCGCGCGCTGGAGGACGAACTCGGCCAGCGCCTGTTCGATCGCGTCGGCCGCGTGGCCGAGCTCACGCCCCACGGCCGTCAGGCGCTCGAGCGGGCGCGCGACCTGGTCTTGTCTGCCGACGGCCTGCGCGACAGCGCCCGCATGGCGGCCAGCGGTGACGAAGGCGTGCTGCGCATCGGCATGGGCTCGGGTCCCGGCGCGATGCTGATGACGCCGCTGCTGCTGAAGATGGCGCTGGAGCGGCCGCGCGTGCAGCTCAGCATCACCCGCGCCAACACCGACTTCCTCGTGCAGGCCCTGCGCGAGCGCACGCTCGACGCCCTGGTGGTCGATGCGCGTTCGCTGCGCCCGGCGCCCGACCTCGACGCCCGCTTCGTGCACGAGATGGCCGGTGCGTTCATGGTGCGGCAGGGTCATCCGCTGGCCACCGCGCGCGGGGCTGTGCGCTTCGATGACCTGCTGCGGTTTCCGGTCGCTGCCACGCCCCTGTCCGACGAGGTGGCGCGCGTGCTGGTGGACCGCTACGGCCCGCGCGCGCACCCCGAGGCGTGCGTGACGCTGCGCTGCGACGAGATCCCGAGCCTGCTGGAAGTGGCGCGCTGCAGCGACACGGTGCTGCTGGCCATCCGAGCCGCCGCACCTGACCTGGTCGAGCTGAAGCTGGATCCGCCGCTCGTCGCCACGGCGCGCTTCGGCTTGGTGACCCTTCGACGCCGGAGCACGCCGGCGGCCCTGGACGCGGTGCAACAGCTGATGACTGAGCGCTTCGTGGACGGTCGGGTGGACGTGCCCATCACAACGCGTCGGCCGATGGCGACCACGCGGCCGGGGAGTCGACGACGGGGACGATGACTGTTCGCCGACCTGGAGTGTGAGTGGGTGGCGCTCGAGCTGGCCCTGCTGGTGTTCGCCAAGGTGCCGACTTGCTTGAGCTTGATGACTTCGCGTGGGGCGTCCACGGCGTCTTGTCCGCCGCATCGCGGAGCGGGTCGATTGCCGATCCGCCACGCAGCTTGCCGCTGCATGCTACGGGACAGCAAGAGGAATCACGGGACTACTCCAAGTTTTGCACCTGCTCGCGCATCTGCTCGATCAGCACCTTCATGTCCACCGAGATCGCCGACAGCTCGAGCACGGTGGACTTCGAGCCGAGGGTGTTCGCCTCGCGGTGCAGTTCCTGGATCAGGAAGTCCAGCCGCTTGCCGAGTTCGCCGCCCTTGCCGAGCAGGCGGTCGATCTCGTCGAGGTGCGAGGCCAGCCGTGTCAGCTCTTCGGCGACGTCGATGCGCAGCGCGTGCGCGGCCGCCTCGGCGAGCGCGCGTTCGTGCAGCGTGCTCTCGGGGATCGACGCGCCGACCTGCGCCGTGGCCAGCGCCTCGCGCCAGCGCTCCAAGAAGCGTTGTTGCTGCCGCTGGACGACCGCGGGCACCAGCGGCGCGGCCTGGCGGGCCAGCTCGCGCAGCTGCGCAGTGCGCTCGGTCAGCGCCTCGGCCAGGCGGGCGCCTTCGCGCGCGCGTGCCTCGCGCAGCCCGTCGACGCAGCGGCGCGCAGCCTCCAGCGCCGGCGCCTCCCAGTCGGCGCTGCCGGCGACGCCGCGGCACAGCGCCAGCACTTCGCTCACCGACAACGCGCGTGCCTGGGGCAGCCACGCTTGGACCTGCGTTTGCAGGCGCGACAAGCGGTTGAGCTGGTCGGCGCTCGGCTGCGCCGGGCCGTCTTCTGCGGCGCGCGTCGTGCCGGCGCGCACCTCGATCTTGCCGCGCCGGCAGGCGGCGGCGAGCATCTCGCGCAGCGCCGGCTCGAGTGGCCTCAGTTCATCGGTTAGGCGCAGGTTCAAGTCGAGGAAGCGGCCGTTCACCGAACGCGCTTCGATGTTCACGCTGCCCAGCGCCGGACCTAGTTCGACGGCCGCGCTGGCGTAACCCGTCATGCTATAAACCGCCATCCCGCGCGCCCCGTCATAGCCCCGTTCGACCGACTCGTTCCGGCCGTCTCGGGGCACCCTCGCCACCCCTCGCAACGATTATGTCAAAGCCCAAGCCAGCGCCGTTGCCGTCGGGCACCGTGGTCGGGGGCTACCAGGTCGTCAAGAAGCTCGCCGCCGGCGGTTTCGGAGTCGTCTATCTCGCCGAGGGTGAAGACCGGCAGTACGTCGCGATCAAGGAGTACCTGCCCGCGTCGCTGGCCGAACGGTCGCCCGGCGAATTGACGCCGCGCGTCAAGCCCGACAAGCAGCCGCTCTATCGCCTGGGCCTGAAGAGCTTCTTCGAAGAGGGCCGCTCGCTCGCGCAGATCAGCCACCCGAGCGTCGTCTCGGTGCTGAACTTCTTCCGCGAGAACGAGACGGTGTACATGGTGATGAACTACCTGCAGGGCGACACGCTGCAGGACTTCATCGTCACCGCGCGCGACTTGAAGCGTGACAAGGTGTTTCGCGAGAGTTCGATCCGCAGCCTCTTCGACGAGATCCTGCGCGGGCTGCGCATCGTGCACCAGCACAAGATGCTGCACCTGGACATCAAGCCGGCCAACATCTTCGTCACCAACGACAACAAGGCGGTGATGCTCGACTTCGGCGCCGCGCGCGAGGTGCTGAGCAAGGAAGGCAACTTCATCCGCCCGATGTACACGCCGGGCTTCGCTGCGCCCGAGATGTACCGGCGCGACGGCACGCTCGGGCCGTGGACCGACATCTACGCCATCGGCGCGTGCATCTACGCGTGCATGCAGGGCTACCCGCCGAACGACGCGCCGCAGCGGCTCGAGAAGGACCGCCTCGCGCTTTCCCTGTCACGCCTGCGCAACGTGTACTCCGACAATCTGATCGAGGTGACGGAGTGGTGCATGTCGCTCGATCCATTGAGCCGCCCGCAGAGCGTGTTCGCGTTGCAGAAGGAACTCGCGCGCGAGACCGAGCGGCGCTATACGAAACTGAGCTTCGGCGAGCGCCTGAAGCTGCAGATCGAAACCCTGAAGACCGGCGCGAAGACGTGATCGCTGTCCGCGCCCTTCGCCCGCGTTGCGCCGCCGGCGCCGCCTGACGTGGCCATGCGTTTCGCGGTCTATCAGGTCAGCCGCAAGGGCGGCCGGGAGAAGAACGAAGACCGCATGGGCTACTGCTACACGCGGGACGCCGGCCTCTTCGCCCTGGCCGACGGCATGGGCGGCCACCCTGAAGGCGAGGTCGCCTCGCAGATGGCGCTGCAGACGCTCGCCGCGATCTTCCAGCGCGACGCGAAGCCACGGCTGCCCGACCCGCTTCGCTTCCTGCACGAGGCGATCATCGCCGCGCACCATCAACTGCTGCGTTATGCCACAGAGAAGGGCCTCGTCGACACGCCGCGCACCACGGTCGTCGCCTGCGTGCTGCAGGGCAACTCGGCCTACTGGGCGCACTGCGGCGACTCGCGCCTGTACCTCGTGCGCGGCGAAAAGCTCGTCGCGCGCACGCGCGACCACAGCTACTCCGAGCTGCAGGAGACGCTCGCGCAGGTGGTGCCGATGGGCGACCGCGTCAATCGCAACGTGCTCTTCACTTGCCTGGGCAGCCCCGGCAAGCCGGTCGTCGATACCGCGGGGCCGCTGCGCATGCAGCCGCGCGACCGCGTGCTCCTGTGCAGCGACGGCCTGTGGAGCAGCGTCACCGACGCCGAGATCACCGAGGTGATGACCGGCTACCCGATCGCCGAGGCCGTGCCCGAACTGGTCGAACGCGCGCTGCGTATCGCCGGCGAGAAGAGCGACAACGTCACCGTGCTGTCGGTCGAATGGGACGGCCAGGAAGACACCGACAGCGGCGGCATCAGCACGCTGTCGCTGGGCGAGGAGGTGTTCGCCTCGACGATCCAGGCGAGCCTCGGCAGCGGCGACGGCGCCGCCGCCGACGACCTCGACGACGCCGAGATCGAGCGCTCGATCCGCGAGATCAACGAGGCGATCCAGCGCTCGTCCGGCAAGCGCCGCTGAGAGGGCGCTGCGCGCCCCCCGCGGCCGCGAGGCACCGCCGCGCTGCGCCCGCGCCGGTCAGGCCGGTCAGGCGCGTTCCTCCTCGCGCTTCTTCGCGCCGAACGGGTAGGCGCCTCCCGGCGTGCCCTTGGGCGGGATCCTGAGCGAGAGGATCATCGTCACGGCCAGCGCCACCGCGGTGAAGCCGAGCGAGAACGCCACCGGGATCTTGTAGATGTCGATGAGCAGCATCTTCGCGCCGATGAACACCAGGATGATCGCCAGGCCGTAGCTGAGCAGGTGGAAGCGCTCGTGCACGTTGGCAAGCAGGAAGTACATCGCGCGCAGGCCGAGGATCGCGAACACGTTGGAGGTGAGCACGATGAACGGGTCGGTCGTGATCGCGAAGATCGCCGGGATCGAGTCGACCGCGAACACGATGTCGACGATGCCCACCAGGAGGATGACCAGCAGCAGCGGCGTGGCCATCCGGACGCCCTGCACGACGGTGAAGAATTTCTCGCCGTCGTAGATGGGCGATATCTTGATGCGCCGGCGCATCCACTTCAGCGCCGGGTTGTTGTCGAGATCAGGCTCCTGGCCGGCCGCCCACCACATCTTGACGCCGGTGAAGACCAGGAACGCGCCGAAGATGTACAGCACCCAGTGGAACTGCGAGATGAGCCAGGCCCCCACCAGGATCATCACGGCGCGCAGCACGAGCGCGCCGAGGATGCCGATCATCAGTACGCGCTTCTGGAACTCCGCTGGCACCGCGAAGTAGGTGAACAGCATCAGGAAGACGAAGATGTTGTCCACCGCCAGCGCCTTCTCGATCAGGTAGCCGGTGAGGAACTCCAGCGCCTTGCCGTTGGCGAGGTCGCGCGCGACCGGGTCGGGGCCGGTGCCGCCGAGGTACCACCACAGCCAGCCCATGAAGACGAACGACACGCCGAACCAGATCACCGACCAGACGGCGGCTTCGCGCATGCCGACGCGATGCGCGCCCTGCTTGCTCATCGCGAAGAAGTCGACCAGCAGCGCGACGATCACGAACGCCGCGAACAAGGACCACATGAGGGGAGAGCCGATGGATTGCATGGACCGCCGTTCCGTTGAGTTGCAGCACGCCTTTCCCCGTCGGCCGCCGCAAGGCGGGCGTCGTGGTGGCATCGTGGACCCATCGCTGGTCTGGCCGTGCCGACGACCGTGCGGTGAAACGACCGCGGCCGTGGCCTGCAGCGCCGGGCCGGGTGCATGGGCACCCGACCGTCATGACGACGCTGCATCGGTGTCGCGTCTGGTGCGCAGACGCGGCCCGCTGGCTACTCCCCATCAATAGCGATGGAAGTCTAGCCGCGCTTGCTCCCGGCCGCCTTGGGCCCAGGGGGCACACGGCCTTCGGACGCAAGGCGCGCCACGCCCGCCGCGCCCGGGGCGAAGGTGGCCGGCGACGTGCAGGACAATGGCCCCATGACGTTCCAACGCACGGGCGGTCGCGCCCACGATGCGCTGCGGCCGGTGACGCTGCAGCGCGGCTACACGAAACACGCCGAGGGCTCGGTGTTGGTGTGCTTCGGCGCCACGCAGGTGCTGTGCACCGCCTCGGTCGACGAGAAGGTGCCGCCGCACAAGCGCGGCAGCGGCGAGGGCTGGGTGACGGCCGAGTACGGCATGCTCCCGCGCAGCACGCACACGCGCAGCGATCGCGAGGCGGCGCGCGGCAAGCAAAGCGGCCGCACGCAGGAGATCCAGCGGCTGATCGGCCGCTCGCTGCGCGCCGTGTTCGACCTCGCGGCTCTAGGCGAACGCACGATCCAGCTCGACTGCGACGTGCTGCAGGCCGACGGCGGCACGCGCACCGCGGCGATCACCGGTGCCTTCGTCGCCGCGCACGACGCCGTGCGCTGGCTCGTGCAGCAAGGCCGCATCGACGGGGCGCCGGGCAAGAGCCCGATCCGCGACCACGTCGCCGCGGTGTCGGTGGGGCTGCTCGAAGGCGCGGCGCTGCTCGACCTCGAATACACCGAGGACAGCACCTGCGACACCGACATGAACGTCGTGATGACCGGCCGCGGCGGCTTCGTCGAGATCCAGGGCACGGCCGAAGGCGAGCCGTTTGCGCGCGCCGACATGGACCGCCTGCTGGCGCTGGCCGAGCGGGGCATCGATGATCTCGTCGCGGCGCAGCGGCGCGCGCTCGGGCTGCCCGCCTGAGTTCTCTGCGCACGCGCCTTGCCGCGGTTGTGTTCGTGAGCGTCGCCTGCGATGCGCCTCGTCCTCGCCTCCAACAACGCGAAGAAGCTCGCCGAGCTGAAGGGCCTGTTCGCGGGCCTCGCGGTCGAGCTCGTGCCGCAAAGTGACCTCGGCATCACCGAGGCCGACGAGCCGCACGACACCTTCCTCGAAAACGCGCTCGCCAAGGCGCGGCATGCGGCGCGAATAGCCGGCGGCGCGGCGATCGCCGACGACTCGGGGCTGTGCGTGAGCGCGCTCGGCGGCGGGCCGGGGTGCACTCGGCGGTCTTTGCGCAAGTGCCGCCGAGCGCCTTCAGCGGTGGTGACCGCGAAGCGCGCCGCCGCGTGCAGGACGCGGCCAACAACGAGCTGCTGCTCGCGCGCTTGTCCAGTCACGGAGGCAGTGCCGCACGCGGCGCCTGGTTCGCCTGCACGCTGGTCGCGCTGCGCCACGCGGCCGACCCCGAGCCGCTCGTGGCCACCGGCCGCTGGCCCGGCACGGTGCTCGCCGCGCCGCGCGGCGCGGGCGGCTTCGGCTACGACCCGCTGCTCTTCATCCCGGCACTTGGCGCGACGGTGGCCGAATTGCCCGCCGAGGTGAAGAACCGCGTCAGCCACCGCGCCGAGGCGGCGCGGGCGATGCGCTTGCTGATCGAGCAGGTTTGGCGGCCGTAAAGCCCCTCGCCGGCCTCATCGCCACCACCGCCACCACCGCCATGACGGCTTCGACCGATGTTCGCGGCACCGATCCCGCCGCGATGCTGGCGCACCTGATGCGCCCCGGCACGCTGCATCTGGCCAGCCTGCCGCCGCTGTCGCTGTACGTGCACCTGCCGTGGTGCCTGCGCAAGTGCCCGTACTGCGACTTCAATTCGCACGCGCTGGCCGTGGGCGATGTCGCGGCGACCGAAGCGCGCTACCTCGACGCGCTCGTCGCCGACCTCGACGCGGCGCTGCCGCTCGTCTGGGGCCGCACGGTGCACACCGTCTTCATCGGCGGCGGCACGCCGAGCCTCTTCTCGCCCGAAGGCATCGACCGCCTGCTCGCCGCGGTGCGCGCGCGGCTGCCGCTCGTGGCCGGCGCCGAGATCACGCTCGAGGCGAACCCCGGCACTTTCGAGCGCGAACGCTTCCGCGCCCTTCGCGCGGCCGGCGTCACGCGCCTGTCGGTGGGCGTGCAGAGCTTCGACGACGCGCTGCTCAAACGCATCGGCCGCGTGCACGACGGCGCGCAGGCGCGCGCCGCGCTCGAAGAAGCCGCGAGCGCGTTCACCACCTTCAACCTGGATCTCATGTACGCGCTGCCCGGGCAGACGCCGGCGCAACTGCACGCCGACCTCCAAGCGGCGCTCGCGTACGCGCCGCCTCACCTGTCCATCTACCACCTGACGGTCGAGCCGAACACGGCCTTCGCGGTGAGCCCGCCGCCGTTGCCCGACGACGACGCGGCCGCCGAGATGCTGGACACGATCACCTCGACGCTCGGGCGCGCGGGGCTCGAACGCTACGAGGTTTCGGCGTATGCGCGCGAGGGCCACCGCTGCCGGCACAACCAGAACTACTGGCAGTTCGGCGACTACCTCGGCATCGGCGCCGGCGCACACGGCAAGCTCAGCTTCGCCCATCGCGTCGTGCGCCAGGTGCGCTGGCGCGAGCCGGCGCGCTACATGCAAGAGGCGCTGTCGGCGACGCCGTGGGCGGCGGTGAGCAACCAGCACGAGGTGGCGCGGCGCGACCTGCCGTTCGAGTTCATGGTCAACCAGTTGCGTCTGGCCGAAGGCTTCGAGGTCCCGCGTTTCGCCGAGCGCACCGGGCTGCCGTGGTCCGCCGTGGCGGCCACCGTCGCCGCGGCCGAGGCGCGCGGCCTCTTGCAGCGCAACGGCGAGGTGATCCGCGCCACGGCGCGTGGCTTCGATTTCCTCAGCGAGTTGCAGGCGATGTTTCTGCCGGCGCCACGTCCGGGCGGAACCTGATCACTCCGCGCGCCACCTTCCCGCCAGCACCGCCGCACTCCACACGGCGCTGCCAATCTCCCACGGCGCGCTGACGCGCACGTATTCGTGCGCCACCGGCGTGGCGAGGTGGATCGCCCGCTCCGTCGCCACCCAGGCGTGGTTCGCGAACGGATAAAGCGCCCCGCGCGCCGCCAGCGCCTGCGCCGAGGCGCGCGCCTCGCGGGCCTCTTCGGCCCCGAGGCGCGGCGCGCCGCTGACGAGCGCCATTGCGTCGATCGTGCGAAACGAGATCCACGCCTTGAGGCGGTCGCCGGCATAGACCGGCCGGTTCACGGACACGCCGGCCGCTTCGTCCCAGCCGTCCCAGGCGCGGCCCCACCAGTAGTCCCACTGGCCCGAGGCGGGCAGCCGGCCGGCCGGCGCGATGCGGTCGGTGAAGTGGCGCAGCACGTCGGTGGCGGCGCGCACGGCGGCGGCCGGCGTGTCGTCGTTGGCGGTGGCGAGCACCGCGTAGGCCCACTCGTTCTGATGGTTGTAGGGCACGGGCAGGCCGTCGAACGAGAACTTGCTGCCGCGCGGCCAGCGCAGGTGCGCGAGGCCGGGGCGGATCCAGCGTGGGTCTTCTCCGCTGGTCGCCAGCACTTCGATGTGGCCTTCGAGCTTCGGCACGGCGCGCTTCAGCGCCGCGTAGCCGGCCAGTGGCCGGGGATCCGGCACCTCGGTCAGGTAGCGGCGCATCAGCAGCAGGAAGCGCGCCGTCTGCACGCCGAAGAGCGCGCGGCTGCGATCGACCGTGAAGGCGCGCGTCGCGTGGCGCCCCGCCGCGACGTGCTCGTCGAGCCACTGCATCTCGAGGTCCAGCCGCTGCCGCACCTCGGGCAACAGCGGCGCGAAGAGCTCGAGCGCCTGCGCGTCGCGCCGCGCCAGGTCGAGCAAGTCCAGCAGGCCATTGAGGTAGTAGATCTGCGACCAGGGGATGCGGCCCTCCTCGTTGTTGATGCCGAACTCCATCCAGCCGCCGGGCGCCGTCGCGGCGATGTCGCGGCGGATGAGGTGGCGCAACTGCGCAGCGCTGCGCGCGTGGTCGATGCGCAGCGCGCCGCCGGACCAGCTCAGGCGCCAAGGCACGCCGGCCGCCGGGTCGAGCATGGGTGCGGCGACGCCCGGCGGCGCGACGACGAGGTGCCTGCGTGCGCCGGTCGTGGCATCGACGGCGGCTGAGAGGCACAGGTGCGCGAGCCCCGCGGGCGTCGCGACCGTCTCGATGATCGGCCGGCAGGCGCGCAGCCGCTGCACGGCCAGCGGCCCGTCGGGGCCGATCTCGAGCTGCATGTTGCCGCCGGCGAGCCACAGTCGCTCGCTTGCCACGACGTGGAAGTGCAGCGACGGGATCATCTCGTAAGTCGATCCGGCCGGCTCTTCGAGCGAAGGCAGCCGCGTTGTCTTGCCGATGCGTTCGGGGCAGTCCTTGTCGCCATCCCACGCGAGGTGGAAGTTGGCCTCGCTCGGGTTGTGGTGCACGACGGCGTGCACGCGGCCCGCGTGCAGCGTCGCGGCGCGCAGGCTCGGTTGCGCGGTCGGGTCGCTGCCGTGCCGTACCTCCAGCCGGCAGACGAGGCGCGTGCCTTCATAACGCAGCAAGTGCAGCGCATCGTCGGGATGGCGGCGCAGGAAGACGAAGCTCGCGGCGCCGCGCGCGAGCGTCTTGACCGGCACGCCCGGCGTGTCGAGCACGAGGCGCAGGCCGTCGGCGCGCGTGATGGTGGCGCGCTTGCCGGCGTCGAAGCCGACGAGGCCGGCGTCGGCGGGAAGCAGCGGGACGACGGGGTTCGCTGTCGCGGTTTTCGTTGCCGCCGGCGCGGCCAGCTCGCGCGCCAGTGCGGTCGAGGCGGCCGTGGCGGTGAGTGGCACGACGGCGTTCGACCGGCCTTCGATGCCGCTCGTGCCGGCCGCGCTTGCCGCGCTTGCCGCGTTCACCGGGCCCGTCGCCATTGCCGCCGCTCGCGGCGCCATCGCGCAAGAGGTCAGCCCGCGATAGAGGTACGCCTCGTACTCGTTGACGACCAGCGGCGCCACACCCGCCGGTGGCACCGCGGCCGCTGGCGCTGCGGCCCGCGGGTACTTCAGATACCGCGGCCGGCCCGACGCCGTCGTCCGATAGCCATCGATGGCCCCGACGAGCCACGGCACGAGCGCCGCCACGTCCGCGGTCCCCGTCTCGGTGCACGCCAGATGCAGCGCGAAGCCGAGGTCGTACGAACGCGCCGCGAGCTTCAACTCGGCGCGCAAGCTCGGGAACGCGCGCAGCTCGCCCGCCGGCCCGCGAAAGTCGGCGAGGTGCCCCCGCACCGCCGGCCAGTCGAAGCGCGCGGCGAGCCGCCCGCCATGCTCGATGTACGCGCGGATGCCGGCGATCACGTAGCCGGCGTGCGGCAGGTCGTTGGGCAGCGCCTGCTGCACCGAGTAGTGCCAGTACCAGTGGCCGCTTCCCGGCGCCTGCTGACGGTGCTTCAGCAGCGCGGCCATCGTCGCGTCGGCGGCCGCGAGGTAACGCTCGCGCTCGCGGTGGTCGGCGACCGCCAGGCTCGCGCGCTGCAACTGCCCGGCCAGGTAGGCGGCGGGGTTGAACGTGTCGTAGCGGCGGTCGGCCGCGGCCAGCGAGTACGGCGCCATGCCCGAAGGCGACGCGTGGCGCGCATCGAGGTACGGCGCCAGCGCCGCGTGCACGGTCGCGCGGATGCGCGCGCGCGGCGCGTCGGCATCGCGGTCGGCCCAGGTCAACAGCGCATCGACGACGATCGCGGTGGAGATCGTGTACTGGGTGTGCGCCGGGTTGACGCTGCCGTCGTCGTAGGCGTCCCAGGCGACCGGCAGGCCCCAGCCGACGACGCCGTCGCGGTTGCTGTCGGCGTTGGCGAGCAGCCACTGGCCGGCGGTCCGCGCGAGATCGGCCTCGCCAGCACGCCAGCGGCGGCCGCGCCGGTCGAGTTCGGCCAGCAGCACCATCGCGTACGACTTCGGCACGTCGCCCTCGGCGTGGCCGGGGTAGTCGGTGGTGCCATGGCCGGGCCGACTGGCCGGCAGCGCGGCGTGGATCTCCGAGGCCGCCCTCGTGATGCGCGCGAGCAGCGCCGCGTCGAGTCCCTGCGCGGGCGCAGGGCCGGCCCAGGCCGCCAGGTTCGCCAGCCCCACGAGGCCCGCGACCCTCGTGACCCTCGTGAATCTCGCGAATATCGCGGATACCGCGAACATCGCGAGTCTCGCGATCGCCGCGACGAAGCCGACGCTCGCCGCGCGTGCGGCCAGGCCGATCATCATCGGCCGGACTCCGCCAGCTGCGCGCGCGACAACGCCATCTCCTCGAGCAGCCATTGCCTGAGCGCCTGCAGCGCCGGCAGCTCCGCGTGCTGCGGCGGGTAGACGAACCAGTACGGCGCCGGTTCCACGTCGGCCAGCGTGAGCGGCGACAGGCGCACGAGCCGGCCGGCCTGCAGCGCGTCGGCGGCGAGAAGTTCGCTCGCCAGCGCCACGCCGAGATCCTGCTCGGCGGCCTGCAGCAACAGGCCCGCGTCGTTGAACTCGGCCACCGTCTTGCCGCGCAGCTTGCAGCCGCACAGCGAGAGGAACGCGCTCCACTTCTCGGCGTGCCCGAGCAGCGGCTCGGCGGCCAACGCCGCGTGGTCGCCGAAGCGCACATGCGCGGCGCGCGCCGGCGCGCCGACGGCCACGAAGCGCGACGTGCCGAGCTGCTCGCCCACGAGCCCGCGCCACGGCCCGGTGCCGGCGCGCACCGCGGCATGGAAACCTTCGCGCGGCAGATCGGCCAGCGCCTGTGACGCGTGCAGCTCGAGCGTGATGCCCGGGTGCCGCTCGCGCCAGCGCGCCATGCGCGGCAGGAGCCACCGTTGCGCGAACGAGGGCAGCACCGTGACGCGCAGCGTCTGCACCTTGCCCTCGGCGGCCAGCGTCGCGGCGCGCACGCCTTCGTCGATGAGGTCCAGCGCCGCCTCGACCGAGCGCCTGAGCGCCGCGCCGGCCGCGTTCAACGCCAGGCTGCGGCCACGCCGCTCGAAGAGGGCAAAGCCCAGCTGCTGCTCGAGCTGGCGCATCTGCTGGCTGACGGCGCTGTGCGTCAGATGCAGCCGCTCGGCGGTGGCGCGCAGGTTCTCGGTGCGCGCCGCCTCGCGGAAGGTGGGCAAGGTCGAAAGGGGAACGCGGCTCATCGCTTGTCGGGCGTGTGGTCGGTGGCTGGTAAGTCCGGCTGCACACGAAGGCGACGAATCATCGCTTCCCCGCTGAAGCTGCGCAACCTAGATTACCAGTCGCCGACACCTTGCTTCGTTCGCCAGGAGCCCGATGTGAACACCGCCGTTGTTTCCTGCCGCCCCGGCCCGGCCATCGCCGCGCCGCCGATCCGCCTGCACCGGCCACTGTGGCAGCGGCTCGGGCGGGCCGCCGAGGCGCTGTGGCGCGAGGCGCGGCAGCGCCGGCGCACCGCGGCGCGCGAGCGCGCGACGCGGCGCGTGCTGGCGACGCTGGACACGCGCACGCTGTGCGACCTGGGTCTGAGCGAGTTTGCGCCGCCTCCGCTGCGGCTGAGCGACCTGGAGATCGAGCGGATGCGCTGGTAGGGGTGCGTCGGGCGCCGCCGCAGCGCGGCGGCGCGCACCGCGGCGTCGCGCGCGCTACACCCGCGACGTCGCCAGCCCCACCGTGCTGCGCAGCCGCTCGAGCAGCCTGGGCGCAATCTGCGCCAGCGGCAGCACCTCGTCGGCGGCGCCGTGCGCGATGGCTTCGCGCGGCATGCCGAAGACGACGCAGCTCGCTTCGTCCTGGCAGATGTTCCAGCTGCCGGCGTCGCGCATCTTGCGCATCGCCGCGGCGCCGTCGGCGCCCATGCCGGTGAGCATGACGCCGATCGCGTTGCGGCCGACGATGCGCGCGGCCGACTCGAACAGCACTTCGACCGACGGTTTGTGCCGGTTCACCGGCTCGCCGTCGAAGACGCGCGCGATGTAGTTCGCGCCCGAGCGCTCGACCGCGAGGTGGCGGCCGCCGGGCGCGATGTAGGCGTGCCCGGGCAGGATGCGTTCGCCGTCCTGCGCCTCGGCCACCGCCACCCTGCACAGCCCGTCGAGCCGGCTCGCGTAGCTGCGCGTGAAGCCGGGCGGCATGTGCTGCGTGATCAGCACCGCCGGCGCGTCGGCGGGCAGTTGCATCAGCACTTCGCGTGTCGCCTCGGTGCCGCCGGTGGAGGCGCCGATGAAGACGAGTTTTTCGGTCGACAGGCGGCCGAGGAGGCCGCCGCTGCTGCCGGCCGCGGCGTGCGGTGCGGCGCGGCGAGCCGCGCCGGCAGTGTCATCACTCGCGCCCGCGGCCCCATCGCCGTGGTGACCGCCCGCCGCGCCGGGCCCCGCCGGCGGCGGCGCCACGTGCCGCTGCACGCGCGCGCGCGCCGCGATGCGGATCTTCTCGGTGATCTCGGCGCCGAGCTGGCGCAGGCCGTCGCTGATGCCGATCTTCGGCTTGGCAACGAAGTCCACCGCGCCCAGCTCGAGCGCGCGCAGCGTCACCTCGGCGCCACGCTCGGTGAGCGTCGAGACCATCACCACGGGCATCGGCCTCAAGCGCATCAGCCGGGCCAGGAAGTCCAGGCCATCCATGCGCGGCATCTCGACATCGAGCGTGATCACGTCGGGGTTCAGGTTGCGGATCATCTCGCGCGCCACCAGCGGGTCGGCGGCGGCGCCAACACACTGCATGTCCGGCTGCCGGTTGACGATCTCGGTGAGCAGGCTGCGCACCAACGCTGAATCGTCCACCACCACCACGCGCGTCTTCATCGATGCTCTCGTTGTCCGGTTTCTTCTTGTTGAGGCTCAGAACAGGTCGATCGTGCCGCCGGCCGCCGCCGTGCTGCCGCCGCCCAGGCGCTGCGCGGCGCTGCGTTCCTGCGCCAGCAGCGCGTCGGTGTTGGCGCTGGCCAGGCGCTTGACCATCGCCTTGCCGCTGGCCGGCAGGTAACACACCTTGCGCGGGTACACGTCCTGCACGTCCTTGCTGACGACGGTGATGCGCTCGGTGCGCAGGTACTCGAGCACGAACTTCGTGTTGCGCTCGCCGACGTTCAGGCTCGTCATGCCGCTGATGACGGCGCCGCCGCCGAAGACCTTGGCCTCCATCGTCGAGCGGTTGGCGCCGCGCTTGACGAGCTCGCCGATCAACTGGTCCATCGCGAACGAGCCATAGCGCCCGCTCGCGTCGCCGACGCCGCCTTCGCCGGCATCGGGCAGCAGGAAGTGGTTCATGCCGCCGACGCGCCGCTCGCGGTCCCACAGACACGCGGCGATGCACGAGCCGAGCGTCGTCATCACGAGCACGTCTTCGTCGTGCACGAAGAACTCGCCCGGCAGCACCTTCACCGCTTCCTTGCCGAAGTGCGCGTCCCAGTAGAAGAACGACGCCTCGCCGGGCCGGCGCGTGCGCGAGCGCAGGCGCTCGAGGCGCGCTTGCTGCTGTGCCGCCGGTGTCGCGGTGGTTGCGCCGGAGGCGGGGGAGGCGAGGGCGGTGGCCATGCGGATGTCGTGCGCGTTCGAAGCGTGGCCTCAGGCGCGCTCGTAGACCGTCTTGCCGCGCAAGCGGAACAACTCGCGCGCGTCGCTGAAGTTCTCGGAGTGCCCCACGTACAAGAGGCCACCGGGCTTCAGCACGCCGTGCATGTGCTTGAGCACTCGGCGCTGCGTCGGCGCGTCGAAGTAGATCATCACGTTGCGGCAGAAGATCACGTCGAACGGCTGCCCCAGGCGCGACCAGTCGCCGGTGACGAGGTTGAAGGCCGAAAAGCGCACGAGCCGCGCGAGTTCCGGCCGCACGCGGATGCGCCCGCTGTTGGGGCCCGTGCCGCGCTGGAAGCCCGCGCGCAGGCGCTGTTCGGTGAGGCCACGCGCGTCGGCGGCGTAGACGCCGCGCTCGGCGGTGGCGAGCACCTGCGTGTCGATGTCGGTGGCGAGGATCTCCACGCGCGCCGAGGCGCCCAGCGCTTCCAGCGCCGTCAGCGCGATCGAGTACGGCTCCTCGCCGGTGCTGGCAGCGCTGCACCACACGCGCAGCGGCTGCGCGCCGAGGGCGGCGCGCGCGCGCAGGTCCTCGGCGAGCGCCGGGAAGTGGTGCTCCTCGCGGAAGAACGACGTGAGGTTGGTCGTCAGGCAGTTGATGAACTGCTGCACCTCGGCCTCGGCCGCCGGGCCGCCGGCGGCCACCGTGCGCTCGAACTGCTGCAGATAGTTCGTGAAGCTCGCCTGGCCGGTCTCGCGCAGCCGGCGCGCCAGGCGCCCGTAGACCATCGCTTCCTTGCCGTCGGCGAGGTGGATGCCGGCGTGGCGGTGGATGAGGCGGCGCACGAGGTCGAAGTCGCCGCGCGTCATCACGAACTCGTTGTCGCCTGCGGCCGCGCCCGGGGCAGCGGCGCCGACAGGCCCGGCCAGGGTCGATGGGGCGAGGGCGGTGGGTTCGGGCATGGCGGCGTTGGAGACGTGACGGATCGGCAGCGCACCTGCGTGCCCCGCTGCTGTTTTCGGCCGGATCGGCGGCGATTCAAGGGTCGAACTGGGGTTGCATTCGGGCGCAGTTCCGCGCCGGGCGCGCCTAATGCCGCTGCTAGAGTCGGTTTCTCGACGGTGCGCTGATCCCAGCGTATGGCCCCAGCGTCAACCGACTCGACCATCGTCTTGCTCTTGAAGAGCCCATCCTCACCGCCGCCGCCCGGCCCGCTCCAGCTCGAGCAGGCCCTGCAACTGCTCGCCCAGTCCGGCCGCGAGCCGCCGGCGGGCGCCCCTGGCAGCGCGCCGTGGGTGCAGGGGCTGATCGATGCGCTCGTCGAGCTTTCGAGCCGCGACGCGCTGACTGGCCTGGCCAACCGCCGCGCCTTCGAGCTGGCGCTGGCGCGCGAGGCCGACCGCGTGGCGCGCAGCGGCGAGCCCGCGCTGCTGCTGGTGCTGGACATCGACCACTTCAGCGCGTCAACGACACGCACGGCCACGCCGCCGGCGATGAGGTGATCCGCGCCGTCGCGCTGGCGCTCATCGACAGCGTGCGCCCGATGGACCTGGTGGCGCGCATCGGCGGCGAGGAGTTCGCGATCATCCTGCCCAACTGCGGCAGCGCCTTCGGGCAGACGGTGGCCGAGCGCGTGCGCCGGCGCATCGAGTCGACGCCGGTGCAGGTGTCGCCGATGCTGCAGATTCCGGTCACGGCCAGCGTCGGCGGCGCCTTCGCGCCGCAGTGGGTGCGCTGCACGCCGGGCCTGTGGCTCGAGCGCGCCGACCAGCAGCTTTATCGCGCCAAGGCGCAGGGCCGCAACCTCGTGCAGCTCGAGCCGGCGGCGATCTCGGTCGTCAGCAACGAAGAAAAGCGCCTGCTGTTCGACACCTTCCCGATGACGGACCACGAATGAGCTTCGCCCCGAGCGCCGATTCGCCCGCCGCGCCGGCCTCGCAGGCCGGTCCGGCATCTGCCGGCGTACCGATGCCGCACATCATCGCCGTCACCAGCGGCAAGGGCGGCGTCGGCAAGACGTTCGTCTCGGCCAACCTTGCCGCGGCGCTGGCGCGTGGCGGGCGGCGGGTGCTCGTGCTCGACGCCGACCTGGGCCTGGCGAACCTCGATGTCGTGCTGAACCTGTTCCCGAAGATCACGCTGCACGACGTGTTCACCGGCAAGCACACGCTCGAAGAAGCCATCCTGCCGGCGCCGGGCAACTTCTCGGTGCTGCTCGCGGGCTCGGGCATGGTCGAGTACTCGCGCATGACGGCCGAGGTGCGCGAGCAACTGCAAAAGCTCGTCGCCGAGGTGGCGCCGAAGTTCGACCACGTGCTGCTCGACACGGGCGCCGGCATCTCCGACGTCGTGCTGTACACCGTGTCGCTCGCCGCCGAGGTGCTGGTGGTGGTGACGCCCGAGCCGACCTCGCTGACCGACGCCTACGCGACGATCAAGGTGCTCGCGACGACGCAAGGGCGCCGCCGCGTGCAACTGCTCGTCAACCAGGCGCGCCGGCCGGGCGAAGGCCGGGCCGTGCGCGCGCAGCTGCAGCAGGTCGTCGACCGCTACGTCAACCCGGCGCTCGAGCCGGGCAGTGCGGTGCGGCTGGATCTGTTGGGTGAAGTGCCGGTCGACCCCGCCGTGCGCGAGGCCGTGCTGCGCCGCCAGCTGTTGATGGAGACGATGCCCGGCACCGCCGCGGCGATCGCTCTCGTGCACGCCGCGGCCAGAATGTCGGCGTGAGCGAAGGCGGTTTATCGGGCAGGGCGCGAAGGGCTGCGAGGGCTGCGAGGGCTGCGAGGGCAGCGAGGGCTGCAATCGCGGCGATGGCCGGCGGGCTCGCGCTCGCCGGCTGCGTCGTCGTGCCGGCAACGCGCGATGTCTACGACCCGGACTGCCGGCTGATGCGCCGCGAGGTGACGCTGGAGACGACGACGGTGGCGCAGTTCCACGGCTGTTCGGGCCGCGAGTGCTCGGCGCTCCTCGTGACGCTGGGCGTCGTCAGCGCCGCGACGCTGGTCGTCAGCGGCAGCCTTGCCGTCGTCGGCAACGTCGTCTACTGGCTCGAGCACGAGGCCAATTGCCGCGGGCGAAGGACGGGGCCGGTGAGCCCTGCCGGGCCGGCGTCACCGGCGTCGGCGCCGGCCTGATTGCCTCAGCGCCCAGACCCCCGCAACAACACGATCAACGCCCCGGCGCCGCCTTGCGGGCCGCTGGCCTGCGCGAAGGCGATCACGGCGGCGCTTTGCGCGAGCCAACGCTGCACCTTCGCCTTCAGCACCGGTGCGCGGCCCGGCGAGCCGAGGCCCTTGCCGTGCACGACGCGCAGGCAGCGCCAGCCCTGGCGCTCGGCGCCGGCGAGGAAGCCCGCGAGCGCGTCGCGCGCCCTCGTCGCGGCGCAGCCCATGCAGGTCGAGCTGGCCCTGGATCGCCCATTGGCCACGCCTCAGCCGCGCCAGCACGTCGGCCGGCACGCCCTCGCGACGGAAGCCCAGGCCGTCGTCGGTGAGCAACAGCGACTCGACATCCACCGCGTCCGACCACGCCTCGCGCAGCGCCGCCTGCTCGTCGAGTTCACGCTGGCGCGGGTGCGGCTTCGCGCGCGGCGCATCGTGCGGCCGCCGGCGGTGCGGCGCCAGCGGCGTCACCGGGCCGACGGCGTCGACGAACAGACGCCGCTCACGCTCTTCGGCGTGGCGGCGCGCCGCTTCGCGCTCGCGCGCGGCCGCCTCGTGCTGCAGCTGCGTGCGCAGTGCTTCGCCGATGGCGCCGAGCGCGGCCCAGCCGTCGCTGCCCGGCGAACCGCGGCCGCGGCTGTCGGAACTCACAAGAGCCCCCGCTCGGCGAAAAACGTTGAGCACCACATTTTTTGCGGAACGTGGACTACTTTGATATGTGGAGTGCCGGGGCTCACCCGGCCAGGATAGCGGCAACGGCGCCGTTGAACTCCACATAACGAACAAGCCCGCGCGTAGCGTGGCGCTCTCCATTCACTCCCTGGAGAGCGTCATGAATGCAAGTACTTTCCCCAAGACCCAGGAACTGCTTGAACGGTCGGCGTTCAGGCAGAACCTGACCGAGTTCTCGGTCTGGCTCCAGGCCGAGCACTACAGCCCGGTGATCGCCCACGGTCATCTTCGACGGCTTGATCATGTCCTGCCACGCCTTCGGCGCCTGAGGGCGGGCACAGCGCGCCGCGTGGGCGATCTGCGCAAGGCGTTCGACATCGGCCAGGCACCACCGTCGCGCCTCAAGGACTTTCATTCGACGCAGCGCGCCTATTCGAGGTATCTGCGGACCCGGGGTCAGCTGTTGCGCGAGGATGCTGGCGATCGGTTCGTTGCGCTGCGCGATGACTACGATCGCCAGTTGCTGGAGCTGCGAGGGCTGTCGTTGTCAGCGCGGTACCACCACGCGCTCACGATCGCGGACTTTCTGGCCCGAGGCCTCGGCCCTCGCCGGCGCCTGAGTTCGGCCACGCCTGCCGACGTCGAGCGCTTCATCGCCCTGCGAAGTTCGGAGGTTTCTCGGCATTCGATGCAGCATGTTGTCGCGCATCTGCGGTCGTTCTTCCGGTACTGCCGTGACCGCGGCGACATCAGCATCGCACTCGATTCGATCGAGACGCCGCGGACTTATCGGGACGAGCTGCCGCCGCAGGCGCTGCCGTGGCAGACCGTCCAGGCCTTGATCGAGTCGGTTGACCTTCGCAGCAAGGCCGGCTGGCGCGACCACTGCATCCTGCATCTGATGGCGCACTATGGGCTGCGGCCGTCCGAGGTTGTGTCGCTGCGCCTGGATTCGATCGACTGGAAGGCGGCCACGCTGCATGTCACGCAGCAAAAGACCCGCTCCGACCTGCTCCTGCCCCTCGCAGCACCGACGTTGCAAGTCCTGCGCGTCTACCTTGATCACGACCGCAATCGGCAGGGCGAGACTCATGCGGAACTGTTCCTGCGGGTGCGCTGTCCGAGCGGACCCCTGCTACGCACGGCCATCGGCGACATCTTCGGCAAGCGCGCCAGCGAAGCCGGCCTGGGGCTCGAAGGTCAGCACGTCTACCGATTGCGGCATACCTTCGCGATGCGACTGCTCACGCGCGGTGTCGGTTTGAAGGCTATCGGGGATCTACTGGGCCACCGCAGTCTGGACAGTACTTGCGCCTACCTTCGGCTTGATCTCGAGATGCTGCGCGGTGTCGCGCTCGAGGTGCCGTCCCGGAGCAACCAGGGAGGCCATCATGCGTAAAGCGCAATCCTTGAGCGACTGGGACACCACCATCGCTGCCTACCTGAGCAGCCGCCACGCACTCGGCCGGGCATACCTGCACGAAGAATGGGTCTTCACTCGTTTACGTCGCTTCCTCGTGCAGGCCGGCGCGACGGAATTGGATGAGGCGCTGTTCGAGCGGTGGCGGGCGCAGTTCTACCGGCTTGGCTCGAGCGCTCGGTCTATGTACGAGCGAACGGTCTACAACTTCTGTCGCTATCGGCGTCGTACCCATCCCGGCTGCTTCGTCCCGGATGCGATGTCTCTCGCGCGGCAGAAGCCCTATCCGCTGCCGACGATCATCGATCCCGAGCAGGTTGTGCGATTGCTCGATCATGTCTCGGGCCTGTCTCCCGGAACGCGCTCGCCGCTGCGAGCACAGGCACTGCGCCTGGCGGTCGTGCTGCTGTACACGGCGGGCCTGCGTCGAGGGGAGGTGGTGCGCTTGACCCTTGGCGATGTCGATGCGCAGGCCGGCTTGCTGCGGATCCGGAGTCGAAGTTCCACAAGTCCCGCTGGGTTCCACTGTCGCCCAGCGCCGGTGCCGAGGTTCAGGACTTCCTTGCCGTGCGCCGACGCGCGGGATTCGACGATGGGCCTGGTGCGCCGCTGCTGTGCACGGTGGGCTCGCGTGGCTACTGCGGGAACGGCCTGCTCAACGCACTCAAGCGTGCGATGAACGGTGCCGGCATCCGTGGCAGCAATGGCCGCTGCCCTCGGCTGCAGGACTTCCGGCACAGCTTCGCCGTCGCCGCGCTCTTGCGATGGTACGAGGCCGACACCGAGGTTCAGGCCAACCTGCCGAAGCTGTCGCTCTACATGGGGCACGTGTCGATCGTCTCGACCGCGTACTACCTGCGCTGGATGCCGGACGTCGTGGCCAAGGCCTCGGAGCGGTTCGGTCGCGCGTGCGCGGGCGTCCTGCAAGGGGCGGCATCATGAGGCCGACAACCCCCACCGATCTCGGACGCGACCTCGTGCGGTTCTTCGAGGACTTCCTGCCGGCGCAGCGCGGGCTGAGCCCGAACACGGTGCGCAGCTACCGCGATACGCTTGTGCTGCTACTGCAGTTCGCCGCCGACGAGGCGAAGCGGTCGGTCGATCGGCTCCAGGTCGCCGATCTCAGCGCCGAGCGGATCGTCAAGTTCCTCAAGTTTCTCGAGGAGGTGCGCCAGAACGGGGTCGCCACGCGCAATGCCCGGCTGGGTGCGATTCACGTGTTCGCGCGCTTCCTCGCCGCGCACCGGCCCGAGCAACTCGGCTCGCTGCAGCGCGTGATTGGCCTGCCGTTCAAGCGTGGCGCGCAGGAGCTGCCGGTCGAATACCTTGAGCGGGGCGAGATCGAGGCACTCCTAAACAGCGTCGACCGCAGCAGCGTTCTCGGCCGGCGTGACTACGCGCTGTTCGCGTTGATGTTCAACACGGGCGCCCGGGTGCAGGAGGCCTTGAATCTGCGCCGCCGGGACGTGCGCCTGGAGGCGCCAAGCCAGGTTCGGCTGACCGGCAAGGGCAACAGGGTGCGGCAGTGTCCCATCTGGCCGGCGACGGCCCAACTGCTGCGTGATCTCATGGATGAGTCACCGTCACCCGGCACCGATCCCGCCGACGCGCTGCTGTTCACCAATGCGCGAGGGCGGCCGTTGACGCGCTTTGGCGTTCGCTACCTGCTGCGACGGTACGTGGCAGCAGCGGCAGTGGGGACGCCAACCCTGCAAGACAAGCGCATCCACCCGCACTCCTTGCGTCACAGCACCGCGATCGCCCTGCTGAAGGCGGGTGTCGACTTCGCCACGATCAGTCAGTGGCTGGGCCACGCCACGCTGAACACGACGATGCGATATGCCCGGGCCGACATCGACCTCAAACGTCAAGCGCTCGCGCAGGTATTCCCCGATGCGCTCGCGCCTCCTCGCGGCGGGCGCCTGATGCTCGACGGCAAGGACCTGCTCGGTTGGATGCGCCGGCTGTAGCTCGAATATGTGAAGCGATTGAGGCAATACGGCGGGCAGTTCACTGCGGACCGCCCGCCGCAACTTCACATATCAGAGTAGTCCACGTTCGGCAAACGACACCACCTGCCCGCGCCCGACGACGAGGTGGTCGAGCACGCGCACGTCCACCAGCTGCAGCGCCGACTTCAGCGACTGCGTGACGAACTCGTCGGCGCGCGACGGCTCGGCGAGCCCCGACGGGTGGTTGTGCGCCAGCACGACGGCCGAGGCATTCAGCTCGAGCGCGCGGCGCACCACCTCGCGCGGGTGCACGCTCGTCTGGTTGACGGTGCCGCGGAACAGCCGCTCCATCACCAGCAGCCGGTGCTGGCTGTCGAGGAAGACAACGGCAAACACCTCGTGCTCGAGGCCGCCCAACTGCAGCGCAACGTAGTCCTTCATCTGCGCCGGCGCCTCGAACACCGGCGCTTCGGCCAGCGGCTGCGCGAGTGCGCGGCGCGCGATCTCCATCACCGCCAGCAGCTCGGCGCGTTTGGCGGGCCCGAGCCCACGCACGCCTTTCAGCGCCGCCAGCCGCGCGGGCGTCGCGCCCAGCAGCCCCGCGAAGCCCTGGCATTGATCGAGCACCTGACGCGCCAGGTCGAGCACGCCGACGCCGCGCGTGCCGGTGCGCAGCAGCAGCGCCAGCAACTCGGCATCGGCCAGCGCCTGGCTGCCGCGCGCGAGCAGCTTTTCGCGCGGGCGTTCGTCGTTGGGCATCAGCTTGAGCATGGGGCTTGGCGCCTTGGGCTTGGGGCGTGGCACGAGAGGGCATTCAGGCCCCCTCGGTAGAATCGCGGCCAGTCTATTTGAGGTCGCCGCCGCTTTGGCGCGCGCGCAGCACCCCCGCGCGGTGGCCCTCGCTTTGGCGCCCTTGTCGGGGCGACCCTGCGCACCACTTTCCCCCTTTCGATGGCCGCTCCTCGTCAAGTCGAGCCGGGGTCCTTCCTGACCCTGCACTACCGCCTCGCCGGCCCTGATGGCCGCGCCGTGGTCGACACCTTCGTCGACAAGCCGGCGACGTTGTCGCTGGGCGCCGGGCAACTGGCGCCGGCGATCGAGGCGCGCCTCGTCGGCCTCGCCGAGGGCGCGCAGGCGAGCTTCGAGCTGCCGGCCGGCGCCGCGTTCGGCGAGCGCAACCCCGAGCTGGTGCAGCGAGTGACACGCGCACTGCTGCGCGCGCAGGGCGACCCCGATGCCGAATACTCGGTGGGCGACGTCGTCGAGTTCCCCACCCCCGATGGCGAAGGCCGCTACGCCGGCGTCGTGCGCGAGTGCGGGCCCGACTGGCTGCTCTTCGACTTCAACCATCCGCTGGCCGGGCAGGCGGTGCGCTTCGACGTGAAGCTGCTGGGGGTGCTGTGAGCTCGCCGGTTTCACCTGACGGCCCGATCGGCGAAGTGATGCTCGCCGAGCCGCGCGGCTTCTGCGCCGGCGTCGACCGCGCCATCGAGATCGTCGAGCGTGCGTTGAAGCGCTTCGGCGCGCCGATCTACGTGCGCCACGAGATCGTGCACAACACCTACGTCGTCAACGACCTGAAGGCCAAGGGCGCGATCTTCATCGAGGACCTGGCCGACGTGCCGCCGGGCGCCACGCTCGTCTTCAGCGCGCATGGCGTCAGCAAGGCCGTGCGCAGCGAGGCCGCGCAGCGCGGCTTCCAGGTCTTCGACGCCACCTGCCCGCTCGTCACCAAGGTGCACGTCGAGGTGGCCAAGCTCGCCAAGGAGGGCTACGAGTTCGTGATGATCGGCCACAAGGGCCACCCCGAGGTCGAAGGCACGATGGGCCAGCTCTCCGAGGGCATCTACCTCGTCGAGGACGTGGCCGACGTGGCGCGCGTCGCGCCGCACGGCGAGCGGCTGGCGGTGGTGACGCAGACGACGCTGTCGGTGGACGACGCGGCCGAGATCCTGGCCGCCGTGAAGGCGCGCTTCCCGCACGTGCGCGAGCCGAAGAAGCAGGACATCTGCTACGCGACGCAGAACCGCCAGGACGCGGTGAAGGTGCTGGCGCCGGCGGCCGATGTCGTCGTCGTCGTCGGCAGCCCCACCAGCAGCAACAGCAACCGCCTGCGCGAGCTGGCCGCGCGGCTGGGCACGCCCGCGTACATGGTCGACAGCGCCGATGATCTGCGCGCTGCCTGGTTCGAAGGCTTCGAGCGCGGCGCGCGCGTGGGCTTGACGGCCGGCGCCTCGGCGCCCGACATCCTCGTGCAGCAGGTGATCGCGCGGTTGCGCGAGCTGGGCGCGGTGTCGGTGCGCAAGATGAGCGGCGTCAGCGAGGACGTGCACTTCCCGCTGCCGCGCGGGTTGGGCGACCGCAGCATGAGCGGCATGAACGAAACGGCGGCGTCGCGATCGTGACGCGCCCGCCGCGCTGAGCGCGGCCTCCCTCCGGTTCGACAAGACGACCTCAAGACAAGGCTTATCCGATGCTCGACATCCAGCAGCTTCGCCGCGACCTCGACGGCGTCGTCGCGCAACTGGCGCGGCGCAAGAGCGCGCAGCCCCTTCTCGACGTGCCGCGCTTCCAGGCGCTGGAGGCCGAGCGCAAGCAGATCCAGACCACCACCGAGGCGGCGCAGGCGCGGCGCAACGCGCTCTCCAGGCAGATCGGCCAGGCGAAGGCCAAGGGCGAAGACGCCAGCGCCGCGATGGCCGAGGCCAACGGCCTCGCCGCCGAGCAGCAGACGGGCGCCGAGCGGCTGGAGGCGATCCAGGCCGAACTCGCGACGATGTTGATGTCGCTGCCGAACCTGCCGCACGCCAGCGTGCCCGACGGCGCCGACGAGCGCGGCAACGTCGAGGTGCGGCGCTGGGGCACGCCGGCCACGTTCACGTTCACGCCGCGCGACCACGTCGACCTCGGCGCCGCGCTCGGCCTGGACTTCGACACCGGCGCCAAGCTCGCGGGCTCGCGCTTCACGTTCATGCGCGGGCCGATGGCGCGGCTGCACCGGGCGCTCGCGCAACTGATGCTCGACACGCAGACCGAGGAGCACGGCTACACCGAGTGCTACACGCCCTACATCGTCAACCGCGAGATCCTCGAAGGCACCGGGCAACTGCCGAAGTTCAAGGGCGACATGTTCTGGGTGTTCCGTGGAGGCGACGGCTCCGAAGGTGACAACGCCGAAGCCACCGAGCAGTACCTGATCTCCACCAGCGAGATCTCGCTGACCAACACCGTGCGCGAGCAGATCGTCGAGGCCAGTGCGCTGCCGATCAGGCTCACCGCGCACAGCCCGTGTTTTCGCAGCGAGGCCGGCAGCGCCGGCAAGCGACACGCGCGGCATGATCCGCCAGCACCAGTTCGACAAGGTCGAGATGGTGCAGATCACGCACCCCGACAAGAGCTACGAGGCGCTCGAGCAGATGGTCGGCCACGCCGAGGCGATCCTGCGGAAGCTCGAGCTGCCGTACCGCGTCATCACGCTGTGCACCGGCGACATGGGCTTCGGCGCCGCGAAGACCTACGACCTCGAGGTCTGGCTGCCGGCGCAGGGCACGTATCGCGAGATCAGCTCGTGCAGCAACTGCGAGGCCTTCCAGGCGCGGCGGATGAAGGCACGCTTTCGCAACGCGCAGGGCAAGCCCGAACTCGTGCACACGCTCAACGGCTCGGGGCTGGCCGTCGGGCGCACGCTCGTCGCAGTGCTCGAGAACCACCAGAACGCCGACGGCAGCGTGCGCATCCCGGCGGCGCTGCGGCCGTACCTCGGTGGCATCGAGGTGTTGAAGCCATGAGCGGCGCGGCGAAGGTCGAAAGCATCGACGCCGCGCGCGTCGAGGCGCTGGCCACCGTACTGCTCGGCGCCTGGGACGCGGTCCGCTGCGTGCCGCTTCCTTCGGCGGCCGCCGGCGGCATCGACACCGCCACCGCCTACGCGGTGGCCGAACGGCTGCGCCAGTGGCGCATCGCCCGCGGCGAAAAGCCCGTCGGCTGGAAGATCGGCTTCACCAACCGCGGCATCTGGCAGCGCTATGGCGTGTACGAACCGATGTGGGCGCCGGTGTGGGACACGACGACCGTGCTGCTCGACGGCCGCGAGTGTGTCTCTCGCTGGCGGGCCTGAGCCAGCCACGGCTCGAGCCCGAGATCGTCTTCGGCCTCGCGCGTGGGCGCCGCGCGCGGGCATGACGCTCGATGAACTGCGCGGCTGCGTCGAGTGGGTCGCGGCTTCGGCTTGAAGTCGTGCACACGCACTTCGAAGGCTGGCGCTTCACCGCGCCCGACACCGCGGTCGACTTCGCGCTGCACGGCCGGCTGCGGGTGGGGCCGCGCGTGCCGCTGAGTGCGTGGAGCCACGATGGCGCGGCCACGCTCGCCGCCGGTCTCGCGGCCCGGCAGGGTCGAACTCTCCTGCGCCGGTGAAGTGAAGGACCGCGGCCAGGGCGCCATCGTGCTCGACGGCCCGCTGCATGCGCTGAAGGCGATGGTCGAGGCGATGGCGCGCACGACGCCGCACTGGTCGATCCAGACCGGCGACGTGGTGACCACCGGCACGATCACCGATGCCGCCCGTCCCGGGCCGCGGTTGGGACCCGCTGGGGGCGCGGCAGCGCTGGCGCGCGGGGCCGGCGGGGGGGGGGGGGGGGGGGGGGGGGGGGGGGGCGGGGCGGGGGCGGGCGGAGATGCGGCCGCCGCGGCGCGGGGCCCCCGGCCCCCCGGCCCGCCCCCCCCGGCCCGCGGGCCCCCGCGCCGGGCGGGACCCCAGGAAAGGTGGCAAGGGGGACCGCGCGGGACTCGAAATCCGGTATACGGTTTCACCGTATCGAGGGTTCGAATCCCTCCCTTTCCGCCAGCAATAGGTCACCTCGTCGGCGCTGCCGACGCCGCTGACGCCGCCGACGCCGATCCCGCGTCAGCTCCTGACGGCCGCGATGCGGCGCTGTCCGCCTGCGCTGGCGCATGCGCCGCCCCTTGCGCAACCTGATCCGCCGCCCCCGTCGGATCCTCGATCTGCACCGTGCGTCCCTGCTGCCACGCATCGGCGCCGGCGGCAATGGGCGGCGCCTCGATCTCCCGGCGCTGCTCGCGCTTCTTCGCGCTGTCGATGCCGAAGCGGCGGTCGCGCTCGGCGACCATCGCGGGGTCGGCCTGGCCGTCGGCGGTGAAGCCCATCATCAGCTGCGGCACGCCGATCGGCAGCGCCTGGCCGAGGTCGGTGTGCCAGGTGTGCCAGGTCTTGCCGTAGGTGCCGACGAGCTTCTTCATCAGCTCGCGCTCGGCGACATCGGGGATGCCCGGCGCGATGAGCTGGCCGGACTTCACCTCGTGCACGTGGCTGTGCCACAGCGCCCGCTCGGCTTCGGGCAGCGTCTCGAAGAGCTTGGCGCTGATGACGTACTCGACACCCATCAGCTTGGCGTCGCGCGCGTTGCCGTCGTAGATGACGCACTGGATCACGTCGTCGTTGAGGATCGCGCAGTAGTGGTGCGCCTCCATCTGCGCCTGCAGCCGTCCGTTGTAGAAGTGGAAGCCGTCGAGATAGGCGTTCAGCGCGTCGAGCGGCGCCTTGGCCTGTACAGCCGCGGCGCCGGCCTCGAGCACTTTGGTCTTGGCCGCGGTCTCGGCGCCGGGCGGGCTCACCGGTGAGTCGCTCTTCGGGTTGTCGCCGCAGGCGGTAAGGGCCACGGCCGCCAGCACCGCGGCGCCGAAGACGGCCGTGGCCGCGCGGCCGGTGCAGGTTCGAGTCGGGTGCATGGCGCTCGTGCCGGTGGTTTGCTTCGCGACCCGCCGGCAAGGCGTGTACCGCAGCCACCGGTCGCGCAGCACGACAGGCTGCACCTTCGGGACCGCGGATTGCCGCGCGCCGGTGATGAAGGCGCTTTGCTGGCACGGCAGGCACGACGTCCGCTACGAGACGGTGCCCGACCCGCGCATCGAGGACGCGCGCGACGCGATCGTCAAGGTCAGCAGTTGCGCGATCTGCGGCTCGGACCTGCACCTGTTCGACGGCTTCATGCCCGGCATGGAAAAGGGCGACGTGCTCGGCCACGAGTTCATGGGCGAGGTCGTCGAGGTCGGCGCGGGCAACAAGAAGCTCGCCGTCGGCGACCGCGTCGTCGTGCCGTTCACCATCTGCTGCGGCGAGTGCGAGCAATGCCGGCGCGGCAACACCTCGGTGTGCGAGCGCACCAACCGCAACAAGGCGCTCGCCGACAAGGTGTTCGGGCACGCCACTGCCGGCCTCTTCGGCTACACGCGCCTGGCCGGCGGTTATGCCGGCGGGCAGGCCGAATACGTGCGCGTGCCCTTCGCCGACGTGGCGCCGGTCAAGGTGCCGCGCGGGTTGAGCGACGAACAGGTGCTCTTCCTCGGCGACATCCTGCCCACCGGCTGGCAGGCCGCGGCGCACTGCGAGATCGAGCCCACCGACACGGTGGCCATCTGGGGCGCCGGGCCGGTGGGCCAGTTCGCGGCGCGCAGCGCGCTGCTGCTAGGCGCGCGCGAGGTGGTGGTCATCGACCGCCTGCCCGACCGCCTGAGCATGGCGCGCGCCTGCGGTGCGCTGACGATCAACTTCGACCGCGAGAGCGTCGTCGAGCGGCTCAACGAACTGACCGGCGGCAAGGGCCCGCACAAGTGCATCGACGCCGTCGGCCTCGAGTCGCACGTCGGCTCGACCTTCGACACCTTCTACGACCGCGCCAAGCAGGCGCTGATGGCCGAAACCGACCGCCCGCACGTGCTGCGCGAAATGATCTACGTCTGCCGCCCGGCCGGCGTGCTGTCGATCGCCGGCGTCTACGGCGGGCTCGTCGACAAGATTCCGTTCGGCGCGCTGATGAACAAGGGCCTGACCGTGCGCACCGGCCAGACGCACGTCAACCGCTGGACCGACGACCTGCTGCGGCGCATCGAGGAAGGCGAGATCGACCCGTCGTTCGTCGTCACGCACCGCGAGGCGCTGGCCGACGGGCCGCGCATGTACCGCACGTTCCGCGAGAAGCTGCAAGGCTGCATCAAGGTCGTCTTGCGGCCCTGAGGCCAGGCCGTACAGCGCTTGCAGCGCGCGCATCTTCCGATTTCGCCAAAGGAGGGCCGCTGCGATGAGCCATCCCGAACTGACCGGCCGCCCTTCGCCGATGGACCGGCGCGCGCAGGCGCTGGTGCGCGCGGCGCGGCCCTCGGCGCCGCAGCGGCAAAGCGCCACGCGCAAGCTGGCTGCGGGCCTGGGCTGGTTCGGCCTCGGCCTCGGCCTTGTGCAACTGTTCGCGACGAGGCGCGTGCTGCGCGCCGGAGGCCTGGGCACCGGGCCCGCCGCGTTGGGGGCCGCGTCGTTGTGCGGCCTGCGGGAGGTGGCCACCGGCATCGGCCTCGTCGCCGCGCGCAGCCCGGTGCAGGCGGCGCCGTGGATGTGGGCGCGCGTGGCCGGCGACGCGCTGGACCTGGCCGCGCTGACGGCGCTGGTGGCGATGCCCGGGCGCGCGAAGGCGCGGCCGCTGCTCGCGCTGGCTGCGGTGGCCGGCGTCGCCGCGCTCGACCTCGCCTGCGCGCGCACGCTGCGCGCCGAGGCCAGCGCCGCACGGCAGAGCACCGACTACAGCGACCGCTCGGGTCTTGCCGGCGCCTACGGCACGCTGCGCGCGCTGCCAGGCGCGGCCGATGCGCCGCGGGCCTAGGTCTCCTCCGTTCGAGCGGGCGGGGGCGCCACCGGTCGCATCACCGCAACGCACAGCCCGCGTAGCGCCGCGTCGACGGCCAACCCGTCGCCGCGCGTCGCTTCGTCCCACTCGCCATCGGCCAGCACGTGGCACCAGCGCCGCGGCGCGTCACCCGGCAGGACGACCTCCGTGCCGGCCCAGCAGCGCCCATCTCGCAGCGCGTCGATGTCTCCACCGCACGCCTGCCAGGCGAGCCGCGGCACGATCGTCAGGCACGCCTCGTCACCGTGCCGGCGCATGAACGCGACGATGTGCCCGGCGTGCGGTCCGCGCACGACGAGCGGCGTGTAGTCGCCGTCGCGAAGAAGCGCCGGCACCGCGCGCCGCCAGCGCAACAGGCGCGTCGTGACGAAGAGCTTGTGCAGGCCGCCGGGCAGCGGCTGCGTGGCCAGCGCGGCGGCGTTGCTCGCATCGGCCATTCCCCGCCGCGCCGCGAGTGCCAGCCAGTCGATCGGCCGCCGGTTGTCCGGGTCGACGAGGTCGTGCCGCCAGTCCTCGTTGCCTTGGTAGAAGTCGGGCACGCCGGGCGAGGTGAGCTTCAAGGTGACGAGCGCGAGGCTGTTGACGCAGCCGAAGGGCGCGATGCGCTCGACGAACTCGCGCAGCTCGGTCAGGAACGAGTTCGGCTCCAGCCGCGCCAGCAGCACCTGCACCGCGCGCTGCACGCCTTGCTCGTAGGCGGGGTCGGCGTCGAGCCAGCTGCTCGCCTGCTTGGCCTCGCGCACGGCCTTGAGCATGTAGGCGGCGACACGCTCGCGCAGCGCATCGATGTCGATCGCGTCGGTGGGCCCGCCGTCATCGCCGCTGCCATTCAGCGGCCACACACCGACGAGCGTCTGGAACAGCAGCAGCCAGTCGTTGCGCTCGGGCGGTTCGGCGGGCGCGTCGGCACCGGCGATGCGCCACTGCGCCAGCGCCAGCTCGTGCCAGCGCGCCAGCGCCGCGGCCCACTCGGCGGGCATCTCGGAGAGCACCGCGAGCCGCGTGCGCACGTCCTCCGAGCGCTTGCTGTCGTGCGTGGAGCTGCCGAGCATCGTGTGCGGCGTGCGCCCGGCGCGCGTGCGGTTGGCGGCGTGGAACGCCTCCGCGTCATGGCCGAAGCGGCGCGGCTCGCCGCCCACGTCGTTCAGCGCGACGAGCCGGTGATAGCGATAGAAGGCGGTGTCCTCCATCGCCTTGGCCATCACCGGCGCGGTGAACTGCTGCCAGCGGCGCACGAAGCGCAGTTGGCAAGCGCGTTGTTCGTCGCCTTGCATCGGCTCGAGCTGCAGGCGGCGGATGAACTCGATGGCTTCCTGCTGCGAAGGGCGGGCTTTGCCGCGCGCGTCGGCCGCGGCGCGCTCGATGCGGGCGCGGTCGGCGGGTGTGATGCTCATCGCATCGATGACACCTTCCTCCCCAAGGTACGTGCGGTAGACCTCGAACGCCGCGGTCAGCGCGACGATCGCCGCACGCAGCGCCGGGCGCGTCAGGTCGCGCGTGTGGCGGTGGCCGAGCGCGAGGTCGTGCGCCACCTCGGTCAGCAGCCGCAGGTCGGCCGCCAGCGGCAGCGCCATGATCGTGCGCTTGGCGGCGTCGAGTTCCGCGGCGTAGTCGATCGGGCGGCCGACGAAGGCCGCGCACAGTTCGTCGAAGGCCGCTTCGTGCCGGCCGTCGACGAAGAGGCCGATCGCCTGGTTGGCGAAGCGGTAGCCGGTGTCGCCGTGCACGGCCCAGCTCTCCGGCCACGGCTCGTCGTCGCCGAGGATTTTCTCGGCCACGATCCACATGGCGCCCACGTGCTCACCACGTCGCTCGGCCACCGCTCTGTGCAAGCGGCGGAAGTAGGCCGGCGGGTCGGCCATGCCGTCCGGGTGGTCGATGCGCAGCGCCTGCACGTGGCCCGCGGTGATCCATTCGAGGATGCGGCGGTGCACGGCGTCGAACACCTCGGGCGACTCGATGCGCAGACCCGCGAGCGCATCGACATCGAAGAAGCGGCGGTAGTTCAGCTCGTCGCCCGCCGCGCGCCAGTGCGCGAGGCGGAAGGCCTGGTGTCGAATGAGCGCGTCGAGCCGGTCCCAGCTCGCGGGGTCGTCCGCGCGGCCTTGCAGCGCGGCGGCGCAGTTGTCGAGCCAGCGCGCCGGCCAGGCGCTGCCAGCATCCCGCGCGTGCAACTCCGCAAGCGCGCGCGTCAGCGCGGCCACTTCGCGCTGCCTTGTCGCGCGCGCCACCGCGTCGGCCGTGTCGCGCGCCGGAAGGCGCGCGCAGCCGTCGATGAGTGAGGCGACGAGCGCGCGGTCGCTCGCCGACGCTTCATCCGGCAGCGGCACCGCGGCCAGCAGCCCCGCGTGGTCGGCGAGATCGATCGGGAATCGGTGCTCGAAATAGCGCAACACCACCTGGCCGAGGCGCGCATCGAACGCCGGCACGATGTCGCCCGCTTCGAGCGCGCGGCCGTAGGGCTGGCCGAGCACCGGCAGCAGCACCCGGCCGTGCAGCTCGTGCTGCGGCGGCGTCCACTGGATGTCGAAGAACGCGGCGTGCGCCGCGGCCGGGCCGTTGGCAAGCACGTCGAGCCACCAGTCGTTGTCGGCGCCGAGCACGGCCATGTGGTTCAGGACGATATCGAGCACGAGGCCCATGCCGGCCGTGCGCAGCGTGGCACTCAGCGCCGCGAGGTCGGCCTCGTCGCCGAGCTCCGGGTTCAGGCGATCGAAATCGATGCCGTCGTAGCCATGCAGGCTGCCCGGGCGCGCGGCGAGCAGCGGTGAGACGTAGAGGTGGCTGATGCCCAGCGCCGCGAGGTGCGCGACCTGCTCGCGCACGGCGGCGAGACCGAAGCCGGCGTGCAGTTGCACGCGGTAGGTGGATTGCGGGATGTCGGCGTCGGCGAGCGGCGCGGGATCGTCGTCGGTCGGCATTGCGCCCACCCTTACCCCGGCCCTCTCCCGCCTGGGCGGGAGAGGGAGAAAGAGGCGTCCTCGTGCGTGTCCAGCCAATGCCAGCGACCTGACCAGGGGCCGAGCACTGCAGCCGTGGCCTCACCTTCGGCGTGCAGGCGTTCGCCGGCGGGCATAGGCGCGGCCGCGGCCTCGGGGCCGAGGTTCACCTGCATCGTCCAGACGCCGGCGCGCTCGCCGCCGAAGCGCCAGCGCACTTCGAGCAAGCGGCCTTCGAACGCGGCGTCGTGGCCGTCTTCCAGCAGGTCCGGCAGCCGCGGCTGCAACCGCATCGCGCGCAGCGCCAGCAGCGTGCGATAGGCCGCCTGCCACGCCGCCGCGTCGGGGCCGGGCTGCACGCGGCAGCGCGCGAAGGTCGCTTCGCTGCACGGGTCCGGCAGCCGGCCCGCGCGCGCCGCCTCGGCATAACGCGCAAAGTGTGCGAACTCCGCGACCCGGCCGCGGCGCACCGCGTCACGCAGCTCTGCGCTCCAGTCGGCGAAGTAGAGGAACGGCGTCACCGCGCCGGCCTCGTCGCCCATGAAGAGCAAGGGCGGCGAAGGCGCCAGCAGCACGATCGCCACCGCCAGGCGCAGCGCCGCGGGCTCGGCCAGCACCGTCAGCCGCTCGCCGAAGGCGCGGTTGCCGATCTGGTCGTGGTTGTGCAGGAAGTTCACGCAGGCCGACAGCGGCACGCGGTTGCGCGCGGCGCGCCGGGGCGGCGCGCCTTCGACGTTGTGCGGCCCGCCCTCGCGCGCGAAGCCGTGCGTCAGGCAGCGCGCAAGCTGCGCCACCGGCGCGTCGTACTCGGCGTAGTAGCCGTCGCGCTCGCCCGTCAGCAGCACGTGCAGCGCGTGGTGGACGTCGCCGTTCCACTGCCCCTCATAGCGCCCGGGCGTGCCGGGGGCGGCCAGCCGCGCGGCGTCGTTGCTGTCGTTCTCGAGCACGAGGTGCACGCGCCGCGGAGGAGCGCCGGCGCCATTGGCAGCATTCGCGACATTCGCGAACGCCGCGCGCACACGACTCGAGATCTCTTCCAGGATGTGCGGCCGGCCGTGCACGCCCTCGCGCGGCTCGTCGCGCATGGCATGCACGGCATCGAAGCGCAGGCCGTCGAGGTGGTACTCGGTCAGCCAGTACAGCGCATGCTGCACGTAGAAGTCGCGCACCGCCTCGTCGCCGAAGTCGATCGCCGCGCCCCAGGCGGTGCGATGGCGCTCGGTGAAGAAGCCGGGCGCGTAGGCGTGCAGCCAGTTGCCTTCCGGGCCGAAGTGGTTGTCGACGACGTCGAGGAACACCATCAGCCCGAGCGCGTGCGCGGCGTCGACGAAGCGCTTGAAGTCGTCCGGCGCGCCGTAGCCGTGAAACGGCGCGAACGGCAGCACGCCGTCGTAGCCCCAGCCGAAGCGGCCGGGCCAGTCGGCCACCGGCATGATCTGCAGCGCCGTGATGCCCAACGCGCGCAGCGCCGGCAGCCGCGCGCGCGCCGCGTCCCAGGTGCCTTCGTCGGTGAAGCAGCCGATGTGCAGTTCGTAGAACACCGCCTCGTGCCACGACCGGCCGCGCCACTCGCCGTCGCTCCACGTGTAGGCGAGCGGGTCGACGAGCAGCGACGCGCCGTGCGGCCCCTCGGGGTTGCAGCGCGAGGCGGGGTCCGGCACTTCGAGCCGGCTGTCGATGCGCCAGCGGTAGCGCTGGCCGGCGGTGGCGCCGGCGACGCGCGCGCGCCACCAGCCGTCGAGCTGCCGCTCGGCGACGAGCGTGCGCTCGCCGAGCAGCAGCTCCACGTCCTTGGCCGCCGGCGCCCACAGGCGGAAGTCGGCGCCGCCGCCGCACAATGTGGCGCCCCAGCGCATCAGGTGGCTGCGTTTCATTGCGGGCCTTCGTCCTGCGTGTCATCGTCGTCCAGGTCAGCGCCCCGCTGCGTCAGCAGCTGCACCGACCGGCCGTTGACGATGACGTCATCGCCGAGCGCCGCCTCGTCGGCCGGAAAGCCGTCGCGCGTGCAGGTGTCGATGCGTGGCGCCCACTCGCCTTCGGGCAGCACGAATGTCACCGGCTCGTCGCCGGCGTTGACGAGCAGCAGCACGTGGGCGAGCAGCGCGCCGACACACGGCGTCTCGGCCCACTGCTCGGCCTGCATCTCGCTGCCGTCCGGGTGGCGCCAGACGATCTCGGGCGTGCCATCCGGCCTGCTGCCATTGAACCAGTCCGCGCGCCGCAATGCCGGCAGCGCGTGGCGCAACGCAGCGAGCCGCTCGACGAAGGCGAGCAGCCGCTCGCGCTGCGGCGTCATCGTCCAGTCGAGCCAGGAGAGCTCGTTGTCCTGGCAATAGCCGTTGTTGTTGCCGCGCTGCGTGCGGCCGAGCTCGTCGCCGGCAAGCAGCAGCGGCGTGCCCTGCGAGAGGAACAGCGTCGCCAGCAGATTGCGCTTCAGCCGCTCGCGCTGCGCGTTCACCAGCTCGTCGGCTGTCTCGCCCTCGAAGCCGCAGTTCCAGCCGCGGTTGTGGCTCTCGCCGTCGCGGTTGTCTTCGCCGTTGGCCTCGTTGTGCTTGACGTTGTAGCTGACGAGGTCGTGCAGCGTGAAGCCGTCGTGCACGGTGACGAGGTTGACGCTGTCGGTGGGCGCGCGGCCGGGCTGCCGGAAGAGACCCGCCGAGCCGGTGAGCCGCTCCGCGAGATCGGCGAGCGTCGCCTCGCGCGCGCACCAGAAGGCGCGCGCGGTGTCGCGGTAAGCACCGTTCCACTCGGCCCAGCCCGGCGGAAAGCCGCCGACTCGGTAGCCCTCGGGGCCCAGGTCCCACGGCTCGGCGATCAACTTGGCGTCGAGCAACACCGGCTCCTGCGCGACCGCGCCGAAGAAGCCGCTGTGCGCATCGAACGCCTCGCGCCCGCGGCCGAGCGCCACGGCGAGGTCGAAGCGAAAGCCGTCGACGTGCATCTCGCCGGCCCAGTAGCGCAGGCTGTCCATCACCAGGCGCAGCGCCGTCGCGCGCGCCGTGTCCAGCGTGTTGCCGGTGCCGGTGTAGTCCACGCCGTAGCGGCGGTCTTCGGCGCTCAGGCGGTAGTAGCCCGCGTGATCGAGGCCCTTGAACGACAACGTCGGCCCGAGGTGGTTGCCTTCGCAGGTGTGGTTGTAGACGACGTCGAGGATCACCTCGAGCCCGGCCTCGTGCAGCGTGCGCACCATCTGCTTGAATTCGCGCACCGCGGCGCCGGGCGTGCGGTCGCTCGCGTAGCGCGCCTCCGGCGCGAGGAACGCGAGGGTGTTGTAGCCCCAGTAGTTCGCCAGGCCCAGGTCGTGCAGCCGGTGGTCGTCGACGAACGCGTGCACCGGCAAGAGCTCGATCGCCGTGACGCCCAGGCGCTTGAAGTGCGCGATCGCCGCGGGTGACGCGAGCCCGAGGTACGTGCCGCGCAGTTCCTCCGGGACGCCCGGGTGCTGCATCGTGAAGCCCTTGACGTGCACTTCGTAGATCACCGTCCGGTGCCACGGCGTGCGCGGCGGCGCGCTCGCGCCCCAGTCGAAGCCGTCGTCGACGACGACGCCCTTCGGCGCCGCCACGGCGCTGTCTTCGAGGCTGCACGAGAGGTCTTCAGCTTCCTCGCCGAGCACGTAGCTGTACAGCGCCGGCCCCCACTTCGGCGCGCCGTGCACGGCGCGCGCATACGGGTCGAGCAGCAGCTTGTGCGGGTTGCAGCGCTGGCCGCTTGCCGGGTCGTAGCGGCCATGCACACGGTAGCCGTAGAGCTGCCCCGCTCCGATGCCGACGACGTAGCCGTACCAGACGTGGTGGCGGTGGCGTTCGAGCGGCACGCGCCGCTCATGGCCGCCGTCGGCGTCGAACAAGCACAGCGTCACCTGATCGGCCGCGCCCGCGTGCAGAGCGAAGTTCACGCCGCTGCCGTCCCAGGTGGCGCCCAGCGGATACGGGCGGCCCAGGCGGGTGCGCGGCTTGGTCATTGACAGGCGGCTAAGTGCCCGCGGTGGCGTCGGCCGGCGCCCGGTGTTCAGAAGCCGTAAACGTGCCCGGCGGCACGACGACGATGCCCTCTCGCGTGACGGTGAAGCGGATGCGGTCGACCTCCGGGTCGTAGCCGATGCGCTCGCGCGCCGGGATCTCGTTGTCCTCGGCGACGATGGCGCGGCGGATGCGCGCGCCTTCGCCGATGCGCACGCCGTCAAAGACGACGCTGCGCTCGACCAGCGCGCCGCGGCCGATCTCGGCGCCGCGGCCGATGACCGACGAGTGCACGCTGGCGCGCTCCACGCACGCCGCGGCGCCGATGCGCGAGGCAACGATGTCGCTGCCGTGCAGTCGCGGCGGCGCGTCGCCGGCGGCGGCCCGCGAAGGGCGCAGCGGCCACGCCGGGTCGTCGGGCTCGAAGCGCGGCCGGCCGCCGAACGTGTCGGCCAACGTGTCCATGTGCGCCTCGTGGTACGCGCCGAGCGTGCCGATGTCGCGCCAGTAGTGCGGCTCGCGCGTCGGTGCCGTGCCGCCCAGCACCTGGCTGCGGAAGTCGTAGGCCATCACGCGGCAGCGCTCGACGAGACGCGGCAGCAGGTCGTGGCCGAAGTCGGTTTCGCCGGCGGCGGCGGCACGCGCAAGTTCACAGCGCAAGAGCCGCGCGTCGAAGACGTAGTTGCCCATCGAGGCCAGCGCCTCGCCGGGCCAGCCGGGCCGCGGCTGCGCATCGGCGGGCTTCTCGCGGAAGCGCCGCGCGCGGCCGCTGTCGTCGGTCTCGACGATGCCGAACGCCGACGCCGCCGCCAGCGGCACCGGCAGTGTCGACACCGTCACCTGCGCGCCGGTGGCGAGGTGAAAGCCGATCATCTGCGCCACGTCCATGCGGTAGACGTGATCGGCGCCGAAGACGAGCACGAGGTCGACGTCGGGGCTCACGCGCGCGAGGTTGCGCGCTACTGCGTCGGCGGTGCCGCGAAACGGCGCGCCGTACGGCCCCACGGCCTCGGCGAACCGCGCTTCGGCTTCGTCGGCCGGGTCCTGCCACACCTGCCGCAGATGCTGCACCAGCCCATGCGGACGGAATTGCACGACCACGTCGGCGCTCGGCAGCCCCGAGCGGCACAGATTGCCGAGCACGAAGTCGATGACGCGGTAATCGGCACAGAACGGCAGCGCCGGTTTGCACTGCCGGTCGGTCAGCGGCGCCAGGCGCGAGCCGTTGCCGCCAGCCAGGACAAAGGTGTGCACGCGGGCGCTGCGGACGTCGGCCATGACGGGTTCCCTCCAGCCACCCGCGCGCCCCCTCGCAGGGGCCGTGTGCAAGCGGCTCAACCGGCGCCAGCGGCAAATGTCGTTCCCGGGAACCGATCAGGGTTTCGGTGCGCGTGCGACCGGCAGCACGTCGGCGAGGAAGTCCATCGACTTCCACCGCGCCGGCGGCGGCGTGTGGCCGGCGCGTGGCACGTCGGCCGACGGGCGCACGGTCTCGGCGGCGTGGATGTAGCGCGGGCAGTTCGGGAAGATGCGCTCTGCGCGCACGCGCACGACGAGCTGCGCGCAGGCGAACATCGCCAGCGACTCGGCGTCGTCGAGCACCTGGGCGCGGCCGACGACGCGCAGCCGCCGCGGCGACTGGAAGTCGATGAACAGCAGCCCGACCGCGCCGTTCGCGAGCACGTTGCCGAGGCTGCGAAACTGGCCGTTGCCGTCGTAGCTCGGGAAAACGAGGTCGCGCTCGCCGGCGACGCGCACGAAGCCGGAGTCGCCGCCCTTGTACGAGCAGTCAGGGCGGCCTTCGGCGTCGGCGGTGGCCAGGAAGAACATCGTGCGCGTTTCGATGAACGCGCGGTCGTCGGCGGTGAAGGCGCTGCGGCCGAGCCGCTCGTCGAGCCGGTCGGCGAGCCGGCGCGTGTCGAAGCGGTCTTGCAGCGTGCGCATGCCGGCGTGGTAGGTGGCGCAGGGCACGGGGTCGGCGTTGGCGGATTCGCCAACGGTGTTCTCGGGCATGGCGGGCTCCTTCGGCCTCGGTGGTGGCGCGCGGCCAGCGTCAGCCGCGGTGCGACTGTCGCGGCCAAGCGTTGGAGCCAGCGTTGTCATCGCGGCCCGACGCCGCGCCCGACCACCCAGCCCACCGCGACGAGCCCCAGCGCGCAGGCGCTGACGCCGTCCAGCCGCGGTCCACCGCCAGCGACACCGCCGCGACGCCGCCCGACTGGCCGAGGAAGAGCACGCAGGCGAACAGCGCCACCGCGCTGCCACGCTGCGCCGGCGCCATCTGCGTGGCCTGCGTCTGCAGCGTCGTGTGGATCATGTAGAAGCCGGCGCCGGCCAGCAGGCACCCCGGCGCTGCCAGCGCCCAGTGCGGCGCCCAGGTCAGGACGAGCAGCGCGGCGCCCAGCACCGCGCCGCCGGCCATCGCCAAGCCCCGTTCGCCCAGCGCGTGCAGCAGCCGCCGTGCGACGCGGCTGTACAGCAACCCGCCGACGCCGTAGAGCGCCAGCACCGAACCCGCCGCACCGGTGCCCAGACCGTGCCGCTGCCCGAGATACGCCGGCACGAACGACAACATGCCGAACATCAGCGCGCCCTCGATGCCGACGACGGCGAGCACCCAGCGCACGCGCGGCATGAGCGGCAGGCGCAATTGGGTGAGCAGCGAGTTGAATGCGGAACGGCCCGGTGTCGTTGCGCAATCCGCAGCGCCAGTCGCCGCCGCCGCGCGCGCGCCGCGCACCAGCGTCACCAGCGGCAGCGCCGCCGCCGCGAACAGCAGTACGAGCACCGCGAACACCGCGCGCCAGCCGAACGCCTCGGTGATCCACGCGCCGAGCCACAGCCCCGCGATCATCCCGCTCACCGTGGCGCCGAGCAGCCGCGCCAGCGTCTCCTGCCGCTGCTCGTAAGGCACGCTGTCGCCGATCCAGGCGATCGTCATCGGCACGATGCCCGCCGCGGTGGCGCCCATCACGATGCGCGCGGCGACGAGCTGCTCGAGCGTTTGCGCGAAGGCCGCCGCGCCGGCGGCGAGCGCGCAGCCGATGCATGCGAAGGCGACGACGGTGAGCTTGCCGATGCGGTGGCCGAGCGGCCCGTACAAGAGCTGCAGCAGCCCGTACGCCACCGCGAACACCGACACCACCCGCGACACCTCGCCGAGCCCGCGGCCGAACTCGGTGGCCAGCGGCAGCAGCATCGGATCGCACGCGCGCATCGACGCGATCGACGCAAACGCCGCGACGCTGGCCAGGCGCAGCGGCTGCTTCAGGGGGTCGGGGGGCATCGGCCGATGATCACGACGACCTGCGTGCCCTCGGCGTCCGTGACGCCCTCGACGACGACCTTGCCGTTCACGACGGTGCCGGTGGCGAGGCCCATGGGGCGGATGGTAGCTTCGCTGGAGCTCGCAGGCGGTGTGCTTGTGCTGGTCGCGTGGTTCGCTACGTCGAGGACACTTCCAGCACCGCACGCGGATTGGCTCGTGGCGAGCAGCGTGCGCGCGGCGCCGCTGGGTGGCTTGCGCCCTTGCTCCCAGCCTTGCAGTGTGCGCACCGACACGCCCAGCAGGGCCGCGAACTGGGCCTGCGAGAGCCCGGTGGCTTGCCGGGCCTCGCTTGGCCGGCAAGGCGTCACGGCTTCACAGTGGGGCAATCGTACTGCCGGCATCGGTGCCGCATCTGGTTGCCGCAAAGCGGCCGAGCCGCCGACTCGGCCTCGGCCTCGGCCCACGGCCCGCCGGGCGGATCCCGCCCCTTCGCCATGCGGCACACTTGTGCCATGCAACGCCAAGGCCCTCTCACCGGACTCCGTGTCATCGAACTCGCCAGCATCGGCCCCGGGCCGATGTGCTGCATGCTGTTGGCCGACCTCGGCGCGGACGTGATCCGCGTCGACCGGCTCGAGCCCAGCGGCCTGGGCATCGCGATGGACAAGCGTTTCGAGGTCAGCGGGCGCGGGCGGCGTTCGGTGGCGATCGACACGCGCCGGCCCGAGGGGCGCGAGGCGGTGCTGAAGCTGGTCGTTGGCGCCGACGTGCTGATCGAGGGCTTCCGCCCGGGCGTGGCCGAGAAGCTGGGCCTCGGGCCCGCAGACTGCGAAGCGCGCAACCCGCGCCTCGTCTACGGCCGCATGACGGGCTTCGGGCAGAGCGGGCCGCTCGCGCAAGCGGCGGGACACGACCTCAACTACGTTGCGCTGACCGGGGCGCTCGCCGCGATCGGCCCGGGCGGCCCCGGCAGCAAGCCGGTGCCGCCGCTGAACCTCGTCGGTGACTATGGCGGCGGGGCGCTATACCTCGCCTTCGGCGTGATGGCCGCACTCTTCGAGCGCCAGCGCTCGGGGCGCGGGCAGGTCGTCGATGCGGCGATGGTCGATGGCGCCGCGTCGCTGGCCGGCATCTTCTATGGCCTCGTCGCCGCGGGCACCTGGGACGCCTCGGCGCGCGGCGCCAATTTGCTCGACGGCGGCGCACCGTTCTACGACTGCTACGAGACGGCCGACCGGCGCTTCGTCAGCCTGGCGCCGCTGGAGCCGAAGTTCTTTGCAGCGCTCGTCGCGGCCATCGGCCTGGACGAGCGCTTCGTCAAGCGCCAGTACGACCGCAAGCTGTGGCCCGAGATGCGCGAGGCGATCGCTGCGCGCATGCGCGCGAAGACACGCGACGAATGGTGCGCCCTGCTCGAAGGCACCGACGCCTGCTTCGCGCCGGTGCTCGCTTTCGACGAAGCGCCGGCGCACCGGCACGCGCAAGAGCGCCGCGGCTTCGTCGAGGTCGACGGCGTCGTGCAGCCGGCGCCGGCGCCGCGTTTCGACCGCACGCCGGCCGGCATGCCGCGCGCCGCGGTGGCTGCCGGCGCGCAGACCGATGACGTGCTGGCCGAGGCCGGCTACGACGCGGCAGCGATCGCGGCGTTGCGCGCGCAGGGGGTGGTGAAGTGACCGTGCCGGATGCGTTGAAAGCACGCGAGCCACTCGACTACCAGCCGCCCGCCGATGCGCGCGCGGCCGCTTCGGTGCTGTTCCTGCGCGATGGCGAGCCCGGGCTCGAGGTGCTGTTGATGCGCCGCGCCGAGCGAAGCGGCGACCTGCGCAGCGGCGCCGCGGTGTTCCCCGGCGGCGTGCTCGACGCGCGCGACCGCGAGGCGCATGCGTTCTGCGTCGGCGCCGACGACGTCGCCGCGAGTGCGCGGCTGGGCCTCGCGAGCGGCGGGCTCGATTACCTTGTCGCGGCGGTGCGCGAATCGTTCGAGGAAGCCGGCCTGCTGCTGGCCGCCGGCGGCTTCGACCCCGCGGCACTGCACCCGTGGCGCGGCCGCCTGCAAACGGGCGAGGCTGGCATCGCCGCGCTGTGCCGCGAGCACGACCTGCGGCTCGATTGCACCGGCCTCGTCTACTGGAGCCACTGGCTGACGCCGCCGGGTGTGGCCAAGCGCTTCGACACGCGCTTCTTCGCCGTGCGCGCGCCGGAAGGCCAGCAGGCCGAGGCCGATTACGGCGAGGCCGTCGAGCTGATGTGGCTGACGCCGGCCGCGGCGCTGGACGCGGCACGCGGCCTGACGCTGCTGCCGGTGACGCGGCACACGCTGCAGCAGCTGGCGCGGCATGGCAAGGCCGACACGGTGCTCGACGAGGCGCACCAAAGGAACGAGAAGAAGGACGTGCGGCGCCAGATGCCGCGCATGGCCTTCGCCGCGCGCGGCGTGCGCATCGTGCTGCCGCACGAGTTGCCGTACGCCGAGATCGCGCGCCTGGACCCCGAGGGCCGCGCCGACGTGCATGCCGACATCGTGCCGGGGCGCGTCGTGCGGTTGTCGCCGCACGTGCTGCGCGTCACGGCGCCGAACGCCGGGCCGATGACGGGCCCCGGCACCAACAGCTACCTCGTCGGCCGCGGCGACGCGTGGACCTGCATCGACCCGGGGCCGGCGTCGGCCGAGCACGTGCGCGCGCTCGTCGATGCGGTGCAAGCGCAGGGGACGAAGGCGCGCATCGAGCGCATCCTCGTCACGCACACCCACCGCGACCACTCACCCGGCGCCGCGCTATTGGCGGCAGCCACGGGCGCCCCGGTGCTCGGCCGCGTCGCCGCGCACCCGCAGTGGCAGGACGCGGACTTCGCGCCGGCGAGCCAGCCGCAGCATGGTGAGCGCATCTTGCTCGCCGAGGGGCTGACGCTGCGCGTCATCCACACGCCGGGGCACGCGTCGAACCACCTGTGTTATCTGCTCGAGGAAGAGAAGACGCTCTTCACCGGCGACCACGTGATGCAGGGCAGCACGGTGGTCATCAACCCGCCGGACGGCGACATGGCCGCGTACCTGCGCACGCTGCAGGCGCTGCTGGACGAAGACCTCGAGTGGCTGGCGCCCGGGCACGGCTTCCTCGTCGGCGAGCCGCACGCGGTGCTGCGCGCACTGATCGCGCACCGCCTGAAGCGCGAGGCGAAGGTGGTGGCGGCGTTGCAGCAGCTTGCTGCGCCCGCCGCTGCGCGCGCGATCGTGCCGGTGGTCTACGACGACACCCCCGTGGCGCTGCACGGGCTGGCGGAGCGCTCGCTGCTGGCGCATCTGTTGAAGCTGGAAGGTGAGGGCAGGGCGGCGCGGGGCGGGGGGGAGGTGTGGCGGTGGGTCCCCCAACACCGTTCGCCCTGAGCACGGACTGAGCTTGTCGAGGGCCCGTGTCGAAGGGCCATCGCGGAGAGCCCTTCGACAAGCTCAGGGCGGGGGTTCGACAAGCTCAGCCCGAACGGAATCAAGTGAGCGGGAACCTCACCCTGACTGCCCCGCCCGCCGCGGCTGCTTGAACTGCCACCAGGGCAGCGCGCGCGTCAGGGCCAGCACTTCGCCGGTGCGCTGCACGCGGTAGCCGGGCAGCGCGGCCACGGCTTCGGCCCACTGCGGCTGCGCGAGCACGCGGCGCAGGCGCTGCACGGCAGGGCTGTCGAGCGCGGGCTTCAGGCACGCGAGGTAGTAGTCCTCCTCGACGAGCGGTGCAAAGGCCAGGCCGAACTCGCGCGCCGCCGCCTCGACGCCGAGGCCGACATCGGCCAGCCCCGCGGCCACCGACGCGGCGACGGCGACGTGCGTGTGCTCGACGCGTTCGTCGTAGCCCTCGACACCGGCCGCGCCGGCCGCGCCGTTCATCAGCCCCGCGCCACGCATCAGGTGTTCGAACAGCAGCCGCGTGCCCGAGCCCGTCTGCCGGTTGACGAAGCGGTACCGCCCGTCGGCGATGCTGCGCAGCGTCGGCGCTTCGGCCAGGCCCGGCGCGTACATCAGCCCCTGCCAGCGGCTGTGGCTGCCGATCAGCTTGTGCTCGCCCGGGCGCAGCAGCGGCCGCAGCGCTTCGGCGAAGACGGTGCTTTCTTCGGACAAGCGCGGCGCGTGGAACCCCGCCAACTGGCAGCGCCCTTCGTTCAGCCCGCGCAGCGCCTCGGCGCTGCCGGCGAACGCGATGCTCAGATGCAGCGCCTCGCGCGCGGCCAGCGTCTGCAGGCGCGGCAGCGCCAGGTCGTGGCTCGCGAGCACGTCGACCGCGTCGAGCTCGCCGGCCTCGGCCAGCGCGAGCACGTGCCGCAACTCGGCGCGCAGCGCCTCGATGTGCGGCCGCATCCGCGTGCGCGCCTGCCGCTCGGCCCACAGCAGCCGCAGCGCATAGGGCGTGAGCTGCGCGCGCGTGCCGCGCATCCACTGCACGAGCGGCTGGCCGAGTTCGGCCTCCCAGGCGCGCAGCGACCCCCAGACGAACCGGTACGACAGGCCCAGCGCCTGCGCCGCGTGCTTGATCGAGCCGTGCGTCTGCAGCGCCGCGAGCGTGTCGAACAGCGGATGCACGATGCGCGCGCCCGCCTGCTCGTCGCGCTCGAAGGTGTAGTGGAGGTGGATGCCGGGGGTCATGCGGGCTGAGGACGCCAGGGACGACACCGGGGACGCCGGCGTGGACTTGTCCAGTGTGCCATCGTGCGCGCCCCTTACGGGCGCGGTGCGGGCGACGTTGGCACGCCCGTTCCTATCGGGTTTGCCGCAACGTGCCGCGGCGCGTGGCGCTTCCTAGGATCGCCGCGGTTCTTCCATGCTTTGACTCACCTCCGGAGCGTCGGCCATGCCCTCAGCAGCGATCACATTGACCGTCAACGGCAAGAGCGTCACGCGCGAGGTCGCGCGCGAGACGCTGCTGGTCGAGTTCCTGCGCGAGCACCTGCGCCTGACCGGCACGCACGTGGGCTGCGACACCGCGCAGTGCGGCGCCTGCACGGTGCACCTGGACGGCGTGGCGGTGAAGAGCTGCAACATGCTCGCCGCGCAGGCCGACGGCCGCAGCGTGACGACGATCGAGGGCCTGGCCAAGGCCGACGGCACGCTGCACCCGATGCAGGCCGCCTTCAAGGCCTGCCACGGCCTGCAGTGCGGCTTCTGCACCCCGGGCATGGTGATGAGCGCCATCGACCTGGTGACGAACCACGGCGTGCGCGACGAGGCCCAGGTGCGTGAGGCGCTCGAGGGCAACATCTGCCGCTGCACGGGTTATCACAACATCGTCAAGGCGGTGATGCAGGGCGGCGCGGCGATGAAGGCCGCCTGAGCCCCAGCGACGCCGACCTCCATCGCTCACCGCATACCGCAGGACGAACACCATGAACGCACGCCAAGGATTTGTCGGCCAGAAGGTCGAGCGCCGCGAAGACGCGCGCTTCCTCACCGGCCGCGGCCAGTACACCGACGACATCACGCTGCCGCAGCAAAGCTACGGCGTCTTTGTGCGCAGCCCCCATGCGCATGCGCGCCTGGCACGCGTCGACACCCAGGCCGCCGCGGCGGCGCCGGGCGTGCTCGGCATCTACACCGGCGAGCACTTCAAGGCCGTCGGCGGGCTGCCGTGCGGCTGGCTGATCAACAGCCTGGACGGCGCGGCGATGAAGGAGCCCAAGCATCCGGTGCTGGCCGACGGCAAGGTGCGCTACGTCGGCGACCGCGTCGCGCTCGTCGTCGCCGAGACGCTCGAGCAGGCGAAGGCCGCCGCCGCGCTGGTGGAGGTGGACTACGACGAACTGCCGGCGGTGGTGGACACGGCGAAAGCGTTCAAGGCCGCCGGCGCGCCGGTGCATGACGAGGCGCCCGACAACCAGTGCTACCACTGGGGCATCGGCGACAAGGACGGCGTTGCCGCGGCGATGAAGGGCGCCGCGCACGTCACGAAGCTGACCTTCCGCAACAACCGGCTGATCCCCAACGCGATCGAGCCGCGCGCGGCCAACGCCAGCTACAGCGTCACCGACGACGCCTACACGCTGTACGTGGCGAACCAGAACCCGCACGTCGAGCGGCTGCTGATGTGCGCCTTCGTGCTCGGCATCCCCGAGCACAAGATGCGCGTCGTCGCGCCCGATGTCGGCGGCGGCTTCGGCAGCAAGATCTTCCTCTACGGCGAAGAAACCGCACTCGTGTGGGCGAGCAAGCAGCTCGGCCGGCCGATCAAGTGGACAGCCGAGCGCAGCGAAAGCTTCCTGTCGGATGCGCACGGCCGCGACCACTTCACCACCGTCGAGCTGGGGCTGGACAGCGGCGGCAACTTCGTCGCGATGCGCGTGGACACGACGGCCAACCTCGGCGCGTACCTCTCCACCTTCTCGAGCTGCGTGCCGACGATCCTCTACGCCACGCTGCTGGCCGGGCAGTACAAGACGCCGAAGATCTGGTGCGAGGTGAAGGCGGTGTTCACGAACACCGCGCCGGTGGACGCCTACCGCGGCGCCGGCCGGCCAGAAGCCAGCTACCTGCTCGAGCGGGTCGTCGAGACCGCGGCCACCGAGCTGAAGATCGACCCGGCCGAACTGCGCCGGCGCAACTTCATCACCACCTTCCCGTACGCGACGCCTGTGGGCCTGACCTACGACGTGGGCGACTACCACGCGACGCTGAACCGCGCCGTCGACTTGGCCGACGTGGCCGGTTTCGAGAAGCGCAAGGCGGCCAGCGCCGCCAAGGGCCTGGCGCGCGGCATCGGCTACGCCTGCTACATCGAAGCGTGCGGCATCGCGCCGAGTTCGGTGGCCGGTGCCCTCGGCGCGCGCGCCGGCCTCTTCGAAGCGGGCGAAGTGCGCGTGCACCCGACCGGCAAGGTGACGGTGTTCACCGGCAGCCACAGCCACGGCCAGGGCCACGAGACGACGTTTGCGCAGGTGGTGGCCGACAAGCTCGGCATCCCGATGGAGGACGTGAGCATCGAGCACGGCGACACCGGCAAGGTGCTGTTCGGCATGGGCACCTACGGCAGCCGCTCGCTGGCGGTGGGCGGCACGGCGATCGTGCGCGCGCTCGACAAGGTCATCGCCAAGGGCCGCAAGATCGCCGCGCATTTGATGGAAGCGGCCGACAGCGACGTCGTCTTCGAAGGCGGCGTCTTCAAGGTCGCCGGCACCGACAAGAACGTGCCGTTCGCGAGCGTCGCGCTCACCGCCTACGTGCCGCACAACTTCCCGCACGACAAGCTGGAACCCGGGCTCAACGAAAACGCCTTCTACGACCCGAGCAACTTCACGTTTCCGGCCGGCACCTACGTCTGCGAGGTCGAGGTCGACCGCGCCACCGGCGCCGTGCGCGTCGACCGCTTCACCGCGGTGGACGACTTCGGCAACATCGTCAACCCGATGATCGTCGAGGGCCAGGTGCACGGTGGCCTCGCGCAAGGCATCGGCCAGGCCCTGCTCGAGCACGGCGTCTACGACACCGAGAGCGGCCAGTTGCTCAGCGGCAGCCTCATGGACTACGCGATGCCGCGCGCCGACGACCTGCCGAGCTTCACGGTCGAGACGGCCAAGGGGACGCCCTGCTCGCACAATCCGCTGGGCGTGAAAGGCTGCGGCGAGGCTGGCGCGATCGGCTCGCCGCCGGCGGTGATCAACGCCATCTGCAACGCGCTCGGCGTGAAGGACGTGCCGATGCCGGCCACGCCGAACGTCGTGTGGAAGGCGGCGAACGCCTGAAGCGGCGCACTGCGCCTGCCTTACCTAACGCCACATCGAATGCGACTGAACTGACAGGACTCCGCTCATGCAAGCCTTCGACTACAGCCGTCCGACATCGATCGCCGACGTGAAGAGCGCGCTCGCCGCCGGCGCGCAGGCACTGGCGGGCGGGCAGAGCCTGCTCGCGGCGATGAAGCTCGGCCTCGCGACGCCCGAGAAACTGGTCGATCTCTCCGGCGTCGCGGCGCTGAAAGGCATCACCGTCGCCGGCGGCGCGGTGAAAATCGGCGCGATGACGACGCACGCCGAAGTGGCCGCGAGCGCCGAGGTGAAGAAGGCGATTCCGGCGCTCGCGGACTTGGCCAGCCACATCGGCGACCGCCAGGTGCGCAACCGCGGCACGCTCGGCGGCAGCCTCGCCAACGCCGACCCGGCCGCGTGTTATCCGGCTGCCGTGCTGGGGCTGGGCGCCACCGTGCACACGGATCAACGCGACATCGCCGCGGACGACTTCTTCAAGGGCCTCTTCGAGACGGCGCTACAGTCGGGCGAGATGATCACCGCGGTCAGTTTCCCGGTGCCCGAGAAGGCCGGCTGGCAGAAGTTCAGGCAGCCGGCTTCGCGCTTCTCGATCGTCGGCGTCTTCGTCAGCAAGGGCGCCAAGGGCGTGCGTGTCGCCGTCACCGGCGCGGGGCCGTGTGTGTTCCGCGCCGCCGATCTCGAAAAGCGCCTCGCCGCCAACTGGTCGGCCGCGGCATTGACCGGCGCCACGGTGAAGGCCGATGGCCTGAACAGCGACCTGCACGGCTCGGCCGAGTACCGCGCGGCGCTGATCCCGGTGCTGGCGGCGCGGGCGGTGGGCTGAAGCGTTGACTGCGCCGCCCGAGCTTCCCACCAGCATCGACGAGACGCTGGCCGGCCTGGCCGCGCAGGACTACGTCGCCGACCGGCGGCTGGCCACTGTCGTCTACCTGGCGCTGAAGCTCGAGCGCCCGCTGTTCCTGGAAGGGGAACCCGGCACCGGCAAGACCGAGATCGCGCGCACGCTGGCAGCCATGCTGGGCCGGCCGCTGATCCGATTGCAGTGCTACGAAGGGCTCGACCTCGCCGGCGCCGCTTACGAGTGGAACTACGCGCGGCAGATGCTCGAGATCCGGCTGGCGGGCCTGGGCGCCGAGGGTGGCGCGGTGCCGGATACGAAGCAGGCACAGGCGCAGAAAGAAGCGCTCGCCGCCCGCCTCTTCGACGAACGCTTCCTGATCAAGCGCGCGCTGCTCGACGCCATCGACCCGGCGCGCGAGGTGCCGCCGGTGCTGCTGATCGACGAACTCGACCGCGCCGACGAGCCGTTCGAGGCCTTCCTGCTCGAAGTGCTGTCGGAGTGGCAGATCACGATCCCTGAACTCGGGCCGGTGCGCGCGAAGCGGCCGCCGATCGTCGTGCTGACGAGCAACCGCACGCGCGAGATCCACGATGCGGTCAAGCGCCGCTGCCTCTATCACTGGGTGGGCTTTCCGAATGCGGCGCGCGAGGCCGAGATCCTGCGCCGGCGCGTGCCCGGTGCCGGCGCGCGGCTGTCGGCCGAGATCGTCGCCTTCGTGCAGCGGCTGCGCACGCTCGACCTGTACAAGCTGCCCGGCGTGGCCGAGACGATCGAGTGGGCGCGCGCACTGCGCGAACTGGACGCCGTGCAGCTCGACCCCGAGATCGTGCAGAGCACGCTGGGCCTCTTGCTGAAGTACCAGGACGACATCGCGCGCGTCAACGGCGACGAGGTGCAGCGGCTGCTCGAGCACGTGCGGCAGCAGGCGGCGGCGGTGTGAGTTGCCGTAGATCCGTTCGCGCTGAGCCTGTCGAAGCGCCGATGGTGCACTGGTCTTCGTCGAAGCCTGCCCTGAGCTTGTCGAAGGGCCCGGCGTGAGCGGTTCGGGCCACCTCGCTGCCAACGTCATGCACTTCGCGCGCGTGCTGCGCGCGGCCGGCATGCCGGTGGGCAGCGACCGCATCCAGCTCGCGCTGCGCGCATTGCCGCTGGCCGGGCTCGAGCGCAGCGACGACTTCCACGCCGTGCTCAGCAGCTGTTTCGTCGAGCGGCACGCGCACCAGGACCTCTTCGACCAGGCCTTTTCGCTCTTCTGGCGCGACCCCGACCTGGCCGGGCGCATGCGTGCGCTGCTGCTGCCCAAGGTGCGCACGCAGGCGACAGCGCCGGTGCGCGAGAACCGGCGCCTGGGCGAGGCGCTGTTCCCGCCGAACCCGCACGCACCGCCGCCCCCGCCGCCGCCCGAGGAAGAGATCGAACTCGAAGCGACGCTGACGGCGAGCGCGCGCGAGCAGCTTCGGCAGGCCGACTTCGAGACGATGAGCACCGACGAGTACCGCAGCGCGCTGCGCGAGCTGGCGCAGCTGCGCCTGGCGTTCCCGCCGCTGCCTACACGCCGGCAGCGGCCGGCGAACCGCGGCCGCATCGACCTGCGCGCCACGCTGCGCGAAGCCGGCCGGCACGGCGGCGATTTCGCTGCGCCACGCTGGCGTGCGCCGCTCGCGGTGCCGCCGCCGGTGGTGGTGCTGGCCGACATCTCCGGCTCGATGGCGCGTTACTCGCGCGTGCTGCTGCACTTCGCGCACCTGCTGACCTCGGCGCATCCGCGCGTCGAGAGCTTCGTCTTCGGCACGCGGCTGACGCGGCTGACGCCGTGGCTGCGCGGCCGTGACCCCGACCTCGCGGTGGCGCGCGCGATGGCCGGCGTGCACGACTGGGCCGGCGGCACGCGCATCGCGCAGTGCCTGCGCGAGTTCAACCAGCGCTGGGCGCGGCGCGTGCTCGGCAGCCGCGCCACCGTGCTGTTGGTCAGCGACGGCCTCGAGCACGGCGACGATGCGGCCGAACTCGCCTTCCAGATGGAGCGGCTCGCGAAGAGCGCGCGCCGCGTCGTCTGGCTCAATCCGCTGTTGCGCTACGCCGGCTTCGAGCCGCGCGCCGCCGGCGTGCGCGCGATGCTGCCGCACGTCAACGAGTGCCTGCCGGTGCACAACCTGAACGCGCTGGCGCAGCTCGTGCAGGCGCTGGCGCGGCACCCCGCTCGGGCCGAGAAGCCCGTTGTCCGCTCGCCAGCCTAACCATGGAACTGAACAGCACCCAACTCCTGCCCGTCGACCAGGCCAAGGCCTGGGCGGCGCTCAACGACATCGAGCTGCTGCGCACGGCGATCCCCGGTTGCGAGACGATCACCGGCACCGGCGACAACGAGTACGAGGTCTTCGTCAACGCCGCGGTCGGCCCGGTGAAGGCGCGCTTCAAGGGGAAGCTGCGCATCACCGACATCGCCGCGCCGGTGTCGTACACGCTGCACTTCGAAGGCCAGGGCGGCGCCGCCGGCCACGGCAAGGGCCAGGCGGCGATCCGCCTCGAGCCGCAAGGCGCCAACGAGACGCTGCTGCACTACACCGCGAAAGCCTCGGTCGGGGCCGCCTCGCGCAGGTCGGCTCGCGCTTGGTCGACATGGCCGCGCAGAAGATGGCCGGCGAGTTCTTCGAGTCGTTCAGCGCGAAGCTGGTCGAGCGCTACGGCGCGCCGGCCCCGGCCGCGCCGGCGGCGCAGCCCGGGCTGCTGGCGCGGCTGGTGGCTTGGCTGCGTGGGCTGTTCGGCGGCGGCGCGAAGGGAGTGAGCTTCGGCCGCGGAAGGCTGTCTTTCCGCCCTCAGTGAAACAACCCCACCGCCAGTTCGGCCCAGACAAGCAGCAGCGCAGTCGCGATCAGCGCGAGCATCGCCCGGCGATGCACGCGGTGGCCGATGCGGGCGGCGATGACGGCGGCAGTGCCGGCGGCGAAGAGCAACGCTGCGGCCGCGGCGAAGTCGCCCGGTCCCCAGGTGACCTCCGCGGTGAAGCGCATCGCGACGGCGGGAATCAGCAGCGGCAGGGCAGCCGCGACGGCGACGCCCACGAGGGGCTTCTTGATCGAGGCGGTGGCCATGGGCTGATCAGGGGCGAAGAGGTGAGGTGGCGGCAGCATACGCCGCGACCGCCGCCCTGGCGCCGCTGGGGGGCCGGCTTGGATCCCCGGAGCGTCTTGCCTTGTGCCTTCATGGCTGATGCGATACTGTACGTACATACAGTCTCTCCCGGCATGAAGCGATGCCCCTCACCGACTCGCTGCCCGGCTATGCCGAACTGCACTGCCGTAGCAACTTCAGCTTCCTGACCGGCGCTTCGCACCCCGAAGAGCTGGTGGAGCGCGCGCGCTCGCTCGGCTATGCGGCGCTGGCCATCACCGACGAGTGCTCGCTGGCCGGCGTGGTGCGTGCGCACGCCGAGGCCAAGCGCGTCGGGCTGCATCTCGTCGTCGGCGCCGAGATGCGGCTGGGGCGGGCGGCGGCCTCCACGGCGCGTGGCTCCGGCGAGCCGCCGGCCGCATCGGCCGCCCCCGGCCCGCATCTCGTCCTGCTGGCACAGACGCGCCGCGGCTATGGCAACCTGTCTCAGTGGATCACCGTGGCGCGACGCCGTGCCGCCAAGGGCGAGTACCTGGCGCTGATGTCCGACCTCGAAGGCCGCGTGCCGCACCTGCCGACGCTGGCCGGCCTGCCCGACAACCTGGCGTTGCTGCTGCCTGCCGCGGTGCTGCACGACGCGCAACCGTTCGAGACGCTGCTGGCGCAGGCGCTGTGGCTGAAGACGTGGTTCGGCGAGCGCGCCGCGCTCGCGTTGCCGCTGCTGCTGCACGGGCACGACGCGCTGCTGGCCGACATCGTGGAGCACGTCGCGGCGCTGACCGGCCTGCCCATCGTCGCGGTGGGCAGCGTGCTGATGCACACCCGCTCGCGCAAGCCGCTGCAGGACGCGCTGACCGCCACGCGCATCAAGCGCCCGCTGGCCGAGTGCGGCTTCGCGCTCGAGCCCAATGCCGAGGCGCACCTGCGCGCGCGCGGCCGCCTGGCGCGCCTGTACCGGCCCGAGTGGCTGGAGGCGTCGGTGGAACTGGCGGCGCGCTGCACCTTCTCGCTCGACGAGTTGCGCTACGAGTACCCGCAGGAGATCGTGCCGGCCGGGCACACGCCCGCCTCGTGGCTGCGCTGTCTGACCGAAGAGGGCGCCGCGCGGCGGTACCCCGGCGGCGTGCCGGCGAGCGTGCGCGCCACGATCGAGCACGAGCTGGCGCTCGTCGCCGAGCTGAATTACGAGCCGTACTTCCTGACCGTCGCCGACCTCGTGCACTGGGCGCGCGGCCAGGGCATCCTGTGCCAGGGGCGCGGCAGCGCGGCCAACTCGGCCGTCTGCTATTGCCTCGGTGTCACCGAGGTCGACCCGGCACGGATGACGCTGCTCTTCGAGCGCTTCGTCAGCCGCGAGCGCAACGAGCCGCCGGACATCGACATCGACTTCGAGCACCAGCGCCGCGAGGAGGTCATCCAGTACGTCTACCGCAAGTACGGCCGCCACCGCGCCGCGCTGACCGCGGTGGTCATCACCTACCGCGGCCGCAGCGCGCTGCGCGACATCGGCCGCGCGCTGGACATCGACCTCGACCGCATCGACGCCGTGGCCAAGAGCCTGCAGTGGTGGGACGGGCATGCGCCGGCGGCGCCAACGTCGTCGACGTCTTCACTGCCGGAGACGCCGATGGCGCGGCGCCGGCGCATCCAGGCCGAGCGCCTGGCCGAGAACGGCTTCGACCCCGAGTCGCCGCTGTGCCGGCTGTGGGTGGAGCTGACGACGCAGTTGATCGGCTTTCCGCGCCACCTGAGCCAGCACCCCGGCGGCTTCGTCATCGCGCGCGACGACCTGGCGCGGCTGGTGCCGGTGGAGAACGCGGCGATGGAAGACCGCAGCGTCATCCAGTGGGACAAGGACGACCTCGACGCGCTGGGCCTGCTGAAGGTCGACGTGCTGGCGCTGGGCATGTTGAGCGCCATCCAGCGCGCACTCGTCTTCATCGCGCAGAAGAAGGGGCTGTCGGAGTTCCGCATGCAGGACGTGCCGGCCGAGGACCCGGCCGTCTACGAGATGCTGGCGCGCGGCGACAGCGTCGGCACCTTCCAGGTGGAAAGCCGCGCCCAGATGAGCATGCTGCCGCGCCTGAAGCCGGCGAACTTCTACGACCTCGTCATCGAGGTGGCGATCGTGCGCCCCGGGCCGATCCAGGGCGGCATGGTCCACCCGTACCTGCGCCGCCGCAACGGCGAGGAGCCGGTCGACTACCCGAGCGCCGAGGTGAAGCAGGCGCTCGAGCGCACGCTCGGCGTGCCGATCTTCCAGGAGCAGGTGATGCAACTGGCCATCCTGGCCGCCGACTTCACGCCCGGCGAGGCCGACCGGCTGCGCCGCGCGATGGCGGCGTGGAAGCGCAAGGGCGGCCTCGGCCCCTTCTACGAGCGGCTCGTCGGCCGCATGGTCGAGAAGGGCTACACGCGCGAATATGCCGAGCGCATCTTCAAGCAGATCGAGGGCTTCGGCGAATACGGCTTCCCCGAGAGCCATGCCGCCAGCTTCGCGCTGCTGGTCTACGTGAGCGCCTGGATCAAGCGCCACCACCCCGACGCCTTCCTCGCCGCGCTGCTGAACAGCCAGCCGATGGGCTTCTACGCGCCGGCGCAACTGGTGCGTGATGCGCGCGAACACGGCGTGCGCCTGCGGCCGGTGGATGTGCTGGCGAGCGAGTGGACTTGTGAGTTGGAGCCAACCTCCGTTCGCCCTGAGGTATCGAAGGGCCATGCCTCCGAGGCCCCCGGCCTGTGGTCCGTCCGCCTCGGCTTCAACCGCATCAGCGGCCTGCCCGAAGCCGCCGCCCAGCGCATCGTCGCCGCGCGCGCGGCCGCGCCCGGCCACACCTTCGCCGATGTCGAAGACCTGACGCGCCGCGCCGAGCTGGATGCGCACACGCTCGCCCTGCTGGCCGGTGCCGACGCGCTGCGGCCGCTGACCGGCCACCGCCACCAGGCGGCGTGGTCGGTGGCCGGTGTCGACACACGCGCCACGCCGATGCTGGCGCAGACGCGCACGCACGAAGCGGCCGCCGAACTCGACGCGCCCGACCTGGCGCAGACGGTGCTGGCCGACTACCGCGCCACGGGGCTGAGCCTCGTGCGCCACCCGGTGGCGCTGCTGCGCGACCAGCTCGCCGCCTTCAAGGTGCAGACGGCGGCGGCGCTGCGCGACTGCCCGAACGGCCGCCTGGCGCGCGCCAGCGGCATCGTCACGCACCGCCAGCGACCCGAGACGGCCAGCGGCGTCGTCTTCGTGACACTCGAAGACGAGACCGGCGCCGTCAACATCATCGTCTGGCCCGCCGTCGCCGAGGCGCAACGCCAGCCGCTCCTGGCCAGCACGCTGCTCACCGTCTACGGCACCTGGCAGCGCGAAGGCGAGGTGCGCCACCTCGTGGCGCGGCGGCTGGTCGATCACTCCGCGCTGCTGCAGGGGCTGGCGTCGAGCAGTCGGAATTTCAGGTAGGCGGCGCCCGCCGATCGCCCGGGAAACCCCACTGTCCGCGATGCGCGCCATCGTCGACAAGATCGCCCCGGCCGTCTTCCACCGCGATCGAGGAGTCCCCGCATGTCCGCCGTGAAGCGCATCCAGTTCACCGCCACGATCAAGGCGCCGGTGGCCACGGTCTGGCGCCATGTCACGTCATTGGAGAGCTACAAGCGCTGGACCTCGGCCTTCGCCGAAGGCTCGCGCTTCGAAGGCTCGTGGGAGCAGGGGGCGAAGATCCGGTTTCTGGCGCCCAGCGGCGACGGCATGGTCGCGGAGATCGCCGAGAGCCGGCCGCACGAGTTCATCTCCATCCGGCACCTCGGCTTCATCGCCAACGGCATCGAGGACACCACGAGCGAGGCCGTGCGCGCCTGGACGCCGGCGTACGAGAACTACACGTTCCAGCCGGTGCCCGAGGGCACGCGCGTCGTCGTCGACCAGGACGTCGCCGCCGAGTGGGAAGCGCACATGAAGGCGGCGTGGCCGAAGGCGCTGGCGCTGCTCGCGGAACTGAGCGAGTCCACGCGGGCGGGCTGACGACGCCGGGCGTCCTGTTCGACCCGTCTTCGAGGAGCCCCCATGCGCAGCACCGTCACCGCCCTGGATCTGCAATCGTTCGCCGATGCGTTCAATCGCCATGACGCCGACGCGCTGATGGCGTTCATGACCGAAGACTGCGTCTTCGAGGCGTCGGCCGGGCCGGAGGTCTGCGGCGCGCGGCACGTGGGCGCCGCGGCCGTGCGGGCCGCGTTCGTCGATGTGTGGACGGTCTTCCCGGATGCGCAGTGGCGCCACGCGCGGCACTTCGTGGCCGGCGAGCGCGGCGTCTCCGAGTGGGTCTTCTCGGGCACCCGCAGCGACGGCACGCGGGTCGAGGTGCACGGCTGCGACCTCTTCACGTTCAGCGGCGGCCAGATCGCGCTGAAGAACTCGTATCGGAAGAACAGGCCGCCGTTGCCGGCGGCGTCTTGACGGTCGTGCATCGCTTGGCAACGCGCGGTTGCTGACGAAGCGGCTGCAAAACCCGAGGGCCCATTCCGCGGCCAAGGTCTCGATTGGCGGCCCGCACGCATGGGGCAAAGACTGTATATTCATACAGCTTCTTCCTCGGCCCTTGCGTCCCTTTCCGGCGTGCCCTCCCTCTTCGTTCGCGTCGATGCCGCAGGTGTCGATGGCGCCGCCGGCGCCCTCGATGCCGTTGCCGCGCTGCATCCCGGCCTCTGGCGGCCCGGCCACCAGGGCGCTCGGTCGCGCGAGCCGGTCGTGGCCAGCGGCTTCGCGGCGCTCGATGCCGCCTTGCCGGGCGGCGGCTGGCCGGCCGGCGTGCTGACCGAGCTGCTGCTGCCGCATGCGGGCGTCGGCGAGCTGCGGCTGCTGGCACCGGTGCTCGCGCGGCTGCAGCGCGAGCAGCACGGGCGCTGCCTGATGTGGTTCGACCCGCCCGCCCGGCCATGCGCGTGGGCGCTCGAGGCGCTGGGGCTGGCGCCGGCGCAGATGGTGGTGGTGCGCTCGGTGCACGCGGTGCCCGTGATGCGCCCGGGGCGTGCGTCGCGCGCCTCGCCGGCTTCGAAAGCATCGAAGGCTCCGATGGCCTCGCTGTGGGCGCTGGAACACGCGCTGCGCAGCGGCCACGTCGGCGCCGTGCTCGCCTGGCTGCCGATGCGGCTGCCGGCCGATGCGCTGCGGCGGCTGCAACTGGCCGCGCAAGGCCACGAAGGCCCGGCCTTCCTGCTGCGTGACGAGGCCGTGGCCGCGCAGCCGAGCCCGGCGCCGCTGCGGCTGCGGCTTTCGGCGGCGGCGCCGGACTGGCTGCGCGTCGAGGTCTTCAAGCGCCGCGGCCCGCCGTTGGCGCAGCCGCTGCTGCTGGAACTGCCGCCGGTGCTCGCCCGGCCGGCGCGGCGGCGGGCCGAGGCCGGCGTGCGCGTGGCCGGCGCGGGGACGAGCGTGGACGCGAACGCGGCAGGCCCGAGCCTGGGCTCGAACGTGAGCGTCTCCTGGGCATGAGGCCGGCCGCGTCTTCTCCTCCCGATGCTCTGGCTGGCGCTTCATCTGCCTTCGCTGTCGCTGGAGGCGTTCTGCGCGACGCTGCCCGGCCGCGCCGATGACGACGCGGCCAGCACGGCCGCTGCGCCGGTGGCGCTGGTCGCCGAGCACCGCATCACCGCATGCAACGCCGCCGCCGCCGAATGCGGCGTGCGCGCCGGGCAGAAGCGCGCCACGGCACTGGCACTGGCGCCGCAGTTGCTGATGGGCGAGGCCGACGCCGCGCGCGACGCGGCGGCGCTGCGCGCCGTGGCCCATGTGGCGCTCGCGTTCACGCCGTCGGTGACGCTGGCCGACGGCGCCGCGACGGTGCTGATGGAGGTGCGCGCCAGCCTGCGCCTCTTCGGCGGCCTGCCGGCGCTGCACCGGCGGCTGCGCGAGGCGCTGGCGCCGCTTGCGCACCGCGTGCAGATCGCCGCGGCGCCCACCGCGGTCGGCGCGGCGGTGCTGGCACGCTGGCGGGGAGCGAGGGTGATCTCGCCGCGCCCGCCAAATCGCTGCCCGCCCTCGAGCGCCTGCTGCTGCCCGCCCCGCTGTGGCTGCTCGGCCCGGGCCGCGAGCACTGGGAGGCGCTGCAGGGCATGGGCCTGAAGACGCTGGCCGACCTGCGCGAGCTGCCGCGCGCGGGGCTGGCGCGGCGCTTCGGCGAAGGGCTGCTGCTGGAGCTGGACCGCGCCTTCGGCCGCGCGAGCGACCCGCGGCGCTGGCTCGAGCTGCCCGAGCGCTTCGAGAGCCGGCTCGAGTTGCACCAGCGCGCCGACCGCGCCGAGCAGGTGCTCGCTGCCGCCTCGGTGCTGCTGGCGCGGCTGGTCGCCTGGGCCGAGGCGCGGCAGGGCCGCATCGCTGCCTTCACGCTGGTGATGCAGCACGAGCCGCGCCACGCCGGCCGCGGCGGCGGCAGCGTGCCGGCGACCGAGTTGCGCATCGAGCTGGCCGCGCCGGCGCTCGAGGCCGCGCACCTGCAACTGCTGCTGCGCGAGCGCCTGGCGCACGTCGTGCTGGCCGCACCGACGCTGGAGCTGCGCCTGCGCTGCCGCGATCTCACCCACGGCGCGCCGCCCAACGGCGAGCTGTTCCCCACGCGCAGCAGCGAGGCGCTGGGCCTCGCGCGGCTGCTCGAACGGCTGCGCGCGCGGCTGGGCGACGAGCAGGTGCAGCGGCTCGAGCCCGTGGCCGACCACCGGCCCGAGCGCGGCAGCCGGGGGGTGGCGGCGATGGCGGCGGGATCGGGGCAGGTGGCGGCGGGATCGGGGCAGGTGGCGGCATCAGCGCAGGCGGCACTGCCGGCGCGTGCGGCGCCAACCCTGGCACGCGCATCGGTGGCGCCCCCGCGCAGCCGTCGCGCGGCTGCACTCGTCGCACCCGCCGGATCCGCATCTGCCTCATCCATGCCACTGAACCGCCCGGCCTGGCTGCTGCCCGAGCCGGTGCCGCTGCCCGAGCGCCACGGCCTGCCGTGGCTCGACGGGCAGCCGCTGCAACTCGTCAGCGGTCCTGAGCGCATCGAGGCCGGCTGGTGGGACGGCGCCCCCGCGGCGCGCGACTACTTCATCGCGCTGGCCGCCGATGGTTCGCTGGTGTGGGTGTGGCGGGCCCGGCTGCCGGTGCCGGCTTCGGGGCACGGCGCGGCTGATGTGCAGTGGATGCTGCAGGGGCGCTTCGGCTAACACCGCTTTGCGCTCTGATGCCGAGCCTTGTGCGTGCCGGCGCTTCGATACCTCAGCGCGAACGGGTGGGGGAGGTCCCCGCCGGCAGAATCCCCACCCATGCGCGAGTGGCTCGAAGCGATCGGCGCGTGGACACAAAGCTGGTTGAGCGCCGACGCGGGCCTTCTCGGCCTCTTTGCCTCGGCGTTCTTCTCCTCCACCTTCCTGCCCGGCTCGAGCGAGGTGGTGCTGGTGGCGCTGCTGACCGCGTATCCGCAGCTCGCGTGGCCGGCCTTCGGCGTCGCGACGCTTGGCAACGTGCTCGGCGGCCTCGTGTCGTTCGGCATGGGCGTGGCCGCGCGCCGCGGGGTCGAGCGCTTCCAGCACGGCGGCCCGCGCTGGCAGATCTCCGACACGGCGACGGCGCGCCTGCATCGCTACGGCCCGCCGGTCCTGTTCTTCTCGTTCGTGCCGTTCATCGGGGACGCGATGCTGATCGCCGCCGGCTGGGTGCGCCTGCCGTTCGCGGCCAGCTTCGTGTGGATGGCGGCCGGCAAGGCGGCGCGTTATGCGGTGCTGGTCGCGTCGATGGCGGGCTTGATGGCGTGGGCGGTGTGAGGACGCAAGCCCGTACCCACTGAGCGTTCCGCCAGCCAAGGCTGCCAAAACGTCAGCCGGCGCAGCACAACGCGGCATCCTGGTCGCTTCAATTTGACGCGGCCTGCCGGAAGACTGGCGGCAATCCAGAACCCAAGGCAGCCCGTCATGTCGCACCCACCCCGTTATCCCGGAGACCCTCTACCTGAGCGCCCGCGACCTCGTCACCCTCGTGCGGCGCAAGGGCCTTTCGGCCTGCATCGCCGGCATCGCCGATCGCATCGAGGCCGACTACCGGCGCTGGCACGAGTTCGACAAGACCGCGCGCGTGGCGAGCCACTCGCCAGTGGGCGTCATCGAGCTGATGCCGATCGCCGACGCCGCGCAGTTCGCCTTCAAGTACGTCAACGGCCACCCGACGAACCACCGCCACGGCCTGCCCACGGTGATGGCCTTCGGCGTGCTGGCGGATGTACACACCGGCGCGCCGCGGCTGCTGTCGGAGCTGACGCTGACGACGGCGATCCGCACCGCCGCGATGTCGGCGCTGGCCGCGCGTGCTGGCGCGGCCCGACAGCACGTGCATGGCGCTCATCGGCAACGGCGCGCAAAGCGAGTTCCAGGCGCTGGCGTTCCGCGACCTCGTCGGCATCCGCGAACTGCGCCTGTTCGACACCGACGCCGCGGCCAGCGCCAAGCTCGCCGCCAACCTGGTGGGCCAGGGTCTTGCGGTGCGCATCTGCACGAGCACGGCCGAGGCGGCGAAGGGCGCCGACATCGTCACGACGGTGACCGCCGACAAGACCCACTCGACGATCCTGACGCCGCAGATGATCGAGCCCGGCATGCACGTCAACGCCGTTGGCGGCGATTGCCCGGGCAAGACCGAGCTGCACCGCGGCGTGCTCGAAGCGGCGAGCGTCTTCGTCGAGTTCGAGCCGCAGACGCGCATCGAGGGTGACATCCAGCAGATGCCGGCCGACTTCGCGGTCACCGAGTTCTGGCGCGTGCTCGCCGGGCAGGCGCCGGGCCGCACCGCCGCGGCGCAGGTGACGGTGTTCGACTCGGTCGGCTTTGCGCTCGAGGACTACTCGGCGCTGACCTTCATGCGCGACGCGGCGGCCGAACTCGGCATCGGCGAGGTCGTCGGGCTGGTGCCCGAGGCCGCCGACCCGAAGAACCTCTTCGGCGTGTTGCGCGACGAGCCGACGGCGGCCGTGACCCGCAACGCAGCAACCGCGCGCCGCGCGACCGAGGCCGTCTGATCGAGCGAGCCCGTCTCAACCGCCGGCGCCGGCCTCGCCGCAGCCGCGGTGGTGATGGGCATGGGCGCCGTCGCGCACGGCAACGACTACGGCGGCTCGATCCGCCATCCGGCCTGGGCCTGCGGCGTCGTCGGCCTGCGCACGACGCCCGGCCGCGTGCCTTCGTACAAGGCGAGCGCGCCGCACCGCGTCGTCGCCAACCAGATGATGTCGGTGCAACGGCCGCTCACGCGCAGCGTGCGCGATGCGCGGCTGGCGATCGAGGTGATGTCGCAGGGCAGCCCGTTCGATCCGCAGTGGACGCCGGCGCCGCTGAACCACCCCACGCCGAACCGGCCGCTGCGCGTGGCCGTCTTCAAACGCCATCCGGCTTACGACGCCGATGCGAGCGTCGGCGCGGCAAGCGGCACTGGAGACGCTGGCGCCGCGCTGAGATACTGGGCGCGTGACCGAACGCGTGGCCATGGACGACATCGACCGGCAGTTGATCGCGCTGCTGCGCCGCGACGCGCGCATGTCCATCGCGGCGCTGGCGGCCAAGCTCGGCGTCTCGCGCGGCACCGTCGGCAACCGCCTGCGCAAGCTCGAAGACAACCAGGTCATCGTCGGCTACAGCCTGCGCCTGCGCCCCGACGCGCAGCCCGACTGCATCCGCGCCTGGATGGGCGTGCGCGTCGACGGCAACCAGACGCGCGCCGTCGTCGCGAGCCTGCTCGGCGAACCCGGCGTCGAAAGCCTGCACGACACGAACGGCCGCTGGGACCTGCTGGCCGAACTGCGCGCCGAGAACATGGCCGAGTTGTCGCAGGTGCTCGAGCGCGTGCGGCTGACCAAGGGCATCGCGCAGACCGAGACGAGCATCCTGCTGGCGACGTTCAGGTGACTGCAGGGCGGTGGCGCCGGCGAACAGCGATGCGGTGCCGGTTGTGGAATCGGCGTCCGCATCCATCGTGGCCCGCGCTGCGTCCAGCGCCGCTTCGGCCCACGCCGGCGCGAAGGGCTCACCTGCTGCAAAGACGAGCGTGCCCAGCACACGGTGGCCGGCCAGGCCGCACGGGCCGTCGAGCAGCGCCGCGTCGCGCGCGTCGATCACGCCGTGCTCGCGCCAGAGACCGTCGATCGCGAGCCGCTGCTCGAAGCGGCCGCTCGAAAACGGCTGCCCGGTCAAGGCCAAGCCGAGCGCCAGCACCTCCATCGCCATCAGCGACGCCGAGCCTTCCAGTTGCACGCGCCAGGAGTTCAGCGCCTCGCAGCCATCGTAGGCGAGCGTCTCCTGCGGCAGCCATTCGAGCCGCGCGCCGTCGGCGGCACGGGCGTGCAGGCGCTGTGCGGCGACGCCGGCCGTGCTGCGATAAAAGCGCGTCGCCGCCGGGTTCGTGACGAGCAGGTGCGCGCCGCTCGCCACGCCGATGTCCACGTCGAGCCGGTCGCCGCCGACCAGCCCGCCCGGCGGATGCACGAGCACCGCGTGCGCGATGCCCGGTCCCTGGGGGTGCAGCGTCTTCAAGAGGCGCAGCGGCCCGTGGTGCGTGTGCCGCAGGCGCGTCGCGGCGCCGTCGCGCGTGGCGTGCAGGTGCAGCCGGGCGGGCCAGCGTATGCCGGGGACGATGACGGCGTTGGTGATCACGGTGTCCATCGCGTCGCCGACACCGGTGCCGCTCGGCCGCTGGCTCTGGCCCATGCCGTCGCGGATGGTCTTGCCGCCGCCGAACTTCACCTCCTCGCCGTAGCCGCCGGCGGCCAGCGTGTGGTCGTGTTCGATCGTGACGCGCAGCGTCAGCGTCGCGCGGCCGGTGTTCAGTTCGTGCTCGCTTCGGCGGGGAGCAGTTCGCCGGGGATCATTGCGGCAGGGCCTTGTTCGCTCGTTGCTCGGTCGTTGTTCGGTTGTCGGTCAGCGGTCGTTCTTGCCGTCGCGCGCGCCTTCCAGGATCGCAGCACTGATGAACGCCACTGCCTCGGGGTAGTTGAGCTTCAACCCGCGCGCGCGCCGGCGCTCGGCCAGCAGCGCGGCGGTGAAGAGCAGCAACTTGTCCTTCTCGCGCGGTGTCAGCTCCATGCGAGAGCGGTCAGCAAGGTCGATGCCAGCGGCGTGGGCGCCGGATCGGCGCGTGTGGCGCACCCCGTTGGCGCAGAAGGCGCGTCAACGTGGGGCGTCGTGGTGCGCGGCGCCCCAATCTCGCGGCGGCTCGGTGCCGACCCACGTCGGCGCCATGTCGAGGTCAGTTCAGGCCAGCACCCGCCGCAGGAAGCGCTCGACCTCCTGCACTTCCTCGATGCACACGGAGTGCTCCATCGGGTAGTCGTGCCACTGCACCGGGTTGCCGAGCGCGGCGACGGCGTCGCGGGCCGCTTCGCCGCGCGCGGCGGCGACGACCGGGTCGCGGGTGCCGTGCGCCAGCAGCACGGGCGTCGCGGCGTTGGCCGCGTGGCGCTCGGCGGCCGCGGTGGTGGCCAGCGGCAGGTAGCCGGACATGCCGATGAGGCCCGCGAGGCGCTGGCCGTAGCGCAGCCCGGCGCCGAGCGTGATGGCGCAGCCTTGCGAGAAGCCGGCGAGCACGATGCGATCGGCGGGCACGCCGCGCGCGACTTCGGCGTCGAGCAGCGCGTGCACGGCGGCGAAGCTCGCGCGCAGGCCGGCCTCGTCTTCGCGGCGGTCGGGGCCGCTTTGGTCCGAGGCGCCGAACGCGACGATGTCGTACCAGGCGCGCATGCGCGCGCCGCCGTTGGCCGTCACCGGCCGCACCGGCGCGCGCGGGAAGACGAAGCGCACCGGGCCCACCGCGGCGAGGTCCAGCTCGTCGGCGAAGGGCAGGAAGTCGGTGCCGTCGGCGCCCAGGCCGTGCAGGATCACGACGGTGGCGCGCGGCGCAGCGCCCGGGTCGAGGACGAGGGTTTGCAGCGCAGTCATCGGGCGATGCTAGCGGCCGGCCGGTGCGCCCGTCCGCATGGCGCAGAATGCCGCGCCGCCGGCGGACGCCGATGCGTCCGCTCGTGCGGCATTGCCACGACGAGACCACCGAGATGAGCCCTGCGAACCCGCCCTCCTTGCCGCCGCTGCCCGACCACCTCAGCACCGACCCGCGCAGCCCGCACTACGCGGCCGCGGTGTTCGAGCATGACGTGGGCATCCGCCTCAACGGCCGCGAGCGCTTCGATGTCGCCGAGTACTGCATCAGCGAAGGTTGGGTGCGCGTGCCGTCGGGCAAGACGGTGGACCGCAAGGGCAACCCGTTGCTGATCAAGCTGAAGGGCCAGGTCGAGGCGTTCTATCGAGGCGCCGATGCGGGCGAGGCTGGCGACGCGGGCGAGCCGGGCGCGGCGGGCGAGGGCAACGAAGCCGCACCGCAATGACCACACCGCATCACAGCATCCACACCGGCTTCCGCCTGCCGCGCCTGCTGCTGCCGCGTCCGGGCGTCGATCTCGCGAAGTGGGCGGTGATCGCCTGCGACCAGTACACGTCCGAGCCCGAGTACTGGCGGCGCGTCGAAGCGCTCGTCGGCGACGCGCCTTCGACGCTGAACCTCGTCTTCCCCGAGGTGCACTTGGGCGCGGCCGACGCGCCGGCGCGTATCGCGCGCATCCAGCAGGCGATGCGCACGACTCTCGACGCCGGGCTGCTCGTGCCGCACGACGGCGCCGTGCTCGTCGAACGCCGCGTGGACGGGCGCACTCGGCGCGGGCTGATGCTTGAACTCGACCTCGAGCACTACGACTACACGCCGACCTCGCAGAGCCTGATCCGCCCGACCGAGGGCACGATCGTCTCGCGGCTGGCGCCGCGCATCGAGGTGCGGCGCGACGCCGCGCTCGAGCTGCCGCATGTCCTGGTGCTGATCGACGACCCGGAGCGCACGGTGATCGAGCCGGTGGCCGCGGCGGTGGCGGCCGTCAAGGCCGGCAGTGGCCAGCGCCCGCCGCTCTACGCGACCGAGCTGATGCTCGGTGGCGGCCACGTCGCGGGCCACGCGGTCGATGCGGCGCTGGCCGATGCCGCGTGCAAGGCGCTCGCGGCACTGGCCGCGCCCGAGGTCGTCGCGCGCCGCTACGGCGTGCCGGCGGGCACGCCGCCGATGCTGTTCGCGGTGGGCGACGGCAACCACTCGCTGGCCACCGCCAAGTCGATCTGGGAGCAGGTGAAGGCGCGCGTCGGCCCGGATCACCCGAGCCGCTTTGCTCTGGTGGAGGTGGAGAACATCCACGACCCGGCGCTGCACTTCGCGCCGATCCATCGTCTGCTGATCGGCGTGCGCGCTGATCTGCGCGCGGCGCTGGCCGAGCACTTCGGTGTGCGTCTTCAGGTCATCGACGCGCCGGGTGCTGACGCGATGCGCGCCGAAGTGCAAGCCGTCGAAGCACGCGCCGAGCGCGCGGTGCAGGCCGTCGGCGTCGTCGAGCCGGGGCCACGATTCGCGGTGGCGCGCATCGCCGACCCCGAGGCCTCACTCTCGGTCGGCACGCTGCAGAACTTCGTCGACGCCTTCGTCGCCCGCGGCGGCGCCGCCGACGTCGACTACGTGCACGGCGACGAGACGCTCGAGCGGCTGGCGCAGCAGCCCGGCCACGCAGGCTTCCACCTCGGCACCGTGCCGAAGGGCGAGTTGCTCAAACGCGTGATGCACGAGGGCCCGCTGCCGCGCAAGACCTTCTCGATGGGCGAGGCGCACGAGAAGCGGTACTACGTCGAGGCGCGGCGGATCCGCTGATCCGCTGATCCCCGCCAAGGCGGATCAGTAATCCAGCCCCATCGCCTCGCGCACATCCTTCATCGTCTGCCGCGCGGCGACGCGCGCGCGCTCGGTGCCGTTCTCGACGATCCAGTGCACCTTCTTCGGCTCGGCGGTCAGCGCCGCGGCGCGTTCGCGCCAGGGCTTTTGCTGCGCGACGACGGCGTCGATCACCGGCTGCTTGCAGTCCAGGCAGCCGATGCCGGCGCTCTTGCAGCCCTTCTGCACCCAGTCCTTCGTCGCCTCGTCGCTGTAGGCGACGTGGAAGTCCCACACCGGGCACTTCGCGGGGTCGCCGGGGTCGGTGCGGCGCACCCGCGCCGGGTCGGTGGCCATGCCGCGGATCTTCTTGGTCACCGTCTCGGCGTCGTCGCGCATCAGCACGGCGTTGCCGTAGCTCTTGCTCATCTTCGCGCCGTCCAGGCCCGGCAGCTTCGCGACCTCGGTGTGCAGCGCCTGCGGCTCGACGAGCACGCTGCGGCCGCTGCCCTTCAAGTGCCCGAGCAGCAGCTCGGTCTCCATCTCGCTCCAGCCGGCGCTGCCCGCGGCCAGCGCCGCGGCGTTGCGGCGCACGAGCGCCTCGCCCTTGGCCCACGCCTCGTGCGCGCCGGTTTCGCCGAAGGCCTTGCGCTGCTTGTCGTAGTAGCGCTGGTCGTCCTTCGAGAACTTGGCCAGTGCCGCGGCCACGCGGCCTTCGAAGCCGGCGCCGCGGCCGTAGAGGTGGTTGAAGCGGCGCGCCACCTCGCGCGTCAGCTCGACGTGGCTCGCCTGGTCCTCGCCCACCGGCACGTAGGTGGCCTTGTAGATCAGGATGTCGGCCGCCTGCAGCAGCGGGTAGCCGAGGAAGCCGTAGGTCGCGAGGTCGCGGTCCTTCAGCTTGTCCATCTGGTCCTTGTAGGTCGGCACACGCTCGAGCCAGCCGAGCGGCGTGCCCATCGCCAAGAGGGTGAACAGCTCCGCGTGCTCGGGCAGGCGGCTTTGCAGGAAGATCGTGCTGCGCTCGGGGTCCAGCCCGGCCGCGAGCCAGTCGATCACCATCTCGTAGACGCTCTGGCCGATGACTTCGCGCTCGTCGTAGTGGGTCGTCAGCGCGTGCCAGTCGGCGACGAAGAAGAAGCACTCGTGTTCGTCTTGCAGCCGCACCCAGTTCTTCAGGGCGCCGAGGTAGTGGCCGAGGTGCATGCTGCCGGTGGGGCGCATGCCGGAGAGGACGCGGGTTCGCATGGGGCGCGATTCTCGCTCAGGCGTTCGGTGCGGTCGGCCCGAAGGGCGGCCACTACACTGCGCGCCCGATGAAGCGCATCGTCATCCTGATCTCCGGCCGCGGCTCGAACATGGAAGCCATGGTCGAGCGCGCCGCCAGCGAGGGCTGGCCGGCGCAGGTGGTGGCCGTGCTCGCGAACCGGCCCGATGCGGCGGGCCTGGCCTTCGCACGTGCACGCGGCATCGCCGCCGAGGTTGTCGACCACAAGGCGTTCGCCTCGCGCGAGGCTTTCGATGCGGCGCTCGCCGAGGCGATCGACCGCCATGCGCCGGACCTCGTCGTGCTCGCCGGCTTCATGCGCGTGCTCGGCGAGGCGTTCGTGCGGCGCTACGAGGGGCGGCTTCTGAACATCCACCCGTCGCTGCTGCCGGCGTTCCCTGGGGCTGCACACGCACCGGCGGGCGCTCGAGGCCGGCTGCAAGGTCGCGGGCGCGACGGTGCACTTCGTCACCGCGCAACTCGACCACGGGCCGATCGTCATGCAGGCCGTCGTGCCGGTGCGCGCCGGCGACGACGAAACGGCGCTCGCGGCGCGCGTGCTCTCCGTCGAGCACGTGATCTATCCGCTTTCGGTGCGCTGGTTCGTCGAAGGTGAGCTGCTGCTCGAAGGCGGCCTCGTGCGGCACCGGCGCGGCGCCTCGCAGTTGCTCGCCTGATATCGCCTGAATCGCCTGCGCAGACACGATGCACCCCGGCGCCCTGCTGGACCTTGCCACCGAGCTGCTGCGCGCGGTGCTGCGCTTCGAGCAGCCGGCCGACGCGGTGGTGTCGGCGTTCTTCCGGTCGCACCGCGCGCCTCGCGCGCGCGAGCGGCACGCATTGGCCGAGACGGCGTACGCGGTGCTGCGCCAGCGCCTCTTGATGCAGCACCTGGCGTCGCTCGGCCGGCCGGCGAAGACGGAAGCCGGCGCGGCGGGCGCCAAGCCCGCGCAGGCGACGAAGATCGCGAAGAGCAGCAAGGTGGCCGCCTCGCCCGAGCGCCGCATGGCGATGCTCGCCTGGCAGGGCTCGCCGACCTTCCTGCGCGGCGCGCTCGGCCCGCACGAGGCGCAGTGGCTCGACGAGATCTCGCGCATCGACCGCGCGACGCTGCCCGAGAAGCTGCGCCACAACCTGCCCGACTGGCTGGCCGGCGCATTGCGCGAGGCGCTCGGCGACGAGTTCTGGCCGCTGGCCGAGGCGCTCGGCGGCACTGCGCCGCTGGACCTGCGCGTCAACACGCTGAAAGCCAGGCGCGACGAAGCGCAGGCCGCGCTCGCCGCCGCCGGCATCACCGCGCAACCGACGCCGTATTCACCGTGGGGCCTGCGCGTCGACGGCAAGCCGGCGCTGAACAAGGCGGCGCCGTTCACCGACGGCGCGGTCGAAGTACAGGACGAAGGCAGCCAACTGCTGGCGCTGCTCACCGACGCCAAGCGCGGCGAGATGGTCGTCGACTTCTGCGCCGGCGCCGGCGGCAAGACGCTGGCGCTCGGGGCGATGATGCGCAACACCGGGCGCCTCTACGCCTTCGACACCTCGGGCCACCGGCTCGACGCGCTGAAGCCGCGCCTCGCCCGCAGCGGTTTGAGCAACGTGCACCCGGTGCAGATCGCGCACGAGCGCGACGATCGCATCAAGCGGCTCACGGGCAAGATCGACCGCGTGCTCGTCGACGCACCGTGTTCGGGGCTGGGCACGCTGCGCCGCAACCCGGACCTGAAGTGGCGGCAGTCGCCGCAAGCGGTGGCGGAGTTGAAGGACAAGCAGCAGCGCATCCTCGCTTCCGCCGCGCGGCTGCTGAAGCCCGGCGGCCGGCTCGTCTACGCCACCTGCAGCCTGCTCGCGGCCGAGAACGAAGAGGTCGTGCGCGCCTTCGATGCCGAGCACGGCGAAACGTTCGAGCTGTTGCCGGTGCAGGCGCTGCTGGAGGGCAGCGGCGTCGCCGACGCGGCGGCGCTCGTCAGCGGGCCGTGGCTGCGCCTGTGGCCGCACCGCCACCGCACCGACGGCTTCTTCGCCGCGGTGTGGCGCCGGCGCGATTGAGGCGGCACGGCTCGCGCGTTTCATCCCCGCACGACATGGGGAAAGCGTCGGGGAATCGTCCCCATTGGCGCACGCCGGCGCGGGGGCTTCCACCTGGAGCCAAGGGAGACGCGCTCGATAGAATTTGCGCCGTCGACAACGTGGCAAAGCGAGCGCTCCTGCGATGGACTTTTCCTGGCTGACGAATGACCGCCTCGTCGAGGTGCTGGCCGACGGCGTGACCGCTGCCACGTGGTGGCAGATCGTGCTCTTCACGCTCGTGACGACGCACGTGACGATCGCCGCGGTGACGATCTTCCTGCACCGCTCGCAGGCGCATCGCGCGCTCGACCTGCATGCGCTGCCGGCGCATTTCTTCCGGGCGTGGCTGTGGCTCTTCACCGGCATGGTGACTCGCGAGTGGGTCGCCATCCACCGCAAGCACCACGCCAAGTGCGAGACGGCCGACGACCCGCACAGCCCGGTGACGCACGGCATGCGCACCGTGCTCCTGCGCGGCAGCGAGCTGTACCGGGCCGAGGCAAAGGTGGCCGCGACGATCGGCAAGTACGGGCACGGCACGCCCGACGACTGGCTCGAGCGGCACGTCTACAGCCGCCACACGCGCCTGGGCATCCTGCTCGTGCTCGCCGCCGACGTGCTGCTGTTCGGCGCCGTCGGCCTGACCGTGTGGGCGGTGCAGATGGCGTGGATCCCCATCACCGCCGCGGGCGTCATCAACGGTCTTGGCCACGGCTGGGGCTACCGCAATTTCGAGGCGCCCGACGCGTCGACGAACATCTCGCCGTGGGGCCTGGTGATCGGCGGCGAAGAGCTGCACAACAACCACCACACTTATCCGACGTCGGCCAAGCTGTCGGTCAAGCGCTTCGAGTTCGACATCGGCTGGGTCTACATCCGCGCGCTCGCGCTGGTGCGGCTGGCCACCGTGCGCAAGACGCCGCCGAAGCTGGCGCTGGGCGCCGTGCGGCCGGTGGCCGATTCGCAGACGCTGCAGGCGCTGGTGGCCAACCGCTACGAGGTGATGGCGCGCTACGCGGCCGAGTTGAAGCGCGCCGTCGTCGCCGAGATGCAGCACCTGAAGGCGCAAGGCGTGCCCAACCCGGTGCGCTGGGCGGATCTCAGCGTGGCGCGAACGTGGCTGCACCGCGACGACGACAAGATCCCCAGCAGCATCAAGGCGCAGCTCGCGCAGGCGCTCGGCGCGAACCCGAAGCTCGCCAAGCTGGTGGCGATGCGCGAGGAGTTGCGATCGCTGTGGACCCGCACCAACGTCTCGGCCGAGCAGTTGGTCGCCGACTTGCAGGCCTGGTGCCGCCGCGCCGAGGACAGCGGCATCGCCGCGCTGCAGGAGTTCTCGCTGAAGCTGCGGGCGGCGCACGCGTGAGCCGCGTGGCGCGGTGAAGAAAAAAAGGCCCGCCATCGGCGGGCCTTTCGTTCAAGAGGCGGATCGTGCCGGCGCGCTCAGCCCTTCTTCACCCAGGCCGAGCACCAGCCTTTGCCGGCCACGTGCTTGGTGCCGAACAGCGGGCAGACAGCCGTCGCGTCGGTGGCCTTGCCCTGGTACAGCGAACAGTTCGCGCAGATCTGGCCGGCGGCATACTGCTTGTACTTCGCCTTGTCGACCTTCGCGGCGTCGGCCACGTAGCCAAGCGCCCCGGCCTGCGCATCCTTCTCGCTGACCATGTTGGCCTGCGCTTGGACGGCACCCGCGCCGAGCAGCGCGGCACCCGCGACGGGCACGATCTGGATGAAGCGGCGGCGAGAAGTCATGCGAGGTGGCTCCTGGAAATGATGACGAGACGTTGCGCCGAAAGCGGCGGCCCGCGGGCTTGGCCTGACGGGCACCCCGCTAACGAATGCCGCCGGCGCCGCGCTGACAAGGGCCGCGCCGAAGCGGCGCCGCGGCGAGCGGCGGCGATGATAATCGTCGCGAAGGGGACCTTTTGAGCCTGACCACCCGTGTCGCGCTGTGGCTCGCCGGCCTCTGGCTCGCGGCGGTCGGCTTGGTGCTTGCGCTCGGCGTGTGGGCCGCCGCCGACGCGCTGCGCGCGCAGTGGGCCGACCTGAACCGCCAGGCCGCCGTCGAGGTGGCCAGCGCGCTCGGCCGCGTGCCGCCCGAGGGCGAGGCGCGCAGCCTCGCCGCCGCGGCGCGGTTCGAACGGGGCGACCTGCTGTGGCTGTCGCTGCGCCGCGGCGAGGCGGCGACGCTGTTCGAGCGGCGTCGGCTTGCGGCCGAAGGCACCGATCCGCTGCGCGCCGCCTGGCCGGCGGCACCGGCGTGGTTCCAGGAACTGCTGCCGGCCCCCGCGCCGGCTGCGGCGGCGCCGCTGCGTGACGATGCCGCCGCGGACACTGCCACGTCCGCAACGTTGGCCACGCGCGCCACGCCCGCCGCGCCTGGCACCGAGGTCGCGGTCGTCGCCGATGGCGCGCAGCTGCAGCGGCTCGCCTGGCGTGCCTGGCTGCGCTTTGCCGCCGTCACCGTCGGCGCATCACTCGTGCTGGTGCTCGTCGCCGGCTTCTTCTGGCGGCGCTGGCACCGCCTGCTGCGTGGCACCGTCGCGCAGGCGCAGTCGCTCGAGCGGCTCCAGTTCGTCGAGGTGCCCGAGCCGCGCTGGCCCGAGCTGCGCGAGCTGACGCGGGCGATGAACGCCGTCGTGCGGCGGCTGCGCGAGCGCGTCGTCGCGCAGGCCGAGCAGGTGGCGCAGCTGCAGCGGCAGGTGCAGACCGACACCGTCACCGGGCTGCCGCTGCGCGCCTACTTCCTCTCGCGCCTGGGCGACGTGCTCGGCGACGCGCGGCTGCCGGCGGCCTCGCTGCTGCTCGTGCGCGTGCCCGACCTCGTCGCGATGAACGAGCGGCACGGCCGCGACGTCACCGACCGGCTGCTCGTCGCCGTCGCCGACGTGCTGCTGACCTACGTCGAGCGCATCGGCGGCGCGGCCGCGGGCCGCCTGACCGGCCAGGACTTCGCGCTCGCGCTGCCGGCGGCCGGCGCGGCGCGCGAGACGGCTGCGGCGATCGAGGCCGCGGTGGCCGCGTCGCCGGCGTCGCGGCTGCCCGGCGTGCGCGTCGTCGTCGCCGGCTGCGACGGCCTGCGCGGCCTGGCCGCCGGCGCGGCGCTGTCGGCCGCCGACGCGGCGCTGGCGCGCGCCGAGGCGGCCGGCGAAACCGTCGTCGAGGACTTGAGCGAACTCGGCGCCACCGGCGCGCGCGCCTGGCGCGAGCTGATCGCGGCCGCGCTGGACGAGTCGCGCGTGCGGCTGGGCGCCTTCCCGGTCGTCGACGCCGAGGGCCGCCTGATCCACCTCGAGTGCCCGCTGCGCGTGCAGGTCGAGCCGGGCGGCGAGTTCCTCGTTGCGCGCCGCTGGCTGGCGATCGCCGCGCGCAGCCGGCTGACGCCGCTGGTGGACCTGTCGGCGGTGAACCTGGCGCTCGCGGCGATCGCCGTCGACGGCCAGCCGCGCTGCGTGCACGTGGCGCCGCGCTCGCTGCTGAGCCCGGGCTTCCCGCGCGCGCTGCTGGCGCGCCTGAAGACGGCCGGGCCGGCGGCCGCGCGCCTGTCGATGGAATGGGCCGAGTTGCCCGACGGCGACATCAGCGCCGCGCTGCGCGAGGCGGTGCCGGCCTGGCGCAAGCTCGGCGTGCGCGTCGGCGTCGAGCACGCCGGCGCCTCGCCGCGCACGCTGCCGGCGCTGAAGGAGGTGGGCATCGACTACGTGAAGATCGACGCGCGCCACCTGCACGGCGTGCAGGACGACGATGCGTCGCGCAGCTACGTCGAGAGCCTCGTCGGGCTGGTGCACGGCCTGGGCCTGCAGGCGCTGGCCGAAGGCGTGGCCGACCCGCGCCAGCTCGAGGCGCTGTGGGCGATCGGCTTCGACGGCGCCACCGGCGCGGCGGTCGGCATGGCCGACGACGAGCCGAAGAGCGGCCGCGTCGAAGAAGGCGAGGGCGCGGCGGAGGGGTGACAAACCCCGCGCGCTGTCAGCCGATCTGCCCCTCGTGGAATCCGAACCGCCCGGCCCGGCGGTCGGCGAAGAAGTGCTCGAGCGTCTGCCGCACGGTGCGAAACGCGATCTGCTCCCACGGCACCTCGTCCTCGCGGAACAGGCGCGCCTCGATCGTCTCCGGTCCCGGCGCCAGGTGCGCGTCGAGCATGCGCGCGCGCCAGAAGAGGTGGATCTGGCCGGCGCGCACGACGTCCAGCACGGTGTACAGGCCCTCGAGCTCGATGCGCGCGCCAGCCTCTTCGGTGGTCTCGCGCAGTGCGCCGTCGCGCGCCGTCTCGCCGTGCTCGAGGAAGCCGGCCGGCAGCGTCCACATGCCGTAGCGCGGCTCGATGTTGCGCCGGCACAGCAGCACCTGGTCGTGCCACACCGGCACGGTGCCGACGACGTTGATCGGGTTCTCGTAGTGGATCTCGCCGCAGCCGCTGCAGATCGCGCGCTCGCGGTTGTCGTCGGCCGGCACGCGGTAGGCGGTGGCCGCGCCGCACGCGCGGCAATGCTGGATGCGGCGGGGCACGAACATCGGCGCCAGTTTAGGGCTTGTTCACACGTTGGGAGTGCGGGCCCGGCGTGGCTCGCGTCGTCGCCGGCCGCGCAGGCGTGACGGCGTAGCATGCGCAGCCGGGAAAAATGCCCGCCCTCGCCAGTCCTGATCGCGCTCAAGGAATCCGCAAGCCCATGAACTACGTCTTCACGCCGCCGGCCCCTGCCTGCGTCCCCGTCCTGCCGGCTGCCGGCGGCGGCCTGTTCCCGGTGCACCGCATCTACTGCGTCGGCCGCAACTACGCCGAGCACGCACAGGAGATGGGCTTCACCGGCCGCGAGCCGCCGTTCTTCTTCTTGAAGCCGGCCGATTCGCTGGTGCCGGTGGCCGAAGGCGAGACCGGCGCCATCGATTACCCGCCGCTGACGAAGAACCTGCACCACGAGATCGAACTCGTCGTGGCCATCGGCCGCGGCGGGCGCGACATCCCGGCAGCGCAGGCGGCCGATCACATCTGGGGTTATGCCGCCGGCCTGGACATGACCCGGCGCGATCTGCAGAACGAGATGAAGAAGCAGGGCCGGCCGTGGAGCATCGGCAAGGCGTTCGACCAGTCGGCGCCGATCGGCCCGCTCGTGCCGAAGGCGCGCACCGGCGAGCTGACGAAGGGCGCGATCACGCTCGCCGTCAACGGCCAGCAAAAGCAGAAGGGCGACCTTGCCGAGCTGATCTGGAGCGTCAACGAGACGATCGAGCAGCTCAGCCGCGCCTGGGAGCTGAAACCGGGCGACCTCGTCTTCACCGGCACGCCGGCCGGCGTCGGCGCGGTGGTGTCCGGCGACGTGATGGAAGGTGTGATCGCCGGCCTGCCGGTGCTGCGCGTCGCGGTGCGCTGATCGCGGCTCGTTCGCTGCCCGAGGCGACCGCTGTCAGCGTGGAGGATGTGATGGAGCTCTACAACTACTTCCGCTCGTCGGCGTCGTACCGCGTGCGCATCGCGCTGGCGCTGAAGGGCCTGGCCTACGACTACAAGCCGGTGCATCTGCAGCGCGACGAGCAGTTCAATGAAAGCTACGCGGCGGTGTCGGCGGCGCGGCTCGTGCCGCTGCTGCGCGACGGCGAACACACGCTGACGCAGTCGCTGGCGATCATCGAGTACCTCGACGAGACACATCCGCAGCCGCCGCTGCTGCCCGCGGACGCCGGCGGCCGTGCGCGCGTGCGCGCCATCGCGCTGGACATCGCCTGCGAAATCCACCCGCTGAACAACCTGCGCGTGCTGCGCTACCTCGTGCGCGACCTCAAGGTCAGCGAGGACGACAAGAACCGCTGGTACAAGCACTGGGTCGAGACCGGCCTCGAAGTCATCGAGCGCCAGCTCGCGGCGCGGCCGGCCACCTACTGCCACGGCGAGACGCCGACGGTGGCCGACTGCTGCCTCGTGCCGCAGATCTTCAACGCGCGGCGCTTCGGCTGCCGGCTCGAGCACGTGCCCCACGTCGTGCGCGTGTTCGACAACTGCATGAAGCTCGACGCGTTCGAGCGCACGCGGCCCGAGGCTTGCCCGGATGCCGAGTGACGGCCGCGCTGCCTGAATCGGCGCTCGTGCGCCCGGCGTGGGCGGCGCCGGCAAACGTTGGCGCGCTGATGAGCACCCGGTCCGGCGGCGTCAGCACCGGCGCGCTCGCGAGCCTGAACCTCGGCCGCGCCGTCGGCGACACGCCCGAGGCGGTGTCCGAGAACCGGCGGCGCTTCGCGGCCAGCCTTCGCGGTGTGGACGTGGCTGCCGAGCCACCGCCGGCGCGCCCGGTGTGGCTGCGCCAGGTGCACGGCGTGCACGTACTCGAACTCGACGACGCGACGCCCGAGTGCCCCGAGGTCGCCGCCGATGCCGCGTGGACGCAAACGCCGGGTGTGGCCTGCGTCATCGGCGCGGCCGACTGCCTGCCGGTGCTGCTGGCCGCGCGCGACGGCCGCGCGGTCGCCGCGGCGCACGCCGGCTGGCGCGGGCTCGCGGCCGGCGTCATCGAGGCGACGGTCGAGGCGCTCACGCGCGGCGCCGGCGTGGCGCCGGGTGAACTGATGGCGTGGCTGGGGCCGTGCATCGGGCCGGCGCGCTTCGAGGTCGGCGCCGAGGTGCTGCACGCCTTCGGCGTCGAGCCGCGCGAAAGGGATGTGAGCGATGTGAGCGATGCGCCGGGCTTTCGTTTCGCGCCGCGGCCCGACGGCGCGCCGCGCTGGCTTGCCGATCTGCGCGGCCTCGCGCGTGCGCGGCTGGCGCGGCTGGGTGTCGGCGCGGTCAGTGCGAGCGAGGCCTGTACGTTCGACGACGAGTCAACGTTCTTCTCGTTCAGGCGCGACAGCACCCGCGTCCCGGCCAGTCCCTCCGGGCGCATGGCCGCGGCCATCTGGCTGCACCGCGCCGGCGGCGGGAGCATCGCGCGCGGTTGAAGGTGGTGCTGGCGGCGGCGCCTGCCCGGCCGCTTCGCCCGCGTCTGCCGCTTCAGTCTCTTCCGCACGCCGGCGCCGTTTCCTGCGCGCCGGCGTGCCCATCACGTACAGCACGATCGAAAGCGGCAGCACGCCCCAGAACGTGAACGTGACGAGCGCGCCGAGCACGGTGCCTTGCGGCGACAGCGCCTCGGCGATGGCGGCCATGCCGACGACGTAGATCCAGGCGATGGCGACGATCAACATGCCAGAATGATCTCGCGGTTTTGATGGTCGCCGCCGTCATGGGCAGGTAAGCCGCGCCGCCTACAACCTCGTGCCGACAACAAAGTGGCCCGCGCGAGCCTTCGCCGCTGCGCGCCGTCGCTGGAGACCGACGATGAAGACCAAGAAGACTGCGGCCGCAACGGCAAAGCCCGGCGCGAAGCCGCGATCGAAGGCCGCAAGCCGCGCCACTGGCACGGCCACCAAGGCCGGTATCAAGGCGGCCAAGGCTGCCACCGAGGCCGCCGCCGCGGCCGCCGGCGTCGAGCCCACCGTCGCTGCGCCGGGCGCTGCGGCTGACACGCCGCCGCCGTTCGCCGCCCCCTTCGGCGACATCTGGCGTTCGATGTCGGGCCTGTCGCTGCCGATGGAGCGCCTCGCGGCGCTGCAGGGCGACTACCTGAAGAGCGCCGGCGAGCTGTGGAACCAGTCGCTGGCCGCGGCGGGTGCCAGCGCAGGCGATGGGGCGGCCGCACCTGCCGCGCCGACCTTGGCCGACCGCCGCTTCGCCGGCGCCGAATGGCTGAAGAACCCGGCCGCCGCCTTCAACGCCCAGCTGTACTTGCTGAACGCACGCACGCTGATGCAGATGGCCGAGAGCGTCGAGGGCGATGCGAAGACGCGCGCGCGCGTGCGCTTCGCGGTGCAGCAGTGGATCGATGCGGCGAGCCCGAGCAACTACCTCGCGCTGAACCCCGAGGCGCTCGGCAAGGCGCTGGCCACGCGCGGCGAGAGCATCGCCACCGGCATGCAGCACCTGCTGGAGGACGTGCAGAAGGGCCACGTCTCGCAGACCGACGAGAGCGTCTTCGAGGTCGGCCGCAACGTCGCCACGACGGAGGGCGCGGTGGTGTTCGAGAACGAGCTCTTCCAGCTCATCGAATACAAGCCGCTGACGGCCAAGGTGCACGAGCGGCCGGTGATCTTCGTGCCGCCTTGCATCAACAAGTACTACATCCTCGATCTGCAGCCCGACAATTCGCTCGTGCGCCACACGGTCGAGCAGGGGCACCGCCTCTTCGTCGTCAGCTGGCGCAACCCCGACGAGTCGCTCGCCGCGAAGACCTGGGACGACTACATCGAAGACGGCGCGATCACCGCGATCCGCACGGTGCAGGCGATCAGCGGCGCGGCGACGATCAACGCGCTCGGCTTCTGCGTCGGCGGGACGATCCTCGCCACGGCGCTCGCGGTGCTGGCGGCGCGCGGTGCGCGCCTCGGCCAACCGGATGCGGCCGAGTACCAGCCGGCCGCGTCGGTGACGCTGCTGACGACGCTGCTCGACTTCAGCGACACCGGCATCCTGGACATCTTCGTCGACGAGGCGAGCGTGCGGCTGCGCGAGATGACGATCGGCGCCGAGTCGCCGCGCGGCCCCGGGCTGCTGCGCGGCAAGGAGCTGGCGACGACCTTCAGCTTCCTGCGCCCCAACGACCTCGTGTGGAACTACGTCGTCGGCAACTACCTGAAAGGCGAGGCGCCGCCGCCGTTCGACCTCCTGTACTGGAACGGCGACAGCACGAACCTGCCCGGGCCGATGTACTGCTGGTACCTGCGCCACACGTATCTGCAGGACGAGCTGAAGGTGCCCGGCCGCCTGACCGTCTGCGGCGAGAAGGTCGACCTCGGGCGCATCGCCGCGCCGGTGTTCGTCTACGCCTCGCGCGAGGACCACATCGTGCCGTGGGACGCCGCGTACCGTTCGGTGGCGCTGTTCAAGCGCCGCGCCGGCGCGCGCGGCCGTGCGGTGACGTTCGTGCTCGGCGCCAGCGGCCACATCGCCGGCGTCATCAACCCGCCGGCCAAGGGCAAGCGCAGCCACTGGGTCAATGCGCAGTTGCCCGAGGAGCCGCAGGGCTGGCTGCAAGGCGCCAGCGAGCGGCCCGGCAGCTGGTGGCCGGTGTGGACCGAGTGGCTCGCCGGCCACGCCGGCGGCGACGTGCCGGCGCCCAAGGGCTACGGCACTCGCGACTTCAAGGTGATCGAACCCGCGCCCGGCCGTTACGTGAAGGCGAAAGCCTGAACGCAAGCGGCTGCAACGACACGGCAGTGTTTCCTCGGGGGGCTTGAAGGCTTCTCCGGCCGCAAGGGGCGGCAGATACTCAACGACATCGCACAACCACACTCAAGGAGCGAATCGATGGCACAGAAGGTCGCATACGTCACCGGCGGCATGGGCGGCATCGGCACGGCAATCTGCCAGCGCCTGCACAAGGAAGGCTTCAAGGTCATTGCCGGCTGCGGCCCGAGCCGCGACCACGCCAAGTGGATCGGCGAGCAGAAGGCGCTCGGCTACACCTTCTACGCCTCGGTGGGCAATGTCGCCGACTGGGAGAGCACGGTGGCCGCGTTCGCCAAGGCCACCGGCGAGCACGGCGCGATCGACGTGCTGATCAACAACGCCGGCATCACGCGCGACCGCATGTTCCTGAAGATGACGCGCGAGGACTGGGACGCGGTCATCGACACCAACCTCAACAGCATGTTCAACGTCACCAAACAGGTGGTGCCGGGCATGGTGGAAAAGGGCTGGGGCCGCATCATCCAGATCAGCAGCGTCAACGGCGAGAAGGGCCAGGCCGGGCAGACCAACTACAGCGCCGCGAAGGCCGGCATGCACGGCTTCACGATGGCGCTGGCGCAGGAGCTCGCGAACAAGGGCGTCACGGTGAACACCGTCAGCCCCGGCTACATCGGCACCGACATGGTCCGCGCCATCAAGCCCGAGGTGCTGGAGAAGATCGTCGCGACGATCCCGGTCAAGCGCCTGGGCACGCCCGACGAGATCGGCTCGATCGTCGCCTGGCTCGCCGGCGAGGACTCGGGCTTCACGACCGGCGCCGACTTCAGCTGCAACGGCGGCCTGCACATGGGGTGATGCCGCCGGCGTGCGCCGCCGGCCGGTGATCGGCGTTTGTCAGGGCTTGGGCCCTGCGAGCGCCTCGATCACCGCCGGCAGCGTCGCCAGCGTGCGCGCCAGCGCCGCTTCGTCGAGCACGAGCGGGCCGGCCACCTCGACGGCGTGGCCGTCGCCGTTCGTGCCGTTCGTGCCGTTCGTGCCGTTCGTGCCATCCTCCTCGCGCACGCGGCGCAGCGAACGTTCGACGCAGCCGGCGTGTTCGGCCACCGCCAGCGCGCCCACCGCCTGCGCGATGCTGCGCAGGTCGTGCGCGAGGCGGAACGCCTGCTCGCGGCTGCCTTCGCGGCGCGCCTGCGCGAAGCTCTCGGGCCACTCCTGCATGTAGCCGGCGGCCTGCCCGGCCAGGCGGTGGTACAGCGCGGCGTCGCCGTCCAGGCGCTGGATGGCGCCGCTGCGGTCGATGATCGATTCGTCGGCCGCGGTGGCCGGCCCGACGGCCACCGCGGCGGGTGGCGGCGGCGGCGCCAACGGCGTGGCCAGTTGCTGGATCGCCTCGATCAGCTGCTGGCGCGAGTACGGCTTGGTCAGGTGGCGGTCGCAGCCGGCCTCGAAGCTGGCGCGCAGGTCGCTGGCGAAGGCGTTGGCCGTCAGCGCGACGACCGGCGTGCGCGCGCGGCCGCCGCCGGATTCGAGCGTGCGCAGCGCGCGCGTCACGCTCAGGCCGTCGAGGCCGGGCATCTGCACGTCGATGAAGGCGATGTCGTAGCGCTGCCGGCGCAGCCGCTCCAGCGCCTCGGCGCCGTCGGCAGCGAAGTCCAGCGCCAGCGGCTGGCCTTCGAGCATGTTGCGAAAGAGGTAGACGTTGATCTCGTTGTCCTCGGCCAGCAGCACCGACAGCGGCGCGCCGCCGGCGGCGCCGGCCTGCAGTGACAGCGCCGGTTCGGCCGCAGGGGCGGCGTGGCCGCCGCGGGCGGGGTGCGCCGCCACGGACCCGGCCGCCGGCGCGCGCGCCAAGGCGGCGGCCGCACCGGCCGCGGCATCGGCCGGCGCAGAGGCTGCGGCCGCACCGGATGACGCCTCGGCCGTGCCATCGGCGGGCGCCGCGGGGCGCTCGGCGGGCGCACCGGCGCTCGCCTCGGCGGGCCCGGCCGGGCGCAGCGGCAGCCGCAGCGTGAACGTGCTGCCGACGCCGGGTGCACTTTGCACCTGCAGCGAGCCGCCCATCAGGTGCGCGATGCTGCGCGTGATCGACAGCCCCAGGCCCGTGCCGCCGAACAGCCGCGTGATGCTGCCGTCGGCCTGCGCGAACGGCTCGAAGATCACGCCCAGCTTGTCCGCGGCGATGCCGATGCCGGTGTCGATGACGTCGAAGCGCAGCATGCCCGGCACCTGCGGGTCGGGCAGCGCCGCCAGCCGCACGCTGCCGCGCGAGGTGAACTTGACGGCGTTGCCGACCAGGTTCATCAGCGCCTGCTCCAGCCGCAGCCGGTCGCCGAGCACGCCCACCGGCAGCCCGGGCGCGACGTCGAGCACGAGGTTCAGGCCCTTGTCGTCGGCGCGCACCTGCATGAGCGCGGTCAGGCGGGCGAGCGCGGCGTGCAGGTCGAACGGCGCCGGGTTCAGCTCGAAGCGGCCGGCCTCGATGCGCGACAGGTCCAGCAGGTCGTTGATCAGCGACAACAGCGCCTGCCCCGACTCGCGGAACACCTGCACGTGCAGCCGCTGCTTGGCGCTGAGTTCGGTCTGCGCGAGCAGCTCGGCGACTCCGAGCAGCGCGTTCAGCGGCGTGCGGATCTCGTGGCTGACATTGGCGAGGAAGGCCGACTTGGCGCGCGCCGCCTCCTCGCTGACCTCGACCTCGTGCAGCAGGCGCCGGCGCGCCGCCGCCTGGCCGCGCTGGTGCATCGCCAGCGACGCCGCCCACGCCACCGCCAGCGTCGCCAGCGGCGTGACCCACTCGCTGGGCTGGCGCCACTGCCACAGCGCCCACAGCGCCAGGCCGACCATCGCCGCCAGCGCCAGCGCCACCGCCGCGGCGTCGCGCGCCGGCGCCGGACGGCCGCGCCACACGGTCAGCGTCGCGGGCAGCAGCGCCAGCACGACGAGCGCCGTGTCCAGCATGTCGGAGTGCGGGCGCACCCAGTGCCCTTCGGCCAGCGCCGCGGTCGCCTGCGCCAATGCCACGGTGCCCGACATCTGGCCCTGCGGCGTCATCACCGCGTCGGCCAGCAGCGCGCTGCTGCCGAGGTAGACGATGCGCCCGTGCACGGCCTGCTGCAGCGCCGCCGCGTCGATCTGGCCGAGCGCCACCTGCGCCAGCTCGGCAAAGCGGCGCACCGGCGGCCACGCCTCGGCCAGCGGCATCGCCAGGTGGTAGGCGCCGCGCGGGTCCAGCGGCGGCGGCGTCGCCGCCGCGCCGTGCACCGCCGTGTGCACCGCCCACGGCATCACCGGCAGCAACTGCTGCGGGTCGCGGTGCCACAGTGGCAGCGCACGCAGCACGCCGTCGTCGTCCAGCGGGCTCGTGATGACACCCAGGCGCGGCAGCCGCGCCTGCGGCCAGACGCTCGGCGTGGGCAGCGCGAGCGTCGGCCAAGGATGCGCCGGCGCGGTGCCGGCCCCGGGCCAGGGGCCGCCGGGGCCGCCGGGGGAGGCCGCGGCGCCGGGTGTGCCGGTTGCGCTGGTTGCGCTCGGTGCGCCCGCCAGGGCCGGCGTCGCCGCGCCGGCCGGCGGCGCCGGTGCGCCGAGCGCGGCCGCGCCGTCGGCGCCGAACAGCGACGTGGCGCCGGCCAGCGTGCGCGCGCTGCGGCGCGTGTCGCTCGCATGGCGCAGCCCGGCGGCGGCCAGCACGACTGGCGCGCCCGGGCGCGCCAGCGTGCGCGCCAGCGACTCGTCGCCCTCAGCGCCGTCGGCCAGCAGCAGGTCGATGGCGATGGCGCGGGCGCCGAGGTCGCGCAGCTGCTCGACCATCAGCGCGTAGACGTCGCGCCGGTACGGCCAGGAGCCGAACTGCGGCTTCAACTCGGCCAGCGAGCCGTCGTCGATGTCGATGACGAGCACCGCCGGGCTGGCCGCTTCGGGCGCCAGCAGCCGCAGCTGCACGTCCTGCGCGTCGCGCGCCAGCGGCGCCGACAGCGAGGTCAGCGTCAACAGCAGCGCGACGGCCGCCGCCGTGGCCAGGATCGACCACGGCCGGCGGCGCGCGCCCGCCCTCAGAAGAGAAGCAACAACGGCAGCAGCCACGGCCACCACGGCCAGGAACGCGGCACCTCGATCTCCTGCGCGCCGCCGAAGGTGCCGGGGCGCCCGTCGGGGCCGATCGTGCGCACGCGCACGTAATACGTGCCGGCGTCGGCCTTCGGCACCAGGGCTTCGGTGCGCGTCGTGCGCTCGTCGAGCACGAGCTGCGTGAACGCGGCGTCGCGCGCCACCTGCACCTGGTAGCTCGCGCCGGGCACCGGCGAGGCGGCCCAGCTGACGACGAGGCCGTCTTCGCCGGCGGCGGCTTTCTGCCCGCCGGGCGCCGAGGGCGGCGGCGGCGGCGGCGGCACCGCGACACGCTCGACGACGCGCGCGTCGCCCCAGGGGCCCGTGTCGCCGTCGGCGCGCACGGCGGCCACGCGCCAGTGGTGCGTGCCCAGCGCCAGCGGCACGCGCAGCTCGGTGGCGGTGACGTCGTCGCGCTGCACCGAGGGCGCCGCGAAGTCGGCCTCTCGCGCCACCTGCACCTTGTAGCGCGCCGCCTGCGGGTTGCGCGCCCACGTGAGCGTCACCTGCTCGTCGGTGGTCTTCTCGCCGGCGCGCGGGCGCTGAAGGAACGGCGGCTCGGGCCGCGCCTTCAGCGTGAAGACGCGCTGCGCGGCGAGGCCTTCGACGCCGTCGGCATCGCTGGCGCGCAGGCGCAGCTCGTAGCGGCCGTCGGGCAGGTCGTCGGTCCACGCGGCCTGCGGCTGATCGAATACGCCGTCCAGCAGCAGGCGCGGGGCGCTGCCGGCACCGCCTTGCGCGTCGCCGAGCGCATAGACCTGCGCGCGCATCGCGCGCGCGCCCTCGACGCGCGGCAGGTTCAGCTGCAGCGGCACACGCTCGATGCGCTCGGGCAGCGCGGCCGCGTCGGGCGCGGGCAAGAGCCGCCGCGGCGGCGCCACGCCGGCGGCGGTGGCGACGGTGCCGAAGCCGGCGTCGACCGTCTGCGGCCCGGCCGCGACGCGGCCTTGCACGACTTCGGCCAGCACGCGCGCGCCGTCGACGCGGCCGCGGAACTCGGTGCCGCGCACGCCGAGGTTGACGACCGGCGTGCGCAACTCGAAGCGCGGCGCCGGGCGCGCCGGGGGCATCGGCGGTGCCGCGGCGGCCGAGGCGGGCGGGCGCGCGGCACCTCGTGCTTCGGTGCGTGGCGCGGCGGTGGCCGGCGGTGGCGCGGGCACCTGCACCTCGGCGCCGCCGGCGTCGAGCTTGAGCCGCGTGTCGACGACGCCGCTCGCGCCCAGCCGCGCGTGGCGATCGACGACGAGGCGGCTGTTGGGGCCGATCTGCGTGCGCGAGCTGTCGGCAAAACGCAGCGACACCGACGACTGCGCGCCGGTGGTCACGACGTCGCCGACGGCGACCGGCGTGTTGCCGGAAAGCGGCTGGCGAGCCGCGCCGTTGCGTTCGATCCAGACCTCGCCGTGCACGTGCAGCACTTCGGCCTGCTCGGCCTCTTCGCGCAGCAGCGCCACCGGGATGCGCAAGCTGGCGCCCGGCAGCAGCAGGTTCGGGTTGGCGATGCGGTTCAGCCGCTGCACGATGCGCCAGTCGGCCTCCGGGCGCAGCAGGCGTTCGTGCAGGCCGATCAGCGTGTCGCCGCGCTCGACCAGGTAGATCCACTCGTCGGCGGCCTCCGACGGGGTCCGTTGCGCCAGCGCCGGCGACGCGGGGAGCGCAGCGAGTACGACCGAAGCGCCGCAGACGGCGGCGCCGGCTCGCCAGCGGCGGGCAAGCTCACGAATCGACACGGGGGCGGGCCTCCCTCGGGCTGCCAGGCGCTGCAGCGGCGCGTGCGCAGGGTTTCTTGGATGTTGCGAAGGACTATGCCACGCGGCAGCGGCGGCGCCGCCGCCCGCGGAGCCAGACTCATGGGGGAAGCACATCGACGAGTTCACATCGCCAGGTAGCGTCCTGGCCGGTGATTCACGGCGATCGCGAAGTTCAGCGCCGCCGCGCCGGCGATCGAAAGCACGAGCTGCCAGGCCGTCAGCCACGGCAGCGACGCGAGCAGCACGAGGCTGTCCAGCGCCAGCTGTACGTGCCCGGCGCGCCAGCCGCGTCTTTCCTGCAGCCACAGCACGAGCACGTTCAGGCCGCCCAGGCTCGCGCGGTGGCGGAACAGCATCAGCATGCCCGCGCCCATCAGGAGCCCGCCGCCGAGCGCCGCGAACACCGGCTGCACCGACTGCAGCACCAGCCAGTGCGGCAGCACCTCGGCCGTGGCCGACAGCAGCGCGACGGCCGCGAAGGTCTTCACCGTGAAGCGCGCGCCCATGCGCCGCCAGGCGAGCACGTAGAAGGGCAGGTTGATGGCGAAGAACGCGGCGCCGAACGGCACCGCGAGCGCGTAGTGCGCGACGAACGCGATGCCCGCCGTGCCGCCGGTGACGAGCCCCGCGTGGCGAAAGAGCACGAGCCCCAGCGCGACGAACAGCGTGCCGGTGATGAGCGCCTGCGCGTCGTCCAGGCCGCTGTGCCGCGGCGGCAGCGGCGCCTTCACTCCACTCCCATCACGTACTTGATGATGCCCTTGGCGACGAAGCCGATGAGCCCGACGCCGAGCGCCAGGAAGAGCACGAAGGTGCCGAAGCGCCCCGCCTTCGATTCGCGCGCCAGCTGCACGATGATGAACACCATGTACAGCATGAAGGCGCCGACCCCGAAGGTCAGGCCGAACCAGGCGATCTGCTCTTCGGTGTAGCCGAACATCAGCCGCTCCGAGGCGCGGTGCCGCCGGCCGCGCCGACGATGTCGCGGTAGGCATGCCAGCTCGCGTGCCCGAGCCAGGGCACGACGACGACCAAGCCCAGCATCGCCGTGCCCATGCCGATGCCGCACAACAGCGCCAGCACGAAGGCCCACAGCGCCATCGCCGCGGGCGACCCGAGCACCGCGCGCCAGCTCGTCAGCACCGCGGTGAGCACGCCCACCGGCCGGTCGAGCAACAGCGGCATCGCGACGACGCTCGAGGCGAACACCGGCGCGGCGAGCACGGCGCCCAGCAGCAGCCAGGCCTCGAAGAGCCACGAGCGCGGGTTCAGCACGACCTCGCGCACGAAGTCGGCCGGGCCGAGGATCGGCGCCGCGGCGAAGCCGGTGATCAGCGCCGCGCTCGTCAGCACCCAGCCGGTGCCGGCCAGCGCGAGCAGCAGGCCGAAGCGCACGAGCCGGCCGTCGAACGATCGCCACACGGCCACCGCGTCGGCGAGCGACGCACGCCGGCCCTGGTCGAGCGCGCGGCTCGTCGCATAGAGGCCCGTGGCGACCACGGGCGCCACAAGCAGGAACCCGGTGCACGCGCCGACGAGGATCCAGAAGCGCTCGCGCGCCAGCGCCACGAGTGCCAGGCCGAAGAGCGCACACACGGCACCGTGCGCGAGCCCCGGCCCCGGGCTGCGCATGAAGTCGGCCCAGCCGCGCGCCAGCCACGCGAGCGGGCGCGACCAGCCGACTTCGGCGACGGCAAGCGCGTGGTGTGAGTCGGCGGCGGCGGAATCGGCGGGAGCTTGCGGCATGGGCGGGCGGTCGGCGGGTGGCTGCAACGTTGCGAAGCGTATCCGCCGGGCCGGCATCGCCTGCGCGGCCCATCGACTGGCGATGGGCTGCGGCAGGCGGCGGCGCACTCTAGCGGCGTGCGCCGCGCGCGGCGTTGATGCGGATCAGCCACCGCCGCCAGCGTCGGCCGGGGCGTGCATCGAGATCGAGGTGTCAGCAGCACAAACCGCCACCGCCGCGGCCAGGCTCCCGGCGCTGCCATCGGCCAGCGGCAACGCCGCGGCGGCCTTGTAGCCGGCGTAGTTGCGCGCCATCGAGCGCTCGTAGACCGGGTCGTAGTGCTGCACGAGCAGTTCGCGCACGACGTTGGCGTGCTCGCCGGCGCGCGCCTCGCGTTGCCAGCGCTCGACGGTGGCGCTGCCGCAGTGTTCGCGCAGCGCCGCGAGGCGCTCGCAGAAGGCCTCGGTGGCCGCGGCGTCGCGCACGAAGTGGCCGTAGTCGTTCATCAAGAACGCCACGCGCGCATCCAGCGGCATCTGCACCGCGGTGCACGGCGCCTCGCGCATGCGCACGAGCAGCGCCTCGGGCAGGCGCAGCCGGCCGATCGTTCGGCTTTCGCTTTCGACCCAGACGGCGCGTGCCGGGTCGAAGCCGCGCATCGCCTGCCACAGCGCCGTCTCGAACGCCTTCTGCGAAGGCTGCACCTCGCCCGGCACGAGCCCGAGCACCGAGCCGCGATGCTGCGCCAGTGCCTCGAGGTCGAGCACCTGCGTGCCGGCCGCGGCTAGCGCGCCGAGCAGCCGGCTCTTGCCGCTGCCGGTGCGCCCGGCCAGCACGCGCAGCGGCAGCCGTGCCGGCAGCGTCTCCAACTCGCGCAGCACGGCGCGGCGGAACTCGCGGTAGCCGCCTTCGAGCAGGTGGACGCGAAAGCCGATCGCGTCGAGCACGGTGGCCAGCGCCCCCGAGCGCTGGCCGCCGCGCCAGCAGTAGACCAGCGGCGCCCACTCGCGCGGCAGGTCGAGCGCCTCGCGTTCGACGTGGCGCGCGATGTTGCGCGCCACGAGCACGGCGCCGCGCTTGCGCGCCTCGAAGGCCGAGACCTGCTTGTAGACCGTGCCGATCTCGGCGCGCTCGGCGTCGTCGAGCGACGGCCAGTTGAGCGCGCCGGGCAGGCGATCTTCGGCGTGTTCGGCGGGGCTGCGCGCGTCGATGACGGCGTCGAACGACGCGAGCCGCTCGATCGCCGCTTCGGCGCTGATGCGCTGCACCGCCATCGCCTTCGTGCCCTCAGGCCGGCGCCGCGACGGCGTCGAGGATCTCGCTCTCGATGCGCAGTTGCGCCTTCGGCCGCTGCAGCGCCGCGCCGTCGACGAGGAAGGTGTCCTCGACGCGCTCGCCGAGCGTCGTCACCTTGGCCAGTTGCAGATTGATGTGGTGCGCGGCGAGCACACGCGCCACGGCGTAGAGCAAGCCGGTGCGGTCGCTCGCCGAGACGGTGAGCAGCCAGCGCTGCGCGCGCTCGTCGGGCACGAGCGAGACGCGCGGGATGACGGGGAAGCTGCGCACCCGGCGCGAGACGCGGCCGCGCCGCGGCTCGGGCAGCGGCCCGGTGGCGGCGAGCGCCTGCACGGCCTGCGTCTCCACCAGCGAGATCAGGCTGCGGTGGTCGAGTTCGCCGTCGTCGCCGGCCAGTGAACTGGTGACCTGGAAGGTGTCGAGCGCATAGCCGGCGCGCGTCGTGTGGATCTTCGCGTCCTGGATGCTGAAGCCGGCGTTGTCGAAGTAGCCGCAGATGCGTGCAAAGAGGTCGGGCTGGTCGGGCGAATAGACGAGCACCTGCAGCCCTTCGCCCACCGACGAGGGCCGCGCGCGCACCACGGGCCGCGCCGTCTTGACGTGCCGCCACAGCGAGCGCGCATGCCAGGCGATCTCGGCCGCGTCGTGGCGCGCGAAGTAGCTCACCTCGAGCGTCTTCCACAGCGGCTCTTCGGTGCCGGGCAGCGCCGAGTGCAGCGCCAGCAAGTGCCGCGCCTCGACCTTGCGCGCCTCGATCTCGGCGTGCGCGTCGGGCTGCGCGCCGCCCAGCGCCCGCAGCGTCAGCCGGTACAGGTCTTCCAGCAGCTTGCCCTTCCAGGCGTTCCACACCTTCGGGCTCGTGCCGCGGATGTCGGCCACCGTCAGCAGGTACAGCGCGTTGAGCCGCCGCGGCGTGCCGACCTGCTTTGCGAAGCCGCGGATCACCTCGGCGTCGGCGAGGTCCTCTTTCTGCGCCAGCCAGCTCATCGTCAGGTGGTGGCGCACGAGGAACTCGATCAGCTGCGCGTCGTCGCCGGTGATGCCGTGCTCGCGGTTGAAGCGGCGCACTTCGGCCGCGCCGAGATCGGAGTGGTCGCCGCCGCGCCCCTTGGCCACGTCGTGGAAGATCGCCGCGATGTAGAGGATCCACGGCCGGTCCCACTCGGCGGCGAGCTGGCTCAAGAACGGGTACTCGTGCGCGTGCTCGGGGATGAAGAAGCGCCGCACGTTGCGCACGACCATCAGGATGTGCTGGTCCACGGTGTAGACGTGGAACAGGTCGTGCTGCATGCGCCCGACGATGCGGCGGAAGACCCAGAGGTAGCGCCCGAGCACCGAGGTCTGGTTCATCAGCCTGAGCGCGTGCGTCTGCCCCTTGGGCTGGCGCAGGATCTCCATGAAGAGGCGCCGGTTCTCCGGGTCGCGCCTGAAGCCCGCGTCCATCACGTTGCGCGCGTTGTACAGCGCCCTCAGCGTGCGCGCCGACAGGCCCCGCAACCCCGGCGTCTGCACGAAGACGAGGAAGGTCTCGAGGATCGCGTGCGGCTCGCGGAAGTAGAGGTCGTCGCTCGCCACCTCGAGCGCGCCGCCGCGGTCGAGGAAGCGCGCGTTGATCGGCCGCATCGGCGAGCTTTCCGAGCCGGCGATGCGCTCCTCGATGTTGAGCATCAGGATCTGGTTGAGCTGCGTCACCGCCTTGGCCGCCCAGTAGTAGCGGTGCATCAGCGCCTCCGAAGGGCGCTGGCCCTTCGTCGGCACGAGGCCGAAGCTCTCGGCGACGGCGGTCTGCAGGTCGAACACGAGGCGGTCTTCGCGCCGGCCGGCCACGGCGTGCAGTCGCGCGCGCACGAGCCGAAGCGTGCCTTCGTGCTTGGCGAGCTGGCCGGCCTCGAACGGCGTGATCAGCCCCTTGGCCGCGAGTTCGGCCCAGGTGCGGCCCAGGCCCGCCGCGCGCGCCACCCAGATGACGACCTGCAGATCACGCAGGCCGCCCGGGCTTTCCTTGCAGTTGGGCTCGAGCGCATACGGCGTGCCTTCGTACTTGACGTGCCGCTGGCGCATCTCGAGCGTCTTCGCGGTGAAGAAGGCGCGCGCGTCCATCGCCTGCGCCAGCGCCTCGCGCAGCGTCGCGAAGAGGCGCTTGTGGCCGCAGACGAGGCGCGCTTCGAGCAGCGAGGTCTGCACCGTCACGTCGCGCGCCGACTCGGCCAGGCACTCGGCGACGGTGCGCACCGCCGAGCCGCATTCGAGGCCGATGTCCCAGCAGGCGGTGATGAAGGCGGCGACCGCTTCCTGGCTTGCTTCCCGGGGCGCTTGCTCATGCGTTGCACCGTCGGGCGCCGGCTCGCCGTCCGCGGCCTCGTCACTCGGCGGCAGCAGCACCAGCAGGTCGATGTCCGAGTGCGGGAACAACTCGCCGCGGCCGAAGCCGCCCACCGCCACCAGCGCGGCGCGCGGCGCCAGCACGTTCATCCGCTGCTGCGCCCACAGCGCACCGAGCGTCGCGTCGACGTGGCGCGCCAGCGCGCGCAGCAAACGCGCCGCGACCGCGGCGCCTGGCCGCTGCGTGGCGAGGAAATGCTCGACCAGTTCGGCCTTGCCGCTCTTGTAGCGCTGCCTGAGCGCCGGCAGGCCCTCGGCGGCCGGGGGCGGAGCCGGGGCCAGGGCGGCAGCCAAGGTCGGAGGCTCAGCCTCTCAGGGCGCGGTGGCCGCGGTGGCGACGCTGCCCTGCCGCGCCACGGGGGCGCCGGCCGCGTTGTAGCCAAGCGGCGCAAAGTCCGGCGGCGGCGGGCTGCCGGCCGACACCGTCAGCACCTCGTAGGCGGTGTCGGTGACGAGCACCGTGTGCTCCCACTGCGCCGAGAGCGACCGGTCGCGCGTGACGATCGTCCAGCCGTCGTACGGCCGGTTGCCGCGCCGGTCTTCCTTGATCTCGCGCCGGCCGGCGTTGATCATCGGCTCGATCGTGAAGATCATCCCCGGCACCAGCTCCTCGAGCGTGCCCGGGCGGCCGTAGTGCAGCACCTGTGGCTCCTCGTGGAAGCGCGCGCCGACGCCGTGGCCGCAGAACTCGCGCACGACCGAGAACCCGGCCGCTTCGGCAAACGTCTGGATCGCGTGGCCGATGTCCCCGAGGCGCGCGCCGGGCCTGACCTTGACGATGCCCTTCCACATCGCGTCGAACGTCAGGCGGCACAGCCGCCGGGCGGCGATGCTTGTCTCGCCGACCACGTACATGCGGCTGTTGTCGCCGTGCCAGCCATCCTTGATGACGGTGACGTCGACGTTGACGATGTCGCCGTTCTTCAGCGGCCGCTCGTCGGGGATGCCGTGGCAGACGACGTCGTTGATCGACGAGCACAGCGACGCCGGGTACGCCGGGTAGCCGGGCGGCGCGTAGCCGAGCGTGGCCGGCACGGCGCCTTGCACGCGCGTGATGTGCTCGTGCGCGATGCGGTCGAGCTCGAGCGTCGTGACGCCGGGGCGCACGTGCTCGGCCAGCAGGTCGAGCACCTCGCTGGCCAGGCGGCCGGCCAGGCGCATGCCGTCGATCTCGGCACCGGTCTTCAGCGGGATGGGCATGGGTCGATACCGGGGCCGCGCGGGCGCCATACGAGGCGTGGCGGCAGGGAAGGCGGGGGATGCATCGGGGGGCGATTATGCCCAGCCACCTAGAATCCCTGCCTTTGACTGCGCCTCGCGCCCTGCGCAATTACTGCATGTCCGCCGCGCCCCTGATCCTGCAGTTCTTCGAGGGCGGCAATGCCCTGAGCACCTTCCGCGCCGAGGCCCTGTTGCGGCGGCTGCGCGCGGCGTGCCCGCGCATCACCGCGGTGGCCGCGCAGTACGTGCACTGGGTCGCGTTCGACGCGCCGCCCGAGCCCGCGAACCTCGACAAGCTCGAGGGGCTGCTCGCCTATGGCGACGCCTACGCAGGCTCTGCGGGGGGCGAACGCGTCGTCGTGATGCCGCGCCTGGGCACCGTGTCACCGTGGGCGAGCAAGGCAAGCGACATCGCGCGCAACTGCGGCGCCCAGATGCACCGCATCGAGCGGGTCACCGAGTTCCATCTCGTGCTGAAGGGCGGCCTGCTCGGTGGTGCGAAGCCGCTCGGTGCCGACGAACGCGCGGCCGTTGCGGCGCTGCTGCACGACCGCATGACCGAGAGCGTCGCCTTCGAGCGCGACGCGGCGCGGCACCTGTTCGACCCGCAGCCGGCGCCGCCGCTGGCGCATGTCGATGTGCTGGGCGCTGGCCGTGGTGCGCTGGAGAAAGCGAACACCGAATTCGGCCTCGCGCTCTCGGCCGACGAAATCGACTACCTCGTCGCGGCGTTCACGAAGCTCGGCCGCAACCCGAGCGATGTCGAGCTGATGATGTTCGCGCAGGCCAACAGCGAGCATTGTCGGCACAAGATCTTCAACGCCGAGTTCACGATCGACGGCGAGCACCAGCCGCTGTCGATGTTCCAGATGATCCGGCACACCGAGCGCGTCTCGCCGCAGCACAGCGTCGTCGCCTACAGCGACAACGCCGCGGTGATGGAAGGCGGCCCGATCGAGCGCTGGGCGCCGGCGGGCTTCACCAACGCGCCGGCCTACGCCGCGCGGCCCGAGGTCGCGCACGTGCTGATGAAGGTGGAGACGCACAACCACCCGACGGCGATCTCGCCGTTCCCGGGTGCGGCCACTGGCGCCGGCGGCGAGATTCGCGACGAGGGCGCCACCGGCCGCGGCGCGCGGCCGAAGGCCGGGCTCACCGGCTTTGCGGTGAGCAACCTGCACCTGGGCGCCCTCGACGGCGCCGAGGGCAGCGAGTCGCCCGAACCCTGGGAGCGCGCGCCTGTCGGCCGGCCGGCGCACATTGCCAGCGCCTTGTCGATCATGACCGAAGGCCCGCTCGGCGGCGCCGCGTTCAACAACGAGTTCGGCCGGCCGAACCTCGGCGGCTTCTTCCGCGTCTTCGAGCAGCGGGTGGCCGGCGTCGTGCGCGGCTACCACAAGCCGATCATGATCGCGGGCGGCCTGGGCAGCATCAGCGCGGCGCAGACGCACAAGGTGCAGTTCCCGGCCGGCACGCTGCTCGTGCAGCTCGGCGGCCCCGGCATGCGCATCGGCATGGGCGGCGGCGCGGCCAGCTCGATGGCCGCCGGCAGCAACACCGCGGCGCTGGACTTCGACAGCGTGCAGCGCGGCAACCCGGAGATCCAGCGCCGCGCGCAGGAGGTCATCAACCACTGCTGGGCGCTCGGCGAGCACAACCCGATCCTCGCGATCCACGATGTCGGCGCCGGCGGCCTGTCGAATGCGTTCCCCGAACTCGTCGACGGCGCGGGCCTCGGCGCGCGCTTCGATCTTTCGCAGGTGCCGCTCGAGGAAAGCGGCCTCGCGCCGCGCGAGATCTGGTGCAACGAGAGCCAGGAGCGCTACGTGCTGGCCGTGGCGCCGGCGCTGCTGCCGCTCTTCGAGCAGATGTGCGCGCGCGAGCGCTGCCCGTTCGCGGTCGTGGGCCGCGCAACGGCCGAGCCGCAGCTCGAAGTGGAGCAGCAAGAAAGCGGCGAGCGTGTGATCGACATGCCGATGGAGGTGCTGCTCGGCAAGCCGCCGAAGATGCACCGCGACGTGCAGCGCGTGCCGCGCCAAGAGCCGGCGCTCGATCTCACCGGCGTGGACCTCGCGGTCGTCGCGCGCGACGTGCTGCGCCATCCGACGGTGGCGAGCAAGCGGTTCCTGATCACGATCGGCGACCGCACGGTCGGCGGCCTGTCGCACCGCGACCCGATGGTCGGCCCGTGGCAGGTGCCGGTCGCCGACTGCGCGGTGACGCTGGCGGACTACGCGGGCCTTGCCGGCGAGGTCATGGCGATGGGCGAGCGCACGCCGCTGGCGGCGCTGGACGCGCCGGCGTCGGGCCGCATGGCGGTGGCCGAGGCGGTGCTGAACCTGCTGGCCGCGCCGATCGAGCTTTCACGCGTCAAGCTCAGCGCGAACTGGATGGCCGCCTGCGGCGAGCCGGGCGAGGACGCGGCGCTGTACGACACCGTGAAGGCGGTCGGCCTCGAACTCGCGCCGGCGCTCGGCATCGGCATCCCGGTGGGCAAGGACTCGTTGTCGATGCGCACGCGCTGGCGTGACGCAGCAAGCGGCCAGGAGCGCCAGGTCACCGCGCCGGTGTCGCTGATCGTCAGCGCCTTCGCGGCGTTGCCCGACGTGCGCGGCACGCTGACGCCTCAGCTCGCGCCGCCCGCCGATGCCAGCGACACGACGCTGATCCTGGTGGACCTCGGCGCCGGCCGCATGCGCATGGCCGGCTCGATGCTCGCGCAGGTGCTCGGCCGCTTCGGCGACCGCGTGCCGGACCTCGATGACCCTGCGGCGCTGAAAGCGCTGGTCGCGGCGGTCAACGAACTGCGCGCGGCCGGGCAGATCCTCGCCTACCACGACCGCAGCGACGGCGGCCTCTGGTCTTGCGTCTGCGAGATGGCGTTCGCGGGCCACCAGGGCGTGAGCCTGAACGTCGACATCCTCGTCACCGAAGGCGACGGCATCGCCGACAGCCGCGCCGAATACGGCGACAGCAAGAACTGGGCGGGGCAGGTCAGCGAGCGGCGGCGCGAGCTGACGCTGAAGGCGCTCTTCAACGAGGAGCCGGGCGTCGTGCTGCAGGTGCGCACGAGCGAGCGCGATGCTGTGATCGCGGTGCTGCGCCGGCACGGCCTGGCGCGGCACGCGCATGTCATCGGCAAGCCCAACACGCGCGGCGTGATGGAGGTCTGGCGCGACACGAAGTGCGTCTACGCCGCGCCGCTGGCGGAGTTGCACCGCGAGTGGGACACGGTGAGCTGGCGCATCGCGCGCCAGCGCGACAACCCGGTCTGTGCCGATGCCGAGCACGAAGCCGCCGGCGCCGCCGACGACCCGGGGCTGCACCTGCACCTGACGTTCGATGCCGGCGCCCAGGCACTCGCCGCGCCGGCCGTGCACAGCGCGCGCCCGGCCGTCGCGATCCTGCGCGAGCAGGGCGTCAACTCGCACCTCGAGATGAGCTACGCGATGGCGCAGGCGGGCTTCGAGACGTTCGACGTGCACATGAGCGATCTGCAGGCCGGCCGCGCGCGGCTGGCGCAGTTCCAGGGGCTGGTGGCCTGCGGCGGCTTCAGCTACGGCGACACGCTCGGGGCCGGCGAGGGCTGGGCGCGCTCGATCCTCTTCAACCCGGCGCTCGCCGATGCGTTCGCGGCGTTCTTTGCGCGGCCCGATGTCTTCGCGCTCGGCGTGTGCAACGGCTGCCAGATGATGGCGGCACTCGCGCCGCTGATCCCCGGCACCTCGTCGTGGCCGAAGTTCACGCGCAACAAGAGCGAGCAGTTCGAGGCGCGGCTGTCACTCGTCGAGGTGCTGGAGAGCCCGAGCCTCTTCTTCACCGGCATGGCCGGCAGCCGCATCCCGATCGCCGTGGCGCACGGCGAGGGTTATGCCGACTTCTCGCAGCGCGGCGACGCCGCGACGGTGGCGCGCGCGCTGCGCTTCGTCGATCACCACGGCCAGCCGACCGAGCGCTACCCTTTGAACCCGAACGGCAGCGCCGGCGGCCTCACCGGCGTCACCACCGCCGACGGCCGCTTCACGGCGCTGATGCCGCACCCCGAGCGCGTCTTCCGCAACGCGCAGATGAGCTGGCGCGGCGCCGGCGACATCACCGCGCCGAGCCCGTGGATGCGCATGTTCCGCAACGCCAGGCTTTGGCTGAAGTAGCCGCCTGCGAGACGCCGGCCCGCAAGAAAGGAAACGGGCCGCACGAAGCGGCCCGTCGGCAGCACGAGGGCGCCGGCCTCAGCCCGGCATCTGCTCGATGCCCGCGATCGCCCAGCCGCCTTCGCTGCCGCGCGGCCGCACGAGGTGCCAGACCTCGTCGAACTTCTCGGGCGCCGCGCCGGGCGCTTCGACGACCTCGCCACGGTAGCGCACGCTGACGACCTGGCGCTCGGCTTCCTCGGCGACGTCGATGACGCGCGCCTCGATGCTTTTCACCTCGGTGGCCTGCGGCGCCTTGCCGCGCTCGAGGATGTCGACCTTCAACTCGGCGAACATCTGAGGCGTCGTGAACTGGCGCAGGTCGTCGAGGTTCGCCGCGTCGTTGGCCGCCTGCATGCGGATGAAGATCGCCTTGGCGATGCGCTCGAAGCTCTCGCTGTCGAACGCGGCGGGGACGAAGGCCGGGGCCAGCGGGGCGGAGGCCGCCGCTCCAGTGCTCGCGCGCGGCGCGCTGTCGAACGCCGGCTCGGCCTGCCGCTGCAACGGCGCCGGGCTGGCACCCGCGGGGGCCGTCGGCGACGGCCATGCCACGCGCGCGGACGATGACGCGTTGCCCGCGGCACCGGCACCGGCCAGCGCCGGCCGCGCGACGCCGCCGGCCATGCGACGGCGGATGAACATCACGAGCGCGATCACCGCCACGGCGAGCAGCGCCAGCATGAGGAAGTTCGCGAAAGCTTCACCGAGGCCGAGGTGGCTCATCAGCGCTGCGAGGCCCAGGCCTGCGGCGAGGCCGGCGATCGGGCCCATCCACGAGCGCTTGCCGGCCGCAGCCGCGGCGCCCGGGGCGGCAGCGGCAGCGGCAGCGGGCGCGCCCGCCGGCGCGACCTGCTGCCCCGGCGCCGCGCCCGGCGACTGCGGCGCCTGCGTGGGCGGCGTCTGCGACGGCGCGGTGCGCTCGGGCATGCTGCGTTGCGTGCCGAGCGACTTGCCGCCGCCCAGGCGCCGGGCGTCGGCGTCGGCAGAGGCCAGCGCAGCGGCCACGCCCACCGCGATGGCGACGATGGCACCCTTCGTCCAGATCTTCATTTCGCTTCGTTCTCCAGAGGTCGTTGTAGGTCGCGCGGCCGGCAGCTCACCTGCTGTGCCGGCGCACAGGATCGGGAGTGTGAGGCAAACGGCGACCACCGCCCAATGACCCCACTTCGCGCGGCGTCGTCGCGCTTCTCCGCGCGACGTGCGGCACACCCGCTGCACTAGGATGCCGGCCGTCACTGCAACCCCACCGGACCGCCGCGTGAACGACACCCTGCTGTGGATCGCCTCGACGGCGCTGATCATCGTCGGCCTCGCCGGTACCGTGCTGCCGGCGCTGCCGGGCACGGCCCTCGTGCTGGCCGGCGCGGTGCTCGGCGCGTGGGTCGACGACTTCACGCGCGTGGGCTACGGCACGCTGGCGCTGCTGGCGGCGCTGGCCGTCATCTCGTGGGTGCTCGAGTACGTCGCCAGCCTGCTCGGAGCCAAGAAGGCCGGCGCCAGCCGGCTGGCGTTGGTCGGCGCGGCGATCGGCACCGTCGCCGGGCTGCTGCTCGGCATCGTCGGCGTGCTCTTCCTGCCGCTCGTCGGGGCGGCCATCGGCGAGTACCTCGAGCGCCGCGATCACGGCCAGGCGATGAAGGTCGGCGTCGCCACCTGGCTCGGCCTCATTGCCGGCATGCTGGCGAAGGTGGTGATCGCCTTCGTGATGGTCGGCATCTTCGTCGTCGCGCTCGTCTGGTGACGCGCGCCGCCGTCGCCGGCGCGACGGCGCACTTCGCTCGTCAGGCGCCGACCAGCCGCCCGAAGAACTCGTGCAGCACCAGCATCACCTGCTGGTAGCCGGTGCGCGTGGGCACGAAGTCCAGCGCGCGCGGCTTGAACATCGGCACGATGCCCATCGGCGCGGCGACGAGTTGCATGTTGGCGCCGTGCTGCACGACGGCGCGGCGGAAGTTGTCCATCGCGCGCGGCATGTGGTAGCCGTGCGTGACGACGACGACACGCTCGATGCCTTCGCGCTTGAGCAGCGCCACCGAGCGAAGCGCGTTCTCGCGCGTGTCGCGCGACTCGGTTTCGGTCCAGCGCAGCGGCCGGTTGAAATCGCGCTCGGCGGTGCGCGCGGCGATCTCGGCCTCGCTCTGCCCCGCGGCCGCGCCGTGGCTGCGCCCGCCGGTGAAGAGCACCGGCAACTCGGTCTGGCGCGACAGCCACAGCCCGTAGCGCAGCCGCTCGTTGCCCATCGGCTGCAGCTCGGAGACGCCGTACTCGGGTGCCAGGTCGCGGTGGCCGGCGCCGAGCACGACGATCGCCGTGCGCGGTGCCTTCTTCAACTCGGCGATCTCGGTCGGCGCGAGCGAGCGTGTGGGCGGCAGCAGCCAGTGCGTCAGGCCCTGGCCGACGATGTGCGTCGTGCTTGCCCACAGGCCCAGGCAGCCGAGCAGCACGACGAGCCAGGCGCGCACGCGATGGCGCGAGAACAGCCGCGCGCCGATCAACACGAGGACGATGAACGGCACCGGCGGCATCACCAGGGCGCCGAGCACCGAGCGCCAGGCGTCCAGGCCGAGCCACAGGAAGAAATCGTTCATGCGATTGTTGTCGTTGGGCCTGCCGAATAATCGGGCCGCAGTGTAAGGACTGGAGAGGCCCGCGATGAACACTTCCATCCCGGCGAACGCCGAGACCATCACGCTGGCCGGCGGCTGCTTCTGGTGCCTGGAGGCGGTGTACGAGCTCGTCGACGGCGTGCTCGCCGTCGAAAGCGGCTACAGCAACGGCCACGTCGTGCAGCCGAGCTACGAGCAGGTGTGCGGCGGCGGCACCGGGCACGCCGAGGTCGTGCAGGTGCGCTTCGACCCGGCGCGCATCACGCTCGCGGAGATCCTCGAGATCTTCTTCCACATCCACGACCCGACGACGTTGAATCGGCAGGGCAACGACGTCGGCCCGCAATACCGCAGCGGCATCTACTGGCATGCGCCGGCGCAGGAGGCGGTCGTGCGCGAGGTCGTCGCCGAGGCGCAGGCGGCGCATCGCGGCCGCGTCGTCACCGAACTCGCGCCGGTGGCGAACTACTGGCCGGCCGAGGCTGACCACCAACACTACTTCGCCCGCAACCCAGGGCAGGGTTACTGCGCCTTCGTCGTCGCGCCGAAGGTCGAGAAGTTCAAGCGCACATTCAGCACCCGTACGCGCCCGGCCTGAGAGGGCCGGCCCGGCCCGGGCCTCGTCGCGCGATCGCTCGTCACTTCTTCCCGGCACGCCGATTGCCCCCGCGGCCGTTCAGCGGCGCGCGGCGGCCGAACAAACGCCTCGCGCACGGCGCGGTCAATCCGCTGTCGATAGGCTCGCGCGCGCGTCGGCGCCAAAAGCGAGGTGGAGTCGAGGAGAGCCATGCGAAGGCACGAGGGTCGTCGGCAACAAAAGCATCTTCTTCGCGCGCTGGCGGGGACGGGCGCGGCGCTGTGTCTCGCGATGCCGGCCAGGCCGGCATCGGCCGCGTTGCCCGCCACGACGGCGCCGCCGCCGCTGCTGGCCGCGCGTGACCTCGGCGATCTGTCGCTCGAGCAGCTCGCCGACATCGTCGTCTCCACGGTCAGCGGCCGCGCCGAGCCGCTGGCCGCTGCGCTCGGCTCGGCCTACGTCATCACCGCCGAGGACATCCGGCGCGCCGGCGCCACCAGTCTGCAGGAGGCGCTGCGTCTGGCGCCCAACTTGCAGATCGCACGGGCCGGCGCGCTCGGTTACGCGATCACGGCGCGGGGCTTCAACGGCACGCTGGCCAACAAGCTGCTCGTGCTGATGGACGGGCGCTCGATCTATACGCCGACGTTCTCCGGCGTGTTCTGGGAAGCGCAGGACGAGCTGCTCGAGGACGTGCAGCGCATCGAGGTCATCAGCGGCCCGGGCGGCGTGCTGTGGGGCGCCAATGCCGTCAACGGCGTCATCAACATCATCACGCGCAGCGCCGCCGACACGCAGGGCACGCTCGCCGGTGCGGCGGTGGGCCACAACGAGACCGGCGCGTTCGTGCGCCACGGCGGCGAGATCCACCGGGATGCCGGCGGCGACGGCCGCTGGCGCGCCTACGTCAAGCGCTGGCGCTGGAAGGACCTCGAGCAGCCCGGTGGCGCAGCGCGCAACGACGGGTGGGATCGCCTGCAGGCGGGCTTTCGCGCCGACTGGGGCGCCGGCACCGGCGGCGACCGCGGCAGCGACCGGGCCGGCTTCACGCTGCAAGGCGACGTCTACGAGGCCGAGGGTCATCAGCTGCCCAACCGACAGGTGCTGCGCGGTGCCCACCTGCTGGCGCGCTGGAACCGCCAGCTGCGCGATGGCGACGCGCTGCGTCTGCAGGCGTATTACGACGCCACGTCGCGCGAGCAGCAGCACCTGGACACCGCCGACGTCGAGCTGCAGCACACGCTGGCGCGGCGCGGCACGCACCGGGCGCTGTGGGGCGCCGGCGCGCGCTACTCCCGCGACCGCATCGACAACAGCGCGGCGCTGGCCTTCTTCCCGGCCGAGCGCAGCCTGGCGAGCTGGAACGTCTACGCCGTCGACGAGATCGCGCTCGCCAGCGACCTCGACCTCTCGCTGGGTGCGAAGCTGGACCACAACCCCTACACCGGCAGCGAGTGGCTGCCCAGCGTGCGCATGGGCTGGCGCCGCAGCCCGGCGCAGTTCGTCTGGGCCGCCTGGTCGCGCGCCGTGCGCACGCCGTCGCGCTTCGACCGCGACCTCTACCTGCCCGGGGCGCCGCCGTTCCTGCTCGTCGGCGGCGATTTCCGCTCGGAGGTGGCGCGGGTCCTCGAGGTCGGCTGGCGTGGCCAGCTCGGCCCCGGCGCGACGCTGTCGGCGACGCTCTTCCATCACGACCTCGACGATGTGCGCACGGTGAGCCCGGGCCCCGGCGGCGCGACGGTGCGCAACGATCGCGAGGGGCGTACACGCGGCTTCGAGACCTGGGGCGCGCTCGCCGTCAACGCCGCCTGGCGGTTGCAGGCCGGTTACACGCGCCTGGACACCGACCTGAGCGTGAAGCCCGGTGCCGTCGACCTTCAATCGCCCGAGGGCATCGGCTCCGACCCGCGCAGCTGGTGGAAGCTGCGTTCGTCGCACGACCTCGGCGGCGGCTGGGAGCTGGACGCGCTGGCGCGCCACCACGACGCGCTCGCCAACCGCAGTGTGCCCGCCTACACGGCGCTGGACGTGCGCTTCGGCTGGCGCGTGTCGCCCGCCGTCGAGCTGTCGCTGCTGCTGCAAAACCTCCTCGACCCGGGCCACGTCGAGTGGGCGCCGGCGGCGGCCGAATTGCAGCGCGCGGCCTTCCTGAAGGCCACGCTGCGCTTTTGAAGACCCCGCGCCGCCGCAAGAGAGCCACGTTGCGCGCAGCCCACCTCGTCGCCCGCGTCGTCTTCGTCGTCGCCTGGGCGCTGCTCGGCTCGCTCGGCGCGCCGCGTGGTGCCGGCGCCCAGGTGCTCGAGCAGCAGGTCAAGGCGGCGTTCCTGTTTCGCTTCCTGTCGTTCGTCGAGTGGCCCGCCGAGGCGCTGGGCGCGCCGGGCGCGCCGCTGGTCGTCGCCGTCGTCGGTGCCGACGACGTGCATGCCGAGCTCGAGCAGATCGTCGCCGGGCGCACCGTCGGCGCGCGCCCGGTGCTTGCGATGCGGCTGAAGGAAGGCGAGCGGCCGGCTGGTGCACACGTGCTCTTCGTCGGGCGCCGCGCCGCGCCGCAGCTGCGGCGTTTTGCCGCACAGCCGGCTGTGCTGCTGGTCGGCGAGTCCGAGGACGCGCTGGCCGACGGCGCGATGATCAACTTCGTCGTGCGCGACGCTCGCGTGCGCTTCGAGGTGGCGCCCGACGAGGCCGAGCGCCGCGGCCTGCGCATCGGCGCGCGCATGCTCGCTGTGGCCTCGCACGTGCGCGGGGGGCCGGCCAGGCCCTCAGGGCCATGATGGCGATGAGGCTGCCCGCCGTCCTGCGCCGCTCGGTGCGCGCGAAGATCACCGCGCTCGTCGTAGCGACGACGCTCGCCGCGCTGGCGCTGACGGCGGTCGCGCTCGTCTACGTGACGATGCGAGGTGACCGCGCGCGCCATCTCGCCGACGTGCGCACGCAGGCCGAGATCCTCGGCCGCGCCAGCGCCCCGGCGCTCGCCTTCAACGACCGCAAGGAGGCGGCGCAGAACCTGGCGGTGCTGCGCGCGCGTGAGGACATCGAACAGGCGGCCCTGTACAGCGTCGACGGGCGCCTGTTCGCCGCCTTCTCGCGTGTCGAGGCGCCGCCGGCGCTGGCGCCGGTGCTGCCGGCGCACATCGAGGGCCTCGTGCACCGGCTCGAGGCCGACCGGCTGACCCTGTACCACCCGGTGCTCGAAGGCGGGCAGATGCTCGGCACGGTGGTCCTCGAGTCACGCCATCGGCTGCGCGAGCAGTTGCTGGCCTACGTGCTGATCCTCGGCGCAGTGATGGCCGCCGCGCTGGCCGCGGCGCTGGCGCTCTCGGCGTGGCTGCAGCGCGCGGTGACCGCGCCGATCCTCGCCGTCTCGCAGGCGGCGCGCGCCGTCGTGCAGCGGCAGGACTTCTCGGTGCGTGCCGGCCGCACGGGCGACGACGACGAGATCGGCGCGCTCACCGGCGCCTTCAACCGGATGCTGGAGGAGATCGACCGCCGCACGAAGGCGCTGGGCGAGAGCGAGCAGCGCTTCCGCACGATCGCCGACAGCGCCCCGGTGCTGATGTGGATGAACGACGCGTCGGGGGCCGTGTTCGTCAATCGCGCGTACCTCGACTTCGTCGGCGCCGGCGCGCAGGTCGACGTGCGCGGCTACGACTGGGCGCAGTTCGTCCATCCCGACGACCGTGACGGCTACCTCGACGCTTGGCAGCGCGCGGCGGCCGAAGGCGCGGTGCTCGACTGCGAGTTCCGCTTTCGCCGCCGCGACGGCGAATACCGCTGGATGCGCTCGGTGGCCGTGCCGAGGCTGACGGCCGCGGGCGAATGGCTGGGCCACACCGGCTGCACCTTTGACGTGCACGACGCGCGTGTCGCCGCCGATGCGCTGCGCCTGGCCGACCGGCGCAAGGACGAGTTCCTGGCGACGCTGGCGCACGAGTTGCGCAACCCGCTCGCGCCGGTGCGCAACGCGCTGTACCTGATGCGCGCCGCGCCCGCCGATGCCACGGTCGCGGCCAGCGCACGCGCGGTGATCGAGCGCAACGTCGAGCAGATGGTGCGCCTGGTCGACGACCTGCTGGACGTGTCGCGCATCACCACCGGCAAGCTGGCGCTCAAGCGCGAGCCGGTCGAGCTGGGCGCGGTGGTCGCGCTGGCGCTCGAGGCGGCGATGCCGCTCGTGCGTGCGCGCGGGCACCACGTCAACGTCGAGCTGCCGCCGGGCGGTGTGTCGATCGACGCCGACGCGACGCGCCTCGTGCAGGTGTTCCTGAACCTGCTCGGCAACGCCGCCAAGTTCACCGGCGACGGCGGGCACATCGACTTGTCGGTCGCGCTCGCGGACGGCGGCATCGTCGCCACGGTGCGCGACGACGGCATCGGCATCGCGCCGGAGATGATCGGCCGCATCTTCGAGATGTTCGTGCAGGCCGATCGCTCGCTCGAGCGCACGAACGCCGGCCTCGGCGTCGGCCTGTCGCTCAGCCGCCGCCTGGTCGAGCTGCACGGCGGCACGCTGGAAGCGAAGAGCGCCGGGCCCGGGCGCGGCGCGGAGTTCATCGTGCGGCTGCCGGGCATCGTCATCGAGACACGTGCCGCGCGCACCGCGGCGGCCGACGCCGACGCCGCCGGCGCAGTCGCGCGCCGCATCCTCGTGGTGGACGACAACCGCGACTTCGCCGACACGACGGCGACGCTGCTCGGCGCCTTCGGGCACGAGGTGCGCGTGGCCTACGACGGCGCGGCGGGCCTGGACGAGGCGGCGCGCTTCGCGCCGCACATCGCGCTCGTCGACATCGGCATGCCGCTGCTCAACGGCTACGAACTGGCGCAGCGGCTGCGCGAGCGGCCTTCGGGTGTCGGCACGATCCTCGTGGCCACCAGCGGCTGGGGCCAGGCGCACGACCAGCGGCGTGCCTACGACGCAGGCTTCGACGAGTTCCTCGTCAAGCCGGTCGATCCCGAGCGGATCATCGCGCTGTTGAAGCGTAGGTAAGGGCCCTTCGACAAGCTCAGGGGGACTTCGACAAGCTCAGTCCGAGCGGTCCTTGGGTCTCAGACCGTACCGAACATCGTGCTTTGCTGCGGTTCGGCGAACACGGCCTCGATGGCGCGGCGCAGGCGCTGGCGCAACTGTCGGCGGTCGGGCTGGTTGCCGGCGAGCGCGGCGAAGAGCGACGCACGCAGCAGCCACAGGTCCACCGGGTGCTCGGCGGCGCGCACCTGCTGGCGCAGCCAGTGCGCCTGCGCGCCTTCGATGCCCGAGGCGGCGTCGGCGAACGTCAGCTTCAGCGAGACGAAGGCGCGGCGCGCGGCGATCGCCGCGAGGCGGTCGCCCGTCGGGGCGCCGGCGGTGTAGTCGCGCGGGGCGAGGTGGCGTGCCATCACAGGGCTCCCAGGCGGCCGAATTGCGAGCGGGATGCGCGCATCGGAAAGTGGCGGTTCAGGTGCAGAAGGCGCTGCTCGGCCTCGGCTTGCGAGTGCTCGATGCTGACCAGCGAAAAGAGGTCGGCGCGCAGGTGCCACAGCTCGCGCAGCGAGTGCGCGTGCGTGATGCGCCGGCGTAGCACGTGCGGCGCGTCGCCGGGCAGGTCGGCCAGCGCGAAGAGGAAGTCGTCGCGCACGCGCGGCAGGCGGTTCAGCGGCGGTGCGGCCTCGTGCGGCGCCGGCGCGAGCAGCCAGAACATGAAGCGCTGCCAGGCCGAGTCGGGCGCATGGCGCAGCGAAGGCGGCTGCGAGTCGAGCTTGACGCTGTTCGGGCCGGCGCCGAGCGTCGAACCGGAGGCGGCGCGGCGACGGCCGGTGAGGCGCACGACGTGCCCGGCTTGCTGCGCGCTCGGGCGGCGGTGTTCGGTGGACAGCGGCATGGGCGTGATATCGGACACGGACGCCGGAACTTCAATCCGGCATGTCGACATCGTCGCCGCCGCGCAGCGTTCGCGATGCCCCGATCAGCGCGCGTTCGGGTGGCCTATTCGTGCCCGGCAGGCCGCCGGCGCAGCAAAGCACGACGAACGGCGGGCGATGGAGTTCGCCGCCGTGCTGGCCCTGGGGCCGCTGAGGCCGCCGCAGCCGGCGGCGGCAGCGCTACATCAGCATCGTGTTGCGGATCAGCCCGACCGCCAGGCCCTCGAGCGCGAAGCCCTCGTTGCTCTCCTTGCCGGTGGGCACGAGGATGGTTGCGAACTCCGGGTTCTCGGGGATCAGTTCGATGCCGGCCTTCGTGCGGCGGAAGCGCTTGACGGTCACGTCGTCGCCCAGGCGCGCGACGACGATCTGGCCGTTCTTCGCCTCGCTCGCCTTCTGCACCGCGATCAGGTCGCCGTCGAGGATGCCGGCGTCGCGCATGCTCATGCCGCGCACCTTCAGCAGGTAGTCGGGGCGGCGCTGGAACATCGAGGCCTCGACCATGAAGGTCTGGTCGATGTGCTCCTGCGCGAGGATCGGGCTGCCGGCGGCGACGCGGCCGACGAGCGGCAGCGTCAGCTGCGCCAGGCTCGGCAGCGGCAGCGCGTACTGCTTGCCGTACTGCGACAGGCGCGCCTCGTTCAGCGCGCGCAGTGTGTCAGACTTCAAACGGATGCCGCGCGAGGTGCCCGGCGCCAGTTCGATGACACCCTTGCGGGCAAGCGCCTGCAGATGCTCCTCGGCGGCGTTGGCCGAGCGGAAGCCCAGTTCGGCGGCGATCTCGGCGCGCGTGGGCGGGGCGCCGGAGCGCTCGATCGCGCTTTGCACGAGGTCGAGCACCTGCTGCTGGCGGGCGGTGAGCTTGGGGCTGTCGTCCATGTCGCTTGGGCGCCGACGTTGAGGCTGCAAGCAGCGCTGCCGCGGGCCTTCGTGTCGGGCTGGCTGTTTATCCAGTGGCTGTATTTTCATCCAGAAAGGCGCCCATGCCAAGCCATGCTTCGACGATCGTCGTGCTCGGCACCGGCGGCACGATCGCCGGCGTCGCCGCGCGCGCCGACGACCACGTCGGCTACCAGGCCGGGCAGCTGGGCGCGCAGGTGCTCGTCGACGCGGTGCCGGCGCTGGCCGAGCGCGTGGCGCGCGGCGAGGCGCTCATCGAGGCCGAGACGCTGGCGCGGCTCGATAGCTGCGACATGGACCACGGCACCTGGCTCGCGTTGCGCGCGCGGGCTGAGGCGCTGCTGGCGCGGCCCGAGGTCGCCGGCCTGGTCGTCACGCATGGCACCGACACGCTCGAAGAGACGGCGTTCTTCCTGCATCGCACGCTTGCCGCCGACAAGCCCGTCGTGCTGACGGCGGCGATGCGCCCGGCCACGGCGCCTTCGGCCGACGGGCCGCAGAACCTGCTCGATGCGGTGACGGTGGCCTCGTTGCCCGGCGCGCGCGGTGTGCTCGTTGTCTTCGGTGGGCGCATCTTCGGCGGCGCGGATCTGCGCAAGGTGCACGGTTATCGCGTCGAGGCGTTCCACGCCGGCGATGCGGGCGTGATCGGCGATGTCGTGGATGGACAGGTGCGGTGCTACCGGCCGTGGCCCACGGCGCCGCTGCACGCGGCCGCGGCCAGCCTGCTGCCCGCCGACGCCTGGCCCGTGGTCGACATCGTGATGAGCCACGCTGGCGCGCGCGGCGAAGTCATCGATGCGCTCGTCGCGGCCGGCGCGCGCGGCATCGTCATCGCCGGCACCGGCAACGGCAGCGTGCATCGCGCGCTCGTCGAAGCGGCGCGCCGCGCCGAGGCGGCCGGTGTCATCGTGCGCCGCGCTTCGCGCTGCCAACTCGGCGGCGTCGTCGGCAGCCGGCCCGATTCGTTGCCGTCGGCCGGGGAACTGACGGCGCCGCAGGCGAGGATCGAGCTGATGCTCGATCTGATGGTGGCGCGCCCCTGAACGCAGCGCCCTTCACGCACCTTTACCTGCGCTGCACATTGAACCGTCACCGCCCGCCCCCAGGGCCTCGTTGACGGCAGGCGAGCCCGCTTCTTCTCACTGTCACGCGCGGGCTGCGATGCACACAGGAGATGTCCGCATGATTCGCAGCAAGTCTCTCTTTGCCACGCTCGCCCTGGCCGCAGGCACGCTCGGCGCCGCCACCGCCGCCGAGGCAAATTCCGGCCCGGCCGTGCAGTGGTCGGTGACGATCGGCTCGCCCGGCGTGCCGGTGCATGCACCGCGGCATGTTCACGTGCCGGCGCCGCGACACGTGCACGCGCCGGTCGTGGTGCTACCAGCGCCGCACCTGCAGCACGTCCGCATCGGCCACCGGGCTCACGTGCCCCACCGCGCCCCCGCGTACCACGAGCCGCGCCGTTGGGACGCCGACGGCGATGGCATCCCGAACCGCCGCGACCGCGTCTACAACCCGCGCTGGGACCGCGACGGTGACGGCATCCCGAACCGGCACGACCGGCACCCTGGGTATCCGGATCGGCCGGGGCGGGGACGCTGAAGAAGGGCGGGGACGCTGGTGGGCTGATCGATCACGCTTCGGGCCGGGCCGAGGACGCCGCCACGACCTGTGAAGCCCGCGCAAACGGGCGCTACTTGTTCAACGCCTCGATCTGCTCCTGCAACTCGAGCCAGCGCTCCTCGAGCATCGCCGTCTCGGCCGCGATGTGGTTCAGGCGCCGGCCGTGTTCGGCGATATCGGCCGGCGCGAGGCCGCCTTCGACCAGCGCCGCCTCGGTGCTGCTGCGTTCGGCGGTCAGGGCCTCGAGCCGCTTGTCGATTTGCGTGAGCTCGATGCGCAGCGGCCGCGTCGACTCGGCGAGCTTGGCGCGCGCCTGCGCCTTGGCCTTGCGGTCTTCGCGTGGCGCGGCGTCGGCGGCGGGCTTCTTCGGCTCGGCTGTGGCCCGCTCCTTGTCATTGGCCTTCTTCGCCTCCGGCGCAGCAGGCGCCGCCGCCGGCCGTACCGGCGCCTCGGCCCCGCGCACGGTGGCGCGGCTCACTTCGAGCAGCCAGCGCTGGTAGTCGTCGAGGTCACCGTCGAACGGCTCGACGCCGCCGCGGGTCACCAGCCAGAACTCGTCGCACACCTCGCGCAGCAGCGCGCGGTCGTGGCTGACGAGCAGCACGGTGCCTTCGAATTCGTTGAGCGCGATCGACAGCGCCTCGCGCGTCGTCAGGTCGAGGTGGTTCGTCGGCTCGTCGAGCAGCAACAGGTTCGGCCTCTGCCAGACGATCGTCGCCAGCACCAAGCGCGCGCGCTCGCCGCCCGACAGCGTGCCCACCGGCCGCAGCACCATCTCGCCGTCGAAGCGGAACTGGCCGAGGAAGTTGCGCAGCGCCTGCTCGCGCGTGTCTTCGTGCGCCTGGCCCGCGGCCACCGCCTCGCGCGCCATGCGCGTCATCAGTTGCAGCGGCGTGTCGTCGGCGTGCAGCAGGTCCATCTCCTGCTGCGCGAAGTAGCCGATCGCCAGGCCCTTGCCTTCGGTGACCGTGCCGGCGAGCGCCGGCAGCACGCGCGCGATCGTCTTCACGAGCGTCGACTTGCCCTGGCCGTTGGCCCCGAGGATGCCGATGCGCTGGCCGGCGAGCACGGTGCGGTTGACGCCGCGGACGACTGCCTTGTCGCCGTACCCGCAGATCACGTCGCGCAGCACGAGCATCGGGTTCGGCAGGCTCGCCGGCTCGCGGAACTCGAACTGGAAGTCGCTCGCGGTCAGCACCGGCGCGAGCCGCTCCATGCGCGCCAGCGCCTTGACGCGGCTTTGCGCCTGCCTGGCCTTGGTTGCCTTGGCCTTGAAGCGGTCGATGAAGCGTTGCAGGTGCGCAATGCGCTCCTGCTGGCGCGTGTAGGCGCTGGCCGCCTGGGAGAGCCGCTCGGCGCGCATCGCCTCGAAGGCGGTGTAGTTGCCCGCGTAGCGCGTCACCTGGCCCTGGTCGACGTGCAGCGTGACCTTCGTGACCGCGTCGAGGAACTCGCGGTCGTGGCTGATGACGAGCAGCGTGCCGGCAAAGCGCTGCAGCCAGCTCTCGAGCCACACGAGCGCGTCGAGGTCGAGGTGGTTCGTGGGCTCGTCGAGCAGCAAGAGGTCGGCCGGGCACATCAGTGCGCGGGCGAGTTGCAGCCGCATGCGCCAGCCGCCGGAGAAGCTGGCGACCGGTGCGTCCAGTTCGGCGGCTTTGAAGCCGAGCCCGAGCAACAGCGCCTGCGCGCGCGAGCGCGCGTCGAAGGCGCCAGCCTCGTCCAGCGCGACATGCGCCTCGGCGATCGCGTGGCCGTCGTCGGCGGCTTCGGCGGCGGCGAGTTGCGCCTGCGCGCGCACGAGCGGCAGGTCGCCTTGCAGCACGAAGTCGGTGGCCGGCTCGTCGGTCTCGGGCATCTGCTGCGCCACTTCGCCGATCTGCCAGCGCGGCGGCAGGTCGACGTCGCCCGCGTCGGCATGCAGCCGGCCGGCGAGCAGCGCAAAGAGACTCGACTTGCCTGCGCCGTTGTGGCCGACGAGGCCGGCCTTCTCGCCGGGGTTCAGCGTGAAGCCGGCGTCTTGCAGCACGACGTTGGCGCCGCGCCGCAGCGTGACGTTGCGGACGGTGATCATCGGGCCGACTTCTTCTTTGCCGGCGCCATGTTCGGGATCTCCGGCACGAGCTGTTCCCGCGCCAGCCACAGCACCGCGTCGTCGCCGGCGCTCGTCGCCAGCCACAGCGGCTCGAGGTGCGGGAACGCGGCGTGGAAGTGCACACGTTCGTGGCCGATCTCGAGCGCCAGCGCGCCCGCGGGTTCGAGATGCGCGGCGAGGCCGGCGAGCAGCGGCCGCACGAAGTCCATGCCATCTCGCCCGGCCGCGAGCGCCAGCGCGGGCTCGGCGCGGTATTCGGCCGGCAGCGCCGCCATCGACGCGGCGTTGACGTACGGCGGGTTGCACAGCACGAGGTCGAAGCGTTCATCGGCGCGCAGCGCCGCGAGGCCGTCGCCTTCTCTCAGCTCGATGTGACCGGCCAGCGCGTGCCGCTCGACGTTAAGCCGCGCAAGCGCCAGCGCATCGGCGCTGAGGTCGGTGCCGAGCACCCGCGCCTCGGGCCAGGTCAGTGCCGCCAGCACCGCAAGGCTGCCGCCGCCGGTGCACAGATCCAGCACGCGCCGCGGCTCGCGCCCGAGCAGCGTTTCCAGCGTGCCTTCGAGCAGCGGCTCGGCGAGCAGCGAGCGCGGCACGAGCGCGCGCTCGTCGGCCACGAACGGCACACCGTGCAGCCAGGCCTCGCCGGTGAGGTAGGCGGCGGGTCGCCGGCTCGTGATGCGCTCGTCGACGAGCGCATCGATGCGCGCCAGTTCGGCGGCGTCGAGCACACGCTCGGTGTTCTCGTCGAGCGCATCGAGCGGCAGCCCGAGCCGCCACAGCACCAGCCACGCCGCCTCGTCGAAGGCGTTGCCGGTGCCGTGGCCGAAGGCCACCGCCGCGCAGGCGAGCCGGTCGGCCGTCCGCGCCACGCAGTCAATCAGCTTCACGGCGCGAGCAGCGACGCGAGCGTGCGCCGGTAGATGGCCGTCAACGGCGCGACGCTCGCCACCTCGACCCATTCGTCGACTTGGTGGATGCTGGCGTTGACGACGCCGAACTCGACGACCTGCGGGCATAGCCGCGCGATGAAGCGGCCGTCGGAGGTGCCGCCGGTCGTCGACAGCGCGGGCACGAGGCCGCCGCACTCGGCGGCGATCGCGGCGGTGAGTGCTTCGGACAGCGTGCCCGGCCGCGTCAGGAACGCTTCGCCGCCGTGCGTCCAGGTGATCTCGTGCTCGACCTCGTGCCGCGCGAGGATCGCCTCGACGCGCTGCTTCAGGCTCTCGGTCGTCGACTCGGTGCTGTAGCGGAAGTTGAACTCGCAGGTGAGCGTGCCCGGGATGACGTTCAGCGCGCCGGTGCCCGCGGCGATGTTGCTGACCTGCCAGGTCGTCGGCGGGAAGTGCTCGTTGCCGTCGTCCCAGCGCGTCGCGGCGAGTTCCGCCAGCGCCGGCGCAAACTCGTGCACCGGGTTGCGCGCGAGCTGCGGATACGCGACGTGCCCCTGCAGCCCCTTGACGAGCAGCCGGCCCGACAGCGTGCCCCGGCGGCCGTTCTTGATCATGTCGCCGAGCTGCTCGACCGATGTCGGCTCGCCGACGATGCAAGCGTCGAGCTTCTCGCCGCGCGCGGCGAACACCTCGACGACATGGCGCACGCCATGCAGCGACGGGCCTTCCTCGTCGCTCGTGAAGAGCAGCGCGACGCGCCCGGCGTGCTGCGGCGCCTCGGCGACGAACTGCATCGCCGCGACCGTCATCGCCGCAACCGCGGTCTTCATGTCGGCGGCGCCGCGGCCGTACAGGCGCCCGTCGCGGTGCGTCGGCACGAAGGGGTCGCTGCGCCACGCGGCCAGCGGGCCTGGCGGCACGACGTCGACGTGGCCGAGCAGCACGACGGTGGGGCCGGGCCGCGGCCCGGCGTGCACGGCGAAGAGGTTGCCGACGCGCGCTTCGGGCCGTTCAGGCGGGCCGGCGTCGAGCCGCTCGCAGGTGAAGCCCGCGCCTTGCAGCCGCTCGGCCAGGATCGCCAGCGTGCCGCCGTCGGCCGGCGTCACCGAAGGGCAGGCGATCAGCTCCTCGGTGAGGCGCAGCGCGTCGTTCACGAATCCGCTCGAGAACGGCCGGGCATGCCGGCCAGCGGCTGCAGGCCCGGCTTGCGCGGCGGTGCGGGCTCTTCGCCGCGCACGTCGATGACGATCTCGGTGAAGCTCGCCGCTTCGGGCTCTTCCTTCTTCGAAGGCGTGACGCGGGACACCGGCGTCTGCTCGTTCTGCAGCCGCCACAACAGGTTCGTCGGGCTGTCGGCGTAGGCCATGCCCTCGTCGCGCGAGACGATGCCTTCGTTGATCAGGCGGCCGATGTCCTGCTCGAAGGTCTGCGAGCCTTCGGCGAGCGACTTCTCCATCGCCTCTTTCACGCCGGAGAGGTCGCCCTTCTCGATCAGCTCGGAGATCAGCTTCGTGTTGAGCAGGATCTCGACGGCCGGCACGCGCCCGCCGGCGTTGCTGCGCAACAGGCGCTGCGAGACCACCGAGCGCAGGCCCGACGCAAGGTCGGACAGCAGCGTCGGCCGCGCCTCCGGCGAGTAGAACGACAGGATCCGCCCCATCGCGTGGTAGCTGTTGTTGGCGTGCAGCGTCGCGAGCACCAGGTGGCCCGACAGCGCGTACGACAGCGCCGAGCTCATCGTCTCGCGGTCGCGGATCTCGCCGATCAGGATGCAGTCGGGCGCCTGGCGCAGCGCGTTCTTCAGCGCGATCTGCAGGCTCTGCGTGTCGCGCCCGACCTCGCGCTGGTTGACGATGCTCTTCTTGTTGGAAAACAGGAACTCGATCGGGTCCTCGATCGTCAGGATGTGGCCCGTCATCTGCTGGTTGCGCCACTCGATCATCGAGGCGAGCGTCGTGCTCTTGCCGGTGCCGGTGGCGCCGACCATCAGGATCAGGCCGCGCTTCTCGACGACGAGGTTCGACAGGATGTCGGGCAGGCCGAGCGTCTCGAGCGTCGGGATCTGGAACGGAATGCAGCGCACGACGGCGGCGATCGAGCCGCGCTGCTTGAACGCCGAGAGGCGGAAGCTGCCCACGCGCTGCATCGAGATCCCGACGTTCAGCTCACCGGTGTCGTCCAGCTCCTCGAGCTGCTGCGGCGTCAGCATCTCGGCGAGCAACTGCCGCGTCTGGTGCTGCGCCAGCGTCTGGTCCGACAGCTGCAGGATCTGGCCGTGGATCTTGATCAGGATCGGCGTGTTCGCCGCCATGTACACGTCGGAGGCGTTCTTCTCCGCCATCAGGCGCAGCACGCGCTCGAGGTTGTTCGACATGCGGCGGGTCTCCGGTGGGGCCGAGAGGCAAGGGCGCAAAGGCGCGCCGGCGGGCCTCAGTCTCGCAGAAGTTCGTTGATGGACGTCTTTTCGCGCGTCGCGGCAGTGACGCGCTTGACGATGACGGCGCAATACAGGCTGTGGCTGCCGTCGGGCGCCGGCAGCGAGCCGCTGACGACGACGCTGCCGGCCGGCACGCGGCCGTAGCTCACTTCGCCGGTCATGCGGTTGTAGATCTTCGTGCTCTGGCCGATGTACACGCCCATGCTGATCACCGAGTTCTCCTCGACGATCACGCCTTCGACGACTTCGCTGCGGGCGCCGATGAAGCAGTTGTCCTCGATGATCGTCGGGTTGGCCTGCAGCGGCTCGAGCACGCCGCCGATGCCGACGCCGCCCGACAGGTGCACGTTCTTGCCGATCTGCGCGCAGCTGCCCACCGTGGCCCAGGTGTCGACCATCGTGCCTTCGCCGACCCAGGCGCCGATGTTGACGTAGCTCGGCATCAGGATCGCGCCCTTGGCGATGAAGCTGCCGCGCCGCGCCACGGCCGGCGGCACGACGCGCACGCCCGCCTCGCGCATCGCCGCCTCGTCGAGGTGCGTGAACTTCACCGGTACCTTGTCGTAGAAGCCGAGGTCGCCGGCGCGCATCACGGCGTTGTCGTTGAGGCGGAAGCTCAAGAGCACCGCCTTCTTGACCCACTGGTTGACGACCCACTCGCCGACGTTGCGCCGCTCGGCGACGCGCAGCCGGCCGGCGTTCAACTCGCCGATCACGCGTTCGACCTGTTCGCGCACCTGCGGCGCGTTGGCGGGCGTCAACTGGGCGCGCGCTTCCCAGGCGTTTTCGATGTCGGCTTGCAGCGTGGCGATGGTCATGCGGGCGCTCGGGCAGTGAGTGTGGCGGTGAAAGACAAGCCGCGCGTCAGGCGGTGAGTTGGCGGGTGTACTGGACGATGCGACGGGCCGCTTCGCGGCACTCTTCGGGCGCGGCGACGAGCGCCATGCGGATGCGTCCGGCCCCGGGGTTCGGCTGGCCGCCGACTTCGCGTGCGAGCAGGCGGCCTGGCAGCACCGCGACATTGTATTGAGCGAGCAGGCCGCGGGCGTACTCGATCTCGTCGCCTCGGCATGCGGCGGGGATGCCCGCCCAAAGGTAGAAGCCGGCGTCGGGCAGCTTCACGTCCAGCACCTCGGCGAGCATCGGCGTCACCTCGGCGAACTTGGCGCGATAGAGCTCGCGATTGGCGACGACGTGCGCCTCGTCGCCCCAGGCGGCGATGCTGGCCCGCTGCACCATGCCGCCCATCGCGCTGCCGTGGTAGGTGCGGTACAGCAGGAAGGGCTTGATCCAGCGTGCATCGCCGGCGACGAAGCCCGAGCGCAGCCCGGGCACGTTGCTGCGCTTCGATAGCGACGTGAAGACGACGAGGTTGCGGAAGTCGTCTCGGCCGAGTGCGCGGGCTGCTTCGAGCGCGCCGAGCGGAGGTTCTTCGCGGAAGTAGATCTCGGAGTAGCACTCGTCGCTGGCGATGACGAAGCCGTGCCGGTCGGCCAGTTCGAAGAGGCGCTTCCATTCCGCCTGCGGCATCACCGCGCCGGTGGGGTTGCCGGGCGAGCAGACGTAGAGGAGCTGCGTGCGCGCCCAGACTTCATCGGGCACGGCGTCCCAGTCGGCGGCGAAGTTGCGCGCCGGGTCGCTGGCCACGTAGTGCGGCCGCGCGCCGGCCAAGAGCGCCGCGCCTTCGTAGATTTGATAGAAGGGATTGGGGCAGACAACGGTGGCACCCGGCTTCGTGTCGTCGATCACCACTTGAGCGAAGGCGAACAGCGCCTCGCGTGAGCCGTTGACCGGCAGCACCTGCGTGGCCGGGTTCAGCGCCACGCCGTAGCGGCGCTGCACCCAGCCGGCCATGGCCTCGCGCAACTTCGGCTCGCCGGCCGTGGCGGGGTACCCCGAGAGCGCCGGCAGCGCCTGCAGGAGCGCTTGCTCGATCAACGCCGGCGTGGCGTGGCGCGGCTCGCCGATGCCCAGGCTGATCGGTGCCAGGTCCGCGTTCGGGCGGATGTCGGCGGTCAACTCGCGCCAGCGCTCGAACGGGTACGGGTGCAGCAACGCGAGGCGCGGATTGGTCATGCACCGATTATCCTGAGGTGGCCATGGAGCCTGCGCGCCAGCCGTCACCCGACCTCTCATCCGGCCCATCATCCGAGCGCCGTCGCCGCCCGATGCACTTCCTGTGGAGCCTGGCCCTCTCGGCGCTCAGCGTGTATGCGCTGCTGCTCGCGCTGCTGTGGTTCGCACAGGAGAAGCTGATCTTCCTGCCGAGCAAGCTGCCGGCCGATCACCGCTTCGACTTCGGCACCGACGTGCACGAGGTGTGGATCGAGCGCCCCAGTGCCGCCGGGAGCGACGCCACGAAGCTGCACGCGCTGCACCTGCGCCTGCCCGCGCCCGACGGGCTCGTGTTCTACCTGCACGGCAACGCCGGCAACCTCGATGGCTGGTTCGCCGACCCGGGCTTCTGGCGCAGCGTCAACCACGACCTCTTCATGCTCGACTACCGCGGCTACGGCAAGAGCGCCGGCCGCGTCACGAGCGAAGCCCAACTCATCGACGACGTGCGCGCCGCCTGGCAACAGGTGGCGCCGGCGTATCGAGGCAAGCGGCTCGTGATCTTCGGCCGATCACTCGGCAGCGCGCTGGCGGCAAGGCTCGCCGCCGAGGTGGGGCCGGACCTGACGGTGCTGGTGTCGCCCTACGAGAGCATGGCCGCGCTCGCCGCCGAGCACTACCGCTGGGTGCCCGCGGCGCTGCTGCGTTATCCGCTGCGCACCGATGAGGCCGTGGCGCAATTGCGCGGGCGCCTCTTGCTGCTGCACGGCGAGCACGACGAGGTGATCGGGGTGCATCACAGCGAGCGGCTGCTCGCGCGGGCGAGTCGAGCCGCCGACGCTCGCTTGGTCCGCGTGCCGCGTGCGGGGCACAACGACCTGCAGTTGTTCGACGTCTATCTCGACGGGTTGCGCGAGGCGCTGGCACGCCGGTAGCCCGGTGCCTCGTTCGCGCCGAGGTCGCGCTTCGGGTGGCGCCTTTGATGCGGCGCGGTCAAAGCGCTCCGCGGCACCCCGGTGCGCCGCAGCGGCAGGCGAGTCGGCCCTCGTGGTGCGTCTCGCCGTAGTCGACCGTGATCTCCTCGCCCGGCGCGATGGCGCGGCGGGCGTAGAACTCGACGCGGCCGTTGCGGATGACGAGGCGCGCGTTCGGCCGGCAGCTGTGGTTGGTGAAGCGCATCGGGTCGGTGCTCTTGCTGAAGTCGATGGCGCGCCGCGCCGACAGCTCGACGATCATGATGCGTTCGCTGCGCGTGGCGCGGATGCGCGCCTCCTGCACGCTGATGCTCTGGCCGCGGATCTCGCCGATCTTCAGCCGCGGCGGGATCGGCTCGGCCGCGAAGGCGCCCTGGCCGTCGATGCGGCTGGCCTTCACGTGCACCGCGAACTTCTGGTACGCGGGGCGTGGCGCGGCTTCGGCGGCGCCGGCGCTTGTCATGCTGCCGGCAACTCCACCTTCGGCGCCGGCTTCCAACCGCGCTTGCGGTGTTCGGCGGTGACGAAGGTGCGGATGCCGCCGCGCACGTACCAGTCGGCGTGAACGCGCACGAAGCGCGGCGCGATCGCGCGCACGAGGTCGTCGCAGATCGTGTTCGTCACCTTCTCGTGGAACGCGCCCTCGTTGCGAAAGCTCCAGAAGTACATCTTCAGGCTTTTCAGCTCGACGCACAGCTTGTCCGCGACGATCTCGATCGTGAAGTGCGCGAAGTCGGGCTGGCCGGTCAGCGGGCACAGGCAGGTGAACTCGGGCACGTCGAAGCGGATCACGTAATCGCGCCCGGGCGATGGGTTCGGAAAGACCTGCAAGTCCTTGCTCGGTGCGGTCGGCGGCACCGGCGGCGGCAGGCGTTGGTTGAGGGGCTTGGGGGCGGGCTTCTTCGGCATCGGCGGTGCGGCGTGCAGGCCCCTCGGGCAGGGCTTCGAGATGGCGTTTTGCGAGGGGCGCGATGCTATCATCCGCCGCCATTGCGCTCGCGGTCGAGCGCATTTTTCCTTTTGGATTCAAGCACTTGCGGCGGCCCTCCGGCCGGTCCGCAAGACGGCCGCCAAAGCAGCGGCCCGCCGTGCCGACACGACTTCTCGATGCGCCTCTCGTCGATCAAGCTCTCGGGGTTCAAGTCTTTCGCCGAGCCCACCACGTTCCAGCTGCCCGGGCAGCGCGTGGGCGTCGTCGGCCCGAACGGCTGCGGCAAGAGCAACATCATGGACGCCGTGCGCTGGGTGCTCGGCGAGAGCAAGGCAAGCGAACTGCGTGGCGAGAGCATGCAGGACGTGATCTTCAACGGCAGCGGCAACCGCAAGCCCGCCAGCCGCGCCAGCGTCGAGCTCGTCTTCGACAACACGCTGGCGCGCGCCGGCGGGCAGTGGAACAGCTTTGCCGAGATTGCCGTGAAGCGCGTGCTGACGCGCGACGGCAGCTCGAGCTACTTCATCAACAACCAGCCGGTGCGCCGGCGCGACGTGCAGGACGTGTTCCTCGGCACGGGCCTCGGGCCGCGCGCCTACGCGATCATCGGCCAGGGCACGATCAGCCGCATCATCGAATCGCGCCCCGAGGAGCTGCGGCTCTTCCTCGAAGAAGCGGCCGGCGTCAGCAAGTACAAGGAACGCCGGCGCGAGACCGAGAACCGGCTGAAGGACACGCGCGAGAACCTGACGCGCGTCGAGGACATCCTGCGTGAACTCGGCAGCAACCTCGAGAAGCTCGAGAAGCAGGCCGAGGTCGCGGCGCAGTACCGCGGCTTGCAGGACGCCGGCACGCTGAAGCTGCACCAGCTGTGGTTCCTGAAGCACCGCGACGCGGCCGGCGAGGAAGAGCGCGTGAAGGCCGCGGCCGCCGAAGCGGCCAATGCGCTGGAAGCGCGGCTGGCCGACCTGCGTCACGTCGAGGCCGAACTCGAAACGCTGCGCCAGGCGCACTACGCCGCCAGCGACGCGCTGCACGGCAAGCAGGGCCTGCTCGGCGAGGCGCAGCTCGAAGTGAGCCGGCTCGAAGAGCGCATCCGCTACGTCGTCGAAGGAAGGAAGCGCGCCGAGCAGCGCCTGGCGGACCTGCGCGCGCAGAACCAGCAGTGGGCCGAGCGGCAGGACGACGCGCGCGCCGAACTCGAGCAGATCGCCGAGCAGATTGCCGCCGCCGACGAGCAGGCCGCGGTGCTGGCCGGCCAGGCCGAAGAGCAGGGCGCGCGCCTGCCCGACCTCGAAGAAGCGCTGCGCGCCGCACAGGCGCGCAGCAACACGCAGCGCGGTGCCGTCGCGCAGGTGCAGCAGCAGATCCAGGTGCTCGCCGCCGAGAGCCGCAGCATCGAGGAGCAGACGCGCACGCTGAAGGCGCGGCGCGACCGCCTCGCCACCGAGCACAAGGGCATCGAGGCGCCGGACCTGCCGCGGCTCGATGCGCTGCGCGCGCAGGAGAACACGGCGGTCGGCGCGCGTGAAGTCGCCGATGCGCGGCTGGCCGAACTCGGCGAGCAGGTGCCGCAGCTCGACGAGCAGCGCCGCAGCGCGCAGGACGAAGCGGCGCGCGCCGCGGCGCGGCTGGCCGACATCAAGGCGCGGCTCGACGCGCTGCGCACGCTGCAGGAGAAGGTGCAGACCGAGGGCAAGCTCAAGCCCTGGCTCGAGCGGCACGGCCTGGCCGGTCTGCAAGGCCTGTGGACGCGCGTGCACATCGAGTCGGGCTGGGAGACGGCGCTCGAATCGGCGCTGCGCGAGCGGCTCAACGCGCTGTCGGTCGGCCGGCTCGACACGGTGCGTGCCTTCGCGGCCGACGCGCCGCCGGCCAAGCTCGCGTTCTACGCCGCGCCGCAGGCGGCGATCGACAATACGCACCAGACGCTGCCGCGCCTGTCGGACCTGCTGCGCCTGAACGACGCGGGCCTCAAGGCGCTGCTCAACGACTGGCTCGAAGGCGTCTACACCGCCGCCTCGCTGGACGAAGCGCTGGCCGGCCGCGGCCGGCTGACGCACGGCGAAGTGATCATGACCCGCGAGGGACATGCCGTTTCGCAGTACGCGGTGAGCTTCTACGCGCCGGATTCCGAGCAGGCCGGCATGCTGGCGCGCGCGCAGGAGATCGAGAACCTCGAGCGCGAGCAGCGCGCGCAGGCGCTGATCGCCGACGAGGCGCGCGCGCAGGCGGTGCGGCTGGAAGCGGCCTACACCGACGCTGCGCAGCGCGAGCAGACGGCGCGCCGCGAGGCGGCCGAGGCGCAGAACCGCGCGCACGCGTTGCATGTCGAGGTGCTGCGGCTGGCCCAGCAAGCCGATGCGGCCAGTGCGCGCGGCCAGCAGCTCGCCGGCGAGCTGGCCGAGGCCGACGCCGAGCTGGAAGCGCTGGCCGAGCGCCGCGCGGTGGGCGAGGCGCGCTTCGAGGAACTGGACATCGAACTGGCCGGCGCGCAGGAGAAACACGCCGAGATCGACGACGGCGTCATCGCCGCCGAGCGCGCGCTCGCCGACGCGCGCGAGCAGCAGCGCACGGCCGAGCGCCAGGCGCAAGAAGCCGGCTTCCAGGCGCGCGCACTGGCCGGCCGCCGAGGCGAGCTGCAACGTGGCATCGAGACGGCCGCGCAGCAGATCGAGAACAACCAGGCCGCCGGCCAGCAGCTCGAACTCGAACTCGGCGCCTTCGACGACGCGAGCGCCGAGTCGGGCTTGCAGGCGGCGCTGGCGCTGAAGCTCGAGCGCGAGCAGGTGCTCGCCGCCGCGCGCAGCGAGTACGACGACCTGGCGGCCAAGCTGCGCGGGGCCGACGAGCAGCGCCTGGCGCACGAGCGCAGCCTCGATCCGCTGCGCGAGCGCATCACGCAGTTGCAGCTCGAGCAGCAGGCCGCGCAGCTCGGCGGCGCGCAGTTCATGGAGCAGCTCGTCGCCGCCGGCGTCGAGCTCGAGGCGCTGGCGCAGGGCATCGAGGCGGGCGCCGTCAAGCTCTACGGCCTGCAAAGCGAGATCGACCGCATCAACCGCGACATCACGGCGCTCGGCGCCGTGAACCTCGCGGCGCTCGAGGAGCTGACGACCTCGCGCGAGCGCAAGACCTTCCTCGACGCGCAGAACGCCGACTTGCAGGACGCCATCAAGACGCTCGAAGACGCGATCCACAAGATCGACCTCGAGACGCGCGACCTGCTGGCGTCCACCTTCAACCAGGTCAACGAGCACTTCGGGCGCATGTTCCCGCTGCTGTTCGGCGGCGGCAACGCGAAGCTGGTGATGACCGGCGCCGAGATCCTCGACGCCGGCGTGCAGGTGATGGCGCAGCCGCCGGGCAAGAAGAACAGCACGATCCACCTGCTCTCGGGCGGCGAGAAGGCGCTGACGGCGATCGCGCTCGTCTTCGCGATCTTCATGCTGAACCCGGCGCCGTTCTGCCTGCTCGACGAGGTCGACGCGCCGCTGGACGACGCGAACACCGAGCGCTACCGCAGCCTCGTCACCGAGATGAGCAAGAAGGGCACGCAGTTCCTGTTCATCAGCCACAACAAGATCGCGATGGAGATGGCCGAGCAGCTGATCGGCGTGACGATGCAGGAGCAGGGCGTCAGCCGCATCGTCGCGGTGGACATGGAGTCGGCGGTCTCGATGGCCGAGGCGGCTTGATGGTGGTGGCCGGCGCATGAACCTCACCACCGCGCTTGCCGTCCTCGGTGGCGTGGTGCTGCTGGCGCTGGCGCTGCACGGCTGGTGGCGCATTCGGCGGCTGGCGCCGCAGCGGGCGGCGCTCGTGGCTCAGGGGCCGCACGAAAGCGACGAGCAGACGACCGTGCCGCTGGAGTCCGAGCGCGTCGAGCCTACGCTCGGGCCGGAGGACGCGCCGGCCGCAGAAGGCGCGGTCAAACTCGAAGACGGTCTGCAGCCGGTGACGCCGGCCGAGCTGGCCGCCGCGCTGCGCAGCCCGCCGCGGCGCGAGCTGCGGCTCGATGCGCTGATCGACGCGATCGTGCCGCTCGTGCTGGAGCACCCGATCACCGGCGAGGCGGCGCTCGCGCACCTGCCGCCGACGCGGCGCGCCGGCAGCAAGCCGTTCTACGTCGAAGGGCTCGACGCCGAGACCGGCGAGTGGGAGCCGATCGCCATCGGCCGCCGCTATGGCGAGCTGCAAGCGGGCGTGCAACTGGCCAGCCGCAGCGGCGCGCTGAACGAGATCGAGTACAGCGAGTTCGTGCAGAAGATCGAGGCCTTCGCCGAAGCCGTGCACGCGCGCGCCGATGCGCCGGACATGCTCGACGTCGTGGCGCGCGCACGTGAACTCGATGGCCTGGCGAGCCCGCTCGATGCGCAGCTGTCGATCGGCCTGAAGAGCCGCGGCGTCGCGTGGTCGGTGAGTTACTTGCAGCAGATTGCCGCGCGCGCCGGCTTCGTGCCGGGCGTGTTGCCCGGCCGCTGGGTGCTGCCGGCCGGCGGCGAGGGCGAGCCGCCGCTCTTGGTGCTTTCGGTCGACGCGCAGGCGGCGCTGGCCGAAGACCCGCAGGCCGCCGCGGTGCGCGAGTGCATGCTGTCGCTCGACGTGCCGCAGACGCCGCGCAGCCTGCCGGGCGGCGAGCCGTTCGCGGCGCTGCACCGCATGACGGCGCAGTTGTGCGACGACCTCGACGCCGTGGCCGTCGACGACCACGGCGAGCCGATCACGCCCGAGGCGTTCGAGGCCATCGGCGCGGAACTCGCGCGGCTGTACGAGGCGCTCGAAGCGCTCGACCTCGCCGCGGGCACGCCGGCGGCGCGGCGGCTGTTCAGCTGACGCTGAGCGGATCGAGCCGGCCGACAGGGCCGACGCCTGCGCGACACGGCCGCACGGCCGGCGCGCCCTAACATCCGGCCCGCCGGCCTACCAGCCGGCACACGTCTTCAGGGCGGGGTGCGATTCCCCACCGGCGGTAAACGGCGCTTCGGCTCGCCCTCTTGGTGAACCGCGGCGCCGCGAGCCCGCGAGCGCCCGCGTCGGCGAAGCAATGCCGATGCGGGGTCAGCAGATCTGGTGTGAAGCCAGGGCCGACGGTGTTGCGCGGCGAGGTTCGTCCTCGTCGCGCTCAGTCCGGATGAAAGAAGACGCGTGGTGAGGTGCAGTGTGCGCCGGGCTTGCGCTGCAAGGCCGGTTCGCGCCGCGCCTGGCTGCGCCATCCCTGAAACGTTCTTCGTGTGACTTTCACTTCACCAAGGAGCGTTTCCCATGACCACGATCCATCCCGAGGCTTCTGTCGAAGCACCTGTCGCAACCTCACGCGAAGGCCGGCTGCACGCCGCCGCGCAAGCGATGCGCGAAGGCCGGCCGGTGCTGCTCACCGACGACAGCGAGCGCGAGGACGAAGCCGACCTGATCGTCGCCGCCGAGCGGCTGTCGGTGCCGGCGATGGCGGCGATGATCCGCGACGGCAGCGGCATCGTGTGCCTCTGCCTGACCCCCGCGCACGCGGCGCGCCTCGGCCTTGCGCCGATGGTGCGCGAGAACAAGAGCCGCTACGGCACCGCGTTCACCGTGTCGATCGAGGCGCGGGAAGGCGTCGGGTCGGGCGTCAGCGCGGTCGATCGCGTGACGACGATCCGCGCTGCCACCGAGCCCGGGCGCGGCGCGGCCGACATCGTCAGCCCGGGGCACGTCTTCCCGCTCGTCGCACATGCCGGCGGCGTGCTCGCGCGCCGCGGCCACACCGAGGGCGCCCTCGAACTGTGCGCGCTCGCCGGTTTGCAGCCGGCGGCGGTGCTGTGCGAACTGATGAACCCGGACGGCAGCATGGCGCGCGGCCCCGAAGTGCGGGGATATGCGGCGCGATACGGGCTGCCGGTGCTGGCGATCGACGATCTCGTCGCGTGGCGGCGACAGCACGGCCCTTAAACTGCGCCGCGTCTCGTTTACCTCTCCCGCCGGTCCTTGGACGACAACAAGATCCTCTCGCAGATCGCGGCCGAACTGAAGGTTCGACCCTCGCAAGTGAAGGCGGCGGTGGCCCTGCTCGATGGCGGCGCCACCGTCCCCTTCATCGCCCGCTACCGCAAGGAGGCCACCGAGGGCCTCGACGACGTGCAGTTGCGCGAGCTGGAAGCCCGGCTCGCCTACCTGCGCGAGCTCGAGGACCGGCGCGCCGCGGTGCTGAAGAGCATCGAAGAGCAGGGCAAGCTAACGCCAGAACTGCGCGCCGCGATCGACGCGGCGCCGACGAAGCAGGAGCTGGAAGACCTCTACCTGCCGTACAAGCCCAAGCGCCGCACGAAGGCGATGATCGCCCGCGAGGCGGGGCTCGAGCCGCTCGCCGACCGGCTCTTCGCCGATCCGGCGCTCGACCCGCCGGCGGAAGTGGCGGCGTTCGTCGCCGCACTCGACGGCGGCTGGCCGAAGCTCGCCGAGGCGGGCTTCGCCGACGCGCACGCGGTGCTGGACGGCGTGCGCGACATCCTCGCCGAGCGCTGGGCCGAGGACGCCGCGCTCGTCGGCGAGCTGCGGGAGTGGCTGTGGACTGAGGGCCTGTTGAAGAGCCGGCTCGCCGCGGGCAAGGACGGCCAGCACGCCGACGCGGCGAAGTTCCGCGACTACTTCGACTACGCCGAGCCGATCGCGAAGGTGCCGAGCCACCGCGCGCTCGCGGTCTTCCGCGGCCGCGCGCAGGAGTGGATCGAAGCGAGCCTCGCGCTCGACGAGGAACCGGTGCCCGGGCAGCCGAGCCTCGCCGAAGGCCGCATCGCGCTGCACCTCGGCTGGCGGCACGCCGGGCGGCCGGGCGACGAGCTGATCCGCAAGTGCGTCGCGTGGACCTGGAAGGTCAAGCTCTCGCTCAGCCTCGAACGCGACCTCTTCGCGCGGCTGCGCGAGGCGGCCGAGGCGGTGGCGATCAAGGTCTTCGCCGACAACCTGCGCGATTTGCTGCTCGCTGCACCCGCCGGCCGGCGCGTCGTGATGGGGCTGGACCCCGGCATCCGCACCGGCGTCAAGGTGGCGGTGGTCAGCGACACGGGCCGTGTGCTGGCGACGGCCACGGTGTACCCGCACGAGCCGCGCAACGACTGGGAGGGCTCGCTGCACACGCTCGGCCGCCTCGTCGCGCAGCACGGCGTGAATCTCGTCGCCATCGGCAACGGCACCGCGAGCCGCGAGACCGACAAGCTCGCCGCCGACCTGATCCAGCGGATCAAGGCGCTCGCGCCGGAGGCGCCGCTCGACAAGGTCATCGTCAGCGAGGCGGGTGCGTCGGTGTACTCCGCCAGCGAGTACGCGAGCCAGGAACTGCCCGAGCTGGACGTGAGCCTGCGCGGCGCGGTGAGCATCGCGCGCCGGCTGCAGGACCCGCTGGCCGAGCTCGTGAAGATCGAGCCGAAGAGCATCGGCGTCGGCCAGTACCAGCACGACGTGAACCAGGGCGCGCTCGCGCGCACGCTCGACGCGGTGGTCGAGGACTGCGTCAACGCGGTCGGCGTGGACCTGAACACCGCCTCGGCGCCGCTGTTGACGCGCGTGTCGGGCTTGAGCACCGGTGTCGCCGCGGGCATCGTGCGCTGGCGCGATGCGAACGGCGCCTTCCGCAACCGGCAGCAGCTGTTGCAGGTCAGCGGCCTCGGGCCGAAGACCTTCGAGCAGGCGGCCGGCTTCCTGCGCATCCGCGACGGCGACAACCCGCTGGACATGACCGGCGTGCACCCCGAAACCTACCCGGTCGTCGAGAAGATGCTGGCGCTGACGGGCCGCCCGGTGCAGGAACTGATGGGCCGCGCCGAGGTGCTGCGCACGCTGAAGCCTGAAGCCATCGCCGCCGAGGTAGGCAAGGACAGCGGCGACGCGCGCTTCGGCGCCATCACCGTAAAGGACATCCTCACCGAGCTGGAAAAGCCCGGCCGCGACCCGCGCCCCGACTTCAAGGTCGCGCGCTTCGAGGAGGGTGTGCACGACATCGCCGACCTGAAGCCGGGCATGGTGCTCGAAGGCACGGTCAGCAACGTCGCGCAGTTCGGCGCCTTCGTCGACCTCGGCGTGCACCAGGATGGCCTCGTGCACGTCAGCCAGATGAGCCACAAGTTCGTCAAGGACGCGCGCGAGGTCGTGAAGACCGGCCAGGTCGTCAAGGTGCGTGTGCTCGAAGTGGACCTGATGCGCAAGCGCATCTCGCTGACGATGAAGCTCGACGCCGAGGCGCCGCGCGGCGCAGCGGCGGCGGGCGACAACCGCTACCGGCCGGCTGAGCGCGGCCAGCGGGTGCGCCAGCCCGAAACAGCGGGGCAGGGCGCGATGGCAGCGGCGTTCGCCAAGCTGCGCGGCGGCGGCTGAGCGGCGCCGGGGCCGAGGCAACGATGCGCAACGTGCAGATCTTTGCCGGCCCGCGCGCGCTGGCGCACCTGCGTGAGTTCGGCCTCAGGCCCGAAGACGTGCGCGTGGTGCCGGCGGCGGCCGGCGGGCCGAAGGGGCTGGTGCTCAATCCGCTCGATCGCTACATCTTCGGCCAGTGGCTGCCGCAGAGCGAGCAGACGGTGCACCTGATCGGCGCCAGCATCGGCGCCTGGCGCATGGCTGCGGCCTGCCTGCCCGATGCCGACGCGGCGCTGGCGCAGTTGGCCGAGGACTACATCGTGCAGCGCTACCCGCACCGGCCGGGCAAGCTGCCGGAGGCCGAGGTCGTCTCCAAGCTCTTCGGCGCGCGCATCGGCCAGCGGCTCGGCCATCGCGCGGCCGAGGTGCTGAGCCACTCGCGCTATCGCCTGCACGTCTTCACCAGCCGCGGCCGCGCGCTGCTGCACCGGCCGGGGCCGATGCGCCAGGCAATCGGCTACATGGGCGCCTACCTGACCAACGCGGCCAGCCGGCGGGCGCTCGGCGGCTTTCTCGAGCGCGTCGTCTTCAGCGACCCGCGCGACGAGCTGCCGTTTCCGCTGGCCGACTACCGCAGCCACCGCGCCGCGCTCGATGCGAACAACCTCGTGCCGGCGATCCTCGCGAGCTGCACGATCCCGTTTGCGCTGCAGGCGGTGCAGGACGTGCCCGGCGGCCCGCCCGGCACCTACTGGGACGGCGGCATCACCGACTACCACCTGCACCTGAACTACTCGGCGATGGCCGACGGGCTGGTGCTGTACCCGCACTTCCAGCCCCGCATCGTGCCGGGCTGGCTCGACAAGGCGTGGCACAAGCGGCATCGGCCGAGCCGGCTGCTCGACAACCTCGTCGTGCTGGCGCCGCACCCGGGCTTCATCGAGCGGCTGCCCAACGGCAAGCTGCCCGACCGGCAGGACTTCCGCGACCTGCGCGACGACGACGTCGGCCGCGAGCGCATCTGGCGCCGCGCGCTGGCCGAGAGCACGCGGCTCGCGGAGGACTTCGCGCGTGTCGTCGAGCGTGGCGGGCCGATCGATGCGTTGCCGTTGCCTTGAAGCGCCAAGGGGGCCATGAGGGCCGCGGCGCTCCGCTAGAATCGCCTCTCTCTCGAACCCCTCGAACCCTCACAGCAAGAACCGGGAAAGGCGAGATGGTTATGACACCGCGGACTCGCGCGTTCTTCTTCACCGGCCTGTAGTCGCCGGCCGCGCGCGCACGCCTGTCTCCACTCCCCCGAACAAGCAAACGAAGCGCGGCCTGCACCGCGCTTTTTTGTTGCCCGCGAGGAACCGCCAGATCATGTTGAACATCACGCTGCCCGACGGCTCGCAACGCCAGTTCGCCGGCCCCGTTACGGTGGCCGAGGTCGCCGCCGCCATCGGCCCGGGCCTCGCCAAGGCCGCGCTCGCCGGCAAGCTGACGGGCGCAGGCGGCGACAAGCTCGTCGACGCGAGCCACCGCATCGACGCCGATGCGCGGCTGGCCATCGTCACCGACAAGGACCCCGACGGCCTCGAGATCATCCGCCACAGCACAGCCCACCTGCTGGCCTATGCGGTGAAGGAACTCTTCCCCGACGCGCAGGTGACGATCGGGCCGGTGGTCGAGCACGGCTTCTACTACGACTTCGCGTACAAGCGCCCGTTCACGCCCGAGGACCTGGCGGCGATCGAGAAGCGCATGGGTGAACTCGCGGCGAAGAACGAGCCGGTCGTACGCCGCGTGCTGCCGCGCGACGAGGCCATCGCGTACTTCAAGGGCCAGGGCGAGCACTACAAGGCCGAGATCATCGGCAGCATCCCGGCCGGCGAGGACGTGAGCCTGTACCGCGAAGGCGGGTTCGAGGATCTGTGCCGCGGCCCGCACGTGCCGAGCACGGGGCGGCTCAAGCACTTCAAGCTGATGAAGGTGGCCGGCGCCTACTGGCGCGGCGACCAGGCCAATGAGCAGCTGCAGCGCATCTACGGCACGGCCTGGGCGACGAAGGACGAACTCGCCGGCTACCTGCGCATGCTCGAGGAGGCCGAGAAGCGCGACCACCGCAAGCTCGGCCGCGAACTGGACCTCTTCCACCTCGACGAGCACAGCCCCGGCACGGTGTTCTGGCACCCCAAGGGCTGGACGGTGTGGCAGGAGGTCGAGCAGTACATGCGGCGCGTGTACCGCGACAACGGCTACCTCGAGGTGAAGGGGCCGCAGATCCTCGACCGCGCGCTGTGGGAGAAGACGGGGCACTGGGACAAGTACCGCGACAACATGTTCACGACCGAGAGCGAGAAGCGGGACTACGCGCTCAAGCCGATGAACTGCCCGGGCCACATCCTGATCTTCAAGCAGGGCATCAAGAGCTACCGCGACCTGCCGCTGCGCTATGGGGAGTTCGGCAACTGCCACCGCAACGAGCCCACCGGCGGCCTGCACGGCATCATGCGCGTGCGCGCCTTCACGCAGGACGACGGCCACGTCTTCTGCACCGAAGACATGATCCTGCCGGAGTGCGTGGCGTACACGGAGTTGCTGCAGAAGGTCTACGCCGACTTCGGCTTCAAGGACATCATCTACAAGGTCGCCACGCGCCCGGCGGCGCGCATCGGCTCCGACGCCATCTGGGACAAGGCCGAGCAGGCGCTGATGGAGAGCCTCAAGCGCAGCGGCTGCGACTTCGAGATCGCCCCGGGCGACGGCGCCTTCTACGGCCCGAAGATCGAGTACACGCTGAAGGACGCGATCGGCCGCCCGTGGCAGTGCGGCACGATGCAGGTCGACTTCTCGATGGCCGAGCGCCTGGGCGCCGAGTACGTGGCCGAGGACTCGAGCCGCCGCCACCCGGTGATGCTGCACCGGGCCATCGTCGGCAGCCTCGAGCGCTTCATCGGCATCCTCGTCGAGCAGCACGCCGGCGCGCTGCCGGCCTGGCTGGCGCCGGTGCAGGCGGTGGTGGCCTGCATCAGCGAAGGGCAGGCCGACTACGCCGCCGACGTGGCGAAAGCGCTGCAAAAACAAGGAGTTAGAGTCGGGGTCGATTTGCGGCCCGAGAAGATCACGTATAAAATCCGCGAGCATTCCTTGCAAAAGGTGCCGTACATCCTCGTCGTCGGCGACAAGGAGAAGGCGAACGGCGCCGTTGCGGTGCGCGCCCGGGGCAACCAGGATCTCGGGGTGATGTCCCAGCAGGCCTTCACGGCCCGCCTGCTCGGCGACATCGCCACGAAGGCCTAGGTGGCAGCGAGGCGCGCTTTTTGTCGTTTTCGTGTGGCCCGCCTTCGCCTTCGGGTCGCCTGAGGAGTCTTCGCCATCGCTACTTTCATGGACCGGCGCATTCCGAATGCGGAGCGCAAGCACAAGCTGAACCGAGAGATCCTGGCGCCGCAGGTGCGCCTGAACGGGGTGGAGAACGAGCCCCTGGGGATCGTCCCCATCCAGGAAGCGCTGCGCATGGCCGGCGAACTGGACGTGGACCTGGTGGAGCTGGTGGCGAATGCGGATCCGCCCGTGTGCCGGCTCGTGGACTACGGCAAGCTCAAGTACCAGGAGCAAAAGAAGGCCGCCGAGGCCAAGGCCAAGCAGAAGGTCATCGAGGTCAAGGAAGTGAAGTTCCGGCCCGGTACCGACGAAGGCGACTACAGCATCAAGATGCGCAACCTGCGCCGCTTCATCGCCGAAGACGGTGACAAGGGCAAGGTGACGCTGCGCTTCCGCGGCCGCGAGATCACGCACCAGGACATCGGCATGCGCATGCTCGAGCGCATCCGCGACGAGCTGGCCGACGTGGCGGTGGTCGAGCACATGCCCAAGCTCGAAGGGCGCCAGATGATCATGGTGCTGGCGCCCAAGAGAAAGTAGCCAGACGAGAGAGTTGTCCGCGAGGGAGGTGGTTGGTCGCCGCCTCCCGAGCATCCAAGCCGCCGCCAGGCCGAACAAGCGCACCGCAAGCCGGTGCCGCCTGCGGGGGCAACCTAGAAGGAGCAGTCATGCCCAAGATGAAGACCAAGAGCAGCGCGAAGAAGCGCTTCCGCGTCCGCCCCGGCGGCACCGTCAAGCGCGGCCAGGCCTACAAGCGCCACATCCTCACGAAGAAGACGACGACCCGCAAGCGCCACCTGCGCGGCGCGACGAACGTGCACGAGACGAACATGGGCCACATGGCGGCGATGCTGCCGTTCGCGGGCCTGTGATCCACCACCCCTGACGACTACGAAGGAGCACTGACATGCCTCGCGTCAAACGTGGTGTCACCGCGCACGCCCGCCACAAGAAGATCCTCGCCCTGGCCAAGGGCTTCCGCGGCCGCCGCAAGAACGTCTTCCGCATCGCCAAAGAGGCGGTGATGAAGGCGGGGCAGTACGCCTATCGCGACCGCCGCACCCGCAAGCGCGTCTTCCGCCAGCTCTGGATCGCGCGCATCAACGCCGCCAGCCGCGAGCTCGGCGTCACCTACAGCAAGTTCATGGCCGGCCTGAAGAAGGCGCAGATCGACATCGACCGCAAGGTGCTGGCCGATCTCGCCGTCAACGACCCGGCGGCCTTCGGCAGCATCGTCGCCAAGGTGAAGGCCCAGCTCGCTTGAGTCCCGCGGCCGCCTTCACCGGGTGCTACCGGGGGCGGCCTCTTCGAGCGCAGACGAAGGCCGTCACGCAAGGGCGGCCTTTTGTTTTGTCTCTTTGTCCCGTGCCATGACCGACCTCGACAACCTGGTGGCCTCGGCGAACGCCGAGTTCCAGGCCGCGCCCACGCCGGCCGAACTGGAGAACGCCAAGGCGCGCTTCCTCGGCAAGAGCGGCCGCGTCACCGAGCTGCTGAAGTCGCTGGCCAGCCTGCCGGTCGAAACGAAGAAGACCCGCGGCGCCGAGATCAACCAGGCCAAGGCGCAGATCGAGGCGGCACTGCAGACGCGCCGCGAGGCGCTGGCCGAAGCCGAGCTCGAAGGGCAGTTGAAGGCGCAGGCGCTCGACGTGACACTGCCCGGCCGCCAGCGCGGCACCGGCGGCCTGCACCCGGTGAGCCGCACGCTCGAGCGCATCGAGTCGATCTTCGCGAGCATGGGCTTCGACGTTGCCGAAGGCCCCGAGATCGAGACCGACTGGATGAGCTTCACGGCGCTGAACAACCCGGAGAACCATCCGGCGCGTTCGATGCAGGACACCTTCTACGTCGACCTGAAGGATGCCGAAGGCCGCTGGCTGAACCTGCGTCCGCACACGAGCCCGATGCAGGTGCGCTACGCGCGCGCGCACGCCGCCAAGTACGCCGAGCTGCAAGCGCGCGGCGAGCGCGTGCCCGAGATCCGCGTCATCGCGCCGGGGCGCGTCTACCGCGTCGACAGCGACGCGACGCACTCGCCGATGTTCCACCAGGTCGAGGGCCTGTGGATCGGCGAGAACGTTTGCTTCAAGGACCTGAAGGTCGTCTTCACCGGCTTCGTGCGCGAGTTCTTCGAGACGAGCGACTTCGACGTGCGCTTCCGCCCGAGCTTCTTCCCGTTCACCGAGCCGAGCGCCGAGATCGACATCCAGTTCCGCAGTGGGCCGCTCGCCGGCCGCTGGCTCGAGGTGGCGGGCTCCGGCCAGGTGCACCCCAACGTCGTGCGCAACTACGGCCTCGACCCCGAGCACCACATCGGCTTCGCGTTCGGCATGGGCCCCGACCGGCTGGCGATGCTGCGCTATGGCATCGACGACCTCAGGCTGATGTTCGACGGCGACCTGCGCTTCCTCACGCAGTTCCGCTGAAGCCAAGAAGAGACCCGTTCAATGCAATTCCCCGAGTCCTGGCTGCGCGAGTTCTGCGACCCGCCGATCGGCACGCAGGCGCTGGCCGACCTGCTGACGATGAGCGGCATGGAGGTCGAAGAGCTGCGCCAGGTGGCGCCGCCGTTCACCGGCGTCGTCGTCGCCGAGATCCTCGAAGCCGCGCCGCACCCGCAGGCCGACCGCCTGCGCGTGTGCAAGGTGAGCATCGGCCGCGGCGAGCCGCTGCAAGTGGTCTGCGGCGCGCCGAACGCGCGCGCCGGCCTGCGCGCGCCGCTGGCGACCGTCGGCGCGCAACTGCCGCCGGCCGAGGGCAGCGCCGACGGCAAGCCGTTCTTGATCGGCGTCGGCAAGCTGCGCGGCGTCGACAGCGCCGGCATGTTGTGCTCGGCCAAGGAACTCGGCATCGCCGACGATCACGCGGGCCTGATGGAGCTGGCCGCCGACGCGCCGCTCGGCCAGTCGGTGCGCGAGCACCTGCGGCTGGACGACACGATCTTCACGCTCAAGCTCACGCCGAACCTCGCGCACGCGCTCAGCGTCTACGGCATCGCGCGCGAGGTCAGCGCGCTGACCGGCGCGCCGCTGAAGACGCCGCGCTTCGAGCCGGTGCGGCCCACGCACGACCAGCGGCTGCCGGTCGAGGTGCTGGCCAAGGATCTTTGCGGCCGCTTCTCCGGCCGTGTCATCCGCGGCGTCGACACGAAGGCGAAGACGCCCGCGTGGATGGTGCAGCGGCTGGCGCGCTGCGGCCAGCGCAGCGTCAGCGCGCTCGTCGACATCTCGAACTACGTGATGTTCGAGTACGGCCGGCCTTCGCACATCTTCGACTTCGACAAGATCCACGACAAGCTCGTCGTGCGCTGGGGCCGCAAGGGCGAGACGCTGAAGCTGCTGAACGGCAACACGATCGAGGTCGACGCGGGTGTCGGCGTCATCGCCGATGCGCTGGCGGTCGAGTCGCTCGCCGGCATCATGGGCGGCGACGCGACGGCGGTGTCCGACGACACGCGCAACGTCTACGTCGAGGCCGCGTTCTGGTGGCCCGAGGCAGTGCAGGGCCGCTCGCGCCGCTTCGCCTTCGCCACCGACGCCGGCCACCGCTTCGAGCGCGGCGTCGACCCGTCGACGACTGTCGAGCACATCGAGCACATCACCGCGCTCGTGCGTGAGGTCTGCGGCGGCGAGGCCGGGCCGATGGACGACCAGGTGCTGGCGCTGCCCGAGCGCAAGCCCGTGGCGATGCGCGTCGCGCGCGCCGCCAAGGTGGTGGGCCTGCCGCTGACGCAGCCGCAGTGCGCCGACGTGTTCCGCCGTCTCGGTGTCGAGTGCACCGAGGAGCCCGGGCTGCTGCGCGTGACGCCGCCGCCTTGGCGCTTCGACCTCGCGATCGAGGAAGACCTGATCGAGGAGGTGATCCGCGTCGTCGGCTACGACAAGCTGCCCACCGCCGACCCGCAGGCGCCGGTGGCGCCGCGCGCGCGCGCCGAAGCCGAACGCGGCGCCTGGGCGCTGCGGCACGCGCTCGCGGGCCTCGGCTACCAGGAAACGATCGCCTTCAGCTTCGTCGAGGAGCGCTGGGAGCGTGAACTCGCCGGCAACGAGCAGCCGATCCGCGTGCTCAATCCGATCGCCGCGCCGCTGGCGGTGATGCGCTCGAGCCTCGTCGGCAGCCTCGTCGCGGCGCTGCGCCACAACCTCGCGCACAAGGCGACGCGCGTGCGCCTCTTCGAACTCGGCCGCGTCTTCAGGCGCGACGAGGCGGTGCCCGACGGCGAACTCACCGTCGCCGGCGTCGACCAGCCGATGCGCATCGCGGCGATCGCCTACGGGCCGGCGGATGCGCCGCAGTGGGCCACTCGCGAGCGCACGGTCGACTTCTTCGACATCAAGGGCGACCTCGAGGCGCTGCTCGCGCCGCGCGTGCCGACCTTCGAGCCGGCCCCGCACCCGGCGCTGCACCCGGGCCGCTCCGCGCTGGTGCGGCTGGACGGCGAGGCGATCGGCTTCGTCGGCGAGCTGCATCCGCGCTGGCGCCAGGGCTACGAGCTGCCCGCGGCGCCGGTGCTGTTCGAGCTGGACCTCGCCGCCGTGCGGCGCGCACGCGTGCCGGCGTACCAGCCGGTGCCGCGCCAGCAATCGGCCTGGCGCGACGTGGCGCTGGTGCTGGCCGAAGGGTCAGGCGCCAGCCATGCGGCGCTGGCCGCGTGCCTGGCCGCCGACCCGGCAGGCCTCGTGCGCTCGGCGACGCTGTTCGACCTCTACCGCCCCACCGGTGGCAGCGGCAGTGGGGGCAGTGGCCCCGCGGCCACGCCGAGCGGCTCAGGTGTGTCGATGGGTGAACGCAGCATGGCCTACCGGCTGGAGCTGCGCGATGATGCTGCGACGCTCACCGACGAACGCATCGAAGCGGCCGTGGACAGCGCGGTGGCGCGGGCGGCCAGCGCCTTCGGCGCGCGCCTGCGCGGCTGAAGGCGCCGCGGATGAGCGACATGCCAGGGGAGAAGCGCGAGATGGCCGAAGACACGACGGGCGGCAACGCCGCCGCGGCGGGCACCATCGCCGGCAAGCCGGCGATCCTGCCGACGCTCGAGACGCCGACGCTGACGAAGGCCGAGCTGGCCGAGCTGCTGTTCGACCGCCTCGGCCTGAACAAGCGCGAGAGCAAGGACATGGTCGAGGCCTTCTTCGAGATCGTGCACGGCACGCTCGTCACGGGCCAGGACGTGAAGCTGTCGGGCTTCGGCAACTTCAACATCCGGCGCAAAGCGCCGCGCCCCGGGCGCAACCCGCGCACCGGCGAGTCGATCCCGATCAAGGCGCGCAACGTGGTGACTTTTCACGCCAGCCACAAACTGAAGGCGCTCGTGCAAGGCGACACCCCCCTAGAAGGTGAGTTCGAGTAGAGTCTGAGCTTTCCCGTTGGATCCCATTGATTTCAATGGAGAAAGCGCTCCCGGTCATCCCCGCCAAACGCTACTTCACCATCGGTGAGGTCAGCGAGCTGTGCGGCGTCAAGCCGTACGTGCTGCGCTATTGGGAGCAGGAGTTCAGTCAGCTCAAGCCGATGAAGCGCCGCGGCAACCGGCGCTACTACCAGCACCACGAGGTGCTGCTCGTGCGGCGCATCCGCGAGTTGCTGTATGACCAGGGCTTCACGATCAGCGGCGCGCGCAACCGCCTGGCCGACGCAGCGCTGCTGGACCGCAGCACCGCAGTCGCATCAGTCGAGGTGCCGGTGGTGTTGCCAGAAGAGGTGTCCGACGACGCCGCGGGCATCGACGTGCAGCGGCTGCGCAGCGAGCTGATGTCGATCCGCGAGCTGCTCGAGCCTTGAAGAAGCGCGAAGCGGCGGGAATCACCGTCCCGCCCCGTATAATCCGCAGCTTCGTCGGGGTGTAGCGCAGCCTGGTAGCGCACTTGCATGGGGTGCAAGGGGTCGCGAGTTCGAATCCCGCCACCCCGACCAATGAAATCAACGGGTTAGCTCTCACAAGGAGCTAACCCGTTTTCTCTTTTTGGCCCCTGGCAACAGAATTAGCGCCAGAGTTCTCAGCACTTTTAAGACTGCTTTGGAGGGTCAGGGGCGGTCGCCTCAGCAGGGCGGATCGATGTCGCGTCAGAGCGACGGTGAAGAGCTTCGCCTGTTATCCCACGGCGCCGCTGAGCCGCTCCAGCACGTCGGCGTCGGGCGTGAGCACCACTTCGTACACGTAGGTCGGCTCCTGCACGGTGGCGAGCACGAAGGAGGCGACCAGGCCCGCTTGCCTTAGACCCAACGCGTAGCGAACGGCCTCGAGCGCTTGTTCCGAGCCGTCGACGGCGACGAGCATCTTCATGGCACCAACTCCTCCGAGCCCTGAAAGGCTGCCCACGCTCTGATCGTCATAGATCGACCCGTGTTCCGGGTGCCGGCGCTTCCACGCTCCATCCGAGTTCGTCGGCGACGCGGTCAGCGAAGCCGCAGGCGGTCCGAGCTTCGCCGTGCACGACGAAGCTACGCTGCGGCGCTGTCTCGAATCGCTTCAACCAGCTCAGCAGTGCAGCTTGGTCGGCGTGCGCCGACAGGCCGCCGATCGTATGGATGCTCGCCCGCACGCGGACGTCCTCGCCGAAGATGCGCACGTGCTTGTCGCCGTCCACCAGGCGCCGACCGAGCGTGCCCTCGGCCTGGAAGCCGATGATCACGATGGCGCACTCTGGGCGTCCGAGGTGGTGCCTCAGGTGGTGCTTGATGCGGCCGGCATCACACATGCCACTGGCCGCGATGATGATGGCGCCCGCCTTGATGCGGTTCAGTGCCATCGACTCCTCGACGCTACGCGTGAACCGAAGATCCAGCCACTCCTGGTGCGACTGGCGCAGCGACAGCAGCGCTCGGCTCTCTTCGTCGAGGAATTCGTTGTGTTGCCAGGTGATCTCGGTCACCTTGTGGGCCATCGGTGAGTCGACGAACACCTGCAGGCGGGGCAGCTTGCCCCGTCGGCAAAGGTCCAGCAGCAGGTGCAGCAACTCCTGCGTGCGGCCGAGCGCGAAGGCCGGGATGATGATGTTGCCCTGGCGCCGCCGCAGCGTGTCTTCGATGACGAACACCAGTTCGTCGATGGTCTCGGCCAGCGGCCGGTGCAGCCGGTTGCCGTAGGTGGACTCGACCACCAACACGTCGGCCGAGTCGATCGTCGTAGGGTCGCGCACGATGGGCCGCCCGGGCTGCCCGAGATCGCCCGAGAACACCAGTTTGCGCGTGCGGCCGTTCTCGGTCACCCAGACTTCCAGAATGGCCGAGCCGAGGATGTGGCCGGCGTCGCGGAAGCGGCAGCGCACGGACGCATGCGGCTCGACGTCTTCGTCATAGGACGTGCCCTGCAACTGCTCCAGGCACGCCTCGGCCTGTGCCACGGTGTAGAGCAACGCTGGTGCGTCGGCTCGCGGCTGTCGCGCGCGCTGGCGCTGCGCGCGCGCCCACTCGCTCTCCTGGATGAAGGCGCTGTCCAGCAGCATCACAGACAGCAGGTCCACGGTGGCGCGGGTAGTGAAGATCGGCCCGCGGAAGCCGTGGGCGCACAGGCGCGGCAGCAGGCCGCTGTGGTCAATGTGCGCATGCGTGAGCAGCACGAAGTCGATCTGCCGAGGATCGAACGGCCAGGCCTTCAGGTTGCGCGCACGCGCCTCGCGTCCGCCTTGAAACATGCCGCAGTCGACCAGAAAGCGGGCGTCGTCCGTCTCCAGCAGAAAGCACGAGCCGGTCACTTCCTGCGCGGCGCCGATGAAGGTCATTCGCATGGGGTTCCTCCGAATGTCGGTCAGTGGGCCTCCATCGCGCCCTTGCCCAGCGCCAGGATCAGCGCGAAGCCGATCACGATGGTGAAGGCGAGCTGGCCCAGGCCGGTGGCCAGCGCCACCGGCCCGATGTGGCGGATGTGGTGCAGGTCCAGCTTCAGCCCCACCGCGAACAGCAGCACCGCCACCCCGACCTGGGCGAGCAGGTCGATCTGGTCGTGTGCCGTCACGAGCCCGAACCCCGCCGGCCCCACCGCGATGCCGACGAAGATGTAGGCGATCAGCACCGGCTGGCGCAACCGCACGAAGGCGGCGCCGGCCAGCGCGCAGACCAGCAGCAACAGGGCGATCTCGGCAAAGGGGCCGTGCATGCGGGTGCTGTTGGCGATGCTGAGCGTCGGTGATCGGTTTCCGGGCGTTCAGCCCCAGAGGTCCAGGGGCGGGTCGGTGGTCAGCGCGCGCAGCAGGTCGGTGCGGGAGACGAATCCGAGCACCTCGCCGTTGTCGTCCGCCACGGGCACTCCTGGCAGTCCGGTGTGCAGCAACAGCGCGGCCACGCGGCGCAGGTCGGTGCCGGGCGCCGCGCTGGGCACGGGCGACCACATCACCGCCGTCACCGGCTGCGACAGGCGGGCCGACTCCGACGCCGCGCTGGGTGGCTCCAGCGATGCGGCGGGCATCAGTTCGGCACGAGCGACCAGGCCGATGAGCGCGCCGCCAGCGCCGACCACCGGCGCCTGAGCGATGCCATGGCGCGCCAGCACCAGCCAGGCCTCGCGCAGCGTAGCCGCGGCCGGCACCGTGAGCGCCGGGCTGTGCATCACGTCGGCGGCACAAGTAAGCGGCTGCCGCGCCCTGGCGGCCTGGCCGTAGGCCTGCACCGCCTCGGCGCCAGAACCGTGCGCACCGATGCTGCCGCCACCCGGTGGCATGGTCGTGATCGGACTCGCATCGGCGGCCACGGGCGCGATGCGCCGGATGCGCGCGACGCCGGTGACCAGCTGCTGCTGCCGCAGTTGCTCGAGGGTGCCCGAGAACATCCTCCCCTGGATGCCGTGGATGTGAAACATCGCGTCTCCTCGTCGATCTCGTGGCCGGTCAGACCCCGCCCAGGTAGACCAGCGCCGCGTTGACCACATAGGTCGCGGCCAGACCGACGCTGATCCAGCTGACCACTCGCAGCGTCCGCCCTTGCGGCCGCATCACCAGGCCGACGATGACCAGCCCCGTCATCACCAGCGCCGTCACCGCGGTGCCGGCATGCACGGCGGCGGCGTCGGCGAGCAGCGGGCCGCGGACGTAGAACGCATCGTCCACCGCCAGGATCACGACGTTGAAGAGATTGCTGCCCAGCAGGTTGCCGATCGCCATGTCCAGCGCCCCCAGCCGCAGCGCGCCGAGCGTCACGGCCATCTCCGGCAGCGTGGTGACGAGCGCCATCAGCACCGTGCCGACGAAACTGCGCGACAAGCCCAGCGCCGTCGCCAGCCCGTCGGCCACCTCGGGCAGCCAACTGCCCGCCACGAGCACCACCAGCGCGGCGAGGCCGAAACGCCGCCACTCGCGGCGCCTCTGCCCGGCCGACGCTGGCGCCCGCGTCGGCACGCCGGCCGCCACGGCGCGGCGTTCGTGCGCGTGCACGCCCTTGAGCGCCAACAGGTACAGCGCCAGCAGCATCGGGCTGTAGACGCCGACGTGCAGCACGGCCGGGGCACGGGTGCCGGTGAGCAGGCTCAAGGCGACGAAGCCCAGCATCACGACCCCGAACCCGGCCGACAGCAGGTGCGTCGCGCTGGCCTCGCGGTACATCGGCTGGTGACGTTGCAGGGCGTCGACGACGACCAGGAAGAGCAGGTTGACGACGCAGGCCCCGAGCGCGTTGCCCACCGCCAGGTTGGGGGCGTCGACGAAGGCCACCGCGCTGATTCCCGAGGCCAGCTCGGGCAGCGAGGTCACGGTGGCCAGCAGTGCCAGGCCGACCCAGCCGCGCCCCCAGCCGTGGGCCTCGGCCAGCGCATCGGCGCTGCGGCTGAGCACGTAGCCAGCCCGTGCGATCAGCACGGCGCAGACCATGAACTGCACAAGCAGCCAGGCCATCATCACGGCTGCGCCCGACGCTGCGAGCGCACCCAGAGCTTGCGTGCCTCTTCGGTCCAAAGCACGACGCTGGCCAACGCCAGCAGCGGCAGCAGCGAATCCAGCGGCAGCGGCACGGTGTGGAACAGCGCGTTCATCGGCGGCGCGTACAGCACGAGCGCCTGCAGCAGCACCGACAGCGTGAGCCCGCCCAGCAGCCAATGGTTGCGCACGATGCGCAGGCCCAGCGCCGAGGCGCGCGCCGACTGGCAGTTGAGCACGTTGAACCACTGGCACATGGCCAGCACGGTGAAGGTCTCGGTGCGCACGATCTCCAGCGCCACGCCCTGCTCCAGCCGCCAGGCGAACCAGCCGAAGGTGACGCCGGCGATCAACGGCGTCATCAGCGCCACCCGCCTGAGCAGCTCGGCCCCGAGGAGGCGGTCGTCGCGCGGCACGGGCGCGCGCCGCATCTCGTCGCCGTCGGCCGGGTCCATCACCAGGTTCACCGTCACCGTGCCTTCGGTGACGATGTTGATCCACAGGATCTGCACCGCCGCCAGCGGCAGCGGGAACCCGCTCATCAGCGCCAGCAGCAGCACCAGCACCTCGGCCATCGAGGTGGCGAACAGGTACAGGAGCACCTTCTTCAGGTTGGCGTAGACGACGCGCCCCTGCTGCACGGCGCCGACGATGGTGGCGAAGTTGTCGTCGGTGATGACGATCTTGGCCGCGCTCTTGGCCACTTCGGTACCGGTGATGCCCATCGCCACGCCGACATCGGCGCGCGCCAGGGCCGGCGCGTCGTTGACACCGTCGCCGGTCATCGCCACCACCTCGCCGCGCGCCTGCAGCGCCTCGACGATGCGCAGCTTCTGCGCCGGCTGCACGCGGGCGAAGACGGCGATGCCGGGCAGCGCGTCGCGCAGGTCGGCCTCGCCCATGCGTTCGAGCTCGGGGCCGTCGACGGCGCGCTCGCCGTCGCGCGCGATGCCGAGTTCGCGCGCGATGGCCAGGCCGGTGAGCTTGTGGTCGCCCGTGACCATGATCGGGCGGATGCCGGCGACGCGGCACTCGGCGACCGAGAGCTTGACCTCCTCGCGCGGTGGATCGATCTGGCCGACCAGGCCGAGCAGGCGCGCGCGGCCCGCCAGGGCATCGAAGCCGGCGGCTGCATCGAGCGCGTCGTCGTCGACCGTGGCGAAGGCCAGCACGCGCAACGCCTGCGTGGCCATGCCCTCGGCGGCGTCGCGTGCCGCCTGCACCGCCGCGCCGCCTTCGGCTGCGCACAGGCGCAGCACCGCTTCGGGCGCGCCCTTGATCCACACGCGGCGGGGCGCGCTCGCCGTGCGGTGCCGGGTGGCCATCAGCTTGGTGTCGCTGTCGAACGGCAGTTCGGCCTCGCGCGGCGCCTGGCGGCGCAGCGCCTCGAGCGTGATGCCGGCCTTGCGCGCCAGCACCAGCAGCGCGCCTTCGGTGGGATCGCCGAGCACCGTCCAGGCGGCACGTTCATCCTCGGGAGCGAGCAGTTGCGCGTCGTTGCACAACGACGCGCCCAGCAGCAGGTCGCGCAGCGCCGGGTCGGCCGGATCGGCGGGCCGCGCGCCTTCGAGGACCGCGCCTTCGGGGACGTAGCCGATGCCGCCCACGGTGATGCCGCGCGGCCCGGGCAGCCACAGCGCCACGGCCGTCATCTCGTTGCGCGTCAGCGTGCCGGTCTTGTCGCTGCAGATGACGGTGGTCGACCCGAGCGTCTCCACCGCCGACAGGCGCCGGATGATCGCGCCGCGGTCGGCCATGCGCTGCATGCCGACGGCCAGCGCGATCGTCATCGCCACCGGCAGGCCCTCGGGCACCATCGAGACCATCTGGCTGATGGCCACCATCAGCACCTCGGACAGTGGCAGCTGGCGCCACAGGCCCAGCAGCACCACCAGCACGAACAGGCCGAGCGCCGCCGCCACCAGCGCGCGGCCGAACTGTTCGAGCCGCAGTTCCAGCGGCGTCTTCGGTTCCTCGGCGCGTTCGGTCAGGCCGGCGATGCGGCCCACCTCGGTGTGGGTGCCGGTGGCGACGACGACGGCGCGCGCCCGCCCCGACGTGACGTGTGTTCCCGAGTACACCATGCAGTGGCGATCGGCCAGACCGGTGGCCTCGGGCACCGCGGCCACCGACTTCGACACCGGCACCGACTCGCCGGTGAGCGCGGCCTCGGCCACCTGCAACTGAGCCTCCTCGATCAGGCGCGCATCGGCGGCGACGGCGTCGCCGGCCGCCAGCAGCACGACGTCGCCGGGCACCAGCTCGCGCGCCTCGACCACCTGCTCGCCGCCATCGCGAAGCACGCGCACCCGCAGCGCGGCCAGCCGGCGCAGTGCCGCCATCGAACGCTCGGCGCGGCCCTCCTGGAACGTGCCGATCAACGCGTTGACCAGCACCACGGCGAGGATGACCCCGGCGTCCCCGTGGTGCCGAGCGCCATCGCCAGCACCGCGGCGACGAACAGGATGTAGATCAGCGGGCTCTTGAACTGGCGCGCGAAGGTCCGCCACAGCGGCCGCGGCGGCGCCTCGGGCAGGGCGTTCGGGCCGTGCCGCGCTCGCGCGCGCTGCACGGCGCCCGCGTCAAGCCCGCGCAGCCCGTCGAGCTCGAAGCGGCGCAGCACCTGCTCCGCCGGCGCAGCGTGCCAGAGGGGATCGATGTCATCGGCCTGCCGGTCCGGCATCGTGCGCTGCGCGAGGGTCCATGGCCGAGGGCGTCTGCTGGCGTGCAGCGGACGCTCACGCGCCACGCACGACCAGCGTGTCGCAGTCGAGCGTGTGCAGCAGGTTCTCGGCGGTGCTGCCAAGCAGTGCCCGGGCCAGCCCGCGGCGGCCCTGCGATCCGAGCACGACCAGGTCGACGTCGGCACTGGCCACGTAGTCGCCGAGCAGCGTCTCGGGGGCGCCGTGCTCGAGCACGCGGTGCAGCGCGGCCTCGATGGGCGCCGGCAGGGCGGCCGCGCTCACGTGCTCTGCGCAGGCCTGCGTGACCGCGGCACGCCACGACGGGCTGGCCGCGGCGCTGTCCCTCAACGATGCACCGGGCGGCTGGTAGGCGTGGAACAGCGTCAGGCGGGCCCCCTCGAACCAGTGCGCGGCCAGGCGCAGGGCGTGCACCGCAGGTGCCGAGAAGTCGGTCGCGACGACGACGTGTCCGTACGCGCCGCGCGCGCGGCTCCTCACGTTCAGGACCGGCACACGCGATCCACGCACCAGCGTTTCGACGGTGCTGCCGAGCTGGATGCGATCCATCGTCGCGTCCTTGGCGACGCCGAGCACGACGAGAGCGGCGTTCTGCGCCACCGCGGCCTCCAGCACCGCGCCAGGCGCCGAGCCGACGACGACGTTGGACGTCGCGGCGATCCCTTCGGCCGCGAGGTCGGCGCGCAGCATGCGCTCGAGCGTCAGCGCCCAGGACTCCGGGCGACGCCACGAAGGCGCGGTGCTCGTCGGCCGGTCGTGCCGCGCCACCTCGGCAGGATGGACGACGTGCGTGACGCTCAGCTCGCTGTGCCAGGCGCGGGCCAGCAGCGCGGCCCGGTTCAGGGCCCGGTCGCAGCGGGCGCTCAAGTCGGTGGCCAGGAAGATCCGGCCCGGTACGGCGCTCTCTGTCATCTTCGTCTCCTTTAGCGAAAAGGGGGGGTGGGTTGCCGCCCCCACTGCGGCGCACGGGTGCGTTGCGCCGCCGGTGCGGCACACGGTCATGGCTACCGATCGGCGAGCGTGAAGGGAGGTTCCCGCAGGGACATTGAGTTGCGTCAAGCCCGGCGCCGAGGGAACCGCGGCCTCGCTTCGCCTGCATCGGCGCGCGCCTCGGACACGAGGGCGACACGCGAGTGACGCGCAGGTTTTCTCGATGCATCGCGAGCAGATATTCGAGGCTTCGGCGCGGTCGGCCGACGTACAGTGTGCGCGCCGTGCCGCTCATCGCATGCACGGCACCGTTGGCGGTGCCGCGCGCCGCCGCCCGTTTCATCGCTGCGCCGCGCAGTGCAGGTGCCAGGAGATGCCATGACGAAGATGATGAAAGCCGCCGTGTTCGTCGAGCCCGGCCGCATCGTGCTCGACGAGAAGCCCGTGCCCGACGTGGGCCCGCTCGATGCGCTGGTGCGCATCACGACGACGACGATTTGCGGCACCGACGTGCACATCCTGAAGGGTGAGTACCCGGTGGCGCGCGGCCTGACCGTCGGCCACGAGCCGGTCGGCGTGATCGACAAGCTCGGTTCGGCCGTCAAGGGCTACCGCGAAGGCCAGCGTGTCATTGCCGGTGCCATCACGCCCAGCGGCTGGAGCAACGCCTGCCAGTGCGGCTGCAGCGCGCAAGACGGCGCCGGCACGGCGCATGGCTGGAAGCCGCTGGGCGGCTGGCGCTTCGGCAACACGATCGACGGTTGCCAGGCCGAGTACGTGCTCGTGCCCGACGCCATGGTCAACCTCGCGCCGGTGCCCGACGGACTTACCGACGAGCAGGTGCTGATGTGCCCCGACATCATGTCCACCGGCTTCGGCGGCGCCGAAAGCGGCGGCATCCGCATCGGCGACACCGTGGCCGTGTTCGCGCAGGGGCCGATCGGCCTGTGCGCCACCGCCGGTGCCAAGCTGAGCGGCGCGACGATGGTGATCGGCGTCGACCGCCTGCCGGCGCGCCTCGAGATCGCGCGCCGCATGGGCGCCGACCACGTCATCGACGGCGGCAAGGCCGATGCCGTCGACGAGATCCTGCGCCTGACCGGGGGCCGCGGGGTCGACGTGGCGATCGAGGCGCTGGGCACCCAGGCCACCTTCGAAGCCTGCCTGCGCGTGCTGCGTCCGGGCGGCACGCTGTCCAGCCTGGGGGTCTACTCCGGCGACCTCAAGATCCCGCTCGGCGCCTTCGCCGCGGGCCTGGGCGACCACAAGATCATCACGACGCTGTGCCCCGGCGGCAAGGAGCGCATGCGCCGGCTGATGGCGGTGATCGAGGCCGGCCGCCTCGACCTCGGCCCGCTCGTCACGCACCGCTTCAAGCTCGACGACATCGAGCGCGCGTACGACCTCTTCGCCAACCAGCGCGACGGCGTGCTCAAGGTCGCCCTGTCGCCGTGACGGCGCGCGCGCCGGGCGCGGCCACAGGCGCAGCTGCAGGCGCAGGCGCAGGCGCCCGGGGCCGTCCGTGCGCGAAGGTGCGCCGTCAACCGCGTCCCGGTGCCGGCGCGAACAGCCGCTGCGTGAGCTGCGCGTTGCTCTCCTGCACGAGGTCCTTGTCGAGCGTGCCCACGACCACCGACGCCAGGCGCGGTTCGAGCGCCTTGCGCAGGTAGCCCAGCAGGCGCGGCGCGGCGATGACATGCAGCGCCGCGAAGCGCCCGGCGACGTGGTGCTCCTCGAGGCGCTTGGCGATTCGCGCCGCGAACACCTGCGCCTGCCGGTGGCGCTCCGAGTCGCCGGCGCCGACGGTCGCCTGACTGCCGGCGCGGCTGCCGGCGCCTGCGCGCCGGCCGTGCGGGCCGTGGTGCATCGCCGACTCGCGCGTGTGCGCTTGCGGATCGGTCAGTTCCTCCACCGCCACCAGTTCGCCGTCGTCCTCGGGGCGTTCGAGCAGGCGCGCGATGGCCTCGTCGGCCACCACCGCCCAGGTGATGCGTTGTGGGCTCATCGGCATGTCCGCTCGGCGGCGTCGTGGGTCGGGCCCGGGACGCGGCAATCGATGTTCCCTTGCGGCGCCGCGAGCGTCTGCCCGGCCCGCCGATTGCCGCCACTCGCCGCCGCCACTCGCGTCCGAGCCCCGTCGTCCCGCCCGCATTGCCCCGATGACCACCCGCACCGAACTGGACCGCTGGATGTGGATGCAGGCCTGCGAGTTGCTGGGCCAGGCCGAGCGGCTGCAGCGGCAGTTCTTCCGGCCCGGCGCGGCCGACCGCGCGCAGCCGGCCTGGGAGCCGCCGATCGACGTCTTCGACGACGAGCGCGAGACGCTCGTCGTCGTCGCGATGCCCGGCGTCGTCGCCGAGCGCGTGCAGGTGGTGCTCGAGGACGGCGCCCTCGTCGTCCGTGGCGTGCGGCCGCTGCCGGCCGCCGGCGCGCAGTTGCGGCTGCGCCGGCTCGAGATCCCGCACGGCGCGTTCGAGCGCCACATCGCGCTGGCGCCCGGGCGCTACGAGATGGACCCGCCCGAGCTTGCCGACGGCTGCCTGCAACTGCGCCTGCGCCGCGCGGCGCCGGAGGGCCGCTGATGGCCGCCGCCGAGGCGCCCGCGGCGGCGCCGGCCCCGCCGTCCGCGCGCCCGCTGCCCGACGACGTGCTGGCGGTGCTGGCGCTGCGCGATGTCGTCGTCTTCCCATCGACGGTGTTGCCGCTGGCGATCGGCCGCGAGCGTTCGCAGGCGGCGGTGCAGGACGCGGTGCGCCAGGACCGGCCGATCGGCGTGCTGATGCAAAGCCGCCCCGAAGCCGAGGAGCCCGGCCCCGACGACCTGCATGGGGTGGGCACCAGCGCCGCGGTCCTGCGCTACGTCACCGCGGCCGACGGCACGCACCATGCGGTGGTGCGCGGGCTGCGGCGCTTTCGCGTGCTGCAGTTCCTCGAGGGCCACCCGTTCACCGCGGCGCGCGTGCAGTTCATCGACGACGAGGCCGGCGACGACCCTGCGGTCGCCGGCCGCGCGCATGCGCTGAAGGAACGCGCCCTGCAGACGCTGCGCCTGCTGCCGCAGCTGCCCGCCGAGATGGCCACGGCGTTGCAGGGCATCGACGACGCCTCGCAGCTGGCCGACGTCATCGCCGGTGTCGTCGACGTGCCGCCGGCCGACAAGCAGGCGCTGCTCGAGACGTTCGAGCTGAAGGCGCGGCTGGACCGACTGCTGGCCATCGTCGAGCGCCGGCACCAGGTGCTCGAGGTCTCGCGCGACGTCGCCGAGCGCACGCGCGAGTCGATCGGCGACATGAACCGCAAGCACCTGCTGCGCGAGCAGCTGCGCACGATCCGCAAGGAGCTCGGCGAGGACGAGGACGACAACGCCGAGATCGCCGAGCTCGAGCAGGCCGTCACCGACGCGCAGATGCCCGAGGAGGTCGACAAGGCGGCGCGCAAGGAGCTCAAGCGCCTGCAGCGCACGCCCGAGGCGGCGGCGGAGCACTCGATGATCCGCACCTACCTCGAGTGGCTGACCGAACTGCCGTGGCGCGACGAGGCGCCCGCCGCCATCGACATCGCGCAGGCCCGCCGCATCCTCGACGAAGACCACTTCGGCCTCGACAAGGTCAAGCGCCGCATCCTCGAGCACCTCGCGGTGCACAAGTTGAACCCGGCCGGCCGCGGCCCGATCCTGTGCTTTGCCGGGCCGCCCGGCGTCGGCAAGACCTCGCTCGGCCAGAGCATCGCGCGCGCGACCGGCCGCGCCTTCGTGCGCGTCAGCCTGGGCGGCGTGCACGACGAGGCCGAGATCCGCGGCCATCGCCGCACCTACATCGGCGCACTGCCCGGCAACATCGTGCACAGCCTGCGCAAGACCGGCACGCGGCACTGCGTGCTGATGCTCGACGAGGTCGACAAGCTCGGCGCCGGCGGTTTCCATGGCGACCCGGCGGCGGCGCTGCTCGAGGTGCTCGACCCCGAGCAGAACGCCACCTTCCGCGACGCCTACCTGGCGGTGCCGTACGACCTCTCGAAGGTGATGTTCATCTGCACGGCGAACCTGCTGGAGGGAATTCCCGGGCCGCTGCGCGACCGCATGGAAGTCATCCGGCTGCCCGGTTACACGGCCGAGGAGAAGCTCGAGATCGCACGCCGTTACCTGCTGCCGCGCCAGCTGGCGGCTGCCGGCCTCGCGTCCGCGCAGTGCACGATCGACGACGCGGCGCTGCTCGCCATCGCCGGCGACTACACGCGCGAGGCCGGCGTGCGCCAGCTCGAGCGCGAGATCGGCCACGTCTGCCGGCACGCGGCCGTGCGCATCGCCGAGGCCGCGATCGAGCGGCTGGCCGTCGACGCGGCGGCGCTGCCGGCGATCCTCGGCGCGGCGCGCTTCGACGCCGAGGTGGCGATGCGCGCCGGCGAGCCCGGCGTCGCCACCGGCCTGGCGTGGACGCCGTTCGGCGGCGACATCCTCTTCATCGAGGCGGCGCGCATGCCCGGCAACGGCCGCCTCGTGCTCACCGGCCAGCTCGGCGACGTGATGCGCGAGAGTGCGCAGGCGGCGCTTTCGCTGCTGAAGGTGCGCGCCTCGGCTCTGGGCATCGCCGCCGGGGCGTTCGAGCGCACCGACCTGCACGTGCACGTGCCCGCCGGCGCGACGCCCAAGGACGGCCCCAGCGCCGGCGTCGCGATGTTCGTCGCGCTCGCCTCGCTGCTCGGGCAGCGGCCGGTGCGCGCCGACGTGGCGATGACCGGCGAGATCAGCCTGCGCGGCCTGGTGCTGCCCATCGGCGGCGTCAAGGAGAAGGTGCTGGCGGCACTGCGCGCCGGCATCACGACGGTGCTGCTGCCCGAGCGCAACCGACGCGACCTGGACGACGTGCCGGCCTCGGCGCGCGAACGGTTGCGCTTCGAGTGGCTGCACTCGGTGGACGACGCATTGCGCGTGGCTCTGGAAGCGGCGCCCGCCGCCGCACCGGGGACGGCGCCCGGTGCGGCACCCCAAGGCGCGGCACGAGTCGGGGCACAAGACGCGACACAAGACGCCGCACAAGACGAAGCACAAGACGCCGCACAAGACGCCGCACAAGACGCGGCGCCCGAGACGGCGCAACAAGCCGTGGCGCCGGTCAGGCGCTGAATCGCGCTCGCCCGTCCAGCGAGGCAGCCAGCCGCCGCTTCGCCGGCAACCCCTGGGTCGTGGCGACTCGTGCACGGCCTGCGCCTCGTCCCACGCCGCCTGCTTGAGCAGCCGGCCCTGGCCGAACCAGGCGCTGTCAGGCCGCCCGCCGCGGCTGGCCGGCCGCAGGTGGTCGGCGTAGTAGGTGACGGCATGGACGGCGCCCACAGCCGCCCCTGCGCCGTGGGCAACTGCGCGCCGGGTGCCGACAGGAGCAGCGACATCAGCGTGTGCCGCTCGCGCTCGGCCTTCGCGCTCGGCTCACGCGCCGCCCGGGCGCCGCGGCCGACGTCGGTGCCCGCGGCGCCCGCGGCCCGATGGCGCAGCACGTCGCCGAAGGTGCGCGGCCGGCGGCGCCATGGGCCCTGCCAGCGGCGCATCGGCGGCCTGGACGCGCACGAGCACGTCGAGCGTGTTGTCGCTGCCGGCGCGCAGGCCGGCCCGGCGCGGCGTCAGGACGACCGTGGATGACAGTGAGAGATGGGCTTCGTTCATGGTGGCTCTCCCGAAGGGTGTGGCCAGTGTCGGGGCTCGCTGGCTCATGGCGTGAGCCATGCGAGGTGCCGGCCGCATATTCGGAGGAGGCCGCCGGCCGGCTAGCATCGGCCGCCTTGCCGGCCATCACCGGACGGGAGCTGCCCGATGCCCGATCTCGCCGCCTTGCAGAAGGTCCTCGACGCGTTGTTCCCGGGTCTCCTGGGCGTGCGCCTGACCGAAGTCACCGCCGATCGTGTCGTCGCCGAGATGGACGTACGGCCCGAGCTGTGCACGACGGGCGGCGTGCTGCACGGCGGCGCCCACATGGCCTTCGCCGACACGCTCGGCGCCGTCGGCACCGTCGTCAACCTCGGCCCGGGCAAGCGCACGACGACCACCGACTCGAGCACCAAGTTCATCGCCAGCGCCAAGGCGGGCACGCGCGTCACCGGCATCAGCCGGGCATTGCACCGCGGCCGCACGACGATGGTCTGGCAGACCGAGATCCGCGGCGCCGACGGCCGCCTGTGCGCGGTGGTCACGCAGACGCAGCTGGTGCTGGAGGCGCCCCCGGGCGCGGCCTGAGAGCATGGCCGCGCGCCGCCTTTCCTGGTTCCTGGCCGGCGCCGCCTGCGTGGCGGCGCTGGTGGCGCTGAACCCTTCGCCCGAGCGCCACCGCGAGCGCATCAAGGCTGCCGTGGCCGAGCGCAGCCTGCTCGCCGGGCTGCTGAAGCTGGGCGACGTCGCCGCCTTCGTCGCCACCTACCGATCGTTCGGCGTCGCTTCGACGATGAAAGTCGGCGAGCGCACGGTGTCGGTGGGCGCGTTCGGGTACGTGCACGTGCTCGAACTGCAGGGCGGGAAGTAGGGCGGGAAGCAGGGCGGGACGCAGGACGGGCGCAACGGGCGCGAGGCGCGCACGGCCCTGCGAAACGGACCTCCCTGAAGCGACGCCCGCCAAGCCGCATGACGATGCGCCGCATCGCGCCTTCGCCCGGGCCGGCGTCCCTTTCGCCGCGCGCGAAACCTGCGCCCGTGTCTGCGGCCGGGCACGCGCCCGGCGCGCCCTCCAGCGTCTCGCTCGAACGGCTGCTCACGCTCGTGCTCGCGCTCGACGAACGCCGCCCCACGTCGGCGGCCGAGCTCGCGCAACGCGCCGGCGTCTCGGTGCGCACCATCTACCGCGACGTGCGGCGGCTGCAGGAGGCGGGCGTGCCCATCGTCGGTGAGGCCGGGCGTGCCGGCGGGCTGCTGCTGGCGCCGGGCTTCCGGCTCGCACCCCTGGGCCTGACGCCCGGCGAGACGATCGCGCTGTCGATGGCGGTGCAGGTACTGCGCGGGCTGCCGGCGCTGCCCTTCCGCGCCGAGCTCGAATCGGCGGCGCGCAAGGTGGCCAGCGCCGCGCGCGTCGAGCGGCCCGAGCTGCTCGCCGAGGTGCACCGCTGGCTGCGCATCGAGCCACCGGCGGCCGACGCCTTCCACCCCGAGCGCGAGCCGCTCGGCGCGCCGCCCGAGCCCGCGGCCATCGGCGCCACCGTGCAGACCTTCGTCGAGGCGCTGGTCGGCGGGCGCAGCGTCGCCGTCGAGTACCGCTCGCCTTATGCCCGCCGCGCCGAGGCCGCCGCTGGCGCGGTCGAGTTCGACCCCGCCGGCGTCGTCGCCGACCGCGGGCTGTGGTACCTCGTGGCCTTTCCGCGCCACACGCTGCGCAGCGCGCGTTACCTGCGCGCCGACCGCGTGCTCGCCTGCCGCATCGGCGCGCCGATGGACCTCGAAAGGCTCGCACGCTGGCAGCCCGGCGAGGCACGGCCGTGGCTGCGGCAGGCGATGCGCCTGTGGATCGACGCGGCCCCGGTGGTGCTGGAGATGAGCAGCGCCCAGGCGCTGCGGCTGGCGCGCGACTGGTACTTCGCCACCGGCGCCTTCGAGCCCGCCGGCGCGGGCCGCGTGCGCTTCACCTGGGGCGAGGGCGAGTTCGAGCGCGTGCGCGAGCTGGTGGCCTGGCTCGGCGTGCCGGCGCGCCTCGTCTCGCCGGCCGCCTGGCTGCCGCGGATGAACGAGGCGCTGCAGGCGCAGGCGGCGCTGCACGAGGGCGACCTCGCGGCGGCGGCGCCTGCGCGGCAGCGGGGCCGGGCCGCATGGGCAACGCGGCGCCGACGCAGGGCCTGAGCTGCCCGAGTCGCCTGGTCCGCTGGATCGGCCGAACTCACGCGCTGCCCGAGCCGCCCGAGCCGCGGTCAGGCCTTCATGCAGACGGCCTCGACGTTGTTGCCTTCGCCGTCCACCAGGAAGGCCGCGTAGTAGCTCTCGCCGTAGTCGCGCCTGAGGCCGGGCGCACCGTTGTCGCGCGCCCCGGCGGCCAGCCCGGCGGCGTGGAAGCGGTCCACCGCCTCGCGAGTGGGGGCGACGAAGGCCAGGTGCGTGCCCACGCCCACGGCGCCGGCGGGCGGCGCGTGCCCGTGCAGCCACAGCGCCGGCGCGCCCTTGGGGCCGAAGCCGGCGTAACCGCTGCCCTCGGACTGCAGCCCGAGGCCGAGCGGTGCCAGCACCTGCTGGAAGAACCGCGTGCTCTGCGCGAGGTCGCGCACCCGAAGGCCGACGTGGTCGAACATGGCATCACTCCTTGCATTGACGTTCACGGGGGCCGGCGGGCCGGCGCGCATCGCAAGCCCTCGCCCGACTCCTGCGGCGCAGTCTAGGTAGCGGCCTTGCCAGCGGGCTGTCAGTGATTGGCGCGGTCGGTGGGCCGGCGATGGCGTCGGCGAAGCCCTGGGTGCCGCGATGGCGTGCGGCATGCAGAATGGCTCTTCCACCTACTCGCCCACGCCCCACCCATGAACGCTCCGCTTCCGACCGCGGCCCTCGCCGGCCTGCCGCCCGCCCTCGACGAGATCCGCGCCCACGAGGCGGAGATGGTGGCCATCCGCCACCGCATCCACCAGAACCCCGAACTCGCCTACGAGGAGAACGCCACCGCCGACCTCGTCGCCGAGTCGCTGGGGCGCTGGGGCTACGAAGTGCATCGCGGCCTGGGTGTCACCGGCGTCGTCGGCACGCTGAAGGCGGGCACGAGCACGCGCCGCATCGGCCTGCGTGCCGACATGGACGCGCTGCCGATCAAGGAGACGAGCGGCAAGCCCTGGGCGAGCCAGGTGCTCGGCAAGATGCACGCCTGCGGCCACGACGGCCACACGGCGATGCTGCTGGCCGCGGCGCGCCATCTCGCGGCGACGCAGAACTTCGACGGCATCCTGCACGTCGTCTTCCAGCCCGCCGAAGAGGGGCAGGGCGGCGCGAAGAAGATGCTCGACGACGGCTTCCTCGACCTCTTCCCGTGCGAGGCGATGTTCGGCATGCACAACATGCCGGGCAAGCCGGTGGGCAAGTTCGCGGCGGTGCCGGGCTACGCGCTTGCGAGTTCCGATTCGGCCTTCATCAAGGTGCGCGGCACCGGCGGCCACGGTGCGATGCCGCATCACGCCACCGACAGCGTCGTCGCCGCGTCGGCCATCGTGATGGCGCTGCAGACCGTCGTCTCACGCAACGTGCCGCCGCTGCAGATGGGCATCGTCACCGTCGGGGCGTTCCTCGCCGGCGACGCGCCCAACGTCATCCCCGGCGAGGCCGAGCTGCGCCTGACCATTCGTGCCTTCAAGCCCGAGGTGCGCGACCTGCTCGAGAAGCGCATCACCGAGATCGCCGAGCAGCAGGCGGCGGTGTTCGGCTGCTCGGCCGAGGTGAAGTACGACCGCCGCTACCCGATGCTCTATAACCACCCGAAGGAAACCGAGTTCTGCCGCCAGGTGCTCGCCGACTGGCTCGGCGCCGAGGGCCTGCTCGAGACCGAGCCGGTGACCGGCAGCGAGGACTTCAGCTTCTTCCTCGAGCGGGTGCCCGGCTGCTACGTCTTCATCGGCAACGGCGAAGGCAGCGAGGGCGGCTGCATGGTGCACAACCCCGGCTACGACTTCAACGACCGGGCGCTGTCGACCGGCGCGAGCTACTGGGTGAAGCTGGCGGAGACGTACCTGAAGAAGGGCTGAGTCAATCCGCCTTGATGTTCGCGCGCTGGATCAGCGCCTTCCAGCCCGTGCTCGTCGCGGTAGAGCTTCGCGAACTGCTCCACCGTTCCGCCGCCCGGCTCGGCGCCGACGAAGGCGAGCCGCTCGACGACCTCGGGCGCGCGCACGATCGCATTCAGCTCGCGGTTCAGCCGCTGCACGATGTCGGTCGGCGTGCCCGGCGGTGCGAAGAAGCCGAACCAGTTCGACAGCTCCATGTTCGGCACGCCCACCTCGGCGAACGTGGGCACCTGCGGCAGCGAGCCCGAGCGCTTGGCGCCGCTGACGGCGAGCGCGCGCACCTTGCCGTCCTTGATGTGCGGCTGCGCCGAGATGATGCTGTCCATCAGGAAGGCGATCTGCCCGGCGACGAGGTCGGTGATGACGAGCCCGGTGCCGCGGTAAGGGATGTGCACGACGAACAGGCCGCCGGCGCGCCACTTGAACATCTCGGCGGCCAGGTGCGGATAGGTGCCGATGCCGCTGGAGCCGAAGTTGTACTTGCCCGGGTTCTTCTTCAAGAGCGCAATGAGTTCCTGCGCCGTCTTCGCGGGGAAGTCGCGGCCGACCACCAGCACGCTCGGCGCGGTGGCCACGTGCGCGATCGGCGCGAAGTCGCGGAACGCGTCGTACGGCAGCTTCGGGTTCAGCGCCGGGCCGATCGAGTGCGTGCTGCTCGTCGACAGGCCGATCGTGTAGCCGTCGGGCGCCGCCTTCGCGACGATGTCGGCGCCGAGCGAGCCGCCGGCGCCGGGCTTGTTGTCGACGACCACCTGCTGGCCCAGCGCCGCGGCGAGCTTCTGCCCGAGCAGGCGGCCGATGATGTCGGTGGCGCCGCCGGCGGGGAAGGGGATGACGAGCCGGATCGGCCGCGCCGGCCAGGCGGTCTGGGCGTGCGCCGGACGCGGCGACGATGCGAGGCCGGCACCGAGGGTGGCGGCGGAGGCGGCGGCGGAGAGGGTGAACTGGCGGCGTTTCATGATGGCGCGATCGTAGCCGGCGCGCCCGCGCGGCCCGCGGCCGCCGCCGACGCGCGGCGACAATGCGCCGCATGGAGTTGCCGATCGAGTGGCTGCCGGCCGAGGGCCGGCCCGAGCAGTTGATCCTGCTGCTGCACGGCTGGCGCCACGACGGCCGCGCGATGGCGCCGCTGGCCCGGGCGCTGCGCGACGCCTTCCCGCAGGCGGCGGTGCTGGCGCCGGATTCGCCGCTCGCGTTCGTGCGCAGCAGCGCCGGCGCGGGCGGCGGCGACCCCGGCGACGAACCCGGGCGCGACCTCGGCCGCATGTGGTACTCGATCAAGGACCTCAGCGAAGCGAACTGGCCCGACCGCGTCGCCGCCTGCCTGCCGCCGCTGCTGGCCTGGGTGCGCGCGCAGCAGCAGCGGCTGGGCGTCGCGCCGGCGGCCACCGCGCTCGGCGGCTTCTCGCAGGGCGCCGTGCTGGCGCTGGCCGCGGCGCTGCGCGACGACGGCCTCGCCGGCCGCGTGCTCGCGTTCGGCGGCAGCCTCGTGCTGCCCGGGCCGGCCGGCCGCGCGCCGCAGCAGACGACGGTGCACCTCTTTCATGGCGGCGCCGACGCCGTCTTCCCGGCCGAGCATGCGCGCCGGGCGCTGCAGTGGTTCGGCGAGCACGACGGCGACGCCACGCTCGACGTTGCCGAAGGCGTCGGCCACGAGCTGCATCCGGCGCTCATCGACTGCGCGCTGCACCGCCTGACGCACCACATCCCGCTGCGCACCTGGCGCGCCGCGCTCGGCGCGGTGCCGGTGCCGGGCGCGCTGATGCAGTGACCCCCCCCCCCCCCCCCCGCCGAACCACCCGATGCTGCTGCTGATCTCTCCTGCCAAGACGCTCGACTTCGACACGCCAGTGCCGGCGTGGCTGGCCGCGCGCGCCACCGAGCCGCAGTTCGCCGAGCGCGCCGCCGAGCTGATCGACGTGCTGCGAAAGAAGAAGCCGGCGCAGGTGGCGGCGCTGATGGACCTGTCGCCCAAGCTCGCCGAGCTGAACGTGCAGCGTTATGCGGCCTGGTCGCCCGAGGCGACGCGAGAGAACAGCCGCCCCGCCGCATGGGCCTTCGCCGGCGACGTCTACGAGGGCCTGCAAGCGCACACGCTGAAGGCCGCCGACTGGACCTGGGCGCAGGAGCACCTCGTCATCCTCTCGGGCCTGTACGGCGTGCTGCGGCCGCTGGACCGGCTGCAGCCGTACCGGCTCGAGATGGGCACCGCGCTCGCGGTGAAGCGCAAGAAGGACCTCTACGCCTACTGGAGCGACACGATCGCCGAGGTGCTGAACGCGCGGCAGCAGGATGAGGCGGCGCCGGTCGTCGTCAACCTCGCGTCGATCGAATACGCGCGCGCCGCGTTGCGCCGTGCGCTGCGCGCCCGCGTCGTCGAATGTGTGTTCGAGGACTGGAAGGGCGGCGGCTACAAGATCATCAGCTTCTTCGCGAAGCAGGCGCGCGGCATGATGGCGCGGCACGCGATCGAGAAGCGCGCGAAGACGCCGCAGGCGCTGGAGGGCTTTGCCGGCGGCGGCTATACGATCGATCGCGGCGCGAGCGAGCCGGACCGGCTGGTGTTCAGGCGCCGGCTCGGCGAGTGATCACGACACCGCGCCCGCCCCATATCGCCCGCTCAACAGCCGCCCCTGCGCAAAACGCTCGAACGCGTACGGCGCCAGCGGCACGTCGGTCGGCAGGCCGAGCGCCGCCTGCGCGAGCACACGCCCGACGGCCGGTGAGAGCTTGAAGCCGTGGCCGCTGAAGCCGAAGCCGACGACGAGGCCGGCGAGGCCGGGCACGGGCCCGAGCACCGGGTTCCAGTCGGGCGTCACGTCGTAGACGCCGGTCCACGACGACGCCAGCGCCGCCTCGTCCCAGCCCGGGAAACGCGCCGCCACCTGCGCGCCGATCTCGGCGACGAGGTCCATCGACACCTCGCCCTGTGTCGTGTCGGGGCTCGCGAGCACTTCGCCGGCCGTGCCTTCGCTCACCAGCATCTGCGTGCCGCCATAGCTGCGGCCGTACAGCATGCCCGGTGAGCCGAGGTCCTTGAACACCGGCATCTCGCGCGTGTAGGGCACGGGGCCCGCGAGCGCCAGCACGCGGTGCCGCTCGGCGACCAGCGGCACGGTGAGGCCGGCCCACGTGGCGAGTTCGCCCGCCCAGATGTTCTGCGCGCTGACGACGACGGCGGCGTCGATGCGCCCCTCGGCCGTGTGGACACCGACGACGCGGCCGCCCTCGACGGCGAGGCCGGTGACGGCGACACCTTCGCGGAACCGCACGCCGAGTCGCCGCGCCGCGCGTGCGAAGCTCGTCGCCGTGAGCGTCGCATCGGCAAAGCCCGCCTCGGGCTCGTAGCCGATCAACGCCGCGTCGTCGAAGCGGGCGATCGGCAGCTTCTCCTCGGCCTCTTGCGCGTCGAGCAGTTGCACGGTGATGCCGCGCGCCGTCTGCGCCGCGAGCGCCTCGCGCAGCGGCTCCAGCTTGTCACCGGCCGGTGCGGCGATCAGGTAGCCGCACTTCACGAGGCCGGCGCTCGCCTCGTCGTCGCCGAGTTCCTCGGCGAAGCGCTCGAAGTAGCGCCAGCTGCGCCGCGCCAGCTCCACGTTCTCGGGCACCGAGTAGTGTGTGCGCAGGATGCCGCTGCTCATCGCGCTGGTGCCGTTGCCGACCTGGCCGCGGTCGAGCACGAGGACGTGGCGCGCGCCGAGCGTGGCGAGGTGCCAGGCCACCGAGCAGCCGATGACACCGGCGCCAACGACGATGACGTCGGGGTGGCCGAAGGTTTGCATCGGGCCAGCATAACGGCGCGGCGCCAAGGGCAAATCAGGAGGGGCAGGCGGCGCCGGCTTGGGCATCCTTGCCACCTCCTTGCTCGAACCAGAACGAGACGAACGAAAGGACCGACCCGATGCCCTCGCGCCGCACCATCACCTCGCTTGCTGCCCTCTTCGCTGCCGGCACGCTGGCCTTGCTCACCACCGTGGCCACCGCGCAGCAGCAGCGGCTCTTCTTCGGCATCGCCACCGGCGGCACCGGCGGCACGTACTACCCGCTGGGCGGCATGCTGGCGCAGCTCATCAGCAACAAGGCCGCGGTCGGCGGGCAGAAGCTCAGTGCCACGGCTGAAGCGGCCGGTGCCTCGGTGGGCAACGCGCGCCTGCTCGGCAACAAGGAGATCGAGTCGGCCTTCGTCGCCGCCGACATTCTCGATGCCGCCTACAACGGCACCGGCCAGTTCAACGGCCAGGCGCTGAAGAACCTGCGCGCCCTGGGTGCGCTGTACCCCGAGACGGTGCAGCTCATCACCCGCGCCGACTCGGGCATCAACGGCGTGCGCGACCTGAAGGGCAAGAGCATCAGCTCCGGCGCGCCGGGCTCGGGCCAGTACCAACTGCTGACCGACCTCTTGCGCGTGCACGGCATGGGCCGCAGCGACGTGAAGGAGGACTCGAGCTCGTTCACGCAGGCGGTCGACAAGATCAAGGACGGCAACCTGCACGCGACGCTGATCACCGCCGGCGTGCCGACCGCCGCCGTCACCGACTTCGCGCAGAGCCACGCGCTGAAGGTGATCCCGCTCGCCGGCCCGGAGATCGACGAGCTGCGCCGGCAGCAGCCCTTCTACGCCAGCGTGCCGCTGCCGGCCAACACCTACAAGGGCCAGACGGCGGCGGTGCAGACGCTGGCCGTGATGGCCGTGTGGGCCACGCACGAGGCGCTGCCCGAGCCCGTGGCCTACGAGGTGACGAAGGCGTTGTACGAGAACACGGCCATCATGGGCCAGGTGCACGTGCAGGGAAAGAACATCACGCTCGGCACGGCGATGGCCGTCGGCACCGCGCCGCTGCACCCGGGCGCGGCGCGCTACTACCGCGAGAAGGGCGTGTTGAAGTGATCGAAGCGCAGCGCCGCGGCAACGGCGGCGCGGCCTTCGTTGCAGCCTTCGTCGCCGCCGCGGCCTGCCTCGGCGCCGCCGGCAGCGCCACGGCCTGCGAGTTGCTGGCCAGCGAACACCGCAGCGGCCGCGAGGTGCTGCGCGCCGCGTTGCCCGTCACATCGGGCCACGCGGCGCCGGAACTGCGCGTCAGCTTCGTGCACTCGGTGCTCGCCACGCCGGTCGAAGACCGCTACCAGTGGCGTGCCGGCACCTGGGTGCTGGTCGAAGAGCGCTTCGAGGGCGAGGGCTACGGCCTGCCGCATGCCGCGGCGGCCGGCGAGCGGCTGGAGCGCACGCCCGAGGGATGGCGGCTGCACCTGGCGCGTGCCGTGCACCCGCTGGTCGTGCGCCCGCTGCTCGCGCAGCGCATGCGCCTGACGCTGGACGACGGCCGCACCTGGCTGCTCGGCCAGCTGACGACGCAGTCGCTCGAACTGCGCCTGCAAGGCTGTTGAGCAGCGGTACGCCACGGAACATGAACCGCGCATGAGCGACCCGAAGCAGGACGCGCAGGACGAAGTCGACCGCCTGATCGAGCAGTTCGACCCCGAGTCGAACTTCCGCCGCCTGGTCGGCCTGTCGGCCGGCATCGTCACCGTCATCGCGGTGGCGCTGTCGGGCTGGCACTACTACACCGCCGGCTTCGGCCTGCACAACGAGATCGCGCACCGTGCCATCCACCTGTCGGTGGTGCTGGGACTGTGTTTCCTCGTCTTCCCGCGCCAGCGGCGGCTGCCGGGGCCGTGGGAGTGGGTCGTCTCGGGCGGCCTCGGCGCGTTCTACCTCGCGCTCGGCGTCAGCCTGCTCGGTTCGCTGAACGAGCCGGTGCCGGCCGCGGCGAAGGTCGTCTTCATCGGCGTGCTCGCGGCGATCGCGGCGCTCGCGCTGCCGTTCAGGGTGTACGACGGCAGCCACAAGCACGTCCCGTGGCGCGACTGGATCTTCGCGGCGCTGGCGTCGGGCTTCTCGCTGTACCTGCTCGTCTTCTTCGACGGCATCTTCATCCAGCGCCCCGGCCAGCACACGCCGATCGACTTGATGTTCGGCGTCATCGCCATCGCCATGGTCGTCGAGGCGACGCGGCGCACGATGGGCATCTTCCTGCCGCTCTTGGCCGTGGTGGTGGTGCTGTACGGCATCTTCGGGCCGTACCTGCCCGGTGGCCTCGCGCACCGCGGCTACAGCGTGCCGCGCGTCGTCGCCCACCTGTACAAGGGCACCGAGGGCATCTACGGCATCCCGGTGGGCGTCGTGGCGACGTTCGTCTTCCACTTCGTGCTGTTCGGCATCATGGCCCAGCTCACGGGGCTCGGGCAGCTGTTCGTCAACCTGGCGACGATCGCCGCCGGCCGCTTCGCCGGCGGGCCGGCCAAGGTCAGCGTCGTCAGCTCGGGCCTGTTCGGCATGATCAGCGGCAGCGCCATCGCCAACACCGTGACCACCGGCGTGATGACGATCCCGCTGATGAAGAAGGTGGGCTTCGCGCCGCGCTTCGCCGGGGCGGTGGAGGCCAGCGCCAGCTGCGGCGGGCAGATCACGCCGCCGATCATGGGCGCGGCCGCGTTCATCATGGCCGAGACGCTGGGCATTCCGTACAACCAGCTCATCCTCGTGGCCATCGTGCCGGCGCTGCTGCACTACTTCGCCATCCTCTACATGGTGCATCTGGAAGCGAAGCGATTGAAGCTCGCCGGCATGCCGCCCGAGGAGATTCCGTCGCTGGGGCGGGTGCTGCGCAGCTCGTGGCACCTGTTCATCCCGCTGGTCGTGATGGTGACGCTGCTGCTGCTGCAGTACACGCCGTTCCTCGCCGCGTTCTGGGGCATCACGCTGACGGTGGCGTGCTCGTGGATCCCCAAGCTGCTCGGCCGCCACGGCCGCGGCATGACGGGCCTGGCGATCACGCCGCGCGCGCTGGTGCAGGGCTTCGAGATGGGCGCGAAGTCGGCGCTGGGCATCGGTGCGGCCTGCGCCTGCGTCGGCTTCGTGCTCGGCATCACCACGCTCACCGGCATGGGCTTCAAGTTCAGCGCCTTCGTGCTGGACCTGTCGGGCGTGGCGTCGCAGTTCGTCACATCGCTGGACGTGCTGGGCCTGTTCGACCCGAAGGACGTGACGATCCTCTTCGGGCTGCTGTTCACGGCGCTGGCCTGCATCATCATGGGCAGCGGCGTGCCGACGACGCCGACCTACATCATCCTGGCCAGCATCGTCGCGCCGGCGCTGGCGCAACTCGGCGTGCCGCAGCTCGCGACGCACTTCTTCATCTTCTACTACGGCGTACTCGCCGACGTGACGCCGCCGGTGGCGCTGGCCGCCTTCGCGGCGGCGGGCATCGCGCGCAGCGAGCCGATGCGCACCGGCATGACCGCCTTCCGCCTCAGCATGGGCAAGGCGCTGGTGCCGTTTGCGTTCGTCTACGCGCCGGCGTTGTTGTTCGTGCAGTTCACCTGGGGGCACTTCCTCTTGGCGACCCTCGCCGCGGTGGTGGCGGTGATGGGCCTCGGCGCGGCCTACACCGGCTACTTCGGCCGGCCGATCGGGCGCGCCGCGTTCTGGGCGCTGAACGTGCTGTCGCTGTCGCTGGTGTTCGCCGACCCCGAGGTGACGGCGGTGGCCGCGCCGGCAGTGCTGGCGATCCTCGGCTGGCACGCCTGGCGCGTGCCGGCGGTGGCGAAGCAGCCGGTTGCATAGGGCTTGGCAGCGTGGGCGAAAATCCAGCCCATGAGCACCGACACCGCTGCCACCACCACCACCGCCGAAGACAACGCCGGCGCGCAGGCCAACCCGGCCGCGAACCAGACCCAGAACCAGGCCGTCACCGACGAACTGCGCCGCTGGATCATCGAGCAGGCCGAGGCCGGCTGCCGCCCCGACGACGTGCTGAAGGCGATGAAGACGGCCGGCTGGGCCGAGGACGTGGCGCTGGACGCGATGGAAGACACGCTGCGCGCGCGCCTGGACGAGCTGGGCCCGCGCAAGAGCCGCGAGCAGGCGCTGCCGCCGGGCGTGCCCGTGCCCAGCCCGGACTACGACGAGACCAAGGGACCGGTGATCGACGTCGACGGCCACCGCGTGCAGGTGCTGATGTCGATGACCGACCCGCGCGTGATGATCCTGGGCGGCCTGCTCACCGACGAGGAGTGCGACCAGATGCGCGCGCTCGCCGCGCCGCGCCTGGCGCGCAGCGAGACGGTGGACAACACCACCGGCGGCAGCGAGGTCAACGCCGCGCGCACCAGCGATGGCATGTTCTTCGAGCGCGGCGAGACCGGCCTCGTCGACAAGATCGAGCGGCGCATCGCCAGGCTCGTCAACTGGCCGGTCGAGAACGGCGAGGGCGTGCAGGTGCTGCGCTACCGCCCGGGCGCCGAGTACAAGCCGCACCACGACTACTTCGACCCGGTGCACCCGGGCACCGCGCGCATCCTCGAGCGCGGCGGCCAGCGCGTGGGCACCGTCGTGATCTACCTCAACACGCCCGAGGGCGGCGGCGGCACGACGTTCCCCGACGTCGGCCTCGTCGTCGCGCCGGTCAAGGGCAACGCCGCCTTCTTCGCCTACGACAAGGCGCACGCCAGCACGAAGACGCTGCACGGCGGCGCCCCGGTCACCGCCGGCGAGAAGTGGGTGGCGACGAAGTGGATGCGCGAGCGCGAGTTCAAGTGACCGCCTGACTGCGCAACCGCGCAGTCAGACGGCAAGGAGCGCTACAGCGCTACCGTCTCCCCGTGCTGCGGCACGCGCACGTCGCGCCAGCCGAGTTCACGGTCGATCGCCAGCCGCATCGCGTCGCTGGCATCCGGGTCGCCGTGCACGACGAACGTGCGCGCAGGCGCCGTGCCGCGCATGCTGCGCAGCCACTGCAGCAGTTCGGCGCGGTCGGCATGGCCGGAGAAGCCTTGCAGATGGTGCACGGCGGCGCGCACCGGCACGTACTCACCGTGGATCTTGACGTCGCGCTCGCCGGCGACGAGGCGCGCGCCGCGGCTGCCGCCGACCTGGAAGCCGGCGAAGACGATCGCGTGCCGCTCGTCGGGCGCCAGCGCCTTCAGGTGATGCAGCACGCGCCCGCCGGTGGCCATGCCGCTGGCCGAGATGATGATGCGCGGGTAGCGCGAGGCCGACACGCGCATCGACGCGGCCGCGTCGGCGACGATGCGCACGCCGTCCAGCAGCCCGGTCATCTCGCGCGCGCCCACGCGCAGCAGCCGCGCATGCTTGCGATAGAGCGCCGTGGCCTCGGCGGCCATCGGGCTGTCCAGGAAGATCGGCAGCTCGCGCGGGATCGCACCCGCGGTGCGCAGCCTTTGCAGCACGAGCAGCAGCGCCTGCGCGCGGCCGACCGCGAACGACGGGATGACGACGCTGCCGCCGCGGCCGACCGTCTCGCGCACGATGCCGGCCAGCCGCGCCGGCGTGTCCTCGACGCAATGCTCGCGATTGCCGTAGGTCGATTCGACGATCAGCACGTCGCCGCCTTCGGGCGGCTGCGGCGGCGGCATCAAGAGGTCTTCGCTGCGGCCGACGTCGCCCGAGAACACGAGCCGCGTGCCGCGGTGCTCGAGCCGCACGGCGCACGCGCCGAGCAGGTGCCCCACCGGCGTCAGGTGGATGCGGGTGGCGCCGATCTTCAACTCGCGGCCGGGCGGCAGCGGCACGAACTGCGCGATCGCGCGGCGCGCATCGGCCTTCGTGTACAGCGGCAGCGCCTTCGCGTGCTTGGAGTAGCCGTAGCGGTTGGCGCGCCGCGCGTCCTCTTCCTGCAGATGCGCGCTGTCCATCAACAGCACGGCCGCGAGATCGCACGTGGCGCGCGTGGCATGGACCGGCCCGCGAAAGCCGCGCTTCACCAGCGCCGGCAACCAGCCACTGTGGTCGAGGTGCGCATGGCTCAGTACCACCGCGTCGACGCCGTGCAGCCGGTCGTCGTGGTGCCAGTTGCGTTCGCGCTGCTGCTTGAAGCCCTGGAACAGCCCGCAGTCCAGCAGGATCTGCCGCTCGCCGGTGTCGACGAGGTGCCGCGAGCCGGTGACGCCGTCGGCGGCGCCGAGGAAGGTGAGGTTCATTCGTCAGCGCCCGGCGGCCGGGTCGGGGAATGGCCGGGCGAATGGGTCAGGCAAATGGTCAGGCAAAGGGTCAGGCAACGTGTTGCTCCATCTGCCCGGCAATGGCCTCGAGCCAGGCCTTGCGGCTGAACACCAAGAACTCGAGATCGGCGCCCGAGAACGTCTTCAGCCCGACCACGTTGGGCACGATCGGCAGCAGGCCGAAGAGCTTCGTCCACAGCGGCACCAGCGCCTCGATGTCCGACAGCGGCGTCTCGACCGCGTCGCGTTGGAAGTTGATCGCATGCGGCTCGAACAACAGGCGCTGGTTCGTCAGGAACAACCTGCCGCCAACGACCTCGGCGCCGCGCTGAAGACTCGCGCCGCCTTCGCGGATGAGGGTCTCGCCGGGGGGAAGAGCAGTCTTCATGCGATCCGCGCAAGTGGCACAAGGATTTCGACCGACTCGTACGGGACGAAGATGGCGTCCCCTTCTGTTCGTTCGATGAGCCCGAGCTCTTCGAGGCGACCGACGTCGGTGTGGACGTTCGAGTAGTTCCGCTCGGCCGCCTTGGCCAGCGCGTAGACGCTGCAGGGGCCGACCTTGCGCAGCGTGTCGAGCAGATCGACGCGCGCCGGCGTGAGTTCCGAGAACAGCGACCGCGCTGTCTCGAAGCTGAGATGAAAGTCCGGCGCCTTTCCCTTCCGCGCGGCCGCGACCTGCGCCCTGGCAGTGCGGACGGCTGATCCTCGCTTGGCGACTTCAATGACGGCTTTCATGACGACTCCAAGTCTCGATGTCGCGTTCGAAGTCGCCCGGGAGCTTCTCGACGGACACAAAGTGGTAGCTCGTCTCCGTCCTCGCGCACTTCCTTCGAACGTGCGATCGGCGTTGCCTTCATGTATTGCATTGTAGCAATGCAATACGCTGACTCCGACGACGAATGGAGGCATCCAACCGGCATTCGAGGCGGTGAAGGCGCTGGCCCGAGCGCCTGGAATACCTGTGTCGCGAAGATCAAGGATCGCAACGGCGACTTCTTTGTACGCATGTACGCCCGCCTTGGCGCGGGACAGCGGTCATGCGCCCAACTCCTGCAACGCCGCCGAATCGAGCACCGTGACGCCGGGCGCCGCACCAGCGAGCATGCGCACGAGCGCGCGCGCCACCGTGGCCGCCTCGATCGGCCGCCAGGCCTTGGGGATCCACCGCGCCAGCGGCCGCGTCACGGCCAGCGCCAACGCTTCGCCCATGCGCGCCGGCTGCCCGAGGCTCGCGCGGTCGCCTGCCAGCAGTGAGGGCCGCGCGACGACGATGGTGCGAAAACCGATGCCCGGCAGCGCTGCTTCCATCTCGCCTTTCGTGCGGCTGTAGAAGTTGCGCGAGCGGGCATCGGCGCCGAGTGCCGAGACGACCGCGAAGTGGGTGACGCCGGCGGCGACCGCGGCGCGCGCGAAGGCGAGCACGGCGTCGTGGTCGACGGCGCGAAAGGCCGCCTGCGAGCCGGCGACCTCGATCGTCGTGCCCAGGCAGCAGAACGCCCACTCGGCGCGCGGGAGCGGCGGCAACGCCGCGAAGTCGACGACGTGCGCGCGCTGTGCGGCGTCGCGCGTAGGCAGTTCGCGGCGCACGAGCAGGTGCAATGGCTGCGGCCCGGGCCACAAATTCGCGAGTTCGCGGCCGACGAGCCCGGTGGCGCCGGCGAGCAGGGCGCTGCGCAATGGTGGGAGGTTGGGCCGATGCTTGGAGGCAGGACGCGGCGCGGTGGGCATGCGGCGAAGCGTAGCGCAGCCTTCTTGGTGCGTTCGCCGCTCACTTCGAACGCACGTTCGAGCAGTTCAGGATCGAGGGAGAGATTCGTGGCCATCGGTGCCTCCGCGAGGTGTGTAGAAGACTGCACACAGCGGCGGTCAGCGCGTCGTGCCCCTACCTGAACGCCCCCAACATGCTCTCCAACGCCATCGTGAACGGCTGCTGCAGCGCGGGCAGCGTCAGCAAGAGGCCGATCAGGCCGACGCCGAGCGTCACGGGAAAGCCGATCGCGAAGATGTTGATCTGTGGCGCGACGCGGGAGACGGCGCCGAGCACGAGGTTGACGAAGAGCAACATCGTGATCAGCGGCAGTGCGATCCACAGGCCCGTCGTGAAGATCTCGGCGCCCCAGCGGTGCGGCTGCACCTGGCGCAGGAAGGCGAAGGGCTCGGGGCCGACGGGGAAGGCCTGGAAGCTCTGCGCGAGCGCCGCGATGACGATGAGGTGGCCGTTGATGACGATGAAGAGCCACGCGATCGTCGTGCCGAAGAAGCGCGAGCTGGGCGTTGCGGTGCCGGCGCTGATGGGGTCGAAGAAGCCGGCGAAGTTCAGGCCCATCTGCAGGCCGATCAACTCGCCGGCGAACTCGACGGCGGCGAAGACGAGGCGCACCGAGAAGCCGAGCGCCAGGCCGATGATCATCTGCTGCGCCACCAGCGGCAGCACCTGTGGCAGCGAATCGAGCGCCACCGGTGGCGGCGCCGGCAGCGTGGCCTGCGCGGCAATGGCGATGAAGGCAGCGAGCGCCACGCGCACGCGCGCCGGCACCGAGCGCTGGCTGAACACCGGCAGCGCGCCGAACAGCGCCAGCGCGCGCAGGAACGGCCACAAGAGCGGCTGCAGCCAGGCGAGCAGCTGCGCTTCGCTGAAGGTGATCACGGCGATCGTGGCGCGGCGCGCCGCTCAGCCTCTCACCCGACCGCCGAAGGCAGCGCCATCAGCGTGCGCTGGATGTACTCGACCAGTGTCGTCAGCATCCACGGGCCCGCGAAGGCGAGCACGGCGACGGCGGCGACGATCTTCGGCACGAACGACAGCGTCGCCTCGTTGATCTGCGTCGCCGCCTGGAAGATGCTGACGACGAGGCCGACGACGAGCACGATGCCGAGCACCGGCGCCGAGACGAGCAGCAGCATCGTCAGGCCCTGCTGGCCGGCGGTGAGGACTTGTTGGGCGTCCATGCGGGGAGCGAAGTAGAAGTAAGGCGAGGAGGCGAAGAGAAGGCGAGGGCGCGCGCGGCGAAGAACAGACGCCGCACCTACGTCGCAAACGACGCCGCCAGCGAGCCGAGCAAGAGGTTCCACCCGTCGGCCAGCACGAACAGCATCAGCTTGAACGGCAGCGCCACGAGCACGGGGCTCAACATCATCATGCCCAGGCTCATCAGCACGCTGGCGACGATCATGTCGATGATGAGGAAAGGGATGAAGATCATGAAACCGATCTGGAACGCGCTTTTCAGCTCGCTCGTGACGAACGCGGGCACCAGCACCGTCAGCGGCACGTCTTCGCCCTTCACTTCGGGCGGCAGCTTCGCCAGCCGCGCGAAGAGCGCGACGTCGCTTTGCCGCGTCTGCTTCAGCATGAACTCGCGCAGCGGCTTCACGCCTTCTTGCAGCGCCTGTTCGGCCGGCATCGTGCCGGCGGCGTAGGGCACCCAGGCCTGCTGGTGGATCTTGTCGATCGCCGGGCCCATCACGAAGAAGGTGAGGAACAAGCTCAGCCCCAGGATCACCTGGTTCGGCGGCGCCGCCTGCGTGCCGAGCGCCTGGCGCACCAGCGACAGCACGATGACGATGCGCGTGAAGGCCGTCATCAGCAGCAGCACCGCCGGGATGAACGACAGCGCGGTGAAGAAGAGCAGCGTCTGCACCGGCACCGAATACGTCGTGCCGCCGGGGCCCTGGCCGATGACGAGCGGCAGGCTGCCGGCCGCGCCGGGGCTGCCACCGGCTTGCTGCGCGAGCGCCGGCATCACGGCCGCGGCGAGCAACAACCCGATCGCCGCAGCGCGGCGCAGCCCAGGGCCGGCCGCGCGAGAAAGCAGCTCAGCGGTCATGGCGCCCCGCATCGCTGTGGCCGCCGCCGCGCAGCCGCCCGAGCAGTTGCGCAAACGTCGCCGAGGCCGGCCCGTGCGGCGGCACCGGGTCGTCCATCGCGCCGGGCACCGTGGGCGGCAGCGGCGGCAGCGCGCTCATCGTGTGCAGCGTCGTGATGGCCTGCGGCGTCACGCCGAGCACGAGCCACAGGCGTTCGTCGCCGCGGCCCACTTCCACCGTCACCACCTTCTGTGAAGCCGACAGCGGCAGCACGGCCACGGCGCGCGCCGTGCCCGAGGACGCATTGGCGCCCAGCATCTGCGAGCGCTTGAAGAGCCACAGCAGCACGGGGATCGAGGCCACGATGGCCGCGAACCACAGCGCCGCGGTCCAGTTCAGTCCGGTCATGTCCGAAAGAGAAAAGAAGCGCGCCGCCGCTTCAGGTGCGCGACAGCCGTCGCATGCGTTCGCTCGGCGTCACGATGTCGGTCAGGCGGATGCCGAACTTCTCGTTGACGACGACCACTTCGCCCTGCGCGATCAGGAAGCCGTTGACGAGCACGTCCATCGGCTCGCCGGCCAGCGTCTCGAGCTCGACGACCGAGCCCTGCGCGAGCTGCAGGATGTGCTTGATCGGCACGCGCGTGCGCCCCAGCTCCACGGTGAGTTGCACCGGGATGTCGAGGATCATGTTCAGGTCGTTGCCCGGCACACCGGGCGCGCCGAGGCCGGCGCTCGGGCCGAAGTTGGTGAAGCTCGCCGGCGCGACGCTCTCCACCGGCGCGGCGACTTCGCTCGCCACGTCGCTGCCGGGCTTGCTCTCGGCGAGCGCCGCCGCCCATTCGGCGGCCATCTTGTCTTCTTCGCTCATGCCTGCGCCTGCGGCGACGGCGGGATCAGCTGCCATGTTGCGACTCCGCGAGCCAGCTCAGTTTGGAATGGGTGATCATGCGTTGCACCTTCAGCGCATAGCGGTTGTTCGAGGTGCCGTAGTGGCACTCGAGCACCGGCACGCCGTCGACGGTGGCCTGGATGACGGGTTCGAGGTCCAGCTCGATGAAGTCGCCCGGCTTGAATGACAACAACTGCTCGACGGTGGCCGGCGCACGCGCCAGCTCGGCGACGAGTTCGACCTCGGCGCTCTGGATCTGGTGCTCGAGCATGCGGATCCAGCGCTTGTCGGGCTCGGCCGAGTCGCCCTGCATCGCCGAATACAGCACGTCGCGGATCGGCTCCAGCGTGCTGTAGGGCATGCAGAAGTGGATCGAGCCGGTGACCTCGCCGACCTCGAGCGTGAACGCCGTGGAGATGACGATCTCGCTGGGCGTCGCGATGTTCGCGAACTGCGGCTGCATCTCCGAGCGCTGGTAGTCCAGCTCCACCGGGTAGATGCCGGTCCACGCCTTCTTGTACTCGTTGACGATCGTCTCGACCAGGCGGTGGATGATGCGTTGCTCGGTGGGGCTGAAGTCGCGCCCCTCGATGCGCGTGTGGAACTTGCCGACGCCGCCGAACAGCGAGTCGATCACCGCAAAGACGAGGCTCGGGTCGCAGACGATCAGGCCGTGGCCGCGCAGCGGCTTGATCGAGACGATGTTGAAGTTGGTCGGGACGACGATCTCGCGCAGGAAGGCACTGAACTTCTGCACCTTGATGCCGCCGATGGCCACCTCGGGGCTCCTGCGGATCAGGTTGAACAGGCCGATGCGGATGTTGCGGGCGAAGCGCTCGTTGATGATCTCCATCGTCGGCATGCGGCCGCGGACGATGCGCTCCTGGCTGGCGAGGTCGTAGTCGCGGATGCCGGTGGTCGGCTGATCCTCCTGCTCGAGCTTCTGGCTCTCGCCGGTGATGCCCTGCAGCAGGGCGTCGACTTCGTCCTGGCTGAGGATCTGCTGGTTCATGCTGCGGCGATGGGCGGTGGTGCGGCGCGCGCCCGGTTCACTGCACGATGAAGCTCGAGAAGTGCACGGCGCGCACCGGCAGTTCGGCGGCGGCCTTCTTCTTTTTCTTCTTCGTGCTTTTCTTGGCGTCCTTCTTCGGGTCTTCGGCGGCCTCGGCCGCCGCGTCGCCTTCTAGGTCTTCGACGTCGGCGCCGAGCACGCGCGAGGTCTCGCGCTGGATCTGGCGCGCCAGTTGCTCCTTGCCGGCGCGGTCGATCAGCTGCGCCGCGGTCTTGTCGGCCAGGATCATCAGCACGGCATGGCGGATGGCCGGCATGAAGGCCTTGATCTGGTCGCCGGCCTTCGCGTCGGTGATCTCGAGCGTGACGCCGATCTGCGCATAACGCTCGGCGTCGCGGTCGGCGAGGTTGACGACGAAGTTGTCCAGCGGCGCGAAGGTCGGCACCGCCTTCGGGTCGGCCTTGGCCGCCTTGGCCGGCGGCGCCTCGGCTTCTTCGCCTTCCTCGCCCTCGGCGGGCTTCTTCTTCAGCAGCAGCATCGCGCCGACGCCCACCAGCGCCAGCACGACGACGGCGGCGATGATGATGATCAGCGTCTTCTTGCTCTTGGCCGGCGGGGCGGCCTCGGTGGCATTCGCGGCGGCAGCGTTGGACATGCGGGGCTCTCGGGCGACATCGGACGGTCAGGACAACGGCACGCACCCCACACGGGCGCGCGCCTGTCGACGCGTTCGAGGAAATTATTGAGAGCGACCCGCGCTGCCGATGCGCGGATAAGGGCGGCGAAAGCGGGCTTGACGCCGGGGCGCTGCGGCGCGATCAGGCGACGAGGTCGACCAGGCCGCGCGGCCGCGACCAGGCGCCGGCGGCGGCGCCCGCCTGCGCCGCCGTGCCGGCCGCGTCGTGGCCCGCCGCGGCGCCGGCGCCGCCACCGGCGCGGCCGCCGGCTGCGTCACCGGCGGAGCGCTCGCCGTTGCCCTGCGGCGTTCGCTCGAAGACGCCGCCGCCGGCCAGCGTCAGGCCGGCTTCGCTCAGTTGCCCGGCGAGCGTTGGCAGCGCCTGCTCGAGCGCTTCGCGCGTCGGCGGCAGGTCAGCGGTGAACTGCACGTGCGCGGCCTGGCCGTCGAGCTGGATCTGCACGAAGACGGGCCCCAGTTCCTGCGGGTTCAGGTGCAGGCGCGCGTGCTGCACGCCGTCGCGCGCGAAGAGGCTCACCTGCGCGCCGATCTCGCGCGCGAAGGCTTCGCTGCCCGGTGGGGCGGCGATGCCGGCTTCGCGCAGCGGCGCGGTTGGCGTGGTGCTGCCGGCGGCGGTGGTTCCAGAGGCGGCGACCATGCCGGTGATGCCGGTGAGGCCACTGGCGCTGCTTGCGCTGCCCGCGCCGCCCGCGCCGGCCGCTCCCGCGGCCTCCAACGCGGCGGCAAAAGTGCCGGTGCCGCGATCGGCGCCGGTGGCCGATGCGGCGTGCCCGGCCGCGAACGCCGCGGCGGCCGCGGCCGTCTCGCGCTTCGCGGTGCCGCCGGCGGCACGCAGGCCGAGCGCGGCGGTGTCGATGGCGCCGGCGGCGCCTGCATCGCCGGCCGCGCTGCGCGCGGACGTGGCGTGAGGGCCGGCACGATCGCGTGCGGGTGAGGTGTCGATGCCGTCGGTGCCTGCTTGCGCCGCTTGCGTGCCGGCGGTGCCGACGCGGCCCGGTGTCGCCTCGCTGGCGGCGTCGGCCGTGGGCTTGGCTGCCGCGTCGGCAGCCGCTGCGTGGGAGGGCGTGGTTGCCGCCGCCGTGGCCGACGCGGGCGCGCCAGGCAAACCGGCGGCTGCGTTCGCCACTTCGGCGTCATTGGGCGTCGCGGCGGCGCCGCGTGTCCGCGATCGGGCGCCGGCGGCGCGGCCGGTGGCGCCGGCTTCGGTGGCGTCTTCGCTGGCTGCCGCGGCGTCGGCGGCATCGGCGCCACCGCGGCGGCCGGCCGCGCTGCTGCGCGCGGCATCGGCGCGGCGGGCCGCGCGGGCGTCGCGCGCGCGGCGGGCGTCGGTGGTGTCCTCGGCGCGGGTGTGCGCGCCTTGATGGCCGTCAGCGCGATCCGCGCCATCTTCAGTCCGGCCAGCGCGTTCGGCGCCGGCCTTGTCGCCGTCGTTCGCGCGCTCGCTGGCTGCGCGCTCTTCGGTGCGGCGCGTGCGTGCGGCCGCTTGCGCGCGCTCGCCCGGTCCGGGTTCGCGCGCGGCCTCGCGTGCCGGCTCCCTGGCCGTCTCGCGCGCCGTTTCGCGCGCGGCCGGTGGTGTCGAAGTCGGTGACGATGAGGGTGACGGCGCCGGCGCGGCGGCAGGCGCAGTGGCGGGCGCTGCGGCCGGTGCCAGGAAGGGCGCCGCCGTGCGTGCGACCGATGCCGGTGCGGCCGCCTGCCTTGCCGCGCTCAACGCGCGCATGAACGCCTGGCCGGTCGGCCCGTCCTCGCTGCCGCCAAGCCACGACGAGTTGCCGGTGTTCGACCCGTGCATCAAGGTCAGCAGGCTGGGCAGCGGGCTCGGCTTCATCGGTGGGCTCCTTGGCGTCGGTCAGGCGCGGATGCGGGGCTTGCAGTTCTTGGGTTAGGTCGGCAGGGCGGTGCGCCGAATCCTCAGTGCTTCTGCATGAGTCCGCCCAACACACTCGGGCGGTTGAAGGCACTGCGCAGCGCCGTCTCGTCGGTCTGCCGCTGCTCCAGGCGCTCGGCCTGCCGGCGCGCTTCCTGCGCGCGCCGCTCGAGCAGCTTCTTCACCGAGGCGACGCGCAGTTCACGCTCCTGCACCACGTCGCGCTGTGCCGCGACCTGCTGCTCCAGCCGCGCGACCTGGCCGCGCTGCTGCTCGATCGCCTGGTCCAGCCGCTGCATGAAGCCCTGGTGGCAGCGCATCAGTTCGATGCTGACGGCACGGCCGTTCAACGCCGGCGCGCGGCGGCGGTAGTCCTCGCGGTAGGCGTGCAGTTGCTCGGCCTGCGCGCGGCCCTGGCGCGCCGCCTCTTCGGCCTGCGCGAGGCGCGCGCGCGCGGCGTCGCGTTCGTTCTCGGCCTGTTCGAGCAGGGTCAGCAGCGTGGCTTGTGACATGGTCTTCGGGAGAGGTTCGAATTCGATGCTCAAGCCGCCGTCGGCACCAGCGCCTGCAGCCGCGCCCGGCATTCGGCCAGCGGCGCGCGCTCGTGCATGTCCTGCTGCAGGAACTGGCTGATCTGCGACGACAGCCGCACCGCGAGGTCGAGTTCGGTGTCGTGCCCCGGTTGATAGGCGCCGAGCTGCAGCAGGTCGCGCGCCTTCGCGAGCCGGGCCATGAGTTGCCTCAGCCGCCGCGCCGCGTGCTGCTGCGGGCGCGGCGCGACGGCCGTCATCACGCGCGAGATCGAGCGCTCGACGTCGATGGCCGGGAAGTGGCCGCTTTCGGCCAGCTCGCGCGAGAGCACGATGTGGCCGTCGAGGATGCCGCGCGCCGCGTCGGCGATCGGGTCCTGCGGGTCGTCGCCCTCGGTGAGCACGGTGTAGAAGGCAGTGATCGAACCCTGGCCATGCGCGCCGTTGCCGCTGCGCTCCACCAGCTGCGGCAGCTTCGCAAAGCAGCTCGGCGGATAACCGCGTGTCGCCGGCGGCTCGCCGATCGCCAGCGCAATTTCGCGCTGCGCCATCGCGTAGCGCGTCAGGCTGTCCATCAGCAGCAGCACGTGCTTGCCGCGGTCGCGGAAGTGCTCGGCGATCGCGGTGGCGTAGTGCGCGCCTTGCAGCCGCACGAGCGGCGGCGCGTCGGCCGGTGCCGCGACGACGACGCTGCGCGCCAGGCCCTCGGCTTCGAGGATGTCCTCGATGAACTCCTTGACCTCGCGGCCGCGCTCGCCGATCAGGCCGACGACGATCACGTCGGCGGCGGTGTAGCGCGCCATCATGCCCAAGAGCACGCTCTTGCCCACGCCGGTGCCGGCGAAGAGGCCCACGCGCTGGCCGCGGCCGACGGTGAGCAGCGCGTTGATCGCGCGCACGCCGGTATCGAGCGGCGTGCGCACCGGGTCGCGGTCCATGGCGTTGATCGGCCGGCGCACCATCGGCTCGGGCGTCGCACCGGCCAGTTCGCCGAGGCGGTCGATCGGCCGGCCGTGTGAATCGACGACGCGGCCGAGCAGGCCGCTGCCCATCGGCAGGTGCAGTCCGCGGTCCTCGCTGCGCCGCCACGGGTGTGCGCCGGCTGCGGCGCCGAAGCGCAGCGGCACGCGCGGCGCGGCGCGCGGCACGACGCGCGCGCCGCTGGCCAGGCCGTGCACCTCGCCGGTGGGCATCAGGAAGGCGCGGTCGCCGTTGAAGCCGACGACCTCGGCCAGCACCGGCGGCTCGGCGGCCGAGCCGTGGCCGCCATGTCCGCCGCTCGTCGCGTGCACCTCGCACACCGCGCCCATCGGCGCGCGCACGCCCACCGCCTCGAGCACGAGGCCGGTGACACGCAACAGCATGCCTTCGCCGGCGAGCGGCTGCGCCGCGCCGGCCTGTTCGGCAAGGCCCGTCATCCAGCGCGACCAGCGCTGTTCGCGCTCGGCCAGGCGATCGGCCAGTGCCTTCATCGCGGCGCCTCGGGGTCGGCCGCGTCGGCCGCGTGGGCCGTGTCGTCGCCGGCGTCGACTGCGGCATCGTCGGGTGCAACCCAGCCGACCTCCGGCGCCAGCGCCTCGGCCGCCTGCTGCCAGCGGCGCGCGATGCCGGCGTCGACGCGGCCGACGTCGGATTCGATGGCGACGCCGCCGCGCGCCACCGCTGCGTCGGCGACAAGGCGTGCGCCGCGCGCGGCCAGCGCTTCTTCGGCGCCGGCGGCGACGAGTGGCAGGTCCTGCGGATGCGCGAGCACGGTGATGTGCTTGGCCGACAGCATCACCGCGTTCAGCGCCTCGGTGGCAACCCGCGCCACGAGCGCCGGCTGCGCGACGAGCTCACCGCGCACCACCTCGCGCGCCAGTTGCACGGCGGTGCGCGCAAGCGTGCGCGCGAGCTGCTCGTCCATCGCCGCGAGCTGGCGGTCGAAGGCGTCGAGCAGCGTGCCGACCTGCGCGGTGGCCTGGGCGGCGAACTGCTGCTTGAAATTCTCGAGCGCGGCCATGCCGTCGCGGTAGCCGTCCTGGTAGCCGGCCTGCCTCGAGGCCTGCACACGCGCGCGCCACTCGTCGGCGGTGGGTTCGGGCGGCGCGGCTTGCGGGCCATGTCCGGTGTGAGGCCCATGACCGTTGCCGCCAGGCGAAGGCTCGGCGCCGCCGACGCTGCCGAAGCTGCCCGGCCGCCAGCTCTCCACATCGCCCAGCTCTTCGCGCGGGATGAAGCGGCTGTAGGCGGTGGCCGGCTTGGCGCCGGGGGCCGGCGGCACGTTGCGCCAGGGGGACTTGCCCGATCGGGCCGATCCGTTGCTGCTCATACGAACTGCTCGTCACCCCCGCCGGCGAGCACGATCTGCCCCTCGTCGACGAGGCGGCGGATGATCTTGAGCATCTCCTTCTGCTCGGACTCCACCTCCGACAGCCGCACCGGGCCGCGCGACTCGAGGTCTTCCTTCAGCGACTCGGCGGCGCGGCTGGACATGTTCCTGAACACCTTGTCGCGCATGCCCGGCGTGGCGCCCTTCAGCGCGATGACGAGCGACTCGCTCTGCACTTCCTTGAGCAGCGCCTGGATGCCCTTGTCGTCGATCTTCTCGACGTCGTCGAAGGTGAACATGTTGTCCATGATCTTCTGCGCGAGGTCGTTGTCGGCCTCGCGCACGAAGTCGAGCACGCTGGTCTCGATCGCGCTGCCCAGCATGTTCAGGATCTCCGCCGTGGGCTTGACGCCGCCGAGGTTGGCCTTCTTCGTGCGGTCGCCGCCGGCGAGCACCTTGCTCATCACCTCGTTGAGGTCCTTCAGCGCCGCGGGCTGGATGCCGTCGAGCGTGGCGATGCGGATCAGCACCTCGTTGCGCTGGCGCTCGCCGAAGAGCTTCAGGATGTCGGCGGCCTGGTCGGGCTCGAGGTGCACGAGGATCGCGGCGACGATCTGCGGGTGCTCGATGCGCAGCAGCTCGGCGACGCTCGCCGGGTCCATCCACTTCAGGCTCTCGATGCCGGTGACGTCGCTGCCTTGCAGGATGCGGTCGATCAGCAGGTTGGCCTTGTCGTCGCCGAGCGCCTTGCGCAGCACGCTCTTGACGTACTCGTTGGTGTCGGCGACGAGGATGTGCTCGCTGGCGGCGAGCGACTCGAACTTCTCGAACACGTTGTCGACGCGCTCGCGCGGCACCGCCTTCGTCTTGGCGATCGTCTCGCCCAGGCGCTGCACCTCCTTGGGCGACAGGTGCCTGAAGATCTCGGCCGCCTCCTCCTCGCCCAGGCTCATGAGCAGGATGGCGGCGTTCTCCAGGCCTTCGTCGTCGAGTGGGGCAGCCATGGCGCGGTGCGTACGGTTTCAGGCCGAGAGCGTGGGTGTTGGGCCAGCGACCGCCGCGGATCCGGCTCTGCCGGTCCGCTGGCGGTGCCCCCCTGGGGGGGAGGCGCCGAAGGCGCTTCGGGGGGGCGTCATGCTTCCCCGTTCACCCAGCCGCGGACGATGTTGGCGACGGCGGCGGGGTTCTCCTTGGCCAGCCGCCGCGCGGCCTCGATGCGGTCGTTGCCGGCCGGCGCTGCCAGCGCCGGCGGCGAGGCGGGGTCCAGCGGCGAGTCGCCGCCGACCACTTCGTTGACCTGCGCGCCGGGCGCCGGTGGCGGCGGCGTGAACATCTGCTTCATCGCCGGCCTCAGCAGGGCGAAGACGATGACCAGCCCGACGAGCCCCAGCGCCAGCGGCGCCGCGGTGCTCTTCAAGAGGTCGGTCAGCCACGGCTGCTGCCACATCGGCACGGTCTCCGCGGCGGGCGCGGGGTCGGCGCGGAAGGGCGCGTTGATGACCTTCACCTGGTCGCCGCGCTCGCCGTTGAAGCCGATGCCCTGCTGCACGAGCGCGGTGAGCTGCTCGAGCTCCTTCTCCGACAACGGCGCCGAGGTCACCTTGCCCTTCGGGTCGGTGCTCGAACGGTGGTTGACGACGACGGCAGCCGACAGCCGCTTCACCTGGCCGACGGCAGCGCGCGTGACGGTGACGGTCTTGTCGAGTTCGTAGCGCGTCGCGCCTTCGCGGGCGGTGCTGGCGCCTGCGCCGCCGCCGCCGGCGGCTTGCAGCGGCGCCGAGGCGCCGGTGATCGGCGCGGTGGCGTTCACCGGCGGTTGATTCGTCATCGCACCGGGCACGCCGGCCGGCGTGGCGCTGCCGGGCTGCGTGCTTTCCTGCGTGCGTTGTTCGCGGATGGCGATGCGCGCGTCGGCGCCCTGGTTCGGGCGCCAGGCTTCGGCCGTCTGCATCACCTGCGAGAAGTCGATCTCGGCGGTGACGCTGGCGCGCACGTTGTCGCGGCCGACGACGGGCTCGAGCAGCGCCAGGATGCGGCGCAGGTGCCCGGCCTCGAGCTCGCGGCGGTATTGCAGCTGCGAGCCGTCCAAGCCCTCGGCGTCGGTCTCGGAGGGCGTGCCCGACAACAGCGCGCCGCTGCCGTCGATGACGCTCACCGCCTTCGGGTTCAACTCGGGCACGCTCGAGCTGACGAGGTGCACGATGCCGGCGATCTGGCTGCGCTCGAGCGTGCGGCCCGGGTGCAGGGTCAGCACGACGCTGGCGCTGGGTTTCTGCTGCTCGCGAAAGAAGCCGTTCTGGTGCGGGATCGCCAGGTGCACACGCGCCGACTGCACCGACGCCAGGCTCTGGATCGTGCGCGTCAGCTCGCCTTCGATGGCGCGCTGCACATTCATCCGCTCCTGGCCCTGCGTCTGGCCGAAAGGCGACTTGTCGAGCAGCTCGTAGCCGGGCCCCCCGGTACCCGCACCGACGCCGCCGGTGGGCAGGCCCGCGGCCGAGAGCTTCATGCGCAGTTCGTGCACGCGCGAGGCCGGCACCATCAGCATGCCGCCGCCCTCGCTGAAGCGGTAGGGCACGTTCATCTGCGTCAGCCGCTCGATGACCTGGCCGCCGTCCTTCTCGGACAGGTTCGGGAACAGCACCCGCCAGTCGGCGTCGCGCGCGCTGCCGGTGAGCAGCACGATCACCGCGACGAGCGCGGCGATGCCGGCCAACGCCATCATCTGCGTGCGCGCCGGCAGCTTCTTCCAGCGGTCGGCCAGGCCGTTGCCGGCAGGCGGGCTGCCGGCGGCGAGCGCGGCGGCGGAGGAGGGGACGGTCGCGACGGCGTTGTCCATGGAGGCGCGGTGGGGCGGTGCCCGGGCGGACCCGGGCGAACTTCTTGTGACTGCGCCGCATTGTTCGAGGCCTGCCGTTCGGCGGTACGGCGAGAAGGCGCTTAAAGCCCGGCTTCTTCCCGCCGCGGCGCCGTGGCGGCATGCCTACAGTGGCGCCACGATGAACAGGTCGTGAACCGCCATGAACGACGTGCGCCTCAAGCCGTTCGACTTCCAGGCCGCGCTGGCCCGCGCCGGGCTGCAGGCCAACGGCATGCCGCGCGCCGAAGCGGCCGGCGGCCCCGCCGGCGGCTTCAAGACGGCGATGGCGCAGGCGCTGAACGGCGTCAGCCAGTCGCAGCTCGAAGCGCAGCGGTTGCAGCGCGAGCTGACGCTGGACAACCCCACCGTCAGCGTCGAGGAAACGATGCTCGCGATGCAGAAGGCCAACGTCGGCTTCCAGGCGACGCTGCAGGTGCGCAACAGGCTGCTGCAGGCCTACAGCGACATCATGAACATGCAGGTGTGAGCTGAAGGTCAGGGACCGGGCTCAAGCCGTCGCCGCCACCTCGCTCGCCCCGCGCGGCGCGCCGTTCAGGCGGTGCGGCAGCTGCTCGGCCGGCTGCGGGCGCCCGAGCAGGTAGCCCTGCAGCTCGTCGCAGCCGTGCCCCAGCAGCGCGGCGCGCTGCTGCTCGGTCTCCACGCCTTCGGCGTTGACGCGCATGCCCAGGGCGTGCGCCAAGCGCACGATCGAGCGCACGATGAGGTCGACCTTCGCCTCGTGCCCAAGACGCTGCGTGAAGGCGCGGTCGATCTTCACCTTGCCGAACGGGTAGCGCCACAGGTACGCCAGGCTCGAGAAGCCGGTGCCGAAGTCGTCCAGCGCGATGCGCACGCCCAGCTCGGTCAGACCGTGCAGCGTGGCCAGCACCTCGTCGTCGTGGCCCATCAGCAGCGACTCGGTGATCTCGACCTCCAGCCGCGGCGGCGCCAGGCCGGCGGCGTCGAGCGCGCCGTGCACGGTGCGCAGAAGTTCCGGGCCTTCGCGCACCTGCGCCGGCGAGAGGTTCACCGCCACGCGCAGCGGCGCCGGCCAGGTGGCCGCCTCGCGGCACGCGGTGCGCAGCACCCAGCGGCCGACCTCGTCGATGAGGCCCGATTCCTCGGCCAGGCCGATGAACAGTGCCGGCGGCACCAGGCCGCGCACCGGGTGCGGCCAGCGCGCCAGCGCCTCGTAGCCGACGAGCGCGCCGTGGCCGTCGTAGATCGGCTGGAAGTGCAGCCGCAGCCGGTCTTCGGCAAGCGCCGTGCGCAATTCATCGGCCAGCTCGCGCCGTTCTTTCAGCGCCTGGTCGGCCTGGGCGTCGTAGCAGCTCCATTGGCCGTCGCCGATGGCGCGCGCGCGGGTCAGCGCCACTTCGGCGGCGCGCAGCAGCGCCTCGGGCGTGCGGCCGTCGGCGCCGAAGCGCGCCGCGCCGGCGCAGGCACTGAGCAGTACCGGGCCCTTGGTGTCGAGCTCGGGCGGCAGCGTGTGCGGCTGGGCGACCGCGGCAAGCAGCCGCTCGGCCTGCGCGGCGATGTCGCCCGGCGCGGTGACGCCTTGCAGAAGCAGCGCGAAGTGGTCGCCGGCGACGCGCGCCAGCACGTCGTCGCGGCGCACGAGCGCGCGCAGTTGCTGGGCGATGGCGCGCAGCAGGTGGTCGCCGGCCGAGACGCCGAGGCTCTGGTTGATGGCGCGGAAGCGGCGCAGGTCCAGCACGAGCAGCACGAATGGGCGCGGGGTGGTGCCGTCCTCGCTGCTGGCGCCAGCGTCATGGCACGCCGCCGCCAGCGCCGCCTGGAAGCTCTCGCGGTTGAGCACGCCGGTCAGCGCGTCGTGGCGGGCGAGGAAGCTCGCGCGCTCTTCGCTGCGCCGCAGCCGGCGCACGCGCGCAACGACGACGGCGGCGCCGGCGACGAGCACGAAGCCCACGGCCAGCGCGGCGGCCATCGCCGCGCGCCTGAACGATGCGGTGGTCACCGCCGCCTGGCCGGTGAGGTCGAGTTCGAGGCCGACGACGCCGATCAGCCGCGAGCCGTGCTGCACGGCGACGTAGGCCTCGCTGGTGAGCGCCGGCTCGCCGGCGCGGCCGGCCGACTCGAGCAGCCGCACCGGCGGTGTGCGGCCCATCGGCGCCATCGCTGCGGCCGCGGCCGCCGCGGGGTGCGGCGTGCGCTTGGCCTCGCTGACCGGGCGGCCGAGCGATTCGGACTGCAGCAGCAGCCGCCCCTCGGTGTCGTAGAGATGAAAGCGCAGCAGGTTGGCGGTGCCGCGCAGTGTCGCGAGGTGATCCTGCGCCGCCGGCGGCGGCACCTCGCCGGCGAAGACGAGGTCGATGTCCTGCACGGCGCGCGACAGGTGCAGCGCCCAGGCTTGCGAGGCGCGTCCGGCCTCGTCCTCGAGGTGGCGGCGGGCCATCTGGCCGATCGCGTGCACGACGAGGCCGATGGCCGCTGCCGAAAACAGCAGCCACAGCACCCAGGGCGCGGCGGCCCGGGCCAGCGTGCCGGCCCGCGCGCTCAGCAACGGGGCACCCGCTTCGAGGTGCCGGCCGGGTCGCACACGCGCGCGCGGCCGAAGCGGGAGACTTGCACCTGCAGCCGCCGGTCGCCGGCGGCGAAGACCGCCGCGACGCTCGGTGTCGCCTGGCCGTCGGGTTGCAGATGCACCCCTTGCGCCTGCACGAGGCTGACGCCCGGGTGTTCGGTGGCCGGCACGATCTTCAGGCGGCACGTCTCGGCGGCCGCGTCGGCGCACGAGCAGCCGGCGGTCGTGGCCACCGACCAGCACCAGGCCGGCTCGGCGGATCGCGCCGGGGCCGACGCTTCGGCGCGGCCTTCGATGTGCAGCGCCTGGCCACGCCGCGCGGCCTCGTGGCGCGCATCGGCGATGTCGGCGGCGAACATCTCGGCGGCCGTCTGCAGCCGCTCGCCGCGCAGGCGCGCCGCCATGCTCGGCACGGCCAGCGCGCCGAGGATCGCAAGCACGGCCAGCACGATCACGAGTTCGAGGAAAGTCAGGCCGCGTGCCGTGCGAGGAGGACGCGCAGCATGACTGTCACGCGGGCGGGCCAGCCGCGGGGGCGCCGTCGTGTTCATCGGTTCCAGCACCGGCCGTCGGGCCCGAGCGTGGCGAAGCCCTGGCGCACTTCGAGGCTCAGGCGTGCGCAGGCGGTGTCGTCGGCCTGCGGCCCGTCTTCACGCGCCACGGCCTGCACCTGGTACGACTCGACGCCGGTGGCGACGAACTCGAGGCGATAGCGCCCGCCGGTGGTCGCGGGCGGCATGCCGACCGTCGCCAGCTGGGGCGCATAAGTTCCGAAGGTGTCGCGGTGCCGTTCCTGCGCGCGTTGCAGGCGTTGCAGGGCCTCGATGCCCTCGGCGCGGCCGGCGCGCAGCAACTGGCCGCGGTACGACGGCCAGGCGATCGAGGCCAGCAGCAGGCTGACCGAGCTGGCCACCAGCACCTCGACGAGGGTGAAGCCGCGGCGTCGCATCGTCGTGGACCTAGGCGGTCGACGAAGCGGCCCAGGGCGCGGCCACGGCCGCCGGCGCCGCTGCACCGGCCGCGGCGCGCTGCGCCGCCGCGCGGCGGCTCATCCGCTGGCGCACCTGCGCCTGGTCGATCCAGCGCTGCAACGCACGTTCGTCTTCGGGCCGTTGCAGCCGCCACTCGCAGCCCAGACGAGCGCTGCCGGGGCGCGCGCTGGCACCGGCCTCGTCGTGCTGCGGCAGGTAGGTCACGTGTTGCAGCAGCAGCTCGACGCGCAGCCGCGTGTCGACATCGAGTTCGATCGTCACGCCCGCCAGCCGCGTACCCGGCGCGAGCGCCGGCACGTCGTCGGGCAGGCGCAGCGCGCAGCCGCCGAGGCTCAGGTCGAGCACGCGCAGCGCCAGCGTCATCTCGGGGATCGCCGGGTGGCGCAGCATCGCCACCGGCGCGGTCACCGGCGGGCAGACGCGGAAGGTCTCGCGCCGCTGCACGCGCAGCATCTCGTCGGGCAGGGCGCACTGGAGCACGGCGCTCGCCTGGCCGCGCACGAGCACGAGGCCGGCGGCATCGAATTGGAGCTTGACCTGGCCCGGGTGCGCGACCGCGGTCACGTCGTCGTCTTCGAGCAGCGGGGCGAGGTGTGGTGACTCCAGCTCGGCGGCAGCGACGGCGAACGAAAGGCGCGACGCGCCCGCGTCGACCGACGCAAGCCGGCTGCGCAGCGAGGCGCCGTCGGCCGTGTGCAGCAGCACGGCGGCGCCGCTGTCACGCAGTTGCGCGAGCAGCGCCAGCCGCTCGGCGGCGTCGGTGACGCGGAAGGCGTCGTGGGCGGCCGCTGCGGGCGGCGCCGGGGCCGGCGCGGGTTGGATGTCGGCGCGCATCGCCGGACCCTGTCAGTGCAGCGTGCGGCGGCGCCCGGCGAGGGCGTCGTCCAGCGTGTGCAGCCAGGGCTCGGCGAGCTGCCGGATCTCGGCATCGTTGACGAGGATGCGCTGCATGATCTTCGACTTGGCGCGCGTCGCCTCGGCCTCGGCGGTGTCGGCGGCGCGCGCGCCCTCGCGGTCGGCGGCGGCTGCGGCCGGGACCGGGCGAGGCTCCTGGGCGGCGTTCTTGAGCTGGCTGATCAGCAGCACGCAGGCGCCCTCGAGCTTGACGACCTCGTCCCAGTTGCCGGCGCGGGCGGCCGTCAGCATGTCGGCGCTGGCACGCTCGATCGCTTCGTAGTAGGTGAGCAGTTGGGGGTCCATCGGGGTCGGCGGTTGCATCGGAATCGGGGCGGGCGTGCAGCGGTGCAGCTTCGAGCTGGCGCTTGGCGTGGCGTGTTCAGCGGCGGCGTGGCGCTGCGGCTTCGGCCTCTTCGGCGATCGCCATCCAGGCCTCGTGCAGCGGGCGCATCAGGCGCTGGCATTCGTCCAGCGCCGCCTCGTCGTTGCGCAGGTTCGCCAGCGTCAGGCGCATCGCGAGGTAGCTGTACAGATCGTCGAGGTCCCGCGCCAGCGAGCCGCCGGCGCGCAGGTCGAGGCCGGCGCGCAGGCCTTCCTCGATGATCCGCACGGCGCGGCCGATCGCCGCACCCTTGACCTCGAGGCGCTGCTCGCGCATCGCGCCGCGGGCCTGCGCGACGGCTTCCATGAAGCCGTCGAACAGCATCGCGACCAGTTCGTGCGGCGAGGCGCCGTCGACTTTCGATTCGACCCGCACCTGCTGGTACAGACCGCCGAGCGCCTGGCGCGCGGCATGACCACCAAAAGGCGCGAAGTGTTGTGAGGCGTACATCCTGAGAGGCCCGGTGCGCGTTGGATGCACTCCTTATCGGCCCGGGCACGAGGCCACTTGAGGCGCCATCGAGGGCGCCGTGAAGGCGCCGCGCAGGGCTTCTCTCTCAGCTGTTGTTGGCGGCCGCCATGCCGGCGAGCTGCTGCGTCACGTAGCTGTTCAGCGCGTTCAGCCGCGCGAGGTTGGAGTCCATCGCGGTGAACTGCTGCACCAGGCGCGCCTGGTAGCGCTCGACGCGGTCCTCGAGGCGGCTTTGCTTCTCGCCGTTCTGCGTGATCAGCTTGCGCAGGCCCTCGGTGCGTGTCGTCAGGCTGCCGTCGACGGCGAGCATCTCGGTCGTCAACGTCGCGAAGCGGCGCGCAAAGCCCTCGTTCGCGGCGTCCAGCGGATCGCTGTGCGCGAACGCCTTCTGCAGCCCCGCGAGGTCGCCCAGCGCCTTGTCGAATTTGGCGCCGTCGACGGCGAGCGAGCCGTCGCGTTGCAGCTCGAGGCCGACGTCGGACAGCCGCGCGAACGCCGCCGAGGCGCCCGAGGCGCTGTTGATGACGCTGCGCAGGCGCGCCAGCACGTTGCCGACGGCGCTGTCGCCTTGCAGCGGGCCGCCGGCCTTGCTGGTGGCGTCGTACTTCGTCTGCTCGCCGATGTACTTGGCGAGGTCGCTGTAGGCACTGGCGAGGTTCTTCACCGCCTCGGTGATGGCCTCGCGGTCGGCGCTCACGTCGACGTCGACCGGCGTCGCGCTGGTGCCGCGCAGGCGCAGCGTCAGGCCTTCGACGACACCGGCGAGTTCGTTCGTCGCCGACTCGATCGGCACGCCGTTGATGTTGGCCACCGCGTTGGCGCCGGCCTGGCCGAACAGCGTGCCGAGCGTGCCGCCGGGCGGGTCGTACGCCAGGCGCGACAGGCCGGCGGCGTCGGCGTTGTTGCCGTCGTCGTCGGCGGCGGTGATGCGAAAGCCGTTCACCGCGCCGGTGGCCGTCGAGCGCAGCGCCAGGCGCGTGCCGTTGGCATCGGTGACGAGGCTGGCGGTGACGCCGGCGCCGAGCGCGTTGATCTTGTCGCGCACCGTGGCCACCGTGTCCTCGGCGGTGACGGTGATGGGCGGCGTCGCCGCGCCGCCGGCCTTGGCCGTGAAGGCGGTGCGGCCGGCGTCCCAGCTGCCGATCTCGAGCGTCAGCGTGCCGGCGCCGACCAGCGCGCTGGCGTCGACGAACGGCGTCGCCGACGACACCGTCTGCGCTGCCGCCAGCGAGGTGACCGAGACGCTGTAGCTGCCCGGCGCCGCCGAGCTGCCGCTGACGGCGCTGACGACCTGGTCGTTGGCGCTCTTAGCCACCGACTGCGACCACACGCCGGAGCTGGCGGTGCCCTTGAGCTTGTTGGCGGCGTCCTGCAGGCGCGAGACGAGGCTCTGGATCTGGCCGAAGCTGCTGACCTTGGTCTGCAGCTTGCTGGCCTCAGCCCGCATCTGCTCGAGCGGCTTGCGCTCCAGCGCCACCAGCTGCGTGAGCATGGTGTTCAGGTCGATGCCGCTGCCGATGCCGAGTGAGGTGAGCGCGGGCATGGTGTTCTCCCGGGGTGGCGCCGCCGGCCGGCGGCGCCCGATGACCAAGGGGCTCTTGGGGAACGGCAGGCGCACCGAGCGCGCACGCCGCCCCCTTGGAGCCCCTTATCGACCGACTGGAGCCAACCTTGAGCGAACGTGGCGCCGGCCGGCTTCGAAGTCGTGACCCGGTGTGGCAGGACCCGTCAGCGCTGCAGCAGCGACAAGACCTGCTGGGGCAGCTGATTGGCCTGCGCGACCATCGCGTTGCCGGCCTGCTGCAGGATCTGCGCGCGGCTGAGCGCGGCGGTCTCGGCGGCGTAGTCGGCATCCATGATGCGGCTGCGCGCGGCGGCCTGGTTCTCCGAGGCGACCATCAGATTGGCGATGACGTTCTCGAAGCGGTTCTGCACCGCGCCGAAGGCGGCGCGCTGGGCGTTGATGCTGTCGATGGCCCCGTCGATGGCGGTGATCGCGGCCAGCGCAAAGCTGCCGTCGGTGCCGGAGATCAGCGTCGTCGGGTCGGTGCCGACGGCGGCGCCGACGGCGGTGGTAATGGTGGTGCTCTGCGTCCAGTCGAAGGCGGTGACGCTGATCTGGTCCAGCGTCGCCGAGGTGTTGGCGCCGACCTGGAAGCTGCTGGTCAGCGTCGTCGCGAGGATGCTCTGGCCGTTGAACTGCGTGCCGCCGAGCGTGCGCTGCGCCTCGCGGGCGAGCTGGAGGAACTCGTCGTTCAGGCTGTTGCGGTCGGTCGGCGTGTTGGTGCCGTTGGCCGCCTGCACGGCCAGCTCGCGCATGCGCTGGAGCATGTCGCTGACCTTGCCGAGCGCGCCTTCGCCGACCTGCGCCATCGAAATGCCGTCGTTGGCGTTGCGCATGGCGACGTTCATGCCGCGCATCTGCGTGTTCATGCGCTCGGCGATCGCCAGGCCCGCCGCGTCGTCCTTGGCGCTGTTGACGCGCAGGCCCGAGCTGAGCCGCTGCATCGCCGTGGCCAGCGATGTCTGGCTGGTGTTCAGGTTGCGCTGCGCGTTCAGCGAGACGAGGTTGGTGTTGATGGTCTGGGGCACGGCGGACTCCTATGCGGTGGCGCTGCGAGCGTCGACTTCGAAACGGTGAATCGTGGCGAATGAATCGCCTCGAATCTCCATCGGCCGGGACCGAAGCGCTGTGCCGGCAGGTTAAGGCCGCCCCTCAGCCGGGGGTCGCGCGATAAGCGGGCCGAAGGCCGGCCAGATCGCGCCCGTTCGAACAGCAAGAAGGGCCCGCCGGCGTGCACCGGCGGGCCCTTCGATCTTCATGTCATGTCAACCCCGGCAGCGGCACGACCTCGGCGATCGCGTGCCGCCGCAGCGGCGGCAGCGCCAGCCCGGCGCCACCGCGGCCGCTGTTCAGCGCAGCAGCGCCAGCACCTGCTGCGGCAGCTGGTTGGCCTGCGCGACCATCGCGTTGCCGGCTTGCTGCAGGATCGACGCGCGCGACAGGTTCGCCGTCTCGGTGGCGTAGTCGGCGTCCATGATGCGGGCACGCGCGGCGGTCTGGTTCTCCACCGACACCTGCAGCGACGCGACGACGTTGTCGAAGCGGTTCTGCACCGCGCCGAAGGTCGCGCGCTGGGTGTTGACGCTGTCGATCGCGGCGTCGATGGCGGTGATCGAGGCGAGCGCGAAGCTGCCGTCGGTGCCGGCGATCGCCGTCGTCGGGTCGGTGCCGACCGCCGAGCCGATGGCCGTCGTGATGTTGGCCACGCTCGTCCAGTCGAAGGCCGTGACCGAGATCTGGTCCAGCGTCGCCGAGGTGTTGGCGCCGACCTGGAAGACCGAGTTCACCGTCGTCGCGAGGATGCTCTGGCCGTTGAACTGCGTGCCCGACAGCGTGCGCGCCGCTTCGCGCGACAGCTGCAGGTACTCGTCGTTCAGGCTCGTGCGGTCGGTTGACGTGTTCGTGCCGTTGGCGGCCTGCACGGCCAGTTCACGCATGCGCTGCAGCATGTCGCCGACCTTGCCCAGGGCGCCTTCGGCCGTCTGCGACATCGAGATCGCGTCGTTGGCGTTGCGGATGGCGACCGTCATGCCGCGCACCTTGGTCTGCATGCGCTCGGCGATCGCCAGGCCGGCGGCGTCGTCCTTGGCGCTGTTGACGCGCAGGCCCGAGCTCAGGCGCTGCATCGAGGTGGCCAGCGAGCTCTGGCTGGCGGCGAGGTTGCGCTGGGCGTTCAGCGAAACGAGGTTGGTGTTGATCGACTGGGACATGTGACGACTCCAAATGGGGGGTGATGGACCACAGGCAGTTCAGCGGCTTGGGGCATGAGGCCCCCTCTCTCCTTTCGAGGCCTCGCACCTTTCACCAGCCGTTCCTTCTGGCCGCATGACTCACATGCCGCCTTCGGGAACACGCCCGGGCAAACCCGTCGCCGTGACCGCTGCCCCTGGATGGGCGTTGCAGCCGCGGCCCGTTCCGCTCCGGACCCGTACTCGCTTTCGCTTGCACGTTGAGCCCGTTTTCGACCGCCCCGATCGCAGCTTTAGCGGCTTATTTGGCGCCCTGTTCATTGCGCGTCGCATGGACGGCCGCAGTGCAGTGAAACGAGAAAGGCGCGCGAACCCTGCCATTTCGGCGCCAACACGCGCGACTTGAACCCAATCATTCGACGGGCGTGCGCGGCAAGTGTGTCCGGTTGCGTCGCCGCATCGGCGCTGTCTCCAACCGCGCGTCCTCTCTCTTCACTGATCAGCCATGACGACCCCACGAAGACTGCACATCGGCGGCGCCGAGGCCCACGCCGGCTGGGAGGTGTTCGACGTGCGCGCCGGCGCGCACGTCGACCACGTCGGCGACGCGCAGGACCTGTCGCGCTTCGCCGACGGGACGTTCGCCGAGCTGTACGCCTCGCACGTGCTCGAGCACTTCGACTACGTCGACGAGCTGCCGCGCGTGCTGGCCGAATGGCACCGCGTGCTGGCGCCCGGCGGCGTGCTGCGCCTGTCGGTGCCCGACATCGACATCCTCGCGCACCTCCTGCTGCAGCGGCACGTGCTCGACGTGAACCAGCGCTTCCAGGTGATGCGCATGATGTTCGGCGGCCACACGCACGCGCACGACCACCACCGCGTCGGGTTGAACCAGGACTTCCTGGCCGCCTTCCTCGACCGCGCCGGCTTCGTGAACCTGCAGCGCGTCGGCCGGCACGGCCTGTTCGCCGACACGAGCGAGACGGTGGTGCTGGGCACGTCGATCAGCCTGAACGTCAACGCCCACAAGCCGGCCGCGCCCATCCAGGCCGCGGCGCTGAACCAGGAGGAGGTGCCTGCATGAACGCCGTCATCGAAAGCCGTGGGGCAAGCGCGACCGAAGCGACAGGGCGCGGCCGCCGGCACTGGGAGCAGGGCGTGGCGCAGATGCAGCAGCGCGACTGGCTCGGTGCGACGCGCTCGTTCAAGCGCGCCGTGCGCGCCGAGCCGGCCGATGCGCTGTACTGGATCAACCTGGCCAACGTCTACCGTCACGTCGGCGAGCCCGCGCGCGCGCTGGCCGCCGCCGAGCGGGCGCTGGCGCTCGAGGCCGGCCAGCCGCTGGCGCGGCGCCTGCAAGCCGAGGCACTGGCTGCGCTGCACCGCTACGACGATGCGGTGGCGGCGTTCGAGAAGCTCGAGGCCGGCGGCACGCGCGAGCCCGACGCGATGCTGCAGCATGGCGCGATGCTGCAGGCGCTGCGCCGGCCCAGGGAAGCGATCGACGTGCTGATGCAGGCCGCGGCGATCGAGCCGACGATGATGCAGCTGCACGCGATGATGGCCACGGCCTTCCGCGACATGGCGATGCAGAACGAGGCGATCGAGTGCCTGAAGACGGTGCTCGCGCTGGACCCCGGCAACGTGCAGGCGATGGCGCACCTGTCGTACGAGAAGCGGCACGTCTGCGACTGGGAAAGCCTCCCGGCCGACGTGCAGGCGCTCGAGCAGGTGCTGGCGACGACGCCGGCGGGTCTGGCGCGTGTGACCAGCGCCTTCAGCCTGCTGTCGCTGCCGCTGGACCCGGCGCTGCAGCTGGCCGCGGCGCGCGCCGAGGCGCTGGTGAGCGCGGTCGGCGCGCCCGAGCTGCCGCCGTTGACCGACGCCGAACGTGCCGCGCGCGGCGCGCCCGGCCGCCGGCCGCGGCTGGCGATGCTCTCGTACGACTTGCACGAGCACCCGGTGGCGCAGCTGATCGTCGAGCTGATCGAGCGGCTGGACCGCACGCGCTTCGAGGTCGTGCTGTACTCGACCGGGCGCGACGACGGCTCGGCGATCCGCCAACGGCTGAAGGGCGCCGCCGACAGCTTCATCGATCTGCGCGGCAGCTCCGACGCCGAGGCCGCCCGCCGCATCCGCGCCGACGGCATCGACATCCTCGTCGATCTGCAGGGCCACACGCGCGGCCACCGCAACGCCGTGCTGGCGCGCCGTCCGGCGCCGCTGCAGGTGGCCTACCTCGGCTACCCGGGCAGCACCGGCGCGCCGTACATCGACTACCTCGTCGGCGACCCGTTCACGACGCCGGTGCAGCTGGCGCACCTGTACACCGAGCGGCTGGCGCAGCTACCGCTGACCTTCCAGCCCAACGGCCGCTGGCGGCCGCTGCCCGACGCCGGCATGACGCGCGCGCAAGCCGGCCTGCCCGACGAGGGCGCGGTGCTGTGCGCCTTCAACCACACCTACAAGATCCTGCCCGAGGCCTTCGACGCGTGGTGCGGCGTGCTGCGCGAGGTGCCGGGCTCGGTGCTGTGGCTGAAGGAGACGAACGGCCAGTTGCACGACAACGTGCGGCGCGCGGCCGAAGAGCGCGGCGTCGCCGGCGATCGCATCGTCTTCGCCAAGGCGGTGAGCTACGCCGAGCACTTCTCGCGCCTGGCGCAGGCCGACATCTTCGTCGACACGTGGCCGTACAACGCGCACACGACGGCGGCCGACGCGCTGTGGGCCGGCGTGCCGGTGGTGACGTTGTACGGCAACGGTTTCGCCTCGCGGGTGGCGGCGAGCGTGTTGAACGCCGCCGGGATTCCCGAGCTGGCGTTCGGAAATGTTGCCGAGTACACGGGGGCGATCCTGACGCTGCTGCGTGAGCCTTCGCTGCTGGCGGGGTACCGCGAGCACCTCGCGACGCGCAGGATGGAGTTGCCGCTCTTCGACAGCGAGCGGTATACGCGCGAGTTCGAGGATCTGTTTGGGCGGATCTGGCAGAGGTGGGTGGGCGGGTTGCCACCTGAACATCTGCTGGCTTGACGCCTCATCGCCAGCCCGCGCCAGCGGAAAGGCAATCACCCGGCGAGAAACGCCGCCCCCGCCACCGCGATGCCGCGCAAAAACGCCTCACAGCGCGCGAGCTGCGCCAAGCTCACGTATTCGTCGGCCTGATGCGCCTGCCCGATCGACCCCGGGCCGCAAACCACCGTCGACATCCCCGCGCGCTGGAAAAGCCCCGCCTCGGTGCCGAAGGCGACGTTCGTCGTGCGCGTGGCGCCCGCCAGCCGCAGCGCCAGCGTCACCGCCGGCTCGTCGGGCGCGGCGCGGAAGGCGGGCATCTCGGTGATCTGCTCGAAGCGGATGCCCGTCGTTGGGTCGACCGCCTGCATCGCCGGCTCGAGCGTTCGGGCCCCTTCGACGACGCGCGCGTGCAGCGCCTCGGCGTCGACGCCCGGCAGGTTGCGGAACTCGTAGGTGAAGCGGCAGTCCTCGGGCACGACGTTGTCGGCGATGCCGCCATTGACGAGGCACACCGCCGCCGTCGTGTACGGCACGTCGAAGCCGGCCTGGCGCGTGCCGCGATCACGCAGTTCGTCGCCGAGGCCGGCGATCTGCGCGATGACACGCGCCGCCGCCTCCACCGCATTCACCGCCTGCGGCACGAGCGAGCTGTGCGCGGCGTGGCCGCGCACGTGGCAGCGCCAGCGGTAGACGCCCTTGTGCGCGATGGCCGGCACCATCTCGGTGGGCTCGCCGACGAGACACAGGCGCGGCATGCGGCCGGCCTCGCGCAGGCTGGCCAGGTCTTCGAGCAGCCGGCGCGCGCCGAAGGCGCCCACTTCCTCGTCGTAGCTGAAGGCGTAGTGCAGCGCGAAGGGCAGGTCGGCTTCGAGCCAGTGGCGCGTCTGTGCGACGACGGCGCCGATCCAGCCCTTCATGTCGGCGCTGCCGCGGCCATACAGGCGCGCGTCGGCGACCGTGGCGCCCAGCGGATCGTGCGTCCACGCCTGGCCGTCCCAGGGCACCGTGTCGGTGTGGCCGCTGAGCACGAGGCCCGCCGGCTTGCCTTCGCCGATCGTCGCGAAGAGGTTGGCCTTGCCGCGCGCGTCGTCGTAGGTCAGGCGCAGCGGCACGCCGAGGCCGCGCAGCTCGTCGGCGATCGTCTCGATCAATGCCAGGTTCGAGCGCGCGCTGATGGTGTTCAGGCGCACGAGGCGCTGCGCCCATTCGAGGGTCGATGCGCTGGGGCTGTCGCTGCGGCTGCGGGTGTCGTCCATGAACAACTGTACCGCCGCGGACCCGGGCGATAGGATGGTTCGATGGATAGAGACAAGCTGACGCCCACCTCGGCGGGCGCTTCACCCGCGACCTCCGACGCGGCCACCCGGGTCGACCCGCCGGCCATCCGCGCCGCGATGGAGCGCATCCGCGGCGACGTGCGGCGCACGCCGCTGTGGCGGCTGCCGGGCGCGGCGCTCGGCATCGATTGCGCCGAGGTGTGGCTGAAGCTCGAGCAGCTGCAGGTGTCGGGCAGCTTCAAGGCGCGCGGCATGTTCAACCGGCTGCGCGCGCAGAAGTCGATTCCGCCGGCCGGCGTGGCCATTGCCTCGGGCGGCAACGCCGGCATTGCCGCGGCGCTGGCGGCGCGCGCGCTCGGTGTGCGCTGCGAGGTCTTCGTGCCGGAGACGACGCCGCCTTCGAAGCGCCAGCGCCTCGTTGCCGCCGGCGCGAAGATGACGGTCGGCGGCACTTCCTATGCCGAAGCCTACGAGGCCTGCCGGGCGCGCCAGCGCGTCACCGGCGCGCTGCCGATGCACGCCTACGACCAGAGCGAGGTGCTGGCCGGCGCCGGCACGCTGGCGATGGAGATCGAGGCCGAGGCCGGCGTGCCCGACCGCGTGCTCGTCAGCGTCGGCGGCGGCGGGTTGATCGGCGGCATCGCCGCGTGGTTCGAAGGCTGCACGCGCGTCGAGGCGATGGAGCCGCAGATGGCGCCGACGCTGCACGCGGCGCTGGCGCGCGGCGAGCCGGTGGCGGTGGAGGTGTCGGGCATCGCCGCCGATTCGCTGGGCGCACGCCGCATCGGCGAGCTGGCCTGGCCGATCTGCCGCCAGCACGTGGCGGCGTCGTACCTGATCCCCGACGACCTGATCGCCGCGGCGCAGGGGCGGATGTGGACCGACCTGCGCCTGGCGGTCGAGCCGGCCGCGGCGCTGCCGATGGCGGCGCTGTGGGCCGGCGCCGTGCAGCCGGCCGCCGACGAGCGCGTCGCGGTGATCCTCTGCGGCGCGAACTTCGACCCGTCGGCGTTGCCCTGACAAGCCTGATGCGCCTGACGCGCTAGGCGCGTTCCGCTGCCGGCAGGCGAGTCTCGTGCGTGCCGTTGGACGTGCGCACGTAGTGCGTCGGCGTCGGGGCCGGCCAGCCGGCTTCCTTGGCCACCTGCAGGATCGCCGCGTTGGTGTCGAAGTAGACCTGCCAGTAGTGGTCGGTGTGGCAGTGCGGGCGCACGGCGATCACCGGGCCGACGAGGTTCATGTCGAGCACCGTCACCTCGGGCGCCGGGTCCTTCGCGACGTTGGGGATCTTCGCCACCGCGGCGCGCAGGCGCTCGATCGCCTGCTGCGTGTCGACGCTGCCGGCCAGCTGCGCGGTGCGCTCGACGCGCCGCGTCGGCCGCGCCGAGTAGTTCATGATCGTGTCGCCGAAGATCTTGCCGTTGCCGACGACGCACAGCACGTTGTCCGGCGTGATGATCGTCGTGCCGAACAGGCCCAGCTCGTGCACCGTGCCGGTGACGCCGCCGACCTGCACGAAGTCGCCGAGCTTGAACGGCCGCAGCACCAGCATGAAGGCGCCGGCGGCGAAGTTGCCGAGCATGCCGCTCCAGGCCGCGCCGATGGCGACGCCGGCGCCGGCCAGCATCGCCGCGAACGAGGTCGTCTGGATGCCGAAGTAGCCGAGGATGCCGAGCACCAACGCGATGTTCAGCGCGATGGCGACGATCGAGCCGAGGTACTTGGTGAGCGTGGCGTCGACCTGGTTGCGGTTCAGCGCCGCCTGCATCAGAGAGACCACCTTGCCGATCAGCCAGCGGCCGACGATCCAGAACGCGATCGCGGCGAGGATCTTGATGCCCAGCTCGGTCACGGTGGTGGTGAGAAAGGTCTGGATCGCCTGCATGTCCATCATGGGGTCCCTCCTGGTGTCTTGAACGGTTCTTTGGCTCCGGGCTCGGCCCGAAGGCGCGAACCATAGCCTGATCTGACGATCGGGCGCACGACCAAAGGCCGGCGGCGCCCGGTGGCGCGGTCAGGGATGGATCGCGGGCCGCGTGCGGTAGAAAGTCAGCGGCGCCGCGGCGGACTGCTTCAGCACGCTCTTCTTCAGCCGCCCGACGACGTGCATCTCGCAGGGTTTGCAGTCGAAGCGCAGCGTGAAGCGTTCGTTACCCTGCACCAGCATGAGCGGCTCGGCGCGCACGGTGCCTTGCACGCCGGTCACGCCCTTGGCCTGCTTGGGGCACAGGCTGAGCGACCAGCGCACGCAGTGCTTCGTGATCATCAGGCTCACGTCGCCGGTTTCCTCGTGGCTCTCGTAGGCGGCGGCGATGACCTTGACGCCGTGGCGCGCGTAGAACGCGGCGGCGCGGCGGTTGTAGACGTTGGCGAGGTAGCTCAACGTGTCGTCGGGGTAGGGCGCCGGCGGCTCGACCGGCGCGCCGGGCGGCAGCGGCAGCAATGCCCGCGCGCGCGCCGTTCCGAGCGCGGCCACCGCATCGCGGCGCAGCGTGTTCAGCGTGCTCGGCGGGATGAAACGCGGCTCGCGCCAGTGGATCTGCACAACGCTTTCGTCGTTGCGCGCCTCGAAAAGCGTGCCGCCCAGCCGCGCCAGATGCTCGCGCACCGCCGCCTCGGCACGCGCCGGGTCGCGCGCCGGCTCGTGGCGCGCGGCCACTTCGGCCGCGGCGCGGTGGCCACGTTCGTCGGTGAGTTCGAGCCGCCAGCCGTCGCGTTTCTCGACGAGCCGCATCACAACGCCGATCGTCCGCTCGGCGCTTTTCTTGTCGAGCACGCGCTGCCAGGCCATGTCGCGGTTGCGCGCGATCTCGGTGCCGGTGCGCAGGCCCTTCAGCGTCGCCATCGGCGCATTCGGGTGCAGCCGCCAAGCGCGGCCGCCGAGTGGCGCGGCCACGTTGATCGGCACGCCCTGCAAGTCGCCTTGCAGGTCGGTCCACGTCAGCGCGTCGCCGTTGTTGAGCGCCGTCGCCGCGTCATTCGTCTCGACGTCGAAATGGTCGGCGCCGAGCCTCAGCACGTGCCCCACCGGCATGCCCGCGTGCTTGGGCGTGTCGAAGGCGCCGATGTCGCCTTGCTCGGGCGGCCGCCGGCCGTTGACGAAGTAGTCGGTGGCACCGCGGTGGAAGCCGCGGTCGGGGTCGGGCTGGAAGGTGTAGCGGCAACGCCCGTCGGACGAGGCCGTGAACTCGCTGCGGCGCTCGAGCAGCGCGTCGAACAGCTGCCGGTAGTGCGCGGTGACGTTCTTCACCGTCGCCATGTCCTTGTAGCGGCCCTCGATCTTGAACGCGCGGATGCCGGCGTCGACCAGCGCTTCGAGGTTGGCGCTCTGGTTGTTGTCCTTCAGGCTCAGCACGTGCTTCTCGTGCGCGACGATGCGGTTTTCTCCATCGAGCACGGTGTACGGCTGGCGGCACTCCTGGCTGCAGCTGCCGCGATTGGCGCTGCGGCCGGTGATCGCGTGGCTGATGAAGCACTGGCCGCTGTAGGCGACACACAGCGCGCCGTGGACGAAGAACTCGAGCACCGCGTCCTGCACCTGCGCCTCGATGGCGCGGATCTGCGCCAGCGTCAGCTCGCGCGCCAGCACCATCTGCCGGATGCCGGCGTCTTGCAGGAAGCGCGCCTTCTCGGGCGTGCGGATGTCGGTCTGCGTGCTGGCGTGCAGCTGGATCGGCGGCAGCTCGCCGGCGGCGGCCATGTCGAGCAGCGCCATGTCCTGCACGATCAACGCATCGGCGCCGGCCGCGTGCAGCGAGTGCACGAGGCGGCGCGCGGGTTCCAGCTCGTCGTCGCGCAGGATCGTGTTGACGGTGACGAAAACGCGCGCGCCGAAGCGATGCGCGTGCCGCGCCAGCCGTTCGATGTCGGCCACCGAATTGCTCGCCTTGTCGCGCGCGCCGAAGCCCGGGCCGCCGATGTAGATGGCGTCGGCGCCATGGTTCACCGCCTCGATGCCGATGGCGGCGTCACGCGCGGGGGCGAGCAGTTCGAGTTCGCGGCGCGGCATGGCGAAGGAGCGTGAAGGAAAGGCCGGCCGCGGGCCGCGCGAGAGGAGGGCAGCCCGCCGCTGCGGCCCTTACGCCGCGGCCAGCCGCTGGGCTGCCGCGTCGATGCTGCGCCGAAGCTCGGCGAGGCTTGCCTGCACCGGATACTGCGGAAACTCGGCGACGACGTTGGCCGGCGGGTGGATCAGGAAGCCCGCGTCGGCCGCGCCGAGCATGCCGGTGTCGTTGTACGAGTCGCCGGCGGCGATGACACGGTAGTTCAGGCCCTTCAGCGCGTTGACCGCTGCGCGCTTCTGGTCGGGCTGGCGCAGCGTGTAGTCGGCGACGAAGCCGTCGGCGTCGACCACCAGCTTGTGGCAGAACAGCGTCGGACGGTTCAGCTGCCGCATCAGCGGGTCGGCGAACTCGTAGAACGTGTCCGACAGGATGATCACCTGGTAGCGCGTGCGCAGCGCGTCGAGGAACTCGCGTGCGCCTTCCATCGGCGCCATGCCGGCAATGACGGCCTGGATGTCGGCAAGCTTCAGCCCGTGCTGGCGCAGCAGCGAAAGGCGCCAGCGCATCAGCTTGTCGTAATCAGGCTCGTCGCGCGTCGTGCGGCGGAACTCGGCGATGCCGGTGCGTTCTGAGAAGGCGATCCAGATCTCGGGCACGAGCACGCCTTCGAGATCGAGGCAGACGATTTGCATGGGGGGTGGCGAGGCGGGCGGCGTGCCGCTGGCGCGCGGGGCTCGCGAAGGGGCGCCGGGTGGCGGACGGCCGCGATCGTAGCGCAGCGCCTTCGCCCGTTGCGCGCGGCGCCGGCGCTCAGATCACCGTCTCCCAAGGCGCCGACAACCGCATCGCGCCGTTGATGATGCCCACCATCGAGTACGTCTGCGGGAAGTTGCCCCACAGCTCGCCGCTGCCGGCGGCCAGGTCCTCGCTCAAGAGGCCCATCTTGTTGCGATGCGAGAGCAGGGCCTCGAAGGCCTCGCGCGCATCGTCGAGGCGGCCGGTGCGCGCCAGCGCGTCGACGCGCCAGAACGAGCAGACGTTGAACGCCACCTCGGGGCGGCCGAAGTCGTCGGGCGCCTCGTAGCGGCGCATGAAGTGGCCGTCCAGCAGCGTCGCCTCCAGCGCCGCCAGCGTGCTGGCGAAGCGCGGGTCGCGCGGCTCGACGAAGCCGACCTCGGCCATCAGCAGCACGCTGGCGTCGAGGTGTTCGCCGTCGAGGCTCTCGACGAACGCCTGGCGCTTGTCGTTCCAGGCGCGCGCCAGGATCAGCGCGCGGATCGTCTGGGCGCGCTGGCGCCACAGCGCCGCGCGCTCGGGCAGCGCCAGCGCGCGCGCCGCCGTGGCCAGGCGGTCGCACGCCGCCCAGCACATCAGCACCGACGAGGTGTGCACGCGCGCGCGCGTGCGCAGCTCCCAGATGCCGGCGTCGGGCTGGTCGTGCAGCCGCCAGGCCTGCTCGCCCATCTGCTCGAGCGCCGCGAAGTCGGCGACGCCGGCGCGCTGCAGCAGCCGGTGGTCGTGGAAGGCCTGTGCCGCGCCGAGCACGATGCCGCCGTAGACGTCGTGCTGGAAGTGCTCGTGCGCCTGGTTGCCCACGCGCACCGGGCCCATGCCGCGGTAGCCGGCGGCGTGTTCGACGATGCGTTCGGTGAGCTGCTCCTCGAGGCCGATGCCGTACAGCGGCTGCACGTGCCCGCCGCCGTTGCCTTGCACCGAGCCGCGCACGATGTCGTACAGCCAGTGCAGGTAACTCTCCATCGTGCCCATCTCGGACAGGCTGTTCAGCGCCCGCACGACGAAGAAGGCATCGCGCAGCCAGCAGTAGCGGTAGTCCCAGTTGCGGCCGCTGTTCGGCGCCTCGGGGATGCTCGTCGTCAGCGCCGCGACGATGGCGCCGGTGTCCTCGTACTGGCACAGCTTCAGCGTGATGGCGGCGCGGATCACCGCGTCCTGCCACTCCAGCGGCAGCGCGAGGCGCCGCGTCCAGTGCCGCCAGTACAGCGACGTGCGCTCCTCGAACTCGCGCGCCGTCTCGTCGATGCCGCCTTCGAGCGTCTCGTCGGGACCGAAGAGCAGGCTGGCCGAGCCTTGCAGCACGAACCAGGTGGCGTCCTGGATGTAGGTCAGCGGCGCGCTCGTCGTCAGCCGCCAGGTGCCCTCGGGCAGCACGTAGCGCAGGTGGTGGCTGCCGCGCGTCACCTCCGGGCGCGCGGCGCCCCAGTCGCCCCGGGGCTGCACGGTGATGCGGATGCGCGGGTGGCCGGCCAGCGGCTTCAAACGCCGCACCAGCTGCGCCGGGTGGAAGATGCGGTCGCGGTTGATGAAGCGCGGCGCGAAGTCGGTGATCTCGACGCCCTGGCCCTGCGCGTCCCACAGCCGCGTGCGCACGATCGCCGTGCCGTGGTCATAGGCCTGCTCATGGCGCGTCATGCCTTCCAGCTCGACCGTCAGCGAGCCGGCCAGCGGCAGCCCTTCAGCGCTGTGCAGCAGCGCGTCGAACACCGGCGGGCTGTCGAAGCGCGGCATGCAGCACCAGACGATGCTGCCGCGCTCCTCGATCAGGGCGCCGATGGTGCAGTTGCCCGCCAGCGCCAGCTCGAGGCTGGCCGGCGGCCGGGAGGGTTCACGTATGACCATAGCGAAGTTCAGGTTATTCGGGCGTGCAGCCTGCCCACGGGCGATATGGTCGCCCGCATGCTCAATGCGCTCAAGATCCAGCTGAAATCGGTCCGGCTGCAGTTGCGGTTTCTCGCGCCGCTGGTGCTGACGCTGGTCGCGGCAGCGTACCTTGGCCGTGCCGCTGATGGATCAGGTGACGCTGCGATGGTTCAGCCGCGACCTGAACAGCCGCGGCGTGCTCGTCGCCAACGCATTGTCGGATTCGCTCGCCGACGCGCTGGCCGAAGGGCGGGCGGCGCGGGTCAAGCCGCTGTTGCAGCGCACGGCCAGCGACGAGCGGCTCTTCGCGATCGCGCTGTGCTCGGCGCGCGGCCAGCGCGTGCAACAGACCGAGCGGTTCCCCGAATCGCTCAGTTGCGCGAAGGCGGCCGAGATCGCCGGCGGCGCCGATCAGAGCTACGAACTGGCCGGCGGCCCGGTGCACGTGGGCGTGCACCCGGTGTGGGCAGGAGGTGGCGCTGGACCCGGCGGCGGGGCCGAGGCCGGCAACGGCGCCGCATCGCGGCCCGCGGCCGGGCCGGGCCGGACCGGCGCCGCCCAGGCCCCCGGCGGCGACAGCGAACTGCTTGCCGTCGAGGGCCGGCGCGGCACCGCCGCGTCCATCGTGCCGCCGCCCGACACCGAACCGGTGGCCGTGGCCGAAGGGGCGGCGCAGCCGGCGCTGCTCGGCCATCTCGTGCTGCTGCACGACCTGAGCTTCATCGAGCGGCGCAGCCAGGACACGCGCCGCTACCTGATCGGCCTGATCGCCGTGCTCGGGCTCATCATCGTCCTTGTCACCGTCGTCGTCGCGCAGATCAGCTGGTACGGCTGGGTGCGCGGCGTGCGCGCCATCATGCGCGGCGAGGGTCTGCTGACGCCGCTGGTACCAGCGCCCGAACTGGCGCCGTTCGCGGCCGACTTGCGCTCGCGGCTGAGGGACCTGGAAGACGAGTACCGCCGCGCGCAAGGCCCCGACACCGAGTGGACGGCCGCGCGCCTGCGGGCGCTGCTGCGCAGCCACCTCGCCGGCGACCAGGTGATCGCGGTGTCGAACCGCGAGCCGTACATCCACGAGCGGGTGGTGGAGCAGGTGGTCGAGCAGGTGCCGGAGCCTGTGGCGAACGGCGATGCCGCGGGCGCGGGCGCAAACGGCTCGGCGGCAGTGGCTGCCGCAATCGATGGCGCCGGCGCGGCGGGCGCTGCGACCGATGGGGCGGGTACGCCGGCCACCGCCACGGCGGCTGCTGCTGACACGTCCGCCGCCTCTGCCACTTCCGCCACGGCAACCACCGCGGTCGCCACCACCGCCTCCACCGCCGTCGTCGTGGCCGAAGCCCCGGCGCGCCGCGCCGAGCCCCGCACGACGATCGCCGTGCGCCGGCCGGCCAGCGGTCTCGTCACCGCGCTCGAGCCGGTGATGCGCGCCTGCTCGGGCACCTGGGTCGCGCACGGCAGCGGCAGCGCCGATCGCGAGACCGTCGACAGCGCCGACCGTGTCTCGGTGCCGCCGGGCGAGCGCGCCGAGGCGTCTTACTGGCTGCGCCGCGTCTGGCTGACGGCGCAGGAGGAGCAGGGCTACTACTACGGCTTCGCCAACGAGGGCATGTGGCCGCTGTGCCACGTGGCACACGTGCGGCCGGTGTTCCGCGAGTCGGACTGGCAGGCCTATCGGACGATCAACCAGCGCTTCGCCGACGCCGTGGTGGCCGAGGCGCGCAGCGAAGACCCGGTGGTGCTGGTGCAGGACTACCACTTCGCGCTCGTGCCGGCGATGGTGCGCGCGCGGCTGCCGCAGGCGACGATCCTGACGTTCTGGCACATCCCGTGGCCCAACCCCGAGTCGTTCGGCATCTGCCCCTGGCGAGGCGAGATCCTCGAGGGCATGCTCGGCAGCACGATCCTGGGCTTTCACACGCGGTTCCACTGCAAGAACTTCATGGAGACGGTCGACCGCTACCTCGAGGCGCGCATCGAGCAGGAGCACTCGACGATCACCTTCCGCGAGAAGGAGACGCTGATCGAGAGCTACCCGATCTCGATCGCCTGGCCCGAGCACACCGAGCGCTGGCCGACGCCGGCCGAGTGCCGCACGCGCGTCTTCGCGCGCCTGGGGCTGCCGGCCGACACCGTGCTCGCGATCGGCGTCGACCGCTACGACTACACGAAGGGCATCCTCGAGCGGCTGAACGCGGTCGAGCGGCTGCTCGAGAAGTGGCCGGCCTGGCGCGGCCGCTTCGTCTTCGTGCAGGTGGCAGCGCCCACGCGCAGCGACCTCGACGAGTACCGCACCTTCCAGGAGCGCGTGCAGCGGGTCACCGAGCGCATCAACCGCCGCTACGGGCTGCCCGGCTACCAGCCGGTGCACCTGCTGGCGCAGCACCACGACCACGATGCGCTCAACGAGCTGTACCGCGCCGCCGACATGTGCGTGGTGACCAGCCTGCACGACGGCATGAACCTCGTGTGCAAGGAGTACGTGGCGGCGCGCGACGACCTGCGCGGCGTGCTGGTGCTCAGCCGCTTCGCCGGTGCCGCGCGCGAGCTGCACGAGGCGCTGATCGTCAACCCGTACCACGTCGAGGAGACGGCCGACGCGCTGAACCGCGCCGCGACGATGCCCGCGGCCGAGCAGCGCGAGCGCATGGCGAGCCTGCGCACGACGGTGCGCGAATTCAACGTCTACCGCTGGGCCGGGCGCATGCTGGCCGACGCCGGCCGCTGGCGGCTGCGCGCGCGCATCGAGGCGCGCGTGCAGCGGCACCAGCTGATGTGACCGAGCGCAGATTCCTGCGGATGCTTCATCTGTTCAGTCCCGAGGGTGACGCGGCACTCGCCGCCGTGATGCGCCGGCGCCCGGTGCTGGGTTTCGACTTCGACGGCACGCTGGCGCCGATCGTCTCGCACCCCGACGACGCGTGCATCCCGGCGCCGGTGGCCGAGCGGCTGCGCGAACTGGCCGCGGTGTGCCCGGTGGTGGTGGTCAGCGGCCGCTCGGTGGCCGACCTGCGCGGACGGCTCGGTTTCGAGCCGCGGCACGTGGTCGGCGGCCACGGTGCCGAGGACCCGGGCAACGCGCTCGCCGCTGCCGCCGTGGAATCGCACGTCGAGGCGCTGCACCCGTTGCGCGAGCATCTGTACCGGCACGCCGCCGACCTGGCCGCCAGCGGCGTGACGCTCGAGGACAAGCAGGTGTCGCTGGCGCTGCACTACCGGCGCGCGCGCTCGCCGGTGCGGGCGCGCGCGCTCTTGCAGCGCCTGCTCGAACCGGCGCCGAAAGGCGTGCGCATCTTCGGCGGCAAGCGCGTCTTCAACGCGACGGCGCTCGACGCGCCGGACAAGGCGCGCGCGATGCACGATCTCGTGCGGCGCTGCGGCGCCGACTGCGCACTCTTCGCCGGCGACGACGTCAACGACGAGCCCGTCTTCGAAAGCGCCCCGCCCGACTGGCTGACCGTGCGCGTCGGCCGCGGCGACTCACGCGCCCGCTTCTACATCGACGGGCCGCAGCAGATGGGCGAGTTGCTCGAGCGGACGTGGAGGGCGCTGCAGGCGGGGCAGTCTGTGCAATCGGCGCACGCTCCAGTCCGTTCGCCCTGAGATATCGAAGGGCATTCGAAGAGGGCTTCGATACCTCAGCCCGAACGGGTTTGGGCCCTCCAGGCACCCCGGTTGCCGGCGCGCGCGCATGCCGCTACCGCCGCCGCTGCAATCGACGCTCGATCCGCACGGCCCCGACGCGCGAGAGATCGCCGAGATCACCTGGGTGCTGATCGGCGGCGCCGGCGTCATCCTCGCGCTCGTCGTCGTGCTCGCCGCCTGGGCCGTCTTCGGCCGAGGACAGCGCCGCGGCGCGTGGCTCGGCTCGCACGCGGCGGTCGTTGGCGGAGGCATCGTGCTGCCGGTGGTGGTGCTGTCGGCGCTGCTCGTCTACACGTTCATCGCCGCGGCGCGCATGCCCGCCGCACACGCCGAACCCGCGCTGCGCATCGAGGTCATCGGCGAACTGTGGTGGTGGCGCGTCCGCTACATGGACGGTGATGCGAGCGGTGGCCACACGAACGGCGGCATCGACTTCGAAACGGCCAACGAGCTGCGCCTGCCGGTCGGCCGCAGCGTCGAGCTGCACTTGCGCTCCGACAACGTGCTGCACAGCTTCTGGGTGCCGGCGCTGGCCGGCAAGCTCGACTTGATCCCGGGCCGCGTGAACCGGCTGACCGTGCGCGCCGACCAGGCCGGCCACTTCCGCGGCCAGTGCGCCGAGTACTGCGGCACGCAGCACGCGCAGATGGCGCTGTGGGTGGTGGCCACGCCGCCCGCGGACTTCGATCGCTGGCGCGCGGCTCAGCGTGCGCCGGCCGCGGCCGCGCCGCCGGCGGCCTTCATGCAGCACTGCGCGAGCTGCCACGCGGTGCGGGGCTCTGCCGCGGCCGGCGTGCTCGGGCCCGACCTCACGCACGTCGGCAGCCGCCTCACGCTGGCGGCCGGCGCATTGCCCAACCACGTTGGCGCACACGCCGCCTGGATCGCCGACCCGCAGCAGGTGAAGCCCGGCAGCCTGATGCCGGCCTTCGCGCGTGAGCTCGACGGCCGCCAGCTCACCGCGCTGGCCGGCTACCTGCGCGCGCTCGAGTAGCGGCGCTCCATCGAAACGACAAGCGCGCGATGTTCGAAGGCTTGCCGATCTTCGCCAACGCCGCCGCCTTCGCCGCGGCCGCGGCGATCGTCTGGTTCGCCGGCACGCGGCTCGCGCGGTACGCCGACGCGATCGCCAAGCAAACCGGCATCGGCCAGGCGGTGATCGGCATGCTGCTGCTCGGCAGCGTGACCTCGCTGCCCGAGCTGGCGGTGGCGACCACCGCCACGCTGCAAGGTGCGCCCGCGCTGTCGGTCAACGATGTGCTCGGCAGCGCCGCGATCAACGTCGTGATCCTCGCGCTCGCCGACGCGGCAATCGGCCGCCGCGATCCGCTGACCGGCGTGGTCGCGTCGCCCACGGTGCTGCTGCAGGGCGTGCTCGGCATGGTCTCGATGGCGCTGCTGGTGGCGCCTTCGCTGGCCGGCGACAGGCTGCTGTTCGGCCTGGGCGGCTGGAGCTGGATGCTGGCGGCGACCTATCTCGTCGGCCTCGTGCTGGTTTCGAGGTCGCATGCCGAACAGGCCTGGCAGCCGCAGCAGGCCAAGCCCGAGGGCGGAGACGACGACAAGCAGCCGCAGCAGGAAGGCGGACTGCGAGGTCTCGTGCTGCGCAGCGCCGCCGCGGGCGCCGTGATCCTGGTGGCCGGCTACGTGCTCGCCGAGACCGGCCGCGCGCTGGCGGAGCAGACGGGGCTCGGCACGAGCTTCTTCGGCGCGGTGGTGCTCGGCGCCTCGACCTCGCTGCCCGAGATCAGCACCGTGCTCGCGGCCGTCAAGCTGCGCCGCTATTCGATGGCGGTGGGCGAGATCTTCGGCACGAACATGTTCAACGTGGCGATCGTCGTGCTGGTCGATGCGCTGCACCCGGGCAAGCCGGTGCTGCTGGAAGCCGGCCCGTTCTCGAGCTTCGCCGCGTTGGTCGCGCTGGTGCTGACGGCCGTGTACCTGTGCGGCATCCTCGAACGCCGCGACCGCGTTGTGCTGCGCATGGGCGTCGATTCGCTGGCCGTGCTGGTGCTCTACGCGGCGGGGCTGGCGGTGCTGTACACGCTGAAATGAACAGCACCACCGAACTCCCCAATCCGCTGCCGCGCCCCCCCGGCGAGCTGGACGAGCTGAAGCGCCTGTGGAACCCGCCGCGCGGCCTGCGGTTCCTGACCGTCATCAACAACAACTACATCGGCGTCGCCTACGTCGGCACGGCGTTCGTCTTCTTCGTGCTCGCCGGCATCCTGGCGCTGGTGATGCGCACGCAGCTCGCGGTGCCGAACAACAATCTCGTGAGCCCGCAGCTGTACGACCAGCTGTTCACGATGCACGGCACGGTGATGATGTTCCTGTTCGCGGTGCCGGCGGTCGAGGCGATGGGTGTGCTGCTGCTGCCCAACATGCTCGGCGCGCGCGACTTGCCGTTCCCGCGCCTGTCGGCCTACGCCTACTGGGCCTACCTCGTCGGCGGCACGGTGTTCTTCGGCAGCCTGTTCGCCAACGCCGCGCCCTCGGGCGGCTGGTTCATGAACCCGCCGCTGACCAGCGCCACCTGGTCGCCCGGCGTCGGCGCCGACTTCTGGCTCCTGGGCATCGGCTTCATCGAGATCTCGGCGATCGCCGGCGCGATCGAGATCATCGTCGGCGTGCTGCGCACGCGCGCGCCGGGCATGACGCTGGACCGCATGCCGGTCTTCGCCTGGGCGATGCTCGTCTTCGCGCTGATGATCGTCTTCGCCTTCCCGGCGATCATCCTCGCCACGCTGCTGCTCGAATTCGAGCGCGCGTTCGGCTGGCCCTTCTTCGAAGCGGCCAAGGGCGGCGACCCGCTCCTGTGGCAGCACCTCTTCTGGTTCTTCGGCCACCCCGAGGTCTACATCATCTTCCTGCCCGCGGCGGGCATGGTCTCGATGATCCTGCCAACGATGGCCAGGACGCCGCTCGTCGCGCACCGCGCGGTCGTGATCGCGCTCGTGGCGACGGGGTTCCTGAGCTTTGGTCTCTGGGTGCACCACATGTTCGCCACCGGCATCCCGCAGCTGTCGCTGTCGTTCTTCCAGGCGGCGAGCATGGCGGTGGCGGTGCCGAGCGGCATCCAGGTCTTCGCCTGGATCGCGACGCTGGCGCGCGGGCGGCTCGACTGGCGCGCGACGCCGTCGCTGTTCCTGCTCGGATTCCTGTTCACCTTCGTCGCCGGTGGGCTGACCGGCGTGATGGTCGCGGTGATCCCGTTCGACTGGCAGGCGCACGACAGCTACTTCATCGTCGCGCACCTGCACTACGTGCTGATCGGCGGCATGGTGTTTCCGCTGCTTGCGGCCTTCTACTACTGGCTGCCGTACACCAGCAAGCATGCACTGTCGGAGCGCGTCGGGCGCTGGGTGTTCGCGCTGGTCTTCACCGGCTTTCACGTCGCGTTCGCGCCGATGCACGTCACGGGCCTGCTCGGCATGCCGCGGCGCGTCTACACCTACGACGCGGCGATGGGCTGGAACGTGCTGAATCTCGTCTCCACGCTCGGCGCGTTCATGATCGCCGCGGGCGTCGCGCTGTTTCTCTTCGACCTCGCGCGCAAGATGCGCATGTCGGCCGAGGGCAACGCCGGCAACGTCTGGCGCGCCGGCACGCTCGAGTGGCTGCCGAACGGCAACTACTCGAGCCGCAGCATCCCGCGCGTGGAAAGCCGCGAGCCGCTGTGGACCCACGCGCAGCTTGCCGACGAGGTGGAGCAGGGCCGCTGGTACCTGCCGGGCACGGCGACCGGCGGGCGCGAGACGATCCTCACGCATCCGCTCAGCGCCGAGCCGCAGGCGCTGATGCGCATGCCGATGCCCGGCTGGGCGCCGGTGATCGGCGCGATCTTCACCGCGGGCTTTTTTCTGCTGCTGACGGTGAAGCTCGTCGTGCCCGCGCTGGTGTGCGCGGTGATCGCGATCGGCGGCATCGTGCACTGGGCCTGGGGCCTCGATCCTTCGCCGCTGCCGCGGCCGTTGCCGATCGGCGGCGGCATCGAGCTGCAGGCGTACCTGACCGGCCCGTCGTCGCACTCGTGGTGGGCGATGGTCGTGCTGATGCTCGTCTCGGCGTCGCTGTACGGCAGCGCGGTCATCTCGTACTTGTACCTGTGGACCGTCTCGCCCGAGGTGTGGCCGCGCGCCGAGGCGCTGCCCGGCCTGGCTGCACCGCTTGCAGCCGCTTTGCTGCTGCTGGCGAGCAGCGGCGTGGTGGCCGTCGCCGGGCGCGCGCTTGCGAGGGCGCGCCGCCGCCTCTTCATGCTGCTGATGGCGTTGGCGATCGGGGTCGTTGCCGCGGCCTTCGGCATCGATCTTGCCGGGCAGCACGACGTGTCTCCCAGCGCGTCGAGCCATGGCGCGGCCGTGTGGATGTTCATCATGCTCGAGGGCTTTTTCGTGGCCGTTGCGGTGACGATGGCGGTCTTTGCCGTTGCGCGCGCGCTTGCGCGCCGGCTCGACGGCCAGCGCCGCGTCGTCTTCGACAACGTGCGGCTGTGGTGGCACTACACGGTCGCGCAGAGCCTCGTCGGGCTCGTGCTCGTGCATGGCTTTCCGAGGCTTGTGACATGACGACCCGGCTCGCTGGCAACGGCTTCGCGGCCGCGGCGCTGCGGATGGGCGCCGCCGCCGTCGTGTGGGGCCTGCACTTCGGCGCGGTCTACGGCGGCACCGCGCTCGCCTGCGCGCGGGGCGTGCCGCAGGCGGCGCCGGTGGTGGTGGCCATCGCCACGGTGTGCGCGATGGTGGCGTTGCTCTGGGTGGTGCAGGCCGGCTGGCGTGAACGCGCGGCGTTCGAGCCGTTGTTTTCGGCGAGCCTGGCCGGCTTTGCGCTGCTCGCGGTGCTGTGGGAAGCGGCGCCGGCCTTGTGGGTGCCGGCATGCGGTGGGCGATGAAGCCGGCGTGGCGCTGGACCACGACACTGGCTGCGGCCGCGGCGGCAGGCTGTGCCGGCGCCGCCTGGGCGCATGGCGGCGAGGCTGGGGCACCGGCGATCGATGTCGCACAACTCGCCGCCCTGGCCGCGCTCGGCGTCGCCGGGGCGTTGTACCTGCGGGCGCTGCGGCGCGGCTCGGTGCTGAAGGCCCGCCATGCGGCGGCGTTCTTCGCCGGCTGGCTTGCGCTGCTCGTCGCGCTGGCGCCGCCGCTGGACGGCGCCGCAGCGCAGTCGTTTGCGCTGCACATGGTGCAGCACGAGCTGTTGATGATCGTTGCGCCGCCGCTGTTGATCCTCGGCCGGCCGTACGCGGCGCTTGCCGCGGCGCTGCCGGCCAGCCCGGGAATCGTTCGCCTCGCGGCGCTGCCATTGGCGATGCCGCCGCTCGCGGCCTTCGCGCTGCACGTCGTCGCACTGTGGGTCTGGCACGTGCCGCGCTGGTTCGACGCCGGCCTCGCCTCCGACGGCGTGCACGCGCTGCAGCATGCGTCGTTCTTCTGGACCGCGCTGCTTTTCTGGTGGGCGGTGCTGCGCCAGTGGCGCCGCGGCGTCGCATTGGCCTGGCTGCTCGGCGCGATGATCGCCAGCGGCGCGCTGGCAGCGCTGTTGACCTTTGCGCCGGCGCCGCTCTATGCCGGCGCGACACTCGCCGAGCAGCAGCTCGGCGGCTTGTTGATGTGGGTGCCGGCCGGCTACGTGCTGCTGTTCGCGGCGCTGCTCGGCTTCGATCGCCTGCTGCGGACGAGCGCGGCATGAAGCCCCGTGTGCGCGCCGGCCTGTCCGCCGCGTTCATCGGCGTGCTCGTCGTCGTATTCGCAATGGCGCTCACCGCCTGCACCGACCGCCGTGACGAGGCCGCCGCCAAAGCGATGTCCGGCGACGCCGACAACGGCCGCCTTCTGCTGCGCCAGTACGGCTGCGGCGGCTGCCATCACATCGAGGGCGTCGCCGGTGCCGCCGGTCGTGTGGGCCCGCCGCTGGACCGCTTCGCGCGGCAGGCCTACATCGCCGGCGTGCTGCCGAACACGCGTGAACAACTCGTGCGCTGGATCGTCGACCCGCAAGGCGTGCAGCCCGGCAGCGCGATGCCCGACATGGGCGTCAGCGAGCGGCAGGCGCGCGACATGACGGCTTACCTTCACCGGCCCGAATGAGCCGCGGCAGCGCGAACGGGGCAGCGACGATGAACAGGCACCTGCAGCGGCTCGTCGGCGCGCTGGCCGTGCTCGTCGCCATCGGCATCGGCGGCGTGTTCGTGGTGACCAGCGGCATCTACAACGTCGCGGCGAACGAGCAGCATCTCAGGCCGACCTTCTGGCTGATCCAGTTCGCGCTGCGGCGCGCGGTCGAACACCGTGCTGCCGGCATCGAGGTGCCGCCGCTCGCCGACGAGCGCGTCGTGCAGCGCGGGCTCGCGCACTTCCGCGTTCATTGCGTCGCCTGCCACGGCGCCCCGGGCGTCGCGCCGCAGTCGTTCGCGTTCGGCATGACGCCGGCGCCGGCCAACCTCGTCGACGCGGCGCGTGAGTGGACGCCGGCCGAGCTGTACTGGGTGATCCGCGAAGGCATCAAGATGACCGGCATGCCGGCGTGGCAGTTCCACCTGGCCGACGACGACATCTGGGCCGTCGTCGCCTTCATGCAGCGGCTGCCGGCGCTGTCGCCGGCGCAGTACCGGTCGCTGCCCGACGTGCCGGTGCCGGCGCATGCCGAGGCCGCAGCGTCGGCGGCCGGGCCCGCGCCCGTGGATCTGCCGCGCGCCAAGCAGGCGATCGACCACTACCTGTGCCTGACCTGCCACCGCATCCCGGGCCTCGTCGGCCCGCACGCGCCGGTCGGGCCGTCGCTCGAGGGCATCGGCGCGCGCGGTGTCATCGCCGGGCGCCTGCCGAACACGCCGGCGAACATGCAGCGCCTCCTGCGCGAGCCGCACCGCATCAAGCCCGACGGCGCGATGCCCGACCTCGGCGTCAGCGAGCGCGACGCGCGCGACATCGCGGCGTACCTGGCGACCTTGAAGTGACGTTGAAGTGACGTTGAAGTGACGCCGGCGGCCATCGCGCCGCGGCGGCGATACTGCGGCTTCCGAGGAGACCGCCGCCGCCATGCCCGAGACGCTGACCATCGACGTTGCCGACCGCGTGCTGACCATCACGCTGAACCGGCCCGAGGCGCTGAACGCCTTCAACGCGCCGATGATGCGCGAGCTGATCGCCGCCTTCGACCGCGCCGACGCCGACGACGAAGTGCGTGCCGTCATCGTCACCGGCGCCGGGCGCGCGTTCTGTGCCGGCGCCGACCTGTCGCAAGGCGGCAAGACGTTCGACTTCGAGGCGCGTGCGGGTGAAGCGGACGAACCAGGCCGCCCGGCGGTCGGCGAAGCCATCGGCGCCGACGGCCGCATCGACTGGAGCCACGACGCCGTGCGCGACGGCGGCGGGCGCGTGACGCTGCGCATCTTCTCGTGCCTGAAGCCGGTGATCGCCGCCATCAACGGGCCGGCGGTGGGCATCGGCGCGACGATGCTGCTGCCGATGGACATCCGGCTGGCCAGCGAGAACGCGCGTTTCGGCTTCGTCTTCGCGCGCCGCGGCATCGTGCCCGAGGCCTGCTCGAGCTGGTTCCTGCCGCGCGTCGTCGGCATCAATCGCGCGCTCGAGTGGACGATGAGCGGCCGCGTTTTCCCCGCGGCCGAGGCGCGCGAGGCCGGCCTCGTGCGCGACGTGCTGGCGCCCGAGGCGCTGCTGCCGGCAGCGCGCGCACTGGCGCGTGAGATCGCCGAGAACACCGCGCCGGTGGCGGTGGCGCTGACGCGGCAGATGATGTGGCGCATGCTCGGCCAGCCGCACCCGATGATGGCGCACCGTGTCGACAGCCGCGGCATCTTCTCGCGCGGCCGCTCGGCCGACGTGCGCGAGGGCGTCACCGCGTTCCTCGAAAAGCGCCCGCCGCGATTCACCGACCGTGTCACCGACGCGATGCCCGAGTGGTTCCCGTGGTGGCAGGATCCGCGCTACGAGTGAGACCCCGTTTTCGCCTCCGACAACTTGCGCCACGAGACACGATGAACGCCCCGATGAGCACCGACACCGATCCACAGCAAGCCGCGGCCACCGCCGCCACCGCCGCGACCGCCGCCACCGACGCCACCGATGCCACGCTGCGCCCCACGCCCTTCATCGACAGCGACCACCCGGCGGTGCGCGCCTTTGCTGCCGAGCATGCGAAAGGCGCCGACGACCGCGAGCGCGCCGTCGCGCTGTACCTCGCGGTGCGCGACGGCTTCCGCTACGACCCGTACCGCGTCGAGATGTCGGTGGCGGGCCTGCGCGCGAGTACCGTGCTCGCGCAGGGCTACGGCTGGTGCGTGCCGAAGGCGGTGCTGCTGGCGGCGGCGTGCCGCGCGGTGGGCATTCCGGCGCGGCTGGGCTACGCCGACGTGCGCAACCACCTCAGCACCGAGCGCATGCGGCAGATGATGAAGACCGACCTCTTCGTCTGGCACGGCTACACCGACATCCTGCTCGAAGGCCGCTGGCTGAAGGCGACGCCGGCGTTCAACCTGGCGCTGTGCGAGCGCTTCGGCCTCTTGCCGCTGGAGTTCGACGGCAGCGCCGATTCGATCTACCACCCGTTCGACCGCGCCGGCAACCGGCACATGGAGTACGTGCACCAGCGCGGCGCCTTCGACGACCTGCCGCTGGCGCAGATGGCCGCCGACTTCGCGGCGCTGTACCCGGGCTGGGCGCAGGACTCCGCCGCGGTGGCCGGGGCGCTGGCGCGGGCCGACTTCATGGCCGACGTGAACCGCGAGGCCCCCGAGGTGCGTTCTTGAGCGCCGCCGACGCCGGCATCGACACCCGTGCCGAGGCGGTGCCGCTGCCGGGCGTGGCGACGCCATCAGGGGTGCCGGCGGGCTTCAGGCTCTTTCCGTTGCCGGGCGGCTTCGTCGGCGTCAACGGGCCGTTCTTGCTGCGGCACGAAGGCCACGAGGTGCGGCTCGGCTTTCGGGTCGAGGCGCGGCACTGCAACGTGGCCGGCATCTGCCATGGCGGCATGCTCGCCACCTTTGCCGACATGCTGCTGCCGATCGGCGCGATCCTGCAGGTGCCGGCGGTGCAGAAGCGCTTCCTGCCCACCGTGAGTCTGCAGATCGACTACCTCGCGCCGGCGAAACTCGGCGCCTGGGTCGAAGGCGAGATGCAGGTGCTGCGCACGACGCGCACGATGGTCTTCGCGCAGGGCCTCGTCACGAGCGACGGCGAGCCGGCGCTGCGTTGCAGCGGCGTGTTCAAGATCGGGCCGGAGATCGACCGCGGGTTCTGAGGGGGCCTGCTTACTGCGCGCCGGTGTCTGCCGACGCGGCGGTCGAAGCGTCCGTGGGCGCCTCGTTCGTCCACTGGCGCGGCGGTTCGACCGGCAGGGAAGTCTCCTGCGTGCGGTCTTCGGGCGTCGCTGGCACGCTGCCCGGCGCCGGGCTCGAAGATGACGAGGGCGACGGCGACATCGCCCCCGCCGGCGGCGCCGCCGGGTCGGCGGGGCTGCCGCTGGTGTCCATCAGGCCGCCACCGCCGCAGGCGCCGAGCATCGCGGCGGCAAATGTGGCGATGAACACCGCCGTCGCCCGCTTCTGGAGAGTGCTGATCCTTGGCATCGAGGCCAATCCCTTCGACGTAAGTTCTCTTCGATGACGAGCGGCAACTGGCGCTGGAGCGCCGTGCCGTCTTTGTCGTCGGGGCATGCTGCGCGGCGCGCCGCCGCGGTCGGTAAACAAGAGGCTGCCTTCGTAACCCGACGCTGGCGCCGGTGCGCCGCGCCAGTCGAAAGCGGGCGATGTGGCGTAACCACTGCACACGAAGCGCCGAGCCTCTGCGTTTGCCCCGATCGCCGCGGCCCGCGCGCCGGCGTTCAATGCGCTTCGTTCTGCCGCGCCTTCCATGCGTGTCCGAGGAGACTGCCGTGCCCCGCCGCTTCGTCGATCTGTCGATCTACCTCGAAAACGACGTGATGTCCGATCCGCCGGCCTTCGCGCCGAAGATCGAGTACTTCACGCACGAAAACACGGGCACCGACGCGTGGAGCTGGGACGCGCCGTTCGTGCACACGGCGCTGGACGCGCGCGGTGGCGATCTTCGATGAGCGGTTGATGGCGAAGGGTTGAATCCGTTCGCCCGGCCGCGCACCGTGATCAATGCGGCGCGGCGATCGGCGCCAGCGCCGCCTGGATGCGCGCGCCCTGCGCCGCGTCGATCATCGAGCCGAGGACTTCGAGGAAGCGCGGGTCCTGCACGCCGCTCAGGATGTACTGCCAGCGGTAGGCCGCGAGCATCGTGCGGTGGATCGCCTGCTGCTGCTCGCCGTCGAACGAGCGGCCGGCCGTCTGCGCGGCCGCCTGCACGAAGTACCCGGCGTCGGCCTTGGCCTGAAGCTGGCAGATGCCGTCGACCGCCGCCACCAACCCGATCAGCTCATCGACCGCGCGGTCGCGCTCTGCGGCGTCGAGCTTGTCGTTCTCGCGCAGCCACTCCATCTCGTCGAGGATCGCGTGCTGCGATTCCTCCTTCCAGTGGAACAGGAACACGTCTTTCCACAGCGGGTCGATCTGCGTCTCGGGCTCGATGCTGCTGCGGTAGTGCGCCTGCGAGAACAGCTCGATGTCGCACACCAGCGCGAGCACGGCCCAGGTCGACGCGCCGAGCACCGCCTGCGCCACGTCGTCGGGCTGCGGCCAGAAGCGGTAGCCCGCGGGCATGCCGGGCGCCATCATCGTCTCGAGCCGGCGGAACATCTCCTGGTGCTTCAGTTCCTCGTCGGTCAGCCGCACCAGCGCCTCGAGCGCCACCTGGTCGCCGAGCCAGTGGTGGCGGCTGATCTCGAGCACCTTCGCGCTGATGAAGCGTTCGACCAGCGCGAACATGTTCGCGTACGTGCGGCCCTGCACCTGCGAGAACAGGCGCTGCTCGGCGGGGCTCAGCGCGAACGGCAACTGGCCGACCTTGGACAGGCCGTCGGGCAGGAACTTCTTGCCGAAGTCGAAGCCGCGGCCGCGGATCACGTCGCGGTCGGTGTCCCAGCGGATGCGCTTGGAGACCTCGACGCACTTGGCGTAGCGGGCGGTGTCGGTGGTGTGCTCGGCAACGTGTGACATGGCGAGAGCCTCCTTGGGATGTGCTGGGCGCCGAACGACCGCTCGACACCTGCGGCGCAGTCTGGCGGGCATGCGGGCGCATGTCCTCAAGCCTTCTCAAACGTTGTCAAACTGCCGATCATTCGACGGCCGATCGCCCGTTGCCGTGCCATTCGCCGTGCCGCCCGCCACCACCGACTCCCCGTTGCGCTTCGGCCGCTTCGAGATCAGCGCGGCCGAGCGCGTGCTGCGCGTCGACGGCCAAGCCGCTGCGCTCGGCGCGCGCGCATTCGACCTGCTGCTGGCGCTGGCGCAGCGGCGCGAGCGCATGGTGAGCAAGCAGGAACTGCTCGACCTGGTGTGGCCGGGCCTCGTGGTCGAAGAGCACAACATCGCCGCGCAGATCAGCAGCCTGCGCAAGGTGCTGGGCCCACACGCGATCGCCACCGTGCCGGGGCGTGGCTATCAGTTCGTGGCCGCCGATGCGGCGCTGGTGCGCGATGGCGCCGCCGCGGTGCCGCCGCCGGACCAACGCGTCGCCGCGCCGGCGCTGCACGCCACCGCCGGGGCACCGGCGCGGCGCGGCAACCTGCCCGAGCAGCGCACGCGCTTCATCGGCCGCGAAACCGAACTCGCCGAGCTGGCGTGGCTGCTGCGCGAATCGCGGCTGCTCACGCTCACCGGCATCGGCGGCGCGGGCAAGACGCGGCTGGCGTTGCAGCTCGCGCAGCAGCAGGCGGCGGCGTTCGCCGAAGGTGTCTGGTTCGTCGACCTCGCGCCGCTGGCCGACGCCGAGCGCGTGGCGCCGGCCTGTGCCGCGGCGCTTGGCGTCGAACTCGACGCCTCCGATGCGCCGCCGGCCGAGCGCCTGGCCGCGGCCCTTGCGGGGAAGCCGCAGCGCGAGTTGCTGATCGTGCTCGACAACTGCGAGCACGTCCACGCCGGCGCCGCGGCGGTCGCCGACGCGATGCTGGCCCGCGCCGGCCGCGTGCGCTTGCTCGCCACCAGCCGCGAGCCGCTGGCGCTGGCCGGTGAGCAGGTCTATCCGCTGCGCTCGCTGTCGCTGCCCGCCACATCGACGATCGAAGACGTGCGCGCCGCCGACGCGGCGCGCGTGTTCGTCGACCGTGCGCGGCTCGTGCAGCCGCAGTTCCACGTCGATGCCGGCAACGCGGCGCCGCTGGCCGAGATCTGCCGGCGCCTGGACGGCATCGCGCTGGCGATCGAGCTGGCCGCCGCGCGCGTCACCGTGCTGTCGGTGGCCGAGATCGCGGCGCGGCTCGAGGATCGCTTTCGCCTGCTCACCGGCGGCCATGCGAGCGCGGCGCGCCAGCAGACGCTGCTGGCCACGATGCAATGGAGCCACGACCTGCTCGACCCCGCGGCGCAACGCCTGCTGCGCCGGCTGGCGGTGTTTGCCGGTGGCTGCACGCTGCCGGCCGCGTGCGCGGTGGCGCAAGCCGGCGACGAGTACGAGACGCTGGCGCTGCTGAGCCAGTTGCACGACAAGTCGCTGCTCGTGGTCGAGCGCGGCGGCTCGGACACGGGCGCGGGCGAGGACAGCGGCGGCGCGCCGCCGCGTTACCGCATGCTCGAAACGGTGCGCCAGTACGCGCAGCGCCAGCTCGAAGCCAGCGGCGAGGCCGAGGCCTGCCGCGCGCGCCACGCCGAGCACTGCGTCCGGCTGGCCGAGGCCGCGCAGCCGTTCCTGCGCGGGCCGCAGCAGTCGCTGTGGATGGCGCGCCTGCGTGCCGAGCACGAGAACCTGGTGGCCGCGTTACGCTGGTGCGCGCGCAGCGATGCCGCGGCGGCGCCCGCCGCGCGCGCATCCTGGGGCCTGCGCATCGCCGCGGCGACCGGCCGCTACTGGCTGTTCCACGACGTCGAGCTCGGTTGCCATCTGCTGGCGCAGGCGCTGCAACGCGCGCCGGCCGACGCCGAAGATGCCGCCGATGCGGACACCGCGGCACGCTTCTTTGCGCTGCACGGGCTGGCGGCGATGCACATGCACCGCGGCCAGGGTGACGCCGGGCTGCCGCTGGCGCAGCAGGCGCTGGCGCTCGCGCAAGCGCAAGGCAACACCGAGTGGCAGGCGGTGGCGCTGGCATCGCTGGGGGCCTGTGTGAGGCCCGACGACGAGGAACTGGCGCTCGCGCACTACGAACGCGCCCGCGATCTCGCCGAGGCCAGCGCCAGCGCGGTGCCGCTGGCCGCCGCGTTGAACAACATCGCCGCGATCGAGTGCCGCCGCGGCCAGCTCGAGCCGGCGGTGGGCAACTTCCGCCAGTCGCTGAAGCTGACGCGCGCCTCGGGTGACGTGCGCGCCGCGCTGATCACGCTGCACAACCTGGTGCGCGTGCTGGTCGCGGCCGAGCGGCCGGCCGAGGCGCGCGTGTGTGCGATCGAGGCCGAGGCGCTGCTCGGCGGCGTGGCCGAGCCGCCGCTGAAGCTGGAGCTGCTCGAAGTGGTGGCGGGGCTTGCGTCGAGCCTCGGCGAGCACGCCGTCGCGGCGCGCTTGTGGGGCGCAACGCTCGAGCGCTTCACCGAATCGGGCTACCTCCGCCCGGCCGAGGACGAAGACCAGTTGCAGCGCCTGCTGGCGCGCTCGCGCGCGGCCCTCGGCCTGCCCGCGTTTCGCGCCGCCGCCGATGCCGGCGCGACGCTGCCCGTCGACGTGGCGATGATCGAGGCGAGACGCTGGCTCGATGCCGTGGCGCGGTGATGCAGTCAGCGCGCTTCCAACGAATCCGAACCGTCCGCCCTTGCATCTTCCGCCTGAGGTATCGAAGGGCGTTTTGACGAGGGCTTCGATACCTCAGCTCGAACGGACCCTGCGCCTCAATCGCTGCTGCCCAGCTGCACCACCTGGCGCCGCGTCTGGCCGCCGCGCCACACGCTCAGCGTCACCGTCTCGCCGGGCTGGCGGCGTTCGAGCTGCGTCAGCATGTCGTCCAGCGAGACGACGTTGTCGCCGTCGACGGCGGTGATGACGTCGCCGCCGATGATCTCGCCGCGCTGGCCGCCGCGGCGGAACGGCTGCAGCCCGGCGCGCGCCGCCGGGCTGCCCGGCGTCACCTGCAGGATGGCCACGCCGCGCGGCAGGTTCAGCGCCCGGTGCACCTCGGGCGGCGCGGCGGCGATGCCCAGCGTCGGGCGCACGAAGCGGCCGTCGCGGATCAGCCGCGGCACGATGCGGTTGACCTCGTCGACCGGGATCGCGAAGCCGATGCCGGCGTTGGCGCCGCTCGGGCTGGCGATCTGGGTGTTCACGCCAATCAGCCGCCCGGCCGAGTCGAGCAGCGGGCCGCCGCTGTTGCCCGGGTTGATCGCCGCGTCGGTCTGGATGACACCGCGGATCGTGCGCTGGTTGAAGCTCTCGATCTCGCGGTCGAGCGCGCTGACGATGCCGGTGGTCAGCGTCTGATCGAGCCCGAACGGGTTGCCGATCGCCACCACGCGCTGGCCGACCTGCAGATCGCGGCTCGTGCCCACGGCGATCGGCGGCAGTTTTTCCTTCGGCGCCTCGATGCGCAGCACGGCGATGTCGCGGTCGGGAAAGACGCCGACGAGTGCCGCCGGCCAGTTGCTCTGGTCGGCCAGGGTCACGCGCGCGCCGCTGGCACCCTGGATGACGTGGAAGTTGGTGACGACGTGGCCGGCCGCGTCCCAGACGAAGCCGGTGCCGGTGCCGCGCGGCACCTGTTGCACGTTGGTGCTGAACAGCTCGCGCTGCGCCGCCAGCGAGGTGATGTGCACGACCGAGGGCGACGCCTTGCGGAAGAGTTCGATCAGCGCGCGTTCGTCGGGTTCGAGCGGCCCGCGCGGCGTGACGGCGCGCGGCACGGCGTCGGTGCGGCCGTTGACGAGCTTGGGCAGCGTCAGGAAGGCCGTGGCGGCCACCGCGACGCCGGCGGCGACCCAGGCGACCAGGCGGTTGCGCCGGGACGCGTTCATCCGGGCATCAGGCTTGGAGCGCCGCGGGCTCGCGCGAGACCCAAGGTGGATCAGCGATCGGCCGGCGCCGGCGGCGCGCCGGGCGCACCCGCCGCATCAGCCGGCTCGGGGGCGCCCGGCTCGGGCTGGCCGCCCTCGGGCGCGTCGGTGCGCGACTGCTTGCGCTGCGCCTTCTCTTCCTTCTTGCGCTTCTTTTCCAGTTCGCGCTGGCGCTTCTCGAAGGCGTAGTTGGGTTTGGGCACGGGCAAGTCCTCGAAACGAAGCGGCAACGCGCCAGAGCATATACGCGGCGCGCCGCGGCGGCGCCGGCATGGCCGGGCCGGCGGTGGGGCGGCCGTCACAATGCGGCGCACGATGCCCCGTTGGACGACCTTCTTCGCCGCTGCCGGACGCCGCCCCTGGCTGCTGGTGCCGCTGCTGCTGGCGATCGCCGTCGCGGCCTGGGCCTGGAGCCGCACGCGCGCCACGCCGGTGCCGGTGCTGACCGTGCGCGCCGCGCCGCTGACACAAAGCCTGGCGGTCAGCGGCCGCGTGGCCAGCGAGACGCGCGTCTTCGTCGGCAGCACGCTGACCGGCCGCGTCGCCGAGGTCACGCGGCGCGAAGGCGGCACGCTCGCCGCCGGCGAGCTGATCGTGCGGCTGGAAGACGCCGAACTCGCCGCTGCCGCCCGCCAGGCGGCCGCCGCGCTGGCCTCGGCCGAGGCGCGGCTGGTCAGCCAGCGGCGGCTGGCCGCACCGCTGGCCACGCAGCAGCTCGCGCAGGCCGAGGCCAACGCCGCCGCCGCCGCGCGCGAGGTCGAGCGCAACGAGCAGCTGCTGGCGCAGGGTTTCATCGGCCAGGCCCGGCTCGACGAAGCCAAGCGTGCCGCCGACGTGGCGCGCGCCGTGCTGCGCGCCGCGCAGGTGCAGCGCGAGGCCAACGTCAGCGGCAGTGAACTCGTCACCGCCGAGGCCCGCGTCACGGAGGCGCGCGCCGCGCTCGAGCTGGCGCGGGCGCGCCTGGCGCAAACGCGCATCGCCGCGCCGGCCGAGGCCACGGTGCTGGCGCGCCACGTCGAGCCCGGGCAGATCGTGCAGCCGGGCACGCGCCTCGTGGAGCTGAGCGTGCGCGGGCCGCTGCAACTGGTGGCGCTGGTCGACGAGAAGTACCTCGCGCGGCTGGCGCCGGGCATGGCGGCAAGCGTCGTTGCCGACGCCTTCCCAGGGCGGCCGTTCGAGGCGCGCATCGCGAGCATCGCGCCGCTGGTCGACGCGCTGCGCGGCGCCGTCGAGGTGAAGTTCTCGCTGCCCGCGCCGCCCTCGCCGCCGGTGCGGCTGACGAACGACATGACGGTGTCGATCGAGGTCGTCACCGCGAAGCGCGAGCGCGCGATCGCGCTGCCCGGCGAGGCGGTGCGCGCCGGCCCGGCGGTGCTGGTGGTGCAGGGCGGCGCAGCGACGCTGCGCCCGGTGCAGACGGGCTTGCGCACGCTGGCCGCCGTCGAGGTGACGCAGGGCCTGCGTGAAGGCGAGCAGGTCGTGCTCGATGCCGCCATCGCGCCCGGTGCGCGCGTGCGCGCCGTCGAGCGCACGGCCGCCGCGGCAGCCGGCGAGGGGCTGGACGTCGGCGCGGCGATGCGCGGCCTCGGCCGCGACTGACGCGCAACCCGACAGGCCGCGCACGGCATGGGCTTCGCGTTCACCGTCGCCTGGCGCTTCCTGCGCGAAGGGCGCTTCCAGACGCTCCTGATCGTCGTCGGCGTCGCCGCCGGCGTGGCGGTGGTGACCTACATCTCGGCGCTGATCCAGGGCCTGCAGGGCAACACGATCGAGCGCACGCTCGGCACGCAGGCGCACCTCACCGTGAAACCGCGCGAAGAGCGCACCGAGGCCGTGCTCGGCGCCGGCGCAGCATCGAACGGCACGTTGGCCCGCGACGTGCAGCCGCGCGCGCAGCGCCTGCGCACGCTGGACGACTGGCGCGGCATCGAGGCCGAGATGGCGCGGCTGCCCGGCGTGCTGGCCGTGACGAGCGTCGTCAACGGCGCGGCGCTGGCGCAGCGCGGCGAGGCGAGCCGCGCGATCTCGATCATCGGCATCGACTTCGATGGCTACGACCGCATCGTCGCGCTGCGCTCGCGCGTCGTCGCCGGCGAGGCGCGCGTCGCGCCGGGCGAGGCGCTCGTCGGCCGGCAGCTCGCCGAGGACCTCGGCCTCGTCGTCGGTGACCGGCTCGTTGTGCGCGCCGGCGGTGCAGGGGGCACGGGCGCCGCGGATACGTTCAAGATCGCGGGCCTGTTCGACCTCGGCAGCCGCGACCTGAACCGGCGCTTCGTCTACGTCACGCAGACGAGTGCGCAAAGCCTGCTCGGCATCCCCGGCGGCATGACGAACACCTATGCGCGCGTCGCCGACCTCTTCGGCGCCGCGGCGCTGGCGGCGACGCTGCGTGCGCGCACCGGCGTCGAGGTCGAGAGCTGGATGGACAGCAACGCGCAGCTGTTGTCGGCGCTGCAGGCGCAGAGCATCAGCACCGGGCTGATCCGCGTCTTCACGTCGATCGTCGTGATGCTCGGCATCGCCAGCGTGCTCGTCGTCTCGGTGGTGCAGAAGCGCAAGGAGATCGGCATCCTGCGCGCGATGGGCGCGACGCGCGCGCAGATGACGCAGGTCTTCCTGCTGCAAGGCGCGATCGTCGGCTGGATCGGCTCGCTCGCCGGCGTGGCGCTGGCGCAGGGGCTGCTGTGGGCGTTCTCGACCTTCGCCAAGGGCAGCGACGGGCGGCCGCTCTTCGTCGTCGGCCTGCCGCTGGACCTGGCACTCGCCGTGGCGCTGATGGCCACCGCCGCCGGCGTGCTGGCCGCGGTGGCACCGGCGCGGCGCGCCGCGCGGCTGGACCCGGCACAGGCGATCCGGCTGTGAACACGGGCGGCGTCTCCAACGGTGCGCCGCTGCTCGAGCTGCGCGGCGTGCGCAAGAGCTACGGCGAAGGCACCGCGGTCGTCACCGAGGTGCTGCACGGCATCGACCTCGTGCTCGAACGTGGCGAGTTCGTCGCGTTGATCGGGCCTTCGGGTTCGGGCAAGAGCACGCTCTTGAACATCATCGGCCTGCTCGAGCCGCTGAGCGCCGGCGACTATCGGCTGCTCGGCCAGCCGGTGGCGAGCCTCGGTGACGCCGGTTTGACGCGCGCGCGCGGCGAGTCGATCGGCTTCGTCTTCCAGTTCCACCACTTGCTGCCGGCGTTCACGGCGCTGGAGAACGTGCTGATGCCCGAGCTGATCAAGAGCGGACGGTTCGATGCCGCGGCGCGCGCGCGTGGGCTCGAGCTGTTGGCCGCGGTGGGGCTGGCCGATGCGGCACACAAGAAGCCGAATCAGCTGTCGGGCGGCATGCAGCAGCGCGTGGCGATCGCGCGCGCGCTGGCGCGTGGCTCGCCGCTCGTGCTGGCCGACGAGCCGACCGGCAACCTCGACACGCACAGCGCCGACGACGTGTTCGCGCTGATGCGCCGCTTCAACGCCGAACGCGGCACCGCGTTCCTCGTCGTGACGCACGACCCGCGGCTGGCGGCGCGCTGCGATCGGGTGGTCGAGCTGGTGGATGGTTCGATTGCGAAGCCGCGGGCTGTGGTGCCGTAGCGCTTCGGCCCGGGCCGTGTCGAAGGGCCGGCTTTCGAACCGGGGGTCAGCGATGCCCCATCAGCGAGACGACGCGGCAGCCGATGACGGCGGCGAGCTTCGACGCGACGACCGAGGCTTCGCCGTCGTCGTAGGTGCGGCCGATCGTCAGGCGGTCGAAGAGGCTGCGGAACAGCGTGATCGACCAGCTGCGCTCGCCGCGCCCGCCGGGGAAGGCGGCGATGTCGACCGACTGGATGCTGTCGAAGGTGACCAGTTGCTGCCCGCCTTCGCTGACGACGCGCTGCACGCGGTCGAAGACGAAGGTGCCGTGTGACGACTCGACAACGAGCTGGTCGTCGTCGAAGCGGTCGATCTCGATGAACGGCTCGACGAGCGGCTCGCCGCGTGCCGCCTCGACCAGCGGTGAGAGCTTCAGGGCGAGGCGGTGCGGGATCTTCATGGTCGGGATGCTAGGCGGCGGCGGCGCGGTCGTCAAAGCGGCGGTCGGAGGTGTTGCCGATCAGGTGTTCGACCGACCGGTGAGGTAGACGGTGCCGGTGAAGCTGGAGACGGGGCTGCCGTCGTCGCGCGTCACGTCGACGCGGTAGACGGCGAGCTTGCGGTTGCGCGAGATCTCGTGCGCGCGCGCGCTCAGCGTGTCGCCAATGCGGCTGGCCTGCTGGTAGGTGATGTGCGCGTCGATGCCGGCGGCGACCGCGCCGTAGGAGTTGGAGGCCAGCCCGAAGGCAGTGTCGGCGAGCGCGAACACGACGCCGCCATGGCAGGTGCCGTTGAAGTTGATGTGCTCGGGTGCGAGCTTCACTTGCACCTCGGCCGTGCCGGCGCCGCCGTGCACGCAGCTGATGCCCAGGAAGCGGGCGAGCGGGTCGCGCGCGGCGAGGGTGAAGACGCGTTCGGCGGCGGTTTGCTGCGCGGGATCGGCGGGCCGCTCGGCTGCGGTGGCGACCGTCGCTGCGGCGGTCGCCGTGGCCGCGGCGCTTGCCGCGGCCGTGCGCCCGGCGCCTGGCGCGCCGCCGTGCAAGCGTCGCCCGAATCCGACCTGCGCCCCATGCGCGAGCGCCTGATCGACGAGCGCCGCGATGCCTTCGCCCGCCGCGGCACGCACGCTCAGCACCGGCACCTTCCACGCGCCGGCCGCCGGGCGCGTGCGCAGTTGCAGCATCTCGCGCAGGTCGCGCGCGGTGGCGTCGGCGCCAGGCAGGTCGGCCTTCGTCACGACCAGCACGTCGGCGATCTCGAGGATGCCGGCCTTGATCGCCTGCACCTCGTCGCCCAGGCCCGGCGGGCAGACGACGAGGCGCGTGTCGGCGACCGACATGATCTCGACCTCGCTCTGGCCGGCGCCGACCGTCTCGACGATGACGGTGTCGAACCCCGCCGCGTCGAGCACGTCGACGATGGCGCTCGTCGTCGGCGACAGGCCGCCCAGGTGCCCGCGCGAGGCGACCGAGCGGATGAAGACATCGGCGTGCGCACCGTGTTCACCCATGCGCACGCGATCGCCGAGCACGGCGCCGCCGGAGATGGGGCTCGAAGGATCGACCGCGACAACGGCGATGCGCTGCCCGCGCGCGAGCAGCTCGCCGAGCAGCGCGTGCACGAGCGTCGACTTGCCGGCCCCCGGCGCGCCGGTGATGCCGATGACGTGCGCGCGGCCGAGGTGCGGCGCCAGCGCCGCACGCAGGGCCGGTGCATCGGCGCCGCCCTGCTCGATGCGGCTGATCGCACGCGCCACCGCGCGGCGGTCGCCTTGCCGCAGGCCGGCGGGCAGCGGCAGCGTGCCCGGCGTGGGCGGGAGGGCGGCGCGGTCGTTCACACGAAGGCCTGCACGTGCCCGAACCCGAGTTCGCGCCTCAGCGTCGAGCAGATCTCGCCGTGCGTGCAGCCGGCCCCGGCCGCCTCGACGACGCGGCCGAAGACGTTGTCCTTGGTGTCGCCGGCGGCACGCGCCAGCGCGTCGAGCGCACGCTGCACCTCGGCCTGCGAACGCGCCGCCTTGAAGGCGCCGAAGTCGTCGACGTGGGCCTGCATCGTCGCGCGGTCGGGGCGCGTGTGGATCGGCCGCGCGCTGCGGTCCTCTTCCACCTGGTAGGCGTTGACGCCGACGAGCGTCTGCTCGCCGCTGTCGATGCGCGCCTGGAAGCGCCGCGCCGATTCGCCGACCATGCGCTGCACGAGGCCGGATTCGACCGCCCTGTACATGCCGCCGGCGTTGTCGACGAGGGCCATCACGCGCTCGATCTCGGCCTGCATCTGGTCGGTGAGCGCCTCGACGTAGTGGCTGCCGCCGAGCGGGTCGATGACGTCGGTGAGATGCGCCTCTTCGCGCAGGATGTTCTGCGTGGCGATGGCGATGCGCGCGCCGGCTTCGCTCGGCACCGACAGCGCCTCGTCCCAGGCGTCGGTGTGCAGCGACTGCAGGCCGCCGAAGATGCCGGCCATCGCCTGCACCGCGACACGCGCGATGTTGTTCATCGGCTGCTGGCGCGTCAGGTCGACGCCCGAGGTCTGGCCGTGGAACTTGAAGCGCCACGACTTCGCGTCCTTCGCGCCGAGCCGCTCCTTCGTCACCTTGGCCCAGATGCGCCGCGCGGCGCGGAACTTGGCGACTTCTTCGAAGAAGCTGACCGAGATGTCGAAGAAGAACGTGAAGCGCGGCAGGAAGGCGTCGGGGTCCATGCCGCGCGCCAGGCAATCCTCGGCGTTCTGGATCGCCGTGCTGAGCGTGAAGGCCACCGCTTCGGCGGGTGTCGCGCCGGCCTGCTGCATGTGCTGCCCGACCACCGACATCGGGTTCCACTTCGGCACGAAGCGGTTGCAGAACTCGATGTGGTCGCCGAGGATGCGCCGCGCGCCGGGCAGCGCGATGCGGAAGAACATGTGGTTGGCGACGTAGTGGCTGAGGTAGTCGCTCTGGTTGCTGGTGCCGGTGATGGCGCGCCAGTCGACGCCGCGCTTCTTCGCCGTGGCCAGCACGAAGGCGAGCAGCGTGAACGGGCTCGGGTCGTTCATCGCGCACGAGGTCGCCGCGAGGTCCACGCCTTGCAGCGCGCGGTCCATGTGCGCGGCGGTGTTGACGACGGTGCCGCAGGTGCCGAGCAGCTCGATCGGCGAGGCGTCCATGTCGACCCCGCGGAAGACCGAGTTGCACGGGATCAGCGAGATCGCGCTCGCGCCGGCGGCGAGCACGTCCAGGAGCCGCTCGTTGTATTCGGCCGGCGTGCCGTGGCCGATCAGCTGCCGCTGGCTCCACGTGCGGCCGCGGTGCATCGTCGCGTAGATGCCGCGCGTGTAGGGCGCCTGGCCGGGCAGACCCATTGCGGTGTCGCGCTCGGGCTGCCAGTCGGCGGCGGTGTACAGCGGCTTGATCGCGAGGCCCGAGCGGTTGGTCACTGGGCGGTCTTCGCCGATCTGCGCGGCGTACTCCTGCTGCCAGCGGGCGAGCGCCGGATCGTGACCGGGGTCGGCGGAGGCTGCGGTCGCCGCTTCGCTCAGCGGTGCATCGATGGGCTTGTTCATGGCGAACCTCCGTGTCAGGCGGTGGCGCGGCGCGCGCGCACGTTCGCGGCGAGCGCGCGCACGTCGGCGGCGATGTCGGCGAGGGCCGTGCCGGGGTGGAAGACGCGCGCGACGCCGGATTCCCGCAGCAACGGCTCCTCGTCGTCGGGCACGATGCCGCCGACGACGACGGCCACGTCGCCGAGCCCGCCAGCGCGCAGTGCCTGCATCAGCCTGGGCACGATCAGGTGGTCGGTGGCCAGCGAGCTGATGCCGATCACGTCGACGTCTTCCTCGGTGGCCAGCTTCACGACGGTGGCGATCTCCTGCCACGGCGGCGTGTAGATCACCTCCATGCCGGCGTCGCGCAGCGCCGCGGCGACGACGCGGCTGCCGCGGTCGTGGCCGTCGAAGCCGATCTTGGTGATGAGCACCTTGGGGATCAGGGTCGTGTCGTCGGAAGGGGTCGAAGGGGTCATCATGAAGGCTCTCGAAGCGGCTGCTGGCTCTCGCGCAGCAAGGTGACGAACTGCCGCGCCAGCACGCGCGGCGAAGCGGCGCCATCGGCGCGGTACCAGTTCTGCGCGCCGTTCAGCGCGCCGAGCAACATCAGCCGCAGCGTGCGCCGGTCGGTGCGGCGCGGCAGCGGCAGCGCGGCGACGAGGGCGCGCCACAGCGCCTCGTAGCGCTCGCGCAGCGCGGTCAGGCGATCGGCAGCGCCTGGCACATCGGCCGGCCGCACGCGCACGACGACGCGTGCGTAGTCGTCGTCGCGCAGGATCGCCTCGAGGTGCGCCACGCACGCGGCCTGCAGCCGCTCCCACGGGTCGGCGAGCGGCTGCACGGCCGTCTCGACGGCGGCGCTGATCTGCTCGACGCCGCGCAGGTAGACGGCGACCAGCAGGTCCTCCTTCGTCGCGAAGTGGCGGTAGAGCGACCCCGGCAGCATGCCGGCGGCGCTGGCGATGTCGCGCACCTTCGTGCCCTCGAAGCCCTGGTGGCAGAAGAGCCGCGCGGCGGCATCCAGCACCAGCGGCGCGCGGCTGTCGGCATGCGCCTGGCGCGGCGCCACTGCAGGCGCAACCGCAGGCGCCACGGCCGCGGTGCCGGCGCGCCGCGGCCGACGCAGGGCGCGTGAAGGCTCGGCGAGGGCGGCAGGCATGGCGGCAATATACCAAACAACTGTTTGTTAAAGCGCCGCGGTCCCGATGATGGCCGGCATCCACCACCGTTTGCCGGTCCTCCACCGCCTGCCCGGCCCGTCGCCGGCCCCACCACCATGAGCTTCACCGACATCGTCCTCGCCGCCGGCGCCCGCACGCCCTTCGGCGACTTCGGCAAGTCGCTGCGCGACGTGCCGCTGTGCGGCCTGGGCGTGCACGTTGTCAAGGCGAGCCTCGCGCGCGCCGGCCTGGCGGGTGCGCAGGTCGACCACTTCGTCTTCGGCAACACCGCGCCGGTGGACCACGACGGCCTCTTCGTCAGCCGCAAGATCGCGCTCTTGGCCGGGCTGCGGAAGACAGCGCGGCGCTCGGCGTCGTGCGCGCCTGCGGCACCGGCTCGCAGGCCATCGTCAGCGCGCGCAGCAGATCATGAGCGGCCACAGCGAGATCGCCATCGCCGCCGGCGGCAGAACTACTCGCGCGTGCCCTACCTCGCCCGTCAGGTGCGCTGGGGCGCGCAGCGCGGGCCCTTCGAGTTCGTCGACGGGCTCGACTACATCTACCGCTGCCCCTTCACGAAAGAGCTGATGGGCGACACGGCCGAGAACATGACGGCGCGGTTCGGCTACACGCGCGAGGCGATGGACGCCTGGGGCCTGATGAGCCAGCAGCGCGCCGGCGCGGCGATGCACAGCGGCTTCCTGGCGCGGCAGATCGCGCCGATCGACGTGCCCTAAAGCGCGAAGGGCCAACCGCCCACCCGCCGCTTCGAGCACGACGAGTTCCCGCGCCCGCAGATCACCGCCGAGAAGCTGGCGAGCCTGAGGCCCGCGTTCCGCAAGGACGGCCAGGGCAGCGTGACGGCCGGCAACTCCAGCGGCGTGACCGACGGCGCCGCGGCGCTGGTGGTGGCCAGCGCCGCCGCCGCGCGCCGCGCCGGCGTGACGCCCGAGGCGCGGCTGGTGGACTGGGCCGTGGTGGGCGTGGAGCCGGCCATCATGGGCGCCGGCCCGGTGCCCGCCATCCGCAAGCTGCTCGACCGCACGCGCCTGACGGTGGGCGACATCGAGTACTTCGAGATCAACGAGGCCTTCGCGGTGGTGAACCTGCACGCCGAGCGCGAGCTGGGCATTCCGCGCGAACGCACCAACCTCTACGGCGGCGGCATCAGCATCGGCCACCCGCCGGGCGCCACGGGGCTGCGCATGACCGAGGACGACATCGCCTGCATGCACGCCATCGGCACCGCGCTGCAGGGCAAGCCGGTGCGGCTGATGGTGCGACCTGCGCTGGTACGAGGAACCGGTGGTGCCCGAAGACCTGCCCGGCTACGCCGAGATGCGGCGCCAGCTGACGATGCCCATCGCCGGCGGCGAGAACGAGCACACGCTGTTCGGCTTTCGCGAGTTCCTGGGCGCCGGCTGCGTCGACATCGCGCAGCCCGACCTCGGCTCGTGCGGCGGCCTCAGCGCCGGGCGGCACATCGTGGCGCTGGCGCAGTCGCACGGCGTGCTGGTCAACCCGCACGTGTGGGGCTCGGCCATCGCGCAGGCGGCCGCGCTGCAGTTCATCGCCGCCTTGCCGGTGGCGCACCACTCGTTGTTCGCGCTGGAGCCCGTGCTGGAGTACGACCGCTCTTCGCACCCGTTCCGTCAACAGCTGATCACGCAACCGCTGCAGATGGCGGGCGGGGTGGTGCAGGTGCCCACCGGCCCCGGCCTGGGCGTAGAGGTGGACCGCTCGGTGCTGGAGGCGTTCAGCATCTGAGCGCGGGCCGGCCAATGGCGGGGATGCGCCAGCGCGCCCCTGCCTTGCTACTTGGCGTAGACCAAATCGCGCAGCGTCAGCGAGAGCGCCGGCACGTAGGTGATGACGATCAGGCAGGCCAGCACCACCAGCACGAACGGGATCAGCTGCGTCACGATGCGGTCCAGCGAGATGCGCGCCACCGTGCAGGCCGCGAACAGGTTGACGCCGAAGGGCGGCGTGATCATGCCCAGCGCCAGGTTCACCACCATCACCAGCCCGAAGTGCACGGGGTCGATGCCGAAGTGCACCGCCACCGGCGCCAGGATCGGCGCCAGCACGATGATGGAAGCGCTCGTCTCGATGAACATGCCGATGACGAAGAGCGCCGCGTTGATGCCCAGCAGGAACAGCACTGGCGTCTTCAACACCTCCTGCAGCCAGTGGCCGATAGCCTCGGGCACGCCGGCGCGCGTGATGAGGAACGCGAACAGCCCGGCGTTGGCGATGATGAACATGATCACCGCGCTCGAGATCACCGACTTCTGAAGAATGCGCGCGAGGTCGCTCACCTTGATCTCGCGGTGGATGACCATGCCCACCAGCAGCGCGTAGAACACCGCCACGGCCGACGCCTCGGTGGGCGTGAAGATGCCGCCGTAGATGCCGCCCAGGATGATCACCGGCATCAACAGCGCCCAGCCGGCCTGCGCCGTGGCGCGGCGCACCGGCAGGCGGCCATCGCCGTCATTCTTGCCCCAGCCCTTGTAGCGGCAGTAGAGGTAGCAGAAGAGCATCAGCGAGCCGCCGATGAACAGGCCCGGCCCGAATCCGGCGATGAAGAGCTCGCCCACCGAGACCTCGGCGCTCACGCCGTAGAGGATCATCGGGATCGACGGCGGGATGATCACGCCGAGTTCGGCACTGCTCGCCTGCAGCGCCGCCGCGTAGGGCGTCGGATAACCGTGCTTGATGAGCGCCGGGATGAGGATGGCGCCGATGGCGAACGTGGTGGCCACCGACGAGCCCGACACCGCCGCGAAGATCATGCAGGTGAGCACGCAGGTCATCGGCAGCCCGCCCTGCACGCCGCCCACCAGGCTCTTGGCGAACTCCACCAGCCGGCGCGAGATGCCGCCCGTCTCCATCAGGTTGCCGGCGAGGATGAAGAACGGAATCGCGGCGAGCGGAAACTTGTTCAGGCTGCTGAACATCTCCTTCACGGAGATCAGCATGTTCACCTTCGTCACCGTCATGCCGGCCACGGCCGAGAGGCCGATGGCCACCGCCACCGACACCGAGAGCACGAAGCACAGCACCATCGTGCCGATCATCGCGACGCTCATTGCGCGGCATCCAGTTCGTTGCGCTGCGGGTCCAGCAGGTGGCCCACCAGCGCGATGAGGCTGAACACCGCGCCCACGGGCAGCGCGACGTAGGCCCAGAACATCGAGAACGACTCCAGGCCGATGACGGTCTGCACGCGGCCGCGCTGGCTGTAGTCCCAACCCCACCACAGGATCACGCCCATGAGCGTGACGGCGGCCAGGAACACCACCCCATCGAGCAGGCGCCGCACGGCGGGCCCGCTGGCGCGGTACAGCGCGTCCACGCTCACCATGGCGCCGATGCGGAAGGCCGTGGGGATGCCGAGGAACACCATCCAGATGAGCGAGAAGCGGATGAGCACCTCGGTCCACTCGGCCGGGCGCTCGAGCACGAAGCGGGTGACGATCTGGAACAGGCCGAGCGAGGCGGCGACGGCCAGCATCAGGCAGGCCGCCGCCATGGAGGCGCCCGTGCTCAGGCGCTCCAGCCGCAGGAACCAGGCTTTCAAGGCGCGGCTACTTGTCGCGGCTACTTGTAGGCGCGGATCTTGTCGATCGCCGCCTTGCCGAACTGCTTCTCGAACTCGGCATTCACGGTGGCCAGCGCGGCGATGAACTTGCCCTTGTCCGGGTTCTCGACGATCTGCATGCCCCTGGCTGCGCAGCTCGGCCACGCCCTTGGCGTCGTCTTCGGCCACGCGCGCGCGGTTGGCCTTCACGGCCTCCTTGGCGGCTTCCATGAAGATGGCCTTGTCGGCGGCCGAGAGCTTGTCCCACGCGGCCTTGTTCATCAGCAGCAGCGCCGGCGAGTAGACGTGGCCGGTGAGCGTGAGGTGCTTCTGCACCTGCGAGAACTTGGCGCCCAGGATCACCGACAGCGGGTTCTCCTGCCCGTCGACCGTGCCCTGCTGCAGCGCGGTGAACACCTCGGGGAAGGCCATCGGCGTGGGCACGATGCCGAAGCCCTTTGTAGGCCGCGATGTGCACCGGGTTCTCCATGGTGCGCATCTTCAGGCCCTTGAGGTCGTCGGGCGCGTTCACGGCGCGCTTGTTGTTGGTCATGTGGCGGATGCCGTTCTCGCCCCACATCAGCGCCTTGATGCCCTTGGAGTCGAACTTGGTCAGCAGCTTGGCGCCGATGGGGCCGTCGAGCACGGCGTGCGCGTGCGCCTTGTCGCGGAACAGGAACGGGATGTCGAGGATCTTCGTCTCGGGCACGAAGTTGGGCACCGGGCCGGTGGAGGTGAAGGTCAGCTCCTGCGTGCCGAGCTGCACCGCCTCGATCGACTCGCGCTCGCCACCCAGCGAGCCGGAGTAGAAGTTCTGGATCTTGATGCGGCCATTCGTGCGCTGCTCGACCACGCGCGCGAAGGTGTCGATGGCGACACCCTGGTGCGAGTTCTGCGCGATCGAGATGGAGTTGCGCATGGTGATGGTCTGCGCCAGCGCGGCGCCCGGCAGCGCGGCCAGCGCCACCAGCGCGGCGAACCCGCCGGCGAGCGCGAGGCCGGCGGCCCGGCGGTGCTGCACGGCAAGCCGCGGGCGGGCGATGGACAACGAACGGGACATGAGGGTTTCTCCTTGGCAATGGCATGCCGCGCGGCCACAACAGGCGCGGGTCTGTTGCGATGCTCCGAGGGCGGCCGCTGCTGCTGCAACGGTGTTTACGCTAGGGGCCTGTTGGGTCGGGCGTCACGGCGCGGCTCAGCCAGCGAGGCCTTCGCGGTGGTGAACCTGCATGCGGTGCGCAGCTGTGCGCCGCCGCGACCAGCACGTTGACGTCAGGCGTCATCGCCCAGAGCGGCCAGCAGCGGCTTGTTGCTCAGCGGATCGACACCCTTCACCAGGCCGCCGGGACCTCTCAGCACGGGCAGGCGGGCACTGGTGCGCTTGACGGCACTGGCCTTCGCGCGCAGCCGCAGTTGCAGGCCCTCCTCGATCAGGCGCGTCAGGCTGGTGCGCTGCTGCGCGGCCAGCGCCTTGGCGTCGGCCAGCAGGTGGTCGTCGAGGTTCAAGGTGATCTTCATTGGAGAAGGGTACAGACTTCTGTATCGGCGTTGCGATGCCGCGGTCGCCGCAGGCAGCCTCGGGCGCGTTGACCGACACTGAGCGCGGGCTGGGCATCCCGCGCGAGCCCACCAACCGGTCAGGCCGAGTCTCGGCTGCGCTGCGCCCGCCACAGCACGGCCTGGGCCAGCGGCACGTAGTGGGACTCCCGCGCCGTGCCCGCCTCGCAGCCGACCGGGGTGAGGTCCTGCGCCGACGCTGCCGTGCCCTGCCGCAGCACGGCGCGGGCCGAAAGCTGCTTGAACGCAAGGCCGATTTGCCGCTCGCCGTCCAACGCACAGACCTCGGAGGACGGCATGCCGGCGGGCGCCAGATCCACGGGTGGTGCATCGACACTTGGCCACAGCGCGGCCCGTGCGCCAATGACGCCGGCCAGCCGCGTGCCGTCGGTGGCGCGCAAACACACGTCCTCGGCAGCGCTGACCGTACGCACACCACCGGCCGTGTCCCACACGAGGCCGGCATCCCTGGGACGCGCGCCGAGCTTGCCCTTGTGCACGCCCACACCCACCACCCATCCTCCGCCGGCGCCTTCAGCCCAGGTGCGTTCGAAGGTGGACACGTGCAGGTTGCGCCCCTGCAGCGCGCCATCCACGCACTGCCAGGCCGCCGCACCCATCTTGCCGCCACCGCCCTTGCTCCAGGAGCCCGGGATCACGTTCCCACGCGCGAGCAACACACGCACGTCAGATGCGCCCTCCAGCGCCAGCAAGGTCGGCTCGCCACCCGGCCACCATCTTGGCGCGTGCCGTCTCTCCATGCCCACCGGCACCGCGCCGCAAAAGCCCAGCGCCTTGCTGCGCGAAATGCGCTTGGGGTGGCCCAGCAGCTGCACCTGCCAGGAGCCTTGCTCGATGCCGGCGTCGGAGGCTTCGGTTGCGAAGCGCCTGGTCGGCTTCAGGCTGTGTGCAGTGGTTCTCTTCGCTGGGGCGAGCGTCGGCGGACGGTCGGAACCGGCCGCTCAACCTGCGACGAGGCGTGTGCCTGCTGAACTCGAGAGCTGCCTCACGCGCCAGCTCAACGCCACGCGGGTTCGCTAGACTGCCGCTGATGCATCCGCTGATCGAAACCCACCGAGCTGAACTGCTGGCCCTGGCTCGCAGGCGCGGCGTGTCGGGTGTTCGGGTCTTCGGGTCGATGAGTCGTGGCGACAGCGGCGATGACAGCGATGTCGATCTTCTCGTGACTCTGGCTCCCGGAACCAGCGCCCTCGCCTTGGGCGGCCTGTTGCTGGATGCTCAGGAGTTGCTCGGCCGCCGCGTGGACGTCGTCACGGAAGCGAGCTTGCACCCGGCGCTGCGTGAGCGCGTCATGGCCGATTCGGTGCCGCTGTGAAACCGGGTCCTGCCTCCGACCGCGTGTTGTTGGCCCACATGCGAGACTGCCTTGACCGGATCGTCGAGTACACCCGCCGAACGCTCCCACTTCGACGCTTCACGGCTGGTGCAGGACGCAGTGATCCGCAACCTGCAGACCCTGGCCGAGTCGAGCCAGCGCCTGTCCAGCGAGATTAAGGGTACCGAGCCGCAGATTCCTTGGCGTGAACTTGCCGGGTTCCGCAACGTGATCGTGCATGGCTACCTGGGCGTCGACCTGGGGGCGATTTGGCTGGTCGTCGAACAGGATTTGCCGCCGCTGAGCGAAGCGGTGAACCGCATGTTCACGCGCCTCGGCCCTCAGGGCTGATCCGAACGGCGGCTTGGCTGCGGAGCGACCGGTTGCTCTGTGGCCGTCCGCGCGACGGAGTCTGCGGTTTGAGCGGTTGGGGTGAGCGGCGCCGCGGGCGGATCGACCCCCTTCACCAGGCCGCCGCGACCTTTCAGCACAGGCAGGCGGGCGGGCACCGCCGGCTTGTCGCCCAGCAGGTAGCGCGCGCCGGGCCCGCGCCGCGCGGCCGTGTCGCCCGGGTTGTAGAGCGCGCAGCGCTGCAGGCTCAGGCAGCCGCAGCCGATGCAGCTGGCCAGCTGGTCGCGCAGCCGCACGAGGGCCGCGATGCGCGCTTCCAGCAGCGGCTGCCACTGGCGCGAGAGCTTCTTCCAATCGGCGGCCGTCGGCGTGCGCCCGCCGGGCAAGGTGGCCAGGGCCGCGGCGATCTCCGGCAGGCCGAGGCCCACGGCCTGCGCCGCGCGGATGAAGGCCACGCGGCGCAGTTCAGCCCGCGGGTAGAGCCGCCGGCCGCCGCTGCTGCGGGCGCTGGCGAGCAGGCCCTGCTGTTCGTAGAAGCGCAGGGCGCTGGCCGCGATGCCGGCGCGGCGCGCGAATTCGCCAATCGGCATGAGCTCGGTGCTTGACATCAAGCTCACTTTAACTAGCACAGTGGCGCTGGCACAAGAAATGGGCAAAGGAGAACCCGATGGACGACACTCTGCAAGCGCTGCTGGGCGAGCAGCTGACCCTGCCGCCCGAGTACCGCAACGGCCTCAGCAGCCACTTGCCGATGGCGCTGCACGCGCTGCATGCGCTGGGCGCCGGGCCGGCGCGGCTGCGCGCCTTCTACGACCGCTACGCCTCGCGATTCGAAGGCCGCCGCGCCGCGCCACCGGCGCCGCCGCCGGCCGACTGGCTGGCGCTGCGCGGGCAGATCGATGCGTTCCCGGCGCTGCAGACGCACTTCGCACGGGCCATCGCGCGGGACGGCACCAGCCAGACGCTGCGCGATGCCTTGCCCGCCCTGATGCCGGGCGTGGCGGCGGCGGCGCTGCACGGCGCCATCCGCACCGCGCATGCGCTGGAGGCCGGGCACCCGGGCGAGCTGGCCGCGGCGCTGGCCTACTGGGCGGCGAGCTGGTGGGCGCTGCCGCCCGTGCCGGCCGCCACGTGGGGCGAGCCCTTCGACCGCTGGGCCGAACGCCTGCAACAGGCCGGCGACGCGTGGCAGCCCGGGCCGGGGCTCATTGCCACCGGCATGCGGCGGGCCGCCGACACGGCGGCCTGGCAGGAGCTCGTCGCTGCGCCGCAGCTGCCGCCCGACCCGCTGGCGGCCCTGGCTCGCCTGGCGGCCATGCGCTACGCCGCCACGCGCAACTTCACGGTGCTGCACCTCGTGACCGGCTGCCGCGCGCTGCAGGTGCTGGCGCCGTGGTGCGACGCGCAGGAGGCCCTGGCGCACGCGCTGCGCGCCTACGTGGCCGGCTACCTGGCGAGCGGCGCCGGCAGCCGGCACACCCAGCCCCGGCGCGTGCCGCCCGATTGGCCGACGCTGGACGCCGCCGGCGTGGCCAGCGACGACGACCACATCGTCAAGCTCGTGTACGCCGCCAGCGACTGGGCCGCCCGGTGCGGCGGCGGCGACGCGCCGTGGCGCGCCGCTGCCGCGGCGGCGTTGGCGGCGTAGCCTGCGCGCGGCGTGGTGCGGTGACTTCGAGATCCACGGAAGCCGTCGCGGCGGTGAACCTGCAGGCCGAGCGCGAGGCGGGCATCCCGCGTGAGCGTACCCACCTCTACGGCGCCGGCATGCGCATCGGCCACCCGCCGGGCGCTACGGGGCTGCGCATGACGCTGACGGACATGCACCACCTGGCCGACATGGGTGGGCGCCATACGTTGGTCAGCATGCGCCTGGGGGCGGGGTCGGGGATGGCGACGCTGATCGAGCGGGTGGGGTGAGGTAGGCAGAGCCGGGGCCGAGTCGACGCCGCGGGCTAGTGGGCTGGCGGTGCCGAAGCGTGGTCAGAGGCCCTAGAGCCGCGAAGTGCCTGGTCGGCTCAAGACTGACTACAGTTGCCCTGTGGTCGTCACTCGAATAACTGGGACCGACAAGACTGGTTGTCGGCGGTGACAGGAGTCCGCGGATCGGACACGCTACCGTTGCGATTGGACTATGGCGCTTATCATGCTGAAGTTGAGCGAAGAAATAGCAGCCCTTGAAGCGAATAGAGGCAAGTACGAGAAGGTTTTCCCGGGCTACATCACGCACATTCGCTTCCCGCGCTACAAGAACATTGCGGACGGGACGCGCATCGACTTCACCTTCCCAATCACGGCATTGGTCGGGGCCAATGGGTCTGGCAAGACGTCAGTGCTCAATGCTCTCTACGGCGCGCCAGCGAGGAAGTCGACTGGCCAGTATTGGTTCAGCACAAAGGTTGACCCCATCGAGGAAGGTGAAGGCAGCCCGAGCCGATTCATATACGGACACAGAAACCCAACGCTTCGGGCCGTCGTGGAAACGCGCAAGGCCAGAGTGCGGAAGAGCCGTGCCGGGCGGCTCGATCCGAACTATTGGGAGCCGACCAAGGAGAGCACGGGGGACGATATGGTCGAGCCAGTTTTGCACGCGGGGAAGAACTATTCCGGTCGCAGCAAGGACCGCTGGAATCCTGTCGCTCGTGAGGTGCTGTACATCAACTTCCGCAAGGAGCTAAGTGCATTCGACAAGTACTTCTACTTCGGCAGAGAACCAGCTCCATATTCGCCACCAGTAAAGGGCGGGAAAGTCTCGGCGCGGCGAATCACAAGCAAGATGGACCAAGTCCGGAACGATGCGGAGTTACTTGCCCGCGTAATTGAGGCCGAAGACACGTCATATGAGTACCGCGGACGCAAGGTTGCCACCGAGAACCGTCTACTGACGGCTGAGGAACTCGCATTGGTGAGCTACGTTCTAGGCAGAGAGTACGAAGAGGCCCGTTGGATCCGGCATCGTCTCTTCAAAGGTGACGGCGGGCTCAGTATCGTCTTCAAGACGGAACACGGCCGCTACTCTGAAGCGTTCGCCGGGAGTGGAGAAGTTGCCGTGGCGAGCTGCGTCGTTCAGATTCTTCGCGCGGTGAGGGGTACGCTTGTTCTGCTGGATGAGCCAGAAGTTTCGCTGCACCCTGGCGCCCAGGAGCGGCTGCTCGCATTCGTAGCCAAGATGGCTCGTACGCGGCAACTTCAGGTCGTGTTCTCCACGCACTCACCGCATCTTGTGACTGCACTCCCCGACGACGCAATCAAGGCGTTTCACCAACTGGACGATGGGACGTTCGCCGTCATTCCTTCGACTCACCCGTACGCGGCGTTTCGGCGCCTGGGTGCTGTGACCGGCGGTCAGGTGCGTGTTCTCGTGGAGGACTGGCTTGCGCAGCAAGTCGTCGAGCATGCCCTACGCGTACTTGATGACGCCGCACAGGCATCAGTCTTCAAGGTCGAATACTGCACCGGGGGCGCCGATGCAATCTTGAAGTTTCAGGTGCCGGTGCTCATGTCAACGCCGGGTCACACATTGGTGCTACTGGATGGTGACAAGAAGCGGGTCCCGCAGTTTGTCGATCCCGAAACAGTGCCGCCAGCCGAAGACAGCATGTTGACCACCATGATAAAGAACGCGACAAACGTGGAACCTCAATTCACGGTCGACGGAGGTGCTGCGGGGGCTGACATTGCGCAGCTGGTCAAGGCCCAGCGAGAATACCTCGCGTGGCTGCGCAAGAATGTCCACTTTATCCCCACTCTCTGTCCGGAGGAGTTGGTCCTGCGGGCGGCCGGAAAAGCGGATCCCGCGGCAACGACCTCGCAGCATCACAAGCAGCGCTTGCGATCGTTGGCCGAAGAGCTGTATGGGCCTGGGGTGTCAAGTGCTCGGACGGATCAGCATGGGGAGGCTATGCTCGCGATGAATCGGGGTGGTTCCGCCGAACTCGTGGTTCTCGCGCAAGCGCTCAAGAACTATCTCACCTCTCTTCAAGCGCAGTGAAGCGTGCCGTCAAGCAAAGGCCAGCTGCTACCAAAGTCAAGCAATGACACGCGCTCCAAGAACTGACAACCGGACGCTGCGCGCCATAGACCTTTTCAGCGGTTGCGGCGGACTGAGTCTAGGGCTGCGGCGAGCGGGGTTCACCGTTGCCGCAGCGGTGGAGATCGATCCAAAGGCGCAAGAGACATACAGGTTGAACCACCCGAAAGTGCGGCTTTACGGGAGGGACATCCGAGATCTCAGTCCTAGGCAGGTCCTGCTTGAGGCGGGACTGAAGCCGGGTGAACTGGATCTGCTTGCAGGTTGCCCACCGTGTCAGGGGTTCTCGCGTCTGCGAACAATGAATAAGCGGACAGCGGTCAGGGACGATCGCAACAATCTCGTTGCTGACTTCTTCCGGTTCGTCCAAGCGATTAGACCGAAGACTGTGATGCTTGAGAACGTGCCTGCTCTGGCCAAAGACGCGCGATTTCTGAAGATGCGCCGGCAATTGCACGCACTTGGCTACAAGACGGTCGTGCATGTGCTTGATGCTGCTGACTATGCGGTCCCACAGAGACGCAAACGCCTCATTATGTTAGCGTCGAATGTTCACGAACCGGCCATCGCGGATAAGGTGCGCAGGCGGGTAACCGTTCGTCAAGCACTGAGTGGACTTCGAAAGCCGGTGGAGGCGTCGGACAAGCTCCACGCTTTGGCGGAGAAGCGAACGGAACACGTTCGAAGACTCATTGCTTTGATCCCAAAAGACGGAGGCAGCCGCTGCGACCTGCCGGAGCGGTATCGGCTGGAGTGTCACAAGCGAAGCGACGGCTTCAGCGACGTCTACGGACGTATGGCCTGGGATGATGTCTCGCCTACGATCACGAGCGGCTGCCACAACCCGTCAAAGGGGCGCTTCTTGCATCCGTCGCAGAACCGAACCATTACGCTTCGCGAGGCGGCAATACTCCAGGGCTTCCCCAGACGCTATCGCTTCAACGTGGAACACGGCAAAGAAGCAATTGCGCTAATGATCGGGAACGCCCTGCCGCCGCCGTTTATTGCAGCGCATGCCAAGGCCCTCAGAAGAGGGCTGGAGGCGCGGGAGACCGACTAGGTCGCTGGCCCGCGTAGACTGTTGATGGCGGACCGCGTGTCCAGTGGGCAGCGGCGCCGCAACATGGCGTCAGTCCGCTCGGTGGACACGGCGCCTGAACGAGGCGTGCGGTCAATCTTGCACAGGTTGGGATTGCGCTTTCGACTGCATCAACGCACGCTCGCCGGGACTCCCGATCTCGTTCTTCGGCGCCATTGCACGGTTGTGTTCGTGCACGGCTGCTTCTGGCATGGCCACGATTGCGCACGAGGGAGGGCGCCTGCCACGCGGTTGGAGTTTTGGCTTCCGAAGCTGGAGCGCAATAGAGAGCGTGATCAAGAAAATGTGAAGCGCCTGCAAGCTGAGGGATGGCGCGTATTGACCGTGTGGGAGTGTGAGCTTCGAGATTCAGAGCGGTTGCGCCGACGGCTGGCTAGCGCCTTCGGCATCAGAGCCTGAAATGGGCGTCGGTGGATCACTCGGTGGCGTCCACCCACAAGGCGCCTGGGCCCAAGGTTTCGGCCGCCCCTAGCTCCCCCGAGCGAGTGGGACCTCACCGACTTCCATCCGTTGGGCCCGTGTCGTATGCTTGAGTAGCGGAGGGAGGGACCATGGCATTCGATGCTGACGCGAAGGCACAGTTTCAGGCGATACAGCAGAACCTCAAGGCATGTGCCCAGACGCCAGATGCTGAGCGAGCTCATCTTGCTGGAGTCATAAGCACATCAGTCGCTGGTGTTACGGAGGCAGATGTCACTCTTGATCATGTCAACCTGATTCAAACCGCAGTTCGTGCAAGTGCTGAACGAAATGACTTGTACTTCAAGGGGGCGCCTACTGCTGCTAGCGGACTATCGACCTTTTCGACGCGCAGAGAAGACAAGCTTCAAAAGGGCTTGGCCTTCGCCTTGAAGGCTGAAGACCCGAGCTTGCTGGTCACTGACGCGATGCTCATCGCGAACGACATCGTGCTGCGCTTGTCGGCGGCAGTGACCTCGGGGCTTGCGCGCATCGATTACGGTCAGCTTCCCTTGCACGTGCATGGAACTCCCATGTGGATCGCAGTCCTTGAAGCAAGTGAAGCCTCTGCGATCAGAGAAGACGTAGCCTACCTCCCGGCGCGATTGGGACTTGCTCCTGAGTCGGACCGACCTGTACGATACGTGCTAATGGCGATACACACTTCGGAATCGTTCCGTCCGCGATTCGCAGACTCCGGTGCATACCCATACTGGGAGCCTGGCGGAAAGACCCGCCCACTAGAGCAATGTCCCGCTGGCCTGAATGGGCTTGCCGAAGTGGTTGTCAATAACGTGCGTGTCGGGTCCATACGGGATTACGTCGTGATCTACGAGCGCGCAGCGTAAGCACCCAATGGTTGCGAATAAGACCGCAAGTTCCGCGGGCCGCCGCGATCACCGTGATTCGGGATGGTTTGAGGCCGAGCTCGGTCGGTATCTGCTCGATGACGACTCCCGTTCCCACTCCAAGCTCTTGCTTCTATCGCACAAGCTTAAGGTCTGTGATGACACGGCCGAAGTCCGAAGGTGTAGACGTGCCGCACTTGAGTTTGTTCGGCATCGCCTGATTAACGCCGCTAGCGAGATACAAGATGCCTTCTTCTCGTTTGTTCTTCAATCAGAGCTTGTAGATCACGCAGCGGAAGTCCGTGCCGCGCTCCATCACCTGCTCCGCTCAAGGGTCAGTCAGCCAATTGATCGGCTCTCAGCGAGCATTGTGACGGCAGTGGCGCGGACGAACCGGCCTCCAACCGCCCAAATGCTAAGTGAGGTGTTCGACAGCGCTAAAGCCCAGTACAAGGCAAAGCCCAGTTGGACGCTCGCGAGCGTGCTTGTTAGTTGCGTGCATCGCGTGCCGCAGAGAGTGTACGAGATCAATGACTTGATCAGAGACTTAGCACTCCTGGACAACGGTGAAGCTTTTGATCAAGCAGTCAAGCGCCGGAACGCGATGTGGCAGTCCTTACAGCCTCCCGCGGACGCAGTCGACATCGTGAATTCGGTGAGGCGCCTGAGCGTAGACAGGTCGATTAACTATCCCGTTGAACAGGTAAATCGGAGTATCAATAGTCTTCTCGGTCGAATTCATCAGTGATTGAGATGCATCGTGCCATCACGACCTGAACATAGAGAATCGGATTTTCGGAAATTAATGACGACGTTGGAGGCGGCTGTCGGCGCGATCTCCGAAGCTATGGCTATCTATGTTGAGGAGAAGGCAAGGGCGCACACCGATGAGCGGATCTTTTCCCGGATGCGAGAGCACTTCGAAAGTGTGTATCCGAGGGCAAAGTTTCACTCGACCGGGATGGACGGGCACGTAGTGCAGGGCTTGTTCAGAAGGCAGCGCGGGCACGTGTCCCGTCCTGAGGGTGAACTGCCGCGTCTCGTGCAACTCATTGACCTGCACATCAGCGAAGCGTTTGCGCAAGCTGATGAGCGTCGCTTGGCCGAAGGCTATGTACTTCTGCCGTCCCCTCTGCATATCGCGGTGGAGGCACTAACGATCCCTGAGGAGCCGCATACAAGGGCATTTCCAATTCTGGCTGGTCGACTACTGCTGTCACAGCGAATAGGCGCTTGGCCGCGGAACTCATTTACCGAACAGACAACGAACGCAAGCCTTCTGGTCGACGAGAGCACGATTATCGAAGAGGTGGGAAACTGTCGAACCTGGGTCGAGATCGGGGATATCTGGTCAATTAAGGCCGATGCGAAGAAGAGTTTTGTCGGCAATTTCATGGCTATGCGTGGTGTCTTGCTCATGCGTGTCGACGCCAAGACTGCCCCCGACTTCTTGCGGGGTGGCCTGTTCAGCCACGCGTGGAAGGTTAGGCCGCACAGCGAGCAGATGACCTTTCAGTTTCGCCTGTCCAAGCGATACGTCACGCTCCCAGCACCTGCTGACTTCATGAACGAAGTACTTGGCGTACCAGTCGCACTGCGTGGGTTCGAGAATGTCTTCTTTAATGGAATCAAGCCGTCCGTTGGCGCAGGCCTAGTTATGCAACTGGCGGGGGGGCCCGGGACAGGCAAGACGACCTTCGCCTTGGCCTTGGCTGCCGCTCTAGCGCCGCTGGGCACGCAGACGTTCTATTTCAGCTTCGAGGAGGCTCAAGGCGATCTTGTATCGAAGCTCCGCCAGCAGAGCCAGCCTCGCCTTTCGCGCCTCAGCTATCACTCGGCGACGGACGACGAATGGTTCACCGCCTTTCCCATCCGATCTGCGTCGCTGGACGCGATTGAAGAGAACGTGATCGAACCTCTTCGACGCGACATTCTTCAAGCCAAGCGAGACTGGCCGCAAAGGCAAAGGGCGGGCGAACTAATTCCCCCACTTCCGTTCCTCGTCGTGCTTGACAGTCTGTCCGCGCTGTCCATCGGGGCTGCTGGTGAAGGAACGACACCTCGGCAGCGCCTTGCGGCGTTTGTCGAAACGTGCCGTGAGATGCGTGTCCTTATCGTTCTGATCACCTCGGACGCGAGAGAGGCATGGGGTGAACTCGACTACCTAGTCGATATGGTGATACAACTCAGAGTGGAAAGTGCAGATGAGCATACGAAAAAGCCTGTGCGGCTCTTTTCGCTTTCCAAATCAAGACAGCAGATATCTCGTCACGGGACCCACATATTTCACCTCTCCGGTGACGCCGGATTCAGGGTTGCTCCACAGCTTTCATCACAAATGGACGCCCAGCAGAACTTGCGCCAAGTTCTTTGGGATCGGGATGCTTTTCTGGAGGTTTTGAATGTCCGCCGAAGGACGGATGGCGGATTCAAGTACGTTGAATTCTTGCGCCTACACTCAGGAGCGCAGATCCTCATACAGGGAAGAGGCAGTTCGGGCAAGGCCGGGCTCGCACTGAGGATGGCACTTGCGCCTAAGTACACAGAGACGGGGTATGTCGTCGGTCAACGAGTCCCGAGGGTTTTGGTTCTATCGTTTCTTTACCCACAGTCCTACTACGAGGTGCTCCAGCAGCGGAGTCAACGGCTCATTGTGCAGGAGTCGAAGATTACCTCTCTGCGAGGTCTTGGCGCTGAGACGGCTGAGAGGTATGCGAAAAGCATCCCAACGGTGTCGGTTATTCATCTCACTCCAGGAGTGCTCCATGCTGAGGACCTTCATTCAAAGATGGTCCGAAAGTTGGAGGAGGGTAGACTAAGCGGTAGGCCGTACACCACGGTTATAATTGATGGGCTGCACAATCTCGCTCTGCAGTTTCCGGGGGCTAGTGAGTCAAACCATTTGTTCCCGATCATCTATGGGACCCTTTCGCGCGCGAATGTCATGACGATCACGACGTTCACGACGCTTGCAATAAATTCCTCTGAGGCCGGTTTCGCGGCGGATGCGACTGAAGAATCGATCTTTCGCCTCCGCGTTCACTTGCCGCTACTTCATACGCTGGTTCAGGCAAGCGACTACGTGCTTGAGCTTTTCCGGGCTGACAGGGCAACCCGTGAAGCACATCGCCTGTCGAGGGAGGAGACTGCAGGGGCAATCTATTTGCTAAAGGTGCAAAGTGCGATCTCGCGTGATCCGCCACCTGGCTTCCTCGGATGGGGCCGTCAGGATCTTGAGTTTCTTGATCCCGGGTGGGGTTACGACGAGATTCAACAGGCACTTCCAATTGATTGATCGCGGCAGGGATGAATCCGGTGACATTGCGCAGCCGACCCTGGTCGTACTTTTGGAGAAGCGGGCCTGCAGCAGCAGCGGCCGGCGTCGAAGCCTGACGCACCCGTGACAAGTGAGCGTGGCTCTCCGAGCGTCGGCGTGTCAACCTCTGCGCTCACGACACCACGAACGACGCCGCCCCCGTGGCGATCAGCTCGCCGCCGTCGTTGTGCAACGCCATCTGCGCCGACCCAATGCGCCCGCCCAGGCGCGTGACCTTGGCGCTCGCGTCGAAGTGCTGGCCCAGGCCCTGGCGCAGGAAGTCGATGCGCAGGTCGATGGTGCCCATGCGCGCAAAGCGGTGCATCACCTGCGCCGCGCTTTCCTGCGGGTGGCGCTCGGCGATGGCCACCATCAGCGCCAGGCCGGCCATCGCGTCCAGCACCGAAGAGATCACGCCGCCGTGCAGGCGGCCATAGGTGAAGTGGCCGACGAGCTCGGGCTTCATCGCGAACCGGCCGCGCACGTCCCCCGGCTGCAGCGAGACGATCTTCAGCCCCAGCAGCTGGTTGAAGCTGATGTGCTGCTCGAACATCTCCCGCAGGCCGCGCTCGAAGCGCGCCTGCTCCTCGGCGCTGCGTGTTGTGGCGTGGGCGGCCGGCGCGGTGCTCATGCGTGGGCCGGCGCGCCTGTCTCGCCTTTCAGGCCGAGCCGCACGCGCGCCTCGGCGGGGCTGGCGATCTCGCGCCCGCACTCGCGCGCCGTGCGCGCCAGCGCTTCGATGAGTTGGCCGTTGCCGCGCGCGCGGCTGCCGTCGGGCAGGTAGAAGGTGTCTTCCAGCCCCGTGCGCAGCATGCCGCCCAGCTCGGCGGTGCGCCGGTGCACGGGCCAGATCTCGGCGCGGCCGATGAGCGTGGTCTGCCACACCGCATCTTTCGGCGCATAGCGTGGCAGCAGCGCCAGCAGGTCCACGTCGGCCGGCATGCCGCTGGCCACCCCCATCACGAAGTTGACCTCGGGCACGCCGGTGAACATGCCGGCCTTCAGGTACATGCCCACGCTGCGCACGATGCCGACGTCGAAGCACTCGAACTCCGGGTGCGTGTCCGTCTCGGCCATCGCGTCGAGCATCTGCTTGACCTTGGCCACCGGGTTGTCGAACACCATCGGCGGCCAGGCCCAGGTGCCGTCTTCCTTGATCTTGAGGTAGTTCAGGCTGCCGGCGTTGCAGGCCGCCGCCTCGGGCTTGACGCGCCGGATGCACGCGATGGGGCCGGAGACGTCCTTGCCGACGATGCCGGTGGTGAGGTTGATGATGACGCCCGGGCAGGCGGCGCGGATGGCGTTCACCACCGCCTCGGCCACGTCGGGGTCCCAGCTCGGCATGTGGCCCATGCCCGGCTCCTGGCTGCGCAGGTGCACGTGCATGATGCTGGCGCCGGCGTTGAAGGCGTCGCGCGCCTCGGCGGCCATCTGCTCGGGCGTCACCGGCACCGGGTGCTGCTTGGGGTCGGTGAGCACGCCGGTGAGGGCGCAGGTGAGGATGGCCTTGTCAGCGCTCATTCGTCGATCTCCAGTTCCACCAGCACGGCGCCGGCGGCGACGCTGGCTTTCGGCGTGGTGTGCACGGCCTTGACGCGGCCGGCCGCGGCGGCGACGAGCCACATTTCCATCTTCATCGCCTCGACGCAGACGAGCGGCTGACCGACCTGAACCACGTCGCCGACGGCGACGCTGACGTGCGCGACGACGCCGGCCACCGGCGCGCGCGCGCGGCTCGGGTCGGCGGCGGCATCGCGTGCGGGGTAGGGCGAGGCTTCGCGGAAGCGGAAGACGGTGCTGTCGATGGCGAGCTGCATCGTGCCGTTGGCATTGACGTGCGCGTGCAGCCGGCGGCGCACGCCGTCGACGGTGCAGCGCAGCGTGGTGCCTTCGAGGCTGTCGATCTGCACGCCTTCGGGCGGCGCGCGCAGCGTTTGCCTGGTGGCGTGTGCACCTTCGCCGGTGACGAGCGTCAGGTCGAAGCGGCCGACGCTCGCCGGCCGGGCGCCGTCGGCATGCCCGGCCAGCAGCGCGGCGGCGATGCGCCAGGCGTCGTCGGGCGGGACGGGGCGCGCGAGCAGCGCTTCATTCGATGCCACCCACTCGTCGAGCAGCGTCGTCGTCATCGTCGCGGCGGTGAAGCGCGGGTGGTTGACCAGGTCGCGCAGGAAGCGCCCGTTGTTCACCGGGCCGAAGAGCGGCGCCTCCTCCAGCGCGCGCGTCAGGCGGCGCACGGCGTCGGCGCGGTCACGGCCGTGGGCGATGAACTTGGCCACCATCGCGTCGTAGTACGGCGTCACCTCGCCGCCGGCGGCGATGCCGTGGTCGATGCGGACGCTTCCGCCTTCCGGCGCCCAGCCATCGATGCGCCCGGTCTGCGGCTTCCAGCCTGCGTAGGGGTCTTCGGCGTACAGGCGCGCTTCGATGGCGTGGCCGGTGAAGCGGATGTCGTCCTGCAGGCGCGGCACCAGGTTCGTCAGCGGCTCGCCGGCGGCGATGCGCAGCTGCCACTCCACGAGGTCGAAGCCGGTGATGCACTCGGTGACCGGGTGCTCCACCTGCAGCCGCGTGTTCATCTCCAGGAAGTAGTGGTTCAGGCGCGCGTCGACGATGAACTCCACCGTGCCGGCGCCGCGGTAGCCCACGGCCAGCGCGGCCGAGACGGCGTCGCGGCCCATCGCCTCGCGCATGGCCGGGCTCACCACCGGCGAGGGCGCCTCCTCGATGACCTTCTGGCGCCGACGCTGCGCCGTGCAGTCGCGCTCGCCCAGGTGCACGGCGTGGCCGTGCGCGTCGGCGAAGACCTGGATCTCGATGTGCCGACCGCCTTCGATCAGGCGTTCGAGCATCAGTGTGCCGTCGCCGAACGCGCTTTGCGCTTCGCGGCGCGCGCCGGCGAGTGCCTCGGGCAACTGCGCGAGATCCTGGGCATCGCGGATGAGCCGCATGCCGCGTCCGCCGCCGCCGGCCACCGCCTTGACGAGCAGCGGCGCGCCGAGGCGCTTCGCTTCGGCGACGAGGCGCTCTTCGCTCTGGTCTTCGCCGAGATAACCCGGCGCGCAGGGCACGCCGGCGTCGCGCATGCGGCGCTTCGCCGCGGCCTTGTCGCCCATCGCCGCGATCGCCGCCGGCGGCGGGCCGATGAAGACGAGGCCCGCGTCGGCACACGCGGTCGCGACGTCGGCACGTTCGCTGAGGAACCCGTAGCCGGGGTGCACGGCCTCGGCGCCGGTGCGGCGCGCCGCGTCGACGAGGGCGGCGATGTTCAGATACGACTCGGCCGCGGGCGGTGGTCCGATGCGCACAGCCTCGTCGGCCATCGCGACGTGCGGCGCGCCGGCATCGGCGTCGCTGAACACCGCCACCGTGCGGTAGCCGAGGCGATGCGCAGTGCGCAGCACGCGGCAGGCGATCTCGCCGCGGTTGGCCACGAGGATCTTGCGGAAGCTCACGATGCGCTGGCCCCGCCGGTCTGCGCTTCTTCGGGCACCCATGCCGGCTTGCGCTTGCCCACGAACGCGAGCGTCCCTTCAACGCCCTCGGGGCCGAGCACAGCGGCCGAGAACACACGCGCCGCCTCGGGCACCAGCGCCGCCGGCGGCGTGAAGCGCGCCTGCGCCAGCAGCTTCTTCGTCGCCGCCAGCGCGCCCGGCGCGCAGGCGAGGATGCCCTTCACGACGCGCGCCAGCGCCCACTCGAGCGCTTCGTCCTCGATGTGCACCTCGTGCACGAGGCGCAGCCGCAGCGCTTCGGCCGCGTCGATCTTCGCGCCGGTGACGGCGAGCCGTTTCGTCTCGGCGTAGCCGATGCGCTCGACGAGGAACGGCCCCACCTGCGCCGGCACGAGGCCGAGGCTCGTCTCGGGCAGGCGGAAGACGACGGTGTCGTCGGCGAGCGCCACGTCGCTGACGCAAGCCAGGCCGAAGCCGCCGCCCATCACCGTGCCCTGCAGCACCGTGACGAGCGCGAGCGGCGTGTGGGCATACGCAACGCACAGCTCGCCGAAAGCGGCGTTCGTCTCGGCCATCGCGTTGGGGTTCTCGGCCAGCTTCGCACGCGCGCCGGCCATGTCCTTGATGTCGCCGCCGGCGCAGAAGTGGCCGCCGGCGCCACGCAGCACGAGCACGCGCGTCTGGCCGTCGGCTTCCGCTTGCGCGAGCACGGCGCGCAACTCGCGCACCATCGTCAGCGACATCGCGTTGCGCACCTCGGGCCGGTTCAGCGTGACGTGCAGCACCGGGCCTTCGCGCCTGAGCGCGAGGGTGGTGAACGCGGCGAGTTCGATGCTCATCGTGGAAGACCGCGGCCCACCCTCAATGCGCGCCCTTGGGCAACGTGCCCTCGAGCTTGCAGATGATGCCGAGCATGATCTCGTCGGCGCCGCCGCCGATGGACGTGAGCCGGCCGTCGCGATAGGCCTGGGACAGCGGGTTGTCGGCGGTGAAGCCCATGCCGCCCCAGTACTGCAGGCAGCTGTCCGCGACCTCGCGCCCGAGCCGCCCGGCCTTCAACTTGGCCATGCTCGCGAGCTTGGTCACGTCCTTGCCGCCAACATACATCTCCACGGCGCGGTAGGTCAAAGCGCGCAGCGCCTCGACCTCCGTGCGCAACTCGGCCAGACGGAAGTGCACGACCTGATTGTCGAGGATGCTCTTGCCGAAGGTCTTGCGCTGGCGCGTGTAGTCGATCGTCAAATCGATCAGCCGGTCCATCGCCTTCAGCCCGGCGGCGGCGCCCCACAGGCGCTCTTCCTGAAACTGCAGCATCTGGAACGCGAAGCCCATGCCTTCCTGGCCGATCAGGTTGCGGCGCGGCACGCGCACGTTGTCGAAGAACAGCTGCGCCGTGTCGGAGCTGTGCATGCCGATCTTGTGGATCTTCTGCTTGGTGATGCCCGGCGCGTCCATCGGCACGACGATGAGGCTCTTGTTCTTGTGCGGGGCACCGGCCTCGCTGGTGTTGGCGAGCAGGCAGCACCAATCCGCCTTCAAGCCATTCGTGATCCACATCTTCGTGCCGTTGATGACGTAGTCGCCGCCGTCGTGGCGGGCGGTCGTCTTCACAGCGGCCACGTCGCTGCCGCCGCCGGGCTCGCTGACGCCCAGGCAGGCCACGTAGTCGCCGGCGATGGTGGGCACGAGATACTCCTTGCGCAGCTCGTCGCTGCCGAAGCGGGCCAGCGCCGGCGTGGCCATGTCGGTCTGCACGCCGATGGCCATCGGGATGCCGCCGCAGGCGCACACGCCCAGCGCCTCGGCCATCACGAGGCTGTAGGAGAAGTCGAGGCCGGCGCCGCCGAATTCCTCGGGGTACTTCAGGCCCAGCAGGCCCAGGTTGCCGAGCTTCTTGAAGACCTCGTGGCTCGGGAACTGCTCGGCACGCTCCCACTCGGGCACGAAGGGGTTGATCTCCTTCTCGACGAACTTGACCACCGTGTCTTCGATCTGGCGGTGCTCTTGGGTGAACTTCATGCGGGATTCTCCGATGGAGGAAGGCGGAAGAAGGTCGGTGGGCGCCGGCGTCAGAGCCGCGCCACGCCGAAGGTGTTGGGGCGCAAGGTGCGCGCGGCGGCCTCGGCGGCGATGGAAAGACACAGGCCCAGGATGCGGCGCGTGTCGCGCGGGTCGATGAGGCCGTCGTCCCACAGGCGCGCGGTGCCGAAGAGCGCGGTGCTTTCGGCGTCGAGCCGGCGGCGCAGCGCGTCGCTCATCGCGGCCAGGGCTTCGTCGTTGGGCTGCTGGCCCATGCGCACGAGCTTGTTGCGGTTGACGATGTCCATCACCTTCGCCGCCTGCGCGCCGCCCATCACGGCGGTGCGGGCGCTCGGGCCACGAGAAGCAGAAGCGCGGGTCGAAGCCGCGCCCGCACATGCCGTAGTTGCCGGCGCCGAAGCTGCCGCCGAGCACGACGGTGAACTTGGGCACGCGCGCGTTGGCCACCGCCTGGATCATCTTGCTGCCGTGCTTGATGGCGCCGGCGTGCTCGGCCGCCTTGCCGACCATGTAGCCGGTGGTGTTCTGCAAGAAGACGATCGGCGTGCCGCTCTGATCGCAGAGTTGAATGAACTGGCCGGCCTTCGTGCTGCCCGCGGGCTGGATCGGCCCGTTGTTGCCGACGAGGCCGACCGCGTGGCCCTGGATGCGCGCGTGGCCGCAGATCGTGTCTGGCGCGTAGGCGGCCTTGAATTCGAGGAAGTCGCTCGCGTCGACGAGGCGGGCGATCACCTCGCGCACGTCGTAGGGCTCGCGGTCGTCGGCGGGCACGATGCCCATCAGCTCCTCGGCGGGGGAAGAGCGGCTCGGGCGCCGCGGCGCGCAAGCTCGTGCTGATGGCGGGCGACGTGTCCCACGGCAGCTTGTCGATCAACTCGCGAGCGACGGCGATCGCGTGCGCGTCGTTCTCGGTGAGGTATTCGCCGAGGCCGGTGATCGAGGCGTGCGTCTCGGCGCCGCCGAGTTCTTCCTCGCTCGCGTCTTCGCCGATGGCGGCTTTCACGAGCGGCGGGCCGGCGAGGTAGATGCTGCTGCGGTTCTTCACCAGCACGACGTAGTCGCTCAGCCCCGGCAGGTAGGCGCCGCCCGCGGTGGACGCGCCGTGCACGACGGCGACCTGCGGGATACCGGCGGCCGACAGGCGCGCCTGGTTCGCGAACGTGCGCCCGCCGTCGACGAAGATCTCGGCCTGGTACATCAGGTTGGCGCCGCCGGACTCGACGAGCGCGACGAGCGGCAGCTTGTTCTCGCGCGCCAGCTCCTGCGCGCGCAGCGCCTTCTTCAGCCCCATCGGCGCCACCGTGCCGCCCTTGACGGCGCTGTCGTTGGCCGACACGAGCACGCGCTTGCCGCAGACGACGCCGATGCCGACGATGCTGCCGCCGCCCATCACGCTCTTCTTGCCGTCGTCGTCGTGCATGCCGAGGCCGGCGAGCGTGCTCAGTTCGAGGAACTCGCTGCCGCGGTCGATGAGCCGCGCCACGCGCTCGCGCGGCAGCAGCTGGCCGCGCTCGTCGAACTTCCTGCGCTTGCTATCGCTCTCGGCGACGACCAGCGCCTCGAGCCGGCGCACCTCGGCCAGCCGCTCGTGCATGCGCGCGGCGTTGGCCTGGAACGCGGCCGAGGACGGATTCAGCGCGGAGGTGAGCGCCGTCACGATTTCAGCACCTCGGGCGTGACGGCGCGGTGGAAGCCCTCGAACGGGCGCTGGTTCTTCGCCTCGGCCAGCGGGAAGACGGCGTGGCCGAGCGACGCGGCGCCATCGATCTGCACCGTGACGCCGCTGACGAAGGCCGCCGCCGGCGAGAGCAGGAAGACGATGACGCCGCTGACCTCGGCCTCCAGCCCCATGCGCTTGAGCGGCACGGCGTTCTGCAGCTTCTTGATGAGCGGCTGCATCGCCGGGCCGTAGCTGTCCATGCCGCTGGAGGCGATCCAGCCCGGCGCGACGGCGTTCACGCGCACGCCGGCGTGCGCCCACTCGAACGCCGCGGTCATCGTGAGGTTGCTCATGCCGGCGCGCGCCGCGCCGCTGTGCCCCATGCCCGGCATGCCGTTGCGGAAATCGGCCGTCATGTTGACGATGGCGCCGCCGTGCTGTTCCATGCACTGCGTGAAGAGCTCGCGCATCATCAGGAAGCCGCCGGTGAGGTTGTTGGCCACCACCGCGTCGAAGCCCTTCTTGCCGATGGCCATGAGCGGCGAGGGGAACTGCCCGCCGGCGTTGTTGACGAGGCCCGTGACCGGCCCGTGCGCGGCGAGCACCTGCGCGACGCCGGCTTTCACCGCCTCTTCGTCGCGGATGTCGAAGGCGATCGAGTGGCACTGGCCGCCGTCTTCGGCGATCTCGGCGGCGACACGCTCGAGCTTGTCAACCTTGCGGCCGCTGATGACGACGCGCGCGCCGAGCGAGGCCAGCTCGTGCGCGACGCAGCGGCCGATGCCGCTGCCGCCGCCGGTGACCCAGAACGTCTGGCCGGTGAAGAGGTTCGGGCGGAAGACGCTGCGGTAGCCGGGGGCGAGGGCGTTCGTCGGGGCATCCATCGGCCGCATTGGAACGGCGGGTAACGTTAACGTCAACCGGGTGACATCTAGGGGGATTACGCGCAGGTTAGCGGCACCCGGCAGCGCTACGATCGGCGCCCATCCTTCTTCGAGTCTGTTCCCCATGGACATGCAAGCCATCACCGAGGCGCTGCGCGCCAAGGTCGGCGAGTCGAGCGGCCTGAACGCGACGCTGAAGTTCGACTGCGGCGACGAAGGCGTCGTCGTGATCGACGGCGCCAGCGTGCCGAATACCGTCGACAACACCGACCGCGAGACCGACTGCACGATCGCCATCAGCCACGAGAACCTGGTGGCGCTGGTCACCGGCGAGCTCGAGCCCGCGACCGGCTTCATGATGGGCAAGTTCAAGGTCTCCGGCGACATGAGCGTGGCGCTGAAGCTGCAGCGCATCGTCTAGAGGGCCCGCGTGGTGTTGCAGCGCGTGGCGCGCAAGACCGGCCGCAGCGCCACGGTGGCTGCGGCGGCGGCCGCCGCGGCGGGGGCGCGCGAAGTGCTCGCCTCGCACCGCGAGTCCGACACCGGCGAACTCTTCGGCATCACCGAGCTGTGCCGCGAGTTCGGCATCACGCTGCGCACGATCCGCTTCTACGAAGACCGCGGTCTGCTGGCGCCGCGGCGCGTCAACGGCACGCGCGTCTACACGCGGCGGGACCGCGCGCGGCTGGCGCTGATCCTGCGCAGCAAGGCGATCGGCGCGTCGCTCACCGATATCAAGCACTACCTCGACCTGTACGGCGCGCGCGGCGAAGGCCGCGTGCAGCAGTTGAAGTGGGTGCTCGGCAAGACCGACGCGGCGATTGCCGAACTGGAGCAGCGGCGCGAGCACATCGACGCCACGCTCGCCGAGCTGCGGCTGATCAACGGCGAAGTGCGCCGACAACTGGAAGCACGATGAGCTTGCCTTTGTTCCCTTCCGCGTGGATGACCGACGAGCACCGCATGCTCCAGGAGTCCGCCGCGCGCTACATCGCCGACAAGTGGGTGCCGCGCGCGGCCGAGTTCCGCGCTCTCGGCCTGATGCCGCCCGAGGTGTGGCGCGAGGCGGCTGCCAACGGCTTGTTGTGCGTCTCCACGCCCGAGGCCTACGGCGGCGCCGGCGGCGACTTCGGCCACGAGGCGGCGATCCTGCTCGAGCAGGGCAAGGCCAACATCAGCGGCTGGGGCGGCGGCCTGCACGCTGCGATCGTCGCGCCGTACATCCTGCACCACGGTACCGAGGAACAGAAACGCCGCTGGCTGCCTAAGATGTGCACGGCCGAGTTCATCAGCGCCATCGCGATGACCGAGCCCGGCACCGGCAGCGACCTGCAGAGCGTGCGCACGACCGCCCGGCGCGAAGGCGACGAGTACGTCATCAACGGCGCGAAGACCTTCATCACCAACGGCCAGAACGCCAACCTCGTCTGCGTCGTCTGCCGCACCGGCGATGCGGGCACCGGCGCCAAGGGCATCTCGCTCGTCTTCGTCGAGACCGACAAGGCGCCGGGTTTTCGCCGTGGCCGCCACCTCGACAAGGTGGGCATGAAGGCGCAGGACACGAGCGAACTGTTCTTCGACGACGTGCGCGTGCCGGCCGAGAACCTGCTCGGCCTGAAGGAAGGCCAGGGCTTCTTTCAGCTGATGCAGGAGCTGCCGCAGGAGCGGCTGATCATCGCTGTCAGCGGCATCGGCGCGATGGAGCGTGCGCTCGAGGAGACACTCGCCTACGCGAAGGAGCGCAAGGCTTTCGGCAAGACGGTGTGGGACTTCCAGAACACGAAGTTCAAGCTCGCCGAGGTGCAGGCCACCGTGCTGGCCACGCGCGCCTATGTCGACGCCTGCATGAGCGCGCACCTGAAAGGTGAGCTGGACGCAGCGCGCGCGGCGCTCGCCAAGGCCTGGGTCAGCGAACAGCAGTGCAAGGTGATGGACGAGTGCCTGCAGCTTTTCGGCGGCTATGGGTACATGATGGAATACCCGATCGCCGAGTTGTACGTCGATGCGCGCGTGCAGCGCATCTACGGCGGCACCAACGAGATCATGAAGGAACTGGCCAGCCGGTTCATGTGAGGAGCTTCCGATGAGCGATGCATTCATCTACGACCACGTGCGCACGCCGCGCGGCAAGGGCAAGAAGGACGGCAGCCTGCACCAGGCCACGCCGGTGTGGCTGCTGCGAACGCTGCTTGCGGCGATGCGGGAGCGCAACCGGCTCGACACCGCGCTCGTCGACGACGTGGTGCTCGGCTGCGTGACGCCGATCGGCGAGCAGGGCGCCGACATCGCGCGCACCGCGGTGCTCGATGCCGAGTGGGCGCAGACGGTGGCCGGCGTGACGCAAAGCCGCTTCTGCGCCAGCGGCCTGGAAAGCGTGAACCTCGCCGCGGCGAAGGTCAAAAGCGGCTGGGAGGACCTGGTCGTCGCCGGCGGCGTCGAGAGCATGAGCCGCTGGGCGATGGGCAGTGACGGCGGCGCCTGGGTGATGGACCCGCGCATCAACCAGAAGACCGGCTTCGTCCCGCAGGGCATCGGCGCCGACCTGATCGGCACGCTCGAAGGCTGGGGCCGCGCCGACGTCGACGCGTTCGCGCTGCGCTCGCACCAGAAGGCCGCGGCAGCGCGCGCCGAAGGGCGCTTCGCGAAGAGCCAGGTGCCGGTGCGCGACATCGCGGGCTTGCTGATGCTCGACCGCGACGAGACGATCCGCGACAACGCCAGCATCGAATCGATGGCCAAGCTCGAGCCGAGCTTCGCGATGATCGGCCAGATGGGCTTCGACAGCACGGCGCTGCGCAAGTACACGACGGTGGAGCGCATCAACCACATCCACCACGCCGGCAACTCGAGCGGCATCGTCGACGGCGCGGCGCTGATGCTGGTGGGCAACGCCGAGGCGGGCCGCAAGGCGGGCCTGAAGCCGCGCGCGCGCATCAAGGCCGCGGCGGTGATCGGCAGCGAGCCGACGATCATGCTCACCGGCCCGACGCCGGCCTGCCGCAAGTCGTTGGCCAAGGCCGGCATGCAGGCCAAGGACATCGACCTCTGGGAGGTGAACGAGGCTTTCGCGGTGGTGCCGATGAAGACGGCGCGCGACCTCGACGTGGATCTCGACCGCGTCAACGTCAACGGCGGCTCGATCGCGATGGGGCACCCGCTGGGCGCCACCGGCTGCATCATCCTCGGCACGCTGCTCGACGAGCTGGAGCGCCGCAATCTCGCCACCGGCCTGGCCACGCTGTGCGTCGGCGGCGGCATGGGCATCGCGACCATCATCGAGCGGGTGTGACCATGACGAGCAGCGAAATGGCGGTGAAGACCGAACTCACGAGCGACGGCATCCTCGTCGCGACGATGGACCTGCCGGGCCGGCCGATGAACGTGTTGGCCGACGCGCTGGTGATGGGCCTTGCAGCGTTGCCGGCGAAGCTGGCCGACCCGGCGGTGAAGGGGATGATCCTCACTGGCGGCAAGGCCGACTTCTGCGCCGGCGCCGACCTCGACCGCCTCGTCACCTGGACGAAGCCCGAGGAACCGTTCGAAGGCTCGATGGCGCTGAAGAGGGTGCTGCGCGCGCTCGAGTCGCAGGGCAAGCCGGTGGTGGCGGCGCTCAACGGCCACGCGCTCGGCGGCGGCTTCGAGATCGCGCTCGCCTGTCACGCGCGCATCGCGATCGACGACCCGAAGCTGAAGATCGGCCAGCCCGAAGTGAAGCTGGGCCTCTTGCCCGGTGGCGGCGGCACGCAGCGGCTCTTGCGCCTGGTGGGCGTGCAGCAGGCGATGCAGATCTGCGCCGAGGGCAACGACATCCCGGTGGCGAAGGCGAAGTCGATGGGACTCCTGGCCGATCTCGCAAAGGACCGCGACGAGCTGATGGCCAAGGCGCGCGCCTGGATCGCCGCCAACCCGAAGGCCGCGCAGCCGTGGGACCAGCCGAAGTTCAAGATCCCCGGCGGCGATTCGCGCAGCCCGGCGGTGGTGCAGATGCTGGCCATCGGCCCCTCGATCGCCAGCGCCAAGAGCTACGGCAACTACCCGGCGGTGCAGCACATCATGAGCTGCATCTTCGAAGGCGGCCTGCTCGATTTCGACACCGCCTGCGTCGTCGAGAGCCGCTACTTCGCCGCCTGCGTGATGAGCGCCGAGGCGAAGAACATGATCCACACGCTGTGGTTCCAGCTCAACGCGATCAAGAAGGGCGCCTCACGCCCGGCCGGCGTGCCGCGCGCGAAGGTCGGCAAGCTCGGCATCCTCGGCGCCGGCATGATGGGCGGCGGCATCGCCTACGTCTCGGCGAAGGCCGGCATCGACGTCGTGCTGCTCGACACCACGCAGGAGGCGGCCGAGCGCGGCAAGGCCTACTCGCAGGGCTTGCTCGACAAGGCGGTGAAGAAGGGCCGCAGCACGGCCGAGAAGCGCGACGCGCTGCTGGCCAGGATCAAGGCCACGACGAGCTACGACGACCTCGCCGGCTGCGACCTCGTCATCGAGGCCGTATTCGAGGACCGCGCCATCAAGGCCGACGTGACGAAGAAGGCCGAGGCCGTGCTCGCCGCCGACCGGGTGTTCGCGTCGAACACGAGCACGCTGCCGATCACCGGCCTCGCGCAGGCGAGTGCGCGGCCGGCGAACTTCATCGGGCTGCATTTCTTCAGCCCGGTGGACAAGATGCCGCTGGTCGAGATCATCGTCGGCAAGGAAACCTCCGACGAGACGCTGGCGCGTGCCTTCGACTACGTGCTGCAGATCGGCAAGACGCCGATCGTCGTCAACGACAGCCGCGGCTTCTACACCAGCCGCGTCTTCGCGACCTACGTGATGGAAGGCATCGCGATGCTGAAGGAGGGCGTGCACCCGCGCAGCATCGAAGTCGCCGGCCTGCAGGCCGGCATGCCGATGCCGCCGCTGGCGTTGCAGGACGAGGTGAGCCTGAGCTTGTCGGTGCACGTGGCCGAGCAGACGAAGAAGGACCTCGCGGCCGAGGGCAAGACGCTGCCCGAGCACCCGGGCTACGCGGTCATCCGGCACCTGGTGGAGATCGGCCGCATCGGCAAGAAGGCCGGCAAGGGCTTCTACGACTACACCGACGCCGGCAAGACGCTCTGGCCCGAGCTGACGAAGCTCTACCCGACGGCGGCCGAGCAGCCGGCGCAACGTGAACTGATCGACCGGCTGATGTTCGCGCAGGCCAACGAGGCGGCGCGCTGCCACGAAGAGAAGGTGTTGCGATCGGCGGCCGACGGCAACATCGGCAGCATCTTCGGCTGGGGCTTCGCGCCGTTCCACGGCGGCGCGCTGCGCTTCATCGACTCGATGGGGGCAAAGGCCTTCGTTGCACGTGCGCGGGAACTCGCCGCGAAGTACGGCCCGCGCTTCGAGCCGGCCGTGGTGGTGGTGAAGATGGCCGAGACGGGCGGGCGGTTCGGCGACAACTGAGCGCGCGGGGCGGCGCATCCCCGGTGCGTCGTCGGCGCTATGCTGCGCCGATGCCCACGCTCGATCTTCCGGCCCCGGATCCCGCTCGCCTGGCGGAGGCGCGCGAGGCCATTGCCGCGGCGCGGCGGGTCGTCGTGCTCACCGGCGCAGGGATGAGCGCCGAGAGCGGCATCGCGACCTTCCGCGACGCGCTGACGGGCTTGTGGTCGCGCTTCAACCCCGAGGAGCTGGCCAGCGTCGAGGGCTTCTGCGCCGCGCCCGAGCGTGTCTGGGACTGGTACGCCGAACGGCGAGAAGGCGTGCGCCGCGCGCAGCCGAACGCCGGGCACGAGGCGCTCGCCGCCTGGGCGCGCGCGCACCCGGGGTGCATGTGCGTCGTGACGCAGAACGTCGACGACCTGCATCAGCGCGCCGGCCAGCCCGATGTTGTGCGGCTGCATGGCGACATCCTCGCCGTGCAGTGGCTCGACGAGAGCGCCTGCCGCAAGCGGCCGCGCTGCGACCCGGCCCAGGCGGCCGAGGCGTCACCCGGGCGCCCGCCGCGTTGCGCACACTGCGGCAACCTGGCGCGGCCGGGCGTCGTCTGGTTCGGCGAGGCGCTGCCCACCGACGCACTCGATCGCGCGCAGCGCCTGGCCGACGAGTGCGAGGTGATGCTCGTGGTCGGCACCTCGGGCGCGGTGTGGCCGGCGGCGGGGCTCGCTGGCCGCGCCCGCCGTGGCGGCGCGCGGGTGGTGATCGTCAACCCGGACGAGAGCGAGATCGACGGCCAGGCGCACCTCGTGCTGCGCGGCACGGCGGCACGTGTGCTGCCGCGATTGCTGGGCGCGGCGGTTGGCGTGTAGTCCGGGAATGGATTAAGATACACGGGTAGTACAGAACCGGAGTCATCCGAGGAGCCGTCGATGAGCGCCGTCCTGGCCCCCGAAACCGCCGCGCGGTCGTTCACTCCGCAGCAGTTGGCGGCGCCCGGCCTGCGCGCCTTCGAGCGCATCGCGCAGGCGTGGCAGCTGAGCGTCGACGAGCAGTTGTGCCTGCTCGGCCAGCCGCCGCGCAGCACGTTCTTCGCCTGGCGCAAGCACCCCGAGCGCGCCAGCCTGCCGCGCGACACGCTCGAGCGGCTGTCGTACCTGCTGGGCATCTGGAAGAGCCTGTCGATCCTGCTGCCCGACGCGGCCGCGGCCGACGCCTGGGTGCGGCAGCCGAACGCGACGCCGGCCTTCGGCGGCCGCAGCGCGCTGGCGCGCATGCTGGCCGGCAACGTCAGCGACCTGCACGCGGTGCGCAGTTATCTCGACGGCGTGCGCGGCGGCGGGTGGTCTTGAGCGCCGGCGACGCTGCATCGGCTGCGCTGCCGGCGCTGCCCGCGCTTCCCGGCGTCGCCGGCCCGGACCTCGAAGCGCGTCGCTTGCGCTGGAGCGCCGCCTGCCGCATCGTGCCGACGCGGCACCCACCGGTGAACCTGTTCGACCGCGTCGCCGACGCCGCCGACTTCGAGGCGCTGTACGCGCTCGAGGCGATGACCAACGAGCGCGTACGCGACGAACTCGGCGAGATCGAGCGCGTGCCGCGCGCCGAGCGGCAATATGGCCCCGGCAGCGGGCCGATCATGGCCGCCTTCACGCACGTCAACACGCTCGGCAGCCGCTTCTCCGACGGCGGCTACGGCATGTTCTACGCTGCGCGCGACCGCGCCACGGCGCTGGCCGAGACTCGGCACCACCATGGCCGCTTTCTCGCCGCGACGCGGCAGCCGGCGATGCACCTGCCGATGCGCCTCTATCACGTCGCCATCGATGGCCGGCTGCACGACCTGCGCACGCCGGGCGCGGTGGCCGAAGCGGTGTACGACCCGGACGACTACACGCTGTCGCGCCGGCTCGGTGCCGCGCTGCGCGCACGCGGTTCGCACGGCGTGGCCTATCGCAGCGTGCGGCACGAGCGCGGCCAGTGCGTGGGCCTCTTTCGCCCCGGACCGGCGAGCCGCTGCCTGCACGCGGCGATCCTGCTCTATGCCTGGGACGGCGAGCGCTTCACTGACGTCTACGAGAAGACGGCGTGAACGCAGTGACAGCAGGGAGGCCGGCTTGAACCCGATCGATCCGACGGCGCGCGAGCGCTTCGACCGCCTGGACGCGCTGCGCGGCGCGGCGATCTTCTGGATGGCCGCGTTCCACCTGTGCTTCGACCTGAACCTGTACGGCCTGATGCCGGCGCAGAACTTCTACCGCGACCCGTTCTGGCTGAACCAGCGCACCGGCATCGTCACGATGTTCCTCTTCTGCGCCGGGCTCGCGCAGGCGGTGGCATTGCAGGGTGAAGCCGGTCGAGGCGAGGGTCTCGCGGCGCGTTTCAGCCCGCGCTTCTGGCGCCGCTGGGCGCAGGTGGCCGGCTGCGCAGTGCTGGTCAGCCTGGGCTCGGCGGTGATGTTCCCGAAGAGCTGGATCAGCTTCGGCGTGCTGCACGGCATCGCGGTGATGCTGATCCTGGCGCGGCTCGTCGCGCCGGCCGGGCGCTGGGTGTGGGCGATCGGCGCGCTGGCGCTGGCGGTGCCGCAGGTCTTCCGCCATCCGTGGTTCAACCAGCCGTTCGCGCACTGGACCGGGCTCGTGACGAAGAAGCCGATCACCGAGGACTGGGTGCCGGTGCTGCCGTGGCTGGGCGTCGTGTTGCTCGGGCTCGCGGCCGGCCGCTGGCTGCTTGCGCATCGCCGCGAGGTGCTGGCCGGTAGCGTGCCGAGCGCGCTGGCGCCGCTGGCGGTGCTCGGGCGCTGGTCGCTGACCTTCTACATGACGCACCAGCTCGTTTTTCTCGGCGTCATCGTCGGCGGGCGGCAACTCGGGTGGTGGTGAGGCGGCCCGCGGCTGCGGCAGCGGCGCCTGGCGGCGTAGCATCGACGCAATGAGCAGCGCGCACTCGCACGAGCATCCTCCGGGCCACGATGGCGGGCACGGCCATGGTGGTCATCACGATCATGACCACGGCCACGACCATGATCACGACCACGACGCCAGCACGCTCGGCCCGATGGACCTGCGCGTGCGCGCGCTCGAGACGGTGCTGGCGCGCAAGGGCTACGTCGACCCGGCGGCGCTCGACGTGCTGATCGACACCTACCAGACGCGCATCGGCCCGCGCAACGGCGCGCGCGTCGTCGCCAAGGCGTGGGCCGACCCCGCCTACCGCGAGTGGCTGCTGCGCGACGGCACGGCGGCGATCGCCTCGCTCGGCTACCAGGGCCGCCAAGGCGAGCACATGGTCGTCGTCGAGAACACCGAAGCCGTGCACCACATGGTCGTCTGCACGCTGTGCAGCTGCTACCCGTGGCCGGTGCTCGGCCTGCCGCCCACCTGGTACAAGAGCGCGCCGTACCGTTCGCGTGCGGTGCGCGAGCCGCGCGCGGTGCTCGCCGAGTTCGGCGTGCGGCTGCCCGAGGCCACGCAGGTGCGCGTCTGGGACAGCACGGCCGAGATCCGCTACCTCGTGCTGCCGCGCCGGCCGGCCGGCAGCGAGGGGTTGAGCGAAGAAGCTCTGGCGGAGCTGGTGACGCGCGACTCGATGGTCGGTGTGGGTGAGGCGCTGCCGGTGCCGCCGGCGGCGGCGTCATCGCAATGAGCGGCATGCGTGGAGCGAGCGGCATGAGTGGCATGCGCACGGCGCATTACACGAGCCGCGCCGACCTCGGCGGACAGCGCGGCCACGGCCGCGTCGTCGGCCCCGAAGGGCTCGAGCGCGAAGGCGACCTCTGGCACGCCTCCTGGGAGCCGAAGGCGCTGGCGCTGACGCTGGCGATGGGCGCCACCGGGCAGTGGAACCTCGACACGAGCCGCGCCGCGCGGGAGACGCTGCCGGCCTACGCGCGGCTGACCTACTACGAGATCTGGGTGCAGGCGCTCGAAAAGCTGCTGCGTGAACGCAACCTCGTCAGCGCGCGCGAGCTGCGCGAAGGCCGTGTGCTCGATGCCCCGCAGCCGCTGGCGCGTGTGCTGCACGCAGGCGACGTGTCCCCGGCGCTGGCGCGCGGCGCGCCGACCGAGCGGCCGGCCGAGGCGGCGCCGCGGTTCGCCGTCGGCGACGTGGTGCGCACGTATGCCGGCGAGGTGCCGCACCACACGCGGCTGCCGCGCTACGCGCGCGGCCGCCGCGGCACCGTCGTCGCGCACCGCGGCGCGCACGTCTTCGCCGATGCACACGCCAGCGGCCGCGGCGAGATGCCATGCCACCTGTACACCGTGTGCTTCGAAGGCCGCGAGTTGTGGCCCGACGTGGCCGATGCCGACGAAGCCGCGCGATCGAGCGTCAGCATCGACGCGTGGGAGCCTTACCTGGAGCCGTACGTGGACCCGTACCTGAAGCCGGCGCGATGACGATGGCGACGAACGCAACGATGGCGACGATCACGACCAGCCCGGGCCCCGATCCGAACCCCACCTTCAGCGAACCTTGGCAAGCGCATGCCTTCGCGCTCGTGCTGACGCTGCACGAACGCGGCCTCTTCACCTGGGCCGAGTGGACGGCAGCGCTCGCCGACGAGATCCGCCGCGCGCAGGCCGGCGGCGACCCCGACCTCGGCGACACCTACTACCGCCACTGGCTCGCCGCGCTCGAGCGCCTGGTGGCCGACAAAGGCGCGAGCGACGCCGTCGAACTCGAACACTGCCGCCAGGCGTGGGAACGCGCCGCGGCGCGTACGCCGCACGGCCGGCCGATCGAGCTGGCGGATGAGGACCGGTAGGTCGAGGTCGCGAGTGGGCGCATGAGAAACCCGTTCGGGCTGAGCTTGTCGAAGCCCGCCCTGAGCCTGTCGAAGGGCCCGGCGCCATCGCCGGCAAGATCGTGAGCAACAAAGTCCTCTTCGGCTTCCACGCCGTGACGGTGCGGCTGAAGACCGCGCCCGAGTCGGTCGTCGAGATCCACGTCGATGCGACGCGGCGCGATGCACGCATGCGCCAGTTCGTCGAACGCGCCGTCGCGGCCGGCGCGCGCGTCGTCGACAGCGACGATGCGCGCCTGGCGCGCCTGGCCGGCACGGCGCGCCACCAGGGCGTCGTTGCGCGCGTCACGCCGCTGGCGCCGCGGCATTCGCTCGACGATGTGCTCGACGGCGTGACCGGCGCGCCGCTCGTGCTGGTGCTGGACGGCATCACCGACCCGCACAACCTGGGCGCGTGCCTGCGCGTAGCCGATGGCGCCGGCGTGCACGCCGTCGTCGCGCCGCGCGACCACGCGGTCGGCCTCAACGCCACGGTGGCCAAGGTGGCGAGCGGCGCGGCGGAAACCGTGCCCTACCTGATGGTGACGAACCTCGCGCGCACGCTTGGCGAGTTGAAGGAGCGCGACATCCGCGTCGTCGGCACTAGCGACGATGCGCCGCGCACGCTGTGGCAGGCCGACCTCACCGGCCCGCTGGCCCTGGTGCTCGGCGCCGAGGGGAGTGGGCTGCGCCAGCTGACGCGCAAGACCTGCGACGAGCTGGTGCGCATCCCGATGGCCGGCGCGGTGGAGAGCCTCAACGTCTCGGTCGCCGCCGGCGTGTGCCTGTACGAGGCGAGCCGGCAGCGCACGGCGGGCGGGGCGGGCGAGGCAAGCTGAAGCGTCCCGCCCGCCTGTCCTTCAGCCGATCCAGCCGGCCGCGCCGGCGATCGCGCCGCAGGCAATCGGCCACATTGGGCTCAAGCGTGTGCGCAGCATGAAGATGATCGTGCCGAGTGCGAGAGCCGCGCTCGCCCAGTCGCCGGCCTGCGGCTCGAAGAGGATCCAGCCGGTGGCGAGCAGCAGGCCGATCGTCACCGGTGCGAGCCCCGCGTGCAGCGCGCGCACCGGCCACGCCGTGGCGTTGGCGGCGTTCCAGTGGCTCGCTCGCAGCGTGAGCAGCGTCGACGGCAACAGCGTGCCGACCATCGTCGCGAACGCACCGGCAAGGCCGCCGACGTTGTAGCCGACGACGGCGACGAAGAGCACGTTCGGCCCCGGCGCCGCCTGCGCCAGCGCGACGCTGGCGTTGAACTGCGCTTCGGTGAGCCAGTGGCGTTCGCCGACGACGAAGCGCTGCATGTCCGGCGCCGTCGTGATCGCGCCGCCGATGGCCAGCAGCGACAGCAGCAGGAAGTGGCCGAAGAGCGCCGCCCAGTCGGCGAGGCGAAGGTCGTGGCTGCCGACGAGCAGCACGCGCACGGCCTGGAGGGCGTCATCCATCGGCGTCGTCCTTGGCCTGCCGTGGCGGCAAGGCCTGCGCCCGGCCGGCCGCGCGCAGCCGCCAGGCCGCCGCCGCAAAGGCCGCGCCGCCGAGGCCGAGCACGACCGCGACGAGCGGCCAGCGCAGCACGCCGATCGCGACGAATGTGGCCGCGACCACTGCCGCGGCGCCGATCGCCGACAACGGGCTGCGCATCAGCGGCTTCGACAAGCGCAGCGCGGTGGCGAGCACCAGCCCCGCGGCGACGACACCCATACCGCGCAGCGCGCCGTTGACCGCCGCGTGCCGCTGTGTCTGCGCCGCGAAGACGGCGAGCACGAGCACGCCGATGAGCGGCACGCAGATCATGCCGGCCATCGCCGCGAGCGCGCCGCGCAGGCCGAAGAAGCGCTGCCCGACCATCAGCGCCAGGTTGATGACGTTCGGTCCGGGCAGCACCTGGCCCAGCGCCAGCATTTCGAGGAACTGCTCGGTGCTGAGCCAGCGCTGGCGCTCGACCAGCTCGCGCTGCGCCACCGGCAGCACGCCGCCGAAGCCCTGCAGCGCCAGCCGCGTGAAGACGGTGAAAAGCTCGCGGCATGAGGCCGGCGCGCGCAGCGTGGCGCCGGCGGCATCGACGCCTGGGGCGGGGCTCATCGCTTCGGCGCGGCAGCGGGGGCGCGGCTCCCTCGCACCAGCCACGCTGACAGCAACGTCGCCGTCAGCAGACCCGCCGCGGCCGCCGGCGCAAGGCTGCCGTAGCCGGCACCCGCAAGCAGCAGGCCGCCGGTCGCTGCACCGATGCCCTGGCCGAGGTAGATCGCCGAACTGTTCAGCGACACGAGCACGGCCGCGTGCGCCGGCGCGGCGAGCGCCAGGCGCGCCTGCTGCGCCGAGTTCGAAGAGAAGCAGCCGAGCGCCCACGGCACGAGCACCAGCGCGATGCCGACGATGCCGCCGGCCAGCGGCCAGGCGAGCAGCGACAGCGCCATCGCCGCCAGGCCCAGCGTCGCGGCGACGCCGGCGCCGAGGCGGTCGATCCAGCGCGCCATCAACACGCTGCCGACGACGCCGAAGACGCCGAACCAGAGGAACAGCGCGCTCGTCTCTGCCGCATCGGCGCCGAGCACGTGGTCGTAGTACGGCGCCATGTAGCTGAAGAGCGTGAACTGCCCGCAGGCGCTGAGCGCCGTCACCACGACGACGGCCATCAGGTCGCGGCGCGTCAACACGCCGACCAGCGCGCGCAGGCTCGAGACGGGCAGCCGCAGCCCGGCCGGGGTGTGCCGCCAGGCCGCGAGCGCCGCGACCGCTGACAACGCAGCGACGTAGACAAAGGCGGCCGGCCAGCCGAAGTGGCCGGAGACATAACTCGCCATCGGCATTCCCAGCACCGACGCGAGCGACCAGCCGAGAAAGATGAAGGCGATCGCCTCGCCGCGCCGTTCGGGCGGCGCCAGCGCGCCGGCCACCGCCGCGGCGGCAGGCGTGAACACGGCGGCCGCGACCACCGTGGCGGCGCGCACCGGCAGCAGTGCGGCCAACTGCGGCATCGCCGCCGACAGCGCGTGCCCGACGGCGTACCAGGCCAGTGCGCCGGCGAGCAGCCGCCGGCGGTCGAAGCGCGACAGCAGCGCGGCCAGGAGCGGCGCCGTAAGCGCCATCGTCCACGCCGCCACGGTGATCAGCCAGCCGGCCGCGGGCACCGGTACCGCGAGGCCGCGTGCCAGGTCGTTCAGCGCGCCGGGCACGAGCATCACGCCGCAGCCGATCGCGAAGTTGCCGAGCAGCAGCGACCACTTGGTGGCGCGGGTGAACGTGGCGTCGGGCGGGATCCCGGTCGTCGCGCTGGCCGCCGCATCGGTCGCTCTGCCAGCCCCGCGGGGCGCGCTGCTCAACGCAGCACCTTCAGCGCTTCCGGGTTGACGAGGTTGGTCGGCGTGTTGCGGATGAAGTTCAGCACGTTCTCGAACGCGGCGCCGAAGTACAGCTCGTAGCTGTCTTGCTCGACGTAGCCGATGTGCGGCGTACAGATTGCGTTCTCGAGCCTGAGCAGCGGGTGGCCTTGAAGGATCGGCTCGCTGTCGAAGACGTCGATCGCCGCCATGCCCGGGCGGCCGCGGTTCAGCGCCGCGACGAGCGCGTTCTCGGCGACCAGCTCGGCGCGCGAGGTGTTGACGAGCAGCGAGGTCGGCTTCATCAGCGCCAGGTCGTCGAAGCCGACGATGCCGCGCGTGCCGTCGGTGAGCTTCAGGTGCAGCGTCAGCACGTCGACCGTCGAGAAGAACTCGGCCTTCGACGCGGCCGCCTCATGGCCGTCGGCGACGGCGCGCTGCCGCGACGGCTCGCTGCCCCACACCAGCACGCGCATGCCGAAGGCGCGGCCGTAGCCGGCGATCAGGCGGCCGATCTTGCCGTAGCCCCAGATGCCGAGCGTCTTGCCGCGCAGCACCATGCCGAGCGCGAAGTTGGGCGGCATCGCGGCGGCCTTCAGCCCCGACTGCTGCCAGGCGCCGTGCTTGAGGTTGCCGATGTACTGCGGCAGCCGGCGCATCGAGGCCATGATCAGCGCCCAGGTCAGCTCGGCCGGCGCCACCGGCGAGCCCACCCCTTCGGCCACCGCGATGCCGAGCCGCGTGCATGCCTCGACGTCGATGTGCGAGCCGACGCGGCCCGTCTGCGAGATCAGCTTCAGCCGTGGCAGCTTCTCGAGCAGCGCGCGCGGGAACTGCGTGCGCTCGCGGATCGTCACCAGCACGTCGGCGTCACGCAGCCGCACCGACAACTGGCCGATCCCCTTGACGGTGTTGGTGAACACCTTGGCCTGGTACGGCTCCAGCAGCGCGGCGCACTTGAGCTTGCGCACCGCGTCCTGGTAGTCGTCGAGGATGATGATGTTCATGGCGGTGCCGGGTGTCCGCAGGCGGCGGAGGCGGCGAAGCAGGCGCAGGAGGCCGTTCCTTCGGGCGCCGCGATTCTGCCCGCATCGGGCTCGGGCTCGCTGGGGCGGCGGAGTGCGGAGGGCGTCGCTGAGCTCGCCGGAAAAGGAAACGGCGGCCGAAGCCGCCGTTGACTCTGGGTGCGCTGTGCGCCCGAGGCGTCAGGCGCCCGGCCGGCGACGCCGCGCCGCGGCCAAGCCGAGAAGGGCCAAGCCGGCCAGCACTAGGCTGCCCGGTTCGGGGACTTCGCCTGTGGGATCCGTGGGCGGGGTCGTCGTTGAGACGACGCTGCGCAGATTGTCAATCGAAAAGCCCTCCTCTTCGATGCCGATCACGCTGATCAGCACGCCTCTGATCGAGTTCAGCCCAGCGTCGTCATAGAAGGCGAACGTGAACAACGATGGGGTGATGGGGTCAGGAGGGCAAACCGGTGTCCTCGGCGGATTCTGCGGAGGCTCATTCGCGGGGAGCGTGCACGTTCCCGGGTTGATCGGGGTCGGGGTCAGGGTGAAGGCCTCGCCCGTTGCGGAGAAGACCTGGACGAGCGTGCTGCCGATGTTGTTGAAGCCGCCCGCAACGAACGAGAAGGCGGAGACATTCTCATCGAACAGAATGGCGATCGGATTGCCGAGTGAGAAGTCGCTTCCGCCCGCGAGCGTGATGCCTCCGGGATGGGCAAGATCGGTGACGACCCGCGGCGGCGTGACATCCTGCAGCAAAAGAGAACTACTTTCCAACTGCAGCGTGGTGCCAGGTGTCGGGGCGCCGACCACGCACGGCAAGGTGCCCGTGCACCTCGTCTGGCCAGCAAAAAAAGAGCCTGTTGCAAATCCTGAACCTCCGGCGTTGTTCCCAACCGCTGCGTAGGTGGGACTGAACGTCCCCAGACCGCCCCCGCCGATGACGTTGCCCGAAGCATCCGTCTGGGTCTCGTCGAACCCGATAACGCCGGAGCCAGTGAAGACGGTGGTGTACAGACTCGACGCGCTGTCGATCTGTACGACAGCTGCTTGGCCCGCCGCCGCGCCCGCGAGTAGCGCTGTCACACCCAGGAACTTGAGAGCGAACTTCATTAGGTTTATCCCGAAGCGTGAAGAAAGATGCAAGGCCCGCCGTTTTCAATGCAAGGCGCGTGCCTTCGGTCGATTTGGTTCTGGAATCAAACGCTTAAGCGTAGGCCTCAAGGTCACTTTCGACCCAATGTAAGGAAAGCCGACACCGGCGCTCATTGCAGGATGTAAGCCGCGCATCATTGCACGAAGCTCGGGCTTTGCGACGGCCGTCAACATCCGAGCCGGGCCCGACCGACGCACCTATTGCGCCACGCCGCGGCCCGAATGTCCACCCACCAGGAGAAGGTCAGTGAGTCTCTCGATGTACAGCACCAGCGTCCCCGTGTTTGTCCGCATGCTCGGCAATGCCCAGACCTGGCTGACGAAGGCCGAGCAGCACGCCGCGGCGCGCAAGTTCGACGCGGGCAACTACCTCGGGCTGCGTCTGGCGCCGGACATGCTGCCGTTCTCGCGCCAGATCCAGATCGCCAGCGATGGCGCCAAGGGCTGCGTCGCGCGGTTGGTCGGCGAGGAGGTGCCGAAGTGGGAGGACAACGAGGCGTCGATGGCCGATCTGCGCGCCCGGCTGCAGCGCACGATCGAATTCGTGCAGTCGGTGCCGGCCGAGCGGTTCGAGGGCTCGGAGAGCCGCGAGATCGTGCTGCCGATGCGCCAGGGCGACCCGCTGCGCTTCACCGGCGAGGCGTACCTCAAGCACTATGTGCTGCCGAACCTGTACTTCCACCTGACGACCGCGTATGCGCTGCTGCGCCATGGCGGGGTGGAACTGGGCAAGCGGGACTACCTCGGCAACGCCTGAAGGCGAGGGCGGCGAGCGCCGCAGCGGCCCCGACCGCCGCGTGGCGGCCCCCCCCCCCCCCCGCTTGACGCGCGCGGGCGCCGGTGCCGCCGCCTTGCGCGCCGGCTTGGCTGCGGCCTTGGCGGCGGGCCGGGCAATGGGCCGGGCAGCGGCGCGGCCGGCGACGACGGCGCGCTGACGCGCCGGCAGCATCACGAGGATCGAAGCGCCCGGCGCGAAGGCGGCGCCGGCGCCGACGTTGTTCCACTGCGCCACCTGCGCCGCCGTCAGCCCGTGCCGGCGCGCCACCGCCGCGACGGTGTCGCCCTTCGGCCCGGCGCGCAGCTTCGTCATGCGGCCGCCGCCGGCCTCGGGCGCGAGGGTCAGCATGCCGTTGTCGGCCAGGCTCTCGGAGACGTCGTCGGTGACCTTCGTGCCGCGCGGCACGATCAGCGCCGAGCCGGCCTTCACCACCATGCGCGGCGGGATCTGGTTGACCTCGGCCAGCTGCGCCTCGGGCACGCCGACCAGCCGCGCCGCGTCGGCCGTCTTCAACGTGCGCGGCGCCACCCACGCGGTCCACGAGGCGAGCTGGCCTTCATGATCGGCGAGCGCGCGCACGAACTCGTTCGCGTTGTCGTACGGCAGCAGCACGTGCGGCGTCCCGGCCGAGAGGATGACGGCGCGGTTGTGCTGCGGGTTGAGCTGGCGGAACTCGTCTTCCGACAGGCCGGCCAGGCGCGCCGCCAGCGCCACGTCGATGTCGCGCTCGATCGCCACGCTCAGGAAGTACGGGTGGTTCTCGAGCTTCGCCAGCGTGATGCCGAAGGCCTGCGGCCGCAGCACGATGTTCTTCACCGCCTGCAGCTTGGGCACGTAGTTGCGCGTCTCGCGCGGCAGGCCGCGCAGTGACGACAGGTCGGTTGGCTTGCGCGCGCGCCGGTTGCGCTCCACGGCGCGCGCGCGACGTTGCCCGGCCCCCAGTTGTAGGCCGCCAGCGCGAGGTGCCAGTCGCCGAAGCGCTCGTGCAGCTTGCCGAGGAAATCGAGCGCTGCGCGCGTCGAGGCCAGCACGTCGAGGCGGTCGTCGCGAAAGACGTTCTGCCGCAGATCGAACTCGCGCCCGGTGCCCGGCATGAACTGCCACATACCGGCGGCGCGCGCGCGAGAGAGCGCCTGCGGGTCGAAGGCACTCTCGATGAACGGCAGCAGCGCGAGATCCATCGGCATCTCGCGCCGCTCGATCTCCTCGACGATGTGGAACAGGTAGCGCGCGCCGCGCTCGACCATGCGCTGCACGTAGTCGGGCTGGCCGGCGTAGTGCTGCTCCCAGCGGCGCACGAGGTCGTTGTCCAGGTCGGGGATGCGCATGCCGTCGCGCAGCCTTTGCCACAGGTCGGCGCGCTCGGCGTCCTGCTCGGGGTCCAGGCGCATGCGCGGCGCGGGCTCGGGGGCGGCTCGGCAGCTATTGGAGGCGCGAGCGACGCCGGCTGGGTGGGTGACGACGCAGCAGATGCGGCGGCGGCCGCCACCGTGGCTGACGGTGCGCCGGGCGATGTGACTGGCGCTGCGGGCGTCGCGCGTGCGATGTCTGTCGGCGCGGCATCGGCGGCCGAAGCGGCGGGCTTCGGCGCGGCGGCGCCGTCGTTCGAGCCGGCCACCGTCGTCTCGACGCGGCCGTCGCCGCTCGCATCATTGCTGTTGCGCAGGTCGAGTTGCGCACAGGCGGCCAGCGCGCAAGCCAGCAACAGCGATGTGCGTCGCAGCCAAGTGGCCAGCGGGCGCGCCCGCTGGCCGTCGAAAAGCGGGCTCGCCCGCTTGTGCTGCTCCGCCGTCATCGAGCCCGCTGCGCGTGCGGCGCAGCGGCGCCGTCGACGACACGTGTCACGAATAAAATGACTGCTTCGTCGAAGCGAGCGCGGGGGCACGACAGTTGCGCTGCATTCGCGCAACGCGTTGCGTTCGCAGAGCGTGGCGCAACGGCGCGCAACGCAATGATCTGAGCTTCGACAGGCAAGGCGGCGGCATCCATGACGCGTGACGAGTCGAGTATAGAGTTGACCGCCTGGCTGAAGACGGCGCCCGGCCGTTACCTGCTCGCCTGGGAGCAGGCGCGGCTCGACCAGGAAGTCGCCGATGCGTTCGGCTTCCATGCGCTGCAACTCGGCCTGCCGCAACTCGAGGGCCTGCGCGCCAACCGCATGCCGCATCGCTGGGTGGCCAGCGACACATTGCACCTGACTGCACCGCTGCCGGTGCCGCCGCCGGCCGACGATGCGCTGGCGACGCGGCCGATGCCTAGCGGCCCGTCGCTGCACTGCGAGTTCGATGCGCTGCCGTTTCCCGACGCGTCGATCGACCTCGTCGTGCTGCCGCACTCGCTGGAGCTGGCGCGCGACGCACACCACACGCTGCGCGAGGTCGAGCGCGTGCTCGTGCCCGAAGGGCGCGTCGTCATCGTCGGCTTCAATCCGACGAGCCTGTGGGGCTTGCGCCAGCGGCTCGGCCAGTTGCGGCGCGGCATGGGCCTTGCGCGTGAGCGAGGCCTCTTCCTGCCGCGCGCCGGCGACTTCATCGGCTACTGGCGCGCGCGCGACTGGCTGCGGCTGCTCGGCTTCGAGGTCGAGGCCGGGCGGTTCGGCTGCTGGCGCCCGCCGCTGGTCAGCGACCGCTGGCTGCAGCGCTTCGCCTGGATGGACCGCGTCGGCGACCGCTGGTGGCCGGTGCTCGGTGCCGTCTACGTGATCTGCGCCGTCAAGCGCGTGCGCGGCATGCGCCTGGTGGGCCTGGCGCGCCAGGACCGGCGCGGCCAGGCGCGGCCGGCGCCGGCGGTGGTGGCGCAGCGGCAAGGCCGTGCAGCCGGCGTGGCGCGCGGCCGGCACGAGCCGCGCGGCCCGCAGTGAGCGCATCGCCGATGACGAACACGATGACGACAACGACAACGATGACGGCGGCAGGCGCCGAGGTCGAGATCTACGCCGACGGCGCCTGCCGCGGCAACCCGGGCCCCGGCGGCTGGGGCGCGTGGCTGAAGAGCGGCGCCCACGAGAAGGAACTGTGGGGCGGCGCGCGCGAGACGACCAACAACCGCATGGAGCTGACCGCGGTGATCGAGGCGCTGGCATCGTTGAAGCGGCGCAGCCGCGTGACGCTGCACACCGACAGCCAGTACGTGCGCAATGGCATCACGAGCTGGATCCACAACTGGAAGGCGCGTGGCTGGCGCACCGCCGACGGCAAGCCGGTGAAGAACGCCGAGCTGTGGCACGACCTCGATCGCCTCAACGCGCAGCACGACGTGCAGTGGCGTTGGGTCAAGGGACACGCCGGCGACCCCGGCAACGAGCGCGCCGATGCGCTGGCCAATCGCGGCGTCGACGAGGTCGTCGCCGCGCGCGGCCGGGGCTGAAGCGGTGCAGCGGCGCGTCATCTCCCGGCGGATGGTGCACGGCCGCGTCGATAGTGCCCCGCGCGCGGCGCAGGGCTCCCGCGGCGGGCCGGCGAGGCGCTCGCCCAGACGATAAAGTCCGCCTCTTGCGTTGCGCCGGAAACAGCACTTGAACAAGATCTACACGGGCGTTGCCGTTGCCGGCATCGCGGCGGTCGCCACGGCGGCCTGGTGGCTGCAGCGGCCCGCCCCGGCGCCGGCGCCGGCGCTCGCGCAGTCCGAGGCGGCCGCGCCCGCGGCGGCAGGCGCGAGCGCGGGTAAACCCGGTGGCGCAGCGGGCCCCGGATCCGGTGGCGGCGGCGCGGGTGGCCCCGGCGGTCCGGCCCCGGTGGAAGTGGCCCGCGCCGAGACGATCACAATCGCCGACGACGTGCTGGCGGTCGGCTCGTTGAAGGCCCGCCAGGGCGTGATGGTGCGGCCCGAGGTCAGCGGCCGCATCGCACGCCTGGGCTTCGTCGACGGCCGGGCCGTGCGCCAAGGCCAGTTGCTCGTGCAACTGGACGACACGCTGCAGCGCGCGCAGTTGGAGCAGGCGAAGGCGCAGGCGAGCATCGCGCGCACGAACCTGCAACGCAGCCGCGAGCTGCTGGCGCAGAACTTCGTCAGCCAGAGCGCCGTCGACCAGAACGCCGCCGCGCTGCAGGTGGCCGAGGCGCAGGTGGCGCTGGCCGATGCGCAACTGGCGCGCATGCGCGTGCTGGCGCCGTTCAACGGCACTGCGGGCCTGCGCGTCGTGGACGTCGGCGACTACGTCAAGGACGGCGCCGACATCGTGAAGATCGAGGACCTCTCGTCGCTCGAGGTCGAGTTCGCGCTGCCCGAGCGCTACGTCGCGCGCACGCGCGCCGGCCTGCCGGTCGAGATGACGCTCGACGCGGTGCCCGGCCGCACCTTCACCGGCCAGGTCGTCGCGATCAACTCGCAGGTCGACGCCAACGGCCGCGCGCTGATGGTGCGCGCGCGCATGCAGAACCCCGGCGCCGTGCTGCGCCCGGGCATGTTCGCGCGGCCGCGCGTCGTCTTTGCCCGGCGCGAGGGCGCGGTCGCGGTGCCCGAGGAAGCGCTCGTGCCGCTCGGCGCGAAGCAGTACCTCTACAAGGTCATCGACGGCCCCGGCGGCCGCCCCGTTGCGCACCGGCAGGAAGCGCGCATCGGCCTGCGCGTGCCCGGCAAGGTCGAGATCCTCGAAGGCGTGAAGCCCGGCGACGCTGTCGTCACGGCCGGCCAGGCGCGGCTCGCGGCCGGCGAAACGACGCCGGTGCGCGTCATCGACCTCGAGCAACTTGCCGGCGCGGCAGCCGGCGGCCGCGCCGCCAGCGGCGCAGGCGGCGCCGGCGGCGCCGGCGGGCGCAACCCGGCCGCGTCACAAAGCGGCGCGGGCGCCGCGTCGCGGCCGGCGAACGGCTCGGCGCAAGGCTCGGCGCACACGCAGCCTTGAACGGCCGCCTCCAGCGGAGCGCGCGATGAAACTGTCCGAAACCTCGATCCGCCGGCCGGTGCTTGCGACCGTGATGTCGCTGCTGCTCGTGCTCATCGGCCTGGTGTCGTTCAAGCAGCTGTCGGTGCGCGAGTACCCGCGCATCGACGAGCCGCTGGTCAACGTCACGACGCGGCTGCTGGGCGCCAGCTCCGAGGTCATCGAGTCGCAGGTCACCAAGCCGCTCGAGGACTCCATCGCCGGCATCGACGGCGTGGACATCATGACCTCGATCTCGCGCACCGAGACGAGCCAGATCACCGTGCGCTTCCGGCTGACGAAGGACCCGGACACCGCCGCCGCCGAGGTGCGCGACCGCGTCGCGCGGGTGCGCGGGCGGCTGCCCGACGCCGTCGACGAGCCGATCATCGCCAAGGTCGAGGCCGATGCGACGCCGACCATCTGGCTGGCCTACACGAGCGAGACGATGGGCACGCTCGAGCTGACCGACCTGATCAACCGCGTCGTCAAGCCGCGGCTGCAGACGGTGCCCGGTGTCGCCGACGTGCAGATCGGCGGTGACCGCAAGTATGCGATGCGCATCTGGCTCGACCCCGACCGCCTCGCGGCCTACCGCCTCACGGTGCAGGACGTCGAGGACGCGCTCAGGCGCCAGAACCTCGAGGTGCCGGCCGGGCGCATCGAGAGCCGCCAGCGCGAGTTCAGCGTCACCTCGCGCACCGACCTCAACACCGTGGCGCAGTTCAACGAGATCGCGCTGAAGACGGTGGGCGGCTACACCGTGCGGTTGCGCGACGTGGCGCGCGTGGAGGAGGGCCCGGCCAACGAACGCAGCCGCGTGCGTCTGAACGGCGTGCCGAGCATCAGCACCGGCATCATCCGGCAACGCCACCGCCAACCCGGTGGAGGTGGCCGACGGCGTGCGCGCCGTGATGCCGCTGATCCAGCGCGACCTGCCGCCTACGGTGACAGTGGTGCAGGCCAACGACCTGTCGGTCTTCATCGACCGCTCGATCAAGGCCGTCTACACGACGGTGGCCGAGGCGGTCGTGCTGGTGGCGCTCGTCGTGTTCGTCTTCCTGCGCACGCTGCGCGCGTCGTTCATCCCGCTGGTGACCATTCCGGTCAGTTTGATCGGCTCGTTCGCGCTCATCGCGCTGGCCGGCTTCACGGTCAACACGCTGACGCTGCTGGCGCTGGTGCTGGCGATCGGGCTGGTCGTCGACGACGCGATCGTCGTGCTCGAGAACATCTTCCGCCACATCGAGGAGGGGATGACGCCGTTCCAGGCGGCGCTCAAGGGCGTGCGCGAGATCAGCTTCGCGGTGGTGGCGATGACGCTGACACTGGCGGCGGTGTTCGCGCCGCTGGCCTTCACGCCCGGGCGCACCGGGCGGCTGTTCGGCGAGTTCGCGCTGACGCTGGCCGGCGCCGTGCTGGTGTCGGGCTTCGTCGCGCTGACGCTGACGCCGATGCTGTGCAGCAAGCTGCTGCGTCACAACGCCAGGCCGACGTTCTTCGACCGCGGCATGGAGGCGCTGCTCGTGCGCCTGACCGAGCTCTACACGCGCGCGCTGCGCTTCACGCTGCGCGTGCGCTGGGCGGTCGTCGCGGTGATGCTGGCCTCGGGCGGCGCGAGCTGGTGGCTCTTCACCACCGCGAAGAGCGAACTCTCGCCGATGGAGGACCGCGGCGTCATCTTCATGCCGGTGCGCGCACCCGACGGCGCGACGCTGCAGTACACCGCGCGCTACCTCGACCTGATCGAGCAGATCACCGCGCAGTACCCCGAGTTCGACCGCCGCTTCATGTTCCAAGGCGGCGGCCAGGTCTCCACCGGCGCGGCGGTGATGCGCACGGTGGACTGGGAGGAACGCAAGCGCAGCACCATCGAGCTGGCGCGCGACCTGCTGCCCAAGGTCGGCAACCTGCCCGGCGTCAGCGTCTTCCCGGTCACGCCGCCCAGCCTCGGCCAGGGCTTCCGCGAGCGCTCGATCAACTTCGTCGTCGTCAGCGGCGACAGCTACGAGAACATGGCGCGCGTGGCGCAGCGCTTCGTCGCCGAGATGCAGGCCAACCCCGGCATCGTGCAGCCCGACATCGACCTGCAGCTGAACAAGCCCGAGATCTTCATGGACGTCGACCGCCAGCGCGCCGCGGACATGGGCGTCTCGGTCGAGGCGGTGGCGCGCGCCGTCGAGACGATGCTCGGCAGCCGCGTCGTCACGCGCTACAAGCGCGATGCCGAGCAGTACGACGTGATGGTGCAGACCGGCGCCGCCGGCCGCGTCACGCCCGACGACATCGAGCGCATCTTCGTGCGCGGGCGCAACGACACGATGGTGCCGCTGTCTTCGCTGGTGAAGGTGCGCGAGTCGGTGAGCCCGCGCGAGCTGAACCACTTCAACCAGCGCCGCTCGGTGACGATCACCGCGAACCTGGCGCCGAACTACTCGCTCGGCGAGGCGCTGAAGTTCATGGACGAGACGGCGCTGAAAGTGCTGCCGGCCGGCTACGCCACCGAGCTGAACGGCGTCAGCCGCGAGTTCCGCGCCTCGTCGGGGTCGCTGGGCGTGGTCTTCGTGCTGGCGCTGATGTTCATCTTCCTCGTGCTTTCGGCGCAGTTCGAGAGCTTCGTCGACCCGTTCGTCATCCTGCTGTCGGTGCCGCTGTCGATGGTCGGCGCGCTGGCGGCGATGCGCCTGACCGGTGGCACGCTGAACGTGTTCTCGCAGATCGGCCTCATCACGCTGGTGGGGCTCATCACCAAGCACGGCATCCTGATCGTCGAGTTCTCGAACCAGTTGCGCCAGCAGGGGCGCACGATCATGGAGGCGGTGGTCGAGGCGGCGAGCCTGCGCCTGCGGCCGATCCTGATGACCACCGGCGCGATGGTGCTCGGCGCGCTGCCGCTGGCGCTTTCCAGCGGCGCGGGCGCCGAGAGCCGGCAGCAGATCGGCTGGGTCATCGTCGGCGGCATGTCGTTCGGCACGCTGCTGACGGTCTTCGTCGTGCCGACGATCTACTCGCTCTTCGCGCGCAAGGGCGTGCCCGGCGAGATCGTCACGCCCGAGGAGCCCGGCACCGCCGCGCCGCCGCACGCGGCGACAGGCGCGGCCGACTGATCAGCGGAACTCGCGCCAGCTCGGCAGGCGCGTCGGCGGCAGGCAACGCGAAGGCGGTTCGAGCGGCTCGACGACGCGGCAGGCCGCGAGCCACGGCGTGTGCGCCGGGTCGCGGAACTCGAGCGCGCGCTGCATCAGGTAGCGCGCCTCGTCGTGGCGGCCGGCGCGCTCGAGCGAGGCGATCCAGCCGGCCAAGAGGCCCGTATCGACCCACACCCAGCGCGCGCGGCTGAACAACTCCGGCGGCGCCTCGCCGGCGCCCGACACGCGCTGATAGTCGCCGTAGTAGGCAAAGAGCTGGCTGCCTCCGGCGGCGGCGCGTGCCGGTGCGCCAGCCGCGCGCGGCAGCATCGACGGCGAGACGCGCTGGAAGTCGACCCAGGTCGCGTACGCGGCCGCGGCCAGCACCAGGCCGGCGGCGGCGAGGCCGGCCTGCACGCCGATGTCGCGCTGGCGCGGCGGTGCTGCGGATCGCGCCGCGGCCGCGGCCGCGGTGCGCCGGCCCGAGGTGGTCTCGAGCGCAACGAGGCAGCCCCACGCCCACGCCGAAGGCAGCAGCAGGTGCGCGTACCACAGCGGCGCGTCGAACAGGCTCGCCAGGCCGATGACGGCGAGCATCGCCGCGAGCATGCGCGCGCGCGGCTGCAGCGCTGTCGGTACGCGGGCCAGCGATCGCAGCAGCGCGACCGCGCCCCAGATCAGACAGCCGCAGATCGCCAGGCCCAGCGGCACGCCGAGCTCCGCGAGCAGGTTCATCACGATGTTGTGCGCGTGGTCGAAGTAGCGCGGCCCGCGGTCACCCAGCGGCGACAGCGACCACGCGAGCTGGAACTCCATCCAGCCCACGCCCGTCCAGGGGTGCTCGCGGATCAACTGCAGCGCATCGACGAAGACGCCGCCGCGCGCGCCCGGGCGCACGAGCGAGGCGCTCGTCGACAACGACATCGCCGGCGTCATCACCGCGCGGCCGATCGTCATCACGAGGCCGCCGAGCGCCGAGATCCACAACAGCCACGCACTCGGCCGCGGCAGGCGGCGGTCGAGCGCGGCCCACAGCGCGATGACGAGGGCGGCGACGAGCCCGGCACGTGACGCGGTGGCGACGACGCCGGCCTGCAACGCAAACGCGAAGAAGAACGCCCAGCCGCCGGGCACCGGCACCGCGGCCGGTGCGGCGCTGGCGGGCATCGCGGCGACCGCGCTGCTGCTGCCGAAACCGCTGTAACCGCTGATGCGGCTGGCGCCGAAGCCGCTGAACCCACTGGCACCGCTCGTGCCGGCGGCGCCGGCGGTGCCTGCAACGGGACGCGCGCGCATCGGCACGCCGGCCGTCCACGCTGCGACCGCCAGCCACGCCCACAACAGCAGCAGCGCGAGGTGGTTCGGTTGATCGAGGTTCGCGCTCGCGCGCCCCGGCGTGCGCACCGGCGCCACCCAGGCGGCGCTGGCCCAGCCGGGGGCGGCGAGCTGCAGCGCCGCGATGACGAGCGACACGACGCCTGCGACGACGAGGCCCAGCATCAGCGCGCGCGTCGCGTGTTCCGGCCGCTTTACCGCGGCGCGGGCGCCGGCGACGGCCGCGGCCGCGGCGGCAGCGAGCACGCCGAGCGAGCCGACCCAGACGCCGCCCGGGACGCGGTTCATCACCGCGCTGATCACCACGCCCGCGGCGACGAGGCCGAGTGCCAGCAGCAACGGCGCCAGCGCGCGCCACGCGACGCCGACAGCGGTGTCGAAGCGCGCCCAGGCGGCGATGGCCACGCCCCACAGCAGCACGGCCAGCGTCTGCGCGAAGATGGCATGCCCGAGCCCGCCCCAATGCACCACCAGCAGCGGCGTGGCAACCGCTGTCGCTGTCGCGGCAACAGCCACTCCCTCCTTCGCAGGCATGGCGCGGAGGATAGTGCGGCCCCCTCGCCGCAATGTGGGCGGAATGCGCTGGATTGCGGCGCCCGCCTCACCTGAGCGCGGGGGGTGGCGGCGCCAAGCCGCGTCCCTCACGCGACGCTTGGCCGGCCGATCAGACAGGCGCGGGCACCAGCTTCGCCTGCTGCGCGGCAAGCGTGCGCGCGAGCAGGCTTGTCGTCGCGTGGATCGCCTCGATCGTCGGCACCGGCCGGCCGGTGATGTAGCCGAGTTCGACGACCGAGCCAACCAGCGCCGCCAGCTCGAGCGCGCGGCCGGCCTGCACGTCCTGCAGCATCGAGGTCTTGTGCTCGCCCACCGCCTCGGCGCCGGCGATGCGCCGCTCGATGTCGACCTTGAACTCGGCGCCGAGCGCCTCGCCCACCGCCTGCGCCTCGGCCATCATGCGCGCGGCCAGCGCCCGCGTCGGCGCGAAGCGGCAGATCCCGGCCAGCGTCGCCTGCGTCAGCGCCGACAGCGGGTTGAACGCCAGGTTGCCCCACAGCTTCACCCAGATCTCGCTGCGGATGTCGCGCGCCACCGGCGCCTTGAAGCCGGCGCCCATCAGCGCCTGCGCCAGCGCGAGCACCCGTTCGCTCTTGCTGCCGTCGGGCTCGCCGAGCGTGAAGCGGTTGCCTTCGACGACGCGCGCGAGACCCGGTGCGACGAGCTCGGCGGCCGGGTAGACGACGCCGCCGATCACGCGCTCGGGCTCGATGTGCGCGGCGAGCGTGCCGTCGGGGTCGAGGCTTTCGAGCCGCCGGCCTTCGTAGGGCCCGGCGAGCTTGTGGAAGTACCACCAGGGCAGCCCGTTGACCATCGTCACGACGCTCGTGTGCGCGGCGAACAGGTCGCGCAGTGCCGGCAGCAGCTCGCGCACCTGGTGCGCCTTCGTCGTCAGCAGCACCGCGTCCTGCGCGCCGGCCTCGCGCGGGTGCTGCACGGCGCGCGCGTTCGGGGCGTGCAGCTCGCTGCCGTCTTCGAGCACGAGGCGAAAGCCGTTCGCGCGGATCGCCTCGAGGTTGCGGCCGCGCGCGATGAAGGTGACCTCGTGCCCTGCGTGCGCGAGGCGCGCGCCGAGGTAGCCGCCGATGGCGCCGGCGCCGGCGATGGCAATGCGCATGGGCCCTCCGATGGTCGCCTGCCTCAGGCCAGCCCCAGCCGCGCTGCCAGCCCGATGCGCTGCAGCTTGCCGGTGGCGCCCTTGGGCAGCTCGTCCATGAAGAGGATCTTCTTGGGCACCTTGAAGTCGGCCGCGCGTGCGGCGACGAAAGCCTGCAGCTCGCGCTCGTCGGCCGCGGCGCCCTCGCGCAGCACGACGACCGCGGCGACCTCCTCGCCGAGCTTGGCGTGCGGCATCGCGAAGCACACCACCTGCGCGACGGCGGCGTGGTCCATCAGGATCTCGTCGACCTCGCGCGGGCTGATCTTCTCGCCGCCGCGGTTGATGATCTCCTTCAGCCGCCCGGTCAGACGCAGATACCCCTCGTCGTCGAGCACGCCCTGGTCGCCGGTGCGGAACCAGCCGTTGGTGAACGCCTCGGCGTTGGCCTTGGCGTTGTTCTCGTAGCCGGCGGTGACGTTGGGGCCGCGGATGACGATCTCGCCCACCTCGCCGGCGGGCAACAGGCGGCCGCCGTCGTCCATCACCGCCACTTCGGGCCCGGCGGCGACACCGACGCTGCCGGGCTTGCGCGGCGCCGGCGGCAGCGGGTTGCTGGCCATCTGGTGCGCGGCTTCGGTCATGCCGTAGCTCTCGATCAGCGGCGCGCCGAAGGCGGCCTCCAGCTCGGCGATCACCTGGGGCGGCATCGAGCTCGAACTGCTGCGCACGAAGCGCAGCGGATGGCGGCGGATGACCTCGGCGTTCTTCGCCGCGCGCGCGACGATCGCCTGGTGCATCGTCGGCACCGCCGTGTACCAGGTGGGCGCGGCCTCGTCCATCCAGCCGAAGAACTTCAGCGCGTTGAAGCCCGGCGTGCAGCACACGTAGGCGCCGGCCGAAAGCGGCGCCAGCACGCCAGCCATCAGGCCGTGGATGTGGAACAGCGGCATGATGTTGAGCCCGCGGTCGGCCGGCGTGAACGCCAGCGTGCGCGCGATGTGCTGCGCCGACGCGGCGAGGTTGCGCTGGCTGAGCGGCACGATCTTCGGCCGGCTCGTCGTGCCCGAGGTGTGCAGCAGCATCGAGAGGTCGCCGGGCGCGGCGAGGCCGCCGGCGGCGGCTGGCGCGGCACTACCTTGCGCCGCCAGCTGCCCATCGTGCGGCACGAGCGTGAACTCCCCCGCGCGCTCGCCGGCGTGCAGGTCGAGCCGCCGGATGCCGAGCCGCTGCGCCGCCTCGATCGCCGGCGAGGTGCTGTCGTGCTCGACGACGAGCGCCTTCGCGCCCAGGTCCGACAGGTAGAACTCGAACTCGTCGGCGCGGTAGGCCGGGTTCAGCGGCGCGGTCGCGACGCCGCACGCCGCGGCGACGAAGCAGGCGGCCATCTCCGGGCCGTTGGCCAGCACGATCGCGACGCGGTCGTTGCGCCCGATGCCCAGGCTGTCGAGCGTGGCGAGCGTGCGTTCGATCAATGCGCGCAGGCCGCCATGCGTGAGGTCGGGTCGGCCGGGCGCGCCGATGGCCGGCGCATCGGCCGGGGCGGCCGCCGCGGGGCCCAGCAGCAGCGCGTGCAACGTGTCTTGCATCGATTGAATGATGGGTTGGACGCGGCGATCAGCCGCCGATGTAGTGCATCTCGATGCGCCGCTCGCCGCTGCCCGCCTCGGCGCGCCCGGCGCTGCGCAGCTCGGAGTAGCGGTCGTCGCGCTCGCTCCACAAGAGGCCGATGGCCGCGGCGATCTCGTCGTCGCTCCACGGCCGGCCGTCGGGGCGCTGGCCGCGCAGCAGCGCGCGCAGGTCGTGGCCGCGGCTGGCGAACAGGCACAGGAACAACTTGCCCTCGGTCGACAGGCGCGCGCGGTTGCAGTCGCGGCAGAACGCCTTCGTGACGCTGCTGATGAAGCCGACCTCGCCGGCGCCGTCGGCATAACGCCAGCGTTCGGCGGTTTCGCCGTTGGCGTTGGGCTCGAGCCGCTCGAGCGCGAACTCGCGCGCCAAGAGCGCGCGCACCTCGTCGGAAGGCAGCACCTCGTCCATGCGCCAGCCGTTCGTCGCGCCGACATCCATGTACTCGATGAAGCGCAGCACGACGTTGCGGCCGTAGCGTTCGCGCACGAAGCGTGCGAGCGGCACGATCTCGTGCTCGTTCGTGCCGCGCTTGACGACCATGTTCACCTTCACCGGCGCCAGCCCGACAGCGATCGCCGCGTCGATGCCGCGCAGCACGTCGGCCACCGGGAAATCGACATCGTTCATGCGCCGGAAGATCGCGTCGTCCAACGCGTCGAGGCTCACCGTCACGCGCTTCAGGCCCGCGTCGCGCAGCGCGCGCGCCTTGCGCTCGAGCAGCGAGCCGTTGGTCGTCAGCGTGATGTCCAGCGGCTCGCCGGCCGGCGTGCGCAGCGCCGCGAGTTGCTCGATCAGCCCCTCGAGATGCTTGCGCAGAAGCGGCTCGCCGCCGGTCAGGCGCAGCTTGGCGACGCCGTGCGCGACGAAGATGCGCGCGACGCGCGTGATCTCCTCGAAGCTGAGCAGCGAAGTCTGCGGCAGGAACTTGTAGTCGCGGTCGAACACTTCCTTGGGCATGCAGTAGCTGCAGCGGAAGTTGCACCGGTCGGTGACCGAGATGCGCAGGTCGTGCAGCGGCCGGCCGAGGCGGTCGGCGACGAGCCCGTTCGGTGCCGGCGCCGCCGCCGGCACGCGCGGCACCGGCGCGGCGTAGCGCAGATCGGCCAGCGGAATGATGGTCTCGCCCATGGCGGCGATTGTCGCCCGGTCGCCGCGGGCCGGACTTGCGCAGGGTCGGACAGGGTCGCCGGGGCCGCCCGGCCCGCTGGCGCTATGGCGTGCCGCGTCGCGGCCGGCGCGCGCCGTCGAGGCGCTCGGTCCAGTAGCGGCCGGCCGGCCCGCGCAGGTCTTCGACGCGCACGCGCGTGCCCTGGCGCGGCGCGTGGATGAAGCGGCCGTCGCCGACGTAGATGCCGACGTGCGAGAAGGTCTTCTTCAGCGTGTCGAAGAAGACGAGGTCGCCGGCCTGCAGATCGGCCGCACTCACCGCCGCCAGCGTGGCGGCGCCGGCCTGTTCGGCGGCCGTGCGCGGCAGCACAACGCCGAGGCTGCGCTCGTAGACGAAGCGCGTGAAGCCGCTGCAGTCGAAGCCGTCGGCGGCGGGCTGGCGCGGGTTGGCTGAGCCGGCCGCGCCGGTGGTGTCGACGCGGCCGCCGTTGCCGCCGCGCCGATAGGGCTGGTCGAGGAAGGCCATCGCGGTCAGCACGACGTTGGCGGCCTGGTCGGCCGGCAGCGGCGGCGGAGGAGCGGTGCTGCGGCGTGCCGGCGCCGCGCAGCCGACCAGGCCCGACGTGATGGCGATGCCCGCCAACCACGCCGCCGGCAGCAGCGCCACCACGCGGCGGCGGCCGCGGCGGTCGTGGCGCTCGGCATCGGGCTTCGGCGTGGGGCAGGTCATCGTTGGGCTGAGTGTCAACGCTCGTGCATCATGCGGCCTTCACCCCGACCTCGCCAAGCGCCCAAGAGAGCACACCATGTTCAAGGCCCTGCTGCTGGAGAAAGACGACGCGGGCTTCCGCGCCGCCGTGACGCAACTCGACGACTCGCGCCTGCCCGACGTGGCCGAAGGCGGCGTGCTCGTGCGCCCCGAGTACAGCACGCTGAACTACAAGGACGCGCTGGCGCTGACCAACCGCTCGCCGGTCGTGCGGCTGTGGCCGATGGTGCCCGGCATCGACGGCGCCGGCACCGTGCTCGAAAGCCGCCACCCCGACTGGCAACCGGGCGACCGCTTCGTGCTGAACGGCTGGGGTGTCGGCGAGACGCACTGGGGGTGCCTGGCCGAACGCGCGCGGCTCAAAGGCGACTGGCTCGTGAAGCTGCCGGCCGCCTTCACGCCGCGCCAGGCGATGGCCATCGGCACCGCCGGCTACACGGCGATGCTGTGCGTGCTGGCGCTCGAGCGCCACGGCGTGCTGCCCGGTGCCGGCGACGTGCTCGTCACCGGCGCCACCGGCGGCGTCGGCAGCGTCGCGGTGGCGCTGCTGGCCAAGCGCGGGCACCGTGTCGTCGCCGCCACCGGCAAGGCCGGTGAAGCGGCCTACCTCTCGTCGCTCGGCGCCGCCGCGGTGATCGACCGCGCCGAGCTGGCCGCGCCGGGCAAGCCTTTGCAGAAGGAGCGCTGGGCCGCGGTCGTCGACGCGCTCGGCAGCCAGACGCTGGCCAACGCGCTGGCGCAGACGCGCTACGGCGGCGTCGTCGCCGCCTGCGGGCTGGCGCAGGGGATGGACCTGCCGTCGAGCGTCGCGCCGTTCATCCTGCGCGGCGTCACGCTCGCCGGCATCGACAGCGTGATGGCGCCGCGCGTGCGCCGCGAGCAGGCCTGGGCGCGGCTGGCGGCCGAGCTGGACCCGGCGACGCTCGAGAGCATCGTCACCGAGATCGGCCTCGAAGAAGCGCTTCCCGCCGCCGCGCGGCTGATGGAAGGCCGCGTGCGGGGGCGCGTCGTCGTGAGGCTGTGACCGTTCGGCCAAGATCTTTCGGATTCGACCGTTCGGCTCTCGACCATCCGGGTTTGACCTTGCGGCGATGACCGCGCCGCCTTGACCGGCATCAGCGCCGCCGGCCCGGGCCTGGCGCAGAGTCAGCGGTCTGTCAGTGCGGCGCCGTTCAATGCCGCGCGTCCGACCGCACGCCATCCCACCCCGAGACGAGGAGACCGCCAGCCATGACCCGCTACGCCGACTTCCACCGCCGCTCGCTCGAGGACCGTGACGGCTTCTGGGCCGAGCAGGCGAAGCTGATCGACTGGCACACCCCGTTCACGCAGGTCTGCGACTACAGCCGGCCGCCGTTCGCACGCTGGTTCGTCGGTGGCACGACGAACCTGTGCCACAACGCCGTCGACCGGCACGTCGCCGCGCGCGGCAACCAGAACGCGTTGATCTTCGTCTCCACCGAGACGAACCAGGAGCGCGTCTACAGCTTTGCCGAGCTGCACCGCGAGGTGCAGCGCATGGCGGCGACGCTGAAGGAACTCGGTGTGAAGAAGGGCGACCGCGTCCTCGTCTACATGCCGATGATCCCCGAGGCGGCCTTTGCGATGCTCGCCTGCGCACGCATCGGCGCGCTGCACTCGGTGGTGTTCGGCGGCTTCGCCAGCGTCAGCCTCGCCAGCCGCATCGACGACTCCGAGCCCGTCGTCATCGTCAGCGCCGATGCCGGCAGCCGCGGCGGCAAGGTCGTGCCCTACAAGCCGCTGCTCGACGAGGCGATCGCGCTTTCGAAGCACAAGCCCGCGAAGCTGCTGATGGTCGACCGCGGCCTGACGCCGTTCGCGCGCACCGCCGGCCGCGACGAAGACTACGCGCCGCTGCGCGACAAGCACATGCACGCCGAGGTGCCGTGCGAGTGGGTCGAGGCGACGCACCCGAGCTACACGCTGTACACGAGCGGCACCACCGGCAAGCCCAAAGGCGTGCAGCGCGACACCGGCGGCTACGCGGTGGCGCTGGCCGCGAGCATGAAGCACATCTTCCTCGGCAACCCGGGCGAGACGTACTTCAGCACCAGCGACATCGGCTGGGTCGTCGGCCACAGCTACATCGTCTACGGCCCGCTGATCTACGGCATGGCGACGATCATGTACGAGGGCCTGCCGATCCGCCCTGATGCGGCGATCTGGTGGAGCCTCGTCGAGAAGTACAAGGTCACCTCGATGTTCAGCGCGCCCACCGCGGTGCGCGTGCTGAAGAAGCACGACCCGGCGGCGCTGAAGAAGCACGACCTGTCGAGCCTGCGCGCGCTGTTCCTCGCCGGCGAGCCGCTGGACGAGCCGACCGCCAAGTGGATCAGCGAGAGCCTGGGCAAGCCGATCATCGACAACTACTGGCAGACCGAGACCGGCTGGCCGATCCTCACCATCTGCAACGGCATCGAGCGGCTGCCTTCGAAGTTCGGCAGCCCCGGCCTGCCGGTCTACGGCTACGACGTGAAGCTGATCGACGAGGGCACCGGCGAGGAGCTGACCGGCGCCAACCAGAAGGGCGTCGTCGCGATCGAAGGGCCGCTGCCGCCGGGCTGCATGCAGACCGTCTGGCGCGACGACGACCGCTTCGTGAAGACCTACTGGAGCAGCATCCCCGGCCGGCAGGTCTACAGCACGTTCGACTGGGGCATCCGCGACGCCGACGGCTACCTCTTCATCCTCGGCCGCACCGACGACGTGATCAACGTCGCCGGGCACCGCCTGGGCACGCGCGAGATCGAGGAGAGCATCAGTTCGCACCCCAACGTCGCCGAGGTGGCGGTGGTCGGCGTCGCCGATCAGCTGAAGGGCCAGGTCGCGATGGCCTTCGCGGTGCTGAAGGACCCGGGCCAGGCCGACACGCCCGACAAGGCGCTGAAGCTCGAGGGCGCGATCATGAAAGTCGTCGACGACCAGCTCGGCGCCGTGGCGCGGCCGGCGCGCGTACGCTTCGTGACCGTGCTGCCCAAGACGCGCAGCGGCAAGCTCTTGCGCCGCGCGATCCAGGCGGTGTGCGAAGGGCGCGACCCGGGCGATCTGACGACGATCGAGGACCCGACGGCGCTGCAGCAGGTGAAGGACCTGGTCGCCGGGTGATCGCCGGTTGACTTGACACCGCGGCCCCCCCGAGTTGAGGGGTCGCTGCCGCGCGCGCGTCGCCAAGGAGGGGTTTTGCCGCTGGGCGCCCCGCCGCGGCGCTGCCTATAACGCCCGTTGCATCCCCACGAGGAGGAAACGATGGCGAAACCCGCGACCCGTTCGCAGCCGCTGGCTGCACTGACGCTAGCCGCCGCCGCGGCGCTGGCCTTCATCGCCGCGACCCCGGCGCTGGCCACCGGCGGGCCCGGTGCGCCCGTGCGCGTGCTCGACGACGACGCGCACCCGCTCGGCTCGATCTTCCCGAGCAACCGCCACACGGTGCCCGACTTCACGCAGAACACGCTTCGGCGCCTGGCGCTGCCCAAGCCCGACTGCACCGTGCGGCCGAGCGAGTGCGCCGACATCGACGTGCTCAACACGCTCGATGGCTTCTCGACGCAGCCGCGCATCTCGGTGCCGTTCAGCGGCGACATCGACCCGGCGACGGTGACGAGCAACACCGTCTTCCTCTTCAACCTCGGCGACACGCTGACGCTGCGCGGCTTCGGCGAGCGCGTCGGCATCAACCAGGTGATCTGGAACCCGGCGACGAAGCGGCTTGCGTTCCAGAGCGACGAACTGCTGCAGCAGCACACGCGCTACCTCGTCGTCGTCACCGACGGCGTGCGCGACACGAGCGGCCGGCGCATCAAGGGCGAGCTGTCGCCGGGCCACCGCCACGGCCACGACCACCATGTGACGGGCGCGCTGCACGCGCTGCGCCACGGCCGCCACAAGGTCGTCGCGGCGAGCTACTTCAGCACGCAGAGCATCACCGCCGATCTGCAGAAGATCAATCGCCGCATCAAGGCCGCGGCGCCGGCGCCGATCGACTTCCAGATCGGCCAGAGCACGGCCGGCGCTTCGCGCGCCGTCTTCCCGATCGCAGCCGTCGCCGGCATCCAGTTCGCACGCCAGACCGGCACCGCAACCATCACGCCGAGCTTCCTGCCGACGCCGGCGCTGAACGTGGTGCCGGGGGCCGTGGCCGCGGTCGCTTATGGGCAGTTCGCCTCGCCCGCCTACTGGAACCCGGCGACGCGCGTCATCCCGCCCACCGGCTCGTTGACCGGGCTGCCGGCAGTGCAGGGCAGCGAGCGCCTCACGGTGCAGATGTTCGTGCCTGCGGGCGCCAAGCCCGCCGGCGGCTGGCCGGTGGCGATCTTCGGCCACGGCTTCACCGACAGCATGTACGGCGCGCCGTGGACGGTCGCTTCCGTCTTCGCCGCGCACGGCCTGGCCACCGTGTCGATCAACGTCGCCGGCCACGGCGGCGGTGCGGCGGGCACGCTGAACGTGCTGTCCGGCACCGGCGCGCCGACCGTCGTCGTGCCGGCCGGCGGCCGCGGCATCGACCAGGACGGCAACGGCAGCATCGACAGCACCGAAGGCGTCGGCGCGGTCGGGGCGCTGTCGATCGTCTCCAGCCGCGACGGCCTGCGCCAGACGGTGATCGACCTGATGCAGCTCGTGCGCCAGATCGAAGCCGGCGTCGACATCGACGGCGACGGCAGCATCGACCTGGACGCGCAGCGCATCCACTACGCCGGCCAGTCGTTCGGCGGCATCTACGGCACGATCCTCCTGGGCACCGAGCCGAACCTGAAGGCCGGCGTGCCCAACGTGCCCGGTGGCTCGATCACCGAGATCGCGCGGTTGAGCCCGAGCTTCCGGCTGCTGACGGCCATTGCCCTGGCGACCCGGCAGCCGACGCTGATCAACCTGCCGCCGCTGCCCGGCCTGCCGGTGCCGGCGAATCTGCAGTTCGCCGAGAACATGCCGCTGCGCGACCAGCCGCCGCTCGTGGACACGGTGCCCGGCGCCGAGGCGATCCAGCACTACATCGACGTGTCGCAGTGGGCCACGCAGCGCGGCAACCCGGTGAGCTACGCGCCGCACATCCGCAAGCAGCCGCTGCACGGCCACGCCGCCAAGCCGGTGATCTTCCAGTTCGCCAAGGGCGACGTGACGGTGCCGAACCCGACGACGAGCGCGATCCTGCGCGCCGGCGGGCTGGCCGATCGCGCCACCTACTACCGCAACGACCTCGCCTGGGGCGCGAACAACGCCGTGCCGAAGAACCCGCACACGTTCCTCACCAACATCGCCAGCGCCGCGGCGGTGGCGTACGCGGTCGGCGCGCAGACGCAGATCGCGATGTTCTTCGCCAGCGGCGGCGCGACCGTCGTCGACCCCGACGGCGCGGGGCCGTTCTTCGAGGTGCCGCTCGTCGGGCCGCTGCCGGAGGTGCTGAACTTCATTCCCTGATCGCGGCGCGGCGCGAACGCCGCATCGGAGCCGAAGCAAGGCCCGTTCCCCCGGCAAGGGGGGCGGGCCTTCGTGCTTCCTGGGGGCCCGGCAGGGGGAAGCGCGAGGTGGCCGGGCGGGCGATGCTGTGGGCATCGAACGGAGATGCCCGATGCCGACGCTGCCCGACCTCTCACCTGCTGACTTGCCGCCGCCGCGGCGTTCGTTCATCGCCGGGGCGCTGGGGGTGCTCGCCGCCGGTCTCTCGTGGCCGGCCGTCTCCCTGGCCGCGCCACGCCGCGCCTCACCGCCGCTGCAACTCGCCCGCGAGGCCCCTGAGCACATCGACCCGGCCGGCTTCCTCGTCAGCGAGAAGCTCGACGGCGTGCGCGCGGCGTGGGACGGCGAGCGGCTGCGCTTTCGCAGCGGCCTGCCGGTGATGGCGCCGCGCTGGTTTACCGCGCGGCTGCCGGCGCTGCCGCTGGACGGTGAGCTGTGGCTCGGCCGCGGCCGCTTCGACGTGCTGTCGGGCACCGTGCGCCGCGCCGCTGCCCTCGACCCCGACTGGCAGGGCGTGCGCTACGTCGTCTTCGACCTGCGCGACGAGGACGGCCGCCTCGGTCCGTTCGCGCGCCGCGTCGAGCGCGTGCGCGAGGCGGTCGCCGCGGCCGGCTTCGCGCCGCTGCAGGCGGCCGAGCAGCGCACGCTTGCCGACCGCGCGGCGCTGAAGCGCTGGCTCGACGAGGTCGTGCGCGCCGGCGGCGAGGGGCTGATGCTGCATCGCGCCGACGCGCGCTGGCGCGCCGGCCGCAGCGATGCGCTTCTGAAGCTCAAGCCCGAGCACGACGCCGAGGCGGTGGTCGTCGCGCATGTGGCCGGCCAGGGCCGGCACACCGGCCGCCTCGGCGCGCTGCACGTGCGCACGGCGGCGGGCGTCGAATTCCTGCTCGGCACGGGCCTCACCGACGCCGAGCGCGAGCGGCCGCCGGCCGTCGGCACGGTCGTCACCTACACCCACCGCGGCCTGACGGCCAGCGGCGTGCCGCGCTTCGCGAGCTTCCTGCGCGTGCGCGATCCGCTGCGCAGTTGAAGGCGGCGAAAGAGGGCGAAAGGGCGAAAGGGCGAGACGGAGCGGCGGCCGCGCCGCGCGCTACAGCACGTCGCTCGCGAAGTCCGCCAGCCGCGAGCGCTCGCCGCGCGCCAAGGTGATGTGGCCGCCGTGCGGCCAGCCCTTGAAGCGGTCGACCGCGTAGGTCAGGCCGCTCGAGCCTTCGGTGAGGTAGGGCGTGTCGATCTGCGCCAGGTTGCCCAGGCAGACGATCTTCGTGCCGGGGCCGGCGCGCGTGATCAGCGTCTTCATCTGCTTGGGCGTCAGGTTCTGCGCCTCGTCGATCAGCAAGAACTTGTTCAGGAACGTGCGCCCGCGCATGAAGTTCAGGCTCTTGATCTTGATCTTCGCGCGCACGAGGTCGTTGGTGGCCGCGCGGCCCCATTCGCCGGCGCCGCCGTCGCTGCGCGCCAGCACCTCGAGGTTGTCGTCGAGCGCGCCCATCCATGGGCCCATCTTCTCCTGCTCGTCGCCGGGCAGGAAGCCGATGTCCTCGCCCACCGGCACGGTGACGCGCGTGACGATGATCTCGCTGTAGCGGCGCTCGTCGAGCACCTGCGCCAGGCCCGCGGCCAGCGTCATCAGCGTCTTGCCGCTGCCGGCCGTGCCCGCCAGCGTGACGAAGTCGCACTCGGGGTCCATCAGCAGGTTCAGCGCGAAGTTCTGTTCGCGGTTGCGCGCCGTGACGCCCCAGACCGCGTTCTTGCCGTGCGTGTAGTCGCGCAGCGTCTTCAGCACCGCCGTCTTGCCGGTGATCTCGGTGACGCGGGCGTACAGCGGCGCCGCGCCGGGGGCTTCGAGGTAGACGAACTGGTTGATCAAGAGCACCGGCACGAGCGGCCCGCTGATGCGATAGAAGGTGTGGCCGCCTTGCTGCCAGCTTTCCATCGTCTTGCCGTGGCGGTCCCAGAAGTCGGCGGGCAGCGGCAGCACGCCGGTGTAGAGCAGGTCGCCGTCTTCGAGCGTCTTGTCGTTCGTGTAGTCCTCGGCCGGCAGGCCGAGCGCGCGTGCCTTGACGCGCATGTTGATGTCCTTGGACACCAGCACGACGTCGCGGCCCGGCCGCTGCTCACGCAGCGCCTGCACGACGCCGAGGATCTGGTTGTCGGCCTTGCCCTGCGGCAGGCCGACCGGCAGCCTGATGTCCGCCAGCGTCGTCTGGAAGAACAGCTTGCCGCCGGCCTCGCGGTGGCCGGTCTTCGCCAGTTCGATGCCGGCGTGGGCGTCGAACATAGCGCCGTTGCCGTTGCCCGCCTTGCCTGCATCGCCGGTGCCGTCCTTCGCCGTCGCGCCTTCGGGCATGCCGCTGCGCACGAGTGCGTCGAGTTCGCGGCTGACCTGGCGCGCGTTGCGCGCCACTTCGCTCATGCCCTTCTTGTGGTCGTCGAGCTCTTCCAGCGTGATCATCGGCAGGAAGATGTCGTGCTCTTCGAAGCGGAAGAGGCAGCTCGGGTCGTGCATCAGCACGTTGGTGTCGAGCACGAAGAGCTTGGCGGGGCCTGCCGGGCCGTTGCTGCGCGCCCGGCGCGACCGCCCCGCCGGGGCCGGCGGGACGGCGGCGGCTGCGCGGGCCGTTGCCGGTGCCGGCGGGACATACGGTGCCGGCGGCGGCGACGAGGGCGCGCGCGCCGCGCGCTCGAGCGCCACGGCAGCGGGCACCGAAGGCAGTGCTGCCGGGGATGACGGCGCTGTGGGCCCCACCGGCGACTGCAACAGCCGCGCCGCCGGGCGTGCTGCCGCGGCCGGCGCGCTCTCCAGCAGGTCGAGGGCGGCCTGCGCCGGCTCGTCGGCCGCCGCGGCGCGCGGCTTCAGCGTCTTGCGGTCGGCTTTGGGGGCGGCCTGGGCGTCGTAGGCGGAGGCCGGCACGAGATCGCCGGGGCGGGCAGGAGGCTTGGGCAGGGGCATGCGGGGCGGGGGTGGTCGCGCCGCAGCGTGCCGGCGCTGGCTGGGCGGGGCGCGCGCGTGTCCGACGGGGCAGGCGCGCCCGTCAGGCCGATTTCTTCAGCGCCTTGACCGCCTTGAGCACTTCTTCGACGTGGCCGGCGACCTTGATGCCGCGCCACTCGGCGCGCATCACGCCGGTGGCGTCCATCAGGAAGGTGCTGCGCTCGATGCCCTTGACCTTCTTGCCGTACATGATCTTGTTCTTGACGACGCCGAACATGTGGCAGAGCTTCTCCTCGGTGTCGGCGATCAGCTCGAAGGGCAGCTCGAGCGTGCTCTTGAACTTCTCGTGCGAGGCGAGGTTGTCGCGCGAGACGCCGAACACCACCGCGCCGGCCTTGACGAAGTCCTTGTGGTGGTCGCGGAACTGCATCGCCTCGGTCGTGCAGCCGGGGGTGTTGTCCTTCGGATAGAAGTACAGCACCACCGCGTGCCCGAGGTGGCTGTGCGGCGTGAACTTCACGCCGCCGGTGGCGGCCGCTTCGAACTCCGGGAGGGCTTTGTTCAGGGCAGGCGTCATGGAGGGGTTCTCTGCGGCACACCCGCCGGCCCGGCCGGCGTGACACCGGGGTGGACCATCGGGAGAAGGCCAAGGCGGCTGACAGCCCGCAATTATAAATGGCCGGTTTGGCCGAGCCGGCTCGGCCCGGCTATCGCCCGCCGGTTCAGTCGACGCCGAGCAGCAGCGCCGCCAGCACCGAGCGGCGCTCACTGACCAGCACGTTGTAGGTGCGGCAGGCCGCGGCGGTGTCCATGCACTCGATGCCGATGCGCCGTTCGGCGAGCGGCTTCAGCAGCGCCGGCGGCGCAAACCGCATGCGCGTGCCGCTGCCGAAGATCACCAGCTCCGGCGCAAAAGCGGCCATGCGCTCGAAGTCGGCGGGCGCCAGGTCTTCCCAGCGCGCCACCGCCCAAGGCACGACGGCGCCGACCCACGGCACGAAGAGGCTCGTCGTGTGCATCGCGCCGCCCACCCACACGCGCTGCGGATCGTGGCGCGCGATCATGTTGGCGCCTTCGGCCGTCTCGGGAACGAACTTCATCGCGTGGATAATTCTAGGTCCCGTGCCTCGCAGCCCTCGGCCTGCGGCACCGTTGTCCCCATGACTCTCGTGGCGCCCCACCTGCGCCGCGCCGCCCTGACGTGAACGCACCGCTGCCCCTCGTGCCCCACCTCGTGCCTTCCGAGCCGACCGGCCGCGCCGTCAGGAAGTCGGCCAAGCTCGCCAACGTCGCCTACGACATCCGCGGCCCGGTGCTCGACAAGGCGCGGCAGATGGAGGAAGAGGGCCAGCGCATCATCAAGCTGAACATCGGCAACGTGGCCGCGTTCGGGCTCGAGCCGCCCGACGAGATCGTGCAGGACATGATCCGCAACCTGCCCGACGCCGCCGGCTACACCGACAGCAAGGGCCTCTTCGCGCCGCGCAAGGCGGTGGTGCACTACACGCAGGAAAAGGGCGTGCGCGGCGTCACGGTGGACGACGTGTACCTCGGCAACGGCGCCTCCGAGCTGATCCAGATGGCGGTGAGCGCGCTGCTCAACGACGGCGACGAACTGCTGATCCCGACGCCGGACTTCCCGCTGTACACGGCGGTGACGGGGCTTTCGGGCGGCGTGCCGGTGCACTACCTGTGCGACGAGGGCGCCGGCTGGCTGCCCGACCTCGACGACATCCGCGCCAAGATCACGCCGCGCACGCGCGGCATCATCGTCTGCAACCCGAACAACCCGACCGGCGCGCTGTACCCCGATGACCTGCTGCGCGGCATCCTCGAGATCGCGCGTCAGCACCACCTGGTCGTCTTCGCCGACGAGATCTACGACAAGACGCTCTACGACGGCCACAAGCACACGAGCCTCGCGGCGCTGGCCGACGACGTGCTCGTCATCACCTTTCAACGGCCTGTCGAAGAACTACCGCAGCTGCGGCTACCGCGCCGGCTGGATGGTCGTCAGCGGCGAGAAGCGCCACGCGCGCGACTACATCGAGGGCCTGAACATGCTGGCGTCGCTGCGCCTGTGCAGCAACACGCCGGGGCAACTGGCCATCCAGACCGCGCTCGGCGGCTACCAGAGCATCAAGGACCTCGTCGCGCCGAGCGGGCGCCTGTGCAAGCAGCGCGACAAGGCGTACGAGCTCTTGAGCCAGATCCCCGGCGTCAGCGTCGTCAAGCCGAAGGCGGCGCTGTACATGTTCCCGCGCCTGGATCCCAAGCTCTACCCGATCGAAGACGACCAGCAGTTCGCCTACGAGTTGCTGGCCGACGAGAAGGTGCTGATCGTGCAGGGCACCGGCTTCAACTGGCCGGCGCCCGACCACTTCCGCATGGTCTTCCTGCCGAATGTCGATGACCTCGGCGAGGCCGTCGGCCGCATCGACCGCTTCCTCGCGCATTACCGCAAGCGCCACGCGGCCTGACGCCCCACCTCGAGAGAACATCGATGAAGCCCATCCAGGTCGGCCTGCTCGGCATCGGCACCGTCGGCAGCGGCACCTTCAAGGTGCTGCAACGCAACCAGGAGGAGATCCGCCGCCGCGCCGGCCGCGAGATCCGCATCTCGATGGTCGCCGATCTCGACACGGCGCGGGCACGCAGCGTCGTCGGCACCGCCGCCGAGGTGGTGGCCGACGCGCGCGCGGTGATCGCCAACCCCGACATCGATATCGTCATCGAGCTGATCGGCGGCTACGGCATCGCGAAGACGCTGGTGCTGGAAGCCATCGCCGCCGGCAAGCACGTTGTCACCGCCAACAAGGCGCTGCTCGCGGTGCACGGAAGCGAGATCTTCGCCGCCGCCAGCGCCAAGGGCGTGATGGTCGCCTTCGAGGCCGCGGTGGCCGGCGGTATCCCGATCATCAAGGCGCTGCGCGAGGGCCTCACGGCCAACCGCATCGAGTGGGTGGCCGGCATCATCAACGGCACGACGAACTTCATCCTCTCGGAGATGCGGTCCAAGGGCCTGGACTTCGCCGCCGTGCTGAAGCAGGCGCAGGCGCTCGGCTACGCCGAAGCCGACCCGACCTTCGACATCGAAGGCGTCGACGCCGCGCACAAGGCGACGATCATGAGCGCCATCGCCTTCGGCATCCCGGTGCAGTTCGATCGCGCCTACGTCGAGGGCATCACCGCGCTGCAGGCCGCCGACATCCGCTACGCCGAGCAACTGGGCTATCGCATCAAGCTGCTCGGCATCACGAAGCGGCGCGATGACTTGAAGTCGGGCACCCACGCTGCCGGCGGCATCGAACTGCGTGTGCACCCGACGCTCGTGCCGAGCCAGCGCCTGATCGCCAACGTCGAAGGGGCGATGAACGCCGTCGTCGTGCACGGCGACGCGGTCGGCACGACGCTGTACTACGGCAAGGGCGCGGGCAGCGAGCCGACGGCGAGCGCCGTCGTCGCCGACCTCGTCGACATCACGCGGCTGCACACCGCCGACCCCGACCACCGCGTGCCGCATCTCGCGTTCCAGCCCGGCGCAATGGCGGCGACGCCGATCCTGCCGATCACCGAGGTCGTCACGGCCTTCTACCTGCGCCTCGTCGTCGCCGACAAGGCGGGCGTGCTGGCGCGCATCACCGGCATCCTCGCCGACAACGACATCAGCATCGACGCCGTGCTGCAGCGCGAGAGCGCCGAGGGCGAAAACCAGACCGACCTCATCATCCTGACGCACGACACGGTCGAAGGGCGCATGAACCGTGCGCTGGCGCAGATGCAGGCGCTGCCCACCGTGCTGGCGCCGATCGTGCGCATCCGCAAGGAAGAGCTGAGCTGACACGATGAAGTACCTCAGCACCCGCGGCGACGCGACGCCGCGCGGCTTCTCCGACATCCTGCTGGAAGGCCTCGCGCCGGACGGCGGGCTGTACCTGCCGGCGACGTATCCGAAGGTCGATGCGGCGACGCTTGCGCGCTGGCGCGAGGTGGCGTCGAGTTCCTACGCTGAGCTCGCCTGCGAGATCCTCGCGCTCTTCATCGACGACATTCCGCCGGCCGATCTGCAGCGGCTCGTCCACGCCACCTACACCGAAGCCGTGTACGGCACGAAGGCGATCACGCCGGTCACGAAGCTGGAAGAGGGCCTCTATCTCCAGGCGCTGTCCAACGGCCCGACGCTCGCCTTCAAGGACATGGCGATGCAGTTGCTGGGCCAGCTCTTCGAGTACGAGCTGGCGCGGCGCGGCGAGCGCCTGAACATCCTTGGCGCCACCAGCGGCGACACGGGCAGCGCGGCCGAGTACGCGATGCGCGGCAAGCGAGGCATTCATGTGTTCATGCTGAGCCCGCACGGCCGCATGAGCCCCTTCCAGCAGGCGCAGATGTTCAGCCTGCAAGACGCGAACATCCACAACCTCGCGATCGAGGGCGTCTTCGACGACTGCCAGGACATCGTCAAGGCGGTCAGCAATGACCTCGCGTTCAAGCGCCGCTGGAAGATCGGCACCGTCAACAGCATCAACTGGGCGCGGCTGCTGGCCCAGGTGGTCTACTACTTCGCCGGTTACTTCCAGGCCACGAGGTCCAACGCCGAAACGGTCGGCTTCGCCGTGCCGAGCGGCAACTTCGGCAACATCTGCGCCGGCCACGTCGCGCGGCAGATGGGCCTGCCGATCAGGAAGCTCGTGCTCGCGACGAACGAGAACGACGTGCTCGACGAGTTCTTCCGCACCGGCACCTACCGGCCGCGTGGCGCGGCCGAGACGCACGAGACCTCGAGCCCGAGCATGGACATCAGCAAGGCGAGCAACTTCGAGCGCTTCGTCTTCGACCTGCTCGGCCACGACGCGGCGGCCGGCGCGCGCACGAAGGCACTCTTCGGCGAGGCGCTCGCGCGCGACGGCGGCTTCACGATCACGCGTGACGAGTTCGCGCGCATCGCGTCGTTCGGCTTCGTCTCGGGCAAGAGCCTACATGCCGACCGCCTGGCGACGATCCGCTCCACGTGGCAGCGTTCGCGGCGGCTCGTCGACACCCACACCGCCGACGGCCTGAAGGTCGGACGCGCGCACCTCGAGCCGGGCGTGCCGATGATCGTGCTCGAGACGGCGCAGCCGGCGAAGTTCGCCGAGACGATCGCCGAGGCGTTTGCCAGTGAGACGGGGCCCGCGCCGGTGCCCGAGGTGCCGGCGGCGCTGCGCGGCATCGAAACGCTGCCGCGCCGCTGCACGGTGCTGCCGGCCGACGTGGCGCGCGTCAAGCAGTTCATCGAGGCGCACGCAGGGTGAGCGCGATGAACACGCCCGCCGCCACGCCGGGCCGCGCGCTGCTGTCGCTGGACGAGGCGCTGGCGCGGCTGGCCGCCGGCAGCGCGACGCAGGTGCTGACGGCCACCGAGCAGGTGTCGACCTTCGAAGCGCTCGGCCGCGTGCTCGCCGCCGACGTGCGCTCGGCGCTCGACGTGCCGCCGGCCGACAACACGTCGATGGACGGTTATGCCATGCGCGCTGCCGACGTGCCCGCGGCCGGCACCGTGCTGCCGGTGAGCCAGCGCCTGCCGGCCGGAGTCGTCGGCGCACCGCTTGCGCCCGGCACCGCGGCGCGCATCTTCACCGGCGCGCAGGTGCCGGCAGGCGCCGACGCGGTGGTGATGCAGGAGGAGTGCGAGGCCATCGCCGATGAAGGCAATGCATCGCAACCGCTCGGCCGCGTGCGCGTTCGCACCGTGCCGGCGTCCGGGCAGTGGATTCGACGCCGCGGCGAGGACGTGCACGCCGGCGCCACCGTGCTCGTGCGCGGCACGCGGCTGACGCCGCAGGCGCTCGGCCTGGCGGCGTCGGTCGGTGCCGGCACGCTGCAAGTGCTGCGCCGGCCGCGTGTCGCGGTCTTCTCCACCGGCGACGAACTCGTGATGCCCGGCGAGGCGCTGAAGCCCGGCGCCATCTACAACAGCAACCGCTTCACGCTGCGGGGCCTGCTGCAGGCGGCCGGCTGCAACGTCAGCGACTTCGGCATCGTGCCCGACCGGCTCGACGCGACGCGCGACGCGCTGCGCCGCGCCGCTGCCCACAACGACCTCATCGTCACGAGCGGCGGCGTCTCGGTCGGCGAGGAAGACCACCTGCGCCCGGCCGTGCTCGCCGAGGGGCGGATCGAGAACTGGCAGATCGCGATGAAGCCGGGCAAGCCGCTCGCGTTCGGCGCGGTGCGGCGCGGCTCGCCCGAGGGCGGCGCGGCAGGCGAGGGCGGTGAAGCGCTCTTCGTCGGCCTGCCCGGCAACCCGGTGTCGTCGTTCGTCACCTTCGTGTTGTGCGTCAGCACCGTGCTGCGCGCGATGCAGGGGCTGCCGACGGGCCTGCCACGGCCGCTGCCGCTGCGCGCGGCGTTCGACTGGCCGCGCGCCGACAAGCGGCGCGAGTTCCTGCGCGTGCGGCTCAACGAGGCCGGCGAGCTGGAGCTCTTCGACAACCAGAGCTCGGGCGTGCTGACTTCGGCCGTGTGGGCCGACGGCCTCGTGGACAACCCGGCCGGCCAGCGCATCGCGCGCGGCGACACGGTACGCTACCTGCCGCTGGCCGAGCTGGTCGCGCGCTGAGCGCGCAGCGCGGCCAGGCGCTCGTCGACACGCCCCCTCTTCTCGAGCCAACCGTGAAGGTCCACGTCCGCTATTTCGCCTCGCTGCGTGAAGCGCTCGGCCCGAATGAAGCCGTCGAGCTGCCTGCCGGCGCGACGCTCGGCGCGCTTCGCGACGTGCTCGTGGCGCGTGGCGGCCGCCATGCCGAGGTGCTGGCGCGTGGCCGCGCCGTGCGCTGCTCGCTCGACCAGCGCATGGCCGACGAACACGAGGCGCTGGCCGACGGCGCCGAGGTCGGCTTCTTCCCGCCGGTGACCGGGGGCTGAACGTGACCGCGGCGCGCGTCAGCATCCGAAGCGGCGACTTCGACCTCGCCGCCGAAGTGGCGGCGCTGCGCGAGGGCGACCTCGGCGTCGGCGCCGTCGTCAGCTTCGTCGGCACGGTGCGTGATCGCCACGCAAGCGCCGGCACGGTCGCGGCCGACAAGCCGGGCGCCATCACCGCCCTCGAGCTCGAGCACTACCCCGGCATGACCGAGCGTGCGATCGAGGCGATGATCGACGAGGCCGAGCGCCGCTTCGACATCCGCGCCGCACGCGTCGTGCACCGCGTCGGGCCGCTCGCGCCGGGCGACCAGATCGTGCTCGTCGCCGTCACGTCGGCGCACCGCGGCGAGGCGTTCCAGGCCTGCGAGTTCCTGATGGACTACCTGAAGACGCAGGCGCCGTTCTGGAAGAAGGAGACGACGGCCGAAGGCGCGCGCTGGGTCGACGCGCGGGTCGCCGACGACGCGGCGCTGGCGCGCTGGGGCATCCAGGCGGGCAACGCGGCGGAGTAGCTCGCTGGCGGCAAGCGCCTCGGCTGCCGCATATATTCGCCCGCTTGAACGTCCCCGTCGAACCCCCTGCCGCCATCGCCGCCGGCATCGAACCTCCAGGCGAAGACACTGGCGCCGCCGGCACCGCCGAAGGCCCGCCGACGCCGCTTTCGCTGCGCGCCGCGCTCGGCCGCTTCGCCACCGGCGTCACGATCATCACCTGCCGCACTGCGAGCGGCCAGCGCGTCGGCCTGACGGCCAACTCGTTCGCGTCGTTGTCCCTCGAGCCGCCGCTCGTGTTGTGGTCGCTGCGCCGGGCCAGCCCGAGCCTCGCCGCCTTCGAAGCCGCGTCGCGCTTCGCCGTCAACGTGCTCGCCGAGACGCAGGTCGATCTGTCGCGCCGCTTCGCGTTGCCGCAGGCCGGGGCCGGCAGTGCCGACAAGTTCGACGAAGGCCACTGGACCGAAGGCCTCGGCGGCGCGCCGGTGCTGGCCGGCTGCGCCGCCGTCTTCGAGTGCGAGCGTGTCGCCGCGCACGACGGCGGTGACCACCGCCTCTTCATCGGCCGCGTGCTGCGGCTGGCCGACCTCGCCGTCGCGCCGCTTGTCTTCCAGGGCGGCCACTATCACCTGCTCGGAGAAGTGCTGTGACGCACCAAGCCGGCGGCGCCGTCCGCATCGAGGCCAAGTGGATCGACTGCTTCTGTGAATGGCTGCAACTGTGCGGCGTGCAGCCCGGCGACGCCTGCGCGGTGCTGTCGGAAACGCAGTCGCGCGCCGTACTCGTGCAGCTCGCCGAACTGGCGCTGGCGCGCCTTGGCGCCCGCTGGTTCCACGTCACCGTACCGACGCCGCGCCAGACGGCGCCGGTGCCGGTGCGCTCGACCGGTGCGTCGGACGCGATCGGGCGCCTCGAGCCGGTGGTCGCGGCGCTCGCCGCCAGCCGCGTCGTCGTCGATTGCACCGTCGAGGGCCTGCAGCACGCGGTCGAGCTGCCGCAGATCCTCGCCGGCGGCGCGCGCGTGCTCGTCGTCAGCAACGAGCACCCGGAGATCCTCGAGCGCACGATGCCCAAGGCCGAAGACGAGGCGACGGTGCGCGAGGCGATGCGCCGCCTGAAGGCGGCGCGCGAGTTGCGTGTCATCTCGGCCGCCGGCACCGACCTCACGGTGAACCTCGCCGGCGCGCGTGTCGGCGGCGTCTGGGGCTTCACGAGCAAACCGGGCACGCTGACGCACTGGCCGGCGGGCCTGGTGCTCGCGTTTCCGGCCGCCGGCAGCGTGCGCGGGCGGCTCGTGCTCGCGCCGGGTGACGTCAACCTCACGTTCAAGCGGTACCTCGCCGACGCGGTGACGCTCGTCATCGAAGACGACCACGTGAGCCGCATCGAAGGCACGAGCGTCGACGCCGAGCTGATGCGCGGCTACTTCGCCGCCTGGGGGGACAAGAGCGCCTACGCCGTCTCGCACGTCGGCTGGGGGCTGAACCGCGGCGCGCGCTGGGACGCGATGACCTTCTACGACAAGGCCGATTTCAACGGCACCGAGCTGCGCGCGTTTGCCGGCAACTTCCTGTACTCGACCGGCGCCAACGAGGTGGCCGGCCGCTACACGCCCGGCCACTTCGACCTGCCGATGCGGGGTTGCACGGTGACGCTCGACGGCGAGGCGGTCGTGCGCGACGGGGTGCTGCTTTGATGGGCTCACCCCTGCCAACGGCAGCAGCGGCGGCGATCGAGCCCCGGCTCGTCACCGACGCGCCGCTGGCGCATCTCGAATGGCGGCCGGCCGGCGCAACGGGCGATGCAGCAACCGATGCGCCGCTCGCCGTGCTGCTGCACGGCGTCGGCGGTGGCCGGCAGGGCTTTGCGAGCACCGGCGCGGCGCTCGCCGGGCTCGGCTTTCGCGTGCTGGCCGCCGACCAGCCGGGCTACGGCCTCAGCGCGGTGATCGACCCGTACGACCTCGCCGGCATGGCGGACGCGGTGCGCCGCCTCATCACCTGGGCCGCCGGTGATCATGGGGCCGCGCTCGTCGTCGGCCACAGCATGGGCGGCATGGTCGCGCAGGAACTCGCCGCGCGCGCGCCCGAGCACGTGCGTGCGCTCGTGCTCGCGGCCACGTCGCCGGCCTTCGGCGCGCCGGGCGGCGCCTGGCAGGCCGAGTTCCTGCGCTCACGCTTTGCGCCGCTCGACGCCGGGCTCGGCATGCCGGCGCTCGCCGCGCAGCTCGTCGCCGCGATGGCCGGGCGCGGCGCAGAACCCGAGCGCCTGGCCGAGGCCGAGCGGCTGATGGCCGGCGTGCCCGAAGCGACCTATCGCCTGGCGCTCGCCGCGCTCGTGCGCTTCGACCGCCGCGAGGCGCTGGCGCGCATTGCCGTGCCGACGCTCGTCGTCACCGGCGAGGACGACCGCACCGCGGCGCCCGAGGTCGCGCGGCGCATGGCCGCGCGCATCGCCGGCGCCGAAGTCGTCATCGTGCCGGCCACCGGCCACCTGCTGATGCTCGAGCAGCCCGTGGCCTTCGACCCGGTGCTGCTCGATTTCGTCTCCCGCCGCGTCCTGACCTGACTTCCGGAGTGAACGGATGCCTTCGCCCGACACGTCCACCGCCACCGCAGCCGCCGCGTCGACTGCAACGCCGCGTCCAGACACGCCCAGCCGCTACGTCCCATCGCACATCGCTGGCAACGTGCAAGCGCTGACAGCGCAGCAGCGCGAACTGATCGGCCGCGCCGCCGAACTCGGCCCGGCCTTCGCCGCGCGCGCCGCGCGCCACGACCGCGAGGCCACGTTCCCGTTCGAGAACTACGGCGACCTGCGCCGCGCGGGCCTGCTCGGCATCTGCGTGCCGAAGGCCTATGGCGGCCTCGGCGCCGACTTCACGACCTACGTGATGGTCGCCGCCGAGATCGGCCGCTGGTGCGGCAGCACGGCGCTCAGCTTCAACATGCACGTCAGCTCGTGCATGTGGAGCGGCTTCATCGCCGACGCGCTCGAGATGAGCGCCGAGGACCGTGCCGAGCACGAACGCATCCGCGCGCTGCACTACCGCCGCATCGTCGACGAGGGCCAGGTCTACGCGCAGCCGTTCAGCGAAGGCGGCGCCGCGGCCGCCGGCGCTGCGCCCTGGGGCACGATCGCGCGCAAGGTCGATGGGGGCTACGTCATCGCCGGCAAGAAGATCTTCGCCTCACTCGCTGGCGCCGCCGACTGGTACGGCGTGCTGTGCACGCTCGAGCGCCCGGGCCACGAAGGCCGCGGCACGCGCCGCGACTCGATGTACCTCGCGGTGCCGGCCGGCGCCATGGGCCTCGAGATCTACGGCGAGTGGGATCCGCTGGGCATGCGCGGCACGGTGAGCCGCAACCTCGCGTTCAAGGACGTCTTCGTGCCCGACGACGCGCGGCTGATGCCCGAGGGCCTGTACTTCCAGGCCGCGACGCGATTCCCGCACATGTTCGCGACGCTGTCGCCCACCTACATGGGCATCGCGCAGGCGGCCTACGACTTCACGGTGCAGTACCTGCGCGCCGAGGTGCCGGGCATGCCGCCGGTGAAGCGCCGCATGTACCCGACGAAGCAGATCGCGGTGGCCGAGATGCGCGTCAAGCTCGAGGCGACGCGCGCGCTCTTCCTGCAGAACGCCCGCGACGCGCGTGTCGACCCGGACAAGGACACGCGCATGCGCCTGCTGGCCGCGCACTACACGATCATGGAGAACGCCAACGACCTCGCCCGGCTGGCGATCCGCACCTGCGGCGGCCAGAGCATGCTGAAGTCGCTGCCGCTCGAGCGCCTGTACCGCGACAGCCGCTGCGGCAGCCTGATGCTGCCGTGGACCGCCGAGCTGTGCCTCGACCGCCTGGGCCGCGAGTGCCTGTACGAGGCCGGCGAGAGCGACGAGCAGATCGAGTAGGGCAACGATCACGCCGCCGCCGCCTGCCAGGCGACGGACGCGGCGCGCAGCCGCTCACCCAGGTGCGCGGCGATGTTGCGGTAGAGCTTCGCGGCCAGCTCCGGGTGCTCGCGCAGCATCGCCTCGAGCGACTCGCGCGACAGCACCTGCAGGCATGCGTCGGTGTCGGCCACCGCGTCGGCGCTGCGGCCGGCCTGGTCGAGCAGCGCCATCTCGCCGAACATCGTGCCCGGGCCCAGGCTCGCGAAGCGCTGCGTGCGCGGTGCCGCCGCGTCGCGCACGACGACGACGGCGCTGACCGAGCCGCGCGTCACGACGTACAGCGCCTCGGCCTCGTCGCCCTGGCGGAAGACGACCTCGCCGGCGCGCAGCTCGCGCCGCTGCATCACCGCGGCCACCTGCGTCAGCTCGCGCGGCGCGAGCCCGCGCACCAGCGAGCACGCCTGCAGCGGCAGCTCGCTCTCGGCGGCCAGCAGCGTGGCCAGGGCCGCGTCGGCCTGCGCCGCCTCGGTCAGCAGCGCGGCCTCGGCGGCCTCCATCGCCTGGTCGGCATCGGCAAACTGGCGCGGCGCGCCGCCCGCCGCCCACGGTGCGAAGGCGCGCAGGCTGCGCGCGACGTGGCCGCCGGTGCCGGCCAGCAGCAACTCCTGCCCGCGCCGCGCCAGGCGCTGCGCCACCTCGTGCAGCAGCATCGCGCCCGATTCGTCGACCGTGCCGACGCGGCGCAGGTCGAAGACGACAAAGCGCACCGGCGGCGCCAGCGCCTCGGCGCGCTCGGGCAGCTGCGCGCCGCTGCCGAAGAAGAGCGCGCCTTCCAGTTCGAGCAGCGCGACGCGGCTGCGCAGGCCGAGCAGCCGCGCCTCGATGGCGCCGGGGTAGATGCGGCGCGAAGGCCGCGCCATGCCCGACAGCTGCGCGCGCACGAGCGAACGGTTGACGCGCCTGACGAAGACGACGAGCGACAGCACGACGCCGACGGCCACGCCGGCTGCGACCCCCTGCGCCACCGTCAGCACGCACACGACGAGCATCAGCGCCAGGCCGACCGGCGTGTCGTCGCCCTCGGCCAGCGTGCCGCCGCGCACCGCCTGCCACCAGCGGCGGCCGACCTGCACCGACCAGCGGTCGAAGAGCGAGAAGCCGACCATCACCATCACGCCGGCCAGCACCGCCTGCGGCGCCAAAGCCAATGCCGGCCCGGCGAAGACGAAGACCGCCAACGACGTGGCCGCGGCCGCCAGCGCGGCCAGCGGCCCGCTGCCGCCGGCCTGGCGGACCGCCACCGCGCCGGCGCGCAGCATCACCGCCGGCAGCGCGCCGACGAGACCGCCGAGCACGTTGGCCAGCCCCAGCGCCGCCAGCTCGCGGTCGGCGGCGACGCGGCGGCCGCTGCCCTGCTCGATGCTGACGATGGCCAGCATCGATTCGAGCGAGCCGACGAGCGCCAGCAGCACGGCGGTGACGGCGATCGACGTCGCGTGCCGCACGACGAAGTCCGCGGCGTCATCGTCGACAACCGGCATCCACGCTGCGCCCGGCGGCAGCGCGGCCGAGGCGGTGTCGACGAGCGGGCCGGGTGAGAGGTCGGGCGAGAGGGCGCGCAGCGCCTGCGCCGCGATGAAGCCGGCGATCAGCCCGACGAGCAGCGCCGGCCAGCGCGGGCGCAGCCGCGCGACGACGACGATGCACGCCGCCGTGCCGAGCCCGAGCACAAGCGGCCCGGCGCCGGCACCCTCGAGCGCGCCCGGCCACTGCGCTGGCGCAGCGAGAGGCGCCGCGCCGAGCAACGGCGGGATCTGCGAGACGATGATCAGCAGCGCGACGCCGTTGACGAAACCGGCCAGCACCGGCTGCGGCACGAAGTGCGCCAGGCGCGCCAGCCCGCAGGCGGCGAGCGCGAGCTGGACGAGTCCCATGCCGACGACCGCGCAGGCCGCTGCCGTGGCGACCCAGCGCACCGCGTCGCCGGCGCGCGCGCTGCCGAGCGCCGCGGCCACCTGCGGGTCGTGCGCGAGCGTCGCGACGAGGGCCGCGAGCGTCAGCGCGGTCGCCGAACTCGGCGCGGCGAGCGTGACGCTGCAGCGGCTGGCCAGCGCGAGGACGATGCTGCCGAGCACCGTGGCGGCAAACGCGGCCGGGATGCCGCCGCTCGCCGCCGCCGCGCCGAGTGGCGCGAAGGCGAGCAGGCCGAGCGTGACGACCACCGCCAGCGTGGCCAGCGCCCCCGTTGCGCCGCCCGCCAGCGCGCGCAGCGAAGGCGGCGCCGGCACCGGCGCCGTGGAGGCGGCATCGCTCATCGGGCACGCAGTGTAGGCAGGTGCCTGATTGCGCGACGCCCGGAGTTGCCCTCGGGCGCGTCGTGCCGAAGCCATCGTCAATCGGAACGACGCGCGCACCGTGCACCAACTCGTACCACCCCCATTGAGGGCGCTTTGCGTGACGCCCGAGGCCCGAGGTGCTACGGTCGCGCCCCCGGAAAGGCGCGGTGGAGGTGAGCCAGTGCGCGTGCTCTTCGTCGATGACCACGAGGTGATCTGGGCCGGCATGATGAGCGTCGTCGAGCGCCTGCACGCGCAGGTCAGGCCCGGCGGCCAGCTCGAGTGGCACTGCGCGCGCGACCTGCGCGAGGCGCTGGCCACCGACGCCGAGGCGCTCGATCTGATCCTGCTCGACTTCCACCTGCCGGGCGGCGACTGCATGGAGGCGATGCGCTCGCTGCGCCAGCGCTTCGATGCCGCGCCGATCGTCATCGTCTCCGGCGACGAGCGGCCCGACCTGATCCGCCGCTGCATCGAGGCCGGGGCCGCGGGCTACGTGCCGAAGTCGATGGTGCCGGCCGAGATGGTGGCCGCGCTCGGCCTCGTGATGGCGCACGGCATCTACCTGCCCCCGAGCGCGCTGCTGGCCGCCGGCACGGCGCGTGACCGCGACCGCGACCGCGACGTCGACGATGCGCTCGGCAACGACGCGCTCGCCGCGTTCATGGCCGCCGAGCTGTCGCCGCGCCAGCGCGAGGTGTTCGCGCGCGCGCTGCGCGGCAAACCGAACAAGGTGATCGCGCGCGAGCTCGGCATCGCCGAAGGGACCGTCAAGGTCCACCTGGCGATGGTCTTCCGCGCGCTCGGCGTGCACAACCGCACCGAGGCGATGTACCGCGTGCTGTCGGCCGACGCGGTGGCGGCAGTGGCGCGGCTGTAGGGCAACGCGACGATGCCGGGCGCCGCCGCCTCGCCTGTGCCGACGGACGCACCGCCGGCCCCGCCGGCTTCGCGGCCCGCGCCTGCCGCCGACGGCACTGCGCCGGTGGCGGCCTTCGTGCGCGCGCGCTTCGTCGATCTCTTTCTCGGCCAGAGCCGGCGCGCGCAGATCGGGCTGCTCGCCGCCGGTGCGCTCGTCGCCTGGGTCTGGCATGCGCGCACGCAGCAGGGGGCGGCGCTGTCGTGGATCGCGGCGCTGGCCATCGTCACGCTGCTGCGCGTCGTGTTCAGTGAGCGCTTCGTGCGCGCCGCGGCGCCGGCGGCGCAACCGCTGCGCATCGCGCTGCTGCTCGGTGCCAACGGCCTGCTGATGATGGTGCCGCTGGCCGCGTTTGCGTCGCTCAGCGAGATCGAGCGCGCCGCGGTGTCGATCATCCTCATCGGCTCGGCCACCGCGTCGGTGGCGACGACGTCGGGCTACCGCTCGGTCTTCCTCGCCTTCGCCGCGCCGATGCTGCTGGCGCTGGCCGCGGCGTGGGCGCTGACGCCGCATGCCGCCGGCAGCGGCGTCGCCTCGGGCAGCATCGCGCTGCTGGTGTTCCTGTACCTGCTGTTCCTCGTCGGCGTCGGCCGCCAGGCGCAGGAGGTGTTCGAGGAGTCCAGCCGCTTTCGCCACGGCGAAGAACAGCGCAGCCGCGAGCTGAAGCAGGCGCTGGCCGCCGCCGACGAGGCGAACCGCGCGAAGACGCAGTTCCTCGCCGCGGCCAGCCACGACCTGCGCCAGCCGATCCACGGCATGAACGTGCTCGTCGCCGCGCTGAGCCTGCGCGAGCTGGACGATCGCTCGCGCGAGATCGTCGCGCTGCTCGACTCGGTGAACCAGATGCTGTCGCGGCAGCTCGACGGCCTGCTCGACGTGTCCAAGCTCGACGCGGGCATCGTGCGGCCCGAGCCCGCGGCGCACCGGCTCGACCGCCTGCTCGAGGCGCAGCATGCGGCGCTGGCGCCGGTGGCGCGCGAGCGCGGCATCACGCTGCACCTGCGCTGCGACGGGCCGGCCGCGGCGATCACCGACGCGACGCTGCTCGCGCGCGTGCTGGCCAACCTCGGCGACAACGCGTTGAAGTACACGCCCGCCGGCGGCACCGTCACGCTGGCGCTGCGCGCCGAGGGCGGCGACGCGCTGATCTCGGTGGCCGACACCGGCATCGGCATCCCGGCCGACGAGCAGGAGCGCGTCTTCCGCGAGTTCTATCAGGTCGGCAACGCCGGGCGCGACCGCACGCGGGGCCTGGGGCTGGGCCTGGCGATCGTGCGCCGACTGTGCGAGCTGCTCGGCGTGCGGCTGACGCTGCAGTCGGCCCCCGGCGCGGGCACGACGGTGACGCTGCGGCTGCATGCGCTGGCGGTGCGTGTCGACCCGACGCGCGCGCCGGCGCCGGCGGCGCTGCGGCCGGGGCTCGCGGTGCTCGTCGTCGACGACGAGCCGCTCGTACGCGAGAGCATGCGCCTGTTGCTCGACGAACTGCGGTGCCGCGTGCATGTCGCCGAGAGTTCGCACGAGGCCGAGGCGATCGCGCGGGCGCAGCCGCTGGACGCCGTGCTCAGCGACTTCCGCCTGCGCGACGGCGACAGCGGCGTCGCCGCGCTGCACGCGGTGCTGCGCCACTGCCCCGGCGCGCGCTGTGCGCTCGTCACCGGCGACACGGCGCCCGACCGCATCCGCGATGCGCAGGCCGCCGGCGTCGCGCTGCTGCACAAGCCGGTGACGCTGCCTGACCTGCTGGCGCTGCTCGGGCCGGCGGCGCCTGCGGTCCTGCCCAGTGCGGCCACGGCGGCGCCCGATGCGGCCGGGACAGCCGGGACAGCCGGATCAGCCGGATCAGCCGAATCAGCCGGCCGACCGCCGTGAGCGCGCCCGATCCCACCGGCGCGGCGACGCGTACCGCGCCTGGCCGCCTGGCGCGCGGCCTGCCGGTGCTGTGGCAGCGCCTCGTCCAGGCCGACGAAGCCAACGCGCCCGAAGTCTTCGACCTCGTCATCGTCGGCAGCGGTTACGGCGGCAGCATCGCCGCCGAGCACTTCGCCGGTGCGGCGACTGCGGCCGGCGGGCGCAGCGGCCAGCCGTTCAAGGTGCTGCTGCTCGAACGTGGCAACGAGTACCTGCCGGGCGAATTCCCGGGCCGCTTCGCCGACCTGCCGCGGCACGTACGCCTGGCCGATCGCGACGGCAGCCGCACGCGCTTCAACCAGCTTGGCCTCTTCGACCTGCGCCTGGGCGACGACGTGGCGGTGCTCGTCGCCAACGGCCTGGGCGGCGGCTCGCTGATCAACGCCGGCGTGCTGCTCGAGCCCGAGCCGGCCGACTTCGTGCCGGGGCCCTGGCGCGAGCAGCTGCAGCGCCTGCGCGACCGCGGCACGTTCGGCGAGGCGCGCCGTCTGGTGGCGGGCGCGGCGGACGGCTCGGAGCCGGCGTCGATCGTCATGCATCCGGACCTGCCGCAGCGCCGCCTGCGCAAGACGATCGCGCTCGAGGCGCTGGCCGCGGCGGCCGGCACGCCGTGCACGAACCCGCCGGTCGCGATGGCGATGGGTGCGCGCGTCAACGGCGCCGGCGTCGAGCTGCCCGCGTGCACGCTGTGCGGCGACTGCCTCACCGGCTGCAACGTCGGCGCCAAGGACTCGCTCGACGCGAATCTGCTGCGGCGCGCCGCCGGGCGGCCCGGCTTCGAGGTCTTCACCGGCGCCAGCGTGCTGTCGCTGCGGCGCGGGCCGACGCGCGACGATGAGCGGGCCTTCGGCGACAAAGGCGCGCCGCCGGAGCGGCACTGGGTGCTGCGCGTCGCGCACACCGACCCGCGGCTGCAGGAGCGTGAGACGGCGCTGCTGCACGTGCGTGCGCGGCACGTCATCCTCGCCGCGGGCACGCTCGGCAGCACCGAGATCCTGCTGCACTCGCGCACCGACAGCCTCGTGTTCTCCGACCGGCTCGGCGCCGGCTTCTCGTGCAACGGCGACAACCTGGCCGCGGTGTCCGGCATGAAGCAGCCGGTGCGGGCGTGCGCGCCCGAGACCGAACCGGCCGGCAAGCCCGGCCGCCACGTCGGCCCGACGATCACCGCGTCGTTGCGCGTTGAGGGGCGGCGGCCCTTCCTGGTGCAGGAGTTCGCGGTGCCGGCGGCGCTGGCGCGCCTGTTCGACGAGGCGGTGACGACGAGCCGGGTGCTGGCGTCGCTGCCGGTGCCGGATCGCGAAGACCATCTCGAAGGGCATCCGCAGCAGGACCCCTGCGCTGTCGACCGGCGCGTGATGGCGCACACGCTGCTCGTCGGCGTCATCGGCCATGACGACGCGGCCGGCGTGCTGGTGCTGCCGAAGAACCCGCGGCCGGCCGACCGGCCGGTGCAACAAGGCACGCTGCGCGTCCGCTGGCCCGAGGCGCGCTATGGCTGCGACCTCGAGGACGCGCATCGCCGGCTCGGCGACCTCGTGCGCGCGCTGCCGCCGGGCGAGTGGGGGGCGCCGCAACTGCTGGCCAACCCGGCGTGGCGGCTGCTCCCCGATCCGCTGGAGAACCTGGTGTCGCAACCGCGCGGCCCGGTGCTGACGGTGCACCCGCTGGGCGGCTGCGCCATCGGCGCGAGGCCAGATGGTGCGGCGCCCGGCCACCCCGAGGGCGTGGTCGACGCCGCCGGCCGGGTCTACGACCTGGCGCCGGCGGACAAGGACAGCGACGACTGGTTCGGATCGCTCGTCGTGCTCGACGGCTCGATGATCCCGGGCTCGCTCGGCGTCAACCCGGCGTTGACGATTGCCGCGGTGGCGTTGGATGCGTGCCGCGCGCTGGCGGTGGAGTGGAGTGTCTCGACCGCTGCCCACGCGCCGGTGCCGGACGACGACCCGCCGCCCGTGCGGCCGATCATCCGACCGACCGTGCAGCCGCCACACCCGCTGCCCGGCGTGGCGCCCGGCGAGACGGCCGTCGAGGTCGTCGAACGACTGACCGGCCCGGTGCGCCTGCAAGGTGGCCGCGAATTCCACGTCGAGCTGACGCTCGCCTATCGCGAGACGATGCTGCAGCCGCTCATGTCGACGCTGGCGCGCGGGCTCGACGTGCGCCCCGAGGTGTCGCGCCTGCGCCTTTTCAGGCGCGACGATTGGGACGACGCCGCGGCCGACCTGCGCGCGGCGGGCGACGCCGAGCGGCAGCCGTTCGTCGCCTTCGAGGCGCCGTTGAGCGGCACGCTGCGCTTCCTGCACCGCGAGCCGCGCAGCCGATGGCGGCGCGTGCTCGGCGCCGCGTGGGCGTGGCTGCGCAACCGCGGGCTGCGCGACATCTGGCAGTACTTGACCGAGCCGAAGCCGCCGCTGCGCGCGCGGCCGTCGTGCGGCGTGGTGGCCGAACGCCCGCCGCGTCTGCTGTCGTGGCTGGCCGCGGCGCGGCGCCGGATCGCCGTCTTCGTTGCGATGGCCGGCCGCGCCGGCGAGGTGCGGCGCTTCGACTACGAGCTCACGATCGGCCGGGCGACCATCGACCAGCTCGACGGTGCCTCGCCCGGCGAAGGCGGGCGCATCGCCGGCCACAAGCGGCTGACCTACAACTGCCGCGCCAACCCGTGGCAGCAGCTCACGCAGCTGACCCTGACCGCGTTCCCGCACCTCGCCGGCCGCGCGCAGCTCGAGCTGGACGCGCGCTTCCTCGCCGAGCGCGGGCTGCCGCTCATGCGCATCAAGCGGCAGCACGACGGCGCCAGCGCGCTGGCCGACCTCGCGTCGTTCGGGCTGTATCTCGCGCGCGTGCTGCTGGGCATCCACCTGTGGACCTTCAGGCGGCCCGACACGCCGTCGCTCGACACGCCGCAGCGCCTGCCGGGCGCCGTGGCCGGCCTGCCGGCGCCGGAGGTGACCGAGCTGGAAGTCGACCGGCCCACGCCCGCCGGGCTGCCGGTGAAGGTGCGCCTGACGCGCTACGCGAAGCCGCTGGCGGCCGACCTGCCGCCGCTGGTGATGGTGCACGGCTACAGCGTCAGCGGCACGACCTTCACGCACCCGAGCCTCGAGCCCAGCGCCGCGGGCTGGTTCTGGCAAGGCGATGCCGAACGCGGGGGTGGCGGGCGCCGCGGCCGCGAAGTGTGGGTGATCGATTTGCGCACGAGCGCCGGCCTGCCGACGGCCACCGAGCCGTGGGCGATCGAGCAGCCGGCGCTGGTGGACCTGCCGGCGGCGCTGCTGCACATCCGCAACGCCACCGGCCGGCGCGTCGACGTGCTCGCGCATTGCGTCGGCTGCGCGATGCTCGGCATGGCGCTGCTCACCGACGCGAGGCAGGTGCACCGCCGCGGCACGCAGCTCGGCATCGACACCTGGCTGACGAGCGAGCAGCTCGGCGTGCTCGCCGCCTTCAACGGCACCGGCCCCGGCCCGCACCCGTGCGTGCGCCGGGTCGTCCTCAGCCAGAAGGGCCCGGTGCTGCGCTACACCGACGGCAACGTGCTGCGCGCCTGGGTCATGCAGACGATGCGCCGCGTGCTGCTCGACGACGACTACCAGTTCCGCCCCCCCGGCGAGCCGACGATCTCCGGCGACCTGCTCGACCGCCTGCTCGCGAGCCTGCCGTACCCGGCCGAGGACTACGACGTCGAGAACCCGCTCGTGCCCTGGCGGCGCACGCGCTGGACACGCACCCGCCACCGCATGGACGCGCTGTACGGGCGCGACTTCAACGCGCAGAACCTGCGCCGCGCGACGCTGGACGCGATCGACGACCTGTTCGGGCCGATCCACCTCGCGACGGTGGCGCAGACGATCCACTTCGCCCGCTTCGGCATGGTCACCAACCAGAGCGGGCGCGGCGAGTACGTGACGCTGAAGAACCTGAGCCGGCGCTGGGCGGGCATCCCGACGCTGGCCGTGCACGGCCGGGACAACGGCCTGGCCGACGTGTCGACGCAGCAGTTGCTGCGCGAGCACCTCACGCGCGCCGGCGTGCCGTTCGAAGGCGAGGTCTTTGCCGGCATGGGCCACCAGGACAGCCTGATCGGGCGCGGCGCGGTGCGCGTCTTCGAGCGGATCGGCCGCTTTCTCGACGCCAACGAAACGGCTGCAGCCCGCTGCGAGATCGGCGCCGACGACGTGCACACGGTGCCGTGGCTCGGGCCGCGCATCGATTTGCCGGACGACGATCGTGGCGAATTGCGCATCGCCTGCATGTCGCGGCCCGACCAGGGGCCGTGCCGGCTGGTGCTCGTGCCCGCGGTGCAGCAGGCCGGTCGTCTGCCGCAACCGCTGGACTGGCCCGATTGCACGATCGACGGCCGTCGCGAGGCCAACGGCGGCAGCGGCCACTGGCTCTTTGCGACCGTCAACCGCAAGTGCCTCGCCGCTCTGGCCGAGCGCGCAGCCGAGGTTGCCGACGGCGAGGTCGGCTGGCTGGCGCTGGTGGCCTATGCGGTGGCCGACACGACGGCGCGGCGCTCGAGGCGGCCAGCCGGCGGGGGCGGATCGACTGGTGCGCCGCCCGGTCTCAAACGCCAGCCGCAGGGGCGCGGCCAGATCGGCGACCCTGATTTCGGCGGTCGCGCCGGTGAGCGGATCCGGCCGCTGCGTGTGCAAGAGGTGGCGCGCGACGAGCCGGCGTCAGCCGCGGTGCCGTCGCCGCCGGACCTGCCGGCGCCGCCGGCCGACGGGCTGCCGCCCAGGCCGCTGCCCGATCTGCCCGAGGGCACGGCGGCGGCCGACGGCCGGCGCGCCTTCGTCTCGCTGGCCGATCTGCAGCATGCGCAGCACATGCTCGATGCCGAGGCACCGTTGCCCAAGCTGGCCGTGGCGCTTGGCAGCTGCCAGTACGCCGCCGCGCTGCCCGACGCCGTGCCGGCGTGGGCGAGCCTGCGCGGTGTCGTGCGGCACCTGGACGAGACCGACCTCGTGCTCTTCGTCGGCGACCAGATCTACGCCGACGCCACCGGCGGCCTGGCCGACCCGACGCGCAGCGACGAGCGCTACGAGCACCCCAGCGAAGAGGCGCTGCGCGTGCCGCCGATGCGCGACATCCTGCGCCGGCGGCCGGCGCGCATGCTGCTGGACGACCACGAGATCGACGACAACTGGGAGCCGCCGAACCGGCAGGTGGCCGCGATGCGGCCGGCCGATGCGCGCAGCCGCCTGGAGGGCCTGCACTCGGGGCTGGCCGCCTGGTATCGCTACCAGCGCATGCGCCGCAAGCCCGCGCGGGCGCCTTCGGCCGATCTCGAGTTCCGCCACGGCGGCTACCCGTTCTTCATGCTCGACACGCGCACGCAACGCTCGGCGCGCGGCACGCCGGTGCGGGCCGAGGACGTGCAACTGATCGACGAGCAGCAGCAGCGGCGCCTCGCGCAATGGCTGCTCCAGCATCGCGCCGACGTGAAGTTCGTCGTCGCGCCGTCGTTGCTGCTGCCGCCCCGGCTCGCGACGGCGCACGAGCTGGCCGAACCGGCGCTGCGTGGCTGCACGATCGGCAACGACGACTGGGACGGCTACCCGCGCACGCTGGCGTGGCTGGTCGAGCTGCTGGCGGCCGAGGGCATCGGCCGCACGGTCTTTCTCTCGGGCGACGAGCACCACGCGATGTGCTGCGAAGCGACGCTGCGGCTGCCCGGCCAGGACGACGTGCAACTGGTGTCGGTGCACGGCTCGGCGCTGTACGCGCCGTACCCGTTCGCCAACGGCCGCCCGCAGGACCTGCTGGGCAGCGGCCGGGTGCAGATCGGCGCGGTCGAGGTCGAACTGGCGACGGTCTTCTCCGAGCCGGGCGACGGGCACGTGCGCGTCGTCGTCGGGCAGGGTGGGAACGGGAGTACGACCGGGGGTGCGACGCTCGAAGTCGCCTTCTGCAAGGGGGACACGCAGGCGCCGTCCGCGCCGATCCGGATCGAGTTGCGCTGAAGGCGGGAAGGGCGCTCAGGGCGCTCAGGGCGGATCAAGGCCGGCAAGGCGGCCGGCGCCCCGCCCTTGAATCCGTGCCGAAGGGACCCATGTGCGCCGCATCCCCGAGGAATGCCTGAAGCCCCGCCATGCGCCAAGACAAACTGACCACCGCCTTCATGCAGGCCCTGGGCGACGCCCAGAGCCTGGCCGTCGCCCGCGACAACCCCTACATCGAGCCGCCGCACCTGTTGGCGGCGATGCTGCAGCAGCCCGACGGCCCCAAGGCGCTGCTCGACCGCGCCGGCGCCAACACCGCGGGCCTGGCGACGGCGATGGACACGGCGATGCGCAACCTGCCGCAGGTGCAGGGCGGCGGCCAGCCGGTGCAGCCCGGCCGCGACCTGATCAACCTGCTGCAGGCTGCCGACAAGGAAGCCACCAAGCGCGGCGACCAGTTCATCGCCAGCGAAATGTTCCTGCTCGCCGCGGCCGACTCGAAGAGCGACTTCGGCGGCGTCGTGCGCGGCCACGGCTTGACGCGCAAGGCGCTCGAAGCGGCGATCGACGCCGTGCGCGGCGGCAGCAAGGTCGACTCGGCCGAAGCCGAAGGCCAGCGCGAGGCGCTGAAGAAGTACACGCTCGACCTCACCGAGCGCGCGCGCCAGAACAAGCTCGACCCGGTGATCGGCCGCGACGACGAGATCCGCCGCGCGATCCAGGTGCTGCAACGGCGCACCAAGAACAACCCGGTGCTGATCGGCGAGCCGGGCGTGGGCAAGACGGCGATCGTCGAGGGCCTGGCGCAACGCATCGTCAACGGCGAGGTGCCTGAGAGCCTGAAGGACAAGCGCGTGCTGGTGCTCGACATGGCGGGGCTGCTCGCGGGCGCGAAGTACCGCGGCGAGTTCGAGGAGCGGCTGAAGGCGGTGCTGAAGGAGGTGGCCCAGGACGAGGGCCGCATCATCCTGTTCATCGACGAGCTGCACACGATGGTCGGCGCCGGCAAGGCCGAGGGCGCGATCGACGCCGGCAACATGCTCAAGCCCGCGCTGGCGCGTGGCGAGCTGCACTGCATCGGCGCGACGACGCTTGACGAATACCGCAAGTACGTCGAGAAGGACGCCGCGCTCGAGCGAAGATTCCAGAAGGTGCTGGTCGACGAGCCGAGCGTCGAAGCGACGGTGGCCATCCTGCGCGGCCTGCAGGAGAAGTACGAGGTGCACCACGGCGTGGAGATCACCGACCCGGCGATCGTCGCCGCGGCCGAGCTCTCGCACCGCTACATCACCGACCGCTTCCTGCCCGACAAGGCGATCGACCTCATCGACGAGGCCGCGGCGAAGATCAAGATCGAGATCGACTCCAAGCCCGAGGCGATGGACCGGCTCGATCGCCGCCTCATCCAGCTGAAGATCGAGCGCGAGGCGGTGAAGAAGGAGAAGGACGAGGCGTCGATCAAGCGCCTGGGCCTGATCGCCGACGAGATCGGCAAGCTCGAGCGCGAGTACGCCGACCTGGAAGAGATCTGGAAGAGCGAGAAGGCCACTGCGCAGGGCAGCGCGCAGGTGAAGGTGGAGATCGACCAGCTGCGCGAGCAGATCGAGCAGCTCAAGCGCAAGGGCGACTTCAACAAGGTGGCGGAACTCCAGTACGGCAAGCTGCCGGAGCTGGAGAAGCGCCTGAAGGAAGCGCAGAGCAAGGAAACCGGCAAGAAGGACGCCGGCAAGCCGCAGCTGCTGCGCACGATGGTCGGCGCCGAAGAGATCGCCGAAGTCGTTTCGCGCGCCACCGGCATCCCGGTGAGCAAGCTGATGCAAGGCGAGCGCGACAAGCTCCTGCAGATGGAAGCCAAGCTGCACGAGCGGGTCGTCGGCCAGGACGAGGCGATCGTCGCGGTGGCCGATGCGATCCGCCGCTCGCGCGCGGGCCTGAGCGACCCGAACCGCCCGCTCGGCAGCTTCCTCTTCCTCGGCCCCACGGGCGTGGGCAAGACCGAGCTGTGCAAGGCGCTGGCCGGGTTCCTGTTCGACAGCGACGACCACATGATCCGCGTCGACATGAGCGAGTACATGGAGAAGCACTCGGTGAGCCGCCTGATCGGCGCGCCGCCGGGTTACGTCGGGTACGACGAGGGAGGCGCATTGACCGAAGCAGTGCGCCGCAAGCCGTATTCCGTGCTGCTGCTCGACGAGGTGGAGAAGGCCCACCCGGACGTGTTCAACGTGCTGCTGCAGGTGCTCGACGACGGGCGCCTGACCGACGGCCAGGGCCGCACGGTCGACTTCAAGAACACCGTCATCGTGATGACGAGCAACCTCGGCTCGCCGCTGATCATGCAGATGGCCGGGCAGCCCGCCGACAAGATCCGCGACGCCGTCTGGGCCGAGGTCAAGCAGCATTTCCGCCCCGAGTTCCTCAACCGCATCGACGAGACGGTGGTCTTCCACGCGCTGGACGCCAAGCACATCGAGAACATCGCGAAGATCCAGCTCAAGCAGCTCGCGGCGCGGCTGGACAAGCTCGAGATGAAGCTCGACGTGTCGCCGGCGGCGCTGGCCGAACTGGCCAAGGTCGGCTTCGACCCGGTGTTCGGTGCCCGCCCGCTCAAGCGCGCGATCCAGCAGCGCATCGAGAACCCGGTGAGCAAGCTGATCCTGCAAGGGCGCTTCGGGCCGAAGGACGTGATCCCGGTGGGGGTGGAGAAGGGCGAGTTCGTGTTCTCGCGCGTGGTGCACTGAGGCGCCGGAGCGGCGGCAAGCCTACCCGGACGCGTGCAGCGGTCACCCGAACGAAGTCCCGCTGCGGTGGGCACGCGCCCGTGGGTCTACAGGGCAGCACCTAGGGATCAAGGACGAGTTCGACGCCTTCCTCGAGTGCGGCATCCTGGCGCACGGCTTCCTGAGGCTGCGCTGCGGGGCTCGTGCGGTGCGCGGCGCATGTCGCAGACCGCCGCTCACTTGGGGGCCCGCGTCATCCCGCACGCGCCGGTGCAGCAGTGGGTGCTGTCGCTGCCGATCCCGCTGCGTGTGCTGCCGGCCGCGCAGCCCGAGCTGGTCACGCCGATGCTACGCGCTGCTGCTGACCGTCGAGCGCGTGCAGATCAATGCTGCCGGGCAGGTGGAGCTCAGGCTGAAGGCACCCTGGCGCGACGGGACCACGCATCTGGTGATGAGTCCGCTGGAGTTCATGCAGCGGGTTGCGGCACTGGTATCGCGGCCGCGGCTGCACCTCATCAGGTTCCACGGCGTGCTGGCCCCGAACGCCAAGCTGCGCTCGCTGGTGGTGCCGCAGGGGCCACCCGAGCAAGTGGGGCCGGCCACCGAAGCCGATTCGGTCGCCGAGTGCGAGGTCGAGACGGTCCAGGTCCGGCCGCACCGCATCAGCTGGGCGCTGCTGCTCAAGCGGGTCTTTGACATCGACATGCAGCACTGCCCGAACTGCGGCGGCGGGGAACTGAAGATCATCGCGGCCATCCTCGAGCGGCCGGTCATCGAGAAGATCCTGACGCACCTGGGCCTGGACCCGCAGCCACCGCCGATGGGCCGAGCGCGTGAGGTCGGGCAAGACTGACGCCGCCTGAGCCGCGCCGGCCGTCATCAACACCCCATTCGCGGGCTGCAGCGCCGCAACGCAGCCGGGGCGACGCTGCGCGCCGAGTTGGCGCGGCGTCACCGTACCAGGGTCAACCCATCAAGGCCGCAGATCAAGGCCGGACCGGCCCCAGGCGAAGCGTCGAGGCGGGCCGAGTTGGCACCAGCAATGACTCAACCGCCGGATCCAAGCCAGCTTGGTTGGCATCGGCCCGGCATCGGCTGCGAACCCAGCTCCGCGTCGGGCGTTCGAGGGGCCGTTGGAAAATCCTATGCGCACGCGGCGGCAGGTGCCGTGGCAGCAGACGCTGCACGCCGTCATCCGCTGGAGCGTCGACAACCTCGCCGATCACGAGCGCGAGATGCTGGCTTCGCTGGCCGTCTGCGCCGGCGGCTGCGACATGGAGGCCGCGCGCGCCATCTCCGGGGCGGCGGCCGGCGACGACAGCCTCGTGTGGAGCCTGGCCCGCCTGGCCGACCGCGCGCTGATCAACGTGCGGCACATCGGCGGCACGGCGCGCTACCACCTGCTGGAGACGGTGCGCGAGTACGTGCTCGAGGCCCTCGTGCGCGGCCACGACGAGGGGGCCGCGCTGCAGGACCGGCACCGCGACCACTACCTGCAGCTGGCCGAGGCCGTGCGCCCGCAGCTGCTGCAGGCCACGGCCCGCGCGCGCGCTGACGCGCCTGGACCTGGAGCGCGAGAACCTGGGCCGCGCCATCGACTGGGCCGTGACGACGCGGCAGTGGACGGTCGGCGCGCGTCTCGTGCGTGCGCTGATGCGCTACTGGGCCGCGCGCGCCTGGCAGGCGCCGGCCCTCGAGCTCGCCGAAGCGGTGCTGGCCGTCGCCGAGCCCGACGCCGACCCGGCGCACGGCAGCCAGCTGATGAGCGATGCGGCCAGCCTCGCCGCCGGCATCGGCCGGTTCGCGCACGGGCGGTCGCTGGCGCTGGCCGCGGCACGGCTGGCGCAGCGCGCACGCCTGCTCGACGCCGAGGTCGAGGCGCTCATCAACGGCACGCTCTGCGAACTGCTCGCGGGCGACCCGGCGCGCACGGTGCCCGACCTCGAGGCCCTCGTCGAACGCACGGCCGAGGCGGACCTCGCCACCCAGCAGTGCCGCCTGCTGGGCCTGCTGGGCCAGGCTCGCACGGAGATGGGCGACTTCGATGCCGCCCGCGAGGCGCTGGAGCACGCACGCCGGCTCTCGCACGAGCAGGGCAACCTGATGGGCGTGGTGCTGGACACGATCAATCTCGCCGTGGCGGCCGTGCTCGCGGCCGACGCAGCCGGGACCCGCCGCCACCTGCAGGAGGTGGCGCGCCACCAGCCGCCCGGCGATCACGACGTGCTCGCTTGCTACACGCTCTTCACCTTCGGCTGCCTGGCCCGGCTCGAAGGGCAGTGGGCCCGATGCCTGCAGGCGCACCTGGCCGCCTTCCGGCACTACGGGGCCCGCGGGCTCGCCGACAGCCGCCTGCGGCGGCGGGAACGCGAAAGCGACATCGAGCGCGCACGCCAACAGCTCGACGCCGCCATGCAGGCGGCAGTCGAACGCGAGGCCGCCAGCGGCACGCTGGCCGACGACCTGGCGTGGGCGTTCGAAGGCCTGCGGAGCTGAGAGCCTCATTCGGCGCGCAGCCCGGTCTCGCGGATCAGGCGCCCGAACTTCGCATGCTCGGCGCGCACGAAGGCGGCGAACTCGCCGGGTGAGAGCTCGCCCGCCTCGGCGCCAGCCTGCGCGAAGAAGCGCCGTCCCTCCTCGCTGGTAGAGATGCGATTGATCTCGCGGCTGAGCCGCTCCACCACCGCTGCCGGCGTGGCCGCCGGTGCCGCGATGCCGGTCCAGCCGATGTACTCATAGCCCGGCACGCCGGCCTCGGCCAGCGTCGGCACCTCGGGCCAGGCAGAGACGCGCCGGCTGCCGCTGACCGCCAACGCCCGCAGCGCGCCCGACTTCACGTGCGGCAGCAACGGCGTCAGGCCCTCGATGGCCCAGTCCACCTGCTGCCCCAGCAGCGCCGTCAGCAAGGCGCCGCCGCCCTTGTAGGGCACGTGCGTGGCCTCGATGCCGGCCAGGCGCTTGAGCTGCTCGGCCGCCAGGTGCGGCGGCGTGCCATTGCCGTTGGAGCCGTAGTTCGTCGCACCGGGCTTGGCGCGTGCACGCGCCAGCAGCTCGGCCACCGACGACAGGGGCGAGGCCGCCGGCACCACCAGCGCCTGCTGGCCGATGCCGAAGCGCGCCACCGGCGCGAAATCGACGAGCGAGTCGTAGCCCACCTTGGCGTACAGGTGCGGGTTGACCGCCGCGATGCCCAGGTGCGTGATCAAGAGCGTGTGGCCGTCGGGCGCCGCGCGCGCCACCTGCTCCGCGGCCAGGTTGCCGCCAGCCGCCGGGTTGTTCTCCACCACCACCGGCTGCCCCAGGGCGGCGCCCAGCCGCTCGGCGAGCCAGCGCGCACGGATGTCGGTGACGCTGCCCGGGCCGCCGGCCACCAGGCGCAGCGGCCGCACGGGGAACGCCGGGCCCTGCGCCCGCACGCCCGTCACCGTGGCGGCGCAGGTGACGAAGGGCAACAGGGCCGCTTGGCGCAGCCAGTGGCGACGGGTGGTGAGCTTCATCGTGATCTCCTGGGCGGCCGTCACGGGGTCTCACCGGGGCCGACGGCCGCAGTGTCGGCGCCGGCGCGCGCGCCGGGAAGCCTCCGTGCGTTGCCGCCCGCTTCAACCGATGGTTGAATCCCGCCCGCGGTGGCCGCCGACAATTTCCGCCCACGATCGCCGGCCGCGGGAGGGTCACGAGGATGGACAAGCTGCGCGCGCTTCAGTACTTCGTCACGGCGGCCGAGGGCCGCAGCCTCTCAGCCGCGGCGCGCCACCACGGCGTGAGCGTGGCCGCGGTGTCGAAGCTGATCGCCGCGCTCGAGGCCGAGCTGAAGGCGACGCTGCTGGAGCGCCGCGCCCAGGGCATCACGCTCACCGCCGCCGGCAGTGCCTACCTCGAAGCCTGTCGGCCCGCGTTGGCCCAGCTGCACGAAGCCGACGAGCAGGCCGCCGCCGGCGCCGCGCGGGCCCAGGGCACCGTGGTGGCGGCCGTGCAGCCGGTGATCGCGCAGGAGGTGCTGACCGCCGTGCTGCCGCGCTTCAACGCGCTGTACCCCGACATCCAGCTCGACATCCGCTTCTTCATGCGCATGTCCGAGCAGCAGGGCCAGGGCGTCGACGCCATCCTGGTGATGGGCTGGCCGCAGAACGTGGGCGACCTCGTGTGCCGGCAGCTGTGCGCCACCAGCTTCGTGGTCGTGGCGGCGCCGTCGTACTGGGCGGCGCACGGCCTGCCGCGCCATCCCTCCGAGCTGGAGCACCACAACTGCCTGTGCATCCGTTCCAACACCGGCTCGGTGATGGACCTGTGGAACTTCCGCAAGGGCGACGAACGCGTGACGGTGCGGGCCCGCGGCTGGCTCGTCAGCGACAACGTGCACCGCGACATGGTGCGCGACCTCATCGTCGCCGGGCTCGGCGTCGGCCGCCTGCTCGACTGGCACCAGCGCCCCGGTGCCGAGGTCGCACGCGGCCTGATGGTGCCGGCGCTCACCGACTGGCTGGTCGACGAGGTGCCGCCGGTCAACCTGCTCTATCCGCCGAGCGCGCGACGCGTGCCGCGCGTGCGCATCTTCCTCGACTGGGTGACGCAGCTCTTTGCCGACGTCGAGCGCCAGCGCCAGCAGCCGCTGCCGGCCACGCCGATGCCGCGGTGGGTGACGGCGCGCAAGCTGCGGGCTTCGGCGGCGCGCTGAGAGCCGGCGAAGGCAGGGCGTCGGCGCCGCCCGGCCTCAGCGGCGTGGCACGGGACGGGCCGGCGTGCGAGGGGCGGGTGCTGCGCGCGCCGCTGGCATCGCGGGCATGGAACGAGCCACGAAAGCCCAATCCTCCAGCTCTTCCGGCGCACAGTCCCACGGCACGCCGAAGAGTCCGCTGCCGTTCTCGCACATCCAGATGGCGTAGCGCGCCGATGCCGGATGGCCGGCCTCGGCCAGCCTGATGAAGCGGCCGTAGGCCTCGGAGAAGCGCGCCCGGCGGAAGGAGTCCAGGGCCTGGGCGTGGGCTTGCTCGAGGGCCGAGGGCCGGCCGACCGCCACCGGCACCACGCCGCCGGCGGCATGGACAGGCGCCGCGATGCAGGCCGACAGAGGCAGCGCGAGCAGGCTGAGTGCGTTCATGGGGTCTCCTTGGTCAGAGGCGATGCGCCACGATGGTCAGCAGCGTCAACGTGCACATCGTCGCGTTGCACACGTTCACGGCCACCGCCTTGTTGGCGCGCCGGCCGTTGTGCTCGTAGAGCCAGGCGGCCATCGTGGCGTTGGCGCCGGCCCAGGTGATCCAGGTCCACACCGAGTGCTGGCTCGAGTCGCCCGACTGCACGACGGCCCAGACCGTCGGCAGGTAGGCCAGCACCCGCACGGCGTTGAAGAACGTGAACGCCCAGGTCAGCGCCGAGAGGTAGGCACTGCGGGGCAGGCGCTCGGCGGTTTGCGGCAGCGTGCAGGTGGTCGCGTTCATGGGCGGGTTCGGCTTCGTCGTGGGCGATGTCGTGATGCCCGGCATGTTGTGAGGTTCCGGCGCCGGCGGCTAGACGCGGGCGGTTGTCTCCGACATCAACCGGAAGTTGATGCCGGCGTTGGCCGCAGTGCGTGCTTCAGCGCCTGCGCCCCTTCACGGCGTTCACCCTCGCCGGCAACCCGAAGGGGGCGTCGTGCGCCACCCCGAGCCGCTGCCGCACGCGCTCGCGCAGCCGCTGCAGGGCCGCCGGCGCGAGCGAGGCGAACAGCTTGCGTAGGCGGTCGCTGCCCTGGGCGGTTCGCCAGTAGTCGTCGAAGGTGGCGAAGTGCCGGGAGACCTCGATCTGGCACGTCTGCACCTCGGCCAGGCCGGCGCCGTGCCACAGCCCGGCCGATGCGGGCCGCGCCGCGGCCCAGGCGCTCGGCGGCTCACGCGTCGCGTGGCCCTCGGCGCGCACGGCCTCGAGGATGGGGTGCAGCGGCAGCCCCCCGCCGGCGATGTCCCAGTGGTAGGCGGCGATCGTGCCGCCGGGGCGGACGACACGCGCGAGTTCCGCCACGCCCCGGGCCGGGTCGGGCAGGAAGAAGAGCACCAGCGCCATCACGGCCGCATCGAAACCGTCGTCCGGCAACGGCAGCGCCTGGGCGTCGGCTTGCACGAAGCGCGCCCCGGCCGTGCCCGCCCGCCGCCGCGCAAACGCCAGTTGCGCCGGCGCCGGATCGACACCCACCACGCGCGCGGGTGCCTGCCGCGCCAGCAGCACCTCGGTGAACGAGCCGTCGCCGCAGCCGTCGTCGAGCCAGGCGAGGCCGGGCGGCAGGGCCAGCCAGTCGAGGAACGGCGCAGCGACGAGGGCGCTCCAGCGTCCCATCATCAGCTCGTAGGCGGCGGCGTCCTCGAACCGGAAGCGCGCATCCGGCCGGCCCTCGGCCGCCGGCGCGGTTGCCAATGTGCGCAGGTTCACGCCACACTCCTTCTCAGGTGGACAAGCTCAGGGCCATTCAGTACTTCCTCGCCGCGGCGCAGACGGGCAGCCTGTCGGCGGCGGCGCGCCAGCAAGGCGTCACGCTGCAGGCGGTGGCCAAGCTGGTGGGCGCGCTCGAGGCGCAGCTCGGTGCCGCGCTGTTCAAGCGCGGCAGCCGCGGCCTCAGTCTCACCGCCGACGGCGCGCACTACGCCGACGCCTGCGCGCCGCTGCTGGCGCAACTGGAGGCGGCCGACGAGGGGCTGCGCCAGGCCCGGCAGCGCCCGCAAGGCACGCTGGTGGTGGGCGGCACGCCCTTCTTCCTGCAGCACTGCATCGTGCCGTCGCTGCCCGACTTTCACGTCCACTACCCGGACCTGACGCTCGACCTGCGCACCGTGCTGCACCTGGACGAGGCCGCTGCCCGCGACTGCGATCTCCTGGCCCTGGCCGGATGGTTCGAGGCAGGCGACTGGGTGCGGCGCGAACTGCCAGTGATGCCGCAGGTCACGGTGGCCACACCCGGCTACTGGTCGCGCCACGGCATCCCTCGCCACCCCAGCGAGCTGACCGACCACCATTGCCTTTGCTACCGCAACCCCTATGGCAAGCTGCTCGACCTGTGGCGATACCGCCAGGCGGGGCCCCAGGGCGAAGTCATCGAGCAGGTCGTCGTGCGGGGCCGGCTGCACTCGAACCATCGTGACCACCTGCTCGAGCTGGCCCTGGCCGACGGTGGCGTGATTCGTGTCTTCCAGGCCACCGAGCACGTACTCCTCGCGAGCGGCCACTTGGTGCCGGTGCTGCTCGACTGGGAAGTGATGGACCCGCCACCGCTGGCCATGTACTTCAAGCCCGACCTTCGCCGCACGTCGCGCCTGCGCGTGTTCGCCGAATTCGTGGCCTCCCGTTGCACCGACCTGGCGCAACGAACCACCGCCAAAGGGCAGGCCAGCGTCGATGGCAGGCCGCCGTGGCACCCCGGCAGTCACCGGCGTGCCTCGAGTTGGCTCACGCATCGCTGAAGCCTCGCGACGTCAGTCGATGCTGGCGCCGGTCTCGCGGACGTACTGCACGTACTGCGCTTCGGCGCGCAACATCAGCTCGCGCGTCTCGCCAGGCGAACGGGCCGGCCCGACGATCAACAGGCGGTCCATCTCCTGCCTGAAGTCGGCCGTCTGCGCCGCTTGGCGCACCGCCGCGGCCAGCCGTTCGACGATGTCGGCGGGCAGGCGCGGCGGCCCGAGCACGAAGTGCGCCGTCACCAGCGGCGCCGCGCCGACGCCCGCTTCGCCGAGCGTCGGCACGGTGGGCAGCGCGGCGATGCGCTCGGCCACGCTGCAGCCGAGCATCACCAGCCGCCCTGCGCGCACGTGCGGCAGGCTGGCGCCCACCGGCAGCACGGCGGCCTGGATGCGGCCCTCCAGCAGGTCGGGCAGCATCTGCGGCGCGCCCTTGTACGGTACGCGCTCGAGCGTGAAGCCGAGGGCCCCGGTCACCTGGCCGGCGACCATGTCTTCCGAGGCGTTGTTCGAGCCGCGCAGCAGCGGCTTGGCGCTGGCCTTGGCGTGCGCCGCGAACTCGGCCAGCGTCTTGACCGCCAGGCCCGCGGGCACGACGAAGCACTGCGTGTTGCCGCCGATCGTTGCCACGGCCGTGAACTCGGCGAGCGACTTGTACGGCGACGCCTTGCTCAGGTGCGGCAGGCCGGCGTTCGACGCCAGCGCGAAGAGCAGCGTGTAGCCGTCCGCGGGCGCGTTCAGCACGGCCCCGGCGCCGATGCCCGAGTTGCCGCCCGGGCGGTTCTCGACCAGCACTTCGTGGCCGAGCTCGGCGCTCATGCCCTTGGCCAGGGCGCGTGCCGCGGCGTCGCTCGGGCCACCGGCCGGAGTCGGGACGATCAGCCGGATCGGCTTGGCCGGGTAGACGGCCTGCGCCCCCGACGAAAGCGTCCACAGGGCCAAGGCGGCGGCCGCGAGGCCGGTGATCCATCGATTCATCTTCTGAGGCTCCTTGCTGCGAGTGATGCGCAGTGTGGCGGCGCGCGACCGCGCCGGGAAGCCGGCGGGCGTTGTGGGCAGCCTCAACCGTTGGTTCAGGCCCGTCCGGGCGGCCGGTGCCGACCCGGCGTGCAGCACTGCCGGGTTGCCGCCACGCCCCTGCGGGCCCGGCCGGCACTCGGCTCACTGCCAGCCGGCGGGGTCCGTGCGATAGGCCAGCTGCAGCTGCCCGTACAACGCCGCATGCGCGGCCTGCAGCGCCGTGGCGCGCTCGAAGAAGAGCTCGGAGACGACGGCGAAGAACTCGGCCGGGTCGGTGGCGCCGTAGGCCGGGATGAGGCGTGCCGGCTCGGGCACGCCGGCCGCCTCGGCCGCGGCCACGCGCTCGCGCAGCGCGGCGAACTCGGCCCCGAGCACACGCGACCACTCGTCGTAGCCGCGCCCCGGGCCCAGCCGCGGCGCGCCGTTGGCGGCGCCGTGGTCCTGGTCGAGCCGGTGCGCGAACTCGTGGATGACGACGTTGCGGCCATCGTCGGGGTCGGCGGCACCTTCGAGCGTGTCGTGCCACGAGAGCAGGTTCCACGGCGTGCTGGCCCCGAACGCCAAGCTGCGCTCGCTGGTGGTGCCGCAGGGGCCACCCGAGCAAGTGGGGCCGGCCACCGAAGCCGATTCGGTCGCCGAGTGCGAGGTCGAGACGGTCCAGGTCCGGCCGCACCGCATCAGCTGGGCGCTGCTGCTCAAGCGGGTCTTTGACATCGACATGCAGCACTGCCCGAACTGCGGCGGCGGGGAACTGAAGATCATCGCGGCCATCCTCGAGCGGCCGGTCATCGAGAAGATCCTGACGCACCTGGGCCTGGACCCGCAGCCACCGCCGATGGGCCGAGCGCGTGAGGTCGGGCAAGACTGACGCCGCCTGAGCCGCGCCGGCCGTCATCAACACCCCATTCGCGGGCAGCAGCGCCGCAACGCAGCCGGGGCGACGCTGCGCGCCGAGTTGGCCCGGCGTCACCGTCCAGGGTCAACCCTGAGATCAAGGCCGCAGATCAAGGCCGGACCGGCCCCAGGCGAAGCGTCGAGGCGGGCCGAGTTGGCACCAGGCTGGCGGCCCGCCGCAAGGCCGGACGCGCGGTATCGTGCGCGCCCACCATGCCTGGCCACGCCCTCCGACCCCTGCACACGGCCTGGGGCACGCTGGCGGCCCCGGCGTTGTCGTTGCTGCTGGCCTGCACGGCCGCGCCACCGCCGCCGCCCACCGGCAAGCCGCCCGCCGCCGCCGCCGCCGCCGTGCTGGCACCACCGGCCGCGATGCGCGTCGAAGGCGCGCCGCCGCTCGATGCCGCGCTGGTGCCGGCGCTGCGCCGTTATGCCGAGGTGGTCGGGCACGGCATCGCCGACTGGCACCCGACGGCGCGCGAGTTGCTCGTCGTGCACCGCGCACCCGGGCAGAGCACGGCGCAGATCCACCGCCTGCGCCGGCCGCTGGGGCCGCTCGAGCCACTGACCGCCGGCGCCGACCCGGTGACCCGCGCGCGCTGGGAGCCCGGGCGCGGCCGCTTCATCCTCTTCGAGCGCGCCAGCGGCGGCGACGAGGCGTACCAGCTCTTCCGCCTCGACCCCGACACACGCGCGGCCACGCCGCTGATGCCCGCCGGCGAGCGGCACGCGCTCGTCGGATATCTGCCCTCGCGCGGGCGGGCGCTGGTCGCCTCGGTGCCGCTGGACCGCACCGTGCGCCGCAGCGCGCCGGACGGCGCCGCCGACACCGCACCGCCGCCCCGGCGCGCCGAACTGACGACCCGCCTGACACTCGTCGACCCGCTCGCCCCCGAGGCGCCGGGCGGCCGCCGCGTCGTCGCCGAGCTGCCGGGCACCGGCTGGTTCGGCGGCGATGTCTCGTCCGACGAGACACGCTTGGCGATCACGCGCTACGTCAGCGCCACGCAGTCCGAGGCCTGGATGCTCGACCTGCCCGCGGCGAACTCGCCCGCCGGCACGCCCGCGCCGGCCGTTTACGGCACCGCGAACGCGCGCCGCCTGCTGCCCGCCGCCGGCGAAACACAGCGCGCCGCCCACCTCGTCGAAGGCTTCACGCCCGACGGCCGCGGCCTGCTGCTGCAAAGCGACCGTGCCGGCGAGTTTCGCGAGCTGATGCGGCTGGGCCTCGCCGACGGCCGGCTCGCGCGGCTGACCGCGTACATCCCTTGGGACGTCGACGACAGCGACGTCGCCGCCGGCCAGGCGCTGGCACCGTTGCGTGTCAACGTCGACGGGCGCGACGAGCTGCGGCTCATCGACCTGGCCAGCGGCAGCGAACGTGCGCTGCCGGCGGCGCTGCCGCCCGGCGGCGTCAGCGCCGTCCGCCTGCACCGCGCCAGCGGCGAAGTCGCCTTCGTGACCCAGAGCGCGCAGGGGCCGGGCCAGGTGCACTCGCTCGACCCGGCGAGCGGCCGTGTCGAGACCTGGACGCGCATCGTCGCGCCGTCCGACCTCGACCTCGCGCAGGTGCCGGCGCAGCAGATCGTGCGCTGGAAGTCCTTCGATGGCCGCACGTTGAGCGGCGTGTTGAGCCTGCCGCCGGCGCGCTTTGCGGGCCGGCGCCCGGTGCTGATGTGGATGCACGGCGGCCCCGAAGGCCAGAGCAAGCTCGGCTGGAACGGGCGCATGAACTACCTGCTGATGGAGCGCGGCATCGCGCTGTTCGAGCCCAACGTGCGCGGCTCCAGCGGCTACGGCAAGACCTTCCTCGACCTGGACAACGGCCGCGCACGCGAGGACAGCGTCAAGGACATGGCCAGCGCCATCGACTGGACGGCGACGCACCCGCGCCTCGATGCCGGCCGCGTCGTCGTCTACGGCGGCAGCTACGGCGGCTACATGGCGCTGGCGGCGGCGACGCGGCAGCCCGACAGGATCGCCGGCGCCGTCTCGGCGGTGGGCATCAGCAACTTCGTCAGCTTCCTCGAGAACACCGAAAGCTACCGGCGCGACCTGCGCCGCGCCGAGTACGGCGACGAGCGCGACCCGGCGATGCGCGCGTTCCTGCTGTCGATCTCGCCGCTGACACACGCCGACCAGGTGCGCAAGCCGCTGCTCGTCATGCAGGGCCGGAACGACCCGCGCGTGCCGTGGACCGAGAGCGAGCAGATCGTGCGCCGGCTGCAGCAGCGCGGCGTGCCGGTGTGGTACCTGCTCGCCGACGACGAAGGCCACGGCTTCGCGCGGCGCGAGAACGCCGACTTCGCGCTCGCGACGCTGGTGCGGTTTCTCGAGGAGACGGTGGAGGGCCGCGTGGCCGGCCGGGGCGCGACCCGGCCATGACGGCCATGAACGCGCGGTGAACGAGCCCGTCGTGCCCGCGCCGGGTCCGATCGCCGCCGGCCGCGCGTTGCCCTCCCCGCCCGGCGCCGAAGCGCGCGCGCGGTTCGCCGCGTCGGTACGGCGCCGGCGGCTGATCAGCACCGTGGTCCTCGTCGTGCTCGGGCTGCTGCTGGCCGGCAGCGCCACGCTCGTGGTCCTCGCCGCCTGGGCGCTGGTGGTCATGCAGGCGCTGGGCCACGCGTTCGGCCTGGTCATCGCCACGCTGCTGCTCGCGCCCTTCGGCGGCGCGCCGTACGACACCGAGTTGCCCGGCGTCAATGCCTGGCTGCTGCCGATCGTCGGCTACGTCGCGTTCTTCGTCGTGCCGCTGCTGGGCGCGCTGCCCATCGTGCTGCCGACGGCGCTGCGCTGGCGCGACCCCAAGCGCATCGTCGTCTTCCGCCGCTTCAACGCCGCCTACGAGAACCGGCAGCTGCGGCGCATCGTGTCGCGCCACCTCGCGGTGTTCGGGCACCTGTTCACGCTGGCCGACCGCGAGATCCACATCCCGCTGGGCGTGCGCATCCCGGTGCTGCTGGGGCAGCTGGGCTTCACGCACTTCCGCCCGATCGTCGTGCGCGACGCGGCCGGCCTGGCGCGGCTGAACGCCGTGCTGCAGCGGCGCTGGCGGCTCAACGTCAACTGGCTGGTGTCGCGCCGCAAGATCTTCGCCGTGCGCAGCGCCGACGCGCAATGGCAGGCCTGCGTGCAGACCCTGCTCGACGGCGCCGACCTGGCGGTGATGGACATCTCGCAGCCGCGCGACTTCCTCGCCTGGGAGATCGCCGAGGTGCTGCGCCACGGCCTGCGTGACCGCCTGGTCTTCCTGGCCGATGCCGGCGCGCGCGACGCCGCCCTGCGCTGGCTGGCCACGCAGCCCGGGTTCGGCGCCGGCGCCGGCGCGCCGCCGCTGTTCACCTACACCCGGCGCGGGCTCGACGAGCCCGCCCGGCTGCACGAGCACCTGCTCGACGTGCTGGCGGCCACCGGCGCGCCGCGCGGCCAGCCCTCGGCCCTCGAGGTCGCCACCGAGTCGGCCGTGGCGCTGGTGGTGTCGGCGGCGCTGGCCGGCGCTGCCGCCGTGCTGGCGGCGCCGTATGCCTTCCCCGACCTGGCCGCGCGCCACTCGCCGCTGGCCGTGCAGGTGCTGCACGCCTGGCTCTACGGCGACAGCCGCGAGGCGCTGCCGCGGCTGGCGCGCGACTTCGACGCCACCGCCGCCGCGACGCTGGCCGCCTGGCTGAGCCATCCGGTGCCGGGCATGCGGCTCAAGGCACGCCAGGGGCTGGAGGCCATCGGCGACGCCCGCGCGCTCGCGCCGCTGGTGCAGGCCGCGGCCGCCGGGCCCGACGCGCCCGAGGCGAAGCGCGTGCTGGCGGCCGTCGCCAAGCGGCTGGGGCCGCGTGCGGTGCAGCCGCTGCTGGAGGCTGCCGCGCGCACGCCGGGCCTGGCGTACGAGCCGGAGATCTTCGAGCCGCTGCGCGCCCACGACGCGCAGCTGCCGCGCGCGCAGCTGCTGGCCTGGCTCGACGCTCCCGGCCAGGCCGTGCGCTGGCATGCCGCGCTCGTGCTGGCGCCCGAGGGTGATTTGCGCACGGCCGCGGCGCTGCTGGAGATGCTGCTGTGGACGCGGCCGGGCCGCGTCTTCGACCTGTCGACGTGGCGAAGCCGCGACGAGGCCGTCGCGCCGCTGGCGCGCCAGGCGCGCGCGCAACTCGACGCGCTGCTCGAGCGCGACCTGCGCGCGCTCACGACACCCGAGCGGCGCGCGCTGGCGCGCTTCCTGCCGCTGGACCACGAGGCCGCGGCCTACGCGGCGCTGCTGGCGCTGAAGGCCGGCGCCGAGGACGACGTGGCGCAGGCACTGGCCGCCGCCACCGCCCTGCAAGGGCAGCCGCTGCTGCGGCTGCTGCTGCGGCAGCTCGAGGCCGCCGACGCGACGGCGGCGGCGGCGGCGCGCCAGCCGTCGCCGGCCGCCGCGGCCAGCGCGGCCGCCGAGCGCACCGCCGCCACCCGTGCCGAACGGCTGCTGCGCGCGGCGCGCCGCGACTGGCTGCTGGCGCTGGCCGCGCCCGCGCAGGCACCCCGCCAGCGGCTGGACGCCGCGCAGGCGCTGGCGCTGCGCGGCGACGCCGCGGCGCTGGCGCCGGCGCTCGAACTCGGCGCGATCGAGGGCCGTTGCCGCTTCCTCGACTTCCGGACCGCCTGCCACACCTACGAGGACGACGTGTACCGCATCGTCGATCTGCTGGCCGCGCGCTGGCGGCCCGGCGGCGCGCTGCCCGACACGAGCGGCGCGCTGCGCGAGCTGCCGCCGCACCTGCTGCTGCCGCTGGCGCGCCTGTTGCGACGCGCCGGCGACGAGCGGGCGCTGCGCAGCCTGGTCCGCGCCTTCGCCGCGCACCCCGACGCGGGCTGGTTCCTTGTGCGCGAGCTCGGCGAGCTCCTGCCGCCGCGCATGGCCGACTGGATTGGCGCGCTCGCCGCCGCCGAGATCGACAGCCGGCAGGCCGAGCGGCTGCGCGCATTGGGCGCGGCGATCCCCAGACCCTGACGCGCGGCCGCCGGTCGCGCGTCGGCCGACGGGCGCGCAGATTCGGGCACGCTCATTGACCGTGGTGCATGTCGAACGCCACCCCCGCGCGCTGCAGCAGGCCGACCGGCAACTGGCCGCCGGCGCAGACGATCACCGCGTCGTTGGCCAGCACGTGAGCGCCGGCGGTGCGGTGCAGGTGCACGCGGCCGGGCTCGATGGCCGTGACGTGGGACGCCAGCCACACCGCCACCCGCCCGGCCGCCTCGAGCGCGGCCAGCGTGTCGCGGTTGCGTGCCCTCACGCGCGCGAAGGCGTCGCCGCGGTACGACAGCGTCACCGTCGTGCCCGGCCGCTCGGCCAGCGCGATGGCCGCCTCCAGCGCGCTGTCGCCGCCGCCGACCACCAGCACCTCCTGGCCGTCGTATTGCGACGGGTCGACGAGCCGGTAGACGACCTGCGGCCCGTCCTCGCCGGGCACTTCCAGCTTGCGCGGCGTGCCGCGCCGGCCCATCGCCAGCAGCACGCAGCGCGCGCGGTGCGTGCCGCGCGACGTCGTGACGACGAAGCCGTCGCCGGCGCGCGCCAGCTCGAGCAGGCACTCGCCGAAGCGGATCTGCAACCGCGTGCGCGCCACCACGTCCTGCCAGAACTCGAGCAGCCGCTCCTTGCGCACGTCGGTGAATCGCATCGTGCCGACCAGCGCCAGCTCGACCGGCGCGGTCATCGCCACCTTGTGCCGCGGGTAATGGAAGACGGCGCCGCCGAGCGTGGGCTCCTGCTCGATCAGCAGGTAGTCCAGCCCGTGCTCCATCGCCGCCAGCCCGGCCGCGAGCCCGGCCGGGCCGCAGCCGACGATGACCACGTCGTGCAGCCGCCCGGCGCCGTCGGCGCCGCCGGCGCCGTGACGGCCTTCGCCGCCTTCGCCGTTCGCCGTGTTCGCCGCCTTCGCGGCCATCGCGGCCTGCACCGTCTTCACCGCCCTCACCGCGATCCCGCCCGCGGCGCCGCGCCGCACCGCCCAGCCGCTTGCGGATCGCCGCCATCGCCTGCCGGCCCTGTTCGGCGGCCTTGCGGATCAGGCCCATGCCGCCCAGCTCGCCGGCGATGAAGAGGCCGGGCACGTTGGTCTCGAAGTCCGGGCTCAGGCGCGGGATCTCGATGCCGCGCCGCGCGGTGCCGAAGACGAGGCGGATGCCGTCGTGCGGGCAGGCCGCGGCGCAGGCGCCGTGGCCGATGCACGCCGCGCCGTTGATCAGCGCCGCCTTGCCGCCGACCATGCCGAGCGCGCCCTCGGGGCAGGCGGCGACGCACGAGGCCGAACCGAGGCAGCGACGCGGGTCGATCACCGGGTGCAGCGAGGCCGGTTCGGCGAGCCCCGCCTCGACCGACTGCTGCAGCGCCGCGCGGCTGCGCCGGTCGACGTGGCGCCGGCGCCAGAGGTAGGCGCCCCAGGCCAGCGCCATCAGCGCCGCGTACAGGCCGAGCAGTTCCATCGCCGGTGTCGCCTCCCCGTTCTTCCGTTCCTGGTCGCCGGCACGCGCCGTCAGAACTCGTAGCGCGTGCCGAGCAGGTAGTTCACCCGCCGCGTCGACTCGCGCGTGGTGATCGTCAGCGTCGGGTCGGTGGGGTCGGGGGCGAGCCGCGTCGCGCGGCCGATCTCGTAGGTCACGCTCGACTCCACGGTCCACGGCTTCAGCCCGCGCCAGGTCAGGCGCAGCGTCGGCGTCAGGCGTTCGTTGCGGCTGCCTTCGGGCGTCTTGTCGCGGTACAGCTGCAGCGAGGGCTCGAGCTGCCACGCCGGGCCGAAATGGCTCGAGTGGTTGTAGCCGACCAGCCAGCCCTCGATCGCGCGGCCGTTGAGCACCGTCGCCGACCAGACGTGCGTGTCGCGCGCCGACAGCCAGTCGGCGGCGATGAGCTGGACGTTCAGCGCGTACAGGTTGCCGCTGGCCGGCTGCCCGTTCTCGAAGCCGGGCACGCCGGGCACCGGCGGGATCGCGCCGGTGCTCGTCAGCTGCACGTTGGCGCCGAGCTGCCAGCCCTTGACCAGCGGCCGCGTCAGGCCCAGCTGCGCCTGCGTGACGAACGGCGTCGTCGCGCGCACCTGCTCGCGCAGCACGTCCACCGTCGTCGTCGCCAGCCGGTCGGCGATGCGTTCGAAGCGCACGCCCGGCTGCGCCGGGTCCTCGAAGGTGAGCGCGTTGGCGAGCGCGAGCAGCGGCAGCGCGCGCCGGTCGTACAGCACGTTGACGACGCTGCCGTCGTCGAACACCCAGGTGCCCTGCACGGTGGCGATGTTCATCGTGCCGAACAGCACGTCGTGGTCGAGCTGCGCGAAGACCGACGCGCCCTGCCTGAACCAGCGCGCCTCCAGCCCGACGGCGCGGCGGTCGGTCTCGGCGTCGATCTTCTGCTCGATGCCGTACAGCGCCAGCCCGAGGTCGCGCACGAGGCCGTCGACGTCGACCGCGCCGCCGAAGAAGCGGCGCCGCGACGAGAAGAAGTGGTCCACCGGCTCGCCGGCCACCGCCGACAGCCTGAGGCCGGGCAGCACGCTGGCATGCGCGCTGGCGCCGTCGAAGCGGCCGAGCACGCCGCCGCCCTGCGGCGACTGGCGCCCCAGCCGCACGCCCCAGCCGCCGGGCAGCGCGCGGTAGTCGAAGTACAGCGCCGACAGGCGATTGCGGCTCTTGTCGCTGCGCTCGAGGTCGCTCGTGTAGGCGTCGCGCAGCACGAAGCGCATGTCCTGGTCGGCATCGCGCCGGCGCCACGCGAAGTCGACGTCGCCCAGCAGCTGGCGCGTGCGGTCGGACGTCAGCAGCGGCTCGCCCGGCGTCGTCGGCAGGCCGCCAACCGGCGAGTCCTTGAACTCCTGGCTGCGCAGGCGGCCGTTGCCGCCGAAGTAGGTCAGCCCCGTCGAGCCGGTGATGAGCGTCAGCGCCGGTGCCGCGGGGCGCGGCGCGGCCGTCGCCGCGGCGGTGGCACCCGCCGCGCCGGGAATGCCCGGCGCGCCCGGCGCGGGCGTGCGTGGCGGCTCCGTCGCCGGCAGCGCCGCCAGCTCGCGGCGCACCCGCTCGCTGCCCTCGCCGCCGGGGTATTGGCGCAGGTAGGCCTCGAATTCCAGCCGGGCGCGCCGGGGGTCGCCCAGGCGCGCGCGCGCCACGCCGGCCAGCTCCAGCGCATCGCGCGTGTGCGCATTGGGCGGCAGCGCCAGCACGTCGTTGGCGGCGTCCAGCGCCGCGGCGTGCGCACCGCGCGCCAGCGCCTGGCGGCCGGTGTCCAGCAGCGCCGCCGCGGTGGCCGCGACGACGGCCGGCGACATCGCCCCCACGCCCTCGGCGGCGGCGCCCGGCGCCGATGTGGCGGGGGCGGTCGGTGCGGGCACCGGCACGGGCACCGGTGCCGGCGGTGGCGGTGCCGCGTTGGCGTTGGCGTTGGCGTTGGCGCCGGCCCGGGCCCGGGCAAGGGCACGGGCAAGGGCACGGCCGCGGGCGCCGGTGCCGGCGCCGCCGCAGCACCGGGCCAATCGTGCAGCACGATCTCCAGCGTGCGGCCGCCGGCGCCGGCGCGCACCGCCAGCCGCGTCGGACCGCGCGTGCGCACGACGAGCCGCCGGCCGCGCGCATCGGCCTCGGGGTCGTCGGTCAGCTCCAGCTCCGGCAAGCCCTGGCGCGGCCCCAAGCGCAGCGCCTGCGCCGCGCGCACCTGCGCGTTCGTCGTCCCGACGAGCGAGTAGTAGACGGTCAGCAGCGCCGCGCCGTCGGCGGCGACGGCGCGTTGCAGCTGCACCTGCTCGGCGAAGCGCACCTGCAGCACCGTGTCCGGCCCGTCGCGGCGCGCATCGACCTGGTCGACGACCTGCGCCTGCACGGGCGCCGGCGCCGCCGCCCACAGCGCGGCGCACAGCGCGACGCCAAGCGCCACGCGCAGCGTCGAACCCTGCACGGCCGCAGCCACGCCACGCGCGGCCTTCCTCCCCGATGCGACGTCGATGTCCACGTTCAGTCCCATTTGCTGTAGGCCGCACCCTTGGTGCCGAGCGGCCGGTGGCAGCCCGATTGCGAGCAGTCGGTGACGACCGCCGCCGAGCCGGCCTCGTGGCGCAGCGCCTTGCGCTCCATCGGGCCGCCATAGCGCGTGGCGCTGTCGTGGCACGACTTGCACCAGCCGGCGCCGTTGCCCTGGCTGCCGTTGTGATTCATGCGCTGCGTCGGCCAGCTCACGGTGCTGGTGTGGCAGGCCTTGCAGTCGAGCAGCGCGCCGCCGAGCAGTTGCGCCTCGGGGATGTGGTTGGCCGGCTTCGCCAGCGCGCCGGTGGTGCCTTCGGCGAGGTACTGGCCGTTGTGGCAGGCGCGGCACTCGGCGGTGGCGACGGCGGCGTGATTCATCGTCACCGCGCTCGTGAACGACGTCTGCGAGCGGTGACAGCCGTCGCAGCGCGCGGCGCCGGCGGCCACCGGCACGTGGCCGGCGTGTTTGCCTTTCGCGGCGGTGCCGTTGTGGCAGGTGTCGCAGCTGCCGGTGCCCACCGCGTTGGCGGCGGTGTGCGCGCCGCTGACGCTGCTCCAGTTGACGGTCGTGCGATGGCAGCTGTCGCAGCCGGCGGTGGTGGCCACGTGCGCGGGCGGGCGGCCGGTGGCCGCGACGCCGTTGTGGCAGCCGGCGCAGGCGGCCGTGGCGACCGCCGCATGGTCCATGCGCACCGCGACCGTGAAGCTCGCCTGCGAGCGGTGGCAGCTGTCGCAGCGGGCCGCACCGGCGGGCACCGGGATGTGCGCCGGGTGCCGGCCGCGCGCGCCGACGCCGTTGTGGCAGCCGTCGCAGGTGCCGGTGCCCACCGCGTTGGCGGCGGTGTGCCCGCCGCTGACCGCCAGCCAGGTGCTCGTCGAGCGGTGGCAGGTCTCGCACGAAGCGACGGTGGGGACATGCGCCGCCGGCTTGCCCGGGGCGATGGCGTGGTTGTGGCAGGTCAGGCACTGGCCCGGCGCGACGCCGGCATGGCTGAAGCGCGCGCCGGCGAAGGTGCGCGTGTGGTGGCACTGGTCGCACGGCTGCAGCGTCGGCACGTGCCGCACCGGCATCACGGCGTTGCCGCGCGCCAGCCGCATGCCGGCGCGATGGCACGAGGCGCAGTCGCGCGGCGTGCCCTGGAAGATGCCGTTCTGGTGGCAGCTCTCGCAACGCGCCTGCGCGTGCCGGTCGACGAGCGCGAATCCGGTGCGCAGGTGGTCGAAGTCGGCGCTCTGCGGCACGCCGGGCCGCGCCGCCTGCGCGTGCGCCGCGCCGCCCGCGCCGGCCAGCACGACGAACAGCAGCAGCGGCAGCAGCAGCGGCAACAGCAGCCACCGCTGCAGCGGGCGCCCGCCGGCGTGCCGCCGCGGCTGCGGCGGCGGCTTCGCGGCCGCCGCGGCCGCCGCCATCGGTGTCGGCGTCGACGTCGCCGCCGCCGCCCTGGCCATCGCCGCCGCCGTGGCCGTCGCCGCCGACGACGCGGCCGGTCCCCTCTTCCCTCGCTTCATGGTCGCCTCCCGTTGTCGGCCGGCCCGTCGACGGCGCCGGCACGGCTGCCGCGCGGTCGCACGGTCTTCCAGCGGGCGCTGACGTGGCACTGTTCGCAGGCGCCGCCGAAGGCGCCGTCGTGCACGTCGTCGCGCCGATGGCACGACACGCACGACGTGCCGAGCGCCGCCGTCGCGCGCCCCGCCGGCGCCGGCGCGGCGTGGCAGCGCTCGCAGGCCAGGGGCGCATGCGCGCCGTCGAGCACGAATGGCGTGCGCCGCGTGTGGTCGAAGCTGCCCAGGCCCCAGTGGCGCGTGTTGTGGCAGCCCGCGCAGTCGGTGCCCAGGCGCGCCGCGTGGCGGTCGTCCTTGCGGTGGCAGGCGATGCACTCGCGCGGCGCGTCGCGAAAGCGCGGCGTCGCGTGGCAGTCGCGGCACGGCGTGCGCAGGTGCGCCCCGACGAGCACGTAGCGCGTGCGCGCGTGGTCGAACGTCGGCACCTTCCAGCTGCGCTCGTCGTGGCAGCTCGCGCAGCGTGCGCCGAGCTGGCCCTCGTGCCGGTCGTTCGCGCGGTGGCAGGCCACGCAGTCGGTGGCGGTGCCGCGCAGGCGCCTGGCGTCGGCATGGCAGCTCTTGCAGGCCAGGCCCGGCGCGGCGTGGGCATCGCGCAACGGGAAGCGGGTCTTCGCGTGGTCGAACTTCGGCGCGCTCTTCCAGTCGCGCTCGCCGTGGCAGGCGGCGCAATCGACGCCGAGCGTGCCCTCGTGGCGGTCTTCGCCGCGGTGGCAGCCGACGCAGTCGCGCGGCAGCCGGGGCGGCGGCGCGCCCGGCTGCAGGCCCGGTGGCGCGCTCCTGTGGCACGACTCGCAGCGCGCGTCGCGATGCCGGCCGCGCAGCGCGAAGTCCGTGCGGTCGTGGTCGAAGCGGCCGCGCTCCTGCCAACGCGCCTCGGTGTGGCAGGCGCCGCAGTCGGCGCCGAGGCGGCCCTCGTGCCGGTCGTCCTTGCGGTGGCAGTCGATGCAGGCGCTGCCGGGCTTGTCGCGGCCGAGCGCAAAGGTGCCGGCGGCGCTGCCGGCCGCCGGCGCGCCGTGGCAGTCGGCGCAGCGCGCCTGGCGGTGCCGGCCGCGCAGCGCGAAGCGCGTCACCGCGTCGTGCGCGAAGGCCGCCGGCTTCCAGGCGCGCGCGTCGTGGCACGACTCGCAGCGCTCGCCGAAGCGGCCGGCGTGCGCGCGGCGGTCGTCGTCGCGGTGGCAGGTCGTGCAGGCGCGCGGCGTGTCCTTGAAGCGGCCGTCGCGGTGGCAGGCGTCGCAGCGCGCCGCGGCGTGTTCGCCGGCCAGCGCGAAGCGCGTCTTGCCGTGGTCGAACTTCGCGTTCTTCCAGGTGTCTTCGCCGTGGCAGTCGGCGCAGGCCGTGCCGAGGCCGCCGCGGTGCACGTCGTCCTTGTGGTGGCAGGTCCGGCAGTCGGTGTCCGCCTCGCGCCACTTGCGGCCGGGCCGGTGGCACGCGGCGCATTCGGCCTTGGCGTGGCGGCCGCGCAGCGGCCAGTCGGTGGCGGCGTGGTCGAACGTCGCGCGGTCGAGCTGCACGATGCGCGCGTTGCGGCCGCGGTGGTCGGTGTGGCAGCTGCGGCAGGCGGCGCCCGCGCGCAGGCGGCCGTGGTAGCCGCGGCGCTCACGCATGTCGGCGCCCACGTCCTTGTGGCAGGCCATGCACAGCCCATCCTGGGCAGCGCGGTCGAAGCGCACATGGCACTGGCCGCAATCGTCCTCCCACTTCGCGTGGCCGGCGATCACGTCGCCCGGGCGCAGCACCGACTCGAGGCTCTGCGCGCGCACCGCGCCGCCGGCCGCGGCCACGGCGAGCGCGAGCACGAGCACGAGCAACGGCCGCCACGCCCATGCACGCAGCACGGCGGGCGCGATGGCGCGCCGGAAGGCGCGCGGGAAGGCCTGCGCCACGGCGATCGCCAGCGCCACCAGCCACCCGGCGCCGCCCATCAGTAGGCATGCACCGCGACCACGTGCACGAGGGCGCTGATCACGAGCAGGAAGATGAACGGCAGGTGCGCGACGTGCCAAAGCGCGAACACGCGCGCGAAGGCCCGCTGCCGCGCGACGCGCACGACCGCGTCGACGTGGCCCTCGAGCAGGCGCTCGGCGCGGCGGCGGCGGCGCGCCGGGTCGTCGGCGCGCCGGCCGCCGGCCGCTGCCCGCGCCGCCAGCGCCCGCTGCAGCTCGCGCCGGCCGCGCGCCAGCACGAAGCGACGCTGCATCGGCAGCAGCAGCACCTGGCGCAGGTCGCGCGCGCGCCGCGGCGCGCCGGCCAGTTCACGCGCCTCGAACGCGCGCAGCCGCTCGTCGAGCGCGCCGGCGAAGTGCAGCGCCGAGGGCGCCGGAGCGCCTTCGCTCCAGCCGAGGAGACGGTGCACCGCGGCCAGCGCGGCCAGCGCCTCTTCGACGCGGCTGGACAGGCGAACGAACAGGAACCGCCCGACGACGCCGCTGGCCACGACGATGGCCATGCTGTACAGCGCCACCGCGGCATTCAGCGAACCGGTGCGGAAGCCCGCGTGCACGAGGATCAGCCACGGCCCGGCCACCCCCATCACGAGGTGGAACCAGAACCAGCCCTTCACCGGGCCGGCGCGCCGCATCCAACCGACGTACTTGCGCAGCGGGTACAGGAACAGCAGCGCCATCATCGACGCGCCGGCGACCCCGAGCCAGTAGCCGAGCCGCTCCTGCGGCCGCACCCAGCCGCGCTCGCCAATCTGCCAGGCGAGGGCCACCAGGCCGGCCAGCACGACGACGAGCCACAGGTCGCGCAGCCAGGGGCGCGGGGCCGACCGCCGCGCCGGCGAGGGCGCCGATGACGGCCCCGGTGCGGGCGGCAACGGCGTCGCCGCGCGCGCCATCGAGGGCGCCGTCGACGGCATCGCCGCGCGCGCCGCCGAGGGCCAGGTCGCCGGGCCCGGCGTCGCCGCCACGTCGTCGGCCGGCGCGTCGGTCCGCCCGGCCCAGGGTTCGAGCATCTGCCCCATCGTCAGCGCTCGATGTGGATGCGCGTGGCCGCGAGCTGCGTGCGGTCGGCCGACAGCACGCCCTTCACCGCCACCGTGCGCCCCGGCACCAGGTCGGCGGCCGTGCCGCCTTCGAACAGCGGCGCGCCGGCATGGCTGACGGTGATGCCGCGCACGACGAAGGTGAGCGCGGCGGCATCGACGGCGCTGATGCGCCCTTCCAGCTCGAAGCGGCCGCCTGCCGCGGCATCGTCGTCGGACTCGAGCTCCACCCCGCTCGCGACGAGCGTGCCGCCGACGGCACGGCCCTCGACCTCGACGCGCGCGCCGAGCACGACGCCGGCGGTGCCGCCCTCGAACCGCGCGCCGCCGGCATCGACCGGCACGCCGTCGACGCTGAACGCCTGCGGCGACGTGAACGCCGTGATGCGCCCTTCGATCTCGACGTGCTCGCCGTCGGCCAGGCGCGGCGTGTCGGCACGCAGCGCCGTCGCCCGCCACGGCGTGCCGGCGCCGGGCGCCGGCACCGCCAGCCGGGCGCGCGCCAGCGCGCCGGGCGGCAGCGCTGCCGGCAGGTCCGCCTCGGCGAGGCCGGCGAGGTCGATCTCGACGCCGCCGAGCACGACGCGGCGCGCGGCGCGGGCATACGAGACCACCGGCGCGCGCAGCACGTAGGCGCCGGCCAGCGGCCGCGGCTCGAGGCGCGTCGCGACGACGCGGCCGGCGGCGACATCGAGCTGGCCGTGCACCGCCAGCACGTCGCCCGGCCGCAGCGCGGCCAGCCCGCCGAGCTGCGCATCGAGCACGGTGGTCGGCGTCAGCACGACCGGCTGGCCGAGCACGACGAGCGTGCCGGCGGCGGCGTCGACGCCGTCCACCGGCCCGACCACCTGCTCGACGACACGCACGCGGCGGGCGACGGAGGTGCGCCGCGTGCCGCGGGCGACGACGGCCGAGCCCTCGATGCGCGTCATCGTGCCGAGCTTCAGCGCCTGGGCGCCGAGCGGCTGGTCGTCGTCGTCGACGATCTCGGCGCCGCCGTCGTCGTGATGGATGCCGGCGACGATGACCGAGCCGAACCCGCTGACCGGCCCCATCGCCACGCTCTCGGGCACGGCACCGGTGCCGCCGGAATCGACGCCGCCGCAGCCGGCGAGCGTCCAGGCGGCGAAGGCGGCGATCAGCAGATAGCCGGCGGTGGCCGTCCAGGCGGCGCGCGCGGCCAGCGTCAGGCGGCGCGCGCCGTGGGTGTCGCGCCCGTCGTCGCGCACGTCGCGCACGTCGCGCACGTCGCGGACGTCGTGGACGGCGCACACGGCGGCGGGCGCATCAGGCTCTTGCAGGGTCGGCATGGGCAGGCTCCGGCCCCGCCGCCGGCGCGGCGGGCAGTGGCTCGTGGTAGGCATAGAGGCCGACGCGCAGGCGATGGTCGGCAGCGCGCGCGGCGGCGTGGTCCTCGTCGATCAGGCGCTCCAGCGCCGGCACGAGCGTGGCCAGCAGGTGCGTCCACTGCGCCGCCACCAGCGCCTGCGCCGCCGCCACGGCGACGCCCGAGACGCTGTGGCTGAAGATCGCCTGCTCGAGGTGGCGGCGGTCGCGATGCAGCACGTTGGCCACCGCCGCCGACAGGTGGTCGCCGACGTTGGCCGCCAGGAAGCCGTACAGGCGCGCCTCGTCGGCCTCGGGCACCACGCGCACCGGCAGCGGCACGACGCTGGCCCCGTCGTCGACGAGCTTGACGTAGCCCAGGCGCAGCATCTCGTCGAGCAGGCTGCGCGGATGCACGTGCCGCGTCACCGCCTGCGCCATCGCCTCGAAGCTGGGCGCCGGCCCCTGCCGCGGCAGCTTGCGCACGCGACCGTTTCGATGGCGCAGCGAGCGGTCGGCGAGCCACTTCGTCAGCAGCTGCGTCGCCGGCGTCGTGCGCTGCAGCGCGCGCGGCGCCCCGGCGGCGCCCAGGCGCGCCACTTCGCGCCGGCTCAAGCCGGTGGCGGTGGCGACCTGGCTCACGTCGCGTCCCGCCGCATCGCCGGCGGCGGCGCGCCGCTCGCGCGCCGCGTGCACGTAGGCGCGCTTGAACAGCTCGCCGGCCTTGGCGTAGTGCAGCCCCTGCGCCACGCACAGCCGCGCCAGCGGCAGCAGCACCTCGACCGCGGTGCGCAGCAGCAGCGCCTCGCGGTCGGCGGCGTCGGGGGCAGGAGGGGCGTCGGGCACGGTCGGGGCAGCAAATGCGCAATTCGCGCATTTGTCCCTGAAGGCCGCGTTAAGGGGAAGCGCGCGCGGCATCACAAACGTGTGCGGATGTGCCGGCGCGGCGGCGCCGCCGGCCGGCGCGGCGGGCGCCCCCCGGACCCGTACCGACCGGCACGAGCGCCGGCGCCGTCGGCAGCACGCGCGCCGGCCGGCACGACGCCCGTGCTTACAACCCTGAAGGCGCGCTTAAGACGAAGTCACGACGCGGCGGTCCGGCCCGCCGCAGCTCACGTCGCCGCCGGCAGGCGGATCTGCACCCGCAGCCCGGACGGCGGCTCGCCATGCAGCTCGAGCGTGCCGCCGTACAGCGCCGACAGCTCGGCGGCGATCGCGAGGCCGAGCCCGCTGCCCGGCACCGATTCGTCCAGGCGCGTGCCGCGCCGAGGCAGCTTCGCTCGCTGCTCGGCGGCGATGCCCGGGCCGTCGTCCTCGACCGTGACCAGCACCTGCGCGCCGGCCGGCGACGGCTCCACACGCAGCGCCACGCGCACCTCGTGCCGTGCCCACTTGCAGGCGTTGTCGAGCACGTTGCCGACGATTTCGTGCAGGTCCTCGGTCTCGCCGGCGAAGGCGGCGTCCATGGGGGGCGGCAGCACGATGTGCAGGCCGCGCGCGGCATGCACCTTGTCCAGCACGCGCCGCAGATCGGCCAGCACCGGCGCCACCGGCACGCGCGCCCCGGGCAGGCCGCGCGCTGCGGCGACGCGCGCGCGAGATGCCAGTCGATGTGGCGCTGGGCGAGCCCCACCTGCTCGTCGACGAGCCGCGGCAGTTCGGACAGCGCGGGCGGCGTCGGCGCGGCGCCGGCCGCGGTGTTCGATGCCGCCGCCGCGGCCGCCGCCGCCTGGCGCAGCGCGGCCAGCGGCGTCTTGATCGCGTGCGCCACGTCGCCGGCCTGCGTGCGCGCGCGCGTCACGACCTCGGCGTTGCGCTCGAGCACGGCGTTGAAGTCGTCGACGAGCGGCTGCACCTGCGAGGGCGGCGATCCTTGCAGCCTCAGCGCGCGGCCTTCGTGGACCGCGCCCACGGCGCGCTGCAACGCGCGCAGCGGCGCCAGGCCGACCGCGATCTGCAACCAGGCCGCCGCGCCGAGCAGCGCCAGCAGCACCGCGAGCGAAGCCGCGAGCACGCCGTTGAAGCGCTGCGTCGCGGCGTGCAACTCGGTCAGATCGGCGGCCACCGCGACGCGCCAGCGTGCGGCCGCGTCGCCGTCGCGCCGCACCGTGCGCTGCACCGCCAGCAGCGGCTCGCCATGCGGCCCGGCGAGCGGGTGCACGCGCACCGAGCCGTCGGCGATCCCGCCGCCCGTGCGGCCGTCCGCGCCGTCGTTCGCGCCGCCGCCTGCACCGTCGTTCGCGCCGCCGTTCGCCGCCGCGGGCAGCACCAGCGTCGCGTCCCACAAGGAGCGCGAGCGCAGGATGCCCGCCGGCAGCGGCGCGCCGACGCCGTCGACCTGCCAGTACAGCCCCGAGCGCGGACGGCTCCAGTGCGGGTCGCTGAGCGCCCCCGGTCGACCTCGGGCCGGCCCTCGGCGTCGAACTCGAGGCGCGCCGTCACCTGGTCGAGCTGCGCCGCCAGCTCGGCCACCACCTGGCGCCGCACGTGGTCGCGGAAGAGCCCGGCGAGCGTGCGGCAAGCTGCCGGAGCTGGAGAAGCGCCTGAAGGAAGCGCAGAGCAAGGAAACCGGCAAGAAGGACGCCGGCAAGCCGCAGCTGCTGCGCACGATGGTCGGCGCCGAAGAGATCGCCGAAGTCGATCCAGCAGCGCATCGTGAACCCGGTGAGCAAGCTGATCCTGCAAGGGCGCTTCGGGCCGAAGGACGTGATCCCGGTGGGGGTGGAGAAGGGCGAGTTCGTGTTTTCGAGGACGGTGCACTGATCCTGACCCGGCCGCCCGCCCGCGTGCGACCCGCAAGGCGGGTCATTTAGGGGGCCGGCGGCTGGCGAATCGCCACACGCCGCCGCCGCAGGCACCTACCATCCGCCGCGGATCGGCAAGGCGTCTCTTGCCCGCAACGAGGCGATCGAACATGGGCATCGGCATCGGCATGCGCGGCAAGGATCTGCGCACCTTCCTGAACGTGGCGCGCGAGATGGGCGCGACGCTGCTCGTGCGCCACACCAACGAGGACTCGCTGCGCTACGTGGGCCAGCCGGGCTACTACCCGAAGCCGGCGCTGGTGAAGGCGAAGACCGCCGACTTCGACCCGCCTGCCTCCCTGCGCTCGGTGCAGGGCCGCATGGCGCAGCAGGACTACCACGTGGCCGGCCTCGTCGTGCACCCGGGCATGCACCCCGCGGCCTACAGGCCGGCCAAGGTGGGCAAGGCGCTGCACTGCTGGATCGACGGCCTGCACCTGCTCGCTGCCGGTGCAGCGCCGCGCGCAGGCGACCCCGCGAAGCCCGACAGCTGGGCCGAGTGGGGCGTGGCGCGCGCGGCCGCCTGCTCGGCCGCCTGGCGCTGGCGCGTCGACGTGGACCCGGCGTCGAAGCACTACGGCTGCCTGCAGCTCTCGAACGCCGCCGCCGGCGTCGGCTGGGCCTACATCCACGGCGACTACGACCTGAAGGACGTCATCGTGCCGGGCGCCGAAACCGACAACCGTCGCCACGAAGGCCAGGCGCACGGCGTCAAGAACTTCACCCCGCTGCTGCCCAATGCCGACTTCGAGCGCATCCGCATCGAGCTCAACCGGCGCATCGGCGCGGACATGGTGCAGCACGGCGCCGAGGCGCAGTTCGCCTGGCACGGCGAGGAGCCCATCACTGCGGCCATGGCCGACGGGACGCACGTCGTGCTGCTCGATGCGATGACGGTGCAGCGGTGGTACGAGAACCTCAACCGCGACGTGCTGGCCAAGAAGGGGACCGACTACGCGCGTGACCGCTCGCGGATGTTCCACTTCGGCCCGGAAGGCATGTTCGCGCCAGGGGCGCTGCCGGCGTCGACCTGGGGATGAGGCAAGTTGGCGGCGCGCCTGGCGAAGCGCGCGCGCTGGCTCGACCGACCTCGACCGTGCCGATGGACTCTTCGGCACGCGAGTCCAGCAGCAGCTTCACGCTGCCACGCAGACTCGGGCCGCAGCCCGGGCCAGGCGACGGCGTGGCGAGCGATGATTAGCGGATCAGTCGCGCCCGTCGGCCCGCCGCCGTGCACCACCGAGTGCGATCAAGGCGGCGGCCAGCAGCGCCAGCGAGCCGGGCTCGGGCACTTGCGTAGTGCTGAACCGCACGGCGGGCACGTACCCGGTCCAGTCGGTGTCCTGACCAAACGTGCCGGCGGTGCCCGTCGTCAGGAAGCCCTGGTCCAGAACACGCCGTCGGTGTTGATGTCGGTGCCCGCCGTTGCGGCTGAGCTGAGGCCGAAGTTCAAGGAGTTGTAGGGGCCGCTCGCGCCCAATGGTTGGCTGCCGTAGCTCTGTGTGTTGAACGCCAGGCCAAATACGATCTCGTCAGGCAGCAACAGGCCCTGGCCAGAGAAGTCGAAAGCGACGTCGAAGGCAAAGCCGTTGTAGCAATTGCCGTCGGCCGCGCGCCAAGCGGTGCCGCCGTTCGGGCACGACGGATCGGCCTCGGGCCGCCACGGCACCAGCGACGTGATCGTCTGCGTGGCGAGCAGCGCCCCCGGCGTGTTGCCTGACCCCGCGCCGTAGATGTTGAACGTGAGCTGATGGTCGAAGCCCGCGGCTTAGCGGTTGCCTCGTGTGGAGGGCACGCTCATCCGTACCGTCACCGAGTCGAGCGTGCGCGGACCGGCTGCAAAGCCGATGCGGTCGCCGAACCCGCTGGTGGACGTGGCCTGGTAGCCCAAACTGGGCAAGTTGTTGACGCCGGGGCTGGATCGAAGCCGGGCCGGGCGCAGCCGCGCCGCGTAGACGCGGATCGATGGCGGGCGGCGCAGTGCTGTTTTCAGCTCAGGTGCCCGAGGCGTGGGAAGGAGACCCTTGCGGGCCAGCGACCCGGCGTTCGCCCAGCGCCCCCCACGTCGCGACCCAGGCCGCCCCACCACCACCCCGGCCTGCGGCAGGCGGGCCTCTGGTCCCCCCCCGCACTCTTCGACCCCGAGCAGCGGTCCGGCGCCTCAGGTCGTCGTCGATCGTCAGGGTCGTGCGCATACCGGCGCAGTCAGGCATCAAGATGCCGCCGCCGCCGGCTGCGCGCCGGGCGCCCCCCCCCCCCCCCCCCCCCCCCCCCCCGCCCCGCCAGAACGGCTGTCAGAGCGGCGCCTCCACCCGCTCCAGCTGCATCCTCGCCAGCGTCAGGTTGCCGGCGCTGGCCAGCAGCACCAGGTGCACGGCGATGCCGGGGTGGCCGGGGATCGGGCGCACGATCAGGTGGTGGCCGCTCGTGCTGAGCGTCATCTCGGGCTGCGTCGAGCCGAGGCCGAGGGCGCGCGAACCGTCGAGCGCGGCGCTCAGCAGATTGGCGCCCTGGTGCGCCAGCCGCTCGGCCGAGGGCGCGACGCCGGCGTGTGCCAGCGGCTTGGCGCCGTGGATGTCGAACACGCAGCAGCCGACCGTGCCCTTGATCGCCATGCAGCGCTCGACGTAGTCCTGCCAGCTCGTGCCGCCGGCGATCGGCATCGGCCGCGTCGGCGGCAGCGGCATCGGGCTCACGTGGCCGTGGCTCGCCGGCGCGGCTGCCGCTGGCGCTGACGAAGCCACGGCCGCCGGCGCCAGCCCGGCCTGCACGGTGGGCGCAAAGCTCTGCGGCAGGTTGCCCGGCTGCGTCGTCGCCTCGGACCGAGGCGTCGGCGGCTTCGGCACCGCGCGCTCGATGTCGGCCTCCACCGAACGGGCGCTGCCGCTGGCGCCGTTCAGGCGGTTCCAGACGCCGGCAATGAAGTTCCAGATGTGCTTGGGCCTGACCGCCTGCGGCGTGACCTGGACCGCCACCGACGTGCCGGCCGACAGCGCCGCGGCCTGCGTGGCCAGCGCCCCGCTCGAGCCGAGCGGCACGATCAGCAGCTCCTGGTTCGTCCACGGGCCGCGCGTGATGGCCTCGCGCAGCGGCTGCAGCGCCGCGGCGACGGCGTGCGCCGGCACCTCGCCGGCGATCAGCACGCCGAGCCGGCTGTGCGCCAGCAGCGTGCGCGCCAGCGCCTGCCGCGTCGGGCCGTCGGCGCTGGCTTCGGTGGAGTAGACGCGCACGGCGCCGCCGGCGGCCAGCGGCACTTCGACGAACTGCAGCACCGCCAGCGCCAGCCCGTAGCCCTGGCGGCGGATCGTCAGCTTCTGCACCATCGCCTGCGCCGCGCCGGCCAGGCCGTTGAGCAGCCGCAGCGAGGCGCTCGCGCCGAGGTCATGCACGGCGATGAACTCGCTGGCATGCAGTTCCAGTTCACGCTGCAGCGAAGGGGCGGCGTCGCCGGTGACGAAGAGCTCGACCTGGTCGTCGGAGATGCGCCGGCCGACGTCGTGCTGGCCCTGGCCGAGGTAGGCGTCGCGGTCGGCGACCACCTGGGTCGCCGGCGCCAGCAACTCCTCGCGCGAGACCGCTTCGCGCGCGCCGCGCTGCTGCCCGCCCGTCCTGACGGTGTCGGGCCAGGGTTCGTCGTTGCGCACTCGATTCATCGCCTGTGTCTCCTGGCGGGCGCCGTGGCCGAGGTGGGCCGGTGCGGCGCCCTCGCTGCGGTGCCGGGGCTTGCTGCGCCGATGATAGGTGGCGCGTCAGCGCGCGCCGGTCGGGGCAGGTTGCCCCCTCCCTAGAATCCCGCGCCGGAACGGCGACTTTTTGACGAGCCCTCGATGAACCCTGAATCCACGCCCGGGCGCCACCCGGTGGTCGTCATCGGCGCCGGCCTCGCGGGCCTGGCCGTCGCACTGCACCTGGCCGACCGCGTGCCGGTGATCGTGCTGGCCAAGCGCCAGCTCGACGAAGGCGCCACCGCCTGGGCGCAGGGCGGCATCGTCGGCGTGCTCGGCAGCGACGACAGCATCGAGTCGCACGTGCACGACACGCTGGACGCCGGTGCCGGCCTCGTCGACGAGGACACCGCGCGCTTCATCGCCGAGCGCAGCGCCGACGCGGTGCGCTGGCTCGTCGAATCGGGCGTGCCGTTCTCGGCCGACCCCGAGGGGCCGCTCGGCCTGCACCTGACGCGCGAAGGCGGGCACACGGTGCGCCGCATCGCGCACGCCGCCGACGCCACCGGCAAGGCCATCCACGATGCGCTGCTCGAGCGCGCCCGCCGCCACCCCGGCGTGACGCTGCGCGAGCGCTGCATGGCGGTGGACCTGATCACGCACCGGCACGTGCGCCGTGCGGCCCATGCCGCCGCCGGCGGCGCACACGACGGACGCCACAACGACGACCCCACGGTGCGCCGCTGCTTCGGCGTCTACGCGCTGGACATCGACCGCCGCCGCGTCGAGACGCTGGCGGCTTCCGCCGTCGTGCTCGCCACCGGCGGCGTCGGCAAGGTGTATCGCTACACGAGCAACCCCGACACCGCCACCGGCGACGGCATCGCGATGGCCTGGCGGGCCGGCTGCCGCGTCGGCAACATGGAGTTCATCCAGTTCCATCCGACGTGCCTGTACCACCCGCAGGAGCGCAGCTTCCTCATCACCGAGGCGCTGCGCGGCGAGGGCGCACAGTTGCTGCTGCCGAGCACCGGCCCGGGCGACGCCGGCGGCCAGCGCTTCATGGCCGCGCACGACCCGCGCGGCGAACTCGCGCCGCGCGACATCGTCGCCCGCGCGATCGACTTCGAGATGAAGAAGCACGGCCTGGACCACGTGTGGCTCGACGCGACGCCGATCGTGCGCGACAAGGGCGAGGAGTTCCTGAAGTCGCACTTCCCGACCGTGCATGCACGCTGCCTGGCGCGCGGCATCGACATCGCGCGCCAGCCGATTCCGGTGGTGCCGGCGGCGCACTACACCTGCGGCGGCGTCGTCACCGACCTCGACGGTCGCACCGACCTGCCGGGTCTGTACGCGGTGGGCGAGACCACCTACACCGGCCTGCACGGCGCCAACCGGCTGGCCAGCAACTCGCTGCTCGAATGCGTGGTGCTCGGGCGCAGCTGCGCCGAGGCGATCCTCGCCAAGCCGGCGGCGCCGGTGCCGGTGCTGCCGCCGTGGGACGAGAGCCAGGTCGAGGACGCCGACGAGCAGGTCGTCATCGCGCACAACTGGGACGAGCTGCGCCTGGTGATGTGGAACTACGTCGGCATCGTGCGCACGACCAAGCGGCTCGAGCGCGCGCTGCATCGCATCAAGCTCTTGCGCGACGAGATCGACGACTACTACGCCAACTTCCGCGTCACGCGCGACCTGCTCGAGCTGCGCAACCTGGTCGAATGCGCCGAGCTGATCGTGCAAAGCGCGCTGCACCGGCACGAGAGCCGCGGCCTGCACTTCAGCCGCGACTTTCCGCAGTCGCTGCCGGTGAGTTTCCCGACCGTGCTGACGCGGCCGGCGCGCAGCCGGGAAGGATGAACCCGGGCTGACCGGCGCGCTCTGCCGCCCGCGCGCCTAGGCCAGCCACGCGCGGTGCTGCCGCAGCCGCTCGCCGCTGAACCACAGCCAGCGCCGTGCCGGCTCGATGGCCTCGACGGGCGCCGCCCACGGCACGAGCGGGTCGCGCCACCGTAAGCGCCCCACGTCGAGCGCGCGCACGCGGTGGCGCACGACGAAGCCGGCGGCGAGGTGCGCGCGCATCGACGCGGCGTTGTGCCAGTCGACGTCCGACCAGGCCGACTCGAAGCCCGGCACCCACGTCTGCGCCACGCCATGCAGCATCTGCAGGAAGAGGCGCTGGCCGCGCAGCGCCGGCGCGATGAACACGTCGCGCAGCCAGAACTGGCGCGCGCCCACCGGCATGCGCCAGCCGAGTTGCTCGATGTAGCGGTGGCCGTCGTGCACGACCCAGAGCGACCCGGCGAGCCGCTCGCCGAGCCACAGCCGCCCGAAGCGCAGGCCGTTGGCAAAGCGCCGCTCGACGCAGCCTTCGGGCGGCAGGTGGCCGAGCGCATGGTACGTCCGGTCGACCTCGACCGCCTCGCCGGCGCGCAGCTCTTCGAGCCGCAGGCCCGGCGTCGGCACGCCCTGCGGGTTCAGGCAGGTGGCCTGCAGCAGCGCGAGGTCATGCCGGACCCAGGTCATCCCGTGATGATGGCCTGCCTTCGGGTGATCGGGCGTTCAGGCGCGGGCGCGCATCGCCGTGCGCGCCTGCACGAAGCCGAAGGCGTAGTCCACCGCCTCGGCGAGGTGGCGGTCGCTCTCGCCGCGCTCGCGCTCGCTCAGGTAGAAGGCGAAGTCGGTTTCGTGCCGGATGTAGCGCGGCGGCAGCCGGTTCAGCGCCACGCAGGCCACGTCGGCCAGCAGCTCGGGCCGGTCGGCGATGCCCGGGTAGCGCTCCGCGAGCCGCAGCACGGTGTCGAACACGGCGCGCTCGCTGTGGTTGCGCACGGAGGTGAAGTCGGCGGTGGCGTTCATCGTCTGGGGCTCGCTTCGGCGCGGGCGGCGCGCCATTCGTTTCCGGTGGCTCATTCGTCGGCTGTGGCCAGCATCTGCAGATCGAGCACGGCGCTGTGCTCGCTCGTCGCGCGCGGCGCATCGGGGTCGGCGGCGGGCATCGGCGGGGCCAGCACGGCGCGGTCGCGCCCCTCGGCCTTGGCGCGGTACAGCGCGTCGTCGGCACGGCGCACCAGCAGTTCGAGCGTCGGCGCCGAGCCGGCCTCGGCAACGCCGAAGCTCGCGGTGAACAGCGGCTTGCTGCGCGCGCGCAGCGTCTGCGCGAGCTGCTCGCGCAGGCGCGTCGTCCAGGCCATCGCCTCCTCGCCGTCGGCGCCGGCGAGCAGGAAGGCGAACTCCTCGCCGCCCCAGCGCGCCAGCAGGTCGGTGCCGCGCGCGCAGCCGCGCGCCACCTCGGCAAAGCTGCGCAGCGCGTCGTCGCCGGCCGGATGGCCGTGCGTGTCGTTCAGGCGCTTGAAGTGGTCCAGGTCGCACATCACCAGCGCGAAGGCGCGGCCTTCCTGCTCCCAGCGGCGCATGCGCGCCTCGGCGGTGCGGCGGTTGGCCAGCCCCGTCAGCGAATCGGTCGCCGCCTGCAACTGCGTGCGCTCGAAGGCGCGCACGGTGCCGATGCGGCTGCCGGCCTGCACGCCGAGCGTGTTGAGCTGCGCCAACTGCTGCGCGCCGAGCGGGGCGTCGACGGCGCCGGTGGCGTGCAGCACGCCGAGTGCGCGGCCCATGAAGGTGACCGGCACGCAGGCGGCCGAGCGCGCACCTTCGGGCCGCCCGCGCAGCGACGGGCAGGCGTTCAATGCGCCGCTGTCCGGGAACTGCAGCGCATGGCCGCGCCGCACGGCCACGCACGCGAAGGCCGCGTCGACCATGCAGCCGGGCGCGCCGGCCTCGGGGTGCTCGGCGGCGCGCTCGAGCTGCGCGTTGCTGGCGTCGGCCAGCAGCAGCTCCATCGCGTGCGTGCCGGAGATCTCGTGCATCGCGCGCGCGACGACGGCGTGCGCGCGCGGCTCGCTGTCGGCCATCTCGAGCGCTTCGATGAGCTGGCGGCCGAAAGTGCCTTCGTCGGCGTCGCGGCGCGTGCGCTCGATCATCTCGTGCAGCCGGTCGGCCATCTGGTTGATCGAGCCGGCGAGCTGGCCGACCTCGTCCTTGGCGCGCACGTCGCTGCGCCGATCGAGGTCGCCCTCGGCGATCGCCACGGCTACCTCGCTGAGTGCGGCGAGCGAGCGGCGGATCGAGCGCGCCACCAGCGCCACGCAGGCCCAGCCGACGAGCACCGTCACCGCCGCGGCCAGCGCCAGCCAGCGCTGCGCCACCTCGGCGGCGGCGCGCGAGGCGGCCTGCACCTCCTCGCTGGCGCGTGCCAGTTCGTCGCCTTGCCGCGTGACGGCGGTCTTGGCTTCCTCGAAGGCCATCTCGTAGGCCGGCATCTCGGCCAGCGCCACTTTGCGGTCGGCCAGCGCCACCTCGACCTGCCGCTCGGTCAGCGCGAGGAAGTGCAGCGCCGAGATGTAGGCCTCGACGACGTACTGGCGCGCCTCGGCCTTCAGCGGCATCTTGTTCAGGCGGTTGATCTCGGCGCGGAACTCGCCGGCGTGTGTGCGCAGCGACTGGCGCACCGTGTCGGCGGCGATGCCGGCGGCGTCGCCGGCGAGCAGCGCCGAGAGCACGTCGGCGCGCAGCGCGTCGTGCAGCGTGTCGGCGCTCTGGTTCGAGCGCTGCGCGTTCGTCAAGAGGATCACGTCGGCGGCCGCGTCGGCCTCGGCCGGCAGCATGCGCCAGGCGACGAGGACCACCGCCGCCAGCGCGAGCACGAGCAGCACGTTCACCGCCGTCAGCTTGACGGTGAGGGGCAGCGGGGCGAAGCGGGGCCAGGCGAGGAACCTGCTCATGGGCCGGGACATCGGCCCCGGCCACGCCGACTTGAGGGTTATCGCGGGGCTGCCGGGCGCCGGGGCGGGAGGGTTTGGCGCGGCACTGCCGCTTCAGCGCCGCCAAAGGGCCGGTTCAGGCGCGGTTCAAGCCCGGCCGAGCACCCGCATCGAGAAATCGACCGCCCGCACGTCCTTCGTCAGCCGGCCGATCGAGATGCGGTCGACGCCGGTGGCGGCGATGTCGCGCAACTGAGTCAGCTCGACGCTGCCGGACACCTCGAGCAGTGCCCGGCCTCGGTTCAGTGCCACCGCCTCGCGCATCCGCACAAGGTCGAAGTTGTCCAGCAGCACGCTCTTGGCGCCCGCAGCCAGCGCTTCTTCGAGCTGCGCCAGCGTCTCGACCTCGATCTGGATCTCGACGCCGGCCGCCAGCGCCGCGGCGGCCGCGAGCACCGCGCCTATGCCGCCGGCCGCGGCGATGTGGTTCTCCTTGATCAGGATGCCGTGCCACAGCGCCAGCCGCTGGTTCTGTCCGCCGCCGACGCGCACCGCGTACTTCTGTGCCTGGCGCAGGCCGGGAACCGTCTTGCGCGTGTCGAGGATCGCGCAGCCGTGCGGTAGAGGCGAGGCGCCCGCGACCGCGTCGACGTGCCGGCGCGTCATGGTCGCCGTGCAACTCAGCAACTGGATGAAGTTCAGCGCCGGCCGCTCGGCGGCCAGCAGCGCGCGGCCGTCGGCCTCGATCAGCACCACCGGCTCGTCGGGCTTCATCCACGCGCCTTCGTCGACCTGCCAGTCGAGCTTGGCCTTCGCATCCAGCGATGCAAACACGCCGTCGAACCACGCGCGGCCGCACAGCACCGCCGCCTCGCGCGCGATGACGCGCGCGCGCACACGCTGGCCGGCGGGCACGAGCAGGCCGGTCCAGTCGCAGCGGCCGATGTCCTCGGCCAGCGCGTCGCGGATGTTGCGCGCGCGCGCTTCGTCGAGCGTTTCGTCTTGCGCGGTGAACGTGACGGCGCCGGCCGGCACGGCGCGCGGGGAGGGCGCGAGTGTCATCACGCCGAGCCGATGCCGCGCACGAAGCCGGACTTCGGTTGGGCGACCGCCTGCGGGTTGGCCTTCACGAAATCGAGCATGCGTTCGATGCAGCCAAGCGCCTGGCTGCGTGTCGGCTCGGGCACGAGGATCTCGCCGGTGCCGTGCTCGAGGCAGTCGGCGACACCCTGCACGACGTTCATCGCCATCCACGGGCAATGCGCGCAGCTCTTGCAGGTGGCGCTGTTGCCGGCGGTCGGCGCCTCGATCAGCGTCTTGCCCGGGGCGAGCTGGCGCATGCGGTGCATCAGGCCGTTGTCGGTGGCGATGATGTATTCGGGTGCGTCGCCGTCGATCACCGCCTTCAGCAGCTGCGAAGTCGAGCCGACGACATCGGCCTGCGCGACGACGCTCTTCGGCGACTCGGGGTGCACGAGGATCATCGCCTTCGGATGTTCCTTCTTCAGCAGGTCGAGCTCGAGCCCCTTGAACTCGTCGTGCACGATGCAGGCGCCTTGCCACAGCAGCATGTCGGCGCCGGTTTCCTCCTGCACGTAGCGGCCGAGGTGCCGGTCGGGCGCCCAGAGGATCTTCTGCCCCTGCTCCTTCAGGTGCCGCACGATCGCCAGCGCGCACGAACTCGTCACCATCCAGTCGGCGCGCGCCTTCACCGCGGCGCTGGTGTTGGCGTAGACGACGACCTGGCGGTCGGGGTGCGCGTCGCAGAACGCGGCGAAGTCCTCGGGCGGGCAGCCGAGGTCGAGCGAGCAGGTCGCTTCGAGATCCGGCATCAGCACGCGCTTGTCGGGGCTCAGGATCTTGGCCGTCTCGCCCATGAAGCGCACGCCGGCGACGACCAGCGTCTTCGCCGCGTGGTCGCGGCCGAAGCGCGCCATCTCGAGCGAGTCGGCGACGATGCCGCCGGTGGCCAGCGCCAGGTCCTGCACGTCGCCGTCGACGTAGTAGTGCGCCACCAACACCGCGTCGTGCGCCTTCAGCAGAGCCGCGGCGCGCTCGCGCGCGGCCTGCCTTTCGGCCGGCGGAAGCGGCGGCGGCACGCGCGCCCAGGCGTGGTGCGTGCTGCACACGCCCTGGGCGTCTTGCAGCGTGTAGTCGTAGCTGACCGAACTCATCGGGTGCACTGTCGTTGGCAACGAGGCCGCCATGGTAGCCGCGCGCCGCGGCCGCACCCCGCGTGTCGGGAGAGGCCCCGTTGACAGCCCGAATGACGGTCGGCTAGAACCCTCGTCGACGGGTGAGTAGAAGCGGTCAGCCGCGGCCTTCGCAGCCCATCCCGTCGCCGGAACCCTTGCTTTCGGCGGCGGGCGCGAAGGGCCGATCGGTCGGAGATTGCTCACGCAGCAAACGGGTCAGGCGTCCATCGGCGCCGCCGGCGTGAGCCGCAAGGAGTCTCCGCGTGATCATCGATATTTCCTGCTACCCGACCGAGGTCGCCGACCTCGCCTGGCAACACGACGGCGAGCCGTTCACCGGCGAGCGGCTGCTCGCCATGATGGACGGGCCGTTCTTCGTCAACGGCAAGCCGCGGCGCATCGATCGCGCCTTCATCCAGCCGCCGCAGGGCAACACGATCTACACCTGGACCGACGCCGAGATGAACGGCCGCCAGTCGATCGATGCCTACATGGCGTACTCGCTGAAGCTGACGCAGCAGCACCCCGACCGCTTCCTCGGCTGCTTCGTCTACAACCCGCGCTGCGGCGTGAAGAACGGCGTCGAGGCGATCGAGCGCTACGTCAAGGACCACGGCTTCAAGATGGTCCAGTTCCAGGCCAACATGCACGCCTACCGGCCCGACCGCGCGATGGACTGGGTGCGCCCGGCGCTGGACAAGTGCGCCGAACTCGGCGTGCTCGTCAAGGTGCACACCGGCGACGGCCCGTACAGCATCCCCACCGAGTGGGCGCCGATGGTCAACAAGTACCCGTCGGTCAACTTCATCATGGCGCACTTCGGCGTGCAGACCGGCGGCGTCTACTGCTTCGAGCCCTTCCAGATGGCGATGGAAAAGCCCAACGTCTACTGCGAAAGCGGCTGGTGCCTGCAGTCGCGCATCGTCGAGTTCGCCAAGGAACTGCCGCCGCACAAGATCCTCTTCGGCAGCGACACGCCGCCCAACGAGCCGGGCATGTGGCTGCGCCTGCTGGAGGTGCTGTGCACGAACCCGCCGCAGGGCATGAACCTCGACGAGGAGACGCTCGAGGACTACCTCGGCAACAACGTCGCGCGGATGATCGGCCTCGAGCCGACGCCCGCGCCGAAGAGCTTCGACGAGGCGAACAAGCGCCTTGCGAAGCCGGTGGCCCCGCAACCGGTGATCCCGCTGTATTGAAGACACAGCGCCCACCGAAAGAACGAGGAGCCACCGACATGATCATCGACACCCACCTGCACCCGACGAACCTCGTCGACGAGGCCTGGCGCCACACCGGCACGCCGTTCAACGGCGAGCGCATGTTGAAGCTGATGGACGGCCCGTACATGATCAACGGCAAGCCGCGCCGCATCGACATGGGCTTCATCCAGCCGCCGCCGGGCAACACCGTCTACCGCGACGGCAACCGGCGCGGCCGCGAAGGCATCCGCGACTACATGGCCTACTGCGCCGAGCTGACGCAGAAGTACCCCGACCGCTTCATCGGCAACTTCAACTTCAACCCGCGCTGGGGCCCGGAGAACGGCGCCGCGGAGCTGGAGTTCCACGTCAAGGAGTACGGCTTCAAGATGCTGAAGCTGCACTCCAACATGCACGGCTACCGGCCCGACCGCGCGCTCGAGTGGCTGCGGCCCGCGATGAAGGTGTGCGCCAAGTACAACGTCGTCGTGCTGATCCACACCGGCGACGGGCCGTTCAGCATCCCGACGATGTTCTACCCGGTGATCCGCGAGTTCCCGATGGTGAACTTCATCATCGGCCACTTCGGCATCCAGACCGGCGGCAACTACAGCTTCGAGGCTTTCTGGATGGCCAACGACACGCCCAACGTCGTCTGCGAAAGCGGCTGGACGTTCCAGGCGCGCATCGTCGAGTTCGCCAAGGAGCTGCCGCGGCACAAGATCGTCTTCGGCACCGACAGCCCGCCGAACGAGCCCGGCATGTGGCTGCGCGAACTGGAAGTGCTGTGCGGCCCGCCGCCGCACGGCATGAACCTCGACGAGGACGGCCTCGAGGACTACATGGGCAACAACATCGCGCGCATGTGCGGCATCAAGACGACGCCGCCGCCGCGCACGATGGAAGAGGCGCAAGGGCGGCTGAAGGACACGTACTTCGGCGTGAAGTAGCGGGGCGCTGCCTGGCTTCTCGATCTCGGCCCCTTCGCGGTCGCACCATGACGCTTTCTCCGCAGGACCTGCGCCACTTCCTCGCCGCCTACCGGCGCGAGCACGCCGACGACATGCTCGTGCTGGGCGAGCCGGTCACCGACGGCCAGGACCTGACGGCGCTGGTGTGGCAGCTTGCCGCCCGCGGCCGCCATCCGGTGCTGCTGGCGCCGCAGGTGTGGGGTGCCGACGTGGCGGTGGTGACGAACCTCTTCGCCTCGCGCGAGCGCATCGGCCGCATGCTCGGCTGCGCGGCGCGCGGCATCCACGCCACCTACCAGGCGAAGGCGTCGAACCTGATCGCGCCCGAGGTGCTGGAGACGGGCCCGGTGCTCGACGAGGTCGCGCAGGGCGACGCGGTGGATCTCTCGGCGCTGCCGATGCTGCGGCACTTCGAGACCGACCGCGCCGCCTACATCACCAACGCGGTCATCGTCGCCGAAGATCCGCAAACAGGCCGCGGCAACCTCAGCTACCACCGCAGCATGCGGCACAGCGCCACCGAACTCGCGACGAGCCTGCATTCGCGCGGCCACCTGTGGCGCATGCAGCAGGCGGCCAAGGCCCGCGGCGAGCCGCTGCCGGTGGCGATGGTGATCGGCGCGCATCCGCTTTTCATGCTGGCCGCGGCGGCGCGCGTGCCCTACGGCACCGACGAGCGGCAGGTGGCTGGCGGCCTCTTCGGCGCGCCGCTGCAATGTGTGCGCACGCCGCGCCATGGCTTGTTGGTACCCGCGCACGCCGAGTTCGTGCTCGAAGGCGTCATCGACCCGGAAGCGAAGGTCGAGGAGGGCCCGTTCGGCGAATTCACCGGCTACTCGTCCAACCGCAGCACGAACCACCTCTTGCGCGTGCACTCGGTGCTGCGGCGGCGCGACGCGATGCTCGTCGACGTGGTCGGCGGCAACTCGGCCGAGCACCTGAACCTCGGCCGCGTGCCGCGCGAAAGCGAGATGGTCACGAAGCTGAAGGAGCGTTTCCCGAGCGTCACTGCGGTGCACTACCCGGCGAGCGGCACCCACTTCCACGCCTACGTCGCGTTGAAGCAGGCACGCGACGGCGAGGCGCGCCAGGTGATGCTGGGCCTGCTCGGCTGGGACCCGTACCTGAAGACCGTGATCGCGGTCGACGACGACGTCGACGTGACGCGCGACGAGGAGGTGCTGTGGGCGCTGGCCGCGCACTTCCAGCCGCACCGCGACGTGCTTGTCATCGACGGCCTGCCCGGCAGCGCGCTCGACCCCTCGGCCACGGCCGGCGGCACGACCTCGCGCATGGGGCTGGACGCGACGCGCGGCATGGACTTCGAAGGCGTGCGCGCGACGATCGCGCCGGCGGCGATGGAGCGCGCCGCGGCGCTGCTCTCCAAGCTCGGCATCAACGGCGCAGCGGCCAACACATGATCCGCTTCGACTACGCGGCGCCCGCGACGCTCGAGCAGGCGAGTGCGCTCTTGCTCGCGCGCCCCGACGCGCCGAGCCTGATGGCCGGCGGCACCGACCTGCTGGTCGAGATCAAGGAGCAGCTGCGGCCTGTGCGTCTCGTCGTCGACCTGAAGCGCATCAATGGGCTCGACGGGCTTGGCATCGACGCCGATGGCGCGTTGCGTTTCGGCGCGCTCGTCACCGCGCGGCGGCTCGAGACCGATGCGCGCGTGCGCGAACGTTGGCCTGGCCTGCACCAGGCGGTGACGGAACTCGGCTCGATCCAGGTGCGCCAGCGCGCCACCGTGGTGGGCAACGTCTGCCGCGCCTCGCCTTCGGCCGACACGCTGCCGCCGCTGATTGCAGATGGCGCGGCGCTGCACGTGTGGGCTCCGCAGGGGCAACGCGAAGTGGCAGTCGAAGATTTCTTCACCGGCCCCGGCCGCACGGTGCTGCGCGCTGGCGAGATCGTGCTGCAAGTGCGCGTGCCCGCGCCGGCACCGCGCAGCGGCCGCGTCTACATCAAGCACGGCCGGCGGCTCGCAATGGAGCTGGCGACGGTCGGCGTTGCCGCCGTGGTGCGGCTGGACGGCGCGGGACGCATCGAAGGCGCGCGCATCGCGCTCGGCGCAGTGGCCGCGACGCCGCTGCGCGCGCGCGCGAGGCCGAAGCGGCGCTCATCGGCGAGCGGCCAAGCGCAGCGCTGTGGCAACACGCGGCCGAACTCGCGATGCGTGCCAGCCGGCCGATCGACAACGTGCGTGCGAGTGCGGCCTACCGGCGCGAGATGGTCGGCGTGCTGACGCGCCGCGCCCTCGAACGCGCCTGCGGCATGGCGCTTGCAAAGACAACGACATGAGCGCCGTGACCCGCGACCCCACCGACAACGCTATCTTCGGCCGCGACGACACGCGCGCCGTGCGCTGCACCGTCAACGGCGAGCCGGTCGCCTTCACGGTGGCGCCTTACCGCACCCTGCTCGACGCGCTCAGGCACGAGATCGGCCTCACCGGCACGAAGAAGGGCTGTGACGTCGGCGACTGCGGCGCCTGCACCGTGCTCGTCGACGGCGCGCCGGTCAACGCCTGCCTGATGCTGGCGCTGGAGGCCGACGGGCGCGCGATCGAAACGGTCGAGGGCCTGGCCGGGGCCGAAGGTGAACTGCATCCGCTGCAACGCCAGTTCATGCGCTGCGGCGCGGCGCAGTGCGGCTTCTGCACGCCGGGCATGTTGATGATGGCCAAGGCGCTGCTCGCCGAGAAGCCGGCGCCGAGCGAGACCGAGATCCGCTTCGCGCTGGCGGGCAACATCTGCCGCTGCACCGGCTACACGAAGATCGTCGAGGCGGTGGCAGAGACGGCGAAGGAAGCCGCGCAAGAAGGGCAGGCCCCGCGATGAGCGCCGCCGCGCTGCCTGGCAACGGACTCGACGCCGCCCTGGGCATCGTCGGCACCTCCGTGCGCCGCAGCGACCTTGCCGAGAAGGTCAGCGGCAGCGCCCGCTACACCGCCGACATCCGCCTGCCCGGCATGCTCTTCGCGCGCGTCAAGCGCAGCACCGTCGCGCACGCCGTGATCCGCCGCATCGACACGAGCCGCGCGCTCGCGCTGCCCGGCGTCAAGGCGGTGCTGACGCACGCCGACGTGCCGCGCGTGCTGCACTACGGCTCGCCGATGCCGCGCGCCGCCTCGTGCACGAAGGACCAGTACATCCTCGACCGCAAGGTGCGCTACTGGGGCGAAGCGGTGGCCGCGGTCGCGGCGGTGAGCGAAGAGGTCGCCGAGGAGGCGCTGGCGCTGATCGAGGTCGAGTACGACGAACTGCCGGTACTGATCACCACCGAGGCGGCCGAGGCACCGGACGCGGCGCAGATCCACGGCAACGAACCTGACCGCGAGGCGCTTCCCGGCAACCTCGTCGCGCCGCCGGTGCGCGTCGCGCGCGGCGACGTCGAGCGCGGCTTTGCCGAGGCCGACCTCATCGTCGAAGGGCTTTACGAAGGCGGCCGGCCGACACCCGCCTACATGGAGCCGAATGCGAGCCTGTGTCACTGGGACGAACACGGCCGCCTCACGGTGCACATCAGCACGCAGACCGCCTTCATGGTGCGCGGCGCGATGGCCGAGGTGCTGGGCCTGCCGCTGAACCAGGTGCGCGTGCTGGCCGACCACTTCGGCGGCGGCTTCGGCGCCAAGCAGGACCTCTTCCAGAGCGAGTTCCTCTGCGCGCTGCTCGCCAAGCGCACGCGCCGGCCGGTGATGATGGAGTGGACGCGCAAGGAAACCTTCCTCGGCGGCCGCTCGCGCCACCCGGTGAAGATCTGGCTGAAGCAGGGCTTCAAGCGCGACGGCACGATCACCGCGCGCCAGGCCAGGCTCGTCTACAACTCCGGCGCCTACGGGTCACACGGGCCGGGCGTCACGGCGGTAGGCACCTCCTCGCTCACGTCGCTGTACCGCTGCGACAACGTGCTGCTCGAAGGGCGTTGCGTCTACACGAACGCGCCGATCGCCGGCGCCTACCGCGGGTACGGCGTCGTGCAGGCCTACTACGCGCTCGACATCCAGTTGGACGAGGCGGCCCTGAAGCTCGGCCTCGACCCCGCGGCGCTGAAGCTGAAGAACGCCGTGCGGGAAGGTGACATCGCGCCCTCGGGCCACCCGATCGTCGGCCACGGCCTCGAAGACTGCATCCGCCGCGGCATGCAGGAGGTGGGTTGGGCCTCGACGCCACTGGGCTCGAGCCCTGATCGAAGCCGCGCCGCGCCGCCGAAGCGCCCGCCGCAGGGCGCGCTGCGCTTCGGCTGGGGCCTCGGCTGCGAGATGCACGGCTCGTCGGCGTACCCCGGCATCAAGGAGCAGGGCAACGCGCTCGTCAAGATGCACGAGGACGGCACGGCGACGCTCTTCACCGGCACCGCGGCGCTGGGCACCGGCGCGCACACGGCGCTGGCGCAGATCGTCGCCGAGGAACTGGGTGTCGCCTTCGAGTCGATCCACGTCGTGCACGGCGACACCGACATCGTGCCGTGGGACATCGGCGCCTTCGCGAGCCACACCACCTACATGGGCGGCATGGCGGCCAAGCTCGCGGCGGCCGAGGTGAAGCGGCAGTTGCTCGAGCGCGCCGCGGGTCTGCTGGAAGCCGCGGCCACCGATCTCGAAGTGCGCGCAGGCGTCGTGCGCGTCGCCGGCACCGACCGCATTCTGAGCGTGCGCGACGTGATGGCGCCCGGGCGCGGCATTCCTTCGCCGCACCTCGTCGGCCACGGCAGCTATTCGCCGACCAAGTCGTACTCGTTCGCAGCCCACTTCGTCGAGGTGCAGGTCGATGTCGAGACCGGCCAGGTGCAGGTGCTGCAGGTGGTGCCGGTGCACGAGGTCGGCCGCGTCGTGCACCCAGTTGCCGCGCAGGGCCAGGTCGAAGGCGGCGTGCAGCAGGGCATCGGCCACACGCTCAGCGAGAACCACGAGATCGACCCCGTCACCGGCCGCACGCTGAACGCGAGCTTCGTCGACTACAAGATGCCGCTGGCGATGGACATGCCGCCGGTGCGCACGATCCTGCTCGAGACCGCGCCCGACCCCGGCGGCCCGTGGGGCGCCAAAGGCATCGGCGAAGACCCGATCATCGCCATCGGCCCGGCGATCGCCAACGCGATCTTCGACGCGGTGGGCGTGCGCTTTCGCCATTACCCGATCACGCCCGAGCAGGTGCTGCAACGCCTGCGCGAAGTTTGAACGTCATGCGCCCCACGCGGCCTATGCGCCCGATCCCCGTCACGATCCTCGCCGGCTTCCTCGGCGCGGGCAAGACGACGCTGCTCAACCACATCCTGAAGAGCCGGCACGGCCACCGCATCGCCGTCATCGAGAACGAATTCGGCGAGGTGCCGATCGACAACGAGCTGATCGTCTCCACCGAGGAGGAGATCTACACGCTGACCAACGGCTGCATCTGCTGCGCCGTCGACGTGCGGCGCGACCTGCTGCAGGTGCTCGCCAAGCTGATGCAGCGGCGCGACGAGATCGACCACATCGTCGTCGAGACGAGCGGCCTGGCGGACCCCACGCCGGTGGCTGCGACCTTCTTCGCCGATGCCGACATGGCGCGCCAGGTGGCGATGGACGCGATCGTCACGCTCGTCGACGCGCGCCACATCGCCGAGCACCTGCACGACCCGGTGCTCGACGGCGGCCCGAACCAGGCGGTCGATCAGATCGTCGCCGCCGACCGCGTCATCGTGAACAAGATCGACCTCGTGCCCGACGAGGCCGCGCTCGCGCAGGTCGAAGCCGACGTGCGGCGGCTCAACGAGACGGCCGAGATCCTGCGCAGCAGCCACGCGCAGGTGGACCTGTCGCGCATCCTCGGCATCGGCGAGGTGGCGCGCGTCAAGACGCTGGCCAGCGACCCGGCCTTCCTCGACGAGGCGGTGCCGGCGCAGCATGCGCACGACCCGACGGTCGCGTCGGTGTCGTTCGTCTTCCCGCGGCCTTGCCGGCTGCCGGCTTTGCAGGCGTGGCTCGCCGAACTCGCCGAAGTGCGCGGCAACGACGTGTTCCGCCTGAAGGGCATCGTCGCGATCGAAGGCGACGACCGCCGGCATGTGCTGCAAGGCGTGCACCGGCTGCACGACCTGCGCGTCGCCGAGCCGTGGGGCGGTGAACGACCGACGACCAAGGTAGTCATCATTGGCCGCCATCTCGACCGCACACTGCTCGGCGAAGGTTTGATGAAGACGCTCGCCTGGACCTGACTCCCGCCCCTGAACCCAAGGTAACCGCCCCGCACCCGCACCCACCGGAGGACCTCCCATGAGAAAGATCCTGACCCCCTTGCTGCTCGCCGCCGCAGCCGCGGCAACCCCCATCGCGGCCTACGCCCAGGACAAGGTGACGATGCTGACGAGCTGGTACGCGCAGGCCGAGCACGGCGGCTTCTACCAGGCGGTGGCCACCGGCATCTACAAGAAATACAACCTCGACGTGACGATCAAGATGGGTGGCCCGCAGGTCAACGGCATGCAGATCCTTGCCGCCGGCCAGACCGACTTCCTGATGAGCTACGACTTCAGCGTGCTGAAGGCCATCGAAGCCGGCATCCCGGCCGTCACCGTCGGCACCTCATTCCAGTACGACCTGCAAGGGCTGCTGACGCACGACGACGTGCCCAACCTCGGCAGCCTGAAAGGCAAGACGATCTTCGTCGCCACCGCCGGGCGCAGCAACTGGTGGCCGTGGCTGAAGGGCAAGTACAACTACGCCGAAGAGCAGACCAAGCCCTACACGTTCAACCCGCAGCCGTTCGTCGCCGACAAGAGCTCGGCGATGCAGGCGTACATGAGCAGCGAGCCGTTCGCGGTGCAGAACCTCGGCGTGAAGGCGCGCTTCCACCTCTTCGCGCACGACGGCTACCCGCCCTACGGCACGACGATCGTCGCGATGAAGAAGACGGCCGACGAGCGCCCCGACGTCGTGCAGCGCTTCGTGCGCGCCAGCGTCGAGGGCTGGAAGAGCTACATGGCCAACCCGGGGCCGGCCAACGAGCTGATCAAGAAGGACAACCCGAACATGAAGGACGAGCAGATCGCCTACGCAATCGCCAAGCTCAAGGAGAACAAGCTCGTCGATGGCGGCGACGCCGGCAAGCTCGGCATCGGCGTGATGACCGACGAGCGCTGGAAGACCACCTACGAGACGATGGTACGGCTGGGCCTGCTGAAGGCCGACGTCGACTGGAAGGCGGCCTACACGACGCGCTTCGTCAAGGACCTGAAGATCATGCCCTGAGCGGGCATCGCCTCGGCAACGCAGCGAGCCAACGAAAAGAAGCAAGCGCCATGTCCATCGTCGAGATCCGCGCCGCCGACAAGGTGTTCGCCAACGGCACGCGCGCGCTCGCGCCGGTGGACCTGGCCATCGGCCCGGGCGAGTTCATCACGCTGCTGGGGCCCTCGGGCTGCGGCAAGAGCACGCTGCTCAAGATGATCGCCAACCTGCTCGAGCCGACGAGCGGCACGCTGAAGTGGTGGGGCGGCGGCTTCGACCACGTCGGCGAAGACGGGCGCAAGCTCGTCTTCGTCTTCCAGGACGCGACGCTGATGCCGTGGGCCAGCGTGCGCGGCAACGTGCGGCTGCCGCTGGACCTGGCCGGCGTCGAGCGCGCCGCGGCCGACCAGCGCGTCGACCAGGCGCTGGCGCTCGTGGGCCTCACGAAGTTCGACGCGGTCTACCCGCGCCAGCTCTCGGGCGGCATGCAGATGCGCGCCTCGATCGCGCGCGCGCTGGTCACCGACCCGAACCTCTTGCTGATGGACGAACCGTTTGGCGCGCTCGACGAGTTCACGCGCAACAAGCTCGACCAGGACCTGCTCGAGCTGTGGCAGAAGAAGAACCTGTCGGTCGTCTTCGTCACGCACAGCATCTACGAGGCGGTGTTCCTCTCGACGCGTGTCGTCGTGATGGCCGCGCGCCCGGGCCGGGTCATCGAGCAGGTGGTGATCGACGAGCCGTATCCGCGCGACGAGCGCTTCCGCGTCTCGCAGAAGTTCGCCGAGTACGCGCGCCGCATGCAGGAGCTGCTGGCGCACGCCAACACGCTGGGCGAGCCGGCGCATTGAACCGGCGCATCGTGCCGCCCGAGCGCATCGGAAGAACATGAACTCCAACCGCCTGGCCAGTGTCGGCCTGCCCCTCGTCGTCGGCTTTGTCTTCCTGGGTCTGTGGCAATTCCTCGTCACCTGGCTCGAGGTGCCGAAGTTCCTCGTGCCTTCGCCGCTGGTCATCGCCGGCACGCTGGTCGAGGACTGGCCGCTGCTGTGGACCTCGCTGCTGTACACGCTGAAGATCACCTTCCTGGCCTTCGTCTGCGCGGTGTTGCTCGGCACGCTGGTGGCCTTCGTCTTCGTGCAGAGCCGCTTGATCGAGACGGCGTTCTTCCCCTACGCGGTGCTGCTGCAGGTGACGCCGATCGTCGCCATCGCGCCGTTGATCATCATCTGGATCAAGCACCCGACGGCGGCGCTCGTCGTCTGCGCGACGCTGGTGGCGCTGTTCCCGATCATCAGCAACACGACGCTCGGGCTGCGCAGCGTCTCGCCTGGGCTCTTGAACCTCTTTCGCATGAACAAGGCCTCGCGCACGCAGGAGTTGCTGCGTCTGCGCATCCCGAGCGCGGCGCCGTACTTCTTCGGCGGCTTGCGGATCAGCAGCGGCCTGGCGCTGATCGGCGCTGTCGTCGCCGAGTTCGTCGCCGGCACCGGCGGCACGTCGGCGGGGCTCGCGTACCAGATCCTGCAGGCGGGCTTCCAGCTCAACATCCCGCGCTTGTTCGCGGCGCTCCTGATGATCACGCTCACTGGTGTTGCGCTTTTCATGGGCATGGTGCTGTTGAGCAAGTGGGCGCTCGGCGGCTGGCACGAGAGTGAACTCGTGCAAGAGCGCTGAAGATGCGCTGAAGATCGGATGACGCTCATGACCTCGACGTTGATCCGCAACGCCACCGGCCTGATCACCGGCCTGCCCGGCGCCGCCGCCCGCGCGGCCGGCCCCGACCTGCGCATCGACGGCACGCGCATCGACGCCATCGGACGCCTCGCGCCGCTGCCCGGCGAGACGGTGCTCGACGCCACCGACTGCGTCGTCTACCCGGGCTGGGTCAACACGCACCACCACCTCTTCCAGAGCCTGCTGAAGGGCATCCCGGCCGGCATCAACCTGCAGCTCGTGCCGTGGCTCAGCGCGGTGCCGGTGGCGTATCGCCGCTTCGCGAGCGAGGAGACGCTGCGCACCGCGGCGCGCATCGGCATCGCCGAGCTGGTGCTGTCGGGCTGCACGACGGTGGCCGACCACCACTACGCCTACTGGCCGGGCATGCCGTTCGACGCGAGCCGGCTGCTGTTCGACGTGGCGGCCGAGTTCGGCGTGCGCTTCGTGCTGCTGCGCGGCGGCGCGACGAAGGTGCGCGAGAGCGACCAGAACCCGCCGCCGCAAGCCGCGCCGCAGACGTTCGACCAGTTCGTCGCCAGCGTCGAGCGCGACGTGCAGCGCTTCCACCAGAAGGGCGGTGACGCGATGCGCAAGATCGTGATGGCACCGACCACGCCCACCTGGAGCGTCGCGGTGCCCGAGCTGCGCGAGTTCGCCCGCGCCGCACGCGCGATGGGCATCGGCCTGCACAGCCACATGTCGGAGAGCCTCGACTACGTCGCCTTCTGCCGCGACGTGCACGGCTGCCGGCCGATCGAGTTCTGCGAGCGGCACGAGTGGCTCGGCCGCGATGTCTTCTACGCCCACCTCGTGCACCTGGCGCCGCACGAGATGCAGTTGCTCGCCGGGACCGGCACCGGCATGTCGCACTGCCCGCAGAGCAACTGCCGGCTCGGCTCGGGCATTGCGCCGGCGCCGGCGCTGGCGGCGATGGGCGGGCGGGTGTCGATCGGCGTCGACGGCGCCGGCTCCAACGAAGCCGCCGACATGGTGAGCGAGGCGCACGCGGCGTGGCTCGTGCATCGCGCCCGCGACGGCGCGTGGAGCACGACGGTCGAGGAGGTCGTGCGCTGGGGCACGGCGGGCGGCGCGGATCTCTTGGGGCTGGGTGAAGTGGGCACGCTCGAGGTCGGCAAGCAGGCTGATCTCGCGGTCTACGCGCTCGACGACCTGCGTTACGCCGGGCTGCACGACCCGGTGATCGGCCCGGTCGCCGCCGGCGGCGCGGCGCGGCTGAAGCACCTGTTTTGCGCCGGGCGCGAGATCGTCCGCGACGGCGCCATCCCGGGCTTCGACACCGCGGCGCTGCTGCACGAGGCGCGCTCGGCGGTGCGGAAGATGGCGAGCGCGTGACGGCGATCGCCGCCGCGCCACCCCTGGCGCACGACCTGCGCACGATCTCGGTCGTCTCCATCGCGCATGGCGGCTCGCATTTCTGCCAGCTGATGGTGCCGCCGCTGTTCCCGTGGATCGCGCCGGCGTTCGGGCTTTCGAACACGCAGCTCGGCGCGCTGATGTCGGTGTTCTTCGTCGTCTCGGGCGTCGGGCAGGCGTTCGCCGGCTTCGTCGTCGACCGCCACGGCCCCGAGCGGGTGCTGTTCGGCGGCCTGGCGCTGCTGGCGGTGGCCGCGCTCGGCCTCGGCGCGAGCCCGGGCTACGCCGCGCTGCTCGTCTTCATGGCCGTCGCGGGGCTGGGCAACTGCGTCTTCCACCCGGTCGACTACTCGATCCTCAACGCGCGCGTGCACGAGACGCGCCTCGGCCCCGCCTACGCCGCGCACGGCATCTCCGGCGCGCTCGGCTGGGCGGCGGCGCCGGTGTTCGTGGCCGGCGTCGCGGCGATGACGTCGTGGCGCGGCGCGCTCTTCGCGGTGGCGGCGGTGGCGGTGGCGCTGCTCGTCTTCACGATGTGGCAGCGGGCGTCGCTCGACCTGCCGAGGCTGCCGCCGGCGGCGCCGACGACGCCGCGCCAGGCGGGCGGCGGCAAGGGCGCCGGCGCCGGTGCCGATGACGCCGCCTCGGCCGAAGCGTCGAAGTTCGCCTTCCTGCGTCTGCCGTCGCTGTGGACCTGCTTCGTCTTCTTCCTCGTCTTCGCCGCGGCGCTGGGCGGCGTGCAGAGCTTCGCGCCGGCGGCGGCGTTCAAGATGCAGGGCGATGGCGTCGAGCAGGTCGCGCTGTGCCTGTCGGCCTTCATGCTCAGCAGCGCGGCCGGCAACGTGCTCGGCGGCCACCTGATCCGCGACCCGCGCCGCACGGCGCAGGTGGCCGGGGTCGGCTTCGGCTTCGCGGGGCTGGTGGCGCTCGTCATCGCCTTCGGCCAGTGGCCGGCCGCCTGGGTGCCGGTGCTGTGCGGCGTGATGGGCTTCGGCTCGGGCATCGCCGGCCCGTCGCGCGACCTGCTCGTCAAGCAGGCGACGCCGCCCGGCGCCACGGGCCGCGTCTACGGCGTCGTCTACTCGGGGCTGGATGCCGGCCTCGTCGTCGCGCCGCTCTTGTTCGGCCTGCTGATGGACGCGGGCCTGTACCGCGCCGTGTGGCTGTGCATGGCAGTGCTCTACGCGCTGCTCATCGCCTCGGCGCTGAACGTGCGGCGCGCCGCCCGCGCGAACCGGCCCCGCTGAGGCCGCGCCCCGCCCCGGTGCGCCGGGGAAGAGTCCAAGGGCAGGCCGGCTGCCCGGCTGGCGCCATGGCGCGCAGGCGCGCGGGCTGCCGAACTCCGTACATACCCTGAGAACTGGCGGCCAAAGCCGCCGGCTTTCCAGCGATTGCTTTGTCAACGCGAAGCCGACATTGAGGTCTCGGGCAACCGTCTTCAAGGAGTTCTCATGCAACTCGTACGGTCCTCTCTCATCGCTGCCACGGCGCTTTGCGCGGCCTGGCCCCTCCAGGCCCAGAACCAGCAGGTCGTGGCCTTCGCGCAGTCCGGCGATGGTGCCCGCGTCCTCCTGTACACCGAGGCCGGCCCCTGCGTCGGGCAGGCGCGCTTCGCCGAGCACATCGCGCCCGCCGGCGACAAGACGCCCGGCTGCTGGGTGATGACCGAGGGTGTCGTGCTCGTCTCGTTCCTCGACGGCGAGCGCGGCAACATCCCGGTCGCGCTGCTCAAGCGCGCCGAGACGCTCTGATCACCCGGCGGCGCGGCGCCGGCCGGCGCCGCGCGCAGCGCGCCGGACTGCACGGCCGCCGCGCCCTCGTGTCCCGCATGCGGGACACCCTCGTCGCGCTCGCCGCGCCCAGCCTTTAGCCTCGCGCCGTTGCAGGACGGCGCCGCGAGGCGCGAGGAGGGCGCGTCATGAGCGGCAATACGGGCGACGACAAGGCCATCGCACCGACGCTCGTCGTCGCCGGCACCCAGCCCGACGGCAGCCGGCTCGACGCCTACGACGCGCTGCCGTGGTTCGAAGGTGCGCAGCGCGACGACGCCTCGATGGCCGCCGCCGCGGCGCCCGCCTGGACCCAGGCGCCGGCGACGTTCCACCCGGGCGTGCAGAGCGGCCGCATGCGCGACGAGGGCGAGATCGCGCGCGGCGGCATGGGCAGCATCCACCGCCTCTATGACCTCGACCTGCGCCGCCGCGTCGCGCTGAAGGTCATCGACCCGGCGCTCGCCGCCGATGCGTCAATGCGCCAGCGCTTCATCGACGAGGCGCGCATCACCGGCGCGCTGACGCACCCCAACATCGTGCCGGTGCACGACCTCGCGGTCGACGACGAGCACCGGCGCGCCAGCTACACGATGAAGCTCGTCGACGGCCGCACGCTCACCGAGCTGATCGCGATGCAGGCCAGCCAGCGCGACGTCGAGCGCATCTTGCAGGTGTTGGCGAGCGTGTGCGACGCGCTTGCGTACTCGCACAGCCGCGGCATCGTGCACCGCGACCTGAAGCCCGACAACATCATGGTCGGCGAATTCGGCGAGGTGTACCTCATGGACTGGGGCTGCGCGCTGGCCACCACCGAGCGCACGCTCGTCGACGGCGAGCAGGATGTCGAAGGTACGGTCGCCGGCACCGTGCGCTACATGGCGCCCGAGCAGGCGCGCGGCGAGATCGGCCGCATCGACGCGCGCACCGACATCTTCTCGATGGGCGCGATCCTCTACAAGGCGCTCACCGGCCAGGCGCCGTACATGGGCCCGATGGACGACGCGCTCGCCGCCGCCCAGCGCTGCGAGTACCGCAGCCCCGACGAGAGCGGCGGCGTCGCCGTGAAGCCCCCGCCGATGTTGACGGCGATCGTCAAGAAGGCGATGGCCTGCGAGCCCGCCGACCGCTACCAGAGCGCCGCCGACTTGGCCCAAGAGCTGCGCGCCTTCCTGCGCGGCGGCAACTGGTTTCCGCTGCACGTCTTCGCCGCCGGCCGCGTCATCGTGCGCGAAGGCGACCGCGCCGACGCCGCCTACATCATCACCGCCGGCTCGTGCGAAGTGCGCAAGCGCGACCCCGAGCACCCGGGGTGCAGCATCGCGCTGCGCGTGCTGAAGGCCGGCGACGTGTTCGGCGAAACGGCCATCTTCGCCGACAGCCCCCGCTCGGCCAGCGTCGTCGCGCTCGAAGACGTGAGCGCCGTCGTCGTCGACCGCGCGTCGCTCGAGGACCTGGTCAGGAACACCTACCTCGGCCGGTTCGTCAAGGCGATGGCGGATCGGTTTCTGGAGTTGGAGGCGAAGGGGAGGCAGGCAGGGGCAGGATCGCCGCGGTAGAACGGTGGCCGGCGTCACTCCGACGGGACTTGGCCATGACCGTGCAGTTGGATCACCTGATGATTCCGGCCCGCAGCGCGACGGCGGCCGCACGCCGGCTGGCCGAGGTGCTGGGCGTGCCCTGGGCGCCGGCGCGCATCGGCCCGTTCATCGCCGTGCACGTCAACGACGGCCTGACGATCGACTTCGACGAGCGCAGCGGCGCCTTCGACAAAGGCCACTTCTGCTTCCGCGTCAGCGAGACGGAGTTCGAGGCCATCCTCGGCCGGCTGATGGCCGCGGGCATCGCCTACCGCAGCCTGCCGCACGGGTCCGATGACTTCCAGGTCAACACCTCGGTCGGCGGCCGGGTCGTTTACTGGCGCGAGCCCGACGACCACGTCTGGGAGCTGCTCACCGTGAGCTATGCCAGGGCATCCGCCTCCGGTGCATGATCACGCGATGCCAAGCCTCGCCGTCGCCCTGCTGATCTTTGTCCACCTTCTCGCCGCGGTCGTCTGGGTCGGCGGCATGGTCTTCGCGCACTTCGCGCTGCGGCCGGCGGCGGTGGAGGTGCTCGATCCGCCGCGGCGGCTGCCGCTGCTGGCGGCGGCGCTCGGGCGGTTCTTCCGCATCGTCGCCGTGGCCGTGGTGGTGATCGTCGCCTCGGGCCTCGCGCTGATCGCGCAGGTCGGCTTCGCGCGCGCGCCGGTGGGTTGGCACGTGATGCTGGCCACCGGCCTCGTGATGGCCGGCGTGTTCGCCTACATCCATGCCGTGCTCTACCCGCGCTTGAAGCGCGCGGTGGCCGAGGCCCAATGGCCGCAAGCCGCCGCGGCGCTGGACCGCATCCGCCGGCTCGTCTTCTTCAACCTCGTGCTGGGCGTCGTCACGCTCGCGGCGGCGGTGTCGCCGCGGGCCGGTTGAAGGATGCTGCGCACGCCGCTCGACGTGCGCTGAAGCCGGCTCGATCAGCCCTGCTTGAACTCCGCCTCGTGCATCCAAGCCGCGTGCTTGGGCGCGCGCTTCGTGCGCGACCACTCGGTGAGCATGTCCCACTTCACGGCGTCCAGCCGCTGCGCCTGCTCGTCGGTGGCGGTATCGGCGGCCAGTTCGAGGCGGTGGCCGTTGCAGTCGAAGAAGTAGATCGACTTGAAGATCGTGTGGTCGGTGACGCCGATCACGGGGATGCCCTTGGCCTCGAGCCGCGCCTTCGTCTCCTCGAGCGTCTTCACGCTGTCGACCTTGAAGGCGAGGTGCTGCACCCACGGCGGCGTGTTCTCGTCGCGGCCCATCGCCGGCGACTTCGGGATCTCGAAGAAGGCGAGGATGTTGCCGCCGCCGGCGTCGAGGAAGATGTGCATGTACGGATCCGGCTCGTGCGTGCTCGGCACCTTGTCCTCGGCGATCGCAAGCACGAAGCCCATGTTCAGGTTCTCGGCGTACCAGCGGACGGTCTCTTCGGCGTCCTTGCAGCGGTAGGCGACGTGGTGGATGCGCTGGATCTTCATCGGTTGTCTCCGCGAGGCGGTTCGTGGGTCAAGCCGAGATAGTAACGCGAGTGACGAAAACGCGCAATGGGCGTCTGCGGACGCTGGCGCCGATGTAATCACCGGCGTTACCATTGCGCATGGACCTGCAGGTGTTCTTTCCCTACCGCATCACGGCGCTGGCCGAGGCGGTGAGCCGCTCGCTGGCCGAGGTCTACCAGCAGCGCTTCGGCCTCACGCGCGACGAGTGGCGCGTCGTTGCCGCGCTGGCCGACTGCGGCACCGTGAAGACGGCGCGCGTCATCGAGCACACGTCGCTGGACAAGATGCCGGTCAGCCGCGCCGTGCAGCGGCTGGTGGCGGCGGGCCTGCTGGCGCGCGAGGACGACCCGGCCGACGCGCGCGGCTGGCTGCTGCACCTGACGCCGGCCGGTCGCGCGCTGTACAAGAAGATCGTTCCGCTGGTGACGGCGCGCGAGGCCTTCCTGCTCGAGGCGCTGGACGCCGAGGAACGCCGCGTGCTCGACACTGCGCTGGCGAAGATCGCCGAGCGCGCGCACGCGCTCGCTGCCCGGGGCTGACTAGACGCAGCGCCGGTGCCGCTCGATGCACGTATCGAGCACCTCACCGCCATCGCGCTGCCACCAGTTGGCCTTCGAGAAGATCTCGACTTCGCTGTAGCCGGCGTAGCCGGTGGCTTCGACCCAGCCGCGCAGGCGCGGCAGGTCGATGACGCCGTCGCCCATCATGCCGCGGTCCTCGAGCAGGTCGGTGGTGGGCACGAGCCAGTCGCAGACGTGCAGCGCGAGGATGCGGTTCGCCGGCCCGCGACCGGCACGCGCGATCTGCGCTTCGAGTTGCGGATCCCACCACACGTGATAAGCGTCGACCGCGACGCCGAGGGCCGGGCGGGCCGATGACCCACTTGCGGCGTAGCCCGCCGCCGGATCGAGCGCCTCGCACAAGTCCAGCGCCTGCGCGAGGGTGTTGACGCAGGCGCGGTCGGCAGCGTACATCGGGTGCAGCGGCTCGATCGCGAGCGGCATGCCGCGCTGCCGCGCCTCGCCAACCAGCCACGCGATGCCTTCGGCGACTTGCGCGCGCGCGAGCGCGAGGTCGCGGTGCGCCGGCCGGCCGGCGAGCGCGCCCGGCAGCGCGCCGACGACGAGCACGAGGCACGGCGCGTCCAGCGTGCACGCCTCGTCGAGCGCGCGCAGGTTGTCATCTCGCACCGCCTGCTGCGAGGCGCTGTCGGTGTAGGTGAAGAGCCCGCCGCGGCAGTAGCCCGACAGTTCGAGGCCGAGCGCCTTGACCTGCGCTGCGGTGGCCGCGAGCCCCGCGGCGGCCACCTGGTCGCGCCAAGGCGAGACGGCGCGGATGCCGCGCGCCGCGCAGGCGTCGAGGATCTTCGGCAGCGGCCACGGTTCGCCGCGCTGCTTGCGCACCGTCGCGGTGTTGATCGAGAGCCAGCGGTGGTCTTGGCTGAAGTCGCGCATGGGGAAGGGCGAGGCAAGACCCGTCGTGCTCACTGCACGCCGTGCAGCGCCAGCAGCGTCTTCATGCGCGCAACGGCAAGATCGGGCCTTTCGATCAGCCCCGCCGCGTCGGCCAGGCGAAACAGTTCTGCCAGGTGCGGCAGTGATCGCGTGCTCTGCTGGCCGCCGACCATCACGAAGTGGTCCTGGTGGCCGTTCAGCCAGGCCATGAAGACGACGCCGGTCTTGTAGAAGCGCGTCGGTGCGCCGAAGATGTGGCGCGACAGCGGCACCGTTGGCGCGAGGATGGCGTGGAAGCGCGCCTTGTCGCCCGCGGCCAGCGCCGCCAGCGCCGCACTCGCGGCCGGCGCGATGGCGTCGAAGATGCCGAGCAGCGCGTCGCTCTGGCGCTGGTTGACGTGCTCGCCGACGCCATCGCCGGCGATCAGCTCGGCGTAGTTGAAGTCGTCGCCGGTGTACATGCGCACGCTTGGTGGCAAGCGGCGCCGCATCTCGATCTCGCGGTCCTTGTCGAGCAGCGAGATCTTGATGCCGTCGACCTTCTTGGCGTGCTTCACGATGACGGCCAGCGCCGTGTCCATCGCGCGGGACACTTCGGAGCTCCCCCAGTAACCGGCCAGCGCCGGGTCGAACATGTCGCCCAGCCAATGCAGGATCACCGGCTCGCGCGCCTGCGAGAGCACGTGGTCGTAGACGCGCGCATAGTCGTGCGGCCCCTTCGCAACGCGGGCGAGCGCGCGGCTCGCCATCACGATCAAGCGGCCGCCGAGTTTCTCGATCGCCTCCATCTGCTCGCTGTAGGCGCGGATCACGTCGTCGATGCCGCGCGCGGCTTCGGGCGCGAGGTGGTCGGTGCCGCAGCCGCTGGCGACAAGCGCGCCGGGGAAGTCGCGCGCCGCGTCGAGGCTGCGTCGGATCAGCTCGAGCGAGGTCGGCCAATCGAGGCCCATGCCGCGTTGCGCGGTGTCCATCGCCTCGGCGACGCCGAGGCCGAGGCTCCACAGCCGCCGGCGGTAGGCGATCGTCGCGTCCCAGTCGACGGCGCATTGCAGCCACGGGTCGATGGCCGCGCGCGCGTCGGCCACGACGTGCGCGGCCGAGAACGCGATGCGGTCGAAGCGCGTGCCGGGCGCCGCGGGCGTGAAGGCGCCGGGGCCGCGCAGCGTGTACGGCGCGAGCGTGCGGCCGTCGGTGGAGGGCAGGGTGATCTGCATGGTGGTCATGTGCCCGTGCACCGGCGCTTCGACAAGCTCAGCGCGAACGGTGCTTGGGCATCGAGCGTCACATCAAGCGGCCAGCGGCGCTACGTCGACCCAGCGCCGCTCCTTCCAGCTCTGCAGCGCCGCCTCGACGAGCTGCACGCCCTTGGCGCCTTCGGGCAGCGTCCACTTGTACGGCGCGCCTTCACACGAATCGCCGACGACGTGGCGGATGAACGCCTCCCACTGGATCTTGAAGCCGTTGTCGTAGCTGTCGGTGTCGGGCACTTCCTGCCACTGCTCGAAGAAGTTCATCGTCTGCTTCACGTCGGGGTTCCACACCGGGCGCGGTGTCGTCACGCGCGCCTGCGCGCGGCAGCTTTGCAGGCCGGCCACCGCCGAGCCGAGCGTGCCGTCGACGTGGAAGGTGACGAGGTCGTCGCGGCGCACGCGCGTCGCCCAGCTCATGTTGACCTGCGCGACGACCGGCTCGCCCTGGTGGCCCTTCAGCTGCAGCGTCGCGTAGGCGGCGTCGTCGGCGGTGGCCGGGTAGTGGCGGCCGGCCTCGTCCCAACGCTGGGGGATGTGCGTGGCGCCCAGGCAGCTGACGCTTTGCACCTCGCCGAACAGGTTGTCGAGCACGTAGCGCCAGTGGCACATCATGTCGAGGATGATGCCGCCGCCGTCTTCGGCGCGGTAGTTCCAGCTCGGGCGCTGGATCGGCTGCAGGTCGCCTTCGAAGACCCAGTAGCCGAACTCGATGCGCACGCTGAGCATGCGGCCGAAGAAGCCCGATCGGCGCAGCATGTCGAGCTTGCGCAGGCCGGGCAGGAAGAGCTTGTCCTGCACCGCGCCGTGGCGCAAGCCGCGTTCGCGCTCGAGCGTTGTCGCGAGTTGCGCGATCTGCACTGCCTCGGCAAGGTTGGTGGCGATCGGTTTTTCGCAGTAGACGTGCTTGCCGGCGTGCAGGGCCTTGGCCAGCAGTGCCGGGCGCATCTGCGTCGTGCCGGCGTCGAAGAAGACGGTGTCGTCGGCGTTCGCGAGCGCCGCGTCGAGGTTGGTGCCGAAACGCGCGATGCCGTGCGCACGCGCCAGTGCCTCGATCTTCTCGGCGTTGCGGCCGATCAGCACCGGGTCGGGCATCACCCGGTCGCCGTTGGCGAGCGCCACGCCACCTTGCGCGCGGATGGCGCAGATCGAGCGGATCAGGTGCTGGTTCATGCCCATGCGCCCGGTGACGCCGTGCATGATGAGACCGAGTCGTTGCGTGGCCATCGTCGGTGAAACTGAATTATCCAGGCAGTGAATTACTGTAGTCGGCCGGCTTCGGCGCGTCAACGCGGCCGGGGCAGGGCTTGCTCATGGATCGACCTGAATTGACCTGGCCGTTGGGCCTGCCTACGATGAGCGCGCTCACCGTTCGGTGAACAAAACCTCCTCCGACCTTCATCTGCGCCTTGCCCAACGCCATGCCGTCATCGACGCCCCGCATCCAGACCACCGTCGTCGGCTCGTACCCGGTGCCCGACTGGCTCGTCGCCGCACCTTCGGAGCAGGCGCTCGTCGACGCCACGCGCGTCGTCATCGGCACGCAGGAGCAGGCGGGCATCGATGTCGTCTGCGACGGCGAGCTGTACCGCTTCGACATCAACCACCCGGAAACGAACGGGATGATCGAGTACTTCGTGCGGCCGATGGACGGCATCACGCAGCGCTTCTCGTTCGACGACCTGATCGCCTACCGCAGCAAGAGCGGCATGAAGTTCCGCGCGCGGCCGCCGGGCACCGTGGTCGGGCCGATCGGCCACGGCAGCCTCGACCTGCCGCTGGCTTGCGCGCGCGCCAAGGCGCTGGCGACGAAGACCTTCAAGTTCACCGTCACCGGCCCGCACATGCTGGCCAAGACGCTGATCGACAAGCACTACGGCGACGTGCAGTCGGTGGCGCACGCATTGGCCGACGCGCTGGCCGCGCAGGTGCGCCACCTCGACTGCGACGTGCTGCAGGTCGACGAGGCCAACCTGCCCGGCCACGCCGACGAGTGGCCGTGGGCGGCGGCGGCGATCAACCGCGTGCTCGATGCCGCGAAGGCCGCCGGCGCCGTGCCCGCCGTGCACCTGTGCTTCGGCAACTACGGCGGCCAGACGATCCAGAAGGGCACCTGGAGCCAGCTCGTCGAGTACCTGAACGCGCTCAACGCCGACCACGTGGTGCTCGAATGCGCGCACCGGCCACCGGCGGAACTGGAGGCGCTGCGTGGCCTGAAGCCCGAGATCGGCCTCGGCCTCGGCGTCGTCGACATCAAGGCCACCGATGTCGAGAGCGCCGAGGCGGTGGCGCGCGCCATCGAGCGCGCCGAGAAGCTGCTCGGCGCCGGCCGCGTGCGCTACATCCACCCGGACTGCGGCTTCTGGATGCTGAAGCGCTCGATCGCCGACGCGAAGATGCGGGCGCTGAAGGCGGGGCGCGATCTGTTCGAGGGCATCGCGCCGAAGGTCGCGGCATGAGCAGCACCATGAGTGACACCGGCATGCCCGCGCTGCCCAAGCGCTTCGACGACATCGAGCACGTCGAAGCGGTGATGACCGAGCCGAGCCCGGCGCTCGTTGCCGACCTCGCCCGCATCGACGGCGACATCATGGTGATGGGCGTCGGCGGCAAGATGGGCCCGACGCTCGCGCGGATGGCGCGGCGCGCGGCGCCGGACAAGCGCATCTTCGGCGTCGCGCGCTTCAGCGACAAGGCGGTGAAAGCGTCGCTCACGCAGCACGGCGTCGAGTGCATCGAGTGCGACCTGCTCGACCGCGCGGCGATCGCGCGCTTGCCGAATGTCGGCGCCGGCGTGCGGAACCTCGTCTACATGGCCGGGCACAAATTCGGCGCCGCCGACAACGCCAGCTTCACGTGGATGATGAACGCCGGCGTGCCGCAGATGGTGGCCGACATCTTCCGCGGCACGCGCAACGTCGTCTTCTCCACCGCCTGCGTCTACCCGTTCGTGCCGGTCGACGGCCCCGGTGCCGACGAGTCGGTGCCGGCGGTGCCGCCGCCCGGCGACTACGCCAACTCGTGCGTCGGCCGCGAGCGCATGTTCGAGTTCGGCTCGCGCCAGTACGGCACGCCGGGGCGGCTGGTGCGGCTGTCGTACGCGATCGACATGCGCTACGGCGTGCTCTACGACGTGGCGAGTACCGTCTTCGCCGGCCGGCCGCTCGACCTGACGATGGGCCACGCCGACGTCATCTGGCAAGGCGACGCGAACGAGCAGGCGCTGAGGCTGCTCGCGCACTGCACGACGCCAACGACGCCGATCAACGTCACCGGCCCCACGCACACGTCGATCCGGTGGCTCGCCGGCGAGTTCGCACAGCGCTTCGGCAAGGCACCGGTCTTCACTGGCGAAGAGGCAGCGACCGCCTGGCTGCTCGACACGAGCGAGGCGCAGCGCCTCTTCGGACCGCCGCGTGTGGGCCTCGAGACGATGATCGACTGGGTCGCCGACTGGGTGCAGCGCGGCGGCCAGAGCCTCGGCAAGCCGACGCACTTCTCGACGCGTGACGGCAAGTATTGATTCGCCTCGAGGCGGCGACGGCACGCGCCTCGTCGACCTGGCGACCGAAGCGACGGCCGCCGAGTGGCTGACGCTGTCGACGGCCGCGCACTGGAACCAAAACGAGGCCGACTGGCGCGCGATGCTGGCGCTCGGGCGCGGGTGGGGGGTGCGGTGCGGCGAGACGCTGGTGGCTTCGACGCTGGTGTTGCCTTATCGAGAGGACGTCGCGACGGGCCGAGTGGCGGAACAGGCGGCGAGCGGCCGCTTCGCTTGGATCAGCATGGTGCTGGTGCTGCCCGAGTGGCGCGGGCGCGGCTTCGCGCAGCGGCTGCTGCGCATCGCGATCGATGACCTCGCAGCGGCGGGGCTGAAGCCGGTCCTCGACGCGACGCCGGCGGGGCGGCCGGTGTATTCGAAGCTGGGGTTCGTCGAGGGCTGGGCGTTCACGCGCTGGCGCCGGCGGGCGGCGAGCAACGCATCCGATGCCACCGTCGCGGCTGCTCCGCCTGTCGCGACCGTACGTCCCTTGGCCGCTACCGACTGGCCTGGCATCGCTCACCTCGACCCTCCTGCCTTCGGCGCCGACCGCACCGCGTTGCTCCGACAACTCGCCGAACGCCTGCCCGAAGCCGCCTGGACCGTCGCCGACAGCGATCACCTCCGGGCCTTCCTCCTCGGCCGCGACGGCCGCACGGCGCTGCAACTCGGCCCCCTCGTTGCCGACGACGAAGCCACCGCCTGCGCGCTGCTCGACGCCGCCTTCCCCGCGGTGGCCGCGCTTGCCGCGCAGCGTGGCCTCGATGTCATCGCCGACCTGCACGACGGCCGCGCCACCGTCGCGAAGTGGTTGCGTCAACACAGCTTCACCGCCGAGCGGCCGTTCACGCGCATGGTGCTCGGCGCCGACGCGCCGCCGGGCGACGCTGCGCGCATCATGATGCCGGCCGGCCCCGAACTGGGTTGACCCGCGGCGGCGCTTCACGGTCCTGCAGGCGCAAGCACAACCCCGCATCGAAACGAGAGAGGCCCCTTTGAACCCCGACTTCATCATCGTCGGCGCCGGCCATCACGCACTCGCCTGTGCCGCCTACCTCGCGCGCGCCGGCGCCTCGGTGCAGGTGCTCGAACGCAGCCAACGCATCGGCGGCGGCTGCCACACCGAGGCGGCGACGCTGCCCGGTTACCTGCACAACATCTGCTCGGTCGTGCACACGCACATCCCCACCGGCCCGGTGTACCGCGAGTTGGAGCTCGACCGCCACGGCGTGCGCTACATCTACCCCGAAGTGCTGCGCGGCACGATCTTCCCCGACCACCGCAGCCTCGTGATGCACCGCGAACCCTCGCGCATGGCCGCCGAGATCGCCCGCTTCTCGGCGCGCGACGCGCGCACCTTCACGCAGCTCGTCGCCGACTATGGCGAGTTCATCGACACGACGTACCTGCCGCTGATGTACTCGCCGCCGCTGGCGCCTTCGCTGCAGACCGCTCAACTCGAGAAATCGCCCGAAGGCCGCACGCTGCTGCAATGGCAGGCGAGCACGCCGGTGCAGTTGCTCGACGAACTCTTCGAGTGCGAGGAAGTCAAGGTGCACTTCCTCGCGCGGCTGACGGTGCTCGGCTTCGCGCCGGACAGCTTCGGCCAAGGGTGGCTGGCGCTCTTCCGCGTGCTGAAGGCCGAGGCGCCGATCTGCGAAGGCGGATCGCAGCAGCTCGCCGAGGGCCTGCGCCGCGCTGCCGAGGCGCACGGCGCCGTCGTGCGCACCGGCGCCGAGGTGCGGCGCATCGTGATGAAGGGAAAACGCGCCACCGGCGTCGAGCTGGCGGGCGGCGAGAAGCTCGAAGCAAGCAAGGCCGTCGTCACCAACCTCGAGCCGAAGGCGAGCTTCCTGAAGCTCGTTGGCGAGGAGCACCTGAGCGCCGAGTTCGCGACGCGCGTGCGGCGCTACCACTCCGACGGCCGTTCACTCTTCGTGCTGCACCTGGCGCTGGCCGAGCCGCCGCGCTACCGCGCCGGCGCGCAGCAGCCCGAGGTGAACCGCGCCTTCAGCCAGGAGATGTTCGGCGCGACGATGGACGATCAGGTGCGCGCCTACCAGGACATCGCTGCCGGCCGCCCGCCGCGCGAGCCGATGCTGCAGATCACGCTGCCGACGCTGTTCGATCCGACGCAGGCACCGCCCGGCCGTCACACCGCGGTGGTGTGGCAATACGCGCCGTACGACGTGGGCGGGCAGGGTGCCGACGGCTGGCGCGCGATCCGCGACGAGTACGCGGCGCACCTGCTGGACCTCTGGCGTGGCTACGCGCCCAACATCACGCCGGACAAGATCCTCGGCATGAAGATCCAGGACCCGGGCGACACCGAGCGCAACAACGACAACCTCGTGCGCGGCGTCGATGTCGTCGGTGACATGTCGCCCGACCAGATGGGCTGGTTCAGGCCGTTCGCCGGCTGGTCGGGCTACCGCTCGCCGATCGAGGGCCTGTACATGTGCGGCGGCTACTGCCACCCCGGCGGCGGCGTGCACGCCGGAGCCGGGCACAACGCGGCCGGCGTCATCGCCGAGGACTTCGCGCTCGCGCGCTGGTGGGACTGAAGCGCGACGAGGGGCGGCGAGGAGCGGCGAGCGAACCCGGTCGGAGGCCACATGCCGCGTCACGAAGCGAGTTACCAGGTCGGCGCGCCGCCGCTCGCGGTGTGGGGCTTCATCCGCGACTTCGAGGCGCTGTGTGCGTGCATCCCCGGCGTCGAGCGTGTGCTGCTGGTCGACGAGCGCACGGCCGATCTCACCGTCACCGAGAAGATCGGCGTCGTGCCGCTGACGGTGGCGCTGCGCGCGCAGATCGACGAGGAGCACGCGCCGTACCTGCTGGCGGCGCGCGCCGCCGCCGAGCACCTGACGATGGCCTTCCGCGTCACGCTGCAGGCGAACGGCGAGGGCTGCGAGATGACCGGCGTCGTCGAGGTCAGCGGCGCCGGGCCGCTGAAGCCGGTGGTCGACCGCCTCTTCGAGCGCCGCGCGCGTGAACGCGCGGCGCAGTTCGGGCTGACGCTGACCGAGCGCTTCCGGGCGGCGGCGGCCGGCGGCAGCGCCGGCCCGCCGGCTACTTCGTCATCCTGATCGACCGATCGAGGAACTCGTTCGTGTACGTGCTGCGCACGTCGAACGCCTTGTCCAGGCCGATGTACTCGCGGACCAGTTCGTAGTCGGCCTTCATGCGCGCGTCGTCGTGGATGCCCAGCGCCACCTCGCGCGAGAACTTGTCGCTCATCAGCTTCTCGACGAGCGCCCAGTTCTCCATCTCGTTGTCGAGCTTGAGCGCGCCGTTGGCGTCGACGAGCGCCTGCACGCAGGGCTTGGGCTCCTTCACGCAGGCGGCGAAGGCGCGCTGCGTGACCTGCACGAACTTCGCGACGAGCGGCTTGTTCGCCTCCAGGAACTTGGCGTTGACGATGACCGAGTTGCCGTAGGGGTTCAGGCCCGCGTCGCGCCAGGCGAGGAAGCCCATGTCGTCACCCAGCTCGCGCTGGAAGATGTGGTGGATGTTGAAGAACGACGTCGTCACGTCGATCGACTTGGCCTTCAGCGCCGCCAGCTTGGCGTTGGCGTCGATGTTGACCCAGGTGACGCTCTTCGGGTCGATGCCGTTGGCCTTGGCGAGCGCCGGCCACATCACGCGTGCGCCGTCGGCGGCTGGGTTGCCGATCTTCTTGCCGACGAAGTCCTTCACGCCCTTGATGCCCGAGCTCTTCAGCCAGTACATGCCCTGCGGCGAGTTGGCGTAGACGTTGAACACGGCCACCGTGTCGGCGCCCTTGCCCTTGGCGACGAGCACGCCGCCCATGTCCGCCAGGCCGATCGGCGTGGCGCCGGCGCCGACGCGCTGCGTCGCGAGCGCCGAGCCCTTGCCGGGCTCGAGCGCCAGGTCGATGCCCTCCTTCGCGTACCACCCTTGCGCCTTCGCGTAGTAGTACGGCGCGTGGTCGCCGCCGGGCACCCAGTTGAGGATGAACTCGACCTTCGTCTGCGCGTGCGCGACGGAGGCGCCGAACACGAGCGTCGCCAGCGCGGCACCGGTGAAGAGCTGCTTGAACATCATGGGGGGCTCCTGTAAATTCACCAGCCAGTGATTTGTGAAACCAGTATACGAGTGGGCGTTGCCCGCCAACGCCGGCCACAGCGGACGCGGCGTCCTTGGAAACCCTGATGCACTGGTCCGCGCTGCCCGCCACCGTCCTCGCCGAACTGCGCCGCGGCACCGTCATCCCGGCCCACCCGCTGGCGCTGGACGCGCAACGTCGCTTCGACCCCCGGCGCCAGCGCGCGCTGGCCCGCTACTACCTCGATGCCGGCGCCGGCGGTCTCGCGGTCGGCGTGCACTCCACGCAGTTCGCGATCCGCGAACGCGGCCTGTACCAGCCGGTGCTGGCGACAGCGATGCAAACGGTGCGCGAGTGGTGTCGTCCTGCGCGCCCCGTGGTCATGATCGCCGGGCTCGCCGGCCGCACCGCGCAGGCGGTGGCCGAGGCGCAGGTCGCGCTCGGCGAGGGCTACCACGCCGGCATGCTGTCGCTGGCGGCGATGCGGGGCGCGTCGATCGACGAGCTCATCGAACACTGCCGCGCCGTGGCCGCCGTGATGCCGCTCGTCGGCTTCTACCTGCAGACGGCGGTCGGCGGCGTCGCGTTGCCGGCGGTCTTCTGGCAGCGCTTCGCCGCCATCGACAACGTCGTCGCGATCAAGATCGCGCCGTTCGACCGCTACAAGACACTCGACGTGGTGCGCGGCGTCGTCGCCGCGCGCGCCGAAGAGCGCGTGACGCTGTACACCGGCAACGATGACCACATCGTGCTCGACCTGCTGCAGCCGTTTGCCGTGAAGCGCGGTGACGAGCAAGTCACCGTGCGCATCCGCGGCGGCCTGCTCGGCCACTGGAGCGTGTGGACGAAGACGGCGGTGGCGCTGCACCAGCGTGTGCAAGCCGCCGCGGAATCACTGGCCCAAGGCGGGCGCATCGACGCCGAACTGCTGGCGCTGGACTCGCGCGTCACCGACTGCAACAGCGCCTTCTTCGACGTGGCCAACGGCTTCGCCGGCTGCATCCCCGGCTGCCACGAGGTGCTGCGGCGCCAGGGCCTGCTCGAAGGCATCTGGTGCCTCGACCCGGCCGAGACGCTGTCGCCCGGCCAGGCCGACGAGATCACGCGTGTGTGCCGTGAGCATGCCGACCTCGCCGACGACGCCTTCGTCGCCGCGAACCTCGAGCGCTGGTTGAGCTGACGCTTCTCGCCGCGCGCTGCCGTCACAAGATCCGAAAGACAGATGCTCGACTCCCGCCTCGGCCACTACACGCTTGGCGTGCTGGCGCATCTCGGCCTCCTGCTCGTCTGGTACCTCTTCGTGCGCTTCGGCGAGGTGCCGAAGTTCGTGATGCCTTCGCCGGCCGACACCTTCGGCGCGCTGCTCCAACCCAACTACGACTGGTGGAAGAACACGCTCGTCACCGGCACCGAGATCTTCGCCGGCTATGGCCTGGCGCTCGTCGTCGGCGTGCTGCTGGCGCTGGCCTTCACGTGGTCGAAGCTGCTCGAGGCGCTGGCGCTGCCGCTGCTCGTCACGCTGAACATGATCCCCAAGGTGGCGCTCGGGCCGCTGATCATCGTCTGGTTCAAGTACGGCGTGCTGCCGAACACGCTGATCGCCTTCTCGATCGCCGTCTTCCCGATCCTGCTGACCACCGCGCGCGGGCTGCGCGAGATCGAGCCCGACCTGCTCGACCTCGTGCGCTCGCTGCGCGGCAGCCGCTGGCAGACGTTCACCAAGATCCAGCTGCCCGGCGCGCTGCCGTATGTGTTCTCGGGCATGAAGGTCGGCGCGATCCTCGCGGTGGCCGGCGCCATCGTCGGCGAGTTCCTCGGTTCCGACCGGGGCCTGGGCTACCTGATGCTGCAGGTGCAGGTGACGCTCGACACGCCGGCGATGTTCATGGCCGTCATCCTGATCACGCTGCTCGGCGTGGGGCTGTACGGCATCGTGATGGCGCTCGAGCACTGGCTCGTGCCGAAGGATGCGCGCATCGCGTGAGCCTCGAAAAGAACGACGCACAAACCTCCGAATGACCCCCGAGCCCTTCATCCACCTGGCCGGCGTACGCAAGAGCTACCGGCGCGGCCGCCAGGAGCACCTGGCGGTGTCCGACGCCACCTTCGACGTGATGCCCGGCGAGCTGGTGTCGCTGGTCGGCCCTTCGGGCTGCGGCAAGAGCACGCTGCTGAAGGTGCTGGCCGGCCTGCACCCGCACGACGGCGGCGAGGTGAAGATCGGCTCGGCGACGCACCCGTTCGCGCCCGAGCGCGACATCGGCATGGTGTTCCAGGCGCCGCTGTTGCTGAAGTGGCGGCGCATCCTCGAGAACATCCTGCTGCCGGCCGAACTGCTGGGCCTGCCGATGCGCGAGGCGCGCGAGCGCGGCCGCGAGCTGATGGCGATGGTGGGCCTGGCCGGCAACGAGGAGAAGTACCCGTACGAACTCTCCGGCGGCATGCAGCAGCGCGCCGCCATCGCGCGCGCGCTGATCCACGACCCCAAGCTCGTGCTGATGGACGAGCCGTTCGGGGCACTCGACGCGCTGACGCGCGAGAAGATGAACCTCGAGCTCTTGCGCATCTGGAAGGAAAGCGGCAAGACGATCGTCTTCGTCACGCACGGCATCAGCGAGGCGGTCTTCCTCGGCACGCGCGTCGTCGTGCTGACGGCCGGGCCGGCGCGCATGGCCGACAACTTCGCCATCGAGCTGCCGCACCCGCGCACGCTGGACATGAAGACGCACGAGGCCTTCGGCGTCTACACGCGGCGCATCTACAAGCTGCTGGGCATGGAGTAGGAGATCTGCGCATGAGCCGGGCCGCGCCGCGCTTCACGATCGAGTCGATCGACTTCTTCGAGCGTGACGTGCGGCTGCGCATGCCGTTCCGCTTCGGCGTCGTCACGCTGACGGCGGCGCCGCAGGCGTTTGTGCACGTGCGCATCCGGCTGGCCGGCGGTGCCGCGCCCGCGGTCGGCGAAGGCATGGCCGCCGAGCTGCTGGCGCCGAAGTGGTTCGACAAGAACCCGGCGCTGAGCAACGAAGACAACTTCGAGCAGCTGCGCGCCGCGCTCGCGCTGGCGCGTTCGCTGTATCTCGACGGCGAGGCGCGCACGGCGTTCGGCCAGTTCGCTGCGCACTACCGCGCGCAGATCGAAAAGGGCGCCGCGATCGGCCTGAACCCGCTCGTGGCGAGCTACGGGCCGGCGCTCGTCGACAAGGCCGTGCTCGATGCGCTGGGCCGTGCGACCGGCCAGTCGTTCGACGCGCTGGTGCAGGCCAATGACATCGGCTTGTCGAACGAGGCCGTGGCACCACTGGCAACAGACCTCGCCGGCTTCGACCTCGACTCCTTCCTCGCGGGCCTTCGCCACGCGCCGCGCATCGCCGCGCGCCACACGGTCGGCCTCGTCGACCCGATCGTCGCCGCCGACCAGGCGGCCGGCACCCGCGTCGGCGACGGCCTGCCCGAGACGCTGGAGGAGGTCGTCGCCGCCTACGGCCAGCGCTGGTTCAAGTTGAAGGTCGGCGGCAACGTCGAGGCCGACGTCGAGCGCCTCGTGCAGATCGCCGCCGTGCTCGACCGCCTGCCGGTGCCGTACCACAGCACGCTCGACGGCAACGAGCAGTACGACGGCGTCGACGGTGTGCTGGCGCTGTGGCGGCGCATCGAGGCCGAGCCGCTCCTCGCGCGCCTGGCCGCGAGCGTCGTCTTCATCGAGCAGCCGATCAAGCGCGCCGCCGCGCTGGCCGCCGACGTGCGTGCGCTCGCGGCCTGCAAGCCGGTGATCATCGACGAGAGCGACGACACGCTCGACGCCTTCCCGCGCGGCCGCGCGATGGGCTACGCCGGCGTGTCGTCGAAGACGTGCAAGGGCCTGTACAAATCGCTGATCAACCGCGCGCGCTGCGCGCACTGGCAGGCCCAGGGCTCAGGCGCCTTCCTGATGAGCGCCGAAGACCTGACGATCCAGGCCGGCCTCGCGCTGCAGCAGGACCTGGCGCTCGTCTCGCTGCTGGGCATCACGCACGTCGAGCGCAACGGCCACCACTACGTCAACGGCATGGCCGGCTTGCCCGAGGCGGAACAGCAGGCGTTCCTCGACGCGCACCCCGATCTGTACGAGCGCAGCCACGGCGCGGTGCGCGTGCGCATCGCCGCGGGCGAGCTGCAGATCGGCTCGTTGGCCGGCCGGCCGGGCTTCGCCAGCGGCGCCTGGCCCGAGCGCGGTGCGATGCGGCCGATGCCGGTGCCGGCATGGCCGCCGACGCGGAATGTGACGTAGCGCCGCACCGACAAACCGAGCGGAGAACACCGCCGATGGCCACGCGACCGCTGCTGCCCGACGCCCGCGGCCTCGGCGCGCGCATCGTGTACTACGTGCCGAGCCTGCTCGTCATGCTCGCGCTCGTCGGGCTGTGGCAGCTGGTCGTGGTCGTATTCGGTATCAAGGAGTTCATCCTGCCGTCGCCGTGGGCGGCGCTGCAGGCGCTGGGCCGCAGCAACTACCAGTGGACATCCAACCTGCTGGCGACGCTGTACGCCGTGCTCGGCGCGTTTGCGCTCTCGGCCGTGCTCGGCGTCGCGCTGGCGGTGGTGATCGTCTGGAACGACCTGCTGCTGCGCACCGTGATGCCGGTGCTGGTGCTGTTCAACACGCTGCCCAAGATTGCGCTGGCGCCGCTGTTCGTGGTGTGGCTGGGCTACGGCATCTGGCCGAACATCCTGATCGGCACGACGATTGCGTTCTTCCCGATGGTCGTCAACACCGCAGTGGGCCTCGCGACCGCCGAGCCCGAGATGCTCGACCTCGTGCGCACGCTGAAGGCCAGCCGCTGGCAGGTGCTGCGCAAGATCCGCTTCCCGAACGCGGTGCCGTACATCTTCGTCGGCCTGAAACTCAACGCGACGATGAGCGTCATCGGCGCCATCGTCGGCGAGTTCGTCGCCTCCGAGCGCGGCCTCGGTTCGCTGATCGTCACCAGCGGCGTGACGATGGAGACGGCGCCGATCTTCGCCTCGCTGATCCTGATCTCGGCCCTCGGCCTGGCGCTGTACGGCGTCGTCGTGCTGGCCGAGCGCCTCGTTGCGCCGTGGGCGAACCGCGACGAGCGCACCGACTGAACCGCCCGCCAGGAGACCACGCGATGAATCGTCCCGAATGTGTCGAGGCCGCCAACCCTTCGCGGCGGCGTGCGCTGGCCACCGTCGCCGCCGGCGCGGCGGCGCTCGCCGCGGCGCCGCTGCGCGCGCAGGCGCCCGACAAGGTGCAGTTGCAGCTCAACTGGTTCCACCTCGCCGACCACTCGCCGATCTACCTGGCGCTGAAGAAGGGCTACTTCAAGGAAGAAGGCATCGACCTCACGGTGCTGCGCGGCAGCGGCTCGGCCGACAGCGCCAAGAAGATCGACCTCGGCCAGGCCGACGTCGGCATCTCCGACGCGCCGACGGTGCTGACGGCGATCAGCAAGGGCGCCAACCTGCGCATGGTGGCGGTCGTCTACGACAAGGCCGGCAACAACGTCTTCTTCAGGAAGGGCGCCAACATCCGTTCGCCCAAGGACCTCGTCGGCAAGAAGATCGCCGTGCCGCCGGCCGACTCGCACCGCGTGCTCTGGCCGGCCTTCGCGGCGATGCACGGCATCGCGCCCGACGCGGTGACGCTGGTCAACGTCAAGCCCGAGGGCAAGCAGGCCATCGTCGCGGCCAACGAGGTCGACGCCTCGTTCGACCTGTACACCAGCTACGCGATCTGGGAGAAGGTGCTCGGCAAAGGCGATGTCGGGCACCTCTTGTGGGCCGACTTCGGGCTGCCGATCTACGGCCACACCTACTTCGTCAACAACGAGCTGATCAAGAAGAATCCGAAGCTGATCGAGCGCTTCCTGCGCGCCACGCACAAGGGCTGGCGCGACGCCAAGGCGAGCCCGGCGGCGTCGATCGACGCGATGGTCGAGGCGGTGCCGGGCCTGGACCGCAACACGCTGCTGGCGACGATGCCGCAGATCCTCGACCTGTGCGTCACCGAGCGCTCGGCGAAACACGGCCTGGGCTGGATCGAGCCCGAGCTGATGCAAAAGACGATGGACATCACCTTCGCGAGCAACAAGCCCGAGCGGCCGTTCGCGGTGGCCGACGCGTTCACGAACCAGTTCAGCAGCAGGATCAAGCCCTGAGGGGGCGGGCGGGCTGCGGAAAGGGACGCGTCGGCGTCCCTTTCTGTTCGGCGATGGAGCGCCTCTGCGGCGCTCAGAGGCTCGAGAGTGAGTGCGGGGCCTCGGTGGCGTGAGTTGGAGCGACGGCTACCGGCCGAGAGCCGATACCGGGCCCCCGCGCGACAAGCAGGCCGCACAGGGAGCGGTAGCGCCCGGATCGATCACCGTTGCACGCTCAGCGTGCGAAGAAAGCTCGTCATGTCGGCGATCTCGGCGTCGCTCAGCTCGATCGGCGGCCGCTCTGCATGCTTCGGTGCGGCGGCGCCGTCATGACGGTGCGTCAGTTCGGAATGGCCTACTGCGGGATGCGGCGCCGCGACGTAGTGGCGCACCACCTGTTCCAGCGTCGCCAACTGTCCGGCGTGCATGTATGGCGCCCGGTCGGCCACGCCGCGCAATCCGGGCGTCTTGAATGCGCCGTCGAGCGACGGGTCGTGGGTGACCATGAAGCGCAGCTCCTGGCACTGGTCGGGCCGGGCATCGCTGAACGGCCCCAGGCAGTTGAACTCGTCGGCAAGCACGGCCGAAGTGGCAGCGGCGCGCCCACGGTCGGGGCGCGCAGCATCGCGCGATGGGACGCCCGTGTTGTGGAACTGCTGGTCGGTGAACAGCGGCCCCTGGTGGCAGCTCACGCACTGCGCCTTGCCGATGAACAGGCGCAGGCCGCGGGTCTCGTCGGCTCGCAGCAGGTCGCCGGCGTTGCGGTCGCCCCGCTGCACCGCGTCGAGGTAGCGGTCCAGGCGCGTGGGCGCGTGTGGCAGCGTCTTCTCGTAGGCGGCGATGGCCTTGCCCACGTTGGCGAAGACGCGCGAAACGTCCTCGCGCCGGCGCCTGTCCATCGCCTGCCAGGCCGCCCGCTCGGCCGCATCGCCCAGGGGGCCGGCATCACCCGGCAGACCCTCGAGCCGTGGCAGCGGGCCGAAGGCGGCCTCGTAGGCGACGCGATGATCGAGGGCCACGCGATGTGCCACCCGCGTGCGGTTGGTGCCGTGCTCCACCGCATCTTCCAGCGGGCCTAGCGCCTGCGCCCACAGGCTGTCCTTGCGGCCATCCCAGAAGAGCCAGGTGGCATGGCCGGCGCCGACGATGGGCATCGCACGTCGCGAGCCCGTGCCCACGCCCTGACTCACCGGCAGGCCATCCTGGAACTGCTTGGCCGGGTCGTGGCAGGTGGCGCAGGCGACGGCACCGTTGCGGCTGAGGCGGGTGTCGTCGAAGAGGCGCCGGCCGAGTTCGATGGCGGCGGGTAGCCGCTCCACTGCGTTCGACGGGTCCGCCGGCACCGGTGGCAGGCGCTCGAGGCTCAGCGAAGCCAGCACGGCCTTCTCCTCGGCACTCCAGCGCATTCGGCCCGCGAGTGGCGGCTCGCCGGCATCGGCCAGCGTCACCGTCAGTGCGCCACCCAGGGCGGCCGCGGTGGTGGCGAGCATCCTGGCCATCGATTGAAGTCTGCGCATCGTCGTCTCCTCGGGGTGGGCAACCGGAAGCCGCTTCAGCGGCCCGGAGTGCTTTCGGCCACCACGGTGTTGAAGGTCACTCGGTCGGCGCCGGCGGTGCCTTCGATGGCGAGCTTGATTTCCCACCAGCCGGTCATGCTGAACTTCATGCCTTCGATCAAGTAGCCGCCGTCGGGCAGTTCGCGCGTCACCTGCGGCCGCGTGGGCAGGCCGTGGCCATGCTGGGGCATGCCGCCGTCGACCTTGATGCGCGCGTTGGGCACAGGCGCGCCGGCAGGGGTCGCGATCTTCATCTGCCAGGCATGGAGCTGGTTGATGGCCGCGGGCTTGGCCGGCGGCTGCAGGGTGACGACGTACTTGTTGTCGACGCTCGGCCGCGTCAGGGCCAGGTCCAGATCCTGCGGAGGCGACATGCAGGCCGTGGTGGTCGCCAGGGCGGCGATCGAGAGCGTGGTGGCAATGAAACGGTTCATGGCGAATCCGGGTGGCGTGACGGGTTGGCGAAGGGTCTTGCCCGGCGGGCGATGCCGCAGCGGGATGGACGCACTGTCGCGGGCGCGGCGTCCGAGCAACAGCAGCGGGCGACCGATGGTTCGCCGGCGTCCGGCGGCGGTCGGTTCTGCCGACCGAATGGTCGAGTCGGCGCCGCCGGCCGGCGCGGCCCAAGTGCTCCGCCGCGGGGTCTGGCCGCACCGACCCCGCGCCGCTGCGGGCGCCCCGTCGACGCTGGGTCTCTTGCAGCTGGCTGCGGCGGTGGTCGGCGAAGCCCGAGCGCGCGCGGCCCTGATGCGCGGGCACGCACGGGCCCGAGGCCCGGGCCCGGAGATGGCTTCGAGCTACATCGGCCGGAACAGGTGCCCGAAGGCGCGGCTCACCTTCAGCGGCCGCTGCAGGCCGCGCACGGCCAGGCTGTAGTGCCCGTTCTCGTCCCGAGTCGCGCTCAGGATGGCGCTCGAGTTCACCATCACGCTGCGGTGCACCTGGATGAAGTCGTTCGAGTCGATGCGGGTCATCAGCTCGCGCAGGCTCAGGCGCACGAGCGCTTCGCCGCTCGGCGTGACGACGTTGACGTACTTCTCCGTGGCCTCGAAGCACACCACCTCGGCCACCGGGATCATGCGCACGGTGTTGCCCACGCCGGCGCGGATGACCTTGATGCGCTCACCGGTCCCGGCCGCGGTGGCCGGCAGTGCGATGGACTGCACGCGCTGGATCAGCGCGGCGCGCTCCCCCGCCTCCGGGGGCGCGGTGCGGGCGGCGAGCCTGGCCTTCAGCCGCAACACCGTCTGCTGCAGGCGCTCGACGGTGGCGGGCTTGAGCAGATAGTCCACCGCGGCGCGCTCGAAGGCCGAGACCGCGAACTCGTCGAAGGCCGTGACGAACACGAAGAGCGGCTCGGGACGCTCGTCGGGCCAGTCGTCAGCCACGGCCTCGGCCACCTCGATGCCGTTGCGCCCGGGCATCTTGATGTCGAGGAACACGACGTCGGGCGCCTCGGCCAGTGCCAGCTCGGTGGCACGCAACCCGTCGTCGGCGACGCCCGCGATGCGCAGCTCGGGCCAGGCCTGCTCGAGCAGTCGGGCGAGCGTGCGCGCGAGCACCGGCTCGTCCTCGGCGATCACGGCGGTCGGGCGGCGGTCGTCGGTCATGCGGGATCTTTCTCTGCGCGGGCGCGCTCAGGTGGGCAGGAAGACGACGGAGCGCACACCGCCGGGCTGAAGCGGCTCGAGATCGAGCCGCGCCGCCGCGCCGAACATCGCCTGCAGCCGCTCGCGCACGTGCCGCAGGCCGTAGCCCGAGCTTTCGGCGCGTGCCGAGCCGTCGTCCTTGGACTCCACCTGATCGCGCACGGGCAGGCCGAGGCCGTTGTCGTCGACGCGGATCTCGATGCCGGTGTCGGTGGCACGCGCGATCACCTCGATGTGGCCTGGCCCGACCTTGGGCTCGAGCCCGTGCTTGATGGCGTTCTCTACCAACGGCTGCAGCAGCATCGGTGGCACCGGTGTGGCCTCCAGCGCGGCGGGCAGGTCTAGCCGCCAGGTCAGGCGCGGCCCCATGCGCAGCGCCATGATCTCCAGGTACGCGCGCAGCTGGGTGAACTCGCGCCCCAGCGGCACCGCTTCGGTCTGCGACGCGGCCAGCGTGCCGCGCAGGTAGACGATGAGCCGGTCGATCATCGTCTCGGCGCGGTCGGCGTCCTCGCGCACCAGCCCGCGCAGGTTGGCCAGGGTATTGAAGAGCATGTGCGGCTCGAGCTGTGTGCGCAGCAGGCGCAACTGCGCCTCGAGCGCCAAGCGCTGGGCCTCGGCGCGAGCGGCAGCCTCCTTCGCCAGCTGTTCGCGCGTGGCGAAGTGCCGCAGCCCCAGGCCGCCCACCAGCACCGTGAACAGCAGCGGGCCGACGCTGACATGGTGGAAGCCCACCATGCGCATTGGTTCGCCCAGCAACAGGAAGGCGATTTGGTGACCGAGCAGGTAGCCGATGGGAATGGCGATCACGCCGGTGAGCAGCCAGCGCGTCCCGGCAGGCAGGCGTTCCAGGCGGCGCTGGCGCTGAAGCAGCAGCACGCAGGCGACCATCGTCAGGCCCACGCATTCGGAGAACACGAGCAGCCGGGGAAGGGTCTCGAGGCCGGGCGCCAGGATGTACAGCAGTGTCCCGGCAAAGGCCCACGCCACGGCGGAGGCAGCGACGAGCTGAACGGTGCCGCCCGGGCTGCGCGACCAAGGCCCGGTGCGGGGAGTCGAGGACAGGTACATGGGTGCGGCGTCGTCGCTCGAGGGCTCGCGGTCCGACTGACTGTAGGGTCGGCGACTGAACGTGCCAAGCAGTCGATGACGGCAGGCGCGAGCGCGCCGTTTGTGGCCTGCTGCTAGTGGCCGGAGCCCAGCGCCATGACGGCACCGACGCCGAGCCCATAAGGCAGGTGCGACACCATGCTGGCGAGAAGGGCGTTGGCACCCCTGGGCCCGCGCCGCCCGAACCAGCCCCAGCCGAAGGCCGGCAGCAGCAGCAGCCAGGGCAGCAGCGAGGTGACCGCGCCGAAGGCCAGGCCGCCCCAGAGGCGCTGCGTGGGCAGCATCCAGCCGGCGGCTTGCAGCCATCCAGCGTAGAGCAAGGCCACGCCGCCGCCGCCGACGAGGAAGTGGAAGGCCCAGCCCATGTGCACCTCGCCCGGCCGGGCCGGCGAGCGGGCAATGTCGGTGTGTGTCCATTGCCCGCGCAGCAGGCCCAGCGCCCAGCGGCCTACCAGCACAACGCTGACGCCGCTGGTGAGACCGGCCCGGGCCACGAGCGCCTCGGTGATGTCCATGAGCATGGCGCCGACGATGCCGCCGAGGTAGGCCAGGACGTAGGTGTTCACGGGCCGCTTCCTGGGGCCGTCAGGCTTGGGCGCAGTTGGCGCCGGCGCCACACCGGCACGAGGTGTCGCACTGGCACTGCGGGCCGCAGGCGCATTGCGCGCCGCAGACGCCCTGGGCGGCCGTCTGCGCGGCGGCTCGCTGGCAGCCGCAGAGGCAGCCGGTGCCAGGACAGGCGGCGCAGCTGCACGGAGTTTGCTGGTTGGCGTTCATGTGGGTTCCTTGGGGTTGTGTCGACGACGGGATGTCTTCGATGGCCCGCACTGTCGGCGCCGGCGGGAAGCGTGGACAGGCCGATGAGACGAACGGTTGTCCCAAGGGCGGGAGGGGGCCGGCCGATCGACCGAGCGGTGACGCTGATCGACCGGCCCCGGCGATCGACCGACCCCAGCCGTGCCACCGCATCGGGCCGGGCCGTCTTCGTGCACAACGTGGAGCCGGTTCCCCGGCCTCCGCGGTTCGATCGCCCGTCTCTCGCCCGTTCGATCGCCTGCCAGGACACTTGCCGGACGGATCTCAACCGCTGGGCGCTCGCCGCTGTCGCCGACCGCTTCGAGCACCGAAAGTGCACCCAGGCGAAAGCAGCCCGCGTTCGAGGCGGCCATCGCGGCCGTCTTCATCGTCGGAGCGGTAGCCGGCTTCAAGCGCAGCGCTTGGATCGCGGTCGTCGCGCTGGGCGGGCATGGCGTGATGGACACCGTCCACCACCACCTCGTGCACAACAGTGGCGTGCCCGGGGCGTGGCCGGGCTTCTGTGCCAGCTTCGACGTCACCGCAGCCGCGCTTGTGGCGCTCATCACGCTGGCCCGCGCCCGCAGCGACCGGGTAGACGGTCTCGGCCCCGACCTTCCGGGCGAGCCGACATGAATGCAACCGCGCTGGCCGCCCTGGGTTGGCCGGGAATCGGTGCGAATCCGTACCCGCAGGGTGGGCGCACGCGGCGGCACTAGCATGCACGGCATGAGCACGCCGTTCGAAACCACCGAGCCCACCCGCGCCGACATCGAAGCCCGCCGCGGCCCGCTGCTGCTGGAGTTCGGCAGCCCGATGTGCGGCTTCTGCCGGCGCGCGCAGCCGCACGTCGAGGAGGCGCTCGCCGCGCACCCCGGCGTGCCGCACGTCAAGGTCTACGACGGCCCGGGGCAGCCGCTCGGCCGCTCGTTCCGCGTCAAGCTGTGGCCGACGCTCGTCTTCCTGCGCGACGGCGTCGAGCAGGCGCGCGCCGTGCGGCCGCAGTCTGCGAGTGAGGTGGCCGAGGGGCTGAGCAAGCTGGCGAGCCACTCCGGCTGAAGCGGCCGCAGCGCCGGCGCGCGACGGGCGCGTCGCGCCCGACCCGGCCGCCGATCACACGTGCTGGTCCACCAGCACCGGATTGCCGTCGGGGTCGATGACGATGAAGTGCGCCGGGCCGGTGGTGCTCTCGTCGGCCGGCGTCGCAGGCTCGATGCCGCTGGCGCGCAGGCGGCGCTGCAGCTCGCGCACGTCGGTGAACGCCGGCAGCTTGTTGCACTGCGCGTCCCACCCGGGGTTGAAGGTGAGCATGTTCTTCTCGAACATGCCCTGGAACAGCCCGACCGTGGCGTCGCCGTGGCGCAGGATCAGGTAGTGGTGCGCCGGGTCGCCGGCATGGACCGTGAAGCCGAGCGCCTCGTAGAAGCGGCGCGAGGCGGCCAGGTCCTTGACGGCCAGGCTGAGCGAGAAGGTGCCGAGGCTCATCGTCTGCGTCGAGGTCATCGGGCGGTGCTCCAGGTGCGGCCGGGCGGGGCTGCCGCGGCGGGGGCTACGGGGGCGGCGGGGCCGGCGGCGACGTCTGTTCATGCACCCACGCCGCATAGGCCGCGCTCGCCTCGTCGACGTCGAACGAGTACAGCGCCGGCAGCTCGTAGGGGTGCAGTTCGAGGACCAGCGCGCGCAGCGCCGGCGCGGCGGCGTCGGTGGTCTTGAAGGTCAGGCGCTGTTCGGTGTCGTGCTGGAGGGCGCCTTGCCAGCGGTAGACGCTGGCGATGGCATCGATGTGCACGCAGGCGGCGAGGCCGCGTTCGACGGCCGCGTCAGCGAGGTGCTTTGCATCATCGGCCTGGCCGACGGTGGTGCAGACGGCGACGAGTTTCATCGAGGGCCCTCTCGCAATGCTTCCGGCGGCTCCTCCGGCAGTGCTTCCAGCAGCCCCTGCACATGCCCGATGGCCCGCGCCGCGCAGCCCGGGCCGTCGGGAAGGTACTCGAACGGCTCCATCGCCAGCCAGCCGGCATAACCCTGCCGTTGCAGGGCCGCCAGCACCGGGCCGAAGCGGTCGTCGCCTTGGCCGGGGGCGCGGCGGTTGCGGTCGTTGAGCTGCACGTGCGCCAAGTGGCCGCTCGGCCACCAGCGATCGATCAACGCCGGCAGCGGTTCGACTTCGGTGCGGCCGGCCGAGCAGGTGTCGAGCATCGTGCTGAGGCCCGGCAGCGCGGCGGCCTGCACGATGGCCGCGGCCTCGGCCACCGTGTTGACGACGCTCGTCTGGTCGCGCGACAGCGGCTCGATGCAGTAGGCGAGGCCCAGCTTGCCGGCACGCTCGCCGCAATGCACCCAGGCCTCGGTGGCTCGGGCCAGCGCGTCGGCGTGCGTCTGGCCGGGCTGCGGATTGCGCTGCGCCGGCGAGCCGTGCACGAGGTAGCGGCCGCCCATCGCCGCGCACAAGTCGACGAGGTGGTCGAGCACGGCCAGAGTCCGCGCGCGCACCGCCGCGTCGGGGTGGCTGATCGCCAGGCCCTTCGGCGCCACCAGCAGCCAGTGCAGGCCGGTGATGACGAGACCATGGTCGCGCGCGATGGCGGCGAACGCGCGCGCCTGGGGTTCGGTGATCGTCGCCGGGTCGTCGGCCAGCGTGTACGGCGCGACCTCGAGCCCGCGGTAGCCGAGCGCCGCGGCGTAGGCGCACTGGTGCTCGAACGGCCACGGCGCCAGCACTTCGTTGCACAGCGCGAGGCGTTCGATCATCGGGGTCATCGCAATCGTCGGGCTCATCGGAATCAGGGCGTCGGAGCCTGCATCTTGCCGCCGTGGCGCCTCGCCCACCAGCGCTGCACCGCGGGCACCTGCGCCAGCAGCATCACCAGCACCAGCGCGGCGAGTGCGGCGCTGATCGGCCGCGTGAAGAACGGCGCCAGGCTGCCGTCGGAGAGCACGAGGCCGCGCCTGAGCGACTTGTCGATGATGTCGCCGAGCACCAGGCCCAGCACGAACGGCGCCACCGGGAAGCCCTGGCGCCTGAGCAGGAAACACAGCACGCCGGTGCCGAGCATCACCCACACGTCGAACAGGCGCTGCGTGATCGAGTACGAGCCCAGCACGCACAGCACGAAGACGATCGGCATGATCACCTCGCGCGGTACGCGCAGCACCCACAGGATCGGCCGCACGAGCACGAGGCCGAAGACGAGGATCGCCAGCGTCGCGAAGAAGGTGATGCCGACGATGTCGTAGACGTACTGCGGCGTGTTGACCATCAGCATCGGGCCGGGCTGCGCACCGTGGATGATCATCGCCGCCATCAGCACCGCCGCCGGCGCCGAGCCGGGGATGCCCAGCGCCAGCGCCGGGATCAGCGCGCCGGGGATCGCGGCGTTGTCGCCGGTCTCGGCGGCGATGAGGCCGTCGACCGAGCCGCGGCCGAATTTCTCCTTCTCGCGGCTGGCGCGCTTGGCCGCGGCGTACGACGACCACGCCGCCATGTCCTCGCCGACGCCGGGCAGCACGCCGATCGACACGCCGATCAGCCCCGAGCGCACGATCGTGCGCCAGTGCCGCAGCACGTCGGCGATCTTCGGCAGCACCGAGCCGACGCTGGACACCGCGGCCCGCAGGCGCGGCTGGCCCATCACCGTCAGCACCTCGGCGAAGCCGAACGCGCCGACGAGCGCCGGGATCAGGCCGATGCCGCCGGTGAGCGCGTTCTCGCCGAACGTGAAGCGCGGGTGGGCGTGGATCGGGTCGAGGCCGACGGTGGCCGTAAGGATGCCGAGCAGCCCCATCAGCCAGCCCTTGACCGGGCGCTCGCCGGTGAGCGTGCCCGACATCATCACGCCGGCCATGCCGAGCCAGAAGAACTCGAAGGCGCCGAACTTCAGCGCCGCCTCGGCCAACAGCGGCGTGAACATCGCCAGGCACACGACGCCGAACAGCGACCCGGCGACCGAGCCCGTCGTGGCGATGCCCATCGCGCGGCCGGCTTCGCCCTGGCGCGCCAGCGCGTTGCCGTCCAGACACGCCGCGGCGTTGGCGGCGGTGCCGGGGATGTTGAGCAGGATCGCCGTGCGGCTGCCGCCGTAGATGGCGCCGACGTAGACGCAGACGAGCACGAGGATCGCGTCGGTCGGCGCCATCTTCACCGTCAGCGTCGTGAACAGCGCGACGCCGAGCGTCGCCGACAGGCCGGGCAGCAGGCCGATGACGATGCCGGCCAGCGTGGCGCCGAGCGCGTAGGCGATCTGCCACGGGCCGGCCAGCGCGGCCAGCGCGGTGGCGAGGTGGGCGAGGCCTTCCATCGTGGCGGCCGAGGTCGCGCGTTCAGGCCGCGGTGACCTTGCTGGCCGCGTCCGCCCTCGAGCCCATCAAGGCAGGCGCACCAGGAAGACCGACTCGAAGAGCCACGCGATGGCGACCGACGCTGCGACGGCGATCAGCATCGTCTGCACGAGGCCGCGCACGACCCGGCCCGCGGCGCGCCACTCGCGCCAGCGAAAGAGGGCGGTGAAGACGACGATGAAGACCGCGGCCTCCACCCGGAACGGCCAGCCGCGGCCGAGCGAGACGCCGGCGAAGAGCAGGCACAACGCTGCCGCGAGTGCGCTGCCGCGCCAGGAGGGTTGCGCTGTGTCGGTGCCGGCGGCGTCGGCCCCGTCATCGGCAGGCGCTGCACCTTCACGCCACGTCTGCGCCGCCAGCACCAGCGCGAAGATCACCATCAGCGCACCGACCACCGCCGGCAGCAGCCCCGGCGCCGACCATGGCGAGATGCCCTGGTGGCCGAGCCGGTCCATGCGCCAGCCGGCGACGAAGACGGTTGCGCCGAGGCCCGCCCAGAAGGCCACCTGCGCCCAGGCGCCCCGGTCCTGCATCGTCGCCGTCGGCAGCGCGAAGCTCAGCGCTTGATGCCCAGCGACTCCGGCGACACCTTCGCCAGCCCGGCGTCCTGCAGCAGGTACGCATCGGTGACGACGGTCGGCCAGACGGCGTCGAACGCCGCCTTGCCGTAAAGCGGCGTGAACAGCGCCCCGCGGTCGGCGGCGTACTTCTTCAGCTTCTCGCTCGTGACGACGCGCTCGGCCCACAGCTTCTCGACCGTGGCCACCACCTCGGCCGGCACGCCCTTCGGGATAAAGATGCCGAAGCCCGTGGTGACCTTCGGGAAGTTGGGCACGAACTGCGTGATCGGCGGGATCGTGCCGACGCCTTCGATCGTCAGCGCCTGTTCGCCGACGACGGCCAGCGCGCGCAGCCGCTTGCCCTTGAGCATCTCGCTTTGCTCGGGCGCGAGCTGCGTCGTGATCTGCGTTTCGCCCGACACCGTGGAGACGACGGCCGGGTTGCCGCCGTCATAGGTGACGTGGCGGTACTTCGCGCCGGTGCTCTTGGCGATCGCCTCCATCGCGAAGTGGCCCGAGCTGCTGTTGCCGGCCGTGGCCACCGGCAGCGCGCCAGCCTTCATCGCCTCGAGCAGCTGCGGGAAGCTCTGGTACGGCGTCGCCGGGTTGACGCTGACGATCGACACGTTCGTCACCGCCAGGAAGAGGTGGAAGTCGTCGACCTTGCTCTGGATCATGCCGAGCACCGGGTAGGTGCCGAGCTGCTTGGCGGCGCCGGCGGTCCAGGTGTAGCCGTCCTTCGGCGCGTCCATCGCCGCCTTCGTGCCGATCGAGCCGGCGCCGCCGGGCTGGTTGACGACGACGATCTTCTGGCCGAGCCCGGCCTCGATCTCGGCGGCGGCCAGGCGCGTCACCTGGTCGGTGGCGCCGCCGGCAGCCCACGGCACGATGATCGTCACGGGCTTGGTCGGCTTCCATTGCGCGTGCGCGAGGCTGGCGGCCAATGCCGCGGCGGCGACGAGCGCGGTGCGGGCGAGGCCGCGGAGCGACACGGGACGAGACAGGGGAATCGAGGACACCATGGGAACTCCTTGCGTGCGATGCACAAGTTCACTGTCCGGTGAATCCTAGGTGCCGATGCCGGCGGTGGCATCCGGGCCCACCCGGGGGCCGCCGCCACGGGATCCCAGTGGCTGGGCCCTTCGACCTCAGGGAGAACGGAAACTGCCGATCAGTCCCGCACCAGGTAGCCGAGCACCAGGTCGGTCATGTGGCTCAACCGCTCCACCTTCGCCTTCGTCGCCAGCAGGTCGCGCGCGAACACCGCCGACAGCGTGTGGCAGTTGCCGAGGTAGAAGTAGGCCAGCCCCGCGATCGAGATGTAGAGCTGCACCGGGTCGACGCCGGCGCGGAAGATGCCGGCCTTGTGGCCGCGCTCCAGCGCCTCGGCGATCATCTGCACGAGCGGCGAGTTCATCGTCGCGATGCCGGCGCTCTTCTTCAGGTGGCGCGCGCGGTGCAGGTTCTCGCTGTTGAGCAGCGTCAGGAACTCCGGGTGCGCGAGGTAGTAGTTCCAGGTGAAGGCGATCAGTCGCCGGATCGCCTCGATCGGGTCGACCTCGGACATGTTGAGCCGGCGCTCCTCGCGGCGGATGCTCTCGTAGGTGCGCTCGAGCACGGCGAGGAAGAGGTCTTCCTTGCTGCCGAAGTAGTAGTAGATGAGGCGCTTGTTGACGCCGGCGCGCTCGGCGATGCGGTCCACGCGCGCGCCGCCGAGGCCGAACTCGGCGAACTCGGCGGTGGCCGCCTCGAGGATCTCGCCTTGCGAGCGGTCGGCGTCGCGCGGGCGCGGTTCGGCGGCGGCGGTGCGCTCCCGCTTCGCTGGGCTTGCGGACCGGGCCGGCCGCGCCGGCCGCTCGATCCGGGACGTGCTGCGAGGGCGCTGGCTCGGCATGCGTGCAATTCACCGGACGCTGAAGACGCCGAAGTATCACCCGCCCGGTGGAGGCCGCGTCCTGCCGCCAAGGCGAGGTAGGGATGCGACCCCCTGCCCGGCTTGCCGGCAGGGGTACACGGCGCCTACATTCGCCGCCGTGATCAACACGCTCGAAGGCAGCGACTACACCGCGTTCATCAGCTACGCGCATGCCGACGACGTGCGCTGCCACAACTGGGTGTCGTTCTTTGCTGCCGAATTGCAGCGCGGCCTCGGTGCCGTGATGCGCGGCGTGCGGCTGCCGCCGGTGCACCTGTCGGGCGACAACGGGCCGGTGGCCGGCATGCTCGGCCCCGAGCTGCGCGAGCGCATCGACAAGTGCTTCGCGATGGTCATCGTCGTGCACGACAACTACGTGCTCTCCGACTGGTGCCGCGCCGAGCTCGAGTACTTCTGCCAGCGCTTCGGCGAAGCGGGCTGCCGCGAGCGGCTGTACATCGTCGCGCTGTCCGAAGCGGCGGTCGAGCAGGCCGTGAAAGGCGACGCCTGGCGGCGGCTGCTGCCGGCCGGGCAGCTGTGGATGCCGTTCTTCGACGAGCTGCAGCGCGGCGAGCCGGTGGACATCTACATGGCGCCGCAGCTCGTGAGCCCGGCGTTCAAGTCGCAGTTCAACCGGCTGCGCGAGGACTTCGTGGCCAAGCTGCGCGCCGCGCAGGCGCACGAGCAGCCGCCGCCGATCGTGCCGCGCGGCGATGCCGCGAACGCGCCGCCACCGGCCGCGGCCGCCGCTGTGGCCGCCAACGGCGACGTGCGGATCTACATCGAGAGCAACCGGCACGAGGTGAACCTGTGGCAGCCGCTCGGCGAGCAGATGCGCCGGCGCTGGAGCCAGGTGGCGGCGCGCATCGCCGCGGCCACGGCGGCAGCCTCGACGACTGCGCCCACCGCCGCCCCCGCCGTGGCGATGCCGGCCTTGCAGCTGCGCCTGCGCGGCCTGCCGGTCGAGCAGATCGACCAGTTCCCGAGCCTCGACGACGCCGACGGCGTGATGCTGCTGTGGGGCCGCAAGACGCCCGACGCGCTGGTGGCGCAGATCAACAAGGTCGAGAACAAGATGAGCCCGGGCCGCGACGCGGCGCCCGGCGTCGTCGCGTACCTGATGCCGCCGCAGCAGACCGCGGCCGAGCCGGTGCCGGCCTGGGGCTGGCAGGTGCTGCGCTTCGAGGCGCGCACGCCCGACGACATCGACGTCGTCGGCGACGAGGACGACGAGCTGCAAGCCTTCCTGCGCCGCGTGCTCGAGCGGCGGCTGCTGCGCGAGGCGGCCGTCAGCGGCCGCGCGATGCCATGAACGACGCGCCGGCCGCCGCCGAAGGCACCGGCACGCGGCCGCCGCTGCGCGACGACCAGCGAGCGCCGCTACGCGACGCGAGCGGCCTGCGCCTGCCGCGCGAGCCGTATCCGGGCCTCAGGCCCTTCCTCGACTTCGAGGCGGCGCTGCTGTTCGGCCGCCAGCGCCAGGTGCGCGAGATCATCGAGCGGCTCGCCGCGACGCGCTTCGTCGCCGTGCTCGGCGGCTCGGGCTCGGGCAAGAGCTCGCTGATCCATGCCGGCGTCACGCCCGAGCTGCGCAGCTACGGCATTCCCGGCGCCGGCGACCTGTGGCTGCCGATGGTCTGCACGCCGGGCACCAACGCGAGCGCGGCCGACCAGGCGGCGCGCCGGCACACTCCGGTGACGCGCCTCGTGCGCCGCTTCGCGCGGCTGCTGAAGAGCCGCGGCAGCGCCGAGGCCGACGATCGGCGCGAGGCCGAGATGGCCGAGGTCTTCCGCCAGGAAGGCGGCTTCGCGCGCTTGCTCGACGCCTATGGCGGCGAGCTCGACGTGCCGCCCGGCCCCGACCCGGCCGAGGCGCGGGTGCTCTTCGTCATCGACCAGTTCGAGGAGATCTTCCACCCGACGAACAAGAACGCGGCGGGGGCCGCCGAGGCGGCCGTGCTCGTCGAGCGGCTGCTCGACCACTTCTTCGCGCCGCACCCGCGCTGCTACGTCGTCATCACGATGCGCAGCGAGCACCTGAACGACTGCGCCGCGTTCCTCGAACTGCCCGACGCGATCAACAAGAGCAGCTTCCTCGTGCGGCGCCTGGACACCGACGAGCTGCGCGAGGCGATCGTCGGCCCGGCGCAGCGCTTCCTGCGCCTGATGGCGCGGCTGCACGCCGGCGCGCCCACCGGCGCGCGGCTGCCGGCGCAGGTGCAGTTCGAGCCGGCGGTGCTCGATCGGCTGCTGCGCGACGTGACGGCGATCACCCAGGACCCGGACCACCTGCCGTTGTTGCAGCACATGCTGGCGCGGCTGTGGCAGGCGGCGCTCGAGCGCGACGACGACATGGACGCGCTGGTGCCGGCGCGCATCACCACCGCCGACCTGGCGCGCGCGATCAACGCCAGCCGGCCGGGCACCGATGGCGGCCTCGCCGAAGACCGCAACGCGCTGCGCGAGAGCGTGCACAACTGGCCCGAGCGCATCTACCTCGACCATGACGAGGCCAACCGCGCGCGGCTGGACACGCTGCTGCGTCACCTCGCGCTGAAGGACCCGAACACCGGCCACTATTCGCAGCAGCGCATCGAAGCCGGCGCCGCGGCGGCGCTGCTCGGCCTGCCCGAAGGCAAGACCAACGGCGCGGCCCCGGCACCGAACGCCGCCGCCGGCCCGCAGGCGCTGCGGCGGCTGCTCAGCGAAGGCTTCCTCGGCAGCGTCGACTACCTCTTCTGGGACGCCGAGGACCCCGAGCGCGTGACGATCAAGGTCTCGCACGAGTCGTTCATCCGCGGCTGGCGGCGCTTCCAGGCGCTCATCGACGCCGAGGCGGCGCAGTACGAGGAGTACCTCGCGGTGCTCAGGCGCTGCGCCGCGTGGGTCGAGCACGCGCGTTCGCCCGAAGACCTGCTCGGCCGCGGTGAGCTTCGCCGCGTCACGCGTGGCAGCGTGGCGAAGCGCCGCGCCGCGGGGCAATCGTTCGATGACTGGCTGCGCCTGCTGGCCCTGGACCGCGAAGGCCCGCGCCTCTTGCCGTACGCCGGCGAACTCGCCGCCTACATCGACGAGAGCGAGCGCGTCGAGAAACGCCGGCGCGTGCGCCGCGTGATGTGGCCGGCGCTGCTCGTGGCCACCGTCGGCATCACGCTCGGGCTGGCGCTTCCGACGCTGTTCGCGCTGCTGATCGAAGGGCCGACGATGCGCCGCGCCGAGCTGATGCTCGACGCCTTCGGCCGCACCGAGTGGGCCGACGTGAAGCGGCACTACGCGACGCGCGCCGAGGCCGAGACGTCGCTGCGCCACCTGCTCGACGCCGCGGCGCTGCTGGACGGTGCGCGCAGCGGTGCCGGCACGACCTTCGGCGCCACCTCGGCGCGGCTGATTGAGGCGCTGGACGGCATCGCGCTCGTGCGCCGGCAGGGCGACTTCCTGCAAGGCGTGTTGGCGCAAAGCGAGCCGGTGGTCAGCGACAAGCTGCGCGCAGTGCTCGGCACGAGCCCGCTGCTGGCCGTGCCGCTGCCCACCGGCGCGCCGGACGCGCCGCCGCAGACCTTCGACGGCGAGTGCAGCATCCCCGAGATCACCACGCCGGCGCGCGGCCGGCTCGTCGTCGCGGGGAGCGCGCGCGAGAGTGCCGGGCGCCCGGCGCCGAGGCGGGCGCTCTTCGTGCCAGCGACGGCCGGCGACTCGCCGTACACGACGATCTACTCGGCGACCTGGAGCGCCGCCGAAGGGCTGTGCCGGCAGGGGCCGCTGATGATGGTGCTCGACGCGCAAGGCGAGTCGCACGTCGTCGTCGACAGTTCGCTGCGGCACCTGCTCGTGTTGCAGGCGGGCGGTGGCAGCAGCAGCAGTGATCGCGGCGATGCGTCGGCGCCGGCCAGCGTGACGCTGGAGTCGATCGCCTGGCGCATCGGCGCGGCCGGCGAGCCGCAGCAGGCGCGGCGCGAGCCGGTCGTGACGCTCGCCGACCCGGCGCTCGTGCAGCGGCTGCGCGAAGTGGCCGGCGCCGGCCGGCTGCACGTCGCCAGAACGTGGGGCGCGCCGGCCGGGCGGGTGCTCGACCTTGGCGGCGAGGGCTGGCGCGTCGTGTCGTGGCAGAGCCGGCGGTTGCTGGCGGCCGAGGCTGCTAACGCGCGAAGTGGCGATGGTGCGGCCGGCAGCGAACGGCGCATCGACCTGCGCGAGCCCGACTTCGCCTTCGCGACGGCTGCGGCGCCCGGCACGCCATGCGAAGTGCTTGGAGGCTGGCTGCCGAAGGTGAGCGGCTGGCGCATGCGCATGCTCGACGCCGGGCCGCTGTGCCTGTGCGTCTATCGCTCGGCCGCGGCGAATCGCGCCGCCGACGACGATACGGCGCCGGCGCTGGGTGCGGCCAGCGGCATCGGCACCGTCGCCAAAGCCGGCAGCGCGGCGGTCGAGGACGTGAGCGTCTGGGCCTACCCGCGGCCGCTGTCCGGCACGCTGGCGCGGCTGGCGCAGCGGCCGCTGCTGCCGCTGGTGGCCGTCAGCCCGTTCGGCACCGTGCCGGTCGCGCGCCGCGACGCCGAAGAGCCCACTTGGGCGCTGGGCGTGCGCGGCGAGTGGTCGGGCTGGCTCGTGCTGAAGACGCCCCAGCCAGCCGAGCGCCTCTACGGCCTGCCGCTGACAACCTGCGCGCTTTGGCGCTTCGGCCGCGGCTTGCTGCCGGCCGCGCAAGCCGCCGAAGCGATCGACAAGGCCCAGCCCGCGGGCGCCGCCGCCTGCGCCGACAGTCCCTGAAGGCCGCGCGGGGACGCATCGGCGCGTGCGCGCATCCAGCGGCCGCTACAGTGCCGCCATGACCGACCCTCGCTCCTCTTCACCCCACCGAAGCGGCCGCCCGGCCGGCCACGCGCTCGTCGAAGCGCTCGTCGAACAAGGGGTCTCCACCTGCTTCGGCGTGCCCGGCGAAAGCTACCTCGCGGTGCTCGACGGCCTGCACGAACGCCGCGCGCGCATCCGCTTCGTCGCCTGCCGGCAGGAAGGCGGCGCCGCCTTCATGGCCGAGGCGCAGGGCAAGCTGACCGGCCGCCCGGGGATCTGCTTCGTCACGCGCGGCCCCGGCGCCACCAACGCGGCGATCGGGGTGCACACCGCGTTCCAGGACAGCACGCCGATGATCCTGTTCGTCGGCCAGGTGGCGAGCGACCAGCGCGACCGCGAGGCGTTCCAGGAGATCGACTACCGGCAGATGTTCGGCCCCGGCACGCTGGGGCTTGCCAAGTGGGCGGCCGAAGTCGAAAGCGCCGACCGCCTGCCCGAGTACGTCGCGCGCGCCTTCCACGTGGCGATGCAGGGCCGCCCGGGCCCGGTGGTGCTGGCGCTGCCCGAGGACATGCTGACGACGATGACCGCGGCGCCGGTGCTGCCGCGCGTCGAGCCCGTGCAGGCCTGGCCCGACCCGCAGGCACTGGCGCGGCTGCGCGAGATGCTGGTGGCAGCGAAGCGGCCCATCGTCATCGCCGGTGGTGGCGGCTGGACGGCGGAGAGCGCCGCGGCGCTCGAGCGCTTTGCCGAGGCGTGGGTGCTGCCGGTGGCCAACGCCTTCCGCTTCCAGGACACGTTCGACAACCGCCACGCGCTCTATGCCGGCGACGTGGGCATCGGCATCAATCCGAAGCTCGCGGCGCGCATCCGCGACGCCGACCTCGTGCTGGCGCTCGGCGTGCGGCTGGGTGAGATGACGACCGGCGGCTACACGCTCATCGAGGCGCCGCGCCCGAAGCAGCAGCTCGTGCACGTGCACGCCGGCGCCGAGGAACTGGGCCGCGTCTACGCCGCCGACCTGCTGGTGCAGTCGGGCATGGCGGCCGCCGCGCCGGCGTTGGCGGCGCTGGCGCCGCCGGCCTCGATCGCCTGGCGCGAGCACGCGGCGAGTGCCAACGTTGACTACGCCGCGAACCTCGAAGCGCCCGAGGTCACCCCGCTCGACATGGCCGCGGTCGTCAAGACGCTCGCGCGGCGGCTGCCCGCCGACACCGTGTGGACCAACGGCGCGGGCAATTTCAGCGGCTGGCTGCACCGCTACGTGCGTTACCCGGGCCTGCGGCACGCCGGCCGCACGCAGCTTGCGCCGACCTCGGGCGCGATGGGCGCGGGCTTTCCATACGCGGTCGGCGCCGCGCTGCTCGAGCCGCAGCGCTGGGCCGTCAACATCGCCGGCGACGGCGACTTCCTGATGACCGGCCAGGAGATGGCCACCGCAACCGGCTACGGCGCGAAGAAGTTGATCAGCGTCGTCGTCGACAACGGCACCTACGGCACGATCCGCATGCACCAGGAGCGCGAGTACCCGGGCCGTGTCAGCGGCAGCGACCTCTTCAACCCGGACTTCGCGGCGATGGCGCGCGCCTTCGGCTGGCACGGCGCGATGGTCGAACGCACCGAGCAGTTCGAGCCGGCGCTCGATGCAGCGATGGCCGCGGTGGACAAGGCCGGCCGCCCGGCGCTGCTGCACCTGAAGCTCGACGCCGACGTGAGCACGACGCGCACGACGCTCAGTGCGATCCGCCGCGCGGCCGAGCAGCGCCCGGCCCAGCGATGAAGCTCACCGTCCACCCGCTGACGCCCGAGCGCTGGCCGGATCTCGAAACCCTGTTCGGCGCGCCGGGCTGCTCGGTGGCGCGCGGCTGCTGGTGCATGTACTACCGCAGGAGCGGCAGCAACGAGGTGCCAGGCGGCCAGACGCCGCAGGCGCGGCGCAACAAGGCGGCGCTGAAGGCGCTGGTCGACGACGGGCGGCCGCCGGGGTTGATCGGCTACCAGGGCGACGTGCCCGTCGGCTGGGTCTCGCTCGGCCCGCGCGAGGACTACCGCAAGCTCGAGCGCTCGCCGGTGATGAAGCCGGTCGACGACCAGCCGGTGTGGTCGATCGTCTGCTTCGTCGTCCCTTCCGAGTTCCGCGGCCAGGGCGTCGCGCAGGCGCTGCTCGACGCGGCCGTGGCCTACGCGCGCCGCCAGGGCGCCCGGCTCGTCGAGGCCTACCCGGTGGACAAGCAAGGCCGCCAGGATGCGCAGTCGATGTGGTTCGGCGCCAGGTCGATGTACGACCGCGCCGGCTTCGAAGAAGTGGCGCGGCGCAAGCCGACGCGGCCGGTGGTGAGAAGGCGGGTGCGGCCGGCGCGGCCCGCGCGTTGAGCGCAGACCTACAATCCCCGCCGATCGGGGTGTAGCGCAGCCTGGTAGCGCAACTGCTTTGGGAGCAGTGGGTCGGACGTTCGAATCGTCTCACCCCGACCAACTGAGTCCGGAACGTGCCTACTTCCGGAGTTCTTCGCGGATCGTCTTGCGCGCCCCCGCCTCGAGCGCTTTCAGCGCATCGGCTTGCGCGGCACGAAGAAGACCGGCGCCGCGCCGCCGAACGCATCGAGCACAGGAGTGACGCATGGCATGGGTGCTGCTGGCGGTGGCCGGCCTGTTCGAGGTCGCTTGGGCCATCGGCCTGAAGTACACCGAGGGCTTCACGCGCGTCGGGCCGAGCGTTTTCACGCTCGTGTCGATGGTGGCGAGCGTCGTGCTGCTGGGCGTGGCGATGAAGTCGCTGCCGGTGGGCACGTCGTACGCGGTGTGGGTGGGCGTCGGCGCGGTCGGCACGGCGATCCTCGGCATCGTGCTGTTCGGCGAGCCGGCCAGCGCGGGGCGACTGGTCAGCCTCGGGCTCATCGTCGCCGGCATCGTCGGGCTGAAGCTGGCGACGCCGGGTTGATGCTCCGATGACGTTGCCTCGGCGTTGCGCCAGACGCTGCGCCGGACGCCGCGCTACGCCGCCGCGCGCGCCCTGAACTCGCGCGGCGACATGCCCACCGCGCGGCTGAACACACGCGTGAAGTAGGCCGGGTCGGCGAAGCCCAGGCCGTAGGCCACCGCGGTGATCGGCGCCTGCGTGTAGACGAGGTGGCGGCGCGCCTCGTGCACGAGGCGCATCTCGATCACCTTCGACGCCGGGCCGCCGGTGGCGGCGCGCACGATGCGGCTCAGGTGCGTCGGCGTCACGGCCAGCGCGCGTGCGTAGTCGGCCACGGGCCAGTGCTCGGCGTAGTGCGCTTCGACGAGCGCCTCGAAGCGGCCGAGCAGCCGCGATTCGCGCCGTGCCGCGGGTGGCGGCTCGGCGGCGGCGGCCAGCCGCGCGGCCAGGCCGAGCAGCGTTGCCGTCAGACCGCGCAGCACGAGCGCGCGCGCCGCGGCGCGGCCGCCGTACTCGTGCCACACGGCGCGCGTCGTGGAGCGCACCTCGTCGTCGGCGCGCAGCAGGCGGCTCGTGGCGAGCAGCCGCCGCACATCCGAGGCCTGCGCCAGCACCTCGTCGCGCATCTCCGCGGCGAGCGTCGTCACGTAGCCGGCCGTGCCCGGCGCGAAGCTGAAGCCGTGCACGTGCCCGGGTGGCACGTTGACCAGCGTCATCGGCGCCAGCGCGAGCGTCGCGCCTTCGAGCTGCGCGCTGCCGCCGCCCGCCTCGACGAAGACGAGCTGGTGCAACCGCGCGTGGCGGTGCGGCTCGAGCTCCCAGTCGTGCAGCGCCGAACGCGCGGCGATCGTCTCGCAGTGCAGCACGTCGGGCAGGTGCGCCGATTCGCCGAAGAGGGCGTAGCCGGCGATGGCGCCGGTGGCGTTGGCCGTAGGGGCAGGGCGGCGGCGCGGCATGTTCGAATCGTACAAGTGCCGGTTGCCTGCGTTCATTCCGCAGCGGGCCCTGGGCGAGTAACTTCCGGGCTGCAACCACCGCGCGCCACAAGGAGACAACGCATGAAGACCCAGGTTTGCATCATCGGCGGCGGCCCGTCGGGCCTGCTGCTCTCGCAACTGCTGCACCTGAAGGGCATCGACAACGTCGTGCTCGAGCGCCACAGCCGCGAGTACGTGCTGGCGCGCATCCGCGCCGGCGTGCTCGAGCACGGTTTCGCCAAGCTGATGCGCGAGGCGCAGTGCGGCGAGCGCATGGACCGCGAAGGCGAGATCCACGAGGGCTTCTTCATCGCCAACGAAGGCCGGTTGAACCGCGTGGACCTGCACAAGTACAGCGGCGGCAGCTCGGTCGTCGTCTACGGCCAGACCGAGCTGACGCGCGACCTGTACGACGCGCGCGCGCAGATGAAGGGCCAGGTGATCCACAACGCCGAGGACGTGGCGCTGCACGACCTGACGAGCGCCAAGCCGGGCGTCACCTACCGCGCCGGCGACGAGGTCGTGCGCATCGAGTGCGACTACGTGATCGGCGCCGACGGCTTCCACGGCGTCAGCCGCAAGTCGATCCCGAAGACGGTGCTCAAGGAGTACGAAAAGGTCTACCCGTTCGGCTGGCTCGGCGTGCTCTCGCGCACGAAGCCGGTGTCGCCCGAGCTGATCTACGCGCGGCACGAGCGCGGCTTTGCGCTGTGTTCGCTGCGCTCGCAGGTGCTCAGCCGCTACTACATCCAGGTGCCGCTGTCGGACACGGTGGAAGGCTGGTCGGACGACGCCTTCTGGGCCGAGCTGAAGCGCCGCCTGCCGGCCGAGGTGGGCGCGCGCATGGTCACGGGGCCGTCGATCGAGAAGTCGATCGCGCCGCTGCGCAGCTTCGTCGCCGAGCCGATGCGCTACGGCAACCTGTTCCTCGCCGGCGACGCGGCGCACATCGTGCCGCCGACCGGCGCGCGCGGCCTGAACAGCGCCGCCTCCGACATCTACTACCTCTACCACGCGATGGTCGCGCACTACCAGCGCGGCGACGAGAGCGGCCTCGAAGGTTATTCGGCCAAGGCGCTGGCGCGCGTGTGGAAGGCGCAGCGCTTCTCGTGGTGGATGACGATGATGCTGCACACCTTCCCGGACAGCATCGAGTACGACCGCAAGCTGCAGGACACCGACCTCGCGTACCTGTTCTCCTCCGAGGCGGCGATGAGCTCGCTGGCGGAGAACTACGTCGGGTTGCCGTTCTAGTCGGCAGCGGCGGCGTTGCTGCCGAAGAGCCGCTGCAGCAGGTCGATCGAGGCCGGCGCGGCGGCGGCGGCCGGCGGGTGCGTGCTCGCGGGCTCGTCGTGCGCCGCGGCCGGCTCATCGGGTGATGCGGTGTCGAAGAGCGGCAGCAACTCATCCGGCACGAAACGCGACCGCAGCGCGTACACGTGCCGGTCGCCAAACGCCCGCTGCTGCGTCACATAAAAACGTTGCGGCACCCACAGCGTCAGCTCGTCGCGGGCGCGCGTCATCGCCACATAGAGCAGCCGCCGCTCTTCTTCCAGCTCTTCGCGCTGGCCGACCGCCATGTCGGCCGGCAGGCAACCGTCGACGACGTTGAGGATGTGCACGGCGTTCCACTCCTGCCCCTTCGCCGAGTGGATCGTCGAGAGGATCAGGTAGTCCTCGTCGAGCAGCGGGTCGCGCGCCTCGTCGCTGCTGGCCGCCGGCGGGTCGAGCGCGAGTTCGGTGACGAAGGCGGTACGGCTTCCGTGTGAGGGCGCGAGTGCGGCGAGCTGCTGCAGATCGGCCCAGCGCAGCGCCGCGTCGGCATGCAGCCGTTCGAGTTGCGGCCGGTACCAGGCGAGTGCGCGCGTCAGGTCGTCGGGCCAGCGCGCGGCGTCGCTGCGCAGATGCTTCAGCAGCGCTTGCAGTTCGCTCCAGGCCGCGGCCGCGGCAGCAGGCGGCTTGAAGCGCTCGGGCGCCGCCAGCGTCTCGACGACCTTGCGTGCGCTTGCTGGCCCGAAGCCCGGGACAAGCCGCGCGACGCGCCACGCGGCCAGCGCAGAAGCGGGGTTGTCGGCCCAGCGCAGCAGCGCCAGCAGGTCCTTGACGTGCGCCGATTCGGCGAAGCGCAGGCCGCCGTACTTGACGAACGGGATGCGCCGGCGCGCCAGCTCCAGCTCGAGCGCCATGCTGTGGTGCGCGGTGCGAAAGAGCACCGCCTGGCGCTTGAGCACGACGCCGCGCTCGCGCGCCGCGAGCACCGCGTCGGCGACGCCCGCGGCCTGCGCCGACTCGTCGGCGACCGTGCGCAGCGCCGGGCGGCGGTGCGTGGTGCCTGCGCGCTCGGTCCACAACGTCTTCGCGAAGCGGCGCTCGGCCAGCGCGATGACGGCGTTGGACGCGTCGAGGATCGGTGCCGTCGAGCGGTAGTTGCGCTCGAGCAGCAGCACCCGCGCCGGCGGCGCCGTGTAGCGCGCCGGGAAGTCGAGCAGGTGCCGCACCTCGGCGCCGCGAAAACCGTAGATCGCCTGCGCGTCGTCGCCCACCAGCGTGAGGCCGGCGCCGGTGGGGCGCAGGGCGTGCACGATCGCGGCCTGCAGATGGTTGATGTCCTGCGCCTCGTCGACGAGCACGGCGTCGAAGCGCGCGCCGATCTCGGCGGCAAGCGCGGGCTCGCGCATCAGGTGCCACCAGGCGAGCAGCAGGTCGTCGTAGTCGAGCGAGTGCTGTTCGCGCTTGGCGGCGGCGAAGGCGGCGAAGAGGCGTTCGAGTTCGGCGCGCTCGGGCTCGCACCACGGGAAGTCGCGCGCCAGCAGCTCGGGCAGCGCGCGCGCCGTGTTGACGGCGCGCGAGTGGATCGCCAGGCACGTGGCCGGCAGCGGGAAGCGGCGTTCGCGGGCCGCGAGGCCCAAACGCTCGCGCACGAGGCCAAGCAGGTCTTCGGCGTCGCCGCGGTCGAGCACGGTGAAGCCGGTGGCCAGACCGATGCGCGGCGCTGATTCGCGCAGCAGGCGCGCGGCCACCGAGTGGAAAGTGCCGCACCAAGGCAGGCGCGGGGTCTGTGCAGGATGCGAAGTCCGCAGGCCGAGCGCATCGGCCAGCGCCTGGCCGACGCGCTGCTGCATTTCGGCCGCGGCGCGGCGCGAGAAGGTCAGCAGCAGCAGGCGTGAAGGCGCCGCGCCTTGCTCGATCAGCCGCGCCGTGCGCGCGGCGAGCGTCGCCGTCTTGCCCGAGCCGGCGCCCGCCACGACGAGCAGCGCGCCGGCCTCGGCCGGGTGCTCGACGGCCGCAAGCTGCTGGGGATTGAGGTGAGCCGGGCTGCCTGGCCGGGCCGGGGCTAGGGCCAGGGCGGCGGCGGGTTCAGCGGCGTGACGAACGACTTGCATCGCCCGCGACTGTATGCGCATCCAGCCGGCTGGGGCCGGCAGGGACGCGCAGTCAATGGCGGGTCGAACGTCGATCAGGCGCCAATCAAGCGCCGAAGCGCCGATCGAGGCCACTCACGCATCGTGAGGCGGCCGCTGCTCGATGTGATGCAGGATCGCGTCGGTGACCATGCTGCGGTTGATGTGCCAGCGCGCCAGCACGTGGTCGTAGACGAGGCGCTCGCCGCTCGAGACGTGTCCGTCGGCGGTCAGCGCGGCGGCGGCCAGCCGGCAGACGAGCAGCCTTTCCTGCGGGTTGGCGACGGCTTCGAGCAACTGGTCGACGTAGGCCAGGTCGCGCGAGCGCAGCCACGAGCACTCCTCCAGGCCGACGCCGAGTTCGTGCAGGCAGTCGCGGGCGAGTGCGACGAAACGCTCGCGCCGCACGCCCAGCCGCTCGAAGGCGGCCAGTTCGTCCAACGCCTGCAACTCGCGCGGGTCGATGCGGCCGTTGGCCGCCACCATCATCGCCAGCACACGCGCCGAAGCGTCCGCCGCGACTGCCGAAGCCTTGGCCGCCGACCTGGATTGGGTTGCCGTCATGGTGTGGGTCTCCTCGAAAACGGCCCCGGCCGGGGAGCGCGGCAAACGCGCGCCGCCGGGCATCGAAAGAGCGCAAGCGTGCGCCGAAGTTCCCGCCTTGCGGCGGGGCCGGTTGCGATTTCATTGTCTTGGCTCAATCCGGCGAGGCCCGGGCGCCACGACGCGGTGCCACCGGTGCGGGCCGCGTTGCGCCCACGTTGCGTAAGGGCTTGACCGTACGGTTGCCCCCCTAGAATCCCGCCGGCTTCGGGCTTCGAACAGACAAGAGGGACACCGTGAGAGACCTTGGAGGAGACAAGGCGCGGCGCGCCGTGCGTACCGTCCGTGCCGGCTCGATGGCCGTCCAGGCTGCGCTCGCGGCGAGCGTTGCGATCGTTGCGTTGATCGCCCCGTTGCCGGCCGAGGCCGCTGCCGCCGCGACAGCCGACCTGCCCTTCACCGGCCCGTCGATCGGCCCGGTGCCGGTGGAGTTCATCCTCTTCGCCTGCGTGCTGGCCGGCGTGGCGCTGTTCCACCACTTCACGCTGCGCATCGCGCTCGGCGGCGCGGTCATCGTTGCGCTGTACAAGATCTTCTTCTCGCCGTTCAAGACCGGCGCCGGCGTCGGCGGGTTGGTCGTCCACCTCGGGCACGAGTGGGTGATCCTCGTCAACCTGCTGTTGCTGCTGCTCGGCTTTGCGCTGCTGGCGGACCTCTTCGAGAAGAGCGAGGTGCCGGCGGTGCTGCCGCGCTTCCTGCCCGACGACTGGAAGGGCTGCTTCGCGCTCCTGGCACTGGTGTTTCTGCTCTCGGGCTTCCTCGACAACATCGCCGCGGCGATGATCGGCGGCGCCATCGCGCACACCGTCTTCAAGGGCAAGGTGCACATCGGCTTCCTCGCCGCGATCGTCGCGGCCAGCAACGGCGGCGGCGCCGGCAGTGTCGTCGGCGACACGACGACGACGATGATGTGGATCGCCGGCATCTCGCCGTTCGAGGTGGTCGAGGCCTACATCGCCGCGGCCGTGGCCCTGGTCATCTTCGGCATCCCGGCGGCGATGCAGCAGCAGGCCTACAGCCCGATCCAGAAGGACGCCGACGCGCGCGCGCACATCGACTGGGTGCGCGTGGGCATCGTCGGCTTCATCCTCTTTGCGGCGATCGCCGTCAACGTGACGGTCAACACCCGCTTCAACGCCATCAGCGACCGCTTCCCGTTCCTCGGTGCCGCCGTGTGGGTGGCGATCCTCTTGTGCGTGGCGCTGCGCCGGCCGAACTGGAGCCTCTTGCCCGGCGCCTTCAAGGGCTCGATCTTCCTCTTGAGCCTGGTGATGTGCGCCTCGATGATGCCGGTCGAGCGGCTGCCCGCCGCGTCGTGGCAGACGGCGCTCGGCCTCGGGTTCCTGTCCTCCGTCTTCGACAACATTCCGCTCACGGCGCTGGCCATCAAGCAAGGCGGCTACGACTGGGGCTTCCTGGCGTATGCGGTCGGCTTCGGCGGCTCGATGATCTGGTTCGGCTCGTCGGCCGGCGTGGCGCTGGCGAACATGTACCCGCAGGCGCGATCGGTCGGCCAGTGGCTGCGCCACGGCTGGTATGTCGCCGTCGCCTACGTCATCGGCTTCTTCGTGATGCTGGCGATCATCGGCTTCAACCCGGGCAGCCAGCCGCGCGGGGCGGCGGGGGCGGTCAAGCCGGCGGCGGCGGCCGCGGTGATGCCCGCTGCCTGACATGTCCAGCTAATCCGGCCCCGACGACAGCCGGCCGAGCGGCGCACTGCGCGCCGGGTCGTGCGTCAGGCGCGCGTAGCCGATCTCGCCCGCCGGCAGTTGGTGGTCGATGCGGTTGTGCAGCAGCGCCCCGCCGGCGACGGGATTGCTGCGCTTGGTTCGGGAAGGAGGCTTGGCCACGTGCTTGCTGCCGCCCGGGTCAAAGAGGATGGGCGATGGCAAGAGTCGAGGGGCGAAGGGCGGGGCGGCTGAAAAGTCAGGCAGGCAGCGTGGCGGCGGGCACGCCGCAGCGCTGCATCGCGGCCCGCAGGTCCTTGTCCAACGTGGCCAGGGGCAGGCGGCGGCGCAGGGCCAGCTCCAGGTAGCAGGCGTCGTAGGCGCTCAAGGCATGCTCGGCGGCCAGGGTGTCGAGCGCCAGCAGCTTCAGGGGCTCATGGCAGACCTGCAGGCGCAGGGCCGTGGCGGCCTCAGCCAGCTCGCGGCGCTTGGCGGCCGTGATGCGGCGGCGGCGTTGCGCGCTCAGCAGCAGGTTGGCCATCTCCGGCAGCCACAGCGTGGGCACCCAGACTGCACCGGTGGTGGTGGCGAGCAGCGCGGCGCGCGTAGTCCGTGGCCTCGTCGGGCAGGAACCAGGCCGCGCTGACGGACGCGTCCACCACGAAGGCCGTGGACAGTGCGCCGTAGCTTGGGGTGGCCTCGCGCGCGACGAACTGGGTGGGCTTGGCGGCCGCCCGCGGGCGCGCAGACCGTGGCGCCGGCGCCATCCGTGCCTTCAACGCCGGCCTTCGCGGATCAGATCGCGGCTCTTCAGCCCGCCCAGGCTGACGCCGCGGCTGGCGGCCTGCAGTCGATCGACGGCGTCTTGCGCGCTGCGCTGCCGCGTCGCCTCGTCCTCGGGCGGCGCGAGGCGGGCCACCACCTTGCCGCGCCGGGTGATGGCGATCACCTCGCCGCGCAGGACGCGGTCGATCAGCTCGGAAAGGCGGTTTTTGGCGTCGTACAGGGCGACTTCGGTCATGTCGGGGAATTATGTCTAGATAGCTAGATTGATGCAACGCGCGAGGTTGGCGGGCCAAGCCAGCAACCGCGCCACCAGGCGCATCGCGATGAACAGCCGGCTCGGCTGCGTCTGCAAGGGCACAAAGCCGTAGTGCCGGTAGAACGACGCGGCGTTCTCGTCCTTGGCGTCGACAACCACCGCCATCGCCGCGATCTGTTCGGCATGTGCCAGGCTGCGGTGCAAGGCATCAAGCAGCAAGTGCTCCCCGAGGCCATGGCCCTTGGCGCGGCGACGTGCTTGTCGGCATCCTGGCGGGCCTGTTGTCTGAGGTAACGTTCTAGTGGTTCGGCGCCGCAGCGGAAGGCGGTTCGGTCGTGCTGTCGGCCCAGGGGCTCGACAGTGATGCCGGCCAAGGCCACCGGCTATGCGCCGGTACGTTCGCGGTAGACCTTGGCTGCGCGCTTAAGGCGCGCGTTCGGCGCCGGCGGATTCAGCAAGGCTTGGACGAAAGCCAGTTGCTCTTCGCGCGACAGCCGGATCGACTCGTGCTCGGCAATCGTGTCAGGGGTGTCTTGGCTCAGCGTCATCTCCCGGACGGCGCTGTACGGCAAACGTCCGTACGCGGCAAGCCGCCGTCGGGGCGCCTGACTGGCCTGCCCGGAGGGACTCGAACCCCCGACCTGCGGCTTAGAAGGCCGCTGCTCTATCCAGTTGAGCTACGGGCAGCGCGGGGCGATTGTGGCGCCCCGCGCCTTCGCCTCACAGTCCCGCGCTGCGCTTGCTGAGCTGCACTTCGTCGAAGTAGCCGCCGATGTAGCCGAACGGGATCGGGTCGGGCGTCTCGATCGGGTCGCATGGCGCCGGCGCGGGGTCGCGGCAGACCGTGCGGGTGCCCGTCACCGGGTAGCTGGCGCGGATGCGCAGTTCACGCACGTTGGCCAGCACGTAGCGGATCTCTTCTTCCTTCGCCGCGCGGTCCTCGACGAGCCAGCAGCCGCGCAGCTGCGGGTTGTTCGTCGTCTGGCAGCTGGTGTTCGTCAGCGCGAAGGTGCGCCGGCTCCAGCTCGTCGGGAACTCGGACTCCGACTCCTTCGGGTTGTAGGTCAGCGTCAGCACGGCGACGTCGGAGTCGGCGGCGCCGCCGCCACGCAGGACGACCTGGTCGAACGTCGTCACCTGGTCATACGCGAGCACGTGGTCGGTCTCGCGCAGCGCATGCGTCTGGATCGGTGCCGGCAGATCCACGCACGTCGTGATGAACGGCCACCAGACCCAGTAGCAGTACGACAACGCCGTGCCCTTCAGGTAGACCTTCTCGTCTGGCTTGAACCAGAAGGCCAGTTCGCCGCCGTAGAAGTCGATCTTGTCGCCGCGGAAGTGCTCGGGCGCGTGCAGGTAGCCGACGTCGTACTTGAAGAGCCTGTCGGCGATTTCGTTCTCGTGCTTGGCGTGCAGGTAGCCGTAGAAGATGCTCTGCGGCGTCGTCGCCGGGCCCCAGGCCAGCGTCAGCGGCGAGCCGGTGGTCTTCGTCCACTGCTTGCTCGCGGCAACCGTGGCGTGGTCGGCCTCGAAGCTGTCGAGCACGAAGCCGCTGAAGTCGGCGCCCAGCAGCGTGCACTGGCGGATGTCGTAGTTGGTCGTCTCGCTGACCTGCGCGATCGAGCCGTCGCCGAGGTTGCGCAGCGTGTACGAGATCGGGTAGGCGGTGGTCAGCGGCGCCGGGCCCTGGGTGAAGTACTGCTTCCAGTCGCCGGAGTGGATCATCTCCATCGTCGCGGCCGAGTCGCCGCCGAGCGAGGTGATGACGACCTTGCCGTCGCGCAGGATGCGCTCGTGCTCGGCGCTCAGCGACACCGAGGCCTTGAAGATGCCGGAGTACGCCGCGTTCAGCGCCGCCTTGATCTCGCTGGTGCTGGCCGTCGAAGTGAAGGTGAACGTCATCACGCGGCCGTAGACGATGTTGGAGACGTAGACGGGCGGGTTGTCCGGCCCGATGCGGCCCATCGCGATCTGCTCGTCGAGCTTGTCGCGCGTGAAGTCGGCGCTGAAGAAGGCGCCGGGGCTTTGCGGCGGCTCGACGACCACCTCGTACATCTTCTCGACGAAGTAGACCATCACGGTGCGCTCGTTGGCGCTGGTCGCCACCGACGCCGACGCGCTGGCGCTGAAGCCGAGGTAGCGCGCGGACATGCCGGCCTTCAGCGCGAACGACTCCTCGGAGGAGTAGTCGTGCATCGTGAACTGGATCGAGCTGGGCGTCGTCAGCCGCTCGGTGGTCGCGTTGGAGATCATCGAGCCGATCGCCTGGTTGACCTCGGCCTGGTCGGGCGCGGTGACGAGGCGGAAGTTGTCGACCGTCGCCAGCGACGGGATCGACACCTTGATCGGCGCGCGTTCACGCACCACCAGCGGCAGCAGCGAGCCCAGGCCGTCGCGGTGGCTGCGGCCCTGGATCATCGCGCCGGGCCACATCAGCTCGCGGTCGGGGCTGAGCATGACGATCTTCTCGGGCGTGTCGGTCATGCGGAAGTGCGAGGTCGTGCACTCGTAGTCCTCGCTGCGGTAGCCGACGACACGGGCGTCTTCGCCGCTGCCGACGATGACCGGGATGCCTTCGACGCGTTCGCGCTTCGTCTCGGGGTCGCCGACTCGCTTGTCGGCCTTCTTGCCGAGCGGGCTGTAGTCGGCCCACTTGGGCAACTCGCGCAGGTAGGTGCTGACCGGTGCGTTCGGGTCGTCGCCGGTGCCGAGCCCGGGGCCGCCGCCGGTCAGCGTGTCGACGCCTTCGGCGGCGCCATCGGATCCGCCGCCGCCGCACGAGGCGAGCAGCGCAATGCAGGCCGCCGCGGCCAGCGCGGCGCGCAGCGGTTTCGTCGTTGACATGAGCGTTCCCCCGTCGTTGCGCCCGCCTCGGGAAGGCGGGCGGGCTTGCGGGGCAGCTTAGGCGGGGCGGCGCCGGGGGCGATGAGCACGCTCAATGCGCTGAGCGCGATGGGGACCTTGCGGCCCCCTGTTTCAGCGCTGCTTGTACTGCCCGGCGCCGAAGAGCACTTCGCGCGCCTTGTCGTCGTCGACGATCGGCTTCCTGCGCTCGGCCAGCACCTGCACGCCGCGCTGCACGGCCGGGCGCGCGGCGATCTCGTCGAACCAGCCCTTCAGGTGCGGGTAGTCGTTCCAGTCGATGCCCTGGTTCTTCCAGTTGCGCAGCCACGGGAAGATGGCGATGTCGGCGATGCTGTAGTCGAAGCCGGCGATGTACTTGCTCTTGGCGAGCTGGCGGTTCATCACGCCATACAGGCGCTTGGCCTCGTTCGTGTAGCGCTCGATGGCGTACGGGATCTTCTCGGGCGCGTAGGTGCGGAAGTGGTGGTTCTGGCCGAGCATCGGGCCGACGCCGGCCATCTGGAACATCAGCCACTCGAGCACCGCGTAGCGGCTGCGGATGTCTTCAGGGGATGAAGCGGCCGGTCTTCGCGGCCAGGTATAGGAGGATCGCGCCGGACTCGAACAGCGAGATCGGCTGCCCTTCGGGGCCGTCGTGGTCGACGATGGCCGGGATCTTGTTGTTCGGGCTGATGGCGAGGAACTCGGGCGCGAACTGCTCGCCGGCGCCGATGTCCACCGCATGCACGCGGTACGGCAGGCCGCACTCCTCGAGCATGATGTGCACCTTGTGCCCATTGGGCGTGGCCCACGAATACACTTCGATCATCGGAGGTCCTCGCGCGGGGATCTGTTTCGCACGACTCTAAACCATGCTCGACGGCATCAAGCGCTGGCTCGGCGGCTCGGCGAAGTCCGACGTGACCGAGTGGGAGGGCGTGGCGCCCTGGGCGCAGTCGCACCAGTACGGTTTCCGCGCCGTGCCCGGCGAGGGGTTTGTCGTCGACGGCCGCCTCGGCGCCACGGCCTGGCGGCTGGAGTGGGGCCCTTCGCAGCGGCCCTACATCGAAGGGCACGAGCTGCGGCTGCGCAGCGAGCTCGGCCTCGGCTCCGACCTGCAGGCGCTGGTGATGAACCGCCATCTCGCCGAGCAGATGGAAAAGACCGTCTTCGAGCAGTTCGTCGAAGGCGTGCAGACGCGCATCGACAACCAGACGCCGCCCGAGATGCGCTGGCTCGTGATGTTCTCCAAGCTCGCCGGCAGCGAGATGGGGCCGCTGAAGGAGCGCTGGGTCGCGCTGTCGAGCCAGAAGCCGTGGCTGCAGGAATGGCTGGCCGGCCCGCTGAGCACGGCGCTCGCCGCGCTGCACATCGACGAGGCCGTGCCGGCGCTGCTGATGATCGGCCGCGGCCGGCTGATGCTGCGCACCGCGCAAGCCGAGCCCGAAGTAGCGCCGCTGCAGACCTGGCTGCGCCTCTTCGAATGCGCGATGCGCGAAGCACGGCGCGTCGCGGCCGACAACCCGGATTCGCTCGCGCCCAGCTCGGCCGCCAGCGCCTGGCAGCAAAGTGCGCTGCCAGGGAGCGAGCGGGAGAAGTAGGGCGCCTCAGCTCTTCGCCGGCGCCGGCGCGTGCCGGCCGAGCTCGATCTTGGCGATCGCGTTGCGGTGCACCTCGTCGGGGCCGTCGGCGAAGCGCAGCGTGCGCACGTGCGCGTAGTGCGAGGCGAGCGGGAAGTCCTGGCTCAGACCGCCGCCGCCGTGCACCTGCATCGCCCAGTCGAGCACCTGGCAGGCCATCGTCGGCGCGACGACCTTGATCATCGCGATCTCGCCCTTGGCGCTCTTGTTGCCGGCGGTGTCCATCATCCACGCCGCCTTCAGTGTCAGCAGGCGCGCCTGCTCGATCATGCAGCGCGCTTCGGCGATGCGCTCCTGCGTCACGCCCTGCTGCGCGATCGGCTTGCCGAAGGCGACGCGACTCGACGCGCGCACGCACATCAGCTTCAGCGCCCGCTCCGCGAGGCCGATCGTGCGCATGCAGTGGTGGATGCGCCCGGGGCCGAGGCGGCCCTGCGCGATCTCGAAGCCGCGGCCTTCGCCGAGCAGGATGTTGCTGACCGGCACGCGCACGTCCTTGAAGTCGACCTCCATGTGGCCGTGCGGCGCGTCGTCGTAGCCGAACACCGACAGCGAGCGCAGCACCTTGACGCCGGGCGTGTCGAACGGCACGAGCACCATCGACTGCTGCGAGTGCCGCGGCGCGCCTCGGGTCGGTCTTGCCCATGAAGATCATGATCTTGCAGCGCGGGTCGCCGGCGCCGCTGGTCCACCACTTGCGCGCGTTGATGACGTACTCGTCGCCCTGGCGCTCGATGCGCGCCTCGATGTTGGTGGCGTCCGAGCTGGCCACCGCCGGCTCGGTCATCGCGAAGGCGCTGCGGATCTCGCCGGCCAACAGCGGCTTGAGCCACCGCTCTTTGTGCTCGGCAGTGCCGTAACGAACGATGGTCTCCATGTTGCCGGTGTCGGGCGCCGAGCAGTTGAAGACCTCGCTGGACCACGGCACCGCGCCCATGATCTCCGACAGCGGCGCGTACTCCTGGTTCGTCAGGCCGGCGCCGAGTTCGCTCTCGGGCAGGAAGAGGTTCCACAGGCCCGCGGCACGCGCCTTCGGCTTGAGCTTCTCGATCGTCTGCACCGGCGTCCAGCGCCGGCCCGCCTTCGTGTTGGCCTCGAGCTCGGCCGCATAGGCGCCTTCGTTCGGGTAGATGTGCTCGGCCATGAAGGCATTGAGCCGGGCCTGAAGGTCCTGCGTCTTGGGCGAATAACTGAAGTCCATGTGGGGCTCCTGACGTCGTCGTCGTTGAGAGGCGCTGCGGGTGCTGCGGGTGAATGTCGATGCGATGAATCCGCTTCAGGCGCCCAGGCGCTCGGCGAAGCCCCAGGCCATCTCGGCCAGCGGCCGCGTGCGCGCGCCGGTCGCCTTGGCTTCTTCGCTCGAGGCGATGCCGTCGACGACGCGCTTGGCGATGCCCTGCGTGATCGAGGCGAGGCGGAAGAGGTTGTAGGCGAGGTAGAAGTCCCACTCGCTCATCAGCGCGTCGACATCGCGGTTCTGGCCCGTGAACTCCTCGACGCGCTCGCAGTAGCGGCGCACGTACTCGCGCTCGCTCGGGATGCCGAGCGCGGCGTGGTCGAGCCCGCCGATGCCGCGGAAGGTGCCCGGCGGGATGTGCCAGCTCATGCAGTGGTAGCTGAAGTCCGCCAGCGGATGGCCGAGCGTCGACAGCTCCCAGTCGAGCACCGCGGCGATGCGCGGCTCGGTCGCGTGGAAGATCAGGTTGTCGAGCCGGTAGTCGCCGTGCACCACCGAGACGCGGCGGTCGTCGCGCGCGCCGGCGGGCATGTGCGCGGGCAGCCACTCGATCAGCCGGTCCATCTCGGGGATCGGCTCGGTGACCGAGGCGACGTACTGCTTGCTCCAGCGGCCGATCTGGCGCTCGAAGTAGTTGCCGGGCTTGCCGTAGTCCGCCAGCCCCGCGGCCGCGACATCGACGCTGTGCAGCCGCGCGATGACGCGGTTCATCTCGTCGTAGATCGCACTGCGCTCGGCCGGCGTCATGCCGGGCAGCGCCTGCTCCCACATCACGCGGCCCTCGACGCACTCCATGACGAAGAACGCGCGGCCGATCACCGACTCGTCGTCGCACAGCACGTCCATGCGCGCCACCGGCACGCCGGTGCCTGCCAGCGCCTTCATCACGCGGAACTCGCGCTCGACCGCGTGCGCCGAAGGCAGCAGCTTCGCCACCGGCCCCGGCTTGCTGCGCATGACGTAATTGCGCGCCGGTGTCAGCAGCTTGTAGGTCGGGTTGCTCTGGCCGCCCTTGAATTGCTGCACCGTCAGTGGGCCGGCGAAGCCCGCGAGGTGGCGCGTGAGCCAGGCCTCGAGCGCGGCCACGTCGAACGCATGGCTGGCGGCCATCTCGCGCGTGCCGGTGTACTGTTCCATCGCGTTGTCGTCCCTCACGTCCGTCCGATGAGGGCGCAGCTTAGCCGCCCGGCCGCGGCGGGCGCTTCGGGGTCAACGCGCGGGTCGGCCGCGCTCAGGTGCGCGCTCAGGCGCGTGATCAGGCGCCTGATCAGGCGCGTGAGGCGGCGAGCAGCAGGTCGCGCGAGACGATCACCAGCCGCGTCGGCTCGACGCGCAGCGCGCCTTCGCGCTCGAAGCCCTTCAGCTCCTGGTTGACGCGCTGGCGCGATGCGCCGAGCAGCTGCGCCAGGTCTTCCTGCGCCAGCGCCAGGCCGATGCGCACCTGCTCGCCTTCGGTGACGCCGTAGCTCTTGGCCAGCAGCAGCAGCTGGCGCGCCAGGCGCGAACGCAGCGGGCGCGTGTTCACGTCCTCGAGCTGATCGAACATCAGCCGCAGGCGGCGGCAGTTCAGGCGCAGCAGCGCGTCGTACAGCTCGACGTGCTGCGCAAGCAGCTCCTTGAAGTCGGCCTTGCGCACGGTGAGCAGCGTCGTCGCGCCGTGCGCATCGGCATCGTGCGTGCGCGGCAGGCCGTCGAAGAGGGCGATGTCGCCGAACCAGGTCCCGGGCTCGACGTAGGTCAGCGTCACCTGCTTGCCCGACAGCGAGACCGAACTGACGCGCACCGCGCCAAGCGCGACACCGACCCATTCCTCGGCCGCCGTCCCGCGCGAGGCGAGCGGCGCGCCGTCGGCGAGACGGCGCACGCCCGCACGCGACAGGATCGCCTGGCGCAACGGCAGGGAGAGCTTGCTGAACCAGGAGCCGCCTTCGATGTTTCGACGCTCCTCGAGTGTAAGAACCGGGCTGTGCATGCTTTGTCCCTGAGGCGACAGGCGACAGGCGCCTGGTCGCCTCATTGTCTGGTGTCGTCCGGCGTCGGGCGCTGTCGGTCGCCGTCCGTCGGTTCGGCTTGGCGGTGTCGCAGGCGGGTGGCGGCAAGCCTTTCAGCACGCCGCGCGACGTGACTCGCGCCACGTTTTCGGGCCGGCCGCGGCGGCACGCCCGGGTCCGCTCCTGAAGGTGCCCCGCGACCTTCATGCTAGAGTCCCCGGCGATTTCCCACGCCGCCCACGCCGCCATTTCATGCCCCCATGACGCGCCCGCTGTCGCCCTGGTTCGCGGCGGCACTGACCGTGGTTTCGGTCGAGGTTTCCGCGGCGGGGTTCGGCTCCGGATCCAGCTCCACACAGCTCGGCCAGCCGCTCGATTTTGTCGTGCCGGTGCGTACCGAAGCCGGCGAGGTGATCGACCCGGCGTGCATCACCGCTGAAGTCGTCGTCGGTGAACGGCGCCTCGCGTCGGGGCTCGTGCGCACCGTCGTCGAGACCGTCAGCGCCGAGCTGTCGCGCGTGCGCGTCGCCACTTCTCAGGCCATCGACGAGCCGGTGGTCAACGTGGCGTTGTCGCTGGGCTGCCCTGCGCGCATGTCGCGCCGGTTCGTCGTCTTTGCCGAGCCGCCGATGACGGCGCCGCCGCCGGCGCTGACGCAGGTCGCGCCGATCCCGATCACGCCGTCGGGGCAGCCGTTCGGCGCCGCGCCGGCGCCTGCCTCGCCCCAAGCGCCGCAGACGCCGTCTGCGCCGGCCGCCGAGCCTTCGCCGGGCACGTCGACTGCGCCGGCCCCCGCGCCTGGCATCAGCTCAGCACCGCCGCCGCGTCCCACGGCCGCGCGGCCGGCGCCCGGCACCGGCGAGCGCGTCGTGCTGCGCGCGCGGCCGCCCGGCCAGGCCGCTTCACGGCCGGCACGGCCGCGGCCGCCGCGCCCGCCGGTCGTCGCCGAGGCCCGCCGCCCGCCGCCGGCGCCCGCGCGCCCGCGGCTGCAACTCGATGTGGTGGAGCCGCCGAAGCCGCCGCAGGCCGAAGCGATTGCGCAGGCGATGGAAGCGGTGGCGCAGGCCGCCAGCGCGGCGCGTGCCGCCGAAGCTGCCGCGTCGGCGGCCGCAGGCCGCATCTCCGCGCTCGAGCGCACCGTCGAGCAACTGCGCAGCGAGGCGCGCAGCAACCAGGAACAGGCGACGCTGCTGCGCCAGCGTCTGGCCGAGAGCGAAGAGACGAGCCGCTGGATGCTGCCGCTGGCCGCCGCCGTGCTGGTGCTCGGCGCGCTCGCCGGCTGGCTCGCCTGGCGGCTGAACGCATTGCAGCGCGAGCGCCGCACCGACTGGCGCTCGCCGGCGTCGTCGTCGGGCAGCAGCACGACGCAGGCGGCCAGCACCGTGGCCGAAACGCACTTGAACGCGCCGACGACGTCGTTCGTCACCGTGCCGGCCGTCGGCACGGCGCCGGCCGGCGCGCGCTGGCACCGCGGCACGCCCGCCTGGCCGCCGCCGGCGGTGACGCCGATCGACCCGTGGGTGTCGTCGGACCTCGGCAGACCGAGGCGCAGGCGCCGGCGGACACGCGCTCGGAAGTCACCCGCACGCAGCCGCTGCCGCCGCTGGCCACCGCCGACGAAGGCGCGCCGCGCGACGTGACGATCGAAGAGCTGATCGACCTCGAGCAGCAGGCCGAGTTCTTCGTCGTGCTCGGCCAGGACGAGGCAGCCATCGACCTCCTGATGGAGCACCTGCGCAGCACCGGCGGCGGCAGCCCGCTGCCGTACCTGAAGCTGCTCGAGATCTACCGCCGGCGTGGCGACCACGAGGCCTACGAGCGTACGCGCGCGCGCTTCAACCACCGCTTCAATGCCTACGCGCCGGAGTGGGGTGCCGACCTCGCGGCGGGCCGCTCGCTCGACGACTACCCGGGCGTCGTGCCGCGGCTGCAGCAGGTGTGGGCGCGGCCGCTCGATGCGATGGCCGAACTCGAAGCGCTGCTGTTCCGCAAGTCCCGCGGCGAACTGTTCGACCTGCCCGCCTACCGCGAGGTGCTGCTGCTGTATTCGCTGGCGCGCGACCTGCTGGACCGCAAGCCCGCCGACAGCGGCAACGTCGATTTCCTGCTGCCGATGAGCGAGGCGCCTACCGAGTTCGGCGCGACGGCGCCGGTGCCGTACCTCGGCCTCGAAAGCGACCGCACCGGCCCGCGCGGCGACGAAGGCGATCGGCCGACGCGCCCGGTGGACCTGGACACCGTGCACAGCCCCGGCCCGGGGCCGGCGCGGCCGAGCCTGTTCGGCGACCTCGATCCGCCGACGAGCCCGGGGCCGCGGCGCTCGTAAGCGCCTTCCGGCGCGGCGCGCGGCGCGCGCCGCGCGGCACCGGGCCGGCGCGCGCTACAGCTTCTTCAACCGCGCCAGCGCCGCCTGCAGCGTCTCGTCGCGCTTGGCGAAGCAAAGGCGCGCGAGGCGCTGCTCGAAGCCGCCTTCGTAGAAGGCCGCGAGCGGGATCGCTGCGACGCCGATCTCGCGCGTCAGCCACTGGCAGAAGTCGGCCTCGGCGAGATCGCTGACGCCGGCGTAGTCGACAACCTGGAAGTAGCTGCCTTCGCTTTGCAGCGGCACGAGGCGTGTTGTCTCGAGGCCGGCGCGGAAGAGATCGCGCTTTCGCTGATAGAAGGCCGGCAGCTCCAGGTGGGGCCGCGGGTCGGCCATGTAGCGCGCCAGGCCGTGCTGCGCCGGCGTGTTGACGGTGAAGACGTTGAACTGGTGCACCTTGCGGAACTCGGCCGTCAGCGCCGCCGGTGCGGCAACGTAGCCGACCTTCCAGCCGGTGACGTGATACGTCTTGCCGAAGCTCGACACGACGAATGCGCGCTCGGCCAGCGCCGGCAGCGACGCGGCGCTGACGTGCGGCCGGCCGTCGTAGACCATGTGCTCGTAGACTTCGTCCGCGATCAGCAGCACGTCGGTCGGCGCGAGCAGCGCGGCGAGCTGCTCCATCTCGGCGCGCGTCCAGACGGTGGCGCTCGGGTTGTGCGGCGAGTTGATGATCATCATGCGCGTGCGCGGCGTGATCGCCGCGGCGATGCGCGCGAAGTCCGGGCGGAAGGTGCGCGGCGTCAGCGGCACGCGCACGATGCGCCCGCCGGCCAGCTCGATGTTCGGCGCATAGCTGTCGTAGCACGGCTCGAGCACGATGACTTCGTCGCCCGGGTGCACGGCGCAGAGGACGGCGGTGATGATCGCCTGCGTCGCGCCGGCGGTGACGGTGATCTCGCTGCCCGGGTCGTATTGCTTGCCGTACAGCGCTTCGATCTTGGCGGCGATGCGCTCGCGCAGTTGCGGCACGCCGGCCATCGGCGGGTACTGGTTCAGGCCCTCGCGCATCGCCTGCGCGACGTGCTCGACCAGCGCCGGGTCGCCATCGAAATCCGGGAAGCCCTGGCCGAGGTTGATGGCGCCCGTCTCCTGCGCGAGCGCGGACATGACGGTGAAGATGGTGGTGCCGACGGAGGGCAGGCGGGACTCGATGACAGGGGTGCTCATGGTGTTCAAAGGACGTAGTCGTCGGATGGCGAATTCTTGGCGCCGGCGTCGTCGGGCAATGCCTCGCGCCGGGTCAGCGCGCGTTCGAGCAGCGTCGCGTTCAGCCGCGGCGCCAGCAGCTCGGCGAAGGCCAGCACGAAGTGGCGTGGGAACACACCGCGCTTGAAGGCGACGCGCGTGACGTTGGTGCCGAAGAGGTGTCCGAGCGGCACCGAGACGAGGTCGCTGGCATCGCCCTGCGCCGCCTCTTCGGCCATCGCCTGCTCGGCGACGATGCCGATGCCCAGGCCCAGGCGCACGTAGGTCTTGATGACGTCCGAGTCGATCGCTTCCAGCGCGACACGCGGCGCGAGCCGCGCCCGCGCGAACGCCTGGTCGATGCGCGTGCGGCCGGTCACCGTGGGGTGGTACAGCACCAGCGTCTCGGCGGCCAGCTGTTCGAGCGTCGGTCGGCGCGCCGCGGCCAGCGCGTGCGCGCGCGGCACGACGAGCACGTGCTGCCATTCGTAGCAAGGCAGCGTCACGAGCTCGGCGTGCGCGGCCAGCGCCTCGGTGGCGAGGCCGATGTCGGCGACCTCGGTCTTCAGCATCGTCGCCACCTGCTCGGGCACGCCCTGGTGCAGCACCACCTGCACCTGCGGGAAGCGCCGGCGCAGCTCGGTCACCGGGCCGGGCAGGAAGTAGCGCGCCTGCGTGTGCGTGGTGGCGATCGACAGCGTGCCGGTGTCGCGCGCGGCGAACTCGTCGCCGATGCGCTTGAGGTTCGCCACCTCGCGCAGGATCGTCTCCACCGACGCCAGCATGCGCTGGCCGGGCTCGGTGACGTGCGTCAGCCGCTTGCCGTAGCGCACGAAGAGATCGACGCCGAGCTCCTGCTCGAGCTCGCGGATCGCCTTGCTGACGCCGGGCTGCGAGGTATGCAGCGCGCGCGCCGTCTCGGTGAGGTTGAGGTTGCGGCGCACCGCCTCGTGCACGAAGCGCAGCTGGAGCAGGTTCATCGCGCGCTTCCGCTCTGGTCGTCGTTGCCGGGCGGCGGCGGCGCGGCGATCGCCTCGGCCATCGCGTCGTGCACGAGCGTGTGCTCGCCGATCGCCGCGTGCAGCGTGAACGCGACGGCTGCGTGCGCGCGCCGCAGGTCGTCGACGAGCAGTGGCAAGTCGCGTTTCACGTGGCCGCCGGTGCCGAGGAACATCGGCCGGATGTCGATGCGCGCGCAGCCGCCCTGCACGAGCGCCGCCACGGCCTCGGGCAGCGAAGGCTGCATCAGCTCGAGGAAGGCCAGACGCACCTGCCAGGCCGGGTGCCGCTCGCGCACGCGCGCGGCCACCGCCTCGAAGGGCGCCGCCCAGGCCGGGTCGCGCGCGCCGTGCGCGAAGAGGATCAGGCCGCGCGTCATCTGTGGCGCATGCGTCGGATCAGCAGGGGTCATCGGTACCGCACCAGCCACGCGAAGGCGGCCATCGAGAGGGCGAGGAACAGCAGGCTCGGCGACGCCGCCGCGGCCCACGGCATCCAGCCGTTGAGCAGGCCGATGTGGCCGGCCAGGTTGTTCAGCAGCACGAAGCCGATGCCCAGCATGATGCCGCCGAACACCTTCAGGCTGACGCTGCCGGCGCGCGCATGCATGTAGGCGAACGGCAGCGCCAGCGCCACCATCACGAGGCAGGCCATCGGGTACAGCGCTTTCTTCCAGAACTGGATCTGGTGCCGCTGCGCCGACTGCTCCTGGTCCGACAGGTGCGCGCTGTAGCGCCACAGCTCGATCGTGCTCATCGTGCGTGGTGGCAGCACCGCCGCGGCGACGACCTCGGGCGTCAGCGTGCTCGCCCAGCGCAGCTCGGCGTGCCGCTGCACCTGCACCGGCGGCTGTCCGGGGGCGCGCGCGCGCGGCCAGCGCGCTTGCTCGGCGTCCAGCAGCGTCCACGTGCCGTCGTCGCCGACGCGGGCCTCGCGCGCCTCGATGCGCACGGCGAGCCGCCCGTCGTCGTCGAACTCGAAGATGCGCACGTCGGCCAGCCCGCCGCCGCCGCTGGTGCCCGAGACGTTGATCGAGAAGCTGCGTTCGCCCTCGGGCGTGCGCCGCCGCTCCTTGAGCCACGCACCGGCGGTGCCCACCCGCGTGCCGCCGCTGGCGCGCGCCTTGAAGAGCACCGCCTCGCGCTCGGCGCGCGGCGCCCAGTAGTCGCCGACGACGAACGTCAGCGCGCTGAACGCAAAGCCGAGCACGGCGAGCAGCCCGAGCGCGCGCCACGGGCCCAGCCCGCCGGTGCGCAGGATCGTGAACTCGGAAGACTGCGCCAGCCGCGCCAGCGAGTAGATCGTGCCGATCAGCACCGCGATCGGCAGCAGCTCGTACAGGTGCCCCGGCAATTCAAGCGCCGCCGCCCACGCCGCGTCGAGCGCCGCCAGGCCCTTTGGCGCCGGCGTCGCCGAGCGTCTCGACGAAGTCGATGAAATAGAACAGGGCGAGGAACGCCAGCGCGACGAAGCCGACCGACGCGACGATGTCGCGGTAGAGCAGGCGGCGGACGGTCCTCATCGGGGCCTCATCGGGGCGGCGTGCGGGTCACGCGGCGCGCAGCCGGCGACCGGGCCAGCGAGCGACGGCCGAGTGGTCGCGCCACCACAGCTGCGCCAGCGCCAGCAAGAACGTGCCGCCGTGGATCAGCACGAGCGCCGCGCCCATCGACAGCTTGCCGGTGGCCACCCAGGCCTGCGACAGGTTGACGACGTTGTAGTAGATCGCGAACGTGAGCAGCGCGACGAGCAGGTTCCAGTTGCTGGCGCGGCGCGGGTTCGTGGCCGCAAGGCCGATGCCCAGCAGCACCAGGTTCGCCGCGCCCAGCAGCATGCCCAGCCGCCACGTCAGCTCGCCCTGGTGGCGCGGCGTCGGCGCGCGGATCAGCTCGATCGTCGCCACCGCCTTCGGCGGGCGCGCCTGCGCGCCTTGCACCGCGCGCTCGCTGGCCAGCACGCGGTAGCTCTCGAAGCTGGACAACGTGCGTTCGCCGGACTCGAGGTGCACCTCGTTGCGCTGGCCGCGCTCGAGCACGAGGAAGTGGTCACCGCCGTCGGGTTCGATGCGGCCACTCTTCGCCGAGGTCACCGCCTCGGCGTGGTCCTGGCGGTTGAGGATGAAGACGTTGCGCGCGGTGCTGCCGTCGCCGCTCTCGCGCTCGACGAAGAAGACACGGCGGCCGTCGCTCGAGCTCTGGAAGACGCCGGGTGCGACGCGCGAGAGATCCGAGCGCTGCTGATAACGCTCGCGCAGTTCGAGCCCGTTGCGGTTGCCCCACGGCCACGCGAACAGCAGCAAGAGGCCGACGACCAGCATCACCGGCCACACGGTGCGCAGCACGGGCTTGACAAAGCGGGTGAGGCCCACGCCGCTGGCGAACCAGATGCTCATCTCGCTGTCGCGGTACATGCGGCCGAGCGACAGCACGACGGCGATGAACAGCGACAGCGCCAGCATCGTCGGCATGTGGCCGAGCGCGACATAACCGAGCAGCAGCACGACATCGTGCGGCGCGACGGCGCCGCTGGCCGCCTGGCCGATCGTGCGGATCAGGAACATCGTCAGCACGATCGTCAGGATGACGACCAGCGTCGCGCCGAAGGTGCGCGCGACCTCTTTGCGTACAGACGAATCGAATAACATGCCGCGCTTCGTTTGAACCTCCGCGGAATTATGGACTTCAACACCCTCGTGCCCGGGCGGGCGGGGCTGGCCGGCATCGATGCCGATGCGCTGCTGGTGATCGTCGTCGGCACGAAGACGCCGGCCGAACTCGATGGGCCGCTCGCTGCGGCGCTGGGCGAGGCCGTGAAGGGCGGCGACTTCGCCTTCAAGGCCGCGCAGGTGCTGTATGCGCACCGCGTGTCCGGCGTGAAGGCGCCGCGTGTCGCGTTCGTGTGGGCCGCCGATGCCGGCGCGAAGGCGATGCGCCGCGCGGTGACGGCCGGTGTGGCGCTCGTCAAGAGCGGCGGCGCGGCGCACCTCGCGGTGACGGTGGCCGGTGCGCCGCTGACCGACGCCGCGGCCGAGGCGCTGGTGCTCGCCGCGCACGACGCCACCTACGTCTACCGCGCGACGAAGCCGAGCGCGCCGGCGGCGGCCAAGCTGGCGCGGCTGTCGCTGGTGGCCGCCCATGCCGCCGAGGAGAAGCCGTTGGCCGCGGGCCTCGCGCGTGGGCGCGCCGTCGCCGCTGGCGTCGCGCTGGCGCGCGAGTGCGCCAACCGGCCGGCCAACCACTGCACGCCGAGCTACCTGGCCGAGCAGGCCGTGAAGCTCGGCAAGAGCCGCGGCCTGAAGGTCGAGGTGCTCGAGCGCCGCGACTGCGAGCGCCTGGGCATGGGCTCGTTCCTCGCCGTCGCGCAGGGCTCGGAGCAGCCGCCGAAGTTCATCGTCATGCGCTGGCAGGGCGCGGGCAAGGGCGCGGCGCCGCTGGTGCTGGTCGGCAAGGGCATCACGTTCGACACCGGCGGCATCTCGATCAAGCCGGCCGCCGAGATGGACGAGATGAAGTTCGACATGGGCGGCGCGGCCAGCGTGCTCGGCACGATGTGCGCGGTGGCCGAGGCGAAGGCGCACATCAACGTCGTCGGCCTGATCCCGGCGTGCGAGAACATGCCGAGCGGCCGCGCCGTGAAGCCCGGCGACGTCGTCAAGAGCCTGTCGGGCCAGACGATCGAGATCCTGAACACCGACGCCGAAGGCCGGCTGATCCTGTGCGACGCGCTGACTTACGCCGAGCGCCTCGAGCCGGCTGCGGTCGTCGACATCGCCACGTTGACCGGCGCCTGCGTCATCGCGCTCGGCCACCATCGCAGCGGCCTTTTCAGCCCCGACGACGAACTGGCCGGCGAGTTGCTGGCTGCCGGGGACGCCGCGCTCGACCCGGCCTGGCGCATGCCGCTGGACGAAGAGTACGACGAGGCGCTGAAGAGCAACTTCGCCGACATGGCCAACGTCGGCCCGCGCGCCGGCGGCGCCATCACCGCGGCGATGTTCCTGCGGCGCTTCACGGCAAAGCTGCGCTGGGCGCACCTCGACATCGCGGGCACGGCGTGGCGCTCGGGCACGAACAAGGGCAGCACCGGAAGGCCGGTGCCCTTGCTGACGCGGTGGGTGCTGGCGCGTGCAGGCGCAGAAGGCAAGGCTGAAGGCAAGGCTGAAGGCAAGACCGCAAAGGCTGTGAAGGCCACAAAGCCCGCCAAGGCCGCACGTCGCGCCACGCGCGCAAACAAGGGCTGACGGCGCGCCTGCCGCTGGCTGACATCGCGCTGCGGCATGGCGGCCAGCGTCGAGTTCCACACCGGCGTGCCCGACACGGCAGCCTACGCCTGCCGGCTTCTGCGCAAAGCCAGCCGGCGCGGCGTCACCGTGTTCTGCCTGGCGCCCGACGATCGGCTGCAGACGCTGGACCGCCTGCTGTGGACCTTCGCCGAGCGCGACTTCGTGCCGCACGTCGTGCTTGGACGCGCGGCCGCCGCCGGTGTCGTCGCGCGCACGCCGATCTGGCTGGCTGCCGCGTTGCCCGCGGCCGAAGGGCCCGGCCGCGATGTCGTCGTCAACCTCGGCGGTGAACTCGCACCTGCCGCGGCGCGCGGGCCGGCGCGCGTCATCGAAGTCGTCGGTGCGCAGGCCGACGAGGTCGAACGCGGGCGCGCGTTGTGGCGCGACTACAAGGCCGCCGGCTTCGCCGTCGTGCACCACCCGTTCAAGAGCACGACCGACGAGTGAAGACGCGGCGCTACTGGTGCGCGCGGCACCCGGGTCACACCTGTCCACCGCGGCCCGCGCCGCTGCGTTGGGGCCGCACCGTCAGGCGATACGAGCCCGGATAACCCCGCTTGGGTGGGGGGTGCATTTGGGGTATCGTCGCCGGCCTTCGTCATCCACCTCTCATTGTTTGTCCTCGCAGACAACACCCTTCCTGGAGGAACCTGCATGCAAGCCAAGTTGAACCTGATCGTCGGCGCCGCGGCCATTGCGCTCGGTGGTACGGCCTACGCCCAAGACCTCGTCGTCAAGATCGGCCACGTCGGCCCCACCAGTGGCGCCATCGCGCACCTGGGCAAGGACAACGAGAACGGCGCCCGCCTCGCCATCGAGGAGTTGAACGCCAAGGGCGTGATGATCGGCGGCAAGAAGGCCACGTTCGAACTGCTCGCCGAAGACGACGCCGCCGATCCGAAGCAGGGCACCGCCGCGGCGCAGAAGCTGGTCGACAGCAAGGTCAACGGCGTCGTCGGCCACCTGAACAGCGGCACGACGATCCCGGCCTCGAAGCTCTACAGCGACGCCGGCATCCCGCAGATCAGCCCGTCGGCCACCAACCCGAAGTACACGCGCCAGGGCTACAAGACCACCTTCCGCGTCGTCGCCGACGACGTGCACCTCGGCGGCACGCTCGGCCGCTACACCGTCAAGGAACTCAAGGGCAAGAGCATCGCCGTCATCGACGACCGCACCGCCTACGGCATGGGCGTCGCCGAGGAGTTCGAGAAGGGCGTCAAGGCCGCCGGCGGCAAGACGATCCCGCGCGTGTTCACCACCGACAAGGCGACCGACTTCACCGCCATCCTGACCAGCCTGAAGGCCAAGAAGCCCGACGTGGTCTTCTTCGGCGGCATGGACGCGGTGGCCGGCCCGATGCTGCGCCAGATGAAGCAGCTCGGCATCCAGGCCAAGTTCGTCGGCGGCGACGGCATCTGCTCGTCCGAACTGCCCAAGCTGGCCCAGGACGGCATGGCCGACGGCCAGGTCGTCTGCGCCGAGGCCGGTGGCGTAGAGGGCGAGGCGAAGAAGGGCATGGACGACTTCCGCGCCAAGTTCAAGGCCAAGTTCAACGCCGACGTGCAGGTCTACGCGCCGTACGTCTACGACGCCGTCAACGTGATGGTCGACGCGATGGTCAAGGCCAAGTCGGCCGACCCGAAGGTCTACCTGCCGGTGCTGGCCAAGACCGCCGGCTACAAGGGCGTGACCGGCACGATCGCCTTCGACAACAAGGGCGACATCAAGAACGGCGCCTTGACGATGTACACGTACAAGGGCGGCAAGCGCGACCAGATCGCGGTGGTGCGCTGATCGACTCGGTCGCTTTCCCCGGCATGCGGGGAAGGCGGCGCGCAAAAGCGAAGGGGCCCCGCGGGGCCCCTTCTTCATTGCGCCGTCCGGCTGCGCCGGGCGGCGGCGAAGTGCATCACTTCAGCTTCACTTCCTTGTACAGGACGTGCTTGCGCGCCTTCGGATCGAACTTCAGGAATTCGAGCTTCTCGGGCGTGGTCTTCTTGTTCTTGCTCGTGGTGTAGAAGTGGCCGGTGCCCGCCGAGGACTCCAGCTTGATCTTCTCGCGACCGCCTTTGCTGGCCATGGTGCGGATCTCCTAGGGTTGGACGGACGGGTGGGCTTACAGCTCGCCGCGCTGGCGAAGGTCGGCGACGACCTGCTCGATGCCGACCTTGTCGATCAGCCGCAGCGCCGCGTTGCTGACGCGCAGGCGCACCCAGCGGTTCTCGGTCTCGAGCCAGAAGCGGCGGTACTGGAGGTTGGGCAGGAAGCGGCGCTTCGTTTTGTTGTTGGCGTGGGAGACGTTGTTCCCGACCATCGGGCGCTTGCCCGTGACTTGACAGACGCGTGCCATGTTCTCTGTTCCCCTCTCATCGTGCCGTCGTGCGTTCGGCGAGGGCTGGGTTGTGGGACTGCCGGTGCCGGCAAAGCTGCGAATTATAGCCACAGCCAGCACACCGGCCCGCCTCTCGGCTCGGACCGGCCTCAGCCGCCTTGCTGCTCCAGGAAGCGCTGCGCATCGAGCGCCGCCATGCAGCCGGTGCCGGCGCTGGTGATCGCCTGGCGGTAGACGTGGTCCTGCACGTCGCCGGCGGCGAAGACGCCCTCGACGCTCGTCATCGTCGCCAGGCCGGCCAGGCCCGAGCGGGTGACGATGTAGCCGTCCTTCATCTCGAGCTGGCCCTTGAAGATGTCGGTGTTGGGCGAGTGGCCGATGGCGATGAAGCAGCCCTTCAGCGCCAGGTCCTTCGTGCGGCCGTCCTCCGCCGACTTCAGCCGCACGCCGGTGACGCCCGAGGCGTCGCCGAGCACTTCGTCGAGCGTGTGCCACAGGTGCAACTCGATGCGCCCGGCGGTGACGCGCTCCATCAGCTTGTCGACCATGATCGGCTCGGCGCGGAACTTGTCGCGCCGGTGCACGAGGTGCACCTTGCTCGCGATGTTGGCGAGGTACAGCGCCTCCTCGACGGCGGTATTGCCGCCGCCGACGACGCAGACCACCTCGCCGCGGTAGAAGAAGCCGTCGCAGGTGGCGCAGCCGCTGACGCCCTTGCCCATGAAGGCCTGCTCGCTCGGCAGGCCCAGGTACTTGGCGCTCGCGCCGGTGGCGATGACGAGCGCATCGCAGGTGTAGCTGCCCGAGTCGCCGTGCAGCCTGAACGGGCGCTGGGCCAGTTCGACGCGGTTGATGTGGTCGAACACGATCTCGGTCTCGAAGCGCTCGGCGTGCTGCTGGAAGCGCTGCATCAGCTCCGGCCCCTGCACGCCGGCCACGTCGGCCGGCCAGTTGTCGACGTCGGTGGTCGTCATCAACTGGCCGCCCTGCGCGATGCCGGTGATCAGCAGCGGCTTCAGGTTGGCGCGCGCGGCGTAGATGGCCGCGGTGTAGCCGGCCGGCCCGGAGCCGAGGATCAGCACACGCGTGTGCCGGGGCGATGCAGGGGTGTTCATGGTTGGGCGTTTAGGTCGCGGGGGTGGTGCGTGCTGCCGGTGGCGTCGCGCCGAATCCACGCACGATGCGAAGTAGGGGGCGCCGCGGGGCGGGAACGAGCCCGCCCATGGGCACAATAGGCTCATTCTTGCAGAACGAGCCCCGGGGCCACGGCGTGCGGGTCTCTCGAGAGGCCACGCGGGCCGCTAACGACGAAAGAGGAGTGAGTCGATGTCGATGTTGTCGAACCTGGACCTGATCCGGCGTGTGCCGTTGTTCTCCATGCTCACGGCAGACCAGGCTCAGGCCATCGCCGACAGCGTGGTCAAGCGGCGCTTCCGCCGCGGCGAGATCGTCGTCGAGCAGGGGCGCAAGAGCAATGCGCTGTTCATCCTGCTCAACGGCCGTGCCCGCGTGCTGACCTCCGACTCGCGCGGCCGCGAGGTCATCCTCGCCGTGCTCGAGTCGGGCGACTACGTCGGCGAGATGAGCCTCATCGACAACGAGTCGCACTCGGCCACCGTGCGCGCCGAGGTGCAGACCGACATGCTGGTGCTGGCGCGCGCCGACTTCGGCCGCTGCCTGCCCGAGACGAGCACGCTGGCCTACGGCATCCTGCGCGGCCTCGTGAAGCGGCTGCGCAACGCCGACCGGCAGATCGAGTCGCTGGCGCTGCTCGATGTCTACGGCCGCGTCGCGCGCACGCTGCTCGACATGGCCGAGGAGACGCCCGAAGGCATCAAGATCATCCGCCACAAGGTCAGCCGCCAGGACATGGCCAAGGTCGTCGGCGCCTCGCGCGAGATGGTCAGCCGCGTCATGAAGGACCTCGAGGAGCGCGGCGTCATCGAGACGCAGGAGAACGGCTCGGTGGTCATCAAGGAGCGGCTCGGCAACGACTGAGCGCGCGCCCGTGCCGCGGGGCCGCGGGTCTGCCCCGGGCCCTGACGGCACAATGCGCCGATGAGCTTTCCGCTGGGTTCCCTGCGAGGTGAAGGCGCCGGCGAGTCCGTTGCGGCGTCGGCTCGCGCGGCCGCGCCTTCGGTGCCCTGGCGGCGCAAGGCGTGGCTCTTCGTCGGCGGCCTCGCCTGGCTGCTGTGGTTGCTGGCGATGGTCACGCACGACGCCGCCGATCCGGCCTTCACCACATCGGGCGGCAGCGAGGCAGTGCAAAACCGCGTCGGCGTGCTCGGCGCGCGCGTCGCCGACCTCGCCTACTTCCTCTTCGGCTTTTCCTGCTGGTGGCTGCTGCCGGTGGGGCTGCGTGCGTGGCTGTCGTCGCTGGCCGCCGTGCTGCGGCACGACGCGCCGGCGCCCGTCACGCCACGCTGGCGCTTCTGGCTCGGGCTCGTGCTGCTGCTGGCGGCAAGTTGCGCGCTCGAGTGGACGCGCCTTTATCGCTTCGAAGCGCATCTGAACGGCCACGCCGGCGGCGTGCTCGGCTGGGCGCTCGGGCCGCTGTCGATGCGCTGGCTCGGCTTTGCGGGATCGGGCGTGTTGTGGATCGCGCTCGGCGTGGCCGGTGCGTCGATGGCGCTGCGTTTCTCGTGGCTCGGCGTGGCCGAGACGATCGGCCGGCGCTTCGACGCGCTGCGCGAGCGCCTGCAGGGCCGGCGCGAGCAGGCCGAGGACCGGCGCCTCGGCGAGATGGCCGCGCGCGAGCGCGAGCAGCAGGTCGAGGTCGAAAAGCGCCGCGAGGACGCGGAGCCCGCGCCGCTGGTCATCGCCCCGCCTGCGCCCGAAATCCCGAAGTCGCAGCGCGTCGCGCGCGAGCGCCAGCAGCCGCTGTTCGCCGAACTCGCCGACAACAAGCTGCCGCAGGTGGACCTGCTCGACGCCGTCCCGGCCGCCGGCCGCGAGCCGTCGGTGACCGCCGAGTCGCTGGAAATGACCTCGCGGCTCATCGAGAAGAAGCTGCGCGACTTCGGCGTCGAGGTGCACGTCGTCGCCGCGTCGCCGGGGCCGGTGATCACGCGCTACGAGATCGAGCCCGCCACCGGCGTGAAAGGCGCGCAGATCGTCAACCTGGCGCGCGACCTCGCGCGCTCGCTGTCGCTGGTCAGCATCCGCGTCGTCGAGGTCGTGCCCGGCAAGACGACGATGGCGCTCGAACTGCCCAACGCGCGCCGGCAGGCGATCCGCCTGTCGGAGATCCTCGGCAGCGAGGTCTACAACGCGAGCCCGTCGCTGCTGACGATCGGGCTCGGCAAGGACATCGTCGGCAACCCGGTCGTCGCCGACCTCGCGAAGATGCCGCACTGCCTGGTTGCCGGCACCACCGGTTCGGGCAAGAGTGTCGGCATCAACGCGATGATCCTCAGCCTGCTCTACAAGGCCGAGGCGCGCGACGTGCGCCTGATCCTCATCGACCCGAAGATGCTCGAGATGAGCGTCTACGAGGGCATCCCGCACCTCCTGGCGCCGGTGGTCACCGACATGAAGCAGGCGGCCAACGCGCTGGCCTGGTGTGTCGGCGAGATGGAGCGGCGCTACAAGCTGATGAGCAAGCTCGGCGTGCGCAACCTGTCGGGCTACAACCGCAAGGTGGCCGACGCCGTCGAGGCCGGGCAGCCGCTCGGCAACCCGTTCAGCCTGACGCCCGACGCGCCCGAGCCGCTGGAGCGGCTGCCGCAGATCGTCGTCATCATCGACGAGCTGGCCGACCTGATGATGGTCATCGGCAAGAAGATCGAGGAGCTGATCGCCCGCCTGGCGCAGAAGGCGCGCGCCGCCGGCATCCACCTGGTTCTCGCGACGCAGCGGCCGAGCGTCGACGTGATCACCGGTCTCATCAAGGCCAACATTCCGACGCGCCTGAGCTTCCAGGTCGCGAGCAAGATCGACAGCCGCACGATCCTCGACCAGATGGGCGCCGAGGCGCTGCTCGGCCAGGGCGACATGCTCTATCTCGCCTCGGGCACCGGCATGCCGGTGCGCGTGCACGGCGCCTTCGTCAGCGACGAGGAGGTGCACCGCGTCGTCGAGTACCTGAAGGCGCACGGCGAGCCGAACTACATCGAGGGCATCCTCGAAGGCGGCGTGCTCGATGGCGACGAGACGGGCGGCGGTGCTGGTGAAGGCGGCAGCGGCGAAGGCGAGAGCGACCCGATGTACGACCAGGCGGTCGAGGTGGTGCTGCAGCACCGCCGCGCCTCGATCTCGCTCGTGCAGCGGCACCTGCGCATCGGTTACAACCGCGCCGCGCGTTTGCTGGAACAGATGGAGCGAAGCGGACTCGTATCGGCGATGGCCACCAACGGCAACCGCGACATCCTCGTGCCCAAGCGCGAGGAGTGAAGCGCGAGATGGAGCGCAGCATGAGGCGCTATTCGCCCGCACACAGATGCTTCCGATGACCCGACGCCGCGACGCCTTGTTGCGCCTGCCGGCCGCGGCCTGGCTGGCGGCCACGCTCTCGCTGGCATCGGCCGCTGCCCACGCCGACGCCGTCGACCGCCTGCGCGAGTTCGCGCGCGAGGTGAAGGGCGGCGAGGCCACGTTCACGCAGACGGTCACTTCCGCCGACGGCAGCCGCCGCAAGGTCTCGAGCGGCACCTTCGCGTTCCTGCGCCCCAACCGCTTCCGCTTTGCCTACGCGAAGCCGTTCGAGCAGACGATCGTCGCCGACGGCCAGAAGGTGTGGATCCACGACCCCGACCTGAACCAGGCGAGTTCCCGCCCGCTCTCGCGTGCGCTCGGCCAGACGCCGGCGGCGCTGCTCGCCGGCGCGGCGCCCGAGCAGGACTTCCAGCTCGCCGCCGACGGCGCGCGCGACGGCCTTGAATGGGTGAAGGCGACGCCGAAGGCGAAGGAGGGCGCCACCTTCCAGGCGATCCGCGTCGGCTTCAAGGGCAAGGAACTGGCGGCGGTGGAGATCGTCGACAACTTCGGCCAACGCTCTTTGCTGCAGTTCAGCGGCTGGGCCACCGGCGCGGCGGCGCTGCCCGCGCCCGAGCGCTTCCGCTTCGTGCCGCCGGCCGGCGCCGAAGTCGTCGAGCAGTAGCCTCGCGGCTACCGCGCAGCGCCGCGCGCCGCCCGCCCAGCGATGACCGCCCCCGCTTCCGACGCTGCCCAAGCCTCGCTGCTGCCGCCTGATGAAGGCACGGCCGCGCTGCCGCCGCCTGCCCGCGATCCGAATGCGCCGCTGGCCGAGCGGCTGCGCCCACGCACGCTGGCGCAGGTGGTCGGCCAGCAGCACCTGCTTTCGCCCGGCCGTCCGCTCGCGCTGGCAGCCGCGGCGCCGCGGCTGCCGTCGATGATCCTGTGGGGCCCGCCGGGTGTGGGCAAGACGACGCTGGCGCGGCTGCTCGCCGCCGGCAGCGGCGCGCAGTTGATCGTGCTCTCCGCGGTGCTCGCCGGCGTGAAGGAGATCCGCGAGGCGGTCGAGCAGGCACGCGCCTGGCGCGCGCAGGGCCGCGCGACGATCGTCTTCGTCGACGAGGTGCACCGCTTCAACAAGGCGCAGCAGGACGCCTTCCTGCCGCACGTGGAGTCGGGCCTGTTCAGCTTCATCGGCGCGACGACCGAGAACCCGTCGTTCGAGGTCAACTCGGCGCTGTTGTCGCGCGCCGCGGTGCATGTGCTCGAGCCGCTCGAGGCCGACGACCTGCGCGAGTTGCTCGGCCGCGCGCAGGTGCTGCTCGGCGCGCCGCCGCTCGCGGCCGCGGCGGCCGAGCGGCTGCTCGCGCACGCCGACGGCGACGCGCGCCGGCTGCTCAACGCCTACGAAAACGTCGCCGCGGCGGCCAAGGCCGAGGGCGTGGCGGAGATCGCCGAGCCGCTGCTCGAGCGCACGCTCGGCCAGATGCACCGCCGCTACGACAAGGGCGGCGACTTCTTCTACGACACGATCTCGGCGCTGCACAAGTCGGTGCGCGGCTCCGATCCCGACGCGGCGCTGTACTGGTTCGCGCGCATGCTCGACGGCGGCGCCGATCCGCGCTACCTGGCGCGGCGCATTGTGCGCATGGCCTGCGAAGACGTGGGCCTCGCGGACCCGCGCGCACTGCGCCTGGCGCTGGACGCCGCCGAGGTCTACGAACGCCTCGGCTCGCCCGAAGGCGAACTGGCGCTCGCCGAGGCAGTGGTGTACCTCGCCGTCGCGGCAAAGAGCAACGCCGTCTACACCGCCTGGAACGCGGCGCGCGCGCACGTGCGCGAGGACAGCTCGCGCCCGGTGCCCGCGCGGCTGCGCAACGCACCGACGCGGCTGATGAAGAGCCTCGGCCACGGCGCGGGCTACCGCTATGCCCACGACGAGGCCGGCGCCTTCGCCGCCGGCGAACGCTACCTGCCCGACGGCATGGCCGACGTCACCTTCTACGAGCCGACCGACCGCGGCCTCGAAGCGCGCATCGCCGAGAAACTGGCGCGGCTGCGCGAGGCGAATCGGGCGGTGCGGGAGGGTGGGGCGAGCGGAGAGGGTGGCGTGGGCGGCGAGAGGCCGGCCGAGCCCTGAGCCCGTTCCGAACGCCTGGCGCTTCGACGAACTCTGCGCGATTGCCGAAGAAGGAAGGGAGAGCCTCGTGAGAATCGGTGTGCCCAAGGAGATCAAGCCGCAAGAAAACCGCGCCGGCCTGACGCCGCCGGCCGTGCAGGAACTGGTGCGCCACGGCCACGAGGTGCTGGTGCAGGCCGGCACCGGCGCGGGGATCGGCAGCGACGACGCGCAGTACCAGGCCGCCGGCGCGCGCCTCGTGCCCGACGCGGCGGCGGTGTTCGCCGAGGCCGAACTGATCGTCAAGGTCAAGGAGCCGCAGCCCGGCGAGCTCGCGATGCTGCGCCGCGGCCAGGTGCTCTTCGCCTACCTGCACCTGGCGCCCGACGAGGCGCAGACGCGCGGCCTCATCGCCTCGGGCTGCACGGCGATCGCCTACGAGACGATCACCGATGCGCGCGGCCGGCTGCCGCTGCTGGCGCCGATGAGCGAAGTCGCCGGCCGCATGGCGGTGCAGGTCGGGGCCGTCGCGCTTCAAAGACCGAATGGCGGCCGCGGCGTGCTGCTCGGCGGCGTCCCCGGCGTCGCGCCGGGCCGGGTCGTCGTGCTCGGCGGCGGCGTCGTCGGCACGCATGCGGCGAAGATGGCCGTGGGCCTCGGCGCCGAAGTGAGCATCCTCGACAGGAGCCTGGCGCGGCTGCGCGAGCTGGACGATCTGTTCGGCGGCCGCGTGAAGCTGCTCTACGCCTCGGGCGCCGAAGTGGAGCAGGCGGTGCTCGGCGCCGACCTCGTGATCGGCGCCGTGCTCGTGCCCGGTGCGGCGGCGCCGAAGCTGCTCACGCGCGCGCAGGTCGCGCGCATGCAGCCCGGGGCCGTGCTCGTCGACGTGGCGATCGACCAGGGCGGCTGCTTCGAGACCTCGCGGCCGACGACGCACGCCGAGCCGACCTACGTCGTCGACGGCGTCGTGCACTACTGCGTCGCCAACATGCCCGGCGGCGTGCCGCGCACGTCGACCTGGGCGCTGAACAACGCGACGCTGCCGTTCACGCTGGCGCTGGCGGGCAAGGGCTGGCGCCGCGCCTGCGCCGACGATCCGCACCTGCTCGCGGGCCTGAACGTGCACGACGGGCAGCTGACCTACGCGGCCGTCGGCGAGGCGCTCGGCCTGCCGGTGGCCGACGCGCGCAGCGTGCTGCACTGAAGCGCCGATCAGGCCGGCGGTCACCGACCGGTCGTCACGCCGCCCGGGCCCCTCGCCGGCAAGCGGGGAAGCCCACCCCCGGGTCGCCCGACCCGCTGCCTAGAATCGCCGACCCCGGGTCACCGGCGGCCGGCGCGCGCATCGAAAGAGCGCCCGCCGCGCGGCCCGACGCGGAACGACGAGACAGAGCGCTGTGCGGCGGCACTTGCACGCCGCACGCGCCGAGGAGAACCCCCGCATGGATATCTTTCTGCAGCAGATCATCAACGGTCTGGTGCTCGGCAGCATGTACGCGCTGGTGGCGCTGGGCTACACGATGGTCTACGGCATCATCAACCTCATCAACTTCGCGCACGGTGAGGTGCTGATGGTCGGCGCGCTGACGAGCTGGACGGTCATCACCGCGCTGCAAGGCGCGGGCCTGCCGGGCTGGCTGCTGCTGCTGATCGCGCTCGTCTGCGCGATCGTCGTCTGCGCGGCGCTGAACTTCGCGATCGAGAAGCTCGCCTACCGGCCGCTGCGCAACGCGCCGCGCCTGGCGCCGCTGATCACCGCGATGGGCATGAGCCTGCTGCTGCAGACGATCGCGATGATCATCTGGAAGCCGAACCCGAAGCCGTATCCGGCGCTGCTGCCCAACGACCCGATCGACCTCGGCGGCCCGGTGATCAGCATCACGCAGATCATGATCCTCGGCCTGACCACCGCCATCCTGGCGGTGCTGATGTGGCTCGTGAACCGCACGAAGCTCGGCCGCGCGATGCGCGCCACGGCCGAGAACCCGCGCGTCGCGGCGCTGATGGGCGTCAAGCCCGACATGGTGATCAGCGCCACGTTCATCATCGGCGCGGCGCTCGCCGCGGTGGCCGGCGTGATGTGGGCCGCCAACTACGGCACCGTGCAGCACGCGATGGGCTTCCTGCCGGGGCTGAAGGCGTTCACCGCCGCGGTGCTGGGCGGCATCGGCAACCTCGCCGGCGCGGTGGTCGGCGGCATCTCACTCGGCCTGATCGAGGCGCTCGGCGCCGGCTATCTCGGCGACCTCACCGGCGGCGTTTTCGGCAGCCACTACGCCGACGTGTTCGCGTTCGCGGCGCTGGTGCTCGTGCTGACACTGCGGCCCGCGGGCCTGCTCGGCGAACGTGTCGCCGACCGCGCCTGAGGCGACGGAGGTGCCTCCCATGAAGAACAAGTGGATCGTCTTCCTCGTCGCCGCCGTCGTGCTGATGGCGCTGCCGCTGTTCGTGCAGCAGATCGGCCAGGGCTGGGTGCGCATCATGGCCATTGCGCTGCTGTACGTGCTGCTGGCGCTGGGGCTGAACATCGTCGTCGGCTACGCGGGCCTCTTGGACCTCGGCTTCGTCGCCTTCTATGCGGTGGGCGCGTACATGTACGCGCTGCTGGCGAGCCCGCACCTCACCGAGAACTTCGAGGCCTTCGCGGCGATGTTCCCGAACGGCCTGCACACGCCGGTGCTGCTCGTCATCCCGCTCGCCGCGGCGCTGGCGGCGTTTGCCGGCGTGCTGCTCGGGCTGCCGGTGCTCAAGCTGCGCGGCGACTACCTGGCCATCGTCACGCTCGGCTTCGGCGAGATCATCCGCGTGTTCATGAACAACCTCGAGCACCCGGTCAACATCACCAACGGGCCGCGCGGGCTGGACCGCATCGACGCGTTCCACGTCCTCGGCGTGAACCTCGGCCGGCCCTGGGAAGTGGGCGGCTTCGAGGTCGCGCCGGTGACGATGTACTACTGGCTGTTCCTCACGCTCGTCGTGGGCAGTGTCGTCATCTGCCACCGGCTCGAGCTGTCGCGCATCGGCCGCGCGTGGATGGCGATCCGCGAGGACGAGGTCGCGGCCAAGGCGATGGGCATCAACACGCGCAACATGAAGCTGCTGGCGTTCGGCATGGGCGCCACGTTCGGCGGCGTCTCGGGCGCGATGTTCGCGTCGTTCCAGGGCTTCGTCTCGCCCGAGTCGTTCAGCCTGATGGAGAGCATCATGATCGTCGCGATGGTCGTGCTCGGCGGCATGGGCCACCTGCCCGGCGTCGTGCTCGGCGCGCTGCTGCTGGCCGCGCTGCCCGAGGTCCTGCGCTACGTGGCCGGGCCGCTGCAGCAGATGACCGACGGGCGGCTCGATGCCTCGATCCTGCGCCAGTTGCTGATCGCGCTGGCGATGATCTCGATCATGCTGTTGCGCCCGCGCGGGCTGTGGCCATCGCCGGAGCACGGAAAGGCCGCGCCGGCGCCGGCCGGCAAGCAGGGGGCTTGAGCCGTGGCGAGCACCACCACCATGCCCGACACCAAAGGGACCACGCCCACCGACGCGGCCGCCCCGCCGGTGCTGAACGTGCAAGGCGTCAGCAAGCGCTTCGGCGGTTTGCAGGCGTTGTCGGAGGTCGGCATCCGCATCCGGCGCGGCGAGGTCTACGGCCTGATCGGCCCCAACGGCGCCGGCAAGACGACCTTCTTCAACGTCATCACGGGCCTGTACTCGCCCGACGCAGGCACCTTCGAACTCGGCGGCGCGCCGTACGAGCCGAGCGCCGTGCACGAGGTGGCCGCGCAGGGCATCGCGCGCACGTTCCAGAACATCCGCCTGTTCCCGGAGATGACGGCGCTCGAGAACGTGATGGTCGGCCGGCACGTGCGCACGAAGTCGGGCCTCGTCGGCGCGATCTTCCGCACCGCGTCGTTCAAGGCCGAGGAAGCGGGCATTGCCCAGCGCGCGCAGGAGCTGCTGGACTACGTCGGCATCGGCCGCTACGCCGACTACCGCGCGCGCACGCTGAGCTACGGCGACCAGCGGCGGCTCGAGATCGCGCGGGCGCTCGCCACCGAACCGAAGCTGATCGCGCTGGACGAACCCGCCGCCGGCATGAACGCCACCGAGAAGGTGGTGCTGCGCGAGCTGATCGACCGCATCCGCCACGACGGCCGCACGATCCTGCTCATCGAGCACGACGTGAAGCTCGTGATGGGCCTGTGCAACCGCGTCACCGTGCTCGACTACGGCAGGCAGATCGCCGAAGGCACGCCGGCCGAGGTGCAGAAGAACGAAAAGGTGATCGAGGCCTACCTCGGCGCCGGCCACCACTGACGCGGCGGAGCACGCACGGCATGGCACAGACATTCCTGAAGGTGAACGGGCTGAAGGTCGCCTACGGCGGCATCCAGGCCGTCAAGGGCGTCAGCTTCGAGGTGCGCGAAGGCGAGCTCGTCAGCCTGATCGGCGCCAACGGCGCCGGCAAGACGACGACGCTGAAGGCGATCACCGGCATCCAGCCGGTGGCTGCCGGCGACATCGAGTTCCTGGGCCGTCCGATCAAGGGCCAGGGCGCCTGGGACCTCGTCCGCCAGGGCCTCGTGATGGTGCCCGAGGGCCGCGGCACCTTCACGCGCATGAGCATCATCGAGAACCTGCAGATGGGCGCCTTCGTGCGCAACGACAAGGACGGCATCGCCGCCGACATCGAGAAGGTCTTCGGCATCTTCCCGCGCCTGAAGGAGCGCGCTCAGCAGCTCGGCGGCACGATGAGCGGCGGCGAGCAGCAGATGCTGGCGATGGGCCGCGCGCTGATGGCGCGGCCGAAGGTGCTGCTGCTCGACGAGCCGAGCATGGGCCTGTCGCCGATCATGGTCGACAAGATCTTCGAGGTCGTCAACGACATCCACCAGCGGGGCACGACGATCCTGCTCGTCGAGCAGAACGCCAGCCGCGCGCTGGCGCTGGCCGACCGCGGCTACGTGATGGACTCCGGCGAGGTGACGATGAGCGGCCCGGCCAACGAGCTGCTGGCCGACCCGCGCGTGCGCGCCGCGTACCTCGGCGAGTGAGAATTTCCCCTCACGGATCCGCCGCGTGAGGGATCCCCCACCTCGGGGAATCGACTTACATTCCACCGTCCGCCTCGGGGCCGGGGCGGGCCGGACATCTGGAGTGAAGTCATCATGCAAGGTCATCAAGAATCCCCGATCTCCCTGGCAACGCGCCTGCGTCCGGCCTGGCTCGTGCTGGCGGCCGCCGCGCTGCTGCCCGGCTGCCTGGCCACTGCGCCGAGCATGGGCGGGGGCAACACCACCGTCACCGGCGCCGCCGGCGGCGGCACGGCCGAGGGCAACAAGAGCAACCTCGAGCGCTGCGACGAATCGCTGGGCACGCTGGCGATGGAGGAAGACGTCAACGCGCCCTGGTACCACCAGCTGCGCAGCTACCAGCTCGGCTCGACGATCCCGGTGCTGCGCCTGATGATCCAGCAGAGCAACTGCTTCGTCATCGTCGAGCGCGGCGCCGGCCTGCGCGCGATGGAGCGCGAACGCACGCTGATCCGCGGCGACGAAGGCCGCGCCGGCAGCAACATGGGCGGCGGCCAGATGGTCGCGGCCGACTACCTGATGCGCCCGTCGATCCAGTTCTCCGGCAAGACGGGTGGCGGCCGCGGCGGTCTGGCCGGGTTCCTGCCGGGCGCCTTGGGTACCGTCGCGGCGGCGGCCGGCAGCGTCGGCGTCAACGAAGCCTCGACGACGCTGCTGCTGGTGGACATCCGCTCGGGTGTGCAGATCTCGGCTTCCGAGGGCAGCGGCAAGAACTATGACTTCGGCCTCTTCGGCGCCGCGTTCACCGGCGGCTTGGCCGGCGCCGGCGGCGGCTACTCGAACACGCCGCGCGGCAAGGTCATCGTCGCCGCCTTCGCCGACTCGTACAACCAGATGGTCAAGGCGCTGCGCAACTACAAGGCGCAGACGGTGCGCGGCGGGCTGGGCACCGGCGGGAGGCTGGGCGTGCAGGGCGGCCAGACCGAGGCCGGCCGCGAGGCCAGCGGCCGCAAGTGACGCGCACGACGAGGCAGCGAGCATGAGGCCCGGCACGAAGCCCGCATGGGCGGCCCTCGTCGGCGCGGCGCTCGCCGCCGCCGCGCCGATGGCGAGCGCGCAGATGTTCCACCTGTACCTCGACTGCAAGGGCACCGTCTCCGCCGGCGGCGAGCCGATCAAGCGCGCCATCGAACGCGGCCTCGTCGAGAAGCCCGAGGAAGTGACCGCCGAGACGAAGGGCGACGACCGCGCCGACGTCAACGCGCGCTCGCGCCACACGCTGCGCGCGACGCCGGTCGTCAAGAGCGAAGGCGGCTACTACCTGTACCTGGCGCTGCGCGACAACAACATGACCGCCTTCGTGCAGCGCTCGAACGTGCTGCCGGTGGGCGAGCGCATGAAGTACACGGCGACCAACGAGTACTACGCTGCCACCTACCAGCCGCAGCGCACCGGCCGCGTGTTCCTCGACTTCAAGCGCACGCAGCTCTTCGCCTGGTACCCGCCGTTCGAAAAGCTCGCGGCCACGCGCGTGTCGATCGACCGCCAGACCGGCGAGCTCGAAGGCGAGATGGTCGGCCCCGAAGGCGAGGTGCTCGGCCGCATGGACATGACCTGCACGCCGAAGAAGGATGGCGAGGGGCCGGCACCGCGGTTCTGACCGATCGCCCCGCCCGATGCAGAAAGGCCCGGCACTGCCGGGCCTTCGCTTTTCCCGCGCGGCGCGGTCAATCCGCCCGCGCGCCGGTCGCCTTCACCACCGCTTCGTACTTCGTCAGTTCGCTGCGCACGAACGTGGCGAACTGGTCCGAAGTCATCGGCGCCGGCTCGGCCATCAGCGTCGCCATGCGCGCCTTGAACTCCGGCGAGCCGAGCGCGTCGACGAAGGCCTTGTTGAGCGTGCGCGTCATCTCGGCGGGCAGCCGCGCCGGCGCGAAGATGCCGAACCAGGTCGAGATGTCGAATTGCGCCAGCCCGAAGGGCGCGCCGGCCTCGGCGACGGTTGGAACATCCGGCATCGCGCTCGAGCGCTTCGTGGTCGTCACCGCCAGCGCCTTCAGCCGGCCGCTCTTGATGTTGGCCGACGCGGCGGCGAGGTTGTCGAAGTTGAAGTCGACCTGGCCGCTGACGAGCGCCAGCTGCGCCGGCGCGCCGCCGGGGTACGGGATGTGCACCGCGAAGACCTTGGCCTGCGACTTGAACATCTCGCCGGCCAGGTGCCCGGCGCTGCCGTTGCCGCCCGAGCCGTAGTTCAGCCGCCCGGGGTTGCGCCGCGCGTGTTCGACGAGGTCGCCGAGCGTCGCGATCTTCAACCGCGCGGCGGCTTCGGCGTTTATCACCAGCACGTTGGGCACTTGCGCGACGAGCGTGATCGGCGTGAAGTCGCGCAGCGGGTCGTACGGGATCTTGCTGTACAGCCACGGGTTGATGGCGTGCGTGGCGACCGCGCCCACCACCAGCGTCTGGCCGTCGGGCGCGGCCTTCGCGACGAGGTCGGCGCCGAGGTTGCCGCCTGCGCCCGGCCGGTTCTCGACGACGACATTGCCGACGCTGTCCTTCAGCCGCTCGGCCAGCGCGCGCGCGGCGATGTCCAGCGGCCCGCCGGGCGGGTAGGGGACGACGAGGCGCACGGTGCGCGCCTGCGCGGCGGCGTGGCCGGTGTGACCGGCAAGCGCCAGCGCGGCGGCGGCGAGCGAGAGATCGAGCAGTCGGCGGCGATGCAGCAAGGGTGAAGCTCCGTTCGAATCAATGGAGGAAGAAGGAGAAGGCGCGGCGCGGCGGCTCAGGGATTGCCGTGCTTGTCGGCTTCCGAGGTGAACTCGTCGGCATAGAACTCGTTCGCGTCGAGCCGGCATTGCCCGACGAAGTCACGCCGCGCCGAGGCGATGACGACCGGCGCGCCGCAGGCATAGACCTGGTGCGCCGAGAGGTCGGGCCAGTCCTGCATCACCGCACGGTGCACGAAGCCCGTGCGGCCGGCCCACGCGTCCTCGGGCAGCGCGTCGGAGACCACCGGCACGTAGCGCAGGTTCGGCATCGCCGCGGCCGTCTCCTCGCACCAGCGGTGCATGTACAGGTCGTGCGGGCGGCGGCCGCCCCAGTACAGCACGGCCGGGCGCGTGATGCCGTCGTGCTGCATCTGCTCGATGACCGCCTTGATCGGCGCGAAGCCGGTGCCGCTGGCCAGCAGCACGAGCGGCCGCTCGGCAGGCCGCGCGCGGTCGGCCTCGCTCTCGTCGCGCAGGAAGAAGCTGCCGAACGGACCCTCCATGCGCAGGATGTCCTTGTCCTTCATCGCCGCGAAGACGTGGTCGGTGAACTTGCCGCCCGGCATGTGGCGCACGTGCAGTTCGATCGACGGCGGGCTGCCCAGCGCGTGCGGCGCGTTGGCCATGCTGTAGCTGCGCCGCGCGCCGTCGCGCAGGATGAACTCGACGTACTGCCCGGCGCGATAGCGCAGATTCTGGTTGGCCGGCAGCTGCAGGCGCAGGACCATCACGTCGGGTGCGGCGCGCTGCATCGACAGCACGCGCGTGGGCAGCTTCAGCACCGGGTACTCGCCGGCGCCGGGCACCATGCGCGCCTCGACAACGCAGTCGGTCTGCGGCGTCGCGCAGCAGGTGAGGATGAGGCCGGCCGCTTCTTCGGCCTCCGACAGCGCGCGCAGCTGGTGCGCGCCGTGGATGACGCGGCCCTCGACGAGCCGGCTCTTGCACGAGCCGCAGGCGCCGTCGCGGCAGCCGTAGGGCAGGCCGATGCCCTGGCGGATGGCGGCGGGCAGAATCGCCTCGTCGCGCTCGACGGTGAACTGTCGATCGGCCGGTTGCAGGGTGACGTTGAAGGACATGATCGGGCGCGGGCGAGAAGCCGCGCGATGCGGGCAACACACCATCATATGCAACCCATTGAGCGGCCCTCGCTGGGCCCCTCCGCGGTGCTTCGCCAACGGCCCTGCACACGCGCGCCGCGGCCGCGGCTCTTAATCGTCGGCTGCGGCGACGTGGGCCTGCGCATCCTGCCGCTCGTGCGCAGCCATTGGTCGGTGCGCGTGCTGACGACCACGGCCGATCGCGCGCCGGCGCTGCGCGCGGCTGGAGCGCTGCCGATCCTCGGCGACCTCGACCGGCCGGCGACGCTCGGGCGCCTGGCAGGCCTCGCCGACGCGGTGCTGCACCTCGCGCCGCCGCCGGCCAGCGGCCGCGCCGACCCGCGCACGCGCGCGCTCGTGCAGGCGTTGGCGCGTGGGGGTGGCTGCGTGCAGCGCTTCGTCTACGTCAGCACGACCGGCGTCTATGGCGACGCCGGCGGCGCCCGCATCGACGAGACATCCACGCCATCACCGCACAACGACCGCGCCTGGCGCCGCGTCGACGCCGAGCGCACGCTGCGCGCCTGGGCGCGCGCGGCAGGCGTGCGGCTCGCGATCCTGCGCGCGCCCGGCATCTACGCCGGCGACCGCGACGGCGGCCACCCGCGCGAGCGGCTCCTACGCGGCACGCCGGTGCTCGCGCGCGCCGACGATGTCTACAGCAACCACATCCACGCCGACGACCTGGCGCGCGCCTGCGTCGCGGCGCTGTACCGCGCGCGGCCGCTGCGTGCCGTCAACGCCTGCGACGACAGCGAGATGCTCGTCGGCGACTACTACGACCTGGCCGCCGACCTGGCCGGGCTGCCGCGCCCGCCGCGGCTGACGCGCGCCGAGGCCGAACTGCAGCTGAGCCCGATGCAGATGAGCTTCCTCGGCGAGTCGCGGCGCCTCGCCAACCGCCGGCTGCGCGAGGAACTGCGACTCGTGCTGCGCTACCCGACGGTGGCCGAAGGGCTGGCGCGCGGCTGAGCGCGGTTGCCGGCTCGTCAAACCCCTTCGGCCCGCCGCAGCGTCTTCGCGCGGTCCACCGTCTGCACGACGATGTCCTGCGGCTTGCCTTCACGCAGAATCTCCAGCCGCACCGCGCGCTCGGGCGCGCCGCCGGCCCACAGCGACTGGTACAGCTGCGCCAGGCCGCCGACGGCCGCGCCATCGATGCGCATGATGCGATCGCCGCTTTGCAGGCCGGCCACGTCGGCGGGGCTGTCGGCGGTGACGCGCATCACGCGCACCTCGCCGTCACGCTCGACGCAGTTGAGTCCCATCCACGCGCGGGTGCTGGCGTTCGAGGCACCGCGCTCGCGCAGTTCGGCGAGGATGGGCCGCAGCAGGTCCACCGGCACGAACATGTTGCCCGCCGCGCGCGTGCCGGACTGACTGTCGGGGCCGGCGGCGTCGCTGACGAGCAGCGAGCCGATGCCCAGCAGTTCGCCGCGGCCGTTGAACAGGCCCGCGCCGCTGTGGTCGCGCCGCGCCGGCGCGGTGAAGAGCGCCCCGTCGATGTGGTACTCCCAGTAGCCCGAGAAGGCGCGCCGCGACAGCAACCGCGCGATGCTGACCGCGCCTGCCTCGCCGCCGCTGGCCACCATCAGCGGCTCGTCGCGCGTGGCCGCCGACGCGGTGCCGAACGGCGCCGGCTCCAGCTTCAGCGGCGCCAGCGCCTGCACGAGGCCGAAGCCGGTCGCGAGGTCGTAGGCGACGACACGCGCCGGGATGCGCCGACCGTCGTCGGGCCGGATCTCGACGCGCTCGGCCTCGAGCACGAGGTAGCCGATCGTCAGCACGAGGCCGTCGCCGCCGATGACGACGCCCGAGCCTTCACGTTCACGGCCGAGCGTGCTGGCCGAGCGGGCGCCTTCGACGGCGGTGGCGCGCAAGCCGACGACGGCTTCGCTGGCGCGCGCCAGCGCGCGGCTTTGTGCTTCCACGGCGCTGCCGCCCTGGGCGCGCGCGGCGGGCGCGGTGGCGGCGAAGAGGCCGAGCCCGAGTCCGATGCCGGCCAGCAGCGCCAGCAATGAGCGCCAGGGCGGGCGCAGGCGCTTTGTGGCGGCCTGCGAAGTCAGCGGTGTTGCCCCGTCCGAGGATGGCTGATTCGGCATGGCGCCCCCCTTCGATGACCTTCGCCGCGAGCATGCGCCGACTGCCATGGCCTGACAACCGGCGGGGGATGCCGGGGGCGCGCCAAACGTGGGGCAAACGAGCAGGAACGTGCCGTGCCCGAAGGAGGTCTTGCGCCTGCCCGCTAGCGCCGCCGCCCGAATGGCGGCTTGCCGCGCCAGTAGCGGATCATCAGGAAGCCGCCGACCATGCCGCCCAGGTGCGCGAAGTGCGCGACGCCGCCGGCGCCGCCCAGGCCGAGCACGAGCGAGAGCACGCCGAAGACGATGACGAAGGTGCGCGCCTTCATCGGGATCGGCGGGAACAGCGGCATGATCACCCGGTTCGGGAACAGCATGCCGTAGGCGAGCAGGAGCGCGAAGAGGCCACCCGACGCGCCGACGGTGGGCGCATACAAGCCCGCCAGCGCCGCGACGAGCAACTGCGCCGCCGCGGCAGCCAGCACGCCGGCCAGCAGGAACCACAGGTAGCGGCGCGTGCCCCACAGCTGCTCGAGCTCGGCGCCGAACATCCACAGCCCCAGCATGTTGAAGAACAGGTGCAGCAGGTCACCGTGCAGGAACGCGTACGTCAGCAACTGCCAGGGCCAGAACAGGCCCGTGCCGATCGGGAACAGCGCGAACAGCCCGATCAGCGGCACGATCTGGTCGAGGCAGAAGATGGCCACGCACAGCAGCAGCAGCGTCTTGGTGGCGGGCGGCATCGGGGGCATGGCGGGAGGGCGGGCTCGAGAGGGTCGTCGGGGCTGGCGCCGAGTGCGTGCCTGCGTGCGTGCAGTTGCGCGGGTTCGGCCCGTTGAGTGCCGTGCCTTGGCTGGTGCCCGCGGCCAGACTCGAACTGGCACGCCTTGCGGCGGCGGATTTTGAGTCCGCTACGTCTACCGATTTCGTCACGCGGGCCGCGTCGTCCTCGGTGCAGGCTGGCTCCCTGCGCCTCGGGCTTGCGAAAGCGGCGCGGATTATCACACGGGGGTCCCGGCGTTCACGCGCTGCCACAATCGCCGCCATCAAGGAGTGAACGGATGCCCGCACCGGCCTGGAAGACCCTCGAAGATGCCATCGGCGCAACGCCGCTCGTGCGCCTGCAGCGGCTGCCCGGTGCCGACAACGCGGCGCGCGGCAACGTCGTCCTCGGCAAGCTCGAAGGCAACAACCCGGCCGGCTCGGTGAAGGACCGCCCGGCCATCAGCATGATCAAGCGCGCCGAGGAGCGCGGCGACATCAAAGCGGGTGACACGTTGATCGAGGCCACCAGCGGCAACACCGGCATCGCGCTGGCGATGGCCGCGGCGATCCGCGGCTACCGCATGGTGCTGATCATGCCGGAGGACCTGTCGATCGAGCGTGCGCAGACGATGAAGGCCTTCGGCGCCGAACTGATCCTCACGCCCAAGAGCGGCGGCATGGAGTACGCGCGCGACCTCGCCGAGCAGATGGAGCGCGAAGGCAAGGGCCGCGTGCTCGACCAGTTCGCCAACGCCGACAACCCGCGCATCCACTACGAGAGCACCGGCCCCGAGATCTGGGCCGACACCGGCGGGCGCGTCACGCACTTCGTCAGCGCGATGGGCACCACCGGCACGATCACCGGCGTGTCGCGCTTCCTGAAGGAGAAGAACCCGGCCGTGCGCATCGTCGGCGCGCAGCCGGCCGAGGGCTCGCGCATCCCGGGCATCCGCAAGTGGCCCGAGGCCTACCTGCCGAAGATCTACGACCCGAAGCAGGTCGACGAACTCGTGCTCGTCACGCAGGCCGACGCCGAGGAGATGGCGCGCCGCCTGGCGCGCGAGGAGGGCCTCTTCGCCGGCATATCGGCGGCTGGCGCCTGCTGGGTGGCGCTGCAGATCGCGGCGCAGGTGCGCGATGCCGTCCTCGTCTTCGTCGTCTGCGACCGCGGCGACCGATATCTCTCGACCGGTGTGTTTCCCGCCTGACGCCAATGTCGGCCGACTACCGCTTCTGCCCGCGCTGCGCCACCGAACTCGCGCTGCTCGAGGCGGCCGAGGACGGCGGGCCGAAGCGGCGGCTGCGCTGCCCGGCCTGCCAGTGGACGCACTGGAACAATCCGACGCCGGTGCTGGCGGCGATCATCGAGTGCACCGACCGCGAAGGCCGCGTGCTGCTGGCGCGCAATGCCGCCTGGCCCGGGCGCATGTTCGCGCTCATCACCGGCTTCATGGAGGCCGGCGAGACGCCCGAGGAAGGCATCCGGCGCGAGGTGGCCGAGGAGACGGCGCTCGAGGTGCACACGCTCGCGCTGGTCGGCGTCTACGACTTCCAGCGCATGAACCAGGTGATCATCGCCTACCACGCGCAGGCGGCCGGCGAGATCCGCCTGTCGCCCGAACTCGCCGAGTACAAGCTCTTCGCGCCGGCCGACATCCGCTGCTGGCGCGCCGGCACCGGCATGGCGCTGGCGCAGTGGCTGCGTGCACGGGGCCACGAGCCGTGTTTCATCGACGTGTAATCGACGTGCAGATCGACCTCTAGAATGCCGAGCACCATGCCTGCAGCCGAACCGCGCGAGCTCGATACCCGGGGCCTGAACTGCCCGCTGCCGATCCTGAAAGCCAAGAAGGCGCTGGCCGAGATGGGCAGCGGCGACGTGCTTCGGGTCGTCTGCACCGACCCGGGCTCGGTGCGCGACTTCCAGGCCTTTGCGCGCCAGACGGGCAACGACCTGATCGGCCAGACGACGCAGGGCAGCGAGTTCATCCACTTGCTGCGGCGGCGTTGAGCTGACGCCCGGACCCGCGAGGGCCGGGCCTCAGCCCGGACGGGAGCGGCTCACGCCGCCTGCGCCAGCCGCTCCAACTGCTCCTGCAAGCGCGCCAGCGCCGCGCGGTGCTCGGCCAGGCGCTTGCGCTCCTGCTCGACGACGGCGGCCGGTGCGCGCTCGACGAAGCTGGCGTTGCCGAGCTTGGCGTCGGCCTTGGTGATCTCGCCTTGCAGCCGCGCGACCTCCTTGCCCAGGCGCGCCGTCTCCGCAGCCACGTCGACCTTCACTTCGAGCGCCAGGCGCACGTTGCCGACCACCGCCACCGGCGCAGCCTGCGTCGCGGCGGCAAAGGCGGCGGCATCGGGCAGCCGGCGCACTTCGGCCAGCCGCGCCAGCGCCAGCACGAGCGGCGTCGCCGCCTCGACGTAGGCCGCATCCCCCAGCGTCACGAGCGGCACCCGCTCGCCCGGGTTCAGCCCCATCTCGCTGCGCAGCCGCCGCACTTCCAGCATCAGCGCCTTCAGCCGGCCGATCCAGGCATCGGCGGCCGGGTCGATCTTCTCGGGCTGCGCGACCGGGTAGGGCGCGGTGACGATGGACGCATCGGCCGAGGCCTTGCGCCCGGCCACCGGCGCGACGTGCTCCCACAGCTCGGCGGTGATGAAGGGCGCCACCGGGTGCAGCAGCCGCAGCACCACCTCGAGCACGCGGATCAGCGTGCGGCGGGTCGCGCGCTGCTCGGCGGCGGCGCCGCGCCTGGCGGCCTCGGCGAGCTGCACCTTCGCGATTTCGAGGTACCAGTCGCAGTACTCGTCCCAGACGAACGAGTAGATCGCGTTGGCGACGTTGTCGAGCCGGTACCCGGCAAAGCCCTCGGCCACCGCCGCCTCGACACGCTGGAGTTCGCCGCTGATCCAGCGGTCGGCCATCGAGAACACGAGATAGCCGTCCTCGCAGCCGGGCGTAGGCCGTTCTTCGAGCCCGCAATCGTGGCCCGCGCAGTTCATCAGCACGAACTTGGTCGCGTTCCAGAGCTTGTTGCAGAAGTTGCGGTAGCCCTCGCAGCGCTTGGTGTCGAAGTTGATGTTGCGGCCGAGCGTCGCGTAGCTGGCCATCGTGAAGCGCAGCGCGTCGGCGCCGAAGGCGGGGATGCCGTTCGGGAATTCCTTTTCGGTGTCCTTGCGCACGCGCGGCGCCGTCTCGGGCTTGCGCAGGCCCGTCGTGCGCTTCTCCAGCAGCGGCGCCAGCTCGATGCCGTCGATCAGGTCGACCGGGTCGAGCACGTTGCCCTCGCTCTTGCTCATCTTGTGGCCATGCGCGTCGCGCACGAGGCCGTGGATATAGACGTCGCGGAAGGGCACGCGGCCGGTGAAATGCGTCGTCATCATGATCATCCGGGCGACCCAGAAGAAGATGATGTCGAAGCCGGTGACGAGCACGGTGCTCGGCAGGAACAGCTCCTGCTCGATGGTCTTGCCGGGCCAGCCGAGCGTGCTGAACGGCACCAGCGCCGAGCTGTACCAGGTGTCGAGCACGTCCTCGTCGCGCGTGAGTGCGCCGGTGTAGCCGGCCTTCGACGCGCGCGCGCGCGCTGCGGCCTCGTCGCGGCCGACGAAGATCTCGCCGCCGCTGCCGTACCAGGCCGGGATCTGGTGGCCCCACCAGAGCTGGCGGCTGATGCACCAGTCCTGGATGTTCGTCATCCAGTGGTTGTAGGTGTTGACCCACTGCTCGGGCACGAAGCGCACCTGGCCGCTGGCCACCGCGTCGATCGCCTGCTCGGCGATGCTCTTGCCGCTGGCGCCCTTCTTCGTCGTCGCGACGAACCACTGGTGCGTCAGCATCGGCTCGACGACCTGGCCGGTGCGCGCGCAGCGCGGCACGACGAGACGGTGCTTCTTCGTCTCGGCAAGCAGCCCTTGTCCCTTAAGGTCGTCGAGCACGCGCTGGCGGGCGACGAAGCGGTCGAGGCCCCGGTAGGCGGCGGGCGCTTCGTCGTTGAGCTTCGCGTCGAGCGTGAAGATGCCGATCATCGGCAGCCCGTGCCGCTGGCCGACCGCGTAGTCGTTGGCGTCGTGCGCCGGCGTCACCTTGACGACGCCGGTGCCGAACTCGCGGTCGACGTGCGCGTCGGCGATGACGGGGATCAGCCGGTCCGCGAGCGGCAGGCGCACCTGCTGGCCGACCAGCTTCGCGTAGCGCTCGTCGTCGGGGTGCACCATCACCGCGGTGTCGCCGAGCATCGTCTCGGGGCGCGTCGTCGCCACCGTGAGATGGCCGCTGCCGTCGGCCAGCGGGTAGCGGATGTGCCAGAGGAAGCCGTCCTCCTCTTCGCTTTCCACCTCGAGGTCGGACACCGCGCTCTTCAACTGCGGGTCCCAGCTCACCAGCCGCTGGCCGCGGTAGATGAGCCCCTCGTCGTACAGGCGCACGAAGGTCTCGGTGACGATGGTCGAGAGCTTCTCGTCCATCGTGAAGTACTCGCGCCCCCAGTCGACGCTGGCGCCCATGCGGCGCATCTGGTTGGTGATCGTCGCGCCCGAACTCGCCTTCCACTCCCAGACGCGGGCGACGAAGTTCTTGCGCCCGAGGTCGTGCCGCGACTGGCCGGCGTCCTGCAACTGGCGCTCGACGACGATCTGCGTCGCGATGCCGGCGTGGTCGGTGCCCGGCAGCCACAGCGTGTTGTGGCCGCGCATGCGGTGGTAGCGGGTCAGCGCGTCCATGATCGTCTGGTTGAACGCGTGTCCCATGTGCAGCGTGCCGGTGACGTTGGGCGGCGGCAACTGGATGCTGAACGACGGCTTGGCCGTATCGAGCGTCGGCGCGAAGACACCGGCGTCGCTCCAGACCCGGCCCCATCGGGCCTCGATGGCGGCGGGTTCGAACGACTTGGCGAGTTCGGTGCTCATGGAACGAGGGGGAGAAGAGAGGGGAGCCGGCCGCGCGCCTTTACGCATCGACACGGGGCGGCAACGATCGGGCCGCGGATGTCAACGTGATACTTCGGCGGTGAGTTTTCGATTGTAGGTTCGCCCCCTCGGGCGAGCCGCCCTGATCCCGCCTGGCCCCGGAGTCCGAACATGCCCCACGCCGCTACGCGAAGCGCCCGTCCCTCGATCCGCCGGCTCGCCGGTCGCCTTGCAGCGCTGGGCGTCGCGGCCCTGCTCGCCGCCTGCGGCGGCCACTACGACGACGACGAGTTCGATTGCTCGCAGCGCGGCCAGAAGGCCTGGCTCGGCGACTACATGAACGAGTGGTACTTCTGGTACGCGATCTCGCCGCGGCCGAACCCGGCGTCGTTCACCGACGTGCTCGACTACTACGACGCGCTGCTCTACACCGGCGGCACGGCCGAGTTCCCGGCCGCCGACGTCTACAGCCGCAGCGAGAGCACCGAGAGCTTCAACCGCTTCTACGGCGACGGCCGCACGCTCGGCTACGGCGTCGCCGTCAACGGCTTCGAGGTGCGCGCGGGCGAGCCGCTGTACGTGCGTTACGTCGAACCGGCCAGCGACGCGGCCGTGCAAGGCGTGCAGCGCGGCGACGAGGTGCTGACGGCGAATGGCCGCACCGCCGCCGAGCTGATCGCCGCCGACGACTACTCGGTGCTGTCGGCCGGCCGCGCCGGCGACCGCCTGACGCTGCAACTGCGCCGCGCCGGCGTCACGCGCACCGTCATCGTCGAGGCGAAGGTGTTCGACCTCACGCCGACGAGCGGCGCGCGTGTCGTGCTCTCGCCCAACGGCCGCAGGCTCGGCTACCTGATGGTCAAGGACATGCTCTCGCAGGCGCAGGGCGGCCTCTCGAGCGCCTTCACGCTCTTCCGCAGCGAGGGCGTGCAGGACCTCGTGCTCGACCTGCGCTACAACGGCGGCGGCCTCGTCTCGGTGGGTGCGGAGCTCGCTTCGTACGTGGCCGGGCAACGCGCGTTCACCGGCAGCTCGGCGCGCACCTACACGGCGCTGCTCTACAACGACAAGCGCGCCCGCGCCAACAACCAGAGCTTCCACTTCCAGAACGTCAGCCAGGCGCTCGGCCTGCCGCGCGTCTACCTGCTGACGGGGCCGCGCACCGCCTCGGCGGCCGAGCAGGTGATCAACGGCCTGCGTGGCATCGACGTGCAGGTCGTCAGCGTCGGCGACACGACGTTCGGCAAGCCGGTCGGCTCGCTGCCGGCCGGCCACTGCGGCACCACCTACAGCGCCGTCAACTTCGAATCGGCCAACGCGCGCAACGAAGGGCGCTTCTTCGACGGTTTCGATGCCACCTGCCCGGTGGCCGAGGACTTCACGCGCGACACCGGCGCGCTGGACGACCCGCTGCTCGTCACCGCCGCGCACCACGCCGACAACGGCGCCTGCCCGGCGGCGGTCGCCTCGGCGAAGCCGGCGTTGACGCGCGCCGAGAAGACGGCGGCCCGGCGCGCCTGGCGCATCGACGAGCGCGAGGCGATGTTGCCGCGCTGAGTCTGGTCGCATCAGACGCCGCCCCGCGGGGCGGCGTCGTCACATCAAGAGGTGCTCGCCGGCGTTCTCGCCGCCGAGGATGACGTAGTTGACCTTCTTCAGATCCGCCAGCCCCCGCCCGCCGGCGTAGCTGATCGAGCTTTGCAGGTCTTCGCGCATCTCGCGCAGCGTATCGGCGAGCTTGCCCTTGATCGGCTCGAGGATGCGCTTGCCCTCGACGTGCTTGTACTCGCCCTTGTTGAAGTCCGACGCGCTGCCGAAGTACTCCTTGAACAGCTGGCCGTCGACCTCGACCGTCTGGCCCGGGCTCTCCTCGTGGCCGGCGAACAGCGAGCCGATCATCACCATCGCGGCGCCGAAGCGCACGCTCTTGGCGATGTCGCCGTGGTGGCGGATGCCGCCGTCGGCGATGATCGGCTTGGTCGCGACGCGCGCGCACCACTTCAGCGCGCTCAGCTGCCAGCCCCCGGTGCCGAAGCCGGTCTTCAGCTTCGTGATGCAGACCTTGCCGGGGCCGACGCCGACCTTCGTCGCGTCGGCGCCCCAGTTCTCGAGGTCGATCACCGCCTCGGGCGTGGCGACGTTGCCGGCGATCACGAAGGCGTCGGGCAGCCGCTTCTTAATGTGCTCGATCGTCTTGCGCACGCTCTCGGCGTGGCCATGCGCGATGTCGATCGTGATGTAGTCCGCGCCGATGCCCTCGGCCGCGAGCCGGTCGACCACCGTGAAATCGGCCGCCTTCACGCCAGAGCTGATCGAGACGAAGAGGCCCTTGTCGCGCATCGCCTTCGCGAACTCGACGTTGTCGAGGTCGAAGCGGTGCATCACGTAGAAATGCCCGTGGCCGGCCAGGGTCTCGGCGATCGACGCATCGACGACCGTCTTCATGTTCGACGGCACCACCGGCAGCGCGAAGCGCCGGCCGCCGAACTCGACCGAGGGGTCGCACTCGCTGCGGCTCTCCACACGGCACTTGCGGGGCAGCAGGAGGATGTTGTCGTAGTCGAAGATTTCCATGGGCGATGCGGGGCCGGCGGCACAAGAACAAACCGGGCGCCGGCGGCCTGCTGGCCACCGACGCCCGGTGCGGCATTCTACCGGGCGTGCTCAAGCGCGACCCAGGGTGGCCGATATCCCCGGACGGAACGTCATGGCCGCCAACACCCCCACGCCGACGCTGCTGCCGCCGGAGACGCCGGCTGGCGACACGCGCCCGCGCCGGCGGCGCCTGGAGCGCTGGGTCGACCGGACGCGGAACTGGCTGGCCGACCGCGTCTCGGGGGGCCTGCCGACGCAGCTGCGCCGGCGTCTGGACGCCACCCACGAGCGGCTCACGCTGGCCCAGCAGCGGCTGCAGACGCTGTTCTCCAGCAGCGCCGACGCCTTGCTCGTCTGCGACGAGGCGGGCCGCATCGTCGCGGGCAACGACGCCGCCTGCCGCCTCTTCCAGCGCCCGATCGCCGACCTCGTCGGCACCGCCTGCCTCGACCACGTCCAGCAAGCCGCCGCCGCCGACGGCAACGCGACGCTGCGCAACGGCGAAGCGACGGTGCACCGCGAGAACGGCAGCGTGCCGATCGAGATCCAGTTCGTGCCGCTGCCCGGTGCCGCCCAGGGCGATGTGCCGGCCGGCTCGCAGGGCAGCGACTGGCTCGTGCGCCTGCGCGACATCAGCGACCGCCGCGAGGCGCAGGACCGGCTGGTGCAGCTGGCCAACTACGACAGCCTCACCGGCCTGCCGAACCGGGCACTGTTCCGCAGCCGGCTCGAGCGCGCGATGCTGCGCGCGCGGCGCAGTGGCCGCGTGATGGCGCTGATGTTCCTGGATCTGGACCGCTTCAAGGTCATCAACGACAGCCTGGGCCACGCCGCCGGCGACCGCTTGCTGCAACACGTCGCGGGCCTGCTTTCGGGCAGCCTGCGCAGCGTCGACTCGCTGGCCCGGCCGGCCGAGGACAGCCCGTTCACCGTCTCGCGCCTGGGCGGTGACGAGTTCACGGTCATTGCCGAGGACCTGGCCGGCTCCGACGACGCGGCGCTCATCGCGCAGCGCCTGCTCGACGCGCTGGCGACGCCCTTCAAGCTCGGCGAGGAGGAGATCGTCGTCTCGGTCAGCATCGGCATCTCGATGTACCCGGCCGACGACGTCGACCTCGACCGCCTGATCGGCCATACCGACATGGCGATGTACCGCGCCAAGTCGCTCGGCCGCGGCGTCTACTGCTTCTTCAGCGACGACCTGAACGCGGCGATGGCCGCGCGGCTGTCGCTCGAGAACGCGCTGCGCCGCGCGGTGGACCGCAGCGAGTTCCTGCTGCACTACCAGCCGAAGGCGCGCCTGTCCGACGGCGCCATCACCGGCGTCGAGGCGCTGCTGCGCTGGCATTCCCCCGGCCGCGGCATGGTGCCGCCCGACCGCTTCATCGGCGCGCTCGAGGACACGGGCCTCGTGCTGCCGGTGGGCGCCTGGGTCATCCGCACCGCCTGCGCGCAGCTGGCGACGTGGGACGGCATCGGCCTGCCGCCGCTGCGCATGGCGATCAACCTGTCGGCGCGCCAGGTGCGGCACGCGCACCTGGCCACGCTCGTCGAGGACACGCTGCGCGAGTACGCGATCGCGCCCGAGCGGCTGGACATCGAACTGACCGAGTCGATGCTGATGGAAGACAGCGAGGCCACGCGCGCACTGCTCGCGGACTTCGCGCGCATCGGCGTGCGCATCGCGCTGGACGACTTCGGCACGGGGCACAGCTCGCTGTCGTACCTGAAGCGCTTCAACGTGCACACGCTGAAGGTCGACCGCTCGTTCGTGAGCGCCTTGCCTGACAGCGGCGAGGACCGCGCGATCGCGCAGGCGGTCATCGTGATGGCGCGCAGCCTGTCGATGACCACCGTCGCCGAAGGCGTCGAGACGGCGGCGCAGCTGGCGGCGCTGGGCGAAATGGGCTGCGACGAGGTGCAGGGCTACCTCATCGGCCGCCCGCTGCCGGCCGAGACGGTGGCGCCGTGGCTGGCCGAACGGCTGCAGCGCGAGAACCTGCGGCGGCGCGCGCTGGCCACCGGCGGCGAGACGGAGCTGTCGCGCATCGAGATCGCAAGCGAGGCGCGCCTCGAGCCGGACGCGGCCGAGGGCCCGCTCGAGCGCACGGTGACGATGTGGCGAGTGGAGGGCAACGAGGGCTCCCTAGAATCGCCGCATGCACGAGACTTGGCCGACGAACACGCCGAGAAGTCCGGAGGCTTCAGGGTCGCCGCCAGCCGATGGGGTGACTTCGACGAGCGGCCTGCTGCACCGCTTGCTTCAGGGGCTGAACCCCGAGCAGCTGGCGGCGGTGACGCTGCCGGCCGACCCGCCGCAATCGGCGTTGATCCTGGCTGGCGCGGGGTCCGGCAAGACGCGCGTATTGACCACACGCATCGCCTGGCTCTTGCAGACCGGGCGCACGAGCCCGGCGCAGGTGCTGGCCGTGACCTTCACGAACAAGGCGGCCAAGGAGATGCTCGGCCGGCTGTCGAGCATGCTGCCGGTGAACGTGCGCGGCATGTGGATCGGCACCTTCCACGGCCTGTGCAACCGCTTCCTGCGCGCGCACTGGAAGCTGGCGGGGCTGCCGCAGTCGTTCCAGATCCTCGACGCGCAGGATACCGTCGCCGCCGTCAAACGCGTCGTCAAGTCGCTCAACCTCGATGAAGAGCGCTTCCCGCCCAAGCAGGCGGCGTGGTTCATCGCCGGCAGCAAGGAAGAGGGCTTAAGGCCGCGCGACGTCCCCGCGCCCGACCCGCACACCCGCAAGCTGGTCGAGGTCTACGAGGCCTACGAGGCGCAGTGCCAGCGCGAAGGTGTCGTCGACTTCGCCGAACTGCTGCTGCGCACCTACGAGCTGCTGCGCGACAACGACCCGCTGCGCGAGCACTACCGGCGCCGCTTCGCGCATCTGCTCGTCGACGAGTTCCAGGACACGAACAAGCTGCAGTACGCGTGGCTGAAGATGCTGGCGCCGCCGCCGGGCAGCGGTCCGGCGACGGGTGCCGGGGCGCAGTCGGTCTTCGCGGTCGGCGACGACGACCAGAGCATCTACGCCTTTCGCGGTGCGCGCGTGGGCAACATGGCCGACTTCGAGCGCGAGTACCGCGTCGAGCGCGTCGTCAAGCTCGAACAGAACTACCGCTCGGGCGGGCACATCCTCGACGCCGCCAACGGCCTCATCGCACACAACGAGCGGCGCCTGGGCAAGAACCTGCGCACCGACGCCGGCGCCGGCGAGCCGGTGCGCGTGCACGAGAGCACGAGCGACTACGCCGAGGCGCAGTGGGTGCTCGAAGAGCTGCAGCAACTCCACCGCGGCGGCATGCCGCGCGTCGAGACGGCGCTGCTCTACCGCAGCAACGCGCAAAGCCGCGTGCTCGAAAGTGCGCTCTTCAACGCGAGCATCCCGTACCGCGTCTACGGGGGCTTGCGCTTCTTCGAGCGTGCCGAGATCAAGCACGCGCTGGCCTACCTGCGCCTTGTCGAGAACGCCGACGACGACACGAGCTTCCTGCGCGTCGTCAACTTCCCGGCGCGCGGCATCGGCGCGCGCACGATCGAGCAGCTGCAGGACGCGGCGCGCGCGAGCGGCCGCAGCCTCGCGCAAAGTGTCGGCGCGGTGGCCGGCAAGGCCGGCGTCAATCTGCAGCAGTTCATGCGCCTCGTCGAGAGCATGCGCGCCGCGACGCGTGGCCTGACGCTGCGCGAGATCATCGAGCACATGCTCGAGCACTCGGGCCTCGTCGCCTTCTACAAGACCGACAAGGAAGGCGCCGACCGCATCGAGAACCTCGAGGAACTGGTCAACGCCGCCGAGAGCTTCGTGATGCAGGAAGGCTTCGGCAAGGACGCCGTGGCGCTGCCGGTCGACGAGCAGGCGAAGAGCCCCGAGGCCGCGCCCGACACCGACACCGGCGAGATCCAGAGCCCGCTGGCCGCTTTCCTGACGCACGCCGCGCTCGAGGCCGGCGACAACCAGGCGCAGGCCGGCCAGGACGCGGTGCAACTGATGACGGTGCACTCGGCCAAGGGCCTGGAGTTCGATGCTGTGTTCATCACCGGGCTCGAGGAAGGCTTGTTCCCGCACGAGAACTCGCTGGCCGACGGCGACGGGCTCGAGGAGGAGCGCCGCCTGATGTACGTGGCGATCACGCGCGCACGCAAGCGTCTCTACCTCAGCTACAGCCAGACGCGCTTGCTGCACGGGCAGACCCGCTACAACGTCAAAAGCCGCTTCCTCGAAGAACTGCCCGAAGGCGCTTTACGCTGGCTGACGCCGCGCCAGGCCGGCTTCGGCTCGGGTTATGCGCGCGAATACCAGCAGGCGTGGGGGCGCGGCAGCGGGCTCACGGGGATCGTCGGCGTCGGCCGCGTCGCGACGCCGGCTTATGCGGCGCCGGCGCCGATGCCCACGCGCGCTCCGTCGGCCGACACGCACGGCCTGCGCGTCGGCCAGACGGTGTTCCACAACAAGTTCGGCGAGGGCGTCGTCACCACGCTCGAAGGTCGCGGCGCCGACGCGCGCGCGCAAGTGCAGTTCGGCCGCCACGGCAGCAAGTGGCTGGCGCTGGGCATCGCGAAGCTGACGCCGGTGGACTAACCCGCCGCCCCCGGCCCCGTCGGCTCCTCGGCCGGCGCGCCGGCGCCGCCGAAGTTGTCGTTGAACGCGAACAGCTGCGAGACGTAGAACACGCTGCTGAACAGCAGCGCCAGCGGCATCAGCAGCATGCCGGCCACGCGCGCTGCGCCGAGCGCGGCCAGCAGCATCGACAGCGCGATGCTCGACAACGCGACCACCGCCACCCAGGTGGCGATGAAGGTCGTGAACGCGCCCTTGTTGCGCCACAGCGCCAGCGCGCTGGAAAACAGCGCCTGCCCGATGCCCTGGCCGCCCCAGTGCACGAGCGCCGGCGCGAACCAGTACGGCACCGACAGCAACGTGCCGAAGATGCCCAGCAGCCAGGCGGCCTGAGTGACGCCCGGCTCGTCGAGCAGCGCATCGACTTCGGCGCGCGTCGTGTCGCCGCGCGCCACCAGCATCTGCAGCCGCGTCAGCGCGTCGTCGGAGACCCAGGCGCACAACATCAGAAGCGCGAACGCCAGCACGCCGTAGCTGGCACACAGCACGAGCAGCGAGCGCCGGCGCGTCGCGTCGCTACGCAGCGGCTCGATGAACTGCCCCGGGTGCACCGGCCCGCCGAGCAGCGCCGACTGCGTGGCGACCATGTAGCCGAGCGACAGCATCGGCAGCGCCATCAGCTGCACCAGCCCGCCGACAAACGGGAGCAACGCCGCCACCAGCGTGCTGGCGGCCAGGAACAGCAGGAACAAGAGGCCCAGCGCCAGCGGCCGGCGCGCGAAGGCGCGAAAGCCGTCGGCCACCCAGCGCGGGCCGTGTGCCAGCGAGACCGTTTTCAGTTGCAGGGCCATGCGGCGGTTCTTCTTCGGGGGTGTGTCAGGTCGGCGGATGCCACGGCGTGGCGATGCGTTCGCGCAGCACGCGCTCGAAGTGGTGCGGATCCTTCGGCGCCAGCAGCGCCGCCGGGCGCGGCAGGTGCCAGTCCCACAGCCGCGAGAGCCAGAAGCGCAGCGCCGCGGCGCGCAGCAGCGCCGGCATCAGCCGCCGCTCGGCCGGCACGAGCGGCCGCACGGCGGCGTAGGCGGCGACGAAGGCCTCGGCGCGTGTTTCGTCCAGCCGCCCGGTGTCGAGATCGCAGCACCAGTCGTTCAGGCATACGGCGATGTCGAACAGCAGCGCGTCGGTGCCGGCGAAGTAGAAGTCGAAGAAGCCGCACAGGCGGTCGTCGCCGGCGGTGTCGTCGAACATCACGTTGTCGCGGAAGAGGTCGGCGTGAATCGGCCCGCGCGGCAGCGCCGCGCCGGCGGCCGACGCGGCCCACTGCTCGTGGAACGCAAGCTCGTCGCGCAGCAGCGCGGCGCGCGCGGGTTCCTCGGCTTGCAGATGCGGCAGCACCACCGGCACCGTCTCGCGCCACCAGGCCAGGCCCCGCAGGTGCGGCTGCTGCATCGAGAACGACGCGCCGGCGACGTGCAGGCGCGCCAGCATCGCGCCGACCTGCACGCAGTGTGTCGCGGTCGGCGCGAGGCGGTGGCTGCCCGGCAGCCTTGTCGCCACCGCCGCGGGCTTGCCGGCCAGTTCGTGCAGCAACTCGCCGCGGCCATCGGCCTGCGGTGCCGGCACCGGGATGCCGGCGGTGGCCAGGTGCCGCATCAGGTGCAGGTAGTACGGCAGCTCGGCGCGCGTCAGCCGCTCGAACAGCGTCAGCACCCATTGGCCGCGCTCGCTGGCGGCGTAGTAGTTGGTGTTCTCGATGCCGCTCTGGATGCCTTGCAGGTCGGTCAGGCGACCCAGACCCAGGCGCGTGAACAGGGCGGCTGCGGCGTCGAAGCCGACCTCGGTGTAGACGGCCATGGACGGTGCTGCCGCTCCCCCTGCCGCCGCTTCAGAACCGCAGCACCGACCAGACACGCTGGCCGGCGGCGCTCTTGTCCTGCGAGGGGTCGCGGCCGCCGGCACCGACGTTGATCTCGTAGGGCGCGAGCGCGCCGTCCTTCGGCGCCACGGTCACGCGCTGCAAGCGCCCGCGCAGGCGCGTCTCCTCGATGCGCACGCGGTCGTCTTCGATGACACGCACGCCTGAGGCGGCGCGGGGCTTGGCCGGCGCTGACGCGGCAGCCGCCAGCGGGGTGGCGGTGGTCGGCGGCGCGGCCAGCACCGCCGAGGGCAGGGCGCATGCGCCTGCCCAGGCAGCGAGTGCAGTGACGCGGGCGACCCGAGCGGCGATCATGCGCGCCATTCTAAGCAGCGGCCTCTTCGACGACGCTGCACCGAATGCCCGCGTCGCGCGCGCGAGAATGCCCGCATGCAAGACAAGTTCGTGCTGCTGGTCGACGGCTCCAGCTACCTGTACCGCGCCTACCACGCACTGCCCGACCTGCGCTCGCCCGACGGCTTCCCGACCGGCGCGCTGCACGGCGTCGTCGCGATGATGAAGTGGTTGCGCGGGCGCTTCCCGGCCGCGCATGCCGCGTGTGTGTTCGACGCGCCGGGCAAGACCTTCCGCGACGAGTGGTACCCCGAGTACAAGGCGCACCGCTCGCCGATGCCCGAGCCGCTGGTGCAGCAGATCGAGCCGATCCACGAGGTCGTGCGCCTGCTCGGCTGGCCGGTGCTCGAAGTGCCCGGCATCGAGGCCGACGACGTCATCGGCACGCTCGCGCGCCTGGCCGCCGCCGAGGGCCACCGCGTGCTCGTCTCCACCGGCGACAAGGACCTCGCGCAGCTCGTCACGCCGGCGGTGAGCCTGATCAACACGATGGCCAAGCCGCCCGAGCGGCTCACCGTCGAGGGCGTGCAGGAGAAGTTCGGCGTGCCGCCCGAGCGCATCGTCGACTACCTGACGCTGATCGGCGACACGGTCGACAACGTGCCCGGCGTCGACAAGGTCGGCCCGAAGACTGCTGTCAAGCTCTTGCAGGAACACGGCACGCTGGACGGCATCGTCGCCGCGGCGGGCGGCATCAAGGGTGTCGTCGGCGAGAACCTGCGCCGCGCGCTCGACTGGCTGCCGATGGGCCAGCGGCTCGTCACTGTGCGCACCGACTGCGATCTTTCGGCGCACGTGCCCGGCTGGCCGGCGCTCGATGCGCTGGGCCTGCGCGAGCCGGACCGCGCGGGGCTCGCGGAGTTCTATGGGCGCTTCGGTTTTCGCACGTGGCTGAAGGAACTCGAGCCGGAGGGCGACGCGGGCGTGAGCGCGCCGCCGGCATCGGTCTCGACGGCCAAACCGGCGAGTGCATCGACGAGCGCACCGACGACTGCGCCGCGCCCCGCGCCGCCGCCGCGGGCGATCGCCCGCGAATACGAAACCGTGACGACGCCAGAACGCCTCGACGCCTGGCTCGAGCGCCTCCTGGCCGCGCCGCTCGTCGCCTTCGACACCGAGACCGATTCGCTCGACCCGATGCGCGCGCACATCGTCGGCATCAGCTTCGCCGTCGAGCCGGGGCGCGCCGCCTACGTGCCGGTGGCGCACAACTACCCCGGCGCGCCCGAGCAGTTGTCGCTGCAGACGGTGCTCGCGCGCTTGAAGCCCTGGCTCGAAGACGAGATGCGCGCCAAGATCGGCCAGAACACGAAGTACGACCGCCACGTCCTCGCCAACCACGGCGTCGCGCTGGCAGGCGTGCGGCACGACACGCTGCTGCAAAGCTACGTGCTCGAGGCGCACAAGGCACACAGCCTCGAGAGCCTCGCCGAGCGGCACCTCGGCCGCCAGGGCCTGAGTTACGAGGACGTGTGCGGCAAGGGCGCGAGCCAGATCCCGTTCGCGCAAGTCGATCTCGCGCGCGCCACCGAGTACTCGGGCGAAGACAGCGAGATGTGCCTGCACGTGCACGACGTGCTGTGGCCGCAGCTCGAAGCCGCACCCGGCATGCGCCACGTCTACGAGGCGATCGAGCTGCCGGTGTCGGTGATCCTGCAGCGCATCGAGCGCCGCGGCGTGCTGATCGACGCCGCTGTGCTGGCGGCGCAAAGCCGCGACCTCGCCGAGCGCATGGTGCAGCTCGAGCAGGAGGCCTATGCGATCGCCGGTCAGCCGTTCAACCTCGGCAGCCCCAAGCAGATCGGCGAGATCCTGTTCGGCAAGCTCGGCCTGCCGGTCAAGCGCAAGACCGCCAGCGGCGCGCCCTCCACCGACGAGGACGTGCTCGCCGAGCTGGCGAAGGACTACCCGCTGCCGGCGCGCATCCTCGACCACCGCAGCCTCGCCAAGCTCAAGGGCACCTACACCGACAAGCTGCCGGCGATGGTGAACCCCGCGACCGGCCGCGTGCACACCAACTACGCGCAGGCGGTGGCGGTGACGGGGCGTCTTTCGAGCAACGAGCCGAACCTGCAGAACATCCCCATCCGCACGCCCGAGGGGCGGCGCGTGCGCGAGGCCTTCGTCGCGCCGCCCGGGCACGTGATCATGAGCGCCGACTACTCGCAGATCGAGCTGCGCCTGATGGCGCACATCAGCGAGGACCCGGGCCTCTTGCGCGCGTTCGCCGAAGGTGTGGACGTGCACCGCGCCACCGCCAGCGAGGTCTTCGGCTCCCCGGTGGGCGAGGTGACGCCCGAGCAGCGCCGGTATGCCAAGGTGATCAACTTCGGGCTCATCTACGGCATGGGCGCGTTCGGTCTTGCCAGCAACCTCGGCATCGAGCAGAAGGCGGCGCGCGACTACATCGACCGCTACTTCGCGCGCTTTGCCGGCGTCAAGCGCTACATGGACGAGACGAAGCGGCGCGCCGCCGAGCTCGGCTACGTCGAGACGCTGTTCGGTCGCCGCGTCTGGCTGCCGGAGATCAACGGCGGCAGCGGCCCGCGCCGCGCCGGCGCCGAGCGGCAGGCGATCAACGCGCCGATGCAGGGCACCGCGGCCGACCTGATCAAGCTGGCGATGATCGCCGTGCAGGCCGAGTTCGACCGCGAGAGGAAGGCCACCGCGATGGTGATGCAGGTGCACGACGAACTCGTCTTCGAGGTGCCCGAGGCCGAGCTCGACTGGGCACGCGAGGCGGTGCCGCGGCTGATGGCCGGCGTCGCGGCGTTGAAGGTGCCGCTGCTCGCCGAGGTGGGCGTCGGGCCGAACTGGGACCGGGCGCACTGACGTTGTCGCTCGGCTGTCGTTCGACTGTTCGGCTTGCCGTTCGCCGCCCTGACCCTTAGACTCTCAACAATCAGCATGCTGATTAAAAAACGCCGAGCAGGCCGGACGGCGGCTCGCACCCAGGAGACACGCCGATGACGGCAGCGACCTCGACCCTTCCCGTGCTCGTCGCCGGCGGCGGCATTGGCGGCCTCGCGGCGGCGCTGGCGCTCGTCAAGCGCGGCTTCGCGGTGACGGTGCTCGAGCAGTCGCCCGAGATCGGCGAGATCGGCGCCGGCATCCAGCTCGGGCCCAACGCGTTCTCGGCCTTCGATGCACTGGGCGTCGGCGAGCGCGCGCGCGGCCGCGCCGTCTACACCGACTGCATGGTGATGCACGACGCGCTCGACGAGTACTGCGTTGGCCGCATCCCCACCGGCGAAGCCTTCCGCGCGCGCTTCGGCAACCCGTACGCGGTGATCCACCGCGTCGACGTGCACAAGTCGCTGCTCGAAGGCGCCGAGGAATCGGGCCACGTCGAGTTCCACACCTCGACGCGCGTCACGCACGTCGAGCAGCAGGATGGCCGCGTCACGGTGATCGACCAGCACGGCCGCGCCCACCACGGCCAGGCGCTCGTCGGCGCCGACGGCGTGAAGTCGGTCGTGCGCGAGCAGTACGTCGGCGACCCGGCGCGCGTCACCGGCCACGTCGTCTACCGCGCCGTCGTCGACAAGAAGGACTTCCCGGTCGATCTGCAGTGGAACGCCGCCAGCATCTGGGTCGGCCCGAACTGCCATCTGGTGCATTACCCGCTGCGCGGCGGCGAGCAGTACAACGTCGTCGTCACGTTCCACAGCCGCGAAGCCGAGCAGTGGGGCGTCAGCGAGGGCAGCCGCGAGGAGGTGCAAAGCTACTTCCAGGGCATCCATGCCAGGCCGCGGCAGTTGATCGACCTGCCGAAGAGCTGGAAGCGCTGGGCCACCGCCGACCGCGAGCCGATTCCCAACTGGACCTTCGGCCGCGCGACGCTGCTCGGCGACGCCGCGCACCCGACGACGCAATACATGGCGCAGGGCGCCTGCATGGCGATGGAAGACGCGGTGACGCTCGGCGAGGCGCTGCGTGTGCACGGCAACGACTGGGCGCCGGCGCTGGCGCTGTACCAGCGCTCGCGCATCGCGCGCACGGCGCGCATCGTGCTCAGCTCGCGCGAGATGGGGCGCATCTACCACGCCAAGGGCGTCGAGCGGCTCGTGCGCAACGACCTGTGGCGCGGGCGCACGCCCGAACGCTTCTACGATGCGCTGGAGTGGCTGTACGGCTGGAAGGTCGGCAACTGCCTGGCGGCGGACTGAACAGGCGCCGTACCGACGCCTCGCCAACGACTCACCCGCGCCCTGAACCCCGAAGGAGAACCGCATGAGCGACCTCGGCCGCCTCGAAGATCTGCCCGCCGACTACGTCGCGGCGCTGCGCGCCTTGAACCTCGTGCCGTTGTGGCCGAGCCTGCGCGCGGTGATGCCGGCGGCGAAGCCGCAGCCGCGCACGGTGCCGACCGCCTGGTCGTACGCGGCGCTGAAGCCGCTCTTGCTGCGCGCCGGCGAGCTGACGCCAATCGAGAAGGCCGAGCGGCGCGTGCTCGTGCTCGCGAACCCCGGCCATACGCTCGAGAAGATGCAGGCCTCCAGTGCGATCTACCTCGGCATGCAGCTGCTGCTGCCGGGCGAGTGGGCGCCATCGCACCGGCACACGCCGAACGCCGTGCGCATGGTCGTCGAAGGCGAGGGCGCGTGGACGACGGTCGAAGGCGAGAAGTGCGTGATGCACCGCGGCGACCTGATCCTCACGCCGACGGGGCTGTGGCACGAACACGGCCACGACGGCGACCAGCCCGTCGTCTGGCTCGACGTGCTCGATCTGCCGCTCGTCTACTACCTCGAAGCGAGCTACCACGTCACCGGCCAGCGCCAGGCGCAGCAGGCCGCGCACGGCGAGCGCAGCCACCTTCGCGCCGGCGTCGCGCCGACGCCGGTGTTCGAGCGCACGAAGAGGGCCTATCCGCTGCTGCGCTACCCGTGGGCCGAGGTGAAGGCGGCGCTTTCGTCGCTGGCCGCCGACCAGCCCGACCTCGAGAGCGTGACGGTCACGTACCTGAACCCCGAGACCGGCGGCGACGCGCTCGCCATCCTCGGGTTCTACGCGCTGATGCTGCGCCCGGGGCAGACGCTGGCGCTGCCGGCGCGCAGCCCGGCGAGCGTCTTCCACGTCGTCGAGGGTGGCGCCGAGGTGAAGGTGGCCGGCAAGTCGTTCACGCTTGCCGAAGCCGACACCTGCTGCGCGCCGGGCTACGAGGCGGTGGTGCTGCGCAACCGCTCGTCATCGGCACCGGCGTTCGTCTTCGTCGCCGACGAGGCGCCGCTGCACCGCAAGCTCGGGGTGTATGAGGTGAGGGGTTAGGGCAGCGCCCACCCCGAATTCGGGGGTCGCCTACCTCGTCCCCGTGCGCTGCACCGCGCTGCGGATGCGCGCCAGCTCCTCGTGGCTGTCGGCGGCGAGTTGGGCGTAGACCTGCACCTGCTGGCTCACCGCGCGCAGGCGGTCAGCGATGCGCGTGGCGAGCACCACGACGAGCTTGGCCGCGACGACCGGATGCGCGGCCATCAGCGCCGCCAGGCCGCTGCGCGACAGGCCCGCGGCCAGCACCGCGCTCACCGCGGTGCAACTCACCGCACGCGGCGCGCCGTCCAGCAGCGCCATCTCGCCGATGATCTCGCCCGGGCCGATCACCGACAGCGCCAGCGGCGCGTCGGGCGTGCCGGCCGCCTCGCTGTCGACGCTGACCTCGCCGTCGAGGATCAGCAGCATGTGGCCGGAGGCGCTTTCGGCGCCTTCGCGCAGCAGCGTCGTGCCGGGCGGAAAGGTCACGAGGCCCATGCCGGCGGCAATGAGCCGCGCCTCGTCGGGCGTCAGTTGCACCATCGCCTTCGGCCGGGCGAGCATCTCGGCGGCGAGTTCGGCCAGCGCCGGCGACTCGGTCAGCGGGCGGACGCGCAGCGCAGCGGGCTCGGCGGCGGACGACATGGCAAAAAGGGTAGCAGCGACCTTTGCCGCGACCGCCCCACCGGGGCACGGCAACTGTTTCCAGGTGCAAGCCGGTTTGCGCCGGCGGCCGAGGGCTTCGACACGCTCAGCCCGAACGGATTGCCCGGGTCAGCGCCCGTTCACCTGCCGCCATTGCGCAAACGCTTCGCGGTTGGCCTCGTCGGTGGGCGGGTAGAGGCCGAGGATCGACTGGCCGGCGAGGACACGTTCCTGCACGAAGTCCTCGAACGCCGTCATCTCGGTCGCCTCGGCCGCCACTTCGTCGGCGAGGTGCGCGGGAATGACGACGACACCTTCGCCGTCGCCGACGATCACGTCGCCGGGGAACACCGGCGCGTCGCCGCAGCCGATCGGCACGTTGATGTCGATCGCGTGGTGCAGCGTGATGTTGGTCGGCGCGCTTGGCCGGCAGTGGTAGGCGGGCAAGGGCAGCTTGGCGATCTCTGGGCTGTCGCGGAAGCCGCCGTCGGTGACGATGCCCGCGGCGCCGCGCTTCATCAACCGGCTGACGAGGATGCCGCCGGCCGAGGCGGCGCGCGGGTCCTTGCGGCTGTCGATGACGAACACCGCGCCGCTCGGGCACTCTTCGACGGCCTTGCGTTGCGGATGCGCGCGGTCGGCGAAGACGCTGATCGGGTTCAGGTCCTCGCGCGCCGGGATGTAGCGCAGCGTGAACGCCTCGCCGACCATGTTGGGGAGGCCCGAGTTGAGCGGCCGCACGTCCTGGATGAACTGGTTGCGCAGGCCGCGCTTGAACAGCGCCGTGCACAGCGTCGCGGTGCTGACCTCGGCGAGCAGCGCGCGGGTTTCCGATTTCAGGGTGGTCTTGGCCATGGGTCAGAAGATGTCCGGCTCCGGCACCGCGGCGCCGAAGCGGGTTTCGAGGAAGTCGAAGTCGCAGCCATCGTTGGCTTGCAGGATGTGCTGCGCAAAGAGCCACCCGTAGCCGCGTTGCCAGCGCGGCGGGGGCGCCGTCCACTCGGCGCGGCGGCGCGCGAGTTCGTCGTCGCCGACCTCGAGGTGGATGCGGCGCGCCGGTACGTCCACCGTGATGCGGTCGCCGGTGCGCACCAGGGCCAGCGGCCCGCCGATCGCCGCCTCGGGTGAGCAGTGCAAGAGGCAGCCGCCGTAGCTGGTGCCGCTCATGCGCGCATCGGACAGGCGCAGCATGTCGGTGACGCCCTGCTTCAAGAGCTTCGTCGGGATCGGCAGCATGCCCCACTCGGGCATGCCGGCGCCCTTGGGGCCGGCGTTGCGCAGCACGAGCACGTCGTCGCCGCTCGCGTCGAGCGCCGGGTCGTCGACGGCCTTCTTCAGCGCCGGGTAGTCGTCGAAGACGAGCGCGCGGCCGGTGTGCTGCAACAAGTGCGGCGCGCAGGCGCTCGGCTTGATGACGACGCCATCGGGCGCGAGGTTGCCGCGCAGCACCGCGAGAGCACCCTCGGCGTAGATCGGGCGCGAAAGCGGCCGGATCACGTCGTCGTCGTAGACCTCGGCGCCGGCGATGTTCTCGCCGAGCGTGCGGCCGTTGACGGTGCGCACGTCCAGGTGCAGATGGCCGCGCATCCGTTCGAGCATGCCGCGCAGGCCGCCGGCGTAATAGAAGTCCTCCATCAGGTACTTCTCGCCGCTTGGCCGGATGTTGGCGATGACGGGCACGCGGCGGCTCGCGGCGTCGAAGTCGTCGAGCGTCACCGCGTGGCCGGCGCGGCGCGACATGCCGATGAGATGGATGATCGCGTTCGTGCTGCAGCCCATCGCCATCGCGCAGGCGATGCCGTTCAGGAAGTGCTCGCGGCTGAGCAGCTTGCCCGGCGTGAGGTCCTCCCACGCCATCTCCACCGCGCGGCGGCCGCACTCGGCGCTCATGCGCGGGTGGTTCGCGTCGGCCGCGGGGATGCTGCTCGCGCCCGGCAGCGTCAGGCCCACCGCCTCGGCGATGCCCATCATCGTTGCCGCCGTGCCCATCGTCATGCAGGTGCCGTGGCTGCGCGCGATGCCGGCTTCCATCTCCTGCCACGCCTGGTCGCTCAAGCGCCCGGCGCGGCGCTCGTCCCAGTACTTGAAGGCGTCCGAGCCCGAGCCGAGCACCTGGCCGCGCCAGTTGCCGCGCAGCATCGGGCCCGCCGGCAGGTAGATGCTCGGGATGCCGGCCGAGAACGCGCCCATCAGCAAGCCCGGCGTCGTCTTGTCGCAGCCGCCCATCAGCACCGCGGCGTCGATCGGGTGACTGCGCAGCAACTCCTCGGTCTCCATGGCGAGGAAGTTGCGATAGAGCATCGTCGTCGGCTTGACGAGCGATTCACTGAGGCTGATCGCCGGCAGCTCGAGCGGGAAGCCGCCGGCCTGGAAGACGCCGCGCTTCACGTCCTCGACGCGGTGCTTGAAGTGCGCATGGCACTGGTTCGCGTCGCTCCAGGTGTTGACGATCGCGACCACGGGCTTCCCCTTCCAGTCGGCGCTCGCATAGCCCATCTGCATCACGCGCGAGCGGTGGCCGAAGCTGCGGAAGTCGTCGGGCGCGAACCAGCGCGCGCTGCGCAGTTGGTCGGGGGTGCGGGTCAAGGAGTCCTCCGGTTCGTGCGGCGCCGCCCCGCGGCAACGAAGCCGATACGGTACCCATGCGCCGGGCGGGTGACGAATGGCAAAATGTCCCGCTTACCGGGACGTGACCGGCGGCGGGGCGACGCGCAGATCGTAGGCCCGCGGTCGCGCGCGACCTTCCGGTCGACGCCGGCCATCGCCGGTGGGTGCACCGCCGCTTCCACGGCTTGGGATCGGCGCGCAGCGTGAAGACGAGAGACGAAAGCCGGCCGCGATGACGCCGAAGACGAACGAAGGAACCGCCTCGCTCGACAAGGCGCTCGACGTGCTCGACGCCGTCGGCGGCTCGGCCACCGGCTATTCGCAGGCCGAACTGGGGCAGCGCCTGGGCCTGCCGCGCACGACGCTGTACCGGCTGCTGGGCACGCTGGTGGCGCGGGGGCTCTTGAGGCGCGATCCGCTGCGGCGCGTCTACTGCCTCGGATCGCGCTGCTTCGAATACGCCCGCGCCGCCTATGCGATGCCCGACCTCGTCGCCGCCGCGGCGGCCGAGCTGCGCGGGCTGCGCGACATGACCGGCGAGACCGCGTACCTCGCGGCGCTCGACGGCCTCGAAGTGATCTCGCTCGACCGCTGCGACGGCGCGCACGCGCAGCGCAGCCACTCGGCGATCGGCCAGCGCAAGCCGCTGCATTGCACGAGCCAGGGCAAGGCGATCCTCGCGGCGCTGCCGCCCGAGCGGCGCGATGCGCTCGTGCGCGACATGACGCTCACGGCGGTGACGCCGCGCTCGGTGACCGACCGGCGGCGGCTGCTCGCCGAGCTGAAGCTGACGGCGCAGCGCGGCTGGTCGATCGACGACGAGGAGATCGTGCCCGGCGTGCGCTGCTGCGGCGCGCCGATCGTCGACGCACAAGGCGAAGTGCGCGGCGCCGTCAGCGTCGCCGGGCCGGCGTTCCGCCTCACGATGCAGCGGCTGGAACTGCTCGGCCCCGAGGTGGCCGAGGCGGCGCGGCGCATCGGCGCGCAGTTGCCCGCGGCGCGCGCTGCGCGGCCCGAAGGCGAGGCGCGCGTCGTGCCGGGCGATTGGGCGTTCGAGGGGGCGTTTCCGTGCTGGGTGCCGGGGGCCGTGGGTGCCGCAGGTGGGGCAGGCGCAGCGGGTGCCGCAGGAGGCCGCTTGTGGTGGGCCGACCGCCTGGCGCCGGCGCTGCATGCCGCCGATGCCGACGGCGACGCGACGCTCGGCGGCTTCGAGCACCCGGTGCAGGCGCTGCTGCCGGGACCGCACGGCGTGCAGGTGCTGGCCGGCGATGCCTGGCACCTCTTCGGCGACGACGGCCGCGTGCTGACGACGAGCGAAGTGCGCGAGGCCGGCGTCACCGGCGCGACCCGGGCCGCGCTGCCGCGCTTCGGCGTCACCGCCGCCTGCGCCGGCGAGGCCGGGCAGCCGTGGCTTTGCCAGGCCGACGGCGACCGCTGGCGCGTCGTCACCGTGCAGGGGCAGGGCGCGCCGGGGGCGTCATCCCACGCCGGCTGGCGCCTGCCCGAGCCGGCCACCGCGCTCGCGTGGGGCCGCGCGCGGCGCACCGTCTACATCGCGGCGGCCGGCAGCGGCACGATCTACGCCGCGCACGAAGGCCAATCGGGCCTGCGCCGGCTGGCCACGGTGCCGAAGGGCTCGGGGCAGCTCGGCGGCCTGGCCGTCGATGCCGACGGCGGCCTGTGGGCGGCGCTGCGCGGCGGCTGGAGCGTCGCGCGCTTCGAGCCCGACGGCAGCATGGACCGCATGGTCGCGCTGCCGGTGCCGGCGCCCACCGGCCTCGCCTTCGGCGGCGCCGACGGCCGCACGCTCTTCGTGACGACGGCGCGCGAGGCGCTCGATCGCGAATCGCTGGCAGCGGCGCCGCTGTCGGGGCGGCTCTTCGTCGTCGCCGGCGTGTAGGTCAGCTCGGCTGATATGCCAGCCGCACGTAGATCGGCGCAAACGCCTCGGCCTGCGTCACCTCGACGAGCGCCTCGCGCGAGAGTTCGAGCAGGGCGATGAAGGTGACGACGAGCACCGGCACGCCGCGCGCGGTGTCGAAGAGCTCGGCGAACTCGACAAAGCGGCGCCCCTGCAGCCGGCGCAGCACGAGGCTCATGTGCTCGCGCACCGACAACTGCTCGCGCGTGATGGTGTGGTGCGCTGTCAGCCGCGCGCGCGCGACGATCTCCTGCCAGGCCTGGCGCAGGTCTGCGGCGTGCACCTCGGGCCAGCGCGGCTGCAAGGCCTGTTCGATGAAGACCTGCGCGCGCAGGAAGTCGCGGCCGATGACCGGCAGCTCGTCGAGCTTGGCCGCCGCGAGCTTGATCTGCTCGTACTCGACGAGCCGGCGCACGAGCTCGGCGCGCGGGTCCTCGGGCTCGCCGCCGTCGGCGCTCTTCTTCGGCGGCAGCAGCATGCGGCTCTTGATCTCGATGAGCATCGCCGCCATCAAGAGGTACTCGCTCGCCAGCTCGAGGTTGTGGCTGCGGATCTGATCGACGTAGGCGAGGTACTGGCGCGTCACGTCGGCCAGCGGGATGTCGAGAATGTTGAAGTTCTGCTTGCGGATCAGGTACAGCAGCAGGTCCAGCGGTCCTTCGAACGCCTCGAGGAAGACCTCCAGCGCATCGGGCGGGATGTACAGGTCGTTCGGCAGCGCAAAGAGCGGCTCGCCATAGAGGCGCGCGACGGCCACCTGGTCCACCACATCGGGTTCGGGCGGCGCGGGCTCGCCGGCCATCTCGGGCGGCAGATCCGCTGCCGGTGCAGGTGGCACCGGCGGCGCGGCGGCCGCCGCGTCGGGCTGCATCAGCGCTTGGTCTGGTAGACGTAGGGCTGCTGCGCCACGCGCGCTTCGCTCCACTCGGCCTGGCGCTCGCGCTCGGGCTCGCGGTCCCACAGCAGCGCGCGGCCGGCGCGCTGCTCGGCTTCGAGGGTGGGCTTCTTGGCCTTCAGCTCCTCGATGAAGGTCGTCACTTCGGACTTGTAGGGCTTCCAGAACAAAGGCATGGCAGCGAGGGCAAAAGCGGGTGCAAGAATGCCGCGATTCTAACGAGGGGGCTGCCCCGCAAGCCTCGCGAGCGCGCCAGGAGACCCGCGATGAAGATCTGCTTTGCCATCTTCCTGCTCGGCATGGCGCTGCTCACCGGCTGCGACCCGCAGCGTGTGGCCAAGCTCGAGGAAGGCGTGGCCACCGAGGTCGACGTGCGCAAGCAGTTCGGCGACCCGGTCACCGTCACCGTCGCGCCCGACGGCACGCGCACGCTGGACTACCCGCGCCAGCCCGAGGGCTGGACGAACTACGTCATCAAGATCGGCCCCGACGGCAAGATGAGCTCGCTGCGCCAGCTGCTCAACGAAGACAACTTCGCGCGCATCCAGCCCGGCATGCCGGCGCAGCAGGTGCGCGACATGCTCGGCCGCCCGGCCGAACAGAAGCGCTACGACCTGAAGAACGAAGAGGTCTGGAGCTGGCGCTACAAGCCGGTGAACGAGAGCCGGCTGTTCACGGTGACCTTCGGCCCCGACGGCAAGGTGCTCGCCACCGCGAAGGCCGACGACCCGCGCGAGCAGGCGCAGGCCGGGCGCTGAGGATCAGGCAAACGCCGCCGCCACCGTCGGCACGATCTGCTCGGCGCCCAGCTCGGCCTCGAAGCCCGAGCGGCGGATCAGCGACAGCGGCTGCTCGTTGACGTTGGCGAGAACCAGCGCGGTGCCCTGGCGCGCCAGCGTGCGGTGCAGCTGGCGCAGCGCCTCCAGGCCCGAGGTGTCCAAGAGCACCATGCGGTGCATCTCGAGCACGACGGCGCGCGTGCCGCCCGGCAGCTGCGCCGGCAGGTCTTCCACCTTCGCCACGGCGCCGAAGAAGAGCGAGCCGAACAGCTCGAACACGTGCACGCCGTCAGGCAGCGCGCCGTGCGGCACCGCCTGCACCTTGAACTGCGTGCCCATGCGGTAGATGAAGAACGCGCAGGCGAGCACGAGCCCGACCTCGACCGCCACCGTGAGGTCGAAGACGACGGTCAGCATGAAGGTGCCGACGAGGATCACGCGGTACGGCAGGTTGAAGTGCTTCAGCCGCGCGAACTCGCGCCACTCGCCCATGTTCCAGGCGACGAAGGTGAGGATGCCGGCCAGCGCCGCCAGCGGCACGTTCAGCGCCAGGGGCGCCGCGACGAGCACGACGACGAGCAGCGTCGCCGCATGCACGATGCCGGCGATCGGCGACGTGCCGCCCGAACGCACGTTGGTCACCGTGCGCGCGATCGTGCCGGTGGCCGGGATGCCACCGAACAGCGGCGCGGCGAAGTTGGCCACGCCCTGCGCCATCAGCTCCTGGTTCGGATCGTGCCGCGGCAGCTCGGTCATGTTGTCGGCGACGCGCGCGCACAAGAGCGACTCGATCGCGCCGAGCAGCGCAATCGTCAGCGTCGGCATCACCAGCAGCTTCACCGTCGTCCAGCTGAACTCGGGCAGCGCCAGCGGCGGCAGCCCCTGCGGGATGCCGCCGAAGCGCGAGCCGATCGTCTCCACCTGCAGGCCGGCCAGCGTCACCGCCAGCGTCGTGACGACCAGCGCGACGACGGTGCCCGGCAGGTGCGCGGCCCAGCGCTGCAGATGCTTCAGCGCGCCGATCGGCCCGGTGGGCATCGTGTACGACTTCGGCCACAGCACGACGATCGCCAGGCTCACCGCGGCCAGCGCCACCGCCGCCGGGTTGACGGTGTGCGCGTGCGACGCGAGCACGCCGATCAGCGAGAAGAAATCGGCCGGCAGCTTGGGCGTGACGAGGCCGAAGAAGTCCTTCACCTGCGACAGCCCGATCAGCACCGCGATGCCGTTGGTGAAGCCGATGACGATGCTCACCGGCACGTAGCGCACGAGCGCGCCGAGCTTGAACAGGCCCATCGCGAACAGCAGCACGCCGGCCAGCATCGTCGAGATCAGCAGGTTGGCCAGGCCGTAGCGCTCGACGATGCCGTAGATGATGACGATGAAGGCGCCGGCCGGCCCGCCGATCTGGACGTTCGAGCCGCCGAGCGCGGCGATCAGGAAGCCGGCGATGATCGCGGTGACGATGCCCTGCTCGGGTTTGACGCCGCTGGCGATCGCGAAGGCCATCGCCAGCGGCAGCGCGACGACGCCGACCGTCAGGCCGGCGCCGAGGTCGGCGAGAAAGCGGGGCCGGTCGTAGCCCTTCAGCGCCTCGAAGAGGCGGGGGCGGAACGGGTGCAGGCGGGCGGTGGACATGGGGACTCCTGGACGGGGGCTTCGACGACGAAGAAGCCCGCGGCCGGAGGCCCGCAGTGGTAGCGCAGCGCGATGAACGAGCGGCGCCGGCTGGCGCGCCGCGGCACCGGGTGCGCCGGACAGGTCATCGCACGCGCAGGCCCGGCACCGCGCCGGGCCACGGCTCGAGCACGTACAGGCCCGGGTGCGCCTTTTCGTCGGCGTGGCTGGCGGCGAGCACCATGCCTTCGCTGACGCCGAACTTCATCTTGCGCGGCGCGAGGTTGGCCACGAGCACCGTCAGCTTGCCGGCGAGTTGCTCGGGGGCATAAGCCGAGGCAATGCCGCTGAAGACGTTGCGTGTCTTTCCTTCACCCGCGTCCAACGTCAGCCGTAGCAGCTTCGTGCTGCCTTCGACGCGTTCGGCGGCGACGATCTTCGCGATGCGCAGGTCGATCTTCGCGAAGTCGTCGATGCCGATCGTCGCCGCGATCGCCTCGCCGCCCGGGAGCGTGTCGGTGGTGGCCTCGGCGGCCGCTTCGGCAGCAGGCGCGGCGGGCGCGTCGAACAGCGCCTCGAGCTGCTTCGCATCGACACGCTGCATCAGGTGCTTGTACTCGCCGATGCGGTGCGCGCCGCCGTGGGCGATGGCGCGCTTCGCGTCGGCCCACTTCAGCGGCTCGATGCACAGGAAGGCTTCCACCTGCGCGGCCAGCGCCGGCAGCACGGGCTTGAGGTAGACGGTGAGCACGCGGAAGGCCTCGATGCACACGGTGCAGGCGTCGTGCAGCGCCTGCTCCATGCCGGCTTGCTTGACCAGTTCCCACGGCTTGTGCTGGTCGACGTACTCGTTGACGCGGTCGGCCAGCAGCATCACCTCGCGCAGCGCCTTGCCGAATTCGCGTGCCTCGTACAGCTCGCGGACCGTGTCGGCGTGCGCGCGCAGGCCGTCGAGCAACACGCGGCCCTCGACACCGACGTCGGCCGAGAGGTTGCCGCCGAAGCGCCTGCTCAGGAACCCCGCGGCGCGGCTGGCGATGTTGATGTACTTGCCGATCAGGTCCGCGTTGACGCGGGCCAGGAAGTCGTCCGGGTTGAAGTCGAGGTCCTCGACGCGCGCGTTCAGCTTGGCGGCGATGTAGTAGCGCAGCCACTCGGCGTTCATGCCGATCTCGAGATAACGCAGCGGGCTGATGCCGGTGCCGCGGCTCTTGCTCATCTTCTCGCCGCTGACGGTGAGGTGGCCGTGCACGTAGACGAAGTCAGGCACCTTGCGGCCGCTGAACTTCAGCATCGCCGGCCAGAAGAGGGTGTGGAAGGTGACGATGTCCTTGCCGATGAAGTGCACCTGCTCGGTGGCGGGGTCGGCGAGGTAGGCGTCGAATGAATCTGACTCGCCTGCGGCTCGGGGCCCCTGCTTGCCGAACCAGTTCTTCAGCGACGCGAGATAACCCACCGGCGCGTCGAGCCAGACGTAGAAGTACTTGCCCGGCGCGTCGGGGATCTCGATGCCGAAGTACGGCGCGTCGCGGCTGATGTCCCAGTCGCCGAGGCTGACCTTGCCCTGCTCGTCACGCGTGAACCACTCGCGCACCTTGTTCGCCACCTCGGGCTGCAGCCGGCCGTCCTGCGTCCAGGCTTCGAGGAACTCGACGCAGCGCGGATCCGACAGGCGAAAGAAGAAGTGCTGGCTCTTTCGCAGCACCGGCGTCGCGCCCGACAGCGCCGAGTACGGGTTCTTCAGGTCCGTCGGTGCGTAGACCGCGCCGCAGGCCTCGCAGTTGTCGCCGTACTGGTCCTTCTGGCCGCACTTCGGGCACTCGCCCTTGATGAAGCGGTCGGGCAGGAACATGCCCTTGTCCGGGTCGAAGAACTGCTCGATGACGCGGGTGTCGATCAGGTCGTTCTTCTTCAGCGCCAGGTAGATGCTGCGCGCCAGCTCGTGGTTCTCCGGCGCGTCGGTGCTGTGCCAGTTGTCGAACGAGATGTGGAAGCCGTCGAGATAGGGCTTGCGGCCCGCCGCGACCTCGGCGACGAACTGCTGCGGCGTCTTGCCCGCCTTCTCGGCGGCGATCATGATCGGCGCACCGTGCGCGTCGTCGGCGCAGACGAAGTGCACCTCGTGCCCGAGCATGCGCTGCAGCCGCACCCAGATGTCGGCCTGGATGTACTCCATGATGTGGCCGATGTGGAAGGCGCCGTTGGCGTAGGGCAGCGCAGTCGTGACGAAGAGCTTGCGGGGCATCCGGCGATTCTACGAAGGGCCCCTGCCGCGGCCCTGACAGGCCGGGCCGCGCAGTCCCCACCGCCCGGCATGGCATGCCCCATTCGCTAGACTCCCCGCCATCGCACCGAGGGAACCCATGCCTGCCGTCCAAGAGAATGCGCTGCTGGAAGCGCTGAAAACCGTTACCGACCCCCACACCGGCCGAGACTTCGTCTCGGGCAAGCAGATTCGAAATCTGCGCATCGAAGGCGGCGACGTCGCCTTCGACGTCGAAATGGGCTACCCGGCGAAGAGCCAGCACGCGGCGTTGCGCGCGGCGCTCGTGGCCGCGGCGCGTACCGTGCCCGGCGTCGGCAACGTCAGCGTCGCGATCAACACCAAGGTCACCGCGCACGCGGTGCAGCGCGGCGTGCAGCTGCTGCCCGGCGTGAAGAACATCATCGCCGTCGCCTCGGGCAAGGGCGGCGTGGGCAAGAGCACGACGGCGGTCAACCTGGCGCTGGCGCTGTCGGCCGAGGGTGCCAGCGTCGGCATCCTCGACGCCGACATCTACGGCCCGAGCCAGCCGATGATGATGGGCATCGAGGGCCAGCCCGAGAGCACCGACGGCAAGACGATGGCGCCGATGGAGAACCACGGCGTGCAGGTGATGAGCATCGGCTTCATGGTCGCGCCCGACCAGGCGATGATCTGGCGCGGCCCGATGGCCACGCAGGCGCTCGACCAGCTGCTGCGGCAGACGAACTGGCACGACCTCGACTACCTGATCGTCGACATGCCGCCGGGCACCGGCGACATCGCGCTGACGTTCAGCCAGCGCGTGCCGCTGACCGGCGCGATCATCGTCACGACGCCGCAGGACATCGCGCTGATCGACGCGAAGAAGGGCCTGACGATGTTCGAGAAGGTCGGCGTGCCGATCCTCGGCATCGTCGAGAACATGGCGGTGCATGTCTGCACGAACTGCGGCCACGTCGAGCACATCTTCGGCGCCGAAGGCGGCAAGCGCATGGCCGCCGAGTACAAGGTCGACTACCTCGGCGCGCTGCCCCTGACGATGAAGATCCGCGAGCAGGCCGACAGCGGCCGGCCGACCGTCGTCGCCGAGCCCGACGGCGAGATCGCGGCGCTGTACAAGCAGGTGGCGCGCACGGTGGCGGTGAAGATCGCCGCGAAGGCCAAGGACTTCAGCAGCAAGTTCCCGACGATCACCGTGAGCAAGGGGACCTGAGGCGACGAGGGCGCGGGCCGTGAGCGCTGGTGAGGCGGTGATCCCGATCGTTCCTGCCGAGCAGGAACACGCTGAACAGTCCCGCAGAGGTGGCCCCGGCCGCGAGCGCAAGCGCCGCGCCGGGCGCGGTCGTCAGGTCGATGCGCGCGCGCTGGCCGAAGTCCGCGAGGCGATCGGCCTCACCGACGAGCCTGCGGCCGATCACCGCGCGCACGGCGCGACACCGCTGCGCCGCGACCTGCTGATCGAGTACCTGCACCGCCTGCAGGACCGTTTCGGCCAGCTCGGCACGCCGCACCTCGCGGCGCTCGCGTCGCTGATGCGCTTGTCGCAGGCCGAGGTCTTCGAGGTCGCGAGCTTCTATCACCACTTCGACGTGGTGCGCGAAGACGCCGAAGGCCGCGTGCCGGCGCCGCCCAAGCTGACGGTGCGCGTCTGCGACAGCCTGAGCTGCGCGCTGGCCGGCGGCGAGCAGCTTCTTTCGCGGCTGCGCAGCGTGCTCGGCGGCGACGTGCGCGTGCTGAGCGCGCCGTGTGTCGGCCGCTGCGAGCAGGCGCCGGTGGCGGTGGTGCACCAGCAGCCGGTGCCGCATGCGACGGTGGAGTCGGTGCAGGCCGCGGTGGCGGGCGGCGTGCGCACGCCGGCACCCGAGCCGTACATCGATCTCACGGCCTATCGCGCCACCGGCGGCTACGCGCGGCTCGCGGAGTGCCTCGAAGGCCGCCGCAGCGCCGACAGCGTGATCGAAACCCTCGAACACGCCGGCCTGCGCGGCCTCGGCGGGGCAGGTTTCCCGGCCGGGCGCAAGTGGCGCATCCTGCGCGGCCAGCCGGCGCCACGGCTCGTCGCCGTCAACATCGACGAGGGCGAGCCCGGCACCTTCAAGGACCGGGCGCTGCTCGAGCGCGACCCGCACCGCTTCCTCGAAGGCATGCTCATCGCCGCCTGGGCGATCGACGCGGCCGGCCTCTACATCTATTTGCGCGACGAGTACCACGGCTGCCGCGCGCTGCTCGAGGCCGAACTTGCGTCGCTGCGTGACGCGGCGCCGTGGCCTGCGGGCTGGGCGCCGCCGACGATCGAACTGCGCCGCGGCGCCGGCGCCTACGTCTGCGGCGAAGAGTCGGCAATGATCGAGAGCATCGAGGGCAAGCGCGGCTGGCCGCGCCTGCGGCCGCCCTACGTCGCCGAGGTCGGCCTCTTCGGCCGCCCGACGCTCGAGCACAACTTCGAGACGCTGTACTGGGTGCCCGAGCTGCTGACACACGGCGCCGAGTGGTTCGCGGCGCAAGGCCGGCACGGCCGCAAGGGCCTGCGGCGCTTTTCGGTGAGCGGGCGCGTGCGCGCGCCGGGCGTCAAGCTCGCGCCTGCGGGCATCACGCTGCGCGAGCTGGTCGACGAGCACTGCGGCGGCATGCTGCCCGGGCACGAGCTGTACGCCTACCTGCCGGGCGGCGCCTCGGGCGGCATCCTGCCGGCGGCCTTGGCCGACGTGCCACTGGACTTCGACACGCTGCAACCGCACGGGTGCTTCATCGGCAGCGCCGCCGTCATCGTGCTCAGCCAGCACGACCGCGCCGTCGATGCGGCGCGCAACGTGATGCGCTTCTTCGCGCACGAGAGCTGTGGCCAGTGCACGCCGTGCCGGGCCGGCACCGCGAAGGCGAGCGCGCTGATCGAAGGCGACACCTGGGACCTGACGCTGCTGGCCGACCTCTCGGCGGTGATGCGCGAGGCATCGATCTGCGGCCTGGGCCAGGCGGCGCCGAACCCGGTGGACTGCGTCGTGCGCTACTTCGCGCATGAGCTGGCCGAAACGAAGCCGGCCGAGGGAACGACATGAACGCCGTCGTCCGCGCCGAACGTGCGCGCCTGATCGCCGAAGCGCCGGCCGACGTGCCGATCACGCTCGACGGCCGCGAGGTGAACGCGCGCGCCGGCGAGACGCTGCTCGAAGTGGCACAACGTGTCGGCATCGAGATCCCGCACCTGTGCTGGACACCCGGGCTCGACGCGGCGGGCAACTGCCGCGCCTGCGTCGTCGAGGTGAACAACGAGCGCACGCTCGCCGCGTCGTGCTGCCGCAAGGCCGAGGCGGGGATGAAGGTGCTCACGGCCAGCGAACGTGCGCGGCGCGCGCAGAAGCTGGTGCTCGAACTGCTGCAGGCCGACCTGCCGCCTGAGCCCCGCCTGGCGCCCGAGACGCGGCCGAACGAAGTGGACGTGTGGTCCGAGAAGCTCGGCCTCGGCGCACCGCGTTTTGCGCCGCGCGTGCAGCCGCCGGCCGACCGTTCGCACCCGGCCATCGCGGTGCGCCTCGATGCCTGCATCCAGTGCACCCGGTGCCTGCGCGCCTGCCGCGACGAGCAGGACAACGACGTGATCGGCATCGCTTGGCGCGGCGGCGCGTCGAAGATCGTCTTCGACGCCGACGACCCGATGGGGGCGTCGACGTGCGTGGCCTGCGGCGAGTGCGTGCAGGCGTGTCCGACGGGAGCACTCGCGCCCGCGTCGCTGATCGGCGACGCCGCGACCACGCAACCCATCGCCGACAAACGCGTCGACTCCGTCTGCCCCTACTGCGGCGTCGGCTGCCAGCTCACGGTCCACGTCAAGGACGACAAGATCCTCTTCGTCGAGGGACGCGACGGCCCGGCCAACCGCGGCCGGCTGTGCGTGAAGGGCCGCTACGGCTTCGACTACGCGCGCCATCCCCAGCGGCTGACCGTGCCGCTCATCCGCAAGGCCGGCGTGCCGAAGCGCGCCGAGCGATCGGACCAGGCAAGCGACCCCGCCGCGGCGCGCGCGCAGTTCCGCGAAGCCACCTGGGAAGAGGCGCTGGCACTCGCCGGCGGTGGGCTGCGCCGCATCCGCGATGCACACGGCCCGCGCGCGCTGGTCGGTTTCGGCTCGGCCAAGGGCAGCAACGAGGAGGCGTACCTCTTTCAGAAGCTCGTGCGCCTGGGCTTCGGCAGCAACAACGTCGACCACTGCACGCGGCTGTGCCATGCCTCGAGCGTCGCCGCGCTGCTCGAAGGCATCGGCTCGGCGGCGGTCAGCAACCCGGTGCTCGACGTCTCGAAGGCCGAGGTCGTCATCGTCATCGGCGCCAATCCGGTCGTGAACCATCCGGTCGCGGCGACGTGGATCAAGAACGCGGTGCGTGCCGGCACGAAGCTCGTCGTCATCGACCCGCGCCGCAGCGACCTGGCGCGGCACGCGACGCACGTGCTGCAGTTCAGGCCCGACACCGACGTGGCGCTGCTGAACTCGCTGATGCACGTCATCGTCGAGGAGGGGCTGGCCGACGCCGCCTTCATCGCCGAGCGCACCTCGGGCTACGAGGCGCTGGCGGCCAATGTGCGCGGCTTCGCGCCCGAGGCGATGGCCGCCGTCACCGGCATCGACGCGGCGACGGTGCGCACCGTGGCGCGGCTGTACGCCAAGAGCCGCGCCTCGATGATCCTGTGGGGCATGGGCATCAGCCAGCACGTGCACGGCACCGACAACGCGCGCTGCCTGATCGCGCTGGCGCTGCTCACCGGCCAGATCGGCCGCCCGGGCACCGGGCTGCACCCGCTGCGCGGCCAGAACAACGTGCAAGGCGCCAGCGACGCCGGGCTGATCCCGATGATGTACCCCGACTACCGGCGCGTCACGCTGCCGGCGTCGCGCGCCGCGTTCGCCGCCGCCTGGGGCGTGCCCGAGGAGCGGCTCGACGCCGAGACCGGCCTGACGGTGGTGGAGGTGATGCATGCCATCGACGACGGCCGCGTCAAGGGCCTGTACGTGATGGGCGAGAACCCGGCGATGAGCGACCCGGACGTGAACCACGCCCGCCGCAGCCTGGCGGCGCTGGAGATGCTCGTCGTGCAGGACATCTTCCTCACCGAGACGGCGGCGCTCGCCGACGTGGTGCTGCCGGCCAGCGCCTTCCCCGAGAAGACCGGCAGCTTCACGAACACCGACCGCACCGTGCAGATGGGCCGTCGCGCCATCGGCCTGCCCGGGCAGGCGCGCCAGGACCTGTGGTGCATCACCGAGATGGCGCGCCACTTCGACCTCGACTGGAGCGGCTACGGCGCGACCCCGACCGACTGCGACGACGCGGCCGGCCGCGTCTTCGACGAGATGCGCCGCCTGATGCCGAGCATCGCCGGCATCACCTGGGAGCGGCTGCAACGCGAAGGCGCCGTCACCTACCCATGTGAGCACGAAGGCGACCCCGGCCACCCGGTCGTCTTCATCGACCGCTTCCCTACCGACAGCGGGCGCGGCCGCTTCGTGCCGGCCGACCTCATCAGCGCCGACGAGCGGCCCGACGCCGACTACCCGCTGGTGCTGATCACCGGCCGCCAGCTCGAGCACTGGCACACCGGCAGCATGACGCGCCGCTCGGGCGTGCTCGACGCGATCGAGCCCGACCCGGTGGCGATGCTGCACCCGCTGGAGCTGGCGCGGCTGGGCATCCGGGCGGGCGACGTGCTGACGGTCGAATCCCGCCGCGGCCGCGTGAGCCTCTATGCGCGCGCCGACGAAGGCACGCCGATCGGCGCCGTCTTCGTCGCCTTCTGCTGGTACGAGGCCGCGGCCAACGCGCTGACCAACCCGGCGCTGGACCCGGTGGCCAAGATCCCGGAGTTCAAGTACTGCGCGGTGCGCGTGCTGCCGGGCGGCAAGGCGCCGGCGGTGGGGAGCTTTGGGGGTGGGGTGGTGATGGGGGCGGAGCGATCGGCGGCGGGTTGATCCGGCCGATCAGCCTTGCGGCGGCGCCATCTCCCGCCGCAGCCGCTCGAGGTCTTCGTCGGTGTTCGCGTTGAAGAACGCCTGCGCCTCACCCGGTGCGGTGAACGGCACCAGCACCTGTCCCTGGGCGCGCGTGAAGCGATCGATCTTGCGTTCACCGGCGGCCAGTGCTTCGGCCAGCGGCGCTCGCAACGAGCGGTGCAACAGGCAGAAGACCGGCTGCGGCTGGGGGCCGGTGCGGGGCTTGCGCGATGAGCCGTCGCCGCGGGTGGCTGCGGCGCCTGGTCCATCCGCCGCGCCGTGCCCCGCCGCTTCGTCGGTGACCGGCATCGCCACGCGCAGGCCGGCCGCCTGCGCCGCTGCGAAGAGCCGCGCGACGAGATCGGGCGGTAAGGCCGGCGTGTCGCAGGGCACGGTGACGAGCCACTCGGTCGTGCAGGCCTGCAATCCGGCCAGCATGCCGGCCAGCGGCCCGGGGTAATCGGCCTCGGCGTCGGGCCACACCGGCACGCCGAAGCGCGCATAGGCCTCGAGATGCCGGTTGGCGTTTATCGCGAGCGCGCTGACCTGCGGCCGCAGCCGCTCCAGCGCGTGCTCGACGAGCGTGCGCGTGCCGAGAACCTGCAATCCCTTGTCGATGCCGCCCATGCGGCTGCCGCGGCCGCCGGCGAGCACGAGGCCGGTGATCTGCGTGCGCGGGTCGTTGTCGTCGGGCATGGCGGCCATTCTCGCCGCGGGCGGACCCTGCTTGCGGTTGCGGGCATGCCCTGGTCACCCGCGGCCGGCGCGCGCGATGTGTTCCACTCCGTCAGGTGAACCCGAGCGCTTCTGGCCACCTGTTGCCGCGTCTCAGCGCCGCGCGCGTGCCGCTGACGCGCGAGGTCCTCGCCGTCACGCACGAGGGCGGCCGCAAGCGCATCTTGCTGGCCGCCGAGCGGCCGCTGACGCTGTACGTCGACCGCCAGGAACTCGTGACGCTGATGACGCTCGGCCAGGAGCCCGAGCTGCTGGCGCTCGGCTACCTGCTGAACCAGGGCCTCGTGCGCGACGCCGCCGAGATCGAGTCGATCACCGTCGATTGGGACGTGGCCGCCGCGGCCGTGCGCACGCGCGAGGGCATCGCGCAGTTCGCCGAGCGGGTCGCGCGGCGCACGGTCACCACCGGCTGCGGCCAGGGCACGGTGTTCGGCGACTGGCTCGAGCGGGTGCCGCCGCTGCCGGCCGTGGCAGCCATGGCCGATGCGGCCGGCGCAACCGCCGCCGCAGCTCACGCAGCCGCGCCGCCCGGCTCGGTGCCGCACGACGTGCTGGTGGAGTTGCTGCAGACGATGCGCGGCCTGCCCAGCGTGCACCGCGACGCGGGCTCGGTGCACGGGACGGCGCTGTGGCGCGCGCCGCGGCGCAGCGGCGAGGCCGATGACAGCGACGACAACAGCGGCGCCGCCGCAAAGATGCTCGTGCACATCGAGGACGTCGGCCGCCACAACGCCGTCGACACCGTCGCCGGCTGGATGGCGATGCACGGCGTCGATGGCGCCGGCTGCTGGCTGTACACCACGGGCCGGCTGACGAGCGAGATGGTGCTGAAGGCCGCGCACCTGCGCATCCCCGTCGTCGTCTCGCGCAACGGCGCCACGGCGATGGGCCAGCAACTCGCCGAGCGGCTGAACCTGACGCTGATCGGCCGCGCCAACGGGCAGCGTTACCTCTGCTACGCGGGGGCTGCGCGGCTGGTGGGTTTGCCCGAGGCGGTCACCACGACCGTCTGACCGCGCCTCACACCAACCCGTCGAACAACCACACCGGCACCGCGTCGCCGGCCGCCACCGAGCCCTGCTCGTGGCCGAGCACGACCAGCGCGTTGGCCTCGCTCATGCTGCGCAGCACGCCGGCGCCCTGGCTGCCGAAGAGGCGCACCTGCCAGCCGTTCCCATCCGGCGCCGGCTCGACGATCGCGCGCTGGAACTCGGTGCGCCCGGGCCGCTTGCGAATCGCCGCCGTCGAGCGCGCGCGCAGCACCGGCAGCGGCGCAGCCGTGGCGCCAGCCAGCACGAGCAGCGCCTCGCGCACGAAGGCGTAGAAGGTGACGAGCGCGGCGACCGGGTTGCCCGGCAGAGCGAAGAGCCACGACGGCGCGCCGCCGGCTGCCGCCGTTGGCCGTTTCAGCGGGCCGAACGCAAACGGCCGCCCCGGCCGCATCGCCACCTTCCAGAACGCCACGTCGCCCGCGGCGGCAAGGATGTCGCGCGTGTAGTCGGCGTCGCCGGCGCTGACGCCGCCGCTGGTGATGACGACATCGGCTTCGCGCACCGCGCGTTCGATCACCGCGGCCAGCGCCGCGCGGTCGTCCGGCACGAGGCCGAGGTCGACGACCTCCATGCCGAGCCGCGCCAGCGCCGCGCCGAGCGAGAAGCGGTTGCTGTCGTAGATGCAGCCCTCGGGCAGCGCCTGCCCGGGCTCGACGACCTCGTCGCCGGTGGAAAAGAGCGCCACGCGCAGCGGCCGCATCACGCGCACGTGCGTCAGCCCGAGCGACGCCGCCAGCCCCAGGTCAGCCGGCCGCAGCACGCGCCCGGCCACGAGCGCCGGCTTGCCGGCCGCGAGATCTTCGCCGCGCCGGCGGCGGTTCTCGCCGGCGCGGATCACGCCCGGCGGCACGTGCACCTCGCCCGTTTCGGCTGCGCCCTGCACCTGCACCAGTTCCAGCGGCACGACGGTGTCGGTGCCCTCGGGCATCACCGCGCCGGTCATGATGCGCAGGCACTGCCCGGCCGGCACCGTGCCCGCGTGCGGCCGGCCGGCGTACACGATGCCGGCGGCGCGCAGCACCGTCGGCGCGTCGGCCACGAGCGCGCTGCCGGCGAACGCGTAGCCGTCCATCGCCGAGTTGTCGTGTGCCGGCACGTCGATCGGCGAGACGACATCGGCAGCGAGCACGCGGCCGACCGCTCGATCGATCGGCACCTCGTGCGATTCGCTGCGCGCAAGCGGCCGGATTGCCGCCGCGATGGCGGCGCGCGCCTCGTCGACGCTCAGGTTGCGCTCGCCGGCGGCGAGCGGGGAGGGGCCGAGAGGTGACGGACCGAGTGGGGAGGGGCCGGGATCGCTCATCGTTCGTGGGTTCGCTGTCGAGCGGGCATTGTGGTTCGGATGCCCGTGGCGAACCCTGACAATGCGCCGGTCCCCACGATGCCCCGAGGCTTGCAGCGATGACGCTTCCGATCGACCTGCGCAGCGACACCGTCACCCGCCCGACCGCGGCGATGCGCGAGGCGATGGCCCGCGCCGAGGTCGGCGACGACCAGTACGGCGAAGACCCGACGACCAACCGCCTGCAGGAGCGCATGGCCGCGCTGCTCGGCAAGGAAGCGGCGCTGTGGATGCCCAGCGGCACGATGGCCAACCAGGTGGCGCTGCTCGTGCTGGCGCGCCCGGGCGACGAGGTCGTCACGGCGCGCGAGGCGCACGCCGGCTGGCACGAGGCCGGCGGCGCGGCGGCCAACGCCGGCGTGCAGATCGTCGAAGTCGGCGAGCGCGGCGTCTTCACGTGTGCCGAGCTGGACGCGGCGATCAAGCCGGCCGGCCTGCCGGTGTTCCCGGCCACCACGGTCGTCGAGATCGAGAACACACACAACCGCGCCGGCGGCGTCGTCTTCCCGCAGGACGAGGTGGTGCGCATCTGCGCGCTGGCGCGCGAACGGGGGCTCGCGAGCTTTCTCGACGGCGCGCGGCTGTGGAACGCCGCGGTCGCCAGCGGCCGCAGCGAGGCCGAACTGGTCGCGCCGTTCGACCTCGTCTCGGTGGCGTTCAGCAAGGGCCTCGGCGCGCCCGGCGGCTCGCTGCTCGCCGGCCCGCGTGATCTGATCCAGCGCGCCAACCGGCAGCGCCGGCGCCTGGGCGGCGCGATGAGGCAGGTCGGCTTCTTCGCGGCGGCGGCGCTGCATGGTGTCGAGCATCACCGCGCGCGCCTGGCCGAAGACCACGCCAATGCGCGGCGGCTCGCCGAGCGGCTGGCCGGCTGCGCCGCCGTGCAACTGGATCTGGCGAGCGTGCAGACGAACATCGTGGTCTTCCACTTGAAGCCGGGCGCGCCCGACGCCGCCGCGGTGGTGGCTGCGGCGCGCGCGCGCGGCGTGCTGCTCAATGCCTTCGGCCCGCGCACCGTGCGCGCGGTGACGCACCTGGACGTGAGCGCGGCGCAGTGTGACGAGGCGGCGGTACAGCTGGTGGCGGTGCTGGGCGGCTAGGCGGAGGATCGCCGCAGGCCAGGCGGAGACTGGGCAGAGGCTGGACGGCGCAGCGCGCGCGAATCGACGCCTTCCTTTTTCCACCTTCGGGGGTTGCCGCGCCGGGCGCGGCCGCGCACCATCGCCGCCTTTTCGGCTTTGATGCGAGGGAGGCGAGATGCCCAAGGTGTACTTCGGCCGCAAAGGCGAGCCCGGCTTCGATCTCGAGATGAGCAACGACATGATCGCCGTGCGCACGCGCAGCGGTCGCTCGGTGACACGCGCCGGCCCGGTACCCACGCCCGCGGCGGCGCAGCTGGCCGACGGGCAACTCGTGCTTGCCTTCCGCGACGCCGGCGTCGAGGTCTACCGCGTGCCGGTGACACGCGGCGGCCGCTCGCTCGAGGCGCGCAAGGCGGCGCTGAACGCGCTGCCCGACGTGCGCTTTGCCGGCGGCGTGCTCGTCGACCCGGCGACGCGCGCGCCGGTGCTCTACACCGAGAACCTCTTCGTCAAGTTCGCCGACAGCGCCGACGGCGACGACTGTCGCGCGCTGCTGCGCGAGATGAGCCTCACGATCAAGTCGGAGCCGGCCTACGCGACGAACGCCTTCTTCTGCGAGGCGCCGGAAGGCATCGGCCGCAAGATCTTCGACATAGCCGAGACGCTGCGCGCGCGCGACGACGTCGAGTACTGCCACCCCGAACTCGTGCGCGAGCGGCGAGCCAAGCTGATCTATGCGCCGCAGTGGCACCTGAAGAAGACGAGCGTCGCCGGCGTCACGATCGACCAGAGCGCCAACGTCGAGGCCGCGCATGCGGTGACACGCGGCGAGGGCGTGACGATCGCCGTCATCGACGACGGCGTCGACATCGACCACGCCGAGTTCGGCGGCGGCGGCAAGGTCATCGCGCCGCGCGACGTGGTGGCCGGCAGCGACAACCCGCGCCCGCGCTACAGCTACGAGAACCACGGCACCGCGTGCGCCGGCGTCGCGTGCGCCAACGGCGGTGTCGGCGCGAGCGGCGTGGCGCCGGCGGCGCGGCTGATGCCGATGCGGCTGGCCGCGGGCCTGGGCTCACACGCCGAGGCCGAGGCGTTCCGCTGGGCCGCCGACCAGGGCGCCGACATCATCAGCTGCAGCTGGGGCCCGCCCGACGGCGAATGGTGGAACCCGAACGACCCGGGCCACAACTCCGTCGACCCGCCGCCGGCGCACACACGGCTGGCCATCGAGTACGCGGCGACGCAGGGGCGCGGCGGCAAGGGCTGTCTCGTGATGTTCGCGGCCGGCAACGGCAACGAGAGCGTCGACAACGACGGCTACGCCAGCCACCCGATGGTGCTGGCGATCGCCGCGTGCAACGACCGCGGCCGGCGCTCGATCTACAGCGACTTCGGCAATGCGGTGTGGTGCTGCTTCCCGAGCAACGATTTCGAGCTGCCCGAGCAGGACCACCCGGCGCCGCTGACGAGCGGCATCTGGACCACCGACCGCACCGGCGCGCGCGGCTACAACACCGGCCGCGCGGCCGACGGCGACGCCGCGGGCCACTTCACCAACAGCTTCGGCGGCACGTCGAGCGCGTGCCCGGGCGCGGCCGGCGTCGCGGCGCTTGTGCTGGCGGTGAACCCGGCGCTCAAGCGCGAAGAGGTCAAGGACATCCTGAAGCGCGCCGGTGAGCGCATCGACCCGCAAGGCGGCCAGTACACCGCCGCCGGGCGCAGCAAGTTCTACGGCTGGGGGCGACTGAACGCGAAGGCAGCGGTCGACCTGGCGCGGCCGCAGCCGCGCAACGAAGTGACCGTGAGCCGGCGCTTCGACGCGCCGATCCCGGATCTGCAAACGGTGACCTTTGTGCTCGATGTGCCTGACACGCACCCGGCGCAGGCGGTGAGCGTGGCGGTGGACCTCGCGCACAGCTACATCGGCGACTTGGTCGTCAGCATCGAGCCGCCGGCGGCCACCGGCCTGGCCGCCATCGTGCTGCACAACCGCACCGGCGGCACGCGCAACAGCCTGAAGAAGGTCTACGACGCAACGAGCACGCCCAAGCTCGGCGGCGTGGCGGGCAAGGCATGCAACGGCCGCTGGACGCTGAAGGTGCGCGACGCCGCCGCGCAGGACAGCGGCACGCTGGCGACGTTCTCGGTGCGGCTCGTCTTCGCGCCGGCCGGGGCGCCGGTGGTACCGGTGAAGAAGGCGGCGGGGAAGAAGGTGGCGGCGAAGAAGATCACCGCGAAGAAGACGGCGGCCGTGTCTGCGACGAGCAACGGCGCGACGAACGGGTCGACGAACGGTGCTTCGAACGGCACCGCCGCCCGCGCGAAGCGCGCTGCGAAGAAGGTGCCGGCGCGGCAGCGGTAGGGCGCGGCAGGTTCTACAAGCCGAATCGCGCCGGCGCAAAGGGAGCCGGATCCACCGCCGGCGCCGCGCCCGTCACCGCCGCCGCCAGCAACTCGCCCGAGCCGGCCGCGGTCGTCCAGCCGAGCTGCCCGTGCCCGGTGTTCAGGAACAGCCCCGGCACGCGCGTGCGACCGATGAGCGGCTTGCCGTCGGCGCACATCGGACGCAAGCCCGTCCACTCCTGCCGCGGCGCGCTGGCGACGTGCGTGGCAAGCGTCGGGTAGACGCGCAGCAGCTGTCGCCGCAGGTTGTCGATGCGTGCCGGTTCGATCGCGCGGCTCTCGCCGGCGAACTCGGCCGTGCCGGCCACCCGCAGCCGCGCGCCGGCGACCGGCACGACGGCCACGTGCAGGTCGTTGTCGATGACCGGCGTGCGTGGTGACATGCCGCCGCTTGCATCGGCCGGCAGCGGCAGCGTCAGCGAGTAGCCCTTGGCCGGCCGCACCGGCAGCGCCAGGCCGAGCGGCGCGGCGAGCGCCACGCTCCACCACGCGGCGGCGAGCACGACGGCGTCGAAAGGTTCGGTGCGAGCGCCGTTCGAGGCGGCGGCGTTGTGCGCGTTGTCGACGCGTTCGCCGCCAACTTCGCGCACGCGCACACCGCCCAGCCGGCCGCCCTGCATCTGCAGCGCCTCGACGCGCGTGCCCCAGACGAAGCGCACGCCGCGCGCCTCGAGCTGCGCCGCCAGCGCGAGGCAGAAGCGATACGCATCGCCGCCTTCGTCGCCTTCGTTGAAGATCGCACCGGCGAGCACGGGCGCCAGCGGCTCGAGCGCCGGCTCGCGCGCCACCGTCTCGCCCGGCGACAACTCGCGCGAAGGCACGCCGTGCCCGCGCAGCCAGCGCGCATGCTCGCGGCCGGCGGCGAAGGCGGCGGCGTCGCGAAAGATCGCCAGCGAGCCGCACGCGGCGGCGCCGTACTCGAGCCCCTCGTCGCGCGGGCCGCGCATCAGCCGCACGCTGCGCAGCGCCAGCGCCACGTTGGCCAGCGTGTGGGCCCGATGCCGCGCCGGCGCCGACTCGCGCACGAAGCGCCAGCCCCATCCGAGCAGCGAGGGCAGGGCGCGCGGGCGCAGCAACATCGCCGAGTCCTCGCGGCCGAGGTTGGCGAGCACCTGGCGCAAGATGCCCGGCGAATTCCAGGGCTCGACGCTGCTCGGATGCAGCAGCGCGCCGTTGGCGTGGCTCGTCTCCAGTCCCGGTCCGGCGTGCGGCTCGAAGACGGTGAGGTCGCGCTCGCACGCGTCCATCAGGCTGCGCGCCGCACAAAGGCCGGCAAGGCCGGCGCCGACGATGGCGATCTTCATTGGCGGCGATTGTCGGGGGAGCGGCGGGCGCGCCTCGAGCGAAATCCGGGAAGCCATCGCCTTTCACCTCGACGGCATGCGTGAAGATGGGCTGCCGATCCCCGTGCCGACGAGCAAGGTCGAGTACATCGAACTCACGGCCTGAGCGCGTGTCTCGTGAGTGCATCATCTTCAACCGCCGAGCCCGCGCAGCGCCGCCGCCGCTCCGGCCGCGGCAGCCAGGCTTGTCACCAACGCCACCGCTACCCGCGCCGCGAAGACACGTCCGCCGGTGACGGTGGCCACGCCGATGCGCATCGCCGTGTTGACGGTGACGGCCAGCAGCATGCCCCACGGCAGCATCGCGGCAGGCAGCGTGCGCGCCTGCACCAGCGACGCGAGTGCCGCGACGGCGGCGTGCGCGTCGGCTAGCGCCGCCAGTGCGGCGCCGGGCAGCGCCGCCTGAGGCCCGAGCCAGCGGGTCAGCACCGCCACGGCGGCCGAAACGCCGAAGAGCAGCGCGGCGAGCAGGAACGCTTCCCGTAGGCGCAACGGGCCGTCGCGGCGCGATGCTGCCAGCGTTGCAGGGGCCGATGTCGCGCCGTGCGCCGATCGCTCGGCCGCTCCTGGGATGTCGGTTGCTCCTCGAGCATTCGCTGCGGTTCTCGCTCTCGCCGCTTCAGCCACTTCAGCCGATTCCGCTGAGCGCCCGCGCCCGCCCTTGCTGCCCGTTCGCCGCATCAGCCACCAAGCCAGCACCGCGGCGACGACCGCGCCGACCGCGGCGATCGGCGCCACCGAACCGATCGCCCCCGGCGTCAGCGCGCCGACGACGATGACCGCCAGCACCCAGGTTGCCGCGCCCGAGGCCGCGCCGCCGGCGGCCGAGGCGCGTGCCTGCGCCGGTTCGTGGCGCGCGCGCCGGCCCATCGTCGCCACCGTCGCGGTGCTCGAGACGAAGCCGGAGACGAAGCCCACCAGCAGCAGCGCGCCGCGCGTGCCCAGCACGCGCAGCGCGACGTGCGCCGCGGCCTGCAGCACGAGGATCAGCACGACGAGCACGGCCAGCGGCCGCAGCGTCACGCCGCCGAGCACGACGATCGGCGCCGCCGGCACGAGCGGCAGCGCGATCAGCGCGAGTGCGGCGAGCAGCAGGCCGTCGTGCAACTCGGCCTGGCTCAGCCAATGGGTCGCGAAGCGGTGCAGCCGGTCGCGCGCGGCCAGCAGGCCGGCGAGCCCGGCGCCGCAGGCCGCACCGAGCATCGGCATCAGCACCGCGACGACGCCGATCAGGTAGGTGACGAAGAGCGCGATCTCGGTCGTCAGTCCCGGGTCGACCTCGGGCGCCGGCGCGCCGCGCGTGCTGCGGAAGTAGGCCACCGTCGCGAGTGCCGCGACGAGCGCGGCGCCGACGGCGACGAGCCCCGGCACGTCAGACCACTGCGCGAGGCCGCCTGCGACCGCGACGATCGTGAAGGTGCGCAGCCCCGCGGCTTCGCGGCGCGGGCCGCGGCCCTTGCGCCGTTCGCGCTCGACGCCGATCAGGAGGCCGCAGCCGAGCGCGACCGCAAGGCCGAGCGTGGCGGGTGACAGGCCGTCTTCCATCGCGCGTGTCAGCCTGGCCAGTCCGGTCGGTCTCGTTCGCCGGCCGCCAGCGTGCGCTCGGCGTGGGCCTGGAACAGCGCGAGCACGTTGCGCCGGCGGGTGAGGGTGAGGTTGGACACGTCGAGCGCCATTGTCACGGCCGCGCGCTGCACGCCAGCCGCGGCGAGGCCAGGACAAGGCCTTTGGGCGCAAGGCGGCCAAGCTTGGGCTCGCACCCAGGGTGGCGCCCGCCTGAATCGGGACGCTCGACGAGGTTCGCGGCGGGTCAGGCGCCGTTTGCCCGCGTCGCCGCCAGCACCGCCAGTGCGCACGAAGCGACGCGGCTTTCGACGGAGTCGGAGCGGCTGGTCAGGATGATCGGCACCTGCATGCCGAGCACGACGCCGGCGCACTCGGCGCCGGCCATGTAGACGAGCTGCTTGTAGACGATGTTGCCGGCCTCGAGGTTGGGCACGAGCAGGATGTCGGGCTGCCCGGCCACCGGCGAATCGATGCCCTTCTTGCGCGCCGACTCGAGCGAGATCGCGAGGTCGAAGGCGAGCGGCCCGTCGAGCACCCCGCCGCGGATCTGCTGGCGGTCGGCCATCTTGCACAGCGCCGCGGCATCGAGCGTGCTCGGGATCGCCGGGTTCACCCTCTCCACCGCCGACAGGATGGCCATGCGCGGCCGGGCGATGCCGAGCGCGTGCGCCAGGTCGATCGCGCTTTGGGCGATGTCGCGCTTGTCCATCAACGTCGGCGCGATGTTGACGACGCAGTCGGTGATCAGGAGCGGCCGGTCCATGCCCGGCAGGTCGAAGACGAAGACGTGGCTGGCGCGCCGCTCGGTGCGCAGGCGCGCATCACGCGCCACCGCCGCACCGAGCAACTCGTCGCTGTGCAGGCTGCCCTTCATCAGCGCGCGCGCCTGGCCGTCGCGGCACAGCGCCGCGGCCTGCGCGGCCGCTTCGCGCGGGTCGTCGGTGGTGTCGACGATGCGCCAGCCGTCGAGCACGATGGGGTGTTCGGCGGCGACCGCGCGCACGCGCTGCTCCGGGCCGACGAAGATCGGCTCGATCAGCCGCGCCTCGGCCGCCAGCACCGCCGACTCGAGCGAGGCGGCGTCGCACGGGTAAGCCACCGCCACCGGAATCGGCCCACGCTCACGCGCCTGCGCGAGCAGGCGGTTCAGGTTGGGGCGCGTGCGCGAGGCCGCGTTCCCGTTGGCGTTGGCGCTGCCGTTGGCGTTGACGCTGGCGGTGCTCATCGTCGCCCGCCGGGTCAGACGTAGTCCTTGTACTTGTCGAGGTAGCGCACGGGTTTGGACAGCGCGTCGCGGCGGAACGGGTCGCCGAGTTCGCGCGTGCACATGATCTCGATGACGCAAGTCTTCTTGTTCGTCATCTGCATGTCGACGGCCTTCTTCAGCGCCGGGCCGACGTCTTCGAGCCGGTCGACGACGATCGCTTCGGCGCCCATCGACCTGGCGATGCCGGCGAAGCTCTCGTTGTCGAGTTCACCGGCGACGAAGCGGCGGTTGTAGAAGTCGACCTGGTTCTTCTTTTCGGCGCCCCATTGGCGGTTGTGGAAGACGACGGCCGTCACCGGAATGTCGTGGCGCACGCAGGTCATGATCTCGACCATGCTCATCGCCCACGCGCCGTCGCCGGCGTAGGCGACGGCCGGGCGGTCGGGCGCGGCGAGCTTGGCGCCGATGATGGTGGGCAGCGCGTAGCCGCAGTTGCCGAAGCTCATCGGCGCGAAGAAGCTGCGCGGCTCGTCGAAGCGCAGGTAGCTGTTGGCCACCGAGTTGATGTTGCCGATGTCGGTGGAGACCATCACGCGCGGCGGCATGGCCTTTTCCAGCTCGCGCAGCACTTGGCGCGGGTGCAGGTAGCGCCCGCCGGAGAACGGCTTCTCGCCCTTGGCTTCCTCGATCATGTCGAGGCTGTACGGGTCGCGCTCGTGCGTCCACTCGGAGAGTTCGCGCTCCCAGGCGTCCTTCTCGGCCTTGATCGCGGCCGCGCGTTGCGCCTTCGTCGCGTCGCAGGCGAGCTGGCGGCCGGCCAGGCGCTGGCCGAGCGCGCGCGCCACCGCCTTGGCGTCGCCGTGGATGCCGACGTGGATCTTCTTCACGAGGCCGAGGTTCGTGTGGTCGGCTTCGATCTGGATGATCTTGGCTTCCTTCGGCCAGTAGTCCAGGCCGTGCTGCGGCAGCGTGCCGAACGGGCCCATGCGCGAGCCAAGCGCGATGACGACGTCGGCCTGCGCGATCAGCTTCATCGCCGCCTTGCTGCCCTGGTAGCCGAGCGGGCCGGCCCACAGCGGGTGGCTCGCCGGGAAGGCGTCGTTGCGCAGGTAGCCGGTGGCCACCGGCGCGCCCAGGCGCTCGGCGAGCGCCTTGCATTCATTCACTGCGTCGCCCATCACGACGCCACCGCCGGAGAGGATGACCGGGAAGCGCGCGCTGGCCAGCAGCTCGGCGGCCGCGTCGAGGCTCGCCTCGCCGCCGGCGCCGCGCTCGACGCGGATCGGCTTCGGGATCTCCACCGTGATGTCGCCGTAGAAGTAGTCGCGCGGAATGTTCAGCTGCGTCGGCCCCATGTCCGACAGCGCACGGTCGAAGCAGCGGCCCGTGAACTCGGCCATCCGCTTCGGGTTGCAGACGTGGCCCTGGTACTTCGTGAACTCCTGGAACATCGGCAGCTGGTTGGCTTCCTGGAAGCCGCCCAGGCCCATGCCCATCGTGCCCGTCTCCGGCGTGACGATGACCACCGGGCTGTGCGCCCAGTAGGCCGCGGCGATCGCGGTGACGCAGTTGCTGATGCCCGGGCCGTTCTGGCCGATGACGACGCCGTGGCGGCCGCTGACGCGCGCATAGCCGTCGGCCATGTGTGCGGCGCCCTGCTCGTGCACCACGGGGATCAGGCGGATGCCGGCCGGCGCGAAGATGTCCATCGCGTCCATGAACGCCGAGCCCATGATGCCGAAGATGTCGGTGACACCTTGCGCCACCATCGTCTCGACGAAGGCTTCACTGGGGGTCATGCGCGTGACGCCTTGGGTCACCGCGCGGGCAGGGGACGTGTCGTGGGGGGTGGTCATGGCAGGTGTCTCCAGTCGGTTTCGGGAAAGTGAGGCGCGTGTTCGTCGAGGAGCAGGTCAGAGCACTTCGTCGCGCAGGTGGTACCAGCGATACAGGAACTGTTGCCCGAAGCGGCGCAACGGCGCGAACGCGCGCGAGCGTACGGCATTGAAGACGTTCGGGTACTCGAGCGGCGAGGCGTAGATCGGCAGCGCGAACGCGCGGTCGGTCTTTCCGGCGATGCGCTGCGCCAGGCGCCGCCCGGCATGCGCCGAGAACGATACGCCGTTGCCGCCGTAGCCGAGCGCGTAGAACACGCTTGCCTTCGCATCGGGCTGCGTGATGCGCGGCATCATGTCGTGGCTCACGTCGACCCAGCCCCACCACGAGTAGTCGATGTCGATGCCCTTCAGCGCCGGGAACTTGCGGTGCAGCCCGTTGACGAGCACGGCCATGTGCTTGGGGTTCGGTGCGTCGGCGCCGGTGATCGAGCTGCGGCTGCCGATCTGCACGCGGTTGTCGGGCAGCTTGCGGTAATAGAAGCGCAGCGTGCGCGTGTCGGTGATGACCTCGGTGGTGCGGAAGTTCGTCGCGTCGAGTTCCGCAGCCGTCAGCGGCCGCGTGACGAGCGAGTTCGACAGGATCGGCATGATCTTCGAGTCGAGGCTCTTGTGCAGGCCGTTGCTCGTGTAGCCGCCGGTCGCGAAGCCCACCGCGCGTGCGCGCACCGTGCCGCCGGGCGTGCGCAGGTGGTGCATGCCGTTGCGCGTCTCCAAGCCGATCACGGGCGACGCCGGATGCACCTTCACGCCGAGCGCGCGCGCCGCACGCAGGTAGCCGAAGGCGAGCTTCAGCGGATGCACGCCGATGCCGTCGGGCTCGTGCAGCGCGCCGAAGCTCTCGGCGTCGTTGACGTAGCGCTGCTGCACCTCGGCGGGCGAGAGGATCTGCGTGTCGTAGCCGAAGACGCTGCGCATCACCTGCGCTTCGTTGCGCAGGAACGGCATCTTCTTTTCGCGGTGCGCGATGTAGAGGTGGCCGCCCGGCTGCGGTTCGCACTCGGGGAACTCGGCGACGAGGCTCTTGAACGTCTCGAAGCCGCTGCGGATCTCGGCGTCGAGTTTCAGCGCGGTTTCCTTTCCCCAGCGCGCGATCCACTGCGAGCGATAGAGGCGCCCGCTCGCGTTCTGCCCCTGGCCGCCGTTGCGGCTGGTGCAGCCCCAGGCGGTGCGGTTGGCTTCCAGCACCGTTGCGCGGATGCCGTGCTCGCGCGCGAGGAACAGCGCCGCAGCGAGGCCCGTGAAGCCCGAGCCGACGATGACGACATCGGTGTCGATGTCGCGCTGCACCGGGCCGTCGTCGGCCGGGGGCGCGCCGGCGGTGGCCACCCAGTAGGTCGGCGCGTAGTCGGTGCCATGCCCGGGGTTGCGCGCCACGAGCGGGTCGTAGCGTGGGTCGTACGGCGCGCGCGCGGGCGCGGCCGGCAGCGTCATGTCCATTTGCAGAGTCTCGTCAGCGGGCAGGTCAGCGGCGCACCGGCGGGCGGTCCTTGCGGAACGCGTTCTTCACCGCGATCTTGCCGCCGCGGAACGTGAACACGTCGACCATGCGCGCCTCGATGCGCGTGCCGTCGGGCTTGGTGCCGCTGAAGGTGGACTCGAGCACGCCGCGGTTGCCGTGCACGAAGGCGTCGGCGTCGGTCCAGGCGGCGTCGGGGAAGGTCTGCCACGCGATCTGGAAGCCCTCGCGCACGGCGGCGCGGCCGATGTAGCTGCGGCCGAGCAGGTCGGGGCCGGCGACGGCGTGGAACTCGCAGTCGTCGGTCATGAAGCCCATCAACGCGTCGATGTCGTGCCGGTTCCAGGCGGCGGCGAAGGCGTGCAGGGTTTCAACGTCGACGGAGCCGGACGGCTGGGGCATGAAGTTCTCCAAGGCTCGTCGGCACCCTCGATAGGATGAGCGCAGGCAAGGGGCCGACGATGGCCGGCGAGCGTAGGGGCGTGCGCGCCGGCGCCGTAGCGCCAGATGGCGGCATTCGATGAGGCCAGGCGCTGCGCCGGCCCGATGACCGGGCCCAGGGCGGGCCTCGACAGGCTCGGCCCGAACGGAATCCTCGGGACTCAGCGCCGCGAGGGTAACGACGCAATCACCTCGGCCAGCATGCGGATGCCCGGCTCGATGGCGTTGGCGGCGATCGACTGGTAGCCCAGGCGCACGCACGCGGCCGGGGCGGGCTGCGCGTGGAAGAAGACGTCGCCCGGCTCGATCAGCACGCCGCGCTCGGCGGCGCGCTCGGCGAGTTCGGGCGCGGCGACGCCTTCGGGCAGCAGCACCCAGCACGAGCCGCCGCCGGTGACCGGCACGACACGGCACTGCGGCGCGTGCCGTGCCAGCGCATCGAGCACGAGTGCGCAGCGTTCGCGCTGCGCCAGTGCCAGCCGGCGCAGTTGCGCGTCGTAGTGGCCGAGCGAGACGAAGAGCGCAAACGCACGCTGGATGAACGCCGACGGGTGGCGCAGCATCAGCCGGCGCAGCGCGCGCAGCTCGGCGATCAGCGCCGCCGAGGCGACGATGTAGCCGATGCGCAGCCCCGGCGCCAGGCTCTTGCTGAGGCTGCCGATGTAGATGACGCGCTCGTTGCGGTCCAGGCTTTTCAGCGCCGGCATCGGGTCGCCTTCGAAGCGGTTCTCGCTTTCGAAGTCGTCCTCGATGATCACGAGGTCCGCCTCGTCGGCCAGCGCGAGCAGCGCCTCGCGGCGCGCCAGCGGCATCGTCACGCCGGTGGGGCACTGGTGGCTCGGCGTCGCGTAGACGTAGTCGAAGCCGCGCAGCCGCTCGTCGACCGGCAGCCCGTCGCCGTCGACGGCGATCGGCGTCAGCTGCGAGGTGCGGCTGGCGAAGATGTTGCGCGCGTCGGGGTAGCCGGGGTCCTCGATGGCGACGCGCGTGCCTTCGCGCATCAAGAGGTCGGCCACGAGGTACAGCGCGTGCTGCGCGCCGACGGTGACGATCAGCTCGTCGGCCGAAGCCCAGACGCCGCGCCGCGGCAGCACGCGCGCGCGGATCTGCTGCACCAGCGATTCGTCGTCGCGCGTGATCTGGTCGGGCGCCCACTCGCGGATGTCGAGCACCGACAGCGTCTTCATGCAGCACTCGCGCCAGTCGGCGGTGGGGAACAGCGTCGGGTCGAACTGGCCGTAGACGAACGGGTAGGCCGCACGTTGCCAGTCGCCGGGCTTGACGATGCTGCGTTGGAGCGTGGGGTTCTGGCAGAAGCGGCGCTGCCAGTCGGGCTGATGCGGCCGGTGCGATGGGCGGGGCAGGGCGCGCTGGCGTTCGCCATCGCCATGCGCGGCGGGCAGGGGTGCGAGGCGCCCGGCGGCGATGCGCGGGTCGACGAAGTGGCCGCTGCGTTGGCGCGAGATCAGGTAGCCCTCGTCGGCAAGCTGCTGGTAGGCGAGCACGACGGTGTTGCGCGCGACGCCGAGCTGCTCGGCCATCTCGCGGCTGGAAGGGATTGGCCGCTCCAGCGGCAGGTGGCCGTCGAGGATCGCGGCGACCAGCATCTCGCGGATCTGCGCCTGCAGGCTCAGGTTCTCGCGCGCAGAACGGCGGAACAACTGCTTCCACAAGACGGCGCTGGGGCGTTGCGACATCGAGGTGGTTCTAGTGGTTTGTACTGAGATCCAGGGCCTGCGTTGGCCTCAACAGAACCTCGCATCTGGACCTGCGTCCGCTGCGGGCTGCCGACCTCACTGCGCGCCGCGCCCACGCAGCGGCGCTGCGGCCGCATGCGCGGCGCAGGTGGCGGCACAAAAGGATGGAGGCAACACGCATGGCAAGCATAGAGCGCGGCACGGGCCACTGCCGCATCGACCGCGACCTCGACATCAACGGCACCCCCGGCATCAGAGCGCTCGTCTCCGGCCGCGCGTGGATCGTCGGCACACATCAACTGATGGTCGATCCGAGCGATCCGTTCCAGGGTGGGTATCGGTTGTGGGATACCTGGCCGGTGGATCTTTGAGGACGATGATCCGTTCGGGCTGAGCCTGCCGAAGCCCCTTTCGCAAAGCACCCGTTCGGGCTGAGCCTGTCGAAGCCCCTTCGAAAACCGCACGACAGTTCAATGAACGCTCCCGCCCAACCCGCCCGCGCCGACCTGCGCATCTGCAACGCCGCACAAACGGCTGCGCTCATCGACTTCGAAGCGTTGATGAAGGCGCTGGCGCAAGCGGCCGCCGAACTCGACGCGGGCGCCATCCGCAGCCCCGAGCGCCTGGTCGTGCCGCTCACCGGCGGCGTGCTGCTGAGCATGCCGGCCACGGCCAACGACATCGCGATCCACAAGCTCGTCAACGTCGTGCCCGGCAACGCGCAGCAGGGCTTGCCGACGATCCACGGCATCGTCACCGTTTGCGACGCGGCCACCGGCCGGCCGCTGGTGATGCTCGACGGCCCCGAGGTGACCGGCCGTCGTACCGCCGCGGTGTCGATGCTGGCGGTCCGCCGCCTGCTCGGCCGCACGCCCGCCGAGGTGCTGCTGATCGGCACCGGCGCGCAGGCGCGCTACCACTTGGCGCTGCTCGGTGCGGTGTGCCCGAAGAGCAAGATCTGGGTGCGCGGCATCAGCGCCGCCGACACCGAGGCGTTCTGCCGCGCCGCGGGCGCGGTGCACTCGCAGGTGCTGCCTTGCCCGACGGGCGTGCCCGATGCCGCCGAAGCGGTGATCACGCTGACCACCGCCACCGAGCCGGTGTACGGCGAGGCGGCGCGTGCCGGCCGTGTCGTCGTCGGCGTCGGCGCCTTCAAGCCCGAGATGGCCGAGATCGGCAAGACCACGCTCGACGGCAGCGCGCTCTACGCCGACGACCCCGCCGGCGCCCGCCACGAGGCCGGCGACCTGCTGCGCGCCGGCATCGACTGGGCGCGCGTGCGCTCGCTCGGCTCGCTGCTCGCGAACGAACCGGAACGCGGCCGGCCCGCGGTGTTCAAGAGCGTCGGCACCGCGGCGTGGGATCTGGCGGCGTCGCGGGTGGCTTTGCAGGCGTTGGGCTTGGCGCGGTAGGCACGCGGAGGGCGCGCGGACGCGCCCTTGCATCAGCTCACTCGCCCTTGAACCCCGTGGCCTTCACGATGGGTGTCCAGTGCGCTTTCATGCGCGATTCATGGTCGGTCACTTCGGCTGGCGTGCTGCCGTCCATCGGCGTGTAGCAAAGGCGAGTGACGGCAGGCCCGACGCGGCAGGTCTTCGTGCACGCTCGGGCCGGACAGGCGGCTTGGCCGGGGGTGGCGCGTGGGCGTCGATGATACGGGCGGTGGTGCTTGGTTCTACGGGCCGTGCCGCTCAAACCGCGACCAGCGCATCCAGCGGCGAGCGCACCGCGCCGCCGGCCACATCCAGCACGTGCGTGTAGATCATCGTGGTCGACACATCGCTGTGGCCGAGCAGCTTCTGCACGGTGCGGATGTCCGTGCCGGCCTGCAGAAGGTGCGTGGCGAAGCTGTGGCGCAAGGTGTGCGGTGTGGCCAATCGTGTGATGCCTGCCTGCTCGACCGCACGCTTGAACGCCCGCTGGAAGGTCTGGTCGAACAGGTGGTGGCGGCGCACGACACCGGTACGCGGACAAGTCGCGTGCGAGTCTTGCGGAAACACCCAGAACCAGCTCCACGAATGGCCGGCGCGCGGGTACTTGCGTTCGAGCGCGTCGGGCATCTGCACGCCGCCGCGGCCCTCGCGCTGATCGGCATGCCACAGCAGCCGCGCGCGCTCGACCTGTTGCAGCAGCGCGGGCGCCAGCGCGGCGGGCAGCATCACCACCCGGTCCTTGCCGCCCTTGCCGGCGCGCACGACGATCGCCTGGCGGTCGAATTCGAGGTCCTTGACGCGCAGTTGCAGCGCTTCGGTGATGCGCAGGCCGGTGCCATACAGCAGACGCGCCAGCACCGCGTGGGTGCCTTCCATCAAGTTGAGCACGCGGCGAACTTCGTCGACCGAAAGCACCACGGGCAGGTGCGCCTTTCGCTGCGGACGTTCGAGCTCGGTCATCCAAGGCAGCGACTGGCCGAACACATGCTGGTAGAGAAACAACACCGCCGACAGCGCCTGGCGGTGCGTGGATACCGAGACCCGCCGCTCCGCCGACAGCCAGGACAGAAAGGCCTGCACCTCCGGCGCGCCCAGCTGCTTGGGATGGCGCATGCCGTTGAACCGGATGAACGCCCGCACCCAATGGACGTAGGCCTGCTCGGTGCGTAAGCTGTAATGCAAGTACCGGATCCGCTCGCGCAGCTGATCAAGAAGGCGCGGGGCCGCGGAAGCGCCGGCCGAAGACGGGAGGGCCATGCTGATGCCCCTGAGTGCTGTTGTTTTGTACAGTATCCACGCCCGGGCCGCATTTGGCAAGCGGCGGAGGGCGGCGTGGATCGGCCCGATGAGCGGCCGACCGCCGGCATGCGGCAGGGCCGCGCTGTGCGATCGAGGCCGCCAATTGGCGCGCCTGCACCGCCGATCGACGTGCCGGCGTATCCGGATACGCCTGACAGAATGCGGGGCGTATTCGAATACGCTGGGCGTTATGCGCCCCACATCAGGTTAGGCATCAGAGAACGCCGTCGGTGGCGGCCGTCGCCTGGGAACAGTTGCGTGAAGGGAGAAGACTTGATGGCGAAGACCAACCAAGAGTACGTAGACATGGCGAAGACGCCGGCTGACTGCGACAACTTGATCGCCAATGCGCAGCGGGCTGGAAACGACGAACTCGTACTCTTGGCTCGCAAGAGGAAGATCTCGCTTCAGGCCGCACAGCACGGCGCGCGAAGCCAAGTCGAAGTCGAGGCTTGGAATGGCATCTACGCCATCGAAGAGTACCGCCGATCGCAAGGCAAGCAGCACTGGCGTGCCAACTACACTCGCAGAGCCATCGACAACCGGAACGGTGACATCATCGCAACCGTGGATGAAACGGTGTGCCGAGCGGAGCCAACGGACGGCTTCCAGGAAATGATCGATGCCGGACTGGAGGAGTTCCTGTGGGAGCGACTCGTGCTCCGGTTCCCGGACCAGTTCTCGCCGCGCGCTGCCGAGCAAGCCAGAGCCCGCCTGGGCGTGTAAGGTCGGCGCGCACTGATGCCTAACCCCTCGCTCAACACGCGACCCCCAGCGGCGTGCCGCCCTGGCCGCGCGGCGCCCGCTGTCTATCATGCGCCTCGCGGCCAGGGCGTCACACCGCTGGGGTCGCGTTAGCTCGAACGTTAGGCCTCACAGACAGAAGTTGACGCGCTCATGCCTAGTCCGATGGAGAGGATTCTCGGAGGCTCGCTCGCATCGCCTCATCGCGTCCCTGGAAGCGAGCGCGATGAGGAGCCACGAGTGCGCTATGTCTCGTACGACATCGGTCAGATTCCGAGGAAGCACTTTCGGCGAGTCACTGGGTACATCGATCCCCCATTGCCAAGCAGTGGCACTGTCATGTTGGAACCATGCGTGCTTCGCACACCTGACGGAACCCATCTGTATAGCCTTTACTACCATGGCGACGTCGCGGGTTGGCAGCGACAAATCGAGCAAGGCGCACGGGGGCTCGGCCTCGTAACCGGGAGAGTCGAGCAAGGAACCCTGATACTCTCTGACGGCCGCCACTTCCTCCTCGGAGATTGCAAGGCGGAGTTCAAATGACGCTCGCCGTGGCCCTCGGGTGAGGCCTAACCCCTCGCTCGAGAGGCGACCCCCAACGGCGTGGCGCTTGGGCCGCGGAACCGCCAAGGCATATCATCGGTTCCGCGGCCCAAGCACCACGCCGTCGGGGTCGCCTCAGCTCGAACGTTAGGCCGCAGAACCCACAATCGTGGCGTTCGAGGGTATGACCTCTGTGACTCAACGCGCCACTGACCTCAAGACACACAGGTGAAGAACAAGAAGTCCTCCGGCGGCAAGAAGCGCCCGAGCGGACACCGCTCCTTCAGCAGTCTTAGCCAGCACTTCCGGTCGGGCAAGACACTCCAACCGCCCTTTCGACGGCTCGATAAGGTCGCGTTGACCTCGTGGCAGGATGATCACCTCCCGTCAATGCTATGGGCGGCACTTCTTACGCAGTCGATGCCTCGTGATCAGTACCTGGACTGCTTTCGACGAATCATCTCCCACTGTGCGCCATGGTTCAAGGACGACGGGCCGCTCCGACACCAGCCCCGGGAGGGAGACGGGGGACATATCAACTTCCTTGCCATCCTCGACTTCGACTCTTTGGCGGCCGTATCGGATGAGTTGTTCCAGTCGTTCGTCGGGATTCCCTTCTCATACCCTGGCGGACGCGACGCACTCCGGCCTCTCCAACTGCTGTCAGCGCCCCCGGGAATTGCTCGTTGGAAGGCGCTCCTCGCGTTGGAGGTCAGCAATGAAGACTCGGAGACTCTGGCGGGCGCTGTGGCACGGTGTCTAGACCACCAGTCCGAGTCTTCGACAGACATCCGCTGGCTTAAGATCGCCGTCCCCCTCGTGGCAGGCAGGATCGTCTTTGGCCCGAACCTTGCCGACCGGGCGAGAGAGATCCTGGAGTTCCCGAACCGCGGCGACCTCCGGTCCGTTCGCCCGTCAATCCGGGCCGCCGAGGTGTCAATGCGGCGGCACCCAGCGCCCGCCTGGGTCCGCGCCTTCTGGGACGAGTGTGTCCGCAATACCTCGTGCATCGACCCGACTGACCTTCAGGCTGAGTTGAAGCGTGCTCCATCTCGTCTCGACCCACGGAACGTCTTCGGCTGTAGGAGCGACTTGATTCAGCGCTTCCTCGAAGTCAAGTCGAGCGAACGCGTCGACCCAAGGCTAGACGCCGCCTTCGGGCTGGCCTTGTACGCACTCTCGCTTCTCACCGCGCTCGCCGCGACTCGTGCTCAGGAGACGATGCTTGGTCGCCTAGCAATTCGCTCCATGGTTGAAGCGCGCATCACACTCGCGTACCTGGCCAAGCGCGACGATGCGAAACTCTGGAATCAATGGCGGGTCTACGGTGCCGGGCAAGTCAAGCTGGCGTTCCTTAAGGCACAGGAGGCTGTCGGCGACCAGCCGGCCTTCTATGACCCGGAGGAACTCCATGCGCTTGCCAACGAGGACATGTGGGAGGAATTCCTCGACATCGATCTCGGCCACTGGACAAAGAGCAATCTTCGCTGGATGGCCACTGAGGCTGATGAGAAGGACCTCTACGATCGGTTCTACGGCTGGTCCTCGAGCTTTGTGCACGCGCAGTGGGGGGCGATCAGAGACACCGACTTCGTCACTTGCCACAATCCACTTCATCGGTTGCACAGGATCCCGAGAGCGGTTGCTCGGAAACAGGCGAGCGTCGAGGCAGATGCAGTCGAGCTGGCCAACGGAATGCTCGATCTACTGGACACTCTCTATGGAGGCGAGACCGGAGTCCGCCGTCTGACCCGTGACCCTGATCGCAGTTCACAACCTACGGACGCAAATAAGGCTGAACCACCCGCGGCGGCCAGCACTGCGGCCTAACCCCTCGCTCGAGAGGCGACCCCACGAGGCGTGGCACCCTGGGGCCGCGCAGGGCAGTCGCAAGCTCCATTGTCCTGCGCGGCCCAAGGGCGCCACGCCTCGCGGGTCGCCTCAGCTCGAACGTTAGGCCGCAAGTTCTCAGCGCCAGAGGTGCTCCGTGGTTGGTCTGAGCCTCGCTGTTCGGCACGTTTCGCGCGTGGGCTCGCCGCCGCTGGTGCACCACCGGCGCTGCCAAAGGCCTCGCGCCGGCCACACAGGCCAACACTCCTACTCTCAGCGCCGCTGTCGGCTGCCCGTCCGCCGCGCTCGGTGGAAGGCCCGGCACTCCGGAGGCGGTGGTCTTCGGCGGCCTTGTCAACACCGGCGAAGCTTGGTCCAGGCGTGCTGCGGGTCCAATGCCCTGGCAGGCCGTGCAGCGGCACATGAGCGCCGCCCGCGGCATCGCCAAGGAACAAACCACCGGCGCTTCCGGGAAAGAGCTGCGAACCTCTCTTCAAAGCCAAGACCATGCGTTGGGCCGGCCGTGCACCGAGGCTCTTGCAAGGCAGGAGCAGCCACGCGGTCAGCGGCGTCGTCACGGGCTCGGCTGGCGAGGCAATCTCGGGTTGCATCCGGGCGGGCGCCACGGCAGCATTGCGGCCTAACCCCTCGCTCGAGAGGCGACCCTCCACGGCTGGCTGCCTTGCCCGACAGGCCGGAAGTCAGTGTAGGCCCGTCGGGCAAGGCAGCCAGCCGCTCCGGGCGCCTCAGCTCGAACGTTAGGCCGCACGATGACAGCCTCTGTCCGCGTAGTTCCAATCTCCGAGCTATCGGACCCACACCTTCAGGCTCTCGAAGACTTGGTAGTGCGGCCAGAGCACAAGTACGACAACGGCGCCATCACCGCCTGGCGAAGCGGAAGCCCGCGGCACCTCCTCTATGCTTCGCTACTCGTCGAGGAAACCAGCAATGCTCCAAGCTCGGTCATTGGTCTCCTACACGCAGGAGGCCCGCCTGAGGCAACCGTCGCAGCTTGGTGGATCGCCGAGGAGTACCGCGGCCGTCACCTCGGCGGTCCGATGATCGACTCCTTCGCTCCGGTCTTGAAGCGCCTCGGCGTCACTGGAATTGGCCCGACTCCCATCGACACGTTCGCCGGCAAGTACAACGAGCAAAGCGCCGCGCTGGTGCGGCGCCTGAGATCTCACTTTCGAGGAAGCTGTCGCAGTGCAGCCTAACCCCTCGCTCAACACGCGACCCCCAGCGGCGGGCCACCTGGCCCGCGAAGCCGTGTGTGCCTATCATCGGCCTCGCGGGCCAGGCAGCCCACCGCCGGGGTCGCGTTCGCTCGAACGTTAGGCATCGCAAACAACTTTCTTCGATGATCGTCGCAACTGAGAACCCTCAGATCCACCTTCGCTCGTGGGGGTTCCGCGACCACGACTCGCTTGTCCGGTATGGGAACAACAAGCTTGTCTGGCGCAACCTGACGGACATGTTTCCTCACCCGTACACACACGAAGATGCTGTGAAGTGGGTGGGAATCGCGAACGATCCCGGGTCGAGCATATTCCTCGCAATAGACTTTGAGGGCGAAGCCATTGGTGGAGTCGGCGTGATCGCGCGAGATGGCAATGACTTCCACACGGGGCAGTTTGGCTATTGGCTGGGCCAACCACACTGGGGCCGTGGAGTGGCAACGCAGGCAGCACGCGCCCTGAAGAACCATGCATTCTCCGGAAGTCGGTTCAAGAGACTTGAGGCACCGGTCTTTGCTTGGAATCCGCCATCTATGCGCGTCCTAGAGAAGGTCGGTTTTGTCAGGGAGGGCACGCTTCGCAAGAGCGTGCTGAAGGATGGCCAGCTAATAGATAGCGTCATGTACGCAGCCGTCCGCGATGCCTAACCCCTCGCTCAAGTCGGCGACCCCAAGCGGCATGCCGCCTGGGCCGCGTGGCCGTGTTCTCTATCATCGGCCACGCGGCCCAGGCGTCATACCGCTAGGGTCGCCTTAGCTCGAACGTTAGGCGTCATTCATGAGCGACATCGAAGCTCCAACCCGCGCAAAGCTTCGCGCCGCCCTGGAGTCGGACTTCCATGTTCACGAAGGCTGGAGTGGCTCCCACAAACACCGCGGAGAGCGAGTGCGCTACGACCTCGCAGTCCGCCCGCGCGCTCACCTTGTCGAGAGGGGCTTTGACGACGGAGTAGTCATCATTGAAGTGAAGCTCTTCAATCCAGAAGACAAGAAGAAGCACGACGTGAAGGTACGAGACCTTCTATGGCAGTGCGTCGCCTACTCCTTCAGCGAAGTGCAGCTGCCAGACGGTACGCATGCAAGTCCGCTCTTCACCCTCTACTACATTGGCGGCGCCGGCGTGGATGAGTTCTACCAACCGGAACTGAACACGCTCCACCACTTTGTGCAGCGCGGCGGAGTTGGCCGCCTCGAAGTCGCCGCTGATGGTGCCTGGTCAATGCGGTTCGGCGGCTCCTCATACTTCCGCAGCAAGTACGGCAAAGGTCCACATCATGTCGGAACGAAGCGCCAAACCGGCTCAGCGCGATGACGCCTAACCCCTCGCTCAACGCGCGACCCGCCGAGGCATGCCGCCCTGGCCGCAGCGGCCAGCTTGTCTATCATGGCCGCTGCGGCCAGGGCGGCATGCCCCGTCGGTCGCGTTAGCTCGAACGTTAGGCGGCACATGAACACCCCCAGTGGCGCAGCCCTGGCGTTGATCCGGTACAGGATGCGCGCTGTCGCCATCGGGGAGCTTGCACTGCGCCATGCCCGCAGTTGGGACCGGACGCCGGCAATCTCGATTCACTTCGACGGCAAGCAGGTCATAGAGGGGAAGGCGACGGCCTTCACAAACGGCGCCATCGAGGCCGCCATCATTCATTCGCGCGCCCTCCTGGAGTTCCTGGGACTGAAGGGGAACGGAAAGACCCAACTTCGCGAACGGACTGGCACTCGCCAAGCAGATGACTCAGTGATTGAAGACTTTCCTCCGCTGCAGCGACTCACGATCGCGAAGGCAATCAAGGCGTACCCTGGGCCGGGGGACGAAGCGGAGGCAGCTCTTGCCTACGTCATCTACCTTGCGAACAAGGGCTTGGCGCACACGACCAACTCATTCAGCAGGCATGACGACGGTTCTCGCCTCCTCGACATCGCCTTCCGGGGCATCCCGGTCCTGGTCGTCAATAGCTTCTACCTGCCTCTGGGCATGAGAAGCCCACGCTACAAGCCACGGTCCCGCAAGAGTGCCGCCTAACCCCTCGCTCGAGAGGCGACCCCCAACGGCGTGGCGCCTGGGCCGCGGAACCGCCAAGGCCTATCATCGGTTCCGCGGCCCAGGCGCAACGCCGTCGGGGTCGCCTCAGCTCGAACGTTAGGCATCAGATGGCACCGTCTGCAGCCCTAGGTGCGCCGCGAAGTGATCGAAGTCCCGGTCTGAGTGCAGCAGCCGGAGTCCGTTCCGGATGCACCGTGTGGCGATCAGAGTGTCGATCGTCTTGCGCACTGTCAGTCCGCGCGCCCTGAGAAAGCGGAAGTTCTGCGCAGCTTGGACGGCGATGTCTTCGCCACCGATCTGCACCATCGTGAACGACTCCAACGTCGTCTTGGCCGCCTTGAAGTCGCTGTCGTCCTTGAACCCCTGCAGGACCTCGGTAACGATCAGGTCGCCAACATAGAGCCGTTCGACGTCCAGGATTCGATCCAACTTCTCTGAGGCTGCCGTCGGCGTCCCGCGGAAGAAGTCGATCCAAACGCTCGAGTCCACGAGGATCACTTGTCTGTCCTCATGTCATCGAGATCACCCTCCCACTTGAGCTTGCCCTTGTACTGTCGCGCTTGGGCTTGCCGATTCAGCCGGACAAGGGTCTGAAGGCCAAGCTCGACGGCCTCGCGCTTCGTCTTGGCGCCCGTCACGCGAAGAGCATCCTTCATCAGCTTGTCGTCGATGACAATGTTCGTACGCATCGGTGTAGCATGGTAGTTGACGCTACACATTCTACCTCGGAGCCGCGGCGGGCTGATGCCTAACCCCTCGCTCGAGAGGCGACCCCACGAGGCAGGCCACCTTTGGCCGGCAGCCGGCAGTCGCAGGCTCCATTGTCGGCTGCCGGCCAAAGGCGTCCTGCCTCGCGGGGCGCCTCAGCTCGAACGTTAGGCCTCAAGATCAGACGCCCTTTGCCTTCCACGAGCATCCGGGACTGTTGGGCCACGTGGTGCGGCACTTTGGCACTGGGCCGAGGTTGTGTGCTGCGCGAAGTAGTTCACGCCGACCGTTCGCTCAATGCGCACTTACACTGATCCCGCAGATTCGCGGACGCGATCAAGCTTCAACACGCCCGACCAGTCTTCGTCGGACGCCGAACTTTTCTTCCAAGAGGGAGTGACTCGCCATGAATTTCCAAGTTTTTGCCCGCTCTGCGCTGTCGCTTGTCATCGCAGGCGGCGTCGTCGGATGTCAAACCACCTCGCCATCCTCTGGTACAGGTGCTCAGGGCACCACCACAGCAGCTTCCTCCGACGAGGCCAAGCTCCCAACCTTTGAGCATGGGGGATATACGTGGCGTGTTCATCAAGATACCGAAGGCGGGAACAACGTCCGTACGTCTGGGGTTCCTAGCCGACAGGTGGCCGCCGAGGCGGCTGGCATTCTCTGCAAGAAGTACGGCCGCATCGCACAGTACCAGAGCCATCGTACGCTTCTTTTCGGCGCGAGCGTCGGCTTCCAACACAACTGCGTCAAGTAGCGGTTCGTGATGCGGCGCGGAGGCCTCTGCCTCGTCGCCGTTCTTGGCCGCACCCCAAGTTGAGGGTCTCAGCACGCAGATCCGTGGAGTTCACGGTACCCTGTCGTGCCCAAGCCCGTAGGGAGCACCAGCGTGCATCGCAGTCACCAGCTGACGCGGATATCCGCACTCGTCCTGTCGGTACTCGCGCTCGCTGCTTGCGGCGGCGGCGGGGGTTCCGAGCCAAGTCCGGCACCCGCGCCTGCGCCAAGTCCTGCGCCGCCGCCTCCCCCGCCCGCACCGCCGCCGCCCGCGCCATCGCCGCCGTCCGCACCTGCCGAACACGCGCTCATCTACAGCGACGCGTTTGCCGCAACACCATTGGTGCCCATAGTCCGCGGAACCGGGCCCTTCCTACTCCCGTTCGGCAGTGATGTCGTCCATTCCTCGGGACTGATCTCACTACAGGAGAACGCGACCGATACCTATGCGCGAGTTGAATCGACGCCATTCTGGCCATCGCAGAAGACGACGGTAAAGTTAACGCACTCAATGACACCGAGCGCGACTTGGCCAAACTATTTCTTCCCCTCGGTAGACTTCAAGCTGCAGAGCGGCGCTCTTGTTTCATTCCGTTGGCTCAGGAGCGCGTACGCTCCCGACTACTGCAGCCAAGCGAACGGATATGACAAGGTGGTGGTGCGCTTCTTCCTGAGTTCTGCGTGTCAAGCTGCAGTCAGCACAATTGCCTCATCCAACTTGTACAACCGCGAGATCACCTCGACGCTTGTGTTCGATAAGCTCGCCAAGACCATCTCGTACACCGCCACCACGTCGGATCTCGCTGCGCCGGTAACACAACTCGCGAGCTTTACTTTTCCCGTGCCCGACACAGCGAATGAGCCAGTCGTCGGCGTTGCTGTCTACGGCTACGGTTGGTATACAGGCCACGTCCACAACGTCCGGCGACTCGACGTCTCCACTACCCAAGATCAGCAGTGGCCTGCGGTCCCCATCGGACGGACAGCGGCCGAACGGACTAGCGCCACACTCACCAGTACTGCACTGTCTCCGACATCGGCTCCGATTGACAACTTCGCGAAGCGTTGGTACTGGTCAGATCCAGAGGACGGCCAAAACAAGAACCATATCGGATCCGACCTAGCCCTGACGAATGGAGGCCGGTCTACAGTCGCTGCAGATAGCTCCGCGAGACCAGTCTTGTCGCTTTGCGACAATGGCACCGTCATCGACAGCATCGCCACTGACACGACAGGACTCACAAACGCACTTCTTGTTGAGTACCCAAACTGTGGCGGCCGGGCGGTCCGGGTCTACTATGGACACATTCATCCGACCGTGGCGCCTGGAGCTACGGGTATAACGAGGCAGCAAGTTCTCGGCACTGTGGCCGAATGGGGCGGGAACTCGCACCTACACGTTACCGTCGATACGATGCTCAGCAGGAGTCTGATCTCTACAAAGTACTACCTCTGCTCCTATCAACTCAATGCCGACTCAGAGGTAACCAACTTCTCTGCCTGCAGCGACTCAACCGCGTCCGCAACTGTCGGCAGCGGGCAGGCGTTAGTCCGCGTTGGTTGGGGCAAGCTCACTGTCTTGTCGCATCGTCCGACGGGAGCCAGCGCAGTACTCACGACCAACCCATACGTAACACCGGAGGCCCTGTCAGGGTCCACGGACTCGCGCTTCCGATTTCTTCCGATCAAGTCGCTCACTTCAGCGCCCTAAGAGAAGAGAGCTTGGTCCGCGAACCGCGGGTCGCCCGGAGCCCGCGGCGTTGAGGCCTAACCCCTCGCTCAACACGCGACCCCGCGAGGCATGGCGCCCTGGCGCCGCTCAGGGCAGTCGCAGGCTCCATTGTCCTGCGCGGCGCCAGGGCGCCATGCCTCACGGGTCGCGTTAGCTCGAACGTTAGGCCGCACAGACACGCCGTGCCACATGCAGAAGAGTTCCCGCCACTCCAAGATCACGGGCAACTTCGGCGAGGTGCTCATCCTGTACTGGCTTTCAAAGCGCGGCTTCGAGTGCGCTCACGTGGACCACACCGGGATCGATCTCATCGCGCGTCGCCCATCGAGCGAAGAAGTCTTGGGCATCTCGGTCAAGTGCCGCTCCCGAGCCGAAGCGAACGACGAAGCGGGTGTCAATCTTCTACACAAAAGTGACGACAAGATCGAAGCCGCGTGTCGAGCCTTCGGTTGTGTCGCGTACGTCGCTGTCGTTGTCGATCAAGGCGAGACCGTGCGTGGATACTTGACGACGCTGCACCACGCTCGAACAGAGTACCCCGGTCAATCGTGGCGTATGTCGCCAGCCATGACCAAGCGGTACGAGAACGACCCGCACATCGAATGGTTTGAGCTTGCAAGTCGAGGCGGCGACTGGATGGCGGAGCGCTGAGTGCGGCCTAACCCCTCGCTCAACACGCGACCCTCCACGGCCGGCCGCCTTGCCCGCGCGCCCGAGGTTGTCTATCGTCGGGCGCGCGGGCAAGGCGTCCGTCCGCTCCGGGCGCGTTAGCTCGAACGTTAGCTGCCAACAGGTCGCCCTGCGACAGCCGGTTCACAATCGCGCGGCACTGAGCCTCGCGCTTCTCAATCAAGATCGCCCGGCGCCCTGTCTTGCGCGCCACGGCGCCCGTGGTGCCGCTGCCGGCGAAGCAGTCCACCACCAGCCCACCGGGCGGCACGCTGTACTGCAGCAGCGGGGCCACGATGTCCTCGGGCTTCTGTGTCTCGTTCACCGCGTAGCCGTGGCAGCTTCGCGCATAGATCACGCTGCCCATCAGCTTCGGGCCGCCGTCCTCGCTGGCATAGCTGCTCGGGCCAATGTCGCCCCAGTGCTGCGGCTGGGCCTTGCGGCGCACCGTGCGTGCCGTGGCGTCGTTGGTGAACTGCGGTTCCTTGTGCAGCGCGCCCCACTCGCCCCGGTAGAAGTGCAGCGCCAGCTCATGCAGCCTGCGGAACCTGTCGTTCGCGTTGTTGCTGCCGTTGTGCTTCTCCCAAACCACGTCCTGCGCCAGCTTCCACGCGCGGAACTGGTGGCCCTTGTCCAAGAACATGCGCATGCTGCCAAAGCACCAGACCTGGGGCGCCACCAGCGCGGCTACATCCGGCCAGCCATCGGGCCACACGTCCCAGTCCAGAGAGGTTTCGCCGTAGGGCGGGTCAGTCACCACCGCGTCGGCCTTGGGCAGCAGGTGCGCCAGGGCCATCGCGTCGCCGTGGTACAGCGTTACCGCTGCGTCTTCCCAGTACGGCGCGGGCAGTGCCGCCGCCGGTTGGCAGCTAACACTTCGGTCAACGCGAGGCCCAACGGCCTCGCAGGTTTGTGCGTCTTCAAGCATGGTGCAGCCGTTGGTCCCGCGTTACCTCAAGCGTTAGGCCTCAAGGCGCGGGGTGCGCAGCCCTGAAGGCCTCGTGCTCGGCGGTCTCCTTGTCCCACAGCGCCTGCGCGCCGCCCAGCGCCTTCGCTTCGTCCAGGTCTGGCAGGTGCCCAGGGCCGCAGAGCGTGTTGGCGATCCACTGCATGCCAACGTCCAGCCCTTCCAGCTTCCCAGCCACCACGGCAGCGCGCATGGCGATCACCTGCTGCTGCACGATGTCGCCGAAAGTGATCGCGCGGCGCTCGCTCTTCAACGCCTCGGCGTCCTGGGTGCGGCGGTTCCACTGTTCCATCAGCAGCGGTCGCGCGTCCTCGCCACACGAGAAGCGCAGGTTGGTGCTGGCGCCGCACTTGCCGCACTCGACGTAGTAGCCCTGGTCATTCGGGCCGTCCGGGTCGTGCGCCTGGTGCATCTCCGCGGCGCCACCGCAGAACGGGCACGGCTTCAGGCGGTCGCTGTCGTCGATCAGGTGGTCCATGTGTCAAGTTCTCCTTGTCGGTTCGCGCTTCGGAAACAGGCCTAACCCCTGGCTGCAAGGGACCGGCCCTAGCGGGCCGGCCCCTGAGCCAGACCGTTAGACCTCAGAGTCGCCGTCCAGGCGCTTTCCAGCTTGTCTGGACTCCGGCATTGCCGTACACTTCGCACTTATGCGTACGGTCGCCGAGACGCCGGTCTTCATGCGGTACGCCGCCGAAGTCTGGTCGGAGGCAGAGCGCGAGGAGTTCATCACCTTCATTGCCGGTTCCCCAGAGGCCGGCGCCATCATTCGAGGCAGTGGTGGCTGCCGGAAGGTCCGCTGGTCCTCGGGCGGCTCCGGCAAGCGTGGCGGTGCCAGGGTGATCTACTTCGTGGCGCCGGACGAGAAGGTCTGGCTACTGATCGTCTACAAGAAGGCCAAGTTCGACACGCTACCTACGGCCTTCCTTGCTGAGTTGAAGAGAGGAGTTGAAGATGCCCTCTGACATGCAGAAGTTCCAGCGTGACCTGCTCGAGTCGGTCAAACAGATGCGCCGCGGTCAGGCCGGGCGAGTGACTAAGGTCAAGCTGCCGGCAGCGGCTGAGGCACGTGCCAGCAGTGGGCTCTCGCAGCAAGAGTTCGCCCAACTGCTGGGGGTGTCGCCGCGAACACTCCAAGACTGGGAGCAGGGTCGCCGGGAACCCACTGGAGCTGCACGAACGCTCCTGAAGGTCGCAGTCAAGCATCCCAAGCTGCTCCGAGAGCTCGCGAGCTGAGGTCTAACCCCTCGCTCGAGAGGCGACCCTCCACGGCCGGCTGCCTTGCCCGGCCACCCGTGGTTGTCTATTGTCGGGCGGCCGGGCAAGGCAGCCGTCCGCTCCGGGCGCCTCAGCTCGAACGTTAGGCCTCACACAACAGCACCGCGGCGGCTCTGTGGCTTGGAAGGTTCTTCACCTTGGCGCTGAAGGCGATGCCTGTCAACGCCGAAGTAAATCTGACCCACTTCTGGCTCGAGTCGCCGAAGTAAAACTGACCCACCCGGGCCGGGTCTGCGCCGACGGCGCAGGGTGTTCTGTATTCAGGTCTTGAACCTGGTGGTGAGAGGCTGTGGTCATGTGGGCGAAGGCGCCGGGCGGTGGGCAACGTGCTTGCACGTTGTCCACGGGCCGGTGCCGGTGCGCGCCAGCGCATCGTCCACATGTCCACAGCCTGGCTGTTCATGGCGCCGGCGGCTGCTTGGGCGCCGTGCCGGCGCGCCGCTTGTCCTTGAGCCGGTAGCTCTCGCCGCTGATCTGCACGATGTGCGCGTGATGCAGCAGCCGGTCCAGCATCGCCGCGGTGAGCGTCTGGTCGTCGGCGAAGGCGCCAGCCCACTGCGTGAACGGCAGGTTGCTCGTGAGCACCATGCTGCCGCGCTCGTAGCGCTTGGCCACGACGTTGAAGAACAGGTTGGCCTCCTCGCGTCCGAAGGGCAGGAAGCCGATCTCGTCGACCACCAGCAGCTTGGGTCCCAGAACGGCGCGGTTGAAGTACTCCTTGAGCCGGCCTTGCTGCCTGGCCGCGGCCAGTTGCAGCATCAGGTCGGCCGCGGTGATGAAGCGCACCTTGTGGCCGGCGCTGACAGCGCGGTGCGCCAGCGCCAACGCGATGTGGGTCTTGCCCACGCCGCTGGGCCCAAGCAGCACGACGTTCTCCGCGCGCTCGACGAAGGCCAGGTGCGCGAGCTCCTGGATCTGCGCCTTTGGCGCGCCGCCGGCATGTCTCCACTCGAACTGCTCCAGCGTCTTGACGGCGGGCATCGTGGCCAGCTTCATCAGGGTGCTGACCTTGCGTTCCTGGCGCGCGCGGACCTCCGCATCGAGCAGCCGCTCCAGGAAGTCGGCCAAGCTCATCTGCTCGCGCGCGGCCTGCTGCGCGACGGCGGGCCACTCGGCGTGCAGCCGGGCGAACTTGAGCTGCTCGCACAGCGCGCCGATGCGATCGTGCTGCAGGTTCATGGCAGCACCTCCAGCAGCTCGTCGTAGACGGCCAGCGGGTGCTGCAGGCTCTCCAGCGGGATCGCCACCCGCACCGGTACCGGTGCGGGCGCCTTCAGCGCCGGCGCGGGCAGCATGAGCGCGCGCTCCTCGGCGAGCCGGCTGGCCGGCACCGCGCCGGTGGTGCCGTGCACGCGGGCGTTGGCGACCTCGTCGAGCCAGCGGCGCACGTGCCGGTTGGCCAGCTCGGCGCTCAGCATCAGGCCCGCGGCCTTCAGGCTGGCCGCCAGCGGCACTACGAAGCTGCCCTTGAGGTAGCCGTTGAAGCGCTCCACCTTGCCCTTGGTCTTGGCGCGATACGGACGGCACAGCCGCGGCGTGAAGCCGCACTGCTCGGCCAGCTCCAGCAGCTCGCTGTTCCAGCGGTGTGCGCCGGCACCATAGGCATCGCGCTCGATGACCACGCTCTTGGCGTTGTCCATCAGCACCTCGGCGGGCACGCCGCCGAAGTAGTCGAACGCCTCGCGCAGCGCGCTGCACAGCGCGCTGGCGTCCTCGGCGGCGCTGAACCTGACGAAGCTGGCGCGGCTGTAGCCGAGCGTGGCCACCAGCGCCAGCAGCGGGTCGCGGCCGCGACGCACGACGGTGAAGTCGGCCTGCATCTGCACGCCCGGCGCCGTCTCGAAGCGCACCACCGGCTCAGGCGCGCTGGCCTTCAGCGGCGCCAGGAACGCCTTGAGCTGGCTGATGCCGCCCGCGTAGCCGCGCTCTGCGATCTCGCGCAACAGCACGGTGGCCGGGATCCAGCGCGGACGGGCCTGCGCCACGCGTTCGCGCAGGTGGTCCTGGAACGGGTCCAGCTTGCACGGCCTCGCCGGCCGTGGCCCATAGCGCCTCGCCTCATCGTCACGCAGGTATCGGCGCACCGTGTTGCGCGAGCAGCCCAGCTGCCGCGCGATCTCCCGCACGCCCTCGCCCCTGCGGGCCATCACTCGAATCTCCACTGCTTGCTCCGGGGTCAACATCGACGGCCAAAAGACCGTCAGCTTCGCCCAGGTGGGTCAGATTCACTTCGGCGGGGTGGGGCAGTATTACTTCGGCGGCGACAGATGCCGTACTGATCGGGGGCGTGAACGTATGGACCTCGCAGTGGAAGACACAAGGCGAGGAGTCTGTAACTGCGAAGCATCCCGCCTATCCGGGCCAGGAGCATCGGCTCACTCGCTATTTCATTGAGGCATCGGGAAGAGCACATGAGTTCGCCGCTGGAGAGGTGTCGCCTGGCGTCTGGCTCTTTCTTGTGCCGGCCGGGCACGCCCAGGACTCCGTCTTCATTCAAGTCGCAACGTACGCCATTGGTACCGCTGGCTGCTTCATACTCATTCGTGGGTTCGAGCACTCAGCAATCCACGTAGCGCTGGGTGCCGCGCTCTTGGCCTTGGCTGCAGTCGGCGAGTGGTATGCAAGGTCAAAGCGCGACAAGAGTGAGGCCTAACCCCTCGCTCAAGCGCCGACTGCCCACGGCAGGCCGCCTTGGCCGCGCGGCGCTCACTGTCTATCATGCGCCGCGCGGCCAAGGCGTCCTGTCGCGGTCAGCGGCTTAGCTCGAACGTTAGGCGGCGCAAAAAACCACCGTCGCTGGCACTCGCCGCTCGTAAAGAACACCCGACCGTGGCTCCGACGATCCGCCCCTTCGCTCACACAGACTACCCATCAGCGCGGCGCCTCTGGGAGGCTACGCCGGGCGTCGGGCTCAGCGACGCGGATGAACCGGAGGCCATCAATCGGTTCCTGAACCGGAACCCAGGGCTGAGCTTCGTGGCCGTAGAAGGCGAATCGCTTCTGGGTACCATCCTCTGCGGCCACGATGGCCGGCGCGGTCTGATCCATCACTTGGCAACTGCCCAGTCAGCGCGGCGCCGCGGAGTCGGGCGCCTTCTGCTGAGGGCCGGCACCCGTGCGCTTCGGGAAGCAGGCATCAGCAAGTGCCATCTGCTTGTCTTCCGCGCCAATGCCGACGGTCTTGCGTTCTGGCGTGCCGTTCAGGCAAGCGAGCGCTCGGAACTCATGCTCTTCTCGCTCGCAACGGGTGAAAGCGCCGCCTAACCCCTCGCTCAACACGCGACCCTCCGCGGCGGGGCGCCTTGCCCGCGAGGCGCCTGTTGTCTATGCTGCGCCTCGCGGGCAAGGCACCCCACCGGGCGATGTCCCGCTCGCTGTTGAACCGTAGCCGGTGACGGCTCCAATGGGTGGATGCTACGCGGCCGTTCGCAGCGTTGCTGTTTCGGCTTCTGGGCGGCGAGCGTCGAGGGCTTTGAGCAGGCTGCGCATCTGGCTGCAACCACGCAGCTTGCGCATCCGCCCGGCGGCATCGCTGAGCGCACTGGCCACCCAGCGCAGCACCATCTGCCCATCGCCCCAGCGCTTGACGTTGCGGCAGTAGCGCGCCACCGAGCCGTTGAGGTTCTCGATCGGGTTGGTCGTTCGCAGCGTGCGGTACAGCGCGCCCGTGATGCCCAGCTCCTGCACCGTCAGCGTCTCCTCCAGGCCTTCGCGCAGGCTGGCCGCCGCGCCCGGGTGCTTGAACTGCGGCGAGCTCGCCAGGCGTTGCAACTGACGTCGGCCAAGCTCGGCGTCCGATACCGACCAGGCGTCCTTCAGGGCTCGCTTCACGCTGGCGTGCATGTCCTCGGGCAGGTGCTCCAGCACGTTGCGGCGCTTGTGCTCCTGGCAGCGCTGGATCAGCGCCGTGGTGCCGAAGGTCTGGACGATGGCCTTGCGCAGCGCCTTGCCGCCGTCGATGACCCACAGCCGCGTGCGTTGGGCATCGAGCCCGCGATCAATCAGGTCCGACAGCAGCGAAGCCACCACCCGGGCGGCCTCGGTGGAACCCTCGCGCAGCCCCAGAACGTGCTTGTTGCCCTGGGCGTCGATGCCGATGGCCAGCAGGATCACGCGCTCGCGGAAGTGGATCCCGTCGATCATCACCACCGGCAGATCCACCTCGCCCAGCGGGCGCGCCAGCCACTGCGCGAGCTGCTCCTGGCTGAGCTGCACGAAGCGCCGCGACACGGCGCTCTTGGATGCGGCGCGCGGCCGGTGTGCCGCCGGCACCGGCTCCTGGGTGCTGGCGTAGCGGCGGGTGGAGACGCCCGCGGCGATGGCAGCCATCGTGGCCGCGTCCAGCGGGTCGCAGTGGGCAGCCCATTCGAAGCTGGGCAAGGCCAGTTCGCCATCAGCCATCGAGCGCGCCCGTGGCCGGCGCACCGCGATGCGCTGACCGCCCAGCACGACCTGGCTGGCCGTGCTGCCGCCGCGCACCGCCCGGCGCATGGCATCGGGCACGCCCTTGGGGCCGCACAACGCGATGCGGTCGGACTCCATCAACGCGGCCAGCACCTTCTGGCCAGCATCGATGCACAGGCCCAGGAAGGCGTGGCGCACATCGCGCAACACGCCCTGCACGGGCAACGAGATCTGCACCTGGGCAACCGGCAATGCCCGCAGCGCGGGCTTCGTGCGAGACTTCATCTCGGTGGTTCCTTTCTTTGCTTGCTAGGCACCTGGATGGTCTCATCCAGGAGAAAGGAACCGCCACCTTCAGCTCACGCGTTCAACAGACCTCGGGACATCGCCCCCCACCGCTCCGGGCGCGTTAGCTCGAACGTTAGGCAGCACTGGGACACCCCGCTGCACACCATGCCCGCCGAATCCCCCGCCGAGCCATCGGACCTCGGCTTCACTCACCGAAGCCGCAAGAACGGAGACGTCGAGATCCTGCATCGCGGGCGCGTCGCTACAACCCTCAGAGGGCACGACGCCGAGGACTTCTTGGCCGAGGCGCCTGATCCAGCCACCGCAGAGGCTCAGCAACTGATGGCCCGCCTCACTGGCAACTACAAGCGCGGCAATGAGCGCCTCGCGAGCCAGCATGCACGCAATCGCAGGTAGCCGTCGTGCTTCGGCTGCGTTCACGGAACTTGGGGCGCAGCGCTGCGCGCCCCGCCAGGTCGCAAGGTCGGCTGCAGCACCGGCGGAGTACCGCCCGTGCCAGTGGCGTCGGCGCGCTTCGGGCGGCAGAATCCGCAGCATGGCAAGCTTGGTCAAGCCTTGTGTCACGGTGCGCAGTGCTGCCTAACCCCTCGCTCAACACGCGACCCTCCACGGCTTGCCGCCTGGCCCGACAGGCCGGGGGTCAGTGTAGGCCCGTCGGGCCAGGCGGCAAGCCGCTCCGGGCGCGTTAGCTCGAACGTTAGGCTTCACAGAGCGACCGTTTCGCGGTCCCGTCTGGAGCTGTGCTTGCCCTCTTACGCGCCGCGTAATAGAATCGGCCCGTGATCCAGTCGTTCAAGTGCAAAGACACACTGGCGCTGTACGAAGGCAGGTCCCCTCGCAGGTTCAAGGCGTTTGCCAAGGTCGCTGAACGCAAGCTTGCCCAGCTTGATGCTGCACAGACGCTGGCCTTCTTGAAGGCACCACCAGGGAACCATCTGGAGGCGCTGAAAGACGATCGGAAGGGCCAGCACAGCATCCGCGTCAATGACCAGTGGCGCATCTGCTTCGTCTGGACCGAAGTTGGGCCTGTGGACGTCGAGATCGTCGACTATCACTGAAGGAATCAAGATGACACGTCCTGTCAATCGCATGCGTCCCGTCCATCCGGGCGAAGTCTTGCGCGAGGACTATCTAGCGCCGCTGGGACTGAGTGTCAACGCGCTCTCGGTCGCGCTCGGGGTGCCAGCGACCCGCATTCACGAGATCGTGAAGGAGCGTCGTGCTGTGACAGCGGACACGGCCGCACGCTTGGCCAGGCACTTTGGCGGTGACGCAACGTCATGGCTGGTCATGCAGGCCAACTACGATCTGAAAACGCTGCCGACACTCCGAGACATTGAACGCGCGGTGCCGGTGCGTGAGCACCTCGCTACGTAGCGCGGTGAAGCCTAACCCCTCGCTCGAGAGGCGACCCTCCACGGCCGGCTGCCTTGCCCGCGGAACCGTCTTTGGCTATTGTCGGTTCCGCGGGCAAGGCAGCCGTCCGCTCCGGGCGCCTCAGCTCGAACGTTAGGCCGCAGAATGCTCCTCCCGCGCGAGTCGGCGCTCCGCTTCATCGAAGGCTACAAGGCCATCCTCTTGCGCGTGCTCGCCGACGCAGGTATCAAGAGGACTCGCTCGATCACGAAGGACTTGGCCGCTGCGCGCTCGCATGCGAAGAACAAGCCGGAACTGATCGAGACGGCAGTCACTGAACTTCAGTCCATTGGCCAAGCGGTGGAACCGGCAGTGATCGCCGCCATAAAGAGCATGAAGGTCGATCAATGGGTCTACCTCCGGGACACCAAGACCTTTGCTGTCTTCATCGACAAGCGAGTCGAGAACGCATACGAGGTGAGGGCGCTCACGACACCACTGAACGAACTCGTCGATGACCCTCCATTTACGTTCGAGACTGGCGTGTTCGAGTATGAAGGTGTCTATGTCTGCGACGGACTGGTTCTCAACCCTGTCGCTCTCGGGCCCGGCTACAAGACACAGTTCAGGGCCGCCTACACTGCCATACGCAAGGCCGGAAGGCTTCATGCGCGAACTGCGGCCTAACCCCTCGCTCAAGCGCGGACTGTCCGCGGCGGGCCGTCTTGGCCGCGCGGCGCCTGTGGTCTATGCTGCGCCGCGCGGCCAAGCCGTCCCGCCGCGGTCAGCAGCTTAGCTCGAACGTTAGGCATCGGAACCCGCTCTATGGCTTGCCCCCTGTGTGGAGACGCCTCGGCTGTCGTCGGACCAGATGCCTCTGGTCGGGACGCCACACTTGTGAACTGCTCGCACTGTGGGAAGTTCGGTCTGACAGGCACCTTGGCAGCAACCCTGCCGAACTTGTTGCTTTCAAGGGATGCCGCTCCGAAGCTAAGCCATGTCGTCCGCAAGGCGCACGAAGCAGAGCAACAACTGCTGTTGAACTCCTATACCGCTGAGGCCATTCTTCGGAATCCGCTTCCGCGTCCTCGAGAGCAGGCGGATTTGCTCGTCCAGTGGCTAGCCCGGAACTCGCCTGGCCCAGGCGAGCCAGTTGAACTCAACTACGACCTGCAAGGTGCTGTCGTCGGTTCCAAGTCGCATGCTGGCTTCTTGATGCTCATCGAGCATCTGAAGAGTACCGGCCTTGTCGCCGGCCCACATGAAACCTACCTGTCCGGAGAGTCTGTCGCTCATGTAGCTCTCACCTTCTCCGGTTGGGACTACTACGAATCGCTCCGAGCCGGCAACGCAACGTATCGCAAAGCCTTCATGGCAATGAAGTTTGGAGACCCGACGCTGAACTCGCTGCTTGATCGAATACTCAAGCCTGCCGCGAAGCGAGCAGGGTTCGACCTCTTCAAACTCGATGATCGACCTGTCGCAGGCCTTATCGACGACCGCATGCGGGTCGAGATTCGAGCATCCGACTTTGTGGTCGCGGACCTGTCGCACGACAATCTCGGAGCGTATTGGGAAGCAGGGTATGCGGAAGGGCTCGGCAAGCCTGTGATCTACACATGCGAGCGGGACAAGTTCCAAGTAGCGAAGACGCACTTCGACACGAACCACCACTTGACGATAGTGTGGGACTCCGCGTCGCCTGAGGAGGCCGGGCAGCAACTAGTGGCAACCATCCGCGCAACGCTTCCCCACTTGGCGAAGCTCACCGATGCCTAACCCCCTCGCTCAAGCGCGGACTGTCCGCGGCGGGCCGTCTTGGCCGCGCGGCGCCCGTGGTCTATGCTGCGCCGCGCGGCCAAGCCGTCCCACCACGGCCAGCCGCTTAGCTCGAACGTTAGGCCGCAGATTCGCCGCCCCGCTGTCGTTCCCAGCCGCCAATGACTGCGCTTCTGGTCGTGTTGAGCTTTGGCATGTTCCTCCTTGTCGGGGTCACTGTAGTTGCCACGAGCGTCATGGCCCACACGCTAAAGAACCGCTTCCCCTCTGTATGGCTCGCTGAGGGACAGCCTGATCGCTGGCTTTGGCTCCAGCCAATGCCTGCTACCGGCCACATCTTCGGGTTCCTGGACGAGCGGCGTTACGAAGCCACGGGTGACCGTTCCTTCATTCGCTTCTGTGCATCCATCAGGGCCGCCTGGTATGCCTCTCTTGCTCTCGCAGCAGTCGCCCTTGTCCTCGCCTTCGTCTGGGCAATCCAGGCCCAACCATGAAGCTGCGGCCTAACCCCTCGCTCAACACGCGACCCTCCGCGGCGGGGCAGCTTGCCCGCGAGGGGCTCGCTGTCCATGTTGCCCCTCGCGGGCAAGCCACCCCACCGGGCGATGTCCCGCTCGCTGTTGAACCGTAGCCGGTGACGGCTCCAATGGGTGGATGCTACGCGGCCGTTCGCAGCGTTGCTGTTTCGGCTTCTGGGCGGCGAGCGTCGAGGGCTTTGAGCAGGCTGCGCATCTGGCTGCAACCACGCAGCTTGCGCATCCGCCCGGCGGCATCGCTGAGCGCACTGGCCACCCAGCGCAGCACCATCTGCCCATCGCCCCAGCGCTTGACGTTGCGGCAGTAGCGCGCCACCGAGCCGTTGAGGTTCTCGATCGGGTTGGTCGTTCGCAGCGTGCGGTACAGCGCGCCCGTGATGCCCAGCTCCTGCACCGTCAGCGTCTCCTCCAGGCCTTCGCGCAGGCTGGCCGCCGCGCCCGGGTGCTTGAACTGCAGCGAGCTCGCCAGGCGTTGCAACTGACGTCGGCCAAGCTCGGCGTCCGATACCGACCAGGCGTCCTTCAGGGCTCGCTTCACGCTGGCGTGCATGTCCTCGGGCAGGTGCTCCAGCACGTTGCGGCGCTTGTGCTCCTGGCAGCGCTGGATCAGCGCCGTGGTGCCGAAGGTCTGGACGATGGCCTTGCGCAGCGCCTTGCCGCCGTCGATGACCCACAGCCGCGTGCGTTGGGCATCGAGCCCGCGATCAATCAGGTCCGACAGCAGCGAAGCCACCACCCGGGCGGCCTCGGTGGAACCCTCGCGCAGCCCCAGAACGTGCTTGTTGCCCTGGGCGTCGATGCCGATGGCCAGCAGGATCACGCGCTCGCGGAAGTGGATCCCGTCGATCATCACCACCGGCAGATCCACCTCGCCCAGCGGGCGCGCCAGCCACTGCGCGAGCTGCTCCTGGCTGAGCTGCACGAAGCGCCGCGACACGGCGCTCTTGGATGCGGCGCGCGGCCGGTGTGCCGCCGGCACCGGCTCCTGGGTGCTGGCGTAGCGGCGGGTGGAGACGCCCGCGGCGATGGCAGCCATCGTGGCCGCGTCCAGCGGGTCGCAGTGGGCAGCCCATTCGAAGCTGGGCAAGGCCAGTTCGCCATCAGCCATCGAGCGCGCCCGTGGCCGGCGCACCGCGATGCGCTGACCGCCCAGCACGACCTGGCTGGCCGTGCTGCCGCCGCGCACCGCCCGGCGCATGGCATCGGGCACGCCCTTGGGGCCGCACAACGCGATGCGGTCGGACTCCATCAACGCGGCCAGCACCTTCTGGCCAGCATCGATGCACAGGCCCAGGAAGGCGTGGCGCACATCGCGCAACACGCCCTGCACGGGCAACGAGATCTGCACCTGGGCAACCGGCAATGCCCGCAGCGCGGGCTTCGTGCGAGACTTCATCTCGGTGGTTCCTTTCTTTGCTTGCTAGGCACCTGGATGGTCTCATCCAGGAGAAAGGAACCGCCACCTTCAGCTCACGCGTTCAACAGACCTCGGACATCGCCCGGTGCGCCCCTTAGCGATGACGAGCTGGCCGCGCGTGTGTGCGCAGTGCAGTTACCACCGCATCCCAGCTGAACACCTGGTTGTCGCCACTGCGCGTCACCGTCTTCAAGCAGTCCACCGGGTCGTAGGTTGAGAAGGCAACTGGACGCTGACACCGGCGAGCAACGCCTTCGCTCGCCAGCATCAGCGGCAGCACGAGCCGCAACCTTCGGCTATGACGCGGTGGGCAGCGTGACCACTGACAGCCGTAGGCGGCCGAACCTACCGTCTACGACGGCTTCAGTAACCTCGGCGGCTTCTATGTCAGCAGCGTCTTCGCCAGGCGACTACCGCAGCAATGCGCTGAACCAGCGAGTGCTGAAGAGGTGGGGGGCGGGCGTCGGCGCCCGACGTATGTACTCGCCCGACGGGTACCTGCTGCACGAGGACGGGCCGCAGGCGACGAGCTACGTCTGGCTCGACGGGACATTGCTCGGCATCGTGCGGCCGGGACCTTCTACGCGAGCTTCGCTGACCACCTCGGGCGGCCCGAGGTGATGACGAGTCCGACCGGGCGGGTGGTGTGGCGGGCGACGAGCACGGCGTTCGACCGCACGGTGGCCATCGCACGATCGGCGGCATGCCTGGGCTTCCCGGGGCAGTACTTCGACGCCGGGCGGGCTTTGTTACAACTGGAACCGGTACTGCGATCCGACGCTCGGCAGGTACACGCAATCCGATCCCATAGGGCTCGCGGGGGGGATAAATACCTATGCGTATGTGGGTGGGAACCCGATCTCCTACGTCGATCCGGAGGGGCTGAACCCGATCTATCGAAGTCCCCTCGGCTTTAACGGAGGGGGCGGGGGCGCTTCGCCTGGAGGAAGGAAACCTGCTCTGGTGATTCGTCTTTCGCTGATGAGCTGAAGTCCTGCCTAGGAGCTTCCGCGAAGACATTCGAGCTGATGAGAATCAAGTAGCTGTTCGCCTCTCTAACGGCAAGACACTCCAGGATTGCTCTGTCGGAGCCAGTGGGACAAGGGGAGACGTTCATCTACCAAGATGGGCAGGACGCATATGGGTAGCTGGACCGTCCTGATCAGCCTCCTCGTGAACTCACGCCTGGCGTCGTCGTCCTGGTACGGTGAACTCGCGCCTGGGGAGTCTACGCAATCAGATCCCATCGGACTCGCCGGAGGGATCAACACGTATCCAGTACGCACTCCAGACCCGGTCTCCCTGGTCGACCCGGACGGACTTGATGCCACGGTCTGCTTGTACCCAGGCGCTGCGACAGCCGGGCACGTCGGCATAGGCATCAACAGTTCGTCCACCGTTGGGCTCTACCCGCGCAGTGAGTCGCCGGGTATGGCGGCAATCACCGGCACGCCTGGCGCCATCAAGCCTGATACCAAACAGGCCGAGCAATGCAAGACGGTGAGCACGACGGCCGAGCAAGACAAGAAGATGGCGGACTTCATTGCGCGGACGACCGCCAACCCTGGCACGTACCGATTGGGCGGCAACAACTGCACGAACTTCGTTCGCTCAGTCTTGCAGCAAGCAGGCGTATCGACGCCTGTATCGCCTGGGCCCCGGCCTTACTTCGAAGCCTTGCCGGGTCGGCCATGAGTCAAAGCCGGTTCGTTGCCTTTGCTGCGGCTGTCGGTGTTGCGATTCCGCTCGTATGGCTTGCCATTTACTGGACCTTCCTTCGAGGGAATCCATCGCTTATCAACTCGATCATGTCGGGCGGGCACCTCGACCGGGTACTCGTTGCCATATGGCCGAGCTGGTTGTTCTTGATAGCCGACCCCGAGGAGCGGAGCGTTGTCATTCCTGCCGCGGCGGTTGCCGTCAATGCTTTGCTGTACGGAGCGGTCGGGTGGCTGGTGTGGTTTGGATTGAATCGCAGACGCCTTGTGCTGCCGGTGGTCGCCGTGGGCGTGCTGGCCGGTTGGTACGCCTTACTGCGCTGGTATGTCGGCGCCTGAGTCCCGACATCAAGCCTGTCCTGACGATCCTGAGGTCTTTTTGCCTCTGTCCCCTGGCGTGATAACAGAGCCGGCTTTGCCGCTCTTGGCAATTCAGCTGCGAGCCTTGCGAGGCTCTCGTCGCGCTTGTCGCCCGAGTCGATGAGGTCGGCCTGGCCTCTGACGGCCGCAGCGATCACCTGACCGCCATCGGGATCGGTAGGTCGACGCTCGGCACCTCAATACACCCGCAGGACTGAAGAGAGACAGGGGTCACGAGAGTTCAGCGCCGAGGTCGTGGCCGAGGTTGTGCGCGTGGAGCTCGCCTGACTCTGACATCAGCCCCCCAGCCACTCCCGCAACCGCACCCCCGGCCGCGCGCCGAGCGCCGCGGCGGCGGCGTTGACGTGCGCGACGATGCCGTCCTCGAGGGTCGAGCGGGCCTCGCCGATGCGCGCGCTGGTGTGTGCCACGGTCAGTGCGGCCAGGCCTTCGGCCTGCAGCATCGCCAGGCCGACGATGCCCGCCTCGTCCTTGCCGACGCCGGCGTCGTTGAAGACGGTGAGAAGCGGCCGCGCCGCGATCGCGTAGCGCGCCGCGCTTGTGCCGCCGTGCGAGCCGCTGACGACCACGGCGCCGCGCGCGTCGGCCGTCACGGCGGCGATGCTGTCAACAGGACAAGCGGCGCGCCGCCGAAAAGCAAGCCGCCCTCGCGGGCCGCCTCGTGGCTCATCGTGCCATCGCCGGCGCGGGCCGGCGCGGCGACCAGCCGTTCATCAATCGGCGTACTGCCCGCCGCCTTGATCACCGCGCCCCCACTTGTCGATCTCAGGCGACGAACTTCTTGTGCTCGGCCGGGTTGACGCGGCCGTCGGTGACGCTGACGACGGCGCCAGGCCCTCCTGGCGCTTGACGAACTCCGGGGTCCTTCAGCGCTTCCTTCAGCGCCGCGTTGACCTTAGCCAGCACGTCGGCGGGTGTGCCCTTGGGCGCGTACAGGCCGTGGAAGATGCTGACGTTGAAGCCCTTGTGGCCCAGTTCGTCGAGCGTCGGCAACTTGGCCAGCACCGGCGTGTTGACGCAACTGGTGAATTGTTTACGGCGTAGGCCTTCACCGAGCCGGCGGCGGTCTGGCCGGTGGTGTTGGTCGTCTGGTCGCACATGATCTCGACCTGGCCGCCGAGCAGGTCGTTCATCGCCGGCGCCGTGCCCTTGTACGGCACGGTGGTCATGTCGATCTGCACCGCGTTCTGGAACATCAGCCCGCACAGGTGCGACGCCGACCCCTGGCCGGCGTTGGCGAGGTTGATCTTGCCCTTGTTGTCCTGCAGCCACTTCTGCAGCTCGGGGTAGTGTTGGCCGGCAGGTTCTTGCGTGCCGAGCAGCGTCATCGGCACGTCGTTGATCAGGCCGAGAACTCGAAGTCCTCGAGCACCTTGTAGTTCAGCTTGCGGTACATCGTCGGCGTCGTCGCCATGCCGATGTGGAACAGCGGCAGTTTTGCTAGCCGTCAGGGGACGCCTTCGCGACCTTGCCGGCGCCGAGCGTACCGCCAGCACCACCGACGTTCTCGACCACGACCGTGGCGTTACCCAGCCAGCTTGCGCACCCGCCTCAGCGAAGTCGCGCCACCTTGTCAGTGGGGCCGCCGACTTAAAACGGCACGACGATCGTGATCGGCTTTTCGGGGTAGGCAGCAAACGCAGTCTGCGTAGCCAGGGCGGCCACCGAGGCCCGGGGCGAAGGGTCTTCTTCATGGGCAATCTCCGAGGAGGCGGGCTGAGGAAGGATGAAGTGGCGGCATACTGGCCGCGCGATCGCGCCGGCACCGGCGGGAATTACTTAACTGCGCCGGGCCCGGGGGTGTTGGCTGCGGCCGCTCAGGTGTACTTGCGCGCGTCCTCGATCACCTTACCGTCGGTGGGCGGGTGCCGGGGGCGACAGGTTGCACGTCGCAGCGCAACTTGGTCACGTCACGCACGCTGCCGGCCACCGCGTCAGCCAGCCCGGCGGCAACCGGCTCGGGGCTTTCGACCCTGGGCGTCAATGCGGTCATTGGCCATCTCGCCTTCGACGACCAGCCGCGCACGGCCGAGGCCGGCGTGGCGCTTCAGCACCTCGGCGATCTGGCTCGGGTGCACGAACATGCCGCCGCACCTTGGCTTTCTGGGGTCGGCGCGGCCGAGCCAACCCTTGATGCGCTGGTTCGTGCGGCCGGTGGGGCACGGGCCGGCGAGCACGGCCGAAGAGGTCGCCGGTGCCGAAGCGCACCATTGGGTAGTCGGGGTTGAGTACCAGTGACGACGACCTCGCCCACCTCGCCGGCGGTCGACGTCGCCGGTGCCCGGGCGCCTGATCTCGACGATGACGCCCTCGTCGACGACGGGGCCTCGCGCCGCGGTC
>JADJWD010000003.1 GCA_016716535.1 Betaproteobacteria bacterium | reverse complement strand
CTTGGCGCGATACGGACGGCACAGCCGCGGCGTGAAGCCGCACTGCTCGGCCAGCTCCAGCAGCTCGCTGTTCCAGCGGTGTGCGCCGGCACCATAGGCATCGCGCTCGATGACCACGCTCTTGGCGTTGTCCATCAGCACCTCGGCGGGCACGCCGCCGAAGTAGTCGAACGCCTCGCGCAGCGCGCTGCACAGCGCGCTGGCGTCCTCGGCGGCGCTGAACTTGACGAAGCTGGCACGGCTGTAGCCGAGCGTGGCCACCAGCGCCAGCAGCGGGTCGCGGCCGCGACGCACGACGGTGAAGTCGGCCTGCATCTGCACGCCCGGCGCCGTCTCGAAGCGCACCACCGGCTCAGGCGCGCTGGCCTTCAGCGGCGCCAGGAACGCCTTGAGCTGGCTGATGCCGCCCGCGTAGCCGCGCTCTGCGATCTCGCGCAACAGCACGGTGGCCGGGATCCAGCGCGGACGGGCCTGCGCCACGCGTTCGCGCAGGTGGTCCTGGAACGGTCCAGCTTGCACGGCCTCGCCGGCCGTGGCCCATAGCGCCTCGCCTCATCGTCACGCAGGTATCGGCGCACCGTGTTGCGCGAGCAGCCCAGCTGCCGCGCGATCTCCCGCACGCCCTCGCCCCTGCGGGCCATCACTCGAATCTCCACTGCTTGCTCCGGGTCAACATCGACGGCCAAAAGACCGTCAGCTTCGCCCAGGTGGGTCAGATTCAGTTCGGCGGGGTGGGGCAGTATTACTTCGGCGGCGACAGATGCCGTACTGATCGGGGCGTGAACGTATGGACCTCGCAGTGGAAGACACAAGGCGAGGAGTCTGTAACTGCGAAGCATCCCGCCTATCCGGGCCAGGAGCATCGGCTCACTCGCTATTTCATTGAGGCATCGGGAAGAGCACATGAGTTCGCCGCTGGAGAGGTGTCGCCTGGCGTCTGGCTCTTTCTTGTGCCGGCCGGGCACGCCCAGGACTCCGTCTTCATTCAAGTCGCAACGTACGCCATTGGTACCGCTGGCTGCTTCATACTCATTCGTGGGTTCGAGCACTCAGCAATCCACGTAGCGCTGGGTGCCGCGCTCTGGCCTTGGCTGCAGTCGGCGAGTGGTATGCAAGGTCAAAGCGCGACAAGAGTGAGGCCTAACCCCTCGCTCAAGCGCCGACTGCCCACGGCAGGCCGCCTTGGCCGCGCGGCGCTCACTGTCTATCATGCGCCGCGCGGCCAAGGCGTCCTGTCGCGGTCAGCGGCTTAGCTCGAACGTTAGGCCCCACACAAAATGCCCTTCGACACCACAACCTTTCGAGTAGCAATCGCCTCGCCGGGCGATGTCAATGAAGAGCGTCGCGTCATTCGATCGGTCGTCCACGACTGGAACGCCGCGCATGCACGAACTCGAGCAGTCGTCTTGCTTCCTGTCGGTTGGGAATCCGACAGCGCGGCCTTGATGGGAGCGCGAGCGCAAGAGATCATCAACAATCAGGTGATACGCACAGCAGATCTTCTCATTGCTGTGTTTTGGACTCGACTTGGTACGCCAACTTCCGTCGCGCCGAGCGGTACCGTCGAGGAGATTCAGGAATTCCTCGCAGCCGGCAAGCCGGTCATGATCTACTTCTCGAATGCTCCCGTGGTTCCTGCCAGCATTGATCAGAAGCAATACGCCGCGCTCTTGGAGTTCAAGACATGGTGTGAGGCAAACGGTCTTGTTGGCAGCTACACCTCTGTGGTCGAGCTCCGCGAGCGCCTTACCAGAGAGCTCGCGCTGCTCGTGAATACGCACTCGAACTTTCTAACGGCGGCGCCTCTCCCCGCCGAACTCGGAGGTGACACTTTCCGAGCAAGTGGGAGCGTGTCGCCAGATCCATTGACCGAGCTCTCACCGGAGGCTCTAAACGTATTAAGCGAGGCCGCCAAAGACCCAAACGGCACCGTGCTTATGGTTGAATATCTTGCCGGCATGGCGGTGCAGACGAACGGTCTTTCCCTCGTTCCGGAGGGGGATCACAGGATATCTGCGGCCTATCGGGACGCAGTTGAAACGCTGGTTGAATTGGAGTACCTACGAGAAGTCGGCTCTAAGGGTGAGGTCTTCGAGGTCACTCATACCGGTTATCAGGCGGCCGACAGGCTGGCCACGCGTGGCGCGGGTGGGGCCTAAGGAACGTCTGCATAACCGCACATCCAGCCCGCACGTTTGCGCAATGAGCTTCTTTCGAGCCGCGCGATCCACATTGATGACTCGCGGGTCACGGTGGGCGACGATCCGCGGTGCCATTGAATCGCATGCCCGCCGCAATCGCCGCGCTGGCAGCCTTCGCGGGGGCAATTGTTCATCCAGTGGTCACGAGTTGGCGGCGCGCCATCCACAGGTTGGACAGCGCGAACAGCGTGACGATCTGCGCCGTGTTCTTCTTCAGGCCCCGGTATCGCACCTTGGTGAACCCGAACTGGCGCTTGAGCACCCGAAACGGGTGTTCGACCTTGGCGCGGATGCTCGCCTTCATCGCCTCCACGCGCTCGGCCACGAAGTCCGGCTGGATGAACGGGTTGAGCTTGCTTCTCTTGCCCGGTCGCATCGCCACGTGCCACGTCGGGCCTTGCGCTTCGGCCCGCTTGTGCACTCCTTGGTAGCCCGCATCGCCGAAGGCGGCCTCTTCCTCGCCATGCAGCAGCGCGCCGGCCATGTGTCAGGTCGTTGACGTTGGCCGGCGTCGTGGCCACCGTGTGCACCAGCCCCGAGTGCGTGTCCACGCCGATGTGCGCCTTCATCCCGAAGTACCAGTTGTTGCCCTTCTTCGTCTGCCGCATCTCGGGGTCGCGCTGGCCCGAGTCGTTCTTCGTCGAGCTGGGCGCGGCGATCAGCGTGGCGTCCACCGCGGTGCCGGTGCGCAGCAGCAGCCCCTTGTGCTGCAGCAAGTCGTTGACCACCCGCAGCATGTCCGCGGCCAGTTCGTGGCGCTCCAGCAAGTGACGAAAGCGCAGGATCGTCGTCTCGTCGGGCAGCCGCGCCGTGGCGCCATCGAGCCGGGCGAACTCGCGGTACAGCGGCACGTCGTGCAGCGCCTCTTCCATGGCCGGGTCCGACAAGCCGAACCACTGCTGCAGGTAGTGGATGCGCAGCATCGTCTCGATGCCAAAGGGCGGGCGGCCGGTCCTGGCCCGGGGTAGTGCGGCTCGACGATCTGCACGAGCACCGCCCACGGCACCACGCGATCCATCTCTTCGAGGAACCCGCGCTTGCGGGTTCTCTTCGTCGACAGGTTCAGGCCAAGTCCGAGCTGCTTCATGGGCGTGATCGTCGCCCGGGCGCGCGCTTCACGCTACGCGGATCGGCCCTGAGTTATGCAGATGTTCCCTAACCCCTCGGTCGAGGCGAGGCCCAACAGCCGGCCGCGCTGAGTCGATCTTTGCGAATGAGTCGATCGAGTTCAACGACGGGGAGTTGCGGCAGTACGTGCACGTCTCTGACAACAGCAAGAAAGAGGTCTATGTTCAGTTCTGCCCCTCATGCGGAACCACCGTAGGGCTGTCCTTCGAGCGATGGCCCGGCATGCGGGCAATCTCTCGCGGTTGCTGCGACGATCCGAACGCAGTGGAAGTCTCGAGTCACATCTGGGCTCGCTCCGCCCAGACTGGTGTCGCACTGCCCGCGCTGGTCGACTGCTTTTCCGAGGCCCGGACAACGCTGGACGGACAACCGGCCAAGGCAACTCGCCATGAAGCACCCGTGCTGGCAAATAGTCCCACCCAGCGTTTCGAGGAGTTTCCCGTGGCAGACCGCGATCTCACCCGAACCTACAACCGCGCCCAGTTCGTCGCCAAGCTTCGCCGGCTGGCCGACGCGATCGAGTCCGAGCGTGCCTTCACGATCCAGGTGGCAGGCGAGCGGATGCGCATTCCCGCCGATGCGGTGTTCAACATCGAGCACGAGCGAGGCGGCAGCCGGCAGGAACTGGAGTTCCAGCTGATCTGGACGACGGAAGAGGGCGCGCCATGAACATCGAACAGTTCATGCTCGGCTACCAGGCCGCCTGGGAGCAGCGCAACCCGGCGATGTTCGCGGCGCTCTTCCTGCCCGATGGCGAGTACCACAACACGCCGTTCCAGGTGCAGCGCGGCCCCCAGCAGCTGGCCGAGTACTGGAAGCGCGTGCAGCTTCAAGAAGACGTGAAGCTCACCTTCGAGGTGCTGGCCACCGCGGCCACGTCGGGCATTGCGCACTGGCGCACTGCCTACCAGGTGGCCTCGGAAGAGCTGTTCCAGATCTGGGCGAAGTCCACCGGCACCAGCCTCATCGCCCGCAAGCCCGGCGATCCGCTGCCGCGCATGGTGCTCGATGGCGTCCTGCAAGCCACGTTCAGCGGCGGCCGCTGCGCGATGGCGCGCATCTGGTGGCACAGCCTGCCTCAGCCCGCCTGATCACGCCCTGATCCGCGTGTCCGCGGCGCGGCCGCCGAATGTCCGATTTGGACATCGCGCCGGCAAGATCGAACCTTTCGCCCGGCGCTCTCTCGCGCGACAGTTCGCCCGCAATCGCGAGCTTCAACCGGAGAGACACGCCATGAGCAAGAGACACTGTACCGCGTCGTACGGCACGATCCCCACCGAGATCGATGCCGGTCGCTACGCTTCGATCAACCAGCTGGCGGACGAGGCGATGCAGCACTTCGCCGCGAAGCCCGCGTTCCGCGCCTTCGGCCAGACGATGACGTATGCCGACGTCGAGCGCACGTCGACCGCGTTCGCGGCGTATCTGCAGAACGTGGCCGGTGTCAAGAAGGGCGACCGCGTCGCGGTGATGCTGCCCAACATCTTCGCGTTCCCGATCGCGCTGATCGCCATCGCCAAGATCGGCGCCATCCAGGTCAACGTCAACCCGCTGTACACGGCGCGCGAGCTGGAGCATCAGCTTGTCGACGCCGGCGCCACGGTGATGGTCATCTACGACGGCTCGACGCCGACGCTGGCCGAGGTGATCGGCAAGACGGGCGTGAAGACGGTCGTCACCGCGGGCCTGGGCGACGGCTGCGGCGCGCCGATTCCGAGCCAGGCTGTCGACGCGCGACTCACCGGCACCCTCACGCTGCCGGCGGCCATCGACAAGGGCACCACGCTCGCGGTGACGCCGGTCGAGGTCTCAGGCGAAGACCTGCTGTTCCTGCAGTACACCGGCGGCACGACGGGCATGTCCAAGGGCGCGGCGCTGTCGCACCGCAACCTCGTCGCCAACATCGAGCAGTACAAGGCCTTCATGCCCGATGCGCGGCGCCCGGGCCAGGAGGTTGTCGTCACCGCGATTCCGCTCTATCACATCTTCGCACTGATGGTGAAGTCCCTCAGCTACTTCTCGGTCGGCGCCGACAACTGGCTCGTCGCCAACCCGCGCGACATCGCCTCGTTCATCGACACCCTGAAGGCCGCGCGGCCCACCGTCTTCACCGGCGTCAACACGCTCTTCGCGGGGCTCGCTTCCGCAGGCCGTGGCCGCGTTCTCGGGCAGCACCGGCCTGCCGATGCCTTCGACCGACATCAAGCTGCTCGACGAGAAGGACCGCGAGGTCGGCATCGGCGAAGCGGGCGACATCTGCGTGAAGGGCCCGCAGGTGATGCGCGGCTACTGGCAGCAGCCCGAAGCGAACGCCAAGGCGTTCACCGCCGACGGCTACTTCCGCACCGGCGACGTCGGCGTGTTCGGCAACAAGGGGTTCCTGCGCATCGTCGAGACCGCAAGAAGGACATGATCCTGGTCTCGGGTTTCAACGTCTATCCCAACGAGGTCGAGGCGGTTGCCACCGCGTGCCCCGGTGTTGCCGAGTGCGCCTGCGTCGGCGGGCCCGACGAGAAGACCGGCGAGATGGTCAAGCTCTACGTCGTCAAGGCGCCGGGCGCAAGCGTCACCGAAGCCGACATCGTCGCCCAATGCCGCGACGGACTGACCGCGTACAAGGTGCCGAAGGAAGTGCACTTCGTCGACGCGCTGCAGAAGTCGACGGTGGGCAAGATCCTGCGGCGGGAGTTGCGCGACAAGGCATGAGGTTCGGGTTCTAGCGGCGCGCGCCCCTGACGGCCAGGCGTCCCACGTTGGGCAGGGCCGCCATCTTTCGGTCCAGGGTCAGGGTGCCGAGCTCTTCGCTGCTGTACTGCAAGGCGATCAGGCGGTCCAGCAGGCCGCAGCCACGGCGCGCAGTCAGCGCGTCCAGCACCGCGTCGCCGCCCGATGGGGCGACCAAGCCGCTCGTGAGCACGCTGCGCAGCGCCGCTTTCGCATCGGGCTTGCTCACGGCGTAGTGGTGCTGCAAGGCGATGTAGGCCTCGCCGATGACCATGTGGCTGGCGAACAGCGCGACCTGCTCAACCTCGACGAGGTGAGTCAGTGCAGCGACGATGCGGTCGAAATCTTGCGCGGGTTCGCCGGTCGTCAGCCGCACCAGGATGGAGGTGTCAATACCGCAGCGCCGGGTCACGGGCCTGCTCGCGGAAGGCGTGAATGTCGAAGGCGGGCGCGGCCCGGCTCAGCTTGCCGCGCAGCGGCGCCAGGCGGCTCGCATCCACGCGCTTGGCCCGCAGCAAGAAGCCTTCCGGGCTGGGCTGAAGTTCCAGACGATCGCCTGGCTTGACGCCTAGGGCGTCAAGCACACGGGCAGGGAAGGTGACCTGCCGCTTCGACGTGATGGTGACCAGCATGACCGAGGGCCTCCTTACCGAACCCGATCGATTGTAAGGCGGTTTCGGCCCCGAGCGCCTTCGATCGCGGGTGCCGCGACAACGTGCGATCGGTAGCCGCCATCGCAGCTGGCCCGACCTCACGCGGCGGCGACGACGCGATTGCGCAGGGTGCCGATGCGCTCGACGCGGCAGACGATCTCGTCGCCGGCCTTCAGCCACTGGCGCGGGTTCATCGCATAGCCGACGCCCGAAGGCGTGCCGGTGGCGATCACGTCGCCCGGCTCGAGCGTGAGCCCGGCCGACAGCGACGCGATCTGCTGCGCGATCGTGAAGATCATGTCGCCGGTGCTCGCGCCCTGGCGCCGCTGGCCGTTGACGTCGAGCTCGATGCGCAGCGCGTGTGGGTCGCCGACCTCGTCGGCGGTGACGATCCACGGCCCCATCGGGCAGAAGGTGTCGAGCCCCTTGCCCTTGAACCACTGGTCGTGGCGCTTTTGCAGGTCGCGCGCCGTCACGTCGTTGACGATCGTGTAGCCGAACACGTGCTCCATCGCGTGCGCCTCGGCGATGTCGCGGCCGCCCTTGCCGATCACGACCGCCAGCTCGACTTCGTAGTCGAGGCGGCGCGTCACCTTCTCGTCGTAGCGGATGCCGGCGCCGTCGCCGACGATGGCGGTCCACGGCTTGGTGAAGAACTGCGGATGCTCGGGCAGGGCCGTGTCCTGGTCGCGCGAGGTGTTGTCCTCGCGGATGTGCTCGGCGTAGTTGCGGCCCAGGCAGAACACGTTCTTCGGCGGGCGCGGAATCGGTGCGAGCAGCCGCGCCACGCCGGAGCCGGGCAGCCGCGCCGTGGCGTAGGCGTCGGGCGCCGCCGCGATGGCGCGCGCGAAGGCCAGGCCCGGCGCGCCCGCGGCGATGACGTCGATCAGCGTCAGCGGCCTCGTCGTGTCGAAGACCTGCCCAGCGTCGCGCGGCGCCAACGCCAGCGCGGCCTGCAGGTCCCACACGCCGTTGTCGGTCCACAGGGCAGGTACGGGACGCCGGTCCCGCTCGATCGTCGCGAACTTCATCGCTGGGTCCTTCGACGCTTGTTTAGGATGGGTAGATGGCACCGCCGGTCAAGTCCGCCCAGCGGGTGGTGGAAGTGTTCGAGTTCTTCGCGCAGCGCCGCGCGCCGGCGACGCTGAGCCAGGTGTGCAGCGCGCTCGGCTATCCGGCGTCGAGCACCTTCGCGCTGCTCAACACGCTGCGCGATCTCGGTTACCTCGACTACGCGCGCGACGACCGCACCTTCGTACCCACGGTGAAGGCGGCGCTGCTCGGCATCTGGGTCAACGACGCGCTGCTGCGCGACGACAGCATCGTCGGCGTGATGTACGAGCTGCGCGATCGCACCGGCTGCACCTGCGTGCTGGGCATCCAGAGCGGCTTCTTCGTGCAGTACATCCACGTCGTCAAGGGCAGCGAGTACGCCGACCGCACCGACGTGACCACGGGCGCCCTGCGCCCGCTGCTGCACTCGGCAATGGGCGACGTGATCCTCGCGCTCAAGTCGCGCCACGAGATCCGCGCGCTGGTCCACCGCATCAACGCCGAGGAGCCGCCCGAGCGCCAGGCGCGCCTCACCGACGTGCTGGCGCGCGTCGAGCGCACCCGCGATGGCGGGCACGGCTACAGCGAAGGGCTCGCGACGCCGGGGTCGGGCACGATCACGATGCTGCTGGCCGCGCCGCAGCACCAGCCGCCGATGGTGCTGGGCCTGGGTGCGCGCATCTCGGCGCTGCGTGCCAACCGCGAGCGTTTCGTCGCCGCTTTGCGCAAGGTGGTCGACGAGCACCGCGGCCACATGGAGGCGTTGCCGCTGAAGTTCGCCGCCCGCCGCTGACGTCACTCCGGTCTCAGGCCGGACTTTGCGGCCACCTTGCGGAAGTTCTCGATCTGCGCCACCTGGAACGCGCGCATCTCGGCCGGGCCACGCAGCAGCAACTCCGAGCCGACCTTCTTCGCGAACGCCGTGCCCTCGTCGGAGGCCATCGCCTTGTTCACCGCGTCGGAGAGCACCGCGACGATGTCGTCGGGCACTTCGGTGCGTGCCATCAGCGCCGACCAGCCGTAGACCGCGAAGTCCGGGAAGGTCTCCTTGATCGTCGGCACCTCGGGGAAGTTGGGGTGCCGGTTTTCGCCGGTCACGGCGAGCATGCGCAGCTGCCCGCCGCGCAGCATCGGCGTCAGCGACGTGACGCCGTCCATGCCGACCTGCACGATGCCGCCGGCGATGTCGGTGTTCATCTGGCTCGTCGCGCGGTACGGCACATGCGTGAAGGTGACGCTGGCGAGATCGGAGAGCCATGCGGTCGCCAGGCGGTAGCCGGCGGCGAAGTTGGCGAAGTCGACGCCGTTTGGCCGGGCCTTGGCTGCGGCGATCAGATCGGCCAGCGTCTTGATCTCCGACTTGCCCGACACGACGATGCCCAGCATGCTGCGGCCGATGCCCGCCACCGGCTTGAAGTCCTTCAGCGGGTCGTAGGGCAGGTCCTTGATGAGGACTGGGTTGACCGACAGGTTGGTCCAGCTGCCCATCACCAGCGTGTAGCCGTCGGCGGCGGCGTTCTTCGCGGCCATCATGCCCAGGCGTCCGTCGGCGCCGGGCATGTTCTCCACCGTCACCGGCTGGCCGAGTGCGCGCGACAGTTGATCGGCGACGAAGCGCGCCGACGTGTCGCTCGTGGTGCCGGCCGCGAAGGGCGACACCATCCGGATCGCGCGCGCGGGATAGCCGCGCGCCGTTTGCGCGAAGGCGATCGGGGCGAACGGGGCGAACGCGGCGAGCGCGGCGAATGGCGCCAGCGGGCCGGCCAGGCCGGCGGTGGCGAGTCGCAGGAAGCTTCTCTTGTGCATGTGTGTCTCCTTCGTCTTGCTCATGGAGCGATGGTGGCAGCCGACGCGGCGGCGAGCGCGTCGATCTCTTCGGCGTCGTAGCCCAGCTCGGCCAGGATCTCGCGCGTGTGCTCGCCCAGACGCGGCGGCGGGGCGTCGACGCCGGGCGGGTCGTCGGCGAACAGGAAGCCGGCGTTGAGCACGTGGCCGCTGCCGCCGGGCCACTGCAGCGGCAGCTTGAGTCCGCGCTGCGACACGTGCTCCATCGCCAGGGCCTCGGGCAGCTCGCGCACGGCGCCGGCCGCGACGCCGGCGGCATTGAGACGGCGTTCCCACTCGAGGGCGTCGCGCGCGCTCAGCGTGCGCTCGAGCTCGTCGCGCAGCGCCGCGCCGTGCCGCTGGCGCGCCGGCCGGGTGGCGAAGCGCGGGTCGGCGAGCAGGTCGCTGCGCTCGAGCACGCGGCACAGCGCCTCGAACTGCTCCTGGCGCACGACGGCGAGCGTCAGCTCGCCCGCGGCCGTCGGGAAAGTGTCAGCGGTGGGCGACTTGCTATAGCCGAGATTGCCCGTCTTGTGCGGGCGCACGCCGGCGGCCAGCCAGGGCCCGGCGACCGACACCATCATCGCCAGCGACGCATCGAGCATCGCGACGTCGATGGTTTGCCCGAGGCCGGTGCGCTCGCGCCGCAGCAGTGCCAGCACGATGGCATGCGCCGCGAGCAGCCCGGTCCAGGTGTCGACCAGCGGAAAGCCGACGCGCATGGGGCCGCTGCCCGCCTCGCCCGACAGCGTCATCAGCCCCGACATGCTCTGGATGATCTGGTCGAGCGCGGGGTGCGCCTTCAACGGGCCGTGCTGGCCGAAGCCCGAGATCGAGCAGTACACGAGGTCGGGCTTGATCGCCTTGCACGCTTCGTAGCCGAGGCCCAGGCGCGCCATCACGCCGGGGCGGAAGTTCTCGACCAGCACGTCGGCGCGCGCAACGAGGCGGCGCGTCACCTCGAACTGGTCGGGGTCCTTGAGGTCGAGGACGATCGAGCGCTTGCCGGCGTTGAACGAAACGAACGACGCACTCAGCCCCTGGGGATGCCGCTCGCCGCCGTAGTGGCGCATCGCGTCGCCGGCGCCCGACTCGACCTTCACGACGTCGGCGCCCTGCAAGCGCAGATGCTGGGTGCAGACCGGCCCGGCCAGCACGTGGCTGAAGTCGAGCACCCTGATGCCGTCGAGCGCGCCGGCCATCGCCTCAGTCCTCCGCGGGGCGCGGATAGGCGCCGGTGAACCGCGGCTCGCGCTTCTCGGCGAAGGCGCGCTTGGCTTCGCGCCCGTCGGGTGTCAGCGACAGGTAGCGCTGCATCGCGCCGCCGGCCTCGAGGTGGTTCGAGAAGCCGGCCGCATCCAGCAGCAGGTTGGTGGCCTGCTTGGTATGGCGGATCGCGAGCGGCGGCAGTTCGAGCAGCGCGTCGACGTATTCGGCGACCGCGGCGTCGAACTCGGCGGCGGGCACGCAGCGGTTGATCAGGCCCCAGGCCAAGGCCTGCGGCGCCGTCACCTTGCGCCCGAGCAGCGACATCTCGAGTGAGCGTGCCCGCCCGACGGTGAACAGGAACGCGCCACCGGCGTGGTTGCCGGCCTGGATCTCGCGCATCTGGAAGTACGCCGTGTCGACGGCGACGACCAGGTCGCACGCGGTGGCCAGGTAAGTGCCGCCGCCGACGGCCGGACCGTTGACGGCGGCGACGACGGGCTTGTGATTGCGCTGGATGCGCTGGCGCGCCGCCACGTTGGCGCGGCCGTAGGCGTCGATCTGGCGCGCGTCGGCCGAACGCGTGAAGCGCAGGTCCTGGCCGGCGCAGAACACGGCGCCTTCGGCGGCCAACACGGCAACACGACAGTCAGGATCGGCTTCGACCTCGTCGAAGGCCTGCACCAGGTCCTGGAACATCGCCAGGTCGTGCGCGTTGCGAACCTCGGGCCGGTTCAGCACCACGCGCCAGACGGGGCCTTGCTTGTCGATGCGGATCGATCGGTCGTTCATGTCGTTGCAGCCTTTGTGTGGCGGCACGACATGCTGATCGTTGTCAGCGGCGATCGGGGCGCTCATTCACATTCATGAATGAGCTTTCGCGGATGTGAATCCGGAGCGCGCTGGGTCGCCGGACGGGCGCCGGCGCCGATGGCACGCGCCCTCACCCGATCGTCATCAAGCTCGCATTGCCGCCCGCTGCCGCCGTGTTGATGCTCAACGACCGCTCGACGACAAGCCGCTCGAGCGGCACGCGGCTGGTGCCGGGCTCGGCGGCGGTGAGGCCGACGATCGGGCCGGGGCGTTCGGCCAGCCGCGCTGCCACATCGAGGCGCGAAGCGGCGCTGCCGTGATGCAACGCGGCGTCGAAGGTGATGCTCGGCGCGCTCCAGTCCTGCGCCAGCACGATGCGTTCGCGCACGCCGACCGGCAGCCTTTCGGCGAGCGCGCGCGCGTCGGCGGGCCACAGCGCCTGCGCGCCGGCGGCCAGCACGGCGGCGAGCTGCGCGAGGCGGTCGTGCTCGGTGGTGGGGCCGTCGTCGGCGAGGCACAGCACACGCTCGCGCGGCCACACGGCGTAGAGGTTCGCTTCGCCGGTGGGGCCGGGCAGGGCGTGCCAGGCGCCGACCGGCGATTCGGCGGCGGCCTGGTCACATAACGCTGCAAGTTCGGCGCGGCCCTGGCGCAGGGCCCACTGGCGCAGTTCGCGCAACGCGCCATCGCGTGATGAAGGCTCGGCCGCCTCGGGCTCGTCGCGCAGCCCGCGCACCGGCGGGTGCTCGACGCGCCCGCTGCGTGCCACGGCCAGGCGCGCCGCCTGCACGGGGCAGCGGCCGAGCAGCCGCAGCAGGTACAGCGGGCCGCCGGCCTTGGGGCCGGTGCCGCTCAAACCCTCACCGCCGAACGGCTGCACGCCGACGACCGCACCGACGACGTTGCGGTTGACGTAGACGTTGCCGGCGCACGACGCGGTGACGACCTGCGCCACCGTTTCGTCGATGCGCGTGTGCACGCCCTGCGTCAGGCCGTAGCCGGTGCCGGCGATGTCGCGCAGCACCTGCGGCAACTGCTCGCGCCGGTAGCGCAGCACGTGCAGTACCGGGCCGAAGACCTCGCGGCCGAGGTCGGCGACGGCGTCGATCTCGATCACGGTCGGGGCGACGAAGTGGCCGGAATTGCCTGAAGCCGATGCCGGCAGCGGCGCGCGCCAGACCTTGCGCCCGCGCGCGGCCATCGCCGCGACGTGGCGCTCGATCGTCTCGCGCGCCTCGGCGTCGATCACCGGGCCCACGTCGGTGGCCAACGCGCGCGGGTCGCCGATGCCGAGCTCGTGCACGGCGCCGCGCAGCATCTCGAGCAGCCGCTCGGCCACATCGTCCTGCACGCACAGCACGCGCAGCGCGCTGCAGCGCTGGCCGGCGCTGTCGAAGGCCGACGAGACGATGTCGGCCACCGCCTGCTCGGCCAGCGCCGAGCTGTCGACGACCATCGCGTTCTGGCCGCCGGTCTCGGCGACGAGCGTCACCGGTTTGCCGCGCGCGTCGAGCCGGCCGGCGAGCGTGCGTTGCAGGATGCGGGCGACTTCGGTGGAGCCGGTGAAGAGCACGCCCTGCACGCGCGCGTCGGCGACGAGTGCGGCGCCGACCGTCTCGCCGCGGCCGGGCAGCAGTTGCAGCGCACTGGCCGGCACGCCGGCGGCGTGCAGCGCGCGCACGGCGGCGGCGGCGATCAGCGGCGTTTGCTCGGCGGGCTTGGCGAGCACGACGTTGCCGGCGGCGAGCGCCGCGGCCACCTGGCCCGTGAAGATCGCCAGCGGGAAGTTCCACGGGCTGATGCACACCACCGGTCCGAGCGGCACGTGCGTCGCGTTGTCGAAGTCGCGCCGGATCTGCTCGGCGTCATAACGCAGGAAGTCCACGGCCTCGCGCACCTCGGCCACCGCGTTGGTCCAGGTCTTGCCGGCTTCGCGCACAAGCAGCGGCAGCAGCGACACCGTGTCGGCTTCGAGGCGGTCGGCGGCGGCCGCGAGCACACGCGCGCGCTCGGCCGGCGGCGTCGCGGCCCAGCTTGCAGCGCCTTGCACCGCGGCGGCGACGGCGGCTTGCACGGTGCCGGCGTCGGCCTCGTGCACGGCGCCGACGACGTCGGCCGGGTCGGCGGGGTTGATCAACGGCGTGGCCTCGCGGAGATCGGCCGCCGCATTGGCCCCGTTCGCCAGCAGCGGCTGCGCGAGATGCCGCTTCGCCGCATCGGCCGTGTCCACCGCGAAGGCCTCGTGCACCTGCGCCAGCGTCGGCTCGTCAGCGAGGTCCAGCCCGGCGGAGTTGACGCGCACGTCGCCGTACAGCGCGCGCGGCAGCGCGATCGCCGGGTGCGGCGCGCCGAGCACGCCTTCGCGCGCGGCCTCGCGCCGCACGATCGCGACCGGGTCCTCGACGAGCTGTTCGAGAGCGATGTTCTCGTCGGCGATGCGGTTGACGAACGACGTGTTGGCGCCGTTTTCGAGCAGCCGGCGCACGAGGTAGGCCAGCAGCGTCTCGTGCGTGCCGACCGGCGCGTAGACGCGGCACGGGCGGCCGAGCCGGCCGGCCACCGCCGGGCCGGGCTTGCCGTCGACAGAGTTGACGAGCCGGCCTGCGGCCGTGGGGCTCACCACCTGCTCGTACAGCGGCTCGCCCATGCCGTGCAGGCACTGGAACTCGTACTGCTCGTCGTGCCAACGCGCCGGGTCGGCCATCGTGTGGATGGCGGCCAGCGAGTGCGCGTTGTGCGTCGCGAACTGCGGGTACACCGCGTCGGGCGCGGCGAGCAGCTTCTTGGCGCAGGCGAGGTAGGCGACGTCGGTGTAGGGCTTGCGCGTGTAGACAGGGTAGCCGGCCTGGCCCTCGATCTGCGCGCGCTTGATCTCGCTGTCCCAGTACGCGCCCTTGACGAGCCGCACCATCAGTCGACGGCGGCTCTTGCGCGCCAGGTCGACGATGAAATCGATCACCGCCGGGCAGCGCTTCTGGTAGGCCTGGATGACGAAGCCGAGGCCCTGCCAGCCGGCGAGATCGGGCTCGAGCGCGAGGACTTCGAGCAGCGCGAGCGAGAGTTCGAGCCGCTCGGATTCCTCGGCATCGATGTTCAGGCCGATGTCGTGCTCGCGCGCGCGCCGCGCTAGATTGGCGAGCACCGGGTACAGCTCGGCCATCACGCGGCCGGCCTGCGCGCGCGCATAACGCGGGTGCAGCGCCGACAGCTTGATCGAGATGCCGGGCCCGCGAATGACGCCGCGCCCGCGTGCGGCGCGGCCGATGGCGTCGATCGCCAGTTCGTAGGCAAGGCGGTAGCGCTCGGCGTCGGCGGCGGTGAGCGCCGCTTCGCCGAGCATGTCGTAGCTGTAGCGAAAGCCCTCGGCCTCGCGCTCGCGCGAGTTGGCCAGCGCCTCGTCGATCGTCTCGCCGGTGACGAACTGCTCGCCCATCATCCGCATCGCCATGTCCACGCCCTTGCGGATCAACGGCTCGCCGCCGCGCGCCAACGCCTGGCGCAGCGTCGAGGCAAGGCCGGCGTCGCTGTGCGTCGCGACGAGCTTGCCGGTGAGCAGCAGGCCCCACGCCGCGGCGTTGACGAAGATCGATCGGCTCTGGCCCAGGTGCTGCTGCCAGTTGCCGTCGGCGAGCTTGTCGCGAATGAGCTGGTCGCGCGTCGCGGCATCGGGGATGCGCAGCAGCGCCTCGGCCAGGCACATCAGCGCCACGCCCTCGGCCGAGCTGAGCGCGAACTCCTGCAAGAGCCCCTGCACGAGCCCGGCGCGGCCACCGGCCACGGCGCGTTCGCGCACGCCGCGCGCGAGGCGCAGCGCGAGTGCCTGCGCGGCTTCGCTTTGGGCCGGTGGCAGCGCGGCCTGTTCGAGCAGGCCCGGCAGCAGTTCGGGCTCCGGCCGGCGCGTCAGCGCGCGGATCGCGTCTTGCAGCGGGCCGGTGCCGAGGGGGGCGGCGTTCGTCAACGCCGTGGACGACGTCTGAAGCGATGCAGCGGCGCCACGAGGGGGAGTGGACACGGGGAGTCTCCTGACGGCCTGTTCGAGCGAGAGAAGGAAGGAGTGCGGCACGCGGATCGGCGCGGTGCCGATCGTGCCCAGGTTCGCACAGTGTGGCCGCGCGCCGCCCACGGCGGAAGGGCCGCGGCGGACACGGGCGTATCGCTACGGACAGGTTGCGTGGGGGCTCCCATGCGCCCCGCTACAGCGCCGGCCCCTTGTCCCGCCCCGGGTACCGCGCCTCGGGCTGATCAGGAAGAACGCGCAGGTCACCCAGGCGAAGCCGTAGCGCTTCCACACCGACATCTTCTTCACGGCACTCTCCAGCTGAGGACCGCCGGCGTGCCGACCGGCCGCGCGGCGGGCAGGGCGCGGGGCCCGCGCTGGCGTCATGGCACCCCGAGTGCCTACGCGCCGCGGCGCAGCTCGGCAGCCCCGGCGGTGCTGCGCCGACGCAGCCACCGGCCGCCCGCGTGGCGCCACCGCCACCGCAGCAGGCCAACAACACCGACCGCCTCGACGCGACGCTGGTCGGCGGTGGCGGCTTGGCCGAGGTCGAACTCGCCAAGCTGGCGCAGGCACGCGCCGCGTCCGACGGCGTGAAGCAGTTCGCCGACCGCATGGCGGCCGACCATGGCCGAGGCAACGCGCGCCTCGCCGAAGCAGCGCGCGCCGCCGGCGTGCCCGCGCCCAACGAGCCGACGCCCGACGACAAGGCGATGCACGAGCGGCTGGCCGCGTTGCAGGGGCGGAGCTTCGACGTGGCGTACCTGCAAGGCCAACTGGTCGCACACCAGAAGACCGCCACCTTGCTCGAGTGGGAGATCGGCCAGGGCCAGCACGCGGATCTGCAGCGGCATGCGGCGGAGTCGCTGCCGGTGGTGATGCAGCACCTGGCGTTGGTGCAGGCGCTGCTCGGTGAAGTGACCGGGGCGTTGCCTGCTGCCGTGGCGCAGAAGCAGGCGAGGAAGACGCGCTGAAGCGGCTTGGCCTTTGCGCCAAAGACAAAGGGGTTGGCGATTCACATCGCCAACCCCTTCACTTTTTGGCTCCCCGACCTGGGCTCGAACCAGGGACCTACGGATTAACAGTCCGGCGCTCTACCGACTGAGCTATCGGGGAGTGGAGCCCTGCATTCTAGCCTGATCGCGAGCCTGCCTCTGACCGCGGGCCTGTCTCTGACCGCCTGCCGTCGGCTTGATGTCGAATCAGACCGCCACTTGCACGCCGAGCCGCCACGTGCGCGGCGCCAGCGGGTACAGGTACGCGTGGCCGAACTGGTAGGGCGCCTCCTTCCAGGCGCGGCGGTTGGTGGCGTTGTCGATGCCGAGCCGCCACGTCCACGCGCCGCCGAAGGCTTCGTGCCGCCAACGCGCGCCGAGGTCGAACACCGACCAGCCGGCGATGCGCACGCTTTCGTCGCCGGGCAGGATCGTGCGGTCGCTCTCGGCGCTCAGGCGCGCCAGCAGCGCCAAGCCGGGTAGCGACGGTGTGCGCCACTCGGCAGCGGCGCGCAACGTCGCGGCGGGCACGTTCTCGGGCCGCGTGCCGTTGACGGCCGCGGTCGCCGAGCCGCGGCGCTCGGCGTCGAGCAGCATCGTCGACAGGCTCCAGCCGAAGTTGCCGGTGCGCCCGATCCAACTCGCCTCGACGCCGCGGTGGTGCTGCGTGCCGTCGAGCGCGCGCGTGCAGGTGAGCGGGTCGTTGCAGGCGCCGAGGTCGGCGGTCCGGTCGCGGCCGATCGCAAAGAGCGTCAGCGACGCTTCGACCGCCTCGGTGCCGTGCTTGAGGCCCAGTTCCAGCTGGCGGCTCGTGAGCGCGATCGACTCGCCGGCGTTCAGGTAGCGCGCGCGATTGGGTGCCACGTCGGTCTCGAGGCCGTGCCCCCAGCTTGCATAGACAAGCGTCTTGGGCGTGAGTTGCGCCGCGACCGCGAGCCAGGGCGTCGTCTCGGTGCGCGTGACGTCGGTCGGGCGCAGGCTCCCGTCGCCGTCGACGCTGGTGCGCAGGGTGCGACGTTCGAGGCGCGTCGTGCGCAGGCCGGCCCAGAGCTGCCAGGTGTCGCCGAGGCTCATCGCGTCGCGCGCGAACCACTCGGTGCTGCGCTCGTCGCGGTTCGTGTTGGCGTCGAGGAAGCCGGCCGAGCGCGGCGTGACGAGGCTGCCGTCGACGTGGCCGGTGCCGGCGATGTCGAACACCTGGTCCTCGAAGCGCGCCTTGTGGCGCGAGCCGAGCACGCCGGCCTCCAGCCCGTGCTGCACCGGGCCGGTCGCGGCGCGGCCGCTGACGAGCGCCTGCCACGCGTCGGTGGTGCGGCGCTCGTTGTCGCTGATGTACTCCCAGTAGCTGAAGGTGCCGTCGGCGGCGAAGCGGTCGCAGTAAGTGCAGGTGTAAGTCGCCGGGTCGTAGTCGCCGTACGGGAACGCGGTGCGGTCGTCGGTGACGAGGCGCTGGCGCATCGCGTGCAGCGTCAGGCGCCAGTCTGGGTTCAACTGCTGCTGCCAGCGCACCGACGCGGTGTCGCCGTCGAAGACGATCGGCTGGCGCCACGGCTGGTCGTTGAGGTTGCGGCGCGGGTCGATCTCGCGGGCCGAGGGCACGCGGTCGCCGAGCAGGCTGTAGCCGGCGACGCTCGGCTGGCGCTGGTGGCTCGTCTCGAACTCCACTTGCAGCAGCGACGCGGGCGCGACGCGCCAGTCGGCGGCCACGGCCAGCATCGAACGTGTGCCGCGCGTGTTGCGCGCCATCGAGTCGAGGCGCTCGTGGCTCGCGTTGACGCGCAGGGCGATGTCGTCCGTCAGCCGCTGGCCGAGGTCCAGGCCCAGCGCCACGTTGCCCGGCTGCCGCGCCTCGACCGAGACGACGCGGCGATCGCTGCCCGGGCGCTTGACGACGAGGTTCAACAGGCCCGCCGGTGAACTGGTGCCGGCCTGGATGCCGCTCGTGCCCTTGATCAGCTCGAAGCGCTCCTTGTTGGCCAGCGCGATGGCCGTCTCGCCGCTGATCGGCAGGCCGTCGCGGCGCAGGTTGTAGCGGTTGTCGAGCGCGAAGCCGCGCACGGCGAGGCTCGACCAGTAGCCCTCGGCGTTGTAGGCCTCGCCGACGCTCGCGTCGACGCGCGTCAGGCCGCCGATCTGCGCGAGGCCGAGGTCGGCGATCACGCCGTTGCCGAAGACGCCGATCTGCAGCGGCGAACGCGCCAGCGCTACGTCGCCGAAGCCGGCCACCGCCGAACTGCCGACGCTGCGGCCGACGATGACGACCGACTCCTGCGCGTGCAGCGCCGCGGCCGGCAGCGAGCACGCGGCGGCGAGCAGGCAGCGCACTGCAAGCGGCACGGCGCGAGGGCGAGTGGTGAGATGACGCGAACGTGCGCCGCGCGCGGCCCGCCGATCGCGGCGGGCAGTGGTGAGTGGATTTGCCATCCTGCGTCTTTCCGAAGATGGCAGGTCGGCTTGGTCGGGCTCGGCGGGCGCGCCCGCTCGACGACGTCGTTCGGGGCGGCCCCGAATCGGACGTTGCTTCCCTGCGCGAGGATTACCTCAGTCAGGTTCAAAGGGACTTTCTCAGTCGGCGGCGCCTTCGAAGGAACCGCCAACACCCCTAGCGATGTCGGGAACGTGGCCGCACTGTGCAGCGCGGCCGGGCGGCATCTTAAGCGATGCCGTTGACTGGAAGCCCGCAACGGCGATGTGGCGGGCGCGAGGCGCGCCGCCTAACCGCCCAGTTCAGTCGAACACCGGCGTCTCGACGCCGAGCACCTTGTGCAGCTTCGGGCTCGTCGTCGTGTACTGCAGCAGCACGCGCTTCTCGGGGAAGACGATCGGCGAAGCCGCGAACGCGGCCAGCGCCGCCTCGTGGAAGCCCGAGAGGATCAGCTTCTTCTTGCCCGGGTAGGTGTTGATGTCGCCGACGGCGAAGATGCCCGGCACGCTCGACTGGAATTTCTCCGTGTCGACGACGATCTGCTTGCGATCGAGCCCCAGGCCCCACTCGGCGATCGGCCCGAGCTTCGGGCTCAGGCCGAAGAAGACGAGCAGCATGTCCAGCGGCATCAGCCGCGTGACGCCGTCGCCGCCGGTCACCTTCACGCCGGTCAGGCGGCCATCGGCCTCTTCGAAGCCGGTGATCTGGCCGACGACGAACTGCATCTCGAGCGCCTCGCACAGCTCGCGCATCTTCGCGACACTCGCCGGCGCGGCGCGAAAGCCGTCGCGGCGGTGCACGAGGATCACGCTTTCGGCCTTGTGCGGCCCTTCCTGCACGAAGTTCAGCGCCCAGTCGAGCGCCGAGTCGCCGCCGCCGACGATGACGAGGTTCTTGCCCGCGAACTGCGCCGGGTTCTTGACGCGGTAGAACAGCTGCGTGCCGTCGAACTTCTCGAGCCCGTCGACCTTCAGCAGGCGCGGCTGGAACGAGCCGACGCCGCCGGCGATGAACACCGTCTTCGTCAGGAACCGCGTGCCCTTGCTCGTCTCGACGTAGAAGCGGCCGTCGGGCTCCTGGCGCACGACGGTCACTTCCTGGCCGAAGTGGAACGTGGCGCCGAACGGCTCGATCTGCTTGAGCAGGTTGTCGGTCAGTTCCTTGCCGGTGCACACCGGCACGGCCGGGATGTCGTAGATCGGCTTGTCGGGGTACAGTTCGATGCACTGGCCGCCGGGGTAGCCGAGCGAATCGATGATGTGGGCCTTGATCTCGAGCAGGCCGAGTTCGAAGACCTGGAACAGCCCCACCGGGCCGGCGCCGACGATGACGGCATCGGTTTCGATCGGGCCGTCGTGCGAGCGGGCGGTGTCGGCCACGGCGGGTTCGGGGTCGCGGTGCATCAGGGTCGGATCAGCGTTGGATCAGCGCTTGAGCTGATCGATCTTGCTCTTCACGTCTTTCCACTCCTCGGCATCGGGCAGCGCGGCCTTGCGCTTGGTGATGCTCGGCCACTTCTTGGCCAGGTCGGCGTTGATCTTCACGAACGCGAGCTGGTCACCGGGCACGTCTTCCTCGGGCAGGATGGCATTGACCGGGCACTCCGGAATGCACACCGCGCAGTCGATGCACTCGTCGGGGTCGATGACGAGGAAGTTCGGGCCTTCGCGGAAGCAGTCCACCGGGCACACGTCGACGCAGTCGGTGTACTTGCAGCGGATGCACGATTCGAGGACGACGTGGGTCATGGGGCGGGGCGGACCTCGGGGAAAACGCGGAGATTCTAAGGTGGCCGCGCGCCAGCGTTGCCTTGCTGCACATCAAGGCCACGGTCATGCCCGGGCGCCACGCCATATGGGCTACGCCCTTCGGGTCAGCGCTTCAGGTCAACACTCCGCGTCTGGGCTGCACGTTGCGGGCGGGGCTCGTCGCCGCCGATCGCCGCGACGAGCAGCGCGCCGCTCGTGCGGTGGCTGGCCGGGTCGACGACGATCAGCGCGCCGCCGGTGCGGCTGGCCGCATAGGGCACGAGCGGCAATGGCTGCTGCAGCCGCACGACGGCGCGGCCGATCTGGTTGACGGTCAGTTCGTTTGCGGCCTCGGGCGCGAGCGTGCGGATGTCGAGCCGGTGTTCGATGCGCTCGATGCGCGCGGCGACCCAGCGGTGCGCGTGCCGCACCCAGTAGCGGCGGCCGGGCACCGCGGGCTCGGTGTCGAGCCAGGCGATCGTGGCTTCGAAGCGATCTACGGGCGCGAGTTGGCCGGGCGCGCCGAGCCAGTCGCCGCGCGAGATGTCGAGCTGACGGTCGAGCACGACGCCGGCCGACGTGCCGGCCGCGAGCCGCTCGGCCGCGCGGCCGGCGTGTCGCAAGGCGACGATGCGCGCGCGCTGGCCCGAAGGGTGGACCTGCACTTCGTCGCCGACCGCGGCGGCACCTTGCGCGATGCGGCCCCAGTAGGTGCGCGGCTGCTCGCCGGGGCCGGCGGCTTCACGTGCTTCGCCTGCGCCGCGCGCCACGTACTGCACTGGCAGCAGCAGCGGTGCCGGCGCCTCGGCGCTCGTCGCCGCGTCGCCTTCGGGCAGCTGTTCCAGCAACTCGAGCAGGGTTGGGCCGCGATACCAGCTGCCGCCGCTGCTTGCGTCGGCAACGAACGGCCTTGCGACGTTGTCGCCGCGCAGCGCCGACACCGGCAGGATGCCCGCCGGCACGATGCCCGCCTCGGCGGCAAAGCGCAGCAGCGCCGCGCGCACCGCGGCGAAGGCACGCGCCGGCTCGGCCACCGCGTCGATCTTGTTGACCGCGAAGACGATGTGCGGCACGCGCAGCAGGTGCGCCAGCAGCGCGTGGCGGCGCGTCTGCCGCAGCAGTTCGACCGGCGGACCGTCAGGGCGGCCAAGGTCGATCTTCGTCAGGTCGACCAGCACGACGGCGGCATCGCTGCCGGCGGCGGCGGTGACCATGTTGCGCGTGTACTGCTCGTGCCCCGGCGCGTCGGCGATGACGAACTTGCGCTGCCGCGTCGCGAAGTAGCGGAACGCGACATCGATCGTGATGCCCTGTTCGCGCTCGGCCTCGAGGCCGTCGGTCAGGAGCGACAGGTCGGGCAGGTCGTTGCCTGCGTCGCCGGAAGTGCGTGGACGCAACGACTCGAGCTGGTCGGCGAGGATCGCGCGGCTGTCGTAGAGCAGCCGGCCGATCAACGTGCTCTTGCCGTCGTCGACGCTGCCGGCGGTGATGAAGCGCAACGCGCCCCGGCGCGCGGGTGCGAGGCCAGGAGCAGACACGGCGGCCATCTCAGAAGTACCCTTCCTTCTTGCGCCGCTCCATCGCGGCATCGGATGCACGGTCGTCCATGCGCGTCGCGCCGCGCTCGCTGACGGTGACGGTCAGCGTCTCTGCGACGATCTCGGTGGCGCTTGCCGCCAGGCTCTCCACCGGGCACGTGCAGGTCATGTCGCCGACGGTGCGAAAGCGCACCGGCAGCGTCTCGATCCACTCGCCCGGCGCCGGCGGCGTGACCGCGGTGCGCGGCACCAGCAGGCCGCGGCGGCGCATCACCTCGCGCTCGTGCGTGTAGTAGATCGGCGGCAGCGCGATGCCTTCGCGCGCGATGTACAGCCACACGTCCAGCTCGGTCCAGTTGCTGATCGGGAAGGCGCGGAAGTGCTCGCCGGGCTTCAGCCGCGTGTTGAACAGCGTCCACAACTCGGGCCGCTGCTCCTTCGGCTGCCATTGGCCGAAGCTGTCGCGGTGACTGAAGATGCGCTCCTTGGCGCGCGCCTTTTCCTCGTCGCGGCGGGCGCCGCCGACGAGGCAATCGAAGCGGTGCTCGTCGATCGCCTCGAGCAGCGTGACGCTCTGGTGGCCGTTGCGCGATTCGAGCGGATCGGCCAGCCGCACGCTGCCGCGCGCGATGCTGCCCTCGAGATGCGCGACGACGAGGCGGTCGCCAGTGCGTGCGGCCAGCTCGTCGCGGAAAGTGATCACCTCCGGGAAGTTGTGGCCGGTGTCGACGTGCAGCAGCGGAAACGGCAGCGTGCCGTGCCAGCGGCCCGTGGCTTCGTCGCGGTGCTTGAAGGCCTTCGTCGCCAGATGGTGCACGACGCACGAGTCCTTGCCGGCCGAGAACAGCAGCGCCGGCCGCTCGAAGCTGGCCGCCACCTCGCGCAGGATGAACAGCGACTCCTCCTCGAGCGCATCGAGGTGGCCGTGGTCGATATCGGGCAGCAGCCGCGCGCTCGCGGTGCGCGCGTTCATGCCGGCACCTCGGCATCGATGTCGGCGGCGGCCAGCGCCGAGGTGGCCGCATCGCGCCAGCGGGGCAGGCGGGAAGCCTCGGCCACGTGCAGTCCGCACTCCTTGGCGCTTTCGTCCTCCCACCACCAGCGGCCGGCGCGCGCGTCTTCGCCCAACGCCACCGCGCGTGTGCACGGCGCGCAGCCGATGCTCGGGAAGTAGCGGTCGTGCAGCGAGTTGTACGGCACGCCGTGCTCGCCGAGGTAGTGCCACACGTCGGCCTCGGACCAGTCGGCCAGCGGATTGAGCTTGGCGCGGCCGTTCTCGTCAGCTTCCTCAAAGGTCACCTCGGCACGCGCGGCCGATTGGCCGCGCCTCAAGCCCGTGACCCACGCGTCGCGCCCGTCGAGCATCCGCGCCAGCGGCCCGAGCTTGCGCAGCGCGCAGCAAGCCTTGCGCTGCGCGACGCTTTCATACATCGAGCGCTCGCCGTGCCGCGTGATGAACGCCACCACCGCCTCGGCTGGCGGCGCGAAGCGCTCGACGGCGAGGCCGTAGTGCGCCTCGATGCGCGGCACCATCGCCAGCGTCTCGGCGTGCAGCGTACCGGTGTCGAGCGTCGCCACGGCGATCGGCAGCCGGTGGCGCGCGACGAGGTCGGTGACCACCATGTCCTCGGCCGACAGGCTCGTGGCCTGCACGATGCGCGGCGCGTGCTCGTCGGCAGCGCGGCGCAGGCGGTCCGTGGCAGCGGCGACACGCGCGGCGTATCCCGGGGTCAGCCGGGCGTGGCGGCGGACGGCGTCGAGGTTGTCTTTCGTCATGGCGGTGCTTCAGGCAAGAACGTGGACGGTTACGTGAGCAGCCGCCGGCGATTGCCGCTCGGCCAGCGAACGCTGGTAGTGGTGGTCGAAGTGGCCGAGCGCGCGGCGCGCCGTCTCCTCGCGCTGGTCGGCGCGCAGCTGCATGTCGTCGAAGCCGCAGCGGCGCAGCAGCGGCGCCATGTCGGCGACGACGTCGCCGCTGGCAATGACGCGCCCGGCATAGCGCAAGCGGCCTCGCAGCAGCACCGCCTGCGAGTAGGCGCGGCCGTCGGTCCACTTCGGGAAGCGCAGCACCACGGCGGCGCGCTCGCGGATCTCGGCGGCGCGCGCGAGCACGTCGTCGGTGTTGTCCAGCGCCAGCGCGTCGGCCGGCAGCGGGTCGTGGGCGGCGATGAAGTTCATGCTCATGCGTTCAGTCCGTCGATCGAAGAGGGCAGGGGCAGGGCGATGGGCGCGGCGAATCGCACTCGGCGTGCGGGCCCGGGGTCACGCGAGCGCTTCCGCGGCTTCGGCCACGGGTTCGGCGACCACTTCGGCGACCACTTCGGCCACCGGCGCGCGCGCCGTCGCGCGGCGCACCTCGTCGGCGGCGGCGCGGAATGGCGCGACGCCCAGCCGCCGCACCGCGTGCACGAAGCGCTCGCCGGTTTGGCGTTCGGCGAGATACGTGTCGACGATCGCCTCGATCACGTCGGGCACCTCGTCGGCGGCGAACGCGGGACCGATGACGCGGCCGGGCGCTGCCGCGCCGGCCAGCGCGCCGCCGTCGCTGCCGCCGAGCGTCACCTGGTACCACTCGGCGCCGTCCTTGTCGACGCCGAGGATGCCGATGTGACCGCTGTGGTGATGGCCGCAGCTGTTGATGCAGCCGCTGATGTGCAGCGCGATGTCGCCGATGTCGTGCAGCCGGTCGAGGTCGTCGAAGCGTTCGGTGACGGCGGCGGCGATCGGGATCGAGCGTGCGTTGGCCAGCGCGCACAGGTCGCCGCCGGGGCAGGCGATCATGTCGGTGAGCAAGCCGATGTTCGGCGTCGCGAAGCCGGCTTCGCGTGCCGCGGCCCAGAGCGCCGGCAGCTCGGTCTCGCGCACCCACGGCAGCAGCAGGTTCTGCTCGTGCGTGACGCGCGCCTCGCCGGCGCTGTAGCGCTCGGCCAGCGCCGCGGCGCGATCGAGCTGCTCGGCCGTCGCGTCGCCCGGCGGCTGGCCGGCGCGCTTGAGCGACAGCGTCACGGCGCGGTAGCCGGCGAGGCGATGCGCATGCACGTTGCGCTCGAGCCAGCGGCGGTAAGCGGGTGGGCTGTCGGCGCGATCGGCGGGGCCGGCGACACCTGCGCCGCTCAGCACTGCCGCGTCGGCAGCAGGCTCGCCCACCGGATCGACGAACGCCGCCTTGACGCGCGCCAGTTCCGCCTCGGGAATCACGCGCGTCGCCGGGTCGGCCAGCAGCTCGGCGAACTCGCGTTGCACGGCCTGCACGAAGCGCTCGCCCTCGGCGCGCACGAGGATCTTGATGCGCGCCTTGAAGGCGTTGTCGCGCCGGCCGTACAGGTTGTAGACGCGCACGATCGCTTCGATGAAGACGAGGACCTGCGCCCACGGCACGAAGGCGGCCATCTCGGTGGCGACGATCGGCGTGCGGCCCATGCCGCCGCCGGCCGCGACGCGAAAGCCCACCGCGCCGGCAGCGTCCTTCACGAGCACGAGGCCGATGTCGTGCCAGGCGGTGGCGGCGCGGTCGTCGCGCGCGCCGTGCACGGCGATCTTGAACTTGCGCGGCAGGAACGCGAACTCCGGGTGCAGCGTGCTCCACTGGCGCAGCAGCTCGCAGTACGGGCGCGGATCGACGACCTCGTCGGGCGCGATGCCCGCGAGCGCGTCGGTGGTGACGTTGCGGATGCAGTTGCCGCTCGTCTGGATGCCGTGCAGGTCGACCTCGGCCAAGAGGTCCATCACCTCGGCGCCGCGCGCCAGCGGGATCCAGTTGAACTGCGCGTTATGGCGAGTGCTGAAGTGGACGAAGCCGCCGCGCTGACCGTGTTCGCTGCCCGGGCCGGCGTCTTGCAGGTCGAACTCCCGCGCGATGCGCGCCAGCATGCGCAACTGCCGAGACGACACCGCGCCGTAGGGGACGGCGACGCGCAGCATCGGCGCGTGGCGCTGGATGTACCAGCCGTTTTGCAGCCGTAGCGGCCGGAAGTCCTCGTCCGACAATTCGCCGGCGAGGTGCCGCCCGAGCTGGTCCCGGAACTGCGCGGCGCGCTGGCGCACCTGCTGGCGGTCGAAGGCGGTGTAGCGGTACATCGATCAAGCCTCGGTGACGGAACGAGGGAGATGGGACGCCCGCACTCTAGGAAGCCGTCGTCATTTCAGGAACGATTTTGTCGGCGCTTTCATATGCTGTTACGGCATAAGCGTCCGGCCTGCGCCGCGGCCGGTTTCTAGAATCGGCGGATGCGAGACCCAGACTCCCGTGCGGGCGATCGCCGCCGCTTGCTGATCGCGGCGCTGGGCGGCGCGCTGGCCGCGTGCCAGAGCGCGCCGCCCTCGCTGCCTGCTCTGCCGCCCCCGGCACCGCCGGCCACGCCGCCCGAGCCGCCGCCGGCGCCGCCGGTCGCACCGCCGCCCCGCCCCGCGCTGCGCCCACCGCGCATCGGCCTGGCGCTCGGCGGTGGCGCGGCGCGTGGCTTTGCGCACATCGGCGCGATCCAGGTGCTCGAGGAAGCCGGCATCCGGCCCGACCTCGTCGTCGGCACGTCGGCCGGCAGCCTGGTGGCGGCGCTGTACGCGGCCGGCCGCTCGGGCACCGAGCTGGCGGCCACCGCGCTGACGATGGACGAGGGTGCGATCACCGACTGGGCGTTCCCCTCGCGCGGCGTCATCCGCGGCGAGGCGCTCGCGCGCTACGTGCGCGAGCAGACGGGAGGCCGCACGATCGAGCAGCTGCCGATGCCGCTGGGCATCGTCGCCACCGACCTGGACAGCGGCGCGCCGGTGCTCTTCCAGCGCGGCGACACCGGCCTCGCGGTGCGCGCGTCGAGCGCGGTGCCGGCGGTGTTCCAGCCGGTGAAGATCGGCGAACGCGAGTACGTCGACGGAGGGCTCGTCTCGCCGGTGCCGGTGCGTTACGCGCGCCAGATGGGCGCGGAGCTCGTGATCGCGATCGACATCTCGTCACCGCCCGACGGCAACCCGACCGGCGACACCTTCAATCTGCTGATGCAGACGGTGGCGATCATGATGCGCAGCATCAACCGCTTCGAGCTGCGCGAGGCGGACATCGTGCTGAGGCCCACCCTCGTCGGCGTCGCCAGCTCCGACTTCAACAGCCGCGTGCGCGCGATCCGCGCCGGACGCGAGGTGGCCACCGCGATGCTGGCCGAACTGAAGGCCAAGATCGCGGCGCTGAGCCGCTGACCACCGCTGAGGGCGCGGGTCAGCCAACCGGTCGGCGAAGATCCCGCCGAAGAGGCCGCCAAAGAAAAAGGGCCCGGTCTTTCGACCGGGCCCGCAATGGCACCGAATCCGGGATTACAGGTGCCGAGGAGACAACCTTCCACACGAGAGACGCGTGCTTTCGGGCCACGCGCCTATCGATTGAGGCGGTCAGGGGCGAAAAGTTCCGCCCCGGTGTTTCATCAGGCGGCGCGCTTGCCCTTCGGCGCGGTTTGCGCGGCGCGCACGGCGGTCGCGGTCATCGCCTGGAAGTTGGCTTCGGCCACTTCACCGGCTTGCTTGGCGGCCTTGGTCACGCTCTCGTAGGCGTTGTTGGCCGCGGCAACGGCCGACTTGACCAGCGCGACGGCGTTCTCGCTGCCGGCCGGCGCATTCTTGACGGCGTTGTCGACCAGGGCCAGCACCTTCTTCTGTCCGTCGGTGATCGTGGCTTCGGCAACGCGGCCGACTTCGGCGTTCGTGCCGGCGACGATCTCGTAGAAGTGGCGGCTGTAGGCGGCGGCCTTCTCGGCGCTCGGCTGGAACAGGGCGGCTTGCAGCGCGAAGAGCTCTTGCGCGTCCTTGACGGCCATCGCGGCCTGGGCCGTCTCGGCGGCTTCGGCGAGCGACGTCTTGGCGACTTGCAGGTTCAGGGCGACGAGCTTCTCGACGCCTTCGAACGCCTTGTTCGACAGGCCGAAGAAGGTCTCGACATTGGCCTTGTTGACGGCGAGGAACTGGTCGGGGGTGTAGGTCATGGGGGGCTCCTGAGCAGTGGTTCGATCAGTTGGGGCAGGGGGCACTTCCATTGCGCGCGCCGGGGCCGCTCGGCCTTTGCTGCGCTGCAACATGGACGCCAGTATAAGGACCCGCCGGCACGATGCAAGCGGTTTTTGCTGCGGCGCAACAAACTAGGGGTCGCTGCCTAGAACCGGGCGTTCGGGCGCTGGCCAGCCGGTGTGCGGCTGCGGCGGCGTGCTTTCTAGAATCCGCCGCCGTGCTCGCCTTCCACTCGGACGCCTTCACGCTGCCGCTGCCGGCGGGCCACCGGTTCCCGATGGGGCGCTACGCGATGCTGCGCGAGCAGGTCCAGCGCACGCTGCCCGGCGTGCGGATTCACGAGGCGGCGCCGGCGAGCGACGGCGAACTGGCGCTGGCGCACGAGCCGGCGTGGATCGATGCCGTCGTGCACGGCACGACCAGCGCCGCCGAGCAGCGCGAGATCGGCTTTCCGTGGTCGGAGCGAATGGTGCAGCGTTCGCGCCGCTCGGTCGGCGCGACGATCCACGCCGCGCGCGCGGCGCTGGCCGGCGAGGGCGTCGCCGCGAACCTGGCCGGCGGCACGCACCACGCGCATGCGCACAAAGGGTCGGGCTGGTGTGTCTTCAACGACGTGGCCGTTGCCGCGCGGCTGATGCAGGCCGAGCACCACCGGGATCAACTGCGCTTGCCGAAGCGCCAAGCCGGGCGCGGCCTGCGCGTCATCGTCATCGACCTCGACGTGCACCAAGGCGACGGCACGGCGGCGATCTTCAAGGACGACCCAACGGTCTTCACGCTGTCGCTGCACGCGGCGCGCAACTTCCCGGCGCGCAAGGTGGCGGGCGACCTCGACGTCGAACTGCCCGACGGCTGCACCGACGCGCCCTACCTGGCGGCGCTGGACGCGGCGCTGGCGAGCGCGTTCGAGCGCTGCGCGACGCATCCGCCGGGGCTCGCGTTCTACCTGGCCGGCGCCGACCCGCACGAGGACGACCGCCTCGGCCGCCTGAAGCTCACCGCCGAGGGGCTGGCCGAGCGCGACCGGCGCGTCTTCGCCGAACTCGGTCGGCGCGGCGTTCCGATCGCGCTGACGATGGCCGGCGGCTACGGCCGCGACATCGCGACGACGGTGGCGCTGCAGCGGCGCACCATCGCGCTCGCGTTCGAGGCCTGGCAGCGCTGGCAAAGCTGCCAGGCAGCCGCGCCACGAAGCGCTGACGCAGGGATGGAAGAATCGAGCCGATGACTTCCGACGCCCAAGGCAGCTGCGAGCTGCCCGATACCGCCGCCCCGGCTCGCGAGGCCGACACCGCCGGCACCGGCGCTGACCTCGACCGCCGCGCCGGCGCCATCACCGACGCCACCACCGCCGCCGTCGACGCCGCGATCACATCGCGCCGTTCGGTGCGCGCTTTCCTGCCGACGCCGGTGCCGCGCGCGACGGTCGAGCAGATCCTCGCCGTCGCGGCGCGCGCGCCTTCAGGCACCAACACGCAGCCCTGGCGCGTGCACGTGCTGACTGGTGCCTCGCGCGGTTCGCTCAGCGCGAAGCTCTGCGCCGCCTTCGACGACCCCGCAGCGGCGGCCGAGCACACGCCCGAGTACGCCTACTACCCCGAGCGCTGGACGTCGCCCTTCATCGAGCGCCGCCGCAAGGTCGGCTGGGATCTGTACGGCCTGCTCGGCATCGGCCGCGCCGACAAGGCGGGCATGCACGCGCAGCACCGGCGCAACTACCGCTTCTTCGACGCACCGGTGGGGCTGATCTTCACGATCGACCGCCTCCTCGAGCGCGGCAGCTGGCTCGACTACGGCATGTTCCTGCAAAGCGTGATGATCGCCGCGCGTGCGCGCGGCCTCGACACCTGCCCGCAGGTGGCGTTCATACCGTTCCATCGGCTGATCGCCGAGCACCTGCGGCTCGCGCCCGAAGAGATGGTGGTGTGCGGCATGTCGCTCGGCCACGCCGACCCCAACGCCGTCGAGAACCGCCTGCACACCGAGCGTGTGCCGCCGGCGGGTTTTGCCCGTTTCCACGACTGACGGTTCGTCATGACCGCTGCCGCATCACCTCGCCCGCGCGTCCTCGTCGCCCGCGCCGTCTACCCCGAAGTCGTCGAGCGCCTGCGCCAGCACTTCGACGTCGACGACAACCCGGCCGACCACCTCTTCGACAAGCGCGAACTCGCCGCGCGCCTGGCCGACAAGGACGGCGCCTTCACGACCGGCAGCGAGCGCATCGACGCCGACCTGCTGGCCGCCTGCCCGCGGCTGCGCGTCGTCGCCAACATGGCGGTCGGCTACAACAACTTCGATGTCCCCGCCTGCACGGCGCGCGGCGTGCTGGCGACGAACACGCCCGACGTGCTGACCGAGACGACGGCCGATTTCGGCTTCGCGCTGATGATGGCCGCGGCGCGCCGCATGGCCGAAAGCGAACACTACTTGCGCCGTGGCGAGTGGAACCGCTGGGCCTACGACATGTTCACCGGCAGCGACGTGCACGGGGCGACGCTGGGCATCCTCGGCATGGGCCGCATCGGCCAGGCGATCGCGCGGCGCGGCGCGCTGGGCTTTTGCATGAAGGTGATCTATCACAACCGCAGCCGCCTCGTGCCCGAGCAGGAGGCGCCGATCGGCGCGCGCTACGTCGACAAGGGCACGCTGCTCGCCGAGGCCGACCACCTCGTGCTCGTGCTGCCGTACTCGGCAGCGAGCCACCACGCGATCGGCGCGGCCGAGCTGGCGCAGATGAAGCCGACGGCGACGCTCACGAACGTCGCGCGCGGCGGCATCGTCGACGATGCGGCGCTGGCGCGTGCGTTGCGCGAGCGGCGCATCGCCGCCGCGGCGCTCGATGTCTTCGAAGGCGAGCCCCAGGTGCACCCGGACCTGCTGAGCGTGCCCAACGTCGTGCTGACGCCGCACATCGCCAGCGCCACGGTGGCGACGCGGCGCGCGATGGCCGATCTCGCTGCCGACAACCTCGTCGCCGCGCTCACGGGCGGCAAGCCGCCGACGCCGATCAACGCCGAGGTGTTGCGCGAAGGGCGCTTGCCCGCGCGCTGAGCCCGCGCGTTGAGACAGACCGGCCCGGCCGGCCCGAATCCGCGTCACAGCGCCTGAGACAATGCCGGCGTGCCGGAGTGGATCGTCCCTGCTGTCGCGCTTGCCCTCGCGCTGAACCTCCTGTTGCTGCTGTGGCTGGCCCTGCGGCCGGCGCCGCGCGCCGACGACGCGGGCCCGCGGCGCGAGATCGAGCGGCTCGAGCGCGAACTGCGCGACGAACTCGGCCGCCAGGGCCAGGGCACACGCGCCGACCTCGCCACCTTCCAGCAGATGCTGCTGGCGCAGGGCGGCGACGTGGCGCGCACGCAGAACGAGCAGATCGACTCGTTTCGCACGCAGCTGGCGCTGACGCAGCAGGCGACCGAGGCGCTGCTGCGGCGTGTCGACGCGACGCTCGCCGAGCAGCTGCTGAAGCTGGCCGAGGCCAACGAGCGCCGCTTCGCCGAGGTGCGGCACACCGTCGACGCGCGCCTGGCGGCGCTGCAGGAGGGCAACGAGAAGAAGCTCGAGCAGATGCGCGCCACCGTCGACGAGAAGCTGCACGCGACGCTCGAGCAGCGCCTGGGCGAGAGCTTCAAGCAGGTGGCCGAGCGGCTCGAGCAGGTGCACAAGGGCCTGGGCGAGATGCAGTCGCTGGCGCGCGACGTGGGCTCGCTGAACCGCGTGCTGACCAACGTCAAGACGCGCGGCATCTTCGGCGAGGTGCAGCTCGCCGCGCTGCTGGAACAGGTGTTCACGCCCGAGCAGTACGCGGCCAACGTCGCCACGCAGCCGGGCAGCAACGAGCGCGTCGAGTTCGCGGTGCGCATGCCCGGGCGCGACGGCACGCCGGGGGCGGCGCCGGTGTGGCTGCCGATCGACGCGAAGTTCCCGCGCGAAGACTACGAGCGCCTGCTCGAAGCGCACGAGCGCGCCGACGCGCCGGCGCTGGAGGCGGCGGCGAAGGCGATCGAGCAGCGCCTGCGGCAGGAGGCGCGGCGCATCCGCGACAAGTACGTCGCGCCGCCGCACACGACCGACTTCGCGATTCTCTTCGTGCCGACCGAGGGGCTGTACGCAGAGGCGCTGCGCCGCCCGGGGCTGGTCGAGGCGCTGCAACGCGAGCACCGCGTGATGCTGGCCGGGCCGACGACGTTGCTCGCGACGCTGTCGAGCCTGCAGATGGGATTTCGCACACTGGCGCTCGAGAAGCGCTCGGCCGAGGTCTGGGAGGTGCTGGGCGCGGTGAAGACCGAGTTCGGCAAGTTCGGCGTCGTGCTCGCGAAGACGCGCAAGAAGCTCGACGAGGCCGCCAGCAGCATCGAGCAGGCCGAGGTGCGCACGCGCGCGATGGCGAGGCAGTTGAAGGACGTGGAGGCGCTGCCCGAGCACCTGGCAAGTCCGCTGTTGCCGGGCAACGAGCCGCTGGACGATGACGACGGCGTCGCCTGAGCCGGGGCCGCCGCCGCAAGGCTTCGGCCGCCTCGTGCTGGCTCTGGTCGTCGGCCAGCTCGGACTGCATTCGACGATGGCCGGCGTGCGGATGGCCGCGTCGCTGCAGGTGCTGCGCGAAGGGCACGGCGCGTGGACGGTCGGGCTGCTGCTGGCGCTCTTCGCCGCGGCGCCGGTGCTCACCGCCTGGCAGGCCGGGCGGCTGGCCGACCGGCACGGCTACCACCCGATGGTGCGCGGCGCGGTCGTGCTGGCGATCGCCGGCGCGTTGTCAGCGCTCGTCTCGACCTTCCTTGACGGCGCGGCGCACCTGGCGCTGCTGGCTGTGGCCGCGATGCTGTGCGGCACCGCGGCCAACGTCGGCATGTTGACGATCCAGCGCACCGCGGGCCTCGCGGCGCGCGACAGCACCGAGCGCATGCGCGTCTTCAGCTGGCTCGGTGTCGCGCCGTCGTTCGCCAACGTCATCGGCCCGGTGGCCGTGGGGCTGATGATCGACGGCTTCGGCTTCGCTGCCGGCTACGCGCTGATGCTGGCGCTGCCGCTGGCCACCGCGCTGACGGCGCGGCGCGTGCCAAGGGCGGTGCCCGCAGCGCGCTCGGGCACGCGCGTGCCGGGCACTGCCTGGTCGCTGCTCGCGGCGCCGGGCATGCGCCGGCTGCTCGTCATCAACTGGCTCTTCTCGATGTCGTGGGACGTGCACGCGTTCGCGGTGCCGCTGCTCGGGCACGAGCGCGGCTTCAACGCCTCGACGGTGGGGCTGATCCTGGGCCTGTTCACGCTGTCGGTGTCGGGCATCCGCCTCGTCATCCCGCTGCTCGCGCACCGCCTGCGCGAGGAGACGGTGATGCGCGCCTCGATGGTCGGCACGGCGCTCGTCTTCGCCGCCTACCCGTTTGCGCCGAACGCCTGGGTGATGGGGCTGCTGGCGGTGACGTTGGGCGTGACGCTGGGCAGCGTGCAGCCGATGATCATGACCGTGCTGCACCACGTGACGCCGGGCGACCGCCACGGCGAGGCGCTGGCGCTGCGCTCGATGGCGATGAACGCCACGAGCACGGTGATGCCGCTGGTCTTCGGTGCCAGTGGCGCGCTGGTGGGGACGGCGGCGCTGTTCTGGGCCGTGGCCGCCGCAGTGGCCGCGGGCCTCAGGCTGCCGCGGCGGCTGGCGGGGCCGGGCTAGAACCGCAGCCGCGTGCCGGTCGAAACCGTCTCGGTCTCGTTGATCTGCGGCGCGTTGGGTACCGGCACCGGCGCTTCGACACGCGCGGTGGGCGGCGCGGCGCGTTCGACCATCGGCGACGTGCGCGCCTGCCAGCCGCGCGGCAGCCGCGCCTGCTTCGGGTAGCCGGCGGCGTCGAGGTAGGCGGCCCACTCGACGTCGGACAGGCCCTTCAGCGGCTGCGCGCCGACGGTCAACAGCGGCAGCGTGCGCGTGCCGAACAGGCGCTCGAACGCTTGCGCGTCCTCTTCGTTGCCGACGCGGCGCTCGCTGTACGGCACGCCGCGCGCGACGAGCAACTGGCGGCCGGCATCGCACGGCGAGCACTCGCTCGTCGTGTACAGCGTCACCGGGTGCTTCTGCGCCGGCTGGCGCAGATCGGCCGGCAGCGAGAGGTCGGGCTCGGTCGTCGTCGGCGAGCCGGGGCGCGCCATGTTCGTGACGCGGGTGTTGGCCACGGGCTGCGGCGGGCGGTCGGTGTAGGTGACGGTGCCGTCAGGGTTGACGACCTTGAACAGCGCCTGCGCGGGCAGCGAAGCCAGCGCGGCCAGCGCCGCGGCGGCCGCCAGCGCGGTGAAACGGATGGGTCGCAAGCGCACTGCGTGCATCGACTTCATGACCAACACTCCCTTGCTTCGGCGCGGTTCCAGACAGCGGAATCTAGCCGCGAAAGGGGCCCGCCTCAAGCCGCAGTCTTCCGCGCCCGGACGGAGTTGCCGGCCGGGTTGTAAGCCGGTGTCTCAGCCAGCCAGCGCCGAGGCATGGGCCTCGCCGGCGTCGGCCAGCAGGCCCTGGTGGCGCAGGAACGGCTCGAGCCTCGGCTCGCGGCCGCGGAAGGCGACGAAGTTCGCCATCGCCGCCCGGCTCCCGCCGCTGGCGAGCACCGCGTCCTTGAAGCGCGCGCCGGTCGCGGCGTCGAAGAGCCCCGCCTCCTCGAAGGCCGAGAAGGCGTCGGCCGACAGCACCTCGGCCCACGCGTAGCCGTAGTAGCCGGCCGCGTAGCCGCCGTCGAACAAGTGCGTGAAGCTGTGCGGATAACGCAGGAACGGTGCAGCCGGCGCGGGCGACAGCGCCGCCGCGATCTCGAACGCCAGCGCCGTTTCACATCCGGCGTGGCCCGGCTCGAGGTGCAGCCGCATGTCGAAGAGGCCGTACTCGCAGTGCCGCAGCAGCGTGAGGCCGTTGTGGAAGTTGCGCGCCGCGCGCATGCGCTCGACGAGCGCCGGCGGCAGCGGCTCGCCGGTGTCGACGTGCGCCGACAGGCGCGCCAGCACCGCCGGCTCCCAGCAGAAGTTCTCCATGAACTGGCTGGGCAGCTCGCAGGCGTCCCACTCGACGCCGCTGATGCCCGAGGCGGCGATCTCGTCGACCTCGGTCAGCATGTGGTGCAGGCCGTGCCCGAACTCGTGGAAGAGGGTGATGACGTCGTCGTGCGTCAAGAGCGCCGGCTGGCCGCCGACCGGCGCGGCGAAGTTGCACACGAGATGCGCCAGCGGCCGCTGCAGCGTGCCGCCGGGGCGCCGCCAGCGCTGGCGGGCGCTGTCCATCCAGGCGCCGGCCTGCTTGCCGGCGCGCGCGTGCAGGTCGAGGTAGAAGCCGGCGAGCGGCTCTTCGCCATCGCGGTCATTCTTGCGGCCATCAGGGGCCGCGCGGCGCACGTGGAAGAAGCGCACGCTGTCGTGCCAGACCGGCGCGCTTGCCTCCTCGATGACGACGCCGAAGAGGCGCCCGATCAGCTCGAAGAGGCCCTCCCGCACGCGCGGCAGCGTGAAGTACGGTCGCACCTCCTCGCTGCCGAAGGCGAAGCGCTGCTGCTTCAGCCGCTCGGCGGCGAAGCTGCGGTCCCACGGCTCGAGGGTCGCGAGCCCCAGCTCGCGGCGCGCGAACGCGGCCAGCTCGGTGAACTCGCGATCAGCGAACGGCCTTGCGCGCTGCGCCAGGTCGCGCACGAAGGCCAGCACCTCGTCGGGCGAGCGCGCCATCTTCGGCACCAGCGACAGGTGCGCGTAGCTCGCGTGGCCGAGCAGCGCGGCCGCCTCCTGGCGCAGTTGCACGATCTCGCGCATCACCGCAGAGTTGTCGAAGCGCGCGTCGCCCAGTTCGCTGGCGCGGCGCGCCCAGGCACCGTAGAGCGCTTCGCGCAGCGCGCGGTCTTCGGCGTGCTGCATCACCGGCAGGTAACACGGCAACTGCAGCGTCAGCCGGCAGCCCGGTTGGCCGGCCGCCTCGGCGCGTGCGCGCGCCGCGTGCACCACGTCGGCCGGCACGCCCGCCAGCCGCGCCTCGTCGACGTCGAACGTCCAGGCGTCGACGGCATCGAGCACGTGGTCGCCGAAGCGCTTCGAGAGCTCGGCCAGCCGCTCCTGGATCGCCGCGAAGCGCTCGCGCGCCGCGCCTTGCAGCTCGGCGCCGCCGAGCACGAAGTCGCGCAGCGTGTCGGCGACGACCTTCTGGCGCGCCGGCGTCAGCGCCGCGGCGGCGGGGCTCGCGGCCAGCGCCTTGACCTTGGCGTAGAGGCGCGGGTCGGACGCCAGCCGCGTCGAGAACTCGGTGATGCGCGGCAGGTTCTCGGCGTGCGCCGCGCGCAGCGCTGGCGTGTCGGCCACCGATTGCAGATGGCACACGTGGCCCCAGGTGCGCCGCAGCCGCTCGACCGGCACGTCGAGCACGCGCGCCAGCGTGTCGTAGTCGGCGGGCGTGCGCTCTTGCACCGCTTCGGCGAGCGCCGCCTCGGCCGCGGCGAGCAGCTCGTCGAGCGCCGGCGTCACGTGCTCGGGGCGCATCGCTGCGAAGTCCGGCAGTTCGCCGCTGTCCAGGAGCGGGTTGGCAGCGGCGTTCATCAGCGTGGCGCCCGTGTCGCGATCGGCGGGTGGCTTCAGGCCGCAGCCGCCTCGGCGGCCTCCACGGCGTTGGCCAGCAGCATCGTGATCGTCATCGGCCCGACGCCACCGGGCACCGGGCTGATCCAGCCCTCGGGGCCGAGTGCCTCGCGCACGGCGGCGAAGTCGACGTCGCCGCAGAGCTTGCCGGCTTCGTCGTGGTTCGTGCCGACGTCGATGACCGTCGCGCCGCGCTTGACCATGTCGGCGGTGACCGTGTGGCGGCGGCCGACCGCGGCGACGACGATGTCGGCGGCGCGCACGTGCTGCTTCAGGTCGGCGGTGGCGCTGTGGCAGACGGTGACGGTGGCGTTGGCCTGCAGCAGCAACAGCGCCATCGGCTTGCCCACCGTGTTGCTGCGGCCGATGACCACGGCGTGCCGGCCCCGCACCGGCACGCCGGTGCTCTCGATCATCTTCATGCAGCCCCACGGGGTGGCCGGGCGCAGGCCGGGCAGGCCGCTCATCAGCTCGCCGGCCGAGCGCACCGAGAAGCCGTCGACGTCCTTGCGCGGGTCGATCGCCTCGATGACGCGGTGCGGGTCGATCTGCCGCGGCACCGGCATCTGCACGAGGATGCCGTGGATCGCCGGGTCGGCGTTCAGCGCCGCGATGCGTGCCAGCAGCGCCGCCTCGGTCATCGCGCCGTCGTATTGCTCCATCACCGAGTGCAGGCCGTTCTCGGCGCAGGCGCGCACCTTGTTGCGCACGTAAACGGCGCTGGCGGCATCGTCGCCGACGAGGATGACGGCCAGGCCCGGCGGCCGGCCGCGCGCGGCGAGCGCCGCGGCGCGCTGCGCGATCTCGGCACGCAGCTTCTGCGCCAGCGCCTTGCCATCGATGAGTTGTGCGGTCATGCGGTCGGTGCCTCGGAAAAACGTGGCCCCCTCGAGCCCCTGAAACGCGCGAGGCCGCTCGCGCGGCCCCGGCTCGATGCGTGCGGTGTGGTGTCGTCAGGCCTTGCTCTGCGCGCCGAGCGCGATCTTCAGCAGGTCGGCCACGGTGTTGGCGTTGAGCTTCTCCATGATGTTGGCGCGGTGCGCCTCCACCGTCTTGATGCTGATGCCCAGGTCGTCGGCGATCTGCTTGTTCAGGCGGCCGGCGACGATGCGCTCGAGCACCTGCGCTTCGCGCGTGGTGAGGCGGCTCAACAACGCGTCGCGGCTGGCCTGCTCCTGGTGCTGGCTGAAGGCGGTGCGCGCCTGCTCGAGCATGCGCTCGACGAGGCCGAGCAGCTCTTCTTCCTTGAACGGCTTCTCGATGAAGTCCATCGCGCCCTTCTTCATCGTCTGCACGGCCATCGGCACGTCGCCGTGGCCGGTGATGAAGACGATCGGCAGCGGGCTCTTGCGCTCGAGCAGGCGGTCTTGCAGATCGAGGCCGCTCATGCCTTCCATGCGGATGTCGGCGATCAGGCAGGCGACTTCGCGCGGGTCGAAGCGCGAGAGGAACGACTCGCTCGAGTCGAAGCACTTGACGCGGTAGTCCTTGCCCTCGAGCAGCCATTGCAGCGAATCGCGCACGGCCTCGTCGTCGTCGACGACATACACGGTGCCCTTCTTCGGAATCAGGCTCATGCGCAGCTGGCTCGTGGGTGAGGGGGAAGTGGGGTCGGTGTTCGCGCGCTGCCGTCAAGGCATTGCGCCGGGCATCACGTCGGGCGTTACATCGGCCTGCGCGGCCAGCGCGCCGGGCGTCGTCACGTCGCTGCGTTCACGCAGTTCCACCGGCAAGGTGAACGAGAAACGACAGCCGACTGCGACCTCGCCATTGTAGAGGTTCTGTGCACGCATCCGGCCCTGGTGGCTCTCGACGATCGTGCGGCAAAGGCTCAGACCAATGCCCAGGCCATCGGACTTGGTCGAGAAGAAGGCTTCGTACAGGCGCGCGATGACTTCGTTCTTCAGGCCCGGGCCCATGTCGGTGACGCTGAACTCGATCATGCCGCCGTCCTCGGGCGTGTGGCGCGGCACGACGCGCAGCTCGATGTGCCGCCGCGCCGAGGGCAGGCCAGAGTTGTCGATCGCCTCGGCCGAGTTCTTCAAGAGGTTCAGCAGTACCTGTTCGATGAGGATCGGGTCGACCATCATCGGCGGCAGGCGCTGCGCGACGTAGGTATGGATGGAGACGTTGCGCCGGCGCAGCTCGATGCCGGCGAGTTCGACCGCGTCGTCGACGATCTGCCGCGCCTCGGCAGGCTGGCGCTGCGGCTCGCTGCGGCGCACGAAGTTGCGGATGCGGTGGATGATCTGCCCGGCGCGGTCGGCCTGGCGCGCCGTCTTCTGCAGCGCCGCGACCAGGTCGTCGCGGCCGATGCTGTCGGTGGCGACGCGCGAGACCATGCCGTTGCAGTAGTTGACGATGGCAGTCAGCGGCTGGTTCAGCTCGTGCGCCACGGAGCTGGCCATCTCGCCCATCGTCACGAGGCGGCTCGTGACCTGCGCTTTCTCGGCCTGCGTCGCCGCCTGCTCCTCGGCGCGCAGGCGCGCGGTGATGTCGGTGGCAATCAGCATCTGCGCCAGCCGCCCGTCGGTCCATTGCAGGTAACGCGCGCGCACGTCGAACCACTTCTGCAGGCTGTCGACGAACACCTCGCGCGGGTCGGCGCCCATCTCGGTCAGTTCCTGTGTCGGCAGGCCGGACAGCGGATCGACCTCCTCGTCGTCGAGCGCGCCGAAGTCCGATGGCGTGATGCCGCCGGCCAGCCGGAGGTGGCCGCGCGCATCGGCGCCGAACCACAGGCGGTAGCTGCGGTTGACGAAGAGCAGTTCGCCTTGCTCGACCGACAGCACCGACACCGACGCGTCGAGTCCCTCGAGCACGGTCGTGAAGCGCTCGTGGCTTGCCGAGAGCTGGTCGCGGATGCGCTTGGCCTCGGTGATGTTGGTGACGCTGGTCATCCAGCCGGTCTGCTGGCCCTTCGGGTCGATCAGCGGCGAGACGTACATCCGCGCGTCGAAGAGGGTGCCGTCCTTGCGCATCACCTTTACTTCGATGCCGCCGGCGGGGCTGCGACCGGCCAGCTCCTGCTGCAAGAGCCGCCCGTTCTCCTCGATGCGCTCGGGCGGCCAGTAGGGGTAGGGCGGCAGGCGGCCGACAAGCTCGGCGGTCGGGAACCCCGTCATCTGGCAGAACGCCGCGTTGACATAGGTGATGCGGCCGTCGAGGTCCATCGCGCGCATGCCGGTGGGCATCGAGTTCTCCATCGCGCGGCGGAAGTTGGTTTCCTGCACGAGCGCCACCTGGATCTGCGCGCGCCGGCGCATGTGCCGCCAGGTGCCCAGCAGCATCCACACCGTCAGCCCCGACAGCGCGACGACCATCCAGAACAGCGTGTTGCTGATGAGGCCGATGCTCGTGCGGTAGCCCTGCACGCGCAGCCCCAGGCCGTTGCCGGCCGGCGTCAGCGGCGCCTCGCTGACGATCAGGTTGCGCGGCGTCTCGCGGTTGGGGAAGCTCGTCACCGTCGAGGCCAGCGTGCGCTGCTCCTCGTCGATGATCGAGACGACGTGGCGGCGCGACACGTCGGCCGGCACGTGCTGGCGGACGATGTCGGGAATGGCGTACTCGGCCATCAGCACGCCGGCGAAGCCGCCGCGCTCGATCAGCGGGATGTGCAGCTGGAAGACCGGGCCGCCCTGCGTGTCGTGGAAGGCACGCGAGTACACCGGCGTGCGCAGGTCGCGCGCGCGCTTGAACGCCGCCTCGCTGGCCGTGTTGGTGCCATCGGCGGGCAGGATCAGGCGCGGCCCGAGGTTGTCGATGCCGATGTCGAACGGCAGCGCCGATTGGGCCGCCCGCGGCTTGCGGGCCGCGTCGAGCCAGGCGAGGTAGGTGAGTTCCGGCCGCTGGCGCAGGAAGGTCGTCGCCTGACCGACGAACTCCTCGGCGTCGATCGTGCGCGAGACGACCTCGCGCGAGATGCGCACCAGGGCCTCCTGGTTCTGCAGCAGGCGCAGGCTGATCTGCTGCTGGGTCAGCTCGGCGTCGCGCTTGATCGAGTCGGTCTCGCGCTCGATTTCCTCGTTGCGCAGGTACCAGAAGGCCGAGATGATCGCCGCGAGAAACAGCAGCACCGACAGCAGCGGGCCGAAGGTGGCGAAGCGATCCTGGCGCGTCGGCGATTGGCGCCGCCACCACCTCCCGAACAGGCGCCGCGTGGCGCTGCGGCCGGCCGGCGGCTGAAGTGTGGAGTCCTGGGCGTCGACGGACATGAAACGGAGATTATCGGGACCGATCGAGCTGCCGGCGAGGTCCGTGCATCCTCGTGAATTTCATATTGTGATGTCGTGCAGCACGATTTGGAATTGCGCGATTCTTGTGCGACACTCGCGCCCGCTTTCCCAGTCGTAGAAAAGCCCCCTGCCGAGGAGACCTCCGATGTCCGCCCTGCCCGAAGCCGTCCGCGGCGCCGCCGCCAATGACCCGGATGCCCAGGAAACGCGCGAATGGCTGGACGCGCTGTCGGCCGTCATCGGCGCCGAAGGCGCCGAGCGCGCGCACTTCCTGCTAGAGCAACTGCTCGAGCACGCACGCCAGAACAGCATCGACATGCCGTTCTCGGCCAACACGGGCTACGTCAACACGATCGAGCCGGCCGAGGAGGAGCGCAGCCCCGGCAACCTCGAGCTGGAAGGGCGGCTGCGCGCCTACATGCGCTGGAACGCCATGGCGCTGGTCGTCAAGGCCAACCGGATGGAGCCCGAGGACGGCGGTGATCTCGGCGGTCACATCTCGAGCTTCGCCAGCCTGGCGCACATGTTCGCCGCCGGCTTCAACCACTTCTGGCACGCCGAAAGCGCGGGCCACGGCGGCGACCTGCTCTACATCCAGGGCCACAGCGCGCCGGGCATCTACGCGCGCGCCTTCATGGAAGGGCGCATCAGCGAGGAGCAGATGCTCAACTTCCGCCAGGAGGTGGCGGGCAAGGGGCTGTCGAGCTATCCGCACCCCAAGCTGATGCCCGACTTCTGGCAGTTCCCGACCGTCTCGATGGGCCTCGGCCCGCTGATGGCCATCTACCAGGCGCGCTTCCTGAAGTACCTGCACGCGCGCGGCATCGCCGACACCAAGAACCGCAAGGTCTGGGTGTTCTGCGGCGACGGCGAAATGGACGAGCCCGAATCGCTCGGCGCCATCGGCCTGGCGGCACGCGAGAAGCTCGACAACCTCGTCTTCGTCATCAACTGCAATCTGCAGCGGCTGGACGGGCCCGTGCGCGGCAACGGCAAGATCATCCAGGAGCTGGAAGGTGAGTTCCGCGGCGCCGGCTGGAATGTGTTGAAGCTGATCTGGGGCAGCAACTGGGACCCGCTGCTCGCGCGCGACAAGGACGGCGCGCTGCGCAAGATCATGCTGGACACGCTCGACGGCGACTACCAGGCCTTCAAGGCCAACGACGGCGCCTTCGTGCGCAAGCACTTCTTCGGCCGCGACCCGCGCACGCTGGAGATGGTGGCCAAGATGAGCGACGACGACATCTGGGCGCTGCGCCGCGGCGGCCACGATGCGAACAAGGTGTATGCCGCCTTCCACCGCGCCAACAGTCACGCCGGCGAGCCTACCGTGCTGCTCGTCAAGACGGTCAAGGGTTGGGGCATGGGCAAGGCCGGCGAGGGCAAGAACACCGCGCACCAGACGAAGAAGCTCACCGACGACGACATCCGCTTCATCCGCGACCGCTTCAACATCCCCGTCTCCGACGCCGACCTGCCGAAGATCCCGTTCTACAAGCCGGCCGACGACACGCCGGAGATGAAGTACCTGCACGAGCGCCGCAAGGCGCTGGGTGGCTACCTGCCGCACCGCCGCCAGAAGGCCGACGAGAGCTTCACGGTGCCGTCGCTCGAAGCCTTCAAGGCCGTGCTCGAGCCCACCGCGGCCGGGCGCGAGATCAGCACGACGCAGGCCTACGTGCGCTGCCTGACGCAACTGCTACGCGACCAGGCGCTGGGCCCGCGCGTCGTGCCGATCCTCGTCGACGAGGCGCGCACGTTCGGCATGGAGGGCCTGTTCCGCCAGATCGGCATCTACAACCCCGCGGGCCAGAAGTACACGCCGGTCGACAAGGACCAGGTGATGTACTACCGCGAGGCCGAGAACGGCCAGATCCTTCAAGAAGGCATCAACGAGGCCGGCGGCATGGCTAGCTGGATCGCCGCGGCAACGTCGTACTCGACGAACAACCGCATCATGGTGCCGTTCTACATCTACTACTCGATGTTCGGCTTCCAGCGCATCGGCGACCTCGCGTGGGCCGCCGGCGACATGCAGGCGCGCGGCTTCCTGCTCGGCGGCACGAGCGGCCGCACGACGCTGAACGGCGAGGGTCTGCAGCACGAGGACGGCCACAGCCACATCCTCGCCGGCACGATCCCCAACTGCGTCAGCTACGACCCGACCTTCGCGCACGAGGTGGCGGTGATCCTGCATCACGGCCTGAAGCGCATGGTCGAGCGGCAGGAGAACGTCTTCTACTACCTGACGCTGCTCAACGAGAACTATCCGATGCCGGGCCTGAAGCCGGGCACCGAGGCCGGGATCATCAAGGGCATGTACCTGCTCGAGGAAGGCGCGGGCCAGGGACCGCGCGTCAATCTGCTGGGCAGCGGCACGATCCTGCGCGAGAGCCAGTTCGCGCGCGAACTGCTCGCCAAGGACTGGGGCGTCGCGGCCAACGTCTGGAGTTGCCCGAGCTTCAACGAGCTCGCGCGCGACGGCCAGGATGCCGAGCGCTGGAACCTCTTGCATCCGCTGGCCGAGCCGCGCGTGCCGTTCGTCGCGCAGCAGCTCAACGCGCACGAGGGGCCCGTGGTCGCCAGCACCGACTACATGAAGAACTACGCCGAGCAGATCCGCGCCTTCGTCCCGAAGGGCCGCGCGTACAAGGTGCTGGGCACCGACGGCTTCGGCCGCAGCGACTTCAGGAGCCGCCTGCGCGAGCACTTCGAGGTCAACCGCCACTACATCGTCGTCGCGGCGCTGCGTGCGCTGGCCGACGAGGGCGCCGTGCCGATGCAGAAGGTGGCCGAGGCGATCGCCAGGTACGGCCTTGACGCCGATAAGACCAACCCGCTGTACGCCTGACCGGCGGCCTGGCGCAACGACCCCGAACAACGAAGAAGGACGGAGACGCGAGACATGGCTCTGGTCGAAGTGGTGGTGCCCGACATCGGGGACTTCAAGGATGTCGCGGTGATCGAGGTGCTCGTGAAGCCGGGCGACCGGGTCGCGGCCGAGCAGTCGCTCGTCACGGTGGAAAGCGACAAGGCCTCGATGGAGATCCCGAGTTCACACGCCGGTGTCGTGCGCGAGATGGTCGTGAAGCTCGGCGACAAGGTGAATCAGGGGACGGTGCTGCTGCGGCTGGAGGCGGAAGGGGCAGGGGCTGCTGCGGCTGCTCCCGCCGCCGCCAAGGCTGCGCCGTCCGCGCCTGCGCCGCCGGCATCGGCTCCCTCTCCCGCCGCGCGGGAGAGGGCGGGGGGCGAGGGTGGTGCCAGCGCCGCCTCGGCCGGCCCGATCACCGTCGTCGTCCCCGACATCGGCGACTTCGCCGACGTCGCGGTCATCGAGGTCTTCGTGAAGCCGGGTGACACGGTGAAGGTCGAGCAGAGCCTCGTCACCGTCGAGAGCGACAAGGCCTCGATGGAGATCCCGTCGTCGCATGCAGGCACGGTGAAGGAAGTGCTGGTCAAGCTCGGCGACAAGGTGAACAAGGGCTCGCCGCTGTTGGTGCTCGAAGGGGCGGCCAGTGCTGCTGCGTTGGCACCCGCGGCCGCGGCACCAGCGCCCAAGCCCGCCGCCTCGTCCGCCGCGGCACCGTCGGCCACCTCGGTCGCCCCGATGGCCGCGCTCGCTGACCGCACCGACCAGCCGGCCACGCTGCCCGCGCACGACCCCACAGCCGCGAAGGGCACGCTGCCGCACGCGTCGCCTTCGATCCGCAAGCTCGCGCGTGAGCTTGGCGTGCCGCTGGCCGAAGTGGCCGGCAGCGGGCCGAAGGGACGCATCACGCAGGCCGACGTGCAAGGCTTCGTCAAGGGCGTGATGGCCGGCAGCGTGCAGACCGCGGCGCAGAAGGCGCGCGCACCGGCGGCCGGCGCCGGCGCCGGCGCAGCCGCCGGTGGCGCCTTCCCCGGCCTCTTGCCCTGGCCGCAGGTCGACTTCGCCAAGTTCGGCGAAGTCGAGCGTAAGGACCTGAGCCGCATCAAGAAGATCAGCGGCGCCAACCTGCATCGCAACTGGGTGCTGATCCCGCACGTCACGAACCACGACGACGCCGACATCACCGACCTCGAAGCCTTCCGCGTGCAGCTCAACAAGGAGCACGAGAAGAGCGGCGTCAAGGTGACGATGCTTGCCTTCCTGATCAAGGCGGCCGTCGCCGCGCTCAAGAAGTTCCCCGAGTTCAACGCCAGCCTCGATGGCGAGCAGTTGATCGTCAAGAAGTACTTCCACATCGGCTTCGCCGCCGACACACCGAACGGCCTCGTCGTGCCGGTGATCAAGGACGCCGACAAGAAGGGCATCCTGGCGATCAGCCAGGAGATGAGTGACCTCGCCAAGAAGGCGCGTGACGGCAAGCTGGGCCCGGCCGACATGAGCGGCGGCTGCTTCAGCATCAGCAGCCTGGGCGGCATCGGCGGGCGCTACTTCACGCCGATCATCAACGCGCCCGAGGTCGCGATCCTCGGCGTGTGCCGCAGCAGCACCGAGCCGCGCTGGGACGGCAAGCAGTTCGTGCCGCGCCTCGTCCTGCCGCTGTCGCTGTCGTGGGACCACCGCGTCATCGACGGCGCTTCGGCGGCGCGCTTCAACGCCTACTTCGCGCAGATCCTGGCGGACTTCCGCCGGGTGATGCTCTGACGCCGGCGGCGCGCTCGTCATGAGCACCGTCGTCGTCGCCCGCAAGGGCGCGTCGCTCGCCATCGCATCGGACTCGCTGATCACCTTCGGCGAGTTGCGGCTGCCGCCGGGCTACGAAGCGAACACGAAGCTGTTCAACCTGCGCGGCCACTGGATCGGCGCCGTCGGCAGCACGGCGCACATCCCCGTGCTGCAGCAGGCGCTGGCGGCGATGCCGAAGGAGCAACTGCGGCTCGATTCGCGCACCGCGATCTTCGAGACCTTCAGGCTGCTGCACCCTTTGCTGAAGGAGCGCTTCTTCCTCAATACCAAGGAGCACGACTCCGACCCGTACGAGAGCAGCCAGATCTCGATCCTGATCGCCAACGCGCACGGCGTGTTCGGCGTCGAGAGCTACCGCGAGGTGTTCGAGTTCGAGCGCTTCTGGGCCATCGGCTCGGGCCGCCGCTACGCGCTCGGCGCGATGTACACGACCTGGCCGCGTGCGAAGAGCGCGCGCGAGGTGGCCGATGCCGGCGTGCGCGCCGGCTGCGAGTTCGACACGAGCTCGGCCGAGCCGGTGCGGCTGCACACGCTGAAGCTGAAGACCTGAAGCACAACCAAAGAGACAAGCGACATGGCGACGATCGAGATCAAGGTGCCCGACATCGGCGAGTTCAAGGACGTGGCCGTCATCGAGCTGCTCGTCAAGCCCGGCGACACGATCCGCGCCGAGCAGTCGCTGGTGACGGTGGAAAGCGACAAGGCGTCGATGGAGATCCCGTCGTCGCACGCCGGCGTCGTCAAGGAGCTGAAGGTCGGGTTGGGGGACAAGGTGAGTGAAGGTTCGGTGTTGCTGATGATGGAGGTGAGCGGCGCGCAGGCACCGGCACCGCAACCTGCGGCGGCTTCTTCGACTGCTCCCTCGCCTGCTGCTCCCGTTCCGTCATCCGCCCCCACTCCCGCCACCCACGCCGGCACCGCCGACCTCGAATGCGAGATGCTCGTGCTCGGCGGCGGCCCGGGCGGCTACTCGGCGGCGTTCCGCGCCGCCGACCTGGGCATGAAGACCGTGCTCGTCGAGCGCTACGGCACCCTCGGCGGCGTGTGCCTGAACGTCGGCTGCATTCCGAGCAAGGCGCTGTTGCACGTGGCCGCGGTGATGGACGAGGTCAAGCACTTCGCCGACCTCGGCGTCACCTACGGCGCGCCGGTGCTCGAGCCGGGCCGGCTGCTCGCGCACAAGAACAAGGTGGTCGGCAAGCTCACCGGCGGGCTGGCGGCGATGGCGAAGATGCGCAAGGTGACCGTCGTGCGCGGTTATGGCAGCTTCGCCGACCCGCACCACCTGACGGTCGAAGAGACCAGCGGCAGCGGCCAGGACAAGACCGGCAAGACGCAGACGATCCGCTTCGAGCGCTGCATCATCGCCGCCGGCTCGCAGGCGGTGCGGCTGCCCTTCATGCCCGACGACCCGCGCGTCGTCGACAGCACCGGCGCGCTCGAGCTGCGCGCGCTGCCCAAGCGCATGCTCGTCGTCGGCGGCGGCATCATCGGTCTCGAGATGGGCACCGTCTACAGCACGCTCGGTGCGCGGCTGGACGTGGTGGAGATGCTCGACGGCCTGATGCAAGGCGCAGACCGCGACCTCGTGAAGGTCTGGCAGAAGCTGAACGCACCGCGCTTCGACAACATCTGGCTGAAGACGAAGACCGTGGCCGCCGAGGCGACGAAGGACGGCATCCGCGTGCAGTTCGAGAGCGTCGACGGCGCGACGAAGAGCGAGGGCCTGTACGACCTCGTGCTGCAAGCCGTCGGCCGCAGCCCCAACGGCAACAAGATCGGCGCCGAGAAGGCCGGCATCGTCGTCGGCGAGCGCGGCTTCATCCCGGTGGACGTGCAGATGCGCACCAACGTGCCGCACATCTTCGCCATCGGCGACATCGTCGGCCAGCCGATGCTGGCGCACAAGGCGGTGCACGAGGCGCACGTTGCCGCCGAAGTGGCGGCGGGCGACAAGAACGGCGACGAGACGCTGCGCCGCGCGCGCTTCGATGCGCGCGTGATCCCGAGCGTCGCCTACACCGATCCCGAGGTCTCCTGGGTCGGCCTCACCGAAGACGAGGCCAAGGCACGCGGCGTGGCGGTGAAGAAGGGCCACTTCCCGTGGACGGCGAGCGGCCGCGCCATCGCCAACGGCCGCGACGAAGGCTTCACGAAGCTGCTGTTCGATGCCGAGACCCACCGCATCCTCGGTGGCGGCATCGTCGGCACGCATGCCGGCGACATGATCGGCGAGGTGGCGCTCGCCATCGAGATGGGCGCCGACGAAGTGGACATCGGCCGGACGATCCACCCGCACCCAACGCTCGGCGAGAGCATCGGCATGGCCGCCGAAGCCGCGCACGGCACCTGCACCGACCTGCCGCCGCCGCGGCGCTGACGGCGCGCGGCGCGGCGCGCCGTGCCCGCCTTCAGATCGTCAGCCGGCGCCCGGCTTCAGCGCCACGCCGCCTTCGCGCACGAACCGGCGCGACTGCGCCACCCATTCGTCGCGCTCGATGCGGCCCTTGAAGGCGGTGAGCAGGCTGTCGGCGTGCGCGATGTCGGCGTTGTCCCACTCGGCGATCTGCCAGAAGTAGTACACGCCGATGTCGTGCAGCATCTTCTCGAGCACCTCGGCGACGCCCTTGATGAGCTTGAGGTCGTCGGGCTTGCCGTGGGCGGCGCGTGCCAGCAGGTTGCGGCTGCCGGCGCGCACGGCCAGCGGCGGGGCGGCCGGTGGCGGCGCCGGCCGGCAGGTCCGCCGGCGGCGGCGGCTCGGGCCACTTCAGCGCCGCGAAGCGCGCATCGAGGCCGGCGACGCGCGTCTCCAGCGCCTGCAGCGCGGCCTGCATCGGCTGCAGACTCGGCGGGGGCGGCGGCTCGGGGAAGCGCAGCGCGCCGAGGCGCTGCTCCAGCGCAGCCAGCCGCTCGGTCAGCGGTGCGAGATCGACGGCCTGGGCCGGCGGCACGCGGATGGCGCCGACGGCCTCGAGCACCGGCTGCAGATCCACACACTCGGGCGCCGGGACGCGGATGCGATCGATCGCCTCGAGCACCGGGCTCAGATCGACACGCTCGGATGGCGGGATGCGGATGGCGCCGACGGCCTCGAGCACCGGGCCGAGGTCGACGCGCTCGGGCGCCGGCATCCGGATGCCCTGCACGGCCTGGAGCACCGGCGCCAGGTCGGTCGGCGGCGGCGCCGGCGGGACCTGGATGCCGCGCACCGCGGCCTCGATGGCGGCCAACCGCTCGGCCAGCGCCGACCCGTCGGGCGGCGTCGCGAGCCGCTGGTCGACCTGGCCGCGCCACAGGCGCCACTCGTCGCGCAGCAGCGTGTGTTCGGAGGTCACGTCGACGTAGCGGCGGCGCAGGAGCCAGGCGCCCAGCCAGGCGCCGAAAGCCGAGGCGAGGAGCAACAGGACGAGGATCTTGGCGATCAAGAACGGCATGCAGATCTCCCGGTTTGCCAGCGGCCGCGGTCAGGGCGCGGCCTTGAACTCGATGCGCCGGTTGGCGGCGCGCCCGGTGTCGGTCGTGTTGTCGGCGAGCGGCCGGGTGTCGCCGTGGCCCACGGTGACCAGCCGCTCGGCCGGCAGGCCGCGGGCGACAAGCGCGTCGCGCACGGCGGTGGCGCGCGCTTCGCTCAGGCGCTGGTTGGCCCCGGCGTCGCCGACGTTGTCGGTGTGGCCTTCGATGAGCACGCGCCCCGGGCAGGCCCCGGCAGCGGCGGCCAGGCGATCGAGCAGCGGGGCGCTGCGCGCGTCGATCGCGCTGCCGCCGCTGGCGAATTCCAGCCGCGTGTTTTCGAGCAGGTCGATGAAGCTCGCCTCGCAGGCTTGGGCAGTCCGCTCGGCGGGTGTCGATGCCGCGGCGGGGGCCGCGGGCAGCGATGCGGGGGCCGTTGCGGGTGTCGATGCCGCCGCGGCCGGCGGCGCGGGGCTCGCCGTCGAAACAGCGGGTGCGGCCGGCGCGGCTGGTGCCACCTGCGCGAGGGCCGGCGCGGCCACGCCACTGGGCGAGCCGAAGTCGCCGAGCACGAGCACCGCGCACACCTGCGGCCCGGCCCAGGTGGGGCAGGTCGCGGCACGGGCGGCCGCGAGCGCGGCGCCGCCGGCGCCGGGCGAGGGCGGCGTGCCGCTGAGCAGCACCTCCTGCCCCGTGACCCCTACCTGCACCCAGCCGTGCCCTTGCTGCAGCAGTTGCGCGCGCACGCCGGCGGCGACGCTCGCCTCGATGTCGTGGCTGGCGAACGGCGCCATGCCGAACCAGGCGAGCGCCGCCAGGCCGGCGGCCGGCAGCAATGCGGCCCACAGCACGCCCGGCCCGTCCTCGACGCGCCGCACAAGGCGGGTCAGCGTGACGCCACTGGGGGCCGCCACAGCCGTTGCACCAGCCGCACCGCCGATCGCCCCCGCGCCCGCGACCTCGCCGCGCGCCCCAACGTTGTCCATGGCACCGACTCCTCTGCGTGGCTCACGCTCCCGCCGCCGCGGCCGCGAGGTGCGTGCATCGGGTCGGAGGTGGCGCTCGTCTTGCGCCCGGCCCGCGCCCGGGTTTCTTCGTCGCCGGCAAGTCTGCCCGGGCGAAGGATCGCGCGCCCCCTGCGGAGGTCGGGACCACGCATCGGTGGCGCGGCCGACGGGCTCGGTGCGAACCCGAGATTCGCTGCGTCAGTAGCGCAAGAGGCCCCGCAAGAGGCGCCTGGAAGACGCGCCTACGCGCGCCCGTACAACCGCCCGAACTCCGCCAGCCGCTGTGCGTGCCACGGCTGCACGCGCTCCCATTGCAGCCGCCAGGTCCACCAGCCCGAGGCCTGGCCCGGGTGGTTCATGCGCGCCTCGGCCGGCAGGCCGAGCACGTCCTGCATCGGGTGCATGCAGGTGTCGGCGACGCTGGCCATCGCCGTGCGGATCAGCGTCCACGGCATGTCGTGGCCGTCGGTGTTGAGGTAGCCGCGCGCGAAGTGCCGTTCGCTGTCCGGCGCCGCGGCCCACCAGCCGGCGGTGGTGTTGTTGTCGTGCGTGCCGGTGTAGACGACGCTGTCGGGCGTGTGGTGGTGCGGCAGGTAGCGGTTGCCGGCGTCGGCATTGAAGGCGAACTGCAGCACGCACATGCCGGGGAACGCGAAGCGCGCTCGCAGCGCGTCGACGTCCGGCGTGATGATGCCCAGGTCCTCGGCGATGACCGGCAGCGGCCCGAGCGCCGCGGCCACCGCGTCGAACAGCGCCGCGCCCGGCCCCGGTACCCAGCGGCCGTGCACAGCGGTGGGCTCCGCCGCCGGGATCTCCCAGTAGCCGGCAAAGCCGCGGAAGTGGTCGATGCGCACGATGTCGACCAGCTCGAAGGTGCGCCGCACGCGCTCGATCCACCACGCGAAGCCGTCCTTCGCGTGTTCATTCCAGCGATAGAGCGGGTTGCCCCAGCGCTGCCCGGTGGCGCTGAAGTAGTCGGGCGGCACGCCGGCCACGACCGTGGGCTGTCCTTGCGCGTCCAGCTCGAACAGCTCCGGCCGCACCCACACGTCGGCGCTCGAGTGGGCGACGAAGATCGGCGCGTCGCCGACGATGCGCACGCCCTTGCCGTGGGCGTAGGCGCGCAGCGCCGCCCACTGCCTGAAGAAGCGCCACTGGCAGAACTCCCAGAAGCCGATGCGCGCCGCGTGCCGGCGGCGCGCCTGTGCCAGCGCCGCCGGCTCGCGCCTTGCCAGCGCCGGCTCCCAGTGCGGCCAGTCGAGCCAGCCCTCGGGGCCGGGCTGCTCGGTCAGCGCCATGAACAGCGCGTAGTCGGTGAGCCAGCTCGTGTGTTCGGCGCGAAAGCGCTCGAAGTCCTCACGCTGCGCGGCGCTGCCGCCGGCGGCAAAGCGCTCGGCCGCGCGTGCCAGCCGGCCCATGCGGAAAGGCACGACGGCGGCGAACTCGACACGCTCGGCGCGCAGCCCCGGCGCCGGGGCCACCTCGTCGGCGGTCAGCCAGCCCTCGTGCTGCAGGTCGGCCAGGTCGACGAGCAGCGGGTTGCCGGCAAACGCCGACGGGCTCATGTACGGCGAGTGGCCCGGCCCGATGCCGGTGAGCGGCAGCACCTGCCACAGCCGCTGCCCGGCCGCGGCGAGCCAGTCGACGAAGTGATAGGCCTCGCGGCCGAGATCGCCCGAGCCGTTCGGCCCGGGCAGCGAGGTCGGGTGCAGCAGCACGCCGCTGGCGCGGGGCAGTCTCATCGCTTTTGCCCTCCGTCGGCTTCGCCGGCATCTTCGTCGGGGCCGGCCTCGCGCAGCAGCACGACGCTGCGCGCGGCCAGCGGATAGGCGCATGCATTCGGCGCGCCCGTCCCTTCGCCCCGCCACGCCACGCGGCCGCGTGGCTGCACGCTGTCCAGCTCGGCCACCCAGCGGCCGGCCGGCAGCACGAAGTCGGCGTCGAGGTCGCGGCCGTTGAGCAGCAACAGCAATGCCGCGCCGCCGCCGCGCCCGGGCGCGCCGATGTGTGCGCCGAGGATGCGCGAGGTGCGGTTGTTCCAGTGCTCGATCGTCAGCGCCTCGCCGGTGCGGCGCAGCCAGGCGAGATCGTGCCGGCCGCGCGCGTCGACGAGGCCGCTGTACCAGCGCGGCGCCAGCGGCAGCCACCGCCGGCGCAGCGCGACGAGGTGTGCCACGTACTCGATCAGGTCGTCGTCGGCGCGCGCCCAGTCGAGCCAGCTGATCGCGTTGTCCTGGCAGTAGGCGTTGTTGTTGCCGTGCTGCGTGTGGCCGGTCTCGGCGCCGGCGGCGAGCATCGGCGTGCCTTGCGCGAGCAGCGTCACGGCCAGCAGCGCACGCTGCAGCCGGGCGCGGCGGCCCTGCACCTCGGGGTCGGTGGTCGGCCCTTCGAAGCCGCAGTTCCAGCTCAGGTTGTGCGCGTGGCCGTCGCGGTTGTTCTCGCCGTTGGCCTCGTTGTGGCGCAGGTCGTAGGCGACGAGGTCGGCCAGCGTGAAGCCGTCGTGCGAGACGACGTAGTTCACCGATTCGAGCGGCGAGCGCTGGCGCGGCTGGAAGAGATCGGCCGAGCCCGCCAGGCGCAGCGCCAGCTCGCCGCGCGTGCAGTCGCCGCCCAGCCAGAAGGCGCGCGCGGTGTCGCGGAAGCGGTCGTTCCACTCGCACCAGCCATCGGGGAACTGGCCGAGCTGGTAGCCGCCGGGGCCCAGGTCCCAGGGTTCCGCGATCAACCGCGCGCCTTGCAGCACCGGGTCCTGCGCGACGGCCTTGAAGAACGAGGCGCGGCGCTCGAACGCACCTTCCTCGCGCCCGAGCACCGGCGCGAGGTCGAAGCGAAAGCCGTCGACGCCCATCTGCTGCACCCAATGGCGCAGGGAGTCCAGCACGAACTGCAGCACGCGTGGGTGCTGCACATCGAGGGTGTTGCCGCAGCCGCTCCAGTTCTCGTAGCCGGCGCGGTGCGCGGGCGGCAGGCGGTACCAGCTCGCGTTGTCCAGGCCGCGCCACGCGAGCGTCGGGCCGGTCTCGTCGCCCTCGGCGGTGTGGTTGAAGACGACGTCGATGACGACCTCGATGCCGGCGGCGTGCAGACAGCGCACCATCGCGCGGAACTCCTCGCGCGGGTTCGCGCTGCTGGCGTAGCGCGGCTCGGGCGCGAAGTAGCCGAGCGTGTTGTAGCCCCAGTGGTTGACGAGGCCCATCGCGGCGAGCCGCATCTCGTCGAGCTTGTGCTGCACCGGCAGAAGGCTGACCGCGGTGATGCCGAGCCGCTTCAGGTGCGCGATGGCCGCGTCGCTGGCCAGCCCGGCGTAGGTGCCGCGCGCGGCTTCCGGCACGCCCGGCATCAGGCGCGTAAACGAGCGCACGTGCATCTCGTAGAGCACGAGATCGGTGCTCGCGTGTTGCGGCCGCTGCCAGGCCAGCGCAGGCTCGTCGGCGACGACCCGCGCTTTGTGCGCCCAGCGCGCGTTGTCGCGTTCGTCGCGGGCGAGTGGATGGCGGTGGTCGGCGCCGCCGTGCGGCCGCCGCCAGTCGAAGCCGCCGGCCGGCACGACGATCTCGCGCGCCCACGGGTCGAGCAGCAGCTTGTGCGGGTTGAAGCGGTGCCCCTGCTCGGGGCGCCAGGGCCCGTCGGCGCGCAGGCCGTAGACGAGGCCGGCGCCGACACGCGGGAGGTGCCCGTGCCACACGTCGCCGCTGCGCGCCGGCAGCGGCAGGCGCGCCAGTTCCTGCTCGCCGGCTTCGTCGAAGAGGCTGAGTTCGACGCGGCTGGCGTGCGCGGAGAAGACGGCGAAGTTGACGCCGTCGGCATCGACGGTCGCACCCAGCGGCCACGGCCGGCCGCACTCCAGGCGCAGACGCGGCGGGGAGGGTGCGGCTGGCGCCTCCGCAGGCAACGCCTGCATCAGCCGATCCATTGCAGCATCACCGTGGCCAGCGGCGGCACCGTCAGGCTGATCGACTGCGCGCGGCCGTGGCTCGGCACGGCCTCGGCCACCATGTCGGCCATCGCCGAACCGACGTCGCTGCCGCCGTAGAAGCGCGAGTCGGTGTTGAGCCGCTCGCGCCAGCGCCCGGCCGCCGGCACGCCGAGGCGCAGCGCGTGGTGCACGACGGGCGCGAAGTTGCACAGCACCAGCACCATCGCGCCGTCGCGCGCGCGGCGCACGAAGCTGTAGAGGTTGCGCCCGGCGTCGCCGTGGTCGACCCACTCGAAGCCGGCGGCGACAAAGTCCTGCTCGTAGAGCGCCGGCGTCGCGCGGTACAGCGTGTTGAGGTCGCGCACGAGGCGCTGCACGCCGGCGTGCAGCGGGTCATCGATCAGATGCCAGTCGAGCGAGGCGTCGTGGTTCCACTCGCGCTCCTGCGCGAACTCGCCGCCCATGAAGAGCAGCTTCTTGCCCGGGTGCGCCCACATGAAGCCGAAGTAGGCGCGCAGGTTGGCGAACTTCTGCCAGCGGTCGCCCGGCATGCGGCCGATCAGCGAGCCCTTGCCGTGCACGACCTCGTCGTGCGACAGCGGCAGCACGAAGTTTTCGTTGAAGGCGTAGACGAGGCCGAAGGTCATGTCATTGTGGTGATGCGCGCGGTGCACGGGGTCGCGCGCCATGTACTTCAGCGTGTCGTGCATCCAGCCCATGTTCCACTTGTAGTGGAAGCCCAGGCCCCCGGCCCACGGCGGCCGGCTGACGGCAGGGAACGCGGTGCTCTCCTCGGCCAGCGTCACCGCCTGCGGCCGCTCGGTGCCGACAACCTCGTTCATGCGGCGAAGGAAGGCGATGGCTTCCAGGTTCTCGCGGCCGCCTTGCGCGTTGGGGATCCATTCACCCTCGGCGCGGCTGTAGTCGCGGTACAGCATCGAGGCCACTGCGTCGACGCGCAGGCCGTCGGCGCCGAAGCGTTCGAGCCAGAAGAGCGCGTTGCCGACGAGGAAGTTGCGCACCTCCGTGCGGCTCCAGTTGTAGATGAGCGTTTGCCAATCGGTGTGCAGCCCTTCGCGCGGGTCGGCGTACTCGTACAGCGCCGTGCCGTCGAAGCGCGCGAGGCCATGCGCGTCGGTCGGGAAGTGCGCCGGCACCCAGTCGAGCAGCACGCCGAGCCCCGCGGCGTGCGCGCGCTCGATGAAGCGCACGAGGCCGGCCGCGGCGTCGCCGCGCGCGGCTTCTGCGGGCGTGGCGAAGCGCGTCGTCGGCGCAAAGAGCGCCAGCGTCTGGTAGCCCCAGCTCGCGTCCAGCGGGTGTTCGCTCACCGGCAGCAGCTCGAGGTGCGTGAAGCCGAGGTCGGCCGCGTAGGGCACGAGCTGATCGGCGAGTGCGTCCCAGTCGAGCCAGTGGTGGCCATCGCGGCGGCGCCAGCTGGCGAGGTGCACCTCGTAGATGCTGACCGGCGCGTCGAGCGCGTTGGCGCGCTGTCGTGCAGGCGAGGGCGGCACCGGCGCCGGCAGCGGCGCGACGACGCTCGCCGTGGCCGGGCGCAGCTCGGCTTGGTGCGCGTACGGGTCGGCCTTCAGCGGCAGCAGATGGCCGTGGCGGTCGAGCAGCTCGAACTTGTAGCGCGCGCCCGGCGCGACGCCGGGCAGGAAGATCTCCCACACGCCGCATTCGCGGCGCAGCCGCATCGGGTGCCGGCGGCCGTCCCAGGCGTTGAAGTCGCCGACGACGCTGACGCGCCGCGCGTTCGGCGCCCACACCGCGAAGTCGGTGCCCGGAACGCCGTCGCGCGCGCGGGGGTGCGCGCCGAGCACCTCGAACGGCCGCAAGTGCGTGCCCTCGGCCAGCAGCCAGGCGTCCATCTCGCCGAGCACGGGGCCGAAGCGGTAGGGGTCGTCGAGCTGCTGAGCGGGCCCCTCGGGCCACGTCACTTCGAGCCGGTAGGGCCGCCCTTCGGGCCAGGGCGCTTCGAAGACGCCCGCGGCGGCGCCGGCGATCATCGGCATGCGTGCGCCGTCCTCGCCGACAAGCGCCACGGCCCGCGCGAGCGGCAGCAGCGCGCGCACGATCGGGTCGCCCGCGGCGGTGCGCTGCGGGCCGAGCAGCGCAAAGGGATCGCCGTGCCGGCCTTCGCTCAGCGTGGCCAGCGCAGCCGCAAGGGCGCGGGCGGCCTTGGCCGCGTTAGCCACGTCAGCCACGCGGCGCCAGCCCCCAGACGAAGCGCGCGTACTCGGCGATCGTGCGGTCGGACGAGAAGAACCCCATGCCGGCGACGTTGGCGATGGCCTTCGCGGCCCACGCGTCGGGGTCGCGCGCCAGCGCGTCGACGCGCGCCTGCGCGGCGAGGTAGCTCTCGAAATCGGCGAGCAGCAGGTAGTGGTCGCCGCCCCACAGCAGCGAGTCGACGAGGCCGCGGTAGCGCCCCGGCTCGCCGGGCGAGAAGCCGCCGCCGCCGATCGCGTCGAGCACCGCCTTTACGCGCGGGTTGGCGCCGTACAACTGCACCGGGTGGTAGCCGCTCTTGCGCTGCGCGGCCACCTCGGCGGCCGAGAGGCCGAAGATGAAGATGTTGTCGTCGCCCACTTGCTGGCGGATCTCGATGTTGGCCCCGTCGTCGGTGCCGATGGTCAGCGCGCCGTTCAGCGCCAGCTTCATGTTGCCGGTGCCGCTGGCCTCGGTGCCGGCGGTGGAGATCTGCTCCGAGAGGTCGGCACCGGGCATCACGAGTTCGGCCACCGAGACGCCGTAGTTCGGCACGAAGGCGACCTTCAGCCGCCCTTGCAGCCGCGGGTCGGCGTTGATGACCGCGCCGACATCGTGGATGAGGCGGATCACCGACTTCGCGGTGGCGTAGCTCGAGGCCGCCTTGCCGGCGAACAGCACCGTGCGCGGCAGCCAGTCGCGCTGCGGTTCGGCCAGCATCGCCTGGTAGCGCGCGACGACGTGCATCACGTTCAGCAACTGGCGCTTGTACTCGTGGATGCGCTTGACGTGCACGTCGAAGAGGCTCGCCGGATCGACCTCGACGCCGGTGACGGCGCACACGTGCGCGGCCAGCCGCACCTTGTTGGCGTGCTTGGCCTGCCTGAACTCCTGCCTGAATGTGGCGTCGCCGGCCAGCTCCTTCAGCCGCGACAGCTGCGCGAGGTCGAGCCGCCAGCCGGGCCCCAGCCGGCGGTCGAGCAGCGCGGCGAGGCCGGCATTGGCCTGCGCCAGCCAGCGCCGGGGCGTCACGCCGTTGGTGACGTTGATGAAGCGCTCGGGCCACAGCGCAGCGAAGTCCGCGAAGATCGTCTTCACCAGCAGCTCGGAGTGCAACGCCGAGACGCCGTTGACCTTGTGGCTGCCGACGATCGACAGGTGCGCCATGCGCACGCGCCGCTCGCCGTGTTCGTCGATCAGCGACAGCCGGCGCAGGAAGTCGTGGTCGCCGGGGCGCGTGTTGGCGGCGTGCGCGAGGAACTCGGCGTTGATGCGGAAGATGATGTCCAGGTGCCGCGGCAGCACCCGCTGCATCAGCGCCACCGACCACGTCTCCAGCGCCTCGGGCATCAGCGTGTGGTTGGTGTAGCTGAAGACGCGCCGCGTCGTGTCCCACGCGGCCTGCCAGGCGACGCCGTGCTCGTCGACGAGCAGCCGCATCAACTCGGCGACGCCGATCGCCGGGTGCGTGTCGTTCAGGTGCACGGCCACCTTGTCGGCGAGGTTGGCCAGCGTGCCGTGCTCGCGCAGGTGGCGCGCGAGGATGTCCTGCAGCGAGGCGCTCGTGAAGAAGTACTCCTGGCGCAGCCGCAGCTCGCGCCCGGCCGGCGTGCTGTCGTTGGGGTACAGCACCCACGAGATGTTCTCGTACTCGTTCTTGAACTCGGCGGCGCGCGCGTAGTCGCCGCTGTTGAAGGCGTGCAGGTCGATATGCGCCGGCGCCACCGCCTTCCATAGCCGCAGCGTGCTGACGCGCCCGGTGCCGTGGCCGGGGATCACCATGTCGTAGGCCTTCGCCGCCACTTCGCCGCCGGCGTGCCAGACGGCGCGCCCGGGCGGGCCGTCGCCGTGCTCGACCCAGCCGCCGAAGCGCACCGGGTGCATGACCCCCGGCCGCGGGAACTCCCACGGCGAGCCGTCGACCAGCCAGGGGTCGGGGTGCTCGACCTGGCGGCCGTCGTGGATGCTCTGCGCGAACATGCCGAATTCGTAGCGGATGCCGTAGCCGTAAGAGGGCAGCCCGAGCGTGGCCATCGAGTCGAGGAAACACGCGGCCAGCCGTCCGAGGCCGCCGTTGCCGAGCGCCGCGTCGGCCTCGCTGGCGGCCACGTCCTCGAGCCGCATCGCCCGCGAGCGCGCCTCGCCGGCCAGCGTGTCGGTGAGGCCCAGTGCGGCAAGCGCATTGCCCAGCGTGCGGCCGATCAGGAACTCCATCGAGAGGTAGTACACGCGCCGCGCCTTGGCCTCGCGGTCGGCGGCCTCGCCGGCGACCCAGCGGCGCGAGAGCTGCTCGCGGGCGACCTGGGCGATCGCGTGCATCATGTCGAGCGGCGTCGCGCGGCCGGGCTCGGCACCGACGGTGACGAGCAGGTGCCGGTCGATCGCGTCGGCGATGGGCGTCGGGGCCGCGGCGGCCGCCGGTGCTTCGGGAGGGGCCGTTGCCGTGGTCGCTTCGGGGGTCGTCGCAAAGTTCATGGTCGTCGAGTGTCGTGGATGGCGAGAATGAGCGTCAACGAACGAAGCCCCTTTCCAACCGCCAGTTGACTGGAAGCAAGATGCCCACGATGGACGTCGCCGGAAGTTTCGATCTTCCACGCAGGGCCGTGGCCCTGGTGCTCGCGGGTGGCCGCGGCACGCGCCTGAAGAGCCTGACCGACTCGCGCGCCAAGCCCGCCGTCTACTTCGGCGGCAAGTTCCGCATCGTCGACTTCGCGCTGTCGAACTGCCTGAATTCGGGCATCCGGCGCATCGGCGTCATCACGCAGTACAAGAGCCACAGCCTGCTGCGCCACATGCAGCGCGGCTGGGCGTTCCTGAAGAGCGAGATGAACGAGTTCGTCGACCTGCTGCCGGCGCAGCAGCGCGTCGACGAGGAGCACTGGTACCGCGGCACCGCCGACGCGGTGTACCAGAACCAGGACATCATTTCCGGCTACCGGCCCGAATACATCGTCGTGCTCGCCGGCGATCACATCTACACGATGAACTATGCGCTGATGCTGGCCGACCACGTCAGCCTCGGCTGCGAATGCACGGTCGGCTGCATCGAGGTGCCGCGCATGGAGGCCACGGCCTTCGGCGTGATGCACATCGACGAGAACCGGCGCATCCTCGACTTTGTCGAAAAGCCGGCCGACCCGCCGCCGATGCCCGGCAAGCCCGACCGGGCGCTGGCCAGCATGGGCATCTACATCTTCAACGCGCGCCATCTGTTCCAGGAACTCGAGCGCGACATGGCCGACCCGAACTCGTCGCACGACTTCGGCCGCGACATCATCCCGAAGATGGTGCGCTCGGGCGTCGCCGCGGCGCACCCGTTCGACCTGAGCTGCGTGGGCATGCGGCACGGACAGCAGCCCTACTGGCGCGACGTCGGCACCGTCGACGCCTACTGGGACGCCAACATCGACCTGACGGCCACCGACCCTTTGCTGAACCTGTACGACACCTCGTGGCCGATCTGGACCTACCAGCCGCAACTGCCGCCGGCGAAGTTCGTGCACAACCAGGACGACCGCCGTGGCGTGGCCATCGAGTCGCTCGTCTCGGGCGGCTGCATCGTCTCCGGGCGCATCTTCCGCTCGCTGCTGTTCTCGCAGGTGCGAGTGCACTCGTACTCGTCGGTCGAGTGGTCGGTGCTGCTGCCCAGCGTGCAGGTCGGGCGCGGCGTGCGCATCCACCGCGCCATCCTCGACCGCGGCTGCGTCGTGCCCGACGGCATGGTGATCGGCGAAGACCCGGTGGCCGACGCGGCGCGCTTCCACCGCACGGACAGCGGCATCACGCTGGTGACGCGCGCGATGCTGGGCCGGCTGCAGTGACGGCGCGGCAGCCGGGCCGCATCGCGGGGCAGGGCGGCGCGCGATGAGGGTGCTGCACGTCGCCGCGGAGGTGTATCCGCTCGTCAAGACCGGGGGCCTGGCCGATGTCGTTGCGGCGCTGCCGGCGGCGCAGGCGCGCCAGGGCGCCGAGGTGCGGCTCTTGCTGCCCGGCCTGCCGAGCGTGATGGACGGCGTGCAGCACGCGCGCCCCGTCATCGACATCGGCAGCTGCTTCGGCGCGTTGCGCGTGCGGCTCTTGCTCGCGCGCATGCCGGGCACCGGGCTGCCGGTGTACGTGCTCGATGCACCGTACCTGTACCGGCGCACCGGCAGCCCGTACGGCAACCACGGTGGCGAAGAGTGGCCCGACAACCTGCAGCGCTTCGCGCTGCTCGGCTGGGTGGCCGCCCACCTGGCCGCCGACGATGCCGACCTGAAGTGGCGCGCCGACATCGTGCACGCGCACGACTGGCACGCGGCGCTCGCCTGCGCGCACGTCGCCGACCATCCGGCCAGCGACGTGCGCAGCGTCTTCACGATCCACAACATGGCCTTCCAGGGCCTGTTTCCGCTGCACGACTGGCCGCTGCTCGGGCTGGCGTCGCGCCACATGTCGCCGGCCGGGCTCGAGTTCCACGGCCAGTTGAGCTTCATGAAGGCGGGGCTGCAGTACGCGCACCGCATCACGACGGTGAGCCCGACCTACGCGCACGAGATCGCGACGGCCGAGTTCGGGTTTGGCCTCGACGGGGCGATCCGCAGCCGAGGCGCGGACGTCGTCGGCATCCTCAACGGCATCGACGCCGACGTGTGGAACCCGGCCATCGACCCGGCGATCGCCGCGCGCTACGACGATGCGCGGCTCGAGGGCAAGCGCGCCTGCCGCGAGGCGCTGCAGGCCGAGCTCGGCCTGGCTGCCGACGACGACGCGTTGCTGCTGGCGGTGATCAGCCGCCTGTCGGCGCAGAAGGGGCTCGACCTGCTGCTGGCTGCGCTGCCGCAACTGGCCGCCGCCGGCGTGCAGCTGGTGCTGCTGGGCACCGGCGAGCCCTCGCTCGAGGCGGCCTTCCGCATGGCCAGCGAGGCGCACGCCGGCCGCGTGCACGTGCACATCGGCTACGACGAGGCGCGGGCGCACCGGCTGCTCGCCGGCGCCGACGCGATCGTCGTGCCCTCGCGCTTCGAGCCGTGCGGGCTGACGCAGATGTACGGCCTGCGCTACGGCACGCTGCCGATCGTGCGCCGCGTCGGCGGCCTGGCCGATACCGTGCACGACGCGGGCGGCACGCAGGGCAACGGCTTCGTCTTCGATGAGGCGACGCCCACCGCCCTGGCCGCCGCCGTGCTGCGCGCGGCGCGGCTGCGCACGCAGGACCCGAAGACCTGGCGCATGCTTCAGCAGCGCGGCATGGCCGCCGACCTGGCCTGGGCCGGCTCGGCGCGGCGTTATCTGCAGCTATACCGCGACGCCGCGGGCAGCGCGGGCGTGCCGGGGGCGGGCCGGTGAGGGGGCAGGGCTGGCGGAGGGAGCGGGATTCGAACCCGCGGGGGGCTGTTAACCCCCACACGCTTTCCAGGCGTGCGACTTAAACCACTCATCCATCCCTCCACGCCGGAGGCGGATTCTATGCGGCGCACCGCGCTGCCATGGCGCAGCTGAGGCGCGGCTATCCAGGCCCCGAGGGCGCGACCGCGCACTTGCGCAGCCACTCCATCAGCACGTAGTCCAGCGCTCGCGCGTGCGTGCTCTCGAGGATGACCGGCGGCGCGTGGCCTTCTTCGTAGGCTTCGCGCCAGCGCAGCGCGCACACGCACCAGCGATCGCCGGGCTTCAGGCCGCGAAAGCGCAATTCAGGCCGCGGCGTGATGAGGTCGTTGCCGCGCTCCATCTGCCGGTTCAGGAACTCCACCGTCATGCGCGCGCAGATGACGTGGCTGCCGAGGTCGTGTTCGTCGGTGTCGCAGCAGCCGTCGCGCCGCCAGCCGGTGAGCGGGTCGAACGAGCAGGGCACGAGCGGGGTGCCAAGCACGTTGAGGGCGGGCGCGGCCATCGCAGGTCCTTCGGTTCTTCTCGGCTGAGCCCGGCTTGCAGGTGGCTGGCTAGCGCTGGCTAGCGCGCCGCGGGCGCCGCGCCGGGGTTGCTCCCACTGCCCGCCGGCAACGGTTTCTTCATCAGCGCCATCGCCGTGCCGATCAAGCCCGCGACTTCGCCCATGTGGCCGGGCACGATCATCGTGTTGTTGACGCGCGCCAGGTTCGCGTAGGCGTCCACCGCCTTCTCGGCCACCTTCAACTGCACCGCCTGCTCGCCGCCGGGCTGCTGGATCGCCGAGGCGATCTTGCGGATCGCGTCGGCGGTGGCCTCGGCCACGGCGGTGATCGCTGCCGCCTCGCCTTGCGCGAGGTTGATCTCGGACTGCCGCTCGCCCTCGCTCTTGGCGATGAAGGCGGCGCGCTGGCCTTCGGCGAGGTTGATCTGCTCCTGCCGCTTGCCTTCGGAGGCGGCGATCAGCGCGCGCTTCTCGCGCTCGGCGGTGATCTGCGCCTGCATGCTGCGCAGGATCTCGGCCGGCGGCGTGAGGTCCTTGATCTCGTAGCGCAGCACCTTGACGCCCCAGTTCAGGGCCGCTTCGTCCAGCGCACTGACGACGCTGGCGTTGATCGCGTCGCGCTCCTCGAAGGTCTTGTCCAGCTCCATCTTGCCGATGACGCTGCGCAGCGTGGTCTGCGCCAGCTGCGTGATGGCGACGATGTAGTTGCTGCTGCCGTAGCTCGCGCGCATTGGATCGGTGACCTGGAAGTACAGGATGCCGTCCACCTGGAGCTGCGTGTTGTCGCGCGTGATGCACACCTGGCTCGGCACGTCCAGCGGCACTTCCTTCAACGAATGCTTGTAGCCGACGCGCTCGACGAAGGGAATGACGAACTTCAGCCCCGGCGTCAGCGTGCGGTCGTACTTGCCCAGGCGCTCGACGACCCATGCGTTCTGCTGCGGCACGATCTTGAACGTGCGCACGATGAAGATGACGGCGATGACGAGCAGGATCAGTGCGAGTTCCATGGCGGTGGGTCTTTCTCGTTGTCGTGGTCGATTCGGGTAGCCGCTTCAGCGCCGCGGCGCCGGCGCGAGGACGAGCTGGTTGCCGCGCACGGCGACGATGGCGTGCGGGCCCGGTGCCGGCGTGCCTTCGCCGGCGAACGCAGCCGACCAGGTGGCGCCGCGGTAGTGCACCTGCGTCGAGCCGTCCTCGCCCCACAGGCGCACGACGACCGTCTGGCCGATGTCGAGGTTGACGTCGCGGTTGCTCTCGGCCGGCGCGCTGCGAGGCTGGCGCGCGCGCTTGAAGTGCCAAAGCGCCGTCGCGCCCATGCCGACGAGCGCGCCGACGACAACCTGCGCCGTCGTGCCCATGCCGGCATGCGCGGCCAGCGCGCCGGCCGCGCACCCGGCAGCCAGCATCAGCAGATAGAAGGTGCCGGTGGCCAGCTCGGCGGCGACCAGCGCGCCGGCCAGCAGCCACCACAGGGTCGGGGTCGACAGATCCATGCTCGTGCGCACTGCGGGCGCCCGCGATCCGGGCCAGCGCAGTGTAGGGCGCGGACTCGGCGGCGGTACGGCGGGCGGCAGGTCACCCGGCGCGTGGTGTGCAAGGTCCTACACTGCGCGCCTTCGTTTCAAGCCCGAGCCCCCCCGCCGCCATGCTGCGTTTCCACTTCCCGATCGTCATCATCGACGAGGACTTCCGCTCCGAGAACGCCTCGGGCTTCGGCATCCGGGCGCTCGCCGCGGCGATCGAAAAGGAAGGCTTCGAGGTCGTCGGCGCCACGAGCTACGGCGACCTGGCGCAGTTCGCGCAGCAGCAAAGCCGCGCCAGCGCCTTCATCCTGAGCATCGACGACAACGAATTCGCCGGCGGCCCCGAGCTGGACCCGGCGGTCGTGAACCTGCGCAAGTTCATCTCCGAGATCCGCTTCAAGAACGCCGACATCCCGATCTACGTCTACGGCGAGACGCGCACCAGCCAGCACCTGCCCAACGACGTGCTGCGCGAGCTGCACGGCTTCATCCACATGTTCGAGGACACGCCGGAGTTCGTCGCCCGGCACATCATCCGCGAAGCCAAGAGCTACCTCGACGGCCTCGCGCCGCCGTTCTTCAAGGCGCTGATGGACTACGCGCAGGACGGCTCGTATTCGTGGCACTGCCCCGGCCACAGCGGCGGCGTCGCGTTCCTGAAGAGCCCCGTCGGGCAGATGTTCCACCAGTTCTTCGGCGAGAACATGCTGCGCGCCGACGTGTGCAACGCGGTCGAGGAACTCGGCCAGCTGCTCGACCACACCGGCCCGGTGGCGCTAAGCGAGCGCAACGCGGCGCGCATCTTCAACGCCGACCACTGCTTCTTCGTCACCAACGGCACGTCCACTTCGAACAAGATGGTCTGGCACCACACGGTGGCGCCGGGCGACGTGGTCGTCGTCGACCGCAACTGCCACAAGAGCATCCTGCACTCGATCATCATGACCGGCGCGGTGCCGGTGTTCCTGACGCCCACGCGCAACCACCACGGCATCATCGGCCCGATCCCGCAGGCCGAGTTCTCGGTCGAGTGCATCCAGCGCAAGATCGCCGCCAACCCGCTGCTGGCCGGCATGGACGCGAAGAAGGTCAGGCCGCGCATCCTGACCTTGACGCAGAGCACCTACGACGGCGTGCTCTACAACACCGAGACGATCAAGCACGCGCTCGACGGGTACGTCGACAACCTGCACTTCGACGAGGCGTGGCTGCCGCACGCCGCCTTCCACGAGTTCTACGGCCAGTTCCACGCGATGGGGCGCAAGCGCGCGCGGCCCAAGGAGCAGATGGTCTGGGCAACGCAAAGCACGCACAAGCTGCTCGCGGGCCTCAGCCAGGCGAGCCAGGTGCTCGTGCAGGACCCGGTCAACCGCAAGCTCGACCGGCACCTCTTCAACGAGGCCTATCTGATGCACACGAGCACGTCGCCGCAGTACGCGATCATCGCCAGCTGCGATGTCGCCGCGGCGATGATGGAAGCGCCCGGCGGCAAGGCGCTCGTCGAGGAGAGCATCGCCGAGTCGCTGGACTTCCGCCGCGCGATGCGCAAGGTCCACAAGGACTTCGGCAAGGACTGGTGGTTCACCGTCTGGGGGCCGAACGGCCTGGCTACCGAGGGCATCGGCCGGCAGGCCGACTGGATGCTGAAGGCCGGCGACAAGTGGCACGGCTTCGGCGCGCTGGCCGACGGCTTCAACATGCTCGACCCGATCAAGTGCACGATCGTCACGCCGGGCCTGGACCTCTCGGGCAAGTTCGCGAAGACCGGCATCCCCGCCAGCGTCGTCACCAAATTCCTCGCCGAGCACGGCGTCGTCGTCGAGAAGACGGGCCTGTACTCGTTCTTCATCATGTTCACGATCGGCATCACGAAGGGCCGGTGGAACACGCTCTTGACGGCGCTGCAGCAGTTCAAGGACGACTACGACAAGAACGCGCCGATGTGGCGCATCCTGCCCGAGTTCTGCGCGGCGTTCCCGCGCTACGAGCGCATGGGCCTGCGCGACCTGTGCCAGGGCATCCACGAGACGTACGCCAAGGGTGACGTGGCGCGGCTCGTCACCGACATGTACCTGTCGGACCTGCACCCGGCGATGAAGCCGAGCGACGCCTACGCGCGCATCGCGCACCGCGAGACCGAACGCGTGGGCATCGACCAGCTCGAAGGGCGCGTGACGACGGCGCTGCTGACGCCGTATCCGCCGGGCATTCCGCTCCTGATCCCCGGCGAGCGCTTCAACCGCAAGATCGTCGACTACCTGCGCTTCACGCGCGAATTCAACGCCGCGTTCCCCGGCTTCGACACCGACGTGCACGGCCTCGTCGAGGACGACGACGGCGCGGCGGCCGGCGGGCCGCGGCGGTACTACGTCGATTGCGTCAGGGAAGGGTGAACCGGCCGTCCGGCCGGCTCGGGCCCGTTCAGCCCATTTCGGCCAGGTCGACGCCGCCGACCGCCTGGCTGTAGCCGCCGTCGACGTAGGTGATCTCGGCGGTCACGCCGGCGGCCAGGTCCGACAGCAGGAACGCGGCGACGTTGCCCACGTCGTCGATCGTCACGTTGCGCTGCAGCGGCGATGCGGCGGCCACGCCCGACAGCAACTTGCCGAAGTCCTTGATGCCCGAGGCGGCAAGCGTCTTGATCGGCCCGGCCGAGATGCCGTTGACGCGCACGCCCTTCTTGCCCAGCGACGCGGCGAGGTAGCGCACGCTGGCTTCCAGCGAGGCCTTGGCCAGACCCATCGTGTTGTAGTTCGGCACGGCGCGCAGGGCGCCGAGGTAAGTCAGCGTCAACAGCGCCGCGCCGGGCTTGAGCATCGGCAGCGCCGCCTTGGCCAGCGCCGGGAAGCTGTAGGCCGAGATGTCGTGCGCGATGCGGAAGTTCTCGCGCGTCAGGCCCTCGAGGAAGTCGCCGGCGATCGCCTCGCGCGGCGCGAAGCCGATCGAGTGCACGAAGCCGTCGAACTGCGGCCAGTGCGCACCGAGGTCGGCAAAGAGGCGCGTGATCTGCGCGTCGTCGCCGACGTCGCAGTCGAAGACGAGCGACGAATCGAACTCGCGCGCGAACTCGGTGATGCGGTCCTTGAAGCGCTCGCCGACGTAGCTGAAGGCGAGCTCGGCGCCTTCGCGGCGGCAGGCGCGCGCGACGCCGTAGGCGATGGAGCGATTGGAGAGCACTCCGGTGATCAACAGCCGCTTGCCGGCGAGAAAGCCCATCGCGCGAGTCTCCTGGGAAGGAAAGGTCCGATCGGTCGAAGCGCCGGATTCTCGCATGCACCGCCGGCGCGGTTGCCCGGGCTCGGAGCGCCGGCTATAATGCCGCTTTTCCGGGTTGTGCTGCGACACAACAAAGTGGGCGGAACCTTCCAGCCCATTTTTTTTGCTCGACCGGTTTGCGCCCCCTTCTCCGAAGGTGCGGCGTGACACCCGCCGCGCAGCGGCGCAGCCCGGGGCATTCCCCGGGGCATCGGCCACAGCGATGCGGCCCGGGACAACGGGCAAGGGCCAGGACGGGCGACGATTTTGATGGGCTTCAAGGCCAGCGGCGCAACACGCCGACCCCGCGACACGGGCGTCGGCGGCTCGCCTGCGCGCGGCCGCGGCGGCCTGCGCAAGGCGCCAGGCGCGCCGGCGGCGAAGCCCCGAGAGGGGGCCGACGCCGCCGCCGCGCCGCACGAACCGTTCGCGCACCGTGCCGACTGGCAAGCCGCCGTCCGCGCCACCGTCGAAGGGCTGCGCTACGACCTCGTCGACGTCGAACGCGCAGCGCGCGGGCTGCTGCGGGTGACGATCGATCGCCGCCCGGGCCAGACGTATGCCGCGCCGGGCGACGCCATTACCGTCGACGACTGCGAGGCCGTGACGCGGCAGCTGCAGTACGCGCTCGAGGTCGACGGCGTCGACTACGCGCGGCTCGAAGTCTCGTCGCCGGGCCTGGACCGGCCGCTGCGCACCGCCGCCGACTACGAGCGCTTCGCCGGCGAGCAGATCGAACTTGCGCTGAAGATGCCGTTCCAGGGCCGCAAGCACTACCGCGGGCGGCTGGAGCGCGTCGCCGGCGCCGACACCGCCGGCGGCGCCTGGCAGCTCGTCTTCGAGGACGGCAAGGCCACCCAGGTGCTGACGTTTGCGCTCGACGAAGTGCGCGATGCGCGGCTCGTGCCGGTAGTCAACTTCAAGGGCCGCGCGGCAAAGGCGCCGGCGCCGGCCACGACAGGCCCGGACGGGGACACGGCGCCTGGCGGCGCAGCAGCGCCCGGGCGAGAGAACGAAGAAGGCAGGAATCGATGAATCGCGAAATGCTGATGCTGGTCGATGCGATCTCGCGCGAGAAGACGGTCGACCGCGACGTCGTCTTCGGCGCCGTCGAGGCGGCGCTCGCCTCGGCGACGAAGAAGCTGCACGGCGGCGAGGTCGACATCCGCGTCGCCGTCGACCGCGAGACCGGCGAGTACGAAACGTTCCGCCGCTGGCTCGTCGTGCCCGATGCGGCCGGCCTGCAGAACCCCGACGCCGAGGAAATGCTCTCCGACGCGCAGGACCGCATCGCCGACATCGAGGAGGGCGACTACATCGAGGAGGCGATCGAGTCGGTGCCGATCGGCCGCATCGGCGCGCAGGCGGCCAAGCAGGTGATCCTGCAGAAGATCCGCGACGCCGAGCGCGAGCAGCTGCTGTCGGACTTCCTCGCCCGCGGCGAGAAGATCTTCGTGGGCACCGTCAAGCGCCTGGACAAGGGCGACATCATCGTCGAGAGCGGCCGCGTCGAAGGGCGCCTGAAGCGCAGCGAGATGATCCCCAAGGAGAACCTGCGCACCGGCGACCGCGTGCGTGCGGTGATCATGGGCGTCGATCCCACGCAGCGCGGCGCGCAGATCATGCTGTCGCGCAGCGCGCCGCCGTTCATGGTGGAGCTCTTCGCGCAGGAGGTGCCCGAGATCGAGCAGGGCCTGCTCGAGATCAAGAGCTGCGCGCGCGACCCCGGCAGCCGCGCCAAGATCGCCGTCGTCAGCCACGACCGCCGCGTCGACCCGATCGGCACCTGCGTCGGCGTGCGCGGCTCGCGCGTCAACGGCGTCACCAACGAGCTGGCTGGCGAGCGCGTGGACATCGTGTTGTGGTCCGACGACCCGGCGCAGTTCGTCATCGGCGCGCTGGCGCCGGCCAACGTCGCCTCGATCGTCGTCGACGAGGAGCGGCACGCGATGGATGTGGTGGTCGACGAGGAGAACCTCGCCATCGCCATCGGCCGCGGCGGCCAGAACGTGCGCCTCGCCTCCGACCTGACCGGCTGGCGCATCAACATCATGACGGCCGAGGAATCGCAGGCCAAGCAGGCCAACGAGAGCGAATCGGTGCGCAAGCTCTTCGTCGAGAAGCTCGACGTCGACGAGGAAGTGGCCGATATCCTCATCGGCGAGGGCTTCACGAGCCTCGAGGAAGTGGCCTACGTGCCGCTGCAGGAGATGCTCGAGATCGAGTCGTTCGACGAGGACACCGTGCACGAACTGCGCACGCGCGCCAAGGATGCGCTCCTGACGATGGAAATCGCCAAGGAGGAGACGGTCGAGGAGGTCTCGCAGGACCTGCGCGACCTGGCGATCGACGGCCAGGGCCTGACGCCCGACCTCATCGCCAAGCTGGCCGGCGGCGGCATCCACACGCGCGACGACCTCGCCGACCTCGCGGTCGACGAGCTCACCGAGATGACCGGCATCGACGACGACAAGGCGAAGGCGCTGATCATGAAGGCGCGCGAGCACTGGTTCACCGCCTGAACCGCCCGCCCGCCCGAAGCCCGAACGCGCCCCCCGGCCCACCCCGCAGGAAACCCTGACCCATGGCTGTGACCACCGTCGCCCAGCTTGCCGCGCAGCTCAACCGGCAGCCCACTGCGCTGCTCGAACAGCTGCAGTCGGCCGGCGTGGGCAAGAAGTCGCCCGACGATGCGCTGACCGAGGCCGACAAGGAGCGCCTGCTCGAGTACCTGCGCAGTGCGCACGGCACCACCGCCGGCGCCGAGCGCAAGAAGATCACGCTGACGCGCAAGAGCACGACCGAGATCAAGCAGGCCGATTCGAGCGGCCGCGCCCGCACCATCCAGGTCGAGGTGCGCAAGAAGCGCGTCTTCGTCAAGCGCGACGACGCCGCGCCGGTCGAAGAGCAGTCCGGCCCGAGCGCCGAAGAGCTGGACCTCGCGCGCCGCGAAGAAGAGGCGCGCATCGAGGCCGAGGCCATCCGCCGCCAGGAAGAAGAACTCGCCGAGCAGCGCCGCCAGCGCGAGGAAGCCGAGCGCGCCGCGCGTGAAGCCGCCGAGCGCGCCGCGGCCGAGGCCGCCGCTCGTGCCGCCGCCGAGGCTGAAGCCGCCGCGAAGGCCGCTGCCGAGGCGGCCGCTGCGGCCGCCGCTGCGCCCGCCAAGCCCGCGCGTGGCAGCAAGGCTGCGGCCGCCGCCGAAGCCGAGGCCGCCCGCAAGGCGGGCGAGAAGGCACCGGCGAAGGCCGCCGACAAGGCCGCAGAGAAGGCCGTTGAAAAGGCCACAGACAAGGCACCCGAACCGGCCCCGACGCCGGCACCCACCGAGGCACCGAAGCCGACGCTGCGCGTCGTCAAGGCCGCTGACAAGGCCGCCGAAGAACAGGCCAAGCAGGCCGACCTCGAGCGCCGCCGCAAGGCCGCCGAGGCCGAGGCCGCGGCCATCCGCGCCATGATGGCGCAGCCGCGCAAGACGCTCGTCGCCAAGAAGCCCGAGGAAGCCAAGCCCGAGGCCGCCAAGGAAGCGATCAAGGGCACGATCCACAAGCCGAAGACCGCCGCCGGCGCGCCTTCGACCACCGCCGCCAAGCCCGGCGACAAGAAGCAGGTCAAGAGCGAGAAGCTCAGCTCGAGCTGGGCCGACGACGCCGCCAAGAAGCGCGCCGCCCTGAAGACGCGCGGCGACACGAGCGCCGGCCGTGCCGGCTGGCGCGCGCCGCGTGGCGCTGCGCGCCGTGGCGGTGACCGCGGTGACGGCGGGCAGGGCGGTTACGCCGCGCCGGCCGAGATGCAGGTGCAGGAGGTGCACGTGCCCGAGACGATCTCCGTCGCCGACCTGGCGCACAAGATGAGCGTCAAGGCCAGCGAGGTCATCAAGCAGTTGATGAAGCTCGGGCAGATGGTCACCATCAACCAGCAGCTCGACCAGGAGACGGCGATGATCGTCGTCGAGGAAATGGGCCACAAGGCGCTCGCTGCCAAGCTCGACGACCCGGAAGCCTTCACCGAGGAGGAAACCGCCGCCGCCGACGCCGAGGCGCTGCCGCGCCCGCCGGTGGTCACCGTGATGGGCCACGTCGATCACGGCAAGACCTCGCTGCTGGACTACATCCGCCGTGCTCGCGTCGCCGCCGGCGAGGCGGGCGGCATCACGCAGCACATCGGCGCCTACCACGTCGACACGCCGCGCGGCACCATCACCTTCCTCGACACGCCGGGCCACGAGGCCTTCACGGCGATGCGCGCGCGCGGCGCCAAGGCCACCGACATCGTCATCCTCGTCGTCGCCGCCGACGACGGCGTGATGCCGCAGACGAAGGAGGCCATCCACCACGCGAAGGCCGCCGGCGTGCCCATCGTCGTGGCGATGAACAAGATCGACAAGCCCGAGGCGAACGTCGAGCGCGTCAAGAGCGAGCTCGTCGCCGAGAGCGTCGTGCCCGAGGACTTCGGCGGCGACTCGCCGTTCGTGCCGGTGTCGGCCAAGACCGGCCAGGGCGTCGACAACCTGCTCGAGCAGGTGCTGCTGCAGGCCGAAGTGCTGGAGCTGACGGCGCCTTCGGAAGCATCGGCCAAGGGCCTGGTCATCGAAGCGCGGCTGGACAAGGGCCGCGGCCCGGTGGCCACGGTGCTGGTGCAAAGCGGCACGCTGAAGAAGGGCGACGTCGTGCTCGCCGGCTCCAGCTTCGGCCGCGTGCGCGCGATGCTCGACGAGGACGGCAACGCCACCGAGAGCGCCGGCCCGAGCATGCCGGTGGAGATCCAGGGCCTGACCGAGGTGCCCTCGGCCGGCGACGAGTTCATGGTGCTGGGCGACGAGCGCCGCGCGCGCGAAATCGCCACCTTCCGCCAGGGCAAGTACCGCGACGTGAAGCTGGCGCGCCAGCAAGCGGCCAAGCTCGAGAACATGTTCGAGCAGATGGGCGAGGGCGCCACGCAGACGCTGCCGCTCATCATCAAGGCCGACGTGCAGGGCTCGCAGGAAGCGCTGTCGCAGAGCCTGCTCAAGCTCAGCACGCCCGAGGTCAAGGTGCAGATCGTGCACGCCGCGGTCGGCGGCATCAGCGAGAGCGACGTCAACCTCGCCATCGCCAGCAAGGCCGTGATCATCGGCTTCAACGTGCGTGCCGATGCCGGTGCGCGCAAGCTCGCCGACGGCAACGCGGTCGACATCAAGTACTACAACGTCATCTACGACGCGGTCGACGAGATCAAGGCGGCGATGGGCGGCATGCTGGCGCCCGAGCAGAAGGAAGAGACGATCGGCACGGCCGAGATCCGCAACGTCTTCGTGGCCAGCAAGATCGGCACGGTGGCCGGCTGCATGATCACCGCCGGCGTCGCGCGCCGCGATGCGCGCTTCCGCCTGCTGCGCGACAACGTCGTGATCTACACCGGCGAGCTCGATTCGCTCAAGCGCTTCAAGGACGACGTGCGCGAGGTCAAGGAAGGCTTCGAGTGCGGCGTCAAGCTGAAGAACTACAACGACATCAAGGAAGGCGACCAGCTCGAGTTCTTCGAAGTCAAGGAAGTCGCCCGAACCCTCTGACGGAGCCGCCCGCAGCCAGCGAGGCCCCGTCGGCAGACGGGGCCTCGTCGTTTGGAGAGCGCCATGCGCCACAAGAAGTCCCACGTGCCGAACCGCAGCTTCCGCGTCGCCGACCAGATCCAGCGCGACGTGGCCGAGCTGATCCGCGAGTTGAAGGACCCGCGCGTGGGCATGGTGACGATCAACGCCGTCGACGTGTCGCCCGACTACGCGCACGCGCAGGTGTGGTTCTCTGTCCTCGTCGGCAGCGCCGAAGACAGCGAGGCGGCGCTGAACGAGGCCGCGGGCTTCCTGCGCAACGGGCTCTTCAAGCGGCTCGCGATCCACACCGTGCCGACGCTGCACTTCCACTTCGACCGCACCACCGAGCGCGCGGCCGACCTCTCGGCGCTGATCGCCAAGGCGAACGCGACGCGGGCGAAGGAGTGACACGCGTGAGCCGCCCACCCCGCCGTGCCCTGCACGGCGTGCTGCTGATCGACAAGCCGCTCGGCTGGACGAGCAACGACGTCGTGCAAAAGGTCAAGGGCATGATGCGCGCCGAGAAGGTGGGCCATACCGGCACGCTCGACCCGCTGGCCACGGGCCTGCTGCCGCTGTGCTTCGGCGCGGCGACGAAGTTCGCGCAGGCCAGCCTCGATGCCGACAAGCGTTATCAGGCCACGCTGCGCCTCGGCGAACGCACGAGCACCGGCGACGGCGAAGGCGAAGTCATCGAGCGGCGCGAAGTGACCTGCGACCGCGCCGCGATCGACGCCGCCTGCGCGCGCTTCACCGGCGCGATCGAACAACGCCCGCCGATGCACTCGGCGCTGAAGCACGAGGGCCGCGCGCTGTACGAGTACGCGCGCGCCGGCGTCGAGGTCGAACGCGCCGCGCGCGTGGTGCACATCCATCACATCGACATCGTGCGCTGGCAGGGCAGCGAACTCGTGCTCGACGTGCGCTGCTCCAAGGGCACCTACGTCCGCACGCTGGCCGAGGACATCGGCGCCGCGCTCGGCTGCGGCGCCACGCTCGCGGCGCTGCGCCGCACGGCGAGCGGGCCGCTCGCGATCGAAGGCGCGATCACGATCGAGGCGCTCGCCGCGCTCGACGACGCCGCGCGCGAGGCTCGATTGCTCGGTGCCGACCGCCTGCTCGCCGAATGGCCGGCCGTGCACCTGGCGCCTGAAGACGCTGGCCGCTTCCTCACCGGCCTGCGCCGCCGCGTGCCGCACGCCGACATGCCCGCGGTGCGCGTCTACGGCACCGCGCCCGATGCCTTCCTCGGCACCGCCCACGTCACCGCCGGCGAGCTGATCGCCGACCGCCTTCTCAGCCCCCTCGAGGTGCAGGCCGCGAGTTCGCCCACCGTATCGCCCATCGCATCGCCCGCCTGATCACCCCCGCCCGGCGCACCCCATGACCGCACCCATCCGCAACATCGCCATCATTGCCCACGTCGACCACGGCAAGACGACGCTCGTCGACCAGCTGCTGCGCCAAAGCGGCACCTTCCGCGAGAACCAGCAGGTCGCCGAACGGGTGATGGACAGCAACGACATCGAGCGCGAGCGCGGCATCACGATCCTCGCCAAGAACTGCGCCGTGCAGTGGCAGGGCACGCACATCAACATCGTCGACACGCCAGGCCACGCGGACTTCGGCGGCGAGGTCGAGCGCGCGCTGTCGATGGTCGACGGCGTCGTGCTCTTGATCGACGCGCAGGAAGGCCCGATGCCGCAGACGCGGTTCGTGACGAAGAAGGCGCTCGCGCTCGGCCTGAAACCGATCGTCGTCGTCAACAAGGTCGACAAGCCCGGCTCGCGGCCCGACTACGTCATCAACGCCGCCTTCGAGCTCTTCGACAAGCTCGGCGCCAGCGAGGACCAGCTCGACTTCCCGGTCGTCTACGCCTCGGGGCTGAACGGCTGGGCATCGCTGAAGGAAGGCCAGGCGGGCGAGACCTGGGGCACCGACATGGCGCCGCTGTTCGAGACCATCCTCGCGCACGTGCCGGCGCACGAGGGCGACCCGGCGGCGCCGCTGCAGCTGCAGATCTCGTCGCTCGACTACTCCACCTACGTCGGCCGCATCGGTGTCGGCCGCGTCAACAGCGGCACGATCAAGCCCGGCATGGAGGTGCTCGTCGCCGAAGGGCCCGACGGGAAGAGCTGGCGCGGCCGCATCAATCAGGTGCTCACGTTCGAGGGCCTCGAGCGCCTGCCCGCCGAATCGGCCGGCCCCGGCGAGATCGTGCTCGTCAACGGCATCGAGGACATCGGCATCGGCGTCACCGTCACCGACCCGCTCGACCCGCAGCCGCTGCCGATGCTGAAGGTCGACGAGCCGACGCTGACGATGAACTTCTGTGTCAACACGAGCCCGCTGGCCGGCCGCGAGGGCAAGTTCGTCACCAGTCGCCAGATCTGGGACCGGCTGCAGAAAGAGCTGCAAAGCAACGTCGCGCTGCGCGTCAAGGAGTCGGGCGAGGACGGCATCTTCGAGGTCAGCGGCCGCGGCGAGCTGCATCTGACGATCCTGCTCGAGAACATGCGTCGCGAAGGCTACGAGCTCGCGGTCAGCAAGCCGCGCGTCGTCTTCCACGACGTCGACGGTGAACGCCACGAGCCGATGGAGCTCGTCACCGCCGACGTCGAAGACCAGCACCAGGGCGCCGTGATGCAGGCCCTGGGTGAACGCAAGGCCGAGCTCGTCAACATGGAGATGGACGGCCGCGGGCGCGTGCGGCTGGAGTACCGCATCCCGGCGCGCGGGCTGATCGGCTTCTCCAACGAGTTCATGAACCTGACGCGCGGCACCGGCCTCATCAGCAACATCTTCGACGGCTACGAGCCCTTCAAGGGCGAGATCGGCGGGCGCAAGAACGGCGTGCTGATCAGCATGGACGACGGCGAGATCGTCACCTACGCGCTCGGAAAGCTCGACGACCGCGGCCGCATGTTCGTCAAGCCCGGCGACCCGGTCTACGAGGGCATGATCGTCGGCATCCACAGCCGCGACAACGACCTCGTCGTCAACGCCGTGCGCACCAAGCAGCTCACCAACTTCCGCGTCAGCGGCAAGGAAGACGCGATCAAGATCACGCCGCCGATCGACCTGACGCTCGAGTACGCGGTCGAGTTCATCGACGACGACGAACTGGTCGAGATCACGCCCAAGAGCGTCCGCCTGCGCAAGCGCCACCTGAAGGAACACGAGCGCAAGCGCGCCAGCCGCGAGGCGTAAGCCTCGCCCAGCCGCCTACGGCAGCTTGTCGAGCAGCGCGCGCACTTCCTTGCGCTTGGCGGGGTCGGCGACTGCCGCTTCGAGCGTGTCGAAGTAGGCCGAGCGGCTGGGCGCCTTCGCGGCCGAGCGCTTGGCGACCACCGGCGCGATCGGCCCCAGGTACTGCGCGAGGACGCGGCCGGACGCGGCGATCAACGACTCTGGAATCAGCCCGAGGCTCGTGCCGGTGAGCGCGCCGAACGCCGACACGGTGCCCACGCTGCCGTAGGACGGCTGGGTCTTCAGGTTGCGCGCCTCGGCCAGGAAGGCCTGGCGCGCGCTCGCGTTGGTCACCTGGTCCGCCAGGTGCTGGTACAGCGTCGGCAGGTCGTGGCAGGCGCGCGCGCTGCGCCGCACCAGCACGGCGGCCATCGGCCCGACGTGCCGCGCCAGCCGCGCTTCCACCTGATGCAGCAGCGCCGGGTCCCAGTGCGCCGGCGGCTGCGCGCTCGAAGTGCGCGAAGGCGACGACGGAACGATCTCGGTGGGCACGTCGCTCGGCGCGAACAGCGATCCCGGCGCGACGCGCGAAGGCACGGCGCGGCCGAAGGCTTCGAGCAACTCCTGCCTGAACGCCGCCGGGCTCGCGTAGCGGTTGCGCCGGTCCTTGGCCAGCGCCTTGGCCACCACCTCGTCGAGGTTCGTCGCGCGCGCGTAACCCGGCGTCAGCGTCGGCAGCACCGGCGGCTCGTGCACCACGCGGTACAGCAGCGACTCGGTGTTGCCGGTGAAGGGCGGGCGGCCGACGAGCAACTGGTACAGCAGCACGCCGGTGGCGTAGATGTCGACGCGCGAGTCGATCGGCTCGCCGAGGAACTGCTCGGGCGCCATGTAGCCCGGCGTGCCGATGACGCTGCCGGCCACCGTCAGGTCGTTGTGCTCGATGCGGGCGACGCCGAAGTCGGCGACCTTCACGCGCCCCTCGTGCGTGATCAGCACGTTGGCCGGCTTGATGTCGCGGTGCCACACACCGTGCGAGTGCGAGTGGTCCAGCGCGTCGAGCAGCTGCACGACGATGCTGGCGACGTCGTCGTCGCTGAACACGCGGCCCTTGGCGTTGTAGCGCGACAGCGAGCTGCCCTCGATGAACTCCATCGCGATGTAGGACAGGTCGCCCTCGTCTCCGAAGTCGTAGACGGCGACGATGCCCGGGTGCGACAGCCGCCCGGCCGCCTGCGCCTCGATGCGAAAACGCTGCTGCGCCGAGGCGCCGCTGCCGTCGGCCAGCGTCAAGTCGCGGCGGATCGTCTTCAGCGCCACCGTGCGCTGGATGCCGGGGTCGTAGCCCTTGAAGACGATGCCCATGGCGCCCTCGCCGAGCACCGAGACGATGCGGTACTTGCCGAGTTGCTGCGGGACGCTCATGGGCCCATTGTGCCGATGCGGGCGAAACGCGGGGCGGCGTCGCTCAGCTCTCCAGCATCTTCATCGCCTGCACGACGCTGGCGCGCATGCGCGAGAACGACGCGGCGAGCACGCCGATCTCGTCACGGCCGGCGCTGAACTCCGGCGCCTCGAGGTCGCCCTGGCTGACGCGGTCGGCCAGCGACGCGAGCTTCAGCACCGGGCGCACGATCAGCAGCCAGATCATCAGGTTCAGCACGATGCCCAGCGCCACGAAGACGCCGATCTGCGCGCCCATGAAGACGCGGAACGAACGGTCCGCGCGCGCCATCGGCACCGACAGCGGCACCGAGACGACCTGAGCACCGATCACCTCGTTGAGCTGCCAGCCGAAGCCGTTGGCCGGGCCGTAGCGGTCGATCATCGTGCGTGGCGCCGCCTCGACGCTGCTGTGGCACTCCAGGCACGCCGGGTTCGTGATGCGCAGCGGCCGGGCGATCCACAGGCTCGGCCCGGCCGGCGTGTCGCGCGTGCCCGAGGTTTCGCCCAGGCCCGCGTCGGTGCGGAACTGGTTGACGATGTCGACCTCCCAGCCGACGGCGCGGTCGCGCGGGTTGGTCGGGTTCAGCGTCGCTTCCTTGTACTGGAAGTCGGGGTACTTCGAGCGCAGCGAGCCCAGCACCTCGGTGGCCGAGTAGCTCGGCACCGACTGCGGCAGGAACTCGTACTTCAGCTGCGTCTGCAAGAGCTTGGTGATCTGGCCCGACGTGTAGCCGCGCACCGCCAGCGCCTTTTCCATCAGCAGCGTCGCCTGCTTGAGCACCTCGTCCTTGGCGTTGGCCTCGAGCAGGTTCTTCGTGATGTAGCCGCTGACGGCCAGGCCGAGCAGCATGACGAACAGGAACAGCAGGTTGAACTTGACGAGCAGTTTCATCGGCTTGCTCCTGAGGTGGCGGGGGTCGGACGGCGGGGGCGCGGCTCGGGCGGCGCGACGATCGGGCCCCACTCCGGGTGTGAGGGCAGGCGGTGGAGGACCTCGGCGCGGAAGGCGGCGTCGCGCGCCAGCGGCGCAAAGCGCGGCACCATCTGCGCGCGCAGCGTCGGCTCGGCCGTCAACCAGTCGGCGAGTTGCGTGTACGCCGGCCCGGGCAGCACAAGCGCTTCGACGCGCCGGTCGCGCCAGGCCGCCGCGCGCAGCGGAATCGGGTCACGAAAGGCGCGCGGCACCGTCTGCAGCCAGCTCGGCGCCGGCCGCGCGGCGACGCTGCCGCGGCGCGCGCCTTCCCCGGCGTAGAACTCGCTGGCGTTGACGGCGATCGAGCCGCTGCCGACGCGGCGCTCGACGAGATCGGCGCGCCCGGCCTCGACGAAGGCGGCGTGCTCGCGCTTGGCCTGGTAAAGCACGATCGCGCCCTTGAACGGCAGCACCTCGAGCGCCGGCGTGAGGATGCCGGCCGCCTCGCGCGCCCCGCGCGCCGTGCCTTTCAGCCAGCCTTGCATCAGATAGAGCTGCGGCGCGCGCTCGTTGCGGCTCGCAAAGCCCGTCGGCGCGAGCATCGCGCGCGTGTCCGGCCCGAGGTCGTAGGTGCTCTGGTCGCCGCCTTCGAGACGCAGCACGCCGGTCTTGGCCGTCGTCTCAATGATGGCGCCGGCCTCGAGACGCTGGCCGGCGGCGGCGGCGACGCGGCGCAGCCCGTCGACGACGACGGCGTCGCCTTCGAGCACGCTGATCAGCCAGTCCTGCGCCTGCGCCGGAGTGCCGAAGGCCAAGGCGGCGGCGAGGCCGAGCCAGGCCGTTATCGGCCACGTGCCGGCCGACGCACGACGCGCCTGCTTGCTCCTCACCACCTCCATCGCTTCCTTCTTGATGTGTGGCCGTGACCTAACGTCTGTCACGCCCGGGCGATTGGGCGGCAATGGTAGCGGCTCGGCCCGCTACAGTCGCGGTTGCATGGTCTTGTGCGGCCTCTCATCCTCATGCTCACTCTCTCTCACCGCCGCGCCGTCGCGACGATGATCTGCGCGGCGCTGCTGTGGAGCATCGCCGGCGTCGTCACCCGGCAGCTCGAAAGCGCGCGCAGCTTCGAAGTCACCTTCTGGCGCAGCCTGTTCAACGCGCTCACGCTCATCGTGCTGCTGTCGGCGTGGCGCGGCCCGGGGCCGCTGTGGCGCACGCTGCGGCAAGGCGGCCGGGCGCTGTGGCTCTCGGCGCTGTGCTGGTGCGTGATGTACACGGCCTTCATGGTCGCGCTGACGCTGACCACGGTGGCCAACGTGCTGGTGACGATGGCGCTGGCGCCGCTGTTCACCGCGTTGCTGGCGCGCGCCGCGCTCGGCCACCGGCTGGCGCCCCGCACCTGGGCGGCGATCGCCGTCGCGGCGCTCGGCATCGCGTGGATGTACGGCACGCAGTTCAGCGCCGGCGACGCGCGGCACGTGCTCGGCACCGCGGTGGCGCTGGCCGTGCCGCTGGCGGCGGCGACGAACTGGACGCTGTTGCAGCATCTGAACCGGCCGGCGGCGCCCTCCGCGGGCCGCGCGCCGACGTCCGCGAAGCCGCCCGCGCCGCGCGACGACGCGGCCGCCGACATGCTGGCCGCGGTGCTGCTCGGCGCGCTGCTGTCGGCGGCGCTGACGCTGCCGCTGGCCTGGCCGCTGGTCGCATCGGCGCCCGACCTCGGCTGGCTCGGCCTTCTCGGCGCGGTGCAGTTGGCCGTCCCTTGCCTGATGGCGGTGGTCGCGGCGCGTTCGCTCAGCGCGCCCGAGGCTTCGCTGCTGTCGCTGCTCGAAGTGCTGTTCGGCGTCGCCTGGGCGTGGCTCGGTGCCGGCGAAGCGCCTGCCGCCAGCGTGCTGGCCGGCGGCGCGCTCGTGCTCGCGGCGCTGGCCGGCAACGAACTGCCGACGCTGCTGCGCCGCCGTGCCGGCCCGGTGGCCAGCGCTTGAAGGGCAGCACAGGGCAGCAAAGGGCGGCCGGCGCAAGCGCGGTGAAGCCGTCCAACAACAAGGAGGAGCGTACGCGCATGAAGCAGCTGTCCGGGCTCGACGCCACGTTCCTCTACCTCGAAACGCCGCAGATGCCGATGCACGTCGGCGCGCTGCACCTGTACGAGCTTCCGGCGGGTTTCCGCGGCCGCTTCGCGACCGCGCTGCGCCGGCACATCAAGGCGCGCCTGCCGGCAACGCCGGTGCTGCGCCGGCGCCTGTGGTGGATGCCGCTGAACATGGCCAACCCGGCCTGGGTCGATGCCGAGCCCGACCTCGCGCAGCACGTCGTCGAGGAGCCGCTGCCCGCTTCGGCAAAGGCCGGCGACGGCCTGCCCGAGTTGCAGAAGGCCGTCGGCCGGCTGCACGCGCAGTTGCTCGACCGCCACCGGCCGCTGTGGAAGTTCTTCGTCTTCGAGGGCCTGGCGCCGAGTGCCGAAGGGCGGCGCCGCGTCGCCGTCTACACGCAGTTGCACCACGCGGCGGTGGACGGCCAGGCGGCCGTGGCGCTGGCCAACGCGCTGCTGGATCTCACACCGGCGCCCCGCGCGATGGAGGCACGAACCCGGCGCCGCGACCAGACGTTCAAGCTCGGCATGACCGAGATGCTGCGCGGCGTCATCGGCCATCAGGCGCAGAAGGTGGCGCAGATCATCCGCGAGCTGCCGTCCACCGTCGGCACGCTCGGCAGCGCCGCCGGCGGGGCGGTGAGCCGCGGCGCGCTGCCGTGGCTGACCGGGGACAAGGGCGGCGGCAAGGGTCGCGGCGGTGCGATCGGCGGCAGCAACCTGACGCTCGCGCCTCGCACGCCGTTCAACGCGTCGGTGACCGCGGGGCGCGCCTTCGCCGCCGTGACGCTGCCGCTGGCCGAAGTCAAAGCGCTCGGCCGCGCCGGCGATGCGACGGTCAACGACATCGTGCTGTGGCTGTGCAGCACGGCACTGCGCCGCTATCTCGCCAAGCGCCACGCGCTGCCGCGCAAGAGCCTCATTGCCGCGGTGCCGATCTCGCTGCGTGAGCGCGGCGACACGACGGCCGACAACCAGGCGTCGCTGAGCCTCGTCAACCTGGGCACGAACATCGCCGACCCGCGCCGGCGCCTGGCGCACGTGAAGGCGGCCACCGCATCGATGAAGTCGACGATGGGCAGCCTGAAGGGCATCCTGCCCACCGACTTCCCGTCGCTCGGCGTGCCGTGGCTGCTCGAAGCGGCCACCGCGCTGTACGGCCGCGCGAAGGTGGCCGAGCGCATCCCGCAGGTGGCCAACGTCGTCATCAGCAACGTGCCCGGGCCGCCGCTGCCGCTGTACCTGGCGGGCGCGCGCATGCTGACCAACTACCCGACGTCGATCGTCGTGCACGGCGTGGCGCTGAACATCACGGTGCAAAGCTACGACCAGTCGCTCGACGTCGGCCTGATGGCCGACGCCGCCGCGGCGCCCGACGTGGCGACGCTGGCCGACGCGCTGCGCGTCGCGATGGACGACCTGCGCGTGCTGGCCGGCTCGCACGAGGCCGACCTGGCCGCGGCGCGCGAAGGCGCACCGGGCCTCGTCGGGCTGACGACGCGGCGGCTGCGCGCGGCGGTCGATGCGACGATCGGCCGCGCGGCAGCCGAGGCGGCGTCGCAGGTGACCTCCCGCGTCGCCAGCGGCATGACGGCGAAGGCGGCGACGCGGGTGGCTTCGCAGGTCGCCTCGCAAGTGGCGTCGCAGGTGGCGTCGAAGGTGGCGTCGCAAGCCTCGCAGGTGTCGCGCGGCGCGCTGGCCGCGGCGACCGGGTGGATGAAGGCGCCGGCAAAGAAAAAAGCCAAGACCCAGCCATCGCGGCCGGCGCCTCGAGCCAAGTCGCCGAGCCCGCCGAAGAAGACCAAGCCGCGCCGCAAGGCCACCACGTCTGCCTGACCGCACCATTGCCTCATGCGCATCCCCAGCAACGGCCTCGAAATCGAACTCGACGACCAGGGCCCGGCCGGCGGCGAGCCGCTGTTGCTGGTGATGGGCCTGGGCATGCAGCTGATCGCCTGGCCCGACGAGTTGGTGAACGACCTGGTCGGGCGCGGCTTTCGCGTGCTGCGCATCGACAACCGCGACGCGGGCCTGTCGACGCAGCTCGACCACCTCGGCGTGCCCAACCTGACGTGGGCGGCACTGCGCTGGGCGATGCACCTGCCGGTGACGGCGCCCTACGGCATTGCCGACATGGCCGGCGATGTCGCCGGCGTGCTCGACGCGCTCGGCCTGCCGGCGGTGCACGTGTGCGGCGCGTCGATGGGCGGCATGGTTGCGCAGCACTTCGCAGCGCGCCACCCGCAGCGCGTCAAGAGCCTGACGCTGATGATGACGACCACCGGCGCGCGCCACCTGCCGCATGCGCAGCCGCACGTGCGCCGCGCGCTGCTGCGCCGCCCGCCCGCCGGTGCCGGCGAGGCGGCGATCGTCGAACACCTGATGCACATCGTCTCGCTGATCAGCAGCCCCGGCTACCCGACGCCGCCCGACGAGATGCGCCGGCGGTTGACGGCCGCCGTGCGCCGCGCCTGGCGGCCGGCCGGCACGGCTCGGCAGCTCGCGGCGATCGTTGCCGATGGCGACCGCAGCGCCCTCGTGCGCGCGATCACCGCGCCGACGCGCGTGCTGCATGGCAACGACGACCCGCTCGTGCCGGTGGCCGCCGCGCACGACCTGGCCGCGCGCATCGCAGGCGCCGAGCTCGATCTCGTGCCCGGCATGGGCCACGACCTGCCTGCCGCCTTGCTGCCGCGCTTCGCCGCCGGCGTCGCCGAAAACGCGGCGCGCGTGCGCTGACTCGCACCGACCGCGGGGAAACCCGCAACCGCAGCGCAGTGCCGAGCGCCAATCGGCCTGCGCGATTGCATAACGCAACGCCCAGTGACCCTTCGGCCGCGCCAGTGCAACATCCATCGGCTCGTATCGCGCGCTACCTCGGAGGACCCATTGGCATGCAAGCTGCTTTTCAACGCACCATGCGCAGAGCGTGAGTCATGAGCGGATGGAACTGGTGGGGGCTCTTCGACGGCCGCCCGCAGCCGGCCCCAGGCCCGAGCGCGGTGAGCGCGACGGCCGACGTGCCCGGCCTCGGACCGACGCCGATCGCGCAGACGGTGGATTGCCTGGGGGCGATGTGCCCGAGGCCGCAGTTGTTGACGATGAAAGTGCTGAACCGCGTGTCCGAAGGTGAAGTGGTCGAAGTTCGCTGCGACAGCGCGCCGGCGGTGGAGGGTTTTCCCGCGCTGGCGCTGACGCTGGCCAGCACACACCTGGCCACGGTGCGCGACACGCAGGGCTGGCGGGTCTATCTGCGCAAGGGCGGCTGAAGGCGCCGCGTCCACATCGACAACCGAACGAACAGCGAACGAGGGAACGAGGGCAGGATGGAGCAGCAGGCGCAAGGCGCGAGCGGAACGAGCACGGGTTTGCACAAGGGCCACAAGGCCGCGCTCGCGGTGCTCGCCGTCGTGCTGGCCGCGTCGATCTGGGCCTACGCCGTCGACAGCCGCTTCACCTACATCCTCGTCTACGCCTGGTTCGGCGTGGCCTACGGCCTCTTGCTGCAGTACGGACGCTTCTGCATGGCCTCGGCGGTGCGCGACCTGTTCGCGGTGCGCGTGCCGCGCATGGCCGTGGGGATGATGATCGCGGTGGCGCTGTACGCGCTGGTCGCCGCCGGTGTCAGCTTGAGCGGCTTCAACACCTTCCACCCGAACCCGCTCGGCTGGCACATCCTCATCGGCGCGGCGATCTTCGGCTTCGGCATCGTCTTCACCGGCGGCTGCGCCACCGGGTCGCTCTACAAGGCCGGCGAGGGCAACGTCGGCTCGATGCTCGTCATCGTCTCGATCTCGTTCGCGCAGGCCTTCGTCGTCGGCAGCTCGGGCGCGTTCGACTTCCTCGCGCCGCAGGAGTGGACGGCGAAGGCGGTGGCCAAGGACATGCCGGCCGAACTCGCCGTCACGAAGGGCTGGTTCGATCTCTTCACCGCCGGCTACATCTGGGACCTGAAGGCGACCACCGCCGCGCAGGCGTTCGGCGTCGCCGAGTCCTCGGGGCTCGCGATCTTCGTGAACCTCGTCGTCGTGGCGCTCTTGCCGGTGGCCGTGCTGCTGGTGCTGCTGTACGCCATCTACTACCGCCCGGGCCACCTGCGCCGCGCGAAGATCACCGCGCCGACCTTCGGCGACCACCTGCGCGGCCTGTGGTCGATGGCGACCTCGTCGCGCAACACGGCGCTCGCCGGCGCTGGCCTCGGCGTGCTGGCCGGCGCGCACATGTGGGTCACCGGCGTGCTGCGCGACCACTACGGCATCGCCAACTTCGGCGAGATGCTCGCGGCGATGGGGCGGCGCACGGGCCTGTCGATCCAGGACACCGTCTTCGACCCGGGCTACTGGTACATCACGACGCAGGAAGCGCAGTGGGGCGGCTGGGTGCTCGAGCGGCTGAACTGGCCGATCAGCGACAACATCTTCTTCGGCCTCGACAACGGGCTGCCGCCGCCGTGGCTGAACGCGCCGGGCTACATGTCGATCGGCATCATCCTCGGCGCGGCGATGATGGCGCTCGCCCGCCGCGAGTTCAAGTGGAAGCTGCCGTCGCTGGAAGCGGCCGTCTTCGCGATCGTCGGCGGCGCGCTGATGGGCCTGGGCGCGCGCATCGCGATGGGCTGCAACATCGGCGCCTTCTTCGCCACGGTGACCAACGGCGACCCGAGCGGCTGGATCTTCCTGCTCGGCATGGCGGCCGGCGCGTTTGCCGGCGTGAAGCTCTTCGCCTGGTGGATGGACTGGCAGGCGGCGCGCCGCGGCGACGAACTCTCGCTCGGCTGAAGGCCGGCCGCGCACACGAACCACGACGTCGAATCGACGAAGGAAGACGAAGCAATGGCAGTGACGTTCAACCAGGTCGGCGACGGCCAATGGAAGCTCGACGTCTGCGGCTATGCCTGCCCGCACCCGCAGATGTACACGAAGAAGGCGCTGCAGAAGCTCGCCCCCGGCGACACGCTGCAGCTGGTCTTCGACAACCCGTCGTCGGGCGAGTCGATCCAGGCGATGTGCGAATCCGACGGCAACGACATCGTCGAGCGCCAGGAAGGCGGCGGCCAGTTCGCCTGGACGATCCGCAAGAGCTGAACGAGCGCTGAAGAACTGAAGGACCCAAGCTCATGCTCTTCGGCCTCGTCGTCACCGACCGCCGCCACGCCGCGGCAGCCGCCGGTCTGCTGGCCGGCGCCGCGGCGCGCGGCTGGGAGGCGCGGTGCTTCCTCACCGACACCGGCGTGCAGCTGCTCGATGACGAGGCGTTCATGGCCGAGGCGCGCGCGCGGCCGCTCAGCGTGGCCGTGTGCCGCCACAGCGTCGACCACCTGATGCCCGACTGCGACATCGCCGCGCTCGGCAAGGTCGTCGTCATGGGCAGCCAGTTCCAGGGCGCCAAGCTCGCGCAGAACGCGCAGGCGCTGCTGGTGTTGTAGGCGCAACCGACATGGCCAAGAAGATGCTCGTCGTCGCCCGCCACAAGCCCGTGGAGGCGCTGCGCGTCGCGGCCGGCCTGACGCTGGCCGACACCGGACTCGACGTGCTGTCGCTCGGGCCGCTGCCCGACACCGACGAAGCGAAGGTGCAGCTCGAAGCGCTCGAGTTCGCCGAGCTCGCGCCGCGCGTGCTGCCGACTGGCGCCGCCTGCTGGGACGAAGTCGCGCGCGCCATCGTCGCCGCCGACGTCGTCTACATGCTGTGAGTGACCGATGAACGACGCCCGCAAAGTGCTGCTGCTGCAAGACCGCGAGGCGCCCCCCGCGGACACCCACGCGCTCGGCGACGCGCTGCGCCGCCAGGGCGCGCAAGTGCGGCTGCTGCCGCTGGCGCCGCCCTACGACAAACTGCTCGATGCGCTGGCCGACGGCTGGCTGCCCGTGTTGCTGAACCCATCCGACCGCCCGAAGGAGACAGACGAATGAAGAGCTGGACGCACGCGATCACCCTCGCCGTCGCCGCGCTGGCGACAGCCGCCTTGCTGCCGGGTTGCGGCGGCGGCAGCAACGAGGACCCGAACTCCACCGCGCGGCGCATGACGGTGAACTCGCCGGCGCGCATCGCGCAGACCTCGGCCGACAACTACGACGACAACGTCAACGGCCTCGTCACCGGCGCGACGCTGCGCCGCTGGATGAGCAACTGGCCGGCCGAGCGCCCGGCCGGCATCACCGGCAAGCTCGTCATCTTCCAGGCTTCCGCCGGCCCCGTCGGCGCCGAGTACATCAAGCCCGACGGCGTCAACGTCTTCACGTACCTGTCGCCCAGCAGCGAGTGGATCCAGACGCGCAACAACGGCGTCATCGAAACGCAGAGCATGGTGCCCGACGGCGCGACGATGGACGCGTTGATGCGCAAGTTCAACATCGATCCGACGCGCGACATGATCGTCGCCGCGATGGGCACCGGCAACACCGGCAACGCGATGGCGCAGGGCCGCATCTGGTACGCGCTGCGCTACTGGGGCGTCGACCAGGCGCACCTGGCGGTGCTCAACGGCGGCAACCAGTGGCTCGTCACCGACAGCATGACGGCCGCACAGTTCCAGGCCACGGCCTCGACGGCGCCGAACAACGGCACGTTCTCGATCAAGAGCCTGCTCGTCGACAACACGCAGCTCCAGGCCACCGTGCGCGACCTGCTCGCGGTGCTGCCTTCGACGAACGTGTCGGTCAAGAGCGACGGCATGTTCCTGTGGGACGCGCGCAGCGTCGGCCAGTACGCGGCCGGCACGCTCGTCGAGCGCGGCGAGGACACCAACTCCGACGCCGCCGGCAACCAGTCGTGCACCACCGCCTACTGCATGCCGGTGAACCCCGACAACTACCGCTGGACGTTCCAGAACGGCGGCTCGCGCCAGGGCCACCCGTTCGGCGCGGTGCAGTTGCAGTACACGCACATGCTCGATTCGACCAAGGGCTTCGCCTACAAGCCGAAGGCCGTGCTCGCGTCGTACCTCGACGGCACGCCCGACGCCACAGGCATCGGCTTCATCGACGGCACGATGGGCCTGCTCGGTGCCGGCAACGCCTACCAGGAAGGCGACACGATCTACGTCTACTGCGAGACCACCTTCCGGGCGATGATCACCGGCGTCGTCAGCGCCGTGATCCTCGGCAAGCCGACGCGCTTCTACGACGGCGCAATGGTCGAGTGGAATTCTCTGTCGCACATCACCGACAACACCGGCCGCTCGATCATGCCGGCCGACTCGCCGTGGCGCACCGACGTGCGGTCATACTTCCGCGCCGCGATGGCGACCACCGACGTCGCGACGCGCAACGTGACCAACCCGTACGCGGCCCACACCGATGCGATCGTCAACGCCGACAAGACCTTCAAGACCGGCGAAAGCGCCGGCGACGGCGGTGGTGGCGGCGGCCTGCCGCCGAACCCGTGCGGCGGTTGAGAAGAGCGGTCTTTATTCCCTGTCCCGCCTGCGGCAGGTGGCAGGGGTGAGGGTGGGGCGAGTACTCGGGTTCTTCGTGATCGCGGTCCTCGCCGCCTGCTCCCCGAAGCCCACCCCCGAAGACCCCGAAACCTTCCTCTCCCGCCACTGGCAAGAACCCATTCCCGCGCAAGGCGAGGTCCCCGCCGGCTTCACGGCGCTCGACGCCTCGCTTGCCCCCGAGTCCTGCGGCCAGTGCCACGCCGCGCAATGGCGCGAATGGCAAGGCAGCCTGCACGCCCGCGCCGTCGGACCCGGGCTGCTGTGGCAGTTGCAGGTGATGGACCAAGCCGCGGCGAACCGCTGCCTGCGTTGCCACGCGCCGCTGGCCGAGCAGAAGGCGCTGCTCGCGCAACAGATGAACTGGCCGGCGCGGCCCGCCACGGCGCCGCCGTCGTACGTGCCGGCGAACCTTGCACACGAAGGCCTCGTCTGCGCCGCGTGCCACGTGCGCGGCCATCGCCGCTTCGGCCCGGTGCCGGGCGAGAACCGGCCGCTGAAGGGCTCAACAGGCCACGGCGGATTCGAGGCTGCACCGGCCTTCTCCGACAGCCGCTTCTGCGCGCACTGCCACCAGTTCCCCGAGAGTGGCCCGCGCACGGCCGGCAAGCTGCACGAAGACACCTACGCGCAGTGGAAGGTGAGCCCGCAAGCCGCGACGCAGACTTGCCAGAGCTGCCACATGCCCAATCGCCAGCACCTGTGGCGCGGCATCCACGACGCCGGAACGACACGAGGTGCGATCGACGTGGCACTTGCGATCGAGTCACGACAAGGCAAGCGCGTCGCCGTGGCGACCGTGCGCAACGTCGGCGCCGGCCATCACTTCCCGACGTACATGGTGCCGAAGGTCGAGTTGCGCTTTGCGGCGATCGACGGCTCGGGCGCAGCCGCAGCCATCGGCACGCGTGTCATCGGCTGGACCGTCGACACCGACCTGAAGCACGAGATCGCCGACACGCGCATCCCCGCCGGCGGCACGGCGCGCTTCGAGGTCGACGTGCCGGCCGGCGCTCAAGGCGAACTCGAACTCGTCGTCGTCGTCAAGCCGGGCGAACACTACGAGCGCACGTTCACGCAGAGCCTGCAACGCGCTGGCCAGTGGCCGGCCGCGGCGCTGCCGCCGCTGCGCGAAGCGCTGGCGCGTGTGCGTAGCGCCGAGTACGAATTGCTGCGCCTACGCCGGCCGCTCGCCGCCGCCGCGCGCATTGCAAATTGAAAGATCCGCGCGGCCGCGGAGCGCCCTGCAACCCGGGGCGCTTCGCACCTCGCACAGCGCGCCGTGCGCCGGCGTTCCCTCGCACGGCGCGCCGCGGGCGGCCGGCTCGCACGCGCGTGGCACGTGTCCTGCTTTGAGAAGCGCCGGCATGTTCGAGATGCACCGCCCATCGCTTGCCCACGGCGCCGTTCACGCGCGCCGGGACCGCCGCGCGTGGCTTGTCGCCGCAGCCGGCCTGCTGCTGGCCGGCCGTGCGCACGCCGACAGCGGCACCAACGCGGCAGCGACGTCGGCATCAGCGTCGGCCGCTGCGAGCACACCCGCCGCGCCGCGCCTTCGCTTTCGCACCCGGCGCGCCGTGTGCGACTGCGCAGGCGACATCGACGACGAGGCCATCGAACGCGCGGCCGCCGAACGCGCCGGGCGAGGCGCCCGCGCAGCCTCGGCGCCCGCGACGAAGAGCGACGCGAGAACCGACGCAAAGGGCGACGACAAGCCCGCATCCGATCCGAAAACCCCCGCACCCAACCCGAGGAGAACCGAACCGTGAGTCCGACGCCCAGCCAGCCCACGCGCTCTCGTCCGCAGGACCGCACCGGGTCCAGCGCCTCCAACGTCTCACGCTGGCGCCAACCGCTGCGCCGCGCGTTCTCGTTCGCTTTCGCGCTCGCCCTCGGCCTCGTGCTGTGGACTTTCGGCGCCGATCAGCGCGCGCCCGAGGTCGCATCGACCCCCGCCTGGGGCGACGAAGCCGCGCACGCGCGCCCGATGGCCGCCGCCGACTGGCTGCCGATGGCTCCGGCCAATGCCTGCGGCCTGGGCGCCTCGAGCTGCTTCAAGTGCCACAACGGCAAGCGCGCCGCGTTGCCGAAGTCCGAACCCGCCACCGGCCCCTGGCACGCGCATCACTCGAAGGTCAACAACTCGTGCGTCGGCTGCCACAAGGGCAACCCGCGCGTGCTGAAGGAAGACGTGGCGCACGCCAAGATGATCGCCAAGCCGCGCGACGACGCGGGCGGCAGCTGCGCCGGCTGCCACACGAGCGACCTCGCCAAGGTCAAGGCCGCCTACACCGGAGGGAAGTGAGATGAAGCCGCTCGCACGCACCCTGCGCCGCCACGCCGTCTCGGCCGCGGCCGCACTCACCGCAACGACGGCGCTCATGGCGCCCACCGCCGCCACCGCCGGCCCGACCATCGACTTCGGCACCGGCCAGTCGCTGAACATCACCTACGCCGTGCAGGGCTGGTGGGAGAACCGCCGGCAGGACTTCGCCGGCCAGTCCAACAACACGTCGGACATGTTCCTGCGCCGCAACCGGCTCGCCTTCACGGGCCAGTACAACGACGTCGTCAGCTTCTACGCGCAGCTCGAAGCCGGCGGCGACGGCCGCGCCGGCCAGACCGACCGGCCGATCTTCTGGCGCGACGCGTACGTGTCGATCGACTGGAGCGACGAGGTTCGCTTCATCGTCGGCCGCGTGAAGAACACCTTCACGCGCGAGAACCTCGAGGCCTGCCTCGAACCGCTGACGCTGGACCGCGCCGAGGTGCTCTCGTACACGCCGTTCGGCGGCACGCGCGACACCGGCGTCGTCGTCTGGGGCAACCTGATGAACGCGATGCTGCAGTACCGGCTGATGGTGGCCGACGGCCGCGAGGTCGCCGAGATGCCGCGCCACAAGCCGCGCATCACCGCGCGCGCGCACGTCAGCCTGTGGGACCCGGAGTTCAACTACGGCTACCAGGGCACCTACCTCGGCACGCAGAAGGTGCTGACGATCGGCGCCGCGTACGACCGCCAGCCCGAGGTGGCGTTCGCGAACTACCTCTCGCGCGCCGATGCGAAGGACTACAAGGCGTGGACCGTCGACGCGTTCATGGAGCTGCCCACCGCGGCGGGTGTCTTCACCGCGTCGGCCGCGGTGATGAAGTACGACACCGGCGGCGCGTTCGGCCAGTCGCCCGACCCGCAGCTCGGTGCCAACAGCGACCTGAAGGGCCACTACCTGAAGGCCGGCGTCCTGCTGCCGGGCAAGGTGGGGCCGGGCCGGCTGCAGTTCTTCGGCCGGCACGAGAAGCTCGACTACGCGGTGCGCACCGGCAACGCCGAGTACTACGACAACCGCTGGAACAGCCTGGGCGCGAACTACTACATCGACGGCCAGCGCCTGAAGGTGAGCGTCGAACTCGCCGACATCAAGCACGACACGCCGCACCCGGCGCTGCCGGCGCTCAGCGACTATCGGCAGGCTACACTGGGCCTGCAATTGATCTTCTGATCTGAGCCGGCAAGCGCGCCGGCCGCGGGGTTCTCTCCACTGAGCCCACGCGAGCCGGCCCGACGCGCGGCCACCGAGGGACCGGGCGGAGGGGGACATGAGCGGCACTGCGAGCGACCCTTCGGCGCGGCTGGAACTGCCGGCCGCGCACGGTGGGGCGAGCGCGCCCCGTGGTCCGAGTGCATCCCGCGCTTTCTCGCTGCCCGGCCAGTGGCTGCCGCCGCTGGCCGCCGTACTGGGCGCCGCAGCCTACGCGTTGATCAGCCACAGCTGGCACGACGCCGCGGTCGACCGGCTTCTCTTCGCTTTGCTCGTCGCGGCCTTGTGCGGCCTGCTCGCGCGCGGCGCGGCCGAACTGGCGGCGCTGCGCCAGCTCGAGCAAGGCATCCACAACGCGCGTGAAGGGCTGCTGACGCCCACGGCCGAGCGTGGTCTCGGCTGGACCTCGGTTGGCCGCCTGATCCCCGAGCACAACACCACCGTCTCGGCGCTGGCGATGATGTTCCGCACCGTCGAGGAGTGCCAGACGCGCTTCCTCGACGAACGCAACCGCCTCAACGCGATCCTGCAAAGCACGCCCGGCGCGCTGCTCGGCATCAACGACGATCTCTCGGTGGCCATCGCCAACCGGCGCGCCGAGGCGTTGTTCGGCGGCGCGGGTACCGGGCCCAATGCGCCAGGCGGCCTCGCCGGCAAAGGCCTCTTCGACCTGCTCGTGCCCGACGAGCGCGGCCGCAACATGCTGCGCGACGCGTTCCTCTACAAGCAGGAACTGCACGACCACGAGATCGAGCTCGAGGTCGGCGGCGCGGCGCGTGCCTTCGTCGTGAACCTCGCTTTCTACACCGACGACCAGGACGACGACATCGGCGGCGTGATGATCCTGCAGGACGTGACCGAGCGCCGCCAGTTGATGCAGACGGTGGCGATGCGCGAGAAGCTCGTCGCGATGGGCCAGCTCGCTGCCGGCGTCGCGCACGAGCTGAACACGCCGCTCGGCAACATCCTCGGTTATGCGCAGCTCTTGAAGCAGGAGGTCGCCGAACGCCCGAAGCTCGCCGGCTACGCCGACGTCATCGCCACGCAAAGCCAGCGCGCCTCGCGCGTCGTGCAGGACCTGCTCGCCTACGCGCGCAAGGACCAGTGCAGCGGCGAAACCTGCGACGTGAACGCCGTCGTGCACGAGCTGATCGAAGCGTTCATCCACTGCCGGCTGCGCCGCTACGGCATCGAGGTCGACCTGCGCCTGGCCACCGAGACGCTGCTCGCCGAAGGCGGCTGCGGCGAGGTCGACATCGTGCTCACCAACGTCATCTCCAACGCCATCCAGGCGCTGGCGCGCACGCCCGAGCCGCGCATTGGCCTGGCCACCTGGCGCGAGGGCGACACGGTCGCCATCGCCGTGGCCGACAACGGGCCCGGCGTGCCGGCCGAGGCGAGGCGGCGGCTCTTCGACCCCTTCTTCTCGACAAAGGAAGTGGGGCAGGGCTCGGGCCTCGGCCTCTTCATCAGCCAGGCGCTCGTCACGCGGCGCGGCGGGCGTATCGACTTCGACGCGGCGCACGCGCCGGGCGCCCGCTTCATCATCCGCCTGCCGGCCGTCGAGCCCGAGCGCGTGGCGGTGAGGGCTGCAGCATGAGCCCGGCCGCCGAAGCGCGCACCCCCGTCGAGGCAAAGCCGTATGGCGCCGCGCCGCCGCGCCCGCGCGTGCTGGTCGCCGAAGACGACCGCGACATGCGCGAGCTGATCGGCATCGTGCTGCGCGGCCTGCCCGGCGACCCCGAAGTGGTGATGGTCGAGAACGCCGTCGCGGCGATGGACCTGCTCGAAGACGAGCCGGTGGCGCTGCTCGTCACCGACCTGTGCATGCCCGGCGCCGACGGGCTGGACCTGCTGCGCTTCGCGCGCCGACGCCAGCCGCTCGCCCAGGTGCTGCTGGTGACCGGCTTCGCGACGGTGGACTCGGCCATCGCGGCGCTGAAGGACGGCGCCTTCGACTACCTGCAAAAGCCCTTCGACACCGAGCAGCTGCGCGCGCGTGCGCAGGCGGCGCTCGAATACCACTTTGCGCTCGCCGAGTCGGCGCGCCTGCGCCAGCCCGGCGCCGGCAGCGAAGAGGAGGGCACGCTCGTCGGCCGCTCGCGCGGCATGGAGCAGATCGAGCGGCTGGTCGAGGCGGCGGCAGCCTACGAATCCGGCGTGCTCGTCACCGGCGAAAGCGGCAGCGGCAAGGAACTCGTCGTGCGCCGCATCCACCGCCTCGGGCCGCGGCGCGACAAGCCGTTCGTCGCCATCAACTGCGCGGCGATCCCCGACACGCTGATCGAAAGCGAACTCTTCGGCTACCGCCGCGGCGCCTTCACCGGCGCCGACCGCGCCAAGGCGGGCCTGTTCGAAGTGGCCGACGGCGGCACGTTGTTCCTCGACGAGATCAACAACGCGCCGATGGCGCTGCAGGCCAAGCTGCTGCGCGTGCTCCAGGACGGCCAGTTCTACCCGGCAGGCGCCACCGAAGCGGTGCGCGTCGACGTGCGTGTCATCGCCGCGACGAACGTGCCGCTGCCCACGCTGGTCGACAAAGGCGAATTCCGGCGCGACCTCTACTACCGCCTGTCGGTGATGGAGATCGACCTGCCGCCGCTGCGCGAACGGCGCGAAGACATCGCGCTCTTGGCGATGCACTTCCTCGAACGCCACTCCAAACGGCTCGGAAAACCCGTGGCCGGCATGACGCCCGCCGTGCTGGCCGCGCTATTGCGCCACGATTGGCCGGGCAACGTGCGCGAACTCGAAAACCTCGTGCAGCGCATGATCATCCTGTGCCGCGACGAGCGCATCGACGTCGACGTGCTGCCCGTGCACCTGGCCGAACCGCGCACCGCCGACACCCACCCCATCGACTACCTGCCGCCGCAGAGCCTGGAGGAGATGGAGGCATACGTCATCCGCAAGACCTTGCGCAGGACGCGCGGCGACCGCACGTTGACGGCCGAGATCCTGGGCATCGACAAGTCGACGCTGTGGCGGAAGGTGAAGCGGTACAACATCAAGGTCTGAGGGCGTCCGGCGCGTCCGGCGCGCCGGGCGCGGCGACAATGCCGGCGTGTCGACCACCCCGCCGGTCCGCCCGCCTGCCTCGCCGCCTGCCGCCTCGCCCTGGTGCCTCGCCGTCGCGCCGATGCTCGACTGGACCGACCGCCACTGCCGCTTCCTGCACCGGCTGATCACGCGCCGCACGCGCCTGTACACCGAGATGGTGACCACCGGCGCGCTGCGGCACGGTGACGTGCCGCGCCACCTCGACTTCGACACCGCCGAGTACCCGGTGGCGCTGCAGCTCGGCGGCAGCGAGCCGGCCGACCTCGCGCACTGCGCGCGCCTGGCCGAACGCTGGGGCTACGACGAGGTGAACCTGAACTGCGGCTGCCCGAGCGAGCGCGTGCAGCGCGGCTCGTTCGGCGCCTGCCTGATGGCCGAGCCGCAGCTCGTGGCCGAGTGCGTCGCGGCGATGCGCGACGCGGTGTCGATCCCGGTGACGGTGAAGCACCGCATCGGCATCGACCGCGAAGAGAGCTACGCCTTCGTGCGCGACTTCGTCGGCACGGTGGCCCTGCGCGGCGGCTGCGAGGTCTTCATCGTGCATGCGCGCAACGCCTGGCTGAACGGCCTGAGCCCGAAGCAGAACCGCGAGGTGCCGCCGCTGCGCTACGAGCTCGTGCACCGCCTGAAGGCCGATTTCCCGCAGCTGACGATCGTGCTCAACGGCGGCGTCACGAGCGACGCGCAGATCGAAGCGCACCTCGCGCACGTCGACGGCGTGATGCTCGGCCGCCACGCCTACCACGAGCCGTGGGCGATGGCGGCGTGGGACACGCGCTTCCTCGGCGCCGCGGCGCCGGCGGCGGCCTCGGTCGACGAGGTCGAGGCGCGCTTCGTCGACCACGTGGCGCGGCAGCATTGGCCCGGCGGAGCCAGCTGGCTCGCCGCGACGCGCCACATGATGGGCCTGCGCAACGGCCTGCCCGGCGCGCGCCGCTGGCGCCAGGTGTGGTCCGACGCGCAGCGCCGGCATGATGACCCGCGGCAGGTGATGGCCGCTGCGCGCGCCGCGATGTGCCAGGCCGCGACCTCGGCCGCGACGGCGGTGATGGCGTGAGCGCCGGCGAGAGCGACGTTCCGCGTCCGCTGCGCCCGCTCGGGCCTCAGCGCGGCATCGAGATCATCGACCAGCGGCTGCTGCCGCACCGCCTGGCTTGGGTGCCGCTGCAAGACGCCGAGGCCGTCGCCACGGCGATCCGCGACATGTGGCTGCGCGGCGCACCGCTGATCGGCGCCGCCGCGGCCTACGGCCTGGCGCTGGCGCTGGCGCGTGCGCGTGCGGCCGACGACGCCACGCTCGCCGCGGCGGCGGCGCGGCTGGCGGCGACACGGCCCACCGCGGTCAACCTCGCCTGGGCGCTGGAGCGTGTGCGCTCGCGCGTGTTGCCGTTGCCGCCGGGCGAGCGCGCCGCCGCCGCGTGGGCCGAGGCCGAAGCGATCGCCGAGGAGGACGTGGCCGTCAATGCCGCCATCGGCCGGCACGGGCTCGAACTGCTGCGCGCCGCCGCCGCGCGCCGCGCGGCACCACCGAGCCGCGACCGGCCGCTGCGTGTGCTGACCCACTGCAACGCCGGCTGGCTGGCCACCGTCGGCTGGGGCACGGCGACGGCGCCGATCTACCAGGCGCACGCCGCCGGCCTGCCGCTCGAGGTGTGGGTCGACGAGACACGCCCTCGCAACCAGGGCGCGAGCCTCACCGCGTGGGAACTCGGGCAGGCGCAGGTGCCGCACCGCGTCGTCGCCGACAACGCCGGCGGCCACCTGATGCAGCGCGGCGAGGTCGACCTCGTCATCGTCGGCTGCGACCGCGTCGCCGCCAACGGCGACGTGTGCAACAAGATCGGCACCTACCTGAAGGCGCTGGCCGCACACGACAACGGCGTGCCGTTCTACGTGGCGATGCCGATGTCGACCTTCGACGCGGCGCTGCGCGACGGCGACGCCATTCCGATCGAGGAACGCGACACGCGCGAACTGACCCACATCGCCGGCCGCACGGCGGACGGCGAGGTGGTGGAAGTGCGCCTCGTGCCCGAGGGCGCACGGGCCGCCAACCCGGCGTTCGACGTGACGCCGGCGCGGCTGGTCACCGGCCTCGTCACCGAGCACGGCGTCGTGGACGCCGACGCGGCGGCGTTGCGCGCGCTCGTGCGGCGTGTCGCGCCGCACGCCGGCGGCCAGGGCGGGCAGGGCGGGCCGGCCGCGGTGCCTGGGCCGGGGAGCGCGGCATGAGCCCGATCGACGACAACGTCAACGACCACGACAACGACGACGCCGCCGACCGGCCGCTGCGCGAGGCGATGGTCGCGGCGCTCGCGCAATTCGACGCACGGGGCATGAACCGTGGCAGCACCGGCAACCTCAGCCACCGCGCGGGCGACGGCCAAGGCTGCTGGATCACGCCCACCGGCATGGGGGCGGCCGACACCGGCGCCGACGACCTCGTGTGGCTGGCACTCGATGGCGGCACGGCGCAGCGTCGCGCCAACCGCTGGAAGCCCTCGTCCGAGGCACCGTTCCATCTGGCCCTCTACGCCGCGCGGCCCGACCTGCATGCGGTGGTGCATTGCCACTCGGTGCACGCCACCGCGCTGGCCTGCCTGCGCCGCGCGCTGCCGCCCTTTCACTACATGGTCGCGGTCGCCGGCGGCGACTCGGTGCCGTGTGTGCCGTACCACCTCTTCGGCAGCGAGGCGCTGTCGCGCGCCGTGGCCGCGGCGATGCACGAGCGCGACGCCTGCCTGCTGTCCAACCACGGCCTCGTCGCCGCCGGCCGCACGCTCGCGCAGGCGATGAAGGTGGCCCTCGAGGTCGAGTCGTTGTGCGAGGTGTACCTGAAGGCGCTGGCCGTCGGCGAGCCGGCACTGCTGGACGCGGCGCAGATGGCGGAGGTGGCGGCGAGGTTCCGCGGCTACGGGCAGGCCGCCACGGCGCCGCGCGTGGGCGAAGGTTGAACGCCTTCCCGACACGACGCAGACGCGGACGCAGACACAGGCTCCTAGGCTGACCGCTGCTTGTCGGCGCGCCGGGTGCTTGCCCGGCCCGGCCACGTCACCAGCAACAAACCCGCCAGCGCGAGCAGGAAGGCCAGCGCGTGCACGCCGCCGAACGGCTCGCCGAGCAGCAGCACGCCGACGGCGGCGGCGCTCGCCGGGACCATGACCATGAAGATGCCCGACTGGGCCGCCGGCACGTGCGTGAGGCCGGCCATCCACAGCCACACGGTGACCATGCTCGCGGCGAGCGCGTAGAAGACGAGCAGGCCCCAGGTCGGCGCCGTCACCGCGGTGAAGTCGAACTGCGCGGCCTGCCACAGCCCGAACGGCGTGACGAGCGCCAGGCCCCACAGGTTGATCAGCGCGCTGATGCGCCGCGGCGACAGCTGCGCCGTCAGCCGCTTGCCGATGACGACGTAGGCCGCCTCGCACAACACGGCGCCGACCAGCAGCACGAAGCCCCAGGTCGAAGGTGCGGTCGAAGAGGCGGCCGAGGCGGCCGCCGATGCCGACGCCGCATCCCCCGCCGGCCGCGCCAGCGCCAGCAGCACGACGCCGGCCACGGCGCAGGCGACCGCGGCCCAGACGCGCGCGCCGACCCGCTCGCGCAGCAGCCACCACGAGCCCACCGCGACGGCCGCCGGGATGCCGGCCATGACGACGCCGGCGGCGACGGCGCCGCTCAGCTTGACGCCGTAGAGCATGCAGATCGAGAAGAGGAAATTGCCGAGGAAGCTCTCCCAGAAAAGCAGCTTGCGGTCGCGCGGCGCGAGCGGCGCCTCGGCGCCGGTGCGCTTCAGCCACGGCAGCATCGCGACGGCGGCGATGCCAAAGCGCAGCCACGCGAGCAGGAAGACCGGGAAGGTGGCGACGAGCAGCTTGGACAGCCCGACGTAGCTGCCCACCAGCGTCGTGCTGGCGGCCAGCGCGACCCAGGCCCAGGCGGGCGCGTGCGGCTTCAACTCACCACGCCACCAGCACCGACGCGCCGAGCAGGTGGTTGGTCTTCCTGAACGTGCCGTCCTTCGTGACGACGAAGACGCGGCGGTCGGCGTGGTCGAGCCGGTATTCGACCTTGAAGGTGGTGTTCAGGTCGTACAGCCAGCTCGCGCCGAAGCTGAACGCGCTGCGGTTGGCGCCGCGGTTGCACTCGGCGAGGGTGGGGTCGGTGACGCAGTCCAGCGTGCCGTCGACGCCGATGCCGCTGCGCGCATCGCCCAGCGAGCCGGCGGCCGGGTCCCAGTAGCCGGTGTAGCCGAGCAGGCCGCCGCCGTTCTTCTCATTGCGGATGTGATCGGCGCGCGCAACGACCTCGAAGCGCGGCGTGATCTTGTAGGCGACGAGGCCCGACAGCCCCTCCCAGCGCGCGTCGCGCAGCGCGCCGCTCAGCGGGTCGGGCACGATCGCCGCGCCGCGCTGGCGGCCCAGGCTCAACTGGCCCTGGGCCGTCCAGTCGCCACGGATGAAGTAGGCGTCGAACTCGAAGAGGTCGACCTTCGTCTTCGCCGCGTTGGCGTCGGCGAAGTTGGCCGCCTTGCCGTGCACGCCGGCGAAGCCGAAGCCCTGGAACTCGCCGCGCGCGTAGTCGACGCGGTAGGTGAAGACCGGCGCGCGCTCGTCGGGGCCGTTGCGCGAGGCGTTCATGTTCGCGAGCATCGCCTTGACCATCCACTTGCCGCGCGTGATGTCGACGCCGGCGCCGGTGTAGGTGGTGGGCAGCGTGTAGTCGAACAGCAGGTTGTGCGTGATCAGCTTGTTCAGCGTCGGCTGCAGGTACTCGTAGCCCGACCAGTCGGGCACGTGGCCGGCCAGGAAACGCGTCTGCAGGTCGGTGATCGGCACGCTCACCGTCGCCTCGTGCACGACGCCGCCGTTGCCGATGACGGCGTCGGTGCCGCGGTTGGGCACGAGCGTCAGCCGCCAGCGGCTCCCCGATTCGGTCTCCTTCAGGAAGTCGAGCGCGATGGCGCCGAAGTACGAGTTGTCGTAGTGGTAGCCGTCGTCGGCGACGTTGTTGACGAACTGGAAGCCCGCGCGCCCCTGGTTGCGGTTGACGATGAAGACCGGGTCGGCGTAGCCGCTGATCTTCAGGCCCTTGTAGCCGTAGTCGGTGAAGGCGTCCTGCATCGCCTCGGCCTTGACGCCGATGCGGCTGAGTTCACGCGACTGTTCGGGGGTCATGCCCCATTGGCCTGGCTGTGCGGCCGCAGGCGCCGGTTGCGCGGCCTGCTGCGCCTGGAGCTTGCGCTCGAGTTCCTGCACGCGCTCGCGCAACTGGCGCAGCTCTTCGAGGATGGCGGCCGCGGTCGGCGCAGCGGGCGCCGTCTGCGCCGCCGCGGGAAAGGCCGCGAGCACGGCGCAGGCCGCGGCGCACAAGGCAAGACCGGTGCTCTTCACGGGGGCAAGGTGCAGCGTCATCGCGGGGCTCCTCTTGTCGTAGTCAATCGTTGTCGGATTCGATGTGGAAGATAAGCGCGGCGCGGCTCAGGCGCGCGCCGCCGCAGCGGCTTCGGCCTGGCGCTTGCGTTCGGCGTTGGCGATCCACCAGCTCGCCGCGGCCACGCCCACAGCGACGAGCGCGATGAAGACGGTGGCCACCGCATTGACGCTCGGGTTCAGCCCCAAGCGCGCGCGCGAGAAGATGACGAGCGGCATCGTCGTCGAACCCGGGCCGCTCAAGAAGGCCGAGAGCACGACGTCGTCCAGCGACAGCGTGAAGGCCAGGAGCCAGGCCGAGACGAGGCTTTGTCCGATCATCGGCAGTGTCACGAGCCAGAAGACCTGCGGCGGCCGCGCGCCGAGATCCATCGCCGCCTCTTCGAGCTGCGGCGGCACGGCGCGCAGCCGTGACTGGATGACCACCGTCGCGTAGGCCATGCCGAGCAGCGTGTGGCCGAGCCAGATCGTGCCCATGCCGCGCCCGGGAAAGCCGGTGCCGAAGGCCGCCTCGGTGGCGCGCTGCACGCTCACCAGCATCAGCAGCAGCGACAGGCCGACGACGACCTCGGGCATCACGAGCGGCGCGTTGACCATCCCCGAAAACAACGTGCGGCCGAAGAAGCGCCGATAGCGCACGAGCGCAAACGCCGCCAGCATGCCCAGCACCACCGACGCACAGGCGGTGAGGAAGGCGATGCGCAGGCTGAGCCAGAAGCCGGCCAGCAGTTCCTGGTCGCGCACGAGCGCCGCGTACCACTTCAGCGTGAAGCCGCGCCAGACGTTGGGCAACGGCGAGTCGTTGAACGAGTACAGCACCAGCGCCGCGATCGGCAGGTACAGGAAGACGAAGCCGAGCACGAGCCAGCCGCGCCCGAACCGGCGGTTGAAGCGCTCGGAGGTGGCCCACCTCACGCCTTGGCCTCCTGCGCCTCGGCCTGGAACTTGGAGAACACCGCCAGCGGCACGATGATCAACAGCACCATCACCACCGTCACGGTGGCAGCGATCGGCCAGTCGTTGTTGGCGAAGAACTCGTCCCAGATGACGCGGCCGATCATCAGCGTCTCGGGGCCGCCGAGCAGCTCCGGGATGACGAACTCGCCGATGCACGGGATGAACACCAGCATCGAGCCGGCGACGATGCCGGCGCGCGACAGCGGCACCGTCACGCGCCAGAAGGCCACCCACGGCGTCGCGCCGAGGTCGGCCGCGGCCTCGAGCAGCTTGAGGTCCAGCCGCGCCAGGTTGGCATACAGCGGCAGCACCATGAACGGCAGGTAGGTGTAGGTCATGCCCAGCACCAGCGAGAACGGCGTGTGCATCAGGTGGCCCGGCTCGCCGATGAGGCCGAGCGCGGCCAGCACGTGATCGAGCCCGCTGCCAACGATGACTTCGGCCGCCCAGCCGCCTTCGGAAAGCAGCCCGCGCCACGCGTACACGCGCAGCAGGAACGAGGTCCAGAACGGCAGCATCACCAGCATCACGAGCGCCGGCTGCACGGTGGCCTTGGCGCGCGACATGAAGTAGGCGAACGGGTAGCCGATGGCCAGGCACAGCGCCGTGGCCGCCGCGGCGTAGCGGATGCTCGAGAGGTACGTTTTGAAGTAGAGGTCGTCGCCGGCGAGGAAGGCGTAGTTGGCGAGCTTGAGCTTCACCGTCAGCACGCCGTCGGCCCACGTGAGCAGCGGCTTGAACGTCACCGTCTCCATCTCGGAGACGCTGATCTTGCCGACGATGAAGAACGGCGCCAGCAGGAACAGCAGCAGGAAGAGCATTGGCAGCGCGATGACGGCCTTCCTGCCGAGGCTCCAGTGGGGCAGGCGCGACGTGTTCATTGCGTCAGCACCACCGGCGCCGTCGGCGACCACGAGGCCCAGACGGGCTCGCCCCAGGTCAGCTCACCGTCGCGGTGGCGCTCGGTGTTCGCCTCGCTGACCTTCAGCACCGCGCCGCTGGCGAGCGCCACGTGGTAGACGGTGAAGCTGCCGAAGTACGACTTCTCCTTCACCGTACCGCGCACGGCGTTGTGCGCGGTGTCGGCCGGCGCCGCGCGGCCGATGCCGATCTTCTCCGGCCGCAGCGCGACGGTGACCGCCATGCCCTGGCTGCCGGTGATGCCGTGGCCGACCCGGCAGCGCAGGTCGGCGCAGCCGATGATGCAGTGGTCGGCGGCGTCGACGTCGAGCGTGCCGTCGAGCAGGTTGACGTTGCCGATGAAGTCGGCGACGAAGCGGCTCGACGGCGTCTCGTACAGCTCGCCCGGTGCGCCGGTCTGCACGAAGCGGCCGTCGCGCATCACGGCGATGCGCTCGGCCATCGTCATCGCCTCTTCCTGGTCGTGCGTCACCATCACGCAGGTCACGCCGACCTGTTCGATGATGTTGACCAGTTCGATCTGCGTGCGCTCGCGCAGCTTCTTGTCGAGCGCGCCGAGCGGCTCGTCGAGCAGCAGCAGTTGCGGCTGCTTCGCCAGGCTGCGCGCCAGCGCCACGCGCTGCTGCTGGCCGCCGGAAAGCTGGTGCGGCCGGCGCTCGGCGAAGCGCTCGAGCTGCACGAGCTTCAGCATCGCGTCGACACGATCGGCCACCTCGGCCTTCGCGCGGCCTTCGCGCTTCAGGCCGAAGGCGATGTTCTCCCACACCGTCAGGTGCGGAAAGAGCGCGTAGCTCTGGAACATCATGTTGATCGGCCGCTCGTACGCCGGCGCGCCGGCGAGGTCGCGGCCGGCCAGCAGGATGCGCCCGGCGGTCGGCACCTCGAAGCCGGCGAGCATGCGCAAGAGCGTGCTCTTGCCGCAGCCCGAGGGGCCGAGCAGCGCGAAGATCTCACCCTGGGCGATGTCGACGCTGACGTGGTCGACGGCGGCGATGCCGTCGTACTCCTTGACCAGGTCGACGATGCGCAGGAAGGCGCGGTCGGCGGGGTCTGCGCTGGTGGCGCGATCGGCCGCGCCCGGCGAAGCCACGACTCAAAGGCCCGTCTTGAACGACGTGTAGGTGCGCGTCATCAGCCGGCGCAGGTCGTTGTTCAGCGAGTCGGGAGGCACCATCTTCGTCAGTTCGGCCGGCGCGAGGAAGACGGTGGGGTTGGCTGCCACCTCGGGCTTGATGTGCGGACGGCTGGCGGTGTTGGGGTTGGCGTAGAAGACCTTGTTCGTGAGGCCGGCGTGCACGTCGCCGCGCAGGATGTAGTTGATGAACTTGTGCGCGTTGCCCGGCCGCGGCGCGTCGGCCGGGATGACCATCACGTCGAAGAAGAGCAGGCCGCCGGTCCTGGGCAGCAGCGCCTGGATCGTGTGGCCGGTCTTGCCGTCGATGGCGCGCTGGCGCGCGATGTTGATGTCGCCGCTCCAGCCGAGCGCAACGCAGATCGAGCCGTTGGCCATGTCGTTGATGTAGCCCGAAGAGCTGAAGAGGGTGATGTACGGCCGCACGCTCTTGAGCAGCGCCGCGGCCTGCGCATAGTCGCCGGTGTTCTTGCTGAAGCTTGGCTTGCCGAGGTAGTGCAGCGCCGCGGGCACCACCTCGGTGGCGCTGTCGAGGAAGCTGACGCCGCAGCTCTTGACCTTGCTGATGTACTCGGGCTTGAAGATGAGGTCCCAGACGTTGTCGGGCATCGGCGTCGAGCCGAGCGCCGCCTTGACCTTCTCGACGTTGATGCCGACCGTCGTGTAGCCCCAGAGCCAGTTGACCATGTACTCGTTGCCCGGGTCCATGCGCGCCAGCTGCGCCTGCACGGCGGGGTCCAGGTTCTTCAGGTTCGGCACGAGGCTCTTGTCGATCTTGCGCAGCAGGCCGCCGTCGATCTGCAGCTTGGCCCAGTTGGAGCTGGGGATGACGATGTCGTAGCCGGTCTTGCCGGCGACGAGCTTGGCGTGGACGATCTCGTTGTTGTCGAAGTTGTCGTAGCGCACGCGGATGCCGGTCTCGCGCTCGAAGTTGCGGATCGTGTCTTCGGCGATGTAGTCGGACCAGTTGTAGATGTTGAGCACCGGGTCCTCGGCTTGCGCGAAGGCGGTGCCGGCCATGACGCCGATGGCCAGCGCGGCCAGGCCGGCCAGCAGGCGAGCGACGGTCTTCTTCGAACGGGTGGGGCAGGGCATCGGGCGGCTCCTCAACACAACCGCGGCATTGTCAGTGCACGCGCTGTCGCCGTCGCCCGGTGAAGACCTGCGGTGTTGCTTTGCGGCCATGCCGCGGCCGCCAGCTTTCGTCAGCGCGGCCGCGTCAAGCGGCCGGGCCCCAGCCGTGGCGCCGCGCGTCGGCGAGCGTCAGGTCGAGGCAGCGGCGAATGAGCGCCGCCATCTCGTCGATCTGCGCGCGCGTGATGACCAATGGCGGCGCGATGATCATGCGGTCGCCGACGGCACGCATGATCACGCCCTCTCGGAAGCAGTGGGCGCGGCAGGCCATGCCGACCTCGAGCGCGGGGTCGAAGGCGCGGCCGCCCGCCTTGTCGGCCACGAGCAGCAGCGCGCCCATCAGGCCGCAGGTCTCGGCGTCGCCGACGAGCGGGTGTGTGGCCAGCTCGCGCCAGGCGGCGGCGAGGTAGGGGCCGGTGTCGTCGCGCACGCGTTCGACGAGCCCGAGTTCGCGAATCAGCCGCACGTTGGCCAGCCCGACCGCGCAGGCCACCGGGTGGCCCGAGTACGTGTAGCCGTGCGTGAACTCGCCGCCGCGCTCGACCAGCACTTTGGCGACACGGTCGCCGACCAGCACGCCGCCTAGCGGCACGTAGCCGCTCGTCACGCCCTTGGCGAAGGTGATCAGGTCGGGCCGGCTGCCGAAGGTCTCGCAGCCGAACCAGCGCCCGGTGCGGCCGAAGCCGCAGATGACCTCGTCGCTGACGAGCAGAACGCCGTACTTGTCGCAGATGCGCTGCACCTCGGGCCAGTAGGTCGCTGGCGGAATGATCACGCCGCCGGCACCCTGAACCGGCTCGCCGATGAAGGCGGCCACGCGGTGCGGGCCGAGTTCGAGGATGCGGTCTTCGAGCCAGCCGGCGGCGACCAAGCCGAACTGCTCGCGGCTCAGCCCCTGCGGCCGGCCCAGCTCCCACCAGTACGGCTGCCCGATATGCACGATGCCCGGGATCGGCAGGCCGCCTTGCGCATGCATGCCGGCCATGCCGCCGAGCGAGGCGCCGGCCATCGTGCTGCCGTGGTACGCGTTGTGGCGGCTGACGATGATGTCGCGATCGGGTTCACCCAGCACGTCCCAGTAGCGGCGCACCATGCGCACGACGGTGTCGTTGCCTTCGCTGCCCGAGCCGCTGAAGAAGACGTGCCCGAAGCCCTCCGGCGCCACCTCGGCCAGCAGCTCGGCCAGTTCGATGGCCGGCGGCGTCGCCGTCTGGAAGAACGCGTTGTAGAAGGGCAGCTCGCGCAGCTGCGCAGTCGCCGCGTCGATCAACGCGGGCTGGCCGTAGCCGACGTTGACGCACCACAGGCCGCTCATCGCATCGAGGATCTTGTGGCCTTCGCTGTCCCAGAGGTAGATGTTGTCGGCGCGCGTGATGATGCGCGCGCCCTTCTTCGCGAGCGCGCCGTGGTCGGTGAAGGGGTGCAGGAAGTGGCGCGCGTCGGCGGCCTGCCAGTCCTGCGTGGTACGCGTCGTGCGGGCGGTGCGCGTGTCGGTCATGTCGCAGCCCTTCGCTTCAGACGTGCAGCAGCAGGTGCTCGCGCTCCCACGGCGAGATCACCTTCATGAACTCGGCGTACTCGATCTCCTTGATCTCCGAGTACACGGTGACGAAGCCCTTGCCGAGCACCTGCGCGAGGTCGGCTTCGTCGCGCAGCAGTTGCAGCGCTTCGCCCAGGCTGCGCGGCAGCTGGTAGTCGCCGAGGTAGGCGTCGCCCTTGCACTCGGGCGCAGGCTCGATGCGGTTGACGATGCCGAGGTAGCCGCAGGCCAGCGTCGCGGCCAGCGCGACGTAGGGGTTGGCATCGGCACCGATGACGCGGTTTTCGATGCGCCGTGCCTGCGCCTTGGCCACCGGGCTGCGGATGCCGACCGTGCGGTTGTCGGTGCCCCACTGGATGTTGATCGGCGCGGCCGTGAAGCGCGACAGCCGCCGGTAGCTGTTGACGTAGGGCGCGAACAGCGCCATCGCGGCCGGGATGTACTTCTGCAGCCCGCCGATGTACCAGAAGAACTCGCGGCTCGGGCTGCCGTCTTCGTTGCTGAAGAGATTGCGGCCCGCGGCGCTGCCTTCCTTGGCGACGACGCTCTGGTGCACGTGCATCGCGCTGCCCGGCTCGCCGGCGATCGGCTTGGCCATGAAGGTGGCGAACATGTCGTGGCGCAGCGCCGCCTCGCGCACCGTGCGCTTGAAGAGGAACACCTCGTCGGCCAGGCCCAGCGGGTGGTCATGGAAGAAGTTGATCTCCATCTGCCCGGCGCCGACCTCGTGGATCAGCGTGTCGACGTTCAACTCCATCTTCTCGCAGTAGTCGTAGACGTCCTCGAACAGCGGGTCGAACTCGTTGACCGCGTCGATCGAGTACGCCTGCCGGCTCGTCTCGCTGCGGCCGCTGCGGCCGATCGGCGGCTTCAGCGGCACGTCGGGGTCGGTGTTGCGCGCGACGAGGTAGAACTCCAACTCGGGCGCGACGATCGGGCTCCAGCCCTTGCCTTCGTACAGCTCGCACACGCGCCGCAGCACCGAGCGCGGCGCGTACGGCACGAGCGCGCCGTCGCGGTCGTAGCAGTCGTGGATGACCTGGGCTGTCGGGTCCACCGCCCACGGCACGATGCGCACCGTGCTCGGATCGGGGCGCAGGTGCATGTCGCGGTCGGTCGGGTTGATGACGTCGTAGTACGGCCCTTCTTCAGGGAACTCGCCGGTGACGCCCATCGCGACGACGACCTCGGGCAGCCGCATGCCGCGGTCTTCGGTGAACTTCTCGCGCGGCAGGATCTTGCCGCGCGCCACGCCGGTGAGGTCGGGCACGAGGCACTCGATCTCGGTGACGCGGCGTTCGTTGAGCCAGTTCTCCAGCTCGGCGAAGGTGAAGTGGGACTTGGTGTTCATGGGGTGGCTTCCGCTCGCGCTGCACGGCGTTGATGTTCGCGCACCGCGTCGCCGAAGGCGGCGAAGAGGCGCCGCGACACCGGGTTCTCGGCTGCCTTCCACTCCGGGTGCCACTGCACGCACAGGTTGAAGCCCGCGGCGCGCGCATCGCTGAACGCTTCGACGAGGCCGTCGGGCGCGGTCGCTTCGACGACGAGCCCCGGCGCGAGGCGCTTGACGCCCTGGCCGTGCACCGAGTTCACCTCGAACGTGTCGGTGCCGACGATCGCCGCGAGCCGGCTGCCGCTCACTGCGTGCACGCGGTGCGACGGCCCGTACTGCACCTCGGCCGGCTCGCCGGCCGGCGCGCGGTGGTCGTCGTGCCCCGCGACCTCCTGCACCGCCTGGTGCAGCGAGCCGCCGAGCGCGACGTTGAACTCCTGCGCGCCGCGGCAGATCGCGAAGACCGGCACGCCGCGCGCCAGCGCGGCGCGGATCAGCGGCAGCGTCCACGCGTCACGCTCGGGATCCAGCGGCAGCGCCTCGTCGTGCACGCCTTCGCCGAAGTGGGCCGGGTGTACGTTCGAGACCGAGCCGGTGAGCAGCACGCCGTGCGCGAGGTCGAGGGTGGGCTCGATCTCGTCGGGCTCGAGCCGCGGCACGACCAGCGGCAGCGCACCGGCCAGGCGCACCGCCTCGACGTACTTGCGACCGGCGACGTGGAACGGGTGCTCGCCGAGCAGCTTGTTGCAGGCCGGCACCAGCACGACCGGCTTGCGGCCGGCGGCGCGCGATGGGGTTGCGTGGGCCAGATTCGTCGTCATGCGCATGGCAGCGTTCGATGCCTTTCGAGCCCGCCTCAGGCGAGCATATCGCGCAGCCGGTACCACGCCATCCCGAGCACCAGCGCCGGCGTGCGCAACCGCTCGCCGCCGGGGAAAGGGCGGTGCTTCAGGCGCGCGAAGAGGTCGAAGCGCGACGCATCACCGGCCATCGCCTCGGCAACCAGGCGGCCGGCAAGGCCCGTGAGCGCGAGGCCGTGGCCCGAGAAACCTTGCAGGTAGTAGATGTTCTGCGGGCCGCCTGCCGCCGCGGCCGGCAGGCGCCCGAAGTCGGGGGCGCGGTTCATCGTGATGTCGACGAAGCCGCCCCAGACGCATTCGACCTTTGCGTTGGCGAGCTGCGGGAAGGTCGCCACCATGCGTCGGCGCATGCTCTCGGCCAGGTCGGCTGGCGTCACGGTGCTATAGCTGACGCGCCCGCCGTAGAGCAGGCGATGGTCGACGGTGGGGCGGAAGTAGTCGAGGACGAAGTTCGTGTCGCACACCGCCGCGCCCGAGGGCACGAGGCTCGCGGCGAACGCCGGGTCGAGCGCCTCGCTGCAGGCGATGTACGTGCCGACCGGCATTACGCGCGCTGCAAGCGCGGGCACGAGCGGCGTCTTGCCCGCGGAACCGCCGGCGTGCAGGTACACGTTGCCCGCCAGCAGCACCTGGCGCGCGCGCACGCTGCCGCGCGGGCAGCGCAGAAGCGGTTGTTCGCCGGGTTCGAGCGCGGTCACCGGCGTGTGTTCGTGCAGCCGCACGCCGGCCGCCACCGCGGCACGCGCGAGGCCGAGCGTGAACTTCAGCGGATGCAGGTGCCCCGAGCGCGCGTCGTGAACGCCGCCGTGATAGCGCGGGCTGGCGATCCAGCGCGGCAAGTCGGGCTTGGCAATGCGCTCGAGCGGATAGCCGTAGACCGCCTCGAGGCGGTCGGCCGAAACCGCGAGCGCGCGCGCCTTGCCAGGGCTCGTCGCGAGGCCCAGCCAGCCGTCGCGCCAGTCGCAATCGATTCGATGTTCGGCGTTGCGCGCGCGCAGCAGGTCCAGCGCCTCGATCGTCATCGCGAAGACGCGCCGCGCGTTGTCGCGGCCGAGTTGCGCCTCGATCGTCTCGATCTCGCAGGCGAGGCCATGGATCGCCTGGCCGCCGTTGCGGCCGCTGGCGCCGAAGCCGACCTCGTGCGCTTCGAGCAGCACGACGTCGAAGCCGCGCTGCTTCAGGTCCACTGCCGCCGCGAGCCCTGCGAGGCCGCCGCCCACCACGGCCACGTCGCAATCGATGTCCTCTTCGAGCGCCGGGCAGCCCTCGGTGCGCGCCGCAGTGGCGGCGTAGTACGAGTGGCGCGTCAGCTCGCGGTCGGTGTCGAGCAAGGGCATGTGGGCGGCGGGAAGGTAGGCGCTAGGCAGGCCCTCGGTGCGTTCCTTGAATGGCGCGGCTACGAGGCTCAGGCCGCGCGGCGGATCGCCCCGCGCAGCGTGTCGACGATCTGGTCGATCTGGCCCTTCTCGACGATGAGCGGCGGCGACAGCGCGACGATGTCGCCGGTGGTGCGCACGAGCACGCCTTGCTTCCAGCAGTCGAGGAAGATGTCGAAGGCGCGCTTGGTCGGCTGGTTGGCGATCGGCGCGAGTTCGATGCCGCCGATCAAGCCGAGGTTGCGGATGTCGATGACGTTCGGCTCGCCCTTCAGCGAATGCACCGCGTCGGCGAAATGACCCTCGAGTTCCTTGGCGCGCGTCAGCAGGCCCTCGTCGGCGTAGGTGTCGAGCGTCGCGATGCCGGCCGCGCACGCCAGCGGGTGCGCCGAGTACGTGTAGCCGTGGAAGAACTCGATCAGGTGCTCGGGGCCGTTCATGAACACGTCGTGGATCGCCTGCTTCGCGATCACCGCGCCCATTGGCACCGTGCCGCTGGTGATGCCCTTGGCGCAGGTGATGAGGTCAGGCGTGACGCCGAATGTCTGCGCGGCGAAGGCGCTGCCGGTGCGGCCGAAGCCGGTGATGACCTCGTCGAAGATCAAGAGGATGCCGTGCCGGTCGCAGATCTCGCGCAGGCGTTGCAGGTAGCCCTGCGGCGGGATCAGCACGCCGGTGGAGCCCGCCACCGGCTCGACGATCACCGCGGCGATCGTGCTCGCGTCGTGCAGCGCAACCAGGCGCTCGAGGTCGTCGGCCAACTCCGCGCCATTCGTGGGCTGGCCGCGCGAGAACGCGTTGCGCGCCGGCTCGTGCGTGTGGCGGATGTGGTCGACACCGGCCAGCAGCGAGCCGAAGTGCTTGCGGTTGGCGACGATGCCGCCGACCGAGATGCCACCGAAGTTGACGCCGTGGTAGCCGCGCTCGCGGCCGATGAGCCGCGTGCGCGAGCCTTCGCCGCGCACGCGGTGGTAGGCGATCGCCATCTTCAGCGCCGTCTCGACCGCCTCGCTGCCGCTGTTGGTGAAGAAGACGCGGTTCAGCCCCGCCGGCGCGATCGCCGCGACGCGCTCGGCGAGCTCGAACGCCTTCGGGTGGCCCATCTGGAACGCCGGCGCGAAGTCCATCTCCGCCGCCTGGTCCTGGATGGCCTTGACGATGCGCGGCCGGTTGTGCCCGGCGTTCACGCACCACAGGCCCGCGACCGCGTCGAGCACCTGGCGGCCGTCGACGTCCCAGTAGTGCATGCCGCTGGCGCGCGCCAGCAGGCGCGGCGCCTTCTTGAACTGCCGGTTGGCGGTGAAGGGCATCCAGTGCGCGTCCATCGTGAACCGGCTGCCGGTGGCTTCGGCGGCCTGCATCAGGGCGGGGTCGACGGGCTTGTTCATCGCGGTCTCCTGCGCCAGTTCGGCGGCGGTGGGGCGTTGCAGAGGGAGGACCCGGCAGTCTAGTCAGCGGCGCGCGCAATGTGCTTGCCAAGCAGGCGCGGGTTCGCCCCAGGTTCCGCAAGGCGCTGCGAAGAATGGCGCCTGGCTCACAATCTTCTGCGAAAGCAGGGGCGTGCCGTGCAACTGGATTCGATCGACCGGGCGATTCTCGAAGTCCTGCAGCAGCAGGGCCGCATCTCCAACCAGGCGCTGGCCGAGCGCGTGCACCTGTCGGCGTCGGCGTGCCTGCGGCGCGTGAAGGCGCTGGAAGATGGCGGCGTCATCGCCGGTTACGTGGCGCTGCTGAACCCGAAGGCGGTGGGCCAGCCGGGCACGAGCTTCACGATCATCAACCTCGACAGCACGCAGCCGGCCCGGCTCGAAGCCTTCGAGCAGGCGGTGCGCGACACGCCGCAGATCCTCGACTGCTTCTACGTCGCCGGCGCCAACGACTACCTCGTGCGCTTCACCTACCGCGACGCCGAGGACCTCGAGCGCTTCCACGCCGAGGTGCTGCCGCGCCTGCCGGGCGTGGTGCGCAGCAACTCGATGCTGGTGCTGCGCACGGTGAAGCGGACGACGGCGCTGGCGCTGTAGCGCGCGGCGCCGGCCCTTTGACAGGCTCAGGGCGAACGGATATTGGTTCAGGCCGCCGGCTCGCCGCGCACCTGCCGGCGCGCCGCCGGGTAGACGAGCGACTCTTCGAGCGCGATGTGGTCGCGATACAGCTGCGTGAAGATCGGCAGCGCCTGGCGCAGCATGTTCAGGTCGTACCAGTTGTAGCCGTCGGCGATCGCTTCGATCTGCGTCGACAGTTCGATCCAGTCTTCCTCGAGCCAGCCGTGGTCCTGGATCAGCCGCTGCACGTGTTGCACGAGTTCGGCGTTGCCGCTGGCGAGCAGGCCCGGGAAAATGCGCTGCTCTTCCTCCGCGTGGTGTTGCCGCGCCGGACCGCTGAAGAAGGCCTGGATGTGGCGGGCACCTTCGCGCGCCGTGGCGTCGGGCCCGTTGTCGTCGACGTGCTTCAACAGCTGATCGAAGTCCTCGAGCACCTTCAGCACTTCGCGGTGCGCGCGGTCCAGGCTATCGAAACCGGGCAATGCAGGGACGGCAGGGCGGGCAGGGCGCGGCGTGCGCGCGGGCTTGGCGGCAACGGGTTTCATCGACGTTCAACTCCTTCCTCGGCGGAAGTGTTCTGTGCCGCTGGCCGGCGCGGCTTGCGCCGGATCAAAGCGGCTGGCGCGCGTGTGGCGTGATGTGGCGCGAAGACCGTTCGGTGTGCGCGCGCCGCGTGCGGCACACTTCGTGCGTCATGCCATGAAGTGCCTGCGTTGAAGCCCGTCCTCGTCCTGCAACACCTGAGCGCCGACGGGCCCGCGACCCTCGGCCGCTGGCTCGCCGCGCGCGGCGTGGCGGCCGACGTGCGCAACACCGAGGCGGGCATTGCCTACCCCGAGACGCTTGCCGGCTACGGCGCACTCGCGATCCTCGGCGGCGAGATGAGCGCCAACGACCCGCTGCCCTCCCTGCGCCGCGCCGAGGCGCTGTTCATCGAGGCGCTGCGCGACGGCGTGCCGACGATCGGCCACTGTCTCGGCGGCCAGTTGATGGCACGTGCGCTCGGCGCGCGCATCGTCGATTCGCCGGCGCCGGAAGTGGGGTTCCACGAGATCGACCTCGAGCCCGGTCCGCTGGCCGAGGCGTGGTTCGGGGCGCCGGACGCGGTTGGCGCGCGCCACCGTGTCTTCCAGTGGCACTACGAGGCGTTCGAGCTGCCGGCGGGCGCGCAGCCGCTGGCCGGCAGCGCCGCATGCCCGCGGCAGGCGTTCGTCATCGGCCCGCATCTGGCGATGCAGTTCCACATCGAACTCGATGCCGAGAAGCTGGCGCGGTGGTCGGCCGACGACGGGCCGCGCTACCTCGCGGCGCTGGCCCGGTACCCCGACACCGTGCACTCGGGTGCGCGGATGCGCGCCGACGGCGCGCGCTGCCTGGCCGCGCACCACGCGCTCGCCGATCGGCTCTACACGCGCTGGCTCGCCGCGGCGCGCTAGACCACTACCGCATCGCAGCATCGCCGTTTTGCGATGCGGAATGCGCTGCGCTGCAAAGCAGCAAAACTTCGTCATACGGAAGAAATCAGTACCACAATGCGGTAAACGCTTCTAAGTCGTTGATTTCCAGAGAAACTTTTTGCTGTCTTATATAAGACACGGTGCCACAACTTGCGGGGCGCGCGGCTATCCTGACGGCGTCGAACGAATTCCGTCGTCCTTTCAACCGTCGCACTAGGAGTACCGATGAACGCACCGACCCGCCAGCAACAAGTGGCCGCCCTGCAAAAAGACTGGGCGGAAAACCCGCGCTGGAAAGGCATCCAGCGCGGCTACAGCGCCGAAGACGTGGTCCGCCTGCGCGGCAGCATGCCCATCGAGCACACGCTGGCCAAGCGCGGCAGCGAGAAGCTGTGGAACCTGCTGAACACCGAGCCGTTCATCAACAGCCTCGGCGCGCTGACGGGCAACCAGGCCATGCAGCAGGTGAAGGCCGGCCTCAAGGCCATCTACCTGTCGGGCTGGCAGGTCGCGGGTGACGCCAACAGCACCGGCGAGATGTACCCCGACCAGTCGCTGTACGCCGTCGACTCGGTGCCCAAGGTCGTGCGCCGCATCAACAACACGTTCAAGCGCGCCGACGAGATCCAGTGGAGCGAGGGCAAGAACGACATCGACTTCTTCGCGCCGATCGTCGCCGACGCCGAAGCCGGCTTCGGCGGCGTGCTCAACGCCTTCGAGCTGATGAAGGCGATGATCGACGCGGGCGCCTCGGGCGTGCACTTCGAGGACCAGCTGGCCAGCGTCAAGAAGTGCGGCCACATGGGCGGCAAGGTGCTCGTGCCCTCGCGCGAGGCGGTGGCCAAGCTCGTCGCTGCGCGCCTGGCGGCCGACACGATGGGCGTGCCGACGATCCTGCTCGCGCGCACCGACGCCGAAGCGGCCGACCTCGTGACCAGCGACGTCGACGACAACGACAAGCCGTTCCTCACCGGCGAGCGCACGGTCGAAGGCTTCTTCAAGTCGCGCAACGGCCTCGAGCAGGCGATCAGCCGCGGCCTGGCCTACGCGCCGTACGCCGACCTGATCTGGTGCGAGACCGGCAAGCCCGACCTCGCGTTCGCGAAGGCGTTCGCCGACGCGATCCACGCGAAGTTCCCGGGCAAGCTCCTGGCCTACAACTGCAGCCCGAGCTTCAACTGGAAGAAGAACCTCGACGACGCGACGATCGCGCGCTTCCAGCGTGAGCTCGGCGCGATGGGCTACAAGTTCCAGTTCATCACGCTGGCCGGCTTCCACAGCCTGAACTACGGCATGTTCGACCTCGCGTACGGCTACGCACGCAACAACATGACGGCGTTCGTCGAGCTGCAGCAGAAGGAGTTCGCCGCCGCCGAGCGCGGCTTCACCGCGGTGAAGCACCAGCGCGAGGTCGGCACCGGCTACTTCGACGCGGTGACGACGACGATCGAGAAGCAGGCCTCGACCGCCGCGCTGAAAGGCAGCACCGAGGACGAGCAGTTCTTCGACGGCACGCACCACTGAGAGAACAACCCCGTTCGGGCTGAGCGTGTCGAAGCCCACGCAGGAGTTCTCGCAAGAAGGGGCACCCGTCGGGTGCCCCTTTTCTACTCGTGCCCGCCTCGTCAGAGGCTCTCTTCGAGCATCCGCCGATAGTCCTCGGCGCTTGCCAGCCGCGGGTTCGTCTTGTGGCAGTGGTCGGCCATCGCGCCTTCGATGACGCGGTCGAAGAGGTCGCGCGTGACGCCCATCGCCGCCAGGCCGCTCGGCAGCCCGAGCCGCGCGTTCATCTCGCGCAGCGCGCCGGCCAGCTCGGTGCCGGCGGCATCGCAGCCGGGCAGGCCGATCGCCTCGGCCATGCGCTGCAAGCGCCGCTCGCTGCGGATGCTCTCGGCCGCGGCGTTGAAGCGCACCACCGCGGGCAGGAACATCGCGTTCAGCGTGCCGTGGTGCAGGCGCGGGTTCACGCCGCCCAGGCTGTGGCTGAGCGAATGCACGCAGCCCAGCCCCTTCTGGAACGCCATCGCGCCTTGCATGCTGGCGCTCATCATGTTCCAGCGCGCCGTCATGTCGCCGCCGTCGCGCGTCGCCTTTGCGATGTGCGCCCAGCCGCGCGCCAGGCCATCGAGCGCAATGCCGTCCGCCGGCGGGTTGACCGCCGGCGCCATGAAGGTCTCCATGCAATGCGCGATCGCGTCCATGCCGGTGGCGGCGGTCAGCGCGGGCGGCAGGCCGCGCGTCAGCTCGGGGTCGAGCAGCGCGGCCCTGGGCATCAGGTGCCAGCTGTGGAAGCCGAGCTTGCGGCCGTCGTCGACGATGACGATGGCGCCGCGTGCCACCTCGCTGCCGGTACCGGCCGTCGTCGGCACCGCGATCAGCGGGAGCGCGCGCTCGGTGATCTTCGGGCTGCCGCCTTCGATCGTCGCGTAGGTCTTGAGCGGCCCGTCGTGCGTGGCGGCGATCGCCACGCCCTTGGCCAGGTCGATGCTCGAGCCGCCGCCGACCGCGACGAGGCCGTCGCAGCGTTCGCGCTTCAGCACCTCGACCGCGGCGCGCACGCCGGCCTCGGTCGGGTTGGACGGCGTGCCGTCGAAGACGGCGTGCGGCAGCGCGCCGAGCGCCTGCTCGGCCATCGCCAGCACACCGGCGGCGCGCACGCCGGCGTCGGTGACGATGAGCGGGCGGCGGATGCCGACACGCTCGCACTCGGCGCTCAGCAGGCGCACGACGCCGGGGTCGATGTCGATCTGGGTGAGGTAGAGGATGCGGGCCATGCCGACAGTATGCTCCGGGTCGCCTTGAACGCTTACGAACCGAAGCTCGCCGCGGCCGCTGCGCAGGCCGACGCGGCGACGCAGCCGCAGCAGGGTGATCGTGTGGGCCACGCAGGCCACGGCCGCCATGCCCGTCATGCGCCCGCGGCGCTGTTGACGCCGGCGATGGCCGGCCTGCTCGACCGCATCCGCCGCGCGGGCCGGCCGCCCTTTCACGCTCTGACGCCGGCCGAAGCGAGGGCGGCCTACGAGCGCGGCGCCGAGGTGCTGGACCTGCCGCGCGCGCCGCTGGCGCGGGTCGAGGGCTTCGAGTTGCCGGGCGGCGATGGCGCGCCGCGCCTGGATCCGGCCCCGCCCGCCCCCCCCCCCCCCCCCCCGGGGGCCCTTTCCCCCCCCCCCCCCCGGGCCCCCCGCCCCCCCCGCCCGGCCCCCCCCCCGCCCCGGCGCGCCGCGCTGGACTACCGGCTCGCGCCCGAGCACCGCTTTCCGGCTGCGTTCGACGATGCCTGGGCGGCGCTCGCGGCGCTCGCACGCGCGCGACCGCGGCTGGCCGCTGGCGCTGCAGTTGCTCATCACGCTGGGCACGACGACGTTTGCCGACACGCCGTCACACCATCTCTTCGGCAACGGTTTCCTGCTCGACGCGGTGACGATCGAGTGGTTCTTCGACCACGCCATCGACCGCGCCGAGCGCACCGACTGGCGCTTTGCGCCGCTGTTGGCCGATGACCCCTTTCGACGAACCCTCGCTGAAGACCGACCGACGATGACCACCCCGACACTGCTGCCGACCCGCGCCGACTTCCGCTACTTCGACCGCCTGCGCGTGCGCTGGGCCGAGGTCGACATGCAGAAGATCGTCTTCAACGGCCACTACCTGATGTACTTCGACACCGCGATCGCCGGCTACTGGCGCGCGCTGGCGATGCCGTACCACGACACGATGGAGTCGCTGGCCGGCGACATGTTCGTGCGCAAGGCCACCGTCGAGTACGAAGGCTCGGCGCGCTACGACGACCTGTGCGAGGTCGGCGTGCGCTGCACGCGCATCGGCAAGACGTCGGCTCTGTTCACGCTCGCGCTCTTTCGCGGCGACACGCGCCTCGTCTGGGGCGAACTCGTCTACGTTTTCGCCGACCCGGCGACGCAGACGAGCCGCCCGGTCCCCGGCGCCTTGCGCGAAGTGCTCGAAGGCTTCGAGGCCGGCCAGCCGATGCTCGACTGCCGCACCGGAACGTGGGCCGCGCTCGGCCGCGATGCCGGGCCGCTGCGGCAGAACGTGTTCGAGGCCGAGCAGGGCGTGCCGATGGCGATGGGCGGCGACGCAAGCGACAACGAGGCAGTGCACGTCGTCGCCTACAACCGCTTCGGCGTGCCGGTGGGGACGGGGCGGCTGCTGGTGGAGGCGGGCGAGGGCGGTGGACAGGCGGGTCGCGTCGGCCGTGTCGCGGTGCGCGCCGAACTGCGCGGCTCGGGCCTCGGCGCGACGGTGATGCGTGCGCTGGCCGGCGCGGCCCGCGCCCGCGGCGACCGCGAACTGGTGCTCTCGGCGCAGTCGAGCGCGCTGCGCTTCTACGAGCGTCTCGGCTACACGCCGGCCGGCGCGCCGTTCGAGGAGGCAGGCCGCATGCACCAGACGATGCGGCTGGTGCTGTGATTCAGTCCGCGCTCGGCAAGTCGTAGGGCAGGGCGCCCAGCCGCAGTTCCGGCCCGTCGGCGGCGCCGAGATGCAGCGCACCGCCCTCGGCCGCCGCGAGCTTCAGCTCGACAAAGCCGGCCCACGCGCCGGCATGCTGGCCCGCCAGCACCACCATGCCGGCCGGCTGCGCCGGATCGGCGTCGTGGAACACCTCCTGGCCGGGGTGCATCGGTGCACTGGCACCGACGACGAACGCGCGCCGCTTCAGCGTGCCGCGGTACTGGCTGCGCGCTACGACCTCCTGGCCCGGATAGCAGCCCTTGCTGAAGCTCACGCCGCCGACGACCTCGAGGTTCACCATCTGCGGCACGAACTGCTCCACGGTCGCGGCGACGATGCGCGCGGCGCCGCTCTTCGCTTCCAGCCAGCGCCATGCGTCGGCGTTCAGCGCCGGCAGCTCGAGCGGCAGGCTGCTCGCCGCGAGCAGCAGCCGCGGCACCGCCGCTTCGCCGACGCGCGCATCGGGCAGGCGGATCACCGCGCCTTGTCCATCCGGCAACGACGCGCGCCCCCAAGCCTTCGCCGGCGCTGCCGAACCCAGCGCGGCCATCGCCGCGTCGCCGGCCACGCCCCACAGCGGCACTTCGCCGCTGGCATCGCTCAACTTGCACTTCGCACGCAGCACGAACATCGACAGCCGCTTCAGCGTCGCGGCCAGCAAGTCGGCGCTGCACGCGAGCAGGACGTCGCCGCTCTCGTCGCGCCAGACGACGAAGGTCGCCATCAGCCGGCCCTTCGCGGCGCAATAGCCGGCCAGCCGCGCTTCGCCGGCGCCGAGGCCGAGCACGTCATTGGTCAACTGACCTTGCAGGAACGTGCCGGCGTCTTCGCCGCGCGCGCGGATGACGCCCCAGTCGTCGAGGCGCAGCGCGCCTTGCGGCACGGTGGTCACAGGGTGGGCGGCAGTGGCTTCGGCGAGGCCGGTAGAGGCGGGGGTCGACATGCCGACGATTATCATTTCACGCCATGTCAGCCAGGTCCCAAGGGTCTCGCCGATGGCTGGCCCGGTTGGGGGGCATGGCCGTGTTGGCGCTGCTCGTCGCCGCGGGCGCCGCGGCATGGGCTTGGTCCTGGCTCGACCGCCCGATGACGCTGGCCGCGCAACGTGCCGAGGTCACCGTCGAAGCGGGCAGCTCGGCGCGCAGCGTCGCGCAGTCGTGGGTCGACGCCGGGGTGCAGGCCCATCCGCGGCTGCTGTACGAGTGGTTCCGCTGGTCGGGCCAGGCGCGCCAGTTGCGCGCCGGCACGTACGAAGTGACGAGGCCCGTCACGCCGCGCCGGCTGCTCGCGATGATGGTCGCCGGCGACGTGGTGCTCGAACGCGTGCGCTTCATCGAGGGCTGGACTTTCCGGCAGCTGCGCGAGGCCCTGGCGCGCGCGCCGCACCTGAAGCCCGAGACGCGCGCGATGACCGACGCGCAGGTGATGGCGGCGCTCAGCGCACCCGGCCAGCACCCGGAGGGCCGCTTCTTTCCCGACACCTACAGCTACGGCCGCGGCGTCGCCGACCTCGTCGTGCTGAAGCGCGCACACGCGGCGATGCAGGACAAGCTCGCCGCCGCCTGGGCCGAGCGTGCCGCCGACACACCATTGAAGAACCCCGACGAGGCGCTGATCCTCGCCTCGATCATCGAGAAGGAAACCGGCGCCGAGGCCGACCGGCCGCTCGTCGGCGGCGTCTTCGTCAACCGCCTGCGCCAGGGCATGCTGCTGCAGACCGACCCGTCGGTGATCTACGGCCTCGGGGCCGCATTCGACGGCAACCTGCGCAAGCGCGACCTGCTTGCCGACACGCCGTACAACACCTACACACGCGCCGGCCTGCCGCCGACGCCGATCGCGCTGCCGGGGCTGGCGTCGCTGCGCGCCGCGGTGCGGCCGCAGCCGACGCGGGCGCTGTACTTCGTGGCGCGCGGCGACGGCAGCAGCGTCTTCAGCGAGACGCTCACCGAACACAACCGCGCGGTCGATCGCTACCAGCGGGGGCTGCGATGAATCAGGCGCACACTGCATGACCGGCCGCTTCGTCACCTTCGAAGGCATCGACGGCGCGGGCAAGAGCTCGCACATCGAGACGCTTGCCGAGTGGATGCGCCATCGCGGCCACGAGGTCGTGTTGACGCGCGAGCCGGGCGGCACGCCGCTCGCCGAGCGGCTGCGCGAGCTGGTGCTGAACGAGCCGATGGACACGCTGACCGAGCTGCTGCTGGTCTTCGCGGCACGGCGCGACCACCTCGCGCGGCAGATCCTGCCGGCGCTGGCGCGCGGCGCGACGGTGCTGTGCGACCGCTTCACCGACGCGAGCTTCGCTTACCAGGGCAGCGGCCGGGGCTTCGCGCCCGAGCGCATCGCCGCGCTCGAGCAGTGGGTGCAGGAAGGTCGGCAGCCCGACCTGACGTTGTGGTTCGACCTGCCGGCGGCGCAGGCCGCGGCGCGCCGTGCCGCGGCGCGCGCGCCCGATCGCTTCGAGCAGCAGGACGAGGCGTTCTTCGAGCGCGTCGGCGCGGGCTACGCGGCGCGCGCGCGTGAACACGCCGGCCGCTTCGTGCGCATCGACGCCGCCGGCACGCCGCCGGCGGTGCGGCAGCAGGTGCTGGCCGCGGTGCAGGCGCACGGGTGGTGGTGAGCGCGCGATGACCGCCGCGACGCTGATCGACGCCCACGGCACGCTGCCGCTGCCGTGGCTGGCTTCGCCGCTGGCGCGCGCGCTCGCCGCCGAGCGCAGCCACGCGCTGCTGCTGTGCGCCGCGCCCGGCGCCGGCGCGCTGGCGCTGGCGTTGGCGCTGGCGCAATCACGCTTGTGCGAAGCCCACGGCCTCGATGGCCCCGCCGCCCCCGCCTGCGGCCGCTGCGACAGCTGCCGGCTCGTCGCCGCGCAGACGCACCCCGACCTCTACGTGCTGCTGCCCGAGATCGAGCGCCGCGAATCCGGCTGGCTCGTCGGCGACGACAAGCCCGAGGGCGACGAGGGCAAGCGCAAGCCGAGCCGGCAGATCCGCATCGACGACGTGCGCGGCCTGCTCGACTGGGTCACGCGCACGAGCGCCCGCGGGCGCGGCAAGATGGTCGTGCTGCATCCGGCCGAGGCGCTGAACGCGCATGCCGCGAGCGCCCTCTTGAAGACCGTCGAGGAGCCGCCGCCCGGCACCCGGCTCGTGCTGACCTGCAGCGATGCGATGCACGTGATGCCGACCGTGCGCAGCCGCTGCCAGCAGCTCGTGATGGGCGCGCCCGATCGCGACGTGGCTGCCACCTGGCTGCAAGAGCAGGGCGTCGACGAGGCCGAAGCGCTGCTCGCCGCTTGCGACGGCCGGCCGCTCGAGGTGCTGCGCTGGCGCGAGCGCGGCATCGACGCCGAACGTTGGCAGGCGCTGCCGCGGCAGCTCGGCGCCGGCCGGCCCGGCGTGCTGGCCGGCACGACGGTGCCACTGGCAGTGGAGCTTCTGCTCAAGGTCTGCCACGACGCGATGGCTTCGGCCGTCGGCGGCGCCGGGCGCTACTTCGCGTCGGGCAGCCTGCCGGCGCGCCTGTCGCTGCCGGCGCTGTTGCGCTGGCAGCGCGAACTGCAGCGCCTGGCCGAAAGCGCCGAGCACCCGTGGCACGAGGCGCTGGCGATCGACGCGCTGGTCAGCGGGGCGCAGAGGGCGCTGGCAGCGGGGGCCACCACGCCCGCAACCTGACCGCGCTGAATGCTGCGCTGAAAGCCGCGCCGCGGCGCCAGGCGTGGCACCCCTGCCGCCGCCGCGGCAAACCGCTTCGATACACTGCACTTCATGAGTGATCGCCTCACGTCCCGTTCGGCCGGCCTGGCGCCGGCGGTGCCTGCGGTGGCCGCGCGGCCGAGCGTGATCCAGCTCGTCTTTCGTGAGAAGGGGGCGCTGTACGCGGCGTACATCCCGCTGCTCACCGACGGGGGCCTGTTCGTGCCGACGACGCGTGACTACCGCCTCGGCGAGGACATTTACCTGCTGCTCTCGCTGCCCGACGACCCGCAGCGCTTTCCGGTTGCCGGCAAGGTGGCCTGGATCACGCCGGCCAACGCTTCGGGCGGCCGCACGCAGGGCGTCGGCGTGCGCTTCCCCAACGACGAGAAGACCCGGCAGCTGAAGGTGAAGATCGAGGAGATCCTCGGCACGACGCTGCAATCGGCCAAGCCGACGCAGACCATCTGACTCTCGCGTCGCTGGCCCGGGCGCGGCGGGCGGCGCCGCTGCAAAGCCCATGTTCGTCGATTCCCACTGCCACCTGAGCTTCCCGGACCTGCTGCCGCGCGTGCCGGAAATCTTGGCCGCGATGGCCGCCAATCGCGTCGAGCGGGCGCTGTGCATCTGTACGACGCTCGAGGAGAGCGAAACGGTGCTGGGGCTGGCACAACGTGACGAGCGCCTGTACGCGACCGTCGGCGTGCACCCGGACAACGAAGACGTGCGCGAGCCCACCGTCGACGACCTCGTCGCGCTGGCGCGGCGGCCGCGGGTCGTCGGTATCGGCGAGACGGGGCTCGACTACTATCGCTTGAACGGCCGCAGCGTCGCCGAGATGCAGTGGCAGCGCGACCGCTTCGCCGTCCACATCGAAGCGGCGCGGGCGACCGGCCTGCCGCTCGTCGTGCACACGCGCAGCGCCAGCGACGACACGATTGACCTCTTGCGCCGGCACGGCGTTGCGAGCACGGCAGGCGCGCCGGTGCGCGGCGTCTTCCACTGCTTCACCGAGACGCGCGAGGTGGCGCGCGCGGCGCTCGACCTCGGCTTCTTCATCTCGTTCTCCGGCATCCTGGGCTTTCGCAACGCCGAGGCGTTGCGCGACGTGGCGCGCGAGGTGCCGCTGGACCGCTGCCTGATCGAGACCGACAGCCCGTACCTCGCGCCGCCGCCGCACCGCGGCAAGGTCAATACGCCCGCCTGGGTGCCGCACGTTGCCGAGGCGCTGGCCGCGGCCAAGGGCGTGACGGTGGAGGAGGTGGCGCGCGCGACGACGCGCAACTTCGAGCGGCTGTTCGGGCTGCCGGCGCTCGGCGGGGCCGATGCCGGGATGGCGGGAGGGCCGGCATGAAAGCGAAGCACACGCCGGCGCGCGCCCGGCGGCTCGTGATGACCGGGGCCCTCGCGCTCGCAGCCGGTTCGCTGTTCCTGGTCGGCCCAGCACACGCCGGCCCGCGCGAAGACTTCTTCAAGGCCATCCAGCTCGACCGCACATCGTTGATGCGCGAAGCGCTGGCCGGCGGGCTCGACCCGAACACCAGCGACGAGCGCGGCAACACCGGCTTGCTGCTGGCCGTGCGCGAAGGCAGCTTCGAGGTCGCCGAGCTGCTGCTGGCCACCAAGGGCATCGAGGTCGACCGGCCGAACGCGGCCGACGAGACGCCGCTGATGATGGCCGCGGTGCGCGGGCATCACGATTGGGCGGTGCGGCTCATCGAGCGCGGCGCCGCCGTCGACCGCAGCGGCTGGACGCCGCTGCACTACGCGGCGAGCGGACCGCAGCCGCAACTGCTGGCGCTGCTGCTGCAACGCGGCGCGCGAATCGAGGCGCTGTCGGCTAACGGCACGACTGCGCTGATGATGGCCGCCGGCTACGGCGCGATCGACGGCGCCGAGTTGCTGTTGGCGCGCGGCGCCGATGCCGCGCGGCGCAACGCGCGCGGCCTCGACGCCGCCGACTTCGCGCGGCGTGCCGGCCGTGACGCGCTGGCCCGGCGGCTGGAGGCGGCCGTGCGTTGATCACGGCGCGCGCGGCGCGGTTCGTGTGGGATGTCATCTGGGCGGTTTTTTCCCCGCTGTTGTGGTGTACGGGGCGGGGCACCGCGCGTAGAGTGGCCCGGCACTGAGTCGTCGCCCCGCAAGTTCCTCTCCCTCAAGCCCTGGAGATCCGCAATGTCGCAAACGACACCCGAGGTCAACCCGTTCATGCTGCTGGTCCACCCCGAGGCGGTGTTCGCGGCGATGGAGAAGTCCGAGCGCCTGAGCGGGCTCAACCGCCACCTGTGCCGTCCGCTGGACCGCCCGATGGGCCCACAGGCTGGCTCAGCAGCGTCGGGCGATGACGATGCCGAGCCGGATCTGTCGGATGTGGTGACGACGAATCCGCAGTGAAGCCTCTTGACCGACAATGCGATAGAGACGATTGCTGATGTGATTGTTTAAGTCGTTCAGCCAGATCAGGGGCCCTCGGTGGGCCCCTTTCAGTTTTATTCTCACAAGCGACAATGTATATTATGTAAAGCATAGTGCGCGCGTGAAAACGCTCCGGCCCTGCCTCACACCATCTCCCCCTCCATCGCCGCCGCCGTCAGGTCGCCTCGCGCCAGCGCCGCGCGCGCCCCGGCGACCAGCGCCGGATCCTGCACCAGCCGCATGAACGGCTTGGCCGATCCAGGCGGGCCGACGATGAGGCCGCCGGCCAATTCGCCGTCGCGCACGACCAGCCGCCACCAGCCGTCGCCGCCGGGGGCGGCGTGGAACGCCTCGTCGCCATCGCCGGGCTCGACGACGCCGAAGCTGCGCACGTCGATGCCGTCGCACTTGAGCTGCACGACGTGCCGGCTCGACGGGGCGGCTGCCGTCTCGCCGAAGATGCTCTCGACGACCACCGCGCCCTGCGCGGCGCCGATCGGCCACAGGCCCCGCGCGCTGCCGGCCACCTCGGCGCAGTCGCCGGCGGCGAGAACGTGCGGGTCGGTCGTGCGCATCTGCGCGTCGACGCGGATGCCGCCGCGGCCGACTTCGAGCCCGGCCATCTCGGCCAGCCGCACGTTCGGCTGGATGCCCAGGCACGCGACCACGAGATCAGTGCGCACGCGCGGGCCGTGCGCCAGCCAGACGGCGTCGATCTCCGGCGTGCCCGAATAGCGCGTGACCTGCACGCCGGTGACGACCTGCACGCCGATGCTCTCGAGGTACGACGCCAGCACGGCTGCGCCGCGTTCGTCGAGCTGCGCGTTCATCAGCCGTTCTGCGCGGTGCAGCAGCACCACCTTCAGGCCGAGCTTGTGCAGCGCGTCGGCCGCCTCGACGCCGAGGACGCCGCCGCCGACGACGAGCGCCCTCTTCGCCCGCGACGCGTGCACGTAGCGGCGGATCTGTTCGGCGTCCTCGGCGGTGCGCAGCACGAAGGCGTTCGGGTGCTCGAGGAACGTCGGCTCCGGGATCGCCGCGCTCGCGCCGGTCGTCAGCACGAGCCGGTCGTAGGGCAGCCAGTCGCCACCGGTGAGGCCCAGCCGCCGCTGCTCGCGGTCGATGCGCGCGGCGATGCGGCCGTGCAGCGCCTGGATGCCGTTGGACTGCGCCCACTCGGCCGGCACGAGGTGCAGCGCGTCCATCCCCTCGGCGTCGTAGACCAGCCGCCCGATGCCCATGCGGTTGTAGAAGCGGTGCGGCTCGTTGCTGACGATCGTGATGTGCACGGTCGGGCTTTCGCGCCGCACGCCCTCGGCGACGGCCATGCCGGCGACGCCGTTGCCGACGATGACGACGCGCTTCACGTCGGTGCCGCGGGCGCGGTCCTTGCGCGCCGCGGCGGCGATCGTCGCCGGGTCGGCGCGCGGCGCCGCCGAGCGCGCGTCGCGGTCGATCGTCACCGGGCCGCTGGCCACGCACATGCAGGCCAGGCGCACGTTGCCGTCCAGGCCCATGCGGCGCAGCGTCGCGCGCTCGTCGGCGTTCATCGGCGAGAGGTGTTCGGCGCCGTCGCAGATGGCCACCGCGTCGGCACCGCAGACGCCGGCGCGGCAGCCGTAGTTGATCTTCAGGCCCGCCTTCTCGATCGCTTCGAGCAGCGTGCCGTCGTTGGCGGCCTGGAAGGTGATGCCGGTCTCGCGGTCGGTCACCTCGGCCGCGTCGACGCGCGCGAGCCGGTCCTTCAGGCTGCGCCCGCCGCCAAAACGCGCGCCTTCAGCCGCTGGCGCCGCGGCGGCCTGCGCCGACCGCCCCGCTTTCGCTGCCGCCGCGACGCGCGCGTAGCGCCGCTCGGCGCGCAGCCCCGCCATGGCCAGCGCGACTGCCAGCGCGAGGCCGATGCCACGCGTCAGCAGCAAGAGCCAGGCCGGCGCCGTGGCGTCGGCCAGCCGTGCGACGGTCGCGACGATGATCGGCCCGGCGAAGAAGTAGAAGATCGTGATCGCCGCGGCGCCGAAAGCGAGCGAGACGCGGTACGGGTTGGCCGGCACGAACGCGAGCGCCAGCCCATAGAGACCCGCCGACGCCGCGGTGGCGCCCAGCAGCAGCGCCGTTGCCTGGAGCGGCTGCTCGGCGATGCCCAGCGGCCGCGCCAGGAAGTAGCCAAGCAGCAGCCCCGGCAGCAGGCCCATGAACAGCCGCCGCTGCGACGCGTAGCGCGGGTCGTCGTCGTAGACGTCGCTGAACACCGCGGCGCGCGGGTTGAAGTCGTAACAGTTCTTCTGGCAGCCCAGGCAGGGGTCGCAATAGCCGTTGCGCACCACCACCAGCGGCGCCTGGCCGTAGGTGCGCTGGATCGGCCCGAGCGGGCAGAACGTGCCGCACCAGCCGCTGCGGCCCTTGAAGAACCAGCCGCCGACGAACGCCGCGGCCAGCGCCAGCAGCACCACGGTGCCGGTGGCCACGCCGTCGTGGTTGAGCCACGGCTGCCTGAGCGCGACTGCGCTGATGAAGATGACGAGCGCGATCGCGAACGCGCCGTTCTTGATGGCTGGCGGCAGCTCGAGCGCGCGGCTCTTGTTCAGCGCGCGCGGCAGCTGGTTCAGCGCCGCCATCGGGCACACCTGCCGCCAAAGCCCCGGCGCAATGACCAGCAGCGCCGGCACGACCGGGATCGCCAGGCCCCAGAAGAGCAGGAGGCCGAGCGCGGGCTCGACGATCAGCGTTGCGGCCAATGCCAGCGCCACCGACAGCGCACCGACACGCAGCGCCACCCACAACCACGCCGGGCCCTGCGCCGGCATCTGCGTGTAGTTGCGAAAGAAGTGCGCCGCGGCCTCGGCCAGCCGCGCTTCGCGCAACGCGGCGCGCGCCTTGCGGGCCTCGCGTTCGCCGTCGGGCAGCGTGCGCGCCGCCGCCGCTGCCGGCGGCGTGCCGATCGCCAGGCGCGGGCGCGCCTGTGCGGGTCCAGAGGCGATCGTCGGCGCCGGGCCGGAGACGATCGTGGCCGGCGTGGCGGAAGCGGTGGAAGCAGTGGAAGCAGTGGAAGCAGCAGAGGCCGCGTGGGCGGCCGCCTTGATCGGGATGATCCGGTCGGACATGCCTCAGTCGCCGCCCTGCACGCGGCGCAGCCGCTGCGCGACCGCGGCGCCGAGGTCGCGCATCAGTGCCAGCGCGATGCGCGGCTGCCACGCGGCCAGCTGCAGCAGCGCCTCGCGCGTGAGCAGCAGCACCTCGGCGCTGCCGCGTGCGCGCACGCGCACGGTGGCCGGCGCGCCGTCGAGAAAGCCGAGCATGCCGAAGACGTCGCCCTCGCCGCGCGCCTCGGGCGGCGGCACTTCTGTGGCGCCGGGCAGCGGCGCTTGGACCACCTCGACGGTGCCGCTGGCGACGAAGCCGAGCGCGTGGCCGGCCTGCCCCGCCTCGACGATGACCGCACCGCCCGGATAGCGGCGGCGCGTCGCGAAGGCGATGAACTTCTCCCACTCCTCGTCGCTGAGCTCGCCGAGGATGGCGCGGTTGCCTTCGGGCGCGCTGTCACGCGCGGCGGCCGGCGCGGGTGGCGGCGGCGCCGATCCGTACTGGAAGAAGTCGTTGGCCATCGGCATTGTCTCCTCGGTGCTGCCGTGCCCTGCCCCGCTCGCGTGGCGGGGTCACACCGGCCGGCTCGGCCTGCCGCCGCCGCGGTTGTCGTCACTGCGGTCGCGGCGGCCGTGCGACGCGGACTCTAGCGCCGTCCGGGGCCTTGCAGCGGCGTTTCGCGCCCTCTCGCGCGCGCTCGCTCCGCCTGGTCCCTCGCGCGCCCTTCAGCGTCCGCCAGCGCCGTTGTTGTTGCCCGTGGCCGGGCCCGAAGCCGCGTCCTTGGCCGCGGCCTCGTCGTAGGCCTCTGCCAGGTAGGACGCCGCGGCTTCGCGGTAGCCGTCGACCCAGTCCTTGCCGACGCCGATGCCGAGCGCCGTCCACAGCCGCGAATAGATGCGCCAGACGCTCGCCGGGTCGTCGTGCCCGTCGGCGGCGCGCTCGAGCGCTTGCGGCGCGAGTTGCTCGCCCAGGCGCTGGCCGGCCGCGTCGAACGCGCTCGAGAGGTGCTTCGAGTGCTTGCCGAGTTCGCTCATCGCCATCACCAGCATCCCGTTGGCGCCCGTGCCGGCATCGAGCAGCGCCTCCATCGCGGCGCCCGGCTTCGGCGCCATGCGCAGCGGCGCGGCAGCCGAGCGGCTCAGCGTCAGCGGCCAGCGGCTGCGCATCTTGCTGAGCTGCTGCGCCTGCTCGGAGAGCTGGCGGTGCAGCGCCCAGACAGCCAGGCGCAGCAGCGTCGCGACGCGATCCGCGGCCAGCGCCGGGTCGGTGGTGCCGAGCGCCTCGACCGGCACCTGCAGCGCCCCGGCCAGGCGCGCCAGCACATCGCTCGAGCCGAGCGCGGCGTGCGGCGTGGCCGGCGCGGCCACATCACGCTCGGAGACCGGCGGCGTCGGCGCCGTCGTCTCGACGGCCGGCATCTCGAGGTTCGGGCGCGTCGCCGCCAGGTCGGGCGTCGCAGCTTTCGGCGGCGGCTTGGCGATGCGCGTCATCCCGGTCTTCATGTCCGGGCTCGCGCTCGCCATGCGCATGGCGACACGCTCCCAGTCGGCACCGGCCATCGCCGCCGGGTCGCCGCCACGGCGCGGTGCCACGGGTGCGCTCGTCGCCGCGGGCGCCGCTGCGCCGGCCGCTGCCACGTCGGACACCACCGACACCTCGACGACGTAGCTGCCCAGGCGCAGGCGGTCGCCGTGGCGCAGCACGTGGTCGGCAGGAAGCCGCTCGCGCGCGTCGTTGACGAAGGTGCCGTTGGTCGACGTGTCGCGCAGCACCTGGCGGCCTTCGACGCGCACGATCTCGCAGTGGCGCGCCGACAGCGCAAGCTGCCGGTCGGCGATCGGCCAGTCGCACGCCGGGTCGCGGCCCACGACGAAGCGGGCCTGGTCGGGTGGAATGTTGACGATGGGGCGCACGCCGTCGGCGTTCTCGGCGCCGCGCACGATCTTCAGGCTGAGCATCGGCCGATGATGCCGGCGCGGGGTGTGCTGTCCATCCCTATCGGCCGCACGATGGCGCCGCTTGGCAACGTCGCCTCGAGCCGGCATACATCGCTTGCGGGATCACCGCGCTTGCGGCGTCGCGCCGGCGACGATCGACAAGCGAACGGTCGTGCTAAAACGCGCGCACTAATCGGACGCGCACCGTGCGTGCGACCGCATTCCCTCTCCCGCCCTGCCCCGGGCCTTGCCGCCCGCCGACACCATGGACCTGAATTTCACCGCAGAGGAGCTCGCCTTTCGCGAGCACATCCGCGCCTGGGTGGCCGACAACCTGCCGCGCGACATCAGCGACAAGGTGATGGCCGCGCAGCACCTCGGCCGCGACGACATGCAGCGCTGGGCCAAGATCCTCGGCAAGCAGGGCTGGCTCGGCTGGGGCTGGCCGAAGCAGTTCGGCGGCCCGGGCTGGACCGCGGTGCAGAAGCACCTGTTCGAGGAGGAATGTGCGCGCGCCGGCGCGCCGCGCGTCGTGCCGTTCGGGCCGATCATGGTGGCGCCGGTCATCATGGCTTTCGGCAGCCCCGAGCAGCAAAAGCGCTTCCTGCCTGGCATCGCCAGCGGCGAGGTGTGGTGGAGCCAAGGCTACAGCGAGCCGGGCGCGGGCAGCGACCTCGCCTCGGTGAAGACGCGGGCAGAACGCCGCGGCGACAAGTACATCGTCAACGGCCAGAAGACCTGGACGACGCTCGGCCAGTACGGCGAGTGGATCTTCTGCCTCGTGCGCACCAGCACCGAAGGCAAGCCGCAGACGGGCATCAGCTTCCTGCTCGTCGACATGAAGAGCAAGGGTGTCAGCGTGCGCCCGATCGTGCTGCTCGACGGCGAGCCCGAGGTCAACGAGGTCTTCTTCGACAACGTCGAGGTGCCGGCCGAAAACCTCGTCGGCGAGGAGAACAAGGGCTGGACCTACGCCAAGCACCTGCTCGCGCACGAGCGCACGAACATCGCCGACGTCAACCGCGCCAAGCGCGAGCTCGAGCGCTTGAAGCGCATCGCCCGGGCCGAGGGCGTCTACGACGACGTGCGCTTCCGCGACCAGGTCGCGCTGCTCGAGGTCGACATCGTCGCGCTCGAAATGCTGGTGCTGCGCGTGTTGTCGGCCGAGAAGAGCGGCAAGCAGAGCCTGGACATCGCGGGCCTTTTGAAGATCAAGGGCAGCGAGATCCAGCAGCGCTACACCGAGCTGACGATGCTCGCCTGCGGCCCCTACGCGTTGCCCTTCGTGCGCGAGGCGATGGAGGCCGGCTGGCAGGGCGACCACGTCGGCGCCGCGCACTGCGCCACCGCTGCCACCGGGTACCTGAACTACCGCAAGACGACGATCTACGGCGGCAGCAACGAAGTGCAACGCAACATCGTCGCGCAGACGGTGCTGGGCTGAGGAAAGACCGATCATGGATTTCGACTTCACCGACGATCAGCAATCGCTGCGCGACGCCGTGCAGCGCTGGGTCGAACGCGCCTTCACGTTCGAGCGGCGGCACGCGCTGGCCAAGGCGGGTGGCGCGACGCGGCCCGTCTACGCCGAACTGGCCGAGCTGGGCTTGAGCGGGCTCGCCGTGCCCGAGAACCACGGCGGCATGGGCTTCGGCGCCGTCGAGGCGATGGTCGTCGCCGAGGAACTCGGCCGCGGCCTGGTCAACGCGCCCTTCGTGCACGGCGCGCTCGTCGCGCCGGCGCTGCTGGCCGCCGCGCCCGCGGCCGTGCAATCGGCCTGGCTGCCGCGCATCGCCTCGGCCGAGGCGCTCGTCGTGCTCGCGCACCAGGAGCGCGCGGCGCGCTACCGCCTCGCGCACGTGACGACCCGCGCCACGCGCCGCGGCGAAGGCTGGAGGCTCGATGGCGCCAAGAGCATCGTGCCCGCCGGGGACGAAGCCGACGCGTTCGTCGTGCCGGCGCGCATCGGCGGAGCTGACAACGACACGGCCGGCATCGGCCTCTTCCTCGTCGAGAAGAGCACGCTGCCTGCCGGCGCCGTGCGCGGTTATCCGACGGTGGACGGCGCGCGCGCCGCCGAGTTGAAGCTCGCCGCGGCGAGCGCGACGCTCGTCACCGAAGACGGCCACGCAACACTCGAGCGCGCCGTCGACATCGGCATCGCCGGCTTCGCCGCCGAGGCCGTGGGCGTGATGGACCGCCTCGTCTCGCTGACCGTCGAGTACATGAACACCCGCCGCCAGTTCGGCGTGGCGATCTCCAGCTTCCAGGCGCTGCGCCATCGCATCGCCGACGTGAAGATGCAGCTCGAGCTCGGCCGCTCGATGAGCTACTTCGCGACGCTGAAACTCGGCGAGCCGGCGCCGCAGCGCCGCCGCGCCGTCAGCCAGGCGCGCGTGCAGCTCGGCCACAGCATGCGCTTCGTCGGCCAGCAGTGCGTGCAGCTGCACGGCGGCATCGGCGTCACCGACGAGTACCTCGGCAGCCACTACTTCAAGCGCCTGACGGTGCTGGAGATGGTGTTCGGCGACACGCAGCATCACCTCGGCGAGGTGGCCGCGCGCATGCAGGACACGGCCGGCGTGTTCGCTTGACCGCCCCCTTCGCCACCCTCGCCCCCGGCGCGCTGACCGACGTGCCCGGCATCGCCGTCGGCCATGCCGCGGTGGCCGGCCGGCCGAGCGGCTGCACCGTCGTGCTGTGCCCCGACACGCCGCACGGCACGGTGGCCGGCGTCGCGGTGCGCGGCGGCGCCCCGGGCACGCGCGAGACCGACCTGCTGCGCCCCGAGAACACGGTGGACCGCGTGCACGCGGTGCTGCTGACCGGCGGCAGCGCCTTCGGGCTCGATGCGGCCGGTGGCGTGATGCGCTGGCTCGAAGAGCAAGGGCGCGGCCTCGTTGTCGGACCCGCAGGCCGCGAAAGTGCGGGCGCCGGCGTGACCGCTGCGCAGCCCGTGATCCGCGTGCCGATCGTGCCGGCCGCGGTGTTGTTCGACCTGTGGGTCGGTGACCCGCGCATTCGGCCCGATGCGGCCACCGGCCGCGCCGCCTGCATCGCCGCGACGACGGCGCCACCGGCGCAAGGCAGCCACGGCGCCGGCCTCGGCGCGACGGTGGGCAAGATCTTCGGCGTCGCGCGCGCCTGCCGCGGCGGCGTCGGCACTGCGTCGCTGCGCGTCGGCGCGCTGACGGTGGCGGCGCTCGTCGCCGTCAACGCCATCGGCGACGTGCTCGACGACGACGGCGAAGTGCTCGCCGGCGCGCGCAGCGAAGATGGCCTGCGCCTCGTCGGCGCGCAGCGCGCCCTGCTCGCCGGCGAACTGCCGCAGCAGGTGCTGCAACGCATGGCCGGCACCGCGACGACGATCGGCGTCGTCGCCACCGACGCCGTGCTCGGCAAGGCGGCGGCGACGCAGCTTGCGGCGCTTGCGCACCACGGCCTGGCGCGTGCGGTGAGCCCGATCACCGTCAACGACGGCGACACGCTTTTCGCGCTGGCCACCGGCAGCAGCGGCGTGGCCGGCGACCTCGGCACGCTCGGCGCGCTGGCCGCCGAGGTGGTCGCGCGCGCGATCCGCAACGCCGTGAGCGCGGCGGACTCGCTGCCTTCGTTGCCGGCGGCGCGCGATCTGCGCACCTGAACGGGCAGCCGCCACACACGCCGGCCCCTCCGGCACGTCGCTTGCCGCAGCGTCGGGCTCCCGCCCGACAAAGCCCGCTCCGTGTCCGAGACGCGATGAAGATCGCCCAGGTTGCCCCGCTCTTCGAGAGCGTTCCGCCGCGCCGCTATGGCGGCACCGAGCGGGTCGTCTCCTACCTGACCGAGGCGCTGATCGAGCAGGGGCACGAGGTGACGCTGTTCGCCAGCGGCGATTCGCGCACCCGCGCACGCCTCGTGTCCGGCAGCGCGCGCGGCCTGCGGCTGGACCCCACGGGCCCCGACTGGCTGATGCACCACGTGATGATGGTCGACGAGGTGTTCGAGCAGGCCGCGTCGTTCGATGTCATCCACTTCCACCTGGACCTGCTGCACTACCCGCTCGCCCGCCGCTGCGCCACGCCGTGCCTGACGACGATGCACGGCCGGCTCGACCTCGACGACCTGCGCACGCTGCACCGGCACTTCGCGACGCACCCGCTGGTGTCGATCTCCGACATCCAGCGCCAGCCGCTGCCGCAGGCCAACTGGTGCGCCACCGTGCAGCACGGCCTGCCGCGCAACCTGTACACCTTTCATCCCCGGCCGCAGGACTACTTCGCCTTCGTCGGCCGCGTGTCGCCGGAGAAGCGGCTGGATCTCGCCATCGAGATCGCGCTGGCCTGCAAGACGCGGCTGCGCATCGCCGCGAAGGTGGACCCGGTCGACCGCGCCTATTTCGAGCGCACGATCGCGCCGCTGCTGGCGCACCCGCTGATCGAGTACGTCGGCGAGGTCGGCGACGACGCGAAGGATGACTTCATCGGCAACGCGCGCGCGCTGCTGTTCCCGATCGACTGGCCCGAGCCCTTCGGCCTCGTGATGATCGAGGCCTTCGCGTGCGGCACGCCGGTCATCGCGTTTCGCCGCGGCTCGGTGCCCGAGGTGATGCAGCACGGCATCACCGGCTGGATAGCCGACGACCTGCTGCAGGCGATCGACGGCGCGCGCCGCATCGACCAGATCGACCGGCGGCGATGCCGCGAGGCGTTCGAGCGCCGCTACACGTCGCACAAGATGGCCAGCCGCTACGTGCAGGTCTACCAGGCGCTGATTGACGCGCGCACGCTGCCCGATGGCGGCGTCGCGGGCACCGGCGCCGCGCTGCCGCTGTAGGCCCGGCTGGCGGGTCGAACAACGCGCGGTGCACACCGCAAGCAGGAGGAGCCCGCCGTGAGCGACACCATCCGCATCGGCAACGAGTGGTACGTCACCGTCGCGTCGGTGCGCGCCGACAACAACCCGTACGTCGTGAAGAGCGACGATACGTTCGCGCTCTTCGACCGCTTCGGCGACATCCGCTCCTTCGGAACCGGCGAGCACGGCCTGTACCACGAGGACACGCGCTTCCTGTCACACCTGGAGCTGACGATCGACGGCCTGCGCCCGATGTACCTCGGCGCCACGGTCAAGGAGCGCAGCAACCTCTTGATCGTCGAGCTGATGAACCCCGACCTCGAACGCGACGGCGAGGTGGCGCTGGCCAAGGGCGAGATCCACATCTTCCGCGCCAAGCTCTTGTGGGAAGCGGCCTGCCACGAGCACATCCGGCTCAGTCACCACGGCCTGGAGCCGGCCGAGTTCGAGATCGGCTTGCGCTTCGATGCCGACTTCCGCGACTTGTTCGAAGTGCGCGGCGCGCATCGCGCGAAGAGCGGCGAGCGCGCGCCGCCGGTGCGGCGCGACGGCACGCTCGACTTCGACTACCGGGGCCTGGACGGCGTGGCGCGCACCGCGTGCGTGCGGCTGTCACCGGCGCCCACGCGCTGGGGCGAACGCGAGGCGCACTTCAAGGTGCGGCTGGCCCCGGGCCAGGAGCAGCACCTGTACTGCACCATCACCTGCGACGTCGGCGGCCAGCCGCGAAGGCGCAGCGAGGGCTACGAGGCCGCCTTCCGATCGAACGCGCGCGCCCGTGCGCGCGAGGACGGCGACCGCTGCCACATCGAGAGCTCCAACCCGCTCGTCGACCAGTGGATCGACCGCTCGCTGTCGGACCTGGCGATGCTGACGACCGACCTGCCGACCGGCCCGTTCCCGTACGCCGGCGTGCCGTGGTACTCGACGACCTTCGGCCGCGACGCGCTGATCACGGCGCGCCAGATGTTGTGGCTGGACCCTTCGCTGGCGCGTGGCGTGCTCGCCTGCCTGGCGGCAACGCAGGCCGCCACCGAGGAGCCCGAGCGCGACGCCGAGCCGGGCAAGATCCTGCACGAAGCGCGCAAGTGCGAGATGGCGCGCACGCGCGAGGTGCCGTTCGGGCGCTACTACGGCACCGTCGACGCGACGCCGCTGTTCGTCGGGCTGGCCGGCGCCTACTGGCAGCGCACCGGCGACCTCGAGTTCATCCGCGGGCTGTGGCCGCAGTTGCTGGCGGCGCTGGACTGGATCGACCGCTATGGCGACCGCGACGGCGACGGCTTCGTCGAGTACCAGCGGCGCAGCTCGCGCGGCCTGACGCAGCAAGGCTGGAAGGACTCGCACGACTCGATCTTCCACGCCGACGGTCACTTGGCCGAAGGGCCGATCGCGTTGTGCGAGGTGCAGGCCTACGTCTACGAGGCGCGGCTGGCGGCGGCGCAACTGGCGGCCGCGCTGGGCGACAGCGAGCGCGCGGCGCACCAGCGCGCCGCCGCCGCGGCGCTGCAGCGCGAGTTCCAGGCGCGCTTCTGGTGCGAGGAGCTGGGCACCTACGCCATCGCGCTGGACGGCGAGAAGCGGCCGTGCCGCATCGCCGCGTCGAACGCCGGGCATGCGCTGTGGTGCGGGCTGGCGTCACCCGGCCACGCCGCGCGCATGGCCGAGCGCTTCCTCGAGGCCGACTTCTTCTCCGGCTGGGGCATCCGCACGGTCGCCTCGGGGCAGGCGCGCTACAACCCGATGAGCTATCACAACGGCTCGGTCTGGCCGCACGACAACGCGCTGATCGCGCTGGGCCTCGCGCGCTACGGCCACACCGACGCGGCGCTGCGCGTGATGGATGGCTTGTTCGAGGCGACGCTGCACTTCGCGCAGCACCGCGTGCCCGAGCTCTTCTGCGGCTTCCCGCGCCGCGAGGGTGAAGGCCCGACGTTGTACCCAGTGGCCTGCGCGCCGCAGGCGTGGTCGGCAGCGGCGGTGTTCGCGATGCTCGAAGCGGGGCTGGGATTGCAGATCGACGCCGCCGGCATGGCCGTGTCACTGCGCGCGCCGCGCCTGCCGGCCTTCATCGACTGGCTCGAACTGCGCGGCCTCACCGCCGGCGCCGGCAGCGTCGACCTGCTGCTGCAGCGCTACGACCAGAACGTCGGCGTGCGCGTCGTGCGCAAGAGCGGGCCGATCGAGGTGCATGTGGCGGTGTAGCGACGCAGCGATGTAGCGGGGTGGAGGCGCCCCGCACCAGCCCGCGCGTGCCTCGCGCCTGCGCTCGCCTACTGCCCTGCCGCGTCGCGCCGCTGCGCCAGCCGCTGCCGGTTCCAGCGCCGCAGCGCCACGCCCCAGTCGGCGGCGGTATCGCCGGCCGCGCGCCACCAGGCGGCGGGCCCGCGCGGCACCGCGACGCGGCGCGAGCGGCGCAACTGTCGCGCCAGCAGCAGTGCCGTGTGCCAGGCCGCGACCGTCTGCGCCAGGCTGTGCTTGCTGCGCACCTCGGCGCGTGCCGCGGCGGCGATGCGCCGGCGCGCCGCGACATCGTCGATGGCCGTGCGCAGCGCCGCGAGCCACTGCGCTTCGCTGCCGTCCACCAGCCAGCCGGTCTCGCCATGGCGGATCGCGTCCAGGTACGGCGGCACGGCCGAGGCCACCGTCGGCACGCCGATCTCGGCGTAGTCGTACCACTTGACCGCGCTCTTGCAGGCCGCGAAGCGCGACGCCTCGAGCGGGATCAGCGCCAGCGCGTTGGGCAGGCTGCGCGCCAGCGCGATGAACTCGCGCCGCGGCATCAGCGGATGGCGCTCGAGCGGCAGCCCCGCGGCCGCCAGCGCATCGGCCGGCGGCCCGACGACGACGAGGCGCGCTTCGGCGCCGACGACCCGCTTCAGCGCCGCCGTGAGGGCGCCCGTCAGCAGATGGTCCGACGAGGCGACCAGCAGGTGCACCGACTGCCCCGGCCACTGCGGCGGCAGCGGCCGGTCCTCGTCGAAGAAGGCGTGGTTGGGCACGAGCGCCGTGGCGCGCGCCAGCGGCGCGAGTTCGCGCTGCAGCCGCGGAGTGCTCGCCGTCACGAGGTCGGCGAGGCCGAGCCCGCGCACGAGCCACGGCAGCTGCGAGCGCACCGCCGCGTGCTGCGAGATGTGCGGCGCGATCTCGGTGAGCAGGTCGTCGATCTCGTGGACGACCGCGGCGCCCGCTTCGAGCGCGCGCTCTTCGAGCCGGCAGACGCGCCGCGCGGCGCCGCGTTGCACGATCAGCAACTCGGCGCTCGCCAGGTCGACCGGCCGGCACTCGTGGAACGAACGCCACTGCACCGTCCAGCCGTGCTGCTGCGCGAGTGCCGCAAGCGGTGTGCGCAGCCGGATCTCGGTGATCAGCGAGTCCACGTCGCCGGCGGTGGCGAGGATGCGCATCGGCGCCGCCCTGTCGATCGAATCAGCGCCGCGGCTTGACCGCTTCGAACTCCCAGATCAGGTGGCTGCACTTGCCGCGCTTGATGCGGTTGGCGAGTTGCGCGCGCTGCCACCAGGTGGCCGGCGGCGGGATGAACGCAAGCGCCGCGTTGGACTTCGTCAGCTGCACGCGCCGCGCCTCGAAGTCGCCGGTGAAGCCGTACATCGCGGCCAGCCGCTCGGGCCGCGTGAAGTACACGTGCGTGTCGACGGTGATGATGTTGACGTGCGTCGGGTCCTGGAAGACCGCCTTGTGCGGGTAGGCCGGCGTGCTGGCGTAGAGCAGGCCGCCGGGCTTGAGCACGCGCCAGACCTCGTTCATCAGTTCGATGAAGGGGAATCTCGTGCCCTGCCCGTCGGCGGTGGGCAGCACGCGCGGCACGTGCTCGAAGAAGTCGTAGGCAGACACCGACTCGAAGCTGTCGTCGGCCCAGGGGATCAGCGCGACGGCCAGGTTGGCGCGCCGGATGCGGCCGTCGCCGTCGGCGGCGGCGCCGAGATCGACGCCGTACAACTCGTCGCGCCGATAGGGGTTGCGCGGCACGGGGCCGCAACCCAGGTCCAGGTGGCGCGTCGGCATCGTCGGGGTTCTCCTCGGGGCGCGGTTATACCGTCCGCGCCGCGAGCGCGGCCCGCCGGAACGATCAAACGCTCAAACGGTTAAACGGTTAAACGGCTAGACGGCGCGTGGCCCCGAGCGCGGGCCGAGCAGCCCCATCACGCTGGCCGCGGCGTCGAGGATGCGCGTGCTCGGCTCGTCGCGGCCGACCTTCATGCGCCGTTCGATGACGCGCTTGGCGAGCGTGGGCATGCGCGCGACGAGTGCGCGCGCCAGGCGCCGTGCATCACGGCCGCGGAAGAAGTCGTCGGGCAGGATCTCCAGCCACGTCGCGAGCGTCGGCTCGTCCAGCACGCGCGGCAGGTTGTAGACGCCGTGGAAGCCGAAGGTCGGCCCCTGCGAATCGTCGTTCTCGTAGGCGAAGCGCCTCGCCAGCGACAGCGGCGCGAAGTTGACGCCGTGTTCGCGCTCGAGCAGGTGGCGGTAGGTGCGGCACAGCGCCACGTCCTCGGGGTGCTCGTCGTCGATGCGCAGGTCCATGCCGGCGGCCAGCAGCCGGCGCGAGCGCAGCGAGAAGCCGCCGTTGCCCACCGCGCGCGCTTCGGGCTGGTCGGGCCACGGCGCGCCGATGTAGTCGTAGGCGAGGAAGGTGTTCGACCACGCCCACGGCTCGACGACGAAGCCGTCCCACTGCGTCACCAGCACGTGCGACGTGCGCACCCAGCCGGGCATCAGGCGCAGGATGAAGTGCGAGTACTCGGCCGACGAGGTGATCGGATCGATGTCGACGATCTCGATGCCGGGCAGCGGCCGCTTCGGCGTCCACGCGTGCGTGAAGAGGATCGCGCGCCCGAAGTCGATGCCGGCCATCGAGCGCAGCAGCGCCTGCGTGGCCAGCAACGGTGCCCGCGTGTCCACGGCAACCAAGGTCACCTGAGGCAGGGCCAAGCGCGTCATGGAGGTCATTGTGCCAGCGGCCCCGAAGGCCCCTTCCCCGCTGGCTACACTGCCCGCCGATGAGCGTGACCGACTTGCACGTGGGCATCAGCCTGGGGGGGGTTGCCGGGCTGCAGGACGGACTCGGCGAGTTCGCGCTGCAGATCGGCAGCCGCATCGCGCGCGCCGCGCCGGCCTGGCGCGAGCGGCACGGCGTGCATTTCCACTTTCACGTGCGCGAGAAGCTTGTCGGCCTCTTCGGCGCCGACGTGGGCTACCTCACCGTGACACGCTGGCAGCGCCTGCGGCACGTGCAGCCGTTGCGTTATGCGCTGTGGCACTCGCTGCACCAGCTGAACAAGACGCGGCCGCCCGTCGGCTGCGGCCCGCGCGTCGTCACCGTGCACGACCTGAACTACCTCTACGGCCGCAACGCGTTTTCGACCTGGCGGCACCACCGGCGCACGCGCGCGCTCCTGGCACGCACCGACCACGTCGTGGCGATCAGCGAATACACCGCGGCCGACGTGCGCCGGCATCTCGGCTGGCGCGGGCCGCTCGACGTGGTGCTGAACGGCGCGCGCTCGTTCGTCGCTGCCGAGCGCCAGCCGCTGCAAGGCTGGCCGGCCGAGCCGGGACCCCGCGATCGGCCGTTCCTCTTTCACTTGAGCCGCATGTCGCCTTCGAAGAACCCGCAGGCGATCGTCGACCTGGCGCGCGCCTGGCCCGAGATGCTGTTCGTGCTATGCGGCCCGCCGGGGCACGACTCGCGCGCGCTGCGCGACGCGGTTCAACTGCCCAACGTGCAGTTCCACCTCGGCATCGACGAGGCGCAGAAGGCCTGGGCCTATGCGAATTGCGCGGGCTTCCTCTTTCCGTCGCTGACCGAAGGCTTCGGGCTGCCGCCGATCGAGGCGATGCACTTCGGCAAGCCGGTGTTCCTCGCCCGCCGCACGAGCCTGCCGGAGGTCGGCGGCGATGTCGCCGAGTACTTCGACGACTTCGAGCCCGCGGCGATGCGCCGCGTCGTCGAAGCGGGTCTCGCGCGTGCGCGGCAACCGGGCTTCGCCGACGCGGTGCGCCGGCACGCCGCGCGCTTCGACTGGGACGACGCGGCGGCGGCGTACCTGGCGCTCTATGCGCGGCTGCTCGGCCTGGAGGCATCGGCCGCAAGCCCGGTCGAACCTCGCACTGCAGCGGCGCTCGGATAATCCGGCGCATGCAGGTTTTTCGTGGAATCGGCCATCGCGCGCTGGCGCCCTTCGAGGGCCACGCCGGCGGCGGCCACGCGCTGACGATCGGCAACTTCGACGGCGTGCACCGCGGCCACCAGGCGATGCTGGCCTTGTTGCGCAACGAGGCGCGGCACCGCGGCGTGCCGTCGTGCGTGATGACGTTCGAGCCGCACCCGCGCGACTTCTTCGCCGTGCGCGCCGGGCGGCCCGAGACGGCGCCGCGGCGCATCAGCACGCTGCGCGACAAGCTCGCCGAGATCGAGCGCTGCGGTGTCGACCGCGTCGTCGTGATGCGCTTCGACGCGGCCTTCGCGGCGCTGCCGCCCGAGGACTTCATCTCGCGCGTGCTCGTCGCGGGCCTGGGCGTGCGCTACGTGCTCGTCGGCGACGACTTCACGTTCGGCGCCCGCCGTGCCGGCACCTACGAAACGCTGGACGACGCCGGCCGCAGCGCCGGCTTCGACGTGGCGCGGATGATGAGCTACGAGGTGCACGGCCTGCGCGTCAGCAGCTCGGCGGTGCGCGAGGCGCTCGCGGCGGGCGACATGGCGCAGGCCGAGTCGCTGCTCGGCCGGCCGTACGCGATCAGCGGCCACGTGCGGCACGGGCGCAAGCTCGGGCGCGAGCTGGGCTTTCCGACGCTGAACCTGCACTTCGGCCATGCGCGGCCGGCCGCCGGCGGCATCTTCGTCGCGCGGGTGCACGGCCTGACCGATGAGCCGCTGCCGGCGGTGGCAAGCCTCGGCGTGCGGCCGAGCATCGAGGCCGGCGGCCGCGTGCTGCTCGAAGCGCACGTCTTCGACTGGCCGGCCGCCCTCGGCCGCGACGGCGGCTACGGCCGCGTCGTCGACGTGCAGCTGCTGCACAAGCTGCACGACGAACGCAAGTACGAGTCGATCGAGGCGCTGCGCGCCGGCATCGCGGCGGATACGCAGGCGGCGCGGGAGTGGCTGGCCGAACGGGCTTTCTAGAACTTGTGCGCGAGCCCGAGGCTCGCCGCCCAGCTCAGCGGTTCGGGCACGTACGGGCTCGCCGCGGCGCCGCCGACCAGGCGCGCCACGCTGACGCCGCCGAACATGAACCAGTGCCGGCTCAGTTCGTGGCGCGCACCGAGCGACAGCGAGACATCGCGCCAGCCGGCGCCGGGCTCGTAGACCGGGTAGCCCGACGCTTGCGATTGCTCCGGCGTGACGCCGTAGTACGAGCGCATGTGCCGGCGGTTGCCGACGCTCGTCGTGACGCTGAAGCCGCCGCTCGTCGTGGCCGCCAGCGGCACGCTGCGGCTCACGCTCACGTCGCCGATCGTGCCGCCGCCGTGGCCGAGCGCGTCGACGGTCCACGACGAGGCGAGCCGCCAGCCGTTGTCCAGCGGGTAGGAAACGCTCAGGCGCACGCGCAGCGTCGCACGCACGTCGCCGAGGCCCCGCAGGTCGGCGCTCTCGGATTCGTCGCGCCCGCCGTCGTGGCGCAGGCTCAGGCCGATGCGCAGCCTCTCGCTCGGACTGAGGTCGAAGCGCAGGCCGCCGCTGCTGACCGGCTCGCCGCTGCGCGCGACGAACGTGCTGCGCGAGGCGATGCTGACGCGGCCCCAGCGCAGCCACCCTCCTGGGGTGACGCCGATGCGGCGCCGCTGCGCGCCGGGGTACTCGGGCGCATAGCTGGTCATGAAGCCGAGCACCGCGTCCCACGAGCGCGGCGGCGGCTTGGCGGTGGCCTCTGGCTCTTCGGCCGCCTGGGCCAGGCCACAGATCAGCGCGAGCGCGCCGAGTGGCAGCCGGCGATTGATCGCCTGGCTGCCCCGATAGAATCCCGCACCATGCACCGCAGCCGCCCGACTCTCGCTTGTCTGCGCTGGCACGCTACCACGCGCCGGCAGTCGACGCGCGACCGAATTCCTCGCGCCTCGCGCTGAACGCCGCGCCCTGCCGACGCGCGGGGTGTTCGGTCGATCGATGGCGGCGCCGCGGCGGCGTCGCACTCTCTGCCCCTGCTGCCGGCCGCGGCCCGCGTGCCACTCTAGCCCCCGTGGGCGGCGCGCGTCCCGCGCGCCCGACGCGACACAAGCCGGCACCCTGCGAGTTGCCCCGACGACGATGAGCAAGCCCCTCGACCCCAAGACGACGCTGAACCTGCCCGACACGCCGTTCCCGATGCGCGGCGACCTGCCCCGGCGCGAGCCGGGCTGGGTGGAGCAATGGCAGCAGCAGGGCATCTACCAGCGCCTGCGCGATGCGCGCCACGGCGCGCCGCTTTTCGTGCTGCACGACGGCCCGCCGTATGCCAACGGCGTGCTGCACATCGGCCATGCGGCGAACAACATCCTGAAGGACATGGTCGTCAAGTCGAAGCAGCTCGCCGGCTTCGACGCGCGCTTCGTGCCCGGCTGGGACTGCCACGGCCTGCCGATCGAGAACGCGATCGAGAAGGCGCATGGCCGCAACCTCAGCCGCGACGAGATGCAGGCCCGAAGCCGCGCCTACGCCACCGAGCAGATCGCGCAGCAGATGGCCGACCGCAAGCGCCTGGGCGTGATCGGCGAATGGGAGCATCCCTATCGCACGATGGACTTCGCCAACGAGGCCGGCGAGCTGCGTGCGCTCAAGCGCGTCATCGAACGCGGCTTCGTCTACCGCGGGCTCAAGCCCGTGTACTGGTGCTTCGATTGCGCCAGCTCGCTCGCCGAATTCGAGATCGAATATTCCGACAAGAAGAGCCACACGCTGGACGTCGGCTTCCTCTGCGCCGAGCCCGACAAGCTGGCCGCGGCCTTCGGTTTGAAGGAACTCGTCGGCGAGAGCTTCGCGGTCATCTGGACCACCACCGCCTGGACGATCCCCGCCAACCAGGCGCTGAATCTGAACCCCGACCTCGACTACGCGCTCGTGCACACCGAGCGGGGGCAGCTCGTGCTGGCCGCCTCGCTGGTGGAGAAGTGCCTCGCGCGCTACGGCGTCGAAGGCCGGGTGATCGCGACGACGAAGGGCGAGAAGCTCGGCGGCATCAACTTCCGCCATCCGCTTGCGCATGTGCACGCGGGCTACGACCGCCTCTCGCCCGTCTACCTGGCGGACTACGCCACCGCGGAAGACGGCACCGGCGTCGTGCACTCGTCGCCGGCCTATGGCGTGGACGACTTCGTCTCCTGCACCGCGCACGGCATGAAGGTCGAGGAGATCCTCAACCCGGTGGGCGCGCATGGCTACTACGCGCAGGACTTCCCGCTCTTTCACGGCCAGAGCATCTGGAAGGCGGTGCCGCACATCATCGACACGCTGCGCGACGCCGGGCGGCTGTTCGCGACATCGGACCTCGTGCACAGCTACCCGCACTGCTGGCGCCACAAGACGCCGGTGATCTACCGCGCCGCGGCGCAGTGGTTCGTGCGCATGGACGAAGGCACGGGCGTCTTCACCTCGGACAAGGCGCCGAAGACGCTGCGCGCGATGGCGCTCGAAGCGATCGACGCGACCTCCTTCTTCCCCGAATCGGGCCGCGCGCGGCTGCGCGACATGATCGCCAACCGCCCCGACTGGTGCATCAGCCGCCAGCGCAGCTGGGGCGTGCCGCTGCCCTTCTTCCTGCACGAGAACACCGGCGAGCTGCATCCGCGCACGATGGAGATCATCGATCGCGCGATCGAGATCGTCGCTGCCGGCGGCGTCGAGGCCTGGAGCCGCGTGAGCGCCGAAGAGATCCTCGGCGCCGAGGACGCGAAGGTCTACCGCAAGAGCAGCGACATCCTCGAAGTCTGGTTCGACTCGGGCTCGACCTTCTTCCACGTGCTGCGCGGCTCGCACGCCGGGGGCAGCCATACGAGCGGCCCCGAGGCCGACCTCTACCTCGAAGGCCACGACCAGCACCGCGGCTGGTTCCACTCGTCGCTGCTGCTCGGTTGTGCGCTCGAAGGCCGCGCGCCCTACCGCGGCCTGCTGACCCACGGCTTCACCGTCGACGGCCAGGGCCGCAAGATGAGCAAGTCGCTCGGCAACGTGATCGAGCTGCGCGCGCTGTGCAAGGACATGGGCGCCGAGATCGCGCGCCTGTGGTGCGCCTCGACCGACTACTCGGGCGACCTGGGCATCGACAAGAACATCCTCGCGCGCGTGGTCGACAGCTACCGCCGCATCCGCAACACGCTGCGCTTCTGCCTGGCCAACGTCAGCGACTTCGACGCGGCGAAGGACAGCGTCCCGGCGAGTGAACTGCTGGAGATCGACCGCTGGGCGCTCGCTCGCGCGGCCGAATTGCAGGCCGAGTTGCTGGCGCATTACGCGAAGTTCGAGTTTCACCCGGTGGTGGCGAAGCTGCAGCTCTTCTGTAGCGAGGACTTGGGCGCCTTCTGGCTCGACGTGCTGAAGGATCGCCTGTACACCACCGCGCCGAAGTCACTCGCGCGGCGCAGCGCGCAGACGGCGCTGTGGCAGGTCACGCACGCGATGCTGCGCTGGATGGCGCCGTTCCTCAGCTTCACCGCCGAGGAGGCATGGCCGATCCTGGTGGGGAATTCGCCGGGGAAGTCGCCGTCGATCTTCACCGAGACTTTCTGGAAGTTCGACGCGCCCGACGCCGCGCTGCTGGCGAAGTGGCAGCGCGTCCGCGCCGTCCGCGACGAGGTCAACAAGGCGATCGAGGCGCTGCGCGCCGGCGGCCAGGTCGGCTCGTCGCTGCAGGCCAAGGTCACACTGCGCGCAGGCGCCGAGGACCGCGCGCTGCTCGCGTCGCTCGGCGACGACCTGAAGTTCGTCTTCATCACCTCGGTCGCGGAGGTTGCCGAAGGCGACACGCTGGCGGTGGACGTGGCGCCCTCGACCGCCACCAAGTGCGAGCGCTGCTGGCACTGGCGCGACGACGTCGGCCACGATGCGGCGCACCCGACGCTATGCGGCCGCTGCACGAGCAACCTGTTCGGCGCCGGCGAGGCGCGGCGCGTCGCGTGATGCCGCTCTTCCACCGCCGCGAGGGGCCGGGGCTCGTCTTCTGGCTCGTGCTCGCCGCGCTCGTCGTCTTTGCCGACCAGGTGACGAAGACGGCCGTGTTGGAGCAGTTTCAGCACGGCGAAGTGCGGCCCGTGACGTCGTTCTTCAACCTCGTGCGCGTGCACAACGCCGGCGCGGCGTTCAACTTCCTGGCCAGCGCGTCCGGTTGGCAGCGCTGGTTCTTCGTCGTACTCGGCATCGTCGTCTCGGGCTTCATCGTCTGGATGATCCGCGCCCACCCGCAGCAAAAGCTCTTCTGCTTCGCGGTAACGATGATCATGGGCGGCGCTTTAGGCAATGTCGTCGACCGGCTGCTGCACGGTTACGTCGTCGACTTCCTGCAGTTCCGCTTCGGCTTCCTCGAGCCCGTCTTCCACGGTGGCTACTTCCCGAGCTTCAACCTCGCCGACAGCGCGATCACGCTCGGCGCGGTGTGCCTGATCCTCGATGAACTGAGGCGGGTGAAGCGGTCGCCGGATTGAGCGGCCGCTGACGGCGCGGCACGCTTCGGATCAGTCCGCGCCGGCCGTTGCGCCGGCCGCAGCGGCACGGGCGCGTGCCACCGCCGCGTCCCCCGGCAGCCACGAGACGATGGCGCTCGTGAGCAGCGCCACACCCGCCAGCGCGAGCATCAGCGTCCCGAAGCCGGCTGCCTTCACCGCCGGCCCGAGCAGCCACACGGCCATCGAGCTGATGCCGATCGAAACGGTCAGCCGCATGCCAGCGACGCGCGAGCGCATGCGGTCGTCGACGTAGCGCACGATCATCGCGTCGGTGAACGGGATGGCACCGAAGACGAGCACCATCACGCCGATCAGCGCCGCGTAGAGCCACCAGCCCTGCGCTTGCGCGGCCAAGAGCAGCAGCGGCACTTGCGCCAATGCGATCGTCAGGTACAGGCGCTTCAACGGCACGCGGTCGATGAGCCGGCCGACCACCACCTGCGCCACCGACGACACCGCGTAGACGGCGGCCAGCAGCATGCCCAGCGTCGCCGGGTCTTCGACGATGCCGCGCATGCGCTCGGTCAGCAACTGGACGTTGCCGTTCGTCGTCATGTTGAAGAGCAGCCCGCCCGAGGCGGCGGCCGCGGTCATCACGGCGAACACACGCGCCAGCAGCGGCGCCGGCAGGTCGGCGCCGGCCTTGCGCGCGCGCGCCGCCGGCGGCTCGGTCTCCCTCGGCGCGACGCGCATGAAGACGAGGCCGCAGGCGATCGACACGAGCCCCGGCACGACGAACGCCGCGCGCCAGCCCTGCCACTGCACGAGAAAGCCGGTGACCAGCGCCGCGGCGGCGATGCCGAGGTTGCCCGCGAGCCCGTTGACGCCGATCGTCGCGCCGGGGTTCTTCGCGCGCTGCACGAGCATCGGGATGCCCACCGGGTGGTAGATCGCCGAGAAGGTGCCAAGCAGCGTCAGCGCCACCGCCATCTGCCAGGCGTCTTGCGTCAGCGCGACGAGCAGGCTGGCCATACCGATGCCGAAGAAGAAGACGAGCATCATGCGCCGCCGGCCCCAGAGGTCACCCAGGCGCCCGGCCGGCAGCGAGCCGAGGCCGAACATCACGAAGGCGCCGACGCCGTAGGGCATCAGGTCCTCCCAGCGCGTGAAGCCGAACTCGAGCGCGATCGCCGCCACCGCGGTGGCGAAGATCAGCAGGAACAGGTGATCGAGCGCGTGCGCCACGTTCAGCAGCAGCGTCAGGGGGCGGGGCGTCGGCGGGTGCATCGGCAAAGCGGCAAAGCGGCGGAGCAGCGGAGCAGTGGGACAGCGGGACAGCGGCAGCGGGACAGCGGCAGCGGCAGCGGCAGCGGCGGGCCGGTTCATTGCACCACACCGAAGGCATCGCCTGCGCGCCCCCGGTGCGCCCGCAGGCTGGTTCCCCTCGGGACCATTCCCACTGGACGAGCCGCGCCGAGGTGCCTAGGCTGCGCGCGTGCTGTCACCCGCCCCGCCGCCCCCCGCCCCTGGCCCGCTCGTCGCCCAGGACCGCAGTTCCACCGCGGCTGCCGAAGAGGCACCGGCGCTGGCACCGGCGCCGCGGCCGGGCATCGTGCTCAGGCAGCTCTCGTTTGCCGACCCGCTGCGCTGGCTGGCGCTCGGCTGGGCCGACTTCAAGCGCGCGCCGGGCATCGGCCTCTTCTACGGCGCCTGCTTCACGGTGATGGGCTGGGCGCTGATGCGCGTGTACGAGCACGCGCCGGCGTACCTGCTGGCGCTGTCGGCCGGCTTCCTGCTCGTCGCGCCGTTCCTGTGCCTCGGCATCTACCACGTCAGCCGCGAGTTGCAGGCCGGCCGGCAGCCCGACTTCGGCGCCTCGCTGATGGCCTGGGACGCGCGCATGGGGCAGCTCGGCATCTTCGCCTTCGTGCTGCTGGTGCTGGAGATGCTGTGGGCGCGCTCGACGCTCGTCATCTTCGCCGTCACGTTCGACGGCATGCCCGACTTCAAGGGTTCGCTGTCGGCGCTGTTCAATCCGGAGAACGTCACCTTCATCGTCGCCTGGGCCGTCGTCGGCGCGATCTTCGCGACGCTGATCTTCTCGGTCAGCGTCGTCAGCATGCCGATGCTGCTCGACCGCCAGACCGACGCGATCACCGCCGCGCTGACGAGCCTGCGCCTCGTGCTGACGCAGACGGGGGTGATGTTCTTCTGGGCCGTGCTGATCTCGGCCATCACCTTCGCGGCGATGGCGCCGTGGTTCGTCGGCCTCCTGGTGGTGGCGCCGGTGATCGGGCATGCCTCGTGGCATGCCTACCGCGCTGCGGTCGAAGACTGAAGAAACGCGGTTCGAGGTGGCGGCGCGCCTTCAGCGCCGGTCGTGCAATGCGTAGGCGATCGTGCTCAGGTCGACGTACTCGAGGTCGCTGCCGGCCGGCACGCCACGCGCCAGCCGCGTCACCTTCAGCCCCCGCGCCTTCAGCGCCGCCGCGAGCGCCTGCGCCGTCAGTTCGCCCTCGGCGGTGAAGCCGGTGGCCAGCACCACTTCCTCGACGACGCCATCGGCGGCGCGCTCGAGCAACCGCTCGGCGCCGATCTCGGCCGTGCCGACGCCGTCCAGCGGGCTCAGGCGGCCCATCAACACGAAGTACAAGCCCTTGTAGCCGCCGCTGCGCTCGAGCGCCGCTTGGTCGGCGGGCGTTTCCACCACCGCCAGCAGCCGCGCGTCGCGCCTCGGGTCGGCGCAGGTCGCGCAAGGGTCGGTCTCGGTGAAGGTGTGGCAGCGCGAGCAGTGCCGCACCGCTTGCACGGCATGCGTCAGCGCGCCGGCCAGCGCCTGGGCGCCGGGGCGGTCGTGCTGCAGCAGGTGGTAGGCCATCCGCTGCGCCGACTTGACGCCGACGCCGGGCAGCTTTCTGAGCGCCTCGATCAGCTCGTCGAGCGCGTCGCGCCTGCCCGCGCCGGTGGCCACGTGAAAGAACCTGCCGTCCTGACCGCCGTAACCGCCCGGACCGCCGTTCAGAACGGGAACTTCATCCCCGGCGGCATCGGCAGCCCGGCGGTGAGCTTGCCCATGCGCTCGCTGCTCACTGCCTCGGCGCGGCGCACGGCGTCGTTGAACGCGGCGGCCACGAGGTCCTCGAGCATGTCCTTGTCGTCGGCGAGCAAGCTCGGGTCGATGGCGACGCGCTTCACGTCGTGGCGGCAGGTCATCGTCACCTTCACGAGGCCGGCGCCGGAGGTGCCCTCGACCTCGGTGTTGGCGAGTTCGTCCTGCGCCTTCTTCATGTTCTCCTGCATCGCCTGCGCCTGCTTCATCAGGCCGGCCAGCTGACCCTTCATCATGGTGTGGGTTCCTCGTAGTGTTCGATGGGGAAGAAACGTCTCAGGCCGGCTTCACCGAGCCGGGCACGATGCGCGCGCCCTTGAAGGTGGCCAGCAGTTCGCGCACCACCGGGTCGGCCTGGATGATGGCTTCGGCCTCGGCCTGGCGGCGCGCGCGCAGCGCGGCGTCGCGCCGCGCCGGTGAGTCCAGGGGCACGCCGCTCGCCAGCTCGAGCTTCATCTCGGTGCCGGTGGCGGTGATGGCGGCGCCGAGGCGCTCGGCCAGCAGCGGCTGCCGCAGCGCCTCGCGCTCGACGGCGAGGCGCCAGACGGGCGGCGTGACGGCTTCGTCGATGGCGATGAGCGCCGACGACCAGGCCAGCTCGCGCACCAGCGCCGTGACGCTGCCGCGCTCGATCAGCGATTGCACGAGCGCGCACCAGCGGTCGCCGAGGGCGCGCGGGGCGCCGTCGGACGACGGGGGCGCCGGGGGCTCGTGCACGCCCAGCGCAGCCGGCGCGGCTGGCGTTGCCTGCCCTTGCTGCGCGACCGCGAGGCTGGCCGCGGCGGCCGCCGGCACCTCGGCCCGCGGCGGCGCGACCGGCGCAGTCTGCGCCGACGCCGGCCTGATCGGCGCCACGCTCGCGCGGCTCGTCGGCGGCGCCGGCGCACGCAGCGGCACGCCGCGCGGTTCGCGCGTCGCCGCCGCGTCGCTCGGGAAGGCGAGAAAGCGCAGCAGCACCATCGCCAGCGCCGCGTGTTCGTCGGGCATCAGCGCGAGTTCGGCGCGGCCGTGCAGCGCCATGCTGTACAGCAGCTGCGTCTCGTCGGGCGCGAGCAGCGGCGCGACCGCGCGCGCCTCTTCGCTGTCGGGATCGGCCGCGTCGAGCGTACCCGGCGCCACCTGCTCGACCGCGGCCTGTTGAAGCAACGTGGCCAATTCGTCGAGCGTGCCGAGCGCCGACTGGCCACGCTGGCGCAACGCGTCGACGAGCGCCAGCACCGCCGCGCCGTCGCGCGCGGCGAGCGCCTGCACGAGTTCGCGCGCGCGGCCGCGCTCGACGCTGCCAAGCATCGTACGCACGACTGCCTCGTCGAGCCGGCCGCCGCCGTAGGCGATCGCCTGGTCGGTGAGCGACAGGCCGTCGCGCATCGAGCCGCGCGCCGCGCGGCCGAGGAGCCGCAGCGACGCCTCGTCGTGCGGCACGCCCTCGGCGGCGAGCACCTGCGCGAGGTGCGCGCGCACCGTGTCGGGCGACATCGGCCGCAGGTTGAATTGCAGACAGCGGCTCAGCACCGTCGGCAGCATCTTCTCGGGGTCGGTCGTCGCGAGGACGAACTTCAGGTACTCGGGCGGCTCCTCGAGCGTCTTCAGCAGCGCGTTGAACGCGTCCTTCGTGAGCTGGTGCGCCTCGTCGATCATGAAGACCTTGAAGCGGCCGATGCCCGGCTTGTAGGCGGCGCGCTCGATGAGGTCGCGGATCTCGTCGATGCTGCGGTTGCTGGCCGCGTCGAGCTCGATGTAGTCGATGTAGCGGTCGGCGTCGATCTCACGGCAGGCCTGGCACTGGCCGCAGGGCTCGGCGGTGACGCCGCCCGCGCCATCGGCGCCGGTGCAGTTCAGGCTCTTGGCGAGGATGCGGCTGACGGTCGTCTTGCCGATGCCGCGCGTGCCAGTGAAGAGGTACGCGTGGTGCAGGCGGTCCTGCGTCAGCGCGTGGGTCAGCGCGGTGACCACGTGCTCCTGGCCGACCATCTGCGCGAAGTTGCGCGGGCGGTACTTGCGGGCCAGGACGACGGTGCTCATGAGCGGGCATTCTAGGCGGCGGCCATCGGGCGACCGGCCCGCAATGGGCGCAGCAAGCGTGCACCGAGGCCCCGCAGATAATGCCGCGCATGCCTGCGCCCGACCCTCTGTCCACCGCATCGCACGCCGCATCGAACACGGCGTCGAACGCCACGCTCAGCTACGAACAGGCGGGCGTGCGCTACGACGTCATCGACCCGCTGAAGGTGGCCGCCCAGCGCGCCGCGGCGGCCACCGCACAGCATCTGGCCGGGCACGGTTTTGCCGAAGTGGCGGCGTCGCGCGGCGAGTCGGCGTATGTCGTCGACGTGGGCCCGTTCCACCTCGCAAGCATCGTCGAGTGCCTGGGCAGCAAGGTGCTCGTCGCCGATGCGATGAAGGCGCTGACCGGCCGCAGCTACTACGCTTGCATCGCGCAGGACACGATCGCGATGGCGATCAACGATCTCGTCACGGTCGGCGCGACGCCGCTCGTCGTGCAGGCCTACTGGGCGGCCGGCGGCAGCGAGTGGTTCGAGGACCGCGAGCGCGCCGAGGCGCTGGTGGCCGGCTGGCGCGCCGCCTGCGACCACTGCCGCGTCGCCTGGGGCGGCGGCGAGACGCCGGCGCTGGCCGGCATCGTCGAGAGCGGCCGCATCGATCTCGCGGCTTCGTGCACCGGCATCGTGCAGCCCAAGGAGCGCCTGAGCCTCGGTGAGCGGCTTGGGCACGGCGACGCGATCGTGTTGCTCGCGTCCAGCGGCATCCACGCCAACGGCCTGAGCCTCGCGCGCAAGCTCGCCGAGCGGCTGCCGCGCGGCTATCTCACCGAGGTGGCGCCGGGCCTGGACTACGGCGAGGCGCTGCTCGCGCCGACGACGCTGTACTCGCCGGTGACCGAGGCGCTGTGGGCAGCCGGCATTCGCGTGCACTACGCGGCCAACATCACCGGGCACGGCTGGCGGAAGTTGCTCAGGCACCCCGGCCGCTTCACCTACCGCGTGCACACGGTGCCGCCGGTGCCGCCGGTGCTGGCGTTCATCGCGCGCGAGGCCGGGCACGACGCCACCGAGGCCTACGGCACGCTGAACATGGGCGCGGGCTTCGCGCTCTTCGTGCCGGCCGAGCAGGCCGAGAAGGCGGTGACGGTGGCCGAACGCTGCGGCGTGCCGGCCTGGGCGGCCGGCGCCGTCGAGGCCGGGCCGAAGCGGTTGATCGTCGAGCCGCTCGGCGTCACCTTCGACGCCGACGCGCTGTCGTTGCGCTGAAAGGCGCCGCGCGCAACGCGCGCGGATCCTGTTGCACAAGCCGCGAGCGAAGGGCTTACCGGGCAAGCGGCGTTCCTGATTTCCCTGCACTTGACACGGCCGGGATGCGCTTCAGCATTGCCCGTTCCCGAGTGCAGGACGAGCGGCACGTCACACGGCCGCCGAGGCAGGACGACATGATCGAATCGCTTGTCGAGGATCGGATCAGCCGCCTGGATGGCCAGGCCGCCGAGGCGCTGGCCTTGGTGCTGCCGGGCGGCCGCCGCATCGGCCCGGCCAACGCCGACGTGGTGCTGCGGTTGAACAGCGCGCTGCCGCTTCGGCACCTCGTCACCGGCAACGTCGGCGGGCTGGCCCACGACAGCGTCGAGGGGCTCCTCGACATCGAAGGCCCGATGCGCCGCGTGGCCGACGTCGCCGCCGGGCTGATGCGCGGCAACCCGACGGCCACGGCGCCGGCCAAGGCGCTGCGTCGTTCGCTGTTCTCGCGCTGGCGCCATCGCAAGAAGGCCGACGCGCGGCAGATCCGCCACCACTACGACGTCTCCGACGACTTCTACGCGCTGTGGCTGGACGCGCGCCGCGTCTACTCGTGCGCCTACTGGGCCGAGGCCGGCATGACGCTCGCCGCGGCGCAGGAGGCCAAGCTCGAGCACGTGTGCCGCAAGCTGATGCTCAGGCCCGGCGAGCGTTTCCTCGACATCGGCGCCGGCTGGGGCGGCCTCTTGCTGTGGGCGGCCGAGCACCACGGCGTGCGCGCCACCGGCATCACGCTGTCGAAGAACCAGCACGCGCACGTCAACCGGCTGATCGCCGACCGCGGCCTGGCCGACCGCGTGCGCATGCTGCTGCTGGACTACCGCGATCTGCCCGAGGACGAGCCGTACGACAAGATCGCCTCGATCGGCATGTTCGAGCACGTCGGCCGCGCGCGCCTGCCGACCTACTTCGCGAAGATCCGCCGCCTGCTCGCGCCCGGCGGCCTCTTGCTCAACCACGGCATCACTGCCGGCGGCACGCGCCACGCGCAGCTCGGCAGCGGCATCGGCGACTTCGTCGAGCGGTGGATCTTCCCCGGCGGCGAGCTGATGCATGTCGCGCACGTGCTCGAGGTGATGGCCGAGCAGGGGCTCGAGGGCCTGGACACCGAGAACCTGCGCCCGCACTACGCGCGCACGCTGTGGGCGTGGTCGGACGCGCTCGAGAGCCGGCTCGAGGCGGCGCGGCGCGCCACCAGCGAACGCACGGTGCGCGCCTACCGGCTGTACCTCGCGGGCAGTGCGATGGGCTTCGAGCGCGGCTGGATGGCGCTGCATCAGATGCTCGCCTCGCGGCCGAGCGGCGAGTTGAGCGACGGCGCGCTGCGCGGCGCGCAGTGCGCGTATCCGTTCAAGCGCGATTACATGTACGCGCGGCGCTGACGCGGTGCCCTCACCTACAATACGCAGCGACGGGCCTCCTCGCATGGGAGCGCGCCCAACCGGGTCAGGTGGGGAACCAAGCAGCCCTAAGCGTTGCCACCAGTGCCGGGGTCAGGCTCGTCACCTTTCCTCCCCCCTCTTCCTGCAGCGCGCGCGTCGGCGAAGTGCCACGCGCGCCAACGGCTTTGGCCTGCGACCCTCAGCGCAGCCCGCGGACGAAGGCGCCGGTCAGCGCATCGCGCAGCGACCGCACCGCGGCCAGTTCGGCCTCGCTCGGCGCCAGCGTGCCGGCGTCGCGCTTGTCGGCGTAGATCAGGCCGAGCGTCGTGCCCTTCGTCGCCAGCGGCAACAAGAGGAACGTGCCGGCACGCACGCGCTCGCGCCACCAGCCGGGCATGCGCGTGGCCACCGCCGTGGCGTCGGCGATCAGCGTGTCGACGGCTCGCGCGCTGACGACGGCGAGCAGGTCACCCTGGCTCGCCGGCTGCACCTCGAAGACCTCGGCCGGCAGCGGCCCGAGCGCGAAGCGGCCGCGCAGCCGGTGCGGCTGGCCGGGCGCGTGCGGCCGCGCCTCGCGCAGGCAGAAGACGACGCTGCGGCAGCCGAGGCCCTGTTGCAGCGTCGAGAGGCCGAGTTGCAGCGCGTCGTTCAAGCGCAGCCGGCCTTCGGCCAGGCCGCGTTCGAGTTGCGCTCGGCCTTCGGCGAGCGTGCCGGCCGCGGGGCTGGCAGCGACGCTGGCTCCGCCCGCCGTTGCCGCAGCGTGGGGTGAAGTGGCTGCGGGCCCGGTTTTCGAGCCACCTGCCGCGGGGATGCGAACGGTGCGATCGTCAGAACCGGCCGCCACTGAAGGACCGGCGACGGGGGGCTGTGCCGCGTCCGCAGGCTGCGCCAACAACCGCCGCGCCGGCCCGCGCTTCGGCACCGCCAGACCCATCGCCTGCGCCAGCGCCGCGACGCGCTCGCGCGCCGTCTGCGTCGCCTGCCTTGTCGTCTGCGCCACGAGGCCGAGCGCCGGCGCGTAGTGGCCCGCGAGCGCATCGAGCGCGTCGGCCAGGCCATCGGCGCCATGCGCCATCACCGCATCGGCCAGCGCGTTGGCCGCGTGGCCGAGCCAGCGTTGCCGCTCGACGCGCTCGACGATGGCGCGCTTGGGCACCTCGCCGACGGGGCGGCGCATCGCCTTTTGAAGGCTCTCGGGCAGGCCCCAGGCGCGCGCGACACCGGAACCGAGTTCGTCCAGCGACAGGCCGAGCACCTGCGCCGCGGCGGCGTCGCGCGCGGTCTGGCGCGCACCGGCCTCGTTGCCGCTGCGCCCTTCGGCGATCTGGCGGATGCGCTCGGCTTCTTCCGGGAAGTAGAACTCGGTGAGCAGCGCGCCCAGGTTCTGCAGCATCGAGGCGAGGAACGCCTCCTCGGCGTCGCGCCCCTGCGCTTCCAGTTCCGCGGCCAGCGCGCCGGCCGTCAGCGCGCGCAGGAACTCCTGGCGCAGCAGCTCGGCGTGGCCCTTGTCCTTCATGTGTTCGAGCAGCAGCACGGCCATCGCCATGTTGCGGATGCCGGCGAAGCCGACCAGCGCGACGGCGCGCGACACCGTCGTCACCTGCCCAGAGCCGGCGCTGGCGAAGTGCACCGAGTTCACCATGCGCAGCAGCTTGTTCGTCAGCGCCACGTCGGTGAGCACCTCGTCGGCGAGGTTGGTCAGCCTGGCCGTCTCCGAGCCCGCCATCCGCTGGATGCGCAGCACCGAGTCCGACAGCGCGGGGAAGTCGCTCTTGTGGCGCATGCGCCGAAGCAGGAACTCGAGCGTCGAGTGCCCGGCGTCACCGTTCACTGCGGCCGGCGCGGCGCTCGTGTCCAGCCAGGCGGCGAGCGCGCCGTGCAGCGCGCGTGCGCCGTCGTAGCGTCGCGCCGCCTCGCGCGCCAGCGCGCGCATGACGATGCCGCGCAGCGTCTCGTCCAGGCGCAGCGTTGCCGGCAATTGCAGGTCTTCGCGCTGCACCCGCTCGAGTGCGCGCCAGGGGTCGCTTTCACGCAGCAGCGGCTCGCCGGCCAGCAGCTCGGCAAGCATCACGCCGGCGGCGAACACGTCCATCGCCGGCGCCGGCGCTTCGCCACGCGCCGCCTCGGGCGAGATGTAGCCGGGGCTGCCGACGATCGTGAAGTCGCCGGCGCCCGCGCCGGCGGCGACTCGGCGGTCGGCGTCGGGCATGCGGGCGGCGATGCCGAAGTCCATCACCCGCGCGCGGCCGTCCTTGCCCAGCAGCACGTTGCTCGGCTTGAGGTCGCGGTGCACGAGCCCGGCGGCGTGCGCGGCGGCCAGCGCATCGAGCACGCCGAGCATCAGCGCCACCGCCTCGCGCGCCGGCCAGCCACCGCCGCGTTCGCGCCGCGCCTGCGCCAGCGTCGGCCCTTCGACGTACTCGAAGACGAGGTACGGGCTTGCGGGCCCGGCGGCCGCGCCGTCGCCATCGACGGCTTCGAACACCGGCACGATGTTCGGGTGGCTGAGTGCGCTGACGGCGCGCGCCTCGTGCAGCCAGTGGTCCAGTTCGGCAGCGTCGAGCTGCGCCGGGTCGAGCAGCTTCAGCGCCACGTCGCGTTGCAGCAGCGGGTCGTGCGCAAGCCAGACGGTCGCCTGCGCGCCGCGGCCGAGTTCACGCCGCAGCTCGAAGCGGCCCTGGCGGCGCACGAAGGGCGCGGCGCTCGATGCACGTGCCGCAGGAGCAGCCGGCGCGGGCCGCGCCGGGTGCGTCGCCCGCGCTGCGCGGGCGCTCACCGCTCGAAGCCGGCGGCGCCGGGCACGCGCGCGCTGCGCATCGCGGCGGCAGCGCGCAGGCTGCCGGGCGAGGCCGAGCGGGTGACGGCGTTGCCGACGTGCTCGGGCATCGTGGCCGTCTCCAGTGGCTCGGCCGGGCCGAGCGGCATCGGCGCGGTCTGCGCAATCTTGCCGGTGCCCGGCTCGGCGAGCGCCTCCTGCAGCGTCTTCAGGCCGAAGTCGAGCGTTCGCCCGTAGCGCTGCACGACACGTTGCAGCGCCGGCAGCACCTTCGGCGCCGGCAGCACCGACGCGTCGACGACCTCGTTGGCGCAACTGGCCACCAGGCGCAGCGTGTCGTCATCGGATTCCGGCGTATGCACACTGGCCGCCGGTGCCAGGCGGCGGATCATGCCGAGCACACTTTCCTCCAGGCCCCACCAGCGCGCGACGGCCTGGCCGATCGCGTCGATGTCGGCGCCCAGCACCGCGTAGGCAGCGCCCTCCTCGCTCATGCCGGGTTCGGGCGGCTCGCCGTCGCGCACCGGCTGGCCGGGCTGCGTCAGGCGGCGGATCTGCTGCGCCTCGTCGGCGAAGTGGTACTGCACGACCAGCCGGCCGAGGTTCTGCAAGAGCGTCAGCAGGTAGACGACTTCGCCGTCGTAGCCGGCCGGCCGCAGCGCCATCGCGACGCGGCCTGCGAGCTTGCAGCGCGCGGCCAGGCGTTCGAGTTCGGCGGCGCCGGCTTCGTCCAACGGCCCGGGCCACGGGCGCAACGCCGATGCGGCGCGGCGCAGGCCGTCCATGCCGATCATGGCGATCGCGCGGCGCACCGTCAGCACCGGGCCGGCGCCCGAAACCTGCGCGCCGCGCACCTGCGCCGTGTTCACCGCGCGCAGCAACTCGAACGACAGCGCGAGGTCGTCGAGCACGACCTCGGCCAGCTCATTGGTGCGCTCGCGCTCCATCAGTGCCAGCCGCGCGGCGCGGGCGCCGGCACCGGCCGAAGCCGGCAGCACGCCGGCGGCGCGCAGCTTGTCGCTCAGGAGGCCCAGCACGCCGCCTTCGGCGGCCGATTCGGTCTGCAGCCAGCCCTCGAGCGCGCGCAGCAGCGTGCGCGCGCCGCGATAACGCTGCCGCTCCTGTCGATCGGTGGCGCGGTTGACGATGGCGCGCAGCGGCTCGCCGATCGGCTGCAGGCCGGTCCACGGCAGGCGCACGATCTCGCGGCCGAACGGCGGCAGGCGCACGAGGGCGCGGCCGATGTCGGGTTCGTCGAGCGCCGGCGTGCCGGCCAGCAGGCCGTGCAGCAGGAGGCCGAGCGCCAGCACGTCGCGCTCGGCAGCGGCGCGCTGCGTGCTGAGCGCCGAACCGGCGCCGCCCAGGCTTGCGGCGTTGGCGGCCAGCGCCATCGCCGCGGGGCTCTCGCAGGCCACTTCGAGCCCGGCGAGGCACGCCTGGCCCTGGTCGTCGACGAGGCACATCGCAAGCTGCACGTCGCCGTGCGCGACACTGGCGTCGTGCGCGTAGGCCAGCCCTTGAAGCAGTTGCACGGCCAGCGTCGCGGCGTCGACGCCGGGCAGGCCTTTTTTCGTCAGGCGGTCGGCCAGCGTTGCGCGGCCGTCCATGTCGTAGGCGACGTACGGCCAGCCGTCCTGCACGCCGACGTCGACGGCAGGAGCAAGCTGCGGATGCGAAAGGCGCGCGGCGCGGCGCACGATCTGCATCCAGCGCTCGAGCCCAGCGCCGGCCGGCGCGGCGCGCGGCAGCACGAGCATCAACTCGCGGCCGCTGCGCTCGGCAACCAGCCAGCTCATCGTGTGCTGGCTCTTGCCCAGCAGGCGCAGCAGTTGCAGCCGGCCGAAGTAGCGCGGCGCACCCGCGCGTGGCGTCGGATCCGGGGCCGTGGCAGACATAGGCCGCCATTGCACCCCGCGCGCCGGGTCAGCGAAGCGCAGAGAAGGCGGGCTCGACGAGGCCAGTTCCCGCCCGCCGCCACCCGGGCATTGGCCGGCTGGCAAGCAGATTGCCTCGATCAGCGCGATAGCGGCCCGGCGTCTGTCCGATGCGACCTTCTGCGAGGCTGCCCTGAATGCGCTGTGTCAGAATGAACCCGCCCCGTTTTCCCCACGTGCCGGGCCCGGGACCGGAGAAACCATCCATGAGCAGTGAACTGATCAAGCACGTCACCGACGACTCCTTTGGCGACGACGTGGCCAAGTCCGACAAGCCGGTGCTCGTCGACTTCTGGGCCGAGTGGTGCGGGCCGTGCAAGATGATCGCGCCCATCCTCGACGAGGCCGCCAAGGCCTATGACGGCAAGGTGCAGATCGTCAAGATGAACGTCGACGAGAACCGCGACATCCCCGCGCGCTACGGCATCCGCGGCATCCCGACGCTGATGCTGTTCAAGGGCGGCGACCTCGCCGCCACGAAAGTCGGCGCACTGAGCAAGGCGCAACTGACCGCCTTCCTCGACGGTCATCTATAATCCCGTCCACAGCGGCCGCGGTTTCGACGATCTGTCGACGGCGCGGCTGGTTGTCCAGCAGGGCCGGGAAGGCCCTCCCGCACGCTTTTCGCCGGCCCGCCGCAGTTCGAGGGCTCGCCCGGCTCGATAGCGCCTTCGCGGGCACCGCCTCCCGATCCGGCCCGCTGCGCGCTCCCCGCTCCCTGTTCCCCCTGCTTTCGCAGTTCCCGCGGCCTCGTGCGCACCGCTGACCGGTGCGCGACGCGCAGGTCGACCGGCCCGAGGGTTCCCCCGAGATGCATCTGTCCGAACTGAAAGCCATGCACGTGGCCGCGCTCATCGAGATGGGCGAGGCGCTGGAGATCGAGAACGTCAGCCGCCTGCGCAAGCAGGAACTGATGTTCGCGATCATGAAAAAGCGCGCCAAGGCGGGCGAGCAGGTTTTCGGCGACGGCGTGCTCGAGGTGCTGCCCGACGGCTTCGGCTTCCTGCGCAGCATCGACACGAGCTACATGGCGAGCACCGACGACATCTACCTGTCGCCGAGCCAGATCCGCCGCTTCAACCTGCACACCGGCGACATGGTCGAAGGCGAGGTGCGCGTGCCCAAGGACGGCGAGCGCTACTTCGCGCTCGTGAAGGTCGACCGCGTCAACGGCGTCACGCCCGAGGAGAGCAAGCACAAGATCATGTTCGAGAACCTGACGCCGTTGTTCCCGACGGCGCAGTTCAAGCTCGAACGTGATCTCGGCAAGGCCGACGCGAAGCTGATCGACGAGAACATCACCTGCCGCATCGTCGACCTCGTCGCGCCGATCGGCAAGGGCCAGCGTGCGCTGCTCGTCGCGCAGCCCAAGACCGGCAAGACGGTGATGATGCAGCAGCTCGCGCACGCGCTCGTCGCCAACCACCCGGAGATCCACCTGATCGTGCTGCTCGTCGACGAGCGGCCCGAGGAAGTGACTGAGATGCTGCGCACCGTGCGCGGCGAGGTCATCAGCTCCACCTTCGACGAACCCGCGGCGCGCCACGTGCAGGTGGCCGAGATGGTGATCGAGCGCGCCAAGCGCCTCGTGGAGCTGAAGAAGGACGTCGTGATCCTGCTGGACAGCATCACGCGCCTGGCGCGCGCCTACAACAACGTGCTGCCCAGTTCCGGCAAGGTGCTCACCGGCGGCGTCGACGCGAACGCGCTGCAGCGCCCCAAGCGCTTCTTCGGCGCCGCGCGCAACACCGAGGAAGGCGGCACGCTGACCATCATCGGCACGGCGCTGATCGACACCGGCTCGAAGATGGACGAGGTCATCTACGAGGAGTTCAAGGGCACCGGCAATTGCGAGATCCACCTGGACCGCCGCATGGCCGAAAAGCGCGTCTACCCCTCGATCCTGATCAACAAGAGCGGCACGCGGCGCGAGGAGTTGCTGCTCAAGCCCGAGATCCTGCAGAAGACCTGGATCCTGCGAAAGCTGCTCTACCCGATGGACGAGATCGAGGCGATGGAGTTCGTGCTCGAGAAGATGAAGGCGACGAAGGGCAACCTCGACTTCTTCGACATGATGCGCCGCGGCGGCTGACCGGCTGCCGCGCGACGCCGCCAAGCTAGAATCCGCTCTTTTGCCCTTGGCAAGTGCGCCTCGAATCGTCGAAGGCGTGGCTGCCGCAACCACCGAGGCACCCCCGATGAAAGAAGGCATCCACCCCGTCTACCGCGACGTCTGCTTCCAAGACCTGTCCAACGGCCACAAGTTCGTCACCCGCTCGTGCGTGCAGACGAAGGAGTCCGTGACGCTGGACGACGGCCGCGAACTGCCGCTCGTCAAGCTCGAAGTGACCAGCGAGACGCATCCGTTCTACACGGGCACGCAGAAGAGCGTGGACAGCCTGGGCGGCCGCGTCGAGAAGTTCCGCAACAAGTTCGCCCGCGTCGGCCTGAAGAAGTGAAGCGCACGCGGCGCCAGCGCGCCGCGGCGGTCGACAAGCTCCCGAGGGCGGCCTGGCCGCCCTTTTGCTTTTTGCGCCCCTCCTTTTCGCCCTCTTCCTCTTGCGGCACGCAGCGGGTCCGCGCACGCCGCTGCACTAGCATCGCGCCGGCGTGAACACCCCCATCCCGGCCCATACCCCGGCCCTTAACCCGGCCCTTGTCACCGAGCGCGGCGCGCGCGCGCTGCCCCGCCTGCCGCTGTTGCTGCTGTGCGCGGCCTACGTGCTGCCCGGCGTCGTCGGCCGTGACCCGTGGCGCAACGCCGACCTCGCCGCCTTCGGTCAGATGGCGGCCATGGCTGCCGGCCGCACCTCGTGGTGGGCGCCGCTGCTGGGCGGCGTCGCCGGCGACACGGGCCTCTTGCCGCACTGGCTGGGCGCCGGCTTCATCGTGATGCTGTCGCCGCAGATCGAGCCCGACTTCGCGGCGCGCGTGCCATTTGCGCTGCTGCTGGCCGCGACGCTGGCGCTCGTCTGGTACACGACTTTTCATCTCGCGCGCACCGACGCGGCGCTGCCGCTGCCGTTCGCCTTCGGTGGCGAGGCCGACCCGGTGGCCTACGCGCGCGCCATCGCCGACGGCGCGGTGCTGGCGCTGATGGCGACGCTCGGCCTGCTGCAACTCGGCCACGAGACGACGCCCGAGCTGGCGCAGCTCGCCGCCACCGCCCTCTTTCTCTACGCGCTGGCGGCGGCGCCCTATCGACCGTGGCAATCGCGCCTGGCAGTGCTCATTGCGTTGCCAGCGCTGGCCGGCAGCGGCGCGCCGAGCATGGCGATGGCGATGGGCGTGGGCGGCACGATCGTCTGCGTGTTCTCGAGTTATGCGCAGGTGCGTCGTTATGCGCCGTGGATCGCCGCCGGCGCGCTGCTGGCGGCGCTGGCCGCGCAGGGGCTCGGTGCCTGGCGCTGGCGATCGCACGGCATCGAGGTGGTGCAGCTGCCCGGCATCGCGCGCCAGTGGGCGTGGTTCATGTGGCCGGCATGGCTGCTGGCGCTGTGGACGCTGTGGCGCTGGCGGCACCACCTGCTGCACCGGCACCTGTCGGTGCCGCTGGTGGCCGTGGTGGTGGCGCTGGCGTCGAACCTCGTGATGGGCGGCTCCGACCGCGCGCTGCTGCTCGGCCTGCCGGGGCTGGCGGTGCTGGCGGCGCTGGCGCTGCCGACGTTCCGGCGCAGCACCGCCGCGGCCGTCGACTGGTTCTCGATGCTGCTGTTCACGTCCGCGGCGGCGTTCATCTGGCTGATGTACGTGGCGATGCACACCGGCGTGCCGGCCAAGCCCGCGGCCAACATCGCCAAGCTCGTGCCGGCCTTCGTGCCGCACTTCTCGTGGACGGCGCTGCTGCTGGCGATCGCCGGCACGGCGGCGTGGATCTGGCTCGTGCGCTGGCGCACCGGCCGGCACCGCGAGGCGCTGTGGAAGAGCCTCGTGCTGCCCGCGGGTGGCGTGGCGCTGTGCTGGCTGCTGGCGATGACGCTGTGGCTGCCGGTGCTCGACTTCGCGCGCAGCCCGCGCGTGTGGATGCAGCGCATCGCCGCGCACGTGCCGCCCGACGCCTGCGTCGCCGCGCCGGGCGCGACGCCGGCGGTCATCGCGGCGCTCGAAGTCTTCGGCGGCTGGCGCGTCGATGCGCGCGGGCCTGCGCCGGCAGCAGAGCAAGTGGATTGCGCCTACATGATCGTCGTCACCCGCGCGCGGCCGCTGCCGGGCCCGCCGCCTGGCTACGAGCGTGTCGCCGAATTGCGGCGGCCGGCCGAGCGCGACGAGCGCACGCTCGTGTTCAAGCGCGTCACGGCGCGCTGAACGCTCCGCTCACGCCGCGAGCACGTCCCGCTCCGCCTCGCGCCGCGGCCGCCGCACGCGCAGCGCCGGCAGCATGAGGCGAAACGTCGAGCCGCGGCCGGGTTCGCTCTCGACCTGAATCTCGCCGCCGTGCCGCTGCAGCACGTGCTTGACGATCGCGAGGCCCAGGCCCGTGCCGCCCGTCTCGCGCGAGCGGCTGCCGTCGACACGGTAGAAGCGCTCGGTGATGCGCGGCAGGTGTTCGCGCGCGATGCCGATGCCGGTGTCGGCGACCTCGAACTGCGCGCCGCCACCGTTGCCACCATCGCGCCAAGTCCACTTGGCCCTGATCTGGCCGCCCTCGGGCGTGTAGCGGATCGCGTTGGTCAGCAGGTTGCCGAAAGCGCTCAGCAGCTCGCTTTCGTTGCCGGCGACTTCGGCGTCGTCGCCGCCGGTGAACTCGATGCAGTGCCGCCCGGCCGACAGCGCCAGCGCGTCGGCGCGCACCGTATCGAGCACGCGGCGCACCGGCAGCCAGTGGTCGCCAGCCGGGCGCGGGCTGCCTTCGAGCCGCGCCAGCGTCAGCAGGTCCGCCACCAAGGCTTGCATGCGGTCGGTCTGCTGCTGCATCAGCGCCAGCACGCGCTGGCGCTCGGCTTCGGACAGCGGCAGCTGCGCCAGCGTCTCGATGAAGCCGGCCAGCACCGTCAGCGGCGTGCGGATCTCGTGCGAGACGTTGGCGACGAAGTCGCGGCGCATCGCCTCGGCGCGCTCGCGCTCGGTGATGTCCTGCGAGAGCACGAGCTGCATGGCCTCGCCGTAGGGCCGCAGCAGCACGTGCAGCGTGCCGCGCCCGGCGTGGCCGGGCAGCGTCACCGGCTCGTCGAGCGAGCCGGCCTGCAGCGCGGCGACGAAGGCCGGCGCGCGGATCAGGTTCGTCGCCGGCTGCAACAGGTCGCGCTCGGGGTCGAGGCCGAAGTGCTCGGCGGCGACACCGTTGCACCACTCGATGCGGCCTTCGGCGTCGAGCAGCAGCACGCCGTTGGGCGACGCGTCGATGGCCGAGAGGAACTGCCACAAGCGTTCGCGCTCGACCTCGATCGCGCGCTCGCGTCGGCGCAGCAGGCGCTCGGTGCGGTAAGCCAGCTCGCCCCAGAAGCCGCGCTCGCGCGGCGCCGGCCGGTCGGTGGGGCCGTGCAGCCACCGCGCCAGGCGTGCCGCGCGCCGTGCATCGCGCAGCGTCATCCAGGCGCCGGCGACGAGGCCGCCGATCACCGTGCCGGCAAGGACGGCGTTCGGCCGCTCTACCGTGCTGCCGGCCAACGCGCCCAAGGCCATGCCGGCGGCGAGCTGCACGGTGCGCCCGGCGACGTGCGCGAAAAGCCAGCCTTCGAAGCGCGACATCGCAGCGCGGCGCTCTACGAGGCTTGCGAGCCTGCGCGCGTCACGCCGCGGCCTTGCCCGCCGCCTCGTGGGCGGTGCGCGCGGCCGGCGCCGGGGGCGACGTTGCCGACGCCACCCCCTGCTGCGTGAACCGATACCCCGCGCCGCGCACCGTGTCGACGAGCCCGCTCGCCTCGGCCGGCGCCAGCGCCGCGCGCAGCCGCTTCACGTGCACGTCCACCGTGCGCTCCTCGATGAAGACGTGGTCGCCCCAGACGCGGTCGAGCAGCTGCGCACGGCTGTGCACGCGCTCGGGATGCGTCATCAGGAAGTGCAGCAGCCGGAACTCGGTGGGGCCGAGCTTCAGCTCGACATGCTCGCCGCCGACGCACCGGCTGACACGCCGCGTCGCCGGGTCGAGCACGAGCCCGGCGAGTTCCACCGCGGCGTCCAGCGTCTGCGGTGCACGGCGCCTGAGCACGGCGCGGATGCGCGCCATCAGCTCGCGCGGCGAGAACGGCTTGGTCAGGTAGTCGTCGGCGCCGGCGTCGAGCCCGGCCACCTTGTCGGCCTCGTCGGCGCGTGCGGTCAGCACGATGACCGGCAGCTCGCGCGTGCGCGCCTCACCGCGCCAGCGGCGCGCGAGTTGCACGCCGCTCTGCCCGGGCAGCATCCAGTCCAGCAGCACGAGGTCGGGCAGGCGGGCGTCGACGCTGGCCTGCGCCGACAGCGCGTCGGCCGCGAGCACCACCTCGTGGCCGGCGTGGCGCAGGTGGATCGCGATCAGCTCGGCGATCGCCGACTCGTCCTCGACGACGAGCACCAGACTCATGAATCCACCTTGTCGTTCGTCATCGCCATTCAGCGCACCGCGTTTTCCACCGCCTCGAGCGAGACATGCCGCACGTCGGTGCCCTTGACGACGTAGATGATCGCCTCGGCGAGGTTCTTCGCGTGGTCGCCGACGCGCTCGATCGCCTTGGCGACGAAGACGAGGTCGATGCTGGCCGAGATCGTGCGCGGGTCTTCCATCATGTAGGTGATCAGCTTGCGCAGCAGGCCTTCGAACTCGCGGTCGATCTGGTCGTCCTGCTTCAGCACCTCGAGCGCGCGTGCCGTGTCCAGCCGCGCGAAGGCGTCGAGCGCCTTGCGCAGCTGCGCGATTGCCAGATCCGCCTCGACGCCGAGGTCGAAGGTCGGCAGCCGCGACGACATGCCGTTGGCCACCAGCCGCTGCACGATGCGCGCGACGCGCGCCGCCTCGTCGCCGACGCGCTCGAGGTTGGCGATCGTCTTGTGCACGGCGATCAACAAGCGCAGGTCGCGCGCCGTGGGCTGGCGCCGGGCGATGATGCCGGTGAGATCGCGGTCGATCTCGACCTCCATCCGGTTGACGCGCTCTTCCTGCTTCAGGACCTGCTCGGCTGTCTCCACGCTCAGGTGCCGAAGCGCATGGATGCCCTGTGCGACCTGGCTCTCGACCAGGCCGCCCATCTCGAGCACGCGATTGGAGATGCCGGACAACTCGGCATCGAACTGCGTGGACAGGTGCTTGTCGCTCATCGCTGGATCTCCTTGCTCACCATCCGCGTTCAGCCGAATCGGCCGGTGATGTAGTCCTCGGTCTCGCGGCGCCTGGGCTTCATGAAGATGTCCTTCGTGTCGCCGTATTCGACCAGCTCGCCGAGATACATGTAGGCGGTGTAGTCCGACACGCGCGCCGCCTGCTGCATGTTGTGCGTGACGATGAGGATCGTCACTTTCTTCTTCAGCTCGCTGATCAGCTCTTCGATCGCGCCGGTGGCGATGGGGTCCAGCGCCGAGGTCGGTTCGTCGAAGAGGATGATCTCGGGGTCGGTGGCCAGCGCCCGCGCGATGCACAGCCGCTGCTGCTGGCCGCCGGAGAGGTTGGAGCCGGCTTCGTCGAGCCGGTCGCGCACCTCGTCCCACAGCGCCGCGCCGCGCAGCGCGGCCTCGACGCGGTCTTCGAGGAAGCTGCGCGAGCGTTCGTTGCGCACGCGCAGGCCGTAGGCGACGTTCTCGAAGATCGACTTCGGAAACGGGTTCGGCTTCTGGAACACCATCGAGATGCGCATGCGCACCTCGATCGGGTCGACCTCGCGCGCCAGCAGGTTCACCGCGTCGGGCAGCAGCGAGATCTCGCCGACGTAGCGATTGCCCGGGTACAGGTCGTGCATGCGGTTGTAGCAGCGCAGGTAGGTGCTCTTGCCGCAGCCCGAGGGGCCGATCAGCGCCGTCACCTTGTGCTCGTAGACCGGCATCGACACCGACTTCAGCGCCTTGAAGTCGCTGTAGTAGAAGTCGAGGTTCTTGCTCTGCGCCTTTAGCGGCGGCGGGTTCTCGGGCAGCGTGATGGTGGAACTCATCGTCGGTTCTCGTTGAATAGCGGAGGCAGGCTTCGCGTACGTTGCGCGCGCTCACCACTTGATCGACTTGCGCAGCCGGTAGCGCAGCCAGATCGCCAGCGCGTTCATGCCGAGCGTCATCACCACCAGTACCAGGCTCGCGGCGGCGGCGTTCTGGTGGAACGCGGGGTCGGGGCGCGAGGTCCAGTTGAAGATCTGGATCGGCATCACGGTGAACGGCGAGAAGAGCCAGTCGAAGAGGCCCGCCGGCGGCTCGCCGGTGCCCGGCAGCGGCGGCAGGAAGGCAATGAACGTCAGCGCGCCGATCGTGATGATCGGCGCCGTCTCGCCGATGGCGCGCGCCATGCCGATGATGACGCCGGTCAGGATGCCCGGCGTGCTGTAGGGCAGCAGGTGGTCGTGCACCACCTGCCACTGCGAGGCGCCGCAGCCGTAGGCGGCCTCACGGATGTGGCGCGGGATCGAGCGCAGCGCCTCGCGCGTGGCGACGATGACGATTGGCAGGATCAACAGCGCCAGCGTCAGCCCCGCCGACAGGATGCTCTGCCCGAATCCGAAGGTGTAGACGAAGAGGCCCAGCGCCAGCAGCCCGTACACGATCGAGGGCACGCCGGCGAGGTTGGCGATGTTGATCTCGATGATGTCGGTGAACCAGTTCTTCTTCGCGTATTCCTCGAGGTAGATGGCGCCGGCGATGCCCACCGGCACCGCGAACAGCGCGGTGACCAGCATGACGAGGATCGATCCGACCCACGCCGACAGGATGCCCGCCTGGCCGGCGCGCCGCGAAGGAAAGCTCACGAAGAAGTCGGCGTTCAGGCGCGGCGCACCGTCGATCACCATCTCAGTGAAGAGCGCCACGAGCGTGAGGATGCCGACCATCATCGCCAGCAGGCCGAGCAGCGCGAAGAGCCGGTCGTACCGCTTGGCGATGCGGATCAGCGAGCGGATCTGATCGGCGTGCATCGCCGCGGTGGGGATGGGGCCCGCGCTGTCGTCGAAACCGGGGTCGGCCTTGGCGGCCGAACGGGCCGCACGGACCGACGCAGGCAAGGCGGTCTTCTTGTCCATCATGGCGCCTCGTCAGTACGCCTCGCGATAACGTTTGCGCACCCAGTAGCCGAGCATGTTGAACGCCAGCGTCAGCAGCAGCAGCATCAGCCCGGCGGCGAAGATCGTCTGGTAGCCGACCGAGCCGTGCGGCAGGTCGCCGAGCGCGACCTGCACGATGTAGCTGGTGATCGTCGCCGCCGGCTCGAGCGGGTTCAACGTCAGGTTGGGCTGCATGCCCGCGGCTACCGCGAGGATCATCGTCTCGCCGACCGCGCGCGAGATGCCGAGGATGTAGGCCGAGGCGATGCCCGAGATCGCCGCCGGCACCACCACCCGCACGGCAGTCTGAAGACGCGTCGCGCCCATCGCGTAGCTGCCCTCGCGCAGGCCCATCGGCACCGCGCGCATCGCGTCTTCAGACAGCGAAGCCACGTACGGAATGATCATGATGCCCATCACGAGGCCGGCCGAGAGCACGTTGAACCCCGGCAGCTCCGGAAAGATCTTCTGCAACAGCGGCGTGACGAACAGCAGCGCGAAGTAGCCGTAGATGATCGTCGGCACGCCCGACAGCAGCTCGAGCAATGGCTTCAGCGTCTCGCGCGTCTTGTGACCGGCGAACTCCGAAAGGTAGATCGCGATGACCGTGCCGAGCGGCACCGCGACCGAAAGCGCCACCGCCGAGCTCGTCAGCGTGCCCGCCAGCAGCACCATGATGCCGAAGTGCGCGTCGTCGAACAGCGGCGTCCACTGCTTGTCGGTGAGGAACTTCCACACCGGCACGTGCGTGAAGAAGACGAACGACTCCTTCAGCAGGATGTAGACGATGCCGAGCGTCGTGAACACCGAGACGCAGGCGGCGAGCAGCAGCACGAACTCGATGGCCTTCTCGCGGCGCTTGCGCGCGGCCTTGGCGCGCGCCATCTGCACCAGGCGCGCTTCGCCGGTGAGCGGCAGGTCAGCGAGGGCGGTGCTCATGGTGCGCGTTCATAGCTTCGCTTCGCGCGCCAGCAGGTCGTCGATGCGCACGCCGACCTCGTTCTTGCCGCCGAATACCGTGCCCTTCTTGCCCCTGGCGAGATGCTCGAGGCCGATCGTGTAGGCCTGGGCCGGCAGCGGCACGTACTTCACTTCCTTGGCGATCGCCGCCGCGCTCTTCATCATGTACTCGGCGAACTCGCGCACCTCGGGCTTGGCGAGCGACTTCACGTTGACGTAGACGAAGATCGGCCGCGACAGCGGCTGGTAGCTGCCGTCGAGCACGGTCGCTTCGCTCGGCAGGACGGCGGGCTTGCCGGCCTTCTCGACGATCGACAGCGCCCTCAGACGGCCCTGGTTCTCGGCGTAGTAGGCATAGCCGAAGAAGCCGAGCGCGTTGACGTCCTGCGACACGCCCTGCACGAGCACGTTGTCGTCCTCGCTGGCCGTGAAGTCGCCGCGGCTGCTCTTGCTCTTGCCGACGATCGCTTCGGTGAAGTAGTCGAAGGTGCCGCTGTCGGCGCCGGCGCCGAAGAGCTTCACCGGCGCGTCGGGCCAGGCCGGGTTGACCTGGTTCCAGCGCGTGACCTTGCCCTGCGCGGCCGGCTCCCACAGCTTCTTCAGCTCCTCCACCGTCGCCTGCTTCAGCCAGGCGTTCTTCGGGTTGACGACCACCGTCAGCGCGTCGAAGGCGACCGGCAACTCGATGTACTCGACACCGGCGGCCTTGCAGTCGTCCATTTCCTTTTGCAGGATCGGGCGCGAGGCGTTGCTGATGTCGGTCTCGCCGCGGCAGAACTTCTTGAACCCGCCGCCGGTGCCGCTGATGCCCACCGTCACCTTGACGGCGTTCTTCTTCATCTTCTGGAAGTCCTCGGCCACGCCTTCGGTGATCGGATAGACGGTGGACGAGCCGTCGATCTTGACGATCCGGGCGGCGGCGGTGCCGGCGGCCAGCAGGGCCGCGGCGGCGAGGAAGGCAGGGGCGAAGCTGGGCATGGGTAAGCTCCTGGAGGTCGTTGCGAACGTGTCGCATGGCACTCTAGGCAGCCGACGTGACGGTACTGTGACAGCGCCGACGACCGGCCGCAGTGCCGCCGTCCCGCGACCGCAAGTCGGCGCGCCGTGCGGGCGCCGGCCTCGGCCCTTGGCGCTTCAGCCCGCCGTCGCCGCCGCCGCCAGCCTCTCGGCGGCGCGTCGGCCGCGCTCGGCGTCGCGCGCTTCGACCATCACGCGCAGCACGGGCTCGGTGCCCGAGGCGCGGATCAGCACGCGGCCATCGCCGGCGAGTTCGCGCTCGACGCGCGTGCGCTCGCCGTCGAGCGCGGCGTTGCGCTTCCAGTCGCTGCCGTCGGGCAGGCGCACGTTCAGGAGCGTCTGCGGAAAGAGCTGCACGCCTTCGAGCAGCGCGGCGAGCGGGCGGCCCTGGCGCTTGATCGCCTGCAGGATCTGCAGCGCGCTGACGATGCCGTCGCCGGTGGTGTGGCGGTCCAGCGCGAGCAGGTGGCCCGAGCTTTCGCCGCCGAGCTGCCAGCCACGCGCCACCAGTTCCTCGAGGACGTAGCGGTCGCCGACCTTCGCGCGCACCAGCGCCACGCCGATCTCGCCGAGCGCCTGCTCGACGGCCATGTTCGTCATCAACGTGCCGACGACGCCGGGCACCGCATGCTGGCGCGCCAGGCGGTCGGCGGCCATCACGTACAGCAGTTCGTCGCCGTTGTAGAGGCGGCCGGCCGCGTCGACGAGCTGCAGCCGGTCGGCGTCGCCATCGAGCGCGATGCCGTAGTCGGCGCGGTGCTCGGCGACGGCGCGCACCAGCGCCTGCGGCGCCGTGGCGCCGACGCCGTCGTTGATGTTCAGGCCGTCGGGGCTGCAGCCGATCGAAACGACCGCGGCGCCGAGCTCGTGGAAGACGTCGGGCGCCACGTGGTAGGCAGCGCCGTGCGCCGCGTCGACGACGAGCTTCATGCCGCGCAGCGACATCGTGTGCGGCACCGTGCTCTTGCAGAACTCGATGTAGCGGCCGCGCGCGTCTTCGAGCCGGCGCGCCTTGCCCAGCGTCGCCGAGTCCACCCACTGCGGCTGCTCCTCGAGCGCCGCCTCGACGGCCTGCTCCCACTCGTCGGGCAGCTTCTCGCCGGCGGCGGAGAAGAACTTGACGCCGTTGTCCTGGTAGGGGTTGTGCGAGGCGCTGATGACAACGCCAAGGTCCAGGCGCTGCGCGCGTGTCAGGTACGCGACACCCGGTGTGGGCAGCGGGCCCGAGAGCAGCACGTCGACGCCGGCCGACGCGAAGCCGGCTTCGAGCGACGACTCGAGCATGTAGCCGGAGATGCGCGTGTCCTTGCCGATCAGCACCTGCGGCTCGGCGATCGTGCGCTTGAGGACGCGGCCGACCGCGTGGCCCAGGCGCAGCATGAAGTCCGGCGTGATCGGCGCCTTGCCGACCGTGCCGCGGATGCCGTCGGTGCCGAAGTACGTTCTGCTCATCGTGGTTCCTCCGCGGCGGATTCTCGGCGGCGGTGGCCGACTCGTGCCGCGCCCGCGTGGCGCGCGTCGCGCAATTCTTTGGACGGCGGGGCGTCTCGCATGCCCTTAGAAGCGCAATGCGGGGCCGAGCCCCGCATGCGCATCAAGTGAACCCGTGCCGGCGCGTCAGGCCGTCGCAGGGGCCCCGTCGGGCCCGACCGGCGGCGTCGGGCCGCTGCCGGGCGTCTTGCTCGCCGAGGGCGACCAATCCTTCGGCGCACGCGGCGTGCGGCCGGCCATGATGTCGTCGATCTGCTCGCTGTCGATGGTCTCCCATTCGAGCAGCGCGCTGGCCATCGCGTGCATCTTGTCCTTGTGGCCTTCGATCAGGCGGCGGGCGACGCCGTACTGGTCGTCGATGATGCGGCGGACTTCCTTGTCCACCTTCACCATCGTCGCCTCGGACATGTTCACCGTCTTGGTGATGCTGCGGCCGAGGAAGACCTCGCCTTCGTTCTCGGCGTAGACCATCGGCCCGAGCTCGTCGCTCATGCCGTAGCGCATCACCATGTCGCGGGACAGTTGCGTGGCGCGCTCGAAGTCGTTGGAGGCGCCGGTGGTCATCTGGTTCATGAACACCTCTTCGGCGATGCGGCCGCCGAAGAGCACGCTGATCGTCGAGAGCATGCGCTCCTTGTCCATGCTGTAGCGGTCGCCTTCGGGCAACTGCATCGTCACGCCCAACGCGCGGCCGCGCGGGATGACGGTGACCTTGTGCACCGGGTCGGTCTTGGGCAGCAGGCGCGCCACCAGCGCGTGCCCGGCCTCGTGGTAGGCGGTGTTGCGCCGCTCTTCCTCGGGCATGACCATGCTCTTGCGCTCGGGGCCCATCAGGATCTTGTCCTTGGCCTTCTCGAAGTCGGTCATCTCGACGACGCGCGCGTTGCGGCGTGCGGCGAACAGCGCCGCCTCGTTGACGAGGTTGGCGAGGTCGGCGCCGCTGAAGCCGGGCGTGCCGCGCGCGATGATGTCGGGCTTCACGTCCTGACCCACCGGCACCTTGCGCATGTGCACGTTGAGGATCTGCTCGCGGCCGCGCACGTCGGGCAGCGTCACGTAGACCTGGCGGTCGAAGCGGCCGGGGCGCAGCAGCGCCGGGTCGAGGATGTCGGGCCGGTTCGTCGCCGCCATCACGATGACGCCGAGGTTGGTCTCGAAGCCGTCCATCTCGACGAGCATCTGGTTCAGCGTCTGCTCGCGCTCGTCGTTGCCGCCGCCCAGGCCCGCGCCGCGGTGGCGGCCGACGGCGTCGATCTCGTCGACGAAGATGATGCAAGGCGCGCTCTTCTTGGCCTGCTCGAACATGTCGCGCACGCGCGCCGCACCCACGCCGACGAACATCTCGACGAAGTCGGAGCCCGAGATGCTGAAGAACGGCACCTTGGCTTCACCCGCAATGGCCTTGGCCAGCAGCGTCTTGCCGGTGCCGGGCGGGCCGACCAGCAGCACGCCGCGCGGGATGCGGCCGCCGAGCTTCTGGAACTTCTGCGGGTCTTTCAGGAAGTCGACGAGTTCCTTCACCTCCTCCTTGGCTTCGTCGCAACCGGCGACATCGGCGAAGGTGGTCGTGTTGTTGCTCTCGTCGAGCATGCGCGCCTTGCTCTTGCCGAAGCTGAAGGCGCCGCCTTTGCCGCCGCCTTGCATCTGGCGCATGAAGTAGATCCACACGCCGATCAGCAACAGCATCGGCCCCCAGCTGATGAGGATGCTCATCAGGATGGACGGCTCCTCGCGCGCGCGGACGTCGAACTTGACGCCGTTGCTGATGAGGTCACCGACGAGGCCGCGGTCGAGGTAGGTCGCGGTGCTGCGGATGCGCTTGTCCTCGTTCGTGACGGCGATGATCTCGGTGCCGCCACCGGGGCTTTCCTGCAGCGTCACCTGCTTGATGCGCTTGTTGCGCACTTCCTCGAGGAAGTCCGAGTACGCGACGTGGTTGCCCGCGGTGGTTCCGCGATCGAACTGCTTGAACACGGTGAACAGCACGAGTGCGATCACCAGCCAGACAGCGACTTTGGAGAACCATTGGTTGTTCAATGCAGCTCCTTGCAGGAGGGGACACCTTGAGCCGGCCGGCGCGCGCATCGCACCGAGGTGGCAGCAGGGTCGAAGATGGGGCCGATTCTAGGTCAGGCAAGGCCATCACCCCTTCGGGCAGGCCTTTCGAATCGAGGTGTGTTTCGGTGTCAGTTTGCTGCCGTCGGCAACGCTTCGCCGGCCTGCCCGCCCCCGGCGGCCGTCGCCTTCTTCAGACCGATGCCGACGAGAAAGGTTTCCGCCGAGCGGTCGCGCGAGGCTTTCGGCTTGATCGGCTTGACGACCTTGAAGCGCTCCTTGAAGAGCTTCACCTGCTGGCTGTAGCCGCTGCCGTGGAACGACTTGACCACCAGCGCCCCCTGCGGCTTGAGGTGCGCACAGGCGAAGTCGACCGCCAGCTCGACCAAGTGGGCGATGCGCGCGGCGTCCGACGATTCGATGCCCGAGAGGTTCGGCGCCATGTCCGACAGCACGAGGTCGACCGGGCGGCCGGCCAATTCGGCCTCGAGCCGCCGCAGCACCTCTTCCTCGCGAAAGTCACCTTGCAGGAAGGTGACGCCTTCGATCGGCTCGAAGGCCAGCAGGTCCAGCGCAATCAGCGTGCCCGGCAGGGCGCCTGCGGCCGCGCCTTCGGGCGCCAACCGGCGGCGCACGACCTGGCTCCAGGCGCCGGGCACGGCGCCCAGGTCGACGACGACCTGCCCCGGGCGGATCAGCCCGAGCGCATCGTCGATCTCGGTCAGCTTGTAGGCGGCACGCGCGCGGTAGCCCTCTTGCTGCGCGCGTTTGACGTACGGGTCGGTCACGTGGTCGTGCAGCCACGCCTTGTTGACCTTCTTGCTCTTCGTGCGGACCTTCATGGGTGATGTCGGTTGAAGTCGATAATAGGCCGATGCCTGCCTTGGACCTGAGCGCCGCCGAGCGGCGCGAGCACCGCGCCGCCGCCCATCACCTCGAGCCGGTGGTGCTCATCGGCGCCGAGGGCCTGAGCGAGGCGGTCGTGAAGGCCGTCGATGCGGAACTCGCCGCGCACGGCTTGATCAAGGTGCGCGCCGCGAGCCCCGGGCGCGAAGAGCGCGAGGTCATGCTCGCTACGCTGGCCGAGCGCCTGAACGCCGCGCCGGTGCAGCACATCGGCCGGCTGCTCGTGCTGTGGCGCCCGGTGCCGCCGAAGGAAAGGCCGCTGCGCGAAGACCGCGGCGCCGGCCCGCGGACGGTGAAGCTGGTGTCGTTCTCCAAGAGCGGCAACCATCGCGCGACGGTGCGCAAGGTCAAGGTGTTCGGCAACGAGCGCGTCACGTCCGGCGGCAAGATCAAGCGCGCCAAGGTGCGCACGTCCAGCGTCAAGAAGAAGCTCGGCTGACTTCCTGCGTAGCCGGCGGCGCCGCGTTGCGCCAGGCCAGCGCCAGCACCGCCAGACCCTTCAGGCCGAAGCAGACGGCGCTCATCAGGTGCAGTTGCGCGAACGTCAGGCTGCCCTGCCCGGCGCGCGCCTGCGCCATCAGCGGCTGCAATGCGAAGTAGCCGAGCACGGTGAGGAAGATCGCCACGAGCGCCAGCACCATGCCGGCGCTGAACTGCGAGCCGATGCCCGCCGCCGCCTGCCGCCGCGCCGCGACGCGCTCGAGCAGCAGCGCCAAGACACCGAACGCCAGGCTCGCATAGGCCTCGTGCGCGAGGATGCGCGCGACGACACGGCCGGCGTCAGCCGGCGCCAGCAGCGCAAACGGCGCCGGTGTGGCCACCGCGGCGACGGTGACGAGACCGCCAAGCCAGAAGGCCGGCAGCATGGCGCGCAGGCGCTGCAACGCGGACGACACCGGCTGGCCTGCCCTTCCCGCCTGGCCCGGATCCGGGTCCAGCCCGCTAGATGTAGCGGACGTCGACGATCTCCCAGTGCTTCAGTCCGCCCGGGGCCTGCACTTCGGCCACGTCGCCGGCTTCCTTGCCGATCAGCGCGCGCGCGATCGGGCTCGAGATCGAGATCAGGCCGAGCTTCAAGTCGGCCTCGTCGTCGCCGACGATCTGGTAGGTGGCCTTGGCGCCGCTGTCCTCGTCCTCGAGGTCGACGGTGGCGCCGAAGACGACCTTGCCGCCGGCATCGACCTCGCCCGGCTCGATGACCTTGGCCGCCGCGAGCTTGGCTTCAAGCTCCTTGATGCGACCTTCGATGAAGCCCTGCTTGTCCTTGGCCGCGTCGTACTCGGCGTTCTCCGACAGGTCGCCCTGCGCGCGCGCCTCGGCGATCGCCTGGATGACGGCGTGCCGCTCCACCGTCTTCAGCCGGTGCAGCTCGGCGCGCAGCTTTTCGGCGCCGCGGCGCGTGAGGGGGATCGTGGACATGGCGGAAAAAGATGCGGACAAAAGTGAATCCGCCGCAGTGCCCCGGACGGTGGTCCGAACGAGGCAGTCTGCGGCGGAGCGCGTAGCGCGATTTTAGGGCAGTTCGGCGTGCAGCTCTTGCAGCGAGGCGACGGCCAGCGTGTTGTTGCTGCCGCGCTGGTGCTTGATCGCCTCGGTCGCGGCTTCGGCGCCGGCCATCGTCGTGTAGTAGGTGATGCGGTTGGCCAGCGCCACGGTGCGGATGTGGCGCGAATCGGCGATCGCCTGGCGCGTCTCGTCGACCGTCGTGAAGACAAGCTGGATCTCGCCGGCCTTGACCATGTCGGCGATGTGGGGTCGGCCTTCCTTGACCTTGTTGACCACCCGCACCGGCAGCCCGGCCGCGGCGATGGCCGATGCCGTGCCGCGCGTCGCGACGACCTGGTAGCCGCTCTCGACGAGGTCGCGCGCCACGGCCACGGCACGCGCCTTGTCGCCGTCTTTCACCGTCAGCACGACGGCGCCCTTCTCCGGCAGGCGCGAACCCGCGCCGAGCTGGCTCTTCAGCATCGCTTCGCCGAAGGTGCGGCCCACGCCCATCACCTCGCCGGTCGAGCGCATCTCGGGGCCGAGGATCGGGTCGACGCCCGGGAACTTGTTGAACGGGAACACCGCTTCCTTGACGCTGAAGTACGGCGGCACGATCTCGCTCGGCGTGTGGCCGCGCGAATCTTTCTGCTGCGAAAGCTTGCGCCCGGCCATGCAGCGCGCCGCGATCTTCGCCAGCGGCTGGCCCGTGGCCTTGCTGACGTAAGGCACGGTGCGGCTGGCGCGCGGGTTCACCTCGAGCACGTAGACGACGGCGGCCTCACCTTCACCCTGGATCGCGAACTGCACGTTCATCAGCCCGACGACCTTCAGCGCCTTCGCCATCAGCGCCGCCTGGCGGCGCATCTCGTCCTGCAGCGCCCGGCTCAGCGTGTACGGCGGCAGCGAGCAGGCCGAGTCGCCGCTGTGGATGCCGGCGGCTTCGACGTGCTCCATGATGCCGCCGATGACGACCTGGTCGCCGTCGGACAGGCAATCGACGTCGACCTCGACCGCGTCGTCGAGGAAGCGGTCGAGCAGCACCGGGCTCTTCTCGGAGACGCGCACCGCCTCGCGCATGTAGCGCTCGAGGTCCTTGTCGCCGTGCACGATCTCCATCGCGCGGCCGCCGAGCACGTAGCTCGGGCGCACGACGAGCGGGTAGCCGATCTCGTGCGCCATCGCCAGCGCCGCCTCTTCGGTGCGCGCAGTGCGGTTGGGCGGCTGCTTGAGGCCGAGCTCATTGAGCAGCTTCTGGAAGCGCTCGCGGTCTTCGGCAACGTCGATGCTGTCGGGGCTCGTGCCGATGATCGGCACGCCGGCGCGCTCGAGGTCGAGCGCCAGCTTCAGCGGCGTCTGGCCGCCGTATTGCACGATGACGCCGGCAGGCTTCTCCTTGTCGACGATCTCGAGCACGTCTTCGAGCGTCACCGGCTCGAAATACAGGCGATCGGAAGTGTCGTAGTCGGTCGAGACGGTCTCCGGGTTGCAGTTGACCATCAGGGTCTCGTACCCGTCTTCGCGCATCGCCAGCGCCGCGTGCACGCAGCAGTAGTCGAACTCGATGCCTTGGCCGATGCGGTTGGGGCCACCGCCGAGCACCATGATCTTCTTCTTCGTGCTCGGCGCGGCCTCGCATTCCTCGTCGTACGTGCTGTACATGTACGCCGTCTGCGTCGCGAACTCGGCCGCGCAGGTATCCACGCGCTTGTAGACCGGCCGCACGCCCAGCGCCTGCCGGCGTGCGCGCACCTCGTGCTGGTTCGTGCCGAGAAGCTTGGCGAGCCGCTTGTCGCTGAAGCCCTTGGCCTTGAGCCACCTCAGGTCATCGGCGTCCATCGCCGCCAGCGTGCGGCCGGCCAGCAGCTTCTCGGTCGCGACGAGGTCTTCGATCTGCGCCAGGAACCACGGGTCGATCGCCGTCTCGGCGAACACCTCGGCCAGCGTCATGCCGATGCGGAAAGCGTCGGCGACGTACAGCACGCGCTCGGGGCCGGCGTTGCCGATCTCGTCGACGATCTCGTCGCGTTCGGTGCTGCGCTCCACCAGCCCGTCGATACCGGTCTCCAGGCCGCGCAGCGCCTTCTGGAAGCTCTCCTGGAAGGTGCGGCCGATCGCCATGACCTCGCCGACGCTCTTCATCTGCGTCGTCAGGTGCGGGTCGGCGGCGGGGAACTTCTCGAACGCGAAGCGCGGGATCTTCGTGACGACGTAGTCGATGCTCGGCTCGAAGCTCGCCGGCGTGGCGCCGCCGGTGATGTCGTTCCTCAGCTCGTCCAGCGTGTAGCCGACCGCGAGCTTGGCCGCCACCTTGGCGATCGGGAAGCCCGTCGCCTTCGACGCCAGCGCCGAGCTGCGGCTCACGCGCGGGTTCATCTCGATGACGATCATGCGCCCGCTCTTCGGGTCGACCGCGAACTGCACGTTGCTGCCGCCGGTATCGACGCCGATCTCGCGCAGGATCGCGATCGAGGCGTTGCGCATCAACTGGTATTCGCGGTCGGTGAGCGTCTGCGCCGGCGCGACGGTGATGCTGTCGCCGGTGTGGATGCCCATCGGGTCGAGGTTCTCGATCGAGCAGACGATGATGCAGTTGTCCGCGCGGTCGCGGACGACTTCCATCTCGTACTCCTTCCAGCCGATCAGGCTCTCCTCGATCAGGAGCTCGTTGGTGGGCGAGAGGTCGAGGCCGCGCTTGCAGATCTCCTCGAACTCCTCCGGGTTGTAGGCGATGCCACCGCCGGTGCCGCCGAGCGTGAAGCTCGGGCGGATGACAGTCGGAAAGCCCGTGCCGCCGGTCTCGCGCGCGATGCGCTCGCGCACGGCCTGCGCCTCTTCCCAGCTGTGCGCGATGCCGCTCTTGGCCGACGCAAGGCCGATCGAGGTCATCGCGTCCTTGAACTTCAGCCGGTCCTCGGCCTTCTCGATGGCGCGCTCGTTGGCGCCGATCATCTCGACGCCGTACTTGGCGAGCACGCCGTGCTTGTGCAGGTCGAGCGCGCAGTTCAGCGCCGTCTGCCCGCCCATCGTCGGCAGCAGCGCCATGTGCCCGGCCGCCGGCTTCTCCTTGGCGATGATGCGTTCGACGACCTGCCAGGTGATCGGCTCGATGTAGGTCACATCGGCCATCTCCGGGTCGGTCATGATCGTCGCCGGGTTGCTGTTGACGAGGATGACCTTGTAGCCCTCCTCGCGCAGGGCCTTGCAGGCCTGCGCGCCGGAGTAGTCGAACTCACAGGCCTGGCCGATGACGATCGGGCCGGCGCCGATGATGAGGACGGTGTCGATGTCGGTGCGCTTTCCCATGATCAGCGCTCCTCCATCAGCTTCACGAAGCGGTCGAACAGGTAATCGATGTCGTGCGGCCCGGGGCTCGCCTCCGGGTGGCCCTGGAAGCAGAAGGCCGGCTTGTCGGTGCGCGCCAGGCCTTGCAGCGTGCCGTCGAACAGGCTCACGTGCGTGGCGCGCAGGTTGGCCGCCGAGCGTCTTTTCGTCGACCGCGAAGCCGTGGTTCTGGCTCGTGATGCTGACGCGGCCGCTGTCGAGGTCCTTCACCGGGTGGTTGGCGCCGTGGTGGCCGAACTTCATCTTGAACGTCTTTGCGCCCGAGGCGAGCGCCAGAATCTGGTGGCCGAGGCAGATGCCGAAGGTCGGCAGCCCGGTGGCGATCAGTTCGCGCGTGGCGTCGATCGCGTAGCCGCAGGGCTGCGGATCGCCGGGGCCGTTGCTGAGGAAGACGCCGTTCGGCTTCATCTTCAGCACCTCGGCCGCGCTCGTCTTCGCCGGCACCACGGTGACGTGGCAGCCGCGCTCGGCCAACATGCGCAGGATGTTGCGCTTGACGCCGAAGTCGTAGGCGACGACGCGGTGCTTCGCTGCCACGCGGCCGAAGCCGCGACCGAGGCGCCACTCGGTCTCGGTCCACTCGTACGGCTCGCGCGTGCTGACGACCTGCGCGAGGTCCAGGCCTGTCATCGACGGCGCGGCGCGGGCCGCGGCCACCGCCTCGGCGATCTCGGCCGCGCCGACCGCCGTGCCCACCGGGTAGGCGGTGATGCAGCCGTTCTGCGCGCCGGCGGTGCGCAAAAGGCGCGTCAGCCGCCGCGTGTCGATGCCGGCGATCGCTACGGTGCCGTGGCGCTGGAGGTACTCGGCAAGCGAACCCGCGGCGCGGAAGTTCGAGTGCAAAAGCGGCAGGTCCTTGATGACGAGTCCGGCGGCCTGCACGCATGCCGATTCATCGTCTTCGGCGTTGACGCCGGTGTTGCCGATGTGCGGATAGGTCAGCGTGACGATCTGGCGGCAGTAGCTCGGGTCGGTCAGGATCTCCTGGTAGCCGGTGAGCGACGTGTTGAACACCACCTCGCCGGTGGTGCTGGCGCGGCCGGGCGCGCCGATCGAATGGCCGATGAAGCTCGACCCGTCGGCCAGGGCCAGCACGGCCGGCGGGAGAACGGGACGCAAGGCGGGAACCGCGGGCAGCGAAGGGGCAGGAACGCTCGGCAAGAAAGACTCCGGGTGTCGCGCGCTCGCCGCCACCCGACAGCCGGCGGCAAGGCTGCCGCGGGGGGTGCGTCCGAGGGGATCCGGGGCCGGAGGTCGTGAGCGCTGGGCGAGGGGCGGATAAACCTGTGAAGTATACCGGCGGCGCCCATTCAGCCCGCCTGCGCCGGGGCTTGTCGGCGCTGCGCCCGTAGACTCGCCGCGCATGAATCTTCCAGCGCCGGGCGACCCGTCTTCGATGCCGGCGTCGACACCCGCATCACTGCGCCCGACCCTGCTTTCCCCGCGCCTGGCAGCCGCCCGGCCGGTGGCCGCGGCGATGCTGGCCGCCGCCGCCTTCATCTCGATGGACGCGACGATCAAGGCGCTCGCGGTGACCTACGGCGCGGTGCAGCTGACCTTCTTCCGCTTCGTCAGCGGCGCGGCGTTTGCGCTCGTCATCTGGGCCGTCTGGCGCACGCCGATGCCCACCCGCGCGCAGTGGAAGCTGCACCTGCTGCGCAGTGCGCTCCTGATGCTGACGCTCGCGCTTTACTTCAAGGCGCTGTCGATGCTGGACCTGGCGCAGGCGGTGGCGATGGGCTACACGGCGCCGATCTTCATCTCGCTGCTGGCAATGCTGATCCTGCGCGAGCGGCCCGGCCGCTGGGTCTGGGCGGCGCTGGCGCTCGGGCTCGCGGGCGCCGGCGTGGCGCTGTGGCCCGAACTCGGCCAAAGCGGCCGGCCGCGGCTGGCGGGGCTCTTGTACGCGGGGCTGTCGGCGATCTCTTTCGCGTTCGTGATGGTGCTGACGCGCCGCCAGGCGCAGCACGACTCGATTCCGACCTTCCTGCTGCTGCAAAACGTGCTGCCGACGGTGCTGATGGCCATGCCGGCGGCGTCGCTGTGGAAGCCGGTGGCGGCGGTCGACTGGCCGGCCATCGCCGCCGTCGGCGCGTTCGCGAGCGTCGGCCTCGCGGCGATCACCTGGGCGCTGCGGCACATGGAAGCGAGCCGGCTCGCGCCGGTCGAGTACACCGGCTTCGTCTGGGCGGCGTTGCTCGGCCATGCCGTCTTCGGCGAAGTGCCGTCGGCGTACACCGCCGGCTCGGCGCTGCTGATCGTCGCCGGCTGCCTGCTGCTGCTCAGGCGGTAGGAACCAACGCCGCGATGCCCGCGCGCGCGATCTGCGCGTCCTCGACCGACTTGACACCGCTGACGCCGACCGCGCCGACACACTGCCCGTCGTGCATCACCGGCACGCCGCCTTCGAGCATGCCTTCGAGCGTCGGCGCGCTCAGGAAGGCCTGCCGGCCCTGGTTGATCATCTCCTCGTAGAGCCGGCTTTCGCGGCGGCCCAGCGCCGCGGTTCGCGCCTTGGCCGGTGCGATGTGCGAGGAAATCGGCGCCGCGCCGTCCAGCCGCTGCAGCCACAGCAGGTGGCCGCCGTCGTCGACAACGGCAATCGATACGGCCCAGCCGTGGCGTTGGGCCTCGGCCTCGGCGGCGGTGGCGATGCGGCGGCAGTCTTCGTGTGTCAGGCAGGGTTTGGTCTTCATGGGGGCGAACGATAATGGCTCCGCGCCCGATCTCGCCACCCGTCCCGGGGTCATCGCGCCTGCGTGCCAGACTCGTAAAATGCGCGTCATCCCGCAGCGGCCGGCTTGCCGCGTGCGGCCACTATCGCGAACCCCCTTCTTGGAGGTGTCATGGACCAGAGCCTGCAACAACAGACCTACGGCAGCACATCGGTTGCCACCGCCGCCGAGCGCAACCGCGTCCTGCGCAATACCTACTGGCTGCTCGCGCTGTCGATGATCCCGACGGTGCTCGGCGCCTGGCTCGGCGTGGCCACGGGCATCGCGCGCGCGATGACGCCCGGCATCGGCCTGATCGTCTTCCTGGGCGGCGCGTTCGGCTTCATGTTCGCGATCGAGAAGTTCAAGAACTCGGCGGCCGGCGTGCCGATCCTGCTCGGCTTCACGTTCTTCATGGGCGTGATGCTGTCGCGGCTGCTGGGCGTGGTGCTCGGCTTGTCGAACGGCGCCAGCCTCGTGATGACCGCCTTCGCCGGCACCGGCATCATCTTCTTCGGCATGGCGACGCTCTCCAGCGTCGTCAAGCGAGATCTGTCGGGCATGGCGAAGTTCATGTTCATCGGCATGGTGCTGATCTTCGTCGCCGCCATCGCCAACGTGTTCCTGCAAAGCAGCGCGCTGATGGTGACGATCGCCGTTGTCGCGATCGCCGTGTTCTCGTTCTTCATCCTGCACGACCTGAAGCGCGTCGCCGAGGGCGAGGAGACGAACTACATCACCGCGACGCTCGGCGTGTACCTCAGCATCTACAACGTCTTCCAGAGCCTGCTGGCGCTGCTGGGCATCTTCGGCGGCGAAGAGTGACCTGACGGGTCTGCGAAACACCTGACGGGGGCCTGCGGGCCCCCGTGGTCATTGCGGCTTGGCCGCCTCGCGCTCGAAGACCGCGATGCTCTCCACGTGCGCAGTGTGCGGGAACATGTTGACGACCCCCGCGAGGCTGCACCGATAGCCCGCCTGGTGCACGAGCAGCCCCGCGTCGCGCGCCAGCGTCGCCGGGTTGCAGCTGACGTAGACGATGCGCCGCGGCGCGACGCGGTCGTCGCCTGCCTGGTGCAGATCGGCCAGCGCCTTGGCGAGCGCAAACGCCCCTTCGCGCGGCGGGTCGACGAGCCAGCGCGCGGCCGGGCCGAAGGCCGCCAGCCGCACCGGGTCGATCTCGAACAGGTTCGCCGCCGCGAACGACGTGTGCGCGGCAAGACCGTTGGCCATGGCGTTGTCGCGCGCCCGCGCTACCAGCGCCTCGCAGCCCTCGACGCCCAGCACCTCGGCCGCGCGCGTGGCCAGCGGCAGGCTGAAGTTGCCGAGGCCGCAGAACCAGTCGATGACCCGCTCGTCGGGTTGCACGTCGAGCAGCCGCACCGCGCGCTCGACGAGCACGCGGTTGATGTGCGGGTTGACCTGCGTGAAGTCGGTCGGCTTGAACGGCATCGTCAGGCCGAATTCGGGCAGCGTGTAGACGAGCGGCGGCCCGCCTTCGTCCAGCGGATGCGCGCTGTCCGGGCCAGCAGGCTGCAGCCACCAGACGACGCCGTGCCGCTGGCCGAATGCCAGCAGCCGCGCGCAGTCGGCCTCGTCCAGCGGCTCGAGGTGGCGCAGCACCAGCACGGTCACGTCGTCGCCCGCCGCCAGTTCGATCTGCGGCAGGCGGTCGCGGGCCTTCATGCCGCCGATCAACTCGCGCAGCGCCGGCAGTGCCGCGCTGACGCGCGGCGGCAGCACGGGACACGTTGTCATGTCGGCGACGTAGCGCGACTTGCGCTCGTGGAAGCCGACCAGCACCTGGCCCTTCTTCGCGACGTAGCGCACCGACAGCCGCGCGCGGTAGCGGTAGCCCCAGGTCGGCCCGTGGATCGGCGGCAGCACCTGGTCGGCCCGCACCTTGCCGAGGTGCCACAGGTTGTCTTCGAGCACACGCTGCTTCACCGCCACCTGCGCGGCGGCGTGCAGATGCTGCATCTTGCAGCCGCCGCAGGCGCCGGCGTGCAAACCGAAGTGCGGGCAGCCGGGGCGCACGCGCTGCGCGCTCTCGCGCGCGATCGCCGAAACCTGGCCCTGCTCCCACTGGTTCTTCTTGCGCGAGACCTGCACCTGCACGCGCTCGCCGGGCAAGGCGCCCTCGATGAACACCACCTTGCCGTCGGCGCGGTGCGCCACGCCTTGCGCCTCGAGGTCCAGCGACTCGACCTCGAGCCATTCGTACCCGCCACTCGATCCGTCACTCATCGCGCGGATTATCCCGGCCGCTTCGACGACAACCCGACCGCGCAAAACGAAGCGGCCGCCCGCAGGCGGCCGCTCGCGGATCACACCAGGCGCCGCATCAGGGCTTGACGTACTCCGTCAGCAGCTTCCAGCGACCGTCCACGATCTGCGACAGCCGCGAGTCGTTGCTGCCCTGGCGCTTGTTCGGGCCGAAGCTCGCCGGCGCGCTGCCGAAGATGTCGGTCGGGAACTGCGCCGACTCCATCGCCTTGATGAAGCTGTCCAGCGTCAGGTTCGGGCCCGCCTTCTGCGCCGCGTGGATGAAGCTGTCGATGGCGTTGTAGCCGTAGACCGAGAACACCGTCGGGTCCTCGTTGAACTTCGTCTTGTACTTCGTGGCCCAGAAGCGCACCGGCTGCGCCGCGTCGTCGAGGTACGGGTGCTTCACCGTCATCGCCGCATACAGGCCATTCATCGATGGCCCGCCAAGCTTGTGGATGAGGTCGGTGTAGGCCGCACTCGAGCCGAGGAACACCGGCGTGAACCCCGTCTTGCGCGACTCGGCGATGCCGCCGATCGTCTCGCGGATGATCGTGCCGAGCACCACCATGTCGCAGCCGGCCGCCTTCATGCGCGCGACCTGGCTCGAGAAGTCGGTGGCGCCGCGCTTGTAGCTGGTCTTCTCGGCCAGATCCATGCCGATCGACTTCAGCCCCGCCTCGGCGCCGCGCATCACCTCCAGGCCGAACTCGTCGTCCTGGTACATCGTGCAGACCTTCTTGAGGCCCTTCTCCTTCACCAGGCGCGGCACGAAGATGCGCATCTGGTCGTAGTACGAGGCCGCGAACGAGAACTTCAGCCGGTGGAACGGCTCGTACATCTCGCGCGCCGCGGTGATCGGGTACAGGTTCGGCACGTTCTTCTCGAACTGCACCTGCATCGCCGCCAGGTTCTGCGCCGTGCCGATGTGGCCGACCATCGCGAAGATCTTGTCCTGGTTGACGAGCTTCTGCGCCGCCAGCACCGCCTTGCGCGGGTCGTACTGCGAGTCCTCGAAAACGAGCTTGATCTTGCGGCCGTGAACGCCGCCGGTCTGCTCGTTCAACTCGTCGACGCGCAGCTGCATGCCGAAGCGCACCTGCTTGCCGAACGCGGCGATCGGCCCCGAGAGGTCCTGGATCGAGCCCAGCACGATCTCGCTCTTGCTGATGCCCTGCTGCGCGACCGCGGCACCGCCGCCGAGCGCAAGCGCCGCGGTGGCCACCGCGGCAAAGAGGAATGGCAACGTCTTCATGTCGGGATCTCTCCTTTCGTTCGCATTGGAAGGCAGGCCGGCTTTCGGGGCAACGGGGCTCGCCCCAGTGACCGGGACCGGGTTTACCTGTACATGGCCTCGATCTGCGGCGCGTACTTCTGCTGCACCAGCTTGCGCTTGAGCTTCATCGTCGGCGTGAGTTCCTCGTCCTCGGCGGTGAGCTGCGTTTCGAGGAGGTGGAACTTCTTGATCTGCTCGACGCGCGCGAACTTGGTGTTGACCTTGTCGATCTCGCCCTGGATCAGCGCGCGCACCTCGGGCGCACGCGTCAGGCTCGTGTAGTTGCTGAACGGCACGTCGTTGTCCTGCGCGTACTTCTCGACGTTCTCCTGGTCGATCATCACCAGCGCGGTGAGGTACGCGCGCTTGTCGCCGATGACCACCGCATCGGTGACATAGGGCGAGAACTTCAGTTCGTTCTCCCACTCGCTGGGCGTGACGTTCTTGCCGCCGGCGGTGATGATGATGTCCTTCATCCGGTCGGTGATCTTGAAGTAGCCGTCGGCGTCGACGCTGCCGACGTCGCCCGTGTGCAGCCAGCCCTCGGCGTCGATCGTCTCGGCCGTCTTCTCGGGCTGGTTCAGGTAACCGGTGAAGACGTTGCGCCCGCGCACGAGGATCTCGCCGGTGGCCGGGTCGATCTTCACCTCGTTCCACGGGCACGCGATGCCGATCGAGCCCGGCTTCACGCGCGCCGCCGGCATGTAGGTCGAGGCGCCGCAGCTTTCGGACATGCCCCACACCTCGAGCATCGGCACGCCGAGCGCCAGGTACCACTTCACGAGCTCGGGCGAGATCGGCGCGGCGCCGGTCACGCACAGCCGCGCGCGGTCGATGCCGATCATCTTGCGCACGTTGGAGATCGCCAGCCACTCGGCGATGCGGAACTGCAGCCGCAGCGCCGCGGGCACCGGCTGGCCGGCGAGCACGCGGTCGGCCACCCGCATGCCGACACCCAGGCTCCAGGCGTAGGCGAGTTGCTGCAGGCGGCCTGCCTCCTTCACGGCGATCGTCACGCCGGAATAGAACTTCTCCCACACGCGCGGCACGGCGGTGATCAGCGTCGGCGCGATCTCGCGCACGTTCTCCGGCACCGTGTCGGGGTTCTCGACGAAGTTCAGCTTGGCGCCGTTGTACATCGCCTGGTACTCGCCGCCGATGCGCTCGGCGATGTGGCACAGCGGCAGGAAGCACATGCGCTCGTCGTCCTCGCTGCCCGGGCCCCACAGCGTCTCGATGCCGCGCATCTCGGTGACCAGCGTGCGGTGGCTGTGCATCACGCCCTTGGGCTTGCCGGTCGTGCCCGAGGTGTAGATCAGGATCGCCAGCGACTCGGGGTCGAGCGCGTCGATGCGCTCTTGCATCGCGTCGGGGTGCGCGGCCAGGTGCACGCGCCCCATCTCGCGCACGCGCTCGTAGGCGATGACCTGCGGGTCGTTCAGGTCGTGCAGCCCCTCCATGTCGAAGACGACGATGTGGCGCAGGTTCGGCAGCCGGCCGCGCACCTCGAGAGCCTTGTCGAGCTGCTCGTCGTCCTCGACGAAGAGGATCACCGAGGCGGAGTCCTCGCACAGGTAGTGCACCTGCGAGGCCGCATCGGTGGGATAGACGCCGTTGGCGACGCCGCCGGCGCTGAGCACGCCGAGGTCGGTGATCACCCATTCGACGACCGTGTTGCTGAGGATCGAGACGCGCTCGCCGGGCGCCAGGCCCAGCGCCATCAGCCCGTGCGCGACCTCGCGCACCGCCTCGCCGGTCTGCTTCCAGCTCCAGCTGCGCCAGACGCCGAGCTCCTTCTCGCGCAACCACACCTTGTCGCCGCGCAGGCGCACGGCGTTCCAGAACACGGCCGGGATCGTCTCACCCGGCACGCGCACCTCCCGGCTCGGCGCGGTCATCGCCAGGTTCCAAAGCTGCGGCATCGTTCGAGGCTCCGTGTCTGCTTTCGTGCCGGCTTCAGCGCCAGGTCTTCTTCTTCTTCCAGCGCCGCTCGCCGCGCACGCCGGCGTCCTTCATGCCGAGGTAGAACTCCTTCACGTCTTCCTTCTCGCGCAGCAAGGCGCAGCGGTCTTCCATGACGATGCGGCCGTTCTCGAGCACGTAGCCGTAGTCGGCGACGTTGAGCGCCATGTTCGCGTTCTGCTCGACAAGCAGGATCGTCGTGCCCCGCTCGCGGTTGATGCGCACGACGATCTCGAAGATCTCTCGCGTCAGCTTGGGGCTCAAGCCCAGGCTCGGCTCGTCGAGCAGGATCATCTCCGGCGCCGCGACCAGCGCGCGCGCGATCGCCAGCATCTGCTGCTGCCCGCCCGAGAGCAGCCCGGCCGGTTGCTTGGCACGTTCGCGCAGGATCGGGAAGTACGCCAGCGCCATCTCCATGTCGCGCGCCACGCCGTCGCGGTCGGCGCGCGTGTAGGCGCCCATCAGCAGGTTCTCGTGCACCGACAGCAGCGGGAACACCTCGCGCCCCTCGGGCACGTGCATCAGCCCCAGGCGCACGATCGCCGCCGGGTCGTTGGCGGTGATGTCGCGGCCCTTGAAGACGATGGTGCCGCGGCGCGGGTCGATGATGCCGGAGATCGTCTTCAGGATCGTCGTCTTGCCCGCGCCGTTGCTGCCGAGCACGGTGGCGATCTCGCCCTTGTGCACCTTCAGGCTGACGCCGCGGATGGCGCGGATCGGCCCGTAGGCGCTCTCGACGTTGGACAGCACCAGCACGTCGGCATCGCTGCCAGCGCTGCGATCGGTGAACGTGCTCATCTCAGGCGCTCCGCCGCAGCGACGACAGGTCGTCGGACGAACCGAGGTAGGCCTCGACGACGCCCGGGTGCGCCTGCACCTCGGCCGGGCTGCCCAGCGCCAGCACCTCGCCCTGGTTCATCGCCAGCACGCGGTCGCTGACCTTGCTGACCAGCGACATGTCGTGCTCGACCATCAGCACGGTGATGCCGAACTCGCGCCGGATGTCGTCGATCCAGAACACCATGTCCTCGGTTTCCTCGACGTTCAGGCCCGACGACGGCTCGTCCAGCAGCAGCAGTCTCGGCTCGGAGGCGAGCGCGCGAGCCAGTTCGACGACCTTGCGCACGCCGTAGGGGAGGCCCGCGATCATGGTGTCGCGGTAGTGCTGCAGATCGAGGAAGTCGATGACGCGCTCGACCTTCTCGCGCGCCTCGAGCGCTGCGCGCCGCGCTTTCGGCGTGAAGAAGAGGTCGTCGGCGAGCGTCGTACCGCGGTGCGTGTGCCGCCCGATCAGCAGGTTCTGCAGCACGGTCGCGTGCTCGAAGAGTTCGATGTTCTGGAACGTGCGTGCGATGCCGAGCGCGGCCACCGCGTGCGGCGGGCGGCTCGTCAGGTCGATGCCGTCGTAGGTGATGCGCCCGGCGGTCGGCGTGTAGATGCGGCTGATCAGGTTGAACACCGTCGTCTTGCCGGCGCCGTTGGGGCCGATCAGCGTGAAGACCTCGCCCTTCTTCACCTCGAAGCTGACCTTGTTGACGGCCAGCACGCCGCCGAAGCGCACCGTCAGGCCCTCGGCCGAAAGCAGGATGTCGCTCATGCTGTCGATGCTGCTCGTGCTCACCGCAGCCGGTCCGACTTCTGGAACGACTTCTGCCGCTTGAACATGCCGCGCCGGTAGAAGGGGAAGATCGAGAAGTACGTGCGGATCTTCAGCCAGCGGCCGTACAGCCCCATCGGCTCGAACAGCACGAAGGCGATCAGCACGACGCCGTAGACCACCGCCTTCAGCCCCGGCGCCTGGCCGATGACGGCCGGCAGGAAGTCCTTCATCGACGAGATGAGCTGCGGCATCACGATCAGGAAGATCGCGCCGAGGAAGGCGCCGTGCACCGAGCCGAGGCCGCCGATCACCACCATCAGCAGGAGGTCGATCGACTGGATGATGTTGAACTGGTCGGGGCTCAGGAACTTGATCATGTGCCCGTAGAGCGCGCCGCCCACACCCGCCAGCGCCGCCGAGATCGCGAAGCTCAGCGTCTTGTAGGCCGCCAGGTTGATGCCCATGCTCTGCGCCGAGATCTCCGAGTCGCGGATGGCGACGAAGGCGCGCCCGGTCGGCGAGCGCAGCAGGTTCAGGATCGCCAGCGTCGAGACGATCGTCACCGCCAGGCACATGAAGTAGAACTCGGTGGCCGTATCGAGCTTCCACGCGCCCAGGCTCGGCGGCTTGACGTGCATGCCGGCGTTGCCGCCGGTCATGCTCTCCCAGCGCGCGAACACCTCCTCGACGATGAAGCCGAAGGCGAGCGTCGCGATGCCGAGGTAGATGCCCTTGACGCGCAGCGCCGGCACGCCGACGACGACACCGACCACCGCCGACAGCGCCGCCGCGGCCACCAGCGCCAGCGGAAACGGCACGCCAGCGGCCGTCATCACCGCCTGCGTGTACGCACCGACGCCGAGGAACGCCGCGTGGCCGATCGAGAAGAGCCCCGTGAAGCCCGCCAGCAGCATCAACCCGAGGCCGACGACCGAGTAGATCAGCACCAGCGTCAACTGCGCCAGCAGGTACTCGTCGAGCAGCCACGGCGACGCGAGCAGCACGAGCATGAGCACGCTGTACCAGAAGACGTGCCCGCCGTGCTTGGCCAGGCGCAGGTCCTGCTCGTAGTCGGTCTTGAAGATGAAACGCATGCCCTGCTCCGGCTCCTACCTCGCGCTCACACCTTCTTGGCCAGCTTCTCGCCGAACAGGCCGTTGGGCTTGACCATCAGCATCACCAGCACGACGACGTAGGCGGCGATGTCCTTGAAGCCCTCGGGCAGGAAGAAGCCGGCCATCGACTCGACGATGCCGATGATGAGCCCGCCGACGATCGCGCCGGGCAGGCTGCCGAAGCCGCCCACCACCGCGGCCGGGAAGGCCTTCAGGCCGATGAAGCCCATGTTCGCGTGCACGAAGGTAATCGGCGCGAGCAGCATGCCGGCGATCGCCGCCACCGCCGCGGCCAGCGCCCAGACGAGGCCGTTCAGCCGCTGCACCGGGATGCCCATGTAGTAGGCGGCGAGCTGGTTCTGCGAGCTCGCCTGCATCGCGATGCCGATCTTCGTGTGCCTGAACAGCAGCGCCAGCGCCGCGCACAGCACCGCGGTGGCGCCGATGACGACCATCTGCTCGATGTCGATGACGAGGCCGCCCAGCTGATGCACGGCGTCGTTGTAGGGCACCGGCAGCACGCGCGTGTCGGTGCCGACGTCGGGGATCATCGTGATCGCGCCGCGCGCGACGTAGCTGATGCCGATCGTCAGCATGACGATCGAGAACGCCGGCTGGCCGAGGATCGGCCGGATGACGACACGCTCGAGCACGAGGCCGAAGAGGCCCATCGCCAGCATCGTCGAGGGCACCGAGATCCAGAACGGCATGCCCACCGCGGCGAGCAGCCCGAGCGCGAGGAACGCGCCCAGCATCATCAACTCGCCCTGCGCGAAGCTGACCGTCTCGGTGGCCTTGTAGATCAGCACGAAGCCCAGCGCGATGAGGCCGTAGATGCAGCCCTGCGCCACGCCACTGATCAACAACTGCAGGATCTGCAAGCGCCCCCCGTCCCTCTTCGCCGTGCCCGTCATCGCCCCTCTCGGCGACGCGCGATGCTAGCGAAGCAGACCCGGCCGGCACCCTCAGGGAAACGCTGACGCTTGTGCGACAGGCCCTGCGATGTGTGCGGGCTTGCGCGCGGCCCTGGGCTGTGCAAGCCCGGGGGATGGTGTGCTTCGAAGCGAAGCCGTCAGCGCGGCGGCAGCACGCGTGCCGGGTCGACCGGCTTGCCCAGGCGGCGCACTTCGAAGTGCAGCTGCACGCGGTCGGTGTCCGACGATCCCATCTCGGCGATCTTCTGGCCGCGGCGCACGACCTGGTCTTCCTTGACGAGCAGCGCCTGGTTGTGCGCGTAGGCCGTCAGGTAGGTGGCGTTGTGCTTGACGATGACGAGGTTGCCGTAGCCGCGCAGGCCCGAGCCGGCGTAGACGACGCGCCCGTCGGCGGCGGCGAGCACCGGGTCGCCGGCCTTGCCGGCGATCGCGACGCCCTTGCTGCGCACGTCGTCGAACGGCGTCGTCACCGGGCCGCTCGCGGGCCACGCCCAGCTGATGTCGCCTTCGGCCTCGCGCGGTGCGGTCGTGCTTGGCAACGCGACCGCGCCGTTGGGCACGACGGCCGGCGTCGGCGTGGGTGCGGGCGCCGGCGCGGGGGGCAACGGCATCGGCGCGGGGGCCGGAGATGGCGATGGCGATGGCAATGGCGCCGATGCCGGCGCGCTCGCCGGCGTGCGCGCATCGAGCGGCCGGCTTTCGATGCGCGGCGCCGGCGCCACCGGGCGTGTCGTCGCCGCACCGATTTCCGAGGCCGGCGGCCACACGCGCAGCACGTGCCCGACTTCGAGCACGTTGGGGTTCTCGAGGTTGTTCCAGCGCGCAATGTCGCGCCAGTTCTGGCCCGTCTCGAGGCCGATGCGCAGCAGCGTGTCGCCGACCTTCACCGTGTAGTAGCCGGGCTGGCCGGCGAACTCGGCGTTGGGGCGCGGGCCGGCGGTGGTGGGGACCGCCGTGCCTTCGACGGCCGAGGCCCCGGTGGCCGGCACGAGCCCGACGGTCGGCGTGCCGGCGGCGGCGCTGGCCGCCACCGAGGGCGCACCGGCCACGCCCGTGCTGCCCGTGCCGCCCGCACCGATTGCGCCCGCGTCCGCCGGCGCGGCCGCGGTCACGCGCGGCATGCGGTCTTCGACCGGCGCCATGTGGGTCTTCGTCGTGCAACCGGCCAGCAGCACCGAGGCCACGACCGCGCACACGCCCTCGGTCAGGCGGACCTTGATCGGCAGGTGGAACATCGTCGTCTTCATTCAGCGCCGAATTTTAAGGGGACGAAGTAAACGTCCCCGGCCGATCGCCGCGCGCAGCCCGCGGCGTGTCGGTCGACGACGAGCAACGCCTGCGCGCCCGGCCGCACTTCGGCGCCCGGCGCCACGAGGCGGCCGCCGACCGCGAGCTGCGCGAGCCACGCCTCGGGCAGGTCGTCGCCACCGGCGGCGCTGACGATCGCGTCGAAGGGCCCGAGGTCCGGCGCGCCGAGCCGCCCGTCGGCATGGCGCACCTGCACGTTGTGCACGCCGCAGGCGGCGAGGTTGGCGCGCGCCTTTTCGGCGAGCGCGCCGACACGCTCGATGCTGACCACCCTTTCGGCAAGCCGCGCGAGCACTGCCGCCTGGTAGCCGCAGCCGGTGCCGATCTCGAGCACCTGGCGAAGCACCGGGGCGGTGTCCGAGTCGCCTGCGTCGCTTCGCACCGGCCGCCGCGCCGGCATCGGCCGGCCCTCGAGCAGCGCCTGCAGCATCTGCCCCACCACCGACGGCTTGGAGATCGTCTGCCCGAAGCCGATCGGCAGGCTCGTGTCCTCGTAGGCCTGGTTGACGAGTGCCGAGTCGACGAAGCGATGCCGCTCCACCGCCGCGAAGGCGGCCAGCACATGCGGCTCGGTGATGCCGGCCGCGCGCAGCCGCTCGACCATGCGCGCGCGCACCGCGGCCGAATCGAGGCCCAGGCCCACCGGTGCGCGCTGGCGCGCCGCGTCGGCGGCCGCGACGTGCACGGTGCGCTGCGGCCGCTGCAGATCGGTGCGCGGCACGGGGCGAGTGGCGCCCGCTTCTTGCACTCGGCCGCCCGCCTGGCCGCGCACCTGCGTCAGCGGCAGCGGAAAGCGCCGCTTCGGATCCGGTTTCGATGACGACACGCGCAGCCCGGGCGTGGCGAGCTCGCCTTCAGGCCGCAGCGAACTGCTCGGCCCAACGCGGCAGCGCCGCGTGGTGCGTCAGGTCCACCTGCAGCGGCGTGATCGACACGCAGCCGTTGGCCGTGGCGTGGAAGTCGGTGCCTTCGCCGGCCTCGCGCGCGTCGCCGGCCGGGCCGATCCAGTAGATCGTCTCGCCACGCGGATTGACCTGCTGCACCACCGGCTCGCTGGCATGCCGGCGCCCGAGCCGCGTCACGCGGCGCGGCAGCGCCAGCGCATCGGCGCGGTTCGGGATGTTGACGTTCAGCAGCCAGTGTTCGAGCGCCGGCGTCGTTTCCAGCGGCCGCAGCCGAAGCACCTGCTCGACGACCGAACGCGCCACCGCGGCGGCGGCATCGAGGTACTGCCAGCCCTTGTCGACGAGCGAAAACGCAATCGCCGGCACGCCGAACAGATACCCCTCCATCGCCGCCGCGACGGTGCCCGAGTACAGCGTGTCGTCGCCCATGTTGGCGCCGTTGTTGATGCCCGAGAGCACGAGGTCGGGCTTTGTCGCCATCACGCCGGTCAGCGCCACGTGCACGCAGTCCGAAGGCGTGCCGCTGACGACACGAAAACTCGCCACGCCGTCGCCGAGCCGCGCGCGGTCGGCATCGAAGATCGTCAGCGGCCGGTTCAGCGTCAACGAGTTCGAAGTGCCGCTGGCGTTCTGCTCGGGCGCGATGACGTCGATGTGGCCGAGGCCGCTGCAGGCGCGCACGAGCGCGGCGATGCCCGGGGCGAGGTAGCCGTCGTCGTTGGCGATGAGGATGCGCATCGGCGGCATTGTAGGGAGCGGCCCTTCTGCGCCGCGGCGTTCAACGCCAGGCGAAGAACGGCTGGTCGAAGTGCGCCACGCGCGTCGCGCGCCCGGCCAGGCACCACTCGCGGAACTGGTACAGGAACGCGGCCGTCGGCGCGGCGATCCAAGCGCTGCCGATCGGCATGCGCAGCACCGTGCGCTCGGCGCGCTTGACGCGGTTCAAGAGCGGCGCGTCGGCGCGCAGCAGCTCGGCCAGCGGCAGGCGGTGGATGCTCGCCACCTCGTCGGCGTTGGCGACGAGGTCGCGTGCGGCCGGCGCCCACACGAGCACCGGCGTGACGACGTAGCCCGAGCGCGTCGCGTAGTCGTCGAGGCGGCCGAGCACGGCCTGGGGCGGCACGTCGAGGCCGACCTCCTCGTGCAGCTCACGGCACGCGGCCTGTTCGGCCGTCTCGCCGGCATCGATGCGGCCGCCCGGCAGCGCCCACTGCCCGGCATGCGCGCGCATGCCGGCGCTGCGCCGCGTCAGCAGCACCGCCGGCGCCTCGCTCCACGGTGGCGCGCTGCAGGCAAGCCCGGGGATGTCGGGGCCCGTGCCTTCCTCGACGAGCGTCAGCGCGACCGCGGCATGCCGGCGCCCCTCGTGCGGCAGCGCGCGCACCTCGACCGACGCCAGGCGGGCGCGCAGCTCGGCCAGGAAGGTGTCGTCCAGGCGGCGGGGTGTCGGCATCACGTGCTCTGCCGTGGCGCGTGGGGCCCTGCCGCCGGCGCCTGCCGCAAGCAGCAGGGCCCGCGCGAGGCGGGCCCTGTTTCGATCGTGGTGCCGGTGAAGAGAGTCGAACTCCCGACCTTCGCATTACGAATGCGCTGCTCTACCAACTGAGCTACACCGGCAACGGAAAAGCTGCGCATTATAGGGGCGCGTTTTCGACCCCCTTGCGGCGCTCTGCCCGGGCTGCCGCCCAACGACTTCACGTTCGATCGTTGGCTCGCAGGCTCACGCCATGAGCCACCGGCCGATGACACTGCCTCGCATCGTGCCCCGCCGGGGCCGCCATCGGAGGCGACGTGATGCATCAGGCCGAATTTCAACTGCCCTGCCCGGCCGAGAGCCGCGCCGACGACATCGGCTTTCGCATCGGCTGGGACCACGCCCACCACGGCCTCGTGCCGCCGGCCGGGCTTCTGCTGGATGGCACGCCGATCGGCGAAGGCTGGCGCGCGGCGCGCGCCGTCTTCGGCGTGCGCGCGCGGCCGTGGCCGGCGACGCGACACACGCGGCGCTGGCTGGCGCTGCGGCTCGATGCGTGGCGCGCCGGCGTGCCGTTCGACCTGGCGAGCGTGACGCCGAACCACCTGGCGCAGATCGAGGTGCGTCATTGCCCCGTGCGGCGCGTGGCGCTGCATGGCGCGGCCGACGGTGCAGGCGGCGCCGGCAGCGCCAGTACCGCCCTCACGGGCGCCGACGCGCCCTGCATCGAGCGGCTGAATCCGCAGGCCGCGTACGCCGCCGGCAACCTCGTGATGCTCAGTCGCGCCGCCGCGCAGGCGTGGGCCGCGCTCGGCTGCGCCGAGCTCGTGCGGCGTGCACGAAATGCCGAAGTGGCCGAGGCCGCCGAGGCCGCGGCGTGGCGTGCGGGCGCGCTCGATGTGACGCCCGAACCAGCACCTGACCAGGCATCTGGCAAGAACGCCGACGAAGCCCTCACCGCCGCCGCCTGGTGGCGCCTCGCGACGCTGCGCGGCTTCGCGACGCCGCTGCCCGCAGCCGTTGCGTCTCGCCTGCCGATGGCCGCGTGGCCGCCCAACCGCGCGCGCGTGCTCAACAGCGCACAGGCCTTGCAGGTGCTGCTGACGATGCGTCTGGCGCACGCCGACTGGTGCGCGCGCATCCGTGGCGTCGCGGATTCGCTGCGCCCGCTCGGCGCGCTGACCGAGTTCAACTTGTGGGTCGGCGCGCTCGCGCCACGCCTCGTCGAAGCGCAGGCGTTCGGCCGCGACTTCGCGCGCGCGCTCGAGGACGCGTGGCTCGCCGAACGTGTGCAGCGGCGCTGGCAGCTCTTCGTGCTGGCGCTCGGCGAGGTGGCGTGTGAACACCTCGTGCGGCAGCTCGCGGCGCAGAAGGTCGGCGCGCGCCGCACTGAGCATCTGCACTGGGGGCAGGCGCTCGACGGCTGGTCGTTGGCGCCGGCCGCCGGCGAGCCGAACGGTGGAGAGCCGATCAGCGCCGCGCCGCGGCCGGCGCGCGGCGCAGCGGCTTCACTGGCTTCATCGGCCCTCGTGCCCGTGCCAATGACGGCGGCGCCTGCTGTGAAAGCGGCGCGCCCGGCGGCACCCGCACGGCCGGCAGGCCCCCGAAGAACAGCTCCGACACCATTCGCGCCACGGCCTCGTGCGACAGCGGCCCCGCGGTCCGCAGCCAGGTGAAGGTCCAGTTCATCATGCCGAACAGCAGCATCGCCAGCGCCGCGGCCACCGGCCGCTCGGCGAGGTCCGGCCGCGCCGCGGCAATGGTGGCCGCGAACGCGTCGACGACGCGGCGCTGGCCGTCCTGCACCTCGCGCTGCGGCCCCGGCTGCAGGAACTTCACGTCCTCGGTCAGCACGCGGTGCTCGTGCTGTGCATCGGCGTAGGCGGCCATGAAGCACTCGATCAGCGCCGCGAGCCGTGGCTGCGGCGCGAGGCCGCGGGCCAGCACGCCCGCCACCAGGGCTTCGAGCCGCTGCACGTGCGTACGCGTCACCTGCGCCAGCAGGTCGTGCTTGTCGCGCACGTAGTGGTACAGCGTCGCCTTCGACAACCCGCAGGCGGCGGCGACGTCGTTCATCGTCGTCGCGGCATAACCGCGCGTCGCGAAGAGGCGCGCCGCCCCGGCGAGGATCTGACCGCGGTGGTCGTCGTAGCCGGCGGAGCGCGGGCGGGCCACGGTGTCGTTGCCCCGCGCGGCCCTCAGCGCTCGTCGAAGCTGACGACGACGCGCTCGGTCAGCGGGTGCGCCTGGCAGGTGAGCACGAAGCCGACGTCGAGGTCGGCCTGCTCGAGGGCGAAGTTGCGGTCCATGCGCACGCGCCCTTCGATCAGCTTCGCGCGGCAGGTCGCGCAGACGCCGCTCTTGCACGAGTACGGCACGTCGAGCCCGGCGCGCGACGCGGCGGCGAGCAGGCTCTCGTCGCTCGGCAGGAAGCCGACCTCACGCGCCAGCCCGTCGCGCACGATCGTGATCGTGGCTGTCGTCGCGTCACCCGCCTGCGGCGCGTGCAGCGTCGCGTCGGCCGCCGACGGCGGGATGCCGAAGCGCTCGATGTGGATGCGCTCGCGCGCGACGCCGCTGTCGAGCAGCGCCGCCTCGACCTCGTCGTTCATCGCGTGCGGGCCGCAGACAAAGACCTCGTCTACCGACGCGGCGCCGCCGGCCAGGCGCAGGAAGCGCGCGATCTTGTCCGCGTCGAGCCGGCCGCCGGCCAGTGGCGCGTCCATCGCCTCGCGCGAAAACACCGCGTGCACGGCCAGGCGCGTCAGGTGCCGGTTCTTCAGGTCCTCGAGTTCCTCCTTGAACATCGTCGAGGTCGCGAGGCGGTTGCCGTACAGCAGCGTCACGCGCACGGCGGCATCGCCTTCGAGCGCCGCCTTGACGATCGAGAGGATCGGCGTGATGCCGCTGCCGCCGGCGATGGCCAGCAGGTGGCGCGGCCGGCGGTCGAGCGCGGCGCCGAAGCGCCCTTGCGGCTCCATCGCCTCGAGCCAATCGCCGACCTTCAGCTCGCCGTGCAGCCACGACGAGAAGGCGCCGCCCGGCACACGGCGCACGCCGACGCGCAGCGCCTCGCCCGGCGCGGCGCAAATCGAGTACGAGCGGCGCAGGTCGTCGCCCGGCCGGCGCAGCGTCAGGTACTGGCCCGGCGCGAAGCGAAACGTTTCGCGCAACGCCTCGGGCACGTCGAACGTGACGACGCGCGCATCGTCGGTGTCGGCATGCAGCTGGCGCACGCGCAGCGGATGGAAGTGAAGGCCGGTCATCGAAGCGTGCCGCGAATAGAGGGCATCAGATCGGTTTGAAGTGCTCGAACGGCTCGTGGCACGCGAGGCAGCGGTGCAGCGCCTTGCAGGCCGTGGAGCCGAAGGCGGCGAGGCGCTCGGTGTCGATGCTGCCGCAGCGCGGGCATGGCACCGGCCGCAGGCGCAGGCGGATCGGTTGCGGCGCGCCGTCGGCGGCTTGCTGCGCTCCCAGAGGATCAGGTGGCGCGATGCCGCAATCGCGCAGCTTGCGCCGGCCGGCCTCGCTGATCCAGTCGGTCGTCCACGCCGGCGCCAGGCGATGCGTCACGCGCACCGGGCCGAGGCCCGCTTGCTCGATCGCCTCGCGCACGCTCTCGGCGATGACCTCGGTGGCCGGGCAGCCGCTGTAGGTGGGAGTCAGCACGACCTCGAGGCCGGCCGCTTCGTCGAGCGCCGCGTGCACTTCGCGTACTTCACGGACCACGCCCAGGTCGCACAGCGACAGCGCCGGCACCTCGGGGTCCGGCACCGTCGCGAGCACGGCCCACGCCTCGGTTTCGCGTTCGGCGCGCGTGGTCGCCGTTGACGCCACCGCCTCGCTCACCAGCGCCCCCCCGGATGCAGCCGCTGCAGCACCTGCATCTCGGCCAGCAGGAAGCCCATGTGTTCACTGTGCACGCCCTCGGTGCCGGTGCTGCGGTAAGGCGTCGAAGGGGGGCAGCACGAGGCCGGCGTCGACGAACACCTCGGCCACCTCGCGCTGCCAGTCGGCGGCCAGCGTGTCGCGCGCCGGGCCGAGGCCGCACGCCTCGGCCGCCGCGTCGACGGCGTCGCGCACGAACATCTCGTTCGTGTACGGCCACGCGCGATCGAGCGCCGCGGCGAGCCGGCGCGCCGATTCGTCGGTGCCGTCGCCGAGCCGCACGACCCAGTCGCCGCTGTGCTGCTGGTGGTAGCGCGCCTCCTTCAGCGCCTTGCCGGCGATCGCGGCAAGGTCGGCGTCGGACGAATCGGCAAGCCGCTGCCACATCCACTTGAACCACGTCGCGAGCAGGAAGCTGCGCAGCATCGTGTCGGCGAAGTCGCCGCCCGGCGAATGCGCGCTCGCCTTGCGCATCGGCTGCTCGACGAGCGTCAGATTCAGGAACTGGCCCTCGTCGCGAAGAAAGGCGAGTTGGTCTTCGTCGAACCCCTGCCCTTCCAGCCGCGCCGCGTGCGTGAGCAGCGCGCGCGCCTGGCCGACGTGGTCGAGCGCCATGTTCGTCAGCGCAATGTCCTCCTCGAGCACCGGGCCGTGGCCGCACCATTCGGCCAGCCGCTGCGCGTGCACGAGCGCGGTGTCCGCCAGGCGCAGCAGGTAGCGCACCGGCGGGGTCAGGTTCAGGCGGATCGAGGCCGCGGCGGTAGTCATCAGCAGTGCTTCCCGCGGCCTACATGTGGTTCACGGACTCGGGCAGCTCGTAGAAGGTCGGGTGGCGGTACACCTTGTCCTCCATCGGGTCGAAGAGCTCGCCCTTCTCGGCCGGGTCGCTGGCGGTGATGTCGCTGCTCTTGACGACCCACACGCTCGTGCCTTCCTGGCGCCGCGTATAGACCTCGCGCGCCAGCTGCACGGCCATCTTCGCGTCCGGTGCGTGCAGGCTGCCGCAGTGCTTGTGGTCCAGCCCCGCCTTGGCGCGCACAAAGATCTCCCAAAGCGGCCACTCGTTGGCTGGCCTCGAGGCGCCCTGGGCCGCGCTTTGATTGGCTTCACTCATGCCGCCTGCTCCTTCGTCCGCTGCTTGCGCGCGTGCGCCAGCGCCGCGTCGCGCACCCACTGGCCGTCGTCCCACGCCTTCACGCGTGCGGCCAGCCGTTCCTTGTTGCACGGGCCGTGGCCGCCGACGACGCGCCAGAACTCGTCCCAGTCGATCGGCCCGAAGTCGTAGTGCCCGCGCTCGGCATTCCATTTCAGCAGCGGGTCGGGCAGCGTCACGCCCAGCACCTTGGCCTGCTCGGCGGTGGCGTCGATGAACTTCTGGCGCAGGTCGTCGTTGCTGATGCGCTTGATGCCCCAGCGCGCGCTCTGGGCACCGTGCACGCTCTCGCCGTCGGGCGGGCCGAACATCATCAGGCTCGGCCACCACCAGCGGTTCACCGCGTCCTGCACCATCTCGCGCTGCGCGGCGGTGCCCTCGCGCATCATCACCAGCAGGCTGTCGAAGCCCTGGCGCTGGTGGAAGCTCTCCTCGCGGCAAATGCGCACCATCGCGCGTGCATAGGGCGCGTAGCTGCAGCGCGTCAGCGGCACCTGGTTCATGATCGCCGCGCCGTCGACGAGCCAGCCGATGGTGCCGATGTCGGCCCAGGTGAGCGTCGGGTAGTTGAAGATGCTCGAGTACTTCGCGCGGCCGGCGTGCAGCGCGTCGAGCATCTGGTCGCGGCTCGTGCCCAGCGTCTCGGCGGCGGCATAGAGGTACAGGCCGTGCCCGCCCTCGTCCTGCACCTTGGCCAGCAGGATCGCCTTGCGCTTGAGCGTCGGCGCGCGCGTCACCCAGTTGCCCTCGGGCAGCATGCCGACGATCTCGCTGTGCGCGTGCTGGCTGATCTGGCGCACCAGCGTCTTGCGGTAGTGCCCAGGCATCCAGTCCTTGGCCTCGATGAAGTCGCCCGCGTCGATGCGCGCCTCGAAGCGCGCCTCCTGGGCGGCTTCCTCGGCGCTGCGCACGGCCTTGCGCTCTTCCCGTTCTTCCTTCGGGGCGAGGTCCATCGCCTGCGTGTACATGGTCGATTGCTCCTTGCGGTGGGCACGTCGTCAACGCGGGCGCTTGTCGATGACCCGCCGCGCCTTGCCGACGAGCGTGCGTTCGATCGAGTCGGGCAACCCGACCGTGACGCGCGTGCTGACGCCGGCCAGCGTCTTGATGCGCTGCTGCAGCTCGCGCGCCAGCGCCGCGCGGTCGGCGCCGGCCTGCGCCGGCGTCACTTCGGCCAGCACCTCGACCTCGTCGAGCAGGCCCTCGCGCGTGACGACGATCTGGTACTGCCCCGAGAGCTGCGGCTGCGACAGCACCAGCTCCTCGATCTGCGTCGGGAACAGGTTGACGCCGCGGATGATCAGCATGTCGTCGCTGCGGCCGACGATCTTGCCCATGCGGCGCATGCTGCGCGCGGTGGGCGGCAACAGGCGCGTCAGGTCGCGCGTGCGGTAGCGGATGACCGGCAGCGCCTCCTTCGTCAGCGTCGTGAAGACGAGCTCGCCCTCCTCGCCGTCGGGCAGCACCTGGCCGGTCTCCGGGTCGATGATCTCGGGGTAAAAGTGGTCCTCCCAGACCACCGGCCCGTCCTTGCTCTCGATGCACTCGCTGGCAACGCCGGGGCCCATCACCTCCGACAGGCCGTAGATGTCCACCGCGTCGAGGCCGGCGCTTTGCTCGAGGTCGCGGCGCATCTGCTCGGTCCAGGGCTCGGCGCCGAAGATGCCGACGGCCACGCTCATATCACGCGGATCCTTGCCCTGGCGGCGGAACTCCTCGCAGATGACCTGCATGTAGCTGGGCGTGCACATGATGACGTCGGGGCGGAAGTCCTCGATCAGCTGCACCTGCTTCTCGGTCTGCCCGCCGCCCATCGGCACGACGGTGCAGCCCAGCCGCTCGGCGCCGTAGTGCGCGCCCAGGCCGCCGGTGAACAGGCCGTAGCCGTAGCCGACATGCACGATGTCGCCGGCGCGCGCGCCGGCGGCGCGGATGCTGCGCGCGGCGAGGTTCGCCCAGGTGTCGATGTCGCCTTTCGTGTAGCCCACCACCGTCGGCTTGCCGGTCGTGCCGCTGCTGGCGTGCACGCGCACGACCTGCTCGCGCGGCACCGCGAACATGCCGAACGGGTAGTTGGCGCGCAGGTCGCCCTTGCCGGTGAACGGGAACTTCGCGAGGTCCGCCAGCGTGCGGCAGTCACCCGGATGCACGCCCTTCTTGTCGAAAGCGCGCCGGTAGTGCGGCACGTTGGCGTAGGCGTGTTCGAGCGTCGCGCGCAGGCGCTTCAGTTGCAGCGCCTGCAGCTCGTCTCGGCTGGCGCGCTCGATCGGCTCGAGGTCGCCCGGCTGGGGCTTCTTCACCGGCATGGGATCGCTCTCCTGGTTGTTGGCGTTCGTGCCGCGCGCGGCCGTCAGGCCCGTCGGCCCGGGGCGCCCTGGCGGCCCACCGGCAGGCCTTCGATCAGCGCCTTGCCCTTCATCGCGTAGCTGCGGCCGCGGAAGGTGCAGATGCGCTCGCCGCGCTGGTTCACCACCGTGATGTCGTACAGGCCCGTGCGGCCGGTGCGCGAGAGTTCGACGGCGCTGGCCGTGAGGCGGTCGCCCAGGTGCGCCGCGGCCAGCAGGTTGACGTCGAAGCCGGCGGCCACCGTCACCTCGTTGTAGGCGTTGCAGGCGAAGGCGAAGGCGCTGTCGGCCAGCGTCGTGATGAAGCCGCCGTGGCAGATGTCGTGGCCGTTGAGCATGTCCTCGCGCACGGTCATCGAGGATCGTCGCCGTGCCCGGGCCGATGGCCTCGACGGCCATGCCCAGCAGGCGCGAGGCGCGGTCGTCCCTGACCATCGCCTCGCGCGTCGCCTCGGCCACCTGCTGCGCGGTGGGCGGCAGCGGATCGGGGGCGCGCATGGCTCAGCGGTCCTTGAACACGGCCGGTCGCTTGGCCAGGAACGCGGCCACGCCCTCGGCGAAGTCGCCGCTGCGGCCCAGCCGGCCTTGCACGTCGGCCTCGCGCGCCAGCGCGCTGGCGAAGTCCAGCGGCAGCGCCGCGTCGATGGCCAGCCGGGTCTCGGCGAGCGCCTTGCTCGAAAGCGCCGCCAACCGCCCGGCGAGCGCCTGCGCCTCGGCCTGCAGCTGTTCGTCGTCGACGCACTTCCAGATGAGACCGATGCGGTCGGCCTCCGCCGCCGGCAGCTTGTCGCCGGTCATCGCCAGGCCGATGGCGCGCGCGCGGCCGACCAGGCGCGGCAGCAGCCAGGTGCCGCCGCAGTCGGGCACGAGGCCGATCTTGCTGAACGCCTGGATGAAGCTGGCGCTGCGCGCCGCGAGAACGAGGTCGCAGCACAACGCGAAGTTCGCGCCGGCGCCGGCCGCGACGCCGTTGACGGCGGCGATCACCGGCACCGGCATCGTGCGCACGCGCTCGGCCAGCGGCTTGTAGAAGCGCTCGACGACCGCGCCGACGTCGCCGCCACCGGCCATCGCCGGGTCGGCGAGGTCCTGTCCGGCGCAGAAGCCGCGCCCGGCGCCGGTGATGACGACCGCGCGCACCGTGTCGTCGTCGGCCGCCGCCTGCAGCGCCGGCAGCAGCAGCGCGTGCATCGCCGCGGTGAAGCTGTTCAACGCCGCCGGGCGGTTCAGCGTCAGCGTCGTCACGGCGCCTTGGCGGGCCACGAGAAGCGGTGCGTCGGCAGGGGCTGTCGCGGACATCGGACGTGTCTCCTGTTTATTCTTCGACCAGTCGGTCGGGGAATTCTAGGCAGCCCCGGCCGGCCCGGCGGCCGGGAAAGCCCCACCTGCCTAGCGGTCGGCGCCGTGTACCCCGTCGTCCGACGTGATCCGATCAAGGCGCCGGTTGCGGCCAGCGCGCCATCTCCTCGCTGACCAGGCGCACGAGCAGCCGATCGAGCGTCTCGACGGAGTAGTTCTGCACGTCGTGCACCGTCTCGCGCCCGGGGCCGCTGGCCGGGCGATTCGCCTGCGCATAGGTCAGGAAGACGAAGCGCCCGCCGGTGAATTGCGCCGCTTGTCGCAGCACGAACTCGCCTTGCGGATCGAGGCCGCTGGCGCCGACGCCGAACACCTTGATGCCGCGCGCGGCCGCCGCGCGCAGGTCGTGGTCGTATTGCGGGCCGGGGTAGTCGAGATGCGGCGGCGCGTCGGCCACCAGCACGACCATGCGCGCCGTGCCCTCGCCACGCCACGAGATGCGGTGCACGGCGGTGTGCAGCGCCTCGTTCATCGCCTCGGGGTAGTCGCCGCCGCCGCCGGCCTGCAGGTTCTCGAGCACACGCTGGAAGGCAGCGAGGTCGTTCGTCAGGTCGGCGCCGCGCACAAAGAACGCGTCGCCGCGGTCGCGGTAGGCGACGAGCCCGAAGCACAGATCGGGGCGCGCCGGCAGCCGCGCGATCTCGTCGGCGACCGCGCGCATCGAGCGCTTAAGCTTGTCGATCTCGTCGCCCATCGAGCCGGTGGCGTCGACGACGAAGACGAGGTCCAGGCGTGCGGGCCACGGCGCGGCCACGGTCTCGGCCCCCGCCTCGGCCGCCAAGCGCGCCTGCAGCACGTCCTTCTGCCCGGGCGTCCAGAGCACCCGCGTACGCGCGCTGCCTCGTGTGACCTCCACCTCGAGCGGCTGACCGGCCGGCGCGGCCGCGTCGCGCTGCGGCATCAGCCAGGCGCGGCCGCCGGCATCGGTGCGCGCCCACAGCGGCAGCTCGCGGCCCGCGGCGCGCAGCTGCACCCGCGCGTCGGGCACGGCGCGGCCGGCGGCGTCGCGCACGTCCAGCAGCACGCGGCCGCCCGGGTCGAGGTCGCGCCGCGCGAGCTGCGGCCAGCGCTGCCGGTAGGCGAGGTAGGCGCCGAAGTCGGCGTTGTCGTCGACCATGCCGGCGCTGACCGGCTCGTCGGCGGGGCGCGGGGCCAGCTGCGGCGCGGCGTGCGGCGCAGGCGGCGGGCGGGTGCCGGGGGCGACGGCCACGGCGCTGTCGCCGAGCGGTTCGGCACGCGACCGCATGCGGTGGCGGCGGTCGGCGAACTCGCCGCTGCGGCGGGATTCGGCCGCCGCGGTGGCGGCGCCGGCCTCGGCGTCGGCGCGCGTGGCGGGTGACGGCGGTGAAGCAGGCGGCGGCGAAGCGGGACGCGACAGCGTCGCTGCCGCGGTGGCGCGCCCGGGGGCGGCGCCCGTCACCGCGACGGCCGGTTCGCCGCGTTGCGCACGCGGCGGCTCGTAGCCCGGCAGGTCGAAGGTCGCGGGCGGCCGCCGGCAATCGGTGGCCGAAGGCGCCGCCGGCGCGCCCCGTCCGACGCCCGTCCACAGCGTGCCCGACCAGCCTTCAGACGGCGCACGCCGATGCGCCGCGGCACTTTCGAGCAACGTCACCGCTGTCGGCGAGATCCAGTCGTGCGCCGGCGCGAGTGTGGGCACGGCGATCGCGGCGACGGTGGCCAGCACCGCGAAGCCGCGCAACGTGCGGCGCAGCCGCGGCGCCCGGGGCGTGCGCGGCCAGCGAACGGTGCGGTCGGCGGCCCGCGGCGGATGGGTCGGTGCTTGGGATTGCATGAGGCGTCTTCCTTCAGTGGGTTTCTTGAAGCGGACTTGTTCGCGGTCGGGGCGGCGCACCGCCCTGCCGCTGGTTGATACGCCTGGCCTGCGCCAACGGGGTTAAACGCCGCCGCCACCTTTCGCAACCCTTCGCCACCCTTCGCCGCCGCACCCGTCCGTCACGCTTTCACCCCGTTCGTCGGGCAGCGCCGTACAAGGCCGATGGCACACTGCCGCCGCCGATGCACGACCCCGCGGACGACGAACTGATGCGAGCCTTCGCCGCCGGCGACGGCCGCGCTTTCGAGCGCCTGTACGCGCGTCACGAGCAGGCGCTGTACCGCTTCGTGCGGCGCCTGCTCGGGCGCGCCGCCGCGGCGCAGGTCGACGAGGTCTTCCAGGACACCTGGATGCGCGCCATCGAGGCGCGCGCCACCTGGCGGCCGCAGGGCGCCGCATTCCGCACGTGGCTCTTCACGATCGCGCACCACCGCGCCATCGACTGCCTGCGCAAGTGCGGTCGCGAGGTCACGCTCGACTGCGACGACGACGACCGCCACGGCGCGCCGTTCGAGCCCGCCGGCACGCCGTGGTCGGGCTGGCCCGACCCGCCGCCGGACAGTGCCGGCAGCCACGACGACCGCCTCTTCTGGCGCCGCGCCGGCCAGCGGCTGCTCGATTGCCTCGATGGCCTGCCGCTGCCGCAGCGCACCGCCTTCCTCCTGCACCACGACGATGGACTGCCGGTCGACGAGATGGCGCGAGCGCTCGAGGTCGGCTTCGAGACGGCGAAGACGCGGCTTCGCTACGCGATGGCCAAGCTGCGCACCGGCGCATGGGCGGCGCCGGCACCGCGGCGGCGGCGCTGCTGGCCGCGACGGTGCTGTGGGTCGGCCGCGACCAGCAGCCCGAGGCGCCGGAGAGGCGAGCGGCGCCGGCGGCAGCGGTGCCCGCGCCGGCCGCTTCACCGGCACCGGCTGCGCCGGCCACGACGACCGGGCCCTCCACCGATGCGACCGCACCAGCGCCGGCACCAGCGACGGTGCCTTCACCTCCGGCCGCAGCACCACCCGTCACAGCACCAGCGCCGCTGCCCGCAACGAAGCCGCCCGCGGCGGGCCTGACCGAGCGCGCCGTCGGCGACCGGACAGCAACGGCTGCGCGAGCCGCGGCCGACCAGGAGGCCGCCGCACGCCGGTCCGCCGAAGCGACTCGCCACCGGGACGAAGCGGCGCGGCAGGCGTCCGAAGCGGCCCGCCAGTCGCGCGAGGCGGAGTCGCGCGCGGCCGCGACTCGACGTACGGCAGCCGACGCCACGGCGACGACGGCGCCCACGCCCATACCCGCCCCACGCGCGACCGAGCAGGCGCCGAGGACTGCGGCGCCGGCACCAGCCCCGGCCGCCGCGATGCCGCCACCGCCTGCACCGGCCGCACCGCCTCCGCCGCGGCCCGCGCCCCCGCCACAGGAACCGCGGCCGTTCGCCGACGCGGCACCAGCTCCGGCGGAGCCGTCGTTGAGGTCGGAGACAGCGCCGCAACCTGGCGCCGCACCCACCGCGCGTGCGCCCGCAGCGCGCGGCGCCGCGGCCGGCGGCAACGTGCTCGGCAGCGCTTCGACACCGCCGCGCGCGCTGCGCGCAGGCGCGCCGTCGCTGCTCGAAGGGGTGCTTGCCGACGCCGATGCCGCCGCCTGGCGCTGGCGCGGCGCGGCGGGTGGCGATGAGCTACTGCCCACCGTAGCGCTGGCGCGGCTGGCCGCCGCGACGCGTGGCCGTTGGAGTGAGCGCGCTGATGGCCCGCCCGCTGTGGCGCCGTCGGCGCTGCTGCGGCATGCCACAGGCCGCGAGCTGCGCGTCTTGTGGCAGTCCGATGCGGTGGTGATCTGCGATGCGCAAGCGGCCACCTGCGAGCAGGCCCGCCTCGAACCGGCGGAGCTGGGGGCGTTGCGCGAGGCGCTGCGCTGAAAAGCGCGCGTCGCCCGGAGGCGACGCAGAAGAAGGTGAGCGAGCAGGCGCCGGGCACGGGTTCCGGTACTCCGCCCAGTGGTGCGGTCGGTTCTCGCCTGTCGTCACCGAGGACTTTGCCAGACCGCGGCGCGCCATAAGCCTCGAACAACGCTGCAATGGCTGCGTTGTTCACACGCCGCCGCGCAGCGCCGGAGGCATCAACCGCGCGGTGCCGCGCCTGCGGTCAGCTCACCCGCGCCTGTACCGTCGCTCCAGCCACGCCAGCAGCGTGCGCAGCGCCTGCGCCTCGCCGCCCACGGGCCGGCCGGGCCGGGCGCTGTCGTTCCAGGCGAAGAGGTCGATGTGCAGCCACGGCAGCTCGTCCGGCACGAAGTCGGCGAGGAACAGCGCCGCGGTGACGGCGCCGGCCATCGCGCCGCGGCCGGTGTTGACGATGTCGGCCACGTCGCTCTCGATCAGGCCGTGATAGTCGCGCCACAGCGGCAGGTGCCACAGCGGGTCGCCCAGCTCGAGGCCGAGGTCGACGAGCTCGCGCGCCATCGCCATCTCGCGGCAAAAGAGCGCCGGCAGCGCCGGCCCGAGCGCCGTGCGCGCCGCGCCGGTGAGCGTGGCCAGATCGATGATCAGGTCGGGCTGGCCCTCGGCCGCGTAGGCGAGCGCGTCGCACAGGATGACGCGCCCCTTCGGCGTCGGTGTTGCCGATCTCGATGTGCACGCCGGCGCGCGTCTTGAAGATGTCGCCGGGCCGAAAGGCGTTGCCGGCGACGGCGTTCTCGACCGCCGGGATCAGGAGCTGCAGCCGCACCGGCAACGCCAGCGCCATGATCAGCTGCGCCAGGCCGAGCGCGTTCGCGGCCCCGCCCATGTCCTTCTTCATCAGCCGCATGCCCTCGGCCGACTTGAGGTCCAGGCCGCCGGAATCGAAGCACACGCCCTTGCCGACCAGCACCAAAAGCGGGTCGCGCGCGCGGCCCCAGGTCAGCTCGACCAGGCGCGGCGCGCGCGCCGCGGCGCGCCCGACCGCGTGCACGGCCGGGAAGCCCTCGCGCAGCAGGGCGTCGCCGACGACCACGCGCACACGCGCCTTGTGCTGGCGGGCGACGAGGCGCACCGCCTCGGCCAGCTCGGCCGGGCCCATGTGCTCGGCCGGCGTGTTGACGAGGTCGCGCGTGGCGGCGATGGCGGTGGCCAGGAGCAGGCCGCGCCGGGCGGCATCACTCGTGGGCAACAAGAGCCGCGCCGCTTCGCGCGGCCGCGGCTTGTACAGGTCGAACTGGTAGGCGCCAAGCTCCCACGACATCGCCGCCGCGGCCGCATCGCCGGCGAGCCCGGCATCACCGAGGTGATAACGCCCGGCCGGCAGTGCCTTCGGCAGCGCGGCCAGCGCCCAAGGGTCGGCCGCGTCGCGCACGCCGGCCCACACCTCACCGAGGGCGCCGTCGGCCCCGGGCACGAGCGCGTGGCTCGCCGCCTTGCCCTCGAAGCCGCAGGCAGCAAGCCAGCGGCGCTGCGGCGGGCCGAGCCGCCCGGCGTGCTCCTTGCACAGCGCCGCGGTCGTGAGATGGATCGGCACGCTGCCGCGTGCGGGGGTGTCCTGGAGTTCGACGGTCATGGTGCCGCGATCCTAGCCCGGCCGTTGCTACAGTCGTCGCACGAGGCTGCCTTGCATGACCGCTGCCCGCCCTCACGCTCGATGACCGCGTACCCGTCGCGCGGGTCATCGCTGCGCTCGGCGCGGGTGCTGCTGGCCGTGCTCGCCACGGGCTGGCTCGCAGGTTGCGCCAGCCTGCCGCAGCCGTTGAGCAATGCGCTCGGCAGGATCCCGGTCGTCTCGTTGTTGATCGACCGCGCGCAGGTCGAAGAGATGGCCGCTGCACCGGCCCCGTCCTCGATGCCCTGCCGCCAACCGTCGATGGCCCCCAGCGGCACGCCGAGCGCGGCCGGGTCGACGAAGCGGCGCTGCAATTGCGGCGATCCCGGTCGGCGCACCAGCACCGCCGAATGGCAGGCATCGAACACGCCCCAGACGAACGCCCCGCGGTTGGCGATGCGATCGACCCGCTGCCGCAGGTCGCCCTGCCGAATGGCGTTTTCGACCACGCCGGCGGCGCCGTTCCAGCGGCCGATGTCCAGCGGCAGGAACGTCGGGGTGCCTTCGCCGCGCGCCGCCGCACCGGGTTCGAGGCTGCCGTGGCCGGAGAAATGCACGAACACCGAATCCCCCGGCGCGCTCGCTGCCGCCAGGTCGTCGAGCGCGCGCAGGATGTTGGCCCGCGTCGGCAACTCGGCGCCGGCCACGCCATCGGACAGCACGCGGATCTGCTCGGGCTCGAGCCCGCGCTGCCGGAGCACCTCGCGCAGCAGCAGCACGTCGTTGCGCGCGCCCGTCGTGCGCTCGACGCCGGCCGGCAGCGTCGGATAGTCCGCCACGCCGACGAGCAAGGCCCGCCATTCCGCACGCCCGGCATCGGCCGCAGCGGCGAATGCCAGCGCAACGAGGGTTTGGGCAAACACCTTTCTGAACATGCATGGCTCCCGTTCCGAAAAGGCGGTTCGGCAAGGCATCGGGTTTCTCGCCCGACAGGCGCGCCGATCATGGTCCTAAACTGAAGTAATGAAGAAGAACGAGGAAGAAGAGGGAGCGAGGATCACGCTGCTGGGTGACACGACGTGGTCCGTGCGCGGCCAGCCGCCGGTCAAGCTGTCGCCCAAGGACGCGGCGCTGCTGGCCAAGCTGGCCATCGACGGGCCGCAGGCGCGCGTGGTGTTGTGCGAGCTGTCGAGGTCGGCACGCAGGTGCGCCTGGGCGCCGCGGTGTCGGCCGACGTGGCCGCGCTCGGCGATGCGGCCAACGACGCCTTGCTGAGCGTGGGCGTGCTGCTCGCCGGCCACGACTTCGGCGACAACGACGCGCTCGACCACTGGCTCACCAACGCGCGCGAGAAGGTGACCACCGCCATCGTGCGCGAGCTGACCGATCGCGCCGCAGGCCTGGAAAGCGCCGGCCGGCTGCGCGACGCGCTGCCCCTGGCCGCGCGCGCCGTGGAGCTGGCGCCGTTGAACGAACACGGTTGGCGGCGGCTCGTCCGCCCGCATTACCTGCGCAACGACCTGGCCGCCGCGCGCGACTGCTGCTGGCGGCTGGCCTCGGTGCTGCGCGACGAGCTCGGCGTGCGCCCCAGCGACGAGACGCTGCAGCTGATGCAGACGGTGGAGGCGGCCGAGCGTGCCGGCCCGCTGCCCCGGCGGCCGGTACCGGTGAGTCTGCTGCGCCCGCCGGTGCTGATCGGCCGGCAGGGCATCTGGCAGGCCATGGCCGCCGCCTGGCAGCGCTCGCAGCCGTTTCTGCTGATCGGCGATGCCGGCCAGGGCAAGAGCCGCTTGCTCGAAGACTTCCTGCACCAGCAGGAAGGCATCGTGCAGGAACGGGCGCAGCCTGGGGACGACCTTCGCCTTACGCGCTGCTCGGTCGCATCCTGTTCGGCGTCGAGCAGCGGTTCAACGCCGGAACTGCCCGCCGCGGTGCGCGGCGAGCTCGCGCGCATCCGCCCGGAGTTCGGCACGCCGCCCGGCGCGGCGGCGGATGGGCCGCTCGTGTGGCATGCCGTCGAGCAGCTGCTAGCCGCCGCGCTGCCGCTGGGGCTGGCGGGCATCGTCATCGACGACCTGCACAACGCCGATCTGGCGACGCTCGACGCGCTCGGCTGGCTGAGCGCGCGGCCCGGCCTCGCCGCGCTGCGCATCGGCCTGGCCGCGCGCCCCGCGGCGCTGCAGACGCACGGCGCTTCGTTGTCGGCCTGGCTGGCCGCTTCGCACCACCCGGTGCAGCTGCACCTCGAGCCGCTGAGCCCCGACGAGCTGGCCCAGCTGCTGTCGACGCTGGCGCTGCCGGTGCTGCTCGACACCGACGTGGCCGCGCGGCTGTACCGCCACGCCGGCGGCCACCTGCTGTTCACGCTGGCGACGCTGCAGGATGTGATCACCCGCGGCACCGCGCTCGGCGCACAGGCCTGGCCGCGGCCCGATTCGATCCAGTCGCTGCTCGACGACCGGCTGCGCAGCCTGCCCGACCCGGCGCAGGCGCTGCTGCGCGTGGCGGCGGTGGCCGGCTCGGACTTCACGGCCGATCGCGCCGCGCGGCTGCTCGGGCAGCCGCTGCTCTCGCTCGTCGACACCTGGGCCGTGCTCGAGGCCGCCGACGTGCTGCGCGGCGAGGCCTTCAGCCACGATCTGGTGTACGAAAGCGCGCTGCGCAGCGTGCCCGAAGGCGTGCAGCGCGCGCTGCACCGCGACGTGGCCGCCTTGCTCGGTGAAGACCGACGGTGCCCGGCGCGCATCGCCTGGCATTGGCAGGAAGGCGGCCGCGCGGCCGAAGCCGCGCGCCACTGGCACGCCGCGGGCGACCTGGCGCGCGTGGCCGGGCGCCTGGACGAGCAGATCGAGTTCTACGAGAAGGCGGCCGGCCTGTACGAATGCGCCGGCGACGACCGGGCGCGATTCGAGTCGCTGCTGGCCCGGCTGGAGGGGCTGCGCCTGCGCCATGGCGGCAATGCGGTGCTCGCCTGCCTGCCGGAGGTGGAGCTCCTGGCCGAGACGGGCATCGACCGCCTACGCTGCCACCTCGCGCGCGCCGCCGCCTGGCTCGACCAGGGCGACGGCCACGAGGCCAGCGAGGCGGCGTGCTGGCGCTGCGCGAAGCCGAGTTCCACCCCCAATGGCGCGCCCTAGCCGGTGCCAGGCACGCGTTCGCTCTCGCGCAATGCGGTCACTTCGACGCGGCGAT
>JADJWD010000002.1 GCA_016716535.1 Betaproteobacteria bacterium | reverse complement strand
GGGAACATCGTTCGGCACTACAAACACGACGAAGCGCGCACCTGCCGGCTCCGACGAGCATCTGCCACTCGGGCGATAGTGGCGCGCGATGCGTCGCCGACTCACGCCGGCAACAGCGAGCACCGCCGGATGCGCGACAACTCGCCTCGCATGGCTTCCTTGGCAATGGCCGTGTCGTACGCCACCTGGCCGCGAAGCCACCATCCGTCGCTGAGGCCAAAGTAGCGGCAGAGCCGCAGATCGGTATCGGCCGTGATGGCGCGCTTGCCGGCCACGATGTCGCCGATGCGTTGAGCGGGGACACCGATGTCCTTGGCGAGTCGGTACTTGCTGAGACCAGAGGCTTCAGAAACTCATCGTCCAGCATCTCACCAGGGGAGACAGGGGCAACGGTACGCATGGCAGTTCCCGGTCAGTGGTAGTCAACGATCTCGACATCCTGCGGGCGCTCCGCAGTCCAGACGAAACACACGCGCCATTGATCGTTGACTCAGATGCTGCGCTGTCCCTTGCAGTCATTCTTCAGAGCCTCGAGACTGTTCCAGGGCGGCACTTTGAGGTCATCCAGCACCGATGACCAATCGAGCTGGGCGAGCTTGCGCAGTGCCGGACGTTCGATGTTGACCCACCGCCTCACGCGCTTGCCGTCGAACAAGGCTTGGGTGTCCTTGCACCTGAAGCTCTTGATGGCCACCGCGCATTAGTAAAGTGCGGCGTGATTACCGTCAATCCTGGACCCGCGATCACGCCGCAGCGCCTGGCCCCTTCGCGAAGGCACGCGCGCTCGACGTCAGACGACATTCACCTCCCGCACCCCCCTGCCCTCGATCACCCGCACCCAGCCGAAGGCGCCGAGGTCCAGGCTGCGAAAGCCCCCGTGCACGACGAGTTCCATCAGCGCGCGGCCGATGGCCGGGGACTGCTGCAGGCCGTGGCCGCTGAAGCCGTTGGCGAACAGCAGGTTCGCGACCTCGGGGTGCGCGCCGAGGATGACGTTGTGGTCGAGCACGTTGACGTCGTAGTGGCCGGCCCACGATGAGACGAGGCGCGCCGCCTCGAAGCCCGGCACGCGCCGCGCCAGCAGTGGCCACAGACGCTCCTCGAACCACTGCGGCGGCACGTCGAAGTCGAAGCACTCGGGGTCCTCGGCCTCGGGCGGCGCAATGCCGCAGACGAACCCCCTGCCCCTCGGGGCGGAAGTACAGGCCCGTCGGGTCGATGACGAGCGGGCAGCCGGGCGCCGGCTCGGGGCTGCGGAAGTGGAAGACGCAGCGCTTGCGCGCCTGCACGGGCAGCGCGATGCCGGCGGTGCGCGCCAGCGCCGCGGCGCCGGTGCCGGCGGCGTTGATCACGGTGCCGCAGGCGATCTCGCCGCCGTCGGCCAAGCGAACGGCGCGGATACGCGCGCCTTCTCGGCACAACTCGGTGACACGACCGGCGCGCACCTGCACGCCCAGCGAGCGCGCCTTCTTCAGGAAGCCGTGCATCAACGCGTGTGCGTCGAGCCAGCCCTCGCCGGAAAGGCCGAGCGAGCCGCCGGCCAGGTCGTTGGTGGTCAGCCACGGGAAGCGCGCGGCCAGCGCGGCGCGCGCCAGCAGCGCGACCTCGGCGCCTTCGGCGCGTGGCACGGCGTGGTTGCGCTCGAGCGTGGGCCAGCCGGCGGGCGTGGCGAGGAAGAGATAGCCCGCCTCGACGAAGCCGATCGCCGGCGCGGCGCCGTCGACGGCCAACCGCTCGCCCGCCTGGCGCAGGAATGCCGTGCCGAACATCGACATGCGCACGTTCTCCGGCGTGCTGAACTGGTGCCGGATCGACGCCAGCGAACGTGTCGTCGCGCAGGTCGTGTAGCTCGGGTCGGCTTCGAGCACGAGCACGCGAGCACTGCGCGGCAGCGCTTCGGCAAGGAAGAAGGCGGCGGCGGCGCCGATCACCGCGCCGCCGACGATGACGACGTCGAACGATTCGTTCATCGGCAAAGGAATCAGCTCGAACGGGGCGTCGTCGGCTCGCGCTCCTGCAGCACGCGCCACATCACCTTGCCGCTGCCGCTCTTGGGCAGCGCGTCGGTGAACTCGACGATGCGCGGCACCTTGTAGGCGGCCATGTGCTCGCGCGCCCAGGTGACGATGTCCTCGGGCTGGATCGTCGCGCGCACCTCGTCGCGCGGCACGACGACGGCCTTCACCGTCTCGCCGCGGTAGGCGTCGCGCGTGCCGATCACGCAGGCCTCCTGCACGAGCGGGCACTTGAACAGCAGCAGTTCCACTTCGCTCGGCCAGACCTTGAAGCCGCTGGCGTTGATCATGCGCTTCAAGCGGTCGGTCATGAAGAAGTAGCCCTCCTCGTCCATGCGGCCGAGGTCGCCGGTGCGGAAGAAGGGCTTGCCGTCGAGCTCGATGAACGCGGCTTTCGTCGCCTCCGGGTGGCGCCAGTAGCCCTTGAAGATCATCGGCCCGTGCGTGACGATCTCGCCGGCCTCGCCGGGCGGCAACTCGCGCAGCGTGTCGGGGTCGACGATGCGGCTGTCGACGCCGTAGATCGGGATGCCCAGGCACTGCAGCTTGGCGCGCTCGGGCGGGTTGGCGTGCGACGGCGCGGCGGTCTCGGTGAGGCCGTAGCCCTCGGCGAAGGTGATGCCGAACTCGTCGCGCAGCCGCTCGGCCACGGCATGCGGCATCGCCGCACCGCCGCCGCTGACGTTGCGCAGGCTCGACAGATCGAAGCGCTTGTAGTTCGGGCTGCCGAACAGGTCGATGACCATCGTCGGGATGCAGGTCCAGTGCGTGACGCCGTAGCGCGAGATCAGCCGGCCGGCCAGCTCGCGGTCCCAGCGCGGCAGCAGCACCTGCGTGCTGCCCAGGTACACACAGCCGAGCACGCTGTACATCATGCCGGTGATGTGGAACATCGGCACCACGGCCAGCGACACCGACTCGGCGCTGGCGTGGCTCCAAAGCCCCCCGCCGACGACGTTGGACATCAGCGTGCGGTGCGTGTGCATGCAGCCCTTGGGCAGGCCGGTCGTGCCCGAGGTGTACGGCAGCAGCGCCAAGTCGTCGGGGGCGGCTTGCGGCGGGTTGTGCGGGCGGTGGCCGGCGGCGAGCGCGTCGAGCCAGCGCGTGCAGCCTGGAGGCAGCGGCGGGTCGCTTTGCAGCCAGTCGAGGATCGCGGGCGCGGGCCGCTCGGCCTCGTCCAGCACCTCGGGCATCGTGTCGCACAAGCGCGTCGCGACGACGTGCGCCAGGCGCTCGGCTTCCGGCAGCCGCGCATTCGCCTCGGCGACGATGCCGGCGAGATCCGCGCTCGTGATCGCAAAGCGCGCTTCGGGGTCGGTGATGTAGTGGCCGAACTCGTCGGCACGGTTCATCGGGTTGACCGGCACGACGACCGCGTCGGCGCGCTGCACGGCGTAGAACGCGATGACGAACTGCGGGCAGTTCTGCATGAAGAGCAGCACGCGGTCGCCGCGCTCGAGGCCGTGCGCCTGCAACCAGCCGGCCAGCGCCTGGGCCTGCGCATGCAGTTCGCCGAAGCTGATCGCTCTGCCGAAGAAGACGTACGCGGCCTTGTCCGGATAGCGGCGCGCGTTGACCTCGAGGTTGAACCACAGCGACGTTTCCGGCACGACCAGCGTGCGCGGCAGGCGCCTGGGCCAGATGGCGGCGTGCGGCGGCTCGCGCGTGGGCTGCGCAGTTTCCGCAGTTTCAGTAGGAACCGGAATCGGGGCCGCTGGCATTCGCGCTCCATGCACGGGTCGGTGGAAAGAAACGGGCGGGCTCCGGCGCAGCGCGCCACTGCGACGATGCACCGGGCCGTAGACGATTTGGACTGTAGCGGCGGCCAAGCGGCCGCCGCCGCTGCGGCAGACCCTGAGAGCGCGGCATCGGCCGCGCGGCGGCGCGCGCATGCGGCAACAATCCCCGAGCCGAGCACGCACAACCCAGGGGCACCACCGAGGAGCTTGATGCCGATGATTCCGACTTTCCTGATCTCCGCTGCCCGCCGCCTGGCCGCGGGCGCCTTGCTGGCGGGCCTGGCCGCCGGTGCCGCCGCTGCCGACAGCACCTGGAACTTCGACCTGCAAGGCCACCGCGGCGCGCGCGGGCTGGCGCCGGAGAACACGCTGGCCGCCTTCCGCGCCGCGCTGGCAGCCGGAGTGCACACGCTCGAACTGGACGTGCACGTCACGCGCGACGGCGAGGTCGTCGTCACGCACGACCCGCGCCTGAACGCCGCCTTCACACGCGACGCCGACGGCCGCTGGATCAGCGAGCCCGGGCCGTCGGTGATCGAGATGACGCTGGCGGAGCTGCAGCGCTTCGACGTCGGCCGGCCGAACTCCGGCTCACGCTACGCGCAGCAGTGGCCCGAGCAGCGCGCCAGCGACGGCGAGCGGCTGCCGACGCTCGGCGCGGTGTTCGAGGAGGTCGCGCGGCGCGGCGCGGCGCAGGTGCGCTTCAACATCGAGACGAAGCTGAACCCGAACAACCCCGAGTTGACGCCGGCGGCCGAGCCGTTCGTGCGCGCCGTGCTCGCCGTCGTGCAACGGCACGGCATGGCGGCACGGGTATCGATCCAGAGCTTCGACTGGCGCACCCTCGAGGCCGTGCGCAAGCTCGCGCCGCAGATCCCGACCGTGGCGCTGAGCGCGCGCCAGCGCTTCCTCGACAACATCGGCGACGGCCGCTGGACGGCCGGCCTCGCGCTCGCCGCACACGGCGGCTCGGTGCCGCGCATGGCGAAGGCGGTGGGTGCCGCGACCTGGTCGCCGTTCCACGGCGACCTGACCGAGCCGCTGCTCGCCGAGGCGCGCGCGCTCGGCCTGAAGGTCGTGCCGTGGACGGTGAACGACCCCCCGATCATCGAGCGGCTGCTCGACTGGCGCGTCGACGGCCTGATCACCGACTACCCCGACCGCGTGCGCGCGGCGATGCACAAGCGCGGCATGCCGCTGCCGGCGGCGGTGCGGTAGTCAATCCCCTCTCTTGGCCTGCGCGCGCGCTCGCGCCCCGCGCGCACGCGCCTTCCACACCGACACCTGCGCCTTGCGTTCGAGCGCCGTCAGCGTGTCGCGCCGGGCCTCGCGTTCGAGCTTGGCCCAGTTGCGCAGCCGCTCGTCGGGCACGACGCCGCGCACCGCGCAGCCCGGCTCGCCCTCGTGCCGGCAGTCGCGGAAGCGGCAGCCCTGCGCGCACTCGGCGATGTCGTCGAACACCTGCGCCAGCGCATCGGCGTCGCCGTCCAGGCGCAGCGTGCGCAGCCCCGGCGTGTCGATGATGCAGCCGCCGGCGGCGGCGCGGTGCAGCACGCGCGCCGTCGTCGTGTGGCGGCCGCGGTTGTCGCCGGCCCGGTTGGCTTGCGTGCGCTGCACGTCGTGGCCGACGAGCGCGTTGGTCAGCGTGCTCTTGCCGGCACCGCTGGAGCCGAGCATCACCACCGTCTGCCCGGCGCCGAGCCACGGCGCGAGCCGCCGCGCCGGCTCGTCGCCGAGCGCGTTGAGCGCCACCGCCTCGGCACCGGCCGGCAGCAACGCGCGCACCGCCGCCAGGCGCGTATCCGCTTCGACGCACAGGTCGGTCTTCGTCAGCACGACGAGCGGCGTGACGCCGGCCATGCGCACGAGCGCGAGGTAACGCTCGAGCCGGCGCAGGTTGAAGTCGTGGTCCAGCCCCATCACCAGCATCGCCGTGTCGACGTTGGCGACGATGACGACCCGCTCGACCTTGTCGCGCCCGTCGTGCAGCCGGCGCGCGAGCTGGTTCACCGGCGGCAGGCGCTCGCCGACCCACCACTCGCCGAAGGCGTTGCGCTTGGCGAACACCCAGTCGCCGACGGCGATGGCGTCGCTCTCGGCGGCCAGTTGTTGCCGAAGCGCCGGTCGCAGCCGGGCGGCCCACTCGCGCAGGCCGTCGTGCAGGCCGAGGCCTTCACGCTGCACTTCGGCCACGCGCATCAACACCGGGCCGTCGTCGGTGGCCGCGGTGTCGGGGGCGCTGCTGCGTCGCCTGCCGGGCCATGGCCGGCGTCAGGCCGATGGTGCGCAAGTTCGCCATCGACTCTTCGTTCCATTCGTCGTTCAGCATTGCTGGATGTCCGTCGCTCTCGATCAAGCCGGGCCGACGCCCATGCGGGCGCCCGCCCCGAGGCGCGCCGCGCGCGGCACGAAGCCGCGCCGATCGGCGCAGGGCGTTGGTGGTGAGGGCTTGTCGGACCGTGACCGCGTGGGTCACGTCGGCACATCAGGAACTCAGGCGTTCCCGCCGCCTTTCAGCGGCAGCCGCAGTGGGCTTCAGCGCCTGGCGATGCCGCGCGATGCACGCGCGCCACGGGCCGACAGGAGGTCAATGTCATTCGTTCGCATGGCAAGCCTCCTGTGGCGTGGTGGGTTGAAACCGGCGCGTGGCCGGGGCGGCAGAACTGCCGCGGCGCACTGTGCCCGCAGCGCGCCGCTGCGTCAAGGCCAAGGTGAAGCGCAACGGATCTCCCGTGAAGCGCCCGTGCTGCGCCAGCAACACGCTCGTTATGCTGGGCGCATGCACCCGTGGCCGCCGGAGTTGCTTCGCTATGAAGACCCGCACCTGCTCGTCGTCGAGAAGCCCGCGGGCATGCTCGCCGTGCCGGGCCGCGGCGCCGACAAGCAGGACTGCCTTTGCGGCGCGCGTCGCGGCGCGCTGGCCCGACGCGCGGGTCGTGCACCGCCTCGACATGGCCACCTCGGGCCTGATGCTCTTCGCGCGCGGCGCCACCCGGCAACGGCAGTTGAACGGCGCCTTCGCGGCGCGTCTTGTCGACAAGCGCTACATCGCCGTCGTGCACGGCCTCGTCGCCAGCGACGCCGGTGAGATCGATGCGCCGATGGCCGCCGACTGGCCGAACCGCCCGCGCCAGCGCATCGACGCCGAGCACGGCCGCCCCGCGTTGACACGCTGGCGTGTGCTGGCGCGCGATGCTGCCGCGGCGCGCACGCGCGTCGAGCTCGAGCCGGTGACTGGCCGCGCGCACCAGCTGCGCGTGCACCTGGCGCGCCTCGGCCACACGATCGTCGGCGATGCGCTCTACGGCGACGACGCAGGGAGCGAACCGCGCCTGCTGCTGCACGCGACGCAACTGACCTTCGCGCATCCGCATGACGGGCGCGCGTGCCGCTTCACGAGCCCACCACCGTTCTGACTGAACGCTCAGCCCAGCAGCACTCCGGTCCCTCGCGCCGCGCGCAGCAACTCATGCCCCGCGGGCACCGGGCGCGAGCGGCCAGCGATGTCGGTGAGCGCGACACTGGTGACCTGGTCGCCTTGCAGCGCCACCATGCGGCCGAAGCGGCCGGCGGCCACGAGTTCCGCCGCGTGCACGCCGTAGCGCGTGGCGAGCACGCGGTCGAAGGCGGTCGGTGCGCCGCCGCGCTGCACGTGCCCGAGCAGCGTGCTGCGGACCTCGCTGCCGACCAGCGGCTGCAGCCGGTGCTGCAGCACCTGCGCGATACCGCCCAGCCGCAGCGGCGCCGCGGGGTCGTCGACGCGGTCGCGGAACACCGCCTGGCCGTCGATCTGCACGCCCTCGGCGATGCAGACGAGCAGGCTGCCGCCGTCCTTCTCGCTTTCACGCGCGCCTCGGCCAGCGCCTCGAGCGAGAACGGCAGCTCGGGAATCAGGATCGCATCGGCGCCGCCCGCGAGCCCGCCTTCGAGCGCGATCCACCCGGCATGGCGGCCCATCGTCTCGAGGATCATCACGCGGCCGTGGCTGCGCGCTGTCGTCGCGAGGCGGTCCAGCGCCTCGGCGACGACGGCCACCGCGCTGTCGAAGCCGAAGCAGCGGTCGGTGGCCGGCAGGTCGTTGTCGATCGTCTTCGGCACGCCGACCACCGGCAGGCCGAGCTGCTGGAAGCGCTCGGCGATCTCCATCGTGCCGTCGCCGCCGATGGCCACCAGCGCGTCGATGCCGAGCTCCCGCACGTAGGCCATGGCCTGCGCCGAGCAATCGGCGCCCTGCCAGCGGAAGGGGTCGCAGCGGTTGTGCGTGCCGAGGATCGTGCCGCCTTCGGCGAGGATGCCGGCGACATCGGCCACGCCGAGCGGTCGCACGCGCCGCGCGACGAGGCCGTGGAAGCCGCGCTCAATGCCGGTGATGCGCGCGCCGCACTCGCGCAGCAGCGCCAGCGTGACGGCGCGGATGACGGCGTTCAGCCCGGGGCAGTCGCCGCCGCCGGTGAGGATGGCGATGTGCGGATTCATGGTCGATGGATGGCTCTAACGGCGGCGCCCGCCGCGCCCCGGCTTCAGCCATGCCGCGAGATCGGCCTTCAGCTGCGCGAGGTCGGCCTGGCGCGTGTACATCATGTGCCCGGCATCGTAGTAGCGGTGCGTGACGCGCTGGCGCACGTCGGCGGGGATGTCGAGCTGCGCCAGCGACCAGTCGCTGGCGCTGTACGGCGTGCCCAGGTCGTAGCGGCCGCTGGCGGCCAGCACCTTCAGGTGCGGGTTGCGGCGCAGCGCCCGCGCCAGATCGGGGCTGGTCGACGCGTAGCCCATGCGGCCGAAACCCTGCTGGTTGTCGCGGGTCCAGGTCCAGCCGCGATTGACCTCGTGGTTCAGCACCTGGTAGCGCGCCTCGAAGTCCAGGCCGAGTTCGCGGAAGTACGCCATCGCGGCCATCGTGTACGGCGCGGCGATCGCCTCGATGCCCGGGTCGAACTCCCAGTCGCGCGTGCGGCTGGCGGCCATCGGCCCGGTGGCGCGCGCCTCGAGCCGGCCGACGATCAGCCCGCGCTCGCGCAGCGCTTCGAAGAAGAAAGTCTGGTCGCTGATGCGCAGGTTCTTCTCGTCGACGAGTGCGCGCGGCAGGCCGGTGATTTCGGCCAGGCGCTTGCCGACACGCGCGCGTTCCTTCTCGGTGAGGCGCGCGCCGGCGTGCAGCGCTGCGGCGTAGTCTTCCTGCACGAAGGCTTCGGCGGCGGCGCGCGCCGCCTCGGGCGAGGCACCGAGGCTGCCGCGCAACAGGCCGTGGTACTGCGCCGCGTTCGCGAAGCCCGGCACGAAGAGGGCATACGGCAGGTCGTTCGCCGGCGCGAAGACGAGGCTTTGCAGGTCCATCGCGCACGACACGAGGATCAAGCCCGACAGCGCCACGCCGAGCGTCTGCAGCCGGTCGGCGATCGCCGCGCCGCGCGTCGTGCCGTAGCTCTCGCCGGCGAGGTAGACGGCCGAGCCCCAGCGGCGGTGCCGCGTCAGCCAGACGCGGATGACCTCGGCCAGCGCCTCGGCATCGCCGTCCACCGACAGCATCTTCTTGCGCGCCGCCTCGCTGGCCGCGCACGACCAGCCGGTGTGCGGCGGGTCGATGAAGACGAGGTCGAAGTGCTCGAACCAGCCGAGCGGGTTGTCCTCGACGCCGTAGGGCGGCAGCGGCATCGAGCCGTCGTCGGGCACGACGACGCGCTTGGGGCCGAGCGCGCCCAGGTGCAGCCAGATCGACGCCGAACCCGGCCCGCCGTTGAACGCGAAGCACACCGGCCGCTCGGCCGCCGTCGTGCCCTTCAGCAGGTACGCGGTCGTCAGCACCGCGGCCTGCGGCTCGCCGGCGGCGCCGGCGATGCCGTCGGCGCCCACCGGCAGGAACGCGGCCGAGACCGTGTAGTCCAGCCGCTGCGTGCCGACGTGCGCAGTGCCGCTGCTCTCGGCGGCGGCACGGGCGAGGAGCTTGTCGACGTGGTCCTTGAGCCGCTTCGCGGCATCGGCGTCTTGGGCTGCGGGGGCTGCGGCAGGGACCGCCGGGGCATCGCTCACGCGTGTCTCCTTCGTGTTGTTCGTTCGTTCGGGTCGTTCGAGTGGCTCGATTCGGGCCGCATCACTCGGCAATCAGCGACGCGAAGCGCGGCAGGTCGACGTTGCCGCCGCTGAGGATGATGCCGATGCGCTGGCCGCGGATGCCATCGAGCGCACCTTCGAGCACCGCGGCAGCGGCCAGGCAGCCGGTGGGCTCGACGATCATCTTCATGCGCTCGGCGAAGAAGCGCATCGTCGCGACGAGTTGGGCATCGGACACGGTGACGACGCGCCGCACGAGGCGCTGGATGACCGGGAACGTCAATGCGCCGGCGGCCTGCGTCTGCGCGCCGTCGGCGATGGTGCGCGGCGTGTCGATCCGCACGACGCGGCCGGCCGCAAGGCTTTGCTGCACGTCGTTGCCGGCCTCGGGCTCGACGCCGACGACCTCGATGCCGGGCACGCGGGCGTGCGCGGCGACGGCGCAGCCCGAGATCAGCCCGCCGCCGCCGACGCAGACGACGAGCCGGTCGAGCGCGCCGACTTCGTCGATCAATTCGGCCGCGGCGGTGCCCTGCCCGGCCATCACGTGCGCGTGGTCATAGGGCGGAATCAACGTCATGCCGCGCTCTTCGGCCAGGCGCCGGCCGATCGCCTCGCGGTCGTCGGTGTAGCGGTCGTAGAGCACGACCTCGCTGCCGCGCTGGCCGCTTTGGTAATCGCGCGTCGCAGCGAGCTTGGCCGCCGGCGAGTCGGTGGGCATGACGATGACGCTCGGCATGCCGAGCAGCCGCGCCGCCAGCGCAATGGCCTGCGCGTGGTTGCCCGACGAGAACGCGATGACGCCGCGCTCACGCTGCGCAGGCGTGAACTGCGCCAGCGCGTTGTAGGCGCCGCGGAACTTGAACGCGCCCATGCGCTGGAAGTTCTCGCACTTGAAGAAGAGCTTGGCGCCCGTGCGTTCGTCGGCCTGGCGCGAGGCGCGCACCGGCGTGCGGTGCGCGATGCCGGCCAGGCGCGCGGCGGCCGCGTCGATGTCGGCCGGCTGGATCGCGAGGCCCGTGAAGGTGGTGTCAGTGGAACCGGTCATCCAAGGTGCCGTGTTTGAGGGGGGTGGAAACATCGGGTCGCGGGGGACGACGCCGCCGCCGGCGGGCTGCGCCGGTGGTGCAATGCAGACCGCATCGAGCCGCACCCAACCGAACCAAGCCCACAACACAAGAGGCCGATCCCGCCATTGGGGAATGCACCCTAGAGCGGTGTCAGCTTCGAGCGAGAAATGCCCGTTAAGGTGAATGTGCGCAGACCCGATCCTCGCATGAACGCAATCTCGCATCGCGAAAACGAAGGCCTCTCACTGGTCGAGATCGTCGACCTCAAGTGGCTGTTGGCCGGTGAAGGCCTGCACCTGCACGTCGAGCGCTTGCAGAAGGACGCGATCTACGCGCGCCGCGTGCTCGACGAAGCCGGGCTGTCGCAGAACCAGGCGCTGCGCGACGTGGCCGCACGGGTGCGCCGGCTGCTGGCGGTCGACAAGGCCTGAAGGCCCCTCGTCCAGGCACCGTTCGACGGCGGTTTCCGAAGGCAAGGCGTACGATCGATCGGCACTCTAGCCGGGAGATCGCCATGTCGCTCGCACGCCTGGGCCGCGCTTCGCGGTCGGTGACGCTCGCCACGATGACGGCGCTCGCCGCCGCGGTCGTGGTCACTCTCTCCGGCTGCGCGCAGGCGCCGCGCACGATCGCCGTCGAGCAGTTGCCGCAGGATCATCTCTTCGGCACCGCCGGCACATCGGCGGCTGCGGCCGCCGAAGCCGAGGCCGAGGCGAACGCGCTCTTCACGATGTCGGCGCCGATGCGCCGCCATGCCGAGCAGCTGTTCGAGGTGCCCTCGGCGTGGCGCGACCGCCGCCAGGCGCTGATCGATGCGCTGTACCTGAAGGATTCGTTGCAGATCGGCTACGACGCGGGCGCCACGCGTACCGCCGCCCAGGCCTTCGAAGCGCGTGCCGGCAACTGCCTGTCGCTGGTGCTGATGACCGCGGCCTTCGCCAAGCACCTCGGGCTGCCTGTGGCCTACCAGCAGGTGCTCGTCGACGACGAATACAGCCGCAGCGGCGACCTGTACTTCGTCAGCGGCCACGTCAACGTGATGCTCGGCCGGCACGGCCCGCTGATGCGCAACGACGAGTCGCAGTGGCTGACGATCGACTTCCTGCCGCAACTGGACCTGCGCGGCCAGCGCGTCGTGCCGCTGGAAGAACGCACGCTGGTGGCGATGTTCCTCAACAACCGCTCGGCCGAGGCGCTGGCGCGCGGCGAGCTGGAGCGCGCCTACTGGTACGCGCGTGCCGCGCTCGGGCGCGATTCGGCATTCGTCGCTGCCGCGAACACGCTGGCCGTCGTCTACGAGCGCGCCGGCCACCGCCCCGCGGCCGAGCAGGCGCTGCGTTATGTCATCGAACGCGACGCGCGCAGCACGTCGGCCTGGGCCAACCTCGCGCGGCTGCTGCGCCAGGCCGGTCGCTACGACGAGGCGCGCATCGCCGCGGCGCGGCTGGCGGCGCTGGAGCCGCAGACGCCGTTCCAGTTCCTCGAACGCGGCCGCGCGGCGCTGGCCAAGGGCCGGCCGGCCGAGGCGCGCGACCTGCTGCTGCGCGAACTGCGCTTGCAGCCGCAGCAGCACGAGGTGCACTTCTGGCTCGCGCAGGCCTATGCGGCACTCGGCGACGCCAAGGCGACGGCGCGCCACCTCGGCATGGCCGCCGACAACAGCCCGACGCGCGAGGCGCGCGAGCTGTACGCCGGCAAGCTGGAACGGCTGCGCGCGGTGCGCGCGCAGTGACGATCAGGATTGGGCGTTTCAGCGCTGACGCCAAGCACTGACGCTCAGTCGCGGCCCGGCTTGCCCACGCCGATCACCGTGCCCTCGCGCCGGGCATCGGCGCCGCCGTACAGGCGGCCGGTGCGCGGGTCGATCGCCACGAACTGCACGCTGCCGATGTCGGCCGGCGCGTTGACCGTGTGCCCGAGCGTGCGCAGCGCGGTCAGCACCGCAGGGTCGAACGGTGTCGGCGCGGCGGGGTTGCCGACGTCGATGGCGATCGCGCCGCCGGCGGCGGTGACCGACAGCCGCGGCGCATCGATCGCCTGCTGGATCGTCATGCCGTGGTCGATGACGTTCAGCGTGACGTTGAGCACCGAGTTGATGATCGTCGAGCCGCCGGGCGAGCCGTAGGCCGCCACCGGGCGGCCGCGCGCGTCGAAGATCATCGTCGGCGCCATGCTGCTGCGCGGGCGCTTGCCCGGCGCCACGTCGTTGGTCGCCGGCTTCCCGGTGAACGGGTTGGCCGAGGGCACGAAGTTGAAGTCGGTCAGCTCGTTGTTGAGCAGGAAGCCGTAGCTCTTGAAGCAGCTCACGTCGGCGCAGCCCGGCGGGTAGTAGCCGGCGAACATGCCGGCGCCGTAGCCCGACTCGATGGTGTTCGTGTAGCTGACGAGGTTGCCCCAGCGGTCGCCGACGACGAAGTGCGTTGTCGAGCCGCCCGGGCCGGCGAAGCTCGGCTCGGCCTGGGCCAGCAGCGTGGCGTCTCGCCGCAGCGCCACGGTGTCGTACGAGCGCGGATCGCCGGCCACCGGGTTGGGGCTCATGCGTGCCGTCGGCGCGATCGGCCCGCTGCGCAGCGCCGTGTACGTGGGATGCAGCAGCCCCTTGGCCGGCACGTACGAGAAGTCGGCGTCGCCCATCCACACCGCGCGGTCGGCGAAGGCGGTGCGCATCGCCTCGGCCATCACGTTGAGCGTGTTCGCGCTCCCGAAGCCGAAACCGGCGCCGGCGTTGCCGATCGGAAAGCGCTCGATCATCTCGAGCATCTGCATCACCGCGAGCCCGCCGGACGAAGGCGAGTCCATCCCCTTGATCGTCCAGCCGCGGTAGGTGCCGCTCACCGGCGCGCGGCGCGTCGCCTCGTAGGCGGCCAGGTCGGCCATCGTCATCGTGCCGGGCTGGCCTCCGGCCGATGCGCGCTTCTGCCCTTCGACGATCGCGTGCGCGATCTCACCGGTGTAGAACGCCTCGGGGCCGTGGCGGGCGATGGTGCGCAGCGTCTCGGCCAGCGGCTTGTTGGTGACGACGGCGCCCACCGGGATCGGCGCGCCGCCGGGGCAGAAGTAGGCGGCCGTTTCGGGGTACACGCGGGCGCGGCTCGCGGCGCTGGCGCAGTTGGGCGACGAGACGAAGCGCGGCGTCGCCGCGAAGCCCCGGTCGGCCAGTTCGATGGCCGGTTGCAGCACGCGGCGCAGCGGCAGCTTGCCGTGGCGTTGCACCGCCATCGCCGTGCCGCGCACCATGCCCGGCACGCCGACCGAGATGCCCGAGGTCGAGGCCTGCGTGAAGTTGAGCGTGCCGAACATGCCGGGCGTGGCGCCGGCCGGTGCGCGCTCGCGCGAGTCGATCGCGAAGGTGCGCTGGCCATCGGCCAGGTGGATCAGCATGAAGCCGCCGCCGCCGATGCCGGCCGACTGCGGCTCGACGACGTTCAGCGCGTAGGCGATCGCCACCGCGGCGTCGATCGCGTTGCCGCCGTGCTCGAGGATCTTCGCGCCCGCCTCGGCGGCGTGCGGGTTGGCGACGGCGACGAGGCCCTTGTCGTAGCCGGCGCCCTGGTACAGCGCCTCCAGGCGCGGCGCCTCCGGACGGGGGTGATGGCGGTGACGATCGCGGTCGCGTTCATCGTCCGCGTGCAGCGGAGCGACCGACGCGACAAGCAGGATGGCGGCAACGATGCGAAGCTTCGTCGGCATGACTGGCCCTCGGGCGGTGTTGGGGCGCCGCAGTATCCGAGCCGCGGCGCCGAGGTCAACCGGGTTGGCCCTCATGCCCCCCTACCGTCATCGCGCCGTCATTGCTCCGCGTTCACCCCCTTCGCCGCCTGCCACCGATCGAGCCGCGCACGCGCGCCGTTGCTCGCCGGGTCCATCGCCGCGTCGTGCCCTTCGCGCTTGCAGGTCAGCTCGATCACGTAGCCGTTCGGGTCGCGGAAGTAGATCGAATCGATGAAGCCATGGTCGGAGATGCCGCGTGTCTCGATGCCCGCGGCGCGCCCCTTGGCGAACATCGCGTCGAGCGTCGGCCGGTCGACCTCGAGCGCGATGTGCAGGTCGTAGTCGTGCTGCGCCTTGAACTCGAAAGGCATGTCGGGCGCCTCGAAGAACGCCAGGCACGAGCCATCGTCCATGCGGTAGAAGGTGTGCAGCGTGCTCGTCTTGCGCCCGCTTTTCGTCTCGCCGATCTCGAGCGTGTGCGCCAGCGGCAGGCCGAGGAAGCCCTCGTAGAAGCGGCGCGTCTGCTCGGAGTCGCGGCAGCGGTAGGCGTTGTGGTGCAGGCCCTTGATCATGGCCGCCCCTTGCCCGGGCCCTACACGGTCGCCAGCTGGCCCTTCGGCAGCTGGCTCGCGAAGCCGTTGATCGCCTCGTAGACCTTGTCCCAGGTCGAGCGCTTCTTCATGCCGTCGAGCCAGCGCTTCACGTTCGGGTAGGCCGAGAGGTCCGAGCCGATCACCTCGGCCAGGTGCACGAACGACGCGCCGTAGTAGTCGGCGATCGTGATCTCGCGCCCGCACAGGAACGGCTTGTCGGTGCCGAGCAGCTTCTCGTCGAGCACGCGCATCCACGTCTTCGCGCGCTCGCGGCCCCACTCGACGGTGACGCGCTGCGCCTCGTCACCCGGCCGTTTGTGGAACGGGAAGATCTGCGAGTACACGGTGCCGTAGGCGAGGTCGCGGCAGAGTTGCGTGTTGATCCAGTCCATCATCTCGTTGACGCGCGCACGCTCGCGCAGCCCCTTGGGGTACATCGGCGAGTCGATCTTGTCGGCCAGGTACTTCAGGATCGCCGAGCTCTCGGTGAGGCGGAAGTCGCCGTCCTCGAGCACCGGCACGAGGCGGCTCGGGTTGACCGCGCCGTACGCCTCGCCCATGTGCTCGCCGGTGAAGAGGTCCACGAGCTTCAGCTCGGCGTCGATGCCGTTGTCGGCGATGAACATCATCAGCGGCCGGCTGGTCGTGGAAGCCGGGTGGTAGTAGAGCTTCATGCCTTGTGTCCTCCGGGTGGCCGCGGTGCGCGGGGCGCGCAAGGATGCCGCTTGCCGCGAAGCCGGGCAAGCGCGAGGGGATTGCGAGGATCGCGGCGGGCGGCGGGCCGCCCGAGGGTGCGTCAGCCGGCGGCCGCAGCCGGCCGGCGCCGGTAGAAGCCGCCGCCGGCGATCGTCATCACGACGTCGCCGTCCTGGTTCAGCAGTTCCTGCTGCGCGCTGACGATGCCGCGGTCGGGCCGCGTCTCGGAGGCGCGCACCTTCGTCACGCGCACGCGGGCGCGCAGGCGGTCACCGGGTCGCACCGGCTTCAGCCAGCGCACCTGGTCGACGCCGGGCGAACCCATCGACGCTTCACGCGAGATGAAGTGGTCGCACAGCATGCGCATCATGATGCCGCAGGTCATCCAGCCGCTGGCGACCAGGCCGCCGAAGTGCGACGCCGCGGCGGCGGCATGGTCGAGATGGAACGGCTGCGGGTCGTAGCGGCGCGCGAACTCGACGATCTCTTCCTCGGTGACGAGGTGGTCGCCGAACTCGAAGACCTCGCCTTCGCGGTAGTCCTCGAACCAGCGGTCTCTGGGGGATACGTTGCTCATCGCGTCGATGTTGGCACACGACGCGCGGCCGAAGGGGGGCGCGGGCCTTTGCGGGCCTTTGCGGGCCTTTGCGGGTCGTTGCCGGCCCGCGCGGCCAGCGGGCCGGCGCATGGCTTGATCCAGGGCATCGCGCCGCCGCCGCCGGCGTGCGACCCTTCGCGCCGCGGGCCGGGATCGCGGCCAGTGAAAGCGGGCGATGGATTTCCAGTTCAGCGAACTCAGCGAAGTGATGCAAGGTTGCCTCGGCAACTTCATGAAGCACCACGTGCTGCCAGCCAACGCCGAGTGGCACCGCGCGGCCGACAGTGGCGCCTACCCGCTCGCGCTGATCGAGCGGCTGAAGCGCCAGGCGCGCGAGGAGGCGCTGTGGAACCTCTTCCTGCCGGGCTTGCGCGACGACGAGCCGGGGACGCGGCTATCCAACCTCGACTACGCGCCGCTTGCGGAGATGATGGGCCGCGTGCCGTGGTCGGCCGAGGTCTTCAACTGCAGCGCGCCGGACACGGGCAACATCGAGTTGCTGCACCTCTTCGCGACGCCGGTGCAGCGCGAGCGCTGGCTCGTGCCGCTGCTGGGAGGCGAGATCCGCTCGTGCTTCGCGATGAGCGAGCCCGACGTCGCGTCGTCGGACGCCACGAACATCCGCACCAGCATCCGCCGCGACGGCGACGAACTCGTCATCAACGGCCGCAAGTGGTTCATCACCGGCGCCAGCCACCCGAACTGCCGGCTCGCGGTGGTGATGGGGGTCAGCGACGAGAGCGCGCAGCCGCACGCGCGCCATTCGATCGCGCTCGTGCCGATGGACACGCCCGGGCTCGAGGTCGTGCGCAACGTGCCGATCATGCAGCACGCGTTTCCCGAGGGGCATTGCGAGCTGTTGTTCAAGGACGTGCGCGTGCCAGCGGACCATCTGCTCGGCGAACCGGGCCAGGGCTTCACGCTCGCGCAGGCGCGGCTCGGCCCCGGGCGCGTGCACCACTGCATGCGCACGATCGGCCAGTGCGAGCTGGCGCTCGAGCTGATGTGCGAACGCGCGCTGTCGCGGCGCACGTTCGGCCGGGTCTTGTCCGAGCACGCCAATGTGCAGGACTGGATCGCCCACTCGCGCGTCGAGATCGACCAGGCGCGCCTGCTGGTGCTGCGCGCCGCCTGGCGCATGGACCGCGAAGGCAACGCCGCGGCGCGTGTCGACGTGTCGGCGATCAAGCTCGTTGCCGCGCAACTGCAGACCCGCGTCGTCGACCGCGCGATGCAGATCTTCGGCGCGATGGGGCTGACGCCCGATACGCCGCTGGCGTGGCTGTGGACCTGGGGCCGCGCGATGCGCTTCCTCGACGGGCCCGACGAGGTGCACCTGCGCACCGTCGCGCGGCACGAGCTGGCGCGCTCGCGCGAGCACCTGGGCGAGACGGCGGTGTACTACCGCTGAGGTGGTTCAGTAGTGGATGACCCGCGGCGCGCCGCCGCCGGCGGCGATCACGTCGCCGTTGATCGCGCGCGAGCGCGGCGAGCACAGGAACGCGACGATCCAGGCCACTTCCTCGGCGGTGACGAGGTGGCGGATCGAGTTGCTGGCCGCCATCTCGGCCTCGACCTCGGCTTCGCTGCGGCCGCTGGCGCGGGCGCGCTCGGCCACCAGCGGCGCGGTGCGTTCGGTGCGCGTCACCCCCGGGTGCACGACGTTCACCTGGATGCCCGCCGGCCCCAGTTCGTCGGCAAGGTTCTTCGTCAGCGCGGCGACCGCGATGTTGCGCATGCTGCCGACCGCGTTGCCGGTCTGCCGCGCCGCCAGGCCGCTGATGTTGACGATGCGGCCCCAGCCGGCTGCGCGCATGCCGCTCACCACCTCGCGCGCGCAGCGGATGTAGCCCATCACCTTCGTGTCGAGCTCGGCGTGGAAGAAGCCGGACTCGATCTCGGCGAGCTTCGGCGGCGCCGCGAAGCCGGCCGGCTCGGCGGCGGCGTTGACGAGGATGTCGATCGGGCCGCCGAGCAGCCGCGTCGCCTCGGCGACAGCCGTCTTCACCGCGGCGTCGCTCGTCGTATCGGCGGCGACGCCGATGACCTTCGCGCCGGTCGCTGCGGCCAGTTCGGCCGCAGTGGCATCGAGCCGCGCGCGGTCGCGCGCCAGCAGCGCCACCGCAGCGCCCTCCTCGGCGAGCACGCGCGCCACGGCGCGGCCGATGCCGCGGCTGCCGCCGGTGACGAGAGCGCGTTTGCCGCGCAGTTGCAGATCCATGTGGTGGGTCCTTGTCGGAAGATGGGCTTCGACAGGCTCAGCCCGAACGGATACATGGGCTTCGACAAGCTCAGCCCGAACGGGTTCTTGAACTCATCCTGCCCCGCCCTCACCCGCCAGATGCCGCTCGGCATACCGCACGTACCAGTCGAACGCCTGCGGGTTCGCGCAGGCGTCGCGGTTCACCACGTCGGCGAGCGCCCGCCCGAGCAGCAGCTTCTTCACCGGCAGCTCCTGCTTCTTGCCGGTCAGCGTGCGCGGCACTTCGGCGACCTGCACGATCTCGTCGGGCACGAAGCGCGGCGACAACTCGTCGCGGATGCGCTGGCGCAGCAGCGCTTGCAGCCGCTCGCCGAGCAAGTGCCCTTCGCGCAGCACGACGAAGAGCGGCATGAACGCCGGCCGGCCGAGCACCTCGATGTCGACGACGAGGCTGTCCAGCACCTCGGGCAGTGCCTCGACGACGCGGTACAGCTCGCTCGTGCCCATGCGGTGGCCGTGGCGGTTCAGCGTCGCGTCGCTGCGGCCGTAGATGATGCCGCTGCCGCTGGGTGTGATGCGCAGCCAGTCGCCGTGCCGCCAGACGCCCGGGTACATGTCGAAGTAGCTCTCGCGGTAGCGCCGCCCGTCGGCGTCGCCCCAGAAGAAGAGCGGCATCGACGGCATCGGCTGCGCGCACACCAGTTCGCCCACCTCGTCGACGACCGGCCGGCCTTGTTCGTCCCACGCCTGCACGTCGGCGCCGAGCGCGCGCGCCTGCATCTCGCCGGCCACGGTCGGCAGCTCGGGCGTGCCGGCGAGGAAGGCGCCGGCGATGTCGGTGCCGCCGGAGATCACCGCCCACCAGACATCGGGCCGCACCTCGCGCGTGCCCCACTCGTAGGCCTCGGGCGGCAGCGGCGAGCCAGTAGCGCCGAGCGCGCGGATCGGCGCCACGTCGATCAGTTGCCGCGGCGAGACACCGTTCTTCAGGCAGCCGCTGAAGTAGGCGGCACCAGCGCCGAAGAAGGTCGCGCGCGTCGCCTCGGCAAAACGCCACAGCGTCTCGGGCCCAGGGTGGCCCGGATGGCCTTCGTAGATGCATGCCGTCGTGCCGCCGAGCAGCACCGAGACGGCCAGGTTCCACATCACCCAGCCGGTGCTGCTGTACCAGAGCAACCGCTCGCCGGTGGCGCGGCCGTCGGCGCCGACGCTGCTCTGCACATTCAGGTGGAACGCGGCGCCCTTCATCATCTCGAGCACGACGCCGCCATGGCCGTGCACGATCGGTTTCGGCAGGCCGGTCGTGCCGCTGCTGTAGACGATCCACAGCGGCTGGTCGAACGGCACCGGCTCGGGCTCGACGCGCGCGGTCGTGGCCAGCAACTCGTCCCACCGCCGCACGCGCGCACGCAGGCCGGCGTCGTCGAAGGCCAGGCCCGCACCGGCGCCGGCGCGTTCGAGGTAAGGCACCCGCACCAGCGTCTCGACGCTCGGCAGCTCGTCGATCAGCTCGCGCACGAGCGCACGGCGGTCGACCGTCCTGCCGCCGTACACCGTGCCGTCGCAGGCGATCAGCACCTTCGGCTCGATCTGCCTGAAGCGGTCGCGCACCGTGCCGACGCCCATGTCCGGCGCCGTCAGGCTCCAGATCGCGCCGAGCGACGCGCAGGCGAGGAACGCGACCATCGCCTCGGGGATGTTCGGCAGGTAAGCCGCGACCCGGTCGCCGCGCTGCACGCCCAGCGCGCGCAGCGACGCCGCGAGCGCCGCCACCTGCGCCCGCAGCTCGCCCCAGCCGACTTCGAGCGTGCGGCCCTCGGCCATCAGCCGCTCGTTGCGAAAGACGATCGCCGGCACGCCGGCCGCATCGGCACGCTCGGCGTGGCGCAGCACCTGCTGCACGTAGTTGAGCTGCGCGCCTTCGAACCAGCGCGCGCCCGGCATCGCCGCGTGCGACAGCACCTGCTTGAACGGCGTCGGCGAGCGCAGGTCGAAGTAGTCCCACATCGCGCCCCAGAACGCGCCGACATCGGCCACCGACCAGCGGCGCAGCGCCTCGTAGTCAGCCAGCTTCACGCCGCGCTCGCGCGCCAGCCATTCACGCAGCTGCGCGGTGTGGATCGGAACTTCGCTCATCGTCTTCGACAGGGAATTCGGACACGCCGCGAATGTGGCCAAACCGCCGCGGCACGGCAACGGTCGAAACCCGCACGCCGCCGATGGCATCATCGCCCGGCTGATCGTGCGTGGCGCGCAACAAGAGGAGAAGCGAAGCGATGGCAGGCCTGTGGTACGAGCAATTCCATGTCGGCCAGGTGTTCGAGCACGGCATCCGCCGCACCGTGACCGAGTCCGACAACGTCTGGTTCAACGGCGCCACCTGCAACCCGGCCGCGGTGCACCTGGACGCCGAGTACTGCGCGGGCACCGAGTGGGGCCGGCCGCTCGTCAACAGCCTCTTCACGCTCGGGCTCGTCATCGGCCTGTCGGTGCACGACACGACGCTCGGCACGACAGTGGCCAACCTCGGCATGACCGACACGCGCTTCCCGGCGCCCGTCTTCCACGGCGACACGATCCACGTGCGCACGACGGTCAAGGAAGTACGCGCGAGCCGCAGCCGCCCGAACGCCGGCATCGTGACGTTCTGGCACCAGGGCTTCAACCAGCGCGACGAAGAGGTCTGCACGACGCTGCGGCAGGCGCTGATGCTGCGCCGGCCGGCGGCGTGATGGACGATAGAGCGGCGAGTGAGCAGCGTGTGAGCCTCACCCCTGACCGCCTGAGCGCGCTGATCGACGCCGCCGGCGCCGGCCTGCTCGAGCGCGACACGGCCGTGCGGCTGTCGCTGCTGGCCGCACTCGCCGGCGAGCACGTGCTGCTGATCGGGCCGCCCGGCACCGCGAAGAGCGCGCTGGCGCGCCGGCTGCACCACGCCTTTGCCGACGCGCGCTACTTCGAGCGGCTGCTGACGCGCTTCTCGACGCCCGAGGAACTGTTCGGCCCGCTGTCGCTGAAGGCGCTCGAGCACGACCGCTACGAGCGGCTGACCGCGGGCTTCCTGCCGAGCGCCGGCATCGCCTTTCTCGACGAGGTGTTCAAGGCGAACTCGGCGATCCTCAACGCCCTGTTGACACTGCTCAACGAGCGCTTGTTCGACAACGGTACCGAGCGCCGCGCAGTGCCGCTGGTGGCCGTCGTCGGCGCCAGCAACGAGGTGCCCGCCGACGAGGCGCTGCACGCGTTCTACGACCGCTTCCTCGTGCGCGTGCCGGTGGCGCCGGTCGGTGACGAGGCGTTCGCGGCGCTGCTGGCGTTGCAGGGTGGGGACGCGGCGATAGACGCAGCCAGCGCGGGCGACGCAGGCAACGCAGTGCCCGGCGCGCCGCGGTCCCCCGCACCGATCACCGGTGCCGAACGCGCCGCCGTCGCCGCGGCGGCCGTGCGCGTGGCGCTCGGCGAGCCGTTCGTCGCCGCGTGCACCGCGCTGCGCCGCCGGCTCGCCGCGCGCGAACAGGCGCTGTCCGACCGCCGCTGGCGCCAGTTCGTCGGCCTCGTGCAGACGGCCGCGGCCAGCGAAGGCCGCTCGCAGCTCGACGCGCTCGACCTGTGGCTCGCGCCCTACGTCGCCAGCGCCACGCCGGCCGACGTGCCGGCCATCGCCGCCTGGTTCGACGACGAAGTGCTCACCCTGCCGCCGACCGAGGCGCCTTGGCTCGGGCGCGCCGTCGAGGCATTCGAGAAGCAGCTGGGCATCGAGCAGCGGATGCCGGCCGAGGGCAGCGCGTTCGATTCGGACGCAGGCGCCGGCAAGCTGGCGGTGGCGCGCGCGCTCGGCAGTGCGGGTGGTGATGGCGGCGCGGCCGGCGACCACGATGACGGCGCATCAGGCCGCATGCAGCGCATCGTCTCGGCGCGCCTCGAAGCGCGCTTCGCGAAGAAGTGGAGCGAAACGCACATCGAGGCGCGTGTCGCGCAAGTTGCCGAGATCGAAGCGCAAGTCGCCGCCGCGCTCGACGCCGCGCGCGCCGAGCGGCAGGCGCTGGAAAGCGCACTGGCCGCGCGGTTGTGGATTGCGCCGAGCATCGCGCAGCGCTGGCTCGCGCGGCACGACGCGGCACAGGCGATGTTCGCGTCGTTCGCCGCGCGGCTGGCGGCGGTGCGCGCGGGCTTTGCGGCCCTCCCGGTCGACGCCGGCGCCACAGGCGAGGCACCGGCACCGGTGGCGCTCGAGCCGGCCGGCGCAGCCGTGCCGGTGGAATGAACGCGGCGATGAATGCGGCAATGAATGCAGCGATCGACGCGACGATCAACGCGACGCCCGGCCCGCCCGCCGCGGCCTACGAGCGCCCCTACGACCAACTGGCCACGCTGCCGCGCGCCGTCTGGTTGCCGGCGCTCGTCTCTGCGGTCGGCACGCGCGGCGAGCGCCTCGCGCACACGCGCGCCTGGGTCGACGCACTCGTCGCCGGCCAGTTGCCAGACGCCGCGCAGCACTTCGGCGCGGCCGATGCCAGCGCGCCGCTGCGCGCGATCGTCGGTGACCTCGGCCTGCCGGCGCTGGCGCACGGCGTGCCGACGCTCGCCGAGCAGGTGCTTCGCACGTTGCTGTGGCACCTCGACCGGCTCGTCGATCTGCAACCGAAGCGCACGCGTGCCGAGGCCATCGCACAGATCACGGCCGAGTTCCGCGAAACCTGGCGCATCGACACCGCGGGGCTGGAAGACGAACTGGCGCTGCTGCGCGAGTTGGCCGACGGCGCGCGGCTGCAATGGGACCAGCTCGCCGGCCAGCTGCGCAGCCGCGAGTGGCAGCAGGTGCGGCGCGCCGCCGGGCGGCTCGAGCGCCTGCCCGAACTCGTCGACCTGCTCGATCGCGTCGGCCGCCGCGAGCTGCATACCCTCGCCTCGCCGCGCCCGGCGCCGGCCGCCGGCGACGCGCCGCGGCGCCGGCCGCTGAAGGCGGTGCAGACGCGCATCGCCGGCGCGCCGGGCGAACTGACCGGCATCCGCTTCGCCGCCAGCATCGAGCGCATGCTCGCCGCCGAGGCGGTGCTGCGCAGCCACCCGGTGGGCCGGCGCCTGTGGCGTGCCCGGCACGCCGAGGGCCGGCTGCTCGCGCACGACACCGAGGCCGTGCTGACCGACTGGCGCGCCGACCCCGACGCGCCTGCGCGTGCCGAACGGGATGCACCGCCGCCCGAGTCGCTGGCACGCGGGCCGATCGTGTTGTGCCTGGACACCTCGGGCTCGATGCGCGGCGCGCCGGAGCACATCGCCAAGGCCATCGTCGTCGCGGCGCTGAAGGCGGCGCGCGCGGGCGGCCGCGGCTGCCGGCTCGTCGCCTTCGGCGGCCCGGGCGAGTTGCTCGAACGCGACCTCGCGGCGCCCGGCGGCCTGGCTGCGGTGCTGGAACTGATGGGCCAGTCGTTCGACGGCGGCACCGACATCCAGACGCCGATCGAGCGCGCCGTCGAGCTGCTGCACGACCACGCCTGGCACGGCGCCGACGTGCTCGTCGTCAGCGACGGCGAGTTCGGCTGCGTGCCGGCCACGCTGGCGCGGCTCGACGAGGCGCGCGCCACGCTCGGCACCGCCGTCTTCGGCGTGCTCGTCGGCGACCGCGAGACGATGGGCATGCTCGAGATCTGCGACGAGATCCACTGGGTGCGCGACTGGCGCCGCCACCTCGATGGCGATGACACCGACGCCGGCGCGCCGCGGCTGGAGACGCTGCACGCGCGCCCGGTGCACAGCAAGAGCCTGACGGCGCTGTACTTCCCGAACGCACTGTCGCCGCGCGCCGCGCAGCGCCACGGCGGCCCGCAACGATGACATTGACGATGAACGATTCCGCCGACCACGAGCCAGGCGCTCCCGGCAAGCCCGCCGAACCTACCCCCAGCGCCGCCGCCGCGACCCTCGCCGCGCTGACCGAGATCGCACCGGCGCTGGGCGCCCCGCGCATCCGCGCGTTGCACGTGCCGCCGCCCCCGGCCGACGGCTCGCGGCGCGGCGAGTTCGCCGCGCTCGAACTCGACGACGGCTCGCTCGGTCTCGTCTACGTGCTGCTCGACCGCACGCTCTTGCGGCTGCGCGAAGGCGAGATCCCCGGCGACCTCATCGGCGCCCCCGCGCTGCACGCCGCCGGCTGGATGACGGGCCCCGCGGGCATCCGCCGCACGCTCGGTTGGGCAGCCGCGCAGGCGCTGGCGCACGGCCTGATGCGGCGCGCCGGCTGGCAGCCGCCGCCGGCCGGCGATTCGCTCGCCGGCCTCGCGCCGGGGCCGGGCGACCACCTCGGGCTCGTGGGCCTCTTCGGCCCGCTGATGGCGCGGCTCGTGCAAAGCGGCGCCCGCATCACCGTCGTCGAGTTGCGTGCCGACCTCGTCGGCCGGCACGACGGCTACGAGGTCACGCTCGACACCGCGGCGCTTGCGGGCTGCAACAAGGTGCTGGCCACCGGCACGCTGCTGATCAACGACACGCTCGACCACGTGCTCGCGCACACGCGCGGCGCGGCGCGCGTGGCGATCGTCGGCCCGACGGTCGGCGGCCTGCCCGACGCGCTCTTCGCGCGCGGTGTGCACGTGCTCGGCGGCACGTGGGTCGAGGACCCGGCGGCCTTCGCGCGCGCGCTCGTGCGCGGTGAAGAGCGCGGCGACGCGGCGCGCAAGTTCACGCTGGCGCGCGAGCAGTGGCCGGGGTGGCGGGCGTTGCTGGCGAGGGTGTAGCGGCTATGCACCCGCGCACATATCGCCAGCGCACGCCGCGATGCCGACAATGCGCGGCTGCTGTTGCCGCCTCATGCCCGCGTTCACCGAGAGCATCTCCACCGCCATCACGCTGATCACCGACCTCGAGCCGCGTCTCTTGCAGACGGTGGCGCTGTCGCTGCAGGTCAGCGGCACCGCCACGTTGATCGGCACCGGTCTCGGCCTGGCGGCGGGCGCGCTGCTCGCCGTCTCGCGCTTTCCGGGCCACCAGGTGCTGGTCGGCGTGCTCAACACGATGCTCGCGATGCCGTCGGTGGTGCTCGGGCTGCTCGTGTACCTGCTGCTGTCGCGCGCCGGGCCGCTCGGGCACTGGGGCATCCTCTTCACGCCGGCCGCGATGGTGGTCGCGCAGAGCCTGCTCGTCGTGCCGCTGGTCGCGGCGCTGGCGCGGCGGCTCGTGCTGTCGTCGCTGGCCGAGGGCGGCGACCAGTTGCGCTCGCTCGGCGCGGGGCCCGTTGCCAGCGCCTTGCTGCTGCTCGTGCACCAGCGCTACGGCGTGCTCACCGTCGCGCTGACGGCCTTCGGCCGCGCCATCGCCGAGGTCGGCGCGGTGATGATCGTCGGCGGCAACATCGACGGCGTCACGCGCGTGATGACGACGACCATCGCGCTCGAGACGAGCAAGGGCGATTTGCCGCTGGCACTGGCGCTCGGGCTCGTGCTGCTGGCGGTGGTGGCGGCGCTCAATGCGGCGATCGGCCTGATGCAGCTGCGCCAGCAGCAGCAAGGCGCGCCGGCCGAGGCGTGGGCATGAAGGCGCCGGGGCCGGCCGGCGACGCCGCATTGAGCGCGGTGCGAACGATGCGCACGCCGCTCGTCACGCTGCGCGCCGCGGGCGTGCGCTACGGGCCGGTGCAGGCGCTGCGCGACGTCGACCTCACGCTGCACCGCGGCGACCGGCTGGTGCTGGTCGGCCCCAACGGCTCGGGCAAGACGACGCTGCTGCGGCTGCTGCACGGCCTCGTCGACGCCGGCACGCAGGACGGGGAGCGCGTCGAGCATGCGATGGCGCCGCAGGGCCGGCCGCCGCGCGCGGCGATGCTGTACCAGCGCCCGTTTCTGCTCGACCTGAGCGTGCGCTGGAATGTGCTCGTCGGGCTGTGGCTGCAGCGGGTGCACGCCGGGCAACGCGCCGAGCGCTGCCGGCTGGCGCTGGAACGCGTGGGCCTCGCCAGCCTGGGCAGTCGTCGCGCGCGCGGGCTTTCCGGCGGCCAGCAGCAGCGGCTGGCGCTCGCGCGCGCCTGGGCGCTGGCGCCCGACATCCTGTTCCTCGACGAGCCGACCGCGAGCCTCGACCCCGGCGCCAAGCGCGAGGTCGAGACGCTGATCGGCGACTTCGCCGACGACGGCGTGACCGTCGTCATGAGCACGCACAACCTCGGCCAGGCCAAGCGCCTGGCCACCCGCGTGGCCTACCTCGATGGCGGCCGGCTGCTCGCCGATCTGCCCGTGGACCGTTTTTTCGATAGCGACGAGTTGCCCGAGCAAGCCCGTCAATTCCTCAAAGGAGAACTGCCTTGGACCACCTGATGTCACTGAAACCGCTGCAAGCGCGCCGCCGTCCCCTGCTCGCTGCCGTGCTGGGCGCTGCCCTCGCGTCGCTTGCCGCCCTCACCGCCCTCACCTCGCCCCCGGCCGCCGCACAGGAGCGCTTCATCGTCATGGCCAGCACGACGAGCACCGAGCAGTCGGGCCTGTTCGGCCAGCTGCTGCCGGCCTTCAAGCAGGCCACCGGCATCGACGTGCGCGTCGTCGCGGTGGGCACCGGCCAGGCGCTCGATACGGCGCGGCGCGGCGACGCCGATGTCCTCTTCGTCCACGACAAGGCGGCCGAGGAGAAGTTCGTCGCCGATGGCTTTGCGACCGCGCGGCGCGACGTCATGTACAACGACTTCGTCCTCATCGGGCCGAAGGGCGACCCCGCGGGCGGCAAGGGCCGCGACATCGCCGCGGCGCTGAAGAAGCTGGCCGCCGGCGGGCAGCCCTTCGTCTCGCGCGGCGACAAGAGCGGCACCCACGCGGCCGAGTTGCGGCTGTGGAAGGCCGCCGGCGTCGACATGGCCGCGGCGAAGCCCGCCGGCTACCGCGAGTGCGGCTGCGGCATGGGCCCGGCGCTGAACATGGCCTCGGCGACCAATGCCTACGTGCTGGCCGACCGCGGCACCTGGCTCTCGTTCAAGAACCGCGGCGATCTCGCCATCCTCGTCGAGGGTGACCGGAGCCTCTTCAACCAATACGGCGTGATGGTCGTCAATCCCGCGAAGCACCCGCACGTGAAGGCGGCGCTGGCGCAGCAGTTCGCCGACTGGGTGGTGTCGCCGGCCGGCCAGGCGGCGATCGCCAACTACAAGGTCGGCGGCGAGACGCTGTTCTTCCCGAACGCAGGGCAGTAACGACCCACCCCCGGGTTATGCCTAGGTATTTGCCGAGCACACATATGCACATCATTTCCTAATCGGCCGGCGCTGCGGTTTCCGCGTGGCGGCCGGGTTGTGTCCCGAACCTCGCCCCCTACCGCGGAGTACCCACGTCATGCAGAAGAGCCTGCATCTGAACGCCGAGAAGTGCACCGGCTGTCTTCAGTGCGAGATGGCCTGTTCGTTCGAGAACTACGGCGTCATGGCGCCGGCCAAGTCGCGCATCAAGGTGTTCGACTTTCACGCCACCGGCAAGAAGGTGCCCTACACCTGCACGCAGTGCGACGAGGCCTGGTGCTTGCACGCCTGCCCGGTGGAGGCGATCACCGTCGACCGCCTCACCGGCGCCAAGGTCGTCAACGAGACGACGTGCGTCGGCTGCAAGGTCTGCACGATCAGCTGCCCGTTCGGCACGATCAACTACGTGCAGGAGACCGGCAAGGTGCAGAAGTGCGACCTGTGCGGCGGCGACCCCGCCTGCGCCACCGCCTGCCCCACCGGCGCCATCACCTACGTCGACGCCAACTGGACGGGCCTCGCGAAGATGCAGGCCTGGGCCGACAAGCTGGGCAACCAGCCGGCCGCCGCCTGACGCGCGCCGTCAACGCGACTCACGATCCGATTCAAGGAGACCCAAGATGTCCTGGGCTGGAAAGATCCTGCGCGTCAACCTCACCGCCGGCACCGTCAAGTCCGAGCCGCTGAACATGGCGTGGGCCAAGGAGTACCTCGGCTCGCGCGGCCTGGCCACCAAGTACCTCGTGAGCGAGATCGACCCCAAGGTCGACCCGCTCGCGCCCGAGAACAAGCTGATCTGGGCCACCGGCCCGCTCACCGGCACGATGGCCTCCACCGGCGGGCGCTACACGGTGGTCACCAAGGGGCCGCTGACCGGCGCCATCGCCTGCAGCAACTCCGGCGGCCACTGGGGCGCCGAGCTGAAGATGGCCGGCTGGGACATGATCATCTTCGAGGGCCGCTCCGCCAAGCCCGTCTACCTGTACGTCAACGACGACACCGCCGAACTGCGCGACGCCTCGGGCCTGTGGGGCAAGACCGTCTGGCAGACCGAGGAGATGCTGAAGAAGGCGCACCAGGACCCGCAGCTGCGCATCAGCAGCATCGGCAAGGCCGGTGAGGAGAAGGTGCTCTTCGCCTGCATCGTCAACGACCTGCACCGCGCCGCCGGGCGCAGCGGCGTCGGCGCGGTGGCCGGCAGCAAGAACCTGAAGGCCATCGCCGTGCGCGGCACGAAGGGTGTCGGCAACTTCGCCGACGCCAAGGCGTTCATGAAGGTCACCTTCGAGAAGAAGAAGGTGCTCGCCGACCACGCCGTCACCGGCCAGGGCCTGCCGACCTACGGCACGCAGGTGCTGATGAACGTGGTCAACGAGATCGGCGCGCTGCCCACGCGCAACCACCGCGACGTGCAGTTCGAAGGCGCCAAGGACATCTCGGCCGAGGCGATGGCCACGCCGCGCGCCACCGACGGCAAGAAGCAGCTCGTCACCAACCAGGCCTGCTTCGGCTGCACGATCGCCTGCGGGCGCATCAGCAAGATGGACCAGGGCCACTTCACGGTGCAGAACCGGCCCGAGTACTGGGGCGCCTCGGGTGGCCTCGAGTACGAGGCGGCCTGGGCGCTCGGCGCGGCCAACGGCGTCAACGACCTCGAGACGCTGCAGTTTGCCAACCTGATGTGCAACGAGCACGGCTACGACCCCATCAGCTTCGGCGCCACCGTCGGCGCGGTGATGGAGCTGTACGAGATGGGCGTGCTGACAAAGGCGCAGGTCGGCATCGAGGCGCCGTTCGGCAGCGCCAGGGCACTGGCGTATTTCGCCGAGATCACCGGCAAGGGCGAAGGCTTCGGAAAAGAGATCGGGCTGGGCAGCAAGCGCCTCACCGCCAAGTACGGCCACCCGGACCTGAGCATGAGCGTCAAGGGCCAGGAGTTCCCCGCCTACGACAGCCGCGGCATCCAGGGCATGGGCCTGACCTACGCCACCAGCAACCGCGGCGCCTGCCACCTGCGCAGCTACACCGTCGCCTCCGAGGTGCTCGGCATTCCTGTGAAGACCGACCCGCTCGTCGCCGACGGCAAGCCCGAACTGGTGAAGGCCTTCCAGGACGCCACCGCCGCGTTCGACGCCGCCGGCATCTGCATCTTCACGAGCTTCGCGTGGACGCTCGAGGACGTGGCGCCGCAGGTCGCCGCCGCCTGCGGCCCCGAGTTCACGCTCGAGAAGCTCGGCGAAATCGGCGAGCGCATCTGGAACATGGAGCGCGACTTCAACAACCGCGCCGGCTTCACCGCCAAGGACGACACGCTGCCCAAGCGCCTGCTCACCGAGCCGGCGAAGACGGGGCCCGCCAAGGGCCTGGTCAACAAGTTGCCGGAAATGCTGCCGAAGTACTACGAGATCCGCGGCTGGAACGCCGACGGCACGCTGAAGCCCGAGACGCGCCAGCGCCTGGGGCTGTGACCTCGCGGCCGCACGTGAAGGCGCTGCCATGACCCAGCACGTCATCCTCGGCGCCGGGCCGGCCGGCGTCATCGCCGCCGAGACGATCCGCAAGCACGCGCCGGGCGACTCGATCGTCGTCGTCGGTGACGAGCCCGAGGCGCCCTACTCGCGCATGGCGATCCCTTACCTGCTGATCGGCAAGGTCGGCGAGGAAGGCACGCGCCTGCGCCACGGCGCCGAGCACTACGCGAAGCTGCGCATCGAGCTGAAGCGAGGCCGCGCGACGGCGGTGGACGTGAAGGCGCGCGAAGTGACGCTCGACAGCGGCGCCAAGCTGCCCTACGACCGGCTGCTGATTGCCACCGGCTCGTCGCCGATGCAGCCGCCGATCCCCGGCGCCGACGGCCCCGGCGTGCACGCCTGCTGGACGCTCGCCGACGCGCGCGAGATCCTGAAGCTCGCACGTCCCGGCGCGCGCGTGCTGCAGATGGGCGCCGGCTTCATCGGCTGCATCATCATGGAGGCGCTGGCCGAGCGGAAGGTCGAACTGGCCGTCGTCGAGATGGGCGACCGCATGGTGCCGCGCATGATGGGCCCGACCGCCGGCGGGATGATCAAGCAGTGGTGCGAGGACAAGGGCGTCGCGGTGCACACCGGTGCCAAGGTCGAGTCGATCGATCGGCCGGCCGGCAACGGCGCCGCGTTGTTCGACACATCCAACGCGCCCGCCGGCCGGCGCCGCGACGCGCCGATGCTCGTGCGGCTGTCCAACGGCCGCACGGTGCCCGCCGACCTCGTGATCAGCGCCGTCGGCGTGCGCCCGAACATCGGCTTCCTCGAGAACTCGGGCGTACGCTGCCTCGTTGGCGTGCTGACCGACGAGCACCTCGAAACGAACGTGCGCGATGTCTACGCCGCCGGCGACTGCGCCGAAGCCTTCGACAAGGTCAGCGGCAAGACGATCGTCAGCGCCATCCAGCCCAACGCCGCCGAGCAGGCGCGCGTCGCGGCGCTGAACATGGTCGGCCAGCGCGCCGAGTTGCGCGGCGTGACGCAGATCAACGTGCTCGACACGCTCGGCCTCATCAGCGCGAGCTTCGGCAACTGGGAAGGTGTCAAGGGCGGCCAGCACATCGAGCTGACCGAGGCTGACGCCGCCGGCGGCGGCCGGCACCTGAGTCTGCAGTTCGACGGCGACCGCCTCGTGGGCTGCAACTGCGTCGGCTGGACCGAGCACATCGGCGTGATGCGTGGCCTGGTCGAAGGCGCGGTGCCGCTCGGCGAGTGGAAGGACAAGCTGCTCGCCGACCCGACGCTCTTGATGCAGGCCTACCTCGCGCGCGCGCAGGGCCAGGCCGAGAGGGCGCTGGTGCGCGGCTGATGCGCCTGATGCGCATCACGTTCAAGCTCTACGCGAGCCTCGGCGACTACCTGCCGGCCGACCGGCGGCGCGGCAACGAGCTGCCGCTGGACGTGAGCGAAGGCGCGACGATCGCCGAGGTGACCGCGCCGTTCGCGCTGCCGCCCAAGCTCGTGCACCTCGTGCTCGTCAATGGCCACTATGTGCCGCCGGCCGAGCGCGCGACGCGCAAGCTCGTCGAAGGCGACGTGCTGGCGATCTGGCCGCCGATCGCCGGCGGCTGAACGGCGACGCCGGCTGACTGCGTCTTGCTGGCGTGATCGCCGAAGACCGCGAACGCTTCGAGCGCGAGTACGGGTGCACGGCGCACGAATGGCGGCGCTGGATGCCCGCAGCCACCGGCGGCCACGCCTGCACCGACGACGCCACGACGCTGCGCGTGCCGATCGGCGAAGGCGCGTTGACGCTGAACTGGCAGCCGCTGCCACCGCGTGTCATCGCCCTGATGCGCCTGCCGCGGCTGGCGGTGCAGTTCGAGTTCGACAACGTGCCGTTCACCGACCGGCGTGAGTTCCTGCGGCGCTTCGACCTGCACCTTCAGCGCGGCGGCGGCTGATTCACGGCCCGACGAGCCGAAGCGAAACCCCCACCGCCCTCGGCGCACCGGTTTCGTAGTGCCGGCCGTTGCTCTCGTTGACGATGACGCTGCCGGCATACCGCCGGTCGAACACGTTGTCGATGCGCAGCAGCCACTCGGCCGACCAGCCACCGCCGAGCCACGCAGCCGCCGAGGCGCGGTGACTCCAGCGCAGGCCGGCCAGCGTGTACGGCCGTGCCGCCTCGGTGTTGAGGTCGTTGGCGATCAACGCCCGCGCGTGCCGCATCTCGGCGGCAAACTCGCCGAGGCCCGCATCGCGCCACGCCAGCTCGGCGAACGCCGTGCCGCGCTGCGTGCCGGCGATGCGGTTGCCGGCCGGCACCAGCACCGTCGGCGCCGTGCACGGGATGCCGGCGCAGGTGAGGAAGTCGTCGCGATAGCGCGCATCGAGCGCCGTCGCCGCGAGCGCCGCGCGCCAGGCGGGCGCCGGCGCCCAGCGCGCCGCCAGCTCGACGCCGCGGCGCGTCGTGCGGCCGACGTTCTGGAACGCCGAGCGCCCGCCGGCGTTCGTCGCGACGCCGATCTCGTCGTCGACACGCACGTCGAACGCCGCGACATCGACCTGCCACGCGTCGGCGCGCCACTTGGCGCCGAGTTCGAGCTGCTCGCTCCTTTGCGCCGCGAGCGCCGTGTTGAAGCCACCCAAGCCGTCGGCGCGATAGGCCAGCTCGCCGAGGGTCGGCGACTCGAAGCCGCGCGCCGCCGACAGGTGCAGCTTGAGCCCCGGCGCGGCGTCGAAGCGCAGGCCGACGACCGGGTTCGTATAGCTGAAGCGGCGCTCGCCGGAGTCGTCGCCGTTGACGGCGTTGAGCGGATAAAGGTCGCGCGCGGTCAGCGTGACGCGGCCCGCGCGGACACCGGCGCCGAGGCTCCACGCCGGCGCGAACGACCACTCGGCCTGCACGAACGCGTCGTCGGTCGCGGCGCGGTTGATCTCGTCGCGGCGCAGCGCGCCTTGCACGCCGAGCTGCTGCGCGGCGCCGGTGCCGACGTAGTTCTCGTGGCCCTGGCGGTCGTCGCGCTGGCGGTCGGCGGCGAGACCCGCGACGACATCGACTGCGCCGAGCGCCATCCGCATGCGCGCTTCGGCACCGTGGAAGGCGCGCGCGAAGTCGATGACCCCGCCGCCGTGGCGGCAGTTGGCCGGCGGCGGCGTGGCCGTCGCACAGGTGGCCGCGCTGCCCTGCGTGGCCGCCGGGATGGCGAGGAACTGCACCACGTCGCGCCGGCCGGCATAGGCGGCGAATTGCGCCTCGCGCAGCCAGCCGGTGTCGTAGCGGTGCCGCCAGCGCCCGCCGAGCTGCGTCTGCCGCGTCGTCTTGCGCGTGTCGAACTGCATCGCCTGCGGCGTTGTCTGCAGCGGGTCGGCGTCGAACTGGTCGCGCGTCAGCCCGAGCGGGTCGTCGGCCGGCTGGTCGAGGTGATTGACGGTGACAAGCAGCGAGTCCTGCGGCGTCGGCCGCCAGCCCAGGCGCAGGTTCGCCAGGCGCCTCTCGGCTTCACTGTGCGGGCGGAAGCCCTCGGCCTTCAGCGCCGAGGCGCCGGCGCGCAGGTCGAGCGTGGGCGTCAGTTGCGCCTCGCCTTGCGCGCGCAGTTGCCTGAGGCCGAACGAGCCGGCGTCGACCGCGCCTTCGATGCGCGTGCCCTTCACCGGCGCGCTGAAGATCGAGATCACGCCGCCCGAGCTGTTGCCGTAGAGCACCGAGAACGGCCCGCGCAGCACCTCCACGCGCTCGGCGCCGGCGAGGTCGAAGTGCGAGACCTGGCCCTGCCCGTCCGGGCCGCTGGCCGGGATGCCGTCGCTGTAAAGGCGAATGCCGCGCACACCGAAGCCGGCGCGTGCGCCGAAGCCGCGCGAGCTGATCTGCAGATCCTGCGCGTAGTTCCAGCGGTTCGCAGCGACGAGGCCTGGCACGCGCACGAGGCTCTCCGACAGGTGCACCAGGGGCCCGGCGCTGCGCAACTCGTCGCGGCCGACGGCACCGATCGCGTACGGCGCGTCGGCCAGCGCGCGCTCGACGACCGAGCCGGTGATCACGACCGTCGTCTGGCCGGACGGTGCGCCCGGCGCGGTCTGCGCGAGCACATGGTCCGGGCCGCCGAGCAGCAGCAACGCTGCGGCAGCGGCCACCGACGAAGAACGAAAAAAGAAAGCGCGGCGGCGCCGCGCGCGAGGCACTGCATTGATCATGGCGGCGGACTTTCCCAGGACGTGCCCCTGTCCGCCAAGCTAGGGCAAGCCCCGCCACGGCACCGACATGGACAGCGCGCGGCCCGGGCGGCCGCAGAATCGGCCCCATGAACGACGACCAGTTGCTGCGATATTCGCGCCACGTGCTGCTCGACGACATCGGCATCGAGGGCCAGCAGCGCCTGCTGGACTCGCACGCGCTCGTCATCGGCGCCGGCGGCCTCGGCTCGCCGGTCGCGCTGTACCTGGGCACCGCCGGCGTCGGCCGGCTCACGCTCGTCGATCACGACACCGTCGACCTCACCAACCTGCAGCGGCAGATCGCGCACAACCTCGCGCGCGTCGGCCTGCCGAAGGCCGACTCGGCGCGGCAGACGATCGCCGCGATCAACCCCGACGTGCAGGTGCGCGCGCTGCAGCGGCGCGCCGACGCGGCACTGCTCGCCGAGTGGGTGGCCGAGGCCGACGTGGTGCTCGACTGCACCGACAACTTCGCGACGCGGCACGCCGTCAACGCCGCCTGCGTGCGGGCACGCAAGCCGCTGGTCAGCGGCGCGGCCATCGGCTTCGACGGCCAGGTTTCGGTCTACGACAGCCGCGACGGAAAGCACCCTTGCTACGCCTGCCTCTTCCCGCCCGATGCCGCCTACGAAGAGACGGCCTGCGCGACGATGGGCGTGTTCGCGCCGCTGGTGGGCATCATCGGCACGACGCAGGCGGCCGAAGCGCTGAAGCTGCTGGCCGGCATCGGCTCGTCGCTCGCCGGCCGGTTGCTGATGCTCGACGCGCGCGCTATGCGTTGGGACGACATTCGGATCGAGCGGCAAGCGGCGTGCCCGGTGTGCGGCCGCACCGCGGCGGGTTGAACGGCCTCCGTCCCGGCCCTGGGGCCGCCGTCAGCCGTGAACCGTTAGCCGGCCGGCGGCGGCTGCAGATGCCAGTCGACCAGCCGCCGCATCAGCGACAGCGATGCCCAGTGCATCTGGATCAGCCCGAGCATGCCGTTGCGGTGCAGTTCGCCGACGACGCTGTCGGGCAGCGCCAGCGTCTTCTTCTGGTCGACGGCAAGGAAGCCGTCGACGGTGTGCTTGCGGCCGTCGGTCATCGTCGCGTCGAAGCGCATGTCGCGCAGCAGGTCCAGTTCGAGCAGCCGCTGGCCGAAGGCGCGCGTCGCCTGCACGGCGCCTTCGAAAGCTTCGAGGTGCTGGCGCATCGTCTTCAGGAACTCGGTCGGCTCGCCGTTCGCATCGAAGAGCGCCTGGCCGTCGGCGGCATCGGTGCTATCGGCGCTGTTGGCGCCATCGGCATTGCTGAAGCCATCGGTGCCCGGCTGGGCGCCGTCCACGCACACCGCGAAGCGCTCTTCGTCCAGCCGGGCGAGACAGAACGGATACGCCTGCAGCAACGCGGGCTTGTAGTGCGCGCGCCAGCCGCGCGGCTGGCCGGGGCCGGCCGCGCCGGTGAGGTACAGGTTCTGCTCGGGGACGACGCCGAGCACGGCGATCGGCGCCACCGGCTCGCGCGCCTTGTCACCGCCGCCGCCGGCGCGCACGAAGACCACCGGGTACTCCTTGCAGGCCTCGGTGAATTCGTTGGCGGCCACGAAGATGGCGTTCAGCCGCGACGCCATCGACATGTCGGTGGCAGGGAACGTGACCTTCAGCGCGCGGTGCTTCTGCGGGTCCAGCGGCACCGGTTGGCGGTGCAGGCTCGGGTTGATCAAACGGTTTCTCCAGCGGGAATGGAAGGCTGGTCGGCGGGCGCGACGAGCACCTTGTCAACGCGCTTGCCGTCGAGATCGACGACCTCGAAGCGCCAGCCGCTCCACTGCACGGTGTCGGCAGTGCGCGGCAGGCGGCCGAGCAGCAGCATGATCATGCCGGCCAGCGTGTTGTAGCGGCCGCGGTCCTCTTCGGGCAGCTCGCGCAGCTCGAGCCGGTCCTTCAGCTCGGGCACCGGGATCAGGCCGTCCATCAGCCAGCTGCCGTCGGGCCGGCGCACGGCCCAGGCGTCGCCGTCGGCGGGCGCGGCGAACTCGCCGGTGATCGCCTCGAGCAGGTCGCGCTCGGTGATCACGCCCTGCACGGCGCCGTACTCGTCGACGACGAACACCAGCTCGGTGCTGGTGCTGCGGAAGTGGTCGAGCAGTTCCATGCCCGACAGCGTCTCGGGCACGAACACCGGCGCCTCGATCAGCGCGGCGATGTCCGGCGTCTCGCCGCGCGCCAGCGGCGGCAGCAGCCGGTGCAGGCCAAGCACGCCGACCACGTCGTCCAGCGAGCCGCGGCACACCGGCAGCCGCGTGTGGCCGCTCTCGGTGGCGCGCTGCACCAGCGTGTCGAGCGGGCCATCCACGTCGAGCCACTGGATCTCGGCGCGCGGGATCATCATCGAGCCGATCTGCCGGTCGTCGAGGCGGAAGACGTTGCGCACCATCTGGTGCTCCTGGCGTTCGATGATGCCGGCGTCGACGCCCTCCTCCAGGCTGGCGGCGATCTCCTCCTCGGTGACGGCGCGCGCCTTGTCGCCGCGGATGCCGATGAGCCGCAGCACCGCTTCGGTGGACAGGCTCAGCAGGCTGACCAGCGGCCGCGTCGCAGTGGACAGCGCCATCATCGGCGGCGCAACGAGCCGCGCCACCGTCTCCGGGTAGAGCTGGCCGAGGCGCTTGGGCACCAGTTCGCCGAAGATGATCGTCAGCACCGTGATCAGCACGACGACGAGGCCGGTGGCGGCGTAGCCCGCGTACACCACGCCGATGTCGAACTGCGTTGTGAGCCAGGCCGCCAGCGGCGCGGCGAACGCCGCCTCGCCGACGATGCCGTTGAGCACGCCGATCGAGGTGATGCCGATCTGCACCGTCGAGAGGAACTTCGTCGGGTGCTCGTGCAGGTCCATCGCGGCCTGCGCGCCGCTCTCGCCGGCCTCGACCATGACCTGCAGACGCGCCTTGCGGCTGGCCGACAACGCCATCTCCGACATGGCGAACAGGCCGTTGATCAGGATCAGCAGGACGACGAGCGTGGGTTCCATGCGCATCGCACGCCGCGCCGCGCTGGGGCGCGCGGCTGCGGGGCGACAGGGACGAGACGGGGCCGGCAGCGTAGCAGAATCGCCGCATGCTCTACCTCGTCGGCGATCTGCAAGGCTGCGACGACGCCCTCGAACGGCTGCTGGCGACGATCGGCTTCTCGCCTTCGCGCGCGCGGCTCGTCGTGCTCGGCGACCTCGTCAACCGGGGGCCCGGCTCGCTGCAGGTGCTGAAGCGCCTGCGCGGCTTCGGCGACGCGGCGACGTGCCTGCTCGGCAACCACGACTTGCACCTGCTCGCGGTGGCGGCGGGCGCGCGCACGCTGCACCGCGGCGACACCTTCGGCGACGTGCTCGACGACACCGATCGCGGCGCGCACCTCGACTGGCTGCGCCGGCGGCCGCTGGCCTGCGAAGCGGCCGGGTGGCTTTGCGTGCACGCGGGCGTCGTGCCGCAGTGGACAGCCGGCGACACGCTGGCGCTGGCCGGCGAAGTGGCCGCGATGCTGCGCGGCCCGGGGCTCGGCGACTTCCTGCACGCGATGTACGGCGACACGCCAGCGCGCTGGTCGGCGGGCCTCGACGGCATCGAGCGCTGGCGCTTCGTCGTCAACGTGCTGACGCGCATCCGCTTTTGCAGCGCCGAAGGTGAGCTCGACCTGAAGACCAAGGAAGGCGCCGGCGCCGCGCCGCCGGGCATGTGGCCGTGGTTCGACGTGCCCGGCCGCCGCACCGCCGGCCAGCCGATCGCCTGCGGTCACTGGAGCACGCTCGGCTACGTCGAGCGGCCGGATCTGCTCGCGCTGGACACCGGCTGCGTCTGGGGCGGCGCGCTGACCGCGGTGCGCGTCGACGGCGGCCGGCGCGAGCGCGTGCAGGTGCCGTGCGAAAGGCATCAGCGGCCGGGCCCCTAGCCACGGCAGGCGCGCCGCCCGGGCGCGGCGGGCTGGCAGAATCGCGGCGCTGTCGCGGTTCGGCGCAAGCCGAGCGTGAACAAGGAAGAGTGGCCGAGCGGTTTAAGGCACCGGTCTTGAAAACCGGCGAGGGTTCACGCCCTCCGTGAGTTCGAATCTCACCTCTTCCGCCACTCGCAGCCGGCGCTACGCCCCCGCCTGCCCCCGCTTCAGCGCCGTCACCTCGATCTCGATCTTCATGCGCGGGTCGGCCAGGCCCGCGGAGATCATCATCGCCGCCGGGCGCACGTCGGCGAAGGCTTTGCGCAGCGCCGGCCAGCAGCGCGGGAAGTCGGCCGAGTCGGGCAGCACGTAGACGACGCGCACGACGTCGGCGAGCGTCGCCTCGGCCTGCTCAAGCGCCGCCTCGATGTTCTTCAGGCACTGCTCGGCCTGCGCCTCGACGCTGTCGGCGATCGTCATGCGCGCGTAGTCGAAGCCGGTGGTGCCGGAGACGAAGACCCACGGGTCCTGCCGCACGGCGCGGCTGTAGCCGATCTCGGCTTCGAACGTGGAGCCGGAGCTGATGAGCAGGCGGGTCATGCCGCTCATCAAGTGGCCGGCGTGGCGCCGAAGATGTCCTTGTAGGCGATGTACGCCGTCAGCAGCACCAGCGGCGCCAGCACGATCCAGCCGAGCCCGAACGGGATCGACGCGACGAACGCGGCCACCAGGTACAGCAGGCTCCAGACGATGAAGGCGCCGATGTTCTTCAGGCTCGCCGCGAAACTCGCCTTCACCGCGTCGACCGGCGCGACGCCGTCGAAGACCACGAGCGCCGGCGCGAACCAGGTGGCCATCGTCAGCAGCAAGCCGAGCACGAGGCCTGCCAGCAGCGCCAGCATGCCGGCGCCGAGCGACGCCATCAGGCCGCCGCCGCTGCCGGCCATGCCGCTGGCGACGCCGCCGAACACCGCGCCCATGCCGAGTGCGCCGACGACGATGCCGATGACGATGCCGGCGGCCAGCACCAGCGCGCCCAGGATCAACAGCGGCGTCAGCCGTTCGCCCTGGAAGCAGCTGAAGAGGTCACCGACCTCGAGCGTGCCGCCCTGCTCGACCTTGCGCGCCGCCAGCATCCAGCTGCCGACGAACACCGGCAGCACGAGCGCCAGCGCCAGGCCGCCGAGGATCGGGATGAACGACAGCACGACGAAGATGATGATGAGCACGATCGCCAGCACGATCCACAGGCCCGCCGCCTTCATGAACAGCGCCCACGCCTCGCTCCACCAGGCGACGCCGCGCCCCGCATCCACCGTGCGCACCTGCGCGCCTGCGGCCGAGCCCGTCAATGCATCCATCGGTTGCCCCCTCCGTCTCGTGGTCGGTCGAGCTTAGCGCAGGGGTCTCATTGCGGCAACGACGATTCGCGTGCGGGCACTTGTTCGCGGTTGCGCGCCCCGAGGCTGCGCGATCGAGGCCCTGCATCGAGCCCGTGCATCAAGGTTGTGCGGCCACGAGCACCGAGTAGGCCTTGAACACCGCCGTCGCCGGCGTACCGACCGCGAGGCCCAGCGCCTCGACGCTTTCATTGGTGATCGTCGCGGTGACCGCGGCACCGCCCGGCAGCGTCAGCACGACCAGCGACGACACCGCGCCGCGCTCGATGCGCGAGACGGTGCCGGCGAGCTGGTTGCGTGCGGAGAGTTGCCAGCCGGCGAAGTCGGTGACGAGCACGATCGCCGGGGCCTTGACGAGCGCCAGCGCCTCCTTGCCCTTCTTCAGCTTCAGTCGTTTCGCCGCGGCGCTGGTCATCGTCGCGGTGATCTCGCCGCCGCCGCGCAGCGCGATCGTCACCTCGGCCGACACCGGCCCCACTTCGAGCGCAGCGACGGTGCCGGCGAACTGGTTGCGGGCGCTGGTCTTCATCGACATCCTCCTCAAGAGCCCATGCAGGGCCGGCATGCTGGCCAGGCGCGCCTCCTGCGCGCGGATGAATTCGTCGTGTTCGGCGCGCAGCTGCTGCCACGCGGCGAGCAGCGCGAGCGCCGCCTCGGTGAGGCGGGTGCCGCCGCCGCCGGCGCCGCCGGTGGCGGTTTCGACGAGCGGCGCGTGCGCGAGGTTGCCGGCCGTCTCGAGCAGCAGCCACGCGCCCTTGTAGCTGAGGCCGGCGGTGCGCGCGGCGCGGTTGATCGAGCCGGTCTGCTTCAGCGCGTCGAGCAGCGCGAAGAAGCGCGCGTCGAGGCGGCCGGCGAGTTTCAGCTCGGCACTGAGGAGCGATCCGTGCGGCATGGCGTGTCGCGCTGTCCGCCGGCTATTCCATCAACGCCACGGTCTTCACCTGCGCCCACACCGGCAGGCCGGGCGCGAGCCCGAGCGCGTGCGCCGAGCGGCGCGTCAGCCGCGCGACGACGGGGCTCGTGCCGACGCGCACGCGCACCAGCGCCAGCGCCGGGTGCTCGTCGTCGGCGATCGCCTCGACGGTGCCGCGCAACTGGTTGCCGATGCTGGTGCCGGTCTGCGGTGCGCGCGCCAGGCTCACGTCGCGCGCCAGGAGGCGCACGCGCACCGCGCGACCGACGGGCAGGCCGTGGTCGCGCGCCCAGAGGGTGAAGTCGCCATCTTTGGCCGCCGGTGCGCCGACGTGCAGCCGCGCGAGCTGCCACGTCGCGTCGCGCTCGGCGACGACGGCATCGAGCACGACGCCGGCGCTCTCGCCGCGGGCGGTGGGCAGGTCGAGCCGCGCCATCACGTCGGCCAGCGGCCCGGCGGCGACGACGCGGCCGGCGTCCATCAGCACGAGGTCGTGCGCGAGCCGCGCCACCTCGTCGAGCGCGTGGCTGACGTAGACGACCGGGATCGCGAGTTCGGCGTGCAGCCTTTCGAGATACGGCAGCACCTCGGCCTTGCGCGCTGCGTCCAGCGCCGCCAGCGGTTCGTCCATCAGCACGAGGCGCGGCGCGCCGGCCAGTGCGCGCGCGATCGCGACGCGCTGGCGCTCGCCGCCGGAGAGTGTGTCGGGCCGGCGCGTGAGCAGCGGGCCGATGCCGAGCAGGTCGATCAGCGGCGCGAGCGCCACCGCCCGGCCACCGCCGGCACGCCGGCGCGCGTAGTCGAGGTTGCCCTGCACCGTGAGGTGCGGGAAGAGCGCCGCCTCCTGGATGACGTAGCCGATGGCGCGGCGGTGCGTCGGCACGAAGATGCCGTGCGCGTCGTCCTGCCAGACCTCGTCACCGAGCGCGACGCGGCCGGCGGCGCGCGTGAGGCCGGCCAGCGCGCGCAACACCGTCGTCTTGCCGCAGCCCGAGGGGCCGAAGAGCGCGCTGACGCCGCGCGCCGGCAGCGACAGCGAGACGTCGAGCGTGAAGCCGGGGCGCGCGAGGCCGAGCGTCGCGTCGATCATCGCGGCCCCTCTGTCGGCCGATCCTCGGCGGGCAGCGCCGCGCGGCCGGTCGGCCGGTTCAGCACGTACAGCGCGACGAGCACCACCATCGCGAAGATCACCATGCCGGCCGCGAGCCGGTGCGCGGCGTCGAACTCCATCGCCTCGACGTGGCCGTAGACCGCCACGGACAGAACGCGCGTCTGGCCGGGGATGTTGCCGCCCATCATCAGCACGACGCCGAACTCGCCCACCGTGTGCGCGAAGCCGAGCACACACGCCGTCAACAGCCCGGGCCGCGCGAGCGGCAGCGCCACCGTGAAGAAGCGGTCGAGCGGGCCGGCGCGCAATGTCGCCGAGGCTTCGAGCAGCCGCTCGGGGATCGCCTCGAACGCCTGCTGCAGCGGCTGCACGACAAACGGCATCGAGTACAGCACCGACGCGACGACGAGCCCGGCAAACGTGAACGGCAGCCGCCCGAGGCCGAGCGCCTGCGTCATCTGCCCCACCGGCCCCTGCGGCCCGGTCAGCAGCAACAGGTAGAAGCCGAGCACCGACGGCGGCAGCACGAGCGGCATCGCCACCACCGAGGCGACGAGCGGCTTCATCGCCGAGCGCGTGCGCGCGAGCCACCACGCGACCGGCGTGCCCACGACGAGCAGCACGACGGTGGTCAGCGCCGCCAGCTCGGCGGTCAGGCGCACGGCGGTCCAGTCGGCGGGGGTCATGGTGTTCGCGGCGCCTTCAGGGCCCGTAGCCGAACGAGCGGATCAGCTCCCTCGCGGCCGGCGTCTTCAAGTACGCGAGCAGCGCGGCCGCGGCGGGGTTCTTCTCGCCGGCCTTCAGCAGCACCGCGTCCTGGCGGATCGCGTCATGCAGGTTCGACGGCACGCGCCAGTACGAACCGGCGGCGGGCCTGCCTGGCACGGCGACCTGCGACAGCGCAACGAAGCCCACCTCGGCGTTGCCGGTGCTGACGAACTGGAACGCCTGCGCGATGCTCTCGCCGACGACAAGCCGCGGCGCCAGCGGCTGCTCCAGCCCGCGCGCGCGCAGCACCTGCATCGCCGCCGCGCCGTAAGGCGCGGTCTTCGGGTTCGCGATCGCGAGTCGCGTGATCTTCGACGACGCGAGTACGGCGCCTTCGCCATCGACGAGGCCCGGCTGGGCGCTCCACAAGACCAGCGTGCCGACGGCGTAGGTGAACGTACTGCCGGCGACCGCGTGGCCCTCGGCGACGAGCTTCCGCGGCGTCTCGTCGTCGGCGGCCAGCAGCACCTCGAACGGCGCGCCGGCGACGATCTGCGAATAGAACTTGCCGGTCGCGCCGGCCGAGATCTTCAGCGTATGGCCGCTGGCGGCACTGAACCCGGCCGCCAGCCGCTCGAGCGGCTGCGCGAAGTTGGCGGCGACGGCAACCAGCACTTCACCGGCCGCGGCCGCGGTCGAAAGGCCGGCGAGCGCAGCGGCCACGAGGCCATGGATCAGCTTCTTCATCGCGGCGAGCTCAGGGTATCGCTTGCGTTGTGTACCATGATACACAGCGCCCGCAGCCACCCAAGCGCGCTGAGCCTGTCGAAGGCCTCGCGCCGAAGGACCGATGCAATCCCAGGCGGGCTTCGCGAAGCCCGAACGGATCAGTAGGTGTGCAGCACGCGCACGCTGATTTCGTCGGGCTGGCTGTCGGCGAAGACCTGGCGTTGCGGCTTCAGCAGCTCGCGCGCCGAGGTCGAGCCGAGTTCACCTTGCAGCTCCACGGCCACCGGCTCGAACGGCATCATGTCCGACGTCGATGGCGCCAGCGTGCCCAGCGCCGCATAGGCGGCAGCCAGCGCCTCGTCGTCGTCGCGCGGCGGCACGTCGCCACGGCGCGCGCTGGCCAGCGCGTCTTCCAGCTCATCACCCAGCTCGTCGCCGAGTGCGTCGTTGAGCTGCGGCAGCGCCTTCTCGCCGCCGTCCAGCACCGCGGCGGTGCGGTAGGCGTCGGCCTCGGCGTCCGGGTTGTCGTGCTCGCGATCGATGATCGCCACCGCCATCTTCGAGCGCAGGTTCGCCAGCCCGGCGGCCGACCAGTTGATGACGAGGTTCTCGAGCTGCTCGTGCGCGCGCTGCAGCACGTCCAACGGAATCTTGTGCAGCACGCGCAGGCCCTTCTTCGCGATCGCCTGCTCGACGAAGACGAGGTGGCGCATCGTCAAGCGCGTCTCGGGCAGCTCGTTGAGCAGCGCCGCCAGCTCGGTGCGAACGAGCAGCGTCTCCTCCTGCCGGCGCCGCTTGTCGGCGGTGGCGCGGTCGGGCTTGCCGGCGCTGGCGGTGCGTCCCGCGCCCGCTGCGGCGGGCTTGCGCTCCTCGAGCACGACGTGCAACGCGCCGCCCTGCACTCGCTCGAGCTTCACGTCATGGCGGAAGAACGCGGCAGCGAGCTGTCGCACCGGCGCCAGCCATCGGGTGAACGTCGACATCGTGTGTGGGCCAAGGACTGTGGCCGGCGCCAACTCGCCGGCCCTCGGAGGAGTTTCGGCCGCGGCCCGCGGGCGCTTGAGGGCCGCCGCGGCGCAGATGTTTCAGCGCGCGACGGCGCCGGCGTTGCCGTCGCAGGTGCTTACAGGTGAGCGGGGCGCAGACAAGGCGCACGCGGCTGGCCGGCCCTGCGGGCTCGTCCTCAACCAACGCAGGTCCGGTTCTTCCCCGCGCGCTTGGCTTCGTAAAGGCCCGCATCGGCGCGTTCGATCGCCGCCTGCAGCGGCTCGCCAGCCTGCCAGGCAGTGACGCCAGCCGAGAAGGTGACGAACACCTCTTCGCCTTCGTGCAGGAAGAGGCTCGCCGACAGTGCACGCTGCAAGCGCGTCAACGCCTGCTGCGCCGCCTGGGCCGCGAGGCCGGGCAGCAGCACGACGAACTCCTCGCCGCCGAAACGCGCCACCTGGTCCTCGCCACGCAGGCGCTGGCGCACCTCGGCGGCGAGCGACTTCAGCGCCAAATCGCCGGCGGCGTGGCCGAGGCGGTCATTGAGCTTCTTGAAGTTGTCGATGTCGATCAGGCCCACGGCCAGCGGCTCGCCGGCGCGCGCGGCGTGCGCGCTGGCGGCGGCGAAGTGCTGCTCGAGGCCGCGCCGGTTGGCCACCTGCGTCAGCGCGTCGGTGCACGCCTCGTCGGAGAGGCGGCGCAGATCGGCCTCGAGGTCGCGCACACGCGTCTCGAGTTCGGCGGCGCGGTGGCTGTCGCGCTGCAATCGCTCGTGCGAGGCGCCGATCGCGGTGCGCAACTGGCGGCTGTCGGCGAGCATCGCCTGCACCACCGAGGCCAGGCCCTCCAAGCTGTCGGCGGCCTCGACGGCGCTGGCATGGCGCTCGATCGCCAGCTCGAAGCCGCCGGCCTGCTGCTGCAGCGCGCCGACCTCGCCGATCATGCCGGCCAGCACCTGCTTGAGCGCCGCGCGGGCCGCTTCGCGCTCGCGCTTCGCCGCCGTCTGACGCGTGCGTGTGTCGGCCAGCATCGCGCTCGCGGCGCGCACGCCGCGCAGGTCAACGGCGTCGCCGATCTGCGCGCGCAGCGCCTCGCACTGGCCGCGCGACCAGCTTTCGTCTTCGCTCAGATCGACGAGGCCTTGCGACATCTCGGCGCACAGCGCCGTGAGCTGCCGCGTCAGCTCGTGGCGCTGAGCGAACCAGCGCTGGCTGTCGCGGCAGGCGGCGGCGAGTTCGGCCTGGTCCCCGGGCAACGGCTCGGGCAGTGATGCGCGCGCAGCGATCAGGCGCTCGATGCGCCGCGACAGCTCGGCGGCCTGCCGGTCGGCGTCGCCGAGGCCGGTGCGCACGGTGTCGGCGAGCGTCGTGACGGCGACCTCGGCCGCGGCGGCCGCCGCCGAGGCGGGGCGATCGCCTGTGCGCTCCGAACCTGTCGGCGCATCAGCCAGCGGCGCCGGCCTCGTCGTCGCGCCCGGCGGCACGGGCATGCTCAATGGCGCCGGCGCCGTCTCGCCGGCCGGCCATGCACCACCCTCGGCGCCCGCGGCCAGGCGGTCGTCACCGGCGTCGCTGGCGCGGTCGCTTTCCCACGCCTGCAGCAACGAGCCCAGGCGCTGCGCCAGCCGCTCTTCGTCGCTGCGGCTGCCGTCGAGCACGCGGAAAAGGCTCTCCTTTCGCCGCGCCGTCGTCCATTGCCGGCTGCCGCGTTCGAGGTTGCGCACCAGCCGCTCGACGAGCACCGGCCAGCCCGCGCCGGCCTTCGGCCGCGCGGCCGGCGGCGGTGCGCCCGCCTCCTCGGCAAAGGCGCGCGCGTAGTTCTCGGGGGTCGGCTCGAGCTGCGCCTGCGCCAGGCGGCGCAGCGCGCCCTTCGCGAGCACGGCGGCGCGGCCGGGCGTGCCCGGCGTCCCCGATTCAGCGGCCATGGTCGCGCCCTGCCCTGCGGCCGCCGGTGCGAAGCCCCATGCTCAGCGGTACCGCCGCATCGCGCCGGGCAGCTCGGCCAGGCTGGCGGCGCCCTCGTTTTCGAGTGCCGCGCCAAACCACGACGCCTTGCGCGGCAGCACCGTCTGCTCGAGCCAGCGCGCCAACTCGTCGGGCATCACCGCGCGGTTGAAGAGGAACCCCTGCATCACCGTGCAGCCCAGGCGGTGCAGCACCTCCATCTGGCGCAGCGTCTCGACGCCCTCGGCCACGACACGCAGGCCGAGCGCCCGCGCCAGCGCGATGATCGCCGAGACGACGGCCGAGCTTTGCGGCGTGATGCCGAGGTCGCGCACGAAGCTGCGGTCGATCTTCAGCTCGGAGATCGGCAGCGTCGTCAGGTACGCCAGTGACGAGTAGCCGGTGCCGAAGTCGTCGATCGCGATCTCGACGCCGATCTCGTTGAGGCGGTGCAGCGAAGGAATCACGTTCTGCAATTCCTTCATCAGGTTGTCCTCGGTGATCTCGAGGCGGATGGCGCGGTGCGGCACGTTGACCGCGGTGACGCACTGGTGGATATGCTCGACGAGGTCGCTGCGCTCGAACATGTGCGTCGGCAGGTTGACGGCGATCGAGTCGTTGAAGCCGAACTGCTGCTGCCACACGCGCGCCTGGCGCGCCGCCTCGCGCAGCGCCCACTCCGACAGCGGCACGATGAGGCCGGTGTCCTCGGCCAGCGGAATGAAGTCGCCCGGCGGCACGAGCTTGCCGCCGCGCTGCCAGCGCATCAGCGCCTCGGCGCCGACCATGCGCGAGGCGCGCACGTCGATCTTCGGCTGGTAGTGCAGCACGAGCTCGTTGCGCTCGATCGCGCGGAACAGCGCCGACTCGAGCTCGAGCTTCTCGCGGCCGCGCCCCGCGAGGTGCGGGCTGTAGATCGCGGTGGCGTTCTTGCCCTGCGCCTTCACCGAGTACATCGCGACGTCGGCGTTGCGCAGGAGGTCGACGACCGACTGGCCGTCGCGCGGGTAGAGCGCGACGCCGACGCTGGCGGTGACGAAGCACTCCTGGCCGCCGAGGAAGATCGGGTCGCGCAGCGACTCGAGCATGCGCCGCGCCACGGCCTCGGCATCGAGGTCGTCGGCCACTTCGGGCAGCAGTGCGACGAACTCGTCGCCGCCCAGGCGCCCCACCGCCTCGAGCGCGCGGTGCGAGCGGCCACCGACGCTGTCGATCGCGCCTTCCATCATCTGGTCGCTGTGGCGCACGCAGCCGCGCAGCCGCCGCGCCACTTCCACCAGCAGGTCGTCGCCGGCGCTGTGGCCGAGCGTGTCGTTGATGTTCTTGAAGCGGTCGAGGTCGATCAGCAGCAGCGCACACTGGTGCTGCATGCGCCGCGCCACCTCGAGCGCGCGCTCGGCGCGCCAGATCAGCTGGCGGCGGTTCGGCAGGCCGGTCAGCGAATCGAAGTTCGCCAGGTGCCGGATCTTGTCCTCGGCCTGGCGGCGGTCGGTCACGTCCTGGACGATGCCGGTGTAGCCGGCGCCGTGGCCGTGCTCGTTGAACTCGGGCTCGGCCTCGACGCGCACGACGCGCTGCCGGCCGTCGCGCAGCGTCAACGGCACGTCGACGGCGACCACCGTGCTCTGGCGCAGGCACGCGTGCAGCGTGCGCAGCAGCGCGCGGCGCTCGTCGGCCGGCACCAGGCGCAGCAGCTTGCGCAGGCTCACCGCCTCGTGCGGGCCGAAACCGCACACGCGCAGCGCCTCCACCGACAACATCACGCCGCGCTTCTCGGTGCGCCTCCACTCGAAGCTGCCCATGCGCGCCAGGTCCTGCGCGCGCGCCAGCTCGGACTTGCGCCGCTCGAGCTCGATGCGCGTGCGCGCGCTGCGCAGCAGGTAGCGCAGTCGGCCGGCGAGCAGGCTCCACTGCGCGGCCTTGACGAAGAAGTCGGTGGCGCCGGCCTCGTAGGCGCGCTCGATCGACGCGTCGTCGTCGAGGCCCGTGAGCATCAGCACCGGCACGTTCTCGCAGCCGGGCAGCCGGCGCAGCGCGCGGCAGGTCTCGAAGCCGTCGAGCACCGGCATCAGCGCGTCGAGCACGACGATGTCGGGGACCTGTTCGGCGAGGGCGGCCAGCGCGCGCTGGCCGTCGGCTGCCTCGATGATCTCGAAGCCGCGCTCGCGCAGCGCGATGGCGGTGAGCAGCAGGTTGACTTCGTCGTCGTCGACGAGCAACACCAGCGGACGCTCGGGCAGGTCTTCGAATCCGGAAGGGGGCGGTGTCGTCATCGGGGACGGGCCGATCAGGCGCGCAGGATAGTGCGCACGGCCGCGAGCGCAGACTCGGAAAGATCGATCAACTGCGCGACATCGTGGGTTTGTGCCGTGCGGCCTTCGCGCACCTGGCGCTCGAAGGCCGCGCAGGCGCGCGACAGTTCGAGCGCACCGACGCTGGCCGACGACGACTTCAGCGTATGGGCCAGCGCCGCCAGCACCGCCGGCCGCGGCGCCTCGCGCTCGGCGCGCAGCTGCTCGAGCTGGCGCACGAGCGACGCCTCGTAGGTGGAGAGCACGCGCGCGACGACACCGTGCCGGCCCTCGGGGTCGAGTTCCCGAAGGCGGGCAAGCGCAGCTTCGTCCAGCACCGGGCCGGGCGCGGCAGGGACAGGCGTCGGAAAGCTCATGCGCGTCAGTTCAGTCATTGTCATGCGACACCGTTGGGCATGCAGGGCGCCCACTCCGGCCGCCACGAGCCACACTTTCGGCAAGGGTCCGTGCGAACTTGAGGCGCCCGGCCCCGGGCGGGCCGTGGGCGCTTCGTACAATTTCCGGCATGTCGCGCTCCCACCGGCAGCACCGGGCCGGCCTCGCGCGCCGCGTCGGCCAGGCCATTGGCGGCCTCGTCGCCCCGGCCGGCGCCGCGGCGCAAGGCCCGGCTCCAGGCGACGCCCTCCTGCTGCCCTGGCTCTTCGTCATCATCGCCTTCGTCGCCAGCGCGGCGGCGTTTTTTGCCTGCGGCCTGCTGCTGGCGCGCCTGCGCCAGCGCGCGACGGAACAGAAGAACGAGAACGGCGGGCCGGCCACACCGGCGGTTAGGTCGCCGGCCGGGCCGCCGGCCTCGCGGCCCCTGGCCGTGGCGACGCCGCCCACCGCCGCGGCGACCCGTGAGACGAACGAACTGGTCGAGGCGATCGGCGGCGTCGCCGTGCTCGCGGCGCGCCAGCCGCACGGCCTGGCGGTCCTCAGCCTGAACGCCGCGGCGCGGGCGCTGTGGCCGCACGCCGGCGCCGGCTCGCTGTTGGAGACATTGAGCGGCCTGAGCCCCGCGGCGCGCAGCACGCTCGATTCGCTCGGGCCCGGCCAGGCGACGAGCTTTGACGGCTGGCGGATGGCGCGGCTCGGCGACGCGACCGACGCCACGGCCACCGTCCCGGGCGGCACCCCGGCGCACGGAGCCCAGCCCGCGCGCTACCTGCTCGGCCAGCAGGCCGGCGTCTCGGCCGAGACCGACCTCTTCGGCTCGACGCTGTCACACGACCTGCGCGCGCCGATCCGCGTCGTCGAGGGCTTCACGCGCATCGTCAAGGAGGACTACGGCACGCACCTCGACCGCGTCGGCAACGACCACCTCGATCGTGTGCTCGGCGCGGCGGCGCGGATGAACCTGATGATCGACGCGCTGTTGACGATGGCGCGGCTGTCGAGCCAGCCGCTGGCGCGCCAGCCGGTGGACCTGTCGCAACTGGCGCACTTCGTCGTCGACGACTTGAAGCGCGGCGGCCCGGCACGCGCCGTCGAGGTCGAGATCGAGCCGGGGCTGAAGGCGAGCGGCGACCCGACGCTGTTGCGCCTGGTGCTCGAGAACCTCATCGGCAACGCCTGGAAGTACACCGCGCGCGTCGAGACGGCGAAGATCGCGCTGCACAGCGCCTCGCACAACGGCGAGCACGCGTTCGCCGTCAGCGACAACGGCGCCGGCTTCGACATGCGATCGGCCGATCGCCTCTTCGGCCTCTTCCAGCGCCTGCACAGCGCCAACGACTTCGCCGGCCACGGCGTCGGCCTCGCGTCGGTGCGGCGCATCGTGCGCCGGCACGGCGGCGACATCTGGGCCGAGGCGCGCCCGGGGCATGGCGCGACGTTCACGTTCACGCTGGGGTGATCCCACCCCAGCGCACTATTACTCCCCGCTGCGCGCCAGTTCCTCGACCGCGCCGATCAGCCGCTCGGCCTGCTTGTCGGCGCTGATGCCCAGTTCGTTGGCCAGCCGCTGCAGGCGCGTGAAGGCCGCCGTGCGCGTCAGCGAATGCCGGTGCATCAGGATGCCCACGGCCAGCGACACCGCATCGGCCAGGCTGTCGCGCACCGGCGGCTGCGTTGGCGCCGTCAGCGCCGGCTCGGCCTGGATGCGCGCGAACGCCGCCTCGACGCCGGGGACGATCTGCCCCACGTCGAGCGGCTTGACGAGATAGGCGAGCGCGCCCAGGCGCTGCACCTCGGCCACCGTCGCCTCGTCGGAGAAGGCGGACAGGAACATGAACGGGATGCGGTAGGCGTCGCGCAGCGTCGCGGCGACATCGAAGCCGCTCTTGCCTTCCATGCGGATGTCCAGCAGCGCCAGCTGCGGCCGGTGCTCACGCGCGAGCAGGATCGCGTCGTCGCCGTTGTCGGCGTCGATGACCTCGTAGCCGGCCTGTGCGAGGCCGTGCGCGACGGTGGCGAGCACGAGGCGGTCGTCGTCGACGACGAGGATGCGGCCCTTGGAGGCGGGGGCCGGCGCCGAAGGTGCCGAAGGTGTCGCGGCGGGGCCCGGTGCGGGGGACGACATGCCGGGCATTGTCACCCAGCCGTCCCGACGGTCGCGCTGCTCGCCGCCTGTCGGCTCACCCCTCGAGATGGCGCCGCGGCCGGCGTGCCGCCGACGGCACCGGCCTCATCGGGCAGCCGCACGCTCGGCGGCTGCAACTGCAGCGTCGCCACGACATCGGCACCCTCGGCGCGCAGCGTCAGCGATGCGCCGCGCCGCGGCAGCAGCGCGCGCACGAGGCCGAGGCCGGAGACGCCGGCCGGCACACGCTCGAGCGCGAAGCCTTCCTTCAGGTGCCCGGCCGCGGCGACGCGGATCTGCACCTGCGGCCCGTCGCCCTGCACGAGGCAGCGCACCGTCGAGCCGTCGCCGTGCTTGACGGCGTTGGTCAGCAGCTCGTTGACGATCAGCGCCAGCGGGATCGCCTCGGCCTCGGGCAGCAGGTGCGTCGCCGCGACGCGCTCGACCTCGATCGTGCGGCCGAAGGTGCGCTGCACGGCCTGCGCGATGGAACCCACGAGCGGCCCGACGGCGAGCGGCCCGCCCTGCGGCGTCTGCCCGAGCGGGCCGCCGACCTGCAGACCGTAGACCTGCGCGATCGCCTGCACCTGGCCGACCGCCTCGATCAGCACGCCGGCCACCTCGGGGCGGCGGTCGGCGTTCTGCTTCAGCAGGCCCGCCACGCCTTGCAGGTTGTTCTTGATGCGGTGGTGCACCTCGCGCACGAGCACCTCGCGCTGGGCGATCGCCTCGCGCAGCCGCGCCTCGTTCGCGGCGCGCTGCTCGGTCACGTCGCTGGCCAGCAGCATCACCTGGCCCACGTCGTCCGCCGGCTCGCCGGCCGAGCCGACCGCGGCCAGCCGGCAGTCCCACACGCGCGCCTCATCACGCGCCTCGCCGCGCCATTCATGTGCCGCCGCGTCGCCTTGCGCGACGGCGCCGATCCAGCCGGCGAGCGCCTCGCCGAGCGCACGATTCGGCAGGTTCGGCAGCGCCAGCACCGCGCGCTCGTTGCCGGCGCCGCCGTCGTCGATGCCAAAGAGCGCCGCCGCGGTGCGGTTGACCTGCAACAGCCGGCCACGCCGCGCGTCGAAGAGCGCAATGGCCAGCGGCGCCGTCTCGATCAGCCGCTGCAGCGACGCCTGCGCACGCGCCACGCTGACCTCGGCCTGGCGGCGCCGCTCGATGTCGAGGAACGCGAATGTCAGCTGCGTGCCGCCGGTGTCCAGCGTGCCGGCGACCGCGTTGCCGACGACCCAGAACTCGCGCCCGTCGCGGCCGCGCAGCCGGCACTCGAAGGTGTCGATGCGCCCTTCACGTGCGCGCTGCCACCAGTCGGTGCGGCGCAGCGGGTGGTCGGCCTCGGGGGTGGCGACGGTGCTGATCGGCTCGCCGACGAAATCGGCCAGCTCGCCGGCGAACATGCGCCGCGCTGAACGGTTCATCCACTCGATGCCATCGGCGCCGACGGTGACGATGCCCACGAGCACCGAGTTCAGCACGGCGCGCGTGCGCTCGGCCTGCGCGGCCAGCGCCTCGCGCGCGCGGTGACGCTCGTCGACATCGACGAACGAGCAGATCGTCGTCAGCCCCGGCTCGCCGGCGGCCACGTCGGCCAGGCCCTCGCCTTCGAGCACACGCACCGCCACCTGCACCCAGCGCAGGCTGCCGTCGCGGTGGCGCAGCAGCCGCTCGTCGGTGAAGCGCCCGGACTGGCGCAAGGCGCTCGCCATGCGCGCCTCGAAGTCGACGCAGGCACGTGTGTCCTCGTGCAGCTCGGCCGGGTCGAGTGTGCCGAGTTCGGGCACCGCGTAGCCGGTGAGCTGCGACATCGCCTGGTTGGCTCGCACGATGCGCGAGCCGTGCTGCACGACCATGCCGACGTCCGACAGGTTGAAGACCAGTTCGCGGTCGGACAACGCGCGCTCGAGTTCGGACTGCTGCGCCTTCAGCCGCGTGATGTCGGTGAGCACGGCGACGGCCTCGGTGGCCTCGCCGCCGACATCGGCGCGCCGCACCGACAGCGCCAGCCAGCGTGCCGCGCTCGTGCTGTCGCCGGCCTCGGCGGTGAGTTCGAACTCGACGTCGTAGCGGCGGCCGCTTTCCAGCGACACGAGCGCATCGACGACCACGTCTTCGGGCACACCTTGCCGGCCCAGGATCTCGACGAGCGACGCGCCGGCCGCGCCGCCCGGCTCGAAGCCGAGCAGCCGCTCGAACGGCCGGTTGCAGCGCACGAGCGCCGGCCCGCGCAGGTAGGCGATGCCGGCGGTGGAGCTCTCGAGGATCGTCGTCAGCTCGCGCAGCAGCTGCGCATTGCGCCGCTGCGCGAGTTCCTGCTCGGTGACGTCGATCGTCACCACCGAGGTCGTCGTGCGGCCGGCGGCCAGCACGCCCGGCTCGACGCGCGTCAGCAGCCAGCGCACGCCGAGTTCGGCGTGCCGCACGGCGTAGCGCACCTCGGCGCGGCGGCCTTCGCGCAGCGCCTGCTGCAGCCGCTCGTAGTCGGGCAGTGAGTCGGGGACGATCCACTCGCGGCTGATGTGGTGCAGCGCGCTGCGTGGGGCCGGTGTGGTGTCGGTGGCCGCGGGTGACGCTTGTGGCGCAGGCTGGCCCGTCGCGTGGGGCGGCCCCGGCGTCGGCAAGGCGCCCGCCGCACGCGGCGACTCGAGCCAGCCGCGCGCCGGGTCGAACGTCGCGACGCCGATGCTCGCCGTGCTCATCAGCATGCCCTTTTCGAGCTGCGCGAGGTCGCGTTCGTCTTCGGCGCTGCGGTCGTCGACGACGGCCATCACGCGGCCACCGCCTTCGACCGGGCCGAGTGCCCCCGTCGGCCCGCCCAATCCGCCCTGCGACGCCATCCGCGCCAGCCGCGCCACGAGGCGGCGGCTGCGCCCGTCGGCCAGCGGCACGAGGCAGCTGCGCACGAGCACCGGCGCGCCGGGCACGAGCGCGGCGTGCGCACGGCCGCCGGCGGGCGTGTCTTCCCAGCCGAGCAAGTGGCGCAGCTCGGGGCCGGCGTCGGCCAGCACCTCGGGCACGCGCTCGACGAGTGTCTCGAAGGCGGCGTTGGAGCGCACGATGAGGCCGTCGTCGTCGTAGACGAGCATGCCGGCGCCGGCGAGTTCGAACCACTGGTCGAGTTCGTCCTCGCCGCGGCGCACCTGTTCACGCGCGCGGCTCTCGAAACTGAGGTCCTGCATCAGCGCGAGCCAGCGCGGCGGATTGTTCGACGCATCAGCCGGCGCATCGGCCGCAGGATCCAGCGGTTGCAGCGCCAGCGACAGCCAGTTGTCGCGCCCGCGGCCGTCGGTCAGGCGCAGCGGCAACAACGGCATCGGTGCGCCGCCGGCCAGCACGCGCAGCGCGTCGGCGCGCTCGGCCTCGTGCCCGGCGCGTTCGCCGGGCGGCAGCAGCATCGCAAGCGGCTGGCCGCGCGCGCGCATTGCGCTCGCCGGGCCCAGCAGTTGTTCCAGCGCCGGGTTCAACGCCAGCAGGCGGAACTCGGCATCGAGCAGCGCGGCGGCGAACGGCATCCGCCACACTGCGGCCAGGCCGGCGGCGGCCGCGCCGGGCTGCGGCCCGGCGGGGTTCGGCGCGGCGCGCCGCTCGCTCATCAGTCGACCTGGCGCGCGTTCTTCAGCGCGGTCAAGAGCGCCGCGTTCACTTCCAGCGGCTGCAGCATCAGCCGCTCGGCCGCTTCACGGATGTCGAACACCGCTTCCTGCTCGACGGCCTGCACCAGTTGCAGGTACGGCTGGTACGGGCCGCCTTCGCCGAGCAGCGCCAGGCGCACGCGCTCGGGCACCGGCACGCCTTCGAGCAACAGCGCCACCGGCTGGCCGAGCAGGCGGTCGAGCAGCGAGAAGACGCCGCAGATGAACATCTCGCCGGACATCTCGCTGTCGCCGTGCGGCCGCGCCAGCTCTTCCATGAAGAGGCCGCGGCGCACCGCCGCGTGCATCGTCGCGCGCGCGCCGGGGTCGTTGGACGAGCTGGCCAGCAGCAGCGCCAGCCAGCGCTTGAGCCGCTGGTGGCCGAGCAGCATCACCGCGTGCCCGAAGGAGTTGACCTCGACCGACAGGCCGAAGGCCGGCGAGTTCAGGTAGCGCAGCAGCCGGAAGGCGATCGTCGGCTCGCGCTTGAGCATCGCCTCGAGCTTGGGCGCCGGCTCTTCGCGGTCGACGCCGCGGATCAGGTCCATCACCACCGAGACGTCGGCCGGCACGGCGCGCTTCGCGTCGCCTTGCGTCACCGGTTCCTCGTGCGTCCAGCCGAGCACCGCGACGGCGCCGCGGTCGAAGGCCTGCGCCACGTCGGCGGCGCTGCGCACGCCGGTCTGCACGGTGGTCACCCGGCGCACGCCGGCCGGCGCCGCGCCGTCGCCGCGGCGGTCTTCGCCGGCGTCGACGAGCGAATGGCTGAAGCAGGCCAGCACCTCGGGCGCCAGCGGCCGCGTCGGCCGGCCCTTGATCAGCAGCACGCTGCCGGCCGCATGCAGCGCCTTCAGCGCCGCGGCCTGCGCGGGGTCGGCGGCCATGAAGGCCGGCACCTCGATCAAAAACTGCCCCGGCGGCTGCGCCGCAAGCACGGCCTGCAACAGCCCTTCGCCGGCAATGTTCAGCAGCACCGGCCGCTCGGCGCCCGGTGTACGTGCACCGGCAGCGACCGGGTCGAGCGGCCGCGCCGGCGCGCCGCTGGCCGTTGCCGCGGGGCGCGGCCACACCGCTTCGAGCGCAGCGAGCAGCGCGGCCGCGTCGGCCGGTGACCACGTGGCCTCGGGCCTTTGCGGGAAGACGGTCAGGCGTGCCGCCAGCACCTCGCGGCGGCGGTCCACCAGCGGGCTGTAGCCCAGGGCCACCTGGCCCAGCACGGTGTGTTCTCGCATGCGTTTGTCCTGGGGCGGCACACCCCAGCGCTGACGGAAGCGGTGCGGGCGCCGCTCGCGCGGCCTACTTCAGGTAGTCGAACAGCGACATGCGCTGCACGATCGAGTACGACTGGAGCGCTGCATCGTAGCCGCTCTGTCGCGCCTGGAAGTCGGAGATGGCGGCAACCATGTCCAAATCCTCACTGCGCGAGCGTTCCTCCTGGGCGTCCAGCTTGCCCTGCGCCAGCCGCTCGCCGATGTCGTCGGCGCGGCGCAGCGATTCGCCCGAGCGCGAACGCAGGCGCGAGAGGTTCTGTGACAACGCATCGATGTCGCCGAGCCCTTCGCGCACGTTCTGCGCGATGACGGCGGTGTCCTGCCCGGGCGTGCTCAGTTCGCCGGCGATGCGGTCGAGCACGTCGAACACCGACAGCGTCGCGCCAGGCGTCGACGGGTCGGGCGCGCCGAGCCACGCGGCGCGGCCGTCGATCGTGAGCGGCGTCGCTTCACCCGATGCCGTGTAGAGCTCGCCAGCCGCGGCAACGTAGCTGACGCCGCCGATGCCGTCGACGAGCGGCGGCTGGTCGGCACCCTGGCCGCCGAAGAGGTAGCGCCCGGCGCCGTCGTCGCGGTTGGCGACCGAGAGCAGGTCGGCACGCAGGCCGCGGATCGAATCGGCGAGCATCGCGCGCTCGGCGTCGCTGTAGGTGCCGTTGCCGGCCTCCAGCACGCGATCGCGCACCTGCTGCAGCAGGTCACCCGCTTCGCCGAGCGCCGATTCGGCCAGTTGCATCGCGCTGCGGCTGGTGTCGAGCGCGCGCTGGTCGGCCTCGGCGCGCTGGATCGCGGCCATCGCGCGCTCGGCGCGCGCCGCGGCGGCCGGGTCGTCGCTCGAGCGCACGACGCGCTTGCCGCTCGTCAGCCGCTCCTGCGCCTCGGTCATCTCCTGCTGGCGGCGCTGGAGATTGCGGATGCTGGTGTCGAAGGCGTTGGAAGCAGTGATGCGCAAGGACATGGCGGCCTCGGGACGCGGTGGATTCAGTCGGTGTTATCGGCGGGTCAGGCGGGCGGCATGAACGAGGCAGTGAGCCAGGCGATCAGCCAGACGGTGGGCGGTCAGCGTGCCCCCGCCGTCGAAAGCAGCGTCTCGAAGATCGACTGCGCGACCTGCAGCACCTTCGCCGCGGCCTGGTAGCTCTGCTGGTAGGCGATCAGGCGTGCGGCCTCTTCGTCGAGGTTGACGCCGGTGCGGCCGGCCAGCGCCTGCTCGCTTTGCGCCGAAGCGGCCGCGCTCAGGTCGACCGCCGAGCGCGTGCCCTGCACACGCACACCGATGCGCGACATCGCGTGCGCATAGGCATCGACGGCGGTGAGACCACCGACCAGCCCCGCGTCGCGCAGGCCCAGCAGCGCCAGCGCATTGCCGTTGTTTGTCGTGATCGCCCCGGCCGGCGTCGGCTCCACGGTGACGATGTCGCCCGTGCGCGGCGCGCCGGCCAGCGTCAGGCTGAACCCGTTGATCGTGGTGGGCGGCTGCGGGATCGTCGTGCCGGCGCTCCACACGCCGCTGCCGTTGGCCACGAGCGTGTTCGTGCTGTCGAAGAGCGCCCAGTCGTAGCTGCCGGCGTCGTCGGTGAAGGTCAGCTGCGCGGTGGCGCCCGGCACCGGCAGCGGCGAGGTCGTCACCGCGAGCGACGCGACCGTCGCGGTGCCGGTGTTGTCGGGGTCGGCCACGGCGATCAGCGACGACGCCGCGGCGAGGTCGCGCGTGTCCGCGAGCACCATGCGGAAGTTGTTCGCCGCGCGCCCCACCGGCTGCAGCAGGAAGCGGTCGCCGGCCGTCGCCGCCGGTGGGCCGACGTCGATGCGCATGCCGTCGACGACGTCGCCGCTGGCGATGCTGCGTTGCAGGCCGTCGGACAGGCGCGTCAGCAGGTAGTTGCCGGCCACCGCCGGATCGAGCACGAGGTCGTAGTCGCTCGCCTGCAGCGCCGCAGCGTCGGTGACCGTCAGCGCCACCTCGGTCAGCGGCTCGCCGTTCACGTCGCGCGCGTTGGCCGCGTGCGCGGTGGCCATCGGCGCGCCGATCTCGAACATCGCCGGCCCGGCCACGGTGCCCAGCGGCGGGCGCAGCGTCAGGCCCAGCTCCTGCTGGTCGTTGACGGCGTGGCCGATCGCCGCGGCGAGCTGGCCGACGAGGTTGCGCGCCTCGACGAGGTCTTCGTTCTGGAAGCGCAGCACGCCGGCGATGCTGCCGCCGGCCAGCAACTGCGCCGAGAGCGGCCGCGTGACGCCGTTCTCGACGAGGCCGACGGACATGCGCATCGGGTCGCTCGGGTCGGCGGTGACGGCCATCTCGGCCGCATCGGCGCCGAGCACGAGGCGCTGGCCGCCGCCGATGAAGATGCCCATCGAGCCGTCCTCGGCCTCGATGCGCGTGACGGCGACCTTCTCGCTGAGCTGCGCGATCAGGCGGTCGCGCTCGTCGAGCAGGTCGTTCGGCGGCTGGCCGAGCCCCTGCATCGCCGCGATGCGCTGGTTCGCTTCGGCGATCGCTTTCGCCAATGAGTTGACTTCGCTGACGGCGGCGCGCAGGTCGGCGCTGACGCCTTGCTGCCGGTCGTCCAGCGCCGCACCGGCGGCGCTGAAACGCGACGCCAGGTCGCCGGCGCGCGCCAGCACCACCTGGCGCGTGCTCGCGTCGTACGGCCGGTTCGACAGGTCGAGCATCGAGTTGAGGAAACTCGACGCCGCGTAGCCCAGGCCCTGCTCGCCGGGCGGGAACACGTCCTCGAGCCGTTCGAGCTGCGTCAGCCGCGCCGCGTCCATCGAAGCGAGCGACCGGGCGCTCGCCGCTTCGCGCGTCAGGAACACGTCGTGCGCGCGCACGACGCCGGTCACGTCGACGCCGCGGCCGTAGAAGCCGGCGCCGCTGAACTGGCCGCCGGCCGTCTCCAGCATCACCTGCTGGCGCGAGTAGCCCGCGACGTTGGCGTTGGCGATGTTGTGGCCGGTGGCCTGCAGTGCCGCGTAGCTGGCGGTCAGGGCCCGCATGCCCAGGGACATCAACGCGCCGGCGCTCATTGCGGCTCTCCTTCGGTGTCTTTGGCGTCAGGCGCCCAGGCTGCGCTGCAACCTGAGCGTGGTGTTGATGACGCGCGTCAGCTTGTCGGCGTAGGCCGGGTCGGTGGCGTAGCCGGCGCGTTGCAGGCCCTGCGCGAAGGCGGCCGCGCCGGCCTGCCCCTGCAACTGGCCCTTCGCGGCGCGGCCAGTGATGGCGGCGTAGCGCGGGCTGTCCTGCATCAGCCGGGCGTAGTCGGCAAACGACTCGGCGTAGCTCGAATAGGCGCGGAACCTGGCCACCACCTTGCGCGCCTGGCCGTTGACGTATTCGGTGGTCGTGATCTCGGCCACCGGGCCCTTCCAGTTCGCGCCGGCCTTGATGCCGAAGAGGTTGTACGAAGGGCTGCCGTCGGCGTGATTGATCTCTTTGCGGCCCCAGCCGGTCTCGTGCGCGGCCTGCGCGATCATGAAGGTCGCCGGGATGCCGGTCTTCGCCTCGGCGGCGCGTGCGGCGTCCTGGTGCTGCTCGACGAAGCCGGCGGCGCCCTTCTGCGGCACGCGCGTCGGCCGGTTGTTGTCCAGCGGCTGCACGGTGTTGTTGGCGCTGCCGGTCACGGGGATCGGCCCGGGCGCGAGGCCCATCTGGCGTTCGAGATGCCGCGTGATCGCCTCGTGCAGGCCGCCGGGCAAGCCGGCGAGCTGCTGCGCGTACTGCTGGTCGAGCATCTCGGTGCCCATCGCACCGCCTGCGCCGCTGCCGCCAAGGCTGTCGGCGCTCGCCATCGTCGTCGCGCGCATGCTCTTCATCAGTTCCTGCATGAAGAGCGCTTCGAACTGCCTGGCGGCCTGCTTGACCGCCGCTTTCGGGTCGCTCGCGGCACGGCCGCGCAGCGCCTCGAGGCCGCGCACGTCGGTGGCGAGCATCGACGGCAGGTTCGCGGCGGATCCGACGACGGCAGCCATTTCAGATCACTTCGATTTCGGCGTTCAGCGCGCCGGCGGTCTTCATCGCCTGCAGGATCGCCAGAAGGTCCAGCGGCGTCGCGCCGAGCGCCGACAGCGCCTTTACCACATCGGTGAGCTTGGCGCCGGCGGCCATCTGGATCAGCGAGCCGGGGTGCTGCGTCACCGAGATGTCGGTGCGGTCGCGCGAGACGGTCTGCCCGCCCGACAGCGGCCCCGGCTGGCTGACGACCGGCGTGTTGGTGATCGTCACCGACAGGTTGCCGTGCGCCACCGCACAGGCGGCGAGCGTGACCGCTTCGTTCATCACGATCGAGCCGGTGCGCGCGTTCAGCACGATGCGCGCCGCGGGCTTGGCCAGCGAGATCGGCAGGTTCTCGATGTCGGCGAGGAAGCCGACGCGCTCGTCGCCGCCCGGCGCCTTCACGCGCACGGTGCGGCCGTCCAGCGCGCTGGCGGTACCGGGGCCCTTGGCGGCGTTGATCGCCTCGGCCACCGCGCGCGCGGTCGCGAAGTCGCTCGCGTTCAGGCCCAGCTGCACCGTCTCGCCGTTCATCAGCGGCGTCGGCACGGTGCGCTCGACGGTGGCGCCTTCGGGCACCCGCCCGGCCGAGAGGTGGTTGATCTGCACCTTGCTGCCGCCGGCCGCCGCGCCGGCGCCACCGACGATGAGGTTGCCCTGCGCCAGCGCGTAGACCTGGCCGTCGGCGCCCTTCAGCGGCGTGGCGATCAGCGTGCCGCCGCGCAGGCTTTTCGCGTTGCCGACCGACGAGACGGACACGTCGATCGTCTGCCCGGGCTGCGCGAACGGCGGCAGTTGCGCCGTCACCAGCACCGCGGCGACGTTGCGCAGTTGCATGCTCGTGCCCGCCGGCACGGTGATGCCCAGCTGCTGCAGCATCGCCTGCAGGCTCTGCGTCGTGAACGGGGTCTGCGTCGTCTGGTCGCCGGTGCCGTCGAGGCCGACGACGAGGCCGTAGCCGACGAGCTGGTTGCTGCGCACACCCTGCACGCCGGCCACTTCCTTGATGCGGCGCATGTGGCCCGTGGCCAGCGGCGATGGCGCCGCGGCGGTGGCCACGGTGGCGGCGCGTGCCGCGCCTTGCGCGAACGCCGGTACCGGCCACCACAGCGCCGCCGTCGCGGCGGCGAAGGCGATCCACACCAGCCAGCGCAGCCAGCGCTCGGCGATGCCGTGCCAGGCCTCGCGCAGGTCGTTGGCGGCAGTGGCGTCGTCTTCGGCGTCGAAGCCGCTGTCGCCGAAATCGAGCTGGCTCGTCGTGCTGGCCATCGTCAGGTGCCCCTCAGAACGGCAGCAGCGAGAGGAACACGCGGCCGAGCCAGCCCATCGCCTGCGCCTCGGCCTGCGCGCCGCGGCCGCGCTGCTCGAGGCGCACGTTGGCGATCTGCGCGCTTTGCACGAGGTTGCCCGGCTGGATGGCGCGCGGGTCGACCTGGCCCGAGAAGCGCAGCACGTCGACGTTCTGGTTGACGCCGATCTGCTTCTCGCCGGCGATCAGCAGGTGGCCGTTGGGCAGCACGCCGCGCACGACGACGGTGATGGTGCCGCTGAAGTCGTTGCTGTTTTCCACCGCGCCCTTGCCGGCGAAGGTGTTGGTCGAGTTGCCGGCGGCGCCGGCGCGCGCGAAGGAGTTCGGCGCGATGCCCGGCAGCGCGGTGATGCCGGCGCTGACGCTGCCGCTCTTGTCGATGCTGCTGGTGCTCTTTTGCACCGCGGTGACCTTCTCGATGATCTGCACGACGAGCGTGTCGCCGACCAGCCGCGCGCGGTGGTCTTCGAAGAGCGGCCGGTAGTTCGTCGCCTTGAAGATCGCGCCGCCGGCGGCGGCAGCGGACGGCGGCGCCTCGGGCAGCGGCGGCGGCGTCGTCTCGGCCACCTCGACGGTGGGGGCGAACATCGCGCAGCCGCCTTGCAGCAGCAGTGCCACCGCGCCGAGGCAGGCGGTGAGGATCGTGGCGGCGAAGCGCTTCATCGCGGCACCCACGTCAGACCTGGCTCAGACGCTGCAGCATCTGGTCGCTCGTCTGGATGGCCTTGGAGTTCAGCTCATAGGCGCGCTGCGTGGCGATCATCGTCACGAGTTCCTCTACGACGTTGACGTTGCTGCCTTCGAGAAAGCCCTGCTGCACGGCGCCCAGGCCGTTGCTGTTGGCCGCAGCCGTGTTCGGCGTGCCCGAGGCGGCCGTCTCGGCGAAGACGTTGCCGCCGCGCGGCTCGAGGCCGGCCGGATTGACGAAGTTGGCCAGCTGGATCTGGCCGATCGCCTGCGGCTGCACCTGGCCCTGGATCGTTGCCGAGACGGTGCCGTCGGCCGCGATGTTGATCGCGGTGGCGTTGGCCGGTACCGTCAGGCCCGGCTGCAGCGTGTAGCCGGCGTTGGTGACGATCTGGCCGCTCGCATCGACCTGGAAGGCGCCGTCGCGCGTGTAGCCGGTGGTGCCGTCGGGCAGCTGCACCTGGAAGAAGCCCGAGCCCTTGATCGCGAGGTCGAGGTTGTTGCCGGTGCCGGTGAGCGCGCCCTGGCTGAAGTTGCGCGTGCTCGCCGCGGCGCGCACGCCGAGACCCACTTGCAGGCCGGTCGGCAGCTGGCTTTGTTCGCTGGTCGACGAACCCGCCGGGCGCAGGTTCTGGTACATCAGGTCTTCGAAGACGATGCCGCCGCGCTTGAAGCCGTTGGTGCCGACGTTGGCCAGGTTGTGCGCCACGGAGTCCAGCTTGGTCTGCTGGCCTTCCATGCCGGTCTTGGCGATCCACAGGGAGCGGAGCATCGATGAGCCTCTTGCGCCTTAAGGCGTAATGACAGCGGTGATGCGGCCATCATCGCCCGCGGGCCTGCCGCGTGAGGGCTCGAATAGCGGTCGATTCGGGCGCTGTATTGCGCCGTCGCTGGCCCTCGAATCCGTTCGGGCTGAGCCTGTCGAAGCCCTGTCCTGAGCTTGTCGAAGGACCCTTCGACACGGCGCCCTCGCAAGCTCGGTCGCCTGCTCAGGGCGAACGGTTGTCGTTAGGCGCCCAGCAGCTTCGCCGCGCCCTGCTCGCGCTGCTCGGCGCCTTGCAGCACCTTCATCTGCTGCTCGAACTGGCGGGCCGCGGCGATCATTGCGACCATCGTCTCGACGGCGCTGACATTGCTGCCTTCGAGGGCGCCGCTTTGCAGCCGCGCCGTGGCGTCGGCCGGCAGGTCGCCGCCATCACCGCCGGCGCGGAAGAGGCCGTCTTCGCCGCGCGCCAGCGGCGCCTCGGGCGTGACGAGCTTCAGCCGGCCCACTGGCGTCGGCCGGCCGCCGTTCGTGGTGGCGCTGATCGTGCCGTCGCTGGCCACTTCGAGCGTCGCGTTGGCCGGCACGGCGATCGGGCCGCCATCGCCCAGCACCGGCAGGCCGCCGGGCGTGACGAGCTGGCCTTCGGCGTTGACCTGCAACGAGCCGGCGCGCGTGTACGCCTCGGTGCCGTCGAGCGCCTGCACGGCCAGCCACGCGCGGCCCTGCGGCGCCACGTCGAGCGCGCGGCCGGTCGTCTGCAGCGGCCCGGCGCGGTCGTCGTAGCCGACCGTCGACTCGAGCGCGTAGACGCGCGTGCTCGCGCCGCTGCCCAGCACCGGCACGGCGCGGAAGGCCTGCAGCTCGGCGCGAAAGCCGTTCGTCGACGCGTTGGCCAGGTTGTTGGCCAGCACGTCCTGGCGCTGCATCGTCGCCTTGGCGCCGGCCATCGCGAGGTAGATGAGTCGGTCCATTCAGGTACCCTCCCCGCGCACTGTCGACGCTTGCGTGTTCAGCGCAGGTTGACCAGCGTCTGCAGCACCTGGTCCTCGGTCTTGATGGTCTGCGCGTTCGCCTGGTAGATGCGCTGCGCGGTGATCATCGTCACGAGTTCGGAGGTGAGGTCGACGTTCGACTCCTCCAGCGCGCCGGCTTGCAGCACGCCGATGTTGCCGTCGCCGGGCACGCCGCCCACCGGGTCGCCCGAAGCGAAGGTGCTCATCCAGCCGTTGTCGCCGATCGGCTGCAGGCCCTGCGGATTGCGGAAGTTGGCCAGCTCCACCTGGCCGGCCGGACGCGACTGGCCGTTCGAGTAGCGGGCCATCACGATGCCGTTGTTCTCCACCGCGATCGCCGTCAGCTGGCCGGCGGCGAAGCCGTTCTGCGTCAGGTCGGTGACGCCGAACGGCGAGCCGAACTGCGTCGACGAGGTCAGGTCGAACATCAGGCCGGTGATCGGCTGCGTCACGGCGCCGGCGGCGTTGGTCGTGCTCGGCACGTCGAAGGCGATCGGGCCGGTGGGCGCCGTCGGCGCGCTGCCGTCGGCGGCGAAGGTGATGCTGGTGATCGGCGTCGGCGCGGCGTTCGTGCCCGCCACGCTCGTGCCGTTGGCGGTGGCGTAGACGTCCCACGCGCCGTCGGCCGTCTTCTGGAAGAAGTAGGTCAGCGAGACCGGGTTGCCGAGCGTGTCGTACACGGCCAGCGACGTGGCGCTGTTGTAGGTGTCGGCGTCGTCGAAGTCGATGAACGGCGCCGCGGCCGGGCGCGTGACGCCCTGGCGCGCGTCGAGGTTGGCCTCGAGCTCGATCTCGCTGGTCGCCTGCGGCGCGACGCCGGCGGTGGGCAGCTGCAGCGGCACCGCCTGGCCGGGCTGGATGGTGCCCAGCGCGTTGGCCGCGTAGCCCATCAGGCGCAGGCCCGAGTTGTTGACGACGTAGCCGTCGCGGTCGAGCTTGAACTGGCCGTTGCGCGAGTAGGTGATCGGGCTCACGCCGTCGGTGAGCTGGAAGAACCCGGCGCCGTTGATCGCCAGGTCCATCGGGTTCTCGGTCGTGCGGATGTTGCCCTGCGTGAACTGCTGCGAGACGGTGGCGAGGTTCGTGCCGATGCCGATGCCGGTGCTGCCGGCACCGTTGAGCGCCATCGCGTACATGTCGCTGAACTCGGCCCGCGAGACCTTGGCGCCGAAGGTGTTGGCGTTGGCGATGTTGTTGCCGATGACGCTCAGGTTCTTGCTCGTCGCGTTCAGTCCGGAGAGGCCTTGCTGGAAGCTCATGAATGTCCTTGATGCCCTGCGCGGGTTGCGGGCTCGGTGGTGGAACGGAGGAAACTCAGTTGATCGCGCGCACGGCGCTGTAGTCGACGGTGCCCGACCAGCGTGTCTCCAGGCGCAGCGTGTCGCCGACGAGCGCGACGGCATCGACCTCGTCGCGCATCAGCGCCGTGCTCGGCACGGTCACGGTGCCCGAGGTGGCCGTGACGCGGAAGCGGAACTCGGAGCCTTCGGTCGTATCGGCCGGCGCCTGCCATTCGAAGCCGTGCCGGCCGGTCGTCTGCGCGCCGAGGTCGAGCGTGTCGACGACGCGCCCGGCGCCATTGAGCACCTCGACGCGCACGCGGTCGGCCGGCGCCGCAAGCTCGAAGCCGCCGGCGGCCGTGCCTTCGTTCACGTGCAGGCGGTCGCCTTGCAGCGTGACGGCGCGGCCGACGAGCGAAGCACCTTGCAGCGCCTGCATCTGGATGAACTGGCGGTTGAGGCCCGCCACCGTCTCGTTGAGCTTCTCGACGCCCGAGACGGTGTTGATCTGCGCCATCTGGCTCGTGACCTGCGCGTTGTCCAGCGGGTTCAGCGGGTCCTGGTTCTGCATCTGCGTGACGAGCAGGCGCAGGAAGCGGTCGGCGCTGTTGGCGGCGTTGGTGGTCGACGTCGTGCTGGCGGTCGTGGCGCTGTTCAGCGAGGTGAAGGGGTCGATGGTGGCCATGGTCGCCTAACGGTTCAAGTCAAGGGCGCGGAAGGATCAGCAGGCGCGCCGCGCTCACGACTGGCCCATCTGCAGCGTCTTCAGCAGCAGGTTGCGCGCCGTGTTCATCACTTCCACGTTGTTCTGGTACGAGCGCGACGCGGAGATCATGTTGACCATCTCCTCGACCGGGCTGACGTTGCTGTAGGTGACGTAGCCGTCGGCGTCGGCACCAGGGTGCTTGGGGTCGTGCACGCGGCGCGCCGCGGCGTCGGACTCGGTGATCGTCGACACGCGCACGCCGGCGTTGGCCTCGCGCTGGGGTCCGGGCGCGCCCATCAGCAGCGTCTGGAAGACGACCTGGCGTGCCTTGTACGGGCTGCCGTCGGGGCCGGCCACGGTGTCGGCGTTGGCGAGGTTCGAGGCGACGACGTTCAGCCGCTGGCTCTGCGCGCTGACCGCGCTGCCGGCGACGTCGAAGATGCGGGAGAGGCTCATCGTTCAGGCTCCGTCGTGTCGCGTGGAATGGGGCGGGCCGTCAGCCCTGGTGATGGCTCTTCATCGCGTCGAGCGTCGTGCGCACGCTGCCGTTGATGAAGCGCAGCGTCGCCTCGTACTGGGTGGCGTTGTGCGCGAACGCGGCGCGCTCGCGGTCCATGTCGACGGTGTTGCTGTCCAGGTGCGTCTGCGCGGGCTGCGCATAACGCAGGATCGGTGCGGGCCGGCCGCCGGCCGTCATGACGCCTTGTGCGATGCCTTCGCCGGGTGCGCGGGTGTCGTTGCCGCCGGCGGCGCGCTGGCCGTACGCAAGGCGCTCGCGAAATCGAAATCGCGCGCCTTGAAGCCGGGCGTGTCGGCGTTGGCGATGTTGCCGGCGATCAGCCGCTGGCGCTCGGCGCGCAGCAACAGCGCCTGGCCGTGGAAATCGAGACTGGCGGTGAGCTTGGGAATCATGCGCGCACCTCGCGACGGATGAGCCGGGGGTGCGGCGCATTCTTCCGGCGGGGGGCTCGCCGATGGCTTCGATAAGCGCGCCTTTGCGGCGGCATTTCGGTGCGGTGCGGGCCGCGCCGGCGGGTAGATTGCAGCGGGTGAAGAAGTGCCGTTTGTCCCGTTGCCGCGATCGCTCCATGGGCGCGCTGGTCGCCCCAGCCGCGCTGGGCGCGATCGCCGCCGCGCTGTTCGCTGCCTCGGCCCTGGCAGCGCCGGCGCTGGCGCAGCCCGCGGCCGCCGCTGGCTACACGCCCGACGCGACGCTGCACGCCGCCGCCCGCGCGCTCGTGCGCGAAGCCGCCGCCGCCGTCGCGCCGCCGGGCGCGCGCATCGTCGCGACGCCCGGGCGCCTCGACCCGCGGCTGCGCCTGGCGCCCTGCGCGCACGTCGAGCCGCATCTTGTCGCCGGCCTGCCGGTGTGGGGCGCGACGCGTGTCGGCCTGCGCTGCACCGAAGGCGCGGTCGCCTGGCGGACGACGCTCCCGGTGCGCGTGCAGGTGCTGGCGCCGGCCTGGACGAGCCGCGCCGCGCTGCCCGCCGGCGCGCTGGTGCTCGCCGAACAGTGGGAGCTGGCCGAGGCCGACTGGGCCGCGACGCCGGCGCCGCCGGTCGATGCGACGCAGCCGATCGCCGGGCGCACGCTCGCCCGGCCGGTGCACGCCGGCCAGGCGCTGCGAGAGAACGATCTGCAGGCGCGGCGCTGGTTCTCGAGCGGCCAGGTCGTGCGCATCGTCGCGGCCGGCGCCGGCTTCACGATCCAGGCCGAAGGCCAGGCGCTCGGCCACGGCATCGAAGGCCAGCCGGTGCGCGTGCGCACCGAGGCCGGCCGCATCGTCACCGGCCAGCCGGTCGGCGAGGCGCTGGTGGAGGTGCAGCCATGACGGCCATGACCGCCAGAACCCCTGCCCGGCATATTTGCCGCTTCCCGCGCCGCCGGTTACCCCCGGCCGTCCCCCCTGAACCAGGGTCCGGCGAAAATAGTTCCAAGATCCCCCTCAAGTCCGCGGCAGCCCCTGCCGATAGCGCGTACATGTCAGTGGAAGACGGCTCCATGCCGCCCCCGGACAGGAGAGCATCATGAAGATCGGTTCGTTCGAGTCCAAGCCCGTTGCCGCCACCCCCGCCCAGGAAAAGAAGGGGGCCGCCGCCACCGCGGCAGGCGCGCAGCCGGCCGCCGAGCCCAGTGCCCAGGTCGCGCTGTCGTCGGCCGCCTCGCTGCTGGTGAAGTCCGCCGACGACCCCTCGACCTTCGATGCCGCGAAGGTCGAGCGCATCGCCACCGCCATCCGCGATGGCACCTACAAGATCAACGCCGAGGCGATCGCCGACAAGCTGATCGTCAACGCCGAAGAACTGCTTGGCCGCAAGGTCAACTGAGGCTTCGGCGATGATGACCGGTTCGTCGCTTTCTCTTCCTGCGCCGGCACGGGCTGCGCTCGGCCCGGCGCTCGAGTTGCTCGACGAGCAGCTCGGCGTGCTGAGCACCGCGCTGCAAGCGCGCGACGCGCAGGCGTTGCAGGCAGCCGCCGACCAGCTGGTCGCGGCGCTCGAAGCCGCCGGCCCGATGCTGCGCGAGCCCCGCGCGCTGACCCCGGCGCTGCGCCGCCAGCTCGCCTATGCCGTGGGCCGCGTCGCCGCGCACCGCGAGGCGCTGGCCCGCGCCACCGCGTCGGTCGACCGCGCCATCGAGGTGCTGCTGCCCGCCCCCGCCCCGGCCGCCGGCACCTACAGCGCGCGCGGCTACAACGAGCGCGCCGCGGCCACGGGCTCGGCCTGGGCCTGAGGCACAGATTCGTCACGCGCGGCGCGGCCGCGTTCTCATCGCCACAAAACGAAAGACGCCCGGTGATCCCGGGCGTCTTGCTTTGTGCCAGCCGCGGCGCGCGCCGCGGCAGCGATCAGAACTTGAACGCCAGCCTCAGCCCGCCCCAGTGCCGGCCGGCGACAGTGATCGGCGCGGCAGCTTCCTTGAGGATCACGAACTTGCCGCCTCCCATGTCGCGGCGGTACGTCTGCAGCAGGAACGGCCGCTGGTTGCGCGCCGAGGCGAGGCCGGTGCGGTCGTTGAAGATGCGCCGGTTGCGGCAGTTGGCCGTGTTCCAGACGATGTCGCCGGCGCGCTGCGGCTGGTTGTACTTCTGGTTGTGGCAGGGGATGTAGCCGTTGCGGTCGACGGCGATGCAGAACACGATCTTCTCGGACACGCCGAGCATGCGCTCCTGCACGGCCGGGAACAGCCGCTCGGCCAGCGCGACGAAGCGGGTCATGTGCTGCTGCGGCGCGCTGCCCTCGATCGGCCGGTAGTCCTCGTCGAACAGCTCGGCCGGCGTCACGGCGCCGGCGCGCAGCGCCTCTTCGAGCAACTGCGCGATCTGCGCGGCCGCCTGCTGCGCGGCCTCGACGAACGGCGTGTCGGGCGTGCGCACGCCGCACTCGGCGACGGCCTCGATCAGGTGCTCGGAGATGCGCAGGAACTTCTCGGTGCGCTCCTGCGTCGCGGCCAGCCGGCCAGTGGTGGCGCGGATGTCGCCTTCGATGCTGCCGACCTGCGCCTCGAGGCCCTGGCAGACATCGCGGCTGCGGCCGCTGGCCTCCAGGATGCGGTGCACGCCGTCGCCGACGGTCGCGAGCGCGCGGTGCACGGCGCCCTGCTTGTCCAGCGGCGCGGCATCGTCGCGGCGCACCTCGCGCTCGAGCGCGCCGATACGCGTGTCGAGCTGGCCGACGGTGCCCATGATCTGCTTGGACGACGTCTCGACGCGCGCCGCGAGGTCCTTGACGGCATCGGCGACGACCGAGAAGCCGCGGCCGGCCTCGCCGGCGCGCTTGGCCTCGACCGAGGCGTTGAACGCGACGAGCCGCGTCTGCAGCGCGATCTGCGTGATCTCGCGTGCCGCCTGCGACACCTCGCGCAGCGTGGTGACGATGTTGCCGACCTCCTGGCCGACACCGTGCACGGCGTCGCCGACCTGCGTGACGGCTTTCAGCGCCGCGTCGGTCTCGTTGGCGATGTCGCCTTGCGCCTGTGCCACCTGCTGCAGCTGCTGCGCCAACGCCAGCACGGCCTGGCCCTGCATTTGCGCCGCCTGGCTGGCGTCTTCGATCGCGCCGCGCACTTCGGCGGCCTCGAGGCCGAGCGCCGAGGCCTGCTGCGCGAGGTCTTCGACGACACGCGTCAGGTCGGCGCCATGGGCGGCGGCGGGCTCCGGGGGCGCCGCGGCAGCAAGGCGGCGCTTGAAGGCAAGCAGCATGTCGGTTTGTCGCCCTTTTCGATGTGTCTTGTGCCTTGCGGCTCTACCACTCGCGCAGCCGCGAGCGCAGCCGTGCGATCGACTGGCTGTGCAGCTGGCACACGCGGCTCTCGGTCACGCCGAGCACGGCCGCGATTTCCTTCAGATTCATGTCCTGCTCGTAGTACATGCTCATCACGTACTGCTCGCGCTCGGGCAGCTGCTTGATCGCCTCGACGAGCGCCTCGCGCATGCGCTGGTCCTGCAGCCGCGCGATCGGGTTGGCTTCCTCGTCGGCGACGTGGCGGTCGAGGTAGTCCTCGTCGCCGTCGTCGCCGCTCATGTCCTCGAGGTAGATCAGCTGCGTGCCGCGCACCTTGCCCAGCAGCGACTGGTAGTCCTCGAGCGACAGGCCCATCTCGCGCGCGATCTCGCCTTCGCTCGGCGCGCGGCCGAAGCGCTGCTCGAGCTTGTGCACGGCGGCCTCGATGCTGCGCTGGTGGCGGCGGTCGCCGCGGCTCATCCAGTCGTTGCCGCGCAGCTCGTCGAGCATCGCGCCGCGGATGCGCTGCGTCGCGAAGGTCTCGAACTGCACGCCCTGGTTGGCGTCGAAGCGCGACAGCGCGTCGCTCAAGCCGATCATGCCCACCTGGATCAGGTCGTCCAGCTCGACGTTGGCCGGCAGCTTCGCGATCATCTGGTGCGCGAGGCGGCGCACCAGCGGCTGGTACTGCTTGAGCAGCGCGCCGGCGTCCAGGGTTCCCTTGGCGGTGTACATGGTCAACCTCTATCGATCGATGGGCGCAAAGCGCCCAGGCAGCGGGTTCGGGGTGTAAGCGGTCGCGGCCGGCGCCGCAGCGCCGGGTTCGTCGTCGAGTGCGAGCTGGGCGGCCAGCAGCGCGGCCAGGCCCTCGTCGGGTGCGATGTCATCGGCGCTCTCGCCGGCGTCGGCGGCCAGCGCGGGGTGCGCAGCCAGCGGCGCCGGCAGCGCCGGGTCGACGAGCGCCCAGTCGTGCACCAGCGCGCCGAGAAAGCTGTCGGCGCAGCCGCGCAGGCTCGCGACGATGCTCGAGATGCGCGGCGAGCGCGCCGAGGCGGCGAGCAGCAAATCGTAGGTCGCCAGCCGCGTGCGCTGCGTCAGCAGCTTGCAGCTCGCGTAGGCGTGTTTCAGGCTTTCCGGGTGGTCGGCCGCCATCAACAGCGGCCGCGCCTCGGTGCGCACGAGCAGGCGCGCGAGGTCGGCCGCCTCGGCGTGCAGCAGCACCACGTCGGCGCTCGGCACGGCGTCGAACAGCGCCTCGATGAAGCGGGCCGCCGAGCCGCGCGTGTCCACGTATTGCAGCGGCAGGCCGCGCGCCGGCAGGTAGGCGACGCCGGGCATCATCGGCTCTAGGCCCGCGGCCAGCTCGATGCGTGCCAGCTCGTGCGGCGCCGGCGCCGACAGCGCCGCATCGACTACGAGCACCTGCCGGCCGAGCACCGACAGCGTCGAGGCGACGCGGTCGAGCACGACGGCGTTGTGCGCGACGTGCGCGTTGGCGGCCAGCGCGATGACGCGGCGGCCGCCGCGGCCGCGGCGCGAGAACAGCTGCCGCAGGCCCTCGGCCTGGTCCAGCGGCACCGATGCGGAGGTGGCGTAGAAGTCGCGCATGAGCGGTGTGCGGCTCGGGGGTGGGTTCGCGGCGTGCGGTGTCAGGCGATGCCGCCGGCGGTGGCGGTGGCGGCGCTGGCAGCCGCCGCAGCGGGCTGCGTGCCGCCGAACGGCTGGCCGGCGAAGACGAGGTTCACCTCGGCCGGCTCCATGCGCCAGGCCGGCGCGCCTTGTGAACGCAGCGCACGCTGCACGAGCGCATGCGCCGACAGGCGGTGCCAGTCCTCGGGCACGCGCTGGCCGTTGGCGACCGCCAGCACCTTCAGGCGGGCGCGGATCATTGCGTCCAGCGCCGGTGCGAGCTTGACGGCCTCGTCGACCTTCGACAGCACGACGCCGCGGCAGCCGGGCGCGGCATAGGCCGAGAGCTGGTCTTCGATCGTCTCGCCCTGCGCGGCGGCGCTGATGACGACGAGGCGGTTGATCTGCGGGCGCTGCAGCATCTCGAGCAGCTCACGCGTGCGCGTGTCGCGCTGCGCCATGCCGGCGGTGTCGATCAGCACCATGCGCTTGCCGGCGAGCAGCTCGAGCAGGTCTTCGAGCGACGCGCGGTCGTGCGCGGTGTGCACCGGCACGCCGAGGATGCGGCCGTAGGTGCGCAGCTGCTCGTGCGCGGCGACACGGTAGGCGTCCAGCGTGACGAGGCCGAGGTTCGACGCGCCATGCTTCGTCGCGAAGGCGGCGGCGAGCTTGGCCGTGCTCGTCGTCTTGCCGACGCCGGTGGCGCCGATCAGCGCGTAGACGCCGCCGGCGTCTTCGAGCGCGGCTTCGCGCTCGCCGGTGGCGAGGTTGCGTTCGAGCACGCCGGATGCCCAGGCGGCTTCGTCGACTTCGGCCGGCAGGCATTCGGCCAGGCGCCGCGTCAGCGCCGGCGAGAAGCCGGCTTCGAGCAGCCGCTGCGTCAGCTGCGCCTGGCGCGGCTGGCGCTGCAGTTTTTCCATGAACGCGAGCGCGCCGAAGCGCTGCTCGATCAGGCCGCGCATCGAGCGCAGCTCGCTGAGCATCGCGGTCTGGTCGACGCGCGGCTCGGCGGGCGCGGCGGGGACCGCGGTGCGCGCTGCAGAGGCCGTCGCATGGGCCGTTGCGGCCGACGCCGGCAGTTGCACCGGCGGCTGCGGGCGCGCGACCGGCGCGACCTTGTGCAGTTCGGGCACCGGTTCACCGGCGGCCGGGAACGTGGGGCGGGCGGGTGCGGCAGTGGTCGCCGTGGCAGCAGCCTTCGGCCGCGCCGGCGTGGGGGTCGAGGGTTGGGCCATCGGCGCACGCGGCGCGGCGGCCCGCGGCGCCGGGGCGGCCATCGCTTCGGCGATCGCCGCGGCGCGCGCGACACCGGGCACGGCGCCGAAGGCGGACTCGGCGAAATCGGCGCCCGCACGCCGCACGTCGGCGCGCTCAGCGCGCTCGGCCTGCTGCGCCGCGAGGCGCGCACGCGCCTGCGCGATCGGCGAGACGGCCGGCGGTGCCACCGGCTCGGGGTCGGCCGCCGCGTGCAGTTCGGCGTGGCGGCGCTTGAGCATGCGTTCGCGCACGTAGTCCTGGAACGACAGCGTGCTCATCTGCAGCTGGCGCACGTCTTCGCCGACCTCGGCATCGCCGGCACGGCCGTCGAAGGTGGGTTCGACGCGCATGGCCTGCGCGGCCGGCTGGCGTTGGCCTTGACGCGATGCGTGCGGCGCGGCAGGCGCATCGTGGCCCAGTCCGCCGAACGTTGAATGACGCGCCTCGCTGCGCGCCGCCGGCAGCGCTGCGCCGACCCGCTCGAGGTGCTCGACGCTTTCGGGCGCCATCGCCAGCACCTCCACGCCTTCGGCGCAGGGCTTGGTGCTCATGACGATGGCGTCGTCGCCGAAGGCCTGGCGCACGAGAGCCAGCGCATCGCGCGATGTGCGGCCGGTGAATCGCTTCAAGTTCATGCTGCCGCTCCGATGATCGAGCCGATGCGAATGGTGTGGGTCTCAGGAATCTCGCTGTGCGCCAGCACCTTCAGGCGCGGCGCAGCGCGCTTGAGCAGGCGGGCCAGCGGCGCGCGGATGGGGTCGGGCACCAGCAGGCACGCGGGGTGGCCGCGGTCCTCTTGCGAGCGCGCGTTGTCGGCGGCGCTCTTGGCCAGCGTGTCGGCGATGCCCGGGTCCAGCGCCGCGCCGTGCGGCGAGTTCAGCGCCTGGGTGACCAGGCGCTCGAGTTCGGGGTCCAGCGCGATCACGTCCAGCTCGCGCACCGGGCCGTAGATCTGCTGCACGATGGCCGGCGCGAGATGCGTGCGGATGCGCCGCGCCAGCTCGTGCGGGTCGCTTACGGTGCTGGCGTTCTCGGCCAGGCACTCGATGATCGAGCGCATGTCGCGGATGTGCACGCCCTCTTCCAGCAGCAGTTGCAGCACGCGCTGGAGGGTGGGAATGGCGACCATCTTGGGCACGACGTCTTCGATCAGCTTGGGGGCGAGCCGGGTGACGTGTTCGACGAGCTGCTGGGTCTCGACGCGGCCCAGCAAACGGGCCGCATTCACCTGCATCAAGTGTGAGAGGTGGGTGGCGACGACGGTCGGGCAATCAACAACCGTAAAGCCGGCCATCTGCGCCATCTCCTTGTGGCGCTCCTCGATCCACACCGCGGGCAGCCCGAACGCCGGGTCCTGCGTGCGCGTGCCGGGCAGTTGCGCCATCACCGCGCCGCCGTTGCCGCCCGGGCCGCCGGGGTTGATCGCGAGCCACATGCCGGGCATCGCCTCGCCCTCGCCGGCCACGGCGCCGCGCAGCGTGACGCGGTACATGCTCGGCTTGAGCTCGACGAGGTTGTCGCGGATGTGCACCGGCGGCGGCAGGAAGCCCACGTCCTGCGCGAACTTCTTGCGCACGCCCTTGATGCGCGCCAGCAGGTCGCCGACGCCGCCCGGGCCGCGCGACTTGTCGACCAGCGCGATCAGCCGGTAGCCGACCTCGAGGCCGAGCGTGTCCACCGGCGTCAGGTCGTCCCAGGTCGCCTCGGGGTTGGCCTCGCGCGCGGCCACGACCTCGGCGCGTTCCGGCGCCGCGGCGGCGCGCTTCTTCGCCTGGTGCATCTGCCAGGCGAGCGCCGCGAGCCCGGCGGCGATCAGCACGAAGACGAGGTGCGGCATGCCCGGCACGAGGCCGAGGCCGCCGATGATGGCTGCCGTCAGTGCCAGCGAGCGCGGCGAGTCGAACACCTGGCCGCGGATCTGCGTGCCGATGTCCTCTTCCTTGCCGACGCGCGAGACGACCATCGCCGCGGCCACCGAGATCAGCAGGCCCGGGATCTGCGCCACCAGTGCGTCGCCGACGGCCAGCGTGACGTAGCTGCGCGCCGCCTCGCCGGCCGACAGGCTGTGCATCGCGATGCCGATGACGAGGCCGCCGATGACGTTGATGACGAGAATCAGGATGCCGGCCATCGCGTCGCCACGCACGAACTTGCTCGCACCATCCATCGAGCCGAAGAAGTCCGCTTCCTCGCCGACCTCGGCGCGGCGGCGCTTGGCCTCCTTCTCGTCGATCAGGCCGGCGTTCAGGTCGGCGTCGATTGCCATCTGCTTGCCGGGCATCGCATCGAGCGCGAAGCGCGCGCCGACCTCGGCGATGCGCTCGGCGCCCTTCGTGACGACGACGAAGTTGATGACGACGAGGATCGCGAAGACGATCAGGCCGACGGCGAAGTTGCCGCCGATCAGGAAGTGGCCGAAGGCCTCGATCACCTTGCCGGCCGCCGCCGGGCCGGTGTGGCCCTCGGTGAGCACGACGCGCGTCGAGGCGACATTCAGCGACAGGCGCAGCAGCGTCGTCACCAGCAGCACGGTGGGCAGCGCCGCGAAATCGAGCGGGCGCACCATCTGCGCCGAGACCATCACCACCATCAGCGCCAGCGCGATGTTGAAGGTGAACAGCAGGTCCAGCGCGAAGGGCGGCAGCGGCAGCACCATCATCGCCAGCATCAGCACGACGAAGATGGGCAGCACCAGCGCCTTCAGCGCGGCGGCCTTGGCGCTCTTGCTCTGCCGCGGATCGAGCGCGGCGCGCAGCGAGGCGAGGAAGTCGTTCATGCGCCGCCCTCCCCGTCAGCGGCAGCCGCATCGACGTCTGGCCTGGATTCGGCCAGCGGGTCCATGTCGTCGGGCACCGCCGGCACCGGCGCCGGCGCGGCGAACGGCCGGCCGGCGGCGAGCGCGTCGCGCAACTGGTAGACCCACGCCAGCACCTGTGCGACGGCGGCGAAGAGGCGCGCCGGCACTTCGTGGTCGACGTCGGTGTGGGCGTAGAGCGCACGCGCCAGCGGCGGCGCCTGCAGCACCGGCACCTTGGCGTCGCGCGCGATGTCGCGGATGCGCAGCGCCAGCAGGTCGGCGCCCTTGGCGACGACCTTCGGCGCGGCCATCTTCGCCTCGTCGTACTTCAGCGCCACCGCGTAGTGCGTCGGGTTCATCACCACGAGGTCGGCGCGCGGCACGGCGGCCAGCATGCGGCGGTTGACCATCTCGCGCATGCGCACGCGCATCTTGCCCTTGACCTCGGTGTTGCCCTCGGACTCGCGCATCTCGCGCTTCACTTCCTCGAAGCTCATGCGCAGCCGCCGCGCGAGCATCTGGCGCTGCAGCGGCACGTCGACGACGGCAAAGACCGCCAACACGAGGCCGATGGCGACGAGGCCGCCTTGCAGCAGGCTGCCCGCGGCGACCAGCGCCCGCGGCAGCGGCAGCGCCAGCATCGCCGCGGCCTGCGGCGCCAGCGAGCTGAGCATCCAGGCGCCGACGAGCACGAGCAGCAGCGCCAGCAGGCAGGCCTTCGCGGCCTCGGCCAGGTGGGCGCCGGAGACGAGCCGGGCGATGCCGGCCAGCGGGTTGAGCTTCTCGAACTTGGGCGCCAGCGGCTTGAGCGTGAAGTTCCAGCCGCCGCTGACGAGGCCGGCGGCCAGCGCCAGCACGACCGTGATCGCGCCCACCGGCAGCAGCACCCACAGCAGCGTCGTCGACAGCGCCACCAGCCGCTCGGGCATCGACTGGGGGCTCGCCACGGCGTGCCAGTCGAAGCGCAGCGCCTCGGCCATGCCCTGCGCGAGCCAGCGCGTCAGCTGTGGCGCGAAGGCGCCCAGGAGCGCTATGCCGACGCCCAGCGCCAGGAAGTGACCGAGATCACGCGAACGGGCGACCTGGCCTTCGGTGCGCGCCCGCTCGATCTTGCGCGGCGTGGCGGGAAGCGTGCGGTTGGAACTCTGGGAATCGGCGGCCATCGGTCAAGCGCGCGCGGGTCATACAGGGTCCCGCGAGCCTTGCCATGGTGCCGGCCGGGCGCCGCCGCTTGAGGCCGATAAGAAGGACAAAACGCCGCGTCATTGCGCGGCGTGGGTGAGAGTCCGAACGGGTTCGCTCAGAACCCGAGGCTGGCCAGCAAGTCGTCGACCTCGCCCTGGCTGCTGACGACGTCGGTGCGGCCCTTGGGGTCGACGACCGGGCCGCTCAGCAGTTCGGGCGCGACGCGCTCGCGCTGGTCGGGCGGCACCACCGAGACGAGCAGCTTGACGAGGCTGTCTTCCAGCTCGGTGGCGAGGCCGATCACCTTCGTCACGACCTGGCCGGTGAGGTCGTGGAAGTCCTGCGCCAGCATGATGTCGGTGAGGTGGCTGTCGATCGAGCCGGTGCTGCGCTCGACGTCCTCGACGAAGTTCATCACCGCGCCCGAGGCCACGGCCTTCACCGGGTCGGCGACGATGCGCTGGGCGATCTCGCGCGTCGCCGCCGAGATGCGCGCGTGGTCGGCCTTGGCCTGGTCGACCGAGTTCAGCACCTTGTTCGCCGCGTCGGCCGTCTTGCCGGCGATGTACGACAGGCGGCTGCGCGCGTCGGGCAGGCCCTCGGTGGCGATCTGGAGCTTGGGCATCACGCCGAGCTGCTCGAGCGTGTCGTGCAAGAGGCGCGTCAGGTTGCCGAGTTGCTGGAAGACCTCGGGCGACACGGCGCCAGGTGCGACAGGTTGACTGCCGGCCGGCGCCAGGTCGCTGGCGTTGTCCATTTTCATTGTGTTGTTCTTCCTGCGCCGCTCGGCGTCTGCACGGATGGGGTGGGAAGCGCGGCCAGCTGGCGACGACTGGGCTCAGGCGGGCGTGGCCAGCTTCTGCACGATCTTGTGCACCTTCTCCTCGAGCGTGGCCTTCGTGAACGGCTTGACGATGTAGCCGGCGGCGCCGCTTTGCGCGGCCATCACGATGTCTTCCTTGCGCGCCTCGGCGGTGACCATCAGCACCGGCACCGGCTTCAGCGCCTCGTCGGCCTTGATCGCCTTCAGCAGCTCGAAGCCGTTCAAGTTCGGCATGTTGATGTCGGAGATGACGAAGTCGTACTTCGTGTTCTTCATCATGTTCAGCGCCACGACGCCGTCCTCGGCCTCGTCGGCGTTGTGGCAGCCCATCTCCTTGAGCAGCCCGCGCACGATGCGGCGCATGGTCGAGAAGTCGTCGACGATGAGGAAGCGGAGATCCGTGGAGGTGCTCATGGGGAGGCTTTCGGGAAGGACGGCGAACCGTGGCGGTCGACTGCCCGGCTTATCGGATCGGTGGCGGCGGACTTGAACCGGCCGGCGCCTCGGTGGCCGGGAGTTCGGCCTCCGGGAGTTCGGCCGCCGGCACGGCTCCCCCGCGCAGCGCGCGCTCTTCGGCCTCGCGGTTCATCACGATCATGCTGATGCGCCGGTTGGCCGGCGCGCGCGGATCGGCGGGCGTGAACGGCACGCTGGCCGCCAGGCCCAGCACCCGCAGCACGTGGTCTTCGGGCAGGCCGCCGGCGAGCAGCTCGCGGCGCGTCGCGTTGGCGCGGTCGGCCGAAAGCTCCCAGTTGCTGTAGCCGCGCTGGCCGCCGGGGAACGGCATCGCGTCGGTGTGGCCTTCGAGCGTCAGCCGGTTGGGCACGCCCGAGAGCACGCTGCCCAGCTCGCGCAAGAGCTCGCGCATGTACGGCTGCAGCTCGGGGCTGCCGCTGGCGAACATCGGCCGGCCTTCCTCGTCGACGATCTGGATGCGCAGGCCCTCGGCCGTCATGTCCAGCAGGATCTGCGAGCGCATCATCGCCAGGCGCTCGTTGGCGGCGAGGCGCTCCTCGACGCGGCGGCGCAGGTCTTCCAGGCGCGCGATCTCGGCGCGCCGCTGCTCGGCCTTCAGCAGGCGCAGGCTGATCGTGCTGCGCTGCGCCTGGACGTCGCCGTTGCGCACCTGGCCGGTCGAGCGCGTGAGGTCGGTGCCGCCGCCGCGCACCACCGACGACGAATCGCCCGAGCCCGCGCCGCCCTGCATCGCCACCTTCAGCGGCGAAGAGAAGTAGTCGGCGATGCCCTTCTTGTCGCCCTCGGTCGTGCTGCCGAGCAGCCACATCAAGAGGAAGAAGGCCATCATCGCCGTCACGAAGTCGGCATAGGCGATCTTCCACGCGCCACCATGGGCGGCATGGCCGCCCTTCTTGATGCGCTTGATGATGATCGGCTGGAGCTTCTTGGCGTCGCCAGCCATGGCTCAACCCTTCCGTCGCGCGCCGCCGCGGCGAGCCCCGGCGGTGAAGGCCAGCGACCGCCGCGGATCCGGCTCTGCCGGGCCGCTGGCGGTGCCCGCGGGACCGGAAGAGTCCCCTTCGGGTCCTCGGGGGAGGCGCCGAAGGCGCTTCGGGGGGGGCTTCATTTCTTGCCCTTCACGTGGCCCTCGAGCTCGGTGAAGCTCGGGCGCTCGGTCGAATAGAGCACCTTGCGGCCGAATTCGATGGCGACCTGCGGCGCGTAGCCCTGCATGCTGGCCAGCAGCGTCGTCTTGATGCACTGCAGCTCCTTGGTCGCCTCGTCGACCTTCTGCTCGAGCAGGCCCGCCAGCGGCTCGGCGAACGCGTACGCAAGCAAGATGCCGAGGAACGTGCCGACCAGCGCCGAGCCGATCATGCCGCCCAGCACCGCCGGCGGCTGGCCGACCGAGCCCATCGTGTTGACGACGCCCAGCACCGCCGCGACGATGCCGAAGGCCGGCAGCGCGCCGGCCAGGCGCTGGATCGCCGCGACCGCCGCGTGCTCTTCGTGGTGGTGGGTGTCGATCTCGCTGTCCATCAGCGACTCGATCTCGTGCGCGTTCAAGTTGCCCGAGACCATCATGCGCAGGTAGTCGGTGACGAACTCGGTGACGTGGTGGTCGCTGCCGACGGTGGCGTACTTCTTGAAGATCGGCGAGTTCTGCGGCTCCTCGACGTCCTTCTCGATCGACATCAGGCCTTCCTTGCGCGCCTTCTGCAGGATGTCGTACAGCAGCGCCAGCAGTTCCATGTAGCGCGCCTTCGTGTACTTGCTGCCCTTGAAGCACGCACCCAGGCCGCGCAGCGTCGCCTTGACGACCTTGCTCTGGTTGTTGGCGAGGAAGGCACCGGCCGCGGCGCCGCCGATGGTCGTCATCTCCCAAGGCAGTGCCTTCAGGATGACGCCCATGTTGCCCCCGTGGATGATGAACACCCCGAAGATGCAACCAAGGGCCACGGCCCAGCCGACGATGACGAACATGTGTTGTGTGCTTGGACAGGCGCCGACGGCATGCCGACGCGTCCGTGAGCGGAATTTGCTGGGGTTATCGGCCCGTGCGGGCCCCGGTTGAGCGCGGCCGGCGCGCCGCCAGTGCGACCGAGCGCACGCGGTAGACGTGCACGGGGCGGCCGACGCCGGCATCGACGACAGCCGCGGTTTGGGCACCGGGCACTGCGAACTCGAGGCTGACGAACCAGGCGCCGTCGGCCATCTCGGCGCAGGCCTTGGTCCACGCGCGCGGCATCGTCTCCGGGCGCTGGAAGACGTAGACGAGGTCGAAGCCGGCCCACGATTGCGCCCACATGTCGCCGCGGGCGATGTCGGCGTGAGGCAGGCGATGGCGCGCGAGCCACGCCATCGGCCGGCTCCACTCGACACCGTGCAGCGCCGCCCCCGGCCACAACCGGCCGAGCGCTGCGAGGCCGTGGCCGAGGCCGCAGCCGGCGTCGAGCACACGTGCCGGCGCGGGCGTGACGATGTCGGCCAGGCCCTTCAGCGCCGCGGCGGGCGTCGGAAAGAACGGCGCGTCGCGCCAGGCGCGCGGCGGGTACAGCCACAGCAACAACGCCAGCGCGACGAGCCAGCCGGCGCCGCCGCCGGGTGTGCCCAGCGCAGCAACGCCGCCGCTCAGCAGCAGGAACGAGACCGGGAATCCCGCCGCGGCAATCGCGCGCCGCCAGTGGCCGGCGTTGGCCGTGGCGAGCCAGCCCCCGGCGACGCTGCCGGCGATGAACACCGCCGCCGCCGGCCATTCAGCGAACCAGGCCAGCAATGCCGCCGCCAGCCAGCCGGCGGCCCAGGCGGACAGCGCAGGAAGCGGCCAACGCAGGCGGCCGAGCGATCCGAGGTGGAACGTCATCGGCGTTCAGTGTCGCCAACAGGCACCGGCGCACGTTCCGCGAGAAGCGGCGGCGTCACGCGCCATTTCCGGCGCCGCCCGATCGAAAGCCAGGCGCGAAAAAAAGCGGGCCCCGAGGGACCCGCTTGAAAGCACAGGGGACTGTGCCAGGAGGAGACGAGCAATGAACCGTTCGAGAGACCCGTAGAGACTCGACAAACCTGGGAGAACAGCGATCGGCAGGACCGCTCGCCGCTTGAATCGGATGATGCGCGTGATCGCTTGAGCCGTGGCCGGCGGCGCCGACGCATTAATGTGCAGCAGTGCTCGGCGCCGCTTCCAAAGCGCGGGCCGCGCCCGACAACGCGCCGGCCATCTTGCCCTTGCCGGCGCGCGCCGGCGGGTTGCACAGGCCGCAGACGTAGTGGCGGGCGATCTCGTGCGGGTGCGTGACGAAGTGGCCGCCGCACTTGCTGCACGCCGTCATCGTCAGCATGCCGTTGTCGACGAACTTCACGAGCCGCCAGGCGCGCGTCACCGACAGCTGCGGCGCCAGCCCCTGCGCGCCGATCTGCTCGGTGTAGAGCTGGTAGGCCTTGATGACCGTGTCGATCTCGTCCAGCGCCGCGACCTTGTTCAGGTACTCGTGGATGTTCAGGAACAGGCTCGCGTGGATGTTCGGCTGCCAGGTCATGAACCAGTCGGTCGAGAACGGCAGCTGGCCCTTGCTCGGGCTCTTGCCGGCCACTTCCTTGTACAGGCGCAGCAGCCGCTCGTAGCTCAGGTCGGTTTCGCTTTCCAGCACCTGGAGGCGGGCGCCGAGCTTGATCAGCGTGACGGCGCGTTCGATCTGCCGGGCTTCGGTGAGGATGCTCTTGGTGCGGGCCATTTGGGGATCTCGGAATCTTCGGGGGCGGCAGGCGCGGGGACAGGGCGTGACGTTGCAGCGAGCCGCTGTGTCAGGCCGCTTCCTGATGGCGGCCGGCCATCAGGATCGACGCGTGCAGGCGCGACATGCCGTCGTTGGCGGCGCCCTTGCCGTGGTGCGTGAGCAGGTTCCACACGACGTCGTCGTCCATGCGGAAGCGGCACAGCAGCTGGTTGCCGGTGGCGATCTTCATCATCTGCGCCGGCGTCAGCGTGGCCAGCACCGTGGCCGTCTCCTCGTTGATGCCCAGGCGGAACAGCGCCTGCTCGCGGTCGTGGCGCACGAGGCTTTGCGCCAGCATCAGGTACGAGAGGTTGGCTTCGCGGATTTCGGCGAGGATCTGGTCAGGGGTCATTTCGTGCGGCTCCGGCGTGGGACAGGGTGCGTGATCGATGGAACGCACTCTATCGAGCCGAACTGGGCCGCAACATGGACTCACATCGGTTGCTTGAGTCCAGCTTCTTCGCTTCGCCGTGTCAGGCAACTTCCTACACGGCGCGCGGCGCGTGACGGTGGTCACATCGCCCGGCGCAGGATGTCGAATCCTTCTCGGTGCGCGCCGCGCCTTTCGGCCGGGCGCCTGCACAGCACCTACATGCGCTCGACGCGCGCGTAGGCCGAGTGGTTGTGGATCGACTCGATGTTCTCGACATCGACGGCGTAGCGCCCGATGCGCGGCTCGCGCTCGAGGCGCAGCGCCACGTCGCGCACGAGGTCCTCGACGAACTTCGGGTTCTCGTAGGCGCGCTCGGTGACCCACTTCTCGTCGGTGCGCTTGAGCATCGGCCAGATCTCGCTGCTTGCCTCGTCCTCGGCGAAGCGCACGAGTTCGTGCCACTCGATCGGCTGCAACAGCTCGACAAGCAGCGTGACCATCGCGCGCTGGTTGTGCGCGCCGTAGTCGGAGATCTCCTTCGAGCACGGGCACAGGCTCTTCACCGGCACGCCGACCTCGGCCCACACGACCGTCTCACCGTTGCGCGTCTCGGCGATCCAGCGGCCGCGGTAGTCGAGCAGGCTCGTCAGGCCCGACACCGGCGCGCGCTTGCGCAGGAAGAACTCGAAGCTCGCCTCGATGCGGCCGGCCGCGGCGTTGAGCCGCTCGAGCATCGCCTGGTGCCGCTCGCGCAACGCGGGCGCATCGAGCACCGCGCCCGACGCCTGCAACTCGTCGAGCCAGGCGACGAAGCGCGACATGTGCGTGCCCTTTTGCTCGGCCGGCAGCGCCACGTCGAGCGCCCAGGTCGCCGCGCACGCCTGCGCGGCGCCCGCGACATGCAGCACGAGCGGGTAACGCAGGTCCTTCACGCCGACGCGCTGGATCGCCAGCCGGCGATGGTCGCGCGCGCTTTGCGTGTCGGGAATCTGCAGGGCTTCGGTCAGGGAGTTCATCAGGAATTGACCGCGGCCAGCGCCGGCCGCGGCAGTTCGGAAGGCACGAAGCGCTCGCGGATGCTGTGCTCGATGCCGGCGGCGTCGAGCCCGACCAGCGACAGCAGCTTGCCCGGGTCGCCATGTTCGATGAACTGGTCGGGCAGCCCGAGCGAGAGCACCGGCACGGTGACGCCTGCGTTGGCCAGGCACTCGAGCACCGCCGACCCGGCGCCGCCGGGCAGGCAGCCCTCCTCCACCGTCACGAGCGCGCCGTGTGTGCGCGCCAGCTCGAGCACCAGCGCCTCGTCCAGCGGCTTGGCGAAGCGCATGTCGGCCACCGTCGCGTCGAGCTTCGCGGCCGCGGCCAGCGCCGGGTGCAGCAGCGTGCCGAAGGCGAGGATGGCGATGCGCGGCGTGCGGCCATCGGCGCTGCGCACATCAGCACGCGCATCGGCGCGCAACGTGCTCTCGCGCCGCACGACGCCCTTGCCCCACTCCCACGCCGTCAGCTCGGGCTGGATCTCGGCGCCGCAGCCGCTGCCGCGCGGGTAACGCACGGCCACCGGGTGCTCCTGCCTGAACGCCGTCGTCAGCGCCATGCGGCACTCGTTCTCGTCGCTCGGCACGAGCATGCTGCAGTTGGGGATGCAGCGCACGAAGGCGATGTCGTAGGCGCCGCAGTGCGTGGCGCCGTCGGCGCCGACGACGCCGGCGCGGTCCAGCGCAAAGACGACCGGCAGGTTCTGGATCGCCACGTCGTGGATCAGCTGGTCGTAGCCGCGCTGCAGGAAGGTCGAGTAGATGGCGACCACCGGCTTCAGCCCCTCACAGGCCAGGCCCGCGGCGAAGGTGACGGCGTGCTGCTCGGCGATGCCGACGTCGAAGTAGCGCCCCGGGAAGCGCTTGTGGAACTCGACCATGCCCGAGCCCTCGCGCATCGCCGGCGTGATGCCGACGAGCCGCTGGTCGGCCTCGGCCATGTCGCACAGCCACTGGCCGAAGACCTGCGTGAAGGTCGGCTTCGTCGGGCCGCTGGCCTTCGGGAAGCCCTCGGCCGGGTTGAACTTGCCGCTCGCGGCGTGGTACTTCACCGGGTCGGCCTCGGCGAGCTTGTAGCCGTAGCCCTTCTTCGTGACGACGTGAAGGAACTGCGGGCCCTTCTTGGTGCGCAGGTTCTCGAGCGTCGGGATCAGCGAGTCGAGGTCGTGGCCGTCGATCGGGCCGACGTAGTTGAAGCCGAACTCCTCGAAGATCGTGCCGGGCACGACCATGCCCTTGGCATGCTCCTCGAGCCGGCGCGCCAGCTCGAACAGCGGCGGCACGGGCTTGAGCACCGCCTTGGCGCCCTCGCGCGCGGCAGCGTAGAACTGGCCGCTCATCAGCCGCGCCAGGTAGCGGTTCAGCGCGCCAACCGGCGGGCTGATCGACATGTCGTTGTCGTTGAGCACGACGAGCATGTCCACCGTGTGGCCGTTGTGGCCGAAGCCGGCGTTGTTCAGCGCCTCGAAGGCCATGCCGGCGCTCATCGCGCCGTCGCCGATCACCGCCACGGCCTTGCGGTCCTCGCCCTTCATCTGCGCGGCCAGCGCCATGCCGAGCGCCGCCGAGATCGACGTCGAGCTGTGCGCGGTGCCGAAGGTGTCGTACTCGCTTTCGTCGCGGCGAGGAAAGCCGCCGATGCCGCCCAGCTGCCGCAGCGTGTGCATGCGGTCGCGCCGGCCGGTGAGGATCTTGTGCGGATACGTCTGGTGGCCCACGTCCCAGACGATGCGGTCGTGCGGCGTGTCGAAGACGTAGTGCAGCGCCACCGTCAGCTCCACCGTGCCGAGGTTGCTGCCGAGGTGGCCGCCGGTCTGGCTGACGGTGTCGAGCACGAACTGGCGCAGCTCGGCCGCCACCTGCGCCAACTGGCCGCGGCCGATGCGGCGCAGGTCGGCCGGGTTGTTGATCGTCGGAAGGAGTTTGTTCATGGAAGAACTCAGTTCTCGCGCTCGACGACGCGGTCGGCCAGCAGCGCGAGCGTCGCGGTGGCGGCTTCGAGCCCGCTGCGCGCCAGCGCCTGGTGGGCCTGCGCGCACAGCTCCTGCGCATGGCGGCGCGCTGCGTCGAGCCCGAGCACCGACACGTAGGTCGGCTTGTTGTCCTCGAGGTCCTTGCCGGCCGTCTTGCCGAGGGTCTCGGAGGCCTGCGTCACGTCGAGGATGTCGTCGACGACCTGGAAGGCCAGGCCGATCGCGGCGCCGTAGTCCTGCAGCGCCTGCCAGCTCTGCGGCGTCGTGCTGCCGCAGGCCGCGCCCATCAGCACGCTGGCCTGCAGCAGCGCGCCGGTCTTGCGCCGGTGCATGTCGCGCAGCGCACTTTCGGTCAGCGGCTTGCCGATGCTCGCCAGGTCGATCGCCTGCCCGCCGGCCATGCCGATGTGCCCGGCCGCGCGGGCCAAGAGGCCCACGAGCCGCGCCTGCAACGCCGGCGCGACTCCGGCCTCAGGTGTGAGCACCTCGAAGGCCAGCGCCTGCATCGCGTCGCCGGCGAGCATCGCCTGCGCTTCGCCGAACTTCACGTGCACCGTCGGCTTGCCCCGGCGCAACACGTCGTTGTCCATGCACGGCATGTCGTCGTGGATCAGCGAGTAGGCGTGGATCAGCTCGACGGCGACGGCCGCGCGCATGGCCGCTTCGTGGTCGCCGCGCACCGCCTCGGCCGCCGACAGCACGAGCAGCGGACGCAGCCGCTTGCCGCCGTCGAGCACGCCGTAGCGCATCGCCTCGCCGAGGCCGGCCGGGCTGTCGCCCGGCACCCAGCGTTCGAGCGCCTGCTCTACCTCCAGCAATTGCTGGCGCATCCAGCCGTCGAGATCGCGGGCGTTCAACAGGTCGTCCTCGGTGCCCGGCGCGCAGCGCGAGCCGGCCGGCAGTGCCGCAGGGTCATGCGCCGTTCCACGGCTTCAGCCGCCCTTCCTCGAGCAGCTTGACTTGCGCCTCGACGGCCTCGAGCCGGCCGCGGCAATAGGCCAGCAACTCGGCGCCGCGCCGGTAGTCGTCGAGCAGGCGGTCCAGCGGCAGTTCGCCTTGCTCCATCTGCAGCACGAGGTGGTCGAGTTCGGCGAGCGCCTGCTCATAACTGGCGGGTCGCCCGGGGCGGTCGTCGGTGCGCTCGGCGGGGGCGGCGGGCGCGGCAGCGGTGCTTCTGGCCATTCCGGGGCATGAAATGTGAGGGGCGGATTCTAGTCAATCGGGTCTTCGGACCGCGCTTTGCCGGGCCACCCGGCCCGCGCGGCCAATCGGGGCTTCGAGCGGCATCGATCCATCCCCTGTGCGGCGGCACCCTCGATGAAGTGGCAAATGCCGCACGAAGGCCGGTGCCGAGGGGGGGTCGGTAGAATCCCGCCCGCGTTACGCGCATCTCTCTTCTCACTGTCCTGTGGAGGATTGGTTCGGATCATGTCGGACCTCAGCATCCCTCTCGACGCGCGCGCCAAGGCGCAGCTCCCGGTGCACAGCTATTTCGAGGAGGGCTTGTTCCGCCAGGAACAAGAGAAGATCTTCCAGCTCGCTCCAGCCTACCTGGGGCACGAACTCGCGGTGCCCGAGGTCGGCGACTACCTGGCGTTGCCGCAGGAAGCCGAAGGCCGCGCGCTCGTGCGCCACGCCCCGGGGCCCGACGGGATCTCGCTGCTGTCCAACGTCTGCCGGCACCGCCAGGCGGTGATGCTGCGCGGCCGCGGCCAAAGCCCCGGCGGCAGCCACATCGTCTGCCCGCTGCACCGCTGGACCTACGCGCTGGACGGCAAGCTCGCCGGCGCGCCGCACTTCGCCGAGGACCCGTGCCTGAACCTGCGCCAGTACCCGCTGCAGCGCTGGAACGGCCTGATCTTCGAGGGCAAGGAACGCTCGGTACCCGCCGAGCTGGCCGCGCTCGACGCCAAGAGCACCGGCATGCTCGACTTCAGCGGCTACGTCTACGACCGCGCCCAGCTGCACGAGTGCAACTACAACTGGAAGACGTTCATCGAGGTCTACCTCGAGGACTACCACGTCGGCCCGTTCCACCCGGGGCTTGGCCACTTCGTCACCTGCGACGATCTGCGCTGGACGTTCGGGCGCAACCACTCGCTGCAGACGGTGGGTATCCACCAGGCGCTCAACAAGCCCGGCTCGCAGGTCTACGAGCGCTGGCACGCGGCGCTGATGAAGTACCGCCAGGGCGTGCCGCCGACGCACGGCGCGGTGTGGCTGACGATGTACCCGACGACGATGGTCGAGTGGTACCCGCACGTGCTCGTCGTCTCGACGCTGTTCCCGCGCGGCCCGCGCAAGACGCTGAACCTCGTGGAGTTCTTCTACCCCGAGGAGATCGTCGCCTTCGAGCGCGAGTTCGTCGAGGCGCAGCAGGCCGCCTACATGGAGACCTGCATCGAGGACGACGAGATCGGCGAGCGCATGGACGAGGGGCGCGCGGCGCTGCTGGCGCGCGGCGAGAACGAGGTCGGCCCGTACCAGAGTCCGATGGAAGACGGCATGCTGCACTTTCACGAGTGGTACCGGCGCGAGATGGGCCTGGCGGCCGAGGGCACGTTCTGACGCGCCACTGACCTTGCGGCCGTACGACGACGACGGGCCGGCCTGCCGGCCCGTCGCGTTTTTTTGCGTCGCCCTCTGCACCACCTTCTGCATTTCCGCATGCCCGCCCTCGCCCTCTCCGCGCCGCTGGCGATGCTCTCCTCGTCGCTGCTGTTCGCGCTGATGGGCGTCGTCGTCAAGGCGGCGTCGCCGCTGTATGGCGCGGGCGAGTTGGTGATGTACCGCTCGCTCGTCGGGCTCGTCGTCATCGCCGGCCTGATGCGCTGGCGCGGCGTCTCGCTCGCCACGCCGGTGCCGGCGATGCACGCCTGGCGCAGCCTCACCGGCGTGACGGCGCTCGTGCTGTGGTTCCACGCCATCGGCGGCCTGCCGCTGGCCACCGCGACGACGCTGAACTACATGTCGTCGGTGTGGATTGCGCTGTTCCTGATCGGCGGCGCGATGCTCGTCGCGCCCGGCCGTCCGGCGATCGACGGCCGCCTCGTCGCCACCGTGCTCGCCGGCTTCGCCGGCGTCGCCCTCGTGCTGCGCCCGACGATGACGGCCGAGCAGGCGCCGTATGGCCTGAGCGGCCTCTTGTCAGGCGTGCTCGCGGCGCTGGCCTATCTGCAGGTGACGGCGCTCGGCCGCGCCGGCGAGCCGCCGCTGCGCGTCGTCTTCTACTTCTCGCTGGCCGGCGTGCTGGCCGGCGCGGCCGTGACGCTGGTCGCCGGCACCTGGCACGGGCACAGCGTGCGCGGCGTGGCGATGCTGCTGGCGATCGGCCTGCTCGCCGCCGGCGGGCAATGGATGCTGACGCGCGCCTACAGCCACGGCGCGACGCTCGGCATCGCCTCGCTGCAGTACCTGGGCGTGGCGTTTGCGTTCGGCTTCGGCGTGTGGCTCTTCGACGACCCGGTGACTGCCGGCGCGCTGCTTGGCATGGCGTTGATCGTCGGCGCCGGCGTCGTCGCGACGCAGCTGCGCGACAAGGCGCAGCCCGATGCGGCGGCAGCGCCCGACAGTTGAGCGAAGTCGAGCGGCCGGCGCGCGGCCTTGCTTCATGATCCACGAACCGACCCGAGCCGACCGAACACGAAGGGAGACAAGATGTTCCGCACCCTGATCTCTGCGACGGACCTGCTGGCACTGACAAGCCGGTCAGCCGACTCGAACAACCTTGTCCTGCTGGACTGCAGCTTCGACCTCGTCGACCCCGCGGCCGGCGAGCGCGCGTACGCCGAAGCGCACCTGCCCGGCGCCTTCCACGCGCACCTCGAACGCGACCTGTGTGGCGCGAAGACCGGGAAGAACGGCCGCCACCCGCTGCCCGCGCGCGCCGCGTTCGCCGAGCGCGTGGGCGCCTGGGGCATCGGCCCGGCGACGCAGGTCGTGGCCTACGACGCCCAGGGCGGCCCGGCCGCGGCGCGCGCCTGGTGGATGCTGCGCTGGCTGGGGCACGAGGCGGTGGCCGTGCTCGATGGCGGCATCGCCGCCTGGCGCGCCGCGGGTGGCAAGCTCGAATCGGCGCGGCCGGAGGTGAAGGCACGCGCGCCGTATCCGATGAGCGCCGAAGGTGCGGCCGGCGCGTCGATGCCGGTGATCGATGCCGAGGGCCTCGCCGCGCGCCTGTCCCCGGGCGCGGCGTGCCTCGTCGATGCACGCGCCCCGGAGCGTTTTCGCGGCGACGTCGAGCCGCTCGATCCGGTGGCCGGGCACATCCCGGGCGCCATCAACCGCTTCTTCAAGGACAACCTAGGCGCCGACGGCCGCTTCAAGCCGGCGGCCACGCTGCGCGCCGAGTTCGCCGCGCTCGGTATCGACGACATGGGTCAGGACCCCGCCTTGCCCGTCGTGCACTACTGTGGCTCGGGCGTCACCGCCGCCCACAACCTGCTCGCGATGGTGCATGCCGGCTGGCCCGACACGGTGCTCTACCCGGGTTCGTGGAGCGAGTGGTGCGCCGAGCCGACGCGGCCCACCGCGCGCGGTTGATCGGAGTCAAGGCCCGGGGTTGCCAGGACGACAAGCGGCCGCGGACGCGGTCAAATAGCGGCACGCAACCCGCATTTCAGGAGGTTCCATGTACAAGCGCATCCTCTTCCCCACCGACGGCTCGGAAGTCACCGAGAAGGCCCTGGCCACGGCCATCTCGCTGGCCAAGTTGTCGGGCGCGCAGATCTACGCGCTGTCGGTGAAGGAGCCGTTCCCGTACAGCGCCATCTCCGAGATGCAGCCGGTGCCGCCGCAGGAGTTCTACGACGCGCAGGAGCGCATCGCCGCCGCCCGCGTGCAGGCCGCCGCCGACGCCGCGCGCGCCGCCGGCGTCACCTGCCAGGCGCACACGGTCGAGGCGATCCACCCGTGGGAGGCGATCCTCGACCACGCGAAGACGCAGAACTGCGACGTGATCGTGATGGCCTCGCACGGCCGGCGCGGCGTCAGCGCGCTGCTGCTCGGCAGCGAAACCTCGCGCGTGCTGACGCACACGACGCTGCCGGTGCTGGTGGTGCGCTGAGGCGGCCGCCGTCGCGGCGGCGGCGCGCGCCGGTGCACGGGCTCAGTGCGCGTGCTGGTGCAGCAACTCGCGCGCCACCACGACGAGCGCCAGCCCCGCCAGCAGCCACGCGACCTGCAGCGCCGTGTCGCGCCACGCCAGGCGTTGCTGCAACTGCGGCAGGAGGTCGGCCACGGCGACGTAGATGAAGCTGCTCGACGCCACGACCAGCAGGTACGGCAGCAGGTTCTGGAACGGCCCGACGAGGTAGTAGCCGAGCACGCCGCCGGCCACCGCCGCGGCGCCCGACAGCAGGTTGAAGGCGAGCGCGCGGCCGCGGCTGAAGCCGGCGTTGAGCAGCACGATGAAGTCGCCCGCTTCCTGCGGGATTTCGTGCAGCGCCACGGCGAGCGTCGTGACGACGCCGAGCGCCGGGTCGGCGACGAAGGCGGCGGCGATGATCACGCCGTCGCAGAAGTTGTGCACGGCGTCGCCGACGAGCACGCCCAGGCCCCCGCGGCCGGCCTGCTCGGCGTCGAAGTGGTGATGGTGGTCGTGGCCGTCGCCTTCGTGGTGGTGGAAGTGCCGGTACAACTCGGCCTTCTCGAGCAGCCAGAAGAAAAGCAGCCCGCCGAGCAGCGTGGCGAAGAGCGTCGCCGGTGTCGGGCGGTGCTCGAGGGCCGGGGCAGCCTGCGCGTCGTGCGCATGGGAGCCCGCCGCCGCTGCGGCCGAGAACGCCTCGGGCAGCACGTTCAACAGCGCTGTCGCCAGCAGCACGCCCGCTGACAGGCTGACAAGGCTCTTGACGACGCGCCCGAGCACGCCGACGGTCAACGTCGCGGCGATGGCCACCGAGACCATGCCACCCGCGGCGGTGGCGAGGATGATGTACAGCAGCGTCACGTCGGTCGCGGCGCGCAGCTCAGGCTTGCAGCAGGTGCCGCCGGTAGTGCAGCAGCTCGTCGATCGACTCGTGGATGTCGGCCAGCGCCGTGTGCGCCTGCGCCTTCCTGAAGCCTTCGAGCACGGCCGGCTTCCAGCGCCGCGCCAGTTCCTTCAGCGTGCTCACGTCGAGGTTGCGGTAGTGGAAGAAGGCCTCGAGCGCCGGCATGTGGATGGCGAGGAAGCGCCGGTCCTGGCAGATGCTGTTGCCGCACATCGGGCTCTTGCCCGCCGGCACGTACGCGCGCAGGAACTCGATGACACGCGCGCTCGCCGCCGCTTCGTCGATGGCGGAGGCGCGCACGCGCTCGGTAAGCCCGCTCTTGCCGTGCGTGCCCTTGTTCCACGCGTCCATGCCGTCGAGCACCGCGTCGCTCTGGTGCACCGCGAACACCGGGCCCTCGACGCGCACCGTGACCTGCGGGTCGGTGACGACGACGGCGATCTCGATGACGCGGTCGCGCTCGGGCACGAGGCCGGTCATCTCGAGGTCGATCCAGACGAGGTTGTGCTCGCTGGGCGCGAGCGGGGTGGTGGCAGCGGTCATGGCGGCGGATTGTCGGGCATGGTTGCGCGGGGTTCGGCGGACCATCTCGCTACTGTCGCCGGCGGCGCAGCGCCTGAGCACGCACTGGCAGTACACCGGCAATGGCCACGGCCGCCGCCGGGCCCAGGGCGGCCCCTAAACTCGGCTTCGATGTCCTTTTCGCCCTTCACCCTACTCTTCGTCGCCGCCGTCGTGGCCTCGTTCGCCGTGCGGCTGTGGCTTGCCTCGCGGCAGGTGCGCCACGTGGCGCGGCACCGCGGCGACGTGCCGCTGCCCTTCTCTGCCACCGTGTCGGCCGAAGCGCACCAAAAGGCCGCCGACTACACGCTCGTGCGTGTGCGCTTCGGCATGCTGACCGGTGCCTTCGGCGTCGCCGTGCTGCTGGGCTGGACGCTGCTCGGCGGGCTCGACGCGCTGAACGCCGCCGTGCGCGAGGCCGTGCAGCCGCGCTTCGGCGACATGGCGTACCAGCTCACGCTGCTGGCGGCGTTCGTGGTCATCGGCGGCGTCATCGAGCTGCCGTTCGGCTGGGTCGAGACCTTCCGCATCGAGCAGCGCTTCGGCTTCAACCGCATGTCGCTCGGGCTGTGGCTCGCGGACTTGGCCAAGGGCGTCGTCGTCAGCGCGCTGATCGGCCTGCCGCTGGCGGCGCTGATCCTGTGGATCATGGGCGCCTCGGGCAGCGCCTGGTGGCAGGCGTGGTGGTTTTGGGCCTGGCTGGCGTGGGTCGGCTTCAACCTCGTGCTGCTCGTGCTGTACCCGACGGTGATCGCGCCGCTGTTCAACAAGTTCGAGCCGCTGCCCGACGCGGCGCTCGCCGAGCGCGTGCGCGCGCTGATGCAGCGCTGCGGCTTCGCCGCCAAGGGCCTGTTCGTGATGGACGGCAGCCGCCGCTCGGCGCATGCCAACGCCTACTTCACCGGCCTCGGCGCGGCCAAGCGGGTGGTCTTCTTCGACACGCTGCTGGCGCGGCTCACGCCCGGCGAGGTGGAGGCGGTGCTGGCGCACGAACTCGGCCACTTCAGGCACCGGCATGTGCTCAAGCGCATGGTCGGCATCTTCGCGGCCAGCCTCGCGGGCCTGGCGCTGCTCGGCTGGCTCGCGGCGCAGCCGGGCTTCTACACGGGGCTCGGCGTCACGCCGAACCTCACGGCGCCGAACCACGCGCTGGCACTGCTGCTCTTCGCGTTGGCGCTGCCGCCATTCATGTTCTTCGTCTCGCCGCTGGCGGCGCAGTGGTCGCGCCGGCACGAGTTCGAGGCCGACGCCTACGCCTGCGCGCAAGCCGACGGCCGCGCCTTGGCGCGGGCGCTGCTGAAGCTGCACGAGGACAACGCGGCGACGCTGACGCCCGACCCGCTGTACGTGCGCTTCTACTACTCGCACCCGCCGGCCTCCGAGCGGCTGGCGGCACTGCCGGCGCCGGCGTGAGACGGAAGGCCCCGGACGACGTGGCCGAAGCCAGCGAAGCCGCTGAAGCCACTGAAGGCGCGGCAGCCGGTGCAACGAGCGAGGGCGCCGACGCCGCCCTCGTCGTCGCCACCTACGGCCGCCAGGTGCTGGTGGAGACACCCGCCGGCGCGCGCATCCGCTGCCAGACGCGCGGCAAGAAGAGCGACCTCGTGGTCGGCGACCGCGTGCGCTGGCAGCCGGCCGGCGACGGCGGCGTCGTCACGGCGCTCGAGCCGCGCCGCAATGTCTTCTTCCGCCAGGACGAATGGCGCACGAAGAGCTTCGCGGCCAACCTCGACCAGGTGCTCGTGCTCGTCGCCGTCGAGCCGCCGTTTTCCGAAAGCCAGCTGGCACGCGCGTTGATCGCCGCCGCGGCGGCGGACGTGCAAGCCATCGTCGGCCTGAACAAGATCGACCTGCCCGGCGCGGCCGAGGCACGCGCGCGCCTGGCGCCCTACGCGGCGATGGGCGTGACGGTGCTCGAGTTCGCGTTGAAGGCCGACCCCGACAGCGCGCGCGCGTGCCTGCTGCCGCATCTGCGCGGCCGCGCGACGCTGGTGCTGGGGCCGAGCGGCATGGGCAAGAGCACGCTCGTCAACCGCTTCGTCGAAGGTGCCGAGGCGCAGGTCGGCGAGGTGTCGCGGGCGCTGAATGCCGGGCGGCACACGACGACCAGCACGACCTGGTACTGGCTCGACGAGCAGCACGCGGGCGCGCTGATCGATTCACCGGGATTCCAGGAGTTCGGCCTGCGGCAGGTCGAGGCGCGCGATCTCGCCGCGCTGATGCCCGATCTCGCGCCCTTCGCCGGCGACTGCCGCTTCGCCAACTGCACGCATCGGCACGAACCGGGCTGCGCCGTGCGCGCCGCCGCCGAGGCGGGCACGATCAGCGCCAGCCGGCTGCGGATCTACGCCGCGCTGTACGAGGAGCTGTCGCGCAAGGAGTGGTAGGGCGGGACGGTTCGGCCAGCGCTTCGACAGGGTCAGCGCGAACGGAAGGCGGGTCAGCCGATCACGTTTGCCGCCGTCAGCAGCGCCACCAGCACCAGCCACAGCACGACCGAGCGCCAGACGAGGCCGACGACGCTGGCCAGGTGGCCGAGCTGCGGCTGCACGCCGGGGGTCGAGCCTACCGCCGCGGCGAGATCAGGCTCGCCGCCCGCCGTGAAGGTCTTGCGCCGGTCGGGCGTCACACCGGGCGGTGCAGCGCCGCCGAGTTGCACGCCCACCGCGCCGGCCGCAGCGGCAAGGATGATGCCCTCGTTGGGGTGCTGCCACAGCGTCGCGTCGCGCCGCCAGCCGGCCACCGCCGCCTCGAAGTCGCCGACGACGGCAAAGCCGAATGCCGTCAGCCGCACCGGCACGTGGTCGATCAGCGAGAAGAGCAGCCGCGAGAGCTTCAGCAGCGCCTCGTTCACCGGCGCGTCCATCGCCCGCTGCCGAAAGCCCCAGTAGCGGCTGCAGAACTCCGCGAGCCGGTACACCACCGCGCCGAGGGGCCCGAGGCCGACGGCCGACAGCGCGACGAACCAGAAGAAGACGCCGAAGACGTGCCGATGCGCTGCCAGCAGCGCGTGTTCGACGACGTGCCGCAACACCTCGGTGCGCGGCAGCTCGCGCGTATCGAGGTGCCGCCACTCGGCGAGCAGCCGGCGCGCCTCGTTCTCGTCGCCGCGCTCGAGCGCGTTGCGGATGTCGGTGAAGTAGTGGCTGAACTGCCGAAAGCCGAGCGCGACGTACAGCACGACGATGTCGAAGGCGAGGCCCGCCAGCGCGTGCTGACGGTGCAGCAGTTCGTAGACGAGCGCGACGAGCGCGGCCGGCACCAGCACCGCGGCGCACCAGGCGACCCACGCGTGGTGCGGCCGGCCGGCGTCGAAGTTGCGCCCGCACCAGGCGACGTAGGCGCGCAACGCTTCGTGCATCGCCGACTCGCGCGGCAGCGGCTTGACCTGCTCCAGCACCAGCGCCACGAGAACCGCGAGGAAACCCATCGGCGGCGATGATAGGGGCGGGCCGGGGCGCGACTTCCGTGCGGGTGTGGGGTTGCGCGGCGCGGCGAGCCGCGCCGCCGATCAGTCGTGCGCGAGGAAGCGGTACAGGTTGCGCAGCATCGCCGCCGTCGCGCCCCAGATGAAGTACTCGCGCGGCTCGCCGTCGGCACCCGGGCCGTGCCACGGCATCGAGAGGAACTGGCGCTCGCCGCCATCGAACGTGAAGACGTGGCGGCGATGGTGCGCCGGCGTCATCAGGTACGCCAGCGGCACCTCGAAGGCCTCGGCGACCTCGAAGCTGTCGAGCGCCAGCGCGAACGGCGGCGTGACGAGCGCGACGACCGGCGTGACGGTGTAGCTCGTCACCGTCGTATAGACCGGCAGCGTGCCGACGACCTCGACATGCCGGCGCGCGAGGCCGACTTCTTCTTCGGTTTCGCGCAGCGCCGTCTCGGCGGCGCTGCCGTCCTCGGGCTCGCTGCGCCCGCCGGGGAAGCTGATCTGCCCGGCGTGGTCGCGCAGGTGGTCGGTGCGGCGCGTCAGCAGCACCGACAGCCCCTCGGGGCGGTGCACCAGTGGCACCAGCACGGCCGCCGGCGAAGGCTCGCGCGCGAGGTCGAAGCGGCGCCCGTCGCCGGGCATCTCGGGCGTGAAGGGCCGCGCGGCGGCGAACTGCTCGCGCAGCCGCTCGGCGCTCAGCCGGTCGGCAGGGATGCCGGGCAGGTGGCCGTCGTGCCCGGCCACGGGCACGACGCGCGGATCGAGGATGCGGGGTGGGGCCAACAAGCGAAAGCGCGACGCGAATCGGCGGGGAGTCGACGCGGGGCCGGCGGCGGGCGCCGGCCACGCCGATCAGGCCAGCTTGGCCTTGATGCGCGCCGACTTGCCGCTGCGCTGGCGCAGGAAGTACAGCTTGGCGCGGCGCACGTCGCCGCGGCGCTTGACCTCGATGCCGGCGATCAGCGGGCTGTACAGCTGGAACGTGCGCTCGACACCTTCGCCGCTGCTGACCTTGCGCACGATGAAGCTGCTGTTCAGGCCGCGGTTGCGCTTGGCGATGACCACGCCTTCGTAGGCCTGCACGCGCTTGCGCGTGCCTTCGACGACGTTGACGTTGACGATCACCGTGTCGCCGGGGGCGAATTCGGGCAGCTTCTTGTCCAGGCGGGCGATCTCTTCCCGCTCGAGGGTGGCGATGAGGTCCAAAGTGCACTCCATTCGATCTTGCGGCGCGGCCGCCTGCGGCGTGGGTGCCGCTTCGGCTGCGCGTGCCTGCCTGGTGGTTTGTGGCGGCACGGCGGGCGGGTTGTGGAAGGTGCGGGTCGGGTTGCCACCGTCGCGTGATGCTGAAGCGGCGCCCGGCCCATGTGGGTGCCCGGCAGAGGATCGAAAAGCTGCGGATTATAGGGTGGCGAGGAACTTCTCGTCCGCTGCACTCAGCCGGCCGGCCGCGCGGGCACGCTCGATCAGCTCGGGCCGGCGGCGCGCGGTCAGCTCGAGCGAACGCTCGCGGCGCCAGCGGGCGATGGCCGCGTGGTGCCCCGACAGCAGCACCGCCGGCACCTCGGCCACGTCGCCTTCCAGCGCCAGCCGCTCGGGCCGGCTGTAGTGCGGGCCTTCGAGCAGGCCGTCCATCGCTTCGCCGGCACCGGCGCTCGTGGCCGGCGTGCCGGCGCCGCTCTCGGAGAAGCTGTCCTGCCGGTGTGATTCGGGCCTGAGCACGCCTTCCTGCAGCCGCGCAACGGCGTCCAGCAGCGCCAGCGCCGGCAGCTCGCCGCCAGAGAGCACGAAGTCGCCGAGGCTCAGCTCGTGCGTCACGCAGCGGTCGATGAAGCGCTGGTCGATGCCTTCGTAGCGCGCGCAGACGAGCACGGCGCCCGGGCCGGCGGCGAACTCGCGCACGACGGCCTGGTCGATACGCCGGCCGGTGGGCGTGAAGTGGACGACCGGCAGCGGCGCCGCGCCCGCTTCGGGCGCGGCGTCGGCCGCGGCGGTGCCGCCGGCTCGATCAGCCCGGATTGCCGCCAGCGCCCGCACCAGCGGCTCGACCAGCATCACCATGCCCGGCCCGCCGCCGTAAGGCCGGTCGTCGACGCGGCGGTAGGCGTCTTCGGCGAAGTCGCGCAAAGGCCACAGCCGCACGTCGATGCCGTCGGCCGCGTACGCCCGCCGCGTCACGCCCAGCGTCAGGTGCGGCGCGAACAGCTCCGGAAACAGCGTGACGACGTCGAAGCGCATCGCTGCCAGCGCCCGCGGCTCAGAAGTCAGGCTGCCAGTCGACGTGCACGCAGCGGCCGGCGAGATCGACGCGGTCGACGTAGGCGGAGACGAACGGGATCAGGCGTTCTCGCGGCGCGCCAGCCTCGCCGTCGCCGGCATCGCGGTCATCGGCGGGACCTTCGTCGCTCGACGTTGCGGTGGCGGCCGCGGTGGGCGGCGGCTGCACGCGCAACACGCAGGTCGGGCCCGTTTCGATCAGCCCGGCAATGGTGCCGAGCTCGAGCCCTTCGCGGTTTTGCACCGCCAGGCCGATCAGATCGACCCAGTAGAACTCGTCGGCCGCGGGTGTGGGGAAGCTCGCGCGCGAGATGAAGACGCGCGCGCCGGCCAGCGCCTGTGCAGCGTCGCGGTCGTCGAGGTCGTGCAGCGTGGCGACGATGTGGTCGCCTTGCTCGCGCGCCTGCGCGACGCGCACGAGGCGCGGCCAGCGCGGTGGCGGCGTTGCAATTGCAGCCTTGGCTCTGGCGGCGGCGGCCGCGCTCGCTTTGGGCACCGGCCCGGGCCGCGCGGCAGCCGGAGCAGTCGGCGTGTCTGGCGCCAACAGGAACCAGCGCTTCGTCGAGAACAGCGCCTGCGGGTCGGCCGAGAACGGCTTGATGCGGATGCCGCCCTTCACGCCCCAGGCGCCGACGACGCGGCCGACTTCGACCGCGTCATCGGGAAACGCCGGGTCCTCGCCGTGGGCGAACACCCGTGCTCCCGGGCGCGGTGAGGCCTTGAACGCGTTGCGCGGTCAGGCCGCGGCGCGCTTGGCCTGGTCGACCAGGCGCAGCACGGTGGGCGACAGCTGCGCGCCCACGCCGGCCCAGTAGGTGACGCGGTCGAGCGCCACGCGCAGCGGCTGGTCGCCGCCGGCGGCCATCGGGTTGTAGAAGCCGACGCGCTCGATGAAGCGGCCGTCGCGGCGCTCGCGCGAGTCGGCGACGACGATGTTGTAGAAGGGGCGCTTCTTCGCGCCGCCACGGGCCAGACGGATCACGACCATGGGGTTGGACCTTGTTCGACTTGCAGATCACCGAGCCACGGGAGACACACCGGACTGGCCATCCAGACGGCCCGCACACCCGGAGAACCCCGGGAGCGCCGACCGGCACCTTGTTGCCCCTGCCGCCGTAGATACGCCCCGAGATGCGGCTCGTCGCGCGCCTTGGCAAGCGCGCCGCCACAAGCCCCGGGGCCGTCGGTGGGAACCGCGCATTATAGTGACCGGCGCATGTCCGATGCCCGCCCGTTGCACGATCCTTTGCCCCGCTACCGCTCCAAGACCGTCGCCGCCTGGCTGGCGCTCGTGCTCGGGGCGCTCGGCGCTCACCGCCTGTACCTGCACGGCGCGGCCGACAAGCTGGCCTGGGCGCACTGGCCGCCGACGTTGCTGGGCATAGCCGGCGCCGAGCGCATGTCGGCACTCGGCCAGGACGACCGGCTCGCCTGGGTGCTGGTGCCGCTGCTGGGCTTGATGCTCGCGCAGGCGGCGGGCTTCGCGATCTTCCACGCGCTCACGCCTGACGAGCGCTGGGACGCGCGCCACAACCCCGCGCTGCCGGGCCGCGAGACGCGCTGGGGCGCCGTGCTCGCGGCGGTGGCCGCGCTGATGCTCGGCGGCATCGTGCTGATCGGCACGATCGCGTTCTCAATCCAGAAGGCGTTCGAGGTGCAGCTCGAAGCGGCCGCCGGGCCGCGCTGAATCCGCAGCGCCGGCGCCAACGCCGCGCCGGTCAGAACAACCAGCGGCTCACGCCGTAGAACACTGCGGCGACGAACGCCGTCACCGGGATCGTGAAGATCCACGCCAGCAGGATGTTGCCGGCCAGCCCCCAGCGCACCGCCGAGGCGCCGCGCACCGAGCCCACGCCGTAGATCGCGCCGGTGATCGTGTGCGTCGTCGACACCGGCACGCCCAGGCCCGTGGCGAGGAACAGCGTGATCGCCCCGCCCGTCTCGGCACAGAAGCCGCCCACGGGCTTGAGCTTCGTGATCTTCTGGCCCATCGTCTTGACGATGCGCCAGCCGCCGAACAGCGTGCCCAGGCCAATGGCCACGTAGCAGCTCCAGATCACCCAGGCCGGCGGGCTCTTGTCTCCGGCGGCGCTCAGGCCCGCGGCGATCAGCAGCAGCCAGATGATGCCGATCGTCTTCTGCGCGTCGTTGCCGCCATGCCCGAGCGAGTACAGCCCCGCCGACACGAGCTGCGCGCGGCGGAAGAGCTTGTCGACCTTCAATGGCGATCGTCGCCTGAACAGCCACGACACGCCGATCATCAACAGCGAGCCGAACACGAAGCCGAGCATCGGCGAGACGAAGATGAACGCCACCGTGCGCAGCACGCCGCTGCCGATCAGCGGCCCGACGCCGGCCTTCGCGATGGCCGCGCCGACGATGCCGCCGATCAGCGCGTGCGAGCTGGACGAGGGGATCCCGTACCACCAGGTGACGACGTTCCAGAAGATCGCGCCGACCAGCGCGCCGAAAACGACGTGCTGGTCGACGATGTCCGGCTCGACGATGCCCTTGCCCACGGTGGCGGCGACCTTCAGCTCGAAGAAGAAGATCGCCACGACGTTGAAGAACGCGGCGAAGGCGACTGCCTGCGTCGGCTTGAGCACGCCGGTGGAGACGACCGTGGCGATGCTGTTGGCCGCGTCGTGGAAGCCGTTCATGAAGTCGAACAGCAACGCCAGCACGACCAGCATCACCACCACCCACAGGGCGATCTGCATCGGGAAGAACCTCGGGAAGAAGACAGAGGCGCGGCGGGCGTGCCGCGCCTCAGCTGTTCTCGAGGACGACGCCCTCGATCAGGTTGGCCACGTCCTCGCAGCGGTCGGAGATCGACTCGAGGTGCTCGTAGACGGCCTTCAGCTTGATGAGCTCGCGCGTGTCGGGCTCTTCGCGAAAGAGGCGCGACATCGCGCCGCGCATCACGCGGTCGGCGTCGGACTCGAGCGTGTCGATCTCCTCGCAGCTCTTCAGCGCCGCCTCGGCCACCGCGGCGTCGCGCAGGCGCGGCAGCAGCGTCACGACGTGCTGCACGCGCTGGCAGCAGCGCACCGACACCTCCGACAGCCGCATCACGTCTTCGGGCAGTTTCTGCAGGTCGTAGAGCTGCATCACCTCGGAGGAGTCCTGCAGCAGGTCGAGCACGTCGTCCATCGTGTTGATCAGGCTGTGGATCTGCTCGCGGTCCAGCGGCGTGATGAACGTGCGGTGCAGCAGCCGGTGCACCTCGGCGGTGACGCGGTCGGCGGCGCGCTCGGCGTCGCCGACCTCACGTGCGTGGCGCTCGCGCGCGTCGACGTCACCGTAGTGCTGCACGAGCTTCATGAAGGCGTCGGCGCCGTCGGCGATGTGTTGCGCGTGCTGGTTGAACAGCTCGAAGAAGTTGCCCTCGCGCGGGAGGAGCTTGCGGAAGACCATGGGCCGCCTTTGCGTGGTCCGGGGCCGCGCGCGGGGAAGGCGCCGTGTGCCGGATCTGTGAACTTTCTTGCAGATTGTAGGTGGCGCGCCTGCGCCCGCCGCTTCGGGCGACGTGAGGCGGCGTCAGGCCGAAGTGGCGTCGCCCGTGCCGCCCACCTCGTCCGCGCCGGCGGCGGCCTTCGGGCGGCGGCGCCGGCGGCGACGCCGGCGCGCTGGCGCGTCGGCGGCATCGAGCGGCAGGTCCACATCGGCGGCCGCGGCCCCCAAAGCGGCCTCGTTCGGCGTCGCGGCCGGCGAGGCGGCCGCGGCGGCCACCGGCGCATCGCGCTCACTGCCCCCACCGCCGCGCCGCACACGCGTCGTGCTCGCCGCGCGCAGGTCGCGCAGCATCGCCTCGCGATCTTCGTCGCTGCCGAGGTGGAAGTCCTCCCACCAGTCGGCCAGCTCGGCGCTCAGTTCACCGGCGTCGGCGCGCAGGCGCAGGAAGTCGTAGCCGGCGCGAAAGCGCGGCTGCCCGACGAGCGCCGGGACGCTCGCCACCGTGCGCCGCTCGAAGCGCGGCTGCATCAGCCAGATCTCGCGCATGTCGGCGGCGAGCTTGCCGCGGCCGGAGATGTCGCCGATGCGCGCGTCGAATACCGCGTCGACGGCCTGCTGCAGCGCCGGGAACGGCGCGTCGCCGCGCGCGCGGTTGGCGCTCCAGCGTTGCACGACCTCGTGCCACAAGAGGCACGCAAGCAGGAAGCTTGGCGCCACCGAGCGCCCCTCGGCGACGCGCCGGTCCGTGTCCTCGAGCGCCAGGCGCACGAAGGTCTCGCGCGCCGTCGCTGCGGCGCCGGCACCCATGCCGCTCGGGAACGCCGCTTCGAGCACCGGGAACACGCCGCGCTCGAGCCGGCGCTTTTTCAGCTGCTCGATGCTGGCCAGCGCATGGCCCGTCTGCAGCAGCTTGATCATCTCGTCGAAGAGGCGCGACGCCGGCACGTTGGCCAGCAGCGCCGACATGCGGCCGATCGGCGCCTCGGTCGCCGCGTCGAGCGCGAAGCCCAGCTTCGCCGCGAAGCGCACGACGCGGATGATGCGCACCGGATCCTCGCGGTAGCGCGTCTCGGGGTCGCCGATCATGCGGATGAGGCGCGCCTTCGCATCGGCCAGGCCGCCGTGGTAGTCGACGACGCGCTGCGTCAGCGGGTCGTAGTACATCGCGTTGATCGTGAAGTCGCGCCGTGCGGCATCCTCGATCTGCGGCCCCCAGACGTTGTCGCGCAGCACGCGGCCGCTGGCGTCGACGACGTGGCCGCTCGTGCGCTCGGCCAGTTCGCTCTTGGCCGTCTTCTCGTTGCCCTGCACCTGCTCGGCGGCGCTGGCGTCGAGGTAGGCGCGGAACGTCGACACCTCGATGGTCTCGTGCTCGCGGCCGCGGCCGAACACGACGTGCACGATGCGAAAACGCCGGCCGATGATGAACGCGCGGCGGAAGAGCGCCTTCACCTGCTCGGGCGTCGCGTCGGTGGCGACGTCGAAGTCCTTCGGCCGCAAGCCGACGATCAGGTCGCGCACCGCGCCGCCGACGACGTAGGCCTCGTAACCCGCCTCCTTCAGCGTGCGCACGACGCGCACCGCGTTGGCGTCGAGCAGCGCGGGGTCGATGCCGTGCTCCTCGCGCTCGACCTCGCGCCGCACGCCGAGCGGAATCGCCGGCACGGCGGCGGCGGCCGTTGCAGGCGCTGCCTCGCCGCGGCCGAGCAGCCGATGGATGAATTTCTTGATCATTCGAAGAGTCTCAAGACCGGCCAGCCGCGCTCGCGCGCCAGGCGTTCGAGCGCCGGCGCGGGGTTCGTGGCCACCGGGTCGCTGACGCGCTCCAGCAGCGGCAGGTCGTTGGTGGAGTCGCTGTAGAAGACGCTGCGATCGCAGCGATCGAGGCTCGCGCCAAGCGAGCCGAGCCAGGCCTCGACGCGCGCGACCTTGCCTTCGCGGAACGACGGCACGCCGCGGATCGCACCCGTGGCGCGGCCGTGCGCGTCGCGCTCGAGTTCGGTGGCGATGAGGTCGGCGACGCCCAGCAGCCGCGCGATCGGCCGCGTCACGAAGTCGTTCGTCGCGGTGACGATCGCCAGCCGGTCGCCCGCGCGGCGGTGTTCTTCGATCAGCGCCAGCGCCTGCGGCCGCAGCATCGGCCGGATGACCTCGTCGATGAAGCGCCGCGAGGCGGCTTCGGCCTCGGGCAGCGGCCGCTCGCGCCAAGGCGCGGTGATGAAGTCGATGTAGTCGGCGATGTCCAGGCGCCCTTGCTGGTAGTCGGCGTAGTAGCGGTCGTTGCGGCGCGCGAACTCGGCGCCGTCGGCCCAGCCCAGGTGCACGACGAACTCGCCGAAGGCGTGGTCGGAATCGCCCGGCAGCAGCGTGCCGTCGAGGTCGAAGAGGGCCACCCTCACCGCGCGGATCCCTTCATCGCCGGCGGCGCCGCGCCGCCGTCGAGCAGCGACTCGGCCTGCCGGCCCTCTTCGTCGAGCCATTGGCGCAACAGCGGCACGGTGACCAGGCGCGACTTCTCGAGCGAGAAGTCGTCCAGCCGGTCGATCACCTGCATCAGCGTGGCCAGGTCGCGCGGGAAGCGCGTCATCAGGTAGCCCATCACGTCGTCGTTGAGGATGATCCCGCGGCGGTCGGCCTCGCGCCGCAGCGCGGCGCGCGTCTCCGCCTCCGACAGCGGCGCGAGCGCGAAGACGTGCCCCCAGCCGAGCCGCGTGCGCAGGTCGTCGCGCAGCGGCAGGTCCACCGGCGGCAGCCGGCCGGCGGCAGCGAACGCGACGCCCTCGGCCGCAGCGTCCTCGAAGAGCGCGAAGACGGCGCGCTGCGCCTCGGCATCGAGCTCGTCGCAGCGGTCGACGATGACGAGGCTCCATCCGGCGTCCAGCATCCACGGCAGCGGCTGGCCGGCCGCGAAGCTGCCGACGACGCCTCCCGCACCTTGCACGCGCGCGGCGAGCGCGCGCAGCAGGTGTGTCTTGCCGCTGCCGGCGGGCCCCCACAGGTAAACCGGCGCCGCCGAGGCGCCAAGCGTGCGCAGGTGCTGCACCGCCGCGGCGTTGGCGCCGGCCAGGAAGCTGTCGAAGCTGAAGTCCGGCTTCGGACCAAGCGCCAGGGTGAGTTGCCGCATCGGCTCGTCGGGGCTCAGCGCGAGCGCGGGCCGGCGGCGCGCCGGCTCCAGCCTTCGAGCAGCGAGCGCAGGCCCGGCGCGTCCTGCGCATCGGGCCGGTGTTGCAGATAGGCCAGCAGGTCGGCGGCGGCCGCGTCGAGCCGGCCGAGTTCGGCGTGCACGAGCGCGCGGTCGCGGCGCTCTTCCCAGTCTTCGGGCAGCAGCACGACGAGGCGGTCGAGCACCGCGGCCAGGCGCTGCCAGTCGCGCGCGCCACGGTGGATCTCCTTCAGGTTGCGCAGCAGCCGCGCGACGACGGCGCGCGGCTCGGCCTGCTGCAGATACAGGCCCAGCGGCACCTCTTCGTCGCCCAGCCGGCCGCGGCGCCGGCGGTACGGCAGCAGCCGCTCCTCGAGCGCCTCGCGCGAGAGCGAGCGGCCGTCGAACGGGTCGATCACCACCTCACCGCCGGGCAGATGCAGCTTGACGAGGAAGTGGCCTGGGAACGACACGCCACAGGCCTTCAACCCGATCTGCTGCGCGAGTTCGGTGAAGAGCAGCGCCAGCGTGATAGGGATGCCACGCCGCGTGCGCAGCACCTCGGAGACGTAGCTGTTGCGCCGGTCGTAGTAGTTGTTGACGTTGCCGGCAAAGCCCAGCTCGTGGAAGAAGTAGCGGTTCAGGAGGCGCAGCTTCTGCACCGGCGCGGCGTCGGCCGGCAGGCGCCGGCGCAGCCGCTCGGCCAGCGCGTCAACCTCGGCCAGCACGCCTTGCGGATCGAGCCCCGGCAGGTCGGCCTGGGCGACCGCCACCGCCGCTTCCAGCACCGACAGGCTGGCGTCGTCGGCCACGAGGGTGGCGAAGTACTCCAGCGCGGTTGGTGCTTCGAAGTGAAGGGGCGAACCCATGGCGGACGGCAGTGTATCGGGCCGGGTCTGGCGAACGGGTCGAAGGCCCGGTCAATGCCCCTCAGCCGCGCCGCGCGAAGTCGCGTGGCCTGAGGCCCAACGCCGCCAGCGCCCCGAAATACACCACCGCCACGGCGCCCAGCACCGCGGCCACCGCGCCGGCACGCTGCCAGGGGCCGGCCTGCAGGCCGACCCAGTCGATGCGCACCGCGGCCAACGCCAGCATGCCGCCCGCCAGCACGTTGGCCGCCGCCACCTTCAGCGCAAACGCCGACCAACCGGCGGCTGGCCGGTACGTGCCGCGCCTGAGCAGGCCGCCGAGCAACAGCCCGGCGTTGACGAGCGCACCGAGGCCGATCGATAGCGCGAGCCCGGCGTGCCCGAGCCACGGCACGAAGACGACGTTCAGCGCCTGCGTCGCGACGAGCACGCCGATGGCGATCTTCACCGGCGTGCGGATGTCGCCGCGCGCGTAGAACGCCGGCGCCAGCACCTTGATGGCGATGATGCCCAGCAGCCCGACGCCGTAGCCGCGCAGCGCCGACACCGTGGCCGCCACGTCGCCGGGCGAGAAGCGGCCGTAGTGGTACAGCACCGCGACGAGCCCGGTCGGAAACAGCAGCAGCGCCAGCGCGCACGGCAGTGCGAGCAGCAGCACGAGGCGCAGGCCCCAGTCGAGCAGGCCGCTGTAGCGCGCGGCGTCGGCGCGCGCGTCGGCCGCACTCAGCTGCGGCAGCAGCACGACGCCGAGCGCGACGCCGAGCAGCGCCGTCGGGAACTCCATCAGCCGGTCGGCATAACCGAGCCACGACACGGCGCCCACCGCCACGTGCGAGGCAATCTGCGTGTTGATGACGAGCGACAGCTGCGCCACCGACACACCCAGCAGCGCCGGCGCCATCTGCTTCAACACGCGTCGTGTGCCCGCATGCCGCCAGGCCGCGGCCACCGCCGCCGGCGCCACGCCCACGCGCGGCAGCATGCCGATGGCGCGCAGCGCCGGCACCTGCACCGCCGCCTGCAAGAGGCCGCCGACCATCACCCCGAAGCCGAGCGCCAGGATCGGCTGCACGCCGCGTGCCTCGAACCACGGCACGCCGAGCCACGCGGCGGTGATGACGGCCAGGTTCAGCAGCACCGGCGTGGCCGCCGGCACCGCGAAGCGCCGCCAGGTGTTGAGGATGCCGGCGGCCAGCGCCACCAGCGACATCAAGCCGATATAGGGGAACATCAGCCGCGTCAGCAGCACCGCGGTGTCGAACTCGGCGAGGCCGGCGCCGATCAGCCACACCAGCACCGGCGCGCCGACGACACCGGCCACGCAGGTGGTCAGCAGTACCCAGGCGAGCACCGTCGCGACGGCATCGACGAGCGTGTGCGCCGCGGCGTCGCCTTCGCGCTCGCGCGTGGCGCCGATCAGCGGCACGAAGGCCTGCGAGAAGGCGCCTTCGGCAAAAAGGCGCCTGAACAGGTTCGGGATGCGGAAGGCGACGTTGAAGGCGTCGGTGGCCGCGCTCGCGCCGAATGTCGCGGCGATCAGCTGTTCGCGCACGAGGCCCGTGATGCGCGAAACGAGCGTGAGAAGCGAGACGGTGGATGCGGCCTTGAGCAGGTTCACGGGCGACGGCGATTATAGGTGCCGGCCCCGGCGCGCCCGGCCGCACTGCGCTTCAGTGCTATACTTCGCAGTCTTTGCTTCCGGCAGCCTGCCCTACCGCTTTTCGACCATGGCCACTTCCTCCAAAGCCAAGAAGAAGACCGTCCGCCTCGCCTCGGGCCGCAAGCGCGCGCGCCAGGACGTGGTGCTGAACGCGCACAACAGCTCGCTGCGCTCGCACTTCCGCACCGTCGTCAAGAACGTGCAGAAGGCGGTGGCCGGTGGCGACAAGGCGAAGGCCGGCGACCTGTTCAAGTCCGCCCAGAGCGTCATCGACTCGGTGGCTGACAAGGGCATCTTCCACAAGAACAAGGCAGCGCGCACGAAGAGCCGCCTTGCCGCGAAGGTGAAGGCGCTGGCCCTCGCGGCCTGACGACTTCAGCAGCCTTTCTCGGAAGCAGCGAAGCCCGCCATAGGCGGGCTTCTTGCATTGGGGCGGCCGCTGCGTGCAGTACCGCGGTCAATCCCCGCGCTGCGGCGCCTCGGGCAGCACGCAGACCTCGCTGACCGGCAGGTCGTTGTCGCGCGCGAAGTTCATGACGAAGTCCCACGCCATCGGCTCGATGTCGCGCAGCGCCTCGTTGACGAGCACGCAGCGCACGTGGTCGATGACCTGCGGCACGCAGTACGGCGAGTAGCCGATGTAGGCGCCGATGCCGCCGGCCCCCGGCCGCGCGCCGGGGCGGAACGACGACATCGCGCCGGCCAGGCGCTCGGCCCAGTCGCTGGGGCGAAAGACCTTGCCGGCGTTCGTGATGCCGTGGATGTAGAACTGGCGCGGCTTGCTGGTCGTCATGAAGTGCCTACGCGGCGCGCCTCCAAGCGACGGCACCGGTTGCAGCCACGGCAAGGGCCCCCTGCCGCGTGCGGGCTCGATTGTGCCAAGAGGTTGTTGCATTGCAGCACGCTGGAGGATACGAAGCGCGACTTGCTCGCGCATGACGACAGCGCTTCTTCGGCATCACCCGCGGTGCACTGAAGGGGTCGGCAAGCGGCAGGCCGCCGGGGCGTGCCCGGGTCGTGCTGCATCGCCGAATAGAATTCCCGACGCGCCGGACCGTGACCCATGCGTCGCCGCCCGGCGCTTTGCATCTGGGCCGAGCCGCTGTCAGCCTTCAGCGGTCAGCCACCCACCCGAGGAGCCTCCCGATGACCGCCCCCGCGACGATGCCGCACGTGATGAACACCTACGGCCGCCTGCCGCTGGCGCTGTCGCGCGGCGAGGGCTGCTGGGTCTGGGACACGAACGGCCGCAAGTACCTCGATGGCCTGGGCGGCATCGCCGTCAACACGCTCGGCCACGGCCACCCGAAGCTCGTGCCGGCGCTGCAGGAGCAGGTGGCCAGGATGATCCACTGCTCCAACTACTACGAGGTGCCGCTGCAGGAGCAGCTCGCCGCCAAGCTGTGCGAGATCTCGGGCTTGTCGGCCGCGTTCTTCTGCAACAGCGGCCTCGAGGCCAACGAAGGCGCGCTGAAGATCGCGCGCAAGTTCGGCCATGACAAGGGCATCGAGCGCCCGGAGATCATCGTCTACGAGCGTGCCTTCCACGGCCGCAGCATCGCCACGCTGTCGGCCACCGGCAACCCGAAGGTGCAAAAGGGCTTCGAGCCGCTGGTCGAAGGCTTCGTGCGCGTGCCGCTGAACGACTTCGCCGCCGTCGAGCAGGTGGCGCGCACGAACCCGAACGTCGTCGCCGTGTTCCTCGAAGTGATCCAGGGGGAAGGCGGCATCAACGCGACGCGCGCCGAGTACCTGCGGCAACTGCGCAAGCTTTGCGACGACAAGGGGTGGCTGCTGATGCTCGACGAGGTGCAGTGCGGCCTCGGGCGCACCGGCAAGTGGTTCGCGCACCAGTGGGCCGGCATCGTGCCCGACGTGATGCCGCTGGCCAAGGGCCTGGGCTCGGGTGTGCCGATCGGCGCCATCGTCGTCGGCCCGAAGGCCAAGGACGTGCTCGGCCCCGGCAACCACGGCACCACCTTCGGCGGCAACCCGCTGGCGATGCGCGCCGGCGTCGAGACGCTGCGCATCATGGAAGAAGACGGCCTCGTCGCGCACGCCGCGAGCGTCGGCGAGGTGCTTTTCGGCGCGCTGAAGGCCGGGCTGGCCGGTGAGAAAGGTGTCGTCGAATACCGCGGCCAGGGCCTGATGGTCGGCATCGAACTCGACCGCCCCTGCGGCGTACTGCTGCAGCGCGCCGCCGACGCGGGCTTGATGATCAGCGTCACCGCCGATCGGGTCGTGCGCCTGCTGCCGCCGCTGGTGCTCTCGGCCGACGAGGCGCGGCAGATCGCCGCGATCCTCTGCCCGCTGATCAAGGCGTTCCTCGCCGAGCCGCGGGGATGAAGCCGATGAAACCCGGCCCCGGCCTGATGAAGCACTTCCTGCAGATCAAGGACCTGCGCGCCGAGGAGTACACGTACCTCTTCGAGCGCGCGAAGATCATCAAGACGCGCTTCAAGAACTACGAGCGCTATCAGCCGCTGGCCGACCGCACGCTGGCGATGATCTTCGAGAAGGCCAGCACGCGCACGCGCGTCAGCTTCGAGGCCGGCATGTACCAGATGGGCGGCTCGGTCGTGCACCTGACCACCGGCGACACGCACCTCGGCCGCGCCGAGCCGATCGAGGACACCGCGCGCGTCATCAGCCGCATGGTCGACCTCGTGATGATCCGCACCTACGAGCAAGCGAAGATCGAACTGTTCGCCGCGCACTCGCGCGTGCCGGTGATCAACGGCCTGACCAACGAGTACCACCCCTGCCAGATCCTGGCCGACATCTTCACCTTCATCGAGCACCGCGGCAGCATCCAGGGCAAGGTCGTCGCCTGGGTCGGCGACGGCAACAACATGGCCAACACCTGGCTGCAGGCGGCCGAGGTGATGGGCTTCGAGGTGCACATCAGCACGCCGAGCGGCTACGAAGTCGACCCGCAGGTCGCCGGGATCACCGACCGCTCGTGTTATCGCGTCTTCGACCACCCGATGGCCGCCTGCGAAGGCGCGCACCTCGTCACCACCGACGTGTGGACGAGCATGGGCTACGAGGCCGAGAACGAAGAGCGGCGCAAGGCCTTCGTCGACTGGTGCGTCGACGAGGAGATGATGGCGGTGGCGCGGCCCGACGCGCTCTTCATGCACTGCCTGCCGGCGCACCGCGGCGAGGAAGTCACCGCCGAGGTCATCGACGGCCCGCAGTCGGTGGTGTGGGACGAGGCCGAGAACCGCATGCACGTGCAGAAGGCGCTGATGGAGTACCTGCTGCTCGGACGCATCGGCTAGCCAACCTGGCGGCCGCGACAAGGCGGGCGCCGCCCGCGCAGGCCGCCTTTCCATTTGCCGCGGCGCCCGCCCGCGGACGCCGGTGGCGGACCGCTCAGCCGCCCGTGCCCTCGCCTGCTGCTTCGGCGACGCGGCGCGCGTCGAAGTCGCTGCCCAATTCGCTGGCCATCGCCTCGTAGTGGCGTCGGGCACGCGGGTCCATCGCGCTCGGCAGCCACACGCGCACCACCAGCTCCAGGTCGCCCGGCGTCGCCCCGGGCATGCCCCGGCCTCGCACCGTCAGCGCCTGGCCGCCCTGGGCGCCTGCGGGCACCCTCACCTTCAGCACCTCGCCGTCAGGCAGCGGCACCAGCACGACGGCACCTAGCGCCGCCTCCCAAGGAGCCACGGGCAGGTCGGCCACGAGGTCGGCGCCCCGCACCGCGAACCGTGGATGCGGCCGCAGCTGCACCTCCAGGTACAGGTCTCCCGGCGGCTCGCCGGGCGCGCCTGCCCCGCCCTGCCCCGCCAGCCGGATGCGCTGGCCCGGCCGCAGCCCGGCCGGTACGCGCACTTCGAGCGTTCGCTCGCCCAGGTGCACGCGACCGTCGGCGCCCAGCCGTGGCACCTGCAGCGTCACGCGGCGCGTGCCGCCGCGCAGAGCATCTTCGAGATCGAGATGGATGCGGGCGTGGTGGTCCTCGCCCCGCGGCTCCTGGAACGCCGCGCCCTGGCGGCCGCCCGAAGCCGCGCCAGCGCCGGGCCGGCGGGTCGAGGCACCGCCGGGCCGAGGACGAGCGCCGACGCGGCCGAAGAGCTGCTCGAAGAACTCGCTGAAGCCGCCGTCGAAGTCGTCGCTCGTGAACTCGAAGTTGTCGTCCCAGCCGGGTGGTGGCGTGAAGGGCTCGCCGGCGCGGTGTCCGCGTCCGATGCGGTCGTAGGCGGCACGCCGCTCGGGGTCGCCGAGCACCGCATGGGCCTCATTCACCTCGGCCATGCGCGCGGCGGCACCCGCCTCCTTGGAGACGTCCGGGTGGTACTTGCGCGCCAGGCGCCGATACGCGCGCTTGATGTCGTCGGCGGTCGCCTCGCGCGGCACCCCGAGCACGCTGTAGTAGTCCTTGAAGTCCACGCTCCACCTGCACACGGCAAGCCAGTCATCGCGGCTCGCCAGGGCATCTGCGGGCGGGCGCGCGCGCTTCAAGGGCCCCGCCGCGCGGCGGCCCGCGCCGCGGCCCTGTCGGCGCCGCCGTCCCGCCGACGGCCTTCCGCGGCCTTTGCACGGCGTTCCGCCGAGCTCTTGAAGCCCGCGCAAGCCGTCCCTACCTCAGGACGCGTCGGCAACGGTCGGTGCGATGTGCGCAGAGCATGCAGCGGATGCGCCGGACGCGCCACCCACGCCGCGAACCCCGACCCCATTGGAGGACCCGTCATGTACCGAACCCTGTTTCCTCGCGACCTGTTCGCCGAGTTCGACCGCCTCCAGCGCGAGGTGTCCAGCCTCTTCGACGCCAGCCCCAGCATCCGGGGCCTCGGCCGCAGCGGCTATCCCGCCTTGAACGTGGGCCTGTCGCCGTCGTCGGTGGAGGTGTATGCCTTCGGGCCGGGCCTCGACCCGGCTTCGATCGACGTCAACCTCGACCGCGGCGTGCTGTCGCTGTCGGGCGAGCGCAAGAACGCGCTGCCCAACCCCGACGCGAAGACGAGCGTGCACCTGGAAGAGCGCTTCTCGGGCCGCTTCCGCCGCGTCGTGAGCCTGCCTGACGACATCGACCCCGACAGCGTCTCCGCTGCCTACACCGACGGCGTGCTGCACGTCACCGTCAAGCGCCGCGAGGCCGCGCAGCCGCGCCGCATCACGGTGCAGTGACCCGTGCCCCGATCCGCCATCACCCAACGACAGGAGTGACGCCATGAACACCATGACGCAGACCCGCGAAGCCCCGCAGACGCCGGCCACGAAGTCGTCGGCCGCGCAGACCGCGCAGACGCCGACCCGCGCCGAAGGCGCCCTGCTGCCGCCCGTGGACGTCATCGAGGACGCCACCGGCATCACGCTCTACGCCGACATGCCCGGTGTCGCCAAGGACCGCGTGCAGCTGCGCGTCGAAGGCGAGCAGCTCACGCTCGAAGGCGAGATGACGCTGGCCGTGCCGCAGGGCATGGAGGCCACGCACGCCGAGGTGCAGCGCTCGCGCTACCACCGCGCCTTCACGCTCAGCAAGGAGCTCGACCCCGACAAGGTGAGCGCCGAGATGAGCCACGGCGTGCTTCGCGTGCGCATCCCGAAGGCGGCACACGCCCAGCCGCGACGCGTGCAGGTGCAGGTGTCCTGACGCGGGCCTCCGCGAGGCGGGCTGCCCACGGGCGGCCCCGCTTCGCGGTCGTCGACTTCGCGGGTGGGCAGTACCGTGCACTTGGCGGTGCATGGGCCGCTCACAACGTGTTAGCCCCTCAGGCGGCCGGCCAACCGCGCACGCGCGCCAAGCCCGCCACCAGCAGCAGCGCCGCCAGCGCGAAGGTCAGCGCCGGCAGGCCGGCCCAGCTCACCAGCTGCGCCGGCGTCGGTGCGACGAGCACCACCACCATCAGCCGCGACAGTGCGGCCGCGGCAAGCAGCGACTGCAGCGAGCCGTTGTAGAACCCCTCGCGCCCCGTGGTGCCGAAGCGCAGCGCGCCGATGAAGCCGCCGCACAGCATCACCGCCCACGCGGCCCCGGCGACGAGCTGCGCCACCACCAGCGGCACCAGCGAAGGAGCCATGCGCGCCGCGGCGACGGCCAGGGCCCCCGCCACCGCCCCCTGCGCCAGCCCGAGCGGCGCGCCCACCCGCTTCACCCAGCGCGCCGCCGGCCACAGCGCTAGGTTGAAGCCGACCCAGAACACCGGCATCAGATGCGCCAGCATCTCGCCGCCGCCCGCGGCCCGGTAGAGCGGGCCACTGGCCAGGAACACGTGCACCTGGAAGCTGGCCGCCGCCAGCAGCACGGCGCCCAGGAAGAGCGCCCCGGCCGGCGGCAGGCCCGGCTCGGGCGTCGCTGCGGGCGCTGCAGTGCCGGCCGCGGCCAGCCCTTCGCGCTGCCGCGCCAGCGCCCGCTCGGCGGCCACCATGCCGATCGTCACCGCCGCCAGCGACACCGCCGACAGCAGGAACGGCCAGCGCGGATCGAAGCCCTTGAGCCACAGGCCCAGGTAAGGCGCCGCCGCGTTGGCGAGCCCGAGCCCCAGCGCCAGCAGCGCCACCATCGCCGGCTGCGCCGGCTTGGCGACATAGCGGCCCAGCAGCGTCAGCGGCGGCGCGCGCAGCATCGACGACGTCACCGCCCAGAGCAGCGTCACCGCGAGGAAGAGCGCGGCTGAGCCCTGCGGGGCCACCCAGGGCAGTGCCAGGAAGGCGAGCGAGGACACCATCGTCACCGCCAGCACCACACGCGCGATGCGGCCCTGCACGGCCGCGGCCTTGTCGCTCCACACGCCGACGACGAGATCGACGACGAGGAAGATCAACTGGTCCAGCGCCAGGATCCACGGCACCCAGCGCCGGTCGATCCCCACCTGCTGCGCCAGCTCGGGCAGGTAGATGGCGTAGGTGATCCAGCCGAGCGCGAACAGCAGCTGCACCGCGGCCATGTACAGGCCCACGCCCGCCGGCACGGTGGCAGCCGGCGGCGGCGCAGGTTCGGCCATGGCGGGTGGCGGAGCCGAGCGGAGACGCTCTGGGCCGGATGAAGGGCCTGAGGACCGACGCTCAGTAGGTCGAACGCCCGCCGGTGATGTCGAACACCGCGCCGGTGGAGAACGAGCACTCCTCGCTCGCCAGCCACGCCGCCATCGCCGCCACCTCGCCCACCTCGACGAAGCGGCCCATCGGGATCTTCGCGAGCATGTAGTCGATGTGCTCCTGCTTCATCTGCGCGAACATCGCCGTGCGCGCCGCCGCCGGCGCGATCGCGTTGACGAGGATGCCCTTGCTCGCGAGCTCCTTGCCGAGCGACTTGGTCAGCGCGATCAGCCCGGCCTTGCTGGCGCTGTAGTGGCTGGCGTTCGGGTTGCCTTCCTTGCCAGCGACCGAGGCGATGTTGACGATGCGGCCATAGCCTTTGCCGGCGTTGCCTTTCAACATCGCCGGTACGACGTGGCGGCAAGTCAGGTACGGCCCGATCAGGTTCACCTCGACCGTACGGCGCCAGACCGCGGGGTCCAGTTCCCACGTCGTGCCGTTGCCGCCGGTGATGCCGGCGTTGTTGATCAGGATGTCGATGCGGCCGGCCGCGGCCAGCGTCTGCGCGGTCGCCGCGGCCACGCTCGCGTCGTCGGTCAGCTCGACGACCTGGCCGCTGACGCGCCCTGGATGCGTCTTCGCGAACGCGGCCAGCGTCTCGTCGAGCTTGGCCTTGTCGACGTCCCAGGCGACGACCTTCGCGCCCGAGGCGATGAAGCGCTCGGTGATCGCCAGGCCGATGCCCTGCGCGCCACCGGTGACCACCGCGACGCGGCCTTCGAGATCGATGCGGTTCATGGTTGCCCTTCGCTCCTCATTCACTTAACCGAGTTCCTTCAAGCCCTTCAACGCCGTCGGATGCCGCTCGTGGTCGGCGATGTACTGGCGGATGATGTCCTCGAAGCTCGTCTCGGCCCGCGCGCCCAGCGCCTCGGCGCGCCTGGCGACGACGCCGGTCGGCCAGTTGGCGACGATGCCGGCGATGCGCTCGTCGCGCTCGGGCTTCACCAGCGCTCTCACCCGCGGCCCGGCAACACGCTCGAGCGCGTCGAGCATCTGTCGCACAGTGACGTTCAGCCCCGGCATCGTCATCGCGCTGCGGCCGACGAAGGTCCCACGGCTGGCCTCGAAGACCTTGACGAGGCCGTCGACCGTGCTCTGCGGCGAGGCGACCGGGTGCGCGACGTCCTCGTCCACCGGCAGCGGCGCCACCTCGCCGGCGAGCGGCTCGCGGATGATGCCGCTGAAGAACGAACTCGCCGCGCCGTTCGGCCGGCCCGGCCGCACCGTCACGGTGACAAGCCGCGCGGCGCGGCCGTCGATGAAACCACGGCGCGTGTAGTCGGCGATGAGGTGCTCGCAGATGTGCTTCTGCGCGCCGTAGCTCGTCTGCGGCGTCGGCAGCGTGTCGTCGCCGACCCGCGCCGGGAACGGGTATGCCGGATCGGGGCCGAAAACGGCGATCGAGCTCGAGAACACGAGCTTGGTGGGAGCGCTGCCGCGCTGCTGGCGATGGCGCAGCGCATCGAGCAGCGCCCGCGTGCTGTCGAGGTTCGACGTCATGCCCAGGTCGAAGTCGGTCTCGCACTCGCCCGACACCGCCGAAGCGAGGTGGAAGATGCCGTCGAAGTCCTCGTCGCGCAGCGCCTGCGCGTGATCGAGCAGCTTGCCGACGCGGCTGCTGACACGCGCATCGCCCAGCAGGTCGGCCGGCGGCGCGGCCTGGTCGGCCAGCACGACCTGCTGGATGCGCGCACCGTCGAGCCACTCGCGCGCGAGCAGCGTGCGCGCCAGCCGCGCGCCGATGAAGCCGGCGCCGCCGGTAATCAATATTCTCATCGTCAGGTGTCCTCGTGGTTCTTGCAGTAGTTCCGCGCTACCAGTGCGCGCCGAACTGGCGGCGCAGCTCGTCGATCTGCGCTTCGGTCAGCGGCGCCGGCCGGCGCGCTTCGGGCAGGCCCTGGCACATCATCCACAGCCTGGCCGTTTCTTCGAGTTCCTCGAGCGTCGCCATCGCCTCGGCGGGGCTCGCGTGCCACACGTTGGGCCCGAGGCGCGCCATCATCACCGCACGCAACGGCGCGCCGCGCGCCGCGGCGGCCGTGATCGCCTCGGCCACGCGCTCGGCCGCCGCCGGGTCGCCGGGCCGGTGGTAAGGGATCAGCGGCACGTGGCCGACCTTCATCACGTAGTAAGGCGTGATCGGCGGCAGCAGGTCGGGCAGCGCGTTCGTCGCGCCGGCCGCGGCGTCGCGAGGCGCCTCTTCGCGCGCCAGCGCCAACGCGACGAGGTGCGTGCTGTGCGTGTGGATCACGCAGCCAGCCTCGGGCGCGCTTTCGTAGATGCGCCGATGCAGCGCCAGCGTCTTGCTCGCGCGGTCGCCCGAGCGCTGCGCGCCGCTCGCATCGACATGCGCCAGCCGCGCCGGCTCGAGAAAGCCGAGGCAGGCGTCGGTCGGCGTGATCAGGAAGCCCGCGCCCTCGGGCAGCCGCACGCTGATGTTGCCGGCGGTCGCATGCACGTAGCCGCGCTCGAAGAGCGAGCGGCCGACGCGGCAGATCTCGTCGCGCAGCGCGGCGAAGTCGCTCACGCCGCGCCCGCCATCCGCAGCGCCGCGGCAAAGAAGTCGGGGGCGCCGAAGTTGCCGGACTTCAGGGCCAGCCAGATCGGCGCGTCACTGCCGCCATCGCTGCCGCGCCGCGCCTGCGTCCACGGCACGCCGGGGCAGATCGACGGGCCGATGCGCAGCGCGCGCACGCCGAGCGCCTGAACGACCGCGCCACTCGTCTCGCCGCCGGCGACGACCCAGCGGCGCACGCCCAGCGCCGCGAGTTCGCGTGCCAGCGCCGCGAAGGCGCGCTCGACGCGCGCGCCGGCTTCGAGTGCGCCAAGTTCCGCTTGCGTCGCGGCCAGTTCGGCCGGCTCGGCGGTCGAGTAGACCAGCGGCATTGCCATTTCGTCGCCACCACGACGCGCCATCACTTCACGCGCCCAGACCAGCACCGCCTCTTGCTCCCTCGCCGCCGCGGCAGCGCCGGCGAGCACCGCGCGCACGTCGATCGCCCTCGCCGGCCGCCCCGCTTCGCGCCAGGCCGCGACCTGCGCCAGCGTCGCCTGCGAGCACGAACCCGCGAGCACGACCGCCGGCCCCTGCATCGCTTCCAGCCCCGCCGCATCAGCATGCCGGCGCGCGAGCCCAAGCCGCTCGTACCACACCGGCAATCCGAGCGCGAGGCCCGAGCCGGCGGTGAGCAGCGGCAAATCGGCCGCGCCATCGGCGAGCGTGCGCAGGTCGTCGTCGTGCAGCGCGTCGGCCACGGCGATGCGCACGCCCTCGGCGCGCAGTGCCGCGACGCGCTGCCGCACCGCCTCGGCACCGCGCGCAACGGTGTCGTAGCGCACGAGGCCCACCCGCGTGCCGGCGCTGCACTGCGCCTGCAACACGCGCACGAGGTTGGCGTCGCGCATCGGCGTCAGCGGGTGGTCGCGCATGCCCGAGTCCGACAGCAGCACGTCGCCGACGAAGAGGTGGCCGCGGAAGATCGTGCGGCCGTTCTCCGGGAAGGCCGGGCAGGCGAGCGTGAAGTCGGCGCCGATTTCGCGCATCAGCGCCTCGGTCACCGGGCCGATGTTGCCGGCGGCCGTCGAATCGAACGTCGAGCAGTACTTGAAGTAGCAGCGCGTTGCACCCGCTGCCTTCAGCCAGCGCCACGCCGCCAGCGACTCGGCCACGGCGTCGGCCGCCGGCGTCGTACGCGACTTCAGCGCGATGACCACGGCCTCGGTGTCACGCACAGCCTGCGCCGCCCTCACATCACCGCTCGCCGGCACGCCGATCAACTGCACCGTGCGCAGGCCGCCGCGCACGAGCATGCTGGCCACGTCGGTGGCGCCGGTGAAGTCGTCGGCGATCACGCCCAGGATCGGCATGCGGGCTGCTTCTCGTGCTGATGCCGAGTCGATGCCTCAGCGCGCGCCGCGCCGCCGCGTCGGCGCCGCGGTCGTCTTCGCAGCCGCAGTCGCCGCCCTCGCCCGCCGCCGGATCACGCCGCCCTCGACGAGGCGCTGCTCGCCGCGCAACAGGTGGCCCACGGCCGCCGCGCGCGCCTTCGCCGCATCGCGCGCCTCGATCGCGGCGACGATGGCACGATGTTCGTCGCGCACCTGCCGCATGAAGTCCTCGCGCCGCGCCTCGTTGCCCTTGGTCACGCGCATCGCCTCGCGCAGGTACTGTTCGAGGAAGGCGAGCAGGCGGCTGAACTGCGGGTTGCCGGTCGCCTCGCCGATGGCGCGGTGAAAAGCCATGTCCTCGTCCACACCATCATCGCCGGCGGCCATCGCCGTGTCGATCGCCTTCAGCGAGCGCTTGAGCCCCGCCTGCTGCGCGCGCGTGCTGCGCAGCGCCGCCAGCGCCGCGATCTCGCCTTCGAGCACGCGGCGCAGCTCGACGACCTGCACCACCGCGTCCATCGACTCGAGCACCTTGGGATCGAAGGCGAGCGGCCGATGCGCCGGCGGCGGCGCGACGTAGACCCCCGAACCCTGGCGCGAGAGCAAGAGGCCACGCGACTTGATGCGCTGCACCGCCTCGCGCACGACCGAGCGCGAGACGCCGTGCCGAAGCGCGAGCTGCGCCTCGGTGGGCAGGCGGTCGCCGGGGCGCAGCGCGCCGCTGTCGATCTGCGCCGTCAGCGCCGCGGCCAAGCGGTCGGACAGGCGCTCGGGCATCCATGCAGCGCCGGCCGGCTCGTCGGCGCCGGCCGCCGGAACGACTGTTCCAGCCCGTGGTTCGGAACCCATACTCATCAGGTTATCAGACAACTTCGGCTCGGACAACGGGTAAGCCCTGACGCACGAGCGCCGGCACGGGCTTATGGTTCGCCCCCCGTTTCGCTTCAGACGGACCGCATCACGCGCACCCTCGCCATGGCCAAGGTCTCGATCCGTTCGATGAAGAAGCGCTTCGGCGAGGTCGAGGTGCTGCACGGCGTGAGCATCGAGATCCCCGACGGCTCGTTCACCGTGCTCGTCGGGCCCAGCGGCTGCGGCAAGAGCACGCTGCTGCGCATGGTCGCCGGCCTCGAGAACATCTCCGAGGGCGAGCTGCTGATCGGCGAGCGTGTCGTCAATACCGTGCCGCCCAAGCAGCGCGACATCGCGATGGTGTTCCAGAACTACGCGCTGTACCCGCACATGACGGTGCGCGACAACATGGCCTTCTCGCTGACCCTGGCGAAGACGCCGAAGGCCACCGTCGAAGAACGCGTCGGCCAGGCGGCCGGCATCCTCGGCCTCACGCCGCTGCTCGACCGCTTCCCGCGCCAGCTTTCCGGGGGCCAGCGCCAGCGCGTCGCGATGGGCCGCGCCATCGTGCGCAAGCCGCAGGTCTTCCTCTTCGACGAGCCGCTGTCGAACCTCGACGCCAAGCTGCGCGTGCAGATGCGCACCGAGATCAAGGAGCTGCACCAGCGGCTGAAGACGACCAGCGTCTACGTCACGCACGATCAGATCGAGGCGATGACGATGGCCGACCAGATCGTCGTCATGCACGACGGCATCGTCGAGCAGACCGGCGGCCCGATCGAGCTGTACGACCGGCCGGCCAACCGCTTCGTCGCGGGCTTCATCGGCAGCCCGGCGATGAACTTCATCGAGGGCCGGCTCGACGCGGGCGTCGTCAGCGTCGCCGACGGCGCGAAGGTCGGCACGCCCGGCCACACGAACGGCGCCACGCGCGATGTCGTCTACGGCATCCGCCCCGAGCACCTGGACCTGTGCCCCGCCGGCGAGCCCGGCGGCTTCGACGGCGAGGTCATCGTCGTCGAGCCCACCGGCAGCGAGACGCAGGTCTTCGTGCGCCTGGGGCAACAGGAGATCGTCGGCGTCTTCCGCGAGCGCCACGACTTCCGCCCCGGCCAGCGCGTGCGCCTGAAGCCGCGCGCCGACAAGGCCCACCTCTTCGACCCGCACAGCGGCCAACGGATCTGAGGCCGCTTCCAACGCGTTCATCCACGACGATCCACCCCAACGAGCGGCCCACGAGCCCCCTGCAGGAGACAGTGATGATTCAAAGCCCCCTGAAGAACCTCAACCGCCGCAGCGTGCTGAAGGCCGGCGCCGTGTTGGCCGGTGCCGGCACGGCCAACCTGCTGGCGTGGGCGCACGCCTGGGCGCAGAGCTCGCCGTTCAAGCCCGAGAAGGGCGCGAAGCTCTCGATCATGCGCTGGAAGCGCTTCATCCAGGCCGAGGAAGACAGCTTCATGAAGCTGGTCGACGCCTTCAGCAAGGCCACCGGCGTCGAAGTGAAGGTCACGCACGAGAGCCTCGATGACGTGCAACCCAAGGCCAGCGTGTCGGCCAACACCGGCCAGGGCCCCGATCTCTTCTGGGGCCTGTATTCGCTGCCGCACCTGTTTCCCACCAAGTGCGTCGACGTGAGCGACGTCGCCAACTACCTCGGCAAGAAGTACGGCGGCTGGGTGCCCAGCGCCGAGACCTATGGCAAGAGCGGCGGCAAGTGGATCGCGATTCCCGTGGCCTACAACGGCAACGTCATCAACTTCCGCCAGAGCATGATCGAGAAGGCGGGCTTCAAGGAGATGCCGAAGGACACCGCCGGCTTCCTCGAACTGATGAAGGCGCTGAAGGCCAAGAGCGTGCCCGGCGGCTTCGCGCTCGGCCGCGCCTCGGGCGACGGCAACGCCTGGGTGCACTGGGCGCTGTGGGCGCACGGCGGCAACCTCGTCGACGCCAAGGACAAGGTGGTCATCGACTCGCCGGAGACCGCCAAGGCCCTCGAGTACGTGAAGACGATGGCCGATTCCTTCGTCAGCGGCACGGCGTCGTGGAACGACGCCTTCAACAACAAGGCCTTCCTCACCGGCGAGGTCAGCCTCACGAACAACGGCGTGTCGATCTACGCCGCCGCCAAGGCCGGTGCGGCCAAGGGCGACGCGAAGATGAAGGAGATCATGGACGACATGAACCACGCGCTGTGGCCAGTGGGCCCCGTGGGCAAGCCGACCGAGTTCCACATCGCCTACCCGATGATGCTGATGAAGTACAGCAAGGTGCCGAACGCGGGCAAGGCGTTCATGACCTTCATGATGGAGGCCGAGAACTACAACACCTGGCTCGAAGAGGCGGTGGCCTACCTGACGCACCCGCTGAACGCCTACGACGCCAACAAGGTCTGGACAAGCGACCCGAAGCTCAGCCTCGTGCGCGACGTCGCCAAGCGCACGCTCACGGCGGGCGGGCAGGGATCCGTGGGCGAGAAGGCGGCCTCGGCCCTGGCCGACTTCGTCGTGCTCGACATGTTCGCCTCGGTGGCGACGGGCCGCGCGTCGGTCAAGGAGGCCATCGCGGTGGCCGAGCGCCAGGCCAAGCGCATCTACCGCTGAGGCGGCGATCCTGACGAGACAAGAGGCGAGCGAAGGACGCCGTCGATGTGGTCCGACCGCCTGGCGCGCTGGGGCGCCAACCGCAACCTGCTCGGGTGGCTGTTCATGCTGCCGGCGGCGGCCTTCCTCGTGCTCTTTCTCGTCTACCCGCTGGGCCTGGGCATCTGGCTGAGCTTCACCGATTCGAAGATCGGCCGCCCGGGCGAGTTCGTCGGCCTCGAGAACTACATCTGGATCATCGGCGACTCGAAGTTCCAGACGGCCGTCTTCTTCACCCTCTTCTACACGTTCTTCGCCAGCGTCGTGAAGTTCGGCCTCGGCCTGTATCTCGCGCTGCTGCTGAACCAGCACCTGCCGTTCAAGGCCATCATCCGCGCCATCGTGCTGATCCCGTTCATCGTGCCGACGGTGCTCAGTGCGATCGCGTTCTGGTGGATCTTCGATCCGCAGTTCTCGATCATCAGCTGGAGCCTGCGCCAGCTCGGCCTCATCGACGGCAACATCGACTTCCTCGGCGACACCTGGAACGCGCGCTTCAGCGTCATCTTCGCCAACGTCTGGCGCGGCGTGCCGTTCATCGCGATCTCGCTGCTGGCCGGGTTGCAGACCGTGCCGCCGTCGCTGTACGAAGCGGCCACGCTCGACGGCGCGACGCGCTGGCAGATGTTCGTGAAGATCACCTACCCGCTGCTGACGCCGATCATCGCCGTGGTGATGACGTTCTCGGTGCTGTTCACGTTCACCGACTTCCAGCTCATCAAGGTGCTCACCAACGGCGGCCCGGCCGGCGCCACCGAGCTGATGGCGACGATGTCGTACAACACCGCGATCCTGGGCGGGCGCATCGGGGAAGGCGCGGCGATCTCCACTGCGATGGTGCCCTTCCTGCTCGCGGCGATCATGGTCTCTTGGTTCGGGCTGCAGCGGCGCAAGTGGCAGCAAGGGGAAGACGCATGAGCACCACGTTGCCTGCTGCCTCCTCCACTGCCGCACCGGCGGATCACTCGGAGGGCATGAGCTACCTCAGCACGCTGCCGCAGCGCGTGGTGACGCTGTACATCCCGCTCGTGCTGATCGTCGTCGTGCTGCTCTTTCCCTTCTACTGGATGGTGATCACCGCCATCAAGCCGAAGGAGCACCTGCTCGACCTGGACACGCACAACCCGTTCTGGACGGTGGCGCCGACGCTCGAGCACATCAAGGACCTGCTCTTCAAGACCGAGTACCCGCAGTGGCTGTGGAACACGATGTTCATCTCGGTCGCCGCGACGCTGCTGTCGCTGGTGGCGAGTGTCTTCGCCGCCTATGCGATCACGCGCATCCGCTACAAGGGCGCCAGCATGGTGGGCGGCATGATCTTCCTGGCCTACCTCGTGCCGCCGTCGATCCTGTTCATCCCGCTGTCGACGGTGGTGTTCCAGTACGGCCTCTTCGACACGCCGTTCGCGCTGATCCTCACCTACCCGACGATCCTGATCCCGTTCTCGACATGGCTGCTGATGGGCTACTTCAAGACGATCCCCTACGAGCTCGAGGAGTGCGCGCTGATCGACGGCGCGAGCCGCTGGCAGATTCTCGTGAAGATCATCCTGCCGCTGGCGGTGCCGGGGCTGATCTCGGCGTCGATCTTCTGCCTGACGCTGTGCTGGAACGAGTTCATCTACGCGCTCACGTTCATCAACAGCGCCGAGAAGAAGACGGTGCCGGTGGCCATCCTGTCGGCGTTCACCGACGGCGACCAGTACCGCTGGGGCTCGCTGATGGCAGGCGCGCTGGTCGGCTCGCTGCCACTCGTCATCCTCTATGCGTTCTTCGTCGAGCACTACGTGTCGGCGATGACGGGGGCGGTCAAGGAGTGACCTGACGGGCTGCCGGATGGCGCACGTGCCACGCAGCCTGCCGCTTTCCACACGAGTTCGATTCCGAGGAGCGCGCGATGCGCATTGCATTCGTCGGCCTGGGCGCGATGGGCGTGCCGATGGCCGTCAACCTGTTCAAGGCCGGGCACGTGGTGACCGGCTTCGACGTGCGCGCCGGCGCCGCCGACGCGCTGGTCGCCGCGGGCGGCAAGTCCGCCGCTTCCGCCGCCGAAGCCGCACGCAACGCCGAGTTGCTGTGGCTGATGGTCGTCAGCGGCGAGCAGGCCGAGTCCGTGCTCTTCGATGCCGGCGCCGCGGCCGCGTTGCCGAAGGGCGCCGTCGTCGTTGCCGCCTGCACGCAAGCGCCGGCGCTGGCGAAGAAGACCGCCGCGCGGCTCGAAGAGATGGGCCTCGTGATGCTCGACGCGCCGGTCTCCGGCGGCGTCGCCGGCGCCAACGCCGCGGCGCTGACGATCATGGCCAGCGGCGCCGAGGCGACGCTCGCCCGCGCCCGCCCGGTGCTCGAAGCGGTGGGCAAGCGCATCTTCGATGTCGGCCGCGAAGCCGGCATGGGCAGCACCGCGAAGATGATCAACCAGCTCTTGTGCGGCGTGCACATCGCCGCCGCCGCCGAGGCGATGCACGTCGCCGAGCGCGCCGGCGTCGACCAGCAGACGATGCACGACATCATCTCGGTCAGTGCCGGTAACAGCTGGATGTGGGGCGACCGCGGCCCGCGCATGATGATGGACGAGCCGCCGGTGACGAGCGCCGTCGACATCTTCGTCAAGGACCTGGGCATCGTGCTCGGCCAGGGCACGCAGATGCGCCAGGGGCTGCCGCTGGCGGCCGCGGCGATGCAGATGTTCCTCGCCGCGTCGGGCCTGGGCCACGGCGCTGCCGACGACAGCCAGGTGATCCGCGCCTATCGGGCGCTCAACGGCGCGCAGGTCGGAGGACCGAAGAAGTGACCGAGACGAACAAACCCACCATCGGCTTCATCGGCGTCGGCCTGATGGGCGCCGGCATGGCGAAGAACCTCGTCACGAAGGGCTACCCGCTCGTCGTGATGGGCCACCGCAAACGCGAGGCGGTCGAGCGGTTGAAGGCACTCGGCGCGCGCGAGGCGGCGACGCCGCGTGAGCTGGCCGCGTTATGCGACATCGTGCACCTGTGCGTCACCGGCTCGCCCGAGGTCGAAGCCAGCGTGCGCGGCGAGAACGGCCTGCTCGCCGGCGCCAAGCCCGGCGCCGTGATCATCGACTGCTCGACCTCGAACCCCGTCTCGACGCTGGCGCTGGCCGCCGAGTGCGCGGCGCGCGGCGTGCAGTTCGTCGACGCCCCGCTGTCGCGCACGCCGAAGGAAGCCGAAGCCGGCACGCTGGACACGATGATCGGCGCCGCGCCCGAGGTCTTCGCGCGCATCGAGCCGGTCGTGCGCTGCTGGGCCGGCAACGTCGTGCACCTGGGGCCGGTGGGCCTGGGGCACAAGATGAAGCTCATCAACAACTTCGTCGGCATGGGCTACGCCGCGCTCTACGCCGAGGCACTGGCTATCGCGCGCAAGGCGGGGCTCTCGGTGCAGCAGTTCCACTCGGTCGTCGGCTCGGGACGCATGCGCAGCCCCTTCTACGACACCTTCATCCAGTGGTCGCTGGCCGGCGACGAGAACGCGCACCGCTTCACCATCGCCAACGGCCACAAGGACATGCGCTACATGGCCGCGATGGCCGGCGAACTCGGCGCCGTCAATCCGCTGCAGGCCGCCGTGCGCAACAGCTTCGCCGCGATGGAAGCCGCAGGCCAGGGCGAGCGCTACGTGCCGATGCTCGCCGACTTCATCGCTGCGATGAACGGCGTGCCGCCGGCCGCGGCAGAGCGGAGCTGAAGCCGCAGCGCGCCTGACGCATCACTCAGCGGCGTGACGACCCGGGGTCCGCTGCCGTGACGACCGCACCGAACCCCCTGCAACCGCTCGCGCACGCGATCCGCTTCCTCGCCATCGACGCGATCGTGCGCGCCGGCGAGGGGCACCCCGGCGTGCCGCTCGGCATGGCCGAGATCGCCACGGCGCTGTACACGCGGCACCTGAAGCACCACCCGGCCGACCCGCACTGGCCCGACCGCGACCGCGTCGTGCTGTCCAACGGGCACGGCTCGATGCTGCTTTATGCGCTCCTCCACCTGAGCGGCTACGAGCGCATCTCGCTCGACCAGATCCGCGCGTTCCGCGAACTCGGCGCGCACACCGCCGGCCACCCGGAGCGCGACCCCGCGGCCGGCATCGAGGTGACGACCGGCCTGCTCGGCCAAGGCATCGCCAATGCGCTGGGCATGGCGGTGGCCGAGGCGCATCTGAACGCGCGTTTCGGCCCGGGCCTCGTCGACCACTACACCTGGGCCTTCGTTGGCGACGGCTGCCTTCAGGAAGGCATCGGCCAGGAGGCGATCGCGCTGGCCGGCCATCTGCGCCTGGGCAAGCTCGTGTTCCTGTGGGACGACAACCGCATCACCGACGATGGATCGACAGACCTGTCGATCAGCGAGAGCGTGCCCGAGCGCTTTCGCGTCGCGCAGTGGCACGTGCAGGAGGTCGACGGCCACGACATCGAGGCGGTGAGTGCCGCGATCGCTGCGGCGAAAGCCGATCCGCGCCCTTCGCTGATCGCCTGCCGCACCGTCATCGCGCGCGGCATCGAGCGGCTGCAGGGCCAGCGCGGCGGCCACAGCGCCCGGCTCTTCGAAGCCGATGCAACGCGCGCGCGCGAACAACTCGGCTGGCCGCATCCGCCGTTCGAGGTGCCGCACGCCGTGTTGCAGGCCTGGCGCGAAGCCGCCGCTCGAAGCCGCCCGGCCTACGAGACCTGGCAGCGGCGCCTGGCCGCCCTGCCCGCCGCCGAGCGCGCCGAGTTCGAACGCGTGATGCGCGGCGAGCTGCCCGCGGGCTGGCGCGAAGTGCTGCTCGCGCACAAACAGCGCGCACTCGCCGCCGGCGCCGCGCACGATGCCGCCGGCGCCACCCAAAGCGGGATCTTCCTGTCGAGCGAGATCCACGAGAAGCTCGCCGCGGTGCTGCCCGAGCGCATCGTGCTGTGCCCCGACCTCGAAGCGCCGACGAGCCACAAGCGCGGCGTCGCGGCGTTCACCGCCACCGATCGCGCCGGCCGCTACCTGCACTGCGGCGTGCGCGAGCACCTGATGGGCGCGATGGCCAACGGCCTGGCCGCGCACGGCGGCGCGCTGCCGGTGGCGGTGACCTACCTCGCCTTCAGCGACTACGAGCGCCCGGCGCTGCGCATGGCCGCGCTGATGGGCTTGCCGGTGAAGTTCGTCTTCAGCCACGACTCGATCGGCATCGGCAAGAACGGCCCGACGCACCAGCCGGTCGAGATCCTCGCCTCGCTGCGCGCGATGCCGAACATGCTCGTGATGCGGCCGGCCGACATCGTCGAGGCGACCGAGTGCTGGGAGATCGCGCTCGAACATCGCAGCGGGCCGGTGTCGCTCGTCTTCGCGCGGCAGGTGTTGCCGCGGGTGCGGGCTCCTGACGGCGCCGCGTCATCAAACAACCCCTGCCGCCGCGGTGCCTACGTGCTGGCCGATGCCGCCGGCGGCCCGCGGCAGGTGACGCTGCTGGCGACCGGCTCCGAAGTGGCACTCGCCGTGCAGGCACGCGAAGAGTTGCAGCGCCTCGGCCTGCCGACCGCGGTGGTCTCGATGCCGTGCTGGGAGCTGTTCGCGCAGCAAGACGCCGACTACCGCCGCGCCGTGCTCGGCCCCGGCACGTTGCGCGTCGGCATCGAAGCCGCGGTGCGTTTCGGCTGGGAGCGCTGGCTGGGTGAGCACGGCCTCTTTGTCGGCATGACGGGCTTCGGCGCCTCGGGCCCGGCCGACGCGCTCTATCGCCACTTCGGCATCACGGCCGAGGCCGTCGTCGCCGAGGTGCGGGAGATCCGCACGGACGCTTGACCTAACCACGCACATTCAACCATCCACCGAGACAGACCATGCTCCTCAAAGACCGCACCGTCCTCATCACCGGCGCCGCCAGCCCGCGCGGCCTCGGCCTGGCCTGCGCCCGGCTGTTCGCCGAACACGGCGCACGCGTGCAGATCAGCGACCTCGACGCCGAACAGGCACTCGCCGCCGCCGCCACGCTGCCCGGCAGCGGCCACCTGCACACCCGCTGCGACGTGACCAAGCGCGCCGACTGCGAGGCCGCCGCCGCGCAGGCGCTCGCCGCCTGGGGCCGCATCGACGTGCTCGTCAACATCGCCGGCATCACCAGCCCGCAGCGGCTGATGGAGGTCGACGATGCCACCTACGACCGCATCTTCGACATCAACATGCGCGGCACGCTGTTGATGACGCAAGCCGTCGTGCCGCAGATGCGCAAACAGAAGAGCGGCGCGATCGTCAACCTCTCGAGCGTCAGCGCGCAGCGCGGCGGCGGCGTGTTCGGCGGCAGCCACTACTCGGCGGCCAAGGCCGCGGTGCTCGGCTACACGAAGGCCGCGGCGCGCGAACTCGGCCCCGACAACATCCGCGTCAACGCGATCTGCCCGAGCTACATCGACACCGACATCGCCGGCGCGCTGATGACGCCCGAGCGGCTGGCGCAGATCGTCGCCAGCGTGCCGATGGGCCGCCCGGGGCACGCGCACGAGGTCGCAGGCTGCGCGCTCTTTCTCGCTTCCGACCTCGCGAGCTACGTCACCGGCAGCGAGATCGACATCAACGGCGGCAGCCACATCCACTGAGCGCGCGGGCCCAACCGGCTCACTCACGGCTTCGCCAGATTCCCCCGCTCGTACAACCTCTCCCGCACATCCTTCTTCGCGATCTTCCCGTAGCCCGACTTCGGCAAGGCGTCCCAGAAGAACACGTGCCGCGGCCAGCGGTACTTGGCGGTGCGGCCTTCGAGGTGCGCCAGCACGGCGGCGGCGTCGAGGCGCGCCGTGCCCTCGCGCTGCACGATCACCGCGACGCCGACCTCGCCCCACTTCGCGTCGGGCACGCCGAGCACGGCGACCTCGGCAATGGCCGGGTGCGTGAGCAGCACTTCCTCGACCTCGCGCGGGTAGACGTTGCTGCCGCCGGAGATGTACATGTCCGACTCCCGGCCGGTGATGTAGACGAGGCCCCGCTCGTCGATGCGGCCGAGGTCGCCGGTGTGGAACCAGCCGCCCGCGAGCGCCTTCGCCGTGGCCTCGGGGTTGGCGTGATAGCCGGCGAAGACAGCCGGGCCGCGGCAGCAGATCTCGCCGACTTCGCCCGGCGGCAGCCGGCGCATCTGCGCGTCGAAGATGGCGACCTCCATGCCGGTGCGCGCGCGGCCGCAGCTGCCGATATTGGCGTTCGGGTCGTCGTCGTCGGCCGAGTGCATCTCGCGCGGCAGCACGGTGATGCTGCCGGTGACTTCGCCAAGGCCGAAGTACTGCACGAGCACGCGGCCGAGTTTCTCGAGCGCGCGCTTCTGGTCGGCGCGGTACATCGGCGCGCCGGCGTAGATCACGTAGCGCAGCGACGAGTGGTCGTGCGCATCGACGGCCGGGTGCTCGACGAGCAGCTTGACGATCGTCGGCACCGTGAAGAGGTTCGTCACGCGGTGCCGTTCGACGAGCACCCAGAACACCGCCGGGTCGAGCTTCTCGCCCGGCATCAGCACCGTCGGCGCGCCGCGCGCGACGTTCAGCAGCATGTGGATGCCGGCGCCGTGCGACAGCGGCGCCACGGCGATCGACACGTCGCGCTCGTCGGTGCCGGGGATCAGGTCGGCCAGGTGGTTCGTGACGACGAAGGCCATCTGCCCGTGCGTCAGCACGCCCGCCTTTGACCGGCCGGTCGTGCCCGAGGTGTAGAAGAACCACAGCGGGTCATCGGCCGTGACGGTGGCTTCGGCGACCTCGGTGCAGGCGGGAGGAAGGTGCGCTGCGACGAGCGCTTCGTAGTCGTGTTCGCCGGCGCGCAAGACGTTCGTCGTGCGGTCGGCGCCGATGATCACCACCTCGCGCAGCGCCGACGACGCCGAGCGCACCGCGTCGACATGCGCCGGCGCAAACACCGCCTCGCACAGCATCACCCCCGCGCCGCTGCTGCTGCCGAGGTACGCCACCTCCGGCGGTTCGAGCCGGAAGTTGGTCGGCACCCAGACGGCCCCGAGACGGAACGCGGCCCAGCAGCTCTCGAACATCGCGGCGTTGTTGCGCGAGTGCACGAGCACGCGGTCGCCTTGTTGCACACCCAGCGCGCGCAGCGCCGCGACCAGCGCATCGACGCGGCGGTCGAGTTCGCTCCAGGTCCACGTGCGTTCGCCGTGCACGAGGCCCGCGCGTTGCGGCCACAGCCGCGCCGTCTGGCGCAGCAGCTGCGCCAGGTTCATCACTTGCGCGGCGTGCGCCATCGTCGTGCCGTCCCCCGCTCAGCCGTTCAGATCGCCAGGCACGTGAGCCCGCCGTCGACCGGCAGCGCGACGCCCGAGATGTAGCCCGCGGCGTCGCTGGCGAGAAACAGCGCCGCGTTCGCGATGTCCCAGGCCGTGCCCTGTCGCCCCATCGGCGTCTTCGCGGCGCGCGCCGCGCGCATCGCGTCGGCGCTCTCGTACTGGCCGACGATCTGCTGGTAGATCAGCGGCGTGTCCATCATGCCGGGCATGATCGCGTTGGCGCGGATGCCCTGCTTCGCGTACTGCAGCGCCGTGCTCATCGTCAGTTGATTCAGCCCCGCCTTGCTCGCCTGATAAGACGGGTACGGGTAGCTGTAGCGGATGGCCGCCACCGACGAGACGTTGACGATGGCGCCCTTGCCGCGCGCCAGCATGTGCGGCAGGCAGTGCTTGGTGGTGAGGAAGGCGCTCGTCAGGTTGATGTCGAGCACGCGCTTGAAGCTCTCCTCGCTCTCCTCGAGGATGCCGCCCATGACGGTGATGCCGACGTTGTTGTGCAGCACGTCGATGCGGCCGTGGCGCGCCGCCACGTCGTCCACCAGCGCCTTGATCTGCGCCGAGTTCGTCACGTCGCAGGTCGCCGCCTCGGCGCGGCCGCCCTCGGCGGCGATGAGGGCGCGCGTCTCCTCGGCCGCAGCCGCGTTGATGTCGATCGCCACGACGATCGCGCCGGCGCGCGCGAAGGTCACGGCAGTCGCCTTGCCGTTGCCCCAGCCGGGACCGGACGAGCCGGCGCCGAAGACGAGCGCGACGCGGTCTTGCAGCAGCGGGGCGATGGGGATCGAGTCGGCGGTCATCGGAGATGATTATCGAAAGGGGTCACAGGTCGACCACGAGCCGCCCGCCGGCCTGCGCCGCGCGCGAGCAGCACAGCACGACGCGCGTGGCGCGTTCGCGGCGCGAGAGCACGACGTCGCGATGCTCGACCTCGTCGGACGCGGCGGCGTCGTAGCGCGTCGCGCAGACGCCGCACAGGCCGTCGGTGCACTTCACGTCGACCGCCAGGCCGGCGGCGGCGAGGACGTCGGTGGCACGCAGGTCGGCGCTCACCGGCAGCTCGCGGCCCGAGCGGGCGAGCACCAGCGTGAACGGCTTGTCGATCCACGCCGCGCCCTCGGGCACGCTGAAGTACTCGCGGTGCAAGGCGTCCTCGGGCCAGCCGCGCGCGGTGGCGGCGGCGAAGGCGGCGTCCATGTAGGCCGCGGAGCCGCAGGCGTAGAGATGCGGGCCGGGCCGGCCGCGCACGTACGCCGGCACGATCGCGCCGAAGTCGGCGCGCGTGCCCTCGTCGCTGAAGTGCAGGTGCACGCGTTCGCGCCACGGCGCGGCGAGCAGTTCGTCGACGAAGCCGGCGACGCGACGGCTCTTCGCGCTGTAGTGCAGCGCGAACGGCCGGCCGAGTGCGTGCAGCCGGTGCGCCATCGCAATGAGCGGCGTGACGCCGATGCCGCCGGCCAGCAGCAGCGAGTGGCTCGCGTCCTCGACGAGCGCGAAGTGGTTGCGCGGCCGGCTGACGAACACGGTGCGCCCCGGCCTGAACGCGCGCAACAGCAGCGCCGAGCCGCCGCGGCCCTGGCCGCCCTCGGCCGGCGGCGCCTCGCGCTGCACGCCGAGCACGTAGCGGTGGCGGTCGCCGGGGTCGCCGGCCAGGCTGAAGGCGCGCTGGTACTCGGGCGCGACGACCACGTCGAGATGCGCACCGGCGTCGAAGGCCGGCAGTTCGCCGCCGTCGATCGGTTCGAGTTCGAAGCGCGCGACACCCTCGGCCATCTCGTCGCGTTTGACAAGCTTCACCGCGAACACCGGCGGATCACCCGAGAGCGGCGCCGGCCCCGGCGCGAGCCCGTCGGTCATGCCGGCCGCGACCCGCGCGCGGTATTCGGCCGGCGACAGCAACGCGCGATAGCGCTCGATGCCCTCCTCGCGGTTCACCGGAAACACCACCGGATACGGCGGCGGCATGCGGTCGGCCGGGTAGACGGCGAGCGTCTGGTCCTCGGGCTTGACGACGAGGTCGCGGTTCAGGCCGCGGCGGTGCGTCTGCGCGGCGGCGACGTAGCGGCCGCTGGTGCGATCCAGCTCGATGTCCCACCACCACTTCTTCACCGCGTTGATGCCGCCGCGGCCGAGCGCGTCATCGAGCTTGGCCAGCCACGGCGCCGCAGCCGGCACGTGCATCGCCGCCCAGCGCAGCGGCGCCTCGGCGATGAGCCCCTCGAGGTTCCACGGGCAGGTCTTCATGCAGCGCCCGCACATGCCGCCGGCGGCGTTGGTGATGCGGTAGCGCGCGCACTTCTCGGCGTCGCTCTTCCAGATCTCGTAGCCGTTGTAGACGACCTTCGGGCCGACGGTGATCGCGCCCGAAGGGCACTCGCGCGCGCACTTGTTGCAGCTGTCGCAGAAGCGCTGCAGGCCGAAGTCGATCGGCGCGTCGGCGGTCATCGGCAAATCGGTCGTAACGCTGCCGCTCTTCAGGCGCGGGCCAAGGAAGGGGTTGAGGATCACCTCGCCGATGCGGCTGACCTCACCCAGGCCCGACAGCAGCAACAGCGGCGGCTGCAGCACGTCGCCGTCGAGCACCGAGTGCACGCGCGCCGACCAGCCCAGGCGCCGCACCTGTTCGGCGACGATGCCGCCCAAGAGCGAAAAGCGCAGGTACGCGCGCATGCTCTGCGCGACGCTGATCCAGTCGTCGCCGCTCGCGCCCTCCATCGTCTCGTGCCCCTGGTCCAGCAGCAGGTTCACGGCGTTGGCGTGGTAGGCCGGCAGCGCGTTGCCGCCGGCATCGTGTGAGTACCAGGCCCAGCGCGGCACGGCGCAAAGGCCCACCGCGTCGGCGCCGAGGTAGTAGCAGGCGGCCTTCAGGTTGCTGGCGTTGCGCGCGGGGTCGGCGGTGGTGGGCGACACCGGCGCGCGCGCCTCGCCGGACTGCAGCAGCAGCAACGCACCGAGCGCCCGGCGCGCGCAGGCCCCGATCGGGCTCTTCATCACGTAGTGCGCGTTCTTTGCCCCTTCCTGCACGGCCGGGCCAAGGTCGCCGAAGAGCGCACGCGCGAAGAAGTCGGCGCGCTTCGGGAAACGCGGCACGCGTTCGTGGTCGATGAAGGTCGTCGGCTCGCTCTTGCGCTTCAGCGTCTCGAACGGAAAAGCGCCGGCGCGGAACTCGCGCCGCGCGTACGCCTCGCGCTGCCAGGCGTTCTTCAGCGGCGCGCGGCCAGGCGGGCCGGCGAGCCACCACGCGGGGCCGCGTGTGCGCCACGCACTCTGGCGCGCAGCGAGCGGCCGGTCGGGCGTGAAGGTGAAGGTCGTCGTCACCGCGGCGAGGCCGTAACGATCGCCGACAAACGGGTTCGTGCGGCCGTCGGTCTCGACCAGGCCGGCGGCGCGCGCGAGGTGGCCGAGGTGCACGTCGGCGCAACTCGCGCTGTGCGCGCGCGCCTCGAAGCCGAGCATGCGCAGATACGTCGACAGCAGCACCGCCGTCTGCGCCGCCAGCACCGCGGCGCGATGCGGCTGCGTGCCGGCGATCCAGTCGCAGCCCGGCTCGCCCGGCCGCGGATCACGCGGGTACTCGACCGCGATGACGAGCGCGTGGGTGTGGTGCGCCACCGGCCCGTGCTCGAGCCGCGCCGAGGCCAGCACGTCGGCGAGGATCATGTCCATGCCGGCCGCGAAGCTGACCGGCTGATTCGCCTCCAACTCGGCGCCGAGGGCCGCGACCTGCGGGTTGCGGATCGGCTGCTCGAGCGACGCGAGCGCGTCGAGCCGGCACGCGGCCATCATCGAGGCGTCGAAGTAGTAGCCGGCGGCTTTGAGGTGCCGCGCGCGTTCGTCCTCGTCGGCCGGCACCTCGCCGCGCTGCGGATTGACCGCGCCATCGCGCACGAGATCGAACATCGCCATGTAGCGGCCGATCGCCGGCGCCAGCGTCGCGGCGAGCGCGGGTGCATCGAAGGCCAGCGGCTGTGGTGACGGCAATGCTGGCCACGCCGGTGCGGGCGCGTCGGCCGCAACGCGCGCCAGGCGCTCCAGCGGCCAGGGGCCGAGGTGAACCGGGCGGTCGCGGTAGGAGAAGAATCGCATCACGATCGCCTGATCATCTCGAATCCGTTCGCCCTCAGCAGGCGACCGAGCTTGCGAGGGCGCCGTGTCGAAGGCCCCGCCCCCCCCCCCCCCCCCCCCCCCCCCCCCCCCCCCCCCCCCCCCCCCCCCCCCCCCCCCCCCCCCCCCCCCCCCGCCGCTTCGCCGCCCCGCCCTTGCTGCCCCGCCCGGGCTGACTCAGCACCCGCTCGATGTCCTGCCGCGCGCTGTCGATGAGCTTCAGGCTCGCGCGTTCGGCGGCTGCCGGCTGGCGCGCGATCACTGCGTCGAGGATCGCGCGGTGCAGCGGCAGCGAGCCGGCGGCGCCGCCCGGCTCGGCGGTGCTCACCTCGAACGCGGTGCGCAGCAGCGCCGAAAGCGCGCGGCTCATCTGCACCATCATGCGGTTATGCGCGGCGGCCAGCAGCCGCTGGTGGAAGCGAACGTCGTGGCTGACGTAATCGGCCTCGTTACCGCCGTCGTGCACGGCGGCGCTCATGCCGGCGTAGGCCGCTTCCAGCTCGGCGATGTCGGCGGCGGTGGCGCGCTCGGCGGCCAGCCGCACCGCTGCGGGCTCGACGACGCGGCGCAGCTCCTGCACGTCCTGCAGGAACTCGCGCGTCAGGCCGACGCGCGACTGCCAGGCGACGACGTCCGGGTCGAACCAGTTCCACTGCTCGGCCGGGCGCACGCGCGTGCCGACCTTCGGGCCGATCGACACGAGCCCCTTCGCGGCAAGCGACTTCACCGCCTCGCGCACCACCGTGCGGCTGACGCCCAGCGCCTCGCACAGCGCCGGCTCGGGCGGCAGCGCGCTGCCCTCGGCATGCAGCCCGGCGACGATGGCCTCGCCGAGGCGGTCGCGGATGTGGCCGTGGAAGGTCTGCGGGGGCACGCGGGCGGGCCTAGAAGTAACGGCCTAGTTATGCAGCACGTCGCCGGCAGCGAGGGTGTACCGCACCGCCCTCACCCGCGCACGAACAGCGTGCGCAGCGGCTCGGGGCCCACCTGCCGGCTCCAGTGGCCGTGCACCTTGGCGTCGAAGGTCGCACCGGCCGGCAGCAGGTCGGCGCTGTAGAAGTGCTCGCCGGGACCGAAGACGCGCGAGCTGCCGTCCTGCAGGCCGATCTCCATCTGCCCGCCGACGATGAAGACCCACTGCGGGTCCCCGGTGCAGTGGAACTCGCTGCGAAAACCGAGCGGGCTTTCGCGCAGCTGATAGCCGCCGCTCGGCATCAACGCCGACAGCCGCGCCTGCGGCTTGCCTTCGGTGAGCGGCACAGGCTCCTCTCGAAACCGCGCGCGGCCGTCGTGGTCGGTGAAGAGGATCACCTTCGTGAAGATCGGGGCGTCAGCCATCGTTCGCTCCATCGTTCGTTCAAGCCGCCTGTGAATCGGAAGCCGGCGTCCCGCAAGCGCGCAGCCAGGCCGCGGCCACCGCGGCCAGCGCCTCGGGCGCCGGGCCGATCGGCAGGCCGAGCGCCGCCTCGTCGGGCGCCGGCGGCTCGAGGGTCGCGAGCTGGCTTTGCAGCAGTGACGCCGGCATGTAGTGGCCGCGGCGCGCCGCCATGCGCTCAGCCAGCAGCGCCTCGGGGCCGTGCAGATGGACGAAGCGCAGCGCGGGCTCGGCGGTGCGAAGCAGGTCGCGGTAACGCCGCTTCAGCGCCGAGCAGGTGACGACCAGCCCTTCATCGCGCGCGGCCGCTTCACCGAGCACCGCAGCGATCGTCTCCAGCCACGCTTGCCGGTCGTCGTCGGTCAACGGCGTGCCGGCGGCCATCAGCGCCACGTTGGCCGGCGGATGCAGCTCGTCGCCTTCGACGTAGCGCCAGCCGGCCGCCGCGGCGAGCGCGCGGCCCACCGTCGTCTTGCCGCAGCCGCTGACGCCCATCACGACAACGCGCGCAGGATTCAATGCTGACGCGGCCTCGACCGGCGCTTCGACAAGCTCAGCGCGAACGGGGCTTGGGCGACCGGCGGGGCTCGACGCCACGTTGTCACGCCCGTGCACCGCCCGGCAGCGACGCCTCGCTCAAACCCGCGCTCTTGTGCAGCGCCACCGCATCGAGCCCGACGCTCGCCGCCGCATCGAGGATCTGCCGCCAGGTCGTCGCATCGACCGGCAGCCCTTGCGCCAGGCGCTCTTCGCGCGTGCGCCGCTCGGGGTCGCCGGCGAGCAGCACACGCTCGAAGCCTTCGCGCGGGCGGATCTGCAGGAGCGACTTGACGAAGTCCTCGGCCGCCGCCTCCCAACCCTCGCTGCCGTGCAGCGCCACCGGGTCGATGACGACGGAAAGCATGCCGTTCAGCACGCGCTGCCGTCCGCCGTCTTCGCGGTGGCCGACCTGGCCGCCGGCGAGCGCGCCGCCGAGCAGCTCACACAGCACCGCGAGCCCCGAGCCCTTGTGCAGGCCGAAGGGCAGCAGCGCGCCCCACGGCGGCTGCACGGTCCAGCGCGGGTCGGTGGTGGCGCGGCCTTCGCCATCGATCAGGCAGCCCTCCGGCACCGGCTCGCCCTTGTTGAACGCGACGCGCGTCTTGCCCTGCGCGATCGTGCTCGTCGCGAAGTCCAGGATCATCGGCGGGCGGCCTTTCAGCGGCACGCCGGCGGTGAACGGGTTCGTGCCGAAGCCGGCCTTCGCGCCGCCGTGCGGCGCGACGATCGGCCGCGCGACGACGTTGACGAAGTGCAGCGAGATCATGCCCGCGGCCACCGCCATCTCGGCCCAGGCGCCGATGCGCCCGAGGTGGTGCGCGTTGCCGAGCGCGACGATCGCGCAGCCGGTGGAGCGCGCGCGCGCGATGCCGAGCGCCATCGCCTCGGCGCCGACGACCTGGCCGAAGCCGCTGTCGCCGTCGAGCCGCAACAGCGCGCCGGCGTCGAGCACGGTCTTCACGTGTGCATTGACCTTCAGCCCGCCTTCGCGCACCGCGCCGACGTAGCGCGGCAGCATGCCGATGCCGTGCGAGTCGTGCCCCGCGAGGTTGGCGTCGACGAGGTTGTCGGCGACGGCCGCGGCTTCCTCGTCGCTGCTGCCGCAGCCCTTGACGAGCGTTTGCATCGCCGCGCGCAGCGGCGCATAGGCAATCGTCAGCATGTCGGCCATGACGCCCTCTCCTTGCCCGCGCGTTGGCTCAACGACATTCCGGCACCGGCGTCTTCAACGGTTGCCCCGCGAAGTGCGCCGCCAGGTTCGCCAGCGCCAGGTCGGCCATCGCCTGCCGCGTGCTCGTCGTCGCGCTGCCGATGTGCGGCGCCAGCACGACGTGCGGCAACGCACGCAGCCGCTCGGGCACGTGGGGCTCGTTGGCGAAGACGTCGAGGCCGGCCCCGCCGATGACACCCTGCTCGAGCGCGGCGATCAGTGCCGCCTCATCGACGACCGAGCCGCGCGCGACGTTGACGAGGATGCCCTTCTTGCCGAGCGCACGCAGCACCTTCGCGTCGATCAGGTGCTTCGTGCCGGCGCCGCCCGGCGTGATGACGACGAGGAAGTCGCTCTCCGCCGCCAGCGCCTCGGCACTGGGGAAATAGCGGTACGGCAGATCGCCCTTTGCCGAGCGCGCCGTGTAGGCGATGGGCATGCCGAAGGCCGCGGCGCGCGTCGCGATGGCCTTGCCGATGCGGCCCATGCCGACGATGCCGCAGCGTGCGCCGCTCATCTTGCGCGCCAGCGGCATCGGGCCCTTCGCGGCCCAGTCGCCGCTGCGCACGTGGCGGTCGGCGGCGGGCAACTGGCGCGCCGCGGCGAGCATCAGGCCGAGCGCGAGGTCGGCAACGTCGTCGTTCAGCACATCGGGCGTGTGCGTGACGACGGCACCCTTCGCCTTGCAGGCCGGGACGTCGACGCCGTCGTAGCCCACCCCCATCACCGAGACGATCTCGAGCGCGCTCAGTTGCGCCACGAGCGCGGCGGGCAGCTTCGATTCGCCGCTCGCGGCCACCGCGCGCACACGCGGCGCGGCGGCAGCGAAGGCGGCGGGGTCGGTCTCGTGCAGGCGGTCGAGCACTTCGTAGCGCTCGGCCAGCGGCCCCATGTACAGCGGCATCAGCCGCGAGACGGCCAGCACCAACGGCTTGCCTGCGGCGGCGGTTCTCGAATCCTGGGACAAGGTGTCAACTCCTGGTTGCAGCGCGCGGTGCCTTCGTGTGCCCTCATGAGCGGGCCTAAGGGTGACCCCGGGGCGCCGGCGCAATCGTCATACCATAGTATTTCATGCGGTCCGCACCGTCCCTGCGGGAAAGCGAGCACCGCTCGCCTCATCGACCACACCATGTCCCAGAACAACGCCTCCAAGAAGCGCAAGCCGGCGCACGAACTGCGCAGCCAGCAGTGGTTCGGCCGGCAGGACCGTGACGGCTTTGCCTACCGCAGCTGGGTCAAGGGCAAGGGTGTGCCGCACGACCAGTTCGACGGCCGGCCGGTCATCGGCATCTGCAACACCTTCAGCGAGCTGACACCCTGCAACTCGCACTTCCGCACGCTCGCCGAGCAGGTGAAGATCGGCGTCTACGAAGCGGGCGGCTTCCCGCTCGAATTCCCGGTGATGAGCCTCGGCGAGACGCTGCTGCGCCCCACCGCGATGCTCTACCGCAACCTCGCGAGCATGGATGTCGAGGAGAGCATCCGCGGCAACCCGATCGACGGCGTCGTGCTGCTGATGGGCTGCGACAAGACGACGCCTTCGCTGCTCATGGGTGCCTCGAGCGTCGACCTGCCGACCATCGGCGTTTCCGGCGGGCCGATGCTCAACGGCCAGTGGCGCGGCCAGCAGCTGGGCAGCGGCACCGGCGTGTGGAGCATGAGCGAGCAGGTGCGCGCCGGCACGCTGAAGCTCGCCGACTTCTTCGAGGCCGAGAGCTGCATGCACAGGAGCCACGGCCACTGCATGACGATGGGCACGGCGAGCACGATGGCGAGCATGGTCGAGGCGCTCGGCATCGGCCTGCCCGGCAACGCCGCCTATCCGGCGGTCGACGGGCGGCGCAACGTCATCGCGCGCGACGCCGGCCGGCGCATCGTCGAGATGGTGCACACCGACCAGAAGATCTCGCAGGTGCTGACGCGCGAGGCGTTCGAGAACGCGATCCGCACGCTGGCGGCGATCGGCGGCAGCACGAACGCGGTGATCCACCTGATCGCCATCGCCGGGCGGCTGGGCGTGCCGCTGTCGATCGACGACTTCGAGCGCTTGGGCAGCGAGATGCCGTGCCTGGTGAACCTGCAGCCAAGCGGCGAGTACCTGATGGAGGACTTCTGCTACGCCGGCGGCCTGCCGGCGGTGATGAAGGCGATCGAGCGCGTGCTGCACCTGGACATCGTCACTGCCAACGGCAAGACCGTGCGCGAGAACATCGGCAACGCGCAGAACTACAACCCGAAGGTCATCAAGTCGGTCGCCGATCCCTTCAAGGACAAGGCGGGCATCGCCGTGCTGCGCGGCAACCTCGCGCCGCGCGGCGCAGTGATCAAGCCGAGCGCGGCGACGCCGTCGCTGATGCAGCACACCGGTCGCGCCGTCGTCTTCGAGGACAGCGACGACTTCCACAAGCGCATCGATGACGAGGGCCTCGATGTCGACGAGAACTGCATCCTCGTGCTGAAGAACTGCGGGCCGAAGGGCTACCCCGGCATGGCCGAGGTCGGCAACATGCCGTTGCCGCCGAAGGTGCTGCGCAAAGGCATCACCGACATGGTGCGCATCAGCGACGCGCGCATGAGCGGCACCGCCTACGGCACCGTCGTGCTGCACACCGCGCCCGAGGCCGCCGCCGGCGGGCCGCTGGCGCTGGTCAAGAACGGCGACCTGATCACGCTCGATGTCGCCAAACGCTCGCTGCATCTGCACGTCGACGACGCCGAACTCGAGCGCCGCCGCGCTGCGTGGAAGCCGCCGGTGCCGTCGCTTTCGAGCGGCTACTGGAAGCTCTACATCGACCACGTGCTGCAGGCCGATGAAGGCGCCGACCTCGACTTCCTGCGCGGCAAGCGCGGGGCGTTTGTCCCCAAGGACAATCATTGAGTCCCACCTAACCCTGGAACTACCATGACCCAAATCGCCGCCGTCACCGGCGCCGGCAGCGGCATCGGCCGTGCCTGCGCCCTGGGCCTTCTGAGAGAGGGCTGGGCCGTCGCGCTGATCGGCCGCCGCGCCGAAGCGCTGAACGAAACCGCCGCGCTCGCACCGGCCGGCGCGCGCACGCTGGCACTGTCGTGCGACGTCGGCGACGACCAGGCGGTGGCCGCAGCCTTCGCACGCATCGAGCAGGAGTTCGGGCGCCTGGACCTGCTCTTCAACAACGCCGGCATGGGCCTGCCGTCGACGACGCCCGACAAGGTGTCGGCAGCCGACTGGAAGCGCGTCGTCGATGCCAACCTGAACGGCTCGTTCTACTGCCTCTCGCAGGCCTTCCGCATCATGAAGGCGCAGTCGCCGCAGGGCGGGCGCATCATCAACAACGGCTCGATCTCGGCCTACGCGCCGCGGCCGGGCAGCATCGCCTACACGGCGACCAAACACGCGGTCAGCGGCCTGACGCGCACCGCGGCACTCGACGGCCGGCCGTTCGACATCGCCGTCGGCCAGATCGACATCGGCAACGCCGCCAGCGAGATGACCGAGCGCATGGTCGCCGGCGTGCCGCAGGCCGACGGCAGCATGAAGCCCGAGCCGCGCATGGACCTGCAGTCGGTGGTCGATACGTTCATGACGATGGTGCGGATGCCGCTCACGTCGAACATGCTCTTCGTCAACGTGATGGCGACGAAGATGCCGTTCGTCGGCCGCGGCTGAAGCGAGGGAGACGATCGATGGCGAAGATCGGTTTCATCGGCGCCAGCGGCCTGATGGGCCACGGCATGGCGAAGAACCTGCTCGCCAAGGGGCACGCGCTCGAGCTGGCCATGCACCGCAACCGTGAGCGGGTCGCCGATCTGCTGGCGGCGGGCGCGACGGAGGCGAAGAGCGCCGCCGAACTGGCGAAGACCAGCGAGATCGTCTTCCTCTGCGTCACCGGCTCGCCGCAGGTCGAGGCGGCGGTGCTCGGAGACAACGGCCTGCTCGCCGGCGCGAGCAAAGGTTTGCTGATCGTCGACTGCTCGACGAGCGAGCCCGACTCCACCGCGCGGCTGCGCGGCCCCCCCCCCGCCCCCCCCCCCGGCCCCCCCCACCGCGCGGCTGGGCCACGGCAGGAAGTTCGTGCCGTCGCTCGTCGAAGCGCAGGAACAGCTCAGCGGCGTGAAGCTCGTGCCGCGCTGAGATCGCGAAGATGAAGATCACCGGCGCGCGTGTCATCGTCTGCTGCCCCGGGCGCAACTTCGTCACGCTGAAGATCGAGACCGACGAGGGGCTGACCGGCCTCGGCGATGCGTCGTTGAACGGCCGCGAACTGGCGGTGGCGAGCTACCTCGCCGAGCACGTCGTGCCGCTCCTGATCGGCCGTGACGCCGGGCGCATCGAGGACACCTGGCAGTACCTGTACCGCGGCGCCTACTGGCGGCGCGGGCCGGTGACGATGAGCGCGATCGCCGCGGTCGACACGGCGCTGTGGGACCTCAAGGCCAAGGCGGCGGGCATGCCGCTGTACCAGTTGCTCGGTGGCGCGAGCCGCGAGCACGTGCTCGTCTACGCGCACGCCAACGGCCGCGACACGGCCGAGACCGTGGACGAGGTGCAGAAGAAAGCCGCGCTCGGCTACAAGGCGATCCGCGCGCAAAGCGGGGTGCCGGGCCTGGCCAAGGTCTACGGCGTTGCGAACGAACGTGGCGCCGGCAAGAGCTACGAGCCGGCGACAAAGGGGCTGCCGAACGAGGAAGACTGGGACACCTCGAAGTACCTGCGCCACACGCCCAAGCTCTTCGACGCGGTGCGCAGCGCGATCGGCTGGGAGCACGAGCTGCTGCACGACGTGCACCACCGCTTGACGCCGATCGAGGCGGCGCGCCTGGGCAAGGAGCTGGAACCGTATCGCCTCTTCTGGTTGGAAGATGCGACGCCGGCCGAGAACCAGGCCGCCTTCCGCCTCATCCGCCAGCACACGACGACGCCGCTGGCGGTGGGCGAAGTCTTCAACACGATCTGGGACTGCAAGGCGCTGATCGAGGAGCAGTTGATCGACTTCATCCGCACGACCGTCGTGCACGCCGGCGGCATCACGCACCTGCGGCGCATCGCCGACCTGGCGGCGCTGTACCAGGTGCGCACCGGCAGCCACGGCGCCACCGACCTGTCGCCGGTGTGCATGGGCGCGGCGCTGCACTTCGACCTGGCGGTGCCGAACTTCGGCATCCAGGAGCACATGCCGCACAACGAGGCCACCGACGCCGTGTTCCCGCACGCCTACCGCTTCGACGCGGGCTTCATGCACCCGGGCGAGGCGCCGGGGCACGGCGTCGAGATCGACGAACAACTCGCGGCGAAGTACCCGTACCAGCGCGCCTACCTGCCGGTGAACCGCTTGCAGCGGGACGGGACGCTGTGGGATTGGTGAGGACTGGTGAGGGACCGGTGATGCGGCTCGCACCCGAGGCGCTGGCGCAGCTGCCCGCCGACGTCGAGCGCCCGCGCTACGACCGCAGCGAGCTGCGAGCGGGCATCGTGCACCTGGGCCTCGGCTCGTTCGCGCGCGCCTTCCTCGGCGTCTTCAACGAAGCGGCGATCCACGCCGGCGGCGAGCCGCACTTCGGCATCGTCGGCGTGTCGCTGAGGAGCCCCGCGGTGCGCGATGCGCTGGCGCCGCAGCAGGGCCTCTTCACCGTCGCGCGGCGTGATGCCGACAGTGAGGGCCGGCCGCGCCAGCGGCTCCAGGTCATCGGCAACCTCCTTCGCATGCTCGTCGCGCCCGAAGAACCCGAAGCGGTGCTCGAAGCGATTGCTGCGCCGGCGACGCGCATCGTGAGCCTGACGATCACCGAGAAAGGCTATGCGCACGACCCGGCGAGCGGCCGCTTGCGCGAGGACCATCCGGACGTGATGCACGACCTGCGGCTGCCGGCCGGTGCGCCGGCGGCTTCGGATGCAACGCAAGTCCCCACGCAAGCCCCGATCGGCGCCCTCGGCTTCGTCGTGCACGGCCTCGCACGCCGCCGCGCGCGCGGCTTGCCGCCGGTCACGCTGATGAGCCTGGACAACCTGCCGCACAACGGCCGCACGTTGCAGGGTCTCGTGCTCGCGTTCGCGCGCCGCGTCGATCCGTCGCTCGCCGACTGGATCGAACGCGGCTGCACGTTCCCCAACAGCATGGTCGACCGCATCGTGCCGGCCACCACCGATGCCGACCGCGAGCAGGTCGCCGCGGCGCTCGGCCTGCGCGATGCCTGGCCGGTGCCCGCCGAGCCGTACCTCGACTGGGTCGTCGAAGACCGCTTCGCCGCCGGCCGGCCGGACTGGCACCTGGCCGGCGTGCGCTGCGTCGCCGACGCGTCGGCGTGGGAGCAGTTGAAGCTGCGCGCCGTCAACGGCAGCCACTCGGCGCTGGCGTATCTCGGCGCGATGGCCGGCTGGCGCACCGTCGACGAGGCGATCGCGCAGCCGGCGGTGCGCGACTACGTGCGGAAGATGCTCACCGACGAAGTGCGCAGCACGCTGCCGCCGCTGCCGACCCTCGACTTCGACGCCTACGTGCGCGGCCTGCTCGAGCGCTTCGCGAACCCGGCGCTCGCGCACCGGCTGCAGCAGATCGCAATGGACGGCTCGCAGAAGCTGCCGCAGCGGCTCTTGGCGACGATCGGCGAGCGGCTTTCCTCGGGCGCGCCCGTCGCGCGGCTGGCGCTGGCGGTGGCGGCGTGGATGCACTACCTGCGCGGCATCGACGAATGGGGCCGGCCCTACGTCATCGACGACCCGCTCGCCGACGCGCTGGCCGCGGCGCGCGAAGAAGCCGAGGCGCAGCCGACGCTGCGCGAGCGCGTCGCCGCGTTCACGCACTTCACTCCGGTGTTCGGCGACCTCGCCGGGCACGCGACGCTCGTCGATGCGACCACGCGCGCGCTCGGCAGTTTGCAGAACGCCGGCGTGCGCGCGACGGTGATGCGTTGGGCGCACAGTGATTGACCTTGCCTGGCCCACGGTGCGGGCAGGCGACGCCCAGCCAACGGGTTTCCACGCAAGGCGCACGCGGGCTCGATGGGGAGAATGAAATGGCCTGGCCGCCGAACACTCCGCCGCCGCAGCCCCTGAGTCTTTCCTCCGCCCGGGACCGGGTCGTGGCGGCCCGGCCCAGCATTTGAAACTCACCCCCGCCACCCCAAGGAGACGAGTCGATGAAGCGCACCCTGTTGAAGTCGATGCTGACCACCGCCGCCGTGGCAGCTCTCGCCACGCTGCCCTTCGCCGGCAGCGCCTTCGCGCAGACGAAGCTGAAATGGGCGCACGTCTACGAGACGAGCGAGCCGTACCACACCGAGAGCGTCTGGGCCGCCGAGGAGATCAAGAAGCGCACCAGCGGCCGCTACGAAATCCAGGTCTTCCCGGCGTCGTCGCTCGGCAAGGAGACCGACATCAATCAGGGCATGACGCTCGGCACGGTCGACATGATCATCTCCGGGCCGAGCTTCGCGGCGCGCAGCTACCCGCGCATCGGCATCGCGTACTACCCGTTCATCTTCCGCGACGGCGACCACCTGCTGGCCTACAGCAAGAGCGACGTCTTCAAGGAGATGATCGAGGGCTACCGCGCCAAGACCGGCATCCAGATCCTCGCCTACACCTACTACGGCGCCCGCCACACCACCAGCCAGGTGGCGTTCACGAACTGCGCCGGCATGAAGGGGCTGAAGATCCGCGTGCCCGACGTGCCGGCCTACCGCGCCACGCCCGAGGCCTGCGGCGCCAACCCGACGCCGATCGCCTTCGCCGAGGTGTACCTCGCGCTGCAGAACAAGACGGTCGACGCGCAGGAGAACCCGCTCACCACCATCGAGGCGAAGAAGTTCTACGAGGTGCAGAAGCACATCATGCTCACCGGCCACATCGTCGACGGCCTGACCACGCAGGTCGCGCCGCATGTGTGGACCAAGCTCAGCGACGCCGACAAGAAGGTCTTCACCGAGGTCGCGCTCGAGGCGGCCGCACGTGCGTCCGCCCAGATCAAGAAGCGCGAGGCCGAACTGGTCGCCGAGTTCAAGAAGAAGGGCCTCGGCGTGCACGAGGTCGAGCGCAGGAGCTTCGTCGACGCGGTGACGAAGGCCAAGCCCGTGACCTCGATGGGCTTCGATCAGAAGGACTACGACCGCATCGTCTCGATCAAGTGAGACACGTCGGCAGACGCGGGTGACGCGATGAGCGTGGACATCGACTCCGGCCCGAAGGTGATGGGCGACGACGGCGAGTTCCACGCCGTCGATGAGGCCGTGGACCTGAGCCACACGCCGCTCGAGGCCTGGGTCTCGCTGGCGCTGTTCTGGGCCCTGGCCGGGGTCGTGTTCACGCAGTTCGTCACCCGCTACGTGCTCAACGACTCGGCCAGCTGGACCGAGGAGATCGCGCGCTACCTGCTGATCGGCACCGTCTTCGTCGGCGCCAGCATCGGCGTGGCGAAGAACAACCACATCCAGGTCGACCTGCTCTACCGCTACCTGCCGGCGCCGGTGGGACGGTGGCTGTCGCGCATCGTCGACGTGCTGCGCATTGGCTTCTTCTTCGCGATGACCTGGCTCACCGTGCTGATGATGCAGAAGATGGGCAACTACCAGATGACCATCATCGACCTGCCGATGAACATCGTCTACGGCGTGTGCCTGTTCGGCTTCGCGGCGATGGCGCTGCGCTCGGTCTGGGTGGCCAAGGTGCACTGGCAGCGCGGCTACAGCGTGCTCGAGCGGCCCGAAACCACGATGCTCGATCGCTGAGGAACCGCGCTGTGCTGAAGTCTCTGTTTCTCCTCTTGATGGCCAGCGGCATCCCCGTCGCCATCGCGATGGCCGGCAGCTCGCTCGTCTACATCCTCGTCAGCGGCGAGCTGCCGGCGTTCGCCGTCGTGCACCGCATGATCGGCGGCATCGACAGCTTTCCGCTGCTCGCGGTGCCGTTCTTCATCCTCGCCGGCAACCTGATGAACAACGCCGGCATCACCAACCGCATCTACAACTTCGCGCTCGCACTCGTCGGCTGGCTGAAGGGGGGCCTCGGCCACGTCAACGTCGTCGGCTCGGTGATCTTCGCCGGCATGAGCGGCACGGCGATCGCCGACGCCGCGGGCCTCGGCACCGTCGAGATCAAGGCGATGAAGGACCACGGCTACGCGGCGGAGTTCGCGGTCGGCGTCACCGCCGCCAGTGCCACGCTCGGGCCGATCATTCCGCCGAGCCTGCCGTTCGTCATCTACGCGATGATGGCCAACGTCTCGGTCGGCGCGCTGTTCCTCGCCGGGCTGCTGCCGGGCATCCTGATGGCCGTGATGATGATGGCCACGGTGGCCTGGTTCGCGCACCGCAACAACTGGGGCGGCGACGTGAAGTTCAGCGCCACGCGCTTCGGCCGCGCGATGATCGAACTCATCATCGTCGCCGCGGCGCCGACGCTCGCGTGGGTGCTGGTCGAGAAGGCCGGCCTGCCGGCACAGCCCGTCGTCTTCGGCGTCATGGCGGCGCTCTTCGCGGCCGACTGGAAGTGGAAGTTCCAGGCCGTGCTGCCGATCATGACGCCGGTGCTGTTGATCGGCGGCATGACGACGGGCCTGTTCACGCCGACCGAAGGCGCCATCGCCGCCAGCGCCTGGGCGCTTTTCCTCGGCCTCGTCTGGTACCGCACGATGAGCTGGAAGCTGTTCGTGAAGATCAGCCTCGACTCGGTGGAGACGACGGCCACGGTGATGTTCATCGTCGCCGCGGCGTCGATCTTCGGCTGGATGCTCACGGCCACCGGCGTCACCGCCGGCATCGCACAGTGGGTGCTGGCGGTGACGAAGGAGGCGTGGCTTTTCCTGCTGATGGCCAACCTCTTGATGCTGTTCGTCGGCTGCTTCCTCGAGCCGACGGCGGCGATCACGATCCTCGTGCCGATCCTGCTGCCGATCTCCAACCAGCTCGGCATCGACCCGGTGCACTTCGGGCTCGTGATGGTGCTGAATCTGATGATCGGCCTGTTGCACCCGCCGATGGGCATGGTGCTGTTCGTGCTGGCGCGCGTCGCGAAGCTGAGCGTCGAACGCACGACGATGGCGATCCTGCCGTGGCTCGTGCCGTTGCTGGTGGCGCTGGTGGTGCTGACCTACGTGCCGTCGATCGCGCTCTTCCTGCCGCGGCTGGCGGGGTTGTAGCCATGCCGAAGATCACCCGCGTCGAGCTGCTGCAGATCGACCTGCCGCCGCCGGTGCCGCGCAGCGACGCGATCCAGAGCTTCGTCACGCAGGAGACGCCGATCGTGCGCCTCGGTTGCGACGACGGCAGCAGCGGCAGCGGCTACAGCTACACGATCGGCACCGGCGGCTCGTCGGTGTTCGCGCTGTTGAAGGACCACCTTGCGCCGCGGCTCATCGGCCGCGAGGCCGACGAGATCGAGGCGATCTGGCGCGACCTGCTGTTCGCGACGCACGCCACGAGCGTCGGCGCCATCACGAGCCTCGCGCTGGCGGCCATCGACACGGCGCTGTGGGACCGGCGCTGCCGAAGCGCGAACCTGCCGCTGTGGCGGGCCGCCGGCGGCGCGCAGGCGCGCATCCCCGTCTACACCACCGAAGGCGGCTGGCTGCACCTGTCGCCCGAGGCGCTGGTGCGCGAGACGCTCGCGGCGCAGGCGGCCGGCTTCAAGGGCGCGAAGATCAAGGTCGGCAAGCCGCACCTGGCCGAAGACGTCGCGCGGCTGTCGGCCGTGCGCCGCGCCGTCGGCGACGCCTTCGAGATCATGGTCGACGCCAACCAGTGCTTCACGCTGAGTGAAGCGCTGCGCCGCGCGCCGGCTTATGCCGACCTCGGCATCGCGTGGTTCGAGGAGCCGTTGCCCGCCGACGACCTGGCCGGCCACGTGCGGCTGGCCGCGGCGAGCGCGGTGCCCATTGCCGTCGGCGAGAGCCTGTATTCGCCGGGGCAGTTCGCCGACTACATGCGCGCCGGCGCGGCCAGCATCATCCAGGTCGATGTCGCGCGCGTCGGCGGCATCACGCCGTGGCTGAAGGTGGCGCACATGGCCGAAGCGTGCAATCTCGCGGTGGCACCGCACTTCCTGATGGAGTTGCAGGTGTCGCTCGTCGGCGCCACGCCGGCCGGCCGCTGGGTCGAGTACATCCCGCAGCTCGACGCGGTGGCGTCGAGCCGGCTCGTCATCGAAGACGGCCACGCGCTCGTGCCGCAGACCCCCGGCCTCGGCATCGACTGGCGCTGGGACGAGATCGAGCGCCGCGCCGTGGCGCGGCACGTCACCCACTGAACTTCCACTCTGCCATCATCATGAGCAACCGCCTGCAAGGCAAGACCGCCTTCGTCACCGCCGCCGGCCAGGGCATCGGCCGCGCCGCCGCCGAGGCCTTCGCGCGCGAGGGCGCAACGGTCATCGCCACCGACCTGGACCCCGACCTGCTCGCCGACCTGAAAGGCCAGCCGAACGTCATCGTCGAGAAGCTCGACGCACTCGACGCCGCGGCGATTGCCGAGGCGGCGAAGCGCCACCCGAACGTCGACATCCTCTTCAACGCCGCCGGCTACGTGCACCACGGCAGCGTGCTCGACTGCACCGAGAAGGACTGGGAGTTCGCCTTCGACCTCAATGTGCGGAGCATGTACCGCACGATCAAGGCTTTCCTGCCCGGCATGCTTTCACGCGGCAACGGCAGCATCGTCAACGTCGCGTCGGGCGCCAGCAGCGTCAAGGCGGCGGCAAACCGCTTCGTCTACGGCGCGACGAAGGCGGCGGTGATCGGGCTCACCAAGAGCGTCGCGCTCGACTTCATCAAGACCGGCGTGCGCTGCAACGCGATCTGCCCGGGCACCGTCGAGTCGCCTTCGCTGCGCGACCGCATGGCGACGCTGTCGAAGAACTCCGGCCAGCCGTACGAGCAGGTCGAGGCGATGTTCGTCGCGCGCCAGCCGATGGGGCGGCTCGGCACCGCCGACGAGATTGCCGCGCTCGCGGTGTACCTGGCCAGCGACGAAGCGCGCTTCACCACCGGCACGGCGATGCTTGTCGACGGCGGCTGGAGCCTTTAGACCGCACCCTTCCCTTGTCAATCGAGAACTCGAGGAACCCACGATGAAACTTCTGCGCCATGGCCCCCGCGGGCAGGAGAAGCCCGCCCTGCTCGACGCGAGCGGCACGCTGCGCGACCTCTCGGGCCTCGTCGGCGACATCACGCCGGCGACGCTGTCGCCCACGAGCCTGGCGGCGCTGAAGAGCGTGGACACGGGCACGCTGCCCGCCGTTGCGCAGGGCCGCCTCGCGGTGCCGTGGACGGGCATGGGCAAGTTCATCGCCATCGGCCTGAACTACGCCGACCACGCCGCGGAATCGAACGCGCCGATCCCGAAGGAGCCGATCGTCTTCATGAAGACGACGAGCTGCGCCGTCGGCGCCCACCACCCGGTCGTGCTGCCCAAGGGCAGCGTGAAGAGCGACTGGGAGGTCGAGCTGGGCGTCGTCATCGGCTCGCGTGCGCGCTATGTGAGCGAGGCCGACGCGCTTTCGCATGTCGCCGGCTACTGCGTCGTCAACGACGTCTCCGAGCGCGAGTACCAGCTCGAGCGCGGCGGCCAGTGGGACCGCGGCAAGGGCTGCGACACCTTCGGCCCGATCGGCCCGTGGCTCGTCACCGCCGACGACGTGGGCGACCCGCAGAACCTGGCGATGTGGCTCGAGGTCAACGGCAAGCGGTTCCAGAACGGCAACACGAAGACGATGATCTTCGGCGTCGCCAAGCTGGTGAGCTACGTCAGCCAGTTCATGACGCTCGAGCCCGGCGACTGCATCACCACCGGCACGCCGCCGGGCGTGGGCATGGGCGTGAAGCCGAACCCGGTGTTCCTGAAGGCCGGCGACGTGATGAAGCTCGGCATCGAGAAGCTCGGCGAGCAGCAGCAGACGGTGCACGCGTGGAACGCCGAGCTGATCGACAGCTGAACCCCATGACCTCGCCCGTCATCCGTATCCACGCCAACGACAACGTCGTCATCGCGCGGCACCAGCTCGTCGGCGGCACCGTGCTCGCCGACGAAGGCGGCCTCGCCGTCGCCGGTCTCGTGCCGCCGGGGCACAAGGTGGCCACGCGCGCCATTGCTGCCGGCGAGCCGGTGTGGCGCTATGGCCAGATCATCGGCACCGCGACGCAGCCGATCGCGCCCGGCCAGCACGTGCACACGCACAACCTGGCGTTCAGCGACTTCCGCCGCGCGCACGAGCCGGGCGCCGCCGCCGTGCCCACCGCCTACGTCGACGCGCCGGCCACGTTCAACGGCATCGTGCGCGCCGATGGGCGCGTCGCGACGCGCAACTACATCGGCGTGCTGACGAGCGTCAACTGCTCGGCCACCGCGGCCCGCGCCATCGCCGACCACTTCCGGCGCGACGTGCATCCCGAGGCGCTGGCCGCGTTCCCGAACGTCGACGGCGTCGTCGCGCTCACGCACGGCATGGGCTGTGCCACCGCCAGCGACGGCGAGGAACTGCACGTGCTGCGCCGCACGCTCGGCGGCTACGCGCGGCACGCCAACTTCGCCGGCGTGCTGATCGTCGGCCTCGGCTGCGAGACGAACCAGATCCAGGGGCTCGTCGCGCAAGAAGGCTTGAGCGAAGGCGCCTGGCTGCGCACCTTCAACATCCAGGACACCGGCGGCACCGCGAAGACCGTGGCGCGCGGCGTCGCCATCGTCAACGAGATGCTCGCCGAAGCGAACCGCGTCAAGCGCCAGCCCGTGCCGGCCAGCCACCTGACCGTCGGCCTGCAGTGCGGCGGCAGCGACGGCTACAGCGGCATCAGCGCCAACCCGGCGCTCGGCGCCGCGGTCGACCGCCTCGTGCGCCACGGCGGCACCGCGATCCTCAGCGAGACGCCCGAGATCTACGGCGGCGAACACCTGCTGACGCGCCGCGCCGTCAGCAAAGCCGTCGCCGACAAGCTGCTCGCGCGCATCGCCTGGTGGGAGGAATACACCGCGCGCAACCGCATGAAGATGGACAACAACCCGTCGGCCGGCAACAAGGCCGGCGGGCTGACGACGATCCTCGAAAAGAGTCTCGGCGCCATCGCCAAGGGCGGCACGACGAACCTCGTCGACGTGGTCGAGTTCGCCGAACGGGTCGCCGCGCGCGGCTTCGTCTACATGGACACGCCGGGCTACGACCCGGTGTCGGCCACCGGCCAGGTGGCGGGCGGCGCGAACCTGATCTGCTTCACCACCGGCCGCGGCTCGGCCTACGGCTGCGCGCCCTCGCCTTCGCTGAAGTTCAGCACGAACACGGCGCTCTTCACGAAGCAGGAAGAAGACATCGACCTCGACTGCGGCGGCATCGTCGAAGGCACCGACACGGTCGACGCCGCCGGCGAGCGCATCTTCCGCCTGATGCTCGACACCGCCTCAGGCCGCACGACGAAGAGCGAGCAGCACGGCTACGGCCAGAACGAGTTCGTGCCGTGGCAACTTGGGGCGGTGATGTGACGTCATTCCGTTCGGGCTCCCGTTCTTGGTCGTGGCGGGATCGGCCCGCGCCAAAGCGGCATCGGTCGCTCGGCGTCTTCGACCCGGCCCCGAAGCGCGACCCGCTCCCGTCCTGCCGACATCCGATGGCCCGCCAAGAGCCGCCTTGCCAAACCCGCCTTTCCCGCTAGCCTTGCCGCCGGCGACCCCGCCATGAACAACAAACAGGAGGGCCGGCGGCCGTGCAGGGGACAAGACAGGCGGTGCCCGCGTTCGACGATCGCGCGCCCGCGGACCGCTACTGCGACCTGATCCTCACCGGTGGCGTGACGAGCTCCATCGCCTACCCGGGCGCGGTGTTCGCGCTGGCGATGGCGTACCGGCTGCAGAGCATCGGCGGCTCGTCGTCGGGCGCCGGCGTCGCGGCGCTCGCCGCGGCGGCCGAGTACCGCCGCCGCAAAGGCTCGCCCGAGGGCTACCGGCTGCTGCTCGAACGCACCGACGCGGTGGCCGACGTTTGCACCAACGGCAAGACCGGGCTCGAGTCACTGTTCGTGCCGGCGCCGGGGCACGGGCGCTTGTTCGAGGCGCTGCTGGCGGTGTTCGCCGTGACGCGGCCAGGCGTGCCCGGCCGCTTCGCAATTGCGTGGGCCTTCCTGAAGAGCTACCTGCTCGACCCGCTGCTCGCCATCGCGCTCGCCGCCGCCGGCGTGCGCCTCATCGCCGGCACGTGGCAGTGGGGCACGCTGGGCTATGTCGCGTTCGCCGCCGTCGCGCTGATCGCCGCGGTGCTGTGCATCGCATTCGCGTTCTACCGCGACCTCGCGCGCCTCGCCGCGCACGACTTCGGCCTTTGCACCGGCACTCCCGAAGGCGCGGGCGGCGAGCCGGCACGCAGCGCGAACGCCTCGCCTGACGCGCCACCGCCGCCCCCACCGGCGCTGACGCTGTGGCTGCACCGCCTGATCCAGGAAGTGGCCGGCCGCGGTGAAGACGACGCGCCGCTGACCTTCGCCGACCTGCACGCCGCGCCCGGCGGGCCGCGCGAGACGCTGGCGGACTTCAGCCGCGCCGGCCGCGCGTCGATCCAGTTGAAGGTGTTCACCGCCAGCCTCACGCACGGCCGGCCGTACCTGCTGCCGCTGACCGACGACGACCCGGCGTTCTACTTCACCGTCGCCGAGATGCGCGCCCTCTTCCCGGTGGCGGTCGTGCGGCACCTCGTCACGCACGGCGAGCCGGTCGCGGCCGATCACCCCGGCGCTGGCGCAGCGCCGGCCACCGACGAAGAGCACACGCTTCGCCGCCTGCCGCGCGACGCGCTGCCGGTCGTCGTCGCGACGCGCATGAGTGTCGCCTTTCCGGTGCTGTTCACCGCGGTGCCGTTGTGGATGTGGGATGAAGACATCGGTAGCGCTTCGAAGCGCACGCCGCGCTGGCGCCGCGTCCTCTTATCCGACGGCGGCCTGTGCTCCAACTTCCCGATCCACCTCTTCGACAGCCCGCTGCCCTCGTGGCCGACGTTCGGCATCTCGCTTCACGACACCGACCGCCAGCCGGAGAACTTCAGCGCCCACGATCCCTACGACCCGGTCTTCGACAAGTTCGTCGATGCGCCCACGGCCGGCCACGCCGACCGCGGCGAGCGCTGGCACGGTTTCGCCGAGGCCGACAAGCCTTTCGGCCGCATCGTCGGCTTCGCCGGCGCGGCGCTCGGCACGATGAAGGACTGGAGCGACGCCGCGCTGGCGCGGCTGCCCGGCGTGCGCGACCGCGTCGCGCAGATCCGGCTGCCGCCGGGCATCGGCGGGCTCAACCTGCGCATGAAGACCGACCAGATCCGCTGGCTCGCCGCGCTCGGCGTGGCCGGCGTGCGCACGTTGCTCGATCGTTATGCACGCTGCGACAGCACCAGCGGCCAGGCGTCGGGCTGGCTCGAGCACCGGCTCGTGCGGCTCGAGCTGCTGGCCGAGACGCTCGGCTCGAGCTTCGAGGGCCTGGCCTGGTCGGCCTCACGCAGCCGGCACGCGCAGCCGCTGGCCGAGCAACTGCGCGATGGTGCCGCCGACGACCCGGCGCGCGCCGCGGCGCTGCAAGGTGTGCTCGAAACGCTGATGCAGACCGAGCGCGCACTGCGCGCCCGCGCCGACCGGCCGCGGCCCGCGCTGCGCCCGCGGCCGCAATGGCGGTTGCGGCCGCCGATGTGAGCTGATCCGATCGATCACCGCCGCGGCCACCGATCCGACAACACGAACACCGAACCGACGCGCCCGAGGAGACCTGCATGCCCGCCGCCATCGAACCGCGCTCGAAGAGCCTGCAGGGCGTCACCGACCTCGTCTTGCTGGCGAACATCAAGCCGGGGCTCATTCCGGCACTCGATGCGCGCAGCTACGCCAGCCGCGTGCGCCTGCTGCTGAAGACGGTGAACACGCTGCGCGTCTCGTCGCTGGAGGCCGAGCCGACGCCGCTGATCGCCGATGCGGTGACGCGCATCCGCGCGATCCACTCGTTCCGCCTTGCGCTCATCGACAACGGCGGCAGCGGCGGCAGTGGGCAGCTGCTGCTCAACGTCGTCTTCGACGGCGGCTGGGAGCCGTACATGCGGCGCATCTGGCGCGACCTCGGGCCGCTGCTGGACGTGATCTTCTGCAACTGCGAGGGCTACCTGAACTCGCGCGACCACGGCTTCGCCGACTACGCCGCGTGGGTGCGGCGCTCGCAGGTCGACACCGAGTTCCTCTACAACGCAAGCCCGCTGACGGTGAACGATCTCGTCGAGACGGTGCGCAGGCCCATGCCGCCCGCCGTGCCACCTGCCGCGCTACCCGCCGCGCCGCCCGCTCCTGCGGCGATCTGGGCGCAGGCGATGCCCGGGCTCATGGCGCTGTATCGCCTGTCGGACATGTACCCGATGCCGGTGGCGCCCGAGGACGGCCGCATCCTGCTGCGCGCGGCGCGGCATTTGCTGCGCGAGTGCGTCGCTCCGCTGAATGCGCCGGTGCGCACCGCCGCCGAACGCGCGGCGCTCACGTGGTTCATGCAGCCGATCGACGACCCACAAGCGCACAAGCCTGCACCCAGCTGGCCCGACGACAGCCGCCGCAACGTGCAGTCGGGCATCGTCGATCGGCACCCGCGCGTCACGCATGGCGGCCTCGTGCTCGTGCATCTGGCCGACGCCGCCGCGGCCGCGGCGCTGCTCGCGTGGATCCAGCCGCAGCTGCTGAGCGCCGCCGAACAGCCCACGCGCGAAGCCGAGCACCACTTCAACGTCGCCTTCACGCTCGAGGGCCTGCACGCTGCCGGCGTCGACGACGCGCTGCTCGCGCAACTGCCGCGCGAGTTCCAGGAAGGCATGGCCGCGCGCGCCAGCGTGCTCGGCGACACGCGGCAGAACCATCCGACACGCTGGCGGCTGCCGCGACGCAACTGGCCGGTTGGCAGCGCGATCGCCGGTCAGCCCGTCGCGCTGGCGGGCGTGCATGCTCTTGTGCTGGTGCAGGTCGAGGGGCGACCGTCGGCACAGTGGCAGCCGTTCGATGCCGACGCCGCGCATCCGCATCCGCTTCACAAGCCGCTCGCAGATCTGCACACCGCGCTCGCCGATCGGGGCGTCACGATCCTCGCCGTGCAGCCGATGCAGCGCTTCGCTGCCACGCACGGCGAGACGGCGCGCGGCCACTTCGGCTTCGTCGACGGCATCAGCCAGCCGGTGCTGGCGCCTCCCACGTCGCCGCACGGCACCTACAACGACCAGGTGCCGCCCGGTGACCTGCTGCTCGGCCACGAGAACTCGCTACACGACAAGCCGCAACTCGAAGGGCGGCTGTGGAAGGACAGCACCTTCGTCGTCGTGCGCAAGCTGCGGCAGTACCGCGATGCGCTCGATGAGGCGCTGGCGGCGCATCGCGCGACCGGTGGCCCCGCGCCCGCCGACATGAAGGCGCAGATGATGGGCCGCACGCTCGACGGCGAGACGCTGCACCTCAAGCCCCCTCAGACCACGGGCAACAACTTCAACTACGAGGATGACCCCGACGGCAAGAAGTGCCCTTTCCAGGCGCACGCGCGGCGCGCCAACCCTCGTCATCGCCGCCCCGACCAGCCGGAGCTGCCGCGCCTCTTGCGCCGCGGCATGTCGTACGGCCCGACCGGCCCCGGCAAAGACGACGAGGACGACGACCAAGGCGGCCGCGGCCTCGTCTTCATGGCCTACAACGCCTCGATCGCCGAGCAGTTCGAGGTCATCCAGTCGTGGCTCGCCGGCGGCAACAGCAGCGACCCGCGCCTGTTCTCGGGCCACCGCGACGCCTTCCTCGGCATGCCGCGCGAAGGCGAGGTCAACGAGTTCGTCTACCACGATGCCGCGGGCACGGCGCACCGCCTCGCGCTGCCAGCCGACAAGCCATTCGTGACGCTCGAATGGGGCCTGTACGCCTTCGTGCCCTCGCTCGCCGCGGTCGCCGAGCTGCGCGCCACGGCCGAGGAAGCGGCGCGCCGGGCCGCGTTGGGCGACGAGGCGACGAAGCAGCGCGCCAGGGACCGCCGGGCGGCGGTGCTGGCCGCGCGCGCGCAGGCCGGCGCGCGGCTGATCGCGCGGCTGCGCGCGGCGGAGCAGCATCTCGGCGCCGACGCCGCCGCGGTGCAGTGGAAGATCGCGCTCGAAGACCTGAGCGCACGCATGAGCGGTGCCAGCCAGGCCATCTGGGCGGCGGTGCGGCTGCTGCACGGCGGCGTGCTGCGCACGCCCTACGGCGTGCTTGTCGCCAGCCACGCGCGCGTGCACGAGGTGCTCGGCAACGACAACCTCTACTCGGTCGGCGGCTACATGCAGCGCATGCAGCGCTCGTTCGGGGCGATCTACCTGGGGCTGGATGGCACCAACGGGGACTACCACCAACAATCGGCGGCGCCGAACGCGGCGATCTCGGCAGTCGGGCGCGGCGAGGCGTTCCATGCAGCGTTCAGGAGCACGCAGCACGTGATCTGGCAGCTCACCGATCCGGCGCGTGGCGACGAGCCGGCCGTCGAGGTGAAGGAGATCGTCGACGAGGTGCTGGCCGACCTGTGCGTGCACTGGTTCGGCCTGCCCGACGGCGTGCACGTGCAGCCCGGGGGCTGGCACTGGAACAGCAAGCCCACCTGCCCCGGCCATTTCCATTCACCTTCACGGTGGATGTTCCAGCCGAACCCGGGCGACGAGGCGGCGGCGGTCGGCGAGGAACACGGCAAGGCGCTGAAGCGCGCCGTGGTCGATTGGGTCAGGGCGCACCGCAAGACGCCGCCGGCGGCGCCGATCGCGGACGCGCTCTTCGCGGCGATTCCGCCGCCGGACGACGATCGCCTCGCCGCCACGCTGATCGGCGTGATGATGGGCTTCCTGCCCACCGTCGACGGCAACCTGCGCGGCGTGCTCTACGAGTGGGTCAACGACCGGTCGCTGTGGGATCTGCAGCTCGCGCATCGGGCGTCGAGCGGCCTCGACTTCCCCGGCACGCTCGCGCGCGCCGAGCGCACGCTGCTGCCGGCGCTCGTGCGCACGATGCAACTGCGCCCGGTGCCGGAGGTCGTCTGGCGCACCGCGCGCGGGCCGGCGCACGCGCTCGGCAACGTCACCGTCGAGCCCGGCGACAAGGTCGTCGCGAGCCTCGTCTCGGCGACGCAGGAGTCCCTCGCCGACGAGGACGACAGCGAGGCGACGCTCTACACCGTCTTCGGCGGCAACCGCCGCGACGAGAAGCACCCGACCCACGCCTGCCCCGGCTACGAGATGGCGCTCGGCGTGATGCTCGGCGTGCTCGCCGCGCTCGTCGAAACCGCGTCGATGCGCGCGACGTTTACGCCGGTGTCGCTGCGGATGGGGCGGTTGTAGCCAGCTCCGCCCGCGCGCGCTCGTTCAGCGCCACCTCATGCGGCGCGCCGCGCACACGCGCGGCGGCGTCGGCGCGGGCCAGGTGGCGCAGTGCGCGCGACGTGTCACCCTCGGCCGCGGCCAGGCGCGCGGCGGCGCGCATCGCCATCGCGGCGCCGAGCCAGTCGGACTTGCGCGCGCGCCTCAAGGCCCGCGCGGCCTGGGCGCGCACACCGGCGCGCACGCCGGTTCGCACCTGCGGCGGCACCGGAGTCGCCGCACCAGGGGCGCCCTGCGCGCCGACCACTTCACTCGCCAGCACCTCCGCCAGCCACCCGTGGATCAGCGAGCCGAACAGGTTCTTGCCGCGCGCGTCGAGCCACGCCAACGCAGCGGCGAGTTCGCGCGCCGCATCGCGCCGCGCGTCGTCGTCGGCTTCGGGTGACGAGCGCGCCGGCGCCTGGGCACGCCACTGCGCATAGGCGGCGAGCGCGCGGCTCATGCCCATCAGGTACAGGCTCTTCACGCGCTCGGCGACGCGGCGCGCCGCGAGCGCGTCGTCCAGCGCCTCGCGACAGTGGCCCTGCCACAGCCGCACGGCGCTGCGCCAGCACAGCACCGAGCCCTCGACCTCGTGCCCGCGCGCCGGCACGGCGGCGAGCGCCTCGTCGAAGCAGGCGAGCGCGGCGCCGAACTCGCCCACGTCGCCCAGCACCGAGGCCTGGCAGGCGAGCGAGAACGCGAGCCCGGGCCCCGGCGGCCCGCTGCCCTGCAACGCGCGCAACGGCGGCAGCGCTTCACCCAGCCGCGCCAGCGCCTGCGGGTACGCGCTTGCCGCAGCGAGCGCCTGGCCGTGCAGCAGTTGCATCTGGATGACGAGCGGCGCCGGCGCCTGCGCCTCGACGGCGGCACGCAGCGCGCGCTCGGCGCTTGCCACCGCGGCGCGCGCGTCGCCGAGCGAGTAGGTGACGTAGGCGAGCCAGTACTCGGCGTAGGCGAGCCCGGCCGCATCGTCGTGCTCGCGCGCGCGCACGACGGCACGCGCGAAGACCGCGAGGTCCGCCGGTGTCGGGTCGAACACCGCGACGAGGCCGAGGCGCCGCACGATCGAGCGCCACGTCTGGTAGCGCTCGGTCGTCGACGGCAGCCGGTCGAGCATCTCGACGGCGGCCGTGAACTGCGCGCGCGCGCGGTCCAGCGCCGAGGCGGCCATCGCCTTGTCGCCGGCGGCTTCGGCGTGGCGCGCGGCGGTTTCGTGATGGCCGGCACCGGCCCAGTGGTAGGCGAGCGCCTCGCTCGCGTCGGCGCTGCCATCGATGCGGCCGGTGCCGTCGGCGCCGGGGCCCGCGGGGTCGGCGATCAGCTCCGCGACACGCCGGTGCAGCGCGCGCTTGCGTGCGAGACCGATCGTCGAATAGACGACGTGCCGCGTGATGCCGTGCTTGAAGCGCAGCGCGGCACCGGGGCTCGCACCGTCGCCACCGGGATAGACGAGGTCCTGCTCGGCGAGCGACCGCAGCACCACATCACCCGCCTCGCGCCCGGTGAGGCGCGCGAGCAGCGCGCCCGGCACGACGTTGCCGATGACCGCAGCGGCTTCGAGCACCTCGCGCTGCGCGGGCGCAAGGCGCGCGACGCGTGCGTCGATCAGCGTCTCGAGCCAGGCCGAGCCGCGCTGCACCGGCTCGGCGAGCGCACTCGCACCCGCGGCGCGCACGAAGTGGCACAGCTCCTCGATGAACAGCGGGTTGCCGCCCGAGAAGCGGCGGATGTCGGCGGCGAGGAAGGGGTCGGCGGCGGGCAAGAGGCGGGCGATCGTGCGGTCGGCCTCGGCGTCGGCCAACGGCTCGAGCGTGATCGCCTCGGCCGCGGCGGCCGCCGGCTGCAGGTCGGCCAGCCACGGGCCGCGCTGCGTGAGCAGCAGCAGCAGCGGCGCGCCGCCCGGCAGGCCCACCAGCACGTCGACCACCTGGCGCGTCGCATCGTCGGCCCACTGCCAGTCGTCGATGAACAGCACGAGCGGCTGCCGCCGCGCCAGCGCCGCGAAGACATCGCGCACCGCGATCAGCGTTTTCTGCGGGCCCGAGCGCTGCTGGCCGGCGGCGGCCACCTTCTGGCCGGTGCCGGCGGGGGCGGGCGACGGAGAAGGCGATGGCACCGACGACGATGCGGCGCGATCGGCCGAGGCCGCGGCGACCTTTGCCGCGCCACCGCCCGGCACGGCGATCGACAACAAGCGCAGCAGCTCGCCGCGGTGCGCCGCCAGCGCCGGGTCGAGCGCGGCCAGCGCGTCATCGACCGCCTGCGCCGCCGCGGCGCTCTGGCCCGGCTGCAACGCGAACTGCGCGCGCAGCATCTGCGCCACCGGCTGCAGCGGCTGCGCGCTCAGTTCTTCGTCGCACCAGCCGCCCAGCGCCGTGAAGCCGAGCGCCGCGGCGCGCTGCAGCATCTCTTCGGCCAGGCGCGTCTTGCCGACCCCCGGCGGGCCGGCGAGCACGAGCACTTGCACCCGGCGTTCGCGCGCGGTCTCGTCGAGTGCCGCTTCGATGCGCGCCGCTTCGGCCTCGCGGCCGGCCAGGGGCACGAGGCCGCGCCGCGTGTGCGCCTCGAAGCGCGTGCGCAGCGCCGTACGCGCAACGAGCCGCCGCACCGCCAGCGGCTGCGCGCTGCCCTTCACGTGCACGAGCAGCGGCTCGCTCGCCTGGAAGAACTGGCTGCCGGGGCCGAGCGTCTCTTCGCTGACCAGCACCTCGTCGGCCTCGGCGATGTCGCTCAGGTGCTTGGCGATGCCGGGCACCGGGCCGAACAGTTCGATGCGCGCGCCGGCTTCGGGCTCGGCGGCGGCGTGCGCGAGCGCCAGGCCGGCATGGATGCCCGAGTGCACGCTCAGGGCGCCGGCGCCATCAGCCGCGTAGCGCTGGCGCAATGCACGCACGCGCTCGTGCATCGCCAGCGCGGCTTCGGCGGCACGCACGCCGTCGTGCTCGGTGCTGTGCGGCCAGCCGAAGATCGCCTGCAGCCCGTCGCCCTGGAACTGGTTGACCGTGCCGCCGTAGGCACGAACGATGGCGCTGAACGCCTGCCGGATGTCGTGCGTCAACTCGGCGTAGACCTCGATCTCCATCGCGCCCGACAGCCGCGTCGAATCGGACAGGTCGGTGAAGAGGATCGTCAGGTGGCGGCGCGGTTCGGCAGCAGGCGGCGGCGGTGGGGTGTCGGGCTGGAGGGGCTCTCGGGTCGGGGGCATCGGGCGATCGGTCGCGGCGGCTTCGGCCGCGCCTCTTGTCGGACCATTTTCGACGAGCACGCCGTCCGCTGCCATGCAGGCCGACCCTCACCGAGCGCCCTTCCGATGCAGGGCCGGCGCGGCGCGCTGCAGCGGCCCGGCGCCGGTGCCGCCAGGCCCCCGCACACGCGGGGGCTCGGCGCAGGCGAGCCGTGCAGGCCGTGCAGGCCGCGCGGCCCGGGCGTCACGGCAGCGGCCGCGTCAGGTAGACCCCTTCGCGGCCGACGATGGCGCGGCGCGCCGGCATCATCACCGTGCAGTCGTCGCACGGCGCGCGGATCTCCTCGGCGCCGTCGGTGGCGATGAGGTCGCCTTCGGCGAAGGTCTCGAAGCCGACGAGCGGCCGCGTGAACGCGAACGACTCGTTCTTGATGACGTGTGTGCGCAGCAGCGCGTAGCGGCGAGGCGGTGAAGCAGTCGCTTGGCCGGCGTCGCCCGCATCATCGCCCTCACGGGCATCCTCCGGCGCCCCGGCCTCGTCGCCCTCGACGAGCCCGAAGTGCGCGAGGAATCGCCACGCCACCCGCTTGGCCAGTTCGCCGCTGGCACGCTTGAAGTGCTGGCCGCATTCGGCGACGAGCGCGACGCCGTGGTGGTCGTCCTCGCCGTGCCGGCCGTGCTGAATGACCGGCGTGCCGGAGCCCAGGCCCGCAGGCATCACCAGGTGCACACGCGGCAGGCCGATGGCCATGGCAGCGCGGCCGTTGCGCTCGAAGTGCGGGTAGACCCAGAACGGCTGCACGTCGCTGCTCGTCGAGTGCAGGTCGAGGATGTGGTCGGCGGCGGCGACCAACGGGCGCAGCTCGCGCGCGCGGCGCAGTTCGGGGCTGTCGTCGTTGCCTTCGAGCCAGGCCGCCGACCAGATGCGGTTCAGGTTGTGCACGAGCTGGCGGCTGTCGAAGGGCCGCTCGGGGTCGAAGCTCTCGTAGGCCTCGACGTGGGCGAAGCTCACCGTCAGCGTGCCGATGCGCGGGCGCACGCCGCTGTCGAGCAGGTGCGTCGCGGCGACCATGCCGCAGAACTCGTTGCCGTGTGTCAGCGCGTTGACCAGCACGTGCGGCCCCGGCCGGCCGGAGTCGAAGCGGTGCACGTACGGGATGCCGACGTTGCCGGCGCGGTAGGGCTCGAGGTCGCGCGGCAGCAGCTCGAAGGTCGTCGTCACTTCGGCGCCCCCATCAACGCGCGCTGAACGTGTCGCACTGCTTCACGCTGCCCGACTCGAGCCCGCGCTTGAACCACGTCATCCGCTGCTCGGCGCTGCCGTGCGTGAAGCTCTCGGGCACGACGGTGCCCTGGCCCTTGCGCTGCAGCGTGTCGTCGCCGATCTGCGCCGCGGCGTTCATCGCCTCCTGCAGATCGCCGGCGTCGAGCCAGTTCTTGCCCTTCTGGCTGTGGTGCGCCCAGACGCCGGCCAGGCAGTCGGCCTGCAGTTCGACGCGCACCGAGAGCTGGTTCATCTGCGTTTGCGAGACACGCCCGCGCATCGCATCGACCTTGCCGGTGACGCCCATCAGGTTCTGCACGTGATGGCCGACCTCGTGCGCGACGACGTAGGCCTGCGCGAAGTCGCCCGGCGCGCCCATGCGCCGTGCCAGCGTGTCGAAGAAGTTCAGGTCGAGGTAGACCTTGCCGTCGCCCGGGCAGTAGAACGGCCCCATCGCCGATTCGCCGACGCCGCAGGCGCTGCGCGTGGCGCCGCGGAAGAGCACGAGCGTCGGCTCCTGATAGGCCGCGCCGCTGGCCTTGAACATCTGGCCCCAGACGACTTCGGTGTCACGCAGCACGGTGGAGACGAACTGCGCGGCGGGGTCCTTCGGCGCCGCGCCGGGCTGGCCCGGCTGCCCTGGCTGGCCGGACGGCGTGCGCTGCGGCGCCTGCACCACCTCGGCCGGCCCGCCGCCGGACAGCAGGCCGAGCACCGTCAGCGGGTTGATGCCGAAGATCCAGCCGGCCAGCAGCGCGATGACGATCGTGCCGAGCCCGATGCCGCGCCCGCCGATGCGCGGCACGCCGAAGCCGCCGCCGCCGCCACCCCCGCTGCGCCGGTCTTCGACGTTGCGACTTTGCTCGTGGCCTTCCCACTTCATCGTCTCTCTCCTGGATTCGTTTGTGCTGGCGCGACGATTCTCGCCGGGCGGCCGGCGGCCAGCCAGAACGTTGGTCGGGCGGCGGTCCGCCGCGCTTTGCCGCGGACCTTCCGGCCCTTCACGGCCCGGCCCGCCCGCGGCCATGGTTTACCCTTGGTTCGCCGAACCGATGCCGGCACGATTGATTCCCAGGAGACCCCTTTGGAGCACCGCCGATGACTTGTTCTTCCCCGCGCCTTGGCGACTGGCCGCACGCGCTGCCGCTTCGCGCGCTGGCCGCCGCTGGGCTGGCCGCCGCAGGCTTGGCCGCCACGACCCATGCGCACGCCCAGGCGACCGTCAAGGACGACGGCCGCTGGCGCTCGGCCGTCGGCGCGGCCTTCACCGCCAGCGGCGGCAACTCCGAATCGACGAGCCTGTCGGTGACGGCCGACGCCGTCGTCGCGACGCCCGAGGACAAGACCTCGGTCTACGCCACCGCGCTGTACGGCCGCAGCCAGGGCCAGAAGACGGCCGACGCGATGCGCGCCGGCACCAAGCACGACTGGAACCTGAGCCCGCGCGCGTACGTCTTCGGCCTGCTCGAGGGCGAGCGCGACGACCTCGCGCAGCTCAGCTCGCGCGTGACGCTGGGCGCCGGCGTCGGCTGGAAGTTCTCCAACACCGACGAGCTGAAGTTCGAGGTCTTCGGCGGCGCCGGCTTCATCGCCGAGCGCTACCAGGTGCCGCGGCTCGTCGAGGGCAGCGATCGCAGCCGCTACCGCTACACGACGGCGCTGCTCGGCGAGGAATCGGTGCACAAGGCCGGCCAGAGCACGACGCTGCGGCAGCGCTTCGTGCTCTACCCGAACCTCGTCAACGAGGGCGAGTACCGCGCGCAGTGGGACGCCGGCGTCTCGGTGGCCGCCTCCGAGCGGCTGAACATCACCACCGGCCTGAGCGTCAAGTACACCACCGAGCCGAGCGCCGGACTGAAGCGCACCGACACGCTGTTCACGACCGGGCTCAACGTCAAGTTCGAGTAACGCTCGAACTTTCTGCGCTAAGTGACTGTCAGCCGGACTCCGGCTCCTCGAGCATCGAGAATCGCACGGGCAGCACCGCGCGGGAGGCCAGGCGCCCGGCCGTGTCCTTTTCGATCAGCAGCAGCTGCTGCAACTCGGACATGCCGGCCGGGATGACCATGCGCCCGCCCGGCTTCAACTGCTCGAGCAGCGGCACCGGCACCCAGTCGGGTGCAGCGCTGACGATGATCTTGTCGTACGGCGCGTGCTCGGGCCAGCCGGCGCGGCCGTCGCCGATGCGCACCTCGACCATCGCGTAGCCCAGGCGGGCCAGGCGCCGGCGCGCCTCGCGCGCCAGCGGCTCGATCAGCTCGACGCTGTAGACGCGCGCGCCGAGTTCGGCCAGCACCGCCGACTGGTAGCCCCAGCCGGTGCCGACCTCGAGCACGCGCTCGCCCGGCTGCAGATCGAGCAGGTCGGTCATCAGCGCGACGATGAACGGCTGCGAGATCGTCTTGCCGCAGTCGCTGGGCAGCGGCGTGTCGGCATAGGCCAGTTGCTGCAGATCGTCGCGCACGAAGGCGTGCCGCGGCACGCGGCCCATCGCCTCCATCACGCGCCGCGAGAGCGCCGCCTTGCCCAGGCGGCCGGTCTGCAACACCGTGTGCAGCGTGATCTCGCCCACCATCTGCTGGCGCATGGCGGCGAACTCGGCTTCGGACATGGCAAACACCCCCGCTCTCGCAGCCGCGCGGCAAGATGCGCGCCAGGGTGCCGGCGGGCGCGTCGGGCGCCTCGTCGTGCCGCTGGTGCGGGCGCTGCTTCAGGTCTTGGGCAGCGTCACCCCGCGCTGGCCCTGGTACTTGCCGCCGCGGTCCTTGTAGCTCGTCTCGCAGACCTCGTCGCTCTCGAAGAACAACACCTGCGCGCAGCCCTCGCCGGCGTAGATCTTGGCCGGCAGCGGCGTCGTGTTGCTGAACTCGAGCGTCACATAACCTTCCCACTCGGGCTCGAACGGCGTCACGTTGACGATGATGCCGCAGCGCGCGTAGGTGCTCTTGCCCAGGCAGATCGTCAGCACGTTGCGCGGGATGCGGAAGTACTCGACCGTGCGCGCCAGCGCGAAGCTGTTCGGCGGGATGATGCACACGTCGGCGTCGATGTCGACGAAGCTCTTCTCGTCGAAGTTCTTCGGGTCGACGACGGTGCTGTGGATGTTGGTGAAGACCTTGAATTCCGGCGCGCAGCGGATGTCGTAGCCGTAGCTGCTGGTGCCGTAGCTGACGATGCGCCGCATCGTCCCGTTCGCGTCCGGCGCGGTGCGCACCTGCCCCGGTTCGAACGGCTCGATCATGCCGTGCTGCTCGGCCATGCGCCGGATCCACTTGTCGCTCTTGATGCTCATCGGGCGCGGGCTCGTCGGGGGGAAAAGGGTGGCAGCCGCTCGTGGCCAGCGGCGCGAGGGACCTCGCGCCGGTGCGGCGGGCTTCACGAAACGGCGCCCGATTCTATGGAGGGCCAAGCCGCCCGCCGGCCCCGCGCGCGCGGGTGCTCCGCTAGGATGGCATCGGGCCTGCCCCGTACTGCCTGCCGCAGGTCTCTGCGCTCGTCTCGCCGCTCGTCTCGTCCCCCGCCCGCCGAGGTGCTCCTGATGCCTCTCACGCCCCCGCTGCCCCGTCCTGCCCTCACGCGCCCGGCGCTCGACCTGCTCGTCAGCTACGCCCGAGCGCACCGCGACCAGCGCAACATCACCACGCACCTGGCCGGCGTGCCGATGGTCGTCTTCGGCGCGGCGCTGCTGCTGGCGCCGGCGGCGGTGCAGTTGGGCACCATGCGCACGACGCTCGGCTGGCTGGCGTTCGGGGCGCTGTGGCTGTGGATGCTGTCGCGCGGGCAGATTGCGCTGGGGCTGGCGACGACGGCGTTCACCGCGGCACTCGCCTGGGCGGCGCATCAACTGGTTGGCTTGGCGCCCGCGTCGTGGCCGACGCTCGGGCTGGCGCTGCTCTTCCTCGGCTGGCTGGCGCACTCGGTCGGTCACTATTACGAGGGCCGCCGGCCGGTCTTTGCCGACGACCCGGCGGGGCCGCTGGTGGCGCCGATGTTCGTCGTGCTCGAACTGCTGGCGATGGCCGGGCTGTGCCGCCCGCTGATGGCGCGCGTCGAGCAGGCCGCCGGGCCGGCGACGCTGCGCGACCTGGCGCAGCCTCTCGCGCGGTAATCCACGCTGCGCCGCGCCAAAACCCCGCGCGCCGCCGCAACCCGATGATCCAACCCCCCGGCCCGGCGCTCGTGATGGGCGCCGGCGCCGTCGGCTGCTGGGTCGGCGGCCGGTTGCAGGCCGCCGGTGCGCCGGTGCAGTTCGTCGGCCGGCCGAGCGTGCTCGAGGAACTGCGCCTGGCCGGCCTGACGCTGACCGACCTCGACGGCCGGCGCACGCACCTGGCGCCGCACACGCTGAGCCTGCACGCCGAGGTGCCGCACGCGGGCCATGGCCCGAGTCCGGCAGCGCCCGCGCCGGCGCTCGTGCTGCTGTGCGTGAAGGCCGGCGCCACCGCCGAGGCCGCGGCGCTGCTCGGGCTGCACCTGCGCGCCGGCACGCCGGTGCTGTCGCTGCAAAACGGCATCGGCAACCCGGCCGTCGCCGCCGCCGCAGCGCCGGCGCTGCAAGTGATCCCCGGCATGGTCGGCTTCAACGTCGTGCGCGCGTCGCCCGGGCACTGGCACCGCGGCACCTGGGGTGAACTGGCCGCGCAGGCGCATCCGGCGCTCGAGCCGTGGCGGCCCGTCTTCGCCGCTGCCGGCCTGCCGCTGGCGCTGCACGCCGACCTCAGGCCGGTGCAGTGGGGCAAGCTCTTGCTGAACCTGAACAACCCGGTCAACGCGCTCTCAGGCCTGCCGCTGAAGCGCCAGTTGCTCGACCGCAACCTGCGCGTCGTGATGGCCGCGCTGATCGACGAGGCGCTCGCGGCGCTGGCCGCGCACGGCATCCGGCCGGCCAAGCTGGCGGCGCTGCCGCCGCGGCTGATGCCCGCGGGCCTCAGGCTGCCGACGTGGCTCTTCAAGCTGGCGGCGCGATCGAGCCTGCGCATCGACGATCAGGCGCGCACCAGCATGGCCGACGACGTGGCGCGCGGCCGGCCGACCGAGATCGACGCGTTGTGCGGCGAAGTCGTGCGCCTCGCCCGCGCCGCCGGCCTGCCGGCACCGTGCAACGAGTGGATGCTCGATCGCCTCAGTCGCCCGCAACCCGGGCGGATGAGCGGCAAGGAACTGCGCGCGGCGCTCGGGGTGTGATCGGGCCCCTGGCACCTACGGCGCCGGGCCCCGCCACTCGCCGAGCACCTCGTCGACGCCGGCCTTCGCATGCCCCGGCGACGGCGTGCGCACCGGCGTGCCGAGCGAGATCCAGCCGACCAGCGTCTCGCCGGCGCCGCAGAACGCGGCCTGGATCGCCGGCTGCCGCACCTTGTGGCCCGACAGCATCTTGCCGGCGAAGCCGAGCAGGTGCGCGGCGTTGAGGAAGTTCGTGATCGCGCCGCCGACCGCGGCCCACTGCTCGTGCGCCGGCACGACCGTGTGGCCCATGTCGATGCGCGCCAGCACGGCCACCGTCACCGGCGGGCGCAGCGCGCGCTCGGCGTCGATCTGCGCCTCGGCGGCGTCCTTGCCGGCAGCGAGTGCGGCCTGCTCGAAGATCGCGGCCATGCGCGCGCGCGCCTCGCCGCGCACGACCTTGAAGCGGAACGGCGCGAGCCCCGCGTGGTCGGGCGCGCGCAGCGCCGCCTGCGCCATCAGCCGCAGCGCGGCGTCGTCGGGACCGGGCTCGCCGAGGTGCTTGCCGCCAAGCGAGTGGCGCGCCAGCAGTGCGGCGAGCGGTGCGGGGATGTCGGACATGGGGCGCGCGAAAGAAGCTTCTTCAGAAGACGAGCGTACGCCAGCGCAGATCGGCGGCGCGGGCCATGAACTGCACCGCGCCGCCGCGGCCGCTGCATTCGGGGATCAGGTTCGCCGGGTCGACGCCGTTTGCGTGCAGCGCGTCGGTACAGGCGAGCAAGACCGCGCCGTGCGAAACCGCCTCGCGCATCGCGTCGAGCACGGTCTTGTCATGGAAAGCCGACGCGCGCAGCGTGCCGGCGATGCCCGGCACGAGCAGCTTCACCGACGCGGCGGTGAAGTAGATCTCCACCGGCATCTCCATCGCCGCCGCGGCGGCGGCGTGGAAGAACGGCGTCGCCAGCCGCTCGGGCACCGACGGGTCGGCAGCCCACAGGAGGATCGCGACGCCTTCGGCCTGGTGTTCGACGAAGCCCGGCATGCCTAACTCTCCACCTGCTGCGCCTGCCGCGTCAGCCGACCCGGTTCAGCCGGGCGTGCCGCTCCATCGCCGGCCGCACCGCCGCCTCGCCGTGCACGAGCGCGGCGCGGTCAGCGGCGAAGTCCGACAACGTGAGCCGCGCCAGCCAACCCTCGCCGTACGGATCGCGGTGCACCAGCTCGGGCGAAGCGGCCAGCCGCGCATTGACCTCGACCACCGTGCCGCTGACCGGCGACTTCACCGAGACGATCGCCTTGGCGAGTTCGACCACCGCCACCGAGCCGCCTTGCGCGACGACGGCGCCGGTCATCTTCGGCCGCGCCATGTAGATCTCACCGCCGGCGAGGTGGATGCCGAGCGAAGTGATGCCGATACGTGCCACACGGCCCTCCTCCTCCAGCCGCGCCCAGACCTGATGCTCGACGAGGTAGTGCAGGTCGTCGGGGAACTCGAAGCCCGCGATCAACATCGGCGCGCCTCCGCGCAGCAGCCCAGCCGATACCCGTGGCGGAGAGGAGAGGGAGTCGAACCCTCCCAGCAACGCATGGCGCCACCCACCGGGTTTGAAGCCCGGCCGATCCACCAGGATCGTTTCCTCTCCATTGTTCTTTTCATCCCTCAGGCGCGCACCGCCTCGCGCTCGCCCGGCGCCACGGCGAAGAGCGTCGAATCGGTGCGCAGCCGATGCACGTCGCCGACCCGGCGTGTCAGGCCGATGCGGTCGAAGTGCTCGAGCACCTGGATCGCGCGCTTGCGGCCGAGCTGCGTCGCGTCGCGGAACGTCGCCGCGGTGACGACGCCCTCGCTCGCCTGCCCCACCCGCCGGGCGATGGCCGCCATGTTGGCCATCGTCGACAGCGGGTAGTAGAGGTCTTTCACCACTTGATGCAGCTCGCCGCGTTGCGCCAGGCGCGCCAGCGTCGTGCGCATCAGCGGCTCGCTCTCGCCGCTGTCGCGCGCGAGATCGCGCGCCCAGGCGCCTTCGAAACCGGCCTCGGCCAGGCGCGGCGCCACCTTCTGCGCGATGCGCTCTTCGCTCGCCGACAGCCGCACGCCGTGCGCCGGCAGGTGCACGAAGGCGCCGCGCACGGTGACGCGGCCGGCCGAGACGAGGCCGGCGAGCAGCGCGCGGTAGAGCGGCTCGGCGAGGCGCGGCAGCGCGAGGCGGCGCAGCCGCGCCGCATCGGGGCCGAGTTCGTCGACGTGCTTGTCGTGGTACGAGGCGAGCGTGCCGAGCAGCGTCTCGCGCGCGGCTTCGGCGTGCGTGGCGCCGAGTGCCCAGTCGCCTTGTTGGCCTTCTGTCAAGGTGCCGGCGGGCAGCGCGGCCGCGCCGGGCAACGCCGCCGCGCCTTGCGCCGCCGAGTAGCGCCGCAGGTCCAGCCCAGTCGGCGCGGCGGCCAGCAGCGCGGCCAGCCGCACGCCGGCTTGCGGTTCTTCGAGCGCCGCGAGTTCGGCGAGCCGTTCGGGCGTGCGCCGGTAGCGCGCCGGTGCCAGCGGGTCGAGCACCACGCCGCCTGCCAGCGTGCGTGACGCTGCTGCGTCCCGCAGCACGACGCGGTCGCCCGCCCACGCGCCGATCGGTTCGCGCAGCACGATCTGCACAAGCGCCGTCGCGCCCGGTGCGAGCGAGTCGCCCGCTTCGAGCACAGCGACGGTGCCGAGCCGGTCTTCGCTGCCCACGTGCACGTGCACCACCGTGCCCGAGCGCAGCGGCTTGCCTTCGTCGTGCCACAGCGTCAGCCGGCAGTCGAAGCGCAAAGTGCCGCCCTCCCGCGCTTGGCGCGCCTCGCGCGCGGTGAACACCGCCGCCGGCGCGACGAGCCACTGGCCGCGCCGCAGCTCGTCCTTCGCGACGCCGGCCAGCGCGATGGCGCAGCGTTCGCCGCGGCCGCTCACCTTCACTTCGCGGTTCTGCGCCCTGAGGCTCCTCACGCGCAGGCCGCGCGCCGCGTCGGTGCCGGGCACCAGCCGCAACTCATCGCCGACGTGAACGCGGCCGGCGTGCACGGTGCCGGTGGCCACGGTGCCGACGCCGTCGAGCGTGAAGACGCGGTCGATGGCGAGCCGGAAGGCGCGCGTGTCATCGCTGCTCGCGGTCTGCGCGAGGGCCTTGCGCATGAGCAGGCCCTTCAGGTCGCCGATTCCGAGGCCGCTGAACGCCGACACCGCCAGCACCGGGCAGCCGGCGAGCGTACTGCCCGCGCACAACGCCGCGGCCTCGGCGCACACGGCGGCCAGCCGCTGCGCATCGACGCGGTCGGCCTTCGTCACGACGACGGCGCCGCACGCGATGCCCAGCAGCGACAGCACCGCCAGGTGCTCGCGCGTCTGCGGCATCACGCCGTCGTCGGCGGCCACGAGCAGCAGCGCGAAGTCGATGCCGGTGGCGCCGGCGAGCATCGTGTGCACGAGCCGCTCGTGGCCGGGCACATCGATGAAGCCGATGCGCCGCGGGGCCACGGGGCTGCGGCCCGCGGCTGCGTCACCAGCATCCGCGGGTGCCGGCACATCGAGGAACGCGTAGCCCAGCTCGATGCTGATGCCGCGCTTCTTCTCCTCGGGCAGGCGGTCGGTGTCGACGCCGGTCAGCGCGCGCACCAGCGTCGTCTTGCCGTGGTCGATGTGGCCGGCGGTGCCGACGATCATGGCTTCGGGGTTCTGCGCTTGTCGTCGAGGGATGGATCGGGCGGCGCGCGCTTCAACCCGTGATCTCGCGCGCGGCGATCGTGTACTTGAAGTTGTCCGGCGACAGCTCGTCGAAGCGCCCGGTCGCGTTCTCGCCGTTCGGGTACATCAGGAACGGCAGCGTGCCCTTGCCCGCACTGCCCGGCAGCTTCACGTCGTGCGCGGTGTTCCACGCGACCCAGTTGCCTTCCCAGCTGCCGAAGAGACCGCGGTTCACCGGCGCGACGAGCGGGTGCTTCGGGTCCTTGATCCACTCGGGCGTTTCCTGCCGCATCACCTTCAGCACGTCGGCCGGGTCCATCGCCACCCAGCCGTGTGCGGCAAGGAAGACCTCGGCGCGGCAGTGCTGCGCGCCCTTCAGGTTGGCCGGGTTCGCGCCGAGTTCGCGGTAGCCGAAGGCCGAGGGCGCCAGGCGCAGGCCGTAGACATCCCGCGCCGGCACGCCCGCGGCGCGGCACAGGCCGACGAAGACCGCGTTGAGGTCGGCACATTTGCCGCCGAGGTTGCCGGTCTCGAGCATCGTCTTGATGTCGCCGGTGCCGCAGCCGCGTGTCTTCGGCTCGCGGTGCGCGTTCGCCACCACCCATTCGTAGATCGCCCGCGTCTTGTCGAGGTCGGTCTTCGCGCCGCGGGTCGCCTGCTGCGCCGTCTTGAGCACGATGCCGTCCAGCGGCATCAGCTCGCTCGGCGCGAGCGCGGCGCGCAGCGCGGCCGGGTCTTCGGCGACACGGCCCGGGCGGGCCCAGTCGGCGGCGCGGTTGCGCGTCATCACGCGGCTCGTCAGCGTCAGCGACGGCGCGGTGACGCTGGCCGGGAACTCGGCGGCCAGCATGCGCACGCCGCGCGCCGGGTCGGCGACGATGCGGGCCGACGACGCGTTGCCGGCCCAGCTGTTGTCGACCGACTTCTGGTAGTCGGCGTCGATGTCGGGCAGCGGCAGCCACACGCGCGTGACGCCCTTGACGTCGGCCACCTGTACGGTGGTCGCGACATCGAAGGTGCGCCAGGCGCCGACCTGCGGCTCGAAGCGGCGCTCCTGGGCACGCAGCGGCAGCGCCGGCGCAACGAGCGAGGCGCCGGCGGCCAGCAGCAGGCGGCGGCGCTGGCGGCGATCGACATTCGTGTTCTTCATGCAATGTCTCCTGGCGTTAGGTTTGGCGAATGAGCACGGCGGCTCAGCGAAGCACCGGGGCGATCCAGGCGCGGGCCGCGGCCCCCGCCCAGTCGACCTCGCCGGTGACGGTGAACGCGGCCCGGCCGTCGCGGCCGAAGACCACGGTCGTGGGGAAGATGCGCACGCCGTAGGCCTGCGCGGCACCGCCGTCGCTGTCGCGCAGGATCGGCACGCTGAGCGGCGACTGCGCCAGGAAGCGGCGGATCGCGCCGTCGGTCTCGCGGAAGTTGACGGCGACGACTTGAAGTTTGTCGCTGGCGTGCCGCTCGGCGAGCAGCTCGAGCGACGGCAGCTCGGCACGGCACGGCTCGCACCAGCTGGCCCAGAAGTTCAGCACGACGACCTGCCCGCGCGCGTCGGCCAGGCGCCAGCGCGGGCCTTCCCATGCGGCGAGGTCCAGCGGCGGGGTCGGGCGATTCGGTGGCCAACGGCGGTGGATGGCGCCGGGCGCGTCGGCGGCGTGCGCGGATTGCAGCCAGGGCGCGGCGGCGAAGGCGGCGAGTGCGGCGAGGCTCGTGCGCTTCGACAAGCTCAGCCCGAACGGAATCCCGGAGTCACTGCACGCCGAACGGTCACCCGCGCCCATCGCCCCGCTCCTCGTTCGATGCCCCGGTCCCCAGCGTCGCCGACAACGCCGCGAGTTGGCCGGTCAGCAGGCGCGCGTCTTCGAGGCAGCGCAGGTCCAGCAGCAGGCGGTCGTCGGCGATGCGGCCGATCACCGGGGTCGGCAGGCCGCGCAGGGCGTCCGCCAGCGCGTCGAGCGCGCGGCCCGCAAGTTTCTTCGGCCCGACCGGCGTGATCGCCAGGCCCGCCGAAGGCAGCCGTTCGACCGGCAGCGAGCCCGAGCCGATCTGCCCCTGCAAGTCGGCCACGGCGACCTCGTAGCGCGGCGCCAGCGCGGCGGCCACGGCCGGGCGCAGCGCCTCGGCCAAAGCGCGGATCGCCGCGGCCGGCCGCGTCAAGAGCCGCAGCGTCGGCAAGTCCTGCGCCACGCGCTCGGGCCGCAGGTACAGCCGCAGCGTCGCCTCCAGCGCCGCCAGCGGCAGCTTGCTCATGCGCAGCGCGCGCTTCATCGGGAACTTGCGGATGCGCTCGATGGCGGCCTTGGAGCCGACGATCAGGCCGGCCTGCGGGCCGCCGAGCAGCTTGTCGCCGCTGAAGGTGACGACGTCGCAGCCGGCGGCGAGTTTTTCCTGCGGCGTCGGCTCGCGCGGCAGGCCGTACGCGGCGAGGTCGACGAGCGAGCCGCTGCCGAGATCGGTGGCCAGCGGCAGGCCGTGCGCGTGCGCGATGCGGGCGATGTCGGCCTCGTCGACGGCCGACGTGAAGCCCTGGATCGCGTAGTTGCTCGTGTGCACCTTCATCAGCAGCGCCGTACGCTCGCCGATCGCGCGCTCGTAGTCGTGCGCGTGCGTGCGGTTGGTGGTGCCGACCTCGACCAGCGTCGCGCCGGCGGCGGCCATCACGTCGGGCATGCGGAAGGCGCCGCCGATCTCGACGAGTTCGCCGCGCGAGACGACCACTTCCTTGCCGCGCGCCAGCGCCGCGATCGTCAGCAGCACCGCAGCGGCGTTGTTGTTGACCACCGTCGCGGCCTCGGCACCGGTGAGCGCGGTCAGCAGTTCCTCGACGAGGCTGTCGCGGTCGCCGCGGCCGCCGCTTTCGAGGTCGTACTCGAGGTTGTTCGGGCCGGCCATCATCACCAGCAGGTGCGCCAGCGCCTCGTCGGCCAGCAGCGCGCGGCCGAGGTTCGTGTGGATCACCGTGCCGGTGAGGTTCAGCACGGCGCGCATGCGCGGCGCGAGGCGCGCCTGCACGGCCTGCTGCAACGCCTGCGCGAGCGCCGGCAGCGCCACCGCGCCGGCGGCGAGCCGGCCGGCGCGCGCCTCGCCGCGGCAGCGCTCGAGCAGCGCGCGCGCCTGGGCGGCGACGAGCGTGTGGCCGTGTTCGGACACCAACGCCGTGGCCGCCGGTTCGCGCAGGAGCCGGTCGACGGCCGGCAGGTCCTTCGGTTCGGCCAGCGGCGCGCGGGCCGCCGCTGCGGGGCGCCGGTGATCCCGGACTGCTTCGGCTGCCTGGGCCTTGGAACCGTCGACGACGGATTCGGCGGGCCGGCTCATCAGTGCCCTCCCGCGGGCGGTGCCGTGCCGCCGGGGCCGTCGGGTTCGTCAGCGTGGTCGGGGTCGCCGAACAGCAGCATCAGGTTGACGCCGTGCCGCTCCTTGCCGGTCTCGGCCACGAGCAGGTCGAGCGTGATGCTCGCCAGGTCGTCGGCCACGGGCTCGGCCATCGCGTCGCGGTCGCCGTGCACGATCTTCAGGTAGTGGCCGCAGGCGTCGCAGGTCTCGGCCTGGATGACGGCCTTGGCGGCGCGCGCCGCGACGTCTTCGTCGTCGACGACGTCGCTGCGGTCCAGCGCCTGGTAGGCGACCTTCGTCGCGCTCGCCTCGCCGCAATGCGTGCAGCGCCCGCGCGGCACGTGCCACTCGGTGCCGCACAGGGCGCAGTGCAGGTAGCGCTGGCCGGTCGTGTCGCCGCCGCTGCGCGTGATGCTCGCCACCGGGCGCGTGCCGCAGCAAGGGCATACGCCGGTGTCGTCGATGAGGCCGATCGGCTGCGTGGCGCCGGGCCGCGCCGCGTTCCCGATCTCGATCGCCTGATGGGTCCACAGCACCTGAAGTGCTGCCGCGACGATCGGCGCGGCGGCCAGGTCGAGGCCGGCCATCACGCCGGTCAAGAGCGCATCGGCCTGGCGCTCGAGGAAGATCTCGTCAGCGGCCGCGAGCCGCGCCAGCGCGTCGGCGGCCGGGCCGGCGCCGACGTGCGGGCGCATCGCCGCGACGACCTCGCGCAGCACGGCGTGCCAGGCGCGGTCGCGCGGGCCCTCGGCGGCGGCCAGCGGCGGGCGGCCGGCGCGCGAGGCTTCGTCGATCGCCGCCGCATCGGGGACCGCGACGCCACCCTCGCGGCCCAGCCGCGCCAGCGCCGCCTGCTGCGCATCGGCCAGCCGTGCCATGAAGACGAGGAAGTCGGCCATCGCGTGGCCGTTGGCCAGTTGGCGCAGCCGCATCGCGCGCTCGGCGAAGTGCGTGCTGCGCTCGGGCCAGCGCAGCGGCGGCGTGCTGCCGCCGGCGCGCGAGGCGATCTCCTCGGCGCTCATCACGCGGACGGTGGCGGTGGTGGACATGCGGGGCGGTGGAACTCGATGTTCGGGAAGACAGGGCGCGCACTGTAGACGCGAAACGGGCGCCGCGTCGGGCGGCGCCCGTGTTGACCGGCGAGCGCGGCGGGGAACCGCGCCGGTACGCCGTCAGCGCCGTCAGCGCCCGCCCGTGACCTCCTTGTGCCACAGCGCGTGGTTCAGGCGCGCCCAGTCTTCGCTGACCGTGCCGCGGGTCATCGCACGCGTCGTGCCCTTGACCCACAGCGCCGCGTAGACGTGCACGATGGTCGCGGCGATCAGCGCCACCGCGGCGATCGAGTGCAGCAGCGCCGCGACGCGCAGCAGATCGATCGGGAAGTACGGCGCGAACCAGGGCCGCCAGAACATGATGCCGGTGACCAGCAGCACGAGCAGGCTCACGAGCATCACCCAGAACACCATCTTCTGCCCGTAGTTGTACTTGCCCACCGGCGGCAGCGAGGCCTTCTTGCCGCGCAGCATGTCGCCCATGTGCTTCTTCCACTCGCGGTCGCCCGCAACGAGCACATTCGCCCGCCACAGCTTGGCCGCGAGGCCGAGGAACGACAGCACCATCAGCACGCCCATGAAGGGATGCAGGATGCGCGCCCACGACCCGCCGCCGAACAGGTGGCTCAGGAAGAACAGGCTCGGGTGGAAGAAGGCCAGGCCCGAGAGCCCCGCCAGCACGAACATCAGCGCGATGAACCAGTGGTTCATGCGCTCGCGGTCGTCGTAACGCTGAAGCATGCGCGCCATTTCAGGCCTCCTCCTTCGCCTTGTCGCCGGCCTTCTCTTCCACCGGGCCCACCTTCATGTAGTGGAAGAAGCCGACCACCACCGCGCCGATCATGCCGGCCAGCGCCAGCGGCTTGGCGATGCCCTTCCACAGCGAGACCATGGGGCTCACGGTCGGGTCCTTCGGCAGGCCCACCAGCGCCGGGTTGTCGGCGTGCTTGAGCACGTACATGACGTGCGTGCCGCCGACGCCCGCGGGGTTGTACAGCCCCGCGTTCTGGAACCCGCGCTCGCGCAACTCGCCGACCCGCCGCTCGGCGTAGGTGACCATTTCCGGCTTGGTGCCGAAGCTGATCGCGCCGGTCGGGCAGGTCTTGACGCAGGCCGGTTCGCGGCCGACCGCGATGCGGTCGGAGCACAGCGTGCACTTGTAGGCCTTGTTGTCGCGCGCGCTGATTCGCGGCACGTCGAACGGGCAGCCCTTGACGCAGTAGCCGCAGCCGATGCAGTTTTCGCTGACGAAGTCGACGATGCCGTTCTCGTACTTGACGATCGCGCCGGGCGCCGGGCAGGCCTTCAGGCAGCCCGGGTCCTCGCAGTGCATGCAGCCGTCCTTGCGGATCAGCCACTCGAGGCTGCCCTGCCCTCCCTTCTGCTCGGGGCCGACCTCGAAGAAGCGCATCACCGTCCAGGAACTCGGCGTCAGGTCCACCGGGTTGTCGTAGACGCCGATGTTCTGGCCGACCTCGTCGCGCAGGTCGTTCCAGTTCATGCACGCCACCTGGCAGGCCTTGCAGCCGATGCACTTGGATTCGTCGATCAGCTTGGCGAGCTGTGGCGCGTTGGTACGCACCTGCGGCGTGGGCGTCGTGGTGGCGCTGCGCGCCACGACATCGAGAGATTGCATAGATGCCATGGGTCAGCTCCTTATGCCTTCTCGATGTTGACGAGGAACGCCTTGAACTCGGGCGTCTGCGAGTTCGCGTCGCCCACGAAGGGGGTCAGCGAGTTCGCGAGGTACCCGTTCTGCGTCACGCCCTTGAAGCCCCAGTGGATCGGGATGCCCACGTGGTGCACCTTCTTGCCGTTGACGTCGAGTCCTCTCATGCGCTTGGTGACGACACAGGCCGCGACGACCTCGCCGCGGTTGCTCTTGACCTTGACGCGGTCGCCTTGCTTGATGCCTTTCTCCTTGGCCAGTTCCTCGCCGATCTCGACGAAGGGCGCCGGCTGCACGATGGCATTGCTCTTCGCGTGCTTGGTCCAGAAGTGGTGGTGCTCGGTGAGGCGGTAGGTCGTCGCCGCGTACGGGAACTCCTCCTTCTTGCCGAAGGCCTCCATGTCGCCCTTGTAGACCCGCGCGGCGGGGTTGGAGACCGCCTTCGGGTTGTTCGGGCACATCAGGTTGACGCCCACCGGCGATTCGAACGGCTCGTAGTGCTCGGGGAACGGGCCCTCGGCCATGCCGATCGCGTGCAGGCGTGCCACGCCTTCGGGGTTCATGATGAACGAGCCGACGCCCTCGGCGGGTGCCGCGTTCGGGCGCATGTCGGGCACGTCGGGCCCGGCCCACGCGGTGCCGGTCCAGCGGATCAGCGCACGCGTCGGATCCCACGGCTTGCCGTCCTTGTCGGCGTTGGCGCGGTTGTAGAGCACGCGCCGGTTGGCCGGCCACGAGTAGCCCCAGTTCTGGTACACGCCCAGCCCGCTCGGGTCGGACGTGTCACGCCGCGCCGACATGTTGCCCGCCTGCGTCCACACGCCGCAATAGATCCAGTTGCCGCACGAGGTGCTGCCGTCGTCGCGCAGCATCGCGAAGCCAGGCACCTGCTCGCCGGCACGCAGCAGTGGCGCGGCGGGTGCAGCCGGGGCCGCGGCAACGGCTGCCGCCGGCTTGGCGGCTGGCGCGGCGGGCTTGGCGCCCGGCTTCGCCGCGGCCGCGGGTGCCGCCGCCGGCGCCGCTGCGGGCAGCGGCATCAGGTCGCTCAACGCGCGGCCGTTGATGTCGCGCAGCACCTCGGCCGGCGCCGGGTTGGCCGGGTTCGTGTAGCCCCAGCTCAGTGCGGCGATCGGTTCGGGCAGCGCGCCGCCGTCCTTCGCGTACATCCCGCGCAGTTTCATGAACAGCGTCGAGATGATCTGCGTGTCGGTGCGCGCCTCGCCCGGCGGCGGCACGGCGGCTTCCTTCCAGTGCACGATGCGGCCGCTGCTGGTGAAGCTGCCGGTCTCCTCGGCGAAGCAGCTCGAGGGCAGGCGGATCACCTCGGTCTGGATGGTCTTCGGGGTCGACGTCGTTCAGCGGCCCGTAGTTCTTCCAGAACTCGCTCGTCTCGGTCTCGAGCGGGTCGATGACGACCAGGTACTTCAGCTTCGAGAACGCCGCCGAGAGCTTCTTCTTGTTCGGCACCGCGGCCAGCGGGTTGAAGCCCTGGCAGAGGAAGCCGCCCATCTTGCCCTGGTGCATCTGCTCGAACATCGACAGCACGTCGTACGAGACATCGCGCTTGGGCAGCCAGTCGTAGGCGAAGTCGTTGTCCTTCGTCGCCGCGGCACCGTAGTAGGCCTTCATCAGGCTCGTGTGCCACTTCGGGAAGTTCTGCGTGAACGCCATCTGGCCCGGGCGCAGCGGCTTGCCGGTGCGCGCCTTCAGGTACGTCTCGCGGTTGGCATCGGCATCGGTGGGCGCCGACAGGTAGCCCGACAGCACCTCGCTGTAGGCGTTCATGTCGGTGATGCCCTGCACGTTGGCGTGCCCGCGCAGCGCGTTGACGCCGCCACCGGCCCGGCCCATGTTGCCCAGCAGCAGCTGGATCATCGCCATCGTGCGGATGTTCTGGCTGCCCACGCTGTGCTGCGTCCAGCCGAGCGCGTACAGGATCGTCATCACGCGGTCGGGCACTGCCGTCGAGCCGATCGCCTCGCACACCTTCAGGAACAGGTCCTTCGGCGTGCCGGTGATCTGGCTGACGAGGTCGGGCGTGTAGCGCGCGTAGTGCCCCTTCAGCTGCTGGTAGACGCACAGCGGGTCCTGCAGCGTCTCGTCGACCTTGACGTAGCCATCCTCGCCGAGCTGGTAGCCCCAGGTGGCCTTGTCATAGCTGCGCCGGGCCTCGTTGTAGCCGCTGAAGAAGCCGTTGTCGTACTTGAAGCCCGGCTTCAGCAGGAAGCTCGCGTCGGTGTTGAACTTGACGTAGTCGAGGTGCGTCTTGTTGTTGCTGAGCAGGTAGTTGATGACGCCGCCCAGGAAGGCGATGTCGGTGCCGACGCGAATCGGCGCGTACAGGTCGGCCACCGCCGCGCTGCGCGTGAAGCGGGGGTCGACGACGACGAGCTTCGCCTTGCGATGCTGCATCGCCTCGGTCACCCACTTGAACCCGCAGGGGTGGGCTTCGGCGGCATTGCCGCCCATGATGAGGACGAGATCCGTGTTCTTGATATCCGTCCACGAGTTGGTCATCGCTCCGCGACCGAAAGTCGGGCCCAGACTGGACACCGTCGGCGCGTGTCAGATGCGCGCTTGCGTATCGAGTGCGACCATCCCCAGGCCACGCGCCATCTTCACGGCGAGGTAGCCCGATTCGTTGCTCGCGGCGGAGCTGATCAGGAAGCCGGTGCTGTTCCAGCGGTTGACCGTCACGCCCTTGTCGTTGGTCTTGATGAAGTTGGCGTCGCGGTCCTTCTTCATGTGGGTGGCGACGCGCGTCAGCGCCTCGTCCCACGAGATGCGCTTCCACTCGTTGCTGCCGGGCTCGCGCACCTGCGGGAACTTCAGGCGGTTGGGCGACTGGATCATGTCGAGCACGCCGGCGCCCTTGGGGCACAGCGTGCCGCGGTTCACCGGGTGGTCGGGGTCGCCCTCGACGTGGATGATCGTGGGCGTCACGTTCTTCGACTTGTCGCCCAGCGTGTACATGATCATGCCGCAACTCACCGAGCAGTACGGGCAGATGCTGCGCGTCTCGGTGGTCCGGGCCAGCTTGAAGCTGCGCGTCTCGGCCAGCGCCGCGGTGGGCGAGAAGCCCAGCGCGACGAGGCTCGATGCCGCGAGTCCTGCTCCGCTGACCCGGAAGAACTGCCTCCGGTTCATGTCCATGGTCGTTGTCTCTCCAATGCCCGGCCTACTCTCCAGGCGAACGCACCCGGCGGTCACGCCGCACGTGAGTGGGGTTATCAACCCGCGCCCGCGGGCCGAACATCGGGACGACCCCGACTGGCGCCACACCCGGCCGCGACAACTTGTCGCAGCGCGCGCGGCCGGTGCCGGGGTTCGGGCGGCCGCCCCCGCGGCCAGGGCGGCAGGCCCGGGCGACATAGCATCGGCGCCGCCATGAGCCGCCTGCCCAACGCCGCTGACGCCGCCGCTGCCACGGCCAGCGCCGACGATGCCGACGCCGATGCCGATGCCGCTCCTCCCGAAGCGGCCGACGCGCACGCGCCGGCATCCGACGCCGCCGGCTACTGGCCCGACGCCGCAGTGCTCGTCGTCGACGACGAGCCGGGCATGCGCCACTTCCTCGTCAAGACGCTGGCGCCGCGCGCCGGCCGGGTGTTCGAAGCCGGCTCGGCCGAAGAGGCCGAGGCGCTGCTCGCGCGGCACCGCTTCGACCTGCTGATCCTCGACATCACGCTGCCGGGCAAGAGCGGTATCCAGTTGCTCAAGCAACTGCACGCCGAAGGCCACCCGGGCGAGGTGATCCTGATCACCGCCTTTGCCGACCTCGACACCGCGATCGAGGCGCTGCGCGCCGGCGCCGGCGACTTCCTGCTGAAACCGTTTCGCGTCACGCAGGTGCTCAACGCCTTCCGCCACGGGCTCGAGCGCGCGCGGCTCAAGCGCGAGAACTGGCTGCTGCGGCGCGCGCTGTCACAACGCACGCCGCCTGCCGACGGGCTGGTCGGCCGCAGCATCGTCATCAAGGGCCTGCAGGCGGCGCTGCAGCGCATGGCCGCGGTCGACAGCACGGTGCTGCTGACCGGCGAGTCGGGCACCGGCAAGGAGCTGGCGGCGCTGGCGCTGCACCGGCTGAGCGCGATGCGGCGCACGCCCGGCGACGGCAGCCGCGGCCCCTTCGTGCCGCTGAACTGCGCCGCCGCCTCGCCGCAGACGCTGGACGTCGAGCTGTTCGGCCAGCCCGGGCACGACGGCCTGTTCGTCTATGCGCAGGGCGGCACGCTGTTCCTCGACGAGGTGGCCGAGCTGCCGCTGCCGCTGCAGGCGGCACTGCTGCGCGTGCTGGAAAGCCGCCGCGTGCGGCCGGTGGGCAGCGAGCAGGAGATCCCGGTCAGCGCGCGCATCGTCGCGGCGACCAGCCGGCCGCTGCGCGCCGAGGTCGAGGCCGGGCGCTTCCGGCCCGAACTCTTCTACCGGCTGCAGGTCGTCGAGATCACGCTGCCGCCGCTGCGCGCGCACAAGGAGGACATCCCCGATCTCGTCGCGCACTTCGTCGGCACGCTGGCGCCACGGCTGGGCGTGCCGCCGATCGAAGTCAGCGAAGCCGAGATGCAGTTCCTGCAGCAGTACGACTGGCCCGGCAACGTGCGCGAGCTGCGCAACGTGATCGAGCGCTCGCTGATCGTCGGCGCGCTCAACGTCTCGGCGCTGTACCAGGAGCTGGCGCGCCTTGAAGCAGCCGGCAGCCCGCCCGCGCCGCCCGCCAGCGCCGGCGCCGCCGACGCCGAACCGGTGGACCTCGCGACGCTCGAGAAGCGGCACATCCTCGCCGTGCTCGAATCGGTGGCCGGCGACAAGTCGCGCGCCGCGCGGCTGCTGGGCATCTCGCGGCGCACGCTCGAGCGGCGTGTCGCCGATTGGGCCGGCGGCTGAGCATGAACCCGGTGACGACGCCGCTCGGCCGCTTCGCCCGCCTGTCGATCCGCAACAAGCTGCTGGCGATGGTGCTGCTGCCGCTCGTCGGCGTGCTGCCCGTGCTCGGCCTCATCCTGGCGTGGTGGAGCAACGAGGCCTTCGACCGCGTGCTGATCACGAAGGTCCGCGCCGACCTCGCGGTGGCACAAGGCTACTTCGATCGCACGCTGGCCGAGGTCGGCGCCAGCGCGCTGGCGATCGCCGAAAGCCGTGCGCTGCACGACGTGCTCGCGGCGCCGCCGGCGCGCCAGGCGGCGCTGCTCGAAGCGCTGCGCCAGCGCGAGCGGCTGGACTTCGTCAACCTGCGCGCCGCCGACGGCTCGCTGCGCGCCACGCAGGACGGCGCCGCGAGCGGCCACGACCCGGCGTCGCCCGCGTTCAAGGCCAGCGCCAGCGGCGGCGAGCACGTCAGCGTCGAGGTGCTCAGCGCCGAGCAGCTGGCGCTCGTCGGACCGGGCCAGGCGCTGGCGAAACGGGTCGCCGTGCCGCTGGTGCCCACACGCAACGCCGCACCGACCGACCGCGCCGTCGAGGACCGCGCGATGGTGCTGCTGGCCACGCGCAGCATCCGCGCCGGCGGCGACCGCGCTGGTGAGGGCAGCGGCGCCGTGCTCGGTCACGTGCAGGCCGGCATCCTGCTCAACCGCAACCTCGCCTTCATCGACCACGTCAACGAGATCGTCTACCCCGCCGGCTCGCTGCCCTTCGGCAGCCAGGGCACGGCGACGCTGTTCCTCGACGACGTGCGCATCTCGACGAACGTGCGCCTGTTCGGCGGCGGGCGCGACGGCGGCCAGGGCGACGAGCGCGCGATCGGCACGCGCGTGTCGAAGATCGTGCGCGACGCCGTGCTCGGCGAGGGCCACACGTGGCTCGACCACGCCTTCGTCGTCAACGACTGGTACGTCTCGGGCTACCTGCCGCTGGCCGACAGCGCCGGCCAGCGCATCGGCATGCTCTACGTCGGCTACCTGGCGCGGCCGTTCACGGTGCTGAAGGTGGCGATGCTGCTGGCCATCGGCGCGGTGTTCTTCGCCGCGATGATCGTCGCCGCCTTCGTCTCGCTGCGCTGGGCGCGCAGCATCTTCAAGCCGCTGGAGCAGATGGAGGCGACGATGCGCCGCGTGCAGGCGGGCGCACTGGAGGCGCGGGTCGGCCAGGTGGCCAGCGGCGACGAGATCGGCCGGCTGGCCGGTCACCTGGACCACCTGCTCGATGCGGTCGGCGAGAAGACGCGCGAGCTCGAACGCTGGAACGCCGAGCTCGACGCGAAGGTCGCCGAACGCACGCGCGAGCTCGAGGAAACGCAGCGCCACCTCGTGCGCAGCGAGAAGCTGGCCACCGTCGGCCAGCTCACCGCGAGCATCGCGCACGAGGTCAACAACCCGATCGCCGTCATCCAGGGCAACCTCGACCTCGTGCGCGAGCTGCTCGACGCGCCGGCGCGCGCGAAGGTGGCACCCGAGCTGAAGCTCGTCGACGCGCAGATCGAACGCATGCGGCTGATCGTCACGCAGCTGCTGCAATTCGCGCGGCCGACCGAGTTCGCGGGCTACGTCGCCAGCGTCGACGTGGCGCGCCTGCTCGACGAGAGCCTCGTGCTCGTGCAACACCTGCTGGCCAAGACACGCATCGACGTGCACCGCGACTTCCGCGCCACCGGCGCGGCCGCGACGGTGGCGATCAACCGGCAGGAGCTGCAGCAGGTGTTCGTCAACCTGCTCGTCAACGCGATCCACGCAATGCCCGAAGGCGGCCGGCTCGACCTGGCCACGCACGCGGCCGGCGGCGAGGTTCACTGCGAAGTCATCGACAGCGGCCCGGGCTTGCCGCCCGAGCTGCTGGCGCAGTTGTTCCAGCCGTTCACGACGCGCAAGCAGGACGGCACGGGCCTGGGTCTGTGGATCAGCCGCGGCATCGTCGAGCGCTACGGCGGCGACATCCGCGCCGGCGCGCGCACCGACGGTGAGCGCGGCGCGCGGTTTGTCGTGGTGCTGAAGGCGGGCGGATGAAGCCCCAGCCCGTTCGGGCTGAGCCGGATCTTCCGATCGCCCTGAGCCTGTCGAAGGGAGCAGCCTCCCCTGAGCGTGTCGAAGGGCCGCGCCCAGGGTCCCGCGCCTTCCCGCGCTTGGCCACGCTGCACCGCTGGCTCGGCGTCGGCGTCGGGCTGTGGTTCGCGCTCGTCGGCTTGACGGGCGCCCTGCTCGTCTGGCGCGACGAGGTCGATGCGTGGCTGAACCCGACGCTGTTCTCTGCCCGGCAAGGCGCGCGCCAAGAAAGCGCCGCCGCCCCGCTGGATGCTGAACAGATCACCGAGGCCGCGCGCACCCGCCACCAGCTCGGCCGCGTCGAGCGTGTGCGCACGCCGGCCACCCCCGGCGAGGCCTGGCGCGTGCAACTGCGCGCCGCACCCAGCCGCGTCGAAGCCGGGCGCATCGAGGCTTTCCTCGACGAGCGCGGCGCGCTGCTCGGCGTGCGCAGCCTCGAGCCGCTGTCGCTGGCGCCGCCGCACGCACTGCGCACGCTGTACGAGTTCCACCGCAACGTGCTGCTCGGCGAGCCAGGCAGCAACTTCGTCGGCATCGCCGGCTTCCTGCTGATGGCTTCGGCGATCACGGGCGCGGTGCTCGCCTGGCCGCGCACACGCGCGCGCTGGCGGCGGCTGCTGGCCGTGCAGTGGCGCGCCAACGTCACGCGGACGATCTTCGATCTGCATCGCACCACCGGCGCGCTGATCGCGCTCGTGCTGCTGCTGACCACCGCAACCGGCGCGACGCTCGTCTACGTGAACTACGTGCGCGACGCCGTCGGCCTCGTCTCGCGCGTCGATCCGATCCCGGTGCTGCCTTTTCGCGCCGTGCATGCCGACGAAGAGCCGCTGCCGTTCGCCGCGCTCGAAGCGCGCGTGCGCGCCGCGCACCCGGGCAAGCGCATCACCGAGGTGCGCTTCTCCGAGCGCGGCCTCACCGGCGTGCTGTTCCAGCTGCACGCGCCGGGCGACGTGCAGCGCCTCGGCGACACGATCGTCTGGCTGCATCCGGTCAGCGGCGAGCGGCTGGCCGAACGCAGCCCGCGCACACGCAGCGGCGGCGAGAGCTTCATGCACTGGCTGCTGCCGCTGCACGTGGGCAGCGCGTTCGGCACGCCGGGGTTGATCGCGATGTGCGCGGCCGGCCTCGCGCCGCTGCTGCTGGCCTCGACCGGGCTTTGGGTCTGGTGGCGCAAGCGGCCGGGCGAACGCGTGGCGCGGCAGCGTGCGGGCGCGCGCGACCGCGCCCGGCCGCCGTCCCCGGACGCCGCCCCGTAGCGGCGTGGAGGCGTGTCGGGCGGGGTCTTCGGCGGCCCGGCGAAATGGCTCGGCGGCGGCGACGGCACGGTCCGCTCGAGCGAGCGCGGGTAACGCCGGTTGGCGCCTGCCGTCTCCACGGCCGAGGGAACGCCCCGACCCGTAGAGATCAATCGAGCCCGCGCAAGGGCTCGAAGCTGCCGGGCGCCGCCGGCCGCTGCAGCATCACGCTCGGGCCGTCGCCGAAGACGAGGTCGGTGAAGCCGTCGTCGTTCACGTCCGCCGCGGCGATGAACTGGGCGCTCATCGGCCCGGCGTAGGTGGCGAGGAATTCGAAGCGGCCGCGCTCGGCACCCGACTGCCGCAGCACGGTGACGCGCGAAGGCTCGCCCTGCGCCTGCACGACCAGCGAGACGACGGCGAGGTCGGGCAGCGTGTCGTCGTCGAGGTCGGCAACGACGACCTGCCGCGCGCCGTCGGGCACGGCGAGGTCGGTGCGCGTGAAGGCGCCTGGCGCCGTCTGCAGCAGCACGGTGACACTCGCGCCGCCGCGCCCGCCGGCCGGCGCGTGGCCGGCGTTGGCGCTGACGATGTCGGTGCGCCCATCGCCATCCAGGTCGGCCAGCGCCACGCCACGCGGCGCCAGGCCCACGGGGTGCAGCGTGGTGGCGAAGGTGCCGCCTGGCGTCTGCCGCAGCACCGCGACGGCCTCGGTGGCGGACAGCACGATGTCGGCCAGCGCATCGCCATCGACCGGGCCGACCGCCACGTCGGACGAGCCCTGGCCCGCGCCCACCGGCAGCGGTACCGGCGCGAGCAGCGTGCCGGGCCGCGCCGCGTCCTGCGCGAGCAGCAGCGCGCGGCCGTTGACCAAGATGCCGTCGGCGACGACGACATCGGCCAGCGTGTCGGCCGTCAACGAGCCGATGGCTGCGGCGTTGGCCGCACCGCCGGTGGCCACCGTCACCGCCGGCAAGAAGCGCCCCGGGTTCGCCGCCTCCTGGCGCAGCGCCGAGATCGCGCCGCTGTCTGAGACCGCGCCGATCTCGATCGGCCGCGTGTGCGGCGAGGCCACGACCAGGTCGAGGCGGCCGTCGCCATCGAGGTCGCCGGCCGCGAGGCTCCAGGGGTCGGCCGCCACCGGGTAACGGACCGGGTCGGCGAACGTGCCGTCGGCGGCTTGAAGATGAACCTCGACGAAGCCGTCGTGTGGACCCGGGCCGGCGACGTAGGTCGCGACGACCGCCACGTCGACGCGGCCGTCGCCGTTCAGGTCCGCCGCGACGACGCCGTTGCGCAGCCAGAACGGCGGGATCACGTCGCCGGGGCCGCCGCCATCACAACCCGCGAGCGGGGCGAGCGCGGCAAGCGCGGCAAGCGCGGCGAGCAGCAGCGTGGCGCAGGCGCGCACCGCCGCAGCCATCGCCGAGCCGGAACGCTCGACGGATTCCATGCCCGCCACCCTAGCCGGCCCTGGCGCAAGCCGGTTGAGGCGGCTCAACGGCGCACAGCGCGGGGATGCCGCGCGGCGGCTGCGCGGCTCATGTCAGGTCAGGCGCCGTCCAGCGGCGCCTCGGGGCGGCGTGCGATCAGCGTCGCGAAGCACTTGCGCGTGCCGCCGGGCGCCGGGAACTCGTGCGCCACGTCGGCGAGGATCTCCCAGCCAGCGAAGCGCTCGCGCAGTTCGCCGCGGCCAAAGAGGCAGTAACCCTCGGGCCCGAACATCCCGAGGTACGTCGTGCCTTCACTCAGCACGTTGACGATGGCGGTGCCGCCGGGCCGCACGTGCGCCTTCAGCTGCTCGAGCTGCGCCGCGGCCGTGGCGCAGTCGAAGAACATCAGCAGGCCGATGCAGACGACGGTGTCGTAGTCGCCGGCGAGCACGTGGCGGCGCAGGTCGGCCTCTTCGGCATGCAGCGCCAAGCCATCGGCGGCCGCGAGCGCAGCGAGGTGGCTCACCGCCTCGGCGCTGGCGTCGAGCGCGACGACCTCGCAACCCCGGCGCGCCGCCGCGACGGCGAGGTTCCCGAGGCCGCAGCCGTAGTCGAGCACGCGGCCGCGCACGTGCGGCAGCGCGAGCTGCTCGAACGGGTTCAGCGCGAAGTCGTTCGCTTCGCGCTGGCGGCGGAACTGCGCGTCGAAGAAGCGGACGCTGTGGTGGTCGAGCATCGCGGGGCCTGTCGTGCCTGGCCTGCCTATCGTGCCAGTTGCCGCGCCCGCTCGAGCAGCCGGCGCGCGTTGCGCCAGGTCGGCACCTCGACCCACAGGTCCTCGAAGAGCACACGTTCGTCTCCGCGCGAGCGCGCCGCCTCGAAGGCCTGCACCAGCGCCTCGGCGCGCGCCACCTCGGCGGCCGCGGGCGTCAGCGCGGCGTTGATCGCGCCGGCATGCGCCGGCAGCACGAGCGACTTGCTGCGGTAGCCGAGCCGCCGCGCGTAGGCCGTCTCGCGCACGGCGCCTTCGGCATCGCTGAACGTGTACGGCGCATCGACCGGCTCGATGCGCGCGGCGCGGCACTCGAGCACGAAGCGCCGCCGCGCGTGGTCCAGCTCGACGGCGTCGGCGCCACGCTCGGCCTGCAGATCGTTGGCCAGGTCCTCGGCGCCAAGCAGCGCACCGCGGATGCGCGGGCTCGCCGCGGCGAGCAGCCGCACGTCGGCGACGCCGAGCGCCGTCTCGCACACCGGCAGGATCTCGGTGCGGCGCGGCGGCACCGCGTCGGTTTGGCGGCCCGCCAAGCGCCGCTCGCACGCGCCGATCGCCTCGTCGAGTGCGCGTATCTCGGCGGCCGTCTCGGCCATCGGGTAGGCGATGACGTCGGCTCCGGCAGCCATCGCCGCTTCGAGGTCGGCGGCGCCGTCCGCACCGTGCCCGCCCTTGCCATCCAGCGCGTTGATGCGCACTGCCGCACCGATGCCCGCGGCGCGGCAGCGCGCGACGAGGCCGGCGAGCAACGCGCGTGCCTCGGGCCGCCGCGGCGGCGGCGTGAAGTCCTCGAGGTCGAAGATCAGCACGTCGGCGCCGCTGGCCAGCATCGCCTCGTGCGCGGCGCGGTCGGCGCCGGGGCCGAAGAGCCAGGTGCGGCGGAGTTCGGGGGCGCGCATCGTGAGTGCTCCTTGTGGGATGGATGTTTCACGAGGTCGGGTAGGCTACGCGCATGTCCAAGCCGAAGAAGCCGAACGCGCTGTTCGAGATCGCCGTCACGATCATCGCACCAGCGGTCATCCTGATGAAGTTCAGCGGCGCCGCCGACCTCGGGCCGCTGCGCGCGTTGCTGCTGGCGCTGGCCTTTCCGCTCGGCTGGGGGCTGTGGGACGGCTGGCGGCGGCGGCGGCTGAACTGGCTGTCGGTGCTGGGCGTCATCAGCACGTTGCTCACCGGCGGCATTGGTCTGCTGCAACTCGACGCGCAGTGGCTCGCCGTCAAGGAGGCCGCGGTGCCGCTGGCCATCGGGCTGGCCGTGCTCGGCTCGGCGTGGACACGCCAGCCGCTGATCCGCATCCTCGTCTTCAACGCCGACCTCTTCGATGTCGATCGCGTGCACCGCGCGCTCGCCGAGCGCGGCACCGAGGCGGCTTTCGAGAACCGGCTGCGCCAGGGCACGGTGCTGCTGGCCGGTACGTTCTTCTTCTCGGCCGTGGCCAACTACGTGCTGGCGCGCTGGATCGTCACGAGCCCCGCAGGCACCGAGGCGTTCAACCACGAACTGGGCCGGCTGACGCTGCTGAGCTACCCGGTGATCGCGCTGCCGTCGATGGTGATGATGATGGCGCTGATGTTCTGGCTGGCACGCGGCGCGCGCCAGTTGACCGGGCTCGAACTGGAGCAGATGCTGGCGACGGCGTAGCCGGGCGCTCGCATCAGACGATCACCGGCTCAGGCTCGAGCCGGATGCCGAAGCGGCCGTAGACGCTCTCCTGGATCGCGCGCGCCAGCGTCACGACCTCCGAGCCGCGCGCGCCGCCGCGGTTGACGAGCACCAGCGAGTGCTTGTCGTAGACACCGGCGCCGCCGACCGACTTGCCCTTCCAGCCGCAGGCGTCGATCAGCCAGCCGGCGGCCAGCTTCACGGTGCCGTCGGGCATCGGGTAGTGCACGATTTCCGGGTCGCGGCCGATGATGTCGCGGCACTGCTCGGCGCTGACGACCGGGTTCTTGAAGAAGCTGCCGGCGTTGCCGACCGCCGCCGGGTCGGGCAGCTTGGCGCGGCGGATCGCGCACACCCAGTCGAAGATCGTGCGCGCATCGGGGGCCGCGGCGCCGCACTCGGCCGCCTTGCGCGCGAGTTCGAGGTAACCGAGCACCGGCTGCCAGGGCTTGGGCAAGCGCAGCCGCACCTGCGTGATGACCGACTTGCCGGCCAGGTGCTCCTTGAAGACGCTGTGCCGGTAGCCGAAGCGGCAGGCCGCCGCATCGAGCGTGACCGTGCGGCCGGTGACGAGGTCCACCGCGTCCAGCGACTCGAAGCGGTCCTTCAGCTCGACGCCATAGGCACCGATGTTCTGCACCGGCGCCGCGCCGACGGTGCCCGGGATCAGCGCCAGGTTCTCGAGCCCCGGCAAGCCCTGCTCCAGCGTCCAGGCGACGACGTCGTGCCACGGCTCTCCGGCCCCGGCCTCGACGATCCAGGCGTCGGCGCGCTCTTCGACGATGCGGCGGCCGAGGATCTCGACCTTCAGCACGACGGCGTCGACATCGCGCGTCAGCACGACGTTGCTGCCGCCGCCGAGGATGAACTTGGCCGCGAGGCCGTACTGCGGGTGATCGACGACACGCCGCACGTCGGCGGCGCTGCGCACATGCACGAGCGTCTGTGCCACCGCCGGCAGCCCGAAGGTGTTGAAGTCACGCAGGCTGGCGCGCGTTTCCGCATGCAACGGCGCGGCCGCGGCGCTGCCGCCCGCGGCCACGGCGGGCGCAGAAACACGCGGGGGAAGACCGGCTCGCATGCGAGAATTTTACGGTCCGCTCCTCTCGCCACCATGCCCAGCTTCGACGTCGTCCTCGAGCCCGATCTCGTCGAGCTGCGCAATGCCGTCGAGCAGGCGAACAAGGAGATCGGCACGCGCTTCGACTTCAAGGGTTCCAGCGCCCAGGTCGAGCTGACGCCGCAAAGCGGCAAGCAGCGGGATCTGGCTCTCCTGGCCGACAACGACTTCCAGCTTCAGCAGGTGCGCGAGCTGATGCTCGGGCGGCTCGCCAAGCGCGGCGTCGACGTGCGTTACCTCGACCTCACCGGCACGCCGCAGAAGCTGGGCGGCGACCGCCTGCGCCTGCCGGTGCCGGTGAAAAGCGGCATCGACGCCGAAACCGCCAGGCGCGTGCAGCAGGCGCTGAAGGCCAGCAAGTTGAAGGTGCAAGGCAGCGTGCAGGGCGACACCGTGCGCGTCAGCGGCGCCAAGCGCGACGATCTGCAGATGGCGATTGCGCTGTTGAAGCGCGAGCTGCACGAGCTGCCGCTCGGCTTCGACAACTTCCGCGCATGAGCTCGAGGGGCCGCCCTGCCTTCGCCGCGTTCGCCGCGGCGGTCTTTGCCGTGGCACTGCTGCTCGTTGCCGCGCCGGTGTGCGCCCAGGACATCGCACTGGCCGGCCGCATGGGCGACAAGGCGCTGCTCCTCGTGCAGGGCCGTTCGGTCGTGCTCGGCGTCGGCCAGGCGAGCGGCGGCGCGAAGCTGCTGCGCTGGGAAGCCGACGCCGCCGTCGTCGATCACAACGGCGCGGCGCTGAAGCTGCGCGTCGGCGCGGCGCCGGCGCGCCTGGGCCCCGCGGCGGCGCCGGCCGGCGGCCGCGAGATCGTCATCCCCGCCGGCCCCGGCGGCCACTTCGTCACCGACGGCGCGATCAACGGCCAGGCGGTGCGCTTCATGGTCGACACCGGCGCCACCGTCGTCGCGCTGTCGCGCGCCGAGGCCACGCGGCTGCGGCTGGACCTCGCCGGCGCGCGCCGCGTGCACACGCAAACCGCCGCCGGCGTGGCCAGCGCGCAGCTGCTGGCGCTGGCCCGCGTGCGCGTGGGCGACGTCGAGGTCTACGACGTGATGGCCGTGGTCACCGACGCGCCGATGCCCTTCATCCTGCTGGGCAACAGCTTCCTCGACCGCTTCCAGTGGCGGCGCGACAACGACGTGATGCGGCTCGTGCGCAAGTGAGGCTCACGCGCCCCGATACACCGCCAGCGCCGCCTCCAGCCGCGTGCGCACGGCGCGCTTCAAGGCTGCCGGCTCCACCACCTCGACCTGCTCGCCGTGGCGCAGGATGTCCATCACGAGTTCGGTCTCCTCGACGTACGGCACGCGCAGTTCGTAGCGGCCGTCGTCGAGCCAGCGGCCCTGCTGCTCGGGATGCCACTGCTCGCGCCCGGCCCACTGCGCGGCGGTGCGGTCGAAGCGCAGCGTCGCCCAGCGCCGCTCCTTGGCACCCGCGCCCTGCGCGCCGGCGTAGACGCCGTAGCCCGCGTCCATCGCCCGCGCCACGTCGGCCAGCGGCAGCTCGCGCGCCTTCGTCTCCAGCACGGTGGCGTCCTCGATCGCGTCGAGCGCGAAGCGGCGCAGCCCCTCGGCGCGATGGCACCAGGCGTCGAGGTACCAGGTGCTGCGGTAGTGCATCAGCCGCTGCGGCGAGACGTCGCGCTCGCCGCTCTCGCGCCGGCCGCGCGTCAGGTAGCGCAGGTGCAGCCGCCGCCGCTCGAGCAGCGCCTCGGCCACGCGCTGGAAGAAGCGGCTGGGCACCGGCCGCTTCAGCGCGCTGACGATGCGCACGCGCTGCTGCAGCGCCGCGCCCGCGGCGCTGCCGTCGCCGCTGCCGAGCAGTTCGTGGATGCGCGACAAGAGCGGCTGCAGATGGCGCGCCAGCAGCCCCTCCTCGTCGAGGCCGGCGAGGAGCTGGTGCGCCATCAGCAGCGAGTACAGCTCGCTGTCGTCGAACCACAGCCCCGGCAGTTCGTACTTCGGCCCCGGCGCGCCGGCGCCCTGCGCCACCAGGCGATAACCGTTGGCGTCGCGGTCGTACTCGATCGGCGCGCCGAGCCGGCTGCGCAGGTACTCGAGGTCGCGCTTGAGCGTCGCCGGCGAGATCTCGAGCTCGTCCTGCATCGTGCGGAAGCTGACCGTGCCGCGCACGCGGATCAGGCGCTCGATCTTGTACAGGCGTTCGGTGTTGGCCATCTCGTCGCAACCACCGCGGCGCGGTCAATCCAGCCCGACGATGCGCCCGTCGTCGTCGATGTCGATGCGCTCGGCCGCGCTCGCCTTCGGCAGCCCGGGCATCGTCATCACGTCGCCGCAGACCATCACGACGAAGCCGGCGCCGGCGGCCAGCCGCACTTCGCGCACCGGCAGCAAATGGCCGGCGACCGAGCTGCGCCGGCTCGCGTCGGCCGAAAAGCTGTAGGGCGTCTTCGCGACGCACACCGGCAGGCCGCCGTAGCCCTGGCGCTCGAGTTCTTCGAGGCGCCGGCGCACGTCGTCGGGCAGCGCGATGTCGGCCGCGCCGTAGACGCGCGTGGCGATCGTGCGCAGCTTGTCGGCCAGCGGCGCGTCCAGCCCGTAGACGAAGCGCGCGGCGCCCGGCGCTGCGGTCGCTGAACTCGCTTCGGTGCCCAGCCGCAGCACCTCGCGTGCCAGCGCCTCGGCGCCGCGCGCGCCCTCGGCCCAGTGGCGGGCGACGACGACGGTGACGCCACGCGCAGCGCCCCAGCGCTGGAGCCACTCGACCTCGGCCGGCGCGTCGCTCGCGAAGTGGTTCAGCGCCACGACGCACGGCAGGCCGTAGACCTCGCGCACGAGGTGCAGGTGGCGCTCGAGGTTCGCAGTGCCGCGCTCGAGCGCCGTGACGTCCTCGCGCGTGATGTCGGGCAGCGCCACGCCGTCGTGGTACTTCAGCGCGCGCAGCGTCGCCACGAGCACCGCCACGTCCGGCGCCAGGCCGCTGGCGCGGCACTTGATGTCGATGAACTTCTCGGCCCCGAGGTCGGCGCCGAAGCCGGCCTCGGTGACCACCCAGGCGGCCAGCGCCAGCGCGCTTCGTGTCGCCAGCACCGAGTTGCAGCCGTGCGCGATGTTGCCGAACGGCCCGCCGTGCACGAAGGCAGGCGTGCCTTCGAGCGTCTGCACGAGGTTGGGCGCGAGGGCGTCCTTCAGCAGCACGGCCATCGCGCCGGCCACCTTCAGGTCGCGCGCGCGTACCGGCTGCCGGTCGAGCGTCTGGCCGACGACGATGTCGCCCAGGCGCCGCTTCAGGTCGGCCAGCGACGTGGCCAGGCACAGGATCGCCATCACCTCGGAGGCAGCGATGATGTCGAAGCCGTCCTCGCGCGGATACCCGTTGGCCGCACCGCCCAGGCCCACGGTGACGTGGCGCAGCGCGCGGTCGTTCAGGTCGAGCACGCGCCGCCAGCCGACGCGCCGCACGTCGATGCGAAGCGCGTTGCCGTGGTGCACGTGGTTGTCGATGGCGGCGGCCAGCAGGTTGTGCGCCAGCGCGACGGCGGCGAAGTCGCCGGTGAAGTGCAGGTTGATGTCCTCCATCGGCACCACCTGCGCCCAGCCACCGCCGGCGGCGCCGCCCTTGACGCCGAACACCGGCCCGAGCGAGGGCTCGCGCAGCGCGATCGCGCTGCGGTGGCCCAGCCGCGCGAGCGCGTCCCCGAGGCCGACCGTCGTCGTCGTCTTGCCCTCGCCGGCCGGCGTCGGGCTGATCGCGGTGACGAGCACGAGGCGACCGCGCGGCCGCGCGGTGTCGGCATGCAGCGCCTGCACGAACGGCAGCGCCAGCTTGGCCTTGTGGCGGCCGTAGGCGACGAGGTGTTCTTCGGCGATGCCCAGGCGCTGGCGCGCCACGTCGGCAATCGGCTGCAGGCGCGCGGACTGCGCGATCTCGATGTCACTCGGCAACGGCGGGACCCTCCGACGGCGCGCATTGTGACGGCGCCGCGGGGTGGGCAGCGGCCCGCCGGAGTGAAGTCGGCGCCGGATCAGCGCCCGTTCAGCGCGTCGTCAACGCCCGGCCAGACCCGGCCAGCCGCCGCCGAGCGCCTTCATCAGCTCCACCGTCGCGGCCAGTTGCCGCTCGCGGTTACGCACCACCTCCAGCGCCGCGGCGGCGGCGCTGCGCTCGGCGTCCAGCCGCTCGAGCGAGCCCGAGTAGCCGGCGTCGAAGCGCGCCTGCGCCAGCTGCAGCGCACGCGCCGCGGCCGCGCTGCGCGCCGCGGCGTCGGCCTCGGACTCACGCGCCGCGCGCAGGTTGGAAAGCGCATCGGCCACTTCCTTGAACGCGCTGGACACGGCCTGCTGGTACGCGGCCACGGCCTCGCGCTGCCGCGCGCCCGCGGCATCGGCGCGCGCGGCGTTGCGCCCGCCATCGAACAGCGGCAGCGCCAAGCCGAAGCCGAGCGACCAGAAGCGCGCCGGCGCCGAGATCAACTCGCCGAGCGCCGTGCTCTCGACGCCGAGCGCGCCGGTCAGCGACAGCTGAGGGTACATCGCCGCGCGCGCGATGCCGATCTGCGCGTTCGCGCTCACGAGCAGTTCCTCGGCGCGGCGGATGTCGGGGCGGCGTTCGAGCAGCGCCGAAGGCAGGCCGGGCGGTGGTGCGGGCGGCACGGTCTGCGTCCAGGTGACCGGCAGCACCGGCGTCCACGACGCCGATGTCGACGCGGATGTCGACGACGGGGCCGACGCGGTGGACGGCGTGGCCGCCGACGCGGCTGACGCGGCGGATGGCGCAGGCAGCGGCAACTCCGCCACCGTCCACCCGGGCTCGCCGACCAGCAGCGCGAGCAGCGACTGCACGAGCTGACGCTGGCGCATCAGTTCGCGCAACGCCAGCGCCGCCTCGGCGCGCTGCACTTCGGCCTGCTCGGCGTCCAGCCGCGTCGCGGCACCCCCGGCCAGGCGCTGGCCGACGAGCCGCGCGCCCTCCTCGCGTGAGCCGAGCGTGTGGCGTTGCGTCGCCACCTGCACATCGAGCGAACGCAGCGCGAACCACGCCTGCGCCACCGCGCCGGCGATGGTCAGCCGCACGGTGTCGCGCGCTGCCTCGCTGGCCAGCAGTTGCGCGCGCGCGGCCTCGTTGGCGCGTGCGAGCCGACCCCACAAGTCGATCTCGAACGACGTCGACAGCGACGCGCTGAACGCGTTGCCCTCGACCGCCACGCCGCTGGCGTTGCTGCGCGAACGCGCGCTGAAGCGCGCGCGGTTCGCGTTCGCGCCGGCGTTCAGCGTCGGCCAGGTCGCGCCGGCCGCTTCGCGCGCCAGCGCGTCGGCCTGCTCGACGCGTGCCACCGCCTGCGCCACTTCGGCGTTGGCGGCGAGCGCCTTGGTGACGAGCGCGTCGAGTGCGCGGTCGCCGAACAACGTCCACCACTCGGCGGGCAGCGGCGCCTGCGCCGCGGAGCCGGCCGATGCGGCCGGCGCGTTCTCGCCGTAACCGGCCGGCAGCGAGACGGCGGGCCGCTGGTGATCCGGACCGAGCGTCGTGCAGCCCGCCGCGGCCAGCGCCGCAATCAGCACCGAGGCCGCAGCACCGCGGCGATCAAGACGCCGCGCGGTCATGCCTCACCCCCGTGGTGGTGCGTGTGCTGCGGCCGCGGCTTCCTCGCCAGCAGGCTGAAGAAGAGCGGCACGAAGAGCGGCGCGACGAAGGTCGCGACGATCATCCCGCCGAAGACGCCGGTGCCCATCGACTGCCGCGCCGCCGCGCCGGCGCCGGTAGCCAGCACGAGTGGCAACACGCCCATCACGAACGCGAGCGAGGTCATCAGGATCGGCCTGAAGCGCAGCCGCGCCGCCTCGAGCGCCGCATCCAACGCGCTCTTGCCTGCCTCCATGCCCTGCATCGCGAACTCGGCGATCAGGATCGCGTTCTTCGCCGCCAGGCCGATCAGCACCACGAGGCCGATCTGGAAGTAGATGTCGTTGTTCATGCCGCGCAGGAACACCGCGAGCAGCGCGCCGGTCAACGCGAACGGCACCGCCAGCACCACGGCCAGCGGCACGCCCCAGCGCTCGTACAGCGCCGAGAGGATCAGGTAGACCATCACGAGCGCGAAGCCGAACGCGAAGACCGAGGCGCTGCCCGTGCGCTTTTCCTGGTACGCCTGCGCCGTCCACTCGAACGTGTAGCCGGGCGGCAGCACCTGGCGCGCCACCGCCTCGACGGCGGCGATGCCCTCGCCCGAGCTGAAGCCGGCCTTCGTGTTGCCCAGCACCTTGGCCGCGACGTAGCTGTTGTAGCGCTCGATCTGCTCGGGGCCGATCAGCGTGGAGACGCTGATCAGCGCCTTCAGCGGCACCATCTGGCCGCTCGTGGCGCTGCGCACATGGATGGCGCCGATGTCCTCGGGCCGGCTGCGGTAGGCGGCATCGGCCTGCATCGTCACGCGGTAGGTGCGGCCGGACTTGTTGAAGTCGTTGACGTACAGCGAGCCCATCTGCGCCTGCAGCGCCGAGAAGACATCGGTCGTGCTGACGCCGAGCGCCAGCGCCTTCTCGCGGTCGACCTCGACGCGCAGCTGCGGCACCGTCGGCCTGAAGAAGGTGTTGAGCCCTTCCAGCTCGGGCCGCGCGCGCAGCGCGGCGATGAAATCGTTGGTCACCTGCGCCAGCGCCTGCGGGTCGGTGTTCTGCCGGCTCTGCACGAAGAGCTCGAAGCCGCCGGCCTGCCCGAGGCCGAGGATCGGCGGCGGGTTGAACGCAAAAGCGATGCCGTCGCCGAGCATGAAGCCCTTGCCGCTGAACTCGGCGGCCAGCGCCTGCGAGCTTTGCCGGCGCTGGTCCCACGGTTTCATCGGCAGGAACATCGTCGCCGAGTTCGGCTTCGTGCCGCCGCCGATCAGGTCGAAGCCGTTGACGATGAAGATGTTCTCGAGCGCGGCGTTGTCCTTCATCATCTGCCGCATCTGCTCGGTGCTCTTCTCGGTGCGCTCGAGCGTCGCACCGTCGGGCAGCGCCGCCACCGCGATGATGAAGCCCTGGTCTTCGTTGGGCACGAAGCTGCCGGGCACGCGCGTGAAGAGGAACGCCGCGCCGGCGATCAGCAGCGCGAAGGCCAGCAGCGACAGCGGCCGGTGGTGCAGCACGAGGTCGACGCCGCGCATGAAGCGCCGCCGCATCCAGTCGACAAAGCGGTTGAACGGCGCGAAGAAGCGCTCGCTGCGCTGGCCGTGCTCGGGCTTGAGCAGCAGCGCGCACAGTGCCGGTGTCAGCGTCAAAGCGACGGTGCCCGAGATGACGACGGCGATCGTCACCGTCACCGCGAACTGCCGGTACAGCGTGCCGGCGATGCCGCCGAGGAAGGCCACCGGCACGAACACCGCGCACAGCACGAGCACGATGCCGATGACGGCGCCCGAGACCTCGCGCATCGCCTCGATCGCCGCCGGCAGCGGCGCCATCTTCTCTTCGCGGATCAGGCGCTCGACGTTCTCGAGCACGACGATCGCGTCGTCGACGACGATGCCGATCGCCAGCACCATCGCAAAGAGCGTCAGCGTATTGATCGAGAAGCCGGCGAGCCACAGGCCGGCGAAGGTGCCGATCAGGCTCACCGGCACCGCGAGCATCGGGATCAGCGTCGCGCGCCACGTCTGCAGGAAGACGAAGACGACGAGCAGCACGATGATCGCCGCCTCGATGGCCGTCGTCGTGACCTCCTTGATCGACGCCGAGACGAAGCGCGTCGTGTCGTAGGGCACGATGGTGTCGACGTCGGCCGGGAAGCGCTCGCGCTTGAGTTCGGCGATCTTCGCCTTCACGCCGTCGCCCACGTCCAGCGCGTTGGCGCCCGAGGCGAGGAACACCGCCAGCGCGATGGCCGGGCGGCCGTTGGCGCTGTTGCTCGCGTCGTAGCTCTGCGCGCCGAGTTCGATGCGCGCCACGTCCTTCAGCCTGAGCGTCGCGCCCCCGCTGCCGGCGCGCACGATGATCTCGCCGAACTGCTCGGGCTCGACGAGGCGGCCGCGCGCGGTGACGGTGTAGACGAGCTGCTGACCCTTGGGCGCCGGGTCGGCGCCGATCTTGCCGGCGGCGAACTGCGCGTTCTGCGCGTTCACCGCGGCGGCGATGTCGCCGGTGGTGACGCCTAGGCGCGCCATCTTGTCGGGCTGCAGCCACAGGCGCATCGAGTAGTCGCGCGCGCCGAAGATGATGACGTCGCCGACGCCGGGCACGCGCTTGATCTCGTCGAGGACGTTCTGCGTCGCGTAGTTGCTGAGGAAGAGCTGGTCGAAGGTCCCCTTGGGCGACGTGAGCGCGACGACGAGCAGGAAGCTCATCGAGCGCTTGGCGACGACGACGCCGTTGCGCCGCACCTCGTCGGGCAGGCGCGGCGTCGCGAGCTGCACGCGGTTGTTGACGTTGAAGGTGGCCTTGTCGATGTCGGTGCCGACCTCGAACGTGGCGGTGATCGTCGTCTGGCCGTTGGAGCTGCTGCTGCTCTGGAAGTACAGCAGGTTCTCGACGCCCGAGAGCTGCTCCTCGATCGGCGCGGCCACCGTCGTCGCCAGCGTCTCGGCCGAGGCGCCGGGGTAGGTGGCGGTGATCGTCACCACGGGCGGCGCGATCTCCGGGTACTGCGCGATCGGCAGGATGCGCAGCGCCACGAGGCCGGCGAGCACGATGACGATCGACATCACGGCCGCGAACACCGGCCGCTCGATGAAGAAGCGGGAACTCATGGCAGGGCCCGGCCGTTCAACGCGAGGCCGCAAAGGCCGGGGTGGAGGCTGCCGAAGCCGCCGGGCCCGCGGCTGCACCACTCGCCGCACCACTCGCCGCACCACTCGCCGCACCACTCGCCGCACCACTCGCTGCGCCGCCCGGCGGCGCACTCATCGGCTGCACCGGCGCCCCGGGCCTGAGCTTGATGAGGTTGTTCGTGATCACCGCGTCGCCGTCGGCCAGCCCCTGGCGCACGACCCAGTCGGCACCGACCCAGCCGCCCACCTGCACCGGCGCGGGCGTCGCCTTGCCGTCGCGCACGACCCAGACGAACTTGCCCTGCTCGCCCGACTGCACCGCGGCCTGCGGCACGAGCCAGGCGCGCTCGGTGCCCGACTGCACCTGCGCGCGCACGAACTGCCCCGGCAGCACGGCGAGCGACGGGTTCGCGAACTCCGCGCGCAGGCTCACGGTGCCCAGCCGCGCATCGACGCTCGGCGCGGCGTAGTTCAAGCGGCCGGCCGCGCCGAGCGGCTTGCCGTCGGCGCCGAGCAGACGCACCGGCGCGCCGCGCTGGCCTTTCAGCGTCGTGTACTCGGCTTCGCTGAGCGAGAAACGCACCCAGATCGGATCGGTCTGCATGATGCGGGCGAGCAGGCCGTCGCTCGGGCTGACGAGGCTGCCTTCACTCTTCTCGGCGCGCGTCGTGATGCCCGAGATCGGCGCCGTCACCGACGTGTACGACAGGTTCAGCTCGGCCTCGCGGATGCGCGCCTGCTGCACGCCAAGCGCCGCTTCGGCCAGCGCCAGCTGGCTCGCCGCCTCGTCGGCCTCGCGCCGCGAGACGGCCTGCATCTCGGCCAGCGGCTTCAGCCGCGCCGCCTCGCGCCGCGCCTGCTCGACGCGCGCCTGCTCCTGCGCCAGCCCCGCTTTGGCCTGGGCGAGCGCGATCTCGAACGGTGCGCGGTCGATCGTGAACATCAGCGCGCCGGCGCGGATCGGCTCGCCTTCGCGGTAGTGCTGGCGTTGCAGCACGCCGGGCACACGCGCGCGCACCTCGACCTCCTTGGCGCCCTCGGCCTGGCCGACCGCTTCGACGAGCACCGGCACCGTCTGCTGCTGCACCACGCGCACGGCCACCGGCATCGGCGGCATCGCGCCGCCCGGGGCGCCCGGGCCGCCGGGCGCGCCGGCCGGCTTCTTGTCGCCACAGGCGGCGAGCAGCGCCACGGCCACGAGCGCGGCGGCGCCGAGGCGGATCGAAGAACGGCCGAAACAACGGCCGGACGGGCTGCGCAATGGCGTCATTGATGTTCTTTCGTGTGGCGAAGGCGAGGCGCTGGCCGCGTGCGGCCGCCTGCAGCCCGTTCAGGCACGACGATCGACCGCGTGCGGTTTCGACACCGCAGGCCGGCGCCCGGCGCGGGCCCTCGACCCGCACCTGCCCGGAAGGCGCGGCAGTGTAGAGGCTGGCGCCAATGACCCCACTCGCGGCCGCAGGCGCTTTTGATGCACCAAGCCAGGCGTGCGCTGGAGGGCGCAAGCAGGCGACCGGGCGCGCCGTTTGCTGGCTCGCGCGCAGGTATCCAACGAGCGCACCGGCTGGCTTGCGCCAGTGCGACCGGTGCGCCCGCCACCCGACCCCACCGTCATGAACCGACTTCGACCCACCGTCCTGATCACCGCCGCGGCGGCCATCGCCGCCATGCTGGGTGGGCCGCAAGCCGCTTCGGCGCAGCCACAGGTGCCTGCTCCGCAAGCCGCACCGGCGCCGCAGACCGTACCGGCGCCCCGCCCTTGGCCACAGCAGCCGGCCGAGGTGATGGGCATCCGCCTCGGCGCGCCGCTCGAGTCGGCTGGCATCCCGCCGTGCGACGCGAGCAACGAGGTGCGCGGCCGCCTGACGACGATGGCGCTGTGCTTCCAGCCACGCGCTGCGCGCGGCCAGCCCGAGCGCACCTACTACACCGTGCACAACGCCCCGGACCTCGGCGCCGGCGAGCAGGACGTCGTGCTCGACGTCGCCTGGGGGCAGGTGGCCGGCGTGCTGCTCACCGGGCCGGCGATGCGCTTCGACAAGATGCTCTCCGTGCTCGAGACGCGCTACGGCCGCGCGATGGAAACGGCCACCGGCACGGCGCGCACGCCGGCCGGCACCGCTTTGCCGACGGTCTCGAAACGCTGGCGCGGCGAACGCGTGACGATCGAGGCGACGAGCCCGTTCGGGCACACCGACGAATACGCGGTCTACTGGCTGGACCAGTCGATGCAGGCGCGCCGCGACGCGCTGAATGCGCGCGAGTCGGCGGGCAAAGCAGGGAAGCTGTAGCGGCCGCTACCAGGACCGCACGCGCCCCGTATCGACGTGCACGAAGCCGCTGCGCGGGTAGAACCCCACGCCGCCGGCGCGCAGGCCGAGCGCCGCGTCGCGCAGGTCGGCCAGCGCCACGCCTTGCAGCCGCACATCGAGCGCGCGGCCCTCCATGTGCAGGCTCTTGCGCGCGACGCCGCCGCCGCGCGTCTGGCGCAGGTGCGCGTTGGTGCGCTCGTCGCGGTAGCCGGAGATGATCTCGAACGGCCCGCGCGCCTCGAGCGATGTCTGCAGGCGGTGCAGCAGGTCATAGAGGCGCGGGTCGATCCGCCCGACACTGCCGCTGTAGTGGTCGCGCAGGAAGCGATCGAGCGAGCGCAGCGCTTCGGGCTCGTACTGCGCGCCCTCGGCGTAGACGAGCGAGATCTGCTCGCCGGTGTGGGTGTGCACGAGGGCGAGCCGCTTGGCGCCGGCGATGCCGCTGCCATCAACGGCCGCGGACGCCACCGCGGCACGGGCAGGCCGCGCCGCCATCACGCCGGCGACGGTGGCGACGGCCACGCCGGAGAGGCGGCCGGCGTGGCGCAGGAAGAAGCGGCGATGAGGGACGCGCGGGGTGTGCGGATCGTTCGAATCGGTCATGGTGTCGATGGGGGCACGGTGATCGGCGGCCGCACCCGCCGGCGCAGGGCCTCGGCGAGGGCGCGATCATGCCCGTAAACGTCGTCGAAGAAGTGGACGCGGCCGTCCTTGACAAGCGCGGTGCCGTAGGCGATGAGCACCGGCACCGTCTGCGGCAACGCCGCGGTCAGCGGCTCGGCCGCGGCCATCGTCGTGCGGATGCGCTCTTCGTTCCACTCCGGCAGGCCGGCCAGCGCGAAGGTGGCCAGTGCCACCGGGTCTTCGACGCGGATGCAGCCGTGGCTGAAGTCGCGCCGCGCACGGGCAAAGAGGCCCACCGACGGCGTGTGGTGCAGGTAGATCGCCTCGCGGTTCGGAAAGACGAACTTGATGTCGCCCAACGCGTTGCGCGGCCCCGGCCGCTGCCGGATGCGCAGCGTGCCGGCGAGCACCGCGTCGAGCTTGGCGGCGCTGAGCACCGGGTCGGCCGGGCCCAGACCGCCGACGAACTCGTAGCCGTCGCGCGCCCAGGCGGCCGGGTTGCGGCGCAGTTGCGGCACCAGCTCCTTGCTGGCGATCGAATACGGCACGTTCCAGAACGGGTTGAACTCGATGAAGCGCAGGTCCTCGCCGATCAGCGGTGTGCGTTTATCCAGAGCTGCGCCGACGATCACCTTCATCTCGGCGCGCACCGCGATGCGCGTGCCCTGCACCTCGTAGGCGCGCAGCACGAACTCGGGCACGTTGATGACGATCATCCGCGGGCCCTGCAACACCGGCGTCCAACGCAGGCGCTCCAGCGCCAGGGCAAGTTGCGCGGCGCGCTGCGCCGGCGTCACCTCGAGCGCGGCACGCGTTGCGACGCCGATGAGCCCGTCATCGGCCAGGCCGTGGCGGCGCTGGAAGGCCTGCACGGCGGCGAGGAGCGGGCCTTCGTAAAGGCGTTCGGCGCGTGCCTCACCGGCGGGTGCCGGGCCGTCGTTCGCCGGCACGTCGGCGGCCGCGAGGTCGCCGAGCGCCACCAGCCGCGCCTCGAGCACCGGCAGCCCGGCCCACGGCTGGCCCGGCGCCAGCGAACGCACGCGCGTGCGCGGCGGCAGCGGAAGCGCCGGCAGCGGCTGCGACCACGCCGCGTGGCCGATCAACGCGCGCTGCGCGGCGAGCGCCTGGCGCAGCCGCTCGTATTGCGGGATCGCCGGGGCGGCGTCCTGCACGGCGCGCGCCAGCAGCGCGGGGTCACGCGCCGCCAACGCGGCGGCAAGCGCGGCGCGCGCATCAAAGGGCTGCGCCGTCAGCGCCGCATAGCGCTGCGAAAGCGCCGCCGGCGTGACGCGCCCCTGGCGCAGGTCGCGCAGGTAGCGCGTCATTGCGGTGGTCAGCGCGGCCTCGATCGGCGCCACCGCCGCGGGCGGCACGCCGCGTTCAGCGGCAGCGAGCACCGCGTCGCGCAACGCCGGCAGCCCGTAATCGCGCGGCTCGAGGCCGTGGCTCGCGCCGTCGTTCAGCAGGTCGACTGCGGCCAGCGCCAGCGCATTCGCGCGCGTGCCGTCGAACCAGCCGGTCAGCGGCTGCGCAGGCAACGCCCCGCGCGCATCGCTTGCTGCCGCCTGCGTGGCTTGCGCGGTCTGCGTGGCTTGCGCCGCCTGCGCGGCCGGCATCGCCGACAACGCAACCGGCACCGCAATCACCACCGCGGCGCACGTCCCGCGAAACACTCGACGAATCGTCAACGACATCCCTGAAACGACAACGGGCCCGAAGGCCCGTTGTGCATGCATGCTGGCGGAGTCGGAGGGATTCGAACCCTCGATGCGCTTTTGGCACATACTCCCTTAGCAGGGGAGCACCTTCGGCCACTCGGTCACGACTCCGGCGAAGTGCGGCGATTCTAGCCACGTTCGCCGCCGAGCCCTCGCCGTCCGGGCCTTCTTGTCCCACACGCCCCGGTCACGCCTTCGTCACGCCGCCTTCGGCTCCTCGAGCCCGAACGCCTTGTGCAGCGCGCGCACCGCGAGCTCCATGTACTTCTCGTCGATGACGACGCTGGTCTTGATCTCGCTCGTCGTGATCATCTGGATGTTGATGCCCTCGGACGACAGCGTCTGGAACATCTTCGCGGCGATGCCGGCGTGGCTCTTCATGCCGATGCCGACGATGCTGACCTTGCAGATGCGGGCGTCGCCGACGACGCTGCTGGCGCCGACGGCCGGCAGGATCTTCGTCTTCAGCAGGTCCATCGTGCGCTGGTAGTCGTTGCGGTGCACGGTGAAGCTGAAATCGGTGCGGCCGTCGTGGCTGACGTTCTGGATGATCACGTCGACGTCGACGTTGGCCTCGGCCACGGGCCCCAGCAGCGCGTAGGCGATGCCGGGCCGGTCGGGCACGCCGATGACGCTGATCTTCGCCTCGTCGCGGTTGAACGCGATGCCGGCCACGACGGCTTGTTCCATCTTCTCGTCTTCCTCGAAAGTGATGAGCGTGCCCGAAGCGGCTTCTTCCTCGATCGGGATGTCGGCCGGCGTGAAGCTCGACAGCACGCGCGTGGGCACGCGGTACTTGCCGGCGAACTCCACCGAGCGGATCTGCAGCACCTTGCTGCCCAGGCTCGCCATCTCGAGCATCTCCTCGAAGCTGATGGTCTTGAGCCGGCGCGCCTCGGGCACGATGCGCGGGTCGGTGGTGTAGACGCCGTCGACGTCGGTGTAGATCAGGCACTCGGCGGCCTTCAGCGCCGCGGCCACCGCCACGGCCGAAGTGTCGCTGCCGCCGCGGCCGAGCGTCGTCACGTTGCCGCCGGCGTCGATGCCCTGGAAGCCGGTGATGATGACGACCTTGCCGCTGTCCAGATCAGCGCGCACGCGGGCATCGTCGATGCGGCTGATGCGTGCCTTCGTGTAGGCCGAGTCGGTCTCGATCGGCACCTGCCAGCCGCCGTAGCTGACCGCCGCCACGCCCTGCGCCTGCAACGCCAGGGCCAAGAGGCCCACCGACACCTGCTCGCCGGTGGCGGCGATGGCGTCGAGTTCGCGCATCGCCTCGGGGGTGCCGGCGATTGGGCATCAGCTCTTTGGCCAGGCCGAGCAGGCGGTTGGTCTCGCCGCTCATCGCCGAGGGCACGACGACCATCTGGTGGCCGGCGCGCACCCACTTGGCCACGCGCTCGGCGACGCTGCGGATGCGCTCGGTCGACCCCATCGAGGTGCCGCCGTACTTGTGAACGATCAGGGCCATCGCGTCTTTGCAGCGTTTGCTGCGGGGGATTTGTCTTGGGGGATCTTGGAGGACTGGCGGCCGCGGCCGGCGGCGCGCAAAACCGGCGATTTTAGGGGCTCGCCCCGGCGCGCCTGTCAGGTCACGGCAAGGGAGAAGCGTGGGCAGGCGCGTTCGCCGCCGCGCAAAGCCTCATCCGTGCCGCCTTCCGGGCGCCGCGGCGCCGTAGGCGAGGAGCCCGCGCGCAAGCACGAGATCGCCCTCGCCCGCCGGCCAGCGCGCGTGAAGCCGGCCGGGCAGTTCGTCGGCCAGCCGCCGCACGAGCGTCTCGGGCACCGGCGTCGGGAGCACGGTCGCGAGCCAGCGCCGCAGCACCGCGCTGCGCCGTGCAAGCGAAAGCCGCAGCCAGGCGGCCACCGGCAGCGGCTGGCCGGCGGCGCCGAGCGCGGCGAGGTCGGCTTCGACGATCTCGTCCAAAACGGCCGCGTCTATGGCGGCCCGCTGCGCGGCGCGCGCGAGCGTCGTCTCGGCGTCGACGAACTGCTCCTCGAGTGCCGGCCACAACGCGCGCAGCCGCCCGCGGGCAAAGCGCGGGTCGTCATTGCTCGGGTCTTCGATGAAGGAGAGCGTGCAGCGGCGCACGTACGCCTCGATCGACGCGCGCGAGCACCCGAGCCACGGCCGCGCCCACGTGATGCCGTCACGCTCGACGAGGCGTGGCATTCCCGCCAACCCCGGCGCGCCGCCGCCGCGCAACGCCTGGATCAGGAACGTCTCGGCCTGGTCGCGCCGGTGCTGCGCCAGCAGCACGAGGCACGCGCCTTCACCGCGCGCGAGCTGCGCAAGCGCCGCATACCGATGCTTGCGCGCCCACGCCTCGACGCTGTCGCCGGGCGCCGGCTGCCCGCTGAGTCGCTCACACGCAAAGCGCGCACCGAAGCGCCGCGCCTGGCGGCGCACGTGTTCGAGCCAGACATCGGCCTCAGGCATCAAGCCGTGGTGGACGTGCAGCGCAACGACCTCGATGCCGAGCGGCTGCGCCTGCCGCACCGTGGCATGCAGCAGCGCCGTCGAATCGCGGCCGCCGCTCGCCGCGACAGCCACGCAGTGCGGTTGCGGCCGCGACGCGGCCGTCGCCATCTCAGCGTTCCGTGCTGTCGGCGAAGCGCCCGTAGGCGCGCAGCCGGTCGTAGCGCCGCTGCAGCAGTTCCTTGGGCTTCAGATCGACGACCTGGCGCAGCGCGTCGGCGAGGCCGCGCTTCAACTGCGCAGCCATCCACGGCATGTCGCGGTGCGCGCCGCCGACCGGCTCGTTGACGATCTTGTCGATGACGCCCAGCGCCTTCAGCCGGTGCGCGGTGATGCCCAGCGCCTCGGCGGCGTCGTTCGCGCGCTCGGCGGTCTTCCACAGGATCGACGCGCAGCCCTCGGGCGAGATCACCGAGTAGACGGCGAACTGCAGCATCAGCACCTGGTCGGCGACGCTGATCGCCAGCGCCCCGCCCGAGCCGCCCTCGCCGATGATCGTCGTGATGATCGGCACCTCGAGCTTGGCCATCTCGAAGATGTTGCGGCCGATCGCCTCGCTCTGCCCGCGCTCCTCGGCGCCGATGCCAGGGTAGGCGCCGGGCGTGTCGACGAACGTGAACACCGGCAGGCGGAACTTCTCGGCCAGTTGCATCAGCCGCAGCGCCTTGCGGTAGCCCTCGGGCCGGCTCATGCCGAAGTTGCGCTGCGTGCGCTCTTTCGTGTCGCGGCCCTTCTGGTGGCCGAGCACCATGCAGGCCTGGCCGTTGAAGCGCGCCAGGCCGCCGACGATCGACAGGTCGTCGGCGAAATGACGGTCGCCGTGCAGTTCCTGGAAGTCGGTGAAGATCTGGCCGACGTAATCCAGCGTGTACGGCCGGTGCGGGTGGCGTGCGATCTGCGTCACCTGCCACGGCGACAGGCTCGAGTAGATGTCCTTGGTGAGCTGCTGGCTCTTCTGCGACAGCCGCTCGATCTCCTCGGAGATGTCCACGGCCGACTCGTTCTGCACGTAGCGCAGCTCGTCGATCTTGGATTCGAGCTCGGCGATCGACGACTCGAATTCGAGGAAGTGGCGTTTGTTCATCGGGGGGCGTGCCGGTCAGTATTCGACGGGCAGCGGATCGAGGCTGCGCCAAATATACCAAGTGGCCACCGAGCGGAAAGGCGCCCAGGCCTCGCCGACCTCGCGCGCTTCGGCGCGCGACACCGGCTCGCCGCTGAAGTAGTTCAGGCTGATGCCCTTGAGCAGCCCCAGGTCGTCCAGCGGCAGCACGTCGGGGCGCATCAGATGGAAGATGAGGAACATCTCGGCCGTCCAGCGGCCGATGCCGCGGATGGCCACGAGCTCGGCGATGATCGCCTCGTCGTCCATCTCCGACCAGCTCGCGACGTGCACGCGCCCCTCGGCGAAGTGGCCGGCGAGGTCCATCAGGTACTCGCATTTGCGCGCCGACAGGCCCGCTTCGCGCATCGCCGTGTTCGGCAGCGCGCAGACCTTGCCAGGCGCGAGGTGCGTGCTGGCGCCGCCGACGCAGGCGGCGAAGCGGTCCCACACCGATTGCGCCGCCTTCACCGAGATCTGCTGGCCGACGATCGAACGCGCGAGCGTCGTGAAGGCGTCGCCGCGGCTGGCGAGCCGCGCCTCGCCGAACTTCGGGATCAGCCGCTTCATCACGCGGTCGCGGCGCGCGAGGTGGCGGCAGGCGTCGTCCCAGTACGCGGGGGTCGAGATGACGGGCTTGGCAGCCGGCTTCGCCGCGGCCTTGCCGGCCGATGCCTTGCGTGCGGGCATCGGCTTCAGGCGCGCACCCAGGTCGTGCCCTGGGCCGAATCCTTGAGGACGATGCCTTGCGCAGCCAACTCGTCGCGGATGCGGTCGGCGAGCGCGAAGTCGCGCGCCTTCTTCGCTGCGGCGCGCTCGGCAATGCGCCGCTCGATCGCGGCGGCGTCGGGGCCGCCTGTTGCCTCACCGGCGCTGCCCTGCAAATAAGCGCGCGGCGACTGCTGCAGGATGCCGAGCACGCCGCCGAGCGCCTTCAACAGCGCCGCGTCCTCGCGCTGGCCGCGGTTGACGCTCGCTGCCAGCTCGAACAGCACCGCCAGCGCCCCCGGCGTGTTGAAGTCGTCGTCCATCGCCTCGCGGAAGGCGGCGGCGCGCGGCTCGGTCCAGTCGATCGCCGGCAGCGCCGCCACTTCACCCGCGGCGTCGAGCGCCGTGTAGAGGCGCCGCAGCGCCGTGCGCGCCTCGTCCAGCAGCGTATCGCTGAAGTTGAACGGGCTGCGGTAGTGCGTGCGCAACATGAAGAAGCGGATCGCCTCGCCGTCGAACTTCTTCAGCACCTCGTCGATGGTGAAGAAGTTGCCGAGCGACTTCGACATCTTCTCGTCGTCGATGTTGAGGAAGCCGTTGTGCATCCACGTCTTGACGAACGGGCCGCCGCTGGCGCCCTCGCTTTGCGCGATCTCGTTCTCGTGGTGCGGGAACGTCAGGTCCATGCCGCCGCCGTGGATGTCGAACGGCTCGCCGAGCAGTGCGCAGCTCATCGCCGAGCATTCGATGTGCCAGCCGGGGCGCCCGGGCCCATAGCGGCTGGCCCACTTCGCGTCGGCCGGCTCGTCGGCCTTGGCCGCCTTCCAGAGCACGAAGTCGAGCGGGTCGTCCTTGTCGCCCTGCACCGCGACGCGCTCGCCTGCGCGCAGCTCGTCGATGCTCTTGCCCGAGAGCTTGCCGTAGCCGGCAAAGCGCCGCACCGCGAAGTTGACGTCGCCGCCCTGCCCGTCCTTGTTCACCTGATAGGCGAGGCCCTTCGCCTCGAGCCGCGCGACGAGCTCGAGCATCTGCGGCACGTACTCGGTGGCACGCGGCTCGTGTGTCGGCGGCAGCAGGTGCAGCGCGCCCAGGTCGCGGTGCATCGCGCCGATCATCTCGTCGGTGAGCTGTCGGATCGGCATGCCGCGCTCGACGGCGCGCTTGATGATCTTGTCGTCGATGTCGGTGATGTTGCGCACGTAGGTGACGCGCCAGCCGCTGGCCAGCAGCCAGCGGTAGACGACGTCGAACGCGAGGTTCATCCGCGCATGGCCGAGGTGGCACAGGTCGTAGACCGTGATGCCGCAGACGTACATGCGCACGTGGCCCGGCTCGATCGGCGTGAAAGGCTCGACCCGGCGGGTCAGCGTGTTGTGGATGCGTAGCGCCATGGCTTTGCGCAGCAGCGGCGGCGCGCCTTGCGCGATGGGCCCACGCTCGCGTTGAAGCGTGGCGCGGCGGTCTCTCGCTGGCACGGCGCCCGACGGGCGTCGATAGAATGAAAGTCAGTATGCCACGCCGATCGCCACGCTTTGCGCTGCGCACCGCACTCGTGCTCGGCGCCATCGCGCTGGCAACGATGGTGGCAACGACGGCGGCGCGGGCCGCATCGAACCCCGACGTGCAGGCGGTGCAGGAGCTGCTGGCCAACGGCCGGCCGCAGGAAGCCCTGCAGCGGCTCGACGCGCGCAGCGGCCCGCTCGTGCTGGCCGGCACGAGCGTCGACGCGGCGGCGGCCGAGTTGCGCTTCCTGCGCGGCGTGGCGCTGATGGACCTGAACCGCGATGCCGAGGCACTCGCCTGGTTCGAGCGCATGGCGCAGGACCACCCGGCGTTGCCAGACCCGCACAACAACATCGCGCTGCTGCACGTCCGCGCCGGCCGACTGGAGCCCGCGCGGCGGGCGCTCGAGACGGCGCTGCGCAACGACCCGTCGTTCCGCGTCGCGCGTGCCAACCTCGGGCTCGTGCACCTGATGCTCGCCGTGCAGGCGTGGGACCAGGTCGTCGCCAGCGGCCCGGCCGACCCGCTGCTCGTGCGCCGGCTCGAGGGCGCACGCGCGCTGCTCGCCACGCCCGCGGCGCGCTGAAGGGCCGAGGGCCAATCGAGGACACGCGTTGCGGGCCACCTGCCTCCCATGCTGCTGCTGAAGCTGGTGCGCGGTGCCGAACGTGCCAGCGGCGTGCAGCCGCTGGTGCAAGTGCCGGCGCGCCAGCCGCGCTTCGTCATCGGCCGCGACCCGAAGTGCGACTGGCCGATCAACGACCGCGAGCTGGCCCTCTCGGCGCGCCATTGCGAGATCGTCGTGGCGCGCGGCCAGATGGTGCTGCGCGACTTGTCGACCAACGGCACGTTCGTCAACGGCTCGCGCAAGCGCCTGGCCGGCGAGCACGTGCTCGAGCACGGCGACCACATCGGCATCGGCAACTACCTGATCGAGGTGGCGCACGTCGCCGACACCACCGAGCCACCGCCACCGCCGGTGCCGCGCACCCGCCTCGTCGCGCGCGGCGGCGACCCCGCAGCGATGGCCGGCAGCGACTGGCAGCATGCCGACGCGGCGCTCGCCACACCGAGCCTCGAGATGCACTCGGGCTTCACTCGCATCTCCAAGCCGTGGCTGGACACCTCGGCCGAGGCGCAGTCGTCGGTGTTCGCGACGGTGCCGAACGTACGGCCGCCCGGCTTCGAGGAGACGGGCGCGTCGGAAGCGGCACCGCTGCCGCCGCCCGATCTGCCGGCCGATGCGCTGCGCCATCTCGCCGCCGGGCTCGGTGTCGCGCCCGAGTTGCTCGGCCAAGGTTCACCCGCCGAAGTGGCGCACCGCGTCGGGCGGCTGCTGCGCGTGGCGGTGTTCGCGCTGCACCACCAGCTCGCGCTTCAATCGCGCCAGATGCGTGAACTGGGCAGCCGCGCCGCCGCCGCGCTGGCCGGCTCGCCGGCGGCGAAGCTGCGCCTGGCACCAGGGCCGCAGGACGCGGTGGCGGCGCTGCTCGGCGCCGGCAGCGACGGCGAGGCCGCGCTCGTGCGCGCGCACGGCGAACTCGGCCAGCACACGCAGCGCATCCTCGCCGCCTTCGAGACCACCTGCCAGCGCCTGGGTGAGCAGCTCGACCCCGCCGCGCTCGAGCAGCTGCTGCAAGGCGCCGACGACCCGGCGCGGCTGTGGCTGACCTACTCGTCGCTGTGGAAGGCGATGGGCCTCGGCGAGCAGAAGACGTGGCCCGAGGGTTTTGTCGACGCCGCGTTCACGCACCTGGCCACCGCGTACGACGAGACACCGCCGGCCGGGCGCGGCTGACATCACCTGAGGCGGCACACAAGGGCAGAAGCGCTGCAATAGACTCGCCCCGGCAGGGGTCGCCCGAAGTCCCGATGATCGGGCGCCCCTCGATGCATCGAACCCGACGGAGAAAACCCAACGTGATCCGATCCCTGTTCTGCGCCGCTGCGGTGGCGCTGTCGATGGCCGCGGCGCCCGCGTGGGCGCAGCAGAAGGTGCTGCTCGCCACCAGCGAGGGCGACATCGTGCTCGAGCTCGACCGCGCGAAGGCGCCGAAGACGGTCGACAACTTCCTCACCTACGTGAAGGCCGGCCACTACGACGGCACGATCTTCCATCGCGTCATTCCGAGCTTCATGATCCAGGGTGGCGGCATGAACCCCGACATGAGCCAGAAGAAGACGCTGTCGCCGATCCCGCTCGAAAGCCGCAACGGGCTGTCGAACGTGCGCGGTTCGGTGGCGATGGCGCGCACCGGCGACCCGAACTCGGCCACCGCGCAGTTCTTCATCAACGTCGTCGACAACGCGCCGCTCGACCAGGCCAACGCGCGCGACGGCCATGGCTATGCCGTCTTCGGCAAGGTCGTCGCCGGCATGGACGTCGTCGACAAGATCCGCGCCGTGCCGACGCAGTCGGCCGGCATGCACCAGAACGTGCCGGTCAAGCCGGTCGTGATCCGCAAAGCCACCCTGGAGAAGTGAGATGGCCGCCGCCCCGAAGAAAGTCCGCCTCGAAACCAGCGCCGGCGCGCTGACGATCGAGCTCGATGCCGAACGCGCGCCGCTGTCGGCCGCCAACTTCCTCGCCTACGTCAATGCCGGCCACTACGACGGCACGGTGTTCCACCGCGTCATCAAGGGCTTCATGGTGCAAGGCGGCGGCTTCGAGCCGGGCATGACGCAAAAGCCCACGCGCGCGCCGATCACCAACGAGGCCGACAACGGCCTGAAGAACACGCGCTACACGCTGGCGATGGCGCGCACCGGCGACCCGCATTCGGCGAGCGCGCAGTTCTTCATCAACACCGTCGACAACGGCTTCCTCGACCATACGGCGAAGTCGCCGCAGGGCTGGGGCTACGCGGTCTTCGGCCGCGTCGTCGAGGGCACCGATGTCGTCGATCGAATCGAGGCCGTGCGCACCGGCCGCAAGGGCTATCACGACGACGTGCCGCTGGAGGACGTGCGCATCGAGCGAGCCACCGAGGTGGCGTGATGCCCGCCGGCGCCGGCGGCGCGGCACCTGCCGTGGCCACCGACCTGCCGGCGCCCGTGCCGTTCGAGGCGCCGCGCGCATGGCGCGCCATCGATTTCATCTCCGACCTGCACCTGTCGGAGGCGATGCCGACGACGTTCGACGCCTTCGCTGCGCACCTCGCCCACACCGACGCCGACGCCGTCTTCATCCTCGGCGACCTGTTCGAGCTGTGGGTCGGCGACGACGCGCGCGATGAACCGTTTGCGCGCCGCTGCGTGCAGGCGCTGGCCGCGGCGGCGCAAGAGCGCACCGTCGCGATCATGGGCGGCAACCGCGATTTCCTGATGGGCGAGGCGCTCTTGGCCGACTGTGGCGCCCGCGCGCTGCCCGACCCGACGCTGCTCACGGCCTTCGGCAAACGCGTGCTGCTCTCACACGGCGACGCGCTGTGCCTCGCCGACCACGCCTACCAGGCCTTCAGGCGGCAGGTGCGCTCGCCGGCGTGGCTGGCGCAGTTCCTCGCCGCGGCCGCTCGAAGAACGGCTCGCCTTCGCACGCCAGATCCGCGAGGCGAGCGAGATGCGAAGACAGTTCGACGGCGAAGGCGCCGCCGACGTCGACCCCGCCGCGGCAATGGCACTGCTGCGAGAAGCCGGCGCGACGACGCTCGTGCACGGCCACACGCACCGGCCGGCCAGCGACACCTGGCCCGGCGGCTTCGTGCACCACGTGCTCAGCGACTGGGACCTCGACCACGGCGCGCGCGCCGAGGTGCTGCGGCTGACGGCCGAAGGCTTTGCCCGCATGCCGCCGGGGCGCGGCAGCGATTCGCGCTGAGCAATCGCCGCATGGGCCTCGCGTCGCTGTGGCAGGTGTGGCAGCGCCGGCGCGAAGACGCGGCGCTGCGCCGCCGCGCGATCCCCGACGACCTGTGGAAGCGCACGCTGGTGCGCTTCCCCTTCCTGCGCTGGCGCAGCGCCGAAGAGCAGGCCGAGCTGCGCCGGCTGACCAGCCTCTTCCTCGACCGCAAGGAGTTCAGCGCCGCCGGCGACCTGCGGATGAGCGACGCCATCGTCGTCAGCATCGCCGCGCAGGCGGTGCTGCCGGTGCTGAAGCTCGGGCTGGCGCGCTACGACGGCTTCGTCGGCATCGTCGTGCACCCCGACCAGGTCGTCGCGCGGCGCAATGTGCAAGGCGACGACGGCCTCGTGCACGAGTACGACGAGACGCTGGCCGGCGAGGCGGTGCGCGGCGGCCCGGTGATGCTGTCGTGGCGCGATGTGCGCGAAGCCGGCCGGCCGGGCGCCGCCGGCTACAACGTCGTCGTGCACGAGTTCGCGCACGTGCTCGACCTGGCGGATGGGCTCTCGGACGGCGTGCCGCTGCTGCCCGCGGGCCTGAGCCGGGCCACGTGGCTGGCGGTGCTGCAGCCGCAGTTCGAGGCCTTCGTGGCGCGCTGCGAGGCGGGTGAGACGGGTGAGACAGCTGAGGAAACCGCACTCGACCCGTACGCCGCAAGTGGCATCGACGAGTTCTTCGCCGTGGCCAGCGAGAGCTTCTTCGTCGACCCGCACGGCCTCGTGGCCGAGCACGCGCCGCTGTACGAACTGCTGGCGCGCTTCTACGAGCAGGATCCGCGGGCGTACGCGCCGGCACCGCCGCCGGCGCGCTGAAGCGCCGGGCGCGCGGTGCGCGGGCCTCAAGCCGGCGTCGCCTCGGTCTTCGGCTTGTCGCTCTTGCGCGGCGGCTGGATGTCGAGCACGACCTCGTCCTTGTCGTCGAGGTCCACCGTCAGCCGGCCGCCATCGACCAGGCGGCCGAAGAGCAGCTCGTCGGCAAGTGCGCGGCGGATCATGTCCTGGATCAGCCGCTGCATCGGCCGCGCGCCCATCAGCGGGTCGAAGCCCTTCTTCGCCAGGTGCTTGCGCAGGCTGTCGGTGAAGGTGACCTCGACCTTCTTCTCGGCGAGCTGGCCCTCGAGCTGCAGCAGGAACTTGTCGACGACGCGCAGGATGATGTCCTCGTCCAGCGCCTTGAAGCTGACCGTCGCGTCGAGCCGGTTGCGGAACTCCGGCGTGAACAGGCGCTTGATGTCGGCCATCTCGTCGCCGCTCTCGCGCTTGGTCGTGAAGCCGATCGTCGCCTTGTTCATCGTCTCGGCGCCCGCGTTCGTGGTCATGATGATGATCACGTTGCGGAAGTCGGCCTTGCGCCCGTTGTTGTCGGTCAGCGTGCCGTGGTCCATCACCTGGAGCAGCACGTTGAAGACGTCCGGATGCGCCTTCTCGATCTCGTCGAGCAGCAGCACGGCGTGCGGCTTCTTGCTGATCGCTTCGGTGAGCAGGCCGCCCTGGTCGAAGCCGACGTAGCCCGGCGGCGCGCCGATCAGCCGGCTGACCGCGTGCCGCTCCATGTACTCGCTCATGTCGAAGCGGATCAGGTCGATGCCGAGGATGTAGGCGAGCTGCTTGGCGACCTCTGTCTTGCCGACGCCGGTGGGGCCGCTGAAGAGGAAGCTGCCGATCGGCTTCTCCGGCTTGCCGAGGCCCGAGCGCGCCATCTTGATGGCCGCCGACAACGCCTCGATCGCCGGGTCCTGGCCGAAGACGACGCTCTTGAGATCCCGCTCGAGCGTCTTCAGCTTGTCGCGGTCGTCGCTGGACACGCTCGCCGGCGGGATGCGCGCGATCTTCGCGACGATCTCCTCGACCTCGTTTCGCGTGATGGTCTTCTTGCGCTTGGTCTGCGGCAGGATGCGCTGCGCGGCGCCGGCCTCGTCGATGACGTCGATCGCCTTGTCGGGCAGGTGGCGGTCGTTGATGTACTTGGCCGAGAGTTCGGCGGCGGCCTGCAGTGCGCCGACCGCGTACTTGACCTGGTGGTGGTCCTCGAAGCGTGTCTTCAGGCCCTTCAGGATCTCGACCGTCTGCTCGACCGAGGGCTCGATCACGTCGACCTTCTGGAAGCGCCGCGACAGCGCCGCGTCCTTCTCGAAGATGCCGCGGTACTCGGTGAACGTGGTCGCGCCGATGCACTTGAGCTGGCCGCTGCCGAGCGCGGGCTTGAGCAGGTTGCTCGCGTCGAGCGTGCCGCCGCTGGCGGCACCGGCGCCGATCAGCGTATGGATCTCGTCGATGAACAGGATCGAGTGCGGCTGGTCCTTCAGCTGCTTCAGCACGCCCTTCAGGCGCTGCTCGAAGTCGCCGCGGTACTTGGTGCCGGCGAGCAGCGCGCCCATGTCCAGCGCGTACACCGTGCTCTCGGCCAGCACCTCGGGCACGTCCTTCTCGGTGATGCGCCAGGCCAGGCCCTCGGCGATCGCGGTCTTGCCGACGCCGGCCTCGCCCACCAGCAGCGGGTTGTTCTTGCGCCGGCGGCACAGCACCTGGATGACACGTTCCACCTCGTGCTCGCGGCCGATCAGCGGGTCGATCTTGCCTTCGCGGGCAAGCTGGTTCAGGTTCTGCGTGAACTGGTCCAGCGGCGAGCCCTTCGACTCGCCGGGTTCTTCCTTCTCGCCTTCGTTGCCGCCGGGGTTCTCGTTGCTCTTCGCGGGCTCGGGCGGGTCGCTCTTCTTGATGCCGTGCGCGATGTAGTTGACGACATCCAGCCGCGTCACACCCTGCTGGTGCAGGTAGTAGACGGCGTGGCTGTCCTTCTCGCCGAAGATCGCGACGAGCACGTTGGCGCCGGTCACTTCCTTCTTGCCGTTGCCGGTGCTCTGCACGTGCATGATCGCGCGCTGGATGACGCGCTGGAAGCCGAGCGTCGGCTGCGTGTCGACCTCTTCGCTGCCGCCGACCGTGGGCGTGTTCTCCTTGATGAACGTGGCCAGGCTGCGGCGCAGGTCATCGATGTTGGCCGCGCAGGCGCGCAGCACGTCGGCCGCCGAGGGGTTGTCGAGCAGCGCCATCAGGAGGTGCTCGACGGTGATGAATTCGTGGCGCTGCTGGCGTGCCTCGACGAACGCCATGTGCAGACTGACCTCGAGCTCTTGCGCGATCATGCGGCCTCCATAATGCACTGAAGCGGGTGTCCGTCGCGACGCGCCGCGGTGAGCACCAGTTCGACTTTCGTCGCGGCGATGTCCTTCGGATAGACGCCGCACACCCCACGACCTTCGTGGTGGATCTTGAGCATGATCTGGGTCGCCGTGTCCAGGTCACGCTGGAAGTACTGCTGCAACACCATCACGACGAACTCCATCGGCGTGAAGTCGTCGTTGAGCATCACCACTTGATACAGCGACGGCGGTTTGGTTCGCGCCACGCGGCGCTCGGCAACCACCGTGCCCTGCCCGCCTTCACCTTCGCCCGGGCCGCCCGGGCGCGCCGGGTCGGGCCGGCCAGGCAGGCGCGGCGATGACGGCGGCTTGTCGTCGGGCATGGCGCATTCTATCGAGACGCTTTGCGCGTGCAGCACGAGGAAATGGCACCCCTTTCCGAGTGTGAATACCGGTGTGAACTTGCTTGCGTGCGCGGTGCGGCAAGGGACGCGCCGGCGCCGTCGCCCTTCCGGCGACGGGCGAGGCCGATTGACAGCGCAAAACGGCCGGGCCGAGAATTTTCCGGCCACGGCTGACGCGGAGGCTCGCATGGCGACAGGCACCGTCAAATGGTTCAGCGACGCCAAGGGCTTCGGGTTCATCGAACCCGAAGGAGGCGGCAGCGACGTCTTCGCGCACTTCTCCGCCGTCCAGATGGACGGCTTTCGCACGCTGCGCCAGGGCACCCGCGTCTCGTTCGACCTCGTGCAGGGCCCCAAGGGCGACTCGGCGCAGAACATCCGGCCGGTGGCCGGCCCGGAAACGGCTGCCGGCGCGGAAGCGCAGGCGCCGCCGACGGCTTGATCAGCGCGGGCCCTGCCCGCCGCTTCAGTTGGCGAACGCCGCCAGGCCGGTGATGGCCCGGCCGAGGATCAGCGCGTGGATGTCGTGCGTGCCCTCGTAGGTGTTGACGACTTCCAGGTTGACGAGGTGGCGCGCGACGCCGAACTCGTCGCTGATGCCGTTGCCGCCCATCATGTCGCGCGCCATGCGCGCGATCTCGAGCGCCTTGCCGCAACTGTTGCGCTTCATGATGCTGGTGATCTCCACGGCGGCTGTGCCCTCGTCCTTCATGCGCCCCAGGCGCAGGCACCCCTGCAGGCCGAGCGTGATTTCGCTCAGCATGTCGGCGAGCTTCTTCTGCACGAGCTGGTTCGCGGCGAGCGGCCGGCCGAACTGCCGGCGGTCGAGCACGTACTGGCGCGCGCGCTGGTAGCAGTCCTCGGCGGCGCCCAAGGCACCCCAGGCGATGCCGTAGCGGGCGCTGTTCAGGCACGTGAACGGGCCCTTCAGGCCGCGCACCTCCGGGAAGGCGTTTTCCTCGGGGCAGAAGGCGTTGTCGAGCACGACCTCGCCGGTGATGCTGGCGCGCAGCCCCACCTTGCCGTGGATCGCCGGGGCGCTCAGGCCCTTGGTGCCCTTGTCGAGAACGAAGCCGCGGATCGCGCCTTCGTCGTCCTTGGCCCAGACGAGGAAGACATCGGCGATCGGCGAGTTGCTGATCCACATCTTCGCGCCCGAAAGGCTGTAGCCGCCGGGCACCTTGCGCGCGCGCGTCACCATGCTGCCGGGGTCGGAGCCGTGGTTCGGCTCGGTCAGGCCGAAGCAGCCGATCCACTCGCCGGTGGCGAGCTTGGGCAGGTACTTGCGCTTCGTCTCTTCGTTGCCGAACTCGTTGATCGGCACCATCACGAGCGAACTCTGCACGCTCATCATCGAGCGGTAGCCCGAGTCGACACGCTCGACCTCGCGGGCGATCAGGCCATAGCAGACGTAGTTGAGGCCCGCGCCGCCGTAGGTCTCGGGGATCGTCGGCCCGAGCAGGCCGAGTTCGCCCATCTCGCGAAAGATCGTCGGGTCGGTGCGCTCGTGCCTGAACGCCTCCTGCACGCGCGGCAGCAGCTTGTCGTGGGCGTAGGCGTGCGCGGCTTCGCGCACGGCGCGCTCGTCGTCGGTGAGCTGGCCGTCCAGGCGCAGCGGGTCGGCCCAGTCGAAGCTGGCTTTGGCGGTCTTGGCAGTGGCCATCGGAGCGGTCTTTCGGAGGAAGGAAGATTCAATCGGGCACGACCGCGGTCACCTCGATCTCGACCTTGGCGCGGTCCTCGATCAGCGCGACCACCTGCACCGCGGTCATCGCGATGTCGTAGTGGCCGATCAGCTCGCGGAAGGCCTGGCCGATGGCGGGCCCGGCGGCCAGGTACTCGCGCTTGTCGGTGACGTACCAGGTCATGCGGGTGATGTGGCGCGGTGCCGCGCCGCCAGCGGCGAGCACGGCCACGGCATTTTGCAGCGCCTGCCGCGCCTGCACGCCGAAGTCGTCGGAGTGAAACACCTCTTGCGCGTCCCAACCGATCATGCCGGCGACGAAGACAAGGCGCCCGTTCGGCGTGGCCGACACGGCGACGCCGTTCGCGTAGCCGCGGGGGCGCCGCCAGCCTTCGGGGAGCAGGGCTTGCATCGTTCAATTCTCCTTCAGCGGCGAGGCCCCCTCGCCTGCTGACCGGCCAGGTGCAGGCGCAACTGGCCGAGCGCCGCGTACAGGCTCGCCTTCACGTCGCGGTCGAAGCCGTCGAACAGCTCGACGAGCCACGCCTCGTGCTCGGCGGCCATCTCGAGGAAGCGCGCACGCCCGGCCGGCGTCAGCCGCACGAGCAGCGAGCGCCGGTCAGCGGGGTCAGGCAGCCGCTCGACGAGGCCTTCGGCCACCAGCTGGTCGGTGAGCCCCGTGACGTTGCCGCCGGTCACCATCAGGTAACGCGACAGCGCGTTCATCCGCAGCCCGTCGGCGTGCCGCTCGAGCTGCGCGAGGTAGTCGAAGCGCGGCAGCGTCGTCGCGAAACGCTGGCGCAGCCGGGCGCGGATCTCCTGCTCGATCTGCGTGCTGCATGCCAAGAGCCGCAGCCACAGCTTGACCGCGGCCGGGTCGTCGGACGCGGCGCGCGCCTCGAGGCCGATGCGCTGCTCGTCCAGGCCGCGCAGCAGCTTGAAGTCGCGCAGCGTCGGCACGGCGGTCGGCTTCGTCTTCACCCCGCGCGCCAATCAGGGCGCCGCCGCGGCGGCCGCCCGCTCGCGCGCGAACAGGCTTTCCATCTGTGACTTGCCGCTTTCGTACTGGCGCGGCCACATCACTTCGGTGAAGCCGATCTTCGCGGCCTCGGTCAGCGTCCAGGCCGGGTTCGCCAGGTGCGGCCGCGCGATCGCGCACAGGTCGGCGCGGCCGGCCGCGATGATCGAGTTGACGTGGTCGGCCTCGCTGATGGCGCCGACTGCGATCGTCGCGATGCCCGCTTCCTGGCGCACGCGGTCGGCGAACGGCGTCTGGTACATGCGGCCGTAGGTGGGCTTCTGGTGCGCGCTGACCTGGCCCGACGAGCAGTCGATCATGTCGGCGCCGGCCGCCTTGAACGCGCGCGCAATCTCCACAGCGTCGACCGGCGTGATGCCGCCATCGGCCCAGTCGTGCGCCGAGATGCGCACGGACATCGGCAGGTGCGCCGGCCAGGCGGCGCGCACCGCGGCGAACACCTCGAGCGGGTAGCGCAACCGGTTCTCGAGGCTGCCGCCGTAGGCATCGGTGCGCCGGTTGGTCAGCGGCGAGATGAACGCCGATAGCAGGTAGCCATGCGCGCAGTGCAGCTCGAGCCAGTCGAAGCCGGCGGCGGCCGCGCGCCGCGCCGCGGCAACGAAGTCGGCGGTGACGCGCTCCATGTCCTCGCGTGCCATCGCGCGCGGCAGGGCGCCGTCGTCGAGGTACGGCACGGCCGAGGCGGCAATGAGCGGCCAGTTGCCGGCGGCCAGCGGACGGTCGGCACCGGCGCCTTCCCACGGCGCGTTGGTCGAGCCCTTCGGGCCGGCGTGGCCGAGCTGCATGCCGATCTTCGCGTCGCTGCGGGTGTGCACCCAATCGACGATGCGCTGCCACGCCTCGCCTTGCGCGTCGGTCCACAGGCCGGGGCAGCCGGGCGTGATGCGCGCATCGGCGCTCGTGCAGGTCATCTCGGCCATCACGAGGCCGGCGCCGCCCATCGCGCGCGCCCCCAGGTGCACGAGGTGGTACTCGCCCGGCACGCCTTCCTCGCACGAGTACTGCGCCATCGGCGAGACGACGACGCGGTTCTTCAGCGTCACCGAGCGCACCGTGACCGGCGTGAACATCGGCGGCACGGCCGGCAGCGCCGCGTCGCGCTGCACGCCGGCCTTCGCGGCGAACCAGCGCTCATAGCCGTCGAGCCAGGCCTTGTCGCGCAGACGCAGGTTCTCGTGGCTGATGCGCTGGCTGCGCGTCAGCATGCTGTACATGAACTGCTCGGGCTCGAGCGGGTCGCAGTAGCGCGCACCGCACACCTCGAACCACTCCATCGCGTTCCAGGCGGCGTTCTGCAGCCGCAGCGTCTCGATGCGGCGCGCCTCCTGGTAGGCGGCGAGCACCTCGGGCAGCCGCCCGGTCGTGTCGCCGAGCAGCTGGAACTGCCGCGTCAGCTCGATCGCGTCTTCGAGCGCGAGCTTGGTGCCCGAGCCGATCGCGAAGTGCGCCGTGTGCACCGCGTCGCCCATCAGCACGACGTGGCTGCCGTGCGTGTTCTTCAGCCACCATTGCTCGCAGACGACACGCTGGAAGTTCAGCCACGCCGAGCCGCGCAGGTGGCGCGCGTTGGTCATCAGCTTCGCGCCTTGCAGGTTCTCGGCGAAGAGCCGTTCGCAAAACGCGATCGACTGCTCCTGGTCGGCGCGGTCCAGGCCGTGCGCCTGCCAGACGTGCTCGGGGCACTCGACGATGAAGGTCGTCGTGTTCGCGTCGAACTTGTAGATGTGCGCCTGGAACCAGCCGTGCTCGGTCTTGCGGAAGTCGAACGTGAAGGCGTCGTAGAGCTTGTTCGTGCCGAGCCACAGGTAACGGTTCGGCCGCGTGACGATGTCGGGCTTGAAGACGTCGGCGTACCTGCCGCGGATGCGCGAGTTGATGCCGTCGCTGGCGATCACGAGGTCGGCATCGGCGTAGTCGTCGTCCGAATCGACCTCACGCTCGAAGACGAGCTTGACGCCCAGCGCCTCGCAGCGCGCCTGCAGGATGTTGAGCAGCCGCTTGCGGCCGATGCCGACGAAGCCGTGGCCGCCCGAGCGGATGACGCGGCCCTTGAAGCGCAGCTCGATGTCGTCCCAGTGGTTGAAGGCCTCCTGGACCGCGTCCGCCGTCTCGCCGTCCCAGCGGCGCATGTTGTCCATCGTCGCGTCGGAGAAGACGACGCCCCAGCCGAACGTGTCGTAGGGCCGGTTGCGCTCGACGACGGTGATGTCGTGGCGCGGGTCGAGCTTCTTCATCAGCAGGCCGAAATACAGGCCGGCCGGGCCGCCGCCGATGCAGACGATCTTCAACGCGGGGCTCCTTGTGCTGCTTGCATGGGCTCGTGTTCGCGGCGCCGGCCACCGGGGCGGCGCGCGCAGATACTTTATTTGTCAATTGTTCATAGGTCAATCTTTACAGCCTTCGCGTCCGGCTTGCCGGCCGCGTCAAGCCGGCTTGATCGAGAACAAGGCAGCGCAGGCGACCAGGACGCCCAATTACGCGAACACAACGAGGAGTGAGGCACTCATGCAAGCACTCAAGGAACTGTTCAGCAGCGACGCCGGCCTGATGAGCGCCGCGGGCATCGCTTTCATGCTCGGCATGGGCGTGTTCTACGTGCGCTACTTCCTCAAGCACATCCGCGAGGATGCGGCGCGCGCCGAGGCCGCCAGGCGCTGACGCAAGCGTCACCGCGGCGCGGCATGGCAGCTTGGCAGGCACCCTATCATCGCGCGCTGATCTTTCCTCGGCAGGCGCCCGCCGGCGCACGCTGCCCTCCATCCCGCGATGACATCGCTGTCGCTGGGCCCGTTGGCATTCCCGACGGGCCCTCTCCTGCTGTTGCTTTGCGCCGCCGCGGCGGTGTGGCTGGCGCATGGGTTGTCGCGCCGCGTGACAGCGCCCTCGGCAGCGCCCGCGCCGGCCGGCCGCGAGCGGCCTCGCGCCAAGTCCACCACCTCGACGTTGCAAGAGGCCGTGATCGTTGCGCTGGCGGCGGCGCGCCTCGTGCACGTCGGCTTGAACCTGCCGGCCTACGCCAGCGAGCCATGGACCGTGCTCGACGTGCGCGACGGCGGCTGGCACGTGCCGACCGCGTGGTTCGCCGGCCTCGCGTGGGTCGCTTGGCACGCACTGGCCGATGGCGCGCGGCGCCGCGCGCTCGTCGCCGGCACGGCGCTCGGGGCGGGGCTGTGGATCGCCGGTACGGCGGGCCTGGCCGCGATGGCGCCGAAGGCGCTGCCCGACCTGACGCTGGTCGACCTGGCGAGCGGCCAACCGGTGCGCCTGCACGACGTGGCGGCCGACCGCCCGGTGGTGCTGAACCTGTGGGCCACCTGGTGCGCCCCGTGCCGGCACGAGATGCCGGTGCTGGCCGAGGCCCAGCGGCGGCACCCCGAGGTCGTCTTCGTTTTCGCCAACCAGGGCGAGGCGGCGCCGGCCGTGCAGCGCTACCTCGACGCCGAGCGGCTGCGGCTGGCCGTCGTACTGCTCGACCCGGCGCGCACGGTCGCCGCGGCGGTGGCCTCCAGCGGGCTGCCGACGACCGTCATCTACGATCGGCGCGGCCGGCGCATCGACACGCACCTCGGCGCGCTCACCGCGCCCGGCCTGGCCGCAAAGCTGAAGCCGGTGCTGTCGGCGACGCCGCGCGCGGCACGGGGCGCGAGTTGACCCCACCGCGCCGCCCGCGACGGGCCGAACCGAAGGCGCGTCGATGAACTCGGCGGCCCGTCCGATTGCCGCTCCCGTTCCCCTCGTCGCCGACGAGTTGGAAGTGCTCGAGTCGCTCGTGCCGCTCGCCGGTGCGCGCATCGTCGAGGCAGGCTGCGGCGCCGCGCACCTGGCGCGCGCGCTGCTGGAGCGCCACGCCGACGCCGAAGTCGTCGGCCTCGAGGTCGACGAGCGCCAGCACGCGAAGAACCTCGCCGCCCCGGCAGCGCGGCTGACTTTCGTGCACGCGGGCGCCGAGGCGATCCCGCTGCCCGACGCGAGCCGCGACGGCGCGCTGATGCTGAAGTCGCTGCACCACGTGCCGCGCGAGCGGATGGACGCGGCGCTCGCCGAGCTGGCGCGTGTCGTCGTCCCCGGCGGCTGGCTCTATGTCTCCGAGCCCGTCTACGCCGGGGCGCTGAACGAGTTGACGCGCCTGTTCAACGACGAGCGTGAGGCGCGCGCCGCCGCGCAACAAGCGCTGGACCGCGCGATCGACAGCGGCCGCTGGCGCGCCGCGGCCGAGCGGCACTTCGAGATGCCGGCGCACTTCCGCGACTTCGATGATTTCGAGCGGCGCCTGATGCGCCCGACCTTCGCCGACCACCACATTGACGACGCGATGCTGGCGCGCGTGCGCGCGCTCTACGCGCCGCATCAGCGCGACAGCGGCGCGACGTTCGTGCGGCCGATGCACGTGCGGCTGTTGCGGCGCGCTGGCTGAACCCCGAACCGACCTCCGATGACCTCCGGCACCGCCTTCACCGACGCCGCCAAGACCTGGGATCGCCGCTTCGCCGGCGAGACGTTCCTCTTCGGCACCGAACCGAACGCCTGGCTGCGAGAACACGCCGCGCGGCTGCCGGCGGGCGGCCGTGTGCTCAGCGTCGCCGACGGCGAGGGCCGCAACAGCGTCTGGCTGGCGAAGCAGGGTTTTCGCGTCGACGCCTTCGATGTCTCGCGCGTCGGCGTCGACAAGGCGCGCGCCTTTGCGCGCAGCCACGGCGCCAGCGTCGACTTCCAGGTCGCCGATGTCGACGCACTCGCCTGGCCTGAACACGTCTACGACGGCGTCGCGGCGATCTTCGTGCAGTTCGCCGACCCGGCGCAGCGCGCGCGCCTCTTCGCCGGCATCAGCCGCTGCCTGAAGCCCGGCGGCGTGCTCGTGCTGCAGGGGTACACGCCGCGGCAGCTCGAGTACCGCACCGGCGGGCCGCCGTTCGCATCACACCTGTACACCGAGGCGCTGCTGCGCGAAGGCTTCGCCGGCCTCGAGATCGTCGAGTTGCGCGAGTACGAAGCCGATCTCGCCGAAGGCACCGGGCACTTCGGCCGCTCGGCGCTGATCGGCCTGGTGGCGCGCCGGCCGTAGCCCCGCCGCTCGTCGTCGTCCCTTCTGCCCCGTCTACATCCCTTCCGTCCCCTCCCTCCACCCTCCCCCAGCAGCCTCGGCAGACCGTTCCATGAAATACACCTCCAGCCACGACTTCCTCGCGCGCGTCGCGCAACAGAACCCCGGCCAGCCGGAGTTCCTGCAAGCCGTCACCGAGGTGATGGAAAGCCTGTGGCCCTACATCGCCAAGCACCCGCGATACGCCGAGCAGGGCTTGCTCGACCGGCTCGTCGAGCCCGAACGCGTCGTGATGTTCCGCGTCACCTGGTTCAACGACCACGGCGACGTGCAGGTCAACCGCGGCTACCGCATCCAGCACAGCCTGGCGATCGGGCCGTACAAGGGCGGGCTGCGCTTCCACCCGTCGGTGAACCTGTCGATCCTGAAGTTCCTCGCCTTCGAGCAGACGTTCAAGAACGCGCTGACGACGCTGCCGATGGGAGGCGGCAAGGGCGGCTCGGACTTCGACCCCAAGGGCAAGAGCCCGGGCGAGGTGATGCGCTTCTGCCAGGCGTTCGCGACCGAGCTCTTCCGCCACATCGGCGCGGATACCGACGTGCCGGCCGGCGACATCGGCGTCGGCGGCCGCGAGGTCGGTTTCATCGCCGGCATGGTCAAGAAGCTGACCAACCGCGCCGACTGCGTCTTTACCGGCAAGGGCCTCGCCTTCGGCGGCTCGCTGATCCGCCCCGAGGCCACCGGCTACGGCACCGTCTACTTCGCCGAAGAGATGCTCAAGCAGCGCGGCCTGTCGTTCCAGGGCCTGCGCGTCAGCGTCTCGGGCTCGGGCAACGTCGCGCAGTACGCCGTCGAGAAGGCGATGGCGCTCGGCGCCAAGGTGATCACCGTCTCCGACTCCAGCGGCACCGTTGTCGACACCGACGGCTTCACGCCGGCGAAGCTCGCCGAGCTGATGGAGGTGAAGAACCACCTGTACGGCCGCGTCGCCGACTACGCCGAGCGCGTGCGCGCGAACTTCCACCCGGGGGTGAAGCCGTGGCACGTGCCGGTGGACGTGGCGCTGCCGTGCGCGACGCAAAACGAGCTGGACGGCGCCGACGCGCGCCTGCTCGTCGGCAACGGCGTCAAGTGCGTCGCCGAAGGCGCAAACATGCCCTCGACACTCGATGCGGTGCACATCTTCGAAGGCGCGGGCGTCCTGTACGCGCCGGGCAAGGCGAGCAACGCCGGCGGCGTGGCCACCTCGGGCCTGGAAATGAGCCAGAACGCGATGCGCCTGTCATGGAGCCGCGACGAGGTCGACACGCGGCTGCACGGCATCATGCGCAGCATCCACGAAGCGTGCCTGCGCCACGGCCGCCGCGCCGATGGGCGCCTGAGCTACGTCGACGGCGCCAACGTCGCCGGCTTCGTCAAGGTGGCCGACGCGATGATGGCGCAGGGCGTCATCTGATCATCGGCCCGGTGCCGCGGGCCCGGCGATCGTCGCCGGGCCGGCGCGGCCTCCCATGTGCTCGATCACAGCCGATCAAGCACATGGGCTGCGATCACATGTGCTCGATCATCACCTGCCCGAAGCCCGAGCACGAGACCTGCGTCGCGCCTTCCATCAGGCGCGCGAAGTCGTAGGTGACCTTCTTGCTCTGGATCGCGCGCTCCATGCTCGCGATGATCAGGTCGGCCGCCTCGGTCCAGCCCATGTGGCGCAGCATCATCTCGGCGCTGAGGATCTCGGAGCCGGGGTTGACGTAGTCCTTGCCGGCGTACTTCGGCGCCGTGCCGTGTGTGGCCTCGAACATCGCGACGCTGTCGGAGAGGTTCGCGCCCGGGGCGATGCCGATGCCGCCCACCTGCGCAGCCAGCGCGTCGGAGACGTAGTCACCGTTCAGGTTCAGCGTCGCGATGACGCTGTACTCGGCCGGGCGCAGCAGGATCTGCTGCAGGAAGGCGTCGGCGATCGAGTCCTTGATGATGATCTCGCGGCCGGTGCGCGGGTTCTTGAACTTGCACCACGGGCCACCGTCGATCTCGACGGCGCCGAACTCCTTCTTCGCCAGCGCGTAGCCCCAGTCGCGGAAGCCCCCTCGGTGAACTTCATGATGTTGCCCTTGTGCACGAGCGTGACGCTGGGCTTGTCGTTGTCGACCGCGTACTGGATCGCCTTGCGCACCAGGCGCTCGGTGCCCTCGATCGACACCGGCTTGATGCCGATGCCGCTGGTGGCCGGGAAGCGGATCTTCTTGACCCCCATCTCCTTGATGAGGAAGTCGATGACCTTCTTGGCCTTGTCGGTCTGCGCCTCGTACTCGATGCCGGCGTAGATGTCCTCGCTGTTCTCGCGGAAGATGACCATGTTGGTCTTCTCCGGCTCCTTCAGCGGGCTGGGCACGCCCTTGAAGTACTGGATCGGGCGCAGGCACACGTACAGGTCGAGTTCCTGGCGCAGCGCGACGTTCAGGCTGCGGATGCCGCCGCCCACCGGCGTCGTCAGCGGGCCCTTGATCGAGACGACGTACTCGCGCACCGCGGCCAGCGTCTCCTCGGGCAGCCAGACGTCGGGGCCGTAGACCTTGGTGCTCTTCTCGCCGGCGTAGACCTCCATCCAGTGGATCTTCTTCTTGCCGCCGTAGCTCTTGGCGACCGCCGCGTCGACGACCTTGATCATCACCGGTGTGATGTCCAGGCCCGTGCCGTCGCCCTCGATGTAGGGAATGATGGGGTTGTCGGGCACGTTGAGCGAGAAGTCCGCGTTCACGGTGATCTTCTTGCCCGCGGCGGGCACCTTGATGTGCTGGTACATGAATCGGGTCTCCTCACCGCGCGGACGGCGGCGGCAAACAATGATTTTAGGCCAGCCCCTGTCGGTGGCCTGACGCGCCGCGGCGTTGGATACCGCCTGGCGGACCGAGGGTTGGGCCGAGCGGCGACTGAACCTGGGCCGAACTTGGGGCGATCGTGGGGCCGCGGCTACAGCGTCGCGCAGTACTCGGCGAAGCGATGCCACAGGCCCGACGTGAGCGCCCAGCCCGACATCGCCGCCATCGCGAGCCCCGCGGCGCGCAGCGCCCACGCTTCGGCGCGGGCGCTGCCGGCGCGGCCGAGCCGGCGCCAGACCCACGGCGCCAGCACGAGGCCCGCCGACGAGGCGGTGGCGAAGAGCCCCATCGCCGCGGCGCCGCCCCAGGCCGTGCTCGACAGCGCCGCGACGAGCAGCGCCGACTGCAGCAGCCCGCACGGCCACGCGAACCACAAGCTGCCGGCGAGGCCCGCGCGCCATGGATGACCGGCGCCGGCCGCGCGTGGCGCGGCCCAGCGCAACGGCTGCCAGCCCGCTGACGCAGATTCACCTGCACCCGGCGCGCCTGAAGCTCCGATCCCACCCGCAGCCCCCGGCACTGCCAGCGCCGGCTGTAGCGAGCGCCCCCACTGCGCCAGCAGCATCGGTTGGCGCCCCTGCCACAGCAGCCACAGGCCGAGCACGAAGATGCCCGCATGCAGCAGCGCCCACAGCGGCCGCAGCACTGGCGCCGCCGCGGCCAGCACGCCGAGCGTCGCGACGCCGCCCGCAGCCACGCCGCCGGCGGCCGCATAGCCGGCGATGCGCGCGACGTGGAAGGCGATCGAGCCGCCCGCGCCACCCTCACGCCCGACGACGGCTGCGCACGGCGCGCTGCACATCGCGGTGCAGTGCGGCGCGCCGGCGATGCCGAGCATCAAGGCACTGACGAGGATCGACGCTTCCATCGCGGGCCGCCAGGGTTGGCAGCGTGCCAGCTGAGCGTGATCAGATGATGCGCGAGAACCGCTCGCGCACCTGGTCGGCCTGGAGGTTCTTGTCGAACACCATCGCCACCGCGCGCACGAAGTACCAGCCGAGCGGCGTGACCTGGATCGACTGCGCGTCGACCTCGACGAGCCCCATCTCCTGCAGCGGCGCCAGCCGCTCGAGCTCGGGCGCGAAGGCCTCGCGCATGTTGACCAGGTGCGCCAGTTCGATCGACTCGAACTCCACGCGGCCCTGGCACATCAGCGCCATGATGATCGCGCGGCGCACGGCGTCGTCGCGCGTCAGCGCCAGGCCGCGCACGATCGGGAACTCGCCGCCAGCCAGCGCGTCGTGGTACTCGCCCAGCGTCTTCGCGTTCTGGCTGTAGGTGGCGCCGACGCGGCCGATCGACGAGACGCCCAAGCCGATCAGGTCGCAATCGGGCTGCGTGCTGTAGCCCTGGAAGTTGCGGTGCAGCCGGCCCTGGCGCTTGGCCACCGCGAGCGCGTCGTTCGGCAGCGCGAAGTGGTCCATGCCGATGTAGACGTACTCGTGCGACAGGAAACCGGCGATCGCGCTTTGCAGCATGCGGATGCGCTTTTCCGGGTGCGGCAGGTCGGCGGCGTGGATGCGCCGCTGCGGCTTGAAGCGCTGCGGCAGGTGCGCGTACGAGTACAGCGCGATGCGGTCGGGGCGCAGCTCGCTGACCTGCGCGACGGTGCGCGCAAACGACTCCGGCGTCTGCATCGGCAGGCCGTAGATGAGGTCGGTGTTGATCGACTCGTAGCCCAGCGCCCGCGCCGCGCTCATGAGGTCGCGCACCATCTCGAACGGCTGGATGCGATGCACCGCGCGCTGCACGGCGGGGTCGAAGTCCTGCACGCCGAAGCTGATGCGGTTGAAGCCGAGCTCGGCCAGGTGGCGCAGGCGCTCGGGGCTGGCCGTGCGCGGGTCGACCTCGATGCCGATCTCGGCGCCGGCGGCAAGGCGGAACGACTGGCGGATGAGCGCCATCACCTCGTCGAGTTCGGCGTCGCTGAGGAACGTCGGCGAACCGCCGCCGAAGTGCAGTTGCGACACCGGCTGCGCGCGGCCGAGTTCGGCGACGTGCAACTCGACCTCGCGCCTGAGGTCATCGAGGTACGGCCGGGCGCGCTCGTGGTGCCGCGTGATGACCTTGTTGCAGGCGCAGTAGTAGCACAGCGACTCGCAGAACGGGATGTGCACGTACACCGACAGCGGCGGCGCGCCGCCGACCACCGCGCCCTCGGCGCGCTGGCGCAGTGCCTGGCGGTACTCGGCGGGGCCGAACGCCTCGACGAAGCGGTCGGCGGTCGGATAGGAGGTGTAGCGCGGTCCTGGCATGTCCAGGCGCCGCAGCATCTGGTCGGTCAGGACGATCGGCTCTTGGGCTTGCCCGGGCATCTTCATGGCGCGCGATCTTTGCTCAGCACCCCTCTGTAGGGGCTTGATCCGTCTCAAGGCCACAACGCCGGCAACCCTGCCGGCAGGCCCGGTTCGCGGGATGCTGCGGCGCAAAAACGGTCCATGGGGGATACTCTTGCTTTCGAGATTCCAAGCCCGCCCCGACATGGCCGCCGCCCTCGCCGCGATTCGCATCGAACCCTTCAAGGTCGCCTGTTCCAGCTGCAACCTGCGCGAGCTGTGCTTGCCGGTGGGCATGGGCGGCGAGCAACTCGAACGCCTCGACGAACTGGTCGGCCAGCGCCGTTCGGTGCCGCGCGGCGAGCCGCTGTTCCGCGCCGGCGACTCGTTCCAGTCGCTCTATGCGGTGCGCACGGGCTTCTTCAAGACCTGCGTGGCCAGCGAAGACGGCCGCGAGCAGGTCACCGGCTTCCAGATGGCCGGCGAGGTGCTGGGCCTGGACGGCATCGGCACCGAGCGCCACACCTGCGACGCCGTGGCGCTGGAGGACTCGCAGGTCTGCATCATCCCGTATCAACAGCTCGAAGATCTGACGCGCGAGTTGTCCGATCTGCAGCGGCAGTTCCACAAGATCATGAGCCGCGAGATCGTGCGTGACCATGGAGTGATGCTGCTCTTGGGCAGCATGCGCGCCGAGGAGCGGCTGGCCGCCTTCCTGCTGAACCTGACGCAGCGGCTGCGCGCGCGCGGCTTCTCGTCCAGCTCGCTCGTGCTGCGCATGACGCGCGAGGAGATCGGCAGCTACCTCGGCCTGAAGCTCGAGACGGTGAGCCGCGCGTTCAGCAAGTTCCAGGACGACGGCGTGCTCGAGGTGAAGCAGCGCCAGATCACCGTGCTCGACCCGGCCAAGCTGCAGAAGCTGGTGGGCAACGCGCCCTGCTGAACTGGCGCGCCCGAACGCGTCGTGACTAACGCGCCGCCGACTCGGCGTTGATCTCTTCGGCGCTGCAGGCGAGCTTCAGCACGATCAGGCAGGCGATCGAGACGATCGCCCAGAACATGAAGAAGGCGAGCGAGTAGATCGCCACGTCCGACAGGCCGAGCGGCCGTCCGTCCGGGCCGTGCAACGCGCTCGGGTCGACGAACGCGAACACCGCGACCTCCAGCACGCCGGCGACCAGGAACGCCGGCCAGACGACGATCGCGAGGCGCCGCGCGAAGCGGTTCATCAGCGCTGCGGCGTCGCCGCGTGATTCCGCGCCTGCACGGCCGGCGTGTCGGCGGTGCTGCCGGCCACCGGCGCGGTCGAGAGGACCGGGTCAGGATGGCGCAACGCGGCGGCGAGCGTCACGAATGCCGCCACCACCACGACGAGCGGCCCGCCGATCACCAGCCACATCATGCGGATGCGCCACCACGGCGTGTCGGCGGCCGCCCTGTCGCGCTTGTCGAGGGTGTTGTCCATGACTGAATTGTCTCCTTGCCCGTCGTTACCTGCCGGCCGAGCGCTCAGCGCGGCACCATGAAGGTCGACTTCTCGACCAGCGTGTGGCTGCCCTGCCCCTCGGCGTCGATGGCGCGCCGCTCGATCGAGAACTCCATCTTGTGCGAGCCGGGCCCGGCTTGCTGCGCCACCTCGGGCGGCACGCGCACGGCCAGCGGCACCCAGCGGGCTTGCGCCGGCTCGACCAGCACCTCGGCCTTCAGGTCGACGGCCATCGAGGGCAGGCCGGCCGCGACGATGCGGTAGCGCTGCACCGACTCGGTGGTGTTCATGATCTGCAGCCGGTAGACGTTCTCGACCCAGCCGTCGTCGACGATGCGCGCCAGCGCGCCGCGGTCGCGCACGACGTCCACCTTGAACGGCGCGCGCATCGCCATGCTGACGCCCAACGCGATGACGATGAGGCCGAGGATGGAGGTGTAGACGAGCACGCGCGGCCTGAACATCCGCACCAGCTCCTGAGCGCGCGTCAGGTGGCGCTGCATGCCGTTTTGCGTGTCGAAGCGGATCAGCCCGCGCGGGTACTGCATCTTCTCCATCACGCCGTTGCACACGTCCACGCAGGCGGCGCAGCTGATGCACTCGTACTGCAGGCCGCGGCGGATGTCGATGCCGGTGGGGCAGACGTCGACGCACAGGCCGCAGTCGATGCAGTGACCCAGGTTGGCGGCCTTCAGGTCGGTCTTGCGGCCACGCGTGCCGCGCGGCTCGCCGCGCTCCTCGTCGTAGCTGATGATCAGCGTGTCGCGGTCGAACATCGCGCTCTGGAAGCGCGCGTACGGGCACATGTACTTGCACACCTGCTCGCGCAGGAAGCCGGCGTTGCCGTAGGTCGCGAAGCCGTAGAAGAGCGTCCAGAACGTCTCCCACGGACCAAGGCCGAACGACACCACCGAGGCAGCAAGCTGCTTGATCGGCGTGAAGTAGCCGACGAAGGTGAAGCCGGTCCACAGCCCGAGTGCCACCCAGATGACCTGCTTGCCGCCCTTGCGCGCGAGCTTGCCCAGCGACCACGGCGCCGCGTCGAGCTTCATGCGCCGGTTGCGGTCGCCCTCGAGCACGCGCTCGATCCACAGGAAGATCTCGGTGTAGACCGTCTGCGGGCAGGCGAAGCCGCACCACAGCCGCCCGGCCACGGCGGTGAACAGGAACAGCGCGTAGGCCGAGATGACCAGCAGCGCCGTCAGGTAGATGAAGTCCTGCGGGTACAGGACGAGGCCGAAGATGTAGAAGCGGCGCGCGCCGAGGTCGAACAGCACCGCCTGGCGCGCGTTCCACTCCAGCCACGGCAGGCCGTAGAAGAGCAGCTGCGTCGCCCACACCAGCGCCCAGCGCCAGCCGGCGAACCAGCCCGACACCGCGCGCGGGTAGATCTTGCGCTGCTTCTGGTACAGCGAGACGACCTGCTCGCGCACGTCGCCGGTGGCGGCGGCCGCCGAAGGACCGGAATCGTTCATCAACGCCGGCTTCGCTCGGCCGCCTTCATTGCCTGCTGCCTCAGTTCGTGGCGACCTTCGTCGTCGGGCGCGCGAGATTCCAGACGTAGGCCGACAGCACGTGCACCTGCTCGGGCGTCAGCAGCTTGGCCTGCGGCGGCATCACGCCACTGCGGCCGGTGTTGACGGCCTCGATGATCGCCTGTTCGCCCCAGCCGTACAGCCACACCTTGTCGGTGAGGTTCGGCGCGCCGATCTCCTTGTTGCCCTTGCCGTCGGGCCCGTGGCAGGCGGCGCAGGCGGCGAACTTCTCCTTGCCCAGTTGCGCGGCGACCGAGTTGTGCGCGCTGCCCGACAGGCTCAGCACGTAATGCGCGACGTTGCGCACATCCTCGGCGGTGCCCACCGCGGCGGCCATCGGCGGCATCGCACCGGCGCGGCCCTGCACGATGACCGTCTTGATCTGCTCGGCGGTCACCGTGGCCAGGCGCGATTCGGCCGGCAACGTCAGGTTCGGGAAGCCCTTGCTGCCGCGCCCGTCGGAGCCGTGGCACTGCGCGCAGTTGTTCAGGTACAGCCGCTCGCCGATGGCCATCGCCTGCTGGTCGGCCACCAGTTGCTCGGGCGTCATGTCCTTGTACTTCGCGTACACCGGCGCCAGCGCGGCGTGGGCGCGCGCCTGCTCGGCCTCGAACTGGTTCTGGCTCGTCCACTTCAGCGTGCCGGGGCTCGTGCCCAGGCCCGGGTAGAAGGCCAGATAGACGGCCGAGAACACGACGGTGATGACGAACAGCCACATCCACCAGCGCGGCAGCGGGTTGTTCAACTCGCGCAGGTCCTCGTCCCAGACGTGGCCGGTCGTGTTGTCGTTGGACATCACGCGGCGCTTGGCCGCGATCATCAGCAGCACGATGCAGGCGATGAGGCTGATGACCGTGGTCGCGGCCACGAACAGCCCCCAGCCGCTGTTGACGAAATCACTCACGGCGCACTCCTTGTTCCTTGTTCAGCTTCGGCCTGCCCGGCCGCGCCCTCTTCCTCGAATGGCAGCCGCGCGGCGGCGTCATGCTCGGGGCGGCGACGGCGGCTCCAGGTGTGCACGGCCAGCGCGACGAAGAGCACGAAGCTCGCCATCGTGACCATGACGCGCATGTCGTTGACGTCCATGGCGTCCTCCGCTCACTTGCGCGCGGTGCCCAGCACCTGCAGATAGGCGACGAGCGCGTCGAGCTCGGTGCGGCCCTTCACCTCGTCGGCCGCCTTGGCGATCTCGTCGTCGGTGTAGGGCACGCCGACCACGCGCAGCGCCTTCATGCGCGGCGCCATGCCGCCGGCATCCACCGCAGCGGTGGCCAGCCACGGATAGGCGGGCATGTTCGACTCGGGCACCAGGTCGCGCGGGTTGATCAGGTGCGCGCGGTGCCATTCGTCGCTGTAGCGGCCGCCGACGCGGTGCAGGTCCGGGCCGGTGCGCTTGCTGCCCCACTGGAAGGGGTGGTCGTAGACGAACTCGCCGGCCACCGAGTGCGAGCCGTAGCGCAGTGCCTCGGCGCGGAACGGCCGCACCATCTGCGAGTGGCAGTTGTAGCAGCCCTCGCGGACATAAACGTCGCGGCCGGCCAGCTGCAGCGGCGTGTAGGGCTTCAGGCCCTCCACCGGCTGCGTCGTCGAGCGCTGGAAGAACAGCGGCACGATCTCGACGATCCCGCCCACCGCGACGGCGAGCAGGATCAGCACGATCATCAGGAAGTTGCTGGTCTCGATCTTCTCGTGACCGCTCGGGGCATGGGTTGCCATGTCGTTGTGCTCCTAAAGCGGTGGGCTCAGGCGTGCGCGGCGGCGACGCGCGGGATCGGCGCGGCCGCAGCACGGCTGCCCTTGACGGTCATCACGACATTCCAGCCCATGATCACCATGCCGGTCAGGTACAGCAGGCCCCCGAGCAGGCGGATCACGTAGTACGGGAACGTGGCCTTCACGCTCTCGACGAACGTGTAGACGAGCGTGCCGTCGGCGTTCACGGCGCGCCACATCAGGCCCTGCATCACGCCGGCGATCCACATCGCGGCGATGTACAGGACGATGCCGATCGTGGCGATCCAGAAGTGCAGCTCGATCGCGCGCACGCTGTACATGTTCTTCTTGCCGTACAGGCGCGGGATCAGGTGATAGAGCGCCCCCATGCTGATCAGGCCCACCCAGCCGAGCGCTCCGCTGTGCACGTGGCCGACCGTCCAGTCCGTGTAGTGGCTGAGCGCGTTGACCGTCTTGATCGACATCATCGGCCCCTCGAACGTGCTCATGCCGTAGAACGACAGGCTGACGATGAGGAACTTCAGGATCGGGTCGTCACGCAGTTTGTGCCACGCACCCGACAGGGTCATGATGCCGTTGATCATGCCGCCCCACGAGGGCGCCAGCAGCACCAGCGAGAACAGCATGCCGATCGACTGCGCCCAGTCGGGCAGCGCGGTGTAGTGCAGGTGGTGCGGGCCCGCCCACATGTACGTGAAGATCAGGGCCCAGAAGTGCACGATCGACAGGCGATACGAGTACACCGGGCGCTCGGCCTGCTTGGGGATGTAGTAGTACATCATCCCCAGGAATCCGGCGGTGAGGAAGAAGCCCACTGCGTTGTGCCCGTACCACCACTGGACCATCGCGTCCTGCACGCCGGCGTAGGCGCTGTAGCTCTTCGTCAGCGACACTGGAATCGCGGCGCTGTTGACGATGTGCAGCAGCGCCACGGCGAGGATGAAGGCGCCGAAGAACCAGTTGGCCACGTAGATGTGGCGCACCTTGCGGATGCCGATGGTGCCGAAGAACACGATGGCGTAGGACACCCACACCGCGGCGATCGCGATGTCGATCGGCCACTCGAGCTCGGCGTACTCCTTGCCGCTGGTCATGCCCAGCGGCAGCGTGATCGCCGCGGCCAGGATGATCAGTTGCCAGCCGACGAAGGTGAACATCGCCAGCCCGGGCAGGAACAGCTTCGTCTGGCTCGTGCGCTGCACGACGTGGTACGAAGTCGCGAACAGCACGCTGCCGCCGAACGCGAAGATGACCGCGTTGGTGTGCAGCGGGCGCAGGCGCCCGTAGCTGAGGAACGAGATGCCGAAGTTCAGTTCGGGCCAGGCGAGCTGCGCGGCAATGATCACGCCGACCAGCATGCCCACGACGCCCCATAGGACCGCCGCCAGCGCGAACAGCCTGACGACCGTGTCGCTGTAGACGCCTTCGGGCGCCGCGGCGCTGGCCACGCCGCTTGTGTTCTGTGCCATCAACTCTCTCCTCACTGATCTCGTGCGGTGGTTCGACCGCGCGATTCTTCCGTTGGCCCCTCGAGGCGGTCTTGATCGGTATCAAGCGGCCGATCGGGCTCTGTCAGGATGCGTTCAGCTTCGCCCTCGAGATCCTCGAACTGCCCCTTGTGCACGGCCCAGCCGAACACCGCGACGATGGCGAGCACGAGCACCGCCGACAGCGGGATCAGCAGGTACAGGATGTCCATCGGCTGCGCGTCGTGCCCGGAGTGCCGAACACTGTCGCGTCAACGCGACGCGCGCAGCGCGTTGAGCACGACGGCCAGCGAACTGCCTGCCATGCCAAGGCCGGCCGCCCACGGTGGCAACCACCCGACGAGCGCCAGCGGGATGCACACCGCGTTGTAGGCCGCGGCCCACACCATGTTCTGCCGCACGATCGCGAGCGTGCGGCGCGCACGCGCGCGCGCCGAGACGACATCGGCGAGGTGGCCTGACGCGATCACCGCATCGGCCTGCCCGCGCGCGACGAGCGCGCCCTGCCCCATCGCCAGCGAGACGTCGGCGCGCGCCAGCACCGGCGCATCGTTGACGCCATCGCCGACCATCGCGACGACCCGGCCCGCGGCTTGCGCGGCCTCGAGCACAGCGAGCTTGTCGGCCGGCGTCGCGCCGCCGACCACATCGGTGATGCCGACCCGCTCGGCAAGGCGCTGCGCGCGCGCCGGCGTGTCGCCCGACAGCAGCGACACCGCGATGCCTTCACGTTGCAGCGCCTGCACGGCCTCGCGCGCGCCTTCGCGGACGGCCTCCCCGAACTCGAAGCGAGCGAGCAGCACGCCATCGCGGCCGAGGCCCGTGTGCGCCGTGTCGTCGTCGGCAGGCGCAAGATCGGCCTGCACGGCCCGCACCCAGTGCGCGGCGCCGAGCCGCCACTCGCGCCCTTGCGCATCGACAGCACGCAGGCCGCGGCCCGCGACTTCCTCGATGCCGTGCCATGGCGGCTCGGCGTTGCGCCCGCCCTCGCCCGCCGCCGCGACCAGCGCGCGCGACACCGGATGCGTCGACCACGCCGCCAGCGACGCGGCCCGTGCGAGCACGAGCTCGAGCGCAATGGCGGCGTCACCGAACTCGCTTTCACCGGCTGCAGTGAGTTGCGTGCGCTCGAGCTGCAGGCGGTCGCTGCTCAGCGTGCCGGTCTTGTCGAAGAACACGTGGTCGATGCGCGCGAGGCGCTCGACGGCATCGAGCCGCTGCACCGTGATGCCGCGCCGCGCGAAGGCGCCGAGCGAAGCGACCAACGCCGCCGGCGCGGCGAGCGACAGCGCACACGGGCAGGTGACGATCAGCACCGACACCGCCACCCACACGGCGCGCGTGGGGTCGACGACGCTCCACACCGCCGCTGCGCCGGCGGCGAGCGCGAGCACGGTCCACAGGAACGGCGCCGCCCAGCGGTCGGCCACGCGCGCCGCGGCCGGCCGCTGCGAAGCGGCGCTGCGCATCATCGAAACGATGGCCTCGAAGCGCGTGTCATTGCCGACGCGCTGCGCCTGCATGGTCACCGGCGCGCCGAGGTTGACGCTGCCGGCAACCACTTCGGCGCCCACGTCCTTCGGCACCGGCACCGATTCGCCGGTGAGCAGCGCCTCGTCGGCCTGCGTGCGGCCTTCGAGCAGCACGCCGTCGGCCGGGAACGCCTGCCCCGCCGGCACGCGCACGCGGTCGCCGGGCACCAAGCGCAGCACGCTGACGGCGCGCGCCACGCCGTCGGCGTCGACACGCCAGGCCGTCTCGGGCAGGCGTGCCAGGCTCGCCTCCAGCGCCTCGGCGGCGCGGTGCCGCGCGCGCGCCTCGACGAAGCGCGCGCCGAGCAGGAAGCTGACGAACATCGTCAGCGAGTCGAAGTAGACCTCGTGGCCGAACGGCCCCGCGGGGTCGAACGTCGCGCCGGTGCTGGCGACGAAGGTGATGACGATGCCCAGCGCCACCGGCACGTCCATGCCGATCGTGCGGGTGCGGAGGCTGCGCCACGCGCCCTTGAAGAACGGCCCGGCCGAGAACGCAAGCACCGGCAGCGTCAGGATCCAGCTGCCCCAGTTGAGCAGCACGCGCATGTCCGGCGCCAGGTCGCCGGCCTCGGCCACGTAGCTCGGCGTGGCCATCATCATCACCTGCATCGCGCAAAAGCCCGCGACGAAGAGCCGCCACAGGCCCTGGCGATACTCGCGCCGGCGCAGCGCGCGCGCCGGTGCCGCGGCATCGGGCACCGCGTCGTAGCCGGCAGCACGCACGGCGGCGATCAGCGCCGATGGCCGCGTCGCCTGCGGGTCCCAGCGCACGGTGGCCACCTGAGCGGCCGGCGCGACGCGCGCCATCCTCACGCCGTTCACACCGAGCAACGCGCCTTCGATGATGCCGGCGCAGGCCGCGCAGTGCAGGCCCGACAGCAGCAGCGACGACTCGGCCAAACGCTCGCCGTGTTCGCCAACCACCCAGCGCGTGAAGCGGCCATGCTCGAGCGGGTCGTCGACGGCGCCAGCGGCGCCTTCGCGTGCGGCCTCTTCGGCTTGTTCGGCCGGCGCAAGCAAAGCGGGTTCGGGGTCGAGCGTCGCGGAGGCAGTGGTCATCGGGTCGACGACCGTGCGCGTTCCTGGCGACTGCCGACCCGATAATCTAGATTCGCTCGAGACCATCGCTCATGACTTGCATCAAGCGGGCCCCGGCCCACGCTGTCGCTGCTTCTTCTCTCGCATGGCTTGCGCTTGTCGCCGCGGGCGCGGCATCGGCGCAGACCGGCCCGCAGCCGCGGCTGGCCACCGTCGACCTGCGCGCCGGCATGCACGTGATCAAGGCCGAACTGGCCGTCACCGCCGAGCAGCAGATGACGGGCATGATGTTCCGCCAGACGATGAGCGGCAACGAGGGCATGCTGTTCGTCAACGACGAGAAGAGCGCGCGCTGCTTCTGGATGAAGAACACGCTTGTGCCGCTGACGATCGCCTTCATCGCCGACGACGGCACGATCGTCAACCTCGCCGACATGCAGCCGCACGACGAACGCTCGCACTGCTCGAAGGCGCCGGTGCGTTTTGCGCTGGAGATGCCGCGCGGCTGGTTCGACAAGCGCGGCATCAAGGCCGGCTTCAAGCTGAGCGGGCCGCCGTTCGTCGCAGGGGCGGCCGGCGGCGCGCCGCGCTGAAGGCACCGACGGCGCGCCGCGCCGCAGCCACCTTCAGCACGCTCGGTCTTCAGCCGAAGTTCTTCTCCGCGAACGACCAGTTGACGAGCTTGTCGAGGAACGTCTCGACGAACTTCTGGCGCAGGTTGCGGTAGTCGATGTAGTAGGCGTGCTCCCACACGTCGACCGTCAGCACCGGCTTGTCGGCGGTGGTCAGCGGCGTGCCGGCCGCACCCATGTTGACGATGTCGACGCCGCCGTCGGCCTTCTTCACGAGCCACGTCCAGCCCGAGCCGAAGTTGCCGACCGCGCTCTTGACGAACGCCTCGCGGAACGCCGCGTGGCTGCCCCACTTCTTCGTGATAGCCGCGGCCAGCGCGCCGCCGGGCTCGCCGCCGCCGGCCGGCTTCATGCAGTTCCAGAAGAACGTGTGATTCCAGATCTGCGCGGCGTTGTTGTAGATGCCGCCGGAGGACTTCTTGATGATCTCCTCGAGCGTCATGCTCTCGAACTCGGTGCCCTTTTGCAGGTTGTTCAGGTTCACCACGTAGGCGTTGTGGTGCTTGCCGTGGTGGAACTCCAGCGTCTCCTTGCTGTAGTGCGGGGCCAGCGCGTCGAGCGTGTACGGCAGCGGCGGCAGGGTGTGTTCCATCGTCTTTTCTCCTTGGGGTCGTTGCAGGGCGGGCGCGATTCTAGGCAGGCACGTGCTGCCGTTCGGCGCGTGGGGCTTCACTCGATCTCACTCGGGGTTCACTCGGCGCGGTCCGCGCGATCGACGCTGCGATCGATCGACCGCACCTCGGCCGCCGCGCTGCCGTCGGCCCACACGGCGCGCACACGCTGGCCGACGGCCAGCCGCGCGGCGTGCGTGACGGCGCGGCCGCGTTCGTCCTCGACCCACGCGTAGCCACGGCGCAGCACGTCGCGCGGATCGAGCGCGCGCAGGCGCACGGCCAGCGACTCGTGCCGCATCTGCGAGCGCTGCATGCGCGCAGCGGCCGCCGCGGCAAGCCGCCGTGCGACCTCCACCGCGCCTTGCTGCCAGCGCTGCACCAGCGGCCGCGGCGCGCGCACCAGGCGCTGCGCCAGCGCTCGCAGGCGCTCGTGCTCGGCGCGCAGGCGCCGCGCCGGCTGGCCCAGGCGCGCCGTGCGGTGGTCGAGACCTTGCGCCTCGGCCTGCAGCCGGCGCACAAGCGCGCGCGAAAGGCGCGCGCCAAGCGTGCCGAGCGCCGCATGCAGTTCCTCGCGATGCGGCGCAGCGAGTTCGGCGGCCGCCGTCGGCGTCGGCGCGCGCAAGTCGGCGGCGAGGTCGGCCAGCGTCACGTCGGTCTCGTGGCCGACGCCGCAGACGACCGGCAGCGCGCTCGCCGTCAGCGCGCGCACGAGCCGCTCGTCGTTGAAGGCCCACAGGTCCTCGAGCGAGCCGCCGCCGCGCACGAGCAAGAGCGCCTCGACCTCGCGCCGCTCGTTGGCCAGCGCCAGCGCGCGCACGACGCTCGCCGGCGCCTCGACGCCTTGCACCTGGCACGGATAGACGACGACCTCGACGTGCGGCGCGCGCCGCGCCAGCGCCGTCAGCACGTCGTGCAGCGCGGCCGACGCGGGCGACGTGACGACACCGAGCCGCGCCGGGTGCGGCGGCAGCGCCCGCTTGCGCGCCGCGTCGAACAGGCCCAGCGCCTCGAGCCGCGCGCGCAGGCGCAGGAATTCCTCGTACAGCGTGCCCTGGCCGACGCGGCCCATCGCCTCGACGACGAGCTGCAGCTCGCCGCGCGCCGCGTACAGGTCGAGCCGGCCGCGCAACTCGACGCGCTGGCCGTCGGTGGGCTGGAAGTCGACGAGCATCGCGGCGCGCCTGAACATCGCGCAGCGCAGCAGTGCCGGCGCGCCGGCGTCGTCCTTCAGCGAGAAGTAGCAGTGGCCGCTGGCCGCGCGCGTGAAGCCCGACAGCTCGCCGCGCACCGTCACCGGGCCGAAGCGCGCCCACAGCGCATCGGACCCGGCCTGCAGCAGCGCCGCGACGCCCCAGGCGGCGCGCGGCGGGCCGCGCTCGTCGGCCTCGGTCACGGCCTCAGCCATGCCTCGCTCCAAGGCCCGCGCGGCCGGGGAACTCCACAGCCGCGCCGTTGCTGGCCCGCGAGGCCCTTGACACCGGGAATCGCTTGATGCGCTCGTGCAAGTGGTTGACACGCATGGGTTTTCCGGCGCTCTTCAATGCCGTCGAACGAATCGAGGGTTGACCCGAAGGTCCAGGCGGGGCCCGGTTCGGCCCGTTGCCCACAGTGTTGTCCACAGTTGCAGGCCGCTGCGTTGAGCAACCTGTGGACAAAGCGCAGCCGCGACTTGGTCACACCTCGTTGCGCCGAGCCTTGCGCGCACCGCCCGATGCGGGCCGGGGCACCAACTTCGTTGGGCAATAATCGCGCCCCGCGGCGTGCCACCAACCGGCCGGCGCAAAGATGCCTTGCTGTCCATCATACAAGCGGCCGGTTGGCCGATCTGGCCCCTGCTGCTGTGTTCGGTCATCGCGCTGGCGCTGATCATCGAACGCCTGTACCACCTGCGTGACGCGCTGGTGGCGCCGCCCAAGCTGCTCGACGAAGTCGTCTCGGTGACGCGCGCCAACCTGCCCGGCGCCGACGTCGTCAACAAGCTCGCCGAGAACTCGGTGCTCGGCAGCGTGCTCGCCGCGGGGCTGCGCAGCGTCATCGCCGACCCGCGCATCGCCGAGACGGGCCTGAGGCAGGCGTTCGAAAACGCCGGGCGCAAGGCCGTGCACCGGCTCGAGCGCTACCTGAACACGCTGGGCACCATCGCCGCGGCGGCGCCGCTGATGGGCCTGTTCGGCACCGTCGTCGGCATGATCGAGATCTTCGGCTCGCAGTCGCCGGGCACCGGCAACAACCCGCAGATGCTCGCGCACGGCATCTCGGTGGCGCTGTACAACACCGCGTTCGGTCTCGTCATCGCGATCCCGGCGCTGATGTTCTACCGCTACTTCCGCGGCAAGGTCGACGCCTTCCAGCTGACGATGGAACTGGCCGCCGAGCGCCTGGTGCCGCACCTGATGCGCTTTGCCGTGCGCAGCGCAGCCACCGCCTGAGACCACCGGGGACGCAAGCGCGATGAGGTTCAGCCGCCGCCGCATGGAGGAGCCGGAGATCAACCTGATCCCGTTCATCGACGTGCTGCTGGTGATCCTGATCTTCCTGATGCTGTCGACGAGCTATTCGCGCTTCACCGAGTTGCAGATCAACCTGCCGGCGGCCGACGCCGAGCGGCTGCGCGAGCGCCCGCACGAGGTCCTCGTCGGTGTCGCCGCCGACGGCCGCTACGTCGTCAACAAGAAGGCGGTCGACGGCCGCAGCGTCGAGCTGCTGACCGCCGAGCTGGCCGCCGCGGCCGACAACAAGCCCGACACGGTGGTCATCATCTCCGCCGACGCGATGGCCGCGCACCAGAGCGTCATCAACGTGCTCGACGCGGCGCGCCGCGCCGGCCTGGCGCGGCTGACGTTCGCGGCGCAGGACCCGGGCAGCGGCGCGCGCTGAGGCGCTGAGGCGCCGCAGGCCGTGGCCGCACCGACCGATCGCCCCGCCGCGCCTGCCGCAGGCGCGGCGCCTGGACCGGGCCGCCTCGAGCGCTGGCTGGCTGGTGTGTGGTGGCGTCCCGCGCCCACTGCCGCCGCGACGCTGCTGCGGTCGCTGTCATGGCTCTATCGCGCCGCGGCGGCGCTGGCCCGCCGCCGCGCGGCAGCGGCGGTGCCGACGCCGGTGCCGGTGATCGTCGTCGGCAACCTCGTCGTCGGCGGCGCCGGCAAGACGCCGATTGTCATTGCGCTGGTCGAAGCGCTGCGCGCGGCCGGGCGGCGACCGGCGGTCATCTCGCGGGGTCATGGCCGCAGCGCGCGAAGTGCGCGACACGCGGGTGACGCCGACATCACGGCCGTCACGCCGACCTCTTCGGCCGACGAGGCCGGCGACGAGCCGCTGCTGATCGCACGGCGCACCGGCGTGCCGGTGTTCGTCGGCCGCCAGCGCGCCGCCGTCGCCCGCGCGCTTTGCGACGCGCATCCGCAAGTCGACGTGATCGTCTCCGACGACGGCTTGCAGCACCACGCGCTGGCTCGTGTCGCCGAGGTCGTCGTCTTCGACGACCGCGGTGCCGGCAACGGCCTCTTGCTGCCGGCCGGGCCGCTGCGCGAGCCGCTGCCGGCAGCGGTGGCGGGCAGCATGTTTGTCGTCTACAGCGGCCAGCGGGCTTCGACGCCGCTGCCCGGTGTGCTGGCACGCCGCAGTGCATCGCGCGTGGTGCCGCTCGACGCTTGGGCAACCGGCTCGACCGCGAGCACGACAACGGGCGCCCAGCCGCTCTCGTCGCTGCGCGGCCGCCGCGTCGCCGCGCTGGCCGGCATCGGCGCGCCGGAACAATTCTTCGCGATGCTCGAAGCCGCCGGCCTCGAGATCGAACGGCTGCCCGCGCGCGACCATGCGCGCTACGCGCAGGCGCCGTGGACGAGCGAGACGCGCGAGGTCGTCACGACCGAGAAGGACGCCGTCAAGCTCGCCGCACTGCCCGCGAGCGCGCTGCACGGCGCGCGCGTGTGGGTCGTGCCGCTAGACTGCGAGCTGCCCGACGCGCTTGTTCATGCGCTGGTGGCGCTGCTGGCTCTGCCGGCGCGCTCACCGCGCCGCGAGGAAACCTCTCGATGACCGACCACCATCTTGTCGGCTTGCTGCTGTGCCCGGTGTGCAAGGGCCCGCTGCAGATGCGCCACGACGAACTGATGCGCCCGACCGAACTCGTCTGCCCGGCCGACCGGCTCGGCTTCCCGCTGCGCGACGGCGTGCCGGTGATGCTCGAGAACGAAGCGCGCGCGCTGACGGCCGAAGAAGCGGCGCGCCGCTAGCCGCAGCGTCACTGCTGCCTCGCCGATGAAGTTCACCGTGTTGATCCCGGCGCGCATGGCTTCGACGCGCCTGCCCGACAAGCCGCTGGCCGACATCGCCGGGCGGCCGATGGTCGCGCGCGTCGCCGAACGTGCCGCCGCCAGCGGCGCCGCGGCCGTCGTCGTCGCGGCCGACGACGTGCGCATCGAGCGGGCCTGCCATGCGCACGGCGTGGCCTGCGTGCTCACGCGCACCGATCACGCCAGCGGCAGCGACCGCCTGGCCGAGGCCTGCGAAACGCTCGGCCTGGATGGCGACGACATCGTCGTCAACGTGCAAGGCGACGAGCCGCTGATCGAACCGGCGCTCGTGCGCGAGACAGCCGCGCTCGTCGCCGCGCGGCGCGACTGCGTGATGAGCACCGCCGCGCATGTGCTCACCGATGCCGACGACTTGCGCAACCCGAACGTCGTGAAGGTCGTGCTCGACCGCAGCGGCTGCGCCTTGTACTTCTCGCGCGCGCCGATCCCCTGGTGGCGCGACGGCAGCACCGCGGGCGCGGCGATGCCGGCGCCGGCCGCGCCGCCGCTGCGGCACATCGGCATCTACGGCTACCGCGCCGGCTTCCTGCGCAGCTTTCCGACGCTGGAAGCCGCGCCGCTCGAGCGCGCCGAAGCGCTCGAGCAACTGCGCGTGTTGTGGCACGGCCACCGCATCGCCGTGCACGTCAGCGAGGCCGCGCCGGGGCCCGGCGTCGACACGCCCGCGGACCTCGAACGCGTGCGCGCGCTCTTCGCCGCGGCACGCTGAAAGCCGTAGGCGCCCTGCCCGCGGCGCCGCTTCCACGCCCAGGGAAACCCACCCTCGCCGGGCCCGCGTGCGTCAGCTTGATGCATGGCGGCGCGTGCTATTCTCGATTCGCATTGGCTGCGATCGGCGCATCGGCGCCGGCGCATCCGCGAGCGGCACCGCGCGACGCGGTGACTCGCCGGCCCGGCGAACGGCCCGCCGCCCACCTCCACGACGAGAAGCTCGATGAGACTGATTCTTCTGGGCGCACCGGGCGCCGGCAAGGGCACCCAGGCCGCCTTCATCTGCCAGCGCTTCGGCATCCCGCAGATCTCCACCGGCGACATGCTGCGCGCCGCGGTGAAGGCCGGCACGCCGATCGGCCTGGCCGCGAAGAAGGTGATGGACAGCGGCTCGCTCGTCAGCGACGACATCATCGTCGCGCTCGTCAAGGAGCGGCTGACGCAGCCCGATTGCGCGAGCGGCTTCCTCTTCGACGGCTTCCCGCGCACCATCCCGCAGGCCGAGGCGATGAAGACCGCCGGCGTGCGCATCGACCACGTGCTCGAGATCGACGTGCCCGACGCCGCGATCATCGAGCGCATGAGCGGCCGCCGCGTGCACCTGGCCAGCGGCCGCACGTACCACGTGACGCACAACCCGCCGCGCGCCGCAGGCCGCGACGACGTGACCGGCGAGCCGCTGATCCAGCGCGAGGACGACAAGGAACAGACCGTGCGCAAGCGGCTGGCGATCTACCACCAGCAGACGCGCCCGCTCGTCGAGTACTACGCCCAGTGGGCGGCGCGTGGCGAGGCCGGCGCACCGCACTACGCGAAGGTGTCGGGGCTCGGCAGCGTCGACGAGATCACCCCGCGCGTGCTGGCCGCGCTCGGCGGCTGAATGCGTGATTGACCCACCGAACACAGGAAGAGCAGCAAACACCATGGACATCTCCGGCAAGGTCTTCATCGTCACCGGCGGCGCCTCCGGCCTGGGCGAAGGCGCAGCGCGCGCCCTCGTCGCCAAGGGCGCCAAGGTCGTGATCGCCGATCTGCAGGCCGACAAGGGCGAGGCGGTCGCCAAGGCGCTCGGCGGCGCCTTCGTCAAGTGCGACGTCACGCAGGAAGCCGACGGCCAGGCCGTCGTCGCCAAGGCGACGTCGCTGGGCAAGCTGATGGGCCTGGTGAACTGCGCCGGCATCGCGATCGGCCAGAAGACGGTGGGCAAGGACGGCCCGCACAAGCTCGCCGACTTCGCGCGCGTCGTCGGCATCAACCTCGTCGGCACGTTCAACATGATCCGGCTGGCCGCCGACGCGATGTGCAAGAACGAGCCCGAGCCCACCGGCGAGCGCGGCGTGTGCATCAACACCGCCAGCGTCGCCGCCTACGACGGCCAGATCGGCCAGGCCGCCTACAGCGCCAGCAAGGGCGGTGTCGTCGGCATGACGCTGCCGATCGCGCGCGACCTCGCGCGCAACGGCATCCGCGTGATGACGATCGCGCCGGGCATCTTCGGCACGCCGATGATGTTCGGCATGCCCAAGGAAGTGCAGGAGTCCCTCGCCGCCGCCGTGCCCTTCCCCAGCCGCCTCGGCACGCCCGAGGACTACGGCAAGCTCGCCGTGCACATCGTCGAGAACGACATGCTCAACGGCGAGACGATCCGCCTGGACGGGGCAATCCGGCTGGCGCCGAAGTGACGCATTGATCGTCGGAGAGGGCGCGGGCTCGAGGCCCTCAGACCGGCTTGACGAACCTGCCGTAGCCCCCCGGCACGGTCGGCTTGCCTCACACCGCCGTCTTCTGCCCGATCGCCAGCGCCCAGCCCGGGTTCGTGCCTTCGCCGCTGTACGCGCCGCGGAAGGCGGGGTCGTAGGCGGCGCCGTTGAAGTCGCGGTTCGCGTCGGGCCAGGCAGAGACGCTGCTCATGTCCAGCGCCGCCTTCTTCAGCATCGCCGCCTTCGGGTACAGGTTCAGCGACGGGATCGCCGCCAGCGGGCTGGCCAGGCAGCCCGCGGCGTTGGCGCGCGTGTCGGTCACGTTGTCGGCGGCGCTGCCGCCGCTGCTCGTTACCGCAATCGCTGTGCCGCCGGCGAAGACGGCGTTGCCGAAGACGTGCTGCGTCGTGCCCGCAGCACCGCCACTGACGACGATGCCCGAGCCACCGGCGACGACGGTGTTGTGGAAGATGCGCACGTTGCGCACGGCGCCGTTGTGGTTCTGCACACGCAGCGCGGTGCCGGCGGTGACCATGACGTTGGCGTAGAAGGCGATGTGCCCTTCGCCCTGGAACAGCGCCTCGGTCGGGTTCTCGTGGAAGAGGTTGCCGTAGATGGCGAAGTCGTTGCCTGAGCCCGCGCCGCTGGCTGGCCCGTCGCCGACGAGCAGGCTGGGCCGCGCCAGCTCACCCGCCGAGCTGTTGCCCGACTTCGCGAAGACGTTGTGCCGGATGATCGTCGTCGTCTTGCCCGTCGGCATGCCGGCGGGCACCGCGCCCCACGGGGCCTGGTGCTTGACCTGCATGCAGTAGCCGATCGTGTCGCGCACGACGTTGTATTCGACGAGGCCGGCGACGAACGGGCTGTCGCCGGTGGAATTGCCGAAGTACATGCCGGTGCCGGCGCCGACGATCAGGTTGCGGCGCACGATCCAGCCCCAGGTCGGCTGGCCGGTGGTGGAGATCGCGACGATCTGCTGGTTGCCGCCGAAGCCGTGCAAGTAGCAGTCCTCGATCGTGATGTGGTGGCACGGCCCCTGCACCGCGACGCCTGCGCCGCCGCGGTCGCGGCCGTCGATATCCAGCCGGCGCAAGACGATGTGGCTGGCGTTGGCCAGGCGCACCGTGTTGTGCGTACTGCGGCCCAGCAGCACCGGCATCGCGCCGGTGGTCGGGCCGGTGATCGTGATCGGCGCGGCCGCCGTGCCCTCGAGATTGAAGATCGGCAGCCCGGGCACGCTGCCGGTGTCGGCGCCGGTCGCCGTGACGCCGTAGTGGCCGGGCGCCAGAAGCAGCGTGTCGCCGGCTTTCAGTGCGGCCAGGCGCGCGAGGTAGTTGCTCGGGTCGGCGTGAACGACGGCGCCACCGCCGGGTGACGGAGTCGGTGCGGGCGTTGGCGCCGGTGTCGGTGCAGGCGTGGGCGCGGGAGTCGGCGCCGGCGTGGGTGCGGGAGTCGGTGTGGAACCCGGCGCAGGACCAGGCGCCGGCATCGGCGCGCCCGGTGCCGCGGCTGCATCGCCGCCGCCACACGCGGCCAAGGCACCTGCACCGACACCGGACAACGCTGCATGCAGCAGCAGGCGGCGACGCGTCGCCAGGTGGGATCGGTCCATGCAAGCAAGCGAGGTCTGGAGGAAGGCCATTCTTGACCTCGCTTTGCACGGGGCGGAAACGGGGTGTGTCGTTTCGCGCCGTTTCCTCGCGGTGTCCCGCTACTCCACGCGCCGCACTGGCACCGCGTGCGAGACGCCGCTGATCTCCATGAAGAAACTGCCGAGCGCACCGCGGGTGATGCGCACCGCGGGGCTCTCGAGCCGGTAGTAGGCGCGGCTGCTGTCTGCCACCTGCCAGACCTGGCCGTTGGCGAGCTTCCAGCGTGTCTTCGGCTCCCAGCCGGTGAAGGGGCCGGGGATGCGGCTGTGCAGTTCTTCGGCGGCGCTTGCCGATGTGCGGTGTTCGAGGCCGAAGCTCGCGGTGGCCGCGTCGGTGGCCGAGGCGGCTGGAGCGGCCGAAGCCGCCGCGGTGGCGGAAGCCGTCGATGCAACCGTCGGCGCCGACGAGGCCGCCGCTTTCGCGCGCACGGGCGGCGCTGCCAGCGCGTCGAAGCAGGCGAGCCGCACGTTCGCCTCGGCGATGGCACGGCAGCGTTGAAGGTCCTGCCGCAGCGCGTCGATCGGCGCCGCGCTTTGCGCGATGGCCAGTGACGACACAAGCAGGCCACCGAGAAGGCAGATCATCGTCGGGCGGTGCCCGGCAAAGCGAAGGTGATGCACGGCCAGATGGTACGCTGGCCGACACGATGAACGACGCAACCAGCGCCCCCCAGCCGGCCGACGCGCCGGACAACGAAGCCACCCGCCACGCCTGGGCGCGCTACTGGCAGACGGGCGCGCTGCACTCGTGCGCCACCAGCTTTGCCGGCAACTACGACGGGCCGATCGGCGCGTTCTGGCGCGACGTGTTCGGGGCGCTGGCGCCTGCGGACCGCGTGCTCGACGTCGCCTCGGGCAACGGGCCGCTCGCGCAGTTGCTGCTCGCCACGCGCAGCGAGAGCGCGATCACCTGCGACTCGGTCGACCTGGCGCCGGTGTCGCCGCCGTGGCTGGCGCAGTTGCCGCCGGCGCGGCGCGCACGCGTGCGCTTCTTCGGCGGCACACGCGCCGAAGCGCTGCCGTTCGAAGACGGCGGGCACGCACTGGCCGTCAGCCAGTTCGGGCTCGAGTACAGCGATCTCGAAGGCAGCGTGCCCGAACTGCTGCGCGTGCTGGCGCGGCCGGGCCGCTTCGCCGCGGTGATGCACCACGCCGAATCACGGCCCGTCGCCCTGGCTACCGAGGAAGCACAGCACATCGCCTGGGCGCTCGCGCCGGGGGGCGGCCTCTTCGCATGCGCCACCGCGATGCTGCGCCCGATGTCGCGGGCCGCCACCGAGGCCGGCCGCCGCGCGCTGGCCACCGATGCCGCGGCGCTTGCAGCGCGCGAGCGCTTCAACACCTGCCAGCGCGAGTTGACCGACCGCGCCGCGCGCTCGCCGTGCCCCGACCTGCTGTTCGAGCTGCGCGAGGCGATCGCCGTCGTGATGGAGACCGCCGCGCGGCACGGCGAAGCGGCGGCGCGCACGCGGCTCGCGGGCGTCGAGCAGGCGGTACGCGACGACGGTGCGCGGCTCGCCGACCTGCGCGGCGCCGCGCTCGACGAAGCAGCGATGCAGTCGCTGCTGGCGCGCTTCGGCCGCGACGCGCAGCACCATGTCGAGCCGCTGCGGCACGACGGGCACCTCATGGGCTGGGCGGTGCGGATCACGCTGCGCTGACGGCAACGAAAACGGGGCCCGAAGGCCCCGTTGCATCCGATTCGTGCGTGCACCGGCGGGCGCTCTTGGCGCCCGCCGCGCCGCGCCGCTTCAGAAGCGCTGCGTGTAGCGCAGGTACGTCGTACGGCCGTACGCGTCGTACAGGTAGAAGTTGTAGTCGCGGTTGTCGAACGTGTACAGCGTCGGCAGCTTGTTGCCGGCGTTGACGATGCCGAACGTCAGGTCGCTGCCCTTGATCGGCGTCTTCCAGCCGAACTGCAGGTCGTGCGTGCTGTAGCCGCCGTTGCGGCGCTGGTCGGTGGCGCTGCCCGGCTGGAACTCGTTGCGGCCGATGTAGTTGATGTTCCAGGCCGCGCGGAACGGCCCCATCGTCCACTCGTTGGTCAGCATCATCCGGTCCTTCGGCTGGCCGATGGAACCGTTGAAGTCGACGCCGTCCTCGTCGTACTTCAGCACGTGCGTCCAGCGCAGTTCGCTGCGCAGGCGGCCGGCGCCGCCCAGCGCGAAGCTCGTCGCGACACCGGCGTCGATACCGTGCGTCTTCAGCGTGCCTTCGTTGGCGTAGCCGGCGTCGATGCGGGTGATCACGCCGCTGGGGGCGCGCGTCACACCCAGGCCCGGAGGAATCGGGCGCGGGTCGGTGCCGTTGCTGCGGTCGACGAGGTCCTGCGCGCCGATCTCGTTGATGACGTCCTCGATCTTCAACGACCAGTAGTCGGCCTTGAAGCTGATCGAGTCGGTCAGGTCGAACACCAGACCGAAGGAGAACTGCGTCGACTTCTCCGAGTCGAGCGACGGGTTGGCGATCGTGTAGGTGTTGACCTGGCACTCGGGCGAGCCGGGGTTCAGCACCGCGCACGACACCGGATCTTCCACGCCTTCGGCCGAGAACGTGGTCTTCTGCGTCAGCACCGGCAGGCTCGGGGCGCGGAAGCCCTTGCCGGCCGAGGCGCGCAGCGCCAGGTTGTTCATCGGCTTGAAGCGCACCGAAGCCTTCGGCGAGAAGTCGTTGCCGTAGTCGGAGTACTTCTCCCAGCGCGCCGACAGGCTCACCTCGAGCGCCTTGCTGAACGGCAGCAGCATTTCGCCATAGGCCGCGCCGATCTTGCGGCTACCGCCCGAGGAGTTGCCGGCGCTGCCTTCGATGACGCCGGCTTCCTGCAGCGAATCGTAGTTGTCGAAGAACGTCTCTTCGCGGTACTCGGCGCCCACCAGCAGCGTCGCGGTGTTGCCGCCGAGCTTGAACAGCCCGATCGACGCCGTGCCGTACAGCTCTTCTTCCTTGAAGCGGGCGTCGCGCGTGATCGTCGCCTTGATCGAGTTGAGCACGTCGGCCGGGTTCAGGCTCGGGTTGACGAGGTCGTAGGCGCCCGAGTCGATGGCCGCCTGCGCCAGCGGGCGGACGATGTAGTTGCGGCCCAGCTCGTAGAATTTGGAGTCGCTGCGGCGGTAGCCGCCATCGACCTCGAATCCGAACAGCTGGCCGGTGAGGCCCAGGTTCAGGTTGTAGTAGTTGTTGTCGGTGCTGTTGTCGCGCGGGCCGGCGGCGGCGAAGCGGTGGTACAGGTTGACGTCGGTGCCGGGCAGCGGGTTGCCGGGGCTCGTGGCCGACAGCGGGATCAGGCCGGGCGTCGGCGCATAGCGGCCGAAGCTCGACGAGCGGCTGACCCACGCGCCCATGTAGCCGGTCCAGGTGTCGGTGATCTGGTAGTCGCCGCGCGTGAAGACCGACTGGATACGCAACTGGGCCTCGTCGGCGGCGACCTGCGTGAAGTCGAAGCGGCAACTGGCACCGACCGTGTAGAAGTTCGGCTCCGTGCAGCCGCCCGGGATGGCGGTGAAGTCGAACTGGTCGACGCCGCCGATGACGCGCGTGTAGTTGTTGCCGTACACCGAAGCGCCGCGCGGCTGGGTGAACAGCACGTCGCGGTCGAACACGATGTCGCGATCGCTGTACGAGACGCCGCCGATCAGCCGGCCCTTGTTGCCGGTGGCGCCGAACACCACCGAGGCTTCGTTACGGTCGCCGCCCTTCACTTTCGGGCGGTGGCCACCGACCATCACCTCGATGCCGGTGAAGTTCTTCTTGGTGATGAAGTTCACCACGCCGGCGATGGCGTCGGAGCCGTAGATCGCCGACGCGCCGTCGGTCAGGATCTCGACGCGCTCGATCATCGCCATCGGGATCGTGTTCAGGTCGGCGCGGTCGCCGATCATCGGGCCCTTGGCGGCGCGGCGGCCGTCGATCAGCACGAGGGTGCGCTCGGCGCCCAGCGCGCGCAGGTCGACTTCGGCCAACGACTGCGCCGAAGAACCGCCCTGCGGCCGGAGGTTGCCGGCGGTGACGAACGGGATCGCGCGCACGAACTCGGCCACGGTCGTGGCGCCGCTGGCGTCGAGCTCGGCCCGGCTGATCGTCGTGATCGGCAGCGCGCCTTCCACGTCGACGCGCTTGATGCGCGAGCCCGTGATCTCGACGCGCTGGTCGGTCTGGGCCTGCACTGCGGTGGCAAGCAGGCTGACCCCACCGACCAGCATGGCCGCGGCCACGCCGATCTTGGTCTTCTTGAACATACGGAACCTCCTACGATTGGATGGAATCGGTAGCACGGCCTGGAAACGCAGGGTCGTCTTCGACCAATGCCGCGCAACCCCCTCGCAAGGAATGCGCTCAGCAACTCACGTAACCAGAGTGCGAAGGATTGTCGCGGCGGGGTTACACGGGATCGCTCGGGGAAAGCGATATCGGGCCCCTTGGTCGGGCGTCTCGTTGGAAAAGCGCAACGAAGACCTAACGCCGAAAGTCGGGATGCGGGTTTTCACTCGGGCGGGTCAACACCGATCCGCCAGCCGCGGCACGGCGGCTAGCAAGGCCTGCGTGTACGCATTCGCCGGCCGCTCGAGCACGTCGGCGGCCGCACCCTGCTCCACGATGCGGCCGCCCTGCATCACCGCGATGTGGTCGGCCATCAGCTCGACAACGCCGATGTTGTGCGTGATGAAGAGGTACGACACGCCGAGCGTGCCTTGCAGGCCACGCAGCAGGTTCAGGATCTGCGCCTGCACCGAAACGTCCAGCGCCGAGGTCGGTTCGTCGCACACGATCAGGTCAGGCTGCACCGCCAGCGCGCGCGCGATCGCGATGCGCTGGCGCTGGCCGCCGGAGAACTCGTGCGGGTGACGCTGCAGCGCGTCGGCGCGCAGGCCCACCTGCTCGGTCAGCTCGGCGATGCGGGCGCGGCGCGCGGCGGCGTCCAGTTCCGGGCGCAGCGCGACGAGCCCTTCTTCGAGCAGCTCGGCGACGCGCAGCCGCGGGTTCAGCGATGCGAACGGGTCCTGGAAGATGATCTGCACGCGCCGCCGCGCGGCGAGCAGCGCGTCGCCCTGCATCGCGAGCAGGTCGGCGCCGTCGAGCAGCGCGCGGCCGCTCACCTCGGCCACGCCGCGCAGCAGCTGCACGATGGCCTTGCCGGTCGTCGTCTTGCCGCAGCCCGACTCACCGACCAGCGCCAGCGTGCGGCCGCGCGCGAGCGTGAACGACACGTCGCGCACGGCGTCGAAGTGCCCGCGAACACGTTGCAGCGGGCCGCCGCGCAGCGGGAAGCGGACGGTGAGGTCCTGGACTTGCAGCAGGGGCGTGGAAGCGTCGGTGGCGTGCTGGCCCTTCGATACCTCAGGGCGAACGGGGGGTGGATCAGGGCGAACAGGGATTGGCTCAGTGCTGCCCGGCGACTCCGTCCGGGCTGAGGTATCGAAGCCCGGCGAATACAGCAGACACCGCACCGCGCGTGCCACCCCCGGCAGCGGCAGCAACACCGGCGGCGTGCCCGCGCAATGCGCCATCACCTGGTCGCAGCGCGGCGCGAATCGGCAGCCGCTGAACGCCTGCGTCAACGGCGGCACCGTGCCGCCGATGGCGGCCAGCGGCGCGCCGCGCGCCGCGCGCCCCGGCAGTGCGCGCAGCAGCGCCTGCGCATACGGGTGCTTCGGCGCGGCGAAGAACGCGTCGGCCGGCGCCACCTCGACGATCTGCCCCGCGTACATCAGCGCCACGCGGTGCGCCATGCCGGCCACCACCGCGAGGTCGTGCGTGATCAGCAGGAGGCCCATGCGGCGCTCGCGCTGAAGGTCGCGCAGCAGATCGAGCACCTGCGCTTGGATCGTCACGTCCAGCGCCGTCGTCGGCTCGTCGGCAACGAGGAAGTCGGGCTCGGCGGCGAGCGTCATCGCGATCATCACGCGCTGCTTCTGGCCGCCGCTCATGCGGAACGGGTAGTCGTCGATGCGCCGCGCCGGCTCGGGGATGCCGACCCGCTCGAGCCATTGCAGCGCCCGCGCGCGCGCGTCGGCGCCGCGCAGTGGCGTGTGCGTCTCGATCGCCTCGACGATCTGCTGGCCGACGCGCAGCACCGGGTTCAGGCTCGTCGCCGGCTCCTGGAAGATCATGCCGATGCGCGCGCCGCGCACGCGGCGCATCGCCGCTTCGGGCAGGTCGAGCAGTTCGATCGCGCCGGCGTGGCCGCCCTCGCCGGCCCAAGCGCCCGCTGCGCCGTCGCGCGCATCCAGACGCACACGGCCGGCGGTCACGAGGCCGTTCTCGGGCAACAGGCGCATCAGCGCCAGCGCCGTCATGCTCTTGCCGCAACCGCTCTCGCCGACGAGAGCAAACGTCTCGCCCCGCGCGAGCGTCAGCGCCAGCGCGTCGACGGCGCGCACGATGCCGGCCTCGCCGTCGAGCTCGACCGTCAGGCGCTCGATCTCGATCATGCGCCGCGCTCCGCTTCGGGCGCCGGGCCCGCGGCGCCGGCGGCGCGGCCACCATCACCGCCAGCGCGCCGCGCCAGCAGGCGCGGGCGCGTCGCGCGCGAGCGCGGGTCGAACGCATCGCGCACGCCGTCGGCAAAGAGGTTGGCCGCCAGCACCAGCGTGACCATGAAGCCGAACGCCGCCGCGAAGCTCCACCACACCACCGGGTCGCGGCTCATCTCGTTGCGCGCCAGGTTGATCATGCCGCCGAAGCTGTTCATCGACGGATCGACGCCGACGCCAACGTAGCTCAACACCGCCTCGTACAGGATGAGCGCGCTGAACTCGAGCACCGTGACGATCAACATCAGGTGCGCGACGTTCGGGAAGATGTGCCGCACCATGATGCGCCACGGCCGCACGCCGAAGGCGGTGGCCGCCTGCACGTACTCCAGCTCGCGCAGCTTCAGCGTCTCGCCGCGCAAGAGGCGGCACAGCCCCGCCCAGCCGGTGAGGCCGAGCACCGCGCACAGCAGGAACAGCTTCAGGTCGGCGCGCTCGGCGCCGGTCTCGAACAGTTCCGGATGCTGGTCGAGGAAGACCTGCACCATCAGCACGCACGCGGCGATCAGCAGCACGTTGGGCACCGACGACAGCACCGTATAGAGGTACTGGATGACCTCGTCGACGACGCCGCGGTAGTAGCCGGCGACGATGCCCAGCGACACGGCCAGCGGCAGCGTGGCCACCGTCGCCAGCGCGCCGATGACAAACGCCGTGCGGATGCTCTTGAGCGCCTGGTACAGCACGTCGTTGCCGGTGAGGTCGGTGCCGAGCAGGTGATACGGCCCGGACAGCGCCGCGGCCGGCCCGGCGAGCAGACAGACGGCGGCGATGGTGGCGAGCGCGACGCGCCACGGAATCGCGCCCTCGCCGCGTACGACCTGCATCCACGTCGCGCGCCACGGCTGCCGCCGCGCACGGGCGAGCAGCGCGACGAAGAGCGCCGCCAGCGCCGCCGCCACCAGCGCACCCGCGGCGACGCCGGCGGCCGCGCGCATCGCCACGTCGCCGGCCCACTCGGCCTCGGGCCGCGCGAGGTGTGCGCCGCCGAACTTCAACCGCGGCGCGAGGCGCTGCACCTGCCCGCCCACCTCGACCGATTCCTTGGTGAAGCCCAGATACGCGAGCGGCCGCGAATACGTGGCTTCTCGCGAATCGATCAGGTCGGCCAGCCACGCGTCGAGCAGCGAGCGCGTGCGCGCCTCGTACGCGGGCGGCGCGTTGGCCGCGGCGCCCGGCGCCGGTGGCAGCCGCAGCCGGTAGTGCACGCTGTCGGCCAGCGTCACGCCCAGGCACAGCAGCAGCACCACCGACGACGCCAGCGCCGCCGGGTCGCGGAACACGCGGCGCCACGTAGCCGCGAGCGCCGGGCTTCGCCGCACGTGCCAGCCGTAGGCCAGCACGGCCGCGGCCATCAGCCACATCGCGGCATCGGTCCACAGCAGCACGAACTTGGGCATGGCGAGCGGGCGCGGTCAGGCCAGGCGCACGCGCGGGTCGGCCCACGAGTACGCGATGTCGATCAGGATGTAGGTCGCGATGTACAGCAGCGAACCGAGGAAGACCATCGTGCGCACGATCGCGAAGTCCTGCTTGCCGATCGCCTCGATCACGTAGGCGCCGAGCCCCGGCAGGCCGAAGAAGCTTTCGAAGACGAGGCTGCCGAGGAAGACGTACGGCAGGTACGCGCCGGCGCTGGTGATGATCGGGATCAGCGCGTTGCGCAGCACGTGCCGGGCAAGGACGGTCCACTCGGCCAGGCCCTTGGCGCGCGCCGTGCGCACGTAGTCGCGGCCGATCTCTTCGAGGAACATCGCGCGGTAAAGCCGCGCCTCGCCGCCCAGCCGCGCCACGAGCGACAAGAGCACCGGCAGCACGAGGAACTTCACCGCATCGAGCCCGGCGGCGTAGCCCGAGATCGGCGCCAGCTTCATCACGCGCGAGAAGAGGTACTGGCCGACGATGATGTAGAACAGACTCGAGATCGACAGCATCAGGACGCACGCGACAACACCCCAGAAGTCCAGCCGCGAGTGCCTGAACATCACCAGCAGCAGCGCGAACGCGGTGCTCGCGAACACTTGCAGCACGAAGAGCGGCAGCGCCATCTGCAGGCTCACCCACATGCGCGTGGCGACCTCGTGGCCGATGTTGCCGGCGCTCTCGCCGTCGGCGCGGCCGAAGTCCAGCGCGAAGAGCGACACCGAGCGCTCCCAGAAGATCGTCTCGGTGACCTGCGCCGTGCCCTCTTTCGCGCGGTTGACGTACAGCGGCTTGTCGTAGCCGCGCTCGACCTTCCACTTCTCGATCGCCTCTTGCGTGACGCGCTTGCCGCCGAGGTTCAGCCGCGCCATGTCGTCGGGCGTATTGACGGTGAAGAAGAGGAAGAAGGTCGCCAGGTTCACGCCCAGCAGGATCAACACCCCGTAGGCGATGCGGCGGGCGATGTAGCCGAGCACGTGCGTGGCCTTCGCTTCTGATCGACGTCAGGCCGCGCCGGCCGGCCCCGCGGGCGCGGCCACTGCGGCAACCTGCTCACCGCGCGCGTTCATCCGCTCGCGCCGGCGCAACGCGCGCACCGCCGCCCACACGAGCACCGCGGCGCCGGCAGCCAGCGCGATGAGTGGCCACCACAGCGGCCGGTTCCACGCCTGCAGCGCAGCGACGCGGTCGGCGACATCGAGCCGCACGTAGCGGCCGTGGTCACGCGTCAGGATCGCCGGCTTGAAGTTCTTCACCCAGCGCTGCGACGCCGCCGACGTGTACGGGAAGTAGCCCATCGTCCATGGCGCGTCGTCCTGGACGAGCCTGACCATGCGGTCGATCAGCGCCTGCTTGTCCGGCCCGTCGGGCAGCGTCTTCATCTGCACGAAGAGGCGGTCGTACTCGGCGCTGGCGTAGTTCGACGTGTTCTCGCCGTCGAACTTCGTCTTGCCGGTCGGGCCGTACAGCAGGAAGAGGAAGTTCTCCGCGTCGGGGTAGTCAGCGAGCCAGCCGAGCCAGAACACCTGGTACTTGCCCTTGCGCACCTTGTCCTGGAACTGGTTGTTGTCGGTGGCGCGGATCTCGAGCTGGATGTCGATCTTCGCGAACTGGCGCACCACCCAGTCGAGCCGCGGCTTGCGCTCGGGCGTGGCCGGCGCGTAGTAGTCGTAGTTCAGCACCAGCGGCCGGCCGGTCGCGGCGTCGCGGCCGTTGGGGTAGCCGGCCTCGGCCATCAGCTTCTTCGCCTCGTCGATGCCGCGGCGCACGGCGCGGCCGGTCTTCGCGTCGCCGACCCAGCGGTGCGTCACCGGGTTCACGCCTTCGGGCGTGCCCTCGCGGCTGCCGAAGATGCCCGGCGGCAGCGGGCTCATCGCCGTGTCGCCGGCGTCCTTCGGGAAGATCTTGCTCCACTCCTCCCAGTCGATGGCGATGCTGATCGCCTGGCGCAGCTTGCGGTTGCGCGCGTCCTGCTCGGGCGTGGCGCCGTAGCCGAGCACCGGGTCGAGCATGTTGAAGCCGATGAAGTAGCTGTTGACGTCGGAGGCCTGGCCGAAGGTGAAGCCCTTCTTCTCGTACTCGGCGCGCACGGTGTCGCTGTCCTGCGCCTCGACGCGGTAGGTCATGCCGGTGTCGGTGCGCTCGAAGACCTCGATGTCGTAGAAGCCCTGGCGGAACTTGCCGCGTTGCGGCACCGCCTCGCGCTCGACGGTGAAGACCATGCGGTCGACGAACGGCGTCGTCTTGCCGCAGTCGGCCAGCAGCCCGGCCTCCTTGTCGCCGGGCTCGCCTTCGCACGGGTACGGCTCGCCGCGGTAGTTGGGGTTGCGCACCATCACGTGCCGGCGGTCCTGCACGAACTCGGTCAGCATGTACGGCCCCGTGCCCACCGGCCAGCGGTCGAGCGTGAGGCCGGCCTCGGCCATGCCCGGCTGCGCGTAGAACGCATCGGCCTCCCACGGCACCGGCGCCGTGAAGGTCATCTGCATCCAGTAGCTCCATTGCGGGTACTTGCCCTTGATGCGGACGCGCAGCAGGTGCTTCTCGGGCGCCTCGGCGCCGGCCAGCGGCCACCGGCGGAAGTCGAGGAACGGCTTGTCGAGCGACGAAGGGTCGAGGCCGGCGCGCAGCTTCGCGTCTTCCTGCTTGACGAGCGCGCCGTACTCCTTCAGCCCCACCACGTACTCGGCGAAGGTGCTGAAGATCGGCGTCGTGATGCGCGTCGTCGCGTGCCGCTTCAGCGCATAGACGAAGTCCGCGGCCACCAGCTCGCGCGTGCCCTGGTGCTCGAACTCGAGCGGCGTGCGGCGCGCGCCGAGCTCGCCCTTGTTCATCGCGTGATAGCGATGGCGGCCCTGCTCGTCGGTGGCGAACGCCGGGTGCGGCTGGAAGCGGATGCCCGGCTTGATCGGCACGTCGTAGATGCTCTCGGCCACTTGCCCGGCCGGCGCGTCGGCCGGCAGCGGCCGGCCTTCCTTGTCGATGTAGCGCGGCTGCACGACCTCGCGCGCCGACTTGGGCACCAGCTGGAACGGCCGCTTCAGGTAGTGGTAGCCGTAAGGCGGCTCGTAGATCTGGTAGGTGTACGGCGTGTCGTTGTTCCAGTACGAAGCCGTCGGGTCGAGGTGCCGCGGCGAGTTCTCGATGACGGCGCTGCGCAGCGTGTTGCTGGCCGCCTCGTCGTCGGGCCAGGGGTTGTTGTTGCAGGCGGCGAGCAGCGTGGTGGCCGCGGCCAGCGCCGCGCGTTCCAGCGTGCGCGCCGCAGCGAGCCGCGTCTTCGCCAAGCCGCGCATCAGCCCCACCCGATGAACGCCTGCCGGCCCTGCACGGCCAGCGTCACGCGCCGGCCGATCGGCAGCGTCACCTTCGTCGGCACGTGCCCGAACGGCAGGCCGGTGAGGATCGGCACCTTCGTGCGGCTGCGCAGGTGCGCCACCATCGCCTTCAGGCCGTAGCCGCGGTCGTTGGGCTGCGGCGTCCAGGCGTCGAACTGGCCGAGCACGATCGCCTTCTGCGCGCCGAGCACGCCGGCTTGCAGCAGTTGCAGCAGCATGCGCTCGAGCCGGTACGGGTGCTCGTTCACGTCCTCGAGGAAGAGCACGCCGCCGCGCACGGCGGGCATGTGCGGCGTGCCGACGAGCGAGCAGACCATCGCGAGGTTGCTGCCCCACAGCGTGCCGCGCACCTCGAGGCCGTCGAAGCCGGCCTCCGAGCGAAAGCCCACCGCCTCGAGCTCGCCGCGCATCGCCTCGGCAAAACAGTCGGCGGTCACGTCGTCCATGCCGCCGGCTTCGTCGGTGCGGCCGAAGCCTTCGGTCGCACACGGGCCCGCCCAGCTCGGCGCGCCGGTGTGCGCGAGCAGGCCCAGTTGCAGCGCCGTGAAGTCCGACAGGCCCACCCAGCGCGTGCCGCGCTCGACGCTCTTGGCCAGCTTCTTCCACGCGATGCCGTCGAGCAGCCGCGTCAGGCCGTAGCCGCCGCGCGTGGCCATCGCCACCGACGGCGCCTCGTCGGCGACGCGGTGGATCGCCGCGAGGCGCTGCTCGTCGCTGCCGGCAAAACGTTGCCGGCGCGCCATGGCCGCGCGATCGCGCCGCGCATCGAAGCCGAGCGTGCGCAGCCGCTCGAGCGCGCGCTCGAGCGCGAGACGGTCGGTAACGTAGCCCGAGGGGCTGAAGACGGTGAGTCGCATCGGAGCAGGCGTGGCGTGCATCGCGGGCATCAAGGGCTCTCGGGCGGGAGTTCGGTCGCCTCGCCGGCGGGGATCGGCGGTGGCGCGGCGCTGTCGACGGCGCCGTCGCTGCCGGTGAACTGGCCGTCGTCGCCGGCGCCGGCATCGTCGCTGCCCTCGCTCGCACCACCCCGCGCCGCCTCGCGCTCGGCGCGCTGCTGCGCGCGCCGTTCGGCGAAGAAATCGCGCAACAGCGCGCCGCAGGCATCGCCGAGCACGCCGCCGGTGACGGCCGTGTGGTGGTTCAGCCGCGGCTCGGCGAAGAGGTCGAGCACCGAACCGGCGGCGCCGGTCTTCGGGTCGGCGGCGCCGAAGACGACGCGATCGAGGCGCGCGTGCATCAGCGCCATCGCACACATCGCGCACGGCTCGAGCGTCACGTACAGCACGCACCCGGGCAGGCGGTAGTTCTCGAGCAGCGTCGCGGCGTGGCGCAGCGCCACGATCTCGGCGTGCGCCGTCGGGTCGTGCGTCGTCACCGGGCGGTTGTAGCCGGTGGCGACGACCTTCGGCCCCTCGGCCGACGGCCGCACGATCACCGCGCCGACCGGCACCTCGCCGACGAGCCAGGCGTTGTGCGCCTGGTCCAGCGCCAGGCGCATGCCGTATTCGTCGGCGGGGTCGGGGGCGGTCATCGGGCTCGGTGCTTCTTCGCGGCGAGCCATTGTCGCCGTGCCGATGCTCACTCGTCCCACACTACGCACTCACTCGGCGCTCGCTCGCCCGCTCACTCCCACTCGATCGTCGCCGGCGGCTTGCTGCTCACGTCGTAGGTGACGCGGTTGATGCCGCGCACCTCGTTGATGATGCGGCTCGAGACCTTCTTCAGCAGCGCAAAGGGCAGCTCGGCCCAGTCGGCGGTCATGAAGTCGCTCGTCTGCACGGCGCGCAGCGCGACCACGTGGTCATAGGTGCGGCCGTCGCCCATCACGCCGACGCTCTTGACGGGCAGGAAGACGGCGAAGGCCTGGCTCGTCAGGTCGTACCAGCTCTTGCCGCTGGCCGGGTCGATGGTGGCGCGCAGCTCGTCGATGAAGATCGCGTCGGCGCGGCGCAGCAGGTCGGCGTACTCGCGCCTGACCTCGCCGAGGATGCGCACGCCCAGGCCCGGGCCCGGGAAAGGATGGCGGTAGACCATCTCCGGCGGCAGGCCGAGCGCCACACCCAGCTCGCGCACCTCGTCCTTGAACAGGTCGCGCAGCGGCTCCAGCAGCTTCAGCCCCAGCGTCTGGGGCAGGCCGCCGACGTTGTGGTGGCTCTTGATCGTCGTCGCCTTCTTGGTCTTGGCGCCGCCAGACTCGATGACGTCCGGGTAGATCGTGCCCTGTGCCAGCCATTTGGCGTTCGGCAACTTCCTGGCCTCGCGCTGGAAGACTTCGACGAACTCGCGGCCGATGATCTTGCGCTTGGCCTCGGGGTCGCTGACCCCGGCCAGGCACGAAAGGAACTCGGCGCTCGCGTCGACGTGCACGACCTTCGCGTGCAGCCGGCCGGCGAACATCTCCATCACGAGCTGCGCCTCGTTCATGCGCAAGAGGCCGTGGTCGACGAAGACGCAGGTGAGCTGGTCGCCGATGGCGCGGTGGATCAGCGCCGCGGCGACGCTCGAATCGACGCCGCCCGACAGCCCCAGGATCACCTCTTCGCTGCCGACCTGCGCGCGGATCGCCGCCACCGCCTCGGCGATGTGGTCGCGCATCACCCAGTCGGCGCGCGCGCCGCAGATGCCGAGCACGAAGCGCTCGAGCAGCGCGCGGCCCTGCCGCGTGTGCGTGACCTCGGGGTGGAACTGCACGCCGTAGAAGCGGCGCGCCTCGTCGGCCATGCCGGCGATCGGGCAGCTCGGCGTGCTGGCCATCAGCTTGAAGCCCGGCGGCAGTTCGGTGACCTTGTCGCCGTGGCTCATCCAGACCTCGAGCATGCCGTGGCCCTCGGGCGTGGCGCGGTCCTGGATGCCTTCGAGCAGCCTGGTGTGGCCGCGCGCACGCACCTCGGCGTAGCCGAACTCGCGCTGCGTCGACGCCTCGACGCGCCCGCCCAGCTGCACGGCCATCGTGAACATGCCGTAGCAGATGCCGAGCACCGGCACGCCGAGCTCGTAGACGACCGGCGGCGCGCGCAGCTCGTGTTCTTCGTAGGTGCTGGCGTGGCTGCCGGAGAGGATCACCCCCACCGGCGCGAAGGCGCGGATGAACTCGGCGCTCACGTCGTTGGGGTGGATCTCGCAGTAGACGTGCGCTTCGCGCACGCGGCGCGCGATGAGCTGCGTGACCTGCGAGCCGAAGTCGAGGATCAGGATCTTGTCGTGGTTCATTCGTTGCTCGGCTTCACGGCGCGACCGGGCTGCCGGCGGCGGCCACCGGTTCGGCGGCGTGGCGGCTGAAGAAGCGCACCGCCAGCACGACGGCGGCCACCATCAGCGCCGCCGACACGTACAGCGGCAGCCCGAGCAGCCAGTCGTCGGCCGGGCGGTGCGACACCCAGCGCAGCAGCTCCAGGCCGATCACCGGCGCGATCACCGCCATCAGGCTGTTCAGCGACGACACCGCGCCCATCGTCTGCCCCTGCGTGCGCGCGTCGGCGGCGTTGGAGACGATGCTCTGCACCGCCGCGTTGGCCATGCCGCCGAGCACATTGAGCGCGATGATCGTGTACATCATCCATGCCGCCGTCGCGAGGCCGAAGGCCGCGTAGGCCAGCGCGCCCGAGACCATGCTGACCACCGCGAGCCGCCGCGCGCCCAGGCGCTTGAGCGCGGGCTTGAGCAGCAGCCCCTGGGAAACGGCCGAGACGACGCCCACCGCGAAGAGCGACCAGCCGACCTCGCCCGGCCCCCAGCCGAAGCGGAACTTGGTGTACAGCACCCACGTCATGTGCAGGATGAATTGCGCCAGGCCCGCCAGCGCGATCACCCACACCAACGCGCCGACCCCCTTCAACGCCGCCAGCCCGCGCAGCGCCGCCACCGGGTTGGCGCGCCGCCACTCGAACGGCCGGCGCCGTTCGGCCGGCAGCGACTCGGGCAGCACGAACCAGCCATAGAGGCCGTTGACGAGCGCCAGGCTGCCGGCGACGACGAACGGCAGCCGCACGTCGATGTCGCCGAGCAGGCCGCCCGCGACCGGCCCGAGGATGAAGCCGATGCCGAACATCGCCCCCAGCAGCCCGAAGCGGCGCGCCCGGTCGGCCGGCGCCGTGATGTCGGCGACGTAGGCGTTGGCGATCGAGATGTTGCTCTGCATCGCGCCCGAGAACAGGCGCACCGCCACCAGCACCCACAGCGCCGTGGCCGCGGCGGTGACGAAGAAGCTGAGCGCCAGCCCCGCGAAGCCCACCAGCAACACCGGCCGGCGGCCGTGGCGGTCGGACAGCGCGCCGAGCACCGGCGCGGCGAAGAAGTTGGCGACGCCGAAGGCCGTGGTCACGGCGAGGAAGGCCAGCGCCTGCTCGTCGTTGCTCGACGTGAACGTGCCGACGATGTGCGGCAGCACCGGCACCATCAGGCCGATGGCGATCATGTCGATCAGCACCGCGACGAGGATGAACGACATCGCCGCGCGGCGCGGCTCGGGGCCGCCCGCCACGGCTTCTGCGGCGGGCGCGGGCACGTCGCGATCGCTCATCACTCGGCCCGGTAGTTGGGCGCTTCCTTCGTGATCTGCACGTCGTGCACGTGGCTCTCGCGCATGCCCGCCGACGAGATCTCGACGAACTCGGCGCGCTGCTGCATCTCGGCGATGCTGGCGCAGCCGCAGTAGTGCATCGACGCTCGCAGGCCGCCGGCCATCTGGAAGAGGATGTTGACGACCGAGCCCTTGTACGGCACCTGGCCCTCGATGCCTTCGGGCACGAGCTTGGCGGTGTTGGGGTTGTTGCCGCCGTCTTCCTGGAAGTAGCGGTCGGCGCTGCCTTGCTGCATCGCGCCGAGCGAGCCCATGCCGCGGTAGCTCTTGTAGGTGCGGCCCTGGTAGAGGATCGTCTCGCCGGGCGCCTCTTCGGTGCCGGCGAACATGCCGCCCATCATCACCGTGCTGGCACCGGCGGCGATCGCCTTGGCGATGTCGCCGCTGAAGCGGATGCCGCCGTCGGCGATCAGCGGCACGCCACTGCCGCGCAGCGCCGTGGCGACGTTGTCGATGGCGGTGATCTGCGGCACGCCGACGCCGGCGACGATGCGCGTCGTGCAGATCGAGCCCGGGCCGATGCCGACCTTCACCGCGTCGGCGCCGGCTTCGCACAGCGCCAGCGCGGCCGCGCCGGTGGCGATGTTGCCGCCGATCACGTCGATCTGCGGATAGTGGCGCTTGACCCAGCGCACGCGCTCGGTGACGCCCTGGCTGTGGCCGTGCGCGGTGTCGACCACCAGCACATCGACGCCGGCCTTGGCGAGCAGCTCGACGCGCTCTTCGGTGCCCTCGCCGACACCGACGGCGGCGCCGACGCGCAGCTTGCCCTGGCCGTCGCGCGCGGCGTTCGGGAAGCTCGTCTGCTTGGTGATGTCCTTCACCGTCATCAGGCCGCGCAGCTCGAACGCCTCGTTGACGACGAGCACACGCTCGAGCTTGTGCCGGTGCATCAGCGCCTTGCCGTCGTCGAGCGAGGCGCCTTCGCGCACCGAGACGAGCCGCTCGCGCGGCGTCATGATCTCGCGCACCGGTGCATCGAGCCGCGTCTCGAAGCGCAGGTCGCGGTTGGTGACGATGCCGACGACCTGCGTGCCCTCGAGCACCGGGAAGCCGGACACGCCATGCTGGCGCGACAGCTCCATCACCGCGCGCACCGGCATCTCGGGCGTCACCGTGATCGGGTCGCGCAGCACGCCCGACTCGTAGCGCTTGACGCGTGCCACCTCCACCGCCTGCTGCCTGGGCGTGAGGTTCTTGTGCACGATGCCGATGCCGCCTTCCTGAGCGATGGCGATCGCGAGGCGCGCCTCGGTCACGGTGTCCATCGCCGCCGAAACGAGCGGCAGCTGCAGCGTGATGTTGCGCGTGAGGCGGGTGGCGAGGCTGGTGTCGCGCGGCAGCACTTGCGAAAAGGCCGGCACGAGCAGCACGTCGTCGAAGGTGAGCGCTTTGCCCAAGAGGCGCATGCGAGAAGCTCCGGACGCAAAAGCGAATTATAGGGAGCGGTCCGAGGTGGTCATGGCCTCGAGGGTTGCTTCGCGCAGCAGCGCGCCGGTCGTGCGACTGCGACCGCGCGCCGCCGCGCGATGCCTGCAACACCGCGACGCACTTCGCACCTCGCATGCCATCTTCGGCCACGGGTGCCGCCGTACACTCGCGGCTCATGATGACCGCCCTGCCCTCGCGCCGTGCCGGCACCCTGATGGCTTGCACATGGCTCGTGGCCCTGGCCGCCGCGACGTTCACGACGCCGGCCGATGCGCAATGGCGCTGGCGCGACGCCAGCGGCCGCGTCACCGCCAGCGACCGGCCGCCGCCGAAGGAGATCCCCGAGAAGGACATCCTCGCCCGCCCGGCCTCGGCGCAGCGCCGGGCCGGTGCAGTGGTGGCGCCGGTGGCGCCGGTGGCCGACGCGGCGTCGGCCGCGGCCGCATCCCCTGCCGCTTCCGGCGCCGCGAGTGCCCCGGCCGGCGTGCTCGCCGCCTCGGCACCCGGCGGCCTGCAAGCCGAGGTCGAGGCGCGCCGCAAGCGCGCCGAGCAGGAGCAGGCCGTGCGCGCCAAGGCCGAGGAACAGAAGCTCGCCGCCCAGCGCGCCGAGAACTGCCGCCGCGCCCGCGCCCACGTCGTCGCGCTCGAAACCGGCCAGCGCATGGCGCGCATCAACGAGAAGGGCGAACGCGAAGTGCTCGACGACCGCGCCCGCGCCGACGAGATGCGCAGCGCGCGGGCGGTGATTGCGAGCGATTGCCGCTGACGGCGGCTTCTTCGCTCAGCCCGAACGGTTCTTTTTCTCGAGGTGCTGCCGATACCGCAGCCGCCTCGCCTCTTTCGGGTCGACGCGCAGCGGCCGGTAGACCTCGACGCGATCGCGGTCGCGCAGCACGGCCGTCGGCTCGCAGGCCCTGCACCACACGCCCAGGCGAAGCGCCGCCACATCGAGCCCGTGCCGCGACACGAGGCCGCTGGCGCTGAGCGCCTCGGCCGCAGTGGCGCCGGCCGGCAGCGTCAGCGCGACGACGTCGACGGCGCGCGGCGCCGGTGACCAGGCCACTTCGACGCGGATCGACGGCGGCGCGGCATCGGCATCGGCCGCCGCACCACCCGCCGCCTCCGCCTCAACGCGCCCCATACACATCCTCGGCCCGCCGCACGAACGCATCGACCAGCGTGTTGGCGACTCGATCGAACACCGGGCTCACGACCCGCTCGAGCGCCGTGCTCGCGAACGCGTAGCGCAGGTCGAACTCGATCTTGCAGGCCTGCTCTTCGCCGCCGGGCCGGCCGAGCGGCTGGAAGATCCACGCGCCCTCGAGCACCGAGAACGGCCCGTCGACCAGGCTCACCGTCACCGAGCGGTCGGCGACGTTCTGGTTGCGCGTCGTGAAGTCGTGGCGCACGCCCATGTAGGCCAGGCTCAGGCGCGCCGTCGTGCCTTCGGCGTCGTGGTGCAGCACCTCGGCGCTTTCGCACCAGGGCAGGAACTGCGGGTACTCGGTGACCCCGGTGACCAGCGCGAACATCTCGCGCGGCGAGTACCACAGCAGCACGGAGCGGCGCACATGCTTCATACAATCGAATCATTGTAGGAGTGCGTGTGCGCGCGACCGGCCGCGGGAGACCCCGCGAGCGTCACGGCACCGACGGCCCTGCGTGAACACTGCCATGGCCGCCATCGCCGAAAACCGCCGCGCCCGTTTCGACTACCTCATCGAGGAGACGCACGAGGCCGGCATCGTGCTCTCGGGCTGGGAGATCAAGGCCATCCGCGAGGGCCAGGTGCAGCTCACCGACGGCTACGTCGTCATCCGCGACGGCGAACTGTTCCTGATCGGCTGCCGCATCAACGCGCTGCGTTCGGCCTCGACGCACGTGCACCCCGAGCCCGACCGCACGAAGAAGCTCCTGATGCACAAGGACGAGATCCGCCGGCTCGTCGGCAAGGTCGAGCAGCGCGGCTACACGCTCGTGCCGCTGAACCTGCACTACAAGGGCGGGCTCGTGAAGGTGGACATCGCGCTGGCCAAGGGCAAGGCCCAGCACGACAAGCGCGAGACCGAGAAGAAGCGCGACTGGGAGCGCGAGAAGGGCCGGCTGATGCGGCAGAAGGTGTCGTCGCCGCGCAAGGCCTGATCTCAGGCCTCGCTCAAGCGAACGCCGCCTTCAGCGATTGCTCGATGTCCGCGCGCAGCGACTCGACCTCCTCCAGCCCGATTGAGAACCGCACGAGGTGGCCTTTGAGTGCGCCGTCGGTGCGCATCGCCTTCAGGTCATAAGGCACCGCCAGGCTGCGGGGCCCGGCCCACGAGTAGCCGATGCCGAAGAGCTGCAAGCCATCGACGAAGCGATCAACCTGCGCTTGCGTGTAGCGCTCGTCGAACAACACCGAGAAGAGGCCGGCCGCGTCGGTGCACAGCGCTCGCCAATACGCATGCCCCGGGCAGCTCTCGAACGCCGGATGCAGCACACGCGTCACCTCGGGCCGCGTCTGCAACCACGCGGCGAGCGTGCGCGCCGTCTCGTCGTGCGCGCGATAGCGCAGCGGCAGCGAAGGCAGCGAGCGCAGGATCGCCTCGCAGTCGTTGGCGCCGACGCCGAGGCCGAGGTGCATGTGCGTCAGCTTCAGCCGCTCGTGCAGCGCGTCGTCGCGCGTCGTCACCGAGCCCATCAGCACGTCGCCGCCGCCGCTCGGGAACTTGGTCAGCGCCTGCACGACGATGTCGATGCGGAGCGCGAAGCCGTCGAACGCGAGGCCGGCGCCCCAGGTGTTGTCGAGCGCCGTCGTGATGCCACGCGCACGCGCCGCGGCGACGAGGCCGGGCAGGTCCGGGAACTCCATCGTCACCGAGCCCGCCGCTTCGAGCCAGACGAGCTTCGTGCGCTCGGAGAGCAGCGCGGCAAAGCCGGCGGCATCGAGCGGGTCATAGAGCCGATGCGTGACGCCGAAGCGCGCGAGGTCGGTGCGCGCCAGTTCGCGGCTCGGCCCGTAGACGTTGGCCGGCAGCAGGATCTCGTCGCCCGGCGCGAGCAGCGCCTGGTCGACGAGCGCGATCGCGGCGAGGCCACTGGGCACCAGCAGGCAGTGCCGGCCACCTTCGAGCGAGGCGATGCGCTCCTCGAGCGTGAAGCTCGTCGGCGTGCCATGCAGCCCGTAGGTGTAGCCGGCCTTGTTGCGCCAGTCGCGCGCACGCACCGCCGCGACGTTCTCGAACAGCACCGTCGAGGCCTTGAAGACCCCGACCTGCGGCGCCGCGAAACCGGCCGGCGGCTCGTAGGCGTGGTGGATGAGGGCGGAGGCGGCGTCGGGCTTCAAGGCGGTGGCTTTCTCGTTTTGGTTGAGTAGGGAAGACGAATCAAAGCGGCATCGCGACGAGGTCGTGCCCCTCGGCGGCGACGATGCGCGCGCGCACGAACTCGCCCACCTTCAGCGTGCGGCTCGCCTTGGCCGGCGGCAGCAGGCGCACGGTGCCGTCGATCTCCGGCGCGTCGGCATAACTGCGGCCGCGCCCGCCTTGGCGGCCGAGCGCCGGCGCGTGGTCGACGAGCACCTGCATCTCGGCGCCGACGCGGCGTGCGAGCCTGGCCGCCGACACCTCTTCGGCCACGGCCATGAAGCGTGTGCGGCGCTCTTCGCGCAGCGCCTGCGGCAACTGGCCCGGCAGCTCGTTGGCCGCCGCGCCTTGCACTGGCGAATAGGCGAAGCAGCCGGCGCGGTCGATCTGCGCTTCGCGCATGAAGCCGAGCAGGTGCTCGAACTCCTCGTCGGTCTCACCCGGAAAACCGGCGATGAACGTGCTGCGCACGACGATCTCGGGACACGCGGTGCGCCAGCGCTGCAGCCGCTCGAGGTTCTTCTCGCCGCTGGCCGGCCGCTTCATGCGCTTGAGCACCTCGGGGTGCGAGTGCTGGAACGGCACGTCCAGGTACGGCAGCACGCGGCCGTCGGCCATCAGCGGCAACAGATCATCGACGCTCGGGTACGGATAGACGTAGTGCAGCCGCACCCACGCGCCATGCGCCGCGGCCAATTCGGCCAGCTTCTCGGCGAGGTCCGCCAGCCGCGTCTTCACCGGCCGGCCGTCCCAGAAGCCGGTGCGGTACTTCACGTCCACGCCGTAGGCGCTGGTGTCCTGGCTGACGACGAGCAGTTCCTTCACGCCGTTGTCGAACAGCGCCCGCGCTTCGTCGAGCACGTCGCCAATCGGCCGCGACACGAGGTCGCCGCGCATCGACGGGATGATGCAGAACGTGCAGCGGTGGTTGCAGCCTTCGCTGATCTTCAGGTACGCGTAGTGGCGCGGCGTCAGCTTGATGCCGGCAATCCCTCGAAACTCAGCGCGGACCTCGGCGCGCACCTCGGGCACGAGGTCGACGAACGGATCGTGCGGCTTGGGCACGTGCCGGTGCACGGCGGCCATCACCTCGGCGGCGGCGTGCGGGCCGGTGACGGCCAGCACCTTGGGGTGCACGCCCTGCACGAGGTTGCCGCCGTCGCTGCCGGCCTTGGCGCCGAGGCAGCCGGTGACGATGACGCGGCCGTTCTCGGCCAGCGCCTCGCCGATCGTGTCCAGGCTCTCCTTGACCGCCTCGTCGATGAAGCCGCAGGTGTTGACGATGACGAGGTCGGCGCCGGCGAACGTCTTGCTCGTGCCGTAGCCCTCGGCGCGCAGCTGCGTGACGATCAACTCCGAGTCGGTCAGCGCCTTGGGGCAGCCGAGCGAGACAAACGCGACGGTCGGCGTGTTCGAAACGTCCGCGGAAAGGGTCTCTGAAGCCATGCGGGCATTGTCCGCCACTCTAGGCGCCGGACGGCCGGGCCAGCAGCGCATCGACCAGCGCGCGCACGGTGTGCAAGTCCGCGCCCTGCGGCGTCATGCAGATGACCAGTCGGCGGCGCGCCCAGGGGTCCGACAACGCGACCACCCGCGTGCCGGGCCCACGGTGGCGAAGCGCGGCGCTCTCGGGCATCACCGCGGCCCCTGCGCCCGCCGACACAAGCTGGGCGACCGCTTCGAAACCGCCCAGCCGCACCCGATGCCGAGGGACGCGGCCGCTGCGGGCGGCCTGTGCGGCCAGGGGCCCGGTTGTGGCCCGGCTGGCTGGCGATCGCCCTCGTGACCGTCGCCGCACCCGGATTCGGTGCCGCGGCCTCGGCGGAGGCCGCGCGGCGCTGGCTCGGCGCGATCCTCGTCATCTATGGCGCGTGGGGGCTTTGGCACCCGGCGCTGCCCGACCTCTCGAAGCGCGGCCGATGGTCGAGCGCGGCGGCCGGGGCGGCCACCGGCGCGGTCACCGCCGCCACCGCCATCTTCGTGCTGCCTTGGGTTCCTTACCTGCAGTCGCTGCGGCTGGGCAAGGACGAGATGATCCAAGCCCTCGGGCTGTCGTTCACGGTGGCCACGTTGGCCCTGGCGGTGCGGGTGCAGGCGTCGGCATCGCCTTCGTGGTGGTCGGCGTCGGGCGCCGCCGCGATCGGCCTGGCACTGGCCGGCGCCTTTGCCGGGCTGAAGCTGGGCGCGGCCCTGCGCGGCGCTCGGCGCGGCGAACCGTTGCTCGAGGCGAGTCGCCCACGGCCCCAGTGAAGGCAGCCGGGGACGACTGGCTCATGGCAATCCTGCCGATCGCCCTCGTGGCCCCGGCACGGGCCGGCTCAGTACGCCGCAAGCGCCAGCACCACGTCGAGCAGCACATTGGCGCCGCGCAGCAGGTCGGCCGGTTCGGTGTGTTCGCGCGGGTTGTGGCTGATGCCGCCGGCGCTGGGCACGAAGATCATCGCCGCGGGGCCGATGCGCGCCATCATCTGCGCGTCGTGGCCGGCGCCGGAGGTCATGCGGCGCGTGTGGTGGCCGCGCGCGTGCGCGCAGGTCTCGATCAGGCGCACCAGCCGTTCGTCGAAGCGCACCGGCTCGAAGCGGGCGAGCGGGCGCACCTGTACCTGCACGCCCTGCTCTTCCGCCAGGCGCTGCACGAACGCCGCCAGCTGCTGCTCGGCGCGTTGCAGCGTCGCCTCGTCGGTGTGGCGCAGGTCCACCGTCAGCGTCGCGCGCGCCGCGATCACGTTGATCAGGTTCGGGCGCAGCTCGATGCGGCCGACCGTGCCCACCTGGCTGCCGCCATCGCGCGCGGCCAGTTCGCGCACGAAGACCGCCACCGCCGCGGCGCAGTAGCCGGCGTCGCGGCGCAGGCGCATCGGCGTCGTGCCGGCGTGATTCGACTGGCCGACGAAGGTGATCTCCTGCCACGAGATCCCTTGCAGGTCGGCGACGGCACCGATCTCGATGCCCTCGGCCTCCATCACCGGCCCCTGCTCGATGTGCAGCTCGACGTAGGCGTGCGGCCGGATCGTGCCGCAGGCCATCTCGCCGGCGTAGCCGATGCGCGCCAGCTCGTCGCCGACGCGCGTGCCGTCGGTGCCGCGGACGGCAAGCGCCTCCTCGACCGGCAGGCCGCCGGCGTGCACGAGCGAGCCCATCATGTCGGGCTGGAAGCGCGCGCCCTCCTCGTTCGTGAACGCGGCGACGACGACCGGCCGCGCGAGCGCGACGCGGCGCTCGGCGAGCCAGCGCACGACCTCGAGCCCGGCGAGCACGCCGTAGCTGCCGTCGTAGCGGCCGCCGGTGGCGACGGTGTCGATGTGCGAGCCGGTCATCACCGGCGCGGCGTCGCGGCGCCCGCCGTCGACCCCGAACCAGGTACCGAAGATGTTGCCGATGCGGTCGACGCGCACCTCGAGCCCGAGCTGCTTCATCGCGTGCACGAGCTGGTCGCGGCCGAGCCTGTCGGCGTCGGTCAACGCCAGCCGGCAGACGCCGCCGCCTTCGGTCGCGCCGATCGCGGCGTGCGCGTCCAGGCGCTGCATCAGCCGCTCGGCGGACAGGCCCTGGCGATCGAGCCAGGTGCGCTGCGCGGCGAGCACCTCGGCGGCGCTGCGCCCGACGATGCCGGCGTAGACGGCGGGCGCCGTCGCGCCTTCGGTGTTGATCAGCAGCACACGCGATGCGGCGTCCAGATTCGCGGCGGCGCGGCCGCATGCAAAGCCGGCGAGCACCTCGAGCGCGGCGAGCCCGGCGACCCCCGATTCGCCGGCGACGATCGGCACGTCGCCGTGCCGGCCCTCGGCGAGCACACGCATCGCCGCCTCGGCCTGGCCATCCGTCACCGTCATGAAGACATCGACGGCCCGCTCGAGGAAGCTCCAGGCGAGCGGCGAGGTTTCGCCGCAGGCGAGCCCGGCCATCACCGAATCGACGCTGCCGCGCGCGCGCGCCGGCCGCCCGGCGATGGCGCTTTGCAGCAGGCAGTCGGCCTGCTCGGGCTCGACGACGATGAAATGCGGACGGCGCGCGCCGTAGCGGTCGCACCAGACGCCGACGATGCCGGCCGCAAGCCCGCCGACGCCGCCTTGCAGCACGACATGCGTCCACGGGCAGCGGTCGGGGTCGGCCGCCTCCGGCACGTGGCCTGCAATCAGCTCCTCGGCGATGACGCCGTAGCCTTGCATCACGTCACGCGGCACGTCTTCGTAGCCGGCGTACGAGGTGTCGGAGACGACCTCCCAGCCGTGCGCGGCGGCCAAGCGTGCCGCCTCGGCCACCGAGTCGTCGTAGCTGCCGGCGATGCGCACGATCTCGGCACCGAAGGCGGCGATGGCCTCCTCGCGCTCGGCGCTGACGTGCGCGTGCAGCACGATCACGCAGCGGCAGCCGAGGCTTTGCGCGGCGGCAGCAAGCGCGCGGCCGTGGTTGCCGTCGGTCGCACTGATGACGACGAACTCGCGCAACGCGGCCGCATGGCGGCCGGCGAGCAGGTCGGCGGCGACCCACGCCCCGCGGCCATCGCCGTCCGGCCAGCGCCGTTGCACGAGCTTCACGAGCGCGTTCGGTGCGCCCAGCGCCTTGAAGCTGCCGAGCGGCGATCGCTTCGATTCATCCTTGACCGCCAGCGCCGCGAGGCCGAGTTGCTTCGCCAGCTGCGGCAGCGACCAGGCCGGCGTCGGCAACGGCGCGAGCGTTGGCCAGGTGGCCAGCCTCTCGTGTGCGGCGCGGGCTTCGGCCAAGCCGAGCAGCGCTTGCAGCGCCGCGTCGTATGGCCGGCGCGCGGCGCGAGGGTTCGAATGGATCATCGGGCTCGTCGTTCGTCGAAATGGGGATCACACAGCCGATCATCAGCCGATCACGTCGATCACCTCGCAGCACGCGGCAACCGCTGCCGCACGACCTCGGCAAACCAGCGCGCGCCGACCGGCACGATCTCGTCGTTGAAGTCGTAACGCGGGTTGTGCAGCGGCACGCCGCCGGCGTCTTCTCGGTCGCCATTGCCGATGAAGACAAACGCGCCGGGGATGTGCTTCAGAAAGCGGCCGAAGTCCTCGGAGATCATCATCGGCGGCGTGTCGGCGTCGACGCGCCCGGCACCGACCACGGCCTCGGCCGCGTGCACCGCCACCGGCACGCACTGCGGCCAGTTCACGGTCGGCGCGAACTCGTGTGTGTACTCCACCGTGCAGGCCGCGCCATGGGCGCGGCAGATGCCCTCGCACAGTTCGCGCATGCGCGCTTCGAGCAGGGCCTGCACCTGAGGCAAATAACTTCGGGTGTCACCCTTGATCACGACCTCGGTCGGGATGGCGTTGCGGATGCCGTCGGTGATGAACTCGGTGCACGACAGCACCGCCGGGTGCTGCGGGTCGACCGAGCGCGCGACGATCGTCTGCAGTGCCAGCACGATCTCGGCGCCGACGACGAGCGCATCGACGGCCATGTGCGGCCGCGCCGCGTGGCCGCCGCGGCCGGTGATGCGGATGACGAAGTTGTCCTCGCTCGCCATCAGGCCGCCGGCGCGAGTCGCGATGTGCCCGGCCGGCAGGCCCGGGATGTTGTGCGCGCCGTAGATCTCGTCCATCGGGAAGCGCGCCAGCAGGCCGTCGGCCAGCATCGCCGCGGCGCCGCGGCCGTGCTCCTCGGCCGGCTGGAAGACGAACCGCGCGGTGCCGTCGAAGTCGCGCCGCGCCGCCAGCAACTGCGCCGCGCCGAGCAGCATCGCCATGTGCCCGTCGTGGCCGCAGGCGTGCATGCAGCCGGCGCGCGTCGAGGCGTGCGCGCGGCCTGGCGCCGCCTCGGTCATCGCCAGCGCATCCATGTCGGCACGCAGGCCGACCACGCCACGGCCACCGCCCACCGTGAGGCTGGCGACGACGCCGGTGCCGCCGATGCCGCGGTGCACCTCGAGGCCGAGCAGGCGCAGCACCTCGGCCACGCGCTCGGCCGTGCGGTGCTCCTCGAAGCCTGTCTCGGGGAAGCGGTGGAACTCGTGCCGCCAGCGGACCCAGCCGGCGTGCAGCGTTGTCTCGTCGTCGATCGTTGTCGTGCTCATGGGCGGGCCCTTCGAAGCGTGCACGCATTGTTGAGGCATCATCGCGAGCCGATTCATCACGATCGGCCGCAGGCACGCCGCCTTTGTCTCGCGCGGCCGCCGCCGACTGAACAGATGCCCCACCCGCCCGAGACGAAGGCGGTGCCGCTGGACGCGCTGGACACGGCGCTGCTGGACCTGTTGCAGCGCGATGCCTCGCTGCCGCTGCGCGCGCTGGCCGACCGGCTCGGCACGTCGAGCGCCACCTGCCAGCGGCGCATCGCGCAGCTGCGCGCGCTGGGCGTGTTGCAGCGGCAGGTCGCCATCGTCGACCGCCGGCTCGTCGGCCGGCCGCTGACGGTGTTCGTCTCGGTCGAACTCGGCGAGCAGAACGCCGCGCTGCTGATGCAGTTCGAGCAGCGCATGGCCACCGAGGAGGCAGTGATGGCGTGTTACGAGATCTCGGGCGAGTTCGACTTCCTGCTCATCGTCAGCGCCGAGTCGATGGCGCAATACCACGCGTTCACGCGCGAGGTCTTCTCGTCGAACAACAACGTGCGCAACTTCAAGAGCATGTTCGCGATGAACTGCTCCAAGTTCGAGACGCGCGTGCCGCTGCGCGCGGCCGGTGGCGGCTGATCGCGAGAGGCGCGGACACGCGCCGCGTCGAGGTCGCGCCGCAGATCCTGCCGCTGCCGGCGCTGTCGTACAGCTACTTCTTGCCGGCGCCGAACCCCGGCACGCCCGGGAACAACCCACCGGTGTTGCGCTGCAACTGCTCGACGAGCTGGCGGCTTTGCTCGAGGTAGCTCGTCATCATGTTCTGCAGCATCGGCGCCTGGCCGCTCATGAACTGCGTCCAGGCTTCGGGCGTCAGCTGCTTCGGGTCGTACAGGCCGCGGCTTTGTTCGAGCAGGCGGCCTTGCAGCTCGGCGAAGGCCTGCAGGTTCTTCTCGAGCATCGTGCCCATCATCCCCTGCATGGCGTGGCCGTAGAAGCGGATGATCTGTTCGAGCGACTGCGTGCTGAACATCGGCACGCCGCCCGACTCTTCCTCGAGGATGATCTGCAAGAGGATGCTGCGCGTCAGGTCCTCGCCGGTCTTGGCGTCGCGCACCTCGAACGACTCGCCGCCGAGCACCATCTGCTTCACGTCGGCCAGCGTGATGTAGCTGCTGGTGCGCGTGTCATAGAGGCGCCGGTTGGGGTACTTCTTCAGCACGCGCAGCGTGGCCGGCGAACCCTCGCCCGCGGGGGGCGCCGGGGCATCGGCGGAAGAACGGCGCGAGGCGGACATGCGACACCTGGGCTGATACTGCGTAGGCAGGATTCTAGGATCGGCCCCGGTGGCAGCGCCGCCGGGTTTCCCCGTTGCAGTGCGGCGGAGCGCCAAACGACTAAGCCGCCGGACCCTTGCGGACCCGGCGGCTTGCTTGTTGGTAGGCGCGAGAGGACTCGAACCAACGACCCTGGTCAGTTCTGAGTCGGCATCACCCGGCTTTGCTGGTCAATTTTCGGTCGGCATCAACACCACACGCGCCCTTGTGCACTCGGGCATTGCCGACACCCCCGCTTGCGCCGCCTCCAAGCGCCTGGCAGGCTCGGCGGCCGACGATCGGCGCGCGTTCCGCGCCAATCGTCGCCCCATGACCCACGCCACGAAGAACCCGACCGCGGCGCGACGCTCGGCGACGTGGCGCGTGTGCCCGTGGCCGTCTTGCGGCACAGCGCACGCTGCTGCGCGGCGGCGGCGTCATGGCTGAACGCGGCCGGGTGCATCGTCTGCGATCCGCTCACCGCGCGGCTGCGCCGGGGCTTATACACGAATGCCCGGCCCTGTCAGCGCGATCGATGGCGCCTGCGTTGCTTACCGCAGCACCGACCCCGGCCCGTTCGCAGAAGCGGGAACGCGCGCCGCCCGGTGCAGGCGGCCACTCGAATCGATCCGATGACATGTCTCGAGCAGACCACGACACGGCAACGGCATGGCCCGCCCCGGCGGCGATCGGGACCATGCTGGAACGCGCGTGGCGTCACCACGCATCGGCCGCAGCAGGTGCACCCTGGCCGGCGCCGGCGAAGCGCGGCGCCCGGTATTCGCCATGACGTCGAGGCTGCAGGCTCCGGTGACGGCGGTGCCGCGGCTGCTGCTGCTCGGGCGGCCTGAGCTCGCCGGTGCCGCCGGGCCCGTGGCATTCCTGCCCGAGCGCCGGTTCCAAGTACTGGCGGTGCTGGCGATGCAAACGGGGCGATGGGTTGCGCGCGACCAGCTGGCGGCGATGCTGTGGCCAGAGCGGGCGAATGCCGAGGCCCGGCGCAACCTGCGCCACGTGGTGTTCAAGGCGCGCGACATCGCGGCCGATCTGCAGGCCAATGAACACGCGCTGCGCTGGGATGTGGCGACCGACGTGCGCGCGTTCGAGGCGCTGCTCGACGGCGGCCAGCCGGCGCTGGCGGTGGCGCTGCGGCAAGGCCCGCTGCTCGACGGGCTCGACGACGCCGCCAACCCGGCGTTCACCGACTGGCTGAGCGCCGAGCGCCTGCGCTGGGATGCCCGCTGGCGCCAGGCCGCGCTCGCGGCGCTGGACGGCGCCGCGCCGGCGCAGCGCGCCGAGCTGGCACACCGGCTGCAGGTCGCCGATCCGCTCGACGAGGACGCGGTCGAGGCGCAGCTGCAGGCCGAGATCGAGCTGGGCCATCCGGCACGCGCTTGGCAGCGGTATCGCGAGTATGCGCAGGCCCTGGCCGAGGCGCTCGGCGTCGAGCCGTCGCAGCGATTGCGCAACCTGCTCGAACGTGCAGCGCCCGTCACGGCAGGCGCCGCGGTGGCGTCGGCGGCGGTACCGTCGACGCCGGAGGCCGGCGCGCCGTTCATCGGACGCCGCAGCGAGCTGGCCGAACTGCTGCGGCTGCTGACTCGCGACGGCGTGCGTGCGGTCACCGTCCTCGGCCCAGGCGGCGTCGGCAAGAGCCGCCTCGCGCGACAGGCACTGCAGGCGGCGGCCCACGGCTTCGCCGGCGGGCGGGTCTGGGTCGAACTGCAGGATCTGGCCGAGCTGCGCGCTGTGGTGGCGCGCGTCGCCGAACAGCTCGGCGTGCCGATCAACGACGCGCAGGACGGCGTCGCCCAGATCGGTCGCCGCCTGGGCGGCGAGCGTGTGCTGTGCGTGCTCGACAACGCCGAGCACCTGGCCGGGCTGCCGGCGCTGATCGAGCGCCTGCTGGCCGCTGCTTGGGGCCTGTCGCTGCTGGTCACCTCGCGCGCGCGGCTCGGCCATGCCGTCGAGCATGCGCTGCCACTGACGGGTCTGGCCGTGCCCGACGAGGACAGCCGCGACCTCGAAGCCGCCGTCGCGTTCGATGCGGTGCGTCTGTTCGAAGCGCGGGCGGTCGCGGCTCTGCGTGGTTTCTCGCTCGCGCGGCACCTGGGCGCGGTGATCGACATCGTCGAATCGGTCGGCGGGCTGCCGCTCGCGATCGAGCTTGCCGCCGGCTGGGTGCGCCTGCTGCCGGCCGAGGAGATCGCGCACGACCTGCGCCTCTCGATGGACCTGCTGGCGCGCGATCCGGCCGCCGCCGGCGCACCGGCGCGACCCGAGCACCACAGTGCGCGGGCCGTGCTCGAACGCTCGTGGGGCCTGCTCGCGCCGCGCGAGCGCGAGGCGCTGGCGGCGCTGTCGGTGTTCCAGGGCGGCTTCACGCGCGCGGCCGCGCTCGCCGTGGCGCAGGCGCCGCTGCCGCTGCTGTCGTCGCTGGTCGACAAGAGCCTGCTCGCGGTCGACGACGCGGGGCGGTTCGTACTGCATCCGCTGGTGGCGGCATTCGCGGCCGAGCGTCTGGCCGCCGAGCCGCTGCGCGCAGACGACTGTGCACGCCGACATGCCGCGCACTATGCGCAATTCCTGGCCGATCTGGCCGCACACGCCGGCGCCGACCACCGACCGCTGACCGAAGGCATCGAACTGGAGGTTTCGAACTGCCGCGCGGCCTGGCGCCATGGCGTGAGCCTGGGCTCCACCGCATGGCTCGCGCAAGCAGTGGCCGCATGGCGCAACTACTTCGAGGTGCGAGGCCGCGCCGCCGAGGGGATCGCACACTTTGCGCCGGCGCTCGAGCTCGGCCCTCATGGGCCCGGGCGGCAAGCGCTGGCGGCCGACCTGCGATCGGCGCTGTCGCGCCTGCATTACTTGCGCGGCGAGCACCAGACCGGCCTGGCGATCGCCGAAACAGGCATCGAGCTGGCCGAGCAATGCGGTGACCGGCGCTCGCTGTACCGCTGCCTGACCAACGCCGGCAGCTGTCATTCGGCGCAGGCGCACTGGCGCGCGGCCCGGCCTTGCTTCGAACGCGCGCTGGCCATCGGCAACGAAGACGGCGTGGCGGTCGAGATCGCCACCGCGCAGAACAACCTGGGCATCGTGGCGAAGAACGAAGGCCGTTGGGACGACGCGCTCGGGCACTATGCGCAAGCGCTGTCGATCGAGCGCGAACAAGGGCGCCACGCGGCGGTCGTGCGCTGCCTGAGCACCCTGGGCGGCATGCATCTGTCGCGCGGCAACTGGGCGTCGGCCCGGCAGTGCATGGACGAAGGCCTGCGCCTGAGCGAACGCTATCGCATCGAGTTCTTCGTGCCGGTCCACGGTTGTGGGCTCGGCGAGGCCCTACTCGAAATGGGCCAGCTCGATGACGCCGAGAGGCACCTGCTGCGCGCGCTCGAGCGCAGCCGCAGCGCCGACAATCCGATGATCGCCGTGAACGCCGAGGCCAATCTGAGCCGCATCGCGACGCGCCGGGGCGAGCTGCCGGCAGCGCTCGAGCGCCTGCGCTCGGCGGCCCGCGGCGCCTCCGAGCGCGGCTGGACCAACATGTGCCTTCATATCGCGATGCTGTACGGCGAATGGCTACGCGTGGGCGGGCGCTGCGTCGATGCCGCGCGCATCTGGCGCATGGTGGTCGCCCATCCACAGGCCGATGCCGGCATGCGTGAGCAGGCGCAGCGCTGGGACGACGCGTTGACGCTGCCCCCGGCGCAGCGCGACCTGCCCGAACGCGAGCCCATCACGATAACCGCGGCCATGGACCTCCTGCTGGCGAACTGACGCCGGTCCGCATTCGGCGAGGGGCCGATACACAGCGGCAGCGCTACAGCGGGTGAGTGGTCGTGATCCGGTTGTTCTGCTCGTTGCTCTCCGGCAAGACGTTGTTCGGATCCACGGTTGCCTGCACCTGGACGCTGTTCTGCCCCGCAGCACCCTCGACGTAAAGCGTGAATTCGCGCGTCGCGCCGGCGGCCAGCGTGTTGATCGGGCAGGTCTGGCTGGCCGCGCCGAAGCTGCAGTTCTGGGCATGGTGCTCCGGCAGAGTCGACGTCAGGCAGACGCATCCGAGGGGTGCGTCTTGGAGGTAGGCGTTGAGACCGCAGGCGCTGCTCCTGGCGATCTGCAGCTGCGTGTTCCGGGTGGTGGTTCCCGACCCCCGATTGCTGACGCGATAGACCAGCTCCACCGTGCGCCGGTCGCCGCAGCTGAACACCCTCGATCGCGCGAGTTCCACCTGTAGATCGACGCTGGGGCTGACGGTGGTGACCAGGCTGGACGTGTTATTGCGCTCGTTGCGCTCCGAGGTGCCCAAGGGTTGAAACGCCGCCGCCGTCCTGCCGCCGCTCGGGGTGGGCAGAGCGATCCGCAGCTCCGCAGTTGCCTGAGAGAGCAGCCTGTCGCCGCCTTCGAGCAGGCTGTTTGCCCGGCTCCAGATGTTGACACGCCGAGATCCGCCGGCGGGCACCGACGCCGTTCGGCAGGTGAACTTGCCTTGCGCATCGGGCGCGCTGCATCCGCCGTCGAACTGGTTGTTGGCGAAGCGGCTGAAGTTGAGCTGACCCACCGGGATGCTCACCTTGAGCACGGCGTCGCCCGAGGCGCGGTTGCCGATGTTGCGCAGCGCCAGCTCGAACATCAGGTCGGCCCCGGCGCTGGCGGTGGTGCTCGACCCCGCCCACGAAGGCGCCAGGTCTGGCAGCGTCTGGACGACGGTCGACACCGTTGCCGTGTTGTTGGCCGTGCGGCCCTGCTCGCGCGCCAGGTCGTTGGGGTTGACCAGGGCCTTGACCGTGAGCGTCTGGCTGTCGCCGGTGATCGTGCCTGGCGCCGTGGCCGACAGCGACAAGGAGCGCGACTGATTGCTCGGCAGGACGCCGCTCGAGCAGGTGAAAGTGCGCAACGCGCCTGCGGTGCTCGAGCTGCAGGTGAACCCCGATCCACTGGCGGTCGGCGTGGTGAGGCTGGTGGGCAGTTCGAGGCGGACCTGCACCGGCGAGGACTGCGCGGCGCCGATGTTGCGCGCCGTCACGGCGTAGGTCACCGGCGCACCGGTGGGCACCGGGTTGGCCGTCCCCTGAGTGATCGTGACCGCGAGATCCGACTGGGCACGGGCAAGCCCGGGCGCCAGCACGGCCGCCGCGGCGAATGCCGCCGCAGCGGCTTTACGGCCCACCCGCTCACGCATCGCGCGGGAACCGCGTTGGGTTTCGTGCTTGAAGAACACCTTCATGGCCGCCTCCTTCATTGCGCCGCTGACCTTGCCCCCGGCGCGGCGCCGCATCCGCGGCGCGCGAGCCTCACGGTTTCAATCCCAATGCCTCGCGCCAGCTTCGATTTGGCGGGCCCTCGAGATGCATGGCGCGCAGGACGTATTGGCATTGCGTGGTGCTTTGCAGAAGCTCGATGCGGTAACTGAACGACGTACCGCCCGCTGCGGGCCCTCCGCTCCGAAAGATGTCGCACCCCGGCACGGCGCCAGCGTTGTCGCTGATGGCCTTGAACACGAAATCGTTGCGGAGGCTGCTTCCGGCGAAGAAATCGAACCGGCACGCTACAGGGCCGACGCGGGCGCAGGGCGGGCTGGCCCGCGCCGTCACGTGTTCGGCGGCAATGCCATCGGCCGGCCCCGGGATCAGCGTGCAGCCGCATGTACTTGCGGAGTGATCCGCACGGGTGGCGAACCCCACCTGCCCTGCCGCGTCGTAGAACTCGTGCGCCGCGATCGTGTGGAGCTGGCGTTGCGCCAGTTCGATCGAATCGCTGAGAACGTCCGACACTCCCGTGTTGCCCTTGCGAAGCTGGAAGTACAGCGTCTTCGTCCCCGGCCCCGGCTCCAGCTGATGTGTGATCGTCGCTGTTCCAGACACCGGCTTCCACTGCGCTCCCAGAAAATCAGATCTCATGCTCACGCGATAGTGGCTTGCCGCCGGGTAGGTCGGTCCGGTTGCCGCCGAGTAAGTAAGGGTCACCGACTGCGTCAGCGTCTGCGCTGCGTCGTTGTTGATCTTGAACGATGTCAGCCTCGGGTGCAGCCGCACGAACAAGGCGAGCACGTTGCAGTCGTCGGACACGCGAGCGGTGGTGTACGTAGTGTGTTCCCCGGCGATCTTGAGGCCGGTGCCACCGCAGCCGCTGGCTTCGCGCGCGGCCCAACCCGTGTTCGCAACGAGCTCGAACTGCTGCGTGGCGCCCTTCTTGACGCTGACCGTGCCTGCCGGCGAGATCTTCCCGCCCTCGCCGGCCTTGGCCGTGATCGTGAGCGTGGTCGTCGGCACGACCGGCAGGCGCTCGACTCCCTTCCCTGCAAGCTGGGCCGCAACGCTGCCGGCAAAGAGCAGCCCCGCGGCACACGCCAGCACGAGCGACCGGATGGTCCACACGAAACCACTGCCTCGATTCGTCGACATCGTTTCACCCTCCATCGCTGCCGGCCCCGCTCTACCTCAAGCGCCCCAGCGTGTCGCCGATCGCCAGGCGGGCCGTCGCCGGGTCCGCTGCGGCCGGCAGGCTCAGATCACCGCTTTGCGGCCTGAAGTGCCTCGAGGTGTTCTTTCGAATCGTCTCGATGAGCGCATCGGTGCTGGCCAGCGGATCGACCACGTCCTTCCACAGCGACAGCAGCCGCTTCAGCGTCTCGGCGCGGAACTCACGGCTGTCGGTGCCCAGCGTGCCCGTGAGGCGCGGAGTCACGAGCACGATCGCGGCATCGCGGTTCTGGGTCTTGGACCGTTCGTTGAACAGCAGGTTGCCGATCGGAATGTCGCCGAGCACGGGCACCTTCGAAGTCCAGCCCACGTTCACCGCCTCGTACAACCCGGAGAGGATCAGCGTCTTGCCGAAATCGACCTCGGCGGTCGCGCCGACCGTCTGCTTGAACGTGGTGACCGACTGCGCGAACGTGCCGCTGGACGTGGGCACGAAGAAGGAGCGCACGGTGTCGACGCGGAACTTCGTGCGTTCGGGCGAGATCTCGAGCGGCGTGAGCTTGACCGAAGTGCCGACGTCGATCGTCTGCAGCGCGCCCGCATTGATGCCGCTGACGCTGACGCTCAGGTTGCGCCCGATGAAGAACTCTGACTGCTGGCCGAGCGAGGCCACGAGCGACGGGCGCACGACCACGTCGTAGAAGTCCTCGTGCGTGTTGAAGAGGTTCAGGCTGTAGGTGATCTGCGGCACGCCGAGCGCCGACGTGATCACGCGGCTGAAGGTATCGGCCACGCCCGTGGCGCGGTTGCGTGTGGTCTTGTTGTCGCCGCTGAACTGCAGCTTCAGCCCGTCGAGCAGGTTGATGCCGACGGTGTCGGTGGTGGCCGTCTGGCTCAGCAGCAGCGTGACCTCGACCATCACCTGCTGCAGGTTCGACGCCGGCGGCAGTGCGTCGCCCGCCGGTGGCTGTGCTCCGCTCGCCGGTGGCTGCGCGTCGCCGGACGCTGGCTGCGCCTGGGCCAGCGCAGCGCCGGCGCGCTGCGCCGGCCCTTCGGCCGCCGCGGTGCGCAGCAGCAGCGCGAGGCGCGAGGGGTCGGCCACGAGTCCGGCCGACTTGGGCGACAGCGATCGCGCCTTCCGGGTCACCGTGGTCACCTGCCCCTCGTCGCCGCTGGCGGCCGCCACGTAGGCGACCAACCGCAGCGCTGCCGGGTCTTCGGGTGCCAGCGCCATGGCCCTCTCGGCCGCCAATCGGGCCACGCCCAGATCACCGGCGTAATAGGCCGCCGCCGCCAGGCCCGCGAAGGCCTGCGGCTGATCGGGCCGGTCGAGGATCGCCCACGAGAACTCCTCGGCCGCGGCCGGGTACTCCTGCTGATGGAACTTGGCGAGGCCGGCGTAGTAGTGCGACCAGAAGTAGCCCGGCGCGAACTTCACCGCGGCGTCGTAGCCCACCTGCGCCAGCTCGGCCGACTGCGGCGAAGGGTCGGCGAGCTGATAGGTCAGCCCGTTGAGCAGATGCAGGTAGCCGTTGCGTGGTTCGGCCCTCAGAGCCGAGGCGAGGAGCTTGCGCGCCGCGTCGGGCTGGCCGTCGTGCAGCGCGGCGGTAATCGCGTTGCGCCCGGCCGGCCCGCTCGCGGGCGGCGCGAGCGCGGTCGGCCCCGGTGCGGCGCAGCCGGCAAGGGCGATCAGCACGGCCAGGCCGGCCAGCGGGGCCGCAGCGGTCGCGGTCATCGGGTGCGTGGCCCGGATCGCCGATCGCGGCGATGAACGAAGTGCGAAGTGCATGCGTGTCTCCGGTGTTTGACGAGTTCGAGGATCGGCAGTCGCCCGGCCGTCGATCGGCTACGGCTGGCGAATGCGGATCTGGCATTGGGTGTAGGCCGGGCCCGACTCCGCTGCGCGTTGACCGACCCAGAACTTCAGCGTGTGCGCCACCGGTGACGTTCTGCTGGCGCAGGGCGTGCCCGCCGACGTGGTGCCGCCCAGCGCGCGCATCGGAATCTGGTGGAACGTGCTGGTGCTCGGCGCCGTGAAGCTGCCCAGACCGCTCGCGCTGCTGTAGGTCACCGGGGGGCTTGCGCCGGCGGCCACGCACAGCCGATCCTGCGCCGCCATGCTGATGAGCTGTCCGCCCGCCGGCGGCTGCTGCGACAGCCGGATCTCGCACTGGAAGGCGTCGTTCACGTTGATGGTGTCGCCGGTCTGCGCGTTGCGGCACACGCAGCCCTGCGTGAATCCGTTCGCCGTCGCCGGCGGGTTGATCACCAGTGTCAGCGTGTCGGACTTGTTTGGATTGGGTGTGGCGATCGTCAGCGTCGACGTGCGCGTGGCTCGGGTGTTGCGGATGTTGGCCACATCACCGGTGAATCGAACGACTCGCGTGGCCAGCGCCCCCCTGGCCTTGTTGTCGCCGCTGACCAGCCTCATGTGCGCCGGCGAGGTCACGGTGTAGCCGAACTCCTGCTGGATATCGATCTCGGGGCTGTCCGCCGGGCTGACGCTGGTCCTGAATTCCAGCGTGCAGTTGCTCGTGTCGCTGTTGGCGCCCGGCGGCAGCGTGATCGTCATGCGCGAATCGTTGAGATCGCGCACCACGGTGCCGCCGCTCTTGGTCAGGCAATCGGCCGGCGTCTGTGTCAGGGCCCGTCGAAAGAATGCCGCCCCCTGCGCCGGACGCTCGTCTGCGAATGTCCACACGGGCGTGCGGAACGGCACCACGCGCATCTGCAGCCGCGACTCGTCGCCCAGCGGCATGCGGAACCACAGCGAGCGCTGACGGGTCGCCCCGGCTTCATCAGGCGAGTCGACCTCCACTTCCACCGACCCCTTGGCGATCTTGCAGCCGCGGCCCAGGTTCTCGACGCCGCTGTGCGGCCTCACGATCCGCGCCTTGACGAGGTCGTCGTCGGGGCCACCGTCGACCGTCCAGCGGACCGACGGATTGACGTCGATGCCATCACCCCAGACCTCGAAGCGCAGGTTTTGACCGGCCTGAACCGAAAGGTCCTTGCCATCGCTCGGCGTGTCCACCCTATTGCATGTGCCGACCGGCGTGACGAACTCCACAGCGGCGAAGCTCGTTGCCGGCAGCCACGCGGCCGGGGCCACCATCACGGCAAGGGTGGCGATGCGCCGCCTCCATGAGGCGCGATTCGCTGGTTCGGCAAAGCGAAGATGGCTCATGGCTGCCCTCCTCTGAAGTGATCGACGGGTCTTGCTGTCGATGTGGCCGGCATGGCATCGCCACGCTATCGGGGGGGCGTTTGCTCAGCGTTTGCCGGCGTGCCGTTGCCCTCGGCGGGCGGCCGCGGCGCTTCGGCGCTCGCCTGGCGCAGGAACTCACCGAGCTGCGCCGGCTCGTCGAACAATTGCGGCTCGGCCTCGTCGAGGCCACGCACGGCCGCGCGGAACTGGCTCAGGTGTTGCCACACCCGCACGAGAAACAACCGGGGTTCGCTCATGGCCTGCCTGGCGACGACATGGCGGCAGACCTTAGTGCGGCGGCGTTTGCTCAGCGTTTGTCGATCCGGCGCATGCCGCCGCCATGCACCGGCAAACGCTCGGCAAACGCCTCGGGCCTATGGTCCGCGACAAGGGACGACATCGAAGACGCCCATAACCCCGCACGGAGCAAGTGATGAACACGACACCGGGACGGACGACGTGGCTGCACACCGCCTGCGTGCTCGCTGCGCTGTCGATCGCGCCGCCCATCGCGTCCGGACAAGCGCCGCCGGTCAACCCGCTCGGCGGCCTGACGGTTCACGTGACGCGTGCCGGCGCTCCGGTGGCCAACGCCACCGTCTGCATTGGGATCACCAACGCTCCCAACGTCTTCCATCAGGGCACGACCGACAACCAGGGCAACGTGCGCTTCGGCTCGGTGCCCCGCGAGCCGTTCGTGGCGACGGCAAACCAGTCTGGCCGCGGAACCCGCAATTCGTTCTCACCAGCATCGCCCAATGTGTCGGTGCTGCGGATCGGTCTGGCACTGCCCGCCTCCGGAGGACCGTCGTGCCCGTCGACCCGCCCCGACTCTGCACTGACACGCCCTCGAATCCGCGATCTGCCCGTCACGACGCCGGTATCGCCGTTGCCGACGATCACGGCCGCCCGGACGGAGTTCTGTTTCGGCGCCATCGGCGCCGAGTGCGGTCAGCCGCAAGCAGATCTTCCCGGCGCCGCACTGTGCAGGGCCGGCATCTGCTTCATCAACGGCGGCAGCTGGGAACACGACGAATGCTGCTTCGGCCACCGCAGCGGCATGACCTGCGATTTCGACCCTTTGCACCAGGCCGAGGCCGCACGCGATCAGACCTGCGTCGCCGCGTGGAACAAGGCCGTGCGCCTGACGACCAAGGGCTTGTCCTGGCGCCGCGGCGTGGACTTCGACCGCGGCAACCGCAGCGGCAGCGTCGAATTCGCCCTCTACTGCGCGCCCGCGAACGCGCTGGTTCCGCCGGAGGACGGCAACAAGTGCTGCTCGGGCCAGACGCGTGCGCTCAACGCCACCGAAACGGCCGCCGCGCTCGCCGCCCGGGAGATGCTGCGTGCCTGCCGGTAGACAGATCGACCCGTCACTTTCTGGCCACCGCAACCCTCGTGGTCGCACTCGGCGACCACGTCACCGAGAAGGAGAGATCTCGATGAAGAACGCCCCGCATTCATTCCCTGCCGCCCTTGTCGCTGCCACGGCGCTGTGGATCGTGCCGATGCAGGCGTCGGCTGCCGGTGGAACGACCTCCAGCAGCGGTTCGGCGTGCACGGTCACCGTCATCATCACCAACGAGGACGGCAGCACCGACCAGTCCGTGAGGCCGCGCCAGTCGCCCTGCCGGCCCGGCCAGAGCAATGGCGACGTCGAGTACTACAACCCCTACACCGACTCCTACGAGACGCGCAAGGACCTGCGGATCGACCCGCTGGTGATCAAGAAGAAGTCGTCGAGCAGCTCGCGCACCGGAACCGGCACCTCGCAAGGCGGCAGCCGGAGCACGTCGGGTTCGTCCTCGTCGCAATCGAGCGCCGGCAGCTCGGGTGCGCCCTGCACGTCAGCGGGCACGTCGTCGAAGGCCATCAAGAAGACCCGCAGCACCGCGTCCGGGCGGGCTTGTTCGTCGCCTCTGCAGTGAACGATGGAGCGAGTGCCATGTCCGCGATGACGGTGTTCAATCACCTCCAGCCGATGCCCAGCGGCCCCATAGCCGGACAACGATGCACCTGGCGCGTGGCGTTCCACGCGACGCTCGTTGCGGTGCTCGTCGGGTTGCCCGCTGTACTGGTCGGCGCCCACACCACCATTCATCGCGTCGGCGGCGAGGGGGGAACCGCCACGGTGGTGATGGACTGCGGCCCCGACGCGTTCATGGTCGGGCTCTCCGCTCACGGTGCCCGCGACAACCCGATCGCGCCCAACCTCGTTCGCAAGCTGCGGTTCGCATGCCGCACGTTCTCGGGCGCCACGCCCGGCAGTTCCACCAGCCAGACGCGCGAAGCGGCCGCCGGGGTCCAGGGCAGCCTGAATGCGAGCCAGAGTTCCGTGCAGTGCCCGCAGGATCGGGTGATCCACAGCCTGGAGATCTATGCGGGCCTGTTCATCGACCGGATCGCCAAGGTCGAGTGTCGCGGCCCGTCGTCCCAGCAGACCTGGCTCAACGTCAACGTCGGCGGCGACGGTGGGTCGCGGCAGTTTCTCGAATGCCCGAACGGCGAGGGCCTCGTCAAGGTCGAGGCGCGCATCGGCTCGTCGATCGACAGCCTGAAGGGCAACTGCCGTCCGTTCGGCGAGGCAGCGCAGCAGCCGCTGACCGTGCAGATCGATTCGACGCTGATCCCCAGGCCGACCGGCGCGAAGCCCGAGAAGATCCTGCCGGCCAAGGCCGCCGTGTTCTCCTTCCGGATCGCCGGCACGGTCAATCGCAACACCAGCATCGGCATCTTCGGCGAGACCGACCTGCTGGGTGGCGCCGCCACCAATCCGCCCGAGTTCAAGCTCGAGGTGATCAACCCGGCGGGCAGCGTCGTCGCGTCGCGCACGGTCCGCAAGCCACCCGCCGGGACCGTGCAGTCGGTGTCGGTGACGATCAACGCGGCCGGCACCTGGAAGCTGCGGGTGACCAACCTGAAGAAGAGCTACGGCGCGCTGGACGTCAAGTCGGTCTCCGGCGGGGCGTAGCGCGGCGTGCGCGCGCGGTCATCCGGATACCGCGCACCGCGATCGGACACGTCAACGCAAGGTCTCGGCCAGGTCGACGAGGTCGCCGCCGCGCAGCAGGCCGGCCAGGAAACGCAGCAGCGCCTTGGCCTGGGCGCGGTTGCCGATCAGGTTGTCGTCGACGAAGAACACCTGCCGCGCCTGCTGCGCGCGCAGCGCGTCGAGCTCGCGGCCGATCTGCTCGAGGCTCTTGACGCGCGGGCGGCGACCGAACATCACGATCACGTCGCAGAAGTCGCAGCGGTACGGGCAGCCGCGCGAGAACTGCAGGCTCGCGGTGTTGTAGCGGTCCAGCCGCAGCAGGTCGAAACGCGGCGTCGGCGAATCGGCGAGGTCGACGCTGCCGGTCTCGCGGTACAGCGGCCGCGCCGTGCCGGCCTCGAACTCGCGGCAGAACGCGGGCCACAGGTACTCGGCCTCGCCGGCGACCACCGTGTCGGCCAGCGCGGCGTACTTGTGCGGGCACAGTGACGCATAGCTGCCACCGGCCACCACGTGATGGCCGCGGCCGCGGTAGTACGCCAGCAGCACGCGCTGGCGCGCGAACTGCACGCCCATGCCGCACACGCCGACAACATCGGCGTCCGGCGCGAGCGGAAGCGGCTCGATGTTCTCTTCGACGATGTCGACTTGCCAGTGCGACGGCGTCAGCGCCGCCAGCGTCGCCAGCCCGAGCGGCGGGTTCAGCGCGCGTTTGCCGGGCAAGATCTCGGCCAGCGCGAAGCGAAAGCTTCAGAAGCTCTCGGTGCAGCGTGGGTTGATCAGCAGCAGGCGCATCGGGCTCCGTGCGTTGGCGGGCATTTGGACCACCGGATGTCGAATCCCAGGCGGAAGTTTGCGCTACGCAAGAGCGCGTGCCATGCCTCGTACCGACAGGGTGATGCCATCGCCGTGTCCTTTCCGGAGCCGCATTCGACAAGGTCATGTCGATCGCGGCACTTCTTCTGGAGCGCATGCTTCCCGCGTCCTGCCCGTTCGGCAGCTTTCTCGTGTCGGCCGGTAGGCGCACTCCCAAGCGTGAATCGCTCGCCTGGCTGATGGCGGCATCGCGCACGCTGACGATGTGACCAACGCGGGCGGCGTGCCCGCAGACCTGGTGGACCCAAGCACGAAGGTGAGCGGCCCGCCAGCATGAGGCAAACAGCGCAGGCAGTTGAATATCGGAGTTCGATAACGCTGACCGATACAGTCCGCGACGTCCTCCTGGGCCTTCGTCAGAGTCCACGTGCTTCACCACGCGGTCTCTGAGCGGGTCTACGGCGCGGGCATGGCCGAGGAGCTCGCGCGCCACGGCTACCAGCTCAGCCCGGGCACGCTCTACCCGCCGCTGCACCGCCTGGAGCTGGACGGCCTGCTGGTGAGCGAGTCCGAGGTGGTGGCCGGCAATGTCCGCAAGTATTACGTCGCCACCGACTTCGGAGTACCGCGAGTGCCGCGCCGATCGCAATGCCCGCGCGCAGCCGGTCCGGACAAAGCGACTTGGCCATACCCCACACCGCCTGGGGATCGCGCTCGTCCACACCGGGTCGTACAGCGCCGCGCCCAGCACGCCGACGACGGCCGCGTTGATGCCACCCATGGCGCGTTGCACGCCATCGCCCTGCCGCAGCGCTTCCCAGAACGGCAGGGCGCCCGCGGCGAGCAAGAATGCGGGGACGAAGTCGCCGGTGCTGGTCGTGGCGCTTGCGGCAGTGGTTGGATGGCGTTTGGGCGTTTGAACTCCACGGCCCCGCTGCGCTGGACTTTCCCGCCGCGGCCTGCCCCAGTCTGATCACCAGAAAAGTTGGAACCGCGAGGGAACCACCTGAAGAATCGTGGGCCGCCTTTTGGTACTTTTTCGGTACCGGCAAGAAAAAAGCACTTGGCGTCTCCGCTAAGTGCTTGATCTCTCTACCAAATTTGGTAGGCGCGAGAGGACTCGAACCTCCGACCCCCACCATGTCAAGGTGGTGCTCTAACCAGCTGAGCTACACGCCTAATGCGACGCGCATTCTATATCACCGCCCGCAGGCCCCGCGGGCCTCTACGCCCAGGGGCGGGCACGGGCCACCAAGTTCACTTCCGCCGCTTTCATTTGCGCCGCGCGTGCCGCACGCCCGCCACGCGCGCCACCTGCGCCAGCACCGGTGCCAGGCGCGCTGCGTCGGGCACCTCGACGGTGAAGGTCATCCAGGCCGTGCTGCGGTCGCGCGCGCTTTGCGTGTGCACGGCCGTCACGTTGACCTTCTGCTTCGCGAACACCTCGGAGATGTCGCGCAGCAGGCCGTTGCGGTCGGCGGCCTCGATGAGCACGTCGATCGGGTAGACGGCCTCGGCGGCGCGGGTGTCGCCGGTGCGGTCGCCCCAGCGCACCTCGATCAACCGGCCCGGGTCGGCCGCGGCCATGTGGCTCAGGTTCGTGCAGTCGGCGCGGTGGATCGCCACGCCCTTGCCGCGCGTGACGAAGCCGCCGATCGCATCGGGCGGCGCCGGCCGGCAGCAGCGCGCCAGCGTCGTCAACAGCGAATCGACGCCGACGACGAGCACGCCGCCGCGCCCCGGGCCACCGGCGCGCGGGCGCCGCAGCGCGACGCGGTCGTCCTCGGGCGCGGCAGGCGCGGCCGGGCGCAGCAGGTTCTCGATGTGGCGCAGCGAATACTCGTCCTTGCCCACCACCTCGAACAGCGCCTCGGCGTTCTTGAAGCCCAATTCCTCGGCCAGGCCATCGAGCTTGACGGCGGTGCGGCCTTCGCGCTGCAGCAGCTTTTCGACCAGCTCGCGGCCGCGCGCGACGGTGGCCTCGAGCGCCTGCGCGTTGAACCAGGCGCGCACCTTGGCGCGCGAGCGCGGGCTCTTCAGGTAGCCGAGGTCGGCGTTGAGCCAGTCGAGCGACGGCCCGCCTTCCTTGGCGGCGATGACCTCCACCGTCTGGCCCGATTGCAGCGGCGTGTTCAGCGGCACCATCGCGCCGTCGATGCGCGCGCCGCGGCAGCGGTGGCCGAGGTCGGTGTGCAGCGCGTACGCGAAGTCCACCGGCGTGCCGTCACTCGGCAGGTCGATGATCGTCGCCTGCGGCGTGAAGACGTAGATGCGGTCGTCGAACGAGGCGCTGGCGTCGCGCTGTCCAGCGCCTGCCGCCTGCGCGCTGGCCGCGACATCGTCGCCATCGCCCGCCGCTTCGCCGCCCTGCGCCGCATCGCGCTGCCAGGCGAGCAGCTCACGCAGCACCGCCTTGCGCGCCTCGGCGACCCGTTCCTCGAAGTCGCCGCTCGCGGTGACGCCGGCGTAGCCGCGCGCGCCCGCCTCCTTGTACATCCAGTGCGCGGCGACGCCGTGCTCGGCGTGCTCGTGCATCGCGCGCGTGCGGATCTGCACCTCGACCGCGCGGCCGTCGTCGGCCAGCACCACCGTGTGCAGCGACTGGTAGCCGTTGGGTTTGGGCCGCGCGATGTAGTCGGAGAACTCGCCTTCGACGGCGCGCCAGCGTTCGTGCACGCGCGCCAGCACCGCGTAGCAGGTGGCCGCGTCATCGACGATGACCCGCAGTGCGCGCGCGTCGAGCACGCGCTCGAAGTCGAGCCCCTTGCCCTGCATCTTGCGCCAGATGCTGTACAGGTGCTTCGGCCGGCCCAGCACCTCGGCGCGGATCGCCGCCTCCTCGAGCAGCCGCGCCAGCCGACGGCGCGAGCGCTCGACGCCTTGCTCGCGCTCGGTGCGCTTCTCGTGCACGAGCGCGGCGATGCGCCGGTACTCTTCCGGCCGCAGGAAGCGGAACGCGAGGTCCTCGATCTCCCACTTCACCTGCCAGACGCCGAGCCGGTTGGCCAGCGGCGCGAACACCTGCATCGACTCGGTGGCCAGCTCCGGCGGGCATGGCCGGTGCGAAGCGGCGAACCAGCGCAGCGTCTGCAGCCGGGAGGCCAGCCGCAACAGCACGACGCGCAGGTCGCGCGAGAACGCCAGCAGCATCTTGCGCACGCGCTCGACCTGCTGCGCGCGCTGTTCGCCGGGCACGACGGCGCCGCGCGCCGCGCGCTGGATCTGCACGAGCTGGCGCGTCAGCGTGCACAGCCGCGCCGCATGTTCGCCGAAGGCCTTGCGCAGCACGTCCTCGGGGCGCTGCAGGTAGTCGCCGGCGTAGACGAGGTAGGCGGTGGCGCACAACGCCGGCGCGGCGCCGATCGACGCCAGCACGGCGGCCACGCCGTCAGCGTGCGCGAGCGCATCCTCGCCGGTGTCCAGCGGCTGGCCGGCCAGCAGCGGCTCGGCGAAGGCCCGCGCACGGGCCACCGGGTCGGCGCCCTCCGTGCCGGCCACGCCCGACTTGCGCGCCGCGGCCAGCGCATCGGGCGCGGCCGCGTCGGCCTTGGCCTCTTCGCTCGCCAGGTGCACGATCGCCGCCGCGGCCTGCGGCAACGGCTGGGCGGCGACGCCGGCCTTCATGGGTCGAGCAGGAACTGGCGCACGGCAGCGCGCTGGTCGGCGGCGACGAGCGTCGGCGCGTGGCCCACGCCTTCGAACTCGACCAGCCGCGCCTTCGGGCCGCGCTCGGTCATCGCTTTCGCGGTGGCCGGCAGCAGGAGGTCGGAATCGCGGCCGCGCAAGAGCAGCGTCGGGCAGCGGATGCGGTCGTAGGCCTGCCACGTCATCGCCTCGGCCGCCTTCAGCATCTCGGGCGTCATCGCGCGCACCGGCGTCGCGATCGCCGGGTCGTAGTGCGACATCAGGCCGCCGCCCGGCGCGCCGACGAGCTGCGGCCGCGTCAGCTCGAGCCACTCTTCGGGCGAATGCGGGCCGAAGCTCTGCGAGACGCTCCACAGCGCCGCGGCGGCCTCTTCCACGGTCTGCCAGGTCAGCGGCACGCCGAGGTAGGTCTTGATGCGCTCGATGGCCACCGGCTCGACGGCGGGGCCGACGTCGTTGAGCACGAGCTTGCGCACCGGCGAACCCGGCAGGCTCGCAAGCCCCAGGCCGATGAGCCCGCCCATCGACGTGCCGACCCAGTCGACCTGTTCGACATCGAGCCGCGCGACGAGCGTCACCATGTCGGCGACGTAGCCCGGGATCGCGTAGCCCATCGGGTCGGCGAGGCGGTCGCTCTTGCCGCGGCCGACGACATCGGGGCAGACGACGCGGTAGTGGCTCGAGAGGTCACGCGCCAGCGCGTCGAAGTCGCGGCCCTGGCGCGACAGGCCGTGCACGCAGACCAGCGTGCGCGGCTGGTCAAGGTGGCCCGTCTGCGCCCACTGCCAGTAGGCCATGCGGTGCAGGCCGCGCGCGTCGAGGCACTGGACGTGGTGGAGCGTCGGCTGCGTGGGCTGCATGGCGGGTGGCGGTGAAGGAGGCGACGAGGCCGCGGTCGATAATGAAGTCATCGTAGCAAGCCCGTTCGATCGACCAGGAGCCCGCCGTCCCATGTCCCCCCTGTCTACCCTGTCCGCGATGCCAGCCGCCGTGCAAGGCAAGGTCGCGCTCGTCACCGGCTCGACGAGCGGCATCGGGCTCGGCATCGCCACCGCGCTGGCCGAGGCCGGCGCGCGCGTGATGCTCAACGGCTTCGGCGACGTCGAAGGCGCGCTCGCCGCGGTGCGCAAGCACGACGCATCGGCGCGCCACCACGGCGCCGACATGAGCAAACCAGCCGAGATCGAGGACATGGTCCGCGCCTGCGAGCGCGAGTTCGGCCGCGTCGACATCCTCGTGAACAACGCCGGCATCCAGCACGTCGCGCCGGTGCACGAGTTCCCGGTCGAGCGCTGGGACGCGATCATCGCCATCAACCTCAGCTCGGCCTTCCACGCGATGCGCGCGGCGCTGCCCGGCATGCGCGCACGCAACTGGGGCCGCGTCATCAACATCGCCTCGGCGCACGGCCTCGTCGCCTCGGCGGCCAAGAGCGCCTATGTCGCGGCCAAGCACGGCATCGTCGGGCTGACGAAGTCGGCAGCGCTCGAAAACGCGACCACCGGCGTGACGGTCAACGCGGTGTGCCCCGGCTGGGTGCTGACGCCGCTGGTGCAAAAGCAGGTCGACGCACGCGCCGCCGCCGACGGCGTCGACAACGAAGAAGCCAAGCGCCGGCTGCTGGCCGAGAAGCAGCCTTCGCTGCAATTCACGACGCCTGAGCAGTTGGCAGGGCTCTGCCTGTTCCTCTGCACACCCGCAGCCGACAACGTGCGCGGCGTCGCGTGGGCGGTGGATGGGGGCTGGACGGCGCAGTGAGCGCAAGGCTTGGCGTAGCCCGGCGCTTCGACAGGCTCAGCGCGAACGGTTTTGGGGCGTGAACCCGTTGTCGCTCAGCGCAACTGCACCGTCCCGCTGACCGTCGCCGTGACGACCGCGCGGCCGGCTTCCACCGGCAGCGATTCGTCGCCGGCGCCCGGCGCCATCGACGCGCGCATCGCCATCACCGGCACGCCGCCGCCCGGCTCGTTGCCGTGCACGGCCACCTCGCGCAGCGTGTAGCCGTTCATGCCGAACTGCCGCGCCACCTCGTCGGCGCGGCTGCGAAAGCGCGCGATCGCCTGCGCGGCGACTTCGCTTTCGACCTTCTCGCGCGCCTCTCGCGAAAGCGACCAGGTGACGCGGCCGACCGTCAGCGTCTGGATGCGGCCCATCGTCTGCGCGATCGTCTGCGTGTCGCGCCCCTCGACGACGAGTTCGGCCCGCCCCTGCCAGCCGGCGATGCCGCCGCCCTTGGGCGCATGGCGCGGCACGAGCGAGAAGGCACCGGTGCGCACGAGCACCTCGCCCGGGCGCGCGGCGCGGCGCGCCTCGGTAAGTGCCGCGTCGAGCGCCTGGCGCAACTGGCCTTGCACGGCGGCGGCGTCGCTGCCTTCACGCGTCGTGCTGAAGACGACGGTCAGCCAGTCCATCGGCAACTCGAGCGACGCCGAAGCGGAAAGCGACACCACGTTGGCCGGCACCGGCACGGCCGTTGCCACGGTTTGGGCCTGCACCGCCGCGGCCGAAGCCACGGCCGCGGCCAGCACCGCGCCGGCCTGCCGCCAGTTGCGTACCCGCTGCCCGGGCCGGTCGTTGTTCGCCATCACGCTTGCTCCTTCGTCGAACGAGAAATACTTGTAACCAATGCCCATGGCTGGCAAGTCGCCGGGGAACCGAGGCCCACAATGCCGCTGTTACAAATTCGGAGCTGCCTATGAGCACCGCCCCCAACGCCCGCCCGGACCGCATCGTCGTCGTCGACGATGATGCGCGCATCCGCGACCTGCTCCGGCGCTACCTGTCGCAGGAAGGCTTCGATGTCCTGCTGGCCGAAGACGCCAAGGCGCTGAACCGGCTGCTGACGCGCGAGACGCTCGACCTGATCGTGCTGGACCTGATGCTGCCCGGCGAGGACGGCCTGTCGATCTGCCGGCGGCTGCGCGCGGCCAACGACCAGACGCCGATCATCATGCTCACGGCCAAGGTCGAGGACGTGGACCGCATCGTCGGCCTCGAAGTCGGCGCCGACGATTACCTGCCGAAACCCTTCAACCCGCGCGAGCTGCTGGCGCGCATCCACGCCGTGCTGCGCCGCCGGCCGGCACCCGAGGCCCCCGGCGCGCCGTCGAAGGAAGCGCAGGTCGTCACCTTCGGCCCGTTCGAGTTCGACCTGTCGCTGCGCCGGCTGTCGAAGAACGGCGAGCAGATCTCGCTGACCACCGGCGAGTTCTCGATGCTGAAGGCACTGGTGCGGCACCCGCGCCAGCCGCTGTCGCGCGACAAGCTCGCGCAGCTGGCGCGCGGACGCGAGTTCGAGCCGTTCGACCGCAGCCTGGACGTGCAGATCTCGCGCCTGCGCAAGATGATCGAGCCCGATCCGGCGCAGCCGCGCTACATCCAGACGGTGTGGGGCGTGGGCTACGTGTTCGTGCCGGACGGCGCCAACTGAGACTGACTGATCCGCACCCGCGCACCCGGTGGCCAAGAACCCCTCGGTCGGCTTCAGCCTCTTCTGGCGCACGTTCTTCCTGCTGGCGCTGCTGCTGGCCGGCGGCGTCTACGCGTGGGTCTACACACTGCACGCGATGGAACTCGAGCCGCGTGCCGTGCAGCAGGCGCAGCAGACGGCCGGCCTGGTGAGCCTGGCGCGCGCGGCGCTGATCCCGGCCGACGGCATCAACCGCGTCACGCTGCTGAAAAGCATGGCCAGCCCGACGGCGATCCGCGTCACGCCGCGCGAGCCGGGCGACAAGTGGCTGTCGTTCGAGACCGACCGCTTCTCGCGCCGCCTCGCCGCCGAGCTGAAACGGGTGCTCGGCCCCGACACGGTGGTGGCGCGCACGGTGAACAACCAGAGCGGCCTGTGGGTCGGCTTCTCGATCGAGCAGGACCAGTACTGGCTGCAGGCCGACGCGACGAACCCGGCCTCGGTGGCCAGCAGCACGTGGTTCGCGTGGCTCGGCATCGCGTTTCTCGCCACGCTGGTGGGCTCGGTGGCGATCGCCAGCCTCATCAACCGGCCGCTGAAGCAGCTGTCGTTCGCCGCCACGCGCATCCGCGAGGGCGACCTCGACTCGCGCCTGGACGAGAACACGCTGACCAGCGAGATCCGCGAGGTCAACCGCGGCTTCAACCGCATGGCGCGTGAACTGGCGCGTGTCGAGGAAGACCGCGCCGTGATGCTGGCCGGCATCAGCCACGACCTGCGCACGCCGCTGGCGCGCCTGCGGCTGGAGGCCGAGATGAGCGTTGCCGACGAGGACGCGCGGCGCAACATGGCCAGCGACATCGACCAGCTCGACGCGATCATCGACAAGTTCATGGACTACGCGCGGCCGGGCGAGTCGAAGATGACGCCGGTCAACGTGACCAAGCTGATCGAGGAGGAAGCGGCGCGCTTCCGCGACCCGGCGCAGATCCGCATCCAGCTTCGCCTGGCGCCCGACCTGCTGGTGACCGCCGACGAGACCGAACTCGGCCGCGTCTTCCTGAACCTGTTCGAGAACGCGCGCCGCTACGGCCGCAGCAGCGCCAGCGACGTCGCCGAGGTCGATGTCTGGCACGTGAAGGCGGGCCCGTGGCTGATCGTCAGCGTGCGCGACCACGGCCCGGGCGTCGCGCCGGAGAAGCTGGCGCAGCTGACGACGCCGTTCTTCCGCGGCGACACCGCGCGCACCGCGGCCACCGGCGCGGGGTTGGGCCTGGCGATCGTCGAGAAGGCCGTCGGGCGCATGGGTGGCAGCCTCGAACTGGCCAACGCGCCCGAGGGCGGCTTCATCGCCCACATCCGGCTGAAGCGCGTGCAATCGGGGCGCAACAACGCGCACAAGAACGATCGCGGGGACCGCGGAGATCGCGGCGGGCGCAGCGGCGACCGAGGTGATCGGAATGGCGGCGTGCCGAGCACGCTGATCGGCGACAGCAATTTCGCCTGGGCCGACACCCGCGCCGGGGCGCCTTCGGGCAAGGGGTGAGTGTGAGCTGAGATCCCGGCTTTGCCGAGATCAGCTCACCGCCCGTGCTGTCGCCTCGCCAGCAAGCACACGGCGCGCGCCTCGATCGCGCGGCCCTCGCCGACCGGGCCCATCTTCTCGGCCGTCTTCGCCTTGACGTTGACACGCGCGGTGTCGATGCCGAGCACGGCCGCGATGCGGTCCTGCATCGCCGGGATGTGCGGCGCCATCTTCGGCGCCTGCGCGACGATCGTCGTGTCGACGTTCACCGGCACCCACCCCTCGCCGCGCACGCGCTCGAGCGCGCGCGCCAGCAGCACGGCCGAGTCGGCACCGGCGAACGCCGGGTCGGTGTCCGGGAACTGCCGGCCGATGTCGCCGAGACCCGCCGCGCCGAGCAGCGCGTCGGTGATCGCATGCAGCAGCGCGTCGGCGTCGGAGTGGCCGAGCAGGCCGTGCGTGTGCGGCACGACGACGCCGCCCAGCACGAGCGGCCGGCCGGTGACGAGCGCGTGCACGTCCCAGCCCTCGCCGACGCGGAACTCGAACGGCACGCCGGCATCGGCAGCGGTACTCATCAGCGGGTCTCCAGCAGGCGCGCGGCGAGCGCAAAGTCGGCCGGCCACGTGAGCTTCAGGTTCTCGGCATCGCCGCGCACGAGCTTCGGCGCGAGGCCGAGCGCCTCGATGGCGCTGGACTCGTCGCTGACGGCCGGCCCGGCCACGGCCAGCGCACGTTGCAGCAGGCCCAGGCGGAACATCTGCGGCGTCTGGGCAAGCCACTTGCCTTCGCGCGGCAGCGTTGCGGCGACGCGGCCATCGCTCGCGGCTTCCTTCAACGTGTCGGCCAGCGGCAGCGCCAGCAGGCCGCCGACGTCGTCGTCGATGCACGCATCGATCAGCGCCTCGACCCACGCGGGCCTCAGCAGGCAGCGCGCCGCGTCGTGCACGAGGACCCAATCGTCGTCGCTCGCGCCGCGCCGGCGCAGTTCCGCGAGGCCGTTGGTCACCGAAGCCGCGCGCGTCGCGCCGCCGCAGCGCGCGACCCAGGCACGCCCACCGTAGAACGCGGGCGCCTGGCGCTCGAACATCTGGTCGTCGCCGGCCAGCACGACGAGCACCGCGTCGAGCGCCGGCACCGCGGCCAGCGCCGCCAGCGTGTGCGCGACGACCGCTCGGCCGGCGATGCGCGCGTACTGCTTCGGCCCGCCGGCCTGCGCGCGCTCGCCGACGCCGGCACAGGGCACGAGGGCGAAGCAGCGGCGGGATGACCGCGAGGCAGGTCCTGGCATCGGGCCGCGATTCTAGAATCCGCGCTCCTCGCGACGCCCCGCCGCACACGCCGGATGCCCTTTTTCGAGCCCAGCCGCAGCGAAGGGGCGCCTTGTCTTTCCTGATGCAGCTTCCACCGCTCGCGCCCGGCCGGCGCTTCACGATCCCGCGCCCGCACGGCTCGGCCGACGCATTGCTGCTGGCGCGGCTCGCGCGCGCGCGTGCCAAGGAACGCGGCGCGCAAGGCACCGCCCTCACCGTCTTCACCGCCGAGGCCGCCGACGCGCAGCGCCTCGCCGACGAGCTGCCGTTCTTCGCGCCGGAGCTCGCGATCGCGCAGTTCCCTGACTGGGAGACGCTGCCCTACGACACCTTCAGCCCGCACCAGGACCTGATCTCCGAGCGGCTGGCGACGTTGTGGCGCATCCAGCAGCGCGAGGTCGACATCGTGCTCGTGCCGGCGACGACGGCGCTGACGCGGCTCGCGCCACCGTCGTTCCTTGCCGGCACGACGTTCCACTTCAAGCACAAGAGCCGGCTCGACGAAGCGCGGCTGAAGGCGCAGCTGACGCTCGCCGGCTACGAGCACGTGAGCCAGGTCGTCGGCCCGGGCGAATACGCGGTGCGCGGCGGGCTGATCGACCTCTTCCCGATGGGCTCGCCGGTGCCTTACCGCGTCGACCTCTTCGGCGACGAGGTCGATTCGATCCGCACTTTCGACCCGGACACGCAGAGGAGCCTCTACCCGGTGCCCGAGGTGCGCCTGCTGCCCGGGCGCGAGTTCCCGATGGACGAGGCGGCGCGCACCGCGTTTCGCGCCCGCTGGCGCGAGCGCATCGAGGGCGACCCGACGAAGGCGCGCATCTACAAGGACATCGCCAGCGGCATCGCCACCGGCGGCATCGAGTACTACCTGCCGCTGTTCTTCGAGCAGACGGCGACGCTCTTCGACTACGTCGGCGCCGAGGCGCCGCTCGTGCTGCTGGGCGAGGTGGACGCGGCGCTGCAACGCTTCTGGACCGACACGCGCGAGCGGCACCGCTTCTTGCAGCACGACAAGGAGCGGCCGCTGCTGCCGCCCGAGGACCTCTTCCTGCGCACCGAGGCCTTCTTCGGCGCGACGCAGCCGCACGCGACGCTCGCCGTGCGCGGCAGCGAGCCGCTGCCCTGGTGCCGGCCACTGCCCGACGTGAGCGTGGACCGCGGCGCGACCGAGCCGCTGGCGGCACTGGAGAAGCACCTCCAACAGACGCCGCACCGCGTGCTGCTCGTCGCCGAGAGCGAAGGCCGGCGCGAGAGCCTGCTCGAACTGCTGCGCGACCACCGCATCGACGTGCCGAGCGTCGCGAGCCTGGCGGAGTTCGAGGCCGGCAGCGAGAAGGTCGCGATCGTCGCCGCGCCGCTGGCGCAGGGCTTCCATTGGATCGACGGCGACGAGGCGCAGGCCACCGCAGCGCCGCCGCGTGCGCTGCAGTTCATCACCGAGACCGAGCTCTTCGCGACGACGCCGCAGGCACGCCGGCGGCGCAAGCAGGAGCAGGTCTCGAGCGTCGATGCGCTGATCAAGGACCTGTCGGAGCTGAAGGTCGGCGATCCGGTCGTGCATGCCAACCACGGCATCGGCCGCTACCAGGGGCTGAAGAACATCGACCACGGCGAAGGCACGAGCGAGTTCCTGCACCTCGAGTACGCCGAAAAGGCGACGTTGTACGTGCCGGTGTCGCAGTTGCACCTGATCAGCCGCTACACCGGCGTCAGCGCCGAGGAGGCGCCGCTGCACAAGCTGGGCAGCGGCCAGTGGGAGAAGGCCCGGCGCAAGGCCGCCGAGCAGGTGCGCGACACCGCCGCGGAGCTGCTGAACCTGTACGCGCAGCGCGCCGCGCGCGACGGCTTCGCACACCGCTTCTCCGCGCACGACTACGAGGCGTTCTCCGCGAGCTTCGGCTTCGAGGAGACGGCCGACCAGCGCGCGGCGATCCACGCCGTCGTGCAGGACATGATCAGCCCCAAGCCGATGGACCGCCTGATCTGCGGCGACGTCGGCTTCGGCAAGACCGAGGTCGCGCTGCGCGCCGCGTTCGTCGCCGTGCACGGCGGCAAGCAGGTCGCCTTCCTCGCGCCGACGACGCTGCTCGCCGAGCAGCACTACCAGACGCTCATCGACCGCTTCGGCAAGTGGCCGGTGAAGGTGGCCGAGCTGTCGCGATTCCGCACCGGCAAGGAAGTGAAGGCGGCGCTCGAAGGCATCGCCGCCGGCACGGTCGACATCGTCGTCGGCACGCACAAGCTGCTGTCGTCCGACGTCAGGTTCGCGCGCCTGGGCCTGTTGATCATCGACGAGGAGCACCGCTTCGGCGTGCGCCACAAGGAGGCGATGAAGGCGCTGCGCGCCGAGGTCGACGTGCTGACGCTGACGGCGACACCGATCCCGCGCACGCTCGGCATGGCGCTCGAAGGCCTGCGCGACCTCTCCGTCATCGCCACCGCACCGCAGCGGCGGCTGGCCATCAAGACCTTCGTGCACAACGAGGGCTCGAGCATCATCCGCGAGGCGGTGCTGCGCGAGCTCAAGCGCGGCGGCCAGGTCTACTTCCTGCACAACGAGGTCGAGACGATCGTCAACCGCCGCGACCGCCTGGCCGAGTTGCTGCCCGAGGCGCGCATCGCCATCGCGCACGGCCAGATGCCCGAGCGCGAACTGGAAGCGGTGATGCGCGACTTCGTCGCGCAGCGGCACAACGTGCTGTTGTGCTCGACGATCATCGAGACCGGCATCGACGTGCCGACCGCCAACACAATCGTCATTTCGCGCGCCGACAAGTTCGGCCTCGCGCAGCTGCACCAGCTGCGCGGCCGCGTCGGCCGCAGCCACCATCAGGCTTACGCGTACCTGCTCGTGCCCGACAAGGAAGGCCTGACGAAGCAGGCCGCGCAGCGGCTGGAGGCGATCCAGCAGATGGAGGAGCTGGGCAGCGGCTTCTACCTCGCGATGCACGACCTCGAGATCCGCGGCGCCGGCGAGGTGCTCGGCGAGCAGCAAAGCGGCAACATGATGGAGGTCGGCTTCCAGCTCTACAACGACATGCTCGCCGAAGCGGTGCGGGCGCTTCGCGCAGGGCGCGAGCCCGATCTGCTGTCGCCGCTCGGCGGCCTGGCCGGCACCACCGAGGTCAACCTGCACGCGCCGGCGCTGCTGCCCGACGCCTACTGCGGCGACGTGCACCAGCGGCTGTCGCTGTACAAGCGCCTGGCCACCGCCGAGAGTACCGATCGCATCGACGCGCTCCTGGAAGAGATCACCGACCGCTTCGGACGGCTGCCGCCGCAGGGACAGACGCTGTTCGACACGCACCGGCTGCGCGTGCTGGCCAAGCCGTACGGCGTCGCAAAGATCGACGCCGGCCCGAAGCTGATGAGCGTCGCCTTCCGCCCGAACCCGCCGATCGACGCGATGCGCATCATCGAACTGGTGCAGAAGAACCGCGCGATCAAGCTCGCGGGCAACGACCGGCTGCGCGTCGAGCGGCAGATCGACGCGCCGGCCGAGCGCGCGCAGTTCATGCGCGACCTCCTGCGGTCGCTCGGCACGCCGCGCGCGCCGCAGGCACCGACGAAGGTGCCCGCCTGATGAGCGCGGGACACCCGGGCACCGTGCTGCGCGAACGCCAGATCGAGCCCGGCCTCTTCGCCCGCGGCTTCACGCCGCCGTTGAAACTCTCCGACTTCAAGCTCGTCGCCTTCGACATGGACTCGACGCTGATCAGCATCGAGTGCGTCGACGAGATCGCCGAGGCCGCCGGCCGCCGCGCCGAGGTGGCCGCGATCACCGAAGCGGCGATGCGCGGCGAAATCACCGACTACAAGCACAGCCTGCGCCGGCGCCTCGCGCTGCTGCGCGACGTGCCGGTGAGCGCGCTGGAAGAGGTCTACGAGCGGCGCTTGCGATTGAACCCCGGCGTCGAAGCCTTCGTGCGCGCGTGCCAGGCAGTGGGGCTGAAGACGCTGCTCGTCTCCGGCGGCTTCACGTTCTTCAGCGAGCGGGTGCGCGCGCGGCTGGGCCTGGACTTCGCGCGCGCCAACGTGCTGGAGGTCGTCGACGGCAAGCTCACCGGCCTCTTGCTCGAGCGGCCCTGGGGCGAGATCGTCGACGGCACCGAGAAGAAGCGCGTGCTGCTCGAAGTGTGCGAGCTGATGGGCATCGCGCCGGCGCAGTCGATCGCGGTGGGCGACGGCGCCAACGACTTGCCGATGATGAGCGTCGCGGGCCTGTCGATCGCCTACCACTCCAAGCCCGCGGTGCGCGACCGCGCGATGTTGTCGATCACCGAGGGCGGGATGGACCGGGCGCTGCGAGTGTTTGCGCCCGTGCCGCAGCTCACCCGCCGGTCTTGAACACCAGTTGCACGCGGTGCCGCCGCGGCGCGCGCGCCGGCGCATAACGCCACTGTTCGACGGCCTCGACGATCTTCGGCACCAGCGCGCGCGGCACCGGCGGCTGCACCTGCACGGCGCCGACGCTACCGTCGGCGGCGATCGTGAACTCCACCGCTACCTCGGGCCGGCTCAACTGCTCGATGAGCCGCGGGTTCGCTTCGGGCTCGACGACGCGCAGCAGCTCGGGCGGCCGCACGACCGGTTCGATCAGCGTCAGCGCCGGCGGCCCTTGCACCGGCCGCGACAACTCGGACGCGGGCGCGCGCGACGTGGCCTCGGCCAGCGGCAGCAGTGCCGCGGCCGACGCTGCCGCGCCCGCCGCCACCGGCTCTTCGGGCAGCGTGCGGATCGTGATCACCGGCGTCGGCGGCGCGACGAGCGGCAGCACGACCACGGGTGTCGGCGCGGCTTCAGCTTCGGCCGGCGATTCCGCGTCGATGCGGCGACGCACCTTGCTCGCTTCGAGGATGGCGCGCAGCGGGCTCTCGGCGGCGCGGCGCGCGCGCTCCATCGCGGCGGCGGAGCCGTTCGCAGCAGCGTTGCCGTTTTCCGCGCCGTTGCCGTTTGCCGTGCCGTTGCCGTTACGTGCCGCCGCAGACGCGGGCCGGGCCGGTGCCGAAGCCGCCGGCGCGCCGCGTTCGGCCTGCGCGGCGCAGACGAGCGGCAAGGCCGTGGCGACGATCGACAGCCAGGCTCGCAACCCCGCAGCGCTCGCACGCACCACCGCACCCTCCGCAATCCGCCTTGGCTGCGCCAAGCGTCATCAGCGCGTGGCCGGCGGGACGCGGCGCATTCTAGGTACGGTATCCACGCGTCGGCGCCGGCAGCACCGCCGCGACTGCGGGGGGCGCGCTGCGCGGCGGGCGCCAACAACGTCACGCGCGGCGGCGCCGCGCGCGCGACGTGACCGTGACCGGACGGGACCGGACGGGACCGGACGGGACCGAGTGGGTTACTTGAACCCGACGCGGTCGAGCATCTGCTGCACTTGCGCTGTCGCGGCGCCGACCTTGGCGATCGGCACCGTCTCGGCCTTGAAGCGGCCCATCGCGACCAGCGCCGGGTTGTCGGTATTCAGGCCCGTCACCGCCGGGTACTCGTTGTTGCCGTCGGCCAGCATGCGCTGCGCCTCGTCGCTCGTCAGGTACTCGACGAAGGCGACGGCCGCGTCGCGGTTCTTCGCGTTGCGCGCCACCGCGGCGCCGGAGATGTTGACGTGCGTGCCGGCGCCCGCCTGGTCGGGGAAGACGACGGCGGTGCGCGCCACCGCCTCGCGGTCTTCGGGCTTCTGGCTGCGCAACAGGCGCGCGTAGTAGTAGCTGTTGCTGATCGCCACCGCGCACTCGCCGGCGGCCACCGAGCGGATCTGGTCGGTGTCGCCGCCCTTGGGCGCACGCGCCAGGTTGCCGGCCACGCCCTTCAGCCACGCCTCGGTGCGCGCGGCGCCGTGGCGCTCGAGCATCGAGCCGAAGAGGCTCAGGTTGTACGGGTGCGAGCCCGAGCGCACGCAGATCTTGCCCTTCAGCGCCGGCGATGCGAGCTTGTCGTAGCTGTCGACGTCGCTGGCCTTCAGCGCCGACTTGTCGTAGACGATGACGCGGGCGCGCGTCGACACGGCCACCCACTGCGGGCCGGCGCCGGTGTCGCCGCCGCGCAGTTGCGGCGGCACGCGCCGCTCGAGCACTGCCGACTTCACCGGCTGGAACAGGCCCTCCTGCTCGCCGCGCCACAGCCGCGCCGCGTCGACGAGCAGGATCACGTCGGCCGGGCTCGCCGCGCCCTCGGCCTTCAGCCGCGCCAGGATGCCGGCGTCATCGGCCTCGACGCGGTTGATGCGGATGCCGGTGGCCTTCGTGAAGTTCGCGTACAGCGCTTCGTCGGTCTGGTAGTGGCGGGCGGAGTAGAGGTTCAGCACGCGTTCCTGCGCGGTGGCGGTGGGCGCCGCGGCGGCCAGCGTGGCGGCCAGCAGCAGCGGCTTCACGAGACGAGTCAGGGGCTTCAGGCGATTCAAGGCGTTCATGCGTGCGCGTCCGGGTGAGAAGCCGGGATGGACAGGCGCCCGGCCGTTGTGAGCGCGGCGATCATATCGCAGTTGCGAATCATTGTTATTTGCGACAAATCAAGCGGAGGATTCGCGGCCCGGCTGTGGGCGGGCGTCGGCAGGCGGCGCGCTCACCCCTCGATCTGCCCCCACACCTTGTCCAACCGCTTGGCGCTCACCGGCTGCGGCGTGCGCAGTTCCTGCGCGAAGAGGCTGACGCGCAGTTCCTCGAGCAGCCAGCGGTATTCGGTGAGCCGCGCGTGCGCGGCGCCACGCAGTTCGGCTTGGCGGCGCAGCCAGCGTTGTTCGAGGGGGCGCAGTTCGGCCAGCCGCGCGGCGTCGCGCGCGGGGTCGATGCGCAGCTTGTCCAGGCGCAGTTGCACGGCGCGCAGGTAGCGCGGCAGGTGCTGCAGCTGCGCCCATGGTGTGTCGACGATGAACCGCTTGCCGACGAGGCGCTGGAGTTGCGCCGTGATGTCGTCGGCCACGTCGCGCGGCGGCTTGCTGTCGCGCAGCTTGCGCTGCGCCGCGGCGTGCTCGGCCAGCACGACGGCGGCCTGGCGTGCCACTTCCTGCGCGATGAGGTTCAGGCGCGCGCGGCCTTCGTCGATGCGCGCCTTGAAGGCGGCCTCGTCGGCGGGCAGCGGGTCGGCGAGGAATGCGCGCTCGAGCGCCAGCTCGATGATCTGCGCGCGCAGCTCCTCGAGCGTGCCGAGGGCCATGTACTGCACGGCCATCGCGTTCAGGCCGTCGATTTGCTTCTCGAGGTACTTCAGCGGCTCGCGCAGTTGCAGCGCAACGAGCCGCCGCAGGCCGGCGCGGTGCCGGCGCGCAGCCACGTCGGGCTCGTCGAAGACCTCGACAGCCACGGCGTCGCCGAGATCGACGACGGCCGGGAAGCCAACCATCACCTGGCTGCCGCGCTTGACTTCCATGAGCTCGGGCAGTTCACCGAAGGTCCAGGCGGTGTGGCGGCGAGGCTCGTCGGCCGCCGCAGCTTCCGCGCCGCTCGATCGCGCCGCCGCGGGCTTCGCGATGCCCGCCGCGACGCCGCCGCGCGCAGCCGCTGCCGCCGGCGCCGGCGGGGCCGATGAAGGCGTCGCCGCCGACGGCACCGCCGCCCCCGGCGCCGCCCGCAACGCCGCCAGCGCCTGGAACGCGCTGCGCGCCTCGCGCCCCCACTGCGCCTTCAGGGCCGCGAGGTCGCGGCCGATGCCGAGCTGGCGGCCGTGTTCGTCGACGACGACGAAGTTCATGAACAAGTGCGGCGCGAGCTGCTCGGCCTTTAAGTCGCCGCGTTGCACCGGCAACTGCGTGCGCTCGCGCACGACCTTCAGCAACGCCTCGACGAGGCTACCCTGCGCAAACGGCACCGCCGCGCAGAACGCTTCGGCGAATTCGGGCAGCGGCACCAGGCGCGAGCGCGGCCGCTGATGCAGGCTCTTGACCAGCGCCTGCACCTTGGCCGCCAGCATGCCGGGGACCAGCCACTCGCAGCGCTCTTCGCTGACCTGGTTCAGCGCGTAGATCGGCACCGTCACCGTCAGCCCGTCGCGCGCGTCGCCCGGCTCGTGCAGGTAGCTGGCGGCGCAGTCGATGCCGCCCAGCCGGATGACGCGCGGATACGCCTCGGTCGTGATGCCGGCCGCCTCGTGCCGCATCAGTTCCTCGCGCGTCAGGTGCAAGAGCTTCGGCTCGCGCCTGGCCGCTTCGCGATACCAGCGCTCGAAGCTCGCGGTGCTGCACACGTCGGCCGGCAGCTTGGCGTCGTAGAACGCCTCGATCAGCCCTTCGTCGACGAGCACATCCTGGCGCCGCGCCTTGTGCTCGAGTTCCTGCACTTCGCGCAGCGTTCGCCGGTTGTGCGCGATGAACGGCAGCTTCGTGTCCCAGGCGTCGGGCTCGGTCAGCGAGGCGACGAGCGCCTCGCGGATGAAGATCTCGCGCGCACCGGCCGGGTCCACCTGCGCATAGGCGACGCGCCGGTTGTTGTAGATGACGAGACCGTAGAGCGTTGCGCGCTCGAGCGCCACCACCTCGCCGGCCTTCTTCTCCCAGCGCGGTTCGAGCAGTTGCTTCTTCAGCAGGTGGCCGGCCAGCGCCGGCAGCCACTGCGGCTCGATCGCGGCGATGCCGCGGCCGTAAAGGCGCGTCGTCTCGACGAGTTCGGCCGCGACGATCCAGCGCCCGGGCTTCTTCGCGAGGTTCGCACCCGGATGGCGCCAGAACTTGATGCCGCGTGCGCCGAGGTACCAGTCCTCTTCGTCGGCCTTGCAGCCGATGTTGCCCAAGAGGCCCGCGAGCAGCGCCAGGTGCACCTGCTCATACGTGGCCGGCGTGCCGTTGAGCCGCCAGCCGTGCTCGGCGACGACGGTGTGCAGCTGCGCATGGATGTCGCGCCACTCGCGCACGCGGCGCGGGCTGATGAAGTGCTCGCGCAGGCGTTGCTCCTGCTGGCGGTGGCTGAGCTTGTGGGTGTCGACGGGCGCGGCCGTCGGACCGCCGTGGTCCTTGTGACCATGCACGCCGCGGCCGGCCTCGATCCACTTCCACAGCGCCAGCGTGCCGATGAACTCGCTCTTCTCGTCGTCGAAGGGCTTGTGCTTCTGGTCGGCCGCCTGCTGCTGCTCGAGCGGGCGGTCGCGCACGTCCTGCACGCTCAGGCCGGCGGCGATGACCAGCACCTCGGTCAGCGCATCGCGCTCGCGCGCGGCGAGGATCATGCGGCCGACGCGCGGGTCCAGCGGCAGGCGCGAAAGCTCGCGACCGACGGCCGTCAGCTCGTTGGCGTCGTCGACGGCGCCGAGTTCGGCCAGCAGCGCGTAGCCGTCGGCGATCGCCTTCCTCGGCGGCGGCTCGAGGAACGGGAAGTCCTCGACGCGTCCGAGGTGCAGCGACTTCATGCGAAGGATCACGCCCGCGAGCGAGCTGCGCAGGATCTCCGGGTCGGTGAAGCGCGGCCGGCCCGCGAACGATGCCTCGTCGTACAGGCGAATGCACACGCCCTCGGCGACGCGGCCGCAGCGGCCGGCGCGCTGGTTCGCAGCGGCCTGGCTGATCGGCTCGACGAGCAACTGCTCGACCTTGTTGCGAAAGCTGTAGCGCTTGACGCGCGCCAGCCCGCTGTCGATGACGTAGCGGATGCCGGGTACGGTGAGCGACGTCTCGGCGACGTTGGTCGCGAGCACGATGCGCCGCCCGCCGCCGGTCGTGAAGACGCGGTCCTGCTCGGCCTGCGACAAGCGCGCAAAGAGCGGCAGGATTTCGGCCGGTGGTCCTGCGTGATGCGCCTGCGCGAGATGCCGGCGCAGGTGGTCGGCGCACTCGCGGATCTCGCGCTCGCCGGGCAGGAAGACGAGGATGTCGCCGGGGCCGCCGCCGGGCGATGCACCCGGGACGCGCCACAACTCGTCCACTGCCTCGGCCACCGCGTCTTCGAGCCCGAAGTCGCGCTTCTCCTCGAACGGCCGCCAGCGCACTTCCACCGGGTACAGGCGCCCGCTGACGGCGATCACCGGCGCCGGCCCGCGCGCCGAGGCGAAGTGCGTGGCGAAGCGCTCGGCGTCGATCGTCGCCGAGGTGACGACGACCTTCAGGTCGGGCCGCCGCGGCAGGATCTCGCGCAGGTACCCGAGCAGGAAGTCGATGTTGAGGCTGCGCTCGTGCGCCTCGTCGATGATCAGCGTGTCGTACGCCTTCAGCAAAGGGTCGCTCTGCGTCTCGGCGAGCAGGATGCCGTCGGTCATCAGCTTGACGCTGGCGCCGCTGGACAGCCGGTCCTGGAAGCGGACCTTGAAGCCGACCACTTCGCCGAGTGGCGTCTTCAGTTCCTCGGCGATGCGCTTGGCGACGCTGGAAGCCGCGATGCGCCGCGGCTGCGTGTGGCCGATGAGGCGCGGCTTGGCCGATGTGCCGGCTCTCTCGGCAGCGCCGCCGCGCCCGAGTTCGAGCGCGATCTTCGGCAGCTGCGTCGTCTTGCCCGAGCCCGTCTCGCCGCTGACGATGATGACCGGGTGCGCGGCGAGCGCGCGCGCGATCTCGTCGCGGCGGGCGCTGACCGGCAGCGCCTCGGGGTAGATGATCGGCGGCAGGGGCCGCGCCGGCGGCGAAGGTGGCCGCGGCGGCGGCGGAGGCTGCGGCGGCCGCGGTTTCGTCATGGGGCGCGCATTATCTGCGCGCGCCCCCCTGCGCGCCCCTCTGCGCGCGCCCTGCCGTCGTTGCCGTGCGGTCGGCGCGGCCGCGCTTCGCAGGTAAGTCAGTTTGCCGGCATGGCGTAGGCGATGACGTTGAACACCGCCCCCTGCGGATCCTGCAGCACCGCGAAGCGGCCGACGTTGGGGATGTCCATCGGCCCCGCGCACACCGAGCCGCCGAGCGCCTTGCACTTGACCGCCGCGGCGTCGGTGTCGGGCACGGTGACATAGGCGCACCAGGCGGTGGGCATCGGCTGGCCGGGCGGGATGGCCATGATGCCGCCGATCGCGGTGTCGTCGGTCTTCACGACGTGGTAGTCGCCGCCCCCGCCCATGTTCATCACGTCGAACTTCCAGCCGAAGAGGCTGCCGTAGAACTCGGTGGCCTTCTTCGCGTCGGGCGTCATCAGCTCGGTCCAGCTGAACGCGCCAGGGGTCTTGAACACATCCTCGAAGCTCTTCATCGCGCTGTCTCCTGCAAGGAAGATGGGGCGCGGATCGTCAAGGCCGGCGCGGCTGCCGTCAAGGGTTGTCGGCGACGCGATGCAGGCGAACGCGGGCGATCAGGAAGCACGGGCACCATCCCCTGCGGCACAATGAAAAACGATGAGCCTCGTCTTCCCGCACACCTTCGTCCCGTGGTTCCGCGCCGTCGCGCCGTACATCCACATGTACCGCGGCAAGACGTTCGTCGTCGCGCTGGCCGGCGAGGCCATTGCTGCGGGCAAGCTCAGCGCCTTCGTGCAGGACCTGGCGATCCTGCACGCGATGGGCCTGAAGCTCGTGCTCGTGCACGGCTTTCGGCCGCAGGTCAACGAGCAGCTCGCCGCCAAGGGGCAGGTCTCGCGCTACCACAACGGCATCCGCATCACCGACTCGGTGACGCTCGATGCCGCGCAGGAAGCCGCCGGCCAGCTGCGCTTCGAGATCGAGGCCGCGTTCTCGCAAGGCCTGCCGAACACGCCGATGGCCAACGCGACGGTGCGCGTCGTCTCGGGCAACTTCCTCACCGCGCGGCCGATCGGCATCGTCGACGGCGTCGACATGAAGCATAGCGGCCTCGTGCGGCGCGTCGACCACGAGGCGATCAGCCGCGCCATCAACGGCGGCGCGATCGTGCTGCTGTCGCCGTTCGGCTTCTCGCCCACCGGCGAGGCGTTCAACCTCACGATGGAGGACGTGGCCACCTCCACGGCGATCGCACTGCAATCGGACAAGCTGCTGTTCCTGACCGAGGTGCCCGGCATCCGCGAGCGGCCCGACGACCCGGAAAGCGCGATCGACACCGAGCTCGCGCTCGTCGACGCGCGCCGGCTGCTCGCGCAGTCGCCGCCGCCGGCGCAGCCGACCGACGTCGCGCACTACCTGCGCCACTGCGTGCGCGCCTGCGAGGCCGGCGTCGAGCGCTCGCACATCCTGCCGTTCGCCACCGACGGCGCGATCCTGCTCGAGGTGTTCACGCACGACGGCGTCGGCACGATGGTCGTCGACGAGAAGCTCGAGAGCCTGCGCGAGGCGACGGCCGACGACGTCGGCGGCATCCTGCAGCTGATCGAGCCGTTCGAGCGCGACGGCACGCTCGTGCGCCGCGAACGCACGTCGATCGAGCGCGACATCGCCAACTACACGGTCATCGAGCACGACGGCATCATCTTCGGCTGCGCCGCGCTGCACCCCTACCCCGAGGCACGCACCGCCGAGATGGCGGCGCTGACGGTAAGCCCGCTGTCGCAGGGCCAGGGCGACGGCGAACGGCTGCTCAAGCGCGTCGAGCAGCGCGCACGCGCCGCCGGGCTCGAGAGCCTCTTCGTGCTGACGACGCGCACCATGCACTGGTTCCTGAAACGCGGCTTCACGCCGGTCGATCCGGACTGGCTGCCCGAGGCGCGCAAGCGAAAATACAACTGGGACCGGCGCTCGCAAGTGCTGGTCAAGCGGCTCTGACGAACCCCGTTTGAGCCTGAACCGACAGAGACAGAGGTGCCCCGATGGCCCGCATGGTGAATTGCATCTACCTGAAGAAGGAGGCCGAAGGCCTCGGCTTCGCGCCCTACCCCGGTGAGCTGGGCAAGCGCATCTACGACAACGTCAGCAAAGAGGCGTTCGAGATGTGGAAGAAGCACCAGACGATGCTCGTCAACGAAAACCGGCTGAACCTGGCCGATGCACGCGCCCGCCAGTACCTGGCGCGGCAGATGGAGCAGTTCTTCTTCGGCGAGGGCGCCGAGCGCCCCGCCGGCTACGTGCCACCGGGCGGCTGAGGGGCGCACCGCACGCTCCCCGCGCAAGCAAGCCGCACAAGAACAAACCCGACGGCGCCCCTTTGACTCCGCCATACGCCCTGGACGACCTGCGCGACCGCGCGCTCGCCTGGGTGGCCGGCACGCTGATGCCGCTGCGCTGGGCGATGGTGGCGCTGGCGTCGGTGGCGCTGGCCTTCGCCGGTGCGCTCGCCTGGCCGCCGGCCGAACCGTGGTCGTGGATGGCGCTGCCGGCCGGCCTCGCGCTGGCGATGGTGCTGCGCTTCAGCCAGGCGATGCTGCTGGGGGTGCTCGCCGGCCTCGGCGTCGCGATGGCCACCGGCGCGCACGGCCTGTGGCACAGCGTCTACGCGCTGCTCGCGGTGGCGGCGACGGTGGCGATCGCCGTGCGGCTGCTGCAACTGCTGCGCTTCGACGCCCGGCTGGAGCGCGCGCGTGACGCCGCCGCGCTGGTGCTGGTGGTGCCGCTGGCCGCCGCAGTGCCTTCGCTGGTGCTGAGCGCCTGGGTCGCCTCGACGCAGGCCGAGTTGTGGTGGCCCGCCGGCTTCGCCGGCTGGAGCGTCCTCGTGCTCGGCATGCTGCTCGCCGCGGCGACCGGCTTCGCCACCGACCGCCGCGTGCTGCAGGCGCTGCAGCCGCAGGCCGACTGGCGCGAGTCGCTGCTGGCGCTGCTGGCTGTCGTCGCCTCGCTGGCGGCGCTGTGGGCGTTGCCGCAGATGGGCCCGGCACTGCAACTGCTGACCGCGCTCACGCTGCCGCTGCTGGCCGCGGCGCTGGCGCTGCGCGGGCACTTCACGCTCGCCGCCGGCTCGACGCTGCTCGGCGTGCTGGTGGCCGCGACGGCGCTGAACGGCATCGCCCACAGCGACCCGCTGCGCACCGAGTTCGGCGCCTCGCTGCTCGTCTGGTGCGCGGCGTGCATCGCCGCGCTGCTCGGCGCGCACGCCGCGGCGGTGGCCTGGGCCGGCAAGGCGCAGCGCTGGGAGTGGGCGCTGGACGGCTCGCGGCTCGGCGTCGCCGACTGGGACCTGGCCACCGGCGCCGGTTTCGCCTCGGCCGCCTGGCGCGCGCTGACACACTTCCGCGCCCGGCGCTGGGACCCGGCGGCGTGGACGACGCAGTTGCACCGCGACGACCAGCCGCGCCTGGCCGACGCCGTGGAAGCGGTGAAGGCCGGCGCCAGCGGCCGCCGGCAGGTCGAGCTGCGCCTGCCCGAAGCCGGCGGCTGGCGCTGGTTCGAAGCGACGCTGCTCGTCACCGAGCGCGATGGCTGCGACAAGCCGACGCGCGTGCTCGTGACGCTGGCCGACATCCACGAGCGGCACGAGGCGCAGGAGCGCCAGCGCATGTCGCTGAACCTCTTCCAGCACCTGCACGAGGGCCTGCTCGTCACCGACGCTGAGATGCGCACGCTGGACGTGAACCCGGCCTACAGCGAGATCCTCGGCACGACGCGCGAGGCGATGCTCGGCCGCGTGCCCTCGCTGCTGAAGCCCGACCCCGCCGACCCGCTGGCGCGCCAGCAGCGCGCGGCGATGTGGGCGGCGCTGCGCGCGCAGGGCCGCTGGCGCGGCGAGCTGTTCGAAAAGCGCGCCGATGGCGAGCCGCTGACGCTGCAGACGACGATCTCCGCGGTGCCGGGCACCTCGGCCGACCCCGGCCGCCCCGACTACCACGTCGTCGTCATTGCCGACATCACCGAGCAGCGCCGGCAGCGCGAGCAGCTCGAGCGGCAGGCGCACTTCGACGAGCTGACGCGGCTGCCCAACCGCAGCCGTTTGTCGCAGCTGCTCGTCGACGCGATGGCCGCGACCGACCGCGACGGCTGGCTGCTCGTCGTCTGTTATCTCGACATCGACCACTTCAAGCCGGTGAACGACCGCCACGGCCACGACGCCGGCGACCGCCTGCTCGTCGAGCTGGCCGGCCGGCTGCGCAGCGCGTTGCGCAGCCGCGAGAACTGGGCCGACGCGGCGGCGCGCCTGGGCGGCGACGAGTTCGTGCTGCTGCTGCGCGCCGGCACGATCGAGGAGGCACGGCTGGCCGTGGAGCGCGTGCTGCGCGTCGTCGCGCAGCCGTTCGCGGTGGGCCCCGAGGCCGAGCCGGTGCAGGTGAGCGCGAGCATGGGCGCGACGATCTACCCGATCGACCGCAGCGACGCCGACACGCTGCTGCGCCACGCCGACCACGCAATGTACGGCGCCAAGCAGGCCGGGCGCAACGGCTACCTCTTCTTCGACCCGGAGAACCGCCGCCGCACCGAAGAGCGCGTGATGGCGATCGGCCGCGTGCAGGAGGCGCTCGACCTGCACGAGTTCGTGCTCGTCTACCAGCCGAAGGTGGACATGCGCAGCGGCCGCGTGCTCGGCCTAGAAGCCCTGCTGCGCTGGGAGCACCCGCAGCAGGGCCTGATCTCGCCGGCGCAGTTTCTGCCGCTGATCGAGAACACCGGGCTGTCGGCACGCGTCGGCGACTGGGTGCTCTCGCAGGCGCTGGATCACCTCGTGCAGTGGCAGCGCGCGGGGCTGGATCTCTCGGTCAGCGTCAACATCTCGGCGCGCCATCTGCAGGAGCCCGACTTCGCGATGCGGCTGGCGGCGCTGCTCGCGCGCCGGCCCGAGCCGCTGGCCGCCAAGCTCGAGCTCGAAATGCTCGAAACGGCCGCGCACGCCGACATCGAAGCCACGTCGTCGCTGATGGCGCGCTGCCGGTCGCTCGGCGTGCGCTTCGCGCTCGACGACTTCGGCACCGGCTACTCGACGCTGACCTACCTGAAGCGGCTGCCGGTCGACGTGCTGAAGATCGACCGCAGCTTCGTGCACCACATGCTCGACGACGCGCACGACCGCGCCATCGTCGAAGGCGTCATCGGCCTCGCGCGCACGTTCAACTGCACCGTCGTCGCCGAGGGTGTCGAGAGCCCGGCGCAGGCGCGCGCGCTGCTCGAACTCGGCTGCGACATCGGCCAGGGCAACGGCATCGCCGCGCCGATGGGCGCCGAGCGCGTGGCCTCGTGGGTGCGCGAGTACCGCGGCATCTTCGCGCTGATGCCGGCGGCGGCGCAGGGCGGCCAGGCCGGCGCTTGATCGGCTGCGCTCGGGCCGGCACGCCGGGGCCGCGCCCTACACTGCCGCGGTGATCCCGCAAGGCTTCATCGACGAACTGCTTTCGCGCACCGACATCGGTGCGGTGATCGGCCGCCACGTCGAGCTGAAGAAGAGCGGCGCCAACCTGATGGGGCTGTGCCCCTTCCACGCCGAGAGGAGCCCCAGCTTCTCGGTGACGCCGTCCAAGGGCTTCTATCACTGCTTCGGCTGCGGCGCCGGCGGCGACGCGATCCGCTTCCTCGTCGAGCACCTGGGGCTGTCGTTCGTCGAGGCGGTGCGCGATCTGGCGCAGGCGGCCAACATGGTCGTACCCGAAGAGCACGCCAGCCCCGAGGAACGCGAGCGCCAGACGACGCTGCGCCAGCGAAGGCAGACGCTGGGCGAGTTGCTCGCCAAGGCAGCCGCGTTCTACAAGGCGCAACTGAAGGCGAGCCCGCGCGCGATCGAGTACTTGAAGGGCCGGGGGCTTTCGGGTGCGATCGCGGCACGCTTCGGGCTCGGCTTCGCGCCGCCCGGCTCGCGCACGCTCGCCGGCGTGTTCGGCCAGTACGACGACCCGCGGCTCGAGGAAGCCGGCCTCGTGCGCGTGCGCGAGGCCGACGAGGCGGGGCACGGCGAGACGCCGGGAGGCGATGCTGGCGGCGGTGGGGGTGGCGGCGGCGAGCGCAGCCGCTACGACTGGTTCCGCAACCGCATCATGTTCCCGATCCGCGGCGTCGGCGGCGAGGTCATCGGCTTCGGCGGCCGCGTGCTCGACGAGAGCAAGCCCAAGTACATGAACTCGCCGGAGACGCCGGTCTTCAGCAAGGGGCGCGAGCTGTACGGTCTGTACGAAGCGCGGCAGGCTCTGCGCGAGGCCGGCTACGCGCTCGTCGTCGAGGGCTACATGGACGTGGTCGCGCTCGCGCAGCACGGCTTTGCCAACGCGGTGGCGACGCTCGGCACCGCCTGCACCGCCGAGCATGTGCAAAAGCTCTTCCGCTTCACCGACGCGGTCGTCTTCGCCTTCGACGGCGACGCCGCCGGCCAGCGCGCCGCGGCGCGTGCACTAGAAGCCTCGCTGCCGCACGCGACCGACCTGCGCAGCGTCAAGTTCCTCTTCCTGCCGCCCGAGCACGACCCGGACAGCTTCGTGCGCGAACTTGGGCCCGAGGCCTTCCGCGCCGCGGTGGCCGCGGCCGTGCCGCTGTCGCGCCAGTTGCAGGAGCAGGCCGGCGAAGGCTGCGACCTCGAGACGGCCGAAGGCCGCGCGCGCCTGCTCGCGCAGGCGCGGCTGTTGTGGCAGGCGCTGCCCGAGGGCGTGCTGAAGCAGCAATTGCTGGCCGAACTGGCCGCCGCGTCGCGGCTCGAGACAGCCGACCTGGCGCGGCTGTGGGGCGTTGGCGGCCGCGGTGCGGCACGCGGCTCGGCAACGGGCGATCCAACGGGCCGGAGTGGCCGAAGCGGGCCGCTGCGTCTGCTGCGCCCGGGCTCGATCCGCGTCGCCCCGGCCGGGCCAGCCGACGTGGCGCTGCGCCTGTTGCTCCAGCACAGCGACTGGTGGGACAAGCTCTCGCACGACGACCTCGAGCTGTTGCACCAGCTCGCGCCGCCTTATGGCGATGTCGTGCGCTGGCTCGAGACGCAGATCGTCGAGCACGGGCCGCTGCCGTGGTCGCAGTTGCACGATGCGATGGCCGCCGAGTCCTGGGCCGACGCCGCGCGCGCCTGGGTGCGCGCCGGCCTCGGCGACGAGGCGCACAGCTTCGACGAACTGCGCCGCATCCTCTTCGTGCTGCTCGAGGCGGTGCTGCGGCAGGAGGCCGACAGCATCGTCGCCGGCAGCCCGGGTCCGGAGGACCTGGTCCGCGTCCGCGAGATCCTCCAGCAGGTGGCCGCGATCAAGGCCGGCCGGGTATAATCCGCCGTTCTTCGCAGCGGCAAGAGTGACAGCAGCACCTCCGGGCCCCGACCACCCTCGACAAGGGTCACACCGGTCAACCCTCACCCGCAAGGGCTGCATTCCCAACCTGTCACGCGAGCTTGCCGGCTCGGGTTTCCTGCCTCCAGTCCGTCGACCGGCCCCGGCGCGCCTCGTGCCCGCGGGCATGGCGACGCGCCCGGCATTGGAACCTCGGGCCCGCCCCCCGCACTCGAATGAGCTGACCGACGCTCAGCCCGAAGGAACCGCATGACCACCGCCAGGAAGCCTGCCGCCCAGCCCGCCAAGCCTGCCGCCAAGCCCGCTGCCAAGGGCAAGGCAGCAAAGGATCACCCCGCCAAGGACCACGCCGACGGGCACGCCAAGGACGGCCACGCGAAGACAGCCGCCCACCCGGCCAAGCCCGCCGCGAAGCCTGCGCCGAAAGCGCCCGCCAAGCCCGAAAAGGCCGCGGCGCCGGCCAAGGCAGCGCCCGCCGGCAAGGCCGCGAAGGCCGAGGCGAAGGCCCCGGGGACCGGCGCCAAGGGCCCGGCCAAGCCGGCCGGCAAGGCCGACGCGAAGGCCAAGGGCAAGAAGGACGCGAAGCCGGCCGAGGAAGAGGACCTGTCGGACATCGAAGCCGACTTCGACGCCGAGGCCGAAGCCGAGCCCGAAGCGGCCGAGCCCGCCGCCGAGGCCGAGAAGGCCAAGCCGCTGCGCATGAAGGTCAGCCGCGCCAAGGAGCGCGCGCTGATGCGCGAGTTCGGCCTCGAGGAGACCACGCTCACCGAGGAAGAGGCGAGCAAGCGCCGGCAGGAGCTGAAGACGCTCATCAAGATGGGCAAGACGCGCGGTTTCCTGACGCATCAGGAGATCAACGACCACCTGCCCGAGCGCCTGATCAACGAGGAAATCCTCGAGGCCATCGTCTCGATGCTCAACGACATGGGCATCGCGGTCTACGAGCAGGCGCCCGACGCGGCGACGCTGCTGGTGGCCGGCGGCACCACCGCCACCGCCACCGACGAAGAGGCCGAAGAAGCCGCCGAGGCGGCGCTGTCCACGGTGGACAGCGAGTTCGGCCGCACCACCGACCCGGTGCGCATGTACATGCGCGAGATGGGCACCGTCGAGCTGCTGACGCGTGAAGGCGAGATCGAGATCGCCAAGCGCATCGAGGGCGGTCTGCAGGCGATGATGTTCGCGATCAGCGCCAGCCCGACGACGATCGCCGAGATCCTGGCCTACGCCGACAAGATCGCCGCCGCCGGCATGCAGATCTCCGAGGTCGTCGACGGCTTCGTCAGCGACGACGAGGCCGACGACTACGTCGCCGAGGAGGACTTCGACGAGTTCGACGAGGAGGACGACGACGACGGCATGGGCGGCAGCAAGGCGCTGACGAAGAAGCTCGAGGAGCTGAAGGCCGCCGCGCTCGTCAAGTTCGACCTCCTGCGCAGCCACTTCGACAAGATGCGCCGCGCCTTCGAGAAGGAGGGCTACAAGACGCCCGCCTACAACAAGGCGCAGCACAGCATCAGCGAAGACCTGATGACGATCCGCTTCACGGTGAAGACGATCGAGCGGCTGTGCAACATCCTGCGCAGCCAGGTCGACGACGTGCGCCGCTACGAGCGCGAGATCCGCAAGATCGTCGTCGACAAGTGCGGCATGCCGCAGGAGCACTTCATCAAGACCTTCCCGGCCAACACGCTGAACCTGAAGTGGGCCGAAAAGGAGATCGCGCTCGGCAAGCCCTACAGCGCCGTGCTGGCGCGCAACCTGCCCGCCGTGCAGGAGCTGCAGCAAAAGCTCGTCGACCTGCAAGGCCGCGCTGTCGTGCCGCTGGATGATCTGAAGGAGATCAACAAGCGGATGAACGAGGGCGAGAAGGCCAGCCGCGACGCGAAGAAGGAAATGATCGAGGCCAACCTGCGCCTCGTCATCTCGATCGCCAAGAAGTACACCAACCGCGGCCTGCAGTTCCTCGACCTGATCCAGGAAGGCAACATCGGCCTGATGAAGGCGGTGGACAAGTTCGAATACCGCCGCGGCTACAAGTTCTCGACTTACGCGACGTGGTGGATCCGCCAGGCCATCACGCGCTCGATCGCCGACCAGGCGCGCACCATCCGCATCCCGGTGCACATGATCGAGACGATCAACAAGATGAACCGCATCAGCCGCCAACATCTGCAGGAGTTCGGCTACGAGCCCGACGCGCCGACGCTCGCGGAGAAGATGGAGATTCCCGAGGACAAGATCCGCAAGATCATGAAGATCGCCAAGGAGCCGATCTCCATGGAGACGCCGATCGGCGACGACGACGACAGCCACCTCGGCGACTTCATCGAGGACACGAACAACGTCGCGCCGGTCGATGCGGCGATGCAGGCCGGCCTGCGCGACGTGGTCAAGGACATTCTCGATTCGCTGACCCCGCGCGAGGCGAAGGTGCTGCGCATGCGCTTCGGCATCGAGATGAGCACCGACCACACGCTCGAAGAGGTGGGCAAGCAGTTCGACGTGACGCGCGAGCGCATCCGCCAGATCGAAGCGAAGGCGATCCGCAAGCTCAAGCACCCGAGCCGTTCGGACAAGTTGAGGACGTACCTCGACAACCTCTGATCCTTGGGGGGTCAGGCGCCGCGGCCTCGCCCGGTAAACTCGGTTACATCGCGCCAGCCGTCCCGCCTGCCCCGTGACCCGGATCACCGAACGCACCGTTCTCTTTGCCGACCTGCGCGGCAGCACGGCGCTGTTCGAGAGCCTGGGCAACGCCGAGGCGACTTCGGTCGTCACGCACTGCGTCAACGCCGTCGGGCAGCCGGTGCTCTCGCGCGGCGGCACCGTCATCAAGACGCTCGGCGACGGCCTGATGGCCGTCTTCGACGACCCGCGTGATGCGCTCGAAGCCGCCGTCGAGATGCACGACACGCTCGACGCGATCGCCACGCGCGGCAGCGAACGCGGCGCCTCGTCGGGCCTGCGCGCGCTGCGCCTTCAGGTGGCGATGGCGCGCGGCGAGGTCGTCGAGATGGCCGGCGACTGCTACGGCGACGCCGTCAACGTCGCCGCGCGGCTGCTGGACCACGCCGGCGACAACGAGACGCTGATCACCGTCGAGGTGATGCAGGACCTGTCGCTCGAGATGCGGGCGCGCTTTCGCAGCCTCGACCGCCTCGTGCTGCGCGGCCGCGTCGAGCCGGTGCAGGTGTTCGTGATGGGCGGGCGGCGGCGCGCCGGCGACGGCCAGCCGACACAGTTCAGCGGCGTCGCGCAGGACTTCGAGCCCGACGGCCTGCGCCTGACCTGGACGAGCCTGGCGCGCGTCTTCGCCAGCCAGCAGATGCCGGTGGTGCTGGGGCGCAGCCCGCAGGCCACCTTCTGCGTCGACGACTCGCGTGTCTCGCGCTCGCATGCGCGTGTCGACTGGCACGGCGGCGCCTTCCAACTCACCGACCTCAGCTACAACGGCACGTTCGTGCGCTTCAACGACGGCGAGATCGTCAGCCTGCGCCGCGGCACCTGCACGCTGCACGGCAGCGGCGCCATCGGCCTGGGCGGCCCGCCCACCGACCCCGGCGCCGCGGCAGTCGAGTTCGACGTGCTGCGCTTCGCCGACACGCAGGCGTCGCTCGGCGTCGATCCGCGCTAGGGCCCGCGCCGCGCTGCCTGCGGGTCCTGCCTGTCGCCTGACTCTTGCCCCGGCCCGACGATGCGCGTGCTCTACGTCGACGACGACCGCGTCAACAGCCTGCTGTTCGCCGAGGTCTGCCGCCTCGTCTCTGGCGTGACGGTGGAAACGGCGGGCTCGGCTGCCGAGGCGCTGCAAGTGGTGCAAGACGACGGCGCCGACCTCTTCGTGCTCGACCTGCACCTGCCCGACGGCGATGGCTTCAGCTTGCTCCCGCAGTTGAGGCAGCGCGCCGGCCGCCGCGTGCCGGCCTACCTGTGCTCGGCCGACGACCCGTCGACGATGGCCGAGCGCGCCGAGGCCGCCGGCTTCGAGGCTTGCTGGAACAAGCCGCTGGACGTGCCGCAGGTGCTGGACGCGCTGCGCCGGCACGGCGGCGCGGCGTGACGGCGGTGGGTGGGGCGCAGGCGCCGGGCGCGCAAAGCGCGCAGCGTGCGCCGGACGCGCCGGGTACGCCGAGCACGCATCCGCGTGTCCCGCCGGCGCGCACCGCGCTGCTGCTCGTCAACCTCGGCACCCCCTCTGCGCCGACGACCGCGGCGACGCGCCGCTACCTCGCCGAGTTCCTCGCCGACCCGCGCGTCGTCGAGATCCCGCGCCTCGTCTGGCTGCCGCTGTTGCACGGCGTGATCCTGCGCACGCGGCCGCGGCGCTCGGCGGCCAAGTACGCGAGCATCTGGCAACCCGAAGGCTCGCCGCTGGCGGTGTGGACGGCGCGCCAGGCCGAGGCGGTGGGCGCTGCGCTGCGCGAGCGGGGCCACGACCTCCTCGTCGCGCACGCGATGCGCTACGGCGAGCCCGCGCTGCCGGCCGTGCTCGACGAGCTCGTGCGCGCGGGTGCGACGCGCGTGCTCGTGCTGCCGCTGTACCCGCAGTACTCGGCGGCGACGACGGCCAGCGCGTTCGACAAGGTCATGCAGTGGGCGGCCGCGACCCGCCGCGTGCCGGCGCTGCGCTTCGTCGACGCGTTTCACGACGACGCCGGCTACATCGAGGCGCTCGCCGCCTCGCTCGAGGCGCACTGGCGCGCCCACGGCCGCGCCGAGCGCCTGCTGCTCAGCTTCCACGGCATGCCGGCGCGCACGCTCGCGCTCGGCGACCCGTACTTCTGCCACTGCCGGAAGACGGCGCGGCTGCTTGCCGAGCGGCTGCAACTGCCGGACGGGCAGATGCAGGTCACCTTCCAGAGCCGCTTCGGCCGCGCGCGCTGGCTCGAGCCGTACACCGAGCCGACGTTGCGGCAGCTCGCTGCCGCCGGCGTGAAGTCGGTCGACGTGATGTGCCCGGGGTTCACCGCGGATTGCCTCGAGACGCTGGAAGAGATCGCCGTCGAAGCCAAGGATGCGTTCATCGAAAGCGGCGGGCGCGACTTCCGCTACGTGCCGTGCCTGAACGACGCGCCGCGCTTCATCACCGCGCTGGCCGATCTCGCCGTTGCGCAGCTGCAGGGCTGGCCGACCGGACCCGACAGACCGGTCAACGGCCCTCAGCGCGAAGGCACCGGCCGCAGCGCCGGCCCGTCGTAGCTCCACAAGACCTCGCGCGGCATCGGCCCCTTGTTGCGGCCGCCCTGCCCGGTTTGTTCCCAGGCGTGGGCGAGGATGCCGACCGAACGCGACAGGCAGAACAGGCCCCGCGCCAGCGGCGCCGGGAAGCCGAGTTCGGCGTAGATCACCGCCGTCGCGCCGTCGATGTTCATCGGGATGCGCCGGCCGCCCTTGCGGGCCGCGAGCGCCGCCTCGACCGCGCGCGCGATGGCGGCGTAGCGGCCGCCGACGACGCCTTCGCGCGCCGCCGCGTCGACGAGTTCCAGCAGCCGCGGCGCACGCGGATCGACCGGGTGGAAGCGGTGGCCGAAGCCCGAGACGAACTTGCCGTGCGTGGCGATCGCCTCGTCGAGGCCGGCCTCGACGGCATCGGCGAGCGTCGCGCCGGCGTCCATCCGCGCCGCGATCGACTCGAACATCTGCACCGCCTGCTCGCCGGCGCCGCCGTGCACATCGCCGAGCACGTTGACCGCCGACGCGATCGCGTTGTTCAGGCCGACGCCGCAGGTCGCGGCCATGCGCGCGATCGCGATGCTCGGCGCCTGCGGGCCGTGGTCCACCGCCGACATCAACGCGGCGTCGAGCAGCCGGCCCTGGCCTTCGCTCGGCAGCTCGCCGCGCGTCATCAACCAGATCATCTGCGCGAAGCTGACGCGGCCGATCAGCTCCTCGATCGGATAGCCGCGGTAGCGGATGACGCCCGGCTTCATCTCGATGATCGAGGTGCGCCACCAGTCGCTGGCGCGCAGATCGCGGACGCTGTCGGTCATGTCACCTCCTCGCGCTGCAAGGCCGCGATCTCGTCGTCGCCGTAGCCGAGTTCGGCGAGGATCGCGTGCGTGTGTTCGCCCAACAGCGGCGGCGGCGTGTCGACCGCCGGCGCCTCGCCGTCGAGCTTGATGCCGGTGCGCACGACGCGGATGTCGCGGCCGACACCGGGCACGTTGTCGAACGTCGCGAGCATGCCGCGCCTTTCGATCTGCGGATGCGCCAGCGCGTCGCGCACCGTATACACCGGGCCGGCCGGCACGCCAACCTCGTTCAGGGCCGCCCACCAGTGATCAGCCGATGCGCTGGCCATCGCCTGCTCGATCAACACGCGCAGCTCGTCGCGATGCTGCAGCCGGGCCTGGCGTTCGGCGAAGCGCGCGTCCTGCGCCCACTCGGCGTGGCCGAGCACGCGGCACAGCGCCTCGAACTGCTCCTGCTTGTTGGCGGCGATGTTCAGCAGTCCGCCGCCGGTGCGAAACGTGCCCGAAGGACTCGCGGTGACGTTGTCGTTGCCCAGCGGCTGCGGCTCGCGGCCGGCGATCAGGTGGTTCGACACCGCCCAGCCCATCGTCGCCATCGCCGCTTCGAGCATCGACACGTCGATGAAGACACCCTCGGTGCGCTCGCGGTCGGCCAGCGCGGCCGACACCGCGAGCGCCGCAGTGAGCCCGCCGATCGTGTCGGCCACCGGGTAGCCGACTCGGTAAGGCGCGTTCTCCGGCGCGCCGGTGATGCTCATGATCCCCGACATGCCCTGGATGATCTGGTCATAGGCCGGCAGGTCGCGCAACGGCCCGTCCTGGCCGAAGCCCGAGATCGCGCAGTAGACGAGCCGCGGGTTGTCCTCCATCAGCTCGGCGTGGCCCAGGCCCAGGCGCTGCATCACCCCCGGGCGGAAGTTCTCCACCAGCACGTCGGCCGTTTGCACGAGGCGGCGGAAGACGGCCCTGCCTTTCGTGCTCTTCAGGTCCAGCGTGATCGAACGCTTGCCGGCGTTCTGCGCCAGGAACGACACGCCCATCAGCGAGCGATTCAGCGCCGCGTCGGCGCCGAGCTGGCGCGCGAGATCGCCGCTGCCGCGCGCCTCGACCTTGATGACGTCGGCGCCCAGGTGCGCGAGCTGGTGGCAGGCGAACGGGCCGGCGAGCACGTTCGTCAAGTCGAGGACGCGCACGCCGTGCAGCGGCTTCAACGCCATTTCAGACTTCGGCTCGCCGCCGCGCCAGCAGCTTCATCAGCCGCGGCAGCACCAGCACCGCGAGGACGACGAGCCCCAGCACCAGCGAGGCCGGCCGCTCGATGAACACCGTCCAGCGGCCTTCGCCGATGGCCACCGCGTTGCGCATCTGCGCTTCGGCCAGGGGTCCCAGGATCATGCCGACGATCACCGGCGCAGTCGGGAAGTCGAAGCGCCGCATCAGCACGCCGAGCAAGCCGAGGCCGAGCATCAGGAAGAGATCGAAGGCGCTTTGGCGCATGCCGTACACGCCGATCGTCGCGAAGATCAGGATGCCGGCGTAGAGCTGCGGACGCGGGATCTTCAGCAGCTTCACCCACAGGCCGACGAGCGGCAGATTCAGCACGAGCAGCATGACGTTGCCGATGTACAGGCTGGCGATCAGCGCCCACACCAGCGCCGAGCTCGTCTGGAACAGCTGCGGCCCGGCGTTGATGCCGTAGTTCTGCAACGCCGACAAAAGGATCGCCGCCGTCACGCTGGTCGGGATGCCCAGCGTCAGCAGCGGCACGAGCGTTGCCGTCACCGCCGCGTTGTTCGCGGCCTCGGGGCCGGCGACACCTTCGATCGCGCCGCTGGTGCCGAACTCCTCCGGGTGACTCGAGAGCTTGCGCTCGACGCCGTACGACAGGAACGTCGGGATCTCGGTGCCGCCGGCCGGAATCGTGCCGAACGGGAAACCCAGCGCCGTGCCGCGCAGCCACGCCGGCACCGAGCGCCGCCACTGCTCGCGCGTCATGTGCACGCGGTTCATCGTGTTCATCTGCGCCGTCGTGCGCCCTTCGTACAGCGCCGTGTACAGGCACTCGCCGACGGCGAAGAGGCCGACCGCGACGAGCACGACCTCGATGCCGTCGGTGAACTCGGGGATGCCGCCGGTGTAGCGCGCCTGCGCGGTGATCTGGTCGACACCGACGAGGCCGAGCGCCAGGCCGATGAACAGCGCCGTGATGCCGCGCAGCGAGCTGCGGCCGAGCACCGCGCTGACGGTGGTGAACGCCAGCACCATCAGCATGAAGTACTCGGGCGGCCCGAGCTTGACGGCGTGCGTGGCGACGAACGGCGCGAAGAGCGTCACCAGCACGGTGGCGATGCTGCCGGCGACGAACGAGCCGATCGCCGCCGTGGCCAGCGCCGCGCCGGCGCGGCCGCTCTTGGCCATCTTGAAGCCTTCGAGCGCGGTGACCATCGTGCCGGTTTCGCCGGGCGTGTTCAGCAGGATCGACGTCGTGCTGCCGCCGTACATCGCGCCGTAGTAGATGCCGGCGAAGAAGATCATGCTCGCGGTGGGCTCGACCTGGGCGGTGATCGGCAGCAGCATCGCCACCGTCACCGCGGGCCCCAGGCCCGGCAGCACGCCGATCGCCGTGCCCAAAGCGCAGCCGACGAAGGCCCACAGCAGGTTGATCGGCGTCGCCGCGGTCGCGAAGCCCGAGAGCAGCTGGCTCCAGATGTCCATGCTTCGGGTCCTCAGATCCAGCCGGTGCCGGTGAGGCCGGGCAGGTTGATGCCCAGCAGCTTGGTGAATACCCAGTACGCGGGCCCGGCGATCAGGAAGCCGGTGACGAAGTCGAGCACGAGACCGCGCGCGCCGCCGTGCGGCTTGCCCTCGGCGCCGCGCAGGCCGCGCACGGCGAGCATGAAACACGCCGTGCAGGCAAGCACGAAGCCGGCCGTCGTGAGCAGGAGCGCCGTCGCGACGATGCCGGCGGCGACCCAGGCGAGCGCCGTCCAGTCACCCTTCGGGGCACCCGACGGTGGATCGAGATCACGCCAGCCGCCTTCGCGGCGCGCGTCGATCGTCAGCCACACGCCGCAGGCGCCGAGCACGGCCGCGACGACCCAGGGCAGGAAGTTCGGCCCGACGCCGGCATACCCGGCCTGCGCCGAGATGCCGGTGGCGCCGGCGGCCAGCAGCGCGCCGAGCGCCAGCGCGGCCAGGCCGATCAGCGTCTGGTGCAGCCGCTGGCCCATGACCGCTCAGATCATCCCGGCCTTGACCATCGTCGCGCGCAGCGTCGCGAACTCGCGGTCGACGAAGTCGTCGAACTCCTTGCCGCTCATCGGCGCAGCCGTCCAGTTGTTCTTGGCCAGCGCCTCGGTCCAGCTCTTGGTCTTCAGCGCCTTCAGCACCGCGTCGGTCAGCGCCTTGCGCTGCGCGTCGTTGATGCCGGGCGCGCCGTAGACGCCGCGCCAGTTGCCCAGCTCGACGTTGATGCCCTGCTCCTTCAGCGTCGGCACGTCGATGCCCTTCTGGCGCGCCGGGCTGGCCATCGCGATGGCGCGCATCTTGCCGCTCTCGATGTACTGCTGGAACTCGCTGTAGCCGCTGGCGCCGACGGTGACGTTGTTGCCGAGGATCGCCGCGACCGCCTCGCCGCCGCCGCGGAACGGCACGTAGTTGATCTTCGTCGCGTCGACGCCGACCTCGCGCGCGATCATGGCGATCGTCACGTGCTCGGTGCTGCCGCGCGAGCCGCCGCCCCACTTGACGCTGGCGGGGTCCTTCTTCATCTGCTCGATCACGTCCTTCATCGTCTTCAGCGGGCTTTGCGCCGGCAGGACGAAGGCCGAGTACTCGCTCGTCAGGCGCGCGATCGGCGTGCACTGCGTGATGCTCACCGGCGGCTTGCCGGTGATGATGCCGCCGATCATCACCTGGCCCATCATGATCAGCGCGTTCGGGTCGCCCTTGGCGGCGTTGACGAATTGCGCCAGGCCGATGGCGCCGGCAGCGCCGCCCTTGTTCTCGTAGGTCATGGCGCTGGCGGCGCCGGCTTCCTGCAAGGCCTTGCCGAGCGCGCGGCCGGTGCTGTCCCAGCCGCCGCCGGGGTTGGCGGGGATCATCATCTTCATGTTCGTGGCGGCACGCGCGGCCGGCAGCGCGCCGGCGGCGGCCAGCGCGGCCAGGGTCTTCAGGAAAGCATCACGACGCATGTCAGGTCTCCTTGGGTGGGTGGTGAACCAAGCGTGGCGCGGATGCTCGCGGCCGGCGCTGTCAGTTGGCTGTCGAGCGCCTTGGGGGTAACCCGAACCGTACGCCCCTTGGCGCCGCGCAACGGGCGCGCCGGGATAATCCCCACCCCGCGATGAAGCTGCTGCTGATCGAAGACAACGCTGCGATGCAGACGACGCTCGTGCGCAGTTTCGGGCGCCGCGGCATGCAGGTCGTCGCCTGCACCGACGGCGCGCGGGCGCTCGACCGCTGGCGCGCCAGCGTGCCCGACGTCGTGCTGCTCGACCTGAGCCTGCCCGGGCAGGATGGTCTCGAGGTGCTGAGCGCCGCGCGCGCCGAAGGCTTGCGCACGCCGGTGATCATCCTCACCGCGCGCGGCACGGTCGGCGACCGCATCCTCGGCCTCAACACCGGCGCCGACGACTACCTGGCCAAGCCGTTCGACCTCGACGAACTCGAGGCGCGCGTGCGCGCGCTGGCGCGGCGCTCGGGTGGCGGCACCGGCAGCGTGAATGTGACCGGCGATGCCGCAGCACCCACCTTCTGCGGCCTCGCGGTCGATGCGGCCAGCGGCGCCATCTACCGGCACGGCCAGCCGCTGGACCTGAGCACGCGCGAAGCGGCGCTGCTGCGCGCGCTGCTCGGCCGGCCCGGCCTCGCGGTGGCGAAGGAGCGGCTGTCGGATCTCGTCTTCCCCGGCGGCAGCGCCGACGCCGCCGTGCATGCCGATGCGATCGAGGTCGTCGTCTACCGGCTGCGCAAGAAGCTCGCCGGCACCGGAGCGACCATCGTCACGCTGCGCGGCCTGGGCTACCTGCTGAAGGCCGAGAGCGGCGACGAAGGCGGCGGCGGTTCTGGTGCTGGCAGCGGCGCCGACACCGCAGGGCAGCGCGGCGGATGACACGCCCGGCCGCGCGCGCGTCGTTGCGCCGCCAGTTGCTGCTCGGGCTGCTGATCCCGGTGCTGGCGATCGTCGCGCTCGGCGCGGCGCTGCTGTACGGCTTTGCGCTCGAGGCGGCCAACGGGGCCTACGACCGCACGCTGCTCGCCTCGGCCAAGGCGATCGGCGAGCAGTTGCACGTGCAAGGCGAAGGCCCGCAGGCCAGCCTCGCGGCGACCCTGCCCTACAGCGCGCTCGAGGCCTTCGAGGCCGACAACCGCAGCCGCCTGTACTACCGCGTCAGCGGCTTTCGCGGCGAAATGGTTTCGGGCTTCGAGGACCTGCCGCCGCCGCGCCCGGCCGGCGCGGCGCCGAACACCTTCGCCGCGCTCGTGCACTTCTACGACGAGCGCTACCGCGACGAGCCGGTGCGCATGGCCGTGCTGCTGCAGCCGGTGGCCGGGCCCGAGGGGCACGGCATGGCGACGATCCAGGTGGCAGAGACGCTCGAGCTGCGCGAGGCGCTCGCGCGCAACCTGCTGCTGCGCACGCTGACGCAGCAGGCGGTGCTGATCGCCGTCATCGCCTTCGTCGTCGTCTTCGTCGTGCAGCGCGCGACGCGGCCGGTGCGCGACCTCGGCGAGCACGTGCGCGCGCGCGCCGAGACCGACCTGTCGCCGCTGCCGGCGGCGACGACGGCCGCGGCGCCGCGCGAGCTGCTGCCGCTGATCGAGGCGACCAACGGCGTGATGGCGCGCTTGTCGCACCTGCTCGAGCACCAGAAGCGCTTCGTGCGCGACGCGTCGCACCAGCTGCGCACGCCGCTGGCGGTGCTGAAGGCGCAGGTGCAGTCGGCGCGCCGCGGCGATGTCGACGCCGACACGGCGCTGGCCGAGATCGACCACACGGTGGCGCGCGCCACCGACCTCGCGAACCAGATGCTCGCGCTGGCCAAGGTCGAGCAGCTGCGCCAGCAAGGCGACGCGCCGGTCACCGACTGGGCGCCGGTCGTGCGCGCGGTGGCGCTGGACCTGTCGGCGCTGGTCGCGGCCAGGCAACTGGACTTCGAACTCGTGATGGACGAGCAGCCGGCGCCGGTGCGCGGCCACGAATGGGCGCTGCGCGAGCTGACGCGCAACCTGCTGCACAACGCGATCAAGCACAGCCCGGCGGGCTCGCGGCTGGTGGTCCGGGTGGAGGTCGATCCGGAGCACGCCCGCCTCGTCGTCGCTGACAGCGGCGCGGGCCTCGCGCCGGAGGTGCGCGCGCGCCTCTTCGAGCCGTTTTCCGCTGGCGGCGGCGAGGGCGGCAGCGGGCTCGGCCTCGCCATCTGCCGCGAGATCGTCGCGACGCTCGGCGGGCAGATCACGCTCGACGACCGCCGGCCCGCGGGCCGCACCGAAGGGCTGGATGCGACGGTGCTGCTGCCACTCGCGCCAGTGAAGCCCGCATGAAGCACCCGGCACCAGACCACGAAGCGCCCGGCGCGCCGCCGCGCATGCGCCTGGACAAGTGGCTGTGGGCGGCGCGCCTTTTCAAGACCCGCGCGCTGGCCGCCGAGGCGGTGGAGCGCGGCCGCGTGCAGGTCAACGGCCAGCCGGCCAAGCCCGGGCGCGAGCTGCGCTGCGGCGACCGGCTTCAGGTGCGCCAGGGCATCGACGAACGCACGCTCGACGTGCTGGCATTGAGCGCGGTGCGCGGCCCGGCCCCGGTGGCGCAGGCGCTGTACGCCGAGACGGCCGAAAGCCAGGCCCGGCGCATTGCCGCGGCTGACGCTCGGCGCGTCGCCGCCGAGCCGGCGCACAGCATCGAGCAGGGCCGGCCGACCAAGCGCGACCGGCGGCAGCTCGCCCAGTGGCAGCGCTGGAGCGCCAGCGCCGACGACCTGCCGGACAACGGGCCCGACTGAACAGGGCGACCGCCCTGCTCGCGGCCAGCGGACCGCCACTTGCCGCGACACGTGCACGGCGCCGGCGCCCAGCTCGCCAGGAGCGGCCGCCCGGCTGCCGGAAAATGCCAGGTTCCGCCCCGCCTGACCCCCACTTGAAATGCCCGCGGCCGGCCCCAGCTATCGCGCGAGCCTTGTCAGATCGAACATGAAACCGGACAACGACCTCCCCGACGCCCCCGATACCGAGCCCCTGGCCGGCCTCGTCCCCGAAGACCTCGGCGGCGCGATGCCGCCGCTTCCCGACGCGGCCGGCATGCAGCAGGAGCTGGCCGAGCTGAAGGCGCGCCACGCCGAAGTCTCCGACGCCTACCTGCGCGCCAAGGCCGAGGGCGAGAACATCCGCCGCCGCGCCGAGGAAGACGTGGCGAAGGCGCGCAAGTTCGCGATCGAGGCCTTCGCCGAGAGCCTGCTGCCGGTGAAGGACAGCCTCGAAGCCGCCGTCGCGCAGCCCAAGGCGAGCAACGAGCAGCTGCTCGAAGGCGTGCACGTGACGCTGCGCCAGCTCGCCGGCGCGCTCGAGCGCAACAAGGTCGTGCAGGTGGCGCCGCCGGCGGGCACGAAGTTCGACCCGCACCAGCACCAGGCCATCAGCATGGTGCCGGCCGACCAGGAACCGAACACCGTCGTGACGGTGCTGCAAAAGGGCTACCTGATCAACGAGCGCGTGCTGCGCCCGGCGCTGGTGACCGTCGCTGCGCCGAAGTAGCGCCAAGAACGCGTTTTTGCCGGCCGCCGCGCCCTTGAAAGCGGCGAAGTTATCCACAACTCGAACACCAACCGGAATCCCTTCCCAGGAGCATCAGAACCATGGCCAAGATCATCGGCATCGACCTCGGCACCACGAACTCGTGCGTGGCCGTGATGGAGGGCAACTCCACCAAGGTCATCGAGAACAGCGAAGGCGCGCGCACCACGCCCTCGATCGTCGCCTACCAGGAAGACGGCGAGGTCCTCGTCGGCGCTTCCGGCAAGCGGCAGGCGGTGACGAACCCGCGCAACACGCTCTATGCGGTGAAGCGGCTGATCGGCCGCAAGTTCACCGAGAAGGAAGTGCAGAAGGACATCGACCTGATGCCCTACAAGATCTCGGCGGCCGACAACGGCGACGCCTGGGTCGAAGTACGCGGCAAGAAGATCGCGCCGCCGCAGGTCAGCGCCGAGGTGCTGCGCAAGATGAAGAAGACCGCCGAGGACTACCTCGGCGAGGAAGTGACCGAAGCCGTCATCACGGTGCCGGCCTACTTCAACGACAGCCAGCGCCAGGCGACGAAGGACGCCGGCCGCATCGCCGGCCTGGACGTCAAGCGCATCATCAACGAGCCCACGGCGGCGGCGCTCGCGTTCGGCCTGGACAAGCACGGCAAGGGTGACCGCAAGATCGCCGTGTTCGACTTGGGCGGCGGCACGTTCGACATCTCGATCATCGAAATCGCCGACGTCGACGGCGAGAAGCAGTTCGAGGTGCTCAGCACCAACGGCGACACCTTCCTCGGCGGCGAGGACTTCGACCAGCGCGTCATCGACTACATCATCGCCGAGTTCAAGAAGGAGCAAGGCGTCGATCTGAGCAAGGACGTGCTGGCGCTGCAACGCCTGAAGGAAGCCGCCGAGAAGGCGAAGATCGAGCTCTCGAACAGCACGCAGACCGACATCAACCTGCCCTACATCACCGCCGACGCTTCGGGCCCGAAGCACCTGACGCTGAAGCTCACGCGCGCCAAGCTCGAGGCCCTCGTCGAGGACCTGATCGAGCGCACGATGGAGCCGTGCCGCATTGCCGTGAAGGACGCCGGCGTCAAGGTCTCCGAGATCGACGACGTGATCCTCGTCGGCGGCATGTCGCGCATGCCGAAGGTGCAGGACAAGGTCAAGGAGTTCTTCGGCAAGGAACCGCGCAAGGACGTGAACCCCGACGAGGCGGTGGCGGTCGGTGCGGCGATCCAGGGCCAGGTGCTCTCGGGCGACCGCAAGGACGTGCTGCTGCTGGACGTGACGCCGTTGAGCCTGGGCATCGAGACGCTCGGCGGCGTGATGACCAAGATGATCAAGAAGAACACGACGATCCCGACCAAGTTCGCGCAGGTGTTCTCGACGGCCGACGACAACCAGCCGGCGGTGACGATCAAGGTCTTCCAGGGCGAGCGCGAGATGGCCACGGGCAACAAGAGCCTGGGCGAGTTCAACCTCGAGGGCATCCCGCCGGCGCCGCGCGGCATGCCGCAGATCGAGGTGACGTTCGACATCGACGCCAACGGCATCCTGCACGTCAGCGCCAAGGACAAGGGCACCGGCAAGGAAAACAAGATCACCATCAAGGCGAACTCCGGCTTGAGCGAAGCCGAGATCGAGAAGATGGTCAAGGACGCCGAGGCCAACGCCGCCGAGGACAAGAAGAAGCTCGAGCTGGTGACGGCGCGCAACCAGGCCGACGCGATGGTGCACTCGGTGAAGAAGAGCCTCGCCGAACACGGCGACAAGCTCGACGCCGGTGAGAAGGACAAGATCACCGCGGCGATCAAGGAAGCCGAAGAGGCGCTCAAGAGCGACGACAAGGAAGTGATCGAGGCGAAGACCGAGGCGCTGATGACCGCCAGCCAGAAGCTCGGCGAGAAGATGTACGCCGACGCGCAGGCGGCGCAGGCCGCGGCGGGTGCGGCCGGCGGGGCAGCGGGTGACCAAGCTTCCGAGGCACCGAAGGCCAAGCCCGCCGACGACAACGTCGTCGACGCCGATTTCAAGGAGGTGAAGAAGGGCTGAGCCCGATGACACGGCGGGCCTTGCAGGGCCCGCCGCCTTATCCCGCCGCAGTCAGCGCACGGCCCGCCGCCGCGCGCTGACTGCGGCGCAGGTGTTTCTCGAAGACCGATCGACTGCAACCATCCCTCATGGCAAAGCGCGACTACTACGACATCCTCGGCGTGCCGAAGAACGCCACCGACGAGGACATCAAGAAGGCCTATCGCAAGCTGGCCATGAAGCACCACCCTGACCGCAACCAGGGTGACGAGGCGAAGAAGGCCGAGGAGAAGTTCAAGGAGGCCAAGGAGGCCTACGAGATGCTCTCCGACTCGGGCAAGCGCGCTGCGTACGACCAGTACGGCCACGCCGGCGTCGACCCGAACATGGGCATGGGCCGCGGCGGCCCGGGGCCCGAAGGGCTTCGGCGGCTTCGCCGAGGCCTTCGGCGACATCTTCGGCGACATCTTCGGCGGCGGCGCAGGCGGCGGCCGGCGCGGCGGCGGCGGCCAGCAGGTCTACCGCGGCAGCGACCTCAGCTACGCGATGGAGATCACGCTCGAGGAGGCGGCCTTCGGCAAGGAAACGCAAATTCGCGTGCCGACCTGGGAGAACTGTGACACCTGCAAGGGCAGCGGCGCCAAGCCCGGCACGAGCCCGAAGACCTGCGGCACCTGCACCGGCACCGGCACCGTGCACTTGCGCCAGGGCTTCTTCAGCATCCAGCAGACCTGCCCGCAGTGCCGCGGCAGCGGCAAGGTGATCCCCGAGCCGTGCCCCGCGTGCCACGGTGCCGGCAAGATCAAGAAGCAGAAGACGCTGGAGGTGAAGATCCCCGCCGGAATCAACGAAGGCATGCGCATCCGCTCGGCCGGCAACGGCGAGCCGGGCACCAACGGCGGGCCGCCGGGCGACCTCTACATCGAGATCCGCGTCAAGCAGCACGAGATCTTCGAGCGCGACGGCGACGACCTGCACTGCACCGTGCCGGTGGGGCTGACGACGGCGGCGCTGGGCGGCGGCATCGAGGTGCCGGTGCTCGGCGGCCACAAGGCCGAGATCGAGTTGCCGGAAGGCACGCAGCACGGCAAGACCTTCCGCCTGCGCGGCAAGGGCATCAAGGGGCTGCGCTCGAGCTACCCGGGCGATCTCTATTGCCACGTCACCGTCGAGACGCCGGTCAAGCTGACCGAGCACCAGAAGAAGCTGATGCGCGAGCTCGACGAGAGCTTCCGCAAGGCCGGCGAACGGCATTCGCCGAATGCGAAGAGCTGGACCGACCGGGTGAAGGACCTGTTCAAGTAGCGCGGCGCAGTTCGTGCCGGCGCGGCGCCGTCGAGCGGAAGACCGGCTGACTGGCCGGTCAGAACAAGCGCCCCTGCGCGGGGTTCGCCTCCGGCGGCCTGAAGTGCGTCAGGTCGAGCTCGTGCCGTTCACGGTTCAGGCCCAGCCGCGCGCACGCCTTCTCGAAGCGCTGGCGCACGAGTTGCGCCCAGGTGCCGGTGCCGGTCATCCGGGTGCCGAACTTCGCGTCGTAGTCGCGGCCGCCCCGCATCTCGCGCACCCGCGCCATCACGCGCGCTGCGCGATCAGGCAGGTGCTGCGCGAGCCACTGCTGGAACAGCGGGCTCACCTCCCACGGCAGGCGCAGCACGATGCTGAAGGCGCGCGTTGCGCCGGCGTCGCGCGCCGCTTCGAGCACGCGCTCGAGTTCGGGCTCGTTGACGAACGGGATCAATGGCGAGACGCTGACGCCCACCGGCACGCCGGCCTCGGCCAACGCGCGCAGCGTGCGCAGCCGCCGGTGCGGCGCGGCGGCGCGCGGCTCGAGCTTGCGTGCCAGCGTCGCGTCGAGCGTCGTGATCGACAGGTACACCGCAACGAGCCCGCGCGCGGCCATCGGCGCGATCAGGTCGAGGTCGCGCTCGACGAGCGCCGACTTGGTGATCAGCGAGAACGGGTGGTTCGTCTCGGCCAGCACCTCGATCACCGCGCGCGTGATGCCAAGCCGCCTTTCCGCCGGCTGGTAGGCGTCGGTCGCGGAGCCGATGTTCAGCATCAGCGGCGTGTAGCCAGGTGCCCGCAGCGCCTCGCGCAGCCGCTCGGCGGCATTGACCTTGGCGACGATGCGCGTCTCGAAGTCGACGCCGGGCGACAGGTTCAGGTAGCTGTGCGTGGGCCGCGCGTAGCAGTAGATGCAGCCGTGCTCGCAGCCGCGGTACGGGTTGATCGAGAGGTCGAAGCCGATGTCGGGCGAGTCGTTGCCGGTGAGGATCGACTTGACGTGCTCTTCGATGATCTGCGTCGCCGGGCCTGATGCCTCATCGGCGGCCTGCTGCAACTCATCGTCGAGCGTGCCCCAGCCGTCGTCGAACGCCTCATGCGCCTGGCGCGTGAAGCGGTGTTCGATCGCCCAGGTCGTGCCGCGGCCTTTGCGCGGCGCGCCGCCGGGCGCGAAGTGCATCGGGACGGCGGTGGGCGGAGAGGACGGAGAAGGTGGCGGCTTGGCCGAACCGGGCGGCATACTGTAAATCTATACAGTCTTGCCGCCGACCGCAAGGCGGCCAGCCCTCGCCGCCTTTCACGCCACCTCAGTACTCCGCGCCCTCCGGCGCGCGGTTCTCGAAGCGCGTCAGCGGCTTCAGGAACGTCAGCTTCACGGTGCCCACCGGGCCGTTGCGCTGCTTGGCGATGATGATTTCGGCCACGCCCGGCTCCTTGCTCTCCTTGACGTAGTAGTCGTCGCGGTAGATGAAGAGGATGACGTCGGCGTCCTGCTCGATGGCGCCCGACTCGCGCAGGTCGCTCATCATCGGCCGCTTGTCGTTGCGGCTCTCGACGCTGCGGTTGAGCTGCGACAGCGCGATCACCGGGCATTGCAGCTCCTTGGCCAGCGCCTTCAGGCCGCGCGAGATCTCGCCCAGTTCGGTGGCCCGGTTCTCTTCACTGCCGCCCGAGCCGCTCATCAGCTGCAGATAGTCGATGCAGATGAGGCCGAGGCCGCCCAGCTGGCGCGCCATGCGCCGCGCACGCGCGCGCAGCTCGGCCACCGTGAGGCCCGGCGTCTCGTCGATGAAGACGTGCGCCTTCGAGAGCTTGTCGACCGCTTCGGCGAGCCGGCTCCACTCGTCGTCGGCGAGCCGCCCGGTGCGCAGGTTCTGCTGGTTGATGCGGCCGATGCTGCCGACCATCCGCAAGGCGAGTTGCGAGGCGCCCATTTCCATCGAGAAGACGACGACCGGCAGTTCCTCCTTGACCGCGACGTGCTCGGCGATGTTCAGCACGAACGCCGTCTTGCCCATCGACGGGCGCGCCGCGAGCACGATGAGGTCGCCCTTTTGCAGCCCGGCGGTGTCGCGGTCGAGGTCGAAGTAGCCGGTGCGCACGCCGGTCACGTCCTCGGCGCCGTTGTCGTGCAGCTCGTTGACGCGGTCCAAGAGCGCGACGACGAGCTTGTCGATGCTCTGGAAGCCCTGGCGCTGGCGCGCGCCCTCCTCGCCGATCTTCAGGATCTTCGCCTCGGCCTCGTCCTGCACCTGCGCCACCGCGCGGCCCTGCGTGTTGAACGCGGCGGTGGCGATCTCGTCGCTGGCGGCGATGAGCTTCCTCAGGATCGCGCGCTCGCGCACGATCTCCGCGTAGCGGCGCATGTTGGCCGCGCTCGGCACGCTTTGCGCCAGCGCGTTGAGGTACGCGAGGCCGCCGCAGTCGTCGGCCTTGCCGATCGATTGCAGGCGCTCGAAGACGGTGATGACGTCGGCCGGCTTGCCCGCCTGCACGAGCGCGGCGATGGCGCCGAAGATCAGCCGGTGCTCGAAGCGGTAGAAGTCGCTTTCGGTCAGCAGGTCGGCCGCACGGTCCCACGCGAGGTTGTCCAGCAGCAGGCCGCCGAGCACGCTCTGCTCGCCTTCCACCGAATGCGGTGGCACGCGCAAGCGGGCGATCTCGTCGTCGCGTGTCGTGCCCGGCAGCTCGTTGGATTCGAATCGCGTGCTCATCGTGAAGTGGATCGTAGCGGCGCCGGCGCGCGCCGCCTGTGGAAAGACCTGTGGAGCGACGGTGACCACGCTTGGGAAATCGTCGCACGGGTGGATGCGAGCCGTTCGACCGGGCACGCGCGGGTCGAGAGGCCCATGAAAAAGGCCGGCACGCGGCCGGCCTTGTCGACATGCAGCGCGGCGCGTCAGTCGACCTGCGCCACCACCTGCACGGTGACCTCGGCCGACACGTCGCCGTGCGGCGAGACGGTGACAGCGTGCTCGCCCACCGTCTTCAGCGGCCCGCTGGGCAGGCGCACCTGCGACTTGTGCACCACGAGGCCCATCTTGCCCAGGCCCTCGGCGATGTCGAAGTGGGTGACCGAGCCGAACAGGCGCCCGTCGACACCGGCCTTCTGCACGATGCGCACGGTCTTGCCGTTGAGCTGCTCGCCCAGCGACTTGGCCGCGTCGAGCTTGGCCTGCGCGGCCTTTTCGAGATCGGCGCGCTTGGTCTCGAACTCCTTGATCGCCGCCTCGGTGGCACGGCGCGCCAGCTTGGTGGGGATCAGGTAGTTGCGGGCAAAGCCGTCCTTGACCTTGACGACGTCGCCGAGGTTGCCGAGCTTGCCGACCTTCTCCAGAAGAATGACTTGCATGGGATGTGCTCCTGCGCTCGGGTCGTCAGACCTTGTGCTGGTCGGAGTACGGCAGCAGCGCCAGGTAGCGCGCGCGCTTGATCGCCGTCGTGAGCTGGCGCTGGTAGTACGCGCGCGTGCCGGTCAGGCGGGCCGGGGTGATCTTGCCGTTCTCGCTGATGAAGTCGCGCAGCACGTCGACGTCCTTGTAGTCGATCTCCTCGACCTTCGCGACGGTGAAGCGGCAGAAGCGCTTCCTGCGGAACAGCAGCGATTGTGAGTTGCGCTTCGGGCGCTTGTCCTTGCCGAAACGGCCTTTGCCACGGGGTGGGGGCATGTTGGAACTCCTGACGAAATGGGTACGAGATACGTGGTGGGTTCAATCGCCGCCGGCGGTGTCTTTCGCGCCGGCGTCGACCGAGGTGATGTGGAACAAGAGGCCGCGCCCGTTGCGGGTGCTGGTCACGAAGCCGGCGAACTCGCCGTCCTCGCCCAGCGCCAGCGCTGTCAGCGGCTGCGTCACCGCCCCGATCGCCACCGCGCGCATCTCCATCGAGACCTTGCGGGGCTGGCCGTCTTCGCTGACCGTGGACTCGTGCTTCAGCACCAGGTCCAGGGCCGGCAGGCCGGCGGGGGTGTAGCGCATCGCCGAGCGTTGCACCAGCGAGCCCGAGAGCAGGAAGCGGTTCATGCGGCGGCAGCTTCCGCCGTCTTCCCGTTCTCTTGGCCGTGCCGGTGCCGCGGGCGCACCGCCATCAGGCGGCAGCGGCCTCCTGGCGCTCCTTGCGCGCTTCCTCGCGCTCGACGGCCTTCATCATCACCGACGGCGTCGTCTCGGCCTTGCTCTTGAGCACGGTGAGGTGGCGCAGCACGGCGTCGTTGAAGCGAAAGCCCGTCTCGAGTTCGGCCAGCGTCTCGTTGCTGCACTCGATGTTCAGGCACAGGTAGTGCGCCTTCGCGAGCTTCTGGATCATGTAGGCCAGCTGGCGCCGGCCCCAGTCCTCGACCCGGTGCACCTTGCCGCCGGCGGCGGTGACCAGGCCCTTGTAGCGCTCCAGCATGGCCGGAACCTGTTCGCTCTGATCCGGGTGGATCAAGAGCACGATCTCGTAGTGACGCATGAACACTCCTTGTGGATTCCGAAGGTGCACCGCAAGGTGCGTCGGAAGCCGCCCCCCGATGGGCGTCGTGGGGGTGGGGGCGGCAAGGTGGAAAAGCTGCGGAGTATAGCCGTAGAAGCGAAGCCGGCCCCCGAGTCACCCCGGGGGCCGGCCCGGCAGCGCCCCTCGCGGGACGCTGCCATTCACCTGTCAGACGGACTGCGCCTCAGCGCGCCGGCTTCAGGTTCGGGTAACGCACGTGCTCGATCAGCTCCTGGATCTCGGCCTTCGGGGCCGGCGTGAAGAGGCTGACGATGATGATCACCGCGAAGCCCAGCGGCACGCCGAAGACACCGGCCGAGATCGGCTGGATGCCCCACCAGATGTTGTCGGCGATCGGGCTCGTCACGCCGAAGATGCCGCGCAGCCACGGTTGCGTCGTCACCATGTAGTAGAACGTGATGCCGAGGCCGGAAATCATGCCCAGCGCCGCGCCCCACTTGGTGGCCCGCTTCCAGAAGATGCCGAGCGTCAGCGCCGGGAAGAACGCCGCGGCCGCGAACGAGAACGCCGCCGAAACCAGGAACAGGATGTCCGCCGGCTTCTGCGACGCCACCATCGCCGCGAGCAGGGCCACGACCAGCAGCAGGATCTTGGAGATCATGACGCGGCGCGCCGTCGGCGCGTTCGGGTCGATCATCTTGTAGTACAGGTCGTGGCTGAGCGCGTTGGCGATGGTCAGCAGCAGGCCGTCCGCAGTGGACAGCGCCGCCGCCAGGCCGCCGGCGGCCACCATGCCCGAGATCACGTAAGGCAGGCCGCCGATCGCCGGCGTCGCCAGCACGATGATGTCGCCGCCGATGCGCAGTTCACCGAGCTGCAGGATGCCGTCCTTGTTCACGTCGCTGACCGACAAGAGCGCCGGGTCGACGCGGTTCCACGCCGTGATCCACTCGGGCAGCTTGTCGAACGGCGTGCCGACGACCATCGTGAACATCTCGTACTTCACCAGCACCGCCAGCGCCGGCGCCGAGAAGTACAGCAAGAAGATGAAGAACAGCGACCAGGTGACCGACTCGCGCGCCTCCTTCACCGACGGCGTCGTGTAGTAGCGCATCAGGATGTGCGGCAGCGCGGCCGTGCCGACCATCAGGCAGAAGATCAGCGCCAGGAAGTTGCGCCGCGATTCGTCAAAGGTCTTCTTCGCCGCGGCGTCGCCGTTCGGGTCGCCCGCGAACTGGTTGGCGTGGCGCGGCATGCCGCCCAGCGGCCGCGAGCGCGCGTCCGCGCCCGCCTTGGCCGCCGTCCACGCCGTCTTCGCCGCCGCCTCGTCCTTGGGCACCGCGGCCAGCGCCTTCTCGGCCGCCTGCACCTCGGCCAGCGGGGCGCTGGCGGCCTTCAGGTCGTCGACCTTCTTCTGCGCCGCGGCGCGGTCGGCAGCGAGTGCCGTCGGGATGTCCTTCAGCTTCGCGGCCAGCGCATCGGACTGGCTCTTGAAGACAGCGATGACTTCCTTTTCCTTCGGGTCGTCGATCAGCTGCTTCTCGCGCTCGGTCACCTTCTGGAGCTGCATGCCGTAGATGAGCTGCGGCACCGGCACGTTGGTCTGCTTGACCGACAGCCACACCAGCGGGATCAGGTAGGCAATGATCAGAATGATGTACTGCGCCACCTGCGTCCACGTGACCGCGCGCATGCCGCCGAGGAACGAGCAGACCAGGATGCCGCCCAGGCCGACGAAGATGCCGATCTCGAACGCCAGGCCCGACAGGCGCGTCGTGATGATGCCCACGCCGTAGATCTGCGCCACGACGTACGTGAACGAGCACAGGATCGCCGCCAGAATGCCCAGGAAGCGCACGAGGTTGCCCTCGTAGCGCGCACCCAGGAAGTCGGGGATCGTGAACTGGCCGAACTTGCGCAGGTACGGCGCCAGGAACAGCGCCACCAGGCAGTAGCCGCCCGTCCAGCCCATGATGAACGCCAGGCCGCTGTAGCCCGTGAGGTACAGCGTGCCGGCCATGCCGATGAACGACGCCGCGCTCATCCAGTCGGCGCCGGTGGCCATGCCGTTGTAGACGGCCGGCACGCGGCGGCCGGCGACGTAGTACTCGCTGGCGTCGCTGGTGCGGCTCATCACGCCGATGCCGGCGTACAGCGCCACGGTGGCAAGCAGGAACGTGATGCCGATGGCACCCCGGCCCATGCCCATCTGCTCGGCGATGGCGATGATGATGACGAAGACGATGAAGCCGCCGGCGTACCAGCCGTACACCTTGTTGAGCTGCTTCTTGAACGCCGCCCGGTCGGCGGCGGAGTAGCCGCTGCCGTGTTCGAATGTGCCTGCCATGTCATTCCTCCTCGGCGACGCCGTGCTCGCGGTCGAGCTTGTTCATGTAGTGCGCGTAGTAGGCGATGATGGCCACGTAGACCACGAGCGCCCCCTGGGCACCGACCCAGAAGCTGAACGGCCAGCCGAAGAAGTTGAAGTTCAGGTCGCGGGCGAAATAGCCGACGACGAAGGTCACCACGAACCAGATGACCATCAGGATGGCCGTCATCCTGAGGTTCTTCTGCCAGTAGTGCCGGTGGGTCTCACTCACCTGCATAGCGCTGTACCCCTTTCGTTATCGCGTGGGCCCGTGCCGGGCCGGTGGGTTGTCTCGTCCGCTGCTTCCATGAAGGTGCGTTTGCACGCAACCCCATCCCGTCGCATCGGACCGGTTCTCAGGTTTGCGGCAGCGCCTTACGGTCTTCTGACAGAAGGGAGCCGCTACCGGGTAACCCGCCCCCGTGCTTACCCTCGGACGTAGCGTGCGCGAGACCTGATGCACTGCACCACGATGCCGCCGCACCGCCGCACCGCCGCGCCGCCGCACGCAGCGTCCGGCGTGACGCGTCAGCGGCAGTAGTCGAGCGTGATGCGCTGCTGCACCAGGCGCGCGGCGCGCAGCGCCCGCTTCAGGTCGCGCCGCGCGTCTTCGCCGAGGTCGGCCCAGCGCACCCAGGCGCGCTGCGGCGCCGCCGCGCTGCCAAGCACGCGCCGTTGCGCATCGAGCCGCAGCTTCTGCAGCGCCTGGAAGCCCGCCTCCCACTCGGCTGCCTCCGGCGCCGGCACGCGCAGCGCGTGCGCCGCTGCGCGCAGCCGCGGCGCCGTGCCGACCTCGTCGAGCCGGTGCGCCAGCGCCCACAGCCGGCCGGCGTCGACGAAGAGCGCCGTGCCGCTCATCTTCAGGTCGAACATCGGCTGGCCCTCGCGCGCGGTCGTCACCACTTGGCCGAGCCAGTTCAGCGGCACGTGGTTGCACAACACGATGTCGGCCATCTGCTTGACGAAGCGCGGCACCGCCGCCGCCGGCGAACGCAGCAACTCGACGAGCGGACGCGCCAGCGCGGTGTTGCCGGCCAGCGGCCGCAGGTCGAAGTAGATGCGCGCGGCAAAGAGGTCGTTGCCGCTGCCGTGCGCCATCCAGTGCTCGAAGCGCGCGCACCACTCGGCCGGGCTCAGGCAGCACAGCGGCTGCCCGGCCATCACGAGGCCGTCGCACAGCGCGTAGCCGCAGCGTGCCAGCGCGTCGTTGACCCGCCGGCCGAAGGCCTGCCAGGCCGGCCGGCGCGCCGCGGCCTCGGCCTCGCCGTCGGCAGCGAAGACGAGGCCGTTGTCCTGGTCGGTGACGAGCGTCTGCTCGCCGCGCGCCTGCGAGCCGAAGGTGAGCCAGCACGCCTGGCCGAGGTCGACGCCGCACTCGGCGGCCAGCGCCTGCACGACGCGGCGCGTGACTTCGTCGTTCAGGCCGCTGACGAGACTCGTCAACGCTTGCACGTCTTGGGCATCGGTGGCCGAGCGGTCGCGCCAACCGGCGACGACCGCGGCCGCAGCCGGTGGAATCCGCGCCGCGGCGTCGGCGAGTTCATCGATGCCGCGTGCTGCGTCGATGACCGGCCGCAGTTGTTGCGGCATCGGCGCCGGCGCCACTCCGGCGACGACGGGCGCGTCTTCAGTAGGTCTCATGACCGTGCGCCACGCCCTGCGAGGCCGCGCGCGCCTGCCCGAGCGTGAGGATGCCGCGCGCTGCCAACAGCGGCAGCAGCTTCAGGAACACCCGCGCCGTGATCAGCGCGTCGCCGAGCGCCTGGTGGCGGTCGGCGGCCGGCACGCCGAGCCGCGCCGCGATCTGCTCGAGATGGTGCTCGTCGGGACCGAGCCCCGGCAGCGCCGCGGCCGACAGCAGCATCGTGTCGAGCACCGCCTGCTCGAAGGCGACGCCGGTGCGCGCGCGCGCCAGTTCGAGGAAGCGCAGGTCGAACGCGGCGTTGTGCGCCACCAGCACGGTGTCGCCGCAAAAGCGCGCGAAGGCCGGCAGCACGGCCTCGAGCGGCGGCTCGCCGGCGAGGCTCGCCGTCGAGATGCCGTGCACCGCCTCGGCGCTGGCGCGCACCGGCCGGCCGGGCCGCACGCGGCGCTCGAAGCACTCGCGTTCGAGCAGCCGCGCGTTGACGATGCGCACCGCACCGAGCGCGATGATCTCGTCGCCTTCGCCAGGCCTGAGGCCCGTCGTCTCGGTGTCGAAGACGGTGCAGGCGAGCGTCGCCAGCGGCTGCTCGTCGAGCAGCGCGTTCCGGCCGGCCTGGTTGAAGAGGTCGAAGTCGTAGGCGATCGGCCGGGGCGGCGCCGCGCGCGGCCGGGGGCGCGGCGGCATAGTGAGCGGCGTGGCCGGTGCGCCTGCTTCGGCCTCGTCGTGCCGGGCCGTCCCGTCGGCATCCGACACCCCACGTCCGAACTGAAGACACAGGCGGTGGCGCTGCGCGCCGGCCTCGGCGGTGCTCGACCACAACTCGGCACCGTGGCGGTCGAGCAGCTCGCGCAGGCCATGGGACGCTGGCGGCGCTGCGGGCGCGCCGGGCACCGACCCCGGGCCGGCCGGCCCTTCCTCTCGCTCCCACGCCTCGAGCGTGCCGGGCGCCAGCGCCGGGCCGCGCCACGAAAGGTCGAGCCGCGGCGCGGCTTGCGCGCCGGCCACTTCGAGCGCCAGGTCGTTGGCGCCCGTCGCTTCGTGCAGCCGGCGGGCCAGCGCGGCGAGCGCCTGCACGACGGCGTGACCGTTGATGCGCAGCCGTCGCGCCGCGCCCGCGCCCTCGACCGCGCAGGTGAGAGAAAGAGGCCGCGGCCCGGCGCCCAGCGCGCGCTGCAACGCCCACGCGAGGTCGCCGACCTGCACGTCGTCGAGTGGATAGCCGCCGCTCAGCATGCCGCCGCCCTCGGCAGCCTCCTCGGCCTCCGCAGGCTCGCGCAGCGCCTCGTCGAGCTCGCGTGCCAGGCGCTCGGCCTCGTCCTGCACGACGGTGCCGAGGCCGGCGCGGCGGCCGGCGTCCATCGCCGGGTAGCGGGCCAGCGCCTGCGCCGCGGCGCGCAGGTTCGCGAGTCCCGAGCGCAGGCCGAGCGTCAACCGGCGCAGCCGCGCTTCGCGCCGCTGGTGCGCGCCGGCAGCACGCGTGATGTCGTCGACGAGCAGCACGTAGCCGCCGGGGGCGCCGGCCTCGTCGAGCGTGGGCACCATCTGCACGCGCAGAAGCGCGCCGGCCGCCGCCCCACCGCCGCGCAGCGCGGTGACGAAGTGCGCCACGGCGTGCGGCGCGCCTTGCGCGTGCAGCCGCAGCACCTGGCCCCAGGCGTGCTCGAGCGCATCGGCATCGAGCAGCGCCGCGAGCGGGCGGCCGAGGCCGAGCGGCCCGTCTTCGCCGAGCAGCGCCGAGGCGCGCGCGTTGTACAGCAGCACGCGGCCCTCGCGGTTGCACACCAGCACGGCCATCGTCAGCTCGGACATCAGCGCCGCCAGCCGTCGTGTCTCGGCGGCGCGCTCGGCGCGCGCGGCGTCGACGCGCGCATCGACGTCATTGCGCAGCGCGGCGTGCGTTTGCGCGAACCGGTCGATCACCTGCGCCAGCACGCGCATCTCGCGCGGGCCGCTCCCGCTGATGCGGTGAGCCGCATTGGCCGACGCCAGCACCGACACGGCTTCGGCGAGCCGGCGCGCCGCGCGCACCCAGGCCGCGCCCCACAGGTGCACGACGAGCCACAGCACGCCGGGCAGCGCCAGCAGTGCCAGGAAGGCGAGCCCGGCGCGCGGCCGCAGCAGCGCGAGCGCCGCGGTGCGTTCATCGACCGCGAGGTCCATCCAGACGAGCGCGGCCAACGCGGCGGCCCACGCGAGCACGAGCACGGTCAGCACGAGCACCGCCGCGGCGGTCCAGTGCGACGCGCGCGGCGGGGCGTCCGGGGCGTCCACGGTGCTCAGCCGCGCGGCCGCGCGAGTTGCGCCGCCACCTCGGCCAGCAGTTCCTTGATCGCGAACGGCTTGGTCACGTAGGCGTCGGCGCCGAGCGCCAGGCCCTTGCGCACCTCGACCTCGCGGCCCTTGGCGCTGAGCATCACGACGCGCAGGCCGCGCCAGCGCGGGTCGGCGCGGATGCGCTCGCAGACCTCGAAGCCGCTGACGCGCGGCAGCATCACGTCCAGCAGCACGAGATCGGGCAGCTCGGCGGCCAGCGCGTCGAGCGCCTCCTGCCCGTCGCGCGCGATGCGCACGCGGTAGCCCTCTTCCTCGAGCACGAACTCGAGCGAGAGCACGATGTTCGGTTCGTCGTCGGCGATCAGGATCGAAGCGGTCATGAGATGAACGTCAAGGCGTGCCGGCAGTGTCGCGCAACGGCGCGGGCGGCGCAGCCGTCGCGGCCGCGGCCACTTCGCCCAGCCTGCCGGCCGAGCGCGGCAGCGTGAACGAGAACGTCGCGCCGCGCCCCGGCGTGCTGGCGACCCAGATGCGCCCGCCGAGCCGGCGCACGATCTCGCGGCTGATCGGCAGCCCGAGGCCCGAGCCCTGCGGCTTGCCGGTCAGCGTGTCGCCGATCTGGCGGAACTTCTCGAACACCGCCTGGTGGTACGCCGGTGCGATGCCTTCGCCGTTGTCGGCCACGTCGACGCGCAGTTCGTCGGGCAGCACGGTCAGCGTCACTGCCACCTCGCCGCGGCCGGCCGGGCTGTACTTCGCGGCGTTGGATAGCAGGTTCCACAGCACCTGCGTGACGCGGTCGGCGTCCGAGCGCAGCCGCGGCACCGCGTCGGGCAGGTGCAGCTCGAGGTGCACGCCGCGTTCGCGCAAGAGCGCCGCGGTGCTCGCCGCGGCGTCCTCGACGAGGGCGCGCAGGTCGATCTCGGCGGCGTGCCACTCGGCCATGCCGCTCTCCAGCTTCGCGAGGTCGAGCACCTGGTTGATCAGGCGTGTCAGCCGCTCGCTCTCCTTGACGATCACCGAGACGAAGTGCGTGCGCCGCTCGGCGTCGAGGTGCGGGCGCGTCTGCAGGATCTCGGCCATCGCGCGGATCGAGGTCAGCGGCGTGCGCAGCTCGTGCGAGACGGTGGAGATGAAGTCATCCTTCAGCCGGTCGAGTTCCTGCAGACGCAGGTTGGCGGCGCGCAGGTCGGCGCTCGCGGCCTCGAGCGCGCGCGACTTCGCCTCGAGCTGGTGGCTGTAGGCGATGACCTGCTGCGCCTCGTCGAGGATGTGCATCACCTCGTCCATGCCGAGCGGCTCTTCCTGCACGACCGAGCCGATCATCACGCGCGCCGACGACGCGCCGATGGCGCCGGCCAGCAGCCGCTCGGAGTAGCCGACCAGCTCGGTGTCGGGCCGGATCTCCTGCACCGAGGCGAGCGAGCGGCGCCGCGCGTACTCGGCCAGCGCCACCTCGGCGCGCGCCGGGCCGAGGAAGCGCGCCAGCAGCGAGCGCACCTCGTCGACCGACGCGCCGCCGCGCCAGCCGCCATCGGCCGGGCCGGTGCGGCCGAAGGCGTCGACGAACAGCACCGCCTGGGCGCGTTCGCGCTCGCCCTGCATGCCCAGCAGCGACACCGCGACGTAGGCGCCGGTGTTGGTCAGCAGGCTCCAGAAAAGCGCGTGCGTGATGTTGTCCAGACCCGTCAGCCCGAAGAACGCCAGCGGCTTCAAGAGCCCGATGCCGAACGGCCCCGCCTCGATGAACGACAGCGGCAGCCAGCCCGAGCGCGCGAACGACGGCAGCAGCAGCGTGTAGCCCCAGACGACGAAGCCCAGCGTGAGCCCGGCCAGCGCGCCGGCGCGCGTGCCGCGCTTCCAGTACATGCCGCCCAGCATCGCCGGCGCGAACTGCGCGACCGCGGCGAACGACACGAGCCCGATCGACACCAGCGCGTAGGCCTCGCCGGCCACGTGGTAGTAGGCGTAGCCGAGCATCATCAGCACGACGATCGCGCCGCGCCGGATGCCGAGCAGCCAGCCGGTCAGGTCGCTGCGGCTGGCCAGCGCCAGCGCGCGCCAGCGCAGCAGCACCGGCATCACGAGGTCGTTGCAGATCATCGTCGACAGCGCGATCGTCTCGACGATCACCATGCCGGTGGCCGCCGACAGGCCGCCGAGGAAGACGAACAGCGCCAGCGCCTCGGCGCCGTGCGCCATCGGCAGCGTCAGCACGAAGGTGTCCGCGTCCACCTGCCCGGCCGGGAAGTGCAGGAGCCCCGCGACGGTGATCGGCAGCACGAAGATGTTGATCGCCAGCATGTACAGCGGAAAAAGCCAGATCGCCTTGGCGACGTGGTTCTCGTTGACGTTCTCGACGACGCCCACCTGGAACTGCCGCGGCAGGAACAGCACCGCCAGCGCCGACAGGAACACGAGCGACGCCCAGGCGCCGTAGCCGTCGCGGCCGGCGTCCAGCGTCAGCAGCCGGGAAAGGTCCGGGTTGGCGGCGGCGCGCGCCGCGAGGTCGCCGAAGCCGTCGTGCACGACGTAGGTGACGAAGATGCCCGCGGCGATGAAGGCCAGCAGCTTGACCAGCGACTCGAAGGCGATCGCCGCGACCATGCCCTCGTGGCGCTCGGTGGCGTCGAGGTGGCGCGTGCCGAAGACGACGGTGAAGGCGGCCAGCAAGAGCGCGATGTAGAAGGCGCTGTCCTGCATCACAGGCACGGCGACGCCCGACAGCGACGAAGGCGGCATCACCACCTGCGGGTACTGGCGCAGCACGCCGAAGCTCACCGACACCGCCTTCAGCTGCAGCGCGATGTACGGGATGATGCCGACCACCGCGATCAGCGTCACCAGGCCGCCGAGCAGCGCGCTCTTGCCGTAGCGCGCGGCGACGAAGTCGGCGATCGACGTGATGCGCTGCGCCTTGCTGATGCGGATCATCTTGCGCAGCACGACCCAGCCGAGCGCAAACGCGAGCGTCGGTCCGAGGTAGATCGGCAGGAAGCCCGGCCCGCTGGCGGCGGCGCGGCCGACGCTGCCGTAGAACGTCCACGAGGTCGCGTAGACCGCGAGCGACAGCGCGTAGATCGTGGGGCTGGCGATGATCGAGCGCCCGGCATCGGCGCGCTTGTCGCCGATGTAGGCGATGGCGAACAGCACGCCGAGGTAGGCGAACGAGGCGACGACGATGGCGCTGAGCATTCGGGGCTCGCGGACTCGCCTTGCGCCGCTGCGCCGACCGCGTGCGCCCGGCGCTACCGCCCGGGCGGCTCCTGCGCCCTCGTCACCGCCAGGGCCAGCAGCGCGATCAAGAGGCCCCAGGCGCCGAAGAGGTAGGCGTACAGGAGCGGAATGCCCGCCACCATCGTCGCGTGGTTGAACAGCGCCATCAGCGGGTACGTCAGCAACAGCGCGCCCAGCACGAACAACGCCACCAGGCGCTGCGAGGAGTCGGCGCGCAGGGCCATCGGTGCGAAGCGAGTCTGGCGGCCCGTCAGCCGGCCGGCTCGGCGGCGACGAGGCCGGTCTCGCGTTCGAGCTGCGCGGCCACCTTCGGCTCGAAGCCCTTCAGGTGGCGGATGATCTTGCGCGCCTCTTCGGGCTGCTGGCGGTCGACGTGCACCCGCGCGAGCTGGTACCAGCCGTACGGGCTCATCGGCTGCAGCTCGGTGTTGCGCTTCAGCGCCTCGACCGCCTCGTCGAAGCGCTCGAGGCGGATCAGCACGAGCCCCAGGCCGTACCAGGCGCGGTCGAGCTTCGGGTCGAGCGTCGTCGCGCGGCCGAAGGCGGCGAGCGCCTCTTCGTAGCGGCCGGCCGCTTCGAGCATGAAGCCGTGGTTGAACCAGGCCGGCGCGTCGTTGCCGGCGCTTTCGATGAGCCGCGCCGAGGCGGCCAGCGCCTCGTCGGTGCGGCCCAGCTGCGACAGCAGGTGCGCGCGGCTGGCGAGCACGTAGCGGTCGGCGGGCCAGCGCCGTTCCATCCCGTCGAAGACGGCCATCGCCGCGGCCTTGCGGCCGAAGACGAGCAGCCCCATCGCGTAGAGCTTCTGGCCGAGGTAGTCGAGGCTTGCCATGGTGCGAACTCAGCGGCAGCCCGGCTGGCCGACCATCTGCGAGGTGATGCAGATGTCGGCGCGCTCGAACGTGACGATCGCGTAGAGGATCAGCAGCAGGAAGAACGTCACCACCGGCACGTGCCGGTCGGCCACCTGGCGCGGCGTGACCCGGCGCACCAGCGAGGTGAACGGCTTGGAGACGACGCGCAGCGCCGTGTAGAAGAGGTTGTTCTCGCGCTTGGCGCCGGCCAGCACGTACAGCACGCCCTGCCCGGCCAGGGCCAGCAGGGCGACGTACAGGATGACCTGCGCGACGTTCAATGCCATCAACATGGGAAGCGGGGAATCTGGAACTTGGTTTCGGGGAAGCGCGCGCATTGTCCAACGTTGCCGCGGCGCGCCGCCCGGCGCGCGCCAAGGTCTTACCCCTACCCGGCCGGTGTTGCCGATTGGCCGCAGCGGCCGCAGCAGCGCCCCACGAAGCGCGCCGGCATTGATCTGGCTCGCCTGCCGCGGCGCGCAGCCGCCCTACGATGCCGCCGTTGCAGCGACGCGAGCGCGTGATGAACCGAGACCCCGCTTCGCCGAAGACGGCCTCCGCACCGGTCACCCCGGCCACCACGCCGGCCGCGGCGCCCGCGCCGCTGACACCGGCAGCCAGCCTGCTCGCGAACCTGCGTCGCGAGCTGGCCGCGCACCCGCCGTTCGCGCAGATGGCGCCCGAGCATGTCGACCGCTTCATCGCCGCGTCCGAGCAGGCCTACTTCGCGCCCGGCGAGACGGTGCTCGAGCCGGCGACCGGGCCGGTCACGCACCTCTTCTTCGTGCGCCGCGGCAGCGTCGCCGGGCGCAGCGGCCTGGCCGACGCGGCCGGCGGCTTCGAGTACGAGGCGGGCGACCTCTTCCCAGTCGGCGCGGCGCTCGGCCAGCGGCCGGTGACCGCCACCTACACCGCCGAGGCCGACACTTTCTGCCTGCTGCTGCCCGCCGGGCAGATGCAGGCGCTGGCCGCGGCAAGCACGGCCTTCGGCGACTTCCTGAACCGCCGCGTCGCGCAGTTCCTCGAGTTGTCCCGGCGCGCCGTGCAGGCCACCTACGCATCGCAGACGCTCGCCGAGCAGTCGCTCGAGGCGGCGCTCGGCTCGCTGCCGCGAAGGCCGCCGGCCAGCGTGACGCCCGAGACGCCGCTGGCGCAGGCGCTGGCGCTGATGCACGAGCGACGCATCGGCTCGGTGCTCGTCACCGCCGCCGACGGCGGCGCGCTCGGCATCCTGACCCGCCACGACGTGCTCGGCCGCGTGACGCTGCCGCAGCGGCCGCTCGCGACGCCGATCGGCGAGGTGATGACGACACCGATCCAGACGCTGACGACTGTGCACACGGCGCTCGATGCGGCGCTGTTGATGTCGCGCCGGGGCATCCGGCACGTGCCGGTGGTCGAGGACGGGCGCATCGTCAACATCGTCTCCGAACGCGACCTGTTCGCGCTGCAACGCTTGTCGCTGAAGCACGTCAGCACGTCGATCCGCGCCGCCACCGACCTCGACGCGCTGCGCGCGCAGGCCGGCGCCATCCGCCGCCTCGCGCGCAACCTGCTCGGCCAGGGCGTGCACGCGCGCCAGTTGACGCAGCTGATCAGCCACCTCAACGACATCCTCGTCGAGCAACTGGTCGGGCTCGTCGCGGCGCGGCGCGGCATGGACCTGCGGCAGGCGTGCTGGCTCGCCTTCGGCTCCGAGGGCCGATCGGAGCAGACGATCGCCACCGACCAGGACAACGGCCTCGTCTTCGAAAGCGACGATGCCGAGCGCGACCGGCCGGCGTGGCTGGCCTTCTCGCGCGAGGTCAACGAAGGGCTCGACGCCTGCGGCTACCCGCTGTGCAAGGGCAACGTGATGGCCTCCAACCCGCTTTGCTGCCTGACGCCGGCCGAGTGGAAGGCGCGCTTCGAGCACTGGATGGAGCACGGCGCGCCCGAGGACCTGCTGAACGCCAGCATCTACTTCGACCTGCGCGGCGTCGCCGGCGACATCGAACTGGCCGCGCCGCTGAAGGCGCTGATCGTCGAGCGCGCCGAGGCGCTGCCGCGCTTCATGAAGCAGCTGGCGCTGAATGCGCTCGCGCGGCGCCCGCCGCTGAACTGGCTCGGCGCGCTCGAGCCGCGCGAGGCCGGCGGCCGCAAGCTCATCGACCTGAAGCTGCAAGGCACGGCGATCTTCGTCGACGCGGCGCGGCTGTACGCGCTGGCGCACGGCGTGGCGGCCACGTCGACACGCGCGCGGCTGGAAGGTGTCGCGCACACGATCGGCATCGGGCCGCAGGAAGGCGAGGCGTGGATCAGCGCGTTCGAGTACCTGCAGTCGCTGCGGCTGCAGGTGCAACTGGCCGGCGGTGGCGACGTCGCGCCCGACCCCGAGTCGGCCAACCTCATCGACCTCACGACGCTGAACGACATCGACCGCCGGGTGCTGAAGGAATCGATGCGCGTCGCGCGCCGTCTGCAGCAGCGGATGGAAATGGACTACCAGCGATGAGCGCGCGCGGCTGCTCGGTTGTGCCTGGACCGCGGCGCACTGCACAGAAGGAAAAGGCCGGCCGATGGGCCTGAGGTCGTGGTTCACGCGCGCCGCGCCCTTCGACGAGGCGCGCTGGGTCGTGCTCGATGTCGAGGCGAGTGGCCTGGACGCCGCGCACGACCGCCTGCTCGCGATCGCCGCGATCGCGGTGCGATGGCCGGGCGGCGAGGCCGTGCCGCGCATCGAACTCGGCGACAGCTTCGAGGTCGTGCTGCGCCAGGACGAGAGCGCGCCGCTGGACAAGCCGAACATCCTGATTCACGGCATCGGCGTCGGCGCGCAGCGCGCGGGTGTCGCGCCACGCGAGGGGCTGGCCGCTTTCTCCGACTGGGCCGGCGCGTCGCCGCTGATCGCGTTTCACGCCGCCTTCGACGAGACGATGATCCGCCGCGCGCTGCGAAGCGCGTCGCTGCCGGCGCTGCGCGGGCCGTGGGTCGACCTGGCGCCGGTGGCCGAGGTCGCACGGCCCGACGTGGCCGCCAAGTCGCTCGACGAGTGGTTGTCGCACTTCGCGATCGAGGTCGCCGTGCGCCATCAGGCCGCCGCCGACACGCTGGCCACCGCCGAGTTGATGCTGCGGCTGTGGCCGGCGATCGTCGCGCAGCATGCCGGGGCTGGCTTCAGGGGCCTGGTCGAGCTGGCGGCGCAGCGCCGCTGGCTGAAGCCAGGGTAGCCGTTTGCGTAGCGGCCCCGACCCACTCGCCCAAGGGTGGTGCGGAGGACCGTTCTTTTGGTCGGCCTGGGCTAGCATCCACAACGTACCTCGGCGCGCCGCATAGTCGGCCGGCGCGCGAGCGGTCCGGAAACGGCGGGGATGGCCACCACCTACTGCAAGACCTCCAAAGGCGTGACCGAGATCGAGACGCGTGCGTTCCGGTTGCCGCCGCGTCTGCGCAGCACGCTGATCCTGCTGGACGGCAGGCGCACGCTCGATGAGCTGCGCACGCTCGTCAGCCAGGGCCTCGACGAGAACCTGCAGCTGCTGCTCGAAGGCGGCTTCATCGAGGCCATCGCCACGGTCGAGCCACGGCCTGCGCCGCGCGCCACCGCTGCGCCGCGCCCGAGCGCCCCCGAGCCGGCCGGTGCCGACTTCCTGGCCGTGCGCCGCGAGATCGTGCGCCTCCTCAACGACCAACTCGGGCCGGTGGCCGAGTCGGTGGCGATCAAGATGGAACGCGCGGCCAACGCGGCCGAGTTGCGGCCGCTCCTGAACCATGCCGCGCAGCTGATCTACCAGGTGCGCGGCGCCAGCGCGGCGCAGGCGTTCCGCAGCCGCTACATGGCCGAGTAGCCCGGCTTCAACGCCGCTTGGCCAGCCGCTCCCAGGTCTCGACCACCGTGTCGGGGTTCAGCGAGATCGACACGATGCCCTCGCTGGCCAGCCAGTCGGCGAAGTCGGCGTGGTCGCTCGGGCCCTGGCCGCAGATGCCGACGTACTTGCCGGTGGCGCGGCAGGCGGCGATGGCGCGCGAGATCAGCGCCTTCACCGCCGGGTCGCGTTCGTCGAAGTCGTGCGCCAGTTGTTCGAGGCCGCTGTCGCGGTCCAGGCCGAGCGTGAGCTGCGTCAGGTCGTTGGAGCCGATCGACATGCCGTCGAAGTGTTCGAGGAACTGCTCGGCGAGGATCGAGTTGCTCGGCACTTCGCACATCATGATCAGCCGCAGGCCGCCCGGCTCGCCCGGCGCGCCGCGCTTCAGGCCCCGCTCGGCGAGCATGCGCACCACCGCCTCGGCCTGCTTCACGGTGCGCACGAACGGCACCATGATCTCGACGTTCGTGAAGCCCATGTCGTTGCGCACGCGCTTGAGCGCCTCGCACTCCATCGCGAAGGCGTCGCCGAACTCGCCGCTGATGTAGCGGCTGGCACCGCGAAAGCCCAGCATCGGGTTCTCTTCGTCGGGTTCGTAGCGGGCGCCGCCGATCAGCTTCTTGTACTCGTTGCTCTTGAAGTCCGACAGCCGCACGATCACCGGCTTCGGCCAGAAGGCCGCGGCGATCGTCGCCACGCCCTCGGCGAGCTTGTCGACGTAGAAGGCGCGCGGGCCGGCATGGCCGCGGGCCACCGACTCGACCGCCTTCTTCAGCTCGGGGTCGACGTTCGGGTAGTCGAGGATCGCCTTCGGGTGCACGCCGATGTTGTTGTTGATGATGAACTCCAGCCGCGCCAGGCCGACGCCGGAGTTGGGGATCTGCGCGAAGTCGAAGGCGAGCGTCGGGTTGCCGACGTTCATCATGATCTTGATCGGGCAGTACGGCATCTCGCCGCGCTTGACCTCGGTGATCTCGGTCTCGAGCAGGCCGTCGTAGACGAAGCCGGTGTCGCCCTCGGCGCACGAGACGGTGACGAGCGCGCCCTCGGCGATGCGCTCGGTGGCGTCGCCGCAGCCGACGACGGCGGGGATGCCCAGCTCGCGCGCGATGATGGCCGCGTGGCAGGTGCGCCCGCCGCGGTTGGTGACGATGGCCGCGGCACGCTTCATCACCGGCTCCCAGTTCGGGTCGGTCATGTCGGTGACGAGGATGTCGCCGGGCTGCACGCGCTCCATCTCGGTGGGGCTGCGCACGAGCCGCACGGTGCCCGTGCCGACCTTCTGGCCGATCGCGCGGCCCTCGGCCAGCACCGGGGTCTTGCGGTGGTCGCCCTTGATCTTGAAGCGCTGCTCGACGCGGCCGTGCTGGCTCTTCACCGTCTCGGGGCGCGCCTGCAGGATGTAGAGCAGGCCGTCTTCGCCGTCCTTGCCCCACTCGATGTCCATCGGCCGGCCGTAGTGCTTCTCGATGACGAGCGCATAACGCGCCAGTTCGATGACATCGGCATCGGTCAGCGAGTAGCGGTTGCGCTGCTCGGGCGGCGTGTCGACGACCTTGACGAGGCGGCCGGTGCGCGCCTTCTCGTCGGCGCCGGCGAACTCCATGCGCTGCAGCTTCGAGCCGAGCGCGCGGCGGATGATCGGCATGCGGCCGGCGGCGAGCGTCGGCTTGTGCACGTAGAACTCGTCGGGGTTGACGGCGCCCTGCACCACCGTCTCGCCCAGGCCGTAGCTCGAGGTGATGAACACCACCTGGTCGAAGCCCGACTCGGTGTCGATCGTGAACATCACGCCGGCGGCGCCGAGGTCGGAGCGCACCATGCGCTGCACGCCCGCCGACAGGGCCACGTCGCCGTGCGCGAAGCCCTTGTGCACGCGGTAGCTGATCGCGCGGTCGTTGTACAGCGACGCGAACACCTCCTTCACGCGCGCCAGCACCTCGTCGATGCCGTGCACGTTGAGGAAGGTCTCCTGCTGGCCGGCGAACGACGCGTCGGGCAGGTCCTCGGCGGTGGCCGAGCTGCGCACCGCGAAGCTCACGTCGGGGTGCTCGACGACCAGCCGCGCGTAGTGCTCGCGGATCGCCGCTTCGAGTGCCGGCGGGAACGGCGTGTCGCCGACCCAGGCGCGGATCTGCGCGCCGGCTTCGGCGAGCGCACGCACGTCGTCGACATCGAGCGCGTCGAGCTTGCGCTGGATGCGCTCGCCGAGCCCGCCGTGCGCGAGGAACTGCCGGTACGCGAGCGCCGTCGTCGCGAAGCCGCCGGGCACGCGCACGCCGCTGGCGTCGAGCTGGCTGATCATCTCGCCGAGGCTGGCGTTCTTGCCGCCGACCACCTCGACGTCGGTCATCCTCAGTTGTTCGAACGGGACGACCAGGGCGGTCGCCAGGGCGGGCCGTGCGGCAGCGTGGGACATGGGAAAGCTCCGTGATGAGGGAAAACGGTTGCTTCCGCATGCGCGACCGGACCCCGCACGACGCGACCTGGCGTGCCGGTGGCTTGGTGTTGGCGTTCTGGACCGGGCAGGTTCACGGGTCGGGGGGCGCTGCGGCGTTCTTGCGAACGATTCTAAGGAGATTGCTCCTATGATGAGCCGCCGTCGGCACCCCCCGATGCCGAGGCAAACCCCACGTCATGCCCGAACGAACCGTGTTCTTTGTCTCGGACGGCACCGGCATCACCGCCGAGACGTTCGGCAACAGCATCCTCGCGCAGTTCGAGGGCAAGCCGCGGCACGTGCGGCGGCCCTTCATCGACAGCGTCGACAAGGCGCTGGCGGTGGTGGCCGAGATCAACGCCGTCGCCGAACACGAAGGGCGCCGCCCGATCGTCTTCATCACGCTGGTCAACGACGCGGTGCGCGACATCGTCACCGGCGGCGAGGCCCACGCGCTGGTGCTCGACATGTTCCGCACGTTCGTCGAGCCGCTGGAAGACGAACTCGGCGTCAAGAGCAACCACCGCATCGGCCGCTTCTCCGACGTGAGCGCGAGCCGCGAGTACCACGACCGCATCGAGGCGATCAACTTCAGCCTCGCGCACGACGACGGGCAGAGCGCGCGCAACCTGGCGTCGGCCGACGTGGTGCTGGTCGGCGTCAGCCGCAGCGGCAAGACGCCGACGTCGCTGTACCTGGCGATGCAGCACGGCATCAAGGCCGCCAACTACCCGCTGATCCCCGAGGACTTCGAGCGCGGCCGCCTGCCCTCGGCGCTGGCGCCGTACAAGCGCAAGTGCTTCGGCCTGACGATCGACCCCGAGCGGCTGGCGCAGATCCGCCACGAGCGGCGCCCGGGCAGCCGCTATGCCTCGCTCGAGAACTGCCGCTACGAGGTCAAGGAAGCCGAGGCGATGATGCGGCGCGAGAGCATCAACTGGCTCAGCAGCACGCACAAGTCGATCGAGGAGATCGCGACGACGATCCTGCGCGACTTGCGGCCCGACCGGCTGGTGTACTGAACCGGCTGGCCGATCAGGCGCCGGCGCCGCGCCGGCGCATCGACTCGTACAGGCACACCGCCGCCGCCGCCGCGACGTTCAGCGACTCCTCGCCGCCGGGCTGCGGGATGCGCACCTCGAGCGCGGCGAGCGCGCGCAGTTCGGCGGCGATGCCCTGCCCTTCGTGCCCCAGCACCCACGCGCAAGGGTCGGGCAGGTCGGCCTCGGGCAGCGCCGCCGCCGCGTGTGAATCGGTAGCCACCAGTGGCACGCGCAGCGCGCCGAGCGCGTCGACCTCGAGCCCTTCGCGCAGCGCCAGGCCGAAGTGCGCGCCCATGCCGGCGCGCAGCACCTTCGGCGCCCACAGGCTCGCCGTGCCCTTCAGCGCCAGCACCTGGCGCACGCCGAACGCGGCGGCGCTGCGCAATATGCTGCCGACGTTACCGGCGTCCTGCACGCGGTCGAGCACGAGCGTCGCGCTAAGCGGGTCGATCTCGGCCGGCGCCGGCAGGTCGACAAGCCAGCCGACGCCGGCCGGCGACTCGAGCGTCGAGATCGACGCGAAGAGCGGGCCCGGCAGCACGACGACGCGCGCCGCGGCGTGCGCCAGCACCTGCAGCGCCGGCTCGTCGAGCGCACGCTCGTCGAACACCACCTGCTGCGGCACCCAGCCGCGCGCCAGCGCGGCGCGGCACAGGTGGTCGCCCTCGAGCCACAGCGTGCCGGCGCGGCGGTAGGCGCCGGCCTCCTGCGCGAGCTGGCGCAGCTGCACGAGCAGCGGGTTGCTGCGCGAGCGGATCACTTGCACGGCGCTGGGCGGCATGCCCGGTGGCCCTCTCAGCCTTCGGAGGCTTCGAAAGCCTCGGCAGCCTCGGCGGGCTCCGAAGCCTTCACGGCCGCCATCGCTTCGAACGCCAACTCACCGCCGCACGCCGCACGCACCGGCGCGAAGCTGCGCCTATGTGCCGGGCAGGCGCCGTGCTCGCGCAGCGCCTTCAGGTGCAACGCGGTGGCGTAGCCCTTGTGGCCGTCGAAGCCGTAGGCCGGCCAGCTCTCGTGCAGCGTCGTGCAAAGCCGATCGCGCCGCACCTTGGCGAGGATCGACGCCGCCGACACCGCAGCCACCTTCGCGTCGCCCTTCACCACTGCGGCGGCGGGCATCGGCAGCAGCGGCGCGCGGTTGCCGTCGATGACAACGCGGTGCGGCGTCAGGCGCAGGCCCGCCACGGCGCGCTGCATCGCGAGCAGCGTCGCGCCGAGGATGTTCAGGCGGTCGATCTCCTCGACGCTCGCCTCGGCAATGCATACGCACAACGCACGCGCCAGCACCTCGTCGAAGAGGCGCTCGCGCCGGCGCGCCGTCAGCACCTTCGAGTCCGCCAGGCCCTTGATCGGCCGCTGCGGGTCGAGGATCACCGCGGCGGCGACGACCGGCCCGGCCAGCGGCCCGCGGCCGGCCTCGTCGACGCCGGCGACGAGGCCCGGGCGCTCCCAGCCGGGGCCGAGCGTCTCAAGCCTGAAGGACCTGCGCGATGGCATCGGCGGCAGCGCGCGCGGTGTCGCGGCGCAGTTCGTGGTGCAGCGCCTCGAAGCGCGTGGCGAGCGCCGCGCGGGCGGCGTCGTCGTCGAGCCAGCGCGCCAACGCGGCGGCCAGCGGCTCGGCGCGGCAGTCGTGCTGCAGCAGCTCGGGCACGACGAAGTCCCGCAGCAGGATGTTCGGCAGGCCGACCCACGGCTGGTAGCGCATGCGCTTCATGATCGCCCAGCTCAAAGGGTGCATCGCGTAGCCGATGACCATCGGCCGCTTGAACAGTGCCGCTTCGAGCGTGGCCGTGCCGCTGGCGATCAGCGTCACGTCGCAGGCGGCGAGTGCGGCGTGCGACGCGTTCGATTGGCCGGTCATCAGCTGGATCGGCACGCCGCTCGCGTGCTCGGCGAGCATCGGCGTGAGCAGCGCATCGAGCCCCGGCGCCACCGGCAGCACGAAGCGCAATGCGGGCCGCTGCCGGTGCAACAGCGCCGCGGCGCGCAGGAACGGCGGCGCGATGTGGCGGACCTCGCCGCGCCGGCTGCCGGGCAGCAGCGCGACGACGACGTCGTCGGCCCCCAGGCCCAGCGCGGCGCGGCTGGCCGCACGCGGCGGCACGAGCGGGATCGTGTCGGCCAGCGGATGGCCGACGTAGGTGGCGGCGACGCCGTGCTCGCGCAGCAGCGCCGGCTCGAACGGGAACAGGCACAGCACGTGGTCGCAACTCGCCGCAAGCTTGCGCGCGCGGCCGCCGCGCCAGGCCCAGATCGACGGGCAGACGAAGTGCACGGTCTTCGTGCCGGCGGCCTTCAGCCGCTGCTCGAGGCCGAGGTTGAAGTCGGGCGCATCGACGCCGATGAAGGCCGCGGGCCGTTCGTCGCCCGTTGCACCCAGCAGCCGCGCGGCGAGTGCATTGCGGATGCCGGCGATCTCGCGGTAGTGGCGCAGCGCCTCGGCGTAGCCGTGCACCGCAAGCTTGTCGCTCGGCCACCAGGCCTCGAAGCCCTGCTCGGCCATGCGCGGGCCGCCGATGCCGGCGGCGGCGAGCGCCGGCCAGCGCTGCTTCAAGCCGCCGAGCAAGAGGCCGGCAAGCAGGTCGCCCGAGGCTTCGCCGGCGACCATTGCCAACCGCATGCGGGGTGTCTCAGCGCGCGATGCCGCGCTTGCTGGCAGCGAGGAAGTCGAGCACGAGCCGCACGTCGGCGTCGCCGCCTTCGACGGTGCCGGCAAGCGCGGCGATCGCGTCGCGCGCCGCTTCGAGCGTGAGGCCGTCGCGGTACAGCAGCTTGTGCACCTGCTTGACCAGCGCGATGCGCTCGCGCGAGAAACCGCGCCGGCGCAGCCCTTCGACGTTGAAGCCGTGCACCGCGAGCGGATTGCCCGAGACCATCATGAACGGCGGCACGTCCTGCGAGACGTGGCTCTGGAAGCCGGTCATCGCGTGCGCGCCGACCTTGCAGAACTGGTGGATGCCGGTGAGGCCGCCGACGATGACCCAGTCGCCGACATGCACGTGGCCGGCGAGCGTCGCGTTGTTGGCGAGGATCGTCTGGCTGCCGACCTGGCAGTCGTGCGCGATGTGCACGTAGGCCATCACCCAGTTGTCGTCGCCGATACGCGTCACACCCACGTCCTGCGCCGTGCCGCGGTTGAACGTGCAGAACTCGCGGATCGTGTTGCGGTCACCGATCGAAAGCTCGGTCGGCTCGCCGGCGTACTTCTTGTCCTGCGGCGCGGCGCCGAGCGCGGCGTGGCTGAAGATGCGGTTGTCGCGGCCGATCGTCGTCGGGCCCTCGATGACGCAGTGCGCGCCGACGGTCGTGCCGGCTGCGATGCGCACACCCGCGCCGATGATCGTGTAGGGGCCGACGGTGACCGTCGCGTCGAGTTCGGCGCCGCGGTCGACGAGGGCCGTGGGGTGGATCTGCGTCACGTCGAGGCAGTACAGGCGAGCTTCAGGCGGCAGCGGCGTTCACACCTCGCGCTCGGTGCACATGATCTCGCACTCGGCCACGACCTGGCCCTCGACGGTGGCGCGCGTGCGGTACTTGTGGATGCCGCCCTTGACGCGTTCCTGCCAGACCTCGAGCACGAGCTGGTCGCCCGGCACCACCGGCCGCTTGAAGCGCGCCGAGTCGATGCCCACGAGGTACACCACCTTGTCGCTGCCCGCCTCGGTGCCCTTGGTGACGAAGGCGAGCATCGCCGCGGCCTGCGCCAGCGCCTCGATGACGAGGACACCCGGCATCACCGGCCGCGCCGGGAAGTGGCCAGTGAAGAACGGCTCGTTGATGCTGACGTTCTTGATCGCCTTCGCGTACTGGCCCTTGTCGAGCTGGAGCACGCGGTCGACGAGCACGAACGGATACCGGTGCGGCAGCGTCTTCAGGATCTCTTGGATGTCCATGCCGTTGCTCATGATGGCGTCTTCTTCGAAAGCGGCTGTCCGGCACGGGCCAGGTCGAGAGCCTTTTCCACCGCGCGCAGGCGGTCGCGCAGTGAATGCAGCTGCCGCAAGGTCGCCGCATTCTTCTCCCACGAGGCATTGTCGTCGAACGGGAAAGCGCCGCTGTAGTGCCCCGGCTTCAGGATCGAGCGGCTCACCAGCGTTGTGGCGCTGATGTGCACGTGGTCGGTGATCTCGAGGTGGCCGATGATGCGCGCCGCGCCGCCGATCGTGCAGTGCGCGCCGATGCGCGTGCTGCCGGCGACCGCGGCGCAGCCGGCGAACGCGGTGTGCGCGCCGACCTGCACGTTGTGCGCGATCTGCACCAGGTTGTCGAGCTTCACGCCGTCGGCGAGCACCGTGTCGCCGAGCGCGCCGCGGTCGATGCAGGTGTTGGCGCCGATCTCGACGTCGTCGCCGATCGCCACGCTGCCCAGCTGCTCGATCTTCTCCCAGCGCCCTTCGTGCGGCGCGAAGCCGAAGCCATCGGCGCCGATCACTGCGCCGCCGTGCACGAGGCCACGTGCGCCGATGCGGCAACCCTCGCCGAGCTGCGCGCGCGGCATCAGCACCGTGCGCTCGCCGACGACGGCACCGGCACCGACGTGCGCCTGCTCGCGCACGACGGCGCCCTCGCCGAGCCGCGCGCCGGCGCCGACATAGGCGAGCGCGCCGACGTGCACGCCGGCCGGCAGCGAGACGCCCGCTTCGACGATGGCCGACGGATGCACGCCCGGCGCCGGCCGCGCACGCGTGTGTGAGTGCGTGCGTGCCGCCCACCATTGCGTGAGCCTCGCGAAGGCGAGGTAGGGGTCGGTGCAGAGGATCACCGCGCCGCGGCCGGCGGCGACCCGCTGCTCGGCCGCCTCGCGCTGCGCGGGCGCCGCGATCACGCAGGCCGCAGCGCTGTCGGCCAAGAGCGGCCGGAACTTCGCCTGCGCGATGAAGGTGATGCTGCCGGGGCCGGCTTCGGCCAGCGGCGCGATGCGCTCGACCTCGAGCTCGGCCGGGCCGAGCAGTTCACCGCCCAGGTGCCGGGCCAGCTCGCCGACGCGGTGGCCCATCACGGTGGCGGCAGCGCGCGCGAACGATGCGTCCGGCCGCCGCTTACCTGCCGGAGGCCGGCTGGGCGTTCAGCGCGCGGATCACCTTGTCGGTGATGTCCACGCGCGCGCCGGCGTAGATGGCTTCCTGCAGGATGATGTCGAACTTCTCCTGCTCGGCGATCTGGCGGATGATCTTGTTGGCGCGCTCGACGAGGCCGGCGAGTTCTTCGTTGCGGCGCTGGTTCAGGTCTTCCTGGAACTCGCGGCGCTTGCGCGTGAGGTCGCGGTCCTGCTCGACGAGGTCGCGCTGGCGGCGCAGCCGCTCGGCTTCGGGCAGCGTCGGGCCATCCTTGTCGAGCTTGTCGGCAGCGGCCTTCAGGCGCGCGGCCAGTTCGGCCACTTCCTTCTCGCGCTTGCCGAACTCGCCTTCGAGCTTGCCCTGCGCGGTGCGCGCCGGGGCCGACTCGCGCAGCACCCGCTCGCTGTTGACGTAGCCGATCTTCACCACGCCGTCCTGCGCCCAGGCGGCCGGTGCGGCCAGCACGGCGCACGAGGCCAGCGCGGCCGTGGCCAGCCGGCGCAGGCCGCCGGACAAACGAAGGGCAAAGGGCATCATCAGAACGCGGTCCCGATCTGGAATTGGAAGCGCTGGATTCTATCGTTGCGCTGCACGCGCACGGGCTTGCCCCACGAGAGCTTCAGCGGCCCGACCGGCGAGATCCAGGAAAGCCCGAGGCCGGCCGAGGCGCGCAGCGACGACCCATCGATCTCCTCGTCCTCGCGCCAGACGTTGCCGGCGTCGGCGAAGGCGAAGATGCGCAGCGACTTGTCGTTGCCGGTGCCGGGCACCGGGAAGTACAGCTCGCTGTTCAGGTTGAATCGCTTGGCGCCGCCGATGTAGGCGCCGGTCGGGTCGATGACGCCGAGCGAGCCCTGCTCGAACGCGCGCACGGTGCCGAGGCCGCCGCCGTAGAAGTTCTTGAACACCGGGAACGGCTTGCCGCCGAGGCCCTTGCCCCAGCCGAGCTCGGCGTTCAGGCCGAGCACCAGCCGCGCGGGCAGGCCCCAGTACTCCTGGTACTGCAGGTTCGTGCGGGTGTAGCGCACGTCGCCGGCGAAGCTGTACTCGAAGTTGACGCGCTGGTAGCGCCCGGCGGTGGGCACGAGCACGCTGTCGCGTGCGTCACGCGCCCAGCCGAGCGTCAGCGGGTAGGCCATGCTCTTCTCGCCGAACAGCACGCGGTAGTTCAGGTACGCCAGCGGCAGGCCGATCGCGCTGCCGATCTCCTGCCGGTCGGCGGCCAGGCCCATGTAGACCGTGTCGTACTCGGAGAACGGCACGCCGAAGGTGATGCCCAGGCGCTGGTTGCCGGTCTCGTACTCCTCGATCAGCTGGTTCAGCGCCCGCCCCTTGCGGTAGACGAGGTCGATCGAGCGGCTGATGCCATCGACGGTGAAGTACGGGTCGTAGGTGTTGATCGCCAGCACCTGCTGCGTCTTGCTGGTGTTGATCTCCAGCCCGAGCGAGTTGCCGGTGCCGAACGCGTTGTCCTGGCGGATGCCGGCGGTGAAGGTGAACTTCTCGGCGTTGGAGTAGCCGGCGCCGAGGTTCAGGTTGCCGGTGGGCTTTTCCTTCACGGTGACGACGAGGTCGACCTGGTCGGGGGCGCCGGGCACCTCGCTCGTCTCGACCTCGACCTCGGCGAAGAAGGCGAGCCGGTTCAGCCGCTCCTTCGAGAGCCGAATCAGCGCCGCGTCGTACCAGGCGGCCTCGAGCTGGCGGAACTCGCGCCGGATGACCTCGTCGCGCGTGCGCGTGTTGCCGGCCACCTCGATGCGGCGCACGTAGACGCGGCGCTCGGGCACGGCCGTCAGCACGACGACCACCTGGCCGGTGGCGCGGTCGATCTCGGGCCGCTGGTCGACGCGCGCGAAGGCGTAGCCGTATTGGCCGAAGCGCTCGGTGAAGGCGCGCGCCGTGCTCGTCACCGCCTCGCCGCGGTAGGCCTCGCCCGGGCGCAGCTGCACGAGCTCCTGGAACTCGGCCTCCTTGCCGAGGTAGTCGCCTTCAAGCCGCACGGCCGTCACGGTGTACGGCTGGCCCTCGCGCACCGAGATCGCGATGGCGATGCTCTGCTTGTCGGGCGAGATCGTCACCTGCGTCGACTCGATGCCGAATTCGAGGTAGCCGCGGTTGATGTAGAAGGCGCGCAGACGCTCGAGGTCGGCGTTGAGCTTGCTGCGCGCGTAGCGGTCGTTCTTCGAATACCAGCTGAACCAGCCGGTGGCCGACAGCTCCATCTGCTCGAGCAGCGTCGATTCGCTGAACGCGCTCGAGCCGGCCACGGTCACCGACGAGACGCGCGCCGCGTCGCCCTCGTTCATCGTGAAGGTGATGTTGACGCGGTTGCGCTCGATCGGCGTCACCGTTGTCGTCACCTCGGCGCCATAGAGGCTGCGGCTCAGGTACTGGCGCTTGATCTCCTGCTCGGCGCGGTCGATCAGTGCGCGGTCGTACGGCAGGCCCTCGCCGATGCCGTTGTCGCGCAGCGACTTCAGCAGCGGGTCCTTGTCGAACTCGCGCAGGCCGACGAAGGCGACGTTGGCGATGATCGCGCGCTCGTCGACGATGATGACGGTGACCTCGCCCTCGATGTCGATGCGCACGTCCTTGAACAGGCCCGTGGCGAACAACGCCCGCAGCGCCGCCGAGCCCTTGTCGTCGGTGTAGGTGTCGCCGATGCGGAACGGCAGCGCCGCGAAGACGCTGCCCGGGTCGGTGCGGCTCAGCCCCTCGACGCGGATGTCCTTGATGACGAACGGGGTGACGGCCCGCGCCGCCGGCGCGGCGGCCACGGCCGCGGCGGCCGCGATCAGCATCACGACGGCGCGCGGCGCGCCGCCTGGCAGGACAGGAACCATCGGGGAAAAGGGATTCAGTGCAGCCCGAGCAGCCGGACCACGTCGTTGTAGAGCGCCACCGACATCATCAGCAGCAGCACCGCGATGCCGCCGCGCTGCAGCCGCGCCAGCCACTCCTCCGACAGCGCGCGGCCGGTGACACCCTCGAAAATGTAAACCATGAGGTGGCCGCCATCGAGCATCGGCAGCGGCAGCAGGTTCAGCACGCCGAGGCTGACGCTGACGATGGCCAGGAACTCGAGGAAGCGCGCCGGCCCCTGCTGCACCGACTGGCCGGCGTAATCGGCGATGCTGATCGGCCCGGAGAGGTTCTTGATCGACGCCTCGCCGATGACCATGCGGCCGAGCATCTTCAGCGTGAAGACAGACGTGTCCCACATGCGCTCGAAGCCGCCGACGATGCCTTCCCACGGCCCGTGGCGCACGGTCACCATCGCGGGCGGCGTGCCGACGTAGGCGTCGATGCGCGCCACGGCCGGGGTGACGGTCGTGTCGATGCGCGGTACCACTTCGAGCTCGAGGCTGCGGCCGGCGCGTTCGATGCGCCAGCGCTGCGGCTGTGCGTCACGTGCGCCCGCCGGCGCCGCCGCGGCCGAGGCGCGGATGCGCTCGCGCAGCGACTGCGCGTCGGCCACCGGCTGGCCGTCGATGCTGATCACGCGGTCGCCTTCGGCAAGGCCGGCGCGCAGCGCCGGGCCGCCTTCCTTCAGCCGGCCGAGCACCGGCTCGCCGAATGCACCGCCGAGGCCGATCTTGCGCGCCAGTGCGCCGTCGACGTCGCGCGGCTCGAAGCGCGCGAGATCGAGCAGCAGCGTGCGCGCGCCGCGGCCGTCACGGTCGGTGACCTGCAGCCGCACGGGCTCGCGCTGCAGCGCCGATTGCGTGAGGCGCCACATCAGGTCGTTCATCGACTGCACTTCGCGCCAGCCGTCGCCGCTGCTTTCGTCGCCCGGCGTGCTCATCGCGCGCACCCAGTCGCCGCTCTTGAGGCCTGCCTGTTCGGCAAGGCTGCCGGCGACCGAGGGCCCGAGCACCGCCTTCGGCTCCTGCATGCCGACCCAGTAGGCGCCGGCGAAGAGCAGCACCGCGAGCGCCAGGTTGGCCAGCGGCCCGGCGGCGACGATGGCGCTGCGCTGGCGAAGCGTCTTGCGGTTGAAGGCCTGGCCGAGTTGTGCGGCCGGCACGTTGCCTTCGCGCTCGTCGAGCATGCGCACGTAGCCGCCGAGCGGCAGCGCGCAGACGACGAACTCGGTCGACTCGGGCGTGCGCTGGCGGCGCCACAACACGCGGCCGAAGCCGACCGAGAAGCGCTGCACCTTGACGCCGCAGGCGAGCGCCACGCGGTAGTGCCCGTACTCGTGCACGACGATCAGGAGGCCGAGGGTGACGATGAGGCCGATGAGGTAGGTCATGACGGGCGGCTTCGTGACGGGCAGGACCGGGGCGCGGCCGGTGGATGTGCAGCGCGGCTGCGCTCTAGCGCGGCGCCAGCGCGGCGACGGCGCTGTGCGCCTCGGCACGCGCGCGGCGATCGATGTCCAGCAGGTCGTCGATCGTCGAGACGGCGCCGTGCCGGCCCGCCAGGCGCTCGACGGTGCGCGCGTTGACGGTGTGAATGTCGGTGAAGCGGATGGTTCCGCTGAGGAACGACTCGACCGCCACTTCGTTGGCGGCATTCAGCGCCGCCGTCGCACCGGCCGGCGCGGCGAGCGCCTGCCATGCGAGGCCGAGGCCCGGGAAGAGGCGCTCGTCGACCGGCTCGAACGTCAGCCCTTGCAGTTGCAGGAAGTCCAGCCGCGAGGCGCCCGATTCGATGCGCTCGGGGAAGCTCAGGCCGTAGGCGATCGGCACGCGCATGTCCGGCGTGCCGAGTTGCGCGAGCACCGACGCGTCGCGGCAGACGACCATCGAGTGCACGATGCTCTGCGGGTGGATGACGACGCGCACCTGCTCGGGCGCGAGGTCGAAGAGCCAGCGCGCCTCGATCACCTCGAGCGCCTTGTTCATCATCGTCGCCGAGTCGACCGAGATCTTGCGGCCCATGACCCAGTTCGGGTGCGCCACCGCCTCGGCGGGGGTCACTGCGTGCAGGCTCTCGGGCGCGCGGCGGCGGAACGGCCCGCCGCTGGCGGTGAGCACGATGTGGTCGATGCGCTCGCCCCACGCGCCGCGGTCTTCGGGCAGGCACTGGAAGATCGCCGAGTGTTCGCTGTCGATCGGCAACAGCGTCGCGCCGCCTTCGGCCACGGAGCGCATGAAGAGCGCGCCGCCGACGACGAGCGCCTCCTTGTTGGCCAGCAGCAGGCGCTTGCCCGCCGCGGCCGCGGCCATGCAGGCCGGCAGCCCGGCCGCGCCGACGATCGCCGCCATCACCGCATCGACCTCGGGCTCGGCGGCGAGTTGGCCAAGCGCCTGCGCGCCTTCGAGCACCTCGGTGCGGCTGCCACGTTCGGCGAGCAGCCGGCGCGCCTCGCGCGCACGCTCGCGGTCGGGCAGCACGGCGATGCGCGGCGAAAAACGCAGGCACTGCTCGACGAGCTCGGGCACCCGCTGGTGGCTCGTCAGGCCGAAGACCTCGAAGCGGTCGGGATGGCGCGCGATCACGTCGAGCGTGCTGACGCCGATCGAGCCCGTCGAGCCGAGGATGGCGATGCGCTGCCGGCGGCCGGCGGTGGACGTCTTCATCGCGGCACGAGACTCATCAGCGCCAGCACGGCGGGCATCACCGGCAAGAGCGCATCGACGCGGTCGAGCACGCCGCCGTGGCCGGGCAGCAGCTGGCTGCTGTCCTTGGCACCGGCGGCGCGCTTGACGAGCGATTCGATCAGGTCGCCGACGACGCTCAACATGCACAGCGCCAGCAGCGCCAGCACCGCGACGACCCAGCCGTGCGCCTGCACGAGCCGCGTGTAGAGGCTCGGGCCGTCGAAGCCGAAGTGCCGGTCGAGCACCATCCAGATGAGCGCCAGCAGCAGCACGCCGGCCATGCCCGACCACACGCCTTCCCAGCTCTTGCCCGGGCTGATGGCCGGCGCGAGCTTGCGCCGCCCGAACGCCTTGCCGCCGAAGTAGGCGGCGATGTCGGCCATCCACACGACGCACAGCATCGAGAGCATGAAGTTGATGCCGATGGCGCGCGCTTCGATCAGCGCGGCCCAGGCGAGCATCAGCAGCACGAGCCCGACGGCCCAGCGCAGCGCGCGCGGCACCTGCGGCCAGGCCGCGACCCCGCGCTTGAGCACCAGCGCCCCGCCGAGCGCCCACACCCCCACCGCAAGCCACCAGCCGCCGCCGAGCGAGCGCCCCGCCCAGCCGGCGGCGACGGCGGCGATGCCGGCGATCGCCATCAGGCCACCGAGTCCCCACGCCACCGCCGCGCCGGCGGCGTTCAGGCGCCCCCACTCCCACGCACCGCCGGCCAGCAGTGCCAGCGTGACGAGCGCAAACGGCCACGGCCCGGGCGCCGCGAGCGCGGCGAACATGATCCCGACCAGGATCAGCGCGGTGATGACCCGCTGGCGAAGCATGTGGATCTCGACGGGCTTGCGCCGCCTCGTCGGGCCTACTCGGCGGCCTGCACGACCGGCGGGCGGATCATGCCGAAGCGACGGTCGCGCTGCGCGTAGGCGGCGAGCGCGCGGTCGATCTCCTCGGCGCCGAAGTCGGGCCACAGGCAATCGGTGAAGTGGAACTCCGCGTAGGCCGACTGCCAGAGCATGAAGTTGCTGATGCGCATCTCGCCGCCGGTGCGGATGAAGAGGTCGGGGTCGGGCGCGAACGAAAGCGCCATGTGCCGGCCGAGCCAGGCCTCGTCGAGCTGCTCGGGCGCCAGGCCCTCGGCGATGGCGCGGCGCGCGGCCTGCACCACGTCCCAGCGGCCGCCGTAGTTGAAGCACACCGCCAGCGTGATGCGCGTGTTGTCGCGCGTCAGCGCCTCGGCCTGCTCCCAGGCCTCGCGCAGCTTGTCGGAGACGGCCGAGCGGTCGCCGACGATGCGGATGCGCACGCCGTCCTTGGCGAGCTTGCCGAGGTACTTGGACACCGCGACGAGCACGAGGCTCATCAGGCCCGACACTTCCTCGGTCGGGCGCTTCCAGTTCTCCGACGAGAACGCGAAGACGCTCAGGTACTCGACGCCGCGGTCGGCGAACAGGTTCACCGCGCGCACCAGCGCATCGACGCCGGCCTTGTGGCCGAAGAAGCGCGGCATGAAGCGCGAGCGCGCCCAGCGGCCGTTGCCGTCCATCACGACGGCGACGTGGCGCGGCACGAGGCCCGTGCTGCGCGGCTCGGCGTTGCCCGGCGGGGCGGACGGGGCGGCAGGCAGCGCGCTCAAACCGCCATCACCTCGGCTTCCTTGCCGTGCACGAGGCGGTCGATCTCGGCGACGACGCGGTCGGTGAGGCGCTGCACTTCGTCCTGCGCGCGCTTCTCCTCGTCCTCGGGCACGTGCTTGTCCTTGAGCAGCTTCTTCAGGTGCTCGTTGGCCTCGCGGCGCACGGCGCGCACGGCGATCTTGGCTTCCTCGCCGGCATGGCGCACGACCTTCGTCAGCTCCTTGCGGCGCTCTTCGGTGAGCGCGGGCATCGGCACGCGCAAGAGGTCACCCTGTGCGCTCGGGTTCAGGCCGAGGTCGCTTTCGCGGATCGCCTTCTCGATCTTCGGGCCCATGCCCTTTTCCCAGGGCTGCACGCTGATCGTGCGCGCGTCGAGCAGCGTCACGTTGGCGACCTGGCTGATCGGCACCGAGCTGCCGTAGTAGTCGACGTGCACCTGGTCGAGCAGCCCCGGGTGGGCGCGGCCGGTGCGGATCTTGTGCAGCTCGTTCTTCAGCGCCTCGAGCGACTTGCCCATCTTGTGCTCGGCGGTCTTCTTTATCTCGACGATGTCCATTCGCAAACACTCCTGTCGGATCGATGGTGCGGCGGCTCAGGCGTGCACCAGCGTGCCCTCGTCCTCGCCCAGCACCACGCGCTGCAGCGCGCCGGGCTTGAAGATGCTGAAGACCCTTGATCGGCAGCTTCTGGTCGCGGCACAGCGCGAAGGCGGTGGCGTCCATCACCTGCAGGTTCTTCGCGATCGCCTCGTCGAAGCCGATCGTCGAGTACCGCGTTGCGGTGGGGTCCTTCTTCGGATCGGCGGTGTAGACGCCGTCGACCTTGGTCGCCTTCAGCACGATCTCGGCGCCGATTTCGGCGCCGCGCAGCGCCGCGGCGGTGTCGGTGGTGAAGAACGGGTTGCCGGTGCCGGCGGCGAAGACGACGATCTTGCCCTCTTCGAGGTACTGCAGCGCCTTCGGGCGCACATACGGCTCGACGACCTGCTCGATGCTGATCGCCGACATCACGCGCGCCGTCATCCCCTCCTGGCGCATCGTGTCGGCAAGCGCCAGCGAGTTCATCACCGTGGCGAGCATGCCCATGTAGTCGGCGGTCGCGCGGTCCATGCCGACCGAGCCGCCGGCGACGCCGCGGAAGATGTTGCCCCCGCCGATGACGACGGCGACCTCGCAGCCGAGCTTCGTGACCGCCTGCACCTCGCGCACCATGCGCACGATCGTCGCGCGGTTGATGCCGTACGCATCGTCGCCCATCAGGGCTTCGCCGGACAGCTTGAGCAGGATGCGCTTGTAGGCGGGCATCGGGAAGGATCTTTCGCGATAGAGAGAAAGGCAGCAGGCAAGTTTAAGGGCCGGGCCCGCGCAGCCGGTGTAATCGACTGCGTAAACCTCGGCCCCTGGGGCGCAGTGCCTGTGGCGGGCCCCTGCGCCGGTCAGCCGGCTGGCCGGCTGCGTGGCTGGGGGCTACTGCCCCTTCGCTGCTGCCACCTGCGCGGCCACCTCGGCGGCGAAGTCGTCGGTCTTCTTCTCGATGCCCTCGCCGACGACGTAGAGCGTGAAGCCCTTGACTCGCGTCGACGCGCCCTTCAGGTACTGCTCGACCGTCTGCTTGCCGTCGGCGGCCTTGACGAAGACCTGGTTCAGGAGCGACACCTCCTTCAGGAACTTCTGCACCGAGCCTTCGACCATCTTGGCGACGATGTCGGCCGGCTTGCCGCTCTCGGCTGCCTTCTCCGCGGCCACCTTGCGCTCGTTGGCAATCAGCTCTGCCGGCACGCCGTTGGCGTCGATCGCCAGCACACGCGTGCCTTTGGTCGATGCGGCGATCTGCATCGCCACATCCTTGGCCGCGTTCTCGTCGCCGTCGTACTCGACGATGACGCCGATGCGCGTGCCGTGCAGGTAGTGCGCGAGCTTGCCGCCGCCGGCGTAGCGCTTGAAGCGGCGGACCGACATGTTCTCGCCGATCTTGCCGATGAGGCCCTTGCGCACGTCTTCCAGCGTCGGGCCGAAGCCGTCCTGGCTGTAGGGCAGCGCGGACAGCGCCGCCACGTCGGCGGGGTTCTTCTCGGCGACGAGTTGCGCAGCGGCCTTCGCGAAGGCGAGGAACGAGTCGTTCTTCGAGACGAAGTCGGTCTCGCAGTTGATCTCGACGAGCGCGCCGGTGCTGCCGGCCACGCTCGCAGCCACCACGCCTTCGGCGGTGATGCGGCTGGCAGCCTTGCCGGCCTTGCTGCCGAGCTTGACGCGCAGGATCTCCTCGGCGCGGCCCATGTCGCCATCGGCCTCGGTGAGCGCCTTCTTGCACTCCATCATCGGAGCGTCGGTCTTGGCGCGCAGTTCGCCGACCATGCTTGCAGTGATCGCGGGCATTACGTTCTCCAGTTCGGCGAGGCGGGGCTCAGTTCTCCTGGACCTCGACGAATTCGTCGCCGCCGGCCGCCACGGCCACCACCTCGGCGGTGGCGTTGGCCTTGCCTTCGAGCACCGCATCGGCCACCGCGCGCGCGTACAGCGCCACCGCCTTGGCCGAGTCGTCGTTGCCCGGGATCACGTAGTCGATGCCCAGCGGCGAGTGGTTCGTGTCGACGACGCCGATCAGCGGGATGCCCAGCTTCTTGGCCTCGGCCACGGCGATCTTGTGGTAGCCCACGTCGATGACGAACATCGCGTCGGGCAGCGCCGTCATGTCCTGGATGCCGCCGATGTCCTTCTCGAGCTTGGTCAGCTCGCGGTCGAACAGCAGCGCCTCCTTCTTGATCATCTGCTCCATGCCGGCCTCCTTCGTGGCCTGCATGTCCTTGAGCTTCTTCAGGCTGCCCTTGACCGTCTTGTAGTTGGTCAGCATGCCGCCGAGCCAGCGCTGGTCGACGAAGGGCATGCCGCAGCGCTGCGCCTCGGTGGCGATGACCTCGCGGGCCTGGCGCTTGGTGCCCACCATCAGGATCGTGCCGCGGCGGCTGGCCAGCTGGCGCACGAACTTCATCGCCTCGGTGAAGAGCGGCAGCGTCTTCTCGAGGTTGATGATGTGGATCTTGTTGCGATGGCCGTAGATGAAGGGGGCCATCTTGGGGTCCCAGAAGCGGGTCTGGTGTCCGAAATGGACACCCGCTTCCAGCATTTCGCGCATGGACACGGACATGGAAAACTCCAAAAGGTTGCTTCTAGAATCCCGGCGCCTGAACGCATGCAATCGATGACGACGGCATGCGCACCTTCGGAGGGCCGGGTTCGCGGGTTTCGCCGGTCGGGCTTGTCGGATCCCGCAGCGCGGCAAGACGCGCGCCGGGGCCGGTTTGTCGACCAGCGGATCTGCTGCCTGCTTTCATTCACTCACCTGGGCCTGATGGCCTGGGTGTGAGCGACTCGCAAGAAGCAAAACCTCAAAATTCTAGCATGCGTGTCGCAGTCATCGGCGCGGGCATCGTCGGCGTGACCACCGCGCACGAGCTTGCCGCGCAAGGGCAGGAGGTCACCGTCTACGAGCGCCGCGGGGGCGTCGCCACCGAGACGAGTTTCGCCAACGCCGGCGTCGTCGCGCCGGGCTACGTCACGCCGTGGGCGGCGCCCGGCATGCCGCTGAAGGTGCTGGCGCAGCTCTTCGCGCGCGACGCCGCGGTGCGCTTCGTCGGGCTCTCGGCGCTTCGCGAGCTGCCGTGGATGTGGCGCTACCTGCGCGCCTGCCGCACGAAGGCCTACGTGCCCAATCGCACAGCAATGCAATGCCTCGCGCACTACAGCCGCGAGCGCCTCGACGAACTCGCCGCTCGCCTGGAGCTCGACTACGAACAGCGCCGCGGCTACATGGTGCTGCTGCGCCGGCCGGCCGACTTGCAGCGCGCCAGTGCCGGCCTGCGGCTGCTCGCGGAGCTGGGCGTCAAGCACGACGTGCTCGACGAGGCCGGCTGCCGGCAGTTCGAGCCGGCGCTGTCGCCGACGGCGCACGTGCACGCGGCGATCCGCCTGCCCGACGACGGCGTCGGCAACTGCCGCGCCTTCGCGCACCAGTTGAAGAACGAGGCGCAACGCCTGGGCGCGCAGTTCGCCTTCGACACCGAGGTGCGGCGCATGCGCGGCGGCAGCAAGCCGGCGGTGGAGCTCGCCGACGGCCAGCGCATCGGCTTCGACCACGTCGTCGTCTGCGCCGGCGTCGAGGCGAACCGGCTGCTCGCGCCGCACGGCCTTTCGCTGCCGCTCGCGCCGGTGTACGGCTACTCGATCACCGCGCCGCTGCGCGAGCACGACGGCGGCCCCGACATGGGCCCGCGCTCGGCACTGATGGACGAGAAGTACAAGGTCGCCATCTCGCGTCTCGGCCAGCGCGTGCGCGTCGCCGGCAGCGCCGAGATCGGCGGCCGCCTCGACGACCTCAGGCGCGCGCCGCTCGCGACGCTGTACCGCGTGCTCGACGAGTGGTTCCCGGGCGCCGCGTCGATGCGCGAGGTGCAGCAGTGGAAAGGCGCGCGGCCGATGCTGCCCGACGGCCCGCCGGTGATCGGCGCGTGCCGCGTGCCGGGCATCTGGCTCAACCTCGGCCACGGCTCGAGCGGCTGGGCGCTCGCCTGCGGCTCAGCGCGGCTCGTCGCCGACGCGATGCTCGGCCGCCCGCCGGCCATCGACGTGCAGGGCCTGACGCCGGCGCGGTTGCATCGGTGAAGCCTGTAAAGGGCGCGAACGCCGTGAACTCCGCGAAGCCCGTCGATGCTGCGCAGCCGCAGCGCATCGGCGCCGACACGGGCCCGTGGCCGCTGCACGCCGCAGCGGCGGCGCGTGCGCTCGAGGCGCAGGCGCTGCAACAGCACGCGCCGTACGCGCTGATGGAACGCGCCGGCCTGGCCGTCGCACGCCTGGCGCGCGCGCTCGCGCCGGCGGCGCGGCAGGTCGAGGTCTGGTGCGGCCCGGGCAACAACGGCGGCGACGGCTACGTCGCGGCGCGCTGGCTGCACACGAGCGGCACGGCGGTGCTTGTGTGCGAGTGCGGCGACCCGGCGCGGCTGCCGGCCGACGCGGCCCAGGCGCGGCGGCAGGCGGTGATGGCCGCGGTGCCGATGCTCGGCCCCGGCGCGGCCGGTGATGTCGCTGGCAACGCGAGCGCCAGCGCGAACGCCGCGGCACCTGCCGGCATCACATCCCCCGATCTCGTCATCGATGCACTGCTCGGGCTCGGCGGCGCGCGCGCGCCCGAAGGCGTTCTCGCCGAGGCGATCGAACAGATCGCCGCGCGGCGCGCCGCGGGTGCCACCGTGCTGGCCATCGACCTGCCGTCGGGCTTGAACCCCGACACCGGCCAGCCGCTCGGCGCGCACGTCGTGCAAGCGCACGACACGTTGTCGTTGCTGTCGCTGAAGCCCGGGCTCTTCACCGGCCGCGGCCGCGATCTGGCCGGCCGCACCTGGTTCGACGACCTCGGCCATCCGTGCCAGGCGGCGCCCGGCGACGCGGCGGCGCCAACGGCCTGGCTCGTCGCGCCGGCCGGCCGCACGGCTTGGCCGCACGACTCGCACAAAGGCCGCCGCGGCGATGTCTGGGTCGTCGGCGGCGCGCCGGGCATGACGGGCGCCGCGTCACTCGCCGCGCGGGCGGCGCTGGCGGCCGGCGCCGGCCGCGTCTACATCAGCGTGCTCGCTGCCGCGCAAGCTGAACGCGGCGGCGGCGGCTTGACGATCGACGCCGACCGGCCCGAACTGATGCACCGGCCTTTCGCCGACGCGGCGGCGCTGTTGCTCGGCGCGGCAACTGCCGTCGTCGGCTGCGGCGGCGGCGACGCCGTGCGTGAACACCTGCCGCGCCTGCTGGCCGCGGCGCCGCGCCTCGTGCTCGATGCCGACGCGCTGAACCACGTCGCCGCGGCAAGCGAGTTGATGCGGCTGCTCGCCGGCCGCGCCGGCCGCGGCCAGGCGACGGTGCTGACGCCGCATCCGCTGGAAGCCGCGCGGCTGCTCGGCTGCGACAGCGCCGCCGTCCAGGCCAACCGCGTGGCGGCGGCGACGACCCTCGCCGAGCGCACCGCCGCCGTCGTCCTGCTGAAAGGCTCGGGCACCGTGCTCGGTGCGCCCGGCGCCTTGCCGCGCATCAACCCGAGCGGCAACGCGGCGCTCGCCACCGCCGGCACTGGCGACGTGCTGGCCGGCTGGCTGGGCGGGTTGTGGGCGCAGGCGCCACACGCGAACCCGCTCGATGTGGCCGCGGCAGCGGTGTGGCAGCACGGGCACGCCGCCGACCGCGCGCGGCCCGATGGCGGCGCCGCGCCGCTGCTCGCGCTCGACCTGATCGACGCGATGGCGCACGCCTGAGCGCGTCGCCCGCATCGGCATCGCTCATGACGACACCGCGATGCAAGCCCCGCCGGACAGCGCTTTGACGCTGCGCCCCTTCACCGCGCAAGACCACGCCGTTGCGCATGCGCTGTGGCAGGTGACCCCCGGCGTGGGTCTGAGCAGCGCCGACGAGCCGCAAGCGATCCGGCGCTTCCTCGAACGCAACCCGGGCCTGAGCTTCGTCGGCCGCGCGCTGCTGGCGCGGGGCCTGCAAGCGCTGCGCGACGAGGGCATCGCCAAGTGCCATCTGCTCGTCTTTGGCGACAACGCCGACGGGCTCGCGTTCTGGCGCTCCATCGGCGCCGCCGAGCGGCACGAGCTGCCGCTGTTCTCGATCGAGACCGATGGCGATGCGGCGCAGGGCCAGGCGCCGATCAGCGCCTGAGATCAGCCCCTCCGATCAGCGCCTGCGCGCCCGCCCCGTCGTCGCCTTCGCCGCCCGCTTGCCGCTGGCCGCCCCGGGCTTGTTCTTGCGCTCGCGTGTCGCCGCCTTCACTCGCCGGTCGGCGCCCTTCACTTCGGCCAGTTCGGCCTGCGCCGAACCCGCGGCCGCGCCGCGCCCGGGCCGGCCGCGTGCCAGCAGCGCCTCGGCCTCGCCGTCGCGCACGAGCCGGAAGTCGATGCGCCGGCCGTCGAGGTCGACGCGGCTGACCTGCACGCGCACGCGCGTGCCGATCGCGTAGCGCACGCCGGTGCGTTCGCCGCGCAGTTCCTGGCGCGTCTCGTCGAAGCGGTAGTACTCGCCGCCGAGTTCGGTGATGTGCACGAGGCCGTCCACATACAACCCGTCGAGCGTGACGAAGAGGCCGAAGCTCGCCACCGCGCTGACCGTGCCGCTGTACTCCTCGCCCAGGTGCTCGCGCATGAAGCGGCACTTGAGCCACGCCTCGACGTCGCGGCTGGCCTCGTCGGCGCGGCGCTCGTTGGCGCTGCAGTGCGCGCCGGCGGCGTCCCACACCTCCATCTCCTGGCTCATCGGCTTGGCGTGCCGCGGCTTGCCGCCGCGGCGCACCTCGGGCTTGCGCGTCAGGTCACTGGGCGCGAGGTGATAGCGGCGCCCCGCCAGCAGCGCCTTGATGACGCGGTGGATCAGAAGGTCGGGGTAGCGGCGGATCGGGCTCGTGAAGTGCGCGTAGGCCTCGTAGGCGAGGCCGAAGTGGCCCGAGTTCGTCGCCGTATAGATCGCCTGCTGCATCGAGCGCAGCAGCATCATCTGGATCTGCTGCGCGTCGGGCCGCTCGGCCACCGCCTGCGCGATGGCCTGCATCTCGCCCGGCGTCGGCTCGTCGGACAGCGGCATCGCGATGCCCAGCGCCCGCAGGTACGCCTGCAGCGTCGTGCGCCGCTCGGGTGTCGGGCCCTCGTGCACGCGGTACAGCGCCGGGTGCTCGTGCGCCGAGATGAACTCGGCCGCGCAGACGTTGGCCGCGAGCATCGCCTCCTCGATCAGCCGGTGCGCCTCGGTGCGCACGCGCGGCACGATGCGCTCGATGCGGCCGTTGTCGTCGCTGATGATCTGCGTCTCGACGGTGTCGAAGTCCACGGCGCCGCGGCTCGCGCGCTGCTTCAGCAAGGCGCGGTAGACCTCGTGCAGGTGCACGAGGTGCGGCACGAGGTCGGCGCGGCGCGCCGCTTCGGGCCCGCGCGTGTTGGCCAGCACGGCCGCCACCTCGGTGTAGGTCAGGCGCGCGTGCGAGCAGATCAGCGCCGGGTAGAACTGGTACGCGGTGATGCGCCCGTCGTCGGCGACGAGCATGTCGCAGACCATGCTGAGCCGGTCCTGCTCGGGGTTCAGCGAACACAGGCCGTTGCTGAGCTTCTCGGGCAGCATCGGGATGACGCGGCGGGGGAAGTAGACGGACGTGGCGCGCTCGTAGGCGTCGCGATCGAGCGGCTCCTCGGGCTTCACGTAGTGGCTCACGTCGGCGATCGCGACGACGAGCCGCCAACCCGAGAACGCCTTCTTGCCCTTGCCGCCGTGGTGCGGCTGGCAGTAGACGGCGTCGTCGAAGTCGCGCGCGTCCTCGCCGTCGATGGTGACGAGCGGCACGTCGGTGAGGTCGATGCGGTGGCGGCGGTCGGCGGCGCGCAGCTTCTCGGGCAGCGCCGAGGCCTGCGCCAGCGTCTCCGGGCTGAAGCGGTGCGGCACCTCGTACTTGCGCACCGCGATCTCGATCTCCATGCCCGGGTCGTCGATCTCGCCGAGCACCTCGGCGACACGGCCCACGGGCTGCGCGTGCAGCGAAGGCGTCTCTGTGAGTTCGACCGACACCACCTGCCCGACCGCGGCGCTGGCGGTGGCGTTCTTCGGGATCAGGATGTCCTGGCCGTAGCGGCGGTCTTCGGGCGCGACGAGCCACTGGCCGCCTTCGTGCAGCAGGCGGCCGATGATCGGCGCCTTGGCGCGCGAGACGATGTCGACGACGCGGCCCTCGGGGCGGCCCTTGCGGTCGAGACGCAGGATTCGCACGCGCACGCGGTCGCGATGCAGCACCGAGCGCATCTCCTGCGGCGCGAGATAGATGACCGGCTCGCCGGCATCGGGCACGACGAAACCGTGGCCGTCGCGATGGCCTTCGACGCGGCCTTCGAGTTCGCCGAGCAGCGGCGCGGAAGCGGGGGTGGATGTGCTGATAGAATCCTCGTTTGTCACTGATCGGTGCGGCACGCTTGAAGCGGCGGCGCCGATCAAGGCCCAGGTGGCGGAATTGGTAGACGCACTAGTTTCAGGTACTAGCGCTTAACGGCGTGGGGGTTCGAGTCCCTTCCTGGGCACCAAGCAAGAAGGCCACGAGGCCGGCGGATCGCAAGACCGCCGGCCTCGTGCATTTTCAGATCTGGAACTTGCGCGCCAGGCCGTCGGGACGCAGGGTGTCGTACTCCTCGAACGGCTGGTGGATCCACGGGCTCGTGGGCAGCGTCTCGACGTAGTAGTCCGGCGTGTAGGTCGACACGCCCTTGACCCAGACGACCGCGGCGCGCAGTTCGGCAATCGCCGGCATGCCGCGCAGACGCTCGACGACGGCGCGCAGCGTGTGCCCGGTGTCGGCGAGGTCGTCGACCAGCAGCACGCGGCCGGCCAGCTCGCCCTTGGGCATCGTGATGTACTTGGCCATGTCCAGCCGCCCCTGGATCGTGCCGGCCTCGGCGCGGTAAGAGCTGGTGGACATGATCGCCAGCGGCTTGTCGAAGACGCGCGAGAGCACGTCGCCCGGCCGCATGCCGCCGCGCGCCAGGCACAGGATCTGGTCGAACTCCCAGCCCGAGTGCGCCACCTTCAGCGCCAGGCGCTCGATCAAGAGGTGGTACTCGTCCCAGGACACGTACAGGTGCTTGCCGTCGTCGGTGAGCATCGAAAGAGTTCTCCTCGTCGATCGTTGTCTTCAGGCGGGCTTCAGGTCGGCTATGGACAGGCTTCAGGCGCGGAACGGATGCCGCAGCAGGATGGTGTGCACGCGGTCGGGGCCGGTGGAGACCATGTCGATCGGCGCGCCGATCAGCGCCTGCACACGCTCGAGATAGCGCCGCGCGTTGGCCGGCAGCTGCTCCCAGTTCGTCAGGCCCGCGGTCGTCTCGGTCCATCCGGGCAGCGTCTCGTACACCGGCTCGCAGGCGGCGATCTCCTCGGCGTCCAGCGGCAGCACGTCGAGCGTCTTGCCGCCCAGGCGGTAGCCGGTGCCGACCTTGATCTCCGCGAGGCCGTCGAGCACGTCGAGCTTCGTGATGCACAGGCCCGAGATGCCGTTGATGATGATCGAGCGCTTCAGCGCCGCCGCGTCGAGCCAGCCGCAGCGGCGCGCACGCCCGGTGACGGTGCCGCGCTCCTGGCCGACCGTCGAGAGGTGGTGGCCCACGGTGCCCGCCGCGTCGATCGGCAGCTCGGTCGGGAACGGCCCGCCGCCGACGCGCGTGGTGTACGCCTTCGTGATGCCAAGCACGTAGTGCAGCAACCCCGGGCCCAGCCCCGAGCCCGCGGCGGCGTTGCCGGCGACGCAGTTGCTCGAGGTGACGAACGGATAAGTGCCGTGGTCGATGTCCAGCAGCGTGCCCTGCGCGCCTTCGAACAGCAGGTTGGCACCCTTCTGATGCGCGTTGAAGAGGCGGTAGCCGACATCGGCCATCAGCGGCTTGATCTGCTCGGCGGCGCGCAGCGCGGCGTCGATCATCGGTGCCGCGTCGAGCGCCTTGGCGCCGAGTGCCACCGTCAGCTCGGCGTTGTGCAACTCGACCAGATCGCGCAGCTTGGCCCCGAAGCGCGCCGGCGACTTCAGGTCCATCACGCGCAGCGCGCGCCGCGCCACCTTGTCTTCGTAGGCCGGGCCGATGCCCTTGCCGGTGGTGCCGATCTTGCCGCCGGCCGACTGCTCGCGGTGCGCCTCGCGCGCGCGGTCGAGTTCGACGTGAAACGGCAGGATCAGCGGGCACGACTCGGAGATGAACAGGCGCGATCGCACGTCGACGCCGATCGCCTCGAGCCGCTCGATCTCCGACAGCAGGTGCACCGGGTCGACGACGACGCCGTTGCCGATGTAGCAGGCGACGCCTTCGCGCATCACGCCCGAAGGGATCAGCTGCAGCGCCGTCTTGCGGCCGTTGATGACCAGCGTGTGGCCGGCGTTGTGGCCGCCCTGGAAACGCACCACGCCTTCGGCGTGGTCGGTCATCCAGTCGACGATCTTGCCCTTGCCCTCGTCGCCCCACTGGGTGCCGACGACGACGACGTTGCGGCCGTTGCCGCGGGTGGTGCCCGGTTGCATGTGTACCTTGCGTGCCTTGCAGAGCTAACGTGAGGATTCGGCGGCCGTGGCCGGCGTGATCGGCGCGTGGGCGATGTCGCGCAGCACCCAGCGCCCGCCCGCCTCGACCAGCTCGCGGTCGAAGGCGTAGGCCTGCGGCGCCGGCCGGTCGCCGGGCAGCACCGCGAGCACCGTCTCGCCGGCGTCGCGCAGGCCCCGCACGGCGGCGCGCAGTGCGGCGTCTTCGCTCCACGGTGCGCGGATCGCGCCGCCCGGCCGCGCCGGCGGCGCCACTTCGGCCAGCGCCTTCAGGTCGAGGCTGAAGCCGACCGCAGGCCGGTTGCGCCCGAAGACGGCGCCGACCTCGTCGTAGCGGCCGCCGCGCGCCAGCGCGTCGGTGGCGCCGGCGCCATAGATCGCGAAGCGCACGCCGGTGTAGTAGCCGTAGCCGCCCATGTCACCGAGATCGAAGCCGACCTTCAAGCCAGGGAACGACTGCCGCAGGTGCGCGGCCAGCCAGCGCAGCTGTTCGATCGCCGCGCGCACGAGCGGGCGCGGCGGCAGCTCGCGTTCGGCGCTCGACAGCACCTCATCGTTGCCATAGAGCCGCGGCAGCGCACGAAGCGCGCGCCGCGTCTCGTCGGCCAGGCCCTCGGTCAGCGCGGCCAGCGCCGCGGCGTCCTTGCCGGCCAGCGCCTCGGCCAGGTCCTGCAGACCGGTCGCGTCGAGGGCGACACCGGCCAGCACGCCGCGCAGCACGCGGGCGTCGGCGAGGTCGATGACGAGCGGCTGCACCTGCGCAGCCTGGAGGCAGTCGAGCGACAGTTCGGCGGCCTCGAGGTCGGCTTCCAGCCCGGCGTGGCCGAAGATCTCGGCGCCGAACTGCAGCGGCTCGCGCGACGCGGTCACGTGCGTGGCGCGCGCATGCAGCACCGGGCCGCAGTAGCAAAGGCGCGTCACGCCTTCGCGGTTGAGCAGGTGCGCGTCGATGCGCGCGGCCTGCGGCGTGGTGTCGGCGCGCAGGCCGAGCGTGCGGCCGCTCGTCTGGTCGACGAGCTTGAAGGTGCGCAGGTCGAGCTCGCGACCGGTGCCCGACAGCAGCGACTCGAGGTGCTCGAGCAGCGGCGGCGTGACGAGTTCGAAGCCGTAGCCCTGCGCGCGGTCGACCAGCCGGCGGCGCAGTGTCTCCAGTTGCCGGGCCTGGGCGGGCAGCACATCGGCGATGTGCTCGGGCAGCAACCAGGCAGAGAGCATCGGGACCAACGCGGTGCGTCTTGAAAACGGCATTGTAGGCGCCGCCACTGCGGCAGCCGCTCGGGCGGCGTGCCCCGCCGTCAGCGCCACAACGCGAACAGGACGACGCCGCAGACGATGCTGACGAGGCCGATGAAGCGGATCTGGCCGTCGGTGAGCGCCATTGCGCGCTCGAACATCGAACGCCAGCCGCGCGGGCTGACGAACGGCATCAGCCCTTCCAGCACGAGCATCAGCGCCAGCGCGCCGAGCAGCAGGTCGCCCACTCAGCGCCGCGGGCCGGGCGTCGTGGCGGCGCCGCTTTGCATTGCACGGAAGAAGTCGTTGCTCGGGTCGAGCACCATCACGTCGCTGCGGCCGCGGAAGGTGGCGCGATAGGCTTCGAGGCTGCGATAGAACTGCGCGAACTGCGGGTCGCGGCCGAACGCGTCTGCGTACAGCGCCGAGGCGCGCGCGTCGCCGGCGCCCTTGACCTTCTGCGCGTCGCGGTAGGCCTCGGCGATGATCACCTCGCGCTGCCGGTCGGCGTCGGCGCGGATCTTCTCGCCTTCGGCGCCGCCCTGTGAACGCAGTTCGTTGGCGACGCGGGCGCGCTCGGAGACCATGCGCCGGTACACCGAGTCGGTGATGTCGGCCACGAAGTCGACGCGCTTGATGCGCACGTCGACGATCTCGATGCCGAACGACTTGGCGTCGTCGAGCAGGCGCTTTTGCACGTCGCTCATGATGCGGTCGCGCTCGGCCGAGAGCACGCCTTGCACGGTGCGCTTGGTGATTTCCTCGTTGAACGCCGCCTGCACCACCGGCGACAGGCGAGTCTCCAGATTGCGGAAATCGACGCCGTTGTTGCGGATGAACTGGCGCGGCTCGGAGATGCGCCACTTGACGAGCCAGTCGATGACGAGACTCTTCTTCTCGGCGGTGAAGATCGGCCGCGTCTCGGCGCTGTCGAGCGTCTGGATGCGCTTGTCGAGGAAGACGACGTTCTGGAACGGCGGCGGCATCTTCAGCTTGAGTCCGGGGTCGGTGACGACCTCCTTGATCTCGCCGAGTGCGTAGACGACGGCCACCTGGCGCTGGTCGACGACGAACAGCGTGCTCGTCACGAGCATCAGCGCGACGAGCGCGCCGATGACATAGATTCCGATGCGGTTCATGCGGCGGCCTCCCTTCAACGGCCTTCGCGGTCGCGCGCGCGACCGCCATCGCGCGAGCGGATGTCGGTGCCGGCCGAGGCCGGCGCGGCATCGAGCGGCGCCTGCGGCGCAGCGGACTGCGCCGGCACCGCGGCGCCGGCCTGCTGCATCAGCCGGTCGAGCGGCAGGTACAGGAGGTTGCTGCCGCTCTTTGCGTCGACGAGCACCTTCGAGACGTTGGAGTACACCTGCTGCATCGTCTCGATGTACATGCGGTCACGCGTCACCTGCGGCGCCTTCTGGTATTCGGCGAGCACGCTGCGGAAGCGCTGCGCATCGCCCTCGGCCTGCGCGATGACACGTGCGCGGTAGCCCTCGGCCTCTTCGAGCAGGCGGCTGGCGGTGCCGCGCGCCTTGGGGATCACGTCGCTGGCGTAGGCGCGGCCTTCGTTGACGAGGCGGTCGCGGTCGGCGCCGGCCTTCACCGCGTCGTTGAACGCGGCCTGCACCGCATCGGGCACCTGCACGTTCTGCACGTTGACGTTGGCGACGACGATGCCGGCGCGCAGGCGGTCGAGCTGCGCCTGGATGCTCTTGACCAGGTCGGCAGCGATCGCGTCGCGGCGCTCGTACAGCACCGAGTCGACCTGGCTGCGGCCGACGATCTCGCGCACCGCCGACTCGGCGGCCATCACCACCGCCTCGTCGGCGTTGCGGTTCTCGAAGAGGTACGCCCGCGCGTCGGCGCGCCGGTACTGCACGGTGAAGCGGATGTCGACGATGTTCTCGTCCTGCGACAGCATCGAGCTGTCGCGCAGGCCCGTCGCCTGCACGACCGAGTTGCGGCCCACTTCCACCGACTGCAGCTGCGTCACCGACACCACCTCGTGCGCCTGCACCGGGTACGGCAGCCGCCACTGGAAGCCGGCGTCGGCCGTGTGGCTGAAGCGGCCGAACGTGGTAACGACCGCCTGCTGGCCTTCCTGCACGATGAAGAAGCCGCTGCCGAGCCAGACGAGCAACGCGACGACGCCGATCAGCACCGCGCCGATGCCGGCGCTCTTGAAGTCGGGCTGGAAGCCGCCGCCACCGCCGCCGCCGGACGGGCGCTCGTCGCGCTGCGGGCCGGGGCCGCCCTTGCCGCCGAACAGGCCGGAGAGCTTCTTGTTGAAGTCGCGCCAGAGCTCGTCGAGGTCGGGCGGGCCGTCGTTGCGGCCGCTGTTGGCCATCGTCGTGGCGCCGCGCAAGTCGGCACCAACGACGGTGCGTGGGCGGCGCGGCGCGACGGCGGCACGCAGCAACGCGGCGGCAGCCGCGGCCAGCGCCGTCAGGCGCACGGTAAACGGGGGGCTCGGGAGGTCACGCATGGTGGTGCGGCCGCTCGGCGGCGTCGCTCTTGTCGTTCATCGTTATCGGCGCGCCGGGGCTCGATGCGGCTGACACCGCCTCGGCGAGCGCGCGTCGCAGCACGTCGAGGCCGGTGCCGGCGATCGCACTGACGAAGACGCGCCGGCGCCGCACGCCGCCCGGGCCCTCGACCCAGTCGGCGGCCTCGCGCGGCTGGCGGGAAGGCTCGAGCAGGTCGCACTTGTTGTAGACGAGCAGCTGCGGCACGTCGGCCGCGCCGATCTCCTCGAGCACGCGCTCGACCTCGGCCATCTGCTCGTCCTGCGTCGGGCTCGCGGCATCGACGACGTGCAGCAGCAGGTCGGCCTCGGCCGCTTCCTGCAGCGTCGCCTGGAAAGCCTCGACCAGCTTGTGCGGCAGGTCGCGGATGAAGCCCACCGTGTCCGACAGGGTCGCCGCGCAGCCGCCGGCGCCGTCGATGTCGGGCAGCCAGAGCTGACGCGTCGTCGTGTCGAGCGTCGCGAAGAGTTGGTCGGCGGCGTACGAGCGCGCCTTCGTCAGCGCGTTGAACAGCGTCGACTTGCCGGCGTTTGTGTAGCCGACAAGCGAGATGCGCACGGCGCCGCGGCGCTCGCGCGCACGCCGCTGCGTGCCGCGCTGGCGCTTGACGCGCTCGAGCCGCTCCTTCACGAGCTTGATGCGCTCGCCGATCATGCGGCGGTCAAGTTCGATCTGCGCCTCACCCGGGCCGCCGCGCGTGCCGATGCCGCCTTGCTGGCGCTCGAGGTGCGACCAGCGCCGCACGAGCCGCGTCGACAGGTACTGCAGCCGCGCCAGTTCGACCTGCAGCTTGCCCTCGTGGCTGCGCGCGCGGTCGGCGAAGATGTCGAGGATCAGCGACGTGCGGTCGGCCACCGGCACGCCGAGGTGCCGCTCGAGGTTGCGCTGCTGCGCCGGCGACAGTGCCTGGTCGAAGATGACGCCGTGCGCCGAGGTGGCCGCGACCATCGCCTTGATCTCGTCGGCCTTGCCGCTGCCGACGAAGAGCGCCGGGTCGGGCGCGCGGCGCCGCGCCGTGATGCGCGCCACGGTCTCGTCGCCGGCCGACGCGGCCAGCAGCGCCAGTTCCTCGAGCGAGTCGTCGAACGGCGCGCCGGCGGCACCGATGTCGACGCCGACCAGCACCGCACGCGTGGGCAGCGCGCGTGTCGATTCAGCGCCGGCCGCACGGCGCGCGGCAGCGGGTTGGGCGCCTTGGCTCAAGTGGAGGAAGGCTCGGCAGGTCGGGAAGGCGACCGAGGCAACGCGTGCATCGGGGCTTCAGGCCTGCTCACCCGAATTCTCGTTCGGGTGGAAGTTGACCGCGCGGCTGGGCACGACGGTGGAGATCGCGTGCTTGTAGACCATCTGCGTCACGGTGTTTCGCAGCAGCACGACGTACTGGTCGAACGATTCGATGTGGCCCTGGAGCTTGATGCCGTTGACGAGGTAGATCGACACCGGCACGTGTTCCTTGCGCAGCAGGTTCAGAAAGGGGTCCTGCAAAAGTTGGCCTTTGTTGCTCACGATATGCTCCGTGTTGAAAAGATCAGGAAGCGGTCACCTTACCACAGCGAACGCCGTTTCCCGCCGTTCGCGGGCTCAACTGCCTTGGTCCTGGAAGGGATTGCGGCCCGAGCGCAGCTCGATGCGCAGCGGCGTGCCGACGAGCCTGAAGTGCTCGCGAAATCGCCCCTCCAGGTAGCGCTTGTAGGCATCGGGCACGTGCTCGAGCGAGTTGCCGTGGATGACGACGATCGGCGGGTTCATCCCGCCTTGGTGCGCATAGCGCATCTTCGGGCGGAAGCGCCCTTCGCGGCGCGGCTGCTGGTGCGCCACCGCGTCGTGCAGCAGGCGCGTCAACACCGGTGTGGGCATCTTCACCGTCGCCGAGGCGTGTGCGTGCAGCAGGGCTTTCCAAAGGGCACTCAATCCCGATCGCTTCAGCGCAGAGATGTGCAGCACCGGCGCGAATTTCAAGAACGACAGGCGTGATTCGACCGAGCGCGCGAGCATCTGGCGCTGATAGTCGTCCGTCGCGTCCCACTTGTTCAACGCCACGACGACCGCCCGGCCTGATTCGAGGATGTAGCCGGCGATGTGCGCGTCCTGCTCGCTGACACCCTCGGTGGCATCGATCAGCAGCACGACGACGTTGGCGTCGGCAATCGCCTGCAGCGTCTTGACGACCGAAAACTTCTCGATCGCCTCGAAGACGCGACCCTTGCGGCGCAGCCCTGCGGTGTCGATCAGCTCGAAGTGCCGGCCGTCGCGCTCGAACGGCACGTGGATCGCGTCGCGCGTCGTGCCCGGCTGGTCGAAGGCGACGAGGCGCTCCTCGCCGAGCCAGGCGTTGATGAGCGTGCTCTTGCCCGCGTTCGGCCGGCCGGCGACCGCCAGGCGGATCGGCCGCTCGGGGCTGCTGCCGCGCTCGGCCTCGGCGCCGGCCTCGCCTGCGGCTTCCTCGTCGGGCGGCTCGAAGCCTTCGAGCGCCGCTTCGAGCAGGCTGCGCACGCCCTGCCCGTGCGCGGCCGACACCGGATGCGGCGCGCCCATGCCGAGTTCGTGGAACTCTGCGAGCAACGGCGAATCGGCCATGCCCTCGGCCTTGTTCGCGGCCAAGAGCGCGCGCTTGCCCTGCGTGCGCAGGAAGCGCGCGATGTCGTGGTCCTGTCCCGACAGGCCCGCGCGCACGTCGACGACGAAGATGACGACGTCGGCCTCGGCGACCGCGGCGCGCGTCTGCTTGGCCATCTCGGCGACGACGCCGCTCGGCTTTTCGGGCTCGAAGCCGCCGGTGTCGACGACGATGAAGTCGATGCCGCCGGCGCGCGCGTCGCCGTAGTGGCGGTCGCGCGTCAGGCCGGGGAAGTCGGCGACGATCGCGTCGCGGCTCTTCGTGATGCGGTTGAAGAGCGTGCTCTTGCCAACGTTGGCGCGGCCGACAAGGGCGATGACCGGCTTCATCGTCGTCGCGCCCCTTCGCGGCTCACTGCGGGCGGAAGGCGTACAGCCCGCCGTCGCGCGTGACGACCAGCACCGTCTGGCCGCTGGCCACCGGCGCGGCCACGATCGGCGTGCCGTCGGTTTCCAGACGCAGCTGCGTCTCGCCGCTGGCCGTGGCGAGGAAGTGCACGACGCCGGCGAAGTCGCCGAACACGAGCACCGGCCCGACGGCGAGCATGCCCGAGAGGCCCCGGTTCATGAAGCGCTCGGTGTTCCACAGCACGTCGCCGGTGTCGGCGCGCCAGGCGGTGATGCGGTCGCTGCCGTCGGCGCCGAACAGGCGCTCGGCATCGCCGCCGAGCGGCCGCGCGCCGCCGACCTGGCGTGTCCACAAGAGCGTGCCGCGCTCGGCGTCGGCACAGGCCACCGATGACTGGAAGGCGCGCGCGCAGACGCGGCTGCCGTGCCGCACCGGCGGGCCGACGAGGTCGGCAAGGCGCTCGACCTCGTTGGTGCCACGCGGCGAGGCGAGCGCCACGTCCCACGCGAGCGTGCCGGTGGTCGGCTCCAATCCCGCCAAGCGCGGCCCCTGCCCGGCCAGCAGCGTGTTGCGATAAGCAGCCAGCACGCCCGGCTGCGCCAGCGTCAGCGGGTCGCCCGGCTTCTGGTGCACCCACAGGCGCCGCCCGTCCTGCGCATCGAAGGCATGCACGACGCGGTCGACGGTCATCACGAAGACGCGCTCGCCGGCGACGAACGGCGGGCTGACGACCGCCGCCGGCACACGCTTGCGCCACAGCGGCGCGCCTTGCGCACTGAAGGTCACCACCTCGTTGGCGCGCGTGACGACGCTGGTGAAGCGGCCGTCGCTGCCGACGCCGGCGGCGAGGTCGGCGCCGGCCTCGGCGCGCCACAGCACGCGGCCGCTGTCGGCGGCCAGCGCCTGCACCGTGCCGTCGCTGCCGGCGACATAGAAGGTGCCGTCACGCGCGGCCGGCACGAGCGGGTAACGCAGCGTGCCGATCTGCTGCACCCAGGCCTGGCGGCCGGCGATCTTCGGCTCGTAGGCCTCGAGCGGCTTGGGCTCGGGCTTGTCGGCGGCGCAGCCGACCAGCAACGCGGCCGCGGCAGCAAAGCCGGCCAGCACGGCGCGGCGCACGAGCGTGGCCGCGGTCACTTCGATGCCGCCGCGGCGGGCGCGGCACTGCTCGCCGGCACGCTCGCCGACGCCGCGGGCGCGGCGGTGGCGCCGCCCGACGCCGGCGCGGGCGCCGCGCCCGGCGGCGCGCCGATCGCCGTCAGCTTTGCTTCGACGAGCCGCCGGTACTCCACCTGCTCGGGCATCGCCGCCCACGCGGCCTGCCAGGCGGCACGTGCGTCGTCCTTGCGGCCTTGCAGCATCAGCACGTCGCCACGACGGTCGGCGACCAGCGCCTCGAAGCCCTCGGCCTTTGCCGCGTCGAGCGTCTTCAGCGCCTCGTCGTACTGCTTGGCTTCGGCCTGCAGCGCCGCCAGGCGCAGGCGGGCGACGGTGCCGAGCGCCGGCTCCTTGCCCTGCTCGGCGGCCCAGGTGAGCGAAGCGCGCGCATCGTCGGCACGGCCCTTTTCGAACTGCACCTTGGCGGCCAGCAGCGCCCCTTGCTGCGCGTAGGCGGTGCGCGGATGGCGATCGCGCAGGTCGGCCAGTGCGCGGCCGGCCTTCTCGGCGTCGCCCGCGGTGGCGGCGCGCTCGAGTTCGTCGAACAGCGCACCGGCCTTGGCGCCCTGGTCGCGCTGGTACCACTGCCAGCCGTTCCAGGCTGCGAAGGCACCAAGCACGAGCACCAGCGCCCAGGTGATCAGGTTGCCGTGCTTGTTCCAGAACGCCTTGACGGCGTCGAGTTGTTCCTGCTCTTGCAGGTCGAGGGAGGTGGCCATGGCGGCAATCGAGAAGGGAGCGCTGGAGGGGACGCGAGGGGGCGAAAAAAGCGGCGGATTATCTCTTGCGCTTACGGGTGCAGTGACACGCGCAGCGCCGCGACGAGCGCGTCGAGGTCGGCCAGCGGCAGCGTGCGCTGCGCCGCCGCGGCGTCACGCAGGGGCTTGACGGCGACCATGCCCTGCGCGAGTTCGTCGGCGCCGAAGACGAGCGCAACGCGCGCGCCGCTCGCGTCGGCGCGCTTGAACTGGCTCTTCATGCTGCCCGGACCTTCCTTCGCCGCGGCGTGCATGACGATCGCCAGCCCGCGCTCGCGCAGCGCGGCCACGAGGGGCAGCACGCGCGGCATCGCCGCCGCGTCGGGCACCACCGCGTAGGCGTCGGGTGCGGCGGCCGGCGCCTCGATGCCCGCCGCGGCGAGGATCAGCAGCAGCCGCTCGAGCCCCATGCCGAAGCCGATGCCCGGCGCCGGCTTGCCGCCGAGCGTCTCGACGAGCCGGTCGTAGCGGCCGCCGCCGCACACCGTGCTCTGCGCGCCGAGCAGCGTGCTCGTCCACTCGAACACGGTCAGGCCGTAGTAGTCGAGCCCGCGCACGAGGCGGGGGCTCACGGTGTACGCGAGCCCCGCCGCATCGAGCAGCGCGCGCAGGCCGTCGAAGTGCGCGCGCGACTCGGGCCCGAGGAAGTCGATCAGCTTCGGCGCGGCGTCGACGACGGCGGCCATCGCCGGGTTCTTGGTGTCGAGGATGCGCAGCGGGTTCGTGTGCAGGCGCCGCTTCGCGTCTTCGTCGAGCACGTCGGCGTGGCGCTCGAAGTGCGCGATCAGCGCCGCGCGGTGCTTTTCGCGCTCCTCGGGCTGGCCGAGGCAGTTGATCTCGAGCGTGACGTGCCGGCCTTCGACGAGCCCGAGTTCGCGCCACATCGCGCGCAGCATCAGGATCAACTCGGCATCGACGTCCGGCCCCGGCCAGCCGAAGGCCTCGACGTCGAGCTGGTTGAACTCGCGCTGGCGGCCCTTCTGCGGCCGCTCGTGGCGGTACATCGGCCCCATCTGCCACACGCGCAGCGGCCCGTTGTACAGCGCGTTGTGCTCGATCACCGCGCGCACCATGCCCGCGGTGGCCTCGGGGCGCAGCGTCAGCGCGTCGCCGTTCATCGCGTCGGTCCAGGAGAACATCTCCTTCTCGACGATGTCGGTCACCTCGCCGATGCCGCGCACGAACAGCGCCGTCGGCTCGACGATCGGCGTGCGCATGTTGCGGTAGCCCCAGCGCGCAAGCACATCGCGCAGGCGCGACTCCACCCACTCCCAGGTCGCCGCCGCCTCGGGCAGCAGGTCGTTCATGCCCTTGACGGCAACCAGCTTCTCTGCCAACTCGTTTGCTCCGATTTCAGCGGCCGCCGCGGATCCGGCTTGGCCGGGCCGCTGATGGGGGTCTATGCCCCGAAGCGCCGCTCGATGTAGTTCTCGACGATCTTGTGGAACTCGGCGGCGATGCCCTCGCCGCGCAGCGTCAACGCCTTCTGGCCGTCGATGAACACCGGCGCGGCCGGCGCCTCGCCGGTGCCGGGCAGGCTGATGCCGATGTCGGCGTGCTTGCTCTCGCCGGGGCCGTTGACGATGCAGCCCATCACCGCGACCTTCAGGGTCTCGACGCCCGGGTAGCGGCTCTTCCACACCGGCATCTGCGCGCGCAGGAAGTCGTCGATCTGCTTGGCCAGTTCCTGGAACGTCGTGCTCGTCGTGCGCCCGCAGCCGGGGCAGGCGGTGACGCTCGGATTGAACGTTCGCAGCCCGAGGCTTTGCAGCACCTCGAGCGCGACGACCACTTCCTGCGTGCGCGCCTCGCCGGGCTGCGGCGTGAGGCTGACGCGGATCGTGTCGCCGATGCCTTCCTGCAGCAGCACGCCGAGTGCGGTGGCGCTGGCCACCGTGCCCTTGGTGCCCATGCCCGCTTCGGTGAGGCCGAGGTGCAGCGCGTAGTCGCAGCGCACCGCCAGCGCCCGATAGACCGAGATCAGGTCCTGCACGCCGCTGACCTTGCAGCTGATGATGATCTGGTTCGCGTCCAGCCCCAGCTCGCGCGCATAGGCGGCCGAGCCGAGCGCGCTTTGCACGAGCGCGTGGTACATCACCTGCTTGGCATCGGCGGGCTGTGCGCGCTTGGCGTTCTCGTCCATCAGCGCGGCGAGAAGTTCCTGGTCGAGGCTGCCCCAGTTGACGCCGATGCGCACCGCCTTGTCGTGCTTGATGGCCGCCTCGACCATCATCGCGAACTGGCGGTCCTTCTTGTCGCCCTTGCCGACGTTGCCCGGGTTGATGCGGTACTTGGAGAGCGCCTGCGCCATGGCCGGGAACTCGGTCAGCAGGCGGTGGCCGTTGTAGTGGAAGTCACCGACCAGCGGCACGTCGATGCCCATGCGATCGAGCTGCTCGCGGATCGCCGGCACCGCCGCCGCCGCCTCGGGCGTGTTGACGGTGATGCGCACGAGCTCGGAGCCCGCCTGCGCGAGTTCCTTCACCTGGATCGCGGTGCCGATCACATCGACCGTGTCGGTGTTGGTCATCGACTGCACGCGCACCGGCGCGTCGCCGCCGACGGTGACGACGCGGCTGCCCCAGCGCACCGTGGCCTGGCGCGAGCGGCGCGGCGCGGGCTGCGCCACCGCGATGGGCTCGAAGGCGGTGAGGCGATCGGTCTGCTCGGGGGCGTTCATCGCTTACCTCAACTCGAAGCGGGCGACGTTGTCGCGCGCGCGCGCTTCCACCTCGACCGGCTTGCCCTTGTACGACACCTGCGTCGCGGCGGCGTTGCCGACCACCACCTGCAGCGGCGGCGCGCCGTCCAGGCCGATCGATTCACCGGCCTCGATGTTGCGCGACAGCAGCACGCGGCCGCGTGCGTCGATCACTTCGACCCACGAGCGGGCGTTGCATTGGATGACCAGTTCGCCGGCGGGCAGCGCCGCCTCGGCGGTCGGGCTGGCGGATGCTGTCGCCGCCGCCGGCGCGTCGGCGGCGGGGCGCGTGCCGGGAACCGTGGTCGCCGTCGTGGTCGCTGTGGCGGGCGGGGTTGCGGGCGCCGCGCCGCCGATGCCTCCGGCGCCAGCGGTGCCTCCGGTGCTTCCGCCCAGCGGCACCGTCACCGGACCCCCCGCACCGCCTGCGCCCGCTGTGGCGCCGGTCGCCGGCGTTTCGGCACCCTCGCCCACCGACGCGGCGCCCGAGGTGGAGCCCGAAACCCCCGAAAGCATGCGGCCGACGAAGCCCGCCGGCAGCCAGATGACCAGCGCCGCGGCCACGAGCAGCACGATCGCCGCGATCAGCCACGGCCCGCGCGGGATCCAGCCGCGCAGCCCCGGCTCGCGGCCACCGGGGCCGACGAAAGGCTCGTTGATCGCGCCGAAGGTGCTGTCGAGCATCGACGTGTCGGCCGCCGGCAGCAGTTCCATCACCGGCTGCGGGTCGGTCTTCAGTGCGCGGCAGACGGCCTGCGCGAGTGCGCGCGTGAAGGTCGGGCCGGGCAGTTCGTCCCAGCGGTCGCGCTCGAGCGCCTCGAGCTTGCGCGGCGTCACCTTGATCGCCGCGGCGAGCGTGGCGATGTGCATGCCCTGGCGCTCGCGCGCCGCGCGCAGCAGCGCGCCGGCGCTCGGCTCGTCGCGCCGGGCGGCGCCGGGGTCGGTGCGGGCCGTGTCGTCCATCGTGTCGGGGGGCGGCATGACGAACGCGGCGTCAGTCGTCGAAGCGGCCGCGCTCGAACTGCAGCGTCTCGGGCGACTGCGGGAAGCGCTCACGCAGCTGGCGGCCGAAGTCCTGCACGCCTTCCAGGTGGCCCAGCCGCCGCTCGATGCGCGCGGCCAGCCACAGGCTTTGCGCGGTGACCTGCTCGGGCACCTGGTTGATGCGGCGCACGTAGAAGCGCGCCCGCTCCAGCTCGCCGCGGCGCAGCAGCACGTCGGCGAGGTTGTAGGCCGTCACCGGATTGGCCGGGTCGAGCTCGTACGAGCGCGACAGCGTGCGTTCGGCCTCGGCCCAGCGGCCGGCGCGCGCCTGGCACACGCCACGCGCCAGCAGCGTGCGCTGCACCTCGCCGTAGCCGGGCAGCGCGGAGGCGCGCTGGAAGGTCGCCTCGGCCTCGTCGTAGCGGCGCTGCTGGCAAAGGAACCAGCCGAAGTTGTGCATCGTGTCGCCGTCGCGCGGGTTGAGCTCGAGCGCGCGCTTGAACGCCTCTTCGGCGACCGCCGGCTGGCCGAGGCTGGCGTAGACCAGGCCGCGCAGGCTGTGCGCCTCGGGCAGGTCGGGTTTGGCGGCAAGCGCGAGCTTCAGCTCGTCGAGCGCCGTGGTGCTCTGGCCGCGGCTGAAGTACAGCGCCGCGAGTTCCAGCCGCACGCGCGCGCGCCGCTCGGCGTTGGCCGCGTCGCCGGGGTTCGGCGCGGCCGTGCCACTGGGCGCGCCGCTCTCCGCGCTGGACACCGGTGCCGTCCCGGCGCCCTGGCTCGCGCCAGGGCCGGCACAGCCGGTCAAGGTGATGGCCAACGTGGCGGTGAGCACCACGAACGGCGCCGCGTGCGTTGCCGCGAACAGCTTCTTCAAACCAGGCTCCCGGCGTGGCCGCCGCGCCCGACGGCACGGGCCGACGCGACGACGATCGGCACGACGCGGCGCCGCTCGGCGAGCCGCCTTGCCGCCTGCGTGCGGTCGAGCACTTCGCCGGCGAGCTGGCCGCAGGCCGCGTCGATGTCGTCGCCGCGCGTCCTGCGCACCGTCGTCACGATGCCCGCGCCCTGCAGGATGGCCGCGAACGCGGCCACGCGCTCACGCGGCGAACGCGTCAGCCCCGAGGCCGGGAACGGGTTGAACGGAATGAGGTTGAACTTGCACGGCACGCGCACCCGCGCCGGCCCTTCGCCCGAGACGAGGCGCACGAGAGCGTGCGCCTGCTCGTCGCTGTCGTTGACGCCGTCGAGCATGCAGTACTCGAAGGTGATGAAGTCGCGCGGTGCACGCGGCAGGTAGCGCGCGCAGGCGGCCAGCAGTCCGGCCAGCGGGTACTTGCGGTTCAGCGGCACGAGCGAGTCGCGCAGCGCGTCGTCGGGCGCGTGCAGCGACACGGCCAGCGCCACCGGGCAATCTTCGGCGAGCCGGTCGATCATCGGCACGACGCCCGAGGTCGACACGGTGACGCGCCGGCGCGAAAGGCCATAGCCGTGGTCGTCCAGCATCGTGCGCAGCGCCGGCACGAGCGCCGCATAGTTCTGCAGCGGCTCGCCCATGCCCATCATCACGACGTTGTCGATGGCCCGTTCGCCCGCCGCCAGGCCAAGCTCCTTGCGCAGGCGATGCTCGGCGTGCCACAACTGCGCGACGATCTCGCCGGTGGCGAGGTTGCGGCTGAAGCCCTGGTGGCCGGTCGAGCAGAAGCGGCAGCCCACCGCACAGCCGGCCTGCGACGAGACGCACAGCGTGCCGCGGTCTTCTTCGGGGATGAACACCGTCTCGACGGCATTGCCCCCGCCGACGTCGAAGAGCCACTTGACGGTGCCGTCGGCCGAGCGCTGTTCACTCAGCACCGGCAGCGCGCGCACCTCGGCGCTGGCGACGAGCTTGTCGCGCAGCGACTTCGCGAGGTCGCTCATCGCCGCGAAGTCGGCTTCGCCCTTCTGGTGGATCCAGCGGAACAGCTGCACGGCGCGAAAGCGCTTCTCGCCTTGCGACTCGCACCATGCCGCCAGCCCCTCGAGGTCGAAGTCGAGCAGATTGACGGCCATGGGTGCGTTCCGCCCTCGCGCCGGTCAGCGCGAGTAGACGTTCATGCCGGGGAAGAAGAACGCGACTTCGACTGCCGCCGTCTCCGGCGCGTCCGAGCCGTGCACGGCATTGGCGTCGATGCTGTCGGCGAAGTCGGCCCGGATCGTGCCCTTGTCGGCCTTCTTCGGATCGGTGGCGCCCATCAGCTCGCGGTTCTTGGCGATCGCGCCTTCACCTTCGAGCACCTGGATCATCACCGGGCCGGAGATCATGAACTTCACGAGGTCGGCGAAGAACGGGCGCGCCTTGTGCACGGCGTAGAACGCCTCGGCCTCGCCGCGCGACAGGTGCGCCATCTTCGCGGCGATGACCTTGAGGCCGGCGCCCTCGAAGCGGGCATAGATCTGGCCGATCACGTTCTTGGCCACGGCATCGGGCTTGATGATCGACAGGGTGCGTTCGACGGCCATGAAAAAAGACTCCTGAATCAAGAACTTGCAGAGCCGCTCATTCTAGCGGCGGGTGTTGTGCGGCCCGACCTAGCGCTGCCGGCCGCCGCGGCCACCGCGCCCTCCGGCGCCCTTGCGCAGGAAGGCATCGGCGCCGATGTAGCCGACCGACGTGCGCATCGGGTCGGGCTGGCCACCGGCGCCCGCGCCGGCTCCGCGGCCGGCCTTGCCGCCGCCCTTCTTGCCGCCTTTCGCGCCCGCCTTGCCGGGGCCTTTGCCGCCACCGGCCTTGCCGCGGCCAGGGCCGCCCGGCCCCCCCGGGCCGCCGGGGCCCGCCGCGCCCGCGCCGCGCCGCCGAGGGCCGTTGCCGCCACCGCCACCACCGCCGCCACCACCTTGCGCGAACCGCTTGTCGAAGGTCTGCTGCAGCGGGTTGGGGATCGGGCCGTCCTCGGCGTACTCGCGCTTGGGCTGCCGCTCGCGCTGCAACGCGCGCTTGTCGTAGGTCTGCTGCAGCGGGTTCGGGATCGGCCCTTCGTCGTGCAGATCGTGGCCGCGCTGCGCGCGCTGGTCCTGCTGCAGCGCGCGCTTGTCGAACGTCTGCTGCAGCGGGTTCGGGATGGCGCCGAAGTCCCCTTCCTCGGGGTGCGGCGCGCGGGTCGGATCGGCGAGCGCGTCGCCGCCGCGGCGCGCGCGTCGGCCTTTCGCCGGCCGCTCGGTGACGAGCAGCCGTTCCTGCCGCTGCGCGCGCTCCTGGCGTTCGAAGTACCCGGCCGGCGGCCCGTGCTCGAAGGCCGCTTCGCGCGCCTCGAGCCGCGCCTGCTCGCGCGGGTCGACGTGCCCGGGGCTCTCATGACGGCCTTCATGGCGCCCTTCATGGCGCCCTTCCTGACGGCGGCGGTCCTTGCGACCTTCGTGTTGACCTTCGCGGCGGCGCGGCGGGCCACCCGCGGCGCCGTCGCGCGCGCCGGGACCTTGGCCGCGCCGCGCTTCGCCATCCGGGCCGCGCTTCGCGCCGCCAGGCTGTCCCCCGTGCGCCGACGGCCCCGCTTGCGCCGCCTGCGGCTTCGCGGCGAGACGCCTGAGCGCGCGCACGTCGCCTTCGGGCAGGTCCACCCAGGCGCCACGCTTCAGGCCGCGCGGCAGCACCATCGAGCCGTAGCGGATGCGGATCAGCCGGCTCACCGCGTGGCCGGCCGCCTCGAACAGCCGCCGGACCTCGCGGTTGCGGCCTTCGGTGATGACGACGCGGTACCAGTGGTTGGCGCCTTCGCCGCCGCCGTCGTCGATGCTCTTGAAGGCACAGCGCTGGCCCTCGATCTCGACGCCTTCGAGCAGGCGCGCCTTTGCTTCCTCGCCGAGCATGCCGAGCGAGCGCACGGCGTACTCGCGCTCGACGCCGAAGCGCGGGTGCATCAGCTGGTTGGCCAGTTCACCCGAGTTGGTGAACAGCAGCAGGCCCTCGGTGTTGATGTCCAGCCGGCCGACCGACTGCCACTTGCCCTGCGGCAGCCTCGGCAGGCGGCGGAAGACGGTCGGGCGCTGCTGCGGGTCGTCGTGCGTGACGACCTCGCCGGCCGGCTTGTGATAGGCCAGCACACGCGCCATCGGCGGCGCGATGCGCACGCGCACCGGCTTGCCGTCGATGGCGATGCGGTCACCAAACGAAATGCGCTGGCCGGTGTGCGCCGGCGCGCCGTTCACGCTGACGCGGCCCTCGGCGATCATCTGCTCGAGATCGCGACGCGATCCGACGCCGGCCTGCGCGAGCACCTTGTGCAGCTTCGGCGCGTCGCGCTCGGGGGCGAGCACGCGACGTTGAGGCTCGTTGGCGCCGGTCGCCACGTCGCTGCGCGGCGGCGCGTCGGCAGGGGCACCGGGCTCCGCGGCCTCGACATCGCTCGCGTGAACGTCGCCGGCTTCGGGATCGGCATCGGCGCTGATGTCGAGATCGAGAGCAACGATCGGCGCGCCCTCTGCGGCTCTCGCGCCGCTGCCTTCTTCGCCGGACGGGTGGGTGGTCGCCTCGGCGCCCACTTCGGCGCCCACTTCGGCCGCTTCGTCGAACACGCCGGACAGCACCTGCGCAAACACTTCCTCGGCAAGCTCGCCGCGCGGTGCATCGCCGGCGGTCGCCTGGCCTTCACCGCCCGGCGCCTCATGGCGATCACCGCCACGGCGGCCTCGCCGCCGGTTGCGGCCGCGGCGGCCCGGCCGCTCGCGCGCGCCTTCGGCAGGCGCGCCGGCGGTGCCTTCCGCACCGGCACCGCCTGCGCTGCTGTCGCCCTGCGCGGCGCTGTTCTCGCTGTGCTCGCCGCCATCCTCACCGCGCGGCGTCGTCGCGCCGGCGAAATTGCCCGACGCGGACGCCGCGCCTTCGCCCTGCGCAGCGGCGTCGCTGCGCGGCTTGCGCGGGCGCCGGCGGCGGCGCGCGGCGCCTTCGGTGCCTTCGTCGTGCGTGGCAGGAGCCGGGGCCGCGCCGGGGGGCGCGGGCGGCAAGGAGTCGGCGTCGTCGGGATTCATGCGCGGATGTCGTTGTTCAAGGACGGGCTCGATGCCTCGGATGCGGCGGCGCTGCGGTCGGGTTCGGCGCCTTCGGCCGTTTCGGCCGTTTCGGTCGTTTCGGCCGCCTCGGTCGGAGCGGCTTCCGTGGTTTCGGTGGCCTCGGCGGGTTCGATGGCTTCAGCGGGTTCGACGGCTTCAGCAGGTGCAGCGGCTTCGGCCACGTCGACCCTTTCGGCCACCAACTCCGCCTCCAGCGGCAGCGTCGCCTGGGCCTCTTCCAGCAGCGGCGGCGGCTCGAGTGCGGCCAGCGCCGCGGCCGCGTCGCCATGCGGTCCGGTCAGCGGCGGCAGTTGATCGAGGCTTGCGAGCCCCAGGTCGTCGAGGAACTGGCGCGTCGTCGCATACAGCGCCGGCCGGCCCGGCGCTTCGCGAAAGCCGATCGCCTCGATCCAGCCGCGGTCCTCGAGCTGCTTGACGATGTGGCTGCTGACGGTGACGCCGCGGATGTCTTCGATGTCGCCACGTGTCACCGGCTGGCGATAGGCGACGATGGCCAGCGTCTCCATCGCCGCGCGCGAGTACTTCGGCGGCTTCTCCGGGTGCAGCCGGTCGAGGTAGGGCCGCATCTCGGGGCGGCTTTGCAGCCGCCAGCCCGAAGCCAGCGCGACCAGTTCGACGCCGCGGTCCTCCCAGTCGCGCACCAGTTCGTCGAGCAACTGGCGCAGCGTGTCGGGACCGACCTCGCCGTCGAACAGGGCGCGCATCTCGGCCAGCGGCATCGGCGCGTTGGCGCAGATGAGCGCGGTTTCGAGGACTCGCTTGGCCTCGTGCGTATTCATGACCTCGGAATGCAGGCCCGGCAGCGCGCGCGGGCGGTTGGACGGGCGGAGTTGAAGCTGTTCGGATCAACGGGCCGACCTGCGCGTTCGCGGCAGGTGGGCGGGCGGCAGCCAAGGAGACCGTGCTGGGCAGCAGGTTCGAACCCTGCCAGGGCCACCCGGGGGTGGGCGCTTGTTGCGGCTCGCCGCGGCGGCAGGCGCCGGCGGCAGCGGCTGAAGCTCAGTCGGGCGCCATTGTAGCGCCGGCCACCTGTTCCCATGCCCGCGCGAAGTCGGGCGGCGGCGGCGCGTGGAAGGCGAGCGGCTGGCGCGTCAGCGGGTGCAGCAGCGCCAGGCGCACCGCGTGCAGCGCCTGGCGTTCGAGGCCAAACCCGGCACGGCCGCCGTACAACGAATCGCCGACGAGCGGCCAGCCGCCAGACGCCAGGTGCACGCGGATCTGGTGCGTGCGCCCGGTGTGCAGCCGGCAGCGCAAAGCGCCCGCGCCTTCGCCGCGCGCGACGCACTGCACGTCGGTGCGCGCGACGCGGCCGCCGCGCGCGGTGGAGACGACGGCCATGCGCAGCCGCGAACGCGGATCGCGCCCGATCGGCTCGTCGATCGACAGCTCGTCGGGCACGTGCCCCCAGGCGAGCGCGACGTACAGCCGCTGCACGTCGCGCGCCGCGATGTCGCGCACCAGCGCCGTCACCGCCGGCAGCGTCTTGCCGACGAGCATCAGGCCCGAGGTGTCCTTGTCCAGCCGGTGCACGATGCCGGCGCGCGGCAGCGCCGCGGCGCCTGCGTGATGCGCGAGCAGCGCGTTCAACAGCGTGCCCGACCAGTGCCCGGCGGCCGGATGCACGACGAGGCCGGCGGGCTTGTGCACGACGAGCAGGTGCTCGTCCTCGTGCACGATGACGAGCTGCTCGCGCATCGCCGGCTCGGCGCGGAAGGCGCGGCTCTCGTCGGTGGGCACGAGCTCGAGCGCGAGTTCGTCGCCGGCACGCACCTTGCGCGAAGGCACGCGCGCCGGCTGTCCTTGCAGCTGCGCGTGTCCACCGTCGATGAGGTGCTGCACGTGGCTGCGCGAGAACTCGGGCGCGAGCGCCGCGAGCACCTTGTCGAGACGCTGGCCGTGCTGGCCGGCCGTGACGACGGCGCGGCGGCATTCGATCGGCGCCTCGTCGGCGGCGTCACAGGCGGTTTCACCGGCCGCCTCGTCGATCACATCGGATGCGCTGTCGATGTCGGCCTCGACCGCACGTGCTGCTTCGTCGTCGCGATCGTCGCAGCGAGAGCCCGCAGGAGAAGAAGGCATCGCAGGCCGCTCCCTATAATCCTCCGCCTTTCGAGCCCTGTGCCGCATCATCGATGAGCGTCTTGCCGGTTTCTTTCGCTGCCTTCGCGCATGCGCTGTTGCGCGTGGTGATGAAGGCACGGCTGGCGCGTTCGGGGCCCTTGGCCGCGGGCATCGCGACGGTCTTCGTGCTCGGCTGCAGCTCGCCGCCGCCGGCCGAAGCACCCGATCTCACGGCGCAACGATTGTATCGAGAGGCCCGTGAAGACATCGAGGCCGGCTCGTACGACCGCGCGACGAAGTCGCTCGAACGCGTCGAGGGCCTGGCCGCCGGCACGCTGCTGGCGCAGCAGGCGCAGATCGACCTCGCCTACGTCAAGTGGAAGGCCAACGAGCGCGAGTCGGCGCTGACGACGATCGAGCGCTTCATCAAGCTCAATCCGTCCAGCCCCGCGCTCGACTACGCGATGTACCTGCGCGGCATCATCAACTTCAACGACAACCTGGGCCTCTTGGGCAGCTTCGCCGGGCAGAAGCTCTCCGAGCGCGACCAGCGCGCTTCGCGCGACGCGTGGCAGGCGTTCAAGCAGCTCGTCGACCAGTTCCCGCAGTCGAAGTACGCGGCCGACGCGCGGCTGCGCATGGACTACATCCTCAACTCGCTCGCCGAGTATGAGGTGCACGTCGCGCGCTACTACTTCCGCCGTGGCGCCTACGTCGCGGCGGCCAACCGCGCGCAGCAGGCGGTGGCCGAGTACCCGAATGCGCCGGCCACCGAAGAGGCGCTGTACCTGATGATGGCCAGCTACGACAAGCTCGAGCTGAAGCCGCTGCGCGACGCGGCCGAGCGCGTGCTGCGGCAGAACCACCCGCAAAGCGCGTTCCTGACGCGTGGTCTCGGCGCCTACGAGCGCCCGTGGTGGGCACTGTGGTGAAGCGTTAGGTCCGACGACCGTGCAGGCCCTTCGCCGTCACCGCCGCTGGATCTCGGGCTGCATGGTCGGCTTCCTGCTGTTCATGCTGGGCGCCGTGGCGGCGATCGCGTGCCCGCAGGTGGGCAATGGCGACGCGGGCAGCTCGATGCACGCGATGGCCGACATGCCCGACTGCGCTGGCGACATCGCGCCGATGGAGCCGGTGCCGCAGCCGCTGTGCAAGGCGCACTGCGAGTCCGACCGGCAATCGGTCAACAAGACCGCCGTCGTGACGGACGTGTCGCCGCTGCCGCTCGCCGGCGCGCTGGTCGGCATCGTCGTCGATGCGGCCGACACGGGGATCACTGCGGCCGCGATGCGCGCCGCCCTGCTGATCGGCCCTCCGGCCGGCGACCCTGCGCTCTACCTCTCGCTGCTCGTCCTTCGGAACTAGCGCGCCGCCGCGGCGCGCCCAGCGCCGCCGCTCGCGCCTTGCCGGGCCTTTGACGCGCCTCTACACGCGTCGAACGTGCACCCGGCCTGTGGCCGGTCGAACCCATCGCCATGGTGGGACCCGACGATCCTCCCGAAGGAGCCCTTGATCGTGAACCTCATTCGTTGCGGCGTGCCGGCGCGGCTTCGCTTCGCTGCCGCTGCTGCTTTCGCTGCCTTCACTGCCTTCACCGCCCTCGCCCCATTTACCGCGGCGGCGCAGCCCGCGTCGGCGAGCCCCGCCGCGCTGAGCTACACCGAAACGCTGGACCTCGCCGAGCGCGCGTCGGCCGCCGTCGCCGCCGGCCAGGCGGCGCTGGCCGGTGCACGCGCCGCGCAGCCCGCGGCGGCGACGCTGCCCGACCCGCGCCTCGCGGCCGGCCTCGAGAACGTGCCGGCCAACGGCGCCGACCGCTTCAGCACGACGCGCGACGCCAGCACGATGCAGCGCCTGGCGCTGATGCAGGAAGTGCCCAACCGCGCGCGCCGTGATGCGCGCACGCGGGTCGCCGACGCGCGCATCGAGCGTGAGCGCGCCGGCATCGCCGTCGCCACCCTCGCCGCGCGGCGCGACGCGGCGCTCGCGTGGGTCGCCGTCTTCCACGCCGAGCGGCGCCTGGCGCTGATCGAGTTGCTGCGGCGCGAGAACCAGATCGTGCAGGACACGCTGCCGGCGCGCATCGCCGCCGGCCAGGCGCCGCCGGGCGAGCTGGCGATGGCGCGGCAGGAGGCGCTCGACCTCGAAGACCGCGCCGACGACCTGGCGCGCGACGTGCAGCGTGCGCGCGCCGAGCTGCGCCGCTTCGTCGGCGCGCGCGCCGATGCGCCGCTGGCCGGCGCGCCGCAGTTGCCGGCACTCGCCCCCGACGCCGTGCGCGCGGCGCTGCACCGGCACGCCGAGCTGCAGCCGTACGACGCGATGCGCGCGATGGCCGCGGCCGAGATGGCCGAGGCCGAGGCCGACCGCCATGGCGACTGGGCCTGGGAGGTCGCCTACAGCCGACGGCCGCGCTACGACGACATGGTCTCGTTCCAGCTCAGCATCGACCTGCCGTGGCAGCGCGACCGCCGTCAGCAGCCGACGATCGACGCCAAGCGTCAGGAGATCGCACGCGTCGAGGCCGAGCGCGAGGAGACGCTGCGCCGCCACGGCGCCGACATCGAGGCGATGCTCGCCGAGAGCGCGGCGCTCGAGCGCCAGCTCGCGCGCGCGCAGGGTGCCGCGCTGGCGCTCGCCGACGAGCGCGTCGCACTCGCCACCGCCGGCTACCAGGCCGCGCGCGGCGACCTCGCCGGCGTGCTGCAAGCGCGCGCGCAACGCCTGGGCGTGCGGCTGCGCGCCATCGAGCTGGAAGCGCAGCGCGACGCGCTGCGCGTGCGCCTGGCCACCCTCACCGCAGAGTGATGTGATGACGAACACGAACACGACGACGAAACACACGGCGCGGCGCGTGGGCGGCGCGCTGCTGTTGCTGGCGCTGGGCGCGGTGGCGGGCTATGGCCTCTCGCGCTGGTGGCCGCAAGGCGGGCACGGCGCCACGCACACCGCCGCCACCGGTGCCGCGGCACCGGCCACGGCGGCCTCCGCCGCCGGCGAACGCAAGGTGCTGTACTGGTACGACCCGATGGTGCCGACGCAGCGCTTCGAGAAGCCCGGCAAGTCGCCCTTCATGGACATGGACCTCGTGCCGCGCTACGCCGACGAGGCCGATGCGCAAGGCAGCGGCGGTGTCGCCGTCTCGCCGCAGGCGCAGCAGTCGCTCGGCCTGCGCGTCGCCATCGCCCAGCGCGCGACGCTCGCGCCGCGTGTCGACGTCGTCGGCAGCGTCGGCCTGAACGAGCGCGAGGTCGGCATCGTGCAGGCGCGTGCCGGCGGCTTCGTCGAGCGCGTCTACGGCCGCGCGCCGGGCGACGTGGTCACCGCGGGTGCGCCGCTGGCCGACGTGCTGCATCCCGAGTGGCTTGCCGCGCAGCTCGAGTACCTGGCGGTGCGCCGCACCGGCGATGCAGCGCTCGCCGCCGCGGCGCGGCAGCGGCTGCAACTGCTCGGCATGAGCGCGGCACTCGTCGAGCAGATCGAGGCGAGCGGCGAGCCGCAGGCGATGAGCACGATCACCGCGCCGCTCGGCGGCCTCGTCGCCGAGCTGATGGTGCGCCAGGGCATGACGCTTGCGCCCGGCATGACGCTGGCGCGCATCAACGGCCTGGCCACCGTGTGGGTGGAGGCGGCGGTGCCCGAAGCGCTGGCCATGGCCGCGCGTGTCGGCCAGCCGGCCGAGGTGCGGCTGGCGGCGCTGCCCGGCGACGTGCTGCGCGGCAAGGTCACCGCCGTGCTGCCCGAGGCCAGCCGCGACAGCCGCACGCTGCGCGTGCGCGTCGAGCTGCCGAACCCCGGCTTGCGATTGCGCCCGGGCATGTTCGCGCAGGTCGCGCTCAAGGCGGCGGGCAACGAGCCGGTGGTCGTCGTGCCGGCCGAGGCGGTGATCCGCACAGGCCGCCGCGCGCTGGTCTACGTGCTCGATGCGCCGGGCCGCTACCGGCCGGTGGAGGTGGAAACGGGCGCCGAGAGCGACGGCCGCATCGCCATCCGCCGCGGGCTCGAAGCGGGCCAGCAGGTCGTCGCCTCGGGGCAGTTCCTCGTCGACTCCGAAGCCAGCCTGCAAGGTGTGCCGGCAACACCGTCCTCGGCCTCGGCGCCCGCGGTGCCCGAGTACGAAGCCACCGGCACCGTCAGCGCCGTCGAAGCGCGCGAGATCACGCTCGACCACGCGCCGGTGCCGGCGCTGAAGTGGCCGGCGATGACGATGCCGTTCCAGCTCGCGCAGCCCGACCTCGCGCGCGGCCTGAAGCCCGGCGACGCGGTGCGCTTTCGCTTCACGCAGCAAGGCGACGAGCACACCGTCACCGCGATCGAGCGCACGAAGCCGGCGTCGGCGGCTGCGGGAGCCCGCCGGTGATCGCGCGCCTCATCCGCTGGTCGGTCGCCAACCGTTTCCTCGTGCTGCTGGCCACGCTCGGCCTGGCGGCGGCGGGCCTGTGGGGCGTGCGCACGACGCCGGTCGACGCGCTGCCCGACTTGAGCGACGTGCAGGTCATCATCCGCACGACCTGGCCCGGCCAGGCGCCGCAGATCGTCGAGAACCAGGTCACCTATCCGCTGGCGACGACGATGATGTCGGTGCCCGGCGCGAAGACGGTGCGCGGCTTCTCGTTCTTCGGCGACAGCTTCGTCTACGTGCTGTTCGACGACGGCACCGACCTGTACTGGGCGCGTTCGCGCGTGCTCGAGTACCTGAGCCAGGTGCAAGGCCGCCTGCCCGCGGCCGCGAAGCCCGCGCTCGGGCCCGATGCCACCGGTGTCGGCTGGATCTTCCAGTACGCGCTGGTCGACCGCAGCGGCCGGCATGATCTTTCGCAGCTGCGCGCGTTGCAGGACTGGTTCCTGCGCTACGAGTTGAAGAGCCTGCCCAACGTCGCGGAGGTCGCCACCATCGGCGGCATGAACCGGCAGTACCAGGTCGTGCTCGACCCGGTGAAGCTCGCCGGCTTCGGCATCACGCAGGCGCAGGTGCGCGAGGCGCTGGCCGCCGCCAACCAGGAGGCCGGCGGCTCGGTGCTCGCGCTTGCCGAGGTCGAGTACATGGTGCGCGCCGGCGGCTACCTGAAGACGCTGGACGACTTCCGCGCCGTGCCGCTGGCCGCGCGCGGCGGCGTGCCGATACGGCTTGGCGACGTCGCCACCGTGCAGGTCGGCCCCGAGATGCGCCGCGGCATCGCCGAGCTCGACGGCGAGGGCGAGGTCACCGGCGGCGTCGTCATCCTGCGCTCGGGCAAGAACGCGCAGGAGACGATCGACGCGGTGAAGACGCGGCTGGCTGAATTGCAGAAGGGCCTGCCGCAAGGCGTGGAGATCGTCACCACCTACGACCGCAGCGCGTTGATCGAGCGCGCCATCGACAACCTCTCGCGCAAGCTGCTCGAGGAGTTCATCGTCGTCGCCGTCGTCTGCGCGCTCTTCCTGTGGCACCTGCGCTCGGCAGCGGTGGCGATCATCGCGCTGCCGCTGGGCGTGATGACGGCCTTCGTCGTGATGCGCTGGCAGGGCATCAACGCGAACATCATGTCGCTGGGCGGCATCGCGATCGCGATCGGCGCGATGGTCGATGCGGCCGTGGTGATGATCGAGAACGCGCACAAGCGGCTCGAAGCCTGGCAGCACGCGCACCCCGGCCAGGAACTCGTGGGCCCGGCGCGCTGGCAGGTCGTCACCGAGGCGGCCGAAGAGGTGGGGCCGGCGCTCTTCTTCTCGCTGCTCATCATCACGTTGTCGTTCATCCCGGTCTTCACGCTCGAAGCGCAGGAGGGGCGGCTCTTCGGGCCGCTCGCCTACACGAAGACCTACGCGATGGCCGCCGCGGCGGCGCTGTCGGTGACGCTGATCCCGGTGCTGATGGGCGCCTGGATCCGCGGCCGCATACCCGAGGAGCGCAAGAACCCGCTGACGCGCGTGCTGATCGCTGCCTATCGGCCGCTGCTCGACGCGGTGCTGCGCCGGCCGTGGGCGACGCTGGCCATCTCGGCGCTCGTCGCGGCGAGCGCCGCCTGGCCATTGATGCGCCTGGGCGGCGAATTCCTGCCGCGGCTCGACGAAGGCGACCTCTTGTACATGCCGTCGGCGCTGCCGGGGCTCTCGGCGCAGAAGGCAGCCGAGCTCTTGCAGATCACCAACCGCATGATTCGCAGCGTGCCCGAGGTCGAACACGTGCACGGCAAGGCCGGCCGCGCCGAGACGGCCACCGACCCGGCGCCGCTGGAGATGTTCGAGACGACGATCAAGCTCAAGTCCCAGTCGCAGTGGCGCGCCGGCATGACGCCCGAGCGGCTGATCGACGAGCTCGACGCGGCCGTCAAGGTGCCGGGCCTGGCCAACGTCTGGATCCCGCCGATCCGCAACCGCATCGACATGCTGGCCACCGGCATCAAGAGCCCGATCGGCGTCAAGGTCTCGGGCCCTGATCTCGCGGTGATCGACCGCATCACGCAGGAGATCGAGCAGGTCGCCAAGCGCGTGCCCGGCGTCACCTCGGCGCTGGCCGAGCGGCTGACCGGCGGCCGTTATGTCGACGTGACGATCGACCGCGCGATCGCGTCACGCTACGGCCTCAACGTCGCCGACGTGCAGGCGGTGGTGGCCGGCGCGGTCGGCGGCGAGAACATCGGCGAGACGGTCGAGGGGCTGGCGCGCTTCCCGATCAACCTGCGTTATCCGCGCGAGTGGCGCGACACGCCGGCGCGCCTGGCCGAGCTGCCGGTGCTGACGCCACAAGGCGCGCAGATCACGCTCGGCACGGTGGCGCGCGTGTCGATCAGCGACGGCCCGCCGATGCTCAAGAGCGAGAACGCGCGCCCCTCGGGCTGGGTGTATGTCGACGTGCGCGGCCGCGACCTCGCGTCGGTGGCCGCCGAGCTGAGGCAGACGATTGCCGGCGCGGTGAAGCTGGAGCCCGGCGTCAGCGTCGCGCTGTCGGGCCAGTTCGAGTTCCTCGAACGCGCCAACGCGCGGCTGAAGGTCGTTGTGCCGGCGACGCTCGGCATCATCTTCGTGCTGCTGTACCTGACCTTCAGGCGTATCGACGAGGCGGTGCTGATCATGGCCACGCTGCCTTTTGCGCTGACCGGCGGCGTGTGGTTCCTCTGGGCGATGGGCTACCACCTGTCGATCGCCACGGGCGTCGGCTTCATCGCGCTGGCCGGCGTCGCGGCCGAGTTCGGCGTCGTGATGCTGCTGTACCTGAAGCAATCACTCGACGCGCGGCTGCGCGGCGGCGCGGCGCTGACGCGCCCGCTGCTCGACGACGCCGTGCGTGAAGGCGCCGTGTTGCGCGTGCGCCCGAAGGCGATGACCGTGGCCGTGATCCTCGCCGGCCTCGTGCCGATCGTCTGGGGCAGCGGCACTGGCTCGGAGGTGATGAGCCGCATCGCCGCGCCGATGCTCGGCGGCATGATCACCGCACCGCTGCTTTCGCTGTTTGTCGTGCCGGCGGTGTTTGTCCTGCTGCGCAGGCCGCAGAAGCAGGCAACGCAAGCACAGCCAGCCTGAGCCGTGAAAGAGCGCCCACCGAGGGCCGAGGATGCCCGGTGGCCGGCGCAGCGAGGTAAGAGAAGGGAATCGACCGAGCGCAGCGAGGGAGAGGAATGACACGAGCGGCGCCGGCCACCGGGCGTCCTCGGCCCGGCCCGAGGCGCGACCGCTGCCTTCAGGACGGCCTTCAGGACGGCCTTCAGTGCGACCTTCAGTGCGCCTCAGCCAACAACTGCAGCCACTCCAGCGCCGCCGCCTCGTCACCGAGCACCCCCATCGGCGGCAGCGCGGCCAGCAGCCGGCGGCCATAGCCCATCTGGCGCACACGGGGGTCGCACAGCACGAGCAGGCCACGGTCGGTTTCGGTGCGGATCAGCCGGCCGGCGCCCTGCTTCAACGACACCGCCGCCTCGGCGACGAAGTAGTCGTTGAACGGGTCGCCGCCCGTGGCGCGCAGCTGCCGCACGCGCGCCTCGACGAGCGGGTCGTTCGGCGGCGGGAACGGCAGCTTGTCGATCAGCACACATTGCAGCGCGTCGCCCGGCATGTCGATGCCCTCCCAGAACGACGCCGAGCCGACGAGCACGGCGCCGCGGCCGTCGCGATAACGCTGCAAGAGCGCCCGCCGCGGCTCGCTGCCCTGCACGAGCACCATCAGCTCGGGCGCCGCCGCGCGCAGCGCCTGCGCCACCAGCGGCAACACACGCAGCGTCGTCGTCAGCACGAACGTGCGGCCGCCGAGCGCGCTGGCCAGCCGGCCGGCGAGCGCACCGACCGCCGCAGGGTGCGCGGCGTCGTTCGGCTTCGGGAACGGTGCTGGCACCCACACGCGCGCATTGGCCGTGTAGTCGAACGGGCTGCCGACGACGAGCTTCGGCGCATCCTCGAGCCCGGCCTGCGCGGTGAACCAGCCGAGCGACGCATCGGCGCCGAGCGTCGCCGAGGTGAAGATCCACGCCTTCGCCGGCCCGGCGCGCTGCTCGGCCATCATCGCGCGGATGTCCAGCGGCGACTCGACGAGCCGCGCCTGCTGCGGCGTCAGGTCGATCCAGCGCACGTGGCCGTCTGGCGCCTCGCCTTCGAAGCGGCCGGCGAGCGCCGCGAGGTTCTCGCAGCGCTGCGCGAGCTTCGTGAAGTCGGGCGCCGTGTCGGCCAGCGCCACCAGCGCCGGCACCGCGGCGTCGGCCGCCTCGACGAGACGGCTCAATGGCTCGACAAGCCGGTCGCCGGACGCACGTTCCTCCCAGCGCAGCTTCAGGATGCCGCGCACGTCGCGCAGCGGCCCGGCGCAGGCGAGGCGCAGCTCGCGCGCGGCCTTCTCGATCGCGCCGGCGAGTTCCGCCCACGGTGCCAGGCCCCGTGCGTGCCGCAAGCCAAGCGCCAGCACGTCGCGCGCGAGATCCAGCGCCTGGCCGGTCGTCAGCGTCGTGCCGAGGAACTGCACGCCCGCCTCGACGAGCTGGTGCGCCTCGTCGAACACCGCCGCCTCGACGGTGGGGAGCAGTTCCGCGACGCCGCTGTCGCGCAGCGCCAGGTCGGCGAAGAAAAGGTGGTGGTTGACGACGACGAGGTCGGCGGCCATCGCCTCGCGCCGCGCCTGCACGACGTGGCAGTCCCGGTACGCGGGGCACTCGAGCCCGAGGCAGTTGTCGCGTGTCGAGGTGACCAGCGGGATCACAGGCGAGCGTTCGTCGAGCCCCTCGACCTCGGCAAGGTCGCCGGTGCGCGTGGCCTGCGCCCAGGCGCTGACCCGGTTCAGCGCGCGCGCCGCAAAGCGGTCGGGCAGCTGCGCCTCTGTTTCGGCGACGCGCAGGCGCTGCCGGCACAGATAGCTGGCGCGGCCCTTGAGCAGCGCGCGGCGCACCGGCACGCCGAGCTGCTGCGCCAGGCGCGGCAGGTCGCGCAGGAAGAGCTGGTCCTGCAGGCTCTTCGTCGCCGTGCTGACGAGCGAGCGGCGGCCGGAGAGCAGCAGCGGCACGAGGTACGCATAGGTCTTGCCGACGCCGGTGCCGGCCTCGGCGACGAGCACCTCGCGCTGTTGCACGGCCTGCGCGATCGCCCGCGCCAGCTCGTCCTGCGCGGCGCGCGGCAGGAAGTGCGCGTCGGCGGCGGCCAGCGGCCCGTCGGGCGCGAAGGCGGCCGCGACAGCGCCGGCGAGCGACGGCGCATCGGCGGCGTCGACCACAGTGTCGACGGCGCCGGGTTCGTCTTCGGGCTCGGTCGTCAACTACGCCGGCTGTGGCGGCTCGAGCTCGGCCTCGAGCCGGGCGATCTCGTCGCGCAACAGCAGGCGGCGCTTCTTCAGCCGCCTCAGCGACAGCTCGTCGCCATGCCGGTCGCCGGCCTCGGCGTCGCGGTCGATCAGTTCGTCGAGATCGGCGTGCTCGATGCGCAGTTCGATCAGGCGGCGCTGTGGCGAGTGCAGGTTCTGGTCCATGGCATCACGCTTTCGGGGTTGGGCCGCGGGTCGAGGGCCGTTGCCGGCCCCCGGTGAACACCGATGCCCAGTTTATATTCGCCGCATGGTCACCCACCCCGCCGCAGCCAGCTTCCGCTTCAGCGCGGCCACCGGCCTGCACCGCGGCGACCGCGCCTACCAGCAGGACCAGGTCGAGTTCCTCGTGCACCCGAAGGTTCAAGGCTCGGTGCTCGCCGTCATCGCCGACGGCATGGGCGGCAAGAGCGGCGGGCGCAAGGCGGCCGACCAGGTGCTGCTGACCGCCCATCAGGTCTTCGAGCGCTTCGCGCCGGCCAGCGACGACCCGGCCGAGATGCTCAAGCAACTCGTGCTCGAGTCGCACCTGATGATCAAGCTGACGGCCATCACCTCCGAGGAAGAGCCGCACAGCACGATCGCCGCCTTCTGCATCAGCCCCAACCTCTCGTGCGACGTGGTGCACGCCGGCGACTCGCGCGTCTACCACTTCCGCGGCGCCGAGATGATGAAGCGCACCGTCGACCACAGCTTCGTGCAGCGGCTGATCGACGAGGGCAAGATCACCGAGGAGGCGGCCAACACGCACCCGCAGGCGAACCTGCTGACCGGCTGCCTGGGCACGCAGGCCGACCCGCCGATCACGCTGTGGCACGTCGACCGGCTCGAGTTCGGCGACACGCTGCTCGCCTGCTCCGACGGGCTGTGGCACTACTTCACGCCGAAGGAGATCGGCGCCATCGTGCACGCGCTGCCGCCGCGCGAGGCGAGCGAGATGCTCGTGACGAAGGCGCGGCAGCGGGCCCGCGGCGGCGGCGACAACCTCTCGGTGGCGCTGGCGCGCATCGACCCGCTGCGGCCAGAGCGGCCGACCGCGCCGTCCCTGCCGCCGCTGCCGACGATCCGCGCGACCTGATTCAGGTCAGCGAGGTGTCCACCTCGCGCCGCTGCTGCGCGAGGAACTGCGCCGACTGCATTTCCGCGAGTCTCGAGACGGTGCGCGGGAACTCGTGCGCAAGCGGCCCCTCGGTGTAGAGCTGCTCGGGCGGCACCTCGGCCGAAACGACCAGCTTGACGCGCCGGTCGTACAGCACGTCGACGAGCCACGTGAAGCGCCGCGCCTCGCTGGCCAGCCGCGGGCTCATCTGCGGCACGCCCGACAGCAGCACGGTGTGGAAGCGCGCCGCCAGTTCGAGGTAGTCGTTCTGCGAACGCGGGCCGCCGCACAGCGTCTTGAAGTCGAACCAGACGACGCCGCCGGCGCGCCGCAGGCTCTTGATCTCACGCTGCTCGATGTGCAGCACCGGGTCTTCGTCGCGCGCCTCGGCGAGTTCTTCGAAGGCGCGCGTGAACGCGGCGTCGGCTTCGGGCCCGAGCGGCGTGTGGTACATGCGCACGTGGCCCCAGGCGATCTGCCGGTAGTCGGTGCCGGCGTCGACGTTGATGATCTGCATCTTCGCCTTCAGCAGCTCGATCGCCGGCAGGATGCGGTCGCGGTGCAGCCCGTTCGGATAGAGGCCGTCGGGGTGGAAGTTCGAGGTCGTGACGATGCTGACGCGGTTCGCGTACAGCGCCTCGAGCAGCCGGTGCAGGATCATCGCGTCGGTCACGTCGGCGACGTGGAACTCGTCGAAGCAGATGAGCCGCAAGCGCCGCGCGATGCGCCGGCCGAGTTCCTCGAGCGGGTTGACGGTGCCCTTCAGCTCCTGCAGCTCGCGGTGCACCTCGCGCATGAACTCGTGGAAGTGCAGCCGCGTCTTGCGTGTCAGCGGCACCGCCCTGAAGAAGCAGTCCATGAGGAAGCTCTTGCCGCGACCGACGCCGCCCCACATGTAGACGCCGCGCGGGATCGGCGGGCGCACGAGCAGCTTCGTGACGGCGTTGCTGCGCCGCGCCTTGTAGGCGATCCACTCGTGCTCGCAGCGCTCGAGCGCGGCGACGGCGGCGAGCTGCGCCGCGTCGGCCTGGTAGCCGCGTGCGGCCAGCTCGGCCTGGTACTCCTCGCGCACCCCCACGGCGGGCGCCGTCAGAAGTTCAGCGTGCGCTTGTCCACTGCGAGCGCGGCTTCCTTCGTCGCCTCGGAGAGCGACGGGTGCGCGTGGCAGATGCGCGCGATGTCCTCGCTGCTGGCCCTGAACGACATCGCCACCACCGCCTCGGCGATCAGCTCGCTCGCCAGCGGACCGACGATGTGCACGCCCAGGATCTCGTCGGTCTTCGCGTCGGCGAGGAACTTGACCATGCCGGTCGTGTCGCCCAACGCGCGCGCACGGCCGTTGGCCATGAACGGGAACGTGCCGGCCTTGTAGGCAGCGCCGCGCGCCTTCAGCTGCTGCTCGGTCTCGCCGACCCAGGCGATCTCGGGGCTCGTGTAGATGACCCACGGAATGGTGTTGAAGTCGACGTGCCCGTGCTGGCCGGCGATGCGCTCGGCGACCGCAACGCCCTCTTCCTCGGCCTTGTGCGCGAGCATCGGCCCGCGCACGACGTCGCCCACCGCCCACACGCCCGGCAGGTTCGTGCGGCACTCGGCGTCGACGACGATCGCGCCGCGCTCGTCGAGCGTCAGGCCCACCGCTTCGGCATTCAGCCCCGTCGTGTTCGCCACGCGGCCGATGCTGACGATGAGCTTGTCGACGGCGAGCGTCTGGGCCGCGCCCTTCGCGTCAGCGTAGGCGACGCTGACGCCTTTCTTGTCGGACTTGATCTCGCCGACCTTGACGCCGAGCTCGATCTTCAAGCCTTGCTTGACGAACGCCTTCTGCGCCTCCTTGGCGATCTGTTCGTCGACGGCGCCGAGGAACGTCGGCAGCGCCTCGAGCACGGTGACCTCGGCGCCCAAGCGCCGCCACACCGAGCCCATCTCGAGGCCGATGACACCGCTGCCGATGAGGCCGAGCTTCTTCGGCACGCCGGCGATGCGCAGCGCGCCGTCGTTACTGAGGATCATCTCCTCGTCGAACGGCACGCCCGGCAATGCGCGCGCATTCGAGCCGGTAGCGACGACGACCTGCTTGCCGACGAGCGTCTCGTTCGCGGCGCCGGCGACGGCGATCTCGTAGCCGCCGCCTTCAGCGGCCTTCACGAACGACCCGCGGCCGTGGAAGAACGCGACCTTGTTCTTCTTGAAGAGGTAGAGGATGCCGTCGTTGTTCTGCTTCACGACGGTGTCCTTGCGCGCCAGCATCTTCTTCACGTCGATGCTGAGCTTCTCGAGCCCGATGCCGTGCTCGGCGAAGTGCTTCCCGGCGTGCTCGTAGTGCTCGCTGGACTGCAGCAACGCCTTGCTCGGAATGCAGCCGACGTTGGTGCAGGTGCCGCCGGGCGCGGGGCCGCCCTTGTCGTTCTTCCACTCGTCGATGCAGGCGACAGCGAAACCGAGCTGCGCGGCGCGGATCGCGGCGATGTAGCCGCCGGGGCCGCCGCCGATGACGACGACGTCGAATTGCTTGCTCATCGATGCCGCCTCAGATGTCGAAGAGAAGCCGCGCCGGGTCTTCCAGCGATTCCTTCATCGTCACGAGGCCCAGCACCGCTTCGCGGCCGTCGATGATGCGGTGGTCGTAGCTCATCGCGAGGTAGTTCATCGGCCGCACGACGACCTGGCCGTTCTCGACGACGGCGCGGTCCTTCGTCGCATGCACGCCGAGGATGGCGCTTTGCGGCGGGTTGATGATCGGCGTGCTGAGCATCGAGCCGAAGACGCCGCCATTGCTGATCGAGAACGTGCCGCCGGTCAGCTCGTCGATGCTGAGCTTGCCGTCGCGCGCCTTCGTGCCGAACTCGGCGATCTTCTTCTCGATGTCGGCAAAGCTCATCTGGTCGGCGTTGCGCAGGATCGGCACGACGAGGCCGCGCGGCGAACCGACCGCGATGCCGATGTCGAAGTAGCCGTGGTAGACGATGTCGTTGCCGTCGACGCTGGCGTTGAGCACCGGGTACTTCTTCAGCGCCGCGACCGCCGCCTTGACGAAGAAGCTCATGAAGCCGAGCTTCGTGCCGTGCTCCTTTTCGAACTTCTCCTGGAAGCGTTTCCTCATCTCCATCAGCGGGGCCATGTTGACCTCGTTGAAGGTGGTGAGGATCGCGTTGCTGGCCTGGCTTTGCAGCAGCCGCTCGGCGACGCGGGCGCGCAGGCGGCTCATCGGCACGCGCTGCTCGGGGCGATCGCCCAGGTTCAGGCTCGTCGGCGCGGCGACGGGCGGCAGCGGCTTGGCTGCGGGCGCGGCTGGTGCTGACGGAGCGGCAGGCGCCGGGGCTGCGGCCTTCGGCGCCGCTGCGCCGCCGGCGACGGCGCCGAGCACGTCGCCCTTCGTGACGCGGCCGTCCTTGCCGGTGCCGGGCACGCTGCCCGGGGCAAGTTGGTTGTCGGCCATCAGCTTGGCCGCGGCGGGCATCGCGACGCCGGCCTTGCTGCCGCCGGCGGGCGCGGCAGAAGCCGCTTGCGCCGGTGCGGGCGCGGCAGCGGCAGCCGCCGGTGCCGGCGTCGCCGCGCCGGCCTTGCCCTCGGTATCGATCCTCGCGATCACCTGGTCGCTCGTGACGCTGCCGCCATTGGCGACGACGTGCTCGGCGAGCACGCCGCCGGCGGGCGCCGGCACCTCGAGCACGACCTTGTCGGTCTCGATCTCGATCAGGATCTCGTCCATTGCCACGGCTTCGCCGGGCTGCTTCTTCCACTGCAACAAGGTCGCTTCGGCAACCGACTCCGACAGTTGCGGGACCTTGACTTCAACGATGGCCATGATGTGCGTGTCTCTATTGCGGCTGGTACGGCTTCACTGGTGCGGCTTCACTTCGTCAGCACGAAGCCCTTGAGCTTGCCGAACGCCTGTTCGAGCAGCGCCTTCTGCTGCTCGACGTGCAGATGCGAGTAGCCGACCGCCGGTGATGCCGACGCAGGCCGGCCGGCATAGCCGAGCTTCTGGCCCTCGGCCATGTTCTCGTGGATCTGGTGCTGGATGAAGAACCACGCGCCCTGGTTCTGCGGCTCGTCCTGGCACCACACGACCTCGGTGGCGTTCGGGAAGCGCTTCATCTCGGCGGCAAACGCCTTGTGCGGGAACGGATAGACCTGCTCGACGCGCACGACGGCCACGTCCCAGGCCTTCTTCTCGTCGCGCTTCCTGATCAGGTCGTAGGCGACCTTGCCCGAGCAGGCGATGATGCGCTTGACCTGTTCGCCTTCGATCTCCTTGCGCTGCGGGCCGATGACGGTCTTGAACTCGCCCTTGGTGAACTCGGTCAGCGGCGAGGTCGCGTCCTTGGCGCGCAGCAGGCTCTTGGGCGTGAAGATGATCAGCGGCTTCCTGAACTGGCGCACCATCTGCCGGCGCAGCAGGTGGAAGATCTGGCTGGCGCTGGTGGGCTGCACGATCTGCATGTTGTTGTCGGCGGCCAGCTGCATGAAGCGCTCCAGGCGCGCCGAGCTGTGCTCGGGGCCCTGCCCCTCGTAGCCGTGCGGCAGCATCAGCGTCAGGCCGTTGACGCGGCCCCACTTCACCTCGCCCGAGGCGATGAACTGGTCGATGACGACCTGCGCGCCGTTGACGAAGTCGCCGAACTGCGCCTCCCAGATGACGAGGGTGTTCGGCTCGGCGCTCGCGTAGCCGTACTCGAAGCCGAGCACCGCCTCTTCGGAGAGGATCGAGTCGATGACGACGAACGGCGCCTGCCCTTCGGCCACGTGGCGCAGCGGCGTGTAGACGCCCTCGTCCCACTTCTCGCGCTTCTGGTCGTGCAGCACCGCGTGCCGGTGCGTGAAGGTGCCCCGCCCGCAGTCCTCGCCTGACAGGCGCACCGCGTAGCCGCTGGCCACCAGCGACGCGTAGGCGAGCGTCTCGCCCATGCCCCAGTCGACGTTGATCTCGCCGCGGCCCATCGCGGCGCGGTCGGCGTAGACCTTCTCGACCAGCGGGTGCGCCTTGAAGGTGGCGGGGATCGTCGTCACGCGCTCGGCCAGGCGCTGGATCTCGGCCAGCGGCAGCGCGGTGTCGGCGCTGTCGGTCCATTTCTTGCCGAGGAACGGTGACCAGTCGACCGCGTACTTGCTCTTGAAGTTGGTCAGCACCGGGTCGGCGGTGTGCTTGCCGGCGTCCATCGCGGCGCGGAAGTCCTTGACCATCTGGTCAGGGCCGTCGGCGGGCAGTACGCCTTGCGCGGCCAGCTTGTCGCCGTACAGCTTGCGCGTGCCCGGATGCTGGCCGATCTTCTTGTACATCAGCGGCTGCGTCAGCGCCGGCGTGTCCTGCTCGTTGTGGCCGAGCTTGCGGAAGCAGATGATGTCGACGACGACATCCTTCTTGAACTGCTGGCGGTAGTCCATCGCCAGCTGCGTGCACAGCACCACCGCCTCGGGGTCGTCGCCGTTCACGTGCAGCACCGGCGCCTCGATCATCTTGACGACGTCCGAGCAGTACAGCGTGCTGCGGCTGTCGCGCGGGTCGCTCGTCGTGAAGCCGATCTGGTTGTTGACGACCAGGTGCACCGTGCCGCCGGTGGAGTAGCCGCGCGTCTGCGCCAGCGCCAGCGTCTCCATCACGACGCCCTGGCCGGCGAAGGCGGCGTCGCCGTGCACCAGCACCGGCAGCACCTGCGCGCCGCTCTTGTCGCCGCGGCGCTCCATGCGCGCCTTCACGCTGCCCTCGACGACCGGGTTGACGATCTCGAGGTGGCTCGGGTTGAACGCCAGGCTCAGGTGCACCGGGCCGCCGGGCGTGGTGATGTCGCTGCTGAAGCCCTGGTGGTACTTCACGTCGCCGGCCGGCAGCGCCTCGGGCGCGGTGTGCTCGAACTCGGCGAACAGGTCCTTGGGCATCTTGCCCAGCGTGTTGACGAGCACGTTCAGCCGCCCGCGGTGCGCCATGCCGATGACGATCTCCTGCACGCCGTGCGTGCCGGCGCGCTGCACGACCTCGTCCATGCTGGCGATGAAGCTCTCGCCGCCTTCGAGGCTGAAGCGCTTCTGGCCGACGTACTTGGTGTGCAGGAAGCGCTCCAGGCCCTCGGCGGCCGTCAGGCGGTCGAGGATGTGCTTCTTCTGCTCGGCCGAGTAGGTGGGCTTGCTGCGGATCGACTCCAGCCGCTCCTGCCACCAGCGCTTCTCGGCCGGGTCGGTGCAGTGCATGAACTCGGCGCCGACGGTGCCGCAGTACGTCTCGCGCAACGCCTGCAGGATCTCCCGCAGCGTCATGTTCTCGGCCTTCGTGAAGTACGTGTTCGTGGCCGAGAACGTGATGTCCATGTCCGACTCGGTCAGGTCGTAGAACGCCGGCTCGAGTTCGGGGATGCGGGGCCGCTCGGTGCGCTTGAGCGGATCGAGGTCGGCCCAGCGGCTGCCGAGGAAGCGGTAGGCCGCGATCAGCGACTGCACGTGCACCTGCTTGCGCGCCACCGCGAGGTCGGCCTCGCTGGCCTTCAGCGCGAAGGCGTTGGCCTTGGCACGCTGCGCAAAGCTTTCGACGACCGGCGCGTGCGCCACGTCGCGCGCCTCGCTGCCGTCGACCGCGGGCACGTGCTGCAGGTTGTCGAAGTACGCGCGCCAGTTGTCGGGCACGCTGCCGGGGTTGTCGAGGTAGGCCTCGTACAACTCTTCGACGTAGGGCGCATTGCCCCCGAACAGGTACGAGTTCGACCTGGACTGCTGCATCATCTTTCGCTCACCTTTCGCCCCGGTTTCCAGGGCGCATGGATGGGTTGCATGGAACCTTCCGCGTTCCCCGGCTTCACCGGGCTGGCGGAGTAGCGATCCGCCTTGCGGCCCGCCGTGCGGCCCCGGCAGAAAAGGGGCAGAGCAGCGGATCGTCAAGGGGACGGGAAGGGACGGCTGGAACAGCTTCGCTTCGGGCCGGCACTCTAACACCGGCACCCGTGCCACACCCTCGTCACATCGGGGCGAATTAGGCGCCTGGAACCCTTCTGTTTCGCTGACAAGCCGCGTGCGCCGGCGCCGATGCTGTCGGGCCCATGCCACAGCGCACGCCACAGCTCACGCCTTTCATGCCGCCCGGCGTGCACACCGTGCACCTGCACGCCCGCGCACCGGCCAAGCCGCCAACGGGGCTGGCCTGCAACGGCTGCGGCGTGTGCTGCGCGCTCGAGCCGTGCCCGCTGGGCATGTGGTTGTCGCGCCGGCGGTGCGGCGCCTGCGTCGCGCTCGCCTGGTCCGGCGAAGAACGGCGCTACCGCTGCGGCGCGCTCGCCGAGCCCGCGCGCTGGCTGCCGTGGCTGCCGCGCGCCTGGGCGCCGCGCCTCGTGCGGCGGTGGATCGCCGCTGGCGTCGCTTGCGACGCGGACCTCGAAGCGGGCTGACGCAACGCCCAGCGGCAACGCCCAGCGGCAACGCCGAGCGCCTCCACGCGCTTGCCGGCGCGCAAGCCGCGGCGGCGTCGCGCCGTTGCGGCATCGGAGTAACCCCGCCTGCGGCCGGGGCCGGCGAGCCACTACGATCCGGGGCTTCGTTTTCTCCGAGGAGAGCTCCATGAGCCTGAAGAAATGGGCGGGCGCGCTGGCCGCCACCGCGGTGCTGGCAGGCGCCCTGGCCGCCGCACCCGCCACCGCCCAGACGCTGCGCTGGGCGGCGCAGAACGACATCCTGACGCTGGACCCGCATTCGCAGAACCATGCGACGACCAACGCCATCCTGATGCACGCCTACGAGGGGCTGACGCGCTACAGCGCCACGTACCAGATCGAGCCGGCGCTGGCGACGAAGTGGACCTTCACGAGCCCGACGCAGGTGCGCTTCGAATTGCGAAAGGGCGTCAAGTTCCACGACGGCACGCCGTTCACCGCCGACGACGTGATCTTCTCCTTCGGCCGCATCAGGCAGCCGCAGGGCACGATGGGCATCTACGTCACCGGCATCAGCGAGATCAAGAAGATCGACGACCACACCGTCGACTTCATCATGGCCGCGCCGAACCCGCTGCTCCTGCGCAACATCGTCGACTTCCGCATCATGAGCAAGGTGTGGAGCGAGAAGAACAACACCGCCAAGGTGCAGGACTACAAGGCGAAGGAAGAGAACTTCGCCAGCCGCAACGTGATGGGCACGGGCGCCTACCGCATCCTCAGCTGGCAGCCCGAGCAGCGCATCATGATGGCGCGCCACGACGGCTGGTGGGACAAGCCCACCGGCAACGTCACGCAGGTCGTCTACTCACCGATCAAGTCCGACGCCACGCGCGTCGCGGCGCTCCTGGCCGGTGACGTCGACATGCTCACCGACGTGCCGGTGCAGGACCTCGACCGGCTCGCCGCCGACAAGCGGCTGAAGGTCGTCAACGGCCCCGAGGTGCGCACGATCTACCTCGCGCCTGACATGGGCAGCGCGGAGCTGAAGTACAGCAACGTCAAGGGCAAGAACCCGTTCGCCGACAAGCGCGTGCGCCAGGCGCTGTCGATGGCCATCGACCGCGAAGCGATCAAGAAGAGCATCATGCGCGGCATGTCGGTGCCGGCCGGCCTGATGGTGGCCCCGGGTGTCAACGGCTGGACCAAGGAGCTCGACGCGCCGACCAAGGCCGACGTGGCCGGGGCCAAGAAGCTGCTCGCCGACGCCGGCTACCCCAACGGCTTCGAGACGCGCCTGAACTGCCCGAACAACCGCTACGTCAACGACGAGAAGATCTGCCAGGCCGTCGTCTCGATGTGGGCGCGCGTCGGCGTCAAGGCGAACCTGGTCGCCGAGAACATGGCCACCTTCATCCAGAAGGTGCAGAACTTCGACAGCTCGGTCTACCTGCTCGGCTGGGGCGTGGCCACCTACGACGCGCAGTACTCGCTGCAGTCGCTGATCCGCACGCGCACCAGCGGCGCCGACGGCAACTTCAACTTCAGCAAGATCAGCGACAAGGAGGTCGATGCCGCGGTCGACGCGATGAAGTCCGAAGTCGACGTCGCCAAGCGCAACGAGCTGATCAGGAAGGCGCTCGTGCGCACGCGCGACGAGGTGCTGGCGATCCCGCTGCACCACCAGATCCGCCCGTGGGTGATGAAGAGCGGCGTGACGACGGTGCACCGCTCGGACGACCGGCCGGAGGCGCGGTTCACGAGCGTGCGCTGACAGCGACCCGCGAACGGGGCGCTGCCTGCGGGCCGCGCGCCCGGGCGCGCAGGCAGCAGGAGAACGGGGCCCCAAGCGGCCCCGTTTCGCTTTCCTTCCTCCGGCGGGATGAGATCCGGCCGTGCAGCCGTGCCGTTAGGGATGGCTCGCCGCTGCGGGCCGCTTCGATCATGCCGCCCCGGCTGCGGGCGCAGCCGGGTCTGCGCGCGCCGCCACCCTGGCGGCCTGCGCGGGGTTCACCTGCCGCAAGGCACGCACTGGGAGAACGAAGCATGGGCAAGTCGATCGAAGCACGCCTGCTCGCCACCGGCCACGGAGACCGGGCCCCCGCCCCCCCCCCCCCCCCCCCCCCCCCCCCCCCCCCCCCCCCCCGCGGCGGTCACCGAATACGAGGGTTCGATGGGCGCCGAGGCGGCCGCCGCGGCCGCCGCGCCGGTCGCCGACGAGGCGCCGCGCGACGCGCTGCTCGGCAGCTACGACTTGCCCGAGTCGGCGCTGCAGCCCGAAGTCATCATCGGCACCGACGACCGCGTCCGCGTCTCGGCGACGGCGTCGTATCCGTGGCGCGCGATCTGCGCGCTGAAGATCACCGCCGCCAACGGGCGGCGCTTCATCGGCAGCGGCTGGCTCGTCGCGCCGCGCACAGTGATCACGGCCGGCCACTGCGTGTTCATGCACAACGAGGGCGGCTGGGTGCGCTCGATCGAGGTCGTGCCGGGCCTGAACGACGCCGCGCGCCCGTACGGCAGCGCCTTCAGCGGCAACCTGCGCAGCGTCGTCGGCTGGACGCAGTCGCGCAACCGCGAGTACGACTACGGGGCGATCATCCTGCCGGCCAACGCCCGGCTGGGCGACCGCACCGGCTGGTTCGGCTTCGCCGTGCGCGACGACACGTTCCTGCGCGCGGCACACCTGAACCTGTCGGGCTACCCCGGCGACAAGGGCGGCAACCAGCAGTGGTTCATGGCCCAGCGCACGAAGAGCGTCAGCTCGCGCGTCATCACCTACGAAATCGACACGATGGGCGGCCAGAGCGGCTCGCCGGTGTGGATCCTGCAGAACGGCCAGCGCTACGGCGTCGGTATGCACACCAACGGCCACACCTCGGGCAACTCGGCCACGCGCATCGAAGGCAACGTCTTCAACCGGATGCTCGGCTGGAAGAACGAAGGGCTGTAAGGGTCGCCGCTCGAAAGCCCGCAGGCGGCGCGGTCATGGAAGTGCAACTGCTGCGCGCCGACGGGGCGCCGGCCGCCGACGCGTTGGTCGCGGTCGCCGACGCGCCGGTGGCGATGCCCGATCTGGGCCTCGTCGCCGACGCCGAGGGCTGCGTGTCGATCGAAGTGCCGGTGGCCGGGCGCTACGTGCTCAGCGTCTTCAGCGACGGGCGCGAACAGCGCCTGGCCTGCGACCTGGCACCCGGCCGCGGCCGCCGCCTGCTACGCCTGCCCGGCTGAGCGCCGGTCGGCCACCACCCGCCCGCCCTGCATCACCAGCCGCACGCCCTCCTCGGGCCGGGCCAGCGGCGCGAGGTCGCGCTCGAGGTCGCCGGCCACCAGGAGCAGGTCGGCAAACGCCCCCGCCGCGATGCGGCCGAGGTGCGCCTCCTGGCGCATCAGCTGCGCCGCGGTCCATGTGGCGCCTTGCAGCACTTCGAGTGGCGGCTGCACCTGCCGGCGGATCGTGAACTCGCCGCTCTGGCGGCCGTGCATGTGGCCGAGCAGGTCGGTGCCGAAGACGACCGGCACACCTTCGGCGCGCGCGATCTGCACCGCTTCGAGGCCGCGGCCCTTGACCTGCTCGAGCTTGTCCAGCATCGCCCGGCTCCAGCCCAGGCGCTCGCCCTCGTCGGCCAGCGCCGCGTAGGTGGACAGCGTCGGCACGAGGAAGGCGCCCTCGCGCTTCATCACGCGCGCGGTGGCCGCGTCGATCAGGTTGCCGTGCTCGATGCTGCGCACGCCGGCCTCGACGGCGCGCGTCACGGCGCGTGGCGAATAGGCGTGCGCCAGCGCGTAGAGGTTCGCGGCCTCAGCCTCCTCGACGGCGGCGCGCAACTCGTCGATCGAGAACTGCGTGCCTTCGAGCGGGTCGCTCGGGCTCGCGATGCCGCCGCCAGCCATGATCTTGATCTGGTTGGCGCCGGTGCGCACCTGCTCGCGCACGGCGCGGCGCACTTCGCCGACGCCGTCCGCAATCGTGCCGACGAGGCCAAGGCCGGCACAGGCGCAGAAGAAGCCGGGCCCGCGCGCGCCGCGCGGTCGCATGTCGGCGTGGCCGCCGGTCTGGCTGATCGGGAAGCCCGAGACGAAAAGGCGCGGCCCGGCGTACAGGCCGCGCTGCTGCGCTTCCTGCAGCCCGGCGTCGGCGCCGCCGGCGTCGCGCACGGTCGTGAAGCCGCGTTCGAGCATCTCGCGCATGATGCGGCTGGCCTCGGCGCCGACGAGCGACACCGGCCACGTCGTCTGGCCGACGAGGTCGTGCGACGCGGCGACGACGTGCACGTGGGCGTCGATCAGGCCAGGCAGCAGCGCCAGGCCTTTGGCGTCGATGACCGTCGCACCGTCCTCGGCGCGTGCCTCGCGCCGCTCGCGCGCCACCTCGACGATGCGCTCGCCTTCGATGACGACGGTGCAGTCGGGCACGAAGCGCGCGTGGTCGCTCTCGAAGAGGCGGGCGTTGTGGATCAGCGTGCGTGGCATGCGTCGGTTCGGTGTAGCAGAGACCTAACGTCTCTTCTAATACGCTGAACTAGCGACTCACCGGCGCCGAAGCCGGTGCGCTCGCAGACGGCGCCGGCGCCGAAGCCGCCGGCTCGCGCGGCGGGATCGGGATCGAACCGCCGATCGTGATGCCGCCGATGCGCCCGATCGGAAAGCCGATGCCGACGCCGACCGACGTGCAGGCCGCCGCGGCCAGTGTGGCCACCACAATGGCCCCCGCGGCAAGCAGCCGGCGAGACACAGGCACGCGCTTCATGGCGGCCCCGCTCAGGCCAGCGCCGGCTCGGCTTCGAGCGCGCGCCGCCGCGCCGCGGCGTACTCGCGCTTCAGCCGCGCCACCAGTTCGGCGGCCGGCTGCACGGCCTTCACCGCGCCGATGCCCTGGCCGCAGCCCCAGATGTCCTTCCAGGCCTTCTTGGCACCCTCACCGCCGAAGTTCATCTTGCTCGGGTCGCTTTCGGGCAGGTGGTCGGGGTCCAGGCCGGCGTTGCGGATGCTCGGCTTGAGGTAGTTACCGTGCACGCCGGTGAACAGGCTCGAGTAGACGATGTCGTCGCTCGTGCTGTCGACGATGCACTGCTTGTAGGCTTCGGAGGCGCGCGCCTCCTCGGTGGCGATGAACGGGCTGCCGATGTAGGCGAAGTCGGCACCCAGTGCCTGCGCGGCGAGCACGGCGTCGCCGGTGGCGATGGCGCCGGACAGCGCGATCGGCCCCTTGAACCACTCGCGCACCTCAGCCACCAGCGCGAACGGGCTCTTCACGCCGGCGTGTCCGCCGGCGCCGGCGGCGACGAGGATCAGGCCGTCGGCGCCCTTCTCGACCGCCTTCTTCGCGAAGGTGTTGTTGATGACGTCGTGCATCACGATGCCGCCCCAGCTGTGCACGGCGTCGTTGATGTCGGTGCGCGCGCCCAGGCTCGTGATGACGATCGGCACCTTGTACTTCGCGCACATCTGCATGTCGTGCTCGAGGCGGTCGTTGGTCTTGTGCACGATCTGGTTGATCGCGAACGGCGCCGCCGGCCGGTCCGGATGCGCCTTGTTCCAGGCCGCCAGGCCCTCGGTGATCTCGGCCAGCCACTCGTCGAGCTGCGAGGCGGGGCGCGCGTTCAGCGCCGGCATCGAGCCGACGATGCCGGCCGTGCACTGCGCGATGACGAGCTTGGGGTTGCTGATGATGAACAGCGGCGCCCCGATGACGGGGAACGGCACCTGCTGAAGCACGCGGGGCAAAGCCATCGGGGAAGACTCCGTTGAAGGGATGATCGTTGGAGGAGGAAGAGGAAGACAGGCGAGGACGAGCGGCTCAGAACGCGTCCAGCGCCAGCGCCGTCACCGCGTCGGCGCCTTCGACGATGCTGTCGCGCAGCGCCGGCGCCTTGACGAGCAGGTGGTCGGCGAAGAAGCGCGCCGTCGTGATCTTGGCCTGCATGAACTCGGCGTCGGTGCCGGCCTTCAAGTGCCGCTCCGCGGCGAGCAGCGCACGCGCCATCTGCCAGCCGGCGACGACGGTGCCGGCAAGCATCAGGTACGGCACGCTGCCGGCGAACACCGCGTTGGGTCGGCCCTTGCCTTGCGCGACGACGAAGTCCACCACGTCGAGCAGGGCGCGGCGGCCGGCGTCGAGCCGCTTTGCCATCGCCAGTGCGTCATCGGTGCCGAGCGTCTTCAACTCGCCGACCGTCGCTTCGATCTGCGCGGCGATGGCGCGCGCCGTGGCGCCGCCATCGCGCGCCGTCTTGCGGCCGACGAGGTCGTTGGCCTGGATCGCCGTCGTGCCCTCGTAGATCGTCAGGATCTTCGCGTCGCGCAGGTACTGCGCCGCGCCCGTCTCCTCGATGAAGCCCATGCCGCCGTGCACCTGCACGCCCAGGCTCGCCACGTCGAGGCTCATCTCGGTGGACAAACCCTTCACGAGCGGCACCATGAACTCGTAGAAGGCCTGGTTCTGCCGCCGCACTTCGGCGTCGGCATGCGCATGCGCCGCGTCGTAGGCGGCCGCGGCGACGAAGGCCATCGCGCGGCAGCCTTCGGTGTAGGCGCGCATCGTCATCAGCATGCGGCGCACGTCGGGGTGGTGGATGATCGGCGCGGCCTTCGTGAGGCTGCCGTCCACCGGGCGGCTTTGCACGCGCTCGCGCGCGTAGGCCGCCGCCTTCTGGTAGGCGCGTTCGGCGGTGGCGATGCCCTGGATGCCGACGCCGAAGCGGGCCGAGTTCATCATGATGAACATGTACTCGAGGCCGCGGTTCTCCTGCCCGACCACGTAGCCGATGGCGCCGGCCGCGCCGAGCGGCTTCGTGATGCCGTCGCCGTACTGCAGCACCGCCGTCGGGCTCGCCTTGATGCCGAGCTTGTGCTCGATGCTGACGCAGTGCACGTCGTTGCGCGTGCCGTCGGCGAGCACCTTCGGGCAGATGAAGAGCGAGATGCCCTTCACGCCCTCGGGCGCGCCGGCCACCCGCGCCAGCACGAGATGGACGATGTTGCCGGCCAGGTCGTGCTCGCCATAGGTGATGAAGATCTTCGTGCCGAAGAGCCGGTAACTGCCGTCGGGCTGCGGCTCGGCGCGTGTGCGCACGAGGCTCAGGTCGCTGCCCGCCTGCGGCTCGGTGAGGTTCATCGAGCCGGTCCACGTGCCGTCGATCATCTTCGGCAGGTACTCGGCCTTCTGCGCGTCGCTGCCGGCGGTGAGCAGCGCCTCGATCGCGCCGTCGGTCAACAGCGGGCACAGCGCGAAGCTCATGTTCGCGCTTTGCACCATCTCCGCGCAGGCGCTGTGGATGAGCTTCGGCAACGCCTGGCCACCAAACTCGGCGGGGTGCGACAGCCCCTGCCAGCCGCCGGCGGCGAACTGCGCGAACGCCTCCTTGAAGCCGGGCGTCGTCGTGACGCGGCCGTCGCTGAAGCTCGACGGGTTCTTGTCGCCTTCGACGTTCAGCGGCGCGAGCACGTCGCCGGTGAAGCGCGCGCACTCCTCCAGCACGGCGGCGGCGGTGTCGTATCCGGCGTCTTCGTGCCCCGGCAGCTGCGCGACGGCATCGATGCCGGCCAGCTCCTTCATCACGAAGAGCATGTCCTTCACGGGGGCGCGGTAGGTCATCGCGTTCTCCTCCAGCGGTGCGCGTGCACGCCGGGTGCAAAGAGGGGCGCGCGGGTCGGTCCCGGGCGCCCCTCGCAGGTCACGAATGGAAGTCCGGGATCAGAGCTTGGCGACGAGTTCGGGCACCGCTGCGAAGAGGTCCGCCTCGAGCCCGTAGTCGGCGACCGCGAAGATCGGCGCCTCGGGATCCTTGTTGATCGCGACGATGACCTTGCTGTCCTTCATCCCCGCCAGGTGCTGGATCGCGCCACTGATGCCGCAAGCCACGTAGAGCTGCGGCGCGACGATCTTGCCCGTCTGCCCGACCTGCCAGTCGTTGGGCGCATAGCCCGCGTCGACGGCAGCGCGGCTGGCACCCAAGGCGGCGCCGAGCTTGTCGGCCAGCGGCGTCAGCACCTCGGTGAACTTGTCGCTGCTGCCTAGCGCGCGGCCGCCGCTGACGATGATCTTCGCTGCGGTGAGCTCGGGCCGGTCGAGCTTGGCGATCTCGCTGCCGACGAAGCTCGACGCGCCGGCATCGGCCACCGCCGCGAGGCTCTCGACCGCGGCGCCGCCGCCGGTGGCCGCGGCGGCGTCGAAGCCCGTCGTGCGCACCGTGACGACCTTGATCGCATCGGCGCTTTGCACGGTGGCGATCGCGTTGCCGGCGTAGATCGGCCGCTCGAAGGTGTCGGCGCTGATCACCTTCGTGATGTCGCTCAGTTGCGCCACGTCCAGCAGCGCGGCCACGCGCGGTGCGACGTTCTTGCCGCTGGCGGTGGCCGGGAAGAGGATGTGGCTGTAGTTCTTCGCGACCGCCAGCACTTGCGCGGCGACGTTTTCCGCGAGGCCGTGATCGAGACCCGGCGCGTCGGCGTGCAGCACCTTCGCGACGCCGGCGATCTTCGCGGCTGCTTGCGCGGCAGCAGAGGCGTTGGCCCCCGCAACCAGCACATGCACGTCGCCGCCGCAGGCGATTGCCGCCGTGACCGTGTTCAGCGTCGCGCCTTTGACGGACGCGTTGTCGTGTTCAGCAATGACGAGGACGCTCATCTCAGATCACCTTGGCTTCGTTCTTCAGCTTCTCGACGAGCGTGGCCACGTCGGGCACCTTGACGCCGGCGCCGCGCTTCGGGGGCTCGGCCACCTTCAGCGTCTTGATGCGCGGCGCCACGTCGACACCCAGGTCGGCCGGCTTCAGCGTCTCCAGCGGCTTCTTCTTCGCCTTCATGATGTTGGGCAGCGTCACGTAGCGCGGCTCGTTCAGGCGCAGGTCGGTGGTCACGACCGCCGGCAGCTTGAGCTTCAGCGTCTCGAGGCCGCCGTCGACTTCGCGCGTCACGTTCACGCTGCCGTCGGCCACCTCGACCTTGCTCGCGAAGGTCGCCTGCGGCAGATTCGCCAGCGCCGCGAGCATCTGCCCGGTCTGATTGCAGTCGTCGTCGATCGCCTGCTTGCCGAGGATCACGAGGCCGGGCTGCTCCCTGTCGACGAGCGATTTCAACAGCTTCGCCACCGCGAGCGGCTGCAGCTCGTCGGCGCTCTCGACGAGGATCGCGCGATCGGCACCGATCGCCATCGCCGTGCGCAGCGTCTCCTGGCACTGCGTGACGCCGCAAGAGACGGCGATGACCTCGGTCGCGGCGCCCTTCTCCTTCAGCCGCACTGCCTCTTCGACGGCGATTTCGTCGAAAGGGTTCATGCTCATCTTGACGTTGGCGATGTCGACGCCGGAGCCGTCGCTCTTGACGCGTACCTTGACGTTGTAGTCGACGACCCGTTTCACGGGCACCAGCACCTTCATGGGAATCGGCTCCTTGGCTCTCGGGGATTCGTGGGGAAAGAAAAACGCGGACGCGAGTTGACGTTTACGGAAGGTCGGATTCTAGGAGCGCCCGTCGCGGCGGCTGCGACGCAGCAGCACCGCTGTGCGCCGCCGGGGCCGCGGATCCGGGACAAGGCGGGTCGGCCGCGAAATCGAACGATCGTGCTATTTTGCCATGGCCGGCCTCACCGGCGGCAGCGATGACGGGCTCAGCGGCGCATTCGCCGCCGCGCGGCCCCGCTCGACGTCGACATTGCGCAACAGCACCCAGCCGACGACGAAGAACAAACCCGTCGACAGGATCGCGTGGCGGTGGTTGCCGGCCGTCGCCCACGTGACGAGGCCGTAGGTCAACGGCCCGACGATCGCCGACAGCCGGGTCGCGAACGCGAAGAGCCCGAAGAACTCCGCCAGCCGCTCGGCCGGCGCGAAGAGCCCGGCCAGCGCCCGCCCCGCCGACTGGCTGCTGCCCATGCACAGCCCCGCGAGCACCGCCGCCACCCAGAAGAGGCCCGGCCCGCGCGCCGCCCACGCGAGCGCGATCATCACCAGCCAGCCGAGCAGCGTGAGCCCGAGCGCGCGCCGCTGGCCGATGCGGTCCTGCCAGTAGCCGAACACGAACGCGCCGCCGGCCGCGGCGATGTTGACGAGGAAGATCAAGAGCATCGTCTCGGTCTGCTTGAACCCCAGCGCCTCGGCCGCGTAGACCGCGGCCAGCGCGATGACGACAGCAATGCCCGCCTGGTAGAACATCGCGCAGACCATCAGCCACGCGAAATCGCGATAACGGCGCGCCTCGTGCCACGTCTGGCCGAGCCGCCGCAGCGACGCCGCGACGCCCTGGTGCGCCGCATCGGGCTGCGGCACCGCGCGTTCGCCGAGCAGCGCGAAGGTGACGAGCGAAGCGACGGCGTAGATGCCGGCCGTGATCAGCATCGTCACCGGCACGAAGTGCGTCGCCTTCAACCCCTGGCCCTGCGCCCACAGCACGTAGGCGAGGCTGATGCCGAGCGCCAGCATGCCGCCGAAGTAGCCGAAGCTCCAGCCCCAGCCCGAGACGCGGCCGAGCGCATCGCGCCGAGCGAGTTCTGGCAGGAAGGCGGCGTTGAGCGCCTCGCCGTACGAATAGAAGACGTTGGAGAGCACGACGGCGACGACGGCGAGCGCCAGGTCGCCCGGCCCGACGCCGGCCAAGAGCCCCGTGCTCAGGACGCAGCCCGCGGTGAAGAGCATCAGGAGCCGCTTCTTCGCCGCGCGCAGGTCGGCGAACGCGCCGATCGCCGGCATCGTCAGCATGACGATCGCGTTGGACACCGCCAGCGTGAGCGTCCACGCGAAGGTGGCCCAGTCGGCACCGCCCGCCGCGACGCCGACGAAGTAGGCGTTGAACACCGCCGTCAGCACCACCGTCGTGTAGCCGCTGTTGGCGAAGTCGTACATCGCCCAGCCGAACACCTCGCGCTTGCTGACGCCCTCGTTGAGGGACTCCTGGGCGAACAGAGTCATGCGCGCTCCTGCGCTGTGGCCGCGGCGGGCCAGGGGATGGCCGATCGATGGTGCCCAGGACGGGACTCGAACCCGTATGCCCCGCGAAGGGCCGCGGATTTTAAGTCCGCTGCGTCTACCGGTTTCGCCACCCGGGCCGCGCGCACGAGCCGCGCGCCGGCGTGATTATCCCGGGCCGGCGTGTGCCGAAGGTGCTGACGGCGCGACTGCCTTCGACGGCGTCTGCATCAGCCGCTCGACGAGCGCGCGGCGCGCATCGCGTTCGGCGGCGCTGCCCTGGCGGTGCAGCAGCGACTCGGCGACCTCGTAGCCGTACATCAGGAAGGCGCGTGCGCGCGCCTCGGCCGGCGCGAAGCCGAGCGCGGCGAAGATGCGCTCGTGGTGCGCCAGGCGCGCCGCGTCGGCCTCGTCGACCGCCGCACGCGCCATCTCGTCGCGCCGCGCCCAGGCGCGGATCGCCAGTTCGATGCGCGCGGCCTTCGCCGCGGCGCGGCCCCGAAACGGCAGCGACGCCGCGTCGCGCAGTTGCTCACGCGGATCGCGCAGCGCGCTTTCGAGCCGGCGCGTCAGCGCCACCGTCGCGCGGTCGCGCCAGGCCTGCAGCACGCGGCGCAGCAGGTCTTCGCGGTCGCGGAAGTGCCAGTAGAAGCTGCCGCGCGTCACGCCAAGCTGCGTCGCGAGCACGTCGACCCGCACGTGGTCGATGCCCTGGTCGACCAGCACCTCGGTGGCCGCCTCGATCCATGTTTCCGGCGTCAGCGTCGCGCGCGTGTCGGCCTCGGCGGCGGCGCGGCGCGGTTTGCGGGAGGGCAGGCTGCGGACGGGAGGCGTGGGCATCGGTGGGCGGTGAACGGCAGGCGGAGCGCGGCGCTGCGGCCGCGAGCATGCGCCCATACACCACTGTATGGCATCAGGGGTAATCACGGATGCGAGGGCGCGGCACGGCGCCTACGATTCGATCCCAAACACATACACATGTGTATGGACTACAAATCGGAGACTGTCATGACGACCGAGGCGCGCCGCCCGTTCTTCGACGACCCGGCCCAGTTGGCCCCGCGCCGCGCCGTGCGCGAAGATCTCGGCGGCGGCGCCTTCGTGCTGCGCTCGCCGGAACCGCTGCAGGCGCATGCGCGCTCGGTCGGCGAGTGGCTCGAACAGTGGGCCGAGCGCACGCCCGAGGCGACAGCGTTTGCCGAGCCGGCTGCCAACGCCGCATCCACTTCAGATGGCTGGTCGCGCCTCACCTGGCGCGCATTGCGCCAACGTGTCGGCGCCGTCGCGCAATCGCTGCTCGACCTGAACCTGCCCGCCGGCCAGCCGGTGGCGGTGCTGTCGGACAACTCGCTCGACCACCTCGTGCTCGAACTGGCCTGCATGCATGTCGGCCGGCCGATCTGCCCGATCACCAGCGGCTACAGCCGCCTGGCGCAAGGCGACTACACCCGCATCCACGGCATTCTCGCGACGCTCGGGCCGGCGCTCGTCTACGCCCACGACGCGGCCACCTACGCGCCGGTGCTCGACAAGGCGCCGATCGCCGCACGCGCCGTCTTCTCCCAAGGCGCCGACGGCGTGCCGGGGGCCCTGCCCTTCTCCGCGCTGCTGGCCACGCGCGAGACGCCGGCGGTCGCCGCCGCCTTCGCCGCCGTCGGCCCCGACACACACGCCAAGTACCTGCTGACCTCGGGCTCGACCGGGCACCCGAAGGTCGTTGTCAACACGCAGCGCATGCTGACGGCCAACCAGCAGATGCTGCGCCAGACGCTGCGGTTCCTGAATGGCGAGAAGCCGGTGCTGCTCGACTGGCTGCCCTGGAGCCACACGTTCGGCGGCAACCACAACAAGTTCCTCGTGGTCTCCACCGGCGGCACGATGTACATCGACGACGGCCGGCCGCTGCCCGGCCTGATCGACAAGACGATCGTCCACTTGCGCGAAGTGCAGCCGACGCTGCACTTCAACGTGCCCAAGGGCTACGACATGATGCTGCCGGCGCTGGAGGCCGACGCCGACCTCGCGCGCCGCTTCTTCGGCCGGCTGCGCATGGTGTTCTACGCCGGCGCCGGCATGCCGCAGTCGACCTGGCAGCGGCTCGAAGCGGTGGCCGCGAAGGTGCGCGACGTGCACACCGACCCGATGTGGTTCACGACGAGCTGGGGCAGCACCGAGACGGCGCCGGCCAACACCTTCGCGCACTGGAAGCTCGACCGCGCCGGCGTCATCGGCCTGCCGATGCCGGGGGTCGAGATCAAGTTCGTCCCCAACGGCGGCAAGCTCGAGATGCGCCTGCGCGGCCCGAATATCTTCCCCGGCTACCGCGGCAACGACGAAGCGACGCGCGCCGCGTTCGACGAAGACGGCTTCTATCGCATCGGCGACGCCGGTTATCTGCAGGACGAGAGCGATCCCGCGAGCGGCATCGTCTTCAACGGCCGCGTCGCCGAGGACTTCAAGCTCACCAGCGGCACCTGGGTGTCGGTGGGCACGCTGCGGCTGCATCTCGTCGCGGCGCTGGCGCCGCTGGCGCAGGACGCGGTGATCACCGGCCACGACCGCAACGAGATCGGCGCGCTGGTCTTCCTGACCGAAGCGGCGCGCACGCTGCCCGAGGCCGAGGTGCGCGCGCAAGTGAAGGCGGCGCTGCAACGCATCCGCGCCGAGCACGCCGGCTCGGCGCACACGCCCACGCGCGTGCTGCTGCTGCCCGACGCGCCGAGCATGGCCGCCGGCGAGATCACCGACAAGGGCTACATCAACCAGCGCCTGACGCTCGCGCGCCGCGCCGCCGAGGTGGAAGGGCTGTACGCGCAGCCGCTGGATGCGCGCGTCATCACGGCCGCCTGACGGGCGCACGACGACCGAAGCGAGAACCGGACACTTTCCCCATGCCCCTCACCCTGCAACCCTTCCAGGCCCCACCGGGCCCGCTCACGCACGTGCCGCTGATGCGCCTCGAGGCCGCCGGCCCCGTGCTGCACGTGCGCCTGAATCGCCCGGCCAAGCGCAACTCGGTCAGCGACGAGCTGCTGGCGCAGCTGCAGACCGTCTTCGTGAACCTGCCGCGCGAGGCGCGCGCCGTCATCGTCAGCGGCGAAGGCGACCACTTCTGCGCCGGGCTGGACCTCTCGGAAGTGCTCGAGCGCAGCACGCCCGAGGCCATCGCGCACTCGCGCATGTGGCATGCCTGCTTCGACCAGATCCAGTTCGCGCCGGTGCCGGTGATCGCCGTGCTGCACGGCGCCGTCGTCGGCGGCGGGCTCGAGCTCGCGAGCAGCGCGCACCTGCGCGTCGCCGAGGACAGCACCTTCTACGGCCTGCCCGAGGGCACGCGCGGCATCTTCGTCGGCGGCGGCGGCTCGGTCCGCGTGTCGCGGCTGATCGGCGCGGCGCGCATGACCGACATGATGCTCACCGGCCGCGTCTTCGACGCCGACGAGGGGCAGGCTCTGGGCATCAGCAACTACCGCGTCGCCGACGGCCAGGGCCTGGCGAAGGCGCTGGCGCTGGCCGAGAAGATTGCCGCCAACGCACCGCTGTCGAACTACGCGATCACGCAGGCGCTGCCACGCATCGCCGACATGCCGGCCCAGCAGGGCCTCTTCGTCGAATCGCTGATGGCCGCCATCGCCGAGAGCGACGACGCGGCGCGCGAGCGCGTGCGCGCGTTCCTCGAGAAGCGCGCCGCCAAAGTCACCAAGGACGTCAGCAAGGACGCCGACAAGGCCCCATGACTTCGAAGGTCTCGGCGACCCCCATCCCTGGTTGCGCCCTTGGCCGGCGCCGCTGATGTTTTCCCCCAATGGTTAGCCCCAATCGCCGCACGCGCGCCGGCCCCGTTGAATCGGCGGCGCGCCCGCGCGGGCAAATCACTGTCCATTTCGCTCACACACCACCTGCCCCTGTCCCAAGGAGACTGAAGATGATGAAGCGCATGACCCTGAAGACCCTCGTCGCCGCCGCCGCGCTGGCGCTGCTCGGCGCCGCGCCGGCGATGGCCGACATCAACATCGGCATCAGCCTGTCGCTCACCGGCCCGGGCTCCGGCCTTGGCATCCCGATGCAGAACCAGTTCAAGCTCTGGCCGCAGACGATCGCCGGCGAGAAGGTGAACCTGGTCATCCTCGACGACGCCAGCGACCCCGGCAAGGGCGTCGCCAACACGCGCCGCTTCATCACCGAGGACAAGGTCGACATGATCATCGGCTCGTGCCTGACGCCGGTGGCCGCCGCGATGGCGCCCGTCGCCGCCGAGGCGAAGACGGTGCAGCTTGCCGCCAGCCCCGTCGGCACGCCGCCCGGCCAGGACGGGTGGCTCTTCCGCCTGCCGCAGAGCAACGACGTGATGGCCTTCGCGATGGTCGAGCACATGAAGAAGCAGGGCGTGAAGACCGTCGGCTTCCTCGGCTACACCGACGCCTACGGCGAGCTGTGGCTGAAGGCCATCACCGCCGCCGGCGAGAAGGCCGGCATCAAGGTCGTCGCCGCCGAGCGCTTCGCGCGCACCGACACGAGCGTCACGCCGCAGGCGCTGAAGCTGACCGCCGCCAACCCCGACGCGATGCTCGTCGTGGCCAGCGGCTCGGGCGCGGCGATGCCGCAGATGGCCATCGTCGAGCGCGGCTACAAGGGCAAGGTCTACCAGACGCACGCCGCGGCGACGATGGACCTGATGCGCATCGGCGGCAAAGCCGTCGAAGGCACGTTCGTCGTCAGCGGCCCGGCCATGGTGGGCGCGCAGCTGGCCGACAGCCACCCGAGCAAGAAGCTGGCGATGGACTTCCTCGCCGGCTTCGAGAAGGCCTACGGCGTGGGCAGCGCCAACCAGTTCGCCGGCCACAGCTACGACGCCAAGGTGGTGCTGGAGAAGATCATCCCGATGGCGCTGAAGAAGGCCAAGCCCGGCACGGCCGAGTTCCGCGCCGCGCTGAAGGAGTCGATGGAGACGATGGGCCGCACCGTCTTCAGCCACGGCGTGATGAACTGGACCGCGCAGGACCACTGGGGCTACACGAACGAGACCGGCGTCATGCTCAAGGTCACCGACGGCAAGTTCATCGTCGAGAAGTGAGGCGCTGACCGGCGGCCCGAAGCGCGCGACGACGGCACACACACACGATGGACCTTTCGATCGCCGGCATCCTGGCGCTGGACGGCCTGACCAACGGCGCCGTCTATGCGCTGCTGGCGCTGGCCACGGTGCTGGTGTTCGCCGTCACGCGCGTCATCTTCATCCCGCAAGGCGAGTTCGTCGCCTTCGGCGCGCTGACGCTCGCGCTGCTGCAGATGGGCAAGGTGCCGGGCACGGTGTGGTTCCTGCTGGTGCTGGCGTTTGCCACCGCCATCTCCGACGTGTGGCACGGCGTGCGCCAGCAGCAGCCGGCCGCGCGCATCGCCCGCCAGGCGGGGCGCACGCTCGGCTGGCCGGTCGCGGTGTCGCTGCTGGCGCTGTGGCTGGCGCCGATGAAGCTGCCGCTCCTGGCGCAGGCGGCGCTGACGCTGGCGCTCGTCACGCCGTTCGGCCCGCTGATCTACCGCCTGGCCTACGAGAAGCTGGCCGACGCATCGGTGCTGGTGCTGCTGATCGTCTCGGTCGGCGTGCACTTCGCGCTCGTCGGGCTCGGCCTCTTCTTCTTCGGCGCCGAGGGCTTCCGCAACCCGAGCTTCTGGGACCAGCGCTTCACGCTCGGTCCGCTGGCGCTGTCGGGGCAGACGGTGATCATCTTCGTCGCCTCGCTCGTGCTGATCGTCGCGCTGGCGCTGTTCTTCGAGCGTTCGCTGCACGGCAAGGCGCTGCGCGCCACCGCCGTCAACCGGCTCGGCGCGCGGCTGATGGGCATCTCCACCGTCGGCGCCGGGCGGCTGTCGTTCACGATGGCCGCGTTCATCGGCGCGCTGTCGGGCCTGCTGATCGGCCCGACGACCACCGTCTTCTACGACAGCGGCTTCCTGATCGGCCTGAAGGGCTTCGTCGCCGCGGTCTTCGCCGGGCTGTCGAGCTACCCGCTGGCGCTTGTCGGCGCACTCGGCGTCGGCCTGCTCGAGAGCTTCGGCTCGTTCTGGGCCAGCGCCTTCAAGGAGGTCATCGTCTTCGGCTCGATCCTGCCGGTGCTGCTGTGGCGGAGCCTCCGCGACCCGCATGGCGAGGAGCATTGAGATGCCGCCCGTGACGCGCCGGGCCCTGCCGACGCGCTGGGCCTTCCCGGCCTTCGCCCTTTTCATGTTGGTGCTGCCGCTGTTGCCGGTGCCGGACTTCTGGATCACGCAGAGCAACTACATCGGCCTCTATTCACTCGTCGCACTCGGCCTCGTGCTGCTCACCGGCGTCGGCGGGCTCACGTCGTTCGGGCAGGCGGCGTTCGTCGGCGTCGGCGCCTACACGTCGGCGTACCTCGCCACCGCACACGCGGTTTCGCCTTGGATCGGGCTCGTCGTCGGCGTCGTGCTCGCGGTGGTGGTGGCGCTGGTGCTCGGCGCGATCACGCTGCGCATGTCGGGGCACTACCTGCCGCTGGCCACCATCGCCTGGGGCCTGGCGCTGAACTACACGATGGGCAACATGGGCTGGCTCGGCAAGTACGACGGCCTGCAGGGTGTGCCGACGATCGGCCTGTTCGGCGTCGACCTCGGCACCGGCCGCGGCCTGCACGACCTCATCTGGGCCGTGGCGCTCGTCGCCGCGCTCGCCGTCATCCGCCTCCTCGATTCGCGCCCCGGCCGCGCCATCCGGTCGCTGAAGAGCGGCTCGATGATGGCCGAGGCGATGGGCATCTCGACCTTCCGCTACAAGCTCACGGCGTTTGTCATCGCCGCGGTGCTGGCGGCGCTGTCGGGGTGGCTCTTCGCGCACTTCCAGCGCTCGGTGAACCCGACGCCGTTCTCCATCGCCAAGGGCATCGAGTACCTGTTCATGGCCGTGCTCGGCGGCATCGGCAACGTCTGGGGCGCCTTCCTCGGCTCGGCCGTGGTGCGCATCGTCGAGGACCAGTTGCAGGTGCTGCTGCCGCGGCTGATCGGCACGAGCGGCAACTTCGAGGTCATCGTCTTCGGCATCGTCCTCGTCGTCGTGCTGAAGTACGCGCCCGAGGGCCTGTGGGCCTTCGTCGGCCGGCTGGCGCCGCCGGCGCGGCGCGTGCCCGACTGGCATGGCCCGCAAGGTGCCGCGGCGTTGCCCACACGCGGCAAGCCGGCGCGCGGCGAGCTGCTGTTGGACGTGCAGGCGGTGCGCAAGCAGTTCGGCGGCCTCGTCGCCGTCAACGACGTGAGCTTCCAGATCCGCGCCGGCGACATCGTCGGCCTGATCGGCCCCAACGGCGCCGGCAAGAGCACGACCTTCAACCTCATCACCGGCGTGCTGGCCTTGAGCGGCGGCGGCGTCGCCTTCCGCGGCGAGCCGGTCGGCGGGCTGCCGAGCCGCCAGATCGCGCGCCGCGGCATCAGCCGCACCTTCCAGCACGTGAAGCTGGTGCCCGAGATGACGGTGCTCGAGAACGTGGCGCTCGGCGGCTACCTGCGCAGCCGCGCCGGCACGCTGCGCGCCATGCTGCGCCTGGACCGCGCCGAGGAGCGCGCCCTCTTCGCCGAGGCCGAGCGCCAGCTCGCGCGCATCGGCATGGCCGACAAGATGCACGAGCTGGCCGGCAACCTGGCGCTCGGCCCGCAGCGGCTGGTGGAGATCGCACGCGCGCTGGCCACCGACCCGGCGCTGCTGCTGCTCGACGAGCCGGCCGCCGGCCTGCGCCACAAGGAGAAGGCGGCTCTCGGCGACGTGCTGCGGCAGCTGAAGGCCGAAGGCCTGTCAATCCTGCTCGTCGAGCACGACATGGACTTCGTCATGGGCCTCACCGACCGCATCGTCGTCATGGAGTTCGGCACGCGGCTGATGGAGGGCACGCCGGCCGAAGTGCAGGCGAGCCCGCAGGTGCGCGCCGCCTACCTCGGCACCGAGCACTGACATGGCCGCCCCGCTGCTCGAGGTGCACGACCTGCACGCCGGCTACGGCCGCGCCGAGGTGCTGTCGGGCCTGAACCTCACGCTCGGCCAGGGCCAGGTGGTCACCGTCATCGGCCCCAACGGCGCCGGCAAGAGCACGACGCTGAACGCGCTGATGGGCGTGCTGCCCTCGCGCGGGCGCGTCGTCTTCGACGGCACCGACCTCGCCGGCGCGACGCTGGAAGACCGCGTCATGCTCGGCCTGGCGCTGGTGCCCGAGAAGCGCGAGCTGTTCACGACCATGCCGGTGGAGGACAACCTCGTGCTCGGCGGCTACCGCGCCATGCGCCAACGTGTGCCGCAGTGGCGCAGTGCGCTCGAGCACGTCTACGGCCTGTTCCCGCGGCTGAAGGAACGGCGCGCGCAGCTGGCCGGCACGTTGTCCGGCGGCGAGCGGCAGATGCTGGCGCTGGGGCGCGCGCTGATGAGCGGCCCGAAGCTCCTGATGCTCGACGAGCCGAGCCTCGGGCTGGCGCCGCTGGTCGTGCGCGACATCTTCGAGACCATCGAGCGCCTGCGCGGCGAAGGCGTGTCGATCCTGCTCGTCGAGCAGAACGCGCGCGCCGCGCTGCAGGTGGCCGACCACGGCTACGTGCTGGAGACCGGCGAGATCGTCCTCGACGGCCCGGCCGAGGCGCTGGCGCAGGACGCACGCGTCATCGAGACGTACCTCGGGGCGCAGAAGGCCCGCTGAACGGCGCGCCGGGCGCAGGCACGCAGCCGCCGCTGCTTGCAGCGCCGCTCGAGCCGGCGCCGCAGTTGCTGGCCGCGTCGATCCCGTTGCCGCCGCGGCTGGCAAGCCTTCCGATCCGCCGCCGGCGCCGGTCAGCGGCTGCGCAGCGCTTGGGCGATGCGCGCCAGCGCGGCCTCGACCTCGGTGCCCAGCGGCACGGCGCCTGCCGCAAGAAGCCGCTCACGCTGGTGCACCGCCACCGGCCCCCCCACGAACACCGGCACCTTCACGGTGGCCACGAGCTGGGCCATCGGCGCGAGCGCCACGTCGGGCGCCGCCAGGTAGGTGCCCGAAAGAACGAGCGCTTGCGCCCGCGTGCGATGGGCGGCGTGCACGAGTTCCGGCAGCGGCATGTCGGCACCGAGCAGCACCACCCGGTACCCGTGCTCGTGCGCGGCCAGCGCGAACACGAAGGCGCCAACCTCGTGGTGCTCGCCCGGCAGGCAGCTCACGATCATCGTCGGCCCGCCGGCGGTCCGGCTGCGATGGTGGAAGCGCGCACCGAGCTTGTTGCGCAGGTAGACGGACAGGAAGTGCTCCTCGGCGATGCCGCCGACGCGGTCGCGCCAGCGCTGCCCGAGTTCCATCAACAGGGGCAGCAGCGCATCGCGCGTGACACGTTCGATCGGGTGCAGCGCCAGCATCTCGTCGTACACCTGATCGAGCGCCTGCTCGTCGAAGCGATCGATCGCCGCCAGCATGCGGGCGCGATGCTGGGACCAGGGCGTGCTGCTGCGTGAGGGCGCCGCACGCGCCGACGCGCCGCCGTCGAGCGCATCGCGGGCCCGGCCGATCGCCACGCCGCGCTGCACCAGCGCCAGCGCACGCTGCAGGGTGTCGATGTCGGCCTGCGTGTACATGCGCCGGCCCGACGCCGTGCGCAGCGGCTTGACGAGGCCGTAGCGGCGCTCCCACGCGCGCAGCGTGACCGGGTTGACGCCCGTCAGCGCGGCCACGGTGCGGATCGGGAACACGGCTGCGGACGCGCTGCGGGACGGGGACACGGCGGCTTGACGTTCGATGTTGTGCAGAAATTGTACACATGCGTGACGCAGGCGGTTCGGTGCTGTCGAATGCCACATCGGCCGCAGTTGTGCAGGCCATCTACGGGAGATCGAAATGAAGAGATGGGTTCACTTCCTGGCGGCGCTTGGCGCGGTCGCGGCGCTGGCCGCATGCGGTGGCGGCGACGACGACGCAGCACAGGCGCCGGTGCCGGGCACGCTGGCGCAGGAAGCCTCGACACGCGGCTTCACGGCGCTGGTGGCCGCCGCCGACAAGGCGGGCCTGGTGGGCGCCCTGTCCAGTACCTCGGCGAGCCTGACCGTCTTCGCACCCACCGACGCCGCGTTCACCGCGCTGGCGGGCCGCCTCGGCTTTGCCAGCGCCGCCGCGATGGTCGCCGCGTTGGACGGACCGACACTGGCCAAGCTGCTGCAGTACCACGTGCTGCCCACGCGCCAGCAGGCGAGCGACCTGGCCGCCGGCGCGGCGACGCGGCACACGCTGTATCAGTTCGAGGGTGCGGCCGCGACGCTGGCCCTGTCCACCACGGCCGGCGTGCGCATCACCGACGAGGTGCTGAACCAGGCCACGGTGACGAGCGCCGACGTGCCCGCCAGCAATGGCGTGATCCACGTCATCGATCGTGTGCTGGTGCCGCCGGGCGTGCTGACTGTCGTGCAGATGGCGCAGGCCAACCCGTCGTTCAGCGTGCTGGTGCAGGCCGTGACCAGCGCCAACCTGGCCGGCACGCTCGGCAGCGCCGGACCGTTCACGGTCTTCGCGCCGAGCGACACGGCGTTCGCGGCGGCACTGAGCGAGCTGTCGTTGACGGCCACGCAGCTGCTGGCCCGCCCGGAGCTCGCCGCCATCCTCGGCTACCACGTCGTCCCAGGCGACGTGCGGGCCGCCGACGTGGCGGCCCTGCCCAAGCCGGCGGCCGTGGCCACCGTGCAGGGCGGCGTCTTCACCGTCGACGCGACGCTGGCCATCACCGACGGCCGCAACCGCCGGGCCCGCCTTGCGGCCACCGACATCGTGGCCAGCAACGGCGTCATTCACGTGGTCGACAACGTCCTGTTGCCGGCGCCGTGACTTTCCTGTCCTTCACCCACCCGCAACCGCAAAGGAAGCCACCCATGAAGACTCTGATCGCAGGCCTCGCGCTGACACTCGCCGCTTGGTCGGCGCAAGCCAAGGACATCGTCGATACCGCCGTCGACGCCGGCCGCTTCAAGACGCTCGCCACCGCCTTGAAGGCGGCCGGGCTGGTCGAGACGCTCAAGGGCTCGGGACCATTCACCGTGTTCGCACCGACGGACGAGGCGTTCGCCAAGATCCCGAAGGCGCAGCTCGACGCCTTGCTGGCCGACAAGGCCAAGCTGACCCAGGTGTTGACGTATCACGTGGTGCCGGGCACCGTGATGTCCAAGAACGTCAAGCCCGGCAAGATCAAGACCGTGCAAGGCGGCGAGCTGACGCTCACCACCAGCGGCGGCAACGTGGCAGTCGATGGCGCCAAGGTCAGCGCGACCGACATCGTGGCCAGCAACGGCGTGATCCACGTCATCGACAGCGTCGTGATGCCGAAGTAGCGAGCGTTGCCGGACCGGAGCCTCCGGTCCGGCGCACTCGGCCGGCCCCGGGCAGGTGCACCGAGGCCACTATGCTTCGCGCATGGCCTACCACTACGTCGCGCCGCTCGAGCACATGCGCTTCGTCATCGAGCGCGTGCTCGACGCGCCACTGTCTTGGGCACGCTGCCGCGCCTTCGCCGGCCTCGATGTCGACACCGCCGGCGCGGTGCTCGATGAAGCGGCGAAGTTCGCCGCCGGCGTCCTGCAACCCATCAACGCCCGCGGCGACGTCGAAGGCTGCACGCTCGCGCCCGACGGCAGCGTGCGCACGCCCGCCGGCTACCGCGAGGCCTACCGCGCGTTCGTCGCCGGCGGCTGGCCATTGCTGCCTTGCGACCCGGCCTGGGGCGGCCAGGGGCTGCCGCTGGTGCTGGACGCGGCGATGCGCGAGATGCTCTCGGCGTGCAACCACGGCTGGAACATGTACGCCGACTTGCTGCACGGCGCCTACGAGACGCTGGCCGCACACGGCAGCGACGACCTGAAGCAGCGCTACCTGCGCCGCATCGCCAGCGGCGAATGGCTGGCCGCGATGGCGCTCACCGAGCCGCAGGCCGGCAGCGACCTCGGCGCCCTGCGCACCAAGGCCGAGCCGCGGCCCGATGGCAGCGTCGCCGTGACGGGACAGAAGATCTTCATCTCCGGCGCCGACCACGACCTCACCGACAACATCGTGCACCTGGTGCTGGCACGGCTGCCCGACGCGCCGGCCGGCTCCAAGGGCCTCTCGCTGGCGCTCGTGCCCAAGCTGCTGCCCGACGGGGCGCGCAACACCTGGGTCGTCGACGGACTCGAGCGGAAGATGGGCATTCACGGCAGCGCCACCTGCGCCGTGCGCTACGAGGCCGCCACCGGCTGGCTGGTCGGCCAGCCGCACCGCGGCCTGGCGGCGATGTTCCTGATGATGAACTCGGCGCGCCTGCACGTCGGCCTGCAAGGCCTCGGGCACCAGGAGATGGCGACGCAGAACGCGCTGCGCTACGCCTTCGAGCGCCAGCAGTTCCGCACCCCGCTGGCGCAGATGCCGGCGATGCGCCACCTGCTGCTGCGCGCCCAGGCGTTGACGGAGGGCCAGCGCGTCATCGCCTACCGCGCCGCGCTGGCCATCGACGAGGCGCACCATCACGACAGCGCCGCACGGCGCGCCGACGCAGCGGCGCTGGCGGCGCTGCTGACGCCGGTGGTCAAGGCCTTCTGCACGCACCAGGGCTTTCATGGCGCCGCCGCGGTGCAGCAGGTATTCGGCGGCTACGGTTACGTGCACGAGTCCGGCATCGAGCAAAGCGTGCGCGACGCGCGCATCGCCATGGTCTACGAAGGCACCAACGAGATCCAGGCGATTGACCTCGTGCAGCGCAAGCTGCTGGCCGACGGCGGCCGCGCGCTCGGCGTGCTGCTGGCCGAGTGCGAAGCCGAGGCCGGCCGCATCGAAGCGGGCGAGGCGGGCAACGGCGCCGGCGGCGGCGCGCACTCGCGCCTTTCGCGGCGGCGCTGCGCGCGCAGATCGCCGCCGCGCGCGCCACGATCGCGGCGATCGCCGAGGCCGCGACCGCCGATGCCGAGGCGCCGCTGCGCGCCGCCGACGACACGCTCTTCGGCGTTGCGCACCTGCTGCTCGCCTGGGCCTGGGCGGCGAGCGCGCGTGCCGCCGCGGCGCTGCCGCCGTCGCCGTCCACCCAGGCCAGGCAGCAGCGCCTGCTGTACGGCGTGCAGCACGTGCTGCCGCAGGCCGCGGTGCACTGGCAGCGCGCGGCGTGGGCCTGCGGCGCGCCGCTGCCGGCGCTGCTGCCCGGCGCGTGCTGAGCGCTCGCACGCCTGCACGCCTGCACGGCCGCACGGCTGCATCGGCCGCGGCCGCACCGCGCGTCAGTTCTGCCGGCGCGCGCGGCGCTGCGCCCCCCGTCCCGCGCGGTTGTCACGCCATGCCCCCGGCGGCATCATCCGCCGCGCGCGGGGTGCGACCTACCTGCCCCGCTTCGGTTCTCGAGCGCAAGAGGTGCCACCGTGGCGGACCGTCCCAAGTTCTGTGCAGCCTGCGGCGCCCCGGTGGCGCCGCCCGACGCGGTGTTCTGCGGCCGCTGCGGTGCGCGCATCGGCGCGGGCGGCGCGGGCACAGTGGCAGCGGGCAGCGCCTCGGCCATGCAGGCGCTCGTCAACCGCATCACCGACACCGTGGGCCTGGAGCGGCTGGAAGGCTTCAGCGTGCGCGCCCTCTTCTCCGAGACGCTGCGCCATCGCCAGCCCGACGAGATCGAGCGTTATCTCGGCGTCGGCACGCCCGACACGACACCGCCGCTGACCGCCGAGATGGGGCAGTGGCCCCGGCCGTGGCTGTTCCTGCGCACGCTCGTGTTTGCGCTCGTCGCCTACGGCGTGCTGCTGCTGACGTGGAAGGAGTTCGGCAACATCAACGTCGTGCCGGCGCTGATCATCGTCGGCTCGTTCGCGGTGCCGCTGGCGACGCTGGTGCTGTTCTTCGAGCTGAACACGCCGAAGAACGTGTCGATCATGCGCGTCATGCAGCTCGTCGTGCTCGGCGGCGTGGTGTCGATCGGCATCTCGCTGCTGCTGTTCCGCCTCACCAACCTCAGCAGCTGGCTCGGGCCGCCGGCCGCCGCCTTCGTCGAGGAGGTCGGCAAGCTCGCGGCGCTGCTGGTGCTGGCGCGCTTCGCGCAGCAGGAGCGTTATTCGTTCGCGCTCAACGGCCTCTTGTTCGGCGCCGCGGTCGGCGCCGGCTTCGCCGCCTTCGAGTCGGCCGGCTACGCGCTGCGCATCGGCCTGCGCAGCGCCGACGACATGCTGACCAACATCACCGTGCGCGGGCTGCTGTCGCCGTTCGCGCACATCGCCTGGACGGCGATCGCCGCGGCCGCCGTGTGGCGCGTGCGCGCCGGCGGCGAGACGCTGATGCAGGCGCTGGCGCACCGGCGCTTCCTGGTGCTGTTCGCGGTGCCGGTGGCGCTGCACTTCGCCTGGAACGCGTCGTTCCAGCTGCCTTTCATGCTGAAGTACGTCGTGCTCGGCTTCCTCGCCTACGTCGTCATCTTCAGCCTCGTGCAGTCGGGGCTGAAGGAGGTGCGGCGCACAGCGTCACCCGAGCGGCTGGACCTCTCGGTGGACCCGACGACGATCATGAAGACGGTGGCGCGCCTGCGCTCGCAGGCGCCGGCGGCACTGGCCCCCTCGGCAGCGGTGCCGCCGGCATCGCCGCCCTACGGGGTGGCCCGTCCGCCGCCGGCCGCGGCGCTGGCACCCACCGTGGTGACGCCGCCGTTGTCACCGGGCGTCGCGCCGCAGCCCCAGGTGCCTTCCGACTCGCCGCTGGCCGGCATCCCGCAGGCGCCCGGCTCGGCCGGCGTCGACATCGACCCGGGCTTGCCGCCGCTGCACCGCCCGCAGCCCTGAAGGCACACGCCCTTCGGCGCGCGGCGCACGGCGCGCGCCCCGCGCCGCGCCGCGCTACGTCACCGGCGCCGGATTGAACAACGCCAGCGCGTTGTGCAGCTTCCAGCGCTCGGCCCAGGTCTGCTTGCGGCCGCTGGCCACCTCGAGCATCAGGCGGAAGAGCTCCCAGCCGACGTCCTCGATCGTCGCGGGGCCGTCGGCGATGCGCCCGGCGTTCACGTCCATCAGGTCGTGCCAGCGGCGCGCCAGGTCGCTGCGCGTCGCCACCTTGATCACCGGCACGGCGGCCAGGCCGTATGGCGTGCCGCGGCCGGTGGTGAAGACGTGCAGGTTCATGCCCGCGGCCATCTGCAGCGTGCCGCAGATGAAGTCGCTGGCCGGCGTGGCGGCGTAGACGAGGCCGCGCTGGTTCGGCGCGAGCTTCTCGCCCGGCGCCAGCACGCCGGTGATCGGCATCGAGCCCGACTTGACGATCGAGCCCATCGCCTTCTCGACGATGTTGGCCAGGCCGCCCTTCTTGTTGCCCGGCGTCGTGTTCGCGCTGCGGTCGACGCGGCCGCGCGCGAGATACGCGTCGTACCAGGCCATCTCGCGCACCAGCGCCTCGGCCACGGCGGGCGTGGCGGCGCGCGCGGTGAGCTGCGCGATGCCGTCGCGCACCTCGGTCGTCTCGGAGAACATCACCGTCGCACCGGCGCGCACGAGCAGGTCGGTGCAGAAGCCCACCGCCGGGTTGGCGGTGGCGCCGGAGAACGCATCGCTGCCGCCGCATTGCACGCCGACGACGAGTTCGCTCGCCGGCACCGTCTCGCGCCGTCGTGCGTTCAGCCGCCGCAGGTGCTGCTCGGCCTGGCGCAGGATCGACTCGACCATCGACATGAAGCCGACGTGCGCTTCGTCTTGAAGACACACGACGTCGAGGCCACTCTCGCCGCCCTCTCGTGCATCGCTGATCGGCACGCTGCCCGGCGGCAGCAGCCGCTCGGGCTGCAGCTTCTCGCAGCCCAGGCTCACCACCATCACCTCGCCGCCGAAGTTCGGGTTCAGGCTCAGGTGGCGCAGCGTGCGGATCGGCACCACCGCGTCGGGCGCGTCGATCGCGACGCCGCAGCCGTAGTGGTGCTCGAGCGCGACGACGTCGTCGACGTTCGGATACCGCGGCAGCAGTTCGGTCTTGATGCGCTGCACCGCGAACGCGGTGACGCCGGCGACGCACTGGACCGTCTGCGTGACGGCGAGGATGTTGCGCGTGCCGACCGAGCCGTCGGCGTTGCGGTAGCCCTCGAAGGTGTAGCCGGTGAGCGGCTCCTCCGTCGGCGGTCTTGCGGTGGCCATCGGCAGGCCCTCGAGGCTGCGCGCCTCGGGCATCTGCAGCAGCCGCTCGTGCACCCAGCGGCCGGCCGCGATGCCGGCGAGCGCATGGCCGATCGCCACGCCGTAGCGCAGCACCGGCGCGCCGGCGGCGATGTCGACGAGCGCCACCTTGTGCCCTTGCGGCACGTGCTCGCGCAACACAGGCCCGCCCGGCAGCGCCGCGCCGGCCGGCAGCCCGCCGTCGTTGGCGACGATCGCGACGTTGTCGCGTTCGTGCATGCGGATGGTGACGGGCTTCACCGATGCGATGCTCGTCATGCGAGTGTCTCCTCGGCTCGCGGCCGGCTCGGCCTGTCAGCGATCCAGCGCCGGCCGCTTCGGGTCGAACTTCCAGCCCGGGACGAGGTACTGCATCGCCACCGCGTCGTCGCGCGCCCCGAGGCCATGCTGTTGGTAGAGGCGATGCGCCTTTTCCACCTCGGCCATGTCGAGCTCGATGCCGAGGCCGGGCTTGTTCGGCACCTCGACGAAACCGCCGCGGATCTGCAACGGCGCTTTCGTCAGCCGCTGGCCGTCCTGCCAGATCCAGTGCGTGTCGATCGCCGTCACCTTGCCCGGCGCCGCGGCGCCGACGTGCGTGAACATCGCCAGCGACACATCGAAGTGGTTGTTCGAGTGTGATCCCCAGGTCAGGCCCCAGTCGCGGCAGGTCTGCGCGACGCGCACGCTGCCGGCCATCGTCCAGAAGTGCGGGTCGGCGAGCGGGATGTCCACCGACTGCAGCGCCAGCGCGTGCGCCATCTGCCGCCAGTCGGTGGCGATCATGTTCGTCGCCGTCGGCAGGCCGGTGGCGCGGCGGAACTCGGCCATCACCTCGCGGCCCGAGAAGCCCTCCTCGGCGCCGCACGGGTCTTCGGCGTAGGCGACGACACCGCGCATGTCGCGCATCAGGCGCACCGCGTCGTTCAGCAGCCAGCCGCCGTTCGGGTCGAGCGTGATGCGCGCTTGCGGGAAACGCTCGTGCAGTGCGCGGATCGCTTCGACCTCCTCTTCACCGCGCAGCACGCCGCCCTTGAGCTTGAAGTCCTCGAAGCCGTAGCGCGCGTGCGCCGCTTCGGCGAGACGCACGATCGCCTCGGCGGTCAGCGCCTCCTCGTGGCGCAGGCGGAACCACTCGTGCTGAGCGTGCTCCGCGGCCGCCGGGTCGCTCGCCGCATCCAGATACGGCAGGTCGGTCTTCTTGCGATCGCCGACGAAGAAGAGGTAACCGAGCATCTGCACCGCGTCGCGCTGCTGGCCTTCGCCGAGCAGCGCCGCGACTGGCACGCCGAGGTGCTGGCCGAGCAGATCGAGCAGCGCCGATTCGATCGCCGTCACCGCGTGGATCGTCGTGCGCAGGTCGAAGGTCTGCTGGCCGCGGCCGCCGGCGTCGCGGTCGGCGAAGCGTTCGCGCACCTGGCGCAGCACCGCCTGGTGCGCGCCGAGCGGCTGGCCGACGACGAGCGCGCGCGCGTCGTCCAGCGTGGCGCGGATCTTCTCGCCGCCGGGCACCTCGCCGACCCCGGTGCGGCCGGCGCTGTCGGTGAGGACGAGCAGGTTGCGCGTGAAAAACGGCCCGTGTGCGCCGCTCAGGTTGAGCAGCATGCCGTCGCGGCCGGCGACGGGGATGACGCGCAGCTCGGTGATGCGCGGCGTAGAGGGGGATGCGCTCATCGTCGCGCTCTCTTCTTCGGTCAATCAGTCCGCGGTGATCTTGCGCGTCTCGATCAACTGCTTCCAGCGCGCGAACTCCACGGCCTGGAAGGCGGTGAACTGCTCGGGGCTGTTGCCGACGATCTCGAACCCGAGGTCGAGCAGCTTGGGCTTCACGTCCGGCGCGTTCAGCGCCGCGACGATGGCCGCGTGCAGCCTGCTCTTGATGTCGGCCGGCAGCCCCTTGGGCGCCGCGATCGCCTGCCACGAGTAGACGACGACGTTCTTCACGCCGGACTCCTCGAGCGTCGGCACGTCGGGCAGCAGCGGCGAACGGTGGCCGCTGGTGATCGCGAGCGCGCGCAGCTTGCCGGTCTTCACGTGCGGGATCACCGCGTTGATGTTCTGGAACGACGCGTCGACCTGTGCGCCGAGGATGTCGGCCATCGCCGGGCCGCCGCCCTTGTACGGGATGTGCAGGCCGCTGGTGCCCGTCTGCGCCCAGAAGAGCTCGGCCGTCAGGTGGTCGCTCGAGCCGTTGCCCGAAGACGCGAAGCTCATCTTGCCCGGGTTGGCCTTGTGGAAGGCCAGCACATCGGCGAGCGACTTGTGCGGCGACGCAGCCGGCACCACCAGCACATTCGGCGCCTGCACGGCGACGGTGATGTAGTCGAAGTCCTTCAGCGCGTCGTACTGCGCGGTCTTGATCAGGTGCGGGCCGATGACAAACGGGCCCAGCGACGAGACGAAGATCGTGTAGCCGTCGGGCGCGGCGCGCTTGGCCTGCGCGGCGCCGACGGTGCCGCCGGCGCCGCCCTTGTTCTCGATGACGAAGGTGCCGCCGAGGCGCTCCTGCAACTTGGGCGCGATGCTGCGCGCGATGGTGTCGGTGGAGCCGCCGGGCGGGAACGGCACGAGCAGTGTCACCGGCTTCGCGGTGGGCCAGCCTTGAGCGTGCGCGGGGCCGGCGGCGGCGGCAGCGATGAGGGCCAGCGCGGCGGCGCCGAGGGGGATGAGCTTCTTCAGCATCGAGTGCTCCGCTGAGGTGGAGGAAAGGAAGACCGGAGGGCGAAACCGCCAGCGCAGACGGTAGCGCTACCAGTCGATCGCGGATTGCATGGTAGCGCTACCTTTACGACATCACAACGGATTCGACCAAGGGTTAACCCGAGCCGCACACGCTCGGTCCCGCCTCAGGTGCTCGCCCGCTCGACGATCGAAAAGCCGATGTCGACGACCCGCGGCTCGACGGCGCGGCCTTCGGCGCGCTCGACGATGAAGTGCGCCGCCTGCCGGCCGATGCGGCCGCCGTCGATGCGCACGGTGGTCAGCGCGGGCTCGACGTCGGCGGCGAAGTCCTGGTCGCCGAAGCCGACGATGGCGAGCTGCCCCGGCACCGCGAGGCCGCGCGCGCGCGCCTCGGTCAGCACGCCCAGCGCCAGCAGGTCGGAGCTGCAGAAGACGGCGTCGATCTGCCCTTCGCTGCCGCCTTCCCTGCCAGCGCCTGAATCGAGCAGCCTCGCCAGCGCCTCGCGGCCCGACTTCAGCGTCGTCGGCGCCGGCACGCTGGCCAAGCGCACTTCAGGCAGGCCGAGCCGGCGCGCCGCGGCGGCGTAGGCGGCCACGCGGCGCTGCGCGCGCTCGTCGTTGCCGGCCACCGCGGCGAGCCGCCGCCGGCCCTTGGCGTGCAGCAGCGCCGCGACCGCCTGGCCGACCTCGGAGTGCGAGAAGCCCACGAGCATGTCGATCGGCGTGGCCGTCAGGTCCCAGGTCTCGACGACAGGGATGCCGCTGGCCAGCAGCCGCCGGCGCCCCGTGGCCGAATGCACGATGCCGGTGAGCACGATGCCGTCGGGGCGGCGGCCGATGATCGCGTCGAGCAGCGCGTCTTCGCGCGTGCCGGTGTAGCCGGCCTGGCCGAGCATCAATTGATAGCCGCGTTCGGCGAGCGCCTCGGTCAGCGAATGCACCGTTTGCAGGAATACGGGCCCGGCGATCGTCGGCACGACCGCGGCGACGAGGCGGCTGCGCGTCGACGCCAGCCCACCGGCCAGCCGGTTGGGCACGTAGCCGGTGCGCGAGACGGCGTCCTGCACCTTCGTGCGCACCTCTTCCGAGACCCGATCGGGCGTGTTCAGCGCCCGCGAGGCGGTGATCGGCGCCACGCCGGCGAGCCGCGCCACGTCGTGCAACGTGATCGCACCGCTGCCGCGGCGGCGGCGCACCGGGGCGCTGACGGGTTCGTTCATTGCCGTCGATGTTAGCGCCGTGACAGCGCTACCAGACTGACTTCCACTGGCCGCAGCCGGCTGGCGACCCCGCCGCCGGGCATCTCAGGCGTAAGTTTGTGCGTTAGCCGTCGGCCGTCCGCCGGCCGGTTACCCGGCCCTCGGGTCGGGCCGATACCCCGCGCGGTGCATAGGCCGGGCGCGGCGCACAGGCCGCCGGCTTGATCCCCGAAATGGGGGATTGCGGATCCAAGTCCACTTTCGCGGCTTGCACCTCCTCACACGCCTTTACCGGCCGGCTACGTCGCGCTCAATAGCCTTCGCGCCTCGCTGGAGTTGCTGGCGTGTCGGTCCCTTCGGACGACGCGCATCGGGCGGCTCCTTCCGGTTCATTGATCGAGGAACGTGCGATGCGCGTGAAACCCACTACCCGGCGCCTGCCCTTGGCGTCGCTGTCGCTGGCCTGCAGCGTGCTGCTGGCCGCTTGCGGTGACGGCGGCGGCGACACGGCGACCGCTTCCACCATCGACGCGAGCGCACCCGAGACCAGTGCTGGCGACGACACCTCCACCATCGAAGCGCGGCGCCGTTGGCGCAGCTGGCGCCAGCCGGCGCCCGCGGCTTCTTCCCCGAGGCCCGCACCGGCACCGACGCCGGCGCCGGCCCCCACGCCGACGCCGTCGCCCTCACCTTCTCCTTCGCCCGCCCCGGCTCCGACGCCAACGCCTGCTCCGGCTCCGGCACCTGCCCCGACGCCGACTCCGGCGGTGCCGGCACCCGCGCCCGAGCCGACCCCCGCGCCGACTCCGATCCCGGCTCCCCAGCCCGCCCCTGCGCCGGCTCCGACGGCGCCTGCACCGGCACCGGCTCCTGCTCCGGCACCCACGCCGGCTCCGGCCCCGGCTCCGACCCCCGCACCGGCACCGGCGCCGACAACCACCGACCACAGCCCGGCCGGCTGGCAAGTCGTCCTGGCCGACGAGTTCAGCGGCAGCTCGCTCGACCGCAGCAAGTGGTGCACGCGCTACGCGTGGGGCGGTGGTCCTGCGCTGCAGGTGGCCGACGCGGCTTGCACCCGCTACTACGGCGGCACGCTCGACTTCCTGAACGACGAGCAGCAGCGCTATCGCGACACCAACTCGCGCGGCGAGACGCTGCATGTCGTCAGCAACGGCACGCTGAAGCTGCGCGCGACGAAGACGGGCCCGGCCGGCTGGGCGCCGTACGAGTCGTCGATGATCCGCAGCAAGTTCGAGTTCAAGCCGAGCCCCGGCACCTCGTACTACCTGACGACCCGCGTCAAGCTGCCCAACGTGCTCGGCACCTGGCCGGCGTGGTGGCTGGCCGGCGGCTTCGGCACGAACGGCCAGACGCAGTGGCCGCCGGAGATCGACATCCTCGAGGCGCCGACCAACAACGTCGGCCAGCCGCACAACACGATCCGCATGGGCTCGCAGGTCAAGGGCCTGCAGACGGCTTCGCGCGGCTTCGAGTTCACGCACTCGGTCGCCGACTACGACCGCCAGTGGCAGAACTACAAGCCCTCGCGCACGCTGCGTGACGTGTGGATCGAGGTCGGCGCGTTGTGGACGGCCACCAACGTCTGCTACTTCGTCGACGGCCTGAAGACCGCTTGCGAAAACTACAACTGGGCCGACAACAACGGCGTCGCGGCGAACAACGCCTACGCGATCCTGAACCTCGCCATCGGCGGCTCATGGGCCGGCGCCTCGGGCATCGAGGACGCGAAGTTCCCCACGCAGGTCGAAGTCGACCACGTGCGCATCTACCGCTCGCCGAACTGATCGATCACGCCCGTCAGGCCGACCAGGCCGATCGGGCCGATCGGGCCGATCACCTCCATTCCATCTCCATTCCCATCTCCATCCCGATGACGAACAAACATCCTTATCTCTTCCTACGACGACGACCGCTTGCGACGCTGGTGCTGGCCCCGATGCTGGCCTCGATCCTGGCCGCCTGCGGCGGCGGCACCACGACGAGGTCCAACCAGGCGGCAGTCGGCACGCCGGCGCCGGCACCGGCACCCGCACCCGCTGATCCGGCGCCGGCTCCCGCGCCGGCACCCACACCCGCTCCGGCGCCCGCGCCTGCACCGGCACCGGCTCCGGCCCCCGCCGCCAACGACCACAGCCCGCAAGGTTGGCAGGTCGTCCTCGCCGACGAGTTCAACGGTTCTTCGCTCGACCGCAGCAAGTGGTGCACGCGCTACGCCTGGGGCGGCGGCCCGGCATTGCAGGTGCCTGACTCGGCTTGCACGCCCCACTACGGCGGCACGCTCGATTTCCTGAACGACGAGCAGCAGCGTTATCGCGACACCAACTCGCGCGGCGAGTCGCTGCACGTCGTCAGCAACGGCACGTTGAAGCTGCGCGCGACGAAGACCGGCCCGGCCGGCTGGGCGCCGTACGAGTCGTCGATGATCCGCAGCAAGTTCGAGTTCAAGCCGACGGGCAGCACCTCGTACTACCTGACGACACGGGTGAAGCTGCCCAACGTCCTCGGCACCTGGCCCGCGTGGTGGCTGGTCGGCGGCTTCGGCACGAACGGCCAGACGCAGTGGCCGCCGGAGATCGACATCCTCGAGGCGCCGACCAACAACGACGGCCAGCCGCACAACACGATCCGCATGGGCTCGCAGGTCAAGGGCTTGCAGACGGCCTCGCGCGGCTTCGAGTTCACGCAATCGGTCGCCGACTTCGACCGTCAGTGGCAGAACTACAAGCCTTCACGCTCGCTGCGCGACGTGTGGCTCGAGGTCGGCGCGCAGTGGACGGCGACGAGCGTGTGCTACTTCGTCGACGGCCAGAAGATTGCCTGCGAAAACTACAACTGGGCCGACAACAACGGCGTCGCGGCGAACCCCGCCTACGCGATCCTGAACCTCGCCATCGGCGGTTCGTGGGCCGGCTCGTCGGGCATCGACGACTCGAAGTTCCCGACGCAGGTCGAAGTCGACCACGTGCGGATCTACCGCTCGCCGAGTTGACCGACGACTGATTGCGGAGCCAACTGCCGAACCGACCGGCACCGTGACGGCGGCGCGCACGACGCGCCGCCGCCGCTTTCTCAGCGCTCGCTGAGCAGCTGGTCAAAGTAGGCGATCGTCTTGTTCAGCCCTTCGGCCAGCGGCACCTTCGGCTCCCAGCCGCCTAGCGCCGATTTGGCCAGCGCGATGTCGGGCCGGCGCTGCTTCGGGTCGTCGGCCGGCAGCGGCAGGTGCACGAGGCGGCTCTTCGAGCCGGTCAGCGAGATCACCTGCTCGGCCAGTTCGATCATCGTGAACTCGCCGGGGTTGCCGATGTTCACGGGGCCCGTGAAGTCGTCAGCCGTCTCCATCGTGCGGTTCATCGCCTCGATCAGATCGTCGACGTAGCAGAAACTGCGCGTCTGCCGGCCGTCGCCGTAGATCGTGATGTCCTCGCCCTTCAGCGCCTGGACGATGAAGTTCGACACGACGCGCCCGTCGTTGGGGTGCATGCGCGGGCCGTAGGTGTTGAAGATGCGCACGACCTTGATGCGCAGCTTGTGCTGCCGCAGGTAGTCGAAGAACAGCGTCTCGGCGCAGCGCTTGCCTTCGTCGTAGCAGCTGCGCGTGCCGATCGGGTTGACGCGGCCCCAGTACGACTCGGCCTGTGGATGCACCTCGGGGTCGCCGTAGACCTCGCTCGTCGACGCCTGCAGGATGCGCGCGCGCACGCCTGGCCAGCCCCAGCATGTTGATCGCGCCGTGCACGCTGGTCTTCGTCGTCTGCACCGGGTCGTACTGATAGTGGATCGGCGACGCCGGGCAGGCGAGGTTGTAGATCTCGTCGACCTCGACGTACAGCGGGAACGTCACGTCGTGCCGCATCAGCTCGAAGCGCGGGCTGTCGAGCAGGTGCTCGACGTTGCGCCGCGTGCCGGTGAAGAAGTTGTCGACGCACAGCACGTCGTGCCCCTGCGCGACGAGGCGCTCCGCACAGGTGGCTGCCGAGGAAGCCGGCGCCGCCGGTGACGAGGATGCGTTTGGTGGGGTTGTATTGGCGCATGGGTCTTCTTTCGAGCGTCTATCGAGAGGGAGCGGTCGCGGCGGCGCGTGATGCGGCGCGTGAGGCGGGTCAGCGCCCGATGCCGCAGTAGTCGAGGCCGGCGGCGCGCACCGTGGCCGGGTCGTAGAGGTTGCGGCCGTCGATGACGACGGGCCGGCGCATCACCGCCTTCATGCGCTCGAAGTCGGGGCTGCGGAATTCCTTCCACTCGGTGACGACGGCCAGCGCGTCGGCGCCGGCCAGCGCGTCCATCGCGCGGCTCGCGTAGGCGAGGCCCGGGCGCGGGCCGAGCAGCCGCTCGGCCTCGGCGCGCGCGGCCGGGTCGTAGGCAGTCACGGTGGCGCCGGCGGCGAGCATCTGCTCGATCAGCACGACGCTCGGCGCCTCGCGCATGTCGTCGGTGTCGGGCTTGAACGCCAGGCCCCACACGGCGATGTGGCGCCCGGCGAGGTCGTCGCCCAGCCGCGCGCGGATGCGCCGCGCGAGTTCGAGCTTCTGGTGCTCGTTGACGGCCTCGACGGCGCACAGCAGCTTCAGCGCGTGGCCGTTCTGCTGGCCGGTGCGGATCAGCGCCTTCACGTCCTTCGGAAAGCAGCTGCCGCCGTAGCCGGCGCCGGCATACAGGAACGACGTGCCGATGCGCGAATCGGCGCCGATGCCGATGCGCACCTGCTCGATGTCGGCGCCCAGGTCTTCGGCCAGCAGCGCCAGCTCGTTCATGAAGCTGATGCGCGCGGCGAGCATCGCGTTGGCGGCGTACTTCGTCAGTTCGGCGCTGCGCACGTCCATGACCATGATGCGGTCGTGATTGCGCACATACGGTGCATAGAGCGCCCGCATGGCGCGGATCGCTGCCTCGTCGTCGCTGCCGATGACGATGCGGTCGGGGCGCATGAAGTCGGCGACGGCGGCGCCTTCCTTCAGGAACTCCGGGTTGCTGACGACGGTGGCGCGGTGTGGCACGCCGCGTTTGCCGAGCTCGGCCTCGATCGCGCCGCGCACGAGGTCGGCGGTGCCCACCGGCACGGTGCTCTTGTTGACGACGATCTTGTCCGACGACATGCGCCGGCCGATCGCACCGGCCGCCGCCAACGCGTGGCTCAGGTCGGCGCTGCCGTCCTCGCCGGGCGGCGTGCCGACGGCGATGAAGATGAGCTGGCCGTGGTCGATCGCCTCGTCGGCATCGGTCGTGAACTGCAGCCGGCCGGCGGCGGCGTTGGTGGTGACCAGCGCGTCGAGGCCCGGCTCGTGAATCGGGATCTCGCCGCGCTTCAGGCGCTCGACCTTGCCCACGTCCTTGTCGAGGCAGATGACGTCGTTGCCCATCACCGCGAGACACGCGCCGGTGACGAGGCCGACGTAGCCGGTGCCGACGATGGTCACGCGCATGCGGCTTCTCCGCGGCCCTGGGCCTTCTCGATACCGATCACTCTTATTTGCTCCCTAAACGTGCAGCGCACCGCCGCGTAGTCTGGCTGACGCCCGAAGTTCATGGCCCGAACAAAAGTGGGGCCGTCGGGCAAGCCGGCGATTCTCCGCGATCGCACATGCATGGCGCGTGCCGCACCGCCACGAAGGGAACACGCCTTCACGATCCGCCGCGCTTCTGCGCCCCTCCTCGCCCCCTCGTTTGCGGGGTGCGGGCGCCGCGCGCCGCTCGCCGCCCGCCCATCGGACTGACGACTTCGAGCGTCAGCCGATCACACTGTCGGCCGCCGTGTCACCCTGATGGCCCAGCGTCGACAGACCCGCCGTCTACACTGCCGCCCGCGCGCGATCGGCACCCAGCAGCACCAAGCGGCGCCTTCGCAGCCGCGCCCGTCGCCGCGCCCTTTCCTCTCTTCCGACCGAAGTGCAAACGCCTGCCATGACCTCGATCCTGGTCGTCATTCCCACGTTGAACGAGTCGCGGCACATCGAATCGGTGCTGCGCGCGCTGAACAGCGACCTGCCCGCCGGCGCGCACGCGAACTTCGTCGTCGCCGACGGCGGCAGCACCGACGGCACGCAGGCCATCGTCGGCCGGCTGGGCGCCGAGATGGGCAACGTCACGCTGTTGCACAACCCCAAGCGCATCCAGAGCGCGGCGGTGAACCTGGCCGTCGAGCGCTTCGGGCACAGCGCCGAGATCCTCGTGCGCTGCGACGCGCATGCCGGCTACCCGAAGGGCTACATCGCCAGCCTCGTCGCCACGCTCGAACGTGTCGGCGCCGACGCCGTCGTCGTGCCGATGGATTCGGTAGGCACGGCCTGCCTGCAGCGGGCGGTGGCGTGGGTGTCGGACACGCTCGTCGGCTCGGGCGGCTCGGCGCACCGGGGCGGGCGCAAGAGCGGCTTCGTCGACCACGGCCACCACGCGGCGTTCCGCATGGAGAGCTTCCGCCGCGCCGGCGGCTACGACGACGCCTTCACGCCCAACGAGGACGCCGAACTCGACTGCCGCCAGCGCGCGCACGGCTCGAGGATCTACCTCGACGCCGACATCCGCATGGAGTACCACCCGCGCGCCACGCTGGCGCGGCTGTGGAAGCAGTACCGGGCCTACGGGCGCGCGCGCTCGCGCACGGTGCGCCGGCACCCCGGTTCGATGCGGCTGCGCCAGTTCGCGGTGCCGCTGCATGTGGTGCTGACGTTCGCGTCGGTGCTCGCCGCGTTCGCCTCGCCGTGGTTCCTGCTCTATCCGCTGGCCTACCTGGCGGTGCTCGGCGCGAACGCCGTCATGCTGGCCGTGCGCCACGGCTCGGCCTGCGCGCTGCTCGGCGCGCCGGCCGCGGCGGTGATGCACTTCGCCTGGGGCAGCGGCTTCATCGCCAGCCACCTCACGCACCGCCAGCCGGCGTGGGCGGGTCCGGCGAGCGCGCTGGCGCCGGGCGCGGCATCGGGCGGAGCCAGCCGATGACCGAGCGCGCGTTCGCCGCGCTGCTCGTCGACCCGTCGCTGTTCACTGCGCCTTACGACGCCGCGCTCGACGCCGCGCTGCGCGCCGCCGGCGTCGACACGCACTGGGCGATTCGCCCGCTGCGCGCCGGCCAGCGGCGCGAGATCCCGGCCGCGCACGGCGACGAGTTCTTCTACCGGCGCGTCGACGACATGTCGCTGCCGGCCAAGCTGCGCAGCGCCGCCAAGGGGCTGGCGCACATCGGCGGGCTTGCGAAGCTGGTGGCGCGCGTGTGGCGCCGGCGGCCCGACGTCGTGCACTTCCAGTGGACGCCGGTGCCGCTGCTCGATGCGCTGGCGATCGCGCTGATCCGCCTGACCTGCCCGGTCGTGCTGACCGTGCACGACACGACGGCGCACAACGGCGCCAAGCCCGCCGGCGCGGTGGTGTTCGGCTTCGACCTGCCGATGCGGCTGGCCGACCGGCTGATCGTGCACACGCGCGCCGGGCGCGAGGCGCTCGTCGCGCGCGGCCTGCCGGCCGAGCGCATCGAGACGATCGCGCACGGGCCGCTGCAGTTGAACGAGCAGCCGGCGCCGGGGCTGAAACGCGACGACACGCGCTGGACCTTCGTCGCCTTCGGCGAGATGAAGGTCTACAAAGGCCTCGATGTGCTCGTCGAGGCGGCCGCGGCGCTGCCGGCCGAACTGCGCAGCCAGGCGCGAATCGTCATCGCCGGCAAGCCGATGATGGACATGGCCCCGCTGCTCGCCGCGATCGCCAGGCACGGGCTCGCGCCGACGGTCGAACTGCGCGAGGGCCGGCTGAGCGAGCAGGAGATGGCCGACCTCTTCGCACACACCGACTGCTTCGTCTTCCCGTACCGGCAGATCGACGCCAGCGGCGTGTTCTTCCTCGTGCGCTCGATGCGCCGCTGGCTGATCGCCAGCCGCGTGGGCATCTTCGCCGAGGCCCTGCGCGAAGGCGCCGAAGGTGCGCTCGTGCCGCCGCAGGACGTGCCGGCGCTGGCCGCGGCGATGGCCGATGCGATCCGGCAGCGGCCGGTGGCCGCCGCGCCGCTGGCCGCCGACGGCTGGGAGGCGATCGGCGAGACGACGCTGCGCCTTTATCGCGCGGTCGCGCGCCGGCCCGCACCCGCCGTCGTCTGATGGACCGCCGTTCGCTGCTGTGGCTGCTCGGGGCCGGCCCGGCCCTCGCAGCACCTACCCCGCCGGCCACTGCTGATCGCCCACCGCGCGGCCCGACGCGCAAGAGCGGCTACCGGCTCGTCAAGGAGTGGGACTTCCGCCGCGGCATCCGCACGGTCGAGGCACTGCGCCGCGAGTTCCAGACCCGCTACGTCTGGGAGCAAGGCAAGCTCGACTTCGTCAACGACGAGTGGCAGCGTTACCGCGACCGCGACAACCACGCCTTCCGTGCCGACGGCGTGGCACTGGTGGCGCGAGCCACGCCAGGGGAATTGCGCCCAGGCTCGATCGAAAGTGGCATGCTGCGCTCGCGCTGGACGGGACGCCATGGCTACTTCGAGATCGAGATGAACGTGCCGCGTGGCCGCGGGTTGTGGTCGGCTTTCTGGCTGGTCGCCGAGAACGGCACCTGGCCGCCGGAGATCGACGTCGTCGAGGTCGTCGACAACGGCCGCGACGACACGCGCCGCAGCTTCCATCACCTGCACGGCAAGGCGGCGCAGGAGCGCGCGCGCACGCACCACTCGCTGCTCGATTCGTACGGCGCCTTCCAGCCGGGGCTCGACCTCGCCGACGGCATGCACACCTACGCCGTCGAGTGGACCGCCGACGCGGTGCGCCACTTCGTCGACCACCGGCTCGTCGCCGACCGCGAGTACCGCTGGCGGCACGATGACGGCCGCGACGCGGGCGACGCGCACCTGCTCGTCAACCTGGCCGTCGGCGGCCGCTGGCCCGGCCCGCCGGCACCCGAGGCGCTGCCGGCCGAGTTGCGCATCGCGGCGATCCGCGTCTGGCAGACGCCGACGCCCTGACGATGGCCACGGCCCGCCTCGAAGCCCCCGCCGGGACGCCCGCGTCGGCCTCGGCCGCAGCAGCCCTGCCGCCCGCGCTGGCGCAACGCGCGAGCGGCACGACGATCGTGCCCGCCGCGTTCATCTTCCTCGTGCTCGGCTGCACCGTGTTGCAGCGCTTCGGCATCACATTGGGCGGCAGTTCGCTGAATGCCGCTCACTTCGGCGCTTATGCGCTGCTCGCCGCGGCGCTCTTCAGCGGGCGCCTGGCACTGAATGCGGCGCGCCTGGTGGTGTTCTTCGCGTTGCTGTCGCTGGCGGGCCTGAGCTGGGTGGTCAACGAGACGTGGGGTGCGCATGGCTCGTCGTCGCCGACGTCGTTCGTGCTGCTCGTGCTGATGTACCTGCCGTTCATCTTCATGGTGCGGCCCGCGGTCGTGTCCGCCGCGGCGGGGGGCGCGGGCGCCGTCACCGACATCGACAGCGAATGGATCCTGCGCGTCTTCGCCGGCGTCGGCCTCTTCTGCGCGATCGCGGGCATCGCGCAGTTCCTCATGCAGTTCGTGATCAAGGCGCCGTGGCTCTTCGACTTCACGCCGAACCTGCCGCCCGTGCTGCGCTCCAGCGGCGGCTACAACACCGTGATCCCGGCGGGCGACGGCCTGTTCAAGTCCAACGGCTTCTTCTTCAAGGAGCCGTCGCTGTTCTCGCTGGTGATGGCGTTTGCGCTGCTGGTCGAGATCGGCCACTTCAGGCGCTGGCTGCGCATGGGCGTGCTGCTGGCGGCGCTGCTGCTCACCTACAGCGGCTCGGGCCTGCTCGTGCTGGCGGCCGGGCTGCTGTTCCCGCTGCGCGTGCGCACGTTCATGCGCCTGGGTGCGGTGGCGCTGGTCGGCGGCCTCCTGGCACTGGCGCTGTGGGACGTGCTGAACCTCGGCTTCACGCTCGGGCGGCTCGAGGAGTTCGGCCGGCCGCGCTCGAGCGCGCACATGCGCTACGTCGCGCCGATCCAGCTCATCATGGACTCGATCACGCGCGAGCCGTGGACGGTGTGGATGGGCCACGGCCCGGGCACGATCTACCGCACCGGCACCACCTGGGGCTGGTTCTACGAGTACCACGACCCGACGCTGGCCAAGTTGCTGTTCGAGTACGGGCTGCTGGGCCTGCTGCTCGCAGTGGCACTGACGGCGCTGATGCTGCGCAACCCGGCTTTCCCGATCCAGGTGCGCGCGGCGGCGTTCTTCTGCTGGATCGCCACCGGCGGCTTCTTCCTCACGCCCGAGATGACCTACCTGATGCTCGTCTTCGGCAACGTGTTCGTGCCGGCAGCGAAGGCGCCGGGCGAGGTGGCAGGCGGGGCGGCAGAGCAGCCACCGGCAAGCGCCGTCAACGCTCGGGCTTCGCGCGCGCCAATGCCGACGTGACGAGCCGCCAGTCGCCGCGCAACATCACGAAACCCCACGCGGCGCTGGCCAGCGCGAACATCACGCCGGCCGCCCACACCCACTCGGGCCGCCAGAGGATCGCCGCGCCGCACGGCACGACGCACGCCGCATAGCCGGCGCCGACCGGCCCGAGCCGCGCCAGCACCTGCCGCCATGACACGCCCTCGGTGCGCCGCAGCGTGGACAGCGCATACGGCAGGCCCACCACCTGCGTGGCGCCGATCGCCGAGACGACGGCGATCAGCCCCCACGGCGCGGCGACGAAGATCGCGCCGAGTTGCGCGAAGGCCAGCGTGATCGACAGCCGCTGAAACGCCGTCGCGTTGCCCGCCGAGACGAGGCTCACGCCGATCAGGCTGACGAGCGCGCCTGCGGGGCTCAGCGCCGCGTAGACGGCCATCGGCAGCGCCGCCGGCTGCCACGCCGGGCCGAAGACGATCGGCACGAGGCGCGGCCCGACCAGCGCCATCAGCCCGAACAGCAGGCAGGTCGGCCACGCCGCCAGCCGCAGCACCGCCGACGTTTCGGGCCACGGCTGCGCGAGCAGCGGGCGCAGCCGCGACATCACGACCATCGCGATTTCGCCCAGGCCGTTCAGCGACAGCATCTGCATCGCGAAGATGAGCCGTGCGACCATGAAGTACACGCCGACCGTCGCATTGCCCAGGTGCAGGCCGACCGCGAAGATATCGAGCCGCCGCGCCGTGCCGGCCGCGAAGTGCGCCCCCGTCACCGGCAGCGCCACCGGGCGCAGCTCGTCCAGCGAGCGGCGGTCCCAGCGCATCTGCCAGGGCTTCAGCGGCGAGCTCTTGATGAGCATCAGCGTGCCGACGAGCTCGGTCGTCCACTGCTGCGCGACAAGGGCCCACGCTTCGGCGCCGCCCGCCGCCAGGGCGATCGCGACCGCGCCGCCGCTGAAGACGGCGACGACGGAGCGCAACGCGATGGCGCGGAAATTCATCTGCCGCCGCAGCACCGCGAGCAGCGGCGACATCACCGCGCGCAGCAGCAGCATCGGCAGCAGCGCGAGCAGGATGACGACGAACTGGCTGCGCCCGAGCACCCAGCCGAGCGGCCAGGCGAGCGCCGCGCCGACGACGACCAGCACGAGGGCCAGCGCGACATTGGCTGCGGTCGCCGCCTGGAAGTGGCGCGGCTCGTAGTTCGGCAGCTGGATCAGCGACTCGAGCGCGCCGTGGTACAGGAGCAGCTGAAACAGCGCGAGGATCGACGCGGCCAGCGCGACGGCGCCGAAGTCCGCCGGCACGAGCAGCCGCGCCAGCATCGTGAAGACGATGAACGAGATGGCCTCGCCACCGATGGCCTCGGTGAAGCGCCAGATGGCCGATGCCTGCAAGGATGTCGAAGCCATCAGCTACGGTTCGTGCACAACCCGCTCGTCTGCGGGATGAAGCACGAAGCCAGAGGGGGTTTGTCGATAGACTCCGTCGCAGTTCATAGCGGAGTCGTTGTCATGCAAGGGATGCGCAGAATAGCCGTCGCCGGCCCGTCGATCACCGAAGCCGACGTGCAAGCCGTGGCCGACGCCGCGCGCACGAACTGGTACGCGAACTGGAACGAATACATCTCCAAGTTCGAAGCCGAGACGGCGCGCCAATGCGACATGCGTTATGCCATCGCCGTGCCGCATGCCTCGTCGGCGCTGCATCTGTCGTTCGCGACGGCCGGGCTGAAGGCCGGCGACGAAGTGCTGGTGCCCGACGTGACGTGGATCGCCTCGGTCGCGCCGATCTACCAGACGGGCGCCGAAGCGGTGATGGTCGACATCCTGCCCGACACGTGGTGCATCGACCCCGACGCGGTCGAGCGCGCGATCACGCCGCGCACGAAGGCGATCCTCGGCGTCGATCTCTACGGCTCGATGTGCGACTGGCCGCGCCTGCGCCGCATCGCCGACAAGCACGGCCTGGCGCTGATCGAGGACGCCGCCGAGAGCCTGGGCTCCAAGCTCGACGGCCGGCCGGCCGGCGCGTTCGGCGACATGTCGATCCTCAGCTTCCACGGCTCGAAGACCGTGTCGTGCGGTGAAGGCGGCATGCTGCTGACCAACGACAAGAAGCTGTTCGACCGCGCGAACTTCCTGCGCGACCACGGGCGCACGTCGGTGGCCGGCAAGTACCAGCTGTTCTTCAACACCGAGATCGCGTTCAAGTACAAGATGAGCGCCGTGCAGGCGGCGCTCGGCTGGTCGCAGATGACGCGGCTGGACGCGCTGGTCGAGAAGAAGCGGCAGATCTTCGGCTGGTACGCCGCGCAGCTCAAAGGCCTGGAAGGCGTGCAGATCAACGCCGAGCCGGCCAACGTCTACAACTGCTTCTGGATGCCCAGCGTCGTCATCGACGAGCGCTTCGGCATGACGCGCCACGACCTGATGGAGCAGATGGACAAGCGCGGCATCGACACGCGGCCGATCTTCACGCCGCTGTCGACGATGCCCGCCTTCGCCGAGCACGAGCCGGCGCGGCGCTTCTCGGCCGCCAACGTCGTCTCGCAGCGCATCTCGAAGTACGGCATCAACCTGCCCTCGAGCGGCCAGACGACGAAGGAAGACACCGAAGTCGTCAGCGCCGCGCTGCGCGACATCCTGCAGCCGGGTCGTTGATCGCGGCGGCCGGGGCGACCCGGCCCGAGCGGCGGCGGCGGTGCTCAGACGAGGAGTCCCGCCTCGACGAGCGAGATCCAGCCCTCGTACAGCCGGCTGCCCTCGAACATGAACGTGCCGAGGGTGCCCTCCAGGCCCTTGCGGTAGCTGACGTATTCGTCGGTGTGCTGCTTGCGCTGCCGCTCTTCGTGCACCTTGTCGACGAACTGCGCCAGGAACTTGAAGTGCAGCAGGGCGCCGGGCATGCCGCGCCGGTTGGCGTACGCGCGGTCGGCCAGGTTCGGCGGCCACACCTCGCACGCCGAGCCGCGGGTGAAGGCGTAGAACCAGCGCCACTTCACGAATGGCGTCTTCTGCAGCATCGGGCTCGCCTCGATGCGCGCGAAGAAGAGGCGCGCCCGGGGCCCGCCGCGCACGTGCTTGACGGCCAGCGGCGTCTCGACCGTCTCGCGGTAGCCCCAGGCGTCGAAGTACGGGCACACCGCGAGCGGATCTTCGCCCGGCCGGTACAGGTTCTCCTCGACCGGGCGGTCGGAGTACATGTCGACCATCATCGTCGCGAGGCCGCGCACGCGCTGGCTCTCGAGGCGGCGCGCGAGCCCCGGCAGGCCGCTGGCGTCTTCGTCGCGAAAGACGAGGATCTCGTCGGGGTCGGCGTTGACGATCCACTTGCCGGCGCAGTAGCGGGACAGCAGGTGGTTCATCCAGACGACGCCGTAGCGCGAGCGCTTGTAGCTGCCACAGGCGACCCAGACGGACACGTCGGGCATGTCCTCGACCAGCGCATGCAGGCCGTCGTCGGACTGGTTGTCGACGATGATGAAGTGCTCGACGCCGATGCTGCGGTAGTAGCGGAAGAAGTACGGCAGCCGGAACGCCTCGTTGCGCAGCGTCGTGATGAGCACGAAGCGCGCTTTGTCGAGTGCCTCGCGGCGCACCGTCTGCGGCCGCAGCTCGCGCGCGTGCCGCCACCGCAGGACCTCGACCTTCGCGCGCTCGACGACCCAGTAGTTCAGGCGGTGCGCCAGCGTCTGCGGCGCGCGCTCGGGCGGTGCGCGCAGCTCGGCCATCGGTGCGGCGAGCGTCGATGCCGCTTGTCGAGCGTGGGACATGGAGGTGCTGGCGAGATGCCGCGTGGCCGCGGCATCAGCCGCGATCGCCGCTGCGGGGGGGCAGCGCCGCGTCGTACGCCGGCGCGCTGCTTCGCAACTGCTTGATCGCAGGATAGGTGATCGCCGTTTCGATGAACTGGCCGTCGGTCGTGGGCACCCGCTGGACTTCGCGCTTGTTGCGCCCGGCCAGGTGCACGATGCTCAGCACGCGGCTGCTCGCGCACGGCTCGCGGAAGACGCCGCGGTTCTTGTCCCAGTGCGGCATCGACAGGATCGGCTGCCAGTTGTGGATGGCCGGCACGTATTCGACCGGGTAGTGGTCGAGCACGAGCGTCGCATGGCACGCGTGCTGGTCGAGGTTGATCTTGCCGGTGCGATCGATCGTCGCCTGGTGCCGCTGGCGGTAGCGCGCCCAATGCGGCGCGTCGCGGTGGATGGCGACGACGCCGATGTTGATCGCGGTGTTCAGGATGCCGCCGCGCACGCCGTCGATGAGCCCGAAGCCGTGGATGTAGTTGCCGATCCACCAGCGGCGCTCCACCGACGACATGCGGTAGCCGCAGCCGTCGTCCTTGGCGACCGCGAAGCCGGTGCGCGCCGCCGCGTCGACATAGACATCGAAGAACTCCGCCGTCTGCGCCCAGGCGTCGGCGTCGAACCACAGGTAGATCTCGTAGCCGGGGAATAGCGCCGGCAGGTTCGAGCGCGCGACGAGGTTGATCGACGGCGCGCGCTGCAGCTTCTGGGGCACGTCCATGCCGAGTTCGGCATAGGTCGGCCGCACGATCGTCGTCGCCTGCGACGCGAACGTGCGCAGTTGCGCCTCGGTCATGCCGTGGTCGATGATGCCGAGGTCGGCGCGTTGCAGCAGGCCGTTGTCGACGAGGGAGTCGACACATTCGCGGATGAAGGGGAAGAACTCCTCCGTTCCCCCCGTCATGATGATGGTTCTGGGTCGTGGCACGTCGCGATTCTGGCTCTTTCAGTCCTGCCAAACCTTCCAGGGTGCGCGGCCGCTCGCCCACAACTGCTCGAGCACGGTGCGGTCGTGCACGTTGTCCATCGCGTGCCAGAAGCCTTCGTGCCGGTAGGCGGCAAGCTGCCCCGCGCCGACGAGGCGGTCCATCGGCTCCTGCTCCCACACGGTGGCGTCGCCGTCGACGACATCGAAGACGCCGTTCTCGCAGACGAAGAAGCCACCGTTGATCAGCCCGGTGTCCTTCTTGTCCTTCTCGCGAAAGGCAGCGACCTTGTCGGAGCCGTCGTCCAGGCGCAGCACGCCGAAGCGGCCCGTCGGCGCGACGGCGGTGACGGTGGCCGTGAGGCCGTGCGAGCGGTGGAAGGCGAGCAGCTTGGAGAGATCGACGTCGCTGACGCCGTCGCCGTAGGTCAGCACGAACGGGTCCTCGCCGATGACCTCGCGCGCGCGCTTCAGGCGGCCGCCGGTCATCGTGTTCGGTCCCGTGTCGAGCACCGTCACCGTCCATGGCTCGCGGTGGTTGCTGAGGTAGGTGACGGTGCCGGTCTTGATGTCGACGCGCACGTCGGACGACTTGGCGCGGTAGTTGACGACCCAGTCGCGGATGAACTCGACCTTGTAGCCTCCGAGCACGACGAAGTCGGTGAGCCCGTGGTGGGCGCACGACTTCATGATGTGCCACAGGATCGGCCGCCCGCCGATCTCGACCATCGGCTTCGGGCGGATCGCGGTTTCCTCGGTCAGCCGGGTGCCGAAGCCGCCGGCGAAGATGACAACCTTCATGACGCCGACTGTGCCATCAACCGATGTTCCAGAACAGGCGGTCGTTCAGCAGGCCGATCTTGCGGAAGTGCATCAGCATCTTCAGCCGCGTGTACGGCGGCGCGCGGAACATCTCCTCGGTCATGTCGATGCGCTTGAACACCTCGAGCAGCTGGCGGGCGCCCTTCTCGGCATCCCAGCGGCAGCCGAACTCGGGCAGCACCCGGCGGATGTGGTCGAACTTGACGCAGTAGCTGCGGTTGTCGGCCGTGGCCTGGCCGATCTCGATGTCGCAGTCGGGGAACACCTTGGCCACCGTGCGCGCGATGTCGATGACGCGGTAGTTCTGCTCGGAGCTGCCGACGTTCATGATGGCGCCGCGCACCGCGTCGCGCGGCGCCTTCAGCGACTGGTAGACCGCCTCGCAGATGTCGAGCACATGCACGAGCGGCCGCCAGGCCGAGCCGTCGCTGTTGAGCTTGATCTTCTTCGTCGTCCAGGCCAGCCCGCACAGGTCGTTGAGCACGATGTCGAAGCGCTGGCGCGGGCTCGCGCCGTAGGCGGTGGCGTTGCGCAGGAAACACGGGCTGAACGAGGCGTCGGCCATCGCGCCCACGTCGCGCTCGACCTTCACCTTGCACTCGGCGTAGGCGGTCAGCGGGTGCGGCGGCGTCGTCTCGTCGACGTGCGCGCTGTTGGGCGGCATCGCGCCGTAGACGCTGCACGACGACGTGTAGACGAAGCGCCCGACGCCGGCGCCCTTGGCCGCCTCGGCCAGCCGCACCGAGCCGCCATGGTTGATCTCGTGCGTCAGCGCCGGGTCCTGCTGGCCGATCGGGTCGTTGGACAACTCGGCCAGGTGGCACACGGCGTCGAAGCCTTCGACGTCGCGCGCCGTGATCTCGCGCAGGTCCTTCGTGATCTGCTGCGGCTGCGGGCCGGCCATCGGGTACAGCCAGCCTTGCCGGTAGTAGCCGGTGTCCAGGCCGACGACGTCGAAGCCGCGCTCCATCAAGTACGGCCCGAGGAGGCAGCCGATGTAGCCATCGGTGCCCGTGACGAGAACCTTCATTTCGACTCCCGAGAGTGGTTCAGATTCGGATGGGGGATTTCGCGCCGGCGCGCGCCGCGGTGCGCTCGGCCCGGCCGGCCGACGACGGCTCGGCGGCGCGCGCAGGCGCCTCGCCGGGCACGGCGGCCTGCGGCGACGCGTGCGCGCGCCCGTAGACCTGCAGCAGCCGCTGGCGGAACGTCTCGTCGCCGAAGCGCCGCGTCGCCTCGGCGCGCCCGGCCTGGCCGACGGTGGCGCGCAGCGGCGGGCTGTCCAGCAGCTCGGCGATCAACAGCAGCGCTTCGTCCTCGCTGCCGAAGACAAAGCCGTTGACGCGGGCGTCGACGATCTCGCGGTGGAACGGCGTGTCGGCTACGACACACGGCACGCCGACCGCCATCGCCTCGGTCAGGCCGACCGGCACGCCGCGCCCGCCGCCCGAGGCGAGGTAGATCCAGGCGCGCGCGAGCCACCGCGCACGCTCGATCTCGTCGTCGCGCGGGACTATTGTGGCGCTCACCGTCCCCAGCAGCTTGCGCTGCGCGTCGCTGACCGGGCCGATCCAGCAGAAGGCGGCCTCTCGCGCCGTGTCGCGCAGCAGCACGGCAAAGCGGGTGAACATCTCGACGGCCTCGTCGTCGGCGGCGGTCTGGCTGCCGCCGATGATGATCGGCGCCGCGGCCTCGCGCCGCGCGATGTCGAGGAACACACCGGGCACCGGGCTCTCGATCAGGTTGACCCGCGCATCGACCACGGCCGACAGGCGCTGCTGGTCGACCTTGTGGCTCGCGATCGTTCGCTGGCCGGCACCGCCGCGTTGCCAGCCGGTGAAACGCAGCACGACGCGGCCGCCGAGGCTCAGGCTGCCGAGCAGCCGCGAGCCGTGCGGCGAGAAGAACACCGGCGTGCGCGGGCCCACCGCCTTGATCACCGACGCGCCGAGCACGCGCGGGATGACGCCGTGGAAGTGCACGCCTTCGAGGCGGCGGCAACGCCGCACGGCACGGACGGCCGCGGCGCGCAGCCGCACCTGGTCGCCCAGCGGCTGCCAGCTCGGCGGCACGAGCACCAGCCGCACCGAAGGATCGAATCGTTCCAGCCACACGCGCGCCGCAGGGTCGTCCAGGGTCACCAGCATCGGCGTGATGCCCTCGCTCTTCAATGCCGCGGTTGCGGGGCCGAGGAAGCTGAAGACCTCTTCGGTCACGCGGCTGGCCACATGCACCATCACCGGGGCGTCGTCAGGCATCGCGGGTGACGCTGGCGCCAGCCGCTCGGAGGTCGGGGACATGGCGGCCCTTCGCGTGCCGGCCGGCTCAGTGCGCGCCGTCGCGCGTCACGACCACCTTCACCGTGCGCATCAGGATGCGCAGGTTCAGCCACAGCGAGCGCCCCTCGACGTAGCTGCGGTCGAGGTTCACACGCTCCTCGTAGGTCGTGCGGTTGCGCCCACTCACCTGCCACAAGCCGGTCATGCCGGGGCGCACGGCCAGGTAGTGCCAGCGCACGTAGCCGTAGCGCGTCAGCTCCTGCACGGTGATCGGGCGCGGCCCGACGAGTGCCATCTCGCCGCGCACGACGTTCAGCAGCTGCGGCAGTTCGTCCAGGCTCGTCTTGCGCAGCAACGCGCCGATGCCGGTGACACGCGGGTCCCGCACGAGCTTTTGGTCGCGGTCCCACTCGGCGCGCGCAGCCGGGTCGGTGCGCAGCAGCTCGGCGAGCACGTCCTCGGAGCTGCGCAGCATCGTGCGGAACTTCAGACAGCGGAAGAGCCGCCCGCGATGCCCGACGCGGTAGTGGCCGTAGAGGATCGGCGCGCCGTCGACGCGCCAGATGGCCAGCGCGATCAGCGCCAGCACCGGGCTCAGCAAGACGAGCAGCAGGGCACCGGCCACGCGATTGGCGGCGTCGCCGAGCCAGTCGGGCAAGACCAGCCGAGACCGGCTCGCCTCCTGCACTTTCCGGGCCTCGACAAGTTGACCGCTGATCGTCGTCATGTTCTTTACCTCTTCACTTCATCACCGCAACTTCCGCGCCAATCGAACGCGTCAGTGGCGATTCATCACCAGGCCGGCCAGCGCAACGCCCGACTGCTGCAGTTGCGCCACCAGGCCTTGCACGTCGTCCATCCGCGAACGACCCTTTCGCGCCACGACGACCGCGGCGCCACAGCATTGCGCAACAACGCGCATGTCGGCGCCGCAACTCGCCGCCGGCGTGTCGACGATGACGTGCTCGTACTCGCGCGTCAGCGCCTCGACAAGCACGGTCGTCGCCGGCTGCTCGAGCAGCTCGAGCGGGCTGCGCTGGCTCGGACCGCCCGCCAGCAGATGCAGGTTCGGCAGGTCCGGCAGCGACGCGACGGCATCGCGCAGCAGCTCGGAGCCGTCGAGCACGCCGGCGAGGCCGCCGATGGAATCGGTGCCGAAGAGCCGCTGCAAGCGCGGCGAACGCAGGTCGGCGTCGATCAGCATCGTGCGGCCGCCCAGCTGCGCGAAGCTCAGCGCCAGGTTGGCCGCGAGATAGGTCTTGCCGTCGCCTTCGTCGGCGCTGACGACGGCCAGCGCGCGGCGCGTCGGCGCGTCGGCGGCGAACACGCCGTCCAGCAGCTGCGAGCGCACGTTGCGGATGAACTCGGCGGCGGGGCCGTTCGGCTCGCGCACGACGATCAACTCGGCCGACGCGCCAGCGAGCATGCCGCCCGCGCGTGCCTCGGGCCGCGCGAGGCCCGACTGCTGGCCGAGCGCCCACAGCAGGTCGGAGGCGTCGAGCACGCCCATCGCGATGGCCACTTCGCCGAACCGCCCGCCGGCCTGGCTTTGCTGCTTGAGGACGATGTCGACGTTGCCCAGCGCCATGCGCCGGGCCTGCGTCAGGATCTCGCCGACGCGGGGCCGCACGGCGGCGGCGACGGTCGGCAACGGCACCGGGTACGGGTAGGGGGGCGCCATCCTGGGCGCCTGCGATGAGGGCGCGGCGCCGGGCTGCGCGGCGCCAAAGCCCGCGGACGCCCCGGCCCCCGCAGGATCCACGTGCGGCGCACCGCCGGGCTGCGCACCCATCCGGTCCATGAAACGCTGCAGCGGGCCGGTGTCGTCCGCCGCGCCGGCAGCCTCAGCCGCGACAGCGGGCTCAGCGTCAGCGGTCGGCTCGGCTGCGTCAGCGGACTCGGGTGCGTCAGCGGACTCGGGCGCAACAGCGGACTCGGGCGCAACAGCGGACTCGGGCGCGCCGGCGGACTCGGGCGCAACAGCGGATTCGGGCGCACCCGCGGGCTCAGTCGCGCCAGCGGGCTCGCTCGCCTGGCTTTCGTCGGGCGCCGGCTGCTCGTCCGCCACCAGCGCGTCGACGGCCGCCGCCAGCGCTTCGGCGGCATCGGTCACCGGGTCCTTCCGGCGACGGCCACGCCCGCCGGCGGAGCCCGCGGCACCCTTGGCGCCCTTGCCACGGCGCTTGTCGTGCCTGGGCGGGCTCACCAGCGCCCCTTTCGCACTGCGGGCCGCCGCCCGAGCGCAAGTGCTCGACGCCGGCCGCTCATCTCGCCAAACCCGGCAAAGCGGCGCGCGGCCGGGACCAGCCGAGCAGGCGGCGCGAAGCCCCTTCGTTGTCGGCCAGTTCACCGAGCATCGGGATACGCAGGTCCATCACGACGTCGTCGCGCGTGCGCAGACGCCGGTCCATCGTTTCGCGCAGCACCACGGCACCCAGCGCGACGATCAGGCCCACGATGGCGCCGATCGCCAGGTTCAGCGTCACGAGCGGGCTGCTCGGCTTGGCCGGCACCGAGGCCACCTTCAGCACCGTGACGCTGGTCTGCGTGCTCTGGCTCTCGAGGCTGGTCTGGCTGGCGCGCGTGGCGACCATGTCGTAGGCCTTCTGCGCGTTCTCGACGTCGCGCAGCAGCACCTCGACCTTGTCGCGGCGCTCCTTCATCGTCAGCACCTTGGCACGTTGCGCGGCGAGCGCCGACTCGACCTGCGCCAGCCGGCTGCGGTTGACCGCGTCGGTCGATGCGAGGCCGCTGGTGACCTGCGAGGAGGCCGCGGCGATGCGCCGGCGCAGCTCGGCAATGCTCGCCCGCGCCTCGACGACCTGCGGGTGCTGTTCGCCCAGCCGCGTCAGCAGTTCCTCGAGCTTCTGCTGCTGGCGGTTCATATCCGCGGTCAAGCCGGAGACGAGCCCGCTGTTCATCACCTCGGCCGAGCGCGAAGGATCGGCCCGCGCCATGTCGCGGCGGCTGCCCGAGTCGGCCACCTGCGCCTGCAGCGCGATCAGCTGAGCGTTCAACTCGTTCAGGCGCACGGTCTCCATGTCGAGCCGTTCGTCCTTGGCGACGATGCCATTGGCGCGCTGGTAGGCCGAGAGCCGGGCCTGCGCTTCCTCGAGCTCGACGCGCAGCTTCTTCGAGCGGTCGTCGAAGAAGCCGGTGAACTGGCGCGTCGGCTCGGTCTTCATGTCGACGGCGGCGGCGATGTAGCCACGCACGACGGCGTTGGCGACGTCGGCGGCGCGCTGCGGGCTCGGCGCGGTGTAGGCCACGTACAGCGCGTTGCTCGTCAACGTCGACTTCACGTCGAGCTTCTTGCTCAGCTCGCCGGCGATCCAGCTGCGGAACTCGCCCTGGCCCTTGGTCGCCTTCTGCCAGTCTTCGCGCAGCTTGGGGTCGTTCTCGAGGCCGAGCGCGTCGATCGCCTTCAGCGCGACCAGCTCGCTCATCAGCACGTCGACCTGCGTCTGGATGTAGCTCGGCACCCAGCCGGCGTTCAGCGAGTTGGTCGAGTTGAACAACTCGGGCGCCTTGATGTCGACCGCCACCGCGGCGGTGGCCGTGTAGCGCTTGGGCAGCAGCAAGCTGGCCGCGAGCACGGCCAGCACGATCGCCAGCCAGATGCCGACGACTTGCCGCGCGCGCCCCTGGACGACTGCCAGGAACTGCCTCAAGCTCAACATGCCCCTCCCCAATCCGACCACCCGATGAAGCCCAGCCCGACCTGCCGTCAGCGCGGCCGAACACATCTCGTTCGGCAGCGGCCTTGGGCCCGTCAACCCCGTTTGCACCCTTGAATCGAGATCACGACGTGCTGTCGTCAATCAGGATCTGCGAGACGGCGGGCGAGTGTAAGAGGTTGTCTCCCGTGCGATGGCCCAACCCCGGACGGGCTCGTGGTACCGACCCCGCGATCAGGGGGGCGACTCTGCGCGGTTGGACGATTAGGTTGTCCGATACGGGGCGGCCATGCACTGTGCTGACGCAGCCTGCGCTCCGATGGAGCGCGGGGTGCTAACCCCCTAAGTTCGAGTGCGACGGTCGCAACGATTGGGCCCGCTGCAATAAGGGTCTTGCGCGAGTCGCCGAGAGGGGCTTTTGCGCATCCCCGTCGGATGACCCGGACCGTTAGGCCAGCAGCCTCCGCGGCTTTCGGCCGGGTCGGCCCGAGCCGTTCGTCAAGGCTGCAGGATCGCGCGCCCCTTGATGCGCCCGGCGCGCAAATCGTCCAGCGCTTGCGACGCCTCGGCCAGCGGCCGCGCCGCCACCGGCATCGCCGGCAGCCGCCCCTGGCGCGCGAAGGCGAGCAGCTCGCGCAACTCGGCCAGGCTGCCGACGTACGAGCCGGCGATCGACAGCGCCTTCATCGAGATCAGCGCCGGCGACACCGCCGCGCTGCCGCCGAAGAGGCCCACGCAGACGAGCTTGCCGCCCTTGCGCAAGGCGCCGAGGCCGAAGCCGAAACTGGCCGGCGCGCCGACGAAGTCGATCGCCGCGGCGACGCCGCCGCCGGTGGCCTTCATGAGCGTGCGCGCGGCGCCGTCGGCGGTGGGGTCGAAGACATCAGCGGCGCCGGCCTCGCGGGCCACGTCCCACTTCGCGCGGTCGACCTCGGCGACGAGCGGCGCGACCCCGAGCAGTTGCTTTGCGAGCCGGATGCCTGACAGCCCCACGCCGCCGGCGCCGATGACGAGCACGGCGTCGCCGGCGGCCGGCGTGCCGATCTTCTTCAGCGCGCTGAACGCGGTGAGGCCCGAGCAAGCGAGCGTGCAGGCCTGCGCTTCCGGCACCGGGTCGCAGGCGAGCAGCAGACGCGGGTGCGGCACGAGCACGTGGCTGGCGAACCCGCCGTCGCGGTTGCTGCCCAGCGCCTGCGGGGCCGCGCACAGGTGCTCCTGGCCGGCCGAGCAGAGGCCGCAGCGGCCGCAGCCGATCCACGGGTAGACGATGCGGCGGTCGCCGAGGCGGACCGCGCCGTCGCTGCCGGCTGCGGCCGCCGCGGCCTCGGCTTCAGGCCCCATCGCCACGACCTCGCCGGCAATCTCGTGCCCGAGCGTGCGCGGCAGCGACATCGGCCGCGTCATGTCGATGCGGTTGCCGCCGCCGAGATCGAAGTAGCCGTCCTGCAGATGCAGGTCGCTGTGGCAGACGCCGCAGTGGCTGACCTTCACCAGCACCTCGGTGCCGGTGGGTTGCGGCGTGTCGCGCAGCACGCGCGCGAGCGGGCGCCCGAACGATTCGACCTGGTAGCTCAGCATGAAGGTTCGACTCCCGGCCGCATGAACGCCGCGACTGCGGCGATCACTGTATCTGGCTGGTCGCGGTGCGGCGAGTGGCCGCAGGCCGGGATCTCGACGAGCCGCGTGCCCGGTACGCGCCGCGCGATGGCGCGGATCTGCTCGAGCGTGCCGTACTCGTCATCGAGGCCCTGCATCGCCAGCACCGGGCAGCGGATCGCGGCGATGTCGGCCTCGATGTTCCAGGCGCGGAACGTCGGGTCGAGCCAGATGTCGTTCCAGCCGAAGAACGCTGAATCGGGGTCGTCGTGGTACTTCGCCAGGCGCGCGCGCAGATCGGTGCCGGCGTAGGCCTCGCGCGCCGTTGCGATGCTGGCGACCGACACGTCCTCGACAAAGAGGTGTGGCGCGAGCGCGATGACGCCGGCAAGCCCTGCGTCCGGCCGCGCGGCGTGCAGCAGCGCGATCGAGCCGCCGTCACTGTGCCCGAAGAGCCACAGCGGCTGCCGCACGCCGTCCAGCCCCAGCGCCGCGCGCAGCGCCGGCAGCACCTCGTGCGCCTGGCGGTGCATGAAGTCCGGCGCCCAGCGTTCACCCGCGGCGCGCGGCGTGCTGCGGCCGTAGCCGGGGCGCGAATAGACGAGGCCGCGCGCGCCGACGGCGCGGCAAAGCCGATCGGGGAAGTCGCGCCACATCGCCACCGAGCCGAGGCCTTCGTGCAGGAAGACGATGAGCGGCGCCGAAGCGCCAGGGCCGTCGCTGCCCTCGCGGCCCTCGCCGCCCTCGCCCACCCACGCCACCTCCAGGCGCACCGGCCGCCCGGCCCAGTCGATGTCGACGAAGCCGGCGCCACTGGCCGAGGCGCGCCCGCCGCTCAAGCCCGCGCTTCCCGTTCGCGCAGCTTGAAGCGCTGGATCTTGCCGGTGGCCGTCTTCGGCAACTCGGTGACGAACTCGATCTGGCGCGGGTACTTGTAGGGCGCCAGCCGGTCCTTGACGAACGCCTTCAGCGCCGCCTCGTCGGCATTCGAGCCGGGCTTGAGCACGACGAAGGCTTTCGTCTTCGTCAGCCCCTCGGCGTCGGGCACGCCGATCACCGCCGCCTCGAGCACCGCCGGGTGCTGCACGAGCGTCGCCTCCACCTCGAAGGGGCTGACGTAGATGCCGCTGACCTTGAGCATGTCGTCGCTGCGGCCGCTGTAGGTGTAGGTGCCGTCGGCGTTGCGCACGTACTTGTCGCCGCTCTTTGTCCAGCCGCCCTGGAACGTCTCGCGCGTCTTCGCGCGGTTGCCCCAGTACATCAGCGCCGCGCTTGGGCCCTGGATGTAGAGGTCGCCGGGCTCGCCGTCGGGCACCGCCGCGCCGCCCTCGCCGCGCAACTGGATCTCGTAGCCCGGCACCGGCCAGCCGGTGGTGCCGTAACGCACGCGCCCAGGCTGGTTCGACAGGAAGATGTGCAGCATCTCGGTCGAGCCGATGCCGTCGATGATCTCGACGCCATAGTGCGCCGTGAAGCGCTCGCCGATCTCGGCCGGCAACGCCTCGCCGGCGCTGGAGGCCAGGCGCAGCGCCACGTCGGCCTTCGTCGGCAGCGCCGGGTGCGCGAGCATGCCGGCGTAGCCGGTCGGCGCGCCGAAGAACACGGTGGGCCGCACGCCGGCGCTGCCGGCACTGCCCCGTGTCCAGCGCTGGAACACCGCGTCAGGCGTCGGCCGCTCGGGCATCAGCAACGTCGTCGCGCCGACGCTCATCGGGAACGTCAGCGCATTACCCAAACCGTAGGCGAAGAAGAGCTTGGCGGCGCTGAAGCAGATGTCGCTCTCGGCGAGCTTCAGCACCGCGCGCCCGTACAGCTCGGCCGTCCAGTAAGGGTTGGCGTGCGAATGCACGGTGCCCTTGGGACGTCCGGTCGAGCCTGACGAGTACAGCCAGAACGCCGCTTCGTCCGCGCCAGTAGGCGCCGGCTGCGCGAGCGGCGCCTGCGCGGCAGTGAACGCCTCGAACTCGACTTCGGCCGGCAGTTGCAGTCCCTCGGCCGCGGCGCCGCGCAGCGGCGCGACCGGCCGTGACACGACGACCTTGTACACCTCGTGGTCGGACTTCTGCAGCGCCGCGCTCAACACCGGCAACAGCGCGCCGGACACCAGCGCGGCCTGCGCGCGCGAGTGTTCAAGCATGTAGGCGTAGTCGTCGGCGGTGAGCAGCGTGTTCACCGCCACCGGCACGCAGCCGGCATAGACCGCGCCGAGGAAGGCGACCGGCCAGTCGGTGGTGTCCAGCATCAGCAGCAGCACGCGCTCCTCGCGCTTCAAGCCCAGCGCGCGCAGCCCGGCGGCGAAGCGGCGCACACGCTCGTCGAGCCGGCCATAGGTCAGCGTGCCGTCGTCGTCGACGAACGCGGCCTTGCCGGCACGCGCCGCGTTCAGCGCCAGCAGGTGCTGCGCGATGTTGAAGCGCTCGGGCGGCGGAGGCGCGATATCGGCGGGGTCGACGGCAGCATTCATTGCGGTCTCCTTCGGCGTCTTTCGCCGCGGCTTGCTTCGGGCGGGTCGATGCAGTATTGTGCCTGCCGCATTGAACGACCCGCGCGAGCCGATGTCAAGCACTATTCTGCATCCGCGGTCGCGCGCCGTGAATGGCCGCGGCGCGACGAAGGCACCCACGAAGCCGGCCAAACCGGCGCGCGTACTGGTGCCCGCCGCCTCCGCTCCCGATACCGACGAAGCCAGGCACCCCTTCCTCGCCGCGCTCGGCGCGCGCGTGCGCGCCCTGCGCGCCCGCCGCGGCATCACGCGCCGTGCGCTGGCCGCCAGCGCCGACGTCTCCGAGCGGCACCTCGCGAACCTCGAGTACGGCCTCGGCAACGCTTCGATCCTGATCCTGCTGCAGGTGGCGCAGGCGCTGCAGTGCTCGCTGGCCGAGTTGATCGGCGACGTGACGACCGCCTCGCCCGAGTGGCTGCTGCTGCGCGAACTGCTGGAGGGCCGCGACGAGGCGACGCTGCGCCGCGTGCGCGTCGCCGTCGGCGAGTTGCTCGGCACCGGCGGGTCGGCCAGCGCGCGCGGCGGCGCACGAAGCCCGCGCGTGGCGCTGATCGGCCTGCGCGGCGCCGGCAAGTCGACACTCGGCCAGCCGCTGGCCGACGACCTCGGCTTTCCGTTCATCGAGTTGTCGCGCCAGATCGAGCAGTTCGCCGGCTGCACCATCAGCGAGATCCAGGCGCTGTACGGCCAGAACGCCTACCGTCGCTACGAGCGCCGCGCGCTCGAAGAGGCGATCCAGCTCTACCCCGAGGCGGTCATCGCGACGCCCGGCGGCCTCGTCTCGGACCCGGCCACCTTCAACCTGCTGCTTGCCCACTGCACGACGGTGTGGCTGCATGCCGACCCCGAAGACCACATGAAGCGCGTCATCGCGCAAGGCGACATGCGCCCGATGGGCGGCCGGCGCGGCGCCGCCGCCAACAAGGAGGCGATGGACGACCTGAAGAGCATCCTCGCCGGTCGCGCTGCCTTCTACTCGAAAGCCGACTTCCGCCTCGACACGAGCGCACAGTCGCTGCCGCAGACGCAGCAGGCGCTGCGTGCGCTGGTGCGCCAGGCGCTGCTGATGCCGCACTGAAAGGCGTCGCATGCATCAAAGTGCTTGACTACAAGCAAGACAGGCACGATACTGCATTACATGGCCGGGTCGCCGGCACGCACTTTGATGCGACTTTGATGCCACGCGCAAGGAGATCCGATGAGCCCCGCTTCAGCCGCCGACACGACCACCGACCCGCCGGCCCGCGTCGAATACCAGACGAGCCCCGAGCGCTACCGCCACTGGAAGCTGCAGTTCGAGGGCCCGGTGGCGACGCTGGCCGCCGACTTCGACGAGACGGCCGGCCTGCGCCCCGGCTACAAGCTCAAGCTCAACAGCTATGACCTCGGCGTCGACATCGAACTGAACGACGCGCTGAACCGCATCCGCTTCGAGCACCCGGAGGTGCGCACCGTCGTCGTCACGAGCCTGAAGGACAAGGTCTTCTGCTCGGGCGCGAACATCTTCATGCTGGGCCTGTCGAGCCACGCGTGGAAGGTGAACTTCTGCAAGTTCACCAACGAGACGCGCAACGGCATCGAGGACTCGAGCCGCCACTCGGGGCTGAAGTTCATCGCCGCGGTCAACGGCGCCTGCGCCGGCGGCGGCTACGAGCTGGCGCTCGCCTGCGACGAGATCTGGCTCGTCGACGACCGCTCCAGCGCCGTCAGCCTGCCCGAGGTGCCGCTGCTCGGCGTGCTGCCGGGCACCGGCGGCCTGACGCGCGTCACCGACAAGCGGCACGTGCGCCACGACCTTGCCGACATCTTCTGCACGACCAGCGAAGGCGTGCGCGGCCAGCGCGCCAAGGACTGGCGGCTCGTCGACGAGATCGCCAAGCCCGCGGTGTTCGCGGCGAAGGTGCAGGAGCGTGCGCTGCAACTCGCGGCGCAAAGCGACCGGCCGGCCGACGCATCCGCAGCGAAGGGCGTTGCGCTGACGCCGCTGCAACGCACGACAGAGGCCGACGCGCTGCGCTACGCACACGTGAGCGTGACGATCGACCGCACGCGCCGCGTCGCAAGCTTCACCGTGAAGGCACCCACCGGCGCGCAGCCGAGCGACATCGCCGGCATCGAGGCCGCCGGCGCCGCGTGGTACCCGCTGGCGCTGGCGCGTGAGCTCGACGACGCGATCCTCTCGATGCGCACGAACGAGCTCGACATCGGCACGTGGCTCATCAAGACGGAAGGCGACGCGGCCGCCGTGCTGGCGATGGACACGACGTTGCTCGCGCACCAGAACCACTGGCTCGTGCGCGAGACGATCGGCCACCTTCGCCGCACGCTGAGCCGCCTGGACGTGAGCAGCCGCAGCCTCTTCGCGCTGATCGAGCCGGGCTCGTGCTTCGCCGGCACGTTCCTCGAACTGGCGCTGGCCTGTGACCGCAGCTACCAGCTCGTGCTGCCCGACGACGCCTCGAAGGCGCCCAAGATCACCGTCGGCGAAACCAACTTCGGCCTCTATCCGATGGCCACCGGCGAAAGCCGCCTCGGCCGCCGCTTCTACAACGAGCAGCCGGCGCTCGCTGCGGTGCGTGCCGCGGCCGGCAAGCCGCTCGACGGTGAAGCCGCGCTCGCGCTCGGCCTCGTCACCAGCGCCCCCGACGACATCGACTGGGCCGACGAGACGCGCATCGCGATCGAGGAGCGCGTCGCGATGAGCCCCGATGCGCTGACCGGCATGGAAGCCAACCTGCGCTTCAACGGCGCCGAGAACATGGTCACGCGCATCTTCGGCCGGCTCACCGCCTGGCAGAACTGGATCTTCCAGCGCCCCAACGCCGTCGGCGAAAAGGGCGCGCTGAAGGTCTACGGCAAGGGCGACAAGGCCGCCTTCGACTGGAATCGGGTTTGACTACAGGACACGAGTGATGAACACGATCGACTACAGCGAGAAGATCCCCAACAACGTCAACCTCAGCGAAGACCGCACGCTGCAGCGCGCGCTCGAGCAGTGGCAGCCCAACTACCTCAGCTGGTGGGGCGACATGGGCCCCGACGGCAGCCAGAACTTCGACGTCTACCTGCGCACCGCGGTCAGCGTCGACCCGCAGGGCTGGGCGCAGTTCGGCTACGTGAAGATGCCCCAGTACCGCTGGGGCATCTTCCTGAACCCGGCCGAAAAGGACCGCAAGATCCACTTCGGCGACCACAAGGGCGAGGCCGCCTGGCAGGACGTGCCCGGCGAGTACCGCGCCAACCTGCGCCGCATCATCGTGACGCAGGGCGACACCGAGCCCGCCAGCGTCGAGCAGCAGCGCCACCTCGGCCTCACCGCGCCGAGCCTGTATGACCTGCGCAACCTCTTCCAGGTCAACGTCGAGGAAGGCCGGCACCTGTGGGCGATGGTGTACCTCTTGCACAAGTACTTCGGCCGCGACGGCCGCGAGGAAGGCGAGGCGTTGCTCGAGCGCCGCAGCGGCAACCAGGACAACCCGCGCATCCTGCAGGCGTTCAACGAGAAGACGCCCGACTGGCTGAGCTTCTTCATGTTCACCTACTTCACCGACCGCGACGGCAAGTTCCAGCTCTGCGCATTGGCTGAATCGAGCTTCGACCCGCTGGCGCGCACGACGAAGTTCATGCTCACCGAAGAAGCGCACCACATGTTCGTCGGCGAGTCGGGCGTCTCGCGCGTCATCCAGCGCACCTGCCAGGTGATGAACGAGCTGAAGACCGACGACCCTGCGAAGCTGCGCGCCGCCGGCGTCATCGACCTGCCGACGATCCAGCGCTACCTGAACTTCCACTTCAGCGTCACGATCGACCTTTTCGGCGCCGACGAGAGCAGCAACGCCGCCACCTTCTACAGCACGGGCCTGAAGGGCCGCTTCGAGGAAGGCAAGCGCACCGACGATCACCAGCTGCGCGGCCAGACCTACACGGTGCTGCAGGCCAAGGACGGCAAGCTCGTCGAGAAGGAGGTGCCGATGCTCAACGCGCTGAACGAGGTGCTCCGCGACGACTACATCCGCGACAGCATCGGCGGCATCGAGCGCTGGAACAAGGTCATCGAGAAGGCCGGCATTCCCTTCCGCCTGAAGGCGCCGCACAAGGCGTTCCATCGCAACATCGGCGGCTTGTCGGGCGTGAAGGTCAGCCCCGAGGGCCAGGTGGTCAGCGAGGCCGAATGGGCCGCGAAGAAGGACCAGTGGCTGCCCAGCGCCACCGACCGCGCCTTCGTGCAGGGCCTGATGGGCCGCGTCACCGAGGTCGGCAAGTTCGCGCACTGGATCGCGCCGCCGGCCATCGGCATCAACCGCCAGCCGGTGGACTTCGAGTACGTGCGCTTCGCGTAGCGGGCAAAAAGAGGGCCCCCGCCCGGAGACGCCGATGGACATGGCCGACGCCGCCGTCATCAAGCAGCACCTGATCGACCCCGAGATCTGCATCCGCTGCAACACCTGCGAATCGATCTGCCCGGTGCAGGCGATCACGCACGACTCGCGCAACTACGTCGTCGACGCGGCCAAGTGCAACTGGTGCATGGACTGCATTTCGCCGTGCCCCACCGGCAGCATCGACAACTGGCGCACGATGCCGCGCGTGCGCGCCTACAGCGTCGAGGCGCAGCTCGGCTGGGACGCCCTGCCGGCCGAGCTGAGCCCCGAGCAGATCGCCGAAGCCGGCGGCGGCGGCGCGGCGGATGACGTGGCGCTTGGCGCCGAGGCTGCGACTGCCGCGCCCTCCCCGGCCGCCCCCGGCGCGCTGGGGCTCGAAGCCGCCGCCACGCCTTTCCAGAGCGCGCAATACGGCGCGACGCTGCCGCCGTGGTCGGCCGCGCACGCCTACACCAACCTCTACGGGCCGAAGGCGGCCGAGAAGAGCATCACCGCCACCGTCGCCGGCAACGTCCGCGTCACCGAAGTCGGCCGCGAATACGACACGCACCACATCGTGCTCGACTTCGGCGCGATGCCGTTCCCCGTGCTCGAAGGCCAGAGCATCGGCATCATCCCGCCGGGCAGCGATGCGAACGGCCGCGCACACCACGCGCGCCAGTACAGCGTCGCGAGCCCGCGCAACGGCGAGCGGCCCGGCTACAACAACCTGTCGCTGACGATCAAGCGCGTGCTCGAAGACCACCAGGGCCGCCCGGTGCGCGGCGTCGCCAGCAACTACATGTGCGACCTGAAGGTCGGCGACAAGGTGCAGGTGGTGGGCCCGTTCGGCGCCAGCTTCCTGATGCCGAACCACCCGAAGAGCCACATCGTGATGATCTGCACCGGCACCGGCAGCGCGCCGATGCGGGCGATGACCGAGTGGCGGCGCCGCCTGCGTTCCGGCGGCAAGTTCGAGGGCGGCAAGCTGATGCTCTTCTTCGGCGCGCGCACGAAGGAGGAACTGCCCTACTTCGGCCCGCTGCAGAACCTGCCGAAGGATTTCATCGACATCAACTTCGCGTTCAGCCGCACGCCGGGCCAGCCGCGCACCTACGTGCAAGACCGCCTGCGCGAGCGCGCCGCCGACGTCGCGGCGCTGCTGAAGGATCCGAACGCGTTCTTCTATGTCTGCGGCCTGAAGGCGATGGAAGAAGGCGTCGTCCTCGCGCTGCGCGACGTGGCCACCGAGGCCGGCCTCGACTGGGAGCCGGTCGCCGCGGCGCTGAAGCGCGCGGGGCGGCTGCACCTCGAGACGTACTGAGCCTCCCGCGCGCCTGCGCTGCTATCGTCACCGTCGATGCCGGCCCGCAGGAGACCGGGCGGCTGCGAAGGAGACCCGACGATGAGCAACTACGCTGCCTTGCACGTCGAGCCGCAACGCCGCCCGGGCGTCGCCTGGGTGACGATGGCGCGGCCGGCCGTCTTCAACGCCTTCGACGAGGTGATGATCGGCGAGCTCGACGCCGCCTTCGCGGCGCTCGAAGCCGACGCCGCGGTACGCGTCATCGTGCTCGCCGGCGAGGGCCGGCACTTCAGCGCCGGCGCCGATCTGCAATGGATGCAGCGCGCGAGCGAAGCGACGCTGGAGTGGAACGTCGACGACGCGCGCCGCTTCGCCGGCATGCTCGGCCGCATCGAGGCCTGCTCGAAACCGACCGTTGCGCGCGTGCAAGGCGCCGCGCTCGGCGGCGGCGTCGGCCTCGCGGCGGCGTGCGACATCGCGATCGCCGCCGACAACGCCACCTTCTCGGTCAGCGAGGCGAAGTTCGGCATCCTGCCGGCGGTGATCGGCCCGTACGTCGTCAATGCCGTCGGCAAGCGCCAGGCGCGGCGCCTGGCGCTGACCACCGAGCGCATCGGCGCCACCGAGGCGCTCGAGATGGGGCTCGTCGCGCGCGTCGTCGTCGCCGAGCAACTCGACGCGGCCATCGACGAGACGGTGCAGCACCTGCTGGCCGGCAGCCCGAACGCGCAGCGCGAGATCAAGCAGCTCTTCGCGCAGCTGCATCAAGGGCCCGTGACGGCCGAGGTGCGCGAGCTGACGGCGCAGACGATCGCGCGCGTGCGCGGCACCGACGAGGCGCGCGAGGGCTTCGCCGCCTTCCTCGGCAAGCGGCCGGCGGCTTGGGTGCCGAAGCTCTGAAGCGCAGGCAGGCAGGCAGGCACGCGCGCACGGCACGGCACGGCGGCCCTCACGACCCACGAACCACGAACCAGGACTCACCCGACTTCATGAACCCGATCGATCTGCGCCACGCCCCCGTCCTCGTCGTCGGCGCCGGCATCATGGGCGCCGGCATCGCGCAGGTAGCGGCGCAGGCCGGCCACGCGGTGCAGCTCTTCGACACGCGCGAAGGCGCCGCCGCCGAGGCCAAGGCGAAGCTCGCCGCGACGCTCGACGGCCTCGTCGCCAAGGGCAAGCTCGCGCCCGACGCCGCCGCGGCCGCGGTGGCGCGCATCACGCCGATCGCCGCGCTCGAAGAAGCGCGCGGCGCCGCGCTCGTCGTCGAGGCCGTCGTCGAGCGGCTGGACGTGAAGCGCACGCTCTTCAAGCAGCTCGAAACCCTCGTCGGCGAGCGCTGCGTGCTCGCCACCAACACCTCGTCGATCTCCGTGACTGCCATCGCCAACGGCCTGGCGCAGCCCGGGCGCTTGGTCGGCATGCACTTCTTCAATCCCGTGCCGCTGATGAAGCTCGTCGAGGTGGTGTCGGGGTTGCAGACGGACCCCGCGGTCGCCGAGGCGATCTTCGAACTCGCGCGCGCCTGGAGCAAGACCCCGGTGCACGCAAAGAGCACGCCCGGCTTCATCGTCAACCGCATCGCGCGGCCGTATTACGCCGAGACGCTGGCGCTGCTGCTCGAGCAGGCGGCCGAGCCGCAGGTGATCGACGCGTGCCTGAAGGCCGCGGGGTTCCGCATGGGGCCGTGCGAACTGATCGACCTGATCGGCCACGACACCAACTTCGCGGTGACGCAGTCGGTGTACGAGGCCAACTTCTTCGACAAGCGTTACCAGCCCTCGCTCGTGCAGCGCGAGATGGTCGATGGCGGCCTCTTGGGCCGCAAGAGCGGCCGCGGCTTCTACCGCTACGGTGAAGGCGTCAAACCGCCCGCGCTGCCCGTGGCGGTGCACGCGGCACCGGCCACCGCGCACGAGGTCACCGTGCACGGCGACGGCCCGCTGGCCGACGCGCTGGAGGCCGCCGCGACGCGCGCGCTCGCCGGCCAGGGTTGGGGGCCGGCGCGCGACCGCGAGAGCGCCTGGACCGGGCTGCGCGTCGACGGCGCGCGCCTCGTGCTGACCGACGGCCGCACCGCGCAGCAGGTCAGCGCCGCGATGGGTGTCGCCGACGTCGCAGTGTTCGACCGGCCGCTCGGCTTGCCGCTGCAGCCCGGCACCGCGCTCGCGTACGCCGTGGCGCCGCAAGCCGGCGAGAGCTGGCGCACGCAGGCCGCGGCGTGGCTCGCGGCGCTCGGCTTCGCGCCGCTGCCGCTGGCCGACACGCCGGGGCTCGTCGTCGCGCGCACGGTGGCGATGCTCGTCAACGAAGCCGCCGACGCGGTGCTGCAAGGTGTGTGCACCCCCGAAGGCGCCGACGCGGCGATGAAGCTCGGCGTCAATTACCCCGCGGGGCCCTTCGAGTGGCTGGCGCACTGGAGCGCCGGCGGCGTCATCGGCGTGCTCGAAGCGCTCGACCTGCACTACCGCGGCGAGCGCTACCGCGTGAGCCCGTGGCTGCGCCGGCGCGCCTGAACGGCGCCTGAGCGCAGCGCGAACGAGCGCCTGATCCTGCCAGCCGCATGCGCTTTGCCGACTTCCACGCCGGCCAGGTGATCGAAGCCGGGCCCTACCTCGCCAGCGAGGACGAGATCGTGCGCTTCGCCGAGGCCTTCGACCCGCAGTGGTTCCACACCGACCGCGCGGCGGCCGAGCGCGGCCGCTTCCAGGGCCTGATCGCCAGCGGCTGGCACACCTGCGCCATCGCGATGCGGCTCGCGGCACTCGCCGCGCTCGCCGACAGCGAGAACTTCGCGTCACCGGGCGCGAGTTACGTGAAGTGGCCGCAACCGGTGCGCCCGGGCGACCGTCTGCGACTTGTGGCGACGGTGATCGAGACCGGCCGGTCACGCACGCAGGCCACGCTCGGCCGCGTGCGCTGGCGCTGGCAACTCTTCAACCAGCACGACGCCGAGGTGCTCGACACCGAGGTCACGAGTCTCTTCCATTTGCCCCCGTTGCCGCGTGCTCCCATGGCCGCGACGGCATCGGCCCCGAACCCCAACCCCTCATCGCAGGAGCAACCCCGACCATGACCACGCCCGCGTTCATCTGCGACGCCATCCGCACGCCGATCGGCCGCTACGGCGGCGCGCTTTCCACCGTGCGCACCGACGACCTCGGCGCCATCCCGCTGAAAGCGTTGATGGCGCGCAACCCGAAGGTCGACTGGGCCGAACTGACCGACGTGCTCTTCGGCTGCGCCAACCAGGCCGGCGAGGACAACCGCAACGTCGCGCGCATGGCGCTGCTGCTGGCCGGCCTGCCGAAGGAAGTGGGCGGCGCGACGATCAATCGCCTCTGCGGCAGCGGCCTGGACGCCGTGGGCACCGCCGCACGCGCCATCAAGGCCGGCGAAGCGCAGTTGATGATCGCAGGCGGCGTCGAGAGCATGAGCCGCGCGCCGTTCGTCATGCCGAAGGCCGACAGCGCCTTCAGCCGCAACAACGCCGTCTACGACACCACGATCGGCTGGCGCTTCGTCAACAAGCGGATGTTGGAGATGCACGGCACCGACTCGATGCCCGAGACGGCCGAGAACGTCGCCGCCGACTACAGGATCGAGCGCGAGGCGCAGGACCGCATGGCGTTCGCGAGCCAGTTGAAGGCGGTGGCGGCGCAGAAGGCCGGTTTCTTCGAAGGCGAGATCACGCCGGTGACGATCGCGCAGAAGAAGGGTGACCCGATCGTCGTCGCGAAGGACGAACACCCGCGCGAGACGAGCCTCGAGGCGCTGGCCAAGTTGAAGGGCGTCGTCAAGCCCGACGGCACGGTGACCGCGGGCAACGCCAGCGGCGTCAACGACGGCGCCTGCGCGCTGATCGTCGCAAGCGAGGCCGCCGCGAAGCGCCACGGCCTGACCCCGCGCGCGCGCATCGTCGGCATGGCCACCGCGGGGCTGGCGCCGCGCATCATGGGCATGGGGCCCGCACCGGCCACGCGCAAGGTGCTCGCGCTGACGGGCCTGACGCTCGCGCAGATGGACGTGATCGAGTTGAACGAGGCGTTTGCCGCGCAGGGCCTGGCGGTGCTGCGCGACCTGGGCCTCGCCGACGACGACCCGCGCGTCAACCCCAACGGCGGCGCCATTGCGCTGGGCCACCCGCTGGGCGCCAGCGGCGCGCGGCTGGCGACGACGGCAGTGAACCAGTTGCATCGCGGCGGCGGCCGCTACGCGCTTTGCACGATGTGCATCGGCGTCGGGCAGGGGATTGCGGTGGTGCTCGAGCGCGTCTGAGGACAACGGTCGCGCGGCGGCGGCGCGGTGGCCACGGCCGCCGCGGCGGCGCCGGCCCACAGGGCGCCTCACATCAAGGCGCGGGCCCGCAGGGCGCCTCCTCAGGGCGCCTCCTCAGGGCCCCTCGAGCACCTTGCCGCCGATGACCAGCTGCAGCACCTCGCTCGCGCCTTCGTAGATGCGCAGGGCGCGGATCTCGCGGTACAGGCGTTCGACGGTGTTGCCGCGCACGACGCCGAGGCCGCCGAAGAGTTGCACGGCGCCGTCGATCACCTGCTGCGCCGCTTCGGTGGCGTACATCTTGGCCATCGACGCCTCGCGCGTGACGCGCTTGCCGAGCACGTCGCGCGTCCAGGCGCTGCGGTAGATCAGCAAGGCCGACGCGTCGATCAGCGTTGCCATCTCGCCGAGTCTCGCCTGCGTGAGCTGGTATTCGGCCAGCGTGCGGCCGAACATGCGCCGCGCCTTGGCGCGTGCCACCGCCTCGTCGAGCGCACGCCGTGCGAAGCCGAGCGCCGCCGCGCCGACCGTCGTGCGAAAGAGGTCCAGCGTGCCCATCGCGATGCGAAAGCCCTGCCCCGCCTCGCCGAGCAGCGCCTCGGGGCCGACGCGGCAGTCGGTCAGCCGCACGGTGCCCAGCGGGTGCGGCGCGATGACCGGGATGCGCACGCTCGCGTCCAGGCCCGGCGTGCCGGCGCGCACGATGAAGGCGGAAATCCCCTTGGCACCCGACGCCTCGCCGCTGCGCGCGAAGACGACGAAGGAATCGGCGATGCCGGCGTTCGAGATCCAGGTCTTGGTGCCGTTGAGCACCCAGCCGTCACCGCTGCGCACGGCGGTTGCCTGCATCGCCGCGGCGTCGGAGCCGGCCTCGGGCTCCGACAGCGCAAACGCGGTGATCACCTCGCCGCGCGCCACCGCCGGCAGCAGCGCGCGCTGCTGCGCGGCATTGCCGAAGAGGCTCACCGGCACGCTGCCCAGGCCCTGCATCGCGAGCGCGAAGTCCGCGAGGCCGCTCGCTCGTGCCAGCGTCTCGCGCGCGATGGCCAGCGTGCGCACATCGATCGCGTCGCGCGCGCCGCCGTGCTCGGCCGCGACGCAGGCACGCAGCAAGCCAGCGCGGCCGAGCGCTGGCACGAGCCGCTGCACGAGCGTGTGCGCGGCTTCGTCGGTATCGGCGTGGCCGCCCTCCCCTCGCTCCACCTGCGGCAGCTCGCGCGCGCACCACGCTGCAATCTCGCGCGCATAGGCGCGATGCCCGTCGTCGAAAAACGGCCAGTGCAGGTGCTCGGGGTCGGCGTGGGTCATGGCGACTCGCTCGGGTTGCGTCTGATCGCAGCCTCAGTTGCCCTCGAACACCGGCTTCTGCTTGGCTGCGAACGCATGGTAGGCGCGTTCGAAGTCCTTCGTCTGCATGCAGATCGCCTGCGCCTGCGCCTCGGCCTCGATGCATTCGCCCAAGCCCGCGCTCCACTCCTGCCACAACATCGTCTTCGTCATCGCGTGGCCGAAGGTCGGGCCTTCGGCGAGATCCTTCGCATACGCCGCCGCCTCGCCGGCGAGCGCGTCGGGGTCGACGAGCCGGTTGTAGAAGCCGAAGCGTTCGGCCTCCTCGGCGCCGACGGTGCGGCCGCTGTATAGCAGGTCGGCCGCGCGCGACAGGCCGATCAGCCGCGGCAGCAGCGTGCACGCGCCCATGTCGGCGCCGGCCAGCCCGACGCGCACGAACAGGAACGCCAGCTTCGCGCGCGGCGTCGCGAAGCGCAGGTCGGCGCCGCACGCGAGCATCGAGCCGGCGCCGGTGCAGATGCCGTCGATCGCGGCGATGATCGGCTGCGGGCAGGCGCGCATCGCCTTGACCACGTCGCCGGTCATGCGCGTGAACTCGAGCAGCTCGGGCATCTCCATCTTCACGAGCGGGCCGATGATCTCGTGCACGTCGCCGCCGGAGCAGAAGTTGCCGCCGGCGCCGGTCAGCACGACGGCTTTGACATCGGGCGCGTAGACCAGCGCGCGGAAGAGGTCGCGCAGTTCGGCGTACGACTCGAACGTCAGCGGGTTCTTGCGCTCGGGCCGGTTCAGCGTGATCGTCGCCACCTTGCCGGTGACCGAATAGCCGAAGTGCCGCGCCTCGTAGGCCGCCATCGGGGTGCGCTTCATGGTTTGCTCCGTGGGTGTCTGTAAGGGGATGGGAGAAGGGCCCGTAGAATTCTGCGCGCCCTGGTGAAGGATGTTCAATGAGCAAGACCGCGACGATGCACGTCGAGATCCGTTTCGGCGACTGCGACCCCGCAGGCATCGTCTTCTTCCCGCGTTACCACCGCTGGATGGACGCCGCGTCGCTGCATTTCTTCATGAGCCATGGCGTGCCGCCGTGGCATGTGCTCGAGCACGAGACCGGCATCATCGGCACGCCGCTGCTCGAGCACCACGCACGCTTCGTCAAGAGCGCCACCTACGGCGAGAAGCTGCTGATCACCACCTCGGTGCAGGAGTGGCGCGCCAAGGTCTTCCTGCACAAGCACGTCGTCACGCGCGGCGACGACCTCATCTGCGAGAGCGTCGAGACGCGCATCTTCTGCAAGCGCGACCCGGCCGACCGGCGCCGCATCTACGGGGTGCCGGTGCCCGAGGACATCCGCAAGCTCTGCGAGTGAAGCCGGCACGGCGGGCGCGCTCGCTGGACTTCCGTTCACCGGCTTTGCGGTCGCCGTCTCGTCAACGCTCGCGGTGCGGGTCGGCCGCCCACGTCGCCGACGGGCGCTTCGTGCGCGCCAGCCAGTCGTCCAGCGCCTCGACGTGCTCGGTCTCCTCGGCGGCGAACTCGGCGGCCAGGCGCTTGACCTCCTCGTCGCTCGACGTGAGACCGGCCTCGGCGTAGTACGCCATCGCGCGCAGCTCGTTCTCGCGCGCGTAGCGCAGCGCGTCGTAGGCGTTCAGCGCCGGGTCGAAGGCCTCGTCGCCGCCGGCCTCGGGCGGGTGGCGCCAGGCGTACTCGTACGGCCCGATCTTCGGCAACGCAATGCCGCTCGCGCGCTCGACGATCGAGTCGTGGTGCAGGTTCGAGTAGCGCACCATGTCGCGGAACAGCGAGGCCACCTCGTCGTTGCGGTGCGCCTCCATCATGTCGGCCAGTTCGAGGTAGCGCTCGGCCGCCTCGCGCTCGAGCGCGATCGCGTGGGCCAGGAATTGCGCAAGCGTGTAATCCATCGTTCGTGCCTTCAAACAGGCTTCAACCGGCCATCGTCAGCCCGCCGCTGACGCTGAGCACCTGCCCGGTCACATAACTCGCGGAGTCGCCGGCGAAGAACATCACCGCGTCGGCCACCTCCTCGGGCCGGCCGAGGCGGCGCATCGGGATCGCCTTCTTCAGCGCCTCGGTCACCTTCTCGGGCACCGCGGCCATCAGCGGCGTGTCGGTGGGGCCCGGGCACACGCAGTTGACGCCGATGCCGTAGCGCGCGGTTTCGCGCGCCAGCGACTTCGTGAACGCGATCAGCCCGCCCTTGGCGCCGGAGTACACCGTCTCGCCGAGGCTGCCGACGCGCCCGGCGTCGCTGGCGATGTTGACGATCCTGCCGCTGCCGCGCTGGATCATCGCCGGCACGAACGCTTTCGTCAGCCGCATCGGCCCGACGAAGTTCAACGCGATGATGCGGTCCCACAGCTCCGGCGAGCCTTCCCAGAACGGGTGCGTCGTGCCCCAGCCGGCGCCGTTGACGAGCACGTCGGGCGTGCCGAAGCGCGCCTGCACGTCGGCCGCGAAGGCGGCGACCGACGCCGCATCGGTGAGGTCGACGCGCACGAATTGCGCGTTGTGGCCGCTGTCACGCAGCGTGGCGGCGCGGCTCTCGCCGCGGTCGTCCTGGATGTCGGCGACGACGACGGTGGCGCCGGCTTCGGCCAGCTTGCCAGCGATGGCCGCGCCGATGCCGGAAGCGGCGCCGGTGACGACGGCGAGCTTGTCCTTCAGGGTCATGCCGTGGGCTCCTTCGGTTGATTCGGTTGAGTCGGTTGAGTCGGTCGATTCGGTTGAACGGCGCCGCGCTCAGCGCTCTTGTCGAGGAAGGCCGAGACGCGGCGCACGGTTTCCGGGTGCTGGTACAGGCGCCGCGTTGCATCGATCTCGGCGGCGAAGCCGACATCGCCCGGCACGCCGGCCAACGCAATGCAGCGCTTGTTCTCGGCGAACGCCAGGCGCGGCATCGCGCCGTAGCGCTCGGCCAGTGCGCAAGCTTCAGCCGCGAGCCGTTCGCGCGGCACGGCCCATTGCACGAGGCCCAGCCGCGCGGCCTCGCTGCCATCGGGTGTCTCGGCGCCCAGGATCAGCCGGCGCGCGAGGCCGTGGCCGACCAGGCGCGTCAGCCGCTGCGTGCCGCCGGCGGCGGCGAGCAGGCCGAGCCCCGCTTCGGGAAGGCCGACGCGCGCCTCGCACGCCGCGATGCGCAGGTCACACGCCAGCGCCAGCTCGAAGCCGCCGCCGAGTGCCGAGCCGCCGAGTTCGGCCAGCGTCACGCACGGCAGCGCCTCGAGCCGCGCGAACACCCGCTGCATGCGCCGCACGGTGCCGAGCATCGCCTCGCGGCCGGCCGCGGTGGCCACGCACGAGCGGATCAGCGCGAGGTCGGCGCCAGCGCAGAACACCTTGCAGGCGCTGCGCAGGTGCAGCACGGCGATGGTGTCGTCGGCCTCGACGCCGTCGAGCACATCGGCCAGTTGCGCGAGCAACTCGTCGTTGATCGCATTGACGGGCGCGCGCTGCAACGTCACGACGAGCACGTCGCCGCGGCGCTCGGCGCGGACGATGGGTTCGATGTCCACGGCGACACTCATGACGGCACATCCCCGCTGCGATGCAGCTCGACGAGCTTGCGCCGCAACAGCTTGCCGGTCGGCCCACGCGGCAAGGCCTCCATCGCGTGCAGCCAGCGCGGGCGCTGGTGCTGCGGCAGTGTCGCCAGGTGCGCTTCGAGCGCGGCGCGCGCCTCGTCGCCATCGCGCGCGACGTAAAAGTAGGCCACCGCGTCGACGCCGTCGGCGTCGGGCACGCACACCGCGGCGCCGTCGCTGACGGCGCCCGAGCGCGCCGCCAGCGCCTCGGCGAGCTCGACCAGGTTGACCCAGCGGCCTCGGATCTTGACGAGTGAATCTTCGCGGCCGGCAAACTGCCAGAAGCCGTCGGCGCTGCGCTGCCACAGGTCCGCCGGGCAGAACGCGCCTTCGCGGAAAGTCTCGGCCTGCGCCTGCGGCCGGTCGAGGTAACCCAGCGCCAGCGTCGGCGCGCGCACGCGCAGCCGCGTCGGCGTGCCGGGGGGCACGTCGTCGAGCGGCGCGATCTCGATGCCGGGCGACGGCTTGAAGCCACGCTCGTCGGCCCCCAGCATCACCAGCACCAGCGTCTCGGAGGCGCCGTAGCCGTCGATGATCGGCAGGCCGCTCTCGGCCACCCAGCGCTGGCGCAGCTGCACCGGCAGCGCCTCGCCGGCCGAAACGCACAGCCGCACGCCCGCCGCCGCGATGGCCGGCCCGAGGCTCTCGTGCAGCAGGTCGCGGTACAGCGACGGCACGCTGAACAGCACCGTCGGCCGCGTGCGCGCCACCGTCTCGGCCACACTCTTGGCGTTAGGCCACTGCGCGTCGAGCAGCAGCGTCGCGCCCAGGCGCAGGCCGGCCAGCAGCAGGTTCGTCAGCGGATAGGCGAAGAAGAGGCGCGAGCTCGCGAAGAGCCGATCGCCCGGGCCGATGCCGAAGCGCTCGGCCGAGATGCGGCCGATCTCGCGCAGGCAGCGGTGCGCGTGCACAACCGCCTTTGGCTTGCCCGAGGTGCCCGAAGAGTGCACCCAGAAGGCCGGCGTCTCCTCGGCCACCGGCACGGCCGCCATCGGCGCCGTCGCGGCAACGGCGCGGCGCGCCTCGTCGACGACCATGACGCGCGCGCGCCAGGGTGCCGGCGTGTCGTCGGCCAATTCGGCGACGATGACGTCGAAGCCGGCTTCCTCGAGGATGAACTGCCACTCGGGCGCCGGGATCTTGGGGTTGACGCCGACCGCGACGCCGCCGGCCCACACGGCGCCGAGCCACGCGACGACCCAGTCGAAGCCGTCGGGCAGCTTCACCGCGACGCGGTCGCCCGGCCGCAGGCCGCGCGCGCGCCACAGCGCGCCGGCGCGTGCGACGCGGTCGCGCAGCCGGCCATACGTCATGCGCTTGCCGTCGCATTCGATCGCCACGGCGTCGGCGGCGTGGCTGGCGATCAGCCATTCGGCGCCGTTGAAGGGGGCCGCGGCGGCAGTGGCATCGGCTGCGGGGCCGGGCGCAGTCTTCGGCTGGAGCTCGGCCCCACGTTCGCGCTCACGTTCATGCCACCGCGCCAGCTCGGCCTGCAGCCGCGCCGCGTGTTCGACCTCCTCGGCAGCCAGTTCGTCGTACAGCGCCCGCTCCGCCGAGCCCGCGGCCGCCGCTGCCGCGCGCCCGCTGAAGAAGCCGGCCGCGCGCTGCTCGAAACCGATCGCGATGCGCAGCAGGTCGCCGGCATCGGCGACGCGTGGGTCGACGCCGGCGAACACGGCCGCCGTCTCGAGCTGGAACTGCGCCGGCGGGTCGGGCATGTCGACCTGGCAGCGCCGCGCCAGCGCCTCCATGTGCTCGCCTTCCATCACCGCGAAGCGGCGGAACAGCTCGCGCAGCGGCGCGTCGGTGCAGTCGACGGCGGCGCGCTGATAGAAGGCGCGGCCGCCGAGTTCGATCTCGAAGGCCGTGCGCAGCGCGGCCAGCGCGGCGGCGTCGGCGCTGACCGGGTCCACGCCGGGCGCAGCCGAAGCCGCACCGGCCGTCGCCGCGCCGTCAACCAGCGCGAGCACGCCGCCGCAATGCGGGCAGCGCCCGTACGCGAACGCGAACCCCTCGACCTGCCGGGCACAGCCGGCGCACTGCCACAGCGCGGGCGCGCCGGCGAAGCGCAGGCCCGCGCCGTCGTCGTCGAGCGTGCTGCCGCGGGTTTCGGCGCCCATGCCAAGTCTCCTGGGGCGGTGTCCCCTTCGCGGCATTCTGGTACCCGAATGCCGCAATAAACTTGACCTGGTTCATGCGCTTGGCCCGCCCCTGGGTAACCCCGGGGGCGCCTGCGCCAGGCGGGCCGCTGGCCGGCGCCCGCGCCGGTCAGCCTTCAGCCCCAGCCCTCAGCCAGTTACTTGGCGAACTTGCGAAACTGCGGCTTGCGCTTTTCCTTCAGCGCCGCGACACCCTCGCGTGACTCGTCGGTGTCGTAGTACATCTTCAGCGCCAGCATGCCCATGCCGGCGATGCCTGCCTGGTGCGCGGTGTCCATGTTGAAGCTGCGCTTGGCGATCGCCAGCGCCGTCGGACTGCGCTCGCACAGCTCCTCGCCCCAGGCCTGCACGGTGGCGTCGAGTTGCTCGGGCGGCACGCAGAGGTTCGCCAGCCCCATCGCCACCGCCTCGGCGCCGGTGTAGCGGCGGCAGAAGTACCAGATCTCGCGCGCCTTCTTCTCGCCGACGACGCGCGCGAGGAAGGCGGTGCCGTAGCCCGGGTCGACCGAGCCCATCTTCGGGCCGACTTGGCCGAAGATCGCTTTCTCGGAGCACACCGTCAGGTCGCAGATCGTCGCCAGCACGTTGCCGCCGCCGATCGCGTAGCCCTGCACGCGCGCGATCACGGGTTTCGGCACATTGCGGATGGCGTCGTGCAGTTCCTCCATCGGCAGGCCGATCGTGCCGCGGCCGTCGTAGTTGCCGTCGTGCGCCGACTGGTCGCCGCCGGTGCAGAAGGCCCGATCGCCGGCGCCGGCCAGCACGATGGCGCCCACGCTCTTGTCGTAGCCCGCCTTGTTGAACGCGCGGATCAGCTCGTCGCAGGTGGTGCCGCGGAAGGCGTTCATCTTGTCCGGGCGGTTGATCGTGATCCACGCGACGCCGTTGCGGATCTCGTACAGGAGGTCTTCGAAGTCCATGGGGTCCTTGCCGGTGATGTCAAGACACCGGCTCATCGTAGCCCTACTGCGCTACAGCGCTGCCGCGCTACAGCGTCGCCGTGACGCCGCCGTCGACGTACAGGATGTGCCCGTTGACGAAGTTCGAAGCGTCGCTGGCGAGGAAGATCGCGGCACCCACGAGGTCCTGCACGTCGCCCCAGCGGCGGCTGGGCGTGCGGTTGACGAGCCACGTCGTGAACTCGGGGTTGTCGACGAGCGCCTGGTTCAGCTCGGTCTTGAAGTAGCCGGGCCCGAGGCCGTTGACCTGCAGCCCGTGCGGGCCCCAGTCGATCGCCATGCCCTTGGTCAGCATCTTCACCGCGCCCTTGCTCGCGGTGTACGGCGCGATGCCCGGGCGGCCGAGTTCACTTTGCACCGAGCAGACGTTGATGATCTTGCCGCGGCGGCGCCCGATCATGTGCCGCGCCACCGCCTGGCCGACGAGGAAGACGCTGTCGACGTTGGTGCGCATCAGGCGGCGCCAGTTCGCCTCTTCGTACTGCTCGAGCGGCGCGCGCAACTGCATGCCGGCGTTGTTGAAGAGGATGTCGATCGCGCCGGCTTCCGCCTCGATCGCCGCCACCGCCTCGGTGACCGCGGCGCCGTCGGTGACGTCGAAAGCCGTCGTCAGCACGATGGCACCTTGCGCCCGCAAGGTCTCGGCGGCGCGCGCGAGCTTCGCCGGGTCGCGGCCGTTGAGCACGATGCGCGCGCCGGCCGAGGCCAGCCCGCCGGCGATCGCGTAGCCGATGCCGGCGCTCGAGCCGGTGATGAGGGCCGTGCGGCCGGTGAGGTCGAAGAGTCTGGTGGCGGGGGGCATCGTGGGTTGCTCGTTGTCGTGTGCGCTCGGTGAATGACGCTCAATTGTTGCAGCACGCCTCGAGCGCATCGATGAACGAGCGGTCCCAGCGGCCCTCCTTCATGGCCTGCATCGTCTTCGCCTCGGCGACGTGCGGCTGCGCAATGAAGGCGGGCGGGTCTTCATGGCCGTGCAGCAGAACAAGGCGGTCGGCATGGTCGCCAACACGATGACGATCACCAAGCTCGTCAACCAGAGCAAGACCGCCGGCCAGCCGATGAAGATGATCGACGCCCTGAGCGGGCGGGCGCCGCCCTACTCCTCCGCCCCCGGCTGCCAGCTCGGCAGCCGGTAGTCCGCGAGCAGCGCCGCGACGCGCAGCAGCGTCGCGAGCGCCGCGCCGCCGAGCATCGCCACGTTGTCGGCGGCGCCAGCGGCGACGAGGCCCACCGTCGCCCAGCCGCCGGCGAACGCGCACAGCGCATACGGCCGGTGATCGCTGAAGGCGCGCGGCACCTCGTTGCAGACGATGTCGCGCAGCACGCCGCCGAAGGTGGCGGTGACCAGCCCCATCAGCACCGCCACCAGCGCCGGCATCGACGCCGCCAGCGCGATCTGCGTGCCGCCGGCGCAGAAGAGACCGAGGCCCACCGCGTCAGGCCACTGCATCGCGCGCTCGGTGATCGCGAAGTGGCGCGCACGCATGAACAACATCGCCGCGACGCACAGCGCGAGCAGTGCCCACAACCACTCGGCCTGCTGCACCCAGAAGAACGGCCGCCGGTCGAGCAGGATGTCGCGCAGCGTGCCGCCGCCGAACGCCGCGAGACCCGCGACGACGACGACGCCCACCGCATCGAGCCGCTTGCGCGCTGCCTCGATGAGACCCGACAACGCAAACGCCACCGTTGCCGCGCCTTCGGCGAGCGATTGCGCGAGGGATAGGGAGACGAAGGTGGAAGTGGAGGTCATCGATGGCCCGTCGGACCGCACGCCAACGCGCGACTAGCGCCGCTCCACCTTCGCGCCGATAGGTCCCCACCGCTTCCAGCAGGTCGAGTTCCGCGGGCTGTAGCTCATCCGAGGCTGGCGCGAATGCGGGCCACGGCCTCGGGGCCCGACACGAGCACGGAAGGGTCGGCGTCCGCTTCGGCATCGCGCTTGGCCGCCAGCTCGTTCCAGCGCGCGTCGCGTTCACGATCGGCATCGAGGCTGCTGATCACTTGATCCCACAGGCGCGCCCGGTCCGACGCAGGCAGCTGCAGCACCTGTTGGGCGAGGACTTCGACGGGCACTGACATGGGGTTCCCCGGGTCACCGAGGGCGTAGCTTGCCACAACCCATCGGCCGAGCGCCTCAGCGGGGACGCGGCTCGGCAGCGTGCAGTCAGGTGGCGTCCGCCGCCCTGGCCCACGCGTACTTCACGTCCTCGAGCTGCCATGTCGGCTCGAAGCCGCGCTGCACGGCGGTGAAGCCCTGGCTTTCGTAGAACGCGCAGGCGTTGGTGTTGCGCTCGAACGTGAAGAGCCAGAGTGTCCCGCCGGACTCGTCTTTCGCGAGGTCGAGCAACTGCCGTCCGATGCCGCGCCGCTGCTGGCCGACGCGGACATAGAGCTGTGCCACCGACTCGCGCGTCGAGGCCATGAAGCCGACGATGCGGTCGCCGTCCTCCGTGTCCTTCACCACGCGCACCCGGTTCTTCGTGCGGACGTTGCGGTCGAAGTGATCGATCTGTTCTTCGAGCGGGTGCGGATCGAGGACGCCCACCGCCTGCTCGAAGCTCTCGCGCCACATCCTGACCAGCGGCACGAGGTCGGCGGGCGTGTACTCGGCGATGCGCGGGGCGGGCATCGGGCGCGGCCTACCCGAGATCACTCGGCGCGCGGCTCAGTTCGTTGTTCGCGCGCACCAGCGCGCGCAGCATGCGCATGAACTCGTCGCGTTCGGCGGGGGGCAGCGGCGCGAGCATGCGCTCTTGCGCGCGCAGCATGCCGGGCACCACTTTCGCCAGCATCGCGCGGCCTTCGTCGGTGAGCCCGAGCAGGCGCACGCGCCGGTCGGCGGCCGAGGCCTGGCGGCGCAGCAGGCCGCGCGCTTCGAGCCGGTCGATGACGCCGGCGATCGTGCTGGTGTCGAAGCCGATCAGCCGCGCCAGCGTGCGCTGGTCGATCGCCGGCGCACCGGGCGGCTGGTTGGCCACCGCCTGCAGCGCCGCGTACTGCACCGGCGTGATGCCGGTGGCCTCGGTCTCCTGCAGGAAGATCGCCACGGCAATCTGCTGCAGGCGTCGGATGGCGTGGCCGGGGAGTGCTTCGAGGTCGAGGGCGTCGGCGGCAGGTGCGGGGCGGGCGGCCATGATGCGGGCATGTTAAGGGGCCGCGTGCTTTGCGCTGGGGTCTCGACCCAGCTCGGCCCGAACGGCAGCCGATACTGCGCGCATGCCGAATCACGATGCTGCGCCGCTGCGCCTGTTCGTCGCGCTGTGGCCCGACCGCGCGGTGCGGCATGCGCTTGCGGCTTGCCGCGATGCGATCCACCGGCCCGCCGCGGCGCGGCCGACGGCGACCGAGAAGCTGCACCTGACGCTGCACTTCCTCGGCGCGGTGCCGCCGGCAGCGGTGTCGGCGTTGGAGGCCGCGCTGTCGACCGTGGCTTCGCCGGCGTTCGAACTGCGGCTCGATGTCATGAAAGCCTGGCCGGGCGGGCTCGTCGTGTTGCAGGCGAGCGAGACACCGCCGGCGCTCGCGCATCTGCACGCAGCGATCGGTGTCGTGCTGCGTGATCTCGGGCTGCCGGTGGAGAAGCGGGCGTTCAAGCCGCATGTCACGCTGGCGCGGCATGCCGTCGGAGCAAAGGCGCTGGCCGCACAGGCCGCACAGGCCGCGCCGACACTGCCGTTGCGCTGGCCCGTCACGGGGCACGCGCTCGTGCAATCGACGCCTGACGGCCGGTATCAGGTGTTGCGGCGTTATGGCGGGTAGTACCGCGCCACCTCACCGCTGCGGCATGTCCTTCGCGCTGTAGCCGAGGCCGATCGTCGCGTCGCCGGGGATCGGCGGCATCGTCGCTTCCCAGGCTTCGTAGGCGGCGCGCATCGCGGCCAGGCGATCGGGCTCGAGCGATGCGCGGTTGGCGCGTTCGCGTTCGTCGGCGTCGATGTCGAAGAGGTAGTCGTGGCCGTCGACGCGCAGGTACTTCCAGCGGCCGTCGCGGTGCGCGCGCTGGCCGCGGTGGTTCATGCGCCAGTACATCGGGCGGCCGAAGGTCTCGACCTCGCCGCGCAGCACCGGCATCAGGTCGACACCGTCCAGCGGATGCGCCGCGTCGGCCGCGGCGCCGCCGGCGGCGATCATCGTCGCGCTCCAGTCCATCGTCAGGCAGTGCTGCGCGCTGACGCGGCCGGGCGCGATGACCGCCGGCCAGTGCGCGATCCACGGCACGCGGATGCCGCCTTCGGTCAGGTCCATCTTGCCGCCGACGAGCGGCCAGTTGTCGCTGAAGCGCTCGCCGCCGTTGTCGCTCGTGAAGACCACGAGCGTGTTCTCCAGCGCACCGGCGTCACGCAACGTCTGCACGATGGCACCGATGCCCTCGTCCATGTGGTGGATCATGCGGCGGTAGGTTTCGATGTTGCCGCCGCTCAGGTGGAAGAGGTTGCGGCGGACCTCGGGCGAGGCGGCCAGCGCCGCGTCGTCGCGCGTCTCCCACGGCCAGTGCGGCGCGGTGAAGTGCACGCTCAGCAGGAAGGGCTCGCGCCCGCGCGCGAGCCGGCCGATCACCTCGCAGCTGCGGCGCGAGATCAGGTCCGTCAGATAGCCCTGCTCGGCGCTTTCGCCCTCGCCTTCCCACAGGTCGCGCTCGCCGTTCGTCGCCGCGTGGCTGAAGTAGTCGACGCCGCCGGACATCGGCCCGAAGAACTCGTCGTAGCCCGAGCGCAGCGGCCCGAAGTGCGGCGGATAGCCGAGGTGCCACTTGCCGACCAGCGCCGTGTGATAGCCCGCCGCGCGCAGCAACGAGGGCAGCGTCGGATGCGCCGGCGGCAGGCCGAGCGTGGAACTCGCGCGCGTGCGGATGCTGATCGGCTCTTCGGCCGCGCCGCGCAGCCGGTACTGCCAGCGCGCCGTCATCAGCGCAAAGCGCGTCGGCGAGCACACCGGCGAGTTCGCGTAGCCCTGCGTGAAGCGCACGCCGCCTTCGGCCAGCGCATCGAGGTGCGGCGAGACGGCCCCGAACGCCGCCGGCCGGCCGCCGTAGCAGCCGAGGTCGGCGTGGCCGAGGTCGTCGGCGACGATGAAGACGAAGTTGGGGCGCGTCATGGGCGCATCATGCGCCCTCGCCGACCTTCAGCGTGCCGCGCCGGATCTGGTCGCGCTCGAGGCTCTCGAACAGCGCCTTGAAGTTGCCCTCGCCGAAGCCCTCGTCGGCCTTGCGCTGGATGAACTCGAAGAACACCGGCCCGAGCAGCGTCTCGCTGAAGATCTGCAGCAAGAGCTTCTTCTGCCCGCCGGCGGTGGAGCCGTCGAGCAGGATGCCGCGCGTGGCCAGTTCCTTCACCGGCTCGCCGTGGCCGGGCAGGCGCTCGGCGAGCATCTCGTAGTAGATGTCGTTGGGCGCCGTCATCAGCGGCACGCCGGCCATCTGCAGCGCGTCGACGGTGGCGATGAGGTCGTCGGTCAAGAGCGCGATGTGCTGGATGCCCTCGCCGTTGAACTGCATCAGGAACTCTTCGATCTGGCCGGTGCCGCCCTGGCCCTTCTCCTCGTTGAGCGGGATGCGGATCAGCCCATCGGGCGCCGTCATCGCTCGGCTTGCAAGGCCCGTGTACTCGCCCTTGATGTCGAAATAGCGGATCTCGCGGAAGTTGAAGAGACGCTCGTAGAACGCACCCCAGAAGGCCATGCGGCCGCGGTAGACGTTGTGCGTGAGGTGGTCGATCAGCTTCAGCCCATGGCCGCGCGGATGGCGGCTCGCGGGGTCGGCAAACGCGGGCAGGAACTCGAAGTCGATGTCGTAGATGCTCTTGCCGTCTTCGTAGCGGTCGATCAGGTACAGCGGCGCGCCGCCGATGCCCTTGACCGCCGGCAGGCGCAGTTCCATCGGCCCGGTGGGCACGTCGATCGGCTGCGCGCCGAGTTCGAGCGCGCGCGCGTAGGCCTTGTGCGAGTCGCGCACGCGAAACGCCAGCGCGCAGGCGCTCGGCCCGTGCTCGGCGGCGAAGTAGCCGGCCAGGCTCTTGGGCTCGCGGTTGACGATGAAGTTGATGCCGCCCTGGCGGAACAGCAGCACGTCCTTGCTGCGGTGGCGGGCGACGAGGCTGAAGCCCATCTTCTCGAACAGGGGCTCGAGGACGTTGGGCGCGGGCGAAGCGAATTCGACGAACTCGAATCCGGCCAGGCCCATGGGGTTGTCGAACAGATCGGCCATGGCGGGCCTCCTTGCGGCAAATGGATCGCGGATGACAGACGGGAGCAGATGCGGGCCCCCGTCTCACGGAAGCCCGCTGCGAGGTCATTCGCTCGAGTGAGGTGGCGCGCAAGGCCGGCCGCGCACGCTGCGTGCGAGGTGCACACCGATGGTGATGCAGCGGCTGGCGTTCATCGGCGGCGATTGTGCATCGCACAGGGTCTGCGAAGCGGTCAGGGGTTCCCGGGGTTCCCGGGTCAGCGGCGTCCCTGGCGTTTCGGCGAACGGGCAGCGCCGACATCGCGGTTGCAGCGCAAGTGGAATAGCATTCCACTTTGCCAAGCTCACGCCGCCCGCACCGCCGGACCCGCCGGTACCGCCATGCCCAAACCTACGCTGCCCCGCCCGCTCTCCTCGCTCGCCGACGACGAAGCGTTCGACGTCGTCGTCCTCGGCGCCGGCGGCGCGGGGATGTCCGCCGCGCTCTTCGCGGCGATCGACGGCAGGCCCGCGACGCGCGTGCTGCTCGTCGAGAGCACGGCACACGTCGGCGGCACGACGGCCTGGTCGGCCGCGACGACCTGGATCCCCGGCACGCACCTGGCGCCGCAGGTCAACCGCGACGACACGCTCGAACGCGCCGCAACGTTCCTCGATGCCGCCGTCGGCGAGCGTTCGCCGCGCGCGCTGCGCCAGGCGTTCCTCGCCGCGGGCGCGGCCGCGGCCGCGAAGATCGAGCAGCACTCGCAGGTGAAGTACCGCATCCGGCCCTTCCACCCCGACTATCTCTCGGAGCTGGAAGGCTCGACGCTGTGCGGCCGCGCGCTGGAGCCGCTGCCCTTCGACGGCCGGCAGCTCGGCGCCGACTTCGACCTCGTGCGGCCGCCGATGCCCGAGTTCATGGTGCTCGGCGGCATGATGGTCGACCGCGACGACATCCCGCACATGCTCGGCTGGCACAGGTCGTTTGCGTCGTTTCGCCACGCAACGCGGCTGATCCTGCGCCACCTGCGCGACCGGCTGACGCACGACCGCGGCACGCGGCTCTTGATGGGCAACGCGCTCGTCGGCCGGCTGTTGCTGTCGCTGCGCGAGCGCGGCGTGACGCTGCTGACCGAGACACGCGCCGTCGAATTGCGCCGCGCCGGCGGCCGCGCCTCGGGCCCGGTCACGGCGATCACGCTGCGCCAAGGCAACGTGTCGCGCCGCGTGCGGGTCAACGGCGGCGTCGTGCTCGCCAGCGGCGGCTTCAACCGCCACCCGGCCAAGCGCGCGGCGCGGCTGCCGGGCATCGCGCCCGACTGGTGCCCCGGCGCGCCCGGCCACACCGGGCAAGCGCACGAGCTGGCCGAGGCGATCGGCGCCGTCTACGGCCAGACGGGGATGAGCGACTGCTTCTGGGCGCCGGTGTCGCTGCGCCGGCGCAAGGACGGCAGCACGGCCACGTTCCCGCACTTCGTCTTCGACCGCGCCAAGCCGCACATGGTGACGGTCGATGGTACGGGCGAGCGCTTCGTCAACGAGTCGACCTCGTACCACCTGTTCGGGCTGGCGATGCAGGACGAGAACAAGAACAAACCGTCGATCCCCGCGTACCTCGTCACCGACCGCCAGGGCATGCACAAGTACGGCCTGGGCATGGTGCGGCCGCGCGGCATCGGGCTGAACGATGCGCTCGGCGACGGCTACGTGACGAGCGCGGCGACGATCGCCGAACTCGCCGGCAAGCTCGGCCTGCCGGCAGCCAAGCTCGAAGCGACGATCGCGAAGCTCAACGCCTGTGCCGCCGACGGCATCGACCCCGATTTCGGCCGCGGCACCACCGCCTACCAGCGCGCCAATGGCGACGCGGCGTGGACCGGCAAGAACCCCAGCCTCGGGCCGATCGAGCAGGCGCCGTTCTACGCCGTGCGCCTCTACCCCGGCGACATCGGCGCGGCCACCGGCTTTGCCACCGACACGCAGGCACGTGTGCTCGACGCCGGGGGCCGCGTGATCGAGGGGCTGTACGCGGTCGGCAACGACATGCACTCGGCGATGGGCGGCGTGTACCCCGCGCCCGGCATCACCATCGGCCCGGGGCTCGTGTTCGCGAGCCTGGCGGCGGCCAGTGCGGTGCGGCGGGCGAAGGGCGATTACGCGGCAACAGCGGCCGAGGCAACAAAGGCAGAGCGCGTCGCCGCGTAGGACGGCTCGGGCAGCGGGGGCAGCGGGGGGACGGGTTCAGGCGCCGAACAACTCCGGGTGCCGCTTCAGCCACCACAGCCCCGCGCTCAGCGTGAAGAAGCTCGCCACCGTGGCGGCCAGCAGCGCCGCGGCGCAGAAGCGTTCGTGGTGGTGCTTCTGCGCCAGCACCGGGTAGATGCCCATCATCGGCATCGCCGCCAGCACGACGGCGCCGAGGTGCAGGTGCGCCGGCAGTGGTGGCAGCAGCCACAGCATGCCGAGCACGGCCAGCGGGTGCAGCACGAGCTTGCCGAGCACGACGCGCACGAGGTCGCCGCGCACGCCTTCGAGTTGCAGGCCGACGAGTGTGCCGCCGATGACGAACAGCGCCACCGGCGCCGCCGCCGCGGCGAGGATGCTCACCGTGCGCTGCACCGGCCCCGGCAACTCGAGGCCGAAGAGCGCGAAGACGAGGCCGGCGACGATCGCCACGACGAGCGGGTTGCGCCAGAGGTTGGCAAACGCCTGCACGAGTGCGCGCCGCACGCTGCCGTGCCCACCGGCATCGGCCAGCGCGATGCCAAGCGGGATGACGACGAGGTTCTCGACCAGCACCGTCAACGCCAGCACCGAGCCCGCGGCCGGGCCGAGCAACTGCTGCAGCACCGGGTAGCCGACGTAGCCGCTGTTGGACGAACACATGCCCAGGCCCTGCAGCGCCGCCAGCGACATCGGCGCGCCGCGCCGCCAGCGCGCCCACGCGAGGCCGCCCAACAGCAAGGTGACCGATGCCACTGCGTAGGCCGTCATGTACACCGGGTCGAGCACCTCGGCAAGCCGGCGGCGCGAGACGGCGTCGAACAGCAGCGCCGGCATGCTGAACATCAGCACGAAGCGGCCGAGCACGCGCAGCTCGGCCGCCGCGAAGAGCCGTGCGCGCCCGGCGACGTAGCCCAGGCCGATCAGCAAGTAGATCGGCGCGGTGATCGAGAGGACGTCGGTCAAGCGGCGGTTCCCGTGGGCACGGCGGGCCCAATGGGTCGGGCGCCAAGCCCGAGCGTCTCACGCGTCGCCGCCACCGCGGCACGCGCCCAGGCGAGGTAACCCATCGCCGGCGCGCGCGTATCGCTCGGGATCTCGATCGACACCGGCAGGTCGGCCGGCAGCCGTGCGAAGAGCCCGCGCAGCGCGATGCCACCTTCGCCCGGCAGCAGGCGCTCGCAGCGCGCGTCGTGGATCAGTCCTTCGGTCGTCGTGGGCCCCGGCACGCGGCCGTCGCAGATCTGCGCGTAGTGCAGTGCGGCGCGCGGCAGCGCGGCGATGTCGTCGAGCGTCGCGCCCGAGCGCGCGAAGTGCAGCGCGTCGACGAGCACGCCGGCGTTCGGCTGCGCCGCGGCGGCGACGATGCGCGCGGCGCTGCGCGCGTCCTTCACCGCCGTCCACGGCATGAACTCGAGGTCGCAGGTCAGGCCATGAGGCGCCGCCGCTTCGCACAGCCGCGCGAAGCGTTCGGTCAGCCGCGCCTCGTCGGCGTCGTCGCCGGCCACGAGCACGGCGCGCGCGCCGAGTTGCTGCCCGGCCTCGAAGAAGGCGCCGTAGCCGCGCGGGTCGAACGGCTCGCCGATGCGGATGATCTCGAGGTCGAAGATCGAGACGCCGAGCGCGCGCATGCGCGCCAGCGTCTCGGCGAGCAGCGCGCGGTCGTGCATCAGCGGGTAGGCCGTGCCGCCGGGCGAAGCCGGCAACAGGCGCAGGCCGCAGACGCGGCAGCCGGCGTCGGCGGTGAGCTGCACGAGCGCCGGCGGCGCCAGCGGCAGCGCGGTGAGCGTGGCGATCGACAGCAGGCGTTCGGTCATTGGGGTTGGAGTACGGAGCTTGCGGACGAAGAAGCGGAGGCAGCGCAGGCGCATGCCGCGTTGGATGCAGCGTTGAGTGCCGCGGATGCGGGCGCGGCGTCGGCGTTGATCGCGGCCTCGGTCGTCGCCGGCATCGCCAGCGCCCGCCCCGCCGCGTGGTGCGCGACGATGTAGCCGAAGGTCATCGCCGGCCCGAGCGTGATGCCGCCGCTCGGGTAGTGGCCATGCATCACGCTGGCCATGTCGTTGCCGGCGGCATAGAGGCCCGGCACCGGCGCGCCGGCCGCATCGAGCACGCGGCCGTGTTCGTCGCAGGCCAGCCCTGCGAACGTGCCGAGGCTGCCGGGCACGATGCGCACGGCGTAGAACGGCGCGTCTTCGATCGGCGCGACGCAGGGGTTGCTGCCACCGTGTTCGGCGTCGCCCTGCAGGCGGTCGTAGGCGGTCTCGCCGCGGCCGTACTCGGGGTCGCGGCCGGCGCGCGTGGCCGTTGAACGCGGCGACGGTGCGCGCGAGGCCGGTGGCGTCGATGCCGCACTGTGTCGCCAGCACGTCGAGCGTCGGCGCGCATTGGAGATAACCGGCTGCCGGCCTCGTCGACAAACCGCTCGCCGTCGCGATCGACGGCGATGAGGCCGGGCTTGCCGCGGTCGACGAGGTGCGGGAAGGCGAGCACGGCTTCGTCTGCGCTCGCGCCATCGCCCTCGCCGCTTCGCTTGCCGAGTAGCGATCGCGGCACCGTGTGCTCGAGGTGGAAGCGCACCATCGCCGGCCCGTGCGCGAGAAAGGCGTGCAAGCGCGGCGACGCCGCCGCGTCGTCGCCGAGGATCGAACGCAGGTAACGCAGCGGCTCCTCGACCGGCTCGTCGATGCCCGCGGCCAGCGCGAACGGGTTGCGCGGCACGAACATCCAGCCGCCGGACCACGCCGTGGTGCCGCCGAAGCGCGCCGCCTTTTCGACCAGCAGCACGTCGAGGCCGAGGTGCGCCGCGGTCACCGCCGCGCTCAGCCCGCCGGCGCCCGAGCCGATGACGAGCAGGTCGCAGCAGAGGCTGTCGAGCTGCTTGTCGGCCGCGGCCTCACCGCCCACGGTGCGGCTCACGTCCGCCGCGCGACCAGCGCCGGCTTGCGCGCGCGGGCGGCTTCGCTGCGCGCGACGCGCTCGCCGCGCGCATCGGCTGCGCCGCGTTCGCCGCTCTTGCCGCGTTCGCCGCGTCCACCACGTTCATGGCCCTCAGCGTTCGGTTCCCCCTTCGCCCACGCGCGCTGGAACAGCGGCGACGCGGCGCTCGCCGCGGCGATCTCGGCCGCGGTGGCCATCAACTGCGGCGCCCACTTGGCCATCTTCTCCTCGGTCATCCTGACCGAAGGGCCGCTCATCGCCAGCACGCCCACGGCACCGCGGCCGGGCACCATGATCGTCGTCGAGACCGACGCGAGGCCGCGCGCGTAGGTGTCCACGGCGATCGCGTAGCCCTGCTTGCGTGCCTGGCGGACGCCCTTCATCACCGCCTGGATGCTGGTCGGCGCGTTCGGGCCGTACTGCGTCGGGCTGCCGAGGCCCTGGCGCGTGAGCAAGGCAATTGCGTCGTCCTCGGGCAGCGTCGAAAGCCAGATGTGGCCCGACGCCGTGCACGAAAGCTTCACGTCGATGCCGTGGTCGGGGTCGTAGCGCAGGCCGCTCGTCGCGCCCTGCGACAGGCCCATCCAGGTGATGTGGTCGACATCGACGACGCCCAGGCGCACGAGTTCACCGGCCGCCTCGGCCAGCCGGTCCATCACCGGTTGCGTCAGGTCGACGACACCCGAGTGCTTCAGGTAGTTCAGGCCCAGCGAGATCAGCTTCGTCGTCAGCACGTAGTGACCGCGCTCGCGCACCTGGCGCACGTAGCCGGCGGCGGCGAGATCGGTGAGCAGCCGGTGCGCGGCGCTGCGCGGCATGCCCAGGTCGTCGGCCAGCGTCGCCAGCGGCACGCCGCCCACGTCGGTGGCCAGCCGTTCCAGCAGCGCCAGCGTGCGTTCGAGAACACCGCTCATGACGCGCCTCCCGTCTTCGCTTTGCCATCAAGCACCACCGTGCGCCCGCTCGCCGCCGACTCGAGCACCGCCAGCGTCGCGCGCAGCGTCGCGATGCCGTCCTCGGCGCTGCACAGCGGCGCCTCGCGCCCCTCGGCCACGGCGCGCAGGTGGCGCAACTGCTCGGCGTAGGGGTCGCGCTGGTGCAGCCGCGTCTGCTCCTGCGTCAGCTCGGCATGCCAGTGCTTCGCCGCGCCGCGGTAACGCCAGTGCAGCAGTTGCGGCACCGTCAACGCGCCTTCGCTGCCGGCGATGTGCAGGCCGTCGGCGGCCTGCGGCGGGTACAGCTCGGATTCACCCGAGACGATGTCGTAGTTCCAAGGCGAGACCGCGGCGTCGCTGACGAGCAGCGTCGCGACAGCGCTGCCAGCACCGCCTTTTAGCTTCAGCACCGCCGCGGCGGTGTCTTCGACCTCGAAGCCGCGCTCGGCATTCGACGCGAACGCGTGCACCGCGGTGATCTCGCCAACGAGGTGGCGCAGCAGGTCGATGTCGTGGATCGCGTTGATCAGCACCGGCCCGCCGCCCTTGCGCCGGCGCCACTCGCCGGCCTCGAAGTAGCTCGCGGGCTTCAGCCAGATGGCCATCATCGAGACGGCGACGGCACGGCCGATCGCGCCCTCGGCGATCATCCTGCGCGCACGTTGCACCGCGGCGCCGTGCCGGCGCTGGTGGCCGACGAGCACCGGCACGCCGGCGGCGCGCGCCGCGTCGGCGATTCGCTGCGCCGCCACCACGTCGTGGGCGATCGGCTTTTCGACGAGCAGCGGGATGCGCCGCTCGATGCAGGCCAGCGCCACCTCGGTGTGCGTGGCGTTCGGCGTCGCGACGATCGCGGCGGCCGGCCGCACGCGGTCGAGCAACTGGGCCGGCTCGGCCGCCCACGGCACGCCTTGACTCGCGGCCCACTCGCGCGCCGCGGCGCTGGGGTCGGCGACGCCGGCCAGCACCACGTCGTCGCCGCGGCGCATGCGTGCCGCGTGCATGCGGCCGATGACGCCGGCGCCGAGCAGCGCGACGGGCATCCGCGCGGCCGGTGCGTGGCTCGCGGAAGAACGGGCGTTCGAAGGTTCGACGACAGGGTCCAAAGCACCTCCAGCACGTCCAAGAAGGCGCGCATTATGGAACTGGATTTTTTTCTTGAACACAATTCCACTTTTCCGCTACAGTCGCGCCGCCCCGTCGACGGGCCCGCAGAACAGCCCGCGAAACACGACCTTGGGCGCCGGCGGCGGCACCGACGTGGCGATGCGCGGCTACGCGCCCTACGCCGAGGAGGCACTGGGCAAGAAGCTCGTGCTGCAGAACCGGCCCGGCGGCTCCGGCGCGGTGGGCGCGGCCTTCGTGCTGCAGCAGCCGGCCGACGGCTATACGCTCCTGATGGGCGCCGAGCCGCAGGCGCTCTTCCGCGTCATGGACCTCGCGGACTTCGACTACGACAAGTTCTATTTGGTCAACATCGCCGCCATCGCCAACAACATCCTCGTCGTCGTCAACAACAACAAGCCCTGGAAGACGTTCAAGGAACTGCTCGCTGACGTGCAGGCCAACCCGAACAAGGTCAAGCAGTACATGGCCGGCACGGGCTCGGTGCCGTTCACGCTGTCGGCGATGGTGAGCAGCCAGACGAAGTGGCCGGTGACGAGCGTGCCGTTCGACGGCGACGGCCCGGCCGTCGCGGCGCTGCAAGGCGGCCACATCGACGTGGGTTTCATCGCCTCGGGTGCGGTGATCGAGCACGTGCGCGCCGGACGGCTGCGCGCCATCGCCGTGCTGAGCAAGACGCCTTACCAGGGCATTGCGCCGATGACCGAGGTGCTGCCGGGGCTCGAGAAGTTCATTCCGTGGGGTTCGTTCTACGGCGTCTTCGTGCGCAAGGAGACGCCCGAGCCGGTGAAGGCGAAGCTCGTCGCTGCGTTCAAGAAGGCCGGCGAGACCCCGAAGCCGATCCTGCTGCCGCTGATCCTGGTGCTGTCGGCCGTGGGCGCCTACGCCATCAACAACAGCGCCGACGATGTGCTGTGGATGCTCGGCTTCGGCGTCTTCGGCTACTTCCTGAAGATGTACTGGTACAAGCGCTGGCGCGCGGTGCGCGGTGCCATCTCTCCCGCTGTTTGAAAACGCCGCCGTCGAATGACGGCGGCTTGGCGAAACCATGTTCGAGAACTACAGCGGCGCGACGCGCGTCATCCCCATCGTCGGCGATCCGATCGCGCAGGTGAAGTCGCCGCTTGGCGTAACGGCGGCGCTGCGCGCACGCGGCGCCGATGCGATCGTGGTGCCGGCGCACGTGCATGCGGCCGACCTGCCGGCCTTCTTCGCACTGGCCGAACGCATGCCCAACGTCGACGGCATCATCGTCACGGTGCCGCACAAGTTCGACGCGGCCACGTTGTGTGCAGCGCTGACGCCGGCAGCCGCGTCGATCGGCGCGGCCAACGTCGTGCGCCGCGGCGAAGGCGGCCGCTGGTTCGGCCACATGTGCGACGGCGACGGCTACGTCGCAGGCCTGCGCCGCCTCGGCTGCGAGCCGCGCGGCCGGCGCGCGCTGCTCGTCGGCGCCGGCGGCGCGGGCAGCGCGATCGCGCATGCGCTGGTCGATGCCGGTGTCGCGCGGCTGGCGCTGCACGATGCCGATGCGGCCCGGCGCGAGGCCCTGGCGGCCAAACTGCGCACCTATGGAGCGATCCAGCCCGAAGTCGGCAGCACCGACCCGCGCGGCTTCGACCTCGTGATCAACGCGACGCCGATGGGCATGCGCGAAGGCGACCCGCTGCCGGTGCAGGCCGATCTGCTCGAGCCCGGCACCTTCGCCGGCTGCGTCGTCACGAAGCCGGCGGTGCCGCCGTGGATCGAGGCGGCGCGCGCGCGGGGCCTGGCGACGATGACCGGCGCCGGCATGTTCGAGGCGGTCGCCGCGCGGCTCGTCGAGTTCTACCTGGAGAAGTGATCCATCCCCTCGCTCCGCCACGGCAAGCTCGGCGAGACGATCGACGCGTGGCAGCAGGCGGTGCCGGCGCGGCATGCGCTGTCGCCGCTCGTCGGCGCCTTCACCGCGCTCGACGGCGAGCAGCCGCGCTTGCTGAACATCTGGGCCTACGCGAGCCTGGAAGATCGCTCGCGCATCCGCGGCGAGGCCGTCGCCAAGGGCCTGTGGCCGCCGAAGGGCGGGCCGGCCAACCTGACGAAGATGACGAGCACGGTCTGCGCGCCGACGGCGTTCTCGCCGCTGAAGTGATCGCGGCGCGCCTTGGGCTGGCGCAAGAAGGCCTGTTGCGCACTGCCCTGACAATGCCCGCGTGTCGCAGCTCTTCGAAGTCCACCCCGAGAACCCGCAGCCGCGCCTGCTGAAGCAGGCAGCGCAGATCCTGCACGCCGGCGGCGTCGCGGCGATCCCCACCGATTCGAGCTACGCGCTCGTCTGCCACCTCGACGACAAGGCGGCGGTCGAGCAGCTGCGCCGCATCCGGCAGGTCGACGAGAAGCATCACCTGACGCTGCTCTGCCGCGACTTGAGCGAACTCGCGAGCTACGCGCGCGTCGACAACCGGCAGTACCGCATCCTGAAGGTCGGCACGCCGGGGCCGTACACCTTCATCCTCGAGGCGACGAAGGAGGTGCCGCGGCGCGTGTCGCACCCTTCGCGGCGCACGATCGGCCTGCGCGTGCCGGCGCACCGCGTGGCGCAGCAGTTGCTCGAAGTGTTCGGCGCGCCGCTGCTGGCGACGACGCTGATCCCGCCCGGCGAGAAGCAGCCGCTGAACGACGCGCACGAGATCCGCGAGCGCTTCCAGAAGGCGCTGGCCGCCGTCGTCGACGCTGGTGCCTGCCCGGCCGAGCCGACGACGGTGGTCGATCTGAGCGGCGACGAGCCGGCCGTGATGCGCGTCGGGCGTGGCGACCCGGGGCGCCTCGGGCTCTCGGCCGGCGCCGAGGCGGATTGAGAAGCTCGCTCAACGCGCGAGGAAGATCCCCGTCCAGTCGACGACGTTGAAGCGGCCGCCGCCGACGTACTGCAGTTCGATCGCCTCGTCGGAGGTGCCCATCAGGTAGCCGAGCGAGCCGGGCCGCGTGTCCGTGAGGCTGTGCATCGCGCCCAGGCTGCCGGCGGCGAGCAGCGAGCGGCCGTCGGCCGACATCGCCAGCGACCGCCACGCGCTCGACGACGCGACGCTGCGCCAGACGAGGCCGCTGTCGCGCGAGCTGTAGAGCATGTCGTTGCCGGTGGCGCCGATCAGGTAGCGGCCGTCGTCGGACATCGCCAGCGCCGTCCACGCGCGCGCCGAGTTCGCGGTCGCCCACGTCACGCCGCCGTTGGCCGAGAACTGCAGCGGCGCGCCGTCGGCCGCGCCGCCAAGCTTGCTGCCGTCAGCCGTCATGACGATCTGCCGCCAGGCGAGCGTCGCGCCGCGCGAGGTCCAGTTCGCGCCGCCGTCTTCGCTGATCCACACCGCGCTGCCGTCAGCGACGGCGGCGATCTTCTGGCCGTTGTCCGACACCGCGATCGAGCGCCAGACGAGTGCCGGCGCCGCGGTGGCGGCCCAGTTCTGGCCGCCGTCGGTCGAGCGGTGCAGCGTCGTGCCGTCGGCGATGACGAGCGTCGAACCCGAGCGTGACACCGCGCCCAGGCGGTAGTGGCCCGGCGCCGCGTAGAGGCTCGCTGCGAACGGCGCCGTCCACGTCGCGCCGCCGTCCACCGACATCAGCGCGCCGTAGCTCGTGGCGCCGCCGGCGGCCGGGTCGCCGTAGGTGGCCAGCAGCACCTGGCCGCTGCCCGACGAGGCCAGCTCGAACACCGGCTGGGCGGTGTTGACGCTGCCCCAGGTGATGCCGCAGTTGGCGGAGATCCTCACCGACGTGCCGGCGCTCGAAGCGAGCCGGCAGCCGTCGGCCGACGAGGCGACGGCCGTCGTGCCCGCGCCGGGCGCGACGACCTCGGCCCAGGTGGCCGACCAGCCGCCTTTCAGTCCGGCGAGGTTGATCTGCTGGCCGGCGTTCTGCGCGAGGCGCCAGCCACCCGCACCGCGGCCGGTGACTTGAACGATGTCGCCGATGGCCGGGCTCGCGGGCAGGATCAGCTCCACCGCCTGGCTGGCGTTCCCGGCGATGTAGCCGCGGTTCGGCGCCATCTGCACCGATGCGGCGCTGACCTCTTCCCAGGCGATGCTGCCGGCGCCGTGGCAGACGGCCTCGCTCACCGACTCCTCGGCGGGGTCGAGCACGCCGTTGCCGTTGCTGTCCAGCCCCGCGGCGACGCGCACGCCGCCGTGGGCGCAGGCGGCGCCGGCCGGCTCGGCGCTGGTGCGCACGAGCGCGGCTACACCCGCAGCACCGGCGGGGCCCGCAGGGCCCGCGGCGCCATCCGCGCCCGGCTCGCCGTTGCAGACGACCTGCGACGCCGTGACCTCGGTGCCGTCCAGCTGGCCGTTGCCGTTGCTGTCCAGCCCCGAGTCAATGCGGTAGCCGCCGCTCGGGCACGGGTTGCCGGCCGGCACCGTGGCAACGGCGGCGCGCACGCTGCGGCCGTCGGCTTCAGGTTCGGTGGCGCCCCCGCCGCCGTTGCCGCCGCAGGCGACCAGAGCGAAGACGGGAATCAGCGCGGGCAGCGCACGCAAGGAAAGCGACATGGCGGGTTCCGTTCGGCCGGGTGAGAGACAGACCACCCGCAGGGCGCGCGCACGTTCGACGTGCGCCCGGGCGGGCATCGACTCACCGGTTTTCGGCACCGCGCCAATGGCGGTTGAGCGCTGCGGGCCAGCCGTTCGGCGGGCCGGCGCGTCATGTCGAGCGAAGGCGTGCGCAGGGCTTCACGCCCTGCGATGCAAGCTCAGCGCAAACGGCTTTGGCGATCAGCGCGGGCGCGCCGGGCGCGGCCCGCCTTGGCCGCCGGGGCCACGGCGGCCGGCATCGCCGCCGCGGCCGCGGCCGGGTGCGCCACCGCGGCCGCCGGGCGCATGCGTCGACGAGCCGGGCGAAGCCGGCCGCCCCGCATCGCGCCGCGGCGCGGGCGCCGAGAGGTCGAGGTCCAGCTTCGCCGGCCCACGCCCGCGGCCAGCGTCGCGCGGACCCTCCCGATGCGAGTCGCGGTGCGAATCGCGGTGTGAATCGCGGCGCGCGCCATGCGACGGCGACGGACCGCCATGCGAGCCCGGCCGCGGTACGCCGCGGCCGCCGCCACGGCCACCCCGCCCACCGGCGCCGGCGCCGATCGTCATGCGGTGGCCGAGCACGATCGGCTCGGCGCGTTCGCCGGCCGGCGGCTCGAAGCCGGGGATCGACACACGCTTGATCGGCCGCTTGATCAGCCGCTCGATGTCGCGCAGGAAGTCCTCTTCGTCGAGGCAGACGAGCGAGATCGCCTCGCCGGGCGAGCCGGCGCGGCCGGTGCGGCCGATGCGGTGCACGTAGTCCTCGGGCACGTTGGGGATCTCGTAGTTGACGACGTGCGGCAACTGGTCGATGTCGATGCCGCGCGCGGCGATGTCGGTGGCCACCAGCACGCGCAGCTCGCCCGTCTTGAAGTCCGCCAGCGCCTTGGTGCGCGCGCCCTGGCTCTTGTTGCCGTGGATCGCCATCGCGGTGACGCGGTTGGCGTTGAGCCAGTCGGTCAGCTTGTTGGCGCCGTGCTTGGTGCGCGTGAAGACGAGCACCTGGTGCCAGTCGCCGCGCTCGATCAGCTCCTTCAGCAGGTCCTTCTTGCGGTCGCGGCCGACCGGGTGCGCGACCTGCGCGACGAGGTCGGCGGTGGCGTTGCGCCGCGCCACCTCGATCAACGCCGGCTGGTTCAGCAGGCGGTCGGCCAGCTCCTTGATCTCGTCGCTGAAGGTGGCGCTGAAGAGCAGGTTCTGCCGCTTGGGAGGCAGGATCGCCAGCACCTTCTTGATGTCGTGGATGAAGCCCATGTCGAGCATGCGGTCGGCTTCGTCGAGGACGAAGAACTGCACGGCCGACAGGTCCAGCGTGCCCTGCTGGTGGTGGTCGAGCAGCCGGCCGGGCGTGGCGACGAGGATGTCGACGCCGCGGCGCAGCGAGTCGATCTGCGGCTGCATGCCGACGCCGCCGAACATCACCATGCTCTTCAGCGTCAGGTACTTGCCGTAGGTGCGCACGCTCTCCTCGACCTGCGCGGCGAGTTCGCGCGTCGGCGTCAGGATCAGCGCGCGGATCTTCACGCGGTTGGTGTGCGGGTTGCGAACCGCCGGCTCGTGCGCCAGGCGGTGCAGCATCGGCAGCGTGAAGCCGGCGGTCTTGCCCGTGCCGGTCTGCGCGCCGGCCAGCAAGTCGCCGCCCTTCAGCACGGCGGGGATCGCCTGCGCCTGGATGGGGGTGGGAGTTTCGTAGCCCTGTTCACGCACGGCGCGCAGCAGCGGCTCGGCCAAGCCGAGTTCGGAGAAGTTCATTTGGAGAGGATTGCGGCCCCCGTGGAGGGAAGGCCAAGCTCGCTGCCCGCGGTCACCCGTTGCAGGTGAACCAGTCTCGAAGGCGCGAAGGATGTACGGCGAGGCCGTACGACAGGTCGGAAGCGACTGCGCCGCAGCGACTGGAAGAGCTGCGGCGCGGGCCGGATTCTAACCGGCGCCGCAGTGACCCCGCGGCGCGCGGCCGTCAAGCCGGCATCGGCTGGTGTGCATTGAGGCGCAGCCAGCCGCGCGCCACGCGGTAGACGGCCCAGACACCGAGCACGATGAGCCCCAGCACCCAGGTGCCGAAGCCCACCAGCACCAGCGTCAGCGGCAGCGATACGAGGCCGATCACGACCGCCCAGACGAGCGCGAACCAGAAGGTGCGGATCTGCCAGCGGAAGTGCGTCTCGAGCCAGGTGCCCTGGGCCTCGCCGCGTTTCACGTAGCCGATGATCACCGCGATGATCGACGGCCAGCCGAACAGGAACGAGCCAAGGACCGTCGCCGCGCCAAAGGCGCCGATACCGAGGCCCAGCGCATGCAGCGCATAAATCAGGTGCGACACGCGCACCAGCGATTGCGACGCCTCGATGGTCGTGGCCGGTGAGTTCATGTCGTTCCTCGTCATTTTGTGGGGCTCGAAGATGGGACCCAAGTAGGGCCATTCGGGACAAACGCAAGGTTGTCCGCGGCTGCCGGTTGACACCCGCGGACCCGCTGCGGAGCATTCTGCGCGTCGGGAAACGATGCCGCACGCCGGCGTCGATCCTCGGGACGCCAGGTTGCCGGCATCACGGTGCCGCGGCGTTCACCCACCGCGGGAGTGCCGATGCAGGAAAGAGCCGGTCCGCCATCGAGCGGATCATCCGGGGATCCGGCCGTCGATCTGGCCGAGCTGGCCCTGGGCGTCTCGCCCGGGGCCCTCGTCGTGCTCGACGATACGCAGCGCGTGCAATGGTGGAACGCCGGCGCCGAAGAGGTTTTCGGCTACCCAGCCGCCGAGGCGTTGGGCCAGCGGCTGGACGAACTGGTCGCCGGCACGCTCGGCGGCCGCGATTCGTCGGCGGTGTTCGAACGCGCGCGCCAGGGCCAGACCGTGCTGCGCGAGCGCATCTGCCGCCGCCGCGACGGGCTGCTCGTGCACGTCAACGAGTCGCTGCGCGCGCGCCCGGGGCCCGGCGGCGCGCTCTTCTTCGTCGCCGCGCTGTCGGACGTGACGGCGCTGCGCGTGCAGCGCGACGCGCAGCTCGTGCAGGCGCGCTACCAGGGGCTGCTCGAGCACGCGCCCGACGCGATCGTCATCGTCAACGACATCGGCCGCATCGTGCTGTTCAACGGCCGCGCACGCGAGATGTTCGGCCACGAGCCGGCGGCGATCATCGGCGAGCCGATCGAGGCGCTGCTGCCCGCGCGCCTGCGCGCCGCGCACGTGCGCCACCGCACCGGCTACCTCGACGCGCCGCGCATGCGCCCGATGGGCCTGGGGCTCGAGCTGCACGGGGTGCGCCGCAACGGCGAGGAGTTCCCCGTCGAGATCAGCCTCAGCCCGATCGACTCCGACAGCGGCCGCCTCGTGATGAGCGCCATCCGCGACACCAGCGAGCGCAAGCGCTTCGAGCAGGCGCTGCGCGAGAAGAACGACGAGCTCGAGCGCGCGATCCGCGCCAAGGACCTGTTCCTGGCGACGATGAGCCACGAGCTGCGCACGCCGCTGAACGCGATCATCGGCTTCACCGGCCTGATGCTGATGAAGCTGCCCGGGCCGCTGAACGCGGCGCAGGAGCGCCAGCTGACGCTCGTGCAGTCCAGCGGCCAGCACCTGCTGTCGCTGATCAACGACCTCCTGGATCTGGCGAAGATCGAATCCGGCCGCGTCGAGCTGACGCTCGAGCCGGTGCGTTGCCTGGCGGTGCTCGAAGAGGCGGCGGCGACGCTGCGCCCGGCGGCATCGACCAAGGGCCTGACGATCATCGTCGCCACCGATGGCGGCGAGCTGCACGTGCAGGCCGACCGGCGCGCGCTGCAGCAGATCGTGCTGAACCTCGGCTCCAACGCGGTCAAGTTCAGCCAGCGCGGCATCGTGCGGCTGGAGGCGCGCGCCAACGCCTCCAACGGTGACGGGCAGCGCGTCGTGGAACTCGCCGTCGCCGACGAAGGTGTGGGCATCAGCACCGAAGACCAGGCGCGGCTCTTCCAGCCCTTCATGCAGGTCGGCGCGCAGGCACGCCGCCCGGCCGAGGGCACCGGGCTCGGCCTGCACCTGTCGCGCAAGCTCGCCGAGCTGATGCAAAGCGACCTGCGCGTGCAAAGCGAACCGGGCGTCGGCAGCCGCTTCAGCCTGCGCCTGCCGCGCATCGAACCGCCAGCCGCTGCCGGCGGGAGCCCTCCTGCGGAGCCCTGAAGCCATGCCTGCCCGCATCCTCGTCATCGAGGACAACCCGGTGAACCTCGAGCTGATGACCTACCTGCTCGAGGCCTGGCAGCACCAGGTGCTGGTGGCGCGCGACGGCGCCGAGGGCCTGGCGTTGGCGCGCGGGCAGCGCCCCGACCTCATCGTCTGCGACATCCAGATGGCCGGCATGGATGGCTACGAGGTCGCGCGCCGCCTGCGCGCCGACCCGGTGCTCGGCCGCGTGCCTTTGGTCGCGGTGACGGCCTACGCGATGGTCGGCGATAACGAGCGTGCGCTGGCCGCCGGCTTCGACATGCATGTACCCAAGCCGATCGACCCGGCGGGCTTCATGGCCGCGCTGCAGCCGCTGTTGCCCGGCAGCGCCGCGGCGCCGTTGCCGCACAAGGGCGTGCCCGACGGCGCCGGCGACGGCTTGGCCCAGCACCTGCGCGCGCCGCGCCAGCCGTGTGTGCTGCTGACGGTGGACGACGGGCCGACGAACGTCGCCTACAAGATCGAGCTGTTCGAGGCTGCCGGCTATCAGCTGCTTCCCACGCGCAGCGTCAGCGAGGCGCTGGCGTTGCTGAAAACGCGCAGCGTCGACCTCGTGATCTCCGACGTCGTGATGCCCGAGGGCGGCGGCTTCGAACTGCTGCGACGGCTGCGCGCCGATGCGGCAACGCGCGACCTGCCGTTCATCTTCCTCACCGCGTCGGCACGCGACGACACCTCGCGCCAGCGCGGCCTGGAGCTGGGCGCCGACGAGTACCTGATCCGCCCGTTGCCCGAGCACGAGCTGCTGGCGCATCTGCGGCGCTGCCTCGAGGCGGCCGGGCCGCGCGGCGGCTGAGAACCGCGCCAGGCGCGGGATGCGCCCGGCGTCGGATAATCCGCGGTTTCCCCAAGCCGCACCTCACACCGCATCCCATGGCCCAATACGTCTTCACCATGAACCGCGTCGGCAAGATCGTGCCGCCGAAGCGGCAGATCCTGAAGGACATCAGCCTGTCGTTCTTCCCCGGCGCGAAGATCGGCGTGCTCGGCGTCAACGGTTCGGGCAAGAGCACGCTGCTCAAGATCATGGCCGGCCTGGACAAGGAGATCGAGGGCGAGGCGGTGCCGATGCCGGGGCTGAAGATCGGCCACCTGCCGCAGGAGCCGCAGCTCGACCCCGAGCAGACGGTGCGCGAGGCGGTGGAGCAAGGCATCGGCGGCGTGCTCGCGGCGAAGAAGCGCCTCGACGAGGTCTACGCCGCCTACGCCGAGCCCGACGCCGACTTCGACAAGCTCGCCGCCGAACAGGCCGAGCTCGAAGCGGTCATCGCCGCGGCCGGCAGCGAGAACACCGATCTGCAGCTCGAACTGGCCGCCGACGCGCTGCGCCTGCCACCTTGGGACGCCAGGATCGGCCAGCTCTCCGGCGGCGAGAAGCGCCGCGTCGCGCTGTGCCGCCTCTTGCTCAGCAAGCCCGACATGCTGCTGCTCGACGAGCCGACCAACCACCTCGACGCCGAGAGCGTCGAGTGGCTCGAGCACTTCCTGCAGCGCTTCCCGGGCACGGTGGTGGCGATCACGCACGACCGCTACTTCCTCGACAACGCCGCCGAGTGGATCCTCGAGCTCGACCGCGGCCAGGGCATCCCGTGGAAGGGCAACTACTCCGACTGGCTCGACCAGAAGGAGCGCCGCCTCGAAGTCGAGCAGAAGAAGGAAGATGCGCGCATCAAGGCGATGAAGGAAGAGCTCAAGTGGGTGCGCAGCAACGCCAAGGCGCGCCAGACGAAGAGCAAGGCGCGGCTGGCGCGCTTCGAGGAGTTGTCCGACGTCGAATACCAGCGCCGCAACGAGACCAACGAGATCTTCATTCCGGTGGCCGAGCGGCTGGGCAACGAGGTCATCGAGTTCAAGAACGTCACCAAGAGCTTCGGTGACCGCGTGCTGATCGACAACCTCAGCTTCAAGGTGCCCGCCGGCGCCATCGTCGGCATCATCGGCCCGAACGGTGCCGGCAAGTCGACGCTCTTTCGCATGCTCCAAGGCGTCGAGAAGCCCGATTCGGGCGAGGTGATCATCGGCAAGACGGCGCGGCTGGCCTTCGTCGACCAGAGCCGCGAGAGCCTGGACAACACCAAGACGGTGTGGGAAGACGTTTCGGGCGGCCTGGACAACATCACCGTCGGCCAGTTCGTGATGCCCAGCCGCGCCTACCTCGGGCGCTTCAACTTCAAGGGCAACGACCAGCAAAAGCGCGTCGGCAGCCTCTCGGGCGGTGAACGCGGCCGGCTGCACCTGGCCAAGACGCTGGCCCAGGGCGGCAACGTGCTGATGCTCGACGAGCCGAGCAACGACCTCGACGTGGAAACGCTGCGCGCGCTCGAGGAAGCGCTCTTGGAGTTCGCCGGCAGCGCGATGGTCATCAGCCACGACCGCTGGTTCCTCGACCGCATCTGCACGCACATCCTGGCCGCCGAGGGCGACAGCCAGTGGGTCTTTTACCCCGGCAACTACCAGGAGTACGAGGCCGACAAGGTGCGGCGCCTGGGCGAAGAAGGCGCGCGGCCGAAGCGCATGCGCTTCAAGCCGATCCACTGACGGCGCCGGGCGGGCCGGGGCCGCTGCCGCGCGCGGCAGCGCATTCCCGCATCTCCAGCGCGCGGCCCGCCATTACGCGCCATTACTGGCGGCGCCGCGCCAGCGTTGTGTTCGGCGCGGTGTGCGCTCTTGCGCGCCGTAACCTCGTCGCGCCCCCCGCGCGCCGGGCGTTGGTCAACAATGGGCCGCAGCGCCGCTTCCGGCGCGGATATTGCTATCCCCCTCCATGCGGCCAACGTCTTTGCCCCTGCCCTCGCTGCCCGGTCATCCGTTCCCCACGGCGCTGGCCGCAGCGCTGGCGGTCGCGTTGGGGGCCACGCTCGCCGGCTGCGCGGTCACCGCACCCACCGCAGGCAACAACGAAAAGCCGGCCCAGACCGAAGCCCGCCTGCCCGACGCGCGCACGGCGGCCGCGAACGCAGCCGGGGGGACCGGCGGACTCGGCGCCCGCGCGCCGGGCAACGGCGCGGCGTCCTCGCCGTCCACTGCGGCCTCGGCGCCCACGGCCACGCCCAGCGCGGCCGGCGGCCCGCCGCCCTTTGCCAACGTCGTGCGCGACGCGAAGCGCATCGACGGCCCGCTTGCGCTGTGGCAGAAGGACGAGAAGGTCTGGATCGAACTGGCGCCGGCGCAGTTCGGCAAGCCGTTCCTCTTGAGCCCGAAGATCAAGAGCGGCATCGGCGAAGCCTGGGTGCTCGGCGGCCTGATGGCGCACCCGGTCAACGGCGCCGGCGGCCCGCAGCTCGTCGAGTTCGTGCGCGTGCACAACACCGTGCGGCTGCAGGCGCGCAACACCGACATCGTGGCGCCGCCGGGCACGCCCGAAGCCCGCGCGGTGGCCGACAGCTACTCGCACAGCCTGCTCGGCGTGGCCGGCGTCGCCAGCCAGCCGCACCCCGAGCGCAAGTCGGTCCTCGTCGAAGCCAACAGCTTCTTCATCAGCGACATGCTCGGCGTGGGCATGCTGCTGCAGCGCGCCTTCCGCCAGGGCTACGGCCTGGACCGCGGCAACAGCACGATCACCGCGGCACGCAGCTCCAAGGAGGCGGTCGTCCTCGAGACCGTCAACCACTACTACACCGCCAGCATCAACGCGGCCGGCTTCGTCAACCTGCCGGCGGGCGCCAACGGGCCCTCGGTGCCACGCCACCTGCCCGATTCGCGCAGCATGCTCGTCGGCCTGCACTATTCGCTGGCGCCGCTGCCCGACAAGCCGATGGCCGTGCGCCAGGCCGACCCGCGGCTGGGCCTGTTCACGAGCACGCGGCTGGACTTCGGCAACGACCTCGCGCTGACGCCGCGCCAGCGCCTCGTCAACCGCTGGCGGCTCGAGAAGAAGGACCCGGCCGCGGCGCAGTCCGAGCCGGTGAAGCCGATCACCTTCTGGATCGACCGCAACGTGCCGCACGGCTACCGCGACACGGTGCGCGCCGCGATCCTGGAGTGGAACAAGGCCTTCGAGCGCATCGGCTTCAAGGACGCGATCGTCGTCAAGCAGCAGCCCGACGACGCGGCGTTCGACACGCTGGACTTCGGCGTCGCCTCGGTGCGCTGGATGATGAACGCCGAGCCGGCCTTCGGCGCCATCGGCCCGAGCCACGTCGACCCGCGCAGCGGCGAGATCCTCGACGCCGACATCGCCTTGGAAGGCCTGGCGGCGCGCGCCGTGCGCGGCATCCGCACGCAGGTGCTCGAGGCGGTGGCTTCCACGGCCGGCGGCGCGTCGCTGGCGGCGATGGCGCCGCCGCAGCTCGGCGCGACCGCGGGGGCGCCGTCGTTCGCGGGCCAGATCGCCGCGCCGACGGCCACACCGATCGCAGCGCCCGGCAGCGACGCCGCGCACGCCACTCACGGCATTCACGCCGGCCACGACCACCGCCTGTGCCAGTACAGCGCGCTGGCCTCCGAGCAGTTCAGCTACGCCCTCGACCTGATGGAGGCGCGCGGCGACTTCGAGCCCGACAGCCCGAAAGCGCACCAGTTCGTGCTCGACTACATCAAGGACGTGCTGATGCACGAGGTCGGGCATGCGCTCGGCCTGCGCCACAACTTCCGCGCTTCGCGCGTCTACACCGAGGCGCAACTCTCCGACCCCGAGTTCACGCGCGTCAACGGCACCACCGGCAGCGTGATGGAATACAACGCCGTCAACCTGCCGAGCCCGGGGCAGAGCGGCGGCACGCCGTTCACGACGACGCTCGGCCCGTACGACTACTGGGCCGTCGAGTACGCCTACAAGCCGGCGCCGCCCGGCGCCAGCGAGGCCGACGAGCGCGCGATGCTGCAGACCATCGCGGCACGCAGCAACGAGCCGCTGCTGGCCTACGGCACCGACGAGGACGCCTGGTTCGGCATCGACCCCGAGACGATCCAGCTCGACCTCGGCGACGACCCGATCGCCTTTGCCGCCAAGCGCGTGGAGATCGCGCGCGACCTCTTCCGCCGCCAGGAGACACGCCCGCTTTCGCCCGACCGCGACTACGCGGTGCTGCGCCGCTCGCTGAACTACGCGCTCGGCGACGCGGCGCGCGCCGTGGGCGTGCTGGTGCGTCAGGTCGGCGGCGTGCGCACGCTGCGCGACTACCCCGGCAGCGGGCGCGACCCGCTGCAGCCGGTGCCGGCCTCGCTGCAACGCGCCGCGCTCGAGGTGATCGGCAGCGCCGTGCTGGCCGCCGACGGGTTGAAGATCTCGGCGCCGCTGCAGCGGCGGCTGGCCCCCGACTACCTCGAGCGGGCCGAGATCGGCGCGCCCACCGACTACTCGCTGCCCGGCCGGCTGCTCGAACTGCAGCGCGCCGTGCTCGGCTACCTGATGAGCGAGTGGGTCGCGCAGCGCGTGCTCGACAACGTCGGCAAGTACGACCACCCGGCCGAGGCGCTGCAACTGCGCGAGCTGTACGACCGGCTGATGAACGACGTGTGGGGCGAACTCGCCAGCGGCGGGGCGATCACGCCGGCGCGGCGCGAGTTGCAGCGCGAGCACCTGAACCGGCTCGCCTTCATGGCGCTGCGGCCGGCCCCGCGCGTCGACGCGCGCGCCGTGCTGCGCGACCAGGCGCGCACGCTGCTGCCGCGGCTGGAGACGGCGGCGCGCCGCACCGACATCGACGCCGACACGCGCGCCCACCTCGCCGACAGCGCCGAGACGCTGAAGCGCGCGCTCGCCGCGCCGCTGCCGCGGCTGGGGCTCTAGCCTCCAGCCAGCCGCGCGGGCTTCCGGCGCCCGGAAACCCGCCTCCTGCGCGCCCGATCCGGGCCCTCGTCGCACGCCGCTTGGCGCGCCGCGCGGCGCGTTGTTATCGTGCCCGGCATGTCCTCCACCCCGGGCCCCGGCCGCCGCTTCACCGCCTCGCTGAGCGCCGGCAACATCGGCGTGGCGGTCGGCCTCGGCCTCGTCGCAGCGGTGGTCTTCTCGCCGATCTTCGTGTCGTTCCCGGTGCTGCTCGGGCGCACGCTGCTCGTCGCGATGCTGATGCTGCTGACCTTCGTCGCGGCGCAGCATCTGCCCGAGCACCGGCTGCCGCGCTGGCTGCCGCGGTGGCTGTTCACGCTGGTGGCCGTCGCGCTGGCGGCACCGCTCGGCACCTTCGTCGTCTACCTCGGCGCGCTGGGCGGCGACCTCGCCGCCTTCATGCGCAGCGAGCGGCACCTGATGGGCTTCGTGCTGATCGCCTGCGCGGGGCTCGTGCTCGGGCTCATCGTCACGCTGACGGCGCTGGTGCGCGAACGCGAGGCGCGTGCGCGCTCGCAGGCGCTCGAGTTCGAGCTCGAGCGCAGCCGCCTCGAGCGGCAGGCGCTCGATGCGCGGCTCGCGCTCTTGACGGCGCAGATCGAGCCGCACTTCCTCTTCAACACGCTGGCCAACGTGCAGGCACTGGTCGAAAGCGGCTCGCCGCGCGCCGCGCCGGTGCTGCAAAGCCTGATCGCCTACCTGCGCGCCGCGATGCCTCGGCTGCACGAAGGCGAGGCGACGATCGGCCGCGAACTCGCGCTCGTGCGCGCCTACCTCGAGCTGATGGCGATGCGCATGCCCGACCGACTGCGCCACACGCTCGCCACCGACGCGGCGCTGCACCCCGAGCCGTTTCCGTCGATGGCGCTCTTGACGCTGGTGGAGAACGCCGTCCGGCACGGCGCCGACCCCGCCGAGCACGGCGCCGACATCGAGGTCGGCACGCGCCGCGACAGCAGTTCGGGCGCGTTGCACCTGTGGGTCAGCGACACGGGGCCGGGCCTCGGCGAACACGCCGCGCCTGGCACGGGCTTGGCCAACCTGCGCGAGCGGCTCGCCGGCCAATACGGGGCGCGTGCCGAGCTGCGGCTCACCGAGAACCGCCCGCACGGGCTGCGCGCGGAGATCGTCGTGCAGCCAGCGGGAGCTTCGCGATGACGCGCGATCCCACCGCACTCGTCGCCGACGACGAGCCGCTGCTGCGCGAGCGGCTCATCGCGCATCTGAACCACCTGTGGCCCGAGCTGCAGATCGTCGCGCAGGCGCGCAGCGGCCGCGAGGCGGTGGAGCTCTTCGACGAACACACCTGCGACGTCGCCTTCCTGGACATCCACATGCCGGGGCTCAACGGCCTGGAGGCGGCGCGTGCGATCGGCACGCGCGCCCTCGTCGTCTTCGTCACCGCGTACGAGCAGCACGCCGTCACCGCCTTCGAGCGCGGCGCGCTGGACTACCTCGTCAAGCCGTTCGACGACGAGCGCCTCGCGGCGACGGTGCAGCGGCTGCGCGAGCGGCTGGCCGAGCGGACGCGTGCGGTGGCAGTGCCCGCGGACGCGGCCGCCGACCGCGTCGGCACGTTGCTCGAGCAGTTGTCGGCGCGGCTAGGTCAGCACGCGCCGCGCCGGCATCTGCAGTGGATCAAGGCCTCGGTCGGCCCGAGCCTGCGGCTGATCCCGGTCGACGAGGTCGCGTTCCTGCGCTCGGACGAGAAGTACACGCTCGTCGCCTGGGCCGGCGGCGAGGCGTTGATCCGCAAGACGATCCGCGAGCTCGCCGATGAACTCGACCCCGAGCGCTTCGTGCAGGTCCACCGCTCGGTGATCGTCGCGCTGCCGCACGTCAGCCACGTCGTGCGCAACGGCAACGAGACGGCCGAAGTGCACCTGCGCGGCCGGCCCGAGGTGCTGCCGGTCAGCCGCAGCTGGCTGCACGTGTTCCGGCAGATGTAGCGGGCGCGCGATGAACGTGCGGCGCTACAGCGCCGCGGTCACCACGACCTCGATCTTCCACTCCGGCTTGGCGAGCTGGGCCTGCACGGTGGCGCGCGGCGGTGTCTGGCCGGGGGCGACCCAGGCGTCCCACACCGAGTTCATCGCCGCGAAGTCGGCGAGGTCGGCGAGGAAGATCTGGCACATCACGATCTTCGACTTGTCGGTGCCGGCGCGCGCCAGCAGCGCGTCGACGGCCGCCAGCACCTGGCGCGTCTGGCCGATCACGTCCTCGGAGCCGTCGGCGGCCACCTGCCCGGCGAGCCAGACGATGCCGTTGTGCACGGCCATCTCCGACATGCGGGCGCCGACGTCGAAGCGTTGAACCATGGTCAATGTCCCTTCCTGTGCGCGGGGTGCTTGGGCGCGTGTTTGTGGTCGTGCTTGTGATCGTGCTTGTGGCCGTGCCTGTGCTCGGCCACCGGCGCATGCGCAGCAGGGGCCGCGGGCGCCGACGACTTCTGGCCGATCTTCGACTCGGTGCCGGCCAGCAGCTTGCGGATGTTGCCCTCGTGCCGCCAGACGAGCAGCAGGCTCATCAGCGAGATCGCCAAGAGCGCCGGCTCGATGCCCCAGATGAGCGCCTGGTAGAACGGCGCGAACACCGCCGAGACGAGAGACGCCAGCGACGAATACCTGAAGAACGCGGCGATGATCAGCCACGTGGCGAGCGTCGCGAAGCCGAGCCACGGGTTCAGCGCCAGCAGCACGCCCGCCGCCGTGGCCACGCCCTTGCCGCCCTGGAAGCGGAAGAACACCGGCCACAGGTGGCCGACAAACGCCGCCAGGCCGACGAACGCCGCCGCGCCGTCGCCGAGGCCGAAGGGCGCCCCGTAGAGGCGCACCAGCAGCACCGGCACGACGCCCTTCAGCGCGTCGAAGACCAACGTCAGGATCGCCGCCGCCTTGTTGCCCGAGCGCAGCACGTTCGTCGCGCCCGGGTTGCGCGAGCCGTAGCTGCGCGGGTCCGCCAGCCCCATGAAGCGGCTGACGATCACCGCGAAGGACAACGAACCGATCGCGTAGGCGCCCAGCAGGGCGAGCGCCAGCAGGACGGGGAGAGGCAGGGGCAAGGCATTGCTCGTCATTGCGGGCGCGAGTGTAGGCGGTTGCAGCGGCTCGCCCGCTGGCGCATCAAACCACCGTTCGCCCTGAGCAGGGGCCTGAGCTTGCCGAAGGCCCCGTGTCGAAGGGCCGACATCACGCTGCACGGAGCTTCGACAAGCTCAGCCCGAACGGGTCTGGGGGCTACGGCCGCAGCTTTACATCACGTCGTCGGCCCCGCCGCCGCGCCGGGCGCGCGCACGCCCAGGCGTTCGGCCGCCTCGCCGAGCGCGCGGTCCATCGCCTGCATCGTCGCTTCGAGGAACTGCTTGCCCGGCGCGCCGCGCAGGAACTCGAGGTAGCGCGCCAGTTCGGCGTCACTGACCGACTGGTAGATCTCGGCGAACAGCGCCTGCGACATGCCGCGGTAGGCCTCGAGCATCTGCGCGCGCTGCGCGTCGAAGGCCGCGCGCAGCGTCGCCACCGGCGCCACCGGCTCGTCGGGCTTCACCGACGCCATGCCGCGCTGCACGGCCACCGCGACGTTGATCGTCATGCCGGTGGTCGACTCGGCCGCGCGGCTCGCTTCGACGAGTTGTTCGATCAGCCGCCGGCGCGTCTCGCTGGCCGCATTCAGCCGCGTGATGCCCTGGCGCAACGCGCGCTCGGAGTCGCGGTCGGGGCGCACCGCGGCCACTTCCAGCGCCGTCAATCGCTGGCCGAGGTCGCTGTCGAACCAGCCCTGCAACGCCGGCAGGTGCGCGGCCGGCACCCGCTCGGCAAGCGCGCGGCGCACCGCGCGGCGCAGCGTGTCGGCAGCGAACGCGGCATCGGTGGCACGCAGCAGCCGGCGAAGTTGCTCGTCGTTCAGCGCCGTCAAGCGATGGCGCGCCGCCGCCTCGATGCCGGCGCGCGCCCCGAGCGCCGTGGCGCCGAGTTGCTCCCACAGGCCCGAGCGGTGCATCAGCCGCTCGGCGGCAGCCTCGTCGACTTGCGCGCGTGCCGGCGCAGCGGCGGCGAGCAGCGCGAGGGCCAGCAAGGTCACGAACGTGTTGACCATCGCTCTCGCCATCACGCCCCACCTCGCCTCAGATCGCGCAGCTCACCGGCAGCGCGCCGAGCGCCGCCTTCAGCACCGCGGGATCGATGCCGACGAGGTACCCGCGCCGCCCGCCGTTGATGTGGATGCGCGGCAGCGCCAGCACGCTTTGCTCCACATACACCGGCATCGCCTTGCGCAAGCCGAACGGCGACGTGCCGCCGACCTGGTAGCCGCTGTGCCGCTGCGCCACCTCGGGCGGGCACGGCTCGACGCTCTTGGCGCCGATCGCGCGCGCCAGGCTCTTCGTGCTGACCTGGCGGTCGCCGTGCATCAGCACGATCAGCGGGTCGTCGCGCTCGTTGCGCATCACGAGCGTCTTGACGACCGCGTGCTCGTCCACGCCAAGCTGGCGTGCGCTCTCGGCGGTGCCGCCGTGCTCGACGTAGTCGTACGGGTGTTCGGTGAAGGCGATGCCGCGTGCGCGCAGCCAAGCGGTGGCCGGCGTCTCGGAGACGTGCTTGTCCTTGCGCGCCATCGTGATTCCGCGGGTCGCCGAAGACTCAATCGCCCTCGACCCACTCGATCTGCGCGCCGAGCGCGCGGATGTTCTCGGCGAAGCGCGGGTGCGCGCGGCGGATCGGCGCGGCGTTCTTGATCGTCGACTTGCCCGGGATGCTCGCGGCGAGCATCAGCAAAGCAATCGCGACGCGGATGATGTAGGGGCTCTCCACCTCCGCCGGCGCGAGCGGCTTGCCGCCGAAGGTGACGATGCGGTGCGGGTCGGCCATGAAAGCATGCGCGCCGAACTTCGAGAGTTCCGAGGTCCAGCCCATCGCGCCTTCGTAGACCTTGTTCCAGAACATCGCGCTGCCCTCGGCGCGCACGCCGAGCGCGACGAAGATCGGCAGCAGGTCCACCGGCAGATACGGCCACGGCGCCGCCTCGATCTTCTGCAGGATGTTCTGCGTGAAGGGCGGCTTCACGCGCAGCGGCCCGTCGACCTGCGTGTACGACCAGCCGCCCTCGTGCACGACCTGCACGCCGAACTTCGCGAACGTGCGGTCGATCAGCGGGAACTGCTCGGGCGCCGAGTTCTTCACCGTCACCTGGCCGCCGGTGATGGCGCCCAGCGCCATGAACGTCACCGCCTCGTGGAAGTCCTCGGCGAAGCGGAACTCGCCGCCGCCGAGCTTGGCCACGCCATGCACCGTCAGGCGCGAGGTGCCGATGCCCTCGATCTGCGCGCCGAGCATCGCCATGAAGCGGCAGAACTCCTGCACGTGCGGCTCGCTCGCGGCGTTCATCAGCGTGCTCGTGCCGCCGTCGCCGGTGGCCAGCGCCGCGCAGAGCACGAAGTTCTCGGTCGTCGTCACGCTCGCGTAGTCGAGCCAGTGGTGGTTGGCTTTCAGGCCGCCCTCCTTCCACGCGCATCACCAGCGCCTCGCGCCGCCGCTGCACGCGCGCACCGAAGCGCTCCATCACCTCGACGTGCGGGTCGATCTCGCGCACGCCCAGCGTGCAGCCCTGCACGTCGTTCTCGATGCGCGCGACGCCGAAGCGAGCCAGCAGCCCCGGCACCAGCATGATCGAACTGCGCATCTCCTCGGGCAGGTGGTGGCGTTCGGGGTCGAAGACAGTGGCACGGTGGTGCACCTCGAGCACGCCGTGCTCGAAGTCCACCGTGACGGCGCTGCCGAGCGTGCGGAAGATCTCGAGGATCTTCTTCACGTCGGTGATCTCGGGGATGCCGACCAGGCGCACCGGCTCGCGGGTCAGCAGCGTCGCGCACAGGATCGGCAGCACCGCGTTCTTGTTGGCTGAAGGGACGATGCGGCCGGCAAGCGGCGTACCGCCGTGGACGATGAGGTTGGACATGGAGAAAGCGCGGGGGCCGAAGGCAAGGGAGCCGGGACGAATGCGATTGTCGCCCCGCTCCCGTCATCCCGCCGACCGGGCCGTCTCTTCTTCGCGCAGCCTGAGCACGCGCCGCTGCACCTTGCCGGTGGTCGTCATCGGCAGCGCGTCGATGAACTCGATCTCCTTGGGGTACTCGTACGGCGCGAGCCGCGCGCGCACGTGCTCCTGCAACTCGTGCACGAGCGCGGTGTCGCCGGCGCGCCCCGGCGCCAGCACGACGTAGGCCTTGACGAGCGCGCCGCGTTCGGCGTCGGGCTTGGGCACGACGGCGGCGTTGGCCACCGCCGGGTGCTTGACGAGGCAGTTCTCGATCTCGCTCGGGCCGATGCGGTAGCCGGCGCTCTTGAACATGTCGTCGCTGCGGCCCTGGTACCAGAGGTAGCCGCGCTCGTCCTGCACCGCGGTGTCGCCGGTGCGGCACCAACCCGCCGTTGATGGCGACGATGCATCGCCGGTGTACTTGGCGCGCGTCGCCGCGTCGTTGCGCCAGTAGCCGAGGAAGAACACGGGGTCCGGGTCGCCGTGGCGGTCGAGGCGGTGCACGGCCACGTCGCCGGGCGTGCCGGGCGGGCACTCGCGGCCCTCGTCGTCGATGACGGCGACGCGGTGCCCCGGGTAGCCGCGGCCCATGCTGCCGGCGCGTGCCGGCCAGGCCGCGCGCCGCTGCCCGTCGGCGCCGACGTAGCTACCGCAGTTGCCGACGATGTAGTTGATCTCGGTCTGGCCGAACATCTCGTTGACGGTGACGCCCAGCGCCTCGCGGCACCACTCGAAGACCGTGTCGCCCACCGCCTCGCCGGCGCTCATGATCGCGCGCAGGTCGATGTGGTGCTGACGGCGCGGCTCGGGCAGCGCCTTCATCATCGCCTTCAGCGCCGTCGGAAAGAGGAAGCTGTGCGTGACGCGGTGGCGCTCGAGCAGCTCGAAGGCGCGCTCAGGCGAGAAGCGCCCCTGCCAGGCGACGATGCGCCGGCCGAAGAAGAGCGACGGCAGCAGCGCATCCATCAACCCACCGGTCCAGGCCCAGTCGGCCGGGCTCCAGAACACCTCGTCGCGGCCGGCGCGTGAGCGCGGGTCGCCGAGGCCGAACCAGTTCTGGCTGCAGACGAAGCCGGTGAGGTTGCCCAGCAGCGCGCGGTGCGGGATCAGCGCGCCTTTCGGGGGGCCGGTGGTGCCGCTGGTGTAGATCAGCACGGCGGGGTCGTCGGCAGCGGTCGCGACAGGCTCGAAGGCCGCGCTGCCGCCCTTGCCACCGCCGGCCAGCAGCGCCGGCCAGTCGACATCCCCCTGCCCTTGCGCGGCGCCGACCGCCACCAGCGTCTCGAGCTCGCGGCACTCGCCGCGCACGGCGCGCAGCGAAGCGATCGACGACTCGTCGGCGATCGCGACACGCGCGCCGCTGTCTTGCAGCCGGTAGGCGAGCGCCTCGGGGCCAAACAGCATCGACAGCGGCATCGCCACGGCACCGAGCTGGTAGATGGCCACGTGCGCGACCGCCGTCTCGGGCCGCTGCGGCATGACGATCGCGACGCGGTCGCCGCGGGTCACGCCGAGGCGCTGCAACGCGGCGGCCAGCCGGTCGGCGTCGCGCTGCAGCTCGGCGTAGCTGCAGAGCCCGGCCGCGCCGGCCTCGTTCTGCCAGGCGATGGCGACGTGCCGCTCGCTGCCCGGCCGCCGCGCCCAGCGGCCGCAACAGGCCTCGGCGATGTTGAAGCGCGCCGGCACGCGCCAGCGAAAGCCCGCGTGCAGGCGGTCGTAAGCGTCGGAAGCGTCGGCGGCCCCGGCTGCACTCGTTGCGCTCAATAGAGAACTCTTGCCCATGCGGCAAGCTTAAGTTGGCGCCCAGGCCGCCCCCGTCGGGGCAAGCCCGCAGCAGCGACGGCCAGCCGCCCGGCCGCAAAGTCAAGTTCGCACGCCGCCTGCCGAAACCGCTGGCACTGGCACCGCCTGCACGCATTCCTTGCGAACGGCGGCGCCCACGACAAGAGCCCACGTCCGACACACCATGCAGTTCGCCGCTCTCTCCGCCGTCCGCAGCCGCATCCGCCTGGGCGAGCCGCTGCCGTTCAACGTGCGCGACGTCGACCGCGCGCTGCTGCTGGCGCGCGGCCACCGCGTCGAAAGCCAGGCGCAGCTCGATGCGTTGATGAACCGCGGCGCGCTCGTCGACCTGTCCGAACTGCTGACGGCGCGCGAGCGCGCCGTGCGCGCGCCGCGCGAGCAGCTGCCGCAGATCTGGGGCGACACCGTCGCGCAGCTCGGCCGCACGCTCGCCGACGCGAAGACCGAAACCTTCCGCGCCGCGCTCGAAGACGCCGTGGCGCCGGCGCTGACGCTCGTCGAGCGCGACCCTGACCTCGCGATCTTCCAGGTGCTTTCCCACGGCGCCGGCGTCGACGCCGCCTACGGCGTGCGCCGCTCGCTGCACTCGGCGATCACCGCCTGCCTCGTCGCCCAGCGCCTCGCCTGGCAGGCCAGTGAAGTGGAGCGCGCCTTCAAGGTGGCGCTGACGATGAACCTGTCGATGCTGGCGCTGCAAGGCGAGCTGGCGCGGCAGAACACGCCGCCGACGCCCGCGCAGCGCCATGCGCTGCAATCACACCCGATGCGCAGCGTGCAGATGCTGCAACGCGCCGGCGTCGCCGACAACGACTGGCTCGCCGCGGTGCTGCAGCACCACGAGCTCGAAGACGGCAGCGGCTACCCGAGCGGCCGCACCGACGTGTGCGAACTCGCCTCGCTGGCGCGCCGCGCCGATGTCTACACCGCCAAGCTCTCGGCGCGCAGCACGCGCGACGCGATGGCTGCCGACGTGGCCGGCCGCGCGATCTTCATGCAGGACCCGTCGCACCCGATGACGCAGGCGCTGGTCAAGGAGTTCGGCATCTACCCGCCGGGCTGCCTGGTGCGCCTGGGCTCGGGCGAAGCGGCCGTCGTCGTGCAGCGCGGCCCGACGGTGACGACGCCGGTCGTTGCCTGCTTCACCGACGCCGGCGACCGGCCGATCTCGCAGCCCTATCGCGTGGCCACCAGCGAGCCGGGACGCGCCGTCGTGTCGCTGCTGCAGCCCGGCACCGCGCGGCCGCGTGAACGCGACCTGCTGGCCGCGTTGATGGGTTGAAGCGGCTCAGCCGCTGATCGGGCGCTGCTCAAACGCGGGCAAAACGCCGCAGCGCCTCGCCGGCGAGCCGGCAGATCCGCCAGTCGGGCAGCACCGTCGCGCCCATGCGCTCGTAGAAGCGGATCGCGCTCTCGTTCCAGTCCAGCACGCTCCACTCGAAGCGGCCGCAGCCGCGCTCGATGGCCATCGCGCCCAGCTCCTCGAGCAGCATCTGCCCGAGGCCGAGGCCGCGGTAGGCGGGCTGCACGTACAGGTCCTCGAGATACAGCCCGGGCTGCCCGAGGAAGGTGCTGAAGTTGGTGAAGAACAGCGCGAAGCCCACGACGCGCGGCTGGCCGTCGACCACCACCTCGGCCACCATCGCCTCGGCCGCCGGCTTCGGGCCGAACAGGTGCGGGTGCAGCGACTCGGGCGTGACGACGACGAGGTGCTCGAGCTTCTCGTAGGCCGCCAGCTCGCGGATCAGGGCAACGATGGCCTGCAAGTCGGTCGGCGCAGCAGGGCGCAGCCGCGACGGCGTGGGGTCCAGCGGCATCGGGATGGTGGGCATGGGCGGCGATTGTGGCGGCAGCGCGGAGCGGCTCGATCCGGACTGCCCCGGGTTGCGCCAGGCAGCGCGGCCACTTCAGGGCGACTGCCGCCACGCCCGCGGCCTTGCTCGCGAGGCCCGTTGCGGGCGTGCGAACGCGGGCTTCGATACCTCAGCCCGAACGGGGCTTGCTTCGACAAGCTCAGCCCGAACGGGGGTCTCACGCGTGCCTTCGCCGCCGATCCACCGATTCGATCTTCAGCATCTGCCGGTACTTGGTCACCGTGCGGCGGGCGACGTTCAGGCCTTGCTGCGCGAGCTGGCGGGTGATCTGCGCGTCCGACAGCGGGCGCGCCGGCGTCTCTGAATCGAGGATGTCCTTCACCAGGCCGCGGATCGCGGTGCCCGAGCAGCCCTTGCCGTTGGCGCTGACCATCGTGCGCGAGAAGAAGTACTTCAGCTCGAACACGCCGATCGGCGTGACCATGTACTTGTTGTTCGTGACGCGCGACACCGTCGACTCGTGGATGCCCACCTCCTCGGCGATCTCGCGCAGGCCGAGCGGCTTCATCGCCATCGCGCCGTACTCGAAGAAGTGGCGCTGCCGGCGCACGATCGCCTGCGCGACGTCGAGGATCGTGCAGAAGCGCTGCTCGACATTGCGCACCGTCCAGCGCGCGTCCTGCAGATGCTCGGCCATCACGCTGTCCTGCGGCCGGCGGTGGCGCGCGAAGAGGTCGATGTAGACCTGATTGAGCCGCACGCGCGGAACCACCGCCGGGTTCAACTGCACCTGCCAGCGGCCCTGCACCTTCTTGACGATCACGTCGGGCACCACGTAGGCCGCGTGCGAGTTGCCCAGGCGCCAGCCCGGGCGCGGGTCGAGGCGGCGGATGCGGTCGCACACCGCCTCGACGCGCGCCTCGGAAAGCCCCAGCTGCCGCGCCAGCGCGCCGATGTCGCGCGAGGCGAGCGCGCCGAGGTGATCACGCACGATCGTCGCGGCGATCGCCCGCGTCTCGGTGCATTCGATCGTCGGCAGCTGCAGCCGCAGGCACTCGGCGACGCTGCGGGCGCCCACGCCCGGCGGGTCGAGCGACTGCACGCGCTTCAGCGCGATCGACAGCTCCGGCTCGGCCAGCGGCGGATCGAGCTCGATGACCTCGGCCAGTTCGTCCAGCGGCGTGCGCAGGTAGCCGTCCTCGTCGAGCGACTCGACGATGGCGCGCGCCAGCATCAGGTCGCGCTCGGACAGCGGCAGCAGGATGAGCTGCTCGTGCAGGTGCGCGGTGAGCGACTGCTCGACCGGCGTCATGTCCAGCGCCGATGTCTCGCCGCCCTCGCTGCGCGTCGACCGCGAGGCGCCGTCGGCCTGCCACAGCTCGCGGTCGCTGTCGCGGCCGTCCATGTCGCCGAGGCCGCCGATGTCGTCGCGGCCGTCGTCGGCGCGGGCGAGCGTCTCGTCGGCTGGGACAGCCACGTCCAGTTGCAGCGGCAGCGTCGTCGTGTTGCCGGTCGGCACGTCGTCGGCGGTGGCAAAAGGCAGCTCGAACGAGTCGTCGACATCGGCGTCTTCGGCGCCTTCGAGGAACGGGTTGCGGCCCATCTTCTCGCGCAGCAGCTGCGCGAAGTCCAGCGACGACAACTGCAGCAGGCGCACGGCTTGCTGCAAGCGGGGAGACAGGGTCTGGCTTTGGCGCTGCTCGGCGCGCAGGTGCAGGGAGTTCACGCGGCTCTCGTCCTTGCGGTCGGGTGGCGGAAGGCCGGCCGCCCGGGCGACGCGAAGTCAACGATTCGCGATTCGCGGCCGGCCGGCCGAGTGACGGGCCAAGCCACTGCAACATGCATGCCACCTGATCGCAGCGAAGCGCCACGCCTGCGAAGTCGCCCGCAAGTCGTTGTCTTCATTCAGATCACGCGGCCGGGCGGCCGGTGCGGCCGGCGCCCGACGCCGGCGCGCGCCAGCGCAGAGCGGTAAAGCCTGCGGCAACCGGCCGGCCTCGGCGGCGCCACCGGCAACAAGCGGCACAGCGATTGCCATGGGGAGACCCGCACGTTTCATCACTTGCCATGCGTCCCAATGGATGGCATGACCTGGAGAACTCAGATGCCCGGAACCCAACGCTCACACGTCACCCCCACGACCACCAGCCGCAGCACGACCCGCGCCGCCACGGACGCGCGCAGCGAAGTCCTCGACGAGTTGAAGAAGGACCACCAGCGCGTCAAGAAGGCGTTCAAGCGCTACGAGAAGCTCGACGCCGAGAAGGACGCCGAAGAGCGCGCGCAGATCGTCCAGGAAGTGCTCGACGAGCTGACGCTGCACGCGGCGCTCGAGGAAGAGTTTCTGTACCCGGCGGCGCGCGGCGTCGTCGACGACGACCTGCTCGACGAGGCGGAGGTGGAGCACGAGTCGGCGCACACGGCGATCGACCAGCTGCGCACGATGAGCCCCGGCGACGAGAAGTACGACGCCCGCTTCACCGTGCTGTGCGAGTACGTGCTGCACCACGTGAAGGAAGAGGAAGGCGAGATGTTCCCGAAGCTCGAGCGCTCACGCCAGCTCGACTGGGAGACGGTCTGCGAGAACATGCGCAGCCGCCGCAGCGAAGGCGCCGAAGACGGCGCGCTCGCGACGGCCGGCTCCATGGCCGACGGCGGCGAGCGCCCGGCGGCGGCGCTGCGCGCCGGCTCGCGCACGAACCGCGCCGACGAGACCGGCGAGAGCGACGACGCCGGCGAACTGAGCGGGGTGAGCGCGGCCAGCGAGCCCGACACCCTCGACGAAGACGAGCCCGGCGGCAAGGCCGTGCACCGGCACGCCCCGGGGCAGCGGCGCTGAACGCCTTCATCCACTGCGGTCGGTCGACCTGTCGGCCCCGGCGCCGCCCTTGTGGCGGCTCCGCGGGCTCGATCGTGCCCACGTGAACCTCCCGGTCCTCATCGTCTTCTCCCCCACGCGCTGGGCAGGCGCGATGCAGCGCACACGGCATCTGCTCGCCCGCCTGGCCGGGCGCTGGCAGGTGGTGGTCGTCGAGGAACCGGTGCGTGACGACGGCCCGCCGCGCCTGGCGGCGCGCCAGCACGGCGAGCATCTGCAGGTGCTGGTGCCGTATGCGCCGGATGAGCAGATGTCCGTCGTGAGCGGGCTGCTCGCCGCGCACTTCGGCCGCCGCGCCGGGCCAGCGCGTGTCGCCTGGCTCGGCACGCCGCGCGCGCTGCCACTGGCCGCGGCGCTGGAGCCGGCGTGCATCGTCTACGACGCCGCGCGTTCGTACGACGGCGCACCGCTGCCACTGCGCCAGCGCGAGCGCACGGCCGCGTCGCGCGCCGATGTCGTGCTCGCCGCCGGCCCGGCCGGCTACGAGGCGTGGCGGCGTCGCCATCCGTGCGTGCACTACATGCCCGGTGCCGTCGACGCGCTGCACTTCGCGCCCGCGGCGCTCGACGCCGACAGCGCCGATGCACGCGCCGCATCGCACCTGCAAGCGGCGCTGCCGCAGCCGCGGCTCGGGCTCTTCGGCGTCATCGACGAGCGCATCGACCTCGCGCTCGTGGCGCGCCTGGCGGCCGAGCGGCCGGCCTGGCAGTTCGTGCTCGCCGGCCCTGTCACCGGCCACGCGTATGCCGACCTGCCGCGGCGCGACAACATCCACTGGCTCGGCGCGCAGCCGTATTCGCGCCTGCCGCACCTGCTGGCCGGCTGGGACCTCGCACTCGCGCCGCTGGCGCTGGGCCCGGCCGCGGCGTCGGCTTGTCCGCACGAAGTGCTCGAGTACCTGGCCGGCGAGAAGCCGGTCGTCGGCACCGCGGCGGCCGACCTCGTGAGCCTCTACGGCCACGCCGTCGAGGTGGCCGCCGATGCGCCGCAGTTCATCGACGCCTGCGAGCACCTGCTGCGCGAATCGCCGGCCGCGCGATTGCAGCGCACGCAGACGATGCTGGCCGCGGTGTCGACGCAGACCTGGGAGCGCCGCGCCGACGAGGTGCACGCAGTGCTGCAGGCGGCCCTGGCGCGCCGGCTGCGGCCGGGCGCCGCCCCCCCCCCCCCCCCCCCCCCCGCCGCCCCCCCCCCCCCCCCCCCCCCCCCCCCCCCCCCCCCCCGCCGCCCCCCCCCCGCCCCGCCCGGGGGCCGCCCGCCCCCGCCCCCCCCCGCCCCCCCCCCGGCTGACGCCGGCGGCTTCGAGCAGCACGGTGTCGCCGCCAAGCACGAGGATCGTCTTGCAGTGGCGGTACTGGTCGCGCACGAACTCGACGACGCGGCCGTCTGCCGTCAGTTCGGGCAGCGCGTCGGCGCCCGCGGGCAGCACCAGCGCGTCCCACAGCACCGAGGGCAGCGCCTCGACGCTGGTGTCGGCCTCGATCGCCTCGCCGTCGGCGGCATGCAGCGCGCCAAGCTTGCAGCCGACGACGCTGGCCACCGCCTGCTGCGCCGTCAGCGCTTGCTGCACGGCGCGCAGGCTTGCGGCCTCGACGCCATCGGCCGCGATGATGGCGATGCGCCGCCCGGCGATGCGCCCGTCGCCCGGCCGCGCGAAGAGCGACAGCCCCGGCGACGCCTCCACTTCGCTGTGCACCGCGCGCTCGGTGGCGAGCGGCTGAGGCTCGGGCATCTTCACGAGGCCGAGACCGTCGGCCACCTGCTCGGCGAGCGCGCGGTCGACGTTCAACAGCACCGAGACCATCCGCTCGCGGATCGCCGGCACCGTGGCACGCGAAAGCTCGAAGCGCAGCGCCGCCGCCAGGTGCCGCTGCTCCACCGCCGACTGGCTGCGCCAGAAGAGCTGCGCCTGCGAGTAGTGGTCGGCGAACTTCTCCGGCTTGCCGCGCACCTTGTCCTCGCTCGTGCCTTCGCCATCGGCGCGCGCGCGCATGCCGGTGGCCGCAAAGCTCGCAAAGCCGCGCATGCCGGCCTGGTGCGGGCAGCCGCCGGCCAGCGAATTCGGCTCGTAGTTGACGCGGCCGCGGTGCACCTGGTGCTGGTGCATCGCATCGCGCTGGTTGTTGAACACCGGCGCGAGCGGCATGTTGATCGGGATCTGCTGGAAGTTCGGTCCGCCCAGGCGGCTCAACTGCGTGTCGAGGTAGCTGTGGTTGCGCCCTTGCAGCAGCGGGTCGTTCGAGAAGTCGATGCCCGGCACGATGTTGGCGGTGCAGAAGGCCACCTGCTCGGTCTCGGCGAAGAAGTTGTCCGGGTTGCGGTTCAGCGTCAGCTTGCCGATGGTGCGCAGCGGCACCAGCTCCTCGGGCACGATCTTCGTCGGGTCGAGGATGTCGAAGTTGAACGTCTCGGCCTCGGCTTCGGTGATGACCTGGATCGCCAGTTCGTACTCGGGGAAGTTGCCGGCCTCGATCGCCTCCCACAAGTCGCGGCGGTGGAAGTCGGGGTCGGCGCCGTTGACCTTCACCGCCTCGTCCCACACGAGTGAATGCGTGCCCGCCAGCGGCACCCAGTGGAACTTGACGAAGCGGCTCTCGCCGCGCTCGTTGACGAAGCGGAACGCGTGCACGCCGAAGCCCTGCATCGTGCGATACGAGCGCGGGATGCCACGGTCGCTCATCACCCACAGCACGTGGTGGATGCTCTCGGGCATCAGCGAGACGAAGTCCCAGAAGGTGTCGTGCGCACTGCTGGCTTGCGGCATCGCGTGATGCGGCTCGGGCTTCACCGCGTGCACGAGGTCGGGGAACTTCATCGCGTCCTGGATGAAGAAGACCGGGATGTTGTTGCCGACCAGGTCCCAGTTGCCCTCGGGCGTGTAGAACTTGACCGCGAAGCCGCGCGTGTCGCGCACCGCGTCGGCGCTGCCGCGCTCGCCGGCCACGGTGGAGAAGCGCACGAACACCGGCGTGAGCTTGCCGGCGCGCGCGAAGAGGCTGGCGCGAGTGATGTCGGACAAGTCTTCGTAGCACTCGAAGACGCCGTGCGCCGCCGAGCCGCGCGCATGCACGACGCGCTCGGGGATGCGCTCGTGGTCGAAGTGCGTGATCTTCTCGCGCAGGATGAAGTCTTCGAGCAGCGTCGGCCCGCGCAGCCCCGCCTTCAGCGACGACTGGTTGTCGGCGACCGCGACGCCGTGGTTCGTCGTGATCGCCTGGCCGGCGGCGTCGACGCGCACCGCGTCGAGCGAGCCGATCGTCGTGTTCTCGCCCATCGGCGGCTCGCCGCTGCCGAGCTTGGCCGACGCGGTGTCTTCGGTCAGCGTGCTCGCGCCGCCGATCGGATCACCGGGCTCCTGGTGCTCGCCGGCCGGCGGCCGCGTGGCGTTGGCCAGGCCGTGCTCGGCAGCCTTGCCGGCGTTGTGCGGCCGCGCCGCGGCCATGTCCTGCGCCGCTGCCTTCATCGACGCGATCGCGCAGGCGTGAGGGCCCGCGTCCGCGGTGGCGTCGGCGGCCAGCGGCGCCGAAGGGCCCGACACGGTCAGCGGCCCGAGTGCCGGCATGGCGGCGCGCGGCGGTGCGTCGGCCGGTGGCGCGCTCGTTCCTTCCGTCGGGCTTGTTGCGGTCGTCTTGCGCGTGCTGCGCGGGGCTTTCGTGACGCTCGTGGCGCGGGTGTTGCGAGTGGTGGGCATGGGCGGGCCTTCGATGTCGTGTGTGGCGGGGGCCGTCGGCGCGGCAGCGGCGACCGCGGCGGGCGCGGCAGCCGCAGTGGCAGCGGGTCCGCGAAGGCAAACATCGCGCCCGCCACCGCCACGAACGGGCACATCACTTGCCTCGCCCGGGGCACCCCATCCAACCCAGGAGCACACCGATGAGCTTCGCTTCCCTGCCTCGTGTCCTCGGCGCCCTCGCGGCCGCCGCCATCGCCGCCGGCGGCTTCGCCGGCTGCGCCGTCACCGACCGTCAGAGCACCATCGGCCAGGCCGTCGACGACACGGCGATCACCGCGCGCGTCAAGAAGCGCATGGCCGAAGACAAGGACGTGAGCGCCATGCGCATCGAAGTCGAGACGCTGAACGGCACCGTGCAGCTCGCCGGCTTCGCGACGAGCCAAGGCGAAAAGGACCGCGCCGCGACGATCGCCCGCGACGTGCCGGGCGTGCGCGAGGTGCGCAACAACATCATCGTGCGCTAAGCATCGGCGTCAGGCCCTCAGGCCGATCGGGCACGCCAAGCGCCCAAGTGAGCAAGAGAAAGGGCCCGCGGTCTCCGCGGGCCCTTCTGTCTTGCGCGATGACGCTGCCGCGCCTCAGAACCGGTGCACGTACCCCAGGCTCATCGAGTCGATGTCGGTGCGGCCGCCGGCGCCGGGGAAGCGGTACTCGTGGCGCGCCCACTCGAGCACGAGACCCGAGCTGGGCGAGAAGTCCCAGCCGACGCCGGCGCCGTACGACGGGCCCCAGCCGCGGCGGCTGCCGGTGGGCACGAGCGAGGCGGGGTCGGCCGACACGCGCACGCGGCCGTAGGTGACGCCGCCCTTGGCGAAGGCGTTGAACGCCCCGATCGGCAGGCGCGCCACGGCGCTCAGGTTCAGGCCTTCGGCGCGCACGTCGCCGCCGCCACGGTCGGCCCGGCCTTCGTAGACGTAGCCGATCTCGGCGCCGAGCCAGCCGTTGATGAGGCCGCCGGTGTAGACGTGGAAGCGCGCGTCGGGGTCGCTGCACGGGAAGGCCGCGCTGCCGCAGCCGACATCGTCGAAGTCGGGCTTGCCGACGTTGATGCCGACATAGCCGCTCTGCGTGCCCGGCAGCAGCGACCAGCCGCCGCCAGCCGTCGTCGTCTGGGCCCAGGCGGCGCCGCCCGCCAGCAGCAGCGCCGCGGTCAGGAAGGCGGTGCGGCCGGCCGGGCGGCCGCCCGGCATGCGCCGGGTCATCCGGGCTGCATGTTGTTGCTGAGTCATGGATCGATTTCCTTCGACAAGTGATGGGCGCGAGCTCGAAGCCGCCGCGCCATGGCCCCCCGTTTCGGCAAACCCAATGCCATGCAGCCGGCGAGGACTCGGGCGGGCCGCGGGCATGCCGGTTGCCATGGAGGGGCCGGCGCGCTTCGCACGCGCCTCCTATGACCCTGCGCGTCGTTCACCCGCTCCGACAGTCGTATGCCCGCGCGCGCGAGCGGCTGGCGCTCGGGTTCGGGCGGCTGGTGCCCGCCGACGATGCGACGGCGTCCGCCCCGACGGGCCGGCCCGTGTCGATCCGCTCGCGCCTCTTGCTGTTGGCGCTGGCCTGGGTGTTGCCGGCCGTGGCCGCCGGGCTGTTGATGGCCTACTACTCGGCGCTTGCCGAGCGCGATGCCAACCTGCGCATGCTGCGCGAGACGGCACGTGCGTTGTCGCTCGTCGTCGAGCGCGAGATCCAGCAGCGCGTGGCGATCGGGCGGCTGCTCGCCGAATCGCGATCGCTCGACCAGCTGCCCGAGCTGGACGACGTCGACCGCACCCGCTTCATCGCGCAGGCCCGCGGCGCCACCGAAGGCATGTTCGACTGGGTCGAGCTGCGCGACGGGCGCGGCCTGCTGCTCAGCTCGGCACGCGCCGCGCCGACAGCGCAGGCACCCCAGTCGCCGCATGCACCGCCGTCCGCCGCCATGGCGCAGACGCCGCCGCCGCGCGCCACCGTGCAGGCGCAGCGCCTGCCGAGCCCGGCGCTGCTGCACGACCGTGCGCTCATCACGCCGCAGCAGGTGCAGCCCGACGGCGTGCTGCGCGCCTCGATCGTCACGCCCGTCTACCGCGAGGGCCGCCTCGTCGCCAACGTCGTCGTCACGCTGCTGCCGCGCGAGCTGCAGCGCGTCGTCAACGACCTCGCGGTGCCGCAGCACTGGGTGGCCTCGGTCATCGACAGCGCGCACATCATCGCCGCGCGCTACCCTGGCGGCGAGGGCTGGGCCGGCCAGCAGGTCGCGCCCGAACTGCTCGAGCGCCTGCGCGCCGAAAGCGAGGCGCTGTTCGAGGCCGAGACGGCCGACGGCCTGCGCCAGGTCGGCTACTACAGCACCTCGACGCCCGGCTGGACCTTCCTCGTCTCGATGCCGCACCAGCAGTTCGGCGGCTTCGTCGCCGGCTACCTGCTGCGCATGGGCATCGGCGGCCTGGTGATGCTGGCACTCGCGGTGGCAGGCGCGCTGTGGGTCTCGCGCGGCATCGTCGCGTGCATCGTCACGCTCGAGCGCGCCGCGGCGCGGCTGCACGACGGCCAGGAGGTGCCGGCCCGGCGCATGCCGATCCGCGAGTGCGACGCGGTGATGGACGCGCTCGCCAAGGCCAGCACCAGCATCCGCCAGGCGCACGGCGAGCTCGAGCGCCAGGTCGATGACGCGGTGCGCCGCACGCGCGCCGCCGAGCAGCAGGCCTCGCAGGGCCAGCGCATCGAGGCGCTCGGCCGCCTGACCGGCGGCGTCGCGCACGACTTCAACAACCTGCTCGGTGTCATCGCCAACAGCACCCGACTCGTGCAGCGCCATGCCGACGCCGAGCCGGCGCTGCGCATGCCTGTCAGCGCGATGCTGCGCGCCGTCGAATCGGGCCAGCGCCTGACGCAGCACCTGCTGCGCTTCGCCGGCCGGCGGCCGGTGCACATGCAGACGCTGCAACTGCAGCACCATCTGCCCGAACTCGTGGAAATGGTCGAAAGCGCGGTCGGCCAGCGCATCGAGGTCGGCGCGCAGGTCGACGCGGCGACACGCGCCGTCAAGGCCGATGCGAGCGAGCTCGAGCTGGCGCTGATCAACCTGGCGATCAACGCGCGCGACGCGATGCCGCAAGGCGGCCGGCTCGAGATCGGCGCGCGCAACGCCGCGCCCGGCGAAGCCGCCGACCTGCCGCCACGCGACTACGTGGCGATCACCGTGCGCGACAACGGCACCGGCATGGACCCGCAGGTCGGCGATCGTGTCTTCGAGCCGTTCTTCACCACGAAGACGGTGGGGCGCGGCACGGGCCTGGGCTTGTCGCAGGTGCACGGCTTTTGCACGCAGGCCGGCGGCACGGCGCGCATCAGCAGCGCCGCCGGCCAGGGAACGACGGTGACGATGCTGCTGCCGGCCGATGGCACCGGCGCCTCAGGCACTGCCGGCTCGTCCACCGCCAACGGCGCCGAAGGCACCGCGGCGGGCACCGGCGGCGAAGCGCCGCCGGCCGCCGCGCTGGCGCAGGCGCGCGTGCTGCTCGTCGAAGACAACGAGGCGCTTGCCGAGGTGACGCAGGCGCTGCTCGCCGAGCACGGCGGGCGCATCACGCACGCCGCCGACGCGAGCGCGGCGCTCGACCGGCTGGCCGCGCCCGGCGCCGTGTTCGACGTGGTGCTCACCGACGTCGTGATGCCGGGGCCGCTGGACGGCCTGGCGCTGGCCAAGCGGCTGCGCGCCGAGCGCCCCGGCCTGCCGGTGGTGCTGATGAGCGGCTACAGCGACGCGCTGCGCGACGCGGCCGGCTTTGCGCTGCTGCGCAAGCCCTACACCGAGGCCGACCTGCTGGTCACGCTGCAAGCGGCGCTCGGCCGGCACCGGCCGCAGGCACACCGGGTGCCCTGAAAGACCACCGGCGCCGCCCGTCGGCCGGCGCACGTGCGCCACGTGCGCCATGTGCGCGGGCCCGCGGGTGGCCTGCCGCGTTTTGTTCCCCGAGCCTTCACTTCAGAGGAATCCCTTCATGGACAAGGACGACGTCATCGACACGCTGAACGAGCTGATCGAAGTCTCCAAGGACGGCGAATACGGCTTTCGCACCAGCGCCGAGTACCTGCGCGACCCCAACATCAAGCAGCGCTTCATGCAGCACGCCGACGAGTGCGCACGCGCCGCCGCCGAGCTGCAGCCCTACGTCGCCGAGCGCGGCGGCGACCCCGAGGACACCGGCAGCACCGCCGGCGCGCTGCACCGAGGCTGGGTGGCGCTGAAGGGCAAGCTCTCGGGCTACTCGGATCTGCAGATCCTCGAGGAGACCGAACGCGGCGAGGACAAGGCCGTGGCCACCTACCGCGTCTGCCTGGGCAAGGGCCTGCCCGACCCGTTGCGCTCGATCGTCGAGACGCAGTTCCACGGCGTGCAGCGCAACCACGCCGAGGTGCGCGCGCTGCGCGAGCAGGCGCGGATGGGTGCGCGCTAACGCGGTTCAGCCCACCGGCGGCGCGCGCCTCAGCTCGCCGCCGGCATCGACCTCGCGCCCTTCCTCGTGCACGCGCGGATAGGCGATGACGCTGATCTGCCCGTCGGACTCCATGCGCGCCATCTTCACGTCGGCGAGCTTGTCGATGCCGTGCTGGCGCAGGTGCGCCAGCAGCTCCTGCGTCGTGATGAACTCGCGGCGCATGTTGCGCGCCAGCATGCGGCCGTGCCGCACCAGCACCAGCGGGTGCGGCTCGGCAAAGCGGCGCGCCCACGCATAGCGGTAGCCGGCCCAGTCGACGAGCCAGTTCCACGCGACGATCGTCGCCACCAGCACCATGCCCTCGGGCACCGTGTCGTAGCCGCCGGACATCGCGTTCTGCGCCGAGTCGGCGATCAGCACCAGCAGCAGGATGTCGGCGATGCCCAATGCGCCGGCGTCGCGGCGCAGCACGAAGCGGAAGATCAGGAACAGGAACCAGTACATCGCCGTGCCGCGCAGCACCAGCTCGAGCGGGTTCATCGTCAACGCGAAGGCGTCGCCCATGACGTCACCCACTACCGGGTTCCGGCGTCGGCGGCGTTCGCGAAGACCAGGTCCTCCACCGCGAAACCCTGCGTCGCCGCCAGCTCGAGCAGCGCCGCCTCGTCGGCCGCGTCGATGGTTCGATCGCGCGCCAGCAGCCACAGGTGGCGGCGGTCGGCCTGGCCGACGAGGGCGACGCGGTAGTCGGCGTCGACGTGCAGCACCTGCAGCTCGGCCCAGCCGAACGGCAGCCAGCGCAACCACGGCGGCATGAAGCTCACGCGCCAGTGCGCGTTGCCGCTGCCCGGCAGGATCTGCGCCTCACCGACGGCCACACGCTCGCCGCCGTCTTCATCGGCGCAGCGGTTCTCGACGCGGATGCGGCCGTGCTCGAGCCGGTAGTCGGCGCTCGGCTGGCCGGCGCAGGCGCGTTCGAACGCCGCCGGCAGCCGCGCAATCTCGTGCCAGCGGCCGGCATAACGCAGCAAGTCCACGTACGGCGCGGTCGTCAGCGGCGGCGCCGGGGCGCCGGCGAGCAGCCGCTCGACGAGTGGCAGGCCGATGCCGGCCAGCGCGACCGCGGTGCGCGGGCTCATGCGGCTGCGCCACGACAGCGGCAGCAGCGGCCACGCGAACGGCGCCACGGCGCCGAACGCGCGCACCCAGCGGGTGTCTTTCAGCGCCGCCCGCTGCCCGCTTGCGTTCCCCGCGGCCGGTGTTCGCGTGTTCGCCGATGGCGCTGCACGAAAGCGCCGCGCGACCCACCAGCCGCCCACGGCGGCCAGCGCAGCGGCACCGGCCAGCGCCGGCAGCAGCCAGGGCCGCTGGGCCGCTTCGGACCGCGCCCGGCCCACCAGTGCGTCGGCGCGCCGCCAGAGCGCTTCTTCGCGGGTGATGAGGCGCAGCTCGACGGCGTGGATGCGCTCGGCACGGTTCATGGCTGCGGCTCGCGCGCCACGGCCGCCGCGGCCGCGGGCCGCTCGGCCAGCGCATCGCGCGGGCTCGTCGAAGGCGAAAGGCTGAACAGGTGCCGGCGCGTCGCGCGCATCTGCAACGCTTGCAGTTGCGCGCGCGCGTGGCGCAGCGCAAGCACCGCCGCCACGGCGTTGGCCGCGGCGACGGCAAGCAGTGCAAGCGCCCAGTGCAAGCCGAGCCACATCAAGGCACCGGCAAGCGCCGCCCACAATGCCAGCCACGTCGTCGCGCCGACAAACGCCGCCGCGACGACCATCAAGGCGATGCGCACGAGCGCCGCGCCTGCGGCACCGACCTCGAGCTTGAACAGCTCGATGCGGTCGGTGACGAGGCCGGGCAGCTCGGCGAGCAGCGCGCTCACCGCTTGCAGCGGCGATTCAGCCGGCGGCGGTGGCGGGCCGCCGTGCAGCGGCGGCCCGGCACCGGGGCTTGCAGCGTCCGCGGCCATTTCGCCGCTTCAGCGCGTCGTGCGCGAAATCAGCATGCCGACCGCCACCGCGACGGCGAGCGCCGCCAGCGGGTGCTCGCGCACCGTCGTGCGCAGGCTCTCGGTCCACTCGGCGCCCATCTCGCGCGCCTGGTCGGCGCGCTGATGCAGGCCGCTGTTGGCGGTGGCCAGCGTGTCCTCGAACCGCTGCAGGTGCGGCGCGGCGCTGTCTGCGGCACGCTCGATCGCATCGTGCGCGCCTTGCACGACACGCTGCATCGTCTGGCCGCGCGCCGGCGCGGCGCCGGCCGGGCGCACGTCGGTGCGGGCCTCGGTGCGCGGATCGGCACGTGGCTCATCGAGACGCTGGGGCGCCTCAGCCGCCGAGGTGGTGGGAAACGGGTTCGCGGTCGTGCCCATCGAAGCTCCTGGAAGGTCGTCGTGGCGGGCGTGTTGCACGGGCGCCGTCAGCGCACCGTGCCGCGGCGCACGAGGTTGACGATGGCCAGCAGGACGACGGCGCCTGCAAGCGAGACCAGCATCGAGGCGACGCTGAACGAGCCCTGGTTGATCGAGCCCGTGCCGAGCAACGGCGCGAGCAGCCAGCCGCCGAGCGCCGCACCGATGATGCCGACGATGACGTTCAGGAAGATGCCCTGCTGCCCGTCCGTGCGCATGATCAAGCTGGCGATCCAGCCGATGATGCCGCCGACGATGAGCCAGACGATGAAGTTGATCATGAGCGCTGCTCCTTGAAGTAGACGGGCACGAGGCCCTGCGGTGGCGAGAGTCGGCAATCGGCGTGCCACGCCAAGTCCAGCGCCGATGACGAGCGAACGGGCACAACGCCACAACGCATTAGCAGGGCCGTGGGTGGGGCAGTGGCGGGGCCGCGCACTCAAACCATCCGCTGCGGATTCACCCACCGGTCGTAGTCGTCGCCGCGCACGCCCAGCGACAGCGCCGCTTCGCGCAGCGTGCTGCCATCTTGCTGCGCACGCAGCGCGATCTGCGCGGCGCGGTCGTAGCCGACGTGCGGCGCGAGTGCGGCGACGAGCATCAGCGTGCGCTCGAGCAGCGCCTCGATGCGCGCGCGGTCGGCTTTCAGGCCGCGCACCGCGTGGCGCTCGAACGAGGCCATGCCGTCGGACAAGAGCGCGATGCTGCCCAGCACGTTGACGATGATCAGCGGCTTGCAGGTGTTGAGTTGCAGCTGCCCGCCGGCCGCGCCGGCGCACACCGCCACGTCGTTGCCGAAGACCTGGCAGCACACCATCACCAGCGCCTCGCACTGCGTCGGGTTCACCTTGGCCGGCATGATCGACGTGCCCGGCTCGTTGGCCGGCAGCACCAGTTCGCCGATGCCGCCGTGCGGGCCGCTGGCCAGCAGCCGCACGTCGTTGGCCATCTTCACCAGCGCCGTGGCCAGCGTGCGCAGCGCACCATGCAGCAGCAAGAGCGGCTCGTGGCCCGCGAGTGCCGCGAACGGGTCGTCGGCCGGCGCCAGTTCGGTCGCGGCACGCGTGCTCAGCTCGGTGCACAACGCCGCCGCGAAGTCCGGGTGCGCGTTGAGCCCTGTGCCCACCGCGGTCGCGCCGATCGCCAGCCGCCGCAGGCCCGGCAGCGCGCGCTCGGTGGCCGCGCGGCCGGCGAGCAGCTGGCTGCGCCAGGCACCGATCTCCTGCGAAAGGCGCAGCGGCACGGCATCCTGAAGATGCGTGCGGCCGAGCTTGATCACATCGCCGTACTGCGCCGCCTTTGCGGCCAGCGATTCGGCGAGACGGTCCAGCGCCGGCAGCAGCCGGGTCTGCACCGCCTTCAGCGCCGCCAGGTGCATCGCGCTCGGCACCACGTCGTTGGACGACTGGCCTCGGTTGACGTGGTCGTGCGGGTGCACCACGGTGCCGGCCGGCAGCCGTCGCGACGCCAGGTGCGCCAGCACCTCGTTGACGTTCATGTGGCTCTGCGTCCCCGAGCCCGATTGCCACGGCGACAGCGGAAAGTGCTGCGGCCACTCGCCGCGCGCTGCCGGCTGCAGCAGCGCCTGCGCGGCCGCGTCGATGGCCGCGGCGCGTTCGCCGTCGAGTTCACCGAGGCGGCCGTTCACCGCCGCGGCGGCGCCCTTGATGACGATCAGCGCCTCGATCAGCTCTTCGGGCATGCGAGTCGTGCCGATCGCGAAGTGCCCGCGCGCGCGCTCGGTGTGCGCGCCCCACGTCACGCCGGCCGGCAGCGCCACTTCACCGAACGCGTCCTCGGCCAGCGAGATGTCCTCGGTGGCGGCCGCGGCGGCCGCAGGGGCAACAGCAACGACGGGGGTGTCCACGGGCGGCCGTCGGCAAGCGGGACGCCCGGCGTCCCGCCCATCTTGCCGCAGCCGCCACCGGATCAGATCGCCCCGACGCTCCCCGTGATCGGCAACACCACGCCGGTGATGTAGCCCGCGCACGCCGGCGAGGCGAGGAACACGTACGCCGGCGAGATCTCCTCGGGCTGCGCGGCGCGCTTCATGTCGGTGTCGCTGCCGAACTTCGCCACGTGTTCGGCCGGCGAATCGGCCGGGTTCAGCGGCGTCCACACCGGCCCCGGCGACACCGCGTTGACGCGGATGCCGCGCTCGATGACCTGGCTCGCCAGCGACTTCGTGAAGGCGTGGATCGCGCCCTTGCTCGCCGCGTAGTCCAACAGGCGCTTGCTGCCGCGCAGCCCCGTCACCGAACCGGTATTGATGATCGACGCGCCGCTCTTCATGTGCGGCAACGCCGCGCGCGCCATGCGGAAGTAGCCGCCGAGGTTGGTGTCCATCGTCTCCTGCAGCCGCTCGTCGTCGACATCGTCGATCGAGCCGGCGTGCTCCTGGAACGCGGCGTTGTTGACGAGCACGTCCAGGCGCCCGAACGTTTCCACCGTCTGCTGCACGGCGCTTTCGCACCAGGCGCGGTCCTTCACGTCGCCTTGCAGCAGCAGGCAGCGCTGTCCTTCGGCTTCGACGCAGCGGCGCGTCTCCATCGCGTCGTCGTCGCTGGCGTGGTAGGCCACCGCGACATCCGCACCTTCGCGTGCGAACAACACGGCGACGGCGCGGCCGATGCCCGAATCGGCGCCGGTGATCAGTGCCGCAAAACCTTCCAGCTTGCCGCTGCCGCGATAGGCCGGCGCGTCGAAGCGCGGCGCCGGGTCGAGTTCACTCTCGCGGCCGGGCTTCACCTGATGCTGCGGCGGAAAGCCGGCCGGCTGCTCGCGCGCGCCGGCCTGCACGGCCGACTCCTTCGCCTCCTTCTCTTCCTTCTTATTCCTATCTTCCTCCTTCGCTTTCTCGCGCTCGTCCTTGCGGTCCTGCTCGCGCTGGATCTCGCGCTGCTTGCGCGTCGCGTCGTCAGTTGTGGCGGCTTTCATCAGGGCTCCTGTCGATCGATTGGCGCGAGCAACGGTTTCGCGCGGGCGTCGGGCCCTGCGGCAGCCGCCATGCCAAGCCTGCCGAAACGCGGGAACGTCGATTGCTGCTTCTTCGGATTTGGCGATTTGCCCCCGAAAGGCCCCGATGAACCTCCTGCGCCCGCCGCTGCCCGACGTGCTGTACCTCGACACCCGCCAGGCCAACCTGCTGGCGATGCAGATGGTGTTCAGGCACCGACCGCACTACGTGCTGCGACCGGCCAACTACATCGGCGAGGCGTTGCGCCTGGCGCGCATGCACCCACGCACCGGCCTCTTGCTGATCGACCCCGACGCGGCCGACGGCGACGCCGTCGCCGACGTGCTGGCGACGCTGCGCGCGCTGCCCGGCCACGAGCACACGCCGGCGATCGCGTTGACGGCCGACGGCGGCTTCGACATCGAGGGCGCAGGCTTCGACGAACGCTGGACGAAGCCGATCGACGCACGCGTCATCCTGCCGCGGCTCGATGCGTGGCTGGCCGGCGAGCGAAGGCCCGCGCGCCGCGCCGTCGTCATGCCGCCGCTGGCGGCCGCGGCCTGAGCGCGGCCATCGCGGGAACGGCCATTGCCGATATCGCGGCGCGGCATCCGCCGCCGGCCGTTTGACCCGTCGAACGGCGTATTCATTTCAGGAGATGCTCATCATGACCAAGTTCAAGCTGGTGGCGGCGGTCGCTGCAGCCTCTGCTGCCATCATCGGCGGCATCGCTGTCGCGCAGGCGCCCTCGCCCACGAGTCCCGGCACCGGCCCCGGCGCCGGCCGCGCCGGTGCACCGCCGACGGCGGCCAGCACCCCGGGTGGCACGACCACCGACAGCACCACGAGCGGCAGCACGAGCCCGAGCAGCAGCACAAGCTCGAGCACCAGCAGCTCGACGACGAGCCCGAGCACCAGCTCGAGCACGAGCCCCAGCACGACCGACAGCACCGCCACCGGCTCGCCGGGCGGCAGCATGAGCGGCACCGCCAGCGGCACGGTCAGCGGCAGCACGACCGCCCCGAGCGGCAGCGGCAGCATGTCGACGAGCCCCAGCACGAGCAGCAGCACGACGACCGACTCCAGCACGAGCAGCAGCTCGAGCTCGTCGACCGTGTCGCCCGGCACGAGCGGCTCGTCGATGGACCGCTCCGGCTCGAGCAGCCGTCTCGGCTCGGACAGCTCCAGCTCGACGATGGGCACCGACCGCGAAGCCACCGCGGCTGGCCGAATGGACCGCGGCTAACGCGAGCACTGCGCTGCCGCAAGGCAGCGAACCAAAGGCCCGCGCCACCCGGCGCGGGCCTTTTGCTTTCTCACCGCGTCGAAGGTCCCACCACCGAGGGCCAAGCGCGACAAGCGTGGAGTCGCGCGCCGAGTCCGAAGCGCCAGACAGTCACATGAAGGGGCCGTGAACAAACCCGCTGCGCCACCGCCGCTGACCAAGGCGGGGCCGGTGACGGGGCGCGATGACGTTCGGACGTGGGCTGGACGGCCAGACAGGCAACGCGGGTTCGTTCACAGCGGGCCATGCACGGCAAGAGGCGTTCCCGGCGGGCATCTGCCCTGCCCTGCGGCCCCATGCCACGCGCAAACCACCCGGCCGCCGCGGCCGCACGCCGCGTCGGCCGGCGCGCCGCGCAGCCGTTGCCGCGCGCGCGCTGCGCGCTCGTGCTGGTCGACGTCATCAACCCGCTCGACTTCGACGGCGCCGAGGCGCTGGCCCCGTCCGCACTGCGCGCCGCGCCCCACATCGCCGCGCTCAAGCGCGGCCTCGCGGCGCGCGGCGTGCCGGCCCTCTACGTCAACGACAACTTCGGCCACTGGCATGCCGACTTCGACCGGCTGATCGCGCGCTGCCGCGCCGGCCGTGCCGCCGCGGCAAGGCTCGCGCAGCAACTGGCGCCGGGCCGCGGCGACATCACGCTCGTGAAGCCGCGCCACTCCGGCTTCTACGCGACGCCGCTGCAACTGCTGCTGACGCAGATGGGCACGCACGAACTCGTCGTCGCCGGCTTCGCCACCGACCTGTGCGTGCTGCTCACCGCCGCCGACGCCTACGAGCGCGGCCACCGCCTGTGGGTGCCCGCCGACTGCTGCGCCGCCCAGAGCGCGGCGCGCCACGACGCCGCACTGCAATGGCTGCACGAGACGCTGCGCGCGTGCACGACGGCGGCCTGGCCCGCCGCTGTATCGGGAGATGCATCGACAGCCGCATCGACGCGCGCACCGGCGCGGCGCGGTATGCCATTTGCCGAACGGCGCCAAGCACCCCCACCGGATCCAAGGAAATGAATCCCCCCCTGCGCATCGCGCTGATCAGCGAGCACGCCTCGCCGATCGCCGCGGCCGGCGGCGTCGACGCCGGCGGCCAGAACATCTACGTCGACCGCGTCGCGCGCGGCCTCGCGGCGCGCGGCCACCGGGTCGACGTGATGACGCGGCGCGAAGACCGCAGCCTGCCCACCGTCGTGCCGCTGTGCGCCGGCGCACGTGTGCTGCACGTCGACGCCGGCCCGCCCGAGGTGATGCCGAAGGAAGAGCTGCTGCCCTTCATGCCCGCCTTCGCGGCGAGCGCCGGCACGCTGGCCAAGCGTGAAGGCGGCTACGACGTGCTGCACGCGAATTTCTTCATGTCCGGGCGCGTCGGCCTGGCGCTGCGGCGCCGCTTCGGCACGCCGCTGGCGATGACCTTCCACGCGCTCGGCCTCGTGCGCCGGCAGCACCAGGGCGACGCCGACCGCTTTCCGGCCGCGCGCATCGACATCGAGCGCGAGCTGGTGCGCGACGCCGACGCGCTGGTCGCCACCTGCCCGCAGGAGCAGGCCGACCTCGTGCGCCTGTACGACGCCGACGCCACGCACATCATCGGCGTGCCGTGCGGCGTCGACCCGCGGCACTTCACGCCCGGCGACCGCCTGGCGGCGCGGGCGCGGCTCGGACTGCCGGCGCACGAGTTCCTCGTGCTGCAACTCGGCCGCATGGTGCCGCGCAAGGGCATCGACAACGTCGTGCGCGCGCTTGCGCTGTTGCCGCACGACGAATCGCAGCCGCCGGCGCGGCTGCTCGTCGTCGGTGGCGCCTGCCGCGAGCCCGACGAAGCGGCCACACCCGAGATCGGACGGCTGCGTGCCTTGGCCGAAGCATTGGGCGTGGACGCACGCGTGCGCTTCGTCGGCCGGCGCGATCAGGCCGAACTGCGCGACTGGTACGTCGCCGCCGACGTGTTCGTGACGACACCGTGGTACGAGCCCTTCGGCATCACGCCGCTCGAGGCGATGGCGTGCGGGCGGCCGGTCATCGGCGCCGACGTGGGCGGCATCCGCACGACCGTCGTCGACGGCGTCACCGGCTTCCTCGTGCCGCCGCACGACCCGGCAGCGTTGGCCGCACGCCTGGCGCAACTGCGGCGCGATCCGGCGCTGGCCGAAGCACTCGGCCGCGCCGGCGTGCGCCGCGTGCGCGCGCGCTTCACGTGGGACACCGTCTGCGCGCGGCTGGCGCGGTTGTACGCCGCGCTGGCGGGCGAACGGGCGGTCGTGGCCGCGCCTTCGCAGCCTGCGCACATCGCGCCGATGCGCGGGGTGTCGATCACACCGATCACACCGCATGTACCGATCACGCCGATCGCGCCGATCGCGCCGATCGCATCGCGTGGGCCGATCGCCGCGCATGAGCCGATCACACCGATCGCACCGGTCACGCCGGTCACGCCCACCGCCCCCGTCGCAGGAGCCTGGCGATGAACGCCTTCGCCTCACTCGTCGGGCTGACGACCCGCGCCTGGGCGCACGTCGGCCGCACCGGTGGCGCCCGCCCGTTCTTCGACGACCCACCGCCGCGGCCGGCGTCGAAGCAGCCGGCGATCTTCATCGACAAGGACGGCACGCTCGTCGAGAACGTGCCGTACAACGTCGATCCGGCGCTGCTGCGCTTCATGCCCAACGCCTGCGAGGCGCTGCATGCGCTGGCCGCCGCGGGCTACCTGCTGGTCGTCGTCACCAACCAGAGCGGCCTGGCGCGCGGCCTGTTCACGCGCCGGCAGTTCGCGCAGATGCAGCTCGTGCTCGAGCGCAGGCTGCGCCGCGAGGCCGGCGTCGAGCTGACCGACCTGCTGCTGTGCCCGCACGCGCCCGACGAACGCGGCCGCCCGACGTGCCTGTGCCGCAAGCCCAGCGCCGGCATGCTGCTGCGCGCGGCGCTGCGCCACCGCATCGACCTCGCGCGCTCGTGGATGGTCGGCGACACGCTCGACGACGTCGAAGCCGGCCACCGCGCCGGCTGCCGTGGCATCCTGCTCGACAGCGGCGGCGAGACGCTGTGGCGCGCCTCGCCGCTGCGGCGGCCGCACGCCGTGTGCGCCGACTGGCTCGACGTCGCGCAGGCGATCCGCACGGCGCCGGCGCCGGCCGGCCTGGGCGTGTCGCCGCCGCCGCAGCACCCGCAGGCGCTGCGATGAGCGCGCCGGGTGAGGAGAACGCCGCGGGGAACGCGGCGGTCAACACCACTTCGGCGCGGCGCCAGCGCTGGAGCGACGTGCGCCGGCTGCTCGCGGTGCGCACCGACAACCTCGGCGACGTGCTGATGACGACGCCGGCGCTCGCCGCGCTGCGCCAGCGCCTGCCCGAGGCGCACATCACGCTGCTCACGTCGAAAGCCGGCGCGGCGGCGGCGGCGCACATCCCGGTCGACGAGGCGTGGGCTTGCTCGCCGGCGTGGACGCCGCAAGGCCAGGCCGCCGAGGCGCTGGCCGATCGGCGCGCCGCGCTCGGGCACCGCGACGCCGAACTCGTCGACCGCATCGCCGAGGGCGGCTTCGACGCCGCGGTCGTCTTCACCGTCTGCACGCAAAGCGCGCTGCCGGCGGCGCTGGTGTGCCGCATGGCCGGCGTGCCGCTGCGCCTGGCGCACGCGCGCGAGAACCCGTATGCGCTGTTGACCGACTGGGTGCCCGAGACCGACCGCGTCGAAACCGGCATGCGACACGAGGTGCGCCGGCAGCTCGACCTGGTGGCATCGATCGGCGCGGTGGATCGCGGCGCGGACGGCGACCGCCTGCGCTTCACCGTGCACGAGGCAGACCGGCAACGCGTGCGCGCGCGGCTTGCGGCGGCGGGGCTGCGCGGCTTGGGTGACCGAGCGAATGACCGCGCAGGCGGCGGCTTCGTGCTGCTGCATCCCGGCGCCAGTGCGGCTTCGCGCCGTTGGCCGGCGCCGGCTTTCGGGCATGTCGGCGCGGCGCTCGCGCAGCTCGGCTGGCCGGTCGTCGTGGCCGGCGCCGATGGCGATATCGCGCTCGTACAGGCCGTCTGTTCGGCGATGCTCGCGGCCGGCGCCGCGCCGCCGCTGGCGCTGGCCGGCGAGTTGTCGCTCGGTGAGCTGGCCGCGCTCGTCGAGGCCGCGGCCGTGCTGGTGGGCAACAACAGCGCGCCATCGCACCTGGCCGCCGCACTCGGCACGCCGGTCGTCAACCTCTATGCGCTCACGAACCCGCAGCACACGCCGTGGCAGGTGCCGCACCGTGTGCTGTCGCACGACGTGTCGTGCCGCTGGTGTCTGAAGAGCGCCTGCCCCGAGCACCACCACCTGTGCCTGCTGGGCGTGCGCGAAGAAGCGGTCGTCGACGCGACGCTGGCGCTGCTGGCCGAGCGCGGCGTGGCCGACGGCGTGATGCCGACGTTGACCGACGTGATTGCGGCCGGCGTGGCCGCACCGGCAGACCATGCCGAACACGACGACCCGGCCGATCACGTCGAACTTGCCGAAGACGCCGATCACACCGATCCGCTCGCCCCCGGCGACTCGCCCGCCTGGCCGTTTGCCGCCATCCCGACACCCGCACCCGCCACGGCGGCGCGGCCGCGCTGAAGCCGATGGCAGCGATGCGCGTCGCGGTCTTCCGCGCCCTGATGCTGGGCGATCTTCTGTGCGCCACGCCGGCGCTGCGCGCGCTGCGCCACGGCTGGCCCGATGCGCAGATCACGCTCGTCGGCCTGCCGTGGGCACGTGCGCTCGCCGAGCGGCTGGCGTCGGTCGATTCGTTCATCGAGTTCCCCGGCTGGCCCGGCCTGCCCGAGCGGCGGCGCGAATGCGGCACGACGTTGCGCGCCTGGCTCGCGGCGATGCGCAGCCGCCGCTTCGACATGGCGCTGCAACTGCACGGCAGCGGCGAATGTGTCAACGGCCTCGTCGCCGCGTTCGGTGCGAAGCGTTGTGCCGCGTTCGTGCCCGGCGCCGTGCGGGACACGGCGCATCACGCGATGCATCGCACCGTGCACGACCCCGTGCCCTGGCCCGCGCAAGGCAGCGAAGTCGAACGCCTGCTCGCCTTGACCGACCGGCTCGCGCTGCCGCGCCAAGGCACGGGGCTCGACTTCCCGCTGCGTGACGGCGACCGCGACGCCGCCGAGCGGCTGTGCCGGCCGCTCGGCGGCCGGCGTTTCGTGCTGCTGCACCCAGGCTCGCAACTGCCGTCGCGCCGCTGGCCGGCCGAGCGTTTTGCCGCTGTCGGCGACGCGCTGGCCGCCGAGGGCCTGGCGGTCGTGCTGACCGGCAGCGCCGGTGAAGCGCCGCTGACCCGCGCCGTCGCCGAGCGCATGCGCGCGCCCTGCCTCGACCTTGCCGGCTGCACCGACCTGTGGATGCTCGGCGCGCTCGTCGAGTGGGCCGCCGCGGTGGTGTGCAACGACACCGGCATCTCGCACATCGCAGCGGCGCTCGGCACCCCGAGCGTCGTCGTCGCCAGCGGCAGCGACGTGCCGCGCTGGGCGCCGGCCGACAGCGAGCGCCATCGTGTCTTCTGGCGCGACCTGCCCTGCCGGCCGTGCGCGCATGTGCACTGCCCGCACGACCAGGCCTGCGCGCGCGCGGTCGATGCCGACGACGTGGCGCAGGCGGCGCTCGCGCACCTGGGACGGCCGCAATGGCACGAGCATGGACATCTGCAGCGTGTCGTCGTGCAACGGCCGGGGCCACGTCATCCGCCCCATGAGACGCTGAGCGAGGCCCGAAGTGCCTGACCCGCCGCGCCGCCGCCTGCGCGTGCTGACCTGGCACGTGCACGGCAACTACCTCTACAACCTGACGCAGGTGCCGCACGACTTCCACGTCGTCGCCAATGCGGCGCGCGGCGCGCACAAGACCGGGGTCGGCGGCGCGCTGCCGTGGGGGCCGAACGTCGTCGAGGTCGCCGAGGAGCGCCTGCGCGACGAGGCCTTCGACGTCGTCATCTACCAGCACCGCGCGCAGTGGGACGACGACCGCCTGCGCGTGCTCAGCGATGAGCAGCGGCGGCTGCCGCGCATCGTCATCGAACACGACCCGCCGCAGGAGCACCCGACCGACACGCGCCACTGGTGCGACGACCCGGGCGCGCTGATCGTCCACGTCACGCACTTCAACGCGCTGATGTGGGACAACGGCGCAACGCCGTGGCGCGTCGTCGAACACGGCGTGAAGCCGCTGGCCGAACTGCCGTGGACCGGCGAGCTGGCGCGCGGCCTCGTCGTCGTCAACCACCTGCGCGAGCGCGGCCGCCGGCTCGGCGCCGATGTCTTCGAGCAGATGCGCAACGAGGTGCCATTGCACCTGGTCGGCATGGGCAGCGAGGCGCTCGGCGGCGCCGGCGAAGTGGCGCAGCCCGCGCTGCCACGCGTGCTGGCCTCGCATCGCTTCTTCTTCAACCCGATCCGCTACACGAGCCTCGGGTTGGCGGTCGTCGAGGCGCTGCACGCCGGGTTGCCGGTGGTGGGCTTGGCGACGACCGAACTCGCCAGCGTCATCAGCAACGGCCGCAACGGCTACACCGACACGCGACCGCGTTATCTGATCGGCGTGATGCGTGAGCTGCTGAAAGACATCCGCCTTGCGCGCACATGGGGCGCAGCCGGGCAACAACTCGCGCGCGAGCGTTTTGCGATCGGCCGCTTCGTCGAGGACTGGCAACGCGTGCTCGCCGAGGTCACCGCATAGAACGCGACTGGCTGCGCGCACGACAGGGACAAGCGGGCACCGTACTTGCCAACGGCCGCCCATGCATCTTCTCGACGCGACGATGTTCTGGGGCCCGGCCGGCGGCGTGCGGCGGGTCGTCGGCGCCAAGCACGCGGCGCTCGGCGCGATGTGCTGGAAGCACACGATCGTCGCCCCCGGCGCCGAAGCCGAGGCCGACACGCTCGACTGCGGCGGCTTGCGCCTGCCGGGCGCGTGCGGCTATCGCATCGTGCTGCATCCGTGGCTGGCGGCGCGGATGATCGAACGCTGCACGCCCGACATCGTCGAAGCCGCCGATCCGTATGCGCTGGGCCGCGCGGCGCTGCATGCGGCGCGCCGCTTGCGCGTGCCGGCAGTCGCCTTCTGCCACAGCCACGTGCCTTCGCTGCTGCTGCGCTTCACGCAGCAGCTCGGCGGCGAGCACTTCGGCGTCGCGCGCCGGAGCGACCGCGCCGCGCGGCAGTGGCTGCGGCGGCTGTACGAACGCTTCGACCTCGTGCTCGCGCCCAGCTACTGGGTCGCCGAAGACCTGCGCGCCAGCGGCCTGCCGCAGGTGATTCACCAGCCGCTCGGCGTCGACTGCCGTGTCTTCTCGCCGATGCGGCGAGATCTCGCCTGGCGCGAGACGCTGCTGCGCGACCTCGGCCTCGAGCCCGACACGCACCTGCTCGTCTACTGCGGCCGCTTCGCGCCGGCCGAGGCCATCCATGCCCAGGTGCACAGCCCGGCGCCGGCACTCGCCGTGCGCGCCAAGCAGCGCGCGCTGCAGCACGACTGGCCGCGTGTGCTGCGCGGCTGGATGGGACGCTACGCGAGCATGGTGCACGCGCGCGTGCCAAGCCCGCAGACGCGGCCGGCGCGGCCGCACATCCCTTTCGACAGCCCGATGGTGAGCCGATGAATCCGACCTTCGAGCAGACCTTGCGCGCGCCGTTGCGCGCCCCGCTGGCGCGAGCCACGGCCGGCCTGGCCGGCCGCCTGGGTTACGCCGGCTATACCGGCCGCGTTTCGCCGCGCTTTGCGCCGCCTGGCGCCGCGCGCGCCTCGCTCGAGCCGCAGGCCGGCAACAACGCCGGCACCTCGCACCCCGGCAGCAGCGCCACGACGTGCGGGCGTCTTTGCGTCGTGCTGCACGACGTGGCGCCGCCGCAGTGGGACGACTGCCGCCGCACGCTGGTGATGTTGTGCCGGCTGGCGCAGGAGACACGCACGCGCCTGCGCGTGACGCTCTTGGTCGTGCCCGGCTGGCACGGCAACCCGTGCATGCCGCCGGACTACCTGCTGTGGCTGCAGCGGCTGCAAAGCGCCGGCCACGAACTGGCGCTGCACGGCCTGACGCACCTGGACGAAGCGCCGCGCAACGGTCCGCTGGCCTTCTTCGAGCGCGACTTCTACTTCACGTCGGGCGAGGGGGAGTTCGCCGCGCTGACGCTGGCCGAAGCCGCGCGCCGCCTGCGCGTGGCGCAGACCTGGGCGCGCGTGCACGGCCTGAACGCCACTGGCTTCGTGCCGCCGGCGTGGCTGCTGAACGACGCTGCGTGGCTGGCTTTGCGCAAGGCCGGCTTTGACTACGTCTGCACGCCCGGGCGCATCGTCGCGATGCCCAGCGGCAAGGAGGTCAGCGCCCACGCGCTCGGCTTCAGCCCGCGCAACGCCTGGCGCCGCGCCGTCTCGATGGCCTGGGTGCGCGCGATGTCGCGTTTCAGCGAACACCACGAGCTGCTGCGTCTGGACCTGCACCCGGTCGACATCCGCCACGAAGACCTTTGCCGCGCGTGGATCGAGCTGCTCGAACGCGAGTTGCCGCGAAGGCAGGTGGTGCTGTTGAGGGATGCGGCGCCGAAGGGGTGAACGCAAACCCGCGTGGCGACGCGCCACCGGGCAACGGGGCCTAGGAGCCTGCGCGGCAGAGATCCAGGCCCGCGTTGGATCCGCAAGGGGGCGCAGGCTAGGCGCGACGCGCTGCCCGGGCTGGCCGCCCGGGCAAGCGTCGCAACGACGCATGCGCCCCCTTGCGGCTCCAACCCGAAGGGCCGGGGCGATTCAGGGCGCCGGGCGGCGTTGCGCGCTCGTTGTGGGGGCGCGGCCCCACGCCTCGCGCGCGCCTTGCCCGACGCCCTGACTCGCCCCGGCGCGGGCCTGGATTTCTGCCGCGCAGGCTCCTAGTCCCCCGCCCCGTCCAGATCCCGCTGCCAGCGCTCGATCAACTCGCTCGCCTCGCGGTGCGCGCGCGCCCAGTCGAGGTCGTGCTCGGCGGCGGGGCTGCGCAGCAGGAGGTCCATCGTGCGCAGGTGCATGCGCGCCGAACTGCCGAGCATCTCGGGCTCGTTCTCGTACTGCTGGGACAGGTCGCGCAGCACCTCGACGTCGATCTCGGCGGCGCCGATCGCGCGCTGCGGCGCGGCGTGCGCGTCGCGCAGCGCCGGCAACAGCACGGCCTCGTCCAGCTCGAGCGCCAATGCCACCTCTTGCAGCAAACGCCGCTGCAACCGCGGGCTGCCGCGGTGGCCGGCCACCTGCGTGAACAGGCTTTGCAGCTCGAGCCGCAGCGCGCGCAGCTGCTCGAGCAGCGCCTGGCGCTCGGCGTCCTCGGGCGGCGGTGCCGCCTGCGCGGGCGAGAACCAGCGCCGCAGAGGATTGGCGCGCTGCTGCGTCGGCGTATCAACGTTCATGCAAAGCCCAGGCGCGAAGCGCGATGAAGACAAGGGCGGCGGCCGCGCCGACCATCAGCGCCGAAGGCACCGGGTGCTCGCGCATGTAGTCGACGCCGCGGTACGAAGCGCGGCGGGCAGCCCAGCGCATCTCGGTGGCGCCATCGGCCAGCGAGTGCGCGGCGCGCCGGATCGTGGGCATGGCCCGATCGCGCAGCGTGGCCGCCTGGCCGGCCGCGGCGTCGTACGCCTGGTGGGCGCCGTGCCGGGCCGACTCTGCGGTGCCTTGGAACGGATGTGAACTGATGGTTCTCACGGGAACGTTCTCCGAAGCGATGACAGCGACTTCAACGGTGATGGGGCAAGCGGCGTGCCCGGCGATGAAGCCGAGATGGAAGCAGCCACGTGGCAACAGCGGGTCCCGCGCCGTCCGTTTCACCCCGGCAGCCCCACCCAGGCACATCGCTTGCCCTTGCCCCGCTTCGCTGACTCACGGAGGAGATCGAGCCCATGTCGCCGCAGGGCGTCCGCGTCGTCGCGTCGACTGAATCCCGGCCCGCGGCCGGCACCGGCACGCGTGCGCAGGCAGGGCACGCGGGTCACGTCCCGGCGCGCCCGCGCGCCCGCCACCCGACCGTCGCCGGCATCTTCGTCTTCTACGCCGCCTCGGTGCTGGCCGGTGGCTTCGGGCAGGGCCTGGCGCTGATCCCGAACGTCGCCATCACCTGGTGGCCGCCGGTGGGCATCCTGCTGGCGCTGTTGCTGCTTTCGCCGCGCGCGAGCTGGGCGTGGTGGGTGCTGGCCGCGGGCCTGGCCGAGCTGACCTGCAACGCGCTGTGGTTCAAGAACCCGCTGCCGCTGGCGCTGGTGTACTTCAGCGGCAACGCGCTCGAGGCGCTCGTCGCCGCGGCGCTGATCCTGCGCTTCGGCGGCACCGCGTTCAGGCTCGAGTCGCCGCGCGAATTCGGCGCCTTCGTGCTGTTCGGCGCCGTGCTGGCGCCGATGATCAGCGCCAGCGTCATCGCCGGCACCGATGCCTGGATCGGCAAGCACGTGCTCTCCACCGCGTGGCTGCTGGTGTGGCTGGGCGACGCGACGGGGATGCTCGTCTCCACGCCGCTGACCTTCGTCGCCGTGCGCGCCTGGCAGCAGCGCGCGCACGTGCCCGGGCCGCGGCAGTTCGAGGCGGCGCTGCTCGCCGCGGCGCTGCTGACGATGGCGGTGCTGTTCCTCGTCGGCCTGCTCCCCACGGTGTACCTGATGCTGCCGCTGCTGCTGTGGGGCGCGGCGCGCTTCCAGTTGCAGGGCGCGGCGGTCGGCATCGGCTTCGTCGCGCTGGTGATCGCGCAGGCCACTGCGCTCGGCATCGGCGCGTTCGCCGTCTCGCCGGTGGTGGCGATCGACGGTGTCGTGCTGCTGCAGACGTTCCTCGGCATCTGCGCGATCTGCACGCTGCTGGTGGCCGCCGTGTCGCTGGAGCACCGGCGGGTGCTCGGCCAGTTGACGCGGCTGAACGCCGACCTCGAGGCGCGCGTCGCCGAACGCACGGCCACGCTGCGCGACAGCCAGGCGAGCCTGCGCCGCTTTCTCGACACCGCGTCGACCGGGCTCGTGCGCAAGAGCCGCGACCTGCGCTACGTGTCGGCGAACACCGCGTACGCCAAGCTCGTGGGCCTGCCGGTGCCGCAGATCGTCGGCCGCTCGCTGGCCGAGGTGCTGGGCGAGGCGTCGGTCGAGAAGGTGCGCCCGTACATCCAGCGCGTGCTCGACGGCGAGCGCGTCGAGTTCGAAGCCGAGTTGCCGCTGGCGCATGCCGGAGCGCGCTGGCTGCACATCGTCTACGTGCCCGACCGCAACGACGCCGGGCAGATCATCGGCTGGGTCGTCTCGACGCAGGACGTGAGCGAGCGCAAGGCCGCCGAGGAGGAGCTGCGCCAGACGGCGCAGCGCGTGCAGCTGGCCACCGAGGCCACCGGCGTCGGCATCTGGGAGTGGGACCCGACGACCGGGCGCAGCCGCTGGACGGCGCAGATGTTCCGCATCTACGGCATCGAGCCCACCGCCGACGGTTTTGTCGCCCACGACGACTGGCGCCGCGCCGTGCTGCCCGAAGATTTGCCGCAGCAGGAGGCGACACTCGCCGAGACGGTGCGCAGCGCCGGGCGCAGCAGCCGCGAGTTCCGCATCCGCCGGCGCAACGACGGCGAGGTGCGCACGCTGCGCTCGGTGGAGACGGCGCGCACCGACGCGCGCGGGCTCGTGCGCTTCGTCACCGGCACGACGCTGGACGTGACCGCGGCGCGCCAGATCGAGGCGACGCTGAAGGACGCCGACCGCCGCAAGGACGTCTTCCTCGCGACGCTGTCGCACGAACTGCGCAACCCGCTGGCGCCGATGAAGAACGCGCTCGAGCTGATCCGCCGTGCGCGCGGCAACACGGCGCTGATCGAGCAGTCGCGCCTGGTGCTCGAGCGGCAGATGCGGCAGATGGAGCGGCTGGTCGACGACCTGCTCGACGTGGGCCGGATCACGCACGGCAAGCTCGAGCTGCGACCGGCGCCGGTGGACCTGGCGCTGTTGCTGCAGCAGGCGATCGAGGCGGCGCAGCCCCACGCCACGCGCGCCGGCCATCGCCTGGAGGTGGTGCTGCCGCCGGAGCCGATCCGCCTGCGTGCCGACGCGGTGCGCCTGACGCAGGTGTTCGGCAACCTGCTGACCAACGCCTGCAAGTACACGCGGCCGCACGGGCGCATCCGCATCGAGGCGCAGCGTGTCGGCGACGAGGCGGTGGTGACGGTGGCCGACAACGGCATCGGCATCGCGCCGGAGATGCTGGGCAACGTCTTCGACATGTTTACCCAGGCCAGCCGCCCCAGCGGCGACAGCGGCGGCGGGCTCGGCATCGGGTTGTCGCTGGTGCGCTTCATCGTCGAGTTGCACGGCGGGCGAGTCACCGCGCACAGCGAAGGCGTCGACCGCGGCAGCGTCTTCACCGTGCGGCTGCCGGCGCTGTGGCGTGACGAGGTGGCGGTGCACGTTGGCGACGGCGATGCGGGGCGCGATGTCGGGAGCGACGCCGATCAACGGCCCGAGTTCGCCGACACCGAGGGACTCGTCGACGAACCCGTGCCGGACAACAACGGCAGCGTGCGCGCCGGCCATGGCCTTGCGCCGGGGCAGCGCGTGCTCGTCGTCGACGACAACCACGACAGCGCGCAGACGCTCGCCGAGCTGCTGCGGCTGGGCGGCTGCGAGACGCGCATGGCGCACGACGGCGAGGCCGCGGTCGAGGTGGCGCGGCAGTTCCGCCCGCAGGTGATCCTGATGGACATCGGCCTGCCCAAGCAGGACGGCCACGCCGCCTGCCGCGCGATCCGCGGCGAGCCGTGGAGCGCCGGCACGGTGATCGTCGCCGTCACGGGCTGGGGGCAGGACGAGGACCGGCGCCTGTCCAGCGAGGCCGGCTTCGACGGCCACCTCGTCAAGCCGGTCGACCTGCCGACGCTGGGCCGCCTGCTGGCCGCAGCCGGGCCGTCGGGCGCGAACGTGAATACGAACATGAACGAGAACGCGGGCACCCACGCGGGCGCGGGCGCGGCGATTGCCGCGCCGCCGGCATGACGTTGCCGCCCTCCGCTCCCGCTTCTGTTCCCGCTTCTGCTGCCGCTCCTGCTGCAGATTCCGCGCCCACTTCCACCGTGGTGCGGCCGCTCGCGCTGGTCACCGGCGCCTCGTCGGGCATCGGCCTGGCGCTGGCGCATCTGTGCGCAGAGCACGGCCACGATCTGCTGATCGCCGCCGACCAGCCGCGCGAGCTGGACCGTGCCGCCGAAGTGCTGCGCAACCACGGCGTCGGCGTCACGGCGTTGTGCCTCGACCTGGCGACGCCGGCCGGCGTTGCCCAACTGGCCGACGCGTGCGCCGAACGGCCGGTCGAACTGCTGCTGGCCAACGCCGGGCACGGCCTGGGCGGGGCGTTCGCCGAGCAGGAGTTCGCCGCCGCGCGGCACGTCATCGACACCAACGTCACCGGCACGCTCGAGTTGATCCACCGCCTGCTGCCGCGCATGCGCCAGGCGAGCCGCGGGCGCATCCTGATCACCGGCTCGATCGCCGGCGTGACGCCCGGCGCCTTCCAGGCCGTCTACCACGGCAGCAAGGCGTTCATCGATTCGTTCGCCTATGCGCTGCGCAACGAACTGAAGGACAGCGGCATCAGCGTCACCGTGCTGATGCCGGGCCCGACCGACACCGAGTTCTTCGAGCGCGCGGGCTTGCAGGACACGCGCGTCAACCACGGCGACAAGGACGACCCGGCCGCGGTGGCGCGCGCCGGCTTCGAGGCGATGATGGAAGGCGATGCGCGCGTCGTCACCGGCCTGAAGAACAAGGTGCAGGTGGCCACCGCCGGCGTGACGCCGCCCTCGGTGCTGGCCGAGGCCAACCGCAAGCTCAACCAGCCGCAGGGCGCGGGTCGCGGTTCGCGTTGACTGGCGCGGGCTGTGCCGGCGCGTTCGTTGGCGCACTCGTTGGCTCCAACGCCGCCGCGGCCACCGCGCTGCCCTTCAGCGAGCCGTGCCGCAGCGCATAGACCCACGTGAACTCGGCGCCGAGCAGGAAGATCTGCGCCGAGTAGTAGACCCACACGAGCACGACGACGAGCGACGCCGCGGCGCCGAAGCCCGAGGCGACACCGCTCGTGCCGATGTAGGTGGCGATCAGGCTCTTGCCCGCGGTGAACAGCGCCGCGGTGACGACGGCGCCGATCCACACGTCCTTCCACGCCACGTGCGTACGCGGCATCCACTTGTAAATGACGGCGAAGACGACGGTGACCAGCAAGAAGCTGATCGCCGCGTTGACGGCTTCGGCCACGCGCGCCCAGTCCGCAAACCATGGCCCCCACCACTTGTGCAGGGCCGACAGCGCCGCGCCGGCCAAGAGCGACACGAGGATCAGGAAGCCGGTGGCCAGCACCATGCCCAGCGACAGGAGCCGCGCGCGCAAGAACGACCACCAGCCCGCGAGCGGCTCGCGCGTCGGCACGCGCCAGATGCGGTCGAGCGCCGACTGCAACTCGGCGAACACCGTCGTCGCACCGATCAGCAGCACGCCGAAACCCAGCAGCGTGCCGCCGATGCCGGCCGCCGGTTTGTTGAGGCTCGCGAGCATCGACTCGACGGCGCGCGCGCTCTCGGTGCCCATCAGGCCGGCGATCTGCTCCATCACCTCGCCGCGCGCGGCCTGCTCGCCGAACACCAATCCGGCCACCGAGATGGCGATCAACAACAGCGGCGCCATCGAGAACAGCGTGTAGTACGCGAGCGCCGCGCCCATGCTCGGCGCGTGGTCGTCGATCCAGGCGCTCACTGCGGCACGCAGCAGACGCCAGGCAGTGCGCAACGGGCCCATCGGGTTCTTTCGTAGCTTGGTTTCAGGTGACCGCCCGCGCCGAGCAAGAGAGGTGCCCGTCGGCGGGCCCGCCGGTTGCCTTGGACCAGACATGTGGGCGCTGATCGCGAGAGCCGCGGCAGCCGCGCTGGCCACGTTAGGCCTGGCCGGCGGCTGCGCGCTGACGCCGCAGCGCGGCCCCGGCGCCGCAGGCGGCGCGACCGCTGCCGCCACCGCGGCCACCGTGCCGCCGCGCGCGCCGGCCGCGGCGATGAGACCGGAGACCGCCGCCGTCAAAGTGCACGACGACCGCGGCACGCTCGCCCCCGCCGACGAAGCGCGGGCGCTGGCGCGCGTCAAGGCCGAAGGGCGCGCCAGCCTCGTCGAACACCATCTGCGCGTGCTGGCGGCCACCGGCGAAGTGGACCTCTACCGCGACAACCGCACGAAGCTGCTCGTCGACGGCCCCGCGACGCTGGCGGCGATGAAGGCGGCGATCGCACGCGCCCGCACGCGCGTGCTGCTCGAGAGCTACATCATCGACGACGGCGCGGTGGCCGACGAGATGGCGCGGCTGCTCGCGGCCAAGGCGCGCGAGGGCGTGCAGGTGGCCGTGCTGTACGACGCCGTCGGCTCGGTGACGACCGACGGCAAGTTCTTCGACAACCTCGCCGCGGCCGGCGTGGCGGTGTGCAAGTTCAACCCGATCAACCCGCTCGAGCGGCCCGGCTACTGGGGCATCAACCACCGCAACCACCGCAAGGTGCTGGTCGTCGACAACGAGCTCGCGTTCACCGGCGGCATCAACATCGCCCGGGCGTACTCGTCGGGGTCGTCGGGAGGTTCGTCGGGCTCGTCGGGGTCGTCGGGCTCATCGGGCGTTGGCGGCTCGTCGAAGAACGCCGACGACAAGGCCAAGGACGAGGGCTGGCGCGACACGCATATCGAACTCGCAGGCCCGGTGGTGGAGGCGATCGCGCGCGGCTTCACGCGTGTGTGGGGTTCACAAGGCTGCGGCGCCGCCATCCGCGAGGCGCCCGCGCCGGCACGCGCCGCCCCTGGCGAACGCATCGTCAAGGTCATCGAGAGCGACCCGCGCGAGAGCGACAACCGCATCTACGACGCGCTGCTCGCGGCCGTGTCGGCGGCCCGGCGCAGCATCCACCTCTCGATGGCCTACTTCGCCCCCGGCCAGGAGATGGTGCAGGCGCTGGCCGATGCGGCGCGCCGCGGCGTCGAAGTGGGTTTGCTGCTGCCCGGCCGCAGCGATTTCGCGCTCGTGCTGCACGCCGGACGCTCGTACTACGAGCAGCTGCTCGCCGCCGGCGTGCGCATCCACGAGATGCCCGACGCGGTGATGCACGCGAAGACCGCGGTCATCGACGGCGTCTTCTCCACCGTCGGCTCGAGCAACATGGACTGGCGCAGCCTCGTGGCCAACAACGAGATCAACGTCATCGTGCTCGGCGACGACTTCGGCGCCGAGCTCGAGCGATTGTTCGAGCGCGACGTGAAGCGCTCGGAAGTGATCACGCTCGGCGCCTGGCGCGAGCGCGGGTGGTGGCAGCGGGTGAAGGAGGCGGTGGGGAGGGCGGCGGAGCGGTGGTTGTGAGGGGCTGCGCGGCAAAGAAAAAGGCCAACCGCGAGCGGTTGGCCTTGTTGGATGGTGGAACCGGGGGGAATCGAACCCCCGTCCGCAAGCCATCGCCGGACGGTTCTACATGCGTAGCTGTCTGATTTGGTTTTAGGAGCCCCGGTCGCGCAGCAGCACGCTACCGTGGCCCCGATTCGCTGGATCTCGGTGCCTGCCCAGCGACATGGCCGGCACCCAGCCGATGTGAATGACCTCTCAGCACTTGCCTTGCGGCTTGCGCCCGGCCCATCGGCCAACCGTTGAGAGGCTCACCGGTGTTTAAGCGGCGAGGGCGAAACGTTCGTCGTTCGCAGTTACTTCGTTTCCAGTGGATTTACGAGCGAACTGGTGCTCGGCATGCCCCGCGCCGACTCCGCACCCACGTCGAAGCCAGGTCGGTCCCAAGGCTCCCATCTTAGGCCAGATCGAGCCAGTTCAAGAGCTCGGCCGGCGCGGCGATGACATGGGCGGCGCTCCAGGCGCGCACGTCGGCGCCGGGGCCGAGGTAGCCCCAGGCGGCGGCCACCGTTTGCATGCCCGCGGCGTGGCCGGCGTCGACGTCTCTGCGGTCGTCGCCGACGTAGATGCAGCGCGCGGGGTCGATGGCCAGACGCCGCGCCGCCTCGTGCAGCGGCGCGGGATGCGGCTTGGTGTGCGGCGTGCAGTCGCCGCAGACGAGCGTCGCGGCGCCGCCGAGCGGTGCCATCGCGGCCACCAGCGGCGCGGCGAAGCGCCGCGCCTTGTTCGTGACGATGCCCCACGGCAGGCCGTGGCCGTGCAGGCGCGCAAGCAGCGCCTCGATGCCGTCGAAGGCGTGCGTGCGCTCCAGCATGCACTGCTCGTAGCGGTCGTGGAACTCGTCGCGCAGCGCCACGTAGTCGTCGTCGCCGGGTGTGCGCCCGAAAGCGCCGGACAGCATGCCGCGGGCGCCGGAGCCGGCGAGCGGGCGCAGTTGTTCGTACGGCACTTGCGCCAGCCCGCGCGCGCTGCGCATCGCATTGGCGGCTGCGGCGAGGTCGGGCGCGCTGTCGACGAGCGTGCCGTCGAGGTCGAAGAAGACCGCGGCCGGTCTGATCATGCCGGGTTCATGCCGGCTTGCGGCAGGCGACGAGGTAGTTGACGCCGGTGTCGGCGGTGAGGCGGTAGCGGCGCGTCAGCGGGTTGTACGTGAGGCCGCGCATCGTCTGCAGATCGAGCCCGCCTTCGCGGCACCAGCGTGCCAGTTCGCTCGGGCGGATGAAGCGCGCGTACTCGTGCGTGCCGCGCGGCAACAGGCCCAGCACGTACTCGGCGCCGATGATCGCCTGCACGAACGACTTCGGGTTGCGATTCAGCGTCGAGAAGAAGGCCCAGCCGCCGGGGCGCAGCAGCGTCGAGCAGGCCTTCACCACCGAGGCGGGGTCGGGCACGTGCTCGAGCATCTCCATGCAGGTGACGACGTCGAACGAGCGCGGCCGCTCGGCCGCCAGCGCCTCGACGGCGACTTCGCGGTACTCGACGCGGTCGGCGCCGCTTTCCAGCGCATGCAGCCGCGCCACGCCGAGCGGCTTGGCCGCGAGGTCGATGCCGAGCACGCTGGAGGCGCGCGCCGACATCGACTCGGCGAGGATGCCGCCGCCGCAGCCGACATCGAGCACCGTCTTGCCCTCGAGGCCGGCGAGTTCCTGAATCCAGGCCAGCCGCAGCGGGTTGATCTCGTGCAGCGGCCTGAACTCGCTGGTCGGGTCCCACCAGCGATGCGCGAGTTCGCTGAACTTGGCCAGTTCCTGGGCGTCGACGTTGCTCGTCATCATGCTGGGGATGGTAGCCGGCGCGGCCCCAGAAACACGAAACCCCGCCGAAGCGGGGTTTCGTTGAAGCCGCTTGGGGAGCCGGCTCTCGCCGGCCCCGCAAGGCGCACCGGGCGGCTTAGCGGCCGCGGGCGCGCGTGCCGACGACTTCGATCTCGACGCGGCGGTTCTTCGAACGGCCTTCGGCGGTGCGGTTGTCGGCCACCGGTTGCGAGGCGCCCTTGCCTTCGGTGTAGATGCGGTTGCGCTCGATGCCCTTGGAGACCAGGTAGGTCTTCACGGCTTCGGCACGCGCCACCGACAGGCGCTGGTTCGCCGCGGCATTGCCGGTCGAATCGGTGTGGCCGACGACGATGATCACCTCGAGCGCCATGCCCTTCACCTTGTCGGCGAGGTCGGCGATCTTGGCCTGTGCGGCCGGCTGCAGACGCGAGCTGCCTACGGCGAAGAAGCCGTCAGCGGCGAACGTCACCTTCTCGCTCACCGGGGCCGGCGGCGGAGGCGGCGGGGGCGCCGGACGCGGCGGGGGAGGCGGCGGCGGCGGGGGAGGCGGCGGCGGGGGCGGCGGCGGGGGCGGAGGAGCCGGCGGCGGCGGGGGCGGGGGCGGCGGGGCCGCCTTGATCACGCCATCGCACGCTTCGTCGGCCGTGGCCGGCGTCCAGCCGGCATCGCGCCAGCACAGATCGTTCGTGCCGCTCTTCCAGGGGGTACCGTCGGCTGCCCGCCAGTTGTCGACCGACTTCGCCTGCGCGAATGCTCCGACCGGGGCGGCAAGTGCGACGGACGCGAACAGCGCCGCCACCTTGTTGAATTTCTTCATTGATTCTCCTCTCGAGGAAAGCCGCAGTGGACTGCGATACGTCGAAAACGACAGGCATCAATCCCGTGCGAACACCTATGACGCAAGAGCGTCATTGAGCACTCGCCATCGACGAGTCATTCTGCCATGGGGATGTCGAACGAGCCCCATTTTGGCTGTGAAGGCACCCAGGTCCCTCGCGCTTGTTGCGCATCTGCGACAGGGCCGCCCCCCGTAGAATCCCGCGCTCCGCGGCCCCGCGTTGCCTCTAGACGGCCTGCCCGAAGGGCACGCTCATCGCCCTTCACGCGCCCCTGCCCATGCCCGAGTTCGCCAAGGAAACCGTTGCCATCAGCCTCGAAGAGGAGATGCGGCGCAGCTACCTCGACTACGCGATGAGCGTGATCGTCGGCCGCGCGCTGCCCGATGCGCGCGACGGCCTGAAGCCGGTGCACCGGCGCGCGCTGTTCGCGATGCACGAGCAGGGCAACCACTGGAACCGGCCGTACAAGAAGAGCGCGCGCATCGTCGGCGACGTGATGGGCAAGTACCACCCGCACGGCGACAGCGCGATCTACGACACCATCGTGCGCATGGCGCAGCCGTTCTCGCTGCGCCACATGCTCGTCGACGGCCAGGGCAACTTCGGCAGCGTCGACGGCGACAACCCCGCTGCGATGCGCTACACCGAGATCCGCCTCGCGAAGATCGCCGCCTCGATGCTCGAGGACATCGACAAGGAAACGGTCGACTTCGTCCCCAACTACGACGGCAGCGAGCGCGAGCCCGCGGTGCTGCCGGCGCGGCTGCCGAACCTGCTGGTCAACGGCAGCGCCGGCATCGCGGTGGGCATGGCCACCAACATCCCGCCGCACAACCTCAACGAGATCGTCGACGCCTGCCTGCACCTGCTTTCGCACCCCGAGGCGACGATCGAGGAGCTGATGGAGATCGTGCCGGCGCCGGACTTCCCGACCGCCGGCATCATCTACGGCCTGAACGGCGTGCGCGAGGGTTACCGCACCGGCCGCGGCAAGGTGATCATGCGCGCCAAGTGCCACTTCGAGGACCTCGAGCGTGGCGACCGGCAGGCGATCATCGTCGACGAGATCCCCTACCAGGTCAACAAGAAGACGCTGCAGGAGCGCATCGCCGAGCTGGTGCGCGAGAAGAAGCTCGAAGGCATCTCGCACATCCAGGACGAGAGCGACAAGTCCGGCATGCGCGTCGTCATCGAGCTCAAGCGCGGCGAGGTGCCCGAGGTCGTCCTCAACAACCTGTACAAGAACACGCAGCTGCAGGACACCTTCGGCATCAACATGGTCGCGCTCGTCGACGGCCAGCCGAAGCTGTGCAACCTGAAGCAGCTGGTCGAGATCTTCCTCGACCACCGCCGCGAGGTCGTGACACGGCGCACCGTCTACGAGCTGAAGAAGGCACGCGAACGCGGCCACGTGCTCGAAGGCCTGGCGGTGGCGCTGGCCAACATCGACGAGTTCATCGAGACGATCAAGAACTCGCCGACGCCGCCGGTGGCCAAGGCGGCGCTGATGGGCAAGAGCTGGGACAGCTCGCTCGTGCGCGAGATGCTCGCGCGCGCCGAGGCGGGCACGCCCGGCGGCCGCGCTGCCTATCGGCCCGAAGGGCTGCCCTCGGGCTACGGCATGCAGCCCGACGGTCTGTATCGCCTGTCCGACGAGCAGGCGCAGGAGATCCTGCAGATGCGGCTGCAGCGCCTCACCGGCCTCGAGCAGGACAAGATCGTCGCCGAGTACCGCGAGGTGATGGCGCAGATCGCCGACCTCTTGGACATCCTCGCCAAGCCCGAGCGCGTGCGCACGATCGTCTCAGGCGAACTCACGGCGCTGAAGCAGGAGTTCGGGCAGACGAAGGAAGGCGCCCGCAGGAGCGTCATCGAGCGCAACGTGCAGGAACTCGGCACCGAGGACCTGATCACGCCCGCCGACATGGTGGTCACGCTCAGCCACGGCGGCTACGTCAAGAGCCAGGCGCTCAGCGAATACCGCGCACAGCGCCGCGGCGGCCGCGGCAAGCAGGCGGCGGTGACGAAGGAAGACGACTGGATCGACCAGCTCTTCATCGCCAACACGCACGACTGGATCCTCTGCTACAGCGACCGGGGTCGCGTCTACTGGCTGAAGGTGTGGGAGGTGCCGCAAGGCGGCCGCACCAGCCGGGGCAAGCCGATCGTCAACATGTTCCCGCTGCAGGCCGGCGAGAAGATCACCGTCGTACTGCCGCTGACCGACGGCTTCCGCAGCTTCCCGGCCGATCACTACGTGTTCATGGCCACGGCGCTGGGCACGGTGAAGAAGACGCCGCTGAACGAGTTCAGCAACCCGCGCAAGGCGGGCATCATCGCCGTCGACCTCGACGAGGGCGACTACCTGATCGGTGCCGCGCTCACCGACGGCAAGCACGACGTGATGCTGTTCAGCGATGGTGGCAAGGCCGTGCGCTTCGACGAGGACGACGTGCGCCCGATGGGCCGCGGCGCGCGCGGCGTGCGCGGCATGATGCTCGAGGAAGGGCAGAACGTCATCGCGATGCTCGTCGCCGAGGACGAGACGCAAAGCGTGCTCACCGCCACCGAGAACGGCTACGGCAAGCGCACCTCGATCGTCGAGTACACGCGGCACGGCCGCGGCACCAAGGGCATGATCGCCATCCAGCAAAGCGAGCGCAACGGCCGTGTCGTCGCCGCGACGCTGGTGCGCGCCGAGGACGAGATCATGCTCATCACCGACCGCGGCGTGCTCGTGCGAACGCGCGTGGCCGAGATCCGCGAACTCGGCCGCGCCACGCAGGGCGTGACGCTGATCGCACTGGACGACGGCGCCAAGCTGTCGGGGCTGCAGCGCATCGTCGAGAACGATGCGGGCGAAGACAACGGCGGCGCCGGCAACGGCGCCGCAGAGGACGCAGGCAAGTGATGTCGATGAGAACCGCCGGCCGCCGCGCCGCTGTCGTGCTGGCCGCTTCGGCGGCGGCGTGGGTGATGCTGGCCGCGCCGGCGCACGCGCAAGGCACCGAGGCCTCCGCCTCCACGCCGGCCAAGAAGGAGCTGGTCGCGCGGGTGCTGAAGCTGCAGCAGCCGGGGCTCGAGAACATCGGCCGCCAGCTCGTCGAGCAGCCGTGGCTGCAGATGGCCAACGCGGTGCGCGCCGAGATCGGCCGGCTGCCGCAGGACAAGCGCGAAGCCGTCGCGCGCGAGATCGAGGCCGACGTGCGCCGCTACGCCGAGGACGCGGTGCCGGTCGTGCGCGACCGCGCGGTGGCGCTGGCGCCAACGACGATCGGGCCGCTGCTCGAGCAGCGATTCACCGAGGACGAACTGCGCCAGCTGATCACGATCCTCGAGTCGCCGATCAACGCGCGCTACCAGGCGCTCGGCCAGGAGATGCAGCGCGCGCTGATCACGAAGGTCGTCGCCGAGACACGCGCAGCGGTCGAGCCGAAGGTGAAGGCGCTCGAGCAGAGCGTGCAGACGCGGCTGCGTGCCGCCGGGGGCGGCGGCGGTGGGGCGAGTGGTCCCGCCGCGGGGCCGCGCCGGCCGGCCTCGGGCGCGGGCAACTGACGTGGGCAGCGACGCGGCAGGCAGCAAAGCGGTGGCGAATCCGGCGCAGGGCACGGCCGATGCGGCCGGCGGCGGGCACACCCCCACACCGCCCACGCTGCCGGCGCTGCGCGCGCAGATCGACGCCGTCGACCGCGAGCTGCTGACGCTGTTGAACCGCCGCGCGCGCCTGGCGCTCGAAGTCGGCGAAATCAAGAAGCGCGAAGGCTCGCCGGTCTTCCGCCCCGAGCGCGAAGCCCAGGTCATCGACGGCCTGAAGGCCGCCAACGCCGGCCCGCTGAAGTCCGACAGCGTCGCGCCGATCTGGCGCGAAGTGATGTCGGCCTGCCGCTCGCTCGAGTCGCCCACGCGCGTGGCCTACCTCGGGCCGGCCGGCACCTTCAGCGAACTCGCCGCACTCGGCTACTTCGGCAGCTCGATCGTGCGCGTGCCCTGCGGCAGCATCGACGAGGTTTTCCGCGCCACCAGCGCCGGCGCGGCCGAGTTCGGCGTCGTGCCGGTCGAGAACTCGACCGAGGGCATGGTCGCGCGCTCGCTCGACCTGTTCCTGCACACGCCGCTCGTGATCGTCGGCGAGACGAGCCTGTTCGTGCGCCACAACCTGATGCGCCGCGTCGACCGCCGCGAGGGCATCACCGCCGTCGTCGCGCATCCGCAGGCGCTGGCGCAGTGCCACGCCTGGCTCGGCGCCAACCTGCCGCAGGCCGAGCGCCGGCCGGTGGCGAGCAACGCCGAAGGCGCGCGCCAGGCCGCCGGCGACGAAACGCTCGCGGCGATCGCCAGCGAGCGCGCGGCGACCGAATTCGGGCTGCACATCCTGGCCCCGGCGATCCAGGATGACGCGCACAACCGCACGCGCTTCGCGATCGTCGCCGAGCCGTCGCGCAACCCGGCGCCGCGGCCGACCGGGCACGACTGCACCGGCCTCGTCGTCTCGGTCGTCAACCGGCCCGGCGCCGTGCACGACATGCTCGTGCCGCTGAAGAACCACGGCGTGTCGATGACGCGCTTCGAGTCGCGCCCGGCGCGCTCGGGGCAGTGGGAGTACTACTTCTACATCGACATCGAAGGCCACCCCGACGAGCCGCGGGTCGCCGCCGCGCTGGCCGCGCTGCGCAGCGCCTGCGCGTTCTTCAAGATCCTCGGGTCGTACCCGGTCGACGTGCACTGAACATGTTCAACCAGCTCGGTGTCATCGGTTGCGGCCTGATGGGCGGCTCGTTCGCGCTGGCGCTGCGCCGCGCCGGGCTCGTCAAGCGCGTCATCGGCTACAGCAAGTCGCCCTCCACCACCGAGCGGGCGCGCAAGATGGGCATCATCGATGTCGCAGCCGAATCGGCGCTCTTGGCCGTCGCGGGCTCCGACGTCGTGCTGCTCGCCGTACCGGTGGCCGCCACCGAGACAACCTTCCGCGCCATCCGCCACCTCGTCGAGCCCAACGTGCTGTTCATGGACGTGGGCTCGACGAAGCGCGACGTCGTCGACGCCGCGCGCCGCGTGCTGCGCGAGCGCATCGGCAGCTTCGTGCCGGCGCACCCGATCGCCGGCAAGGAGGCCTCGGGCATCGAACATGCCGACGCGGGCCTGTACACCGGCCGCCAGGTCATCCTGACGCCGCTGCCGCAGACCAACGTCGCGATGCTGCAAAAGGCCACCGACGCCTGGGCCGCCGTCGGCGCGCAGGTGCTGAAGATGTCGCCGGAGAACCACGACGCGGCCTTCGCCGCGGTGAGCCACCTGCCGCACATGCTGGCCTTCGCGTACTTCGGCGCCGTCGTCAACCAGCCGGCCGGGCGCGACTACCTCTCGCTCGCGGGACCCGGTTTTCGCGACTTCACGCGCATCGCCGCCAGCAGCCCGGAGATGTGGCGCGACATCCTCATCGCCAACCGCGAAGAAGTCATCAAGCAGTCGCAGCTCTTCCGGCATGCGCTGACGGCCTTCGAGCAGGCGCTGCAGACGGGCAACACCGACGCGCTCGAGGCGATGATCCGCGCCCCGGCCGAAGGGCGCGCGGCGTGGCAGATGGGCTCGCTGCGCGTGCCGGGCGGCAGCGGCAGTGGCGGCGGTGCCGCCGGCGGCGCGGGTGGTGGGGGCGGCGCCCGCTGAGCCGTTCACCGAGGCGCCCGAGCCGCACAAGCCGCGGACCGGCGCGCCCAGCGCTTCGAGGCACGACTTCCTTGTTCGACATCCCCTTCCTCGACCTTCCGCCGCTGCGCTCGGCCTCCGGCTCGGTGCGCCTGCCCGGTTCCAAGAGCATCTCCAACCGCGTGCTGCTGCTCGCGGGCCTGGCGGCCGGCGAAACGGTGCTGCTCGACCTGCTCGACTCCGACGACACGCGCGTGATGCTCGCGGCGCTGCGCACGCTCGGCTGCGGCGTCGTGCAAAGCGAGCGCGAGTGCCGCATCACCGGCCTCGGCGGCACGCTGCGCGTGCACGAGGCGCAGCTTTTCCTCGGCAACGCCGGCACGGCGATGCGGCCGCTCGCGGCGACGCTGGCGGTGCTCGCCGCCACGCAGGGCGGCCGCTTCGATCTCGCCGGCGTGCCGCGCATGCACGAGCGGCCGATCGGCGACCTCGTCGATGCGCTGCGGCCGCTCGGCTGCGACATCGTCGACCTCGGCCGGCCGGGCTATCCGCCGCTGCGGGTGCAGGGGCAGGCAGGCGGCACGTTGGCCGGTCTCGAAGCCGGCCGGCCCATCCGCGTGCGCGGCGACGTGTCGAGCCAGTTCCTCACGGCGCTGTTGCTCGCGCTGCCGCTGGTGGCGGCCGAGCGCGACGTGGTCATCGAAGTCGACGGCGAGCTGATCTCCAAGCCGTATGTCGACATCACGCTGAACCTGCTCGGCCGCTTCGGCATCGCCGTGCAGCGCGACGGCTACCGGCGCTTCACGCTGCCCGCGGGCTCGCGCTACCGCAGCCCGGGGCGGCTGCACGTCGAAGGTGATGCGTCGTCGGCCTCGTACTTCGTCGCGCTCGGCGCCATCGCCGCGGCGGGCGGCGCGCCGGTACACATTGCCGGCGTCGGCAGCGATTCGATCCAGGGCGACATCGCCTTCGTCGACGCGGCGCGCGCGATGGGCGCCGCGGTGCAGAGCGGCCCCGGCTGGATCGAGGTGCATCGCGGCCGCTGGCCGCTGCAAGCGCTGGACATCGACGCGAACCACATCCCGGACGCGGCGATGACGCTGGCGGTGATGGCCCTCTATGCCGACGGCCCGACGCGCATCCGCGGCATCGCGAGCTGGCGCGTCAAGGAGACCGACCGCATCGCCGCGATGGCCGCCGAGTTGCGCAAGCTCGGCGCCGAGGTCACCGCCGGCGACGACTTCATCGAGGTGCGGCCGCCCGCACACTGGCAGGCGGCGAGCATCCACACCTACGACGACCACCGCATGGCGATGTGCCTGGCGCTGGCGGCGTTCAATCCGCTCGCGGCGAACGCAGGCGCCGGCGGTGCTGGCGTGCCCGTGCGCATCGAGGACCCGCGCTGCGTCGGCAAGACCTTCCCCGACTACTTCGAGGCGCTCTTCGGCGTCGCCTCGGCGGCCGAGGCCGACGTGCCGGTGATCACGATCGACGGCCCGACCGCGTCGGGTAAAGGCACGCTCGCCGCCGCGGTGGCGCAGGCGCTCGGTTACCACCTGCTCGACTCGGGCCTGCTGTACCGCGCGACCGGCCTGGCCGCGGCCGAAGACGGCGTTTCGCCCGACGACGAAGCGGCGGTGGCGCAGTTGGCCGCGCAACTCGATCTGCGCTTCGCCGGCGCAGAAGCCGGCGATGCGGATGACGCGAGTGAGCCGCGCGCCGCGGCGACGCCCTCATTCGGCGACACCGCCTTCGACGACAGCACGCCGCCGCGGCCGCCGGCCGAGCCGACGCGCGTGTGGCTGCGCGGCCGCGACGTCTCAGCCGAGTTGCGCCACGAGCGCACGGGCCTGCTCGCCTCGCGCGTATCGGCGCTGCCGGCAGTGCGCCAGGCGCTGCACGGGCTGCAGCTGTCGTTCAGGCGCGCGCCGGGGCTGGTGGCCGACGGGCGCGACATGGGCACGGTCGTCTTCCCGCGCGCCGCGCTCAAGGTGTTCCTCACGGCGGACGCCGCGCGGCGTGCCGAGCGTCGTCATAAACAATTGATTTCAAAGGGAATTCAGGCTAGCATCGACAGTCTTCGCGCCGACCTCGAGGCGCGCGACGCGCGCGACCGCAACCGCGCCGTGGCGCCGCTGAAGCCGGCCGAGGATGCTCTCCTGCTGGACAACTCGGACCTCACCATCGAGCAGTCGGTGGCACAGGTGCTGAGCTGGTGGCAGGCGCGTTGTCCCTTCACCCGGTCGGCCGAGGCTTCATCGAAAGCCTGACGCAGGCCGCGCGAAGAAGACAAAGCAGTTCCGGCAAAAAATGGTCCCCCACGTCGCCGCGGCCGCCATGGCCGGGGCCGGCGCGCCACCCGCGGGCAGCAACCCGCTTGCAGGCGCCGACGTGAGGGGTGTGTTCAACCTCAACCCCCGCAGCACCCGCTGCACGCACCGCCCGGCTCTGCGCCTCAACCAACCCACCGGGCCCAGGAAATCCATGTCTTCAACGCAAGTGGCCGCCGCACCCGCCGGTGGCATGGAATCGTTTGCCGCGCTCTTCGAAGAGAGCATCAAGTCCAGCGACATGCGCCCCGGCGAGGTCATCTCGGCCGAAGTGGTGCGCATCGACTTCAACCACGTCGTCGTCAATGCCGGTCTGAAGAGCGAGAGCTACATCCCGATCGAGGAATTCAAGAACGACCAGGGCGAAGTCGAGGTCCAGGTCGGCGACTTCGTCGCGGTGGCCATCGACGCCGTCGAGAACGGCTACGGCGACACGATCCTCTCGCGTGACAAGGCCAAGCGCCTCGCGTCGTGGATGGCGCTCGAGAACGCGCTCGAGAGCGGCGACTTCGTCAGCGGCACCGTCAGCGGCAAGGTCAAGGGCGGCCTCACGGTGCTGGTCAACGGCATCCGCGCCTTCCTGCCCGGCAGCCTGCTCGACACGCGCCCGGTGAAGGACATGACGCCCTTCGAGGGCAAGACGATGGAGTTCAAGGTCATCAAGCTCGACCGCAAGCGCAACAACGTCGTGTTGTCGCGCCGCGCCGTCGTCGAGGCTTCGATGGGCGAGGAACGCGCCAAGCTGCTCGAGACGCTGACCGAAGGCGCCATCGTGCATGGCGTGGTCAAGAACATCACCGAGTACGGCGCCTTCGTCGACCTGGGCGGCATCGATGGCCTGCTGCACATCACCGACATGGCCTGGCGCCGCGTGCGCCACCCGAGCGAGGTGGTGCAGGTCGGCCAGGAGCTGACGGCCAAGGTGCTGAAGTTCGACGCCGAGAAGAACCGCGTTTCGCTCGGCATCAAGCAGCTCGGCGACGACCCGTGGATGGGCGTGAGCCGCCGCTACCCGCAGGGCACGCGCCTGTTCGGCAAGGTGACCAACATCGCCGACTACGGCGCCTTCGTCGAGATCGAGCCCGGCATCGAAGGCCTGGTGCACGTCTCCGAGATGGACTGGACAAACAAGAACGTCGCGCCCTCCAAGGTGGTCACGCTCGGCGAGGAAGTCGAAGTGATGGTCCTCGAGATCGACGAGGACAAGCGCCGCATCAGCCTGGGCATGAAGCAGTGCAAGGCCAACCCGTGGGAGGAGTTCAGCTCCACGGTCAAGCGCGGCGACCGCGTCAAGGGCCCCGTCAAGAGCATCACCGACTTCGGCGTCTTCGTCGGCCTGTCGGCCGGCATCGACGGCCTCGTGCACCTGTCCGATCTCTCGTGGAACGAGCCCGGCGAATCGGCCGTGCGCAACTACAAGAAGGGCCAGGAAGTCGAGGCGATCGTGCTGGCGGTGGACGTGGAGCGCGAGCGCATCAGCCTGGGCATCAAGCAGCTCGATGTCGACCCGTTCACGAGCTTCACGACGCTCAACGACCGCGGCAGCATCATCACCGGCAAGGTCAAGACGGTCGACCCGCGCGGCGCCGAGATCCAGCTCAACGCCGACGTCACCGGCTACCTGCGCGCCAGCGAAATCAGCCGCGACCGCGTCGAGGACGCGCGCAACGTGCTGAAGGAAGGCGACGACGTGAGCGTGATGATCGTCAACGTCGACCGCAAGCTGCGCAGCATCCAGCTCAGCATCAAGGCCAAGGACCAGGTCGACCAGCAAGAGGCGATGCAGCGCCTGGCGCAGAGCAACGAGCGCGAGACGGCCGGCACGACGAGCCTCGGTGCGCTGCTGCGCGCCAAGCTCGACAAGGGCAGCAACGAGTAAGGTCCAAGGCGTGCCGGGCACGCCGCGGGTGCCGGCTTCGGGCCGGGCCCGCGGGTGCCGCCCGGCGCGCCGCGACGCTGCCTCGCCATGACCCGCTCCGACCTCGTCGTGCGCCTTGCCGAGCGCTTCCAGCAGCTCACGCAGCGCGACACCGAGTTCGCCGTCAAGACCATCCTCGACGCGATGAGCGACGCGCTCGCGCGTGGCCACCGCATCGAGATCCGCGGCTTCGGCAGCTTCTCGATCAACCGCCGTCCGCCGCGCCTGGGCCGCAACCCGCGCAGCGGCGCGCAGGTGACGATCCCCGAGAAGCTGGTGCCGCACTTCAAGCCGGGCAAGGCCCTGCGCGAAGCGGTCGACACCGACCCGGTCGAGCGCGCCGAGCACTTCTGAGCGCGGCGCTGCCGCCGCCCGCCGTGGCGGCGCGTGCCTAGAATCCGCGCCGACCCATGCGCCTCGTCGTCTGGCTCGTCCGGGCCCTCCTCTTCTTCGCGCTGTTCGCCTTCGCGCTGAACAACCAGCACGCGGTCACGGTGCACGGGTTCCTCGGCTGGCGAAGCAGCCTGCCGCTCGTCGGCGTCGTGCTGCTCGCATTCGCGTTCGGTGCCGCGCTCGGCGTGCTGGCGATGCTGCCGACCTGGTGGCGCGCGCGCCGCGCGGCGCTGCCGCCGGCGCCGGCCCCCGCCGATTCGAAGGCGCAGGCGCCGGCCGGCGCGCCGCCCGCCGCACACGACAGCATGGCCGAGTACCCGCCGCGCGTGGGCCTCTAAGGCTGCCGAAGCGGCTCGCGCCCCAACGCACCCCGACGCACCCCCACCGCATGGAATTCGACTTCCAGTGGCTCCTCGTCGGCCTGCCGCTCGCGTTTGCGTTCGGCTGGGTCGCCTCGCGGCTGGACCTGCGCCAGCTCGGGCGCGCCCGGCGCGAAACGCCGAGCGCCTACTTCAAGGGCCTGAACCTGTTGCTCAACGAGCAGCAGGACAAGGCGATCGACGCCTTCATCGAGGCCGTGCAGCACGACCCCGACACCGCCGAGCTGCACTTCGCGCTCGGCAACCTGTTCCGCCGCCGCGGCGAATTCGAGCGCGCGGTGCGCGTGCACGAGCACCTTCTGGCGCGCGCCGACCTGAAGGCCGCCGACCACGACCGCGCGCGGCATGCGCTGGCGCAAGACTTCATGAAAGCCGGCCTCTTCGACCGCGCTGAAGCCGCCTGGCGCGCACTCGAAGGCACGTCGTTCGACCACGAGGCGCGGCTGGCACAGCTGGCGCTCGCCGAGCGCTCGCGCGACTGGCCGCGCGCGGTGGAGGTGGCCACGCGCCTGAACGCGCGCGATGGCGGCGCATTCGCCTCACGCATCGCGCACTACGAATGTGAACTGGCGCTCGCCGCCGACGACGCCGGCCGCGCGCACGAGGCCGAGGCGGCGCTGGCCCGCGCGCGCCATGCCGCGCCCACCGCGGCGCGGCCGCTGATGCTGGCCGGCCAGCGCCACCTCGGCGCCGGCCGCGCCGCCGAGGCGATGGCCGCCTGGGACGAACTGCGCGAGCAGCAGGCGAGCGGCGCCTTCCTGCTCGTCGCCGAGGACTACGCACGCGCCGCGCTCGCCTGCGGCCGCGCCGACGGTGCGCGCAAGGCGCTGCTCGCGCTGCTGGCGCAGCACCCGGCCACCGAGCTGCTGGCGGCACTCGACCGGCTCGAGCCCGAAGGCCGCGCCGACGAGCAGCGCTGGGTCGCGCAACTGCAGGCGAGCCCATCGCTGACCGCCGCGCAGCAGGTGCTGGCCGCGCCGCCCGAATCATGGGGCGCCGACGGCCTCGCGGCGCTGCGCGCCGCGGTGGCCCGCGCCGCGCGGCCGCTGCAGCGCTACCGCTGCGCCGCCTGCGGCTTCGAGGCGCAGCACTACTTCTGGCAGTGCCCGGGCTGCCTCAGCTGGGAGAGCTATCCGCCGCAGCGCATCGATGCGTTGCAGTGAGGGCCCCGCCCCTCACCCCATCTGCTGCTCGAGCAGCGCCAGCACGTCGTTGCGCGACGGCACCTGCCACTTGCCGCCGATGCTGGCCACGCGCCCGGGGCCGGTGATGCCGGCGAGGCCCGGCTCGTGGTCGCAGTAGATGCCGATCGTCGGCCGGCCGAAGGCGGCGGCCAGGTGCGTGAAGCCGGTATCCAAACCCACCACCTGCTGCGCGCCCGCCAGCACCGCCGCCATCTCACCGACGCGCAGGAACGGCGGCACGTCGCCGTCGCAGTCGGCGGCGATGCGCTCGGCCAGCGTCTGCTCGGAGTCGGCGCCCCACAACACGATCGGCACGAGGCCGCGCTCGTGCAGGCGCTTGCCCACGGACACCCAATGCCGCTCGGGCCAGAGCTTTTCCTTGCGGCTGGCGTTGGGGATCAGCACGGCGTACGGTGTCTTCGGGCCCCAGCCCTGCGCAGGCGCGCGCAGGCCGAAATCGGGCGCATCAGAGGGCACCGGATAACCCAGCGCCGACGCGGCCAGCATGCGGCAGCGCTGCACCGCATGCAGATCCCGTCCGACCGCGGCGCGCCGCTGATAGAACCAGGCCGCGGCCGGCTCGCGCGCGCTCTTGCGGTCGTAGCCGGCCACGGGCCCTTGCGCCTGCCGCGCCCAGAGCGCGCTCTTCAGAAGACCTTGCAGGTCGAGCACGAGGTCGTACGGCTCGCGCTTGAGTTCCGCGCGTAGTTCGCCGATCGCCTTCCAGGTCGGGCCCGACAGCAACGCGCGGCGCCACTTGCGCCACGACATCGGCAGCACGCGCCGCACGCCCGGGTGCAGCTGCGGGATCGCCGCGAACGCCGTCTCGACCAGCCACTCGATCTGCGCGCCGGGGTGGTGGCGCAGCACGTCGGCCACCACCGGCAGCGCGTGCACGACATCGCCCATCGACGACGTCTTGACGATCAGGAGCCGCATCGTTTCAGCGCCCGCCGCCGCGGGCTGTGCCCGCGCCCGCCGCTGCCTCGGCAACCAGCACCGGGTTGAAGCGCGGGTCGTTGTACATCTTGAACTGGCGATAGACCTTGAAGTACGCGCGCCCGGCCGCAGCGTCGGCGAGCAGCGCGTCGAGGCAGCCGGCCAGGTCGCCACGCTGTTGTTCGAGCCGCTCGAGCTTGCCGCGGCTCGCTTCGCGGTGCGCCTCGTCGACGTCACGCCGCGCCGTCTGCGCGCGCATCGCGTTGACCTTCAGCGCCATGATCGACAGGCGGTCGATCATGCTGCCGGCGGTCTCGCTATTGAGCCGCGCGCCGGCCGGCACGGTGGCGCGCGGCGAGTCGGTGCGCGCCGAAGCCGCATCGACGAGGCCGAGTGCCACGAGCAGCAACTCGTCGACGCGCTCGGTGGCGTCGTTGCGCGCCTGGTTGAAGCCGTCGATCGCGCGCTTGTTGGCCGCGATCTCCGCGTCGGCCACCGTCGTGCGGCGCGCCAGGTCTTCTTCGGCCCAGAGGCGGCAGTTGAAGCGGTGATTGGTCTGCACCCAGCGCCACAGGTCGCCGGCCGGCGCTGCCGGCTCGTCGACCGGCCAGCCTGCGGTGGCGATGAGCCGATCGTGCAGGGCCACCACGTCGGCAGCGCGAAGGGGTGGCAGCGTCATGGCGGGCGGGTGCGGGGACGAAGTATGCGGAGGCACTGGCAGAATCGGCGCGCATTATGGGCCGCGCGTCGTGACCGCCGACTTGTCCGCCGGCACGGCGAGCGCTGCCGCCGGGCCGCTCGTCGTGCGGCTGCGCAACTGGGTCGGCGATGTGCTGCTCGGCTTGCCGATGCTGCAGCGACTGGCCGATGCCGGCTACGACCTGCACCTCGTCGGCAAGGGCTGGGCGCGCGACCTGCTCGCCGGCCACGGCTGGCCGGTGCATGGGCTGCCCGCGACGTTCGGCGAACGCGTGCGGCTGCTGCGGCGGCTGCGCGATGAAACAGGCGCAACGGCAGCGGCGCGCCGCGCCGCCCCTGCCCGCTCCCGCCCCCCCATCGACGCGCTGTGCCTGCCCTACTCGTTCTCGAGCGCGCTCGAGTTCCGCCTCGCGGGCCTGCGCGCGCTCGGCCATGCGCACGAGGGCCGCAGCCTGCTGCTGGCGCGCGCGCTGCCGCTCGAGCGCGGCCGGCACGAACTGGCCGTGTACTGGCAGGTCGGCGACGCGCTGCTCGGCCGCGCCGCGCCGTTGCCGCAGCGGCTCGGACTCGCGCTCTCGACAGCGCAGCGTGCGGCCGCCGATGAACTCAAGCAAGCGCACGGCATCGCCCCCGGCTACGTCGTCATCTGCCCGTTTGCCGGCGGCACCTTCGAGAAGCTCGACAAGACCTGGCCCGACTTCGCGGCCTTCGTCCGCGACGAACTCGCCGCACTCGCGCGCGAGCAAGGCCGGCAGGTGCTGATCTGCCCCGGCCCCGGCGAAGAGGCGATGGCGCGGCGCGACTTCGCGGGCGCACTCTGCCTCGAAGGCGTGAAGCTCGGGACTTACGCCGCGCTGCTGGCCGACGCGGCGCTGATGATCAGCAACGACACCGGGCCGGGGCACTTGGCTGCGGCAGTGGACACGCCGCTGCTGTCGGTGCTGGGCCCCACCGACCCCGACCAGTGGCGCGCCTGGGGCCCGAGCGTGCAGTGGCTAGGCGGCCGCGGCACGTGGCCGACACGCGCCGAGGTGCTGGCGGCGGTGCGGGCGAGGCTCGCGCAGGCGTAATCGCGCAGCGCCGACACCCGCCTGGGGGACATCACCCCGCAACCCAAACCACCCCGGCGGGGGTCCCCCCGCGCTCCTGCCCGCGAGGGAATGCGCAGCGGCCCCGGCCTCCGAAGAATGACTCCCAACCCGACGCCTTCGAGCCCTCTTCATCGAGGCACCCAGGCAGCGGGCCCGGTCCTTCCACCTGCAACCACTCATCTCGGGAGTCACGCATCATGTTCCGTCAACTCATCGCCGCCGTCCTCGCCGTCTTCGCGCTGCAAGCCTTCGCCGCCGTCGAGATCAACAGCGCCAGCCGCGCCGAACTCGAAACCGTCAAGGGCGTCGGCCCGGGCCTGTCGGCCAAGATCCTGAAGGCCCGCGAGGCCGGCGAGTTCAAGGACTGGGCCGACATGGTCCAGCGCGTGCCGGGCGTCGGCGCCGGCAGCGCGAACAAGCTGTCGCAAGGCGGCCTCACCGTCGGCGGCGCCGCGTTCGACGCCAGCAAGATGCCGCCTGCCGCGCCGAAGGCGCGCCAGCGCAAGGCCGCCGCAGCCACCGACGCCGGCACCGACGCCGCCACGAAGCCCGCGCGCAAGCCGGCGCGCAAGGAGAAGGCGGCGGAGTCCTGAGACTCAACCCTTCAAGGCAACTCGAAATCCGGCATCGGCCGCGAGATGTCGAAGTCGACCACCCGTTCGCCGGCGCGCGCCGCCTCGCGCGCCCGGCGCAGCGCGCGGTGCGCGGCGTCCCAGCCGAAGAACTGCATCACCTCGTCGCGCCGCGCCAGCGTGTCGGCCTCGCCCAGCGCCATCAGCTCGCGTGTGAACGGCGCTTCGAAGAGCAGATAACTCGCCAGCGCCGTGCCGCGCGCCGTCTCGCCCTCGCCGCTGACGCCGGCGCCGCGCAGCAGCGCGCGCACCGGGCCCGGCAGGCTGGCCAGGTGCTTCGAGGCGATGTCGTCCAGCCGCTTCGAAGGCGCGATCACCAGCGCCTCCACCGGCCGCAGCGGCGTATCGGCCAGCGCCGACTCGGGCAGCAGCGCCAGCGTGCGGTTGATGCGCTTGAGCCGCTCGACGTCGACCGCCAGCGCGTCGAGGAAGATGCTGGCCAGCGCGTGGCCGGCGATCTGCGCGAGGTTCGGGTAGCCGGTCTGCACGACCTGCCGGCCGGTCGGCTCCTGCATGCGCCCGGCGCCGATGATCAGGAGGCGCTCGGCGCCGAGGTGGATCGCCGCCGACAGCGGCGCGGTGTTGCGCATCGACCCGTCGCCGAACCAGCCGGGGTCGCCCGGCACTTCGAGGTGCTGGGCCGGAAAGACGAACGGGATCGCCGCCGAGGCGAGCAGGTGCCGGTGCGTGATCGCCGAGGGCACCGCGACGCGCTGCGAGCGCACCCACGTCTCCACCGGCCTTTGCATGCTGTAGAAGGTGTAGTGCTCGCCGCTCGTGTAGCTCGACGCGGTGATCGCCAGCGCGTGCAACTGCCGCTGCTCCTGCACGAACGGGATGCGCTCCAGCGGCACCAGGCGTTCGAGCAACTCGGCCAGCGGCTGGTTGTCCAGCAGCGAACGCGGCCGCGCGCGCCGCCAGCGCGCGATGACCCAGCCGACCGACAGCATCGTCAGCCACTGCGCGCCGCTCCTGATGACGCCCAGCGAGTCGGCGCGATAAACCTGGTCGGCCGAGAAGTGCTGCCAGACCTTGGCGATGACCTCGACGGCGGCCTCGAATCGGTCGGCATGCGCGGCCAGCGCCGCGGCGTTGATCGCACCGGCCGACGTGCCGGTGATGACGCCGAACGGGTTGGCCATGCGCGCGCGCGGCCCGAGCACCTCGCGCCGCATCTTCGCCAGCGCGCGCAGCACGCCCACCTGGTACGCGGCACGCGCGCCGCCGCCACTGAGAACCAGGCCGGTGAGCGGGGTCTCGTGCATGACGGGCGGATTGTGGCGGGGCGGCCGCGGCTGCCGCCTCAGGGAATCCGTTCGGGCCGGGCTTGCCGAGGCCCCTCAGCGCGAACGGTTCCTCGAAATGCGGCTCAGTCCTTGCCGCGGCCACCACCGCGTCCGCCGCGGTCATCGCGGCGGTCGCCACGCCGATCGTCGTCATGCCGATCATCCCGGCCGCGCGCACGCCCGCGCCGCTTGTCGTCATCGTCGCGATGGCGCGCGCCGCGGTGCACGTGGCGGTCGTACCAGTCGTCGCGCACGAAGTACACCGGCACGCCGCAGGCCTTGTAGCGGTGGCAGTGACGGCGCCAGTCGTGCCGGTGACCCGGCGGCACCCACATGTAGACGGGCTCGGGCCGCGGCGGCGGCGCGACGACGACGACGCCCGGCCGCGGCGCCGGCATCGGCGGCGGCGCGATGACCACCGGGCTCGCCAGCACCACCTGCGGCAAAGGCAGCCGGCTCACGTCGACGCGGCCCGGCAGCCCGGGCAGCACGATCGGCGGGGGCGGCGGCAGGCGGATCTCCAGCGCACCGGCGGCCGCGGCGGTGAAGGCGATCGAAGCGCCGGCAAGCCAGCGCAGCAAGGGAAGGCGTCGGATGGGCTTCATGGTCCTCGTGTACAGGAGCCGGCAGCGCAGTCTCGTCGCGCACTGCGCGCGCCGGCGGCGGCGCGATGATGCCCCGCCGCGGGGCTGGACACCGGCCCGCCGTTTCACTCGTACACAATGATCGCGTCGCCGTCCTCGGCGATGCCGCGCCAGCGCACGAGCGCCTCGTCGCACGGCCAGAAGCGCGCCTCGTCGCCGAGGTCGATCTCGGCCACCGCGTGGCGGCGCTTGAGCTTCAGCCGAACCGCCAGCCCCTGGCGCAGCACGCCGTGCTCGGTCTCGACGCGCTTCGACGGCCACAGCTTCAGCACGTCGCCCACCGGCGGCATGCCGCCGTTCACTTCGATCACGAGATGCCGGCCGAAACGCGCGCGCGCGCCGGCCAGGTCCCACACCTGCGTCACATTCATCCGCAGGCCGCCGCCGTTGAAGCGGTCGGGCTGCACGCGGCCTTGCACGATCAGCAACTGGTCTTCCTGCGCCAGCTCGCGCTGGCCTTCGAACAGCTCCTCGCCGGCCACCGCTTCGATCGCCTCGCTGCCGTCGTCGAGCCTGAAGATGACGACGCGGCCGCGCGCGCCGCTCACGGTGCGCGGGTCGGTGACGATGCCCGCCAGCATTTGCGGCTCGCGGCTGTCGACGACATCGGCCACCGGCGTGCGCACGAAGCGCCTCACCTCGTCGGCCCAGGCGTCGAAAAGGTGGCCGCTCAGGAAGAAGCCGAGCGCCACCTTCTCCTGCATCAGCCGCTCGCGCAGGCCCCACGGCGCCGTGTGCACGAGGCCCGGCTCCTGCGTGCTGCTGCCGTGCGCGTCGCCGCCTTCGGCGAAGTCGAACAAGCCGCCTTGGAGTTCATTGGCCGACTGCGCTTCGGCCCAGTCGAAGGCAAGGCTCACGCTCGCCAGCAGCGCGCTTCGGCCTTCGGCGCGCTCGGGGTGCAGCGAGTCGAAGGCACCCGCTTTGATCAGCGCCTCCACAACGCGCTTGTTGACACGTTGGCGGTCGACGCGCGCGCAGAAGTCGAACAAGCTCCTGAACGGCCCGCCGCCTTCGCCCGCGCGTTCGCCCTCGCCTTCACGCGCGGCGACGATGGCCTCGATCGCGCCCTGCCCCGTGCCCTTCACCGCGCCCAGGCCGTAGCGCACGCGCTTGTCGTCCACCGGCTCGAAGCGGAAGGTGCCGCGGTTGATGTCGGGCACGTCGAACTCGATGCCGAAGCCCTTGGCGTCGGCCAGCAGCACGCGAAGCTTGTCGGTGTTGTCGGCTTCGATCGTCATGTTGGCGGCGTAGAACGCCGCCGGGTGGTGCGCCTTCAGCCACGCCGTGTGGTACGCAAGCACCGAGTACGCCGCGGCGTGGCTCTTGTTGAAGCCGTAGCCGGCGAACTTCTCCATCAGGTCGAAGACCTCGTCGGCCTTCGCCTCGTCGATGCCCTTGGCGAGCGCGCCGGCGCGGAACTTCACGCGCTCCTTGGCCATCTCGTCGGCCTTCTTCTTGCCCATCGCGCGGCGCAAGAGGTCGGCGCCGCCGAGCGAGTAGCCGCCCATCACCTGCGCGGCCTGCATCACCTGTTCCTGGTAGACGAAGATGCCGTAGGTCTCGTCGAGCACGGGGCCGAGCAGCGGGTGCGGATAGGCAATCTCCTCGCGCCCGTTCTTGCGCGCGCAGAAGCTCGGGATGTTCTCCATCGGCCCCGGGCGGTACATCGCATTCAGCGCCACGAGGTCCTCGAGCCGCGTCGGCCGCGCGTCGCGCAGCATGTTCTGCATGCCGCGTGATTCGAACTGGAAGATCGCCTCGGTGCGGCCGTCGGAGAAGAGCTTGTAGACCGTCGGGTCGTCGAACGGCAGGCGCTCGAACTCGAAGCCCGCCTGCCCAGGTTTGCGGCGGATGAATTCCTTCGCGAGCTCGAGGATCGTCAGCGTCGCCAGCCCGAGGAAGTCGAACTTGACGAGGCCGATCGCCTCGACGTCGTCCTTGTCGAACTGGCTGACCGCGCTGTCGCTGCCCGGCTGCTGGTACAGCGGGCAGAAGTCGGTGATCTTGCCCGGCGCGATCAGCACGCCGCCGGCGTGCATGCCGACGTTGCGCACGATGCCTTCGACGCGCGTGGCCAGCGCGAGCAGCTCGCGCACCTCTTCCTCGGCGGCTTCGCGCTGCTCGAGCTCGGGCGCCTCGCGGCGGGCGTAGATCGTGCTGTCCTTGTCCGGATCGTAGTTCGCCGGCACCGGCGCCAGCGTCACCGTCTTGCCCGGCGGCGCGGGAATGAGCTTGGCGATCGAGTCGACGTGGCCGTAACCCATGCCGAGCACGCGCCCCACGTCACGCAGCGCCGCCTTCGCGGCCATCGTGCCGAAGGTGGCGATCTGGCTCACCGCATCGCGGCCGTACTTGGCCTTGACGTAGTCGATGACACGTTCGCGGTTGGCCTGGCAGAAGTCGATGTCGAAGTCGGGCATCGACACGCGCTCGGGGTTCAGGAAGCGCTCGAAGAGCAGGTTGTAGGCGAGCGGGTCGAGGTCGGTGATGAAAAGCGCGTAGGCCACCAGCGACCCCGCGCCCGAGCCGCGCCCGGGGCCCACCGGGCAGCCGTTTGCTTTCGCCCAGACGATGAAGTCGCTGACGATCAGGAAGTAGCCGGCGAAGCCCATCTTCTCGATCGTCGCGAGTTCGAATTCGAGCCGCTCCTGGTAGCGCGGCCGTTCACGCTCGCGCACCGCGGCGTCGGGGTACAGCGCCGCAAGCCGCTTCTCGAGCCCGGCCTGCGAGGCCTGGCGGAAGTAACGGTCCAGCGGCATCGGCACGCCGTCTTCGAGCGGCGTCGGGAAGTCCGGCAGCCGCGCCTTGCCGAGCACGAGCGTCAGGTTGCAGCGCGTCGCGATGTGCAAACTGTTGGCCAGTGCGCTCGGCACATCGGCGAAGAGCGCCGCCATCTCGGCGGTGCTCTTGAAGTACTGCTCGCGCGTGAAGCGCTTGATGCGCCGCGGGTTGGCCAGCGTCTCGCCTTCGGCGACGCAGACGCGCGCCTCGTGCGCCTCGAAGTCATCGGCTTCGAGGAACTGCACCGGGTGCGTGGCGACCACCGGCAGCCGCATCGAAGCGGCCAGCGGCACCGCGGCGCGCACGTGCGCTTCGTGCTGCGGCTGGCCGGCGCGTTGCAGCTCGATGTAGAAGCGGCCCGGGAAGATGCGCGCCAGTTCGCCGGCCACAGTTCGCGCGCGTGCCTCGTCGCCGGCCAGAAGCGCCATGCCGACCGCGCCGAGGTCGCCGCCGGACAGCGCGATGAGCCCGTCACCCAACTCTTCGAGCCACGGCCACTTCACCCACGCCACCGTGCGCTGCGCGTTGCCGACCCAGGCGCGCGCCAAGAGTTCGCTCAGGTTGTGCCAGCCGCGCTCGTCCTGCACCAGCAGCATCAGGCGGCTCGCGGCCTTGTCGCCGCTTTGTACGAAAGACGCGTGGGCCAGGGGCTCCATCCACACGTCGACGCCGATGATCGGCTTGACGCCCTTGCCGCGGCAGGCCTTGTAGAACTTGACCGCGCCGAACAGGTTGTTGAGGTCGGCGATGCCCAGCGCCGGCATGCCGCCGGCACGCGCCGCGGCGGCCGCGTCGTCGATGCGCAGCGTGCCGTCGACGACCGAATATTCAGTGTGCAGCCGCAGGTGGATGAACGCAGGTGCGGCGGGCGCCGAGGGCGGCGCCGAGGTCGTCGTCGAGATCACATCGGACATGCGGGTCATTGTAGGCAGCGGGCCTGCGGCGGACCCCGTCGCAAGCCTCGTGCAACGAAGCTCGCAACGACGCCAAGACGCACCTGCGCCGCTGCCTAGAATCGCGCGCATGCTGTCGTGGTTGCTGCGCGCCGTGGGCGTGCTGATGGTGCTGACGGCGATCGCGCTGGCGATGTCGCGCGCGCCCGACCGCCCGGTCGATTCGCTCGTCGCGCGCTGGGCGCCACCGCCTTCGGACTTCATCGACGTGGGTGGCCAGATCGTCCACCTGCGCGACGAAGGCCCGCGCGGCGACCCGCTGCCCATCGTGCTGCTGCACGGCACGTCGGCCAGCCTGCACACCTGGGAAGGCTGGGTCAAGGCGCTGAAGACGCAACGGCGCGTCATCACCTTCGACCTGCCGGGCTTCGGCCTCACCGGGCCCTTCACCGGCCGCTACGCCGCGGCGGGCTACGGCGGCGACGCCTATGCGCGCTTCGTGCTCGACGTGGCCGAGCGGCTGAAGCTGACGCGCTTTGTCATCGGCGGCAACTCGCTCGGCGGCGAGATCGCCTGGCGCGTCGCGGTGCTGGCGCCCGAACGTGTGCACCAGCTCGTGCTCGTCGATGCCGCCGGGCCGCCGTTCGTGCCCGAGCACTTCCCGCTCGGCTGGCAGCTCGCGCGCGTGCCGGTGCTGAACCACGTGCTCGAGTGGGTGCTGCCGCGGCAGCTCGTCGCGCAGGGCCTGGCCAGCGTCTACGGCGAGCCGGCGCGCATCACGCCGGAACTCGTCGACCGCTACTTCGAGCTGACGCTGCGCGAAGGCAACCGGCGCGCTTTGATGGAGCGCCTGCGCGAGATGCGGCCGGGCGTCGACGCCGAGCGCATCGCCTCGATCCGCAGGCCGACGCTCGTGCTGTGGGGCCGGCGCGACCGGCTGATTCCGCTGGCGGTGGGCGAGCACTTCGGCCGCACGATCCCCGGCAGCCGCCTCGTCATCTTCGACGACCTCGGCCACGTGCCGCACGAGGAAGACGCGGCGCGCACCGTGAAGCCGGTGCGCGCGTTTCTCGGCCTGCCGGCGTCGTGAACGGGGCCGCGAGGCTCTAGTCGCCCGGCGTCGCCGCCGCCTCGGCCGCAGCCGCATCGGCTTCGCGCGCGCGCGACGTATCGCCGGCAATGCGCCCGGCCTCGATGCGCAACTGCCGATCGCAGCGCGCCGCGATCGCCCGGTCGTGCGTGACGAGCACGAGCGTCGTGCCCAGTTCGCGGTTCATCTCGAACATCAGCTCCATCACGCGCTCGCCGGTGGCGTAGTCGAGGCTGCCGGTGGGCTCGTCGGCGAGCAGCACCTGCGGGTGCACGACAAACGCGCGCGCCAGCGCCACGCGCTGCTGCTCGCCGCCGGAGAGCACCTTCGGGTAGTGCGAAAGCCGCTCGGCCAGGCCGACGCGGCCGAGCATCTCGGTGGCGGCGGCGCGCGCGTCGTGGCGGCCCATCAGTTCGAGCGGCAGCATCACGTTCTCGAGCGCCGTCAGGTTGCCCAGCAGCTGGAAGCTCTGGAACACGAAGCCGACGTTGCGCGCGCGCAAGGCGGCGCGCTCGTCCTCGTCGAGGCGGAAAAGATCCTGCCCGGCGAGGTACACGGTGCCGCGGCTGGGCACGTCGAGCCCGGCGATGATCGACAGCAGCGTGCTCTTGCCCGAGCCCGACGCGCCGACGATCGCCACGCTTTCCTGCCGCGCAAGCTCGAAATCGATCTCGTGGAGAATCGTCAGCGTTCCGGTGGCATCGGCCACCTGCTTGGTGACCGCACGCACGGCGATGATGGGTTCGCGAACTTCAGGCAAGGCAGGCATCGCTTGTCGTTGTGAGGCACGCAGGCGCGGCTGGCTGCGCGCGGCGGTCGCGCACTGTAGCGCGCTGGCCTTCGCGGGCTGGCTCGCGGCGCCCGTGGCCGTGCATGCCCAGGGGGCAAGCGCTGCGACAGCCAACGCGCGAACACCACCGGCGAACGCGAAAACGCTGCTCGTCGTCGGCGACAGCCTGTCGGCCGAGTACGGCATCGCGCGCGGCACGGGCTGGGTGGCGCTGCTCGACAAGCGGCTCGCCGCCGAGCGGCTGCCGTGGCGCGTCGTCAACGCCAGCGTCAGCGGCGACACCACCTCGGGCGGCCGCTCGCGCCTGCCGGCGCTGCTGCGCGAACACAAGCCGCAGGTGGTCATCATTGAACTCGGCGGCAACGACGCGCTGCGCGGCCTGCCGCTTTCGATGACCGAAGCGAACCTCGCCGAGATGACGCGCCAGAGCAAGGCGGCCAGCGCGCGCGTGCTGCTCGTCGGCATGGCCGTGCCGCCGAACTACGGCCGCGCCTACGGCGAGAGCTTCATGGCCGTGTTCCCGAAGGTCGCGCGCGCCGAGGGCGCGGCGCTCGTGCCGTTCCTGCTGGCGGGCATCGCCGAAGGCCCGCTGGCCGAGGCGATGTTCCAGCCCGACCGCATCCACCCGCGCGCCGAGGCGCATCCGCGTTTGCTGGACAACGTCTGGTCGACGTTGAGGCCGTTGCTGCGGTAGGTCACTTCAACCCGCGCGACGTTCGCGCCCATTCACACCCATTTCCTGGACGGGTGCGCCTCGCACGCCGACGGCTTGGGTCCACGCTGAACAGAGCAGACGCCGGGCCTGCACGTCGGCAGCAAGACCGCGCTTGCATGGCGGGGCGTGCGCCAGAACATCGCTTTCCGCGAACACCTGAGCCTGTGGGGCGAGGCACCGCGACGTTTGCCCGATTGGTTCACGAACCGCTTTCCGGCCAGCTACCGGGCCACGCGACTCTTCCACGACGCCTTGCCCAAAGGCTTCGGCCTGCAGCCGCTGCCCGCGGCCGACTCGCGCGTCCTCATCTCCGTGCCCGAGCGCGCGATGCTCGAACGCCTCAGCGACGTCGGCAAGGCTCAATCGCTGGCCGAGGCCCGTGAGCTGGCCGAGAGCCTTTCCGGTCTGCGCGAGAAGGTGCTCGACCGGCTGCCAGCCGCTCGCCGGTGCACCCGACGGCGACCCATCGTGCGCCGCCGCCGATGCGCTGGCTGTGCCGGCGCGCGAGCGCCGCCCAGGGCAGGTTCATCGTGGTGGCAAAGCCGGCCGCAAGACGGGCGACCTTGATGCGGGCCGTGTGCCGAAGTGCCCCGGGGCGGGGGCGTGTTCATCGGCGATGGCTTCAGTTCACAACGGTGAACCAATGTCGCAGATTTCCGCCGGGCTGGGGAGAAACCCGGGAAGGCCGGCCGGCCGCGCCGTGGCGCGGGCGGCGGAACACCCGATCAGCGCGTCGCGTCGCGCTCGCGGTCGCCGCCGCGGCGCTCTTGCGGCGCGCGCTGGCGGCCATCGTCGCCACGTGGCGCGGGCTGCACGCGTGGGGCGGGCGCCGGCTGCGCGCGGGCCGGCGGCGGTTGCGTGGGCTGCGCACGCGCGGGCGGAGGCGTTTGTACCGACGGTGCCGGCTGCACGCGCGGCAGCGGCTGCGCGCCCTGCGCGGGCGTCGCAGGCCGCACGCTCGGCGCCGGCTGCACCGGACGCACGACCTGGGCAGGCGGCGCCGGCGCCACCGGCCGCACTTGCGGCGTGCCGGGCCGGGCGTCACGGGCGTCACGGGCGTCCGCGCCCCCGGGCCGCCGGTCCGGCCCGCCATTCACCCGCGGCGGCTCGACCGGCCGCACGGTCGGCGCGCGGCCCGGCCGGCCGTCGTCGGCGCGCGGATCGCGGCCGTTCGGCGCACGCGGCACCGTCGCCACGCGCCCCGGCGGCGCCGGCGGCGCACCCGTCACCGGCGCGCGCTGCACATCGGGCACGTTGACCACCGCGCGCGCCACCGGCTCGCGCCGCGTCAGCACGTCGCGCGGCACCACGGTCACGGCGCCGGGGACGCCCTGGTTGCTGTAGGCGATCGGGCCGGTCGGCACGGTCTGCGGGTGCCCGGGCCGCCGCGGCGGCTGGAAGCGCGGGTGATGGTTGACGCGGTCGATGTACACCGGCGTCGCGCGGTAGTGCGGCACCCAGCGCTCGTACGGCGCCAGCGGCACCCAGCCGATCGCCGGCCCGCCGATCTGCACGGAGACGCCGAAGCCCGGCCCGCCGACCCACGCCACCAGTGCCGGCGCGTAGACCGGACGGCGCACGTAGCCGCCCGGCGCCCAGCACCAGCGGCCGCCCCAGTGCACCCAGCGGCCGTAGTGAAACGGCGCGAAGCCCCAGCGCGCGTCGTCCACCCAGGTCCAGCCCCAGGGGCCCACCCACACCCAGCGGCCATGCCGATAAGGCGCCCAGCCGGCCGGCACTTCGTTCGGGTACCAGACGACGCCGTACTCTGGGTGGCGGTCCCACGCGCCCCAGCGGTCCAGGTCCTCGGCGCCGGTCATCTCCGGCGAGACGTGCTCGCTGCGCGCCAGGCGCTCGTCGCTGCGGTCTTCGTCAGTGGCCCAGGCGGCGAACTCGTCGTTGGGCAGGCCGCGCCAGATGTGGCGCAGCTCGTTCGTGCGCGCGTCGCGCGTCAGTTCGAGCCGTTGGCTGGTGCCGGCGGTGAGGCGCTGCGCGTCATCGACGCGCAGATCGCCACGCCAGCTGCCGGCCCAGGTGGTGTCGCCCTGGCGGTCGATGCGGTAGTGGCCGGCGCGCATCGGCATGAGGCGCACTTCGCGCGTCAGCACCTCCATCTCGGCCGCCTGCTCGTGGTTGCGCACGCGCAGCGCCAGCGTGCCGCCGTGAAGCTCGAAGACAAGCCGCTCGTCGTCCAGCCGCACGATTTCGAGCTCGGTGGCGCCGCCCAGGCGCAGCGTCGTCGAGCCGATGCGCACCTCGGCGCGCGCGCCGCCGGCGGTGGACAGGCGGTCGCCGCTGGTGAGCGGCCGGTTGCGCTCGGCGTCGGTCCAGCGGTTCTCCTCGTCGTCGTAGCGCGAGACGCCCCCGTGCAGCTCGACGATGCGGCCGACGCGGCCCGGCGGGTCGGCCTCTTCGGCGCGTTCGGTGGCGCGCACGGCGGGGCTGGTGGACCAGAGCAGCGCGCCGGCAAACCATCCGAGCATCAGGGTCGCAAACCGCGCGATGAACGAGGCGCGGGAGGCACGCGAAGCGCGGGGCACCAGGGGACCGAGGGGCGCGCGGGAGACGCTGAAGTCAGTCATCTGCAGAGGTTCGTTCATGGCAGTGCAACGGCCGGCGAGAACCCCACGATGACGGCGGCAGGTTGTCGCTTGTTCGCAGCGCGTGTAAAGCCGTGTTTCCACCGCAGCCCCGATGCCATCACCGAGGTGATGCTCGGCGCGGCCAGCCGTCCTCGAAGGAGAGCCCAAGTATGAGCCCGACCAATGACCCCGCCCCGCTGTCACCCGAAGCCGCGCGCTTCACGACGCTGCGCGTCGAACGCCAGCCCGGCGAGCCGCGCATCGCGCGCATCACGCTGAACCGCCCCGAGCGGCTGAACGCGATCAACCAGCTGGTGCCGGAAGAGATCCGCCGCGCCGTCGCCATCGCCGAGGCCGACGACGACGTGCACGTCATCGTGCTCGCCGGCGCCGGGCGCGCTTTCTGCGCCGGCTACGACCTGCAGGACTTCGGCTCCGGCCGCGCCGAGCACCCGTGCCAGCAGGAGAAGCACCCCTGGGAGCCGACCGCCGACTACGCCGAGATGAAGCGCTACACCGAGGACTTCATGTCGCTGTGGCGCTGCCGCAAGCCGACGATCGCGATGGTGCACGGCGTCGCGCTCGCCGGCGGCAGCGACATCGCGATGTGCTGCGACCTGCTCGTGATGGCCGACGACGCGAAGATCGGCTACCCGCCGGTGCGCGTGTGGGGCTGCCCGACGACGGCGATGTGGACCTACCGCCTCGGGCCGATGCGCGCCAAGCAGCTCATGTTCACCGGCGACATGATCGACGGCCAGCGTGCCGCCGAGTGGGGCCTGGCGACGATGTCGGCGCCGGCCGCGCAGCTCGAGGCCGCGACGCTCGCGCTCGCGCGCCGCATCGCCGGCGTGCCGCGGCCGCACCTGACGATGCACAAGATGGTCGTCAACCAGGCGATGCTGACGATGGGCCTGGAGCAGACGCAGATGCTCGCGACGCTGTTCGACGGCATCACGCGCCACAACCCCGAAGGGCTGTGGTTCCGCCGGCAGGCGCAGGCGCACGGCTTCAAGAGCGCCGTCGAATGGCGCGACAGCGGCCGCGCGATCCCCGAAGGCGACGAGGCGCGCGCGCTGATCGCCGAGCTGGAGAAGAAGCTCGCGGGGCAGTAGATGCGTGGCGCACAGAGGCGATGGACGCCAGGCGATCGCTGCGCGGCGATCGCCGCTAAGCGCTACACCTCGCTCGCGTCGGCCACCTCGGGGAACAGCACGCTCGTGTAGCCCAGCCGCGTCAGGTCGGTCATGCGCGTGGGGTAGAGGCGCCCGATCAGGTGGTCGCACTCGTGCTGCACGACGCGCGCGTGGAAGCCCTCGGCCTCGCGCTCGAACGGCTCGCCGTGCTCGTTCCAGCCGCGGTAGCGGATGCGCGCGTGCCGAGGCACCACGCCGCGCAGCCCGGGCACCGAGAGGCACCCTTCCCAGCCCTCGATCATCTCGTCGCCGACCGGCGTGATCAGCGGGTTGACCAGCACCGTCGGCGGCACCGGCGGCGCGCCGGGATAACGCTCGTTCTTGTCGAAGCCGAAGATCACGAGCTGCAGGTCGACGCCGATCTGCGGCGCGGCGAGCCCGGCGCCGTTGGCCGCGGCCATCGTCTCGAACATGTCGGCCACCAGCGCGCGCAGCGCCGGCGTGCCGAACTCGCGCACCGGCTGCGCCACGCGCAGCAGGCGCAGGTCGCCCATCTTCAGGATCTCGCGCACGGCCATCGTGGCATGCTCCTTTGCGCCGGCCTCGTGGCAGGTTTCGCCTGCGCCTTCAGCGGAAGCTCACGCGCACCGCCGGCCGCCCCGGCAGGCCCCAGTAGACCACCTCGACCGCCTGCCCGGCCTTCGGCGGCAAGAGGCGCGAGAACGAACCGAGGCTCACGAGGTCGCCCGGCTTCAGCGCCGCACCACCGCCGCTCTTGGCCATGTCCTTGGCCAGCCAGACGACGGCGTTCAGCGGGTGCTCGAGCACGTCGCTGCCGCGGCCTCGGTCGACTTCCTTGCCGCCTTCGCTGACCGTGACGACCATGTCGCGCAGCGCGTCGAGCATTGCGAAGCGCTCGGCGCGCGTCGCCGCCACAGCAATCGGCGCGCCTTGCACGCCGAGCCGCGCGCCGACGTTGATGGCACTGATCGCCGCGCCGTTCAACCGCGGCGGCGCCTGCACGACGAGGTCGGGCAGCTCGATGAACGGGATCACCTGGTCGATCGCCGCCAGCACGTCGGCCGGCGTCTTCGCTTCGTTGATCGCGGCGCTGCTGACGCGCACCAGCAGGTCGGCCTCGTACAGCGGGCGCGCGCCGAACGCGGCCTCGACCACCGCGCCGTCCTTCAGCAGCATCGCCTCGTACAGCGTGCCCCACACCGGCGAACCGTGGTTGAAGCGCTTTTGGACCGCGGGGTTCGTGAGGCCGGCCTTGTAGCCGGCGACCGGCCCCAGTTGCGCAGCAAGCAAACGGTTCAGCTTGGCGCGCGTGCATTCGCCGTCGGCGGCGCTCAGGCCCTCGAGGTTGGCGGCCGGGCGCTTGGCGAGGTAGGCGTCGTGCAGCGCGACGACTTCGGCGTCGGTGAGGCAGGCGGCCGTTGCTGCCTGAGCGGCGAAGACGCAGGCGGCTGCGGCGACGAGGAAGCGAACGGGGGCGATGTGCATGCTCGGATCTCCTCTTGGCTGTTGTGGCGCGCAGTATGCCGCGCGCAAGAGCCTTGCAAGCCCAAGGAAGCGCTCAGCCCTCGCCGCCTTCCACCAGCCGCCGCAGCGCGGCCTCGTCGAGCACCGGCACGCCCAACTCGCGCGCCTTGTCGAGCTTGCTGCCAGCCTCCTCGCCCGCTACCACCCAGTGCGACTTCTTCGACACCGAGCCGGCCACCTTGCCGCCGGCCGCTTCGACGAGCGCTTTCGCTTCGTCGCGCGAGAGCGTCGGCAGCGTGCCCGTCAGCACCAGCGTCTTGCCGGCCAGCGGCAGCGGCGCACCGGCCTGCGCCGCAGCACCTTCGTGCTCGTCCCACGTGACGCCGGCAGCGCGCAACTGTTCGACGACCTCGCGGTTGTGCGGCTGCGCGAAGAAGGTGTGGATGCTCTCGGCGACGATCGGGCCCACGTCGTTGACTTCGAGCAGCTGCTCGACGCTCGCGTCCATCACGCGGTCCAGCCGCCCGAAGTGGCGCGCGAGGTCGCGCGCGGTCGCCTCGCCGACCTGGCGGATGCCGAGCGCGTAGAGGAACCGTGCCAGCGTCGTGCGCTTGCTCTGCTCGAGCGCGGCGACGAGGTTGGCCGCGCTCTTTTCGGCCATGCGCTCGAGCGTGGCGAGCTTGGCGACGCCGAGCTTGTACAGCTCCGGCAGCGTGCGCACGAGGCCGCCATCGACGAGCTGATCGACGAGCTTGTCGCCCAGCCCCTCGATGTTCATCGCGCGCCGCCCGGCGAAGTGCAGCAGCGCCTGCTTGCGCTGCGCGGCGCAGAAGAGGCCGCCCGTGCAGCGGTGGTCGATGCCGCCCTTCTCGCGCCGCACTTCGCTGCCGCACACCGGGCACTGGCGCGGCATCTGGAAGTTGGGTACATAGGCCGCCCGCGCCTCGGGGATGCGCGCGACGACCTCGGGGATCACGTCGCCGGCGCGGCGCACGATGACGCGGTCGCCGATGCGCACGCCCTTGCGGCGCAGCTCGAAGACGTTGTGCAGCGTCGCGTTGCTCACCGTCGTGCCGCCGACGAAGACCGGCTCGAGCTTGGCCACCGGCGTCAGCTTGCCGGTGCGGCCGACCTGCACCTCGATGCCGGCGAGCCGCGTCGCCTGCTCCTGCGCCGGGTACTTGTGCGCCACCGCCCAGCGCGGCTCGCGCGTCTTGAAGCCCATGCGCCGCTGCAGCGCGAGCGCGTTGACCTTGTAGACGACGCCGTCGATGTCGAACGGCAGCGCGTCGCGCCGCGCGAGGATGTCGCGGTGGAAGGCAACGAGACCTTCGGCGCCCAGCACGACGCGGCGGTCGTTCGACACCGGCAGGCCGAAGGCCGCGAGCGCATCGAGCACGCCGCTGTGCGTGGCCGCCGGCTCGCCGGGCAGCGGCCAGCCCTGCACGTCGCCGAGGCCATAGGCGAAGAACGACAGCGGCCGCGACGCCGTCATCGCCGGGTCGAGCTGGCGCACCGCGCCGGCGGCGGTGTTGCGCGGGTTGATGTAGGTCCGTTCACCCTTTTCACGCTGGCGCTCGTTCAGCCGCTCGAAGTCGTCGCGGCGCATGTAGACCTCGCCGCGCACTTCCAGCACCGGCGGCGGTTTGTCAGATGCCTCGGTGTGCAGGCGCAGCGGCACCTGGCCGATCGTGCGGATGTTTTGCGTCACGTCCTCGCCAGTCTCGCCGTCGCCGCGCGTCGCCGCGAGCACCAGCACGCCGGCCTCGTAGCGCAGGCTGACCGCGAGGCCGTCGTACTTCAGCTCGGCCGCGTACTCGACCGGCGGCGCATCGGCCGGCAGCGCAAGCTCGCGCCGCACGCGGGCATCGAAGGCCACTGCGCCGGCCGCGGTGGTGTCGGTCTCGGTCTGGATCGAGAGCATCGGCACGACGTGCCGCACCGGCGTGAGGCCTTCCAGCACGCGGCCGAGCACTCGCTGCGTCGGCGAGTCGGGCGCGCGCAGGTCGGGATGCGCGGCCTCGAGCGCCTGCAGCTCCTGGAACAGCCGGTCGTACTCGGCGTCCGGAATCTCCGGCGCGTCGAGCACGTAGTAGCGATGCGCGTGGTGGTGCAGCAGCGCGCGCAGCTCGGCGGCGCGGGCTGCGGCTTGATCACTCGGCACGCAGCTGCCTCTTCAACTCCGCGCCGACCTCGGGCCGGTCGCGGAACGGGTCGCTCGGGTTGCGCGGCGTCATGACGTCCTCGAGCCGCTGCTGCACCGAGCCCAGCGCCCGCGGGTGGCTGTAGATGTAGAACGCGTTCGCATCGATCGCCGCGAACACCTTGGCCGCCACGTCGGCGGCGGTGACCTTGCCGCTGGTCACTGCCTTCTCGCTCATCGCCTGGCCGATCAACTGGCTCTTCGTCGGTTTGGCCGCTGCCATGTCGGCGGGCCGGTTGCGTTCGCTGCGGTGGATGCCGGTGGGCACGAAGAACGGGCACAGCACGTGCGCGCGCACCTGGTCGGTGACGAGCGCGAGGTCCTGGTACAGCGTCTCCGACAGCGACACGACCGCGTGCTTGCTGACGTTGTAGATGCCCATGTTCGGCGGGTTCACGAGCCCGGCCATGCTGGCGGTGTTGACGATGTGGCCGCGCCACGCCGGGTCGCGCTTCGCGGCGGCCAGCATCAGCGGCGTGAACGCGCGCACGCCGTGCACGACGCCCATCAGGTTGACGCCGAGCACCCACTCCCAGTCGCGCAGCGTGTTCTCCCACACCAGCCCGCCGCCGCCGACGCCGGCGTTGTTGAAGACGAACGTCGGCGCCCCGAACCGCCGCATCGTCGCCTCGGCCAGCGCCTCGACCTCGGCCGCCTTCGAGACATCGAGCGTGAACGGCAGCACCTCGGCACCGAGCCCTTCGACCTCATGCTGCGCGATCGCCAGCGCATCGGCCTGCACATCGGCCATCACCACCTTCATCCCCCGCTGCGCCGCGATGCGGCTCGTCTGCAGACCGAAGCCCGAAGCGGCACCGGTGATGACGGCGATGCCGCGGGTGGAGGTGGGGTTCATGGGGGTCTCCGGCGTGGATCAAGGGCGACGTGGAAGGAATGCTAAGCGACCGTTGTCGATGAGACGGGTTTGACTTGGCCACCGTATGACGGTGTAAGACAGGCGACTGCGCAGCCCGAATCCGCACCATGTCCGCCGTCCTCACCGTTCGCCTCGACGACGAGGAAGCCGCCGCCCTCGACCGGCTCGTGGCCGCCACGGGCCGCAGCCGCAGCGACCTCGTGCGCGAAGCACTGCGCGCGCAGGCTCTGCGCGAGACGTTGCGCCTGCTTCACGAGGACCTCGCCCCGCAAGCGCGCGCAAGCGGCTGGCTGACCGAAGACGACATCCTGCGCGAAGTGTCTTGAAGGTCTTCCTCGACACCCACGTCTGGCTGTCGGCCATCGTCTTCCCGGGCCTGTGCGCCGAGTTGCTGCTGGCGATCGATGCAGCCGGCCACACCCTGCTGACGAGCGCCCTCGTGCGCCGCGAGGTGCACTCCGTCCTCGCGCGCAAGTTCGCTCGCCACGCAGCCGCCATCACGCGCTTCGACACGCTGTGGGCCTGCGCTGCGCGCGTGCCCGATGTGAGTGACCCCGCCGACGACGCCAATGTGCGCCTGGTCGCCGCGGCCGGAGCTGCCGGCGCCGAGGTGTTCGTCGCCGGCGACCAGCGCGTGCTCGGTTGGGACCCGCGCGGCGAGATGCGCATCGCCTCGCCGCGGGCCGCGTGGCACACGCTGGTCGCGCCTGATCCGGCCACCTAGTTGGCGCCTCGTCGCCTGGTGGGACTGCCGGCGGATCGCGGGCCCGGCAGCGCGACGGTCCGCCCGCCTACCCCCCCTCCACCGGCATCGCCCGCTCGATGATCGGGTCGAGATCTACCCGCTCGCCGAGCGCGCCGAAGACGTCGCTGCCCGATTCGAGCCGCGCGGCGCAGAAGGCTTCGAAGACGGCCGGCGGCGAGATGCGGTGCAGCAGCGCCGCCTGCAGCACGAGCGCGGTGTCGCGCGCGAGGATGCGCGACTGCGCCTCGGGCACACCGCCGTCGATGGCGGCGAGCACGCGCGCGGCCGCCGCGTCGAGTGCCTTGTGCGCGCCGCGCGCGCCGCGCAGTTCGTGCTCAATCGCCGGGGCCACGTCGGCGCCGCGCAGCGCGCGCTGGAGGTCCAGCGCCATGATGTTGCCGGCGCCTTCCCAGATGCTGTTGACCGGCATCTCGCGGTAGATGCGCGCCATCACGCCCTGGCCGCCTTCCTCGACATAGCCGTTGCCGCCCAGGCACTCCATCGCCTCCTGGCCGAAGTGGCTGCCGCGCTTGCAGATCCAGAACTTGGCCACCGGCGTCAGCACGCGGCGGATGACCGCTTCGTGCGCCGCATTGAAGTTCGGGTCGCCTCCAGCCTTGTCCGTGCCGTTCTCGGTGCGGTCCACCGCCAGCGCCAGGCGCAGCGCGAGCAGCGTCGCCGCTTCGCTTTCGAGCGCGAGGTCGGCGAGCACGTTCTTCATCAGCGGCTGCGCCACCAGCGGACGGCCGAAGGCGTGCCGCTGAGCGGTGTGGTGCAGCGCGATCGACAGCGCCTGGCGCATCAGCCCGGCCGTGCCGAGCGCGCAGTCGAGCCGCGTCAGCGCGCCCATCGCCAGAATCTGCGGCACGCCGCGACCTTCCTCGCCGACGAGCCACGCGGTGGCGTCCAGGAACTCGACCTCGCTGCTGGCGTTGGCCTGGTTGCCGAGCTTGTGCTTCAGGCGCTGCACGTGCATGGCGTTGACGCTGCCGTCGGGCAACAGGCGCGGCATGAAGAAGCAGCTCAAGCCGCCGGGCGACTGCGCCAGCACGAGGAAGGCGTCGCACATCGGCGCCGAGACAAACCACTTGTGGCCGGTGATGCGGTGCCGCCGCCCCCAGGCGTCTTCGCCATCGGGCGTGGCGCGCGTCGTGTTGGCGCGCACGTCGGAGCCGCCTTGCTTCTCGGTCATGCCCATGCCCATCGTCACGCCGGGCTTGGCGGCGGCGGGCACGAAGCGCTCGTCATAGCCGCGCGCAGCGACGCGCGGGCCCCATTCGGCCTGCAGCGCGGGGTTGGCGCGCAACGAGGGCGTCACCGCGTAGGTCATCGACACCGGGCACAGCACCGACGGCTCGGCTTCGGTGAAGAGCATGAAGCCGGCGGCGCGCTCGACGTGCGCGAGCGGCCCGCCGCTCCACGGCGCGCCGTGCAGGCCGTGCCGGAGCGCGGCGCCGATCAGCGCGTGGTAGCTCGGGTGGAATTCGACCTGGTCGACGCGGCGGCCGACGCGGTCGTGCGCGTGCAGCACCGGCGTGTGCGTGTTCGCCAGCCGCGCGTGCCGCTGCATCGCCGCGCTGCCCATCTCGGCGCCGAGCGCGTCGAGCGCTTGCAGCCGCTTGTCGCCGAGGCCGGGCGCCAGCACGCGCAGCGCAGCCTGCAGCGGGCGGTTGATGCGATAGAGGTTGACGTCGGCCAGCGGTTCGGCCTGGTTGAACACTTCGTGCGTCGCGGTCATGGTGCTCTCCACATCGGGATGTGTGTGATGCCGTCTTCGAGAAAGTCGGGGCCGGCGCGAGCGAAGCCGAAGCCGGCGTAGAAGCGTTCGAGCCGCGCCTGCGCGTTCAGGCGGATGCCGCGGCCGGGCCACGTGGCGAGGCAGCGTGCCAGGCCTTCGGCGAAGAGCATGCGGCCGAGGCCGGTGCCGCGGTGCTCGGGGGCGGTGACGACGCGGCCGATCGAGGGGGCTTCGACAAGCTCAGCCCGAACGGGTTGTACTTCGAGCGGCGCTTCGACAGGCTCAACCCGAACGGGGTTTGTCTCGGGCGCATCGACGACGCGCAGGTAGGCCGTCAACACACCGTTCTCGTCGCGGCCAACCAGGTGCCATGCATGCCGGTCGGTGCCGTCGGGGTCCTGGAAGGCGCAGGCTTGCTCGACGACGAAGACGCGCGCGCGCAGGGCCAGCGCGTCGTAAAGGTCATCGACCGCGAGTTCGGGTAAGCGCGCCCAGGTCCACCGCATCGCTTCGTACTTCGTGTCGGCTCAGCTGAGCTTCACCAGCTGCTTGCCGAAGTTGCGCCCCTTCAGCAGCCCGAGAAACGCCTCGGGCGCCGCGGCCAGGCCGTCGGCGACTGTCTCGCGGTACTTCAGCCGGCCGGCAGCGACGCCCTCTCCCAATTCCTGCAGCGCCTGCGGCCACAGGTGCATGTGCTCGCTGACGATGAAGCCTTGCAGGCGCAGCCGCTGCGTCAGCAGCAGCCGCGGATTGGTGATCGGCATCGGCTGGCCGTCGTAGCCGGCGATCATGCCGCACAGCGCAACGCGGCCGAACGCATTCATCCGCGACAGCGTCACGTCGAGCAAGAGGCCGCCGACGTTCTCGAACAAGCCATCGACGCCGTTCGGCGCCGCCGCGTCCAGCGCCGCGGCCAGTGACTTGAAATCGCGGTGCGCCTTGTAGTCGATGCACTCGTCGAAGCCGAGTTGCTCCTTCACGTAGGCGCACTTGTCGGGGCCGCCGGCCATGCCCACGGCGCGGCAGCCGCGCGCTTTCGCGAGCTGGCCGACGATGCCGCCGACGGCGCCGCTGGCCGCATCGACGACGATCGTCTCGCCGGCCTTCGGCTCGATGAAGTGCACGAGGCCGACCCACGCCGTGACGCCGGGCATGCCCACTGCGCCAAGGTACGCCGACAGCGGCACGCGTGACGTGTCGACCTTGCGCACGACGCCCTTCTGCGCGGCGTCGAGCACGACGGCCTCCTGCCAGCCGCCTTGCGCGACGACGGTGTCGCCGGCGCGGAAGTCGGCGTGGCGCGACTCGACCACCTCGCCGGCGGTGCCGCCGACCATCACGGCGCCGACAGCCACCGGCGGCGCGTAGCTCTTCACGTCGTTCATGCGCATGCGCATGTACGGGTCCAGGCTCAGCCAGCGGTTGCGCACGAGCACCTGGCCCTCGGCGAGCGGCGGCGTCTCGGCGGTCTCGAGCCGGAAGTTCTGGGCGGTGGCCTCGGCCGCGGGGCGCGAGGCGAGGACGATGCGCTGGTGTTTCATGGGCGGGCTTTCGGGTCGGTGTCGGTGTTGGAAGGGGCCGCGGCGGCGGGCCTGGTTTCGCTTCGCACTTCCTGCACGCGCCGCTTGCCGAGCGCGCGCAGGTACTTGAAGGTGCCGGTGCCGTGCGCGCACAGCTGGCCCTTTTCATCGACGACGTGGGCTTCGCAGAAGGCAAGCGTCGGCGTGCGGTGCAGCAGCTTGCCGCGCGCCGTGAGCAGCCCCTCTGCCGGGTGAACGAAGGTGGTCTTCATCTCGATCGTCACGACGCTCGGGCCGAAGCGTTCGCCGTCGCGGTGCATCGTGCGCGCGGCCTGCGCCATCGCCACATCCAGCAGCGTCATCAGCACGCCGCCGTGCGCCACTTCCCAGCTGTTGAGGTGCGCCTCGTCGAGGTCGACGCGCAACTCGCTCGTACCGTCGCCGGCGTGCCACAGCTCCAGGCCCAGCTCCTCGACGAACGGGATGCGGACCGGAAAGTGCAGCGGCCCCTGCCGCTTGCGCTTCGATGCGGGCATGCGCGTTCAGCCTCCGTGCACGCAGGAGACACCGCCGTCGACGGCGAGGATCTGCCCGGTGATGTGCTTGCCGGCGGCGCTGGCGAAGAGCAGCGCCGCGCCTTTCAGGTCGTCGTCGTCGCCGATGCGCCGCAGCGGCGCGCCGGCGGCGAGCTTGTCGGCGCCGATCGTCTGCAGCGTGCCGCGCGTCATCTTGCTCGGGAAGAAGCCCGGCGCCAGCGCGTTGACGGTAATGCCGTGCTCGCCCCACTCGCCGGCGAGCGTGCGCGTGAAGTTGACCGCCGCGCCCTTGCTCGCGCCGTAGGCGATGAACTCGACGTTCATGCTGCCGCCCAGCCCCGCGATGCTGGCGACGTTGATGATGCGGCCCTTCTTGTTCGGAATCATCCACGCGCGGCCCACCGCCTGCGAGAAGAGGAACATCGAGCGGATGTTCAGGTTCATCACCTTGTCCCAGGCCTCGAGCGGGTAGTCCTCGGCCGGCGCGCCCCAGGTGGCGCCGGCGTTGTTGACGAGGATGTCGATGCGGCCCAGGCGCTGCATCGTCTCGTCGACGACCTTCTTGACGCCCGCCGGGTCGGCGGCGTCGGCAGCGATCCAGCGCGCGTCGATGCCGCGCTCGGCCAGGTCGGCCGCAGCCTCTTCGAGGTCGGCCGCCTTGCGCGACGTGAGCATGATCTTCGCGCCGGCCTCGCCGAGCGCCTCGGCCATCTGCAGCCCCAGGCCGCGCGAGCCGCCGGTGACGAGGGCCACCTGGCCGGAAAGGTCGAACAGCTTCTGCACGGGCGTGCTCATCGGGCGTGTCTCCGGTGGTTGTTCAGGGTCAACTCAAAACCATTCGTCGCGCATCTCGCGCACGAGCGGCTCGCGCCGCGCGACGACGCCGAGCCAAGCGTCGATCTTCGGCAACTCGTAAGCATAGAAGTAGCGCATCGCAGCGAGCTTGCCTTGCGCGAGCGCAAGGCGGGGTGATGCTGCTGCGGCGGCGCCGGCCGCCGTGGCGGCACCGCGGGCCACCAGCGCCACTTCGAGCCACATCCAGGCCAGCACGACGTGGCCGAAGGCTTGCAGGTACGGCGTCGCGTTGGCCAGCGCCTCTTCGGGCTGGCCGGTGGCCCAGGCGGCCTTCGTCGCCGCGCCGAGCTTGTGCAACGCGGCGGCCAGCGCGTTGGCGGGCTCGGCAAGACCATCGACATGCCCGGCGCGCTCGATCGTGGCACTGATGCGCGTGGCGAGCAGCTTCAGGCCGGCGCCGCCATCCATCACGACCTTGCGGCCGAGCAGGTCGAGCGCCTGGATGCCGTGCGTGCCCTCGTGGATCATGTTCAGGCGGTTGTCGCGCCAGTACTGCTCGACCGGGAAGTCGCGCGTGTAGCCGTAGCCGCCGAGCACCTGAATCGCGAGCGAGTTCGCTTCCAGGCACCACTCGCTCGGCCAGCTCTTGGCGATCGGCGTCAGCACTTCGAGCAGCAGCGCGGCGTCCTTCGCCGCCGCGGGCTCGCCGGTGTGCGCCTCATCGACGAGGCGGGCGCAGTACAGCTCGAGCGCCAGCGCGCCCTCGGCGAGGCTCTTTTGCGCCAGCAGCATGCGCTTGATGTCGGCGTGCTCGATCAGGTGGACTTGCGGCTGCGCCGGGTCCTTGCCCGCCGGGCCGATCGGCCGTCCTTGCGGCCGCTGCCGCGCGTACTCGAGCGAGGCCTCGTAGCCGGCCATGCCGAGCATCGTCGCCGCCATGCCCACTGCGATGCGCGCCTCGTTCATCATGTGGAACATGCAGCGCAGGCCCTCGCCGGGGCGGCCGACGAGGTAGCCGACGGCGCCGGCGCGGCCGCCGGGCCTGAAGCGGCCCTCGCCGAAGTTCAGCAGCGTGTTCGTCGTGCCGCGCCAGCCGCACTTGTGGTTCAGGCCGGCCAGCGCCACGTCGTTGCGCTCGCCGGTGAGCGTGCCGTCGGCCGCCACCATCTTCTTCGGCACGATGAAGAGCGAAATGCCCTTCGTGCCCGGCACCAGCGTGCCGTCTTCGCGCGGGATCTTCGCCAGCACGAGGTGGATGATGTTCTCGGTGAGCTCGTGCTCGCCGGCCGAGATCCACATCTTGTGGCCGCGCAGGCGGTAGCGGGGGCCGAGCGGATCGGCTTCACCGCCCGGCTCCGGCTCGGCGCGCGTGGCGATGTCCGACAGGCTCGAGCCCGCCTGCGGCTCCGACAGGCACATCGTGCCCGACCAGCGGCCGCTGAACTCGGTGGCGGCGAAGACACGCTTCTGCGCCGCCGTGCCGTGCGCCATCAGCAGGCTCGCGTTGCCGCGCGTCAGAAGGCCACCGCCGATGCTGACCGACGCCTTCGCGAAGAACGCGTCGGCGGCCGCCTCCACCGTGTACGGCAGCTGCATGCCGCCGACCTCGGCGTCCTGCGCCGCAGCGAGCATGCCGCTCTCGGCATAGGCGGCCCAGGCGTCGTGCGTGGCCTGCGGAAGGATGACTTTCTCGCCGTCGAAGCGCGGTTCTTCGGTGTCGACGAGCCGGTTGAACGGCGCGTACTTCTCGCGCGCGATGCGCTCGCACATGTCCAGCACCTGCGCGAACGTCTCGGCCGAGTGCTCGGCGAAGCGCGTACGGCCCGTCAGCTCGGTGACGTGCAGCCAGTCGTGTAGCAGGAAGTCGAGGGTGTCGCGCACGGGCGGGCTCCTCCAAGGACGCCTGTTCAGGCCGAACGCGCCACCAGCGCCATCGTCGCCGACGCCTTCATCACCAGCGTGCGTTGGCCGCCGGCGGCTTCGGCGTACACCTCGGCCTCCGTGAAGGTGAGCATGCGTCCGGGCTTGACGACCCAGGCTTCGCAGACGAGGCGCTCGCCCTTGCCTGGGCGCAGCAGGCTCGTCTTCAGTTCGGCGGTGATGATCCAGAAGCCCTCGGCGGCCAGCGTCTGGCCGGCGGCGCCCATCGTGTGGTCGGCGATCGTCGCCATCACGCCGGCGTGCACCTGGCCGGTGTGCTGCAGATGGCGGTGGGCGATCGGCAGCACCGTCGTCACGCGGCCCTCGCTGATGGCCACCGGCTCGACACCAAGGTCGACCATGAAGGGCGACGCGGCGAAGAAGCGGCGGGCGGTGGGCAGGTCGTACGTCATCGCGGCGAGGGGTCGGTCGGGTTCGAAGTGCAGCGGCGCCGGCAGCGCCGTTCAGCCGAGCTTGAAGTGCGCCAGCGCCGCGCGCGCGATCGGCGCGCCCCACTCCTGCACGAAGTGCCCGGCCTCGGCCACCTCCAGCGGCGGCGGGCAGCCGCGGATCCTGCGCGCCAGCGAGCGCATCGGCGCCTCGCCGAGCACGGGATCCTGCATGCCGATGGCCATGAAGGTGTCGCCCTGCCACTGATCGGTGAAGAAGACGCTGGCGGCGCGGCTCAGCGCGGCGCCAGGCGCTTCATCGCTGTCGGGCACGAGATTCGGAAACGCGCGCACGCCCGCCTTGTGGCGCACATCAGGGAACGGCGCGTCGTAGGCCGCGGCCTCGGCGTCGCTCAGCATCGGGCAGCCGCGCTTGAGCAGCTTGCCGACCGCCAAATCGGGCTGCGCGTTGTTGTAGGCCCGCCATTTCAGGAAGCCCTCGGTGACGGTGCCGGTGCCGAGGCCCGTGTTCATCACCAAGAGGCGCTTGTACCGCTCGGGTGCCGCCATCGGCATCGTCAGCCCGAGCACGCCGCCCCAGTCCTGGCAGACGAGCAGCACGTTCTTCGGGTCCAGCCGCTCGACGAACGCGAGCAGCGCATTGCGGTGGTTGTCGAACGTGTACCAGCTCGGCCCGCCGCTGTCGTCCACCGGCTTGTCCGAGCGGCCGAAGCCGATCAGGTCCGGCACGACGACACGCAGCCCGGCGCCGGTGAACACCGGAAGCATCTTGCGATAGAGATAGCCCCAGGTCGGCTGGCCGTGCAGGCACAGCGCCGTCACCGCGGCGTCGCGCGGGCCTTCGTCGACGTAGGCCATGCGCAGGCGGCCGGCCGCGGCGTCGTCGAGCTCGACGACACGCGCCTCGTACGGCCAGCCCGGCAGGCCGGCAAAGCGCGCGTCGGGGGTGCGCAGCACGTCCATCGTCAGGCTCCCCTAACGCCGCAGCTTGTCAGAGCACCTCGAAGACGCCGGCCGCGCCCATGCCACCGCCGACGCACATCGTCACGCACACGCGCTTGGCGCCGCGGCGCTTGCCTTCGATCAGCGCGTGGCCCGTCAGCCGCTGGCCGCTGACGCCGTAGGGGTGGCCGATCGCGATGGCGCCGCCGTTGACGTTGAGCCGGTCCATCGGGATGCCGAGCTTGTCGGCGCAATACAGCACCTGCACGGCGAAGGCCTCGTTCAGCTCCCACAGGTCGATGTCGCCGACCTTCAGCCCCAGGCGTGCAAGCACCTTGGGCACCGCGAACACCGGGCCGATGCCCATCTCGTCGGGCTCGCAGCCGGCGACTGCAAAGCCGAGGAAGCGGCCAAGCGGCTTCAACCCCTTCTTCTGCGCGTACGTGTCGCTGACGACGACGCAGGCACCGGCGCCGTCGCTGAACTGGCTGGCGTTGCCGGCGGTGACGACGCCGCCGGGCACCGCCGAGCGGATGTCCTTGATGCCCTCGTACGTGGTGCCCGGGCGCAGGCCTTCGTCGGCCTTCACGGTGACCTGCTTGCTGATCAGACCGAGCTGCGCGTCGGCGACGCCGGCGGTCACCGTCATCGGGATCATTTCGGCGTCGAACAGACCCTGCTCCTGCGCCGCGCAGGCCTTTTGCTGGCTGGCGGCGCCGTAGCGGTCCATGCGCTCCTTGGGCATGCCGTAGCGCTTGGCCACGTTCTCGGCCGTCTGCAGCATGTTCCAGTAGATCTCGGGCTTCTTCGCTTCGAGCGCCGGATCCTTGGCCATGTGCCGGTTGGCCTCGTTTTGCACGCACGAGATGCTCTCGACGCCGCCGGCGACGAACACCTCGCCCTCGCCGGCGATGATGCGCTGGCTGGCCATCGCGATAGTCTGCAGGCCGCTGCTGCAAAAGCGGTTGACGGTGGCGCCGCTCGTCGTGATCGGCAGGCCCGCGGCCAGCGCGATCTGGCGCGCGATGTTGCCGCCGGTGGCGCCTTCGGGCGTGGCGCAGCCCATCAGCACGTCTTCGACCTCGGCGGGGTCGACGCCGGCGCGTTCGACGGCGGCCTTCACGACGGCACCGCCGAGCGTGGCGCCGTGCGTCATGTTGAAGGCGCCCTTCCAGCTCTTGGCCAGGGGCGTGCGGGCGGTCGAGACGATCACGGCTTGGGTCATGGCTGCTTTCCTTCAGGGGCCGAACTTGTCGGTGGGGCGCCGGCGGCAAGCTGCAGCAGGCGGTGATAGAAGCGGATCATCTCCGCGAGGTTGTCCACCGACATGCGTTCGTCGGTGCCATGCAGGCGGCTCAGGTCGGCCGAGCCGGCGCGCACGGGAGAGAAGCGATAAAGCTGCTCGGCGACGCCGGTGAAATGCTTGGCGTCGGTACCGGCGAGCATCAGGCCGGGCGCGACGACGGCGCCGGGAAACACCTCGCGGATCGCGCGCTCGATGTGGTGGTAGCCGGCGGCCGACGACGACGACACCGGCGACGCTTCGCCGCCTTCGCCCACGGCCTCGATCTTGATGCGCTCGTCGGCGACGACGTGCTTCACGTGCGCGAGCACATCGGCCACCGTGTCGCCGGGCAGGATGCGGAAGTTCACCACCGCGTCGGCGCGCCCGGGCAGCACGTTCTCCTTGTTGCCGGCATTGGCGACCGTCAGCGCCGTGGTCGTGCGCATCAATGCGTTCGTGCTCGGCTGGCCGGAGAGCATGCGCTCGGTCAGAGGCGCGAAGAGCCACGGGTTCGACAACGCCACGCGCTGCAGGCCGCTCATCTCTGGCGCGACGGTGGCGAACATCTCGCGCGCGACGCCCTGGATGCCGCCAGCCATCGGCTGGCTGTCCAGCCGCGCCAGCGCGGCGGCGAGCATGCCGATGGCGCTCTTGCCCGGCGCCGGCGGCATCGACGAATGGCCCGGCGGCGCCTCGGCGGCGAGGCGCACCGAGACGTAGCCCTTCTCGGCCAGGCCGATCAGCGCCACCGGCGCCGCGATGCCCGGCAGGATGCCTTGCGTGACGACAAGGCCCTCGGTCAGATAGAAGTCGAGCTTGACGTTGCGCTGCCTGAACAGCGCCGCCACCTTGGCCGCGCCTTCGCTGCCGCCGACTTCCTCGTCGTGGCCAAGGATCAGGTAGACGGTGCGCCGCGGCTGGAAGCCGGCCGCGAGCAGCAACTCGACGGCCTCGAACTGCGAGATCAGGTTCGACTTGTCATCCCAGGCGCCGCGGCCCCAGACCTCGCCGCCGGCGACGGCGCCGTCGAACGGCGGGTGCTTCCAGAGCTTCTCGGTGCCCGGCGCGATCGGCACCACGTCCTGGTGCGGCGCCAGCGCGACGGGCGCGAGCGCCGGGTCGCTGCCCTGCCATGTGTACAAGAGCGTGTGCGTACCGACGACCTCGCGCGCGAGCGTGGCGTGCAGGCGCGGATACCGCTGGCGCAGGTGCGCGTGCAACTCGTCGAAGCCGCGCGCCGCGGCGGCGGCCGCCTCGGGCCCGGGCACGCCGGTGATCGTGCGCGCGCGGATGGCCGCGGCGAGCGAGGCGGCCGCCGCGTCCTTGTCCAGCGCCAGCGGCGGCAGCGGCGGCACGACGAGTTGGCGCGAGCGCGCCGTCCACGTGCCGACGGCGACGGCCGCGGCCAGCGCCACCAGCAGCGCCGCGAGGGCCGAAGCGATGCGCCTGAACATCAGCGCTCCCCGGCCGATGCCCGCGCGGCGGCGCGCCCGCTCATCACTGCGTCCTCACGAAAACGTCCTGCCCTCGGCGGCCAGCCGGGCCAGCAGCGGCGCCGGCTGCCAGAACGACGCATCGTCGTGCGGGTTGGCGGCGAACTTCTTCATCGTCTGCACGACGTTGAACAGGCCCACCGTGTCCGCATAACACATCGGCCCGCCGCGGTGCAGCGGGAAGCCGTAGCCGGTGAGGTAGACCATGTCGAGGTCGCTCGCCTTGCTGGCGATGCCTTCCTCGACGATCTTCGCGCCCTCGTTGACGAGCGCGTAGACGAGGCGGTGCACGATCTCCTCGTCGCTGATCTTGCGCGGCTGGATGCCGAGGTCGGCGCGGTGCCGCTCGATCATCTCGACGACGACCGGGCTCGGGATCGCGTCGCGCTTGCCCGGCTGGTAGTCGTACCAGCCGGCGCCGGTCTTCTGGCCGTAGCGGCCGAGTTCGCACAAGAGGTCGGCCGTCTTGCTGTAGCGCATGTTCGGCTTCTCTTGATAGCGGCGCTTGCGGATCGCCCAGCCGATGTCGTTGCCGGCAAGGTCGCCCATGCGGAACGGGCCCATCGCCATGCCCCACTTCTCGACGGCGCGGTCCACCTGCTGCGGCGTGCAGCCCTCTTCGAGCAGGAAGCCGGCCTGGCGGCTGTACTGCTCGATCATGCGGTTGCCGATGAAGCCGTCGCACACGCCCGAGACGACCGTGGTCTTCCTGATCTTCTTGCCGAGTGCCATCACGGTGGCGAGTACGTCCTTCGCGGTGGCCTTGCCGCGCACCACCTCCAGCAGCTTCATCACGTTGGCCGGGCTGAAGAAGTGCGTGCCGATCACGTCCTGCGGCCGCTTCGTGAAGCTGGCGATCTTGTCGACATCGAGCGTGCTCGTGTTCGACGCGAGGATGGCGCCCGGCTTCATCACCTCGTCGAGCCTGCGAAACACCGCCTCCTTGACGCCCATCTCCTCGAACACGGCCTCGATGACCATGTCGGCGTCCTTGATGTCGTCGTAACTCAGCGTTGTCGTCAGCAACGCCATGCGCTGCTCGACCTTGTCCTGCTTCAGCTTGCCCTTCTTGACCTGCGCCTCGTAGTTCTTGCGGATCGTCGCGATGCCGCGGTCCAGCGCCTCCTGCTTCATCTCGAGCATCGTCACCGGGATGCCGGCGTTCAGGAAGTTCATCGTGATGCCGCCGCCCATCGTGCCCGCGCCGATGACGGCGAGCTTCTCGACCTTGCGCTGCGGCGTGTCCTCGGGCACGTCGGGGATCTTGCTGGCCGCACGCTCGGCGAAGAAGGCGTGCCGCAGCGCCTTGCACTCGGGCGTCAGCATCAGCGCCATGAAGAGCTCGCGCTCGTAGAGCATGCCCTCGTCGAAGGGTTTCGTCAGGCACGCCTGCACCGCGTCGACGCACTTGGCGGGCGCGGGGAAGCTCTTGCTCATCCCCTTGACCATGTTGCGCGCGAACTGGAAGTAGGCGTCGGCGTTCGGGTGCTGCGCCTTCAGGTCGCGCACGCGGGGCAGCGGCTTGCCATTGTTCTTGTGCTCGGCCGCCTTCGCCGCGGCGAACGTGCACGCGCCGTCGAGCAGGTCGCCAGTGACGATCTGGTCGAAGAGCTTCTGGCCGGGGACGCTCGCGAGCAGCTCGCTCTTCACCGGCTCGCCAGTGACGATCATGTTCAGCGCCGGCTCGACCCCCAGCGCGCGCGGCAGCCGCTGCGTGCCGCCGGCGCCGGGGATGAGGCCGATCTTCACCTCGGGCAGCGCAACGTTCGAGCCGGGCGCGGCGACGCGGTAGTGCGCGCCGAGCGCGAGCTCGAGCCCGCCGCCCATGCACACGTCGTGCACCGCGGCGACCACCGGCTTCGTGCAGCCCTCGAGCTGGCGGATCAGCGTCAGCAGGTTCGGCTCGGCGATCGCCTTCGGGCTGCCGAACTCCTTGATGTCGGCGCCGCCCGAGAACGCGCGGCCGGCGCCGGTGACGACGATCGCAGCGATGGCCGCGTCGGCCTCGGCGCGCTCGATGCCGGCGGCGAACTCGCGCCGCGTGTCGTAGCCCAGGCCGTTGACCGGCGGGTTGTCCAGCGTGACGACGGCGACATTGCCGCGAACTTCGTACTTGGCGCCCATGGCGTCTCCTCGAGGCGGGTCGGAAGAAGAAGGAGGGAAGAAAGAAAAGAGAACGGTCGTTCGAAATCCATTCTAGGAGCCCGCGCCCCCGCCCTCTTGTCCCTGCCGCGACAAGCACAGCCGCGCAGCGGCCAGGCACGCCACGACGGTGCCCGATCGGGACATCGGGGGTCCCCGCGCAGCGAAGTCAAGGGGGAATCGACCGAGCGCAGCGAGGAAGAGGCGGACATGAGCGGAGCAGGGACCCCCGGTGGCCCGATCCCGCGCAGACCTTCCCAAGGCCTGCCCCTCAGATCAGACCTCCAGCCACTCCTTGCGCACCGCCGCGTCGGCGCGCAGCTGCGCCGGCGTGCCTTCGAAGACGATGCGGCCGTGGCCCATCACGAGGCAGCGGTCGGCGACCTCGAGCGCGATCGTCAGCTTCTGCTCAACCAGCAGCACGGCGATGCCGCGGCGCTTCAGCTCACGCAGGTACTCGGCGACGAGTTCGACGATCTTCGGCGCCAGCCCCTCGGTGGGCTCGTCGATCATGATCAGCTCGGGGTTGCCCATCAGCGTGCGGCACAGCGTCAGCATCTGCTGCTCGCCGCCGGAGAGCACGCCGGCCGCCGTGTGCTGGCGCTCCTTCAGCCGCGGGAACATGCGGTACATGTCGTCGAAGCTCCAGCGCGCCGTGGCCGGCGACGCCGCGGCGCCACCCTGGCCGAACACGGCACGCTTCTCGCCGAGCATCAGGTTCTCGTGCACGGTGAGCGAAGGGAAGATGTCGCGGTTCTCGGGCACGTAGCCCAGCCCCGCGTGCGCGATCTGGTGCGGCTTCAGCCCCACGAGTTCGCGGCCCTTGAAGCGCACCGAGCCCTTGCGCACGACGTCGCCCATGATCGCCTTGATCGTCGTCGAGCGGCCCACGCCGTTGCGGCCGAGCAGCGAGACGATCTCGCCGGCGCCGACGGTGAAGTCGACGCCGTGCAGGATGTGGCTCTTGCCGTACCAGGCGTGCAGGTCGCGCACCTCAAGCATGGCTGGACTCCGGCGCCGGCGTGCCGAGGTAGGCCTTCTGCACCTCGGCGTTGGCGCGGATTGCCGCCGGCGTGTCCGACGCGATGACCTCGCCGTAGACCAGCACCGAGATGCGGTCGGCGAGGTCGAAGACGACGCCCATGTCATGCTCGACGATGACGAGCGTGCGGCCCTCGCTGACGCGGCGGATCAACGCCACCGCGTGCTCGGTCTCGCTGCGGCTCATGCCGGCGGTGGGCTCGTCGAGCAGGATCACGTCGGCGCCGCCGGCGATCGTGATGCCGATCTCGAGCGCGCGCTGCTCGGCGTACGAGAGCACGCCGGCCGGCGTGTCGCGCCGCGCCGCAAGGTTGATCTGCTCGAGGATGGCTTCGGCGCGCTCGCGCGCATCACGGGCCCGCTCGACGAGGCGCCAGAAGGCGTAGCGGTAGCCGAGCGACCACAACACGCCGCAGCGGATGTTCTCGAACACCGTCAGGCGCGGGAAGATGTTGGTGACCTGGAAGCTGCGCGCCAGGCCGCGGCGGTTCACCTGGTACGGCGCGAGGCCGGTGATGTCCTCGCCCTTCAGGCGCACGCGCCCGGCGCTCACCGGCAGGCGGCCGCTGATCAGGTTGAACAGCGTCGACTTGCCGGCGCCGTTCGGGCCGATGACCGCGTGGCGCTCGCCGCGCCGCACGTCGAGGTTGACGCCGCGGATGATCTGCGTCGCGCCGAAGCGCTTGTGCACGTCGGCCAGTTGCAGCGCCAGCTCGCTCATCGGCCGGCTCCTGCGCTGGCGCCTGCGCCCGTGCTGGCGGTGCCCGTGCCGGCTGCGCCTGTGCCCGCTGTAGCGGCGGTGGACGTTGCACCGGCCCCGCTGCGCGCGCGCTGCACGGCGCCGTGGTAAGCGTCGGAGACCCGCGGCGCGACGAAGCGCAGCCCCGCCAGGCCCACCGCCACCAGCAGCACGATGACGGCCCAGGCGACGAGGCTCTTCGCGTCGTAGGCGATGCCGAACAGGCTCATCGCCGTTCCTTCGGTCGTCTTGACGAGCAGGTGGTGCGCGGTCTCGATCAGCGCCACGGTGCCGGCGAGCAGCACCAGCACCGGCACCGCGGCCATCGCGTACACCGGCAGCACGCGCCGCCAGGCGCCGTGCTGCAACAGCGGCCGCTGCATCAGCAGCAAGCCGCCCAGCCCCCACGGCACGTACATCACCATCACGACGAACATCAGGCCGACGTACAAGAGCCACGCGCCGGTGTAGTCCGACAGCGAAATCTGCAGCGCCGTCATCAGCACCGCGCCGATCACCGGCCCGATGAAGAAACCGACGCCGCCGATGTAGGCCATCAAGAGCACGAAGCCCGAAGGCGCCGCGCCGACCACCGACGCGGTGACGATCTCGTAGTGGATCGCCGCCAGCCCGCCGGCGATGCCGGCGAAGAAGCCCGAGACGCAGAAGGCGATGTAGCGCACCATCTGCGTGCTGTAGCCGACGAACTCGGCGCGCTCGGGGTTGTCGCGCACGGCGTTGCACATGCGCCCCAGCGGCGTGCGCGTGAAGGCGTACATCGCCACCATGCACAGCAGGCACCACGCGGCGATCAGGTAGTACACCTGCACCTGCGGGCCGAAGTTCAGGCCGAAGAACTTCAGCGTCGCGGTGCGGCTCGTGGAGATGCCGCCTTCGCCGCCGAAGAAGCCCTTGAGGATCAGCGAACAGGCGGCGACGAGTTCGCCGATGCCCAGCGAAATCATCGCGAACGCCGTGCCGGCGCGGCGCGTCGAGGCCCAGCCGAAGAGGATGGCGAAGGCCAGGCCCGCGAGGCCACCGGCCAGCGGCATCACCGGCAGCGGGATCGGCCACTTGCCGGCGCCAACGACGTTCAGCGCATGCGCGGTCATGAAGCCGCCGAGGCCGTAGTACACCGCGTGCCCGAACGAGAGCATGCCGGTCTGCCCGAGCAGCATGTTGTACGACAGCGCGAAGACGATCGCGAAGCCCATCAGGCTCATCATCGTCAGCGACGCGCCGCTGGTGAAGACGAACGGGAGCAGCGCCAGCACGATGGCCGCGCCGCCCCACATGAATGCCTGCGCGCGCACCGCCGGGCTCATGTGTCGCGATCCCCGAGCAGGCCCTTCGGGCGGAAGATCAGGATCAGCACGAGCAGCACGTACGGGATGATCGGCGCCACCTGCGCGATGGTGGCCATCCAGAGATCCGCACCGAACGAATCGGGCGTCACCTTCACGCCGACCTTGGCCAAGAGGTCGGCGAGCGACACGTTCAGCGCCACCGCGAAGGTCTGCACGAGGCCGATCAGGAGCGACGCGACGAACGCGCCGGCCAGCGAGCCGAGGCCGCCCACGACGACGACGACGAAGAGGATCGGCCCGAGCGCCGCGGCCATCGCCGGCTGCGTCACGAGCGCCGGCCCGGCGATGACACCGGCCAGCGCCGCCAGCCCGCAGCCGACGCCGAACACCATCATGAAGACGAGCGGCACGTTGTGCCCGAGCATGCCGACCATGTGCGGGTGCGTCAGCGCGGCGCGGATGACGAGGCCCACCCGCGTGCGCGTCAACAGCAGCAGCAACCCGACGAACACCGCCACCGACATCAACAGCATGAACATGCGAAACGCCGGGTAGTTGGTCGCGAACAGCGTGAAGGCCGGGAAGTTCAGCGCCTCGGGCACGCGGTAGTCGACGGGGATCTTGCCCCACACCATCTGCACGAGTTCCTCGATGATGTAGGCGATGCCGAAGGTGAACAGCAACTCGGCGACGTGGCCGTGCTTGTGCACCATGCGCAGGCCGTAGCGCTCGATCAGCGCGCCGATCACGCCCACCAAGAGCGGCGCGACGACGAGCCCCGGCCAGTAGCCGACCCAGCGGCTGACCTGGTAGCCGAAGTACGCGCCCAGCATGTAGAAGCTGGCGTGCGCGAAGTTCAGCACGCCCATCATGCTGAAGATCAGCGTCAGGCCGCTGGCCAGCAGGAACAGCAGCATGCCGTAGAGCAGGCCGTTCAGCGTCGAGAAGACGATCAGTTCGAGCATGGCCTCCTCGCTGTCGTTCCCGGCATCGCCCTCGGTCTCCTGCGCTGTCTTCTTGTGGCCGGCGCCCGCGCGCCAAGCGCGGGCCGCCTCGGCGAGCGGCCCGCCTGTCCCGGTGCGTACAGGCTCAGTTCGGCGTCACCATCTTGCAGGTGGTCGGCACGACCGTGTCCTGCGCCTTGATCACGCCCACGGTCTTCCAGCCCCAGCCGGTCTTCTCCTCGTCGTGCTTGGCGCCCGAGCCGAACGACGAGATGTACATGTCCTGGAACAGCGAGTGGTCGCTCGGCCGCATGAAGACCTCGGCGCCGAGCGAGTTGCGCCACTTCATGTCGCGCAGCACCGCGGCCACCTTCTTCGGGTCGGACGACTTCGCCTTGTCCAGCGCCGAGGCAAACATGTCGAGCTGGTTCTTCATGCGCAGGTACCACCAGCCCTGCTGGCTGGCACCGCCGTACTTCTTCAGGAACGAGTCGGCGAACGCCTCCATCTCGGGCGCCGGCACGTTGGTGTGCCACTCGCTGATCTGGAACACCTGGTGATCGAGCCCCGTCTGCTTGATCGCGGTCGGCGCGCCGGCGCCGCCGGCGTAGTAGGTGTACCAGCTCACCTTCAGGCCGGCGTCGGCGGCGGCCTTCAGCAGCAACGCCATGTCGTTGCCCCAGTTGCCGGTGATGACGCTGTCGGCGCCCGAGGCCTTGATCTTGGCCACGTACGGCGCGAAGTCGGTGATCTTCAGCAGCGGATGCAACTCGTCGCCGACGATCTGGATGTCGGGCCGCTTGGCCTTGATCATCTCGTTGGCGGCCTTGCGCACCGAGTGCCCGAACGAGTAGTCCTGGCCGATGATGTAGACCTTCTTGATCGCCGGCTTGTCCTTCATGAAGTTGGTCAGCGCGGCCATCTTGATGTCGGAGTTGGCGTCCCAGCGGAAGTGCCAGAAGCTGCACTTCTCGTTCGTCAGCACCGGGTCGACGGCGGCGTAGTTGAAGTACAGCACCTCCTTGCCGGGGTTGCGCTCGTTGTACTTGGCGACGAACTCCGAGATGGCGATGGCCGCGCCCGAGCCGTTGCCCTGGGTGATGAAACGCACACCGGCGTCGATGGCCTTCTGCACCTGCACCAGGCTCTCCTGCGGGCTGCCCTTGTTGTCGTAGGCGACCGCCTCGAGCTTCTGGCCGCCGAGCACGCCGCCGCGGGCGTTGATCTGCTCGACCAGGAACTGCAGGTGCTTCAGGCCGTGCTCGCCGACCGTCGCGCCGCCGCCGGACAGCGGGTCGACGTAGGCGATCTTGACCTGCGCCCAGGCCGACGAGGTGGCCAGCACGGTGACCGCGGCGGCAAAAGCAATGCGGCCGAGGCGGGCGAACGGGATCCGGTTTGTCATGTCGCACTCCAACGGTTCGTCCGTCGAACCGAACGCCCGCAAGTGTGTCGATGCGACGCGGCCGGAGCTTCGGTATCTACCCGCAAAGGGCGTCACCGAGGCGACGCCCCGCGATTCGTATCAACCCGCAGAGGGCGGCGCCGCTTTCGCATCTGTGGCAGCCCCTGTCGCCCGCCGGGCCAAGCGGCAGCGAGCCGGCCGGCGCGGCGCACCCCGCCTAGACTGGCTGCCGGCTTTCGCTCTCCCTCGTCCATGCACGACACGCTGCGCTGGCGCCATCGCTTCGCCGAACTCGGCCCGCGCTTCTTCACCGAACTCGCTGCCGATCCGCTGCCCGACCCGCACTGGGTCGCCGTGAGCCCCGGCTGCGCCGCGTGGCTCGGCTGGCCGGTGGACTGGTGGCGCGCGCCGGCGGCGCTGGCCGCGTTCAGCGGCGGCGCGCCGTGGCCGGGCATGCGGCCGCTGGCCAGCGTCTACAGCGGGCACCAGTTCGGCGTCTGGGCCGGGCAGCTCGGCGATGGCCGCGCGCTGCTGCTCGGCGAGGTCGAGGCGCCCGACGGCCCGCTCGAGGTGCAGCTCAAGGGCAGTGGCCTGACGCCGTATTCGCGCATGGGCGACGGCCGCGCCGTGTTGCGCAGCTCGATCCGCGAGTTCCTGTGCTCCGAGGCGATGCACGCGCTCGGCATCCCGACGACGCGCGCGCTGTGCATCACCGCCAGCGCCCTGCCGGTGCGCCGCGAGACGGTGGAGACGGCCGCCGTCGTGACGCGCGTGGCGGCGAGCTTCCTGCGCTTCGGCCACTTCGAGCACTTCACGCACACGGCGCAGGACACCGATGCGCTGCGCACGCTGGCGGCCACCGCGATCACGCAGCACTTCCCTGCGCTCACCGGTCGGCGCGACCGCATCGCTGCGCTGCTGACGGAGGTGGCCGAGCGCACCGCGCGCCTCGTCGCGCAGTGGCAGTGCGTGGGCTTCTGCCACGGCGTGATGAACACCGACAACATGTCGCTCGTCGGCCTGACGATCGACTACGGCCCGTTCGGCTTCATGGACGGCTTCGACCCCGGCCACATCTGCAATCACACCGACCACCAGGGCCGATATGCCTATGCGCGGCAGCCGAGCGTGGCGTACTGGAACCTGCACGCACTGGCGCACGCGCTGTTGCCGCTGTTGGCCGAGGAGATGGGCGTCGCGCCCGACCGCCGGCATGACGCCGTCGGCGCGGCGACCGGCGACGACACGATGGCGCCGGTGCAGGAGGCGGCGCTGGCCGCGCTCGAGCCCTTCAAACCCGCCTTCGCCGACGCGATGCTGGGCGGCCTGCGCGCGAAGCTGGGCTTGGCCGAAGCGCGCGAGGGCGACCGCGAACTCGCCGACGACCTGCTGCGCCTGATGGCCGCGGCGCGCGCCGATTTCACGATCACCTTCCGGCGCCTGGCCGGCTTCTCCACCGCCGAAGGCGCCACGAACGACGCGCTGCGCGACCTCTTCATCGACCGCGCCGCGTTCGACGCCTGGGCAGCACGTTACGCCGCACGGCTGCGCGCCGAAGGCCGCGCCGGCGCCGACAGCGACGCGCAACGCGCCGCGACGATGAACCGCGTCAACCCGAAGTTCGTGCTGCGCAACCACCTCGCCGAAACGGCGATCCGGCGCGCGCAGGCAGGCGACTTCAGTGAAGTGCAGCGGCTGCACGCGCTGCTCGAGCGCCCGTTCGACGAGCAATCCGAGCACGAAGCCGACGCCGGCTTCCCGCCCGACTGGGCCGCGCAGCTCGAGGTGTCGTGTTCGTCGTGAGCGCCCACAATCCGCCCGCTTCCATTTCTTCGGACCGACCATGAACGCCAACGACATCGACGCCCGCCTGCGCGCGGCGCTCGAGCCCACACAACTCGTCGTCGAGGACGACGGCCACAAGCACATCGGCCACGCCGGCGCGCGCGAAGGCGGGCACTTCACCGTGCGCATCACGAGCCCGCGCTTCGCCGGTCTCACGAGGGTGGCGCGACATCGCCTCGTGTATGATGCCCTCGGCCCGCTGGGCTCGCAGCGCATCCATGCGCTGGCCATCGAGGCCCAGGCGCCGGGCGAGCCGCCCGCCGCAGCGCGCTGAAGACCAAGAGGAGCGCGGGCGCGCCGGATGCCCAGCCCGATCCAGCCGCCGCGCCAGCTCCTCCCGTTTCCCCCTGCAGTTTTCTCCCGCCGACCGCGCCCTTGCGCGCGGCCCCGCAGGTTTATCGCCGCCACCCGCTCGAACCCCTCCATGAAGCACACCCTGCCCGCCGTGCGCACCCTCGTGGGCGCCGCTGTCATCGCCGTTGTCGCCACGCTCACGCCCGTGGCCGCGCAGGCGCAGAACCTGGCCATCGTCAACGGCAAGCCGGTGCCCAAGGCGCGGCTCGATGCGCTGGTCAAGCAGGCACAGCGCGCCGGCCAGCAGGTCGGCCCCGAGGTCATGCAGCAGGCGCGCGACCAGGTCGTGCTGCGCGAGATCTTCGCGCAGGAGGCCACGCGCCTGGGCCTCGCCGCCAGCGCCGACTACCGCGAGCAAATGGAACTCGCGCGCCAGAGCATCCTGATCCGCGAGCTCTTCGAGGACTACCGCAAGAAGAATCCGGTCACCGACGAGGCCGCGATGGCCGAATACAACAAGTTCAAGGCCCAGGCCAGCGGCACCGAGTACCGCGCCCGCCACATCCTCGTCGAGAAGGAAGAGGAAGCGGTGTCGCTGATCAAGCAGATCAAGGCCGGCGGCAAATTCGATGAACTGGCCAAGAAGCACAGCAAGGACACCGGCTCCGGCGAGAAGGGCGGCGACCTCGACTTCGCCAAGCCCGACAGCTACGTGCCCGAGTTCGGCAAGGCGCTCACGGCGCTGAAGCCCGGCGAGATGACCGAAGCGCCGGTGAAGAGCCAGTTCGGCTTCCACATCATCAAGCTCGAAGAAACGCGCGAAGCGCCGTTCCCCCCCTTCGAGGATGTGAAGGGCCAGATCAAGCAGCGCCTCGAGCAGGTGAAGCTGCAAGCCTTTCAGGAAGAGCTGCGCGCCAAGGCGAAGACCGACTACAAGTTCGGCGGCAACTGATTCGTTGCCGGCCGGCCACGCCCCCGCAATCGGGTGGCAAGGTTTCCCCGGTGGTGCGGCCGGCCGCGCCGGCCTAGCGTGGCCCCCTTCGAGTTGGAGGGGACCCGTCATGGCCGTTACGGTGGGGGACAACCTGCGCGTCGTTCGCGGTGTCGGGCGCGCGCTGTGCTGGTCGATCGCGGTGGCTGCCGCGCTGGCGCTGGCCGCCTGCGGCGGCGGTGAGGTACCGACAGAAGCGGCCCCGGCCGCCGCCGTCACCGCCGAGGCGGACATCGCCGAGAGAAGCGACAAGGGCGGCGACAAGGGCGGCGACAAGGGCGATAGGGACGGCCGCGGAGTCCCCGCGCACGCCGCCAAGGTGCAGCTCGGCGTGTTGTCCAGCTCGCCGCTGTGGGTCTCCGGCGGCGACGCGCGCATCGAGGTGCGCGCCGCGGCCGGGCAGCATTCGAAGCTCGAACTCTGGCTGAACGGCCGCCGCTCGCGTGCCACGCTGCAAGCCCAGGGCGACCGCCTCGAAGGCGTGATCACCGGCCTGCGCGACGGCCTCAACTGGCTCGAGGTGCGGCACCGCAACGCCGGCACGCGCGACGCGATCGCGCTCGTCAACTGGCCGATCACCGGGCCGATGTTCAGCGGCCCGCAGCAGACGCCCTTCGTCTGCACGACGACCCAAGGCGCCGTCGGCCAGCAGCCGATCGCCGACTCGGCCACGCCGCCCGGCCACCGCGTCCTCGACGCCGCCGGCAACACGGTCGGCTACAGCCGCAACTGCTCGGTGCAGACGAGTGTCAGCTACCTCTACTTCACGACCGGCGGCGCCTTCGAGGCGCTGCCCGCCGACGGCGGCCGCCCGGCCAACATGAGCACGGTGACGCTTGCCGACGGCCGCACGGTGGACTTCGTCGTACGCCGCGAGGTCGGCTCGATCAACCGCTTCCTCTACAGCTTCGCGATGCTGGCGTCGCGCGGCGAAAACGCCGCCGCACCCGACCTGAGCCTGTGGAACGGCAAGCTGCTGTACTGGTTCCAGGGCGGCGTCGCGGTCGGCCACAGCCAGGGCAGCGTGCACGGCGGCTCGCTGAACGCCGACATCCTGCGCCAGGGCTACGCGATTGCGCACTCCAGCGGCAACAACACCGGCACGCACTACAACATGACGCTCGCCGGCGAGACGGCCATGATGACCAAGGAGCGCTTCATCGAGCGCTACGGCGTGCCGACGTACACCGTGGGCCTCGGCGGCTCGGGCGGCGCGATCCAGCAGTACCTGATCGCGCAGAACCAGCCGGGCGTGCTCGACGGCCTGCTGCCGGTGCAGAGCTACCCCGACATGGTGACGCAGACGATCCACGTCGGCGACTGCGAGCTGCTCGAGCACTACATGGACGCCACCGACCGCACGAACGCGAAGTGGCGCGTCACGAAGAACCGCACCTGGCTCGTCGGCTTCAACGCCGAGGAAGGCTTCGCGCGTGTCAACGATGCGCTCGCGCCGCTGAAGCAGGCGCTCGGCTACAGCACCGCGCCCGGTTCCACCGAGTGCATCCCGGGCTGGCGCGGGTTGACGCCGCTGGCGATGAACCCGCTCTATGGCCAGGCGTCGAACCAGCAGCTCTACGAGCCGGCCGCCGACATCGCGGCGATCCGCTGGACGCACTACGACGACCTGCGCAACATCTACGGCGTCGACGCCAGCGGCGCCGCGCGGCCGACGTGGGACAACGTCGGCGTGCAGTACGGCCTGGCGTCGCTGAAGGCCGGCCGCATCACGCCGGCGGAGTTCATCGACCTGAACTGGAAGGTCGGCGGCTGGAAGCACCCGAGCCAGATGGTGCAGGAGGGCTTCCCGTTCTTCGGCACGACGGCGGCCGAGATCAACCGCGCGCTCACCGAAAACGGCTACTTCGACCCCTGGAGCCGGCGCAACATGAACCTCGCGCCCTCGGCCGACCTGCCGGCGCCGCGCACGCGCGGCGACCTCTCGGCGCAGCGCGCCGCGTACACGAGCGGCCACGTCTTCGGCGGCCGGCTCGACGTGCCGGCGATCGACCACCGCCAGTACATGGAGCGCGAGCTCGACATGCACAACGCGCACCAGTCGTTCGCGGTACGCAAGCGCGTGCAGCAGCGCATGGGCGACAGCGACAACATGGTCATCTGGTTCACCGACACGCGCCCCGGCGAGACGAAGGCGAGCCAGACGCTCGAAGCGCTGGCCGTAATGGACCAGTGGTTGATGAACCTGCGCGCCAACCCGCGCGCAGGCGTCGCCGGCAACAAGCCCGCGGGCGCGGTGGATGCCTGCTACGACAAGACCGGCCAGCGCCTGCACGCCGGCGCGGGCGTGTGGGGGGGCATCCTCGACGGCGGCGCAGCGGGCGCGTGCACCGCGGAGTTCCCGCTCTACGGCACCTCGCGCATCGTCGCCGGTGCGCCGCTGCAAGGCGGCGTCTACCGCTGCGCGCTGAAGCCGGTCGACGAAGCCGCGGCCGACGGCACCTATGCGCCCTGGCAGCCCGACGCGGCGCAACTGGCCAAGCTGCGCACGATCTTCCCTGAAGGGGTGTGCGACTACAGCCGGCCTGATCAGGCGCGGCCGTGGTGGTGGCGGTAGTCGTGTAGTTGCACCCTCTCCCGCCCGGGCGGGAGAGGGAGAAGCCTCACGGCATCAGCACCGTACTGCCCGTCGTCTTGCGCGCCTCGAGATCGCGGTGCGCCTGCGCCACCTCGGCCAGCGGATAACGCTGGTCGATGCGGATCTTCACCGCGCCGCTTTGCACCACTGCAAAGAGGTCATCGGCCATCGCCTGCGTCGCCTCGCGCGTGGCGATGTGCGTGAACAGCGTCGCCCGCGTCAGGTACAGCGAGCCCTTCGGCCCGAGGATCCCCGGCGCGAACGGCGGCACCGGCCCTGACGCATTGCCGAAGCTCGCGAGCAGGCCGAACGGGCGCAGGCAGTTCAGGCTGCCCTCGAAGGTGTCCTTGCCGATCGAGTCGTAGACGACCTTCACGCCCTTGCCGCCGGTGATCTCCTTGACGCGGGCGACGAAGTCTTCCTTCGTGTAGTCGATGACGTGCGCGGCGCCGTGCTCCTTGGCGAGCGCGCACTTGGCCGGCCCGCCGGCCGTGCCGATCAGCTGCAGGCCGAGCGCGCGCGCCCACTGGCAGGCGATGAGGCCCACGCCACCGGCCGCGGCGTGGAAGAGGATGTGGTCGCCCTTTTGCAGCCCCTCGGCCGGCAGCGTCTTCTTCAGCAGGTACTGCGCCGTCAGGCCCTTCAGCATCATGCCGGCCGCGGTGTCGAAGGCGATGCCGTCGGGCAGCTTGACCACCGTCTTGGCCGGCATCACGCGCGCCTCGCTGTAGCTGCCCGGCGGGTTGCTCGCGTAGGCGGCGCGATCGCCCACCTTCAGGTGCGTGACGCCCTCGCCCACCGCCTCGACGACGCCGGCGCCTTCCATGCCCAACGTATGCGGCAGCGTCAGCTGATACAGGCCCGTGCGCTGGTAGACATCGATGAAATTCAGGCCGCAGGCGTGATGCCGGATGCGGATCTCGCCCGGGCCGGGCGCGCCGACCTCGACATCGACGAGCTGCATCTGCTCGGCGCCGCCGTGGGCGCGGATCTGGATCGCTTTGACGGACATGGTTTGAAGTCTCCTCGTGCGTGGGTGGGATGAAGCGGCGGCGAGGTTAGCAGGAGGTGCGGCTCCGCTCGCGCCGTTCGCGCCGTTCTCGCCAGCGCCGCCAGACCCACACGTACAGCGCCGCGTTGACGAGCACCACCGCGAGCCCGATCGCGAACTGCGCGCCGCGCGTCAGCCCCTCGGGGTAGATCGCCGCGGTCAGGTAGTGCTCGATGAAGCCGCGGCCGGCGCCCGGCGCCGCCTCGCCGGCCAGCGCACGCAGCCGCCACTCCAGCGGCGTCAGCGGGCACAAGCCCCCGCTGAACTCGATCCACGCGCCCCACGCCGCGGCCGGCAGATGCAGCCACATGAGCCACGGCCAGCGCAGCACCGCCAGCGCGCCCGCCGCGACCCAGGCGATGAAAAGCGCGTGCGCCACGAGCACCGCGTCGGCAGCCCAAGCGTGCAGCATGATGGCAACATGGTGCCGCAACGCCGATGAAACGTCTCCTGCAAGCTCCCAACCTCGCGCTCGCCACGCTGTGGGCCGACCAGCTCAGCGCGGCCGGCTTCGCAGCGCGCGTGCTGCGCGCGCACGCCTGCGGCATCGCCGGCGAGATCCCGCCCGACCAGGCTTTGCCCGAGGTCTGGCTCGACGATGACAGCCTCCACGCCGAGGCGAAGGCACTGTTCGATCGCTGGATGCACGCCCCCGAACGCCGCTGGGCCTGCCCCGGCTGCGGCGAGGTGATCGAAGGCCCGTTCGACCTGTGCTGGAACTGCGGCGCGGCTTGCCCGGTGCCCTGAGACGCGGGGCGCATGCACACGCCGCTGCGGCCCCTGCTCGTCGTCTACCTGACGCTGCCGCCGTTGCTGTGGGCCGGCAACGCGGTCGTCGGCCGCTTGCTCGTCGGCCACGTGCCGCCGCTGACGCTGAACTGGCTGCGCTGGGTGATCACCTTCGTGCTGTTGCTGCCGCTCGCCTGGCGCGTCTTCGCGCCGTGGTCGCGCGTCGCGGCGCGCTGGCCGTATCTGCTCGCGCTGGGCGTGCTCGGCGTCGGCCTGTTCAACTCGCTGCAGTACCTGGCGCTCGTCACCTCGACGCCGCTGAACGTGACGCTGGTGGCCACCAGCATGCCGGTGTGGATGCTCGCCATCGGCGCGCTCTTCTACGGCGAGCGCCCGCGGCGCCGCCAGTGGGCCGGCGCTGCGCTCGGCCTTCTCGGCGTGCTCGTCGTGCTCTCGCGCGGCTCGCCCGCGGTGCTGGCCGAAGTGCGCCTCGTGCCGGGTGACTTGTTCATGCTGGCGGCGATCGTCGGCTGGGCTTTCTACAGCTGGCTGCTCGCGCGGCCGCCGGCGTCGATGCGCGGCGACGCGCGACCCACGGCCGAAGAAGGCTGGGACTGGGCCGGCCTCCTGCTCGTGCAGGTGCTCTTCGGCTGCCTCGCCGCGAGCGCCTTCACGCTCGGCGAGCAGGCTCTCGGCGCGCCGCCAGTGCGCTGGAGCTGGGCGGTGGTGGCGGCGCTGGCCTACGTCTCCATCGGCGCCTCGATCGTCGCCTACCGCTGCTGGGGCCTGGGTGTGGCCGAAGGCGGGCCGGCGCTCGCGTCGATCTTCAACAACCTGACGCCGCTCTTCGCAGCGCTGCTGTCGGGCATCGCCCTCGGCCAGTGGCCGCGGGCCTATCACGCGTTGGCGTTCGTGCTGATCGTCGCGGGGATCGCGGTGGGGATCGGCGGCATTCGGCGGGCTTGACCTCGGCGCAGCCGGCCGTTTCCGCGCAGGTCCTCTGACGCGCTTAGGATGCCGCCCTTCGCCGCGCACCGCACGCCCTCATGAGCGCCACCGACCGCTTCGACATCGTCTCGTTCGGCGAGCCGATGGTCGAGTTCAACCAGACGGGCGAGCAGGACGGCCGCGCCTATCTGCAAGGCTTCGGCGGCGACAGCAGCAACTTCGCCATCGCCGCGGCGCGGCAGGGTGCGCGGGTCGCCTACGCCAGCGCGCTCGGCGACGATTCTTATGGCCGCATGTTGCGCGCGCTGTGGGACCGCGAAGGCGTCGACCACCGCGGCGTCGCCACCGACGCGGCGGCCTACACAGCCATCTACTTCGTCACGCACGACGAACGAGGCCACCACTTCCACTTCTTCCGCAAAGGCTCGGCCGCCAGCCGCATGGCCCCCGCGGCGCTGCCGCGCGCGACGATCGAAGGCGCGAAGCTGCTGCACCTGTCGGGCATCTCGCTGGCGATCAGCGCACAGGCCTGCGACACCGGCTATGCCGCCATCGAGATGGCGCGGGCGGCCGGCGTGAAGGTGTCGTTCGACACCAACCTGCGCTTGAAACTCTGGCCGCTGGCGCGTGCGCGCGCCGTGATGACCGACGTGATGCGCTTGTGTCACCTGTGCCTGCCGAGCTACGACGACGTGGCGGCGATCACCGGTCTCACGGAGCCCGAGGCGATCGTCGACCACTGCCTGGCACTCGGCGCCGAGGTCGTGGCGCTGAAGCTCGGCGACAAGGGGGCGATCGTCGCGAGTGCGAACGAGCGTCACCTCATCGAGCCGCACCCCTGCCGTCCGGTCGACGCCACCGGCGCGGGCGACACCTTCGGCGGCGCCTTCGCCGCGCGCTGGATCGCCGGCGATTCGCTCGCCGAGGCCGGGCGTTACGCCGCGGTGGCCGCGGCGTTGTCGACCGAGGGCTACGGCGCCGTCGAGCCGATCCCACGCGCCGAACAGGTTCGCTCGCGGCTGCGACACTGAAGCATCCAGGCGCGCGCCGCCAGGGGTGGCCGAGTTGCGGCCCACGGCGGCCGCAGCGCCCGCAGAACACACAAGAGTCCGACCCGGACGACGACGACAAGGAGACACAGCATGCACGGAAGAGCCAAACCGCCGCGGGCCGCCCGCGGCATCGGCCTCGGTCTTCTCGCGGTGGCCGTGGCCGCCGCGCTGGCGCTGCTGGCGCTGCCGGCCTTCGCGCAGCAGCAGGCCGCGCCGGCTGCGGCCCCCGCCGCGCCCCCCGCCCCCGCCGCATCGGCCGCCGCCGAAGAGCCCTTCTGGGCCAAGGGCCGGCCGAAGAGCGAAGTGGCGATGCGCATGGCGCCCGTGCCGGCGTTCCCGATTCCCACCGCCGCCGACCAGCTGCCGATCGCGAAGATGAAGCTGCCGCCCGGCTTCAAGGCCGAGGTGTATGCCAGCGGCATCCTCGACGCGCGCGGCATGCGCCAGGGCGACAAGGGCACGGTGTTCGTGAGCTCGCTGTTCGTCGCCGGCAAGCTGTACGCCGTCGTCGACAAGGGCGGCGGCCAGCGCGAGGTGCGGACGCTGGCCGAGAAGCTCTTCCTGCCCAACGGCATCGAGTTCCACAAGGGCGCGCTGTACGTGGCCACGCCGAAGGACATCGTGCGCTACGACAACATCGAGGCCAGCCTCGACAAGCTGCCCGCGCCGGTGACGGTCTACGACAAGCTGCCCGGCGACGTGCCGCACGGCTGGAAGTTCATCAAGGTCGGCCCCGACAACAAGCTGTACGTGCCGGTGGGCGCGCCGTGCAACATCTGCGAGAGTGACGACCGCTACACGAAGATCTTCCGCATGAACCTCGACGGCAGCGGCGTCGAGGTGGTGGCGCACGGCATGCGCAACACGGTGGGCTTCGACTTCCACCCGAAGACCGGCAACCTGTGGTTCACCGACAACCAGCGCGACTGGCTCAGCGAAGACCTTCCCGAGGACGAGCTGAACCACGTCACGCAGCCGGGCAGGCAGCACTTCGGCTACCCGTACTGCCACGCCGGCGACTTCGCCGACCCCGAGTTCGGCTGGGGCAAGAGCTGCACCGACTATGTCAAGCCGGCGGCCAAGCTGGGCGCGCACGCCGCGCCGCTGGGCATGCGGTTCTATACGGGCCGCATGTTCCCGGCCAAGTACCAGGGCGCGATCTTCATTGCGCGACACGGGCCGTGGAACCGCTCGAAGAAGTACGCCGCCGACGTGGTGGTGGCTTACCCCGACGGCAAGGGCGGCGTCAGCCGCGTCGAGCCGTTCCTCACGGGCCTCGTCGAGAACAACGAGTACCTCGGCCGCCCGGCCGACGTGATGGTGATGAAGGACGGCTCGCTGCTCGTCAGCGACGACCACAACGGCGCGATCTACCGCATCACCTACGGCGGCGGCAGGAAGTGAGATCGGGCGCTGCCCGCGCCGCGGCGGTGTTCGCCGCGGCGGTGTTCACGGCCGCCGCGGCGGCGCAGGGCAGTGGCGGCGGTGGTGGCGCCGCCGCCTACGCCCCGCGCTTCGCCGAGCACTGCGCCTCGTGCCACGGCGCGCGCGGCGCCAGCGCCGTCGCGCTCGTGCCGCACCTCGGCGGGCAGCCGTCGTTCTACGCGATCACGCAGCTCTACCTCTTTCGCGAAGGCCGCCGCAACGACCACCCGATGGCGCAGGCGATGGCCGTGCTCGCCAAAGGCATGAGCGACACCGACCTGCGCGGATACTCCGACTTCATCGCGACGCTGCCGCCACCGGCCGCGCCCGATGCGGCGACGCGCGACGCGGCGCGCTTCGAGCGCGGCCGCACGCTCGCCTTCAAGCACCATTGCACCGGCTGCCACGGCAGCGACCTCGCCGGCGGCCGCCAGGTGCCGCGCGTCGGCGGCCAACGGGAGGACTATCTGTTGATCGCACTGAAGGGCTTCCGCGCCGGCATCCGGCTCGGCTACACGAACGCGATGGGCGAGGCGCTCGCCGGCCTCGGCGAGGCTGACCTCGCCGACCTCGCGCACTTCATGGCGCATGCGGTGGCGCCTGCGGCGTCCGCCGCAGCCGCCACGCCCGCTACGGCCACCGCTGCCTCTGGAGCCCGCCGATGAGCCGACGCATCCTCGTCACCGGCGGCACCAGCGGCATCGGCCAGGGCATCACCCAGCGCGGCGCCGAGCACGAGCCCGAGGCTTCTTCGGCGGCGGCCTCGTGCCCGGCTACAGCGCCAGCAAAGGCGGCGTCGCGCAGCTCACGAAGAGCCTGGCGATCGCCTGCGCGGCCGACGGCATCCGCGTCAACGCGATCGCGCCGGACCGAAGCGCGACATGACCGGGGCTTCGATACCTCAGCCCGAACGGTTCTTACTGCGACCGGGGCTTCGACAGGCTCAGCCCGAACGAGTTGAGGGCTTCGACAAGCCTGCCCTGGCCTTGTCGAACGGCTCAGAACGTCCCCGGATACGACCCGCCGTCCATCAGCACGTTCTGCCCCGTCATGTAGCCCGTGTGCGTGCTGCAGATGAAGGCGCACATCGCGCCGAACTCGCGTGCGTCGCCGAAGCGTTGCGTCGGGTTGCTCTTGCGGCGGCTCTCCCACAGCGCATCGAACGCCTGGCCCGACTTGTTCGCGATCGCCGCGGTGTTGCTGCGCAGCCGCTCGGTGTCGAAGGGCCCGGGCAGCAGGTTGTTGATCGTCACGTTGCGCGAAGCGAGCTTCGGCTGCCGCGCCAGCCCGGCGACGAACCCGGTGAGCCCGGTGCGCGCGCCGTTGCTCAGGCCGAGCGCCTCGTACGGCGCCTTCACCGCCGCCGAGGTGATGTTGACGACGCGGCCGTAGCCGCGCTCGGCCATCTTGTCCACCGTCGCCTTGATCAGCGCGATCGGCGTCAGCATGTTGCCGTCGAGCGCGGCGATCCAGGTCTCGCGCGTCCACTCGCGGAAGTCGCCGGCCGGCGGGCCGCCGGCGTTGTTGACGAGGATGTCCACCTGCGGGCAGGCGGCCAGCGCCGCGGCGCGGCCGGCTTCGGTGGTGATGTCGCCGGCGACGGTGCGCACCTCGACGGCGGCGTTCAGCGCGCGCAGCTCGGCGGCGGTGGCCTCGAGCGCCTCGACGCCGCGCGCCGTGACGACGACGTTGACGCCCTCGCGCACCAGCGCCTCGGCGCAGCCCTTGCCGAGGCCCTTGCTCGCGGCGCAGACGAGCGCCCACTTGCCGGCGATGCCCAGATCCATGCGGTTCTCCTGATGTGTTCGTCGAGTGAGGAAAGCGGCGATGCTATCGGTGGTCGTTGTCCACTACCGGCTGCGCGCCAGCAGCCACACGCCGGCCAGCACGACGGCGGTGCCGGCGATGATCCAGCCGTTCAGCGGCTCGCCGAGCAGCGTGACGCCCAGCGCCACCGTCGCCAGCGGCCCGACCATGCCGGCCTGCGCCGCCACCGCCGCGCCGACGCGCTCCAGCGCCAGCATCACGGCAAGCACCGGCACGAACGTGCACGCCACCGCGTTCAGCACCGACAGCCAGATCACCGGCTCGGGCACGACGGCCGCCTCCAGGGGCTTGAGCAGCGCGAACTGGCCGATGCACAGCACGCACGCGACGCTCGTCGCCAGCCCGGTGAGCCGCAGCGAGCCGATGCGGCTGACGACCTGGCCGCTCGCGACGAGGTAGACGGCATACGACAGCGCGCTCGCGAAGACGAGCGCGGCGCCCTTGAGGCTGGCGCCGACATCGGCGCCGTCGAAGCGCAGCTCGTGCCCGAATGCCAGCGCGATGCCGGCGTAGCTGACCGCCATCGCGAGCAGCTGCCGCGGCCGCACCGTGCGCCCGAACAGCGCCCAGCCGAGCAGCAGCACGAGCGTCGGGTTCAGGTACAGCACCAGCCGCTCGAGGCTGGCGCTGACGTATTGCAGGCCGACGAAGTCGAGGTAACTCGCGAGGTAGTAGCCGCAAAAGCCGAGGCCGAGCACCGCAAGCCAGTCGCTGCGTTTGAGCGCGCTGCGCCCTCGCCCGCCCCACCATGCGAGCAGCGCAAAGAGCGGCAACGCGAAGAGCATGCGGTACATCAGCACCGTCACCGCGTCGACGCCGTGGCGGTAGGCGAGCTTGACGATGATCGCCTTGCCCGAGAAGGCGATGGCGCCGAACGTCGCCAGCGCCAGGCCGACGCCGAAGCCCGGCCGCGCCGAGAGCGGCACGTTCAGGCTGCGGCCGCGCGGGAAGCGCGTGAACGGTGGCTGATCACGCGCCGACACTCAGCACCCGGCCGCCTGCCCGTCGCGGCGCGGGTCGCTGGCCGCTGCATAACCCTCGACCGCCGGGTCGCCGAGCCGCCAGATGAACTGGCCGGCGCCGTAGTCCTGGTAGCTGTCGGCAAACGGCTCGACGCGATGGCCGAGCGCGCGCAGCCCCGCGGCCGTCTCGGGCGAAAACCCCTGCTCGGCGTTGACGAGGCCGGTGGCGACACGCCAGCGCGGCGCATCGCAGGCGGCCTGCGGCTGCTGGCGGTAGTCGAGCATGCGCACCAGCGTCTGCAGATGGCCTTGCGGCTGCATGTCGCCGCCCATCACGCCGAAGCTCATCACCGGCGCGCCGTCCTTCGTCAGGAACGCCGGGATGATGGTGTGGAACGGCCGCTTGCCCGGTGCGACGACGTTGGCGCGGCTCGCGTCGAGCGTGAAGCCGTGGCCGCGGTTCTGCAGGCTGACGCCGTAACCCGGCACGACGACGCCGGAGCCGAAGCCCATGTAGTTGCTCTGGATGAAGCTGACCATCATGCCGCTCGCATCGGCGGCGGTGAGGTAGATCGTGCCGCCTTGCGGGCCGTGCCCCGGGCCGTAGTCCTGCGCGCGCTTGGCGTCGATCAGCGCGGCACGGTTCTTCAGGTACGCGGCGTCGAGCATCTGCGCCGCCGTCAACTTCATCGCGCGCGCGTCGCCGACGTAGCGGTAGACATCGGCGAACGCGAGCTTCATCGCCTCGATCTGCAAGTGCTGGCTCGCGACGCCGTCGACCGGCAGCGAAGCCACGTCGAAGTGCTCGAGGATGCCCAGCGCAATCAGCGCCGCGATGCCCTGCCCGTTGGGCGGAATCTCGTGCAGCTCGTGGCCGCGGTAGCCGGTCGAGATCGTGCCCACCCACTCGGGCCCGCCCTCGAAGTAGCCCGCGAGGTCGGCCTCGGTCATCGCGCCGCCGTGTGCCTTGGCGTGCGCGGCGATCGCCGCGGCCACTTCGCCGCGATAGAACGCTTCGCCTTTCGTCTCGGCGATCAACCGCAGCGTGCGCGCCGCGGCGGCGAACGTGAAGCGCTCGCCGACCGCCGGCTCGCGCCCGCGCGGCAGGAAGGCTTCGGCAAAGCCCGGCTGCTGCGTGACCTCCGCCAGCGACGCGGCCGCGGTCCACTTGTGCTGCACGATCACCGGCACCGCGTAGCCGCGCTCGGCGATGTCGATCGCCGGTGCCATCAGCTCGGCGAACGGCCGCTTGCCGAAGCGCTTGTGCAGCGCGGCCCAGCCGGCGACGGCGCCGGGCACTGTCACCGCATCCCAGCCGCGCTTGGGCGGCGTCTTCGCGTCGGCACCGTGCTTGCGGCGGAAGTACTCGGGCGTCCATGCCGCGGGCGCGGTGCCGCTGGCGTTCAGGCCATGCAACTGCTTGCCGTCCCAGAGGATGCAGAAGGCGTCGGAGCCGAGGCCGTTGCTGCACGGCTCGACGATCGTCATCATCGCCGCGGCGGCGATCGCCGCATCGACGGCGTTGCCGCCGGCCTGGATCTGCGCCAGCCCCGCCTGCGCGGCCAGCGGATGAGAGGTCGAAACGATGTTGCGCGCGAACACCGGAGAGCGGCGGCTTGCGTAGCCGGCGCTCCAATCGAAGGGGTGGTTCATCGCCCCAATGCTAAGGCCGTAGCATCGGCGGCATGCTGCGCCGGGCCTTGTCGCTGGTCTTGTGGCGAACGCTGGCGCTGGCGATGGTCGTGCTGGGGTTCGTCGGCATCTTCCTGCCCGGGCTGCCGACGGTGCCCTTCCTGCTGGTGGCCGCATGGGCCGGTGGTCGCGGCTGGCCGCAGCTCGAGCGTTGGCTGCTCAATCACCCGAAACACGGCCCCGCGATCCAGCGCTGGCGCGACCACCGCGCCGTGCCGCGACGCGCGAAGTGGATGTCGCTGCTGATGATGATCTTCAGCACCGTGGTCATCGCCTTCACCGCCGCGCCGCTGGCCGTGAAGATCGGCGTGCCGTCGGTGATGTCCGTCGTCGCGGTGTGGTTGTGGAGGCGGCCGGAGGTGTAGCTCCGCTCAATGCACCGGCGGCACATGCGCCGGCGGCAGGTGCGCATCACCGACGTAGCGCCGCACCACCGGCGCCTCGGGCCCGAGGTGGAACGACAGGCGCAACTGGCGCAGTTCGGCATCGAAGGCGGTGAAGCGCTCGAGCCGCCGCCGGTGCTCGACCCAGCTCTCGTCGACGAAGTACTCGACGTAGATCCCGGGCACCGCCACGTCGCGGAACAGCCCCCACGACAGCACGCCCTGGCGCAGGCGGGCGCGGCGCGTGCGCTGCATCACCTCGGCGAAGTCGGCGGCGCGCGCCGGGTCGATCTGGTACTCGATCGTCACCATCACCGGCCCGTCGTCGGGCGCCACCGCCACTTGCGGTTCGGGGTACGGCAGCACCGCCGCCGGCGTGAAGTCCAGTTCCCGCTCGCCCTCGACGCTGATGCGGCGCGTCAGCAGCAGCACGACGACACCGAAGCCGGCCGCGGCCCAGATTGTCGGCGTCACGCCGATCCACGACGCCACCTGGCCCCACAGCAGCGAGCCCGCGGTGGCGCCGCCCATCAGCGCCGTCTGATAAAGCGCCATGCCGCGCGCACGCACCCAGTCGGGCATCGCCACCTGCGCGGCGATCGTCAGCGAGTTGGCCACCGAGATCCACGCCATGCCGACGACGAGCATCGCCGGCAGCGCCAGCCACAACGTCGGCACCGCGACGATCAGGCTCGACAGCGCCGCGTGCACGAGCACGCCGTAGCGCACGAACTCGTCGCGGTCGAAGCGCGCGCGCCAGCGCGGGAACGACAGCGCCGCGATGATGGCGCCGCCGCCCAGCATCGACAGCATCAGCGTGAACGTGCCCGGCCCGCCCCCGGCGAGCCCGCGCGCCACCAGCGGCAGCAGCGACGACAACGCCGCCACCTGCACGAAGAAGAGAAAGATGCGCAGCATGAGGCCGCGCAGCCGCGGCGACTGCGCGGCGAAGTTGATGCCCACGCGCATCGCGCCGAAGAAGCGCTCGCCGGGCAGCGTGCTCGTGCGCCGCTCGCTTTGCCAGCGCAGCACGAGCACGAACGAAGTCACCGCGAGCACCGCGTTGAGCGCGAACACCGCGGGCGAGCCGATCGCCGCGAGCAGCGCGCCGGCGAGCATCGGCCCGACGACGCGCGACAGGTTCATCGACACGCCGTTCAGCGCCAGCGCCTGCGGCATGTGCTCGCGCGAGACGATCTGCGGCACGACGGCGGCGAACACCGGCCAGCGCATCGCCAGACCGATGCCGTTGCCGAAGGTCAGCAGCAGCAACAGCGGCGCCGTCAGCGCGCCGAGCGACACCAGCGCAAGCAGCACCAGCGCGTTGACCATCACCCACAACTGCGTCGCCGCGAAGAACCGCTTGCGGTCGACGATGTCGGCCAGCGCCCCGCACGGCAGCCCGAGCAGGAACACCGGCATGCTGGCCGCGGTGGACACCAGCGCCACCATCACCGGGCTCGTCGTCAGCGACGTCATCAGCCAGGCGGCGGCGACGTCGTGCATCCACATCGCCAGGTTGGCCGCCAGCGAGGCCACCCACAGGCCCCGGAAAACCTTGTTTTCGATCAGCGGCGCGAAGGCGGCGGGGGCGCTCATGCCCGGTCAAGGGTAACGCATCGCTTGCGTGCGGCCGGCGATGCGCCCCGGTTTCGCCGCTTGCGGACGGGACCCCTGCTTTCACGATGCGTCGGGTCCCGACCCGACAGCCGGCCGGACCCCCACGGCAAGAGGAAGGTCCAGGCAAGTGCAAGCGACCGAGGCACGCCAAGTCAGCGGCAGTGGTGCTCGGGGAGGGATCGCAACCCCTCCCCGACGTCAATCCGCTTCCTGGAACGCCTCTTCCCGCTTGCGCTTGATCGACGGCATCGTCACGACGACGATCATCAACAGGGCGGCCAGCAGCAGCCCCAGCGACAGCGGCCGCGTCACGAAGGTCGTCCAGTCACCGCGCGAGAGCAGCAGCGCGCGGCGCAGGTTCTCTTCCATCATCGGGCCGAGGATGAAGCCCAGCAGCAGCGGCGCCGGCTCGCAGCCGAGCTTGTAGAAGACGACGCCGATGACGCCGAAGATCGCGGCGACGAAGACGTCGAAGTTGTTGTTGTTCAGGGTATACAGGCCGATGCAGCAGAAGCTCAGGATGGCCGGGTAGAGGAAGCGGTACGGCACCGTCAGCAGCTTGATCCAGATGCCGATCAGCGGCAGGTTCAGGATGATCAGCATGAAGTTGCCGACCCACATGCTGGCGATCAGGCCCCAGAACAGCTGCGGGTTGCTGGTCATCACCTGCGGGCCGGGCTGGATGCCCTTGATCGTCATCGCGCCGACCATCAGCGCCATCACCGCGTTGGGCGGGATGCCCAGCGTCAGCATCGGGATGAACGAGGTCTGCGCGCCCGCGTTGTTGGCGCTCTCGGGGCCGGCGATGCCGCGGATGTTGCCCTGGCCGAACGGCACCTCGCCGGGCTTGCCCTTGGTCTTCTTCTCGAGCGTGTAGGCCGCGAACGACGACAGCAGCGCGCCGCCGCCGGGCAGCACGCCGAGGATCGAGCCGAGCGTCGTGCCGCGCAGCACCGCCGGGTAGGCGCGCTTGAAGTCGTCGAAGGTGGGCCAGATGCCCTTCACGTCCTTCGTGAACACCTCGCGGTGCTCGGCCGGCCGCGAGAGGTTCATGATGATCTCGCCGAAGCCGAAGATGCCCATCGCGATGGCCACGAAGCCGATGCCGTCGGTCAGTTCGGGGATGTCGAAGCTGTAGCGCGGCACGCCGGAGATCACGTCGGTGTTGATCTGGCCGAACAGCAGGCCGAGGATGATCATGCCGATCGCCTTGACGAGCGAGCCCGAGGCCAGCACGACGGCGCCGATCAGGCCCAGCACCATCAGCGAGAAGTACTCGGCCGGGCCGAACTTGAAGGCCAGTTCGGTCAGCGGCGGCGCGAACGCGGCGACGATCAGCGTCGCCACCGTGCCGGCGAAGAACGAGCCCAGGCCCGCGGCGGCCAGCGCCGCGCCGGCGCGGCCGCGCCGCGCCATCTGGTAGCCGTCGATCGCCGTCACGACCGAGGCGCTTTCGCCCGGCACGTTGATCAGGATGGCGGTTGTCGAGCCGCCGTACTGCGCGCCGTAGTAGATGCCGGCCAGCATGATGAGCGCCGGCGTCGCGTCGAGCGCGTAGATGCTGGGCAGCAGCATCGCGATCGTGGCCACGGGCCCCAGGCCCGGCAGCACGCCGATCAGCGTGCCGAGCAGCGCGCCCATCAGCGCGTAGAGGACGTTCGTCAGCGACAGCGCGACGCCGAAGCCGAGCGCGAGGTTGTCGAGCAGTTCCATCGTGCGCTCCTGCTCAGGTCGTGATGAAGGTGGGCCACAACGGGATCGTCAACCCGAGGCCCTTGATGAAGATGCCCCACGAGCCGACCGTCAGGATGACGATGTTCAGCAGCACCTCTTTCCAGTTGAACTCGCCGCTGGCGAGGCTGGACAGGAAGATCAGGACAGGCAGCGTGATCGCCATGCCCAGGCGCGGCAGCAACAGGCCGAACACGACGACCGAGCCGAGGATGATGCCGGCCTGCTTCAGCGGCCAGCCGCCGATCTTCTCGCCGCCTTCGACCTCGATGGTCAGCGCCTCGAAGAGGATCAGTGCGCCGATCAGCGCCAGGATGATGCCCAGACCGAACGGGAAGTAGCCCGGCCCGGGACGCGCCGAGTTGCCGAAGCTGTAGGCCGTGGCACCCCAGGTGAACCCGATGCCGACGACGACGAACAGCAACCCGGCCCAGAAGTCCTTCTCACTCTTGATCTTCAAGCGCGTCTCCTCCAATCGCACCAGCCGGGCGATCGACGCGCGATTCTAGGAACCGGTGTCCTTCGGCCCTTCTGTGGTTTCCACGTAAGGCGGGCGAGCCGCCATGGTGGTTGCGATCGCGCAGGAACGCGGTAGAGCGTGCGGACCGCAGGGCCGGCCGGTGGGGCCAACGATCTACAGCATCGGCGTGGCGCGCAGCACTTCCTCGATCGTCGTCACGCCTTCGGCCACGCGCATCGCGCCGGCCAGGCGCAGCGGGCGCATGCCCTCCTTCACCGCCTGGCGGGCCAGCGCGGGGGCATCGAGCGTGGGGTGCACGTGCCGGCGCAGCGTCTCGCTCATCACCATCAGTTCGTAGAGGCCCGCGCGGCCGCGGTAGCCGGTGTTGCGGCACTCGAGGCAGCCCACCGGCCGGTACGGCCGCACGCCGCCCGAAAGCCGCCAGGGCCTGACCATCTCGTCGAGCGCCTCGCGCGTCGTCGCGTCGTCGCGCTGCTTGCACGCCGGGCACAACGTGCGCGCCAGCCGCTGCGCGAGCACGCCGATCACGGTGGCGGCGATCAGGTACCCCGGCACGCCGAGGTCGGACAGGCGCGTCACCGCGCCGACCGCATCGTTGGTGTGCAGCGTGCTGAAGACGAGGTGGCCGGTGAGCGCGGCCTGGATCGCCATCTCGGCGGTGGCCAAGTCGCGGATCTCGCCGACCATGATGATGTCCGGGTCCTGCCGCATCAGCGCGCGCAGCCCCTCGGCGAAGCCGAACTCGAGCGCCGGCTGCACCTGCGTCTGGTTGAACGCCGGCTCGATCATCTCGATCGGGTCCTCGATCGTGCAGACGTTGACCTCGTCGGTGGCCAGGCGCTTGAGCGTGCTGTACAGCGTCGTCGTCTTGCCGCTGCCGGTGGGGCCGGTGACGAGGATGATGCCGTGCGGGCGCTGGATCAGTTCGCCCCACGCCTCGGCCTCGTGCTCGGCGAAGCCGAGCGCGTCGAGGACTTCACCGCCGCCTCGGGGTCGAAGATGCGCATCACCATCTTCTCGCCGAAGGCGGTGGGCAGCGTCGACAGGCGCATCTCGACTTCGCCGCCCTTCTCGCCGCGCTCGGCATCGGCCGGCCGCACGGTCTTGATGCGGCCGTCCAGCGGCCGGCGCTTCTCGACCACGTCCATGCGGCCGAGCAGCTTGATGCGCGCCGTCATCGCGCTCATCACGGTCAGCGGCACCTGGTAGACGGTGTGCAGCACGCCGTCGATGCGAAAGCGGATCGCGCCCATGTCGCGGCGCGGCTCGAGGTGGATGTCGCTGGCGCGCTGGTCGAACGCGTACTGCCACAACCAGTCCACCACCTGGACCACGCCCTGGTCGTTGGCGTCGAGCTGCTTCGTGCTGCGGCCGAGTTCGACGAGCTGCTCGAAGCTGGCCGCGGTGGCCACCTCGCCGCTCTTGGCCGCGGCGCGCACGCTCCTGGTGAGCGCGTAGAACTCGGTCGTGTAGCGGCGCAGGTCCTCGGGGTGCGCGAGCACGAGGTTGACGCGCTTGCGCGTGTGCGCCTCGATCTCGGGCACCCAGGCGGTGTCGAACGGCTCGGCGGTGGCGATCGTCACCTCGGTGGCGGTGCTGGCCACCGGCAGCGCGTGGCGCATCTGCGCGTACTGCACGCTCATCACGTCGGCCAAGCGCCCGAAGTCGATCTTCAGCGGGTCGATGCGCAGGAACGGCCGGCCGATGCGGCCGGCGAGCCACTCGGTCAACGCTTCGGTGTCGAGAGGCCGCTGCGTGCCGGCGCGCGTGAGGCCGGCGCCGCCCAGGCGCACGAGCGCATGCAGGCTCGACTGGCCGGCGCCGAAGCGGCGCGCGATGCGCTCTGCGTCGTCGGCGCTGATCCAGCGGTCGTCGCGCAGCCAGTCGAGGAGCTGGCGCCAGTCCAGGCGCCCCTTCGGCAGCGCCACCACGGCAGCACCAGGCTGGGCAGGGCGATCGGCCGGCCGCTCGAAGCTCTTGCGATGGGACGACGAGGTGGACATGGGGGCGGGGGCGCGGTCGGTTCGAAAAGAATTGTCGTGGCGGTGTTCGATCGGCCGCGTGTCGGCTTGTCACGGGGCCTACGGTGCATACGGTGCATATGGCCGCACCATGCGCAGCCACTTGCGCGCCGGCAGGCCGAGCGTGCCGAAGCGCCGCTCGAGCACCTCGGCGCGCGCGGCAAGCTCCTCGCGCGCCGGCACGACGACACCCCTGCCGGCGACGACGATCGTGTTGCCCTCGCGCGTCGGCGTGAGGCTCCAGACCTGGTCGGCACCGAAGGCTTCGGCCACGAGCGCGATGCTGCGCGCAAAGCTCGCATGCCGGCCGAACAAATTGACGGCGAAGAGCCCGCCAGTTCGCTCCAGCACACGGTGGCAGGCGGCATAGAACGGCGCGTCGTCGAGCACCGGCGCCGCCGCATCCTGGTCGTAGAGATCGGCGTGCAGGAGGCGCACGCTCGCCGGCTCGGCCTGCGCGAGCCACGCCGCCGCGTCGCCCACCACCACCTCGGCCGTGCGCGGCAGATGGAACCAGCGCGCGTTGACGTCGACGACTTCGCGGCTGATCTCCACCACCGTCGTCGGCATGCGAAGCGTCGTCGCCGTGAAGCGCGTGATCGCGCCGGCGCCGAGGCCGAGTTGCACCGCGTGCCCGCGGCCGATCTCCTCGGTCGGCAGCCACAGCAGGCAAGCGAGCATGCGCTGCACGTAGACCAGCTCCATGTGCTGCGGCCGGCGGATACGCATCGCACCCTGCACCCACGGCGAATCGAGGTGCAGGTAGCGCACGCCGTCGTGCTCGGACAGCGTCACCGCGCTCGCGGGTGGCAGGCTCGGCGCGCTCGCCTCGCTCGCCGCCTCCGCCCCCTTGGCCGGCGCCCTCATCGCGGCACCAGCCGCGGGCCGGCCGGCACCTCGATCGTCTCGAAGGCCTCGACGCGGTGATCGAAGCCGTCGAGCAGCTCCTGCACCGCGAAGCCCATGCCGCGCAGCGCCGTGGTCATCGCCCGCGCATCACGCACCGGGTTGGTCAGCGGCGCGCGCGCATAGGCGGCGTTGCCGATGACCAGCGCGGTGCGGGCCGCACCGCCCTGGGCGCGCGCGCGTGTCGCTGGCAGGCCCAGCGACAGCAGCGACAGCGCCGCGGCCCCGGCAGTCAGGCCGGCGCGGCGGGTCGGGTCGTGCGGCATCGCTTCTCCTGCGTCGTTCGGTGGTCAGCGCGCCGGCCCGGCGATGCCGGCCGCCTCGAACGCGGTGCGCCAGGCAGCCAGCTTGCGCTCGAAACTCCAGCTCGCGTTGGCCGGGCTGCTCGAAGGCAGCCGCACGGTGGACAGGCCCAGCGCCTGCAGCCGCGCCAGCGCGCGCGCCGACTCGCCGCCATTGTGGGCCACCCATTGCAGCGCCGGCGCGCGGAGAAGCAGCTGCGTGAAGTCGTTCATCTCGGCGGCCTCGATGGCCGTGTCGAGGCTGCCTTCGCGGCGGCAGGCGGCATACACATCCCAGATGCCGAGGCCTCGCCGTCGCACTTCGGCCAGGCGCTGCCGGTAAGTCATCGCCACGAGGTCGATGCCCCAGATCGCACCGACGAGCGGCCAGAAGTGATTGCGTGGGTGGCCGTAGTACTGCTGCGCGGCCAGCGACGCCACGCCGGGAAAGCTGCCGAGCACGACGAGCCGCGTGTGCCGCGCCAGCACCGGCGGCAGACCGGTGAGACGGGTGGTGGAAGCATCGGGCCCTTCGACAAGCTCAGGGCGGACTTCGACAGGCTCAGCCCGAACGGATTCCTCGCGAGGCCGGCTGCGAACTCGCATCAAAGGTCGTGCCCCTCTGCCGCCGTCGCCGCCAGCCGCGGCAGCGCCGCCAGCACGTTGGCGCTCGTGCGCGCTGCCGTCTCGTCGATCGACCAGCCGCGCAGCGCGGCCAGCGTGGCGGCGATGCGCGGCAGCTCGGCCGGCTCGTTGCGCCGCTGCGGCGCGCCGGCCGCGCGCGCGTCGGCCTTCATGTACAGCCACCACGGCGGGATGTCCGGCGCATCGGTCTCGAGCACCGGCGTCTCGTCGGGCACCGCGGCGGCCAAGGCGCGGATGCGCAGCGCGCGCTCGAAGGTCATCGCGCCGCCGAAGCCGAGCCTGAAGCCGCGCTCGACGAAGCGGCGTGCCTGCGGGTCGCTGCCGTTGAAGGCGTGCGCAATGCCGCCAGTGACATCGAAGCGCGCCAGCCCCGCCAGCAGCGCGTCGGCCGAACGCCGCACGTGCAGGATGACCGGCAGCCCGGCGTTGCGCGCCAGGCGCAGCTGCGCGAGGTAGAAGCGCTCCTGGCGCGCGCGGTCGAAGCGCGAATCGTCGGCGCTCACGAAGTGATCGAGGCCGATCTCGCCGACAGCGACCAGGCGCGGGTCGTCGCGGTGGCGCTGCAGCGCCTCGGCGAGCTGATCGAGGTCGTCGTCGCCGGCCTCGTCCAGGACCAGCGGGTGCAGGCCGAGCGCGTAGGCGAGCCCTTCTTCGTGCGCCAGCCGGCGCACGCCGTCGAAGTCCCGCGCGCGCACCGCCGGCAGCACCAGGCGCCCGACACCGGCGGCGCGCGCGCGCGCCAGCACCTCGGCGCGGTCGGCGTCGAACTCCGGCGCGTCGAGATGGCAGTGTGAATCGATCCAGGGCCCGGGTGGCGGCATGGCTTGCCGATGATGACGCACGGCGCGGCGGCCGCGCACGCCACGGCCGCCGCATCGGCCGACCGCAACGCACCACCCGGCAGGCTCGCGCGTTGCCCTGCACCGCCCGAGCGAAAGGCCCACCGCACGCGGTGCGCGCCGACGTGATACCGTGTTCCTCATCTCGACGAAGCCGGACGGCCGCCATGAAAGCCAAGGCTCCGCTTTACAGCCGCTCACCACGCCGCGCGCCCATCGGCCCGGGCCTGGTGCCGCTGCCCCAAACCGGGGCGGCGAAGCCGGCGGGCGCCGCCGGCGCCGCCGCCACGGCCGCCGCCGACAACGAGACCGCCGCGGGGTTGCGTTCGCCCGGCGCGCCGTTCGACGCATCGCACACCGCCGAGCCCGACGCGCCTCCCGCCCGTCGTGCCGGCCGCGGCGCCCGCTTGCCCGCTGCCATGCACCGCTGGCAAGGCCCGCTGTGGGGCCTCGGCGGCGCGGCGCTCGCCGTGCTCGTCAGCGCCGGCATGCTGCAAGCACGCGCGCCGCGCGTCATCACGCAGGACGACGTCGACGCCGCCGTGCGTGAGTCGATCGAGCGCGAGCCGCTGCCCTCGCAGGCGACGCGGGCGTTCGAGGCGGTGGCGCCGGCGATCGTGCGCGTCGTCGGCCTGATGAACGAAGAGGACAACGGCGACGCCAGCCCCGAGAAGAAGGCGATGGACCGCAGCCTCGGCACCGGCGTCGTCATCGTCGCCAACGGCACGATCCTCACGAACCTGCACGTCGTCTGGGGCGCCAAGAAGATCCGCGTGCGCTTCCATACCGGCGACGAGAGCGAAGCGACGATGGTCGGCGCGATGCCCGAGAACGATCTCGCGGTGCTGAAGGCGCTGTCGCCGCCGGCCGAACTCGAGCCCGCGACGATGCGCAGCACCGGTGATCTGCGCCCGGGCGACCACGTCATCGCCGCCGGCTTCCCGTTCGGCATCGGCCCGTCGGTCAGCTACGGCGTCGTCTCGGGGCTGAAGCGCGAGTTCCGCTCGCCCGAAGGCGACAAGCTGCTGACCAACCTGATCCAGTTCGACGCCGCGGCCAACCCGGGCAACAGCGGCGGGCCGCTGATCACGATGGACGGCGCCGTCGTCGGCATCGTCACCGCGATCCTCAACCCCAACGAGCAGCGCACCTTCGTCGGCATCGGCTTTGCCGTGCCGATCGAAAACGCGGCCGCGGCGGCCGGGCTGCCGCCGTTCTGAACACGCATCGAACCTTCTCTCCACCGCCACACGCTCCAAGGACTCCCATGGAAGACAAAGCCCAGGCCACCGCGACGCTGATGGAGCGCATCCTCTACGAGGTCAAGCGGGTCGTCGTCGGCCAGGACCGCTTCCTCGAGCGCGTGCTCGTCGCGATGCTCGCGCAGGGCCACCTGCTCGTCGAAGGCGTGCCCGGCCTGGCCAAGACGCTGACGGTGAAGACGCTCGCGCGCACGGTGCGCGGCAGCTTCAAGCGCATCCAGTTCACGCCCGACCTGGTGCCGGCCGACCTCGTGGGCACGCGCATCTACAACCAGAAGACCGGCGAGTTCGGCACCTCGCTCGGGCCGGTGTTCGCCAACCTGCTTCTCGCCGACGAGATCAACCGCGCGCCGGCCAAGGTGCAAAGCGCGCTGCTCGAGGTGATGCAGGAGCGCCAGGTCACGATCGCCGGCGAGACGCACAAGGTGCCCGAGCCCTTCGTCGTGATGGCGACGCAGAACCCGATCGAGACCGAAGGCACGTACCCGCTGCCCGAGGCGCAGGTCGACCGCTTCATGATGAAGGTGCTGGTCGGCTACCCCACCGAGGACGAGGAGTTCGTCATCGCCGAGCGCGTGACCGGCCGCCCGGTCGAGGTGAACTCGGTGGCCGACACGTTCCAGCTCGCTTCGCTGCAGCGCGAGTGCCGCGAGGTCTTTTGCGACCCCTCGCTGATCCAGTACGCGGTCAAGCTCGTCGGCGCGACGCGCCGGCCCGAGGTCTACGGCCTGGCCGAGATCGGCAAGTACCTGACCTACGGCGCGAGCCCGCGCGCGACGATCGGCATGGTCGAAGGCGCCAAGGCGCTGGCGATGCTGCGCGGCCGCCGCTACGTGCTGCCCGAGGACGTGAGCGACCTCGTGCCCGACGTGATGCGCCACCGCCTCGTGCTCAGCTACGAGGCGCTGGCCGAGGACGTGACTGCCGACGACGTGGTGGCCAAGGTGATGGCGAAGATCCCGCCGCCGGAGCGGCCGCTCGAGCACGCCGCGGCAGAGGCGGGCAACAACCGCTGACACGCCACAGGACGACGCCGCGAAGATGGCGAACATGGCTTCCACCGCCACCCGATCCGCGCCCAAGGCCACCGCGCCGGCCGCCAGCGAGCCGGCCGTGCCCACCTCCGAGCAGATGCTGCGCCGGCTCGAGTGGTCGGTGCTGCGCCGCCTGGACGGCATCCTGCAAGGTGACTACCGCACCGTGCTGCGCGGCAGCGGCGTCGACCTCGCCGACCTGCGCGAGTACCAGCACCACGACGACGTGCGCCACATCGACTGGAACGTCACGGCGCGTCTCCAGCAGCCGTACGTGCGCCAGTTCATCGAGGATCGCGACCTGACGGCGTGGTTCCTGCTGGATCTTTCGGGCAGCGTCGACTTCGGCAGCCGCGATGTCACGAAGCTCGGCCTCGCCGCCGGCTTTGTCTCCGTGCTGGCACGTGTCATCACGCGCCACGGCAACCGCATCGGCGCGGTGCTGTACGGGCGCCGGGTGGAAAGCGTGCTGCCGCCGGGCGCTTCGCGCGTGCACGTGTTGCGCCTGTTGCAGCAGCTGCGCCGGCCGCGCCCGCGCGAGGCACCGATCGATGCGCGCGCGTTGAAGGCGGCGCGCAAGGCAGGCCAGGCGAAGTCGGCGCTACGCCCCGGCACGCGGCTGGCGGACCTGCTCAACGCCGCCGCCGGCATCGCCCGCCGCCGCTCGCTCGTCTTCGTCGTCAGCGACTTCATCAGCGAGCCCGGCTGGGCCGAGGCGCTCGGCCGCCTGGCGCGCCGGCACGAGGTGGTCGCCGTGCGCCTGGTGGACCCTGCCGAGATGGCGCTGCCCGATGTCGGCCTCGTCACCGTCGAAGACGCCGAGACCGGCGAGCAGCTTTTCATCGACGCCTCGGACCCGGCCTTCCGCGCGCGCTACGCGGCGATCGCCGAGCAGCAGGAGGCCGAGTTGATCGAGCAGCTCGGCCGAAGCGGCGCCGACATCCTCGAGCTCGCCACCGACGAAGACCTGCTCGAAGCGCTGTTGCGCTTCGTCGACTTGCGGCGCCAGCGCTCTCGCCGGCGCGCCTCGCCGCGCTTTCCGGCGTCGCATCGGCGGGCGACGCCGGCGCTGCCGCGCACCGAACCCGCGCAACCCTCCCGACGGACCCAGGAGGCCGCATGAACTTCCTCTGGCCCTCGATGCTGTGGCTGCTGTTGCTGCTGCCACTGCTGGTGCTGTTGTATGTCTGGCTGCTCGGCCGCCGGCGCAAGAACACCGTGCGGCTGGCGAGCCTGGGCGTGGCCAAAGCGGCGCTTGGCCGCGGCCCCGGCTGGCGGCGGCACGTGCCGCCGGCGCTGATGCTCCTGGCGCTGGCCGCGCTGCTGTTCGCCGTCGCGCGGCCGGCGGCGGTGATCACGCTGCCGATGGCCGAGCGCACGATCATCCTGGCGATGGACGTGTCCGGCAGCATGCGCGCCGAGGACATCAAGCCCAACCGGCTGATCGCCAGCCAGGAAGCGGCCAAGCAGTTCGTGGAGGCGCTGCCGCGTGAGGTGAAAGTCGGCGTCATCTCGTTCGCCGGCACCGCCGCGGTCGTGCAGGCGCCCACCACCAGCCGCGAAGACGTGGTCGCCGCGATCGACCGCTTCCAGTTGCAGCGCGCCACCGCCACCGGCAGCGGCATCATCCTGTCGCTGGCGACGCTCTTCCCCGACCACGGCATCGAGATCCAGCACGTCACCGGCCAGCGCAACTTCCCCGGCAGCGAGCGCGCCAAGCCGATCGGCAAGGACGGCACGGAGAAGAAGTTCACCCCGGTGGAGCCGGGCAGCTACACGTCGGCGGCAATCATCATGCTCACCGACGGCCAGCGCACCACCGGCCCCGACCCGCTGGATGCCGCGAAGATGGCCGCCGAACGCGGCGTGCGCGTCTACACGGTGGGCATGGGCACGACGAAGGGCGAGATCATCGGCTTCGAAGGCTGGAGCATGCGCGTGCGCCTGGACGAGGAGACGCTCAAGCACGTGGCCACGATCACCCAGGGCGAGTACTTCTACGCCGGCACCGCCGAAGACCTGAAGAAGGTCTACGAGGGCCTGTCGTCGCGCATGGTCACCGAGCGCAAGGAAACCGAGATCAGCGCCCTCTTCGCGGCGCTGGGCGCGCTGCTGGCTCTTGTGTCGGCGGCGCTTTCGGTGTGGTGGTTCGGGCGCGTGGCGTAGCAGCCGCGCGCGTTGCGGCCGGGCGCTTGGCGCCACTGCGCGTGCGCGCCGCGACGGCGCCGCGTGTCCTGGGCGCAGCGCCCCGCACGGGCGCGTCAGCGACCGCGCGCCACGCCAGCCCGAGGAACATCGCGCGTTCGGCGCGGCGCCGGCGCGTCAGGCCGGCCAGTTCGACCAGCACGCCGTTCTTGCGCGCCTTGTTCCAGACGAGGAACTGGTCGGCCGCACCGGCCTCGTCGCGCGCGTTGAGCTTGCGCAAGAGCGTGCTCTGCGCGAGCGCGGCGACGCCGACGTTGAACGCGAAGCTGACGAGCGCGCCGAAGGCGGCGTCGCCGATGGGCACCTTGACCAGCGCCTGCACGTTGCTCGCGTAGTCGACGAGGTCGGCGCGCAGCAGCAGTTCGGCCTGCGCGCGTGTGATGCCGCCGGGGTACAGCGCACGGGCCAGGCCGCGGTCGGCGGCGCCGCGAAGGAAGCGGCCGCGAAAGCGCACCGCGTGCCCCCAGCCGATCGTCCAGATGCCCACCGGGTCGAGGTAGGCGTCGAGGTTGACGGTGCGCGGGTCGCCGTCGACGACCCCTTCGAAGCTCTTGATCAGCTCGATGGCTTGTTGCGGCACGTCGCGCAAGGGTGCTGCGGGCATGGGCGTTCTCCATTTCGTGGTGATATGGCGGGGTCAGCTCACCGCTCGAGCCGGATGATCTGCCCCTCGGCGCCGTCGGTGACGATGTAGATCCAGCCGTCGGGCCCCTGGCGCACGTCGCGGATGCGCTGGCCGAGTTCGGTCAAGAGCCGCTGCTCGCCAGTGACGCGCCGGCCGTCGAGCGTCAGGCGCACGAGCGTCTGCGCGCGCAGCGTGCCGACGAGCAGGCTGCCCTTCCAGCCCGGGTAGCGGTCGCTCGTGACGAAAGCCAGGCCGCTGGGCGCCACCGACACCGGCACCCAGTGCTTCAGCGGCATCTCGAAGCCGGGCTTCGGCCCCTCTTCGCCGATGACGGTGCCGCTGCCGTAGTTGCGGCCGTAGGTGACGAGCGGCCAGCCGTAGTTGCGCCCACGCTCGACGACGTTGATCTCGTCGCCGCCTTGCGGCCCGTGTTCGCTGGCCCACAGCTCGCCGGTCTCGGGGTGCACCGCCATGCCCTGGATGTTGCGGTGGCCGAGGCTCCAGATCTGCGGCTGCGCGGTGTGCCGCGTCGAGAACGGGTTGCCGTCGGGCACGCCACCGTCGCCGGTAATGCGCACGACCTTGCCGATGTGGTTGCCGAGGTCCTGCGCGGCGTCCTTGTGCGACGAGCGGTCACCCAAGCCCACCCACAGGTGGCCGCTGCGATCGAACGCGATGCGCGAGCCGCAATGCAGCCGGCTGTCGATCTTCGGGCTCTGGCGGAAGATCACGCGCACGTCGGCCAGCCGCTCCTGGCCCGCCGCGCCTTCGAGCCTGCCGCGCGCCACCGCGGTGCCGTTGGTGCCGCGCTCGCCCGGCTCGGCGAAGGTCCAGTAGACGACGCGGTTGTCGGCGAACTTCGGGTCCAGCGCCACGTCGAGCAGGCCGCACTGCCCGACGTGGGCCACCGGCAGCATGCCGGCCAGCGCCGGCCCGACGCGCCCTTGCGCATCGACGATGCGCAGCCGCCCCGGCTTCTCGGTGACGAGCATGCGGCCGTCGGGCAGGAACGCCAGCGCCCACGGGTTGACGAGGCCGCGTGCCACCGTCACCGGCTTCAGCGGCTCGGCGGCCGTGGCGGGGGCAGCGAGGACGACGAGGGCGCTCGCAATGGCGCTGATGAGCGCATGGACAAGAAGCTTCATGACAGGTTGACGTGAAATGGTCCGCGATGTTGCCAGCCCCGGCGCGCCCGCGGTTCGGGACGCGCGCGCCGTCCCCACTTCAGACCAGTCAGCGTGGCGCCGATAACCGCTATACGTCGCCGCCTGTCCACTGCCTTGCCCCCATGCAATTTCTCGACACCAAGCCGTTTGCCCACGACGAGGGGGGCGACCCCGTCGTGCTGGCGGCGATCGAGCGCTACCGCGTCTCGTCGCCCGACCGCATGCGGCAGGCGCTGACGCAGCTGCAGCGCCAGGAGACGCCGATCGTCATCGGCCTGCCCGAGAAGGGCGAGTTCTTCACCGCGACGCTGTGGTCGGTGGACGCGGCCGGCGACCGCCTGACGTTCCACGCCGCGCGCGCGCCGCAGGTGCTCGGCATCGTCACGGATTCAGGCCGGCTGTGGGCCGCCGCCTACGACGGCAACCACAAGGTGCAGTTCGACGTGCGCGGGCGGACGATCACGCAGCAGGACGACACCTGGGTCGTCGGTTCGCACATGCCCAGCGCCCTGTTCGCGCTGCCGCGTCGCACCGACGTGCGCGCCCGCCACGCCCAGGGACTCGAGCCGATGGCGCGCTTCCTGGGCCCGGGCGGTGGTGATCCGCTCGAGCTGCGCGTGCACGACATCAGCCGCGGCGGCCTGGCACTGCTGGCCCCCGCAGGCACCGGGCTCGAGCCGGGCACGCAGGTGCACGCCGTCGAAATCGAGCTCGACCCGGGCGAGTTCTTCTACGCCGACTTCCAGGTGCAGAACGTGCAGCCGCACGACGACGAAGCCGCCGACTGGCGCATCGGCTGCGCCTGGACGCACATGAGCCCGCAGGCCGGCGCCCAGCTCGCCGAGTGGACACAGCGCGCGCGCCGGCGCAAGCAGCTGTTGTCGTTGTCGCTGGATCTCTGACGCGAACCCGTTCGGCCTGAGCTTGTCGCACTCGCGGCGTAAGCTCGCCGCATGCCCAAGCTGCTGTGGGTGCTGCTGCCGCTGGCTGCCGCGCTGGCGTGGTGGGCGATTCGCGCCTGGCGCGGCCGGCCACCCACGCGGCAGGCGCTGAACGTGCTGTTCAGCCTGCTGCTGCTCGGCTACGTCGCCGGCACCGCGGGGCTCGGCATCTTCTGGGTCGCCAACCAGCAGCTGCCGGTGTTCGACTGGCACTACCTGTTCGGCTACTCGACGGTGCTCGTGCTGCTCGTGCACCTCGGCTTCAACCTGCGCGTCGTGTGGCAGCAGTTGCGGCGCGGCGCGAGGCCGGCGGCATCGCCGACGGCTGCCTCGGCGACGAAGCCCCCAGCCGGCACACGCAGGCCGTTGATCGGCGCGGCGGGCCTCGCGGCGCTGGCGTCGGCCGCGGGCCTCGGCTACTTCGTCGGGCTGCGGCATGGGCGCACCGAGCTGCAGATCAGCGCGGCACCACGCGAGGGCACCGGCAACGACATCGCCGCGCAGCGCGCCTGGGCCGTCGTCGAACGTTTCCACGCCTTCTCGAGCCACTCGCGCACGCGCGTGCTGCGGCATGCGGCCAGCGGCGAGTGGGGCAACGCACCGCCGTCGTTCAAGCGGTACGAGGGCACCACGCGCGTCGCGTTGGCTGCGCCGTCGGCGGCCGCCACGGCAGCGCCTGCAACCGGCGGCGCAACCGCCGCGCTCGACTTGCCGCGGCTGGGCGTCGCGCTGTGGCACGCCGCCGGCATCAGCGAGCGGCGTGGCGGCCTCGCGTTGCGCACCTCGCCGTCGTCGGGTGCGTTGTTCGCCACCGAGCTGTACGTGCTGGCGCTGGAGGTGCCCGGCGTCGCCGCCGGCGCATGGCACTACGCCGCCGAGGCGCATGCGCTGCACCGGCTGCCCGCCTCGCTGGCGGCAGCCGCGCCGGGCCTCGATTCAGCGAGCCTGCGCGCGGCCATCGGGCCGCTGGCGTTGTCGCCGCGCTGCGCCGCGCTCGTCGTCGCCAGCGCCGTGTTCGCGCGCAGCGGCCACAAGTACGGCGACCGTACCTACCGCTACGTGCTCGCCGACCTCGGCCACCTGCTCGAGAACCTGCGCGTCGCGACGGCTGCTGCCGGCGGCGGCGAAGTGCAGTTGCTCGCGGCCTTCGACGACATCGCCATCGGCCGCGCCCTCGGCCTGGAGGCGCGGCACGAAGGCGTGCTGGCCGTCGCGGCGATCACGGTGGGCAGCGCTGGCGCGGGCACCGCTGCCGAAGCTCCAGTGTCTGCGCCGATACGCTGGACCGACGCGCTGCCCGAAGGCGACGGCGACACGCGGCTAGGCCTCACCGAAGCAATGCACGCTTCGACGTCGTTGCGCGCGCGGTTGGGGCCGCCGATGCCGTCGCCTGCGCCCGCCGTCCCGCTCGCCACCGCTGTGCCCCTCGCCGTGCACACGCTGCCTCCGGCGCGTTCTCTGGCCAGCGACCCGCTGCCGCTGATCGCCCGCCGCCGCTCGCACCGTCGCTTCTCGGCGCAACCGGTGACGCGCGAGGCGCTGGCCGCCGTGTTGCGCGCGATGACGGCGCCGGCGCCGCTGCTCTCCCCCGCCGTGCGCATCGATGTGCTCACCACGGCCGTCGAAGCGATGCCGGCGGCCGCCTGGCGCGTCGCGTCAGACGACGCGCACGCCGCCGCACTGACGCTGCACCGTCGCACGCCCTCCAGCGCCCCCGCCGCACTGCGCCAGCGCGCCCGCGCCGCGGCGCTGGACCAGGACGTGATCGGCGATGCCGCCGTCGTCTTCGTGCTCTCACTCGACCGCGCGGCGCTGCTTGCCGATGCCGCCGGCGCGGCGCGCGGCTACCGGCACGGCTTCCTCGAAGCCGGCCTCGTCGGCGAACGCATCTACCTGGCCGCCGGCGCGCTGGGGCTGGCCACCTGCGCGGTGGGCGCGTTCTACGACGATGAGGCCGCGGCGCTGGTGGGGCTCGATGCAGAACGCGAGTGGCCGGTGCACTTCGCGGCGCTGGGGGTGCGGGGCTGACTAACTCGCCGCCTCCGCCACCACCATCTGCACCCGCCGCTGGCCATTCCACTCGTCGGTCTCCAGCCGCCACGCCAGCCGCACGCGCTCGGGCAGCGGCTCGCTGCGGCCGAACCAGATGCCTTCGCGCTCGGTGCCGGCGTGGCGCAGGCGCAGCTTCAGGTGCTTCTCGCCGACGAGGCGCTGCTGCAGCACCTCGACCTCGTCACAGAAGAGAGGCGCCTCGAACCCTTGCCCCCACACCTGCGCGGCCAGCAGCGCCGCGGTGTCCGGGTTGAAGTACTCCAGCGGCAGCGGCCCGTCGGTGTGCAGCGTGCGCGTCAGCGTCGCGCGGTCGAGCCACTCGGCGGCCACCTGGCGCAACGCGGCGTCGAAGCGCGCGATCGTCGCCGCGGCGTCGCCTTCGGCGAGCGTGCAGCCGGCCGCCATCGCGTGCCCGCCGAAGCGTACCAGCAGCCCCGGCTCGCGCTTGGCGACGAGGTCGAGCGCGTCGCGCAGATGAAAGCCCGCGATCGAGCGGCCGCTGCCCTTCAGCGCCCCGCCGCCGGCGGCTGCGCCGCGCGCGAAGACGAACGTCGGCCGGTGCAGCCGGTCCTTCACGCGCCCGGCAACGATGCCGACGACACCCTCGTGGAAGCTCTCGTCGAAGAGCGCCAGCGCGGGCGGCGGCTCGACCAGACGCGCGAGCAACTGTTCGACAGCGCCTTCGGCCAGCTCGCGCATGCCGCCTTCGACTTCGCGCCGCTCGCGGTTGATCGTGTCGAGCTGGCGTGCCAGATCGGCGGCGCGGCCAGCATCGTCGGTCAGCAGGCACTCGATGCCGAGCGTCATGTCCGCCAGCCGCCCGGCCGCGTTCAGCCGCGGCCCGAGCGCAAAGCCGAAGTCGAAGGTCGACGCGCGCGCCGGCAGCCGGCCGGCCGCGGCGAACAGCGCCGCGACGCCCGGCTGCATGCGCCCCGCGCGCACGCGCTTCAAGCCCAGCGCAACGAGACGGCGGTTGTTCGCGTCGAGCTTCACGACATCGGCCACCGTGCCGAGCGCCACCAGGTCGAGCAGCGCCTCCAGGCGCGGCGCGTTCGAGGCATCGAAGCGGCCGCGCGCACGCAGCTCGGCGCGCGCGGCCAAGAGCACGTAGAACATGACGCCGACACCCGCCATCGCCTTGCTCGGGAACGTGCAGCCGGGCTGGTTCGGGTTGGCGATGACGTCGGCATCGGGCAGCGGCAGATCGGCGGCCGGCAGGTGGTGGTCGGTGACGAGCACCGCGAGGCCGCGGCTGCGCGCGTACGCGACGCCGGCATGGCTGGCGATGCCGTTGTCGACCGTGACGAGGAGGTCGGGCGGCGCGGCCGGTAGCGATGAAGACGCCGCGGATGACGCCAAGGCCAGGTCGACGATCGCCGGCGTCAGCCCGTAGCCGTGGCGCGCGCGGTCGGGCACGACGTAGCCGAGGCGCTCGCGTTCGGCCCCCAGCAGCACGAGGCCGCGCAGCGCCACGGCGCAGGCGGTGGCGCCGTCGCAGTCGTAGTCGGCGACGACGCAGATGCGCTGCTTGCGCTCGATCGCATCGGCGAGCAGCCGGCCGGCCTCGACCGCGCCCTTCATCGCGTCGGGGCGCAGCAGGCGCGCCGGGCTGTCGTCCAGTTCGTCGGCCTCGCGCACGCCGCGCGCGGCGAGCAGCCGCGCCAGCAGCGGGTGCACGCCGGCGCGTTCCAGCGCGAAGGCGATGCGCGTCGGCACGTCTCGCATCTGCAGGATCATCGGCCTTCCTCCTATTCCTTCGCCGGCTCTCTGGCCGCTTCATTCGCCCTGCGCGGGCCGCAACGGCGCGCTGCTCACAGCGACGCCAGCAGCGCCGGCACCGAGGTGCGCGCGCCGAACACGCTTTGCAGCCGCGCCAGCACGCCGCGCGACCGCGGCGCGAAGGTCACCGCGGCGCGCTCGCCGGCGAGCGTCAGCGCGACGTCGTTGCCGCGGCCGAGCGCCTCTTCGAAGTCACGCAGCACGCCTTCTTCGAGCCGGCGCCACGCCGCGGCCCACGCCGGCCAGTCCTCGGCCAGCGCAGCGGCGCGCAATGTCGTATCGATGCGCACCGGCCGCGGCGCCGCGTCGGCCTGCGCGCGACCGCAGCCGCTGAGCCAGAACGAGTTGACCGGCAGCGCGCCGGTGGCCTCGCGCTCGGCGTTCAGCGGGTGTGTGTGCAGCAGCATCTGCACCTCGGCTTGCAGCCGTCGCCAGGGGCGCAACTGCGCCGCATCGTCGTCGCCATCGACACCGCTTCCGCTGCCAACGCCCAACCACGGGTCGACGTTGCGGCCGGCGACGCGGTCGAGCGACGCGGTGCGCAGCGCGGCCAGGCTCTCGTGCGCAACGTACCAGCGCGTCGGCCGGCCATAGACGAGGCGCGCGCCGCGGCCTTCGAACGCGCTTTCGACGAGCGGCTGCACGGCGGCGAACAATGCGCGCGAGGTCGCCTCGTCGAGCGCCAGCGTGTCGGGGTCGACGAGGTTCACGTGGTCGCTGCCGACGTGCCAGTGCACGGGGCTCAGGAAGCCCCAGGCGGAATCGTTTCGGTCGCCGGCATCGACGCCATCGGCACGCGCCGCCTGCGCCGCGAACGGAAAGCGGCCGTCACCGCCCTGCCAGCCATGCACACGCGCCAGCACACGTTCGTGCGGCGGCGTGAAGGTGGTGGGCTCGCCGTCGTCGCGCTCGACTTGCGTGAGGCGCGCCAGCAACGCCTCCAGACGCGCCCACGGCATCGCCGCCAGGGCCGCGCGGCCGGCCTCGCTGGCCGGGGCGGCGAAGGGGACGATGCAGTGCATCGCGCGATTATCCGAGCCGCGAACACGGCGGCCCTATAGCGGCCCTATAGCGGCCCTACAGCGGCCCTGTAGCGACCCCGTAGCGGCCCTGCCGAGGCCGCGCCACGAGCCCGGCACCGCACCCCGTTTAGCATCGCCCCCCGATGCCACTTCACCCCGCTGCCGCTCGATGAGCCGCCCCGCGCCGCTGGGCGGCTGGCCCTTCGAATGGCAGGTCGGCTGGCGCTACACGCGCGCCGGGCGCGGTGGCGCCGCGGCCGGCCGGCCGGCCGGCGGCTTCCTGTCGTTCATCAGCGCCGTCTCGGTGCTCGGCATCGCGCTCGGCGTCGCCGCGCTGATCATCGTGTTGTCGGTGATGAACGGCTTCCAGAAGGAGGTGCGCGACCGCATGCTCGCGGTGGTTGCGCACGTCGAGCTGCACGCACCGCCCGGCGAGGCGCTGCCCGACTGGCGCGCCACCGCCGCGGCCGCGGCGCGCCACCCGCAGGTGCGCGGCAGCGCGCCTTTCGTCGCCACGCAGGCGCTGCTCGGCCGCGGCGACGTGCTGCGCGGCGCGCAGGTGCGCGGCATCGACCCCGCTGCCGAGGCGCAGGTCACGCCGCTCGCGGCGCGCGAACGCGCGCTCTTCGCCGCGCTCGAACCCGGCGCCTGGCAGATCATCCTCGGCGGCGAACTGGCCTGGGCGGTGGGCGCGCGCGTCGGCGACAAGGTCACGGTGATGGCGCCGAGCGGCCAGGTGACGCCGGCGGGCGTCGTACCGCGCATGCGCCAGTTCACCGTCGCCGGCACCTTCGTCGCCGGCCACCACGACTACGACGCGAGCTTCGCGCTCGTGCACATCGAAGACGCGGCGCGCCTGTTCCGCACCGGCGGCGTCAGCGCCGTGCAGCTGCGGCTGGCGGACCCGCAGCTCGCGCGCCGCGCCGGCGCGGAATTGCAGACGAGCCTCGCCGGCCACGTGCCGCCGCTCGAAGTGCGCGACTGGACACGCAGCAACCGCAACTGGTTCGACGCCGTGCAGGTTGAAAAGCGCCTGATGTTCATCATCCTCGCGCTGATCGTCGCGGTCGCCGCGTTCAACCTCGTCAGCACGCTCGTGATGACGGTCACCGACAAGCGCGCCGACATCGCCATCCTGCGCACGCTCGGCGCGAGCCCGCGCTCGATCATGGGCATCTTCGTCGTGCAGGGGGCGGCGGCCGGCATCATCGGCACGCTCGCGGGGCTCGTGCTCGGCCTCGTCGTCGCGTTCAACATCGAAACGATCGTGCCGGCGATCGAGCGCGCGCTCGGCATCGCCTTCCTGCCGGGCAACGTCTACCTGATCAGCCGCATGCCGAGCCAGCCGCTGGCCGCCGACATCGTGCCGGTCGTGGCCATCGCGCTCGTGCTCGCCTTCGGCGCGACGCTGTACCCGAGCTGGCGCGCCAGCCGCACCAACCCCGCCGAGGCGCTGCGCCATGAGTGAAACCACCGGCCCGGTGCTCGCCGCCTTCGCGCTGCACAAGCGCTACCGCGAGGGCAGCGGCGCCACGGCGCTCGACGTGCCGGTGCTCGAAGGCATCGACCTCGCGGTGGTGCGCGGCGAGACGCTGGCCGTCGTCGGCGCGTCGGGTTCGGGGAAGAGCACGCTGTTGCACCTGCTGGGCGGGCTCGACGCGCCGAGCGCCGGCCGCGTCGAGCTGATGGGGCGCGACTTCGCGACGATGGACGCGGCCGCGCAGGGCCGCTGGCGCAACCTGCACCTCGGGTTCGTCTACCAGTTCCACCATCTGCTGCCCGAGTTCAGCGCGCTGGACAACGTGGCGATGCCGCTGCGCATCCGCCGCATCGGCAGCGCCGCGGCGCGCGAGCAGGCGCGCGCGATGCTCGGCCGCGTCGGCCTTGCGGCGCGCGTCGCGCACCACCCGGCGCAGCTCTCGGGTGGCGAACGCCAGCGTGTGGCGCTGGCGCGTGCGCTCGTCACCGAGCCCGCCTGCGTGCTGGCCGACGAGCCCACCGGCAACCTCGACCGCCACACCGCGCACCAGGTGTTCGAGCTGATGCTGGCGCTGGCGCGCGAGCACGGCACCGCGTTTGTCGTCGTCACGCACGACCCGGCGCTGGCGGCGCGCTGCGACCGCGTGCTCAGCCTCACGCCCGACACGCCGGCCGCGGCGCGCTGAGAGGCGGAGATGGGAGGCTTCAACGCCCCGTACGAGTGGCAGATCGGCTGGCGCTATCTGCGCGCCGGCCGCGGCGCGCGCCACAACCGCTTCATCAACTTCATCGCCGGCTTCTCGATGCTGGGCATCGCGCTCGGCGTGGCGGCGCTGATCGTCGTGCTGTCGGTGATGAACGGCTTCCAGAAGGAAGTGCGCGACCGCATGCTCGACGTCATCGCGCACGTCGAGGTGCACGACGTGGGCGGCGGCGCGCTGGCGCGCAGCGGTGCGCTGCGCGACGCGGCATCACGCGAGGCCGACGTTCGGGCGAGCGCGCCGTTCCTGCAGTTCCAGGCGCTGGTGGGCACCGGCGAAACGCTGCGCGGCGCGCTCGTGCGCGGCATCGTGCCGGCCCAGGAGGCGGCGGTGACGCCGCTCGTCGGCCGCCTGGTCGCCGAGCGCGACCCGGCGATCGCGGCGCTGACACCGGGCGCGATGGCGATCGTGATGGGCGCCGAACTCGCGCGCACGCTCGGCCTGAAGACGGGCGATCCGGTGGCCGTGGTGCTGCCGCCGCGGGGGCGCGCGCCCGGTGGCGACGCGGCCGCGCCGCCGGCAGCGGGCGAAGGCGCCGCCACGTCGGCACCGCGGACCTTCCGCTTCGTCCTCGCCGGCACGTTCGAGGCCGGGCACTACGAGTACGACAGCGCGTTTGCCTACGTGCACGCCGCCGACGGGGCGGCACTGCTCGACCTGCCCGCGCCGGTGGCGATCCAGCTGCGCCTGGCCGACGCGCTGGCTGCGCCCGCGGTGGCGGCGCGGCTCGCCGCCGCGCTCGGCCCCGAGGCGGTCGTGCGCGACTGGACGCAGACCAACCGCACCTGGTTCGAGGCCGTGCATCTGCAAAAGCGCATGCTCGGCCTGATCCTCGTGCTGATCGTCGCCGTGGCCGCGTTCAACCTCGTCAGCACGCTCGTGATGACGGTCACCGACAAGCGCGCCGACATCGCGATCCTGCGCACGCTGGGCGCGAGCCCACGCTCGATCGTCGGCATCTTCTTCGTGCAGGGGGCGGCGGCGGGCCTCGTCGGCACGGCGCTCGGCGTTGCCATCGGCCTCGTCGTCGCACTGAACATCGGCCACATCGTGCCGGCCATCGAGGGGCTGCTCGGCACGAAGCTGCTGCCGGCCAGCATCTACTTCATCAGCCGCATGCCGAGCCTGCCGCTGGCCTCCGACATCGTGCCGATTGCGCTGGCGTCGCTGGCGCTCGCCTTCCTGGCGACGCTCTACCCAAGCTGGCGCGCCAGCCGCGTGCAGCCGGCGGTGGAGTTGCGCGGGGAGTAGGTGCCGCGCGCGCTAAACGCGTCGGAATGCCCGCCCGACCAAGCCCTTCTCAGGGCATCGGGCACCGGTGCGCCGGGATAATTGCCGTCGTGCATCTGCTCAACGCCGACCTCCACTCGCACTCGACAGTTTCCGACGGCACCCTCACCCCCGAGGCCGTCGCCGAACGCGCCGCGGCCGGTGGCGTGCAGCTCTGGGCGTTGACCGACCACGACGAAGTCAGCGGCCAACAGCGCGCCCGCGAAGCCGCGCTCGACCTCGGCCTCGCGTGGGTCGGCGGCGTCGAGGTCTCGGTCAGCTTCGCCGGCGAGACGGTGCACATCGTCGGCCTCGGCATCGACCCGAACCACGAACCGCTGCGCGCCGGCCTCGCCGCCACGCGCGCCGGCCGCCGCGAGCGCGCGCGCCAGATGGCCGCCGGCCTGGCGCAGGTGGGCATCGACGGCGCCTTCGAAGGGGCGCTGCGCCACGTCGGCAACCCCGACCTCGTCTCGCGTACACACTTTGCGCGTTATCTCGTCGAGCGCGGCGTCTGCGCGCACACGCACGAGGTGTTCAGGCACTACCTCACCGAAGGCAAGCCGGGCTACGTGCCGCACCGCTGGGCGAGCCTGGCCGAGGCGGTGGCCTGGATCCGCGGCGCCGGCGGCATCGCGGTGATCGCGCACCCCGGGCGCTACAAGTTCACCGCCAACGAGGAGTACGCGCTCTTCACCGAGTTCATTGCCCACGGCGGCCGCGCTGTCGAGGTGGTGACCGGCAGCCACAGCACGGCCGAGCAGGTGCGATTCGCCGACACGGCGGTCGAGTTCGACCTGTTCGCTTCGCGCGGCAGCGACTTTCATTCGCCGGAAGAAAGCCGGACGGGGCTGGGGGCGCTGCCGGGTCTGCCGGGGCAGTTGACACCCGTGTGGGAGGCGCTGGGCGAGAGGATCGTCGGCGCGGGGGCGCTCACGGCCTGAGCGTCGGCCTGGGCCTTCTTCGTCCTTCGTCGGTCGGAGGTCAGGTCCCGGCCCGACAGGCGGGTTCCCTGGCCCTTCCCTTCCTTCTTTGGTCGGAGGTCGGATTCCGGCCCGGCAGCCGGGTTATCAATCCGGGTTCTTTCTGCTTTGGTCGGAGGTCGGGTCCCGGCCCGACAGCCGGGTCACTTTCATTTGCTGGCCCAAATGAAAGTAACCAAAGCAAAGGGCCTTCCACTTTCTGTTTGGGTGTCGCGTTCGGCGGCCTATTGACGAGTCCCGCTGTTCTTTCGGCCGGCAGCACATCGGACGGTCGGCGGGCGTGCCCTGCACCTGGTTCACCGCACGTACCGTTGCAGCTCGTGCGAGGCCGCTTGCCGTGAATCGGCGGCACGCCACTGCCGCCGACACACGCGAGTTGCCACCGGCCAAACAGAACAGCGCGACACCATCCCGGCGAAGCGCGACATCGAAGCAGAAGAAAGAAGGCCCTTTGCTTTGGTTACTTTCATTTGGGCCAGCAAATGAAAGTGACCCGGCTGTCGGGCCGGGACCCGACCTCCGGCCAAAGCAGAAAGAGTCCGGATCGATTAAACCGATTGCCAGGCGAACCAAGCGCGGGCCAGCCGGGGCCGCTGGGGTCAAACCCCCAGCAACTCCACCTCGAATACCAGCGTCGCATTCGGCGGAATGACCCCGCCCGCGCCGCGCGCGCCGTAGCCGAGGTTGGCCGGGATCGTCAGCACCCGCGTCCCCCCGACCTTCATGCCGGCGACACCTTCGTCCCAGCCGCGGATCACCTCGCCGCTGCCGAGGCGGAACGAGAACGGCTGGCCGCGGTCCTTGCTGGAATCGAACTTGCGGCCGCGCGCGTTGTTGGCGTTGGCGTCGTGCAGCCAGCCGGTGTAGTGCACCTGCACGCTCTTGCCGGCGACGGCTTCGGCGCCGGTGCCGGGGACGGTGTCGTCGTATTGCAGGCCGCTTGCGGTGGTGGTCATGACGGGGTTTCCTTCCTGGCTCGTTGGGGTGAATCGGGCGGCGAGTCGATCGCCTGGGAGCCGGCGATGATGCCAGCCCAGGCCGGCACGGCCGTCTGCAGCCACTCGCCGGGCGTGGCGGCGGCGGGCAACAGCGGCAGCCTCAGCGCCGCCGCCGCGGCTTGAAGCGCGGCTACCGGGTCAGCAAGCTCGAGCGCACGCGCGCCGTTCTGCTTGCTGAGCTTCGCGCCATCGGCGCCCAGCACCAGCGGCGTGTGCAGGTACGCGGGCGTCGGCAGGCCGAGATCACGCTGCAACAGGATCTGCCGCGCCGTGTTGTCGGCGAGGTCCTCGCCGCGCACGACGTGCGTGATGCCCTGCTCGGCGTCGTCGACGACGACCGCGAGCTGGTAAGCCCAGCAGCCGTCGCCGCGCTTGAGCACGAAGTCGCCGACCGCATCGGTCACGTCCTGCGCCTGCGCACCGAGCCGGCGATCGGCCCACGTGATGTGCTGGTGCCGGCCGTCGCGCAGCGTCAAGAGGCGCACCGCGCGCGCCGCGCGTCCTGCGTACGCAGCCGGCACGCCGGCGCGGCAGGTACCGGGGTAGACCCGCTCGCCGTGGCGTTGATGCGTGCGGCCGGCATGCACGAGCGCCTCGTCGATCTCGCGCCGCGTGCAGGCGCAGTCATAGGCCAGGCCCGCGGCGCGCAGCCGCGCGAGCGCCGCCTCGTAGGCCGCCGAGCGCGCCGACTGCCACGCCGGCGGCTCGTCGGGCAACAACGCGCAGCGCGCCAGCTGGCCGAGCATGACCTCGGCGGCGCCGGCCACGCAGCGCGGCCGGTCGACGTCTTCGATGCGCACGAGCCAGCGCCCGCCGTGTGCGCGCGCGTCGAGCCAACTCGCCAACGCCGCGACGAGCGAGCCCGCATGCAGCGGGCCCGAGGGCGTGGGGGCGAAGCGGCCGACGTAGTCCATGCCTGAAACGATGCCGAAAGCCATGGCGCGAGTGGCTCCATCATGCCCCGGCGGCCGGCCACATTGCCGCTGCTACACTGGCCCGGCCAGGAGAGAGCAGCGTGTCGTGACCCGATTCGCCGCCGCCGAAGGCGAAGCCGCAAGGCAGGGCCCGCGAGGGCCGTGACGAGCAGCGAAACGCTCAGGCAAAAGGACTGGCCGACTTCCTCACTGGAGAGAGGTCGCCGTGCAGCTGCGCGGCGGCCCACCGAAGGGGCAAGGCCTGCCGGCCGGCTCGGCTGATCGAAACGATCGGGCGCGCCGGCGGGGGCAGCGCCGAATCTCTCAGGTAAAGCGGACAGCTGGGGGCCCGGACGTCGCGCCGATCGAGACCCGATCCGGCGCGCCGCACATGGCCACCACGCAACGAGGAAGCGAGCGATGTCCGACAACGCCCCCAATCCCGCCACCGAGCTGCTGCACACGCCGCTGCACGCGCTGCACCTGAAGCTGGGCGCGAAGATGGTTCCCTTCGCCGGCTACGCGATGCCGGTGAACTACCCCAACGGCGTCATCGCCGAGCACAGACACTGCCGCGCGTCGGCGGCGCTGTTCGATGTCTCGCACATGGGGCAGCTGCGGCTCGCGGGCGCTGACGCGGCGGCGGCGCTCGAGACGCTGGTGCCGGCCGACATCGTCGACCTCGCGCCCGGCCAGCAGCGCTACACGTTCTTCACCAATGCCAGCGGCGGCCTGCTCGACGACCTGATGGTCGCGCGGCCCGCAGCCGCCGACGTGGCGCAGGGTTTCGGCGACCTGCTGCTCGTCGTCAACGCCGCGTGCAAGGCGGCCGACACGCGCCACCTTCTCACGCACATCGGCCACCGCTGCCGGGTGGTGCCGATGCCCGAGCGCGCATTGCTGGCGCTGCAAGGGCCGAAGGCGGTGACGGCACTCGCGCGGCTGAACGCCGGCGTCGGCCGGCTCGTCTTCATGAGCGGCGGCGTGTTCGAGCTCGCGGGCGCCACCTGCTTCGTCACGCGCTCGGGCTACACCGGCGAGGACGGCTTCGAGATCTCGGTGCCGGCCGAAGGCGCCGTGGCACTCGCCGAAGCGCTGCTCGGCGAGCCCGAGGTGGCGCCGGCCGGCCTCGGCGCGCGTGACACGCTGCGGCTCGAAGCGGGCCTGTGCCTGTACGGCCACGACATCGACGAGAAGACGACGCCGATCGAAGCCGGCCTCGCCTGGGCGATCCAGAAGGTGCGCCGCGCCGGCGGCGCGCGCGCCGGCGGCTACCCCGGCGCCGCGGCCATCGACAAGCAACTCGCCGGCGGGCCGCCGAGCAAGCGCGTCGGCCTCGTGGGCCTGGAGCGCGTGCCGGTGCGCGAAGGCGCGCCGATCTTCGACGGCCACGACCGGCGCCTCGGCACCGTGACCAGCGGCACGCTCGCGCCCACCGTGAATCAGCCGATCGCGATGGCGTATCTCACGCAGAACCACGCGCTCGCGCACCACGAGGTCTACGCCGAGGTGCGCGGAAAACGCGTGCCGATGCGCGTGACGGCGATGCCGTTCACGCCACACCGTTACCACCGCGCGCCTTGACGCTGAACCTGCACACGCGGCACACAACCCCAATCCACAAACCGTTCGACCAAACCGTGAGGAGCCTTGCCCCATGACGACCATGTTCACGCCCGACCACGAGTGGATAAACATCGAAGACCACGAAGCCGCCGTCGTCGGCATCACGCTGCACGCGCAGGAAGCGCTCGGCGACGTGGTCTTCGTCGACCTGCCCGAGGTCGGCCGCACCTACAAGAAGGGCGAGGTGGCCGGCGTCGTCGAGAGCGTGAAGGCGGCCGCCGACCTGTACATGCCGGTCGAAGGCGAGGTCGTCGAGGTCAACGAGGCGCTGCGCGCCGACCCGGCGCTCGTCAACCGCGACCCGATGGGCGACGGCTGGTTCTTCAAGGTGCACGTCACGCACATGGAGCAGTTCGACGAGCTGCTCGACCCGCCCGGCTACGACAAGCTGCTGAAGACCTCGACCTGACCCGACGCGCGCGCCACCATGTTGATGTCGTCCCTGAAGCCGCTGGGCGAGCTCGAGAACGCCGCCGAATTCGCCACCCGCCACATCGGCCCCGACGCGGCCGACGAACGGCACATGCTGTCGGCCATCGGCGCGGCATCGCGCCGCGCGCTCGTCGACGCCGTCGTGCCGGGCAGCATCCGGCGCGCGCAGCCGATGCAGCTGCCGCCCGCCGCCACCGAGGCCGCGGCGCTGGCCGAGCTGAAGGCGCTGGCGGCGAAGAACCGCGTGCTCAAGAGCTTCATCGGCCAGGGCTACCACGGCACGTTCACGCCGGCGGTCATCCAGCGCAACATCCTCGAGAACCCGGCCTGGTACACGGCCTACACGCCGTACCAGGCCGAGATCAGCCAGGGCCGGATGGAGGCGCTCGTCAACTTCCAGCAGATGGTCTGCGACCTGACCGGCATGGCCATCGCCAACGCCAGCATGCTCGACGAGGCCACCGCGGCGGCCGAGGCGATGACGCTGGCGCGGCGCAGCGTCAAGAGCGGCAGCGACACGATCCTCGTCGCCGACGACTGCCACCCGCAGACGATCGAGGTGGTGCGCACACGCGCCGAGCCGCTGGGGCTCGAGGTCGTCGTCGGCTTCGTGCCGAAGCTGATGGCCGAGCACGACTACTTCGCGGTGCTGGCGCAGTACCCCGCCACCAGCGGCCTCGTGCACGACATGGCGCCGTACGTCGAACTGGCGCACGCGAAGGGCGCGGCGTTCATCGTCGCCGCCGACCTGCTGGCGCTGGCGCTGCTGAAGCCGCCGGGTGAATGGGGCGCCGACGTCGTCGTCGGCAACTCGCAGCGCTTCGGCGTGCCGATGGGCGGCGGCGGCCCGCACGCCGCCTTCATGGCCTGCCGCGACGAGTGGAAGCGCAACCTGCCCGGGCGGCTCGTGGGCGTCAGCGTGGACACGCACGGCGCGCCGGCCTACCGCCTGGCGCTGCAGACGCGCGAGCAGCACATCCGGCGCGAGAAGGCGACCAGCAACATCTGCACCGCGCAGGTGCTGCTGGCGGTGATGGCGAGCATGTACGCCGTCTATCACGGCCCCGAGGGCCTGAAGCGCATCGCGCGGCGCGTCGCCAGCTACACGGCCGTCCTCGCCGCGGGCCTGCGCGAGATGGGCCTCGAGGTGCCGACGACGCAGGCGTTCGACACGCTGACCGTCGCCACCGGCGCGCGCACCGAGGCGATCATCGCCGCGGCGCTGCGTGAGGGCGCGAACCTGCGGCGGCTGACCGCGGGCCACATCGCCGTGACGCTCGACGAGACGACGACGCGCGCCGACCTCGAGGCGCTGTGGCGGTGGTTCGCGCCGAAGGGTGCAACCAAGCGGCCGAGCGTCGCGGCGTACGAGAAAGGCATCGAGCCGCTGATCCCGCCGGCGCTGCGCCGCACGAGCACCTTCCTCACGCACCCGGTCTTCAACACGCATCACAGCGAGACCGAGATGCTGCGCTACATCCGCAGCCTTGCCGACAAGGACCTCGCGCTCGACCGCAGCATGATCCCGCTCGGCTCGTGCACGATGAAGCTGAACGCGACGAGCGAGATGATCCCGGTCACCTGGCCGGAGTTCGCCGGGCTGCACCCGTTCGCGCCGCGCGACCAGCTCGCGGGGCTGTGGGCGCTGAACGACCAGCTTTGCGCGTGGCTCGGCCAGGCCACCGGCTACGCCGGCATCAGCCTGCAGCCCAACGCCGGCAGCCAGGGCGAGTACGCGGGGCTGCTCGCCATCCGCGGCTGGCACGCGGCGCGCGGCGAGGCGCACCGCCACGTCTGCCTGATCCCCGAGTCGGCGCATGGCACCAACCCGGCGAGCGCGCAGATGGTCGGCATGCGCGTCGTTGTGGTGAAGTGCGACGACAACGGCAACGTCGACATCGACGACCTGCGCGCCAAGTGCGAGGCGCACCGCGCCGAGCTGGCGTGCATCATGATCACCTACCCGAGCACCTATGGTGTCTTCGAGGCGCGCGTCAAGGAGCTGTGCGCGATCGTGCACGCGCACGGCGGCCGCGTCTACGTCGACGGCGCGAACCTGAATGCGCTCGTCGGCCTGGCGGCGCCGGGCGAGTTCGGCGGCGACGTGAGCCACCTGAACCTGCACAAGACCTTCTGCATCCCGCACGGCGGCGGCGGCCCGGGCGTCGGGCCGGTGTGTGTCGTCGATGACCTCGTGCCATTCCTGCCCGGGCACGCCAGCGCCGGCATCACCGGCAAGGTGGGCGCCGTCAGCGCCGCGCCGCTCGGCAACGCCGGCGTGCTGCCGATCAGCTGGATGTACGTGCGCATGATGGGCGCCGAGGGCCTGCGCCAGGCCACCGAGGTGGCGATCCTCGCCGCCAACTACGTCGCTGCGCGGCTGGCGCCGCACTACGACATCCACTTCAGCGGCAACGTCGAGGGCATCGCCGGCGGCGGCGTCGCGCACGAGTGCATCCTCGACCTGCGGCCGCTGCAAAAGACGAGCGGCATCAGCGCCGAAGACGTGGCCAAGCGGCTGATCGACTACGGCTTCCACGCGCCGACGCTGAGCTTCCCGGTCGCCGGCACGCTGATGGTCGAGCCCACCGAGAGCGAGCCGCGGGTCGAGCTCGACCGCTTCTGCGACGCGATGATCGCGATCCGCGCCGAGATCGCGAAGGTCGAGTCCGGCACCTGGCCGCGCGACGACAACCCGCTGAAGCACGCGCCGCACACCGCCGCGGCGCTGCTGAAGGCCGACTGGCCGCACGCCTACACGCGCGAGGAAGCGGCCTACCCGATGCCGGGCCTGAAGCAGGCGAAGTACTGGTCGCCGGTGGGCCGCGTCGACAACGTGCACGGCGACCGCAACCTGTTCTGCGCCTGCGTGCCGATGAGCGCGCTGGCCTGAAGCGCTGAAGCCGGTCCGACCAACCTCGGGACCTAACGCGCGGCTGTTGCAGCCGCGCGTCCTTCCATCGCAATGACGATGTGAAGGGGTTGACGCGCGTTGCGACATCGCGCAAAGTGCGGCCCGCGCGCAGTTGAACCCGACTGCGCGCACCCCCTCTCCCTCCCACCACTTCACCACAGGAGCCGCCGACATGACGTTCGCCGATCACGGTCTGTGCCTCCTGTCGGCCGCGCGCACCTGACGAACTGCGGCCGGCGCGGAGTCCTCGCGCCAGCTGCGTTGTCGTAGGTTCCCTCCTGTGACGCACCGGCCCGCGAGGCCGGCTGCGCCAGCGCTCGCTCGTTCGTCCTGAGCGCGCCCGACAGGGCCGCCGTCACCGTTCGCTTTTCCGTTCCCGCATCGCCCTCGCGGCGCGCGGGGGCCGGGTGCAACGTCCTCGTCCGCGCAAAGGCTCGGCCTGCGCGGCAGGGGTCGGCTCGTCCCTGCGCACCCCGTCGCCCGTCGCTCGATCGTTTGCCTAACCGCCCACCTCAGTTGCCACCTGCTGCCATGACCAAGATGTCCACCTTGTCCACTCTGCCCTCGACACCCATTCCGTTGTTGCACCACCCGCCACCGCCAACGAAGAAGGAGAAGACCATGAAGACGCCCTTTCGTCACCCCGGCGCCGTGCACGCGGCGCTCGCCGTGGCCGCGCTGGCCACGGCCGCCGCGACGCTGCTCGTCGTGCTCGCCGCATTCGCCGGCGCGGCGAGCGAGCCGTTTCTGCGCGACACGCCGGCCGCGCGCCTGGCCGTTGCGCGCTGCGACGCGCTTGGTGAACGCGGCCGTCGCCACGCATGTGTGCACCGGCTTGTCGCGGCGGCGAAGGCCAGCGACGCCGGCGCCGCGCGCGTCGCGCGGCTCGCGCCCGCGCCTGTCAGCGAGCCGCGCGTGCGCTGATGAACCCGCGGGCCGCACCGAGTGCTTTCGGTGCGGCCCGCGCGGCCCTCAAATGACGATCGCCGTCACGAACGCGAAGTAGATCAACAGGCTCAGCACGTCCTGCACGATCGTTGCCAGCGGCCCGCTGCCGTAGGCAGGATCGGAGCGCAGCCTCGACAGCAGCCACGGCAGCAGGAGCCCCAGGCTCGACGCCACGAGGCTCGCCGACGCCAGCGCCAGCGCCACCGCCACCGCCAGGCGCATCTCGCCGAACACGGCCCACACCATCGGCAGCGAGAGCAGCCCGAGCACGCCGCCGATCAGCGCGCCGGTGCGCAGCTCGCCGCCCAGCAGCCGCGCCAGGCCGGCGTGGCTCAGCGACAGGCCGCGCACCGCGACCGCCTCGGTCTGCGTGCCGATCGCATCGGCCAGGTAGACGAGCCCCGGCACGAAAAACGCAAGCGCCGGCTTGGCCGCCAGCGCCGTCTCGAAGCGCGCGACCACGAGCGTGGCCAGCATGCTGCCGGCCAGACCCACCAGCAGCCACGGCAGCCGGTGGCGCACACGCCGCATCGGCGGCTCCTCGAGCGCTTCCAACGCCTCCTGCGCGCCGGCGACCTGCTCGGTCTCGCGCGTGATGCCGGCCAGCCGGTGCAGGTCTTCGACGTGCTCGCGGCGCAGGATGCGCATCAGCCGCGCCGGGCCAACGACACCGACGAGCCGCCCGCCTTCATCGACCACCGGCATCGCGACGACCTCGTGATGCAGCGCCACCGAGGCCATGCGTTCCTGGTCGGCGCCGGGCAGCACATGCGGGCCGCCACGCTTCAGCGCCGGGCCGGCGACATCCGCGTCGTCGGGCAGCGCCAGCAACTCGGCCGCGGTCATCGTGCCGATCAAGCGCTCGTCAGCGTCGACCACGCACAGCAGCTCCCAACGTGTCTTGCCCGCCTTGCGGATGCGCGCGCGCACGTCGTGCGCCGTCTCGCCGGCATGCGCGACGGCGCCTTCGGGCCCGACGTGGGCACCCGAGGTTTCGTGGGGGTGAGAGCGGGCGCGCCGCACGCGGACGATTGTGACTTGCTGGATCGACCCACAGAGGCAAGCCCGGCGCCTGCCCGCCCAGACGCTCACGCCCGGCGTGGACAACTGGAAGCTCGCGATCTGGCGTCGTTGACCGCGGCGCTGACCGGCGCGCCGCCGGCACCCCTCACTGCCCCAGCATCTGCGGCGTCACGAGCGTGATGCCGCCTGTGGTGACGTGCAGCCCGCGCGCGCGGTCGCGCTCGGCATCGAAGCCCGCCTTGAAGCCATCGGGCACGCGGCAGTGCTTGTCGATCACCGTGCGCGCCAGCCGCACGCCGCGGCCGATGACGACGTTGGGCAGCACGACCGAGTCCTCGACGACGCTGCCGTCGCCGACGCGCGCGTTGGAAAACAGGATCGATCGGCGCACCGTCGCGCCGCTGACGATCGCGCCGCCCGAGACGAGCGAGTCGACGGCCATGCCGCGCCGCCCTTCGTCGTCGAAGACGAACTTCGCCGGCGGCAGCTGCCGCTGCAGGCTCAGGATCGGCCAGTCCTCGTCGTACAGGTTCAGCTCGGGCACGACGCGCGTCAGGTCCATGTTCGCGGCCCAGTAGGCGTCCACCGTGCCGACATCGCGCCAGTACGGACGGCCGTCGACGACGTTGACACAGCTCGTCTCGAAGCGGTGCGCGTGCACACGGCCGGCGCGCACGAGTGCCGGTATCACGTCGTGGCCGAAGTCGTGGCGCGAGTCCTTGGTGGCGGCGTCGCGCGCCAGCTCGGCGTACAGCACCTCGGCGTCGAAGAGGTAGATGCCCATGCTCGCCAGCGCGTGCCGCGGCCGGCCCGGGATGGCACGCGGGCGCTCGGGCTTCTCGTCGAAGCTCGTGACGCGCCCGTCGTCGCCCGCGGCCATCACGCCGAACTCGCGCGCTTCTTCCAGCGGCACGTCCAGGCAGGCGACGCTGGCTGCGGCACCGCGCCGCACGTGCTCGGCCAGCATCACCGAGTAGTCCATCTTGTAGACGTGGTCGCCGCCCAGCACCAGCACGTAGCGCGGCGCCGACTCGCGCACGAGCTCGAGGTTCTGGAACACGGCGTTGGCGGTGCCGCGGTACCAGCTCTCGCCTTGCTGCTGCTGCGCCGGCACGATCTCGACGAACTCCCCCAGCGTCGCGGCGAGGAACCCCCAGCCGCGCTCGATGTGGCGGATGAGGCTTTGCGACTTGTACTGCGTCAGCACGCCGATGCGGCGCAGGCCCGAGTTGACGCAGTTGCTGAGCGCGAAGTCGATGATGCGGAACTTGCCCGCGAACGGCACCGCCGGCTTCGAGCGGTGGTCGGTCAGCTGCGCCAGCCGGCTGCCGCGGCCGCCCGCCAGCACGATGGTGTAGGTGTGCTGCGCCAGGTGGTTCTGCTGCTCGATGGGCATTGCGCGGACCCTTTCGCCGGTGGCGCTCGGTCGTGCTGCGGCGCCGACAGTGCCGACGGTCCCGCTCCGAGCGGCGAAGGCTATGCGGCAGCCGGCCGCGGGCATTGCGCGAACTCAACGCGGGCGGCGGCCGGACCCACGAACAACCCCGATCCGCCAACCCCCGTAGCATCCGCCGCATGGCCGTCAGCGTCTTCGACCTGTTCAAGATCGGCATCGGGCCGAGCAGCAGCCACACCGTCGGGCCGATGCGCGCGGCGCGGCTCTTCGCGCTGCGCTTGGCGCACGACGGCCTCCTCGAGCGCACGGCGCGCGTGCTGGCCGAGTTGTACGGCTCGCTCGGCGCCACCGGCAAGGGGCACGGCAGTGACAAGGCGGTGCTGCTGGGCCTGGCGGGGCACGAGCCGGACACGGTGGATGTCGAGGCGGTGCCCACGCTGCTGGCCGTGATGCGCACGAGCGGCCGCCTCGCACTCGCCGGCCGGCACCCGATCGGCTTCCACGAGAAGGACGACCTGAAGTTCCATCGCCGCGAGACGCTGCCCTTCCACGCCAACGGCATGCGCTTCACGGCCTTCGACGACGGCGGCGCAGTGCTCGCCGAGCGCAGCTACTACAGCGTCGGCGGCGGCTTCGTCGTCAGCGACGAGGTCGCCGCCGACGGCAGCCGGCAAAAGGCGATCGCGCCGGACACGACCGTGCTGCCGCACCCGTTCCACACCGGCGAGGAGCTGCTCGCGCTGACGCGCACGCTCGGCTGCCCGATCGCCGAGGTGATGCGCCGCAACGAACGGCACTGGCGCAGCGACGCCGAGATCGACGCGGGCCTCTTGACGATCTGGCGCGTGATGCAGGAGTGCGTCGATCGCGGCTGCCGCACCGGCGGCACGCTGCCCGGCGGCTTCAAGGTGCGCCGGCGCGCCAAGGCGCTGCGCGAGGCGCTCACCGCGCGGCCCGAGGAAGCCCTGCGCGACCCGCTGCAGGTGCTGGACTGGGTGAACCTCTATGCGCTGGCGGTCAACGAGGAGAACGCCGCCGGCGGCCGCGTGGTCACCGCGCCGACCAACGGCGCGGCGGGCATCGTGCCGGCGGTGCTGCACTACTACACGCGCTTCGTGCCGGGCGCCACCGACCGCGGCGTCATCGACTTCCTGCTCACCGCCGCGGCCATCGGCATCCTCTACAAGGAGAACGCCAGTATCAGCGGCGCCGAAGTCGGCTGCCAGGGCGAGGTGGGCGTCGCGTGTTCGATCGCCGCCGCCGGCCTGGCCGCAGTGATGGGCGGCACGCCCGCGCAGGTGGAGAACGCCGCCGAGATCGGCATGGAGCACCACCTGGGCCTCACCTGCGACCCGGTCGGCGGCCTCGTGCAGATCCCGTGCATCGAGCGCAACGCGATCGCCTCGGTGAAGGCGATCAACGCCGCGCGCATGGCGCTGCGCGGCGACGGCACACATCACGTCAGCCTCGACAAGGTCATCAAGACGATGCGCGAGACCGGCGCCGACATGATGACCAAGTACAAGGAGACGGCGCGCGGCGGGCTCGCGGTGAACATCGTCGAGTGCTGAGCGGGGCTTGCCGCCTCCCGCGGCGACAAGAAACGTTACGCAGCGAGACCGGCGCGAAAGGACAGGCGCCGCCGCGCCGCGCACGATGTGGTCCATGTTCAACCGCCTGTCGATCTGTCGATCGCAGGCCACCGAAAGGACCGCAGCAATGAAGACCTGGCTCAGGCGCACCCTCATCGGCACCGCCGCGATCGTCGGCGCCGTCACCCTCGTCGGCACGCTCGGCGGCTGCTCGCACCACGCGCGCCCCGGCTGGAGCGCGATGAGCGAAGAAGACGCGGCCAAGCGCAAGGCGCGCTTCATCGAACGCGCTGCTTCGAAGCTCGACCTCGACGCGGCGCAAAAGGCCAAGCTCGGCGTGCTCGCCGACAAGGTGCGCGAGCAGCGCAACGCCTTCGTCGGCGATACCAAGGACCCGCGCGCCGAACTGCGCACGCTGATCGCCGGCAACACCTTCGACCGCACGAGGGCACAAGGCCTCGTGCAGGCCAAGACGCAAGCCGTGCAGACCAAGAGCCCCGAGGTCATCACCGCGATGGCCGACTTCTTCGACAGCCTCAAGCCCGAGCAGCAAGCCAAGCTGCGCGAGATGCTCGAGCGCGGGCGGCGTGGCCGGCGTGGTTGAGATCGGCTGAGCAGGCAACGCCGCGGGGAGCCCGCGGCGGTTGGGTACAGTGACCACGATGCCCCGCCTGCTGCTGATCGACGACGACGAGCACCTCGGGCCGCCGCTGGCGGCCTACCTCGCGCGCTCGGGTTTCGAGCTCACGCAGGCAACGCGCCCGAGCATCGGCCTCGAGCGCCTGCGCAGCGGCCGCTTCGACGCCGTGATCCTCGACGTGATGCTGCCCGAGATGGACGGCTTCGAGACCTGCCGCGCGATCCGCCGCGAGAGCGCCGTGCCCGTCATCATGCTCACCGCGCGCGGCGACGTGATGGACCGCGTCGTCGGCCTCGAACTCGGCGCCGACGACTACCTGCCGAAGCCCTTCGAGCCGCGCGAGCTGCTGGCGCGGTTGCAGACGGTGCTGCGGCGCACGGCTGCGGCGCCGGCGAGCAAGGGCCGGCTCGTCTTCGAGGGGCTGACGATCGACCTCGACCGGCGCGAAGTGCGGGTGGTCACGACCGGCCAGGACCGCCTCGTCGACCTCACCGGCACCGAATTCGAACTACTCGCCATGCTCGCCGGCACGCCCGGCAAGGTCTTCAGCCGCGACGACATCCTGACGCGGCTGCGCGGCCACGCCGCCGAAGACATCGCCAGCCGCGCCGTCGACATCCTCGTCAGCCGCCTGCGCCGCAAACTCGAGCCGCTGGACGTGATCCGCACCCTGCGCAACGCCGGCTATGTGTTTGCCGGGGTGCGGGCGTGATCCGGGTTCGCGCCTTCGCATGAAACCCGTTCGGGCTGAGCCTGTCGAAGCCCCCTCCCTGAGCTTGTCGAGGGGCTCAGTGCGAAAGGCTTTCCAAACGCAAACGCGCTCGATCAAGGCGCGCCTCGTCCTGCTGTTCCTGCTCGTGGGCCTCGGCATCGCAGCCGTCTTCCTCATTGGCACACAACGCGCGGTGCAAGGCGGCTGGCAGGCCTTTGCGCGGCCGCTGCTCACCGACTACGTCGACCGCCTCGCCGCCGAAGTCGGCAGCCCGCCGAGCGAGGCGCGGGCTCGCGCATTGGCCGAGCGGCTGCCGATCCGCGTGCGCATCGAAGGCCCGGCACTGCGCTTGGACACGCACCCGCAAGACGCGCGTGACGACACGCGCAGGGAAAGCCGGCGCTGGGGCAACGGCGAGCACAGCTTCGACGCCGAAGGCTGGGGCCTCGTGCGCCACACCGCCGACGGCCACCGCATCGCCTTCAGCCTGGCGCGCCCAGCAGAGTCCTGGCGGGCGCGTGGGTTCGGCTGGATCACGCTGGCCGCGCTGCTGGCCTTGACGCTCGCCGCCTACGCCGCCGTGCGGCGGCTGCTGCGGCCGCTGGAAGACATCACCGTCGCCGTCGAGCGCTACGGCCGCGGCGAATTCGGCCAGCCGATCGCCGTCAAGCGCGACGACGAACTCGGAGACCTCGCCGCGCGCATCAACCGCATGGCCGCCAGCCTGCACGGCATGCTCGAAGGCAAGCGCGCGCTGCTGCTGGCGATCAGCCACGAACTGCGCAGCCCGCTGACCCGCGCGCGGCTCAACGCCGAGCTGCTGGGCGAATCCGCGGAGCGCACGGCGCTGCTGCGCGACCTCGGTGAGATGCGCGAGCTGATCACGAGCCTGCTCGAAAGCGAGCGGCTGGGCGATGGCCACGCGGCGCTGCACCGCGAGCCCACCGACCTCGCGGCGCTGGCGCGTGAGTTGAAGGCGACGACGTTCGCCGGTTTCGACCTGCGGCTCGACCTCGACGACGCGCTCGGCCCGGTCGCCGCCGATCCGATGCGCATGCGGCTCTTGCTGCGCAACCTCGTCGACAACGCGCGCCGGCATGGCGGCGGCGCGCCTGCAACGCTGTTCCTGCGCCGCGACGCACCCAGCGGCGGCGAGCCCACCGCCGCGACATCCGGGGCGCCGCCGGCACAGCGCTGGGCGCTCGGCGTGCGCGACCACGGCCCCGGCGTCGCCGACGACCAACTCGGCCGCCTCGGCGAAGCCTTCCACCGCCCCGACAGCGCGCGCACGCGCAGCGCCGGTGGCGTCGGCCTCGGCCTGCACCTGTGCCGGCTGATCGCGCAGGCGCACGGCGGCGAGCTGCGCCTTGCCAACATGCACCCGGGCCTCGAGGTCGCGATGGTCTGGACACCGTTCACACCGGGCGTTACGTCATCGCCGCCGCCGGCGTCATCAGCCTCCACGCCGGCTTGACGCCGGTCAGCGAAAGCGCGCGCCGCAGCGCGCAGACTGTCTGGCATGGTCTCGATGCGCTGGGTGCTGCTCGCTGTCGCCACGGTGCTCGTCGCCTGGGGCAGCGTCGTGCTGCTCGGCGGCTGGCAATGGGACCGCGCCACCGCCGAGTTGATGCAGACGCTCGAATCGGCGCGGCGCGCGCCGGTGGTCGAACGCTACGACCCGGCCGAGCTGAACGGCCTGCCCGCGCCGGTGCAGCGCTTCTTTCGCACCGTGCTGAAGCCGGGCCAGCCGATCGTCACCGCCGTCACGCTCGAACAGGAGGGCGACTTCGACATGGCCAGCGACGGCCAGCCGAACTGGAAGCGCTTCACCGCCGCGCAGCGCGTCGTCGCCACGGGCCGCCCGGGCTTCGTCTGGGATGCGCGCATCGACTTCGTGCCGGGCCTCGCGATCCGCGTGCACGACGCCTACGTCGCCGGCGCCGGCCGCCTGCGCGCCGCGGTGGCCGGCCTCGTCACGGTGGCCGAAGTCGCGGCAACGCCGGCGCTCGCCGAAGGCGAGCTGATGCGCTTCTTCGCCGAGGCCGCCTGGTGGCCAACCGCGCTGCTGCCGAGCCAGGGCGTGCGCTGGCAGTCGGTGGACGAGCACTCGGCGCGCGCCACACTCGGCGACGGCGCGACGAGCGCGACACTGACCTTCACCTTCGCCGCCGACGGCACGATCGAGCGCGTGAACGCCGAAGCGCGCGGCCGCACCGTCGACGGCCGCGACGTGCCGACGCCGTGGGAAGGCCGCTGGCACGACGTGCAGGAACGATCCGGCATGCGCGTGCCGACAAGCGGCGAAGTCGCCTGGCTCACCGCAGATGGCCGCCGCGTCTATTGGCGCGGCACCGTCACCGCGGTGCGCTACGAGTTCGCGGGCGCGGAGCCGGTGGCGGCGCGCTGACTCACTCCAACCGCCTCACCTGCGCCGGCGCCTCGAGGTAGTCGCACGTCAGGTGCGCCAGCGCGCGCACGCCCAGCGGCAGCGCCGCCTCGTCCACATAGAACCGCGGCGAGTGGTTCGGCTCGGCGGTGCCGGCATCCTTGTCCGGCGGTGTCACGCCGACGAAGAAGAACATGCCCGGCACCTGCTGCTGGAAGCACGAGAAGTCCTCGGAGCCGGTCACCTTCGGCATCGGCGGCAGGCGGCCGGGGCCGGCCACACGCTCGAGCGTCGGGCGCATCAGCGCGGTCAGCTGCGTGTCGTTCACCGTCACGTCGTAGCCGCGCTTGATGCACACCTCGCAGTCGGCGCGCGCGCTCTTCGCGATGCCCTCGGCGGTGGCGCGCACGCGCTCGTGGATCTGCTCGCGCATCGGTTCGTCGAAGGTGCGGATCGTGCCGATCATCTGCACCTCGTCGGGGATGATGTTGTCGCGCACGCCGCCCTTGATGGCGCCGATCGTCACCACCGCCGGCTCGTGCGTCACGTCGATCTGCCGCGAGACGATCGTCTGCAGCCCCATCACCACCTGCGCCGCGGTGACGATCGGATCGACACCGCGCCACGGCGCCGAGCCGTGTGTCTGCCGGCCGCGCACCTGGATGCGGAACTGATCGGCGCTGGCCATCAGCGGCCCGCCGCGCACGCCGATCACCTGGCTCGGCAACAGGCTCGTGACATGCAGGCCGAAGATCGCGTCGACCTCGGGGTTGGCGAGCGCGCCCTCGGCGATCATCAGCTCGGCGCCGCCGCGCTCGCCCTCGGGCGGGCCTTCCTCGGCCGGCTGGAAGATGAACTTCACCGTGCCGCACAGGCGCGCGCGCAGGCCGGCCAGTACCGAGGCCACCGTCATCAGGATCGCGGTGTGCGTGTCGTGGCCGCAGGCGTGCATCACGCCGACCTGCTCGCCGTTGTACTCGGTGCGCACCTTGCTCGCGAAGGGTACGTCCACCTGCTCGGCCACCGGCAGCGCATCCATGTCGGCGCGCAGCGCGACGACAGGTCCGGGCTTGCCGCCCTTCAGCAGCGCGACGACGCCGGTGTGCGCAACCTCGGTGCGCACCTCGTCCATGCCGAGCGAGCGCAGGTGATCGGCCACCACCTGCGCGGTGCGGAACTCGCGGTTGCCGAGCTCGGGGTGGGCGTGCAGGTCGCGACGCCAGGCGATCAGTTGCGGCGTCAGCTCGGCGGCGGCGCGGTCGATGTCGGCGGCCAGCGAACTGGGGCGAAGGGCGGCGTGGGGCATGGGCGGGCTCCGGACTGCGGTTCGCCCGAGGGTAGCAGGCCGGCGGTGCCGGCGCGTCGCGCCAGGACGCGGGCAGGCAAGGACCGCGCTTCGGTCGCGAGCGGCTCAGCCGCTCGGCCGTCCAGCCGCTCAGCCGTTCAACACCGCCAGCGCGTTGCGCGCCGCGCCGACGCCCATCTTCACGTAGGCGTCGGCGGTGACGCCGCCGATGTGGGGGCTGAGCGTGATGCGCGGTTCACCATGGAACGGGTGGCCGGCGGTCATCGGCTCCGCGGCAAAGCTGTCCAGACCGGCGGCGGCGACGTGGCCGCTTTGGATGGCGGCGAGCAGCGCCGCTTCGTCGATCAGGCCGCCACGCGCGGTCCTCTCGAGGCGCGTCAAAGCCGCATTGTCAACGCGCCCATCAGCCGCGCCGATCGGTCCTGGATCAAGAGCTGTTCAGCGTCGGCATCGGCAAGCGGTTCTGGCAACGGCCTAACGCGACGACTGACGCGACGACCGACGCGACGCCTGCGCGGGCCGGGCCTGCTGCTCGAGGTGCTCGAGCAGCAGCTTGGCGCTCGCCGACAGCGTCGCCTCGCCGCGCGCGACGACGACGAGGCGCCGCACGGCCCACGCGTCGGCCAGCGGCACCATCACGAGGCCGGCGGCGCGTGCGTAGAGCGCCGTCGCCTCGCGCGGCAGCACCGCCAGGCCCAGGCCCGCGGCCGCGATGCGGCAGGCCGAGTCGAAGCTCGCGATCTGGATGCGGTAGGCGAGCGTCATGCCCAGGCGCGCCGCTTCGCGCCTGAGCAGCAGGTCCATCATGCCGCCCGGCGCGACGCCGATCGCCGGGTGCGCGAGCGTCTGCGCGAAGTGCAGCCGCCGGCGCTTGGCCAGCGGATGCGCCGGGTGCAGCACGACGCAGAGGCGATCGCGCCGGTAGGGCACGGCCAAGAGGCCGGTCGTGTCGCTCGCGTCCCACAGCACGCCGAGGTCGGCGGCGCCTTCACGCACGCTGCGCACGATCTCGCTGCTGACGCGCTCGTCGAGCGTGACGCTGACCTTTTCGTGCCGGGCCAGGAAGGCGGCGATGTCGTCGGGCAGTTCCTCGGCCAGCGCCGAGACGCTGGCCAGCACGCGCACGCTGCCTTGCACGCCGGCGGCAAAGCCGGTCAGCTCGGCCTGCGTGCGCTCGAGCGCCCAGAGCACCTCGCGCGCCTGGCGCAGCAGCACCTCGCCGGCCGCGGTGGGCTCGATGCCGCGCCGGCCGCGTACCAGCAGCGGCGTGCCCACCGCCGCCTCGACCGCGGCGATGCGCTTGCTCACCGCCGAAGGCACCAGCGCCTCGCGCGCCGCGGCGCGCGCGATGTTGCGCTCTTCGCAGGCGGCGACGAAGAGGCGCAGCGTGACCGGGTCGAGGTGGCGCAGCATCGGCTTGATGCATTGTCACGCGAGTGCAGTCCAGCCGTGACGGATCGGAACGGTGCAAGTTCCGAAATACCGCTGGCGCGACGCATCGGAATGGCTGAAGCTGCGCGACCATGGAGAGAAACCAACCTGCCGGCGCCGCCGCGTTCCAGGATGCCGCCGATCCCGCCATCGTGCGCGAGGTCGGCCTGCGCGACGGGCTGCAAAGCATCGCGCGCACGCTGCCCACCGCGGCCAAGCTGCAATGGCTGCATGCCGCGCACGCCGCGGGCCTGCGCGAGATCGAGGTTGGCTCGTTCGTGCCGCCGCGGCTGATGCCGCAGCTGGCCGACACGGCGGAGCTCGTGCGCGCGGCGCTGGCGCTGCCGGGGCTCACCGTGTCGGTGCTGGTGCCCAACATCAAGGGCGCCGAGCGTGCGATCGAAAGCGGCGCACACGCGATGCTGCTGCCGCTGTCGGCGAGCCATGCGCACAGCCTGGCGAACCTGCGCAAGACGCCCGACGACGTGGTGCGCGAGATCGCCGGGATCCGCCGGCTGCGCGACGCCGCGGGCTCGCGCTGCGCGATCGAGGTGGGTCTCAGCACCGCGTTCGGCTGCACGATCCAGGGGCGCGTCGAGCCGGCCGAAGTGCTGCGCCTCGTGCGCGCCGCGCTCGATGCCGGCGCCGAGCGCGTGGGGCTGGCCGACACCGTGGGCTACGCCGACCCGCGGCAGGTGCGCGAGTTGTTCGAGCGCGCGTTTGAGGTGGCGCGGCCGTACGGCGTGAACAGTGCGAACGGTGAACAGCGCCTCGCCTGCGGCCACTTCCACGACACCCGCGGCCTCGGCCTCGCCAACGTCTTCGCAGCGTGGGAAGCGGGCGTGCGCCGGTTCGACACGTGCACCGGCGGCATCGGCGGCTGCCCGCACGCGCCGGGCGCCAGCGGCAATGTCGCGACCGAGGACGTGGCGTACCTGCTGGCGAGCATGGGCGTGCCGACGGGCCTGGACTTCGACGCGCTGATCGCGCTGCGCGGCGCGGTGGCCGGCTGGCTCGAAGGCGAGCCGTTGCACGGGCACATCTGGCGCGCCGGGTTGCCGAAGACGATGAAGGAGGCCGCATGAGCCAAGCTACTGCCCCCCAGCCTCTCGCCGGTCTGCGCGTCGTCGAATTCACCCACATGGTGATGGGTCCGACCTGCGGCATGGTGCTCGCCGACCTCGGCGCCGAGGTCATCAAGGTCGAGCCGATCGAAGGTGAAGGCACGCGCCGGCTGCTCGGCGCGGGCGCCGGCTTCTTCCCGATGTTCAACCGCAACAAGAAGAGCGTCGCGATCGACCTGCATCGGCCCGAGGGCGCCGCCGCGGCACGCAAGCTCGCGGCCAGCGCCGATGTCGTCATCGAGAACTTCAAGCCCGGCACGATGGGCAAGTACGGCCTCGACTACGCAAGCCTCTCGGCCGTGAACCCGCGCCTCATCTACGCCAGCCACAAAGGCTTTCTGCCCGGCCCGTACGAGCACCGCACGGCGCTGGACGAAGTGGTGCAGATGATGGGCGGCCTCGCCTACATGACCGGCCGGCCCGGCGACCCGCTGCGTGCCGGCACGAGCATCAACGACATCATGGGCGGCCTCTTCGGCGCCATCGCCGTGCTCGGCGCGCTCGTGCAGCGCGGCATCAACGGCCGCGGCATGGAGGTGCACAGCGCCCTGTTCGAGAACAACGTCTTCCTCGTCGGCCAGCACATGCTGCAGTACGCCGTCACCGGCCAGCCGGCGCGGCCGATGCCGGCGCGCGACAACCCTTGGGCCGTCTACGACGTGTTCACGGTGGCGGGCGGCGAGCAGATCTTCCTGGCCGCGGTGAGCGACGCGCAGTGGAAGATCTTCTGCGATGCGCTCGACTTGCCCGACCTGAAGGCCGACCCGAAGCTCGCCACCAACAACGACCGCGTGCGCCTGCGCCCGGAGTTGCTGGCGACACTGCGCGAGCGGCTCGCGCACCGCAGCGCCGCCGAGCTGGCGACGATCATGGAACGCGCTGGCCTGCCCTACGCGCCGATCCGCAAGCCCGAGGATCTTTACGACGACCCGCATCTGCTGGCGACCGGAGGTCTCGCCGACGTGACCGTGCCCGACGGCGAACGCGCCGGGCAGGTGGTGAAGACGACGCTGTTCCCGGTGACGCTGGCCGGCCAGAGGCTCGGGGTACGCTTGCAGCCGCCGAAGAAAGGCGAACACAGCCGCACGCTGCTCGCCGGCCTCGGCTTTGCCGACGGCGAGATCGATGCTCTCATCGCGCAAGGCGCGGTGGCGTGAGTCGCCCACCCTTCCCCCGTTCGGGCCGAGCCTGTCGAAGCCTGTCTTGGATTTCCGTTCGGGCTGAGCCTGTCGAAGCCCCCGTCGATGAACAAACCCGCCCACAACCAGGAGGCCCACCGATGACCACCCGCTCGCTGCTTTCGTCGTTCACCCGTCGCACGCTTCTCGCCGCGGCCACCGCTGCAAGCCTGACGCTGCCCGCCCTCGCCCAGCAAGTCGGCGACAAGGCCGTGCGCTTCGTGCTGCCCAATGCCACCGGCTCGGGCGTCGACGCGATCACGCGCACCGCGCAGCCGGCGTTGAGCAAGGCGCTCGGCATGCCGGTTGTCGTCGAGAACCAGCCGGGCGCCGGCGGCGTCGTCGGCCTGACGACGCTGGCGCGCTCGGCGCCCGATGGGCTGACGCTGTCGGTGGTGTCGAACAACGTCGTCATCTTCCCGAGCGTCATCAAGCAGCTGCCGTTCGACATGCCGGGCGACTTCACGCCCATCGCCATCGTCGGCCAGACGCCGGTGGTGCTGGTCGCCAATGCCAAGGTGCCCGCGGCCAACAGCAAGGACTTCGTGGCGCTTCTGAAGAGCAAGCCCGACCAGCTGAACTACGCCTCGGGCGGCATCGGCACGATCCTGCACCTGGCCACGGCGATGTTCCTCGACGAGGCCGGCGCGAGCGCCAAGCACATCCCGTACAAGGGCGTCGGGCCGATGGTCACCGACCTGATCGGCGGCCAGGTCGAGTTCGCGACCGCCGCGCTGCCCAGCGTGCAGGCGCACCTGAAAAGCGGCGCGCTGAAGGCGATCGGCATGACGACGCGCCAGCGCTCGCCGGCCGCGCCGGACATTCCCACCTTCGTCGAACAGGGGCTGCCCGGCTATGTCGTCGAGGCCTGGTTCGCCGTCATCGGCCCGAAGGGCATGAGCGCCGCCGACGTGAAGCGCGTGCACGACGCGGTCGTCGCCGCGTTTGCCGACCCGGCCGTGAAGGAGATGATGGCCAAGCAGGGCAACACGATCAACATCAGCACGCCCGAGCAGGCCGCGGCGGCCTTCCGCAGCGAGATGCAGAAGTACGCGGGGCTGGCGAAGAAGGTGGGGCTGGAGGCGAAGTGACGGGCAGCGGCACGTTCAGCCTCGGCGGCGGCCGCGTCCTCCATCTCTGCGACGACGCCGCGCGCATCGAGCGGCAACTTGCCGGCGCGGACCTCTCGCGCGCCGAGGCCGGCGAGGACTTGACGCGCGCCGAGGCCGGCGCGTTGCGCGACGACATCTCCACCGACGAGATCACGCCGCTTTCGACGATGACGGTGTGGGACGAGCGGCTCGGCCGCGTGCCCTACACCGGGTTGAAGGTCGGCGGCCGTCTGCCCATCGGCCGCGATGCGGTGAAGGCCGGCGGCTTCACCGTCGTCGTCGCCGGCGGCCGCTACGGCAAGGGCAGCTCGCGCGAGCACAGCCCGATGGCCGAGTGGCACGCGGGCATCAGGCTGGTCATCGCCGAGAGCTTCGAGCGCATCTACCGGCAGAACGCCGACAACGTGGGGCTCCTGACCTGCACCGACCTCGGCATTGTCGAGCGGCTGCGCGCGGGTGAAGTGATCGCGCTCGACGAGCTGCTGCAAGGCCGCGATGCGATGGCCGCGGCGATCGTGCGTGCCGGCGGGTTGATGCGGTATGGGCGGGCGCGGATGGCGGGGCTGCGGCCGGTGCCTGCTTCACCGCCATCACACGCGGACGTGGCGCAAAGCAGCCGGCCATTGACGCTGGCCGAGAAGATCGTCGCGCGGCATCTGCTCGCCGCCCCTGTCGATCCGCCGCCCGACATCGCAAGTGGCACGAGCCTCGTCGTGCACCCCGACTGGCGCTTCATCCACGAGTACTACACCGGCATGGCCGCGCACCTGCTCGCGGCCGAGTACGGCGATGGATTGCGGCTGCACGAGCCGGCGAGCATCCTCGCCTTCGAAGACCACATGTCGTACTCGGCGCGCAGCGCGCTGCACGTGCAAGGCGGCCTGCTGCCGACGCTGGCCGGCATGCTGCGCGCGCATCGCGACTTCGTCGCCCGGCACGGCCTTGTGCACCACGCGAGCCTGGCGAGCAGCGACGGCGGCCACCGCCTCGAAGCCGGCGTCGACGGCGGCAGCGAAGGCATCTCGCACCCGATGATCACCGAGCGCTACGCGCTGCCCGGCCAGCTCGTCGCCGGCACCGATTCACACACGCCGCACGCCGGCGCGATCGGCTGCCTGGCGTTCGGCGTCGGCAGCACCGACATGGCCAACGGGTTCGCGACCGGCGCCGTGCGGATGACGATGCCGCCGGTGCTGCGCATCGAGCTCACCGGCCCGCTGCCCGCCGGCACGACGGCCAAGGACGTGGTGCTGCACCTGCTGGCCGATCCGGCGCTGCGCGCCGGCGCGGCGCTCGGCCGGCTCGTCGAGTTCACCGGCTCGGCGGTGCGCGGCTTCAACACCGACGAGCGCGCGACGCTCACCAACATGACGGCCGAACTCGGCGGCTTCAGCGGCATCGTCGCGCCGGACGAGGAAACGGTGCGCTTCCTGCGCGAGCGCCGCGGCATCACTTTCACGCTCGAACCGTGGATGACCAGCGACGAAGGCGCCGCGGTCGAGGCGACGCTCGCCTTCGATTGCCGCACGCTGGGGGCCATGCTCGCCGCACCCGGCGACCCCGGCCGCGGCGTGCCGGTCGACGCGCTGCCACCGCTCGGCCAGCGCCCGCGCCCCGGCATCGCCTACGGCGGCAGCTGCACCGGCGGCAAGCGCGAAGACTTCGACCAGTACCACGCCGTGCTCGCCTGGGCCGCGGCGCGCGGCCTGAAGGTGGCGCCAGCGACGAAGCTGTACCTCCAGTTCGGCACGCTCGCGGTGCGCGACTACTGCGCCGAACGCGGCTATCTCGCCGCGTTCGAAGCGGTGGGCGCCGAACTGCTGATGCCCTCGTGCGGCGCCTGCGCCAACTGCGGCCCCGGTGCGTCGACAAGCGAAGACGATGTCACGATCAGCGCCATCAACCGCAACTTCCCCGGCCGCTCCGGCCCCGGCCAGGTGTGGCTCGCCAGCCCCCCGACCGTGGCCGCCAGCGCGATCGCGGGAGAGATCGTGTCGTTCGAGGAGTTGCGGCAGGTGGCGGTAGTCACAAGAACGGATTGCGAATCGTCAGCCGCCGCTCGATGACTTGGCCGTGCGGCATGTCTTCGGAGTACAGCGTCCTGCAACGCGCCTGCTGCGCTGCCGCGACGATGAGCGCGTCGTAGAACGAATGGCCGTAGCGCTCGGCGATGTGCAGGGCGCCTTCGTGTGTCTCGACGCCGACCGGCACCACCGTGCAGACGGCGCGAATCGGGTCCAGGGCCTCGCGGACTTCGGCCCATGGCATGCGCAGCTTGCGCGACGCCACTGCCACGAACTCGTTCAACACCTGGACGCTGATCACGCCGCCTCGGGCGAGAAGTTCCTCGGCCCGGTCGGCTTTCGCCGTGTCTGCCGACAGCAGGTACAGCAGGACGTTGGTGTCGAAGGAGTCATCACCGGCGTTCATTCGCGGCCAGCCGGTCGAACTTGAAGTCCGCGGGCAGCCGGCCGCGGTACTTGCGCAGGCGCGCCAACAGATCGCGAGCGCTCGGCGACTTCTCGACCGCGAACGAGCGCTCGCCCCGCACGTGGATCTCGATGTGGTCGCCGGCCTTCAGGTCGAGCGCCTCGACCACCGCCGACGGCAGGCGCACGGCCAGGCTGTTGCCCCACTTCGCGACTTGCATCGACGCCTCCATGATCTACACAATCGCGTGTATATCACGAAGACTGACCCCGTCCTACTTCACCGCCCCCGCCACCACCCAGTTCTCCACCGGCGCCTTGCCTTCGCGCGGCGCCAGCACGGTCGCGTCGAGCTTGTCGCCGCGCACGGTGCCGCGCCAGATCAGCTTGCCGTACTTCGGGCTCTCGGTCTCGGCTTCGAAGGTGACGGTGTCGCCGGCTGCGGTGGCGCGGTACGGCGCGTCGCCGTAGCCGTAGCGGTCGCAGGCCGACGAGCGGAAGCGGCCGTCCTTGAAGGTCAGCGTGTCGGCGTCGCCGCGGGTCTTGCCGCGCTCGAGGAAGACGCCTTCGAAGCGGCGGCCTTCGAGCGGCGAGCCGGGCGATGAGCTTTGTGCAAAGGCCGGCGCGGCGGCACCGATCGACGTCGCGCCGAGCGCCGCCAAGGCGCCCAGCAGCAGCGGGCGACGGCGAAGGACGAGTGCATCCTGACGAATGTTCAGCGTGGACATGGCGGTCTTCCTCAGCGAGAGAAGTGATGAGAGGGATCGGACTGGCAGCGCCGCCGTTTTCACCGACGGCAGCGTCACGTTAGGCGCGCAGCGTTGGAGCCGGCGTTGGAACGGACGTGGCAGCCGGCGCGATGGCGGGCGCAAGGGCCGCGCCCCAGCCGGCCGCGTCCTCAGGTCAAGTCCCAAGCACGAGCCATGACCTGGGCGGCAGTGAGGCGGCGGCGGTCCAGCCAACGGCCGGCGCCTTCCGCTGGCGCCCGCCCCGCTCATGCCAACATCGCACCTACTCCCCTTCGCCCACCTCCCCATGCTGATCAACTGCGTCGTCTACCAGGAAGGCCGCAAGCTCGCCGACATTCCGATCGAGGAAATCGCGGTGCATCTGCGGCGGCCGGGCACGTTCGTCTGGGTGGCGCTGCGCGACGCCACGGCCGAGGAGCTGGCGTTGATGCAGCGCGAGTTCGATTTGCACGAGCTGGCCGTCGAGGACGCGTTGAAGGGCCATCAGCGGCCCAAGCTCGAGGAGTTCGGCGACACGTTGTTCGCGGTGATCCAGCTCATCGAGCCCGAGCGCGATGAGTGGATCTCGGGCGAGGTGGCCGTTTTCGTCGGCCCGAACTTCGTGCTTTCGGTGCGCAACCGCAGCACGCAGCATTTCCTCGGCGTGCGCGAGCGCTGCGAGCGCGAGCCCGAGTTGCTGCGCCACGGCGCCGGTTTCGTGCTCTATGCATTGATGGACGCGGTGGTCGACCGCTATTTCCCGCTCGTCGATTCGCTCGAGAACGAGCTGGAAGCGGTGGAGGCGCACATCTTCGACCGCGGCGCGGCGCGCGTGAACATCGAGCGCCTCTACGCGCTGAAGAGCCGCGCGACGCTGCTGCGGCACGCGGTGGCGCCGCTCCTGGAAGTCACCGACAAACTGCACGGCGGCCGCGTGCCGCCGGTGGCCGCCCGCGTGCAGGACTACTTCCGCGACGTGCAGGACCACCTGCTGCGAATCCACGCCGCCGTCGACAAGGTGCGCGACACGATCGGCACCGCGATCCAGGTCAACGTCTCGATGGTGGCCATCGAGCAGGGCGAGACGACCAAGCGGCTGGCCGCCTGGGCCGCGGTGTTCGCGGTGTGCACGGCGCTGGTCGGCGTGTGGGGCATGAACTTCGAGCACATGCCCGAGCTGAAGTGGCGCTACGGCTATGTGATGGCGATCGGCGCGATCTGCGCCGCCGCCGCGTTCATGTACTGGCGCTTCAGGCGCGCGGGCTGGTTGTAGGGGACTCTTGATACTTCAAGCTGCACCCGCGCAGCCTTCGACTTTTGGCTTAACCGGCCGCCGCGAGCGGCCGAAATCCCTTCCATCTCCTTGGCCCGAAACGGGGCGTTGGCATGGAAGGCTGGATCCTCGGTTTGCACCTCTTGAGCGCGCACCTCGGCGACCTCGACCCGGGCGCGCACCCGCGCCGCTTCACGCCGGGCATCTACGCCGTGGCGCCGAGCGGCGTGACGGCCGGCGCCTACCGCAACTCGCTGGACAAGGACACCGTCTACCTCGGCTGGACCTGGCGCAGCGGCTATCACGTCGGGCCGTTCACCGACGTGACGTTCACCGCCGCCGCGGCCACCGGCTACAGCGAAGCAAAGGTGGTGCCGCTGCTCGCCGTGGCTGCGACGCTGGGCCACGGCCCCTATGCGCCGCGGGTGCTGTGGGCGCCGCACCGCACGCAGCCGGTGTCGCTGGCGATCGAGCGGCGGTTCTGAGGGCTTCTGAGGGCTTTGGCGCCATAGGCAAAATGGCCGCGCGCCGCCCGTTGATGGCGGCTTTGCACGGGGGCTTGCCATGGACAACGTCGACCGCCAGATCCTCGAGCAGATCACCGCCTGGGTGGCGGCCGGCCATCGCGTCGCGCTCGGCACCATCGTGCGCACCTGGGGCTCGGCGCCGCGGCCGCCGGGCTCGGCGGTGGCGATCCGCGGCGATGGGCTCGTCGCCGGCAGCGTCTCGGGCGGCTGCATCGAGGACGACCTCGTCGACAAGGCGCGCGCCGGCACGCTCGTCACGGGCCGGCCGCAGGTCGTGCGCTACGGCATCGACGCCGACTCGGCGCACCGCTTCGGGCTGCCGTGCGGCGGGCTGATCGAGCTGGTGCTCGAAGCCGTCGCGCCACATTCACAACTGCCGCAGTTGCTCGATCGGCTGAAGCGCGGCGAGCGTGTGCGCCGGCGGCTGGACCTGACCACCGGCGTCGTCACGCTCGAAGAAGGCAACGCCAACGACGAGCTGGCGCTTTCCGAGCGCGAGTTGATCACGCACCACGGCCCGAGCTGGCGCATGCTGATCATCGGCGCCGGGCAGTTGACGCAGTACCTCGCGCCGATGGCGCACGCGCTCGGCTACCAGGTCACCGTCTGCGACCCGCGCGACGAGTACGCCGAGGGCTTCAAGGTCGAAGGGCCCACCAGTGATGTCCGGCTCGTGCGCACGATGCCCGACGACACGGTGCGCGCACTCGCGCCCGACGGGCACCTGGCGATCGTCGCGCTGACGCACGACCCCAAGCTCGACGACATGGCGTTGATGGAAGCGCTGGTGAGCCCGGCCTTCTACATCGGCGCGATCGGCTCGCGCGCCAACCAGGCCAAGCGCAAGGAGCGGCTGAAGGAGCACTTCGGCCTCGCCGACGAGGCGCTGGCGCGCCTGCACGGCCCGGTGGGGCTGAAGAACGGCGCGCGCACGCCGCCGGAGATCGCGGTGAGCATCCTCGCGGAGATCACCGCGGTGCGTTACGGCTACCGCATCCCCGAGCCGGTGGCCACCGCGGCGGCTTCGGCGCTGCCGGCCGGCTGCGCCGCCTGAGCGGCGGCGCGCGCGGGGCTGCTTTCTGCGCTTTCTGCGCCGGCACCGCGCCAGCGCTGCAACAGCAGCGCATTGCTGACGACGAAGAAGCTGCTGAAGGCCATCGCGCCGCCGGCGATCACCGGGTTCAGCAGGCCCATCGCCGCGGCCGGAATGCCGAGCGCGTTGAACACGAACGCCCAGAACAGGTTCTGGCGGATCTTGCGCGTCGTGCGGCGCGAGATGTCGATCGCGTCGGCGACGAGCGACACGTCGCCGCGCATCAGCGTGATGCCGGCGGCGTGCATCGCCACGTCGGTGCCGGTGGCCATCGCGATGCCGACGTCGGCGGCGGCGAGCGCCGGCGCGTCGTTGATGCCGTCGCCGACCATCGCGACGCGGCGCGGGCGTGGCTTGCCGTGCCGTTGCTGCGCGCCGGCCCGCGGCTGCTTCAGCTCGCCGACGATGCGCGCCTTGTCCTCGGGCAGCACCTCGGCGCGGACTTCGGCGATGCCCAGCCGCTCGGCCATCGCCGCGGCGCTGCCGGCGTTGTCGCCCGAGACAAGCGCGCAGACGAGGCCCATGCGCTGCAATCGCGCCACCGCGTCGGCGGCCTCGGGCTTGGGCGTATCGGCGAAGGCCAGCAGGGCCAGCGCGCGGGGCAGGGCATTGGCGGGGACTTCGGCGAGCCACGAGACGGTGTGGCCATGCTGCTGAAGCGCCTCGGCTTCGGCCCGCGCGGGGCCTAACGGCACACCTGATTCGTCCATCCAGCGCGTGCTGCCCAGGCGCAGCGCACGGCCGTCGACGACACCCTCGACGCCGCGGCCGGGGACGGCGCGGACGCCCGATCCGTTCGCGTGAGTCGCGTTCGCACCCACTGCCTCCTTCACCGCCCTTGCCAGCGGATGCTCGCTGCCCGCCATCAGCGCCGCCGCTTCGGCCAGCGCCACCTCGCATCCCTGGGGCCCATCACCCAACGCCCGCAACTCCGCCAACCTTGGCCGCCCTTCGGTCAATGTGCCGGTCTTGTCGAAGGCGATCACCTCGAGGCCGTGCGCGAGTTCCAGCGCTTCGGCGTCCTTGATCAGGATGCCGCGCCGCGCCGCCACGCCGGTGCCGGCCATGATCGCCGCCGGTGTCGCCAGGCCCAGCGCACACGGGCAGGCGATGACGAGCACGGCCACGGCGTTCAGCCAGCCGTCGGTCCAGCGCCCGGCGCCGAGCCCCCAGCCGAGCAGCGTCAGCAACGCCACCGCCAGCACCACCGGCACGAAGACGGCGCTGACCTGGTCGACGAGGCGCTGCACCGGCGCCTTCTTCGCCTGCGCGCTCTCGACGCCGCGCACGATTCGCGCCAGCATCGTCTCGGCGCCGACGGCGGTGGTGCGCAGCACGAGCAGCCCTTCGCCATTGAGCGCGCCGCCGGCGAGGCGATCACCTTCGCCGCGCGCCACCGGCAGGCTCTCGCCGGTGAGCATCGATTCGTCGACGTGGCTGGCGCCTTGCACGACGGTGCCGTCCACCGGCACGCGCTCGCCGGGCCGCACAACGACTTCGTCGCCGACCTGCACCTGGCCGAGCGGCAACTCAATCTCGCGGCCTTCACGACGGACACGCGCGGTCGCCGGCTTCAGCGACTCGAGCGCGCGCAGCGCCTCGGTCGTGCGGCGCTTGGCGCGCGCCTCGAGCCACTTGCCCAGCAGCACGAGCGTGATGACGACCGCCGAGCCCTCGAAGTACAGGGGCAGGTCGTGCACGTGTTCTTCGCCGAGCGAGCGCAGCAGCACGAAGATGCTCAGGCCATAAGCGGCGCTGGTGCCAAGTGCGACCAGCAGATCCATGTTTCCGGCGCCGGCGCGCACCGCCTTCCAGCCGGCGCGATAGAAACGCGCGCCGAGCCAGAACTGCACCGGCGTCGCCAGCAGCCACTGCACCCACGGCGGCGGCATCCAGTGCACGCCAAACGGAATCAGCAGCATCGGCGCGACGAGCGGCAGCGACAACAGCGCGGCGAGCACGACGCGGGTGCCTTCGCTCGGTGGCCACCAGGACGCGGTGGGCGATGCGTCAGCGGCCGCGGCGCCGTCGTCGCTTTCACCGACCAGGCTCGCCTCGTAGCCCGCCTTGGTCACCGCGGCGAGCAGCGCTGCCTGCGTCTCGGCGCGGCTGTTGGCGCGGCCGGCCCAGGTGATCTCGGCCGTCTCGGTGGCGAGGTTGACGGTCGCCGCAAGCACGCCCGGCACGCGGGCCAGCGCCTTCTCGACGCGGCCGACACACGACGCGCAGGTCATGCCGGCGATACGCAATCGGGCCGCCTGCCGTGGCACCTCGTAGCCGGCCTTCTCGACCGCGGCCACTGTGGCGGCGAGGTCGGGTGCGGACGCGCCGTCGTTGCCAGCGGCGATGCTCGCCGACTCGGTGGCAAGGTTGACGCTCGCTTCGCCGGCGCCGGGCAACGCACCCAGCGCTTTCTCGACCCGCTTCACGCACGAGGCGCAGGTCATGCCGTCGATCGGCAGCGACAGCGCGGCGGTGGCGGTGGCGGTGGCGGTGGCGGTGGCGGTGGCGGTGGCGGCGGGCGGGGTCATCACGGCGTTCGAAGCAGCAGGCCCTCGGATTGGATCATCATTGCGGTCTTCAACCCTCGATCCACGCCACTCACCATGCTCGATCTGCAGATACCCAACATGACCTGCGGCCACTGCGTCCGCGCCGTCACCGAGGCCGTGAAGGCGGCCGACCCGCAAGCGAAGGTGGTGGTCGACCTGCCGACGCACAAGGTGCAGATCGAGACCGGCGCGCCGCGCGAGGCGGTGCTCGCCAAGCTCGCCGAAGCCGGCTACGCGCCCGCCGCGGGCTGACGCGGCGACAAGCGCCACTTCACGTCGCTTGAAGAGCACGGCGCCCGCGCGGCCCGCATCGGGGCCGCGCGGGCCGTTGTTGTTTTCGCCCGCGCAATGGCCGGCATCCACATCACCGACATCGAATCGGCCATCAACTGGTGGCGCGAGCGCTCGCCGTCGCCCGACGGCATCAGCGCCTGCGCACCAGTGCGCGCGCTGGCCGAGGTCTACGCGCTGATGGTCTACTACCGCGAGCCGCTGGCCGACGAGACGAGCATGCCGGCCGCCGCGCGCGAAGCCTGGCTGGCCTGGTACGCGAGCACGCCCGACGCGCCATGCATCGCGATCTGCTCGACGAGCCAGGGCGATGCGGTGTGCAAGGGATGCGGGCGCACGTTCGTCGAAGTGCAGCGCTGGCCCGAGTTCAGCCCGGCCGAGAAGCGCGAGGTCTGGCACCGCATCACGCACGAAGGCACGGCCTGGCGGTTCAACCGTTATGCCGAGCGCGCGCGCCTGGCCACCGGCGAAGACCATCCCGACCCGCGCCGCTTCGTCGCGGCGGGCGCGGGGCGAGGCGGCGCTTGATCACCCTCACCGAAAGCGCCCGCCGCCTGACCCCGCTCGCCTGGCCGGTGTTCATCGGCCAGGTCTCGGTGCTCGCCTTCAGCACCGTCGACACGATGCTCGTCGCGCGCCACGGCGCCACCGAGCTGGCGGCGCTGTCCGTCGGCGCCGCGGCCTACATCACCGTCTTCATCGGCCTGATGGGCGTGGTGCTCGCGCTGTCGCCGATCGCCGGGCGGCTGTTCGGCGCGCGCGACCTGGCAGGCGCCGGCCGGCAGGTGCACCAGGCGGTGTGGATCGTGCTCGTGCTGTCGCTGCTGGGCAGCACACTGCTGGCGTTTCCGCAGCCGTTCCTGTGGCTGGCGAAGGCGGGGCCCGAGGTCGAAGCGAAGGTGCGCGGATACTTGATGGCGCTGGCGCTGTCGCTGCCCGCGTCGCTGCTGTTCACGATCTACCGCGGCTTCAACACCGCCGTCTCGCGGCCGAAGGCGGTGATGGCGCTGCAAATCGGCGGCCTGGCGCTGAAGGTGCCGCTGTCGACGCTGCTCGTGTTCGGCGCGCCGTCGCTCGGCGTGCCGTCGCTGGGCGCGGTGGGCTGCGGCATCGCCACGGCCGTCGTCATGTGGTCGCAGGTGCTGCTGGCGTTCACCGTGCTGCGGCGCGACCGCTTCTACGCGCCGTTCGCGCTCTTCGGCCGCGGCCTGGACCGCCCCGACGCCGCGGCGCTGCGCGCATTGCTGAAGCTCGGGCTGCCGATGGGCATGACGATCTTGATCGAGGTGACCGGCTTCAGCTTCATGGCGCTTTTCATCGCGCGCGCCGGCACCACCGTGGTGGCCGGGCATCAGATTGCTGCCAACCTCGTCTCGCTGATGTTCATGCTGCCGATGGCGATGGCCAACGCCACCGGCACGCTGGTCGCGCAGAGCATCGGCGCGCGCCGCAACGACGAGGCGATGCGCCTGGGCTGGCATGGCGTGGCGATCGGTTGCGCGCTCGCGGCGCTGCTCGGCGGCACCGTCTACGCGCTGCGCGACGGTGTCGTGCGGCTGTACAGCCCGGATGCGGCGGTGGTCGCCGCGGCGCTGCCGCTGGTGGCCTGGGTGGCGGTGTTCCACCTCGCCGACGCGGTGCAGACGCTGGCCGCTTTCGTGCTGCGCGCCTGGCACATCGCGACCGCACCGATGGTCATCTACGCGGTCGCGATCTGGGGCCTCGGGCTCGGTGGCGGCGTCGTGCTCGGCTTCGACACGTGGGGCATCGCGCCGCGCTCGCTGCACGGCGCGCCTGGGTTCTGGTTCGCCGCGACGGCATCGCTCGTGGTCGCCGCGCTGGCGCTGCTGACGCTGCTGACGTGGACGCTGCGCGTGCGTCGGCGCGAGGAGGCCGCGGCGGCCTGAGCGCCGGTCAGCCCGCTGGCAACGTCAGCACGAAGCAGCTCCCGCCCCCTTCACGCGCCTCGCAGGCCACGTGGCCGCCGTGGCGTTCGGCGATCTGGCGCACCAGCGCCAGGCCGAGGCCGACGCCGCCGGCGCGCTCGGCGTGGCCGGGCAGGCGGAAGAAGGCCTCGAAGATGCGCTCGCGATACGCCTCGGGCACGCCGGCCCCGCGGTCGCAAACGCGCACTTCGGCTTGCGGGCCGCGACGCGCCAGCGCCACTTCGAGCGCGCCGTTGCCGCCGTAGCGGCGGCCGTTTTCGAGCAGGTTGCGCAGCGCGCGGCGCAGCAGGCGCTCGTCGCCGCGCACCTGCAGCGGCTCGCCGCTCACTTCGGCGCCGACACGCGCCGCCTCTTCGGCGGCCAGCGGCAGCAGCGCCACCGGCTCGGCGGCGTCGAGCACGGCCTTGGCGTCGAGTCGGCTCGAGAGCAACACCTCCTCGACCAGCGCGTCGAGTTCGGCGATGTCGGCGTCGATCTCGCGCTTCAACGCCGCACGCTGATCGGCCGGCGCGTCCTCGATCATCTCGAGCGCCATCTTCAGCCGCGTCAGCGGCGAGCGCAGTTCGTGGCTGGCGTTGGCGAGCAGGCTCTTGTGCGAGCCGACAAGTGCTTCCACCTGCGCGGCGGCGCGGTTGAAGCTGGCGGCCACCGCCGCCACCTCGTCGCGGCCGTCTTCGGGCACGCGCCGGTGAAGGTCGCCGGCGCCGAAGGCCTCGACGCCGTGCTTCAGCGATTCGAGCCGGCGCGTCAAACGGCGCACGACCGGCCAGGCGCCACCGGCGACGGCGATGAAGAGCACGGCGAGCAGCGCCGCGAGGCCCACACCTTCTGGAATGCCGGGCGGCAGGCCGGGCAGCCAGGGCGCGACCGGCCGGCGCGTGTCGGGCAGGCGCGGCGGCGGGCCCACGCCCATGCCGGGGCCAATGCCCGGACCCATGCCGGCGCCTGTTCCCCCGGGCCCGCCTTCGGGCGGCACTCCGCCCGGGCCGGAGCCTCCGAGGCGATCGCCGCGATCAACGCGATCGCTGCGATCACCCCGGTCGTTGCGATCAGCCCGCAGCCGCGGCAGCCGCAGCAGCCGCCCGTCTTCGAGCCGGATCGTCAACACGCGCTCGGTGAAGGCCGGCCGGCCTTCGGCCTCGCGCCGCGTGTACTGCTCGGCGGCACCGATGCGCCGGCCCTCGGCGTCGTCCAGCGCCAGCGGCAGGCGCAGGCGCTGCGACCAGTCGCGCAGCGCCGCGGCCTGCTCTTCGCGCGGCGCGTCGGCCGCGGGCAGCGAGCGCTGCAGCAGGTCGGCCCAGGCGGCCATGCGCTCGCGCTGCACCGCTTCGACGCGCGCACGTTGCTCCTCGAGGTGGCGCTGCACGAGCCAGCCCGACACCAGCGCGAACAGCGCCAGCGCCGCCACCACCGTGAGGTAGATGCGCAGGTACAGCGAGCGCATCGGCCGGCGCGTCCTTGTCCGTCAGTCCTGCTTGCGCGCGAAGATGTAGCCGGCGCCGCGCACGGTGAGCACGCGGCGCGGGTTCTTCGGGTCGTCTTCGATGACGGCGCGGATGCGCGAGATGTGCACGTCGATGCTGCGGTCGAAGGCCTCGAGCGGGTGGCCTTTCAGCGCGTCCATGATCTGGTCGCGCGAGAGCACGCGGCCGGGCGCGCCGGCCAGCACGGTGAGCAATTCGAACTGGTGGCCGGTCAGCTCGCACGGCTTGCCATCGAGCCGCGCCTGGCGTGCGCCGAGGTCGATCTCGAGCCGGCCGAAGGTCAGCACCTCGTCGGGGCCGGCCTCGGGCGCGGCGCGGCGCAACAGCGCCTTGATGCGCGCGAGCAGCTCGCGCGCCTCGAACGGCTTGCCGAGGTAGTCGTCGGCGCCGAGTTCGAGGCCGACGACGCGGTCGGTGGGCTCGCCGCGCGCGGTGAGCATCAGGAGCGGCAGGCGGCGCGTGCGCGCCGCGCCCCGCAGCTCGCGCGTGAAGTCCAGGCCGTCGCCGTCGGGCAGCATCAGGTCGAGCACCAGCGCGTCAGGCAGCGCCTCGGCGAGCTGGCGCCGCCCGTCGGCCAGCGAGCCGGCCACCTGCACCACGAAACCCTGCCGGCGCAGGTAGTCGCCCACCATGTCGGTGAGCCGGGTGTCGTCGTCGATGAGCAGCAGGCGGGGGGTCATGCGTCGTGGGGCGTCAGGAAAACCGAAGCGGGCCGTTCACGCCGACGGTGACGACCGGGCCGAGGCCCGGTCGGGTCACCTTGGATGGCAGGCCCGGGCCGGCATTCTCGCCCTCAGCGCATTCAGCGCGGCGCGGGCGCGGCGCCGCGGTTGAGCTGCTGACGCTCGGCGCGATGGCGCTCCATCATCCCGCGCCGTTGCGCCTGGCGGTCGGCCATCTGCTTGCGCTGCTCGGGCGTCAGCACGCGGCTGGCATCGATCATCGCTTGCGTCATGCGCTTGCTGGCCGCCTCGCGGTTGGCCTGCACCTTCTGGCGCAGCGCCTCGACGGCGTTGGCGTCGACGGTCGGCTGCGCGAAGAGCGCGCGCATCTCGTTGTGCAGCGTGCGGCCGGCGTCACGCAGCGGCTTCAGGTCGTTGTGCGCCGTGTCCATGATCTGCTTGATCTGCGCCTTCTGCTCGGCAGTGGCGCCAGCGGCATCGAGCCAGCGCGCGCCGTGGCGGCCGTCCTTCATGCCCATGCCCGCGCCGCCGCCCATGCCGGCGCCGTGCATCATGCCCATGCCGCCGCCCATGCCGCCTTCACCGCCCATCGGGCCGCGCGCCAGCACGGGTTGCGCCAGGCTCGCGGCCAGCGCCACGAGGCCGGTACCGGCCAGCAGCTTCCAGGCGCCGCGGCGGGACGGCAGGTTCTTGGAGAGGGTCTTCACTTCCATCGTCGGGCTCCTTGTGGCCTCAGGGGTTCATCGGATGGAGTGAATGCTGGGCGCCGGCCTTGTCGCCACCATGCAGCGCGGGTAAAGATCTGTGAGGGTCAGCGCTTCACATGCACGAGCGCGTCAGCGCTCCACATGCACGAGCGCGTCAGCGCTCCACATGCACGAGCGCGTCAGCGCTCCACATGAACCAGCCGGCGCATCAGCCGGAACGGCGCCTGGCTGCTGCGCAGGTCCAGCCGCAGCAGCACGCCGCTGTTGCGGTCGACGACGAGCACGCCGTCCAGGCGCGTTGCGCCGGGCGCCTCGGTCAGCACGTCGCCGAAGAGCTCGAGCACCGCGGCCTCGAAGCGGCGGCCGTCCACCTGCTGCGGGCCGACGGCGACGACCTGCGCGCGCACGCGGGCACGCACGAGGGGATCGCCGACGACGCGGATCTCGCCCGCCGTCACCTGCCCGAGCGCGAGCTCGCCGCGCAGCAGCTGCGGCCAGACGAGCGCGCCCGGGTCGCCGGCGAGCACGTTGCCGAGCGGGTCGTGGCGCAGCGTCGTGTTCTGCGTGGCCGGCGTCGGCGCAGGTGCAGATGCAGGTACAGACGCACTCGACCCGGCAGCCGCACCAGATGCAGGCGGCGCCGCGCGCGTGTACTCGATCTCGTCGCGGCGCAGCGCACGCACCGTCCAGCGTTGTTCGATGGCGGCCTGGCGCGCTGTCGGCCGCTCTTCGTAGACGAGGCGGTCACCGGGCGCCACCGGCAGCGCCGCGGCGCGCGCCGGCGGCAGCTCGGCCGAAGGCGGCGGGCAGCGCGCGAGCGCCGAAGCCGCTCGCAGCGCCTCGAAGCGGCCCTTCAGCCGCGCCAGGTCTTCGGCCTCCTGGCCCTCGGGGCGCAGGGCCAGCAGTGCGGGCCAGAACACCATCACGCCGACGCCGAGCGCGACGATGTTGTTGCCCGAACGTTCGTCGACGGCCCAGGCCACCTCGGCGGCGCGGCGCTGCACGCGCTCGGCTTCGTCGTCGATGCGCGCGCAGCTCCAGCCGGCAAACTGCGCCGGGTTGGCCGGCTGCGCGGCCACCTCGGTCGAGCGCGTGGCGCAACCGGTGGTGAGCACGGCGGCGAGCACCGCCGAAGCGGCCGCGATCGCGGCGACGCGCGCTCCTGCGCGGGGCGGCGTGCGGCCGGGGCAAGGCGGCGCGGTCATCGGACAGCGATTGTGCACGCCGCGTTGCGGGCACGAGAGCGGGAGAGCACGGTGGCGCGAGCGTGCGAGACCACGAGAGCGCGAGGCGCGGGTGCGCGGGAGCGCAAGAGCGCAAAGAGGCGGGTCCTAGAATGCCCCGCATGTCGGGCTCGTTCCCCATCTTCGATGCCGCGGCCGAGCACCTGATCGGCGCCATCGCGCCCGCACGGGCCCTCGACATCGGCGCCGGCGCCGGCAAGTACGGGCGGATGCTGCAGCGCGCGGCGCCCTCGTGCGAGCGCGTCGCCATCGAGCTGGAAGCCGTGCACGCCGAGCGCTTCGCGCTGCCCGAGCTGTACCAGCGCGTCGACGTCGCCGACGCCACGCGCTGGTGGAGCGACCACACCGAGGAAGCCTTCGATCTCGTCATCGCCGGCGACTGCCTGCAGCAGATGCCGAAGAGCGAGGGCCTGGATCTCTTGAACGCGATGGTCTACCGCTGCGCGTGGGCGCTGCTGGTGGTGCCCGAGTTCGTCGTGCAGGGCGCGGCGGCGGGGTTGGCGAGCGCCGTGCATCGATCGGCCTGGAGCGAGCGCGACTTCGACTGGCACGACCTGTGGGCCTGGGAGAACACGCGCTCGGTGACGATGCTGCTGCTGCGCGGCTATCGCAGCGCCGGCATGACGATGGACGCGCTGGTGCGCCGCTTCAACGACGCGCGCGTGCCACTGCACGACTACGACGGCACGAGCCTCGTGCGCCCGGGCCGGCTGCGGCTCGTCGACCAGCCGCGCGAAGCCGCGTACCGGCCGCGCTGAGGCGCGGCCCGCGAAGGACTGGCCTCTCGCGCCGGACGCCGCCATGCCCGAATCCCCGGCCGTTCAGAACGCGAGCCCGAGCGTGATTGCGAGCACGAGCGCGCAGACGATCTTCATCAGCATCGCCGCCTACTGCGATCCGATGCTGGCCTTCACGATCGCCAGCGCGCGCGCCCAGGCGAGCGACCCGTCGCGCATCTACCTCGGCGTCGTCGAGCAGCAGGTGCCGGGGCAGAACCTGCGCCTCGAGGACGAATGGTCGCGCCAGCACGTGCGCTTCACGCGCGTCGATGCGCTCGAAGCACGCGGCCCCTGCTGGGCGCGCGCGGCGGCGATGAACCTCTACCAGGGCGAGGACTGGTACTTGCAGATCGACTCGCACATGTGGTTCGAGCCCGGCTGGGACGACGTGCTCGTGCAGTGGGGCCAGTGGTGCGAGGCGCGCAACAGCCGCAGCCTCGTCTCGTGTTATCCGAACCCGTTCGAGATGGTGAACGGCCACCCGGTGGCGCGGCCGGTGACCAACCGCGTGCTCGCCTTCGCGGTGCAGGGCACGAGCGAATTCGCCGCCGAGCACCCGGTGCTGATGTTCGAGTGCGTGGCGGTCGAGCGCGACGAGCCCGAACTCGGCATCCACGTCGGCGGCGGGTGCCTCTTCGCGCCGGGCTACATCGTCGAGGACCTGCCGTACGACCCGCGCCTGTACTTCCACGGCGAGGAGCAGGCCTTCGCGCTGCGCGCGTGGACGCACGGCTGGGACCTCTACCAGATCCCCGGCATGCCGATGTACCACCTCTACACGACGCCGGGCACCTCGCCGCGGCCGATGCACTGGACGCCCGAGCAGGACGAGCGCCGCGCGGTGCGCTCGGCGGTGCTCGAGCGTGCCGCGCAGATGCGCCTGGCGGCGCTGCTGTGGGCCGACGCCGACCTCGGCGCCTTCGGCCTCGGCCGCGCCCGCACGCTGGCCGACTGGGCCGAGTTCAGCGGCATCGACTACAAGGCCCGCACGATTGCGGCGAAGGCGAGGAAGGCGAGGTGGGGGTACTGAAGCAGGGCCCGGCCCCGGCTCATCACCCCGTCACCGTCCACAAGCCGCCGCCGCCCCGGCGCCCGGCTCGGATTGCGGCGCGCGGCGGCGGCCGCAGAAGTCGTGTGTCACTTCGGCCGGCGTCGCCACGAGCTCGGGCGCCTCGCGCCAGCGCAGGTCCAGCCCGTCGGCGTCGGCGAGCCATGAGCCGAGGTTGCCGGTGCGCCGGTTGTCGCTGTCGGCCGCGAGCACGGTGCCGGCGCGATGTCGCACGCGACCGTCGAGCACGTTGTTGACCACGCGCGCGTCGGCCGGCGGATTCCGCACGAGGATGCCCTGCGTATTGACGAGCGTGTTGTGCGCCACCAGCGCGGCGCGCGACTTCGAGACGTCGATGCCGGCGTCGTTGCAGTGTGCGACGACGTTGTTGGCGACCACGGCGGCGTCGTGCTCGAAGTCGCACCGCTTGTCCCGGCAGAACTCGGCGCCGGTGCCGCCGCCGCCGATCGAGATGCCCAGGCGCAGCCCCGGTTGGCGCACCGCGCGCGGCGTGCAGACGACGACGTTGCGCTCGATGCGCCCGCCGCGGCCGCCGCCTTTCATGAACATGCCGTACGAAACGCCGTCGCCGCCGTTCTTGACGAAGCCCTCGATGCGGTTGTCGAGCAGCTGCCAGCCGCTGGCACCGACGAGATCGACCAGCGCCACCGGCACACGCCCGGCGCGCGGCCGCGTGTTGGCGAGCGTGCTGAACTGCAGCAGCCCGTCGTCGGGGAAGCGGCCCGCCTCGCCGTTGATCTTCAGATGCGCGCTGAAGTCCTCGAAGTGGTTGTTGCGCACGACCGTGCCGCGCGCGTCGCCGACGATGTGCAGCGCGTGTTCACATTCGTCGTCGGCGCGGCACAGGCCCCGCCACGCGAGGTTCTCGATGATCCAGTGCGGATGCGCGACGAGCATGCCCTGGACGCTGCGCACTTCGAGCGTCACGGTGCCGGGCCGGGCCGCGCGCAACGTGATCGGCGCGTCGGGCCGCCCGCCGCGCCGCGTGTAAAGCGTGCCGGGCAGCGCGTACCGGCCGGGCGCGATCTCGAGCACGTCGCCCGGCTGCGCGGCGGCCATCGCGGCCGCAATGTCAGCGGCCGTCGCGAGCACACGCGTCGGCGCGCCAACGCGCAGCCCCTGCGGCCGCACGCCCTTGCCGAGGTCGCGCAACGGGCCAACGGGCTCACGCACTAGATGCCCGAGCAGACCGTTCAACGGCGGGTGCAGCACGCGCTCCAGGCGAGGGTGCCCTTCGAGCCGGCGGTAGGCGTGGCCGATCATCTCCACCGGCGACCGCTCCTCGAGCGCCTGCATCGCCTCGCTCGGGCTGTAGCGCAGCAGGCTCAACGCCAGGAAAGCAGTGCCGGCGACAACCAGCACAGCCAGCAGCAGCAGGACGATCAGCCAGCGCGCCCGGCGCCTCACGCCGCTCGCCGCGCCGAGATCACGCGCGTGTTGACGCCCATCCAGTGCAACCCGCCGAACAGGCGGGCGTGCTCGATCTTCACGCAGCGGTCCATCACCGAATCGAGCCCCGCGGCGCGCGCCAGCGCGTCGGCTTCGAGGTTCCTCACGCCGAGCTGCTGCCACAGGCACTTGGCCCCGATCGCGATGGCGCTTCGGGCGATCGGCAGCACGTCGTCGGTGCGGCGGAAGACGTCAACGAGGTCGACGGGGTGCGGGATGTCCTCCAGCCGCGCATAGCAGCGCTCGCCGAGGATCTGCGTGTAGCGCGGGTTCACCGGCACGATGCGGCAGCCCTTGGCCTGCATGTAGCTGGCCGCGAAGTAGCTCGGCCGGTGCCATTCGGCCGACAGGCCGACCACCGCCAGCGTGCGGCATTCGCGCAGGATGCGGCGCAGGGTGGGGATGTCGTCGGTGGACATGGGCACCGATGCTAGCTGCTCGTTGCGACAGCCAGGCCTGCATGCTGCCGCCTTTCCTTCCTGCCTGGGTCGGCGTCGGGTCCCGGCCCGACCTCAGCCCCAAGCAGTAAGCAAACGGCAGCCGCAGGCGCTCAAGCCAGCCGCGCGGCATGGCGCTCGATCAGCGCCCGCCGCGTCGTCACGCTTTCCAGCTGCTGCACCCACCAAGCCAGCGCCCGCCCAAGGCCGAGCGCACCACGCTCAGCACGCCAGGCGTAGAACAAACTCGCCACGAACGGCGCGCGCGCCGTGCGCCGGCTGACCAGGTGCCCGGCTTCGAGGTGCGCACGCGCCATCGGCTCGGGCACGAAGCCGCAGCCGAGCCCGCGCAGCTGCGCCTCGAGCTTGGCGCGCATCGACGGCACCGTCAGCACGTCCTGCCCGGGCAGCAGGTTCAGCGTCAACGGCGCGAGGCGCTGCGCCGTGTCGGCGACCGCAATGGCGCGGTGGTGCACGAGCACCGCATCGGTCAGCGGCTCGTCGGCCGCGGCCAGCGGATGATGCGGCGCGACGCAGAATACGAACGGCACGTCGCCCAGCGGCCGCAGCTCCACGCCCGGCGGCTTGGCGTGCTGGCCCGACACGCCGATCGCCAGGTCCACCTGGCCGGTGACGAGCGCCTCCCACGTGCCGGCCATCACGTCGGTGCGCAGGCGCAGGCGCGTGGCCGGCGTGCTGTCGCCCTGCCCGGCCTGCGCGTTCCCGGACGGCCCGCTGCCCGGTGGCGGCGCGACCCGCGTCTCGCAAAACGCCTGCACCAGCTCGAACATCACCGGCATCGACAGGATGTCCTCGACGCTGATCGCGAGTTCGGCCTCCCAGCCGCAGGCGACGCGCTTGACGCGGTTGGCCACCGCATCGATCTCCTGCAGCAGCCGCCGGCCCTCGTGCAGCAGCTCGGCGCCGGCGGCGGTGAGCTGCGCCTGGCGCGAGCTGCGGTCGAACAGCAGCACGTCCAGCGCCTCCTCGAGCTGGCGCACGCTGTAGGTCAGCGCCGAGGGCACCTTGCCGAGCTCGCGCGCCGCGGCGGCGAAGCTGCCTTCGCGCGCGATCGTGTCGATCATCGTCAGCGCATCGGGCGTCAGCGCCTGGCGGGCGTGGGCTTGAGTCGGCGTCGGCATCGTGGGTTTCATCATATTTGAACGGGTGCTTCAGCGCCGCTCCACCCGCGTTCGCGCCGCGCGGCCTACAGTGCCGCCAAGTCACTGCCCTTCAAGGAGATTGCCGATGCTGACGCTGCGCAAGTCCGCCGACCGCGGTTATGCCGACCACGGCTGGCTGAAGAGTTTCCACAGCTTCTCGTTCGCCGACTACCACGACCCGCGCCACATGGGCGTGGGCAACCTGCGCGTCATCAACGACGACCGCATCGCGCCGGGCACCGGCTTCGGCACGCACGGCCATCGCGACATGGAGATCGTCAGTTATGTGCTCGACGGCGCGCTCGCGCACAAGGACAGCATGGGCAACGGCGCGGCCGGCGGCGCACACGCCGGCGTCATCCTGCCCGGCGACGTGCAGCGCATGAGCGCCGGCACCGGCGTGCAGCACAGCGAGTTCAACCACGACCCGGCGCGCACGACGCACTTCCTGCAGATCTGGATCCTGCCGCGCGAGCGCGGCATCGCGCCGGGCTACGAGCAGAAGCGCTTCGACGCCGCGGCCAAGCGCGGGCAGCTTGTCCTCGTCGCCAGCGACGACGGCCGCGCGGGCTCGCTGACGATCCACGCCGATGCAAGCATCCATGCCGGCCTCTTCGACGGCGACGAGCGCGCCGAGGTGGCGCTCGACCCGAAGCGCCTGGCCTACGTGCACCTCGTGCGCGGCGCACTCGTCGTCAACGGCCAGCGGCTCGAAGGCGGCGATGCCGTGACGCTGCGCGACGAACCGCGGCTCGTGCTCGAACAGGGCAAGGATGCCGAGGTGCTGGTGTTCGACCTGGCGCCTTCGGCCTGAACCCCGCCACTACCCCGCCAGCGCCGCCCCCGCCACCAGCGCGCGCAGCTTCGCCTCGGCCACTTCGCGCCGCATCGGCGCCATGCCGCAGTTCGTGCACGCCACGAGCCGCGGCCGCGGCACGAAGCGCGCCGCGGTCTCGATCGTGCGCGCCACTTCCTCGGGCGTCTCGACCGCGTCGCTCGCCACGTCGATGACGCCGACGAGCACGTCCTTGCCTTCGAGCAGCACCATCAGGTCCGGCGGCACGTGCGAATGGATGCACTCGAGGCTGACCTGGTCGATCGAGCTCTTCGCGAGCGCCGGGAAGACGCGCTCGTATTGCCGCCACTCGTCGCCGAGCGTCTTCTTCCAGTCGACGTTGGCCTGGATGCCGTAGCCGTAGCAGATGTGCACGGCCGTCGTGCAGCGCAAACCTTGCGCGGCGCGCTCCAGAGCGCGCACGCCCCAGTCGGCGGCGTCGTCCATGTAGACGTTGAACGCCGGCTCGTCGAACTGGACGATGTCGACGCCGTCGGCCTCGAGCGCGCGCGCCTCCTGGTTCAGCAGTTCGGCGAACGCAAACGCCATCTGCACGCGGTCGCCGTAGTGGCGGTCGGCGACGGTGTCGACGATCGTCATCGGGCCGGGCAGCGTGAACTTGACGCGCCGCTTCGTGTGCGCGCGCACGAGCCGCGCCTCGGTCTCGTGCACGCGGCCGGCCAGCGCCAGCGGCGCCACGACCTGCGGCACCATCGCCTTGTAGCGATCGTTGCGGATGCCCATCTCGACCTTGTGCGCGAAGTCGATGCCGGCGACGCGCTCGAGGAAGCCGTGCACGAAGTGCTGGCGGCTCATCTCGCCGTCGCTGACGACGGTGAGGCCGGCGTCCTCCTGCAGCTTCAGCCACAAGAGCGTCGCGTCGCGCTTGGCCTGCGCGAGCGCTTCGCCGGCCGGCAGCCACTGCGGCCAGAGCTTGCCGGTCTCGGCAAGCCAGGCGGGCTTGGGCAGGCTGCCGGCGACGGTGGTGTCGATCATGGCGCCTTCGCTCCTTGGCGCCAGACCGGGCGGCGCGGGCGCAGCTTAACCGGCCGGGGGCACGGCGGTTGCCCGCGCGGGTTTCGATGGTCACAGCCGCCGCCTCCAATGACGCCCCCCTCGGCGGCCTCGTCGTTGTCGTCACCGGCGGCTCGGCCGGGATCGGCCGCGCGACAGTCTGCGCGTTCGCGCGCCGCGGCGCCTGCATCGGCGTGCTGGCGCGCGGCCGCGAAGGCGTGCTGGCCGCGTGCCGCGAAGCCGAACAACTGGGCGGCGAGGCGATCGCGCTGGTGGCCGACGTGGCCGACCCGGCGGCGGTGGAAGCGGCCGCGGCCGAGGTCGAGCAGCGCTGGGGCCGCATCGACGTGTGGGTGAACAACGCGATGGCGACGATCTACGCGCCGGTGGACCAGATCGGCGACGCCGACTTCCGCCGCGCCACCGACGTCACCTACCTCGGCGCGGTGTGGGGCACGCGCGCCGCGCTGGCGCGCATGCGGCCGCGCGGGCGCGGCGTCGTCGTGCAGGTGGGCTCGGCGCTGGCCTACCGCTCGATCCCGCTGCAGGCGCCGTATTGCGCCGCGAAGGCGGCGTTGCGCGGCTTCACCGACTCGCTGCGCAGCGAACTCATCCACGAGGGCAGCGCCGTGCGGCTGACGATGGTGCAGTTGTCGGCCTTCAACACGCCGCAGTTCGACTGGGGCCGCAGCGTCATGCCGTGCAAGGCGCAGCCGGTGCTGCCGGTGTTCCAGCCCGAGCTGGCGGCCGCCGCCATCGTGCACGCGGCGCTGCACGCGCGGCGCGAATGGTGGGTCGGCTGGCCCGCGGTGAAGGCGATCGTCGCGCAGCGGCTGATGCCGGGCGTGCTCGACCGGCTGCTCGCGCGGCAAGGCTGGCAAGGCCAGCAGAGCGACGAGCCACGCGACCCGCGCGCGCCCGACAACCTGCATGCGCCGGTGCCGGGCGACCCCGGCGCGCATGGGCGCTTCGACGCCGTCGCCCGGCGCCACAGTGTGCAGTGGTGGTTGTCGGTGCGCCGCGGCCCGGTCATCGCCATCGCGCTGGCCCTGCTGGCGCTGCTCGCTGCCGCGGCGGCGCTGCTCGTGCGGCGCTGAACGCCGGCGCATCGTCGGGCGCTGCGCCCGGCGCATCGTCCAACGCGACATCCAACGCATCATCCAGCGCGAGCCGGGCGCCGATCTGCGCCAGGTGCGTCAGCGCCTGCGGGAAGTTGCCCAACAGCGCGCTGCCGTCAGGCAACGCTTCCTCGGCGAAGAGGCCCAGGTCGTTGGCGGCCGCGGCGGCGGTGCGGTAGGCGGCCCGCGCCGCGCCGAGGCGCCCCTGCCGCGCCAGGCAGGTGGCCAGCCAGAAAGTGCACGGCAGGAACGCGCCTTCGGTGCCGCGCAGCCCGTCGGGCCGGCGGTAGCGGCGCACGAGGCCTTCGCGGCCGAGCTCCTGCGTCACCCAATCCACCGTCCGCCGCATGCGTGGGTCGCTGTAGGCGACGTAGCCGAACTGCGGCAGCAGCAGCAGCGCGGCATCCGGCCGGTCTTCGCCGAAGGCCTGGCAAAAGGCGCCGCGGCGCTGGCACACGCCGTGTCGGTCGATCGCGGCGCGCACGGCGTCGCGCGCCGCGGCCCAGCGCGCCAGCGGTGCGGCCAGGTCGCGCCGCTCGGCCAGCCGCATGCCGCGGTCGATGGCCACCCAGCACATCGCCTTGGAGTGCACGAAGTGCGCCGGCGCGTCGCGCATCTCCCAGATGCCGTGGTCGGGTTCGCGCCAGCGCGTGCAGGCCACGTCGACCGCCTCGACGAGGAACTCCCAGTACGCCGGCTCGATCGGCTCGCGGCCGTCGTGCGACAACCAGGCCAGCTCGAGCAGGCTGCCGTAGACATCGAGCTGCGTCTGGCGCGCCGCCGCGTTGCCGATGCGCACCGGGCTCGCGCCGCGCCAGCCTTGCAGCGGCAGCGTCTCCTCGGTCAGCCGGCGCCGGCCGTCCAGCCCCACCATCAGCTGCAACTGGCGTGCGCTGCCGGCGGCGCTGCGCTCGATGAAGGCGCGGAAGCGGTCGGCTTCGCGCCGGAACCCCAGCGCCTGCAGCGCCGCCACCGCCAGCACCGAATCGCGCAGCCAGCTGAAGCGGTAGTCCCAGTTGCGATCGCCGCCCGGCGCTTCGGGCAGCGAGGTGGTGGCCGCCGCGGCGATGGCGCCGGTGCGCTCGAAGCACAGGGCCTTGAGCACCAGCGCCGAGCGGCGCGTCAGCGCATCCGAATGCGGCGGCCGGCAGGCGCCCTGCTCCCACGCCGCCCACCAGGCCAGCGTGCGCTGAAGCGCCGGCGCCAGCTCGGGCGAGCGCGGCGGGTGCTGCATGCGCAGCGCGATGTCCTCGGGCCGCACGAAGTGCAGCGACAGGTCGAGCGTCTGCCCGGCCTCGAGCTCGACCTCGGCCACCAGCGAGGCGCGCGAGGTGTCGCGCACGAGCGGCCGGTTGCAGTGCATCAGCAGCCCCTTGTTGCCGCCCCAGGCGAACCAGCGCCCGGGCCCGGCTCCGGCCAGCCGCGGCACGATGGCGCCGAAGTCGAAGCGCGGCGCCACCTCCACCTGCAAGCAGACGCGGCCGCGCTCGCAGCGCGCCAGCCGCGCCAGGTGATCACGCTCGTCGTGATGTGCAGGGTCGCCCTGCATGACGAAGAAGTCGTGCAGCCGCACGCTGCCCTCGGGCGTGTCGAACCGCGTGGCCAGCACCATCGTGCCGTGCACGTACTCGCGGCTGCACCGCACCTGCGGGCCCGGTGCCGGCGCGACGCGGCAGTAGCCGCCGGCGCGCCAGTCGAGCAAGCGGCCGAAGCACGGGTCGGCGTCCATCGTCGGCATGCAGCACCAGTCGATCGCGCCGTGGCGGCCCACGAGCGCGGTGGACTCGCAGTCGCTGATCAGCGCGTAGTGCTCGATCGGCGGGTACGGGCGCGGGTCGATGGGCAGCGGCTGGCTCGGCATGGCATGGCATGGCCGTGGGCGGCGGTGGGGCGGCGGGCGAATCGCGCCGGCAAGCGCGGCGCCCGGCGCGGGCCCCCGACAGGCGCGCGGCTTGCCGCCGCGCGGCTTTCCGCCCCTTGCCGGAGAGACACCCCGTGGCCCGCACCGTCAGCGACCAGATCCTCGACCGCCTGCACGCCTGGGGTGTGCGCCGCGTCTACGGCTACCCGGGCGACGGCATCAACGGCCTGATGGCAGCGTTCGGCCGGCTCGGCGAGCGCATGCAGTTCGTGCAGGCACGGCACGAGGAGCTGGCCGCCTTCATGGCCTGCGCGCACGCCAAGTTCACCGGCGAGGTCGGCGTGTGCATGGCCACCTCCGGGCCGGGCGCAATCCACCTGCTCAACGGCCTGTACGACGCGAAGGCCGATCACCAGCCGGTGCTGGCGATCGTCGGCCAGACGGCGCGCTCGGCGATCGGCGGCGACTACCAGCAGGAGGTCGACCTGCCGACGCTCTTCAAGGACGTGGCACACGAGTACGTGCACACGGCGATGGTGCCGGCGCAGGTGCGCCACCTCGTCGACCGCGCGATGCACATCGCGCGCGAGCGCCGCGCCGTCACGTGCCTCATCCTGCCGCACGATCTGCAGGAGGAAGCCGCGGTCGACAAGCCGCCGCGCGAGCACGGCACCGTGCACACCGGCATCGGCGCCACCGGCCGCAGCGCCGTGCCGGCCGCGGCCGACCTGCAGCGCGCCGCCGACGTGCTGAACGCCGGCGAGCGCGTCGCGCTGCTGGCCGGCGCCGGCGCGCTGCACGCCACCGACGAGTTGCTCGAAGCGGCCGACCTGCTCGGCGCCGGCATCGCCAAGGCGCTGCTCGGCAAGGCCGCGGTGCCCGACGACCTGCCGTTCGTCACCGGCCCGATCGGCCTGCTCGGCTCGCAGCCGAGTTGGGAAATGATGAGCGGCTGCGACACGCTGCTGATGGTCGGCTCGTCGTTCCCGTACTCCGAGTTCCTGCCGCCCGAAGGCCAGGCGCGCGGCGTGCAGATCGACATCGACGTGCGCAAGCTCGGCCTGCGCACCCCGATGGAGGTGAACCTCGCCGGCGATGCGAAGCAAACGCTGCGCGCGCTCATCCCGCTGCTGAAACGCAAGACCGACCGCCGCTGGCGCGAGCGCATCGAGGCCGAAGTCGCCGCGTGGTGGCGCGTGCTCGAAGAGCGCGCGATGACGGCGGCCGACCCCATCAACCCGCAGCGCGTGTTCTGGGAGCTGTCGCCGCGCCTGCCCGAGCGCGCGGTCCTCACCTGCGACTCGGGCACCGCGGCGGCCTGGTATGCGCGCGACCTGAAAGTGCGCCGCGGCATGATGGCGTCGCTCTCCGGGGGCCTCGCGACGATGGGCCCGGCGGTGCCGTACGCGATCGCCGCGAAGTTCGCGCACCCCGACCGGCCGGTGATCGCGCTGCTCGGCGACGGCGCGATGCAGATGATCGGCATCAACGCGCTCGTCACGCTGGCCGCGCGCTGGCGCGAGTGGGCCGACCCGCGGCTGGTGGTGATGGTGCTCAACAACGGCGACCTCAACATGGTCACCTGGGAGCAGCGCATCTCGGCCGCGAGCCCCAAGTTCGAGGCGTCGCAGAACCTGCCGCCCTTCCCCTACGCCGACTACGCGCGCCTGCTCGGCCTGCAGGCCCGGCGCGTCGACCGGCCCGAGGACGTGGGCCCCGCCTGGGACGAGGCGCTCGCGGCGCGCCAGCCGGTGCTGCTCGAGATGGTGACCGATGCCAACGTGCCGCCGCTGCCGCCGCACATCACGCGCGAGCAGGCCACGTCGTACGCGAAGGCGATGCTGCGCGGCGACGCTGATGCGCTGCAGACGGTCATCGCGTCGGCCAAGGAGTGGTGGGCCGGCGTCGTCGCGCGGCGCGGGAGCGGGACATGAAAACGAAGCAGATCGACGGTTCGCCGCGCACCTGGGTGCTGGTGTTCGAGGCCGGCGACGAAGTGATGGCCGGCCTCGAGCGCTTCGCGCGCGAAGAAGGGCTGGACGCCAGCCGCATCAGCGCCATCGGCGCCTTCGAGCGCGCGACGCTCGGCTACTTCGACCGCGCGCGCAAGGACTACGAGCGCATCGCGGTGGACGAGCAGGTCGAGGTGTTGTCGCTGCTGGGCGACATCACGCGTGAAGGCGGCACGGGCGACAAGCCCGTCGTGCACCTGCACACGGTGCTTGGCCGACGCGACGGCAGCACCGTCGGCGGCCACCTGCTCGACGCCGTCGTCTGGCCGACGCTCGAGGTGATGCTCGAAGAGGCGCCCGCGCACCTGAAGCGCCGGCACGACCCGGGGTCAGGCTTGGCGCTGATTGCGCTGGACGGCGGCTCAGCCCGAGCCTGAGTCCAAGCCTGACCGCGGCCTCACCACGCGTCGATGAAACCCCGCCGCGGTGGCAGCGGCGCCGCGCACGCCGCGGTCAGCACGCGCACGAGCCAGTCGCGCGTGTCGGCCGGGTCGATGACGTCGTCGACTTCGAGGTGGCTGGCCATGTTCAGCGCCTCGCCGCGCTCCACGGCCGCGGCCAGCAGGCGCTGGAAGAGCGCCTCGCGCTCGCCGGGCGGCGCCGCTTCGAGCTCCTTGCGAAAGCCCAGCCGCACCGCGCCTTCGAGACCCATCGGGCCGAATTCGCCGTTCGGCCACGCGCAGGTGGCCACCGGCGCGTGGAAGTGGCCGGCGGTCAGCGCCATCGCGCCGAGGCCGTAGCCGCGCCTGAGCACGACGCTGGCCATCGGCACGCGCAGCGCCGCGGCGTTGACGAACAGGCGCGCCGCGTGCCGCACCATCGCCGTCTTCTCGCTGTCGGGGCCGACCATGAAGCCAGGGGTGTCGACGAAGGTGACGAGCGGCAGCCCGTGCGCGTCGGCCAGTTGCATGAAGCGCGCGAGCTTGTCGCACGCCGGCGCGTCGAGCGCGCCGCCCAGGTGCCGCGGGTTGCTCGCCGCCACTGCCACCGCGCGGCCGGCCAGGCGGCCGAGCACGGTGATGACGCCGGTGCCCCAGTCGCGCCGAAGCTCGAGCACGCTGCCGGCGTCGAGCACCGTCTCGACGATGCGGCGCGGGTCGTACAGCGCGTTGCGGTTGTCGGGCAGCGCCTGGCGCAGCGTGGCCGGGTCGGCGCCCGGCGCAGTCTGTCCGGCGGGATCGGCTGCGCCTGGCGCGCCGACGAGGGCGAGGTAATGCCGCGCCACTTCGACGGCCCCCGCCTCGTCGGGCACGCGCACGTCGATGACACCGGCGCGTGCGAGTGTCTCCACCGGGCCGACGGCGTCGGCGTCGACGCGGCCGAGGCCGCCGCCTTCGATCATTGCCGGGCCGCCCATGCCGATGCTCGCGCCCTCGACGGCGACGACGAGATCGCAGCAGCCGAGCAGCGCCGCGTTGCCGGCGAAGCAGCGGCCGGCCACCAGCCCCACCAGCGGCACCTGCCCGGACAACGCCGCGAGGCGGCCGAACGTTGTGCAGTCCAGGCCCGCGACACCGGGCCAGTCGACATCACCCGGCCGGCCGCCGCCGCCTTCTGCCCACAGCACGAGCGGCCAGCGCTGGCGGTGGCACAACTCGAGCAGGCGGTCGCTCTTCTTGTGGTTGAGCATGCCCTGCGTGCCGGCAAGCACCGTGTAGTCGTACGCCATCACCGCCACCGGCCGGCCGCCGACGGTGCCATGGCCGGTGACGAGGCCGTCGGCCGGCGTCTGCCGCTGCAGCTCGTCCAGCGCCCGGCGGCTGCGCTGCGCCGCGACGGCGAAGGCGCCGTACTCGGTGAAGCTGCCGGCGTCCAGCAGGTGCGCGATGTTCTCGCGCGCCATGCGCAGGCCGGTGGCGTGGCGGCGTGCGACGGCCTCGGGCCGTGCGGCGTCCAGCGTCAACGCGCGGCGCTCGCGCAGGCGCGCGAGGTTGGCGCGCTCGCGGGGCGGGGCGGCGGCGGTGTGCGCTTCGCCGCGCGCTGCGGTGGCGGGCAAGGCTTGCGCGGCCGCCTCGCCGAGCGGCTCGAACTCGATCAGCGGCGCGCCCTCGTCGGCCACTTCGCCGACCGCGGCGGCCACGGCACGCACGCGGCCACGCGCCGGCGCCTCGAGTGGCACTTCCATCTTCATCGCCTCTTGCACCAGCAGCAACTGGCCGGCGGCCACCACGTCACCCGGCTGCACCTCGATGCCGATGACGGCTCCGTGCACGCCGGCTTTCAGCCAATGGCTGCCTTGCCCTTGCCCTGCGACCATCGCGTTTGTGCTCCCTTCGATGCGGCGGCGATTCTCGGCGATGACCCGGCCGCGACCACGGCGCAACGCGGCGATACTCGCGCCGTCTCACGCCCGTCCCACGCCCGGCCCCCGCGCCGCCGCCAGCCGCCTGACACGCTGTGAACGTCCCGAACGAGCGCCGACAAGAAGCCGCCACCGAACCGGGTCTGACCGACGAGCTGGCGGCGCGCGCCGTGCGCATGGCCGGCATCGGTGTGTGGCACCGCGTGCTCGGCGCCGACGAGATCGTCTTCAACGAGCCGATGTTCCGCTTCCTCGGCCTGGCGCCGGTGGCCGGCGGCCGTGTGCCGTGGGCGCGCATCCACGCGATGCAGCACCCGGAAGACCGCGGCCGCGCGCAGCTGCTCAACGCCGCCGTGCTGGCCGGCAGCGGCCCGCTCGAGAGCGAGCTGCGCTACGTGCTCGACGATGGCCGCGTCGTGCACCTGCTGTCGCGGCGCTCGGTGCTGCGCGACGCCGAAGGCCGGCCGCTGGCGCTGTTGGGCGTGACGCTGGACGTGACCGAGCGGCACGCGCAGGCGCAGCGTGTCGACGAGAGCGCGCGGCGCATCGCGCTGATGGCGCGCGCCGCGGGCATCGGCTGGTGGGCCGTCGAAGGCTCGCCACCGCGGACCACCTTCAGCGACGAGCTGCGGCGCAAGGTCGGCCTGGCCCCCGACGAGCCGGTGCCACCGGCCTACACGTGGATCGAGCGCTTCGTGCATCCCGACGACCGGCGGCCGCTGCGCGCGCTGCTTCGCGGCTGGCGCGCCGAGGGCGGCACGAACCTCGACTTCTCGTTCCGCCTGCTGGCCGCCGACGGTGGCGTGCGCGACATTGTCGCGCACGCGGTGTTCGAACCGCGCGGCACGCCGACCGAGCGCTTCGGCATGCTGGTCGACATCACCGAGCGGCGCGCCGCCGAGCGCGCGCTGCGCGAGGAGCGCGAGCGCACGGCGCTGGCCACGCACGCCGCCGGCATGGGCATCTGGGAGCTCGATGTCGAAAGCGGCGGCTCGAGCTGGACCGAGGCGATGTGGCGGCTGCGCGGCCTGGTCCCGCGCCACCCCACGCTGAGCGCCGAAGAACGGATCGCGCTCGTGCACCCCGAAGACCGCGAGCGTGTCCGCGGGGCGATGCGCATGACCACCGCTCGCAACGAGCCGCTGGACATCGAGTTCCGCGTGGTGTGGCCCGACGGCCAGGTGCGCTGGATCGCCTCGCGCTCGGTGCCGCTGCCGCCCGACGGCAGCGGCCGCAAGCGCCGCATCGGCGTGAACTGGGACGTGACCGACCGCCGCCAGGCCGAGCAGGCGAGGCGCGACGCCGAGGTGGCGCTGCGCGAGAGCCAGGCGAAGAGCCGCTTCCTCGCGCGCATGAGCCACGAGCTGCGCACGCCGCTGAACGCGGTGCTCGGCTTCGCGCAGATCCTGCAGGCCGAGCCGCCCGAGGGCAGCGCCGCCGACACGGCGCGGCGGCAGTCGATCGCGCACATCCAGCGCGCCGGCGAACACCTGCTGACGCTGATCAACGAGGTGCTCGACCTCGCGCGCATCGAGGCCGGCGAGATGGAGCTCGCGCGCGCGCCGGTGGCGCTGGCCGACCTTGTGGCGCAGACGCTGCCGCTCGTCGCGCCACAGGCGCAGGCGGCGGGCATCCGCCTGTCCACCGGCGCGCTCGATGCCGTCGTGCTCGGCGACGAGACGCGGCTGCGCCAGGTGCTGCTGAATCTCCTCAGCAACGGCATCAAGTACAACCGCGCCGGCGGCGAGGTGCACGTCGAGGCGGCGGTGCACGGGCCCTTCGTGCAACTGCTCGTGCGCGACAGCGGCCGTGGCATCGCGCCGGCGCGGCTGCCCGATCTGTTCCAGCCGTTCAACCGCCTCGGCGCCGAGCGCGAGACGATCGAGGGCACGGGCATCGGCCTGGCGATCGTCAAGTCGCTCGTCGAGCACATGGGCGGGCACGTGCAGGTCAAGAGCACGCTCGGCGAGGGCACGATGTTCGACGTGGCGTTGCCGGCGGCGCCGGCACCTCCAGACAGCGCTGCCGACCCTGCCTCGCCGGCGGCACCGGCCGCCGGCGATGCCGCGCCAGCGGCCGGCGAGGCCGACGCCGGCGCGGCCGCCACGGCCGCCTCCGCCGCGACGCGGCACGTGCTCTACATCGAGGACAACGAGGTCAACGCGCTGATCGTGCGCGAGATGCTGGCCACCGTGCCGGGCTACCGGCTGACGATCGCGGCCGATGGCATGAGCGGCCTCGCCGCAGCGCTGGCCGACCCGCCCGAGCTGGTGCTGCTGGACATGCAGCTGCCCGACATCGACGGCTTCGAGGTGCTGCGGCGGCTGCGCCAGCAACCCGCCACCGCGGCGCTGCCGGTGGTGGCGCTGTCGGCCAACGTGATGGCCGAACAGATCCGCCGCGGCCTTGCCGCCGGCCTGGCCGATTACTGGACCAAGCCGCTGGACATGACGCTGTTCCTGCAGAACATGGCGCGCCTGCTGCCGCCGCGGCCCGCCTGATTAAGCCGGCTCCGCCTCGATCAACCCGCGCTTGCGCAGCAGCGGCTCGACGACCGCGTCGCGGCCGCGGAAGGCGCGGTAGGTCGCACCGGGCTCGACGCTGTTGCCGGCGCTGTAGACGTGGCGTTTCAGGCGCGCCGCCACCGCCGCGTCGAACGGGCTGCCGGCCTCGACGAAGGCGTCGTAGCCGTCGGCATCGAGCACCTCGGCCCACAGGTAGACGTAGTAGCCGGCGGCGTACGAACTGCCCGCGAACAGGTGCTGGAAGTGCACGAAGCGGTGGTTCAGCCCCACCGCGTGCGGCAGGCCCTTGGCGGCGAGGAACTGCGCCTCCCAGGCACAGAGGTCGGCCGGCGGCTCGGCGTCGGCCAGCGAGTGCACGGCCATGTCGGTGACCGCACTCGCCGTGTAGCGCACCGTCTCGTAGCCCTGGTTGAAGCGGCGCGCGCGTTCCAGCCGTGCCACCAGTTCGTCCGGAATCGGCGCGCCGGTCTGGTAGTGGCGCGCGTGCCGCGCCAGCACCTCGCGCTCGGTGATCCAGTGCTCGAAGATCTGCGAAGGCAGCTCGACGAAGTCGCGCAGCACCTGCGTGCCCGAAAGCCGCTGGTACGTCACGTCGGACAAGAGGCCGTGCAGCCCGTGCCCGAACTCGTGGAAGAGCGTGCGCGCATCGTCCAGCGACAACAGCGTCGGCTCGCCGCGCGCGAAGTTGTTGTTGTTGAGGATGATCGGCAGCGACTCCGCCGAGCCCGGTGCGACGCCGTTGCGCCGCTGCAGCCGCAGCGAACTCATCCACGCGCCGCTGCGCTTGCTCGGCCGCGCGAAGTTGTCCTGCAGGAACAGGCCCACGAGCCGGCCGTCGGCCGCGTGCACCTCGTAGGCCTTCACGTCGGGGTGGTAGACCGGCACGTCGGCGCGCGGCGTGAAGACGAGACCAAAGAGCCGCTGCGCACAGTCGAACGCCGCGGCGACGACGTTCTCCAGCTTGAAGTACGGCTTGACCTCGGCGTCGTCGACGGCGAAGCGTTCCCGGCGCACACGCTCGGCCCAGAAGCGCCAGTCCCACGGCTCGAGCTGCCCTTCGGTGCCTGCCGTTTCGCCAGCGGCCGCGGCGGCCCGGCGGGCTTCTTCGAGCATCGCCTCTTCCCGCTGCACTGCGGCCAGCGCGCGCGGCCAGACGTTGTCGAGCAAGCCGGCCACCGCGGCGCGGCTGCCGGCCATCGTGTCGGCCAGTGCGTGGTCGGCATAACAGGCGTGACCGAGCAGCGCCGCCTGCTCGCGGCGCAGGCGCAGGATCGCGCGCACGGTCTCGCGGTTGTCGTGCTCGCCGGCGTGTTCGCCGCGGCCGACCCAGGCGCGCCAGGCCACTTCGCGCAGGTCGCGCCGCGTCGAATAGGTGAGGAACGGCACGACGAGCGAACGCGACAACGTGATCACCGCGCCGGGCAAGCCCCGCTCGGCCGCCGCGGCGCGCGCCGCGTCGAGCACGAAGGCCGGCAGACCGGCCGTGGCCGCAGCGTCGGCCAACGGCAGCGTCCACGTCGACTCGTCGTGCAGCACGTTCTGCGCGAAGCGCGTCGTCAGCGCCGCGAGCTCCTCCATCACACCCGCATACCGCTCACGCGCCGCGCCTTCGAGCCGCGCGCCGGCACGCGTGAAGTCGAGGTGGATGCGCTCGAGCAGGCGCAGCGCCTCGGGTGCCAGGCCGAGTTCGGCGCGCCGCGCGTAGAGCGCGTCGATGCGCGCAAAGAGCGCGCGGTCGAGGTAGATGCTGTTGTTGTGCGCGGCCAGCGGCGCGGCCATCAGCCGCTGCACGGCTTGCAGCGCCTCGTTCGTCGCCGAGGCGCTCAACGTGCCGAACACCGTCATCACGCGATCGAGCAGCGCGCCGGCGCGGTCGAAGGCGGCGATCGTGTTGTCGAAGGTCGGCGCGTCGGCGTTGGCGGCGATCGCGGCGATCTCCGCGCGCTCGGCGTGCATCGCCTCGCCGAACGCCGGCTCGAAGTGCTCGGGGCGCAGCTCGGCGAAAGGCGGCAGGCCGTGCGGCGCGGTCCACGGTTGCAGCAGCGGGTTGTCGATCGCCGTGGCGGCGGCACCAGCGGTGCCGGCGTCGTGCACGGCGGAGTCGGGTCGGACAGGGGTCATGGCAGCAACGTCCTCACTTGCCCGCCGGCCGGATGGCCAGTTCGTCTTCCTCTCGGTAGCGCCGGTTGCCGCAGTTCGACATCCACGCCAGGCGGTCGGCCTCGATCGTGTCCTGCACTTCGAGGTGGGCCTTCTGGCGCTTGTTCCACTCGACGATGCGCGCGTCGAGCGCGCGCGCCTTCGCGTTGTGCGCGGCGATGACGTCCTTGTTGCCGTCTTGCAGCGCGAGCAGGCGCTTGCGTTCGGCCTCCAGCGCCTCCTGCTCCTTCTTCAGCGCGAGACTTTCGGCGTTCAGCGCGTCGCGCTCTTCCTCGCGCGCGTCGCGGCCGGCGTCGTTGTAGGCCTTGACGCGCGCCTCCCAGCGCACGCGGCGCTCGGTGAAGGCCTTGTTGCGCTCGCTGAACGCGGCGACGCCGGCGGAGAGTTCTCCGCCACCTTCGAGCTTGGCGCGCTCGGCCTTCAGCGCGACTTGCTCGTCGCCGATCGCCTTCTTCTCCTGCTCGAGCGGGCCGCGTGCCGCGTCCTGCGCGCCGATGCGCTTCTTCAGCTCGTCTTCCTGGCCGAAGCAGACGCGCAACTCGTCGCGCGTCAGGATCGGCCCGCGCGCCGAGCCGAAGCCGCGTGCCGATGCCGCGGGTGCGGCCGGGGCCGCCGGTGTGGGCGCCGCAGCGGCCGGACGCGCCGGCGGCGTGGCCGGCTGCGACTGCTGTGCCGACAGCGGCGCGGCTGCACCCATGGCCAGCAGGAACACGAACGCGGCGGCGCGCCGCGGAGTCAATCGTCGATGCATGATTCCCTCGAAAGCGGCGCCCCCGCAGGTGCGCCGCAGCAGTCAAGATGAAGGGGGCGAGCCGGGCTCGCAGGATGCAGATTTTGCCCCGGACCCCGGCGTTGCCACGAGGGCAGGCCCTTGCGGCCCCTCGAGCTCGTCCGACCGGGAAGCCCCGATCGGCAGTAAGTGAATCCCGCGCGCCGCCGCACCTGCCTGCACGATGACGCCCTCACACGCCCCTCACCACCCGCCCGCACCGACGCCATGCCGACACCCGCAGCCGACGACTCGCCCGACTCGCCCGACCCGTACCTGTGGCTCGAAGACGTGCAAGGCGAGCGCGCGCTCGCCTGGGTGCGCGAGCGCAACGCCGAGAGCGAGGCGCTGCTGCGCGCCGAGCCCGGCTTCGACGCGCTGCGCGAGCAGTTGCGCGAGGTGCTCGACTCGCGCGGCCAGATCCCGTACGTCACGAGGCTCGGCCCCTGGCTCTACAACCTGTGGCGCGACGCGGCCAACCCGCGGGGGCTGTGGCGGCGCACGACGCTCGACGACTACCGCCGCGCCGAGCCGGCGTGGGAGACGGTGCTCGACATCGACGCGCTCGGCCGCGCCGAGGACAAGAGCTGGGTCTGGGGCGGTGCCGTGCCGCTCGGCCCGGAATACCGCCGGTGCCTCGTGAGCCTGTCGGACGGCGGCGCGGATGCCGCCGTCGAGCGCGAGTTCGACCTCGTCGACAAGCGCTTTGTCGCGGCAGGTGATGACAGCGGCAGCGGCTTCGTCGTGCCCGAGGCGAAGACGCGGGTCGAGTGGATCGATGCCGACACGCTCTACATCGGCACCGATTTCGGCCCGGGGTCGCTGACGACCTCGGGCTACCCGCGCGTGATCAAGCGCTGGCGGCGCGGCGAGCCGCTCGCCGCGGCAGTGATGGTGTTCGAGGCCGAGCCCGCCGACGTGTCGGCCTCGGCGTCGGTCGACAAGACGCCCGGCTTCGAGCGCACGACCTTCAACCGCCAGATCGACTTCTATCACTCGAAGATGTGGCTGATGAAGCCGGCGTCAGGCACGTCGCAGCCGGTGCTCGAGCCGATCGACAAGCCCGACGACGCGACGCTCACCTTCTGGCGCGAGCGCGTGCTGATCGAACTGCGCAGCGAATGGGTGGTGGCCGGCGCGAGGCCTGCCGCCACCTTCCCCGCCGGCTCGCTGCTCGTCGCCGACGCGGCCGCCTACCTCGCGGGCGAACGGCGGTTGACGGCGCTCTTCACGCCGACCGCGACGCGTTCATTGGCTGGCTGGACCGCAGCGCGAAGCACGCTGATCGTCAACGTGCTCGACAACGTCGCGAGCCGGCTCGAGGAGTGGCGGTTCGAAGGCGCCACGTGGACGAAGCGCGATGTCGTCGCACCGTACCCCGGCACGCTCGCGGTCGGCGCGCTGCACGACCCGCTGCTCGAACGCGACGGCGGCATCGACCCGCTCGCCGAGCACTACCTGCTCAACGCCGCCGACTTCCTCGAGCCAGATTCGCTGCAGCTTGGCCGCACCGGCAGCGACGCGCGCGAGCGGCTGAAGTCACGGCCGCGCTTCTACGACGCCAACGGCATGCGCGCCGAGCAGCGCGTCGCGACCTCGCGCGACGGCACGCGCGTGCCGTACTTCGTCGTCTGGCCGCGCGGCGTGGACGCGAGCAAGCCCGACGGCGACAACCCGACGCTGCTGTACGGCTACGGCGGCTTCGAGGTCTCGATGCAGCCGGCCTACAGCGGCACGATCGGCCGCGCCTGGACGACGCAAGGCGGCGTCTACGTGCTGGCCAACATCCGCGGCGGCGGCGAGTTCGGACCGGCGTGGCACCAGGCGGCGCTGAAGGCGAACCGGCAGCGCGCCTTCGACGACTTCATCGCCGTGGCCGAGGACCTGATCGCCGCGCGCATCACGCGCCCCAGGCGGCTGGGCATCCAGGGCGGCAGCAACGGCGGCCTGCTCGTCGGCGCGGTGATGCTGCAGCGCCCGGACCTCTTCGGCGCCGTTGTCTGCCAGGTGCCGCTGTTGGACATGCGGCGCTACCACCGGTTGCTCGCCGGCGCGTCGTGGATGGCCGAGTACGGCGACCCCGACGACGCGGCCGAGTGGGCGTTCATCCGCGCCTACAGCCCGTACCACGGGGTGCCGAGCGCCGAGGCGACCACGCTGCCGCCGGTGCTGATCGACACCTCGACGCGCGACGATCGCGTGCACCCGGGGCACGCGCGCAAGTTCGCGCGCCGGCTCATCGAGTTGGGGCACCAGCCGCTTTACTGGGAAAACCTCGAAGGTGGCCACGGCGGCGCGGCCGACAACGCACAGCGTTCGCTGATGATGGCGCTCGAGTACTCGTTCCTCTGGCGCATGCTCGGCCCGCGCCGGCCGGCCGGGTGAGGCGGCAGGGGGGCAGGACGGGGTATGCAGCGGTCACGCCAAAATGCGGGCGGCATGCTGACCTGGCTCGACGAACGCACCCCCCTGCCCTCGCCGGCCCAGGCGCTGGCCGCCGACTCCGAGGCCCCGGGCCTCGTCGCCGCCGGCGGCCGCCTGACGGTGGCGCGCCTCGAGGAGGCCTACCGCAAGGGCATCTTCCCTTGGTACTCGCCGGGCCAGCCGGTGTTGTGGTGGAGCCCCGATCCGCGCATGGTGCTGCCGACGGCGGAGTTCAAGCTCTCACATTCGCTGAAGAAGACGCTGCGCCGCTTCCTGCGCCGCGGCGCGGCCGGCGGCTGCGAGTTCCGCTTCGACGGTGCCTTCACGCGGGTCATCGAACACTGCGCGACGACGCCGCGGCCCGGGCAGGAAGGCACGTGGATCGTGCCGGCCGTTGTCGACGCCTACAGCCAGTGGCACGCGCGCGGCTGCGTGCACAGCGCCGAGACGTGGATCGACGGTGAGCTGGCGGGGGGCCTGTACTTCGTCTCGATCGGCCGCATGGTCTTCGGCGAGTCGATGTTCTCGCTGCGCCCCGACGCCAGCAAGCTGGCATTGGCGGCATTGGTGGCTGCCTGCCGCGCGCGCGGCGTGCCGCTGATCGACTGCCAGCAGAACACCGGGCATTTGGCAAGCCTGGGAGCGAGGGAGGTGCCGCGCAACGCGTTCGAGGCGCATCTGGCGCGCACCTTGGGGGAGCCGGGTATTGCCGATTGGACCTATGATGAATTGCACTGGCATGCCATGACGTCCCTGGATTCGCGAGCGTGACGCACCCGAAGGAACTGCCCCTTGCCTCGTTGCAGTTCTATGCAACGGCACCGTATCCGTGCAGCTACCTGCCCGACCGGCTGGCGCGCTCGCAGGTCGCGACGCCCAGCCACCTGATCCACGCGCAGGCCTACTCGGGGCTGGTGGCCAATGGTTTCCGGCGCAGCGGCATGTTCACCTACCGGCCGTACTGCGAGGGCTGCCGCGCCTGCGTGCCGCTGCGCGTGCCGGTGAACCGCTTCGAGGCGACGCGCAGCCAGCGCCGCGCCTGGGCGAAGCACAAGACGCTGCGCGCGCGCGTGCTCAAGTTGTGTTTCGTGCCCGAGCACTATCAGCTGTATCTGCGCTATCAGTCGGGCCGCCACAGCGGCGGCGGCATGGACCACGACAGCGTCGACCAGTACACGCAGTTCCTGCTGCAAAGCCGCGTCAACTCGCGCCTGGTCGAGTTCCGCGAGCCGCCGAACGCCGCCGGCATCCCCGGCGCGCTGAAGATGGTGGCGATCCTCGACGTGCTCGAAGACGGCATCAGCGCCGTCTACACGTTCTACGAGCCCGACGCGCAGGCGAGCTACGGCACCTACAGCGTGCTGTGGCAGATCGAGCAGACGCGGCTTTTGAAGCTGCCGCACGTCTATCTCGGCTACTGGATCGCCGAGAGCCCGAAGATGGCCTACAAGTCGCAGTTCCGGCCGCACGAGGTGCTGGTGGACGGGCGCTGGCAGGCGGGTAGCTGAGGATCTGCACTTCGGGCCGAGCCGTATCGCGCTTTGGGCCGGGCCGAGGACGCCGGGTGGCCGGCGCACTGTCATTCCTCTCCCTCGCCAAGACTCGGTCGATTCCCTTCTTTTGCCTCGCTGCGCCGGCCACCCGGCATCCTTGGCCCTCGGTGATGGCACCGTTGTCGATTCGGCCCGCCTTCGACCGTCGTGCATGTGAGGCCAGGCACACTGCCTCCACCACGCATCAAGGAGACCCGCCATGCCCACCGGCACCGTCACGCTGCACCGCGTCCTCGCCTGCCCGCCAGAGCGGCTGTACCGCGCCTTCACCACCGCCGAGGCGATGGCCAAGTGGCTGCCGCCGGACGGCTTCACTTGCCGCGTGCACGAGATGGACGTGACGGTCGGCGGCCGCTTCAGGATGTCGTTCATCCACTTCGGCAGCGGCAACGCGCACTCGTTCGGCGGCCGCTATCTCGAGCTCGTGCCGGGCGAGAAGCTGCGCTACAGCGATGTCTTCGACGACCCGAACCTGCCCGGCGAGATGATCACGACGGTGACGCTGAAGGCGGTGAGCTGCGGCACCGAGTTGAACGTGGTGCAGCAAGGCATCCCCGAGATGATCCCGCCCGAGCAGTGTTATCTCGGCTGGCAGCAATCGCTGTCGCTGCTGGCGCGCCTCGTCGAAGCCGAGATCCCCGGCTGAGCGCGCCGGGGAGTCTCAATCCCGATCCGCCGGCGCTGCCGGCGGCAGCACCGCGCCGCCGGCCGGCATCGTTGCGCCGCCGGCCGCCGCCACACCTGCAACGCGCCGCTCGCGCACGAGGTAGCTGTACAGCACCGGCACCACCACCAGCGTCAGCAGCGTCGAGGTGATGACGCCGCCGATGATGGCGCGGCCCATCGGGGCCTGGATCTCGCCGCCGTCGTTCAGCGCCAGCGCCAGCGGCAGCATGCCGAAGACCATCGCCGCGGTCGTCATGATGATCGGGCGCATGCGGGTCAGGCCCGCCTGCAGCAACGCCTCGGGCACCGTGGCGCCGGCGCGGCGCGCCTGGTTGGCGAAGTCGACGAGCAGGATCGCGTTCTTCGTCACCAGGCCCATCAGCATCACCAGGCCGATCATCGAGAAGATGTTCAGCGTGCTGCGCCACAACAGCAGCGCCAGCATCACGCCGATCAGCGCCAGCGGCAGGCTGGCCATGATCGCGATCGGCTGCAGGAAGCTGCCGAACTGGCTGGCCAGCACGATGTAGATGAAGGTGACCGCCAGCGCCATCGCGCCGACCATCGCCGCGAACGCCTCCTGCTGGTCGCGCGTCTGGCCGCCGAGGTCGAAGCTGTAGCCTGGCGGCAGCGTCGTCGACCTGATGAGCTTCTGCACGTCGTTGCCAACGTCGCCCGACGGGCGGCCCTGCACGCCGGCAAAGAGCGCCTCGCGCCGCTGCAGGTTCTGGCGCCGGATGACCTCCGGGTTGACCACCGGCTCGATCGTCGCGACGCTGTCCAGCGTGATCGGCGTACCCACGCCGTTGGGCCCCTCGCCGTTGCGCGCAAACGCCACCGGCAGCGTGCGCAGCTGGTCGACGCGCTCGCGCTGCGCCTCGGGCAGGCGCAGCAGCACCTCGACCTGGTCGCCGGCCGGCGTCGTCCAGTAGGTGGCGACCTCGCCGGTGACGTAGGCGCGCAGGCTCGAGGCGAGTTGCGGCGCGGTGAGCCCGAGTTCGCGCACCGCCGCGGGCTTGAGCCGCACCGCGTAGGTCGGCAGGCCCGGCTTCACCGACAGCTCGACGTCGGTGACACCGGGGATCGCCTTGACCTTCTCGGCGAAGTCGCGCGCCAGTTGCGCCAGGCCCTCGCCATCGCTGCCGAGGATCGCGACGTAGATCGGGCGGTCGAAGCCGACCGAGACCTCGATGCCCGGGATGCCGGCGATCTGCTTGCGGATCGCGTCTTCGACTTCCTTCTGCGTGCGCCGGCGCTCGGCGCGCGGCACGAGGCCGATGTTGATCGACGCCTGGTTGCGCCCGACCGACAGGCCGTTGCCGGTGCCGCCGATGCTCGTCGCGACGTTGCGCACCTCGGGGAACCGCGCGACGACCTCCTCGACCTGGCGCACCTTCGCGTCGCTGCGCTCGAGGCTCGAGCCCGTGGCCATGCGGATCGACAACTGCGTGAAGCCCTGGTCGGTCTGCGGGATGAATTCGCTGCCGACCAGCGGCGCGAGCGCCAGCGCGACGACGAAGCTCGCCCCCCCGGCGGCCATGACCACGCCGCGCGGCGTGATCGTCGCGCGGCGCCAGCGGCGCGGCGCCGTCACATCACGCCGCTGGCGCGCATCGAACGGCCGCCCGTAGGCGGGCAGCGGCAGCGTCCAGCGGCGCGTGCTGAAGGCCCAGCGGATCAGGCGCTCGTAGGCCGCGTGCAGCACGTCCATGCCGCGGTCGGTGGCGCGGATCGCGTGGCCGATGCCCCATAGCGACTTCAGCCGCGCCGACGGCGGGTCGCGCCACACCGACGACAGCATCGGGTCGAGCGTGAAGCTGACGAACAGGCTCACCAGCACCGCGACGACGACGGTGATGCCGAACGGGTAGAAGAACTTGCCGACGATGCCGCCCATGAACGCCACCGGCACGAAGACGGCGCAGATCGCGAACGTCGTCGCCATCACCGCCAGGCCGATCTCGTCGGTGCCCTCGCGCGCCGCGGCGAGGTGGCTCTTGCCCATCGCGACGTGGCGCACGATGTTCTCGCGCACGACGATCGCGTCGTCGATCAGGAGGCCGATGCACAGCGACAGCGCCATCATCGTCATGAAGTTCAGCGTGAAGCCGAAGGCGTAGACGGCGATGAAGCTCGAGATCACCGCGATCGGCAGCGTCAGCCCCGTGATGACCGTGCTGCGCCAGCTGTGCAGGAAGAGGAAGACGATCGCCACCGTCAGCAGCGCGCCCTCGATCAGCGTGTGCTGCAGACCCTTCAGCGACCCCTTGACCCAGTCGCTGTTGGCGTAGATGAGGCGCAGCTCCACATCGGGCGGCAGGCCCTTGCGCACCTCGTCGGCCGCGGCCTTCACGGCTTCGCCGGTGGCGACGATGTTGGCGTCTTGCTGCTTGAAGACGCTGAAGTTGACGGCCGGCTGGCCGTTGATGCGCGCCAGCGTGTCGGGCTCGCGCTCGCGCTCCACCAGCGCGCCGAGGTCGGCGAGTGTCAGCGGCAGCCCGTTGCGGTGCGCGACGACGACGGCGGCGAACTGGCGCGGGTCGCGCACGCGCCCTTCGACGCGCAAGAGCGTGTCCTGCACGGCGTTGGTCAGGAGCCCCACCGGCTCGTCGGCGTTCGCCTCGCGCAGCGCGGCGGCGATCTGCGCCGGCGTCACGCCGTAGGCGCGCAGCCGTGCCGCGTCGAGGTCGATGCGCACCTCGCGCTGCGCGAGGCCGTCGATGTCGACGCGCGCCACACCTTCGACACGTTGCAGCCGCTTGCCGACCGTGTACTCGCCCAGCACCGACAACTCGCGCGCGCTGCGTGTGGCCGAGACGAGCGCGAGATTGACGATCGGCTGGCTGTTGTCGTTGTCGAAGCGCGCGACGAGCGGCGCCTTCGCGTCGCGCGGGAAGGCCGCCTGCGCCGCGGCAACACGGTCGCGCACGTCCTGCATCGCACGCGCCATGTCGGCGTCGAGCGTGAACTCCACGCTCGTCTGGCTGCGCCCCTCGAAGCTGCGCGAGGTGATGCGCTTGACGCCGGCGATGCTGTTCAGCGCCTCTTCGACGAGCTTGGTGACCTCGCGTTCCACCGCCTCGGGGCTGGCGCCGGGGTAGCGCACGTCGACGAAGGCCACCGGCGGCGCCACGTCGGGGATCTGCTCGACGCCGAGCTTGCTGTAGGCGAACAGCCCCAGCACCATCAACGCCACCATCACCATCGTGGCGAAGACGGGGTTGTTGATCGAGACGCGGGTGATCCACATAGAGCAGGAAGAAGATCAGCGCGCCGCTGCCGCCGACGCCGCCGCCGAAGCCACCGGCGCGCTGCGGTCGCCGACGACGCTGGCGCGCGCGCCTTCGCGCAGGTTGTCGAAGCGCACGGCGAGCACGACGCTCGCCGGCGTGACGCCTTGCAGCACCTCGACGCGGCCCTCGCGGCCTTCACGCGTCTCGCGCCGGCCGAGCGTGACGGCGCGCCGCGCGAGCACGCCGCGCTCGATGACCCAGACGTGGTCCTCGCCGCCGGCGTGGCCCACGGCGCTGGCCGGCAGCGTCAGCCGCTCGGTGTCGTCGGCGAGCGTCGTGCGCACGATCGCGTACTGGCCGGCGCGCAGCGTCTCCTTCGGGTTCGCGAGTTCGATCGTCACGCCGATCGAGCGCGTGCCGGGTTCCGCCGCCGGCGCGATGCGCGCGATGCGGCCGGCCAGCGCCGCGGGCATGCCCTCGACCTGCACCTGCACCGGCAGGCCCGGCGCGAGCCGCGCGACCTCGTGCGTGCCGACGGTGCCGGCGAGTTCGAGCCGTGTGATGTCGACGATCGTCACGAGCTGCTGCTCGGGGCTGACCTTCTCGCCGGGCAGCACATGCCGGCGCGCGACGATGCCGGCGATCGGCGCCGTGACGACGGTGTCGCGCGTCGCGACGCGCGTCGTTTCCAGCGACGCCTGCGCCGCGCCGAGGTGCGCGCGCGCCGCCTCGAGCCCGGCGCGCGAGTTCTCCAGCGCGATCGGCGAGATGAAGTTCTGCTGCGCGAGGCGCTCGTTGCTGGCATGCGTGCGCTCGGTCTGGGCGAGCGCGGCACGCGCCGACTCGAGCATCGCGTTGCGCTCGGCGACGCGGCTGGTCAGCTCGGCCACGTCGATGCGGCCGATCGGCTGGCCGGCGGCGACACGCTGGCCCTCGGCCGCGCGCAGCTCGACGAGCGTGCCGCCGGCGCGCGCGCGCACGACAGCGGTCTGCGGCGCCACCAGCGGGCCGGAAAACTCGATCAGCGCCGGCAGCCGCGCGAGCGCAGGCTGCACGACCTCGCGGGCGACGAATTCGAGCGGCACGTCGGGCTTCTTGCCGTCCTTGCCGTCCTTGCCCCAGCGCCCGGCCTGCGTGCCGGCCTCGGCGAGGCCGGCCGGGCCGGGCAAAAGCCCGGCGTACCAGGCACCCAGACCTGCGGCGCCGAGCAGCACCACGGCGGCGGCGCCGAGCCACCATCTTTTCTTCATCACGAGCTGTCCCCTCGTTGTATTGGCGCGCTGCCGGGATCCGTCCGGCGAACGCGAGGCGCGCAGTGTAGGAGGCGGTCGAAAGCGGTGGACCGGCTTGCGACGAATTGCCGTTCGGGGGGGATGGATTGCAGCGGCGAGGAATGGGCGGGAGCCCTTCGACAGGCTCAGGGCGGGGCTTCGACAGGCTCAGCCCGAACGGGTCTGTTGCTCGCTTGACCGCAAAGCTGTATCAAGCCACCGCCACCGGCCTCACCCGGTTCGCCTCGAACCGCCCGGTCACGTCGGCCAGGCTCACCAGCACTTCGGCGACGGCGCCGCCCATGCCGATCTGCAGTTGCGAATTGACGAGCAGCCAGCGCAGGCCGCCGTCGGGCTGGCGCAGGCCGAGCACCTCGCCTTGCAGCGGCACGCGGTCGCGCAGCGTGCGCTCGGCCGGCAGGTCGCCGGGCGGGCACAGCGTCATGTCGCCGCGCACGAAGCGCCAGCCGGCGTCGGGCAGGCGGCGGCCGACCAAGTCTTCGCGCGTGCAGCCGAGCAGCCGCTCGGCCTCGCGGTTGCTGTCGGTGATGACGCCGTCGGCGGCGTGCACCAGCACCCCCACCGGCAGCGCCAGCCACTGCAGCCGCGTGCGCGCCTGCTCGGCGACTCGCGCGGTGATGTCGGTGGCCATGTAGATGAAGCCGCGCGTCTTGCCCGCGGGGTCGCGCAGCGGCTTGACCTCGAGGTCGAGCCACAGGTCCATGCCGTCCTTGCGCCGGTGCAGGCTTTGCTGGCGCAGCGGCAGCGCGTGCGCCACCGCCTCGCGCAGCTCGCGCAGGCTGGCCGGGTCGGCCTCGGGGTGGCGCAGCACCTCGGCCGGCAGGCCGTGGCGGATCTCGTCGTAGCGCCAGCCGACGATCTGCGTGAAGGCGGCATTGCTCCAGCGGATGCGGTCGTGCCGGTCGGTGATGAGCACCAGCGACGAGGTCACCTCGGGCACCAGCGCCAGCCGGCGCAGCGGCCCGGCGAGCGTGCGCGCGCTCGTCACGCGCCGGTCGACCGAGCGCACCATCGGCTCGATGACCAGCAGCGCCAGCAGCAGCAGCACCATCACCAGCAGGCCCACCTGCACCCAGACGATCATCTCGGCGCGGCCCGTCGAGCGCTTGTGCATCGCCGCCAGCGTGTCGGCCAGGCCGTCGGCGCTCGTCGCCGCCGCCTCGGCGTCGGCCATCAGGTGGCGCAGCGCCGACTCCACCGCCTGCGGCTCGCCCGGGATGCCCGGGCCGACGAAGCCCGACAGCCGCTCGCGCAGCCGCTCGTGCACGAGCTTCCAGGCGTCGAAGCGCTTGCGCACGTCGGTGTCGGTGAGCTCGCGGCCGAGCATCTGCTCGATCACCGGCATCGACGCGGCCGCGTGGCCGACGCTGCGGCTCAACTGTGCGAGCGCCGCGTCGCGCTGCGCCGGCTGCGTCAGCACGACGGTGGCGCGCTGCGCGAGTTCGTAGGCCTCGACCCGCGCCTCGGTGACGCGCTGCTGCAGCGCCGCCTCGCGGTGCGCGCGCTCGTTCATCGCGACGCCGTTCCAGGCCTCGAGCGCAGCCAGCGCGGCGACGAGCAGGAACGTCAGGTAGACGGCCATGCGCACGCGCGTCTGCGTCGACAGCGTGCGGCGATGCCGCGCTCGCGCGCGCCCGGGCGGCTGCGACGGCGGGTTGTCGTCGCCCGCGAGCACGGAGTCTTCGGCGTCGTTCGGCTCAGCCATGGTCAACGGGCATTCTCCGTCGGCGGCGCGTCGGCAGTGACCACTTGGGCGTGGGGGGCTTGCGGCTTTGCCCCGGCACCTGCGGGGTTAGCCCGGCCTGCGCGCTCTGCGAGCACCGCACAGGCCAGCGCCACCAAGGCCGCGAGTGTGGCTGCCCAGAAGACCGCTGCATAGCCCAACCGCTCGATGATCCAGCCACCGCCGACACCGCCGATGACCCCGCTGATGCCGTAGCCGAGGATCGTGTACAGCGCCTGCCCGCGGCCGCGCAGCCGCCCGGGAAAGTGGCGCTGCACCAGGTCGATGCAGGCGGCGTGGTGCGCGGCGAAGGTCAATGCGTTCGACAGCTGCGCCAGCACCAGCACCGGCGCCCACGCCGCGAGCCCGGCCACCGCGGCGAAGCGCAGCGCCGTCGCACCGGCGGCCAGTTGCAGCCAGCGCTCGCTGGCCAGGCGGCGGAACCATCGCCCCTGCTGCCAGAAGAAGACGATCTCGGCGCCGGTGGCCGCGGCCCATAGCGCACCGACTGCCGTCTTCGAGTAGCCGAGCTGCACGAGGTACAGCGACAAGAACGCGTACATCGCCGTGTGCGCGAGCACGGTGAAGAAGATGCTGGCGAAGAACCAGGCCACCGCCGGCGTGCGCAGCAGCCGCAGCACCGGCGGCGGTGGCGCCTCGCTGTCGTGCGCCTCTTCGCGCTGCGGCGGCACGCGCAGCGCCGCGGCGAGCAGCAGCGCGTTTAGCGCCGCCACCATCCACGGGAACGCGCCGATGCCGAGCCACTGCAACAGCGCGCCGCCGGCCAGCACCGAGACGACGAAGCCGATCGAGCCCCACACGCGCACACGCCCGTACCGCGCCGCGTCGATGCCCGCGCCGGTGTTCAGGAGGTGCGCCAGCGCCGATTCGTACAGCGGCACGACGCCGCCGTTGGCCAGGTACAGCATCACCGTCACCACCGCCACCGGCAGCGCGGCGCTGACGCCCAGCAGCGCCAGCGCCGACAGCAGCGCGCCGGCCGCGGCGATGCGGATCAGCTCGACGCGCTTGCCGCTGTGGTCGCCGAGCCAGCCCCAGGCGTAAGGCGTGAAGACGCGCGTCCAGCTTTGCAGCGAGGCGATCGCGCCGATCGCCAGCGTCGACATGCCCAGCGACTGGAACCACAGCGGCGCGTACGGCGCGAAGAGGCCCATCGCCGCGAAGTAGGCGCCGGACAGCGCCGCGAAGCGCGCCAGGACGGCGTTGTTCCCGGCCGGGTTTGCCGCATGGTGCGCCGCCGCGCCGGCGGCCGGCGATGTCATCCGCGCGTCATCCGCGCGTCATCCGCGCGTGACAGCGCCGCTGCTCGGCGCGGCGCCCGCGATCGGCGCCAGCGTGTGCCGCACATCAGCGCTCTGCGCGCGATGGCGCAGCGCGTGGTCCATCAGCACCAGCGCCAGCATCGCTTCGGCGATGGGCGTCGCCCGGATGCCGACACACGGGTCGTGCCGGCCGTGCGTCTGCACCGTGGTCGCGTTTCCGGCGCGGTCGATCGAGCGGCGCGGCAGCCGGATCGAACTCGTCGGCTTGATCGCCAGGCTCACGACGAGGTCCTGCCCGGTGCTGATGCCGCCGAGCACGCCGCCGGCGTTGTTGCTCGCAAAGCCCGCGGGCGTCAGCTCGTCGCCGTGCTCGCTGCCGTGCTCGGTGACGGCGCCGAAGCCCGAGCCGATCTCGACGCCCTTGACGGCGTTGATGCCCATCATCGCGTAGGCGATCTCGGCGTCGAGCTTGTCGAACAGCGGCTCGCCCAGGCCCACCGGCACGTTCGTCGCACGCACCTCGATGCGCGCGCCGCAGCTGTCGCCCGCTTTGCGCAGCGCATCCATGTGCGCTTCGAGCCGCGGCACGATGCCGGCATTCGGCGCGAAGAACGGGTTGCGCGCAATCTCGGCCGCGTCCTCGAACGGGATGCCGATCTCGCCCAACGCGCTCATCCAGCCGGTGAACGTCGTGCCGTGCTGTTCGCGCAGCCACTTCTTCGCCACCGCGCCGGCAGCGACCATCGGTGCCGTCATGCGCGCGCTCGAGCGGCCGCCGCCGCGCGGGTCGCGCAGGCCGTACTTGCGCCAGTAGGTGTAGTCGGCGTGGCCGGGGCGGAAGGTGTCGAGCAGGTTCGCGTAGTCGCTGCTGCGCTGGTCGGTGTTGCGGATCACGAGGCAGATCGGCGTGCCGGTGGTGTGGCCCTCGAAGACACCGGAGAGGATCTCGACCGCATCGGGCTCGTTGCGCTGCGTCACGTGCCGGCTGGTGCCGGGACGGCGGCGGTCGAGATCGGGCTGGATGTCGGCCACCGCGAGCGCCAGCCCCGGCGGGCAGCCGTCGATGACGCAGCCGATCGCCGGGCCGTGGCTCTCGCCGAAGTTGGTGACGCGGAACAGGTCGCCGAAGGTGGAGCCGCTCATGGCGCCATTCTGCCTCGCCCGCCGGTGGCGACCCGTCCTCAAGCCTGGGCAGGAACGGCCGAAAGGCATGGCAGCCCGACGCGACGAGTTCGTCGCGCGCCGCGCCCCCCCACTTGACATGGAAGGACCCGCCGATGAAATCCAGCCTCGTTCGCTTCCTCGCCGCCTGCGCCCTCGCGGTCGGCCTCTCGCCTGCCGCGCAGGCCGCGCACACGCCCGACAAGCTCGACGGCGTGAAGATCGTCACCGCCGAGCAGGTGCGTGATCTGCAGGCCAAGGGCGCGCCGGTCGTCGACACCCGCGTCGCCGCCGAATTCGCCGAGAAGACGATCAAGGGCGCCGTCAGCGTGCCCTACAAGGAGAAGAGCGCCAAGGACGTGGGCTTCGACCGCAAGCAGGACAGCTTCGACCTCGCCAAGCTGCCCGCGGACAAGAACGCGCCGATCGTCTTCTTCTGCAACGCCGGCGAATGCTGGAAGAGCTTCAAGGCTGCCGTGCTGGCGCGCGACGCCGGCTACCGCCAGATCCACTGGTTCCGCGGCGGCTTCCCGGAGTGGACCTCGAAGGGCCTGCCGACGCAGTAAGCGGCAACGGCAAGCCGCGCTTTCGCAGTACGCAGTAGACCGACAACAACGCTCAGGGCAGGCGCATGCGTTCTTTCGTGATCAAGCTCGACATCCGCACCCGGCTGCTCGCGCTGGCGGCGGTGGCCGTCATCTGCGCGTTCGTGCTCGCCGGCTTCGGCGTGCTGGCCGGGCGCTGGAACGGCCAGGCGCTCGGCAGCGTCTACCACGACGGCGTACGCACGCTGGTGCAGTTGCAGAAGATCGACACCTCGCTGCGCGAGGTGCGCTTCCGCGTCGCCGGCGTGCTGCTCGATTCGATGCCGGTGCAGGGCTCGCTGAACCACCTGCGCGAGTCGCGGCGCGAGATCGGCCGGCTGTGGGAGGAGTTGAAGCCCACGCTCGCCGACCTCGACGCCGGCGAGCACGCGGCGCTGCGCGACGAACTCGTCGCCGGCTGGGCGCAGGTCGACGCCCTCCTCGGCAAGGTCGACCAGGCCTACACGACCAAGGACAAGGCGCAGCTCCAGACGGTGCTCGACGACGACTGGGCCGTGCTGCACAAGCGCGTCATCAAGCCGCTGCAGGCGCTGATCCCGCTGCGCGAGGCGGCGGCGAAGGCGACCTTCGAGCGCTCGGCAACGACGAACGACCGGCTCAACGTCGGCGCGCTTGCGCTCGCCGTCGCGATGACGCTGCTCCTGGGCGCCGCGGCCTGGTGGACGACGCGCTCGATCACGCGCGCGCTCGACGATGCGCGGCGCGACATCCGCCGCATGGCCTCGGGCGACCTCTCGCAGCCGATCCGCGCACGCGGCGACGACGAGATCGGCCGCCTGATGGACCTGCTCGACGAGATGCAGGCGTCGCTGCGCAGCGTCGTCGGCGAGGTGCGCAGCGGCATCGACTCGGTGGCCCACGCCAGCCGCGAGATCGCGCAGGGCAACCAGGACCTGAGCGCGCGCACCGAGCAGCAGGCCGGCAGCCTGCAGATCACCGCCGCCAGCATGGAGCAGATGACCTCGACGCTGCACCACAGCGCCGGGCACGCACGCCGCGCCAACGAACTGGCCGGCGCCGCGTCGGCGGTGGCTTCGCGCGGCGGCAATGTCGTCGCCGAGGTCGTGACGACGATGAAGGAGATCACCGCGGCGAGCCGGCGCATCGCCGAGATCGTCGGCGTCATCGACGGCATCGCCTTCCAGACGAACATCCTCGCCCTCAACGCCGCCGTCGAGGCGGCGCGCGCCGGCGAACAGGGGCGCGGCTTCGCCGTCGTCGCCACCGAGGTGCGCAGCCTCGCCGGGCGCAGCGCGCAGGCCGCACGCGAGATCAAGAGCCTGATCGCCGGCAGCGTCGAGCGCGTCGACGCCGGCGGCCGGCTCGTCGGCGTCGCCGGGCAGACGATCGGCGAGGTCGTCGGCCAGGTGCGCGAGGTGGCCGAACTGATCGCCGAGATCAGCCGCGCGATGGACGAGCAGACCGCCGGCATCGGCCAGGTCAACGAGGCCGTCGCGCAGATCGACCAGTCGACGCAGCAGAACGCTGCCCTCGTGCAGCAAAGCGCCGCCGCGGCCGGCAGCCTGCAGGCGCAGGCGGCGCGGCTGGCCGACTCGGTGGGAGCGTTCAGGCTGGAGGCGAGCGCCTCGGCCGCTCACGCCTGAGGTTCTTCTCCGCCCGACCCGGGCGCCCTGCCCCTTCCACATTGGGAACAATGGGAGCGACCCCATGAAGAACTTGAGCCAGCGCGTCGGCCTCGGCGGCATCGGCGCGCGGCTGCTCGCGGCCTTCGGCGGCATGCAGCTCGCGACGTTGTGCGCTGGCGCCTTGTGCGGCGTCGGCCTGTGGCAACTGCGCGCCGAGCACGCCGACGCCGTCGCACAAGGCCAGCGGCTGGCCGTCGTCGCGCGCTGGACGGCGTCGGTGGAGGCCAACCTGGAGCGGGCGCTGCATGCCACGCGCCTGGACGCCGCCGCCGGCGACGACGAGAAGACGCGCTCGCACATCGCGCCGCTGCTGGACCGGCTGGCGCAGGAGATGGCCGACGTGGCCGCCGCCAGCGCCAGGCTGCAAGAGCAACTGGCCGCCGCGACGGCCGGTGACGGCGATCTCTCCGCCGCCATCGCCGCGGTGGTGGACAAGCGCGCGAAGTTCGTCGCGCTGCGCGCGCAGATCCGCGACGACGTGCAGATGGGCGAAGGCGCCGGCCGCGTCGACCGGGACCTCGTGCCGGCCGCGAAGGCGATGTTGGACGCGCTGGCCGGCGTCAGCGCCCGCCTCGACGCGCGCGCCGCGGCTGCGGCGGCCGGCGTGGATGTGCGCGCGCTCGGCGCGCTGTGGTGGCTGGCCGGTGGCATCGCGCTCGCGGCGGCCATCGGCTTCGCGCTCGCGCTGCGCACGGCGCGTTCGGTGGCGAGGCCGCTGCACGACGCCGCGGCGCTGGCACGGCGCATCGCCGAGGGTGACCTGACGGGCGACACGGCCGGCAGCGTGGCCGACACCCGCCCGCGCGCCGACGAGATCGGCCAGCTGCAGCAGGCGCTCGCGGCGATGCAGGCGTCGCTCGCCGGCCTCGTCGGCCGCATCCGCCAGACCGCAGGACAACTGCGTGTGGCCAGCGGCGAGGTGGCCGCTGCCAATCTCGACCTCAGCCAGCGCACCGAACAGGCCTCCAGTTCGCTGCAGCAGACAGCCAGCGCCATCGAGCAGCTCTCGGGCAACGTCGGCCACACGGCCGAGGCGGCGCGCAGCGCCAGCGCGCTCGCGAGCCAGGCCGCCGGCGCGGCGCAGCGCGGCGGCGACGTCGTGGCGCGCGTGGTCTCGACGATGGACGAGATCAGCACCAGCTCGCGCAGGATCGGCGACATCATCGGCGTCATCGACGGCATCGCCTTCCAGACCAACATCCTGGCGCTGAACGCCGCGGTGGAAGCCGCACGCGCCGGCGAGCAGGGCCGCGGCTTCGCCGTCGTCGCCGGCGAGGTGCGCAGCCTCGCGCAGCGCGCTGCCTCCGCGGCGCGCGAGATCAAGGCGCTGATCGGCGCTTCGGTCGACCGCGTCGAGGCCGGCTCACGCCTGGTGGGCGACGCCGGCCGGACGATGGCCGAGATCGTCGGCGGCGTGACGCGCGTGGCGCAGACGATCGGCGAGATCGACCATGCGGCCACCGAGCAGTCGCAAGGCATCGGCGAGGTCAACGGCGCCGTCGCCGAGCTGGACGGCATGACGCAACGCAACGCCGCGCTGGTGGAGCAGACCGCCGCGTCGGCCGAGGGCCTGCGCCGGCAGGCCGAAGACCTGGCGGCCGCGGTGGCGCGGTTCCGGGTCGAGGCGGGCGCTGAGTCAGCCGCTCACGCCTGAGGGTTCTTCTCCTCGGGCCAGTCGCGGATGTAGGCCTTGAGCATGCGGTTCTCGAAGTCCTGCGCGTCGACCACCGTCTTGGCCACGTCGTAGAACGAGATCACGCCCATCAGCGTGCGCCGCTCGAGCACCGGCATGTAGCGCGCGTGCCGGCCGAGCATCATGCGGCGCACCTCGTCGATGTCGGTCGCGGGCGTGCAGGTCAGCGGCGCGTCGTCCATCACCGAGCGCACGCGGCGCTCGCCGACGGCGCCGCCGTTGTCGACGATCGCGGCGATGACCTCGCGGAAGGTGAGCATGCCGACGAGGTCGCCGTGTTCCATGACGACGAGCGAACCGATGTCGTGCTTGGCCATCGTCTGCACCGCCTCGGCCAGCGGGCTGTCGGGGCCCACCGTGTACAGCGTGTTGCCCTTGACGCGCAGGATGTCGGTGACTTTCATGATGGCCCGGCCCGGGAAGACGACCGCGTTGTGACCGAAGAAGTGTGCGAGGCAATATAGCCCACAATGCCCGCGGCAAGGGCCCGCAGCTCAGGGCCTGCGGAGCAACCCCTCATGGCCGGCCCTTCCGACCCCGGATTCGACACGCTGGCGCTGCACGCCGGCGCCGCCCCCGACCCCGCGACCGGCGCGCGCGCCGTGCCGATCCATCTCTCGACGAGCTTCGTCTTCGAGAGCAGCGAGCACGCCGCGAGCCTGTTCAACATGGAGCGATCGGGGCACGTCTACTCGCGCATCAGCAACCCGACGAACGCCGTGCTCGAAGAGCGCGTCGCGGCGCTCGAAGGCGGCGTCGGCGCCATCGCCACGGCCAGCGGCCAGGCGGCGCTGCACCTGGCGATCAGCACGATCGCCGGCGCCGGCCACCACATCGTCGCGAGCACGGCGCTGTACGGCGGCAGCCACAACCTGCTGGCCTACACGCTGGCGCGCTTCGGCATCACGACGACCTTCGTGAAGCCGGGCGACATCGACGGCTGGCGCGCGGCGATCCGGCCTGAGACGCGCCTCCTGTTCGGCGAGACGCTCGGCAACCCGGGCCTCGATGTGCTGGACATCCCCACCGTCAGCGCCATTGCGCACGACGCCGGCCTGCCGCTGCTCGTCGACAGCACCTTCACGACGCCGTGGCTGATGCAGCCGATGGCGCACGGCGCCGACCTCGTCTTCCACAGCGCGACGAAGTTCCTCTCGGGCCACGGCACGGTGATCGGCGGCGTGCTCGCCGACAGTGGACTCTTCGACTGGAATGCGAGCGGTCGCTTCCCGGAACTCAGCCAGCCCTACAGCGGCTTTCACGGCATGGTGTTCGCCGAGGAGAGCACCGTCGCGGGGTTCCTGCTGCGCGCGCGCCGCGAGGGCCTGCGCGACTTCGGCGCCTGCATGAGCCCGCACACCGCGTGGCTGATCCTGCAAGGCATCGAGACGCTGCCGCTGCGCATGGCGCGGCACGTCGAGAACACGCGCCGCGTCGTCGCCTTCCTCGCCGCGCACCCGATGGTCGCCGCGGTCGGCTACCCGGAACTCGAAGGCCACCCGAGCCATGCGCTGGCAAAGAGACTCTTGCCGCGAGGCTGCGGCAGCGTCTTCAGCTTCGACCTGAAGGGCAGCCGCGCGCAGGGCCGCGCGTTCATCGAGGCGCTGAAGCTCTTCAGCCACCTGGCCAACGTCGGCGACTGCCGCTCGCTCGTCATCCACCCGGCGAGCACCACCCACTTTCGCATGGACGACGCGGCGCTCGCGGCGGCGGGGATCACGCCGGGGACGATCCGCCTGTCGATCGGGCTCGAGGACGCCGACGACCTGATCGACGACCTGAAGCGCGCGTTCAAGGTCGCGCAGAAGGCCGGGTGAGCGCGACATGAAGCTGGTCGTCCGGGGCCGCGCGGCCCACGCCTACACCGGCGGCAAGCCGTTCGATCCGGCCCTGCCCTGCGTCGTGTTCGTGCACGGTGCGTTGCACGACCACAGCTGCTGGACGCTGCTTGCGCGCTGGTGCGCGCACCATGGCCGAGCCGTGCTCGCGGTGGACCTGCCGGGCCACTCGCAAAGCGAGGGCCCGCCGCTGGCCGACCTGGAGGCCCTGGCGGGCTGGCTGTGGGCGGTGCTCGATGCCGCCGGCGTGCGGCAGGCCGCGCTCGTTGGCCACAGCATGGGCTCGTTGATCGCACTGGAGGCGACCGGTCGCGCGCCCGAGCGCGTGGGCCGCCTCGTGATGATGGGCACCGCCTATCCGATGCAGGTATCGGAGTCGCTGCTGGCCACGGCCTTGACCGAGCCGCTGCGCGCCATCGACATGGTCAACGCCTGGTCGCACGCGAGCCATGCGGCCAAGCCCTCGTACCCGGGCCCCGGCATGTCGCTGCACGGCAGCAACCGCGCGCTGATGCGCCGCATGCAGGCGGGCTGCGCCGGGATCAACCTGTTCCACCACGAGTTCTCGATCTGCAACCGCTACCGCGGCGGCGAGGCCGCGGCCGCCCGCGTCGCCTGCCCGGTGCACTTCGTGCTCGGCCGTGCCGACCAGATGACGCTGCCCAAGGCAGCGCGTGGGCTGGCCGCCACGCTGAAGGCGCGGGTGCATGTCGTGGAGGCGGGCCACAACCTGATGACCGAAGCGCCCGACGCCACGCTGGCGGCGCTGCGCGACGCGCTGGCCTGAACCGACCGTCTCTGCGAGTCACCAAGGAGGTCGCCACGTGCAAGAACCCCTGCGCCTGGGCATCCTCGGCTGCGCCAGGATCGCCGGCACCTTCTGCGACCATGTCGTGAGCGGCCCCTCACCGAGCCGGCGCGTGCGAGTCGTGGCCGTGGCCAGCCGCCGCACCGAAACGGCCGCGGCCTTCGCAGCCACGCACGGCATCGGCCGCCACCACGGCAGCTACGAGGCGCTGCTGGCCGACCGCGAGGTCGCTGCCGTCTACATCCCGCTGCCCAACAGCCTGCACGCCGAGTGGGCGATCAAAGCGGCCCGCGCCGGCAAGCACGTGCTGTGCGAGAAGCCGCTGGCGCTGAACCGCGCCGAGGCGGTGGCGATGTTCGACGCCGCGCGCCGCGCCGGCGTGATGCTGCTCGAAGCCTATCCGTGGTGGTTCCAGCCGTCGACGCGCGACCTCGTCGGCCTGCTGCACGGCGGCGCGATCGGCCGGCCGCGCTACGTGCACGCGGCCTTCGGCTTCACGCTCGCCAACCCCACCCCCAACATCCGCCTGATGCCCGAGCTTGGTGGCGGCGCGCTGCTGGACGCCGGCAGCTACCCGCTGAGCCTCATCCGCCTCGTGATGGGCGAGGCGCCGGTGCGCGTGCGCGCCGAGGCGACCTGGGCGCCGACGGGCGTCGACATCGCGCTCGCCGCGACGCTGCACTTCGCTGACGGACGGCGCGCGCAGCTCGAGTGCGCGATGGACGTGGCGACGCACCGCCGCGCGTTGATCGTCGGCGACGCCGGCGTCATCGAGACCGAGTATCTGAACCACACGAGCCCGCTGGCGCAAGGCAATGGCTGGGGCCACCTGCCGAACCAGCTGCGCGTGCGCCGGGGCACCGCGAACAGCGTGCCGTTCGAGACCATTCCCGCGGCCACCGGCAGCGGCTTCCGCTTCGCGGCCGAGGCCTTTGCACGTGTCGTCGCGGCGCGTGACGTCGACGCCATCGAGCGCGCCGCGGCCGCCAGCATCGACATCGCCGCGACGCTGGAGGCGCTGGCCGCCAGTGCGCGCCAGCGCAGGGAGATCGAGGTGGAGACGAATCGATGATGCACGGCTACGCGCCGCCGGCGCGTTTCCTGCCGTACCTGAGCTGGACCGAGATCTCGGCGCTGCCCGACCGCGAGAACACGGTCATCGTGCTGCCCGCCGGCAGCATCGAGCAGCACGGCCCGCACCTGCCGTGCGCGGTGGACAGCATCATCGCCGCCGGCGTGGTCGGGCACGCGCTGGCGCGGCTGCCGGCATCGGTGCCCGCCTTCGCGCTGCCGCCTGTCACCTACGGCAAGAGCGACGAACACCTGCACTTCCCCGGCACCTTCACGCTCGACGGGCCGACGCTCGAAGCGACCGTCACGCAGATCGGCGAAAGCACGTATCGCGCGGGGTTCCGGAAGCTGTTGATCGTCAACGCCCACGGCGGCCAGCCGCAGCTGATGGAATTGGCAGCGTGCGAGCTGCGCCTGCGCCACGGCGACTTCATCGTCGTGCCGCACAACGCCTGGCGGCTGCCGCACGTGGCCGGGCGCTACCTCGCCGAGCGCGAGAAGCAGCTCGCGATGCATGCCGGCCACGCCGAGACGGCGATCATGCTGGCGCTGGCGCCCGACACCGTGCAGATGGAGCGCGCGGTGGCGAGCTACCCGCCCGAGTTCCCGAGCCGGCTGCTGTCCCCCAACGGCCGGCCCGCCTGCGCCTGGAGCGCACGCGACTTCGGCCCGAGCGGCGTCATCGGCGACCCGCTGCCGGCCACCCGCGAGCAAGGCGAGGCGATCCTCGAGTCGCTCGCCACGAGCTGGGCGCAGGCGATCACCGAACTGCATGCGCTGCGCTGGCCAGCGCGCGAGGAAGCCACGTGGGGGATGGGGCACCACCGCGGGCACGTCGAGGGTGGGCAGGCGCCGATATGATGACCCGCGCCCTGCCCCTCCCGCCGATGAACCCTTCGAACAAGCTGCTGGTCGGCCTCATCGGCGAGGGCATCCAGCGCTCGCTGACGCCGGCGATGCACGAGGCCGAGGCGCGCGCGCAGGGGCTGGCGCTGCACTACCAGCTGATCGACCTGGACAGCACAGGCCAGGGCGTCGAGGCGCTGCCGACGTTGATCGCCGCGGCGCGCACGATGGGCTTCGCGGGGCTGAACATCACCTTCCCGTGCAAGCAGGCGGTGATCCCGCTGCTGGACGACCTCTCCGACGAGGCGCGCGCGATGGGCGCGGTCAACACCGTCGTCTTCGAGCGCGATGCGGCGCGGCACACGGTGCGCGCCATCGGCCACAACACCGACGGCCCGGGCTGGCGCTGGGGCTTCGAGCGCACGCTGCCGGGCGCCGACCTCACGCGCGTCGTGCTGCTGGGCGTCGGCGGCGCCGGCTCGGCGATCGCGCATGCGCTGCTGCGCATGGGCACGACGGCGCTCGTGCTCGTCGACATCGACCCGGCGCGCGCCACGGCCGCCGCCGGGCGGTTGAACGCGCTGTACCCCGGCCATCGCGCCATGCATGCGACCAACGCCGCCGAGGCGCTGGCCGCCGGCAGCGGCGCCACCGGCGTCGTGCACGCGACGCCGGTCGGCATGGACAAGCTGCCGGGCATGCCGCTCGATGCGAAGCTGCTGCGCCCGGGGCTGTGGGTGGCCGAGATCGTCTACTTCCCACTCGAGACGGCGCTGCTGCGCGCCGCGCGCGCCGCCGGCTGCGCGGTGTGCGACGGCGGCACGATGGCCGTGGGCCAGGCGGTCGGCGCCTTCCGCCTCTTCACCGGCCGCGAGCCCGACGCGGCGCGCATCGACCAGCACTTCCGCAAGATGGTGGCCGAACGCGCCGATCACGTCGGCCCGGGTTCCGACGCCACCCCCTGACGGCTGCCAAGGAGAGCGCCCCGATGATGCAAGCGCTGGCCCGCGAAGCAGTGCTCGACGTGCCCAACCCGCTGGGGCTGGAGGGCGTCGAGTTCATCGAGTACACGACGCCCAGGCCCCAGGCGCTCGGCCAGCTGCTCGAGCAGGTGGGCTTCCGCCCGGTGGCGCGGCACCGCTCGCGCGAGGTGCTGCTGTACCGCCAGGGCGACATGAACGTCGTCATCAACGCGCACGGCATCGCGAAGGACGGCAGCGACGAGACGCCGCAGATCGCCGCGATCGCGCTGCGCGTGCGCGACGCGGGTGCGGCGCACCGGCGCGTCGTCGAGCTCGGCGCCTGGCCGGTGCCGGTGAAGGTGCAGCCGATGGAGCTGCACATCCCCGGCGTGCACGGCGTCGGCACGAGCCGCGTCTACTTCATCGACCGCTGGCGCGAGTTCTCGATCTACGACGTCGACTTCGTGCCGATCCCCACCGTCGAGGGCACGGTGCCGGCGCTGGCGGACATGCACTGGTTCGGCGTCGTGCAGTACGTGGGCCTGGCGCGCGCGGCCGACTGGTGCGCGTTCTACGGGTCGCTGTTCGGCTTCACGGTGCTGAGCCCGGAGCAGACGTTCGGCATCCTGCCGGCCGGCAACATCCTGCGCTCGCCGTGCGGCACGTTCTTCTTGCAGCTCATCGAGCCGGCGAGCGACAGCGAAGACCTCGTCACCGCCGAGCACCTGCATCGCGTCGCCTTCGGCGCGCCCGACGTGCCGGCCGCCGTGCGCGCGCTGCGCGAGCGCGGCGTCGACTTCGTCGAGGCGAGCGCGCTGCACAGCACGGCGCGCGGCGCGCTGACGCGCGAGCAGCTGGGCGGCGTGATGTTCGAATTGGTTCATCACGAATCGCCTCGCGGCTGAAGCGGGCAGAACGGAGCTGACAGCGATGTTCCGCGACTTCGGCATGGACACGATCTCGCTGGCCGGGCCGCTGGCGGCCAAGCTGGCGGCGATGCGCGAGGCCGGCTTCAGGCAGGTGATGCTGGCTGCACGCGACCTGGTCGGCCACCCGGCCGGCTGGCAGGCCGCGGTGCGCGAGGTGCACGAAAGCGGCCTGCGCGTCACCGGCTTCCAGGTGCTGCGCGACTTCGAAGGTCTGTCAGGCCACCTGCACGACTACAAGGTCGACATCGCCCGCTCGATGATCGAGATGGCCGCCGCGCTCGGCAGCCCGGTGCTGCTTGCGTGCAGCAGCACCAGCGTGCACGCCACCGACGACCGCGACGCGATCGCGCGCGACCTGCGCAAGCTCGCGATGATGGCGCTGCCGTTTCGCATCAAGGTGGCGTTCGAGGGCCTGTCGTGGGGCCGGCACATCAACGACTGCCTCGGCGCCTTCGAGGTCGTGAGCCGCGTCGACTGTCCGAACCTCGGCATCGGCATCGACAGCTTCCACAGCTTCGCGACGCGCACGCCGGTCGAGGCGCTGGAGGAAATCGACCCGGCGAAGATCTTCCTCGTGCAACTGTCGGACTTCATGTGGAGCGAGATCCACACGGTGGCCGAGCGCATCGAGACGGCACGCCACTTCCGCGTCTTCCCCGGCGAGGGTGTGCACAGCGAGGAAGTCGCGCGCCTCGTGCGCACGCTCCGCCGCCTCGGCTACGAAGGGGACTTCAGCTTCGAGGTCTTCAACGACGACTACCAGCAGATGCCGCTGGCGACGGTCGCCGAGCGCGCGCGCAAGAGCGCCGCCTGGCTGGCCGAGGACGTGCTGCAGCGCGCGGTGCCGCTGCCGAGCTTTACCGAAGCGGCCGGCGCCGAGGCCGCGGATGCCGGTGCCGAAGCGTCGCCAAAACGCGGCTTCGCGACACCGGCGCGGCCGCCCTTCTTCTCGCCTCCCTGATCGCCTTCTTGCCTACGCTAACGATGAAGATCCTGCTCATCAACGGCCCCAACCTCAACCTGCTGGGCACGCGCGAGCCGGCGAAGTACGGCCACACGACGCTGCCGCAGGTGGAAGCGATGGTGCGCGAGGCCGGCAGCGCGCTCGGCGTCGCGGTCGATTGCTTCCAGAGCAACCACGAAGGCGGCATCGTCGACCGCCTGCACGCCGCGCGCACCGAGGGCGTGGCCGGCGTCGTCATTAACCCCGGCGCCTACACGCACACGAGCGTCGCGATCCGCGACGCGTTGGCCGGCACCGCCATCCCGTTCGCCGAGATCCACGTCTCCAACGTGCATGCGCGCGAGCCGTTCAGGCACCACAGCTACCTCAGCGAAATCGCCGCCGGCATCGTCGTCGGCTTCGGCGTCGAGGGGTACGTGCTGGCGTTGCAGGGGCTGGTGAAGAAGCTGCGGGCAGGCTGAGGGTCAAAGCCCCGCCAGCAACTCGTACGAGCGCTTGCGCGCCGCGTGCTCGTGCACGCCGGTGGCGACGATCAGCCTCGTCGGCACCGGTGCGCTGCGCAATCGCCTGCAATTGCCGCTTCACCGTCTCGGCGAACCCGCCGCGGCGCAGGCGAGCATGCGCATCGCGCCGGCCTTCTCGGCCGGGGACCACATCGCTTCCATCTCGGCGGGCGATATCGGCCGCGGCAGCGGGCCGCGGCGGCCGCGCTGCATGCCGAGGAAGCGCTGCTGTATCGAGGTGAAGAGGAACGCCGCCTCGTCGTCGCTCGGCGCGACGATCGCGTTGACGCCGACCATCGCCTGGGGCTTGGGCCAGCGCGCGCTCGGGCGGTACGTGGCTCGATAGACCTCGAGCGCCTGGTCGAGCAGGTCGGGCGCGAAGTGCGACGCAAAGCCGAACGGCAGGCCGAGATACGCCGCGAGCTGCGCACTGAACAGGCTCGAGCCGAGCAGCCAGATCGGCACCTTCGTGCCGACGCCGGGGATCGCGCGCACCGCCTGGCCGGCCTCGGCGTCGTCGAGGTAGGTCTGCAGCTCGACGACGTTGCGCGGGAACTCGTCTTCCTCGCCGGCGGTGTCGAGGTGGCGGCGCAATGCGCGCATCGTCACGCGGTCGGTGCCCGGCGCGCGGCCGAGGCCGAGGTCGATGCGGCCGGGGTACAGCGTCTCGAGCGTGCCGAACTGCTCGGCGACGACGAGCGGCGCGTGGTTGGGCAGCATCACGCCGCCCGAGCCGACGCGCATCGTGCTCGTCACCGCGGCGATCTGGCCGACCAGCACCGCGGTGGCGCTGCTCGCCACGCCGTCCATGTTGTGGTGCTCGGCCACCCAGTAGCGGCGGTAGCCGAGCGCCTCGCAGTGGCGCGCCAGATCGAGTGTGTTGCGCAGCGCCTCGGCGGCGCTGCCGCCTTCGACGATCAGCGAGAGGTCGAGCACCGAAAGCGGCGGTAGGGCAGAAGTCATCGGGTCAATTTCAGTCGAGGTACGAAAGGTCGAAGTGAGGGGCAACGGCCGCGGCCTAACGCGACAACAACTGCGTCAGCGTCATCCGCTCGAAGCCGGCGGCACGGCGGAAGGCGCCGCTCGCTTCGCCGGGCGCGAGCAGCAGCGCGTCGACAAGCGGGGTGGCCGCCGTCGCCTCGGGCTCGCACAGCAGCACGAGGCGCGGCTCGTCGTCGTCGTGCGGGCCGGCCTCGTGCAGCCGCGCCACCCAGTCGATGCCGCGCAGCCGGTGCAGCACGGGCTCGAGCTGCAGCGGGTCGATGCGCAGCCGCGCGGCAAGCTGCGGCAGCGTCAGGCCGCCCAGGCCGGCGCGGCGCGCGGTGTCGAGCTCGGCGAGCATCGCCAGTGCGAGTTCGAAGCGCAGCCCCGGCGTCTCGGGCCGGCGCACGACGCGCATCGCGAGGCTCGGCGCGTAGGCCGCGACGACGGCACCGAGCAGCACGACGACCCAGACCAGATAGATCCACAACAGCAGGATCGGCAGCGTTGCGAACGCGCCGTAGATCGCCGAGAAGCTCGGTACTTCCTTCAGGTACCAGGCGAGGCCGCGCTTGGCCAGCTCCATCGCCACGGCGACGAAGATCGCGCCGGCCCAGGCGTGCGCCCAGCGCACCGGCGCGTTGGGCACGTAGTGGAAGAGGCCGGCCATCGTCGCGGCCAGGAGCGCGAACTCGAGCACGTCGAGCAGCAGGCCGACGCCGCCCGGCAGCCCCTGCGCCCAGCCTTGCGAGGCCGACAGCGCATAACTCGCCAGCGTCAGGCTGACGCCGGCGACCAGCGGCCCGAGCGTGATGCAGGCCCAGTAGACGAGCACGCGCTGGCCGAACGGCCGTTTCTCCCGCACGCGCCAGATGCGGTTGAGCGTGCGGTCGATCGTCAGCACCAGCGCCAGCGCGCTGACCGTCAGCACGACGAGGCCGGCGGTGCCGATCGTGCGCGCCTTGCCGGCGAACATCGTCAGGCTCTTCAGCACCGGCCGCGCGATCGCCTCGGGCACCAGCGCCTGCAGCAGGTACTTCTCGAGCGCGGCCTGGAAGCTCGCGAACATCGGGAAGGCCGAGAAGATCGCCAGCGTCACGGTGACCAGTGGCACCAGCGCGATCAGCGTCGTGAAGGTCAGGCTGCCGGGCGGTGAGGCCGAGGTTGTCTTCAGAAAAGCGCTTGCGCAGCGTGCGCAGCGTGTCGTACCAGGGCCAGCGCTGCAGCGTCTGAAGCAGTTGCGCGAGGCGCTCCTGCGCGCGCGCGATGCGCCCGGCAGTGGCCCGGGCGGAGCCGGCACTCGAAAACATGGCGACAATGATGCCAGCATGACTGCGACACCCGTGATGCAAGGCGATCGCGTTGATGGCGTGCCCAGCCCCGCCGTCGTGCGCGCGCAGCGGCTCACGCTCGCGGCGACGCTGGCGCTGATCGCGCTTTGCATCGCCTGGGAGACGTGGCTCGCGCCGATCGGCCGCGGCACGCTCGCCATCAAGGTGCTGCCGCTGCTGATGGCGTTGCCCGGCCTCGCGCGGCATCGGCTCTACACCTACCGCTGGCTGGCGCTCGTGGTGTGGCTCTACGTGCTCGAAGGCCTCGTGCGCGCCACGTCCGAAGCAGGCACGAGCGCCCTCCTCGCTGCGCTCGAAGTCGCGCTCGCGGTGCTCGTCTTCACGTGCGTCAGCTTCATCCGGCGCCGCCTGGCCGACGGCGCCGCGGCGCGCGAGGCCACCTCCAACCCATGACCGAACTGCTCGACACGCTGCGCCAAATCGTCGGCGCGAGCCACGTCATCGCCGGCGATGCCGGCGGCAACGAACTCGATGCCTATCAGCTCGACTGGCGGCGGCGCTGGCACGGCCGTGCGCTCGCCGTCGTGCGGCCGGGCAGCACCGCCGAGGTGGCCGCCGTCGTGCGCGCATGCGCGTCAGCCGGCACGCCGATCGTGCCGCAGGGCGGCAACACCGGCCTCGTCGGCGGCGGCGTGCCCGATGCGAGCGGGCGCCAGGTGCTCTTGTCGACGAAGCGGCTGAGCCGCGTGCGCGGCATCGACCGCGCGAACCTGACCGTCACCGCCGAGGCCGGCTGCGTGCTGCAGGCGGTGCAGGAAGCGGCCGAGGCGGCCGGCCTGCTGTTCCCGCTCAGCCTCGCGGCCGAAGGCAGCTGCACACTCGGCGGCAACCTCGCCACCAACGCCGGCGGCACGCAGGTGCTGCGCTGGGGCAACGCGCGCGACCTGTGTCTGGGGCTCGAGGTCGTCACCGCCGACGGCGAGATCTGGGAAGGGCTGACCGGCCTGCGCAAGGACAACACCGGCTACGACCTGCGCGACCTCGTTGTCGGCAGCGAAGGCACGCTCGGCATCATCACCGCGGCGACGATGAAGCTCGCGCCGCGGCCGGCGGCGACGATGACGGCGCTGGCCGCGTGCGGGACGCTGGCGCGATGCGTAGAGCTGTTGAACCTGGCGCGCGCGCGGCTCGGCTCGGGGCTGACGGGGTTCGAGGTGATGGGCCGCTTCGCGCTCGACCTCGTCGCGCGGCATTTCCCGCAGCTGCCGCGGCCGCTGCCGGCCGCACCGTGGACGGTGCTGCTCGAGCACAGCGACACCGAAGGCGAAGCCGAGGCGCGCGCGCTTCGAGGCGCTGCTCGGCGCGGCGATCGAGGCCGGCACGGTGGGCGACGCGGTCGTCGCCGAGAGCCTCGCGCAATCACAAGGGCTGTGGCACCTGCGCGAATCGATCCCGCTCGCGCAGAGCGAGGAAGGGCTCAACATCAAGCACGACATCGCGCTGCCGGTGTCGGCGATACCGGCCTTCGTCGAGAGCACCGACGCGCTGCTGCTGGCGCGCTTCCCCGGCGCACGGCTCGTCAACTTCGGGCACCTGGGCGACGGCAACCTGCACTACAACCTGCAGTGCCCCGAGGGCGGCGACGCGAAGCGCTTCCTCGCCGAGCACGAGCACGAGGTCAACCGCATCGTCTTCGATGCGCTGGTGCCGTTCGGCGGCTCGTTCTCGGCCGAGCACGGCATCGGCGCCCTGAAGGTCGCGGAACTCGCCGCGCGCAAGTCGCCGGTGGCGCTGGCGCTGATGCGGCGCGTGAAGGCGGCGTTCGACCCGCAAGGGATCTTGAATCCGGGGCGGGTGCTGGCCTGACGGATCCCATTCGCGCTGAGTCATCGCCTGCGGGCTGCGGGCCATCGCGCCGAGGCATCGGCCACAGGCTGCGGCTTCAGCCGCGGCGAGCGCTCGGCGGGCCCGCGCGCGAGGAGGTAGTTTGGAGGCATCGCAGACGAGCGGAGCCGCCCCGCCGTACCATGCCACCCGAGGCGTTCGAGGGAACGCTGTAACAGGCGTCGGCCAGCTCGATTCGAGCGTACAGCTGTGGCGCCGCGCGCGCGTCGACTGATCTGGCGTCTATGGGCAAGTCAATCCAGTGGGATCTCGAGCGGCTTCGCGTATTCGTGACAGTCGTGCAGCAAGGCAGCCTGACCCGAACGGCCGTCATGCTGGGGTTGCCTCAACCGGCAATCAGCCGGCAGATCTCCAGGCTCGAGACCGAGTGCGGCGGCCGGCTGTTTCACCGCACCGGTCGCGGCGTGACCCTTACCCAGCTGGGCGAGACGCTGTTGCCAAGAATCGCTTCCCTACTGCACGAAGCTGGCGAGCTGTCAGCGCAACTCGAGGGGGGGTCTCAGTTGCCCGGGGGGGAGGTCCGGCTTGGCGCCTTGCCATCGCTCTACATGGTCCTGATCGTGCCGCTGTTCTTCGAGCTGCGTGAGGCGTTTCCGGCGATTCGCCTGCAGGTATTCGAGGGCTCCGCGGGGCAGATCGACCAGTGGCTCGCCAACGGCTTCGTCGATCTCGGCTTGCCCTATCGATATGCCAAGTCCCAGTCGGACGCCGATCCACTGGTACAGGTCTCTTCGTACGTCATCGGTGTGCCAGGCAGCGAGCTGACGAGCGAGCCGACGGTGCGCTTCGCCGCATTGCACGAACAATCGCTTGTCCTGCCGGGTGCGCCCAGCGGCGTGCGCCTCACGCTCGACCAAATGGCACGACAGGCTGGAATCACGCTCAACGTCGCGCTCGAGGCCGATTCGACGCAGATCCAGAAGGCGGTTGCCAGGCTAGGCGGTGCCTACGCGGTGCTGCCGGCGCACGCTGCAGCCGAAGAGGTGGCAGCCGGCCAGCTGCAGCGGTCGCGCATCGTCGACCCGGAGTTCAATCGCACGATCGTTCTCGGGATGACGGCCGCGAGACCCGCTTCGCGAGCGACGCGCCAAGTGGCGCGCACGATCCGCGAGGTGTTCAGCCGCAATCGCGACTACTGGGAGCGTTCAGGCGGGGATGTGCTCAGTCACTGAACCGGTTCAGCTCGGGAGTTCCAGGACCGCCTTCGTGAGGATGTTCCTCTGGATCTCGTTCGACCCTGCGTAGATCGTCGTGATCGTCGCGTTCATCAGCGGGGCCGACACGTTGACCACGGCTCCGCCGCCGAGGTCCACGTCCCCCACAGCACCCCCAAGTTCGTCGCAGGCCTCGAACATGAAGCGCGTGATGGCAGTGTACGTCTCGCTGGCCCAGATCTTGAGAATCGAAACCGATGCCGGCAACTCGCTGCCGCGCTTGATCATCTCGGCAAACTGCCCGTATGCCGCCTTCAGGTCGGCCACGTCAAGGTCCAGTTGTGCATATCGCTCCAGAAAGGCTTCGTTCTCGAGCAAACCCCGCGCCTGCGCCACCTTGCGCAGCAGGCTCATCGCGTACTGGGCGGTCTTCGGGCTGCCGACGAACAACCGTTCAAAGCCTAGCAGGGCCTTCGCTATCCGCCAGCCGCCGTGAAGCTCGCCGACAAGGTTCGTCATGGGGACGCGGACGTTGTCGAAGAAGACCTCGCAGAATTCTTCTTCCCCCGCGATGCTTCGGATCGGACGAATCGAGACGCCGGGTGACGACAGGTTCACGAGCAGGAAGCTGATGCCTTCCTGCTTCCTTCCGGCCCTGTCCGTGCGCACGAGGCAGAAGATGTGAGTCGCATCCTGCGCCAGAGTCGTCCAGATCTTTTGCCCGTTCACGATGAACTCGTCACCGTCCGCGATCGCCTCGGTGCGAAGCGAGGCGAGGTCTGAGCCGGCGTTCGGCTCCGAGTAGCCCTGGCACCAGATGTGCTCCCCGGAAAGGATCTTCGGCAGGTACTCGCGTTGCTGCTCCGGGGTTCCGAAGCGGATGAGGACGGGACCGAGGTTGATGATCCCCTGGTCAGGAAGACGGGCGACGCCGTAATCCTCCATCTCCTCGATGAAGGCGAGGAGCTTGTCGCCCGGCAGGCCCATGCCACCATGCTCTCGAGGCCACGCCGGCGCGAGCCATCCCTGCTTCGACAGAGTCTGATACCACGCCTTGCATTCGTCCCAGTGCAGCCGGTGCGACGGATGTCGCAGATTGTCCGGGTAGTGGTAGCGGAGGAACGAGCGGACCATGCGACGGAACTGAGCTTCGCCCATTCCCGCCCAGTCCGTGTCTCGCGGAGCGATACGGTCCTCTGACGTGCCATCGGTGGCGGTGGAAGCCTCGACCGGCGTGACGGCTTCCTCCTGGTAGCGCAATCGCATGGCCGACTCGGATCCGAGCCAACTCGCGTGCTGCAGCGCGCGCTTGAGGTACAGCCCGAGGTCGTATTCGTCGGTAAACCCGATCGCCCCATGCAGTTGCAGCCCAAGTCGCGTCGCCATCAGCGCCGCCTGCACACATCGCGCCTTCGCGCGGCTCGCGGCGGCGGCGAGTCGCCGCGCACTGGCTTCACCCTCCGCGATCGCCTCGCGCAGGCAGGCCGAGGCCAGCTCGATCTGGATGTAGGCGTCAACCATGCGGTGCTGCAGCGCCTGGTTGGAGCCGATCGGTTTGCCGAATTGCACCCGCGTCCGCAGGTACCCGAGCGTCATTGCGAAGGACTCGCGCGCGATCCCGAGCAACTCGGCCGCCTGCGCCATCCGCGTGGCGTCGTTGGCACGCCTCAGCGCAGCCAACGCGTCCTCGCCGGTCGCGAGACGCAGGGACGCCGGCAACTCCACCTGCTCAAGGCGCAACGTTGCGCAGGTGGAGCCGTCAATACGGTCCTCCTCCGACGCGCTGACGCCTCGGGTCGACGCGGGAACCCACCAGATCGCCGCATCGGCTCCGGTCGCCGCAGAGACCAGCCAGCCGTCCGCGCCGACGCCGGGTACCACCCAGCGCTTGCTGCCTTCGAGTTTGTAGGCGTCGTCGCAGCGTACTGCGCGCGTGGCAAGCGACTCCTCCGGCTCGAGCTGGCCGGCGCGTTCCTGCCATGCGGTGCCAGCGACGAGCTCACCCGACATCACCGAGGCCAGCAAGACATCGCGTTGCTCGCCACGGGGCAACGCGGCGAGCAGCGATACGGTCTGGATCGCCGCTCCCAGAACCGGCTCGGGCATCGGGTGTCGGCCGACTTCCTCGGCGACCGCGCAGGCATGGCGAAGGTCGAGGCCAAGGCCGCCCAGTTCCTCGGGAGCGAGGATCGATGTCCACCCTGCCTCGGTCAGGCTGGCCCAGACGGCGCGGTCGAACCGAGGCGAGCCCGCGCGCAAGGATCTGAGCCGTGACAGCGGCGATCGTGCGCGCAAGAACTCGCGAGCGCTGTCGCCGAACGCTAAGGCAGAGTCGGAATCCTCGCGACGAGAAACGGGTTCAGTCATGTCCTTCTTCCGCGCCGGGAGGGCGCAGAAAAAGTGTAGGCACGGCTCGGGTGTCGAAGGCAGCCCCGCCGCGGGCATGGCAGCCATGTAGATACCGGCATATCAGCGCGGAGCGGGCGCCTTCCATGCTCCCAAGTGCATAGCTGCAATACAGCCGGGAAGGCTACGTCCGCCAAGAGCAGGCGCCTAGACTCCGTCCGCAATCAGCGTTGCCGCGATCACCGCGGCAATCCTACAACGGTAGCGAAGGAGCCACGAGTGATGGAGCAGAAGGTCGAGTTCAAGAGCAAGGGCGTCACTCTGCGCGGCGTGTTCAACATGCCCGAGGGCCCGGGGCCCCATCCGCTGCTCGTGATGGCTGGCGGCTGGTGCTACGTGAAGGAAATCGTCATGCCGACCTACGCAGCCGAGCTGGCCTCGGTCGGCTGCGCGACGCTGCGCTTCGACTACCGCGGCTTTGGCGAAAGCGATGGCGATCGGCGCCAGCACATCGACCCGTGGGCGCAGCTCGAGGACTACCGCAACGCGCTGAGCTACGCGGCCACGCTGGACGATGTCGACCAGGAGCGGCTCGGCGTCTGGGGCATCTCGTACTCAGGCGGCCATGCGTTGATCCTGTCCGCCATCGACGCCCGCGTGCGCTGCGCCGTCTCGATCATCCCGGTGATCGATGGCTATGAGTCGATGCGGCTGGTGCACGGCTACGGCAAGGGGCGCTTCGCGAAGCTCGAGAAGGCGCTGGCGGAGGATCGCGAGCGGCGCGCGCGCGGCGAGGCCGAGCAGATGATCCCGCACAACGTGCCGGATCCGGACGAGGCGCTGTGCACGTGGCCGTTCACCACGTCGTACAAGTTCTTTTCGTCGGCGCGCGAGACCTTCGCGCCCAACTATAAGAGCCTCAGCACGATGGAATCGACCGAACTGCTGATGCAGTACTCGGTGAACGACTACCTGAAGCGCAATCTCAACACGCCCGTGCAGATGCTCGTCGTAGAGGGCGATGAACACACGCCCTGGGATCTGCAGGTGGCGGCGTTCAACCGGATCGGCTCGGTGCGCAAGGAGCTGTCGGTCATGCGCAAGGTGACGCACATCGGCCTGTACGCCCAGAGGGACTTCCAGCTCGAAGCCGCCAGGCGCAATGCGCGCTTCGTCCAGTTGCATCTCGTGAAGGCCGGCTGACCCGGGGAGCCGAACATGCTTCGACGCGAGCTCGTTTTGTCATCGGCCGCGATGGCGCTGGCACCCACCCTGGCGCGAGCGACCACGTATCCGGACCGGATCATCAAGCTGATCAATCCATTCCCCACTGGCGGCACGACCGAGATCCTGGCACGTATCCTGGCGGAGCATCTGTACGCCGAGCTTGGCCAGCGCCTCATCGTGGACACCAAGGCGGGCGCGGGCGGCAACATCGGGCTGGAGTTCACCGCGAGGGCGGCTCCCGACGGCTACACGCTGGCCATGTACCCGATCTCGAGCGTCATGGCGCCGAGTGTCTATAAGGACCTGCGCTACGACCCGATCAAGGACCTGTCGGCCGTCGCGCTGGTGGGCAAGATGCCGGCCCTGCTCGTCGTGCACCCGAGCCTCAAGATCAACTCGCTCGCGGACCTGATCGCGCAGGCGAAGGCGAGTCCGGGCAAGTTCAGCTATGCGTCGGCCGGAATCGGCACGTCGCCGCACCTCTACATGGAGCTGCTGAAGCACCTGACCGGCATCGACGTCGTGCACGTTCCGTACAAGGGTGCGGGCCCATCGATCGTCGACCAGATCGCCGGCCAGGTGGATCTCTCGTTCCAGACCGCGACGGCCGTGCTTGGGAATGTCCGGCAGAACCAGCTGCGCGCGATCGCGACCTCCACGGCCGAACCGTTCAAGCCGTTGCCAGACGTGCCGCCGGTATCGAAGACGGTGCCCGGCTTCGACGCCAGCACGTGGTTCGGCGTTGTCGCGCCGACCGGGGTTCCCAAGGCAATCATCGACAAGCTCAACGCCGCCATCATGAAGGTGCTGGCGCTGCCTGCGGTGAAGACGAAGTGGGGCGAGCTGGGCGTAACGATCGGGCCCAACACGGCAGACCAGTTCGCGGCGTTCATCCGCAGCGAGCAAGAGCAGTGGGCCAAGGTCGCAAGGCTGGCGGGCGTCAAGCCGGAATAGGGCGGGTGATGACGAAGCCGCTTTCGCATGTCCGAGTTCTAGATCTCAGCCGGGTGCTCGCAGGTCCGTGGGCCGGCCAGATCCTGGCCGATCTCGGGGCCGACGTGATCAAGGTCGAACGGCCCGGCGTGGGTGACGACACGCGCGCCTGGGGGCCGCCGTTCCTGAAGGCGCGCGAAGGCACCGAGATCGGCGCCGGCTACTTCCTCGCAGCCAACCGCGGCAAGCGCTCGATCACGCTCGACCTGAGCACGCCCGAGGGCCAGGAGGCCGTGCGCACGATCGTCGCGCAGTGCGACGTCGTGCTTGAGAACTACAAGGTCGGCACGCTCGATCGGTTCGGCCTCGGGTGGAAGCACCTCTCGGCGCTCAACGACCGGTTGATCTACTGCTCCATCACCGGCTTCGGGCAATCAGGACCTCGCGCCGCGCAGCCGGCCTACGACTTCCTGATCCAGGCTATGGGAGGCTTGATGAGCGTCACTGGAGGCCCCGACGGCGAGCCCGGCGCGGGGCCGCAGAAGGTGGGCATCCCGATCATCGACCTGATCACCGGCGTGTACGCGGCCACCGCGGTCACGGCCGCCTTGGCCGGGCGGGAGGTCACCGGCAAGGGCGAGTACCTCGACATCGCGATGCTCGACGTCGCAGTGAACCTGCTGTCCAACCAAGCGATGAACTCGTTGCTGTCGGGCAAGGTGCCGCGACGTACCGGCAATGCCCATCCGAACATCCAGCCCCAGAAGGTTTACGCCTGTGCCGACGGCGACATCGTGCTCGTCGTCGGCAACGAAGGGCAGTTCGCGGCGCTTTGCGAGGTACTCGGGATGCCGCAGTTGTCGGCCGATGAGCGTTTCCGTGCAAACGCCGGTCGCGTGCAGAACCAGTCGACGTTGCAGCCGCTGCTGGAGGATGCGTTCGCGGCGCGGCCGCGCGCCGAGTGGCTGAGGCGGCTGACGGAAGCGGGCGTGCCCGCCGGAGCGATCAACAGCGTTCCCGAGGCGCTGGCCGAACCGCAGATCCTGCACCGCGAGATGGTGCGGACCTATGAACACCCCGCGGCCGGGCCCGTCCAGCTCGTCATGAGTCCCTTCCGCTTCGGCGGGCTCGCAACGAACAGCGAGCGGCCGCCGCCCGGACTCGGCGAACACACCGGCGAAGTCCTGGCGGAGTTCGGCATCGGGGCGCTGGAGCACGCGACGACGGACGAGCGCAGCGTCGCTTGAGTCCCGAACCGCGACCGCGTCCCGCCCGATGTGTTACTCGGCAACCGTGCCGGGAGGAGACGACATGCTGCCCGATTCCCTGCGCCGCCTGGAGGCGCTCACTCAGCTGAACGTGACGGTCGCCGACGGCACGGCACTTCTCGAAATGAACTGCCCGCCGGTGAACGTGCTGAGCCGCACCCTTTCCGACGAGTTGACGGCGACGCTGGACGTCATCTCCGACGCGGACGAGATCCGCTGCGTGGTGCTGACGGGGGCCGGCAAGCAATTCTGCGCCGGAGCCGACATCAAGGGCCGCAAGGATCTGATCAAGGGTCCGGGCGACTTGCCGGCGCATTCCAGGCGAACCCGAGAGTGCTTTCACACGATCCGCGAATGCGCCAAGCCCGTCGTGGCCGCCGTCAACGGTGTGGCGCTCGGTGCCGGACTGGCCATCGCGGCGTCGTGCGACATCGTCATCGTGTCGGAGACGGCGACGTTCGGGCTGCCGGAGATCGATGTCGGGCTGATGGGCGGCGCAAGCCACGCCAAGCGCCTGTTCCCGCACTCGCTGCTTCGCCGCATGGTGCTCACGGGCTACCGCGTGCCTGGTCCTGAGCTGCATCGCCTGGGCATCGTCGAAGACTGCGTAGCGACCGAGCGCCTGATTGCAGCGGCGATGGAGGTCGCGCACAGCGTCGCATCCAAGAGCCCTCTCGCCGTCAAGCTCGCGAAGCAGACGCTGAACGCGATCGAGGACATGACGCTGCGCGATGGGTATCGCTACGAGCAGGACATGACGGCCGCGATCTCCCGAACCGAGGACGCGAAGGAAGCTCAACGTGCCTTCGCCGAGAAGCGGAGACCCGTCTTCGTCGGGCGCTGACCGGACGGCTCGTCATGACGACGCACCTGTTCTCCCCGCTGCAGCTGCGAGGCGTCCGGCTCAAGAACCGCATCGTGCTGTCGCCGATGTTGACGTACTCGGCGACGAACGGACGGCTGACCGAGTGGCATTTGGCGCACCTCGCCAAGTTCGCTGTCGGCGGCGTCGGTCTGGTCTTCATGGAGTCCACCAAGGTCGATCCGCGCGGCTGCAGTACGCCGAAGGATCTGGGCCTGTGGAAGGACGAGTTCGTCGCGCCGATGCAGCGCATCACGTCGATGATTCACGGCAGCGGCGCGGTCGCCGGAATCCAGCTTGCGCATTCCGGCCGCAAGGCACGCTGCGAGCCGCCGTGGGAAGGGCGCCATCAGCTGCTTGAGTTCCCCGGCGTCGACCACGGCGAGCCGTGGGAACTCATCGGGCCCAGTGCACTGGCGCATGGGCCGGAGTACTTCGTGCCCCGCGCAATGACTCGGGCCGACATTCAGCAGGTGGTGCACGCGTGGGGGAAAGCGGCGCAGCGCGCGTTGCGGGCGGGTTTCGACGTGGTGGAGATCCACGGGGCACACGGCTACCTCCTGCATCAGTTCCTGTCGCCCACGGCGAACCGCCGTTCGGATGAATACGGCGGCTCGCTGCCAAACCGGATGCGACTCGCGATCGAGGTCGTCGAGGAGGTGCGCCGCCATTGGCCTGCCGACAAGCCGCTGTTCTTCCGCGCCTCGGCAGTCGATGACGACGGCTGGTCGCTCGAAGACAGCGTCGCGCTGGCGAGTGTCCTGAAGGCAAAGGGCGTGGACGTGTTCGACTGCAGCAGCGGCGGGATGAACACGCCGGCCGTCCGCGACCGGCCTGTCCTCGGATACCAGGTTCCGTACGCGGAGAGGATCCGCTTCGACGCAGACGTCATGACGATGGCCGTCGGACTGATCGTCCATGCCGGCCAGGCCGAGGAGATCCTGGCGAGCGGGAAGGCGGACCTGGTGGCGATCGGCCGCGAGCTGCTGCACAACCCGCACTGGGCGCTCGATGCCGCCGTGGCGCTCGGCATCCGTGACCCATACGGTCTGGTTCCTCCCCAGTATGGCTACTGGCTCGAGAAGCGTGCCAAGGGCGGCTTCGATCGTTGCCTGTCGACGGGAACGGACGGCGTGCCGACGCACCCTGCACCCGTGCTCTCCGACTGAAACCGCCCTATACATTGCCGCCGGTGGCGGCACAGGAGACCCATGAACATCGACGACTGCATGGCGCCGCGCGTCCTCGACAACCGGCTCGCCCTGGTCACCGGCGCCGGGCGCGGCAACGGCGCAGCGATCGCCCGCGGGCTGGCCAGGGCAGGCGCCCGCGTAATCGTCACCGACATCGACGCGCAGACCGGCGCACGGACGGCGGCGGACATCGAGCGTGCAGGCGGCCACGCCTGGTCGTTCGCGCTCGACGTTACCTCCAAGCCGGATTGCGCGGCGCTGGCCGAACTGACAGGCTGCGAGATCGGCCCTGTGGATCTGCTGGTGAACAACGCCGGCATCCTGATCCGTGACGACATCGACAGTCCGGATGTCGCGGCGGACCTCGAGCGCACGCTGCAGACGAACGCCATGGGCACTTTCAACGTCACGCTGGCCTGGCTGGCGCAGCTGCGCGCGACGAAGGGCACGATCGTGAACGTCGGCTCGATCGCAGCGTTCAGCTCGCTCGGGGGCCCTATCAGCTACACGCCGTCGAAGGGCGCCGTGAAGATGCTCACCCAGTCGCTGGCCTGCCAACTCGCCGCCGACGGCGTGCGGGTCAACGCGATCGCCCCCGGCATCATCGCCACGCCGATGACCGAGGCGACGCGCCAGGTGCCGGAGCGCCTCGCGAGGTTCATGGCACGCACGCCCCTCGCGCGCTGGGCCGAGCCCGAGGAACTTGTGGGCCCGGTGATCTTCCTGTCATCCGCCATGTCCAGCTACGTCACCGGCGTGACCCTGCCCGTGGACGGCGGGTTCCTCGCCGGCTGAACGGCCGGTCAGGGCAGCGTACCGCGCCACTCGCAACTGGAGCGCTCGATGGAGTTCTTCATCATCTCCCTTCTCAACGGCGCGATCCACGGGCTGCTGCTGTTCATGGTCGCGGCCGGGCTGACGCTGGTCTTCGGAATGATGGGCGTCATCAACTTCGCGCACGCGTCGTTCTACATGATGGGTGCCTACATCGCCTATGCCATCGGACAGCGTGCCGGGTTCACCGCAGCGCTGCTCGTGGCGCCGCTGCTGGTGGCCGCCGCGGGCATCGCCATCGAGCGCTACATGCTGCGTAGCGTGCACGACCAGGGTCATGGCCATCAGCTGTTGCTGACCTTCGGCGTCGCGTTCGTCATCGAGGAGTTCACGAAGATGTTCTTCGGCAACTATCCGGTCAATTACCGGCCGCCCGAGGTCATGAAGTTCCCCGCGCTGCTGGTTTACGGCACGGAGTTCCCGTTCTACAAGGGCTTCGTCGGAATCGTGGCGGTGGCGTTGTTCGTTATCCTGTTCGTGCTGCTGAAGCGCACGCGAGTCGGCATCATCGTTCGTGCAGCCGTCCAGCGACCCGCAATGGTGTCGGCGCTCGGCCACAACGTTCCTGCGGTCATCTCCGGGGTGTTCGGCCTGGGCGCGTGGATGGCGGGGGTAGCCGGCGCGGTGGGAGGCGCTCTGCTGACGACCAGCCCGCAGATGGCCGTCGAGATGAGCGTGATCGTCTTCGTCGTGGTCGTCGTCGGCGGCCTCGGCTCGCTCGGCGGGGCTCTCCTGGCGTCGCTGCTCATCGGGCTTCTCAGCTCGTTCGGCGCCGGCGTCGAAGTGTCGCTCAACGATGTGCTGCGCTTGGTCACCGACGTGGCGCCGAGCGATTCCGTCGGCGGGTTGACGAGCCTGCAGCTTTCCACCTTCGCGGGCTCGATACCGGTTCTGCTGATGCTGATCGTGCTCCTCGTTCGACCGGCCGGGCTGATGGGCGACAGGAGCTGAGTCATGAAGTCAATTGCGCTGAGTGCCGTCGGTGTCGTGGTGATGCTCGGCGCCCCGCTCGTCGTCGGCGATGGGTATCTCGGCCTGCTGACGCAGGCCTTGATCGCCGCGCTGTTCGCGATGAGCTTCAACCTGCTCTACGGTCAAGGGGGGATGCTGTCGTTCGGCCATGCCGCGTACTTCGCCGTCGGGGCGTTTGCCACCATTCACGCCATGCAGGCCGTCGAGGGCGGCCAGCTCACGATTCCCCTGCCCGCGATGCCCTTGGTCGGCGGCGTTGCGGCCCTCCTGGTTGGCGGGCTCGTCGGCGCTTTCGCCACGCTTCGCAGCGGAGCCTACTTCTCGATGATCACGCTGGCGCTGGCCGAGCTGTTCCACTCGCTGGCGCCGAATCTGATCGGTGTGTTCGGGGGGGAGACGGGCTTGTCCGCCACGCGAATGCCCTGGCTCGGGATCGCCTTCGGTTCGGCCTCGCAGGTCTACGTGTTCGTCGTCGTGTGGGTGGCCGCCGCGATCCTGCTGCTCTACCTGTACCGTAGGACCTTGTTCGGCCAGCTGACCCTGGCGCTTCGCGAAGGCGAGCGACGCTTGTCCTTCATGGGGTTCAACACCTACCGCACGAAGGTCGTCGTGTTCGCTACGTCTTCAATGTTCGCTGGCATAGCCGGCGGGCTGTTCGCGATCGTCAACGAGACCGCCAACTACTCGCTGTTCGGCCTTGGCTACTCGGGTGCGGTGATCCTGCAAACGATCGTCGGCGGTGCGTCGGTCTTCCTTGGCCCGGCACTGGGCGCACTGCTGCTGACGGTGTTCGGCCATGTCGTGTCAGAGGCAACCCGGATCTGGCTCCTTCACCAAGGCGTTCTGTTCGTCCTCGTGATGCTGCTGCTGCCGGACGGGATCGCCGCCGCCATGAAGCGCAGCTTCGGCGAACTGGTGCGTCGCGACGGGGGCGCGCTGCAGCGGCGCGCGGCGGCGATCGGGCCGTGGCTGCTGATCATCGCCGGTTTCGTGTTCATCGTCGAAGCGACGTCCCGGATCTTCCTGCCGGAGTACCAGAGCGTGGTGGCGCGTACCGGGCAATGGCCTGCCGTTCGGCTCTTCTGGGCGGAATGGGCGCCGCGCTCGCTTGTCACCTGGGCGCTTCCGGTGATCGCCATCGCCGCCGGCGTGGCGCTGCTGAGGCTGCCGCGGGCGATCCGGCTCCGCCACGGGACGCCCGCGCTCGCGAACGTCGGGGACACGTGACATGGCCGCGCTGGAACTGAACGGGCTGCGCAAGCGGTTCGGCGACACCGAGATCATTCGCGGCGCCGACCTTTCGGTCGTGCAGGGAGAGCGGCACGCCATCATCGGTCCCAATGGCGCCGGCAAGTCGACGCTGTTCGCCCTCATCTCCGGGCTCTACAAGCCCACCGGGGGCACGATCACCCTCAACGGAACGAGCATCGGCGGCTTGCCGCCGCATCGGTTGTCGCGGATGGGACTGGCCCGCTCGTTCCAGATCACCAACATTTTTCCCCGCATGACGGTCTTCGAGAACTTCCAGATCGCGGCAATGGCCGGCCTCGGCCTGCGCTACCCGCTGCTGCGCTTGGTGGCGCGAGCGCGCGAGGTCAACGAGAGAGCCCAAGGGCTGATGGAACGGGTGAAGCTCGAGCCCTTCCACGACCGGATGGCAGGCGACCTGGCGTATTCCGCCCAGCGCGCACTGGAGATCGGCATGGCCCTGGGGCCGGGCGGCGACGTCATCCTTCTTGACGAACCAATGGCCGGGATGTCGCGCGACGAGTCCCGCTACATGATCGACCTCGTTCGCCGCGTCAGCGAAGGCAAGACGCTGGTCGTCATCGAGCACGACATGGATGTCGTGTTCTCGCTCTGCGACCGGATTTCCGTGCTGGTCTACGGTCAGATCCTGGCAACCGGATCCCCGGAGGCGATCATCAACGACAGCCGGGTCCAGGAAGCCTATCTCGGCGAGGCGAGAGCATGACGCTGCTGTCGGTCGAGGGCCTTCACGCGCACTACGGAAAGAGTCACGTGCTGCGTGGCGTGAGCTTCGATCTCGCGCCGGCCGAGATGATCGCGCTGCTTGGCCGCAACGGGTCGGGTCGGTCCACCACGATGAAGGCGATCATGGGGATGGTTCCAGTCACGGGCGGCTCGATCCGGTTGCTCGACGCGAACCTGGCCGGGCAACCGCCGCATCGCATCAACCGCGCCGGCATTGCCTACGTTCCCGAGGAGCGGCTCCCCTTCGACCTGCTCACGGTGGAGGAGAACCTGATCGCAGGCTTGTCCGCGGCGCGCACGGGCCAGCTCGCTTGGACCATCGAGGAGATGTACGACTACTTCCCGCGCCTGTGCGAACGCCGCTCGACCAAGGCAGGCTCGTTGTCGGGAGGCGAGCAGCAGATGCTGACGCTGTGCCGCTCCCTGCTCGGGCAGCCGCGGGTGATCCTGATCGACGAGCCGACGGAAGGCCTTGCGCCGCAGATCGTCGAGCACATGGTCGACGTCATCTGCGACATCAATCGGCGCGGCGTCGCCGTGGTGCTGGTCGAACAGAAGATGACGATCGCCAAGCGCATCTGCGCGCGATCGCTCGTGATGGGGCATGGAGCTATCGCCTTCGACGGTCCGACCGAAGCACTGGTCGACGATGCGTCGATTCGGCGCCAGTGGCTCGAGGTCGCCTAGTGCCGAGTCTCGCAGCGCTGCGGCGCCGCGGCGATTCGCAGGCGCGCCCATGCAACCCATGCAATTCGAGCGATAGCTGGTTTGCACATTCCGGCAGCTATGCCGCGGCAGCGCCGATGCCTAGACTGGCTGCGTGCGTGGTGACGAATCAGGAGATCGACCCGTGAGATTGCGTGGAAAGACCGCCATCGTGACCGGCACTTCGTCCGGCATCGGATTTGCGATCGCGGAGCTCTTCATAGCCGAGGGCGCGTCGGTGCTCGGAGTGGACCGCGAGCCAGCGCCCGAGATCCAACTGCGGGCCAAGGCCTTCCGGTCCATGACGGTGGACCTGAGCGAACCCCAAGCGGCCGAGCGCATCGTCGCGACGTGCATCGAGGGTCTGGGGATGCCGGACATCCTCGTCAACAACGCAGGAATCGGCAATGCCAAGCCCGTTCTGCAGACCACCGATGCCGAGCTGGCGCGCTACTTCGCGGTCAACGTCATCGCGCCGTTCGGCCTGTGTCGCGCGGTGATCCCCGTGATGCGAGGGCGCGGGGGCGCCATCGTCAACGTCGCGTCGGTCTCAGGGCTGGTCGGCACTGCCCAGAGCGCCGGTTACGGCGAGTCGAAGGCCGCCGTCGCTGCGATGACGCGCAACCTGGCGACCGAGTTCGGGCGCGACGGAATTCGCGTCAATGCCGTCGCACCGGGTCTCGTCGTTACGCCGTTGACGCGCGAGCGAGCAAGCCGCAACACCTGGTTCAAGCGGATGTACTACGACCACAGTCCGATGGGACGAGACGGCCTGGCGCAGGAGCTGGCACACCCCTGCCTCTTCCTGGCGTCGGACGAAGCCAGCTACGTCAATGGCGTGGTCCTGGCGGTCGATGGCGGATGGTCGATCGCGAAATACCTGCCGGACCCAGCGGTCGCTCCGGGTGCAGTGAATCAGGTTTCGACGGCCCGAGGGTCGGGCCGTGCATGAAGCTTCCGAGGTGCCGAGCGGCATGTCCGGGCGGCTTGCCGGCCGGGTTGCCGTGGTGACGGGAGGCGGCTCTGGATTCGGGGCCGCCATCGCGACGCGATTCGCTCGGGAAGGCGCGTCCATCGTGGTGGCCGACATCGATGCGGCGCGCGGCGCCGCCGTTGCCGGTGCTATCGAGCAGTCGGGGGGCAGGGCCATCGCAACGGTGACGGACGTCGCCGACGGCCGTTCCTTCGACGCGCTCGTCGCGCTGACGACCCGCACCTTCGGGGGCATCGACATCTTCGTCAACAACGCCGGCGTCTCGCAGCGTTTCGTGCCGCTGGACGAGGTGCGCGAGGATGAATTCGATCGTCTGTTCGCTGTGAACGTGAAGGCCCAGTACTGGTGCGGCCGCAGCGTCGTGCCCGTGCTGCGCCAGCGCGGCCGTGGCGTCATTCTCAACACGGCGTCGGCCAGCGCGATTCGGCCCCGCCCGTCGAATACCTGGTACGCAGCCTCAAAGGCCGCCGTCGTCGCCGGCACCCGCGCGATGGCGCTGGAACTGGCGCCGCACAAGATCCGCGTCTGTGCACTGTGTCCGATCATCGCCGACACGCCCTTGCTCGCCAGCGCGTTGAGTCCGCTGGGCGATCGCGACGAGCAACTGCAGGCGATGGCGCGGATGCTTCAGCAAGTGCCACTGGGGCGCCTTTGCGCGCCTGACGACATGGCGAACGCTGCGCTGTTCCTCGCGTCCGACGAAGCCGGTTTCCTGACTGGCGTTTGCCTCGAGGTCGACGGAGGACGCTGCATCTGAGCAGCGGCGAACCTCGACGCGACAACCCGGCTGGCGCCTGGTGAGCCTGCCCGGCTGCATTCCGGAAGTGAAAGAGAAGTCATTCCAACCCGAGAGGAGCCATCGGCCATGAAGACGAAAGCAACCCTGTGCACCGCCATCGTCGCGGCGACGCTCGCCACGGCCGGATCCGTCCGCGCCGAACCCCTGAAGATGGCGCTGATCGACGCCCTTTCTGGGCCCGGCGCGCAGACGGGCCTGAAGTACCTGGAGGGCGTGCAGTTCGGCGTGGAACGGCTGAACCGCGAAGGCGGTTTCAACGGCGCGCCGATCGAATTGATGAAGTACGACAGTCAGACGGCGCCGATCGTCGCCAGCGAGAAGCTGAAGGAAGCCATCGCGGCCGGCGCCCGCATCGTGATGCAGGTTTCTTCGTCTGCCGTCGCGGCCCAATTGTCCGATGACATCCGCAAGTACAACCTGCGCAATCCGGGAAAGGAGGTCATCTTCCTGAACATCGGGTCGGAAGCGTACGAGCTCACGGCGGCCAAGTGCCACTTCTGGTTCTTCCGGATGGGAAGCAACCCCTACGTCCGCATGAACGCGCTGATCCCGGTCATGAAGGAGAGGGGGGCACTGGGCAAGAGCGTCTATCTCATCAATCAGAACTACTCGTACGGGCATGACGGTCAGAAGGCACAGGAGATGTTCCTGAAGAAGGCCGGTATTTCGGTCGCGGGGACCATCCTGCACGACGTCAACAAGCTGCAGGACTTCTCGCCATACATCGCTCGAGTCAGGGCATCCGGCGCGGAGTCGGTGCTCTCGGTGAACTGGGGCAACGACGCCATCCTGCTGCTCAAGGCTGCCGGCGATGCGGGCCTCAAGGCAGCGTTCGGGACGACCGAGATCAATACACCCGGCACCATTGCCAGCGCCGGAAAGGCCGTGGTTGGAAGCTACCTGGCGTCAATCTTCAGCCTCGAGGGGGCCGGAAAGGCCGGGGAGGCTTTCGCCGAAGACTATCGGGCCAGGACCGGCAGCTATCCGACCTTCATCGAGCCCACACCGGTCCATACCCTACTGATGCTCGGCGATGTTCTCAAGAAGATCAGCGCGCCGGGTGCACCGGTCGACACGAAGAAGATCGCGCTGGCCTTCGAGAATGCGAGCTACGAGACACCGATGGGCCGGTGGAGCATCCGCAAGGAGGACCATCAGTCAATCATGCCGATTGCAGTGAGCATCGTGTCACCGGACGCGAAGTACAAGATGGATGGGACCGACTTGGGCTTCAAGCCGGTGCGCATTGTTCCTGGGCCCGAAGCGGCAGTTCCTGTTGATCCGGCGTGCAAGATGGAGCGGCCGAGCTGACCGTTTGCATCGTGACCTGGTGAGGTAGGGCAAGATGTCGACGAAACCGCTTCTCGCGCTCGTCACCGGCGGCGCCGGCGGGATGGGTTTGGCAACAGTCGAGCGACTGGCGCGCGACGGGTTCCGCGTCGTCATGGTCGACAAGCTCGCGGACGTCGTACAACGCGAAGCGGAGCGCCTTCAGGGGCTGGACCTCGACGTGGTTCCGCGCGTCGTGGACCTTACGGACGAACCGGCAGTTCGTCGCATCGTGCAGGATCTGCCGCCCATCTGTGCATTGGTCAATAACGCCGGGGTCTTCGACGAGCGGAAGTTCGACTTGGTGAGCAGTGAGGACTTCCGGCGCCTTTACGAGACAACCTGATCGCGGCCACAACCTTGACCCAGGAGGCCCTTCGCAAGATGCCGGATGGCGGCCGGATCGTGAACATCGCGTCGCGCACCTATCTCGGCGGACTCAACCACCCGCATTACGTTGCCTCGAAGGCCGCCCTCGTCGGCTATACGCGAGCCAGCGCCATGGAACTGGCCGCGCGGGGGATTCTCGTCAATGCCATTGCCCCTGGCCTGATCGACACGGCGATGCTGCGGGCGCTCACCCCGGAGCGGCATGCGGCGATGCTTGCGATGCAGCCGACGGGCAAGGCAGGCCGGCCTGAGGACGTTGCCACGGCGGCAGCATTCCTCGTGTCCCCGACGACCGGCTTCATCACGGGCCAGGTGCTCTTCGTCGACGGGGGCAAGGCCTTGGGCGGGATGGCCTCCTGAGGAGGAGGGTGCGGCCGGTTCGTCGCCTCGCTTCGTAACGGAACGTCACCTGCGGCGGGCAAGGGCATCCGTGCCGCTCGGCCGGCCTTGCCTTGGCGCCTTCGCGAGCATGCCGGCGATGCGGATATGCGACGCAATGCTGCCGGCACCCTGCGAGGACTTTGGCCGCGCGGCCGCCGAGTTCTCCGGCGCCCTGTCCTACTGCAGCGGCCCGTCGAGCCCCGGCGGCACGGGCAGCGCGAAGGTCTCGATGCCTTCGTCGCGCAGCGCCTCGCGCTCTTCGGCGCTGGCCTTGCCGCGAATGCCGCGTTCGGGCGCTTCGCCGTAGTGGATGCGCCGCGCTTCCTCGGCGAAGCGCGGGCCCACGTCCTCGGTGCGCTGGATCATCTCGCGCACGGCCTTCATGAACGCCGCTTGAAGATCGGCCGGCTGCGGCGGTTGCGGCTGCTGCGGCGTCGAAGGCGATGTCGAAGCGGAGGCGGACGCGGACACGGCAGGCTCGGCCTCGCGCGCGCCCGAAAGGTTCAGCCGCGGCGCGCTCGGCATGCGCGTGATCACTTTGTCGGCGCACATCGGGCACTCGACGAGACCCCGGCCGTTCTGGTCCATGTAGTCGTCGTCGGAGGCAAACCAGCCCTCGAAGCCGTGGCCGTTCGCGCAGCGCAGGTTGAGCACCTTCATCGCTGCCCCATCATAGGTGCGGTGCGCGTTTCCTGCTCGGCATGCTCACCTGCGCTCGTGAACGACATCGCCCGCGTGCCGCCGCGCCACGCGGTGAGCCAATGCAGGCCGATGATCGTCTTCACGTCGGGCAGCTGGCCGGCACGGTCGAGTTCGTGCAACTCAGCCTCGGTGCAGACGACCGTCTCGACGAACTCGCCGGCGTCGAGCTTGACCGTGCCCGCGGTGAGGCCGCGCGCGAACCAGATCCACAGGCTCTCGGTCGAGTACGCGGCGGCGTTGACGATCTCGCCGCCGAAGGCCCACTCGGCGGCCGTGTAGCCGGTCTCCTCGGCCAGCTCGCGCATCGCGCAGGCAAGCGTCGATTCGCCGGCGTCGAGCTTGCCGGCCGGGAACTCGAGCAGCACACGGTCGACCGGATAGCGGTGCTGGCGCACGAGCACGAGGCGCTGGTCGTCGAGGATCGGCACGACGGCCACCGCGCCGGGATGCTGCACGAACTCGCGCGTCGCGTGCTGGCCGTCGGGCAATGCGACGACATCGCGGCGCACGGTGAGGAAGCCGCCGGTGAGCACCGTGTGCGGCTCGACGAGGCGCTCGCGCAGGTGGTCGTCACCGGCCGGGGCCGCTGGATCGGCTGCGGCGGCCGCAGCGGCCGCAGTCGAAATCGGCCCGGGCGGAGTGGGCGCGCTCAAGTCGTGAACGTGCGCTGGATCGCGTCGCGGCACAGCGCCATCAGGCCGCCGCTGAAGAGGCCGAACAGCAGCACCGCGGCGCCGTTCAGCGCCAGCAGCGCCGTGACGCCCGCGCCCTGCTGCACCGGCGCCGTCGGGCCGGGCTCGTCGAACCACATCACCTTGATGACGCGCAGGTAGTAGTAGGCGCCGACCAGCGAGAACAGCACCGCGATCACCGCGAGCCAGATGTACAGCGCCTGGTTCGTCGTCACCAGCGCCTGGATGACGGCGAGCTTGGCGAAGAAGCCGATCATCGGCGGCAGGCCGGCCAGCGAGAACATGAACACCGTCATCACGCCGGCCACCCACGGCGAGCGGCGCGCGAGCCCCGCGAGGTCGGCGATCTCCTCGCTCTCGAAACCCTGGCGCGACAGGAACATCACGAGGCCGAAGGTGCCGAGCGTGGTCAGCACGTAGGCGACGAGATAGAACATCGCCGAGCTGTAGGCGTTGGCGGCCGACAGCGTGTTGCCGCTGACGACGCCGGCCGTGAGGCCGAGCACGATGAAGCCCATCTGCGCGATCGTCGAATAGGCGAGCATGCGCTTCAGGTTGCTCTGCGCGATGGCGGCGATGTTGCCGACCGCCAGCGAGCCGACCGCCATCACGACGAGCATCTGCTGCCAGTCGATCGCAAGGCCAAGCATGCCCTCGACGAGCAGGCGGATCGTGATCGCGAAGGCGGCGAACTTCGGCGCGCCGCCGATCAAGAGCGTCACCGCCGTCGGCGCGCCCTGGTAGACGTCGGGCACCCACATGTGGAACGGCACGGCGCCGAGCTTGAAGCCGAGGCCGGCGACGACGAAGACGACGCCGAAGACGAGCACTTCCTTGTTGATGCGGCCGGTGGCGATCTGCTCGAACGTCTTCGGGATCTCGAGCGTGCCGGTGGCGCCGTACATCATCGACAGGCCGTAGAGCAGGAAGCCGCTGGCCAGCGCGCCGAGCACGAAGTACTTCATCGCCGCCTCGGTGGCGAGCGCGTGGTCGCGGCGCAGCGCCGTCAGCGCATAGAGCGACAGGCTCATCAGCTCGAGGCCGAGGTAGACGACGAGGAAGTTGTTGGCCGAGCACATCACCGAGATGCCCAGCAGCACGAACAGCGTCAGCAGGTAGAACTCGCCCTTGGCCATGTCGCGGCTGGCGAGCGTGGGGCGCGCGTAGGCGAGCGTCACCATCACCGCCAGCGCCGCGAAGGCGGCGAGCAGGTGGCCCATCGGGTCGACGACGACCAAACCCTGCATGCCGTAGGCGGTGAGGCCGCCGTTGTGGCCTTCGATGTGCAGCCAGGCGAAGACGGCGATCGTCGCCTGCGTCAGCCAGAAGGTCGGTCCGCGTTCGGGATCGGTGACGAAGAGATCGACCAGCAGCACGACGCAGGCCATCACCAGCAGCCAGATCTCGGGGGAAAGCAGGGCCCAGTTCATCGGGGTCATGGCGGCACCGGCCCGGTCAGGGCAGCTTCGACAGCGCCACGTGGCGCAGCAGTTCGGCCACCGACGCGTTCATCACGTCGGTGAAGGGCTTGGGATAGAGGCCCATGTACAGCGTGGCCGCGGCGAGCAGGCCGAGCGCGAGAAACTCGCGCGCGTTGATGTCGGCCAGCGCCCTGACGTCGTCGTTGGCGACCTCGCCGAAGTAGACGCGCTTGACCATCCACAGCGTGTAGGCGGCGCCGAAGATCAGGGTCGTGGCGGCAAGCGCGGCGATCCAGAAGTTGTGCTTGACCGCGCCCAGGATCACCATCCACTCGCCGACGAAGCCGGCCGTGCCCGGCAGCCCGCAGTTGGCCATCGCGAACAGCACGGCGAAGGCGGCGAACTTCGGCATCGTGTTGACGACGCCGCCGTAGGCCGCGATCTCGCGGCTGTGCACGCGGTCGTAGAGCACGCCGATGCACAGGAACATCGCGCCCGAGACGAAGCCGTGGCTGATCATCTGCACGATGCCGCCGGCGACGCCGAGCTCGTTGAAGATGAAGAAGCCCAGCGTCACGAAGCCCATGTGCGCCACCGAGCTGTAGGCGACGAGCTTCTTCATGTCCTGCTGCACCAGCGCCACCAGGCCGATGTAGGTGACGGCGATGATGGACAGCGCGATGATGAACCAGTCGTACTCGCGCGCCGCGTCGGGCGCGATCGGCATCGAGAAGCGCAGGAAGCCGTAGGCGCCGAGCTTGAGCATGATCGCCGCCAGCACCACCGAGCCGCCGGTGGGCGCCTCGACGTGCGCGTCGGGCAGCCAGGTGTGCACCGGCCACATCGGCACCTTGACGCTGAAGGCGGCGAAGAAGGCGAAGAACAGCAGCGTCTGCGCGGGCAGCGGCAGCGGCAGCTTGTGCCAGGCCAGGATGTCGAAGCTGCCGCCGCTCTTGAAGTACAGATAGACCAGCGCGATCAGCATCAAGAGCGAGCCGAGCAGCGTGTAGAGGAAGAACTTGAACGCCGCGTAGACGCGCCGCGGCCCGCCCCAGACGCCGATGATGATGTACATCGGGATCAGCGTCGCCTCGAAGAAGACGTAGAACAGCAGCCCGTCGAGGGCAGCGAAGACGCCGACCATCAGGCCCGAGAGGACCAGGAAGGCGCCCATGTACTGCGCCACGCGCTCGGTGATGACTTCCCAGCCGGCGATGATGACGATGACGGTGATGAAGGCGGTCAGCAGCACGAACCACACCGACAGGCCGTCGACACCGAGGTGGTAGTGGACGTTGAAGCGCTCGATCCAGGGCATCTTCTCGACGAACTGCATCGCCGCCGTCGCGGTGTCGAAGCTGGTGACCAGCGGGATCGTCACCAGGAAGGACGCAATCGCGCCGACCAGCGCCAGCGCACGGACCATGCCCGCGTTCTGGTCGCGGCCCACGGCGAGCAGCAGCACGCCGAAGGCGATCGGCAGCCAGATCGCGATGCTCAGCAGACCCATCTCGTTTCTCTCTCGTGTTCTTCTCGGTTGGAGCGGATGCAGGCCGCTTCAGCGGACCTGGGCGCTGAGGTACGGCCAGAGCTGCCAGGTCATCAGCGCGAAGATGCCGAGCAGCATCACCAGCGCGTATTGGTACAGGCGGCCGGTCTGCCAGGTGCGCATCACGCCGGCGAAGCCGCCGACCGCCTTGGCCGAGCCGTCGATCAGCACGCCGTCGATCAGCGCCTGGTCGCCGCCCTTCCACAGGCCGCGGCCGAGCAGGCGCGCGCCGGCGGCGAGCACGTGCTCGTTGATCCAGTCCATGTAGTACTTGTTCTCGAGCACGGTGCGCAGGGGCTTGAGCGCGCGGTCGAGGGCCGCCGGGATGGCGGGCGCCTTCAGGTAGAAGAGCCAGGCCGTGAACACGCCGGCCGCGGCCAGCCAGAACGGCACCGTCTGCAGCGCGTGCGTGGCCATGCCGGCGGCGCTGTGGAAGTGCGAGGCCAGCTCCTTCATCGCCGGATGCCGGGCGATGTCGGTGACGATCGCGTCCTTGAAGAAGTCGCCGAACAGCATCGGCTGGATCGTCAGGAAGCCGATCACCACCGAGGGCACGGCCAGCAGCATCAGCGGCACCGGTCACCACCCAGGGCGACTCGTGCGGCTTCTGGCCCGGCGCGAGGCCGTGGTGGTCGGCATGGTCGTCGGCGTGCTCGTCGCCGGCTGCCCTGGGCTGGCTGTGCGCCTTGCCGAAGCGCTCCTCGCCGTGGAAGACGAGGAAGTACATGCGGAACGAGTAGAAGGCGGTGACGAAGACGCCGGCAGTGACCGCGAACATCGCGAAGCCGGCCGCCGGCAGCTTGCTGGCCTGCACCGCCTCGATGATGCTGTCCTTGCTGTAGAAGCCGGCGAACAGCGGCGTGCCGATCAGCGCCAGCGAGCCGAGCAGCGAGGTGATCCAGGTGATGGGCATGTGCTTGCGCAGGCCACCCATGTTGCGGATGTCCTGGTCGTGGTGCATGCCGATGATCACGCTGCCGGCGGCCAGGAACAGCAGCGCCTTGAAGAACGCGTGCGTCATCAGGTGGAACACCGCGACGCTGTAGGCCGAGGCGCCGAGCGCCACCGTCATGTAGCCGAGCTGGCTCAGCGTCGAGTAGGCGACGACGCGCTTGATGTCGTTCTGGATGACGCCGAGGAAGCCCATGAACAGCGCCGTGATCGCGCCGATGACGAGCACGAAGTTCAGCGCCGTGTCCGACAGCTCGAACAGCGGGCTCATGCGCGCGACCATGAAGATGCCCGCCGTCACCATCGTCGCGGCGTGGATCAGCGCCGAGATCGGCGTCGGGCCTTCCATCGAGTCGGGCAGCCACACGTGCAGCGGGAACTGCGCGCTCTTGCCCATCGCGCCGATGAACAGGCAGATGCAGGCCACCGTCAGCACCTCCGGCCCGCCCCAGTGCCGGGGGAACGTCAGGCGCGCGAGTTCGGGCGCCCTGGCGAAGACCTCGCCGTAATTCAGCGAGCCGCCGTAGGCCAGCAAGAGGCCGATGCCGAGGATGAAGCCGAAGTCGCCGACCCGGTTGACGATGAAGGCCTTCATGTTGGCGAAGATCGCGCTCGGACGCTTGAACCAGAAGCCGATCAGCAGGTAGCTGACCAGGCCCACCGCCTCCCAGCCGAAGAACAGCTGCAGGAAGTTGTTGCTCATCACCAGCATCAGCATGCTGAAGGTGAACAGGCTGATGTAGGAGAAGAAGCGCTGGTAGCCCGGGTCGCCCTCCATGTAGCCGATGGTGTAGACGTGCACCATCAGGCTGACGAAGGTGACGACGACCATCATCATCGCCGTCAGCCCGTCAACCAGGAAGCCGACCTCCATCACCAGCTTGCCGACCACCATCCACTCGTAGACGGTGGCGTTGAAGCGCGCGCCCTCGAGCACCTGCATCAACACCAGCACCGAGCAGACGAACGAGACGGCGACGCCGAGGATCGTGGCCCAGTGCGCGCCGCGGCGGCCGACCCAGCCTTGCCGAGGAAGCCGGCAATGAGAGCCCCGGCCAGCGGCGCCAGCGGCACCGTCAGCAGCAGGCCCTGGGAGAGCGTGGAAGAAGCAGCCATGGTCGCGGTCAGCCCTTCAGGTCGTCGAGCTCTTCGACGTTGATCGAAGCGCGGTTGCGGAACAGCACGACGAGGATCGCCAGGCCGATCGCCGACTCGGCCGCGGCCACCGTGAGGATGAAGAAGACGAACACCTGGCCCGCCATGTCGCCCAGGTAATGCGAGAAGGCGACGAAGTTCAGGTTGACGGCCAGCAGCATCAGCTCGATCGCCATCAGCAGCACGATCAGGTTGCGCCGGTTCAGGAAGATGCCGACCACCGCGAGCGCGAACAGCATGCCGCCCAGCGACAGGTAGTGGCCGAGCGTGAGCGGACCGAGGGTCATGCCTTGGCTCCTTCACCGCCGGGCGGCGGTCGGCGCCGGGGGCGGCTCGGAGGGCCTCGATCGTCGGCGCGAGCTTGACGATGCGCAGCCGCTGGGCCTTCTTCGCGCGCACCTGCACCGACGGGTCCTGGCGGCGGGAGTCCTTGCGCGCGCGCAGCGTCAGCGCGATGGCGGCGATGATCGCCACCAGCAGCAGCACGGCGGCAATCTGCAGCGGGTAGAGGTAGTCGGTGTAGATCTCGATGCCGAGCAGCTTGGTGTTGCCCAGTTGCACGTCCTTGGCCGGCGGCACCGGCGCGTTCTGCACGCGGAAGCCCCGCATCAGCACGAGCGCCATCTCGAGCGCGATCAGCGCGCCGACGAGGCCGGCCAGCGGCAGGTGCTTCCAGAAGCCTTCGCGCAGGCCGTCGTTGTTCAGGTCGAGCATCATCACGACGAACAAGAACAGCACCATCACCGCGCCGACGTAGACCAGCACCAGCGCGATGGCCAGGAACTCGGCCTTCAGCAGCATCCAGACGCACGCGGCGCTGAAGAACGCGAGCACGAGGAACAGCGCCGAGTGCACCGTGCTGCGCGCCGTGATGACACGGAACGCGGCCAGCAGCAGCACGGCGCTGAAGACGTAGAAGAGGGCGGCCGTGGTGTCCATCACGTCCATCGACGTTATGTTCTTGTGCTTGGGTCGGCGTGCAGGCCAGCGGCGGGCTTCAGCGGTACGGCGCGTCGGCCTTGCGGCGCTCGGCGATCTCGGCCTCGTAGCGGTCGCCCACCGCGAGCAGCATGTCCTTCGTGAAGTACAGGTCGCCGCGCTTCTCGCCGTGGTACTCGAAGTGGTGCGTCTCGACGATGCTGTCGACCGGGCAGCTCTCCTCGCAGAAGCCGCAGAAGATGCACTTCGTCAGGTCGATGTCGTAGCGCGTCGTGCGGCGCGTGCCGTCGGCGCGCAGGTCGCTCTCGATCGTGATCGCCATCGCCGGGCAGACCGCCTCGCACAGCTTGCAGGCGATGCAGCGCTCCTCGCCGTTGTCGTAGCGGCGCAGCGCGTGCAGGCCGCGGAAGCGCGGCGACAGCGGCGTCTTCTCTTCCGGGAACTGGATCGTGATGTGCGGCGACAGGAAGTGCCGGCCGGTCAGCGCCAGGCCCTTGAACAGCTCGCCGAGCATGAAGCTCGACAGCACGTCCTTGAGGGCACTCAGCGTGGCCATGGCGCGTTGCTTTCCCTGATCACTTCCAGATGTTCCAGGGCGACTGGATCCACAGCCCCACGACCACCAGCCAGACCAGCGTCACCGGGATGAAGATCTTCCAGCCCAGGCGCATGATCTGGTCGTAGCGGAAGCGCGGGAAGGTGGCGCGCACCCACAGGAACATCGTGACGACGACGAAGGTCTTGATCGCGAGCCAGATCCAGCCCGGGATGAAGTCGAGGAACCCGACCGGCGACAGCCAGCCGCCGAGGAACATCAGCACGCACAGCGTGCTGACGAGGATCATGTTCGCGTACTCGGCCAGGAAGAACATCGCGAAGCTCATGCCCGAGTACTCGATCATGTGGCCGGCGACGATCTCGCTCTCGCCTTCGACGACGTCGAACGGGTGCCGGTTGGTTTCGGCCAGGCCCGAGATGAAGTAGACGAGGAAGATCGGCAGCAGCGGCAGCCAGTTCCACGACAGGAACCCGAGCCCCAGGTCGGTGAACATCCCCTTGCCCTGGTTGCCGACGATGACGCTCAGGTTCATGCTGCCCGAGACCATCAGCACGACGACCAGCGCGAAGCCCATCGCGATCTCGTAGCTGACCATCTGCGCCGACGCGCGCAGCGCGCCGAGGAAGGCGTACTTGGAGTTGCTCGCCCAGCCGGCGATGATGACGCCGTAGACCTCGAGCGAGGTGATCGCCATCAGGAACAGCAGCCCGGCGTTGACGTTGGCCAGCGCCACCTCGGGGCCGAACGGGATCACCGCCCAGGCCGCGAGCGCCGGCATGATCGTCATGACCGGCCCGAGGAAGAACAGGCCCTTCTGCGCCGCCGTCGGGCGGATGATCTCCTTGAAGATCAGCTTCACCGCGTCGGCGATCGGCGTCAGCAGCCCGTAGGGGCCGACGCGGTTCGGGCCCGGGCGGATCTGCGTCCAGCCGATGCCCTTGCGCTCCCACAGCGTCAGGTAGGCGACGCAGATCATCAGCGGCAGCACGACCACGACGATCTTGACGAGGCTCCAGACGACGAGCCAGAGCGTCGGGCCGAGGTAGGTGTTGCCGACCTGGTGCAGCGGTTCGAACATGGTCTTCCTCGCGCGGCGGCTCAGGCGGCCTCGATGCGCACGGGCCCGAACATCGGGCCGAACGCGGCCGTCGCCGGGTGGCCGGCAGGGATGCGCACGACGCCCTCGGCAAGCGAGCGGTCCTCGCGCGCCGTCGTCAGCACGGTGGCCTCGCCGGCACTGAGCAGCACCTTGCCGGTGAGATGCAGGCGCAGCGCCTGCCACAGCGACGCGTTGATGCCGATCACCGGCGCGGCGGCATCGGCGGTGTGCTGCAGCGCCGGTGCGCGGCGCACGATCGCGTCGGTGGCGTAGATCGGCACGTCGGCGATGCGCTCGCACTCCATCGCCGAGCCGGCCGGCTGGCGCGCCGCCGGCACGGTCGGCACTTGCAGCGTCGCGCTGCTGCGGTTGTCCAGGCGCGCCGTCAGTGCGGCCGCGTCACCCAGCGCCTCGGCGCGCACCTCTTCGACCGTCTCGTGGTTGAAGCCGTCGAGGCCGAGCAGGTTGGCCAGCACGCGCAGCACCTTCCAGCCCGGGCGCGTGTCCGCCAGCGGCTTGACGACGCCGTAGAACGACTGCACGCGGCCTTCGGCGTTGACGAAGCAGCCGCCGGTTTCGGTGAACGGCGCGATCGGCAGCATCACGTCGGCGATGTCGGCGTTGGCGTCCTTGAACGGCGACAGCGAGACGACGAGCCCGGCGTCCTTGAGCGCCTTGCGCGCCGCGGCCGGATCGGCGGCGTCGAGGTCGGCTTCGACATTCAGCAGCACGAGCGCCTTCATCGGCTGCGCCAGCATCTGGCCGGCGTTGAGCCCGCCGTTGCCGGGCAGCGCGCGCACGAGTTGCGCGCCGACGCTGTTGCCGCTTTCGCCGAGGTAGCCGCAGGTCGCGCCGGTCCGCTCGGCGATCCACTGCGCCAGCGCGAGCAGCGCGCCAGCCTGCGGGTGCTGCGCGGCGGCGTTGCCCAGCAGCACGGCCTTGCGCTCGCCGGCGGTCAGCAGCCGCGCCACGTCCCACGCCTCTTCACCCGGCGTGCACGCCACCGGCGCGGCGACGCCTTGCGCCTGCGCAATCGCGGCGGCGACTTCGGCCAGCTTCGTCACCCATGCCGACGGCGCGGCGAGCAGGCGCTGGGCCACCGGCATCGCCCAGTCGTCGGCCACCGCGTGCAGGCTCGCGACCTGCGCGCCGTGGCGCACCGCCTGGCGGATGCGCTGCGCGAGCAGCGGATGGTCCTTGCGCAGGAAGCTGCCGACGACCAACGCGCGGTCGAGCTTGGACAGCGACGCGATCGGCGCGCCGAGCCAGCGCGCATGGCCGGCCGGCGCGGCGTTGCCGAAGTCGGCGTGGCGCAGGCGGTGGTCGATGCTCTCGCTGCCGAGGCCGCGCACGAGCCGCGCCAGCAGGTGCATCTCCTCGGTCGTCGAAGTCGGATGCGCGAGCGCGCCGATGCCGGCCGTGCCGAACTCGGCCTTCACGCGCTTCAGGCCATCGGCGACGTAGTCGAGCGCCGTCTTCCAGTCCACCGTCTGCCACTGGCCGCCTTGCTTGATCTGCGGCTGCGTCAGGCGGGCACCGGTGTTCAGCGCCTCGTACGAGAAGCGGTCGCGGTCGGCGATCCAGCACTCGTTCACGTCTTCGTTCTCGAGCGGCACGACGCGCAGCACCTGCGCGCTCTTGACCTGCGCGATCAGGTTGGCGCCGACGCTGTCGTGCGGGCTCACCGTCTTGCGGCGCGAAAGCTCCCAGGTGCGCGCGCTGTAGCGGAACGGCTTGCTCGTCAGCGCGCCCACCGGGCACAGGTCGATCATGTTGCCCGACAGCTCGCTGTCGACGGTCCCGCCGGTGACGGTGGTGATCTCGCTGTGCTCGCCACGGTGGACCATGCCGAGTTCCATCACCCCGGCCACTTCCTGGCCGAAGCGCACGCAGCGCGTGCAGTGGATGCAGCGGCTCATCTCCTCCATCGAGATCAGCGGCCCCACGTCCTTGTGCAGGACGACGCGCTTCTCCTCGGCGTAGCGCGAGGCGCTGGCGCCGTAGCCGACGGCCAGGTCCTGCAGCTGGCACTCGCCGCCCTGGTCGCAGATCGGGCAGTCGAGCGGGTGGTTGATGAGCAGGAACTCCATCACCGACTGCTGCGCCTTGACCGCCTTGTCGCTCTTCGTGCGCACGACCATGCCGTTGGTCACCGGCGTGGCGCAGGCCGGCATCGGCTTGGGCATCTTCTCGATGTCGACCAGGCACATGCGGCAGTTGGCCGCGATGCTGAGCTTCTTGTGGTAGCAGAAGTGCGGGATGTAGGTGCCCGCCGCATCGGCCGCATGCATGATCATGCTGCCGGCGGCGATGGTCACCTTCTTGCCATCGAGTTCGATGTCGACTTGCGGGGTGCTCATGCGCTGACCGCCTGTCCTTCCCCGTGCGCGGCGCGGGCGACCTTGCAGGTCTTGTGTTCGATGTGGTGGACGAATTCGTCGCGGAAGTGCTTCAGCATGCCCTCGACCGGCATCGCGGCCGCATCACCGAGCGCGCAGATCGTGCGGCCCTTGATGTTGAAGGCCACCGATTCGAGCAGCTCGAGGTCTTCCTTCTTGCCCTTGCCATGCTCGATGCGGTCGATCAGCCGCCACATCCAGCCGGTGCCCTCGCGGCACGGCGTGCACTGGCCGCAGCTCTCGTGCATGTAGAAGTAGTTCAGGCGCAGCAGGCTCTTGACCATGCAGCGCGTCTCGTTCATCACGATGACGGCGCCCGAGCCCAGCATCGAGCCGGCCTTGGCGATGGCGTCGTAGTCCATCGTCAGGTCGGTCATCACCTTGGCCGGCAGCACCGGCGCCGACGAGCCGCCGGGAATCACCGCCTTCAGCGCCCCGCCCTTCACGCCGCCGGCCAGCTCGAGCAGCTTGGTGAACGGCGTGCCGAGCGGCACCTCGAAGTTGCCCGGCGCGTTCACGTCGCCGACGACGCTGAAGATCTTCGTGCCGCCGTTGTTCGGCTTGCCGCACTCGAGGTAGGCCTGGCCGCCGTGGTTGATGATCCACGGCACCGCGGCGAAGGTCTCGGTGTTGTTGATCGTCGTCGGCTTGCCGTACAGGCCGAAGCTCGCCGGGAACGGCGGCTTGAAGCGCGGCTGGCCCTTCTTGCCTTCGAGGCTCTCGAGCAGGCCGGTCTCTTCGCCGCAGATGTAGGCGCCGAAGCCGTGGTGCGCGTGCAGCTGGAAGCTGAAGTCGCTGCCGAGGATCTTGTCGCCGAGGAAGCCGGCTTCGCGCGCCTCACGCAGCGCTTCCTCGAAGCGCTGGTAGATCTCGAAGATCTCGCCGTGGATGTAGTTGTAGGCCGTCTTCACGCCCATCGCGTAGGCGGCGATGGCCATGCCCTCGATGACGATGTGCGGGTTGTAGGCGAGCAGGTCGCGGTCCTTGCAGGTGCCGGGCTCGCCTTCGTCGCTGTTGCAGACGAGGTACTTCGCGCCCGGGAACTGGCGCGGCATGAAGCTCCACTTCAGGCCCGTCGGGAAGCCCGCGCCGCCGCGGCCGCGCAGGCCGCTCAGCTTGACCTCGGCGATGACCTGGTCGGGCGTCATCCCTTCGTTGCCGGCGCCGCCCTTGGCGAGGATCTTCTTCAGCGCCGAGTAGCCGCCGCGCTTGACGTAGTCCGCCAGGCGCCAGTTCGTGCCATCGAGCCCGGCGTAGATCTGCGGGTTGATGTGGCGCCCGTGGAAGCAGGTCTCGCGGCCGGTGGCCTGGAACTTCGACAGCAGTTGCGTGAGATTGGCCATGGTGCGCGTCAGCCCTTGGCCGCCTTCAGCGTCTCGACCAGCTCGTCGAGGCGGGCATCGTTCATGAAGCTCAACATCTGGCGGTCGTTGACGAGCATCACCGGCGCGTCGGCGCAGGCGCCCAGGCACTCGCACGGCTGCACGGTGAAGGTGCCGTCGGCGGTGGTGCCGTAGGGCTCGACGCCGAGCTTGGCGCACAGGTGCGCGAGCGCGTGGTCACCGGCGCGCAGCGCACGGCAGGTTGGTGCAGACGTTGAGCTTGTACTTGCCCACCGGCTGCTGGTTGTACATGTTGTAGAAGGTGGTGACCTCGTGCACCGCGATCGTCGGCATGCCCAGGTACTCGCCGACGGCGGCCTCGGCATCGGGGCTGACCCAGCCGGTCATGTCCTGCACGATCGACAGGCACGCCATCACCGCCGAGGCGCGCTGCTCGGGCGGGTACTTGGCCACTTCCTTGTCGAAGCGCTCGCGCATCAGGGGGGGGATCGTGAAACTCATGGCAAAGGCTGCTGCAAGCGCGCGCGGTCAGCGGTCGATCTCGCCGAACACGATGTCCATCGTGCCGATGATGGCCACGGCGTCGGCGATCATGTGCCCGCGCGCCATCTCGTCCAGCGCGGCCAGGTGCGCGAAGCCGGGGGCGCGGATCTTCATCCGGTAGGGCTTGTTGGCGCCGTCGCTGACAAGGTAGATGCCGAACTCGCCTTTCGGGTGCTCGACGGCCGCGTAGGCCTCGCCCTCGGGCACGTGCATGCCCTCGGTGAAGAGCTTGAAGTGGTGGATCAGCTCTTCCATGCTGGCCTTCATCTCCACGCGCGACGGCGGAGCGACCTTGTGGTTGTCGGTGATCACCGGGCCGGGGTTGGCGCGCAGCCAGGCGGCGCACTGCTGGATGATGCGGTTGGCCTGGCGCATCTCTTCGACGCGCACGAGGTAGCGGTCGTAGGTGTCGCCGTGCGTGCCGATCGGCACGTCGAAGTCCATCTTCGCGTAGACCTCGTACGGCTGCTGCTTGCGCAGGTCCCACTCGACGCCGCTGCCGCGCAGCATCGGGCCGGTGAAGCCGAGGTTGATGGCGCGCTCGGGGCTGACGACGCCGATGCCCACGGTGCGCTGCTTCCAGATGCGGTTGTCGGTGAGCAGCGTCTCGTAGTCGTCGACGTTCTTCGGGAAGCGGCGGCAGAAGTCGTCGATGAAGTCGAGCAGCGAGCCGCTGCGCGCCTCGTTCATCGCCTTGACGGCCTTGGCGTTGTGGATGCGCGATGCCTTGTACTGCGGCATCGTGTCGGGCAGGTCGCGGTAGACGCCGCCGGGGCGGAAGTACGCGGCGTGCATGCGCGCACCCGACACCGCCTCGTACATGTCGAAGATGTCCTCGCGCTCGCGGAAGCAGTAGATGAGCATGTTCATCGCACCGCAATCGAGACCGTGCGCGCCCAGCCACAGCAGGTGGTTCAACAGGCGCGTGAGTTCCGAGAACATGACGCGGATGTACTGCGCGCGCTCGGGCACCTCGATGCCGAGCAGCCGCTCGACCGCCAGGCAGTACGCGTGCTCGTTGCACATCATCGACACGTAGTCCAGCCGGTCCATGTACGGCAGCGTCTGGAGGTACGTGCGCGTCTCGGCCAGCTTCTCGGTGGCGCGGTGCAGCAGGCCCACGTGCGGGTCGGCGCGCTGGATGACCTCGCCGTCCAGCTCGAGCACGAGGCGCAGCACGCCGTGCGCGGCGGGGTGCTGCGGCCCGAAGTTCAGCGTGTAGTTCTTGATCTCAGGCATGACGAACTTCCGCGCCTCAGTGCCGGCCGCCGTAATGGTCTTCGCGCACGACGCGCGGCACGATCTCGCGCGGCTCGATCGTCACCGGCTGGTAGACGACGCGCTTCTTCTGCTCGTCGTAGCGCATCTCGACGTGGCCGCTGACCGGGAAGTCCTTGCGCATCGGGTGGCCGATGAAGCCGTAGTCGGTGAGGATGCGGCGCAGGTCGACGTGGCCGTCGAAGATGATGCCGTACAGGTCGAACGCCTCGCGCTCGAACCAGTTGGCCGAGTTCCACACCTCGTTCACAGAGGCCACCTGCGGCAGCTCGTCGTCGGGCGCGAAGACCTTCACCCGCACGCGCCAGTTGCGCGACACCGACAAGAGGTGCACGACGACGCAGTAGCGCGGGCCGTCGCGCGGCTCGTTGCGGTAGTCGGCGTAGTCGACGCCGCACAGGTCGATCAGCTGCTCGAACGCGAGCGACGTGTGCGACTGCAGCCGCTGCGCGGTCTCGAGGTAGCGGTCGGCGGCGACGGTGATCGTGATCTCGCCGCGGTCGCGCACCAGCGACTTGATGCGATCGCCGAGCGCGGATTCGAGCGCGGCCTGGAGCTGGTCGAGTTTCTGCGTCATCGCAAAGTGGCGCGTCAGCGCGCGATCGTGTTCTCGCGCCGGATCTTGGCCTGCAGTTGCAGGATGCCGTACAGCAGCGCCTCGGCGGTGGGCGGGCAGCCGGGCACGTAGACATCGACCGGCACGATGCGGTCGCAGCCGCGCACGACCGAGTAGCTGTAGTGGTAGTAGCCGCCGCCGTTGGCGCACGAGCCCATGGAGAGCACCCAGCGCGGCTCGGGCATCTGGTCGTAGACCTTGCGCAGCGCCGGCGCCATCTTGTTGCACAGCGTGCCGGCGACGATCATCAGGTCGCTCTGGCGCGGGCTCGGGCGGAACAACATGCCGAAGCGGTCGATGTCGTAGCGCGCGGCGCCCGCGTGCATCATCTCCACCGCGCAGCAGGCCAGGCCGAACGTCATCGGCCACAACGAGCCCGTCTTGCTCCAGTTGATGACGGCGTCGACCGTCGTCGTGACGATGCCTTCCTTCAGAACGCCTTCGATGCCCATGTCAGTGCTTCCCAGTGATGTGCGGCGGGCGGGGCGTCACTCCCAGTCCAGCGCGCCCTTCTTCCACTCGTAGACGAAACCCACCACCAGGATGAGCAGGAAGACCATCATCGCCCAGAAGCCTGACGCGCCGATGTCGTGCAGCGCCACGGCCCAGGGGAAGAGGAAGGCGATCTCGAGGTCGAAGAGGATGAACAGGATCGCGACGAGGTAGTAGCGCACGTCGAACTTCATGCGCGCGTCCTCGAAGGCCTCGAAGCCGCATTCGTAGGGGCTGTTCTTCGCCTTGTCCGGGTGGTTGGGGCCCAGCAGGAAGCCCAGCACCTGCGGCACGATGCCGACGGCCACACCCACGAGGATGAACAGGATCACCGGCAGGTAGGGTTGCAGTTCCATCGGGATTCACGCTCCATTGCGGATGATCGCGGTCTTCGGCCGGGGTGCCCTTGATCTGCGTCGCATCGCCGTGCGCGCGTGTTGTTCGCGCGCTGCGCGGTCGAAAAAAAAGCGCGCTGTGCGGACTCGGGGCCGGACGGATGCGCGCGTGGCTGGTGTTGTTTTGTCTGTATCTGGTGCCGACGGCGAGACTCGAACTCGCACAGCTTTCGCCACTACCCCCTCAAGATAGCGTGTCTACCAATTTCACCACGTCGGCCTGGACAGCCGGCTCCGCAAGGGCGCCCGACTGCTCATCGTTTCGGCCCCGGCTGGCGTGAGGAATGGCTCGCCGGGACCAATTGGAATTCTAGCCCGATTCACCTGCCTGCCGAAGCAGGCGCAGACGCTGCAGGCGCTGCGGCCGCAGGCACGGCGGGTGCCGCGGACGCGGCGGGCGCGGTGCTCATCGGCGCCGGCACGCCGGCGCTGCTCGCGCCCGGCGTGGACGGCGCAGCAGGCACCGCCGAAGCCGCCGGCGCCGTCATGGGTGCAGTCGGTGCGGTCGGGATCGCCCCCACGGCCGGCGCGCTCGCAGCCGCGCTGGCCGCGGCGGCCGGGCGATCGAGCACGCTGCCGCTTTCGGCGCGCTGCCCGCCGGTGCCGAGGTAGGCCAGCACCAGCGTGCAGATGAAGAAGACCGTCGCGCACACGGCGGTGGAGCGCGACAGGAAGTTCGCGCTGCCGGTGGCACCGAACAGGCTGCCCGAGGCGCCGCTGCCGAACGAGGCGCCCATGTCGGCACCCTTGCCGTGCTGCACGAGCACGAGGCCGATCATCGCCAGCGCCGACAGCAGCTGGATCGCGAGGACCAGCGTCAACCAGAAATTCATGATCGCAAGACTCCGGGGACTTTTGTTCTTGACGGCGGCGTTCAGCCGGCGGCGCGGCAGATGGCGATGAAGTCGGCCGCCTTCAACGACGCGCCGCCGATCAGGCCGCCGTCGATGTCGGGCATCGCGAAAAGTGCCTTCGCGTTGTCGGCCTTGACGCTGCCGCCGTAGACGATGCGCATGCGCGCCGCGTGGCCGGTGGCCGCCTGCAGTTGCGCGCGCAGCACGGCGTGCACGGCCTGCGCCTGCTCGGGCGTCGCGGTGCGGCCGGTGCCGATGGCCCACACCGGCTCGTAGGCCACCACCATCTCGGCGGCGCAGTGCGCAAGCGTGTGGATGACTGCCGAGAGCTGGCGCTTCACGACCGCTTCGGTCTGGCCGGCGTCGCGTTGTTCGAGCGTCTCGCCGACGCAGACGATCGGCGTGATGCCGCGGCCGAGCGCGGCCTGCGCCTTCGCGGCGACGAGCTCGTCGCTCTCGCCGTGGTACGCGCGGCGCTCGCTGTGGCCGACGATGGCGTAGCGGCAGCCGCACTCCTGCAGCATCGCCGCCGAGACCTCGCCGGTGTAGGCGCCCTCGGCGTGCTGCGACACGTCCTGCGCGCCCCAGCGGATGTCGCTGGCGGCGAGTTGCGCGGCCGTCTCGCCGAGGTAGACGAACGGCACGCACACCGCGACATCGCCGCCGGGGCCGGTGAGCGGGCGCGCGGCCAGCAGCGCAGCCAGCAGCTCGGTGTTGGCCGGGCGGCTGCCGTTCATCTTCCAGTTGCCCACCACGAGCTTGCTTCGCATGTGATCGATCTCCGAAGAAGGTTGCGTCACCACGCGAGGACGATCTTGCCCACGTGCGTGCTGCTTTCCATCAGCGTGTGCGCGGCCGCGGCCTGCGCGGCGGGGAACACCTGGTGGATGACCGGCTTGATGCGCCCGGCGGCGAAGAGCGGCCAGACGCGCTCGCGCAACTCGCGCGCGAGCTGCGTCTTGTAGGCGATGCCGCGCGGCCGCAGCGTCGAGCCGGTGATCGAAAGCCGGCGGCGCAGCACGAGGCCGGCGTCGATCTTGCTCGACGTGCCGCCCTGCACCGCGATCAGCGCGAGGCGCCCGTCCTCGGCCAGGCACTTCAGCTCGCGCTCGATGTAGTCGCCGCCGACCATGTCGAGCACCACATCGGCGCCCTTGCCGCCGGTGTGCTGCAGCGTCTCGCCGACGAAGTCCTGCGTGCGGTAGTTGATCGCGTGGTCGGCGCCGAGCGCCACGCAGGCGCGGCCCTTGTCGTCGCTGCCGGCGGTGACGATGACCTTGCAGCCGAAGGCCTTGGCGAGCTGGATCGCGGTGACGCCGATGCCGCTCGAGCCGCCTTGCACGAGCAGCGTCTCGCCCGGCTGCAGCTTCGCGATCGAGAACACGTTCTGCCAGACGGTGAAGAAGGTCTCCGGCAGGCTCGCCGCTTCGACCATCGACAGGCCCGCCGGCACCGGCAGGCACTGCCCGGCCGGCGCGACGCAGCGCTCGGCATAACCGCCGCCGGCGACGAGCGCGCAAACCGCGTCGCCGAGCTTCAGCCCGGCCGCGGCGAGGTCGGCCGCCGCGCCGCCGGCCACCGTGCCGGCGACCTCGAGGCCCGGCAGGTCGGAGACGCCGGGCGGCATCGGGTACAGGCCCTTGCGCTGCAGCACGTCGGGCCGGTTGATGCCCGAGGCCTGCACGGCGATCAGCAGTTCACCGGCGGCCGGCACGGGCTCGGGCCGTTGCGTCTCCTGCAGCACCTCGGGCGGGCCGAAGCGCGAGATCTCGATCGCGCGCATCGTCGCTCGCTTCAGGCCTGGCCGCCTTGGCCGCCTTGGCCACCATTCCCTTGGCCGCCTTCACCACGCTGGCCGCCCCACGAGCCTTCGCCCGCGGGCGCCGGCGCGCCGGTGTCGGCCGGCGCGTCGCCGCCACCACCGAAGCCCTCGCGGCCTTCGCGCGGCTCGCGCGGCTCACGCGGCTCACGGTCACGACGGGGACCACGGTCACCGCGATCGCCTCGCGGGCCACGATCGCGGTCGCCCCAGTCGCGGCGCGGCCGCTCTTCCTCGACATAACCTTCGGGCCGCTCGAGCAGCGCCTTCATGCTCAGCTTGATGCGCCCCTTCTCGTCGGTTTCGAGCACCTTGACCTTCACGACCTGGCCTTCGGCGAGGAAGTCGGTGACCTTCTCGACGCGCTGGTGCGCGATCTGGCTGATGTGCAGCAGGCCGTCCTTGCCGGGCAGGATCTGCACGAGCGCGCCGAAGTCGAGGATCTTCGTGATCGGGCCTTCGTAGACCTTGCCGATCTCGGCCTCGGCGGTGATGTCCTCGATGCGCTTCTTCGCGAAGGCGGCCTTGTCGGCGTCGGTGCTGGCGATCGTGATCGTGCCGTCCTCGGCGATGTCGATCGTCGTGCCGGTCTCCTCGGTCAGCGCGCGGATCGTCGAGCCGCCCTTGCCGATCACGTCGCGGATCTTCTCCGGGTTGATCTTCATCGTGTACAGGCGCGGGGCGAACTGGCTCACCTCGGCCTTCGCGCCGCCGATCGCCTCGACCATCTTGCCGAGGATGTGCAGGCGCGCTTCCTTCGCCTGCGCCAGCGCCACCTGCATGATCTCCTTGGTGATGCCCTGGATCTTGATGTCCATCTGCAGCGCGGTGATGCCGGCGCCCGAGCCCGCTACCTTGAAGTCCATGTCACCGAGGTGGTCCTCGTCGCCGAGGATGTCGGTCAGCACGGCAAAGCGGTTGCCGTCCTTGATCAGGCCCATCGCGATGCCGGCGACGTGCGCCTTCAGCGGCACGCCGGCGTCCATCAGCGAAAGGCAGCCGCCGCAGACGCTGGCCATCGAAGAGCTGCCGTTCGATTCGGTGATCTCGCTGACGACACGCAGCGTGTACGGGAAGTCGTCGCGCGTGGGCAGCACCGCGACGAGCGCCCGCTTGGCCAGGCGGCCGTGGCCGATCTCGCGCCGCTTCGGGCTGCCGACACGCCCCGTCTCGCCGGTGGCGAACGGCGGCATGTTGTAGTGGAGCATGAAGCGGTCTTCGAACTCGCCGGCCAGCGCGTCGATGCGCTGCGCGTCGCGCTCGGTGCCCAGCGTCGCGGCCACCAGCGCCTGCGTCTCGCCGCGCGTGAAAAGCGCGCTGCCGTGCGTGCGCGGCATCACGCCGGTGCGGATCTCGATCGGGCGCACGGTGCGCGTGTCGCGGCCGTCGATGCGCGGCTCGCCGGCGAGGATCTGGCCGCGCACGATGCGGCTCTCGATCTCGAACAACAGGTTCTCGACCTTGACGCTGTCGAACTCGACGCCCTCGGCCTTCAGCGCCGACATCACGTCGGCATAGGCGGTGCGGCAGGCCTGCGTGCGCGCCTGCTTCAGGCGGATCTGGTAGGCGGCGCGCAGCTTGTCTTCGCCGAGCGCGGTGACCTTGGCGATGAACGCCTCGTCCTTGGCCGGCGCCTGCCACTGCCACTCGGGCTTGCCGGCCTCGCGCACGAGTTCGTTGATCGCGGCGATGGCGATCTTGCCCTGGTCGTGGCCGAAGACGACGGCGCCGAGCATCACTTCCTCGGTGAGCTGCAGCGCCTCGCTCTCGACCATCAGCACCGCGGCCTCGGTGCCGGCGACGACGAGGTCCATCTGGCTCTCGGCGAGCTGCGCCTTCGTCGGGTTCAGCACGTACTGGCCGTTGAGGTAGCCGACGCGCGCCGCGCCGATCGGCCCGTTGAACGGCACGCCGCTGATCGCCAGCGCCGCGCTCGCGCCGATCATCGACGGGATGTCGGCGGCGACCTCGGGGTTCAGGCTCAGCACGTGGATGACGACCTGCACCTCGTTGAAGAAGCCGTCCGGGAAGAGCGGGCGGATCGGCCGGTCGATCAGGCGGCTGGTCAGCGTCTCGAGTTCGCTCGGGCGGCCTTCACGCTTGAAGAAGCTGCCGGGGATCTTGCCCGCGGCGTAGGTCTTCTCGATGTAGTCGACGGTCAGCGGGAAGAAGTCCTGCCCGGCCTTCGCCTCGGTGCGGGCGACGACGGTGGCCAGCACGACCGTGTCGTCCATGTTCACGAGCACGGCGCCGGTGGCCTGGCGGGCGATTTCGCCCGTTTCGAGCGTGACGGTGTGGGCGCCCCACTGGAAGGTCTTCGTGACCTTGTTGAACATGCTCATGCGTGCGACTCCTGGTGATTCGGGGTTTCGAGGCGGGTGCGCGCTTTTGCCATTCCAGCGGAGCCCCGGTGCGATGCAGAAAACGCGGGACGCCCTTGGAATGACACGGCAGCGTGCAGCCCTGGCGAGGTTGAAGTGGAGGTGCGGGCGGGTGGCCTCTGCCGAGGCGCCCCGCCCGCGCGGGGCAGCCGGCCTTACTTGCGCAGGCCGAGCTTGGCGATCAGCGCGGTGTAGCGCTCGGCGTCCTTGCCCTTCAGGTAGGCCAGCAGCCGCTTGCGCTGGTTGACGAGCTTGAGCAGCCCACGGCGGCCGTGGTGGTCCTTCAGGTGCTGCTTGAAGTGCGGCGTCAGCTCGTTGATGCGCGCGGTGAGCAGCGCAACCTGCACTTCGGGGCTGCCGGTGTCGGCAGTGCTGCGGGCGTTGCCCTTGACGATGTCGGCCTTGGCGGCGGTGGTGAGCGGCATGGCGGTGCGTTTCCTGGCGGGAAGCGGAAGACCTGCCGCGCTGTCATTGCATCGCTAGCCGATGCGCCGCACGCGAAGGTTTCCGGTGATGGACTTGCGGTCACCAGTGAAACCGACCGGTGCCGTGCTTAAGCTGGCGGCCAGGGCGGAGTGACCCGTCTGGCCGAAGCGGCCGGCATTATAGCCACGGCGTGGCTTCCCACGGCCTGCGCCATGCATTGAGCTTGCGCAATCGGCGGCCCGCGGCGGGGCCTTGAATTGTCGGGCCGCGATTCCATCTCGTCGCTATCGGGCGCATCGCAAAGGTGATTGCAGCCCGGAGCATCGCAGTTGGCAGCAAATAGGAGATCGACATGTTCCTCGTCCCGATGACACGCGAATCGCGCGACCTCTCGCGCAGCTTCGACCGCCTGTTCGACGACGCGTTCGGCGGCTTCTTCAACTCGCCTGCGGGGCACAAAGGTGAACTCGCGGCGCGCAGCCCGGCGCTCGACGTGGCCGAGTCCGAGCGCGCCTACACGGTGAAGCTCGACATGCCCGGCGCGAAGAAGGAAGACATCAAGGTCACCGTCGAAGGCAAGCGCGTCACCGTGCAGGCCGAGAGCGAGACGAACAAGGAGCAGAAGGAAGGCGACCGCGTCATCTACCGCGAGCGCTCGGTGGCCAGCTACGCGCGCAGCTTCACGCTGCCGGTCGATGTCGACCAGGCCGGCGCGACAGCCAAGCTCGAGCACGGCGTGCTGACGCTCGAGTTGCCCAAGCGCGGCACGGCCACGGCGACGCAGGTCGCGATCGGCTGAAAACGCTTGGCGGGCCGGCCGCAGCCGGCCCCGCTCAGGGCGCCGCCAGTTCCTCCAGCGGCCAGCGCGGGCGCACGTCGAACGCGCCGTCGTGCGTGCCCCGCGTGACACCGGCCTGCACACGCATCGCCGCGGCCAGCGCGATCATCGCGCCGTTGTCGGTGCATAGCGCCAGCGGCGGGTAGTACACCTGCGCGCCGATTCGCGCGGCGCCGGCCGTGAGCCGCTCGCGCAGCCGGCGGTTGGCGCCCACGCCGCCGGCGACGACGAGCCGCGGCAGGCCGCTATCGGCCAGCGCGCGCAGCGACTTGGCCACCAACACGTCGACGATCGCCGCCTGCGTGCCGGCGGCCAGATCGGCGCGCGCCTGCGGCGAAGGCGCGGGCCCGAGCTTGCGCACCTGCGTCGCCACCGCCGTCTTCAACCCCGCGAACGAGAAGTCGAGATCGCCGCTGTGCAACAGCGGCCGCGGCAGCGCAAACGCCCGCTCGTCGCCGGCCTCGGCCAGCCGCGCCAGCGCCGGCCCCCCGGGGTAGCCGAGGCCCAGCAGCTTGGCGCTCTTGTCGAAAGCCTCGCCTGCGGCGTCGTCGATCGTCTCGCCGAGCAGCGCATAGCGGCCGACCCCCTCGACCCGCATCAACTGCGTGTGCCCGCCCGAGACGAGCAGCGCGATGAACGGGAATGCCGGCGCCGTGTCACCGAGCACCGGCGACAAGAGGTGTCCTTCGAGATGGTGCACGCCGAGCGTCGGCCGGCCGAGCGCGGCGCCAAGCGCCACCGCGACGCCGGCGCCGACGAGCAGCGCACCGGCCAGCCCCGGCCCGCGCGTGTAGGCGACGAGGTCGACGTCGGCGAGCCCAAGGCCGGCCTCGGCGAGCACATGGCGCGCGAGCGGCAGCACGCGGCGGATGTGGTCGCGCGAGGCGAGTTCGGGCACGACGCCGCCGTAGGCCTCGTGCATCGCCGCCTGGCTGTGCAGCGCTTCGGCCAGCAGCCGCGAGGGTGCGCCCGGTGCGGCGTGCACGAGCGCCACGCCGGTCTCGTCGCACGAAGACTCGAAGCCGAGGACGATCACGCCGGAAGCACCCGCGTCAGGCGAGGCGTCAGGACGAGAAGGCCCAAGCGGAGGCGCACGGCCACCTCAGCCGTGCTTTTCCTTGGCGTGGTTGATCGAGTACTTCGGGATCTCGATCGTCACGTCCTGATCGCTGACGATCGCCTGGCACGACAGGCGCGAGGTCGGCGTCAGGCCCCAGGCGCGGTCGAGCAGGTCCTCCTCGGCCTCGTCCATCTCGCCCAGCGACTCGAAGCCCTCCTTGACGACAACGTGGCAGGTCGTGCAGGCGCAACTCATCTCGCAGGCGTGCTCGATGGCGATGCCGTTTTCGAGCAAGGCCTCACACACCGACGTGCCGCGCTCGGCGGTGATCTCGTCGCCGGCCGGGCAGTACTCGGGGTGCGGAAGGATGCGGATGACGGGCATGTCTCTAAGGTTCCGGGGTGCAGCGCGAGTTCAGACTTCTTCCAGCCGCTTGCCCGCGAGCGCCTGCCGGATGCCCTGGTTCATGCGCGCCGCGGCGAAGCCCTCGGTGCCGTCGGCCAGCGCCTTGACGGCGGCCTCGACCGCGTGCGCGTCGGTGCCCTGGCCGATGCGCTCGGTTTCGGCGACGAGCCGCTCGACCTCGGCCCGCTCGGCCGGTTCGAGCAGGTGGCCGTCGGCGGCCAGCGCCGAGCGTGTGGCCAGCACCATGCGCTCGGCCTCCACCTGCGCCTCGCGCAGGCTGCGCGCGGCCATGTCGGCCTCGGCATGTGTGAAGCCCTCGCGCAGCATGCGCGCGATGTCCTCGTCGGCGAGGCCATAGCTGGGCTTGACGGTGACGGCCGCCTCGACGCCCGAGGTCAGCTCGCGCGCCGTGACGCCGAGCAGGCCGTCGGCGTCGACCTGGAAGGTGACGCGGATGCGCGCCGCGCCGGCCACCATCGGCGGGACGCCGCGCAGCTCGAAGCGCGCCAGCGAGCGGCAGTCCTCGACGCGCTCGCGCTCGCCTTGCACGACGTGGATCGCCATCGCCGTCTGGCCGTCCTTGAAGGTGGTGAAGTCCTGCGCCTTGGCCACCGGGATCGTCGTGTTGCGCTCGACGATGCGTTCCACGAGCCCACCCATCGTCTCGAGGCCGAGCGACAACGCGATCACGTCCAGCAGCAGCAGCTCGCCGTCCTTGGCATTGCCGGCCAGCGCGTTGGCCTGCACCGCCGCGCCGATGGCGACGACTTCGTCGGGGTCGACGTTGGTCAGCACCTGGCCCGGCCACTCGGGGCCGAACAGCTCGGCGACGGCGCGGCGCACGAGCGGCATGCGCGTGCTGCCGCCGACCATCACGACACCGTGCACCTCTTCGCGCCCGACGCGGGCATCGCGCAGCACGCGCCGCACCTCGCGCAGCGTGCGCTCGACGAACGGCCGCGCCAGCGCCTCGAGCTGCGCACGCGTCACCGGCACTTCGGCGAGCCGCCCGCCGATCGTCGCGCGCCACAGGGTCTGGTCGGCCGACGACAGCGCCTCCTTGGCCGAGCGCGCGGCCACGAGCGCGGCGCGCTTGTCCTGCGCTGTCGCGGCCGGCAGGCCGGCGGTGCCGAGCGCCCAGTCGGCGAGCGCATGGTCGATGTCGTCTCCGCCGAGCGCCGCATCGCCGCCGGTGGCGACGACTTCGAACACGCCGCGCGTGAGCCTCAGCAGCGAGATGTCGAACGTGCCGCCGCCGAGGTCGTAGACGGCGTACAGCCCCTCGCTGCCGTGGTCCAGGCCGTAGGCCACCGCGGCCGCGGTCGGCTCGCTGATCAGGCGCAGCACGTTCAGGCCCGCGAGCTGCGCCGCGTCCTTCGTCGCCTGGCGCTGCGCGTCGTCGAAGTAGGCGGGCACGGTGATGACGGCGCCGAAGATCTCGTGCTCGAAGGTGTCCTCGGCACGCTGGCGCAGCGTGGCCAGGATCTCGGCCGAGACCTCGACCGGCGTCTTCTCGCCGGCCACGGTGGCCAGCGCCACCATGCCTGGGCGGTCGACGAAGGTGTAGGGCAGCTTGTCGCGCCCGGCGATGTCCGCCAGGCGCCGGCCCATCATCCGCTTGACCGAGACGATGGTGTTCTGCGGGTCCTCGGCCTGCGCGGCCAGCGCGCTGTAGCCGATGGCGCGCCGGCTGCCGTCGAGGTAGCGCACGGCCGAAGGCAGCAGCACGCGCGCGGCGGCATCGGGCAGGCACTCGACGACGCCGTGCCGCACCGCGGCCACCAGCGAGTGCGTCGTGCCGAGGTCGATGCCGATCGCCAGCCGCCGCTGGTGCGGGTCGGGGCTCGCGCCGGGTTCGGAAATCTGCAGCAGGGCCATGGGGTTCAGTGCGCGTCCAGCGCTTCGAGGCGGCGCGCGATGTCCTCGCGGAAGCGCGCGACGAACATCAGCGCGCGCACTTCGGCGGCGGCGGCATTCGCGTCGCCGGTGTCGTCGAGCAGCGTCTGCAGGCGCTCGAGGCCGGCCTGCTCATCGCGCGCCACGTCGGCATCGAGCGCCCGGATGGCGCCGATCGCGTCGGCGGCCTCGCCCGCCTCATCGAGCGCCTCGCGCCACTGCATCTGGCGCGCCAGGAAGGCGGCCGGCATCGCCGTGTTGCGCTCGGCGTCGATCGGCACGCCGCGCAGCGCGCACAGCGCGGCGGCGCGCTTCAGCGGATCCTTCAGCCGCACGTGCGCCTCGTTGATGCGCATCGCCCACTGCATCGCCAGGCGCTGCGCCGCGGCGCCCTCGGCAGCGAAGCGGTCGGGGTGCACTTCGGCCTGAAGCGCGCGCCGGCGCGCGTCGAGCTGCGAACGCTCCAGCGCCTGCCGCTCGGGCAGCCCGAAGAGCGCGAAGTCGTTGTCGGTCAGGCGAGGCAGCATGGTGCGAAAAAAGGGGCGCGGGCTCCACGCCGCGCCCCGGGGATCAAGGTAGGTGGATCAGACGCGGAACGACTCTCCGCAGCCGCAGCGGTCTTTCTCGCGCGGGTTGTGGAAGCGGAAGCCCTCGTTCAGCCCCTCGCGCACGAAGTCCAGCTCGGTGCCGTCGAGGTACGGCAGGCTCTTCGGGTCGATGAGCACCTTGACGCCGTGGCCCTCGAACACCAGGTCCTCGGGCGCCACCTCGTCGGCGTACTCGAGCTTGTAGGCCAGCCCCGAGCAGCCGGTGGTCTTGACGCCGAGCCGCACGCCCACGCCCTTGCCCCGGCGGGCCAGGTAGCGCGTGACGTGCCGGGCGGCGGCTTCGGTCAACGTGACAGCCATTCTGCTTTTTGCCTGGCGCTCAGTGCGAACCCTGCGTGGCCGCGGCCTCGGGGGCCGTGGCGGTGCCGTGCTTTTCCTTGTAGTCCTGCACGGCGGCCTTGATCGCATCTTCGGCCAGGATCGAGCAGTGGATCTTGACCGGCGGCAAGGCCAGTTCCTCGGCGATCTGCGTGTTGCGGATCGTCATCGCCTCGTCCAAGCTCTTGCCCTTGACCCACTCGGTGACGAGCGAGCTCGAGGCGATGGCGCTGCCGCAGCCGTAGGTCTTGAAGCGCGCGTCCTCGATCAGGCCGGTGGCCGGGTTGACCTTGATCTGCAGCTTCATCACGTCGCCGCAGGCGGGCGCCCCGACCATGCCGGTGCCCACCGTCGCGTCGCCCTTGTCGAAGCTGCCGACGTTGCGCGGATGTTCGTAGTGGTCGACGACCTTGTCGCTGTAGGCCATGGTGACTCTCTCCTGGATGTGGGGTCGCTCTTGTGCGGGGTTGTCTTGTTCAGTGGGCAGTCCACTGGATCGTCTTGAGGTCGACGCCGTCCTTGTACATCTCCCACAGCGGGGAGAGGTCGCGCAGCTTGGCGACGCGGTCGCGCAGCAGCGCGCAGGCGGTGTCGATGTCGCTTTCGGTCGTGAAGCGGCCGATCGTCATGCGCAGGCTCGAGTGCGCCAGCTCGTCGCTGCGGCCCAAGGCACGCAGCACGTAGCTCGGCTCGAGGCTGGCGCTGGTGCAGGCGCTGCCCGAGCTGACGGCGATGCCCTTGACACCCATGATCAGGCTCTCGCCCTCGACGAAATTGAAGCTCGCGTTGACGTTGTGCGGCACGCGGCGCTCGAGGTCGCCGTTGATGAAGACCTGCTCGATGTCGCCGATGCCGTCGAGCAGGCGCTTGTGCAGCATGCGCACGCGCTCGAGCTCGGTGCCCATCTCGAGGCGCGCGATCTCGAAGGCCTTCCCCATGCCCACACACTGGTGCGTGGGCAGCGTGCCGCTGCGCATGCCGCGTTCGTGGCCGCCGCCGTGCATCTGCGCTTCCAGCCGCACGCGCGGCTTGCGGCGCACGTACAGCGCGCCGATGCCTTTCGGCCCGTAGCTCTTGTGCGACGCCAAGCTCAGCAGGTCGACCGGCAGCTTCGTCATGTCGATCGCGACCTTGCCGGTGGCCTGCGCGGCGTCGACGTGGAAGACGATGCCGCGCTCGCGGCACATCGCGCCGATCGCCGGGATGTCCTGGATGACGCCGATCTCGTTGTTGACCAGCATCACCGAGACGAGGATCGTGTCCTTGCGCAGCGCCGCCTTGAATTTGTCGAGGTCGAGCAGGCCGTTTTCCATCACGTCGAGGTAGGTGACCTCGAAGCCCTGGCGCTCCAGCTCGCGCATCGTGTCGAGCACGGCCTTGTGCTCGGTCTTCACGGTGACGAGGTGCTTGCCGCGGCTGGCGTAGAAGTGCGCCGCGCCCTTCAGCGCCAGGTTGTTGCTCTCGGTGGCGCCGCTGGTCCAGACGATCTCGCGCGGGTCGGCGGCGATCAGCTGCGCGACCTGCTCGCGCGCCTTCTCGACCGCCTCTTCGGCCTCCCAGCCCCAGGCGTGGCTGCGGCTGGCGGGGTTGCCGAAGTGCTCGCGCAGCCACGGGATCATTGCGTCGACGACGCGCGGGTCGCACGGCGTCGTGGCGCCGTAGTCCATGTAGATCGGCAGGTGCGGGGTCATGCGGCGGCGGGTTCCGAGGGGAGTCAGAAGGGGCGGCGCGGGCAACAACCACGCCGCCCATAAGGCTACTTGCTGAGCGCGGTGCCGAGCGCGAACACCGAGTTCGGCGCGGTCACCTTGATCGGCTTGACGACCGGCGTCGACGAGATCGCCCGCTTGACCGGCGCGCCGTCGACCGACACGCCCTTGGCGAGCTGCTCGTCGACGAGCCCCTTCAGCGAGATCGAATCGAGGTACTCGATCATCCGCGTGTTCAGGCTCGACCACAGGTCGTGCGTCATGCACTTGCCGGTGTCGGCGCCCATGCAGTCTTCCTTGCCGCCGCAGCCGGTGGCGTCGATCGGCTCGTCGACGGCGACGATGATGTCGGCGACGCTGATTTCGTCGGCCGCCCGGCCGAGCGAATAGCCGCCGCCGGGGCCGCGGGTGCTCTCGACCAGCTCGTGCCGGCGAAGCTTGCCGAACAGCTGCTCGAGGTAGGACAGCGAGATCTGCTGCCGCTGGCTGATTGCGGCCAGCGCCACCGGGCCACTGTGCGAACGCAGGGCCAAGTCGATCATCGCGGTGACCGCAAAGCGGCCTTTGGTAGTCAGTCGCATCTGTAACTCCCTACAAAGTGGGACCCTCGGCCGGGGTCGATTCCGACTAAACGGCTCAAGTATACCGAGTATCCGAGCGATTCGCTCGGCATTGGTTCCGGCCGCCGCTGCCGGACCGCGCGCGGGGCAAGCGGCCGGCCGACCCTGCCGGCAAGTCAGCAATTCGACGGGCGGGAAGGCCCTGCGACCGCCAAAGCGTGCGTTAGTTCACGCTTAGCTCGCGCCCCAGGCGCTGCACGAGCCCGTCGCAGGCCCGCTCGACGAGGTCAAGCACCTGCTCGAAGCCGGCGTCCGGGCCGTAGTACGGGTCGGGCACTTCGGGTTCGCTCAGTCCGCCGGCGGCGGTGAGCAGTTCGATGCGCGGCGCGGCGGTCCCAGACGGCGGAACTTTGCGCCGCAGCCAGGCGAGGTTGGCCTCGTCCATCGCCAGCATCCAGTGAAAGCGCGCGAAGTCCCTGGAGGTCACCGGCCGCGCCTTCAGTGCCGAAAGGTCGTAGCCGCGCGCCAGCGCCTGGCGCATCGCCCGCGCGTCCGGCGGCTCGGCGGTGTGATAGCCGTGCGTGCCGGCCGAGTCGACCCAGACGGCGTGCTGCAGCCCGGCCTGGCGCAGCTTGGCGCGCAGCACCCCTTGCGCCGTCGGCGACCGGCAGATGTTGCCGGTGCAGACCATCAGCACGTGCATCGCGCCGGGCGCCGGCGCATCGGCGTCGCCGCCGCCGCCGCGCTTCCAGAACGCGAGAGAGGGGAGCCGGTCGCGCAACGCCATGCCAACCAGCATATCAAGGGCCGCACCGGTCAAGCCCGCACGAAAGGCTCAGCGGCCGTCGCCCGTCACGTCATGCGGGCTGGCGCCGAAGGCCTGCTCGCGCAACAGCGCCAACTGGTCGCGCACGCGCGCCGCCTTCTCGAACTCCAGGCTGCGCGCGTGTTCGAGCATCTGGCGCTCGAGCTGCTTGATGCGGCGGCCGAGGTCCTTTTCGTCGAGCGCCTCGACCTCGGCGGCGGCCTTCGCGGCTTTCAGGTCCTCCTTGGCCGCCTTGTCGGAGACGACGCCGTCGATCAGGTCGCGCACGCGCTTGCTCACGGTGCGCGGCACGATGCCCATCGCGGTGTTGTGCGCGATCTGCTTGGCGCGCCGGCGCTCGGTCTCGCCGATCGCCGAGCGCATCGAGTCGGTCATCTTGTCGGCGTAGAGGATCGCCTTGCCGTTGACGTTGCGCGCGGCACGGCCAATGGTCTGGATCAGGCTGCGCTCGGCGCGCAGGAAGCCTTCCTTGTCGGCGTCGAGGATCGCCACCAGGCTCACCTCGGGCAGGTCGAGCCCCTCGCGCAAGAGGTTGATGCCGACCAGCACGTCGAAACTGCCCAGCCGCAGGTCGCGCAGGATCTCGACGCGTTCGACGGTGTCGATGTCGCTGTGCAGGTAGCGCACCTTGACGCCGTTGTCGGCGAGGTACTCGGTCAGTTGCTCGGCCATGCGCTTGGTGAGCGTCGTGATCAGTACGCGTTCGTTGGCCGCCACCCGCTCGTGGATCTCCTGCAGCACGTCGTCGACCTGGTGCGCGGCCGGGCGCACCTCGACCTCGGGGTCGACGAGGCCGGTGGGCCGCACGACCTGCTCGACGACCTGGCCGGCATGCGTCTTCTCGTAGTCGGCCGGGGTGGCCGAGACGAACACCGCCTGGCGCATCTTGCGCTCGAATTCCTCGAACTTCAGCGGCCGGTTGTCCAGCGCGCTCGGCAGCCGGAAGCCGTATTCGACGAGCACCGTCTTGCGCGCGCGGTCGCCGTTGAACATGCCGCCGAGCTGGCCGATCAGCACGTGGCTCTCGTCGAGGAACATGATGCTGTCCTTCGGCAGGTAGTCCACCAGCGTCGGCGGCGGCTCGCCCGGCGCGCTGCCCGAAAGGTGGCGCGTGTAGTTCTCGATGCCCTTGCAGTGGCCGACCTCCTGCAGCATCTCGAGGTCGAAGCGCGTACGCTGCTCGAGGCGTTGCGCCTCGACGAGCTTGCCGGCCTTCACCAACTCGTCCAGCCGCTCGCGCAGCTCGGCCTTGATCGTCTCGATCGCGGCGACGACGCGGTCGCGCGGCGTCACGTAGTGGCTGCTCGGGTAGACGGTAAAGCGCGGGATCTTCTGGCGGATGCGGCCGGTCAGCGGGTCCAGCAGCGACAAGCTCTCGACTTCGTCGTCGAACAGCTCGATGCGGATCGCGAGCTCGCTGTGCTCGGAGGGAAACACGTCGATCGTGTCGCCGCGCACACGGAAGCTGCCGCGTCCGAACTCGATCTCGTTGCGCTTGTATTGCATGCGGATCAGCTGCGCGATCACGTCGCGCTGGCTCATCTTGTCGCCGACGCGCAGCGTCATCACCATGCGGTGGTAGTCGCTCGGGTTGCCGATGCCGTAGATCGCGCTGACGGTGGCGACGATGACGACGTCGCGGCGCTCGAGCAGGCTCTTCGTGCAGCTCAGGCGCATCTGCTCGATGTGCTCGTTGATCGAGCTGTCCTTCTCGATGTAGAGATCGCGCTGCGGGACGTAGGCCTCGGGCTGGTAGTAGTCGTAGTAGCTGACGAAGTACTCGACGGCGTTCTTCGGAAAGAACTCGCGGAACTCGCTGTACAGCTGCGCGGCGAGCGTCTTGTTCGGCGCGAAGACGATCGCCGGGCGGCCCAGGCGCGCGATGACATGCGCCATCGTGTAGGTCTTGCCCGAGCCGGTGACGCCGAGCAGCGTCTGGTATGCAAGGCCGTCGCCGACGCCCTCGACGAGCGCGGCGATCGCCTCGGGCTGGTCGCCCGCCGGCGGATAAGGCTGGAAGAGCTGGAACGGCGAGCCGGGGAAGGTGACGAACTCTCCTGCCGGCTGGGCCGCCGCAGGTTCGACGGCCGCGGGCCGCACCGCGCTGGCAGAGCCGGGCTTCATCGGAGCACGTGGTCGCGAAACATAGAATCGACAAGCGTAGCGCAATGCGCGCTGCGACAGACGCCTCAACCCGCCGACACCCCATGTCCTCCACGCTCTTCCAGAACGTCGCACTCGCGCCGCGCGACCCGATCCTCGGCCTCAACGAGCAGTTCGCCGCCGATGCGCGCCAGGACAAGGTCAACCTCGGCGTCGGCGTCTACTTCGACGAACAGGGGCGCCTGCCGGTGCTCGGCTGCGTGGCCGAGGCCGAACGGCTGCTGCTCGCCGCCGCCAAGCCGAAGGGGTATCTGCCGATCGACGGCATCGCCGCCTACGACAAGGCGGTGCAGGGCCTCGTGTTCGGTGCCGACAGTGCGGTGCTGAAGGCCGGCCGTGTCGCCACCGTGCAGGCGATTGGCGGCACCGGCGGCCTGAAGGTCGGCGCCGACTTCCTGGCGCGACTCGATCGCACGGCGCCGGCGCTGATCAGCGACCCGAGCTGGGAGAACCACCGGGCGCTGTTCACGAACGCCGGCTTCGAGGTCGGCACGTATCCGTACTACGACGCCACGACGCGGGGCGTGCGCTTCGACGCGATGCTCGCGGCGCTGAAGGCGGCGCGGCGCGGCACCGTCGTCGTGCTGCACGCCTGCTGCCACAACCCCACCGGCTGCGACCTCACCGCGGCGCAGTGGGACCAGGTCGCCGAGGCCTGCCGCGCCGGCGGCCTGGTGCCGTTCCTCGACATGGCCTACCAGGGCTTCGGCGACGGCATCGCCGAAGACGGCGCGGTCGTGCAGCGCTTCGTGCAGGCAGGCCGGCCGTTCCTCGTCGCCACGTCGTTCAGCAAGAGCTTCTCGCTGTACGGCGAGCGCGTCGGGGCGTTGAGCGTCGTCTGCGACGACGCCGACGAAGCCGCGCGTGTGCTCTCGCAATTGAAGATCGTCATCCGCACCAACTACTCGAACCCGCCGACGTTCGGTGCCCAGATCGTCGCGACGGTGCTGACGACGCCGGCGCTTCGCCAGCAGTGGGAGCAGGAGCTGGCCGGCATGCGCCAGCGCATCCGCGCGATGCGCGAGGTGCTGGTCGACGGGCTGCGTGCCGCCGGCGTACCGGCCGAGGCCGGGCAGCTCGACTACATCACGCGCCAGAAAGGCATGTTCAGCTACTCGGGCCTGTCGGCTGCGCAGATGCAGCGGCTGCGCAGCGACTTCGGCGTCTACGGCGTCGACTCGGGCCGCATCTGCGTCGCGGCGCTGAATGCGGGCAACCTGCCGAAGGTCGTCGCGGCGCTGGCGCAGGTGATGAAGTGACGGCGTGAGGCCGGCGCGCTGTCGCGCCGGCGACAGCGCCTGTCCCCACCGGCGGGATTGAGCCGCGCGAGGCGCGGTTATTGCCACATCGGCCGTGCACGAAGCGCGACACCATCGCGAGGTGGATGCCGGCTGTGATGCAGGTTTGACGCGGCAATGCTGCGCCGCAGCAAAAACCGCGCTACAGTCGTCGGCGTCCTCTGCGCGCCTGCTTCACCCAACCCGGGTGACTCGGCGCGCCTGACGGAGATCTTTGATGCTGTACCAGTTGTACGAGACCCAGCGCGCGATGATGGCGCCGTTCGCCGAGTTCGCCAGCGCGTCGGCCAAGCTGTACAGCCATCCGCTGTCGCCTTTTGCGCACGTGCCGATGTCGCAGCGCCTGTCCGCCGGCTTCGACCTCTTGCACCGCCTGGCCAAGGAGTACGAGAAGCCGGCCTTCGGCATCACCTCGGCGACGGTGGGCGATGTCGAAGTGGCGGTGCAGGAGCAGGTGCGGCTCGAGAAGCCCTTCTGCCGCCTGCTGCGCTTCAAGCGCTTCACCGACGACCCGGGCGCGCTGGCGCAGATGAAGTCGCAGCCCACCGTGCTGGTGGTCGCGCCGCTGTCGGGCCACCACAGCACGCTGTTGCGCGACACGGTGAAGAGCCTGCTGCACGACCACAAGGTCTTCATCACCGACTGGACCGACGCGCGCATGGTGCCGCTCGAGCACGGGCCCTTCCACCTGGACGATTACGTCGCCTACGTGCAGGAGTTCATCCGCCTGATCGGCGAACGGGTGCACGTGATCTCGGTGTGCCAGCCCACCGTGCCGGTGCTGGCGGCGGTGTCGCTGCTGGGGACGCAGACGAAGACCGACCCCGATGCGTTCACGCCGCGCACGCTGACGATGATGGGCGGCCCCATCGACGCCCGCAGGAGCCCGACGGCGGTGAACAACCTGGCGATGAACAAGAGCTTCGCCTGGTTCGAGGCCAACGTCATCTTCCGCGTGCCGCCCAACTACCCCGGCGCGGGCCGCCGCGTCTACCCCGGCTTCCTGCAGCACAGCGGATTCGTGGCGATGAACCCCGACCGCCACCTGACGAGCCACTACGACTACTTCGCCGACCTGATCCGCGGCGACGACGACAGCGCCGAGGCGCACCGCCAGTTCTACGACGAGTACAACGCCGTGCTCGACATGCCGGCCGAGTACTACCTCGACACGATCAAGACGGTGTTCCAGGACTTCGCACTCGTCAACGGCACCTGGCGCGTGCACGGCGAGCCGGTGCGGCCCGAGGACATCACGACCAGCGCGCTGCTGACGATCGAAGGTGAGCTCGACGACATCTCCGGCGCCGGCCAGACGAAGGCCGCGCACGGGCTGTGCAAGGGCATCCCGGCCGAGCGGCAGTTCCACATCGACGTGCAGGGTGCCGGGCACTACGGCATCTTCTCGGGCCGGCGCTGGCGCGAGAAGGTCTACCCCGAGGTGCGCGCCTTCATCGCCGCGCACAACGAAAGCGCTGCGGCGCGGCCACGCGCGAGCACGAAGAAGCTGGCGCTCGTCGGCCGCCGGCGCGCCTGAAGACGCGGCGGGCTGGCGCGGCGGCACACCACCGCGGCGCCGAGGTGACATGTAGGCGCGCCGGATAATCGGCGCGTGCCCTCGCCCGTTTCGCCAGGTTCCGCGCCAGATCCCGCGTCATCCGCTGCGCCCGCCGCCGACACGCTCGCGGCGCGCCTGGAAGACGCGTTGCCGCAGACGCAATGCACGCGCTGCGGCTACCCCGACTGCCACGGCTATGCCGAGGCAATGGCTGACGGCTCGGCCGACATCAACCGCTGCCCGCCGGGCGGTGCCGAGGGCATCGTGCGCCTGGCCGCCCTCACCGGCCGTCCCCCGCTGCCGCTGGACCCGCAACGCGGCCACGAGGGCCCAAGGGCGCTCGCCGTCATCGACGAGAACTGGTGCATCGGCTGCACGCTTTGCATCAAGGCCTGCCCGGTCGACTGCATCGTCGGCGCCTCCAAGCAGATGCACACGGTCGTCGAGCCGCTGTGCACCGGCTGCGAGTTGTGCGTGCCGGTGTGCCCGGTCGACTGCATTTCAATGGAGCCGGTGACCGGCGATCGCACCGGCTGGGCGGCCTGGAGCGAAGACGAAGCCGCGCAGGCGCGCGAACGCTACGCCTTCCACCGGCTGCGCGTGGCGCGCGAGCAGCGCGAGAACGATGAGCGGCTGGCCGCCAAGGCGGCGCACAAGCTCGCCGATCTGCAGGCCGCGAGCACGCTCGTCGATGCCGACGTGCTGGCGCGCAAGCGCGCGGTCATCGAGGCGGCGATGCAGCGCGCACGTGAGCGCGGCGAACGCAGCGACGACAAGCCATGAGTCCCATGAGCCCCATGAGCCCCGACCACATCGAGTCCTTCTTCGCCACGCTCGCCGCGGCCAACCCGCGTCCGCGCTCGGAACTGGAGTTCACCAACGTCTTCGAGTTGCTCGCCGCGGTGCTGCTGTCGGCGCAGGCCACCGACGCCGGCGTCAACAAGGCGACGCGTGCGCTCTTCGCGCGCGCCTGGACACCGCAGCGCATGCTGGCGCTCGGCCTCGACGAGCTGACCGAGGCGATCCGCACGATCGGTCTCTATCGCACGAAGGCGCGGAACCTCCACGAGACCTGCCGCATCCTCGTCGAGCAGCACGGCGGCGAGGTGCCGCGTTCGCGCGAGGCGCTGGAGAAGCTGCCCGGCGTCGGGCGCAAGACGGCCAACGTCGTGCTCAACGTCGCCTTCGGCGAGCCGACGATGGCCGTGGACACGCACATCTTCCGCGTCGCCAACCGAAGCGGGCTGGCGCCGGGCAAGGACCCGATGGCCGTCGAGCAAGGGCTGCTCGCCTGCGTGCCCGAGCGCTACCGCCGGGACGCGCACCATTGGCTCATCCTGCACGGCCGCTACGTGTGCCTGGCACGCACGCCGCGCTGCGCGGCGTGCAGCGTGCAACGCTTCTGCACGCAGGCGCGTGCCGAGGGCGCTTCTAGAATCCGCGGCGCGGAGGCGGACTGACATGCGACCTGCAAGCACTTTGCGGTGGGGCTGAGATGGCCAGGTTCGAAGACCTCGCCGAACGCGTCGACCGGCTGGTGGTGCGCCACCAGGAGCTCAAGCGCACGAGCGCGCTGATCTCGCAGCAGCTGGTGACGGTGACCAACGAACGCGACAGCCTGCGTTCGCGCCTGGCCGCTGCGCGCGCGCGGATCGACGCGTTGCTGGCGCGCCTGCCCGGCGGCGAGGCGGCGCCGCAACCCGGTGACGGGCCGGCCGCGCGATGAAGCAGGTCGAAGTCAGTATCCTCGGCCAGGCCTACACGCTGGGCTGCCCCGAGGGCGGCGAAGAGTTGCTGGTGCGTGCCGTCGCCGCCGTCGACCGCGAGATGACGAACATCCGCGACGCCGGCAAGGTAAAGGCGCGCGAGCGCATTGCTGTGCTCGCGGCGCTGAACCTCGCGTACCAGATCGCCGAGCAGGGCTTGGGCGCGGCGCATGCGGCGCATGCGGCCAATGGCGCGGCCGCCGCCAGCCACGACGCGGTCGACGGTGTCGACGTCGACGAACTGCTGCGTCGCGTCGATGCGGCGCTGGCCGACGACGGCCAGTTGCTCTGAGGCGAAGACAGCGTAGCGGGCGGCGCCTGCGTGGCGCGTTTTTCATGCGTTCGTGCAAGTGCCGCGGCAACGACCCGCTTCGACATCCGGTCACTGCGTGCCGTGTGTTCACGAGCGAAGTCGCGCCGTAAAATCCAGCTGTCCGTCGTGATGCGTGGGCTTAATGTTTCTTCGAACCGATGCTCATTGAGCAAGGGCTTGGAAGAATTGCCAGGCAGGTGTGATCGTCTCGCGTCAGATGAACCCGAAGCTTGGCTGACCTCGCCCACCTGAACTTCCGCTGAGGGTTCGGGAATGCGGCTCACGTGCCACGGCGGACACCATCTTCTTGCCTTCATCGCCGGCAGCCTCGCTGCCCGCCTCGAACCGGCGCCAATTCCGGCGCCACTTTCGGCGTCGTACGCCGGCGCTTCGCGATGCCGAACTACTGGCTGATGAAAAGCGAGCCCGACGAGGCCTCGATCGACGACCTCGCCGCCGCGCCGCATCAGACGCTGCCGTGGACCGGCGTGCGCAACTACCAGGCGCGCAACTTCATGCGCGACGAGATGCGCCCGGGTGACGGTGTCCTCTTCTATCACTCGTCGTGCGCGCAGCCGGGCGTGGCCGGCCTCGCGCACATCGCCGGCCGCGTGACGGCCGACGAGACGCAGTTCGACGCGGCGAGCCCCTATCACGATGCCAAGAGCACGCGCGCGGCGCCGCGCTGGCTGCAGATCGACGTGCAACTCGTGCGCAAGACGCGCCTCCTGTCGCTGGCCGAGATGCGCGAGGCGCCGGAGCTTGCCGACATGCGCGTGCTGCAACGGGGCAATCGGCTGTCGATCACCCCGGTGACGCCACAGCAGTGGGCGGCCGTGCTGCGGCGCCTCGACGGCGAAGCGGCCTGACACGCGTGCCCGAACTCGCGCCGCTCTTCATCGTCGAGTTGCTGCTACTCGGTGCGGCGGTCGGCTTCATGGCCGGGCTGCTGGGCATCGGCGGCGGCATGATGATGGTGCCGGTGCTGACGCTGCTGTTGATGCAACGCGACGTCGAGTCGGGGCTCGCGGTGAAGATGGCCATCGCCTCGTCTGGCGCCTCGATCCTCTTCACCTCGGTGTCGAGCCTGCTCGCGCACCACCGCCACGGCGCGGTGCGCTGGCCGCTCGTGGCGGCGTTCGCACCGGGCATCGCCATCGGCGGCGTCATCGCCGGTGCCGGCGTGCTGGCCGCGGTACGCGGGCAGTGGCTGGCGATCGCCTTTGCCGGCTTCAACGCGGTGATGGCCTGGCGCATGTGGCGCGGCAGTGGCGCGACGGCCGCGCGGCGCCTGCCCGGCACCGCCGGGCTCGTGGGCGTAGGGACCGGCATCGGCTTCCTGTCGGCGCTGGTCGGGGCCGGTGGCGCGTTTCTCTCGGTGCCGTTCATGACGCGCTGCTCGGTGCCGATGCGTGAAGCCGTCGGCACCGCCGCGGCGCTCGGCTTCCCGATCGCGCTGGCCAGCAGCATCGGCTACGTGCTCGGCGGCTGGTCGCTGCCGCCGGTGCTGCCCGGCGCCTTCGGCTACCTGTACCTGCCGGCGATCGGCATCGTCGCCGCGGCCAGCGTGCTATTGGCGCCGCTGGGCGCGCGCACGGCGCATCGCATCCCTGTGGCGCGCCTGCGCCGCGCCTTCGGCCTGTTGCTCGGAGCGCTGGCGCTGTACATGGCCTGGCAGGCCTTCAAGGGATAGCTAGGCCGAAGTCGAGCCGAAGTCGAGCCGAGGTCAGGACGATTCCAGGCGGATGGCCGCCAGCGCGACGTGGTTGCCGCCGCGGCGCTGCGCCTCGCTCAGCGCCGCCGTGCACGCCTGCAGCAACTCGGCCTGCGTGTGCGCGGTATGCGGGAAGCTGGCCACGCCCATCGAGACGGTGAAGCGCGCCTCCTTGCCTTCGTGCACGACGATCTCGGTGGCGCAGCGGCGCCGCAAGCCTTCCATGCGCGAGTGCGCGGTGGCCAAGCCCACACCCGACAGCAGCACGGCGAACAACCGTTCGTCGAGCCGGCAGGCGGCGTCCATCGCGCGCGTGCCGCTCTTCAGCAAGCGCCCGAGCGCGCCCTGTACGACCTGCAGCGCGGCGCCCGGCAAGGCCGCGGCGTCGCCCGCCGGTGCCTCGTCGAGCTCGACGAAGACGATCGAGAACTCGCGGTGCTCGCGGCTGGATAGATCGACCTCGCGCCGCAGTTGATCCTCGAAGTGCGCCTTCGCATAGAGGCCCGAAGCCGCGTCGCGCAGCCCTTGGTCGGCCAGTTCGCGGCGCAACGACGCCATCGCCGACTGCAGTTGCTCGATCTGCGCGAGCGCCGCGCGCCCCTGCGCTTCCTGCTGGCGTGGGGCGGCGAGGTCGGCCCACACCGACACCAGGCGGCGGGCGCCAACCGTTCCAGCTTCGGCCAGCCGGGCCACCGACAGTTCGCGCGGCCCGCCGGCCAGGCCGATGCGGTGTTCGGCCGTCAGCACCGCGCCTTGCGCCAGCGCCGTCTGGTCGGCGGCGCGCAGCGCGCCGTGCGTCGCGGCGTCGAAGAGATCGGCGTCGGTGCGCCCGACCACGTCGCCCGCCTCGCGCCCCAGCCACCCCAGCAGCACGGCGTTGGCGTGCAGGTAGCGGCCGCTATCGGCGTCCTTCACGGCCAGGCCCTGCCCGGCCGCCGCCAGCAACACGCCGGCGCTGGCCCACGCGGCATCGAAGGAAGAAGCCAGCGGCGCGCCAGCAGCCACGGGGGCCGGCGGCGAGGACGGCACCGAGGGTGACATCACGGACGAATCGGCAGCGGGTTTCATTGTTGGCGGCAAGCGAGGGGCCGGTCCACGGTGGCATGTGGGTGCATATGTGGGTGCATCTTGGTGCCGGTTGTTCCCCATCGCAAGGGTGATCGACGCGAGTACTTCCTATCTTGAGCAATTGCCAGCCTCTGGCACACCGCAACGTTCGGCCGGGCGAGAACAAGCTGGCACCCGATCCGCCCTATAATGCCAAGTTCCGCTCGGGGCCCGCCGGGCCCATCCACATCAAAGTAAAGATGACCACGATCCGCGTCAAAGAGAACGAGCCGTTCGATGTCGCCCTGCGCCGCTTCAAGCGCACGATCGAGAAGATCGGCCTGCTCACCGAATTGCGCGCGCGCGAGTTCTACGAGAAGCCGACGGCCGAGCGCAAGCGTAAGAAGGCCGCCGCGGTGAAGCGGCACTTCAAGCGCGTGCGCAGCATGCAGCTGCCCAAGAAGCTGTACTGACGTCGCCGGCGCCCCGGCGCCGGCCTTGCCCCTGAGCCCGCGCGGACTGCCGTCGCGGGCTTTGTCATTTCTTGCACCGACGGCCTTGGCCGCCGCGCGCGGAGACAACGATGGACCTGAAGGAACGCGTTACCGAGGACATGAAGGCGGCCATGCGCGCCAAGGACGCGCCGCGCCTGTCGTGCATCCGCATGCTGCTGGCGGCGATGAAGCAAAAGGAGGTCGACGAGCGCGTCACGCTCGACGACGCCGCCGTCGTGGCCATCGTCGACAAGCTCGTCAAGCAGCGACGCGACTCGATCGCCGCCTTCGAGCAGGCCGGCCGCACCGACCTCGTCGACAAGGAATCGGCCGAGGTCACCGTGCTGCAGTCGTACCTGCCGGTGCGCCTGGGTGCCGACGAACTGGCGGCCGCGGTGAATGCGCTGGTCGACGAACTCGGCGCCACCGGCCCGGGCGACATGGGCAAGGTGATGGGCGCAGCGAAGGCGCGCCTGGCCGGCAAGGCCGACATGGGCGCACTCAGCGCTGCGGTGAAGCAGGCGCTGGCCAGCCGCGCCAAGGGGTGACGACGATGGCCGGCACCGTTTCCCTGCGCGCCGTCGCCGACGATGTCTGCGTCGCCCCGCAACTGACGCCCTCGGCGATGGCCGAGGCGGCGCGCATGGGTTTTCGCAGCGTCGTCAACAACCGGCCCGACTTCGAGCACGGGCCCGACCAGCCGACCAACGCGGCGATCGAGGCGGCGGCGCGCGCCGCAGGGCTCGAGTACCGGTTCCTGCCGGTCGGCAGTGCATACCAGTCGCCCGAGGAGATCGCGGCCTTCGCGCAGTTGCTGGAAGAGCTGCCGCGGCCGCTGCTCGTCTTCTGCCGCTCGGGAGCTCGCTCGATGCGGCTCTACGCGGCCGCGACGCAGGCACGGTAGGCGCGCCGCCCGCGCGCCGCACTGGCCTCAGCCTGCCAGGCTGCGCGCCGGCGCCGGGTTCATCCAGAGTTCGTCGAGCCGGCGGAATTGCGCCGCGGCGCCCGCTTCGCGTGCAACGATGCGGTCGTTGCAGCCCTGCCTCGAGAGGTCCAGCCGCAGCGGCTCGACCTGCATCTGCGCGCGCGTCGAGTAGAAGACCATCACTACCGGCGTCAGCAACGCGCCGGGGTTCTGCTCGGCGACTACGGCGAGGCGGCCCGACTCCAGCCGCACCACCGAGCCGGTGGGGTAGATGCCCAGGCTGTGCACGAACGCGGCGAACATGCCGGCATCGAAGTGCCCTTTCCATGACGCCATCTTCGCCACCGACTCGGCAGGGTCCCAGCCGGCCTTGTACGGCCGGTTCGAGGTGATCGCGTCGTAGACATCGCAGATCGCGCCCATGCGCGCGAACTCGGAGATGGCGTCGCCAGCCAGCTTGTGCGGATAGCCCTGGCCGTCGATGCGCTCGTGGTGGTGCAGCGCCACGTCGAGCGCCGCGGCGCCCGCGGTGCCGCTTTCGAGCAGCAGGCGGTGGCCGCGCTCGGGGTGGCTGCGCATCACGCGCCACTCCTCGTCGGTGAGCTTGCCCGGCTTGCCGAGCACCTCCAGCGGCATCAACGCCTTGCCGACGTCGTGCACGAGTCCGGCGAGGCCCGCTTCGCGGCACTTCGCCTCGTCCATCTCGAGTTGCCGGCCGAGCGCCACCATCAGCGCGCACACGGCCACCGAGTGCAGGTACGTGTAGTCGTCCTTCGTCTTCAGCCGCGCCAGGCTGACCAGCGCGCCGGCGTTGCGCGCCACCGATGCGGCCACGTCCTCGACGAGCGCGCGGCAGCCTTCGGTATCGACGGCGCGGCCCATGCGCGCCTCGCCGAACATGCGCAGCACCGCCTCGTGGCCCCGCTTGCAGATGGCGGCGGCTTCCTTCAGCTCTTCGCCGAAGGAGGTGGCGGTCTCGCGGCGCGGGCCGGGGGCCGGCAGCGGCGGGCGCGCTTGCGGCAGGGGCCGCGCCTCGGGGGCGGAGGCGGCCGCTTCCTGCGGCAGCGGTTCAGCCGCAGCGGCAACAGGCGATGCCGGCGCGGCGACACCGTCTGCTTCGGCCACGTCGACACCCAGCGCCACATCGATCCAGCACTCGGCGACGCCGCACTCGTGCAGCCGCTTCAGGTCCTCGGCCTGTTCGAGCACGAAACGCGTGCGCCAGAACGGGTGGTTCATCCACGAGCCTTCGAGGCGATGCAGGTGCATGCCCAGGCGGAGGTTTCGGGTCGGAATCTTCTTCAGCATTTGCCGGCCGGTGCGGCGCATGGAGGTCGCTCGCTGCGTATCGGCGCGCGACGCGGGCCCTTGAGGCCAGGCCAGGCACATTGCCGGGCGCATTCCTCGCCGAACGTGCGGGCAAAAAACAAGGCGCCCGAAGGCGCCCTGTTTGCTGAAGTACTTGGCGGAGCGGACGGGGCTCGAACCCGCGACCCCCGGCGTGACAGGCCGGTATTCTGACCAACTGAACTACCGCTCCGCGTCGGTGGCTGCCTTGCCGAAGCCTCGTGTCACCGAGGCGTCGCGAGCACAGCCAGGCTCGTCGAACTCTGTACGCTGCCAATCAACTTGTCGGTGGTTGGCGTCCCCTAGGGGATTCGAACCCCTGTTACAACCGTGAAAGGGTCGTGTCCTAGGCCTCTAGACGAAGGGGACCGGATGCTCTTGAAACTCTTCTCACTCGAACCGCAACCGAGGCCTGATGGTGGTGGAGGTAAGCGGGATCGAACCGCTGACCTCTTGCATGCCATGCAAGCGCTCTCCCAGCTGAGCTATACCCCCGACTCTCGAGTGCTGCGATGGTTTTCGCTGCGCTCGCATCAGGCCCAAGCCGCTGCTCAAGCGAGTCCAGCAGTATAGCCGAACGAAAACGCGGCTCTCAAGCCGCGGCCAGGCGCGAGAGCACGGTGTGGCGCGAAAAGAGCGCCAGCACCGCGTCGATCGACGGCGTCTGCGCGCGCCCGCAGACGAGCACGCGCACCGCCGGCGCGAGTTGCGGCATCTTCAGCTTGTGTGCGGCGAGGGTGACCTTCATCGCGTCGGCGATCGAGGCCTTGTCCCACGCCGGCAACTCGGCGAGCCGCTCGCGCAGCGTGTGCAGCGCCGGCCGCACGGCTTCGGTGACGTGCGTCGCGAGGTCGGCGGCCGCAGGCCGCACCGGCATGAAGAGCATCGACACCCAGTCGGCGAGTTCGACGACCGTGCTGCAGCGGTCCTTGAACAGCGCCGCCGCGCGCGCGAGGTGTTCGAGGTCGCCAGCCGCCTCGCCGTGGCCGCGCCGCGCGAGTTCGTCGCGCACCAGCGCCGCCAGCCGCGCATCGCCGGCCTGCTTGATGTAGTGCGCATTGACCCAGGCGAGCTTGGCCGGGTCCCATTGCGCCGGGCTCTTCGCAAGATGGCTGCCGTCGAACCACTGCACCATCTGCTCGCGGCCGAAGAGCTCGTCGTCGCCGTGGCTCCAGCCCAGGCGCGCGAGGTAGTTCAGCATCGCCTCGGGCAGGTAGCCGCTGTCGCGGTAGGCGGTGACGCTGACCGCGCCGCGCCGCTTGCTCAGCTTCAGGCCGTCGTCGCCGAGGATGATCGGGCAGTGGCCGTATTGCGGCAGCACGGCGTTCGCACCGGCACTCGCGCCAGCAATCGCACGGAAGATGTTGATCTGCCAGGGCGTGTTGTTGATGTGTTCGTCGCCGCGGTAGACGTGCGTGATACGCATGTCCATGTCGTCGACGACAACGGCGAAGTTGTAGGTCGGAATGCCGAACGCCGCCGCGTCGCCGCTCGCGCCCTCGGGCGCGGGGCGCAGGATCACGAGATCGTCGATCTCGTCGTTGGCGATGCTGATCGGCCCCTTCACGAGGTCGTTCCAGGTGACGACGCCGCTCGGCGGATTCGCGAAGCGCACGACCGGCCGCACGCCCGCCGGCGGCACCGGCAGCACCTTGCCCGGCGCCGGGCGCCAGCGGCCGTCGTAGCGCGTCTTCTCGCCGCGCGCGCGCTGCGCTTCGCGCATCGCCTCGAGTTCGGCAGGCGTGCACCAGCAGCGGTAGGCCGTACCGGCAGCGATCATCTGCTCGGCCACCTCGTGGTAGCGCGCCAGACGCTGCATCTGGTGGATCGGGCCCTCGTCGTAGTCGAGGCCCAGCCACTGCATCGCCTCGATGATCTGCTGCACCGCGCCTTCGGTCTCGCGCTCGACGTCGGTGTCCTCGATGCGCAGCACGAACTGGCCGCCGTGGTGGCGCGCGAAGGCCCACGAGTACAGCGCCGTGCGCGCCGTGCCCAGGTGCAGGAAGCCGGTGGGCGAAGGCGCGATGCGCGTGCGGACGGCGGGCTTTGTCATCGCCGTCATCGCTTCAAGATCGCCAGGCCGCGAGAAAGGTCGGCCTTCAGGTCCTCGAGGTCCTCGAGACCCACGGCCAGCCGCACCATGCCCTGCACGATGCCGGCGGCCTGCCGCTGCTCTTCGGTGAGGCGGCCGTGCGAGGTGCTCGCCGGATGGCTGATCGTCGTCTTCGTGTCGCCGAGGTTCGTCGTGATCGAGCACACGCGCGTCGCGTCGATGACGGCAAACGCCGCTTCGCGGCCGCCCTGTCCTCCGTTCACCACGAAAGAAACAACGGCACCGCCGACGCCCCCCTGCTGCGCCATCGCCAGCCGGTGCTGCGGGTGCGAAGGCAGGCTCGGGTGGTAGACGCGCTCGACGCCCGGCTGCGCTTCGAGCCACTGCGCCAGCGCAAACGCGCGCTCGCTCTGCGCGCGCATGCGGATCGCCAGCGTCTCCATGCCCTTCAACACCACCCAGGCGTTGAACGGCGACAGCGTCAGCCCCATCGTGCGCATCACCGGCACGAACTTCTGCGCCACCACCTCGTCGCGGCCGCACAGCGCGCCGGCGACGACGCGGCCCTGGCCGTCGAGGTACTTGGTGCCCGAGTGCATGACGATGTCGGCGCCCAGCGACACCGGCCGCTGCAGCGCCGGCGAGCAAAAGCAGTTGTCGACGACGAGCTGCGCGCCACCGGCATGCGCGATCTCGGCCAGCGCCGCGATGTCGCAGACCTCGGTCAGCGGGTTGCTCGGCGTCTCGGCGAAGAGCAGCTTCGTGTTCGGCCGCATCGCGCGCCGCCAGGCGTCGACGTCGGCCTGCGGCACGAACGTTGTCTCGAGCCCGAAGCGCGCGAAGTCGGTGAACAGGCGAATCGTCGTGCCGAACACACTTTGCGAGCAGACAACGTGGTCGCCGCTCTTCAGCAGGCCCAGCACCAGCATCAGGATCGCCGCCATGCCGCTGGCGGTGCCGATGCACGCCTCGGTGCCCTCCAGCGCCGCCAGGCGACGCTCCATCATCGTCACCGTCGGGTTCGAGAAGCGCCCGTAGACGAACGCCTCTTCCTCGTTGGCGAAGCGCCGCGCCGCGGTGGCCGCGTCGGGGTGCACGAAGCTGCTGGTGACGAACAGCGCCTCGCTGTTCTCGCCCCACGGCGAGGGGGGCAGCCCCTCGCGCACGGCCAGCGTTTCGAGCCGCGCATCGGCGGGCAGGTCGACGCGGGGGATCGTCATGCTCTTTCCTCGGCGGCGCCTTGCAGCGCCAGGCGCGTGCGCTCTACAGCGCCCTCGTCGCCCTCGGGCTGGCTGCGCCGCTGTTGTTCGATGGCGGCGAAGTCGGCCTCGCTGATGTCGCCGGTGATGTAGCGGCCGTCGAAGCAGCTCGCCTCGAAGCCGGCGAGCTTCGGGTTCAGCGCATGCACGACGCGCTTCATCGCCTCCACGTCCTGGTAGATCAGCGCGTCGGCGCCGATGAAGGCGCGCACCTCCTCGATGCTGCGGCCGGCGGCGATCAGCTCGCCGCGGCTGGGCATGTCGATGCCGTAGACGTTGGGGTGGCGCACCGGCGGCGCGGCCGAGGCCATGTAGACCTTGCGCGCGCCTGCCTCGCGCGCCATCTGCACGATCTCCTTGCTCGTCGTGCCGCGCACGATGCTGTCGTCGACGAGCAGCACGTTGCGGCCCTTGAACTCGACGCCGATGGCGTTGAGCTTCTGCCGCACGCTGCGCTTGCGCACGGCCTGGCCGGGCATGATGAACGTGCGCCCGACGTAGCGGTTCTTCACGAAGCCCTCGCGGTACGGCTTGCCGATGCGCCAGGCGAGCTGCATCGCGCTCGGGCGGCTCGATTCGGGGATCGGGATCACGACGTCGATCTCCGACGGCGGCATCGTCGAGATGACGCGCTGCGCCAGTGTCTCGCCGAGGTTCAGCCGCGCCTGGTAGACGCTGATGCCGTCGAGCACCGAGTCGGGCCGCGCGAGGTACACGTACTCGAACATGCACGGGTTCAGGCTCGGCTTCTCGGCGCATTGGCGCGCGTGCACGCCGCCAGCGAGGTCGATGAACACCGCCTCGCCCGGCGCGAGGTCACGTTCGAGGGGGTGGCCGGTGCCTTCGAGCGCCACCGACTCGCTGGCCACCATCACGTCGCCGCCTTCGCCGCGGCCGAAGCACAACGGCCGGATGCCGAACGGGTCGCGAAACGCGAGCAGCCCGTGCCCGGCAATGAGCGCGATGACCGCGTACGAGCCCTTGACGCGCCGGTGCACCGCCGACACGGCGGCGAACACCTGCGCCGGCTCGAGCGGCAGGTCGCGCGCGGCCAGCTCGAGCTCGTGCGCGAGCACGTTGATCAGCACCTCGGTGTCGCTCTCGGTGTTGATGTGCCGGCGGTCGACTTCGAACAGCTCCGCCTTCAGCGCCGTCGCGTTCGTCAGGTTGCCGTTGTGCACGAGCACGATGCCGTACGGCGCGTTGACGTAGAAGGGCTGCGCCTCCTCTTCGCTGTAGGCGTTGCCGGCCGTCGGGTAGCGCACCTGGCCAAGGCCCACGTGGCCCGGCAGCGCGCGCATGTTGCGCGTGCGGAACACGTCGCGCACCATGCCGCGCGCCTTGTGCATGAAGCACTTCGTGCCGGTCATCGTGACGATGCCGGCGGCGTCCTGGCCGCGGTGCTGCAACAGCAGCAGCGCGTCGTAGATCAGCTGGTTGACGGGCGCCTTGGAGAGAACGCCGACGATGCCGCACATGGTGGGGGTCGCAAAGGAGTGGGAGCGCAAGGGCGCGGCGCGCCCGGGATCACGCGAGGATCAGCCCGGCAGCAGCCGCGCCGCCGGTTCGGGAAGCAGGGGCTTGAGCGCCAGGAGCAACTGCGTCAGCCCGCGCGCGCCGGCCGAGCCCCGCCACGACGCCGATTGTGCCGCCGGCGTGAGAGACACCACGGTGGCCAGCGCCAGCAGCAGCACGAGCGCGCGCGCCGCGCCGAAGGCGCCGCCGAGCAGCCGGTCGGCCACCGACAGCGGCGAGGCCTGGATCGCCAGGCGCACGAGGCGCGACAGCAGCGCCCAGACGATGAGCGCCAGCACGAAGGCGATGACAAACGCGACGCCGTGGTTCAACCCGCCGCCGGGCACGCCGACCGGCAGGTGCGGCGCCAGCGCCGGCGCCACCCACTGCGCGCCGAACCAGGCGACGATCCAGCCGGCCAGCGACAGGCACTCGAAGACGAAGCCGCGCACGAGGCCGACGACGATCGAGACGCCGCCGATGACGACGATGAGCCAGTCGAGGACGCCCAGCGACTCGAAGTGCGACAGCCAGCCGGTCATCAAAGCGCGCGCGCCCTCGTCACAGCGTCAGCAGATTGGCCGGCAGGCCGGCGGCCTTCAGCTTGGCCGCCGCCGCCTGCGCCTCGGCGCGCGTGGCGAACGGGCCGACGCGCACGCGCGTGCGGCGGCCGGCATCGCCTTCGATGACTTGCGTGTACGTCTTCAGGCCGAGCTTTTCGACCTTCTGGCGCGTGTCGCGCAGCGTGCCGGCGTCGGAGTAGGCGCCGACCTGGACGACGAAGCGGCCCTCGGCTGCGGCGGCATCGGGCGGGGGTTTGGGCGGCGGCGAGGGTCGGGTGTCGGCGCGGGCCGTGGCGGTGGTCGTGGCCGGCGGCGCGGGCGTGGGCGTGGTGGCACGCGCTGGCGGCGCCGATGACGCTGGCGTTGCCGCCGCGGTAGCCCGCGCACTGGTCGGCCCCGACGCCGCAGGCGCGGCCGCTGCCGTGCGTGCGGCCGGGGAGGCGCCTGCGGCGCTCGCCGGCGCGGCGGCCGACCCGGGCGCAGGCGCAGGCACAGGCGCAGGCACAGGCTTTGACGAGGTTGGCGCCGAAGCCGGCTCGGCGGCCGCCATCGGCTTCGTGGCCGGCGCGGGTTCGGCGTCGCCACCCCGCGGCGGCGGCGCGGCTGCGGTCTGGCCGTCCGCTTCGCCCCTCGGCGACGGGCGCACCGCGGCCGAAGACCGCGACACCTCGTTCTGCGCCGTCACGATCGGCAGGTTCGATGGCAGCGGCCGCGGTTGCGTCTCGAACAGCAGCGGGAAGCCGGCCACGCCGATCGCCAGCAGGATCGCCGCGCCGATGAGCCGCCGGCGCGCCGACACGCGCGCCGCAGCCAGCGCGTCGTCGCTGCCCTCGCCGGCGAGCGCGCCGCGGGCCGGGGTCTGACGATCTCGCTGGAAGGGCAGGCGCATGCGCTGGAGGTGAAGCGGCCGGGCTTGGCTCGACGTCGCCGCTTCTCGAAGTCTTAGCGGCGCGCGCTCGTGGCGCCCATTTCGCCCGGCGCCCCGTGCGGCGAATCGAGCCGGGGCAGGCCCTCCTTCAGCACGCCACCGACGGTGAAGAACGACCCGAAGACAACGATTCTATCGGCGGCGTCCGCACCGGCGACCGCCGCGCGCAGTGCCGTGCCGGGGTCGGCATGCGCGTGCACCGCCACGTCGCGCGGCACACGGCCGCCGCCAGCTTCCTGCGCTGACAACACGGCGCGCAGTTGCTGCGCCAGTTCATCGGCCGTGGCGGCGCGCGGCGTCGGCAGACCGGTGCAGTACCACGTGTCCACCAACGGCAGCATCGCCGGCAGGAACTCGGCGATCGCCTTGTCGCGCATCGCGCCGAATACGGCGTGCGTGCGCGGATAAAAGCCCATCGAGTCGAGGTTGCGTGCCAGCATCGCCACCGACTGCGGGTTGTGCGCCACGTCGAGCACCAGCGCCGGCCGGCCCGGCACGACCTGGAAGCGCCCGGGCAACTCGACGAGCGCGAGGCCATTGCGCACCGCCTGCGCATTGACCGGCAGCCGCTCGCGCAGCGTCTCGAACGCGGCCAGCACACCGGCGGCGTTGAAGAGCTGGTTCGCACCGCGCAGCGCCGGGTACGCGAGGCCGGCGAAGCGCTGCTGGCGGCCGCTCCAGTTCCACTGCTGGCGGTCGCCGGTGAAGTGGAAGTCGCGGCCCAGCAGCCGCAGATCGGCGCCGATCGCCGTGGCGTAGTCCAGCAGCCGCTGCGGCGGGTTCGGGTCGCCGACGACCGCCGGCCGGCCGCTGCGCATCACGTGCGCCTTTTCCCAGCCGATGCTCTCGCGGTCGGGGCCGAGGAGTTCCATGTGGTCGAGGTCGATCGTCGCGATGACCGCGCAGTCGGCGTCGATGATGTTGACCGCATCGAGCCGGCCGCCGAGGCCGATCTCGAGGATCACGACATCGGGCGCCGCCTCGGCCAGCGCCGAGAGGATGACAAGCGTCGTGAACTCGAACCAGGTCAGCGGCGTGTCGCCGCGCACTGCGTCGACGGCCGCGAAGTGCGGCAGCAGCGCCGCAGCCGGCAGCGGCACGCCGTCGACGCGGCAGCGCTCCTCGAAGCGCACGAGGTGCGGCGACGTGTACAGCCCCGTGCGGTACCCGGCCTGGCGGGCGATCGCCTCGAGCATCGCGCAGGTCGAGCCCTTGCCGTTGGTGCCGGCCACCGTGATGACCGGCATCGTGAAGCGCCGCTCCAGCCGCGCCCACACCGCGGCGACGCGCGCCAGGTCGGTGTCGCCTGACTTGGTGTGCAGGCGCTCGCATTGCGCGAGCCAGGCCTCGAGCGTGGTCGGGGCGGTCATCGGGGCAAGGGCAGTGGGCAGGGGCCCGGGAAGCGGGCCGCAGCGCGCCGAACGCGCCGGACGAGCCGAACGAGGCGGATCGCCCTAACGGCCCAGTTCAAGCTACCGCGTCGGCGCTCTGCCGCTGCAGCATCGCCAGGACGTTGGCGATCGTCGAGCGCAGCTGCCGGCGGTCGCAGATCATGTCGAGCGCGCCCTTCTCGAGCAGGAACTCGCTGCGCTGGAAACCCTCGGGCAGCTTCTCGCGCACGGTGTTCTCGATGACGCGCGGGCCCGCGAAGCCGACCAACGCGCGCGGCTCGGCGATGACGACATCGCCGACGAACGCGAAGCTCGCCGACACGCCGCCCATCGTCGGGTCGGTGAGCACGCTGATGTACGGCAGCCGCGCCTTGGCCAGGAGCGTCAGCGCGGCGTTCGTCTTGGCCATCTGCAGCAGGCTCAAGAGCCCCTCCTGCATGCGCGCGCCGCCGGTGGACGCGAAGCTGACGAACGGCACCTTCTGCTCGAGCGCCGCCTCGACGCCGCGCACGAAGCGCTCGCCGACGACGCTGCCCATGCTGCCGCCCATGAAGTCGAACTCGAAGCACGCGGCCACCACCGGCACGCTCATCACCGCGCCGCCGACGACGACAAGCGCATCGGTCTCGCCGGTCGCCTCGAGCGCGTCCTTCAGGCGCTGCGGGTACTTCTTGCTGTCCTTGAACTTCAGCGCGTCGACCGGCATCACCTCCTGGCCGATCTCCCAGCGCCCTTCGGGGTCGAGGAAGGCATCGAGCCGCGCGCGCGCACCGATGCGGTGGTGGTGGTCGCACTTGGGGCAGACGTTGAGGTTCTTCTCGAGGTCGGTCTTGTACAGCACCGTCTCGCAGCTCGGGCACTTGATCCACAAGCCCTCGGGCACCGCCCGGCGCTGCTCGGGATCGGTTTGCTGGATCTTGGGCGGCAGCAGCTTTTCCAACCAGCTCATCGGGAGGCTCCAGAAGGTGCGACGGATTCGGATGCAGGCAGGGCGTCGAGCGCGGCGCGGATCTCGGCCATGAAGGCGCGCGCGGCGGAAGGTGCATTGTCGCGCGACTCGCCTTCCAGGATCTGCACGAGCCGCGTGCCGATGACCACCGCGTCGGCGCTGCGGCCGACGGCCTGCGCGCTGGCCGCATCCCGGATGCCGAAACCGACGCCGACCGGCACGCGCACGTGCCGGCGGATGCGCGGCAGCATCTCGGCCACCGCGCCGGCGTCCAGATGCCCGGCGCCGGTGACGCCGCGCAGCGCGACGTAGTAGACGTAGCCGCTGGCGATGCGGCCGACCTCGCGCATGCGCTCTTCGGTCGAGGTCGGCGCCAGGAGGAAGATGAGGTCCAGCCCCGCGGCCTTGAGTTGCGCGGCGAAGGCCTCGCATTCCTCGGGCGGGTAGTCGACGACGAGCACGCCATCGACGCCCGCGGCGGCCGCATCGCGCACGAAGGCCCCGCTGCCGCGGCGCTGGTCGTAGCGCTCGACCGGGTTCGCATAGCCCATCAGCACGACCGGCGTCTCGCCGTCGCCGGTGCGGAACTCGCGCACCATCGCCAGCACCTGCGCGAGGCCGATGCCGCGCGCCAGCGCGCGCTCGCCGGCCTTCTGGATCACCGGGCCGTCGGCCATCGGGTCGGAGAACGGCACGCCGAGCTCGATGACGTCGGCGCCGCCCTCGACGAGCGCGCGCATCACGGCCGGCGTCACATCGGCGAAGGGATCGCCGGCGGTGACGTAGGGGATCAGCGCGCGGCGCCCCCGAGCCTGCAACGCGCGAAGAACGCCAGAGATGCGGCTCATCGCGCACCGCCCTTCGCGCCCTGCCCCTGGCACGAAGGCCGGCAGAAGAAGGTCGCGCCCGACAGGTCGGCGACGGTGCCGATGTCCTTGTCGCCGCGGCCCGAGAGGTTGACGAGCAGGTGCTGGTCGGGCCGCATCGTCGGCGCCAGCTTCATCGCGTAGGCGACCGCGTGGCTCGATTCGAGCGCCGGGATGATGCCCTCGGTGCGGCACAGCCGGTGGAAGGCAGCCAGCGCCTCGTCGTCGGTGATGCCGACGTACTCGGCGCGGCCGATGTCTTTGAGGTACGCGTGCTCGGGGCCGACGCCGGGGTAGTCGAGGCCGGCGCTGATGCTGTGCGTCTCGATGATCTGGCCGTTGTCGTCTTGCAGCAGGTAGGTCCGGTTGCCGTGCAGCACGCCGGGCGAGCCGGCCGACAGCGACGCGGCGTGCTTGCCGCTGGCCAGCCCCTCGCCGGCCGCCTCGACGCCGACGAGCCGCGTGCCCTCGTGCGGGATGTACGGATAGAAGATGCCCATCGCGTTGCTGCCGCCGCCGACGCAGGCGATCACCACGTCGGGCTGCGCACCGGCGCGGCCGCCGAGCTTGGCGATCATCTCGGGCATCTGCACGAGGCACTCGTCGCCGATGACACGCTGGAAGTCGCGCACCATCATCGGATAAGGGTGCGGGCCGGCGACGGTGCCGATGATGTAGAAGGTGTCGTCGACGTTCGTCACCCAGTCGCGCAGCGCCTCGTTGAGCGCGTCCTTCAGCGTGCGGCTGCCGCTTTCGACCGGCACCACCGTCGCGCCGAGCAGGTGCATGCGGTAGACGTTGGGGCTTTGGCGCTTCACGTCCTCGCTGCCCATGTAGACGACGCACTCCATGCCGTAGCGCGCGCAGACGGTGGCGGTGGCCACGCCATGCTGGCCGGCGCCCGTCTCGGCGATGACGCGCGGCTTGCCCATGCGCCGCGCCAGCAGCGCCTGGCCGATCGTGTTGTTGACCTTGTGCGCGCCGGTGTGGTTGAGGTCCTCGCGCTTCAGGTGGATCTGCGCGCCGCCCAGTTCACGCGACAGGCGCGCGGCGTGGTAGACCGGGCTCGGCCGGCCGACGAAGTGCGCGAGCTCGTCGCGGAACTCGCGCTGGAAGGCCTCGTCGTTCTTGTAGTGCGCGTACGCCTGCTCGAGCTGGCGCAGTGCGTGCACCAGCGTCTCGGCGACGAAGGTGCCGCCATACGGGCCGAAGTGGCCGCGGGCGTCGGGTTGCTGGTAGGAAAGCATCGGGGATGGGCTTTCGGGTGGCGCCGCGGCGGCGCGAAGAGATGCGCGGCGCAGCGGTGAGGTAAACGCAGGATGGATGGTCAGCGCGCAGGCTCTGTGCCGGCTTCGCGCCGGGCATCGGCCTCGCGGACCGCCTCGCAGAACCGGCGCATCAGGCCGGCATCCTTGATGCCCTTGGCCCGTTCGACGCCGGAACTCACGTCAACGGCAAACGGCCGGACGCGAAGCACCCCATCGGTCACGTTGGCAGGATTCAACCCACCAGACAAAACGACCGGACAGGGCACGCTTGGAGGAATCCGTGACCAATCGAAGACCTTTCCTGCGCCGCCATAACCCTCGACGTGTGCGTCCAGCAGCAGCGCCTGCATCAGCGCGCTCTCGGCGCGCCAGCTCGCGGCAAAGTCTAGCAAATCGAAGCCCTCGGCCATCCGCGCGGCGCGCAGGTACGGCCGCCCGGCCGATTCGCACTGTGTCGGCGTCTCGTCGCCGTGGAACTGCAGCAGCGCCTGCGGCACCGCGGCGGTGGCCGCGGCCACTTCGCCGGCGGTGGCGTTGACGAACAGCAGCACCGGCGTCACGAAAGGCGGCAGCCGCGCCGCGAGGCTGGCCGCGCGCGTGTGATCGACGTGGCGCGCACTGCGCGGCCACAGCACGAAGCCCACCGCGTCGGCGCCGGCCTCGACGGCGGCGTCGACATCGTCCTCGCGCGTCAGGCCGCAGATCTTGATGCGCGTGCGAGTCATCGCAACGGGTCGGCAGAGCCGGCGTGCCGCTCAAGGCAGCCAGTGCTTCGCGGCAGTCGTGCTCGGCAGTCCATGGCGGGCATCGTAGTACGGCCCGATGAAGTACAGCCCATCGGCCGGGAACGTCGGCGCCGCGATCTCGCGCCGGCGCGAGGCCAGCACCTCGGCCATCCACCCCGCGGGCCGGCGGCCGCTGCCCACTGCGACGAGGCAGCCGAGGATGTTGCGCACCATGTGGTGCAGGAAGGCGCTGGCGTCGAAGTCGAAGTGCCAGTAGCCGGCCATCGGCTCGCCGCGAAAACCGACCTCGATGGCGCGCAGTGTCTTCACCGGCGTCTTCGCCTGGCACTCGGCGGCTCGGAAGGCACTGAAGTCGTGCTCGCCGATCAGCACCGCAGCGGCGGCGCGCATCGCGTCGCCGTCGAGCGGCCTGAACACCCAGCCGCAGGCGCCCGCTTCGAGCGCCGGCCGCACCGGCGACTCGAGCAGCACATAGCGGTAGCGGCGCCCGCGCGCGCTGTTGCGGGCGTGGAAGCCCGGCTCGACGATGCGGCACCACTGCACCGCCACGTCGGCCGGCAGGTAGCGGTTGGTGCCGCGCACCCACGAGAACGGTTCGCGCTCGACCGGCGAGTCGAGGTGCACGACCTGGTTCAGCGCGTGCACGCCGGCATCGGTGCGCCCGGCGCAGAGCGTGCGCACCGGTGTTCCCACGAACTGGGCGAGCGCCCGCTCGAGCGCGTCCTGCACCGTGCGGGCGCTCGGCTGCGACTGCCAGCCGTCGTAGGCCTGGCCGCGGTAGGCGAGGCCGAGCGCGACGCGGTGCGGGGTCGCGGCGGGCGCGGAGGCCATCGAGCCTCAGGCCCCGCCGTGAACTCGCCGCTTGGGCCCGTCAGGCCAGCGCGTCGAGCATCGCCTTGGCCTTCGTGCGCAGCGCGCCGTCGGCCTTGGCCATCACTTCCTCGAGCAGGTCGCGCGCGCCCTCGGTGTCGCCGATCTGGCGGAACTCCTCGGCCAGTTCGAGCTTGCGCGACAGCGCTTCGCCGCCACCGCTGCCAATTCCGCCTTCGCCGGCTACGCCGGGGATCGGCGGCAGCGCGATCGTCGTCGCGCTCTGCGCGGCCATCGCCGAGGCCGGTGTCGGCACCGGCTCGGTGGGCGGCACCTCGAGCGTGAAGCCGCTCACGTCGAAGTCGAGGCTGCGGCTTTGCGGCTCGTCGAGCGGGCCTTCGCCGGTGTCGAGCGGGAAGTCGACGCCCGAGGGCCCGGACAGGCTCGCGTCGGTCGCGATGGGCGCGGTGCGCTCCATCGGCGTGATCGGCGCCTCCTCGAAGTCGCCGGGGCCGGAGATGTCCAGATCGAGGTCGACGTTCTCGCTGTCGGGTCCGCGGTCGAAGCCGCTGTCCATCGCGCGGTCGAGCCCGCTGTCGGGCCCGCCGTCCAGCGTCGCCGCATCGTCGGCGGGCTGGAATGCCAGCGGCGCCGCCGGCGCCTGGTACGGCATCGTCGACGCGCCGAGCGCCTCGACCGGCTGGCCGCTGGCGCCCATCACCGACTCGGGCTCGCCACCCGGCTGGTACAGGGGATTGTCGGGATCGATCGTCTGGCCAAGCGCCTGCGCCTTCGACCAGTCCTCGCCTTCACCGCGCGTCAGGCTGTGCAGCTGCGTGGCCAGCAGTTCGAAGCCCTTCGCATCGCGGCGCTTCGCGTAGACCTCGAGCAGCTTCGTGCGGATGGCCATGCGCTCGGGGTTGGCGCGCATCGCCTCCTTCAGGATCTCCTCGGCCTGCAGATCGCGGCCGTAGGCGAGGTAGACGTCGGCCTCGGCGACCGGGTCGACGTCGCCGATCGCGTCGAGCTGGCTCAGCGAGTAGCTCATCGACGACGAGCTCGTCGAGGAGGTCGACTCGCGCGTGTCGATGCGCTGGCCGCCGCTGGCGCCGAAGAACGAATCGGGCTGCAGCCGGCTTTCGAGGAACGAGGTCTCGTTGCCCGACTTGCGGCCGCCCTTGCGCAGGCGGTAGATGCCGAGGCCGGCGAGCAGCGCGACGAGCACGCCGGCGCCGGGCAGCACCATCGGGTTCTCGAGCAGGCTGTCGAGGAAGCCCGGCTCGGCGGTCGGCGCCGGAGTCGGGGCCGGCGGCGCGGCCGCCACGGCCGGAGCCGCAGGCGGCGGTGGCGCGGCGGCCGAAGCGGGCGCCGTGACGACGGGCGCGGCCGCCGAGGCGGCCTCGGCGGGGGCCGAAGCGGCCGGCGGGGCGCTTGGCGTGGCGCTCGGCGTGGCCACGGCCACCTGCGTCGGCGACGATGCGGCGGCCGATGCGGGCGCCGGCCCCGGCGCGGGCACGGCGGTGGCGGGAGCCGGCGCGGAAGGCGCCGCGGTCGGGGCGGCAGCCGCTGGCGGCGTGGCGGCCGGCGCAGCCGGCGTGGCGGGCGCGGCGGCGACCTGCGTGCCGCCCGGCGCCGTCGTCACCGACTGACGCAGCTTGTTCAGCTCGGCCAGGTTGCGCGCCAGCTCGGCCTCGCGCGCGCTGGCGGCGCGGCGCGCCGCCTCGGCGGACAAGCCCGCTTCAGGCGAGCCCGGTCGCGCGGCGCCTTGCGTCAGGCGCAGCTTGTCCGGCGACGAGGCAGCCGCCTGGCGGCGATCTTCGACGCGTGTCTGCACGCGCCCGCCGGCCTGGCGCGCCGGCGCCTCGTCGGCCGTGGCGGTGGCGGCGCCCGCCAGCCGCTGGCGGTAGGCGGCGAAATCGGCGCTTTGCGCCTGGATGACTTCGCGCGCTTCCTGCGGCGTCACCTGCTGCGCCGCGTCGGGGCTGGGCACGGCCAGCACGACGCCCGAGCGCAGGCGGTTCATGTTCTGGGCGATGAACGCGTCGGGGTTGGCGCGGTACAGCGAGACCAGCATCTGGTCGAGCGAGACACCGGGCCGCTGCACGCGGCCGGCGATGCGCGACAGCGTGTCGCCCGAGCGCACGCGGTACTCGTCGCCGGAGCCCAGCGCGGCGGGCGGCGGCGCCGGGGCGCGCGAGGTGGCGCGCGGCGGCGGAGCGGCCGTGGTGGGGGGCAGCGTCGGCGCCGGCTGCGTGGCCGGCAGGGCGGGCGGCGGCTGCGTCGCCGGCTCGGCCGGCGGCGTGGAGATCGAAGGCGCCGGCTGCGTCGAAGGCGCGGGTGCCGGCGTGATCACCGGTGCCACGGCCGGCGGCGGCGCCGGCGGGGCGCTGCGCGCGCCGGGCGGGTCGAGCAGCAGCGTGTACTCGCGCACGAGGCGGCCGGTCGACCAGGTCGCTTCGATGATGACGTCGACAAACGGCTCGGTCACCGCGCGGTCGCCGGTGATGCGCAGCACGGTGCGCCCGTCGGGGCGGCGCACCGCCTGCACCTGCGCCGAGGCGAGCGCGGCGTTGTAGTCGACACCGGCGGCGCGGTAGGCGTCGGGCGGCGCGACGCGCAGGCGCAGCGTCGCCGCTTCCTCGGCGCTGATGCTGGTGACGTCGATCTCGGCCTTCAGCGATTCACCGAGCGCCGACTGAACGGTCAGCCGCCCCAGCCCGAGCGCCCAGCTCGGCGATGCCCACAAGCAGGCGCAGGCCGCGGCGATGCCGGTCAGCGCAAAACGCAAGGCAGTGGTCGGGCGGTGTTTCAAGGCAAGTCCCCCATGCATCTTTCCCGCGGTGCGGTTCGACCGGAAAAACCCAGGTTCTTTGCGCATTTGGCGGGGAGGAGCGCCGCCCCATCTTGCCCGCGAACCGGGATGAAAGGGACAGACGATCCCGAAACTGCAACAGTATCAAGCATATAGGAGCCGAAGCTCATGCAAAAGCTAACGAATGTGTCTCAAAACATTCGTCCCGGCCGACCGGCCGGGCTGTTGCCCGCTGACAACGAACTGACACGACCTGATCCAACAGGCGCCAAGCGGGAATCGTCCGCAATCGTGCCGATCGTCCCGCTTGCCCGCCGCGGGTGCAAGTGCCGCGCTGCCGTGCCCGCTGCCCGCGCCTACTGTTGCAGCAGGATGCGCAGCATGCGGCGCAGCGGCTCGGCCGCGCCCCACAGCAACTGGTCGCCGATCGTGAACGCGCCGAGGTAGGTCGGCCCGAGCGCCAGTTTGCGCACGCGGCCCACCGGGATCTGCATCGTGCCGGTGACGGCCACCGGCGTCAGCTCGCGGATCGTCGCCTCTTTCGTGTTCGGCACAAAGCGCACCCACTCGTTGTCGCGCGCGATCATCTGCTCGATCTCCGGCAGCGGCACGTCCCGCTTCAGCTTGATCGTCAGGCTCTGGCTGTGGCAGCGCATCGCGCCGACGCGCACGCAGATCGAGTCGATCGGCGTGGCCGCAGCGCCGAAGCCGGGCCCGCGGCCGAGGATCTTGTTCGTCTCGGCGCCGCCCTTCCACTCTTCGAGGCTGGTGCCGTCGCCGCGGTCGGCGTCGATCCACGGAATCAGGCTGCCGGCCAGCGGCACGATGAAGTTCTTCGTCTCCTCGGCCGAGAGGGCGCGCTGCGTCGCCGCGACCTGGCGGTCGATTTCGAGGATGGCGCTCGCGGGGTCGTCGAGCAGCGAGCGCACGCTCGCGTTCAGCGTGCCCATCTGCGTCAGCAGCTCGCGCATGTGCTGCGCGCCGCCGCCGCTGGCGGCCTGGTAGGTGGTGGCCGTCATCCACTCGACGAGGTCGGCCTTGAACAGCGCCCCCAGGCCCATCAGCATGCAGCTCACCGTGCAGTTGCCGCCGATGTAGTCCTTGACGCCCTTGGCGAGCGCGTTCTTGACGACCGGCATGTTCACCGGGTCGAGGATGATCACCGCGTCGTCCTGCATGCGCAGCGTCTTCGCCGCGTCGATCCAGTAGCCCTTCCAGCCGCTGGCGCGCAGCGGGGCGTAGACCTCCTTCGTGAAGTCGCTGCCCTGGCAGGTGATGACGATGTCGCAGGCGGCCAGCGCCTTCAGGTCCGACGCGTTTTGCAGCTTGCGCTCGTTCTTCGCGAAGCGCGCAATCGCCGCGGGCAGTTCGCCGCCGGCGGCGCTGGTGCTGAAGAACACCGGCTCGATCAGCGCGAAGTCGCCTTCGGCCTCCATGCGCTGCATGAGCACCGAGCCGACCATGCCGCGCCAGCCGACGAGGCCGACGCGCGGGTTGCTGGGCAATGCCCTCGTTGATGCCATTTCTGTCTTGCCTTTCCGTATGTCCGGACCCCTGGTGGCTCCCGGCTCGTTTCGCCGGGGTCCAGTTGCACAGGAGTGGGGGCGAGACGAACCGAGAGCGCTAGCTCTTGGTGGTAATGGTTTTGCCGATCGCCTTGCCGGCGAGCGAAGCGACGACCGCGTCGCCCATCTCGCGCGTGCCGACGCGCTGCGTGCCTTCGCTCCAGATGTCGGCCGTGCGCAGGCCGGCGGCGAGCACGGCCTGCACGGCCGACTCGATGCGGTCGGCCGCGGCACCCTGGTTCAGCGAGAAGCGAAGCATCATGGCAGCGGACAAGATTGTAGCCAGCGGGTTCGCCACGCCCTTGCCGGCGATGTCGGGCGCGCTGCCATGGCTGGGCTCGTAGAGGCCCTTGCCGTTCTTGTCCAGGCTCGCCGAAGGCAGCATGCCGATGGAGCCGGTGAGCATCGCCGCCTCGTCGCTGAGGATGTCGCCGAACATGTTGCCGGTGACGACGACGTCGAACTTCTTCGGCGCGCGCACGAGCTGCATCGCGGCGTTGTCGACGTACATGTGCTCGAGCTCGACGTCCGGGTACTGCGCGTGCACCTCGGTGACCACGTCCTTCCAGAACTGGAACGTTTCGAGCACGTTGGCCTTGTCGACGCTGGTCACCTTCTTGTGGCGCTTGCGCGCGGCCTGGAAGGCGACATGCGCGATGCGCTCGATCTCCGGGCGGCTGTAGCGCATCGTGTCGAAGGCTTCCTCGGCGCCGGGGAAGTGGCCGTCGACGGCGGTGCGGCGCCCGCGCGGCTGGCCGAAGTAGATGTCGCCGGTCAGCTCGCGGATGATGAGGATGTCCAGCCCCGCCACCAGCTCGGGCTTCAGCGAACTGGCGTGCGTGAGCTGCTCATAGCACAGCGCTGGGCGGAAGTTCGCGAACAGGCCCAGGTGCTTGCGCAAGCCCAGGATCGCCTGCTCGGGCCGAAGCGCGCGCTCGAGCTTGTCGTACTTCCAGTCGCCCACGGCGCCGAAGAGCACCGCGTCGGCGGCCTTCGCGAGATTCAGCGTCGATTCGGGCAAAGGGTGGCCATGCGCCTCGTAGGCGGCGCCGCCGACGAGCGCGGTCTCGCTTTCGAACCTCAGGTCGAGCACGTTGAGCACGCGCACGGCCTGCTCGACGATCTCGGTGCCGATGCCGTCGCCCGGCAGGATGGCGATCTTCATGTCGTGTTCTTTCGTGCTCAGTTCAGCGGCGTCTCGGCCAGCCACGGCATCTTCGCCAGCCGCTCGGCTTCGAAGGCGCGGATCTTGTCGGCGTGGCGCAGCGTCAGGCCGATGTCGTCGAAACCGTTGACGAGGCAGTACTTGCGAAAGGGCTGCACGTCGAACGGCAACTCGGCGCCGTCGGGCTTGACGATCACCTGCCGCGGCAGGTCGATCGTCAGGCTGTAGCCGGGGAATGCCGCCACCTCGTCGAAGAGGCGCGCCACCTGCGGCTCGGGCAGCACGATCGGCAGCAGCCCGTTCTTGAAGCAGTTGGTGAAGAAGATGTCGGCGTAGCTCGGCGCGATCAGCGCGCGAAAGCCGTACTGCTCCAGCGCCCACGGCGCGTGTTCGCGGCTCGAGCCACAGCCGAAGTTCTGCCGCGCCAGCAGGATCGACGCGCCCTGGAATCGCGGCTGGTTCAGCACGAAGTCCGGGTTGGGCTTGCGCGCGGCCACGTCCTGCCCCGGCTCGCCCTTGTCGAGGTAGCGCCATTCGTCGAACAGGTTCGGGCCGAAACCCGAGCGCTTGATCGACTTCAGGAACTGCTTGGGGATGATCGCGTCGGTGTCGACGTTGGCCCGGTCCATCGGCGCGACCAGGCCTTTGTGCACGGTGAAGGCTTGCATGTCGGGGTCTCGGTATTCAGCGCGGCGCGGTCACGCGAAACGGCGCACGTCGACGAAGTGGCCGTGCAGCGCCGCCGCGGCGGCCATCGCCGGGCTGACGAGGTGCGTGCGGCCGCCCGCGCCCTGCCGGCCCTCGAAGTTGCGGTTGCTCGTGCTGGCGCAGCGCTCGCCCGGCTCGAGCCGGTCGGCGTTCATCGCCAGGCACATCGAGCACCCGGGCTCGCGCCACTCGAAGCCGGCGGCGCGAAAGATCTCGTGCAGCCCCTCGCGCTCGGCCTGCGCCTTCACCTGGCCCGAGCCCGGCACGACCATCGCCAGCTTGACGTTGGGCGCGATGCGCCGGCCGGCGCGGCGCACGACGGCGGCGGCCTCGCGCAGATCCTCGATGCGGCTGTTCGTGCACGAGCCGATGAAGATCTTGTCGACCGTGATGTCGGTGACCGGCTTGTTCGGTTGCAGCCCCATGTAGACGAGCGCGCGCTCGATCGCGCCGCGCTTGACCGCATCCTTTTCCTTGTCGGGGTCGGGCACTCGGCCATCCACAGGCAGCACCATCTCCGGGCTCGTGCCCCAGGTCACCTGCGGCAGGATCTGCGCCGCGTCGAACTCGACGACGGTGTCGAACTTCGCGCCGGGGTCGCTATGCAGCGTGCGCCAGTGCGCCACCGCCTGCTCCCAGGCCAGGCCCTTCGGTGCGAACGGCCGGCCGCGCACGTACTCGATCGTCTTCTCGTCCACCGCGACGAGGCCGGCGCGCGCACCGGCCTCGATGGCCATGTTGCACACCGTCATCCGCCCTTCCATCGAGAGCGACCGGATCGCGCTGCCGGCGAACTCGATCGTGTGCCCGGTGCCGCCGGCCGTGCCGATGCGGCCGATGATCGCCAGCACGACGTCTTTGGCGGTGACGCCACGACCAAGCGTGCCCTCGACCTTGACGAGCAGGTTCTTCGCCTTGCGGGCCAGCAGCGTCTGCGTCGCCATCACGTGCTCGACCTCGCTCGTGCCGATGCCGTGCGCCAGCGCGCCGAAGGCGCCGTGCGTGCTCGTGTGGCTGTCGCCGCAGACGACCGTCATGCCCGGCAGCGTCGCGCCGTTCTCCGGGCCGATGACGTGCACGATGCCCTGGCGCTTGTCGAGGAACGGGAAGTACGCCGCGGCGCCGAAGGCCTTGATGTTGGCGTCGAGCGCGACGACCTGCTGCTTGCTCGTCGGGTCGTCGATGCCGTCGTAGCCGCGCTCCCAGCCGGTGGTCGGCGTGTTGTGGTCGGCGGTGGCGACGATGCTGCTCGTGCGCCAGACCTTGCGGCCGGCCAGCCGCAGCCCCTCGAAGGCCTGCGGGCTCGTCACCTCGTGCACGAGGTGGCGGTCGATGTACAGGACGGCGGTGCCGTCTTCCTCGGTGTGGACGACGTGCTCGTCCCACAGCTTGTCGTACAGGGTGCGCGGATTCATCGCTCGGTCGCTCGGGCCTTGGCGGGGAATCCGTGATTATCGGGCGGCGGCGGGCTGGCGCCCGCCCGCCTCAACCGCGCTGCGCCTGCGCCCGCGCTTCCAGGTCGCTCTTCAGCCCCGGCGCCAGGTTCAACTGCCGCGCCAGCTCGTCGAGGTAAGCGCGTTCCATCGTCGTCGTCTCGTCGGCCATCAACAGCGACGCGAGGTAGACCTCGGCGGCCATCTCGGGCGTCGTGGCGGCCGCAGCCACCTCGGCCGGGTCGATCGGCCGCTTCAGCTCGGCCTCGACCCAGGTCTGCGTCGCCGCGTCGGCGCCGGTGCGCGTCAGTTCGACGTGCACCAGCTCTCGCTCGCGATCGTCCATGTGGCCGTCGCTCTTGGCCGCGGCGATCATCGCTTTCAGCATCGCGCGGCTGTGCTGCTCGAGTTCGGGCTCGGGCAGCGCCTCGAAGCGCGGCGCCGCACCGGCATTGGCCGTTCCTGCCGCCGCGCCGCGCTGGCCGGCCTGGTAGTCCTGGTACGCCTTCCAGGCCAGCGCGCCGATCGCCGCCACGCTGCCCAGCTTCAGCGCCGAGCCGCCGAGCGAACGCCCGCGGCGCGTGCCCAACAGCAGCGCGAGCACGCCGCCGACCGCCGCGCCGCTGGCGTACTTCTGCAGGTCGCCCGAAGCGCGTGCGCGGCCCGTGGCCGCCTGCGCGTCGGCAAAGACGCCGGCACCGGTCTTCAGCAGCTGGTCGAGGAACGAGTGCGCGCTCATGGGTCGAAGCTCCTTGGCGCAGGCGATGCGCCTGCCGCAACGACTGTAGCGCTGCATCGTGACACGGCCGATGTGCCCGCACGCCGCGGGGATACGGGGCCGCGGCCCGCCCGTTGCCATCCACGTGCATCGGGCGTTAGGCCGCCGCTCACGGGTGCCGCGTCCGGCGCGTACACTGGCCGCAAAGAGAACGCGCAGGGAGGGCCAGCGCACGCACCGAGGCCCCGAAGCGCCATGAAGACACGCCAGGTCACCCTCTTCTCAGGCCAGACCTTCACCGTCCCGCAAGGCATCCAGCGGCTGGACGCACCGTCGACGCACGGCTGGCAGGTCCGCTACCAGGGCACGAAGTTCTTCGCCGATGGCAGCGCCGACGGCAGCGGTGCCGCGCGCTCGCTGGCCGCTGCGACACGTGAGTTGCTCCACCGCATCGCGACGCTGCCGGCGCCGGTGGTGCTCAAGCGCGGTCCCAGCGCCAACAAGCGCTCGGGCCTGCCGGCCGGCATCTCGGGGCCGATCGTCGTGCAGCGCGGCTCGTCGCGCGTGCGCTCGGCCGTGCTGTCGGTGCTGCTGCCGCGCTTTGGCGGCACGCCGCAGTTGAAGAGCATCTACATCGGCACCGAGAACACGTATACGCAGAAGAAGTACCGCGCGGCGCTGGCCCGCGCGGTGCTGCTGCGCACCGAGGCGGTGGAGCGTTACGAAGCGGCAGCGACACGCGAACGGCGCCGCTCGGCGAGCGCGCTGCGCAAGCAGCTGCGCTCGGCCGGCTGAGGCCGTCGCACCGGGTCACCCTGCGCCGGCCGCGGGCGCTCGCGCAGACTCGCGCGTGGCGGCCGTCCGCAGTACAGTGCCCGCCTCCCAGCCCCTACCGGAGACCGCGATGCCGAAGTCGATCTTCACGTTGCTGCCGGCCCTGCTGCTGGCCGCCGCGCTGCCGGCGCAGGCGCAGAACACGACGCCGAGCCGAGGCAGCGAATCGATCGCCGGAAAGGGCGCTGCCGCCAAGGCGCCATCGGCGTCGACGAAGGCGGCTGCCGCCAGCGCCGAGCGCAAGCGGGCGGCAGTCGGCACCGCAAGCACGGCGAGCACGGCGAGCACGGCGACGAGCCCGGCGGCGGGCACGACCAGCACCTCCTCCGCTCCCGAGGCGATGCGGTCCAAGGACAAGTCGCACTGCCACTCGAGCGGCGGCAGCGACGCCTGACGACGGCCCGCTGAGGGCGGCCCGCCCGCCCCTCAACGCAGCGACGCGTTGATCCTGGCCAGCGCCTCGCTGCCGGGGCACAGCGTCTTCTCGTCCAGCAGGTTCAGCGCCGTTGGAACCGTGCCGAGCGCGGCGTGCAGGTCGCGCGCCTGCGGGTCGACGAAGAGCAGGCCCGTCGGCACTTCGCCCTGCGCCTGCAACGCCTGCACGTGCGTCAGCGCGCCGACGCGGTCGGTGGGGTCGTAGTCGGCGTGCAGCTTGCGCAGCCGCATGCGGCTGCCATCGGCCTGCGCCAGCTCGAGCACCTCGCCGTCCTTCCACGTGCCGGGCTCGGCCACCGCCTCCTTCGCGAGGTCGATGAAGTCGATGCGGCTCACGGCCTCGTTGTGCTCGCGCACGTAGTCGTAGCTGCGCGTGCTGCCCGGGTGGTTGTTGAAGGCGACGCAGGGGCTGATGACGTCGATGAACGCGGCGCCGCCGTGGCCGATGGCGCCCTTGATCAGCGGCACGAGCTGCGTCTTGTCGCCCGAGAAGCCGCGCGCCACGTAGGTGGCGCCCAGCTGCAGCGCCATGCCGACGAGGTCGACCGGGTTGTCGCTGTTGAGCACGCCCTTCTTGCTCTTGCTGCCGCGGTCGGCGGTGGCGCTGAACTGGCCCTTCGTGAGGCCGTAGACGCCGTTGTTCTCGACGATGTAGACCATGCGCACGCCGCGGCGCATGGCGTGCGCGAACTGCCCCAGGCCGATGCTGGCGCTGTCGCCGTCGCCGCTGACGCCCAGGTACAGCAGCTCGCGGTTGGCGAGCGCCGCGCCGGTCAGCACGCTCGGCATGCGGCCGTGCACGGTGTTGAAGCCGTGGCTGGCGCCGAGGAAGTAGTCGGGCGTTTTGCTGCTGCAGCCGATGCCCGAGAGCTTGGCCACGCGGTGCGGCTCGATGTCCATCTCCCAGGCGGCCTGGATGATGGCGGCGCTGATGCTGTCGTGCCCGCAGCCGGCGCACAACGTGCTGACCTTGCCTTCGTAGTCGCGCCGCGTGTAGCCGACCTTGTTCTTGGTCAGCGAGGGGTGGTGCAGCCGGGGCTTGGCGATGTACGTCATGGGGGAAGTCTGCTCGGAGCCGGATTCAGGAGACGATGCGCTCGCGGCGCGGCGCGACGGCCAGCGCGTGCACGTGCTTGGTGATCGCCTCGGTGATGAAGCGCGCGGTGATCGGCGTGCCGTCGTAGTGCAGCACCTTGATCAGCCAGGCCGGGTCGATCTCCAGCTCGTTGATCAGCATCGCGCGCATCTGCGCGTCGCGGTTCTGCTCGACGACGAAGACGTGGTCGTGCCCGGCGATGAACTCGTGCACGCTGTCGGGGAACGGGAACGCCTTGAGCCGCATCGCGTCGAGGTGGATGCCGGCGTCGGCCAGCGACGTGAGCGCCTCGTCCATCGCCGGCGCCGTGCTGCCGAAGTAGATGACGCCCAGGCGCGTCTTCTTCGCCGCCGGGCGCAACTCGGGCTGCGGCACGATGTCGGCGGCGGTCGCGAACTTCTTCAGCAGGCGCTGCACGTTGTAGAGGTAGTCGGGGCCGGCCTCGCTGTAGGCGGCGTAGGCGTTGCGCGTCGTGCCGCGCGTGAAGTAGCTGCCCTTGGTCGGGTGCGTGCCCGGCAGCGTGCGCCAGGGAATGCCGTCGCCGTCGACGTCCTTGTAGCGGCCGAAGTCGCGGCCGGCCTCCAGTTCCTCGGCCGTCATCACCTTGCCGCGGTCGTAGACGCGCGCATCGTCCCAGTGGAACGGCCGGCACAGGCGCTGGTTCATGCCGATGTCCAGGTCGGTCATCACGAACACCGGCGTCTGCAGCCGGTCGGCGAGGTCCAGCGCCGTGGCCGCGAACTCGAAGCACTCACGCGGGTCCTCGGGCAGCAGCAGCACGTGCTTGGTGTCGCCGTGGCTGGCGTAGGCGCTGCTCAGCAGGTCGGCCTGCTGCGTGCGCGTCGGCATGCCGGTCGAGGGGCCGCCGCGCTGCACATTGATGATCGTCACCGGGATCTCGGCGAAGTACGCCAGACCGATGAACTCGGTCATCAGGCTCACCCCCGGGCCGCTGGTGGCCGTGAAGGCACGCGCGCCGTTCCAGCCGGCGCCGACGACCATGCCGATCGAGGCGATCTCGTCCTCGGCCTGCACGATCGCGTAGTTCGCGGCGCCCGTCTCGGGGTCGTGGCGCAGCTTCTTGCAATAGGAGATGAACGCCTCGGCGACGCTGGAACTCGGCGTGATCGGGTACCACGCGCACACCGTCGCGCCGCCGTAGACGCAGCCGAGCGCCGCCGCCGCGTTGCCTTCGACGAAGATGCGGTCGCCCACCGCGTCGGCGCGCCTCACCTTCAGCCCCATGCCGGGGCCGACGGGCGGCGCCAGGTGCTCGCGCGCAAAGCTGGCACCGGACTGCAGCGCGCGCACGTTGCTCTCGAGCAGCCGCTCCTTGCCCTTGTACTGCTCGGAGAAGAGCCGCTCGATGACGGCGGTGTCGACGTCCATCAGCACCGCCAGCGCCCCGAGCACCATGATGTTCTTGAACAGCGTGCGCTGGCGCGGGTCTTCGTAGGTGGCGTTGCAGATCGCCGTGACCGGCATGCCGATCACGGTGATGTCCTTGCGGAAGGCGCTGTCGGGCAGCGGCTTCGTGCTGTCGTAGAAGAGATAGCCGCCGGGCTCGATCTCCTTCACGTCCTGGTCCCACGTCTGCGGGTTCATCGCCACCATCATGTCGATGCCGCCGCGCCGGCCGAGCCAGCCGCGCTCGCTGACGCGCACCTCGTACCAGGTGGGCAGGCCCTGGATGTTGGACGGGAAGATGTTGCGCGGGCTGACCGGCACGCCCATGCGCAGCACGGCCTTGGCGAACAGCTCGTTGGCCGATGCCGACCCCGAGCCGTTGACGTTGGCGAACTTGACGACGAAGTCGTTGACGGCCTCGATGCGGTTCAACGTGGTCCCTTTCATGCCGGCACACCCTGCTTCTTCGGCGCCGGCTTGCGGTCGCGGCAGCTCGGGCCCGCCTTGGTGGTGATGAGCAGGAACTTCTGCATGTCCCACGCGCCGGTCGGGCAGCGCTCGGCGCACAGGCCGCAGTGCAGGCAGACGTCCTCGTCCTTGACCATCACGCGCGTGGTCTTCAGCGGCATGCTGACGTACAGGTCCTGGCTCGGGTTCGGGGCCGGCGCCTTCAGGCGGCCGCGCAGGTCGGCCTCTTCACCGTTGGCGGTGAAGGTGATGCAGTCCATCGGGCAGATGTCGACGCAGGCGTCGCACTCGATGCACAGGCGCTCGTTGAACACCGTCTGCACGTCGCAGTTCAGGCAGCGCTCGGCCTCCTTGTAGGCGACCTTCGGATCGAACCCCAGCTCGACCTCGACCTTGATGCTCGCCAGCGCCTTCTCGGCCGCGGCCCACGGCACCTTGTGGCGCGCGTCGTTGACCGGCGCGTTGTCGTAGCTCCACTCGTGGATGCCCATCTTCTGGCTGATGAGGTTCACGTGCGGCGGCGGGCGCTCGCGCACGTCCTCGCCGTGGCAGAAGCGGTCGATGCTCACCGCCGCCTCGTGCCCGTGTGCGACGGCGGTGATGATGTTCTTCGGCCCGAACGCCGCGTCGCCGCCGAAGAAGACCTTCGGCAGGCTCGACTGCAGCGTCGTCGCGTCGAGGACCGGCAGGCCCCACTTGTCGAACTCGATGCCGGCATCGCGCTCGATCCACGGGAAGGCGTTCTCCTGCCCGACCGCGACGAGCACCTCGTCGCACTCGAACGTGACCTCCTCGCCGGTGGGCACGAGCGTGCGGCGGCCCTTGTCGTCGTAGACGCTCTTGACGACCTCGAAGAGCATGCCGGTCAGCCGGCCGTTGTCGTGCAGGAAGGCCTTCGGGCTGTGGCAGGCGATCAGCGGGATGCCCTCGTGCTCGGCGTCCTCTTTCTCCCACGGCGAGGCCTTCATGTCCTCGTAGGTGCTGCGCACGACGACCTTCACGTCGTCGGCGCCCAGGCGCCGCGCGCTGCGGCAGCAGTCCATCGCCGTATTGCCGCCGCCGAGCACGATGACGCGCTTGCCGACCTTCTGCACGTGGCCGAAGTAGACCGAGGCCAGCCAGTCGATGCCGAGCTTGATGTGCTCGGCCGCCTCCTGCCGGCCCGGCGCCTGCAGATCACGCCCGCGCGGCGCGCCGCTGCCGACGAAGACGGCGTCCCAGTCCTCGGCGAGCAGCGTCTTCATCGACTCGATGCGCTGGCCGCTGCGCAACTCGACGCCGAGGTCGAGGATCCAGCCCACTTCCTCGTCGATCACCCGCTCGGGCAGGCGGAAGCGCGGCACCTGCGTGCGCATGAAGCCGCCGGCCTTGCGGTCGCCTTCGAACACGGTGACCGCGTAGCCCTGCACCGCGAGGTCGCGCGCCACCGTCAGCGAAGCCGGGCCGCCGCCGACGCACGCCACCTTCTTGCCGTTGCGCCTGGCGGGCGCGCGCGGCATCAGCGCGCGCACCTCGGCGCTCTTGAAGTCGGCGGTGACGCGCTTCAGGCGGCAGATCGCCACCGGCTCGGGCTTCGCGAGGTTCTTCTCCTCGACGCGGCCGCGCCGGCAGGCCGGTTCACACGGGCGGTCGCAGGTGCGGCCGAGGATGCCGGGAAAGACGTTGCTCTCCCAGTTGACCATGTAGGCGTCGTCGTAGCGGCCCTGGGCGATCAGCCGGATGTACTCGGGCACCGGGGTATGGGCGGGGCACGCCCATTGACAGTCGACGACCTTGTGGAAATAGGTCGGATGGCTCACGTCGCTGGGCTGCACGCTGCTTTCTCTCCTGGCGGCGCCGCACGGCTGGGTGCGCGGCCGCGCCGAAACGATGCACCGGGCAGTCTACCGCGCACCGTGTCGGGGCCACGCCACGCCACACCGCCCGCCATACAGCCGCCATGCCGCAGGCGTGCCACCGCGCCCACACCGCGGCACGGGCATCGCGAGCACAAATCGACGATCGGCGTGGCAACGGCCACGCAACGGCCACGCATGCGGCGCCCATCCGTCGCACGCGGGGTAACAGCAGCTGAATGCCGCGGGGGCCGCCTTATGCTCGCCGCCTCGATGCACAAAGACACCAACGGCCGGGCGGCCGCGCTTGCACTGGCCGTCGCCGCGGGTCTCGTGCTGCTGGCCGGCAGCGCGGTCTACCTGCTGGACCGGCCCGCCGGCTCGGCGTGGCTCGTGCCACCGGCCTGGCAGGCGGCCACCGACGGCCGCTGGTTCGGCGCCATCGGGCCCTGGCTGCCGAGCTTCGCGCACGCGTTTGCCTTCAGCGTCTTCACCGCGCTCGTGTTGCCGCGCCGGCCGGGCCGCGCGGCCGCGGCGTGCGTAGGCTGGGCCGCCATCGATACGCTGGCCGAGGCCGGCCAGCACGCAGCGATTGCGCCGGCACTGGCCGCGGGCCTCACCAGCGCCTTCGACGGCGCGCCGCTCGCCGCACGCATCGGCCGCTACTTCACCCAAGGCTCGTTCGACATCACCGACGTGCTCGCCGGCCTCGCCGGCAGCGGCGTCGCCTACGCGGCGTTGCGCCGCTGGTGGGCACCTTCCGAGACCCGCTTTCTCTTCCGCTGAGGTTCACCTTGACCGCCCTGCCGATGCAAACCGACCCTCCTTCATCGCGTTCATCGCGCCGCGGCGCGCCGGCCCCGTTGCGCGCGCTGCGCTGGCTCGGCGTCGCCGCGCTCACCGTGTTCGGCCTCGCCGCGCTGGTCGGCTCGGGCGGCGGCGGGGGTGGCGATCCAGAGCCTGTGCCGACGCCGCCGCCCACCGGCGGCCCGGTGACGATCTCCGGCACCGCCGACTTCGCCTCGGTGCCCAACGACACCACCGTCGACGGCGGCCTCGTCTACGGCAGCACGACCTTCAAGCCGATCCGCGGCGCCACCGTCGAGGTGCTGCCGGCCGGCGGCGGCGCGGCGCTGGCCACCGGCACCACCAGCGACACGGGCAACTACTCGCTGGCGCTCACCGCGACGCAGCCGGTGATCGTGCGCGTGCGCGCCGAGCTGCTGCGCCAGGGCCAGGCGAGCGGCGGCAACTGGAACTTCACCGTGCGCGACAACACGCAGGGCAACGCCGTCTACGTGCTCGACTCTGCGGCCTTCACGCCGGCGGCGGGCGCCAACACGCGCGACCTGCGCGCGCTGTCGGGCTGGGGCGGCAGCAGCTACACGACGACGCGCGCCGCGGGGCCGTTCGCGATCCTCGACGTCGTGCGCGAGGCGACGCAGAAGGTGCTGACCGCGACGCCGAACGCCAACTTCCCGGCGCTGCAGCTGATGTGGAGCGTCAACAACCAGCCGGCGCGCAACGACAACGACCTGACCGACGGCCTGATCGGCACCTCGTTCTACCAGTTCGACGGCACCCAGCACCGCATCTACATCCTCGGCGCGGCCAACACCGACACCGACGAGTTCGACCGCACCGTCGTCGCGCACGAGTTCGGCCATTACTTCCAGAGCGTGTTCTCGCGCGACGACAGCCTCGGCGGCTCGCACGGCAGCCAGGACAAGCTGGACATGCGCGTCGCCTTCTCCGAGGGCTGGGGCAACGCCTGGTCGGGCATGGCGCTCAACACCTCGATCTACGCCGACTCGATGGGCGCCGGCCAGCAGGTCGGCTTCCTCAACCGCCTGACGCAAAGCCCCGCGGCCGGCCAGCGCGGGTGGTACAGCGAAGCGTCGGTGCAGTACCTGATGTTCCAGTGGCACGGCGCCGCGGGCATCGGCTTCACGCCGATCTTCGACGTGCTGGCCGGCATGCGCAGCGGGCTCGGCCCCGACGGCGCACTGTCGAGCATCCACTACTTCGCGCACAAGCTGAAGCAGGCGGTGCCGGCGCAGGCCGGGGCCATCGACACGGCGCTGGCGGGCCAGTCGATCACGGTCGCCGACGCGCTCGGAAGCACCGAGGTCAACAACGGCGGCATCGCCGACGCACTGCCGATCTACAAGGCGCACACCGCCGGCCTTGGCGCGGCGCAGAACTACTGCGTCACCGACGCGGCCGACCCCGGCGGCGTCGAGTTCAACAAGCTCGGCGCGCAGGCCGTCATCCGCATGACGCTGCCGGCCTCGGGGGCGCGCACGATTGCCGTCACCTCGTCGCAGGCGGGCTCCGACCCCGGCTTCAGGCTCGTCACGCCGGCCGGCGCCGAATCCGAGCACGACGACTTCGGCGGCACGAGCGAGTCGACGACGATCGGCGCCGTCAGCGCGGGCACGTACCTGGTCGTTCTCTACGACTGGACGCTGACGCACGGCCCGGCCAGCGGAACGACGAACGGGCGCAAGTGCTTCAACGTCACGGTGAATCAATGAACGAGGACCGCGCCATGCGCTCACGCTCCTTTTGTCTCTCTCTCGGTCACGTTGCGGCGCGTGCCGGTGCGCCGGTCGTGCTGGCCGTGATCTCGATGCTCGCCGCCGCGCCGGCCCTCGCCGGCCCCGGCCATGAGCATCCATCGAAGCCGTCATCCGCCGCGATGAACCACAAGGCCGAGCCCGGCTGGCAGATCGCCAGCGCCAAGCACGGCGGATCCGGCGTCGTGCTGCGCTACGCGGTGCCCGACAAGGTCGCGCTCGGCGAGACGGTCACGGTGCGCCTGCGTTTGAGCGGCGTCACCGCCGCCGACGGCGCCACTGTCGAAGTGCGCGATCCGGCGCTCGGCACGACCCTCGCCGCGTTCACGCTGGCCAGCGGCGAGCAGCGCGCGCTCGAGCTGCCGTTCACTGCGCGCGCCGATGGCCTGCAGTTCATCGACGTGGCCACGCGCCAGGCCGGCCGCAGGTCGGTGCAATCGGTACCGCTGGTTGTCGGCAGCGGCGCGCTGCGCAGCAAGCCCGAAGGGCAGCGCGGCAGCACCGCCAGCGGCGAGGCGGTCATCTCGTTGCCCGCGGCCACACCCGGCAACCGTTAGAACCGTTCGGGCTGAGGTCGAAGGGCCCCAGCCTGCGGGTTTCTTTCACGCCGTCTCGTGCGCCGCCGGCTGCTGCCGCGGCGCGCGGCGCACCACCGGGTCGGCGGCGGTCGCGATGAGGAGCGCAAAGTAGACGGCCGCGAACAGCGCCACCGTCCAGCCGCCGCCGAAATGCTCCAGCGCCCAGCCGCAGGCGAGCGCCCCCACCGGGTTCAGCGCGTGCGCGATCAGCCGGAAGCTGCTGTGCACGCGCCCTTGCAGACCGTCGGGGATCAGCGCGATGCGGTAGGCAAGCTGCACGACGTTGTAGACCGGCCCGGCGAGCATCAGCAGGCCATAGACGACGCCGAGCCAGAACGCGCTCGGGCACAGCGCGAAGAGCGGGAACAACAGCGCCTGCACCGCGATGACGCCGATGATCACCTGGCCGAAGCTGAAGCGCCGCGCGATCGCCCCGCCCACCGCCGCGCCGACGATGGCACCGAGCCCGCCGAGCGAGAACACGAGGCCGATCTCGGCGTCCGATGCGCCGAGCCGCTTGGCCAGCACGATCAGCGCCAGCGGCGTCGCCGCACCGACGAAGTTGAGCACGCTCGTGATCAGCGCCATGTCGCGCACGAGCCGCTCGTGCCACAGCCAGCGCAGGCCCTCGGCCACGTCGGCGGCGAGGCTTCGCCGCGCGCCGGCCGGCACCGGCGCCGGCGCGAACGAGGTCTTCATCCGCGCCAGCGCCAGCGCCGCCGCGAAGTGGCAGAACACGTCGAGCACGAACGGCCACGCGCGCCCGGCGGTCTGATAGAGCCACGTGCCCACCGGCGGCCCCACCACCACCGCAGCGGCGAAGCCCGCCTGGTTCTGCGCCGTCGCCGCGGGCAACTGCGTCGCGGCGACGACGCGCGGCAGCGCCGAGGTTTCGGCGATGTTGAAGAAGACGTGCAGCGCGCCTTCGACCACCGCCACCGCGTAGATCAGGCCGACCGTCAGCACGTCGGCCCACATCGCCACCGGCAGCACCGCCACCGCGAGGCCGCGGCCGGCGTGGCAGACCATCATCACGCGGCGGCGGTCCCAGCGGTCGACGAGCGCGCCGACCGGCAGGCACAGCAGCAGGAACGGCAGGATGCGCAGCGCCGCCGCCCAACTGGCCAGCGCCGGCGATCTGGTCAGCGCCAGGATCAACAGCGGGTAGATGATCCCCGAGGCGTTGGCGCCCACCGTCGCGATGACCTGGCCGCTCCACAGCAGCAGGTACTCGCGCTGGCGCCACACCGGCGGCAGCGGGGCGGCCTGTGCAGCCGGCGAGTCCGTCGACGCAGGCCGCGCAGGCTCGTTCACAGCACCCGCATCGGCTTGACGAAGCCCTCGACCTTGTGCCCCTTGCGCGCGCGCTTGCCCGCGTGGCGCGCGAGGTCGGCGCCGCGCAGCGTCTCCTCCTTCGGCTTGCCGCCGCGGCCGTGGCCCTGCACGCGCAGCGTGTCGGCGAAGGTGGCCACCGAGACGAGCGGCGCGCCCTTGGCCGATTGGGCGTCCACGTCCATCAGCGTCAGGCCGCGCCCGCCGTTCGATTGCAGCTTCAGCTCGTCGAGGCCGAAGACCAGGAGCCGCCCGTCCATCGCCAGGCACGCCACCTGCGTGTGCGCCGCGGCCACCGCCACCGGCGGCAGCACGTGCTCACCCACTTCGAGCGAAAGGAAGCTCTTGCCGCCGCGGTTGCGCCCGTGCAGGTCGCCGGCCTTGGCCAGCAGGCCGAAGCCGGCGGTGTTGGCCAGCAGCAGCACCGTCTCGGCCGCGCCGCAGAAGTAGTGCATCGGCTGCGTGCCGCTTTCGAGGTCGACGAGCGTCGTGATCGGCTGCCCGTCGCCGCGGCCGCCGGGCAGCGCCGATGCGGCAACGCTGTACACGCGCCCGTTGCTGCCCAGCACGACGAGCGTGTCGACGCTGCGGCAGGCGAACGTGCCGTACAGCTCGTCGCCGGGCTTGAAGGCGAGCGCCGCCGCGTCGACCTCGTGCCCCTTCAGCGCGCGCACCCAGCCCTTGCGGCTGACGACCACCGTCACCGGCTCGTCGACGATGCGGATCTCGGCGCTGGCTCGCTTCTCTTCCTGCACCAGCGTGCGGCGCTCGTCGCCGAACTGCTTCGCGTCGGCCTCGATCTCGCGCACGAGCGTGCGCTTCAGTGCCGCGGGGCTGCCGAGGATCTCCTCGAGCTTGCCCTGCTCGGCGCGCAGGTCCTTCAGCTCCTGCTCGATCTTGATCGCTTCCAGCCGCGCCAGCTGGCGCAGCCGGATCTCGAGGATGTCCTCGGCCTGCCGGTCGCTCAACTTGAAGCGCGCGATCAGCGCCGGCTTCGGCTCGTCGGCGTTGCGGATGATGCGGATCACTTCCTCGATCTTCAGCAGCACGAGCTGCCGGCCTTCGAGGACATGGATGCGGTCCTGCACCTTCGCCAGGCGATGGCGCGTGCGCCGCTCGACGGTCGCGAGGCGGAAGTCGATCCACTCGCGCAGGATCGTGCGCAGCCCCTTCTGCACCGGGCGGCCGTCGCGGCCGACCATCGTCAGGTTCAGCGGCACGCTCGATTCGAGACTCGTGTGCGCGAGCAGTGTCGTGATCAGTTCGGCCTGCTCGACGGTGCGGCTCTTCGGCTCGAAGACGAGGCGCACCTTCGCTTCCTTGCTGCTCTCGTCGCGCACGGTGTCCAGCACCGCGAGCACCGTCTGCTTCAGTTGCACCTGGTCCTGCAAGAGCGCCTTCTTGCCGGCCTTGACCTTCGGATTCGTCAGCTCCTCGATCTCGGCCATCACCTTGGCCGCGCTGGTGCCCGGCGGCAGCTCGTTGACGACGAGTTGCCACTGGCCGCGCGCAAGGTCTTCGATGACCCAGCGCGCGCGCACCTTCAGGCTGCCGCGGCCGCCGGCGTAGGCGTCGCGGATCTCGGCCGCGGCGCTGATGATCTGGCCGCCGCCGGGGAAATCGGGCGCCGGCAGCAGCGCGAAGAGCTCGTCGTCGGAAAGCTTGTCGCTCTTCAAGAGCGCCACCGCGGCCGCGGCCACCTCGCGCAGGTTGTGGCTCGGGATCTCGGTGGCGAGACCCACGGCGATGCCGCTGGCGCCATTGAGCAGCACGAACGGCAGCCGCGCCGGCAGCACCGCCGGCTCTTCGGTGCTGCCGTCGTAGTTGGGGCGCCAGTCGACGGTGCCCTCGTCGATCTCTTCGAGCAGCAGGCGCGCGATCGGCGCCAGCCGCGCCTCGGTGTAGCGCATCGCCGCGGCGCCGTCGCCGTCGCGGCTGCCGAAGTTGCCCTGGCCGTCGATCAGCGGGTAGCGCTGGCTGAAGTCCTGCGCCATGCGCACCAGCGCGTCGTAGGCGGCCACGTCGCCGTGCGGGTGGAAGCGGCCGAGCACGTCGCCGACGACGCGCGCGCTCTTCACCGGCTTCGGCCCACCACCGGCGGCACCGAACGTCAGCCCCATGCGGTGCATCGCGTACAGGATGCGCCGCTGCACCGGCTTGGCGCCGTCGCACACATCGGGCAGCGCGCGGCCCTTCACCACCGACAAGGCGTACTCGAGATAAGCACGCTGCGCGTACTCGGCCAGCGGCAGCGTCTCGGCGGGATCTGGGGGAACGGGGTCGAACAGGTCAGGCATGGGGAACGGCGACAGGCACGGCGGCCGGGGCGGGCCGGCGCAGGACAGGCAAGGGGGGCGAGGCAGCGACCGAAGGGCCGCGATTCTCGCCCAGCGGGTGTTGGCTTCGGCGGGCCTGCCGGGAACCGCCAGACGAAGGTCCGGTCGGGGTCGTTGACCGGCTGGCTTCAGCGACAGCCGCCGGGCGGCTTCAGCCCTCGACGCGCAGGGCGAGCGCCTCTTGCGCCAGCGTGTTGATGCTCTTGCCTTCGGCCTGCGCCGCGATGGCGAGCCGCTCGTGCAACTCGGGCGGGATGCGCAGGTTGAACTTCCCCGAGTAGCTGCGGCGAGGTTCGACTCCCTTCTCCTTGCACACCTCCAGGAAGACGGCGAGCGATCGCTTGAACTCCTGCCTCAGTTCCTTCGGGTTCTTGCCGTAGAAGTCCGCACCCCCGTTGAGCCCGAGGATCTCGCCGCGGAACAAGTCGGTTTCCGCGTCGTATTCGATGCGCGCGCTGTATCCGTCCACCGTCATCAGGTTCATGGTCTTACTCCGTGCTGCTCGAGCCACCGCCGGACCGACGACACGGCCCCCTTGTCGGTCTTGGGCGATGGGTGCGGGCGGTGGAACACGCGTACCTCGTTGAAGAGGAAGACGGCCACGCGGCTTCCCTCGCGCTCTGTCACTTCGGCACCGAGGCCGATGGAAACCGCCTCGATCTCCCGCCAGGCGATGCTCGCGCTGGTCGGGTGCGCGAATATGGCCTCCAACGTTTTTTGATGGGCGCGCTTCACGGGTGCGATGGTACCGATTTTCGGTACCTTCCGCCGTGGGCCGCGTCAGCCCGGCAGCATCGGCGTCCACGGACCCAGCCGGGTACAGTCCCGCCCCGATGCCCACCGTCATCGAACTCGTGCGTGTGCTGCCGTGGCCGGACTGGCTGGCGTTGGCGGTGCTGTTCGGCGGGTGGACGGCCTATGCGCGGTTCGCCAAGCGGCGCTCGATGGTGCAGCCGTCGGTGCTGGGCGCGACGAACCGCGAGCGCTGGCGCTGGATGCGCGAGGCGACCGTGCGCGACAACCGCGTGCTCGACGGCATCGTCGTGCAGAACCTCAGTTCACCGCCGGCGTTCTTCGCGTCGACGACGATCCTGATCGTCGGCGCGCTGCTGGCGACGCTGTTCGCCGGCGACAAGGCGAGCGAGTTCGTGCGCGAGGTGCCATTTGCGGCGCGCACGTCGGTGCTCGTCTTCGACCTGAAGCTCGTCGTGCTCACCGCGATCTTCGTCTTCGCGTTCTTCCGCTTCACGTGGAGCGTGCGGCAGTACAGTTTCGGCGTCATCCTCGTCGCCGCGCTGCCCGAGCGCGAGCGCTACCTCGGCGACGAAGCGGCGCGCGATGCCTTCGCCGACCGCGCCGGGCGCCTGGTGGGTCTCGCCGCCGAGTCGCTGAACGACGGCATCCGCGCCTACTACATGGCATTCGCGGCCGCGGCCTGGTTCATCTCGGCGTGGGCGTGCATGCTCGGCACCCTCGGCGTCATCTGGGTGCTGTACCGGCGCGAGTTCCACAGCGACGTGCTGCGTGTGCTGGTCGACGGGCGCTGAAGGAAGGCGGCACGGCGCGGCGCGGCCGCCGCGCGGCACAGGCTCACCGCGGCCGGGCCGGCGGCTTCGCCGCGCCCCGCACCCACCACAGGTGCAGCGCGAACACCACCACCGAGCCGGCGAGCACCGCCGCCTGCAGCGCCTGCGGCCACTGCGGGAACCACGCGAACAGCAGCGCGAACGGCGCCGCACCGATCGCGGTGGAGAGCACCACTTCGCCCATTGTTGTGCTGCGGCTGAAGAGTCCGAGCGCGTACGACAGCACGTCCACCGGGAACGTCATCCGCAGCGACACCAGCGACGCGAGCCGCCAGCGCGGGTGGATCAGACGGTCGATGTCGGCGTGCCGCCGCACCGACGGGAAGCGCGCGAGGATCCAGCCGCGCGCGTAGCGGCCGAGCGCAAACGACGCCGCCGAGCCGAGCATCCAGCCGGCCAGCAGCGCCAGCGCCGTCCAGCCCGGCCCCCAGGCGACGGTGGCCATCGGCACCAGCGGCAGGTTCGTGGCCAGCGGCATCACCACCGCGAAGGCCGAGGTCAGGACGAACACCGCGACGCCGGCCGCGGCATGCATCTGCAGCGCGTCGCGGATCGGCCCGGCGTACTCGCGCGTCAGCCACAGCCCCGCGGCGAAGAGCAGCACGACCCACAGGCCCGAGCGGAACGCGGGCCGCAGTGCCGCCCACGGCAGCGCGTGCCGCAGCCACGGCGAGGTCGTCGTCACGCTCGTTCGCGATGCGGCCATCGAGCCCTCGGGCATTCAGCGCTGCGGCTTGCCTTGCGCTTGCGTTGGGCTTCCCGGTCCTTCGAACGTTCGAACCGTTCAGCGCGGGAACATCTCGCGCAGCCGCAGCTTCCAGAACTTGCCGGTGCTCGTGCGCGGCACCGCGTCGATGACCTCGTAGCGGTCGGGCAGCTGCCACTTCGCGAAGCCGCCTTCGCCCAGCAGGTGCTCGTTCAATTCGATCGGCGAGGCCGACGCGCCTTGCTTGAAAACGATGCAGGCCAGCGGCCGCTCGCTCCACTTCTCGTCGGGAATCGCAATCACTGCGGCCTCGGCGACCGCCGGGTGCGCCATCAGCGCGTTCTCGAGGTCCACCGAGCTGATCCACTCGCCACCGCTCTTGATCAGATCCTTCGTGCGGTCGGTGATGCGAAGGAACCCGAGTTCGTCGATCGTCGCCACGTCGCCGGTGCGCAGCCAGTGCCGGCCGTCGGCGTCGTCGGCGAACTTGTCGGCCGACACGGGCACGCCGTGGTACGCGCCGGTGATGAACGGCCCGCGCACCTGGATTTCGCCCATCGTGCGGCCGTCGGGTGGCGCGTCGGCGCCGTCGTCGGTGCGCAGGCGCAGCTCGACCAGCGGCGCGGGCACGCCGGCCATCGCGGCGCGGCGGTAACGCTCGTCGTCGCCGGCGCTCGCGAGTTCGCCGCGCGGGTGGCTGACGGTCGCCAGCGGGCTCGTCTCGGTCATGCCCCAGCCTTGCAGCAGCCACACGCCGTGTTTGTCGAAGGCGCGGATCAGCGCCTCGGGCACCGCCGCCCCGCCGACCAGCGAGCGCATGCCCTGCGGCAGCTTCCAGCGCCCGGGCTGCTCGACGAGCGCGCGCTCGTAGGCCTGGATCATGCCCAGCCAGATCGTCGGCACGCCCAGCGCCAGCGTCGGCGGCTCGACCTGCATCAGGTCGAGCAGGTCGTCGGGGTGCAGGTGCGGGCCGGGGAAGACGAGCTGCACGCCCATCATCACTGCCGCGTACGGCGTGCCCCAGGCGTTGGCGTGGAACATCGGCGCCACCGGCAGCAGCACGTCCGTGTTCTTCATCGCCCAGTAGTCGGGCTGGTTGCCGACCAGCGTGTGCAGGATCGTGCTGCGGTGCGAGTAGGCCACGCCCTTCGCGCGGCCCGTCGTGCCCGACGTGTAGCACATCGACACCGCGTCGTTCTCGTCGTGCGGCGCGTAGGCGAAGCCGGCCTCGTCGGCCTCGGCGAGCAGCCGCTCGTAGTCGAGGTATTCCGCCGGCACCGGCGCGCCGGAGAAAGGGAAGACGATGACGCGCTCGAAGCGGTGGATGTGCGCGAACTGCCGGTACAGCGGCAGCAGGATGTCGTCGACGACGAGGAAGCGGTCATCGGCATCGCCGGCGATGGCGCCGATCTCGCCCGGCGCCAGGCGCAGGTTCAGCGTGTGCATCACGCCGCCGGCGGCCGGGATGCCGAAGTAGCACTCGAGATGCGCGTGGTGGTTCCAGGCGAGCGTCGCGACGCGCTCGCCTTTCTTCAGGCCGAGCGCGGCGAGCGCCGCGCCGAGCGCGCGCGTGCGCCGGTGCCACTGCGCATAGGTGTGCCGCACGAAGCTCTTGTCGGGCCGGCGCGAGACGATGCGGCTGGCCGCGAAGTACCGCCCGGCACGGTCGAGCAGGTGGTTCAGCGACAGCGGCACGTCCATCATCGTCGTCTGCATGCGGCGCGCTCCTCGGGCGGGGTGTGGTTCCTTGGGCCGCCTGAGCTTGGCGGCGCGGCGCGCACGGCGCCAGCGGGTGAAACCCGGCGGCGCCGGCGCACCGGCGTGGGGCACACTGGCCGCATGGTGATGACGACGACGACGATGACGGCGGCAACGCTGGCCGACCTCGACACCCCGTGCGCGCTCGTCGACGAGGCGCGCATGCAGCGCGCCATCGTCGCGATGCAGCGGCGCATCGATGCACTGGGCGTCGCGCTGCGCCCGCACGTCAAGACGGCCAAGTGCCTGGAGGTGGCGCAGCGGCAGCGCGAAGCCGGCGCGCGCGGCATCACCGTCTCGACGCTGAAGGAGGCGGCCGAGTTCTCCGCCGCCGGCTTCGACGACATCCTCTACGCGGTCGGGCTCGCGCCGCAGAAGATCGGCGCCGCCGCGACGCTGGTGCGCCAGGGCTGCCGGCTGAAGGTGGTCGTCGACAACGTCGCGGCCGCCGAGGCGCTGGCCGAAGCGGCGCGACGCGACGGCGTGCGCTTGCCGACGTTGATCGAAGTCGACAGCGACGGCCACCGCGCCGGCGTGCCGCCGGATTCACCGCTGCTCGTGCCGATCGGCCAGCGCCTGCACGATGCCGGCCTGCTGGCCGGCGTGATGACGCACTGCGGCGCCAGCTACGAGTGCCGCGGCGTGCGCGAACTCGAGGCGATGGCCGAGCAGGAGCGCGCGCGCTGTGTCGCCGCGGCCGAGCGGCTGCGCGGCGCCGGGCTGCCTTGCCCGATCGTCAGCGTCGGCTCGACGCCGACGGCGACCTTCGCGCGCGCGCTGCCGGGCGTCACCGAGGTGCGCGCCGGCGTCTACGTCTTCCAGGACCTCGTGATGGCCGGCCTCGGCGTTTGCGCGCCGGAAGACATCGCGCTGTCGGTGCTGGCGACCGTGATCGGCCATCAGCGCGACAAAGGCTGGGTGCTCACCGACGGCGGCTGGATGGCGATGAGCCGCGACCGCGGCACGCAGATGCAGCCGCGCGACCAGGGCTACGGCCTCGTCTGCGACGAACATGGCGCGGTGCTCGAAGACTGGGTCGTGCTGCAGGCCAACCAGGAGCACGGCATCGTCGAGCACCGCGGCGGCGCAGCGGCCGCCGGCGACGTGGCGGCGCGGTTCCCGATCGGCACGCGGCTGCGCGTGCTGCCGAACCACGCCTGTGCGACGGCGGCGCAACATGACGGTTATGTCGTCGTCGATGGCGGCGCCGTCGTGGGCCGCTGGCCGCGCTTCAATGGCTGGTGAGCACGGCGGCGTACCGCATGGCACGGCATCGCTTTGCATCCGCGCCCCCGCGCTGAACTGCGCTGTTTCCTCTCACGAAAGCTTCGCCGATGACCCCGCAGCTCTTCAACCCCGCCGACCGCCCGGCGCCGGCCGGCCACTACAGCCACGCCGCCGCTGGCGCCGGCCTCGTCTTCATCGCCGGGCAGTTGCCGGTGATGCCCGACGGCCGCGCGCTCGGCGGCGAGCCGTTCGAGGTGCAGGCGCGCCAGGTGCTCGCCAATGTGCGCGCCGCGCTCGAGGCGGCCGGCACCGGCGTGCATCAGTTGCTGCAAGTGCGCGTCTATCTCACCGACATCGGACACTGGGGCGCCTTCAACACGATCTACGCCGAGTGGGCCGGCGCACACCGCCCGGCCCGCGCCGTCGTGCCGGTGCCGGCGCTGCACCACGGCCTGTTGATCGAGGTCGAGGCGGTGGCGCTGGCGGTGCCGCGGGATCGACCCTGATCCGTCATCCCCATGCGCTGAACGTGGTGAACCCGCGCGTCCACTCGAAGGTGGGTTCCCCCTAGCCCGCAGGGCACCGCCCGCGCCTCGCGCTTCCTACCATCGCCGCCCTTGGCTCGCACCGCCGGGCCGCCGGAACGAGGAGAGCGCACGATGGCCGACGAACCCACCGGGCTGCCGCCGCTGGAGATCCCCTGGAAGCTGGCGGCCACGACGCAGCCGCTGGCCGCTGGCGAGCCGGCACAGACGGCGCTGTCGCTGTTCTTCTTCGAGCCCGACGACGCCTCGCTCGTCGGCGCCTTTCCCGACGAGCGCATCGTCTTCGTCAAGCTCACCGCGTCGGTATCGCCGGCGTCGATCCCGGCGAGCCTGTCGCCGATTGCCGCGGCCTTCCTCGGCGAAGGCGTGCCGTGCATGCACCTGCTGCTCGACCTGAAGGTCAGCGCGCCGGACCACGCGCCGGGCAGCGTGCGGCCGTACTTCCACGCCGCCGCGCCGCTGAACCGGCGCATGGTGCAGACCGGCGTCGTCGGCGGCGACGCCTACGAGGGCGAGGCCGAAGCGCTGGCCATCGGCAAGAGCGGCACGCAGATGCGCGAGACGCTGCGCAGCCACGCCAGCACGACGACAGCAAGCGCCTCGGCGGGCATCGGCATCGGCATCGGGCCGGTGTCGATCGGCGCCAGCGGCGGCATCAGCAACACCACCACCGACCTCGCCAGCAGCCGCGCCGTCTCGCAGGTCGTCGACTCGACGCAGCGCCAGGCATCGCAGGAGCGGCGCGAGCTGGTCAGCCACACGACGAACGTCGAGAACATCATCTCGCTCTTGCGCGCCAAGTATGTCGGCACGCCGCACCTGAGCTTCTCGCTGTCGCCGCAGCCGCTGACGCAGCTGTCGGTCGACCCGGCCGACCCGCACCTGTGGTTCCAGCAGCTGCTGGCGCGGCGCTCGGCGGGCATCGAGGGCATCCAGGAGTTCACGGCCGTCATCGTCGTGCCCAAGTCGGCGGAAGGCACCGGCTTCTGCCTGAACGCGCGGCTGCGGCGCGTGTGCCTGCTCGACAGCCCGCCCGGGCCCTTCGAGGTGCGCGAGCGCTTCGATGCGAGCCTGAACCTCTTGCAGCTCAACCGCATGGTGCAGTACCTGAACCGCACCTTCCCTGCCGGCACGCCGCTCGAGGAGCTGGACATCGACATCCTCGCCGGCCTGCCGAACGCGGGGACGTTCCGCCGGCCGGTGGTGGAGCTGTGGGGGCTGCGCCTCGGGCCACAGCTCGTCATCGCCTCGGTCGTCTCGCCCAGCGGCACCGGCGACGCGTTGGCCGCCGGGCGGGCCAGCTACAAGCACTTCCTCGAGGTGTGGCTCGACACGCTGCGCGACGAGTACGAGCGCGAGGTGGCACGCTCGCCGCTGGAACGCGGGCTGCTGTTCGGCGAGAACCGCTTCCTCGACACCTGCTTCGGCCTGGCCGATGCGGGCGGCGGTAATGGGGGCAGCGACGGCAGCCCCTTCGTCGTCACGACCAGCAATGCCAGCGTGAGCCCGCTCTTTCGCGTGCCGCTGCCGCGCGGCGTGTTCGACATCGGCGGCAGCAGCGTGCTGGCGCGCGGCGGCAACGGCAGCTCGGTGCGCAGCCACGCGCTCGAGACGACGGCGCGCTGGAACGCCATCGACCAGCGGGTCGCGGGCCTGCTGTCCAACGGCCAGGTCGCCGCCGGCGCCGCCGAGACGCCGCTGAAGGCCGACGACCCCGGCCTCGTCGCGGTGCTGGTCGAACATTGGCGCAAGCTCCCCGACGACGACCCGCGCAACCTGCCGTTCGAGCCCGCCGCGGCGCTTTTGAAACTCGGTGACGCCGAGCGTCGCGCGCTCGCCGGTACCGGCGCGCGCAACCTCGCGGCGATGGCCACTGCGCTCGTCGGCGCGGCGCGCGTCGAGGAGCACAACGCCGATGTCGAACGCGCGAAGGCACTGTTCAAGAAGCGCCGCCTGACCAACCCGCCCGACCCGCTGAAGACCACGCTCGGCTCGGCGCAGGCCGCCGGCATCGTGCAGGGCATCGGCAAGGTGCTGGCCGGCGGCTCGGCGCAGCCGCTCGCCGACGCGGTGCTCGCCTCGCCGCGGCCCGGTGGGCCCAACGGCGGCCATCACGGGCCGCCGGGCGACGGCACGGTCAGCCGCAAGAAGGCGGGCAGGAAGCGCTGAAGGCGCTGACGCACTCACCACGATGCCCTCCTCCCGCCGCCCCGGCGGCCCGCCGCGCCTCGTGCTCGGGCCGGTGCTCGGCCACACCGACCACCAGTCGGCGCGCATCTGGATCCAGGTGCCGGACGACCCGGCCGACTACGCGGTGCGTGTCGAGGGCGCGGGCCTCGTGCCCTTCGTCAGCACCGAGCCGGCCGGCGCCCGCGAGTTCGGCACCGCCATCGCGCAGGTGCGCGGCCTCGTACCCGACCGCCGCTACACCTATCGCATCACGCGCGCCGGCCGCCATGTCGCCGGCGCGCGCGGCTCGGTGCGCACGATGCCGCCGCCTTCGTCGATGACGCCGATCCTCTTCGACGCGATCTCGTGCAACGGCGCCGAGCAGCTGGGCGCCTGGCAGCAGTTGGCCGAGCACGTCGAGCGCGCGCAGCCGTCGTTCATCGTCATGATGGGCGACCAGGTCTATCTCGACGAAGACGAGCCCAACGTCTTCCGCGACCACTTCGATGGCGGCCTCGAGGCCGACCGCGCGGCGCGCCGGCGCGCGATGGCCGCGAACTACCGCGTCAACTGGTCGCGCGAGCCGGTGGCGCGGCTGCTCGCGAACACGCCGTGCTACATGGTCTGGGACGACCACGACATCCGCGACGGCTGGGGGTCGCTGGCTGCCGACAGCCCGACGATGGCCGCGAAGCACAAACGCGGCGCAGCGATCTTCCGCCGCTGCACCACGTTCTTCGAGGACGCGCGCGACGTCTACTGGCACTTCCAGGGCTGCCGCAACCCGCGCCCGGGCGACCACCTCGACGCGCTGAACCAGCCCGACCCCGCGTTCCCGAACTACGTGAACGGGCCGCTGCCGGCCGGGCAGCAGGTCGGCATGCCGTTCGTCTTCCGCTGCGGCCGGCTGATGGTGATGGTGCTCGACAGCCGCGGCGCGCGCGACGTGTTCCGCGCCGACAAGCCCATCCTCGGCACGGTGCAGTGGGCCTTCGTCGACCAGGTGCTCACGCGCGTGCCGGCCGACGTGGAGGCGCTGGCCATCGTCACCGCGACACCGCTCGCCTCGCAGGACCCCGACGGCCAGACGCAGCGGCTGATGGGCGGGCGCAGCGACGACATCGAGGCCTTCCGCCGCGGCGACGAGCGCGAGCTGTTCCATCCGACCTCGCGCGACGGCAAGGCCGCCGGCATCGTCAAGGCGATCGTCAGCGCCAAGGTCGAGCGCCTCACGGGCACGAACCCGAACTTCGGCACCTTCCAGATCAGCAACCTCGACGAGGCGCGCGACCAGTGGTCGCACCGCGCCTCGCGCGCCGAGCAGCAGGACTTGCTGAAGAAGGCGTTCGCGGCCCGGCTCGTCAACCGGCCGCAAGGCGCGCGCGGCCGCGAGCTGATCTTCCTGGGCGGCGACATCCACATCGGCGCCACGTTCGAAGTGCACGCGGCGCGGCCGGTGAAGGCCCGTGCGCCGCTGCTCGTCTCCTCGGGCGTCAGCCAGATCGAGACGCGGCAGCCATTCGTCGGCGTCTACGTCGACCAGGACTTCGCACTCGCGCCGGGCATCCGCGCCGAGCTGAAGACCGTCGTCGACCAGTTCAACTTCGGCGTCGTCAGCATCGTCCCCACCGGCCACGGCGCGCAGATCCAGTCGGCCCTGGCGCACCAGGGCAACGGGTTCGCGTTTGCGCTCGATATCAAGGACTTGATCTGAGGGCAGAGAACCGTTCGGACCTCAAGCGAAACGTCCCGGATCGAACGGCCGCAAGTCGATCGCCGGCGCACGCCCGCCGACGAGCGCTGCCACCAACTCCGCCGTCGCCGCCGACTGCGTCAGCCCGAGGTGCCCATGCCCGAAAGCATGGACGACACGCGCATCGCCGCGCGCGGTGCCGATGGCCGGCAGGGAGTCGGGCAGCGAAGGCCGGAAGCCCATCCACTGCGTGCCTCCCTCGGTGCGCAACGCCGGCAGGAAGCGCTTCGCCTTCGCAAGCAGCGCGTCGCTGCGCGCGTAGTTCGGCGGCGCGTCGAGGCCGGCGAGTTCGACCGCGCCGCCGACGCGCACGCCGCCGGCGATCGGCGTGACGACGAAGCCGTGGCCGGGGAACGTCAGCTGGCGCCGCAATGCGAACGCGCCCGGCGGCAGCGTCGTGTTGTAGCCGCGCTCGGTTTCGAGCGGGACCTCGTCGCCGAGCGTCGCGGCGAGCCGGTGCGACCACGCGCCGGCCGAGACGACGACGCGGCGCGCGCGCAGCACGGCGCCGCCGTCGAGCTGCACGTGCACGGCGTCGCCACGCGGTGCGAGCGCACGTGCTTCACCGCGTCGCAACCGCACGCCGCGCTGCGCGGCCGCCGCGGCGATGCGCTCGACCAGCACGCGCGGGTCGTCGACGGTCGCCCAGCGCGGCACGAAGGTCGCCGCGACGAAGGCGGGGCTCACGCCCGGCTGCCACGAGGCGATCTTCTCGGCCGCCCCCGGCCCGCTCGCGTGTTCGAAGGCGATGCCGTGCGCGGCGCGCCGCTGCCAGCCGGGCAGCGAGGCGCGCCACTCGGCCTCGCTTTCGTAGAGATGCAGGTTGCCGTCCTCGTGCCACATCGACGTGGCGCCGGCGGCGGCCAGCAGCCGCGGCGTTGCCTCGGCTGCGAGGCGATTCAGCGCCGCCTGCGCCGCCGTGCTGGCGGCCACCCGCTCCGGCCGGCTGGCGCGCCAGAAGCGCCACAGCCACGGCGCAATGCGCGGCAGGTACGCGGGCCGAAGCGCCAGCGGCCCGAGCGGGTCGAGCAACCACTTCGGCGCCTGGCGCACGATGCCGGGCGAGGCGAGCGGCTCGATGTCGGAGAACGCATAGGCGCCGGCGTTGCCGCGGCTGGCACCGGCGGCGATGCCTTCGCGGTCGATGACGACGATGCGCCGCGCGGCATCGTCCTGCGCAAGCGCAAGCGCGATCGAGAGGCCGATGACGCCGGCGCCGATGATGGCGATGTCGGCTTCGGCCTCCTCGGGGCCGAGCGGCGGCAGCGGCGTCTCGTTGCCGCCTGCCGCGCGCCCGCCGTTGCTTGCGCCTGCGCTGACCACCGACGTCATCCGCCGAGCCCCCACGCAAACGGATCGGCGGGGTCGATGACGACCTGCGCGTCGAGCGTCACGTGCGCGCGGCCGGTGATGAACGGGAGGACGGCGCGGCCATCCACCGCCGGCTCGTACCGCGCCTCGAACACCGAGCCGATGACGCTCTCCTGGTGCCATACCTCGCCGGGCGCCAGCTTGCCGTCGGCCGCGAGACACGCGAGCTTCGCGCTCGTGCCGGTGCCGCACGGCGAGCGGTCGTAGGCGCCGCCGGGGCAAAGCACGAAGCTGCGCCCGTGGTGGCCCGCCTCGCGCGGCGGGCCGAGCAGTTCGACATGGTCGATCTCGGCGCCGCCCTCGCCGGTGATGCCCGCGGCCTGCAGCGCAGCGCGGATGCGGTTCGAGAGCGTTGTCAGCGCTTCCAGGTGCGCGAGATCGAGCGCGAGGCCGTGGTCGTGGCAGAGGAAGAACCAGTTGCCGCCCCACGCCACGTCACCGTGCACGCGGCCGTGGCCGGGCACGTCGAGCGCGGCGTGCGCTCGGTGCCTATACGAGGGCACGTTGGCCACCGTGACGCGGCCGTCGGCGTGCAACTCGGCGCGCACCGTGCCCACCGGCGTGTCGATCGCGTGCACGCCGGGTGTGATGCGGCCGAGCCAGGCGAGCGTCGCGACGAGGCCGATCGTGCCGTGGCCGCACATGCCGAGGTAACCGGTGTTGTTGAAGAAGACGATGCCGCAGACGCTGCCCGCGCGCTCGGGCGGCGTGACGACGCCGCCGACGATGACGTCGTTGCCGCGCGGCTCGTTGGCGAGTGCGCGGCGCCATGGGTCGTGCCGGGTGCGGAAGCGCTCGCGGCGCTCGGCCATCGGGCCGTTGCCGAGGTCAGGGCCGCCGGTGATGACGAGGCGCGTCGGCTCGCCGCCGGTGTGGCTGTCGATGAGGCGGGTGGGAACCGTTGGGGGGGCGTTCGGCGCGGGAGTCATCGGCGGGCCTGTTTTCGGGCAGAGGGGGGCGCAGGCGCCAGCAGCTTGTGCAGATCCTGCCGCACCGCCTCGATGTGCGCGCGCAGGTAGGTGCACGCCTCGTCGATGCGCCCGGCGCGGGCGAGCGCGATCAGCTTGTGGTGCTCGCGCTGCGCGCGCACGAGCGCCGCGCTTCGGTTCATCTGCACGCGCGTGTAGCGGTCGCTCGATTGCAGCAGCGTCGCGACGATCGCCTGCGTGCGCGGCAGCCCGGCGTGGCGGTAGAGACTTTCGTGCAGCAGCGCGTTCAGCTCGCCCCAGCGCGCCACGTCCTGCCGCGCGATCGCCTCGGCAAACGCGGCGTCGAGGCGCTCGATCTCGGCGAAGTCGGCCGCTGTGAGCCGCGGCGCCGAGGCGGCCAGCAGGCGCGGCTCGAGCAGCACGCGCAGGTCGAACACGTCGTCGATCTCGGCGAGCGCGAAGCCGGCCACGAGCGCGCCCTTGTGCGGCTCGATGCGCACCAGCCCCTCGGCCTCGAGCTGGAAGAGCGCCTCGCGCACGGGGATGCGGCTGACGCCGAACTCGGCCGCCAGCGCGTCCTGCCTCAACTGCGTGCCGGCGGCGCGCTGGCCGCCGAGGATCGACCGGCGCAACTGCTCGGCAATCGCCGAGGAGAGCGTGCGGTGGGCGATCGGGGCGGACATCGGTCGGCTCAGGGCTTGTCGGGCGGGGCGGGCCGGAAAGGCCTCTTGCGCCGTCGATTGTATAAATTGTACGATCGACAGCAAGCCCAGCCGGAACGCCGGGAAGACGTCCCGTTCCGGCACCCCGACTCCACCCGCCCCTATCCCCATCACATCCCCACGAGGTCCCCGCCCATGAGCGCCCGCATCGCCTGGCAAGGCGTCTTCCCCGCCGTCACGACGCAGTTCCGCGAGGACTTCTCGCTCGACGTCGACGCCACCGCCACCGTCATCGACGGCCTCATCCGCGACGGCGTCTCCGGCCTCATCGTCTGCGGCACGGTCGGCGAGAACACCTCGCTTTCCCGCGCCGAGAAGGTGCAGTTGATGGAGGCCGCCGTCGGCGTGGCACGCGGGCGCGTGCCGGTGATCTGCGGCATCGCCGAGTTCACGACCGCCTTCGCGGCCGAGACGGCGCGCGCGGCCGCCGCGGCCAAGGTCGACGGCATCATGGTCATGCCGGCGCTCGTCTACAGCGCCAAGCCGCACGAGTCGGCGGCGCACTTTCGCAGCGTCGCGCGCGCCACCGACCTGCCGGTGATGGTCTACAACAACCCGCCGATCTACAAGAACGACATCACCCCCGACATTCTCGCGAGCCTCGCGGACTGCGACACGATCGTCTGCTTCAAGGACAGCTCGGGCGACACCCGCCGCTTCATCGACACGCGCACCCGCGTCGGCGACCGCTTCGTGCTCTTCGCGGGCCTCGACGACGTCGTCGTCGAGAGCGTCGCGATGGGCGCGGTCGGCTGGGTCAGCGGCATGAGCAACGCCTTCCCGCGCGAGGGCGAGACGCTGTTCCGCCTGGCGCGCGCCGGCCGGTATGCCGAACTGATGCCGCTGTACGAGTGGTTCATGCCGCTGTTGCACCTGGACGCGCGGCCCGACCTCGTGCAGTGCATCAAGTGGTGCGAGCACCGCATGGGCCGCGGCACCTGGCGCACACGGCCGCCGCGGCTGCCGCTGCAAGGCGACGACCTCGCGCACGTCGAGCGCGTGATGGACGAGGCGCTGGCCAAGCGACCGGTGTTGCCGGAGGTGGGGTTGCCGCCGGCACGTTGAGCACGCGTTGATCACGCTGAACCCGCTGCTCGCCATGCACTGCCCGAAAGCGTGCGCTCGATGAACGCCCCGCCGCGCCCCGCAGAAGCCCACCTCGACGAGTGGCTGCGCTTCGCGCACGGCCTCGCCGATGCTGCGCACGCGCTGCTGGCGCCGGCCGCATCGCTGCGTCCCGAAGTGCAGGTGAAGGCCGACCGCAGCTTCGTCACCGCGCTCGATGCGCGAATCGAGGCCGAATTGCGCGCGCGCATCGCCGAGCGCTACCCGGCGCACGGCATCCTCGGCGAGGAAGCCGGCGCGAGCGCGCTCGACGCGGAACTCGTGTGGATCCTCGACCCGATCGACGGCACCGCGCCCTTTGTCGCCGGCGTGCCGGTGTTCGGCACACTGATCGCGCTGGCCTGGCGCGGCGTGCCGGTGATCGGCCTCATGCACCTGCCTGTGACGCAGCAGCGTTATGTCGGCGTCGCCGGCCGTGCGAGCACGATGAACGGCACCACGCTGCGCACACGCGCTTGTGCGGCGATGAGCGACGCGATCCTGACGACGAGCAACCCCGACTTCCTCGCCGCGCACGAGCGGCCGGCGTTCGAGGCGCTACGCACGCGCACTGCCTGGCGCATCTACGGCGGCTGCTGCCTGAGCTACGGCCTGCTGGCCGCGGGGCGCACCGATGTCGCGATCGACGCAGGGTTCAAGGTGTATGACTACGCGCCGTTCAGGCCGCTGATCGAAGGCGCCGGCGGCGCCATCAGCGACTGGCAGGGCCGGCCCGTCACACTCGACAGCGGCTCGCAGGTGCTGGCCGCCGGCGACCCGGCGCGGCATCGCGAGGCGTTGGCGCTGGTCGCGCAGGCGCTCGGTTGAAGCCGACGACAGACATCATGGGTTCCGCCCTCCCCGCCCCGACTGCGCAGACAGCGCAAGCCGCGCCACCTTCGCAGGCCGCCGCGAGCGCCGCATCGTCGCGCCCCGGCATCCACATCGAGTCCCTCAGCGTCGGCTACGGCGCACAGGCACTGATCGAGGGCCTGGACCTCGATATCGAGCGTGGCTCGTTCTTCACGCTGCTGGGCCCCAGCGGCTGCGGCAAGACGACGCTCTTGCGCACGATCGCCGGCTTCGTGCCGGCGCGCGGTGGGCGCATCCGCTTCGGCGAGCGCGACGTCACCGCGGTGCCGCCGCACCTGCGCGACATCGGCATGGTGTTCCAGGACTACGCGCTGTTCCCCGACAAGACGGTGTTCGACAACGTCGCCTACGGCCTGCGCGCGCGGCGTGTCGATGCCGCGGGCGTGCAGCGCCGCGTCGGCGAGGCGCTCGAGCGCGTCGGTCTCGCGGCGCTCGGGGCGCGGCTGCCGGCGGCGCTGTCCGGCGGCCAGCGCCAGCGCGTGGCGCTCGCGCGCGCGCTCGTCATCCAGCCGCAGGTGCTGCTGATGGACGAGCCGCTGTCGAACCTCGACGCGAAGCTGCGGCTTCAGGTGCGGCAGACGATCGCCGAGTTGCAGGCCGAGGCCGGCATCACCACCGTCTTCGTCACACACGACCAGGACGAGGCGCTGGCGCTGTCGCACCGCATCGGCGTGATGAACCGCGGCCGGCTCGAGCAGGTGGGCACGCCGGCCGAGATCTACCGACGCCCAGCCACCGGCTACGTCGCCGATTTCGTCGGCGCGGCAAACCTGCTGCCGGTGACGCTGGAGCGCGGCGCGTCTGCCGGCGAAACGGTGCAGGTGGTGCTTGCGGGCGGCGGCGGCGCGCCGGCACGCGTGGCCGCACTCGCGGTGTCGGCCATCGGCGCGGGCGACGCGCTGTTGATGGCGCGGCCCGAGACACTGACGCTGGCGCGGGCCGATGCAGGCGCAGCAGAGACGGCCGGCGCATCGAGTGAAGCCGCGCTGCGCGTGCGCATCCTGCGCCGCCAGTTCCTCGGCGACAAGACGAGCTACCGCGTGCGACTGGCCAGCGGCGCCGAGCTGCAGGTCGACCGCCACGGCGCGGCGCACGACGCGCACCAGGTCGGCGACGCCGCGCTGCTCACCTTCGACCCCGCATCCACGCTGGTGCTGGCGCGATGAGCGAAGTGAGCACCGCCGCCGCTGCAGGCCCCACCGGCCTGAGCGCGCCATCGCTGCGCTGGGCAACAACGATGCGCTCACTGCGCACGCCCTGGCCGTGGCTGACCCTCGCTCTCCTGGCGCTGCTCGTCGTCTTCCTGCTGCTGCCGCTGGTGCAGGTGCTCATCGGCAGCTTCAGCGGCATCGGTCGCGACGGCCGCTCGGGCTGGGCCATCGTCGCCGCCGAGCCGCGGTATCTGCACGCCGTGCTGAACACGATCATGCTCGGCGTCGTCGTCACGCTCTTTGCGCTCGTCATCGGCGTGCCGCTCGCCTGGTTCACGGCGCGCTTCGACTTCCCCGGCAAGGGCATCGTCGCTGTGCTGCCGCTCGTCACCATCGTCGTGCCCGAGGTCATCGCGGCGCAGACCTGGCTGATGATGGTCGGCAACAACGGCCTCGTGACGCGCGCGCTCGCCGAGCGCGGCATCGAGCTGCCCAGCTTCTACGGCTGGACCGGGCTCATCACGGTGATGACGTTCACCTACTACACCTACGTCTACATCGGCACGCTGGCGGCGATCCGCGGCTTCGATGTGCAGCTCGAGGAAGCCGCGCAGAGCCTGGGCACCTCGCCCGCCGCGTCGCGCTTCAAGGTGATGCTGCCGGTCGTGCTGCCGGCGGTGCTGGCGAGCGCGCTGCTCGTCTTCACGCTCGTCGTCGGCAACTTCGCGGTGGCAATGGTGCTGTCGAACAGGGTGCCGCTGCTCTCGGTGCTGACCTACCAGGCCACCGTCTCCGAAGTCGGCTCCGACCCCGCGCTGCAAAGCACGCTCGCGACACTGTCGGTGGCGATCGTGATGCTGGCGCTCTTCGCGCAGCGGCGCATCGTCGCGCGCGGCCGTCGCGAGGTGGTGCAGGGCCGCGGCGCGGTGGCGCAGCGCCTGGCCGGCTGGCGCGGCGCGCTGCTCGGCACGGCGGCGGGCGCGGTCGTCGCGGTGTCGCTGCTGCCGGTGGCGAGCATCGTCGTCGGCGCGTTCACGCAGGCGCGCGGGCCGGTGATGCGCTGGGGACAGTGGACGACCGCGCACCTCGAACGGGTGTTCACGCGCGCCATCGACCCGCTGCTGAACACGCTCACCTACGCGGCCATTGCCACCGCGATCGGCATCACGCTGGCCACAGTGATCAGCGTGCTCGTCGTCAAGAAGCGCAATGCGGCGACGCCGCTGCTCGACTACCTGACCGCACTGCCGCTGGCGCTGTCGGGCACGGTCATCGGCATCGGCCTCCTGATGACCTTCAACACCGGCTGGCTCTCGCTCACCGGCACCGGCGCGATCATCGTGCTCGCCTACGTCGTGCGGCGGCTGCCGTTCGGCACGCGCAACGCGTCGAGCACGCTGTACAACATCCCGGATTCGATCGAGGAGGCGTCGATCAGCCTCGGCGTGCCGCCGCTGCGCACCTTCCTGCGCGTCGTGCTGCCGCTGATGGCGCCGGCCATCGCCGCCGCCGCGGTGCTGACGTGGACGACGACGGTGGCCGAGCTGAGCGCGTCGATCATCGTCTACTCGGGCGGGCGTGAGACGATGCCGATCCAGATCTTCCGCCTGATCGACAGCGGCCTGATGGCGCAAGCCTCGGCCTACGGCCTGCTGCTGATCGCAGTAATCGTGCTGCCCATCGTGCTCGCGACGCGCTTCGCACGCATCGACCTCTTTGCTTCCCGCGCCTGAAGGGCGCACGCCGTACCCGATGACTTCGAAGAAGGAGACTGCCATGAGCCACATTGGCCACCCCGTGAACCGCCGCACCGCCATCGCCTCCATCGCCGGCCTCGGCGCGACGCTCGCGCTGCCCAGCCGCGCGCAAAGCGGCTCGGTCGTCATCTATACGTCGAACAACCAGCAAGCCTTCGAGGCGGTGGTCGAGACGGCGTCCAAGCGGCTGCCGGGCGTCAAGCTGTCGGCCATCACCGGCGGCTCGGGCCAGTTGCTGCGCCGGCTCGAGGCCGAGGCGAGCAAGCCGCAAGGCGACATCTTCTGGAGCAGCTCGGCCAACACGCTGGGGGCGTTCAAGCCCCTCTTCGAGCCCTATCGCTCGCCCGAGATCGGCGCCATTCCGGCCGCGCTGCACCACCCGCAGAACCTGTGGTCTGCTTCCAATGTGCACGTCGCCGTCGCGATGGTCAACACGCGCCAGCTCGGCGGCGGCGCTGCGCCCAAGACCTGGGCCGACCTGCTCGACCCGCGCTTCAAGGGCAAGATGATCATCGCCGACCCGGCCAACAGCAGCACCGCGCTGACGATCCTGTGGGGCGTGGAGAAGATGCTCGGCGCCGACGGGCTGAAGCGCCTGGCGAACAACGTCAAGGTGACCAGCGCCGCAGCCACCGTACTGCGCAGCGTGGGCCAGGGCGAGTTCGCGGTCGGCCTGACGTTCGAGTCGAACGCCTACGCCTACGTGGCCGGCGGGCAGAAGGAGATCAGCCTCGTCTACCCGAACGACGGCACGTTCACGACGCCGGAGTTCTTCGCGCTGCTGAAGGGCGCGCCGGCGGGCGACCTGGCGAAGAAGGCCTTCGACCACCTGCTCAGCAAGGAAGCGCAGACCGAACTGCTGCTCGCCGCCTTCCGCCGCCCGGCGCGCAGCGACATCGATGTCTCCAAACACGTGCAACTGCCGCCGATGAGCAGCATCAAGGTCTTCCCGATCGACGAGGAAGAAGCCGCCGCCAAGCGCGGCGAGTTCATCAAGCGCTGGCAAGCGCTGGTGGCGGCGTCGGGGAACTGACCGGCACGCTCTACTCCACCCCCATCGCCACCCGCGCCGCGTACTCGCGGTCCAGCAGGCTCATCACGACCAGCGAGTCGTAGCCGGCGTCTTCGCCGAGGCCGGTGACGCGCACGCTTTCGCGCAGCCGGCCTTCCTCGACGAAGCCCTCGCTGGCGTACAGCGCGAGCGCGCGCGTGTTCAGCGAGCGCACGTCGAGCCAGAAGCGGTGCGCGCGCAGGTCGTCGAAGGCCAGGCGCTTCAAGCGCCGCACGCCGGCGCGGCCCAGGCCGTGGCCGTGACCGGCCGGCGTCAGCACGATGCGCTTCAACTCGACGCTCTTGTGCGGGTTGCGGCAGCCTTGCAGGATGACGAAGCCGGCGCGCGCGCCCGCGTCGCCGCCGAGCGCCGACTCGACGATGAAGTGGCGGAAGTCCGGGATGCGCACCGCCGCCTCGTGCTGCGTGCGCTCCCACGGGGTGATGAAGGGTAAGTTGCGCGCGTCGTGCTCGACCGACTGCACGAACTCGAGGTCCGACAGCATCGTCGGACGCAGGCGCACGGAGGGCAAGGGGATCACACGTCCACTTCCACGGCGTCGCCGTGCAACTCCATCAGCTCGCGCCGAGCCGACGCCTCGCCCTTGCCCATCAGCTGCGTCAGCACGCGCGTCGTCGCCTCGAAGCTGCTCGCCTCGCCCTGGCCCCAGCCCACCGGCAGCAGGCGCCGCGTTTCGGGGTTCAGCGTCGTCTCCCACAGCTGCTCGGCGTTCATCTCGCCCAGGCCCTTGAAGCGGCTGATCGTCCAGCTGCCATCGCGCGCGCCTTCCTTGCGCAGCTTGTCGAGCGCCGCCTCGAGCTCGCCGTCGTCGAGCGCGTAGATCTTCGCGGCCGGCCGCTTGCCGCGCGACGGCGCGTCGATGCGATAGAGCGGCGGCCGCGCGATGCACACGTGCCCGCGTTCGACGAGCTTGGGGAAGTGGCGGAAAAAGAGCGTCAGCAACAGCACCTGGATGTGCGAGCCGTCGACGTCGGCGTCCGAGAGGATGCACACCTTGCCGTAACGCAAGCCGGTGAGATCCGGCTCGTCGGCCGGCCCGTGCGGGTCGACGCCGAGCGCCACGGCGATGTCGTGGATCTCGGTGTTCGCGAAGAGGCGGTCGCGCTCCACCTCCCAGGTGTTGAGCACCTTGCCGCGCAGCGGCAGCACCGCCTGTGTCTCCTTGTCGCGCCCCATCTTCGCGCTGCCGCCGGCGCTATCGCCTTCGACGAGGAAGACCTCGTTCATTGCGATGTCGCGGCTCTCGCAGTCGGTCAGCTTGCCCGGCAGCACGGCGACGCCGCTGCCCTTGCGTTTTTCCACCTTCTGCGCCGCGCGCTGGCGCGTTTGTGCTTGCCGGATGACGAGGTCGGCGAGCTTGCGGCCGAGGTCCACGTGCTGGTTCAGCCACAGCTCGAGCGCCGGGCGCACGTAGTTGCTGACCAGGCGCAGCGTGTCGCGGCTGTTGAGCCGCTCCTTGATCTGGCCCTGGAACTGCGGGTCGAGCACCTTGGCTGAGAGAACAAAGCTGGCGCGCGAGAACACGTCCTCGGGCATCAGCTTCACACCTTTGGGCAAGAGCGCGTGCAACTCGATGAAGCCCTTCACCGCGGCGAAGAGGCCGTCCTTCAGGCCGCTCTCGTGCGTGCCGCCGGCCACCGTGGGAATCAGGTTGACGTAGCTCTCGCGCAGCAGATTGCCTTCGTCTGTGAAGGCCACGCACCAGGCGGCGCCCTCGCCTTCGGCGAAGTTCTCGGTCTCGTTGACGCCGGCGTACTGCTCGCCTTCGAACAGCGGGATCAGCGGCTCGGCAGGCAGGTTCTGCTGCAGATAGTCGCGCAGGCCGCCCTTGTAGAGCCACGTTTGCGTCTCACCGCTTTTCTCGTGTGCCAGCGCCACGGTGACGCCGGGCATCAGCACGGCCTTGCTGCGCAGCAGGTGCACGAGGTCGGGCGCGGCAGCTCGGCGCTCTCGAAGTACTTCGCGTCGGGCCAGACGCGCACGCGGGTGCCGCTCTTGCGTTCGCCCTTCTCGGCCTTGTTCACCGCGAGCTTCTCGACGACATCGCCGCCGGCAAACGCGAGCGTCGCCACCTGCCCTTCGCGCCACACCGTGACCTCGAGCCGCTTGGCGAAGCGCGTTCGTCACGCTGACGCCGACGCCGTGCAGGCCGCCACTGAAGCTGTAGGCGCCGCCGGCGCCCTTGTCGAACTTGCCGCCGGCGTGCAGCCGCGTGTAGACGATCTCGAGCACCGGCACCTTCTCTTCGGGGTGCAGGCCGAACGGGATGCCGCGGCCGTCGTCGTCGACGCTGACGCTGCCGTCGGTGTGCAGCGTGACGCCGATGCGCTTGCCGTGGCCGGCCAGCGCCTCGTCGGCAGCGTTGTCGATCACCTCCTGCACGATGTGCAGCGGGTTGTCGGTGCGCGTGTACATGCCCGGCCGCTGCTTGACGGGCTCGAGGCCCTTCAGCACGCGGATCGAGGCTTCGGCATAGGTACCCGGCGTGGCGCCGGCTGGCTTGGAAGGGGGCATGCGCGGGATTCTAGGGAGCGGGTCCGCGGCGTCCGCCTCAGGCGCGCCGCAGGCACGGCGAATGCCTGCGCCGGCGATGGGCGGGCAGCAGGACGCAGCCTTCGTGAGGGCAGTGCATCGGGCCGATGTGCAGGGCCTTCGCGCCATCGCCGTGCTCCTGGTCGTCGCCTTCCATGCCGGGCTCGGCGTGAGCGGCGGCTTCGTCGGCGTCGATGTCTTCTTCGTCGTCTCGGGCTTCGTCATCACGCAGATGTTGTGGCGCGAGTGCTGATCGGCGCCAACGCCGTCATCGCGCACGTCAGCGGCGGCTACTTCGACCTGCCGGCGCATACGAACCCGCTGCGGCCACGCCGGGCGAGGCGGCCACGGCGAACGCCACGACGAACGCGACAGCGACCGCGCTGCTCGGCTTCTGCAGCCCGTTCACGCGCGCCTATCTGTGGCACTGGCCGGTGCTCGTGCTCGCAGCGGCGCTGTGGTCCGCTTCGCCCGCACACCGGTTCGCCGCCCTGGTCGCTTCGCTGGTGCTGGCGCTGGCATCGTATCGGTTCGTCGAGCAGCCGCTGCGCCGGGCCGCGCGCGACGCGCCGTCGGCAAGCGAGCGCCGCGCTCGGCCCGACCCGAGAGCCACCGGGGCGGCCGTCGCCGACTTCCGCGACGTCTTCTGCCGCGCGGGCACGTGCAGCACACGCGCCGCCGACGGCAGCGACCTGTATCTGCCCGACGGCTACCACCTGAACCGCGCCGGCTCGTCGCACCTGCGCGACGAGTTCGCGCGGTTGCTCGGATGAACCGCGGCAGCTTGCCTGCGCTCAACGCGTCGCCCTGGCGGCTCGGGCACACTGGCGGGCAGTCGAGTCCGCGGCCCCTGCCGTGCATTCGAAGCCCAAGCCTCTTGCCAGGAGAAAGCCCATGTCCCCCACCTTCGCACGCCACGCTGCCAGCGCCGCCGTGGCCGCCGTCATGCTCGCCGCGGCCGCCGCTGCGCAGGCGCAGGCGCCTGCGCCGGCCCCTGCGGCACCCGCTGCGCCGATCGAACATCCGCGCGTCTACATCGGCCTGACGGCCGGCGTGGCCGCCGCGGTGGCAAAGAACCACGACACGGACAAGCACGAGACCGGCAGCGGCCGGCCGAGCGCGGGCGTCTACGTGGGCTTGCGGCTCCTCGACGTGCCGGTGGGCCGCGGCCTGCCGCTCGGCCTGGAGGCCGGCTACCAGGACATCGCGAGCCACACGATCCCGTATCGCGTCAACGGCAGCACCACCGACCTCACGGCGCGCGGGCACGCCAGCTACCTGGCGCTGCGGCTGGCGGTGCCGCTGAGCGAGCGCGTGGCGCTGTACGGGCGCCTCGGCGCGTCGCGCAACGTCGTCGACAGCATCACGCCGGCGGGGCAGACGCCGATCGACATCGATGGCCGCAAGACCGACGTGATGAGCGGCTTCGGCGCCGAGTTCACGCTGATGCCGAACCTGCTGTTGCGCGTCGAGGCGACACGCTACGGCCGCGTCTCCGAGCACGGGCGCGTCGGCGCGGTGAACGCGGGCATCGCGGTCGGGTTCTGAGGCGGATCGCCGATGACCGTCCTCTACGAACGCCAGGGCGCCACCGCCGTCATCACGATGGCGAGCCCGGCCACGCGAAACGCCTTCACGCCCGAGATCCGCGAGGGGCTCGCGTCGGCTGTTGCGCGTGTGCGCGCGGATCCCGACGTGCGCGCCGTCATCCTCACCGGCTCCGGCGGCTGCTTCTGCGCCGGCGGGGACATCCGCGGCATGCGCGAATCGCACGCCGCGCCGCCCGCGCCGCAGGACGGTGAGCTGCGTCGCACGCGGCTGCACGGCATCCAGCAGTGGGTGGGCGAGCTGGCGTCGCTCGACCGACCGGTCATCGCCGCCGTCGACGGCCCGGCCTTTGGCGCCGGCTTCAGCCTGGCGCTGGCGGCGGACTTCGTGCTCGCGACGCCACGCGCGCGCTTTTGCATGGTGTTCATGCGCATCGGCCTCGTGCCCGACTGCGGCGCGGCGCACCTGCTGCCGCGTGTCGTCGGCATGCAGCGCGCGAAGGAGCTGATGCTCTCGGCGCGCGAGGTCGCGGCCGACGAGGCGCTACGGCTCGGCATCGCGATGGAGCTGCACACGCCCGAGGCGCTGCTGCCGCGCGCGCTGGCGCTGGCAGCAAGCTTCGCGCAGGCCTCGCCGCTGGCCGTGAGCCTGGTGAAGCGGCAGTTGCACGACGCCGGTGGCCTGGCCACCGCGTTCGAAGCCGAAGCCAACGCGCAGGCGCTGGCGCTGGCCAGCGCGCCGCACCGCGAGGCAGTCGAGCGGTTCCTCGGCAAGCAGCCGCTGGCGTTTCAGTGGCCGGGGCAGGCAGCGACGAAGGTTTGAGCGCGAGAACGGCTCTGGGCTAGGTGCCGTACCTCGCCATCGACAACGCCCTCACGTCGATCTCCGGCTCGCGCCCCGAGACGAGATCGGAGATGACACGCCCAGTGCCGGCCGCCATCGTCCAGCCGAGGGTGCCGTGGCCGGTGGCCAGCAGCAGGTTCGTGAGGCGCGTGCCGCCGATGATCGGCGTGCCGTCGGGCGTCATCGGCCGCAGGCCACACCAGAAGGTCGCCTTCGAGATGTCGCCGCCCTTGGGAAACAGGTCGGTGACGACGTGGTTCAGCGTCGCGCGGCGCGCTTCGCGCAGCGCGAGGCTGTAGCCGGCCAGTTCGGCGGTGCCGCCGACGCGGATGCGGTCGCCCAGCCGCGTCACCGCCACCTTGTGCGTCTCGTCCATGATCGTCGACTCGGGCGCGCCGGCGGGGTCGGTGATCGGCACGGTGATCGAGTAGCCCTTCACCGGGTAGACGGGGATGCGCAGGCCGAGCGTCTTCAGCAGCGGCGCGCTGTAGCTGCCCAGCGCCAGCACGTAGCGCTCGGCCTGCAACGCGCCGGCGGCGGTGCGCACGCCGGTGACACGCGCGCCGTCGCTGTCGATGCCGAGCACCGCGGTGCCGAAGCGGAAGTCGACGCCCAGCGCCTGCGCCATCTCGGTCAGGCGGTTCGTGAACTTGAAGCAGTCGCCGGTCTCGTCGCCGGGCAGGCGCAGCGCGCCGACGAACTTGTGCTGCGTCAGCGCCAGCGCCGGTTCGATATTGCAGAAACCCGCGCGGTCGAGCACCTCGAAGGGCACGCCGTATTGCTTCAGCACCTCGACATCGCCGGCGATGCCGTCGAGCTGCTTCTGCGTGCGGAACAGCTGCAGCGTGCCCTGCGCGCGCTCGTCGTAGGTGATGCCGGTCTCGGCGCGCAGCGCCTTCAGGCAATCGCGGCTGTACTCGGCGATCGGGACCATGCGGCTCTTGTTGACGGCGTAGGCGCGCGCCGTGCAGTTGGCGAGCATCGCCGCGCCCCAGCGCCACATCGCCGGATCGAGCAGCGGCCAGATGACGAGCGGGCTGTGCTGCATCAGCATCCACTTGATCGCCTTGACCGGCACGCCGGGGCCGGCCCACGGGGCGCTGTAGCCGGGTGAGACTTCGCCGGCGTTGGCGAAGCTCGTCTCCAGCGCCGGGCCGGCCTGGCGATCGACCACCGTGACCTCGTGGCCGGCGCGCGCCAGGTAGTAGGCGATCGACGTGCCGATGACGCCGCTGCCGAGGACCAAGACCTTCATCGCCCACCTTCCCGTCGCTTCGCGTGGGGTCGAACTCTAGGGCAGGCGCGGCCGACGCGGCGCGCCCGCCGATGCCCCACGCCGCCGCTCGCCTCGCCGCAGCCGCTACAGTGCCGGCCCATGCAAGCTTCCTCTTCGCCCCGGCGCCTCTCGATGACGCAGGTGCTGCTGTGCGGCGCCGCCGTCGTCACGCTCAGCATGGGCATCCGGCATGGCTTCGGCCTGTGGCTGCAGCCGATCACGATGGACCGCGGCTGGACGCGCGAGACGTTTGCGTTCGCGCTCGCGGTGCAGAACCTCGCGTGGGGCCTGGCCGGGCCGTTTGCCGGCGCGCTGGCCGATCGCTTCGGCGCCTTCAAGGTGCTGATCGGCGGCGGGCTGCTCTATGCGCTCGGCCTCATCACGATGGCGCTCGCGACCTCGGGGCTCGCGTTCACCGGCAGCGCCGGCTTGATCCTCGGCATGGCGCAAAGCGGCACCACGTACGCCGTCGTCTACGGCGTCATCGGCCGACAGGTGGACCCAGCGAAGCGCTCGTGGGCGATGGGGGTCACGGCGGCGGCGGGCTCGTTCGGCCAGTTCCTGATGGTGCCGGTGGAGACGTGGCTGATCGGCAGCGCCGGCTGGCAGAACGCGCTCTTCATCCTCGGCGTCGCGGCGCTCGCGATCTTGCCGCTCGCCTTCGGCCTGCGCGAGCCGAAGCAGCCGGCCGCCGCACACGGCGCCGCGCCGCAGACGCTGCGCGAGGCGCTGCGCGAGGCGTTCGCACACCCGCCGTTTCTCTTCCTCACCGCCGGCTACTTCGTCTGCGGCTTCCACGTCGTCTTCATCGGCGTGCACATGCCGAGCTACCTGAAGGACCTCGGCTACGGCCCCGAGGTGGCGACGGTGGCGCTGATGCTGATCGGCCTGTTCAACGTCTTCGGCACCTACGCCAGCGGGGCGCTCGGGCAGCGGCTGGCCAAGCGGCACATCCTGGCCGCGATCTACGGCCTGCGCGCGCTCGTCATCCTCGTCTTCGTGCTCGTGCCGGTGACGCCGTGGACCGTGTACGTGTTCGCCGCGGCGATGGGCCTGCTGTGGCTGTCGACCGTGCCGCCGACCAACGCGATCGTCGCGCAGATCTTCGGCGTGCGGCACATGAGCATGCTCGGAGGCATCGTCTTCCTCAGCCACCAGATCGGCAGCTTCCTCGGCGTGTGGCTGGGCGGGCGCATCTACGACGCGACCGGCAGCTACAACCTCGTGTGGTGGATTTCGGTGGCGCTGGGCATCTTCGCGATGCTGATGAACCTGCCGGTGCGCGAGACGGCGATCGCGCGACCGGCGCTGAAGGCGGCGTGACGATGGCGCTGGCAGCCGTGACCGCCCGCCGCGCCGCACTGTGGCTCGCCGCCGGCGCGGTGCTGGCGCTCGTGGCGCTCGCCTACCTGAGCCCGCACCTGATGCTCGACATCGCCGACCAGCTCTGGGCGTGCTTCTGAACGCCGGCGCGGCGATGCAGCCCACGCCCGCCCCGCCGCACGCCGCGCCGCCGCCTTCGCGCTGGGTGGCGCGCTGGGCGCCGCTGATCGAGCCCGGCGGCACCGTGCTCGACCTCGCCTGCGGCAGCGGCCGGCACGTGCGCTGGTTGGCCGCCCACGGCTGGCGCGTCACCGGCGTCGATCGTGATTCCGCGGCGGTGCAGCCGCTTCGCGACCTCGCCGAGGTCGTCGTCGCCGACCTCGAGGACGGCAGTCCGTGGCCGTTGCCCGGCCGACGTTTCGACGGCATCGTCGTCACGAACTACCTGTGGCGCGCGCTGCTGCCGTGGCTGCCGGCGGCGCTGGCGCCGGGCGGCGTGTTGATCTACGAGACGTTCGCCGAAGGCCACGAGCGTTACGGCAAGCCGAGCAACCCGGCGTTCCTGCTGCGGCCGGGTGAACTGCTCGGCGCCTTCCCGGGCCTGGCCGTCGTCGCCTTCGAAGACGGGCTCGAGGCCGAGCCCGCACGGCGCGTGCAGCGGCTGGTGGCCGTCGCGGGCGCCGCCGATGGCGACCCGGGGGCGCCGCCTAGAATCGGGCCCTTCGCGCCGCGCCGGCTGCTGCCCTAGGGCGACCGCCGGCCGAACCCGCCCCGCGATGCGCCCGTCGGCGCGTCGCCCCCGCCCGTCACGGAACACACATGAATCCCATCGTTGGCAGCATCGTCGCGCTGGTCACGCCGATGCACGAAGACGGCCGCATCGACTACGACGCGCTGCGCCGGCTGATCGACTGGCACATCGCCGAAGGCACCGACTGCATCGGCGTCGTCGGCACGACGGGCGAATCGCCCACCGTGTCGATGGAGGAGAACTGCGAAGTCATCCGCGTCGCCGTCGAGCAGGCGAAGAAGGCCCCCCGCAAGGTGCCGATCATGGCCGGCACCGGCGCCAACAACACCATCGAGGCGATCGAGCTGACGCGCTACGCGAAGAAGGTCGGCGCCGACTGCCACCTCTCGGTGGTGCCCTACTACAACCGGCCTTCGCAGGAAGGCATCTACCAGCACTTCAAGGCCATCGCCGAGGCGGTGGACCTGCCGATGGTGCTGTACAACGTGCCCGGCCGCACCGTCGCCGACCTGCTGCCCGACACGGCGCTGCGCCTGGCGCAACTGCCGCGCGTCGTCGGCATCAAGGAAGCCAGCGGCAACATCGAGCGCGCCGCCTACCTGATCAAGCACGCGCCGAAGGGCTTTGCCGTCTACTCCGGCGACGACGGCACGGCCGTCGCACTGATGCTGCTGGGCGGCCACGGCAACGTCAGCGTCACGGCCAACGTCGCGCCGCGTGCAATGCACGAGCTGTGCATGGCGGCGATCGAAGGCGACGCGCGCCGCGCCGCGGCCATCCACCTGAAGCTGCTGCCACTGCACAAGCAGCTCTTCTGCGAGCCGAGCCCGGCGCCGGCCAAGTGGGCGTTGGCGCAGCTGGGCCGCTGCACGCCGCACGTGCGGCTGCCGATCGTGCCGCTGACGACCAGCGGCCAGGCGCTCGTGCGCGAGGCGATGCAGGCCGCCGGCGTGAATGGCTGATGCGGCCGGAGAGACCTTGAACGTGACTTCCCGATCCTTTTCGCGGCCGACACCGATTGCTGTTGCTGCTGCCGCCGCGCTAGCGGTGCTGACGCTCGCCGGCTGCACTTCGTCCGAAGGCCTTTTCAGCGGCGACACCGTCGACTACCGCACCGAGGCGGTGAAGACGCGGCCGCTCGAGGTGCCGCCCGACCTGACGCAACTGACCCGCGACACGCGCTACCAGACCGGCGCCGGCGGCGTCGTCAGCGCGTCGAGCGCGGCGTCGGCTGCGGCGGCCTCGGCTTCGGCCGCTGCCCCGGCAGCGCCGGCCACCGGTGCGGCCGCGGGTGCCACGGGCACGGCCGCCACCGTGGCGCCCGCCCGCCTGGACAACATCCGCATCGAACGCGCCGGCCAGCAGCGCTGGCTCGTCGTCGGCCAGCGCACGCCCGAGGAACTGTGGCCCAAGGTCAAGGCCTTCTGGGAGCGCACCGGCTTCACGCTGACGCTGGACGACCCGAAGCTCGGCGTGATGGAGACCAACTGGTCCGAGAACCGCGCCAAGCTGCCCGACGACGTCGTGCGCAACCTGATCGGCCGCCTGGCGCGCAACCTCTTCGACACCGGCGAGCGCGACCTCTATCGCACGCGCCTCGAGCGCGCCGCCGACGGCAACGTCGAGATCTACGTCTCGCACCGCGGCATCGAGGAGGTGGTCGGCGGCCCGTTCCGCGACCAGACCTCGTGGCGCGTGCGCGCCAGCGAGCCCGAGCTCGAGGCCGAGATGCTGGCGCGGCTGATGCTGGCGCTGGCCGCGCCCACGGCGGCCGCCGTCGAGACCGGCCCGCGCCCGGCGCCGCAGGCGGTGGGCGCGGCCATCAGCACGGTGGCCGCGGCGCCGGCGGCGCCGGCCAAGGCGCGCGCCACCAGCAGCGGCGAGCGCGCGAGCATGGAAGTCGACGAGACCTTCGACCGCGCCTGGCGGCGCGTCGGCCTCGTGCTCGACCGCGGCGGCTTCACCGTCGAAGACCGCGACCGCGCGCAGGGCACGTACTACGTGCGCTACTCCGACCCGAAGGTGGCAGGGCAGGAGGAGCCGGGCTTCTTCGCCCGTGTCTTCGGCGGCGCGAAGGACCCGCAGACGCCGGTGCGCTACCGCATCGTGCTCAAGGGCAGCGGCGCGAAGACCAGCGTCGACGTGCTCACCTCCGACGGCGGCACGGCCGTCGGCGAGAACGGCCAGCGCATCATCACGCGGCTGGTCGAGGATCTGAAGTAGACGACACGGCGGCGGCCCTACGGCCGCTCGAAAGCAAAGGCCGCCCGAGGGCGGCCTTTGTCTTCGCGCGCGGCACCCGCGAGGGATGCCGGCCGAGATCACTTCGACGCGGCAGCGGCAGCGGCCGAAGCGGCGGCTTGCACGGCGTCGGCGGCGGCCGAAGCGGCACCGGCAACAGCCGAAGCGGCGCCAGCGGCAGCCGAAGCGGCCTCGGCGACCGGCGCCGCCGGGGCGGGCGCGGGCGCGGCGGCCGGGGCGGGCGCCGGAGCCGGCGCGGGGGCCTCGGCCTTCTTGCCGCAGGCGGCGAGCGCCACGACGGCAACCAGGGAAGCCAGAACGAGCGACTTGTTCATTGCGATTGTCCTCAGGGTGTTATGGAAGGCTGAACGGGAGAAACAAGGTGCCCCACCGGCCTTCCTCGTATGCGGACAGGCGGTCGGGCAACGTGTGTCAGACAACGAGCGGGGCCGCAGACGGTTGACTGCGGCTGCCTCATGCCTAATCGCGCATTATAGCCACGAGGTACGGGCTTTCCCTATAGCCCAAGCGACTGCACGGGGAACGCGGCCTCGGACCGTTGCAGAAGCGCATCGATCTGCTCGCGCCAGGGCAGCACGCTGCGTTCATCGGCGCTGGCGCGTCCGCGCCAATGCACCGGGTCGATCAGGCGCACGAGCGTGCCGTCGTCGTCGAGCAGCAGCGTCGGCAGCGTCGCGGCCGCGTCCTCGGGCGCGCCGTACGGGCTGACCACATGCGCGAAGTGGCGCCGCCAGCCGACGAAGCGCGGATGCCGCCGCGGCATCTCGTCGTAGGTGGCGGCCAGCAGCACGAGCTGCCGATGCGCGCCGCGCTTGAGCCAGGCGGTGAGCGCGTCGAGCAGCGCCGGCGTGTCCAGCGGCCACTGCGCGAAGTCGCGATCGACGCAGACGATGCGCCGCGTACGGCCGCCTTCGCGCATCGCACGCTCGAAGCCCCACAGGATGGCGGCGGTGAAGCCGGCGCGCGAGTCGATGGCCGGCGCGTCGCGGCCCGGGTCGTCGGTGTTCTCTTCGGTCATGTCGTCTCCTCGCTGGCCGGCGCGGCGCGCACCCAGCCAGCCTCGACCCACTGCTGCAGACACTCGGCGGCGCCGGCGCCCAGGCGCGCCACGTCGGCCGCCGGCAGCGTGCGCGTGTCGGCCAGCCGGCGCAACAGCGTCGCATCACGCCCGCCGGCGCGGTACGACTCGCCGTTGATGAACACATGCCGCGCGTCGTAGAGCATGCGCGTGCGCGGGTCGAGTTGCACCGCACTGCCGCCCGGCAGCGGCGCGCCGGCGTCGAACCACACCTGCGGCTTCGGCTCGCTGAGCGTTTCGCCCAGCGTGCGCGGCAGCGCCAGCGGGTCGCGCAGCGCCTGCGCCACGGCGCGCGCGGCAAAACGCTGCAGCGCCACCGGCACGAGGCCCGGCGTGGCCGTCGCGGGCTGGCTCGCGTCGGTGTACAGCGCCGCGGTGCCGTCCTGTGCCGCGTCGCCGGCCTCGTCGGCCAGCCGCTGCAGCATCTCGCGCGCGAGATCGGGCCCCGTCGGCGTGCGAAAGCCCACCGAGCAGGTCATGCACTCGCCGCCGACCGCTTCGCCGTCGTGGCCCCACAGCGGTGGCAGGTACAGCATGTCGCCCGGTTCGAGCACCCAGTCGTGCACGGGCTCGAATTCGCGCAGGATCTTCACCGGCAGACCGGGCACAAAGGCATCGCTGTCCGGCGAGCCCGAGACGGCCGAAGGCGGCGGCGGCGCGACGCGCCACCGGCGGCGCCCCTGCACCTGCACCAGGAAGACGTCGTACGAATCCATGTGCGGCCCGACGCCACCGCCGGGGCTGGCCCACGAGATCATCAGGTCATCGAGCCGCGCCGCCGGCACGAAGCGAAACGGCGCCAGCATCGCGTGCGCAGCACCGACGTGCAGGTCCAGGCCCTGCACGAGCAGCGTCCAGCCGGGCCGTGCCAGCGGCGGCAGCATGCGGCGCGTGAACGGGCCGTGGCGGACCTGCCAGCGATCGGTGGCGGCGGCGTTCGAAGCGCTTTTGGCCTTCCCGGCCGCGGCCTTGCGCCGGCCGCCCGCCGCGGCGCCGATGGCATCGCGCACGACCAGCCGCGACTCGACGCCTTCCCGCCCCGCCAGCGCAAACAGCTCGGCCTGCGGGATCGGTGGTCGCACGCCGGGCCAGGCCTGGCGCACGAGCCACGGCCGGCGCTGCCAGACGCGGCGCATGAAGGCTTGCGGGCTGAGCCCGCCGAGCAACCGAGTGGGCGCATGCAAGGACGTCATCGTGCGTCGATTGTTCCCCAAGGCCTTGCGCTCGCCGCTTGATCGATGTCGAACGGAGCAGCCGCCTCGACCGCTGTGCCATCATCGATCGATGGAGATCCGCAACCCTTGCGTCGTGAGCCTCACGTGGAAGCTCTCCGACGCACAGAACCGGCCGCTGGACGAACTGGCCGAGCCGGTGGAGTTTTTCTACGGCGGCGACGACTTGCTCGCCAAGGTCGAAGACGCGCTCGCCGGCCACGAGAGCGGCGACGACCTGCAACTGCATCTCGAGCCCGAAGACGCCTTCGGCGACTACCGGCCGGAACTCGTGTGCTTCGAGGAGCGCAAGCTCTTCGCCGAGCCGGTGGAAGCCGGCATGGCCTACGAGGGCCTGCCCAAGGGCCACGCGACGCCGGACATGCCGGCCGACGCCGTCTACATCGTCACCGAGGTCTACCCGTCACACGTGGTGCTCGACGGCAACCACCCGCTCGCCGGCATGGCGCTGCGCCTTCACATCACCGTGCGCGCGGTGCGCGAGGCCACCGACCACGAACTCGAGGCCAAGAGCGTCGGTGAGTCGACGATCACCGTGCTCGGCAGCGCACCGGGCAAGCCGGGAAGGCAGACGTTGCACTGAGGGGCGTGCCGGCGCAACGGCTGAAGGCGCGCGCTGTGGCCCGCGCCTCACCGCCCCGTCGAACCGAACCCTCCCGCGCCGCGCGCGCTGGCGTCGAACGACTCGACGACCCGAAAGCGCGCCTGCACCACCGGCACGATGACCATCTGCGCGATGCGGTCCAGCGGCTGGATCGTCACCGCCGCGCTGCCGCGGTTCCAGCAGCTCACCATCAGCGGGCCCTGGTAGTCGCTGTCGATCAGGCCGACCAAGTTGCCGAGCACGATGCCCTGCTTGTGCCCGAGGCCCGAGCGCGGCAGCAGCATCGCGCAGAGGCCCGGGTCGCCGATGTGCATCGACAGGCCGGTGGCGATCAACGTCGCCTGCCCGGGCTCGATCGTCAACGGCGCATCGAGGCAGGCGCGCAGGTCGAGGCCGGCGCTGCCAAGCGTCGCGTAGGCCGGCAGATGCTCGGCCATGCGGGGGTCGAGGACGCGAAGGTCGATCGTGGTCATGGTGCTTTCCGATGGCGCCGCGCGATCTCGGCGACGAGCGCGTGCGCGAGCGCGAGCTTGTCGCCGCGCGGCAGCGCAGTTTCGCCTGCCGCATCGACGAGCACGAGCGTGTTCTCGTCGCGCCCGAAGGTCGCCGGCCCGTCGTTGGCGACGATGAGCGGCACGCCCTTCCTCGCCAGCTTCTCGCGCGCGTGGCGCACGATGTCGTGGCTCTCGGCCGCGAAGCCGACGCAGTACGGCCGCTCGCCGGCCGGCAACCGCGCGACGGTGGCGAGGATGTCCGGGTTCTCGACGAACTCGAGCACCGGCACGCGGCCGCTGCCGTCCTTCTTGATCTTCTGCCCGGCCGCTGCAGCCGGCCGCCAGTCGGCCACCGCCGCGGTGGCGACGAAGATCTCGTGCCGCGGCGCCTGCGGCAGCACCGCGGCGAGCATCTGCTCGGCGCTCTTCACGTCGATGCGCTGCACGCCGCGCGGCGTGCTCAGGTGCACCGGCCCCGCGACGAGCGTGACGCGCGCGCCGGCCTCGGCCGCCGCGCGTGCGATCGCGAAGCCCATCTTGCCGCTCGAGAGGTTAGTGATGCCGCGCACCGGGTCGATCGCCTCGAACGTCGGCCCGGCCGTCACCAGCACGCTGCGGCCCGCGAGCAGCTTCGGGCGGAGATGCGCGATCAGCTCGTCACGCAGTTCCTCGGCTTCGAGCATGCGGCCGTCGCCCACTTCGCCGCAGGCCTGGTCGCCGGCCGCGGGCCCGAGCACCGTGGCGCCGTCGGCGCGGATCTGCGCGACGTTGCGCTGCGTCGCCGGGTGCGCCCACATCTCGCGGTTCATCGCCGGCGCCACGAGCAGCGGCACCGGCCGGCCGGCAGTGAGCGGCCGCGCCAGGCACAGCAGGCTCAGCAACTCGTCGGCGCGCCCCTGCGCGAGCTTGGCGATGAAGTCGGCGCTCGCCGGTGCAATGACGATCGCATCGGCACCGCGCGTCAGGTTGATGTGCGGCATGTGGTTCGCCTCGCGCGCGTCCCACTGGCTCGTGTAGACGGCGCGGTTCGACAGCGCCTGCATCGTCACCGGCGTGATGAACTGGCACGCCGCCTCGGTCATCACCACCTGCACGGTGGCGCCGGCCTTCACGAGTTCCCGCGTCAGCTCGGCGGCCTTGAAGCAGGCGACGCCGCCCGACAGGCCGAGCACGATGTGCCGGCCGGCCAGCGGCCGCATCACAGGCGATGACCCGGGCGCCGACTCGGATGCAGGTGCGGGCGAGAGACCGGTGGCCGACATGGGCCGCGACTCTAGCAGCGCCGGGCACGGCGCCCGAGGGGTATCCTCGCGGCCCACGCCCGGGGACCGACCATGGATTTGAAAGTCAAGATCACGCTCACCGACGAGTTGTCCGACGAGGTGATCACCTCGTCGGCGATGCTCGACCTGGCCAGCGGCGAGATCAGCCGCGTCGAGTACGACGACGACTACAACTTCGACGCGCTCGGCCACCCGTGGGAAGCCGGCGACTACGAGTTCACCAGCGGCACCCTGTCGCACGAAGGCAAGGACGTCGAGTTCACCGTCGAGGTCAACCGCACCAGTGGCCAGCGCTCGGTAAACGCCACCGAGCTCCTCGAAATCAAAGTGCGCGCCGCAGCGCTGTTTGCCGGCATGAGCGGCAAGGACCTGCTGGGCAACAGCCCGGCAGGGCGGGCGGCAGGGGCGGGTGCGGCTCCGGGCCTGGGCGGTGGCGGCAAGGGGCCGGGGCGGGGGTCGGTGCACTGAAGTGCTGACCGGATGCCTCCGCCCGCCTCTCACCCCCTGCTCCAGCCGAGCCCCGCCGTCGCCGCCGCGCTCGCCGCCGGCCGCCCGGTGGTCGCGCTCGAATCGACGATCGTCGCGCACGGCATGCCGTGGCCGCAGAACCTGGAGACGGCACGCGCGGTCGAGGCCGTGGTGCGCGCGCATGGTGCCGAGCCGGCGACGATCGCGGTGATCGACGGGCGCATCCGCGTCGGGCTCGATGGCGCTTCGCTCGAGCGCCTCGCGCGCGCCGGCCCGCAGGCGCTGAAGGTGAGCCGGCGCGACCTGCCGGCGGTGCTGGCCGAGGGCGCAGCTTCGACTTCGGCCGCAACGTCCGCCCTGCCAATCGGCGCGACGACGGTGGCCGGCACGATGATCTGCGCGGCGCTGGCCGGCATCGAGGTCTTCGTCACCGGCGGCATCGGCGGCGTGCACCGCGGCGCGGCAACGACGTTCGACATCTCGGCCGATCTGCAGGAACTGGCGCGCACGTCGGTGGTGGTGGTCTGCGCCGGCGCAAAGAGCATCCTCGACATCGGCCTCACGCTCGAATACCTCGAGACGCACGGCGTGCCGGTGCTCAGTTGCGGCCAGGACGAGTTCGCGGCGTTCTACGTGCGCGACAGCGGCTTCGAGGCCGACTACCGCATCGACGATGCCGCGGCGCAGGCGCGCTTCGTGCGCACGAAGTGGTCACTCGGCCTCGCGGGCGGCGTGCTGCTGAGCACGCCGGTGCCGGAGGCGGCGGCGCTTCCGCGCGCTGTAGTCGACGGCTGGATCGAGCAGGCGCTACACGATGCTGCCGCGCATGGCATCACCGGCAAGGCGGTGACGCCGTTCCTGCTGGCGCGCATCGCCGAGTTGAGCGGCGGGCGCAGCCTCGAGGCCAACATCGCGCTCGTCAAGCACAACGCCGAGGTGGGCGCGCGGCTGGCGGCGGCGTTGGCGGCGGAGCGTGAGGTGAGACCTGCTCGTCCTTGAGCCACCGCTGCAACTCCTCCCAAGGCTCCGGCCGTTCGGCCATGTGCACGTGCGCGACGCCGCTCAGGTGCCGGTTGTCGGCGCCGGCGAGCGTCGCGGTGCGCGGCGGGAAGACGATGTTGTCGCAGTGGCTGTAGAAGCACGTGAAGCGCGCGCCGCGGCCCACCGGCTCGCGCGCGGCCAGCGCTTGCAGCCACGGGCTGCCCTGCCGCATCTGGCGTGCGTTGGGTGTCATCGCGAAGCGCGCGAGCCAGGTGCCGTGGTGCGGCGTGCCCAGCGTGATGACGTGGTGTACGGGCTCGTCGGCGGCAGCGGCGTGCTTGTCGCCCTGCGCACCGTGTGACTCGCTGCCCCGCCCCGCCCACCACCCCCGCACCGCCAGCCCGCCCATGCTGTGCGCCACGACCACCGGCGCAAGCCCCGTGCACTCGCGCAGCCGGCGCACGCCGGCGTCGATGCGCGCGGCGTAGTCGTCGATCTTGCCGAACACCGGCTCGAGGTTCACCGCCACCACCGGCACGCCGGCCTCGCGCAGGCGCGCGAGCCACGGGTTCCACAGGCCGCGGTTGCAGACGAAACCGTGCACGAGCAGCACGCCGCGCCGCCCGGCGCCGTCGGCAGGCAGCCAGTCGGCATGGCGCCGGCTGAAGAACGGCTGGCGCCAGCAGAAGACGATGGGCGCGGCGAGCACCTCGCCCCACCAGGCGCGCAGGCGCTGCATCGCGGTGGCGCGCGGTGTCGGGTCGTCGGCGTCGACTTGGTGTGCGCGGCCGAGCAGCACGAACTCGAGCGCCAGCACGAGCGCGTAGCCGCCGACGATCAACAGCGCGCCGACTGCCGCCCAGCCCCAGCGGCCCGTGCGCGCGAAGCCCCAGGCCCACAGCGCGGCCACGACGAGCGCGCCGATCGTCGTCGTCTGCTGCAGACGCGCCAGTGCGCCGGGCGAGGTGTCACGCGAAGCATTCATGCCCGCGAGTGTTGCACCGCCCGCGCAGGCCTCGTCCTACAGCCCGCGGCGCAGCCGACCGACATCGCGCGCGACGCCCCGCGCCTAACGTTCACCTCAGCCGGAAACGCATCGCCGGAAAGCGCGACGCCACATGTACGGCTTCATCCATGCCAGTCCAGAACGCGCCTTCAAACGGGCCACTTCAAACCCAAGGAGTTCGAGATGACGATGTTGAAACCTCTGACCGCGATCGGCGCGGCCGCCGCGCTGGTGGGCACGATCGCCTTTGCGCAAACGACAACGACCGAAGAAGAGCGCGAGCGCCCGGCGGCGACCAGCCCGTCTTCGGACGCGGCGAGCACCGACGCGGCGCGGCCGGGCGGCGCGGGCACGCTGCCGAGCGATTCCAGCTCGACAAGCTCGGCCACCTCTTCCGAAAGCTCGACGTCGTCGAGCGCCGCGTCGTCCTCGGCCGACACGTCGGGCAGCGGCGCGATGTCGTCGTCGGCCGACTCGTCGGACAGCGCCGTGGCCGATGAGTCCGACATGCGCGAGCCGCGTGCGGACCGCGGCTGATCGCACTGATCGCGAGACGCGAGCGAGTTGAAGCACCAAGCCCAACCCGGTTGAGCTTGTGATTCCCGCGCCCCGCCGTTCACGCGGCGGGGCGCATTGTTTGACGGCTGCGCGATGGCCGGCGCGCCGATTGCCCCGAGCTCTTCGCCTGACGCCGTCCAAACGTTCGCACGCCATGCGCCGGCCCCTCGACATCTCCCCTGCTTCGGTTGCCGAGTTCTGGCAAGGCCTGCGCTTGGGCCTGCTGGTCGGCATCGCGGCGCTGGTGCTCGTGCTGCCGCCGGGCGAGCGCAACGAACAGATTGCGCAGGCCGCACAGGCGGCACGGCCCCCCGCCGCGACGATCGCCGCCGCAGCGCTGCCGGCCGCGCCCTCGCCCCCACCCATCGAGCGCGCGCTCGATTTCGGCCACGAACGCCCTTCGGCCGAAGCGCGACGGCTCGCCGCCTGGGTCGTCAACGCGGCCGACAACGGCCGGCAGCCCTTCGCGATCATCGACAAGACCGGCGCGCGTGTGTACCTCTTCCGCCCTTCGGGCCGCCTGATCGGCGCGGCGCCGGTGCTGCTCGGCTTTGCGCGGGGCGACGACAACGCGCCGGGCATCGGGCAGAAGACGCTCGCGCAGATCCGCCCCGGCGAGCGCACGACGCCGGCCGGCCGCCACGTCGCGAAGCCCGGCCGCAATGCACTCGGCCACGACGTTCTATGGGTCGACTACGACGCAGCGGTGTCGATGCACCGCGTGCGCAGCACCGACCCACGCGAGCGGCGCGTGGCGCGCCTGGCGTCGCCGAGCGCACGCGACAACCGCATCAGCTACGGCTGCATCAACCTGCCTTCGGCCTTCTTCGACCAGCACTTCTGGCCGCACTTCGGCAACACGCAAAGCATCGTTTACATCCTGCCCGAGAGCAAACCTCTGCTTACTGTTTTTCCCTCGCTGGCGACGTCCACGCACGGTGCGTGATGAAACCCCGCGCAGCCCCGGCGGCCATCGGCGCGCCGGCGTGCGGCTGCGCCATCTTGCCGTTAGCATTCCGGCTGTCCCCACGCCCGGTCTCACGGCCGGCACCGTGCGGATATCGGAGTGGGCTGGATGTTTGGATTGGGGCGTGCTTGGGCGCGCCGCGTGGTGGCCTGTGCCATCGCGGGGTGCGCGAGCGGTGGCGTGCTCGCTGCCGGATCGTCAGGGTCGTCGGTGCCGTCGAAGTCGCCGGCGCGCATTGCGTCTTCGGTGAAGACCGTCTCCGTCGCGCCGTCGCTAGCGTCGCGCACGCCGCGCGTCGTGCACGCGCAGACGGCGGCCGAGGCGCGCGCACGCGCGCCCGGCCCTTCGCCGCAGGCGCTGGCCGCGGTGCGCTTCGCGCTCGAAGGCGACGCGCGCGGCCGGCCGTTTGCCGTCGTCGACAAGCGTCGCGCGCAATTGCTCATCTATCGCGCCGACGGGCGGCTCGCCGGCATCACGTCGGCGCTGCTCGGAATGACACCCGGCGACCGGGGTTACCCCGGCTTCACGACGCCCGGTGGCACCATCCCGATCCATGAGCGCACCACGCCTGCCGGCCGCTTCGAGTCGATGCCTGGCCGCAACCATCGCGGCGAGGCGATCGTCTGGTTCGACTACGACTCGTCACTGGCCATTCACCGCCTGCGCCCGGCGCCAGCCGCCGAGCGCCGGCCCGCGCGCCTGTCTTCGGCAACGCCCGACGACAACCGCATCTCGCTCGGCTGCGTCGTCATCGATGGCGACTTCTACGACCTCGTCGTCGCGCCGACGCTCGGCCGGTACAAGGGTCTCGTCTACATCCTGCCGGAGTCGCCTTCGGCCGGCCTGCCCTGGGCCGGTGCGGCCGTGGCGAGCGCGCTCTAAGCCCTCGAGCCTGAGGTGCGCCGCTGACGCGGCGCAGGAGCCGCGGTGATGGCGCGGCCGCTGAAGATTGCGCTGGCCGTCGCAGGCGGCCTGCTCGCGCTGCTGCTGGGCGGCGTTGCGTACCTCGTCGCCACGTTCGACCCGAACGACTACAAGCCGCTCGTCATCGAGACGGTGCAGAAGGAACGGCAGCGCACGCTGGCGATCCCGGGGCCCATCTCGCTCACCTTCTTGCCGCGCCTGGGCGTCACACTCGGCGAGGTGACGCTGTCGGAACGCAACAGCGCCGAGCGCTTTGCGTCGATCCGCTCGGCCGAGGTGTCGCTGGCGCTGTGGCCGCTGCTGCGCCGCGAAGCTGTCGTCGATCGTGTGTCACTCGACGGCCTGCGGCTGCGCGTCGTGCGCACGGCCGACGGCCGGCTCAGCATCGACGACCTGCTGGGCGGCGACAAGAAGGTGGCGCCGGCTCCAGCGCCCGCTGGCTCCGCAGCAAGCGCCCCCGGCACTGCACCGCTGCGCCTCGACATCGCCGGCATCGCCATCACCGACGCCGAGATCACGGTCGACGACCGCCAGGCGCCGCGGCGGCTCAAGCTCTCGCAGCTTTCGCTCGAAACGGGCCGCATCGCGCCCGGCACCGCGACGCCGCTCTCGCTGAAGGCGCGCCTCGACGCCGACGCGCCGAAGCTTGGCGCCGACGTCTCGATGAAAGCGCGCCTGACCCTCGGGCCGGCCGAGGCGATCGCCAGCCGCGTGTTGCTCGAAGGCCTCGCGCTCGACGTGGCCGCGCGGCTGGACGGCCTGGCGCCGATGAAGCTGCACGTCGAGGGCCGCGCCGAGGCCGATCTCGCGGCCGGCAAGCTCGACAGCGCGCTCACTGGCACGTTCGACGACAGCCGCTTCAAGCTGACGCTCGCGGCGCCGCGCCTCAGCCCCGCGGCCTGGCGCTTCGACGCCGAGATCGACCGCCTCGATCTCGACCGGCTGCTCGCGAGCCGCGGCCCCGCCAGCGCAGCCAGCGCGCCAGCCGGCGCCGAGCAGCCGCTCGATTTGTCGGCGCTGCGCGGCCTGGATGCGAGCGGCCAGTTGCGCATCGGCGCGCTGCAGGTGATGAACCTGAAGGCGAGCGCCGTGCGCGCGGGGCTGCGCGCCGGCGGCGGCCGCGTGCAGATCACGCCGCTCGCGGCCGAGCTGTATCAAGGCAAGCTCGCCGGCAGCATCACCGTCAACGCGGCCACGACGCCGGCGCGCATCGCCGCGCAGCCGGCGCTCACCGGCATTGCGATCGGGCCGCTGCTCAAGGACATGACCGGCCAGGACCGCCTGCAAGGCCGCGGCGACGTGGCGCTCGACGTGACGACGGCCGGCACGACGATCAGCGCGATGACCCGCGCACTCGCCGGCAGCGCGCGCGTGCAGTTGCGCGACGGCGCGGTGCGGGGCATCAACGTCGCGCAGGCCGTGCGCCGCGCGCGCACGGCGATCCAGGCGGTGCGCGGCAAGGGCAGCGCTGATGGCTCGCAGGGCAGCGGCACCGCGACCGCAGCCGAGAGCACCGACTTCACCGAGCTGACCGCCAGTTTCCGCATCACCGCCGGCGTGGCGCGCAACGACGACCTCGCGTTGAAGTCGCCGCTGATGCGCATCGGCGGCAGCGGCGACATCGACCTCGCCGCCCGCCGGCTCGACTACACCGTGCGCGCGACGATCGTCGACACGCTGCAAGGCCAAGGCGGCGCCGACCTCGAAGCGCTGCGCGGCCAGACCGTGCCGGTCAAGCTCACGGGGCCGTTCGATGCGATCGACTGGAAGATCGACGTGGGCGCGATGGTCAAGGACGCGGCGCAAGGCAAGGTCGAGCAGCAGATCGAACGCAAGCGCGATCAGCTCGAAGAAGAGGCGAAGCGGCGGCTTGGCGACAAGTTGCGGGGGTTGCTGGGGAAGTGATCGGCGCCGACAGGTGACACCGGGGTGCGCGCAGGCTGGCGCAAAATCGCGCCCTACCTCGAGCCCGCCCAAACCCCCTTTCCCATGCAAGCCCTGCGCGGCGTCATCACCGGCTTTGCCGTCAGCCTGAACACGCTCGTCTTCTCGCTGAGCCTCGTGCCGCCGGCGCTCGTCAAGCTGCTCGTGCCGGTGCCGGCCGTGCGCCGCCTCGCCTCGCGCGCGCTCGCCGCGCTGGCCTCAGCCTGGGTGGCCGTCAACAACGGCTGGATCGCCGCCGTTCGCCCCTCGGCGCGCTGGGACGTGCAGGGCCTCGAAGGGCTCGACCCGCGCGGCTGGTACCTCGTGGCGAGCAACCACCAGACGTGGGTCGACATCCTCGTGCTGCAGCGCATCTTCCACGGCCGCATCCCGTTCTTGAAGTTCTTCCTGAAGCGCGAGCTGATCTACGTGCCGGTGATCGGCCTGGCGTGGTGGGCGCTCGACTTTCCGTTCATGAGCCGCGGCAAGACCAAGGGCGCGCTGCAGAAGGACCTCGAGACGACGCGCCGCGCCTGCGAGAAGTTCAAGCAGATCCCGACCTCGGTGATGAACTTCGTCGAGGGCACGCGCGCCACGCCGGAAAAGCGCGCGCTCGACAAGAGCACCTACCGCCATCTGCTCAAGCCAAAGATCGGCGGCTTGTCGGTGGCGCTGGCGACGATGGGCGAGCAGTTCCAGGCGATGCTCGACGTGACGATCGTCTACCCGCGCGGCGTGCCGACCTTCTGGGACCTGCTGTGCGGCCGGCTCGACGCCGTCATCGTGCGCGTGCAGCCGCGCGCGATTCCGGTGGATCTGGTCGGCGTCGAACACGCCTCCGAGCGCGCGCACGTCGTCAAGCTCGGCCGCTGGGTCGAGCAGATCTGGAAGGACAAGGACCGGCTGATCGACGAACTGCTGGCCGGGGCAAACGGCTCGGCGGGCGGCTCTTCGAGCGGCGCCGGCGCGCCCAGTGAAACCGCGGCGCGCGAGACGCACGCGGCCTGAGGGGCACCCGGGGGTCAGCCCTCGAACCGCGCGAACACCAGCGACGCGTTCGTGCCGCCGAAGCCGAAGCTGTTCGACATCACCGTCGCGAGCGCACCGTCGAACCGCTCGCGCAAGAGCGGCAGGCCGGCCGCCGCCGGGTCGGGCGTCTCGATGTTCGCCGACGCGGCCGCGAAGCCCTGCTGCATCATCAGCAGCGAGTAGATCGCTTCCTGCGCGCCGGCCGCACCCAGCGAGTGGCCCGACAGCGACTTCGTCGAGCTGATCATCGGCAGCTTGCCGCCGGGCAGCGCGCCGAACACCTCGCGCACCGCGCCCAGTTCGGCCGCGTCGCCCACCGGCGTCGACGTGCCGTGGGCGTTGATGTAGTCGACCGGCCGCTTCACGGTGGCCAGCGCCTCGCGCATGCAGCGCACCGCGCCCTCGCCCGAGGGCGCCACCATGTCGTGGCCGTCGGAGGTGGCACCGTAGCCCACCAGTTCGGCAAGGATAGCCGCGCCGCGCGCCTGGGCGTGTTCGAGCGCTTCCAGCACCAGCATGCCGCCGCCGCCGGCGATGACGAAGCCGTCGCGCGCCGTGTCGAAGGCGCGCGAGGCCTGCTCGGGCCGGTCGTTGAAGCCGCTGGACATCGCGCCCATCGCGTCGAACAGCACCGAGAGCTCCCAGCTCTCCTCCTCGCCGCCGCCGGCGAAGACGACGTCCTGCTGGCCCCAGGCGATCAACTGCGCGGCGTGGCCGATGCAGTGCGCGCTCGTCGCGCAGGCCGAGCTGATCGAGTAGTTGACGCCCTTGATCGCGAAGTTCGTCGCCAGGCACGCCGAGACGGTGCTGCCCATCGTGCGTGTCACCATGAACGGCCCGACGCGCTTGACGCCCTTGGCACGCAGCGTGTCAGCGGCCCATACCTGGTTGTGGCTCGACGCGCCGCCGCTGCCGGCGACGAGCCCGGTGCGCGGGTGCGAGACCTCGGCGGCCGACAGGCCCGACTGCGCCACCGCCTGCTGCATCGCCAGCCACGCGTAGGCCGCGGCGTCGCCCATGAAGCGCAGCGTGCGCCGGTCGATCGTCGCCTCGAGGTCGAGCGCCGGGCGGCCGCTGACCTGGCAGCGCAGGCCGCGCTCGGCGTAGGTGGGGTTGAAGCGGATGCCCGAGCGGCCCTCGCGCAGGCTCGTGGCCACCTCATCGATGTTGTTGCCCAGGCTCGAGACGATGCCCTGGCCGGTGACGACCACGCGCCGCATGCTCAGAAGTCCTCGGTCGACGTGAACAGGCCCACCTTCAGGTCGGTGGCGCTGTAGATCTCGCGCCCGTCGACGAGCACGCGGCCGTCGGCGATGCCCATCACCAGCTTGCGTTCGATGACACGCTTCAGGTCGAGCTGATAGCCGACCGTGCCCGCGCGCGGCAGCACCTGGCCGAAGAACTTGATCTCGCCGGCGCCCAACGCGCGGCCGCGCCCGGGGTTGCCGCGCCAGCCGAGCCAGAAGCCGACCAGCTGCCACAGCGCGTCGAGCCCCAGGCAGCCGGGCATCACCGGGTCGGTCTCGAAGTGGCAGCCGAAGAACCACAGGTCGGGGCGGATGTCGAGCTCGGCTTCGATGCGGCCCTTGCCGTGCGCGCCGCCGGTGTCGTCGATATGCACGATGCGGTCGAACATCAGCATGTTCGGCAGCGGCAGCCGCGCATTGCCCGGCCCGAAAAGCTCGCCATGGCCGCAGGCGATCAGTTCGTCGCGGCCGTAGGCGTGGCGACCGAGCTCGCGCTGACTGGGGCGCGGCGACGTTGGCGTCATGGGGCGGGGGCGTTCGGGGTCCGAGGGGGAACGATCGGCGCGGCCGTGCGCCGAACGCGCGGCCGCCGGCCTGCCGCTCCGGCGTGAGGCGTCATTTTGCCTGCGCCAAACGGCCCCGGCGACGGCGGCGACTTTGCGCTAGCTCAAGCCGCCGCGCAGGCCGGCGTGGCAGGGGCACTCACTCGGCGGCTTGCCCCGCGGCCGCACCGGCCGGCCGCCGCGCCGACTCGTGCCGCAGCAGGTACAGCCCCGAGCCGAGCACGAGCGCGATGCCGGCCCACGCCAGCGCGTTCGGCACGTCGCCCCACACCGCCCAGCCGAGCGCCACCGCCATCACCAGGCCGCTGTAGCGAAACGGCGCGATGACCGAGATGTCGCCGCTGCGCGTGGCGCGGATGATCAACTGATATCCCGAGGCGAGGAACACCGCCGCGGCGGCCAGCCAGCCGAGCTGCGACAGCGTCGGCGCGCGCCAGCCTTCGGCCAGCGACACCAGCGCCGCGAGCACCGTCACCGCCACCGCCGTGGCCAGCGTCGCGACGATCGACGGCACCTCGCGCGGGATGCGCAGCGTCACCAGGTCGCGCAGCGCGTGCAGCACCGTGCCCGCCAGGCACAGCCAGGCAAAGGCGTTGAAGCCGTCGGCGCGCGGCTGGATGACGAGCAGCACGCCGGCAAAGCCGAGCCCGATCGCCAGCCGGTGCGCCGCGCCGACGCGGTGGCCGAGCCACAACACCGCGATCAGCGTGATGACGAGCGGCGTCGCCATGTTGATCGCCGTCGCGTTGGCCAGCGGCAGGTTGAACAGCGACACGAGGTAGGTCAGCGTCGCCGCGGCGTCGAGCGTCGCACGCACCGCCACCCAGCCGCCGAAGAGCCGCCGGCCCGGCACCGGCGTGCCGGTGGCGCGCATGAAGGCGAGCACGAGCGCCGTGGCCATCAGCCCGCGCATGAAGATCAGTTGCCCCGCCGGCAGCGACTGGCTGACGAACTTGACGAGCGTGTCGTTGACGATGAAGCAGGCCATCGCCAGCACCATCAGCCGGATGCCCTGGCGGTTGCTGCGGGCCGGCCCGGCTTCGGAAGGGCGGGTCATGGGGCGGCACGATACGGCACCGCGGATAACATGACCGCGGCCACTTTCCCGACGGATGGAGCACCGATGGACACCCCCACCCTCTGCCCGCTGACCGAAGCCGAGATCCTCGCCGCCGTCGCCGCGCAGCGCGACGAGGCGGTGGCGTTCTTGCAGGCGCTCGTGCGCGAGCCGTCGCTGCTCGGCCAGGAAGCGTCGGCGCAGGCGCTGATGAAGCAGCGCTTCGAGACGCTCGGCCTGGATGTGCGCGAACTGGTCATCGACGAATCGAAGCTGCGCGACCACCCGGGCTACTCGCCATCGATCGTCTCGTACGAAGGCCGGCGCAACGTCATCGGCGTGCACGAGCCGAAGCCGCCGAAAGATGGTGCGACGGCCGTGCGCGGCCGCTCGCTGATCCTCAACGGCCACATCGACGTGGTGCCCGTCGGCGCCGAGTCGCTCTGGACGCGGCCGCCGTTCGAGCCGTGGATCGACGGCGACCGCCTGCACGGCCGCGGCGCCAACGACATGAAGGCCGGCATCGTCGCCTACACGATGGCGATGCACGCCCTGCAGCGCCTGGGCGTCGAGCCGGCAGCGCGTGTCACGCTGCAAAGCGTCATCGAGGAAGAGTGCACCGGCAACGGCGCGCTCGCCTGCCTGGTGGCCGGCTACACCGCCGACGCCGCGGTGATCCCCGAGCCGATGGACGAACCGATGTCGGCGCAGCTGGGCGTGATGTGGCTGACGCTCGATGTCTACGGCGTGCCGGTGCACGCCGCGGTCGCGCAGACCGGCATCGGCGCGATCGAGTTCGCGCAATACCTCGTCGCCGAACTGCGCAAGCTCGAAGCGAAGTGGAACGAGCCGAAGCACCGGCACAGCCTCTACTGCCAGCACGACCACCCGATCAACTTCAACCTCGGCCGCATCGAGGGCGGCGAGTGGAGTTCGTCGGTCAGCACGCATTGCCGCGCCGACCTGCGGCTGGGCTTCTATCCGGGCGTCAAGCCGGCGGACGTGCGCGCCGAGGTCGAGGCGCTCGTGCGCGCCGCGCACGCCGCACACCCGGCGCACGCCAGCGTCAAGGTCGACATCGGCTACCACGGCTTCCAGGCCGAGGGCTGCGTCGTCGACTTGCAGCAGCCGGCGATGCGCTCGTTGATGCAGGCGCACCACGACATCACCGGCCGCCCTGCCGTGCCGCGCGCGCTGACGGCGACGACCGACGTGCGCTTTTTCCACCTCTACGGGCAGATCCCGGCCACCTGCTACGGCCCGCGCGGCGCCAACATCCACGGCATCGACGAGTGGGTGTCGATCGACTCGATGCAGCAGGTGACGGCGGTGCTGGCGCTCTTCATCGCGCGCTGGTGCGGCGTGCAGCGCAGGGCGTGAGGCCGACGCCGCCTGGCACGCCGCGGCGCGGCCCGGTCGCCGGTCGATGGACTCGCTGACCCAGCTCACGCTCGGCGCCGCTGTCGGCTTGGCGGCGATGGGCAGGCGCACGGCGCCATGGAAAGCGGCGCTATGGGGCGCGGTGGCCGGCACGCTGCCGGACCTGGACGTGTTCATCGACCACGGCGACCCGATCCGCAACATGGTGCTGCACCGCGCCGAGACACACGCGCCGTTCTGGCTGACGCTGTTCTCGCTGCCGTTCGCCGCCGCGGTGGCGCGGCTGCACGGCGAGTCGGACCGCTGGCGCCGCTGGTGGCTGGCGTTGTGGCTGGCGCTCGTCACGCACCCGCTGCTCGACGGCATGACGGTCTACGGCACGCAACTCGGCCTGCCGTTCACGGACCACCCTTACGCCGCCGGCAGCATCTTCATCATCGACCCGCTGTACACGGTGCCGTTGATCGTAGGTGTCGTCTGGGCGCTGGGCAGCGCGAACGCCGGGCGCGGGCGCGCGGCCAACCTCGCGGCGCTGGCCTTGAGCACGGCCTACCTCGGCTTCGGCGTCGTCGCGCAGATGCACGTCGATGGCGTGGCGCGGCGCTCGCTTGCTGCGCAGGGCATCACCGCCGAGCGGCTGCTCGTCACGCCGACCGCGTTCAACACGGTGCTGTGGCGCGTCGTCGCGATCGACGGCGCGCACTACCACGAAGGCTTCCGCTCGCTGCTCGACGAGAAGCCGGCGATGCACTTCGACCGCTTCGAGCGCGGCAGCGCGCTCGCCGCCGAGTTGCGCGGCGACGACGGCGTGCAGCGCATCCAGGCCTTCAGCCACGGCTTCTGGGCGATGTGGGAGCGCGACGGCACGCTCGGCATCGTCGACCTGCGCATGGGGCAGGAGCCCGACTACAGCTTCCGCTTCGCCGTCGCGGCGCGCCAAAGCGCGCCGGTGCCGCTGCCGGCGCCGAAGCAGGTCGGCAGCCGGCCCGACCTCGAGCGCGGCCTCGCCTGGCTTTGGCGGCGCGCGCTCGGCGAGCCGATCGCGCCGCCGCGGTAACGACCTACCCCTGCGCGTTCTCAGCCGCCTGCGCGACCTTCTTCGCGACCTTGGCGACCTTCTTGGCCACGGTCTTGCGCGCGCCGCCAGCGGCGCGTTGCGCCGGCGCGGTGGCCTTCTTCGCCGCCTTGGCGGTGGCGGCGCTGCGCTTCTCGGCCTCGGTCACCGCGCGGTCCAGCGCCTTCTGCGCGCCGGTGATCGCCTTGTGCAGCCGAGTCTCGGTCGTCTTCAGGACTGTTTCGACGCGGTCCTGCGCGACGTTGGTCCGCTTCAGCAGCGCCGCCTTGGCGCGCGCGATCTCGTCGGCGGCGACGCCGCGCAGCGCGTCGACCTTGCCTTGCACGGCATTGCGCAAGTGGCGGCCGGCGGCGGCGAGGCTGTCGAGCGCCGCGGTCAGCTCGGGGTTGCGGGGCGCGGCGGTGCGGCGGGTGGCGGTGGTCTTGCGGGTCGGCATGGGGTCTTCCTCCTGTGTGAAACGGACGGCAGGATGCGCCCGCGCCGCGGCGCGCGGTTGCGCGAAGTCAACCGGCGGCGACGCCGCGTCTAGGGTGACGCCCCCAGCCGACAGGCGATCAACACGCGCCACGCCGCTGGCCGCCCGCGTTCCTAACGCGCTCCTAACGCCGGCCCGAATACGGTGACGCCGTCTTCTCGAAGCGGAGTCACCGAACCATGCAACACCCTCTCGTCTCCCGCGCCGCGCGCCCCGCCGTGCTCGGCTTCCTCGTCGCCCTGGCCGCCTGCGGCGGCAGCGAGGGCGAAAGCACGCCCGCTCCGGCGCCGGGCCCGGCGCCCGCGCCGGCTCCGGGCCCCGCCCCTGCGCCCGGCCCCGCCCCAGGCCCCGCCACCTCCAAGATCGGCGGCGAGTTGCGCGGCCCGGTCGGCGCGACCATCGTCCTGCGCACCGCCGCCGGCGACACGGTGACAGCCACCGTGCCGCCCTTGGCCGGCAGCATCGACGACTACAGCACCGTCGCCTTCGAGTTCCCCACCGCGGTTGCCGACGGCAGCGCCTACACCGTCAGCGTGCAGGCGCCGCCGGCCGGCCAGACCTGCCGCGTCTACAAGGGCGCCACGGGCACGCTGCCGGTGGCTGCCGGCGCGCTGAAGGTCGGCTGCGAGTGGACGGCGCAGCACGTCAGCCGCAACACCGATGACAGCGTGCGCGGCACGTTCTACGACTCCACGTGGCCGGCGATCGGCGGCGACGCCACCTACGGCGAAGGCCGCTTCGTCGCCTTCGTCTCGTCGGCCAACCTCGGTGGCAACGCCGCCGGCCGGCGACAGATCTGGTGGCGCGACACGCTGACCGGCGAGACACGCCTCATCAGCACCGACGCCGCGGGCAACGCCGGCAACGCCGACAGCGGCGCGCCGGCCATCTCGCGCGACGGCCTGACGGTGGCCTTCGAATCGTCGGCCACGAACCTCGTCGCCGGCGACACGAACGGCGTGCGCGACGTGTACGTCTGGTCGTCGGCCGGCGGCACGCTGACCACCGGCGTCACGCGCGCCAGCGTCGGCGCCGGCGGCGCCGAGGCCAACGGCGAAAGCCACGACCCCACCGTCTCGGCCGACGGCAGCGTCGTCGCCTTCGCGAGCTACGCGACGAACCTCGTCGCCGGCACCACCGTCACCGGCACCAACGCCTACCGGCGCGTGATGGCCAGCGGCGCGACGACGCTCCTTTCGCTGGGGCTGAACAACACCGGCGTCGGCGGCGGCAAGCCCGCGATCTCGGCCGACGGCAACCGCGTCGCGTTCTGGTCGTACGCCGCCAACATCGCGGCCGGCGACACGAACGGCCTGTGGGACATCTTCGTCTACGACCACACGGCCGGCACGCGACAGCGCGTCAGCCTCACCCACACCGGCGGCGAGCGCAACCAGGGCACCGAAAGCGCCAGCCGCATCGTCGCGCCGGCGATCTCGGGCGACGGCCGCTTCGTCGCCTACGCGACGACGGCCAGCAACGTCGTGCCCGGCGACACGAACGGCATGCAGGACGTGTTCGTCGTCGAGGTCGACACCGGCACCGTGCAGCGCGCCAGCGTCGCCAGCGACGGCGCGCAAGGCAACGCCGACAGCCCGATCAGCCAGGGCGAGCGCCCGGCGCTCAGCCACGACGGCACCTGGGTCGCCTTCTCGACCACCGCGACGAACCTCGGCGTGCCGACGACGACCACCGGCATCGGCAACGTGCTGATGCGCCACCGCACGAGCGGCGAGACGCGCGCGGTGACCGACCATCGCTCCAACGGCAGCGTCGGCGCGCCGACGATCTCGTTCGCCGGCAACTACGTCATCTTCGGTGCGGGTACGGTGCTCGATGCGCGCTTTGCGTCCAGCGGCCTCTTCGTGCGCTACATGGACCTGACGCGGGGCTGGTACTGGATCGATTGAGGGGCCTACGCCCTCTCCCGCTGCGCGGGAGATGGAGCCAGTCGCCCGCGCTCCCTCGGGTATGCTGACCCGGACCTTGACCCCCATGCCCGCACCGACGCTGCTGAAGCTGGCCGGCACGCCCGCCGTGCACACGGTGACGACCGGCGCGGCACAGCCGCTGGCGCTGCTGGACGCCGCGCTGCTCGCCTGGCTGGCGCTCGAAGGGCCGACGCCGCGCGCGCGCCTGGCGCAACTGCTGTGGCCCGGCAAGGCCGTCGAGGCAGCGCGCAACACGCTGCGCCAGCGCCTCTTCCAGCTGCGGCGCGCCGTCGGCGTGCCGCTGCTGCAAGGCGAGCACACGCTGAGCCTGGCCGACGGTGTCGCGCACGACCTCGACGAAGCCGATGGCGTGCTCGGCGATGCCGTCGCCGAAGACATCGCCGCCGGCGAACTCGCGCAGTGGCTCGAGCAGCAGCGCACGCGCCGGCGCGAGCGTGTGCGCCGCTCGCTCGTCGAACTCAGCGAGATGGCCGAGCAAGCGAAGGACTGGGACGACGCGCTCGTGCATGCCGGCGAGTTGCTGGCGCTCGAGCCGCTGTCGGAGCAGGCACACCGGCGTGTGATGCGGCTGCACTACCTGGCCGGCGACCGCGCCGCGGCGCTGCTGGCCTTCGACCGCTGCGAGCGGATGCTCAAGGACGAGGTCGGCGCGCGTCCGTCGCCCGAGACGCTGGCGCTGCTGGCGACGGTCGAGCACAGCGGCACGGCCGCGCCGCCGCCGGCGCCGCGCCAGCCGCCGGCCTCGGTGCTGCGGCCGCCGCGGCTGGTGGGACGTGATGCCGAGCTGGCGGCGCTGCGAAAGGGCTTTGGGCCTGACGGCAGCGGGCATGGTGGCCACGTCATCGCGTTGATCGGCGAGGCCGGCCTCGGCAAGACGCGGCTCTTGCAGACCTTCATCGATAGCGTGCCCGCCGTCGTGCGCGCCGCCGGCCGGCCGGGTGATGCCGGCGTGCCGTTGGCGACGCTGGCGCGGCTGCTGCGGGCGGTGATGGCGATGGAGGGCGCGGGCGCGTCTGGCCCGGCCGCGCTCGGCACGCCGATTCACGGTGCGGCGGGCGCGGCGGACAGCGCCGTCACGTTGCCCGCCGCCACCCGCAGCGAACTCGCGCGTGTGCTGCCCGAACTCGACGCCGGCGCGCCGCGTGTCGCCGGCGAGGGCCAGCGCCTCGTGCTGCAACGGGCCGTGCGCGCGCTGCTCGCCGGCCGGCCAGGGCTCGCCGGCCTCGTCGTCGACGATCTGCACTTCGCCGACGAAGCCAGCCTCGACATGCTGGCCGCGCTGATCGACGACGAGCAGGCGCCACCGCCCACCCTGCGCTGGATCCTCGCCTACCGCCCCGCCGAAGCCGCCTCGCCGGTGCGCGCGTTGCACGACGGCCTCGTCGAAGAAGCGCGCCTGTTGCCGATCACGCTGCAGCCGCTGTCCGTCGCGGCGCTCGCCGAGCTCGTCGACTCGCTCGCGCTGCCCGGCGTGCACGGCGCGGCGCTTGCGCCGGGGCTGGCGCGGCGCACCGGCGGCAACCCGCTCTTCGTGCTCGAGACGCTGAAGGAGGCGTGGGTCACGCAGACGCTTGGCGAACTCGCCGATGCGCAAGCAGCTTCGCCATCGGTCTCGCTGCCACGGCCGCTGTCGGTCGGCCGGCTGATCGAGCGCCGCGTCGCGCAGCTCTCGCCCGGCGCGCTGGCGTTGGCGCGCGTGGCCAGCGTTGCCGGCGTCGACTTCGGCATCGGCCTCGCGGAACATGTCCTCGGCGTCTCGGCGATGCAGTTCGCCGACGCGCTGAACGAGCTCGAGTCAGCCCAGGTGATGCGCGACACGCAGTTCGCGCACGACCTCGTCTTCGACGCCGTGCGCGCGAGCGTGCCGCCGGCGATCGCGCGGCACACGCACGCCGGCGTCGCCGCCTGGCTCGAGGCGCACGGCGGCGAGCCGGCGCGCATCGCGCGGCACTGGGTCGACGCCGGCACGCCGGTGCGCGCGCTGCCGTGGCTCGGCCGCGCCGCCGCCAGCGCCGGCGCCGCGGTGCGGCGCAAGGAGCAGATCGCCTTCCTCGACGAGAAGGGCGCCATCGAGGCCGCGGCCGGCGACCGCGCCACCGCCTTCGCCACGTTGATGGAAGCGGCCGCGCTGCAGGTGACGCTCGACGACGGCGGCGCCGCGGTGCCGGCGCTGTACGACCGGCTCGATGCACTCGCCGACACGCCGGCCGAACGGGTGCAGGTGCAGGTGCAGCGCTCCAACCTCGCGACGATGCGCGGCGAGCTGGCGCTGGCCGAGCGCTGCGCGGCCGAGGCTTTGCGCGACGCGGTGCGCCACGCTCTGCCGCAGGCGCTGGTCGTCGAGTGCCGCGAGGCGCTCGCCACGGCGCTCGGCGCGCAGGACCGCGCGCCCGAGGCGATCGCGCAGTTCGAGGCGATGCTCGGCTGGATCGAGGAGCACGCCGACGACGGCCGGCGCTGCGAGTTCCACGGCAACCTGGCGATGACCTACGACAGCGCCTGCCGGCTGGCCGACGCGGCGCCGCATCACGAGATCGCGATCACGCTGGCGGCGAAGATCGGCCACCACGGCAACCTGACGCTGTGCCTGGCCAACGCCGCCTGCAACCACGTGCTCGGCGGTCATCTCGCGGCCGGCGAGGCGCTGCTGGCGCGTGCGCGGCTCGAACGCACGCGCGACGACGCCGCGTCGAGCATCGACGGCTTCATCGCGCTGACGCAGGCGATCTGCGACTACCAGGGCGGGCGCTACCGCGCCGCGCTGCAATCGCTCGACGAAGGGCTCGAGCGGCTCACCGCCTTCGCGCCGGGCTACCGGCCGCCGGCGCTGATGCACCTGGCCGTGTGCTGGGCGCACCTCGGGCAGTGGGCGCGCGTGCAGCAGGTGCTCGATGCGCTCGGCGACCTCTCGACGCTGCCCGGCGGTTCACGCGCGCGGGCGGTGCTGCTGCGCCATGACGCGCAGCGCGCGAGGTCGGGGGTGGTCGATGGCGCCGACGCAGCCACGCAGCGCACGCTGGCGCTGGCCGCGCGCGAGGCGGCCGAGGCGCACGTGATCGACATCGCGCACGCCGTCGAACTGGAGCGCGCGGCGCTGTGCGCGCCGGCCGCCGCGCTGGCCGACTGCGAACGGGTCGCCGCCGAGGCCGGCGCCCTCGGCCACGAAGGTACCGTGCTGGCCGCGCGCGCGCAGGCGGCGCTGGCCGCCACACGGGTCGGCCGCGCCGACCACGCTGACCGCGCGCGTGAGCACGTGCGCGCCTTCACCACGCTCGCCGGCAAGGCCGCCGCGGTGCGCCAGTACCCGATGGCGCCGTGGCTCGCGGCCGCGCAGGCGCTCGCGCTGCTCGGCGAGCCGGCCGAGGCAACGGCGCTGTGCGAGCGCGCGGTCACATGGATCGACGAGACGACACGCAAACACGTGCCCGAGCCCTTCCGGCACGGCTTCGTCGAGCACAACCCGGTGAACCGGCAACTGCGCGCGCTGCACGCGCGGCTGCGGGGCTGATCAGCGCGGGGTCAGGCCGGGCCGCGGCGGGCGGCGGCGTCGGTGCGACGGCTCAACGGCTCAAGCCGTCGCCCCGTGGCACTTCTTGAACTTCTTGCCGCTGCCGCACGGGCATGGGTCGTTGCGGCCGGGTTGGGGTGCGACGCGCCGCGGCGCGGGCCGCGGGCCGTAGTCCAGCAACATCAGGCGCAGGTCCTGCACCGCGAAGCAGGCGTTGGTCAGCAATTCGTCGCGCGTAGGCGCCTGGCCGCCGTACACGCTCTGCACGAACTCGTCCCAGCCGCTGCTGCCCGGGGCGAGCACCAGCGCGCCGACGTGTTCGAGCAGCGCTTCGAACTCCTCGTCGAAGACGTCGTCGTCTTCGGGCAGCTGCCACGGTTCGGTCATGCTCTCGAGGCCGAACAGCACGCCGCGGGCCCACAGGCACCCCGGCTGCAGCGCCGCGGCGTCCTCGGGCGACTGCCCTTCGTCGATCGCTTCCTGGCGGTCTTCGTCGGTCCACTCGTCGAAGAACGGATCGAGGCGCAGGTCGTCCGGGTGGTCGAGCAGCGCCTCGGCGTCGAGCGAAATCCGCAGCACCTGCAGCCGCCGCTCGAGGATGGCGAGCGCCTGCGCGCGGTCGTCGGGGTCGGCGAAGGCGCGATCGAAGGCGTCTTCGCACATGCGCTCGAGCCAGTCGTCGGTGGCCAGGCGCACGGGGCCCGCGGCCATCGCGGTGAGCCAGCCGTCGACGTGGTGCACGTTGAGCATGCCGTCGAAGCCCGAGAGCTGCTCGCACAGCGCCGCCAGTTCGGCGAAGCCGTCGTCGGGTGTCGTGCCGCTGCTCATGTCGGTACTCATCCCGCCCCTCATCCCCGAAGCCGCCAGCGCTCACGCAGGAAATCTTGCAGGCGCGCGCGGGCCGCTGCGCGCGCCTCGGGATTGCCGCCGACGTGCACGCCGCGGCCCGGGCGCGCGCCGCCGGGCACGTCGCGGCGCAGGCGCACCGGCGCCGTGCCGTCGAAGCCGTGGTGCGCGCCTTCGTAGGCCTCCCACTGCGGCGGCGGCACTGGCAGCTTGACCGTGGCCGCGGCGGCCATCGCCTTGCACGGCGCCGCGAGTGTCCAGTCGTCGGCCTCGCCGAGCAGCATCAAGAGCGGCGCACTCGGCCGGTAGCCGCGCCGCGCCTCGAACTCGCAGCCGGGATAGAAAGCGACGGCCAGGCTCGGCGGCTGCGGTGCGGCGCGCACTTCGGCGTGCATGAGGTTGGTCGCGGCGAGCACCGTGCTGCCGCCGTTGGACCAGCCGAGCAGGCCGACACGCGCCGGGTCGACGCCCGGCTGCGCGGCGAGCCAGGCGAGCGCGCCCAGCGCATCGCGGCGGCGGTGCAACTGCGTGACGCGGCGGTCGCCGCCGCGCAACGTGCACAGCTCGCGCACGCCGCGCGGCGTCAGCGAATCGGTGACGAGCACGTGGATGCCCATCGCGTTGAGTGCCTCCGCCAGCTCGGTGTAGCGCGCGGCGAGCCGGCGCGTGCCGTCGCGCTGCGGCGTGTAGGGGCCGCCGCAGCCGTGCAGCAGCACGAGCGCTGGCGCCGTCACGCCAAGGGCCGCGGCCGACGGGAACCAGAACGCCGGCAGCGAGACGAAGCGGCCACCGGCAAGGTCCAGGCTCGGCACGCTCAACTCGCGCGCAGTGACGGCGACGGCCGGCGCGGTGTTGGCCGACGGCGCGGGTGTCGCTTGCGGTGCTTGTGATGCTTGCGCCACTGGAGCGGCGGATGCCGCTGGTGCCGCGGTCGCCGCGGATGCCACAGGCGTCGCCGCCGTTGCTGATGCCGGCGCCTGCACCACGTCCCCCTGCGGTGCCTGCGCCGACGTGCATGCGGCGATCACCCCGCACACCGCGAGCGCCAGCGCCGTCGTGCGTCTCATGCCGCCTCCTCGGGCCAGGCCAGCCGCGGCGGCGCCGGATGCAGCCGGGCCATCGCGTGCACGTCGGCATAACCGCCGCGGCGCATCGCGTAGCCGCGGTGCGTGCCCTCGATGCGGAAACCGAAGCGCTGGTACAGCGCGATCGCGGGCGCGTTGTCGGTGTAGACGGTCAGCTCGATGCGCAGCACCTGCGCCCAGTCGTCGGCCCACTGCATCAGCGCGGCCATCAGCGCGCTGCCGACGCCCTGGCCTTGCGCCGCGCGCGCCACCGCCAGGCCCAGCCCCATCACGTGCCGGCGGCGCTGCTGCGTGCTCACCGCCTCGAGCCCGGCCAGCGCCACGGCGGCGCCGGCGCGCTCGGCGACGAGTTGCACGTCGGTGCGGCCGCGCGGCTGGCGCTCGTGCAGCCACTCGCGCAGGCCGGCCGTCGTCGGATACGGCATCTGCAGCAGGTTGGCCTGCACCTCGGGCTCGGCGTACATGCGCGCGATGGCCTCGGCGTCGTCGGGCACGGCGCGGCGGATGACGAGCGGGGCGAGGGATGAACTCAAGGTGCGTGGGCCCGATGACCCCTCGGTTGTCTGTTGGATGCTGCGGGCATTGTGAGGCCGGGCGCAGAGTGGGCAGGAGCGGGCAGACGCCGTGCCGGGCGCGGTCGCCGCGGCGGCCGCGGCGGCCAAACGGCGCCCCCGAATCAGGGGGGCGCCGCCGCCGGACCGTGGCGTGCAGCACGATTTGCGGGTGCGCTGCCACGAGTTCGGAGGGGCCCGCGCGGGCGGTTTGCCGTGTCGCCCTTCGGATAATGCGCCGGCGCATCCGCTCGGGAGGACATCGGTGCAACGGGCACCGGGGCACCGGAAGGATGCCGCTGCCAGCCAATGAAGACGAACAGGGACCCCGACGCGCAGCGTCGTCGAATTCTCCGCGTGCTGTGGGTCGGCCCGATGGCGTCGACCGTCGCGGCATGCGGCGGCGGCGGTGGCGGCGGCGATGGGGCCGAGCAGCCGCCGCTCGGCGCGACACCGACGCCTTCGCCGACCTCGTCGCCCGCGCCGACCTCCGCGCCGCCGCCGAGCCCGACGGTCACGCCGACACCGGCGCCGACCACCGCGCCGACGGCTGCACCGACGACGGCGCCGACAGCGGCGCCGACGGCTGCGCCGACCCCGGCCCCGACAGTCGCGCCAACTCCGGCTCCGACGCCCGCTCCGACTCCGGCGCCAACTCCCGCGCCGACTGTGGCCCCTACACCCGCGCCGACCCCGGCTCCGACACCGGCGCCCACTCCGGCTCCCACGCCCGCGCCGACGCCGCCGCCGGGGCCGCAGCCGCTCACGCAGCGGCTGCGCGTCGCGACCTTCGGCGACTCCACGGCCAATGTCGGCAACATTCACGGCAGCACGACGGTGCCGATCGAGGCGCTCGTCCTCTCGGGCACGGAGCCCGTCGGCATCGCCCAACTCGCCACCTGGGCGCTGCCGATCCACTACCCGATGGCGCAGTTGATCGCCCAGTTCGGGATCGACGGCCAGGACACCTCGCAGATGTTGGCGAGCAACCGCGTTGCGCCGTACGGGCAGCCGATGTCGATCCAGCACTTGATCGCGACCGCGCCCGACCTCGTCATCCTGCGCGGCGGCTCGATCAACGATCTGCAGGGCGCGACGCCGGCCAACCTCAGCGCGGCCGTCGACGCCTGCCTGCTCAACCACCGCGAGATGGTGCGGCAGATGGTCGCCGGCGGCATGAAGGTGCTCGACTGCGGCATCTTCGGCTACGGCGACGGCTCGATGGCCGACAGCGGCACGCCGGACAGCGTGCGCGCCGCGCTGCTGCAGGTGAACGCGGGCCTCGCGACGATCGCCGCCGACTTCGGCCCGGCCGCGGTGCGCTACGTCGACCCGAAGGGCACGCTGCACGACGCGACCGGCAGGTACATCGCCGGCATGACCTCCGACGGCCTGCATCTGAGCCTGGCCGGCGGGCTGGCGCAGGCGCGGCTCGAGGCCAGCGTCATCACCGCGTGGCTCGGCGCGGGCACTGGCACGGCCTACCCGGGCACGAACCTGATGGCCAATGCGACGATGCAGAACGGCCTGCCGCCCCACGGGTACTCGGCCGTCGGCGACAACGGCGCCGCGGTTGGCACCCACCAGGTCGAGACAATCGGCGGCAAGACCTTCTACACGGTGCGCGCCACGCTGCCGGCCTCGACGTCGTACGTGACGATGCGGCTGCCGTTCGACCTGAGCACCTTGGGCGCCAATGAAGTGATCGGCTGCGAGTTCGATTTCTTCTACGAGCAGCAATCGGGCTCCGCGCCGCGCTTGATGCAGTTCGACGCGCGGCAGGAGTACGTCTGGGGCGGCGGCCGCGTGACGCACTTCGCCGAGTTCTCCGAGCGGGGCACGGCGGCCACGACACCCGCGCTCGCCGGGCGCGTCGTGTTCCTGCCGTTGCGCCTGCCCTTCAATGGCTCGGCCTTCGATTCGAACCAGACGCAGCTGTGGCTGAACCTCGGGTTCGCATCGGCCTCGGGCAGCGTGGTGAAGGTCGGCATCGGCAATCCGCGGCTGGTGCGGGTCTGACGCAGAGGGCCTGACGCCGCTCGCGGCGGCGAAGGCTGATCCACGGGATCTCGCTTGGCGCGGGCGCGGCGGCCGGGTGTGGCAGGCTTGAGGGTGGCGCGCGGCCCTGACGCCGCCGCACGACCTCCGGCCGCAGGCCGGCCCGCACATCGACACACAGGAGGGCGCCGTGGGCCCATCGGAGCATCGCCGCAGGTTCGTGATCGGCCTGCCGGCCCTCTTGTCGGCTTGTGCTGCACCGGCGCCTGCGCCCGCGCCGCCGATGTTGCCGCCACTGCCGGCGCCGACGCGGCCGCCATTGCCTTCACCGTTGCCGTCCCCCGCCCCTGCGCCGATGCCGGCGCCGACGGCGGCGCCTGTCCCGGCGCCGCCTTCTCCGCCGCCGATGCCCACGCCCGCGCCCACGCCACCGCCCGCCGGCACGGCGGTGACGTCGCCCGTGCCCAGTTCGCCGGCACCGCCGCCCGCCGCGGGCACGTGGACCGAGCAACCGGTCTACACGCTCGTGCGCGTGGAGATCCGCGACGCGCGCGCCTTCGGCGATTACCTCGGCGGCCACCTGCCGACGATCGGCACGTTCGGCGGCCGCTTCCTCGCCGCCGGCGCGCTGCCGCAGCCGGTGGAAGGCGACTGGCCGATGCGCCGCATGATCGTGCACCAGTGGCCGAGCGCACAGGTCTTCTTCCAGTGGTACGAGAGCACGAGCTACGCGCCGTGGAAGCAGATCCGCCAGCGCGCCGCCGACACCGAGATGGTGCTGGTGCAAGGCATCGCGCCTTCGGCACCGGCGGCGACGCAGCCACCGGCCTTCGTGCTCGTCGACATGGCGGTGCGTGACACCGCCACGTTCGCGCGCTACGCACCCGGCCGCTCGGCGGGCCTGCGCGCGGCCGGCGGCACGCTCCTGGCTGCCGGCGGCCACTTCGAGGTCATCGAAGGTGGTTGGGAGCCGCGGCGCATCGAACTGCAACGCTGGCCGTCGACTGCGGCGTTCCGAAACTGGTACGAAGCACCCGCCTACCGCCCCTGGCGCGACCTGCGCTGGGCCGCCGCGACCGCGAACATCGCGCTGCTCGAAGGCTTGAGCGAAGCGCAGAAGAGCGAGCGGCACATGCCTTGAGGGGCAGCGGGGCGTTACGACCACGAACCGATCGACACGCCTCGATGGATCCGCGACGAGGTGCAGCTTGCATCATCGGCGGCAAATGCCGACGCCGACGTACCTCGCCTCTCGCGCCGCCAGCACAGCTCGCGCCTTTCTTGCACCGGAGTGCCGCTTCGCCATCGCCGTGCTGACGGCTGCAGTGCTGGTCGCTTCGTGTGGCGGCAGCTCCAGGGGTGAAGGCAGCGACGGCGGCACGGCGCCGGCGCCCTCACCGGCTCCCGCGCCCGCGCCGGTGCCCGCACCGGGCCCGACGCCGACACCTTCGCCGACGCCCGCCCCGGCCCCCGCCCCCGCCGGCACCGCGATGCTCGGCAGCTGCCCGTCGTTCCCGGCGAGCGCGATCTTCAACACGCGCATCGACGACCCGGTGCGCTTTCCGCCGCATGCACAAAGCGCGAGCTGGATCGCCGCGATCGGCGCGGCGCGCGCGCTGCATGCGGACTGGGGCGCCAACGAAGACGCCGCCGCGGCCGACTACTATGGCATCCCGGTCAACGTCCTCTCGGCGACAAGCCCCGAGACCGACTGGCCGTCACTCGCCTTCACCGCCGACGGCGCGCCCGACGAAAGCGACTGCGCCGTCGCCGCCGCCGGTGCCGCGAACGGCCATGCGCTCGTGCGCAACTGCCAGGCGCAGGCGCCGGCGGCGCGGCGTTTCCCGATGCCGCGCGACGCGGTGCTGAAGGCCGAAGGCGGCAGCTGCAACGACCCTTCGCGCTGCGGCGACCGGCACGTGCTCGTCGTCGAGCAGGGCGCCTGCCGCCTGTGGGAGAGCTACTTCACCTACCGGTCCGCGGGTGGCCAGTGGAGCGCGTACTCGAGCGCGGCGTGGGACCTCGCCAGCCTCACGATGCGCCCGGCCACCTGGACCTCGGGCGACGCGGCGGGGCTGCCGATCGCGCCGCTGCTCGCGCGCGCCGGCGAGGCGTCGGCCGGCGAGATCGCGCACGCGCTGCGCGTTACCTTCCGCGACGCGGTGCTCGCCCAGCGCTACGTGTGGCCGGCGCGGCACCGCGCCGGCAATGCCAGCGGCGACATCCCGTTCGGTGCGCTGCTGCGGCTGAAGGCCGACTTCTTGGTGCCCGCGCACTGGACGCCGCAGGCGCGTGCCATCGCCACCGCGATGCAGCGGCATGGCCTCATCGTCGCCGACATCGGCAGCGACCTGTACGTGCAGGGCGAGCCGAGCGCCGCCTGGAGCGGCGCGACGATCACGCAGGTGCAGAGCCTGCGCATGGCCGACTTCGAGTTCGTCGACCTCGGCGCGGTGACACGCGACGCGCGCTTCGACCCCGATTCGTTCGCGGCCAGCTGGTAAGCTCGCGCGCCGTCGAAGGCGCGCGGCGGCGCGGCTGCCGGCGCCGGGCTGCGGCTCGGTTCGGTCCCGTCGATGCCCGGCCGGGGCCTTGTCGACCGTCGTGCTGTGCCGGCGTTCCTCCACCGTGGTGCAGACGCCCCTCCCCGAACCTCCCCGCGCACCCGCCCCGACCCCCGACGAGTTGAACTCGACGGCGGGGCAGTTGCTGCAGCGCTCGGCCGCCGCGATGGCGCTGGCCGGCCTCGATCGTCGCCTCACCTACGTCAACCCGGCGTTCCTGTCGCTGTGGGGGCTGGATGACGTCGGCAGCGCCCTCGGGCGCGATGCGGCCGAGGACTTCTGGACCGACCCCGGCGCCGCCCGCGCCGCGCTGGCCAGCGTCGAGGCGCAGTCGATCTGGCACGGCGAGCTCGACGCGCGCACCGCGGCCGGCGCCTCGGTGGCGCTGCGGGTGACGGCGCAACTGCTGCACGGGCCGGGCGGGCGGCCGAGCGGCGTGCTCGCCACCTTCATCGACATCAGCGCCGAGCGCCAGGCGCGCCAGGCGTGGCGCAGCGAGCACGACTTCGCCGCACGCATGCTCGCCGATGCCGGCGTGCTGGTCGCCGCGCTCGACGAGCACGGCCGCTTCGTGCGCTTCAACGCCGAGTGCGAGCGTGTCAGCGGCTGGCGCGCCGAGGAGGTCCTCGGGCGCCGGCCATCGCAGACCGTGCTGGCGCCTCGCAGCCCGCAAGGCGCCGCCGACGCCGCCTTGGCGCCGGCGCCGGGCGCAGCCGCGCCGCCGGCCGCGAGCCCCCGTACGAGCGAGTGGCTCGCCCGCGACGGCAGCCGGCGGCTGATCGAATGGCGCGACCGTGTCGTGCCGGGCGGCGGGGACGGGCGGCCGGGGCTCGTCGTGGCGATCGGCGTCGACATCAGCGAGCGCCGCGCTGCCGAAGCGGCCTTGCAGCGCAGCGAGTCGCAGCTGCGCCAGGCCCAGGCGGTGGCCGGCCTCGGTTCCTGGACGCTCGATCTCGGCAGCGGCGAGCTGCATTGGTCCGACGAGGTGTACCGGCTGTTCGAACAGGACCCGCGCCACTTCGGCGCCTCCTATGCGGCTTTTCTCGACATGGTCCACCCGCAGGACCGCGCCGCCGTCGCCGCCGCCTACGAGCGCTCGCTCGAGGACCGCGAGCCGTATCGCATCGAACACCGGCTGCTCATGTCCGACGGGCGCATCAAGTGGGTCGAGGAGCGCTGCGAGACGGATTTCGACGACGCCGGGCGCCCGCTGCGCTCGCGCGGCACCGTCCAGGATGTCACCGAGCGCCACCTGCACCAGCTGCAAACGCAGCGCGCCCAGCAGGCGCTGGCGGCCAGCGAGGCGCAGCTGCGCGAGGCGATGGACGCCTACCCCGGGTGGGTCGTCTGCGTCGACGAAGACATGCGCTATGTCTACGTGAACGCGAACTTCGCCCGTTTCGTGGGGCGCCCGCAGGCCGATCTCGTCGGGCGCACCGCCGACGAGGTGCTGGGCGCGCGCGGAAGCGACGAGCGCTGGGCGCTGCACCGCCGGCTGCTTGCCGGCCAGGCGAGCGCGGTCGCGGAGCGTCACCATATCGACGCGCAGGGCCGCGAGTGCATGTTGTGGGTGCAGTTCCGGCTTGTCGAGCGCGCGTCGCCGCGCGGAAAGCTGGTCTACGCGTATGCCGCCGACGTCACCGCGCTGCGTCACACGCAGCAGCGGCTGTCGACAGTGACGCGTGACGTCGGCGCCGGCCTGTGGGAGCGAAGCGTCGCGGGCGGCGCCTTCGAGTGCAGCGACGAACTGCTGGCGATCATCGGTCACTCCCGCGATGACCTGTCGGGGGATCTGGCGGCGTGGCTGCTCGGCCTGCTGCACCCGGACGACCGCGAGCGCCGCGCCGGCGTCGTCGAGGCCATCCTCGCCGGCGAGCAGCGCGCGCCGCTGCGCTTCAGGGTCCGGCACAAGGCGGGCCACTGGGTCTGGGTGCAGGAGCAGGTGCGGGTCCTGTCGCGCGATGACAAGGGCCGGCCGGCGCGCATCGTCGGGGTGGTGCAGGACGTGAGCGAGTTGAAGGACCGCGAGGCCGAGCTGCAGCAGATCAATGTCGAGCTGGAACGCCGCATCGCCTGGCGCACCGAGGCGCTGGTCCAGGCCAAGCAGGAAGCCGAGCAGGCCAATGCGGCCAAGAGCGAATTCCTGTCGCAGATGAGCCACGAGCTGCGCACGCCGCTGAACGCCATCATGGGCTTTGCGCAGCTGCTGGAGATGTCGCCACTCGCTGCGGAGGACGCCGAGCACGTCGGTCAGGTGTTGCGCGCCGGCCGGCAGCTGGTGGCGTTGATCGACGAGGTCCTCGATCTCTCGTCGGTCGAGGCCGGACGGATCGTCATGCAGCACGGTGCCGTCGACCTGCCTGTGCTGCTGGACGAATGCGCCCGCCTGGTGGGCGCCGAGGCGCGGGCGGCCGGCGTCGCCGTCGAGGCCGCCGCCGCACCCGCGCAGGTCGTCGTGCGCGCCGATCGCCGCCGGCTCAGGCAGGTCGTGCTGAACCTGCTGTCCAACGCCATCAAGTACAACCGGCAGGCCGAAGGCCGCGTCACGATGGCGATCGTGCCCGCGCAGCCCGAGGGTGGCGGCTGGGAGCTGCGGGTCACCGACACCGGCCCCGGCCTGGACGAGGCGCAGATCGCGCGCCTTTTCCAGCCGTTCGAGCGCCTGGGCGCCGAGCGTTCGGCCGTCAGAGGCACCGGGATCGGGCTGGCGTTGTCGCGCCGCCTGGTCGAGTTGATGGGCGGGCAGATCGGCGTCGCCGGCACGCCGGGCGTCGGCAGCACCTTCTGGGTGCGCTTGCCGGCGATCGACGCGCAAGACCGTGCCGGTGCCGATGCCGGCACCGAGCCCGCCTCGCGCACCCCGGCGCCCGGCGCAACGGCCGACGGCGATCACGCGCCTCGTCGCCTTTTGTATGTCGAGGACAACGACGCCAACCGGCTGCTGATGCGGCGGTTGCTGGCGCGGCGGCCCGGCATCGAGCTGCAAACGGCCGCCAGCGTGCACGAAGCCCTGCAACTGGCGCCCGAGTTCCGCCCGGACCTGTTGCTGCTCGACATCCAGCTGTCCGATGGCGACGGCCACGAGCTGCTGCGCCGGCTGCGCGAGCGGGGCGTGGCCGCCCCGGCGGTGGCGGTGAGCGCGAACATGATGCCCGCCGACCTGCGACGGGGGCGGGACGCCGGCTTCTGCGGCTACCTGGCCAAGCCGATCGACTTGCGGCGCCTGAGCCAGTCGATCGACGATGCGCTGGCCAGCCGGTGACCGGCCGAGAGCCGGCAGCGCCGCCCGGGGCTTCAGCCGGCCCGCGCCTGTTCGCGCAGCGTGAAGATCACGCGGTCGAGTTCGGCGCGGGCCAGCACCGCGGCGGTTTCCAGCGCATCGTCGTCGCCGGCGTCGAGCCGCGCGCACAGCTCCTCGAAACGATCGCGCAGGCTCTGCGCGCCGATACCCTCGGCGGCCCGCGCGAAGGCGGCCAGCGGCGCCCGCGCCGCCTTGGCGTTGCCGACGAAGGCCAGCCGCAGCCCCTGCTGCAGCGCGGCGCGGCCCCGCTGCTCGGCCGCCAGGGCCATGCCGGCACCGGCCTGCAGGGTGCCTTCGGTCGGCGCCTGACCGCGCACCTCGCGCATCCGGGCCTCGATCGAGTCCTTGTCCGCCGTGTGCCGGGTGCGGTGCAGGTCGCCGCGCAGCATCAGCGCGCGCGACAGGGCGCGGCGCAGCGCATCGATCATGACGGGCTTGCCCAGATGGGCGGCGAAGCCTTGGGCCAGCGCGTCGGCGCGGTCGGCCGCCGTCACGTGACCGGTGACGGTGATCAGCGGCACGCTCGGTGCGCGCTGCGAGTGTTCGTGCGAGCGGATCAGCGCCAGGAGCTGGCGGCCGTCGAGGCCCCGCATGCCGAGGTCGAGACTGACCAGATCGATGTCACCTTGCAGCGCCACCGACAGGGCCGCCTGGGGGTCGGTGTGCGTGGTGACTTCGCAGCCCAGCCGGCGCAGCAGCTTGGCGATGACCGATGCCGACGCAAGGTCGTCATCGACGACGACAACTCTGGGTGTCATGTGGTGTTGTTGTGGGTAAGCTCGCCGGCGGGTTTGCTTGGTATTCTGTGCCATCGCCCTCGCGGCGCCGCCGCCGCCCAGCGCAAAGCACGGGATCCGAAGCGCCGATGATCGTACGAGCCAAGAAGACCGCCGCGGCGCCCTCGGCGGCGGCGCCGGCGGCCCCGCAAGGCGCAGCGCGCGCCAATGCCGGCGGCATCGACAGCGCGCTGTACAGCAGCCCGGAGTTCCTGTTTCGCCGCGCGCATCAGATCGCCGCCGCCGCCTTCACCGAGGCGTGCGGGCACCTCGACCTGACCCCTTCGCAGTACTCGGCGCTGTTCATGTTGCGCGAGGTGAACGAGGTCAGCCAGAACGAGCTCGCGCGCCTGATCGCCCTGGATCGTTCGACGATGTCCATCGTGCTGCGCTCGCTGCGCGATCGACGCCTGACGCGCGAGCTGGCCGACCCGCAGGACCGGCGCAAGAAGAGGTTGCGCCTCACCGATGCCGGGCGGCTGCTGCTGGCCGAGGCCGAGCAGCTCAGTGCCGACTCCAGCCACCGGTTGCTCGCCGGGCTGGGCGGCGAGAAGGCGGCGACGTTGCTGACCCTGCTCGAGGAGCTGTCGGCGGCGCCGCCGGTCGACGGCGCGGGCTGACCGGTGCGGCCGGCCAGGCCGGCCGGCGGCCCTCAGTGCCCTCGGGCCGTGGCGGGCGGGGCTGCGGCTCCGAGCCCGCCGGCGCGGGTGGGCGCCCGTGCAAACGCCTCGAAACTCTCGAGCGGCATCGGGGCACCGAACAGATAACCCTGGTGCCTCTTGCAGCCCATGGCTTCGAGCATGGCGCGCTGCTCCTCGGTTTCGACGCCCTCGGCGATGACCTCGAAGCCCAGGTTGTCGGCCAGGCCGACGATGGTCTGCGCGACGATCGCGTCGGAGTGGCTGTGCGTCAGGTTGCGCACGAACGACTGATCGATCTTCAGTTGGTCCAGCGGCAGTCGCGTCAGGTACGACAGTGACGACTGGCCGGTGCCGAAATCGTCCAGCGACAGCTTGATGCCGAGGGTGCGCAGCGTGTGCATCGTCGCGACCACCTCGTCGACGTTCGAGAGGATCAGGCTCTCCGTCAGCTCGAGCTTCAACTGCCCGGGCGGCAGCCCGACACGTTCGACGATCTCGCTGACGACGCTCGAGAAGTCGGGCCTGCGGAACTGCCGTGCGCTGACGTTGACCGCGAGCTCGATGCGCGGCCCCTCGGCACGCGAGTTCCAGGCCACCACCTGCTGCGCCGCGCGCTCGAGCACCCAGGCGCCGATCTCGAGGATCAGGTCGGTCTCCTCGGCCAGCGGGATGAACAGGCCCGGCGACACGTTGCCGCGCGTCTCGTGCCGCCAGCGCAGCAGCACCTCGGCGCCGCGCAGCGCGCCGTGCTCGTCGACCTGCGGCTGGTAGTGCAGCTGCAGCTGGCGCAGCTCGAAGGCGCGGCGCAGGTCCGCCTCGAGCTCGAGGCGCTGCTCGAGCATCGCATGCAGCGCCGGGTCGAAGAAGCGATAGGCGTTGCGGCCCGAGCGCTTGGCCAGGTACATGGCACTGTCGGCGCGCTTGAGCAGCTCGTCGACGCTGTGCTCGGCGCCGAGGAAGACGTTGACGCCGATGCTGGGCGACGTGTGGTGGCGGTAGGCGCCCAGGTCGTAGGGGCGGCTCAGCTCGCTGCGCACGGCCTCGGCCAGGCGCTCGGCCTGCGCGTGCGCCTGCACGGTGTCGGTGCTCAGCTTGGTCACGAGCACGACGAACTCGTCGCCGCCCTGCCGCGCCACCGTGTCGTCGCTGCGCACGGCCGCGCTCAAGCGCCGGCCGACCTCGATCAGCAGCTGGTCGCCGATGTCGTGGCCCTTGCTGTCGTTGAGCTCCTTGAAGTGGTCGAGGTCGATGAACAGCAGCGCCGAGTAGCGCCCGCTCTCGGCGCTGGCCGCGCACGACGCGAGGATGCGCTCGCGCAGCAGGCGCCGGTTCGGCAGCTTCGTCAGCGGGTCGAAGTAGGCCAGCGTGCGGATGGTCTCGTCGGCGCGCTTCTTCTCGGTGATGTCGGTCAGCACGACGACGAAGTGGCTCGTGCGGCCGCGATCGTCGCGCACCGCGGTGATGCTGGTCCACTGCGGGTAGACCTCGCCGTTGTGGCGGCGATTCCACAGCTCGCCCTGCCAGTGCAGGTCGCGCTCGAGCGCCGTCCACAGGCTCTCGTAGAAGCTGCGGTCGTGCCGTCCCGAACGCAGCAGGTGCCCGGTCTTCTTGCCGCGCGCCTCGTCGATCGTGTAGCCGGTGATGCGCGTGAAGGCGGCGTTGACGCGCAGGATGCGCTCGTCGGCATCGGTGATCACGATGCCGTCCAGCGACTCGAACGCGATGGCGCCGATCCTGAGCTCGGCCTGCGCCTGGCGCAGTTGCGTGATGTCGGCGGCCACCGCGACATGCCCGCGCAGCGTGCCGTCGTCGTCGTGCAGGGCCTGGACGTCGACGTCGAGCCAGACCTCGTGGCCGCCGGCCGCGCGATGGCACAGCTGGAAGCGCCTGCCGCGCGTCGCGACGAGCGAACGCGGCAGCGGCTCGGCCGGGCCGCAGGCCGCGGCCGGCGCGAGCACGGCGAGCAGGTCGCGGCCCACCGCCTCGTGCGGTGCGATGCCGGTGATGTCGGCGAACGCATGGTTGACCCAGGCGACGCGCCGCTGGTCGTCCAGCAGCAGCACCGCGTTCGTCGTGCGCTCGGCGACCAGCGCCAGCCGCTGCAGGTCGGTGGCCTGGGCGGCCAGGCGCCGGTACTGCCGGCGGACCGAACGCACCGCCGGCTCGACCGCGAAGACCGCGACGAGGGACAGCAGAACCACGTTCAGCACCGACCACGCCTGCGTCTGCATCACCCGCTCGGCGTGCCGCCGCGCCGTCGTGGCATGCATGGCGTTGAGCAGCGCCTGTACCGAGCGGGCCGCCTCGTCGGCCCGCGCGCCCACCGCAGCGGCCAAGCGCGTGGGCACCGGCGAGCGCGGCACCACGTCGCTGCCGGCGGTGCGCGCGCCGGCGATCAGGGCGTCGCGCTGCGCCAGCCAGCCCGACCATGCCGCTTGCAGCTCGCCGCCTTGCGCGTCGGTCAGCCAGCCGAGCTCGGCGAGCACATCGGTCAGCCGCTGCGCTTCGCGGTCGGAGCGCTCGATCGCCTCGCGCAGTGCCGCCGCCGAACCGGCAGCGTCCAGCGGATCGGCCAGCACGGCCACACGCGCCATGTCGAGCACGAGCCGGGCGATGCGCTGGCTCAGCATGCGCTGCACGGCGGCCAGTTCGAGTGCGGCGTTCTCGGACTGCCGGCTGTGCTCGGTGCGCCGCGCGTGCCAGGTCTGCAGCGCGAAGTTGCAGCACAGCGCCAGCAACACGCCGTACAGCGTGGCGCGCACCCGGCGGTAGTTGAGCGTCCCCTCGTGGATCAGGGCGTCCGTCGATTGCTGCTGCGTCGTCTGGCTGCGTCGCTCGTGGCGCCGGCGAGCCACGCGCACGGCGAGCGCCAGGCCGGCGAAGAAGACCAGCGCCGTGGTCAGCGCGCCGGCGGCAACCTGCCAGCCGCCGGCCGACCCGGCGTAGGCGGTGAACGACAACGCGAGAACGCTGCAAGCCAGGACCGAGGTCGCCAGCGCCTGCCAGGCGTGGCGGCGCTGCCGATCGTGCCCGTCCGTGCGGGCGCGTTCCGGCACCTCGGCGTGCGCATGCGTCGGTCCGTGGACCGCATCGTAGGCACAGTGCATGTTCGGTCTTCCGCGGCGCCTATTCAGAACGCGGCCCACTCCCCGGCCTCGGCCACACGGGTCTCGGCGGGCAGCGCGCGGTTCGCGCCGCGCGCGGGCGCGCGAGCCGCGGGCTGTGCCGGCGCGGCCGGCAGGGTTGCGCGCAGGCCGGGCGTCGCGCCGCGTGGCGCGGCCGACGCGTCGGCAGGCCGGCCCGCGGCCTCGTCGGAGGACCGTTCGGCCGCGCGGATCTTGAACACAGCGACGGCCGCGACCAACTGCCCCGCCTGCACCTTCAACGACTCGGCCGCCGCGGCACTTTGCTCGACCAGCGCGGCGTTCTGCTGCGTCGTCTGGTCGATCTGGCCGACGGCCGTGCCAACCTGGGCGACGCCCGAGCTCTGCTCGGCACTGGCGCGGCTGATCTCGCCCATCAGGACATTGACGCGCTGAATCGACTCGACGACGTTGCCGATCGTCGTGCCGGCGCGCTGCACGAGCGCCGAGCCTTCCTCCACCTGATCGACGCTGCTGCCGATCAGCGCCTTGATCTCCTTGGCCGCCTCGGAGCTGCGCTGCGCCAGGCTGCGCACCTCCGACGCGACGACCGCGAAGCCGCGGCCCTGTTCGCCGGCACGCGCCGCCTCGACGGCGGCGTTGAGCGCCAGGATGTTGGTCTGGAACGCGATGCCGTCGATGACACCGATGATGTCGGCGATGCGTCGGCTGCTGCCATTGATGCCCTTCATCATCTCGACGACCTGGCCGACGACGGCACCGCCCTCGGCGGCCACGGCCGAGGCCTCCTGTGCGAGCCGGCTGGCCTGCCGGGCGTTTTCGGCGTTGTGCGTCACCGCGGTCCCGAGCTGCTCCATCGACGCCGCCGTCTCCTGCAGCGCGCTGGCCTGTTCCTCGGTCCGCTGGCTGAGGTCGAGGTTGCCCTGGGCGATTTGCGCGCTCGCCGTGGCGACGTTCTCGGCGTTTCCGCGCGCCGTCGCGACGACGACGGCGAGGCTGTCCTTCATGCGCTCCAGGGCGCGCAGCAGCTGGCCCACCTCGTCGCGCCCGGCTTGCGCGACCGACTGGGTGAGGTCGCCCGCAGCGACCGCCTGCGCCATGTGCAGCGCCGAGGCCACCGCCCCGGCGGTGATGCGCGTGATGGCCCACATCAGCCAGGCGCCGAGAAGCGCCAGCGCACCGCACGCCAGCAGCACCAGCATGATCTCGGTGCGCGAGCGCTGCACCTCGCGCTCCAGCGCCGCGCCGAGCGCCGCGTTGGCCGCTTCGATGAGCTTGAACTGCGCCTCGGTGGCCCGCGTCATCACCTCGTAGTACTGGGCGGCCGGGAACTCGAGCTTCTGCGCCTGCACGACGCGCTCGTCGACGAGCTTGAAGCCTTCCTGGGCCGCCGCCGTCGCGGCCGACATCGCATTGCCGATCGCCGCGCGCGCGGTGGCGTCGTCCTTCACCGCCAGTTCGAGGGACTTGCGGGCGTCGCGGAACGTCGAGGCGACCGTCGCCCCGAGCTGCGAGATGGCCGCCCGCTCCTGCGGCGTGGCGCTGCCGCGCGCCAGCAGCGTGGCGCCAAGGCCGCGCGCCTGCCCGAAGGCTTCGATGAGCCGCGGCAACTGCTCCAGCGCCGCGGATTGAAGGAAGTACGAGGCGGCCTCGGGCACGAGGACGATGCCCGATACACGCGCGATGTCCTGGATCAGCTCGATCTCTTGCTGGATCAGCGCGCTATGAAGCTCGAGGCTTCGGGCGGAATCGAGCGCCGCCGCGTCGAGCTTGCCGGCCAGCGCCCGCCAGTCGTCGGCCAGGCGGGCGGTGGCCGACGCCAGCGGCGCGTCCTGCAACGTCGCGACGGCCTTCGTGAGCTGCGCCAGCCCTCGGTCGACCTCGGCCTGCTTGGCTCGCCGGTTGGCCGCCGCGGCGGTGTCGCCGCCGAGCACGAGCGCCGAGATGCCGCGGTGCTGCTGCGTGACGTGGATCAGGGCCACCGCCGATTGCGCCGGCGCGATGCCCTCGAGCTGGCGCTGCGCGGCCTCCACGTGGCCCAGATCGGCGCGCACGAGCAGGGTGGCCGGCAGCAGCAGCATCAGCGCGGCGATGACGCCGAGCAGCAGAAACTTCAGGCGCAGCGGCAGGTTCGCGATCAGGTTCTTCATGTGTCTGTCTCCAGGCGCTGACGCGGCGGTCGCTGAAAAAAACGCATCCGGCGACCTGTCTGTCGCCGGCTGCGGGTTGTTCCACGCCGATCATCAGATGTCAAACGACATGGGTCGGATTACGGCCTGCGAGAAGACGACTTGAACGCCCGGCGTGAAACAGTTACGAAATTGCCGGTGGGGTCCGGCCGCATCCCCGGCCGAACCGCCGGCCGTCACGTGAATCGCGCCGTGCATCGCACCGTGGATCGCACCGTGATGGATGGCGCCGCAGATCGCGCCGCGGATCGCGCCGCAGTTCGCGCCGCACTCCCATCGTGCGGCTTCACCGCCGCAGGCGGCCGGACGGCCGCTCGGCAAATGCGCCTCAGCCCAGGCCGACGCGCAGCACCAGCCAGGCCGGCAGACCGAGATACAGCAGCACCAGCCCGGCCCGCTCCAGCATGCGACGCACGGCAGGTGCACGCGCAGGCTGCCACGCGACGACGGCCCACGTGCCCGCTTCGATGGCCGCCCGAAGCGCGGCCGCGGCGATCGTCACGCCGATGCCCCAGGCCGCCCACCACAACACGAATCCCTTCGCATAGGCCAGCCAGCCGAAGAGCTGGACTTCGCCGAAGGCGGCGCCGAAGGCGATGCGCTGGTGCAGCGTGAACGCCGGCACGGCCAGCACGAACGGCAGCAGCACGAACTTGGCCAGCGGGTGCTGCCACAGGCGGTGGCCGCGCGGTGCCAGCGCAGCGTGGGCATAGTGAGCGGCGTGCGCCGGCGACACCGGCACGGCGACCGCCGCGCCGAGCGCCGCCTGCAGCGCAAGCGCATCGGCACGCGCCAGCATGAACGGCCACTGGGCGCCGCGAGCCAGGCGCAGCGTGGCGCCGGGCAGCGGCAGCGGCAGCCGCCAGGCCCGCACCTCGGCCACGTCCGCCGCCGGCAGCTCGATGCGGCGCGTGCCGCGCCCGACGAAGACGAGGTCGCCGGCGCACACGGACAGCTTCGCGCCGCTGGCCCACAGCAGCGCGCGCACCGCCGCCTCGGGCGCCAGCACCCAGACGGCGAAGGCGCGGATCTGCGCCGGCGTGTGGGCGCCAAGCGCGCCCTCGCCGCCGAGCACCATCGCCACCAGCGTGGCGCCGCCGGCGACGGCCAGCGCGCGCAGGCCGGCAGCCAGCCAGCGCGCCGCCGGGGTCAGCAGCGAGACGGACATCGACTGCCCGGTCGTCGTCGACGCCCGGGCCGAGGCCGCGCCGGCGCTCGCCGCCGCCACCGCGGCGGCGTCCGCCTCCACCAGCGGCCGACGCCGTTGCCGCCACGCCCGCGTGCCGGCGATCGCCAGCAGCGCCAGCAGGAACACCGCCCCGGCGCGGCCGACCCAGTCGCCCCATGTCACCATCAGCGTGCGCGGCGGCTCGCGCGCCGGCAGTTCGCCGACGACGAGCGTGCGCTCACCGACGCGCGTGCCGGTCAGCACCTCGCCGCGCGCGTCGATGACGGCGCTGGCACCGTTGTTCGTGACGCGGAACTGCGCCAGCCGCGTCTCGATGCTGCGAAACGCCGCCACGGCCAGGTGCAGCCGCGCGCCCTGCGGATGCTCGGTGAACCACGAGTCGTTGGACATCGTGACGATCAACTGCGCGCCCAGGCGCGCGCCGTCGACGGCGAGGCCGGTGTCGACATCGTCCAGGCAGATGAGCGGCAGCACCGGCACCTCGCGCCCGCCAGCCAGCACGAGCGGCAGCACGCGCGCGCCGCTGCCGGCGCGCCAGTGGCCGGCCCAGGGCAGCACGCCGCGCACGAGCGCCGTGTCGAGCCACGCCGGCAGCGCCTCGGTGAACGGAAAGAGCCGCGTCTTGCGGTAGACGCCGACGAGCCCGCGGCCGGGCGCCAGGAAGGCGGCGGCGTTGTACTCACCCTCACCGTCGCGGTCGTAGGTGCCGAAGACCAGCGGCACGCCGGCGGCATTGACGATGCCGGCGATCTCGCGGTCGAGCTCGGCGCCGGCGTCGCTCTTCGGGCGGCCGAAGGTCGTCGGGTACACCGTCTCCGACCACAGCAACGCCTGCACCTTCTGCCGCTCGACGGCGTCGTGGCTCATCGCGTAGTGCACGTCGAGCACCTCGCGCACGACCTCGGCGGCGCCGCGCTCGCGCCGCAGCCGCTCGTAGTCGACGATGTTCGATTGCACGAGGCCCATGCGCACGGTGGCGTGCGGCGGTGCCGCCGGCTCGGGCGCGGCGGTGGGGCTCAGCGCGCCGTAGGCGGCGAGCGCGAGCGGCACGGCGACGGCGGCGGCGAGCGGCTTTGCGATCGCGCGCACGGCGGTGCGGTCGCGCGCTCGCTCGGCCGGCCCCCGCGACGCGGCCCACGCGGCCCACGCCGCAGCCACCGCTTCATTGGCGAGCAGCAGCAGGAACGTCAGCCCAGCCGCGCCGCCGAGGTCGGCCGCCTGCCGCAGCAGCGCCGCGGGATACAGGCCGTGGCCGAGCGTGTCGCCGAGCAGCTTGGGCACTGCCCACTCGGTGGCCACCCAGGCCGCAGCGCCGGCCAGCGCGCCGACGATCGTGCCGGAGCGCCGGCGCACCACGTGGCGCACGAGCGCAAACACCCACATCTGCGGCTGGAAGATCGGCGCCAGCACCAGCAGCACGGCGAGCCCGAGCACACCGGGCACGTCGAAGTAGCGCGCCATCGCGAGGCCGAACCAGCCGAACATCGCCGCGGTCAGCAGCACCGACATCGCCAGCGCATTGACCATCGTGCGCACCGGCGACCTCGCGGCGCGGCCTGCATCGAGCGTGCGCAGCCACGGCACCAGTGCGACGAAGCCGAGCACCCAGCCGGCATCGCCCGCCGCGTACAGCGCCAGCAGCAGCGCGCTGGCGATCAGCGCCAGCGGCGTCCTCGAGCGGGCAGCGAACGGAATGGCGAGAGGAATGGTGTGTCGGGGCGGAGGCGGCGGTCAGCGACCGTCAACGGCCCGGATCGGCCGGCGCCGGCACGACGATCTGCCGCACCGGAAGCCCCGGCGGCAGCAGCGCCGGCGGCACGACGCGCTCGGCGGCCGTCAGCTCATCGCGCCCGGCCGCCTGCGCGGCGGCCAGCACCGACGGGTGGTCGGGTGCGAACATGACGATCGCCTCGATCGGCCGGCCGTCGTCGGTGAACTGGTGATGGCGCACGTAGCCCGCCGGCAGCTCGAAGTCGGCACTCACCGCGTTGCCGACGAGCGGCGGCTTCGTGCCCGGCGGGTTGAACGCGGCCAGGCCGCCGGTGACGCCGGCGGCGCGCAGGCGGCTGATCACGTCGGCCATCGTCGGCACCTCGCCCTGGTTGATGAAGTCGGTGATGTCGGGGCTCTGGTCGCCGTGGGGGTCGCGCTGGCGCGGGATCTGCGGTGCCGCGCGAGGCGGTGCAGCGGCGGGTGCGGGTTCGACGGCCGGCGTCGGTGCCGCGACTTGCACCGGCGCCGGGCTCGCCGCGGCGATCTGCACGGGCAGCGCCGTCGCGGCGGCCGGCGCCGGGGCTATCGCCGCCGCCGGCCGGTCGCCCGCCTCGAACCACGTCCACACGACCGGCAGCCCCGCGCCGAACGCCAACGCCAGCGCCATGTGGACCCAGCTCAGGGTCCAGCGCGGCGTCGCCGGAGCGGGCGGCGTCGGTGGCGTTGTCGGCGCCTTGCGCGAACGCTTCATCACGATCCCTTGGCGCGGTCGGTTCGGTCCATCGAGAACTTCAGACCGCTACGGCGCCGCCGGGTTCGACACCGACAGCGCCCAACCCATGCGCTCGTGGCCGAGCTGGTTCCAGATCGGGCTCTTGCCGCCGGCGAACGACGTGTAGCGTGCCGCGCCCGAGCCGGTGGTGCCGCCGAACAAGCCCGCCCGCACCGTGCCGCCGGTGTAGGTGGGGTGTGTGTCGTCGCTCTGGATGTAGTCGTAGCTGCTGCTCGCGGAGACGAACTTCTGGTTCGCGTCGCGGATCGTCGAGCGCAGCGTCGTCGTGATGCGCGTGACGTAGCTCGCCTCGCTCTCGCCGGCGACGTAGCGCAGCGCATCGGCATCGGCCTGGCCGTCGCCGTTGCTGTCGTGGTCGGCACCCATGTACTGCGCGAAGCTGTCGGCGCACTGGAAGCCCTTCTGGCGCGCGTACTCGCACATCCAGTAGTTCATCTTGGCGATGCGCGGCAGCATCGCGCCTTGCACGTTGACCGTCGCGCCGGTCGTGCCGTCGCGGCAGCTGCTTTGCACGTTGTCGGCGGCGTAGCCCGGGTAGTAGAGGTTGGTGATGATCTTCAGCTTCGTGCCGGCGTAGGCGTTGGCGTTGATGTAGTCCATCGCCGCGGCGACGTAGGTCTTGCAGTTCGCCAGCGCCGTCTCGAGGCCCGCGTAGCTGCAGGTGCCGCTCTGGCTCTTGAAGGCCGAGCGCGCCTGCAGGCCGTCGTTGCCGCACATCTCGAAGGTGACGACGCGGGTGGACGCCGCCTGCATGTACGAGCGCTCGGCGACGATCTTGTTGTTGTAGATGTCGGAGGCGACGGCGCCGCTCTTGGCGCGGCGCACGTTCTCGATGTCGGCGCCCCACTTGGCCGCCAGGTACTCGGCGTCGACCGTCGTCGCGGCGTACTTCGCGGCGTTGAGGACCGAGCCGTTGTAGCCGGCGTAGATCGAGTCGCCGTAGGCGACGACGCGGTACTTCGTGCTCGTGCCGGCGCGGTCGATGGTCCACGAGACGTTCTGCGTCAGCGTGTTGGCTGACGCACTTGCGCCGACCAGCAACCCGGCCAGGGCCGGCAGCAGCACGCGCCAGGCGGCGCGAAGACGGAATGCCATGGGGGTCTCCTTCTTGTCGGCGTAGATGCGGGCGCGGGTGGCGACCGCCGCGACGTTCACCGACAAAGGCTGCGCGCGGCAAGACGCACAAACCCCGAGCAGGCCGCGTTCAGGGGGGCCGGCGGTGGTCAGCCAGGGTCAGCGGGCCGCGGCCGGCGGCAGCGACAGCACGCCGTCGACGAGGGTGGATTCGGGCAGCGACTGGCGGTGCAGCACGCGGCCTTGCGCGGTCAGCAGCAACAGCGCGGCGGGTTGCGTGGTCGCGACAAGCAACGCGGCGCCGGTGCCGGGCGCAGAGGTATCGGCAGCGGCGTCTGCAGCGGCCTGCGCAGAAGCGATCGCGCGCGGCACGCCCTCGGGCAGCGGCACCGCTTGCCAAGCGTTGTCGCCGCGGCGCATCACGAGCGAGTTGCGGTCGCCTTGCGCGACCAGCGCCCACAGCAAATCGCCGGCCGCCGCGAGCGCGAGCACGTCACCGCTCAGGCGCTCTTCGGCCACCTCGCGCCAGCGCGCCGGGTCGATGACGACGATGCGCTCGCCGGCCGGCAGCCACCAGCGGCAGGCCGCCGCGGCGCCGCCGGTCGCGCCCTCGCAGCGCCAAAGCGCCGCGTGCGGCCGCGCGTTCGCGATCGGCAACGCAGCGATCTGCCGCCGCACGTCCAGGTGCACGACGGCGACGCGCTCGCCGAGCCGGCCGGCGAGCCACGGCACGCGGTCGTCGGCGAACGACAAGTCCGGCACCGCATCGATGCCCAGCGGCAGCCGCCGCACGCCGAGGTGGCCCGGGCGCGCGATCGCCTCGCCCATGCGGTAGTCATGCACGAGGCCGTCGTAGATCGGCGCGGCCGCGGGGTCGAGCGGGATCTCCCACCACTCGCCGATCGCCGGCCAGCCGACGACGAAGCTGCGCCGGCCGGCGTGATGCCGCAAACCCTCGGCACGCCCACGCCGGCGGCGTTCGAGGTCGGTGCCGTCGTAGCGGCGCACGACGCGGCCGTTGCCGTCGAGAAGGACGAGGTTCTCGCCAAGCGCGGCGAGCAGCCAGCGGCCGTCGCGGCTGGCGGCGAGCGCGTGCACAGCCACTTGCGCGGTCGCGGGCGCCGGTGCGGACTCGCCGCCGAGGTCGCGCTCGGCGACGATTTCGAACACGCCGTCGCCGCGGTGCTGCCAGCGCTGCAATCGATGCGCTGCGTGCGCCACCCAGAGGCCTCCGGCCACCGGCGCGAACGGCACGCCGCCGTCGGCAATGCGCTGCGGCACGCGACTCGCGCCAGCGACGCCCGCCCAAAGCCCCGACGGCCCCCATGCGAGCCACGCCGCCGCGCTCGCCGAGGCGTCCGCCGCACCCCGCACCGGCGACGACGCGACCACGACGCCCCCCAGCAGCCCGCCCACCACGGCGCGGCGCTGCATGCCGGGGCTCATCCCGTCGACGACGAACCGGCCGACGCGGCCTCGGCGGCCGACGACCCCGCCCTCGCCCACGTCATCTTCACCGGCTTCACGTTCACCGGCTGCGTGCGCCCGTCGCGCGCCATCGCGGCGATGTTGTCGGCGATGATCTCCGGGCTCAGCACCGGCATCAGGCCCACCGGCTGGCGCGGGTGGCGCTTGAACTCGCGCTTGATGCGCTCGAGCTCGGCCTTGTTCTTCTTGAAGTAGCGCATCGCCTTCACCGTCTGCGGCAGGTGCCGGGCCAGGTGCCACAGGCTCCAGCGATGTTGCCACAGCCGCCGCGCGAACTTGCGGTGGTACTGGCGGCTGTTGTAGAAGCGCATGACGTGCCAGTTGTAGAGCGCGTCCATCTCCTCGCGCGTCGCGAAGGCGTTGGGTTTGTAGACGAAGTTCAGGCAGTTCATCAGCCGCCAGTCCTCGTCGAAGGTGCCCGACTCGCCGCTCAGGCACTCTTCCCAGATCGGCGCGCCGTGCAGCGGCGCGAACTTGGTCATGTTCATCTCGTCCAGGCCGAGCTCGAGGATGAAGTCGCTCGTCCGGCGGAAGGTCTGCTCCGTCTCGCCCGGCATGCCGAAGATGAACAGGCCCTTGGCGCGCAGCCCCGCGGCGTGGATGTCGCGCACCGTGCCGCGCACCTGCTCGAGCGTGACGCCGGCCTTGTGGCGCACCATCATCTCGGGGTCGGCGGACTCGATGCCGAGCGACACCATCAGCGCGCCGGCGTGCTTCAGCCGCGCCAGCATCTCCGGCGACGTGTGCCCGGCGCGGATCGCGCAGTTGAACTGCATGCCCAGCGGCTTCGTGATCAGCAGTTCTGTCAGCCCCTCGACGCGCTTCTTGCTCGCGGTGAACAGGTCATCGTAGAAGTTGATGTGGCGCACATCGAACCTGTCGCGCAGGTACTTCATGTGCTCGTACGTGTACTCCGGCGAGTTCGTCTTGTACAAGCGCTCGAACACCGTGCGGTCGCAGAACGAACAGGTGTACGGGCAGCCGCGCGAGCCCACCATCGTCGCGCCGTAGCGCAGCTCGTACGTGAAGAGCGGCATGTGATACGCACGCGGGAAGCCGGCGAGCTTCTCGTAGGCCGGGAACGGCAGGTCGTCGAGTTCGAGGATGCGGCTCCTGCGCTCGTTGAAGATCGCGCGCCCTGACGCATCGCGCCAGCACAGGTTGCCGATGTCGGCGAGCGTCTTGCCTTCGCACAGGTCGAGCAGCGCGCCCTCGCCTTCACCGATGACGAGGTAGTCGATCTCCGGGAAGTGGTCGAGCACCGGCGTGCCGAGCGACGACACGTGCACGTTGCCGACGACGATCTTCACGTGCGGGCGCTTGCGCTTGATGTATTCGGCCATGTCGGCCGCGTCCATGAAGCTCGATGTCGTCGCCGAGAAGCCGACCAGCTCGGGGTCGGTGGCCAGCACCAGTTCGGCGTTGGCCTCGATGCCCGGCGGCGCGAAGGGCCCGAGGCAGTCGTGCAGCTGCGTCGGGTGGCCGTGTTTGTCGAGCCAGCTCGCAAGCTGCATGATGCCCACCGGCGCCATGCGGTTGGCGAGCATCGCGAAGTCGGGCTGGCCGGGGATGAAGTTGAAGCCGGCAGGGTGGACGAGCGTGACGCGCATGCGTTTCCTCCGACAGGTGGCAGGGACGATCGTTCGATAGCGGCTCAGGCCGGCGGCACCGCGTCGGCCAGCGTCACCGGCTGCAGCGCCGCTTCGCGCAGCGTGCCGAGCAGCCGCGGCAGCACGTCCAGCGATACGGGCGTGCGCGCCGCGGTCAGCGCCGCCTGGCCGTCGTGCAGCAGCAGGATGTCGCCCGGCCCGAGGTTGCGCGCGAGCCGCCGGTAGACGATCGCCGCGTTGCCTTCGGCCGCATCGAAGCCGCGGCGTGTCCAGCACGCCAGGCGCAGGTCGAGCTGCTGCAGCAGCGGGTCGAGCCAGATGCTGCGAAAACCGCCGAGCGGGCGGAAGAAGCGCGGCCGCTGGCCGGTGATGTCCGCGAGCGTCTCCTGCGCGGCGACGATGTCGGCGCGCAGCCGGCGCGGCCCGTACAGCGCGGTGGCCTTGGCGTGCGAGTCGCCGTGGTTCTCGACGCGGTGGCCGCGCGCGACGATCTCGCGCACCAGCGCCGGATGCCGCCGCGCCAGCCGGCCGATGCAGAAGAACGTGGCGCGCGTGCCGGCCTCGTCGAGCAGGTCCAGCACCCGCGGCGTCGCCTCGGGGTCGGGGCCGTCGTCGAAGGTCAGTGCCACTTCGCGGCGCGACATCGCGGCGGCTGGTAGCCGCACGATGTTGGGCCCGAGCAGGCTCGAACGCGGCGTCAGGCCGCCGGCGACGAGCAGCAGATGGTTGGCCGCCGCCGCGCCCAGCGCCCAGGGCCACAGCGGTGGTGAGACGGCCGCGGTCACACCGAGCGCCGCATGCCAGGCGACCGAGGCGCGCAGCGCGGGTGCCAGTCGCCAGGGGCGAGGGGCTGCATGAGCGTGGACATGGGCGTGGGCCTGCATCGGCTGGTGCGCCGCGCTGGCGTGCAGCAGCACCCCTTCGGCCGCGGCGTGCGGCGAAGCGGATCGATGGCCCGGGGCCTCGCTCGGCATGGCGGCTGGGGTTTCGTGCGCTGGCTTGGACGCTGACTTGTAAGGTTAGCCGCCGCGGCGTGTCAAACCTTCAAACCCGCTCGGCCACGTAGCCTTGCACGCTCGCCAGCGCCTTCGGCAGCCCGGCGGCGTCAGTGCCACCGGCCATCGCCATGTCGGCCTTGCCGCCGCCCTTGCCGCCCACTTGCTGGGCGACGAAGTTGACCAGTTCGCCGGCCTTCACCTTGGCGACCCGGTCGGCGGTGACACCGGCGGCGAGCTGCACCTTGCCGCCATCGACCGCGGCCAGCACGATGGCCGCGCTCTTGAGCTTGTTCTTCAGCTGGTCGAGCGTGTCGCGCAGCGTCTTCGCGTCGGCGCCTTGCAGCGTCGCGGCGAGCACCTTGATGCCGTTCACATCGACCGCCTGCGCGACGAGTTCGTCGCCTTGCGCACTGGCGAGCTTGCCCTTCAGCGCCGCGATTTCCTTCTCCAACGCGCGGACCTGGTCGAGCACCGCGGCGACGCGCCCGCCCACTTCGGCCGGCGTCACCTTCAGCGCGCCGGCGACGCCGGCCACCGTGCTCTCGAGCCCTTGCAGATAGGCCAGCGCGTTGTCGCCCGTCACCGCCTCGATGCGGCGGATGCCGGCGGCGATGCCGCCCTCGGCGACGATCTTGAACAGGCCGATGTCCCCGGTGCGCGCGACGTGCGTGCCGCCGCACAGCTCGCGCGAGGAGCCGATGTCGAGCACGCGCACGCTGTCGCCGTACTTCTCGCCGAAGAGCATCATCGCGCCGAGCTTTTGCGCCTCATCCAGCGGCACGGTGCGCGCCTGCGTCGCCGCGTTGGCCAGGATCTCGGCGTTGACGAGCGCCTCGATCTTCGTCACCTGAGCTTCGGTGACGGGCGCGTTGTGGCTGAAGTCGAAGCGGGTGCGATCGGCGTTGACGAGCGAGCCCTTCTGCTGCACGTGCGCGCCCAGCACCTCGCGCAGCGCCTTGTGCATCAGGTGCGTGACGCTGTGGTTGCGCATCGTGCGCGCGCGCTGCTCGGCATCGACGCGCGCGACGAAGCCGTCGCCGACCTCGACCTCGCCTTCGACGATGCGGCCCTGGTGGCCGTGCACCGCCGCCTGCACCTTGACGGTGTCTTCGACGAGCACGCGGGCGCGCGGGTTGCGCAGCTCGCCGGTGTCGCCGGCCTGGCCGCCGCTCTCGGCGTAGAAGGGCGTGTGGTCGAGCACGATCACCACGTCGTCGCCGGCGCGTGCGCGCACGACGGGCGTGCCGTCGATGTAGATCGCGACCACCTTGCTGTGCTCGCACAACAGGTGCTCGTAGCCGTGGAACGTGGTGTCGACGCCGGTGTAGGCCAGCCCCGCGGCCATCTTGAACTTGGCACTGGCACGCGCCTGTTCGCGCTGGCGCGCCATCGCGGCGTTGAAGCCGGCTTCGTCGACCGTGACGCCGCGCTCGCGGCAGACATCGGCCGTCAGGTCGAGCGGGAAGCCGTAGGTGTCGTGCAGCTTGAAGGCGGTCTCGCCGTCGATCTGCTTTGTCCCCGGCGACAAAGCCGCCTCGAGAATCTCCATGCCGTTGGCGATCGTCTGGAAGAAGCGCTCTTCCTCCTGCTTGAGCACATCGGTCGTGCGCGCGGCCTCGCGGGCGAGCTCGGGGTACGCCTCGCCCATCTCGGCGACGAGCGGCATCACCAGCGTGTGGAAGAAGGGCTTCCTCGCACCGAGCTTGTAGCCGTGGCGGATGGCGCGCCGCGTGATGCGCCGCAGCACGTAGCCGCGCCCCTCGTTGCCCGGGATCACGCCGTCGGTGATCGTGAACGCGGTGGCGCGGATATGGTCGGCGATCACCTTCAGCGAGGGCGAATCGGCATCGACCGCCTTCGCGCCGGCGTACTCGACCGCGTTCTTCGCCGCGGCCAAGAGGCGCCTGAAGAGATCGATCTCGTAGTTGCTGTGCACGTGCTGCAGCACGGCGGCCAGGCGCTCCAGGCCCATGCCGGTGTCGACGCTGGGTTTGGGCAGCGGGTGCATCACGCCGTCTTCGGTGCGGTTGAACTGCATGAAGACGTTGTTCCAGATCTCGATGTAGCGGTCGCCGTCCTGCTCGGGCGAACCCGGCGGGCCGCCCGCCACGTCGGGGCCGTGGTCGTAGAAGATCTCGCTGCACGGCCCGCACGGCCCCGTGTCGCCCATCATCCAGAAGTTGTCGGACATGTAGCGGGCGCCCTTGTTGTCGCCGATGCGCACGATGCGCTCGGGCGGCAGCCCGATCACGTCCCGCCAGATCGCGTAGGCCTCGTCGTCCTCGGCGTAGACGGTGGCCCACAGCTTGTCGGCCGGCAGCTTGAAGTGCACCGTCAGCAGTTCCCACGCGTACTGCAGCGCGTCGCGCTTGAAGTAGTCGCCGAAGCTGAAGTTGCCCAGCATCTCGAAGAACGTGTGGTGGCGCGCCGTGTAGCCCACGTTCTCGAGGTCGTTGTGCTTGCCGCCGGCGCGGATGCACTTCTGGCTCGTCGCCGCACGGCTGTACGGCCGCTTGTCGAAGCCGAGGAACACATCCTTGAACTGGTTCATCCCGGCGTTGGTGAACAGCAGCGTCGGGTCGTCGCCGGGCACCACGGGGCTCGAGGCGACCACGGCGTGGCCTTTGCTCTCGAAGAACTTCAAGAAGGTGGAGCGGATCTCGGCGGCTTTCATGGGGCGACAGGCGGGCGCGGCGAAAAGGACCGCGGATTATCGCCGCGGGCCGGTCTTGCTATCGTGCAGGCCCCGCCGAAGGAACGCACCCCGCATGGACACGAAGACCTCTCCCCTTTCGCTGCTGGCCGACCCGAGCCTGCTGAAGACCGCGGGCCTCGTCAACGGCGAATGGGTGGCCGGCGCCAGCCGCTTCGAGGTGCGCGACCCGGCCAGCGGCGCCGTGCTCGCCGAGGTGGCCAACCTCGGCGCGGCCGACGCCGAGGCGGCCATCGCCGCGGCCGACCGCGCCTGGCCGGCCTGGCGGCGCAAGACGGCCAAGGAACGCGCCGCGGTGATGATGAAGTGGTTCCACCTCATGCACCAGCACGCCGACGACCTGGCGCGCATCATGACCGCCGAGCAGGGCAAGCCGCTCGCGGAAGCCAAAGGCGAGGTCGTCTACGGCGCGAGCTTCGTCGAGTGGTTCGCCGAGGAAGCACGGCGGGTCTACGGCGAGACGATTCCGACCACCGACGCCAACAAGCGCTTCCTCGCGATCAAGCAGCCGATCGGTGTCTGCGCGGCGATCACGCCGTGGAATTTCCCGATCGCGATGATCACGCGCAAGGTGGCGCCGGCGCTGGCCGCGGGCTGCCCGGTGGTCATCAAGCCGGCCGAGCAGACGCCGCTGTCGGCGCTGGCGGTGGCCGAGCTGGCGCAGCGCGCCGGCATGCCCGCCGGCGTGCTGAACGTGCTCAGCGCCGACGGCGACAACAGCATCGCCATCGGCCGCGTGCTGTGCGCCAGCGATACGGTGCGGCACTTGAGCTTCACCGGCAGCACCGAGGTCGGCCGCATCCTCGCCGCGCAGTGCGCGCCGACGATCAAGAAGGTCAGCCTCGAACTCGGTGGCAACGCGCCCTTCATCGTCTTCGACGACGCCGACATCGACAGCGCCGTCGAAGGCGCGATGGTCAGCAAGTACCGCAACGCCGGCCAGACGTGCGTCTGCGCCAATCGCCTGTACGTGCAGGCCGGCGTCTACGACGCCTTCGTCGACAAGCTCGCCGCGAAGAGCCAGGGCATCAAGGTCGGCAACGGCTTCGAGGCCGGCGTCAGCCAGGGCCCGCTGATCGACGACGCGGCCGTCGCGAAGGTCGAGCGGCACGTCGCCGACGCGATCGGCAAGGGCGCGCGCATCGTCGTCGGCGGCCAGCGCATCGGCGAGCGCTTCTACACGCCCACGGTGCTGGCCGGCGTCACCGGCGAGATGCTGTGCGCGCGCGAGGAGACCTTCGGCCCGGTGGCGCCGGTGTTCCGCTTCGAGACCGAAGACGAAGCGGTCGCGGCGGCCAACGCCACCGAGTTCGGGCTGGCGAGCTACTTCTACAGCCGCGACGTCGGCCGCATCTTCCGCGTCGCCGAGGCGCTGGAGTACGGCATGGTCGGCATCAACACCGGCCTCATCAGCACCGCCGAGGTGCCCTTCGGCGGCGTCAAGCAAAGCGGCCTCGGCCGCGAAGGCGCGCGCCAGGGCATCGACGACTACGTCGAGATCAAGTACCTCTGCCTGGGCGACATCCTGAAGTAGCGTGCCGCCCGCCGCGCGCTCAGCGCCCGGCGCGCTCGGCCGGGTCGGTGCGCGTGCCCTCGGCGAGCGTGTGCACGTGCGCGCCGCCGTCGCGCTGCCGCAGCGCCTGCACGGCGGCGCCGGCACCTTGCATCAGCAGCGCCAGGTCGCTGGCCACGGCGAGGAAGTCGTAGCCGGCGGCGCGGTAGCGCGTCACCACCTCGGTCGTCGTGCCGACGGTGCCGATCGGCCGGCCTATGGCGCGCGCGCGCGCCGCCGCGTCGGCCATCAGCGCCATCACCGCCGGGTGCGTGAGCTGGCCCGGGTGGCCCATCGCCGCGGAGAGGTCGGCCGGGCCGACGAACAACGCGTCGACGCCGGGCACGGCGGCGATGTGCTCGAGCTGCGCGATCGCCGCCGGCGTCTCGAGCTGCACGACGACGCCGATCGAGCGGTTGGCGCTGCGGTAGTAGTCGGGCGTCGTGCCGTAGCGCGAGGCGCGGCCCATCGCCGAGAGCCCCCGCACGCCGTCCGGCGCGTAGCGCGTCGCGGCGACCGCGCGCGCCGCCTCGTCGGCGTTCTGGATCAGCGGGAACAGAAGCGTCTCGGCGCCGGCGTCGAGCACGCGCTTGACGGTGACCGCGTCGTTCCACGGCACGCGCACCACCGGCACCATCTTCGTGTTGCCTACCGCCTGCAGCAGGTGCACCAGCGGCATCAGGTCCAGCGGCGCGTGCTCCATGTCGAGCACGCCCCAGTTGAAGCCGGCGTGGCCGACGGCCTCGGCAACCATTGCGCTGGCCGAGACGATCCAGGTCCCTACCGGCGGCTTGGCGCCGCGCGTGCGCAGCAACTGGGCGAACGGGTTCATGCGGACACCTCCCGGGCTGGTCCTTTTGATCGCGCGAGCCACCCTTCAGCCCGCAGGGTCGATGATGGCACCGCGGCGGGCGCGGGCCAAGGCGCGCAGGTGAGGGTCGGTCGGCGCCGCGGGTCCACTGATGATGCTGTTCGCCGCGCCGATCGGCCGCTTCGTCTCGGCGCACCCGACGATCAAGATGCTGGCGCTGTCGTTCCTGGTCGTCGTCGGCGTCGTGCTGATCGCCGAGGGCTTCGACCACCACGTGCCCAAGGGCTACGTCTACTTCGCGATGGCGTTCTCGCTCGGCGTCGAGATGCTCAACATCCGCATGCGCCGGCGCGCGAAGACGGTGGTGGACTTGCGCAGCCCGTATGAGGTGGAAACCAGTGAGGGTGCGCGCTGAACCCGTTCGCGCTGAGCACAGGGCCCTTCGACAGGCTCAGGGCCGGGCTTCGACAGGCTCAGCCCGAACGGATCGCGCTCAATCCGCCTTCGCGCCGCTGTCCTTCACCACCTTGCCCAGCCGCGGCACGTCGGCCTTGACGACGGCGCCCAGTTCGGCCGGCGGCATGCCGGAAAGATCGAGCCCCATGTCGCCGAGCTTCTTCGCCACGTCGGGCATCTTGAGGATCTTCGCGATCTCGGCGTGCAGCCGGTCGACGATGGGTTTCGGCGTGCCGGCCGGCGCGAACACCGCCTGCCACGAGCTGAGCTGGTAGCCCGCCAGGCCCTGCTCGGCCATCGTCGGCACGTCGGGCGCGACGCCGGTGCGCTCGGCGCTCGTCACCGCGAGCGCGCGCACCTTGCCCGCCTTCATGTGCGGGATGGCGGTGGCGATGTTGTCCACCGCCACCGGCAGCGTGCCGCCGAGCAGCTCGGGGATCATCGGGCCGCTGCCGCGATACGGGATGTGCTGGATATCGAGCCCGGCCATCGTCTTGAACAGCTCGCCCGAGATGTGCTGGCTGGTGCCGTTGCCGGCCGAGCCGAAGCTGAACTTGCCCGGCTGGCTCTTCACGAGTGCGATGAACTCCTTCAGGTCCTTGGCCGGCACGCTCGGGTGCACGAGCAGCACATTGGGCTGCGAGGCGTACATCGTGATCGGCTCGAAGCTCGTCACCGGGTCGTAGGTCAGGCGGCCGGCATACAGCGTGGCGTTGATCGCGTGTGAGCTGATCGTGCCGCCGCCGATCGTGTAGCCGTCGGGCGCGGCGCGCGCCAGCTCGGCGGCGCCGGCCGAGCCGCCCTGCCCCGGCTTGTTGTCGACGACGATCGTCGTGCCGAGCACCGGCCCGAGCTTCTCGCCGACGACGCGCGCGAGGATGTCGGTGGTGCCGCCGGCGGCGAACGGCACGATGTAGCGGATCGGCTTGCTCGGCCACTTGTCCTGCGCCGCGGCCGGGCCGGCGGCGAGCACGGCGCCGAGGCCGGCTGCGACAACGGCCGCCGCGGCGGCCAGGGCCGCGCGGCGCGGCGGGCGGGAACGGGGCGTGCGGGTGGTCGTCACGGTGGTCTCCTCGGTGGTTGTGGCGCCGCGCGGCGCGTGAAGCACGACGGCGTGCGGCGCGGGCAGTCTAGGCATGGAGCCTTCACACGCGCGCTTGGGGTTCGCCCGCACCGTCCCGAGGCACGGCACGACCGCAGGTCGTGTATTCGGGCGTCGGCGTTTTCCCGGCAGCAGCAAAGGGCCTTGGCGCCGTCGATAGCATCGCTGGCCATGAGGATGGTCGAGCAGATCGCCGCACCGGGCCGGCGAGTCACCGCGCGCATCGTGGCGCGCCTGGCCGCGCGCCGCGTGTCGCTGGCATTGGCCGCGGCGGCACTGGCTGCCGCCAGCATCTCCGGCTGCGCGCTGCTGGACAACAAGCAGCGCGAGTGGGTCTTCCAGCCGAGCGCGCGCACCTGGAGCGCCGGCCTCGCGGCGGCCGAGGGCATGCAGGACGTGTGGATCGAGTTCGATTCGCAAGTCAGCGGCGAGCGCACGAAGCTGCACGCGCTGTGGTTGCCGCAGGCGCGCGCCGACGCGCCGACGCTGCTGTACCTGCACGGCGCGCGCTGGGACGTGCGCGGCAGCGCGCCGCGCATGCGCCGGCTGCACGACCTGGGCTTCGCGGTGCTCGGCGTCGACTACCGCGGCTTCGGGCGTAGCGGCGCCGGCCTGCTGCCCAGCGAGACGATGGCCTACGAGGACGCGCGCGCCGCCTGGGACTGGCTCGCCCGCGAAGGCGCGCCACAGGCCCGCCGCTTCGTCTTCGGCCATTCGCTCGGCGGCGCCGTCGCCGTCGACCTGGCCGCGCAGGTCGACGACCTGTCGGGGCTCATCGTCGAAGGCTCGTTCACGTCGCTGCGCGACCTGCTGGCCACCTTCAAGTGGGGCTGGCTGCCGGTCGGGCCGCTGCTGACGCAGCGCTTCGAGGCCGCCGAACGCATGGCGCGCGTACGCGCGCCGGTGCTCGTCGTGCACGGCAGCGAAGACCGCCTCGTGCCGCATTCGATCGGCCGCGCGCTCTACGAGCGTGCGCCCGAGCCGAAGCGCTTCGTGCTCGTGCAAGGCGGCTCGCACCACAGCACGAACTGGGTCGGCTCGGCGCAGTACCGCGAAGCGGTGCGCGAGATGTTCGGCGTCGAGGCACTGGGTGCGCGCGTGGGCGAGTAGGCGCGCGAACAGCCGCCTCTAGCCGCTGACGAAATACCGCCGACGCTTGGCCTTGTAGCTGCGCGCATCGAAGTGCGCGCGTGCCCAGGCGGCGTCTTCCTTCAGGTAGCCGGCGTCCGGGTCGGAGACGCCCTCGGCCTGGAGCTTGCGCACGATGTAGCGCGCGTAGTGGTGGTCGAAGACGCGCATGTACTCGCCGAAGTAGATGTCCGCGACGCGCGTGTCGCCGCGGATGACGAGCATGTTCTCGTCGTTGCTCCACTGCGAGGGGCGGCTGAAGTTGGCCGAGCCGGTGACGACCAGCGGGTCGTCCGACAGCGGGTCGACGAGCAGGAACTTCGTGTGGATGTAGTCGTTGGAGTTCAGCGGGTTGTCGCGCTCGGCGAGGAAGTTCGCCCACCAGCCCGGGCCCAGGTAGCCGCCGCTGGCGAAGATGACGTCGCGGTCGACGCCCAGGTTCTCGTCGCTGCCGAGCGGGTCGTCCTTGATCACGTAGCGCAGCACGTCGCTCTCGCGCGCCAGCACCTGCTGGAAGACGGTGTCGAGGCTGAAGGCGACGGTGAAGCAGACGAGCCGCTTCGCTTCGGCCATGCGCTCGGCGTACCACTGCAGCGTCGCCGGCGGCACGGCCGCGGCGGTGGCCGCGGGCTTGGCGTCGCGGGCGCTGAAGAGCGGCGTCACGCTCGCCGGCGGCGGACGCCCGGCCGGCGTCGGCGTCGCGGCGTTGTTCAGCGGCCGCAGCTTCGTGTCGGTGAGGTTCTGCGCCAGAAGCTCCCAGTACGCGAGGTACTTCGCGGCGAGCGCGCGGTCCCAGACGATGTGGCCGACATTGGAGTGCCCGAAGAGGCCGCCGGCCGAGAAGTTGGTCGAGCCCGTCCACACCGCGCGCGGCACGCCGCCTTGCATCAGCACGATGAACTTGTTGTGGCGGATGCCGCTGGTCACCGTGCGCGGGATCGCCGCGCCGTGCGCATCGAGCCCCGCGGCGGCGATCGCCGCCTCGTTGCCGGCCTTGTAGGGGCGCTCGGCGTCGTAGACGATCTTCACGTCGGCGCCCGCTTCCAGCGCCGCGGCGAAGGCGTTGACGACCGGCGGGTAATGGAACTCGTACACCGCGGCGCGCAGTGCGAAGCGCTGGTCGGCGGCGCGGCCGATGAAGCGCATCAGCCCCTCGTAGAGGCCGTGCGACAGCCACACCATCTCGGGCGAGCCGGGAGCGGTGGTGTCGGGCACCGCGTTGCCGAACGTACGCGCGTAGGCCTGCGAGCCGATGACGCCGCGGTTGAAGTGGATGTCGTGCCGCGTCTTCGTCGACGAGGGGCTGCCGGCCTCGTCGGGCTCGGTGCGCACGAACAGCGCCAGCGCCGCGGCCACGTCGAGCCGCAGATTCTTCGGCTGCCCGTGCACGGGCACGATGCGGTAGCGGTAGCGCCGGCCGGCCTTGGCCGTGTAGTCGCCCCACTGGAAGGTCTGGATCGGGTGCTCGGCCGACGACACCGGCGTGCCCGGCGGCAGCCCGGGGTCCTTGTGCTTGAAGCGCTTGATGCCGCGCAGCCAGTACGTCTCGACTCGGCGGCCGTCGCGGTCGTACTCCGAACGCTCGATCGCAAAGCCGAGCAGGTCGACGAGGCGCGCCGTGCGCACGGCGTTCTGGAAGTCCCAGGCCAGCACGACGACGTGCGTGCCGGCGATGGCGCGCACCTTCAGGACCGCGTTTTCCTTCGTCGGGCGCATCAGTCGCGCAAGAGATACCGCGCGGCGAGCGCCAGCCGCCGCTCGCCGGCCAGGCCCAGCCGCTCGCGCAGGAAACGCTCGACGCCGCCGGGCGTGCGGTCCAGCGTCGACAGCGTCGCTTCGAGGTAGTCGGGCTGCACGCCCCACAGCGCGCGCAGCACGGCCGGGTCGATGTCGGCGCGCGGCGTCCACGGCGGCTTGAAGTACTCGTTGCTGAGCAGGTAGTCGTCCATCACCGTCTGGCGCGACACGCCCAGCGCCAGCAGCACCAGCGCCGCGGCGACGCCGGTGCGGTCCTTGCCCGCGGTGCAGTGGAAGACGAGCGGCGCCTCGGCGCGCAGCAGGTGGTCGAAGAACTCGACGAAACGGTGCGTGCGCTCCTCGACGAGGCCGCGGTAGAGATCGCGCATCAGCCCTTCGACGATCGGCACCGTCAGGCGGCGGCCGGCGTCGATGTGCTCCTGCATGCGTTGCGCCACGGTCGGCTCGATGGCCAACGAATGCTGCGCCAGCCCCGGCACCTCGTACGGCGCGGCGGCGCGCTCGTCGACGCCGCGAAAGTCGAAGGCCGCGGCGATGCCCAGCTTCGACAGCACCGCGTGATCGGCCGCGGTCAGCGCGCCGAGATGGTCGGAGCGGAACAGCCGCCGCCAGCGCAGCCGGCGGCCGTCGTCATTCGAGTAGCCGCCGAGATCGCGGAAGTTGGTCGCGCCGCTGAGCGTGACGACACGCGGCGGCACCTCGGACGGGGCGGGCGGAGGGGCATCTCTCATCGTCTGCATTGTGACGGCGCGGCCTGAAGGACCTGCGCAGCGGCAGGACAAACGAACGACAAACGAACGCGTCAACCCGGCTCGTCGTTCGCCGCGCCGCCGAGCACGCTGAAGGTGCTGTGCTGCGCACCGCCGCCGTCGTCGGCGCCGACCATCGCGGCCTGCGCGGCGGCGCGTTGCAGCAGCCGCGCAGCATCCTTGCCGTGGGCCGGGTAGCTGGCCAGCCCGAAGGCGGCCTGCACGCTGCACGGCTGGCCGGCCAGCACGAACGGCTGCTCGAGCGCGCGCAGCAGCTTGCCGGCGACGCCGTCGCCGTCGCCGGCCACGTCGACGCGGCCAAGCATCACCGCGTACAGATCGGTGCCGAGCGAGGCGACGACGTCGCTGGCGCGCAGCCCGCCGCGCAGCCGCACGGCGATCTTGCGGCGAAGCACGTTGGCCGCCTCGTCGCCGAGCCGCGCCGCCGCCTGCGCAACGCCGTCGACGCGCAGCACGATCAGCACCAGCGGCGCCGGCTCGCGCTCGCGCAGCGCGATCAACTGCGTCATGTGTTCGAGCAGCTGCGCCTCGTGCGGCAGGCCGGTGGCGAGATCCGTGGCGTACGCCGTGCGCGCCGTGCGCTCGAGCTGCTTGCGCACGAACGCGTGGCGCAGCGCGCGCGCCAGCTCGGCGCTGTCGCGGTCGCCGACGATGGCCTCGATGCCCAGGCGCAGCAGTTCGGTCTCGGCCGCATCGTCGGGCTCGCCGCAGGCGACGACCACCGGCCGGTCGTGCGCCAGCGCCGCCAGCCCCGGCCGCGCCGGCAGCACGGCGAGCGCACTGCGGTCAGCGGCGTGCAGCAGCACCACGTCGGCCTGCGCCGCGGCGCCGGTGAGGCCGCCGGCGCCCGCCTGCACGTCGAGGCCCGGCAGCCGCACCAGTTCGGCCAGGCGAGCCCGCAACGTCGCGCTGCCGCTGTCGTCGATGGCGACAACGGAGACGGTGGGCAGGCGGTTGGGCGCGTTCATGATCGCGGCGCGGAGATGGCGATGATGCGCGATCTTGGAGTCGCCCCGATCGGGGCGGCTGGAGCGGGCGATGGGAATCGAACCCACGTCTTGAGCTTGGGAAGCTCAGGTCCTGCCATTGAACGACGCCCGCAGGATGCGGCGCATTCTAGCCACCGGGCTTGCGGCGCAGGAACGGGACCCGCACCAATCCAGTTGCCGGGCCGACCTCGAAGCGCCCCCGACAATCGCGGCGTGATGGAACCCGCTGCCCGAGAAGCTTCTGCCGAATCTGCGCCTTCTGCGCCCTCCGCCCAGGCTGCGCCGTCCACGCCCGCGCCGGCCCCCGCCCACGACGGCCGTGTCCGCAGCTACGTGCTGCGCGGCGGGCGTCTCGGGCCCGGGCAGCAGCGCGCGCTCGTCGACCTCGGCCCGCGCTTCGTGCTGCCGTGGCAGGCGACATGGCCGGACTGGGACGCCGTCTTCGGCCGCGCCGCGCCGCGCATCCTAGAAGTCGGCTTCGGCATGGGCGACGCGACAGCGGCGGTGGCGGCGGCTTTGCCCGACCACGACCTCATCGGCGTCGAGGTGCACGAGGCCGGCGTCGGCGCGCTGCTGAAGCTCATCGGCGAACGAGGCCTTGCCAACGTGCGCATCGTGCGCCACGACGCCGTCGAGGTGCTGCGCACGATGGTCGCGCCGGCGTCGCTCGCCGGCATCCACGTCTGGTTCCCCGACCCGTGGCCGAAGAAGCGCCACCACAAGCGGCGGCTGCTGCAGCCGGCGTTCGTCGCCGAACTGGCGCGGCGTCTGGCCAGCGGCGGCTACCTGCACTGCGCCACCGACTGGCAGCCTTATGCCGAGCAGATGCTCGACGTGCTGGCCGGCGAGCCGCTGCTCGTCAATCGCGCCGCGGGCTGCTCAGCGCGGCCGCCGTGGCGGCCGCTGACGCGCTTCGAGCAGCGCGGCCTGAAGCTCGGGCACGGCGTGTGGGATCTGGTGTTCGAGCGGCGCTGACGCCGCACGCCGAAGAGCCCGATCGCTGGATCGGATCGCTCCTCAAGCCTTCCACTCCACCCAGCCCGTATACGCCGTCAGCAGCACCATGCCGCCGAAGACGATGCGGTACCAGGCGAAGACGGTGAAGTCGTGCGTCGCCACGTAGCGGATGAGCCAGCGGATGCACAGCCACGCGCTGAAGAACGAGACGACGAAGCCCACCGCAAACATCGGCAGGTCGGCCCAGTTCAGTGCCGCGCGCTCCTTCCACACCGAGTAGGCGCCGGCGGCCATCAGCGTCGGGATGCCGAGGAAGAAGCTGAACTCGGTGGCGCACTTGCGCGAGAAGCCGAACAGCATCGCGCCGATGATCGTCGCGCCCGAGCGGCTGGTGCCGGGAATCAGCGCCAGGCACTGCACGAGGCCGACCTTCAGCGCATCGAGCGCCGTCATGTCGTCGACGCTCTCGACGCGCGCCAGGCGCACGCCTTCGAGGTCGCGCTCGCCGTAGCGGCGCTTGTGCCGGCGCTCGATCCACAGGATCAGGAGGCCCCCGACGACAAACGCGGTGGCCACCGGCAGCGGGTGGAAGAGGTGCGTCTTGACGACCTTGCCCAGCAGCAGGCCGAAGAACGCCGCCGGCAGGAAGGCCACCAGCAGGTTCAGCGCGAAGCGCCGCGCCACCGGGTTGCGCGGCGTGTCGAACAGGCCGGCGACGGTGCCGCGCAGCCGCACCCGGTACTCCCAGATGACGGCGAGCATCGCGCCGGTCTGGATCGCGATGTCGAAGACCTTGACCGATTCGCCGGTGAAGTCCAGCAGCGAGCCGGCGAGGATGAGGTGGCCGGTCGACGAGATCGGCAGGAACTCGGTCAGGCCCTCGACCACGCCCATCAGGGCGGCCTTGATCAGCAGCAGGATATCCACGGGGGGCGGCAGGTCCCCTCGTGAAAGGGGTCGAAGAAGTTGCTCGGCCGCGATCATAGGCAGCGGCCGCGGCCGGCCCGCCGCGGGACCCTCCCCTGCTTCAGGGCGCCAGCGGCGAAAGCGTGATCTCCACCCCACGCGCGGTGACCGCCACCGCCGACGGCGCCACCCCGGCGGCGCGCAGCGCGTCGGCGCGCTCGGTGGGCAGCGTGTAGAGCACGAGGTCTTCGAGCACGCGCTCGGCGAGCGCGGCGCCCAGCCGTTCGGCGGCGGTGCGCGCATCGCCGGCCGCCGTGCTGGCCAGGCGCAGGTCGGCCACGCGCGCCTGGCTCAGGCGCAGCGTGCGGTCGCGCGGCTCCCAACGCAGCGCGCTGTCGAACGACAACGTGCCTTTCCAGCGGCCGCCAAGCAGCCGCTCGCGCACGGCGATGTCCAGCACCGCGGCCAGCCGGTTGCGATCGGGCAGCAGCCGCACCTGCGGCGCGCTGAGCGTGGCGTCGAGCACCTCGAGCACCCGCCGCTCCTGCGGAAAGCGCCGATCGAGCAGCCGCGTGATCTCGTCGCCGGTCAGCGTGATGCGATCGGGCGGGCCGAACATGCCGGCGCAGCCGGCGAGACCGGTGAGCCCAACCAGGGCGCCGAGGGCCACCGGCCCGGCGATCCGGACGGCGATCCGGACGGCGATCGGGACGGCGCCGGCAAGAAGTCGGCGGCGGGCCGCGGCGCTGCGCCGAAGCTGGCTTTGTTCATGGCGGCGGTCGGGGCGGGGGTCGAGCATGGGCTGATGATCGCCGACCCGGCCCCTTCCCCTTGCCGTTCCACGGGCCGGCACGCCCCTGCGGCTTGACCGGCCCGGCGCCACAAACTACATTACTGACCAGTCAGTCATTAAGCGTATCCAGCGATCCATGCGATCCGATTCCACCGACGAAGTCCCCACGCGCCAGCGCCGCAAGGAAGCGCGGCCGCAGGAGTTGCTCGACGCGGCGCTCGAGCTCTTCGTCGAGAAGGGCTTCACCGCCACGCGCGCCGAAGAGGTGGCGCAGCGCGCCGGCGTCTCCAAGGGCACGCTGTACCTGTACTACCCGAGCAAGGAAGAGCTGTTCAAGGCCGTCGTGCGGCAGAACCTCGGCTCGCTGATCGCCGAGGGCCAGGAGGCGGTGGCGCAGTTCCAGGGCGCCAGCGCCGAACTGCTCGTGCAGTTGATGCTCACCTGGTGGGAGCGGGTGGGCCGCACGCGCGCCGCCGGCATCCACAAGATCATCCTCGCCGAGGTGCGCAACTTCCCCGAGCTGGCGCAGTTCTACGCCGACGAGGTGATCGCGCCGGCCGAGGCGCTGTTCGGCGCCGTGCTCGGGCGCGGCATCACGAGCGGCGAGTTCCGCGACCTGCCGCCGCGCGAGACGGCGCACGCGCTGTTGGCGCCGATGATCTTCATCGCGCTGCACCAGCACTCGGTGGGCGCCTGCCCGGTGCAGGGCTGCGCGACGATGGACCCGGAGAGCCTGCTGCGCACGCACCTCGACCTCGTGCTGCGCGGCATGCTGCGGCGGCCCGGCGCCAGCGAGAGCGGCCGATGAGCCGCCGCGCACGCTGGCTGGCCGCCGCGGTGGCCGCGCTGGTGGTGCTGGGCGCCGTCGGCATGGCGCTCGTCCGCAAGCCAGGCGGCACCGGTGCGCCGCGCGCGACCGCGAGCAAATCCGCGAGCGCCCCTGCCGCGCCGGCCCAGGCCGTCGAGCTGGCCGCCTCCGACTTCGTTCGCGCCGAGACGATCGAGCTGGCGCGCACGCTGGCCATCAGCGGCGGGCTGAAGGCCGTGCACAGCGCGTTCGTCAAGGCGCGCGTCGCCGCCGAGCTGAAGAGCCTCGCGGTGCGCGAAGGCGACCGCGTCGCCGCCGGGCAGCTGCTCGGCCAGCTCGACACCACCGAGTACGACTGGCGGCTGCGCCAGGCCGAAGACCAGGCCAAGAGCGCGCAGGCGCAGCTCGACATCGCCGAGCGGACGCTCGCCAACAACCAGGCGCTCGTCGACCAGGGCTTCATCTCGCGCAACGCGCTGGACACGTCGGTCAGCAACGCCGCCGCCGCGCGCGCGGCGCTGCAGGCCGCGCGCGCCGCCGCCGAGATCGCGCGCAAGGCGGTGAAGGACGGCGAGGTGCGCGCGCCGATCGCCGGCCTCGTCGCGCAGCGGCTCGTGCAGCCGGGCGAGCGGGTCAGCGTCGACACGCGCCTCGTCGAGATCGTCGACCTCTCGGCGATCGAGCTCGAAGCGGCCGTCGCGCCCGAGGACGTGACGGCGCTGCGCGTCGGCCAGCCGGCGCGCGTGGCGATCGATGGCCTCACCGAGCCGGTGGCCGCGCGCGTCGAACGCATCAACCCGAGCGCCAACGCCGGCACGCGCACGGTGATGGCCTACCTGCGGCTGGCCGCGCACGCGGGGCTGCGCCAGGGGCTCTTCGGCCGCGCGACGGTGCAACTGCAGCGGCGCCCCGCGCTCGTCGTGCCCGCGTCGGCGCTGCGGCACGACCAGAGCCGGCCGTACGTCGTCGTGGTCGCCGACGGCGTCGCCGTCGAGCGGGTCGTCGAGATCGGCGAGCGCGGTGATGCGGCGTTCGGCGCCAGCACGCCGGTCGAACCGGCCATCGAGATCAGACGCGGCGTGGCCAGTGGCGAGATCGTGCTGCGCGGCACGGTGGGCAACCTGCGCGGCGGCACGCGGCTGACGTTGCCGTCGGGCACCACGTCGGCAGCCGCGGGCGCGGCGGCCGTGACCGCGGCGCCAGCCGCGTCGCGCTGACGGAGCACTGACGCCGCGCGCCACCTAGCCCATGTGGTTCACCCGCATCTCCATCGCCAACCCGGTGCTGGCCGTGATGGTGATGCTCGCCTTCGTCGTGCTGGGCCTCTTCAGCTACCAGCGCCTGGCGATCGACCAGTTCCCGAACATCGACATTCCGACCGTCGTCGTCGTGATGGAGTACCCCGGCGCCAGCCCCGAGATCGTCGAGGCCGAGGTCACGAAGAAGGTCGAGGAGGCGGTCAACACCGTCGCCGGCATCAGCTCGCTGTACTCGCGCAGCTACGAGGGCAGCTCGCTGACGATCATCGAGTTCAACCTCGATGTCGACGGCCGCAAGGCGGCCGAGGACGTGCGCGAGAAGGTCGCGGCAATCCGCCCGCTGTTGCGCGAGGAGGTCAAGGAGCCGCGCATCTCGCGCTTCGACCCGGCGAGCCAGCCGATCTTCAACGTTGCCGTGCTCGCCACCGAGCCCGGCGTCACGCCGCAGCAGCTCACCACCTGGGCCGCCCAGGTGCTGCAAAAGCGCCTGGAGAACGTGCGCGGCGTCGGCGCGGTCAGCGTCGTCGGCGGCGTCGCGCGCGAGATCGGCATCCAGTTGAAGCCCGCGGCGATGGAGGCCTTCGGCGTCACCGTCGATCAGGTCGCCGCGGCGCTGCGCAGCGAGAACCAGGAGGCGCCGCTCGGCACGCTGCGCTCGCGTGAGCAGGAGCGCGTCGTGCAGGTGAACGCGCGGCTGGCCGCACCGCGCGACTTCCGCGACATCGTCGTCGCGCGCAAGGCGGCCACGGGGGGAACCTCCACCGTCGTGCGCCTGGGCCAGGTGGCCGAGGTCGTCGACGGCCCGCAGGAGCTGGAAAGCCTCGCGCTCTACAACGGCCAGCGCACGGTGCTGTTGTCGGTGCAAAAAAGCCAGGGCGAGAACACGATCGCCGTCGTCGACGGCCTCGCGCGTGCACTCGCCGACGCGCAACCGCTCGTGCCCAAGGGCATGAAGACCGAGGTCAACCGCGACAACTCGCGCTCGATCCGCGTCTCGGTGGCCAACGTGCAGCGCACGCTCATCGAAGGCGCGGCGCTGACGGTGCTGATCGTCTTCCTGTTCCTGAACTCCTGGCGCAGCACCGTCATCACGGGGCTCACGCTGCCGATCGCGCTGATCGGCTCGTTCCTCTTCATGTACTGGTTCGGCTTCACGATCAACGGCATCACGCTGATGGCGCTGAGCCTGTGCGTGGGCTTGTTGATCGACGACGCGATCGTCGTGCGCGAGAACATCGTGCGCCACGTGCAGATGGGCAAGAGCCCGCGCGAGGCGGCGCTCGCCGGCACCGACGAGATCGGCCTGGCCGTGCTGGCGACGACGCTGTCGATCGTCGCGGTGTTCCTGCCGATCGGCTTCATGGGCGGCATCGTCGGCAAGTTCTTCCACGAGTTCGGCATCACCATCGTCGCGGCGGTGCTGATCTCGATGTTCGTCAGCTTCACGCTCGATCCGATGCTGTCCAGCGTCTGGCACGACCCTCAGGCGCACCACCGCTGGCAGGACCGCCCCGAGACGCTGTACGACAAGACGATCGGCCGCGTCACCGGCGCCTTCGACCACTTCCAGGACTGGCTCGCCGACCGCTACCAGGCGATCCTCGGCTGGTCGCTCGCGCACAAGCTCGCCACCGTGGGCATCGCCGCGGCGAGCTTCGTGCTGGCGATCGTGCTCACCGGCGCGCTCGGCAAGGAGTTCGTGCCGAAGGCCGACTTCAGCGAGACGCAGATCAACTTCTACACGCCGGTGGGCAGCGCGCTCGAAGTCACCGAGCAGCGCGCGCGCCAGATCGACGCCGCACTGCGCGAGCTGCCCGAGGTGCGCCACACCGTCACCACCGTCAACGCCGGCTTCGCGCAGGGCAAGATGTACGGCATCGTCTACGTGCGCCTCGTGGACCGCGACCAGCGCGCGAAGAGCGTCGACCAGTTGGCGCCCGAGTTGCGCGAGCGGCTCGCGCGCATCCCCGGCATCACGGTGACGAATCTCGGCGTCACCGACCTCGGCGGCGGCAAGAGCATCGCGTTCTCGCTGCAAGGCGACGACCTCGGCGAGCTCGAGCGGCTGGCGCGCGGCATCATGGCGCGCCTCGCCGCAATCCCCGGCCTCGTCGACCTGGACAGCACGCTCAAGCCCGACAAGCCGACGCTCGCCGTGGACGTGAAGCGCGACGCCGCCGCCGACCTGGGCCTGAACGTCAACACCGTCGCCGCGACGCTGCGCACGCTGGTGGCCGGCATCAGCGTCGGCAGCTGGCGCGCCAGCGACGGCCAGAACTACGACGTGCGGCTGCGCCTGGCGCCCGAGCACCGCGACGCACCGGGGGACCTGGCGAACCTGCCGCTCGTGTTGTCCAACCCCGACGGCAGCGTACGCACCGTGCGCCTCGCGCAAGTGGCCGAACTGCGCCCGGGCACCGGGCCGAACCAGATCAACCGCCGCGATCTCAACCGCGAGATCAACATCGACGCCAACGCGCTCGGCCGCAGCACCGGCGAGGTGGCCGACGACATCCGCCGCGTGTTGAACGACACCGCCTTCCCGCCGGGATACCGCTTTGTCTTCGGCGGCAGCACGAAGAACATGCAGGAGTCGTTCACCTACGCGGTGGGCGCGCTGGCGCTGGCCGTCGTGTTCATCTACATGATCCTCGCCAGCCAGTTCAAGAGCTTCCTGCAGCCGCTGGCGCTGATGAGCTCGCTGCCGCTGACGTTGATCGGCGTCGTGCTGGCGCTGCTGGCCTTCCGCAGCACGCTGAACATGTTCTCGATCATTGGCATCGTCATGCTGATGGGGCTGGTGACGAAGAACGCCATCCTGCTCGTCGACTTTGCGATCCGGTCGCGCGCCGAAGGCATGGAGCGCACCGAGGCGCTGCTGCACGCGGCGCGCGTGCGCTTGCGGCCGATCCTGATGACGACGCTGGCGATGGTCTTCGGCATGGTGCCGCTGGCCTTCGCGCTGAGCGAAGGCGCCGAGCAGCGCGCGCCGATGGGCCAGGCGGTGATCGGCGGCGTCATCACCTCGTCGCTGCTGACGCTGGTGGTGGTGCCGGTCATCTACTGCTGGCTCGACGACCTCGCGGCCTGGGCGCGCCGGCGCGTGCGGCGCCCGGTTGCGCCACCGCAAGCCGCCGCCCACCCCACGACCTAGAATTCCGCCCGCTTTGCGCCACCGAACAACACTCGCGCGCCCACGCGCTCATCGCCTTCCGACCCCGCCATGAACACCGAACTCGCCCGCTTCAACATGATCGAGCAGCAGATCCGCCCGTGGGATGTGCTCGACCCGGCGGTGCTGGAACTGCTGTCGACGATGCGGCGCGAGGACTTCGTGCCCGCCGCGTATCGGGCCCTCGCCTTCGTCGACACGCAGGTGCCGCTCGTGCCCGGCGCGCAGGCGCAGGCCGAAGGCGCCTGCATGCTCGAGCCGAAGGTCGAGGCGCGCATCCTGCAGGAGCTGCGCCTGCAACGGCACGAGAAGGTGCTCGAGATCGGCACCGGCTCGGGCTTCATGGCCGCGCTCTTGGCGCACCGCGCCATGCACGTGCACACGCTCGAGTGCCGGCCCGAACTTGCGCGCATGGCGCGCGAGGCGCTGCGCCGCAACGGCGTGCTCAATGCCACCGTGCACGAAGTCGATGCCGCCACCGGCGCGCGCGGCCTCGCGGCCGAGGGGCCGTTCGACGCCATCGTGCTGTCGGGCTCGGTGGCCGAGGTGCCCGCGGCGTTGTTCGATCAACTCAAGCCCGGCGGGCGCCTCGTCGCCATCGTCGGCGACGAGCCGGTGATGGTGGCGCGCCTCTTCACCGGCGGCGCCGCGCATGCCGCGGCCGCGCGCGACCTGTTCGACACCGTCGCGCCGCGGCTGCTCGGGTTCGCCGAACCGACACGTTTTTCGTTCTGATCGAGGAGTCTCATGCCCGTGCCAGCCACCACGAGCCCCGGCCGCCAAGCCGCGCCGCGCCGCCTGCCGATCACCCGCTTCAAGCCGCTCGCTGCTGCGGCGGCCGCCCTGCTCGGACTGATCGCCAGCGGCGCGCAGGCGCAGTCGCTGCAAGAGCTGTACGAGGCCGCGCGCGCCTTCGATGCGACGTATCTCGCGGCGCGCGCGCAGGCGCAGTCGGCCGAGTACCGCGCCGCGCAGGCCGATGCGCTGAGCCGCCCGAACGTCGCCGCGACGGCCGGCGCCAGCAGCAACACGCTGAACCCGCCGATCGGGCCCACCGGCGACAGCAACACGCTGTCGGCCTCGCTGCAGGGCCGCATGCCGCTGATCAACCGCGCCAACGACGCCACGCAGGCGCAGGCGCGGCGTGCGCTCGAGCTCTCCAAGGCCGAACTGGAGGCCGCCGAACAGGACCTGATCGTGCGTGTCGCCGCTGCCTACTTCGACGTGCTGGCGGCGCAGGACACGCTGGCGACGACGCGCGCCAGCAAGGCCGCGATCACCGAGCAGCTCGCCTCGGCCAAGCGCAACTTCGAGGTCGGCACCGCGACGATCACCGACACGCGCGAGGCGCAGGCGCGCTTCGACCTCGCCAGCGCGCAGGAGATCGCCGCCGACAACGACCTGCGCGCCAAGCGCATCGCGCTGGACCAGCTGGTCGGTAAGAGCGGCGTCGCGCCGCGGCCGATCGCCGTGCCGCTGCCGCTGCCGCCGCTGGCGCCCACCGACCCCGAGGCGTGGGTCGGCAGCGCCGACCAGCAGCACCCGACGATCCGCCGCGCGCAGGCCGGCCTGGACATCGCCACGCTCGAGGTCGAGCGCGCGAAGGCCGCCGAGAGCCCGACGCTCGACGCCGTCGCCTCGCTCGGCGCCAACCGCTACAGCGGCCGCTACCCGAACAGCCTGCCGGGCAGCTGGCGCGTCGGCTCGATCGGCTTGCAGTTCAACATGCCGCTGTACACCGGCGGCGCCACCGGCAACCGCATCTCGGAAACGCTGTCGCTCGAAGAGAAGGCGCGGCAGGACCTCGCCGCGGCGCGGCGCGGCGTCGCGCAGGGCACGCGCGTCGCGTTCTTCGGCGTGCAGTCGGGCCAGGCGCGCGTCGCCGCGCTCGAAGCGGCCGAGGCGTCGTCGAAGCTCGCGCTGGAAGCCACGCAACTCGGCTACCGCGTCGGCGTGCGCGTCAACCTCGACGTGCTGAACGCGCAGACGCAGCTGTTCGCGACGCAGGCCGACCTGGCGCGCGCGCGCTACGACGTGCTCGTCGGCGGCCTGCGGCTGCGCCAGGCGTCGGGCCAGCTGGCGCCGGCCGATATCGACACGGTGAACCGGTTGCTGGCCAAGTAGGCCGGGGTCTTCAGCCCGAACGCGTTTCCGCGGCGTCCGGCCCGGCCGCCGCGCCGCCCAACTCGCGCCTGAGCCACGCGCGCGCCAGCGCCCAGTCGCGCTTCACGGTCGCCGGCGAGACGGCCAGCGTCTGGGCGATCTCCTCGACCTCCAGCCCGCCGAAGAACTTCAACTCGACGACGCGCGCGGCGCGTTCGTCGTGCTCGGCCAGCGCCAGCAGCGCCTCGTGCAGCGCCACCACGTCGGTGTCGGGCGCGTCGCCGTGGCGCTCGGCCAGCGTCGTGGACAACGTCTGCAGCGGCGCGGCGCGCTTGGCGGCGCGCCGGGCCAGCGCATGGTCGACAAGGATGCGCCGCATGATCGTGCTGGCCACCGCGACGAAGTGGCCGCGGCTTTGCCAGCGCGTGCGCTGCTGCTGCGCCAGCCGCAGCCAGGCTTCGCTGACCAGCGCCGTCGCCGACAGCGTGTGGCCCGCGTCCTCGCGCCGCATCTGCCGTCGCGCCGCGCCGTGCAGCTCGTCATAGAGCAGCCGGTAGACCTGCTCGGCGGCGTCGGGCTCGTCGGCGAGCCGGGCCAGCCAGGCGGTGATGTCCTGCGTCGCCGCATCCTCGGCCGGTGTTCTCACGGTGGGTGCTTCCACGATCGGCGATGCTGACAGCAGCGCGCCGCGGCGCGGCACGGCCGCGGCGGCGCAGGCCACGACGCCGGCGCCCGGCGTGAAGTCGTGCCGCCGCGGCGGCGGCAACGCGGCCGCCGGCCGTCAGTACGATGTGTGCACGACGCTGCCGCCCGGGCCCCATGACCGCGACGACCGCCACCACCCCGAGCCCAGCCGACCGCCTTCATGCCCGTCGCGATGGGCCGCCGGGCCCACCACCGCCGTGGTCTGCCGTGAAGCCCTTGTTCGAGCGGCTGCTCGACGTGCCGGCCGGTGAGCGCGTGGCGCTGGCCGGCCGCCTGAGCGACGACGCGGCGCTGCGCGCCGAAGTGCTTTCGCTGCTGGCCGAGCACGAGGCCGAGGAAGCCGCGCCGGCCTTCCTGGCGCAGCCCGCGCGCTGGCCGGCGGACGCGCCGCCCGATCTCGCCGGGCAACGCCTGGGCGCCTGGCACCTCGTCGCGCCGCTCGGCGCCGGCGGCATGGGCGAGGTGTGGGAAGCGAGGCGCGACGACGGCGCGTACGAGGCGCGCGCCGCGGTGAAGCTGTTGCCCGCCTGGCGGCACGACGAGGCGGGCGCGGCGGCGCGGCTGGCGCTGTTCGAGCAGGAGACGCGTGCACTCGCGCGCCTGGCCCATCCGCACATCGCGCGCCTGCTCGATGCCGGGCGCAGCCCCGACGGGCGCCCTTACTTCGTGATGGAGGCGGTGGACGGCCGCCCGCTCGACGAGGCCTGCCGCGGCCTGCCGCTGGCGGCGCGGCTGGCGCTGTTCCTGCAACTGGCCGACGCGGTGGACTACGCCCACCGCCAGGGCCTGCTGCACCGCGATCTGAAGCCGGCCAACGTGCTGGTCGATGTCGACGGGCAGGTCAAGCTGCTGGACTTCGGCATCGCGCAGGTGACGGGCCTCGAGGGCGAACAGCCCGGCCCGCACCTGCTGACGCCCGGCTACGCCAGCCCCGAGCAGGTGCGCGGCGAGGCGGCCGGGCCGGCCGGTGACGTGTACTCGCTGGGCGTGCTGCTGCACGTGCTGTTGACCGGCGCGCTGCCGTACGGGCCCGGAGAGGGGTCGCAGACCGGCACGCCGGCGTCGCCGATCACCTCGTCCGCCGCGGCCGCCGCGCCCGCGGCGCGAAAGCGCGCCGCGCAGTTGCACGCCGTGCTGCACGCGCCGCCGACGCGGCCGAGCCGCGTGCGCTCGCGCGCCGGCGCGGTCGACGCGCGCGAACGGGTCGGCGACCTCGACGCCATCGTGCTGAAGGCGCTGGCCAAGGCGGTGAACGAACGGTACGCCAGCGTGCGCGCGCTCGCCGACGACGTGCGCGCGTTCCTCGGGCAGCGGCCCGTCGCGGCGCGACCACGCACGGCGCCGTACGTCGCGGCGCGCTTCGTCGCGCGCCACCGCTCTGCCGTGGCCGTCGCCGGCCTGGCGCTGCTGCCCGTGGCGCTGGCCGGCGCCGTGCTCGCGACGCAAGCGGCGCGGCTGGGCGACGCCGCCCCGGTGCCGGCGGTATCGCTGATGCTGCTGGCCACGCTGGCGCTGCTGGCGCTGCCGGCGTTGGGCGCCGGCCTCGTCGCGGCTGTCCGGCAGGCGCGCCGCGCCGCGCGCGCGCGCGACGAGGCGCGCGTGCAGCTGGCCGAGACCGGCCGCCTCGTACGCAACGTGCTGATGCGGCACGCAGACCTGGCCACCTACCTGCCCGGGGGCCTGAAGATGAAGGCCGAGCTGCTGGCCGAATCGATCGTGCACCTCGAACGCCTGCACGTCCTCGCGCCGCACGACGGCGCGCTCGCCGCCGAGCTGGCAAAGGCGCACGCGCGGCTGGCCGACTTGCAGCTGCCGGGGCTTTCGCTGTCGCTCGAGCGCCCCGACGAGGCGCGCGTGCACGCCGCGCGGGCGCTCGTGCTGTTCCCGCTCGGCGAGCCGGCCAGCCGCGACGACGCCGAGCTGTACGTCTGGTGGGGCCGCGCGCTGCGTGCGCAGGCGGTGCTGGCGCGCCACGCCGGGCAGCCCGATGCGGCACTGGCGATCCAGCGGCGCACGCGGCGGCTGCTGCACGCGGCGCTGTCGCGCTTCGCTTCGCACCGCGCGCTGCGCTTCGAACTCGCCTCGGTGCTGCTGGGCATCGGGCAGGCGTTGTGCACGTGGTTCGTCGCCAGCCTCGAGCGCGCCGAGGAGGCGCTGGCCGTGTTCGACGAGGCGCGCATCGAGTTCGAGCGCCTGGCCGCCGACCAGCCCGACGACGGCGACGCGCCTTACCAGCTGGGCACCGTCGCCGGCGCGCGGCAGATCGCGCTGTTCAAGCTCGGCCGGCTGGCCGACGCGGTGACCGCAGGGCGCGAGGCCGTGCGGCAGCGCGACCGCGCGCTGGCGCTGGCGCCGCAGCACTCGGCCTACCGCGAGGGCGCCGCCGGCGAGCGCAGCAACCTGACGCTGATGCTGTTGCACGCCCGGTTCGTCGACGAGGCGGTACAGGTGTCGCTCGAGGGCGAGGCGCTGATCCGCGCGCTCGAGGCCGACGACCCCGCGGTGCCGACGTGGACACAGCGCCGGCGCTGGTTTGCCCTGCAGACGGGCCGCGCGCTGCTGGCCGCCGGCCGCGCCGCCGAAGCCGAGACGCGGCTGGCCGAGGCGATGCTGGCGATGCCCGCGCCGACCGCCGGCGCGACGCTGGCGCGGCGCGGGCTGTGTGCGCTGGAGCTGGCGCGCGCGCGTCGCGCCCTCGGCCGCGACGACGGGGCACGCGACAGCGCCGCGCTGGCGATCGAAGCGCTGGCCGCCCGTGTCGCCGAGGCGGCCGACGATGCCGACAGCGTCGCGCACCTGGCGGCGGCGCGTGCATTCATCACGGTCTGAGGCGGCGGCTGCGACGAAAGGCGGCAAGCGGCCCCTCGGGTGCGGGGCCCCGTGAGCCGCGGCGGCCGCTGATCCCGCGCAAGTGATGGAGCCGGCCGCGTGGCACTTGTCCGATGCGCTACGCGGCCGGCGTCCCGCCCACGAACTCCGGAGTACCCGCCGCCATGACGTCCGCCCCACCCCTCGCCCTTCACACCGCCGCGGCCGCTGCGTCGGCCTCATCGACGCCGCGCGCGCCACATGCACCGTCGCGCCGCGGCCTCGCGCGCCGGCTCGCGGCGGCAGCCGCTGCCGCCGTGGCGATCGCGCTGCCGACGGCGGCCGCGCACGCCGCGGCGCTCTACGCCAACTTCGACCCGCTGCAAGCCGGGCCGGTCGACTACGACACCACACGCTCGGCGGCGATCTCCGGCTACTGCGCCAGCGCCTACTGCCCGTGGATCAACGTCTACTCGGCGTCGTTCCAGTTCACCGCCGCGGCCACCGGCGTGGCGGCGACGGCCTGGCTGCCCCTGCAGGCGCTGTCGACCTACCCGGGCGCCGAGCGCTTCTATCGCATCACGATCGCCAACGCCGCCGGCGAAGTGATGGCACAAGGCGGCCTGCTCGGCCGCTACGTGCCGCTGGGCGCGATGAACGTCTACGAGTTCGCGCTCGACCGCGTCATCGAATCCGGGCAGGTGCTCTCGGCCGACGACGAACTGCTGGCCGGCGAGACCTACACCGCCTACTTCCACCAGCGCTTCGGCTCGATGTCGCAGACATCGTGGATGGCCAGCGACGAGGCCGCCGCGCCCGGCCAGGCGACGCAGTACTGCCGCACCAACGTCGGCGGCGGCTGCGCGTACTGGGAAGGCTACTGGGCCTCGGTCCCCGACGCGCCGCTCGGCTTCCTGCCCGCGCTCGCGCTGGCCGACGGCAACGGCTTCACCGCCGCCCCGGCGGCCCCGCCCGGCGGCAGCGCAGTGCCCGAGCCGGCGACGCTCGCGCTGGCCGCGCTCGGCCTGATCGCCGGCGCGACGCGCCGCAAGACAAGCCGCGAAGCGCCGCGCCGCGCGGCTAGTGGCTCTTGAAGCGCCAGTACTGCCCGATCGCCGCGCGCACCGGCTCGAGCGCGAAGCGCGTGCGCTCCTGCGGCGGCAGACTCTTCTGGATGACATAGATGAGGTCGCTCATCACCGTCGAGCTGTCGCCGAAGTACGAGTGGCCGAGGAACTCGGTGCTGACGTTGCTCGCGTCCACCGTGTCCAGGCCGTTCATCACGACGATGCCGTCGCCGCTTTCACCCAGGCGCTTGTAGCCGCCGTGCACCTTGCGCGAGGCGACCAGCGCCTTGTCGTTGGACGACGCGTACAGCGTCACGCGCGGCCCCTTGCCGAGGATGGCCGGGCCAAGCTCACGGCGGAAGACGTCGGCGTCGATGTCGGGCGCGGCGAGCACGATCTGGCGGAAGGCGGCGAGCTTGCGCGCGTCCTGCTCGATGAGCGCCTTGAAGCCGCGCGTCAGCACGCGGTTGCCCATGCTGTGCGCGATCACGTACACCGGCGTGCCGGGCGCCACGGTGGCCAGCGACGCGAGCACGTCGCGCATGTCGGGGATCGACCACTCGGCCGACTGCTCGTCGACGGTGTAGTCGGTGAGGCCGCCCTGCGAAGGCCAGGAGAACAGCACCGTCGGCCCGGCAAAGCCGAGGTCGTGCGAGAGCTGGCCGGCGCGCCGCGCCGCATCGGAGAAGGCGACGTTGTAGCCGTGGATGAAGACGAGGATGCCGGCATTGCCCAGCGCCGTGGCGCGCTTGGCGATCTCGGCGCGCCAGGTGTCGTGCGACAGTGACTCGACGGTCGTCAGCACGACGTGCTTCGTCGGGTCGGGCCGGAACTCCAGGCGCAGGATCGACGGCGCCTCGAGCGCGCCGACCTTGTGCGACTTCGGGATCGTGACGTGCGCGACCCCGTAGGCCAGCGTGCCGCGCGCGCCGCTGAAGCGCGCATCCGGCGCGGCCAGCGCGCCGGCGTCCTTGCGGTTGGTGGCGTAGTGCACGCGCACGATCTGGTACTGCACGTTGCCGCGCGCGTCGCGCACGAGGCCGTCGCCGGCACCCGCCGCGCCGCGCGCCGGGGCGGCCGTGGCGGCACCATCGGCGCGCATGCTGCGGGTCGGCGAGCTGGAAGGCACGGCCGGCGCGCGCACCGGCCCTTCGAGCAGCCGGCGCACCTCGGCCGCGGCGAGCGTCACCGCCAGCCGCTCGGCCGGCGCGACGACGTCGCCGCACAGCTCGGCATCGAACGGCGAGCCGAACACCTCGTCGGCCTCGTTGTTCCACAGGCGCTGGTTGGCCAGCACGGCGGCGAGCCGCGGCGCGTCGGCGGCGGCGACTTCGGCGCCGCTCACTTCGAGCGTCAGGCGTGCGACGCGGTGCACGCCGACGCCGGTGCCACGCACGCACACGTCGAACGTCGCTGCGTGCGCCCAGGCGGGCAATGCGACGAGCACGAGGCCGAGCAACGCGGCGCGCACGCGGCGGCGCAGCGGGGCGATGACGAAGCGCCGGACGGCGCCGGAGAACGCGGTAGAGACCGGGGCAGGATTCAAAGCGGGCACGGCGGGCTTTGTGGAAGGGGTCGGGCGAAGGGCAACGAGGGATTCTGCGGCTCGCATCTGCCGGGCGGCCGCGCGTGACGAGACCCGAGCGTGATGCCTTTGGCCGCCAGGCGGGCCGTGGTGCCCGTGCCGTGGCGGCACCGGCAATCCGTTCGGGCCGGTCCTTCGGAAGACGCTGCAAGAACGGGTGTGTGGCCGCCCGCCTTTGGAGCCCCGGTTCAACCCGCCGCCGGCAGGCGGATCTGCACCCGCAGGCCCGCAGGCGGGTCACCCAGCAGTTCGACCGTGCCGCCGTACAGCGCCGCCAGTTCGGCAGCGATTGCGAGGCCCAGGCCGCTGCCCGGCACCGATTCGTCCAGCCGCGTGCCGCGGCTCGGCAGCTTGGCGCGCTGCTCGGCGGCGATGCCCGGGCCATCGTCGTCAACGGTGATCAGCACCTGCGGCCCGGCCGGAGACGGCACCGTGCTCGCCGCCACGCGCACTTCGCGGCGCGCCCACTTGCAGGCGTTGTCGAGCACGTTGCCGACGATCTCGTGCAGGTCTTCGGCTTCGCCGGCGAAGGCGGTGGGGCCTGCACTGTCGATGTGCCCGCGATCAGATTCGGCGGGGCGCTCGCCCTCTTGCGCCGCGACGACGATCTCGAGCGCGCGCGCCGCATGCACCTTCGCCATCACGCGCACGAGCGCCGCCAGCACCGGCGCCACCGGCACGCGCGCACCGGGCAGGCCGCGCGACGCGGCGGCGCGGGCGCGCGCGAGATGCCAGTCGACGTGGCGCTCGGCGACCGCGACCTGCTCGTCGACGAGCGGCGGCAGTTCGGCGAGCGCCGGGGGAATCGGCGCTGCCCACGACGCTTGCGCCGCGGCGTCCGGCGCGGCCGATGCCGAGTTCGGCGATGCAGCCGCTGCCGCCGATGCAGCCGCCGCCGCCTGGCGCAGCGCCGCCAGCGGCGTCTTGATCGCGTGCGCCAGGTCGCCGGCCTGCGCGCGCGCGCGTGCCACGACTTCGGCGTTGCGCGCGAGCACGGCGTTGAAGTCGTCGACGAGCGGCTGCACCTCCGAGGGCAGCGCGCCCTGCAGCCGCGGCGCGCGGCCTTCGTGCACCGCCGCCACCGCGCGCTGCAGCGCACGAAGCGGCGCCAGGCCGACGGCAATCTGCAGCCAGGCCGCCGCGCCGAGCAACGCCAGCAGCACCGCCAGCGAGGTGGCGAGCACGCCGTTGAAACGCTGCGTCGCGGCGTGCAGCTCGGTCAGGTCGGCGGCCACCGCCACGCGCCAGCGCGCGGCCGCGTCACCGTCGCGCCGCACCGTGCGTTGCACGGCCAGCAGCGGCTCGCCTTGCGGCCCGGCGAGCGAGTGCACGTGCACCGTGCCGTCGGGAGCCACTGCGTCGACAGCCGCATCGCCACTCTCATCCGCGGGCAGCGTCAGCGTCGCATCCCACAACGAGCGCGAGCGCAAGACGCCGGCGCGCATCGGCGTGCCGACCCCATCGACCTGCCAGTACAGCCCCGAGCGCGGCCGGCGCCATCGCGGGTCGCTCAGCGCCGCCGGGTCGATCTCGGGTCGGCCCTCGGCATCGAACTCGAGCCGCGCCGTCACCTGGTCGAGCTGCGCCGTCAGCTCGGCCACCGCCTGCCGCTGCACGTGGTCGCGAAAGAGCCCGGCCAACATCAGCCCGGACAGCACGAGCGCGATCGCCAGCGCCGCCCACGTGGCGGCCAGCAGGCGCCGGCGCAGCGAGCGGTGCCAGCCGGTCACGGCACCGCCGCCAGCCGGTAGCCGAGGCCGCGCACCGTCTCGATCGCGCCGGGCGGCAGCTTGCGGCGCAGCCGCGCGACGAAGACCTCGATCGTGTTCGAGTCGCGGTCGTGGTCCTGCGCGTAGAGGTGCTCGGTCAGTTCGGTGCGCGAGACCACCGAGCCCGGCCGGTGCATCAGGTACGCGAGCAGCCGGAACTCGTGCGAGGTCAGTGGCACCGGCTGCCCGCGCGCGGTGACGCGGCCGCTGCGCGTGTCCAGCGCCACCGCGCCGCAGGTGAGCAGCGGCGACGCGAGCCCCTGCGCGCGGCGGATCAGCGCGCGCAGCCGCGCCAGCAGCTCCTCGATGTGGAAGGGCTTGGCGAGGTAGTCGTCGCCGCCGGCGTCGATGCCGGCCACTTTCTCGTGCCAGCGGTCGCGCGCCGTGAGGATCAGCACCGGCGTCGTGCGGCCGGCGTCGCGCCAGCGGCGCAGCACGGTGAGGCCATCCATGCCCGGCAGCCCGAGGTCGAGCAGCACGGCGTCGAAGGGCTCGGTCTCGCCCAGATGCAGCGCCTCGCGGCCGTCGGCCGCCTCGTCGACGACGTAGCCGGCCTCGACGAGCGCGGCACGCAGCTGCGCGCGCAGCGTCGGGTCGTCTTCGACGAGGAGGAGTCTCATGCGGCTGCGCGATCCTTTCGGCCTGGGCCCTTCGACACGGGCCCTCGGCAAGCCCGGTCCCTGCTCAGGGCGAACGGTGGTGAGGGTCGGGTCATTTCCGGCTGTCGCGCTTGTCGTCGTCGTTCTTGTCGCCGCGTTTGTCAGCGCGTGAATCGCCGGCGCGGCGGCGCTCGCGCTTGTCGTCGTCGCGGCGCAGCTTCAGCACGCGCGCCGTTGCGGCGTCGACCTCGAGCTTCAGCAGGCGGCCATCGGCCTGCAGGATCTTCAGCTCGTAGACCCAGCGGCCGTCTTCGCGCTCGAGTTCGACTTCGAGCACGCGGCCCGGGTGGCTGCGCTGCACGCGCTCGAGCAGCGCCGCCAGCGGTAGCACTTCGCCAGCTTGCACGGCGGCGCGGGCGCGGTCGTGGTCATCGTCGTCGCCGGCGTGGGCGGCCGGCGCGGCGAGCAGCGCCACAAGCAGCGCGGCGACAGCGCGCCGCCGCGAACGGCCGGGCAATGAAGGGGTGAACACGGCGGCGATTGTCGGCGCGGCCGGATGAACAGCGGATGAACGGCGGATTCAGGTCCGGTTCAAGGGCGCACTCGAACAATCCGCAGCACGTCACGAACAACCTCGAAAGGACCACAGCGATGACCTCCGCCCCGCCTCGGCGCACGACGACTCGCACGCTGCTGCGCACGAGTGCCGTCGCGTCGATCTTCGCTTTCGCGACGGCCGCATTCGCGCCCCCTGCCGCCGCGGCCGACACTTCCCCAGCGCAGCAGCTCGAACGCTTCGCCCGCGCCGCCGGCGGCGCCGCCGATGCCGGCCGCGGCCGCGAATTCTTCACGCGCACGCACGGCGGCAAGTGGTCGTGCGCCTCGTGCCACGGCAACCCGCCGCTGGCCGACGGCAAGCACGCCGGCACGGGCAAGCGCATCGACGCGCTCGCGCCGGCGGCCAACCCGCGCGCCTTCACCGACACCGCGCGCGTCGACAAGTGGTTCAAGCGCAACTGCAACGACGTGCTGAAGCGCGAATGCACGCCCGCCGAGAAGGCCGACGTGCTGGCGTGGCTGGCGGCGCTGCCGCGCTGAGCACCGCTTCGGACGACGCGAGCCGCGCCGCCACACCGTCGCTACCTAACCGCAATCTTATGGAGATCGCACGATGACCCCAGCTCCCCTTCGCCCCGCCGCCGCCCTCGTGCTGGCCCTCGCGCTCACCGCCGGCGCAGCCTTCGATGCCGCGGCGAGCGACCGCGACCGCCTGCCCTTCGACATGCCCGCGGCCTACGTGCCCGAGTGCGGCTCCTGCCACGCGCCGTTCCCGCCCGGCCTGCTGCCGCGCGAATCGTGGACGCGGTTGATGGCCGGCCTCGACCGTCACTATGGCAGCGACGCCTCGATCGACGCGACGCTGCGCCGCGACATCGAAACCTGGCTGCTGCGGCACGCCGGGCGCTCGCGCAAGGTGAGCAACGCGCCGCCGGCCGAGGACCGCATCACGCGCAGCGCCTGGTTCGAGCGCGAGCACCGGCGCGTCGAGCCGGCGACGTGGCGGCTGCCGAGCGTACAGAACGCCGTCAACTGCGCCGCCTGCCACGAGGGCGCCGACCGCGGCGACTTCGACGACGACCACCTGCGCCAGCCCGAAGGTGTCAGCCGGGCCGAATGGCGCGCCTGGCGGCGTTGAACGCGCGCGTCTTCATCCAACGTCTTCACCCAGGGATCGCCATGCCGCCTTCCACCACCTTCGAAGCCACCGCACCGCAGCCCGCCGCCGCGCGCGCGACGGCACCGTCGGCACGCAACCGCCGCGTCGTCGACGCGCCGGTGCGCTTGTTCCACGCGCTCTTTGCGCTGTGCTTCATCGGCGCGTATCTCACTGCCGAGAGCGAACACTGGCGCGCGCTGCACGTGACGCTCGGCTACACGTTCGCGGCGATGCTGGTCCTGCGCGTCGTCTACGGCCTCGCCGGACCGCGGCACGCCGGCATCGGGTCACTGTGGCGCAAGCTCGGCGGCGCGCCGGCCTGGCTGCGCGCGGCCGGCGGCGCATTCCGCGAGCGGCGAATCGCAGCCGTGCCGTGGCGCCAGGGGCAGAACCTGGCGATGGCGGCGGCCGTGCTGGCGCTGATCACGCTGGCGCTGCCGCTTGCGTTGAGCGGCATCGCCGGCCACAACGAGTGGGGCGGCGCGTGGCTCGCCGACGCGCTGGAAGAGGTGCATGAGTTCTTCGGCGAGGTGATGCTCGCGGTGGTGCTGGCGCATGTCGGTCTCGTCGTGGCGCTCAGCCTCGCGCGCCGGCGCAACATCGCCACGCCGATGCTGACCGGCCGCGTCGAGGGCGCCGGACCCGACCTCGTCACGAAGAACCGCGCCGGCCTCGCGGCCGCGGTGCTCGCGGCGGTCGTCGCGTTCTGGGCCTGGCAGTGGCACAGCGCGCCCGAGGGACTGTTCCCGATGGATGCAGTGAGCGGCGCCATGGCGGCGCTGAACGGCGCGCGCGACGACGGCGACGATGACGACGATTGAGCGTCGATCGGATTCGATACCTACCTCACCTTGCCGCACGCCCCGCCGCCGCAAGCGCGCTGGTGATTGCGGCTTCGAGCGCCGGCTTGTCGGCGTCGCGAAAGCCGGCGTGGCGCAGCAGCACGTGCTCGTCGGCGCCGATCAGCACCGAGGTCGGCATCGCGTTGGCACCGTAGCGCTCGGGGGTCGCGCCTTCGGTGTCGAAGGCGATCGCGAGCGGCGCGGTCATCTGCGGCTGCACGGCGCGCAGGAAGCCGTGGGCGGCGGCGCGATCGCGGTCGACGTTGACGGCGACGACGCGCAGGCCGCTGGCGCCGTGCCGCGCCTGCATCGCCGACATCCACGGGAACGACAGCTTGCACGGCGCGCACCACGAGGCCCAGAAGTCCAGCAGCACGACGCGGCCGCGCAGCGCCTCGAGCGCCACCGGGCCGTCGAGGCCGGGCAGCGAGAAGGCCGGCGCGCGCTGGCCGGGTTGGACGGCTAGCGCCCGCAGCGGCGCGGCGAGCAAGGCGCCGAGGCCGGCGAGACAGAGGACGCGCCGGGTCGCGGCCTCCGTGTGGGGTTCGATCGTTCGCTCTTTCATCGCTTCGTTGCCTCGCGTTCTCGCTCAGATTCTTCGACGATCCAGTGCGGCGCGCCCTGCGCCGCCAACCAGGCGCGCGCCTGCGGACCTTGCAGCATCGCCAGCGTCGCCAGCATGCCCGCTTCGGTGCAGGTGGGCGCGGCGACCGTCACCGAGCATGGCGCGCCCCGCACCGGCCAGCCGGTGCGCGGGTCGAGGATGTGGCCGTAGCGTATGCCGTCCGCCACCAGGCACCAGCGGGCGTCGCCGCTCGTCGCGAGCGCGCCGGCGGTCAGCGCCAGCAGGCCGCAAGCCTCGTCGTTGTTGCCCGGATCCTCGATCCCCACCGTCCACGCCGCGCCGTCGCGCCGCGGTCCGCTGACCGCGAGGTCACCGCCGAAGTTGACGAGCAGCGGCGCCGTGCTCTCGGTGCGCAGCCCCGCCAGCACGCGGTCCACGGCGTACTCCTTGCCGATGCCGCCGAGGTCGATCTCCATGCCTTCGGGCAGCGTCAGCCAGGGCCGCTGCCACGTCACGCGCCCCCAGCCGATGCGCTGGCGCAGCCCTTCGACGAGCGCCGCGTCGGGCAGCGTGCCGCCGCCGGAACCGCCGAAACGCCAGGCGGCGCGCAGCACACCGCTTGTGATGTCGAAGAGGCCACCGCTCGCCTGGTGGCAATGCGCGGCGAAGTCGATCAGGTCGGCCGTCTCGTCGTCAAGCGCCACCGGGCGCCCGGCGCTTGCGTGCAGCGCGCCGACGACGCTGCCCTCGCTGGCGCTGCGGTAGCGGCTGAACTTGCGCTCGATGCGCCGGGCTTCGTCGGCGGCCATGTCGGCGAGCCGCGCCGCCTCGGCATGGCCGACGCCTTCGACGAGCACCTCGCAGGGGCTCGCCATCGCCGCGAAGCGGCCGCGCCAGCCGGTCTCGGTGGCGCTCAGCGTGAGTGCGTCCACCACCCGTCAGAAGCTCGTGCTGTAGCCGAGCAGCACGAGCGTCGCTTTCACCGTCGGCGCGAGGTCGAGCGTCTGCAGCACGCCGGGCGCGCCGGCCGGACGGTCGGGGCGCTGGCGATAACTCTCCAGGCGCAGGCTCCACTCGCCCTTGCCGCCACCGCCCCAACCCATCTTCACGCCGAGCGTGTCGGCGTCGAAGGCGCCGAGCCTCGGGTCGGCCGAGGCGGCGGTGACGCTGGCGCGATGTGTGGCGCTCGACCACTCGCCGCCTTCGACGAGCCAGCCGCGCCAGAAGTCCGCCGCGCCCTGGCGGTGGTGGCGCCAGCGAGGCTCCACGTGCAAGCCGGTGGCCACGTTCGCCAGCTCGAAGCGGTAGCGCGCATCGAGCGTGTGCGCGGCGATGCCCCAGTCGTCGCGGTAGTAGCGGTACGAGAGGTCGACGATGTCGCGGCTCAGGTGCAGCTTGTTCTGCCAATAGAGCGACCAGCGCGTGCGTGAGCGCGGCCGCTCTTCGCTGACGTAGCGGTCGCCGGTGACGAGGCCCGTCGTGCCATCGACCACCGACAGCAGCTTGTACGGGTCGGTGTGGATGCCGGTGCCGCGGCCGACGCCGAGGTTGAACTGCATCAGCCACTGCCGGCTCACGACCTGTGTCACACCGACGAGCAGGTCGACGACGTTGCGCGTCTCGTCGGGCTTGCGCTCCGACAGCGCGCCGAAGGCCGGCCGCAGCCCCACCGGCGTGCCGCCGACCGGCTTGCTGCGGTTGCCCTCGAACGCGAGGCCCACCGTCGCAGTGGTGTTCTTGTCGTTGAAGTCGCGCGCCAGCGCGGCGCTGAGGCCCAGCGACTGGAAGTCGTACTCGTTGGAGACGTTGGCCACCAGCGACAAGCGCTGGTTCTCGCCGAACGGCTGCTCGAGCGACGCGGCCAGCGCGACGCGGCTGTCGCGAAAGCTCGGGTCCAGCGGCGTCGCGCCGGCGGCGGTGGTGTACGTCGCTTCACCCGACGGCGACGTGAAGGTCTGCGCCGTGTGTTGCGGCGCCGCGCCGTTCGGCGACGCGCCGGTCAGCGCATCGAGCGTGAGCTTCAGGCCGAGCGTGCGCTCGTTGCCGTCGGTGCGCCGCGCGCTGAGCACCGGCTCGACGAGGCGGACGCGGCCGTTGGCTTCGCTGTAGAAGAGGACGGCGCTGTCGAGCTTCCACTCGGCGGGCGAGGCGGAGGCCGCGGGGGTTCGAGAGGGCGTCGGCCCGCCGGCGGGCGGAGTGGTGTCGGGCGCGGGGGCGGGATTAGGCGCCGGTGCGGGTGATGCCGTCGCGCCTTGCGCCAGCACCGCCGGCGCCAGCAGCGCCGACGTGGCCGCGGCCAGGGCGGCGCGCAACGACGTACTGTTCGGCGACCTGGTCGTTGCCGGCGCCATGAGCGCGCCCGCCGAAGTGGGACTTCTCAGTTGCATCCGCAGCCTCCGCCACCGAAGGCGCGGCCGCCGGTGGCCGCTTCCTTGCTGAAGTAGATGTGGTCGTCGATGCCGCTGGCCAGCGGTGCCGCGTCGAGCTGCATCGCCGGCTTGGCGAGCAGGTCGCGCTCCCAGGGCTTGACGCCGAGCCGCGCGCAGCCGCTGCTGGCTGCAGCCGCGGCAACGCCGAGCACAAGCCACGCGGCGCGGCGGGTGAGGGATTCGATGGGAATGGATGAAGACAAGGCGCGCATGCGCGAATCATGCGCACGCCGAGCTTATGGCTGCATGAAGACGCGGCGTTTGGAGACTCTCGATGGGCTCGGTTCGAACGAACGCCGTATGCGCGACGACATCGGTCACAAGGCCTTACGTTCGCGGCATCGCAGTTAATGGGCAGTTAAAGCGCGCCACGGACCATCCCGGCCATCGGTCGCAACCCCGCGGCCTTGTCGTTCGAGGAACTGCATGTTGGCCGCTGTTGCTCCCGCTGCACCTTTCGTGGTGCCTGCTTCGTTCACTTCACCCGTTTCGAGCGCGCACGACGATCGCACCGTCGGCTCGGCCGCCACGCTGCGCCTGCACGGACACGGAACACCGGACCGCGCCGCCGTCGAGTCGTTCATCCGCACGGTCTTTCGCGAGCGCTTCGCGGCCGACGTGCGCCACTTCGCGCCGATGCTGGTCAGCCTCGCCGACGCGAACGGCGAAGTCGTGGCCGCGGCCGGCTATCGCGGCGGCGATGCGGGGCCGCTGTTCCTCGAGCGCTACCTCGACACAAGCGCCGATATGCGCCTGTCGCAGACGAGCGCGGCACTCGTGCCGCGACGGCGCATCGTCGAGGTCGGGCACCTGGGCTCCGCACGCGCCGGTGCCGGGCGCGTGCTGATCGCGCGGCTCGGCGCGCACCTGGCGGCCGCCGGCTTCCAGTGGGTCGTGGGCACGCTGACGCAGGAGCTGCGCCACCTCTTCCTGCGCCTGGGCATCGCCCCGGTGGCTCTAGGCTTCGCCGACCCGGCGCTGCTCGGCGACGAGGCCGTGCACTGGGGTCGCTACTACGACCACCGGCCGGTGGTGCTGGCCGGCAACCTCGAGCTCGCGCTGCAGGCGCTGGCGCGGCGCGGAGGCGCGGCATGACGGCGGCGCTGCACGACGGCCGCCGCGATTGGGCTGTCGAAGAACTCGACGCGGCCGTCGCGCAAGCCGCCGCCGCCCTCGTGCGCGACGGCACGCGCGTGCTCGCCACGATGATGGACAACCGCGCGGCCTTCGTCGTGCTGGACGAAGCGGCGCGGCGTGCCGGCGCCGTGCACGTGCCGCTGCCGCCGTTCTTCACGCCGGCGCAGACGATGCACGCGCTGCACGCGGCCGGCGTCGACACGCTCGTCGCCGACGCGGCACTCGCGGCGCAGCGGCCCGAGTGGCGCTGGTCGCCGGCCGTGGTCGGCGCGCCGTTCGCGGCCAAGGCCGCTGAGGCCACATCGGCCGGCGCGGCGCTCATGTCGACGCGGCTGCCGCTGCCGCCCGTCACGCTACCGCCGGGCACCGAGAAGATCTCGTTCACCTCCGGCAGCACCGGCGCGCCCAAGGGCGTGTGCCTGGGCGGCGCGGCAATGCAGCGCGTCGCCGAAGGGCTGGTGCAGGCGCTGGCGCCGCTGCACATCCGCCGCCACTTGAACGCACTGCCGTTTCCGGTGCTGCTGGAGAACATCGCCGGCGTGATGGCGCCGCGGCTGCAGGGCGCGACGCTGGTGACGCTGCCGCTGGCCGACGTGGGCCTCGTCGGCTCGTCACGCTTCGACGCGGCGCGTTTCGATGCCGCCGTGCGTGCGCATGCGCCCGACAGCGTCATCGTGCTGCCGCAGATGCTGCGCGCCTGGTGCGCGCACCAGGTGCGGCACGGCCTGCGCGCACCGGCGTCGCTGAAGATCGTCGCCGTCGGCGGCGCCGCCGTCGGCGCGCCGCTCATCGCCGCGGCGCAGCGTCTGGGCGTGCCGGCGTGCGAGGGGTACGGCCTGTCCGAAGGCGCCTCGGTGCAGACGCTCAACGTGCCCGGCGCCACGTCGCAGGCTTCTCGTCCGGGCAGCGTCGGCCGGCCGCTGCCGCATGCGCGCGTGCGCGTCGCCCCCGACGGCGAGATCGAGATCGCCGGCACGCTGTTCAGCGGCTATCTCGGCGAAGGCAGCGAGAACCGCATCGCGCCGGCCGCCGACGGCTGGTGGCGCACCGGCGACCTCGGCCACGTCGACGCCGACGGCTTCGTGCACGTGCACGGGCGCAAGAAGAACGTGCTGATCACCGCCTTCGGCCGCAACGTCTCACCCGAGTGGGTGGAGACGGCGCTGCGCAGTCAGCCGGCCATACGCGAGGCCGTGGTGCTCGGCGATGGCTGCGCGGCGCTGGCCGCCGTGCTGTGGCCCACCGGCGATGCGGTGGACGACGCGGCGCTGCAAGCCGCCGTCGATGCCGCCAACGCGACGCTGCCCGACTATGCGCGCGTGCAGCGCTTTTGCCGCGGCCGCGCGGCGTTCGACGCTTGCACGGGCCTGGCCACCGCCAACGGTCGGCCGCAGCGCGATGCGATCGCGCGTCTGCACGCTGACCTGCACGCCAATCTGCTGGCCGACCTGCATGCCACCGGGAGCCCGGCTTCCACGGCCGACACCTCCGAATCACCCCTCAACGAAAGCCTCCCCGCATGAGCTTCCATCGCCGCCTTCTCGCCGACACCGACGCCGAACGCCGGCAACTGCTGGCCACGCCGATCATCCAGGGCGCTCTGGCCGGCCGCGTCTCGGTGCCGAGCTATGCGGCCTTCCTGCGCGAGGCGTATCACCACGTCCGCCACACCGTGCCGCTGCTCGAGGCCACGCAGGCGGCGCTGCCGCCGCACCACGCCTGGCTGCATCCGCCGTTGGCCGAGTACATCGCCGAGGAAGCCGGCCACGACGAGTGGATCCTCGCCGACATCGCCGCCTGCGGCGGCGACGCCGAGGCCGTGCGCCGCGGCCGCCCCGGCCACGCCACCGAGGTGATGGTGGCCTACGCCTACGACACGATTGCACGCGGCAACCCGCTCGGCTTCTTCGGCATGGTGCACGTGCTCGAAGGCACGAGCGTCGCGCTGGCGCTGCTGGCCGCCGATGCGATCCAGAGGCCGCTGGCGCTGCCCGACCGCGCCTTCAGCTACCTGCGCTCGCACGGCTCGCTCGACGTCGAGCACACCGCGCACTTCGCGCGGCTGATGGACCGCATCGACGACGCGGCCGACCAGGAGGCGATCGTGCACGCCGCGCGCGCCTTCTACCGCCTGTACGGCGACGTGTTCCGCAGCCTGCCGCTGCCGCAAGCCGCAGCGGCCTCCTCGATGAGCACGGTCACTGCCGAGGTGGCTGCATGAAGCCCGCCGAGATGCGCGTGCTGCTCACCGGCGCCAGCGGCGGCATCGGCCAGGCGATGACGCGCCGGCTCGCCGGTGCCGGCGCCGCGGTGCTGGGCGTCGGTCGCGGCGAGGCGCCGGCCGGCCGTGCCGAGCCCACCGACATCGACCGCGGCCGGCTCGAATGGCTGCAGGCCGACCTCACCGCCGCCGACGCCTCGGCGCGCGTGGCCGCCGCGGCCGCCGCCTGGGGCGCCAACGTCGTCGTGCATGCCGCCGGCGTGCCGGCCTTCGGCGCGATGGCGCACACGCCGCCGTCGCAGATGCGTTCGGTGCTGCACACGAACCTGCTGGCGCCGATGGCGCTGACGCAGGCGCTGCTGCCGCACTTGGCGCGCCAGCGCGAGGCGCAGGTGGTGTTCGTCGGCTCGGCGCTCGGGCGCATCGGCGTGCCCGGGTTCAGCGTCTACGGCGCCAGCAAGGCCGGCCTGCACGGCTTTGCCGAGGCGCTGCGGCGCGAACTGGCCGGCACCCCGGTGCGCGTGAAGACGCTCGGCCCGCGCAGCACGCGCACTGGCTTCAACGGCGATGCCGTCGAGGCGTTCAACCAGGCCACCGGCACGGCGATGGATTCGCCGCGGGACGTCGCCGACGCGCTCGTGCGCCTGCTCGAAGGCACCGCCCCCGAGCGCTACATCGGCTTTCCCGAGCGGCTGGCGGTGCGCCTGAACGGCGCCCTCGGCGCCTGGCTCGACAGCGGCTTTCGCAAGCACCGCCGGCACCTCGAAGAAGACGCCGGCCCGACCCACCAATCGAAAGGATCCCTCGCATGACGCACCTCAACCGACCTGCCGGACAAGCGCGCTCGCGCCACCTCGGGCGCCGCATCGCCCGCATCGCGCTGGCCGCATGCACCGCCTGGTCCACCCTTGCCGCGGCGCCTGCGATGGCCGCGCCGGTGGACGACGCGGTGGCCGAACTGCAGCGCGACTGGGAGGCGATCCGCTACCAGTCGCCGGCCGCCGACCGCGCCCGGCTCTTCGAGGCGCTCGCGACGCGCGCGCAAGGCATCAGCTCGGCGCATGCCGGCCAGGCCGCGCCGCTGGTGTGGGAAGGCATCATCGTCAGTTCGCTGGCCGGCGAGAAGGGCGGACTCGGCGCGCTCGGCCTCGTCAAGCGCGCCAAGGCGCTGTACGAGCAGTCGCTGCAGATCGACGCCAAGGCGCTGGACGGCTCGGCCTACAACAGCCTGGGCGTGCTGTATTACAAGGTGCCGGGCTGGCCGATCGCCTTCGGCGACAAGGCGAAGGCCGGTGAACTGTTGCGCCAGGCGCTGGCCGTCAACCCGCAGGGCATCGACGCCAACTTCTTCTACGGCGAGTACCTCGCCGAGACCGACCGGGCCGACGAGGCCGTCGCTTACCTCGAACGCGCGCTGAAGGCGCCGGGCCGCGCAGGCCGGCAACTGGCCGACAGCGGCCGCCGCGAGGAGGCCCGCGCGCTGCTGGCGAAGATCAAGCCGCGCTGATGCCGGACGCGGGCCCGCGAGGCCCGCCGGCCCCGCCTGCACGGCTGCGTCCACCATCGCGCGCTTCACCTCGGCGCGCACGCCCTGCCCATCGGCGCGCGTGCCGTAGTGCACCGCCAGGCCATGCAGCGCCGCGATGCGCAGCACGATCGAGACTCCGAGGCCGCTGCCCGACTCGGCCTGCCCGGCCTGCCGATGGAAGCGCTCGCCGAGATGCGCGCGCGTCTCGGCCGGCAGCGGCGGGCCGTCGTTCTCGACTTCGAGACCCGTGGCGGTGAAGCGCAGCGTCGCCGTGCCGCCTTCGGGCGCGTAACGCACCGCGTTGTCCAGCAGGTTGCGCAGCAGCACGGCCAGCAGCTCGGGCTGGCCTTGCAGCGGGAATGCAAGCTCGCCTTCGGGCGGCCAGTCGCAGGCGAGTTCGATGCGGCGGCGCTCGGCCAGCGGCAGCACGTCGCTCATCACCTGCTCGACGAGCGGCGGCCAGTCGACCGAGGCGGGCGCCGCCGGGGCGCTGGCCTCGACGCGCGACAGCACGAGCAACTGCTCGACGAGGCGCTCGATGCGGTCGAAGCCGGCATCGAGCCGCGCTGCCGCCGCGGCACGCTCGCCGCCATCGGCGGCGCGCCTGAGCACGTCCCACTGCGCGTGCAGCACCGCCAGCGGCGTGCGCAGCTCGTGCGCGGCGTCGGCCGTGAAGCGGCGCTCGCGTTCGAGCGCCTGGCCGATGCGCTCGAACAGGCCGTTCATCGCCGCGAGGAGCGGGCGCAGGTCGGCCGGTGCGGCCTGCACGGCCACCGGCTGCAGGTCGTCGGCGCGGCGGTGTTGCAGCTCGCCGGTCAACTGGCGCAGCGGCGCCAGCGCCTGGCGCACCGCCCAGGCCATCAGGACCATCAGCACCGGCAGCACGGCCAGCCAGGGGAGCATCTGGCTGCCGACGAGGTTCTGCACCATCTCGTCGCGCTCGTGCATGCGCTGCCCGGTGGCGACCAGCGACTGGCCACCCGGCGCCGGCAGGTAGTAGACGCGCCAGGCGTCGCCGCCGAGCATGAGGTCGACGAAGCCGGCGCTGCCGGTCCGGTGCGGCAGCGCCACGCCTTCGCGGTCGCCGAGCAGCACGCGGCCTTCGGCGTCCCAGACGGCGATCGCGAGGTCGCGCAGGTCGGCCTCGCCGCCCACCGGCGCCGGCGGCAGCTCCAGGCCCGGCGCGAGCCGGCCGACGGCGAGGGTGGCCTGCACCTTCTGCGCGAAGCGGATCAGCTCGGTGTCGAACAGTTCGTCGACCTCGCTGCGCGCGCGGTCGACCGAGGCCCACAACGCCGCCCCCCAGACCAGCGGCGCGCACAGCAGCAGGATCAGCAGCAGCCGGCGCTGCAGGCTCAAGGCATCAGCCCCTTACTGCGGCGCGCCGAGCGCATAGCCGACGCCGCGCACGGTGCGCACGATGCCCGGGTCGATCTTGCGCCGCAGGTGGTGCACGTGCACCTCGAGGGCGTTGCTCTCGGGCTCGTTGCCGCTCCAGTCGTACAGCTGCTCCTGCAGCTGCGCCTTGGACAGCACGCGCTGCGGGTGCTTGAGCAGCGCTTCGAGCAGCGCCAGCTCGCGCGCCGTCAGCTCGACCGCACGGCCCTGCCAGAGCACCCGCTTGCTCGCCGGGTCGTAGGCGAGCGCGCCGTGGGTCCACTCGGGCTGCGCGCGACCGGTGGCCCGGCGCAGCATCGCGCGCAGGCGCGCGGCCAGCTCGTCGATCGAGATCGGCTTGATCAGGTAGTCGTCGGCGCCGGCATCGAGGCCGGCGATGCGCTGGTCGACGACGTCGCGCGCGGTGAGGATCAGCACCGGCAGCGCCAGCCCGCGCGCGCGCCAGCGGCCGAGCCACACCATGCCGTCGGTGCCCGGCAGGCCGAGGTCGAGGACGACGGCGTCGTAGGGCGCGCGCTCGATCGCCGCGTCGGCCTCACCGCCGTCGCCGAACCAGTCGACGGCGTGGCCGAGCTGGCGCAGGCCGGTGGCGAGCGCGTCGCCGAGCTGGGGGTCGTCTTCGAGGATCAGGAGGCGCATGGAAGCACGTCGGGCGGCGGCCATCCTCACCGATGAAGCTGAAGGATCGCTGAACGTCAACCGCGCGGCGTGCTTTCGCCGCCGAAGAACCCATCCAGTTCGCGCCCCGACGCCGCCTCGGCGAAGCCGTCGAACCGGCCTTCGCGCGCCAGCAGGTTGGCCGCGCGCATGAAGCCGGCCCACGCGGTGCGCGCGAGCGCGCCGCCGACGCTGACGCGGCGCACGCCGAGCGCGGCGATGGTGTCCATGGTCCATTCGCTGGCCGCGCCGACGAGCAGGTTCACCGGCTTCGGCGCGACGGCCGCGACGATCGCCGTGATCTCGTGGCGGCTGCGGATGCCCGGCGCGTAGAGGCAGTCGGCGCCGGCGTCGGCATAGGCTTGCAGGCGTGCAATCGTCTCGGCCAGGTCGGGCCGGCCGACGATGAAGCCTTCGCTGCGGCCGACGAGCAGCGCCTCGCCGCCGGCGCGGTCGATGGCGCTTCGCGCGGCGCGGATGCGCTCGGCCGCATCGTCGACTTGCATCAACGGGTTGGCCGCGTCGCCGGTGGAGTCTTCGATCGACAGGCCCGCGATGCCGGTGCCGAGCGCCAGGCGCACGCTTTCCTCGACGGCTGCCGCGCTGTCGGCGAAGCCGCTTTCGAAGTCGGCGTTGATCGGCACGTCGGTGGCCGCGACCATCTCCGCCAGGTGCGCAAGCGCCATGTCGCGCGTGATGCCGTTGTCGGGCCGCCCGCGCGACCAGGCGAAGCCCGAACTCGTCGTCGCCAGTGCCTTGAAGCCGAGCCCTTGCAGCCAGCGCGCGCTGCCGATGTCCCACGGATTCGGGATCAGGAAGCAACCGCTCTCGTGCAGCCGCCGGAACTCGCGGCGCTTCTCGGCGACGGTGCGGCGGGGGTGCTTCGCATCGGGCATGGCGGCTCTCGCTTCGCCGGGTGCAGGTCCGGGGTGCCCGATACTCTCACGATGCTGATCGAAACCCTCGGCTCGATGCGCGACATCGGCCGCCTGGCCGAGATCGCCGGCATCCTCGTGCGGCACGGCTTCGGCGACACGGTGCGCCGGCTGGGCCTGGCCGACGCCTTGGCGCGCGCCGGGCACGCGCTGCACAACGAGCACGCGGCCGACCTGGCGCGGCTGCCGCCGCCGGTGCAGGTGCGCCGCGCGATGGAGGAGCTGGGGCCGACCTTCGTCAAGCTCGGCCAGATCCTCGCCGGCCGCGCCGACCTCTTCGGCCCGGAGTGGATCGCCGAATTCGGCCGCCTGCACAGCCGCGTGCCGACGGTGCCGCTCGAAGAACTGCGCCCGCAGTTGCGCGAAGACCTCGGCGCCGAGCCCGAAGCGGTGTTCGCGCGCTTCGACGCCGAGCCGCTGGCCGGTGCTTCGATCGCCCAGGTGCATCGCGCCCAGCTGAAGGACGGCACCGAGGTCATCGTCAAGATCCGCCGCCCGGGCATCGAGGACAAGGTCGCGGCGGACCTGCGGCTGCTCGAGCGCCTCGCGGCGCTGGCCGAAGCCGAGTTGCCGGCGCTGAAGCCGTATGGCCCGGTGCGCCTCGTGCGCGAGTTCGCGCGCTCGCTCGGGCGCGAGCTGAACTTCGGCTACGAAGGGCGCAACGCCGAGCGCATCGCCGGCAACCTGGCGTCGCTGCCGTTTGTCGTCATCCCGCGCGTGCACTGGGCGTACACCGGCGAGCGGCTGAACGTGCAGGACCATGTCGACGGCATCACCGGCGAGCAGCACGCGCGGCTGCGCGATGCGGGGCTGGACCCGCCGCTGCTGGCCAAGCGCGGCGCGCGCGCGGTGCTGAAGATGATCGTCGAGGACGGCTTCTTCCACGCCGACCCGCACCCGGGCAACGTCTTCTACCTGCCGGGCGACCGCATCGCGTTCATCGATTTCGGCATGGTCGGGCGCATCCCGCCGCGCCGGCGCGAGGAGCTGCTGCAGCTGCTGCTCGGCCTCGTCGAACGCCAGCCCGAGCCGGTGGCCGACGTGCTGCTCGACTGGGCCGGCGGCGCCCATGCGATCGACATCGCGCAGCTCGAAAGCGAGATCGAGACCTTCGTCGACCAGTACCACGGCACGCCGCTCGCGCAGCTCAGTCTCGCGGACATGCTCAGCGACGTGACGGTGATCCTGCGCGAGCACCACCTGGCGCTGCCGGCGGACCTGGCGCTCTTGATCAAGGCCTTCATCACGCTCGAAGGCATGGGCCGCCAGCTCGACCCGGGCTTCCACATGGCCAGCGAGGCGCTGCCGATCCTGCGCCAGGTGCTGCGCGCGCGCTACAAGCCGCAGGCGCTGGCGCGGCGCTCGTGGCAGTCGCTGCGGCGTGCGCTGGCGCTCGTCGAGCGGCTGCCGCAGGACATCACGCGGCTCGTGCGCCACGCGCGGCGCGGCCGGCTGCACCTGGGGCTCGAGCTCGCGCACCTCAAGCGCGTCGGCGACCAGCTCGACCGCGCCGCCAGCCGCCTGGCGATCGCACTCATCATCGCGGCGCTGATCATCGGCTCGTCGATCGTGATGACGGTCTCGGGCGGGCCGACGCTGTTCGGCTTGCCGGCGTTCGGCTTCCTCGGCTTCGTCGGCGCGGTGCTCGGCGGCGTGTGGCTCTTGCGCTCGATCCGCAGCGGCGGGCGGCACGACGACGATGCGGTCTGAACGGCATCGCGCATGACGCGCGGCCCGCCGCGTGCGGGTCTTCCCGGGGTCGCGTTGTTGACCTGGATCATCGACACCCCGAGGCCGGCCATCGAAAGATGGCAGCAGTCCGATAGCTCGCTGTCCCAGGGAGAGACGCCAGTGAAGCCCACGATCCTTGCCTTGCTGCCGCTCGTCTTCGGACCCGCGGTGTCTGCCCAGGAGGTGACCTACACGCAGCACATCCGGCCGCTGTGGGAAGACAAGTGCGAGCGCTGCCACGGCGCCAGTGCGCCGACCTACGAGCGCTTCGTCAAGTTCCGCGACGACCCCACCGTCGACTTCGACGGCAAGGGCCCGCGCATGGACACCTACGAAGGTTTTCTCTTCTTCGTCAACGGGCCGCAGGCGGGCGCTTTGATGCGCATGCTCGACGACGGCAGCCACACCGCCGACGGCGCCGCCGGCAGCATGTACCGCCATCTCGGCCGCGCCTCGGAGCGCAAGGAGAAGCTGCAGATCTTCAAGCAGTGGGTCGGCGAAGGCGCCTGGGTCGTCAAGAAGCCCGGCGAGCTGTCCAAGGAAGAGGTGCAGAGGATCAAGGCCGCGAAGTAGCGGCACCTTCGCCACACCCGCCAGGCGGAACGCCCCGTGCGGGCGGCGGGCGGAGACACCGACGTTTCGTCGGTAGACTGCCACGGCCCGGGCCGCGATCGACGGTGCTTCATCGCGATCGACTGCATCAACAGGGCCCGCAGGGCAACAACACATCCATGTACCGCAGGAGTACTCGCATGACGAGGAAGGGAACCTTTTGGCCCGCGCACCCGGCGCGCGTCCTGGCAGCCGCTGCAGCGGCCGCCGCATTGGTCACCGTGGCCGGCTGCGGCAGCACGCCACCGAGCCCGCCGCGCTGGCAAGGCGAAACGCCTGGCTCGCTGCTATGGGTCGGCAACAGCTTTTTCTATTTCAACAACAGCATGCACGGCCACCTCGGCGGCCTGCTCAATGCCGGCGGCGTGCGCGGCATCCGCCAGACCTCGGTGACGGTCAGCGGCGCCGGCCTCGACTGGCACGACATGGGCTCGCACTTCAAGCCCGGCACCGGCATGCTGCGCTACAGCTTCACGCCGGCGAACGACGTGGCGTTCAACAGCTTCCAGCGCGCCTACGACATGGTGCTGATGATGGATTGCAGCCAGTGTCCGGTACACCCGAAGCTGCAACAGGCGTTCCACGACACCGCGAGCAAGCACGCCGAGACGGTGCGCAAGGCCGGCGCGGAGCCTGCGCTCTTCCTGAGCTGGGCCTACCAGGATGCGCCGCAGATGACCGACCAGCTCGCCGCCGAATACGTGAAGGCCGGCCGCGCGAACAAGATGCGCGTCGTGCCCGCGGGCCCGGCGTTCGCCGCGTCGATCGCGAAACGGCCCGACATCAATCTGTACGCGCCGGACAAGCGGCACCCGAGCCTGGCCGGCACCTACCTCGGCGCGGCGGTGGTGATGGCGACGCTGTTCAAGAAGTCGCCGGTAGGCAACACCTACACCGCCGGCCTGCCGGCCGACGTGGCGCAGCATCTCCAGGCAGTGGCCTGGGAGACGGTGCAGGGCTTCAAGCAGTAAGGCGCGCGGCCGGGCTCGGCGACGGGCCCGGCGGCGCGTTCAACGTCTGCGGCGCGTACGCCGCCGCCGTGCTTCAGCGCTCGTAGACGAAGCCCGGCGCGGGCGGCATCACCTGCGCCGTCGTGGCGTTGGCGACGATGCCGTCGGCGAGGATCAGCACGTTGCCGGCGGCGGTGATGCGCGTCGCGGCGACGGCAACCGGCTTCACGGTGGCAGCGGCGGTCTGCACGGCGGGGGTGGCCGCGGGCTTCACCGCCGGCGCGGCCGGCGCACTCGCTTGCGCGAAGGCCTGCGCGGCCAGCAAGCCGAAGCTCGGGATCAGGACGATCTGGGCGATACGTGACTTCAAGGGCAGCCCCAGGGGTTGACACGCCCGGGCACCGGCCCGGACGTGCGTAGAGGCTTCTTCGGCCTGCTCGGCTGGTTCTTGAGTCGCGCGGCGTGAACGGTTGCGCGAGCGCAACCGGCGCTTCGACAGGCTCAGCGCGAACGGATACCCAGGGCCGCGTTCAAGCCGCGTCGCGCGAAGGCGCCGCCAACAGCGCCCCGACCCGCCCGTGCGCCGTCGTCACGTGGTCGCCGATCGCCTTGGCCGCCGCGCCCGCATCGCCGCGCGCGATGGCATCGAGCACCGCGGCGTGCTCGTCCCAGACGACGCGCGCCAGTTCCGGATGGCGCAGCACTTCGCCCATCGAGCGGCGCAGGTGCTGCCAGTGCGTCTGCATCGACTGCACGACGAGTGCATTGCCGCAGGTGCGGTAGATCCATTCGTGGAAGGCGACGTCGGCCAACAGCGACGCCCGCGAGTCGCCGGCCGCCACGACCTGCCGGCCGTGCGCGATGAGCGCGCGGCCTTCGTCGATCTGCGCCGCGGTCGCCCGCTTCGCCGCCAGCGACGCGGCCAGCGGCTCGAGCGCCGAGCGCAACTCGTAGATCGCGTCGAAGCGCGCGGGGTCGATCGGCGCCACCTGCAGCCCGCGCCGGCCGCGCTCGACGAGGAAGCCCTGCTGCTTCAACTGCCCGAGCGCCGTGCCGACCGGCTGGCGCGACACCTGCAGGCGCAGCGCGAGTTCGTCCTGCGTGACACGGTCGCCAGGGGCCAGCGCGCCGTCGCAGATGGCGTCGAGGATGCGCTCGTAGACCTGCTCGACCAGCGTCTTCTGCGGCTTCAGCGACTGGAGGTTCGTCACGGCGGCGAATTATGCGTTCAGGGAAATCCCTGCGTACGACATTCTGAATACGGTATACGCTAAATCCGCTGTCTGCAAGCTCCATCTCCGCCCACAACCTTCGGACGACCGCACCATGGACTCCACCCCGATCCGCGTCCTGCTCGCCAAAGTCGGCCTCGACGGCCACGACCGCGGCGTGAAGGTCGTCGCCCGCGCGCTGCGCGACGCGGGCATGGATGTCATCTACTCCGGCCTGCACCGCACGCCCGAGGAGGTTGTCAACACGGCGATCCAGGAGGACGTCGACGTGCTCGGCGTCAGCCTGCTCTCCGGCGTGCAGCTCACCGTCTTCCCGAAGATCTTCAAGCTGCTCGAAGACAAGGGCGCCGGCGACCTGATCGTCGTCGCCGGCGGCGTGATGCCCGACGAAGACGCCGAGGCGATCCGCCGGATGGGCGTGCGCCAGGTGCTGCTGCAGGACACGCCGCCGCAGGCCATCATCGATTCGATCCGCAGCCTCGTCGCGGCGCGCGGCGCTCGCTGAACGCACCGGGAGCACGCGATGGAAGAGTGGACCTTCCCCGCCGCCTACGACGAGAACTACCTGCCGCCGGCCGACAGCCGCTACTGGTTCCCGCGCCGCGAAACGATCCCCGCGGCCGAGCGCGAAAAGGCGATCCTCGAACGCCTGCAGCAGGTGTGCCGCTACGCGTGGGACAAGGCGCCGTTTTATCGCCGCAAGTGGGAGGAAGCGGGCTTCCACCCGAGCCAGCTGAAGTCGCTCGAGGACTTCGAGGCCCGCGTGCCGGTCGTCAAGAAGACCGACCTGCGCACGGCGCAGGCGGCGCACCCGCCGTTCGGCGACTACGTCTGCGTGCCCGACGCCGAGATCTTCCACGTGCACGGCACCAGCGGCACGACGGGCCGCCCGACCGCGTTCGGCATCGGCCGCGACGACTGGCGCGCGATCGCCAACGCGCACGCCCGCATCATGTGGGGCATGGGCATGCGCCCGGGCGATCTGATCTGCATCGCCGCGGTCTTCAGCCTGTACATGGGCAGCTGGGGCGCGCTCGCGGGCGCCGAGCGGCTGCGCGCGAAGGCGTTCCCGTTCGGTGCCGGCGCGCCGGGCATGAGCGCGCGGCTCGTGCAGTGGCTGCACACGATGAAGCCGGCCGCCTTCTACGGCACGCCGAGCTACGCGATCCACCTGGCCGAAGTGGCGCGCGAAGAGAAGCTGAACCCGCGCGACTTCGGGTTGAAGTGCCTCTTCTTCAGCGGCGAGCCCGGTGCCTCGGTGCCCGGCGTCAAGGACCGTATCGAGCAGACCTACGGCGCCAAGGTCTACGACTGCGGCTCGATGGCCGAGATGTCGCCGTTCATGAACGTCGCCGGCAGCGCGCAGAGCAACCAGGGCATGCTGTGCTGGCAGGACATCATCTACACCGAGGTCTGCGACCCCGCGACGATGCGGCGCGTGCCGTACGGCGAGCGCGGCACGCCGGTCTACACGCACCTCGAGCGCACGAGCCAGCCGATGATCCGGCTGCTGTCGGGCGACCTCACGCTGTGGACGAACGAAGAGAACCCGTGCGGGCGCACCTACCCGCGGCTGCCGCAGGGCATCTTCGGCCGCATCGACGACATGTTCACCGTGCGCGGCGAGAACATCTACCCGAGCGAAATCGACGCCGCGCTGAACCAGATGCCCGGCTACGGCGGCGAGCACCGCATCGTCATCACCCGCGAGGCGGCGATGGACGAGCTGCTGCTGCGCGTCGAGCCGGCCGAAGACATTCATCGCGCCGGCGTCACCGCGCTGGAAGCCTTCCGCGCCGATGCCGCGCGCCGCGTGCAGACGGTGCTCGGCGTGCGCGCGAAGGTCGAACTCGTCGCGCCGAACACGATCGCGCGCACCGACTTCAAGGCGCGGCGGGTCATCGATGATCGCGAGGTGTTCAGGGCGCTGAACGAGCATCTGCAGCGATGAACACCCCAGATCCGCTCGGGCTCAGGCCCCTGCTCAGGGCGAACGGAGATTGGGAGCGCCGATGAGCTACGTGCCATCACCGCAGTTGCTCGCACAGCTCCGCGCCGGCAACCCCCGCGCGCTCGGGCGGTTGATCTCGCGCGCCGAAGCCGCCGTCGAAGAAGCCCGCCCGACGCTCGCCGAGGTCTATCGCCACGCCGGCGCCGCGCACGTCATCGGGTTGACCGGCGTGCCCGGCAGCGGCAAGTCGACGCTCGTCGCCAAGCTCACCGCCGCGCTGCGCGCGCGCGGCGAGAAGGTCGGCATCGTCGCGATCGACCCTTCGAGCCCGTACTCGGGCGGCGCGATCCTCGGCGACCGCATCCGGATGACCGAACTCGCCAACGACCCCGGCGTCTTCATCCGCAGCATGGCCACGCGCGGCGCCACCGGCGGCATGGCACGCGCGGCGCTCGATGCCGTCGACCTGCTCGACGTGGCGGGCTATCACACGGTCATTCTCGAAACCGTCGGCGTCGGCCAGGACGAAGTCGAAGTGGCGCACGCCTCCGACACGACGATCGTCGTCTCGGCCCCGGGTCTCGGCGACGAGATCCAGGCGATCAAGGCGGGCGTGCTCGAAATCGCCGACATCCACGTCGTCAGCAAGTGCGACCGCGACGACGCGAACCGCACGCTGACTGACCTGAAGCAGATGCTGACGCTCGGCACGATCGTCGGGCCGAAGCGCGCCTGGGCGATCCCCGTGATCGGTGTCAGCTCGTACACGGGCCTCGGCATCGACGAGCTGCTCGACCGCATCGCGGCACATCGCGCGGCGATGACCGGCTCCGAACTCGGCCTCGAGCGCCGCCGCCGCGTCGCCGAGTTCCGGCTGCAGAAGACCGCCGAGACGCTGCTGCTCGAACGCTTCACCGTCGGCGCACGCGCGTTCGCACCCGAACTCGCGCAGACGCTCACCGGCCGCGAGACCGACCCCTACGCCGCCGCGCAACGACTGATCGCGCAGACGCTGCGCACCGAATTCCAAGGAGTCATCGAATGAACTGGCTCGACCCGAAGCAACGCGACCACCTCGACACCGAGACCCAGTCCTGGGAGGCCAACGAGGTCGCCGCCTTCCTGAAGAAGGCGCCCGAGCGCAAGCCGCAGTTCCACACGATCGGCGACTTCCCGGTCAAGCGCACCTACACCGCGGCCGATGTGGCCGCCACGCCGCTCGAGGACATCGGCCTGCCCGGCCGTTATCCGTTCACGCGCGGCCCGTATCCGACGATGTACCGCAGCCGCACGTGGACGATGCGCCAGATCGCCGGCTTCGGCACCGGCGAAGACACGAACAAGCGCTTCAAGTACCTCATCGCGCAGGGCCAGACGGGCATCTCGACCGACTTCGACATGCCCACGCTGATGGGCTACGACAGCGACCACCCGATGAGCGACGGCGAGGTCGGCCGCGAAGGCGTCGCGATCGACACGCTCGCCGACATGGAAGCGCTGCTCGCCGACATCGACCTCGAGAAGATCTCGGTCTCGCTGACGATCAACCCGACGGCGTGGATTCTCTTGGCGATGTACGTCGCGCTCGGCGAGAAGCGCGGCTACGACCTGAACAAGCTCTCGGGCACCGTGCAGGCCGACATCCTGAAGGAGTACATGGCGCAGAAGGAGTACATCTACCCGATCGCGCCTTCGGTGCGCATCGTGCGCGACATCATCACCTACAGCGCGAAGACCCTGAAGCGCTACAACCCGATCAACATCTCCGGCTACCACATCAGCGAGGCGGGCTCGTCGCCGCTGCAGGAAGCGGCGTTCACGCTCGCCAACCTCGTCACCTACGTCGAGGAGGTGACGAAGACCGGCATGCACGTCGACGAATTCGCACCAAGGCTCGCGTTCTTCTTCGTCAGCCAGGGCGACTTCTTCGAAGAGGTCGCCAAGTTCCGCGCGCTGCGCCGCTGCTACGCAAAGATCATGAAGGAGCGCTTCGGCGCCAAGAACCCCGAGTCGATGCGCCTGCGCTTCCACTGCCAGACGGCGGCGGCGACGCTGACCAAGCCGCAGTACAAGATCAACGTCGTGCGCACGGCGCTGCAGGCGCTGTCGGCCGTGCTTGGCGGCGCGCAGAGCCTGCACACCAACGGCTACGACGAGGCGTTCGCGATCCCCACCGAAGACGCGATGAAGATGGCGCTGCGCACGCAGCAGATCATTGCCGAGGAAAGCGGCGTCGCCGATGTGATCGACCCGCTGGGCGGCAGCTACTACGTCGAGGCGCTGACGACCGAGTACGAGAAGAAGATCTTCGAGATCCTCGATGAAGTCGAAGAGCGCGGCGGCACGATCAAGCTCATCGAGCAGGGCTGGTTCCAGAAGCAGATCGCCGACTTCGCCTACGAGACGGCGCTGCGCAAGCAGTCGGGCAGCAAGCCGGTGATCGGCGTCAACCGCTTCGTCGAGACCGAAGAGGACACGAAGATCGAGATCCACCCGTACGACACGACGACCGCCGAGCGGCAGATCTCGCGCACGCGGCGCGTGCGCGCCGAGCGTGACGAGGCGAAGGTGCAAGCGCTGCTCGACCGGCTGGTCGCCGTGGCGAAGGACGAAACGCAGAACGTGATGCCGGTGACGATCGAACTCGTGAAGGCGGGCGCGACGATGGGCGACATCGTCGAGAAGCTGAAGGGGATCTGGGGCACGTATCGCGAAACGCCGGTGTTCTGACCGCGCCCGGCCCGCCCATGTCCGCCGCGCCTTCATCCGGGCCGCACACGGCCGCCGCCGTGATCGCGCGCGCGCTGAAGGCGCGCGGCGTCGATCGTGTCTTCGGCCTTTGCGGCGGACACATCATGCCGATCTGGATGGCGCTGGACGCGCAGGGCATCGGCATCGTCGACGTGCGCGACGAGCGCGCGGCCGTCTACATGGCCCACGCCTACGGCGAGACGAGCGGGCGGCCCGGCATCGCGCTCGTCACTGCCGGGCCCGGCGTCACGAACGCGACGACCGGCATCGCCAACGCGCACGTCGCGCGCGCGCCGGTCGTCGTGCTCTCGGGCACGGCGCCGCAGCCGCAGATGCACCGCGGCGCGCTGCAGGACCTCGACCATGTGGGGCTGCTGCGCGGCATCACGCGGCTCGCGCGAACGGTGCGGGTGCCGGCGCAGGTGCCGCAGGCGTTGGACGAAGCGTTTGCCGCGGCGGTTGGCGACGGCGGCAGTGAGCCGGGCCCGGTGTTCATCGACTTCCCGACCGACGTGCTGCGCGCCGAGGTGCCGCTGGCGGTGCAGTTGGCGGAACACGAACGCCGCCGGCCGGCGCTCGAGATCGCACCCGACCCGGCCGCCGTCGCGCAGGCAGTGGAGCTGATCGCCCGTGCGCGCCGGCCGCTCGTCATCGGCGGCCGCGGCGCACGCACCGCGGGCCTCGAACTCGCTGCGTTCCTCGATGCGACCGGCGCGCTCTACCTCGACACCGGCGAGTGCAAAGGCGTGATTCGCGACGACCACCCGTCGCTGGTCAACGCGATGCGCGGTGCCGTGATGGGCGACGCCGATCTCGTCGTCACCGTCGGGCGCAAGCTCGATTTCCAGTTGGGCTACGGCTCGCCAGCGATCTTCGGCGCGCCAGCGTGGCTGCGCATCGCCGACAACGCCGCCGAATTGCGCGACAACCGCCGAGGTGAAGCCGAGTTGTTCGCGACGCCGCGTCGGGCGCTGCACGCGCTGACGGCCGCCATGGGCAAGCGAGAGAACGCGATCGACCTCGACTGGCAGCAACGCCTGCGCCGCGGCCACGCCGAGCGGTCGAGCCAGCTCGCGGCCTCGATGGCCACCGCCCCCGACGGCGCCGACGGCTTCATGCACCCGAACCGGCTGCTGCACGAGGTGCAGCGCGCCATCGGCGACGACGCCACCGTCATCGCCGACGGCGGCGACTTCCTGTCGTTCGCGCGCGTCGGCATGCGGTGCAGCGCCTACCTCGACCCCGGCGCGCTCGGCTGCATCGGCGTCGGCACGCCGTTCGGCATCGGCGCGGCGCTGGCGCTGCCCGGCAAGACCGTCGCCGTGCTGACCGGTGACGGCGCCTTCGGCTTCAACGCGATGGAGCTCGACACCGCCGTTCGCCACCGCGTGCCGGTGCTCGTCGTCGTCGCGAACAACGGCGCCTGGCAGATCGAGGTGCACGACCAGACGACGACGCACGGCAAGGTCGTCGGCACGCGTCTGCAGCGTGCCGACCACGCGGCGATGGCGCGCGCTTTCGGCGCACACGGCGAGCGCGTCGAACACACGTCGGCCCTGCCCGCGGCGCTGGCGCGCGCGCTCGAGGCCGTGCGCGCCGGCCGGCCGGCGCTGCTGGACGTGCTGGTCAGCGGCGAGCCGAAGTCGTCGGACGCGAAGTCCGGCTTGGCCTGGGTGCCCGACTTGCAGCCGTTGGCCGCGTGGGACGCGCTCGAGCGGGATTGGCGGGCGGGGCCGTCGGCGTAGTTCAGCCTTTCTCAGCCCTTCACCGCCCCCGCCCTCCCCGCTTCGACAACAAACCGCGCGCCGCTCTTCACCGCGCTCGCCGGGTCGGCCGGATCGGCGACGACGCGCAGGTCCGCGCTCAACCGCTCGCGCGTCAGCGTGAAGCGGCCGTAGCCGCGCTCTTCGCTGCGGCCGTAGCGGATGTGCGGGTTGAAGCGCAGCGCCGCATCGACGCTGCTTTGTGCGCTGCCGCGGCTGCTGATCGAGGTGCCGCAGAACTCGGTGGCGATGGGGGCGCGGCGGTCGGCGGCGTCGAAGTCGACGTGCAGGTCGGCGACGTAGTTGGCGTGCACGTCGCCGCCGAAGACCACCGGGTTCGGCACGCGCCGCTCGGCCAGCACCGAGAGCAGCCGCTGCCGCGCCGCGGGGTAACCGTCCCAGCCGTCGGTCCAATAACGGCCCAACAGAGGAGCATCGGCCGCGGGGCCGAGGCCGTTGGCGGCATTCTCGGCACTCGCGGCACTCGCGGCACTCGCGGCATTCATCGCATTCGCGGCAGTTGTCGAAGGCGCCGCCACCGCCTCGCGCGTGAAGCGCGCCATCAGCGTCTGCTGCGCCAGCAGGTTCCACGGGTGCGCCGTGCTCCAGCCTTCGGCGAGCCAGCGCTCCTGCGCGGCGCCGAGCAGCGTGCGCGCGGTCTCGCGCACGAGGCCGGGGCAGTCGCGCAGGCGCACGGTGTTGCTGCCGCCGCCGCGGTCGGCGCGCGGGCACAGCTGCGGGTCGCGGAACTGGCGGTCGTCCACCCATTGCAGCCGCGCCAGCCGGCCCCAGTCGAGGCGGCCGTGGATCGTCATCGCGCCACCGCCGGCGGCCAGCGGGCGCAGTGCGTGTGGCAGCGGCATGTGCTCCCACCAGGCGCGGTAGGCGGCCGCGCGGCGGGCCGCGAAGTCGCCGTGCAGCCGCTCGCTTTGCACGCCGGCGTAGTCGTTCTCGACCTCGTGGTCGTCCCAGATGACAACCCACGGCGCCACGGCGTGCGCGGCCTGCAGCAGCGGGTCGCTCTTGTACAGCGCGTAGCGCGCGCGGTAGCCGGCCAGCGTCGTCGCCGCGCCGAGCGCGTGGCTGCGCGGGCCGTTCGGCACCGACGCGTACTCGTAGATGTAGTCGCCGAGGAAGAGCACCAGATCCGGCGCGTTCGCCGCGAGGTCGCGCCAGGCGGCCCAGTGGCCGTGCTCCCAGCGCTGGCAGCTCGCGATCGCGAAATCCAGGCGCGCCACGTCGGCATCGGCGGCCGGCGCGGTGCGCGTGCGGCCGGCGGCGCTGCGCTGGCCGAGCGCCGCGAAGCGATACCAGTAGACGCGCCCCGGCGCGAGGCCCGTCACCTCCGCATGCACGGTGTGCGCCTCGGCGGCGCGCGCGGGCTCGGTGCCGCGCGCGACGATCTGCGAGAACGCTTCGTCGGCGGCGACTTCCCATTGCACCGGCACTTCGGGCGGCAGCCGGGCGGTGCCATCGTCCACGCCATCGCCTTGTTCCGCGACACCGAACGCGGCGAGCGCGGCCGGCGCGACGACGCGCGTCCATAGCACCACCGACGTTGCCGTCGGCGAACCCGAAGCGACTCCGAGCGTGAAGCGCGGCGCGTCGGCGGCAAGCGCGTGGCGCACGAAGACCGGAAGGCCCGACAGCGCCGCGGCGCCGGTGACGATCTGGCGCAGCACGCGCCGGCGCGAAGGCAACATCATGCGAGGAGTGTGCCGCAGGCCAACCTCCGTTCGAGGCCAACCTGCGTTCAGAAGAAGGGCCCTCAGCGACAACGCATCATTGCCGTGTCGCCACCATCCCGTCGCTCCGCGCCATGCCCACCCCCTCCTCCCCCGTCACCACCCACCGCACCGCGCCCGACGACTCGATCGTCACGATCACGCTGCACCGCCCCGAGTGCCGCAACGCCGTCGATGGACCGACCGCTGCGGCCCTGCACGCCGCGTTCGAAGCCTTCGAGGCCGACGACACGTTGCGCGTCGCCGTCTTCACCGGCAGCGGCGGGCACTTCTGCGCCGGCGCCGATCTCACCTCACTCGGCGAGCCGGCGCGCGCGAATCACATCGAGCCCACCGGCGCCGCGCCCGGCCCGATGGGGCCGACTCGCATGGCGTTCACGAAGCCGGTGATCGCCGCCATCGAGGGCTACGCGGTCGCCGGCGGCTTGGAGCTGGCGCTGATGTGCGACCTGCGCGTCGCGGCCAGGGGCGCCACCTTCGGCGTCTTCTGCCGGCGCTGGGGCGTGCCGCTCATCGACGGCGGCACGGTGCGGCTGCCGCGCATCGTCGGCATGGGGCGCGCGCTCGATTTGATCCTCACCGGGCGCGCTGTCGGCGCCGACGAGGCGCTGGCGATCGGCCTCGTCAACCGCGTCGTCGAAGACGGCGAATCGCTCGCCGCCGCGCAGGCGCTGGCGCGGCAACTCGCCAAGTTCCCTCAGCGCTGCATGAACGCCGACCGCGCGTCGGCTTATGCGCAGTGGACCCTGCCGCTGGCCGAGGCATTGCGCCACGAAGGCGCCGCCGGCTACCCCGTCGTCGCCGCCGAGGCGCTGGCCGGCGCGGCGCGTTTTGCTGCCGGCGCCGGCCGGCACGGGCGCTTCGGCGAGGACGACGGGGTGTGAACGCGCGGTCAGCGCACGCCGCCGCCGGCACGCGGCTCGTTGGCGTGCATCGGCGGCAGCGCCGGCCCTTCGAGCGAGCTGCGCGCATCGAGATTTGCGTGTGGCGACACGCCGACGCCGAGCCGGTCCACCAGTTCACCGCCCAGCCACGCGGTGAGCAACAACACCAGCGCACCGGCAAACGCCAACCCGAGCGCCAGCGCCGAAGGTGCCTCGGGCGCGGCGCTGCGCAGCCAGCCGCTGGCCGCGAACAACACGAGCACAAGCACGTTGCCCGCGCCATGCGCCGCGCCGACACGCTTGGCGCGCGTGTTCGCTGGCAGCGCGTGCCAGTCGACCGCGCCCCACGGCGCGGCGAGCAGCCCGGCGATGACGCCGGTGGCGATCAACGCATGCGCCACCGTCGCCGCCACCGCGCTGTCGGCGGCCAGGTGAATGACGTCGAACGCCAGCGAAGCGAGCAACAGCCCGACCGGAAAGACGATGAGCATCTGATGCACCGGATGCCCGAACAGCCGCACTTTGCTTTCCATGACACGTTTCTCCCGGCCGTCGCCAACGCGCGCCGTCGTTCCACGAGGGAAAGCAATCGACATGCCCGGGCACGATGCTCGGCCTGCGACTGCGAGTACGTCGCCCTGGCCGGGTTCCTGGACGTGAAGCTCGTGACCGCCGAAGCGAAGCTCGCGAAGGCGTTTCCGAGGCGCGTCACGACGCTTTCCGGCGCGTGACTGACCTCACCCCACCCACCCCCTGATCCTTCTGCCCAGCGCCTCGCGGCTGATGCCGTAGCGTTCGTGCAGCGTCGGCAGCGCGCCGGCGTCGAGGAAGGCGTCGGGCAGGCCGGCGAGTTCGAAGCCGGCGGGCTGCACGCGGTGGCGCAGCAGCACCGCGGCCACCGCTTCGCCGAGGCCACCGACCACCGAGTGGTTCTCGGCGACGACAACGAGCCGCGGCCTGGCGCGCACGGCTTCGACGATGGCCGCTTCGTCCAGCGGCTTGATCGTCGGGCAGTGCAGCACGGCGACGCCGATCTTGTCTTTCGCAAGATCGGTGGCCACCTCCAGCGCGCGCATCGTCAGGATGCCGCTCGAGATGACCAGCACGTCGGCGCCGTCGCGCAGCAGCTTCGCGCGGCCGAGTTCGAAGCTGTACTTCTCGGTTGCGCCCTCGATCTCGTCCAGCACCCGCGGCACGTTGCCCCGCAGCAGGCGCATGTAGACGGGCCCGTCGTGCGCGGCGATCTGCGGCACCGCCTGCTCGATGTCGAGCGCATCACAAGGATCGACGATCGTCAGCCCCGGCACGCCGCGCATCATCGCCAGGTCTTCGGTCGCCTGGTGGCTCGGGCCATAGCCGGTCGTCAGGCCCGGCAGCGCGCAGCAGATCTTGACGTTGAGGTGCTCCTCGGCGATGACCTGATGGATGAAGTCGTAGGCGCGGCGCGTGCCGAAGACGGCGTAGGTGGTCGCGAACGGCACGAGCCCTTCCTTGGCCATGCCGCCGGCCGCACCCATCAGCAACTGCTCGGCCATCCCCATCTGGAAGAAGCGCTCGGGATACGCCTGCGCGAAGAGGTGCAGGTCGGTGTACTTCGCGAGGTCGGCGGTGAGACCGACGATCTCGGGGCGCTTGGCGGCGAGTTCCACGAGCGCCTTGCCGAAGGGCGCGGCCTGCACGCGCTGCCCCTCGCTGGCGATCGAGGCGATCATCGCCGAGGTGGTGAGCTTGGGCTTGTTGTCGGTGACGGTGTTCATGCCAGCGCTCCTTCGGGCTGCGTCGCATCGAGCACGGCCAGCGCCTGCGCCCACTCCGGCGGGTCGACGCGGATGAAGTGGTTCTTCTCGCGCTGTTCGAGGAAGGGCACCCCCTTGCCCATCAACGTGTCGAAGAGGATGACGCGCGGCTTGGCTTCCTTCGCCGCACGCGCCGCGTCGAACGCGGCCAGCACCGCGGCGAGATCGTTGCCGTCGACGCGCTGCACATGCCAGCCGAAGGCCGCCCACTTGTCGGCCAGCGGCTCGAAGCCGAGCACCTTGCCCGAGGCGCCGTCGGCCTGCTGGTTGTTGATGTCGACGAGGCACACGAGGTGGCCGAGCCGGTGGTGCGCGGCCGACATCGCTGCCTCCCACGTCGCGCCCTCGTCGAGTTCGCCGTCGCTCATGCTGTTGTAGACGAAGGCCGGGTTCTTCTTGTGCTTCAGCGCCAGCGCCATGCCCACCGCGATGACGAGCCCCTGGCCGAGCGAGCCGCCGGAGATCTCCATGCCCGGCGTGTAGCTGGCCATGCCCGACATCGGCAGGCGGCTCGCGTCGCTGCCGTAGGTCTCGAGCTCGCTTTCGGGCAGCACGCCCGCCTCGATCAGCGCCGCGTAGTGCGCGATCGCGTAGTGGCCATGCGAGAGGAGGAAGCGGTCGCGGCCTTCCCATTTCGGGTCGTCGGGTTTCAGCTTCAGCGCGTGCCGGTAGGCCACCGCCAGCACGTCGGCATAACCGAGCGCCTGGCCGATGTAACCCTGCCCCTGCACCTCGCCCATGCGCACCGCGTAGCGGCGGATGCGCCAGGCGGCCCGGGCCAGACGTGGGAGCAAGGGGTTCATCGCGGTTCCTTGGGCGTTGAAGGTCGTTTGAGGATACTGCTGGCCTTCCGTGGACTCCCATCGCTTCACCGTGCGCGCCGCTTGCTCCGTCCGCTCGCCGGGCCGGCGCCTGCCTTCGCTGGCACGCGCCGGCGCCGCCGTGCTGGCGACGCTGCTGGCGCTGCCGGCGCCGCAGGCAGTGGCTGCCGACGCCGGCCGCGCCGCCGCCGCCGGGCACGCCACCGCCACCTCGCGCGCCGCCGACGACGGCATGACCCGCCGCATGCAGGCCTGCACGCCGTGCCACGGCAAGGAAGGCCGTGCGACGGCGAGCGGCTACTTCCCTCGCATCGCCGGCAAGCCGGCGGGTTATCTCTTCAACCAGCTCGTCGCCTTTCGCGACGGACAGCGTCCCGGCGCGGCGATGGCCGGCCTCGTGGCGCTGATGGACGATGCCTACCTGCGCGACATCGCCGCACATTTCGCGGCGCTCGACCTGCCGTATGCGTCGCCCGAGCCGCTTTCCGCCGCCGGCACGCCCGCCGTGCGTGCGCTGCTCGCGCGCGGCGAGGCGCTGGCGCGACACGGCGACGCGGCGCGCGGCGTGCCCGCCTGCGCCGCCTGCCACGGCGAACGGCTGACCGGGGCGCTGCCGGCGCTGCCCGGCCTCATCGGCCTGCCGCGCGACTACCTGCTCGGCCAGCTCGGCGCCTGGCGGCAAGGTGAACGGCGCGCCGCCGCACCCGACTGCATGGCGACGATCGCGCGCCGGCTCGACGACAACGACGTGGCCGCGGTGACGTCGTGGCTGGCAGCGCAGCCGCCCGGCGCCGACATGAAGCCGGCGCCGGTAGAGGGGGTCGCGCTGCCGCTGCCGCTCGCCTGCGGCAGCGGGTTGCGATGAACATCGAGGCACGTGCGAGGCGCGCCACCGCGCCGCCACGAGGCCGCGTCGCCACGCACCTGCTGCGCGCCGCCGCTGTCGCCATCATGCTGGCTGCCGCGGCCGTCGCCTGGGTGGCCTGGCGCAACGTCGCCGGCGAGCCGCCGGTCCAGCCGCGCGCCAGTGGCCCGCGGCCGGCCGCCGACGCCGCGACGCTGGCGCGCGGCGGCTACCTCGCGCGCGCCGGCAACTGCATCGGCTGCCACACGGCGCGCGGCGGCGCGCCGCTGGCCGGCGGCCGCGCGATCGCGACGCCGTTCGGCACCGTCTACGCGTCGAACCTGACGCCCGACGATGACACGGGCCTTGGCCGCTGGTCGGCCTCCGAGTTCCGGCGTGCGCTGAAACACGGCCGTTCGCGCGACGGGCGGCTGCTGGCGCCGGCCTTCCCGTATACGAACTTCACGCGGCTGAACGACGACGATGCCGACGCGATCTTCGCGTGGCTGATGACGCACCGGGCGGTGCGGCAGGTGAACCGACCGCACGAGTTGCGCTTTCCATACCGGCTGCAGGCGGCGCTCGCCGTGTGGCGCGCGCTCTTCTTCCGCCCCACGGCGTTCGCGCCCGACGCGTCGCGCAGCGCGGCGTGGAACCGCGGCAGTTACCTCGTCAACGGCGCCGCGCACTGCCTGGCCTGCCATGCGGCGCGCAACTTCCTCGGTGGCGCGGCGGACAACGCCAGCGCCGGCGAGCAGGTCGTCTCCGCGCAACGCTGGCTCGCGCCGTCGCTGGCCGATGCCCGCGAGGCCGCCGTCGGCGACTGGCCGCTCGAAGACGTGGTGGCGTTGCTGAAGTCCGGCACCTCGCCACGCGGCACGGCGCTCGGCCCGATGGCCGAGGTGGTGTCGACGAGCACGCAGCACCTGGGCGACGACGACCTGCGCGCGATCGCCGAGTACCTGCGCACGCTGCAGGTCGCGGCCCCGTCGGCGGCGGGCGCGGCGTCGCCGTCCGCATCGGCGGCCGCGTCGGCATCGGCCGGGGCAGCGGCCGAGCTGACGCCGGCGCAGCAGCGCGACGCCGAGGCGATGGCGCGCGGCGAGCGCGTCTACGAAGACCACTGCGCCGGCTGCCATGGCCGCCGCGGCGAGGGCACGCCCGGCATCGCCGCGCTCGCCGGCAGCCGCGCCGTGCGGCTGGCGCGGCCGCTGAACGTCGTGCAGGCGATCCGCCAGGGCGGCTTCCTCGCGACGACGGCGGGCAACCCACGGCCGTTCGGCATGCCGCCGTTTGCGCACCTGCTCGGCGACGACGACATCGCCGCCGTCGCGACCTACGTGCGTGGCGCCTGGGGTAACGACGCGGGCGCGGTGCAGCCGCTGGATATGTGGCGCGCGCGCTGAAGCGTGCTACGCGCGAGGAACGCACCAGCCGGTCGGTGATGCCGCCGACGTTCATCAGGTTGGCGGTGAGCAGGAAGAACGGCGCCGCCAGCAGGATGAACGAGTTGTAGGCGTTGAAGGTTTCCTGGACCCGAGAAGCAGATCGGCCGGATCGTGATCGCGTGCTGCGTCATCGACAGGTGCGGCGCGACCTCGTAGAACTTCATCGCCTCGACGCCGGCGGAGGGGCGCGATCGGCCCGCGGGCTGGAACAAGCCGGGAGAGTGGTGTGCGCTCAGCGCGGCAACGCCGCCGGCCGCGCCAGGTCTTCGAGCGTGCCCGCCCCGCGCTCACGCAGCAGTTGCTCGAGCGCCGGCACGAGCGGCCCCAGCCGCTCGTCGATCGCTTCGCGCACGGTATCGACGAAGACCTGCGTCTGGCGATCGATCTCGATGTGCACCGCGTCGCCTTCGCGCTTGGCGCCGAAGGTCGTCAGGCGCAGCGTCTCGGGGATCAGCCAGACCTCGAACCAGCCGGCCGCGCGGTCGACCTCGGCGGCCGTCAGGCTGCAGCCGTTGACGCCGATGTAGCCCTTGGCGAAGACGTAGCGGCGCAGCGCCGGCGGCAGCGCGATGCGCAGCACGTGGTTGTTCTCGGGCCGGCGGATCTCGACGATCGTGCCGAGGCCGTCGACGTGGCCGGACAGCGGATGGCCGCCGATCTCGGCGCCGTCCTTCGCGGCGCGCTCGACGTTGACGCCGCTGCCCTGCGCGAGCGCGCCGAGCGTCGTCAGCGCGAGGCTTTGCTGCATGACGTCGAAGTCGGCGGCGAGGATGGGGGCGTCGGGTGCTGCAGGCGCTGAAGGCTCGCCGTGCAACGCCGTCACCGTGAGACACACGCCATCGACGGCGACGCTCGCGCCCGTCTCCAGGCCGCGGCCGAAAGTGGCGTCGGGGAAACGCAGCGTGAAGGTGCGCAGGCCCGGTTTGTCGACGATGCGCTCGACGCGCGCGATGCCTGCCACGATGCCGGTGAACATGCGCGGGAGCTTACCAGTGCGCCGCGCGTCCCCTCTTTGCTCGCGCCACCGTGGAGAACCGTTCGCGCTGAGCCTGTCGAAGCGCCGTCCTCGCGGCATCATTGCCACATGCTGCTTGCACGGCTCGCATCGCTCGCACGGATCGCACAGACTGCGATCGCGCTCCTCGTCTTCATCGCGCCCGCGGCGATCGCTCAATCCAGCGCATCCCCCACCGAGCGCACCAGCAGATTCGCCCTCCTCTTCGGCAACGCCCGCTACGCCGAGGCGCCGCTGCGCAACCCGGAGAACGATGCGCGCGACCTCGCGCGCTCGCTCGAGCAGCTCGGCTTTGCGGTGACGCTGGTGCTGCACGCCGACCGCGCGCAGATGCTGGCGGCCGTCGCCACGCACGCGCGGCGGCTGCATGCCGATGCGCTGTCGGTCGTCTATTTCGGCGGCCACGGCGTGCAGGCGGGCGGACGCAACTACCTCTTGCCGATCCTGCCCGCCGGCGGGCCGGGCTTGTCGAAGGCCGACGAGCTGGCCGCGCGCGCCGTCTCGCTGGACGCGCTGATGGCCCCGCTGGCCGCGGCGCGGCCGCGCTTCAACGTCGTCGTGCTCGACGCCTGCCGCGACAACCCCTTCGGCGACGGCCGGCTGCAGGGGCTGGCGCCGCTGGAGGCGCCACCGAACACGCTGCTCGCCTTCGCGACGAGCCCCGGGCAAGGTGGCCTACGACGGCAGCGGCGCCAACGGCACGTACACCGCGCACCTGCTGCGCCACATCGGCCGGCGCGACCTGCGCATCGAGGAGGTGTTCAAGCTCGTGCGCGCCGGCGTGCTCGAGGAGACCCGCGGCCGCCAGCTGCCGTGGGAGAACACCGCGCTCACCGGCGAGCTGGCGCTCGGCCACTACCCGCGCGCGCTGCCCGCCGCCGGCGCCGACGGCACGCCGGTGGCGTGGATCCGTGACGCGCCCGAGGCCGAGCTGCGCCGCTATCTCGCAGAGAACCGCGACGCGCGCATGCGCGAGCTGGTGACGGGGCGGCTCGTCGCATTGCACGAACAGTCGCCGATCCGCAGCGCCGCGCTGTCGCTGGCCGAGCGGCCGTGTGAGGCCTGCCCGCGCATGCGCGCCGTCGAGCTGCCGGGGCGCACGGCGCTGTGGGTCAGCAGCGACCTCGTCACCGCCGGCGAGTTGAGGCGCTGCGTCGCGGCGCACGCCTGCACGGCGCCAGCGGACCTGGCGCGGGCGGGCGACAGGGAGCCGGCGCAAGGGGTCTCGGCGATGCTGGCCGAGCAGTACGTGGCGTGGCTCAATGCGCAGGCGATGCGCTCGCCTGTGCGCTTCCATCTGCCCAGCGAAGCCGACTGGCGCGCCGTCTACCGCGCCAGCTTCTTCCACGACGACGGCCGCGCACTCTTCGAAGGCCGCTCGGCCTGCCGCGTCGCCAACCTCTACGACGAAAGCGGCGCGGCCGCGCACCGCTTCGGCTGGCCAGCCATCGGCTGCAACGACGGCTTCGCCGAGGCGTCGCCGGTGGGCTTGTTCCTGCCGTCGCTGCAAGGGCTCTTCGACGTCGTCGGCAACGTGTGGCAGTGGACGAGCACGTGTGTCGAGGCGGGTGGCGGGCCAACCGGCAGTACATGCCGCGCCTATCGCCTGATGGGAGGCAGTTGGGCCACCGGCAGCCAGTGGAGCTGGAACGAGCCGCCCACGCTCGCCGCCGAGCCCGAACTCGGCGCGCCGATCTTCGGGTTGCGGGTGTTCGCGGGCGGGCGGTGAGGTCGGGCCGAGATCAGGCCCAGATCAGGCCGTTCGCCCCACCCTCGGCAGCGCCAGAACCCACGCGGCGTAGCGCCGCACGTGCGCCCGGTCGCTCGACCGCGCGTGCACTCACCACGCCCTCACCTCCCCACCCCCACCCGAAAGAAGCTGCTCGCCCCCTTCTCCGGCCGAAACTCCACCCACCGCTCGCCACCTTGGGCATGCAGATGCAGCGTCGCCTTCTCCGGCCCTCCGGGCAGCGGCAGTGAGCAGGTTTCGCGGCCGCGTTCGACGTCGAAGCAGGTGATGCGGTTGCCGCTGGCGAGCACGAGGTGGCGCCAGGCGCCGAGGAAGCCGCAGGCGATGACGCCGGAGGTGCCGTTTTCGCCGGAGGCGCGCGGGCCGATTTCGTGCACGGTGAGCTTCAGCAGCGCGCGCGGTTCTTTCGCGTCTTTCAGGTCGACGACGTGCGCATAACCGCCGTAGGTGCGCGTGATGCTGCCGAAGGCGCGCTCGGCGTTCGTCGCCAGCGTGCCGACGACGCCCATGCCGCCGTCGGCCGACGTGCTGGTGCAGCGCACGGCCTCGGCGCGCCAGCGGTCGTCGAGCAGCTTCGCGCCCTTCTCCCAGCCGCCCGGCGGTGAAGGGGCCATGGGCCATGGCGCGGCGTTGGCCGCCGATGCCGGCGCACCCGCCACCGCCTCCAGCGTCAGCGCCACGCTGCGCGCCGTCGCCGGCGCCAGCACCTTCAGCGACAGCGCTTCGGCGACGCTGTCCACCGCGCGCTGCAACGCGTTGACGAGCGCGGCGTCGGCGGTGGCGGCGTCGCTGCTGGCGTTGCCGCGCGTGCCCATCGGCGCCGAGGCACTGGCCTTGACGCGCGCTTCGGCGTCGATGACGCGCAGCTGCACCTGCGCCGTGGCGCTGTGATAGAGGCCCAGCGGCTGCGCCGTGCCGGCGGTGAAGCCGGCGCGGAAGATGCGCTTCACGTCGTAGCGGCCGGCCTTCGCGGCGATCTCCTCGGCGGTGACGAGGTGGCCCGGGTTCGCGAGGTCGACCCAGTTGTCGCGCAGCGCCTTCGCCTTCGCTTCGTCCAGCGGCTCGAAGCCGCTGTCGGCGAGGATCGCCTCGAGCCGCGCCTGGACCGCGCGCTCGTAGCGCTTGAGCGCCGGGTCGTCGGCGTAGACGGCGACGGCGACACGTTCACCGGCCTGCGCCTGCGCGGCCGTCGGCAACGCCGAGATGACGATGGCGAGCGCGGCAAGGACGGCAACGCTGATCGCTTGTGCCCACGCCGCGCGCATCAGTTTCATCGTCGCCCTCACTTGTCCCACAGCGCCGAGAGCGCCTTGTCCAGCCGCTGCACGACGGCCAGCGCCAGCAGGTCACCGGCCATCGCGGCCGACACCGGGTTGAAGCCGGTGAGCCCTTCGTATTCGTCGGCGAGGTCGAGGCCGCCGGTGCCGCGCACCTGCGTCGCGATCTTGCCGCGAAATCGCCAGCCGCTCTTGCCACTGTCGGCATCGCGCCGTTCTTCGATCTGGCCGGCCGCATGCACGCTGGCGACGAGGTCGGCGCGGCCGGCGCCTGCGTGCACCAGCGCGCCGTCGGCGATGAGTGCCGTCTGAAGCGCCGTGCACGCCTTCGGCCAGGCGCCGCGCGTGCCGGCAAGCGTGAGGCTGCATTCGAGTTGCACGGTGCGGCCGGCCAGCGCGAGCGTGCGGCGCTCGCGCGCGAGGCGCGGTGCGTCGCAGGTGCCTGCCGCGGTCGATGCGGCGGGCGTCGCTCCAACGCCGCCGCTCCCATCCCGCAGCGCCGCCGGCACCGCCAGCGCCCGCCGCTCGAACCACTGCCGCCCGACACACGCCGCGCCGAGATCGGCGAACAGCGTGGCCAGCCGCTCGGTGGGCGCAAACGGCAGCGTGTAGCCGGGCACGCCCGCCGGCGCCAGCGTCAGCGCCTGCTCGAGCGCAGCCAGCGCCTCGCGTTGCGCGCCGCGCCGCTCGCCGGCCGCGGCGGCGCCGGCCGCACTGACACGCCCATAGGCCTGCACGTGGCGCAGCATCGCTTCCTTGAACTGATCTTCGCGCTGCCGCGCCGCGCCGAGCGCGCCGCCGAGTTCGGCGCGCTGCAGCTCGAAGGCATCGCGCGAGAAGCCCGGCGTCAGCGCCGGGTCCGCCAGGCGCGCGAGTTCACCGGCCTCGGCCAGCGCCGCTTGGCGCTGCGCGGCGGCGAGCGCACCGTCGCGCGCCACGGCCAGGCGCTCGGTGACGCCGGCGGCGGCCGCGTCGGACGTGGCGGTGCGGCGCGCGCGCTCGGCCTCCTCGGCGGAAACGCGCACGCGCATCCAGAGGCGGCAGCCGGGCACGTCGGCCCATTCGTTGATGACCACAGCACCGCGCAGTTGCAGCCGGCTCAGCACTTCGGAGACGGCGCGGAAGGTCTCGCTCGTGCGCGTGCGGCCGGCCGCCGTGACCTTCTCGAGCTCGGTGTTGATGCGCGATCGCACGTCGGCCTGCACCTGCTGGCCGAGTTCGGCGAGCGCCGCGCTACGCGCCTGCTCGCGTGCGCGCTCGAGCGGCACGCCGGTGGCCGAGGCGACGCCGTTGGCGTGCAGCCAGGGGCTCGCGGCGGGCTCGGAGGCGGCCTGTACCCAGGGCGGCTCGGGGGTGGCGGCGCTCGAAAGCGCGCACTGGGCGTGTACGAAGGGGCTGGCGGCCGCTAACGCCAAGACTGCGAGGATGTCGAAGGATCGGCGACCCTTCGACACGGGGCCTTCGACAAGCTCAGGCCCCGGCTCGGGGCGAACGGGGGTGGTCACGGCTTGCCAGCCACCGGCACCTGCCGCGCCGCGGCCACCTGGCGGAAGCGTGCGAGCAGCAGCGCCTCCGTGTCGTCGTCCACCTTCGCGCCGGCGGTGCGGATCACGTCGCCCGGCAGCGCCTCGGCGCGCCGGCGTTCGAGCGCCACCATGCCGCAGACAAAGGCGCCGTCCTTGTGCGCGACGGTCTCGAAGCGCACGAGGCGCGAGCCCTGCAGCGTCGTGTTGACGAGCTGGCGCGACGCCGACTTGAACGACACCGTCAGCCGCTCGGCGCGGCCTTCCTGCGCGCGCTGCGCGAAGGTCTCGTCCATCGCCTCGATGCGCACCTCGATCTGCTGCGCGAGCACGAGGCGCGCCTTGGCGGTGACCTGCTGGCGGTCGATCGAGAGGTTGCCCGAGGCATCGACGCAATCGGTGCCGGCCAGTTCGCCGGCCGCCGGCGGCTCGAGCACCCAGCCGGGCCATGACGATGCCGCCGGCTGCGCGAGCGCGGCGGTGGCCGCGCCCGCGATCAGCCAAGCGGCGACCGTGACCCGCGCCGCGACAGCGCCCATCGCGCTCAGAAGCGGAACTTCAACCCGACGACCAGTTCGGTGCCGTTCAGCTTGCTGCTCACCGGGCCGTCCAACTCCTGGCGCACGTAGGCCGCTTCGACGTTGACCGAGGCCGCTTCGGTCAGCGGCAGGTCGATGCCGCCGCCGGCGCGGTACTGCTTGAAGTCCAGGCCGCCGCCGAAGGTCTGGTTGTAGCTGCCGTGTACGTAAGGCAGCCAGGCCTTCGCCTGCGCGATGCCGCCGAAGTAGTACTTCGCGCCGCCGCCCAGCAGCGTGAACTCGCCCGAGCCGCCGAGCGTCTGCGACAGGCGCACTTCACCTTCGAGGCTGGGCGTGAAGAGGTAGCCGACGGAGGCGTAGACGTTGCCGGACGCTTCGGTGTCCTCGTACTTGCTGACCTGCGCGAAGGCCGACACCGACCAGCGCTTCTGCGGCACCTGCGCATGCACGGCGGGTGCGGCGGTGATGCCGATCAGCGCAGCAATCGGTGCGGCAAGCAGTGCGGCGGTGCGGATGCGCGTGCGACCGCGAGTGGGAAGGCGCAAGTTCTTGATCATTGGGCAGATCCTCCGAGGGTTGGGACGCGGCAGCCGAGTGGCCGGCGGCGACGAACACAGCCGCGGGTTTCGGCGCCGGGCAAGTCTAGTCGCGCCGCTAACATCCATGCATGCAAATGCATCCTTCGCAAGCACGAGGAAGTTCGGCCACGGCCACCTCGTCAGCCGTCAATCCCCGCATCCCCGGCATCCGCTCGCTGCACAGCCCCGGCCCCACGCGCGTGCCCGATGCGGTGATGCACGCGATGCAGCGGCCGATGATGGACCTGATGGATCCGCGCGTCGGCGCGCTGATCGCCGCGTGTGAAGACGGCATGCGCACGCTGCTCGGCAGCGCCGAGGCCGAGGTGCTGTTCTACGCCGCCAACGGCCACGGCATGTGGGAGTGCGTCACGGCAAACCTCTGCGCGCCCGGCCGCTCGCTGCTGATCGCCGGTGGCGGCCACTTCAGCGACTCGTGGGCGATGCAGACCGAGATCCTCGGCCGCGCCACCGGCACCACGGTGCTGCGCACGCCGCTCGCCGAAGGCCACCCCACCGACCCGGCCGCCATCGAGCAGGTGCTGCGCGACGACAAGGCGCACCGCATTGCCGCCGTGCTGGCGGTGCACACCGACACCGCCAGCGGCATCACCAGCGACCTCGCGGCGATCCGCCGCGCGATCGACGCCGCGGGGCACCCGGCGTTGTATGTCGTCGACCTCGTCGCCTCGCTCGGCGCGGCGCCGTTCGAGATGGATGCGCTGCGGGTGGACGTGGCGATGGGCGCGTCGCAAAAGGGCCTGATGTGCCCGCCGGGCCTGGGCTACGTGGCGGTGAACGCGCGTGCGCTCGCGTTTGCCGAGGCCCACGCCGGCCCGCGCTTCTACTGGGACTGGGTGCGCCGCGCGTCGGATCTGCAGTACAAGAAGTTCTGCGGCACGCCGCCGCTGGCGCATCTGGCGGGGCTGCACGCGGCGCTGCAGTTGATCGCCGAAGAGGGCCTGGCGAACGTGCATGCGCGGCATGCGCGCCTGGGCGGCGCGGTGCATGCAGCGCTGGCGCGCTGGAGTGAAGCCGGCGCGCTGCGGCCGTATTGCCGCGTGCCGGCGGCGCGTTCGAGTTCGGTGACGGCGATCGAGTGCATCAGCGGCGACAAGGCGCACGACCCCGAGGCGCTGCGCACCGTGGCGCGCGAGCGCTTCCAGGTGGCGATCGCCGGCGGCCTCGGGCCGCTCGCGGGGCGCGTGTTCCGCATCGGGCACCTGGGCGACATGAACGAAGCGACGATCCTCGGCGCGCTCGCGGGTGTCGAGGCGGCGATGACGGTGCAAGGCATTCCCTACGGCGCCGGTGGCGTCGCGGCGGCGGTGGCGTCTCTGGTCGAGGGGACGGGGGCGGGTTGATGGAGCCGTGCATGAGCGAACCGATCTCCTCGTCCACCGCCTCCGCCGCCCTCACCCGCGGCTTCTCGCTCGCTTCGCCGCCGCCGGCCTTCGTCGACGACCCGCATCCGTTCTTCGACGCGCTGCGCGCGCACGACCCCGTGCACGCGCTCGCGGCCGACTCGGTGCTGCTGACGCGCTACGCCGACGTGCTCGCCGTCTACCGCAGCCGCGACGCGAGCAGCGACAAGCACCGCGAGTTCGGCGCCAAGTTCGGCGCCGGCACGCCGATCCACGAGCACCACACGACGAGCCTCGTGTTCAACGACCCGCCGCTGCACACGCGCGTGCGCCGCATCCTGATGGGGGCGCTGAACCAGCGCGCGATCGCGCGCATGGAAGCCGGCGTCGTCGGCCTCGTCGATCGGCTGCTCGAGCGCCTGGCGGCGAGTGCCGCGCCCGACCTGATCGAGGACTTCGCGGCGCAGATCCCGGTGGAGGTGATCGGCAACCTGCTCGCGATTCCGCGCGACGAGCGCGGCCCGCTGCGCGAATGGTCGCTCGCGATCCTGTCGGCGCTGGAGCCGGCGCCGGGCGAGGCGCTCTTGGCCCGCGCCAACGCCGCGGTGACCGAGTTCATCGACTACCTGAAGCGGCTCGTCGCCGACCGTGCCCGCCACCCCGGCGACCCCGAGGTCGACATGCTGACGCGGCTGATGCGCGGCGACGCCGAGGGCACGCTGACCGAGCACGAGCTGATGCACAACTGCATCTTCCTGCTCAACGCCGGCCACGAGACGACGACCAACCTGATCGGCAACGGCGCGCACGTGCTGATGACGCACCGCGACCAGCTCGAGCGCCTCGTCGCCGAGCCGGCGCTGATCGGCAGCGCGGTCGAAGAACTGCTGCGCTACGAAAGCCCGATCCAGCTCAACAACCGGCTGACGACGGCGCCGCTGCCGGTGAGCGACCGCACGATTCCTGCCGGCACCTTCGTCACGCTGGCCATCGGCGCGGCCAACCGCGACCCGGCCGAGTTCGCCGATCCGCACCGGCTGGACATCACGCGCCGGCCGAACAACCACCTCGCCTTCGGCCAGGGTGCACACGCCTGCTCGGGCATGAACGTCGCGCGCATGGAAGGGCGCATCGCGCTGGGCGCGCTGGTCAGGCGCTTTCCGCGCATCGAGCCGGCCGCCGCGCCGCTGCGCGACCGGCGCCTGCGCTTTCGCGGCTTCAGGCGGTTGCCGGTTCGGCTGGGGTGATCGGTTCTTGCGGCGGTTGCGGCGCCTGCGGCTGAAGCGGCGCCGGCGCCGGCGGCCGCAGCGCCAGCAGATCGATCGCCGGCATCGGCCGCCCGAAGAGGTAGCCCTGCGCCTGCGCGCAGCCCAGCGCGCGCAGCGCCCGCACGTCCTGCTCGGTCTCGGCGCCTTCGGCCACCGCGACGACGCCGAGGCTGCGCGACAGGCCGATCACCGCCTCGACGATCTTCGCGCTCTCGGCGCGCTCGTGCAGCGAGTGCACGAACGAGCGGTCGATCTTGATCTTGTCGAACGCCATCTCGGCCAGGTACGACAGGCTCGAGTAGCCGGTGCCGAAGTCGTCCAGCGTCACCGTCATGCCGGCGCGCTTCATCGCCGTCATCGTCTCGCGCGCGCGTGCCGTGTCGGTGACGAGCGCGGTCTCGGTCAGCTCCACATCCAGCCGTTGCGGCGGCACACCGTGCTCGCGCAGCACGGCCAGCAGCTGCGGCACCGCCGCCGGGTCCAGCATCTGCTGCGGCGCCAGGTTCACCGACAGCCGCCAGTCGGCCGGCCACGCCTGCATGTCGGCGCAGGCACGGCGCAACACCGAGATCAACAGCGCATCGATCTGGCCGGTTTCCTCGGCCAGCTCGATGAACGCCGCCGGCGCGAGCAGCCCGCGCTCGGGGTGCGCCCAGCGGCACAGCATCTCGACGCCACGCACGCTGCCGTCGTCGAGGCTGACGATCGGTTGGTAGAAGGGCACGAACTGCCCGGCGGCGATGCCCTCGCGCAGTTCGTGCTCGAGCAGCGAGCGCTCAGCCACGCGCTCGTCGATGTGGTGGTCGTAGAAGCACACGCGGCCGCGGCCGCTGCGCTTGGCGCGGTAAAGCGCCGAGTCGGCACGGCGCAGCAGCTGGTCGGCGTCGGTCGCGTCGTCCGGGTAGCGGGCGATGCCGACGCTGGCGCCGATCGAGAGCACCAGCTCGCCGACTTGGATCGTCTCGGAGAGCACCTGCACGATGCGCTCGGCCACCGTGGCGGCCACCGTCGGGTCGCCGCGTTCCTCGATCGCGACGACGAACTCGTCGCCGCCGTAACGCGCCTGGATCTCGTTGCCGCGCAGCACGCGGCGCATGCGGTGCGCCACCTCCTTGAGCACGAGGTCGCCGACCATGTGGCCGTGGCGGTCGTTGATCGGCTTGAAGCGGTCCAGGTCGATCATCAGCGCGGCCAGGCTGCGGCCGTCGCGCGCCGAACGCGCCATCGCGGTGGCCATCGCGTCGTGCAACGCGGCGCGGTTGGCCAACCCCGTCAGCAGGTCGCTCGCGGCCAGACGCTGCATGCGGTCTTCGGCGTCGAGGAAGACGCGGCGCGAGCGCGCCAGCCGCACCGCAAGGCCGCGCCACAGCGCCAGGCCCAGCAGCGTGGCGCCGGCGAGCACGGCGACGCTCAGCGCCAGCTCGTAGCGGCGCATCGTCGCCAGGTCCTCTTGCGTGGCCGCCACGGTGGCGGCGGTGAACTCGGCCGTCGCTTCGGCGAGCAACGCCGCCTGGCGGCGATAACGCTCGCCTTCGAAGATCTCGCGCGCCACATCGGGCTCGCCGACGGTCAACGCCTCGAAGGCGGCCTCGCGCATGTCGCCCAGTTCGGTGTTGGCGGCGCGCGTGCGCGCATCGAAGTGTTGCTGCACGTTGGCCGGCGCAAGCTGGCGCGCCTCGTCGAGCGCACGTTCGAGTTCGGGCAGGTGGCTGTCGTAGCGCTCCACCCAGCGCTGCTGGCCGGTGGCCACGAGCATCTGCGCCGCCGAGGTGAGGCGCTGGTCCGCCAGGCGCAACTCGCCGGCCACCCGCTGCGCGCGCGCATGCCGCTCGGCCGCCCGCTGGTGCGCGTTGGAGAAGAGCCAGTGTTCGGCCGTCAGGCCGAGGATGATCAACAGCGCGCCGGCGAGCGCCTGCGCGAGCGTGCGGCGGGCCTGGCCCATCGTCTGCTCGACGATCGACACCGAAGGCAGCAGGCGCGCCGGCGCGGCCGGCTCCCTGGGGGCGACTGTGCGTTTGGGATCGGGTTCGGGCCGGAGACGGGTCACAGTGGGGGGCTGGGCCAACATAGGCCACCCGGCATTTCGGCGGCGCTCGCCGCTTCTTGACAAGCGAGGATGGTCTGCCGTGAATAGTTCCGATGGCTGAGCCGCTGAAGCACCTGCTCGACGCCGCCGTCGTGCGCACCGCCGCCGCGCACCTGCACGGGCACGACCGCAGCTTCGATGCCGACGGCTTTGTCGCCGAGGCGACACGCGGCCTCACGAAGCTGGCGCTGAAGGCGCGCGCGATGCAGATCGCCGATGCGCTGGCGCACCATCTGCCGGCCGACTTCGACGCCGCGGCGGCGCTGATCGAAACGGCGCTGGCGCCTTTGCCGGCGGATGACGAAGACTTCGAGATGGCGCGGCTGGCCGAGGCGGGCCTGGCCGGCTGGATCCTCTGGCCGGTGGGCGAATTCGTCGCGCGACGGGGCATCGACGAGCCGCAGCGCGCGCTGCGCGTGCTGCGCGCGCTGACGCAGCGCTTCACGGCCGAGTTCGCGATCCGGCCGCTGATCGCCGCGCACCCGGCGCTCGTGTTCGCGACGCTGGCGCGCTGGGCCGGCGACCCGAGCGCGCGCGTGCGCCGGCTCGTCAGCGAAGGCAGCCGGCCGCGCCTGCCTTGGGGCCTGCGGCTGAAAGCGCTGGTGGCCGACCCGTCACCGACGCTGCCGCTGTTGCGCGCACTGCAGGACGACGCCGACGAGAACGTGCGGCGCAGCGTCGCGAATCACCTGAACGACATCGCGAAGGATCATCCCGCGCTGCTCGTCGAGTGGCTCGAGACGCACCTGCCGGGCGCGGGCCCGGCGCGGCGCGCGCTGCTGAAACACGCCAGCCGCACGCTGATCAAGCAGGGTGAACCGCGCGTGCTGGCCGCCTTCGGCCTGGGCGCCCGCTTTCGTGGCGAGGCGGCGCTGGCCCTCACGCCGGCGCGCATCGCGCTCGGCGAAGCGGTGACGTTGGCGCTGACGCTGCGCTCCACGGCACGCAGCGCGCAAACGCTGCACATCGATTACGCGGTGCATCACGTCAAGGCGCACGGCGGCACGACGCCGAAGGTCTTCAAGGGCTGGCACCTGACGCTGGCGCCGCGCGAGGCACGCGTGCTCACGCGCCGGCACGCGGTGCGGCCGATCACGACGCGCGTGTACTACGCGGGGCTGCACCGCGTGGTGGTGCAGATCAACGGGCAAGCGGTGGCGGAGGCGGCGTTCAATCTGCGCGTGCCGTAGCGAACCGTTCGCGCTGAGCCTGTCGAAGCGCTCTTGTCAACGGGGCTTCGACAGGCTCAGCCCGAACGGAGTTAATGCTCCATCACCCGCGCCCTCACCGCCTCCAGCTCCGCCCCCCACCGCGCCTTCTCGGCCGCGGGCACGAAGCTCGCCTCGAAGCTGTTGCGTGCGAGCGTCAGCGCGTGTTCGGCGGTGAGCTGCGGCAGCGCGCCGAAGGTCTCGAGGTAGTTCTGGACGACGTAGCCGCCGAAGTACGCCGGGTCGTCGCTGTTGATCGTCACGCACAAGCCCGCGGCCAGCAGCGCCGGCAGGTTGTGCGCCGCGAGCGACGGGAATACGCGCAGCTTCACGTTCGACAGCGGGCACACCGTCAGCGGCACGCGCTCGCGCGCCAGCCGCAGGACCAATGCCGGGTCTTCGACGCAGCGCACGCCGTGGTCGATGCGCTCGGCCTTCAGCAGGTCGAGCGCGTTGCGGATGTACTCGGGCGGCCCTTCCTCGCCGGCGTGCGCGACGACGTGCAGCCCGGCCTCGCGGCAGCGCGCGAAGACCCGCGCGAACTTCTCCGGCGGGTGCCCGCGCTCGGAGCTGTCGAGCCCCACGCCAATGAAGTGCTTGCGGTGCGGCAGCGCCTCTTCGAGCGTGGCCATCGCCTCGTCTTCCCTCAGGTGGCGCAGGAAGCACAGGATCAGCTTCGCGCTCAGCCCCCACTCGGCGTGCGCGCGCCGGCAGGCGTGCTCGAGCCCCTCGATCACCGCGGCGATCGGCACGCCGCGCGCGGTGTGCGTCTGCGGGTCGAAGAAGATCTCGGCGTGCACGACGTTGTCGGCGGCCGCCTTCTGGAAGTAGGCGAAGGCCAGGTCGAAGAAGTCCTCGGCCTTCAGCAGCACGCTGGCGCCGGCGTAGTAGATGTCGAGGAAGCTCTGCAGATCGGTGAACGCGTAGGCGCGGCGCAGCGCCTCGACGCTGTCGTAGGCGAGCTTGACGTGGTTGCGCTCGGCCAGGCGGAAGATCATCTCCGGCTCGAGCGAGCCCTCGATGTGCAGGTGCAACTCGGCCTTGGGCATCTGCCTGAGCAGCGATTCGAGCTTCGGGTCCATCGTGCGTCCTCTCTCCCGGCGTCTTGTTCCCAACGCGGCACTTGCTGCTTACTGCAATGCTCACTGGGGCGGTTTGGCATCGAAGTCCCCGCCCCACGCCACCGCCGCGCGCGCCAGGTCGAAGTGGCGGCGCCAGGCGGCGTTCACGTCGGCCAGCGTCGCCGCCGCGATGCGGTCGTCGATCTGCTGCGCGAAGGCGAATCGCCGGCCGAGGTACAGGTTGTTCGCGGCCTGCGAGGCCACCACGTCGTCCTGCGCACGCGCGAGCCGCCGGAAGTTCAAGAGCGCCGACTTCGCCTCGTCCAGCTCGGCCTGCGTGAAGCCGTCACGCGTGGCGCGCCCCAGCTCCTCGCGCCAGGCCGCTTCGACCTTCGCGCGGTTGCCCGGCGCGAAGATGGCGCTGGCCACCCAGCGCGAGTTCGGCTCGTGTGAACTCCATTGCACGGCGCTGCGCACGTCGTAGCTCAGGCCCTCTTTCTCGCGGATGCGCGTCCACAGCCGCGACGTGCCGGCCATGCCGACGATCCAGTTGGCCAGCGTCAACGGCACGTGGTCGGCGTGCGTGTCGTTCACCGGCATCGGCAGGTGCGCAAGCAGGTTGGCGTTCTGCTTGTCCGGCGTCTTCAATACGATCTGCCCGGCCTCAACCGGCACCAGCGGCCGCGGCACGCGGCGGTACGGCTGCGCGCCGGCCGCAGGCTGGCGCCAGTCGCCGAACGCCACCTCGAGCGCGCGCCGCACGGCAGGCGCGTCGAGGTCGCCCACGGCGGCGAACTCGCCCGCCTGCGCGCTGTAGAAGCGGCGGTGGAAGTCGTTGACCTGCGCCAGCGTCATTGCCTTCAGCCGCCCCTCGCGCTCGTCGAACGTCGGCGCGTAGCGCCAGTCGTTCGGGGGATACGGGTTGGCGCGCCGCGCCAACGCTTCGGCGATGACGGCCGAAGGCTCCTTGCGACTCTCCTCGAGCGAAGCGAGCCATTGCCGGCGCACCTCCTCCAGCGCCGGCTCGGCAAACGCCGGCTGGCGCACGAGACGGCCGATCAGCTCGATCGTCGCCGGCAGGTGCTCGCGCACCGTCTGCACGCTGACGACGAGGCCCTGATCGCCCGCTTGCCAGCCGACATCGGCGCGCAGTTGGTCGAAGCGGTCGGCGATCTGCTGCCGCGACAGCCCACCGCCGCCCTTGGCCAGCAGCGCCGCGACGAAGTCGTCCTGCGGCCGCCGGCCGGCGAGCGAATCCACGTCGCCGTAGCGCAGCGTCAGGCGCGCCTGCACGGCGCGGCCGCGCGTGCCCTTGGGCAGCAGCAGCACCTTCATGCCCGAGGCGAGCGTCGCCGTCTGGCTGCGCCGGTCGAGGTTGGCCGGCGTCGCGTCGAACGCCTCGGCCAGCGCGACATTCGGGTCGCCCTTGTAGTCCTTGACGAGCGCGGCCACGTCCACCTTCGCCGGCGCCGGCGCGCGCTGCGGCTCGCTCACCGGGCGGTAGATCGCGACGGTGCGGTTGGTCGGGCGCAGGCGTTCGGCGGCGACGCGCTGCACGTCGGCCAGCGTGGCACGCCGCACCTGATCGCGCTGCAGGAAGTACAGCCGCCAGTCGCCCAGCGCGATCGCCTCCGACAGCTCGGTTCCGATCACCTCCGGGTCGGAAAAGCCCTTCTCCCACTGGTTGATCCACTGCGTGCGCGCGCGCTCCAGTTCCTCGGCCGTCACCGGCTCGGGGCCGGCGATGGCCTCGAGCGCCTGCGCCATCTCGGCGCGCACGCGCTCGACATCCTGCCCCGGCGCGAGCTGCGCGCCGACGATGAACGGCCCCGGCTCGGCCAGCGCCCACGGAAAGCCGAAGGCGGCGGCGGCGAGTTGCCTGTCGACGAGGCGCTTGTGCAGCCGGCCGCCCGGCGTGTCGCCGAGCACCTGCGTCAAAAGCGAAACGGCGGCGAAATCGGCGTGCGCGCCCGGCGGCGCATGGTGCGCCATGAAGAGGAACGGCGCGCCGCCGACGCGGCGCACGTTGACGACGCGCTCGCCGTCCTGCGCCGGGTCCAGCGTGTAGTGCGGCTGCAGCGTGCGCGCGGGTCTGGCGATGCGGCCGAAGCTCTCGGCGACGATGCCGAGCACGCGCGCGGTGTCGAAGCGGCCGGCGACGATCAGCGTGCCGTTGTCCGGCTGGTAGTACTGACGATAGAACGCCTGCAGCCGGCCGATGTCGACGTTCTCGACGTCGCTGCGCGCGCCGATGACGCTCTTGCCGTAGTTGTGCCAGTCGTACATGCCGGCGAGCGTGCGCTGCAGGAGGACGCGGCTCGGGCTGTTCTCGCCCATCTCCATCTCGTTGCGCACCACCGTCATCTCGCTGGCCAGGTCTTCCTTGGCGATGAAGCTGTTGACGAGCGCATCGGCCAGCCACGTCAGGTACCAGCGCAAGTTGGCATCGTTCTCGGTAAAGCTGGCGAAGTAGTTCGTGCGGTCGAACGACGTCGTGCCGTTGGCGCGCAGGCCGCGCTTGGTGAACTCGGCCCAGACGTTGCGCGTCGTCGGCGTGCCTTTGAAGATGAGGTGCTCGAGCAGGTGCGCCATGCCCGTCTCGCCGTAGTTCTCGTGCCGCGAGCCGACCTGCAGCGTCAGATTGACGGTGGTGCTCGGCTTGGAGTTGTCGGGCACGAGCAGCAGTTGCAGGCCGTTGGCGAGGCGGTACTCGGTGATGCCTTCGACGCGGGTGGCTTCGGTGATGCCGGCGGGCAGCGGCGCAGTTGTGGCGGCGGCGGGCGGCGCCGCTTGCGCGGCTTGCGCTTGCGCCGGGTTCGGCACTGCGAAGGTCAGCGCCAGCGAGGCGGCGAGGTTGGCCCACCAGGGGTGGCGGTGGGCGCGACGGGGCGGCATGGGCATGGCGGTGTCGTCCGGGTTCGGGTCGCGGGCAGTGTATCGACGCCCTTCGTCCACGACGCGCTGCATGGCGATTGCGCGTGCTCAATGTCGGCGGCGGCCGCGCGCGAATGATCGCGACCCAGGCTTCCGGCGCATCAGTCCGCCGCGTCGGGTGGTCGCAAGCAGGGGCATCGAGCGGGCTGCTTCAACAGGGGGACGACATGCATCCGTGCAAGACCAAGGCGGCATTCGCCGCATGCGTGCTCACCGCCGCCACAGTGGCGGCCTGGGCGCAGCCGACAAACGCCGACCTCGGGCGGCTGGAGTTCGAGGGCAGTTGCGCAAGCTGCCACGGCGCCAGCGGCAAGGGCGACGGCTGGCTGAAGGGCCACTTGACGAAGTCGCCGAGTGATCTGACGACGCTGGCCAAGCGCTACGGCGGCGCATTCCCGGCGCAGATGGTGTGGGAGATCATCGACGGCCGCACGTCGGCCGACATCGGCCCGCACGGCGCGCGCGACATGCCGGTGTGGGGCGCCACCTTCCGCGCGCAGGCGATGCAGTATCCGGGCATGGCGGCGCAACCGGAGTGGTACGTTCGCGGGCGCATCGTCGCGCTGCTGGACTACATGGCGCGCATCCAGGTGAAGTGAGGCGCTGAAGCGGCGCTGTCCGTCGCAGGAACCTGCGGCCCGGCCGGCTCCGGCTTGACCGCGGGCTATGCTCCCGCGCATGGCACTCAAGGACGGAGCGGCGATCGCAGCGATCGACCTCGGCTCGAACAGCTTCCGGCTCGAGATCGGCCGCGTCGCACACGGGCAGGTCGAGCGCGTCGAGTACCTGAAGGAGACGGTGCGCCTGGGCGGCGGGCTCGATGCCGACGGCAACCTGTCGGAAGCCGCGATCGAGCGCGGCTGCGAATGCCTGGCGCGCTTTGCCGAGCGGCTGCGCGGCTTCACGCCGGCGCAGGTGCGCGCCGTGGCGACGCAGACGCTGCGTGAGGCGCGCAACCGCGACGCCTTCGTCGCGCGCGCACGCGCCGTGCTCGGCTTTCCGATCGAGGTGATCTCGGGGCGCGAGGAGGCGCGGCTCATCTACGGCGGCGTCGCGCACCTGCTGCCCGAGAGCGACGAGCGCCGGCTCGTCGTCGACATCGGCGGCCGCTCCACCGAGGTCGTGCTCGGCCGCGGCGTCCAGCCGCTGAAGGTGGAGTCGTACCCGGTCGGTTCGGTGAACCTGTCGCTGCGCCACTTCGCCGACGGCCGGCTGACACGCGCCGCGCTCGACGCCGCGACACTCGCGGCGCAGGCCGTGCTCGAAGACGCGCTCGGGTTCCTTGGCGACCGCGACTCGGACCACGCCTGGGACCGCGCCTATGGCTCGAGCGGCACCGTGGGCGCGATCGCCGACGTGCTCGACGCAAACAACCCGCCCGGGCACACGGCCGGCGTCGTCACCGCCGACGACCTGGAGTGGCTGGTCGCGCAACTGCTACGCGCCGGGCACGTCGACAAGCTCAAGCTCGCCGGCCTGAAGGAAGACCGCCGCGCCGTGATCGGCGGCGGCGTCGCGACGCTGCGCGCGGTGTTCGCGCTCGTTGGCCTGGACGCGATGCACGCCGCGCGCGGCGCGCTGCGCCACGGTGTGCTCTACGAGATGCTCGACCGCGATGTCGCCACCGCCGACGTGCGCGAGCGCACCGTGCAGCGGCTCGTGCAGAAGTTCGGCGCCGACGCGGCGCAGGCGGCGCGCGTGCGGCAGGTGGCGCTGCATCTGTGGGCGCAGTTGCAGGCAAGCCGGAACGAGCGTGATGGCGGCGATCAGGATGCCGGCCACCCGCTCGCGCGCCAGCTCGCCTGGGCCGCCGAGGTGCACGAGATCGGCCGCGCCGTCGCGCACGTCGAGTACCACCGGCACGGCGCCTACATCCTCGAGCACTCCGACGGCGCCGGCTTTGCGCTGCACGAGTTGCAGCGCCTGGGCGTCCTGGTGCTCGGACAGCGCGGCGGGCTGCGCAAGGTGGCGGCAGCGCTGGACGACGAGGGCCTGCGCGAACCGTTGTTGTGCCTGCGCCTGGCGGTGCTGCTGTGCCACGCGCGGCGCGCGCCGGCGCTCGCCGGGCTCGGGCTGGCACGCCGCGGCACCGGCTACCGCCTTGAAGTCGACGCCGCCTGGGCTGCGCAGCATCCCCGTTCGGTGGTGCTGCTCGAAGAGGAGGCCGCGCACTGGCGGCGCGTGCAGCGGCTGTTCGAGGTCCGCTCGCCCTGACTCATCCCTGTGCCCCATACCGCCGCAACCTCTCCAGATCGAGCACCCGCAGCCCCCCGTATTCGATGCGGATCACCTCGGCCATCTGCAGGGCCTGCAGTGCCTCGTTGACGCGCTGGCGTGACAGGCCGACGAGGTAGGCGAGTTCCTGTTGCGTGATGCGCAGCATCTCGCCGACGCCGGGGTAGAGCAGCGGGTGGAACAGCGCCGCCAGGCTGCGGGCGACGCGCTGGTCGGGGTCGGTGAGGCGGTCGATCTCGCGCGCGGCGATGAACTGCCCCAGCCGCTCGTTGAGCTGCATCATCACGAAGCGGTTGAACCCGATGCTGCGATCGAGCAGCCAGTGGAAGGTGCCGGCGGTGATGCCGGCGACGACGCTCCTGCGCAGCGCCTGGATGTTGTAGCGGTACGGCTCCATCTTCAGCACCGTGCCCTCGCCGAACCAGCCGCCCGGCGGCACGCCGGTGAAGGTGATCGGCATGCCCAGCGCCGTGTCGTTGCTCATCTTCAGCAGGCCGTCGATGACGCCGAACCAGTAGGTCACCGGCCGGCCGACGCGACACAGCAGCTCGCCGGGCTCGACCTGCACGACACGCATGTCGGCGCGCACGCGCGCACGCTCGACCTCGTCGAGCCGGCCGAGCCACGGGATGTTCGCAAGGTCCGCCTCGGCCACGGGGCGCGAACGCGCCGGCAGCACCGCACTTGCATCGCTGGCTGACGGGAAGCCGACACGGGTCATCGGGGGAATGCCTGTCAGTGGGAACCCTCGGATTGTCGGCACACCGACAACATGGCGTCAAAGCCGGCCCAACAATCGGGATCGAGCCCCGCCGGCTGGCGCGACCTAGGCAGCGATGCCGACCACACGCCGCGCCGCGGGCACACAAGGATCTCAGAGGAAAGCCCGGTGCAGACCACCTTCCCGCGCCTGATGTTGGAGCACGCCGCCAAGCGCCCCGGCGCGGCCGCGCTGCGCGAAAAGGTGTTCGGCATCTGGCAGACGACGACCTGGGCCGACCTCGCCGCCGAGGTGCGCGCCATCGCCTGCGGCCTGGCCGAGGCCGGTCTGAAGCGCGACGACCACGTCGTCGTCGTCGGCGAGAACCGGCCGCGCCTGTATGCGGCGATGCTGGCCGTGCAGTCGCTGGGCGCCGTGCCGGTGCCGCTGTACCAGGACGCGGTGGCCACCGAATACGTCTTCCCGATGCACAACGCCGAAGTGCGCATGGCCATCGTCGAAGACCAGGAGCAGGTCGACAAGATGCTCGAGGTGCGCGCGCTGCTGGCCGAGAAGGCCGACAAGGGCGAGGCGGCCGTACGCCTGGAGCGCATCTGGTTCGACGACGGCCGCGGCCTGCGCAACTACAGCGAGCCGGGGCTGGCGTCGCTGGACACGCTGATCGAGGCCGGCCGCGCGTACGACCGCGCGGACGCCGAAAAAGCCGGCTTCTTCGACCGCGAAGTCGCCGCCTCGCGCCCCAGCGACGTGGCCGCGATGTTCTTCACCAGCGGCACGACCGGCAACCCGAAGGGCGTCGTGCACACGCATGCGACGCTGCTGGACCGCGCCGGCGCCGGCGCGCGCTTCGACCGCCTGACCGAGCGCGAGGAGGTGCTCGCCTACCTGCCGCCGGCCTGGATCGGCCAGAACATCTTCAGCTACGCGCAGTGGCTCGCCTGCGGCTACGTCGTCAACTGCCCCGAGAGCGCGAGCACGGTGATGATCGACCTGAAGGAGATCGGGCCGACGTATTACTTCGCGCCGCCGCGGGTCTTCGAGGGGCTGCTGACCAGCGTGACGATCCGCATGGAGGACGCCGGGCGAGTCAAGAAGTGGCTCTACGACCGCTTCATGGCCGTGGCGCGCCGCGTCGGCCCGACGATCATGGACGGCAAGGCGGTGGGCCTGGCCGACAAGCTCGCCTACGCCTTGGGCAACCTCTTCGTCTACGGGCCGCTGCGCAACACGCTGGGGCTGAGCCGCGTGCGCGTCGCCTACACCGCCGGCGAGGCGATCGGCCCGGACCTCTTCACCTTCTACCGCTCGATCGGCATCAACCTCAAGCAGCTGTACGGCAGCACCGAGACGGCGGTGTTCGTCTGCCTGCAGCCCGACCACGAGGTCAAGGCCGACACCGTGGGCGTGCCGATCGAAGGCGTCGAGATCAAGGTCGCCGACTCCGGCGAGATCCTCGTCAAGAGCGCCGGGCTCTTGAAGGAGTACTACAAGAACCCGGCCGCCACCGCCGAGGTGCTGAGCGCCGACGGCTGGTACCACACCGGCGACGCCGGCTTCCTCGACGCCAACGGCCACCTGAAGATCATCGACCGCGCCAAGGACGTCGGCCGCCTGCAAGGCGGCGTGCACGACGGCGCGATGTTCGCGCCCAAGTACGTCGAGAACAAACTCAAGTTCTTCCCGTTCATCAAGGAGGCGGTGGCCTTCGGCGACCGGCGCGAGAAGGTCTGCGCCTTCGTCAACATCGACTTCGAGGCGGTGGGCAACTGGGCCGAGCGGCGCAACCTGCCGTACGCCGGCTACACCGACCTCGCCGGCAAGCCCGAGGTGCTGGAACTGATCAAGGACTGCGTCGAGAAGGTCAACGCCGACCTCGCCGCCGACGCGATGCTCGCCGGCAGCCAGGTCAGCCGCTTCCTCGTGCTGCACAAGGAACTCGACGCCGATGACGGTGAACTCACGCGCACGCGCAAGGTGCGCCGCGGCTACATCGGCGAGAAGTACCAGGTGCTGCTCGACGCGCTGTACGGCGGCAAGAGCGAGCAGTTCATCGAGACGGCGGTCAAGTTCGAGGACGGCCGCACCGGCAAGGTCGCCGCGACGCTGAAGATCGTCGACTCGAAGGTGCTGCCGGGCCTGAAGCGCGCCGCCTGACCTCTCGCCGGAAACAAGAAAGATGAACACCGTGGCCGAACCGATCGCCCCCGCCGCCGCGGCGCCTGCCGCCGGCGGCGACGCGCGCCGCCGCCGCCAGGGCGACGTGATCCTCGAGGTGAAGAACATCAGCCTGCGCTTCGGCGGCGTGAAGGCGCTCACCGACATCAGCTTCGACGTGCGCGAGCACGAGGTGCGGGCGATCATCGGCCCCAACGGCGCCGGCAAGAGCAGCATGCTCAACTGCATCAACGGCGTCTACACGCCGCAGGAAGGGCGCATCACCTTCCGCGGCCAGACGTTCGACCACATGAACTCGCGCCAGGTGGCCGAGATGGGCGTGGCGCGCACGTTCCAGAACCTGGCGCTGTTCAAGGGCATGAGCGTGCTCGACAACATCATGAGCGGGCGCAACCTGAAGATGCACACGAACATCTTCCAGCAGGCGATGCGCAACCCGTGGTTCGGCGCCGCCGAGCGCGAAGAGAACGCGCACCGCGAGGCGGTCGAGCGCATCATCGACTTCCTCGAGATCCAGGCGTTCCGCAAGACGCCGGTGGGCCGCCTGCCCTACGGGCTGCAAAAGCGCGTCGACCTCGGCCGCGCGCTGGCGATGGAGCCGCAGGTGCTGCTGCTCGACGAGCCGATGGCCGGCATGAACGTCGAGGAGAAGCAGGACATGAGCCGCTTCATCCTCGACGTCAACGACGAGTACGGCACGACCATCGTGCTGATCGAGCACGACATGGGCGTCGTGATGGACATCTCCGACCGCGTCGTCGTGCTCGACTACGGCAAGAAGATCGGCGACGGCACGCCCGACGCGGTGCGCGCCAACCCCGAGGTCATCAGCGCCTACCTTGGCGTCGGGCACTGAAGCGGCGGGCGGCAAGGACCATGGGCTTCTTTCTCGAGACTCTCTTCGGCGGCCTGATGGCCGGCATGCTGTATTCGCTGATCGCGCTCGGCTTCGTGCTGATCTTCAAGGCGAGCGGCGTGTTCAACTTCGCGCAGGGCGCGATGGTGCTGTTCGCGGCGCTGGCGATGGCGCGCTTCTCGGAGTGGCTGCCGCAGTGGCTGGGCTTCGAGAGCAAGGTGCTGGCCAACGTGCTGGCCTTCGGCGTCGCCATCGTCGTGATGGTCGCGGTCGCCTGGCTGATCGAACGCCTCGTGCTGCGGCGGCTCGTCAACCAGGAGGGCATCACGCTGCTGATGGCGACGCTCGGCATCACCTACTTCCTCGACGGCTTCGGCCAGACGGTGTTCGGCAGCGACATCTACAAGATCGACATCGGCCTGCCGAAGGACCCGATCTTCCTGCTCGAAGGCGCCTTCCAGGGCGGCATCCTGATCAACAAGGAAGACCTCTACGCGGCCGGCATCGCCGCCGCGCTGGTGCTGCTGCTGACGCTGTTCTTCCAGAAGACGGGCACCGGCCGCGCCCTGCGCGCGGTGGCCGACGATCACCAGGCCGCGCAGTCGATCGGCATTCCGCTGAACCGCATCTGGGTGATCATCTGGAGCGTCGCGGGCTTCGTCGCGCTGGTCGCCGGCATGATCTGGGGCAGCAAGCTCGGCGTGCAGTTCTCGCTGAGCCTCGTGGCGCTGAAGGCGCTGCCGGTCGTCATCCTCGGCGGCCTCACCTCGGTGCCCGGCGCCATCGTCGGCGGCCTGATCATCGGCGTCGGCGAAAAGCTCTCCGAGGTCTACATCGGCCCGATGTTCGGCGGCGGCATCGAGATCTGGTTCGCCTACGTGCTGGCGCTGGCCTTCCTGCTGGTGCGGCCGCAGGGGCTCTTTGGCGAGAAGATCATCGATCGCGTCTGAGCGCACAGGAACAAGACCATGCTCTACCGCGAGAACGGCCAGTTCAAGACCCACTACAGCGCCGACCAGCAGATCTTCCCGATCCTGCAGGACCGCATTGCCATCGGCCTGCTGCTGCTCGCCGCCTTTGTCGCCGTGCCGATGCTGGCCGACGAGTACATGCTGCGGGCGATCCTGATTCCCTTCCTGATCCTGGCGCTCGCGGCGCTCGGCCTCAACGTGCTGGTCGGCTACTGCGGGCAGATCTCGCTCGGCGCCGGCGCCTTCATGGCGGTGGGCGCGTACGCGGCGTACAACTTCTTCGTGCGCGTCGACGGCATGCCGATGATCGTGGCCGTGCTGCTGGGCGGCGTCTTCGCCACCGTGGTGGGCGTCTTCTTCGGCATCCCGTCGCTGCGCATCAAGGGCCTGTACCTCGCGGTGGCCACGCTCGCGGCCCAGTTCTTCGTCGACTGGGCGTTCCTGCGCATCAAGTGGTTCACGAACGACTCGCCGTCGGGCTCGGTGTCGGTGGCTGACCTCAGCTTCCTGGGCATCCCGATCGCCTCGCCCGAGCAGCGCTACCTGTTCTGCCTGACGGTGGTGGTGCTGTTCGCGCTGATCGTCAAGAACCTCGTGCGCGGCCACATCGGCCGCGAGTGGATGGCGATGCGCGACATGGACGTGGCCGCCGCGGTCATCGGCATCCGGCCGGTGTACGCCAAGCTCAGCGCGTTCGCGGTCAGCTCGTTCATCATCGGCGTGGCCGGGGCGCTGTGGGCGTTCATCTACCTCGGCTCGTGGGAGCCGGCGGCGTTCAGCATCAACCGCTCGTTCGACCTGCTGTTCATGATCATCATCGGCGGCCTCGGTTCGGTGATGGGCAGCTTCTTCGGCGCCGCGTTCATCGTCTTCCTGCCGATCATCCTCGACCAGGCGCTGCCGGCGCTGGGCAACGCCGTGGGCATGCCGATCGACACCGCCACCGTCTCGCACATCGTGTTCATGATTATCGGCACGCTGATCGTGTTCTTCCTGATCGTCGAGCCGCACGGCCTGGCGCGGCTGTGGGCCATCGGCAAGGAAAAACTCAGGCTGTGGCCCTTCCCGCATTGACCTTCGTTTGACATCTTTTCCGCATCGACCGGCGTCACGAAAGGGAACGCAAGTGACGCCTCGACCGAGCACGGACGCGTGCGTTCATCACCTCTGGAGGTAGACATGAAGTTGAAGCCCATTGCGCTCGCGGCCGCGGCCGGCGCCGTTGTCCTGAGCACCCTGCTGGCCACGCCGGCGATCGCGCAACCCAAGGAGCAGTTCTTCCCGGCGCTGCCCTATCGCACCGGCCCCTACGGCCCCAACGGCGCGCCGTGGGCCAACGGCTACGCCGACTACCTGAAGTACGTCAACGCCAAGGGCGGCATCAACGGCGTCAAGATCATCTACGAAGAGTGCGAGACCGGCTACGACACCGCGCGCGGCGTCGAGTGCTACGAGCGCCTGAAGGGCAAGCACGGCGGCGCGACGCTGTTCCAGCCGCTGTCCACCGGCATCACCTTCGCGCTGACCGACAAGGCGCCGGTCGACAAGATCCCGCTGATCACCGCCGGCTACGGCCGCAGCGACTCGCAGGACGGCCTCGTCTTCGGCTGGAACTTCCCGCTCGCCGGTACCTACTGGGTGGCCGCCGACGTGCTGGTGCAGCACATCGCGAAGAAGGAAGGCGGCTTCGACAAGCTCAAGGGCAAGAAGATCGCCCTCGTCTACCACGACAGCCCCTACGGCAAGGAGCCGATCGCGTTGCTGCAGGAACGCGGCAAGCTGCACGGCTACGACCTGCAACTGCTGCCGGTGACGCACCCCGGCGTCGAGCAGAAGGCCACCTGGCTGCAGATCCGCCAGAGCCGGCCCGACTACGTGTTCCTGTGGGGCTGGGGCGTGATGAACTCGGTGGCGCTGAAGGAAGCGCAGGCCACCGGCTTCCCGCGCGACAAGATGTACGGCGTGTGGTGGTCGGCCGCTGAACCCGACGTGAAGGACGTGGGCGACGGCGCCAAGGGCTACCACGGCCTGGCGATGCAGCACGGGGCGCACCCGAGCGCCAAGATCACCAAGGACGTCCTCGACACGCTGCACGCCAAGGGCCAGGGCACGGGTCCGAAGGAAGAAGTGGGCTCGGTGCTGTACATGCGCGGCCTGATGAGCGCGATGCTCGCCGTCGAAGGCGTCAAGCGCGCGCAGGAGCGTTTCGGCAAAGGCAAGTGGATGACCGCCGAGCAGACGCGCTGGGGCCTGGAGAACCTGTCGCTCGACCAGAAGAAGCTCGACGCGCTCGGCTTCGGCGAGGTGATGCGGCCGGTGTCGACGACCTGCGCCGACCACATGGGTCCGGCCTGGGCGCGCCTGCACACGTGGGACGGCAGCAAGTGGACGTTCTCGTCGGACTGGTACCAGGCCGACGAGTCGATCCTGAAGCCGCTGGTCAAGTCCACGGCGGCCAAGTACGCGGCGGAAAAGAAGATCACGCCGCGCACGCCGGCGCAATGCCAATCCTGACCCACCCCCGAAGCGGCTGGCGCCGCTTCCCCCTCGAGGGGGCGCCGCCAGCGGACCGGCAGAGCCGGATCCGCGGCGGCCGCCAGCCTGCACAGAGGACTTCGTGAGCAACATCCTCCTCAACGTCAACGGCATCGAGGTCATCTACAACCACGTGATCCTCGTGCTGAAGGGCGTCTCGCTGCAGGTGCCCGAGGGCGGCGTCGTGGCATTGCTCGGCGGCAACGGCGCCGGCAAGACGACGACGCTGCGCGCGGTGAGCAACCTGCTCGCCGGCGAGCGCGGCGAGGTCACCAAGGGCAGCATCGAGTTGCGCGGCGAGCGCATCGAGAAGCTCACCACCTCGGCGATGGTCGACCGCGGCGTGATCCAGGTGATGGAAGGCCGGCACTGCTTCGCGCACCTGACGATCGAGGAGAACCTGCTGACCGGCGCCTACACGCGCCGTGACGGCAAGGGTGCGGTGAGCGCGACGCTGGAGAAGGTCTACAACTACTTTCCGCGCCTGAAGCAACGGCGCGGCTCGCAGGCCGCCTACACCAGCGGCGGCGAGCAGCAGATGTGCGCCATCGGCCGCGCGCTGATGGCCAACCCGAAGATGGTGCTGCTCGACGAGCCGAGCATGGGCCTGGCGCCGCAGATCGTCGAAGAGGTGTTCGAGATCGTCCGCGATCTGAACCACAAGGAAAAGACGACGTTCCTGCTCGCCGAGCAGAACACGAACATGGCGCTGCGCTACGCCGACTACGGCTACATCCTCGAAAACGGCCGCATCGTCATGGACGGTGAGGCCAAGGCGCTGCGCGAGAACGAGGACGTGAAGGAGTTCTACCTCGGCATGGGCGGCGGCGACAGGAAGAGCTTCCGCGACGTGAAGAGCTACAAGCGGCGCAAGCGGTGGTTGTCGTGAGTGATGACGACCTCGGTGGCTCTGGCGGATTCGCGCCGCCGCCGTTCGACGCCGACAACGCGCTGCAGCAGATCAAGCGTTCGTTGCGCGACCTGAAGCTCGCCGAGCGCGGCAACGCGTTCGAACTGCGCGGCAAGCGTGTCGTCGAACTCGCGCCGGAGCCCGGCCGCATCGCCGTGAAGCTGGCGCGCAAGCTTGCACTGACGCCCGAGTGGGACCGGCAGGTGATCGACAGCCCACCCGCGCAGCGCAAGCTCGTCGACGAGGTGAAGCGGCGGCTCGAGCGATGGGAGCGCGATGAGTAATCTCAGATGCGTATGACTGAAGGGAGTGGTTTCTTGAACCCGCATTTCGACGCGCTCGAAACGCGCGATCCGGCCGAGCGTGAAGCGGCGCTGCTGGCCGCGCTGCCGGCCCAGGTGGCCGCTGCGCAGGCGGTGCCGGCGCTGGCCGGCAAGCTGGGCGGCATCGACGCGCGCGCAGTAACGAGCCGGGCCGCGCTCGAGCAGCTGCCCGTCACGCGCAAGGGCGAATTGCTCGAACGCCAGCAGGCCGGCCGCGCCGCGAACGCGAGCCCGTTCGACCCGTTCGGCGGCTTCTCGGCGATCGGCTGGCGCGCGATGGGTGCGCGCCGCGCCGCCAGCCGCGTCTACCAGTCGCCCGGGCCGATCTACGAACCCGAGGGCACGAGCCGCGACTACTGGCGCACGGCACGCGCGCTGTACGCGGCGGGCTTGCGCGCCGGCGACCTCGTGCACGTGAGCTTCAGCTTCCACCTGACGCCCGGCGCCTGGATGATGGACAACGGCGCGCAGGCGATCGGCTGCACCGTCTTCCCCGGCGGCGTCGGCAACACCGAGATGCAGTTGCAGGCGATGGCCGAGCTGCGCGCCGACGCGTATGCGGGCACGCCGAGCTTCCTGCGCATCCTGCTCGAGAAGGCGGCCGAGACGGGCGTCGCGCTGCCGGCACTGAAGAAGGCGCTCGTCAGCGGCGAGGCCTTTCCGCCGAGCCTGCGCGACTGGCTGCGCGAGCGTGGCGTCGAGGGCTACCAGGCCTACGCCACCGCCGATGTCGGCACCATCGCCTACGAGACCGCGGCGCGCGAGGGCCTCGTCGTCGACGAGGGCGTCATCGTCGAGATCGTGCGCCCGGGCACCGGCGACGTCGTGCCCGCCGGCGAGGTGGGCGAGGTCGTCGTCACCGTGCTGCACCCCGACTACCCGATGGTGCGCTTCGGCACCGGCGACCTCTCGGCCGTGCTCGCCGGCCCGTGCCCCACCGGCCGCACGAACCAGCGCATCAAGGGCTGGCTCGGCCGCGCCGACCAGACAGCCAAGGTGCGCGGCATGTTCGTGCACCCGAGCCAGATCGCCGAGGTGCTGAAGCGCCACGCCGGCCTCGGCCGCGCGCGGCTGGTCGTCGAAGGCGAGATGGCCAATGACCGCATGACGCTCAGGGTCGAAAGCCCCGAGCCGGCTGCCGCCGGGCTGGCCGACGCGGTGGCCGGCAGCGTGCGTGACGTGACCAAGCTGCGCTGCGACGTGCAACTCGTCGCCCCCGGCACCTTGCCCAACGACGGCAAGGTGATCGAGGACGCGCGCAAGTACACCTGAGCGGCCGCAGCCAACACCCCCGGGCCCGGCGCAGCTAAGTAATTCCCGCCGGTGCCGGCGCCGATCGCGCGGCTAGCATGCCGCCACTTCATCCTTCCCTCAGCCCGCCTCCTCGGAGATTGCCCATGAAGAAGACCCTTCTCGCCCTGGCCTCGGTGGCTGCCCTGGCCACGCAGACTGCGTTTGCTGCCTACCCCGAAAAGCCGATCACGATCGTCGTGCCGTTCGCCGCCGGCGGCCCCACCGACAAGGTGGCGCGCGACTTCGCCGAGGCGGTGCGCAAGCCGCTGGGTAACGCCACGGTCGTGGTCGAGAACGTCGGTGGTGCCGGCGGTACGCTCGGCGCCGGCAAGGTCGCGAAGGCGTCCCCGGACGGCTACACACTGCTGCTGTTCCACATCGGCATGGCGACGACGCCGACGATGTACCGCAAGCTGAACTACAAGGTGCTCGAGGACTTCGAGTTCCTCGGCCTGATCAACGACGTGCCGATGACGCTGCTCGGCCGCAAGAACCTGCCGGCCAACACCTACCCCGAGCTGCAGAAGTGGCTGCAGGACAACAAGGGCAAGATCAACCTCGCCAATGCCGGCCAGGGGTCGGCGTCGCACCTGTGCGGGCTGATGTTCCAGAACGCGGTGCAGATCGACATGACCACCGTGCCGTACAAGGGCACGGCGCCGGCGATGAACGACCTGCTCGGCGGCCAGGTCGACATCATGTGCGACCAGACGACCAACACCACCGGCCAGATCGCCGCCGGCTCGGTGAAGGCCTACGCCGTGAGCACCACCAAGCGCGTCAACACGCCGGTGCTGGCCAAGCTGCCGACGCTCGACGAACTGGGCCACAAGGGCTTCAACGTCAGCATCTTCCACGGCCTGTACGCGCCCAAGGGCACACCCGCCGACGTGCTGGCCAAGGTCAACGCGGCGCTGAAGGAAGCGCTGAAGGACCCCGAGTTCGTCAAGCGCCAGGAGGGCCTGGGCGCCGTCGTCGTCACCGACGGCCGCGTCAACCCGGCCGAGCACAAGAAGTTCGTCGCCTCCGAGATCGACAAGTGGGGCGCGGTGATCAAGGCGGCGGGGCAGTACGCCGATTGATGAATGGCTGGTCGCTGCGCCGGCCCGCGCCGGCGATGGCACGATGAGCCACGAGGCCGCCCGCGAGGGCGGCTTCTTGCTTTTCGGCGGCGCGCCGCTTGTCCTGTTGGACAGCATCGCCGCCGTGACCGCCGACGCGCGCGGCGCCGTGGTCGTCAGCGGCTCGCACGGCGGCACAAGCGCGGCGCGCTACGCGATCGCGGCGCGGCCGCTTCTCACCGTCTTCAACGACGCCGGCGTCGGCAAGGACGAGGCGGGCATCGTCGGCCTGGCGATGCTGCAGGCCGAAGGCCTGGCCGCGGCGGCCGTCGCGCACACGAGCGCACGCATCGGCGAGGCCGCCTCGACGCTCGACGACGGCGTGATCGCACACGTCAACGACGCGGCCGCGGCGATGGGCGCGCGCGCCGGGCTGCGTATCGCGCACTGGCTGCAAGCGGCGCGCACGCCCGCCGCGCTCAACGCACCTGCAACGGAATCGTCACCGGCCCGTCGTTGACGAGGTGCACCTGCATCGCGGCGCCGAACTCGCCGGCGGCGACCGGCCCGTGCGCCGCATGCCGCTCCCGCGCAATGCGCAGCACCGCCTCGTAGAGGCGCCGGCCCTGCTCGGGCGGCGCGGCGCCGGTGAAGCTCGGGCGGTTGCCGCCGCTCGTGTCGGCGGCCAGCGTGAACTGGCTGACGACGAGCAGGCCACCGCCGACTTCGACGACGCTGCGATTCATCTTGCCGGCGTCGTCGGCGAAGATGCGCAGCTTCAGCATCTTGTCGACGAGCCGCGCCGCCTGCGCCTCGTTGTCGGCCGGCTCGGCGCAGACGAGCGCCACGAGGCCCGGGCCGATCGCACCGGTGACGCGGCCGTCCACCTCCACGCGCGCCTCGCGCACCCGTTGCAGCAGGGCCAGCATCGCTACGGCCTCACAGCGGGTCGCCCGGGTCGTTGAAGTGCGCCTCGACGTCCATCGGCAGCAGCTGGATCGTCGCGCGCAGGCCGGGCACGGCGCTCATCAGCGCCTGCTCGACCTCGCCGCGCACCGCCGCCGCGCGGCCGAGCGTCCACGCCGCCGGCATGTGCATGTGCAGGTCGACGAAGCGGCGCCGGCCGGCGCGGCGCGTCACCAGGTGGTCGAAGCGGATCGTGCGGTGCGCGAAGCCGTCCAGCACACGCCGGATCTCGGCCTGCGCCTCGGGCTCGAGGGCGCGGTCCATCAGCCCGTCGGCCGAACGCTTCACGAGCGAGCCGCCCTCGCGGAGGATGTTCAGCGCCACGGCGATGGCGACGAGCGGGTCGAGCCAGTGCCAGCCGGTGGCGAGCACCGCGACGAGGCCGCCGACGACACCGATCGAGGTCCACACGTCGGTGAAGAGGTGGCGCGCGTCGCCCTCGAGCGCCATCGAGCGCACCTCGCGCGCCTTGTTCAGCATCGAGCGCGCGAGCCAGCCGTTGAGCGCCGTGCTGACGAGCGACAGGCCGATGCCCCAGCCGAGTTCGACCAGCGGCTGCGGCGTGATCCAGCGCTGCACCGCCGCCCAGACGATGGCCAGCGCGGCCGCGAAGATGAGCACGCCTTCGAAGCCGGCGCTGAAGTACTCGGCCTTGTGGTGGCCGTAGGGGTGTTCTTCGTCGGGCGGCGCAGCGGCCCACGTCACCATCGCCAGCGCGAACATCGCGCCGGCCAGGTTGACGAGCGATTCGAGCGCGTCGGACAACAGGCTGACGCTGCCGCTGACCCACCACGCGCCGGTCTTCAGCGCGATCGTGGCGACGGCGACCGCGACGCTGATCTTCAGGTAGGTGGCGACCTGCATCGGCGCGTGGCGGCCGATGGTCAGGCGCCCAGCACGACGCGCGCGAACTTGCGCTTGCCTACCTGCACGACCACCGTGCCGGCGGCCACCTTCAGCGCCTTGTCGCTGACGACGGCACCGTCGATGCGCACGCCGCCTTGCTCCACCAAGCGCAGCGCCTCGCTCGTGCTCGGTGCGAGGCCGGCGTGCTTGAGCAGCGCGCCGATCGAAAGCGGCGCACCGCCCAGCGTGACCTCGGGGATCTCGTCGGGCACGCCACCCATCGCGCGGCGCTGGAAGTCCTCTTCGGCGCGGTCGGCCGCGGCGTGCGAGTGGAAGCGCGCGGTGATCTCCTTGGCGAGCATCACCTTCGCGTCCTTCGGGTTGCGGCCGGCGGCGACCTCGGCCTTCAGCTTCGTGATCTCGGCCTCGGGGCGGAACGACAGCAACGTGTACCAGCGCCACATCTGCTCGTCGCTGATCGACAGCGTCTTGGCGAACATCGTGTTCGCGTCCTCGGTGATGCCGATGTAGTTGTTCTTGCTCTTGCTCATCTTCTCGACGCCGTCGAGGCCTTCCGAGCAAGGGCATCGTCAGGATGCACTGCGGCTCCTGGCCGTACTCGGTCTGCAGCGCGCGGCCGACGAGCAGGTTGAACTTCTGGTCGGTGCCGCCGAGTTCGAGATCACTCTTCAGCGCCACCGAGTCGTAGCCCTGCATCAGCGGGTACAGCAGCTCGTGCACGCTGATCGGCGTGCCGGCCTTGAAGCGCTTGGTGAAGTCGTCGCGCTCGAGCATGCGCGCCACGGTGTAGCGGCTGGCGAGCTGGATCATGCCGCGCGCGCCGAGCGGGTCGCTCCATTCGCTGTTGTAGCGAATCTCGGTCTTCGCGCGGTCGAGCACCATGCCGGCCTGCGCGAAGTAGGTCTGCGCGTTGGCCTCGATCTGCTCGCGCGTCAGGGGCGGGCGCGTGTTGTTGCGCCCCGATGGGTCGCCGATCATCGACGTGAAGTCGCCGATCAGGAAGATGACGACGTGCCCCAGGTCCTGCAACTGGCGCATCTTGTTCAGCACCACCGTGTGGCCGATGTGGATGTCGGGCGCGGTGGGGTCCAGGCCGAGCTTGATGCGCAGCGGCAGGCCGGTTGCCGCGCTGCGCGCGAGCTTCTTCAGCCACTCGTCCTGCGGCAGCAGTTCCTCGCAGCCGCGCAGCGAGACGGCCATCGCCTCGCGCACGCGGTCGGTGATGGGATGGGCGGGCGGCGAAGCGGTCATGGTGCAATCGGGGCAGTGCGCTGGCGCCGTGTGATCCGAAAGGTGGGCGCCAGGGCGCGCGCTGGTGAAGCTTGCCGAAAGGCGTGCGCAGCGCGGCGCGGGAGGTCGGGGACGATCGATGCAACGAAGGGGCGCGAATTCTAAGTGGCGAGCCGCCAGCCGCCTGGCCCGCTGGGTCGTGCGCGCCTGGGCGCGGCGGCATCGCCGCTGCCTCGTCGTGCTGGGGACGACCGGCTTGGCGGGCTTTGGCATCAGCGCGCTGGCCGCGTGGTCGCTGGCGCCCGGGGTTGCAGGCGTTGCAGGCACGGGAGCACGGCCGCACGCCGTGCGGGTCCAGGCTTTGCCGATGGCGGCCTTGGCGCCCGCAGTTGCGCGCGCTGGCGCAGCACGAGATGCAGCTCGCGCACGGTACGGTGTCGCGTGCCGGCGAATCTCTCGCGGCGCTGCTCGGGCGGCTGGGCGCGCGTGACGACGAAGCGGCGCGCACGCTCGGCGAGCACGCGGCGGTCGCGCAGGCGCTGGACGGCCGAGACGCAGCGCTCGTGCATACGCGCAGCGGCGCCGGCGGAAGGCTGGTCGAGTTGACGATCCGATATGCCACCGATGCGCTGGACACGCCCGCGGCAACGCACTTCAGCCGGCTCGTCGCGCGGCGCAACACCAGCGACACCAGCGGCGTCGGCAGCGGCTGGCACACGACGATCGAGGCGGTGCCGTTCGAGCGGAGGCTGCAGTTCAGGCCGACGTCGACTTCGGCGCCGAGCCGGGCCGCGGCGAGCGCTTCGCCGTCGTCTACGAAACGCTCGCCGCCGATGGCGAGCCGGTGCCGTGGAACGACGGCGTCGGGCGCGTGCTGGCCGCCGAGGTGGCGCGCGCCGGGCGCGTGCACCGCGTGTTGTGGTTTGCCGAGCCGGGCAGCGCAGGTGATCCGGGCGCTGCGGTTGTCGCCGGCGTCGCTTCGGATGGCAGCCACTACGGCTTCGACGGCCGCAGCCGCCGGCGCATGTTCCTGGCGAGCCCGCTCGCGTACTCGCGCGTCAGCTCAGGCTTCGAGATGCGCGCCGATCCGATGTCGGCGCTCATGACCGAGGCGGCGGCGACGAACTCGACTCCACTCGAGTCCGCACGCAAGTCCGCACTCGCCTCCGCCACCCTCCCGCCGCCCGGCGCCGAGGAGCGCATGCACCTGGGCATCGACTACGCCGCGCCGGCCGGCACGCCCGTGCGCGCCGTCGGCGAAGGTACGGTCGACTTTGCCGGGGCACTTCCCGGCTACGGCCTGACGGTGATCGTCACCCACGGCAACGACCACGCGACGCTGTACGCGCACCTCGAGCGCATCGACGTCGAGGCCGGCGACCGCGTCGCGCAGGGCCGGCGGCTCGGCGCGGTCGGCGCCACCGGCTGGGCGACCGGGCCGCACCTGCACTTCGAGTTCCGCGTCGGCGGTAGGCACCACGACCCGGTGGCGCTGGCCGCCGCGGCCCCGGTGACGGCGCGCTGGCTGCCGCGGCGCTCGCGCGAGGCGTTCGCGCAGCGCCGCGAACAGGCGCGTGAGTGGCTGGCGGTGGCGGCGACGTTGAACGCGGGTGTGGGGTCGACGGGTGGAACGGTCGCAGGTTCGTCCAGCAGACCCGCGGCCGGCCTGATCGCGCAGCGCTGATCGCGTTCAGGCTGCCGGAACGCGGCCACGCCCGCTGCGGCCCGAGAATCGGCGGCATGTCGCTTTTCATCGGCCTGATGTCGGGCACGTCGCTGGACGGCGTCGATGCGGTGCTGGCCGATTGGCCTGATGCGCCTGGTAGCGGCGGCCGCGCGCCCCGCCGAACGCGCCTTCATCCACCTGCCGATGCCCGCGCCGCTGCGCGACGAGTTGTTGCACCTGAACACCGAAGGCGCCGGCGAGATGCACCGCGCGGCGCTGGCCGCCAACGCGATCGCGGCGCTCTATGCGCAGGCGGTGCAGGCGCTGCTCGGCGAGGCCGGCGCTTCCGGGCATCACGGCCTCGGCCGTGCGCGCGATCGGTGCCCACGGCCAGACGGTGCGCCATCGGCCGGGTGAATTCGACGGCACCGGCTACACGGTGCAGTTGCTCAACGGCGCGCTGCTCGCCGAGCGCACCGGCATCGACGTGGTCTGCGACTTCCGCAGCCGCGACGTCTGCCGCCGGCGGCCAGGGCGCGCCGCTCGTGCCGGCCTTTCACGCCGAGGTCTTCGGCGACGCGGCCGGCGCCGCGGTGCTGAACATCGGCGGCATCGCCAACCTGACGCTGCTGCCCGGCGCGGCCGCGCACCGCTCGAGCGCGGACGCGTCAGCGGCTTCGACTGCGGCCCCGGCAACCTGCTGATGGACCTGTGGGCCGGGCGCTGCACGGGCCGCCGCTATGACGAAGACGGCCGCCTGGCCGCCGCCGGTCACGCGCACGAGGGGCTGCTGCGCGCGTGCCTGGCCGAACCCTTCTTCGAGCGCGCGCCGCCCAAGAGCACCGGCCGCGACTTGTTCGACGCCGGTGGCTCGATGCGCGCTGGGCTGCGGTGCAAGCCGGCGGGCCGCCGCTGCCGGCGGCCGACGTGATGGCGACGCTCGCCGGAGTTGACGGCACGCGCGGCCTGCGATGCACTCGCGCGGCACGGCCGGTGACGCTGCGGCGGCTGCAGGTCTGCGGCGGCGGCGCCGCGAATCCACCTGATGCGCCGGCTGGCCGTGCTCGCCGGCCGGCGCGTGCAGGTGGCCAGCACGACGGCGCTCGGCGTCGCGCCGGACCACGTCGAGGCGCTCGCCTTTGCCTGGCTGGCGCGCGCCTTCTGCGAGCGCCGCCCGGGCAACCTGCCGGCCGTCACCGGCGCCGCGGGGCGCGCGTGCTCGGGGCGCTGTATCCTGGCGTGAAGCCACCGCACAAGCGACAACGGCGCCTCGAAGGCGCCGGCCAGCGGGATCGAGCCGCTGCCGGCAGCAACGGAACTCAGGCCGAGAACGAAGAACCGCAACCGCAGGTCGTCCCCGCGTTCGGGTTCTTGATGACGAACTGCGCGCCCTGCAGGTCTTCCTTGTAGTCGATCTCGGCGCCCACCAGGTACTGCAGGCTCATCGCGTCGATCAGCAGCGTGACGCCGTTCTTCGTCATCTGCGTGTCGTCCTCGTTGACGACCTCGTCGAAGGTGAAGCCGTACTGGAAGCCCGAGCATCCGCCGCCCTGCACGAAGACGCGCAACTTGAGCTCGGGGTTGCCCTCCTCGGCGACCAGGTCGGCCACCTTGGAGGCGGCGCTGTCGGTAAAGACCAGCGGCGCGGGCATCTCGGCTCAAGGCGTCGGGGGCGGCGTTCATGGCGACTAGGGCTCCAGTTCGTGGGCGGTGTCCTGGGGGCGAATCAGGCGGCGTCAGGCGTGAATCAGGCGTCGTTGGACGCCGCCAGCTTCAGTTGCGGCTTCTCGGCGCTTTTCAGGCGCAACTCGCCGTCGACGACGGCCCCGGGGTGCATTTCGAGGACATCGTAGCGGATGTCGCCGGTGACCCGCGCCTTGGGCTGCAGCTCGAGCATCTCGGTGGCAGACCATGGGCCCTTGCACCTCGCCATTGATGATCACATGCGCGGCCTTGACCTTCCCGACCACCTGGGCTTTCTTTCGCTGATGACGAGGATCGAGTGGCCGTCGCCGGCGACGATCACGTCGCCTTGGACCTGGCCGTCGATGCGCAGGCCTTCGGAGAACAGCACGGTGCCTTGACCACGCGTGCCCTCGCCGATCAGGCTGCGGATCGGCGGCGGCTTCTTCTTTCCGAGCAACATGGACTTCTCTCCTGCGGGCCGCAGCCCTGGGTCGGATGGCCGGTTCGAGCCCGGCGACCGCTCAGAGCTTGAGCGTCTGCGTCGCGCGGACAGCGCCCTTGGCGTCGATCACCCGCGCCTGCACGGATTTGATGACGACGCTGGGCGGGTGTTCGACCAGGCCTTCGACGCGCGCGTACTGCTGCAGCGAGAGCGGCCGCGCGCCGCCGGGCAGCGCAGCCGTCCAGGGCTTGCCATCCTGCAGGCCGCTGAGCAACAAGTCGTAGCGGCCGTTGAACTCGGCGACGTTCTTGCCGAGTTGCATCACCAGCATCTGGAAGCGCAGCTGGCCGGCGTCGCCCACCGGCTCGGCCATCAGGCCGCGGACCTGCAGGCCCTCGCCGCCGGCGGGCAGCAGCCGCTCGAAGAAGCCGAGGTCCTCGTGCAGCCGCTGGCGCTCGGCCTCGCGCTGGCGCACCTGCTGCGCCAGCCGCTCCTGCGCGGCGCGCTCGGTGCGCAGCAGGCTGTCGGCGGTGCGCGACAGCGACATCGCCTTCTCGTTCTCGGCGGTCAGGCGCGTGACCTCGGTGCGCAGCCGAGCCAGCTCCTCGCTTGGCGCCGCTGTCCAGGCCGGCGATCTCGCGCCCGAACTCGAACGCCCACAGCGCGATCGCCGCCGAAAAGCCGAGCATCACCGCCGCGGCGGCTCCAGCGAAGGGGCCACGGCAGGTGGCTGCGGATCATGACCCTCGGCGCGCTGACCGAGAGTCGCCGGCGCAACAGCTTCCAGCGCATCGGGACGCGGCCGAACGCGAAGCTGCGCGGCCGCTCACCAGTGTCGGACCCGTCGGTATACAACGGGCCCGGCCCGGGTGCGTTACCGCTTGCTGAACTGCTTGCGGCGGCGCGCGCCATGCAAGCCGACCTTCTTGCGCTCGACCTCGCGGGCGTCGCGCGTCACGAAGCCGGCGCGCGACAGATCGGGCTTGAGCGCCGTGTCGTAGTCGATCAGCGCGCGCGTGATGCCCAGGCGCACCGCGCCGGCCTGGCCGGACTTCGCCGCCGCCGTGCACGTTGACCTTGATGTCGAAGCGGCCTCGTTGCCCGTGAGCAGGAGGGGCTGCTTGGACGATCATGATCGAGGTCTGGCGACCGAAGTAGGCCTCGATGGCCTTGCCGTTGACGACGATCTTGCCGTCGCCCTTCTTGATGAAGACGCGGGCGACGCTCGATTTGCGACGTCCGGTGCCGTAGTTCCAGGTTCCGATCATCGCGTTCCTCAGATCGCCAGCGGCTTGGGTTGCTGTGCGGTGTGCGGGTGCGTTGCACCGGCATACACCTTCAGCTTCTTGATCATGGCGTAGCCCAGCGGCCCCTGGGCAGCATGCCCTTGACGGCCTTTTCGAGCGCGCGGCCCGGGTGCTTGGCCTGCATGTCCTTGAAGGACGTGGCGTAGATGCCGCCCGGGTAGCCGCTGTGGCGGTAGTACATCTTGTCGGTGCTCTTGGCACCGGTGACGCGGATCTTGTCGGCGTTGACGACGACGATGAAGTCACCGGTGTCGACGTGAGGCGTGAAGATGGCCTTGTGCTTGCCGCGCAAACGGTGTGCCACTTCGCTGGCGACACGTCCGAGCACCTTGTCGGTGGCGTCGAGCACAAACCATTCGTGCTTCACTTCGGCCGGCTTGGCGCTGAAGGTCTTCATGAGGCTTTCTCGCGGTGCGCTCCGGGCGTTGCCCGGCGGCGCGTGAACGGCGTGGCACCTCTCGCCGCCGCGGCCCCTGACGCCCCATCCGGTACCGCTTGTGCGCCGCTTCGCGCGGCCGGGCCTCTTCGGGGTGCGAGGCGCTGTGCAACGATGTGCCGAGGCGCTTTCGCGGTTCGGGGCCGCCCGGTTCGGGCTGCCGGCCCCGGTGCGGAATCGACCGGGTGTGACCGGATCCGACGCCAGGGTCTTTCCCGGCCGTGATCGGGAAAGCCGCGCAGTATAGCCGTAACGGTGTGGCGGCCGGGCTTGGTATCGTCCGCGCCCCCGCCCGCCCTCGAAAGCCGCGCGCATGAATCCGTCCCTGGCCTGGTTGCTCGTGCTCGTCTGCGCCGTCTCGGTGGGCGCGCTGGCTTACGTGCTGCTGGAGCGCCGCCGCAAGGCCGAACCACCGTTGCCGAGCGAGTGGTTGCTTACACCACGGCCGGTCTCTCGGCCACGAGCGGCGCGTGCACCGCCAGTTGCGCCGAGGCGCTGCCGCAGCAGGTGGTGCTGGCCAAGCTGCCGCTGGTGCGCCTGTGCCAGCCGACTGACCCGTCGCAGGTGGCCTACTGGTTCGAACTGCTCAGCGCCATCCACTTCACCTTCGCCGTGTGCACGCCGAACGGGCGCGTGCTGGCCGCTATCGACCGGACGACGGCCGCAGCCCCGTGCGCCGCTCGATGCAGATCAAGCAGGCGGTGCTCGCCGCCTGCCAGATCCGCTACGTGCGCTACGGCGCCGAGCACACGCCTCGGTGCCCGAGCTGCAGCGGCTGGTGCCGGCGGCCGGCACGCCGGCGCACCCGATGGCCGGGGTCGCACCGGCGATGGCCGTGATGCCGGGCCGCCGCCGCGCCGCCGCGACGGTCGGCGTGGAGGTCGTCGCGCCGCGCGCGGCGGCGGCGCACGCGCGCGCGTGGGCCGACTCGATACAGGCGCGCGACTCGATGTTCGGCCGCGACAGCGTCATCAGCGGCTTCTCGCACAGCGGCCCGAGCGTGCTGCCCGAACGTGGCGGGAAGTCGTCGACACCGCGCCGGTGCGGCATTGAGCTACTCCGACCTGACGCCGCGGCGCGTGCTCGACGCGCTCGACGCCGTCGGGCTGCAGGCGACGCGGCCGCATCCTGCAACTGAACTCCTGACGAGAACCGCGTCTTCCAGGTCTTCCTCGAAGACGGCCGCGCGGTGGTGGCCGCCAAGTTCTATCGCCCGGGGCTGGAGCGACG
>JADJWD010000001.1 GCA_016716535.1 Betaproteobacteria bacterium | reverse complement strand
GCTGCAACCTGATCGCCGGCGCCCGCCGTGGCGCGTCTGCCGCCCTGGCTGTGGTCGAACACCGGCACCACTGGTAGATACCGTCGGCGATCGGCTGGTCGCGGGGCAGGCCGGTGTCAGCGCGGGCTCGTCTCGGCGATCCACCAGCCGTCCTTCCACGTCGCGTGCTCCGTCGTCACCGCGGTCGCCTTCGGACAGGCACGGCGATGACCGGCAGGATCCACCGTTGCCGGCCGGGATGCGCGAAGTCGGCTGCGGCGCTCGGGGCTCGGCCCTCGTCGGCGCCGCATCGAGAAACTCTTTCCGGCGTCGCTCAGCGTCCGGGGCTCGGGTTGAAGGCCTTCCAGCCGCGCCTGCTGCACCACCAGGTCGCGCTTCGGCAGGTCGCTTCAACTGCCAGTCGCGCTGCCGGCCTGCGCCGGCGTGGTTCTGCTCAGCCCGCCGCCCTTGTTGGGTTCCTGCGGCTATGGCCTCCGGGTGCCGGCGGCCCTTCTTCCATTCGGCGGGCCAAGTAGTTGTCGTCGATCTGGTTGATGCTGCCGGTGCGCACGCTCTTCCCGGTGCCACACGTCGGCGACGCTGCCGTCGCTGGTGGCGTGCAGGCCCATGCCGTTATTGCAGGGCCGGTTTGCCGGCCAGCGGCTGCGGTGCCCAGGCGCACCGTGTCGCCACCGTTGCGCGGCGTGCGCGCCAGCATCACCGCGAACCTGTCTTCCGTGGAACTGCGTCGTCGTTGACGGCGAGATTCGTCTGCATCACCTTCAGCCGGCCTCGGTCTTCGGCCAGCGGCAGGTGCTTCCTGGCTGCGTGTCGCGTCGGGCCAGCGGAAGAGCAGCCACGCCGCGGCAACCGTCGTGCGCGCCTTCACGTGCACGGTGACCTCGCCGCCCTCGAGGCCGTCGCCGCGCGTCGTATGCACCCGCGCTTCGCGCGCGTTGGCCCGCGCCACGTCGCGCCGTCGCCGTCGAGCACCGGCGCGGCGTTCGTGCGCGCCACCTGCAGCGCGGTGAGGGCTGCCAACCTCGGCGGCACGGCCACCGCCGCGACAGCCGCGCCCGCGCCAGCTCCAGCGCCTTGCCGGCACCATGGGCCATGCGTGGCGTGAAGAGCGATCGGTTGCGCCAGCGCCCAGCGCCACACTGCGCCAGCACGGTGCCCGCGACCTGGGCGACGAGGCCCACGAGATGATGTGGTGCAGCGCCGCCACGGCAACTCCGGTGGGCACGAGGCCCGGCGCGAAGTACATCCAGCGTACCGGTCGTGGCCGGTGGCGGACAGCGCCAGCGCCGCCAGTGGACAGACCGGTTCAACGCCTGCCAGCGCGTGCGCCGGTCAAGCCAGCGCAGGGCTTGCCAACCGCTGCGACAGCCGGCCGGCAAACCCAGCCGCCACAGGAGACGAAGTACGCCACCAGCGCCACCAGCACCCGTGGCGCTGGCGAAAATACGCGACGGCACATTCCCTTGCAGCGAGAGCGCATCGACCAGCGCGCCGCCGCGCCGCATCTTCGGAGCTGGCGATGCGCCGGCCAGTCGGTACGCTGACGAGCAGCGCCAGCACGGACTCAATGCATTACCGTGGTGGGCAGGTCGGCGCTGGCGTTGGGCGGGCGGCGCAGACCGCGCCGAGTGCCGCTTTGGCGGCGAGCGGGCGGACCGGTGCCGGCACCGGCTTCGGCTCCAACAGGGTTCGTAGTGGATCCCCCGACGGCGTTCTGGGCTCCCCGTTGGGCCGGGCGGGCCTCGCCCAGTTGACGGCGCCTGGACCTGACAACGAGGCGCAGGCCGGCAGGTCAAACCCGAACTGTCTACCCAACGTAGGGATTGCCCATTTCCGTGAATTCTGCCCAGCCAACTTGTTGCCGTTGGCCTGGGGGTAGAAGCACCCTGGCCTATTACGAATCCCTAGTTCCCAAACCAGGAGTTCGACCAGCATCCCGGCCCGCCGCAGGACCACGCACGGGTACAGCCGTGCCCAAGGCCGCGGCGGCGTCTCCGCCTCTCGACTCGAATGCACAGAAACTCTTACCTACGGCCCGCGCCGCCTGCCGTCTCGGCCTTCACGTCGTCGTCATCCCGCTGGCCGGCTTTGGCCCGCTTTCGCGGCCGACAAGGCGCGCGCCGGACCGAGCGTGACCGACGACGAGATCCTCATCAGCCCCAGCATCGCATACCTGGGCGCGAGAACGCCACCGGCGTGGCCGCGCATCACGGCATGAAGCTGTACATCGACCAGGTCGACGCCGCTGGCGGCGTGCAGACCAGCGCATCGTCGTGAAGACGTTGGACGGCGACAACCGCAACGCCGCCGCCGAGGCCAACGCGCAGAAGCTCGTCGACGAGAGGCGTGTCCATGCTCTTCGGCTCGGTCGAAGGCGGCCCCGTCGACGCGGTGATGCGGTGGCCGCCGGGCGCAAAGTGCCGTTCTTCGGCCCGATAGCCAGGGCCGCTGCAACGCTGCGCCAGCCACGCCAGGAGTGGTGTTCCCGGTGCGCGCCGAGCACCGCGACGAGGTCCGCGCGCTGATGGAATGGGGCGAGGCCTGGGCATGAAGACGGTCGGCTTCTTCCATGTCGACAGCGCCAACGACGCAAGGGCACCTGGGCAACGTCAACATGATCGTAAGGACTGGGCTTGCGGTCGTACTGTCCGGGTGCCGTTCAAACTCGACGTCCGACACGGATCTCGAAGCGCTAAAAATCGTCATTGAATCCGCGACGCCAAACCGACCTCTTTGTTCAACCACGGCTCGGCGGCGCTGTACACGAAACTCGTCAGCGGGGCGCTGCGCGCCGGGCTGCAATCGCATTTCGTCGGCGTCAACTCCGGCTCGGCGCAGATCGCGCGCGGCCTGGGCCCGCTGGCGCAGGGCATGGTCTTCGCGCAGGTGGTGCCCTGACCCGTGGGGCTCAGGCGCGAGATCACGCGCGGTACCGGGAAGGCGACGCGCCGCATGACCCGAAGGCCGAGTTCAACTGCGGCGGCAAGGAAGGTTTCCTCGCCGCCAAGGCGCTGGTGATGGCGCGCGGGCCGCGGGCAAGGACCTGACCCGCACCTCGTTCGCACGCTCGCTGCGCGTTCTCGGCCTTCGACCTCGGCGGCGTAGAAGATGAAACTGCGACCTCGAAGGCACACCGGCTCGCGCTTCGTCGACCTGTCGGTGGTCGATCGCAACGGGCAGTTCGTTCACTGACGGTCGGCGCACGCGGTGGCCCGCGACCCAGGTCTGCGCGATTGCGGGCGTGGTAATTCTTCGGCGTCGGTCGCGAAGACCGTACATCGGCCGATGCGCGGGCAGTGCGCGATCGATGCCGGGCGCGTTGGCGTCGAGCACCAGCAGATCAGCGGCGCCCCCGGTCAGGCTCCCGCGCGTGAAGCCGGCCGCGGCGCCGCCGCCAGGCGAGCACGCCTCGAGCCGCGCCGCGGTCAGGCCCTCGAAGCGCGCGCCGGGTCGGCGAACGTTGCGGCTGGCGGCGCGCAGGCGCTGCGCGTAGTCGAGCCAGCGCAGTTCTTCGGCGGCGCTGCGGCCTGGCTGTCCGAGCCGATCGCCAGCGGCATTTGCCCGGCGACCAGCCAGCGCAGGCGGGTCGGGCACGCCGTCGCCGGGGTTCGCTTCGGTCGTCGGGCGCACGACGATCCCGGCGCCACTGGCGACCACGGCATCGATCTCGCGCGGCTCGGCGCGTCCTTGGCGTTCTGAGCTGCCAGCGGCGGTCGAGCGGGCAGCTTCAGACCCGCCGTTCGATCGTCGCGCCCGGTGGCGGCGGGCAGTCGTCGACCTCACCGGTCTGCTCGGCGACGTCGGATGCTGGATCAGGCCGTCGTCGCCCGGCGAGCCGTTCGAAACGGCAGCGCATCGACAGCTCGGCCGCGGCACAGCAGCGAGTGGATCGCGACGCCGGCGTGCGGAAGCGCGGCGCCGCTAGGCCCGACGTGGCGCGTGGTCGCGCGCTCGAGCACCAGAACGCCGCGTCGGAACAGCGAAGCGGCGCTGGTCGAACCGCAGCCGGCGCCGCGAAAACCGGCGCGTTCATGCAGCTCCGGCAGCAGCGTCAGGCCGATGCCGGTGGCGCGCCTGCAGCGTCGACGCAGCGCGGGGCTCATCGCCGCCGCGTCGTCGTACCGCCGGCCATCGAACAGTCGGTCAGGTAATGGAACTCGCAGACGTGCGTGTAGCCGCCCGGCGAGCGGATCGCGATAGAGGCTCGTGGCCAGCTCGCGCGCTCGTCAGCCCGTGATCGCCAGCGCGACGCCGTACGTGCGGTCGCGCCAACGACCAGAAATCGTCGTGCTCGCCGCTGCGCCGCTCGGCCAGGCCCGCGAAGGCGCGCTGGAAGGCGTGGCTGTGCGCGTCGACGGGGCCGGGCAGCACGGGGCCGGGCAGGCGCGTGGCGGCGGGCGGCGGTGGTGTGTCGGGCTGCACCGCGATCCAATGGCCGCCCGCATCGGATTCGAGCAGCACCGCCTCGCGCCAGCGCCCGCCGACCCAGGCGTGCTCGGCCCAGAGCAGGGCCGTCACCGTGGCCTCCAGTCGATCATCGCCTGCACCAGCCGGCGCAACAGTGGCGTCACCGCCGCGGCGCGCGCCTCGTGCCAGCGATACGGCGGCGTCTCGTCCATGTACGCGCGCCAGCTCATTTCGAGCTGCACCGCGTGCACGCCGTCGGCCGGCCGGCCGTACTGGCGCGTGATCTGCCCGCCCTTGAAGCGGCCGTCGACGACGTGGCTGTAGTCGGCGTGCGCGGCGAAGACGCCGGCGAGCACATCGCGCAGAGAGGCCGCGCAGCTCGTGCCCTCGACGGTGCCGAGGTTCGTGCGGCAGCGTGCCCTCGAACAGCCACGGCAGCTCGCTCTTGATGCTGTGCGCGTCGAACAGCACGCAGTGGCCGTGCGCGGCGACGAGGCGCTCGGTCTCGCCGCGCAGTGTGTCGTGGTAGGGCTGCCAATAGCGCGCGACGCGCTCGAGGATCTCGGCGTCGCCGGGCGCCTGGCCTTCACGATAGATCGGGTCGCCCGTGAAGTGACGCGTCGGGCACAGCTCGGTGTTGTTGCGCCCGGCGTACATCGGCCGGTTGTCGCTCGGGCGGTTGAGGTCGATGACGTAGCGGCTGAAGCGCGGCACGAGCAGCCCCGCGCCCAGCTCGCACGCGAAGCCGTACAGCCGATCCATGAACCAGTCGGTGTCTTCGACGGCGAGCGCGCGCTCGGTGTAGCGCGGTTTCAGTGCATCGGGAATCAGCGTGCCGGCGTGCGGCATGCTGATGAGAAGCGGCGTCGTGCCTCGGTGCAGGGTGCAGATCTCGTCCATGACGGTCATTCTTCGGCGCCCGCGAAGACGCGGCGCCGGCAGGGGTTGTGGCCGAAGCGGTAGGCCAGCTCACGCGGGTGCTCGGCGTCCCAGACGACGAAGTCGGCGCGCAGGCCCGCGGCGAGCCGACCGCGGTCCGCCAAGCCCAGCGCGCGCGCCGCGTGCACCGTCACGCCGCGCCACGCTTCCTCGGGCGTGAGCCGGAAGAGCGTGCACGCCATGTTCAGCATCAGCACGAGCGAGAGTGCCGGCGAGCTGCCCGGGTTGTGGTCGGTGGCAATTGCCATCGGCACGCCGGCCGCGCGCAGCGCCGCCACCGGCGGCAGCGTCGTGTCGCGCAGGAAGTAATACGCGCCGGGCAGCAGCACGGCCACCGTGCCGGCGGCCTGCATCGCCGCGATGCCGCGCGGCGACAGGTGCTCGAGGTGGTCGCAGCTCAGCGCGCCGTAACGCGCCGCGAGCGCCGCACCGTCCTGGTCGCTCAGCTGCTCGGCGTGCAGTTTGACCGGCAGGTTCAGCCGCCGCGCCTCGACGAAGACACGTTCGGTCTGTGCCGGCGTGAAGCCGATGGTGTCGCAGAAGGCATCGACGGCATCGACGAGGCCGGCGGCGCGCTGGCCGGCGAGCCATGTGATCGCGGCGTCGATGTAGTCGTCGGGCCGCCCGGCGTACTCCGGCGGCAGCGCGTGTGCGGCCAGCGACGTGGTGCGCACCTCGAGCGGCAGCTCGCGCGCCAGGCGCCGCGCCACCGCGAGGCAGCGCGCCTCGTGCGCTTCGGCCAGGCCGTAGCCGCTCTTGATCTCGATCGTCGTCACGCCCTCGGCCATCAGGATGCGCGCGCGCTTCGCGGCGCTGGCGAAGAGCTGCTCGTCGCTGGCCGCGCGCGTGGCCGCGACGGTGGCGCGGATGCCGCCGCCGGCGCGCGCGATCTCCTCGTAGGTGGCACCCTGCAGCCGCTGCTCGAACTCGGCGGCGCGGTCGCCGCCGTAGACGAGGTGGGTGTGGGCGTCGACGAGGCCGGGCGTGACGAGGGCGCCTTGCAGGTCGAACTCGGCAGCGGGCTGTCTGTGTGCCGATGCCAGCGCAAGAAGGTCGGCATCGGCACCGACCCAGGTGATGCGATCGCCTTCGGTGATGACGGTGCCGTCTTCGATCCAGCCCCAGGGGCTGCCGGGTGCGAAGGTGGCGAGGCGGGCGTGGCGCCAGAGGTGAGGGGCGGTCATCGCGCAGTCAGGGTTCGAAGCTCAGCCAGAACGCGAGCGCGGGCGTGGCCGCTTCACCTTCGTCGGCCCGCTCCCACGTCTCGGCCCGGTTTGTGTCCGACCAGGCCAGCGTGCCGGCCGGCAGCTCGTGCCAGTCGCCATCGGCGAGCAGCCGGCACGGTGCATGGGCATAGAGCGCGCGCCAAGGGTGGCGGCTGCGTTGTGATGAGCCCGAGCGCGCAAGCCTCATCGAGGTGCCCGCGGAACCTGCGCTCGATCGGCGCGGTGCCGCACCCGCGCCCCGCCGCACCATCAGGTTCAAGTCCAGCGTCGCGCCGCTGACCAGCGTGCACCCGGGCGCCGCCTCGCCGGCAAAGGCGATCGGCTCGTCGCCGGCGCGGCGCGGCCGCGCGCCCTCAGGCAGTTCGAGCGTCACGCCGGCGCCTTCGAGCACCGCGAACCAGCGGTCGATGCCGGGGTAGGGCGAAAACGGCCCGTCGCGCGCGATCTCGGCGACGCTGACACGCACGAGCCAGTCGTCGCCGACGCCGCTGCCGCCACCACCGCTGTCAGCCGGCAGCGCCGCCGGCCAGCGCAGCAGCTCGCGCGTCGTGCCGCCGCCGTTGCGCCAGGGCACGGGCGCACAGGCCGCGAGGGACACCAGGTGCAGGCTCACGGCTGGAACTCGCCTTGCAGCAGATACCGCGTGCCCGGGTGCACGAGGCGCGCGATCGTGATTGCCGCGTCGGCGGTGAACGTGCGCCGCGTGACCACGAGGCACGGCTCGCGCACGCCGATGCCCAGCAGCCGCGCCTCCTCGGCGGTGGGCGCGCTCGCCTCGATCGTGTACTGCGCGCGCCACAGCGCCGTCGTCTCGAACAGCAGCTGCGTCGGTGTCGTCGCGGTGAAGTCGGCGTCGAGATAACCGGGGCAGCAGGCCGGGTTGACGTAGCGGTCCTCGCACTGCAGCGGCACGCCGTTCTCGTGGTGCACGATGAGCGTGTGGAAGACGCGCGCGCCGGCGCCGACGCCCAGTTGCGCGGCCAGCGCCTCGTTGGCGCGCTCGGCTCGCTTGACGTGCACGCGCGCCTCGTGCCGGTGGCCGCGCGACTCGATCTCCTCGTGCAGGTCGCGGATCGTCAGTGTGCTGCTGACGCGGTGCAGCGGCGCGGCGAAGGTGCCCACGCCCTGCGTGCGCGTCACCAGGCCCTCGGCCTGCAGCTCGCGCAGCGCCCGGTTCACCGTCATGCGGCTGACGCCGAAGGCGGCCACCAGCTCGGCCTCCGAGGGCATCAGCGTGCCCGGCGGCCAGCGGCCGGCGGCGAGGCCGTCCTTCAGGTGCTGCTTGACGCGGCTGTACGGGGCGTTGGCGGCCGAGGCGGCCGGCGCGACGGCGACATCCGGGGAAACCATGAGCGAAGCATACTTGTCTAGGCTTGTCTAGACAAGTAGAGTGCAACCCTGACCCGAGGATTACCGCCATGAACGACCTCTCCGCGCTGCACCGTCTTGCCCAGCCCCGCCCCGTGCGCGCGCCGCGCGGCGCGCAGCTCACCTGCGCCGACTGGCTCATCGAGGCCGCCTACCGGATGATCCAGAACAACCTCGACCCCGAGGTGGCCGAGAACCCCGACGCGCTCGTCGTCTACGGCGGCATCGGCAAGGCGGCGCGCAACTGGGACTGCTTCGAGGCCATCCTCGCGGCGCTGAAGAACCTGAAGCCCGACGAGAGCCTGCTCGTGCAGAGCGGCAAGCCGGTGGGCGTCTTCCGCACGCACGCCGACGCGCCGCGCGTGCTGATCGCGAACTCGAACCTGGTGCCGAAGTGGAGCACCTGGGAGCACTTCCACGAGCTCGACCGCAAGGGCCTGATGATGTACGGCCAGATGACCGCGGGCTCCTGGATCTACATCGGCAGCCAGGGCATCGTGCAGGGCACCTACGAGACGTTCGTCGAAGCGGGCCGGCAGCACTACGGCGGCGACCTCGCGGGGCGCTGGATCCTCACCGCGGGCCTGGGCGGCATGGGCGGCGCGCAGCCGCTGGCGGCCACCTTCGCCGGCGCGTGCAGCCTGAACATCGAATGCCAGCAAAGCCGCATCGACTTCCGGCTGAAGAGCCGCTACCTCGACGAGCAGGCGAAGGACCTCGACGACGCGCTGGCGCGCATCCGCCAGTACACGGCCGAGAAGAAGGCGATTTCGATCGGCCTGCTCGGCAACGCGGCCGAGATCCTGCCCGAGCTGGTCAAGCGTGCGAAGGCTGGCGGTGCAAAAGCGATGAGGCCCGACCTCGTCACCGACCAGACGAGCGCGCACGACCTCGTCAACGGCTACCTGCCCGCCGGCTGGAGCGTCGACGCCTGGAAGACCGCGCAGGCCGACGCCGCGCAGCACGCGGCGCTGAAGGCCGCCGCGGCGAGGAGCTGCGCCGAGCACGTGCGCGCGATGCTCGCTTTCCAGGCGATGGGCATCCCCACCGTCGACTACGGCAACAACATCCGCCAGGTCGCGCTCGACGAGGGCGTGGGCAACGCGTTCGACTTCCCCGGCTTCGTGCCGGCGTACATCCGGCCGCTGTTCTGCCGCGGCAAGGGGCCGTTCCGCTGGGTGGCGCTGTCGGGCGACCCGGAAGACATCCGCAAGACCGACGCGAAGATGAAGGAGTTGTTCCCGGCCGACACGCACCTGCACCGCTGGCTCGACATGGCCGGCGAGCGCATCGCCTTCCAGGGGCTGCCGGCGCGCATCTGCTGGATCGGCCTGGGTGAGCGGCACCGCGCCGGCCTCGCGTTCAACGAGATGGTGAGAAGCGGCGAGCTGAAGGCGCCGATCGTCATCGGCCGCGACCACCTCGACAGCGGCAGCGTCGCCAGCCCCAACCGCGAGACCGAAAGCATGAAGGACGGCAGCGACGCGGTGAGCGACTGGCCGCTCTTGAACGCGCTGTTGAACACCGCCGGCGGCGCCACCTGGGTCAGCCTGCACCACGGCGGCGGCGTCGGCATGGGCTATTCGCAGCACGCCGGCGTCGTCATCGTCTGCGACGGCACCGACGCGGCGGCCAGGCGCATCGAGCGGGTGCTCTGGAACGACCCGGGCACCGGCGTCATGCGCCACGCCGACGCCGGCTACGAGCTCGCCGCGCAGTGCGCGCGCGAGCAGGGGTTGAAGCTGCCGATGCTCGGCTGAACATGCCGACGCTGACCCTGCGACCCGGCGCGCTGTCGCTGGCCGACCTGCAGGCGCTGCACGTGGGCGGCGTGCCGATCGCCATCGATCCGGCTGCCGGTGTGGCCATCGCCGCCAGCGCCGCCGTCGTGCAGCGCGCCGCCGCCGGTGACGCGCCGGTGTACGGCGTCAACACCGGCTTCGGCAAGCTCGCGTCCACCCGCATCAGCAGCGACGACCTCGCGGCGCTGCAGTGGAACCTGATCCGCAGCCACAGCGTCGGCGTCGGCGAGCCGCTGGCGCCGGCCGTCGCGCGGCTGATGCTCGGGTTGAAGGCAGCAAGCCTCGCGCGCGGGCACTCGGGCGTGCGGCCGGTGGTCATCGACACGCTCGTCGCCGCCAGCAACGCCGGCCTCGTGCCGGTGGTGCCGAGCCAGGGCTCGGTGGGCGCGTCGGGCGACCTCGCGCCGCTGGCGCACATGACGCTGGCGCTGATGGGCGAGGGCGAGTTCCTCGTCGAATCGAGTGGCGGTGTGATGCAGCGCAGGCCGGCCGCCGACGTGCTGCGTGCGGCCGGCATCGCGCCGCTCGTGCTCGCGGCCAAGGAGGGCCTGGCGCTGATCAACGGCACGCAGACGAGCACGGCGCTGGCGCTGCACGCCTTCTTCACCTTCGAGCCGGTGCTCGAGGCGGCGCTCGTCGTCGGCGCGCTGACGGTCGACGCGGCGCGCGGCAGCGACGGGCCGTTCGACCCGCGCATCCACGCGCTGCGCGGGCAGCCCGGGCAGATCGACGTCGCCGAGTACTACCGCCAGCTGCTCGCCGGCAGCGGCATCCGCAAGAGCCATCTCGAAGGCGACGACCGCGTGCAGGACCCGTACTGCCTGCGCTGCCAGCCGCAGGTGGTGGGCGCCTGCCTCGATCAGCTGCGCCACGCCGCGCTGGTGCTGCTGCGCGAGGCGAATGCGGTGACGGACAACCCGCTGGTGTTCAGCGACGATGGCGCGATGATCTCCGGCGGCAACTTCCACGCCGAGCCGGTGGCGCTGGCTTGCGATGCGATGGCCACCGCGATCGCCGAGGTCGGCGCCATCGCCGAGCGGCGCATCGCGATGCTGATCGACGCCGGCGTCTCGCGGCTGCCGCCGTTCCTGACGCCCAACGCGGGCCTGAACAGCGGCTTCATGATCGCGCACGTCACCGCCGCTTCGCTGGCCAGCGAGAACAAGAGCCTCGCGCACCCGGCCAGCGTCGACAGCCTGCCGACCAGCGCCAACCAGGAGGACCACGTCAGCATGGCCACCTTCGCGGCGCGGCGGCTGCAGCCGATGATCGCCAACGTCGCGCGCATCCTCGGCATCGAGTGGCTCGCCGCGGCGCAAGGCATCGACTTCCTGCGCCCGCTCGTCAGCTCGCCGCCGCTGGAAGCCGCGCACGCGCTGCTGCGCCGCGACTGCCCGGCAATGATGACCGACCGCCACCTCGCGCCCGACATCGAGCGCGCCGCGGCGCTCGTCGCCGACGGGGCGCTGTCGCGTGTCTTCCGCTCGCTGGCGGACCTGCCGGCGTTGTGGACGCCGGCCTGACCAGCGGTGAGACGGCCGCCGCGCGCTTCCACTTCTTGCCCCCCCCTTTGCACGTTCTGCCCCTTCGCTCCCTCTGCCTCTCTGTTCCCCTTACGCCAGGAGACGACGATGAAAGACCTTTCCTTCCCGACGCCGATGTCGACCATCGGCCGGCGCACGCTGCTGTGCACGGCGCTTGCCGCGCTGGCCGCGGGCGCCAGCCTGCCGGCCGCGGCGCAGAACACCGTGCGCATCGGCTTTCACGCGCCGCTGACCGGCTTCGCCGCCGCCGACGGCAAGTCGGCGCGGCTCGGTGCCGAGCTCGCCGTCGAGCAGGTCAACGCCAAGGGCGGCATCGGCGGCAAGCCGATCGAGCTCGTCGTCTACGACGACGGCGGCAAGCCCGAGGAAGGCGTGCAGGTCGCCAACCGCCTGATCACGCAGGACAAGGTGGTCGCGGTCGTCTCCGGTTCGTATTCGGGCCCGACGCGCGCCGCCGCGCCGACCTTCGTGCGCGCGAAGATGCCCTACATCTCGTCGTACGCGATCCACCCGGACATCACGCGTGCCGGCGACTACGCCTTCCGCACCTCGTTCACCGGCGAGGTGCAGGGGCGCGCCGGCGCCAAGCTCGTCGGCGAGCTGCTCGGCAAGAAGAAGGTCGTCGTGCTGACGCTGAACAACGACTTCGGCCAGGCGCTGGCGATCGGCTTCAAGGAGGCGGCGCCGAAGTTCGGCGTCACGATCGCCAAGGAGTACACGTTCGCGATGGGCGACCGCCAGTTCGGCCCGCTCGTCGCCAGCGTCAAGGCCGACCAGCCCGACGCGATCTACGCCTCGGGCTACTACTTCAACGCCGGGCCGCTGGTGGCGCAGCTGCGTGCCGCCGGCGTCAACGTGCCGGTGATCGGCCAGGAGGGCTACGACGGCCAGAAGTTCATCGAGATCGCCGGCGCCGCCGCCGAGGGCGTGATCATCACGACCTCGCTCGACCGCGATTCGCCCACCGCCGAGGCGCGCGACTTCATCAAGGCTTTCGAGTCGAGCAAGGGCCAGCCGGTGGACATGGTCGCGGCCTCGACGCACACGGCGATGTGGGTGCTGGCCAATGCGATGAACAAGGCCGGCACGGCCGACGCGGCCAGGCTGCGCGATGCGATCGCGGCGACCGAGCTCACCACCTCCACCGGCCGCATCAGCTTCAACAAGCTGCGCGAGGTGAAGAAGGCGGTGCAGAACCAGGTCGTCAAGGGCGGGCGCTGGACGCGCCACTCGGTGATCGACGACCCGGTGCTGCTGGCGCCGCCGGAGCAGTGAGAGCGGCAGCCCGCAACCGACGAAGCGCTCGCCCATGGTCGCCCTCGAGCTGACGCTGCAAGGCCTGATCAACGGCAGCACCTACGCGCTGATCGCGGTGGGGCTGACGCTGGTCTACGGCCTGCTGCGCATCCTGCACGTCGCGCACGCCGGGCTGTTCGCGCTCGGCGCCTATCTGACGGTGTCGCTGTCGCAGGCGCTCGGCTCGCTCGCTGCCGGGCTGGCAACGGCGGCGCTGCTGGTGGGACTCGCCGGCGTGGTGATCTACCGGCTGCTGTACGAGCCGATCCTCGCCAAGCCGCCGTTCGTCGCGCTGGTGGCCTCGATCGGCCTGTTCATCCTGATGCAGGAGAGCCTGCGCATCGTCTTCGGTCCGTACGGCCTGTCGTTCCCGGTGCAGCCGCTGGCCGCGCCGGTGCAGCTGGGCGGCTTCACGCTGCGCCAGTCGGAGCTGCTGACGCTGGCGTCGACGGCGGTGCTGTTCGGCGCGCTGGCGCTGTTCGCGCGCTACACGCGCGCCGGCGTCGGCATGCGCGCCACCGTCTCCGACCCCGAGGTGGCGTGGTCGTTCGGCGTCTCGCCGCGGCGCACGCGCGACCTGTGCTTCTTCATCGCCTCGATGATGGCGGCCTACGCCGGCGGGCTGGTGGCGGTGCTGAACAACCTCGTCGAGCCGACGATGGGCGCGATCCCGAGCTACAAGATGCTGGCCATCATCGTGCTTGGCGGCCTCGGCAGCGTGCTCGGCACCGTGCTCGCGAGCCTGGCGCTCGGCGTCGTCGAGGCCTTCGGCACGATCCACCTCGACAAGCTCGTCGACCGCGACGCGATCGCCTTCCTGGCGCTGATCGCCGTGCTCGTGCTGCGCCCGCAGGGGCTGGCGCTGAAGGCGCGGGGGGCGTGACGATGGACGTGCTGCTGAACCTGGCCGTCATCGTCGGCATCCACGCGATCGCCGCGCTCGGGCTCAACATCATCACCGGCATGTGCGGGCAGGCGAGCCTCGGCCACGCCGCCTTCGTCGGCATCGGCGCCTACGCCGGCGCGCTGCTGGCCAAGGCCGGATGGCCGCTGGCGCTGGCGCTGCCGGCCGCGGCGGTGCTGGCCGGCGCCGTCGGGCTGGTGGTGGGCCTGTTGTCGCTGCGCGTGCGCGACGACTTCCTTGCGATCACGACGATGGGCGTCGGCTTCGTCTTCGTCGGCGTCGTGCGCAAGCAGGGCTGGCTCGGCAGCGAGATGGGCATCAGCGGCATCCCCGATCCCGGCCTCGCGCTCGGCGGCTATGCGGCGCTCGTGCTCGTGCTGCTGGCGGCCTGCGTCTGGCTCAGCCTGCACCTGGCGCGCAGCTGGCTCGGCTTCGCCTTCGGCGTCATCGCCGACGACGAGGCGGTGGCGCGCGTGCTCGGCGTCGACGTGGCGCGCCACAAGCTGGCCGCGTTCTGCCTCGGCACGCTGCTGGCCGGCGTGGCCGGCGCGCTGTACGCGAGCTACACACGCTTCATCGTGCCCGATGCGTTCGGCTTCACGCTGTCGATCGCCTCGCTCGCGATCGTCGCCATCGGCGGCGTCGGCTCGACCTGGGGCGTGCTCGTCGCGGCCATCGCGCTGACGCTGCTGCCCGAGTGGTTCCGCGTCGTCAACGACTACAAGCTGATCCTCTACGGCGCGGTGCTGCTGCTGGTGATGCGGTTCCTGCCCGGCGGCCTGGCGGCGCTGCGGCGCCGGCCGCCGCCCGCCGCGCCGCTGCAGACGAAGGAGGCCTGACGGCATGGAAGCGCTGCTGCAAGCCAGCGGGCTGCGGGTGCAATTCGGCGGCCTGCGCGCCGTCGACGACGTCTCGTTCGAGGTGCGCCCCGGCGAGCTGCTCGGGCTGATCGGTCCCAACGGCGCGGGCAAGACGACGTGCCTGAAGGCCGTCTCGGGCCAGGGGCCGCTGCACGGCGGCCGCATCACGCTCGCCGGCCGCGCGATCGAGGCGCTGCCGGTGCACCGCCGCGTCATGCTCGGCCTCGGCGTCACGCACCAGATCGTGCGGCCGCTGAAGTCGCTGTCGGTGCTCGACAACGTCGCCTTCGCCTGGGGCCACCGGCACCGCGATTCGTTGTTCTCGGCCGCGCTGCACGTCGACCGCCACGCGGCGCGCGACGCGGCGCGTGCGATCCTCGGCCGGCTCGGCATCGTCGAGTTCGCCGAGCGCGCCGCCGGCGAGGTGCCGCTGGGCATCCGCAAGCGGCTCGAGGTGGCGCGTTCGCTCGCCGGCGAGCCGCGCCTGCTGCTGCTGGACGAGCCGCTGGCCGGCCTCAACAGCGCCGAGGCGGCGCGGCTCGCGGACGTGATCCGCAGCCTCGCCGACAGCGGCCTGAGCGTGCTGCTGATCGAGCACAACCTGGGCGAGGTGGTGCGCGTCTGCGACCGTCTCGTCGTGCTGGAGACCGGCCGCAAGATCGCCGACGGCGAGCCGCGCGCCGTGATGCGCGAGCCGGCGGTGGTGCAGGCCTATCTGGGTGGCGAGGTCCTGGGCGGCGAGGCCCCGGGCGGCGAGGTCGAAGATGCTCGAGCTGAGTGAACTGAGCTGCGGCTACGGCGAGGTCGTCGCGGTGCAGCGGCTGTCGCTGCGGCTGGAGGCCGGGCGCATGCTCGCGCTGATCGGCCCGAACGGCGCGGGCAAGAGCTCGGCGCTCGGCGCCGTCGCCGGCCACGTCAAGGTGCTCGGCGGGCGCCTGACCTACGACGGCGCGACGCTCGAGCGGCTGACGCCCGGCGAACGCGCGGCGCGCGGCATCGCCTGGGTGCCCGAGGGCCGGCGCCTGTTCGGCGACCTGACGGTGCGCGAGAACCTGACGGTCGGCGGCTTCGTGCGCACGCGGCGCGCCGAGGCGGCCAATCTCGAGCGCGTCGTGGCGCTGTTCCCGCGGGTCGGCGAGCGGCTGCGCCAGCTCGCCGCGTCGCTGTCCGGCGGCGAGCAGCAGATGGTGGCGATCGGCCGCGCGCTGATGGCCGAGCCGCGCCTGCTGATGATCGACGAGCTGTCGCTCGGCCTGATGCCCAAGGCGGTGACGCAGATCTACCAGGCGCTGGCGCGGCTGCGCGCCGAGGGCATGGCGATCCTGCTCGTCGAGCAGAACACGCGCCACGCGCTCGGCGCCGCCGACTCGGCGGTGATCGTCGAATCGGGGCGCGACGTCTGGAGCGGCAGCGCCGCCGAGGCGGCGCGCGACCCGGCGCTGCTCGGGCACTACCTCGGCCACGGCTGATCCCCAAGCCGGCCGCCGGCTTCGCAGCCGGGCTCAGCTCCGGCCGTTCGGCACCCGCCCGAAGCTCGCGCCGAGGCGGTAGCGGCTGCCCGGGTGCGTGAGCCAGGCGCGCGAGACGACGCGGCCCATCGACCAGGTGCGGCGGTTCAGCAGCAGGCAGGGTTCGCCGGCGTGGATGCGCAGCAACTCGCACACCGCCGGCGTCGGCAGCACCGCCTCGATCGTGTGCTCGACGCGCTCGAGCGGGCCCACCGTCATCAGATAGGCGTTCGGCGTGTGGTCGGTGAAGTCCTGCTTCAGGTACTCGGGCGCGGCGGCCGGGTTGACGTAGCGGTCCTCGAGCTGGATCGGCCAGTGGTTCTCGAGGTGCACGATCATCGAATGGAAGACGCGCGCGCCGGTCTTCAGGCCCAGCGACCCGGCGACCTCGGGCGTCGCCGTCTCGCGCTGCAGCAGGTGGACGATGCTCGAGTGGGCGTGGCCGCGGCTGCGCACGTCGTCGGCGATGTTGCGCACCGCCACCAGGTCGAGGCTCGGGCGCTCGTTGGAGACGAAGGTGCCGGCGCCGGGGCGGCGGTGCACCAGGCCCTCGGTGGTGAGCTCGCGCACGGCGCGGTGCACCGTCATGCGGCTGACCTGGAACAGCGCGACCAGTTCCTCTTCGGTCGGGATGCGGTGGCCGGCCGGCCACTCGCCGGACATCACCTTGTCGGTGAGGTAGTCCTTGATGCGCTCGTAGTGCGTGCCCTTCTCGGCCAAGACCTGCGCCCCTTCTTCGCTTTCGGCTTTCGGCTTTCGGCTTTTCGTCGTCGCGGCCGGCTCTTCCCATCCGCCGGCCGCGCACGCTAGCACGCCGCCGGCACGCCGGCCGTGCGCGGGTCTCTTCAGGCGAAGAGCCGGCGCACGGTCTGCGCGTAGGCGCGCGTGATCGACTTGCGGGCGTGGTGGCGGCCGTCCTGCACGACCCAGGTGCCGGCGCACATCACGCGTTGCACCGCATCGGCGGCGCCCGAGAGCAGCCAGGCGTCGAGCACGGTGGCCGCGTCGTGGCCGGCCAGCGCCGGGCTCGCGGGGTCGAGCACGACGACGTCGGCGCGGCTGCCGGGCGTGAGCGGCGCGGCGAAGTCGCCGAAGCTGCGGCCGCCGGCCAGCGCCAGGCCGAACAGCCGCTCGCCGCTGTGCAGCGCACGCGCATCCGCCGCGGCCGCGTCGGCGAGCACGTTGCGCCGCGCGTGCGCCAGGCGCTGGCCGCATTCGAGCATGCGCAGCTCGGCGGCGACGCCGCTGGCGTAGTGGCTGTCGGTGCCGATGGCCCAGTGGCCGCCTTCGCGCTGGTAGTCGACGAGCGGGAAGAGGCCGTCGCCGAGCATCGCCTCGGTCATCGGGCACAGCGCCGCGGTGGCGCCGCTGGCGGCGAGGCCGCGGCGCTCGGTCTCGCTCAGGTGCGTGGCGTGCACGAGCGTCCAGCGGCGGTCGAGGCCGACCTCGTCGAGCAGCCACTGCACCGGCCGCGCGCCGAGGCCGGCCTGCACCTCCTCGACCTCGTGCCGCGTCTCGGAGACGTGGATGTGCAGCGGCGCAGCGTCGCGCAGCGTGGCCGCGGCCTGCACGGCGCCGCGCAGCTCGTCGGGGGCGACGGCGCGCAGGCTGTGCAGCGCGACGCCGAGCCGGGCGCCGGCCGTGGCGAGCGGCTCGTCGATCTCGTGCAGCAGCCGCGCGAAGGCGTCGACCGAGTGCACGAAGCGCTGCTGCTGCGCCGTCGGCGCCTGGCCGATGCCGGCGTGCGCATAGAGCGTCGGCACGACCATGCAGCCGATGCCGGCGTCCGCCGCCGCGGCGGCCAGGCGCAGCGACATCTCGCCGCGCTGCGCATAGGGCCGGCCCTGCGGCGCGTGATGCAGGTAGTGGAACTCGGCGACGCGCGTGAAGCCGTGCTCGAGCATCTCCATGTAGGCGAAGGCGGCCAGCGCCTGCAGGTCGTCCGGCCCGATGCGTTCGGCCAGCCGGTACATCGCGTGCCGCCAGGTCCACAGGTTGTCTTCGCTGGCGGCGCTGCCGCTCTCCGTGCGCCCGGCCAGCGCGCGCTGGAAGGCGTGCGAGTGTGTGTTCGGCATGCCGGGCACGGCGAAGCCGCGCACCGTCTCGACCGGCGCGCCGGCGTCGGCGGGCGGCTCGCCGACCGCGACGACGCGGCCGCCGGCGTCGACGCCGAGCAGGCCGGGCGCCAGCCAGCCGGCGGGCGTCCACAGGTGCTCGAAGGCGACCATGCGGACCGGCGTGCGCGTGTCGTCCGGCGGGCGCGGCGCGTTCACGGCGCGGCCCCTTCGTGCACGACGGCGCCGGCGCGCAGCACCGTGCGCGCGCGCACGCGGCCGAAGCGGTAGGCCAGGTCCTCGTAGCTCGGCAGGTCGAAGATCGCGATGTCGGCCTGCTTGCCCGGCTCGAGCGAGCCGATGCTCGCCTGCAGGCCGAGCGCACGCGCGCCGCCCAGCGTCGCCGCGCGCAGCGCCTCCTCGGGCTTGAAGGCGTAGTGGCGGCAGGCGAGCTGGATGACGAACGACATCGCCTCGAGCCAGCAGCCGGGACACATGTCGGTGGCCAGCGCCACCGGCAGGCCGAGGTCGAGCATCGTGCGCGCCGGCGTCGGCTTCGTGTGCGCGACGGCGAAGTCGAGCGCCGGCATCACGACGCCGGTGACGCCGGCATCGCGCAGCGCGGCCAGCTCGGCTTCGGTGGTGTGGTTCAGGTGGTCGGCCGAGACGACGCGCAATTCGGCCGCGAGCGCCGCGCCGCCGATGTGCGAGTAGGCGTCGGTGTGGATCTTCGCCTGCAGGCCGTGGCGCAGGCCCGCTTCGAGCACGCGCCGCGACTCGGCGACGGTGTAGTAGCCGTCGTCGCAGTAGACGTCGTTGAAGACCGCCAGGCGCTGGCGCGCCACCTCGGGCACGATGTCCTCGACGATCTCGCGCAGGTACTCGTCGCGCGGCACGCCTTCGGGGAACTCGTGCGCGGCGAGCAGCGTCGAGACGATGCGCAGCGGCTGCGAATCGGCCAGCGCCGCCTGCACCTCGAGGATGCGGATCTCCTCGGCGGTGCTCAGGCCGTAGCCCGACTTCGCCTCGACCGTCGTCGTGCCGCAGGCGAGCATGTGCACCAGGCGCTCGCGCGCCTCGTCCTCGAGCTGGGCGCGGCTGGCCGCGCGCACGAGGCGCGCGGTGCCGCGGATGCCGCTCGGCACGCCGCGCGCGCGCAGCGAGGCGGCGCTCTCGCCGCGCAGCCGGCCGCTGTACTCGGCGACGCGCGAACCGGCGAAGACCAGATGCGTGTGGCTGTCGACGAAGCCCGGCAGCACGATGCCGCCGCGCGCCGGCACGACGCGCGCCGCCGCCAGGTCGGCCCGGCGTGCCACGTCCTGCGGCGTGCCGACGGCGAGCACCCGGTCGCCGGCCAGCGCGACGACGCCGCCGGCGATGCAGCCGACGAGGTCGGGCGCGCCCTCGGCGCAGGTCAGCACCTGGGCGGCGCCGGTGACGACGGCGGTGGCGCGCGGGAGCGCGGCAGGGGAGGGTCGGTCCATGGCGGTCATGCCGCCGTCGGCTGGCGTCACGGCAGCACCTTTCCGGGGTTGAGGATGGCGCGCGGGTCCAGCGCCTGCTTGATGCGCCGCATCGCCGCGATCTCGTCGGCGCTGCGGCAGTGGCCGAGCCAGCCACGCTTGAGCACGCCGATGCCGTGCTCGGCCGAGACCGAGGCGCCGGGCACGTCGCGCAGCAGCTCGTAGACCAGCGCGTCGACGGCGCCGTGCGGCACGCCGGGGATCGAGCGGCCGTCGACGGTGAGGTGCAGGTTGCTGTCGCCGACGTGGCCGAAGAAGAGGCTGCGGTGCTGCGGCCAGCGCCGGCGCAGCGCGGTGCGGCACCGCTCGGCGAACTCGCCGATGGCGCCGACCGGCAGGCTGAGGTCGAAGTTGATCGGCTCGAGCCGGGCCGGGAATTCGCCGGTGATCTCGCGCAGCGCCCACAGGCCGCGCGCGTCGGCCAGCGACGCGGCGAGCACGGCATCGAGCACGAGGCCGGCCTCGGCCGCTTCGGCCAGCGTGGCCTGCACCGCGTCGGCGTCGGCGTCGCCGTCGAGCTCGACGAGTGCATAGAACGGATGCGAGCCCGCCAGCGGCGCGCGCCGGCCGGCCTGCCATTCGAGCGCGGTCTGCATGAAGTCCTGCCACATCAGCTCGAAGGCCGAGACCGGGTACGACGCCTGCAGCCGGCGCAGGAGCTGCACGGCCGCGTCGTAGCCGGGCAGTGCCGCCAGCAGCGTCTGCACGCGGCGCGGGCGCGGATGCAGCTTCAGCACGGCGCGCGTGACGACGCCGAGCGTGCCCTCGGAGCCGACGAAGAGCTGGCGCAGGTCGTAGCCGGCGTTGTCCTTGATCAGCTTGCGCAGCGACGACAGCACGCTGCCGTCGGCGAGCACGACTTCGAGGCCGAGCACCTGGTCGCGCGCCGGGCCGTAGCGCAGCACGTTCAGGCCGCCGGCGTTGGCGGCGATATTGCCGCCGATCTGGCACGAGCCGCGCGCGCCGAGGTCGAGCGCGAACAACAGGTTGGCCTCGGCGGCGGCCTGCTGCACGTGTTCCAGCAGCACGCCGGCCTGCACGGTCATCGTGCAGGCGGCGGCGTCGAGTTCCTCGATGCGGTTCAGGCGTTCGAGCGACAGCACCACGTCTTCGGGCCGCGGCACCGCGCCGCCGGCCATGCCGGTGCGCCCGCCCTGCGGCACGACACCCTGGCCGTGTGCGTGGCAGATCGCGAGCGCCCGGCTGACCTCCGCGGTGCTGCGCGGCCGCAGCAGCGCCGCCGGGCGCGCCGGCGCGTGGCCGCTCCAGTCGGTGTGGCAGCGCTCGGGGATCGCGTCGCCGGTCAGCACGACGTCGTCGCCGAGCGCGGCGACGAGCGCGGCGACGGCCGCCGCGGTGGCGTCGTCGGTGCGCGCCGGCTCGTTCACGCGTGCTCCGCGGCGGCGGCGCGCCGCACGGCGCCGCCGTGCACCAGCGCCGCCGCGGCCTGCACGCGCGGGTACATCACGATGTCGCGGCGCAGGTGGTCGATCGGCCGCCCGTCGGTGGCGCGGCTGGCGCGCAGCATCGCCAGTACGCGGCGCGACGCCGGCGCCAGCGCCTCGGTGCCGAGCCCCAGCTTGGCCAGCCGCAGCTCGAGCGCCTGCGCCGTCATCAAGAGCTCGATGCCGATGACGACCTCGATGTTGGCGACGACCTGGCGCGCGTGTCGGCCGGCGTTGTTGGCCATCGAGACGTGGTCTTCTTGGTTGGCGCAGGTGGGGATCGAGTCGACGCTGTCGGGGTGCGCCAGCGTCTTGCAGTCCGACACCAGCGCCGCGGCCAGGTACTGCGGCAGCATGTAGCCGCAGTCGATGCCGACCTTGGCGCTCGCCACCAGCATGTCGGGCAGGCCGCGGTTCAGGCTGCCGTCGTCGAGGCGGAACAGCCGCCGCTCGGCGAGGTTGCCGATCTCGGTGACGACGATGGCGAGGAAGTCCGATGCGAAGGCGAGGTACTCGGCGTGGAAGTTGCCGCCCGACACGGCCTTCAGCTTGCGCGGCAGCTCGGTGAAGACGAGCGGGTTGTCGGTGGCGGCGTTGATCTCGGTCTCGACGATGCGGCGCACGAAGGCGAGCGTGTCGCGCACCGCGCCCAGCACCTGCGGCGTGCAGCGCAGCGAGTAGGCGTCCTGCGGCGGCTGGCGCGTCGGGTCGTGGTCGATGTCGCCGTCGACGAGCCGGCTGCCGGCCAGCAGCGCGCGCAGGCGCGCCGCGCAGTCGATCTGGCCGGCGTGGCCGCGCGCCTCGTGGATGGCGGCGATGAAGGCGTCGCCGAAGCCGGCCAGCGCCTCGATCGACATCGCCGCGGTCACTTCGGCGCTGGCCAGCAGGTTCTCGGCGTCGGCCAGCGCCAGCGCCGCCTGCGCGGTCGAGAACGACGTGCCGTTGACCATCGCCAGCCCCTCCTTCGGGCCGAGCACGAGTCGTTCCAGGCCGGCGCGGCGCATCGCCTCGCGGCCCGAGCAGCGCTCGCCGCGGAAGGTGGCTTCGCCGCTGTCGATCTCGGGGTCGTCGTCGCCGGCCGGCCGCGTCATCACCAGCGCCAGGTGCGCCAGCGGGATCAGGTCTCCGCTGGCGCCGAGCGAGCCGAACTCGGGCACCACCGGCAGCACGTCGCGTTCGAGCATCGCCAGCAGCGTCGTCACGAGCTCGGGGCGCACGGCCGAGTAGCCGCGCGCCAGGCTGGCGGCGCGGATCAGCATCGCCGCGCGCACGACGTCGTCGGGCAGCGGCTGGCCGACGCCCGAGGCGTTGGAGACGATCAGCCGGCGCGACAGGTCGACGGCGTCGTCGACGCTCTCGAACGCCTCGCGCCCGGCGAGCGAGCCGAAGCCGGTGTTGATGCTGTAGATCGCAGGCGTCGCCTCGCCGGCGCGCATGCGCTCGCTGATCGCCTCGACCCAGCGCAGGCTGGGCTGCATCGCGTCGACCGCGCCCGGGGTCAGCTCGACGCCGGCGCCGCGCCGGGCGACGGCGACGAGGTCGTCCAGGCCGAGCGGGCGTGCGCCCAGTTGCAGGTTGGCTTGCACGCCGGCTTGCACGCCGGGCCGCACGCCGGGTTGTGCGGGGTTCGTCATCGTGGGGTCCGCTCCGTGTCGCACCAGGCTGCGGCGGCGCGCAGCACGGCTTGGGTGTCGCCGGCGTCGCCGACGGTGATGCGCACGCCCTCGCCGGGGAACGAGCGCACGCCGATGCCGGCGGCGAGGAAGGCTGCGGCGCAGGCCGCGGCGCGCTCGCCGAGCGGCAGCCAGACGAAGTTGGCCTGCGGGTCGCCGACCGGCAGCCCGAGCTCGGCCAGCCCGCGCACGAGGTGCCGGCGCTCGCCGACCAGCGCCGCCATGCGCGTCGCGAGCAAGCCGTCCTCGGCCAGCGCCGCCATCGCCGCGGCCAGCGCCGGGCCCGAGACCGGGAACGGCGGCGCGACGCGGCGCAGCCCGTCGACGAGCGGCGCCGGCGCGACGCACCAGCCGACGCGCAGCCCGGCCAGCGAATAGGCCTTCGAGAACGTGCGCAGCACGGCCACGTTCGCGTGGCCGCGATAACGCTCGGCGCCGTCGGGCACGTCGGCGCGCGTGACGAACTCGCGGTAGGCCTCGTCGAGCACGATGAGCACCGAGCGCGGCACGCGCTCGATCAGCGCGTCGAGCGCGGCCGTGCCGAGCGCCTCGCCGGTGGGGTTGTTCGGGTTGCACAGCAGCAGCACGCGCGTGCGCGGCGTCAGGCGCGCGAGCAGCGCGTCGACGTCGATGCCTTGCGCGGCCGTCAGCGGCGCCGCCACTTCACGCGCGCTGGCGCCGGCGATGATCAACGGATAGGCCTCGTACGAGCGCCACGGCATCAGCACCTCGTCGCCGGGGCCGGCGTAGGCGCGCACGAGCTGCTCGATCAGCGCCACCGAGCCCGAGGCGACGGCGATCTCGTCGCGGCCGCGGCCGTGCCGTGCCGCGAGCGCGTCGATCAGCGGCTCGCCGACCAGCGCCGGGTAGCGGTGGACGTCGTGCAGTGCTCGCCCGGCCGCGGCGACGACGGCGTCGGACGGCGGGAACGGCGACTCGTTCGACGACAGCCGGTGGCGCGGCGGCGCGGCGTCGGCCGGGCGGCCGCTGCCGTAGGGCGTCAGCGCCAGCAGTTCGGCGCGCGGGCGAGGGAGGGTCATCGTCGGTCTTCCGTGCGGCGGCGCAATCACTTCGAGAACAGCAGCCGCGGCAGCCAGGTGGCCAGCCCCGGCCACAACGCGAGGATGCCCATGGCCAGGATCTGCAGCCCCATGAACGGCACGACGCCGCGCCAGATCATCCCCGTCGTCACCGACGGCGGCGCGACGGCGCGCAGGTACGACAGCGTGTAGCCCACCGGCGGGCTGAGGAACGAGGTCTGCATGTTCAGCGCCACCATGACGCCGAACCAGATCGGGTCGACGCCGGCCTTCATCAGGAACGGGCCGACGACCGGGATGACGATGATCGAGATCTCGACGTAGTCGAGCCACAGGCCGAGCACGAAGATGATGAACATCACCGCGATCAGCGCGCCGGTGGTGCCGCCGGGCAGGTCCTCCAGCAGGCGCTCGACGCGTGCTTCGCCGCCCAGGCCGATGAAGACGAGCGAGAACAGCGACGCGCCGATGACGATGGCGAAGACCATCGCGTTGATGCTCATCGTCGCGCCGGCGGCGGCACCGAGCACGCCCGAGCGGCCGAGGTCGAGCAGCGCCACGGCCAGGCCGACGATGAGCAGCAGCGCGAACAGCGTCGCGATGCCGATGGCGACGCCGTCGGCGATGGCGACGCTGTCGCGGCCCAGGCGCAGGTCGAAGCTCGTCGCCAGCGCGAGCAGCACGGCGCTGGCGATGGCGACGGTCCACACCGCCCACGGGCGCCCGGACGCGACGCGCTTGGCCGCCAGCAGCGTCGCGCCGACGGCGCCGACCGCGGCCGCCTCGGTCGGCGTGGCGACGCCGCCGAGGATCGAGCCGAGCACGGCGCCGATCAGCACCAGCGGCGGCACGAGCGCGCGGAACAGCTCGCGCGCGCCCGGCCGCGGGCCGGCGTCGGCGCCGCGCGGCAGCGCCGGTGCGGCCTGCGGGCGCAGCAGCGAATAGACGAGCTGGTAGACGATGTACAGCCCCACCAGCATCAGCCCCGGGAACAGCGAGCCGGCGAAGAGCTGCCCGACGCTGACCGTCTCGACCGAGAACTTGCCCTGCGCGAACTGCGCCTGCTGGTAGGCGGCCGACAGCACCTCGCCCATCACCACCATCACGGTCGACGGCGGGATGATCTGCCCGAGCGTGCCGGCGGCGCAGATGCTGCCGCAGGCGAACGACGGGTTGTAGCCGCGGCGCAGCATCACCGGCAGCGCCATCAGGCCCATCGTCACCGTCGTCGCGCCGACGATGCCGGTGGAGGCCGCCAGCAGCATGCCGACCACCGACACCGACACCGCCAGGCCGCCGCGCACGCGGCCGAAGAGGCTGCCCATCGCTTCGAGCAGCTCCTCGGCGATCTTCGAGCGCTCGAGCATCAGGCCCATGAAGACGAACAGCGGGATCGCCACCAGCGTCTCGGAGGTCATGACCGAGAACACGCGCGGGATCAGCGCGCCGAGCAGCGGCAGGTCGAAGCCGCCGAAGACGGCGCCGAGAACGGCGAACAGGATCGCCGTGCCGGCGAGCACGAAGACCATCGGCACGCCGCTCATGATGAGCACGCACAGCGCCGCGAACATCAGCAGTTCCAGCGGCAGGCTCACGGCGCGGCCCTCCGGAACGGTGCGGTCATGCCGTGGGCCCCAGCTCGCCCGACGCGAAGACGGGCTCGGTGCCGCCGCGCAGCACGGCGACCATGCGCAGCGCGAGCGCCAGGCTCTGCACCAGCAGCAGCAGCGGGAAGACGATGATCAGAGTCTTCAGCAGGAACGCCGCCGGGATGCCGCCGAAGAACAGCGCCCCCTCGAGCCCGGCCCACGACGCGCGCACGTACGGCCAGCCGTACCACAGCATCACGACGCACAGCGGCACGACCAGGAAGACGATGCCGAACAGGTCGATCAGCGCCTTCTTCCTCGGCGGCGCGGCGAGGTAGGTGATGTCCACGCGCACGTGGCCGTCGACGAGGAAGGCGTAGCCGACGGTGGTCATGAAGAGGACGGCGTTCGTGTAGAACACCGCCTCCTGCAGCATCACGTGGCTGGATGCGAAGACGAAGCGCAGCACGACGACGGCAAGCTGCACCAGCACGAGCAGGAGCGCCAGCCAGCGCAGCCAGCGGCCCATCCAGCGCGACGGAGCGTCCAGGCGCCGGCTCAGGGCGACGAGCGCGTCCATGCGTGTGCTCCGGCGCGGTGCTTGGCGGCCGCGCTCAGGCGGCCGGCCACTTCAGCGGCAGCAGCCGGGCGTTGATCTGCCCGCCGTAGCTGTAGCGCGCGTATTCGGCCGTCTGGTTGCGGAAGCGGAAGTAGCTCTGCGCGATCTTCTTCGTCAGCGCGTCCTTGTCCTCCAGCAGCTCCTGCGCCAGCGCGCCGGCGGCGTTGCCCAGCGCGATGACGAGCTCGCGCGGCAGCTCGCGCACGACGACGCCGTGCTTGGCCACCAGCTCCTTCAGCGCCTGGGCGTGGTTGACCTCGTAGGAGGTCGTCGTCTCTTCCGAGGCCGACATCGCGGCGACGCGCACCATCGCCTTCAGGTCGGCCGGCAGCGCGTCGTACTTCGCCTTGTTGAAGCCGATCTCCTCGGCCGACGAGGGCTCGCCGACGCCGGGGAAGTAGAAGTTCTTCGCCACCTGGTGGAAGCCGAACGCGGCGTCGTTCCACGGGCCGATGAACTCGGCGCCGTCGATCGTGCCGGCCTGCAGCGCCTGGAAGATCTCGCCGCCGGGCAGCGTGACGACCGCGGCGCCGGCGCGGCGCAGCATCTCGCCGTTGAAGCCCGTGGTGCGGAAGCGCAGGCCCTTGAAGTCGTCGAGCGACTTCAGCTCCTTGCGGAACCAGCCCAGCCACTGCGGCCCCGAGCTGCCGGCGATGAGGCCCTTGACGCCAAGCGCGCCGTAGGCCTCGTCGTACAGCGCCTGGCCGCCGCCGTGGTACATCCAGGCCATCTGCTCGGGCGCGTTCAGGCCGAACGGGAACGAGCCGAAGAAGCCGATGCCCTTGAGCTTGGGGATCCAGTACGCCGGCACCGAGTGGTACATCTCGGCCGTGCCCTGCGCCACCGCGTCGAACACGCCGAAGGCCGGCACCAGCTCGTTGGCGCCGTAGACCTTGATCGTCAGCCGCCCGCCCGAGAGGTCGGTGATGCGCTGGGCGATGCGGTTGGCCGACTGGCCGACGCCGGGCGCGTTCTTCGGCCACGACGTGACCATCTTCCATTCCTGCTTGCCCTGGGCGAAGGCGGGCGCGGCAAGGGCGCTGGCGGCGGCGGCGGCGCCGCCGGCCAGGAAAGTGCGACGAGTCATGGCAATCCTCCGGTGTTCGTGGTTGCGTGCGTTGGACGGAAGGGCCGGCGCCGGCTTCCTCGCAGGACAAGGACGCGGCGCCGGCCGCGGGGCGCAGTGAAGCGCGGGCGCTCTACAGGCCGTGGCCCGGGCCGAAGGTGGCCTTCGGCGACCACCACAGCGGCACCTTGACGCCGTTCTTGCCGAAGCGCTCCTCGGCCGTCTTGCGCGCGATCGGGTAGCCGGCCTGGGCATGGCGGACGACGCCGATGCCCGAGTCGGTCGTCAGGCACGACGCGAGGCGCACCTCGGCCTCGGTGCTGCCGTCGGCGATCATCGTCACGCCGGTGTGCACGGCCTCGCCCATCGAGTAGTTCTCCTGGATCGCCACCAGGTCCGCGCCGCCGGCGACGTTGAGCAGCGCGTTCAGGTACGGCCAGTCGGAGATCAGGTCGCTGCCGTCGAGCATCTTCTCGCTCTCGAACGTCGGGTTGACGATCGAGCCCGAGTCGAGGTTGTCGCGCGAGAAGGCGACCGGGCCCGACAGGTGCCCGGACTTGACCAGCTCGTTGACACGCATGCCGAAGGCCTTGCGCTGGCCGAAGCCGAGGTAGCAGATGCGCGCCGGCAGGCCCTCGATCGGGATGTGCCTGCGCGCCAGCTTGATCCAGCGCGTCACCAGCGCGTCGTCGTGGAACATCTCGAGCACGAGGTCGTCGAGCCGGCGCAGGTCCTCGGGGTCGCGCGAGATGCACAGCCAGCGGAACGGCCCGCGCCCCTCGCAGAACAGCGGCCGGATGTAGGCGGCGACGAAGCCGGGGATGCGCATCGCCTCGGCCTCGGGCATGCCGGCGTCGCGCGCTTCCTTGCGCAGGCTGTTGCCGTACTCGAAGACCTGGATGCCCTGGTCCATGAAGGCGTTCATCAGCGCGAGGTGGCGCACCATCGTCGCGCCGGCGCGCTTCAGGTAGGCGGTGCGGTCGGTCTCGCGCAGCCGGCGCGCCTCGTCGACCGACATGCCCGTCGGCACGTAGGCGAGCGGGTCGTGCGCCGGCGTCATGTCGGTGATGATGTCGGGCTTGAAGCCGGTGTCCATCGCCCGCTGCAGCACGTCGGCGGCATTGCCCAGCAGCGCGATGCCGAGCGGCTTCTTCGCCGCCGCGGCCTCGCGCGCCAGCTTCACCGCCTCGTCGAAGCTCTCGGTGACGACGTCGCAGTAGCCGACCTGCCGGCGCTTGTTGATGACGGCGATGTCGACGTCGGCGCAGATGCACACGCCGCCGAGCATGCTCATCGCGCGCGTCTGGTTGCCGCCCATGCCGCCCATGCCGGCGGTGAGCAGGATGCGGCCGGCGAGCGAATCGCCGAAGTGCAGGCGGCCGATCGAGGCCAGCGTCTCGAACGTGCCCTGGATGACGCCCTGCGTGCCGATGTACTCCCACGGCGCCGCCGTGTACTGGGCGAACATCGTCAGGTTCTTCTCCTGCAGGTCGTAGAACACCGGCCAGGTGGCCTTCATGATGTTCGTCGTCGCCATGACGACGCGCGGCGCCAGCGGGTTGGTCGGGAACACCGCCACCGGCATGCCCGACTGGATCACCAGCGTCTCGGTGTTCTCGAGCTCCTTCAGCGCCTGGACGATCGCGTGGTACGACTCCCAGTTGCGCGCGCACTTGCCGATGCCGCCGTAGATGACGAGGTCCTGCGGACGTTCGGCGTTCTCCATGTTGTTCTCGAGCATGCGCAGGATGGTTTCCTGCTTCCAGCCCTTGCAGCGCAGCGCCTTGCCGCCCTGGGCCTTGACGCTGTAGAGGATTTCGGGGGTGGCGGACATGGGTGGGTCTCCTTGGCGAGCGAGCGGTGTCGGGGTGTCGGGGTGTCGGGGTGTCGGGGTGTCGGGGTGTCGGGGTGTCGGGGTGTCGGGGTGTCGGGGTGTCGGGGTGTCGGGGTGTCGGGGTGTCGGGGCAGGGCTGACGATATTTGTATAGACAAAGTATCCGGCAGAACCTCAATCGTCCAGACTGGTGTAAACCCCTAAATCACGCTGAAATCCCTTAGTGGATGCCGAACATCAATGCGGCCGGTGACAACCCAAGGGCGTACGCTTCGTCGCCCGCTCGCTTGTTTGTTTGTACAAAGTCGCCACTGCCCCGCCCCATCGCGATCGATCGTCGAAGGCCCCCGCTGCCACGCCGAGGACGCCGGGTGGCCGACGTAGCGAGGTCAAGGAGGAGGCTTGCGAGCGCCAGCGAGCAAGCCGGGGGACACGAGCGAAGTCGGCCACCCGGCGTCCTCGGCGCACCACGACGTCAGCACGCATCCCGGCACGCATCCCGACGCGCATCCGCGGCGCGCCTGCACGGCCGCGTGCCCGCCTGCCGCGGTCCGCGACGCCCTGCCACGCAGGCGCCGCTGCACGGTGCGCGCGGCCTTAGCATCCCGGCCAGGAGGTTGCGGTCGATGAACGTCTCTCGGCGCGAGTTTCAAGCCATCGTGCTGTCGCTGGTCGCGCCGCTGTCGTGGGCGCAGCCGCCTGCACCGCGCAGCTACGTGATCGCGTCGTTCGTCGGCGACAAGATCGAGTACGTCGGCGCCGGCATGCAGACCGGCACGCGACTCGATCCGAACGCCCGCCATGCGGTGGAGGACCGCGGCGGCTCGATGGACAAGGCCGTGCTCGCGGCCGTGGCCGCCGGCCTGGCGGAGGCCGACCCGAAGGCGCCGGTGGCCTTCGCGCTGGTGCCGCCGTCGCGCCTGCACGAGAGCCCCGAGCTGATGCTGCAGCCCGACGGCGTGGCGCTGCCCGGCGCGGTGGTCGACCTGATCGAGCAGCGCCGCGCCACGCACGTCGTGCTGGTGACGAAGTACCGGGCCGATGCGAGCTTCCATCTGAAGCACGAGACCATCGGCCGCGGCAAGCTGCGCGGGCTCGGCTTCTACCTCGATGAATCGCAGGGGCTCTACGACGTCGACGACACGCGCGCCGTGGGCCGCGGCTTCATGTCGCCTTACGTCTACGTGAAGCTGTCGCTCGTCGATGTGGCGACGGCGAAGGCCGTGTACGAAGCCACGGTGACGGGCAGCGAGGTCGTGCCGATCTACGCCAGCAAGACCGCTGCGACGCCGTGGGAGGCGCTGAGCCAGGAAGAGAAAGCGCGCCGGCTCGAGTCGTTGATCCGCAACAGCGTGGCAGCGGCCGCCAAGCTGGTGGCCACGGCGCGCTGAAGCGCGTCGTTCGCCTGCGCGCGGCTCAGCCGGCGCGCACGTTGTCCAGCAGCGCCAGCGTGGCGGCGTCGCGCCGGCCCTTGAAGTACTTCTCCAGCAGCGCGGTGAACAGCGCCTCCTGCGGCGCGGCGCGTTCGAACAGCGTCAGGCACGAGCGCAGCTTCAGCTCGTCGACGGCGCCGAAGATGGCCAGCGCCGTGCGCCCTTCGAGCCGCTGCAGGATCTCGCAGCACTGCACGAGCCGCGGCCCGAGCAGCGGGTGCGCCATGTAGGCCTCGGCCTCGAGGAGCGAGGCGATGCCGAAGCGGCGCGCGATGTCGCTGCGCCCCAGGCCCCGCAGCTGCGGGAAGACGAACCACATCCAGTGCGTCTGCTTGGCGCCTTCCTCGAGCTCTTCGACCACGTGCTCCCACGCCGGGTCCTGCGCGTGCACGAAGCGCTCCAGCTCGTTGGAGCCGGGGGCAGGGCCGCTGGGCTGCAGCTCGCCCGGCAAGGTGGTGTGGGCCCAGGGGTCGGGCCGCTTGGGGCTGCTCATGGGGCCAGTCTACGGCGGCGAAAAGGCCCGGCAAGGCGCCGGGCGCGGGCCGTCACTCGTTGACACTTCTTCGGGCGGGGAGGGCGGATTTTGCTCCCCGGTCCCGGGGCCGCCAAGGCCCGCAAAGGCCCTGTTTCTCCGGGCTTCCAGCTTGCCAAGGGCGCGCCGCGCTCGCGCGTCGCGCAGGCCGGGTAACTCCGACCCCATGCCGACGGCGGGGCTGTGTAGGCTCGCGCACGCTTCGCGCAGCGTGCCCGCCACTCCCGTAGCCCGCCATGCCCGACCCGAGCGCCCTCGAAGCGGCCATCGCGCACCTCGAGGCGCAGCGCGCCGCGCTGGGTGACGCCGCCGTCGACGCCGCGGTGCTGGCGCTGCGGGCGCAGGCGGCGCCGGCCGCCGCAGGGGCTGGCACGACGGCAGCGACAGCGACACCTTCCGTGGCATCGGGTTCGGCCGCGGCGCGGCTGCGCCAGGTGAGCATCCTCTTCGCCGACATCGCTGACTCGACGACGATGCTCGAGCGTGTCGGCGCCGAGGACGCGCTGGCGCTCGTCAGCCGCGCGCTCGAAGGCTTCGCCCGCATCGTGCGCGCGCACGGCGGCGAGGTGCTGCGCTTCACCGGCGACGGCCTGAAGGCGGCCTTCGGCGCCGAGCGCGCGCGCGAGGACGACGCCGAGCGCGCGGTGCGCGCGGGCCTCGGCATCGTCGAGGCGGCGGCCGAGCACGCCGAGCGCGTCGCGCGGCCGCTCGGCGTGGCGCGCTTCGGCGTACGCGTGGGCATCCACACCGGCACCGTGCTGCTGGGCGCCGGCGTCGAGGCCGACCGCTCGGCGATGGGCCACGCGGTGCACCTGGCGGCGCGCATGGAGCAAAGCGCGCCGGTCGGGCGGCTGCGCATCAGCCACGACACCTGGCGGCAGGTGCGCGGCGCCTTGCGCTGCGAGGCGCAGCCGCCGCTGGCGGTGAAGGGCAGCGAGGCGCCGCTCGTCACCTACCTCGTGCTCGGCGACGACGGGCACGCCGAGCGCACGGTGCGCCGCGGCATCGAGGGCCTGCCGACGCCGATGGTGGCGCGCGACGCCGAGTTGAAAAGCCTGCTCGACCTGTTCGCGCGCGCCGCCGCCGGCCGCCATGCGGCGCTGGCCGTCGTCGCCGGCGAGGCGGGCATCGGCAAGTCGCGGCTGCGGCGCGAGTTGCTGCTGCGGCTGGCCGAGGCGCCGCAGTCGCGAGGGGCATCTGGGGCGTCTGGGGCATCGGGGTCATCCGACGCGCCCACCGCGCCGACCTGCCTGCGCGTGCGGGCGCAGCCGAGCGGCCATCTGCAAGCCTATGGCCTGCTGCGCCAGCTGCTGGCGCGCTGGCTCGGCATCGCCGACGACCTGCCGCCGGGGCAGGCGCGCGCGCGGCTCGTCGAGGGCCTCGCGCCGTGGCTCGGCCGTGACGCGCAACTGCGCGCCGGCCGCGTCGGCCAGCTCGTCGGCTTCGAGTTCGAAGGCGCGAGCGCCGTGCAGGGGCTCGGCGGCCGCTCGCTGCGCGACCAGGCGTTCGAGGCGCTGCGTGAGGCGCTGCACGCGGCGGCGGCGCACACGCCGCTCTTGCTGGTGCTCGAAGACCTGCACTGGGCCGACGAGGCCTCGCTCGACTTCGTGCAGGCGCTGGCGCGGCCGGCGGCGGTGCCGCTGATGCTGCTGCTGCTGGGGCGGCCGGTGTGGCTGGAACGCCGGCCGCTGCCGGCGATCGATGAGGCTGCGCCGGACGCCGCCCCCCTCGCGCGGCTGGCGCGGCTCGACATCCTGCTCGAGCCGCTGCCCAAGGACGCCGCCTCGGCGCTCGCCCGCCTGCTGCTGCGGCCGATGGCGCCCGCGTCCGAGTCGCTTTGCCGCCTTCTCGTGCAGCGCTCCGGCGGCAACCCGTATTTCATGGAAGAACTGGTGCGCATGTGGATGGAGGACGGCACGATCGACGCGCGCACGCGGCCGTGGCGCTTGGGCGGCGGGCTCGCCGGTCGGCTCGAGACGCTGCGCGTGCCCGACACGCTGGTCGGCGTGCTGCAGGCGCGCCTCGATGCGCTGCCGCCGGCCGAGCTGGCCGCGCTGCAGCACGCCAGCATTGTCGGCGCCGTCTTCTGGCCTTCGGCGCTGGCGCAGCTCGACGCCGAGGCGCCGCAGGCGCTGCCGGCGCTCGTGCGGCGCGGGCTGCTCGTGCACCGGCCGACCAGCGCCTTCGACCAGGCCGAGGAGTACGCCTTCCAGCACCATCTGCTGCACGAGGTGACCTATGGCACGCTGCTGAAGGCGGCGCGGCGTGAAGGGCACGCCCGCGTCGCGCGCTGGCTCGCGGCGCGCGTGGCCGGGCGCGAGAGCGAGTTCGTCGCCATCACCGCGCTGCACTACGAGCGCGCAGGCGACAGCGCACAGGCCTTCGAGTACTACGACCGCGCGCGTGGGCTCGCCGAGGCGCGCTTCGCGCACGCCGAAGTGCTCGAGCTGACCGAGCGCGCGCTGGCGCAGCCGGTGCGGCTGCCGCCGCGCCGGCGCTTCGTGCTGCTGCAGGCGCGCCACTCGACCTTCGACCGCCTCGACCGCAAGGACGAAGCGGCCGCGGCGCTGCGCGCGATGCACGACTGGGCCGAGCAGAACGACGAGAACGTGCTGCGCGCCGACGTGGCCACCGCGCGCATGCTGCGCGCCGACCACGAGGGCCGGCCCGACGAGGCCGCCGCCTGCGCGCGCCTGGCCATCGAGCTGGCCTCGGGCCGCGCGGAGACGGCGGCGCAGGCCGCGCTGACGCTGGCGCATGGCGAGCTGGCCTGGCTGGCGGTGGCCGGCCGCGACTTCGACAGCGCCGAGCGGCACCTGGCCGAGGGCATTGCGTGCGCGCGCCGCGTCGCGCGCGCGCCGGCCGAGGACGGCGGCTACGAAGGCTACGAGGTGCAGCTGCGCGCCATCGAGATCCGCGCGCTGATCGCGCAGGAACGCCACGCCGAGGTCGAGCGCGCGGCGCACGCGGGCCTGGCCCGCCTCGACCGCATGACGCGGCCGATGCTGCACGACCGCTTCGTGCTGCTCGAGTCGCTGTTCGAGGCGCAGCTGCTGCTGGGCGACGTCGACGCCGCGTGCGCCACGGCGCGGCAGGCGCTCGAGCGCGCGCTCGAGATCGGCATGCCGCGTTTTCGCGCCGCCGCGCTGGTGCACACGGCCGAGGCGGCGCTGGCGGCCGGCGACCGCGCCGCCGCGCACGACGCGGCGCAGGAGGCCGGCCGCGTGGCGCGCGAGAACGACGTGCCGTACGTGCTGCCGCTGGTCGCCGAATGTGAAGGCCGCCTGGCCGAGGTGCGCGGCGACAAGGCCGCGGCGCGCGACGCCTGGCACGACGCAGTGCGGCTCTACACCGCCCAAGGCCGCGCGCCCGAAGCGTGGCGGCTGCGCTGCGAGCTGGCGGCGATGGCAGTCGAGGCGGTGGCGGGCGGCGAAGGTGGCGTCGGCGGCGAGCGCGGTGGGGGCCGTGCGGCCGCCTGCGAAGAAGCGCGCGCCGCGATCGACGCCGTCCTCGCCGAGGCCGACGCCGACGCCGACGCGGCCGGGCACGCGGCGGCGGACAGCCTGACGGCCGATGCGCTGTGGGCCTGCCTGCGCGTCTTCGACGCCTGCGGCGACGCGCGGGCCGGCGAGCTGCTGCCGCGCCTCGCTGCGCGCTTCGACGCGGCGCTGGCGCAAGCCGCCGACGAGGCGGCGCGGCAGCGGCTGCGGGAGCACGTGCCGCACTGGGCGGCGCTGCGGCGGCGCCTGGCGGCCGCTGACACCGCGGCGGGGCCGGCGCGGTGACGCCGGGCGACGGCCGCGCCGTGGAGGCGGCATCCGTTGTGCCGGCCCCAGCCGCGGCGCGATCCGATGCGGCGTGCGCGGCGCCATCGTCCGCGGTTGCCAGCGCCGCCCCCGCGCTCTGGGGCGAACTGTGCGGCGCGCTCAATGCGGTGGCCGCGGTGCTGCCGCTGGCGCTGAGCTTCGGCCTCGTCGCCTACGGCGTGGCCGGCGCGGCGGCGCGGCCGGCGGGGCTGACGGCAACCGTCGTCGCCGTCGTCATTGGCGCGGCTGTCTATGCGCTCATCGGCCGCGCGTCGATGCCGGCGGCATCGCCCAGTTCGTCCGCCGCGCTGCTGCTCGGCGCCTGCGTGGCGCGGCTGGTGCAGGACAACGCGCTGCATCCGGCCACGCCGGGCGGCCTGGCGGCGCTGCTCGCCGCCACCGCGCTCGCCGTGGGGGCCGGCGGCGTGCTGCTGGCGCTGCTCGGCGCGTTGCGCGCCGGCGCGCTGGTGCGCTACGTGCCGCAGCCGGTGCTCGCCGGCTTCATGAACGGCGTGGCGCTCTTGATGGTGGCGGCGCAGCTGCCGGTGCTGCTGGGGCTCGAAGCCGAGACGCTGAACCGCGAAGGCTGGCCGGCGCTGGCGGCGTGGCGTTGGCCGGCGCTGGCCGCGGCGTTGCTGACCGCCGGCGTCGGCCTCGCCGTGCACCGGCGCTGGCCGCGCGCGCCGGCGGCGCTGCTGGCGCTTGTGGTGGGCACGCTGGCCGTGCTCGCGGTGCAGGCTGCTTGCGGCGTGTTTGGCCGCGCGGCGGCGTGCGCGTTGCCGACCTTCGGCGCGCTCGAGATGGCGTGGCCGGCACTGCACGCGCTGGCGCCGCTGGCGGACGCGCCGTCGCCTTTGGCGCATGCGCCGGCGCCGCTGACGCAGGCCTCGCTGCCGGCGGTGCTGCTGCGGCACGCGCCGACGCTGGCGGCGACGGCGCTGCTGCTGGCGCTGATTGGCGCGCTCGAGTCGGCGCTGAACATCGCCGCCGTCGACCAGGCCGCCGGGCGGCGCACGCCGCTGGATCGCGAACTCGTCGCGCTCGGCGTCGCCAACGCCGCCAGCGGCCTCGTCGGCGGGCTGCCGCTCGTCTTCCTGCGCCTGCGCGCGATGGCGGCACTGGCCGCCGGGGGGCGCGGCCGCACCTCGGTGCTGGTGAGCTGCGTGTTGCTGGCGCTGGTGTTCGCGCTGGCGCTGCCGCTGCTGACCTGGGTGCCGCTGGCGGTGGTCGGCGGCATCGTCGTGATGCTCGCCTGGGGCTTGGTCGACCGGTGGTCGCGGCAGCTCGTGGCGCAGTGGTGGCGCGGCGGGCGGACGGACGAGAGGACAGACGAGAGGGCCGAGACGGCGTGGAGTCTCGCGGTCGTCGCGCTGGTGTGCATCGTGACGCTCGCGGCCGGCTTCGTCGCCGCGGTCGGCGCCGGCGTGCTGCTGTCGATGCTGATTTTCGTGCGCGCGCTGAACCGCTCGCTCGTGCGGCTGCGCTACAGCGCCGCGCAGATGCCCAGCCGCCGCGTCTACCCGCCGGCCACCGAGGCGGTGCTGGCGCCGCTGCGCGCGCACATCGCCGTCATCGAGCTGGAGGGCGCGCTCTTCTTCGGCAACATCGACCGCCTGGTGCAGGAGGCGCGAGAGGCGCGGGAGGCGCAGCAGATGCCACAAGCGGCGGCGCGCTGCCGCTTCCTCGTGCTGGACCTGAGGCGCGTCAGCACGCTCGATGCCTCCGGCGCGATGGGCCTCGCGCAACTGCGCAAGAGCCTCGCCGAGGCCGGCACGACGCTGATGCTGGCCGGCGTGACGGCCGACAACCGCCACGGCCGGGCGATGCAGGCGCATGGGGCCAACGCGACGGCCGCCGCACCGTGGCCGTTGCACGCAGACGCCGACCACGCGATCGAGGCGGCCGAGGCGGCGCTGCTCGCCGAAACGGCGCCCGGTGGTGGCGCGGGCCAAGCCGTGCCGCTGGAACACAACGCGCTCTTCGACGGGCTCACCGCCGGCGAACTGGCGCGCCTGAAGCCGCATCTGGTCGAGCGGCCCCTCGCCGCCGGCGAGCGGCTCTTCGCCCAAGGCGACGCGGGCGACGCGATCTACCTGCTCGCCGTCGGCTCGGTGAGCATGCTCGACCGCGCGGGCGGCCAGCGCTTCGTCAGCTTCTCGCCCGGCATGTGCTTCGGCGAGACTGCGGTGCTCGACGGCGGCGGCCGCACCGCCGACGCGCGCGCCGATGTCGCCAGTGTCGTCTTCGAACTGCCCGCGCGGCTGATCGGCGAGCTGCAACGCGACGAGCCGGCGATCGCCGCGCGGCTCTTTCGCAACCTCGCGCTGCACCTGTCGAAGCGCCTGCGCAGCGCCGCGGCGGCCTGGCGGCTGGCGGCGGGGTGAAGGCCGCGCCGGCGCGCTATCGTCGCCGCCTTCCGCCACCGACCCCACACACTCTCGCACCATGAAGATCGCCTTCCTCGGCACCGGCCTGATGGGCACGGGCTTCGTCCGCCGCTTCCTCGCCAACGGCCACAGCGTCAACGTCTGGAACCGCAGCGCCGACAAGGCGCGCGCGCTCGAGGCGCACGGCGCCAAAGCCTTCGCCGACGCCGCCGCGGCGGTGGAAGGCGTCGAGCGCATCCACGTCTCACTCGGCGACGACGCCTCGGTCGACGCGGTGCTCGAGCCGCTGGCCGGGCGCATCGGCGCGGCCACCTGGATCATCGACCACACGACGACGGCGATGCACCCGACCGTCGAGCGCGCGGCGCGCTGGGCGGCGCGCGGCGTCACCTACGTGCACGCGCCGGTCTTCATGGGCCCGGCCAACTGCGCCGAGGGCACCGGCCTCATGCTGACCGACGGCCCGAAGGCGCGGCACGAGGCGCTGCTGCCGCATCTGCAGCCGATGACCGGCACCGTGCTGCACCTGGGCGAGCCGGTGGGCCGCGCGGCGGCCTTCAAGCTCTTCGGCAACCTGGCGATCATCGGCATCAACGGCGTGCTCGGCGACGTGGCGCGCCTGGCCGAGGCGCTGGGCGTCGCGCCGGCCGACGCCTTCACGCTCTTCACGCACTTCAACCCCGGCGGCAACCTCGCCGCGCGCGCCGTGCGCATCGAGAAAGGCCCGCACAGTCCGGCCTCGTTCGAGACGACGATGGCGCGCAAGGACGTGCGGCTGATGATCGAAGAGGCGCAGCACGGCGGCGTCGCGCTGGCGCTGATGCCGGCAGTGGCCGCGCTGCTCGACGCTGCGATCGCGCGCGGCGAAGGCGCGCTCGACATCGGCGCCGCGATGCGCTCGCCGGGGATGAAGGCGGTGATCGCAGGGTGAGCGCGGCGGGCTCCGCCGCCGCAGCGACAATCGCCGGTTCGGAGCCCGACCCCATGACCCACATCCTGCAATCCCTCCCGCGCGGCGAGCGCGTCGGCATCGCCTTCTCCGGCGGCCTGGACACCAGTGCCGCGGTGCACTGGATGCGCGCCAAGGGCGCGATCCCGTGTGCGTACACAGCCAACCTCGGCCAGCCCGACGAGAGCGACTACGACGAGATCCCGCGCAAGGCGCGCGCCTACGGCGCCGACATCGCCCGCCTGGTGGACTGCCGCGCGCAACTCGTCGCCGAAGGCATCGCGGCGATCCAGTGCAACGCCTTCCACATCAGCACGGGCGGCGCAACCTACTTCAACACCACGCCGCTCGGCCGCGCCGTCACCGGCACCGCGCTCGTCGTGGCGATGCGCGACGACGGCGTGCACATCTGGGGCGACGGCAGCACCTTCAAGGGCAACGACATCGAGCGCTTCTACCGCTACGGGTTGCTCGCCAACCCGCAACTGCGCATCTACAAGCCCTGGCTCGACCAGCGCTTCATCGACGAACTCGGCGGCCGCAAGGAGATGAGCGAGTACCTCATCACCCATGGCTTCGACTACAAGATGAGCGTCGAGAAGGCGTACAGCACCGACAGCAACATGCTCGGCGCCACGCACGAGGCCAAGGACCTCGAGTTCCTGAACAAGGGGCTGTCGATCGTCAATCCGATCATGGGCGTGGCCTTCTGGAAGCCCGAGGTCGAGGTGAAGGCCGAGACGGTGAGCGTGCGCTTCGAGGAAGGCGTGCCGGTGGCGCTGAACGGCCGCACGTTCGACAGCGCCGTGGCGCTGTTCGAGGAGGCCAACCGCATCGGCGGGCGGCACGGCCTGGGCATGTGCGACCAGATCGAGAACCGCATCATCGAGGCCAAGAGCCGCGGCATCTACGAGGCGCCGGGCATGGCGCTGCTGCACATCGCCTACGAGCGGCTCGTCACCGGCATCCACAACGAGGACACGATCAGCCAGTACCGCAACAACGGCCGGGTTCTCGGCAAGCTGCTGTACCACGGCCGCTGGTTCGACCCGCAGGCGCTGATGCTGCGCGAGACGGCGCAGCGCTGGGTGGCACGTGCCGTCACCGGCGAGGTGTGGATCGAGCTGAGGCGCGGCAACGACTGGAGCCTCGTCGACACCCAAAGCCCCAACCTCACCTACCACCCCGAGCGGCTGACGATGGAAAAGGGCGCCGGCGCCTTCAGCCCGGCCGACCGCATCGGGCAACTGACGATGCGCAACCTCGACATCGTCGACACGCGCGACAAGCTCGGCATCTACTCGCGCACGGGGCTGCTGGGTGGCACCGAGGGGGCGATGCCGCTGCTCTCGCCGCCGGGCGAGGCGGACAATGGCTGATCCTCATCGGCCAGCCGAGGCGGCGTGAAGCGCTCGGGATGACGGCCGACCTTGTCGGCATAGAACGCCCGCACGCGGTCCATGTCGGCGCGCACGTCGCCGCTCGGCCACACCTCGGGGCCGAGGCCGCCGCGGCGGCGCGCGTAGTCGAGATAACCCAGCACCACCGGCACCCCGGCGCGGCGGGCGATGTGATAGAAGCCCGAGCGCCAGGTGCGCTCGCGCCGGCGCGTGCCCTCGGCCGGCACGGCGAGCACGAGGTCGGCCTCGGCGGCAAAGCGCTCGGTGCACTGCTCGACGAGGCTCGCTCGCCGGTCGCGCCGGATCGGGATGCCGCCCATCGCGCGCATGAGCGCACCGAACGGAAAGACGAACAGCGACGCCTTGCCCATCCAGGCCAGGCGCACGCCGGTGACCCACGACATCGCGATCATGAAGACGAAGTCCCAGTTCGAGGTGTGCGGCGCGGCGATCAGCACGTAGCGGCGCGCCGAGGGCAGCGGACCCTCGAGTGCCCAGCCGCTCATTCGCAGCACGGCCCGACCGATCGATCGTTTGATCATGCGCTGACTCTGCCATGTCCGTCGTCCAGCCTCCAGACCGCGCGGCCGATGCGGCGGCCGTCCCTGCGGCCGACCTGCCGCTGACCGACGAGGCCCTCGCCTCGCTGCTCGAACGGCTGCAGGCCGAGACGACGCTCTTTCGCGGCATCGAGCCCGTGGTGCTCGCCGGGCTGCTGCGCCGCATCGGCCACCTGCGGCGCGTGTCGGCGGGCACCGACCTGATCGGCGAGGGCGACGAGGCCGACGCGATCCACTTCGTCGTGCGCGGCCGCTTCGAGGTGCGCAAGCGCAGCGAGCGTGACGGGGCCGCGCCGCCCGGCGCCCGCGGCGCCGCCTGGCCGCACGGCGACGACCACCGCATCGGCGAGGCGCTGCCCGGCGCGCTGGTCGGCGAGGTGGCGCTGCTGGACCGCGGCACGCGCTCGGCGACGGTGCGCGCGCTCGACGACGCGGTCGTGCTGACGCTGAGGCTGCCCGAACTGGACGGCGACATCGACCGCGGCGGCGCCGCCGGCACGCCGCACCCGGCGGTGCAGATGCAGCTGAACCTCGCGCACGAGCTGGCGCGCAAGATCCGCCACAGCACGGCGAGCGCCGTGCGCCACCTCGAGGACGCGCTGCACGAGGAGCGTACGCGCACCGAGATGGGCCGCTTCATGAGCCGCGTGCTGATCGGCACCTGCCTGTACATGTTCGCGATGGTGCTGATGCAGCCGCTGAAGGCGCTGGTGCCCGACACCACCGTCTTCAGCGTGCTCGTGCTCGTCGGCTTCGCGGTCGGGCTGTACCTGAACATCCGCACGAGCATGTTCCCGCCGAGCGCCTACGGCTTCACGCTCGCTGGCTGGCAGCCGGCGTTGCGCGAGGCGGCGCTGGCCAGCCTGCCGGTGCTCGTCCTGATCGTCGCGGCCAAGTGGGCGCTGCTGCACACGTCGAGCGCCTACGCCGGCCGCGAGCTGTTCGACCTGTACCGCCCGGCCGGGCTCGGCGCCGGCGGCACGCTGCTCGTCGTGCTCGCCTACGCGCTGTTCGTGCCGGTGCAGGAGATGGTGGCGCGCAGCGGCATCCAGAGCTCGCTGGTGATGTACCTGCGCCCGCGCCACCGCGTGCCGCTTTCGATCTTCATGTCGACGCTGCTGTTCAGCGCCACGCACCTGCACACCAACGCCGCGTTTGCGCTGCTCGTGTTTCCGTTCGGCCTGTTCTGGGGCTGGCTGTACTCGCGCCACCCGACGCTGGTCGGCGTCGTCTTCTCGCACCTGCTGATCGGCATCTGGGCGGTGTTCGTCGTGTCGTTCCCGTTCCTGTGAAGTCGCAGCGCCTCGGGCTCTTCAGCGCGCCACCGCCCCCTTGCGCCAGCCGCGCGCGCCCGGCGCGCCGCCGGCGGCGGCCGGCGACATGCCCGACAGCGGCGCGACCTGGAAGTGCAGGTCGCTGCGGTTGCCCGAGAGCTCGACGATCGTGAAGTCCTTGCCCGCCGCGAAGGTGGGGAAGGCGCCGCACGTCTCGCCCTGGTTGCAGATGAAGTCGTCGTTGTCGGTGTCGCCGCCGGCGACGATCTGCACGCGCGACTTCGTGTAGCCGGTCTTCGACCAGCTGTAGCGGCCGTTGGCGAGCGTGGCCATCACCGTGTCCTCGACGTTGCCGGTGGCCGGGTCGATCAGCAGCACGTACACCGGGCCGAAGTCGGCGCGTGTGGCGCCCGCGCCGCCGCCGGCGGCCGGCTTGTTGACCGCGAGCTGCACCGTCAGCACGCGTGCGCTGGAAAGCGTGAAGCGCACGGTCGGGTAGTACGTGCCGGCGGCGGGGATCGCCGCGCGGTCCACCGTCACCGTGTAGCGGCCCAGGCCGCCGGCACCGACGGCCGTTGCGGCCACCGTCACGGCACCGGCGTTCATGCCGGCGGGCAGCACGACCTGCGGCGTGCCGCTCACCGTCTCGGTCCCGGCGCCGGGCAGCGACAGCTCGATGACGGCGCTCGTCTGCAGCGAGCCGAAGTCGATCGACGAGGGCAGCGCGACGATCTGCGCCGGCGGCGGTGCCGGCGGCGTGCCCTGCGCCGCGAGCGCCGCGTCGACCGCCTTGCGCGCGTTGACGAGCCCGAAGCCGAAGGTGTTGTCGCGGCCGGTCGCGCCGAGGTCGTCGGTCAGGCTGCCGGCAGCGAAGAGATCGTCCACCTGCGTGACGGTGAGCCCGGGGTTGACGAAGCGCATCAGCGCCATCACGCCGGCGACGTGCGGGCTGGCCATCGAGGTGCCCTGCATCGGGCCGATGGCCGGCTGCCGCACGCCGGCGGTGTCGAACGTGGCGACGGCGCTGTAGACGCCGTCGGGCGCGCCGTTGCCGGTGGTCGACACCGACGTGTCGCCACCGGGTGCCGCGACGCGGATCGTGCTGCCGGTGTTGGAGTAGTTGGCGATGCCGCGCCGCGCGTCGGTGGCGCTGACGGCGATGGCGCCGGCGCAGTTGGCGGGCGAGCCGACCGGCGCCGCGGTGCCGCTGGCGTTGCGCGCGTCGTTGCCGGCGGCGACGACGACGATCGTGCCGGCGGCGCGCACGTCGTTGATGGCGGTGGCGAAGTCGGCGCCGCACGCGCCGCTGCTGCCGAGGCTCATGTTGATGACGTCGGCGCGGCGCGCCGGCACGGCACCGGAGCGGTTGGACAGCGCCGCGGAGTAGCGCATGCCCTGCACGATGTCGATCGAACTGGCGCGGCCGCCGGGGCCGAACACGCGCACCGGCAGGATCAGCGCCATCGGCGCGGTGCCGGCGCCGCCGATGCCGTCGTAAGTGGATGCGCCGACGGTGCCGGCGACGTGCGTGCCGTGGAACACCGGGTTCTGCGCCGCGGTGAAGGGGTTGTCGCCGTTGGCGAGGTCGGCACCGGTGACGAAGGTGCGGCCGGGGCTGAAGAGCTGCGGCTGCATGTCCGGGTGGTTGAGCACGACGCCGTCGTCGATGACCGCCACGAGCGGCCGCACCTGCGTGCCGGGCAGGCCGAGCGCGGTGATGCGGCTCATCGCCGAAGGCAGGTTGATCTGCTCGTAGTGCCAGCGCTGGTACGAGTAGCGCAGGTCGTTGGGCGGGAAGTTGCCGGTGATCGCGGTCGGGCGCAGCCAGCGGTTGACCTCGACGTACTCGAACGCGCCGGTGGCGCGCAGCCGCTTGGCCGCAAGCAGCGTCTCGACGGCCTCCGAGCCCGGGTCGGCCGCCGCGGGCTTGGCGCGCGACGATGCGTCGGCCGCCAGCCTGACGAGCTGCGGCCCGATGCCCGCGCGCAGCTCTTCACCGGCCACCGCGGTGGCGACGACTTTGCCCCCGGCAGCGCGCAGCCGCTCACGTGCCTGCTTCACGTGGGCCTCGGTGGCGGCGGTCTTCGCGGCGCCGTCGGCGATGCCGCGCACGCGGCGCGGCTCGAGCACCAGTTCGCCGGGCGCGAAGCCGTCGGCCGCCGTCGTCTGCGCGCAGGTGGCCGCCGTGCCCGGCGCGCCGATGCGCAGGTTGTAGATCGAGGCGCTGCTGAACGCGTTGACGCGCACGATGTAGGTGCCCGCCTGCGAGACGGTGACGCACTCGAAGCGCGAATCGACGCCGTTGGACGAGCCGATCGGCATGCCGCCGCTCGGGCTGTAGAGGTACAGGTCGACGTCGGCGCTGGTCGGATCGTTGGCGAACTCGAGCTCGACGACCTGGCCTGCGACGAGGTCGACGCGATAGAGGTCGTCCTCGTCGCCGGCCTTCTTGCTGGCGTTGTTGTTGCCGCTCGGGCCGGTGCCGGGCTCGTTGACGCTGCCCACCAGCAGCACCGGCGTCGTCAGCGCCTGCGCCGCGCCGAGGGTGTCGTTGGCCGCGTAGTTGGGCTGGAAGATGTCGTTGGTGTCGCTGTCGACCGCCGCGGTCTCGGCGATCTCGATCGTGCCGGCGAGGTCGAACGTCCCCGCTGGCGGCGGCGTCCCGTCCTCCTCACCGCCACCGCCGCCGGAGCCGGCGAGGGTCACGAGGCCGGCGGCGGCGACAAACACGGCGGCGGCCAGGGTGCGGGCGGTGCGGAGTGCCTTCATTCGCTGGTTTCCTTGTGGCTTCCTTTTGCGCGCCGCGCCGGGCCAGCCGCGCAGGGCTGCCGACCTAGAATCGCGGGCTTTTCCAACCAAGAACGACGGGAGCGAGGATGCTCGACGAACTCGATGATGGCGCACGCATCGGCGTGTGGACCGCTTTGGGCGTGGTGGCGCTGTTGTTATTCGGGCTGCTCGGCGGCCTGGCCATCAAGCAGATGGGCGATCGCAAGCCGGCGGTGGCCGCGGCCTCTACAGCTGCTGCACCGGCGGCGACCGGGGCGGCGGCCGCCGGTGCCGACACGTTGCTCGACGCGCCGCTCGCCGGCGACCTGGCCGGCACGTTGTACTTCGCCAGCGGCGTGGCGACGCTCGGCGCCGAGACGGCCGATTCCATGAAGACGCTGGCGGCCGCCGTGCAGGCGGCGGCGCCGCGGCAGGTGGTGCTGTCGGGCTTCCACGACGCCACCGGCGACCCGGCGAAGAACGCCGAACTCGCGAAGGAGCGCGCCAAGGCCGTGCGCGAGGCGCTGAAGGCCGCCGGCGTGGCGGCCGAGCGCATCGCGCTGCGCAAGCCCGAGTCGACGACCGGCGACGGCAGCAACCAGGAAGCGCGCCGCGTCGAGGTGCGGCTGCTTCCCTGACAACTTCCGGGGGTCAGCGCGCGCGCCCCCGCAGCGCGTCCGTCGCGCGCAGCCGGCCGACCTCGATGCCGTTCCAGTTGCGCAGCGCCAGGTCGCTGAGCGCGCGCATGAAGGCCGCGTCGTCGTCGCCCGGCATCGGCACCAGGCGCTCGATCACCGCGGCCATCACCACCTCGGCGGCGCGGGCGGTGTTGCCGTCGTCCATCTTGATCGCGACGCCGAGGCCCGCTTCGGGCAAAGCGGCGCAGTAGACGCCCTCGGCGCCGACCTTGCAGAAGACGCGCTCGCCGAGGCGCTGCATCACGCGGCTGTCGAAGCGGCCGCTGCCGGCCACCATCTGCGGCGCGCGCGCCACCGCCTCGCGCAGCCGCTTCGCGGCGCGCGCACGGTCGGCGTCGAGGCCGGCGCCGGTGGCGACCTTCGCGAAGGCGTGTGCCAGGTGCCGCAACGGGATCGCGTAGGTCGGGATCGAGCAGCCGTCGGTGCCGCGCGCCGTGTGCGCGAGGTCGAAGCCGGTGGCGTCCGCCAGCGACGCCGTCACTTCGCGCATCACCGCGTGGTCGGGCTGCACGTAGCCGCGCACGAAGTCGGCGGCGCCGCTGCGCCCCGCGAGCCCGCAGCCCAGGCATACGAAGCCGGCGTGTTTGCCCGAGCAGTTGTTGTGCAGCGCGCTCGGCGTGGCGCCGGCCGCGGCGAGCGCGCGCTGCGCCGTCTCGTTGTACGGCCAGTGCGTGCCGCACTCGAGCGCCTCGGGCCCGAGGCCGGCCTTGGCGAGCATGCCGCGCGCCGTCTCGGCGTGCGCCGGTTCGCCGCCGTGCGAGGCGCAGGCGAGCGCCAGTTCGGCATCGGTGAGGCCGAAGCGCTCGGCCGCGCCGCTGGCCACCAGCGGCAGCGCCTGCAGCACCTTCACCGCCGAGCGCGGGAAGATCGGCCGCTCGATGTCGCCCTGCACCGTGTGCACGCGGCCGGTGGCATCGACGATGGCGAGCGCGCCGCGGTGCTGGCTCTCGGCGATGCCGCCGCGCAGCGCTTCGACGAGGATGGGGTTGGCAACGGTCATGGCGGCACTGTAGCTCGCCCAGAATCGCCGCCATGCCTGTCGCTTCCCGCCTCCTCGGCGTCGACTTCACCTGCGCGCCAACACCGCGCAAGCCGATCGTCGTCGCGCACGGCCGGGCCGACGGCGACACGCTCGTTGTCGAGCGGCTCGAGCACCTGACGGCACTCGCCGCTTTCGAGGCGCTGCTCGCCGAGCCGGGCCCGTGGCTCGGCGGCTTCGACATGCCGTTCGGCCTGCCGCGCGCCTTCGTCGAGGCGCACGCGCTCGGCGACACCGCCGCGGCCATCGTCGATGAGTTGCACCGCCGCTGCGACGGTCGGCGCATGGCCTTTCGCGGGCTCGTCGATGCCTGGGGCAACGGCCGCCCGGCCGGGCAGCGGCTCGTGCACCGCGCCACCGACCGCGCCTGCCGGCCGATGTCGTCGAGCCCACTGCAGACGCGCTACGTGCCGGTGGGCTTCATGTACTTCGAAGGCTTTGCGCGGCTCGTGCGAGCCGGCGTGCACGTGCCCGGGCTGCACGCGGGCGACGCGGCGCGTGTCGCCGTCGAGGCCTACCCGGCGCGCGCCGCGCACGCGATCGTCGGCGCGCGTTCGTACAAGAACAGCGCGGCGCCCGACCGCGTCGAAGCGCGCGCCGCGATCGTGCAGGCGTTGATGCGCGGCGAGGGCGGCTTCGGCTTTCGCCTTTCACTGCCGCGCACGCTGCGCGCGACGTTGATCGACGACACCAGCGGCGACGCGCTCGACGCAACACTGTGCCTCGTGCAGGCGGCCTGGGCGGCGCGCCAGCCGGGGCACGGCGTGCCGGTGGACGTCGATGTGATCGAAGGCTGGATCGTCACTGCCCCGGCTTGAACCCCGAAGCGCGGATCGGCGGCCCCCAGCGCTCGTAATCGGCCTTCAGGATCGCGCCCAGCCGATCGGGCCCGTGGCCGGTGGGCTCGAGCCCCATGTCGACGATGCGCTGGCGCGTCGCCGGGTCGGCCAGCACCGCGGCGATCGCGCCGTGCAGGCGCTGCACCGCCGCCGCCGGCGTGCCGGCCGGCGCGAACATCGCGTACCACGGCGACGCGACGAGATCGAAGCCTTGCTCGCGGAAGGTCGGCACGTCGGGGAAGGTGGCCGAGCGCTGCTCGCCGGCCACGGCCAGCAACCTCGCCTTGCCGCCTTGCACGAGCGCGCGGATGTCGGCCGCCACCGTGGACAGCGCGCTGATCTGCCCGCCGGCCAGCGCCGTCATCGCCTCGGCCGTGCCCTTGAACGGCACGTGCGTCAGCTCCAGCCCCGCGGCGCGCGCGAACATCACGCCGAAGAAGTGCGGGATGCTGCCCGCCGCCGCCGAGCCGTAGAAGTTGCGCTTGCCCGGGTCGGCCTTCACCCACGCCACGTATTCGGCCAGGGTCTTCACCGGCGCGCCGGCCTCGACGCCCAGGCCGATCTGGAAGTTCGTCAGGTGCGTGACCGGCGCGAAGTCCTTCAGCGGGTCGTAGCGCAGCTGGCCGGCGAACGAGTGCGGGAAGATCGCCATCGTCGCCACCGGCGTCATCAGGAGCGTCGTGCCGTCGGCGGGCGCCGCCTTCACGAGTTCGTTGCCGATGCGCCCGCCGGCGCCGGGCTTGTTCTCGACGATCACCGTCTGGCCGAGCTGGCGGCCCATGCCCTCGGCGACGACGCGCGCCAGCGCGTCGCTGGTGGCGCCGGCCGGGTAGCCGACGATGACGCGGATGGTGCCGGCGGGCTGCTGCGCGGCGGCGGGGGCGGCGGTGAAGGCGGCGAACGCCAGCGCGGCCGAGGTCGCGGCCAAGGTCAGCAGCGCGCGTCGATGCAAGGGGCGGGTGGTCGTCATGGGGCAAGCTCCTCGGTACGGTGGGCCTTGTGGGCTCGGTGGGCCTGAGCGGCCGGACGCTGGAATCTATGCCGATCGGTAGAGTCCGCCGCCGTGATGAACCCCGGTGAAAGCCCTGAGGACGCGGCCGAAGCGCCGGGCGCCGCCCTCGCCGAAACCTGGTTCGCCGCGCGCGGCTGGCAGCCGTTCGCTTTCCAGCGCGAGGTCTGGGCGGCAATGGCCGCGGGCGCGAGCGGCCTGCTGCACGCCACCACCGGCAGCGGCAAGACCTACGCGGTGTGGATGGGCGCGCTGGCGCGGCTGGACGCGGCGCGCGGCAACGGCCTGCAGGTCCTGTGGCTGACGCCGATGCGCGCGCTGGCCGCCGACACGACGCGCGCGCTGGCGCTGCCGCTGCCGCACCTGGCGCCGTGGGCCGAGGCGGCGCAGCGCACCGGCGACACGCCGAGCAGCGAGCGCGCGCGCCAGGACCGACGGCCGCCGGCGGCGCTCGTCACGACGCCCGAGTCGCTGACGCTGATGCTGACGCGCGAGTCGGCACGACACGACCTCGCCGGCGTGCACACCGTCATCGTCGACGAGTGGCATGAGCTGATCGGCAACAAGCGCGGCGTGCAGGTGCAGCTCGCGCTCGCGCGGCTGCGCCGCTGGAACCCGGCGCTCGTCGTCTGGGGCCTGTCGGCGACGCTCGGCAATCTCGACGAGGCGATGGCGACGCTCGTCGGGCACGAACGTGGCTGGCTCGTCCAAGGCCGCATCGACAAGGCGCTCGTCATCGACACGCTGCTGCCTTCCGAGCCCGGCCGCTTCGGCTGGGGCGGACACCTGGGCGCGCAGATGCAGCCGGCGGTCGTGCAGGAGATCGAAGCCGAGTCCGCGAAGCCCGCGCATGAAGGCGGCAGCACGCTCGTCTTCACGAACGTGCGCTCGCAAGCCGAGATCTGGTACCAGCTGCTGCTGCAGGCGCGGCCCGACTGGGCCGGTGCCGTGGCGCTGCACCACGGCTCGCTCGACAAAAGCGTGCGCGAGTGGGTCGAGGCGGGCCTGAAGGCCGGCACGCTGAAGGCGGTGGTCGCGACCTCGTCGCTGGACCTCGGCGTGGATTTCCTGCCGGTGGCGCGTGTGCTGCAGATCGGCAGCGCCAAGGGCGTGGCGCGGCTGCTGCAGCGTGCCGGCCGCAGCGGCCACGCGCCCGGCCGCACGAGCCGCGTGACGCTGGTGCCGACGAACACGCTGGAGCTGGTCGAGGCGGCAGCCGCACGCCGCGCCGCGCTGGCCGGGCAGGTCGAATCGCGCACGAGCCCCGAAAAGCCGCTGGACGTGCTGGTGCAGCACCTCGTCACCGTGGCACTCGGCGGGGGTTTCGATGCGGATGCGCGGCCCGACGGCACGCACACCTCCGATGAGATGTTCGACGAGGTGCGCAGCGCCCCCGCCTATGCGGCGCTGACGCGCGACGAGTTCGACTGGGCGCTGGCCTTCGTCGAACACGGCGGCGAGAGCCTCGGCGCCTATCCCGAGTACCACCGCGTCAAGGTCGTCGACGGGCGCTTTCGCGTGCCCGATCGCGGCATCGCGCACCGGCATCGGCTGCAGGTGGGCACGATCGTCGGCGAGGCCAGCATGCTCGTGAAGTGGGCCAGCGCCGCGGGCGGCGGCGGCACGCTCGGCACGATCGAAGAAGGCTTCATCGCGCGGCTGAAGGCCGGCGACCACTTCGTCTTCGCCGGCCGCGTGCTCGAGTTCGTGCGCGTGCGCGACCTCGTCGCCTACGTGCGCAGGCCGACTGGCAAGGCGCGCGGCATCGTGCCGGCGTGGGCCGGCAGCCGCATGCCGCTGTCGAGCGAACTGGCCGACGCGGTGCTGGCGGTGCTCGACGGCGTCGATGCCGGTGACTACGGCGCGCCGGAGCTGCAGGCCGCGCGCCCGATGCTCGAGGCGCAGCAGCGCCTGTCGCGCCTGCCCGGCCGCGGCCACCTGCTGATCGAGGACCTGCGCTCGCGCGAGGGGCAGCACTTCTTCTTCTACCCGTTCGCCGGGCGCAACGTGCACATCGGCCTGGCGCAGCTGCTCGCCTGGCGGCTCTCGCGCGACGAGCCGAACACGTTTTCGCTGTCGGTCAACGACTACGGGCTCGAGGTGCTGGCAGCGCGGCCGATCGAGCTGACCGATGCGCGTGTCGCCGCGCTGCTGAGCACGGAGAACCTCGTGGCCGACGTGCTGGCGAGCCTGAACTCCGGGCAGCTCGCGCAGCGGCGCTTTCGCGAGATCGCGCGTGTCGCCGGGCTCGTGTTCTCGGGCTACCCAGGCGCGCCGAAGAGCGTGCGCCAGTTGCAGGCGAGTTCGTCGCTCTTCTACGAAGTGTTTCGCAAGTACGACAGCGGCAACCGCCTGCTCGTCCAGGCCGAGGCCGAGGTGCTGGCGCAGGAGCTGGAGATCGGGCGGCTCGGCGCGGCGCTGGCGCGCATCGCCGCGCTGCCGCCCGTGCACGTGCCGTTGCGATCGGCGAGCCCGTTTGCGCTGCCGCTGATGGTGGAGCGGCTGCGCGAGCAGCTCAGCACCGAGAAGCTGAAGGACCGCATCGACCGGCTGCTCGCCGAGGCCGAGCGCAGCCTTGGCGCTGCGTCCGCAGTGCCGCCGGCGGCTGCGGCATCATCACGACGCCCGCGCTGATGCGGAGGTGCGGAGGTGGAACCCGATGACCGACCGAACGTTGCTTCGAACGCTGCCTGGCCTGTTGCCTGCCGTGCTTGCCCGTGGGCGCGCCGCTTTCTTGCTCACCGTGGCCGTGCTGGCCGCCACCGCGGCCGTCGCCGCGCCGCGCGGCAAGCCACCGCCGCCGGTGGAAGGCGTGATCAACCGCATCGTCGATGGCGACACCCTGACCCTGCAGCCCGACGGCAAGCCGCCGATCGAAGTGCGGCTGCGCGACATGGACGCGCCGGAGATCTGCCAGCCGCACGGCACCGAGGCGAAGAAGGCGCTCGAGGAGTTCGCGCTCGGCAAGAAGGCCGTGCTCACCGGCAGCGGGCGCGATTCGTACGGCCGCACGGTCGGGGTGGTGACGGTGGACGGCCAGTCGGTGTCGAAGTGGATGGTCGCCGAAGGCCACGCGTGGAGCACCCGCTACCGCTTCGACCGCGGCCCGCTGATGAAGGAAGAACGGATGGCCGTCGCGCTGCGCCGCGGCCTGCACGCCACGCAAGGCGCGGTGATGCCCAAGGACTTCCGCAAGACGAACGGGCCGTGCAAGCGGCGGCGCCGGGCCGGCCGGTCCCCCGCGAGGCAGCGCAGCGCCAGGCCGGCGCGCACCGCTACTTCACGCGCACCCAGCGCAGTTCCATCGTGTCGTTCGGCCACTGCACGACGCTCACGTTCTTCTTCATCGCCCAGGTGAGCGTGCGCCGGTACAGCGGGATGTAGGGCAGGTCTTCGGCGACGAGGCGCAGCACCGTCGTCACCATCGCGCGGCGGCGGGTGAGGTCGGGTTCTGTGCGGATCTGGTCGATCAGCGTGTCGACTTTCGGATTGCTGTAGCGGCCGGCGTTGAAGGTGCCGAAGCCGGCGCGGTCGAAGGTGCGAAAAAGCGCGTTCAGCGAGTTCCACGCGTCGGGTGCGGCGGTCCAGCCGTATTCGATGAAGCTCGCCGTGCCCTGGCTCAGCTTCGGGAAGAAGGTGCCGGTGGTGCTGCTGCGCAGCGTCGTGCGGATGCCCACCTGCGTCAGCATCGCCGCCATCGCCTGGCAGGCGTTCTCGCGCCAGGCGACGTTGACGCAGTCCAGCGTCACGGCGAAGCCGTTCGGATAGCCCGCCTCGGCGAGCAGCGCGCGCGCCCTGGCGGGGTCGAACGGCAATCGTTTGTCGAGGTCCGGCGGGCTGCCGTCGACCAGCGGCGAGAGGAACGCGCCGGTCGGCGTGCCCTGGCCGCGCAGCACCTTGTCGATGATCAGCGGCACGTTGATCGCGTGGTAGACGGCGCGGCGCACGCGCAGGTCCTTGAAGGGGTTCTTGCCCTTCACGTCGCTGAACTCCAGCTCGTCGCGCGCCTGGTCGAACGTGAGGTACTGCTGGCCGATGTCGGCCGTCTGCTGGAGCGTGATGCGCGTGTCGGCCTTCAGGCGCGCGATGTCCTGGTACGGCGGGTCGAGCACGAGATCGATCTCGCCCGAGGCGAGCGCGGCGAGCCTTGTCGCGTCACTGCGGATCGGCACGAAGCTCACTTCGGTGAGGTTGCCGTGGCGCGGGCGGCCATCGGCGCCTTTGTCGGCCCAGCCCCACCAGCCGTCGTGGCGCTTCAACACGACGCGCACGTCGGGCTGGAAGCTCGAAAGCTGGAACGGCCCGGTGCCGTTCGCGTTGCGCACCGTGAACGTCTCCTGCTTGGCGTTGAAGTCCTGCGCCTTCACGGCGCCGTGCTTCTCGGCCCAGGCGCGGCTCATCATCGCGACGAACTGCAGCTTCTCGGGCAGCACCGCGTCGGGCGCTTCGAGCTGGAACTCGATCGTCGCGTCGTCGACCTTCTTCACCGCCTTCACGCCCTTCAGCTGGAAGGCGCGCTGCGACGGCGGCGCCATCGTGCGCTCGATCGAGAACACCGCGTCGTCGGCGGTGAAGGCGCTGCCGTCGTGGAACTTGACGCCCTGGCGCAGCTTGAAGCGCCAGGTCGTCGGACTCGTCGCCTGCCACGAGGTGGCAAGCGCCGGTTCGAGCTTGAACCGCTCGTCGCGGCTGGTCAGGCTTTCGTGGATCTGGAACGCGATGCGCGAGTGGTACAGCAGTGCCAGCGCATGCGGATCCATCGTCTGCGGGTCGAAGGCGCTGGCCACGCGCAGCGCGGCCGCGTGCAGCGGGCCGGTGCCCAGTGCGGCCAGCAGCGCGAACGCGACGATCAGGCGCCGCGCCGGGCGCCGCATGGGCACGACAAATGACGAGGCGATGTCGGGCATGGTTCGGAAGTAATGCGAAAAGTGGTTGGAGAAATGACGCGAGGCGCGGCCCGCATCGTAAGTGCGGTAATCGACGGTGACGCTGGGGTGGGATCGGCGGGACGGTCGGGGATCATCCTGCCTTTTCCGGGAGAGCCAACGTCATGCCGCTTCAATGCCGCAACCCGCGCCGCACGCTCGGCGACACGCTTCGCCGCAAGCTGCCGCTGCTGTACATCGCCGCCGCTGCGGCCTTCGTTTCCGCGCTCGTCACGCGGCCGGCGCAGGCCGCCCTGCTGCAGGCCGAAGCTGCGACGCACGCGCCCGTCGTGTCGACGGCGCAGCAGTAAGCGCGCCGCACCTTCAGCGCGCCGGGCCGGCCATGGCGGCCGTCCCCGTCATCTGTTCGGCGCGCACCCAGGCGTCGAAATCCTCGGCGCTGACGTGGCCTGAAGCGAGCGCCACCTCGCGCAGTGTCAGCCCCTCGCGGTGCGCGCGCTTGGCGATCTCGGCGGCGCGGTCGTAGCCGATGTGCGGGTTCAGCGCCGTCACCAGCATCAGCGAGCGCTGCACCAGTTCGCCGATGCGCGCGCGGTCGGGCTCGATGCCCCGCGCGCAGTGCGCGTCGAAGCTGCGCATGCCGTCGGCGAGCAGCCGCACGCTCTGCATGAAGGCGTGCGCGATCACCGGCTTGTAGACGTTCAGCTCGAAGGCGCCCGAGGCGCCGGCGACGCCGATCGTCACGTCGTTGCCGAGCACCTGGCAGCAGGCCATCGTCAGCGCCTCGCACTGCGTCGGGTTGACCTTGCCCGGCATGATCGAGCTGCCGGGCTCGTTCTCCGGGATACGCAGTTCGCCCAGGCCCGCGCGCGGGCCGGAGGCGAGCCAGCGCACGTCGTTGGCGATCTTCGTCAGCGCCGCGGCCAGCCCCTTCAGCGCGCCGTGTGCGTGCACGTGCGCGTCGTGCGCGGCGAGCGCCTCGAACTTGTTCGGCGCGCTCGTGAACGCGGTGCCGCAGGCGCGGCCGAGCGCCTGCGCCATGCGCGGCCCGAACTCGGGGTGCGCGTTCAGGCCCGTGCCGACCGCCGTGCCGCCGATCGCCAGCTCGCGCAGGTGCGGCAGCGTGGCCAGCAGGTGCGCGCGTGCATGCGCGAGCTGCGCCGCCCAGCCCGAGATCTCCTGGCCGAGCGTCAGCGGCGTCGCGTCCTGCAGATGCGTGCGGCCGATCTTGACGATGCCGGCGAACGCCGCCGCCTTCGCTGCCAGCGTCGTGTGCAGCGTGTCCAGCGCCGGCACGAGCACGCCTTCGATCGCCAACACCGCGGCGACGTTCATCGCCGTCGGGAAGACGTCGTTGGACGACTGGCCGAGGTTCACGTCGTCGTTGGCGTGCACGCGCCGGCCGGCGCCGACGGGCCCGCCCATCAGCTGCGAGGCGCGGTTGGCGAGCACCTCGTTGGCGTTCATGTGGCTCTGCGTGCCCGAGCCCGTCTGCCAGACAACGAGCGGGAACTCGTCGTCGTGCCGGCCTTCGAGCACCTCGCGCGCGGCTTCGGCGATGGCGGCGGCCTTCGCCGCGTCGAGCAGGCCCAGTTCGGCGTTGACCTCGGCCGCGGCGGCCTTGACGCGAGCCAGCGCCCGCACGAGTTCCATCGGGAGGCGCTCGCCGGAGATCGCGAAGTGCTCGCGCGAGCGCTGCGTCTGCGCGCCCCACAGGCGCTCGCCCGGCACCTCGATCGGGCCGAAGCTGTCGTGTTCGATGCGCGGGGGGGCGGCCATGGCGGGCTCCTTCGTGGACGACGGCGCGATGATCGCGCGGCCCGCGTGCCGGCACCGCCGTGCGCCTTCTCGCGGCGCCGCCCCGGCGCGTTGACGCCTCGGCGCCTCAGCGCATCAACACGTAGGTGCCGGGGGCCGCGCCGAGATCTTCGCCTGCGCCGTTCGCGCCGCCCGCACGGCCTGCACGGCCTGCACGGCCCTTCCCACCGCGCCCATTCTTCGCCCCCGCACCCCCCATCGCCGGCGGCGCCGCGCGCCGGCCCGAGTGCGCACTCAACCACTCGAACCACGCCGGCCACCACGAGCCTGGCTGCGCCGGCGTGCGCGCCAGCCACACCTCGGGATCGACGTAGCGGTCGCCGGCCGCGGCATGCGTGCCGATGCGGTAGTGCCGCCCATCCACGTCCGCCTGCGGCGGGTTGACGATGCCCACGTTGTGCCCGCCGCTCGTCAGGCAGAACGTGATCTCGGTGTCGGCCAGCTGGTGCAGCTTGTAGACCGAGCGCCACGGCGAGACGTGGTCGCGTTCGGTGCCGATGAGGAACACCGGCACGCGGATGTCCGACAGCGCCACCGGCCGGCCGCCGACGCGCAGGCGGCTCGACGCGAGGTCGTTGTTGAGGTAGAGCGCCCGCAGGTACTCGGCGTGCAGGCGATGCGGCAGGCGCGTCGTGTCGGCGTTCCACGAGGCGAGGTCGGTGCCGGCGGGCGCCTCGTTCATCAGGTAGGCGCGCACGTTGCGCGACCACACGAGGTCGGCCGAATTCAGCAGCAGGAAGGCGCCGGCCATCTGCGCGCCGTCGAGATAGCCCTGCTGCCAGGTCAGGTCGTCGAGGTGCGCGAGCTGGCTCTCGTCGATGAAGATCGACAGCTCGCCGGCCTCGGTGAAGTCGGTCTCGGCGGCCAGCAGCGTCAGCGAGGCGAGGCGCTCGTCGTCTTCGGCGGCCATCGATGCCGCGACGGCCGCGAGGAACGTGCCGCCCAGACAGTAGCCGGCGGCGTGCAGGCGCCGTCCCTGCACGATGCGCGCCACCGCATCGATGGCGGCGCGCACGCCTTGCCGCAGATAGTCCTCGACGCCGAGGTCGCGGTCGCGCAGGTCCGGGTTGCGCCACGAGACCATGAACACCGTGTGGCCGGCATCGACGAGGTGGCGCACGAGCGAGTTCGCCGACGACAGGTCCAGGATGTAGTACTTCAGCACGCACGAGGGCACGATCAGCACCGGCTCGGGGTGCACCTCGGCGGTCGTCGGCGCGTACTGGATCAGCTCGATCAGGTGGTTGCGATGGACGACACGGCCGGGCGTCACGGCGACATCGCGGCCCGGCTGCAGGCGCACGCCGTCACGGCGCGGCATGCCGCCGACGAGTGCCAGCCAGTCTTGCGCGAAGTCGACCGCGCCGCCGATCAAGTTCATGCCGCCGGTCTCGGCCGTGCGGCGCAGCACCTCGGGGTTGGTCGCGACGAAGTTCGACGGGCTCAACACGTCCAGCGCCTGGCGGGCGACGAACGAGACGAGCCGCTGATGCGGCGCAGTGACGCCCTTCACGTCGGTGGTGGCGTTCCACCACCACTGCTGCTGCAGCAGGAACGCCTGGTAGACGAGGTCGAACGGGAACTGCTGCCAGGCCGGATCGCGAAAGCGCCGGTCCTGCGGCAAAGGCTCGATGCACGGGTCGGCGTTGGGTGACTGCGCGCGTTCGAACGCGTGGCGGGCCAGCCGTGCGCCCTTGCGCCAAGCCTTGGCGACGAGTTCGGCCTGCTTGCCGGGCGCCGTGGCGAGATGGATGGCCCAGTCGCTCCACGCCGTCAGCAGCGAAGGCCAGGCGATGCCGTGGCTCACACGTGCGCTGGCGGCGCGCAGCGCGCGGTCGAAGTCGGCCAGCGGCACCGGCTCGGCGAGGCGGGGTGAATCCGGTGAGTCGGGGTCGCAGGGATCGGTTTGCACAGCGCGCGTGTCCATCAGGCGAAGGTACGCGCGCGGCGTCATCGCCGCGCGGCGCGCGGTGCGTGCCGTCTGACCTGGCTCAACGTTGGCGTGGTGGCGCAGCCTTCGGGCCGTCGAAAGGCTGCGCAAGCGCGCAAAGCCGACCGATGGTAGACTCACCCGTTGGCTCGCGCGGCCATCGATGCTGGTGGCAACGAAGGTATCGAGAGAGCGTCGCGCGGCCGAGATCACGAGTGGATCTCCATCCACGGGGCTTTCGATGGCGCTGCCATCGGCGGATCCGGGTGGCGCCAGCCCGCAGCGAGTGACCCTGCAGGCGAGCCACGGGACAGGTTCATCCGTCGCCCGCGCGCACCCGCGCGTCAAGAGACATCCAGGCCGCGGCCCGTGCCGCGAGAGAACAGCCGTCGCATCCGTTGCGCCGGCGAGCGGCTCGGACAACTCGAGCGGCCCCGCCCCGATCCCACACCTTCAAGACCCCGGAGTGACCCCCTGATGGCCAAGGAAGAACTCATCGAGATGCAAGGCGTCGTCAACGAGATCCTGCCCGACTCGCGCTTCCGCGTGACGCTCGAGAACGGCCACGAGTTGATCGCCTACGCCGGCGGCAAGATGCGCAAGAACCACATCCGCGTGCTGGCCGGCGACAGCGTCTCGCTGGAGTTGTCGCCCTACGACATGACCAAGGGCCGCATCACCTTCCGCCACCTCGACCGCCGTGCCGCGCCGATGGCGCCGCGCGCGCCGCGCCGCTGACGGCCCCCATTCAACCGAGCAACCGGCCTGCGCCCCGCGCAGGCTGCCACCCCGCCGCGGCAATGAGCCGTGGCACCCCTAACGCATCCAGCAAGGATCGAAAGACATGACGACTGAAACCGGAACCGTGAAGTGGTTCAACGAAAGCAAGGGCTTCGGCTTCATTGCCCCGGACAACGGCGGCAAGGACCTGTTTGCCCACTTCAAGGAAATCCAGGGCACGGGCTTCAAGACGCTGACCGAGAACCAGCGCGTCGAGTTCGAGGTGACGCAAGGCCAGAAGGGCCCGCAGGCCTCGCGCATCCGTCCGCTCTGAGCGTCAAGCAGGTGAGGGCGGTGAAGCCGGCGGCGCTGCCGCTCTGAGCGCACCGCCCCCCTCGGCGCTGACCTCAGCGCCCGGCCCGGCGCCTTGACCGGCGCTGACCTCGCCGCTCACCTCCGCGCGCTGGCGCGGCAGGAACTGCGGGTACTCGCGCTGCATGAAGTCCAGCAGCTGCTCACGCACGTGGCAGCGCAGGTCCCAGGCGCGCGACGCATCGGCCGCGGTCACCAGGCAGCGCAGCTGCATCGCGTGCTCGCCGGCCTCCACCACCTGCAGCAGGCAGAAGCGCCGGTCCCATAGCGGCGTGCCCTCGCAGGTGCGTTGCAGCATCTCGCGCAGCGGCGCCAGCGGCATGCGGTAGTCCACCCACAGGTAGACGGTGCCGATCAGCTCGGCCGTGGCGCGCGTCCAGTTCTGGAACGGCTTCTCGACCCAGTACGACAGCGGCACCACAAGACGCCGCTGGTCCCAGATGCGTACGACGACGTAGGCGCTGGTGATCTCCTCGATGACGCCCCATTCGCCTTCGACGATGACGACATCGTCGATGCGGATCGGCTGCGTCAGCCCGATCTGCAGCCCCGCGATGATGTTGCCGAGCACCGGCCGCGCCGCGAAGCCGGCGACGATGCCCACGAGGCCCGCCGACGCGAGCAGGCTCGCGCCGAGCTGGCGCACGCCCGGCAGCACCATCAGCATCAGCGAGCCGCCCAGCAGCACGACGATGCCGACGACGGTGCGCGCCAGCACGCGCGCCTGCGTGTGGATGCGGCGCGCGCCGAGGTTGTCGGTGACGGTGATCGGATAGGCGTCGATCACCGCCTTCGCGAAGCCGTTGATGACCGCGGCGACGAGCCAGGTCACCGAGGCGATCAGCGCCATGCCGACGAGCCGCTGCAGCGACACGAGTCCGGCCAGCTCGGCCGGCGCGCCTTGCAGCACGACGTTCAGCGCGAACAGCGGCACGACGATGCGCGCAGCGGGCCGTGCGGCCTCGACGACGGTGCTCGCCTTCGCACGGCCTTCGACCGCATGCCGCACGATGCGCAGGCCGATGCGAAATCCGACGTGCGCGAGCAGCATCGCGGCCAGTGCCGGCAGCAGCACGGGCAGCCAGGCAGCGAGCGGGGCGGGGATCCAGGCGGGCAGTTCGATGGGCATCTCAGGCTGAGCGCCGGAGCGTTCGCGAAGTTCCCACTGCGGGCGCAGGATATACGCGAAGCCAGGCCGGCCTGGCGCGTGAGATCAGGGCGTTGTCGGCGGCGTTCAGCTCCTCGTAGAAGCGGAAGGTGGCGGTGACCATGGCGGCGCGCCGACCCATATAGCAGAACGGCGCGGCCATGACCCGCGAGCCGCCTCTCGCCGCGGGCGAGCGGCCGCTCGTTCGTGCCGGGGCCGCCCCGGGCGTTCAGCGCGGCGGCGGGTACTGCGTGACGACGAACGACATGCCGTGCAGCGGCGGCGTCGTGCCGACGAGGTCGGTGCGGTCACCGGCGTGCTGGTAGACGCGGAAAACGGTGTGATCCTGGAAGATCGCGGTCGTCGCCTGCGGCACCGCGTCGAAGCTGAACGTGCCTTCCTCCTGCTGCAACTCGCTCACCTCGGTCGTGCGCGTGTAGCCGAACTCGAGGCTCAGCTTGGTCGTCACGCCGGCGTTGAACAGGTCCTTCAGCGTGATGCCGGCCTCGAAGGTGACCTCGACGCCGGTGCGCGTCTCGAACGCCTGCGATTCCGAGCGCGTGATGCCGCGCGTGAACGTGAACGCGGCCGGCTGCTCGAGGCTCGTGTCGTTGTAGCGGCAGGCCATCATCTTGAAGTTGACGAAGCGCTCGAGCCGGTAGAACGGCGACGTGGCAGCGCGCACCGGCGCCGACATGCCCGCGGGCCCGACGATGTGCGTGAAGGGCACGAGCAGCGTGCGCGTCAGCACCGGCCTCGTTTCCCAGCCCGGCGGCGGGCACAGGTTGCTCGTCAGCCGCGGCCGCCAGGCGCGCCGCGGCACGTCGGCCACCACCGGCAGCTTCACGCTCAGCACCGCCGCCGTCTCGGCCGGCCACGGAAAGCCGGCGAGGAACGTGCCGGGCGCGAGGTCCACGTTCGATAGCGCCGGATCGAGCGGCGGGTCCACGCCCCACCAGAACACTGCACCGGCGCTGCTGCCAAAACCCACGCCGATGGCGCGCGAGTTGCGGCCGAGCGTCGTCAGGTCCTCGCGGATGCACGCCGTGGCCAGCGGCGAGGCGGCCACCGGCTCGGGCACGTTGACCACCGTGCCGAGTGCCTTGTAGCCCGCGGGACAGATCGGCCGGTAGTACGAGACGGAGGCGATGCGCCGCACGAACTCGTACGCGTGCGTCGGCACCATCGCGGTGGCGTTCTTCGCCTTCACGACGAAGACCACCTTGTTGGCCACCGCTTCTCCGTGCTCGCGGTCGACGATGGCGGTGCCGAAGGCGGTGAAGCCGTCGGGCGGCAGCGGCTGGTAGAAGATGACGCCGCCGAGGATGATCTCCTGGCCGACTTCGACGAACTGGTTCGTGTAGGTCAGCACCAGCTCGCCGTTGTCGAGCACGAACGGGTCGTACACCTCCACCGGCAGCGTCATCGCCGCGCCGCCGGCCGAGCGGATCGTCACCGAGCATGAGCCCACGGCGACACCCTTGACCTGCACCGTGCCGACGCCCACGGTCTCGGCCGTCGCACACCTGGCGTCGCTGGTCGACACGGTGTACGGGCCCTCGTCGGCGTCGACCTCGGGCTGCACCGTCACCGGCTCCTTGCCGCCCACCGGGGCGGCGATCGACAACCGGTCCAGCGGCAGTTCGCGCGGCGCGGAAGCGGGTGGGTCGCCGTCGCCGCCGCAGGCGGCAAGGGCCGTCAAGGCGGCCAGTGCGGCGGCCGTTGCCCACGCGCGCGCGCACCGGCGATGGCGTGCAGGCGGGGTGAACGCGAACTCATGGTCCTGCCTCTGGTGCATCCCGGTGTCCATGCTCCTCCCTGCTCGACAGAGTTCGTCGAGCAGGAGCGTGCGCGCGCCAGCGCGCAAGCGCGTTGCTCGGCGTCAATGGCCGACGAGGCGCGCCCTGGAACGGTGGGGCTTCAGTGGCGTCGCTGCATCACCCGAGAGTCCGCCCGGCCTGCTCGCGCCACACCAGGTGCTGCTGCACCTCCGGCGAGGCGCGCCGCTCGTCGGCGTAGCGCTTCAGCAGCTTCACCACCCGCTCGCCGGCGTAGCCGAGTTGCACGAACGCGAGGCCGCGGTCGAAGACCTCGTGGTAGTCGGCGATCAGGCCGGCTTCGAGCCGGAAGCGGGCGATGCCTTCGAAGACGACGAGCTGGCCGGCGCTCTCCGGCTCCTTCGAGACGTAGCTGAAGCAGTAGCGCGCGTAGCCGATCGGCCCGTCGCACACCGGCTCGATGAACTGCCAGGCGAAGCGCTCGCCGCCGACGCGGAAGCGCTCCAGCATCGCGGCGATTTCCGCGCGGCCGTGGTGCGCGCCGAAGAAGCCGTCGTCGTAGCGGCCGTCGGCGGCGAACAGCGCCGCGAAGCGCTGCGTGTCGCCGGCGGTGGCGGCCTGTTCGAAGGCGGTGAGGATGGCGGTGAAGGTCATGGTGATGTCGGCAGCAGCGTCGATGTTGATGGAAGGCGGGTTCGTTCACGGGCAGGCGAGGAACGGGCCTTGTGCGCTGCACAGGCCGCGCGGTCCGAGCAGGTAGACGCCGTGCCGGTGCAGCCGCGTGCCGTCGCTGGCCCAGCAGCCGGTGGGGTCGCAAGCCGTGACGACGACCGGCGGCGGCGGGCGGCTCGGTGCCGGCGGGCTCGGTGGTGCGGCGGACGGCGTGACCGGCGACAGGGCCGGTGGCATCGGGCGCCCACCGCCCGCCCGGCCGGCGGAATCCGCCCGCGGCGGCGGGATGCGCGCGCCCGGCGCCGGTCGCTCATCGGAGCCGCGCAGGCAGGCGCGGGCCGCGGCGCGGCGCCGTTCGAGCACGGTTGTGGGCGGCGGTGCGGACGCCGCCGCCGGCCCGGTGCCCGGATGCGCGCGGCTCGCGATGGCGGCGTCCTCGGCCGCCGCCAGCGCCTGCAATGCCCTCGTGCACTCGGGCGCCGGCGTCGGCGCCGAGGCGGGCCGCGTCGGCGGAACGGTGGCCTGCTGCCCCGCGGCCGAGGCGGCGGTCAGTGCGACGAGGAGCAAGAGCACGAAGCGCATCGCCGTTGGATCGCAGCCGAGCCGGAAGGGTTCGCGAAAGGTTCTCCGAAGGCTTCCCGCAGGGGATCGGCGACGATGGCTGCCCGACGCGGCCCCGCGGCCCGCTACGCCGTCCACCTCCGCTCGTAATCGTTCTTCTCGAACTGCTCCACCAGAAAGTCCACGAAGCACCTCACCTTCGCCGGCAGGTGCCGCCGTGACTGGTAAGCCACGTTCACCGTCAGCCGCGGCAGCTCCCAATCGCGCAGCACGGGTACCAGCCGGCCGGCGACCACGTCCTCGTGCACGATGTACATCGGCTGCACGAGGATGCCCAGGTGCTTCAGCGCCGCGGCGCGCAGCACCTGGCCGTCGTTGGCTTCGAGCAGGCCCTTGACCGGCAGCACCAGCACCTGACTGTCGTGCGTGAAGCGCAGCTGGTCGGGGTTGTGCGCGTTGGTGTAGATCAGCAGCTTGTGCTTCGCCAGGTCGTGCGGCGTCGCCGGCGCGCCGTGGCGTTGCAGGTACTGCGGGCTCGCGGCGAGGATGCGCCGCGTCTCGGCCAGGCGGCGCACGGTGATGTTGCTGTCGGCCTCGAACTCGCGCGTGCGGATGGCCACGTCGATGCCGCTGTCCAAGAGGTCGTAGTAGCGGTTGGCGGCGACGATCTCGACGCGCAGGTCCGGGTAGCGCTCGGTGAACTCGGGCAGCCTGGGCGCGATGTGCATCATGCAGAACGACAGGCTGCCGGTGATGCGCAACGTGCCGGTGGGCTTCAGCACGGCGGCGTTGACCTCCGCCTCGGCCTCGTGCAGCTCGGCCAACAGCGGCTTGCAGCGGCGGTAGAACGCCTCGCCGACGTCGGTGAGCGCGAGTCGCCGCGTGTTGCGATGCACGAGCCGCGCCGCCAGCCGCTCCTCCAGCGCCGCCAGGTGGCGGCTGGCCGCGGCGTTGGACAGGTCCAGCGCCTCGGCCGCCTTCGTCAGGCTGCCCAGCTCGGCCACGTGCACGAACAGCGCCACTTCCGCCCAGCGATCCATGTTTACCCGTAGTTTTGCGGTGGCCGCAAAAGTGGTTTCACCGGGCGGCCTTTTTGTTCCGTGCGTGCAAGTCTAGATTCGCGCCCCACGGTCGCCACCCGCAGATGCCCGCATCGCGGCAACGGGCTGGCGGCACCGCCCCTGCGCCATGCGCCTGATCGACGAGGACCACATCACCCAGGCCGTCATCGCCTGCCACGCCGGCGCCGAGGACGCGCGCCTGCGCGACGTGATGACGAGCCTCGTGCAGCACCTGCACGCCTTCGCGCGCGAGGTCAAGCTGAGCGAGGACGAGTGGCGCGCCGGCCTGCGATTCCTCGGCGAGGCGGCGAGCACGGGGAAGGCGTCCGAACTCGAAGCCCTGTCCGACGTGCTCGGCCTGAGCACGCTCGTGCAGGCGCTCAATCAGCACCGCCCGCCGGGCATTGGCGCGCGGCCGACGGTGCGCGCCACCTTCGCGCCCACGGCCACGGCACCGGCGGCGGGGCCGGTGGCGACGCTGCTGCGCGCGCTCGGCCGCGAGGCGTGAACCGGCAACCGGCCCGAACCCCGCACCTGCCTTCGAAGATGGACACGACGCTGAACGAAGAACTGCTGATCCGCCGCCTCGTCGAGCGCTGGGCCGTCTGGCGCGACGCCGGCGACTGGAAGCGCTTCGCGACTTGCTGGCATCCCGACGGCGTGATGATGGCCACCTGGTTCCAGGGCCCGTACAAGGAGTTCATCCGTGTCACGCAGGAAGGCTGGGCCAAGGGCGTGAGCATCCTGCACTTCCTCGGCGGCTCGGCGATCGAACTGGGCACCGGTGCGAATGCCGGCCGCGCAATCGCGCAGACGAAGATGACGATCAGCCAGCGCGGCCTCGTCGAAGGCGTGCCGTGCGACATCGTCTGCACCGGCCGCTTCTACGACTTTGTGACCAAGCACGAAGGCGAATGGAAGCTGCTGCACCGCCAGCCGATCTACGAGAAGGACCGCATCGACCCGCTCGACCCCGCCGCGGCGCCCAAGCTCGACGCGACGCGGCTGGCGGGCTTCCCCGAGGGCTACCGCCACCTCGCCTACATCCAGACGGGCATCGGCTACCGCGTCAAGCTCGACATGCCGATGCTGAAGGGCGCGGTGGTCGAAGAGCTGTACCGCCGCGGCGCGCGCTGGCTCGCCGGCGGTGCGCTCGAGCGGTGAACGATTCCGAGATGGCGGCCTAACGCCACAATGACACATACACCCACAAGGAGACAAAGCGATGAACCGTTCTTCCTCATCGTCATCCACGACGCGCAGCCGCCTCGACCGCCGCACGCTGCTCGGCGCCGGAGTCGCTGGCCTGGCCGCCGCCAGCGGCCTCGTGCTGCCGCGCGCCGCGCGCGCGCAGTCCGGCCCCATCCGCATCGGCAGCACGCTCGCGCTGACCGGGCCGCTGTCGGCCACGGCGCTGATCCACAAGGTCGTCGGTGAGATCTTCATCGAGCAGACCAACAAGAAGGGCGGCTGGCTCGGCCGGCCGCTCGAGTGGATCCTCAAGGACGACCAGAGCAAGCCCGACCTCGCGCGCACGCTGTACGAGCAACTCGTCACCGTCGACAAGGTCGACCTGCTGATGGGCCCGTACGCGACGCCGGGCATCCTGTCGGCGATGGGCGTGGCGCAGCGCTACGGCAAGGTGCTCGTGCACCACACCTTCGGCATCCCGTCGCTGGCGAAGTACGAGAACTCGTTCCCCGCCTGGTCGCTGGGCGAGGACCCGGGCAACACGGTGCCGGCGACGGTGTTCGACGCGCTCGCCGCCGGACCCAAGCCGCCGAAGACGGTAGCGGTGGTGACGAGCAAGTTCCCGCCGATCCAGTTCCTCTCGGCCGGCGCGCGCGAGGCGATCAAGAAGCGCGGCCTCAACGAGGTGCTGTTCCTCGAATGGGACTTCGGCAACCGCGACTTCGGGCCGATCGCCAACCGCGTGAAGGACGCCAAGCCCGATTTCGTCTGGGTCGGCGCCATCGGCCTGGAAGGCAACATGCTGCTCGATGCGATGAAGAAGATCGACTACCAGCCGCCGCAGCATTTCTACCTCTATCCCTCGCCCGGCCCGCTGGTCACGCTGCCCGAGGCGAAGGGCGCGCTGTCGGTGACGATCTTCGAGGAGCACGCGCCGTTCACCGCCAACCGCGGCGCGGCCGAGTTCATCCCGCTGTATCACGAGCGCGCGAAGGCCGCGAAGATCCCGGACATCTCGGTGGAGGTGCAGGCGGCGGCCAGTTACTCGGCCTGGCAGATCCTCGAAGCCGGCGTGCTGGCGACGAAGAGCCTGGACGACAAGGCGATCGGCGAGTGGCTGCGCAAGAACCAGGTCGACACGCTGCAAGGCCGCGTGCGCTTCAACGGCCGCGGCCAGTACGGCGACGACCTGATGCGCGTGAAGCAGGCGCAGGGCGGCAACTGGAAGGTGGTGTGGCCGAAGACGCACGCGGCGCCGGGCGCCGCGATGCAGACGAACTGATGCCGCGCGGCGAAGAGGAGGCTGGGCAAGCAGGCGGGCAGCGATGACCCTGCCCAGTGCCACGCTGCTGGCGCAAAGCGTGCTGTCGGGCGTCTTCGTCGGCGCCCTCTATGGCCTGCTCGGCCTGGGGCTGAGCTTGTCGTGGGGGCTGCTGCGGCAGATCAACCTCGCGCACTTCGCGTTCGCCTTCCTCGCCGCGTACCTGTGCTACCAGCTCTCGGCGATGGGCATGGACCCGCTGGCGACGCTGGTGATCATCGTGCCGGCGTTCTTCGCGCTCGGCGCGGCGCTGCACGCGTTGATGGCGCGCTTCGCGATCACGCCGTTCAACTCGCTGCTCGTGACCTTCGGGCTCACCGGCATCGTCGAGGCGCTCATCCAGTCGATCTGGACCGCCGACTATCGCAAGCTCGAGTCGAGCTACGGCGAGCACCGCTGGAAGGTGGCGGGCCTGTACGTGCCACTGCCCGAGCTGATCACGCTCTCGCTCGCGGTCGGTCTCTCGTTCGCCGTGTGGGCCGTGCTGCGCTACACCGACCTCGGCCGCGCCTTGCGCGCCAGCGCCGAAGACGCGCCGATCGCCGCGGCCTTCGGCATCCACGAGCGGCGCAACGCACTGCTGCTGGCCGGCACCTGCTCGGCGCTGGCCGGCGTCGCCGGGCTGTGCCTGGCGCTCGGCTTCACGCTCGCGCCGTCGCAGATCTACGCCTGGGTCGGCGTCGTCTTCGCGGCGGTGATGCTGGGCGGGCTCGGGCGCGCGCTCGCGCCGCTCATCGCCGGCATCGTCATCGGCGTCAGCGAGGCGGTGACGATGGCGGTGACGGCGCCTTCGTGGGCGCCGCTGGTGAGCTTTGCGCTGCTGATCGCGATCCTGCTGTTCCGCCCCGGGCGGGCGGCTTGAAGGCATGAAGCTGCTCGCGCAACGCACGCCGCTGGCCATCGTCGGCACGGCCGTGGCGCTGGCCTTCATGCCGGCGCTCGGGCTGCCGGCGTTCTACGACTCGCTGCTGTACCTCGTGCTGCACTGGATCGTGCTGGCGACGAGCTGGAACATCCTGTCGGGCTACACCGGCTACTTCTCGTTCGGGCACGGCGCGTTCTTCGGCGGCGGCCTCTACACGAGCGCGACGCTGATGTCGCGCTACGACTGGCCGTTCCTGTGGACGCTGCCGGCGGCCGCCGCGGTGGCCTGCCTGCTCGGCGTCGTCGTCGGCGCGATCGTGTTTCGCGTCAAGGGCATCCGCGGCGAGGTGTTCGCGCTGTTGACGCTGGCGGTGACCTTCGTGCTCGGCACGGTCATCGTCAACACGCCGATCGACGGCGGCAACGGCGTGTCGCTGGCCGGGGTCGCGGTGCCGAAGATCGGGCCGACCGCGTCGTCCACGTTCTACCTGCTGGCGCTGGCGGCGGCGGCGGTGACGCTGCTCGTCGCCTGGGGCATCTCGGTCAGCAAGCTCGGCGCCGGGCTCTTCGCGATCCACGACGACGAGGACGCGGCCGAGGTGATGGGCGTGCCGACCTACCGCTACAAGCTCGTGGCACTCGCGATCTCGTGCGCGCTGGCCGGCGTCGCGGGTGGCATCCACGCGCTCTTCCTCAACTACGTGACGGTCGGCGAGGTGTTCACGATCACCGTGCCGCTGACCGTGGTGCTGATGAGCATCCTCGGCGGCAGCCGCCACTGGGCCGGCCCGGCGGTGGGCGCAGTGGCGATCACGCTGCTGCTGTACAGCTTCACCGCGGCCAACCTGGCGGTGGCCGGCAAGGCGATGGTGGGCGTGGTGTTGATTGCGGCGATCTTGTTCATGCCGGAGGGCGTGTTGCCGCGGGTGCAGCGGCTGCTCGGGCCGCGGCGCCGTGCGCCGGTGGGCGCCGCCGATCGCGTCTCGCCGCCGGCCGCTGCCACGGCCGTTGCGCTCGATGCGCGGCCAGTCGCGGCGCCGGCGGCCGCGCCAGCGTTGTTGCGCGCCACGCGCCTGGCCAAGCAGTTCCGCGGCGTCAAGGCCCTGGCCGGCGTCGACGTCGAAGTCCGCCGCGGCGAGATCCTCGGCCTGCTCGGCCCCAACGGCTCGGGCAAGTCGACTTTCATCAATCTCGTCAGCGGCCACTACCTGCCCACGGCCGGCAGCGTCGTCTTCGAAGGGCGTGAGCTGGCCGGCCGCGCCGCGCACCGCATCGCGCGTGCCGGCATCGCGCGCACGTACCAGATCCCGCGCCCGTTCGGCCACCAGACGGTGCTGGACAACGTGGCGCTGGCGGCGATGTTCGGCGGCGGGTTGCCTGACCCGCAAACCGCGCGGCGCGAGGCGATGACCTGGCTCACCTTCGCCGGCCTCGACGCGAAGGCGCACGTGCTGCCCGACGAGCTGAACCTGCACCAGCGCAAGTTCCTCGAACTCGCGCGTGCGCTCGCCTCGCGGCCGCGCCTCGTGCTGCTGGACGAAGTGCTGTGCGGCCTGACGCCGGCCGAAATGGACGACGCGGTGGCGCTGGTGCGGCGCATCCGCGACCAGGGCGCGACGGTCGTCTTCGTCGAGCACGTGATGCGCGCCGTGATGGCGCTGACCGACCGCGTCGTCGTCTTCGACCACGGCGAACTGCTCGCCGAGGGTCCCGCGGCCGAAGTGATGCGCCGCCCCGAGGTGATGCGCGCCTACCTCGGCGTCGAACACGAGGCGCCGGCGCCTGCCACCTCGTCAGGCCTGGAGGCGCACCATGCTTGACGTGCGCGACTTGCAGGTCGCCTACGGCGCCGCGCCGGCGCTGTGGGGCGTGAGCTTCGAGCTGCGCGAACGCGAACTGCTGTGCATCGTCGGCCCCAACGGCGCGGGCAAGACGACGCTGATCAACACGCTCGCCGGCGTGCTGCGCGCCAAGAGTGGCCACATCGTCTTCGACGGGCGCGACATCAGCGCGCTGCCGCCGCACCGCTTCTGCGCCGCCGGCATCGCGCTCGTGCCCGAGGGGCGGCGGCTCTTCGGCGGCATGACGGTGGTGGAGAACCTCGAGATCGGCAGCATCCTGCCGGCAGCGAAAGCGAAGCGCGCCGAGACGCTGGCGATGGTGCTGGCGCTCTTCCCGGCGCTGAAGGAAAAGCTCGGCCAGGCGGCCGGCGAGCTCTCCGGCGGCCAGCAGCAGATGGTGGCGATCGGCCGCGCGCTGATGGCGCGGCCGCGCCTGCTGCTGCTCGACGAGCCGTCGCTCGGGCTGTCGCCATTGATCGTCACCGAGCTGTTCGGCGCCATCCGGCGTGTGCACCGCGAGGGCACGGCGGTGCTGCTCGTCGAGCAGAACGTCGCCACGGCGCTGCGCGTGGCCGACCGCGCCTACGTGCTCGAGGAAGGCCGCATGGTCGCCGAGGGCACGCCCGACGCGCTGATGCAGCGCGACGAGATCCGCCGCGCCTACCTGGGCGTGTAGCCGGCGGACAGGACACCCCGACGAGGCGGCGCGTGATCAAGCACATCGTCATGTGGAAGGTGCGCGGCGACGACGCGGCCGCGCACGCGCGCCATGTCGCGCGCGTGAAGAGCGAGTTCGAGTCGCTGCGCGGCCGTGTGCCCGGCCTCGTGCACCTCGAAGTGGGCGTGGACGAGAGCCGCATCGACTACGCCTGCGATGTCGTGCTCTACACCGAGTTCGAGTCGCGCGAGGCGCTGGCCGCCTACGCGCAGCACCCCGAGCACCTGCGCGTGCGCGCCGCGCTGGGCGACCTGCGCAGCGCACGGCACCAGGTCGATTACGAAGTTGCCGACGGGGGCGCGACAGCGCATCGCGCTCCCTTCCCCTTGCCCGCCGGGATCTGAAGCGGGCCGATCGTGCCCTTCGTCGGGCCACCAAGGAGACAGCCCTATGTGCAACCTCTGTGATCGAGGCTTCCCGCGACTGCACGCCCGCCGCGGCTTCCTGAAGGCGTCGGCCGCGGCCGGCGCAACCACCGCTGCCGCCGGCGCGATGGCCCTCTTCGCGCCGCGCCCGGCACTCGCGCACGGCGACGACCGCGAGCCCTCGCACAGCGGCCACGCCGGCCGCCGCTACCTGATCCGCGGCGGCGCGGTGATGTCGATGGACGCAACCGTCGGCGACTTCGCCGAGGCCGACGTGCTGGTCGAAGGCAAGAAGATCGTCGCCGTCGGCCCGAACCTCAACGCCTGGGGCGCCGGTGTCATCGACGCGCGCGGCCGCATCGTGATGCCGGGCTTCGTCGACACGCACCATCACCTGTTCGAGACGGCGCTGCGCAGCTTCCTCGCCGACGGGCTGCTCTTCGACGGCCTGGACCCCGCGATCACGCAGAACTACTTCCAGAAGATCCTGCTGACCTTCGCGCCGCAGTACCGGCCCGAGGACGTGTACATCAGCACCTTGTTCGGTGCGTTGAGCCAGCTCGACGCCGGCGTGACGACGGTGCACGACATCTCGCAGATCCACCACTCGCCCACGCACAGCGACGTGCAGGTCAAGGCGCTGCGCGACGCGCAGATGCGCGCCGTCTTCGGCTACTTCGAAAGCGCCGGCGGCGTCGCCGGCAACCAGTATCCGAACGACGCGCGGCGCCTGAAGCTGCGCCACTTCAGCAGCACCGACCAGCTTCTGACGATGTTCATGGGCGGCGAGATCTACCTGCCGGGCTACGAGGCGGCGTGGCGGCTCGGCCGCGAGCTTGGTCTGCCGGTGGCCGCGCACATCGTCGGCACCTTCGGCATGCGGCCGGCGTTTGACCTGCTGGCGCAGGGGCTCGGCGGCGACAGCGGCACGCTCGGCATCGGCGCCGACAACTTCTTCGTCCACATGACCGGCATGTCCGACATGGCCTGGCAGCGCGTGCGCGACACCGGCGCCGGCGTGTCGCTGGCCGTGCCGATCGAGATGAACATGGCGCACGGCACGCCGCCCGTGCTGAAGGCGCAGTCGCTCGGCATCCGGCCGTCGCTCTCGTCCGACGTGGAGTGCACGCTGACGGCCGACTTCTTCACCCAGATGCGCACGACGATGGCGCTGCAGCGCATGTTCGTCAACGCGGTGACGCTCGCCGAGCCGAACATGCCGCCGCTGCCGCCGACGGGGCTGCCGCGGCTGACGGCGCGCGACGTGATCGGCTACGCGACGATCAACGGCGCGCGCGACCTGCGGCTCGAGGCGAAGATCGGCTCGCTGAAGCCGGGCAAGGAGGCCGACATCGTCATCCTCGACGCAGAGGCGATCAACGTCGCGCCGCTGAACCACGTGCCCGGCGCCGTCGTCTCGCTGATGGAGCGCAGCAACGTCGAGACGGTCATCGTCGCCGGCAAGGTGCGCAAGTGGAAGGGGCGCCTCCTCGACGTGAACCTGGCGCGCCTGCGCCGCGAGCTCGAGGCCTCGCGCGACCGCCTCTTCGCCGCGGCGGGCATCCCGCGCGACCTCTTCAGACCTTCCTGAGCCCCAAGCTCGCATCACATCTTCTCCGGAGAACGACGATGAGCCCGCACCAGACCGCCGACATCACCCAGGCCGTGCTCGACCGCCTGACGCCCGAGACCGACCCGCGCTTCCGCGAGATCATCACCGCGGTCGTCAAGCACGTGCACGCGCTCGCGCGCGAGGTCGACCTGAAGCCCGACGAGTGGATGCGCGCCATCCAGTTCCTCACCGACGTGGGCCACACCTGTGACGAGAAGCGGCAGGAGTTCATCCTGCTGTCCGACACGCTCGGCCTGTCGATGCTCGTCGTGCAGCTCGACCAGGCGCGGCGCTCGAAGAAGGCGCTCGCCGACAAGACCGCCGTGACGCCGGCCACCGAGGCGACGGTGCAGGGCCCGTTCTACTGGGAGGGCGCGCCGGTGCTGGAGTTGGGCAGCGACATCGGGCGCGGCATGCCGGGTGAGCCCGCGCACTACAGCGGCCGCATCACCGACACGCACGGCCGGCCGATCGCCGGCTGCTGCCTCGATGTGTGGAGCGGCGACGGCGAGGGCGTCTACGACATGCAGATGGGCGGAGACGCCGGCATGCGCCTGCGTGCGCGGTTCCACACCGACAGCGAGGGCCGCTACCACTTCTGGTCGATCAAGCCGACGTTCTATCCGGTGCCCGCCGACGGCCCCGTGGGCGACATGCTGCGCGCGATGGGCCGCCACCCGAACCGCCCGGGCCACATCCACGCGATGGTCTACAAGGACGGTTATGTACCGCTGACGACGCACCTGTTCCCGGCCGACAGCCCGTACCTCGATTCCGACGCGGTGTTCGGCGTGCGCGACAGCCTGATCGTGCCGTACGAGAAACACGCCGCCGGCAGCAAGGCACCCGACGGGCGCGTGATGGACAAGCCCTTCCACAGCGCGCGCTACGACTTCGTGCTCGCGCCGGCGTGAACGGGGAGGCGCAGCGATGAAGATCGGCAAAGCCACCGTCCCCGAATCGGCGATCTGCACGAGCGACGACGAGACGATCGTCGTGCGCGGCGCGGATCTCGCGCGCGACCTGATCGGCCGCGTCTCGTTCACCGACTACTTCTGGCTGCTCGTCACCGGCGAGCGCCCGAACGCAATGCAAAGCCGCGTGCTCGACGCGACGCTCGTCGCGATCGCCGAGCACGGCCTCGTGCCGAGCGTGCAGGCCGCGCGCATGACGCTGGCCGCCGCGCCCGACGCGCTGCAAGGCGCGGTGGCCGCCGGCATCCTCGGCTGCGGCTCGGTGATTCTCGGCGCGTCCGAGACGGCGGGGCGCCTGCTGCTGCGCATCGACGCGCTGGCGCGCGACAAGGCGTTGTCGCTCGACGATGCGGCGAGCGAGGTCGTGCGCGAACTGCGTGCCGCCAAGCAGGCGATTCCCGGCTACGGCCACCCGCTGCACAAGGACCGCGACCCGCGCGTCGCGCGGCTCTTCGCCGTGGCGGCCGAGGCGGGCACGCCCGGGCGCTTCGTCGCGCTGGCCGAGGCGGTGGAGAAAGTGCTGCCCGGGCTCACGCAACGCGACCTGCGTTTGAACGTCTCGGCGGCGATCCCGGCCGTGCTGCTCGACGTGGGCTTCCCGGCCGAGGCGCTGCGCGGCGTGCCGATCCTCGCGCGCTGCGCCGGGCTGATCGGCCACCTCACCGAAGAGCTGGCGCGGCCGATCGGCTTTGCGTTGTCGTATCAGGCGACGCGGGAGCAGAGGTATACCGGTGCGCTGCCGAGCGGCGTGACGATCAAGTCTTCGTCGTGAGCGGTGTCGGAAGTCGGGCAGGGTGAGGGCGGTGGCGGTCGCGGGCGGCTGGGCTGCCCAGTTCCGCTGATGTCCTTCTCCTGGCTTCGCTTCGCTCGCCAACGATTCATCCTTTGCTTCGCTACGCAGGGCACCCCACCCGCCCCGGCACCCGCCGGCCTCGGCCCGCCGGCCCGCCACCGCCCTCGGCATGCCTGCCTTCCGCATGTACCCACTGAACAGGAGCACCTGCAATGTCCAAAGGAGTCCTGCAAGGCATCCGCGTGCTCGAGCACGGCACCTTCATCACCGGCCCGGCCGCGGCAATGCTGCTGGCCGACCTCGGCGCCGATGTCGTCAAGGTCGAGCAGCCCGAGGGTGATCCGTTCCGCGCCTTTCGCGGCGGCACCTACAGCCCGCACTACCAGACCTACAACCGCAACAAGAAGAGCGTGCGGCTCGACACGCGCAAGCCCGGCGACCTGGCGCGCTTCGACCAGCTCGTGCGTGAGGCCGATGTCTACATCCAGAACTTCCGCCCCGGCGTCGCGGCGCGGCTCGGTGCCGGCGAGGCGCGGCTGCGCGAGCTGAACCCGGCGCTCGTTTACTGCGCGATCAGCGGCTTCGGGCCCGACGGCCCGGCGGCGGCGCGGCCGAGCTACGACAGCGTCGCGCAGGCCGCGAGCGGTTTTCTCAAGCTGCTCGTCAACCCGGCCAACCCGCGTGTCGTCGGGCCGGCGATTGCCGATGCGCTGACCGGGTTCTATGCAGCGCTCGGCATCCTCGGGGCGCTGGTGGAGCGGGAGCGAGGGAAGGGCGCCGACGAAGGCCGCACGAAGGGCCGTCGCGTCGAAGTCTCGATGTTCGAGGCAATGACCCACTTCAACCTCGACGCGTTCACGCACCTCTTCAGCGAAGGCGAGGTGATGGGGCCGTACAGCCGGCCGAGCGTCTCGCAAAGCTACGTGCTCGAGTGCGCCGACGGCAAGTGGATCGCGCTGCACATGAGCAGCCCGCCTAAGTTCTGGGAGGGCCTGGCGAAAGCGATCGGCAAACCCGACCTCTTCGACGACCCGCGCTTCGCGACGCGCGAGGCGCGCATCGAGCACCAGGCGGTGCTGATCGGCGTGCTCGGCGGCTTCTTCGCCAACGCGCCGCGCGCCGAGTGGTGCCGCCGGCTCGAGGCGCTGGACGTGCCGCACGCGCCGATGTACGACACCAACGAAGTGCCCGAAGACCCGCAGGCGAAGCATCTGCAGCTCTTCGTCGATGCGCCGCATCCGGGCAAGCCGGGTGAGCGCTGGCGCACCGTGCGCTCGCCGCTCGCCTTCGACGGCGAGCGTGCGCTCGAGGTGACCGCGCCGCCGCTGCTCGGCGACCACGACGCAGCGCTGCATGAAGGGCGGTCGGTCTGGGCACCGCGGGAGGCGAGCTGATGAAGCGGTGAATACTCCGGTCTGCTGATCCACCCATGACCCGGAGTTCCCGGCCCCATGAGCACCCTCGACATCCTCGGCCTGTGCGGCAGCCTGCGGAAGGCCTCGCTCAACCGCGCCGCGCTGAAGCTGGCCGGCGAGCTGATGCCGAAGACGATGCAGCTCGACATCACCGAGTGGCGCGACGTGCCGGTGTTCGACGGCGACGTGTTCGCCGCCGGCCTGCCCAAGCCGGTGGAGGTGATCCGCGAGCGCATCCGCCGCGCCGACGCCGTGCTGGTCGCGACGCCCGAATACAACTTCTCGATCCCCGGCGGCATCAAGAACGTGCTCGACTGGACGAGCCGCGGCGATGACCAGCCCTGGGCCGGCAAGCCGGTGGCGATCTTCACCGCGTCGTCCGGCCCGGTGGGCGGTGCGCGCATGCAGTACGACCTGCGCAAGGTGCTGCTGTTCCTGAACACGCACGTGCTCGCCAAGCCCGAAGTCTTCATCTCGATGGCCGGCACGAAGTTCGACGCCGAGGGCCGCTGCACCGATGACACGACGAAGAAGTTCGTCGGCGACCAGATGGCAGCGTTCGAGCGGTGGATTGCGGCGGTGGGGCGGATGAAGGGGTGATCCCCGCCTGGCACGCGCTGTCCCCGGCCGCGGCCGCCGCGCGCCTCGGCGTCGACCCGGCGCACGGCCTCGACGACGCCACCGTCCGCGCGCGGCAGGCCGAGCACGGCGCCAACGTGCTGCCCGAGGCGCCGCCGCGGCCGCTCTGGCGCATCGTCGCGCGGCAGTTCACGAGCCCGCTCGTCGTCATCCTCTTCTTCGCCGCGGCGCTGGCGGTGGCGCTCGGGCACCACGGCGACGCGGCGGTGATCCTCGTCGTCGTTGTCGTCAACGCGCTCGTCGGCAGCTTCCAGGAAGGGCGCGCCGAGCGCTCGATGGCGGCGCTGCGGCGTCTGGCCGAGCTGCAGGCGCGCGTGCTGCGCGGTGGCGCCGAGTGCGTGCTGCCGGCGCGCGAGCTGGTGCCGGGCGACGTGCTGCTGCTTGCCGCCGGCGACGCGGTCGGCGCCGACGCGCGCCTCGTCGGGGCGGCACAGCTCGAAGCGGCCGAGGCGGCGCTGACCGGGGAGTCGACGCCCGTGGACAAGACGGTGGCGGCGCTGCCCGAGGCCACGGGCCTGGCGGACCGCCACTGCATCGTGCATGCCGGCACGCACATCGCCGCCGGGCGCGCCCGCGCGCTCGTCGTTGCTACCGGCGCACACACCGAGGTCGGCCGCATCGCGTCGATGACCGAGCGCGCCGTCGAGCCGCCGACGCCGCTCGAGCGGCGGCTCGCCGCGTTCAGCCGCGCGCTGCTGGTGGCCGCGGTGGTGCTGTTCGTGCTCGTGCTCGCGCTCGGCCACGCACGCGCGCTGCCGCTCGATGAAGTGCTGATGGTCGCCGTCAGCCAGATGGTCTCGATGGTGCCCGAGGGCTTGCCGGCGGCGATGACGATCGCGCTGGCGGTGGGCATGCAGCGCATGGCCGCGCGCGGCGCGATCATCCGCCGCCTCTCGGCCGTGGAGACGCTCGGCTCGACCACCGTCATCTGCAGCGACAAGACCGGCACGCTGACGAAGAACGAGATGACGGCGGTGGCCATGTGGCTGCCGGGCGATGAAGCGCAAGCGCGAGAACAAGAGGGACAAGAGGGCGGCCGCACGCTGCGCGCCAGCGGCGTCGGCTACGCACCGGCGGGTGAGTTGCACGAAGGCGAGCGCCGCATCGAAGCCGACAGCGATCCGGCAGTCGCCGCGCTGCTGCACGCCGCGGCGCTGTGCAACGACGCCGAGCTGCTGCCACCCGAGGGCGAGCGCAGCGCCTGGTCGGTGCTCGGCGACCCCACCGAAGGTTCGCTGCTCGTGCTGGCGGCCAAGGCGGGCATCGACCTCGCGGCGTTGCGCCGCCAGGCGCCGCGCGCGGCCGAGCTGCCGTTCGATGCCGATGCGAAGCTGATGGCCACCGCGCACGGGCCGCGCATCGTCGTCAAGGGCGCGCCCGAGGCGGTGCTGCGGCTGCTGCCGGCGGGGCATCGCGCGACAGCTGATGCGGCGGCGCGCACCGCCGAGGCGATGGCGCAGCAGGCGCTGCGCGTGCTGGCGGTGGCCGGGGTGGAGGCGCGTAACGAGGGCGCGCCGCTCGACCCCGACGCCGGCTTCGCTGCGCTGGCCGGCCGCGCGCGGCTGCTGGGCCTCATCGGCCAGATCGACCCGCCGCGCGAGGAAGCGCGTGCCGCAGTGGCCGAGTGCCGCCGCGCCGGCATCCGGCCGATCATGGTGACCGGCGACCACAAGCTGACGGGCCTTGCGATCGCGCGCGAACTCGGCATCGCGAGGGAAGGCGACCGCGCCGTCGACGGCACTGAACTCGAACGGATGACCGGGCCCGAACTCACGGCTGTGCTGCCGCAGGTCGCCGTCTTCGCCCGCGTGCAGCCGGCGCAGAAGCTGCGCATCGTGCAGGCGCTGCAGGCGCGCGGCGAGGTCGTCGCGATGACCGGCGACGGCGTCAACGACGCGCCGGCGCTGGCGCGCGCCGATGTCGGCGTGGCGATGGGCATCACCGGCACCGAGGTCGCCAAGAGCGCCTCGCGCATCGTGCTGACCGACGACAACTTCGCGACGCTCGTCGCCGCCGTCGAGCAGGGCCGTGTCGTCTACGGCAACCTGAAGAAGGTGATCCTGTACCTCTTCGCGACCTCGGTCGACGAGGTGCTGGTGCTGCTGCTGGCGCTGGTCGCCGGCTACCCGCTGCCGCTGGCGGCGGTGCAGATCCTGTGGATCAACATCGTCACCGAAGGCACGCTGACGGTGAACCTGGTGATGGACCCGGCGAGCGGCAGCGAAATGCACCGCCCGCCGGTGCCGCGCGACGATGCGCTCTTCGACCGCAGCATGCTCGTGCGCACGGCGCTGATGGCGCTCACCGCCGCGGCCGCCGCCTTCGGCTGGTTCGCCTGGCGGCTGCACGCCGGCGTGCCGATCGACACCGTGCGCACCGAGGTCTTCACGCTCGTGGCGGTGACGCAGTGGTTCAACGTCGTCAACTGCCAGTCGGCCACCGCGTCGGCCTTCGGTTCGACACTCGTGCGCAACCGCTGGCTGCTCGGCGGCCTCGTGCTCTCGATCGCGCTGCAGGCCGCGGTGCTGTACCTGCCGGCGCTGAACACGATGTTCCACACCGTGCCGCTGGCCCCGGCGGTGCTGTTGCCGATCGTCGTGCTGGCCAGCGCGGTGCTGTGGGCCGAGGAAGCGCGCAAGGCGTGGGCGCGGCGGTCCAGTCGATGAAGGGGTATCTCCCTGTCCCGCAGGCGGGAGAGGGAGCAACACACCGCAATGGGTAAGCCCTCGCCGGTGGGCAGAGGCCCACAATTGCAGGACTCGCCCCCTTCTTAGGCGAGGTTGCCTGCCCACTGCCGGCGCGCCTACATTGCGGCGCATGGACGCCACGCTGTCTGCGCTGCACCGCAATGGGCGCCTCGCCGGGCCTGCCGCCGCCGCCGCGGCAACATCCCCACCGACGCTGCTCGACCGCATCACCGACTTCTGCCGCGAGCGCGGCGTCGCCGAATCGACCTTCGGCCGGCGCGCCGTCAACGACGGCAAGCTCGTCGCGCGGCTGCGCGAAGGCGCGCGCATCAAGCCCGAGACGCTGGCGCGGCTGCAGGCGTTCATGCGCGCGCAAGGCGCGAAAGCCGAGCTCGGCGTGCCGCCCGAGCTGCTGCCGATGGTGCGCGCCAGCGATCCGATGCCGGCCGCGGCGGCGGTGCGGTCCGCCGCTGAAACCGAAACCGAAGCCGCCCCCGAGCGCAACTTCCGCTTCTTCGACAACCGCCAGAAGTACCTGCTCTTCGTCACCACCTGCGGCGAGAAGGACGTGATCGCGCGCCGCGTCGGCATGGAACTCGCACACCTGCATCCGCGGCCGCCGGCGCTGCGGGTCTTCGATGCCGGCATGGGCGACGGCACCGTGCTGACCAGCGTGATGCGCGAGATGCACCGGCGGCACGCGACGATGCCGTTCTTCATCGTCGGCAAGGAGATCAGCCTCGAGGACGTGCGGCTGTCGCTGCACAAGATGGCCGACCGCTTCTTCGAGCACCCGGCCACCGTGCTGACGGTGACCAACATGTACTACGCCGAGGCGCCGTGGCTCACGCCGCGTTCGCTGCCGGCGGCGAACTCGATGCTGTGGAAGGAGGTAGCGCTCACCGGCAGCAGTTCGCACGAGTTCGCCGAGCAGATCGGCGCGCTCGACCGCTTCCTCGCCACGCACTGGCAGGCGCGGCACAGCGCGAAGACCGGCAACCCGGTCTACGAGCGCCCGGTCGTGCTGACGATCTACCGCGACGACTACCGCTTCCTGCTCGACAAGGTGATCCCGCGCCAGGGGCAGGCGCAGGCCGGCTTCGACCTCGTCATCGCCTCGCAGCCCTACCGCGCGCGCGTCAGCGCCGAGTTCAAGGCGCAGAAGGTCGTCGCGCCGCTCGTGCGCGCGCTCGGGCCGGGCGGGCGGCTGCTCGGCATCCACTCGTGCGGCAACGACCCGGGCCTCGAGATCGTGCAGCGCGTCTGGCCGGGCGAGAACCCGTTCGTCACCTCGCGCCACGACGTGCTCTCGGCGGTGCGGCACGAACTGGGCAAGGAAGCGCGGCAGTTCAACTTCAACGCCTACGCCGACAACCGCGCGATCTTCCGCTACGACATGCACACGCTGCCCAACGAGGTGGCGGCGGCCGCGACCTCGGCGATCGGCACCTCGACGCTGTTCGCCGCATGGAACGCCGCCGTCTACGTCGCGCAGATCGACGACGAACGCCTCGCCCAGGTGCTCGGCCGCCCGCACTACCTGGAAGCCACCGCCGAGGTGCTGAAGAAGCACGGCAGCCTGTGGTTCCAGGACGAGTCGTATGTGGTCTCGAGGAAGAGGGATTGAGCAAGAGGGATTGACGCGGACGGACCGCAACCCCTTCGCGCTGAGGTATCGAAGCGCAGGCACAGAACCGAAGGAGACCGATGACATCCCCCCAAGCGCTGTCGGCCGCGGCCGATCGCCATGACCGCCCTCTGGCCGACACCCTCGCCGAGCTGCTCGGCAACGCCTCGATCGAGATCACCGTGCGCGAGGCGGGCTCGCTCGCCGACGCGGCGCCGTTCCTGCCCGCCGGCACCGGCATCTACGTGCCCTCGCTGCCTTCGCGGCCGCTGGCGATGTCGCTGCCGCTGTTGGCCGACATCCGCGCGCGCGGCTTCGACCCGGTGCCGCACGTCGCGGCGCGCCGCGTCACGGCCGGCGACGACCTGCCGGCCTTCCTGCGCACCGCCGTGCGCGAACACGGCGTGCACCGCGTGATGCTGATCGGCGGCGACGAGCCGCAGCCGCTCGGCCCCTGGCGCGACAGCGCGCACCTGCTCGAAAGCGGCCTCCTCGCCGACGCCGGCGTGCGCGAAATCGGCATCGCCGTCTACCCCGAAGGCCACCCGCGCATCGCGCCGGCGGCGCTGGACGATGCGCTCGTAGCCAAGCGCGCCGCCGCCGCGCGGCAGGGCCTAGGTCTCTATGCAGTGACGCAGTTCAGCTTCGCGCCCGAGCGCATCGTCGGCCGGCTCGCCGCGCTCGCCACCAGCCACCCCGAACTGCCGGTCTACGTCGGCATGCCCGGGCCCAGCGACCCCGTGCAGTTGCTGCGTTATGCGCAGCGCTGCGGCGTCGGTGCGGCGCGGCGGGCGCTGTCGTCGCTGGGCACGCGCATCGCGCAGCTGATGGTGCACACCGAGCCGTCGGACCAGCTCGCCGTCGCGGCGCGCTATGCGCAGCGCCACGACAACGCCGTCGGCGTGCACCTGTTCAGCTTCGGCGGCGTCGTGCGCACGGCGCGCTGGATGCATGCGCAGGTGAGTGCGAGCACGGCTGTTCGCCGGCCGGTTGACGCAGCTGCGGCGGCCGCCTCACTTGCGCCGCCATAACAGCGCTACGCCCACCACGATCAGGATCAGCGGCCACCACTTGGCGATCAGCGGCCCGATGTGCGGGATGAGGCCCAGGTTGGACAGCAGGAACAGTGCGCCGAGCGTGATCAGGATGATCGCGGCCAGCGGCACCCGGCCACGCTGGGGCGACCGCATCGTCTTCGTGCCGGGCATCGCCGATCTCCTCGCGCCGATCCGGTAGCGCTCGGCGGGCATGCTACCCGTGGCGGCGACGTGCCCGCGCGGTCGACATGCGCCCGCCGACCGACGGCAGACTCGGCGCCGCTAGCATCGCGCCCTGTCCTGCTCCATCAGGCGCCACCCGAGAACCCCGATGCGTCGTCTTCCGTGCACCCGGCCGACCGCGGCCAACCGTTGCGTCAGAGGCCGTCGATGATGCGCATCGCCATCGTCGGCGGCGGCATCGGCGGGCTGGCCGCGGCGCTCTTCCTGCGCGCGCGCGGTGTCGAGGCCACCGTCTACGAGCAGGCGAGCGCGCTGCGCGAAGTCGGCGCCGGCCTCGTCGTGCCGCCGAACATGGTGCGGCCGCTGGCGCGCCTGGGGCTCGCGGCGCGGTTGCCGGCGTTCGCCGTGCGGCTCGAGGCGGCGTGGGAGTTCCGCCGCTGGCAGGACGGCCACGTGCTGTCGGTGCAGCCGATGGGCGACGAGTGCGAGCGCCTCTACGGCGCGGCGTGCTACGTCGCGCACCGCGCCGACCTGCTGGCGATGCTGCAGGCGGCGCTGCCGCCCGAGGCGCTGTTCCTCGACCATCGCTGCGTCGAACTGCGGCAAGGCCCTGGCGGCGCAGAGCTGACCTTCGCGCGCCGCGGCGGCCACTGGACGAAGGTCGACGCCGATGTCGTGATCGGCGCCGACGGCATCCACAGCGTCGTCGGCCCGGCCACGCAGGCCGAGGTGCGGCCGCGCTTCGCGGACCTGTGCGCCTTCCGCTTCCTCGTGCCGGCCGAGCGCGCGCCGGCGCTGGCGCTTCGGCCCGTGCAGACGCTGTGGCTCGGGCCCGGGCGCCACCTCGTGCACTACCCGATCTCGGGCGGGCGGCTCGTCAACGTCGTTGCCATCGTGCCGGCAGGCGAGTGGCGCACCGAGTCGTGGTCGGCCGAGGGCAGCGTCGACGACCTGAAGGCCGAGTTCGAAGGCTGGCACGACGACGTGCAGCGGCTCATCGACGCGGCCACCGAAACGAAGCGCTGGGCGCTGTACGACCGCGACCCGCTCGATCGCTGGACGCACGGCCGCGTCACGCTGCTGGGCGACGCGGCGCACGCGATGCTGCCGTTCTTCGCGCAGGGCGCGGCGCAGGCGATCGAGGACGCCGAGATGCTGGGCGTATGCCTGGGTGATGTCGATGCGGGCGATGCGGCCGCGGTGCCGGCGGCGCTGGCGCGCTACGAAGCGCTGCGCCGGCCACGCGCCAGCGAAGTGCAACTGATGAGCCGCGGCCGCGAGATCCGCAACCACCTGCCCGACGGCGCACTGCAACGCCAGCGCGACCGCGAGCTCGCGCAGGGCGAGCCGCTGCGGCAAAGCGCGTGGCTGTATGCGCATGATGGGCTCGCACCCAGCGGGGTGTTCGAGCCCGGTTCGCTCAAAAACTGATCCGCACTCCCAGTCCCGCCGCCCACAAGTGCGTGCGCGGCACCGTGGGGTCGGGCCGCGGCCAGAACGAGCCGATCGTCATCTCGCCGACCAGCCAGTCGCGCAGGAACGGCTGCTCCCACTTCAGCAGCACGCCGGCGTCGTCGATGGTGACGCCGGTACCTTCGAGCGAGTTGGTCAGCAGTTCGAGCGAAAGCAGCCGCCGGTCGCCGAAGGCGCGGTACGCGCCGATGACGCTCGTCGTGTCGTAGCGCCTCGCACGCTGCGTGATCGTCGCCGCGGCCAGCCAGCGCAGCGTCAGCTGCGCAGAGTCGGCGTGCGCGAACGACAACGCCGTCGTCGAGCCGAGCTGGTCTTCCTTGTTGAGAAAGAACGTCTGCCTGAACTCGACCAGGTTGGCTTCGCGCGGCCGCCATTCGTCGTGGTAGCGCACCTGCAGATAAGGCTTGAAGCCGCCGCGCAGGCCCAGCCGCACGTCGAGCGCGTCGCGCAGCGCGACGCCGATGCCGGCGAGGAACTCGCGGTCGTTGCGTGTGTCGCGCGGCAGGCGCTCCCAGCGCGCCACGGCGCCCGGCGTGTCGGCAACGACCTCGCGCGGGTCGTCGCGGCCGAGGAACGCAAAGCCGCTCTCGTGCAGGTTGGGCAGGCGCAGCCGCGCGTGCAGGCGCACGTTCACATCGGGCCGTTCACTCTCGCGCTTGAACAGGCCGATGCTCAGCACGCCGTCGCTGACGCGGCCGCCGTCTTCGAACGGGCGGTCGCCGAACCAGCTGTCGACGCCGCGCGCCAGCCACACGGTGGTGGCGCGCACCGCTTCGCGCGCGGTTTCGAGGGCGGGGGTGGCGTCGTCGGAGGCGGGCGCAGCGGAGGGCTCAGGTGTCGTCGTCGACGCGGGCGGCTGCGCCGGCGGGCCTTCGGCCGGCTCCTGCGCAAACGCCGCGCCCGCTGCGGCCAGCGCGCAGCACACGAGCGATGCGGGCAGCGGCCTCATGCGTGTTCTCGGGGTCAGCCCGCCGGCAGGAACAGCGCCGGGTCCACCGACTGTGCATTCAGGTAGACGCTGAAGTGCAGGTGCGGCCCGGTGACGCGGCCGGTGGCGCCGACGGTGCCGATCGTCTCGCCGGCCCGCACGGCGCGGCCCGCTTGCGCCTCGATGGCCGAGAGGTGGCAGTACAGCGTCAGCAGGCCCTGGCCGTGGTCGAGGATGACCGTCTGGCCATTGAAGAAGTAGTCGCCGGTGTCCAGCACCTCGCCGGCGGCGGCGGCGAGCACCGGTGTGCCGGTGGGTGCTGCGATGTCCATGCCGCCGTGCGGCGCGCGCGGCTGGCCGTTGAAGACACGCCGCAGGCCGAACGAAGACGAACGCGGCCCGGCGGTCGGCTGCACGAGCCGCAGCGTCGCCGGCTCGCGCTCGGCCGAGAAGCGGCGCAGCACGGCGCCCAGGTGGGCGCGCTCGCGCTCGTGCCGCGCCAGGTCGTCTTTGGAGAGCTCCACGTGGCGCGGCGCCACCGTCAGCCGCTGTTCGGTGTACTGCTTGGGCGTCAGGCGAAAGGTGAGCTGCCGTTCGCGGCCGTCGGCCTCGCGCACGAGCAGCGTCTGCGGCTGCGCGGCGTCGGCGCCCAGGCCGATGCCGACCAGCGCGACCCAGGCTGCGCCTTTCGGGCGCACGAGCACCGGCCGGCCGCCGTAGTGCGCCGCGGGGCGCGCGCGGTGGCTGCCGAGATCCACCAACGCCACCCCGCCCGGGACCGCGGCGATGTCGGGCCATGCCGAGGCGGGCAGGCCGCCGGCGGTGCCATCGCGCGTGGCGGCCGCTGCGGCGCCGGCGGTCGGGCCGGCCGGGACGGCCATCGCGGCGGCCGGCCCGGCGCCGGTGGCGACCCGCTCGGCGGCCCGCGCCGCCGGCGCGAGCCAGGGCAGGGCGAGGGATGACGAGACAAGCGCGGTGCGGCGGCGCATCCAGCCATCGTAGCCGGCGAGCACGCCGGTCGGCATCGGCCCCGGCTCGAGACCGCGGCGGCCCGAGGACCGGAAATCCTTCGGCGCGGTTTCGTCGCAATTTCAGGACCCGCCGGCGTCCCGGGGCGAGCACCCCCCCCCCCCCCCCCCCCCCCCCCCCCGGCCCCCCCGCCCGCGCCCCCCCCCCCCCCCGGGCCCGGACAGGCACGGGGCCTGCGGGCACTCGCTGGCGGGCCAGTTTGCCCGAAAGCCGCTGCGACGTGCGCGCCTCAGACCCGGCCCCGCCGCCCCCTGCGCGCCGAGGTCAGGCTGCCCTCCGGCAGCGCCAGCCGCATCTCGCTCTTGATCTCCTTGAGCACGATGGCGCTGCGCACGTGCGTGATGCCGGGCAGCTTGAACATCGTGTCGTGCAGCAGTTGCTCGTAGCGCTTGATGTCGGGCACGAGCACGCTCATCACGTAGTCGCTCTCGCCGGTGGTGGCGTGGCATTGCACGATCGGCGCGGCGGCGGCCACCGCGCGCTCGAACTGACGCACCGTCGTCTCGCTGTGCTGCGCCATGTTCGCCTCGACGATGACGCGCAGGCCGAGGCCCACTTTTTCGGTGTCGACGATCGCCGTGTAGCCGCGGATGACGCCGGCGGCCTCCATGTCCTTGATGCGCTTCCAGCAGGGGCTGGCCGACAGGCCCACCTTGTCGGCGATCTGCTGGATCGTCTGGCGCGCGTCGCGCAGAAGCTCGGCGAGGATCGCGAGGCTGTAGCGGTCCAGCGGCGTGTCGAGGCCGTTCAGGCTGTTCTTCTCGGACATGGTTATTTAGGCGAAGGATTTGCTGCGATCCGGTCGCCGGCAGGGTGATTCGGACAGCCTATTCTGCGTTTGCGCGGATAACCTGCCGCGCCACGTTGCCCGCGACCTGCCGGAGACCGCCATGACCGCTGCCAACGCCGAGATCGCTCATCGTGCTTCGGGCGTTTCCGAGTTGGCCCGCCCGCACGCCCAACTCGCCGACGCGCTGTGGGCCGAGCGCGGCACCGTCTACCTCACCGGCACGCAGGCGCTGGTGCGCATCCTCCTGATGCAGCGCGCGCGCGATGCGGCCGCCGGGCTGAACACGCGCGGCTTCATCAGCGGCTACCGTGGCTCGCCGCTCGGCGCGGTGGACCAGGCGGTGTGGCGCGCAGGCGCGAAGCTCACCGAGCGCGGCATCCGCTTCCTGCCGGCGATCAACGAGGAGCTCGGCGCCACCGCGGTGCTCGGCACGCAGCGCGTCGAGAGCGACCCCGAGCGCGACTGCGACGCCGTCTTTGCGATGTGGTACGGCAAGGGCCCGGGCGTCGATCGTGCCGGCGACGCGATCAAGCACGGCAACGCCTATGGCAGCTCGCCGAAGGGCGGCGTGCTCGTCGTGGCCGGCGACGACCACGGCTGCGTGTCGTCTTCGATGCCGCACCAGAGCGACTTCGCGTTCCAGGCCTGGCACATGCCGGTGCTGTCGCCGGCCAACGTCGCCGACCTGATCGAATTCGGCCTCTACGGCTATGCACTCAGCCGCTACAGCGGCAACTGGGTCGGCTTCACCGCGTTGTCGGAAGTGGTGGAGAGCGCCGCGACGGTGGACCTCGACGCGATCCACGCGCGCGCCGCCGCGTGGCAAGGCGCCGACGCGGTGCGCGCCGCTACGGGGCACGCGCCGCCGGCCGACGGGCTGCACTACCGCTGGCCCGACCTGCCATCGCTCGGCATCGAGACGCGCGCGCTCGACAAGCTCGCGGCGGTGGCGGCGTTCGCGCGTGTCAATTCGATCGACCGCGAGATCGTCGTCGCGCCGCGCGCGCGGGTGGGCATCGTCACCGCCGGCAAGGCGCACCTCGACTTCATGGAGGTGCTCCGGCGGCTCGAGATCACGCCCGCGCAGCTTGCCGAACACGGCGTGCGCGTGCTGAAACTCGGGCTCACCTATCCGATCGAGACGACGCGCATGCGCGCCTTCGCCGCAGGGCTCGAGCAGGTGCTCGTCATCGAGGAGAAGGGGCCGCTCGTCGAGCGGCAGATCAAGGAGCTTTTCTACAACGCGCCGGCTGGCGCGCGGCCGCGCGTGCTCGGCAAGACCGATGAGGCCGGCCGGCCGCTCGTCTCGCCGGCCGGCGAGCTGCGGCCTTCGCGGTTGATCGAACTCGTCGCCGCGTGGCTGGCCGCGCATGACGCCGCGCTCGACCGCCGCCACCACGTGCGCGACTTCACGCCGCCCGAGCTGCTCAGCAACGCCGGCGACGCGGTGAAGCGCCAGCCCTACTTCTGCGCCGGCTGCCCGCACAACACGAGCACGAAGGTGCCCGAGGGCTCGCGCGCCTCGGCCGGCATCGGCTGCCACTTCATGGCCAGCTGGATGGACCGCAGCACCGCGGGCCTGATCCAGATGGGCGGCGAGGGCGTCGACTGGGTCAGCCACTCGATGTTCACGAAGGTGCCGCACATCTTCCAGAACCTCGGCGACGGCACCTACTACCACTCGGGCTACCTCGCGATCCGTCAGGCCGTCGCGGCGAAGGCGACGCTGACCTACAAGATCCTCTTCAACGACGCGGTGGCGATGACTGGCGGCCAGCCGGTCGATGGCGTGATCAGCGTCGACGCCATCGCGCGCCAGGTGGAAAGCGAGGGCGTCAAGCGCGTGGCGGTGCTCTCCGACGACATTGGCAAGTACGACGCGATCAAGAGCCGATTCCCCGCCGGCACCACGTTCCACGGCCGCGACGAGCTCGACGCCGTGCAGCGCGAGCTGCGCGCCACGGCCGGCGTGACGGTGCTCATCTACGAGCAGACCTGCGCGGCCGAGAAGCGGCGCCGGCGCAAGAAGGGTGAACTCGTGGATCCGCCGCGGCGCCTCTTCATCAACGAGGCCGTCTGCGAGGGCTGCGGCGACTGCGGCCAGCAGAGCAACTGCGTCGCCGTGCTGCCGCACGAGACGGCCTTCGGCCGCAAGCGGCGCATCGACCAGACGGCGTGCAACAAGGACTATTCCTGCGCCAAGGGCTTCTGCCCGAGCTTCGTCAGCGTCACGGGCGGCAAGCCGCGCAAGCACTCCGGCATCCTCGGCCGCGACCGCGGTGCCTTCGAGCGCGCAGTCGCCGCGCTGCCGCTGCCCGCGCCGTGGCCGTGGACGGGGCCCTACGACCTGCTCGTCACCGGCGTCGGCGGCACCGGCGTCGTCACGGTGGGAGCGCTCACCGCGATGGCCGCGCACCTGGACGGCTTTGCCGCCAGCGTGCTCGACTTCATGGGCTTCGCGCAGAAGGGCGGCGCGGTGCTGTCGTTCGTGCGCCTGGCGGACCGGCCCGAGCGGCTGAACCAGGTGCGCATCGACGCGCAGCAGGCCGACGCCATCCTCGCCTGCGACCTCGTCGTCGGTGCCAGCCCCGAGGCGCTGAACACGGTGCGGCACGGCCGCACGCGCATCCTCGCCAACGAGCACCCGATGCCGGTGGCCGAGAGCGTGCGCAACCCCGACGCCGACCTGCGCGTGGCGGCGATGCTGGAGAAGCTGCGCTTCGCCGCTGGCGCCGAGCGTGTCGAGACCTTCGATGCGCAGGCGCTGGCCACCGACTTCCTCGGCGACACGGTGACGGCCAACGTGCTGGCGCTCGGCTTCGCGTGGCAGCGCGGCCTGGTGCCGGTGAGCCTGCCGGCGCTCGAGCGGGCGGTCGAGCTGAACGGCGTGGCGGTGGAGGCGAACAAGCTCGCGTTTGCGCTCGGCCGGCTGGCCGCCGCCGACCCGGCCGCCTGCGAGCGGCTGCGCGAAGGGCATGCCGACGAGCCGGTGCCCGAGGAGACGCTCGAAGCGCTGATCGAGCGCCACGCGGCGCAGCTCACTGCGTGGCAGGACGCGGCGTGGGCGGCGCGATATCGAAGGACCGTTGCGGCGGCGCGCGAGCGTGAGCGTCAGCTCGGTGCCGATGCCACGCTGCCGTTCACGCGCGCGGTGGCGATGAGCCTTTCCAAGCTGATGGCCTACAAGGACGAATACGAAGTCGCGCGGCTCTTCACCGACGGCCAGTTCGAGCGCCAGTTGCGCGAGCAGTTCGAAGGCGACCTGCGCCTCGAGTTCCACATGGCGCCGCCGATCCTGGCCAAGCCGGGGCCGAACGGCGAGCCGCCGAAGAAGGTGATGCTCGGCCGCTGGCTGCTGCCGGCGATGAAATGGCTGGCGCGCGGCAAGCGGCTGCGCGGCACGCCGCTCGACGTCTTCGGCCGCACCGCCGAGCGGCGCATGGAGCGCGAGTTGATCGATCGCTTCGAGGCGCGCGTGGCCGAGTTGTTGCCGCAGCTCTCAGCCGACAGGCTGCCGCTGGCGGTGCAGGTCGCGCAGGTGCCGCTCGCGATGCGCGGCTTCGGGCACGTGAAGCTGGCGAACGTGGCGCTGGCCCGCACGCGCGAGGCGGAGCTGCTGCACCGGCTGGATGCCGCGCGCTACCCGGCGCCGGAGCGGGTGGCGCGGGCGGGGCAGTTCAAGGGGGTCGTTGTGGCGGCGGGGAGGTAACTGCTCCGTCGCCGGGAGACGTTATAGGTGCGGAGTTAGGTCTTCGGGTGCGGTGGCCTTGCTTGGCAGCGCCGTGGGCGTAAGGCTTTCACCCCCGCGGCAACAACAGCGTCAGCCGCTCGCCACGCTGCACCACCTCGCGCACCGGGCTCAGGCCCAGCGCGCGGGCGAACCACTGCAGCGTCGTCCAGGCGAACGTGTCGCGCTCGGGGCATTGCGACGCGGGCTCGCTGCTGACGACGGCGACGATGTTGACGCCGTCGCCGAGCAGCGGCGGCTCGACTTCGAGCCGCACCGCGCTGCCTTGCTGCAGCGCGTGTTCGACCATCAGGTCGAGCAGGTGCTTCAGCGCCGCCGGGTTGGTGTGCACCGGTTCGCTGCACGCCGGGCCGTGCAGTTCGACGCCCAGGCGGTTGGCCTCGGCGCTCCATTCGGCCACCGTCTGCACGAGCGCGAGGCCGAGGTCCACCGTCTCGTGGCGCAGCTGCTGCGCGCGCGCCGCCACTTGCGCCAGCTCCTGCAATTGCAGGCCGAAGCGCTCGAGCTGTTCAGGCTCCGACAGGCCACCGCCGGCGGCCGGCGGCGGTGCTTCGCCCGCGGCCGCAGCCTGCATGCGCGCCGCGGTCGCCGCCACACGTTCGCCGATCGCCGCCAGAAGCGGCAGCGGCGCATGCGTCTGCATCGATGGCTGCGAAGCCAGCGGCAGCGGCCGCACCTGCGCGCCGGCCGCGGCCCGGAGCTGTGGCTCCGATGCATCGCGTCCTTCTCGGTCTTCGGCCATGTCGGTGAGGTAGACAGCGCGGAGGGTGGGCACTTTCATTGATTGCTCGCAGCGATGACTTCGGGCAGGTCGGTCAGGCCTTGCAGCATCTTCTCGATGCCGTCCTGGCGCAGCGTGCGCATGCCCGCTTGCAGCGCACCGGCTTGCAGTTCGGAGGCCGGCGCGCGGCGGCGGATGCTTTCGCGCAGCGGCTCGTCGGCGCGCATCAGCTCGTGCAGGCCGAGGCGGCCGCGGTAGCCGTGGTGGTCGCAGTGCACGCAGCCCTGGTGGCGCCAGGTGCGCACGCGGCCGGCGTCGGCGCCCTCGCGGATGCCGTAGTCGTCCTGCCAGCGCGCGACGATCTCGTCGACGCCGGGGCCGTGGCTGCCGCGGCTGCCACCATTGCCGATGGCGCTGGCCCGGTACTCCTCGGCCAGCGCGCGCAGCGCCTCGGCGTGCATCGGCTCGGCGACGCGGCAGTGCGGGCACAAGCGCCGCACGAGCCGCTGCGCCAGGATCGCCAGCAGCGAATCCGAGAACATGAACGGGTCGAGGCCCATTTCCAGCAGGCGCGTGATGCTCTCCGGCGCCGAGTTCGTGTGCAGCGTCGAGAGCACGAGGTGGCCGGTCAGCGACGCCTCGACGGCGATGCGCGCGGTCTCCTCGTCGCGCATCTCGCCGATCATCACCACGTCGGGGTCGGCGCGCAGGAAGGTGCGCATCGCCGCGGCAAACGTCCAGCCGATGCGCGGGTTCACCTGCACCTGGCGCAGGCCTTCCTGCTCGATCTCGACGGGGTCCTCGGCCGTCCAGATCTTGCGCTGGTCGGTGTTCAGCTCGCGCATCACCGAGTGCAGCGTCGTCGTCTTGCCGCAGCCGGTGGGGCCGCAGATCAGCACGAGGCCGTATGGCTTGGCAATCACTTCGCGCAGCGCGGCGAGGTTGCCTTCGGCCAGGCCGATCTCGGTCATCGGCATCGGCTTCAGCCCCGACAGCAGCCGCAGCACCACGTCTTCGAGCCCGCCGTGCGTCGGCACGGTGACGACGCGCAGCTCGACCTTCGGGCCGCCGAAGCGCGCGAAAGCGATCTTGCCGTCCTGCGGCTTGCGGTGCTCGGAGATGTCGAGCTCGGCCATGATCTTCAGCCGCGCCACCATCGCAAAGCGCAGCCGCGCCGGCAGCTCGAGGCACGGCACGAGTTCGCCGTCGACGCGCAGGCGCACGCGCACGGGCTTCGGCGCTGTGCCGGTCTCGACGTGGATGTCGGAGGCGCGCAGCCGCACCGCCTCGGTGATCAGCGCATTGATCGTGCGCACGAGCGTGTTGTCGGATTCGCTCGCGGCGGCTTCCTGATCGTCGGCGGCACTGCCGCTGTTGGCCAGCTCGGCGGCCAGCTCGTGCAGGCCGGTACGCAACGTGACGCTGGGCAGTGGCACCTGGTCGGGCGCCCGCGGCGTCGGGTCGCCGGGTGTCGGCGCCGGTGTCGCGGGCGCGCCGAGGTCGGCCGCCGTCGGCACCACCACGCCATAAGCACGCAGCAGCGCCGCGGCCAGCGCCTGCGGCGCCGCAGCCACCGGCTGCACGCGCGCGCCGCTGGCAAAGCGCAGCTCGTCTTGCAGCGCGCGGTTCCACGGATCGGCCATCGCGACGACGAGGCGGTCTTCGCGCAGCGCCAGCGGCAGCGCCTGGCCGCGCTCGGCCAGTGCGCGCGGCACGCGCGCCAACGCCTCGGCCTCGGGCACGAATTCACGCAGGTCGACGACCGGCACGCCCATCCAGTCCGACAGCGCGGTGGCCAGTTGCTCGGGGCCGAGCGCGCCGGCCTGCACGAGCATCTGGCCGATCAGCAGATGCGGCTCGCCGCGTTCGTGCCGTTCGGCCTGCGCCGAGAGCGCCTTGGCCAGCGCCTGCGGCGTGATCTGCCCGGCCTCGACGAGCGCCATGCCGAGATGCCGGGCGTGGCGCGCCGGCGGCTTGTCCAGCGCCGCCCACAGCTCGGCGGTGTTGCGCGGCGGCGTCTTCGCCGCGTTCGCCGTGCGGCCCAGCCAGTGCAAGAGCGGCATCGCGCGCGGCGGCACGTGCCAGCTCTCGTTGGCGCCGTCGGGCAGTTGCACGTCCAGCCACAGGCCGCCGTGCGGCGCGCTGTGCGTGCCGGTGCAGGCGACCGTCAGCGTCTCGAGCGCCGGCAGCGCCATCGCCAGGCGCCGGCCGCCCTGCGGGCCGGCGCGCCGTGGCGCCGGCAGGCGCAGCAGCAGCACGTCGGCGCGCGGCACGCGCTCGACGGCATCGCCGGCCTGAACGAGCAGTTGTTCGGCGTTGTCGCGCGCCGGCTGCAACTCGCCGCGCAGCACGCGGCCGTCGGCGGTGTGCAGTTCGCAGGCACCACCCACGAGCACCTCGACGCGGGCTTCCGGGCGGGCAGGGGTGTCGATCATGCGTGGGCTCGGGGTGAAAGGGCCACAACGGCCAACAGGGCCAAATGACCCATCGGTCAGCTTACGCCGCTCACAAGCCCCCGGCCGCGTGGGCGCGGCGTAGCAATTCACGCCCCGGGCGGCTCAAATGGGCAGTTGGCGCCGTTGTTGAGCACGCTCAAGTGCCAATGGGCGCCGCGCACGAGGCGCCGCTCCGCCCCGAACGGCAACCCATATGGCAGTCAGTTCACGCCCGGCAGCCAGGTGGCGATCTTCGGAAACAGCAGCAGGACCGCCACCGCCGCCAGTTGCAGCAGCATGAACTGCACCATGCCGGCATAGATGTCGCGCAGTTCCCACTGTGGCACCACGCCCTTCAGGAAGTAGGCCGACAGCGCCACCGGCGGGCTCAGCCACGCCGTCTGCAGCGTGACGGCCACCAGCGTGCAGAACCAGACGAGGTCGATCTTCGCTGCAGTGACGATGGGCAGCACGATCGGCAGCACGATCAGCACGATCGGCACCCACTCCAGCGGCCAGCCGAGCACGAAGATCACCGCCAGGATGACGATCAGCATCGCCATCGGCGGCAGCGCCAGCGACGTGAGCGCCTGCGCCAGGAAGTCGGCGCTGCCCAGGCGCGAGAACACCGAGCCGAAGAGGTTCGACGCGGTGACGAGCAGCAGGATCATGCTGCTGATCTCGAGCGTCGCGAGGCCCGCGCGCTTGAGCTTCGCCCAGCTCATGCGGCCGGAGCCGACCGTCAGCAGGAACGTCGCCGCGCAGCCGATCGCGCCCGCGTCGGTCGGCGTGGCGATGCCGAAGAGGATGACCCCGAGCGTCGCCATGATGACGACGATGACCGGCAGCACGCCGATGGCGAGATCCACGATCACCGGGCCGAGCGACTTCGGCCGCAGTTCGCGCGGCAGCGCCGGGCCGAGCGCCGGGTTCATCCAGCAGCGCACGAGCGTCCAGACGATGAAGATGCTCGACAGCATCAGCCCCGGCAGCACCGCGGCGGCGAAGAGGTCGGTGGCCGGCACGCCGACGACCGGGCCCATGACGATCAGCATCACCGACGGCGGGATGAGGATGCCGAGCGTGCCGCCGGCGGTGATCGCGCCGGCGCTCATCCGCACGTCGTAGCCGCTCTTGATCATCGAGGGGCCGGCCATCACGCCGAGCAGCGTCACCGAACTGCCGACGATGCCGGTGGCGGCAGCGAAGATCGTCGCGGTGATCAGCACCGCGAGGTACAGCGAGCCGTTCAGCCGCGCCAGCAGCTGCTGGATGCCGGTGAAGAGCCGCTCCATGATGCCGCTCTGCTCGAGCAGGAAACCCATGAAGAGGAAGAACGGGATCGCGGCCAGCACCGTGTCCTTCATCACCGAGTACGTCTGCAGCACGGCGAGGTCGAACACCACCGGCCCGAGCGCGATGAACCCGGTGGCCAGCGCCATGAAGCCGAGCGTGAAGGCGATCGGAAAGCCGATGAAGATGGCCGCGAACAGCACGCCCAGGGCCACGAGGCCCAGCACTTCGTTGCTCATCGGGGGCTCATCACCAGGTCATCACGCGGTCAGCGGCTGCTCGGTCGCCTCGGGCGAGGGCCGGTCGGGCCAGCGGCCCGTCTTCAGCGTGTGCAGGCACTTGAGGCACTCGCTCGTGCCTTGCAGCAGCAGCAGCACGCCGGCCACCGGCATCGCCAGCTTGAACGGCCAAGTGATCGGCTGCCAGGCGCTGCTGACGAAGGTCTCGTTCGTCGACCAGGCCTTCACGAAGTAGCCCCAGCCGACGAACGCGAAGACGGCGACGAACGGGAAGAACATCACCAGGTAGCCGCCGAGATCGACCAGCGCCTGCCGGCGCGGCTTCCACGCCGCGTACAGCGAATCGGTGCGCACGTGGCCCTTGCGCTGCAGCGTGTAGGCCGCGCCGAGCATGAAGAACGTGCCGTACAACATGAACGTCATGTCGTAGGCCCAGATCGTCGGCGCGTTGAACAGATACCGCGCCACCACCTCGTAGCACAGCGACAGCACCATCGGCGCGATCAGCCAGGCGACCGCCGAGCCCGACGCGAGCGCGACGCGGTCGAGCCGGCGCGCGCCGCGCGCGTAGGCCGTGTCGCTGGCGGTGTCGATGGGAGGTGGGGCGCTCATCCGCGTTCGGCCCGCGTGCTCAGCCCTTCGCGCTCGGCGAGTCGCTGCCGAGGTTGAAGTACAGGCCGTTGATCTTGTTCCAGTACGGCACGACGACGCGCGCGAAGGCGCGCTGCGACTCGAGCGCCTCCTTGAAGAACGGGTTCTTGCTCGCCTCGCGGTCGTAGATCAGGTTGGTGGCCTTGATGAACGCCGGGAAGATGTCGCGCGGCGTGTCGTGGATCTGCACCTTGTGGTCGGTGCGCAGCTTCACCAGCGCCTGCGCGTTGCGGTAGACGTTGTAGGTGTAGGTGTCGGTCATCGTCGCCATCGCCGCGTCCTCGACGATGGCCTTCAGGTCGGCGGGCAGCTTGTTCCACGCCGTCTTGTTGATCAGCAGCTCGCCCACGTCGGTGCTCTGGTGCAGCCCTTGCAGGTAGTAGTGCTTGAAGACGTTGTGGAAGCCGAGCGCCATGTCGTCGGCCGGGCCGATCCACTCGGCCGCGTCGAGCACGCCGCGCTGCGCCGCGGGCACGATCTCGCCGCCGGGCATGGCCACCGCGTTGATGCCCATCTCCTTGAAGATCTCGCCCACCAGCCCCGGGGGCGAGCGGTACTTGAGCTTCTTCATGTCCTCGAGGCTGTTGATCGGCGCCTTGAACCAGCCGAGCGGATCGGGGCCCATCGGCTGCACCATGAACGGCTCGATGTTCAGCTTCAGCGCATCGCTGAAGAACTTCTTGTACAGCGCGTAGCCGCCGCCCTGGAACAGCCACGCCACGTGCGAGAGCTGGTCCATGCCGGTGCCGCCGCCGGCCGCCGGGTTGCTGAACAGGCCCGCGGCGGTGTTCTTGCCGCTCCAGTAGTGCGTCCAGGCGTAGCCGCCGTCGACGACGCCCTTGTCGACCGCGTCGACGATCTCGAAGGCGGCGACGACCGCGCCGTCGGGCAGCATCTCGAACTTCAGCCGGCCGGCCGACATCTTGTCGACGCGGTCGGCGAAGCGCTTCATCAGGTCGAAATAGATGCTCGAGCTGGGCACCGCGGTCTGGATCTTCAGCCGCGTGACGCCTTGCGCCAGCGCGGGGGCGGCGAGCAGCGCGCCGCCGGTGGCTGCGGCGGCCTTGGCAGCGGTCCCGAGCGCCAGGCGCCGGCCGGGGTTGTTCAGCGATCGTTTCGTCGTCACAGCGGTCTCCTTGGGTGGGTCACTGGGGTCAGGGAGTCGAAACTGCCACCTCGAAAGCGGGCGGCTTCATCCGGGATGGCGTCCATCCTCGCGCACCATCTCGGCGGCCTTCTCGGCCATCATCACGACGGCCGCGTGCGTGTTGCCGGACACGAGGGTCGGCATCACCGAACAGTCGACGACACGCAGCCCGGCGACGCCGTGCACGCGCAGGCGCGCGTCGACCACGGCGCCGGCCGCAGCGTCGGGGCCCATCGCGCAGGTGCCGCTCGGGTGGAAGATCGTCGCGCCGTGGTTGCGGCAGAACTCGAGCAAAGCCGCGTCGTCGGTCGCCTCGGGGCCGGGCTTGACCTCACGCCGCACGAAGGGCGCCATCGCCGGCGCCGCGGCGATCGCGCGCGCGGCCTTGACGGCCGCGACGGCGGTGCGCCGGTCCAGCTCGGTGCTCAGGTAGTTGGGCACCATCGCCGGCGGCTCGGCAGGGTCGGCCGACTTGATGCGCACATGGCCGCGCGAACTGGGCCGCAGCTGGCACACGCTCATCGTGAAGCCGGAGAACGGGTGCACCTCGCCGCCGGCCATATCGGCCGACAACGTGGCGACGTGGAACTGGATGTCGGGGCGCGCGCTCTCGGGCAGCGCGCGCATGAAGCAGCCGCCCTGGTTGATGCCGACCGCCAGCGGGCCCGCTGCGGGCCAGCATCCACTGCGCGCCGATCGCCACGCGCCCCCACCACGAGCGCAACTGGTCGTTCGTGGTGATCGGTTTGCTGCATTCGAGGATGAGACGGATCTGCAGATGATCTTGCAGGTTCTCGCCGACGCCGGGCAGCTCGTGGGCGAGCGTGATGCCCTTGTCGCGCAGCAGCGCCGCCGGGCCGATGCCCGACAGCTGCAAGAGCTGCGGCGACTGCAACGCGCCGGCGCACAGCACGACTTCACCGCGGCAGCGGGCTTCGCGTGAAGCGTCTGCGGCATGCCCGCCGCCGAGCCGGTAACGCACGCCGCGCGCGCGGCGCCCTTCCAGCAGCACCTGCGTCGCCACGGCGCCGGTGCGCACCGCGAGGTTCGGCCGCTTGCGCGCCGGCCGCAGGTAGGCGCGCGCGGCGCTCCAGCGCAGGCCGCGCGCGGTGGTGAGCTGGTAGTAGCCGGCGCCTTCCTGCGTGGCGCCGTTGAAGTCGGCGTTGCGCGGCACGCCCCGCTCGGCCGCACCTCCGATGAAGGCCTCGATCAGCTCGTGCTTCGCGCCGATGTCGCTGATGCGCAGCGGGCCCTCGCCGCCATGCCACGCGTCGGCGCCGCGCGCGTTGCACTCGCTGCGCTTGAAGTACGGCAGCACGTCGTCGTAGCCCCAGCCCGGGTTGCCCTGCGCTGCCCAGTCGTCGAAGTCCTCGCGCTGGCCGCGGATGTAGATCAGGCCGTTGATCGAGCTCGAGCCGCCGAGCGTCTTGCCGCGCGGCCAGTAGATGCGCCGTCCGTTCATGCCGGGGTCGGGCTCGGTGTGGAAGCACCAGTTGACCTTCGGGTCCCACATCGTCTTGCCGTAGCCGATCGGCAGGTGGATCCACGGGTTCGTGTCCGGCGGGCCGGCTTCGAGCAGCAGCACGCGCACCGACGGGTCTTCCGACAGGCGCGCAGCCATCACGCAGCCGGCGCTGCCGGCGCCGACGACGATGTGGTCGAACTCCTCCTCGCTGGACACCGGGGGCGGGCTTTCTGCTGTTCATTGGCCGGAACAAAACGTTCCGTTGCCGCTGGTTCACCCCATGCTAGGCGAGCGGAAATCGGAACACAATGTTCCGGTAGCACGTGATTTCCCTAGATCCCTGGGTCTTCGATCCGAGCCGACATGCCCGACAAGCGCCGCGCAACGACCGCTCCTTCGCCGCGCAAGATGCCGCGCAAGACACCGCGCGTGACGGAGGAGTCAGCGGCCCCGTCCGGCTCCTCCGCTGAACGCGCGCTGCGCTTGCTGGCCGTGCTGGCGCACGAAGGCCGCGCGCTGTCGCTGGCCGAGCTGGGCGTGCGCCTCGGCCTGCCGAAAGTCTCCGCGCACCGCCTGTGCGCGCAACTGCTCGAAAGCGGCCACCTCGCGCGCGACAGCGACGAGCGCTGCTACACCGTCGGCCCGGCGCTGCGACGCCTCGCGCTGGACACGCTGAACCACGGTCTGCTGCGCGGCCTGCGGCACGAGGTGCTGTCGGCGCTGGTGACGCGCGTCGGCGAGACCTGCAACTTCACGACGCTCGACGGCGCGCAGGTCCTCTACCTCGACCGCGTCGAGGCGCAGTGGCCGCTGCGCCTGACGCTCGACGTGGGCTCGCACGTGCCGCTGCACTGCACGGCCAGCGGCAAGCTGTTCCTCGCGCACCTGGACGCGCCCGAGCGCGACGCGCTGCTCGGCGAGCTGACGCTGACCCGCATGACGCCGCGCACGATCGTGACGGCCAAGGCGCTGGCCGCCGAGTGCGAGACGATCGCCCTCGCCGGCCATGCCTGCGACCGCGAGGAGTTCATCGCCGGCCTGATCGCCGTGGCCGTGCCGGTGCGCGACGCCGAAGGCCAGGTGCGCGCCGCGATCGCGCTGCACGCCCCGGTGGCGCGCATGAGCCTGGCCGAAGCCGAGCGCCGGTTGCCGGCGCTGCACGAGGCGGCGGCGCGGATGGGGCGGCTGCTGTAATCAGCCAGGCGGTTAGGCCGCGGTCAGCCCGCCGCCTCGAACCCCTGCAACACCGCGACGGCATTGCGCCCGACCTCATCGGTGGCGTAGCCGCCCTCGAAGACAAAGACCACCGGCCGCGGCAGCCGGCGGCCGAGCCGCCGGCCGATCTCGAGGTAGTCGGCCTCGCGCAGCTTGAAGCGCGAGATCGGGTCGAGCTCGAACGTGTCGACGCCGAGCGACACCACGGTTGCCGTGCTGCCCGACACGTCCACCGCGTCGAGCGCCTCGTCGAGCGCGGCCAGGTACACCGGCGCCTGGGTGCCGGCGGGCAGCGGCAGGTTCAGCGTCGCACCGTAACCGTCGCCTTCGCCGCGCTCGTCGGCGTGGCCGCTGAAGTACGGGTAGTCGTCGTGCGGGTCGGCGTGCAGGCTCGTGAAGAACACGTCGTCGCGCGCCCAGAAGATCGCCTGCGTGCCGTTGCCGTGGTGGTAGTCGATGTCGAGCACCGCGACGCGCGGCTGGCCGAGCGAGCGCAGTTGTTCGGCGGCGATGGCGGCGTTGTTCAGGTAGCAGTAGCCGCCCATGGCGCGCGCGGTGGCGTGGTGGCCGGGCGGGCGGCAGATCGCGAAGGTGGCCGCGGCGCCATGCGCGGTCGCATCCGCAGCCGCACGCGCCGCCGCCACCGCGCACTGCGCGCTCCAGTACGCGGCGGGCCAGGTGCCGGCGACGATGGCGCAGCCGGCGTCCATCGCGTAGTAGCCGAGCTGGCCTTCGATGTGCCGCGGCCGCTCGGTCGGCAGGCCGCGGCCGGCGTGCCAGACCATCGGCAGCGCCGGGTGCACGCGGCCGAGGTGATGCCAGGCGTCCCACGCGCCGCGCAGGAAGTCGACGTAGTCCGCGTCATGCACGGCGAGGATCGGCGCGAGCCCCGCGTCGGTCGGCGCGTACACGAGGCCGAGGCCGGCTTCGAGGAAGGCATCGAGCACACGCCCGGCGCGCTGCGGCGTCTCGAAGCTCGTGACGAGCTTGCCGCCAAACAACTCGCTTTGGCCCTGGTGGGCCCGGTGGTGGTCGCTGTACCAGGCATCCATCGCGCTCTCCCCGTCTTGTTCGTTTGTCGTTGGTGGCGCCAGTATCGCGTCCTGCGAGATCGTGGTCCTGCGCGGGACCTTGCGCGGGGCCTGCGCAGGTCGCGGCGGGATCGGGCCACCGGGGGTCCCCGCTGCACTCGTGTCCTTTTCTTGGCTTCGCTTCGCTCGCCCACGATGCATCCTTTACCTCACTGCGCGGGGACCCCCGATGTCCCGATCCGGCACTGCCGTGGCATGCGAAGAAAGAGCTGCACAGCCGATTCGCTTGATCGAAGGGTGCCGCGACGAAGGGCCGGCGCAGCGAGGTGCGGGTTCAGCTTCGCACGCTGGCGTAGCGCATCAATCCCCGCCATCCTCCCGCCGCCGCCCCTCGCGCCGCGCCACCCACAGCGTCGCCGCGGCGATGACGGTGCCGCCGACGAGCGTCGTCTCGGTCGGCACGTCGGCAAAGAAGATCCAGCCGAAGAACGCCGCCCAGATGAGGTCGAGGAACTTGGCCGATTGCGTGGCCGAGATGTCGGCTGCGGCGAGGGCGCGGTTGACGCAGTAATGCCCGCTGCTGCCGAGCAGCCCGCAGGCGAGGAAGCCCGCCCATTGCAGCGCCGTCAGCGGCCCCCAGTTCGGCAGCGCCAGCGGAATGCTGAACAGCGTCACCGTGATCGCCTGCCAGACAACGATGACGCCGGCCGTCTCGTGCCGCGTCAGCGCCTTCGTCAAGAGGAAGCTGCCGGCAAAGAGCGGCGCGCTGGCCAGCATCACCAGGTGCCATAGCTGCGCACCGCCGCCGCCCAGCCCCAGCCGCGGCCCGACGACGACGAGCACGCCGGCAAAGCCGAGCACCGTGGCGAGCCAGCGCTCCCAGTGCATCGGCTCGGCGAAGAAGACCCGCGCGCCGATCATGATGAAGAGCGGCGTCGTGAACCCGATCGCCGTCATGTCCGCCAGCGGAATGCGCGGCAGCGCCAGGAACCACAACACGAGCCCCGCGGCATGAAAGCCGCCGCGCCAGAACTGGCCGGCGACGCTTTTCGGCCAGTAGTGGCGGGGGCCCCGCCAGAACACCAGCGGCAGCAGCACCGCGAGCCCGAAGGCATAACGCAGGAACTGCGACTGCATCGGATCGACCGCGAGCGCGAGCGCGCGCATCAGCGCGTTCAGCAGCGAGAACAGGAGGCCCGCCGCGATGGTCCACAACAGCCCGCGCGTCGTCGGGCTCCAGTGCGCGGCGCGGCGGGCAAGGCGCGCGGCCAGCCCGCCGCGTTCAGCCGCTTGTGCGTGCAGGGGCAAAGAGGTCTTCCATCGCCCGCCGCAGCCGATACGCCTCGGTGCCGGTGTCGACGGCCACGTCGGCCCAGGTGAGGCTCTGGCCCTGCTTCACCGCGCGCACGAGCTTGACGTCGTGCGCCAGGCCGAGCGGCAGGCCTCCCTCACCTTCACGCAGCGAAAGCGACGTCGCCGCCGGCAGCAGCTTGCCCCACACCGTGTAGCCGCCTTCACCGTCGAGCACCTCGCCTGCGGCCAGGTCGCGCTTCGCGGTGGCCACGACGTCGGCGTTCCAGCCGATCGCCGCCCCGGTCGCCTCGCCGCGCAGCGCGACGCTGGCCACCGAGACGCCGACCTCCAGGCCGATCAGGTGCCAGCGCTTGTACAGCGTGAAGTAGCGCCCGCTCGGGTCGGTGTGCGCCTTGTACTCCTCGAAGCAGTGGCGGATGTAGTCGGTCTCGCCTTCGACGGTGACCCACACGCCCATGCGGATGTCGTAGGGGATGACGCGGCCGTCGGGCTCGAGGCTCGAGATGACCTCGACCATGCCCTTGTGCTCGAGCACGCCGCCTTCGGTCTTCGGCCGCGTGACACGCGGGATGTCCTCGACGCTGGCCGGCGGGTACAGCAGGCCGTTCGACGGCACGGTGAGGCCGGTCGCGTTGGCGACCGCGGCGCTTTCGATGCTCGGCTTGCTGCCGTCGAGGAAGCTGTTGAACATCTTCGGGTTCAGGCCGCCGCGCGCCGCCTGCTCGGGCGAGAGGCCCCAGTGGTCCCACACCGTGTCGGGTGTGCTCTGCGCGTACTGTGGCAGCCACTTGTGGCCGCGGCCGGCGGCCACCACCGGGAAGCCGCAGGTGCGCGCCCAGTCCACCAGGTCGCAGATCAGCGCCGGCTGGTCGCCGAACGCGAGCGAGTAGACGACGCCGGCCTCGGCGGCGCGGCGCGCCAGGAGCGGGCCGCAGAACGCATCGGCCTCGACGGTGACGTTGACGACCGGCTTGCCGTTGCGGAAGGCCGAGAGACAGTGTTCGACCGCGGCGATCGGGTGCCCCGTGCACTCGACGACGACATCGACGGCCGGGTGCGCGACGAGCGCGCGCCAGTCGTCGCCGACGTGCGTGCGGCCCTGCGCCGCGGCCTCGTCGATCGACTTCGGCTGCGTCTGCGCCTCGGGCCAGCCGACGCGCGCCAGATTGCGCAGCGCCGCCGCGGGCGAGAGGTCGGCGATCGCCACGACCTGCATGCCCGGGATGCGCGGCACCTGCGCGAGGTACATCGAGCCGAACTTGCCGGCACCGATCAGGCCCACGCGCACCGGGCGCCCGGCGGCGGCGCGCTGCTTCAACTTCGCGTGCAGGTTCATCGTCAGGCTCCGAATTCAGTCCGCAGGAAACGTGCGGCTTCGACCATCGAGCGCATCTTGCCCACCGCCACGTCGCGCGGCAGGTACTTCATGCCGCAGTCGGGCGCGAGGATCACGCGCTCCTTCGCGACGTAGGGCAACGCGCGCCGCACACGCGCGGCGACGACTTCCGGCGCCTCGACCTTCATGTCCGACAAGTCGATGCAGCCGACCATGATCTGCTGCTCGGGCAATTCGGCCAGCACCTTGCAGTCGAGGTTCGATTGCGCGGTCTCGATGCTGACCTGCTTGCACGCGCAGCCGCGCAACTCGGGCAGGAACGAATAACCGCTCGGCCGCACGTGGATGACGGCGGCGTACCCGAAGCAGATGTGCACCGCCGTCGTGCCGGTGATGCCTTCGAGCGCGCGGTTCAGCGCCGCCAGGCCGTACTCGCGCGCCTTCTCGGGCCGCGCCTGCATGTACGGCTCGTCGATCTGCACGATGTCGGCGCCGGCCGCGAAGAGGTCGCGGATCTCGGCGTTCACCGCCGCGGCGTAGTCCATCGCCGCCTCGGCGTCGGTCTTGTAGTAATCGTTCTGCGCCTGGCAGCTCATCGTGAAGGGGCCCGGCACGGTGATCTTCGTCATCCGCGTCGTGTGCGCCTTCAGGAACTTCAGGTCCTCGACCTCCACCGCGTGCTTGCGGCGGATCGGCCCCGTGATGCGCGGCACCGGGTTCGGGTGGCCCGAGCGGTCGAGCGCGGTGCCCGGGTTGTCGATGTCCACGCCTTCGAGCGCGGTGGCGAAGCGGTTGCTGTAGCTCTCGCGCCGGATCTCGCCGTCGGTGACGATGTCCAGGCCCGCATCCTCCTGCGCGCGGATGGCGAGCCGCGTCGCGTCTTCCCACGCCTCCTGCAAGAACGGCTCGGGGATGCGCCACAGCTCTCGCGCGCGCACGCGCGGCGGGAAGCGGCCGGCCAGCTTCGGCCGGTCGATCAGCCAGTCGGGTTGCGGGAAGCTGCCGACGAGGGTGGTGGGAAAGAGCATGGTGCGGTGCCTGAGTGGGTGCTCGGGAACGATACCCCGTGCCAGATCTTTGCGCCGAGGTCCGCGCCGGATCCCCGCGCCCGATGCCCCCACAGCACGTTTGCCCCGCTTGGCCGGCCGCGCGGGCGCTGTCATCATCGGCCGCATGGGCCGGCCGAAGCGCGCAACGCGTTCGGACCGGCCCGGATACAACAGCAGGCGGGCGCTGCGCCACGTTTGCGGGAGGCTCGAAGGATGCACAACGAAGCGGCACCGGCCGCGTCTGTCTACATCGTTGCGCTGGCCGCGACGGCACTGGCGGTGCTGCTGCGCTGGGCCACCGATCCGTGGCTCGGCGAGTACCTGGCGTTCTCGCCGCTGCTGGGCGCGGTGGCCGTGGCCGTCTGGTATGGCGGCGTGCGCCCGGGCCTCGCCGCCGCCGCCGCCGGCCTGCTCGCCTACGACGTGCTCTTCATCGAGCCACCGGGCGCCTTCAAGATCGGCGGCGCCGACGACATCGTCGCGATCGGCATCTACGTCGTCACCTGCCTGGTCATCATCGGCTTCGGCGAAGCGCTGCACGCCGCGCGCCGCCGCGCCGAGGCGGGCGAGGAGCAACTGCGATCGACGCTCGACAGCCTCGGCGATGCCGTCATCGCCACCGACCGCGAGGGCCGCGTCACGACGATGAACCCGGCGGCCGAGTCGTTGACCGGCTGGAAGCACGCCGACGCCGAGGGCTACCGCCTCGATGCGGTGTTCCGCATCGTCGACGAGCACACGCGCCAGCCGGCCGAGAACCCGGTGCACAAGGCGATGACCCTCGGCCGCAGCGTCGACTCGGCCGGCCCCAAGGTGCTGCTCGGCCGCGGTGGCAGCGAGCGGCCGATCGACGACCGTGCCGCGCCGATCCGCTCCAAGCAGGGCGAGATCGTCGGCTGCGTGCTGGTGTTCCGCGACATCACGGCGCGCCGCACGGTCGAGGCCGTGCGCGACGAGCAAACGGCCTGAAGATCGGCCTACGGGCAGAAGGGCGCGGCCCGAAGGCGCGCCGCTGGCCTGTCGCCAACTCGCCCTAACCGATCGCCTTGCGGTACTGCACGAAGCCGCTCTTGTCGGCGATGCGGTCGTACAGCTGCATCGCCGTGTGGTTGCTCTCGTGCGTCAGCCACCACACACGCGCGCTGCCGGCGGCTGCGGCCTTCGCGTAGACGTGCTCGATCAGCGCGCGGCCGACGCCCGTGCCGCGCACGTCGGGCGCGGCAAAGAGATCCTGCAAGTAGCACGAGTCGTTCAGCAGCCAGCAGCTGCGGTGGAAGATGTAGTGCACGAGGCCGACGAGGCGGCCGCCGTTCTTTTCATCTTCTGCCACCGCGCAGTGCATCGGCTCGGCCGCGTCGTGGAAGCGCGCCCACGTGCGCTGCGTCACCTCGTCGCCGAGGTCCACCTTGTAGAAGGTCTGGTAGCCGCGCCACAGCGGCAGCCACTGCTCGTAGTCGCGCGGCTCGGCAAGGCGGATCTTCATCGTGGCGGTGCTCCTGCGGTGGTGAACGTGGGCGGGGGCGAATGCTGGCACAGTGCGGCGACAAGCCTGAAGAAGGAGACGCCGATGAAGCCGCTCGCTGCCGGCCCTGGACTGCCGTCCGCCGTGCCGCCGGCCGCGCAGGTGGCGCGTGCGCTGTGGTGCGACGCCGGCCTCGCGCCCGAGGCGCTGGCACGGCTCGAGCTGACCGGCGCCGAGCCCGCGGTGCCTTCGTCGTTCGCGGTCGGCACGGCGTTGCAAGCGAGCCTCGGCGTCGCGGCGCTCGCTGCCGCCGAACTCGGCGCTGCACATGGCGCCGCACAGGGCGGGCCGTTGCAGCGGGTCAGCGTCGACACTGCCGACGTGGTGCGCGAAGCCGCCTGCCGCTTCACGCTCGATGGCCGGGAGCCGCCCGCGTGGGAGCCGCTGTCGGGGCTGTACCGCTGCGCCGATAGCGACGAGGCGGGCTCCGCCGGCTGGGTGCGCGTGCACGCGAACTTCGCGCACCACCGCGATGGCGTGCTGCGCCTGCTTGGCTTGCCCGAGGGACCACATACGCCGCGCGCGGCGATCGAGGCAGCGCTGCGTGAATGGCCGGCGCTGCGCTTCGAGGCCGAGGCCAGCGCGCGCGGCCTCGTCGTCGCCGCGGTGCGCACGCCGGCGCAGTGGCGTGCGCTCGAACAAGCGCAGGGGGTGGCGGCCGAGCCGCTGGTGTCGATCGAGCGCATCGACGATGGCGGAAGCAACGCCGCGCCGACCGGCTGGCGGCCCACCGACCCGCATCGCGCGCCGCTGGGCGGCCTGCGTGTCCTCGAGCTGACGCGCATCCTGGCCGGCCCGGTCGCGGGGCGCACGTTGGCGGCCTACGGCGCCGACGTGCTGCTCGTCAACGCGCCGCACCTGCCCAACATCGAAGCGATCGCCGACACGAGCCGCGGCAAGCTCTCGGCCCACCTGGACCTGCGCGATGCCGAGCAAGCTGCGCGGCTGCGCGAGCTGGTGCGCGCGGGCGACGTGTTCCTGCAAGGCTACCGGCCGGGCGCGCTCGCCGCGTACGGCTTCGCGCCGCAGGATCTGGCGCGGCTGAAGCCCGGCATCGTCTGCGTGTCGCTCTCGGCGTACGGCGCGACGGGGCCGTGGGCGCAGCGGCGCGGCTTCGATTCGCTGGTGCAAAGCACGATGGGCATCAACGTCGCCGAGGCCGAGGCGTTCGGCGAAACGAAGCCGCGCTCGCTGCCGCTGGCCGCGCTGGACTATGGCGCCGGCTATCTGCTCGCCTTTGGCGCGCTGGCGGCGCTGCACCGGCAGCGGCGCGAAGGCGGCAGCTGGCACGTGCAGGTGTCGCTGGCCGGTGTCGGCCACTGGCTGCAAAGCCTTGGCCGCGTCAACGACGGGCCGCATGCGGCGCCGTTGTCGTTCGACGGCGTGATGGAGGAAAGCGCGAGCGGCTTCGGATTGCTTTGCGCCGTGCGCCACGCAGCGCGCTTGTCGGCGACACCGGCGCAGTGGCTGCGGCCATCGATGCCACCGGGCTCGCATGCGGCGGCTTGGCCTTCCCGTTCGGGCTGAGCTTGTCGAAGCCCCGGTGGAATCAGCCGCAGTCGCGCTTCGGCCCGGGCCGAGCACGCCGGGTGGCCGGCTTCGCTCGTGTCATTCCTCTGCCTCGCTGCGCTCGGTCGATTCCCTTCTCTTACCTCGCTGCGCCGGCCACCCGGCATCATCGGCCCTCGGTCGTGGCGGCTTCATCGAACGCCACCGACGGTTCCGGATCGGGACATCGGGGGTCCCCGCGTGGCGAGGTAAAGGATGCATCGTGGGCGAGCGAAGCGAAGCCAAGAAAAGGACACGAGCGAAGCGGGGACCCCCGGTGGCCCGATCCCGCGCAAACCTGTGCATGAGTCTTCGCCGGCTGTACAGCGCTTCTATCCGCCGCCCTCCAGCAACTTCAACCTCTGCACCTTCCCCGAAGGCCCGCGCGGCAGTTCGGTGACGAAGCGCAACTCCTTCGGCGTCTTGAAGCGGCCGAGTTGCCGCTCGCAATGCGTCAACAGTTCGGCACGGCAGGCCGCTTCAGTGGCGCAATCGCTGGGCAGGCCGTCGCGCAGCACGATGCAGGCGAGGATCTCCTGGCCGTAGCGGGGATCGGGCAGGCCCACGGCGGCGGCCTCGAGGACGGCGGGGTGCGCGAGCAGCGCCTCGTCGATCTCGCGCGGCGCGATGTTCTCGCCACCCTTGATGATCAACTCCTTGATGCGGCCGGTGACGAAGAAGAAGCCGTCGGCGTCGCGGTGCCCGAGGTCGCCGGTGCGCAGCCAGCCGTCGGGCGTGAAGGCGGCGGCGCTCGCCTCGGGGTTCTTGTAGTAGCCGCGCATCACGTGCGGGCCGCGGATCGCGAGTTCGCCGGTTTGCCCGTCGGGCAGCGGCTCGAGGTCGGCGCCGATGATGCGCGCCTCGCCGCCGCTGGCGCGGCCGACCGAGCCGATCTTGCGCCGCGTGGCGTCGAGCGGGTTGCTGAACGACGGCGCCGCGGTTTCGGTGAGGCCCATCGTCTCGACGATGCCGATGCCGAACGTCGCCTCGAACGCGCGGTGGTGCTCGGGCGCCAGCGCGCTGCTGGCGCTGCGGCAAAGGCGGATGCGCGCCAGCTTGTCGCGCGGCGGCGCACCGTCGCGCGCAGCGGCTTCCAGGAGAAAAGCGATCATCGTCGGCACGACGTTGATCCACGTGCAGCGCGCGCCGATCGCCTGCGCCCAGAACTGCGTGGCCGAGAACTTCGGCGGCAGCACGACGCTGCCGCCGTGCGCCAGCGGCGCGAGCATCGTCACCGCGAACGCGTTGATGTGATAGAGCGGCAGCACGCCGAGCACGCGGTCGCCGGCCGTGAGGCCGTGCTCGGCGCTGATCGCGTGCGCATTGGCCGCGAGGTTGGCCTGCGTCAGCATCACGCCTTTCGGGCGGCCGGTGGTGCCCGAGGTGTACATCAGCAGCGCGAGGGCGCCGGCGGCGGGGGGTGGGGCCGCCGCGAATTCATCGGTGGCGTTGCCATCCTCGCCCGCCAGCGGCTGCGCCGGGTCGCTGACCACCAGCGTCACCTCGCGCCCGAGCGACGGCAGCAGCGCGCGCACCGGCTCGGCCCACTCGGGGCTCGCGACGACGACGCGGCAGTCGCTGTGCTCGAGCACGTAGCGCATCGCGTCGGGCTGCGACAGCAGGTTGACCGGATTGACGCACCAGCCGCCGTGCATCGCGCCGAGCAGCCATTGCAGCGTCGCCAGGCCATTGGGCATGACGAGCGAGACGGTGTCGCCGGGCGCGCTGCCCGCCGCGCGCAGCCGCCGCTGCACGGCGCGGCACGAGGCGGCGAGCGCGGCGAAGGTCAGCGTGTGCCGGTTCGCTGCATCGGGCGCGTCGCTGGCATCGATCGCATCGAGCGCATAGACCTCGCCCGGCCAACGGCGGGCCGCGGCCTCGATCAACTCGTGCACGGTGGCCGGGGTCGTGGCCACGTCGGCGGCCGCCCCGGCGGACACAGCCCCGCTCACGACCCGCGACCGAACTTCGCGAAGAACGTGCCGAAGATCTCGTCCTCGCTCGGCACGCGCTCGGCGATCGGCACCGACACGCGCGTGATGTTCAGGTAGTGCCGGTAGTTCATGTTGTCGGAGAAGTTGTTGCGCCCCCAGGTGCCGCAGCCCATGCTCAGCGAGAACGGCAGCCCGTTGTCGAAGCTGCCGCCGGTGGCGATGCAGTGCGCCTGGTTGACGATGACGCGCGCCACCGGCAGCGTGAGGCCGAGCGCCAGCGCGCGGTCGGGCCGCTGGCTGTGCAGGCCCACCGAGTGGCCGGCGCCCTGGTGCGCGTAGAGGCGCCGCACGATCTGCGCCGCCTCGTCGAAGTCGGCGGCGCGGTACAGCGCCAGCACCGGGCAGAGCTTCTCGCCTGAGAACGGATCGGCCTCGCCGATCGCGGCCGCGTCGGCGGCGACTAGCAGCATCGTCGGTTTCTTCGCGGCGATGTCGGCGAAGCCCGCCCGCTCGGCCACCGTCGCCGCCGACTGGCCGATGACGGCCGACGACAGCTTGCCTTCCGGCCACATCAACGCTTGCAGCTGCGCGCGCTGCGAAGCATCGAGCCGCACCGCGCCGCGCCGCACGAGCGCGGCGACGACGCGATCGAACACCGCATCGACGAGCACGAGGCTGTTCTCCGACGAGCAGCTCGTCGCGTTGTCGAAGGTCTTGCTGCGCGTGATGCGCTCGGCCGCCGCGTCGAGCGCGGCGTCGTCGTCCACCGATTCGTCGACGATCGCCGCGACGTTGCCGGCGCCGACGCCGAAGGCCGGCGTGCCGCTGGCATACGCGGCGCGCACATTGGCCTGGCTGCCGGTGGCGACGACGAGATCGCACTGGCGCATCAGCGCCAGCGTGCTCGCCTTGTCCACCGGCGCGGGCAGCACCTGTACCAGGTCGCGCGGCGCGCCGATGCGGTCGAACTCGGCGTGCACGTGCTCGAGCAGCCGCTTGGCCGTCGCCCAGCCCTTCGGCGACGGCGCGACGATCACCGCATTGCGGCCCTTCAGCGCGTTGATGATCTTGTTGGCCGGCGTCGCCGCGGGGTTGGTGGACGGCGTCACCGCGCAGACGACGCCCACCGGCCGCGCGATCTCGACCAGGCCGCGCGCGGTGTCTTCGGCGATGACGCCGACCGACTTTGCGCCTTGCAGGTCGCGCAAGAGGCCGAGCGTCTTGCGGTGGTTCTTGCGCACCTTGTCGGCGACGTTGCCGATGCCGGTGTCGGCAACGGCGAGCTCGGCGAGCGCGCGGTTGCGCGCCGGCTCGATGATCGCCCAGCCGGCGGCGGCGACGAGTTCGTCGGTGCGCGCCTGGTCGTAGCCGTCGGCGATGCGCTGCGCGGCGCGTGCGCGCTCGACGAGCGCGGCGACGCGCGTTTCGGTGGCTTCCTGCGCCGCCTCTGTTCCTGTGCCTGTGGCCATCTACTCGGCCTTGATGCCGGCGTCCTTCACCAGCTTCGCCCACTTCGGCAGCTCGTCGGCCACCATCTTGCCCAGCGCCTCGGGCGTGCCGCCGACACCTTCGCTCCCCTGCGCCAGCAGCTTCTCGCGCACGCCGGCGTCGGCGAGCACGATGTTCAGCGCGCGGTTCAGCCGCTCGATCACGGCACGCGGCGTCTTCGCCGGCACGAACATCGCGTACCAGCTGTCGACTTCGAAGCCGGCGAGCGCGGCGCCGCCCGCTTCGCTGACGGTGGGCACGTCGGGGAAGGCGGCGCTTCGCTTCAGCGTCGAGACGGCCAGCGCGCGCAGCTTGCCGATCTTCACGTGCTGCGCCGCCGCCGGGATGCTGACCCACAGGAACGGCACCTGGCCGCCGATCACGTCGGTGACGGCCGGGCCGCCGCCCTTGTACGGGATGTGCGTCATCTCGACGCCGGTGCGCAGCTTGAACAGTTCTCCGGCCAGGTGCCCGGGTGAACCGTTGCCCACCGAGGCGAAAGCGAGCCCGCCCGGCTTGCCTTTCAGCAGCGGCACGACATCGGCCAGCTTCTGCACCGGCACGCCCGGGTGCGCGACGAGGATCTGCGGCAGCGAGGCGACGGTGCCCACCGGCTCGAAGTCCTTTTGCGTATCGAACGTCAGCTTCGAATAGATGGCCGGGTTGATCGTGTGCGAGTTCAGCGTGAACAGCACCGTGTAGCCGTCGGGCGCCGCCTTCGAGGCGATCTCGGTGCCCACCGAACCGCCGGCGCCGCCCTTGTTCTCGATGATCACCGGCTGGCCGAGGGCGGCCTGGAAGCGCTCTTGCACGATGCGCGCGATGACGTCGGTGCCGCCGCCCGGCGGGTAGGGCACGAGGAAGCGCACCGGACGATCCGGATACGCCGCGCCTTGCGCGTGCGCGATGCCGGGGGCGGCGAGGGCGGCCCAGGCGATGGCTGCCAGCGCAGCAAAGCCGCGGCGGCGCGAGAGGATGGGTTCGGAGGCGAGTGGCAGCTTCGTCATCGCGAGGGACCCCGGAGGTGAGGGAGGGTGGCGGTGATTCTTGGCGCCGCGCCGCGCCTGTCAATGCGAGCCTGCCCGGCCGTTGTCCCGCGGGTCAGAATCGCCGCCCGCAACGCTCGCGCTGTCGATCTCATCCGGCAAGCAAGGCGCGCGCGTCGCCCCCGCCGCCTTGATCACCACCACCCTCGCGCGCTGGACTTATTCGACGCTGGCTTTGCTGACGCTGCCGGCGTGGCTGGCGCGCTTGTGGTGGCGTGGGCGCGAGCACCGCGGCTGGCGGCTGCGCTGGCACGAGCGGCTGGCGTTCGGCGGCAAGCGTGCGCAGCCGGGCGCGCTGTGGCTGCACGCCGAGACGGCCGCCGAGGTGAAGGAGGTCGGCGTATTGATGGCGGCGCTGCGCCGGCTGAACCCGAGCTGGCGCTACCTGCTCACGCACGGCGAGGCCGAAGGGCGCGCCGATGGCATCGCGCTGCTCAAGCCCGGCGACACGCAGGCCTGGCTGCCGTTCGACACGCCGGGCGCGGCGCGGCGCTTCTTCCGCCGCCACCAGCCGCGCGTCGGCGTGCTGATGGAGTGCCTGCCGCGGCCGAACCTGCTGCACCGCGCCGCCTGCGCCGGCGTGCCGATGATGATGGCCAACGCGCGCCTGTCGGCGGCTGACCTCGGCGCCGTCGAGCGGCGGCGCGCGCTGCTGGCGCCCGGCTACCGCAGCCTGCTGCTCGTGCTGGCGCAGAGCAACGCCGACGCGCAGCGCCTGGCGCGCGCCGGCGCGCAGCACGTGCGCGTGTTCGGCAATCTGCGCTTCGATGTCGAGCCGCCGTTGAAGCTGGTGGCGCGCGGCCTCGAGTGGCGGCAGGCCACGTCGCGCCACGTCGTGCTGGCCGCCGGCACGCGCGAAGGCGAGGAGGGCCCGCTGCTCGACGCCTGGTGCGCGCTGCCGGTGCCAAGGCCGCTGTTGGTGATCGTGCCGCACCGCGCGCGGCGGCTGGCGAAGATCGGCTTCGCGGTGCGCGAGCGCGGGCTCGTGCTCAGGCGCCGTTCGAACTGGGGCGCGTTGCCGCCGGCCGACGTGTGCGGCGCCGACGTGTGGCTCGGCGACAAGCCCGGCGAGATGGCGATGTACTACGGCATGGCCGATGTGACGCTGCTCGGCGGCAGCTTCGAGCCGCGGCACGGCGGCCAAAACCTGATCGAAGCGTCGGCCTGCGGCTGCCCGGTGCTGATGGGCCCGCACACGAGCGAGCACGAGAACATCGCCGATCTGGCCATCGGCGCCGGCGCCGCCGAGCGCGTCGGCAACATCGCCGTGGCCGTGCGGCACGCCGCCCGCCTGGCGGCCGACCCGCGGCGCGACGCCTGGGTGCGCAACGCGTTCGCCTTCACCACCGCGCACCGCGGCACCGTCGAACGTGTCGTCGCGGCGCTGCTGGCGCTGATCACGACGCGGTCGTCGCAGGCGCGTTAGCGAAGCACCCCCTTCGCAAACCACTGCACCCACACCGCCACCGGCGCGCCGGCCTTGATCGAAGGCAGGCCAGCCAGCGCGGCTTGCAGCGCGCGATCGTCGCGGTTGCGGCTGAACAGCACCTCGGCCACCGGCCCGGCTTCCAGCGTGTACCAGGCGCCGAACGTGCCCTGATCGACGAGCCGCTGCAGCGCCGCGCGCTGCGCCGCGGCGTCGCCGGCGGAAAGCGCCCGCTCGCCGCGCATCAGCTGCACGATGCGCACTTCCTCGACGCCGCTGCTGTCGATGCCCTCGGTGGCGAGGGGCCGGTTGGCCAGCGCCGGCACTGCGTTGAGCTTCAGGTACCCCTCGCGCACGTACTGGTCGGGCTGGAAGTAGCCGGCCAGCGCCTGCTGCGACGGCGCCTTGGCGATGACGATGCCGCGCTTGAACTCGCTCGGGTCTTTCAGCGGCCCGGCGGCGAGCAGCTTCTTCTCGCCGAACAGGCGCTGGAAGTTGGCGATGTGGCCGCGCTGCATCTCTTCGAGCGCCGCGCGCTCGGTGAAGCCCTTCTTGCCCGATTCGAGGTAGACGAACCACACCTCGTCGCGGCTGGCGGCATGCACTTCGCGGCTGGCGAAGATGTCCGGCGCTTCGGCGACGCTGGCGCAGCCGGCGAGGACCAAGGCAACCAAGGCACACAGGCCGGCGGCGAGGCGGTTCAGCAAAGTCATGCACGGGGCTCCAAAGTGCGCGATGGGGCGCGATCGTAGCGGCGCGGGGTCCGCGCGCTTCGGCCCTCGGTGGTGGCGGGTCCGATTCGGCCTTCGCTCAGACGGCCAGTCGGTAGATCTCGGCGGCGCGGCGCTCTTCGAGGCTGTGGCCTTCGAGGGCGCGGTCCCAGTCGCTGGCTTCGGCGCCGCGCTCGGCGACGAGGCCGGCCATCATCTGTGCGGCTTCTTCGGTGCCGGCGTCGAACTCGGCGACCTGCACACGCGCCGCGTCGAAGAGGCGCGCGACCGTCGTGCCGGCCGACTCGATGACGACGAGGGTCCGCGCCGGGGGCCGATGCGTCTTCTGGGCGTGCGCGCGGGGCGATTCGCTGCCGAAGCCTTGGTTCACGCGGGGCATCTTGCCACCGCGCGCAACGCCCGCGCGCGCGGTGCGGGCGTTCAGCGCCCGAACACCGCCTGCAGCAGCCGGCTGCCGGTGCGCACGGGGTCGGCGCGGATCTTCTTTTCTTCTTCGCCGATCATCAGGAACAAGCCATCGAGCGCCTTGCCGGTGATGTACTGCTCGAGGTTCGCGTCTTCCTTTTTCAGCAGGCCGAAGCCCACGGCCTTGCTCGCGAAGGCGTTGTAGCGAGTCGCGAGCGACACCTTCTTCATCGACTCCTCGACCAGCGGCAGGAACTTCACGCCGAGCGGCTCGCGGGTCTGCGCGGCGAAGTACTCGGTGACCGAGGTGCCGCTGCCGCGCACGATGCGGATCGCGTCGTCGACGCCGATGCGGCGCGCCGCTTCGACGAGCAGGCCCCGGGCCATCGGCACCGCGCGCTCGGCGGCGCGGTTCATCGAGGTAACGAGTTCGTCGACGCGCCGGCGCTGGCCCGTGGCCTTCAGCAGCTTCGCGGCGTCTTCCAGCACCTCGGGCAGCGGGATGCGCACGCGCGCGTCGTTCAGGAAGCCGTTCTCGCGCCCGAGCAGGCCGACGGCGGCAACGGCGCCACGTTCGAGCGCAGCGCGCACGCCCGAGGCGGCGTCGGCCTGCGACAGCGCGTGCGAGGCGGGCAGCGCGGCGGCGGTGATGGAGAAGACAAAGACGCGACGGTCCATGGCGAGTGACTCCGGGACGAGAAAGGTGCGACGCGGCATGGCAGGTGATGGCATGGCGCGGCAACCGCGTGCAAGGCTGGAAGTGTCCACGTTCGCGAGCCGGCGCGCCTCGCCTCCGGTATGAAGCCCGTTGCAGCCGGGGCGGACATGCGCCGCCACAATGCGGCGCATGTTGTTCGTCCCCGCTGTGCAACCGCCCGTGACCACCAGCGCCGCGGCGTGGTGTTTCGCGTTTGTCGAAGGGCAACTGCTGCTGCCGGCCGACGAGGCGGCGCGGTTTGCGCCGCAGCCTTGGCCGGCGATCGAGCCGTGGCTCGGCCGCAGCGAGCGGCGCCACTATCTTGGCCTGCTCGAGGGCGTCGATTGCTGGGCGCTGGCGCTGGCCGAGCTGCCGACCGGCTGGCGGCGCGTGCCGTTGCGCGCGGCGATGCTGCAATTCGGCGAGCCGCTGATGGCGCTGGCCGGCCGCGCCGCGCAGGTGCTCGAATGGGACCGTGCGCACCGCCACTGCGGCGTCTGCGGTACGCCCACCGAGCTGCAGCCGGCCGAGCGCGCGCGCCGCTGCCCGGCCTGCGGGCACACAGCCTATCCGCGCATCAGCCCGGCGATGATGGTGCTGGTGTGGCGTGAAGGCGAGGTGCTGCTCGCGCGCTCACCGCACTACGCGCCGGGCGTCTACAGCGCGCTGGCCGGTTTCGTCGAGGCCGGCGAGTCGCTCGAGGAGTGTGTGCACCGCGAGGTGGCCGAGGAGGTGGGCGTGCGCGTGCGCGAGCTGCGCTACTTCGGCAGCCAGAGCTGGCCGTTCCCGCACAGCCTGATGGTCGCCTACACGGCGCGCTGGGCCGAAGGCGACATCGTCCCGCAGGCCGGCGAGATCGAGGACGCGCGCTGGTATCCGCTCGACGCTCTGCCGAAGATCCCGCCGCGCTTCAGCATCTCGGGGCACCTGATCGGCGACACGGTGCGCTGGCTCGGCGGGCCGGAGCCGGGGGCGACGGCGTCGGTGGTGCAGCGCTAGCGGCGGCCGGCGGCGCCGGGGTTCAGAACAGCGCCGCGGCCAGGAACTTCAACGCCCTGCCGTGCGCCAGCGCCGCGCTCGGTGCGTGGTACGACGCGCGCGCCCAGCAGTTGAAGCCGTGCTGCGCGTCGTCGTAGACGTGCACCTCGGTGCGCTCGGCCGGCAGCGCGGCGCGCACCGCGGCCACGGCTTCGGGCGGGATGTGCTCGTCGTGGCCGGCGTAGTGGAACTGCATCGGGCAGCGCACGTTGGCCGCATGTTGAAGGTTCAGGTGGATGCCGCCGCCGTAGTACGGCACCGCGGCGTCGATGCCCGCCGTGGCGGCGGCGAAGAAGGCCATGCGCCCGCCCATGCAGTAGCCGACCGCGCCGACCTTCGCTTGGCCGACCTCGGGCCGGGCGCGCAGCGTGCGCGCCGCGGTGCCGAGGTCGGCGATCGCCTGCTCGGCCGTGTAGGCCTGCATCAGCGCGCGGGCGCGCGTCATGTCCTCGCCGGCATAGCCGAGTTCGACGCGCGGCGCCTGGCGCCAGAAGAGATCGGGCGCCAGCACGACGAAGCCATCGAGCGCGTACTGGTCGGCGACGGCGCGGATGTGCTCGTTGACGCCGAAGATCTCCTGCAGCACCAGCAAGCCCGGCCCGCGCCCCGCCGGCGGCAAGGCGAGATAGCCGGCGTAGCCGGGGCCGAGGTCGATCCAGCTTCGTTGCACGGGGTCGGTCATCGTCGGGTCCTCCATCAGTACACCCGCCCTTTGCGGTATTGCGCATGCGCGCGCCGCGCCAGCGGCGTGGCGCCGGCGATCGTCGCCAGCGCCGTGGCGGCGTGCGCGTGCGCGATCGCCAGGCCCAGCGCGTCGGCGGCGTCCTTGCCCGGCAACGCCGGCAGGCGCAGCAGCCGGCGCACCATCTCCTGCACCTGCGCCTTGTTGGCCAGGCCGTGGCCGACCACCGCCTTCTTCATCTGCAGCGCCGTGTACTCGGCCACCGGCAGGTCGCCGCGCACGAGCCCGGCGAGCGCCGCGCCGCGCGCCTGGCCGAGCAGCAGCGTGCTCTGCGGGTTGACGTTGACGAAGACGATCTCGGCGGCGGCGCAGTCCGGCGCATAACGCTCGACGACCTCGCACACGCCCTCGAAGATGATCTTCAACCGCCGCGGCAGCTCGCCGCGCGGCGCTTCGGCGGTGCTGATCGTGCCGCTGGCGATGTACGCCAGTCGCGGGCCGTGCGCCTCGACGACGCCGAAGCCGGTGCGTTGCAGGCCGGGGTCGATGCCGAGGATGCGCAGCGTGCGTGTCGCCATGATTCGTTTCAGACGAAGTACCAGCGCACCGAGTGAAAGAACACCGGCGCCGCGAAGCACAGCGGGGCGACGCGATCCAAGAGCCCCACCGCGCCCGTCACCGACGGCCGGTTGCCCCACCAGCGCACGCCCGCGTCCTTCTTCAACGCGCGCATCACCAGTTCGCCCAGCATGCCGCAGCCCCCGGCCACCGCCGCCATCACCGCGGCGCGCAGCGGGTCGACGGGCGTGATCCAGAAGAGCGCCGCGCCCGCGATGGCCGCCGCCGCAACGCCCAGGCCGAAAGCGCGCAGCGAGAAGCTGCGGTCGATGCGGCGCGCCACCGGCCGGCGGCGCAGGTGCCGCGCGGCCGTCTCCTGCACCAGCTGCGCGGCGGCGACGACGGCGACGAGGAAGAAGACGAGGAAGGCGCCGCGGTTCTCGTAGCCAGTGAACTCCAGGAGCAGCAGCGCCGGCGCATGCGACAGCCCGAACACGCAGACCATGATGCCCCACTGGATCTTCGCGTTGCGCTCGAGGAAGCGGCCCGGGTCGCCGGCGAGCGCGCTGGCCACCGGGATCGCGAGGAACGCATAGACCGGCACGAAGACGCTGAAGAGGTCGAAGCGGCGCAGGCCGACGATCACGTACTGCAGCGGCAGGATGAAGAAGAACGCGAGGATCAGCCCGCGGTGGTCGGCGCGGCGCGTGTGCACGAGGGTGATGAACTCGCGCAGCGCCAAAAACGAGAAGATGCCGAAGGCGAGCGTCGCGCCGACGGGCCCCGCGATCCAGGCGAGCCAGAAGACGACGGCGCCGAGCCACAGCGCGCGCACGTCGCGTTGCAGCGCGCGGCGCCGTTCGCGCGCCGCGTCGTCGGCCACCGCGCGCAGCGCCAGCAGCGCGACGGCGCTGCCGAGCACGACGAGCAGGCCGAACAGCCCGACGAACAGCAACGCCACCTGGCCCGAGGCGTCGAGGCTGCGCAGGGCTTCCATCGTTGCGGTGATCGCTTCAGGCGACGCGCGGCCGCTCGGCCAGCACGGCAGCGCGCGCGCGTTCGAGGAAAGCGCGCTTGTCCTCGCCGGGCGCGAGCGTGATCGGCGCGCCGAAGGTCACCGTGCACAGGATCGGCACCGGCACCACCTCGCCCTTGGGCATCACGCGCTGCACGTTGTCGATCCACGCCGGCACCAGCGGCACCTGCGGGAACTGCTCGGCGAGGTGAAAAAGGCCGCTCTTGAACGGCATCGGCTCGCCCTTGGCGCTGCGCGTGCCCTCGGGAAAGATGACGAGTGAGTCGCCGGCGCGCAGCGCGTCGACGAGCGGCTCGAGCGGATCTTCCTCGGCGCTGCGCTGTCTGGCGACGTAGACCGCGTTGAACACCTTGCTCGTCAGCCACTGCTTGAAGCGCGTCTTCGTCCAGTAGTCGCGCGCGGCGATCGGGCGCGTGCCGGCACGCAGGTCGTGCGGCAGCGCCGCCCAGATGAGCACCCAGTCGAGGTGGCTCTGGTGGTTGGCGAAGTAGATGCGCTGCTCGGCCTTGGGCGGACAACCGCGCCAGTGGCCCTGCGCTCCGGTGATGAGGCGCGCGATGAACGCGAGCAGCATGCCCATGAGGGCGGCTGAGGACATGGGGTGGATGCTAGTGCAGCACCCGAACGGTCCTCCTCGAGCCCCTCTCAAGCGGCCGCGCGCGCTGTCGCTTCGCCGCTGGCCTTGTCGCTCATCTTGCCGCTGACCTCGCCGCCGGTCTCCGCGAGCCACTGGCGCAGTGCGCGGCGGCCGTGTTCGGGCAGGCGCTCCCACGCGAGGCCGAGGCGGTGGGCGTTGCGGCCGATGGCGGCGACGTGTTGCACGCGGGCATCGGTGACGATGACGTGCATGCCATCCAGTTCCAGCTCGACGCGCTGCAGCAGCGTGCCGGACTCGGGCGGCGCCGTACCGGCCGGCAGCAGCACCGCGCAGCCCAGCTCGGCGAGGTCGAGCACGCGCAGGTTGCGGGTGCTCGCCAGCGTGTGGCCGGCGCGCAGGCGCAGCACCGGGGCGCCCGGGCTTGCCGCCGCCGCGCCGGGCACGACGCGCGGCGCGCCGCGGCGCGAGGTGCGGTAGATCTCGCGCGGCCAGTTCGTCTGGATCGAGAAGGTGTCGCGCCGGCTGCCGGCGGCGGTGGCCACCGAGACGATGCCGCCTTCGCGCACCGCGCAGGCAGCGGCCAACACGAACTGCACGCGCAGCCCGCGCAGCAGCGCCGCGGCCCACACCGGGCGCGATTGCAGCGCACGCGCCACCGCGATGCCGTCGTCGTGGCACGCCAGGCGCAACTGCTGCTGCACCTGGTCGACCATCTGCAGCGTCGCGACGACGCCGCGCGTGCCGGTGCCGCCGACGTGCAGCGCCAGCGACCGTTCACACAGCTCGCGCAGGATCTCTGCGTGCAGCGTGCCCTCGTCGTCGGGCCGGCTGACGCGCCAGCCCTCCGCGGTCAACGGGTCTTCGATGTCGGCCAACGGCACCTGCACGGCTCCCACGACGTCCGCTCCTTGCTCGGCTACTCCACCGGCAGCGCGTCCAGCGCGCCGTGGCCGCTGAACAGCGTCTCGAGCTGCGCGCGCCGGCGCAGCAGCCGCTCGAACTCGGCCACGCCGATGGCGCGGCTGGTGAGGAACCCCTGGTACTCGTCGCAACGCACCGATTGCAGGAACGCAAGCTGCGCCGGCGTTTCCACGCCCTCGGCCACGACCTTCAGCTTCAGGCTGTGCGCCAGCGCCACGATGGCGCTGACGATCGCCGCGTCGTCGGGGTCGGTCTCGAGGTCGCGCACGAACGAGCGGTCGATCTTCAGCGCCGCGATCGGCAGCTTCTTCAGGTAGCCCATCGACGAGTAGCCGGTGCCGAAGTCGTCGATCGACAGCTTGACGCCCATCGCCGCCAGCTCCTGCGCGATCTGCACCGACAGCTCCGGGTCGGCCAGCAGGATCGACTCGGTCACCTCGATCTCCAGGCAACCGGCCTGCACGCCGTGCTCGGCCAGCGAGCGCGCCACGCGCGCCGGCAGGCCGCGCTCGCGCAGGTGCGTCGAGGCCAGGTTCACCGCCACCGGCACCGGATGCAGGCCGGCGGCCTGCCAGGCGGCGCTTTGCCGGCACACCGTCTGGATCGCCCATTCGCCGATCGGGATGACGAGGCCGGCGTCCTCGACGAGCGGGATGAACTCGGCCGGCGGCAGCAGGCCGCGCTCCGGGTCCTGCCAGCGGATCAGCGCCTCGGCGCCGACGATGCGGCCGCTGACGACGTCGACACGCGGCTGGTAGTGCAGCACGAACTCGTCGCGCTCGAGCGCGCGGCGCAGCCGCGTCTCCATGTGCAGCCGGTCGAGCGCGCGCGCGTTCATCGAACGGTCGTAGAGCTGGAAGCCGCCGCGCCCGGCCGCCTTGGCGCGGTACATCGCGGTGTCGGCGTTCATCAGCAGCGTGTCGATGTCGACGCCGTCCTCGGGGAACGAGGCGACGCCGACGCTGCCGCCGACGAAGACCTCGGTGCCCTGCACGACGATCGGCTCGGCGAGCGTCTGCACCATGCGCTGCGCAACGGTGGCCACGTGCTCGGGGCGCTGCACGTCGGTGAGCAGCACGATGAACTCGTCGCCGCCCAGGCGCGCGATGTTGTGCTGCACCGGCGCCGCGTCGCCACCCGGCCGCGCCAGCCCGTCGGCGGTGCGCAGCGTCGCGGCCAGCCGCGAGCTGGCCTTGCACAGCAGTTCGTCGCCGGCGCGGTGGCCGAGCGTGTCGTTGACGCGCTTGAAGTTGTCCAGGTCGACGAACATCACCGCCAGGCGCCGCTGATGGCGCGTCGCCTGCGCGAGCGCGCGCTCGAGCTGCTCGACGAAGAGCACGCGGTTGGGCAGCCCGGTCAGCGGGTCGTAGTAGGCGAGGCGGCGGATCTGCTCCTGGTTTTGCTGCAGCTCGTTGATCGCGGCGCTGGCGCGCATCATGTAGCGCACGCGGTGCGGCAGCACGGCCCAGTTGATCGGCTTGGTGATGAAGTCGGTGGCGCCGGCCTCGAAGGCGCGTTCGATCGACGCGGTGTCGTCCAGCCCCGTCATCATCACCACCGGCACACGTTCGCCGCCGGGCAGCCGGCGCAGCTCGGCGCAGGCGGTGAAGCCGTCCATCACCGGCATGCTCACGTCCAGCAGCACGAGGTCGGGCATCGCGGTGCGCATCGCGTCCAGCGCCGCCTGGCCGTCGCCGGCCTCGCTGACGGCGAAGCCGGCCTTGGCGAGCGTGGCGCGCGTCAGGCGGCGGCCGCCGGCGTCGTCGTCGACGACGAGCACGTGTGCGCGGGCCGCTGGCGCGCTGTTCACGGTATTGGCGCCGGCTTGCGCGAGGGCGACGGCGGCGTTCATGCCGGCTGCCTCATCTCGGCGCGCAGCGCCGGGGCGACACGCTCGAGCATGCTTTCGGCCGCGGCGACGAGGTCCGCCAGCCCCGCCGGCTGGTTGTCGCGGCACTGCCGCTCGAGCCGCCGGCATAACTCGCCCAGGCCCTTGGCGCCGACGTTGAAGCTCGCGGACTTCAGCGCGTGCGCGACGCGCCCGGCCTCGGCCAGGTCGCCGGCGTCGAGTGCGGCACGCAGGCGCGCGCGGTGCGTCGGCGCCTCGTCGAGGTACATCTGGATGACCTCGGCGAGCACGGAGCCGTCGTCGTCGACGGCGCGGATGTTGTCCAGCGCCGTGCGGTCGAGCACGGCGTGGCGGGTGGCATCCTTGGCGGCCGGCGCCGGGGCGGCGGCGCCGCCCTCGGTGGCGCCATCGCGGCCGCGCGCCGGCGCGGCGGCGTCGCCGGCCTGCACGACGCGGTCGGCCGGCAGCCAGCGCTCGAGCATGCGCGCCAGCTGCTCGCGCGTGTACGGCTTGGCGAGGTGCGCGTCCATGCCGCTGGCCAGGCACGTCTCGGCGTCGCCGACGAGCGCGTTGGCGGTGAGCGCGATGATCGGCACCCGCGCCGCCGGCTTGCCCGTGGCGCCCGCCTTGGCGGCGGCATCGGCCTCCATCGCGCGGATCGCGCGCGTCGCCGCGTAGCCGTCCATCACCGGCATCTGGCAGTCCATCAGCACGAGGTCGTAGTGGCCTTCGTGCAGCGCGGCCAGCGCCTCCTGGCCGTTGGGCACGATGTGGAACTCGCAGCCCAGCACCTTGAGCATGTTGCGCGCGACGACCTGGTTGACGCCGTTGTCCTCGGCCAGCAGCACGCGGGCACGCAGGCGCGGCAGCGACGCCGCCGCTTCGGCGGGTTGCGGCGCGCCGGCGGCGCTGCCTGCACCCGCCGCGTCGGCCTCATCGCTCAGGCACTGCGCGAGCGCGCGGTACAGCTCCTGGCGCCGCACGGGCTTGGAGAGGTACGCGCCGACACCGACCTGGCGCGCCCGCGCCACCTCGTCGGTGGAGTGCAGCGAGGTGACGAGGACGATGCGCGTGCCGGCGAGCGCCGCGTCGGCGCGCACGGCGGCGGCGAGTTCCAGGCCGTCCATCAGCGGCATCTTCATGTCGACGAGCGCCACCTCGAAGGCGTCGCCCGCGGCGTGCGCCTCGCGCAGCGCGGCCAGCGCTTCGCGGCCGTTGGTGGCCAGCGCGCTGCGCATGCCGGCGGCGCCGACGTGGTGCTCGAGGATGTCGCGGTTGGTGGCGTTGTCGTCGACGACCAGCACGCGCTGGCCGGCCAGGTGCGCGGGGCTCGGCACCGCCGGCAGGCTGGTGGCGGGCACCAGCGGCAGCGTGAACCAGAAGGTCGAGCCTTCACCCGGCGTGCTTTCCGCACCGATGCGCCCGCCCATCAGGTCGACGAGGCTGCGCGAGATCGCAAGGCCCAGGCCCGTGCCGCCGAAGCGGCGCGTCGTCGAGCCGTCGGCCTGCTCGAACGCCTGGAACAGGCGCGAGCGCACCTCGGGCGCGATGCCGATGCCGGTGTCGTGCACCGCGAAGCGCAGCGTCCAGTCGTCGTGCCGCTGCACGTCGATCAGCACCTCGCCGTTCTCGGTGAACTTGACGGCGTTGCCGATCAGGTTGGCCAGCACCTGGCGCAGCCGGTAGGGGTCGCCGCGTACGGCGTGCGGCAGGCGCTCGTCGATGCGGCAGGCGATCTCCAGGTGCTTGGCGTGCGCGCGCGGCGCGAGCAGTTGCACGACGTCCTCGACCGACTGGTAGAGGTCGAAGTCCAGCGTCTCCGTCTCGAGCTTGCCGGCCTCGATCTTCGAGAAGTCGAGGATGTCGTTGATGATCGACATCAGCGATTCGCCCGAGCTGCGCACCGTCTCGACGAAGGGTCGCTGCTGCGAGTCGAGCGGCGTCTCCAGCAGCAGCTCGGTGAGCCCGAGCACGCCGTTCATCGGCGTGCGGATCTCGTGGCTCATGTTGGCCAGGAACTCGCTCTTGGCGCGGCTGGCGTTCTCGGCCGCCTCCTTGGCGGCGCGCAGCTCGGCCTCGCGCTCGCGCAGCTGGCGCTCGGCGACGGCGCGCTGCGTGATGTCGAAGAAGACGGTGTAGACGCCGACCACCTGGCCTTCGTCGTTGACATCGGGCACGTGGCGGCCCGAGTGCCACACCGGGTTGCCGTTGCGGTCGATGCGGTGCCGCTCCAGCGGCACGTGGTGGCCCTTCAGCGCCTCCAGCAGGCGCGGCGAGATGTCGGCCCAGACCTCGTCGTCGACCAGTTCGCGCACCGGGTGGCCGACGACCTCGTCGGCGCGGCGCCCGAGCCACTGCTCCTGCGCGCGGTTGACGTAGCGGTAGTGCAGCTCGGCGTCGATGTAGGAGATCGTCACCGGGATCTGGTCCATGATGACGCGCAGCCGCCGCTCGCCGCGCTGCGCCGTCTCGATGGCGCGCTGCAGCTCGGTCACGTCGGTGGCGACGATCTCGCAGCCGGTGATCGGGCGCGGCGCCGGCGCGGTGCCGGCGGCGGCGTCGGCCGGCGCGGTGACCGCCGGCGCGCGCCGCGGCGCGACGACGACGCGCAGCCAGCGCGGCGCACGCGTCGGGTGCAGCAGCTGGCAGTGCAACTCGGCGCGCTCGTCGGCCTCGGCGCGGCGCAGCGCCTCGCCGAGCGCGTGCGTGTTCAGCGGCCCGAGCAGATCGCCGGCGGCGCTGTTGCGCAGGTCTTCGGGCTGAAGCCCCAGCAGTGCGGCGAGGCCGGCGCTCACCTCAATGCAGCGGCCGTCGTCGCCGACCAGCGCGATGAGCGAGCTTTCGGGCAGCGGCAGCGCCAGCGTGCGTGCGGCCGGTGCGGCGTCGACGCCCCGCCGGTCGTCGATGCGGCGGCCGCAGCGCCAGATCCACAACATCGCGCAGACCGCGGCGCCGATGCCGGCGTTGGCCGCCATCGCCCACGGCCCGGGCAGCTGCCAGGCGAAAGCCAGGCCGACGAGCGCCGCCGCGCCGAACACCGGCAGGTGGCGCTGGCGGGCGGCCGGGCCGCCTTCGTCGCGGCGCGAGGCCGCGGTGGCGGTGGAGGCCGCACAGTGGGCGGGCGGATCGTGCTGCTCGCGGTTCATAGGGCACCCCATGCGGTTTCGAGGCAAGGCCGCGCGGCGAAGTCGAATTCCCAGACCTCGGCGTTGCCCAATTCGAGCCGCTCGGGCAGGCCGATCAACTCACCGAGCACGCGGCCCACGCCCTTGCTGCCCACCAGCAGCGGCCGCTCGGCCAGCTGGCGCTTGATGTTGCGCACCGCGTCGGCGACGCGGTGCGTGAACTCGTCGTCCGATTCGCCGCCGGGAGGCGTCATGCGCGCTTCGAGCCACGCCTGCGTCTCGGCGATGGGCTTCAGGTTCCACGCGCCCAGCCGCCGCTCGGAGAACGCCGGCTGCACCATCAGCGTCACGCTCTTCAGGCGGCTGGCGATGATGTCGGCCGTCTCGCGGTTGCGTTTCAGGTCGCTCGTGACGATCAGCTTGACCGGCGGGTCCATGCGCGCGATGCGCTCGGCCACCGCGGCGGCCTGCTGGCGGCCGATGGCGGTGAGCGGCACGTCGAGGTCGCCGCCGCAGCGCAGGCCGGCGAGGTTGGGCGCGGTGGCCGCATGGCGCACGAAGCGCAGCGGCAGCCGCCGGTCGATGCGCACCGGCGCGTCGACGGGGGCGTCGGGCAGGGCGAGGCTCGTCATCGGTTGCGGCCTCGCTTCAGCGCAACGCGCTGGCCGGCGCGAACGGGATCGGGCTGCCCGGGTAGGCGTCGCGCGCCGGCGCGTGCAGCACGCTCCACTCCGAGCCCGCCGGCACGTCGCCGGCCAGCCACTGGCGGATGAAGTCGATCTGGTTGCGGTCGGCCAAAAGCGGCGTGTGGCCGGTGTCGGGCACGTGCATCACCGCGATGGGCTTGCCGCGGCGCATGCGCTCGAGCGTCGGCATCAGCAGGGCATCGGACTGCATGCCGTGGATCAGCAGCACCGGGCAGTGCACGCGCGTCCACTGCGGCCACTGCATGACGCTCGTGTGCGAGGTGCGGCGGTAGGCCTGCATCGCGCGCGCGTCGTGCCGGTAGACGCGGCCGCTTTCCTCGTCCGACCAGCGCGTCTGGTGGAACGAGAGGTTGAAGCGGATGTCGTCGCTGACCGGGCCGTCGTTCTTGTTCGACGCGCCGACGCGGCGCAGCAGGTCCGAGGGGTTGCGGAAGACGTAGTGGCGGGCGATCGCCTCGGCGCGCCGCTTGCGGCGGCGCGCCGGGATGTGCGGGCCCACGTCGTTGAGGATCAGCCGCTCGACGAAGCCCGGATGGCGGGCGATCAGCTCGATCGCCGCCGTGCCGCCCATCGACGAGCCGAGCACGGTAACGCCGTGGCCGGCGATCGTGATGCCGCGGCGCGCTTCGGCGCGGGCGATGCGGCGGCGGGTCATGCCGTTTGCGCCGCTTGCGCCGTTTGCGCCGTTCGCGCCGTTCGCGCTTTGCGCGTCGCCCGCCGCACGCGTCGCATCCGTCTCGGCCAGGTGCACGATCATCTGCCGCAGCTGTTCGCTGTAGGTCGCGAGCGAGTAGTCGTCCTCGGCGGCGAGCCAGCCCGAGCGGCCGCGGCCGAGCCAGTCCATGCAGACGACGCGGTAGCGGTCGGCCAGGTCGCTGGCCAGGTAGTGAAAGCGCATCGCCACGTTGGCGACGCCGCCGCAGCACAGCAGCACCGGCGCGTCGGCCGCGCCCCACTCGGTGTAGGCGACCGGCGTCACGTAGGGCCGCTTCAGGCGCCGCGGCGTGCCGGGCTGCAGGCGCGTGGGGTGCTCGTAGTCGAAGTGGCGCAGCCTGAAGTGGCCGTGGAAGCGGCCGACGACGCGGCTGGCCATCGCCATGTACTCGTTCCAGGTGCTGATCGAGCGGCGCTGGCCGGTGATGGGCGGCTCCCACGCGACGTCGGGCGTCGCGTGCGGCGCAGCGGGCGGTGATCCGAGCGGCGCCGGCACCGTGTCGCCGAACTCGGCCGTGCGGGCAATGACGTTCAGGCGCGCGCTCATCGGGCCACTCCTGGGGTCAGGGGCCAGCAGGCGCACTGCGGGATCGAGTCATGCATGGGCTTTTCTTTCACTTCTTTTGCGTTCGGACCCAGCCGGTCCTCCCCAGGAGGTCTGCCGGCGCGGCATCCGATCCATCCTCGACTTCAGTTCAGGTCTGAAGCTCGCAGGGGTCGGCCCGCCGCGCCGGCAAGGCTGTCAGGGCTGGTATCGGAGTGCCCCGCAACGACTTGAGCCGCGTTACCGGCGTTTCTCCGCCGATTGCCCCGCCGGCAGGCTGGCAGCCTTGCGCTTCAGTTACCGGCCCGGTTGCCGAAAGCACCGGCGTTGCCGCTGGCGGGCGCGGCAGGTACGCCTCTTTCAGGCCCCTCATGCCCGTCTGTCCCGCTGGTGGACAAGAGAGAACAGCAAATGGACGCAACCAAGAGCAGGATGATCGGAGTGGCCGTCGTGGTCTGCGGCTTCGCCGTCGGCATGGCCGGCCTGCTCAACTACTTCAAGTACCGCACCACGGCCAACCGCCTGGTCAGCGAGCGGCTGGTCGTCACCGGGCGCTCGGTCGAGAACTCGATCCAGTCGTCGCTGGCGCTGGGGCTGCAGTTCTCCGACATCGGCACGCTGCCCGGCATCCTCGACCGCGAGCAGGCCACCGACAGCCTGATCCAGGGCATCGACATCTTCGATACCGAGGGCCGGATGCTCTACAGCACCGACCGCCTGCGCGCCGCGCGGCCGGTGCCGCGCGCCTGGCTGGCCGCCGCGCGCAAGGCCGGCATCAAGGACTACTGGCTCATCGACGACGGCCAGGAGAACGCCGCCGGCATCACGGTGCAGAACAACTTCGGCCTGACGATCGGCTACCTGGCGCTGCGCTTCTCGGGCGACCGCGTGCGCGACGACACCTTCGCGGTCGGGCGCGAGATCGCCGCGTCGAGCCTCTTGATGTTCCTGGCCGCCGCGGGCCTGTCGTCGCTGGCGCTGTTGATGGTGATGCGGCGCCTGGGCGTCGACGTCGGCCGCGTCGAGGCGGCGCTGCGCGCCGGCGACTCGGCCAAGGCGACGGCGATCGCCTCGCGCGGGCCGTTCGGGCCCTCGCTGATGCGCTTCCTGAAGACCACCCGCCTGGCCGAGGCCGAAGTGGCGCGCCTGCGCGCGCAACTGCCCGCCGAAGCGGCGGCGCCGCCGCCGCCGGCCGCGCCGGCGCGCGCGGCGCAGGCGCCATCCAAGCCCCGCGTGGCGGAGTCGACGCGATGAGCGACAACTACCTGCGCCGCATCTACCTGCGGCTGGCCGGCGTCGTGACGCTGGTCGTCATGGTCGCGCTGCTGGCCAACGCGTTCTTCTCGCACCGCACGTTCGAGCGCGCACTGGCGCCGCAACTCGGCCACAAGATGGCCAGCGTCGGCGGCTCGATCTCGGCGCTCGTCGTGAAGGCGGTCGAGAACGGCGTGCCGTTCGAGGAGTTGTACGGCGTCAACGACCGCTTCAAGGAAGTGAAGTCGGAGATGCCCGAGGTCACCTACCTCGCGCTGACCGATCCCGCCGGCCGCATCCTGCACCAGAGCACCGAAGCGCCGCCCGACGGCGCGGCGGCTTACTTCGCGCGCCCGGCGCTGCTGAAGCTGCTCGAGGGCGCGCCGACCAGCTCCAAGGTCGAGCGCGTCGGCAAGCTGTTCATCGTCTCGGTGCCGGTCGCCTCGGCCGAGCGCGAGCTGGGCCTGCTGCACATGGGGGTGGACCTGCGCTTCGTCGACGACATGGTGCTCGACATGCTGCTGGACGTGATGGTGGTGCTCGTCGTGGCGCTGTTCTTCACGCTCGAGCTGATGCACTTCATCGCCGGCGCGCGGCTCGACGCGGCGCTGCGCGACCTGGGCGAGACCTTCGAGCGCGGCGCTGCCGGCAACTTCATCGTGCCGGTGCGCAGCGACACCGACCAGGCGTTCGGTGGCCTGCTGCGCGCGCTGGACGGCGTGCTCGCGCGCCTGAACGGCGCCTACGAGGCGCTGGCGCGCGACGTCGACCGCAGCCGGCTGGTGCCCACGCACGAGCGGCACCCGGGCATGCGCCTGGCGCTGCAGGGCGCCGCCGACCTGGCGGCGCGCTTCCGCTTCGGCCGCGCGACGCAGCCCGAACTGCGCGACGTGAGCGAACTGGCCAAGGTGCGCGCGCCGCTCTTCGTCTTCATCCTCGCCGAGGAGCTGACGCGCTCGTTCCTGCCCGGCTACGTGAAGGACCTGCTGGTGCCGGTGCCGGGCATCTCCGAGCAGGTGCTGATCGGGTTGCCGATCGCGCTGTTCATGCTGATCGTCGCCGTCGCGCAGCCGTTCCTCGGCGTGCACACCGAGCGCGCCGGTCACCGGCGCACGATGCTGTGGGGCGCGGCCACCGCGGCGGCCGGGTTCCTGCTCAGCGCGCTGGCGCACTCGGTGCTCGACCTGCTGATCTGGCGGTCGCTGTGCGCGATCGGCTACGCGATGGTGTTCGTCGCGGCGCAGGCCTACGTGCTCGATCACGCGCCGCGGCAGCAGCGGGCGAAGAGCTTCGCGCTCTTCGTCGGCGCGATCATGGCCGCCACGGTGTGCGGGCCGTCGATCGGCGGCATCCTGGCCGACAACGTCGGCGTGCGGCCGACGCTGGTGATCGCCGCGGTGCTGGCCGCGCTGTCGATCGCCGTCATCCGCCAGCTGCCCGACAACCGGCCGCGCCAAGCCGACGAGGTGCCCGCGCGCGTGCCGACCTGGCGCGAGTTCGCGGCACTCCTGTTCAACCGCCGCTTCATGGCCGTCACGGGCTTGGCGGCGATGCCCGCGAAGATGGTGCTCACCGGCATCTGCTTCTACCTCCTGCCGCTGCACCTGGTGCAAAGCGGCAGCACGCAGAGCATGGCCGGGCGGCTCTTGATGGTCTACGCCGTCGTCATGGTCGTGGTCGGGCCGATGATGGCGTCGATGGCCGTCTCGCGCGAGCGCATGCAGTGGCTCGTCGGCGGCGGCCTCGTCGTCTCGGGCCTCGGCGGCGCGGCGGTGCTGGCCGGTGGCGGCGTCGGCGTCATCCTGCTGGCGGTGCTGTTGATCGGCCTGGGGCAATCGATGTCGATCTCGGCGCAAAGCGCGCTCGTCGCCGAGCACTGCGCCGAGGAGATCGCGCGCTTCGGCGACGGCGTCGTCTACGGCGTCTACCGCCTGCTCGAACGCATCGGCAACGCGCTCGGGCCGGTCGTTGCCGCCGCGCTGGTGATGCACTTCAGCTACCAGGTCGGCTTCGTCGCCATCGGCGTCGTGGCGATCGTCGCCGGGCTTGCCTTCCTTGCCACGACGCGCCAGCCGCCGAGCGCGGCGCTGGCGCCGGCCTGACGGCGCGCGTGCGCCTCACCCGACATCCCCAACGCCATCCCCAAGACACCACGAGTACCCCCAGGGAGCCGAAACGATGAACACCCACGACAAGCACTTCAATCGTCGCGACTGGCTGGCGCTGGCCGGCGGCGGCGCGTTGTCGGCGCTGGCGCCCGGCGCCGCCCTCGCCGAGCCGGCGCGCACCGCGCAGCGGCCGTTCCGCATCTATGCCGTCACCTTCCGCGGCATGACCGACGTGGAGAAGGGCTTCGCCGAGTACTTCGCTTCGCGCAAGATCCCGGTGCAGATCAGCTACCGCGACATGAACCGCGAGCCGCAGCGGCTGCTCGGCTTCATCGAGGAGATCCGCGCCACCAAGCCCGACCTGATCTACGCCTGGGGCACCTCGGTGACGCTGGGCATCGTCGGCCCGCACGACGCGGTCGTGCCCGCCCAGCACATCACCGACATTCCGGTCGTCTTCACGCTCGTCGCGGCGCCGACGCTGGCCAAGATCGTGCCCGACATGAAGTCCTCGGGCCGCAACGTCACCGGCGTCACGCACGTCGGCCCCACCGATGCGCAGATGCGCGCGATGGCGCAGTACCGGCCGTTCCAGACGCTGGGCGTGCTGTACACGCCGACCGAAAAGAACTCGGTCGTCGTCGTCGAGGAGATCCGCCGCCTCGGCCGCGAGATGGGCTTCCACACGGTGGAGCGCACCTTCCGCCTGGATGCACAAAGGAAGCCCGTCGCCGACGGCGCCGCCGACCTCGTGCGCGAGCTGAAGGAGGCGGGCGCGCAGTGGCTGTACCTGTCGCCCGACAGCTTCCTCGGCACGCTGTCCGAGGGGGTCGTGATCCCGACTGCGATGTCGCTCGGCCTGCCGACCTTCGCGTCGACCGAGCAGCTGATGCAGGCGGGCGCCTTGTCGGGGCTGGTCAGCCGCTACTACAACGTCGGCCAGTTCACGGCGCACAAGGCCGAGCAGATCCTCGTCGGCAAGACGCCGGCGTCACAGATTCCGGTGGAGACGCTGAAGCGCTTCTCCTACCAGATCCGCATGCCGGCGGCCAAGCGGCTGAACCTGCCGCCGCCGCTGCCGATGCTGAGCTACGCGGAGTTGATCCACACGGATGCCGTGACATCGCAATAGCGCATTGCCAGCACTGGCGAGTGCCTCGCGGTAGCGGGGCAAGTGGGTCCTTGCACGACGCCGTGGGACCCGGCCCGGTGGAAGTGGCAGCCGCCAAGCAAAGAGGCTGAACCCAGGGGCATCAGTGCCGGAAATGCCGCGTCCCGGTGAACACCATCGCGACACCGCGCTCATCGGCCGCCGCGATGACCTCATCGTCCCGCATGCTCCCGCCCGGCTGGATGACACACACCGCCCCGTTGTCGACGACGACATCCAGCCCGTCGCGGAACGGGAAGAACGCATCGCTCGCCACCGCCGAGCCGGCCAGTGACAGGCCCGAGTGGGTCGCCTTGATCGACGCGATGCGCGCGCTGTCGACGCGGCTCATCTGGCCGGCGCCGATACCGAGCGTCATGCCGCCGGCGGCATAGACGATGGCGTTGCTCTTCACGAACTTCGCCACCTTCCAGACGAAGAGCAGGTCGGCCAGTTGCGCCGGGGTCGGCGCGAGCTTCGTGACGACGCGCAGCTCGCCGGCGACGACGTTCTTCGCGTCGCGGCCCTGCACGAGCAGGCCGCCGCCGACACGCTTGAAGTCGAGCGCCGCCGCTGCGGTGATGGCAACGCCGCCGGCCGCCTCCTGCAGCGGCACTTCGAGCAGGCGCAGGTTGGTCTTCGTCGCGAAGAAGGCGCGCGCCTCGGCCGAGTAGCCCGGCGCGATCAGCACTTCGACGAACTGCTTGGTCGCCTGCATCGCCTCGGCCGTGGCGGCGTCGACGACCCGATTGAAGGCGACGATGCCGCCGAAGGCCGAGGTCGGGTCGGTCTTCCAGGCCTTGCCGTAGGCCTCGGCGAGGTCCGCGCCGACCGCCACGCCGCACGGGTTGGCGTGCTTGACGATCACGCACGCCGGCGCCTCGGTGAAGCTCTTCACGCACTCCCATGCCGCATCGGCGTCGGCGATGTTGTTGAAGCTGAGCGCCTTGCCCTGGTGCTGCGTCCACGAGGCAAGGAGCCCCGCGCCTGCGGTGCCCCCGGGCAGCAGCACGTCGCGATAGAACGCGGCGCCCTGGTGCGGGTTCTCGCCGTAGCGCATGTCCTGCGTCTTCGCCAGTTGCAGCGACAGCACGGCCGGGAACGGCTCGCGTGCCGGCACGGACTCGGCGTGGTCCTCGGCGCCGGGCGCCAGCGCGGTGAGGTAGTTGGTGATCATGCCGTCGTAGGCGGCGGTGTGCGCGAACACCTTCTGCGCGAGGCGGAAGTGCGTCGCGCGCGTCACGTCGCCGGCGCGCAGCTCGGCCAGCACCGGCGCGTAGTCGGCCGGGTCGATCAGCACCGCGACGTGCGGCCAGTTCTTCGCCGCGGCGCGCAGCATCGCCGGGCCGCCGATGTCGATGTTCTCGATCGCCTCGTCGAGCGTGCAGCCGGCGCGCGCGGTGGCCTGCGCGAACGGGTAGAGGTTGACGACCAGGAGGTCGATGGGCGCGATGTCGTGCTGCGCCAGCGCCGTCATGTGCTCGGGCAGGTCGCGGCGCGCGAGCAGGCCGCCGTGGATGCGCGGGTGCAGCGTCTTCACGCGGCCGTCGAGCATCTCGGGGAAGCCGGTGACCTCGGCCACTTCGGTGACCGGCAGCCCGGCGTCGGCCAGCAGGCGCGCGGTGCCGCCGGTGGACAAGAGCCGCACGCCGCTGTCGTGCAGCGCGCGGGCGAAGTCGACGACGCCGGTCTTGTCGGAGACGGAGAGGAGGGCGGTGCGGGGGCGGGACATGGCAGGAACGATCAAGAGGGGCGCAGCGAAGCGCTATTTGAGGAGACGGTGGTCGTGCAGCTTGCGCCGCAGCGTGTTGCGGTTGATGCCCAGCCACTCGGCGGCGCGGCTCTGGTTGCCTTCGGCGTGGCGCAGCACCACGTCGAGCAGCGGCCGCTCGGCGGCGGCCATGAAGAGGTCGTGCAGCCGGCCGGGCTCGGCGCCGCGCAGGTCGGCGAGGTATTGCTCGACGCTGGCGCGCACGCACTGGTCGATGTCTTTGCGGGTCATGAAGCGGGTACTCCGGGCGCCGGGCCGGCCGGGGCGAAGTGAATCGGCGGCGGGCAGGGCGTGGGGCGAAGGGCGAGAGGGGAAGGCGAAGCGGCTGCGCAGCGGCGGGCGGCGTACAGGCGACGTTAGCCCCGCATCACGCGGCGGCCGGCCACGACTCGAGCCGTGTTCGATCTTCGTTCGCCGCCTCGCTGTGGGCACCCTCCTGGGGTTGGGGGGCTTCGGGCGATTCTGGTAGTTGCGGGTACCGCTCGGCCAGCTCGTCGAAGAACGCGCCGAGCGCGGCCACCTGCGTCGCGCAGTCGTCGATCGTGTTCATCCGCTGCCTGAACGCCGCGCCGCCGGGCAGCGATTGCACGACCCACCCGATGTGCTTGCGTGCGCTGCGCACGCCGGTGAATTCGCCGTAGAGCGCGTGGTGGTCGTGCAGGTGCTCGATCAGCCAGCGCTGCACGTCGCGTGTGGCTGGCACCGGCGGCAGGCGGCCGTGCGCGTGCAGATGCGCGAGGTCGCGGAAGACCCACGGCCGCGCCATCGCCGCGCGGCCGATCATCACCGCGTCGACGCCGGTCGCCTGCATCACCTCGAGCGCGCGTGCCGGCGTGTCGATGTCGCCGTTGGCGACGACGGGGATCGAGAGCGCGGCCTTGATCGCCGCCACCGTCTCGTGCTCGGCGCTGCCGCCGTAGCCCATCTCGCGCGTGCGGCCGTGCACGGTGACCATCGCGACGCCGGCCGCTTCGGCGGCGCGCGCCAGCGGCAGCGCGTTGCGGCCGGCGGCGCTCCAGCCGGTGCGCATCTTCAGCGTCACCGGCACGCCGCGCGGCGCGCAGGCGGCGACGACCGCTTCGACGATCGCGCGGGCGAGCGGCTCGTCGCGCATCAACGCCGAGCCGGCCCACTTGCTGCACACCTTCTTGGCCGGGCAGCCCATGTTGATGTCGATGATCCGGGCGCCGCGGTCGATGTTGTAGCGCGCCGCGTCGGCCATCTCGGCGGGCTCGACGCCGGCGATCTGCACCGCGATCGGCCCCGGCTCGCCGGTGTGGTCGGCGCGGCGGGAGGTCTTCAGCGTCGACCACAGCTCGCGCCGGCTCGTCACCATCTCGCTGACCGCGTGCCCGGCGCCCAGCCGCCGGCACAACATGCGGAAAGGCCGGTCGGTCACGCCGGCCATCGGCGCGACGAAGAACGGGTTGGGCAGCGTGAAGGGGCCGAGGCGCATCGCGCGGGCGGTGCCTAAAAAAGAGGCGCGAGTATAGCGAGGGGTCGCTGCCGATAATCCGCCGCGATGGAGGCTTGGTTGCATTCGCTGCTGTCCGCGCTGGCTTTGCCGCAGTACGGGCTCGTCACGGTCTTCGTGGTCTCGCTGATCTCGGCCACGCTGCTGCCGATGGCAAGCGTCCCGGCCGTCTATGGGCTCGTCAAGCTGAACCCCGAGTTGTTCTGGCCGGCGCTGCTGGTGGCCACCGCCGGCAACACCGCGGGCGGCGCAATCAGCTACTGGATGGGCTACGGCCTCGAGCGCGCCTACGAGAAGGTCACGCATCAGACCGAAGAGCAACAGAAGTCCGCCAGCCACGCGCGCGCGCTCGCCTGGCTCGAGCGCTTCGGGCCGCCGGCGTGCCTGCTGTCGTGGCTGCCGTTTGTCGGCGACCCGCTGTGCGCGGTGGCCGGCTGGCTGCGGCTGCCGTTCTGGCCGTGTGTGTTCTACATGGGCATCGGCAAGTTCCTGCGCTACTTCGCCTACGTCGGCGGGCTGTACTGGGCGGCGCCGAACGCGATCGAGTTCTGATCTCGATTCGTGATGCCCCGCCCGGCCCGAGGGTCGCGGGCGTGACACGCGCGGCGCCACGCCGGTCAGAATCGGCGCCCCCATTCGCAGACCCGATGCCCATGAGCACCCCTGCCTACGACGAACTTGCCGCCACCTGGACGCGGCTGCACCACCTGTCGCATCTGCAGTCGATCGCCGGCTGGGACCAGGCCGCGAACATGCCGCCCAAGGGCGTGGAGGCGCGCGCCGCGGCGATGGCCGAGATGGCGGCGCTGTTGCACCGCATGCGCACCGACCCGCAACTGCCCACCCGCCTGGCGCGCGCCGAGCAGGAATCGCTGACCGAGCCGCAGCGCGCCAACCTGCGCGAGATGCGGCGCGAGTGGCGGCTGGCCAACGCGCTGCCCGAGTCGCTGGTGCAGCGCCAGCAACTCGCCACGAGCCGCTGCGAGCACGCCTGGCGCACGCAGCGGCCGGCCAACGACTGGGCCGGCTTCCTCGTCAACTTCCGCGAGGTGCTGGCGCTGGCGCGCGAGGAGGCGGCGCTGTTGTCCGCCGAGACGGGCCTCGCGAAATACGACGCGATGATGGACCGCTTCGAGCCGGGCATGACGAGCGCGCGGCTCGACGTCATCTTCGGCGAGGTGCGGCAGTGGCTGCCCGGCCTCGTGCAGCGTGTGATGGCGCGCCAGGCCGACGAGAAGGTCGTGCAGCCGGCCGGGCCCTTCCCGGTGCAGCAGCAGCGGGCGCTCTGCGAGCAGGCGATGCGGCTGCTCGGCTTCGACTTCGAGGCCGGGCGGCTGGACGTGAGCACGCACCCCTTCTGCGGCGGCGTGCCCGAGGACGTGCGGATGACGACGCGCTTTCGCGAAGACGAGTTCCTCGGCAGCCTGATGGGCACGGTGCACGAAACCGGCCACGGCCGCTACGAGCAGAACCTGCCGCGCGACTGGCTGGGGCAGCCGCTGGCGAACGCGCGCTCGATGGCGCTGCACGAAAGCCAGAGCCTCTCGTTCGAGATGCAGCTGGCGATGCACCCGGGCTTCGTGCGCCACCTGGCGCCGCTGGTCGCCGCGGCGTTCGGCCGCCAGCCCGCCTTCGAGCCGGCCAACCTGCACCGGCTGCTGACGCGCGTGAAGCCGGGGCTCATCCGCGTCGACGCCGACGAGGTGACCTACGCCGCGCACGTGATCCTGCGCTACGAGATCGAGCGCCCGCTCGTCGAAGGCGACATCGAGCCCGAGGACATCCCGGCGTTGTGGGACGCGAAGATGATGGAGCTGCTGGGCCTGGACACGCGCGGCAACTTCAAGGACGGCCCACTGCAGGACGTGCACTGGCCCGAGGCGCTGATCGGCTACTTCCCGTGCTATTCACTCGGCGCGATGTACGCCGCGCAGTGGTTCGCGGCGATGCGCCGCGCCACGCCCGACCTCGACGCACGCATCGACCGCGGCGACTTTGCCGTCGTCTTCGACTGGCTGCGCACGCACATCTGGAGCCAGGCCAGCCGCTGGAGCACCGACGAGCTGGCCGTGCGCGCGAGCGGCGAGGTGCTCAACCCGGCGCACTTCAAGGCGCACCTGGAGGCGCGGTACCTCGGTTGATGAACCCCGTTCGGCCGACCCCGCGCCCGGCTCAGTGCCCGCCGCGCGCCTCGGCGATCGCGTTCAGGAAGTCGCTCTCGCTGCTCTCCGAGATGACGACCGTGCTTTGCGGGTCGTGCGGCGAGAGCTGATGCGTGCGCGCCGGCCGCTCGTGCTGGCGCAGCGCGCGCTGCACCAGCGCCAGCAGGTCCTGGATCGGCCCGTCGTCGGGCGCCAGCGGCAGGATGCGCAACTGCGCGAGGATCTTCGTCAGGCCCCTGGCCGAGATCGACGGCACCGCGCCGGCGCCGTGCTCGATGAGCGCCGTCTCCAGCGCCGCCAGGTGGCGCAAGGCCCCGCGCGAGCCCTCGACGCGGTCGAGCAGCGTCTGCAGCGACCGCTGCATCAGCCGGCCGCGCACCATCTCGGTCAGCGCGGACTCGCGCGCCTCGAGCGTGGCGGCCAGCGGGCTGGGTGTGGCAGGGGCAGGGCGGGTCGACATGGCGGCGTTGAACCCGCATATCGGCCGGGTACCGCGGCGCTTGAGCACCCGGTGTAGGGCGGGTGCGGCGTGCGCCGCAGTCCGCTGCCGCGGCGCCCTCTTCCGGGCGTTTCAGCCGGGTGAGCGCGCCAGCAGCCGATCCAGATCCGTCAGCACCTCGTCCAGCCTTCTGAGCGCCTGCGCCGCGGGCCGCTCGGGCGGCGCGGTTTCGGGCTCGAAGCGGCGGCGGGCCAGCAGGCGGCGGCGAGGGTCGTCGAGGACCGCGTCGTCCAGCGCCAGGCCGTGCCGGGCGAGCAGCGGCCCGAGCGTGCCGCGGCGCGAGCGCAGGTCGGCGCGCGTGCGCTGGTAGGCGTGCTCGGCCAGCGAGCGCCGCTGCGAGTAGCTGAACAGGTTGGCCATGAACAGCGCCGGGTCGCGCTGGTCGGGCTCGAAAAGGACGATGTCGGTGTCGGGGTGGCTCGCTTCGTAGCCCTTCATGCCGAGCTCGAGCCGCGAGTGGATCAGCGTGCGGAAGGTCTGCGACAGCACCACGGGCAGGCCGCCGCTCACAAGCTCGGGGATGCGCTCGTGCGCGCCGCCGAGCACGCGGTGCTGGCGGTGCGCGCTGTCGCCGGCCGCCGCGGTGGCGTCGAACGGCACGAGCGGGTTCAGGCACAGCACGAGGTCGAGGCCCATGTCGAGCAACACGCGCGCGTGCAGCGTCTTCTTCAACGCGCCGTCGACGTACCAGCGGCGGCCGGGCGGCATCGCGCCGGCGCCGGTGTCACCGTCGTGCACCGGCCCGTCGATCGGCACCGGCGGAAAAAGCCCCGGCAGCGCCGCGCTGGCGACGACGGCCTGCGAGATCGGCACGCCGTCCCAGCCGGGGCGGCCGAACGGCGCCGCGCGGCCGCTGTCCAGATCCGTGGCGACGACGACGAGGCGGCGCGCGAGCGCGCGGAAGTCGTCGCTGCGCCCCGGTGCCGAGAACACGGCGTGCAGCCGCTCGCGCAGCGGCTCGTTGGCGAAGAGGCCGGTCGGCAGCGCCTGGCCGAGCCGCTCGAGCGCGACGAGGCCCGAGCGGCGCCCGAGCGGCCCGCCGAACGCGTAGCCGGCCGCTGCTTGCGCCAGCAGCGCCGGCAGGCGTGCCAGCCGCGTGGCGAGTTCACCGAGCGCGGGGCGGAAGAACAGCGACGGCTCGATGCGGTCGCCGGCCGGGCCGCGGCCTTCGATGAACGAGGTGCACAGCCGGCGCGGCGTGATGCCGTTGGCCAGCGCCGCGGCAACGATGGCGCCGGCCGAGACGCCGACATACCCGTCGAGGTCGTTGATCGCCAGCCCCGGCAGCGCTTCTTCGAGCGCGACCAGCGAGCCGATCTCGTAGATCGCGCCGAGCGGGCCGCCGCCGGCCAGCGCCAGGCCGATGCGGCGGGCCGAGGCGTGCCTTCGGCGATGTCCAGCGCTTTCCCGGCGCACGCCCCGCTCGCCGGCGCGGGCCGGCGGTGGCGTTGCGCTCGAGCCGGGTTTCACGCCGCTTCAGCGCCGGCCTGCGTCAGGCCGAAGCTGCCGTCTTGCGCGCCCGCTTGACCGGTGCGGGCGCCGCAGCCTTGGGCGCGGTCTTCGTGGCCGTCTTGCCACCCGCCTTGCTCAGCCGCGACACGGCGGCGGCGAGGTCGTCGACGCGCTTGGTCAGCGCCTGCACGTCCTTGGCGGTCGGCACGCCGAGCTTGTTCATCGCCTTGGCGGTGCGCTGCTCGAAGATCGCTTCGAGCTTGTCCCAGTTCTGCCCGGCCTTGGCGGTGACGGTGCCCGCCATCGCCGTCATCCGGCCGGTGACCTCGGCGATCTTGTCTTCGGCCAGGCCCTGCGTCTTCTTCTGCAGGCTCGTGCCTTCCTTGACCAGCGCCTCGAAGACCTTGCCGCCTTCTTCCTGCGCCTTCGCGAACGCGCCCATGCCCGCGAGCCAGATCTGCTGCGCCGAGTCCTTCACCGAGGCGGCGAGCTTGCTCGTGTTCAGGCCGGCGGCGAAGTCGCCGGCGCTGCGGGCGCCCTTGCGCGCACCGGTGGCGCCGGCGGCGGGCTTGGAGATCTTCTTGACCATGATTTCTTGTCCTCTCGTGATGGGGGCTTGCGCAACGCGCGTGCGGCAAAACGGAAACGCAATGGGAAACAACAAGGCGGCCGCGTCTCCCGCAGCCACTGCAAATATAGGGTTCACCCGTGCACGCCGCAGCCGGTTTCTCTAGTGAGTGCGCTCTATCCTTGCCCACGATCCGCGGGCCGATGGCCGCGCAACATGCATGCAGGACACGCAGGAGGAGAGCGATGCATTACTTCGTCACCGGCGCCACCGGCTTCATCGGCCGGCGCCTCGTCAAGGCGCTGCTGGCGCGGCGCGGCACGACGGTCTCGTTCCTCGTGCGCCACGGCAGCGAGGGCAAGGTCGCCGAGCTGCACGAGTACTGGGGCCTGGCGGGTGCCGCGAAGTCGCGCGCCGTGCCGGTGAGCGGCGACCTCACGCAGCGGCGGCTGGGCATCGCCCCCGAGGCGGCGAAGGCACTGAAGGGCCGCGTCGACGCCATCTTCCACCTCGCCGCCGTCTACGACCTGAAGGCCGACGCCGAGAGCCAGGTGCACGTCAACGTCGAGGGCACGCGCAACGTCGTCGAGTTCGCCAAGGCGGTCGACGCCGGCCACCTGCACCACGTCAGCTCGATCGCCGCCACCGGCCTGTACGAAGGCGTGTTCCGCGAGGACATGTTCGAGGAGGCCGAGAACCTCGAGCACCCGTACTTCATGACCAAGCACGAGAGCGAGAAGATCGTGCGCCGCGAGTGCAAGGTGCCGTGGACGGTGTACCGGCCCGCGCTCGTCGTCGGCGACAGCAAGACCGGCGAGATGGACAAGATCGACGGCCCGTACTACTTCTTCAAGGTCATCCAGCGCATGCGGCAGATCCTGCCGCCGTGGTTCCCGGCCGTCGGCCTGGAGGGCGGGCGCATCAACATCGTGCCGGTGGACTTCGTCGTCGCCTGCATCGACCACATCAGCCACCTGCGCACGAACCAGGCCGGCAAGTGCTACCACCTCGTCGACCCGCGCGGCTACCGCGTCGGCGACGTGCTCGACATCTTCGCGCGCGCCGCGCACGCGCCGAAGATGAACCTGTTCGTCAACGCGGCGCTGTTCGGCTTCATCCCCAAGAGCGTGAAGAAGGGGATGATGGCGCTGGCGCCGGTGCGGCGCATCCGCCGCGCGGTGATGAAGGACCTCGGCCTGCCCGAGGACATGTTCACCTTCGTCAACTACCCCACGCGCTTCGACCGCCGCGAGTTGGACGCGGTGCTGAAGGGCAGCGGCATCGAGTGCCCGAACCTGCACGACTACGCCTGGGTGCTGTGGGACTACTGGGAGCGCCACCTCGACCCCGACCTGTTCAAGGACAGAAGCCTGAAGGGCGCGGTCGGCGGCAAGGTCGTGCTCGTCACCGGCGGCAGTTCGGGCATCGGCCTGGCGGCGAGCAAGAAATTCGCCGAGGCCGGCGCGATCACGATCATCTGCGCGCGCGACGCCGACAAGCTCGCCGCCGCCGTCGACGAGATCGTCGCCCACGCGCGCGAGAAGGGCTGCAAGGACCCGCAGGTGTTCAGCTACACCGTCGACGTGGCCGACCCCGAGAGCTGCGCCGAGTTCGTCAAGCTGCTCGAGGAGAAACACGGCGGCGTCGACTTCCTCGTCAACAACGCCGGGCGCTCGATCCGCCGCGCCATCGAGAGCAGCTACGACCGCTTCCACGACTTCGAGCGCACGATGCAGCTGAACTACTTCGGCGCGCTGCGCATCACGATGGGCCTGCTGCCCGGCATGGTCGCGCGCAAGCGCGGCCACGTCGTCAACATCAGCTCGATCAGCGTGCTCGTCAACGCGCCGCGCTTCTCGGCCTACGTCGCCAGCAAGGCGGCGCTGGACGCCTGGACGGCCTGCGCGAGCAGCGAGTTCGCCGACACCGGGGTCACCTTCACCACCGTCAACATGCCGCTGGTGCGCACGCCGATGACGGCGCCGACGAAGATCTACGAGAGCATGCCGCTCCTGGACCCCGAGGAAGCCGCGGCGATGGTCACCGACGCGTGCATCCACAAGCCGGTGCGCGTGGCGACGAAGCTCGGCAACTTCGGCGCGCTGCTGCACGCCGCGGCGCCGCGGGTGACGCAGATCATCATGAACACGACCTTCCGCATGTTCCCCGACAGCGCCGCGGCGCGCGGCGAGAAGGCGCCCAAGCAGACGCTGTCACCGGAGGCGATCGCGATGTCGCAGATGATGCGGGGGATTCACTTCTGAGTCTTGCGTTCGGCCCCGTCGTGCTTTGTTGCAGCAAAGCCGAAGCTGGTGGCCTCGAGTGAGTGGAAGTTCAGGCTCGCGCTCGGCAGGCTCGCGCTCGCGGCTGTCGGGCCTGTCTGCGCGGGGGCCCTTCGGCACGCGCAGCTTCCGCTACCAGTGGCCGGCCGATCTGTGCACGGCGTGGGCGCTGGAGATGGAAACACTGATCCTCGGCTGGTACGTGCTGGTCGAATCCGGCTCGGTGGTGCAGCTCACCCTGTTCGGCGCCCTGATGTACGGCGGCACGCTGCTGTCGCCGCTGCTGGGCACGGTGGGTGACCGGCTGGGGCTGCGTCGCGTGCTGGCGGCGATGCGCGCGGGTTATGCCGTGCTCGCCGGGGTGATCCTGGTGTGGGTCACGAGTGGCAACCTCGGTCCGTCCGGCGTGCTGGCCGTGGCGTTCCTCGTCGGATTGATCAAGCCGTCGGACATCGGCATGCGCACGGCGCTGGTCAGCGCCACCGTGGCGCCGGCGCAGCTCGTGGCGGCCATGGGGATCTCGCGCACGACGCAGGACTCGGCGCGCATCGGCGGTGCCCTCGCCGGAGCCGGCTTCATGGCGAGCCTGGGCATGGCAAGCGCCTATGGGGTGATCGTCACGCTCTACCTCATCGGCATGGTGCTCACGCTGCGATCCGGCGGCGCGCCGTCGACGGTCTCGGCGGCGCCCGCGCCGCACCCGGACCCTGGCGGCGCGGTCGCCACCGCGCGCACTGCAACGGCGGTGGCGCCTGCGCGCACATCGCCGTGGAGCGACCTGCTGGAAGGCCTGCGCCATGTCTGGCACACACCGCGCTTGCGCGCCGCGATGTCGCTGGCCGCGCTGGTCAACCTGTGCGCGTTCCCGCTCAGTGGCGGCCTGATGCCCTACATCGCACGCGATGTGTTCGGCTTGGACCAGCGAGGCCTGGGCTGGCTGGTGGCCAGCTTTGCCACCGGCGCGCTGCTGGGATCGCTGGCCATGAGCGCATTCGGCGCGCACTTGCGGCCGGCCCGCACGATGCTGGTGGGCTGCGTGGCCTGGTACCTGTGCCTGCTGGGCCTGGCGCTTCCGATCGGCGCACCGGTGGCGATGGCGCTCTATGTCGCCGCGGGCCTGAGCCAGAGCCTGAGCATGTTGGCCCTGTCGATCATCCTGCTGCGCACGAGCGACGAACGCTTGCGCGGGCGCGTGATGGGCGTGCGGATGCTGGCCATCTATACGCTGCCGATCGGCTTGCTGGCGTCGGGGCCGATCGTCGCGGCGGTCGGATTCCGCGGGCTGGTGGCGGCCTACGTCGGCCTCGGACTGGCACTGCTGGCGTCGATCGCGCTCGCCTGGCGCGGCGAGTTGCTGCCGCGCGGCGCCCCCGGCAATGCCCTGCCATGACGGCGGCGGGCTGCGGCGGGTCTCGACGCCTGACGATCGGCGTCAGGCGCGGTCGCGCGCCGGCACCGGCGCTGACGGTCCTGCGGTGCAGCTACTCGGGAGACGCGTAGTGCACGTACGACTCGCGGACCATGCCGTCCTTGTCGAAGAACAGCACCTCCTCGGCATGCGTGCCGGTGATGCCCTTGTAGTGGATCGCGACGCTGTCCACGCCGCGCAGCACGTCGAGCACGGTGAACTTGATGTGGTCGAACACGTCGAAGCCGCGCTTCACGTAGGCGAGCAGCGCCGGCTCGGTGTTGTGCTGCCGCTGGAGGTCGGACCCGGCTCGGAAGGGGCGCCTGGTTCAGCGATCCGCTGACCGCGGACCTGACCACGACCTCGGACGCTACTGCGGCATCGTCGTCATCTCGCGCGACACGGCGTTCCGCTTCAAGGACAGCCGGCTCGACCCGTGCTCCGGGCCTGGCTTCACTCCCTCGCCACTTCCAGCACCAGCTTGCCGAAGTTCCCGCCGTTGAAGAGCTCGAGCAGCGCGGCCGGAAAGGCGTGCACGCCGCCGGTGACGACGTCCTCGCGGCTCTTCAGGCGGCCTTGCCGCAGGTGGCCGGCCAGCTCGGCGATGGCCTCGGGGTAGCGCGCGGCGTAGTCGAAGACGACCATGCCTTCCATGCGCGCGCGGTTGACGAGCAGCGACAGGTAGTTCTTCGGCCCGGCGATGGCGCCGCCTTCGTTGTTGTACTGGCTGATCGCGCCGCAGATGACGATGCGCGCGCCGCGGCGGATGCGCGCCAGCGCCGCGTCGAGGATGTCGCCACCGACGTTGTCGAAGTAGATGTCGATGCCGTTCGGGCAGTGCTGCTTCAGGCCTTCGCGCACGGCGTCCCAGCGCGTCACACCCGCCGGGGCGGGTTGCTTGTAGTCGATGCAGGCGTCGAAGCCGAGCTCGTTGACCACCCACTCGCACTTGGCCGGCCCGCCGGCGATGCCCACCGCGCGCAGGCCCAGGATCTTCGCGAGCTGCCCCACCGTCTGCCCCACCGCGCCGGCGGCGCCGGAGACGACGAGCGTCTCGCCCGCCTTCGGGCGGCCAACCTCCTTCAGCCCGAAGTAGGCGGTCATGCCCGGCATGCCGAGCACGTTGAGCCACTGGCTCGGCGTGCCGAGCCGCGTGTCGATCTTCACCAAGCCCGAGCGCTTCACCTCGTCGGGGGTGACGGTCCAGTACTCCTGCACGCCGGGCGTGCCGCTGACCCGGTCGCCGACCGCGAAGGCCGGTGTCTTCGACGCGACGACGACGCCGACGCCACCGGCGCGCATCACTTCGCCCAGGCCCACCGGCGGGATGTAGCTCCTGCCCTCGTTCATCCAGCCGCGCATCGCCGGGTCGAGCGACAGCGCGAGCACGCGCACGAGCACGCCGCCGTCGGGCGGCTCGGCCACGGGCTCCTCGGTGAACTGCCAGTTCGCGGCGGTGGGCAGGCCGCCGGGCCGCGCGGCCAGGCGGACCTGGTGGTTGACGAGGCCGGCCGGCGGGCTCATCGCGGCGGCCACGTCAAGGCGCCTTGCTGATCGCGGTGACGGTGAACTGGCCGTCGATCTTCTCGGCCGTGAAGCGCACCTTGTCGCCGACCGCCAGGCCTTCGAGCAGGCGCGCTTCACGCACGCGCCAGACCATGCGCATCGGCGGCATGTCCAGCGCCTTGATCTCGCCGTGCTTGAGCTCGATGCGGCCACCGGCCTTGTCGAGCTTGGTCACTTCGCCGTTGGCGCTGCCCGACTGCGCCCACGCCCAGCCGGCCGCAACCAGCCCAATGGCGACCAGCGCAGCGCCAAGCAAACCATTGCGTCGTTTCATCGCTCACTCCTCTTTCGATCGATAAGGGGCCACTGCATCGCACCGCAACGCCGGTGCCGGCCCACCAGACGACATTCTCGCCGCGGGGCGGCGGCCGCGCTCCCGTACGTGCTTCCTACAATGGCGGCCGCCCGCATCCTTCCGTGCCGCCGCATCACGAGCCCGCCATGCCCGACCCTGCCCCTGCCGACAACCCGCACGATCTGACGCACATCACGCCGCGCGACCAGGCCGAGATCCTGGCGCAGGCGCTGCCGTACATCCGCAAGTACCACGGCAAGACGCTGGTCATCAAGTACGGCGGCAACGCGATGACCGACGAGAACCTGAAGCAGGACTTCGCCGAGGACGTGGTGCTGCTGAAGCTGGTCGGACTGAACCCCATCGTCGTGCACGGCGGCGGGCCGCAGATCGACGAAGCGCTGTCGCGCCTGGGCAAGAAGGGCACCTTCATCCAGGGCATGCGCGTCACCGACGCCGAGACGATGGGCGTCGTCGAGTGGGTGCTCGCCGGCGAGGTGCAGCAGGAGATCGTCGGCCTCATCAACGCCGCCGGCGGCAAGGCGGTGGGTCTGACCGGCCGCGACGGCGGCATGATCCGCGCCCGCAAGCTGAAGATGGCCGACCGCGACGACCCGAGCAAGGAGCACGACATCGGCCACGTCGGCGAGATCACCGCCATCGACCCGAGCGTCGTGCAGGCGCTGCAGGACGACCAGTTCATCCCGGTCGTCAGCCCGATCGGCTTCGGCGAGAGCAACGAGAGCTACAACATCAACGCCGACCTCGTCGCCGCCAAGCTGGCGACGGTGCTGAAGGCCGAGAAGCTCCTGCTGCTGACCAACACGCCCGGCGTGCTCGACAAGAACGGCAAGCTGCTGACGAACCTCTCCGCGCGCGAGATCGACGAACTGTTTGCCGACGGCACGTTGAGCGGCGGCATGCTGCCCAAGATCAGCGGCGCGCTCGACGCGGCCAAGAGCGGTGTCAACGCCGTGCACGTCATCGACGGCCGCGTGCCGCACGCGCTGCTGCTCGAGGTGCTGACGGCGCAGCCGTACGGGACGAAGATCCGCTCGCATTGAAGGTTGTGCCGAAGGGCGTGCGCTCTCCCGCCGTCTGGCTGCTGGACCTCGACGACACGCTGCACGACGCGCGCACGGCGTCGATGCCGCACCTGCACGTCAGCTTCGGGCAGTACATCCAGCAGCACCTGCGGCTGACCGAAGCCGAGTCCGACGCGCTGCGGCGGCGCTACTGGCTGCGTTATGGCGCCACGCTGCTCGGGCTGATGCGCCACCACGGTGTCGAGCCGGCGCACTTCCTGCACCACACGCACCTGCTGCCCGGGCTCGAAGAGCGCGTGCGCGGCCACCGCGCCGATCTGCAGGCGCTGGCGCGGCTGCCCGGGCGCAAGGTCATCCTCACCAACGCGCCGGCGGCCTACGCGGCGCGTGTGCTCGGCGTGCTCGGCATCGGGCGCCTGTTCGAGCGCGTCGTGTCGATCGAGGACATGCACATGTTCGGCCAGCTGCGCCCCAAGCCCGACGCGCGCATGCTGCGCTGGGTCGCTGCGCGCCTGGGCGTCGCACCGTCGCGGTGCGTGCTCGTCGAAGACACGCTGCAGCACCAGAAGTCGGCCCGCCGCATCGGCATGGGCACGGCGTGGATGCAGCGCTGGCTGCGCCCGGTGGCGCCGGCGGCGCGGCACCTCGTGCAGGCGCCGGGGCGGCCGCCGCAGCCCGTGCGCCGGCTGGTTGCCGGCCGCCCGGCCTACGTCGACCGGCGCATCCGGCGACTGGGCCAACTGTTGCGCGCCTGAGTCACCGACGGCGGCACCGCGTTGCGTCGGTGTTTTCCTGCCCCGCGGGCGCAAACGGCCGTATGCCAGAATCCTTTGCTTCCCCCTAGATCGTTGCCTCCTACGGCGCTGCGCTCCCCCGGTCACCCGCGATGTCTGCCCTGCCCAAGATCGCCCTGGCCGAGGACGCCGGGGTTCTCGCGCCTGCCGCCGCTGACGGCATCGATGGCGAGGCCGCGCCGGCGGCCACCGATGGCGCCACGGTCGCGGAGTCGCTCGGCACCACCGCCGCGGCCAAGCGCAAGCGCCCCAAGCCCGGCGAGCGCCGGCTGCAGATCCTGCAGACGCTCGCCGCGATGCTCGAGCAGCCGGGCGCCGAACGCATCACCACCGCCGCGCTGGCGGCCAAGCTCGACGTGAGCGAGGCGGCGCTGTACCGCCACTTCGCGAGCAAGGCGCAGATGTTCGAGGGACTGATCGAGTTCATCGAGAGCAGCGTCTTCACGCTCGTCAACCAGCTCGTCGAGCGCGAGCCGCAGCCGGCGGCGCAGGCGCGCAAGATCGCCGCGGTGATCCTGCAGTTCGGCGAGAAGAACCCGGGCATGACGCGCGTGATGGTCGGCGACGCGCTCGTCTTCGAGCATGAGCGGCTGAACGCGCGCATGAACCAGTTCTTCGACCGCGTCGAGTCGCAACTGCGCGGCAGCCTGCGCGCCGCGGCCGAGGCGGGCGGTTCGAGCACGCCGACCGTCGACGCGCAGGCCATCGCCTCGGCGCTGGTGGCGCTGATCGTCGGGCGGCTGCAGCGCTACGCGCGCAGCGGCTTCAAGCGGCAGCCTACCGAGCACCTCGAGCCGGCACTGGCGCGCCTGGCGCCCTGAGCGCACCCATCCGATCGCCCTGAGGGTTCGAAGGGCGGAATGGCGCCCTCGATACCCGTGCTCGAGATCAACATCCGCGGTGCCGTGCTGCGCCTGCTGCCCGAGCGCGCTGCGTACTTCGCGGCCGAGCGCACGCTGCTCGTCGCCGACGTGCACCTGGGCAAGGCGCAGGCGTTCAGGCGCCTGGGCGTGCCGGTGCCCGAGGGGACGACGGCGGGCACGCTCGCGCGCCTGACGCGGGCGATCGAAGCGACCGGCGCAGCGCGCCTCGTCGTGCTCGGCGACCTGATGCATGCGGCGCTGGCCACCCGCACATCCGCCACGCGCGGCGAGGCGACGCGCCAGGCCGTCGCCGAGTGGCGGCGCGCGCATCCCGCGCTCGACGTGCTGCTCGTGCGCGGCAACCACGACGCACGCGCCGGCGCGCTGCCGGCCGAGTGGGCGGTCGAGGTCGTCGATGGGCCCTGGCCGCTCGGCCCGTTCGAGTTGCGCCACGAGCCGGATGCCGACACGGCAGCACCCAGCCGCTACATCCTCGCCGGCCACCTGCACCCCGCCGTTCACCTGGGCGGCCGCGGGCCCGGGCGGCTGAAGCTGCCGTGCTTCCACTTCGGTGCCGCGGTCGGCGTGCTGCCGGCCTTCGGCGAGTTCACCGGCGGCGTCGGCGTGCGCGCCGAGCCCGGCGACGGCATCTTCGCGGTGGCCGGCGACGAGGTGCGCGAGGTCGCCGGCCTACACTGCCCGGCATCATGAGTTCCGCTCCCGTGCCTCCGTCCCTTCCTTCGTCCGGTCTCGCCGCGGCCACCGCCGCCGACCCCCGCCTCGTCGACGCGCTGCAGGCACTGATCGCGCGCGCCGACACGCTGCTCGAACGCCTGGCGCCGCTGCTGCCCCCCGCTGCCGCCGCGCCCGACTGGCACGCCGCCCACGCCTTCCGCCTGCGCCGCCGCGGTCCGGTGCGCGTGCTCGAACCGGTGCGCCACACGTCGCCGATCCGCCTGTCGGACCTGAAGGAGATCGACGGCCAGAAGGAGCGCCTCGTGCGCAACACCGAGCAGTTCGTCGCCGGCCGCGGCGCCAACAACGTGCTGCTGTCGGGCGCGCGCGGCACCGGCAAGAGCTCGCTGATCAAGGCGTGCCTCAACGAGTACGCGCCGCGCGGCCTGCGCGTCATCGAGGTCGACAAGGTTGACCTCGTCGAGCTGCCCGACATCGTCGAGCAGGTCGCCGCGCGCCCCGAGCGCTTCGTCGTCTACTGCGACGACCTCAGCTTCGACGAGGGCGAGCCCGGCTACAAGGCGCTCAAGAGCGTGCTCGACGGCAGCGTCGCGCAGGCCAGCGACAACGTGCTCGTCTACGCGACGAGCAACCGCCGCCACCTGCTGCCCGAGTACATGGACGAAAACCTCACCTACAAGCACCACCCCGACGGCGAGGTGCACCCGGGCGAGGTCGTCGAGGAGAAGATTTCGCTGTCCGAACGCTTCGGGCTGTGGATCAGCTTCTACCCGTTCTCGCAGGACGAGTACCTGGCGATCGTCGCGCAGTGGCTGCGTGCGTTCAATGTGGCCGAAGGCGAGATCGCGCCGGCGCAGAAGGAGTCCCTCGTCTGGTCGCTCGAGCGCGGCTCGCGCTCGGGCCGCGTCGCGCAGCAGTTCGCGCGCGACTACGCGGCGCGGCACGGCAACGATGGCCGCTGAGCGCGAGCCGGTCGACGTCGCGGTCGGCGTGCTGCTCGACGGGCCCGGCGCGGGCGCACGCTTCCTGCTCACCTCGCGCCCGGCCGGCAAGCCCTACGCCGGTTACTGGGAGTTCCCGGGCGGCAAGGTCGAACCCGGCGAAACGGTCGAGGCGGCGCTGGCGCGCGAACTGCACGAGGAGCTTGGCATCGACATCGCCGGCGCCGAGCGCTGGCACACCGAGATGTTCGACTACCCGCACGCGCTCGTGCGGCTGCACTTTTGCAAGGTCTTCGCGTGGACCGGCGAGTTCGTGATGCGCGAAGGCCAGCAGATGGCCTGGCAGACGCTGCCGGTACAGGTGGCGCCGGTGCTGCCGGGCACACTGCCGGTGCTGCGCTGGTTCGCGGCCGAGTGGGGCTACGGCGGGGCGACCACTAAACTGCCCGACATGTCCGCGCCTGTGCCGCCTTCATCGACGACCCCGCTCCCCGCCTGGCTCGACGCCGTGCGCTGGAACGCCGATGGCCTGGTGCCGGTGATCGCGCAGGAGCGCGGCAGCAAGGACGTGCTGATGGTCGCCTGGATGAACCGCGAGGCGCTCGCCGCCACCGCGGCGCGCGGCGAGGCGGTGTACTGGAGCCGCTCGCGCGCGCGGCTGTGGCACAAGGGCGAGGAGTCGGGGCACATGCAGCAGGTGCACGAGATCCGGCTCGACTGCGACGCCGACGTGATCCTGTTGACCGTCACGCAGCTCGGCCAGGAGCCGGCCGCGCCGTCGATCGCCTGCCACACCGGGCGGCACAGCTGCTTCTTCAACCGGCTCGAAGACGGGCAGTGGCGCGCTATCGAGCCGGTGCTGAAAGACCCCGAGCGGATCTACAAGTGAAGCCTGCCTCTTCGCCCCCGAACGCGAACCGCGCCGCCACCGGCGACGACACGCTCGCGCGCCTGGCCGACGTCATCGAGTCGCGCCGGCCTGCGGCCGGCGGCGACCCGGAGAAGAGCTACGTCGCGCGGCTGTTCACCAAGGGCACCGACGCGATCCTGAAGAAGGTCGGCGAGGAAGCCACCGAGGTCGTGATGGCGGCCAAGGACGGCGCGCGCGAGCGCCTCGTCGGCGAGGTCGCGGATCTCTGGTTCCACTCGATGATTGCGCTGGCGCACCTCGGCGCGCGGCCCGAGGACGTGCTCGCCGAACTCGCGCGGCGCGAGGGCCTGTCGGGCCTCGAGGAGTTCGCGCTGCGCAAGGCTCGCGAGGGCGAGCGCGAACGCAGCGCCGACAACGCCGCGGCGCAGAAACCGGCCGGCGCGCAAGGCGAAGCCGCCGGCTCCGCCTCGCCGGGAGAATCCACCGCATGAACACGCCCTGGCCCGTGCAGTCCACCTCGTTTGGCGCCGACGACTTCTCGGCCGAGCGGGAGAGCCCGCTGTGGCCGCTCGGGCACCTGATGTACGCGCTGCACACGCTGTCGTGGTTCTCGCTCGGCCTCTTCTCGGTCATTGCGATGGTGCTGAACTACGCCAAGCGCGACAGCACGCGCAGCGACTTCTACCGCAGCCACTTCCGCTGGCAGGCGCGCAGCTTCTGGTTCACGCTGCTGTGGCTGGCGCTGACGCTGCCGCTGTGGCTGCTGTTCGTCTTCCCGGGCTGGGCGGCGTGGTCGCTGATCGGGCTGTGGTACCTGTACCGCTTCGTGCGCGGCTGGTGGGCCTACGCCGAGTTGCGGGCGATGCCCGTGCCGCAGGCCTGAAGCCGCATCGAATCCCACCGAACCTGGCCGAACCTCGGCGATTCACCCATGAGCCACTCCGACCCGAACTGCATCTTCTGCAAGATCATCGCCGGCCAGATCCCGTCGAAGAAGGCGCACGAAGACGACCAGTTGCTCGCCTTCCACGACATCAACCCGTGGGCGCCGGTGCACGTGCTGATCATCCCGAAGCAGCACATCGCGACACTCGCCGACGTGGCGCCCGAGCACGACGCGCTGCTCGGCGCGATGCTCGGCCTCGCGCCGCGTCTGATGAAGCAACTGGGTGTCAGCAATGGTTTCCGGACCATCATCAACACCGGCCGCGACGGCATGCAGGAAGTCCAGCACCTGCACATGCACGTGATGGGCGGCCCGCGGCCCTGGGTGCGGGGCTGAAGACGCCGAAGGGCCTTGCAGCGGCCCCCTTAAAATCATCGATCCTCTTCGTGGAGAACTGAAATGGGTGGCATAAGCATCTGGCACTGGCTGATCGTGCTGCTGGTCATCGTGCTGATCTTCGGCACCAAGAAGCTGCGCAACATCGGTGAAGACCTCGGCAGCGCCGTCAAGGGCTTCAAGTCGGGCATGAAGGCCGGCAGTGAAGGCGAGGGCGCCGCGCCCGCGCCGGGCGAGCCGCCGGCGCAGGTGACGACGGCGAAGAAGACCGACGCCAACACCGTCGACGTCGAGGCCAAGACCAAGTCTTGAATCCCGTAGCGACGCGGGCGTCGCAGCGCAGCGCCCCCGCCGCGGCCCCCGCCCCGTGACCCCATGATCGACTTCGGCTTCGACAAGCTTGCGCTGATCGGCGCGGTGGCGTTGATCGTCATCGGCCCCGAGAAGTTGCCGCGCGTCGCCCGCACGATGGGCCACCTGCTGGGCAAGGCGCAGCGCTACGTCGCCGACGTGAAGGCCGAGGTCAACCGCAGCATCGAGCTCGACGAACTCAAGAAGATGAAGACCGAGTTCGAGCAGGCGGCGCGCGACGTGCACACGAGCGTGCAGAAGGAGGTCGACTCGGCGCGCACGGCGTTCGACACCGACTGGTCCTCGGCCACCAGCGGCCTCGATGGCAGCAGCGCCAGCACGGCGATCGGTGGCGATCCCCTGCCGCCGCCACCGCCCGTCTATCGCCACCCGAAGAAGAAGTGGCGCCTGAAGCGCGGTGCCACGCCGCAGTGGTACAAGCAGCGCAACGGCATCCGCACGAGGGCGCAGTCGGGCGCGGCGCGGGTGGCGCGCCACCGGCCGCGGCCGCTGGATGCGGCTTGATCAACGCTGCTGAGCTGGCCCCCGCGGCCAGCGCGTCCCGATGAACTCACCCGAACCGAAGCCCGAGCCGCGCGACGAACTCGAGGGCACCGAAGCCCCGTTCGTCTCGCACCTCGTGGAGCTGCGCGACCGCCTGATCCGCGCCTTCATCGCCATCGGCATTGCGTTCGGCGCGCTGTGCCTGTGGCCGGGGCCGGCGGGGCTGTACGACTTCCTGGCCGCGCCGCTGGTCGCGCACCTGCCCAAGGGCGCGACGCTGATCGCCACCAACGTGATCTCGCCGATCCTCGTACCGCTGAAGATCACGCTGATGGCCGCCTTCATGGTGGCGTTGCCCTACGTGCTGTACCAGGTGTGGGCGTTCGTCGCACCGGGGCTCTATTCGCACGAGAAGCGGCTCGTGCTGCCGCTGGTGATCAGCAGCACGATCCTGTTCATCACCGGCGTCGCGTTCTGCTATTACCTCGTCATCCCGGGGATGAGCCAGTTCATCCAGACGTTCGCGCCGAGCGCCATCACCGCGGCGCCGGACATCGAGCAGTACTTCGGCTTCGTGCTGACGCTGTTCCTCGTCTTCGGCATCGCCTTCGAGGTGCCGGTGGCGGTGATCGTGCTGGCGCGCATCGGCGTCGTCACGGTCGACCAGCTGCGCAAGTTCCGCGGCTACTTCATCGTCGCCAGCTTCGTCATCGCCGCCGTCGTGACGCCGCCGGACGTGATCTCGCAGCTCGCGCTGGCGATCCCGATGTGCATCCTCTACGAGCTGGGCATCATCGCGGCGCAGGTGTTCATCAAGAACACGAAGGCGCCGGAAGAAGCCCCCGCGGCCGCGTCGTCCGCCGCCGAGCCCGCACCGGCCGCCGGCAACCCCGAGGACAAGGGCGCGGGCTGATCACCGCTCCCTGAACGCCTCCTGCGTCCTGATCATCGGCCGCAGCAGGAACTCGAGCACCGTGCGCTCGCCGGTGCGGATCTCGGCGGTGCCGGTCATGCCCGGCAGCACCTCGAGCGCGCGGGCGCTCTTTCCTTCACCCGCTTTGAAGCTCTCGCGGTCGGCATCGACGAGCGCGCGATACCAGGTGCCGTCGGCATTCGCCGCCCGCTCGGGGTCGCCGAGCGCGTCGGGGCTGATCGAGAGCACCTTGCCGCGCAGCGCGCCATAGATCGACGGGTTGTACGCCGACAGCTTGATCGCCACCGGCTGACCGACCTTGACGAAGCCGATGTCGGCCGGCTTGACGCGCGCTTCCACCAGCACGCGCGTGCCCACCGGCACGATCTCCATCAGCGGCGCGCCGGCCGCGACGACGCCGCCCAGCGTGTTGTTCTTGATCTGCTTGACGATGCCGTCGACCGGCGAGACGAGCACGGTGCGCTTGAGCGCATCGTCGCGCACGACCATCTGCTCCTCGAGCAGCGCGAGCTCGGTGCGCACGCGCACGAGTTCGGCGCTGGCTTCCTGGCGGAAGCGGTTGATGCGCTCGGTGGTGCCCAGGCGCAGGTCATTGACCTGCCGGCGCAGGCGCATGACCTCGACCTCGCTCATCAGGCCGCTGCGCGCCATGCCCTCGGCCACCGACAGCTCCTGCACGAGCAGGCCGATGCTGCGCTGGTTGGCGGCCACCGCCTCGTCGAGCGCGCGCCGGCGCGCCTCGTAGCTCTCGGTCTCGCCCTGCACGACGGCGGCGGCCTTCCTCACCTCGGGCGGAAAGGCGAGCGGCTTGCCGGTCGATTCGGCCGACAACCGCGCGATGGCGCCGAGCAGCGCGAGCCGCTTGGCCTGGCCCTCGGCCTGCTGCGCCTCGACGCGCGTCGGGTCCAGCGTCGCCAGTTGCTGGCCCTGGCGCACCTGCTCCCCTTCACGCACCGACAACTCGCGCAGGATGCCACCTTCGAGGCTGGCGATCAGCTGCTCGCGCCCCTCTGGAATGATGCGCACCGGCGCCTTGGCGATGATGTCCACCTGCGCCCCCCACGCCCAGCCGAGCGCTGCGGCGAGCAGCGCGAGCATCAGGTACACCGACCACATTGCCGCCGGCGCCGCCTCGACCACATGCGCGCCGCGCACGGGGCTCAAATAGGCGAGGTCGGCGGGTTCGAGCCGGGGCTTCACACCGATGCCTCCCTCTGCACCGGCTGCGCACTCGGATGCAGATGCAGGTTGCTCGGCTGGGCCCCCGGCGCGGCGGCGTTCGGCGGGCCGGCGGGCTTCGCGCCCGACAGCGCTGCCAGCACCTGCGCCTTCGGGCCGTCCATCACGATGCGGCCGCCGTCGACGACGACGATGCGGGTCACCAGCTCCAGCACCGCCGGGCGGTGCGTCACCATGACCAGCGTGCAGGCCGTGTTCGTGCCGCCCGTCGCCTCCTTCAACTGCCGCAGGAAAGCGACCTCGCTTTGGGCGTCCATCGACGACGTCGGCTCGTCCATCAACAGGATCTGCGGCCGCGTCACGAGACAGCGTGCCAGCGCGACGAGCTGCCGCTGGCCGCCCGAGAGGAGCGCGCCGGCCTCGCCCACCGGCAGCTCCCAGCCCTGCGGGTGCGTGCTGACGAGCCGCTCGAGGCCCGTCAGCCGCGCCACCTCGGCCAGCCGCGCCGGGTCGGCCGTGGGGCGGTCGAGCAGCACGTTGTCGCGCAGCGTGCCGTTGAAAAGCCGCGGGTCCTGCGCGACGAAGCCCACGCGCGCGCGGTAGTCGGCCGGGTCGATCTGCCTGAGGTCCATGCCGTCGACCTCGACCAGGCCCTCGGTCGGCTGATAGAGCCCTGCCAGCAGCCGCAGCACCGTGCTCTTGCCCGAGCCGATGCGGCCGAGCACCGCGACCCGCTCACCGGGCTGGAAGGCGAGCGACACGCCCTTCAGCACGCGCGGCCCGGGCTCGCGGTCGGCGAAGCCCGGCGTCGGGTACGCGAAGCCCACGTCGCGCAGCGCGATGCGGCCGGTCAGTTCGCGCCGCGGCACGTAGACGCGGCCTTCCTCGCGCTCGACCGGCTGGTTCATCACCCGGTCCAGCGCCCGCATTGCGGCGCGCGCGCCCTGGTAGCGCGTCGCGAGCTGCACCACGCTCATCAGCGGCGCCACCGCGCGCGTGGCGAACATCACCGCGCCGATCAGCGCGCCGGCGGTGATGGCCTTCGCGTCGATCAGGAACACGCCCCACACCAGCATCAGCACGGTGACGATCTGCTGCGACACCGACGACAGGTTCGTCGTCCAGCTCGAGATGCTGCGCGAGCGCAGCATCGCCTCGGCCGCGGCGACGGTGGCTTCCTCGTACTTGCGCAGGAAGCGGCCTTGCGCGCCGGCCGCTTTCAGGTCCTCGAGGCCGTCGACGGCTTCGACGAGCACGCCGTGCAGGTCGGCCGTCTCGCGCATGTGCCGGCTCATGGCGCGGCGCAGCGCGCCCTGGATCAGCACGGCGACGAGCAGCAGCACCGGCACGGCTAGCGCCGGCACCCAGCCGAGCGGTCCGCCGATGACAAACGCCATCGCCACGAAGAGCACGATGAACGGCAGGTCCGACAGCGCCGCCAGCGTCGCCGAGGCGAAGAACTCGCGCACGAGTTCCACCTGCGCGAGGTGGTGCGCGTAGGCGCCGGCGCTGTCGGGCCGGTGCTCCATGCGCAGCGCCAGCGTCTGCCGGAACAGCGTCGAGCCGATGATCAGGTCGACCTTGCGCCCGGCCATGTCGATGAGATACGCGCGCAACTGCCGCGCGACGAGGTCGAAGGCGATCGCCAGCGCGCAGGCGATCGCCACCGCGCCGAGCGTCATGTACGCCTGGTGCGGAATGACCTTGTCGTAGATCACCGAGGTCGCCAGCCCCGTCACCAGCATCAGCACGTTCGACAGGAACGCCGCGAACAGCGCCGAGCGGTAGTAGGGCACGAAGCGGCGCAGCGTCCCCCACAGCCAATGCCGCGCCGGGTCGCGCAGCGCGGCGGCTTCGGCGGCGGTTTCGTTGCGGCGCGCCGTCTCGGGCGCCGGCTGCGGCGTCGCGACGAGCGCGTAGCCGCTGTACTCGGCCTGCAGTTCGTCTTCGCTGGCCGAGCAGGCGTGGTGCTCGGGGCCGGGCATGACGATGTCGTAGCGGCGCGGGTCGGCCGCGTCGCGCGCGACGACGATGCACGCGTCGCCTTCGCGCAGCAGCAGCACCGCAGGCAGCAGCAGGTGGTGCAGCTCGGGCAGCGCGCGCTGCACGATGCCGGCGGTGTAGCCCGCCTCGCGCAGCACGCGCAGCGCCTGGTCGGGGCCGACGCGGCCTTCGATCGGCAGCCCGGCGAGCAGCGACTGCGGCGAGCGCTCGCGGCCGTGGAAGCGCGTCAGCCACGACAACGAATGCGCGAGCGCGTCGTTCTCGAGGTCCCAGGACGGGGCCTGCGGCAGCGGGGGCGGGACGGCTTGCGGGCCCATCGGTCAGAGTGCCCTTCGGCTTGCAGCGATGCGTGGCGCGTATCGGCTGGCTTCAGCCGCGCCGCGCCGCGGGCGCGTCAAGCACGAGTCGCTCGAACGCCGCCTCGATGTCGCGCACGAGCCGCGGCACGTCGAAAAGCGGCGAGCCGCGGCCATGCTCCGCAAGGTACCGCTTCAGCGACGCCACGCGCGCCGGCGTGCGGCCGAGCGTGATCGCGAGCCGCTCGTAGTCCGCCAGGCTCGTCGTGATCAGGTCCGGCAGACCCACTGCAGTGAGCAGCGAGCCGGCCATGCGCGAGATGAATGTGCGGCCCGACAGCGTGAGGATCGGCGTGCCCATCCACAGCGCGTCGCTCGCGGTGGTGCCGGCGTTGAACGGGAAGGTGTCGAGCACGAGGTCGGCAAGCGTGAAGCGCGCCAGGTACTCGGCCGGCGAGACCCGCGGCGCGAAGACGAGCCGCTCGGGCGCGACGCCGTGCGCGGCCGCGGCGGCGAGCATGTGGTTGCGCGCCGTGTCGTTGTCGGCCAGCAGCCACAGCACGCTGCCCGGCACCGCGGCGACGATGCGCATCCACGCCGCGAACATCTGCGGCGTGAACTTGTGGTTGTTGTTGAACGAGCAGAAGACGAAGGCGCCGGAGTCGGCGCTCGGCAGACCGTAGCGCTCGCGTGTCTGCGTCGATGCCGGCGCCACTTCGCGCTGGCGGTCGCTGACCTGGTAGCAGTGCGGCAGGCGGATCGGCCGCTCGCTGCAATAACGCTCGAGTTCAGGGGGCACGACGTAGCCGTCGGCGAGCATCCAGTCCACCCCCGGCAGCGCCGAGGTGCCCGGCAGGCCGAGATAGCTCACCTGCACCGGCGCCGGCCGCTGCACGAGGATGCCGGGGCGCGCGCCGTGCGTGAGGCCTTGCAGATCGACGAGCACGTCGATGCCGGCCTCGGCGATGCGCCGCGCCGCCGTCGTGTCATCGACACCGAGCAGCGGCACGTGCCGGTCGAACGCGCGCACGAGGCGCTGGCGCTGCGGCTGCGCCGATGGCGGCGTCCAGTCGAACGCGGAGACCTCGAAGCGCGTGCGGTCGTGCAGCTCGAAGAGTTCGGCGGTGAGCAGGCCGACCGCATGCATGTGCAGGTCGCCCGAGAGGTAGCCGACGCGGATGCGGCGTGCCGGCGGCGCTGTCTCGTCGGCCGGCCGCGGCACCTGCTGCCACAGCGGCACGGCCGGCGGCCGCGGCACCTTCTCGGCGACGAAGCGCTGCGCGGCCAGCATCTGCAGCGCCGGGTCGTCGGAAAGGCCCATCATCGCCAGCAGCGACGTGCCGTTGAGGAGCTGATAGGCCGTCACGTCGCCCACCGGCTGCTCGGCCGGCCAGGCGCACTGCTTCTGGCGCACGTGCACGTAGTGCTGGATGACGTCGGGCTGCGCCGGCTTCGCTTCGAGGCTGGTGCGCATCTCGGCCTCGGCCTCGGGCAGGCGCTTGAGTTGTTCGAACAGGCGGGCGCGGTTGTTCAGCGCGTGCAGCCGGTGTTCGATCGCCGGCGGCGGCACCGCGCCGGCCGCGTCGGCCCAGCAGGCCAGCGCGGCCTCGGTTTCGCCGCGCCGCTCGTGCAGGTGGCCGAGGTTCAACAGCGCCGGCGCGAACGACGGCTGGCGTGCCAGCACGCGGCGATAGGCGCGCTCGGCGCCGGCCTCGTCGCCGGCAGCGGCGAGCGTCGTGCCCCAGTTGAAGCAGGCCACCGTCCAGTGCGCGGCGGCCGGGTTGCCGTCGAGCCAGGCTTCGTACAACGCCGCGGCGTCGCGCCCCTGGCCGCGCGCGGCGAGGGCTTGGGTGCGCTCGATCAACTCGGCCAGCGTCCAGCGCGCGGCGGGTGAGGGCGGTGTCGTGGACGAAGGCGCATTGGCCGCGGCCGCGACGGCCGCCGCAGCAGCGGCAGGCACGGCCGCGATGGCGGTCGGCAGGGCAGGGCGAAGGGCAGGTTCGGCGGCGGCCATGGGCATGCATGCGCGGGCGCCGCCGACAGGCGGACGCCATCGCGGGTCATGCTAGGCAGCCGGGGCCGGTGAAAGGCGCGCAACAGCGGGGAGAAAGGGGGCCAGTTCCGCCCTGTGCCGAAGGGTCTAGCATCCCGCGCGCCATGCGCTTTGCGACTCTCACCACCACCCGCCGCGCCGCGTTCGCTGCCGCTCTGGTCCTCACCGCCACCCCCTCCGCCGCTGAACCCCCCGAGCGCCCCGGCCTCACCTGCCAGGCCGTGCAGCTCTCGGCGCCCGGCACGCTGCGCCTCGAACTGGCCTTCAGCAACACCACCGCCGAGCCGATCTCGCTGCCGCCCGGCGCGCACCTCGTCCTCTATCGCGACGCCGCCGGCGAAGACGCGATGCCCGCCACCGCGCGCGTCGACCGTCTGCAGCGCACCGCCCTCGTCGTGCCGCCGAACGGCACCACCACCGGCCTCTTCATCGCCGGCGAGCGCACCACCGCCGAACTGCTGTGCAACGCGGGCCGGCCGGCGGTGGCGGGCCTCTACTTCTACGAATTCAGCCCTCGCCCGGCCTTCCGCTGCCTGCTGCGCGGCGAAGCAGCCGAGGCGCTGCCGATGGGCCGCGGCTGTGCGCGCGCCGCCTCGGCCCCGGCGCGGCCCTAGACGAAACCGCCCGCTGCCAGGCGCAAGGCCCTGCGCCGCTCCGGCCATCTTGGGGCCGACGGCGGGCGCGCTCGCCGCTACGATGGGCCGCATGCACCCGAGCATGCCCCTCATCGTGACGATGGCCGCCGCGCTGGGGCTGGCGCTCGTGTTCGGCTTCGTCGCGCTGAAGCTCAGGGTGCCGGCGCTCGTCGGCTACCTGCTCGCCGGCGTGCTGATCGGCCCGTACACGCCGGGCTTCGTCGCCGACCAGCACCTCGCGGCGCAGCTGGCCGAGATCGGCGTGATGCTGCTGATGTTCGGCGTCGGCCTGCACTTCTCGCTCGACGACCTGCTCGCGGTGCGCAAGCTCGCGGTGCCCGGCGCCGTCGTGCAGATGGCGGTGGCCACGGCGATGGGCGCCGGCCTCGCGCTCGGTTGGGGCTGGCCGGCCGGCGGCGCGCTCGTCTTCGGCATCTCGCTGTCGGTGGCCAGCACGGTCGTGCTGCTGCGCGCGCTCGAGGCGCGCGGCCTGCTCGAATCGCACAACGGCCGCATCGCGGTGGGCTGGCTCGTCGTCGAGGACCTGGCGATGGTGCTCGTGCTCGTGCTGCTGCCCGCGCTCGTCTCGCTGGGCGCGGCCGGCGGCGGGCCGGAGCTGGGCACCGAGCTGTGGATGACGCTGGCGCGCACGGTGCTCGCGGTGGCCGCCTTCGTCGCGCTGATGTTGATCGGCGGGCGGCGCGTGCTGCCGTGGCTCTTGTGGCAGATCTCGCGCACCGGCTCGCGCGAGCTGTTCACGCTGTGCGTGATCGCCGTCGCCGTCAGCATCGCCTACGGCGCGGCGGCGCTGTTCGGCGTCTCGGTGGCGCTCGGGGCGTTCTTCGCCGGCCTCGTGCTGCGCGGCTCGGAGTTCAGCCATCGCGCCGCCGAGGAATCGCTGCCGTTCCGCGACGCGTTCGCGGTCCTCTTCTTCGTCTCGGTGGGCATGCTGTTCGACCCGAGCGTGCTGCTCGAGCGGCCGGGCCAGGTGCTCGCGGTCACCGGCGTCATCATGGTCGGCAAGTCGCTGGCCGCGGCGGCGCTCGTGCTCGCGTTGCGCTACCCGCTGAACTCGGCGCTGACGGTGTCGGCGAGCCTGGCGCAGATCGGCGAGTTCTCGTTCATCCTCATCGCGCTCGGCACCGGCCTCGGCGTGCTGCCGGCCGAGGCGCGCAGCCTCGTCGTCGCCGGCGCGCTGTTGTCGATCGCGCTGAACCCGGCGCTGTTCTCGGCCGTCGAGCCGGCGCGGCGCTGGGTGCTGGCGCGCTCGGCGCTGGCGCGTGCGCTCGAGGCGCGCGACGACCCGCTGGCCGAGCTACCGCAGGCGACCGACGAGCGTTATCTCGCCCGCCACGTCGTGCTCGTCGGCTACGGCCGCGTCGGCCGCGCGGTCGCCGAGCGGCTGCTCGAGCGCGACATCCCGTTCGTCGCCGTCGACCGCAACCGCGAGCGCGTCGAGGCGCTGCGCGCCGAGGGCCGCGCCGCCGTCAGCGGCGAGGCGGCCGAGCCCGGCGTGCTGATCCAGGCGCACATCGCCGAAGCCGGCCTGCTGCTCGTCGCCGCCGGCGAGAGCACCGACGTGCGGCCGATGATCGAAACGGCGCGCACGCTGAACCCGGGCATCCCGGTCGTCGTGCGCGCCGCCAACGCCGAGGAAGCTGACCTGCTGCGCCGCGACGGCGCCGAAGCGCTGCACCCGCGCGCTGCGCTGGCCGAGGTGATGGCGCGCGATGCGATGGCGTTGCTGGAGCGGGCGAGGGCGGCCGAAGCGGTTGGAGCCGCGAAGGGGCGCGAGCCGCGGGCGGCGGGTGCGCCTTAGGCGCCGCGTCGTCGCCCCGCGGCGATTTGCCCGTCACAGATCAGGCGCATACCGCCGCTCCATCTCTTCCTTCGTCTCCGCAGGCACGTCCAGTCCGGTCTGCTCGGCGATCATGCGGCCGGCGGTCGGCATCAGCGCGCGGTCGACGCGGGCCGCGTCCGACCACAGCCGCGAGCGCAGCAGCGCCTTCGCGCAGTGCAGGTAGGCGGCGGTCACGTCGTTCATGAGGTGAGCACTCCGTGGCCGGCCGGCCGAGGCTAGCGCAGTGTGCCGCGTGGCGTGAACGCCGCATCGACGACGCCATACCAACGCCGCATTCACGCAGCATCCCCGTCCACCCTTGCGCCTCGTCATGCCCTCGCCATCACCAAGGCATAGACTGCCCGGTTCCTGCATCGGCGCCATGTCGCCTTCGCGACGGCGACTTGGCGCGCACCTCCATGAGCATCCGCAACCTCGACGATCTCTTCGAGCCGGCTTCGGTGGCCGTGATCGGCGCCTCCACGCGCCCCGGCAGCGTCGGCTTCACCGTCTGGCGCAACATGCGCAGTGGCACGTTTGCCGGGCCGCTGTGGCCGGTGAACAGTGGCCACGCCAAGGTGCAGGGCGAACCGGCCTTCAAGCGCATCGCTGATCTGCCCGAGGCGCCGGGGCTCGCCGTCATCTGCACGCCGCCGGCCACGGTGCCCGGCTTGATCGCCGAACTCGGCGAGCGTGGCACACGCGCCGCCGTCGTGCTGACGGCCGGCCTCACGGCCACGCAACGCCAGCAGATGCTCGAGGCGGCGCGCCGGTACGTGCTGCGCATCCTCGGACCCAACTGCCTCGGTCTCTTGTCGCCGCCGGTGGGGCTGAACGCGAGCTTCGCGCCCGACCACGTGCGCGCCGGGTCGCTTGCGTTCGTCTCACAAAGCGGCGCGCTCGCGACTGCGATGCTCGACTGGGCCAACGCGCGCGGCATCGGTTTTTCGCGCGTCGTCTCGCTCGGCGAGGGCTCGGACGTCGACTTTGGCGACATGCTCGACTGGCTGGCCAGCGACGCGAACACGCGCGCCGTGCTGATCTACGCCGAGTCGCTGTCGCCGGTGCCCGGCGCGGCGCGCAAGTTCATGAGCGCGGCGCGCGCCGCGGCGCGCAACAAGCCGGTGCTGATGGTCAAGGCCGGGCGCAGCAGCGACGGCCAGCGTGCCGCGGCCTCGCACACCGGGGCGCTGGCCGGCAGCGACCTCGTCATCGACGCGGCGATCGGCCGCGCCGGCATGCTGCGCGTCGACACGCTGCAGGACCTGTTCGTCGCCGCCGAGACGCTGACGCGCTTCCGCTCGGTGGTGCGCGGGCCCGACGCCGACGCGCTGGCGAAGATCACGCTGGTCACCAACGGCGGCGGCGCCGGCGTGCTGGCCGCCGATGCGGCCGCGCAGCTCGGGCTCGAGCTGGCACCGCTGCCGCCGGCGTTGATCGCCGCGCTCGACGCGGGGCTGCCGGCCAATTGGTCGCGCGGCAACCCGGTGGACATCATCGGCGACGCACCGGTCGAGCGTTATGTGCACACGTTGCGCACGCTGCTCGCTGCGCCCGAGGCGGGCAAGGTGCTGTTCATGCACGCGCCCACCGCCATCGTCCCGGCGCGCGAGATCGCCGCGGCGCTGCTGCCGGTGTTGAAGGAGTCTCCCGACCGGCTGGCGAGTTGCTGGCTCGGCGCCGGCGCCGTGGCCGAGGCGCGCGCGCTCTTCATCGACGCGGGCGTGCCGGTGTACGACACGCCCGAGCAGGCGGTGCAGGCGCTGACGATGCTCGTCGACTATCGGCGCAACCAGGAGCAGTTGCTCGAGGCGCCGTCGGACGCGCCGGTCGCCGCGCATGCTGCTGCATCCGCGCCGGCATCGGACGCCGGCGAAGGCGCAGCGCCGCCGCCGCCGCCGTCCGTGCGCGAACTCGTCGACGCCGCGCTCGCCGCCGGCCGCACGATGCTCACCGAGCCCGAGGCGAAGCAGTTGCTTGCCGCCTGCGGCGTGCCGGTGGTGCCCACGCGCACGGTGGCTGCCTCGCCGGCGGCCGCCGCGGCGGCGGCCTCGGTGCTGGGCTTCCCGGTCGTGCTGAAGATCCTCGCACCCGAGATCACGCACAAGAGTGACGTCGGCGGCGTCGTGCTCGACCTCGGCTCGCCGGCCGAGGTGGCCGACGCGGCGACGCACATGCTCGAGCGCGTCGCGGCGCGCCGGCCCGGCGCGCACATCGAGGGCTTCACGCTGCAGCCGATGATTCGCCGGCCGAAGGCGCTCGAGCTGATCGCCGGCACGCACATCGACCCGCTGTTCGGCCCGGTCGTGCTGTTCGGCGCCGGCGGCACGCGCGTCGAGGTGGTGGCCGACCGCGCCGTCGCGCTGCCGCCGCTGAACGAGCCGCTGGCGCGCGCGCTGGTGTCGCGCACGAAGATCGCCAAGCTGCTCGCCGGCTGGCGCGATGTGCCGCCGGCCGACGCGGCGGCAGTGCATCGCGTGCTGATCGCACTGGCGCAACTGATGGCCGACGAGCCGCGCATCGCCGAGCTGGACATCAACCCGCTGCTTGCCGATGCCGACGGCGTCATCGCGCTCGATGCGCGCGTGCGCGTCGACGCGCGCGCGCCGGGAGGTGCGGCGCGCTTCGCGATCCGCCCGTACCCGGCCGAGCTCGCCGAGTCGTACGAGTGGGCGTCGGCCGCGGGGCCGCGCACGGTGACGCTGCGGCCGATCCGCCCGGAAGACGAAGCGCGGCACCGCGACCTGCTCGAGCGCACGAGCCCCGAGGACATCCGCATGCGCGTCTTCTACTCGCGCCGCACGATCGAGCGCAGCGAGCTGGCCCGGCTGACGCAGATCGACTACGAGCGCGAGATGGCGTTCGTCGCCGTCGTGCCGGTGGCGCCGGGCACGGGGCCGGGCGGTGGCGACGAGGAGACGCTGGGCGTCGTGCGCACGGTGACCGACCCCGACAACGCCGAGGCCGAGTTCGGCATCCTCGTGCGCAGTGATCTGCAGGGCGCGAACCTCGGCCGCCGGCTGATGACGAAGATCATCGACTACCAGCGCGCCCGCGGCACGCAGCGCATCAGCGCGACCGTGCTGCGCGAGAACACGCGCATGCTGGCACTGGCCAAGAAGCTCGGCTTCGTCTCGCAGGCGCAGCCGCAGGAGCCGGGGACAATGAGGGTGGTGCTGGCGCTGAACGGCTGAGGGCCGTGCGCGGTCCGGGAAACGCGCCGGTCAGAATCCCGGGATGAACAAGGCCGCAACGGCACCCGGCGCCGCCCTCAGCCCCACCGCCTTTGCGACGCTGCTGCTCATCGCGCTGATGATGGGCGGCAACCATGTCGCGGCGCGGCTGGCGTTCGACCATGGGGTCGATGTCGTCACCGCGGTCACGTTTCGCAGCGGCATCACGGCGCTTGTCGTCGCGGCGATCTGCTGGCTGCAGCGCGTGCCGCTGGCGCTGCAGGCGCGGCACCGCTGGTCGCTGCCGGCGATCGGGGTGTTGATCGCGGCGCAGAGCTATTGCCTGTATTCGTCGGTGGCGCGGCTGCCGGTGGCGCTGGCGCTGCTGGCGTTCAACCTCTACCCGCTGTTCACGGCGCTGTGGGCGCGCGTGCTCTACGGGCACCGCGCCGAGCGGCGCGTGCTCGTTGCGATGCCGGTCATCCTGGCCGGGCTCGCGCTGGCGCTCGATGTGTTCGGCGCCGCTTCGGGCCTGGGCGCCGGCGCGCACTGGGGGCGCATCGGCGCGGGTGTGGCCTTCGCAGTGGCGGCCGCGGCGATCTTCGGCCTGGCGCTTGTGTTGACGCAGCACGAAGCCGCCACCGTCGACGGCCGGCTGCGCACGGCGACGACGATGGGCCTGGTCGGCCTGATCGCCGGTGCGGCAGCGGCCGCGCAAGGCGGCCTGCACCTGCCCAACGCGCCGGCGGGCTGGGTGGGCCTGCTGACGCTGACGTTCCTCTACGGCACTGCCTTCACGATCATGTTCATCGTGCTGCCGCGCCTGGGCGTCGTCGGCAACTCGGCGATCATGAACGTCGAGCCGATCTTCGCGCTCGTGCTCGCCTGGGGTGTGCTCGGCCAGCGCATCGCGCCGATGCAGGTGGCCGGCGGGCTCGTCGTCGTCGCCTGCGTCGTCTGGCTGGGGCTGCGCCGGCGCTGAAGCCGACGGGCGCCGCGCCGGCGTGGGCGGCGCGAGCCACGAAGGCCCGCCGCCGATGCGGGTAAGTCCCATCTGCGCGTGGGTCGTCCGGGCTGCCGCCCGCACTATTCTTCGCCGCGCCAACCCACACGAACGCAGAGGAGACGAGCCATGTTTCTGCCTTCCCGCATCACCCGCCGCACGCTGACTTCTTCGTTGATGCTCGCGCTGTCGCTCGGCGCCGGCGCCGCGCTCGCGCAGCCGAAGAAGGAAGTGACGATCGCGCACCAGGACATGCTGGTGCCGTTCCGCACCGTGATGGAAAGCGGTGAGCTCGAGAAAGCCACCGGCTACAAGATCAACTGGCGCATGTTCGGCGGCGGCGGCGACGTCATCAAGGCGATGGCCAGCGGCGACGTGCAGATCGGCGAAGCGGGCTCGAGCCCCATCACCGCCGCGGCGAGCCAGGGGCAGGACATTCGCCTGTTCTGGATCCTCGACGACATCGCCGACGCCGAGGCGCTGATCGCGCGCAACGGCAGCGGCGTCGCGTCGATGAAGGACCTGAAGGGCAAGAAGGTCGCCACGCCCTTCGTCAGCACCGCGCACTACCAGCTGATGGCCGCGATGAAGCTCGAAGGCGTCGACGCCAAGGGCGTCAACGTGATGAACATGCGCCCGCCCGAGATCGCCGCCGCCTGGGAGCGCGGCGACATCGACGCGGCGTTCATCTGGGACCCGGTGCTCAGCAAGATCAAGGGCAACGGCAAGGTCGTGCACTCCTCGCGCTCGATCGGCGCGAAGGGCTTCCCCACCTTCGACGGCATGGTCGTCAACGCCAAGTGGGCCGCCGAGCACGAGGGCTTCATGGTCGCGCTCGTCAAGGCGCTGGCCAAGGCCGACGAGCAGTTCCGCGCCAACAAGGCGAAGTGGACGGCCGACAGCGCCGAGGTCAAGGCGGTCGCCAAGTGGACCAAGGCCGACGCGAAGGTCGTGCCGGCGGCGATGAACCTGTACGTCTTCCCGACGATGGCCGAGCAGGCGGGCCCGAACTGGCTGGGCGGCGGCGCGGCCAAGGCGCTGACGAGCACCGCGGCGTTCCTGAAGGAGCAAGGGCGCATCCAGGAGATCAAGCCCGACTACGGCTCGTTCGTCACCGACGCCTACGTGAAAAAGGCGATGGCGAAGTAAGGGGCTGAAAGAGCGGCTGATCCAAGCGGCTGAAAGAGCGGCCCCGCGAGTAGAAAAGAAAGAAGAAGGGGCCGATGCCCACGCTGCACATCGACCGCCTCGCGGTCACCTACGCCGTCCAGGGCGGCACGCTGCGCGCGCTGGAGCCGGTGAACCTGACGCTGGCCGAGGGCGACTTCATGGTCGCGCTCGGCCCCTCGGGTTGCGGCAAGACGACGCTGCTCAACTGCATCGCCGGCTTCCTGCCGCCGACCGAGGGCCGCATCACGCTGGACGGCTCGGCCGTCACCGGCCCTGGCGCCGACCGCGGCGTCGTCTTCCAGAAGCACGCGCTGATGCCGTGGCTGAACGTGCGCGACAACGTCGCGTTCGGGCTGCGCATGCGCGGCGTCGGCGCGGCCGAGCGCGCGCGTGTCGCCGAAGACAAGCTCAAGCTCGTCGGCCTGGCCGGCTACGCCGAGCGCGCCGTGCACGAGCTGAGCGGCGGCATGCAGCAGCGCGTGGGCATCGCACGGGCGCTGGCCAGCGACCCCGCGGTGCTGCTGATGGACGAGCCGATGGGGGCGCTGGACGCCTTCACACGCGAGCAGGTGCAGGAGATCGTGCTGCGCGCCTGGGCGGCGACGAGGAAGACGGTGTTCTTCATCACCCACTCGGTCGAGGAGGCGCTGTTCCTCGCCACGCGCCTGATCGTCATGAGCCCGAGCCCCGGCCGCGTCAGCCACGCCTACGAAGACCTGCCGTTCTCGCGCCGCTTCCTCGCCGATGGCAACGCGCGCGCGGTGAAGTCCGAGCCCGCGTTCATCGCGCTGCGCGAGGAGGTGCTGGCGCAGATCCACCACCGGGAAGAGGCGGCCGCACATGGCTGACGCGGGGGCCGAGGTGGGCGCGCGGCCCGGCGCGGCGGCAGGCAGCCAGGCGCCGGGCGCGGCGGCCGGCAAGGCGGCAGGCAAGGCGCCCGCGACCAGCGCTTTCCGCACGCCGGGCGAGGGCTCGAGCGTGTGGGTCAGCGTCGTCACGATCGCCGTGCTGCTGGCGCTGTGGGCGCTGGTGTCGAACATGGGCTGGGTGAAGCCGCTGTTCCTGCCGACGCCGCAAAGCGTGTTCAAGGTCTTCGTCCAGTACCTCACCGGCGAGGCCAACGACAAGCCGCTGTGGGAGCACTTCGTCGCCAGCATCCTGCGCGTGGCGGTGGCGTTCTGGCTGGCGGTGGCGACGGCCGTGCCGGTGGGCATCGCGATGGGCATGAGCCGCGTTGCGCGCGGCATCTTCGACCCGCCGATCGAGTTCTACCGGCCGCTGCCGCCGCTGTCGTATCTGCCGCTGATCATCATCTGGTTCGGCATCGAAGAGCTGCCGAAGGTGCTGCTGATCTACCTGGCGTGTTTCGCGCCGCTGGCGCTGGCCGCGCGCTCGGGCATGAAGAGCGCGAGCCAGGAGCAGATCCATGCCGCGTATTCGATGGGCGCGAGCTACGGGCAGGTGATCCGCCACGTCATCCTGCCCTCGGCGCTGCCGGAGATCCTGGTCGGCATGCGCATCGCCATCGGCTTCGGCTGGACGACGCTGGTGGCCGCCGAGATGGTGGCCGCCAACGTCGGCCTCGGCCAAATGGTGCTGAATGCGGCCAACTTCCTGCGCACCGACATCGTGATGATGGGCATCGTCGTCATCGGCGTCGTCGCCTACTTGTTCGACCTCTTCATGCGGCAGGTCGAGAAGTGGCTGGTGCCGTGGAAGGGGCGCGTGTAGCGCGTCGGGCTGCGACGGCCTACGGCGCCACGTGGCGCTGCACGCGCTGGCCGTTGACGAACACCTCGTCGCCGACGACCTCGATCAGCATGTCGCCGAAGCGGCCATGCCAGAGCCACCGCTGCACGCCGTCGCTGGCCAATGGCAACGGCGGCTGAGCCTCGTCGGCGGCGTGGCCGACGACGACTTCGGGGCGGGCGGGGGGATTCGTCGACACGGGGAACAGGACAGAAGCGGGCAAGCAGGGTACAGCGGGCGACGCGGCGCGCGCGAGAAACGGGCGCCGTGCATGTCAGAAGCAGGTCAGAACCACGTCCACAGCCGCCGCAGCCAACGCGGCGACTGCCGTCGGGCCGGGCGGTAGATGTACTTCAGGTCGGCGTTGTGCATCGGGCGCTCCGTCAGGTTCTCTGCGATCAGGGACGGATACTGTACAAATAAACAGTCTCGTGGGCAACTGCGACTTCACCGCCCGCCCAGCAACTCGCGCAGGCCGCTGCTGCGCCAGGTCAGCCGCTGCACGGCGCGCTGCACGAGCGCCAGATCAGCGGCAGCGAGCGTGAACGCCGAACGCGCGCGCGTGATCGCCGTGTACAGCAGTTCGCGCGTCAGCACCGGCACGTCGTCGTCCGGCAGCACCAGCAGCACGTGCTCGAACTCCGAGCCCTGGCTCTTGTGCACCGTCAGCGCGAACGCAGTCTCGACATCGGCCAGCCGGCTCGTCGACACCGAGCGCAGCGCGCCGGCTTCGAGGAAGTAGACGCGCAGCGGCTGCGCGGCTGCACCTTGCGCGCCCGGTACGCCCGGCGGCCTGAGCGTGATGCCGATGTCGCCGTTGAAGACGCCGAGCGCGGCGTCGTTGCGCGTCACCATCACCGGCCGGCCCTCGTACCACTCGCCGCGCCGCGCCGGCAGCAGCCGAGCGTCGGCGAGCGCCTGCTCGATGGCGCCGTTGACCTCGTGCACGCCGTGCGGCCCGGCGCGCACGGCGCACAACACGCGCAGGCGGTCGAAGTCGGTGAGCACCGCGCGCGCCCATTCGGCGAACGCGTCCGCGTTGGCGGGGCGCGCGCGCAGGCGCTCGAAGCAGGCGCGGTAACCGGCCGCGCCCGGCCGGCCTTCGACGGCGAGCGTGCGCAGCGCCGCCGGTTCGTGCGCGGCGGCGTCGTGGGCGACGGCCTCGTCCGTGCTGGTACTGAACTGCTTCACCACGCCCGCCGCATCGCCCCGATTGACGGCCGCCGCCAGCGCGCCGATCGCGCCGCCGAAGCGGTGGCTCGTGCGAAGCATCGCCACGTGCTGGGCCAGCGCGTCGGCGCCGCCGTCGTCCCCGGCCAAGTACCTCGCCGGCAGCGTGATGCCCGCCAGCGCGCGCGCCCGCTCGCGCGTCGCGGCGCTGTAGCCGCCGGCTTCGGCGCCGGCGCACAGGTCCCCGAGCACGGCGCCCGCTTCGACCGAGGCGAGCTGGTCCTTGTCGCCGAGCAGCACGAGACGCGCGCCGCGCGGCAGCGCGTCCAAGAGCGCGTCCATCATCTCGAGGTGCACCATCGACGCCTCGTCGACGAAGAGCACGTCCACCTCGAGCGGCTGGCTGGCGTCGTGGCGCAGGCGCCGCGTGCTGGCGCGCGCGCCCAACAGCGCGTGCAGCGTGCGCGCCGGCCCCGGCGCGGCGGTCGGGTCGTGCGCGAAGAGGTCGCGCTCGATCGTCGGCCGCAGCGCGGCGAGCGCGGCATCGATCGCCTGCCGCAGCCGCGCCGCCGCCTTGCCGGTGGGCGCGGCGAGCGCCACGCGCAGCGGATGCGCGCCGCGATGCAGCGCCTGCAGCAGCACCAGTAGGCGCGCGGCCGTGTACGTCTTGCCGGTGCCCGGGCCGCCGGTGATGACGGTGAAGCGGCCGTGCAGCGCCAGCGCGCAGGCGAGCTTCTGCCAATCGATGGCGGTGTCGGGGTCTGTCTCGGCCTGCTTGCGCGAGATGGCAGGCGACGACGGTGTTGTCGGCGGGAACAGCCGGTCGAGCCAGCGGCGCGCTTCGGCAGCATCGATCGGCGTATCGGCGGCGATGTCGTCCCGTGTGCGTGCCCGCACCTGCGCCGCGACGCGCGACTCCCAGTTCCAGTAGCGGCGCAGGTACAGCCGGCCGCGATGCAGCACGAGCGGCGAGGGCGGGGCACTGGTGCTCGTGGCGCTTGGCGATGCGCCACCTGCGTCGTCGTCGACACCCGACGCCTCCATCGCGATCAGCGGCGACCCCGCCCACGCCTTGCTCTCGGCCGCCCAGTCCGCCGGCAGCCACGCCGCCAGCTCGCGCGCGCTCGCCGCCGGCCACGCCGATGTCTCGGCGAGCGTCTTCGTCCACTTCGCCAGCTCGATGCAGTCGTGGCCGCGGCCTTCCATCTGCGCGGTCAACGCGCCGGCCAGCAGCAGGCTTGCCGGCGCCTCGGGGTGCAGCTCGTGCAAGAGCTGCGCGAACGCGACGTCGAGCGCGCGCAGCTGCCCGGCGCGGCGCCAGCGTTGCAGCGCGTCGAGCAGCGCTGTTGTGGTGGGGTGTTGCGCGCTCACGGCAGCATCGCCTCCAGCGCCTCGAGCAGCACCGGCGGCGCCGGCACGTGCATGCAGCCGCTGCCCGCGTGGCCGACGCCGCGCAGGAAGTAGTAGATCGCGCCGCGCAGGTCGCGCGCGGGTTCGTAGCCCGCGCCGAGCCGCCGGCGCAGCAGCCGGTGCAGCGCCAGCAGATAGAGGGCGGCCTGCACGTCGTAGCGGTGGCGCAGCATCGCCGCGCGCATCGCCGCGTCGGTGTAGTCGTCGTCGCGCGGCCCGAGCGTGTTGGACTTGTAGTCGAGCACCCAGTAGCCGGTGCGCATGGGTGCGCTGTCATCCCCGTCGCCGCCCGCATCGGCATGCTCGAACACGAGATCGGCGAAGCCCATCAGCAACCCGTGCAGCACACGCGGCGTCAACGGTGGGCGCGGCGCGTGCGCGAAGAGGTGCTCGCGGCACAGCGCGTCGAGCCGCGCCGCGTCCAGGCCGTCGGCGTCGAGCCAGAACTCCATCTCGGGCAGCACGCGGCCGCGCAGGTTCGCCAGCGAGGTGCCCAGCGGCGGCAGCGGCTGCGCGAGCACGCGCGTGAGCCACGTGACTACGTCGGCCGCGCGCGCGCCGTGCCCTTGCCGCTCGCAACGGCGCGCAAGCGCGTCGCGCAGCGCCGGCGAATCGGCAAGTGCAAAGCCTTCGCCGGCCAGCCACTCGAGCTGGTCGTGCAGGAAGTTGCCGGCGAACGCGCCGCGCGGGAAGCGGTGCCAGGGGGCATCGCCGCGGGCAGCCGTGATCACGCGCGGCACGACGTCGACATCGATCGCGTCGTTGGCGATCGTTTCGGCGTGATCGTCGTCCTCGTCATCGTCGCGCCGCGCACTCGGCGGGTTCATCGGCAGCGGCCCGGGCGGTGGCGCGATCGTTGTGTCGCTGTCTGCGGCGGTGTCGCCAACGGCCTCGCCGGCGCTGTCGGCAGCCGCCCGATGCGCCGCGTCACGCACCAGCGCGCTGTAGCTCGCCAGCGTCCATCGCCGCTCGAACGTGCCGTCGTAGACGCGCGCCGGCGGCAGCGCCGCCGCGGCCTGCAGCGGCTGCCAGGCCGTCAACGGCGGCGCCGCGTCGACGGCGAGCACGTCGAGCGTGATCACCGCTGCATCACTTGCAGCGCCCTGCGCCGCCGCCTCGGCCAGCCCGCGCAGATCGGCCTCGATCCGCTCCGGCGCACCCGGCGCCTCGCCCGACACCAGCATGCCGAGCGCGCTGCGGTGCCACAGGCACTCACGCCCGTTGCCGTGGCGCAGCGCCGCGGCGCCGGCCCACAGCGCGTGCCGCGCGCGCGTCAGCGCCACGTATAGCAAGCGCACGTCCTCCTGCAGCCGCTCGTCGTCGCGCGCCGTGCGCGCCGCGTCGTCGGGGGCGAGGTCGACCTGCTGCGCGCGGCCGGCGGCGTCGCGCTGCAAGACCCAGCTGTCCTGCCGGGCGTCGCGGAACACGCTCGCGAACGGCACGAAGACCACCGGGTACTCGAGGCCCTTGGACTTGTGCACGGTGACCACCTGCACGAGGTCGGCGTCGCTCTCCAGGCGCAGCACCAGTTCCTCGGCCGGCGTGAAGTCGCCTTCGGCCGCCTCGATCTGCCCGGCCAGCCAGCGCACGAGCGCAGCCTCGCCTTCGACGGTGGCGCTCGCCGTCTGCAGCAGCTCGGCCAGGTGCAGCACGTTGGTCAGGCGCCGTTCACCTTCGCCGTCGCCGGCGGCGAGCAGCCGCGCGGGGATCGCGAAGAGGTGCAGCGCACGCCGCAGCATCGCCAGCACGCCCTGCGTGCGCCATTCGAGGTGCAGCGTCAGCAGGTGCGCGCTTTGTGCATCGAAGGCCAGATCGTCGGCGGCCAGCCGCCGCAGCTCGGCCAGCGTGCGGCCGAGCAAGCCCGTCGCGAACGCCGCGCGCGCCAGCCGCACGTTGCGCGGCTCGGCCACGGCCTGCAGCAGCCGCAGCAGGTCGGCCGCCTCGTCGCGCTGGTAGACGCTGTCCTTGTCCGACAGGTACACCGAAGCGACGCCGCGCCGGCGCAGCGCGCGCTGCACGGCCTCGGCCTCGGTGCCGGTGCGCACGAGCACCGCGATGTCGGCGCTGGCCAGCCGCCGCGGTGCCTTGCCGTCCTCGACAAAAAGCGCCGTGCGGTCGTTCAGCAGCTCGACGATGCGCTCGGCGCACAGTGCCGCGAAGCGCGTGCGGTGGTCGCCGGTGCCGCGCAGTTCGGTGTCGACGCAGAAGGTCAGCGCCGGCAGCGTGGCGCCGCCACGCTGCAATGCCTCGCGCCGGCCTTGCGCGTGCACGGCGACGAAGGGCAAGCCAGCGGAACCTGCGGTGCCCGCATCGCGAAACAGGAACGCCCCGCGCCCCGGCCGCGCCTCGGCGCGCGCGAAGAGCGTGTTGACGGCGCGCACGAGTGCGTGCGTCGAGCGGCGGTTCGTGTCCAGCGCATGGTGGCGCCCGGCGGTGGCGGCGCGCGCGTGCAGATAGCTGTGGATGTCGGCGCCGCGGAAGGCGTAGATCGACTGCTTCGGGTCGCCGATCAACAGCAGCACGCGCGCCGGGTCGTCGTCCTCGAGGCGGTACAGGCGCTCGAAGATGCTCAACTGGCGCGGCGACGTGTCCTGGAACTCGTCGATCAGCGCCGCCGGGTACTGCGCGAGGATGCGCGCGCGCAGTTGCGCCGCGTGCGCGCCGCGGCGTTGTTCGTCGAGTGCGTCGTCCAGCCGCTGCAGCATGTCGGCATAACCGTAGCGGCCGGCCTGCTGCTTCAGCTGCTGCATGCGCTGGCGCACGCGCGCCACGGCGTGCGCGCGCAGCAGCGCGGCCCGGTTGCAGGGCCGCTGCAGCTCGGCGCGCAGCGGCGCCATGGCGTCGAAGCCTTCGGGCATGCGCGGCGGCAGCGGGCCCTTCTTGCGCGCTTCGAGGTCGGTGCGCGTCAGCCGCTCCCAGCCGGTGTCGGTCATCGCCGGTGCCTCGGCCACGGGGTCGGCGGCCCACGCGTCGAGCGCGCCGAGCCAATTCTTCACGTCGCTGGGGCGCAGGTTCGCGCTCTTGCCGGCGATGGCCCCCTCGAGCCAGGCGCGCATCGCCCGCACCCGCTCGCGCCACCCGTGCTTCAACGCGGCGCGTCGTTCCTGCTGCGCCCGCATCGCCGCGGCGATCCGCTCGGCGAGGTCGCCCGCGCCGGCGTCGGCGGCCAGCGGCTGCTCGAGCAGCGGCCGCACGTCGGCGGCGAGGTCGTGCACGCTCGGCCATTGCTGCTGCACCTGGGCGAGCGCCTCGGGCGGCAGCGGGTAGACCTGCTGGCGCCAGTAGTCGCGCGCCGCCTCGCGCAGCATCTGCGTCTCGTTGGGTTGCAGCTCTTCGTCGAAGAGGCAGCCGCTGTCGAACGCATGCTCGCGCAGCATGCGCTGGCACCAGGCGTCGATCGTGTGCACCGAGGCGTCGTCCATCGCCTCGGCGGCGGCGGCCAGGCGCCAGGCAGCCAGATCACGCGCCTCGCCGGGGGCGTAGGTGGCGCGCAGCGTCTGCAGGAAGGTGTCGGGTTGCCTGTCGGTGTTGCTTTCGTTGCGCTCGTCGTTCTCGTCATCGGCCTCGGGCCGGCGGAAAAAAACTGCGGCCTCGACGAGCCGCTCGCGAACGCGCTGCGACAGCTCGCGCGTGGCCGCCTTCGTGAACGTCATCACCAGGATCTCGGCCGGCGCCAGCGGCCGGCCCGGCCCTTCGCCATGGCCGAGCACGAGGCGCACGTACAGCGCCGCGATCGTCCACGTCTTGCCGGTGCCGGCGCTCGCTTCGACGAGGCGCGTGCCGACGAGCGGCAGCGTCATTGGCAGCGCGGTGGGCTTGTCCATGACGCTGCTCATTCGTCGTCCTCGCCGCCATCGAGCGCAGCGTCGGGCAGCTTGTCGAACTTGACCTCTGCGGCCCAGCGTCGGAAAGCGTCGTACAAGCGTTCTGCCGCGGCCTCGAAGCCGGGCTGTGCGCGCAGCTTGTCGTAATCGGGATACAGGCGCGCCAGGCACTCCTCGCGGTTTTCGCCGAAGCCCGAGCCGCCGCCGTTGTAGGCCATGCGGGCGCGGTCGTCGCCGCCGTCGAGCCAGGCGAGGCCGGTCTTCAACGCCACGGGTAGCGGCTTGCGCGCGCGGCCGGCGGTGGCCCAGGCGTCGATCAGGTCGATCAACGTGTCGCGCGCCTCGTCGCGCGCGGTGATCGGCGGCAGCGTCACGACGACGTCGCGGCCGATCAGCACGGCGCCGACGGTGGATTCGTTGGCGCCGCTGCTGCCGTTGCTGCCCCCCGCGCACGCCGCCGCCGCAAGCAGCCGCAGCCAGGCCGGCAGCAGGCGCTCGGCGCGAAGCGCCTTGCCCTTCTTGCCGGCAAGCTGGCCGGCTTGCAGGTCGAGCCAGGCGACATCGCTGCCCCCTTCGGCCGAACGAAGGCCGACGAGCCAGTCTTCGAGGCGCAGGTTCGTGTGCTGCGGGTGCGTCAGCCGCAGCGGCCGCTTCGCGTGCGGCCGCGGCCGCGCGGCGCGCTCGCGCTGCCACTGCGCGAGTATCGGCTCGAGCGTGCGCTGCAATGCCGTGCGAACTTCTTCGCCCGGGCCGCCGAGCGGCAGGCGGCCGGCGCGACGAAGGCGGGCCACTTGCGCGACGACGAGGTCCGGCAGTGGTGGGCCGTCGTTGTCGCCTTCATCTTCGCCACCGGCCTGCCGACGCGCCTCGCGCAGCACTTCGTCGATCTGCTGCCAGCGCTCGAGCCCGCCGCTGTCGAACGGCTCGTCGTCCTCGAGCGCGGCCTCGGGCTCGTCGAAGACGACGTTCAACTGCCGGCGGAAGAAGTCCTTCACCGGGTTGCGCAGGAAGCGGGCGAGTTCGTCGAGCGTCAGCGGTGCCGCGTTCGTGTCGCTGGCATCGCTTGCGGGCGCGCCGAGGTCTGCGGCATCGGCGGGCGCTTCAGGCGTGCCTTGCGCCGAATCCTCAACCGCGTCGATTGCACCCTCGTTCGCGGCGCCATCGAACGCCGCTCGCCACTCGGCCGCGTAGGTGAAGAGACCGCCCGGCCCAGGCGCTGCGCCCGCCTCGAAGTAGACCCGGCTGAACGGCTGCAGCGGATGCTGCGTCGTGCGCGCCTTCACCGCTTCCTTCGACCAGCCGGCGGCGAGGTAGTCGCGCATCTGCGCCACCAGCACCGAGGGCGGCTGCGGCTGGTTGTCGCGCTGGCTGCGGCCGCACCAGCTGACGTAGAGCACGCGGCGCGCCGACAGCAGCGCGTCGAGCATCAGCTGGCGGTCGTCGTCGCGACGCGAGCGGTCGCCCGGGCGCGTCATGCCCGGCAGCGCCATCAGGTCGAAGTCGCTGCGCGCGCCGCGGCGCGGGTAGTCGCCGTCGTTCATGCCGAGCAGGCAGACGACCTCGAACGGAATCGCGCGCAGCGGCAGCAGCGTGCAGAAGGTGACGCCGCCGGCCTGGAAACGCTGCGCGAGCGAGGGCTCGTCGAGCGCGTCGAACCACGCCTGGCGTGCCACCGCCAGCGGCACCGGCTCGTCGAACGACGCCGCGTCGCATGCCTGCAGCCAGGCGGCGAGCGCGTCGTGCAGCGCGGCGACCGTCGCGCGCTCGGCGGTGTCGCCGGGCGCCAGCAGGGCGGCCAACAGGGTGCGCAGGCGTTCGCCCCAGGCAACCGGCGGACGCGGCAACGCGGCGTCGTGCCACCACGCCTGCAACAGCGCGAAAAGTTCGGCCAGCGAACCGGCCAGCGCCGCCGAGAGGCCGCCCACTTCGGCGCACGGTTCGATCGCGGCGAGGCGCGTGGCAGCGGTGTCGGCGGCGTCGGCGGCCGCATCACCGGTCACATCACCGGCGACATCACCGACCGCATACCCCAGCAACATCCGCCGCAGCCCGAAGGCCCACGTGTTCATGTCGCCGCACGCCGCGAGCCCGAGCGCCGCGCGCTGAGCACCGTCCAGCCCCCAGCGCACGCCGGCGGCGGCGATCCAGCGCTGCGCGAGCGGCAGGTCGTCGTCGGCGAGGGCGAGGCGCCGCGCCACCGCCGGCACTTCGAGCAGCCCGAGCAGTTCGGTCGCCGTGCAGCGCTGCTGCGGTGCGCGCAGCAGCCAGTCGAGCGCTGCCAGCAGCGGGTCGTGGTGGCGCGCGCGCTGGTCGGCGATGCCCCACGGGATGAAGCGTGCGTCGCCCGCCGCGTGCTGGCCGAAGACCGAGCGGATCGCCGGTGCGAAGGTGTCGATGTCGGGCACCATCACGACGATGTCGCGCGGCGCGAGCGCGCCGCGCTCACCGGCCTGCGGCGGCCGCGCCAGCACTTCGAGCAACTGGTCATGCAGCACCTCCACCTCGCGCTGCGCGCTGTGCGCCTGGTGGAAGACGATCGAGCGGTCGTCCGGGGTGATCGGCGTGTGCGGATGCTCGGCCAGCGGCACGAGGTCGCGCACATTGGCCTGCACCTGCTGCAGCCAGGTGCGCCCCGGCCCCTCGTCGAAGAGGTCGATGCGCGGCAGCGCGAAGCGTTCGCGCGCCGCCTGCGCGTCGTCGTAGGCGTCGAGCTGGCCGATGAAGTCGCGGCTTTGCCGGCCCCATGCGGCCAGCAGCGGGTGGCCGTGCGCATGCAGCTCGACGAGCGACAGCGCCGCCAGGTCACGCTCGCCGCGCGGTGCGTGCCGGCGGCGTGTGGCGCGCAGCAACTCGCGGCCTTCGATCAGGTCGGCCCAATGGTGGCGGCACGGGTTCGGCACCGCGAGCAGCACCTGGCTGTGGCGGGCGATCGCGGCGATCGCTTCGAGCGTCTGCGCCGGCACGTGCGTGGTGCCGAAGACGACGAGGCGGCGCGCGAGGCCCGCGGGCGCGGCGGTGGACGTGGTGAGCGCGGCAACGAAGCGATCGTGCAGCGCCGGGCGTGTCGCGGCGCGGCCGGCTTCGTCGAGTGCGGCCACGACGGCGCGCCACAGCGCCGGCTGCCAGCGTTGCGGGTCGGGCACGGGCTGCGGTTTTCCGTGCGGTGAACGCAGCGTGTCGCGGCCGGGTTCGCCGTGCAGCCAGTCATGCAGCCAGTCCGCGCGGTGCACCTGGTACTGGTCGAAGAGGTCCGCGAGGCGCTGCGCGAGTTGCAGGCGGCGGATGCCGTCGGTCTCGGCGCCCGCCGGTCCGAGGAATCCCGCCACCGGCGCGAACACCGGCTCGTGCAGCAGGTCGGGCAACAAGCGCATCAGCCGCCACGTCAGCGGCAGCTTGTCCAGCGGCGGCACCGCGGGCACTGCCTGCCGCCCGAGCACGGCGCGGTAGCTGCGCCACAAGAAGCGCGCCGGCAGCTCCAGCCGCACCGCCGCGCAGACGCCGTGCGCGGTGGCCCACTCGTGCTTCAGCCACTCGGCCATGCCGTTGCTCTGCACGAGCAGCGTCTCTTCCTCCAGCGGCGCGAGCGGGTGGCGCGCGAGCCACTCGAACACCGTCGCGGCCAGGTCCTCCAACCGGTTGCCGTGCAGCACCAGCAGGCCGGGCGTCAGGGCGACGGGGGAGGGCGTCATGCGGGGTTCGATCGCGGGCATCGCGCGGAGCATTCCAGGTCACTGGCTCACAGGGGGAGCCAGTCGGCACAAACCCGTTCGGGCTGAGCTTGTCGAAGCCCCGCCCTGAGCTTGTCGAAGGGCCGTGCGGCGTGACCCTTCGACACGGGGCCTTCGACAAGCTCAGGCCCCTGCTCGGGGCGAACGGTGTTGAAGTTCATCGCCATGCCCGCCACGCGCTGGCGCAGTGTAGGGGCACGCCCCTTGCCGCCGGCGCCGTGAACGTGTGATGCACCCGATGCCCGGCCCGCCTGCAACTCTCGATGCGCGCCACGCCAAGCCCACGGCGCGGCGTGTCGCGCGCAGCGCGGCGCCGAAGGCCCAACTGCTCGCCAACGAACCGTGCGAGTGGCAGTGGCCCGACCACGACCACTGGCTCGCCGAGCAGGCGCGCGCGCACGCCGCCGAGGTGCACACGGCGGCCGAGCGCTTCGGCATCCGGCTGCCGCCATTCGACGCCCTGCGCGCAGCGCTGCCGGCGCGCGCCGAGTACGAACATCGCACCGCCGGTGCCGGCCACGAGTGCCGCCGCCTCGAATACCTGAGCGACGGCCTGCGCGTGAAGGGTTACCTCTGGAAGTCGCGCGGCACCGGCGCGCGCCGGCGGCCGGTCGTCGTCTACAACCGCGGCGGCTGCGGCGAGTACGCGCGGCTGACACCGCGCACGCGCGAAGGCTTCTTCGACTTCCTCGATGCGGGTTTTGTCGTCGTCGGCTCGCAGTACCGCGGCAACGACGGCGGCGAAGGGCGCGACGAGATCGGCGGCGCCGACGTGAACGACGTGATCAACCTCGTCGCGCTGCTGCCGCGCATCGACTGCGCCGACCCCGGCCACGTCTTTGTGCTCGGCGACTCGCGCGGCGGCATGATGACCTGCATGGCGCTGGCGCGCGGCGTCGCGGCGCGCGCCGCGGCCACCGTCGGCTGCGAGAGCGACCTGGCGCTGAACGCGATGCGCCGGCCGGAGCTGTTTCGCATCTACGTCGAGCGGGTGCCCGGCTTCATGCACCACGCGCCGGGGCTGCTGCGCGAGCGCTCGGCGCGCCACTGGCCCGAGCGGCTGCGGTCGCCGCTGTTGCTGCTGCACGGGGGCGCCGACTGGCGCGTCGATGCAGCCGAGGCGATCGACTTCGCCGCCGCGCTGCACGCGGCCCGGCGGCCGTTCCAGCTCTCGCTCTTCGCCGGCGACGACCACGCGTTGTCGTTCAACTGGCGCGAGCGCGACCGGCAGACGATCGACTGGTTCAGGCGCCATATGGATGCGGGGGCGCCAGGGAACACGGGCACTCGAATTGCCTGACGGTGGTCCTCCTCCGCCTGCCTGGGCCCTGCCGATGAACAGCACCGCCACCGACGTCGTCGTCTTCCTGAAGCGCTACGCGCACGCCCTCAGTGCGGGCGACATCGACACCCTGGGCGGCGCCTGGCACGCGCCGGCGCTCGTGCTCGGCGAAGGGGGCGCCGTGGCGATCGACGAGCCCGATGCGCTCGTGCGGCTGCTCGACACCGAGTGCACGCGCCTGCGCGCGCGCGGCGTCGACGACGTCGTGCTGCAGATGGCCGACATCGCCGAGCACTCGCCGACGCTCGCCACCGTCGAGGTGACGTGGCGGCTGCTCGATGCCGAGCACCGGCGCATCGCCGAAGAGCGTGTGCTGTGCCTGCTCAGCCGCAGCGACAGCGCCACGGCGCGCTGGGGCTTCGATCTCTACGTGCCCGACGTCTGACGGCGGGCGTTCCCTTCGACGATCGACTCAACCAGGCGCGCCGCGGCGCGTGAACCGATGCAGACCACCTACCCCGAATGCGTACGCGCCTGTGATGACTGCGCCGAAGCCTGCGACCAGTGCGCCGCCGCCTGCCTGCGCGAGCCCGACGTGCAGGCGATGGCGCGGTGCATCGCGCTGGACATCGACTGCGCGGCGATCTGCCGCCTGGCCGCCGGCGCGATGGCGCGCAGCAGCTCGTTCGCGCGGCCGACCTGCTCGCTGTGCGCCGAGGTCTGCGACTGCTGCGCTGCCGAGTGCGAACGCCACACGCACGCGCACTGCAAGCAGTGCGCCGAAGCCTGCCGCCGCTGTGCGGAGGAGTGCAGGCGGATGGCGACGGCGGGCTGATCCGGGCCGCCGGCGCAGGCGAAGTCAGGCCACGAACAACGTCGCCGGGTGCTCGAGCAGCCTTCGCACCTGCTGGATGAACTCGGCCGCGACGGCGCCGTCGACGACGCGGTGGTCGAACGACGACGACAGGTTCATCGTCTGGCGCACGCAGATCACGCCGTCGCGCACGACGGGCCGCGCGACGATGCGGTTGACGCCGACGATCGCGACCTCCGGGCGGTTGATCACCGGCGTCGTGACGATGCCGCCCAGCTTGCCGAGGCTCGTGATGGTGATCGTCGAGCCGGTCAAGTCTTCGCGCGTCGCCTTGCCGGCGCGCGCCGCGGCGGCCAGACGCGCGATCGCGGCGCTCGTCTGCCACAGGTCGAGCGTCTGCGCCTGGCGCAGCACCGGCACCATCAGGCCGCCGTCGGTCTGCGTCGCCACGCCCAGGTGCACGGCGTCGTGCTGCGTCAGAACGCCCGCCTCATCGTCGAAGCGGGCGTTGACCTGCGGGTGATCCGCGACCGCGCGCACGACGGCGCGCACGACGAAGACGAGTGGCGACAGTTCGCCGCGCGTGGCGCCGTGCTGGCGGTTCAGCTCGTCGCGCAGCGCCACGAGTTCCGTCACGTCGCACTCCTCGACGTAGGTGAAGTGCGGGATGTGGCGCTTGCTCGCCTGCATCTTCTGCGCGATCTGGCGGCGCAGGCCGATGACCTTCTGTTCGCGCGTTGAGTCGGCGGGCGCTGTGTGCACGGCGGGCGCGGCCGTGCCTGCGCTGTGCAGCAGCGTGTCGAGGTCGCCGTGTTGCACACGGCCTTCGGGGCCGCTGCCGTGCACGCGGGTGAGATCAATGCCGAGGACGCGCGCGCGCTGGCGCACGGCCGGCGCGGCGAGTGAACGGCTGCGGTTCGCTGCGGTGGCTGGCGCGCTCGAGGGCGCCGGGGTCGCGGCCGGCGCCTTCACCGCAGCCGGCTTCGGTGCCGGCGTCGGCGTTGGCGCCGAGGCGGCTGGCACCGCCCCCTCGGTCTGGATCCGAATCAACACCGACCCCACCGCCATCATCTTGCCGACCTCGCCGCCGAGTTCGAGCACGCGCCCGGCCACCGGTGACGGGATCTCGACGGCGGCCTTGTCGGTCATCACGTCGCACAGCACCTGGTCTTCGGCGACCGTGTCGCCGGGCTTCACGCGCCATTCGACCAGCTCGACCTCGGCGATGCCTTCGCCGATGTCGGGCATGCGCACGGTGTGCACGCCGTTGCTCATGACCGCACCGGCGCCGCCGGCTCCGTGCTGATCGGTTCCTTCGTCAGGCCCATCACCTTGCGATACGCCTGCCCCACGCGCTCGGGCCCCGGGAAGTACGCCCACTCGAGCGCGTGCGGATACGGCGTGTCCCAGCCGGTGACGCGCTCGATCGGCGCTTCCAGGTGCCAGAAGCAGTGCTCCTGCACCAGCGCCGTCAACTCGGCGCCGAAGCCGCTGGTGCGCGTCGCCTCGTGCAGCACGACGCAGCGGCCGGTCTTCTGCACCGATCGCACGATCGTCGGCAGGTCCAGCGGCCAGAGGCTTCTCAGGTCGATGACCTCGGCGTCGATGCCGGTCTCCGCTGCCGCCGCCTCGGCGACGAAGACCATCGTGCCGTAGGTCAGCACCGTCACGTCGTCGCCCGCGCGCACGACGGCCGCGGCGTCCAGCGGCACCGTGTAGTGGCCCTCGGGCACCTCGCTCGCCGGGTGCGCCGACCACGGCACCACCGGCCGTTCGTGGTGGCCGTCGAACGGGCCGTTGTACAGGCGCTTGGGTTCCAGAAAGATCACCGGGTCGTCGCACTCGATCGCCGCGATCAGCAGGCCCTTGGCGTCGTACGGGTTGCTCGGCATCACGGTGCGCAGGCCGCAGACGTGCGTGAACAGTGCCTCCGGGCTCTGGCTGTGCGTCTGCCCGCCGTAGATGCCGCCGCCGCACGGCATGCGGATGACCAGCGGCGCGGTGAAGTCGCCGGCCGAGCGATAGCGAAGCCGCGCCGCCTCGCTGACGATCTGGTCCGACGCGGGGTAGAAGTAGTCGGCGAACTGCACCTCGACGACGGGGCGCAGGCCATACGCGGCCATGCCGATCGCCGTGCCGACGATGCCGCCTTCGGCGATCGGCGAATCGAAGACACGCTGCGTGCCGTATTTGGCCTGCAGACCCTCGGTGCAGCGGAAGACGCCGCCGAAGTAGCCGACGTCTTCGCCGAAGACGACGACGTTGGGATCGCGTTCGAGCATCACGTCCATTGCCGAGCGCAGCGCCTGGATCATCGTCATCGTGGCCATGCGCTTACTCCCTCGGTGCGGCGGCGGCGGCTTCGCCGACCGGGCCGGCTTCGGCCTCGGCCTGCGTCGTCTCGGGCATGGCCGCGGCTGCCTCCGACGCCTGCCGCATCTGCTCATGCAAGTGCGGCGGCATCACCTTGAACACGTCCTCGAACATCGTCGCCAGCGGCGGGATGTGGCCGTCGAGCACCGAGCCGTGTTTCTGCGCCTCCTTCAGCGCCGCGGCCATCTCGGCGTCGAACGCCTTCGTCGTGCGCTCTTGCTCTTCGTCGGACCACGCGCCGAGCCCCTTCAGGTGCTGCGCCAGGCGCGCCACCGGGTCGCCGAGCGGGAAGTGCTGCCAGTCGTCGGCCGGCCGATAGCGCGAGGGGTCGTCGGAGGTGGAATGCGCGCCAGCGCGATACGTGACCCACTCGATCAGCGTCGGCCCGAGGTTGCGCCGCGCGCGCTCGGCGGCCCAGCGCGACGCGGCGAGCACGGCGAGGAAGTCGTTGCCGTCGACGCGCAGCGAGGCGATGCCGGCGCCGACGCCGCGCGCCGCGAAGGTGGTGCCTTCGCCGCCGGCGATCGCCTGGAAGGTGGAGATCGCCCACTGGTTGTTGACGACGTTGAGGATCACCGGCGCGCGATAGACGTGCGCGAAGGTCAGTGCGTTGTGGAAGTCGGCCTCGGCGGTGGAGCCGTCGCCGATCCAGCCCGAGGCGATCTTCGTGTCGCCCTGGATCGCGCTGGCCATCGCCCAGCCGACGGCCTGCACGAACTGCGTCGCGAGGTTGCCGGAGATCGAGAAGAAGCCGGCGCGCTTGTACGAGTACATCACCGGCAACTGCCGGCCGCGCAGCGGGTCGCGCTCGTTGCTGAGCAGCTGGCACATCAGCTCGACCGTGTCGATGTCGTCGCGGCAAAGCAGCAGGCCCTGCTGGCGGTAGCTTGGAAAGCACATGTCGCCGGGGTTCAGCGCCTGCGCGTGCGCCACCGCGACCGCCTCTTCGCCGAGGCACTGCATGTAGAACGAGATCTTCTTTTGCCGCTGCGCGATGAGCATGCGCGCGTCGAAAGCGCGCGTGCGCAGCATCGCAACGAGGCCGCGGCGCAGGTCGTCGGTGCTCACTTGCGGCGCCCACGGGCCGGTGGCGCGGCCTTCGTTGTCGAGCACGCGGATGAGCTTCCACGCCATCGTGCCGGTGTGCGCGGGGACGATGTCGACGGCCGGCCGCGGCACTTCGCCGGGTGCCGAGACGCGCAGGTAGGAGAAGTCCGTTTGTCGCCCGGGCCGGCCGGTGGGCTCGGGCACGTGCAGGCGAAGCTTCGGTGGGAGCGGCGGCATCTCGCCAGGCATCACGCTTCTCCGTGGCCGCGGCGGCGGGCGGCTTGCTGGAACATTCTGGACGAAATCGCGCTTGCGGATGGGGGCCGGTTCATCGCGTTCGACGGCCTCGCTGGCGCCGCATGTGACATGCGAAGGCACTTGCCCGTCACCGTTCGGGCTGAGCTTCGTCTTCCGATCGTCCTGAGCCTGTCGAAGGAAGCCCTGGTGAAAGTACTCAGGCCGAACGGGCGTTGTCACCACCCGCCGCCCCCGCCAACTCCACCAGCGCCGCGGGATCGACAGGCTTGACGAGGTGCCGGTCGAAGCCGGCTTCGCGTGAGCGGCGTTGGTCTTCGGGCTGGCCCCAGCCGCTGACGGCAACGATCAGGCGCGCGGCGCCGCCGGGCTGGCTGCGGATGCGCATGCAGGCTTCGAAGCCGTTGAGCTTGGGCATGCCGATGTCCAGGAGGACGAGTTGCGGGTCGAACTCGGCGGCGGTGGCGACAGCCGCTTCGCCGTCGCCGACGCGGCGCACGGTGTGGCCGAGCAGTTCGAGCAGCATCGCCGTCGTCTCGGCCGCATCGGCGTTGTCGTCGGCCACCAGCACGCGCAGGCCGTGGCCGGTGCCGGCCGGTGCGGCGGCCGGCTGCGCTTCGGGCGGCTCGGCGGTGCGCAGGCCCGCCAGCGGCAGGCGCACGACAAACTCGCTGCCGGCGCCCAGGCCCTCGCTCGTCGCGACGATCGTGCCGTGGTGCAGTTGCACGAGCCGCTGCGCCAGTGCGAGGCCGATGCCGAGGCCGCCGCGTGAACGCGCCAGTGCCGACTCCACCTGCCCGAACATCTCGAAGATGCGCTCGAGGTGCTCGCGCGCGATGCCGATGCCGAGGTCCTTGACGCGCACGACGGCTTCGTCGCCCTGCGCCTGCGCCACCAGCTCGATGTGGCCGCCGCGGTCCATGTACTTCGCGGCGTTGTTCAAGAGGTTGACGAATGCCTGCGCCAGCCGCGTGCGGTCGGCATGGACGAGCAGGCCAGGGCCGGGCAGCTTCAGCTGCAGCTCGTGCCCGGCGTCCTCGATCAACTCGCGCGACGCCTCGACGGCGTCTTGCAGCACCGTCTCGAGCGCGATCATCTCCTGGCGCAACCGGAGCTTGCCGCGGTTGATGCGGCCGGCGTCCATCAGGTCGTCGATCATGCGCACCATCGAACGCACCTGCCGCTCGATGACGCCGGTCGCCCAATCCAGCCTCGCGGCGTCGGGCGACGTGCCGCGCAGCGCGTGCGCCGCGTTGCGCAGCGGCGCGAGCGGGTTGCGCAGCTCGTGCGCGAGTGTCGCCATGAACTCGTCCTTGTGCCGGTCGGCGTCGCGCAGCTGCGCTTCGCTGGCCTGCAGCGCGGCGGTGCGCTCGTAGACGCGGCGGTCCAGCGTCTCGGCCAGCTCGCTCAGGCGCGCCTCGGCGCGGCGGCGCTCGGCCACTTCGGCGCTGAGCAGGTGGTTGGCCGCTTCCAGCGCGCGCGTCTTGCGGTGCAGGTCGGCGAACACCGCGACCTTCGAGCGCAGCACCGCCGGGTTGACCGGTTTGTGCAGGTAATCGACGGCGCCGCTGTCGTAGCCGGCCAGCATGTGCTGGTCTTCGCTGTAGTAGGCGGTGAGGAAGATGATCGGGATGTGCGAGGTGCGCCGGCGCTCCTTGACCATCTGCGCCAGCTCGAAGCCCGACATGCCGGGCATGCGCACGTCCAGCACCAGCACCGCGAAGTCGGCGTTCATCAGCGCGCGCAGCGCCTCGTCGCCCGAGCTGGCGCCGACGAGCCGGTAGCCCGGGTCGTCGAGCACCGTCTCCAGCACGAGCAGGTTGCGCGGCTCGTCGTCGACGAGGAGGATGTTGACGGTGTCGGCCTGCCCGACCGCGGGGTCGGCGACAGCGGCGGCGGGGTTCACGACGCGGCCTTTCGTGCCCGGGCGGGCGGGTTCAGCGGAACAGCCATACGCGCATCAGCGAGAGCAGTTGATCGGTGTCCACCGGCTTGGCGATGTAGTCGCTGGCGCCGGCGTCGAGGCACTTCTCGCGGTCGCCTTTCATTGCCTTGGCCGTCAGCGCCAGGATCGGCAGCGTGCGGCTGGCGGCGTCGAGGCGGATGGCGCGCATCGTCTCGTACCCGTCCATCTCCGGCATCATGATGTCCATCAACACCATGGCCACCTCGGGGTGGCTGCGCACGATCTCGATCGCGTCGCGGCCGTTGTTGACGCTGAGCACGTTGACCTCGTGGTTCTCGAGCACCGAGGTCAGCGCGAAGATGTTGCGCGCATCGTCGTCGACGACGAGCACGGTGCGCCCGCGCAGGATCTCGGCCGAGCCGTGCAGCCGCGCCAGCATCTGCTGCTTCTCGGGCGGCAGCTCGGCGACGCGGCGGTGCAGGAACAGGGCGGTCTCGTCCAGCAGCCGCTCGGGCGAGCGCACGTCCTTCAGCACGATGCTCTTGGCCATCGTCTGCAGCCGCTCGCGCTCGGCGCCGCCGAGGTCGCGCCCGGTGTAGACGATCACCGGCACGGCGGCCAGCGCCGGCTCGGCGTGCGCCTGCTCGAGCAGCTCGAAGCCGCTCATGTCCGGCAGCCGCAGGTCGAGCACGACGCAGTCGATGCGCTCGCCGCGCAGCGTGCGCAGCGCGGCCTCGCCGCTGTCGGCCTCGACGATGTCGATGTCGCCGGCGCCGAGCAGCTCGACGACGGCCGAGCGCTCGATGTCGTTGTCCTCGACGACGAGCAGGCGGCGCCGGCGCGGCTGCGTGAACTCCCTCAGGCGGTCGAACGCCTCGTCCAGGCCGTCGGTGGTCGGCGCCTTCACGAGATAGGCGAAGGCGCCGTGCGCCAGGCCGTGCAGCCGCTGCTCTTCCATGCTGACGATCTGCACCGGGATGTGCCGCAGCGCCGGGTCCATCTTCAGCTGGTTCAGCACCGTCCAACCCAGCATGTCGGGCAGGAAGATGTCCAGCGTGATCGCCGCCGGCATGTGCTGCCGCGCGAGTTCCAGGCCGGCCGCGCCGTGCGACGCGACCAGGCCCTTGAAGCCGCGCTCGCGCGCCTGCGCCAGCAGGATGCGCGCGTAGTGCGGGTCGTCCTCGATGACCAGCAACGTGGCGTCGCCGGGCGCGAGATGGTCGCGGTCGTCGGGCACCGGCTCCTCGCGCGGCGCCGGCCGCGCGACGAGGGCGCCGGGGCGTTCGGCGCGCGCCACGGCGCCGCGCGCCGCGGTGGCCGCGCCGCTGCCGCCGAAGTGCAGCGGCAGGTACAGCGTGAACGTGCTGCCCTGGCCGTGCGTGCTGGCCAGGCGGATCTCGCCGCCGAGCAGCATCGCCAGCTCGCGGCTGATCGCCAGGCCCAGGCCCGTGCCGCCGTACTTGCGCGAGGTGCCGGCGTCGGCTTGCTGGAAGGCCTCGAAGATCAGGCGCTGCTTCTCCGGCGCGACGCCGATGCCGGTGTCCTCGACCGCGAAGGCGACGACGTGCGGCGCCTTCGACAGCACCGGGTGGTCGGCGCTCCAGCCGCGCGTGGCGGTGCCGACGCGCACCTCGACGTGGCCGTGCGAGGTGAACTTGACGGCGTTGGACAAGAGGTTCTTCAGGATCTGCTGCAGCCGCTTGGGGTCGCTGTGGATGGCGCGCGGCAGGTCGTCGGCGAAGCGGATGCGCAGCGGCAGGCTCTTCGCCTCGGCCACATGGCGGAAGTTGCGGTCGATGGCCTCGCGCAGCGCCGCGAACGAGATGGCCTCGACCTCGACCGAGACGGTGCCCGACTCGATCTTCGACAGATCGAGGATGTCGTTGATCAGGTTGAGCAGGTCGCTGCCCGAGCTGTTGATGTTGCGCGAGAACTCGACCTGCCGCGACGAGAGGTTGCCGGCGGTGTTCTCGGCCAGCTGCTGGCTGAGGATGAGGATCGAGTTCAGCGGCGTGCGCAGCTCGTGCGACATGTTGGCGAGGAATTCGCTCTTGTACTTGGAGGTCAGTGCCAGCTCGCCGGCCTTGTCCTCGAGCGCGCGGCGGGCCTGCTCGACCTCGTGGTTCTTGCGCTCGACCTCGGCGTTCTGCTCGGCCAGCAACCGCGCCTTCATCGCCAGCTCCTCGTTGGTCTGCTGCAGTTCGCTCTGACGGCTTTGCAGCTCGGCGGTGAGCTGCTGGCTCTGCGTCAACAGGCCCTCGGTGCGCATCGTCGCTTCGATGGTGTTGAAGACGGCGCCGATGCCCAAGGCGAGCTGGTCGAGGAAGTTCAGGTTGACGGCGTTGAACGGGTGCAGCGACGCGAGTTCGATGACCGCCTTCGTCGTGTTCTCGAACAGCACCGGGATCACGACGACGCTGAGCTGGCGCGCCTCGCCCAGGCTCGAGGTGATGCTGACGAAGTCCGGCGGCACGTTGGTCAGCAAGAGCCGCCGGCGCTCGACGGCGCATTGGCCGACGAGCCCCTCGCCGCGCTCGATGCGCTCGGGCGGCGGCACGCGGCTGCTGCGCCCATAGCTCGACAGCAGCGCGAGGCCGCCGCCTTGGCCGCGGCCGGCCTTGCCGTCGCCTGCATCGGTGTGGTGGTAGATGGCGCCTTGCAGCGCGTTGACCAGCGGCGCCAGCTCCGACAGCAGCGTCGCGGCCACCGTGCTCAGCTCGCGCTGGCCTTGCAGCAGGCCGGCGAAGCGTGCCAGGTTCGTCTTCAGCCAGTCCTGCCCGCGGTTGCTCTCGGTGGTCTCGCGCAGGTTCGAGATCATCGTGTTGATGTTGTCCTTCAGCTCGGCAACCTCGCCTTTGGCGTCGACCTGGATCGAACGCGTCAGGTCGCCCTTGGTCACCGCGGTGGCCACCTCGGCGATGGCGCGCACCTGGTTGGTCAGGTTCGCGGCGAGCAGGTTGACGTTGCCGGTGAGGTCCTTCCAGGTGCCGGCGGCGCCGGGCACGTGCGCCTGGCCGCCCAGGCGCCCGTCGACGCCGACCTCGCGCGCGACGTTCGTCACCTGCTCGGCGAAGATGGCCAGCGTGTCGGTCATGCCGTTGATCGTGTCGGCCAGCGCCGCCACCTCGCCCTTGGCCTGCACCGCCAGGCGCTGCGTCAGGTTGCCGTCGGCCACCGCGGTGACGACCTTGACGATGCCGCGCACCTGCTCGGTCAGGTTGCTGGCCATGAAGTTGACGTTGTCGGTGAGGTCCTTCCAGGTGCCCGCGACGCCGGGTACCGCGGCCTGGCCGCCGAGCTTGCCCTCGGTGCCGACCTCGCGCGCGACGCGCGTCACCTCGCTGGCGAAGGCGTTGAGCTGGTCGACCATCGTGTTGATCGTGTCCTTCAGCTCGAGGATCTCGCCCTTCACGTCGACGGTGATCTTGCGGTTGAGGTCGCCGCGCGCGACCGCGGTGGTCACCTCGGCGATGTTGCGCACCTGGCTCGTCAGGTTGGCGCCCATCGTGTTGACCGAGTCGGTCAGGTCCTTCCAGGTGCCGGCGACGCCGGGCACCACCGCCTGCACGCCGAGCCGCCCCTCGGTGCCGACCTCGCGCGCCACGCGCGTCACCTCCGAAGCGAAGCTGCGCAGCTGCTCGACCATCGTGTTGATCGTCTCCTTGAGTTGCAGGATCTCGCCGCGCACGTCGACGGTGACCTTCTTGCTCAAGTCGCCATTGGCCACCGCGATCGTCACCTCGGCGATGTTGCGCACCTGGTCGGTCAGGTTGCTGGCCATCGAGTTGACGTTGTCGGTCAGGTCCTTCCACGTGCCGGCGACGCCGCGCACCTGCGCCTGGCCGCCGAGCTTGCCGTCGGTGCCGACCTCGCGCGCGACGCGCGTCACCTCGCTGGCGAAGCCGTTGAGCTGGTCGACCATCGTGTTCAGCGTGTCCTTGAGGCCGAGGATCTCGCCCTTCACGTCGACGGTGATCTTCTTGCTCAAGTCGCCGTTGGCCACCGCGGTGGCCACCTCGGCGATGTTGCGCACCTGGCCCGTCAGGTTGCTGGCCATGAAGTTGACGCTGTCGGTCAGGTCCTTCCAGGTGCCGGCGACGCCGCGCACCTGCGCCTGGCCGCCGAGCTTGCCGTCGGTGCCGACCTCGCGGGCGACGCGCGTCACTTCGCTGGCGAAACCGTTGAGCTGGTCGACCATCGTGTTGATCGTGTTCTTCAGCTCGAGGATCTCGCCGCGTACGTCGACGGTGATCTTCTTGTTGAGGTTGCCGTTGGCCACGGCCGTCGTCACCTCGGCGATGTTGCGCACCTGGTCGGTGAGGTTGCGCGCCATGAAGTTGACGTTGTCGGTCAGGTCCTTCCAGGTGCCGGCGGCGCCGCGCACCTCGGCCTGGCCGCCGAGCTTGCCCTCGGTGCCGACCTCGCGCGCGACGCGCGTCACCTCGCTGGCAAAGCCGTTGAGCTGGTCGACCATCGTGTTGATGGTCTCCTTCAGCGCCAGGATCTCGCCCTTCACCTCCACGGTGATCTTCGAGCTGAGGTCGCCCTTGGCGATGGCGGTGGCAACGCCGGCGATGTTGCGCACCTGCGCCGTCAGGTTGCTGGCCATCGAGTTGACCGAGTCCGTCAGGTCCTTCCACGTGCCGGCGATGCCCGGCACCTGCGCCTGGCCGCCGAGCTTGCCTTCGGTGCCGACCTCGCGCGCGACGCGCGTCACCTCGGAGGAGAAGCCGTTGAGCTGGTCGACCATCGTGTTGATGGTTTCCTTCAACTCGAGGATCTCGCCCTTGACCTCCACGGTGATCTTGCGCGAGAGGTCGCCGCGCGCCACCGCCGTCGTGACGGTGGCGATGTTGCGCACCTGGCTCGTCAGGTTGTTGGCCATCGAGTTGACCGAGTCGGTCAGGTCCTTCCAGGTGCCGGCGACACCCGGCACGACCGCCTGGCCGCCCAGCCGCCCGTCGGTGCCGACCTCGCGCGCGACGCGCGTCACCTCCGAGGAGAACGAGCGCAGCTGGTCGACCATCGTGTTGGTCGCCTCCTTGAGCTGCAGGATCTCGCCGCGCACGTCGACGGTGATCTTCTTGCTCAAGTCGCCGTTGGCCACCGCGATCGTCACCTCGGCGATGTTGCGCACCTGCGCCGTCAGGTTGCCGGCCATCTGGTTGACCGAGTCGGTCAGCTCTTTCCACACGCCCGAGACGCCGCGCACCTTGGCCTGGCCGCCGAGCTTGCCTTCGATTCCGACCTCGCGCGCGACGCGCGTGACCTCGGACGTGAACACCGCCAGCTGCTCGATCATGCTGTTGACGAGCCGGGCCGAGCGCAGGAACTCGCCCTTGAGCGGCCGGCCGTCGACCTGCAGCTCCATCGACTGCCCGAGGTCGCCCTTGCCGACCGCGCCGATGGCGCGCGCCACCTCGGTGGTGGGGTGCACGAGGTCGTCGACGAGCGTGTTCAGCGCATCGATTTGCGCCGCCCAGCCGCCCAGGGCGCCGGGCAGCGACATGCGTTGCGAGAGCCGGCCGTCGCGGCCGACCGCGCTGCCCAGGCGTGCGGCTTCTTCGGTGACGCGCTGCGCGCGCGCGATCGCCTGGTTGAAGGCGTCGGCGATGCTGCGGTCGATGCCCGACCAGTGCGCCGGCAGGCGGGCGCCGAAGTCGCCGTTGGCAAACGCCGTCAACGCGGCGAGCAGCCGGCGCGCACGTGCATCGGCTTCGCGCGCCGCGGCTTTCGGGAAGTTCGCCACGTGCGTGACGTGCGTGCCGTTCTCTGCGCTCTTGACCCCGTTGTTCTCCCCGTTTGCAGCGGCGTTGGCATGGCGGCGCCTTGCCCCGCTGGGCTTCGTGGCCTCGACCGTGGAATCCATCGACAGCGCTCCTCCAAGCTGCCGCGGGCCCGAGTCAATGATTTACCGATTCGACGAGCCGCCCGCAAGCAAAGGGGGCCGTGGGCAAATGGCGTGCCGGGGCCCGCAATCGAGGGATCGTGCGAGGAAAAGCGAGGCGGTCGCAGCGCGTCAGCCGTCCTCCCGAATCGTCTGCGGCGGCGTCTCCGGTTGCGCGGCGGTCTCCGGCGCAGCAGCCGGCACCTGGCCGACGCGCGCGCCCGACACCATCTCCTTCAGCCAGCCGAGCAACACCGTCGTGTAGGCGCGCTGGCTGTCTTCGCTCGTCAGCCCGTGGTCGGCGCCCTTGATGCACCGGAAGGTGAGCGAACGCGTGCGTGTCGCGGCCTGGCGATAACTCGCCAGCACGGCCGCGGGGATCGTCTCGTCGAACTCGGACTCGATCAACAGCATGTCGCCGTCGAACGCCTGGCAGGCGCGCAAGGCGCGGTTGGTCTCGGCCGGCACGAGGCTCGAGCGATAGGTGACGAGGTCCTGCTCCTTGCGCAGCTGCAGCTTCGGCAGCTCCCAGCCGCTGTCCATGTACAGCGCCGGTGCGCGCAGCCCGAGCCAGCGCACCGGCCGCATCGTCGTCAGGATCGACGCGAGGTAGCCGCCGTAGCTGCTGCCGATGACGGCGATCGCGTTGCGGTCGACGTATCGCCGCGCGACCAGCCGGTCGTAGGCGGCTTCCACGTCGCGCAGGTTCGTGCTGCGCGAGACGGTGCCGAACTGCGGCCGGTTTTCGGCATGGCCGCGCAGGTCGAAGGCCAGGCACACGCAACCGAGCGATGCGACGGCGCGCGCCCGCGCCAGGTACTGCTCCTGGCTGCCGCCCCAGCCGTGCACAAAAAGCACGCCGGGCATCAGCGTGCCCGGCGCGACGAAGGTGCCGCGCACACGTTCGTCGGCGGCCACCTCGATGGAGACGACTTCCTCAAGCGTTGTGGGCATGCCAGTGGACCTGCGCGTACTTGACGAGGCGGCCGGCGTGCGCGTCGTGCCCGTCGTAGAGCCGCCAGGCGTCGTGCGGCACGATCGCGTCGCCGTAGATCTCGTGCGTCGAGGCGCGCACGACCGGCACGTCGCGCTCCTTGAACGCGCCGAGCGCGGCCACCTCCGCGCCGCTGCACCCGCCGATGCGCCACGACTGCTCGAGCACGCCCGAGCACCAGCGGCCGTGCGCATCATGGCCTTGCGCGACGTCGTAGTTGCAGCGCGAGGCGAACAAGCCGGCGCCGAACACGTCATGCATCGTGTCGTGGTAGCGGCGCGCCTGCTCGATGGCCAGGCGCACGGTGGGCGCCAGCGGGATGCGCAACAGCGCGTCGAAGCCGCCTTGCACGACGGTGAGGCTGGAGCCGCCGTAGACCTCGCGGCCGCGGTGGTTGCGCGTCGTGCGCTGGCGGCCGGCGTAGCTCGCCGTCCACGGGCCCGCCTGCACCTGACCGATGCTGAGCGTCGTCACCCCGGCGAGATTGCGCTCGACGACAAAGCCTTGTGCCAGCCGCTCGGCGCCGATGCGCTCGAGCTCCTGGTCGAGTTCGTCTCGATTCGCGACCACCCACTGCCCGGCGCCGCCGATGCCCGAGGCCTCCTTCAGCCGCACCGGCCCGCCGACGAGCAGCCGGCGGCCGGCCTCGAGCGCATCGGCGCGGTTGAACACCGAGTAGCCCGGCAGCACGCAGTCGCCGAGCAGCCGTCCCAATTCCCACGGCCAGCCTTCGGGCGTATCGGCCAGCCAGCCGACGGCGCCGTGCGTCACGAGTTTCGTGGCGACGAACGGATGGGGCACGACGCCGCCGAAGAGGTCCGCCGCGTCGGTGATGCCGAGGCTCGCCGCCTCGGCCGGGCCGAGCGTATCGCTCGGCACGAGGTAAGTGCCGGGCGCCGGAGGTTCACCGACGCTCGATTCGCCACCGTAGCGGTAGCCTGCGACCTCGGCGAGTCGGCGCGCCACCCTGGCGCGTGTATGCAGGTCGTGGCCCGCCAGCGCGCTGGCGCTGCCGGGGCCAGCCGAGATGCCGCGGCAGCGATAGAAGCTGGCGGCGCGCTGCGGCTGCAAAAACGGCAACGGGCGTTCGAGGGCGGCGATGGCGTGCTGCATGCGGTGGTCTCCCGGCGAGGCGTTGGCGCCATCCTTCGACGGCCGATGCCTGCCTGCTGCCGGCGCAAGAGCCATCGGCGCGTAGGACGGCGCCGCATCGACGCGTTCGTCGCGTGGCCGCGAATCAGCCCGGGTTTTCAGCCTGCTTCAGTACCGCCACACGCACGCTCGCCCGCACTGCAAACCCGAGGCGCTCGTAAAGCGCGATCGCCGCGTGGTTGTTCGCCCAGGCGTGCAGAAAAGGCTGCTCGCCGCGCTGCTGGATCGCCCGCGTCACCGCCGCCGACAGCCGCAGCGCCAGGCCGCGGCCGCGGAAGTCGGGGTGTGTGCACACGCCGCTGACCTCGGTGAAGCCGGGCCAGCGCATGCGCTCGCCGGCCATCGCGGCCAAGCGGCCCGCGCAGCGCACGCCGACGAAGCGGCCCATCGTGTGCGTGCGTTCGAGAAACGGCCCCGGCTCGGTGAGCCGCGCCAGCGCCAGCATCTGCGGCGCGTCGGCGTCGCCGAGTTCGACGATGGCTTCGGCCATGTCCGCAGCACCGGCCAGAGCCTCGCCGGTTTGTTCGCTCGAGATCGGCCGCGTCGCCACCATCTGCACGCCCATCGCCGTGCGCACGGCGACGAGGCCGGGCGGCACCTCGATCGCCGGCACCTGCAGCACGACCACCGAGTCGTCGGCGCCCACGAGATCGGCCAGCGCCGCCAGGCTGGCCGGCTCGTCATCGCGCGCCGAGGCGAACACGTTCAGCTCGCGCCTGAAGCGCCGCGCCAGCGCGCCGCCTTCGGCCTGGTGGGGCGCATGCACGAGGGTGGCCCACACGGGGCGGTCGAGCGGGCTCATGCGCTGAATGTACGGCGGCGCAACCGGGCGAACCGAGCGCGCATCACACCTCCAGCGCGCCCCGGAACCCCCGCGCCGCGTAGTACGACGACGCGCCGTTGTGATAGACGAAGACCTGCCCGTAGCGCCGGTCGCAGAAGAGCGCGCCGCCGAGTGCCCGGACGTCGGCCGGCGTGCGGACCCAGCTCGAGGTCTTCGCGTCGAACTCGCCCAGCTGCTGCAGCGCGCGGTACTGCGCCTCGGTGAGCAGCTCGATGCCCATCGCCGCCGCCGCCTCGACGGCACTGCCCTGCGGCCTGTGTTCCTTGCGCGCCTGGAGCGCCGCGAGGTCGTAGCACAGGCTGCGGCGGCCGGCCGGGCTCTCGGCGGCGCAGTCGCAGAAGATGACGCGGCCCGCGTCGGCGCTGCGGCCGACGACGTCGGGCTCGCCGCCGCTGGCTTCCATCGCGGCCAGCGCGCGCAGCGCGCCGGCGTTCGCGTCGAGGCGCGAGCGCACCTCGGCCCAGGCGATGCCTGCGTGGCGGCGCGCGTAGGTGTCGAATCGCTCGCGCAGCGTGCGCAGCAACACCTCGGCGGTCATCGGTTGGTTCTCCGGCGGGTTTGGCAAGGCTCGTTCGCTGACGCGGGGCCGGCATTCTGTTGGGCAAGGCGCGGCCGGCGCCATCCCTACGTGCGGCCACCGGCGGCCCTCGACGGCCGACGCCGGGGCCGAGGCACCGGGCCGAGGCGTAGACTGCCCGCCAGCCCAACCCGCACTGCAAGCGACGACAGAACATGAAACCGACCGTCCGCCTTTCGTTCGGCCCCACCGAGGTCATCTGCCATCTGCCCGAGGGCAGCGCGGCGCAGCCGCCGGAGGAGGCGCGGCGCTGGCTCGACGAGCAGTTCGTCGCCTACGAGTGCGAGCCGCTGCGCGCGTTGGGCAAGGTGCTGACGCGCGACAAGCTGATCGCGCTGGCCGACGCGATCGGCCCGCGCGGCTTCGAGGCGGACGAGAAGCTGCGCGGCGACTTCGCGCGCGCCGCCGCCGCGGTGCTGGGCCGCGAGGGCGTGCACATCGACGTCGACGCGCGGCAGGTGTCGTTCTAGGGCGGCGGCAAACGCCGCGGTTCAAGCCGCGCCGGCGGCTCGAGCGGCTCGAGCGGCTCGAGCGGTTCCCGCAGCCGGCGGCGCCCCTTCCGGCTTGCCTGAATCGGCATCGTTGCCGCTGCCCGCCGCGGTGGGTTAGTTCGCCAACCCGTACTTCTGCGCGTTGTTCGCGATGATCGCCGCGGCCAGCACGCGTGGCACGTACTCGCGCGTTTCCTCGGGCAGCAGCTTCAGGCGGTACAGGTGCCAGAAGTCGCGCTTGTCCTTGCGAAATCCGCCGGGCTCGCGGGCCACCTGGCCGAGCGCGCGACGCACGCCGTTCTCGCCGCGGTTGTAGCTGGCCAGCACAAGCATGAACGAGTCCTCGCCGAACTCCGACAGCAGCCGCGCCAGATAGGTGGCGGCGGCCCGCGTCTGCTTGTCCGGGTCGAGCCGCTCGTCGACGCTGTCGTTGACGACGAGGCCGAGCGACTGCGCCGTGCTCGCCGTCATCTGCCACAGGCCCAAGGCGCCGGCCGGGCTTTGTGCGCCGGGGTCGAAGCGCGACTCGACCCAGGCGATGTAGGCCATCTCCTCGGGCAGGCCGAGGGCGCCGAACTCCTTCATGATCGCCGGCCAGTAGCGCTGCTTGAGGCCGAACATGGCCCGGCGGTTGCCGGCCGCGGACAGCTCGTCGATGTGGAACTGCAGCCGCTCGCGGAAGATCGGCGGGATCGCGTAGGTCGAGGCGTTGAACTTGGCGAGGATCTTGCGGATCTCGCGCTCGATCTCGTCGCCGCCGGCCTCGAGCTGCGCGGCGCGCGCCTCGTCGCGGCGCTGCAGCTCCCGAAGCGCGGTCTGCGCCGAGCCGGTCAGCGTGGCGAGGTTGTCTTCCATCGCCGCCAGGCGCGCCGTGTCGGTCTCGGCCTGCATGCGTTGCTGCAGCGCCAGGATCTGGCCGTCGATGGTGGTCTTGGCGTGCACCAGCCGGTCGATCTCGCGCTGCTGCGCGAGCACCAGCACGCCGAGGGCGACGATGACCGCCAGCGCGGTGCCGCCCATCGCGATGACCACCTTGACCCACTTGCGGTTCGTGTGGCTTGTCGCCGCCTCAGTGACCTGGGTCATCGCGCGGGCCAGGATCAGCACGGTGTCACCGGACGTGCGGCCGCCTGCGATGGCGCGGCGTTCGGCCACTTCGCGCGCCGCCTGTTCGGCCTTCTCGGCCCAGGGGTGCGCGTGCGGATGCAGCCTCTGGCCGCGGCGGCCGCGGCCGCCGCGGCTGCCGATCTTCAGCGCGGCGGCCACCTGCGCGGCGATCTGCGGCGCGTCGAAGGCGGGCGGCTCCTGCAAGGGTGCGCCGGCCACCGTGTCGGCGTAGGGGGCGCCAGGCGGCGAAGCGACGTCGGTCGCGTCGATCTCGATCACGGCCTCGGGCCCGCCCGAACTGCCGAAGCCGACGCGGTCGCCCGACGCCAGCACGTGCTTGCCGGTGATCCTTTGCCCGTTGACGAAGGTGCCGTTGCGCGAGCCCGTGTCGACGAGGAAGCAGGCGCCGCGCTCCCAGACGATCTGCGCGTGGTGCGTCGAGACGGTGGCGGCCTCGGCGCCGTCGAAGCGCAACTCGGCGCCGGCGCTGCGGCCGATGCGCACCGGCTCGCGGCCGAAGGCCACGGTGCTGCCGCTGCGACTTCCCGAAACGAACTTCAGGCGGATCACCGTGGGCTCGCTCCCTGGGCGCCGGTGGGGGGGCGATTCTAGGGGCGGCGGTGCGCTTGCCACGCCCCTGGCGCCGTCGGCGCATCGACAGGCCGGTGGCCCGAGCCCATGCAGGCCGGCACGACGAGCGCCGACCCCTGTGCCGACCTGCGCGGCTCAGACCGCGCGGGCCGACCTGCGCGGCTCAGGCCGCGCGTGCCAGCGGCACCGGCTCGGCCGCCGGCGCGGGCCCGGCGCCGAACGCGAGCACGCCGTCGTCCACCGGCTCCTGCAGCAGGCGCCGGCGGTCGTCGGCGTAGCGGTCGAAGAGTTTCCACGGCCCCTCGCTGCCCTGGCGCGGCAGCTGGTGCATCGCGCGCTGGAAGTAGCCGGAGGTGAAGTCGGCGAACGGCCGCAGCGGCATGTCGGCCGGCGGCGCGCCGGGCGTGGCGACGCGCGTGCCGGTGTCGCGCAGGTGGTTCAGCACGCGGCACACGTACCGGCTCGTGAGATCGGCCTTCAACGTCCACGACGCGGCCAGGTAGCCGAAGGTGGCGGCGAGGTTGGGGACGCCGGCGTACATCACGCCCTTGTAAGCGACGAGCCCGCCGGGTGCCAGCGGCACGCCGTCGACGCTGAGTTGCGCGCCGCCGAGCATCTGCAGCTCCAGCCCGGTGGCCGAGACGATGACGTCGGCTTGCAGCGTGCGCCCGCTCTGGAGCTGCAGGCCGTGTTCGGTGAAGCACTCGACGTGGTCCGTCACCACCTCGGCCCGACCGTCGGCGATGGCCTTGAAGAGGTCGGCGTCGGGCACCAGGCACAGCCGCTGCTGCCACGGGCCGTAGGGCGGCGAGAAGTGCGGGTCGAGAGCCTGGCCGGCGGGCAGCGCCTTGGCCACCTGGCCGAGCAGGAAGCGGCGCACCTTCTCGGGCTGGCTGCGGCTGCGGCGAAAGAGGAAGGCGCCCAGCGCCACGTTCTTCGCGCGCGTGAGCGCATAGGCCCAGCGCTCGGGCAGCAGCCGGCGCAGCACGAGCGCGATGCGGTCGCGCGCCGGCACGACGAAGTAGTAGCTGGGCGTGCGCTGCAGCAGCACGACCTCGGCACCCTCGGCCGCCAGCGCCGGCACCAGCGTCGCCGCCGTGGCGCCGCTGCCGATGACGACGACGCGCCTGCCGCGCACGGCCAGCCCCTCGGGCCACTGCTGCGCGTGCACGTGCGTGCCGCGGTACGACGCCATGCCCTCGAAGGCGGGCTGGTAACCCTGGTCGTAGCGAAAGTAGCCGCCGCAGGCGAAGAGGAAGCCGCAGTGCAAGGTGATCGGTTCCTCGCCGCCGCCGGGCGTTTGGCGCACGGCCTGCACCTCCCAGCGCGCGGCCTGCGAGTTCCAGTGGGCGCTGTGCACGCGGATGCCGTAGCGGATGTGGCGTTCGAGCCCGTGTTCGCGGGCCGCCTCGCGCAGGTAGTCCAGGATCGCCGGCCCGCGCACGATGGCCTCGCGCCCGCGCCAGGGCTTGAAGTGAAAGCCCAGCGTGTACATGTCCGAGTCGGAGCGGAAGCCCGGGTAGCGGAACAGGCTCCAGGTGCCGCCGAGCGTGGGCCGCGCCTCCAGCACGGCGAAGCGCCGGTCGGGGCAATGGGTCTGCAGGTGCCACGCGGCGCTGAGGCCGGAGATGCCGGCGCCGATGACGAGCACGTCGAGGGTCTCGGGGGGCATGGTGGCCTCCTTTGCGGCCGCAGTGTCGCAGCACCCGGCCCCGCGCGGGCCGGCCGGGTCACCCGAGCCACTGCCGCAGCAAAGCGGCCACCTCCGGGCTCGACAGCAGCTGCAGATGGCCCGTGTCCGCGACCACCGCCTGGTGGTCGGGCGCAAAGGCGAGGTGGCGCTCGGCGTCGGCGTGCTGGCCCAGCGCGCTGGGCACCGGCACGAGGCCGTCGCCGATCCACCTTGCCTTCAGGCCGCCCGCCGCCGGGCCCAGGTTCGCGGCGACGGCGAAGCAGCGCGTGCGCTCGGGCAGGCCCACCTGCGCACAGGGGTGCGTGCCATCGTCGCCGGCCGGCGCGCCGAGGACGTTGCCCAGCCGCAGGTCGTTGATGCCCGCGCTGCGCACCTTGCCCAGGCGGGCCAGCGGCGCCGTGTACCACGCCGACAGCGGCGCGGCGCCGAGCAGCAGGTCCACGCCGTGCCCGGCGCGCTCGAGCGGGGCGCCCTGGTGCGGCGTGCCCAGGCACACCAGGTCGTTCACGCGCGCCGGCCAGCGCAGCGCGCCGCGCTGGAGCAGCGTGCCGTGGTGGATGGCGCTGCGGGCCACCAGACCGCCCATGCTGTGGCCCACCATCACGAGGCGCTCGATCGGCACGGGCCAGGCGTCGTACAGCCGCTCCATCAGCGGCGCCAGGATGCGCCCGTTGGTCGAGACGCTCAGGCCGCTGTTGTAGTGCAGGTACACCGGCGTGTAGCCGTGCTCGCGCGCCAGCGCGTCGCCGTGGTCGTGGCCTTCGCGCTGCCACTGCAGGTCGTTCATGCACAGGCCGTGCAGCAGCACCAGCAGCTTCGGCGTCGCGGTGCCCAGGTGCGCCCGCAGCGCCTGCCGTTCCAGCGGCAGGGGCCGGCCCGATTGCCGCAAGGCCATCGTGACGGCGAGCGGGTTGTCGGTCGCGGCCAGGTGGTCGCCGAGTACGCCGTTGAGGGCCGCCACGAGGGCCTCGCGCTCGGGGCGCGGCGGCAGGCGCGGGTCGGGGGCGGCCAGCGCCGGCGCCAGCCAGCCGAGCAGGGTCTCGGCGCTGCCGCCCACGAGCTGCGTGACGCCGCGCACCGTGCCGTAGACGAGGCCGGTGAGCCCGCGCGTGCGTTCGTCAGCGGCCGGTGCCTCGCCCACGCCGGCCAGGCGCGGCACGCTGGCGATACGCGCGTGCATCGCCTCGACCAGGCTGGCGAGGCCGGCCACCGCGTCGGTGGTCAGGCGCGCGGCGCCGCGCAGATCGGCGGCTTGCAGGAGCGGCTGTGTCATCGGCCGCCGCCGCGGCGCGTGCGCGCTTCGGGGGGCGGCGGTGCGACGGCGGCCGGCGCCGCCTCGCGGGCTGTCCCGGCAAGGGCCGGGAGTTCGAAGCGGGAAGCGGGCAAGGGACAGCTCCGTTCACGGACTTGTCCCGTCAGAGGCGACGCTGCCGCCGGTGGCGATTCAAGCAGGGCCAGGGTGGGGCGGTGTCACGTCAGCGCGCCCCGGTGAGCGGGCATGGTAGCTGAAGCGGCTCGGGCGCCCGGGGCGGGGGGCGCTGCGGGCCGCGGTGCCTGGTTCAGGCAGGCTTCAACGCCAGGCTGCTTCCCGGCGCTCCGGCGCCCGGCCACACGGCGCTTCGTAGGCGGCGCAGTCGTCGAACACGAAGGGCGCATCGGGCCGACGGTCGGCCACCGGCGCGGGGGTGAATGCCCGGGTGTTCGCTCCGCAACGACCTCAGGCCACCAGCACCACCGCCCCGCTCGTCACGCGGCCCTCCAGCCGCGCGTGCGCCTCGGCCGCGCCGGCCAGCGAGTGCCGTTCCGCCGGCGGCGCCTTCAGCGTGCCATCGGCGAGCGCCGCCCACAGGCGCGCCGCGCGCCGCTCCAGCTCGGCGCGCGTGGCCACGTCGTCGAAGATCACGGGCCGCGAGAAGGTGATGCTCTTGGCCCAGCGCGCCGGTGGCATTGCCCAGACTCCCAACGATTGATTCGGGCGAAGCCGAGTGCAGCCAGGGCGTCGCCGCGCGCACCCAGGCCTGAACATTCACGCGCAGGCCGACGTATCGACCGGGGTGATCCCGCCGCCCTGTTGCCACTCTCGTCGCGAATGAGCGTGCTCAATGACGCCTCTGGGGAGCGAAATAGCCTGTCGAGGTTCAACCCCGAACGTCTGCCATGTCAAACAGTCCCATCTCGTTCGCAAAGTCTTCGGCTCTTGCTGTCCTGCTCTCGCTGCTGCTCGTTGGCTGTGGGGGAGGTGGGGTTGGTGCGGAGGTTCAAGAAGGAGACACCCAAGGCAAGGTGCTGGACCTGATCGCCGCATCCACGGCGCCGGACAGCGACGGCGACGGCCTGCCCGACGACGTGGAAGTCTTCCTCGGCACGAAGCCGCGCGACCGGGACTCGGACCACGACGGCATCACCGATTTCGTCGAGATCTTCGGCACCGGCGCCGCCGACCCCGTCAAGGTGATCGCCGACAGCAACGGGAACCGCGTCATCGCCGCGCTCGACGCGGACGACGACGGCGACGGCGTCGTCGACGGGCAGCAGCGCGACTCCGACGGCGACGGCATCCCCGACTACCTGGAGTACTACGGATTCACTTACAGCGCGCTGACCGGAAAGTACTCGCCCTGGGACGGCGACTTCACCAAGCGCTACTACAAGACCGACCCGCACCAGAAGTCCACCGACCAGGATCCTTTCGACGACGCCCTCGAGATCACGGGCGTGAACATGGACCCGTCGGTGACCAGCCCGGGCAATCTGCCGATGGTGCCGGCCTACCCCGACATCGAGGTGCGGCTCGAGGGTTACTCGGTGACGCTGAACCAGGTGCTGAGCTGGAGCAAGACGGCCTCGCTGGCCCAGGGCACGACCTGGGACAGGAGGGCGGAGACCAGCCACTCCAGCACGACCGAGCACAACTGGGGGACTGCGTTTTCAGCCACGGCCAGGCTCGGCGTCAACGCCGGAAAGGAACTCTCCGTCAGCGTGAACTACGGCGGGCGGCACGAAAGCACCTCGGGCAGCAGCAACTCGGTGTCCAGCGGCGGCTCGATCCTGAGCACGCAGACCTGGGCCAGCGCGAGCACGCAGAACCCGATCGACGCCGCGCGCATCAAGCTGTACCTCAAGGTCCGCAACAAGGGCACGGCGGTGGCCAGCAACCTCAAGCCGGCCTTCACGCTGAAGATCGGTGGCCGCAACGTCGCCACCATCGTGCCCGGCGGCACGCAGGTGAACCTGCTCGAGCCGGGCGGCGTATACCCCGCCGCGCCCGGCGTCTACTGGGTCGTGAACAGCAACGCCTCAGGCGAACCGCTCTCGCTGACGCTTGCGGAGCTGAGGGCGCTGGAAAGCGGCGCCCCCGTGAGCATCACGCTCACGCAGATGTCGGCCGACGTCATGCTCAGGAACCCGGCCACCGGCGCGTACCAGAGCGCCGGCGACTGGAACGAGTACATGGCGCGTGTGCGTGCCGTGTCGGCCAACCTCTTCCTCGACCGAGGCGACGGCAACACTGTCCGGGCCATGGTCTACGCCGACAACAGCGTCACCTCGCCCATCGTCACGCTCGGCGACGCCCTGGTCTGGGCCGGCAAGGCGCGGCAGGATCCCGCCACCGGCGAAGTGTTCGTCTCCTACTTCGACGAGGCGACCAGCGCGACGCGCGAGGCGTCGCTGGCGGGATGGCGCTTTGCCGTCGATCCGGACACCTACAGGGCCAACGGATTCTCCGAAGCGACGCCGGTGCCCGCGGGCTTCGACATCTCCACCCTGCGCCTGCTGCCGAGGTCCTACGTGGTGGCGAAGGCACCCCGGGCCCAGGTGCCGGGTGCCCGTTCCGCCCCTTCGATCCAGTCGGCCTGGCTCGATCCGATAACGGGCAGCGTCAACGTGGTGGTCGGCGACTACAACGGCATCAGATCCGTCGAGTTCGTGGACCGGAACAACCAGGTCCGCGTCATGCGGCAAGACCTGCCCGAATCGTCGTTCTACGTCTACACGCCCGCGCAGGACACCGCGAACTACCCGACGGGCTACGAATTCAACAGCACCGAGCGTGTGCGGGTGACGAATGTCGACGGCCAATCGGACGACAAGTCCTTCATCGCCCAGTACAGCGCGGCCGCGCTTCAGAAGCCGACCATCGATTCGATCTCCGTGGACTTCCTGAACAAGAGGATCTACGTGCGGGTCACGAGCGATCTTCCGCTGGAATTCGTGTCGATCTTCGGCGAGTCGTTCACCGGAGGCGTGTGCGAGATGCAGCGTGTCCTGAACTGGTTCGAGGACCCCAAGGGCTGGGTCTGCGAGGGTGCGGACTTGCCTTACCCCTTCGTGGGGTGGAACTTCTCGAATATCCAGGGCAGTCGGGTAGTCGCCTATGCAGGCCCCGACCTCGTTGCCGTCGAAGCCATCGAAGAGGTCGACGTGGATACGCACACGAGCGGAAGAGGGCGAATGAAGGCGATCTTTGTTCCCATCTTCGAGAATCTTTGGACAGTCGGCTTCGACGAGATATTCGACACGATCGATCTCGACACCGGCGCTGTGGGCTATATCACGGGCGCCTATCGGTCCAGTGACTCCGTGATTGGGCCCCCCAGCGACGCCTGGATCAAGATGGGGACGGACGCGGGGGGGCCGATCCTGTTCTTCAACTTCTCCTTTCAAAGCCAGCACCTCGGCAAGCAAGGGGATCCAGGGGTGGACTACGGCAGCCTCACCCGAGGGGAAATCCAGAAAAAACTGGACGCGACCGCGCCGTCGTTTGCGTCGAGGCGTATCCAATGCGACTCCAGCGCCAACGTGTTCATCTACCGCACCGCGGACGGCCGCTACGGGAAGCTGCGCCTGATGTGCGACACCTGGTGGAGGGGGACGGACAGCCATCACGACCGGGTGATGACCGGGCAGATCGCCTCCGCCGAGTACGAGTTCGCGACCTTCAGGCCAGCGCCTTGAGCCCCCGTGTCGCCCCGAGGTCGCAGCGAGCGTTCGAGCAAAGGGAAAGCAAGAGAGCGGCGCGACGGCAGCCGCCCGACGGTGGCTTGGCTCGGTGCCGACGGCCTCCCGAGGCGGCTCGGAAGGTGGAGCGGCCAGGCCTGCAGACCTGGCGCGCTCGGCGGCGAACTCAGGCCACCAGCACCACCGCCCCGCTCGTCGCCCTGCGCTCCAGCCGCGCGTGCGCCTCGGCCGCGCCGGCCAGCGAGTGCCGCTCCACCGGCGGCACGCGCAGCGTGCCATCGGCCAGCGCCGCCCACAGCCGTGCCGCGCGCCGCTCCAGCTCGGCGCGCGTGGCCACGTAGTCGAAGACCACGGGCCGCGAGAAGGTGATGCTCTTGGCCAGGAGCGCCTGCGTGTCCACCTGCGCCAGCGCACCGGTGGCGTTGCCCAGGCTGATCCAGTGGCCTCGGCGCGCCAGCGCGGCGAGGTTCTCGTCGCGCGCGGCTTCGCCCAGTCCGTCGATGAGCACGTCGGCCCCACCGAGTTTCTGCACCGCATCGGCGAAGCGGTAGCTGTCGGTGACGATCACGTGCTGGCAGCCGTACTCGCGCGCCAGCCGCGCCTTCGCTTCGCTGGAGACGGTGCCGATGACCGTGGCGCCGAGCTTGCGCGCCCACGCGCACACGAGCAGGCCCACACCACCGGCGGCCGCGTGCACCAGCACGCGCGTGCCCGGGCCGCGGCCGGGCAGGTTGCCGAGGTCGTGCACCAGGTAGTCGGCCGTCAGCCCCTTCAGCAGCAGCGCGGCGGCGGTCTCGTCTTCCACCGTAGGCGGCAGGCGCACCACGGCGTCGGCCGGCACGTTGCGCACGTGCGCGTAGCTGCCGGGGTTGTGCCATAGATAGGCCACGCGGTCGCCGGGCAGGAAGCCATGCACGCCCTCGCCCCAGTCGAGCACGCTGCCGGCCGCCTCCATGCCGGGCGTGCCGCCCTCGGCCATCATCGGTGGGATCCAGCCACGGCGCAGGTAGATGTCCAGGTAGTTCACGCCGACGGCGCGCTGGCGAATGCGCACCTCGCCCGGGCCGGGCGCGGGGCAGTCGGCGTCTTCCAGCACCAGCTGTTCGGGACCGCCATAGCGCTTCACGACGATGCGGCGCGAGGCCACGGGCAGCGCACGCGGCATGGCGGCCAGCGTCGACTCGCGCGAGGCGCCCGCCACGCGCAGGTCGCCGCCTTCGCGAAGATGCTTGCGCAGATTCTCGAAGCCCGCCTCGTACACGCCCTCGGCCACCCTGTCGCGCAGTTCGCGCTCCATGCCGGGCGGCGTGGCGAAGGTGCTCTCCCAGTGCCAGAAGGTGCGGTCGCCGTCGGTCACCGGCTTCAGCGTCACGGTCGCCACGTAGCGCTGCAGGGGCACCGTGGCCTCGACGATGCAGTAGGTGCTCCTGTGCTCGCGGTCGTCCAGCGCCAGCAGCTGCTCGCGGATGTGCGCGCCGTCCTTCAGGGTGAAGTTGCGCACGCAGCCGACCTGGTCGCTGCGGGCGCCCGCTTCGGCGCCGCGCTCGATGCGGCTCTGGTCCACCACCGCGTGCCACTGGTCATGGCTGTTGAAGTCGCGCAGGACGGCCCAGACGCGCTCGATCGGCGCGTCGATGACGGTGGAGCGGACGACGCGTTGCAGCATCGCGGGATGACGAGGCGCGCGCGGAACTCAGCGCCGGGCGAAGTGCCGCTTCAGCGCATCGAACCCGCCCTGGAACACGCCGTGGCCGATGAGCTCGTTCAGCTCGTGCTCGCGGCCCTCGGCGCAGTCGAATTCGGCGCTCCACTCGGCGAACGTGCGCCCGCCGTCGGTGACGGGCGTGAGCTTCAGCGTCGCCACGTAGTTGGCCACGCCCATCGGGCTTTCCAGGATCTCGTAGGTGCAGGTGTAGTCGTAGTCCGACAGCGCCAGCAAGCGCTCGCGGATCATGCCGCCGTCACGGGTGTGGAAGTGGCGGATGCAGCCGACGCGGTCGCTCGATTCGTTGTTCTCGATGCGGCTGTCGGCGATGGCCGGGTGCCACAGCGGCAGCGCGTTGAAGTCGCGGATGCGGCTCCACACCGTGTCGGCGGCGGCGTCGATGACGCTGGAGACGTAGATGCGGATCATGCGGCGGGGCCCTCGCGGTCGCGCGGTCGCAGGCTCATCGCCGTGCTCACTCCTTGCCCTGCGGCGCCGCCGGCGGCAGTGCCGCGGCGCCACCGGCCGCGCCCGCCGCCAGGCGCTGAATGTCGCCGCCTTCGAGGCCGATCTCGCGCAGCAGCTGGTCGACGATCGGCGCCTGCGCGCGGAAGCGCAGCGCCGAGTTGACGACGCTGTCGGCGAAGCCGCCGCCGGCGCCGTTCGTCGCATCGCCGTTGCCGTGGTGTCCGCCGCCGCCGGCCAGGCCTTCGACGTGCAGGATCTTGATGCCCTCGATGCGCTCCATCGGCCGCACCGCCTCGCGGATGATGGCCTCGGCCTTGGCGACGAGCGCCATGCGCAGCGCCGAGGCGCGTGCCTCGGGGCTCAGCACGTTCTGCGCCTCGTTCATCAGCCGCGTCGCCTCGGCCTCGGCCTCGGCGCGGATGCGCGCGGCCAGCGTGCGGATCTTCTCGGCGTCGGCGTCGGCCTCGGCCTGCGCGCGGATCGCGGCGCCGCGGTCGGCGCTCGCCTTCTTCTCGGCCTCGGCGGCCATCGTCAGGCGCAGCGCCTCGCGCTCGGCGGCCTGGCGCGCGCCGATGATCTCGACGGCCTTCTTGCGCTCGGCGGCTTCGACTTCGCGCGCCGTGAACACCTTCTCCTCGGCCTTCACGGCGGCGGCGCGCGCCGACTCGGCCTCGGCGAGCGCCTCGCTTTGCGCCTTGCTCTCGCGCGCGATGGCGATGGCGCGTTGCTGCTCGGCCAGCTCGAGCGACTTGCGCCGTTCGATCTCCGCGGCCTGGATCGCGCGCTCCTTGCCGATGCGCTCCTGCTCGAGGCTCTGCTCGCTCCTGATGCGCGCCGCGTCGATCGCCTGCTTCGCGGTGATCTGCGCGCCCTCGGCGTCCTGCTCGCGCTGCGCACGCTCAGTGGCCAGCTCGGCGCGCTGGCGGGCGCGCGCGATCTCCACTTCGCGCTGCTGCGCCAGGCGCGCCTGCTCGGCCTCGCGGTCGATCTCCAGGCTCAGCTTCTCGGCTTCGAGGTTCTTGTTGCGGATGGCGACCAGTGTGTCCTGCTCGACATCGTTGCGCTGCTTCTTGCGCCGCTCGATCTGCTCGGTCAGCCGCGTCAGGCCTTCGGCGTCGAAGGCGTTGCTCGGGTTGAAGTACTCCATCGCCGTCTGGTCCAGCTGCGTGAGGCTGGCGCTTTCCAGCTCGAGGCCGTTCTTCGTCAAGTCTTCGGCGACCGCCTCGCGCACGCGCTTGACGTAGTGGCCGCGCCGCTCGTGCAGTTCTTCCATCGTCATCTCGGCGGCGGCGGTGCGCAGCGCGTCGATGAACTTGCCTTCGACCAGCTCCTTCAGCTGCTCGGGCTCCATCGTGCGCAGGCCGAGCGTCTGCGCCGCCGCGGCCACGGCCTCGGCCTGCGCGGCGACGCGTACGTAGAACTCGGCGATCACGTCGACGCGCATGCGGTCCTTCGTGATCAGCGCCTTGTCGCGGCCGCGCGCCACCTCCAGGCGCAGCGTGTTCATGTTCACGGGGATCACGTCGTGCACGATCGGCAGCACGAAGGCGCCACCGTCGAGCACGACCTTCTGGCCGCCGAGGCCGGTGCGCACGAAGGCGCGCTCCTTGCTGCTGCGCAGATACAGCCAGTGCAGCAGCCACACGACGATGGCGACGACGATCGCGACGACGATCAGCGCGAGGAGGAAACTGCCGAATTCAGCGCCGGTCATGGTGGGTCTCCTGGATCTGTCTCGGGCGGGGCCGGTCGTTTGTCGTTGTCGGGTGCTATCGCGTGATCTGCACGAAGCGCTTCGTCGTCTCGGTCAGCGCCACCTCGGTGGGCAGGCGCTCCATCGAGCTGGCGCCGTAGAAGCCGTGGATGCCGGGGCACTCGCGCAGGATGTACCGCGCATCGTCGGGCGTGGCGATCGGACCGCCGTGGCACAGCACGATGACGTCGGGCTTCACGGCGCGCGCCTCGGCCGCCCAGGCGTTGATCGGTTCGACGCAGTCGGCGAGCTTCAGCGCCGTCTCGGCGCCGATCGCGCCGCCGGTCGTCAGCCCCATGTGGCACACGACGATGTCGGCGCCGGCGCGGGCCATCGCGCGCGCCTCGTCGGCGTTGAAGACGTAGGGCGTCGTCAAGAGGTCGAGCCGGTGCGCGCGCTCGATCATCTCGACCTCGAGGCCGTAGCCCATGCCGGTTTCCTCGAGGTTGGCGCGGAAAGTGCCGTCGATCAGCCCGACGGTGGGAAAGTTCTGCACGCCGCTGAAGCCCAGATCGATCAGCCGCCTGAGGAACTGGTCGGCGATCATGAACGGGTCGGTGCCGTTGACGCCGGCCAGCACCGGCGTGTGCTTCACCACCGGCAGCACCTCGCGCGCCATCTCGCAGACGATCTCGTTGGCGTTGCCGTAGGCCAGCACGCCGGCGAGCGAGCCGCGCCCGGCCATGCGGTAGCGGCCGGAGTTGTAGATGACGATCAGGTCGATGCCGCCAGCCTCTTCGCACTTGGCCGACAGGCCCGTGCCGGCGCCGCCGCCGATGATCGGCCGGCCGGCGGCGATCTTGGCGTTGAGGCGCGCGAGCAATTCGGAGCGGGCGATGCGGGGCATGGTCTTGTCGTCCTCCTCGACTCTCTTTCTCAGGCGCGGCGCGCCTGTGCCGCGCCGGGCGCGACTTCCAGCCACGCGGCCACCAGCGCGTCGGCAAACGCCTCGTCGTTGACGTGGTGCGGCACGCGCAAGAGCTTGCGCTCGGGCCCGGCGCGGAAACGCTGCGTGATCGTCTCGAAGAGCACGCGATCGGCCTCGGGGTCGTGGAACGGGCCGCCGGGCTTGTCGATCGCCGAGACGCCGCCTTCGGGAATGAGGAAGCGCACCGGCCCGCGCATCGCGTTCAGCTTGGCGGCGATGAACTCGCCGATCGCGCGGCACTCGTCGGCGGTGGTGCGCATCAGTGTCACCGTCGGGTTGTGCTTGTAGAGGCGCCGGCCGCGCAAGCGCTCGGGCACCGTGTCCCAGGCGCCGAAGTTGATCATGTCGAGTGCGCCGCAACTGCCGACGTAAGGCACGGCGTGCCCGGCGAACACATCGAGCCGCGTCGGGCCGGCGGAGAGCACACCGCCACCGATCTCGTCGGCGATCTCGGTCGTGCTCACGTCGATCACGCCTGCCAGCAGGCCGCTGGCGGCGAGCTTTTCCATGCTCTGCCCGCCGGTGCCGGTGGCGTGGAAGACGAGGCAGTCGTAGTGCGCCTCGAGCCGCTTCGTCACCGCCTGCACACACGGCGTCGTGACGCCGAACATCGTCAGCCCGATCGCGGGTTTCGCGGCGCTCGTGGCCGCCGGCGCGTGGCTGATCATGCCGGCCAGCGCGTGCGCCGCGTTGGCGAGCACGCGTTCGCTGATGCGGTTGATGCCCTGCACGTCGGTGACGCTGTACATCATGCAGATGTCGCTCGGGCCGACGTAGGGCCGCGTGTCGCCGCTGGCCATCGTGCTGAGCATCACCTTCGGCACGCCGATCGGCAGCGCGCGCATCGCCGGCGTCGCGAGCGACGTGCCGCCCGAGCCGCCGGCGCTGACGAGGCCGCCGAGGTCGCGCCGCGTCGCGATGAAGCGCTCGAAGGCCGCGGCCATCGCGGTGACGGCGCTACCACGGTCGCCGCTGAAGACCGCGGCCTCGCCCTGCGGGTGGTGGCGCGCCACTTCGCGCGGGTGCACGTTGGCGGTGCTCGTCTTGCCGCTCGTCGAGAGGTCGACGGTGACGACGCGCAGGCCGAGCTTTTCGAGGCACTGCTTCAGGTAGAACAGTTCGCGGCCCTTGGTGTCGAAGGTGCCGGCGACGTAGGCGGCGCGCGCGGTGGTGGCGGCGATGGGGAAGGGGAGGACGCTGGCGGGAGAGGGCCGGGGTGAGGAGGCTGCTGGAGCCGATGAATCTGGAGGAACGCGCCCGGTTTCGACGGCGCTCGCCGCACTCCACCGATTGAACCCCGCGCCCGCCCTCGGCGCCATCACATCGAGCGCCGGCCCGACAGCGCCATGCTCGCGCCGCACGGTCAACACGCGCACCGGCTCGGCCGATTGCGTCGCCGGCGTCGATGCAGGCGCGTCGGCCACGTCGGCTTCGTCGCCGCCGCTCTTCACCCCCAACAGCCGCTCCTGCAGCGCGCGATCGGCGGCCAGTTCACTCGCCGGCATCTGCTCGGCGATGCGCCCGTTGACCATCACGGCGATGCGGTCGGCGACCTCGAGCGCGACACCGAGGTTCTGCTCGATCAGCAGCACGGCGATCTCACCGTCGGTGGCCAGCTGCCGCAGCGCCTGCGCGACCTGCTCGACGATCACCGGCGCCAGGCCTTCGGTGGGCTCGTCCATCACCAGCAGGCGCGGGCGCAGCAGCAGCGCGCGGCCGATGGCCAGCATCTGCTGTTCGCCGCCGGAAAGCTGCGCGCCGCCGTGGCCGCGGCGCTCGGCCAGGCGCGGGAACATCGTGTAGACGCGGTCGACTTCGCGCCGCCCCGCGGCGACGAGCTTCAACGTCTCGTCCACCGTCAGGCTCGGCCAGACGCGCCGGCCCTGCGGTACGTAGGCGATGCCGCGGCGCGTGATCTCGTGCGCGCTGCGCCCGAGGATCTCGTCGCCTTCGAGCCGCACGCTGCCGCTGACGCTGGCGACGCCTTGCAGCAGCCCGGTGACGGCGTTGCACAGCGTCGTCTTGCCCATGCCGTTGCGGCCGACGATGCCGAGCACGCCGCGCTCGATCGTGAAGGCGACGCCTTGCAGCGCGTGCGCGCGGCCGTAGTAGACATCGAGGCCCTCGACGACGAGGACGGCGTCCTTCCCAGGAGCCTCGGACTTCTGCGACCAAAGTGCCATGGCGGGGTCCTCGTTCAGGCCAGCGACCGCCGCGGAGCCGGCTTTGCCGGGCCGCTGGCGGTGCCCCCCCGGGGGGGAGGCGACCGGAGGGAGCTTCGGGGGGGAGCCATCAATGCCTCGCGCCCATGTAGATCGCCTGCACCTGCGCGTCGCCCTCGATCTGCTCGGGCGTGCCGGTCTTCAGCACGGCACCGTTGTGCATCACCGTCACCTTGTCGGTCACGCGCAGCGCGATGTCGAGGTCGTGCTCGATCAGCACGAAGCTCATGTGCGCGGGCAGCGAGCGCAACAGCGCCACCAGCTCGCGCCGCTCGGCGGGCGAGAGGCCGGCGGCCGGCTCGTCGAAGAGGATCAGCCGCGGCGCGCCGGCGAGCGCCATGCCGATCTCGAGCTGGCGCTGCTGGCCGTGCGCGAGGTTGGTGACGAACTCGCCGGCGAGGTGCGTGAGGCGCGCGCGATCGAGCAGCTCGGCGGTGGCACGCTCGCTCGGATGCGCCGCGCCAGGCCGGCGCAAGCTGTAGCGGCCGTTGGCGACGCCGCGCACGGCGAGGAAGAGGTTGTCGCGCACAGTCAGCTCACGAAAGAGCAGCGAGCTTTGGTAGGTGCGCCTCAGCCCCTTGCGGATGCGCTCGTGCGGCGGCAGTTCGGTGATGTCTTCGCCGAAGAAGCGGATGCGGCCTGCGGTCGGCGGGAAGTCGCCGGTGATCGCGTTGAAGAGCGTCGTCTTGCCCGCGCCGTTGCTGCCGAGTACGGCGTACTTCTGCCCCGCGGCCACCGCGAGCGACACATCGTCCACCGCCTTCAGCGCGCCGAACTCGCGCGTCACATGTTCGAGGACGAGCGCGTCGTTGCTGGCGAGGCCCTCACCGGCATGCGTTGGCGGGAGCATGCCTTTGACCCTCTCCCGCGCGCGGGAGAGGGCTGGCGTGAGGGCGGTCACCGAAGCCACGACGCGCGTCCGCTCAAAGATCCACGCTCAGGGGCAGTTGGGCTCGTCGCGCGAGCCGATCTTGAACTGGTCCTTCGGGATGCCGAGCAGCTGCTCGACGTTGTCCACCTTGCGCAGCACGCGCGTGGACAGTTCGCCCTTGCCGTCCTTCACGACCTCGGTGACGAAGGTCGTGCCAATGGCCTGGCGGTTGCCGTCGAGCTTCACGTCGCCGGTCGGCCCCTTCAGCACCAGCTTCGAAAGCGCGTCGCGGTACTTCATCTGGCCGCCGCCGAGGTCGCCCTTCACCGCGTCGAGGGCATCGAGCGCCGCCTTCATGTTCTGGTAGTAGACGAGCGCGAACAGGCTCGGGCTCGGAAAGCCGCCCTTGCTGACCGGGAAGTGCTTCTGGTAGTCGGCGACGAAGGCCTTCCAGTCGGCGCCGTCGAAGGTGTCGGCCAGCGGGCCGGCGGCGATCGTGCCGACCAGCGAGTCGCGCCGCTTGCCGCGGTAGTTCAGCACGTCCTGGCTGACGGTGATGCTGCCGCCCATCATCGGCTTGTCGCCACCGGCGGCCTCGTACTGGTTGAGGAAGTTCACCGCGTCGGCGCCGCCGAGAACGACGAGCAGCGCGTCGACGTCCTTGGGGATGCGCGCGATCGTGCTCGCGTAGTCCTTGCCGCCCAGCGGCACCCACGCCTTCACCGGCACCTTGCCGCCGAGCTTGCAGAACTCGGCCATGAAGCCCTGCACCTGGCTGTACGGGAAGGCGTAGTCCTCGGCGATGACCATCACGCGCTTGTAGCCCTTGTCCATGGCCGCCTTGCCCAGGCCCACCATCCACTGCGCGCCTTCGGTGTTGAAGCGGAAGAAGTTCGGGCTCGGGTCGACGAGCGTCGTCGCCTGCGCGCCCGAGCCGCCGTTGAGGAAGGTGACGCCGGCCTGCGTCTTGCTGTAGTTCTTGACAGCGATGCCCTCGCTGCCCGACAGCGGGCCGACCATGATGTCGACCTTGTCCTGCTCGACGAGCTTGCGCGTCGCGTTGACGGCCACGTCGGGGTTGGCGTTCGAGCTGCCTTTGAGGATCTCGACCTTGCGCCCGCCGGCCATGCCGCCGCGCTGGATCAACGCCAGCTCGGCGCCGCGCATGCCGTCGGCGCCGCCGGCCGCGAACGGGCCTTCGAGCGTGGCCAACAGGCCGATCTTCACCGGCGCGCCCTGGCCGAAGGCCGCCCCCGACACCACCAACGCCGCCGCGGTACCGATCAGCGTACGCACTGCCATTCGCTTCGTCACTTTCACGCTTGTCTCCTGGTTTGCGAAGTTAGGGGCGCCCGTGGCCCGAAGCGCGAGCGAAGCTTCGCCGCGAGCCCGAGCAGCCCGTCTGGGGAAAACAGCACGATGGCGAGGAACACGACGCCGATCACGAGGTTGAAGCGCTCGCGGTCGATGACGTCGATGGCGAACGTCTGCAGCAGCACGAAGACGATGGCGCCGAGGAAGGCGCCGATCGGGTGCCGCATGCCGCCGAGCACGGCGACGACGAGGATGTTGATCAGCCAGCCGGTGCCCACCGAATTGGGCGTGATGAGGCCGTTGTACCAGGTGAAGAGCACGCCGCCGACCGCGGCGACGAGGCCGGCCACCGCATAGGCCGCGACGCGGTGCGCGACGACGTGGAAGCCGAGTGCGGCCATGCGCCGCGGGTTGTCGCGGATGCCCTGCATCGCGATGCCGAAGGGCGTGCGCACGAGCCACTTGACGAGCAGATAGCCGGCGAGGCTGCACGCCAGCGCGAGGAAGTAGAAGGGCAGCGGCTGGCGCCAGTCGATGCCGGCGACGGTGGGCGGGTAGACCTTCTGGAAGCCCTGGAAGCCGTTGAACAGCGAGTAGTTCTGCAGCACCAGGTAGTAGAACGCGACGCCGATCGCCAGCGTGATCATGATCGTGTAGATGCCTTCGGTGCGCACCGACAGCCAGCCGATCAGCGCCGCGGCGAGCACCGCGATCGCCAGCGCAAAGGCCAGCGCCATCCACCACGGCCAGTTCAGGCTGATCGTCGCGGCGCTGCTGCCGAGGATCGAGAGCACGTAGCCGGCGATGCCGGCCACCGTCATCTGCGCCAGCGACACCATGCCGCCGTAGCCGCCGAGGAAGGTGAGCGACAGCGCGATCAACCCCAGCGCCAGCGCCTGGCCGGCGATCTGGAAGGTGAAGAACGGCGTCGCGACGAACGGATAGACGAGCACGAAGGCGAGCACGAACACGTGCCGCGCCTCGAGGTGCCGCCACAGGAACTTGAGCCAGCGCGGCGCGTCGCTGCCGGCGTAGGGGTCGGCCGCGGGCACGGCCGCGGGCGCCGTGGCCATGGCCCGGGGCAGCGGCAACGGCCGCGCGGCCGCGGCGAGTCCCGTGTTCATCGCGCGGCGCCAGTGGGCGGCACTCACGCCGGCCTCCCCATGATCCCGCGCGGTCGGAACGCCAGCACCAGCACGAGGATCACGAAGGTGAAGACGACCGAGTAGGTCGGCGCGTACGCCAAGCCATACGTTTCGGCCAAACCCAGGATCACCGCGCCGACCGCCGCGCCGACGACCGAGCCCATGCCACCGACGATCACCACCACCAGCGAGGCGAGCAAGAGCCGCGTGTCTTCGCCCGGCACCATCGACAACTCCACCGCGCCGATGACGCCGCCGATGCCGGCCAACCCCGCGCCGAGCATGAACGTGACCGCGAAGACGAGGTTCACGTTGACGCCGGCGGCAGCGAGCATGCCGCGGTCGTCGACGCCGGCGCGGATCATCGTGCCGACCTTCGTGCGGTTGAGCAGCCACCACAGGAACACGCCGATCGCGATGCCGAAGCCGAGCAGCGAGAGGCGATAAGCCGAGTAGGCGCGGATCACCGGGATGTCGCGGATCGGCCCTTGCAGCCACGCCGGCGCCTCCATCTGATGCACCTGGCCGGTGAAGATCCACAGCAGCACGTCGGCGATGACGATCGAAAGCCCGATCGTCACCATCGTCTGCCGCATGTCCTGGCCCTGCATGTGGCGCAGGATGAGCACCTGGATCAGGAGGCCTGCGATCGCCGCGGCGAGGAAGCCGCCGGCCATCGCCAGCAGCCACCAGCCGGTCTTCTCGGCGATCGTGAAGCCGACGTAGCCGCCCAGCAGGTAGAGCGAGCCGTGCGCGAGGTTGACGTTGCGCATCAACCCGAAGACGAGCGTGAAGCCGCTGGCGACGATGAAGTACAGCGACGCGAGCGTCAGGCCGTTGAGCAGCGTCAGCAGATAGAGGCGCGCGTTGTCGACCATCGCCCAGATCGAGAACAGCGCGAGCGGGCCGCCGACGAGCAGCCAGAAGAGCCAGCGGTTGCGCTGCGATCGGGTCACGCCGCGCGCTCCCACACCCGCGCCGCGGCCAGTGGCGGCGCCTTGGCGAAGACGCCGTCCTTCATCACTGCGAGGATGCGTTTGGGGTCGCGCAGGATCGCGAGGTTCGCGAGCGGGTCGCCGTCGACGAGCAGCAGGTCGGCGAGGTAGCCTTCCTTCACGAGGCCGAGTTCGTTCGGCTTCATCATGATCTGCCCGCCGTAGCGCGTGCACGAGCGGATCGCCTCCATCGGCGTGAAGCCCAGGTGCTTGACGAACAACTCGAGGTCGCGCGCATTCTGGTAGTGCGGATTGAACGCGAAGCCGTAGTCGCCGCCGGGCAGCACGCGCACGCCGCGCTTGTGCATCGCCTTCAGCGATTCGCAGGCGGCGGCCCACTCCTCCTCGTAGCCCATCTGCACGGCCTGCGCGTGCGACACGCCCCAGGGCTCGGCCTCCCACAACATCGCCCACAGGATGCCGATGCCCGGCGCGACGAAGACCTCGTCCTTCGCCGCCTCGAGCATGTCCAGCGCCTCCTCGTCGGTGAAGCTGGCGTGGTAGATGAGGCGGATGCCGTGGCGCAGCGCCTGCTTGACGCTGGCGCACGAGCGCGCGTGCACGATGATGCGGCGGCCGCGCATGGTGACTTCTTCCATCGCGGCGGTGACCTCGGCATCGGTCATCCAGGTGGTCTTCGCGTCGGCACCGGGCACGAAGTTGTCGCCCGAGATGTTGAGCTTGATCGAGTCGACGCCGTACTTCAGGAACATGCGCACGACGCGGCGCATGTCTTCGGCGCCGTTGACCACCTGCCCGAAGCTGAAGTCCGGGAACGGCAGGTGCGGCAGCATCTCGTCGCCGAGGCCGCCCGGTACGGTGATCTCCTGGCTCGCGGCGAGGTAGCGCGGGCCGGGAATCTGGCCGCTTTCGATGGCGTTGCGGATCACCACGTCCAGCCGCGGCTTGGCGCACGCGGCGCCGAGGCAGCTCGTGAAGCCGGCGTTCAGGTAGTTCTTCGCGACCTTGGCGGCCCAGAGCACGTGCTCTTCGAGCGGCATCGTCTGGATCGCGCCGAGCGTCGCCGCGTCGTTCCAGCTGAAGTGCGTATGCGCCTCGCACATCCCGGGCATCAGCGTCGCGCCGGCGGCGTCGACGACGGTGGCGGTGCCGGGCGCGAACGACGCGAACGACGCGATGGGCGCCGTGCTGCGGCCGACCTGCCGGATGCGGTTGCCGCTGACGAGCACGCTGCCGGTGTAGGGCGCCGTCTCGCCAGTGCCGTCGAGGATGCGGACGTTGGTGAAGAGGGTGTCACTCATCCGGTGCTCCTCCGTCAGGCCGCCCACCGCGTCACCGCCGCCGGCGCGCCGTAGCGGCCGGTGGCGAGGCCCGCCCCGCCCGCGTGCCGCAACGGCGGCGCACGATGGAACTCGCCGTCCTTCATCACCGCGAGGATGCGTTTCCGGTCCTGCAGGATCGTGATGTCGGCCAGCGGGTCGCCGTCCACCAGCAGGATGTCGGCGAAGCAGCCCTCGCGGATGTAGCCGATCTCCTTGCCGTGCCCCATCATCGGCCCGCCCCACGCGGTGGCCGACAGCAGCGCCTCCATCGTGCTCATGCCGACGTGCTTGACGAAGTACTCGAGGTCCTTTGCGTTCGTGCCGTGCGGCGTCCACGCGAAGCCGTAGTCGCCGCCGGGCATGATGCGGATACCGCGCTTGCGCATCGCCTTCATGCTCTCGATGGCCGCTTCCAGCTCGCGGTGGTAGCCCATCTTGCGCGTCACCTCGGGCGTCAGGCCCCACTGCGACGCGTGATGGCAGGTGTTGATCAGCCACGCGAGCCCGGGCGCGACGAAGTGCCTGAACTTGGCCGCTTCCAGCATGTCCAGCGCCTCGCTGTCGGTGAAGCTGGCGTGGTAGATGACCTCGATGCCCTGGCGCACGCACTCCTTGATCGACCAGGTGCTGCGCGCGTGCGCGGCAACGCGCTTGCCCCAGCGGTGCGCCTCGTCGACGCAGACGGCCACTTCCTCCTCGGTGAACTGGCTCATCTCCGAGGGCATGCCGGTGATGCTCTCGCCCGAAAGGTTGATCTTGATCTGGTCGACGCCGTACTTGGCGAACATGCGGATGCAGCGGCGCATCTCGTGCGGGCCGCTGACGATGGCGCCGAACGCGAACTCGTGCTGCGGCAGGTGCGGCGCCGTCGTGTCGCCGAGGCCGCCGGGCACCGTGATCTCCTGGCTCGCGGCGATGTAGCGCGGGCCGACGATGGTGCCGTCGTTGATCGCGTTGCGGATCACCACGTCCAGCCGCGGCTTGGCGGTGGCCGCGCCGACGCAGCTCGTGAAGCCCATGTCGAGGTAGGTCTTCGCCACCTGCGCGCACCACAGGATGTGCTCTTCCGGCGGCATGCGCTGGATGCTGTCGAGCGTGGGCTGGTCGTTCCAGCTGAAGTGCGTGTGCGCCTCGACCATGCCGGGCATCAGGAAGGCGCCGGCGCCGTCGATCACGGTGGCCCCGGCGACCGGCGGCGTGCGCTGGCCGTAGGCCGTCTTCACGACGCGGGTGATGCGGTTGCCGCTGACGAGCACGTCGCCGGTGAACGGCGTCTCGCCGCCGCCGTCGAAGACGCGCACGTTGGTGAAGAGGGTGTCGGCCATGCGTCGGGCTCCGTTCTCTTCGTGCTTCTCGCGGCCTTCAGCGCACGCGGTCGAGGAAGTCGCGCAGCAGCCGCTGGCACTCGGCCGGCCGCTCGAGCGTCGGCCAGTGGCCGCAGCGGTTCAGCACCTCGAGCCGCGCGTCCTTCAGCCGGCCAGCGAGCTGGCGCGCGCCCGACAGCGGTGTCACGACATCCTCGTCGCCGTTGACGACGAGCGTCGGGCAGCCGATCAGCTCGGTGTGCGCCGCCGTCGCCTCGGCCAGCGCCAGGCAGTTGCGTGCATAACCCTCGGCGTCCTGGGCCAGGAGGCTCTCGCGCACGTAGGCCACCGTCACCGGCTGCGTCTCGCGCGACGAGGCCGACAGCGCCGCCTGCGCCACCGCCTCGGCGATCTCGAAAAGCCCCTGCGCACGCGCCGCCGCGGCGCGCGCGTGCATCGCCTCGCGCTGCGCCGGTGCCGGCTCCAGCAGCGCGCCGAAGAGCGCGAGGCTCCTCACGCGCGCCGGCGCCTTGACCGCGACGTGCTGCGCGACGAGCGTGCCGAAGCTGTGCGCGACGAGGTGCATACGAGCGATGCCCAGCACTTCACAGACGCGCAGCACCGCGTCGGCGTGTGTTCCGGCGCTGAGGTGGCCGCGGTGCGTCGTCGATTCGGCCAGCGCGTAGGCGCGCGTCGAACGGCCGGCGCCCGGCAGTTCGGGCCGCACGCAGCGCCAGCGGCCGAGCGCGGGCAGCAGCGGCGTCCACACGTTCAGCGTGCCGCCCAGGCCGTGCACGAAGACGACCGCGTCGCCTTCGCCGTGCACATCCACGGCGATGCGGTCGACCCAGGCCACGGCCATCAGCGTTCCTCGAAGTGGTTCTCGATCGCGCCGATGCCGTCGACCTCGGCGCGCACCACGTCGCCGTGCTGCAGCCACTTCGGCGGCGAGAAGCCCATGCCGACCCCGCTGGGCGTGCCGGTGGCGATGATGTCGCCCGGGTACAGCGTGATGCCGCGCGAGATGGCCTCGATCTGCGCCGGGATGTCGAAGATCATGTCCTTTGTGAGCCCGTCCTGGCGCAGCTCGCCGTTGACGTAGCCGCGCACGCGCGTCGCGGTGCCGTCGAGTTCGTCGGCAGTGACGATGCACGGCCCCATCGGGCAGAAGGTGTCGAAGCTCTTGCCCAGGTGCCACTGCTGGTGGCGCGTCTGCACGTCGCGCGCGCTCACGTCGTTGACGATCGTGTAGCCGAAGACGTGACCGAGCGCGCGCGAGCGCGGGATGTTCTTGCCACCGCGGCCGATGACGACGGCGAGTTCACACTCGTAGTCGATCTGCTCGGTGATCGCGCGGCCGGGCAAACGCACCACGTCGAAGGGACCGATCACCGTCTCGGGCACCTTGCTGAAGACGATCGGCCACAACTCCCGCTCGCGCGATTGAGCCACCGCGTCGCGAAAGACGGTGCCCGCCAGTTCCTCGGCATGCGCGCGGTAATTGCGCCCGATGCAAAAGAGGTTGCGGCGCGGCTTCAGCGGCGCGCGCAGCGTGATCGCTTCCACCGGCAGGCGCGGGCCGGCCTCGGGTGGCAGCGGCTCGCCGTGCGCGAGCGCGCGCACGAGCTCGAAGGCACCGCGGTCGGGGTTGGCGACGGCGAGCGGCGTGGCCTCGCGGCCATCGGGCGAGAGCAGCCCGGCGTGCGGGCGGCCGCCCCAGCTCCAGCTGGCGATGCGCATGGGCGCGTTGTCTCCGTTGTCTTGTCGCGCACCGGTCTGTGTGCGGCGCGTCGTGGCCCCGTGAGACTTGCGTCTCAAAACGGGATCGGTGCATCATACGGCCGCGTTTGCCGCCGCCACAAGAACCATTCAGCCATTCACTGACCGGTGAAAACCCGCGCTTCACCCGCCCGCCGGGCTCGCCAATCCCCTGCCAGCGACGTGGGGGGGACGGCGCGAGTGCGAAAAGCCGTTGCACGGCCAGCGCCCTCGGCGCCCGCGCCACCGCCCGAGCGCGGCGTCAAGGCGGCCACGTTCAGGCTGCTGCTTGACACCGCGATGGAGATCATTCGCGACGGCCACATCCCGAGCGTCGCGGAAGTGGCCGTGCGCTCGAAGGTCTCGCGCGCCACCGCGTACCGCTACTTCCCGAGCCGCAGCGCGCTCGTCACCGCGGTGATCGACAGCTCGCTCGGGCCGGTGCGCTCGCTGTCGAGCAACCTGCCCGACGCGCGCGCGCGCGTGCACGAACTCTTCGAGCAGACGTTTCCGCGCTTTCGCGACTTCGAGCCGCAGCTGCGCGCCGCGGCGCAACTCGCGCTCGAACAATGGGCGCAGGAACGTGCCGGCCTGCTCGAGGAGGAGCCGTATCGACGCGGCCACCGCATCCGCATCCTGGACCACGCGCTGGCGCCGATGAAAGGCGAGCTGACGCCGGCGCTCAAGCAGCGGCTGCACCACGCGCTGTCGGTCGTCTACGGCATTGAGCCGTGGGTCATCCTGAAGGACATCTGGGGCCTGCCCGAGCGCGAGGTGCAGCGCGTGGCGATGTGGATGGCCGATGCGCTGATCGACGCGGCGCTGGCGCAGTCGAAGGCGGCGCGGCCGGCGCCCAGGGCCGCGGTCCGTTCGCGCTGAAGGTCGGTCACGAACTCCGATACAGCCTCTCGTGAATGTGCCGCACCGTGCGCCACACCGCCCACAGCACCATCGGGATCGACGCACCGGCGACCAGCTCGGGGTTCACTGGCAACGCCGCCGCCTTGCCCGCCTTGGCCAGGTACAGCACGAGGCTGACCACGTAGTACGAGATCGCCGCGATCGACAACCCTTCGACCGTGCTTTGCAGCCGCAACTGCATCTCCTGGCCGCGCGTGAGCTTGGCCAGCAGCTGCTGGTTCTGCGCCTCGGTGGCGATGTCCACGCGCGTACGCAGCAGCGCGCCCGCGCGTTCGATGCGCTGCGACAGCGAGCCCAGGCGCTGCGCCGTCGACGCCACCGTCGCGATCGCCGGCGACAGGCGGCGCTGCATGAATTGGCCGATCGTCTGCGTGCCCGGGATCGGCCGCTCGCGCAGCTCGTCGATGCGCTGGCGCACCAGCGCGTCGTAGGCCTGGGTGGCCGAGAAGCGGTAGCCATGCTCGGCGGTGGCGCGCTCGACGCGCGCGGCCAGCGCGGTCAGGCGCTCCAGCAGTTCCTGGTCGCTCGCGGCCGCGTCCTCCAGCCGGCCGGTGATGTCGGCCAGTGCGCGCTCCGTCTCGAGCAGCATCGGCGCCAGCGACTTGGCCACCGGCAGGCCGCGCAGCGCCATCAGGCGGTAGGTCTCGAACTCGAGCAGGCGCTGGCTCGTTCGCCCGCTGCGCGTCGGCGACGTGCCCGGCGGCGCGATGACCAGCATGCGCTCGAAGCCGTCGCCACCGATGCGCAGGTCGGCGATCGCGCACGAAGGCCCGGCCCCCATCAGCGAGGCCACGATGGCCGCGTCGCCGAACCAGCGCCGCCCGTGCGCCAACGCGGCCTGGGCGTCGGTGAGGTCCCCTTCGATCATCGCCAGCAGGATCGCGGCGATCGTGCGCCCGGGGATCGCCCGCAGCCAGGCCGCGTCCGGCGCCAGCGCCGCGCTTAGCGAGCCCGCCCCGCCGGCAGCGGCGCCCTCCGACAACGGCTGCACCAGCGAGTAGCGGGTGAACTCGCTGTGCCGCTCCCACTTCAGCGCGCGGCCGCCCAAGCGCAGGCCTACGAAGTTGCCCTGCAGCTGCGCGGCCGGCAGGTCGTGCTGACCGGGCAGGCGGCGAAGGTGCGCCAGCTCGTCTTCGCGCGTCACGCCCTCGTTGAGGACGGCCACGCAGGTGACCAGCGCCGGCAGCCGGATGCGCGCCGACGGCCGCGCGTGCACTTCGTCGTGCAACAGCACGCGCAGCGGATCGTCGTCGGGCAGGAGCGGACGGTCGGCGAGGCAGGACATGGTGGGGGCCGCGGGCACGGGCAGTCAGCCCGGACGATGGGCCAAGTCCGGCGCGCGCGGTTGACTTGCCTCAGCGTCCCTTCGCGCCGAGCGGCGGACCGTGGAGTGCGCCATCAGCGATGCGCCAGCCAGGTCGAGGCGCGCCGGCTGCTGCCGTGGTGCCAGACCGGGCGGCCGTCGACGCTGGCCCGCCCCTTGGCCGTCGAGACGCGGGCCAGGTGCTGCGGCATGCCGTGGCGCTTCCAGTACTCGGATGTGGCCGCCGTGACCTGCGGCATCACCGGCAGCTCGCGGCGGACCCAGCTGCCGGCTTCGAACCAGCCATGCAGCAGCAGCAGCTCGCAGTCCCTGGCTGCGGCCTCCTCGAGGTGCAGCACGGCGCGCAGGTCGAGCGCGAGGTCGGGGCAGGTGGCGTGGAACGCCGGCAGCGCCGGCACGACGCAGTGCTGCAGCAGGAACGGCGTGCGCCGACGACGAGCGTGCCCTGCGGGCTCTGCCGGGCCTGGCGGACTCCATCGTCGGCCGCCTGCCGAGCTGCGGCGTGCCGCAGGCACGTGGGTGAGCCTGAACCATCGGTTCAGGTCGGCCCCAACGGCAGGCTGCTTCCCGGGGTGCAAGAAGCCCGCCCACGATCCGCGCGCGGCCAGCTCCATGGATGCCACTTCGTGCCCCATGCCGCGCGCAGCGGCGCAAGCGCCGCGCCGCAGCCCCTGCCTGTTGCTGGCGGCGGCACCGGCCGGCACACAATCGCGCGCCATGGGCACCGTTCTCCTCGTCCGCCACGGCCAGGCCTCGTTCGGCGCCGCCGACTACGACCAGCTGAGCGAACTCGGCGCGCGGCAGTGCGCGGCGCTTGGCGACTACCTGGCCGAGCGCGGCCGGCGCTTCGATGTCGTGCTCACCGGCACGCTGAAGCGGCACACGCAGTCGCTCGAGGCGATCGCGAGCCGGCTGCCCGGGCTGCCGCCGGCGCGCGCCGTGCCGGCGCTGGACGAATACGACGCCGAGCGGCTCGTGCGCGCGGTGGCCGGCGGCCCGGTGCAGCGCCCCGGCCCCGAGGGCGACCGGCGGGAGCACTTCCGCCTGCTGCGCGAGGCGCTGGCAAGCTGGATGGAGGGCGCGGTCGAGGTGCCCGGCATGCCGAGCTGGGCGGCCTTTCGCGACGGCGTCGCCGCGCTGCTCGATGAGTTGCGCGCGGATCACCGCGCCGGCCGCGGCGCGCAGGTGCTCGTCGTCAGCAGCGGCGGGCCGATCGCCACGGCGATCGCGCACGTGCTCGGCGCGCCGCCGCCGGCTGTCGTGTCGCTGAATCTCCAGATGCGCAACAGCGCGCTGTCGGAGTTGAGCACCAGCGCCTCGCGGCACTGGCTCGCCGGCTTCAACAGCGTGCCGCACCTGGACCACCCGGCGCGCGCCGGGTGGATCACATACTCGTAGAGCCTCAGACCGGCGGGATGCGCAGCATCTGCCCCGGGTAGATCTTGTCCGGGTGCGTGAGCATCGGCTTGTTGGCCTCGAAGATCACCGGGTACTTGTTCGCGTCGCCGTAGAACTTCTTGGCGATCTTGCTCAGGTTGTCGCCGCTGACGACGGTGTGCCACTGCGCCTCGGGCTCGGGCGACGAGACGGTGAGCATGTCGTTGACGCCCGCGACGCCGGCGACGTTGCCGCAGCACAGCAGCACCTTCTCCTTCGTCGCCTGGTCGGGCATCACGCCGCTGGCGGTGACGGTGGAGGTGGCGCCGTCGAACTCGACCGTGAGCCCGTCGGTCGGCAGGCCCTGCGCTTTGACGTAGCCGACGATCGCGTCACCTGCGGCCTGGCTGAGCGCGGCGACGTTCTCGGGCGTCGGCGCGGCAGCGGCGGCCTGCTGGGCGGCCTTGGCCTGGCCGACGCCGAGCAGCTTCTCGCCGGCATCCTTCAAGAACGACATCAGTCCCATGATCTCTCTCCTGGTTGCCGGCCCATGCCGGCCTGGGGGGCGATCCTAGCCGCCGCGGCAAAGGCGCCACCATGCCGTGGCATGGGACCCGGTGCGCAGGATCAACGGGGGCCGTGATCGTGGCCGGGGTCGTCGTCGTGACAGTGATCGTGCCCGCAACCGGGGCTGTGCTCGTGACCGTGCGCGTGTTGATGACCGTGGCCGTGGTCGTGCGCGTGGCCATGGTCATGGGCGTGGCCATGCCCGTGCCCATGGTCATGCCCGTGATGCTCATGGCCATGGTCATGTCCATGCCCATGCCCATGATGTCCATGCCCCGCGCCCGCCTCGTACGCCCCCGCCTCGGGCTCGAACGCCTCGTTCGCCTCGGCGACGATCAGATGCATGCGTCTGAGCAGATCGGCGAGCACGTGGTCGGGCTCGAGCTTCAGGTGGTCGGGCTTCAGCTCGACGGCGACGTGGCGGTTGCCCAGGTGGTAGGCGGCGCGCATCAGGTCGCTCGGCGCGCCGTGCTCGGTGCAGTGGCGCACGACGAGCACCGGCTGCGCGGCGGCCTGCACGCGCACGAGGCTGCCGTCGTCGGCGACGAGTACGTCGCCGCCGCGCACGACGGTGCCGCGCGGCAGGAAGACGCCGAGCCGGCGGCCTAGTGAATCGGTGACCTCGAAGCGGCTCTTCTGCCGCTGGTCCCAGTCGAGCGAGACGCCGGCGGCGCGCTTGACGAGCGCCGGCGCCAGGCCGCGGCCCTGGGTGATGAGCTTGTTGACGGTGGGCATCGGGTCAGTTTAGCGAAGGCATCTGCGCCTCGTCGTGGCGCGTGCGCGCCGCGACGGTGTGACGCATGCACGGCTGCAGGCCGTGCGCGTTGCCACCGCGGGCATCGGCCGCAAGTTCCAGAAGCCCACCGTCTACGAGCGCCTCGCGGTGCTCGACAACCTGGCAATGTCGCTGGCCGGCCCGCGCAGCGTGCGCGCCAGCCTGTTCGCACGGCCCGACGGCGCCGAGAGCGCGCGCGGCTGCACGGACTGCTGACGCTGATCGGCGCGAGGCGAGGTCGTGACGCGCGGCGGCGGTGCGGAAATGGCACGCGACGGTGTCAAGGCGCGGTTGGCGATCTGACCCGCGCGCCGCCAGAATCGCCCCCCGGGCCGAATCGGCGCCCGTCCAAGGGGAACCCATGATCCGAACCGCTTCGCACCGTTTTGCCGCCTGCGGCGCCGTGGCACTCGCTGCCGCGTTCCCGGCCGCCACCGCGCACGCCGGCGACCTCACCGCCATCGGCGCGCTGACGCAAGGCGAGTTCCGCGCCATCGCCGAGGACCTCGGCGCTGCGCTGTCGTACAAGGGGCTGATTCCTTCCGAGGGCCTGGGCATCACCGGCTTCGACCTCGGCCTCTCGGTCAGCGCCACGAAGCTGCAGAACCGCGCCGTGCTGATGAAGGCCGCGGCCGGCGAAGACGTGCCGAAGCACCTTCCGGTCGGCGCGCTGCGCGCCGTCAAGGGGCTGCCGTTCGGCATCGACATCGGCGTCGTCGCGATGACGGTGCCCGACACGAATGCACGCGCCACCGGCGGCGAGCTGCGCTGGGCCTTCGTCGGCGGCAACGCGGTGCTACCGGCCGTGGCGCTGCGCGCGGCGATGACGAACCTCTCGGGCGTCGATCAACTGAAGCTGCGCAGCACGAGCGTCGACCTGTCGATCAGCAAGGGCTTCCTGTTCCTCACGCCATACGCCGGCGTCGGCCGCGTCGAGATCGACGCGAAGGCGCCGGGCACGACGCTCACGCGCGAGAAGTTCCAGGCCGACAAGGTGTTCGCCGGCGTCAACATCGCCTTCGTGCCGATGGCGCTGGTGATCGAAGCCGACAAGACCGGCGACGCGACGAGCTACGGCGTCAAGCTGGCGATTCGCTGGTAGCGCCGGCTAACGACAAAAGTGTGAAGCAGGCCGATAGGCCGGATTCTGTGCAGCCCGGCCCCTTGCGAGGCCGTGCCGTGACCGCCATTCCTCTGGGCCGGGGGTCGCCCACCCGGCTCGGTGCCACCTACCCGCCGGCTCCGCGAGCCACATCGACGCCGGCCTACTTGGTGTTGCTGCCCGTAGAGATTGCCCGTTTCACCCGTTCGCCGGGCTCGCGCCCCGCAAACGACTCGTCTCTGTTGCTCTGATCCTCACCTCGCGGTGGACAGCCGTTAGCTGCTACGGTGCTCTGTGCAGTCCGGACCTTCCTCCAGTGCCGGGTTTCCCCGTTTGCACCAGCGGCGGTCTGGCCTGCTTCACGAGGGTGGATTATCCGCCCTCGGCACCTCACGCCGGCACGATCAACACATGCCGCGCCGTCCAGACCAACGGTGGTGCGCCTGACACACCCGCGCGGGCGCTCGCATCTGCGGCCACGAGCTTCATCGCCAGCCCCTCGCGATCCTGCGCCGACAGATGGCGCCACAGAAAGTCGCGCGCGTTGCCCGGCTCGCCGGCAACGAAGAGCTGCGAGGTCCATTCGCCGAAGTTCACGTGCCGCACCTTGACGTGGATGTGCGGCGTGCGCCCGGGGTAGGCGACCGGGCGGATCGTGCGGAAGGCGAGTTCGCCGCGTGCGTCGCTGTGCGCCGCGCCGAAGCCCTGGAAGCCGGGGTCGAAGCGGATCGTGCGGTCGCTGGCCTCGCGCGGCACGTCGGGGTGGCGGTAGTGCTGCAACGTGTCGCACTGCCAGATCTCGACCTCGGCGTTGTCGACGAGGCGGCCGCTCGCATCGGCGACGGCGAGCGCGAGGCCGAGGTGCTCGCCGCGCGCGCGGTGCGTATCACCGCCTTGCGTCACGCGCGTCAGGTCGGCGTCCCAGTCGCTCCATTGCGCTCGCCAGCGTGCCGGCGGATAGAACGGCCCGTCGGTCATCTGGCGCAGCGCGCGGCGTGAACTGGCCAGGGCCGGCGCGGCGCAGGTGGCAGTGCACGTGGCTGCTGCCGCAACGGCGGTGGCGACGAAGGTGCGGCGGGGCATCGGCATCGCTCGTTCTCCTTGCTCTGGTTGCTCTCACTTGGCAGCGGCCGATTGAAGCACCGCCGCCTCGACGGCAACGCCGCGGCCAGCCAATGACCTTGGTGCGCGCCGGTGCAGCGCGCGACGGCGCCGCCGCCCGTGCCGTGGTCTTTGCACAGGCGCCTACACTGCGCCGCCTTCCGATGCCCACCCCAACGCCCCACCTCTGGCGCGGGCCGCGCTGGGCCCTTGCGCTGCTGCTTGCGGGCCTGGGCACGCTCGGGCCGTTCGCGATCGACACCTACCTGCCGGCCTTCACGGCCATCGGTGGCTCGCTCGGCGCGACGCCGGTGCAGATGCAGCAGACGCTGTCGAGCTACCTGCTCGCCTTCGCGGTGACGAACCTCTTTCACGGCGCGATCGCCGACAGCTTCGGCCGCCGGCCGGTGGTGCTGGCGGGGCTCGCGGCGTTCGCGCTCGCGTCGGTCGGCTGCGCGCTCGCCGACTCGATCGGCGCGCTCGTCTTCTGGCGTGCGGTGCAGGGCGCCTGCGCGGGCGCGGGCATGGTGGTCTCGCGCGCGATCATCCGCGACCTCTACGCGCCGGCCGACGCGCAGCGCGTGATGTCGCAGGTCACGATCTTCTTCGGCATCGCGCCGGCCGTGGCCCCGGTGCTCGGCGGCGTGATGGTCGGGCCGCTCGGCTGGCGGTCGATCTTCTGGCTGCTGGCCGGCATCGCCGTCGCGCTGGCGCTGGCCAACGCGCGCCTCTTGCCCGAGACGCTGCCGGCGGCGGCGCGGCAGCCGTTCCATCCGGCGCACCTGCTGCGCGGCTACGCGGGGCTGGCGCGCAACCCGCGCTTCCTGGCGCTGGTGGTGGCCAGCGGCGTGCCGTTCAACGGCATGTTCCTCTACGTGCTGTCGGCGCCGGCGTGGCTGGGCGGTTTGCTGGCGCTCGAGCCGACGCAGTTCTACTGGTTCTTCATCGCCAGCGTCAGCGGCATCATGGCCGGCGCCTGGTGGTCGGGGCGGCTCGCCGGGCGGCTGCCGCCGCGCCGGCAGGTGCGCTGGGGCTTCGTCATCGTCGGCACGGCGTCGCTCGTCAACGTGGCGCTGAACGCGATGTTCGCGCCGAATGCCGCCTGGGCGATTGCGCCGGTGGCGGTGTACTCCTTCGGCTGGTCGCTGCTGACACCGGCGGTGACGCTGCTGGTGCTGGATCAGGCGCCGGAGCGCCGCGGCATGGCCTCGTCGATGCACTCGAGCATCGGCAGCAGCGCCAACGCGCTGGTGGCCGGCGTGCTGGCGCCGCTGGTCATGCATTCGGCGCTGGCGCTGGCGGTTGCGTCGTTCGCGTTGATGGCCGCGGGGCTGGTGGCGTGGAGTTGGGTGAAGCGGCAGGTGACGGCTTGAGCCCGCGAGGCCAATGCTCGCCCGGCCAGAAGAGACCCCTTCCGACTGAGCTTGGCGACATCGGGCCCTTCGACAGGCTCAGGGCGGGGCTTCGACAGGCGCAGTCCGAACGGGTCTCCAAGTGATCGCCGGCCGCCCTCAAGTGCACCCGCCGCGAGGCCGAAATCTCCGCGAGGAGCCTCGCCATGACCTGCCCGCGTCCACCTCGCGCATCCGCCTGCCTTGCCATTGCCGTTCACCGCGCTTGCGGGCGTGTCGTCGGACCGGTTGCGTTGATGCTCGCCGCAACGGTCGCACTACCGGCGTGGGCCGGTCTCGCCGAGCTGCCGGCGCCGCGCGCCGGCAAGGCGATCGGCGCGCGCGCCAGCGCGGCATCGGCAGCCGCGGCGAGGGCGCCTTCGGGCGCGGGCGCGCAGCCCGCAGCGCCGGTGCCGGCCGCCGCCGAGGTGACCGACCCGATGGAGCGGCTGCGCCTGCGCTTGAGCGAACGGCTGGCGACGCCCGGCGCGGCGCCGGCCAGCGGCACGCTGGACCTGCGCGTCGGCACCCGAGGCGCTGCACCCCGTGCGGCGACCGCAGCCGCTGCGGTCCCCGCGGCCACCGCGGCGGGTCCTGCGGTCCATGCGGCGCCGGCCGCTGCGCCGCGGCCCACAGCGCGTGATATCGGCGCCGGCCAGGCCGAGGGCATCGCCTGGTCGCGCCCGCCGGGAGGTGCGGCGGCCGCGGCACCGCATCGCATCTCGGCGCCGGCCGTCGCCCATGCGCCCGCGGGCCCGGCCACCGTGCGGCCTCCCCGCCGCACCTCGGCAACCAAGGCCACGCCGGGCCACGCGAACGTTCATGGCCACGCTGGCCATGCCTGGAGCTACGAAGGCGCCGGCGGCCCCGCCACGTGGGGCACGCTGAAGCCCGAGTTCGCGCTGTGCGCGCGCGGCGAGCGGCAAAGCCCGATCGACATCCGCGGCGGCCTGCCGGTCGACCTCGAGCCGGTGAGGTTCGACTACCGGCCGAGCGCCTTTGCCGTCGTCGACAACGGCCACACGGTGCAGGTCAACGTGCCGCCGGGCAACGCCATCGAGGTCGGCGGGCGCCGCTACGACCTCGTGCAGTTCCACTTCCATCGCCCGAGCGAAGAGCGCATCGACGGCCGCCAGTTCGAGATGTCGCTGCACCTCGTGCACAAGGACGGCACCGGGCGGCTCGCCGTCGTCGCGGTGCTCTTCGGCCGCGGGCCGGCGCACCCGGCGGTGCAGACGGTGTGGAACAACCTGCCGCTCGAGCGCCACGAGGAAGTGGCCGCGCGCGCGCAGATCGACCCGGTGCACCTGCTGCCCGAGGACCGCCGCTACTTCACCTACATGGGCTCGCTGACGACGCCGCCGTGCAGCGAGGGCGTGCAGTGGGTCGTGATGCGCACGCCGGTGACGCTGACGCCCGAGCAGATCGAGCTCTTCGCGCGCATCTACCCGATGAACGCACGGCCGCTGCAGTCGGCGGCCGGGCGGCGCATCCTGCAGTCACAGTGACGGCGGGGAGGGGGGCGCGGGCGGTGGCGGGTCCGCCGGCCTGACCTTCGGCGCCGCCAGCAGCAGCCCCGGCCACAGCCACAGGCTCGCCAGCCACAGCCCCACGCGCGGCGCCGACAGCGGCCGCGTCTCGTGCCGCGCCACCTTGGTGAAGAGCACGAACGCTCCGGCGACCACGTACAGCAGCAAGCCGCTGTAGACGCCGGCGCGCCAGCCGTAGGTGCCTCCGAGCGCATCGCCGAGTGCGCTGCCCAGCGCCGCGGCGATCGGCACCGAGAGCAGCAGCGCCAGGCCGACGCCGGCCAGCGCGTGCCTCAGCTTCCAGAGCGGGTCGTTTTGCACGGTGCGTCCACGTTGCAAGGCGTAACGGCAAGGCTGTATGCCCACACAGCTTTCGGCTCGAAAGCACTTTCAGTCAACTCGACAAGTGCTTCATTCATAAGGGGTTTGACGGAGAGGCTGGTTGAGCGCCCCGCCGTAAGTCCTTGATTCGCCGAGCGTTTCCGATCCGCACACACGTTGACGCCATGGGTTTCCCCCGGCTACAGTGGGCGGTGGGAAATTGTAGGTGAACGTGGAGTTCGGTGTCGGCCGTGTCTCAGTGGCGCTTCTTCGGTGGGCCAGTGCTCACATTGGATGTCAAAGGGCGGTTGACCGTGCCCTCGAAGTGGCGCGACCAGATCAACGAGCGCGCCGCGGGCCAGCTCGTCGTCTGCAAGGACCCGGCCGGCTGCCTGGGCTTGTACACGCCGGACATCTTTGCCCAGCTGGCCGACGTGGTGTTGAAGCTCACCGACGATGACGCCGACGAGTGGCGCCGGCTGTACCTGGGCAGCCATACCGAGCTCGAGATCGACAGCGGCTCACGCGTCCTCTTGCCGCCGGAACTGCGTCGCTGGGCGGGGTTCAAGGAGAACGGCTCGGTCGTCTTCATGGGGGTCGGCGCGCATTTCGAATTGTGGGACCCCGGCCGCGTCGAGGTTCGCGAAGCCCAAGTCATCTCGAAGGGCAAGCCCGAGCCCTTGCGCACGCTGGTGTTCCAGTGACCACCGCCCCGGCATGGACCCATCGCACCGTCCTGCTCGCCGAAGCCGTCGAGGCGTTGGTGACGCAGCCGGGCGGCATCTACGTCGACGGCACCTTCGGCCGCGGCGGGCATGCGCGCGCGCTGCTCGCGCGGCTCGCACCTTCGGGCCGCCTCGTCGCCTTCGACCGCGACCCCGAAGCGGTGGCCGAAGCGCAGCGCATCGACGACCCGCGCTTCACGATCCGCCACGCGAGCTTTGCCGAACTGCGCCCGGAGCTGGCGGCGCTCGGCATCGAGCACGTGCAGGGGCTGCTGCTGGACCTGGGTGTCAGCTCACCCCAGATCGACGACCCGGCGCGCGGCTTCAGCTTCCGCCACGACGCGGTGCTGGACATGCGCATGGATACGACCCGCGGCGAGACGGCGGCGGAGTTCCTGGCGCGTGCCGACGAGCGCGAGATTGCGCAGGTGATCCGTGAATACGGCGAAGAACGGTTTGCTGTTCCGATTGCAAAGGCGCTTGTGGCTCGCCGCACAAGCGGCGCGCCCGTGGGTCGAACCGGCGAGCTGGCCGCGCTCGTGGCTCGCGTCGTCAAGACCCGCGAGCCGGGCCAGGACCCTGCGACGCGCACGTTTCAGGCTCTTCGGATTCACGTCAACGCCGAACTCCAGGCGCTGGAGCAGGCGCTGAACGACGCGCTGGCGCTGCTCGCCCCGGGCGGCCGCCTGGTCGTCATCAGCTTCCACTCGCTCGAGGACCGCATCGTCAAGACGTTCATCGCGCGCGAAAGCCGCGACGCGCCCGACCGGCGCGCGCCGTTCGCGCCGCCGCGTGCGCTGCGCTTGCGAGCGCTGGCGCGCGTGAAGCCGGGCGCCGTCGAGATCGCCGCGAACCCGCGCGCCCGCTCGGCGGTGATGCGCGTGGCCGAGCGCACCGAGGTCGCCTGAAGGCGCGACGAAAGCCGACCACGATGAGCCGCGTCAACCTGCTGCTGCTCGCCGCGCTGCTGGCCAGCAGCCTGTGGCTCGTGCACACCTCGTACGAGGCGCGGCGCCTCTTCGCCGAGGTGGACCGCGCACGCGGGGTGCAACAGCGCCTGGACGCCGAATACCGCCGCCTCGACGCCGAGCGGCAGACGCAGGCCACGCACCTGCGCGTCGAGCGCGTCGCGCGCGACAAGCTCGGCATGCGCACCGCAACGCCGGCGGTCACCGAGATGGTCACCGATCCGGGCCCGGCAGGCTCCTCGTCTGCGGCACCGGCGCCGGCGGCCAACGCCGCGGGAGGCACGCGATGAGCGCGCGCGCCATCGCGCGCGGCACGCTGCCGGGCATGGGCACCGGCTCAGGCTTCGGCCTCGGCCGCATGGGCAGCGTGCCGGTGAAAAGCCTGCGCTACGCGACGAGCCCGCTGCTCGCCAGCAAGACGCCGCCCTGGCGCTCGCGCTTCGTCGTGCTGCTCGTCGGCCTCGGCTTCGCGGTGCTGCTCGGCCGCGCCGCCTACGTGCAGATCATCGCCACGCAGTTCTTCCAGTTCCAGGGCGAGAAGCGCTTCGTGCACACGCAGACGCTGCCGGCCACCCGCGGGCGCATCCTCGACCGGAACGGCCTCGTGCTCGCCACGAGCGTCGCGCTGCCGACGATCAAGATCGACACGAAGCTCTTCGCCGCTGCGGCCGCCGAGCGGCGCGCGATCGCGCGGCTGCTCGGCATGAGCGCGGCCGAGTTCGACGAGCGGCTCGAGCCCGGCGGCACCGTGCTCGTGCGCCGCCACGTCGAAGAGGCGGCGTGGACGGCGATCAAGGCCATCGCCGCCGAGCACAAGCTCAAGGGCCTGATCGAGGAGCGCGAGTACCGCCGCCGCTACCCCGAGGGCGAGGCCGCCGCGCACCTGGTCGGCTACACCGACACCGACGACATCGGCCGCGCCGGCGTCGAGCTCTTGCTGCAGCAGCAGCTCCAAGGCGAGAAGGGCCAGCGCACGCTGGTGCGCGATCGCCTCGGCCGCGCCGTCGAGGACGTGGGCGACATCGCGCTGCCGCGGCACGGCCACGACATCACGCTGGCGATCGACAGCAAGATCCAATTCGAAGCGTGGAAGCGCGCGCGCGACGCCGTGCAGCAGCACAACGCCCGCGCCGCCAGCGTGGTGGTGCTCGACAGCGCCAGCGGCGAGGTGCTGGCGATGGCCAACTACCCCGGTGCGGATCCGAACAAGCGCGGCAGCCATGCGGCGACGCTCTTGCAGAACCGCGCCGCCAGCGACGCCAGTGAGCCGGGCTCGACGATGAAGCCGTTCACGATCGCGCGGGCGCTCGACAGCAAGCGCGTCGCGCCGACGACGCCGATCGACACCGCGCCCGGCCGCATGGTCGTCACCGGCACGACGATCACCGACGCGCACCCGCACGGCACGCTCACCGTCGCCGAGGTGCTGCAGAAGTCGTCGAACGTCGGCACCGCGAAGCTCGCGCTTTCGATGGAGCGGCAGGAGCTGTGGGCGACGTATGCGGCGCTCGGCCTCGGCAGCAAGCCGCGCATCGAACTGCCGCACGTGGCCACCGGCAAGCTGCGCGCGTGGAAGAGCTGGCGCCCGACCGACCATGCGCGCGTCGCCTTCGGCTACAGCGCGAGCGCCAGCGTGCTGCAGATGGCGCATGCGTACACGGTGTTCGCGCGCGATGGCGACCTGGCACCGCTGACGCTGTTGAAGCGCGAGGCGGGTGGCGCGGCCGCCACCGCCGACGAAGCGGGTGCGGTCGTGGGCGCGGGCGGCCAGCGTGTCTTCAGCCCCACCACCGCGCGGCAGGTGCGCGAGATGCTGCGCCTGGCCGCGTCGCCCGGCGGCACCGCGCCCGATCTGCAGCGCCTGACGCTCGGCTATTCGGTGGCGGGGAAGACCGGCACGGCCAAGAAGCTCGTCGGCGGCGAGTACGCCGACGGCAAGTACCGCGCGTGGTTCGTGGGCCTCGCGCCGGTGAGCGCGCCGCGCATCGTCGTCGCGGTGATGGTCGACGAGCCGCGCAATGGCAAGTACTACGCCGGCGACGTCGCCGCGCCGGTGTTCAGCCACGTCGTGCAGAACACGCTGCGCGCGCTGAACGTGCCGCCCGACGTCGACGTGAAGACGCAGATCACCGCCAAGCCGGTGCCGGCGGCGCAGGAGAGCTTGTGAGCGCGGCGGCGGCTTCCCACCTGCCGGTCGCGCTGGCCGATGTGCCGGCGGCCGTGGCCTGGCTGCGTGCGCGGCTTGCGTCGAACGCTGTCGGTGCGTCAGCCCGCTCCGGCCCGACGCTGCGCACCGACAGCCGCGAAGTGCGCGCCGGCGACGCTTTCATCGCCTGGCCGGGGCAGACGGTCGACGGCCGCCGCTTCGTGCCGGCGGCGCTGGCGGCCGGCGCGGCGGCGTGCCTCGTCGAAGCCGAGGGCGCAGCGGCGTTCGATCTCGGCCGTGTCGCTGGTGGATCCGATGCGACGGGTGTTTCGAACGTCGCGACGTTGCCCGGCCTCAAGGCCGCCTGCGGTGCGATCGCCGATGCATGGTTTGCTCACCCTGCCCGCGCGCTAAGCATCGTCGCCGCCACCGGCACGAACGGCAAGACCTCCACCGCGTGGTGGGTCGCCGCGGCGCTGCGCGCGCTCGGCCAGCGTTGCGGCGTCATCGGCACGCTCGGCGTCGGTGAGCCGCCCGACGTGCTGGCCACCGGCCTGACGACGCCCGACCCGGTGACGCTGCACCGCACGCTGCGCGAGCTGGCCGACGCCGGCTGCACGGCGTGCGCGATCGAGGCCTCGTCGATCGGCCTCGTCGAAGAGCGGCTCGCGGCACTGAAGATCGATGTCGCCGTCTTCACGAACCTGACGCGCGACCACCTCGACTACCACGGCACGATGCAGGCGTACCGCGACGCCAAGCGGCGCCTCTTCGCGTGGCCGGGGCTGCGCGCGGCGGTGATCAACGTCGACGATGCCGAGGGGGCGGCGCTGGCGGCGGAGCTGGGCGCGGGCGGCGTGCCTAACGCGCAGGCTACGCAGGGCGCTCCGCTCGACCTGTGGACCGTCTCGACGCGCGCCGGCGCGCGCCTCGTCGCGACGAACCTGCGCCACACGCCGCGCGGCCTGGCGTTCGAGGTCGCCGATGCTGGGTCCGACACCGCGCCCCTCGAAACGACGCTCGTCGGCGACTACAACGCCAGCAATCTGCTCGGCGTGCTCGGCGCGTTGCGCTCGCTCGGCGTGCCGCTTGCCGCGGCGGCGCGTGCCGCGGCCGGCGTCAGCGCGGTGCCGGGCCGGCTGCAACGCGTGCCGGGCGCCGACGTGGAAGCGGTCGTCGACTACGCGCACACGCCCGACGCGCTCGAGAAGGTGCTGGCCGCGTTGCGCCCGCTGGCCGCGGCGCGCGGCGGCCGCCTCGTCTGCGTCTTCGGCTGCGGCGGCGACCGCGACGCGACGAAGCGCGCGCTGATGGGCGGCATTGCCGAGCGCGGCGCCGACCACGTCGTCGTCACCAGCGACAACCCGCGCAGCGAGCCGCCGCTGGCCATCATCGAACAGGTGCGCGCCGGCATGAGCGCGGCCGGCACGGCAGCGAGGGCCGAGTTCATCGAAGACCGCCGCGCCGCGATCGCCCGCGCGATCGAAAACGCCACGCCCGGCGACGTGGTGCTCGTCGCCGGCAAGGGCCACGAGGACTACCAGGAGATCGTGGGCGTCCGCCGCCCGTTCTCCGACCTCGACGAAGCGCGCGCGGCGCTGGCGCGTCGTGCGGCGCGAGTGAACGCAACGAGCCCGGCCGCGTCCCCGACGCCGCGCCCGGCCGGAGCCGCGGCATGACGAACTCCGCGGCGCCTGCGACGATGATGACGCTGGCCGAAGCGCACGTGCTCGTCCCCGGCAGCCGCCTCGTGCAAGGGGCGGGCGGTGCCGCCGCGGGCGGCATCGCCATCACGCGCGTGCACAGCGACACGCGCAGCCTCGCCGCCGGCGACCTCTTCGTCGCCCTGGCCGGCGAGAACTTCGACGGCAACGACTACCTCGCCGCCGCGCAGGCCGCTGGCGCCGCCGCGGCGCTGGCCAACACCGGGCGCCTGGCCACGGCACCGGGGCTCGCCGGCCTCGAGGTGCCCGACACGCTCGCCGCGCTGCAGCAGCTCGCCAGTGGCTGGCGCGCGCGCTTTGCCGCGCTGCCGCTCGTCGCCATCACCGGCAGCAACGGCAAGACGACTGTGACACAGATGCTCGGCGCGATGCTGCGCGCCGAGGCCGGTGGAACGGGCGACGCCGCGCTCGTCACGCGCGGCAACCTCAACAACCACATCGGCGTGCCGCTGATGCTGCTGGCGCTGCGGCCGCACCACCGTTTCGCGGCGCTCGAACTGGGCACGAACCACGAGGGTGAAATCGCGCTGCTGGCCGACCTCGTGCGGCCGACGGTGGCGCTGATCAACAACGCGCAGCGCGAGCACCAGGAGTTCCTGCACGGCCTCGAAGCGGTGGCGCGCGAGAACGGCAGCGTCATCGCGCGTGTCGCCGCCGGCGGCACCGTCGTGCTGCCTGCGGCCGATGCCTTCACGCCGCTGTGGCGCCGGCTCGCGGCCGAGCGCGGCGTTGGGCGCGTGTGGACGTTCGGGTTGGATGGTGAGAGTGAAGCCGCCGACATCGGCGGCGTCGCCATCTGGGACACCGCCGCCGCGCGCTGGAAACTGACGCTGCGCACGCCCGCCGGCCGCATCGAGACGACGCTGGCACAACCCGGCCGCCACAACGCGCTGAACGCCATCGCCGCGGCGGCCTGCGCGCTCGCTGCCGGTGTCTCGCCTGCGGCCATCGCCGCCGGCCTCGCCGCCTTCGAGCCGGTGGCCGGCCGCACGCGTGCACTCTCGCTGCGCCGCGCCGGCGCCGCCGTGACGCTCGTCGACGACAGCTACAACGCCAACCCCGACAGCGTGCGCGCGGCGATCGACGTGCTCGCCACGCTGCCCGCGCCGCGCTGGCTGGTGCTCGGCGACATGGCCGAGGTCGGCGACGACGGCCCGGCCTTCCACGCCGAGGTCGGCGCGTATGCGCGCGAACGTGGCCTCGAGCACGTCTGGTCGGCCGGGCCGCAGTGCGCGCGGCTCGGGGTCGGGCGCCACTTCGCCGACGTGCCGGCACTCGTCGCCGCGCTCGGAACAGAAGCGCCGGCGGCCGCGTCGGTGCTCGTCAAGGGCTCGCGCTCGATGTGCATGGAAGCCGTCGTCGCCGCGTTGCGCGCCGCGTGGGCTGCCGAGGGGGCGGGCTGATGCTGCTGGCGCTGACGCAACTGCTGCTCGCCTGGTACCCGGAGGAACTGGGTTTCCTGCGCGTCTTCCAGTACCTGACCTTCCGCGCCGTGCTCGCGGCGCTGACGGCGATGCTGTTCGGCCTGGCGCTCGGGCCCGCCGTCATCCGCCGCCTCGTCGAGATGAAGATCGGCCAGCCGATCCGCGAATACGGCATGCAAAGCCACCTCGGCAAGCGCGGCACGCCGACGATGGGCGGCGTGCTGGTGCTGATCGGCATCGGCGTGGCCACCGTGTTGTGGTTCGACTGGTCGAACCGCTTCGTCTGGGTGGTGATGCTCGTCACCTTCGGCTTCGGCGCCGTCGGCTGGGTCGACGACTACCGCAAGGTGGTGAAGAAGGACCCCGAGGGCATGCGCTCGCGCGAGAAGTTCTTCTGGCAGACGCTGATCGGCCTGGTCGCGGCGACGTACCTCGCGTTCACCGTCGCCGAGACGACGAACGTGCGCGTGTGGGAACTCTTCATGCGCTGGGTGCAAAGCGGCTTCTCGACGACGCTGCCGCCGCGCGCCGACCTGATGGTGCCGTTCCTGAAGACCTACAGCTACCCGCTGGGCGTCTGGGGCTTCATCGCGCTGGCCTGGTTCGTCATCGTCGGCGCCAGCAACGCCGTCAACTTCACCGACGGGCTCGATGGCCTGGCGATCATGCCGGTGGTGATGGTCGGCTCGGCGCTCGGCGTCTTCGCCTACGTCACCGGCAACATCAACTTCAGCCGCTACCTGCTGTTCCCGTACATCCCGGGCTCGGGCGAACTGTTGATCTTCTGCGCCGCGATGGGCGGCGCCGGGCTCGCGTTCCTGTGGTTCAACGCGAATCCGGCGCAGGTGTTCATGGGTGACGTCGGCGCGCTTGCGCTAGGTGGCGCGTTAGGCACGATTGCCGTCATCACGCGCCAGGAGATCCTGCTCGGCATCATGGGCGGCATCTTCGTCGCCGAGATGCTCTCGGTGATGGCGCAGGTGGCGTGGTTCAAGTACACGAAGCGCCGGTACGGCGTCGGCCGGCGGATCTTCTTGATGGCGCCGCTGCACCACCACTTCGAGAAGAAGGGCTGGGCCGAGAACCAGGTCGTCATCCGCTTCTGGATCGTGACGATGCTGCTGTGCCTGGTCGGGCTGGCGAGCCTGAAGCTGAGGTGATGCGGGTGATGAACCACGACACCGTCCTCGTGCTCGGCCTCGGCGAAAGCGGCCTGGCGATGGCGCGCTGGTGCGCGCGCGCCGGGGCGAAGGTGCGCGTGTGGGACTCGCGCAGCGAGCCGCCGGGTGCGCAGACGCTGGCGCGCGAGTGGCCCGAAGCGGTGCGCCTGACGGGCGAGTTGACCGGCGATGCGAGGGCGGCGGCGCTGGCCGACGTGACGCTGGTGCTGAAGAGCCCCGGCCTCGCGCCCTACGACGCGCGCATCGCGCCGCTGACGCAGGAAGCGCGCGCGCGCGACGTGCCGGTGCTCGGTGAACTGGATCTCTTCGTGCGCGCGCTCGCGGCGCTGAAGAACGAACGCGGCTATGCGCCGCAGATCCTGGCCGTCACCGGCACGAACGGCAAGACGACGACGACGGCGATGACGGCGCTGCTCGTGCAACGCGCCGGCCGGCGCGTCGCGCTGGCCGGCAACATCGGCCCGACGCTGCTGGACACGCTGGCCGCGGCGTTGGCCGAAGCGGCCGACAACGACACGCTGCCCGAGGTGTGGGTACTCGAACTGTCGAGCTTCCAGCTCGAAGGCGGCGGCACCGGCGTCGACTGGCGCGGCCACGCGCCCGACGCCGCCGCGGTGCTGAACGTGACGCAGGACCACCTCGACTGGCACGGCTCGATGGCGGCGTACGCGGCGGCGAAGGCGCGGATCTTCGGCGGGCTCGCGACGGAGCCGGGCACGGCGGGTGCGACCGCTGCTGCGCAAGGCGCAATTGGCGCGATGGTCCTCAACCGCGACGACCCGCTCGTCGAGGCGATGGCGCCGGCCGTGCCTACCGTGCCGTTGCGCGGCAAGGCGAAGGCCGCCGCGGCGCCCGCGCGCCCCGTGCTGCGCTTCGGCCTCGGCTCGCCCGAGCGCCCGGGCGACTTCGGGCTTGTCGTCGAAAACGGCATGGCCTGGCTCGTGCGCGCGCTGCCCGCCGACGAGACGCTCAAGCCGCGCCCCGGGGAGGTGGTCGAACTACACCTGCAACGCCTGATGCCCGCCGACGCGCTGCGTGTGCGCGGCCGCCACAACGCGGCCAACGCGCTGGCGGCGCTGGCGCTGGCCACCGCCATCGGCTGCCCGCTGGCGCCGATGCTGCACGGCCTGCGCGAGTACGCCGGCGAGCCGCATCGTGTGCAGTGGGTCGCCGCCGTCGGCGATGTCGAGGCCTACGACGACAGCAAGGGCACGAACGTCGGCGCCACCGTCGCCGCGCTCGAGGGCCTGGGCGCCGACAAGGCGCCGGCGCGGCTGGTCGTCATCCTCGGCGGCGACGGCAAGGGCCAGGACTTTGCGCCGCTCGCTGCACCGGTGCAGCGCCACGCGCGCGCGGTGGCGACGATCGGCCGCGATGCGGCGGCGATCGAAGCGGCGCTGGCCGATGCCGCGGCGGCGGGTGTCGCCATGCAGCGGCACGAGACGCTCGAAGCGGCCACGCGCTGGTGCTTCGAGCAGGCGCGCCCCGGCGACGCGGTGCTGCTTTCGCCCGCCTGCGCGAGCCTGGACATGTTCGCCAACTACGCCCACCGCGCCGAGGTCTTCGTGCAAGCGGTGCAGACGCTGGCGAGCGAGCGGGGGGAGGTGGCATGAGCACCCGACGTACCTTCGTCGCCCCCTCCCTCCCCAACCGCCCGGTGCCCCGCAAGCCCTGGAAAGACCGCCCGCCGGTGCGGCAGCCGAAGAAGCCGAGGCTTACCGCATGAAGCGCTTCGCCGTCCTCGGCGCCATCAGCGCCATCACCACCAGCGCCGGCCGCACCCTCGCCGCCGCGCTGCACTGGCTCGCCCAGCGCCGCCCCGCCTTGGCCGGCGCCGGCACGAAGGGCGACGGCCGCTGGGGGCGCCCCGTCAAGGGCCTGCCCGTGCGCGACCAGGTGCACATCGGCGGCGACCGGCCGGTGCGGCTGCTCGCGTTCGACCAGGCGCTCGTCGCCGTTGTCGTTGCGCTGCTCGTGCTCGGCGTCGTGATGGTCTATTCGGCCACCGTCGCATTGCCCGACAACCCGAAGTTCGCGCGCTACACGCCCACCTACTTCCTCTCGCGCCACCTGCTGTCGCTGGGCATCGGCTTTGCCGCGGCGCTCGTCGCGCTGCGAGCGCCGATCAAGGTGTGGGAGAAGGCTGCGCCGTGGGTCTTCGTCGCCGCGCTCGTGCTGCTCGTCGCGGTGCTGATCCCCGGCATCGGCAAGGTCGTCAACAACTCGCGCCGCTGGATTCCGCTCGGCGTCATGAACTTCCAGCCGAGCGAACTGGCCAAGCTCGCGATGGCGATGTACGCCGCCAGCTACATGGTGCGCAAGATGGAGCTGAAGGAAGACTTCGTGAAGGCGGTGTGGCCGATGGCGGTGGCGCTCGGTTTCACCGGCGCACTGTTGCTGCGCCAGCCCGACATGGGCGCCTTCATGGTCGTGGCCGTCATCTCGATGGGCATCCTCTTCCTCGGCGGCGTCAACGGGCGCATGTTCATGCTCTCGTGCGCGGTGCTGGTGTTCACCTTCGTGCTCGTGATCGCGTTCAGCCCCGAGAAGCGCGAGCGCATCTTCGCCTACCTCGAGCCGTGGGACCCGGCGTATGCGCAGGGCAAGGCGTACCAGCTGACGCACTCGCTGATCGCCTTCGGCCGCGGCGAGGTGTTCGGCCAGGGCCTCGGCGACAGCGTCGAGAAGCTGCACTACCTGCCCGAAGCGCACACCGACTTCCTGCTTGCGGTGATCGGCGAGGAACTCGGCTTCATCGGTGTCGCCACCGTCATCGTGCTGTTCTTCTGGTTGACGCGGCGCATCTTCCTGATCGGCCGGCAGGCAGTGGCGCTCGACCGCGTGTTCGCCGGGCTGATGGTGCAGGGCATCGGCGTGTGGTTCGGCTTCCAGGCGTTCATCAACATGGGCGTCAACCTCGGCGTGCTGCCGACCAAGGGCCTGACGCTGCCGCTGATGAGCTACGGCGGCAGCGCGATCCTGATGAACCTGGTGGCGCTGGCGCTGGTGTTGCGCGTCGACATCGAGAGCCGGGCGCTGATGCGCGGAGGCAGGGCGTGATGCCGCATCTCGTCGTGATGGCCGCGGGCACCGGCGGGCACGTGATGCCCGGGCTCGCGGTCGCGCGCGAGATGCAGCGGCGCGGTTGGACGGTGAGCTGGCTCGGTACGACGCACGGCATCGAGAACCGTCTCGTGCCGAGCACGGGCGAGGCCGCGCTGCCGATGGACCGGCTGACTTTCAGCGGCCTGCGCGGCAAGGGCCTCGTGCACACGCTGACCGGCGGCCTGCGCCTGATGAAGGCGATGTGGGACAGCCTGGGCATCCTGCGCCGGCGCGGCGCCGACGCGGTGCTCGGCATGGGCGGGTACGTGTGTTTCCCCGGCGGGCTGATGGCGTCGCTGCTGAACCGGCCGCTCGTGCTCGTCAATGCCGACGCGGCGCTGCTGCTGTCGAACAAGTCGCTGCTGCCGCTGGCCGACGCGGTGGCCTTCGGGTTCGACGGCGAGGCCGTGAAACGCGCCCGCCACGGCCTCGTCACCGGCAACCCGGTGCGCGCCGAGATCGAGGCGCTGGCTGCACCGTCGGCGCGTTATGCCGGCCGGCTCGGGCCGCTCTCGCTGCTCGTCGTCGGCGGCAGCCTCGGCGCGCAGGTGCTGAACCAGACGCTGCCGGCGGCGCTGGCGCTGCTCGCCGACGCCGAGCGGCCGCAGGTCGTGCACCAGACGGGCGCTGCGCAGTTCGAGACCGTGCGCGCGGCGTACGCGGCCGCGGGCATCGACCGCGTCGAGGTGCTGCCGTTCATCGACGACATGGCCGCGCGGCTTGCCGCGTGCGACGTGATGCTCTGCCGCGCCGGCGCGATCACCGTCAGCGAACTGTGCACGGCCGGCGTGCCGGCGATCCTCGTGCCGCTGATCGTCAGCACGACGTCGCACCAGCGCGACAACGCCGAGTGGCTGGCCGGCCACGGCGCGGCGATCCATCTCCCGCAGGCCGAGCTGACGGCGGAGAAGCTGGCCGATGTGCTGCGCTCGCTCGACCGGCCGCGGCTCGTCGAGATGGCGACCAAGGCGCGTGCGCTCGCGCGGCCGAACGCCGCGGCGCGGGTGGCCGACGAGATCGTGCGGCTCGCTGCCAAGAGGACAGAAGGGACGGCGAAGTGAAACACGCCGTGCGCCACATCCACTTCGTCGGCATCGGCGGCGCCGGCATGAGCGCGATCGCCGAGATCCTGGCCACGCAGGGTTATCGCGTCAGCGGCTCCGACGCCGCCGAAAGCGAGGCGACGCGCCGCCTCGCGTCGCTCGGCGTGCAGGTCTTCATCGGTCACGCCGCGCCGCAGATCGCCGGCGCGCAGGCGGTCGTCACCTCCACCGCGGTGAAGGCCGACAACCCCGAGGTGCTGGCCGCGCGCGCCGCGCGTGTGCCGGTGGTGCCGCGCGCCGTGCTGCTGGCCGAACTGATGCGGCTGAAGATGGGCATCGCCGTCGCCGGCACACACGGCAAGACGACGACCACGTCGCTGGTGGCCAGCGTGCTGGCCGAGGCCGGCGAGGACCCGACGTTCGTGATCGGCGGCAAGCTCGAAGCGGTGGGCGCGAACTCGCGCCTGGGCGCCGGCGAGTGCATCGTCGTCGAGGCCGACGAGAGCGACGCGAGCTTCCTCGTGCTGAACCCGGTCGTCGCCGTCGTCACCAACATCGACGCCGACCACATGGAGACCTACGGCCACGACGTGGCGCGGCTGCGCGGCGCGTTTGTCGACTTCCTGCACCGGCTGCCGTTCTACGGCCGCGCCGTGCTGTGCACCGACGATGCCGGCGTGCGCGCGATCCTGCCGGCGATCGAGCGGCCGCTTCTCACTTACGGCCTCGGCAATGCCGAAGCCGCCGGCAACGACGATCTCGATCTGCACGCGACCGACATCCGCGCCGTCCCTGGCGGCCAGATGCAGTTCACCGTGCGACGCCGCGCCGCAGCCGACCTGCCGGTGACGCTGAACCTCGCCGGCGAGCACAACGTGCGCAATGCGCTGGCGGCGATCGGGGTGGCGCAGGAGCTTGGCCTGCCGGATGCGCCGGTGCAGCGGGCGCTGGCGAAGTTCGCCGGCGTCGGCCGGCGCTTCCAGCGCCACGGCGAGCTGAAGGCCACGGATGCCGCTGGGAGCGGGCTCTTCACCCTCGTCGACGACTACGGCCACCACCCGGTCGAGATGGCGGCGGTGCTGGCCGCCGCGCGCGGTGCGTTCCCGGGGCGGCGGCTCGTGCTCGCCTTTCAGCCGCACCGCTACACGCGCACGCGCGACTGCTTCGCCGACTTCGTCGCCGTGCTGGCGCGCTTCGACACCGTGTTCTTGACCGAGGTCTACGCCGCTTCCGAAGCGCCGATCGCCGGTGCCGACGGGCGCACGTTGGCCGCCGCGGTCGAAAAGGCAATGGGCGGCGAGCGCTGCCGCTTTGTCGCTGACGTGCAGGCGTTGCCCGCGGCGCTGGCCGTCGCGGCGCGCGGCGGCGACGTCGTCATCACGATGGGCGCCGGCTCGATCGGCGGCGTGCCCGCGAAGCTGAAGGAGCTGGCGCAATGAGTGCCGCTGCCGTGCCTGCTGCATCTGCTGCATCCGAAGACATCGCCGCCCTCGGCAAGGTTGCCGTGCTGATGGGCGGCAAGAGCGCCGAGCGCGAGATCTCGCTGATGAGCGGCGGCGGCGTGCTCGCCGCTCTGCAATCGCAAGGCGTCGACGCGCACGCCTTCGACCCGGCCGACCGCGACCTCGGCGAGCTGAAGCGCGACGGCTACGCGCGCGTCTTCATCGCGCTGCATGGCCGCCACGGCGAAGACGGCACCGTGCAGGGCGCGCTCGAGCTGCTCGGCATCCCCTACACCGGCAGCGGCGTGCTGGCCAGCGCCATCGCGCTCGACAAGGTGATGACCAAGCGGCTGTGGCTCGCCGAAGGGCTGCCCACGCCGAACTGGGTGTGCCTCGAAGCCGGCCACCAGCAGCCGGTGCTGCTGCGCGCCGTGCCCGACGACCTCGGGCTGCCGTTGATCGTCAAGCCGCCGCGCGAGGGCAGCTCGATCGGCGTGACGAAGGTGATGGGCTACTCGGAGATGCAGGCCGCCGTCGCGCTGGCCGCGCAGTACGACGCCGACGTGCTGTGCGAGGAGTTCGTCGACGGCATCGAGCTGACCTGCCCGGTCATCGGCGAAGGCGCGAGCGCCCGCGCGCTGCCGGTCGTGCGCATCGACGCGCCGGCCGGCAACTACGACTACGAGCACAAGTACTTCAGCGACGACACGGGCTACCGCTGCCCGAGCGGCCTGCCGCCGGCCGAAGAGGCCGAAGTGCAGCGCCTGACGATGGCCGCCTACCGCGCGCTCGGCTGCCGCGGCTGGGGCCGCGCCGACCTGATGCAGCGCGCCAGCGACGGGCGCCTCTTCCTGCTCGAGATGAACACGAGCCCGGGCATGACCAGCCACTCGCTGGTGCCGATGTCGGCGCGCGCCGCCGGCATCAGCTACGAGGCGCTGTGCCTGCAACTGCTGCGCGCCGCGCGGCTGGATGCGCCGGCGCGCTGAAGACCACACCACCATGGCCCGCCTCACCCGCACCCGCTCCGCTGCGTCGGCCATTGCGGCCGCGCCGGCGCGGCTGCCGCTGGACGTGCGGCTGATGAACATCGCCTTCGTGCTCGTCATCACCGGGCTCGTCGCGGCGCTGGTGGTGGCCGGCGTGTTGTGGCTGACGCGCGCACCGACTTTCACGCTGCGCTCGATCGAAGTGCAGGGCACGCTCACGCGCAGCCAGGTGCCGACGCTGCGCACGCACGCGCTGCCCGAACTGGCCGGCAACTTCTTCAGCATCGATCTGGCCGAAGCGCAGCGCGCCTTCGAGGCGGTGCCGTGGGTGCGGCGCGCGATCGTGCGCCGCATCTGGCCCGACCGCCTCGTCGTGCAGCTCGAGGAGCACGAGGCGCTGGCGTTGTGGGAGGCGAGCGAAGGCGACCAGGCCGGCATGACGCGCCTCGTCAACACCTTCGGCGAAGTGTTCGAGGCCAACGTCGGCGATGTCGATGACGAGGCGCTGCCGCTCTTCACCGGCCCCGAGGGGCGCGCGGCCGAGATGCTGGCGGTGTGGCAGCGGCTCGCGCCGGCGTTCGCGGCGCAGGGCCGGCGCATCGAGCGGATGGCGCTGTCGGGTCGCGGCTCGTGGCGGGCCGAGCTGGACCAGCGTGTCGTCGTCGAGATCGGCCGCGGCAGCGAGGCCGAGGTGGCCGAGCGCACCGAGCGCTTCCTGCGCACGGTGGGCCACTTCACGGCGCGCTACCGGCAGCCGCTGCTGCACGCCGACCTGCGGCACGCCGACGGCTACGCGATCCGCCTGCGCGGCGTGAGCACCGCGGCGCCGGCCGCCGGGCCTGGCGCAGTGAAGAGCAACTGACGAGGCAAGGGCAGCAAGCAGGAACACCGCATGGCCAAGGAATACAAGGACATGGTCTTCGGGCTGGACATCGGCACCCACAAGGTGATGGTGGTCGCGGCCGAGGTGATGCCCGACGGCGCCGGCGGCAGCGAGCTGCGCCTGGCCGGCATGGGCATCGCGCCGACCTCGGGGTTGAAGCGCGGCGTCGTCGTCAACATCGACGCCACGGTGCAGAGCATCCAGCAGGCGCTGAAAGAGGCCGAGATGATGGCCGCCTGCAAGGTGGGCGCCGTCTTCACCGGCATCACCGGCAGCCACATCCGCGGCATCAACTCCACCGGCATGGTGATCGTGCGCGACAACCGCGAGGTCTCGCCCGCGGACGTGGCGCGGGTCGTCGAGACCGCGAAGGCGATCAACATTCCGAACGACCAGCGCCTGCTGCTCGTCGAGCCGCAGGAGTTCGTCATCGACGGCCACGAGGTCAAGGAGCCGATCGGCATGAGCGGCAGCCGCCTCGAGGTGAAGGTGCACATCGTCACCGGCGCCGGCAGCGCGGCCGAGAACATCCTCAAGTGCGTGCGCCGCTGCGGGCTGGAAGTCGCGGGCCTGGTGCTGAACCCGAGCGCCAGTGCCGTCGCGGTGTTGACCGACGACGAGAAGAGCCTCGGCGTCGCGGTGGTCGACATCGGCGCCGGCACCACCGACGTGCAGGTCTACACCGACGGCAGCGTGCGCCACACGGCGGTGATCCCGATCGCCGGCGACCTCATCACCAGCGACATCGCGATGGCGCTGCGCACGCCGACCAAGGACGCCGAGGAGATCAAGCTCGAGCACGGTGTCGCCAAGCAGCTGCTGGCCGACCCGGCCGAGCAGGTGGAGGTGCCCGGCCTCGGCGACCGCGCGCCGCGCATGTTGAGCCGCCAGGCGCTGGCCGGCGTCATCGAGCCGCGCGTCGAGGAGATCTTCTCGCTCGTGCACCAGGTCATCCGCGAGAGCGGCTACGAAGAGCTGCTCTCCAGCGGCATCGTCCTCACCGGCGGCAGCGCGGTGATGCCCGGCATGGTGGAACTCGGCGAAGACATCTTCCTCAAGCCCGTGCGGCGCGGCACGCCCACCTACAGCGGGCCGCTGTACGACATGGTCGCCAACCCGCGCAGCGCCACCGTGATGGGGCTGCTCGAAGAGGCGCGCATCGCGCGTGTGCGTGGCGGCAAGGCCGCGGCGCAGGCCGGCTCGGTGAAGACCGTGCTCGGGCGCGCGAAGGACTGGTTCCTCGGCAATTTCTAGAAGAACAACAACGACAACGAAGACGATGAAAGAACAACGACGACAGCGTTGGGACCTACGAAGAAGAGCACGCAGAGGTGCACGAAGAAGAGCATGAAGAAACCCGGCTACTCCACACGACGACACAGGCAACGTTCGGCAACTGCAACCCGCGATACCAAGGAGGCTCTATGCCCATCGAAATGATCGACGACTTCAGTCAGGGCACGCAGATCAAGGTGATCGGCGTCGGCGGCGGCGGCGGCAACGCCGTCGAGCACATGATCGACCACGGCGTGCAGGGCGTGGAGTTCATCTGCGCCAACACCGATGCGCAGGCGCTGAACCGCAGCAGCGCCAGCACGCTGGTGCAGCTGGGCGCCAACGGCCTGGGCGCCGGCGGCAAGCCGGCGGTGGGCCGCGCCGCCGCCGAAGAGGCGATGGAGCGCATCCGCGTCGCGATCGACGGCGCGCACATGCTCTTCATCACCGCCGGCATGGGCGGCGGCACCGGCACCGGCGCCGCGCCGATCATCGCCCGCGTTGCGCGCGAGATGGGCATCCTGACGGTGGGTGTCGTCACCAAGCCCTTCGAGTTCGAGGGTGGCAAGCGGCACAAGCAGGCCAACGACGGCGTCGCCGAACTCGAGGCCAACGTCGACAGCCTGATCGTCGTGCTCAACGAGAAGCTGATGGACGTGCTGGGCGACGAGGTGACGCAGGAGGACGCCTTCGCGCACGCCAACGACGTGCTGCGCAACGCGGTCGGCGGCATCAGCGACATCATCCACATCCCGGGCCTCGTGAACGTCGACTTCGAGGACGTGAAGACGGTGATGAGCGAGCCGGGCAAGGCGATGATGGGCACGGCCATCGCCGGCGGCCCCGACCGCGCCAGCAAGGCGGCCGAACTCGCAGTGGCCTGCCCGCTGCTGGAAGGCATCGACCTCTCCGGCGCGCGCGGCGTGCTCGTGCTCATCGCGGCCAAGAAGAGCAGCTTCAAGCTCGCCGAGAGCCGCAGCGTGATGAACACGATCCGCCGCTACGCGGCCGACGACGCGCACGTCATTTTCGGCACCGCCTACGACGAGAGCCTGGGCGACCAGTTGCGCGTGACCGTCATCGCCACCGGCCTGTCGAGCGCGCGCAAGGTGCAGGCGCCCACCGGCCCGGGGCCGGGCGCCGGGCTCACCGTCGTGCACCAGCAGCCGCAGACGCCGGCGCATGGCCACCCCGCGCACGGCCACGGCCAGGTGCACGCGCAGACCGCCACGCACGCGCACCTGCGCAACGGCACCGACGGGCTGCCGGTGCTGACGCAGCCGATGGGCGCGGGCGCGGGTGGTGTGGCCGGCGGCAACGGCGGTGCTGCGGTCGGCTTCACCACCGCGCCACAGGCCGCGCTGCCGCCGCAACAGCCGCCCCAGCACTACGACAACCTCAACACGCCGAGTGTCTGGCGTCGCCCGCGCGCCGACCAGGCGGCCGCGAAGGTGGAGGCGCTGGCGAGCAACGGCATGGACGAGATCGAGATTCCGGCGTTTTTGAGGAAGCAGGCAGACTGAGGGTGGCGAGGCGCCGGCCGCCCGCTCCGGGCGCCACGCCCGCCGCGCACGATGTGACGCGCGCGCGCCGGGCCGGCGCGGCGGCAGCGCTCGCCCGCCGGCCGCTGCCCGTGGTCAGCGCGGCGTGACCCCGCGCCTGCGTTTCCCGCGCAACGACGCGACCGCCTCGGCGAGGCGACGCACGCCTTCGTCGATGGCGTCGCGTTCGAGCAGCGCATAGCCCATCACCAGTCCGGCCGGCCGGCGCGGCGGCTTCGTCCTGGTCCTCGTGCTCGGGTGGAACAGCGGCCCGATGGGGTGGACGCGCACGCCGCGTGCGCGCGCGGCCTGCACGAGCGCCGGCTCGGCGGCGGCGGGCAGCGCCGGCAGCCACGCCACCAGGTGCAGCCCGCTGGCGGCACCTTCGACGCGCACGGTGTCGCCCAGGTGCCGGGCGAGCGCGTCGACCAGCGCATGCTGGCGCGCCTGCTGCAGCCTGCGCATGCGCCGCACGTGGCGGTCGTAGCTGCCGTCGTCGAGCAAGCGGGCCAGTGCGCGCTGCGTGCCCGTCGCCGCATGCCGGTCCGCCGCCCGCCGGGCGGCGGTGAAGGTGGCCACCAGCGCCGTCGGCAGCACCATGTAGCCCAGGCGCAACTGCGGCGACAACGTCTTCGAGAACGTGCCGACATGGATGACGCGCCCGGCGCCGTCCAGCGACTGCAGCGTCGCCTCGGGCCGCACGGCGTAGCGGTACTCGCTGTCGTAGTCGTCCTCGATGACCCAGGCGCGGCGGCGCGCGGCCCAGGCCAGCAGCGCGCGCCGGCGCGCGATCGGCAGCAGCGAGCCGAGCGGGAACTGGTGCGTCGGCGTCACGTAGGCCAGGCGCGCCGCCGGCACCGCGTCGAGCCGATCGGTGCAAAGGCCGTGCGCGTCGACGTCGATGCACAGCAGCCTGGCCCCCGCGGCCTCGAAGGCATGGTGCGCCATCCGGTAGCCCGGGTTCTCGACGACGACGCCGTCGCCCGCATCGACGAGCAGGCGCGCGCACAGGTCCAGCGCCTGCTGCGAGCCGTTGACGATCATGATCTGCTCGACGCCGCAGGCGAGCCCGCGCGCCTGGCTCAGGTGCCGTTGCAGCGCGCGGCGCAGGTCGAGGTGGCCGCGCGGGTCGTCGTACTCGAGGCGCCGGGGCCGCTGCCGTTCCACCGCGCGCAGCGCCTTCATCCAGGTCAGCGTCGGGAAGTCCGCGCCGGCCAGCGGGCCGTAGACGAAGTCGATCTCGCCGGGCGCGGCCGGGCCGGCGTCGCCGATGCCCAGCGCCGCGATGCGGCGTGCCACGGCGGACAGGCGGCCCGCCGGCCGGCCCGCCTTTTGTGGCTGCGGCAGCGGCAGCGGCCGCGCCGCGCCGCCGCGGCCGGCGGGCGGCGCGGCGGCCGCCGTGGCCGCGGCTCGGGCGACCCGGCTGGCCGCGCCGGCACGGCTCTCGATGAGGCCGTCGGCGGCCAGGTGTTCGTACACCAGCGACACCGTGCCGCGCGACAGGCCGCGCTCGGCCGCCAGCGCGCGTGTCGAGGGCAGCGCTGCGCCGCGCGCGTAGGTGCCGTCGGCGATGCGCGCGCGCATCTCGTCGTACAGCGCCCGGCTGGCGCCCCGGCGGCGGTGCAGGGCGACGGTGTCCATGCGAACTGGCCCAGTGAGATCGATCGGAACTGGCTATTTTCACTGCGCCGGCGGCGGCGCATAGTGCCGTTGCCCATGTACCTGCCGCCGCATTTCGCCGAAGCCCGCCCCGAGGAACTGCACCGCATCGTGCGCGACCATCCGCTGGGCATGCTGGTGCGCCACACCGCCGCGGGCCTGGAGGCGGACCACCTGCCGTTCCTGTGGGACGCCGCCGAAGGGCCGCAGGGCACGCTCGTCGCCCACGTGGCGCGGGCCAACACGTTGTGGCGCGAGGTCGACGAGGGCGCCGACGTGCTCGTCGTCTTCCGCGGCGCGCAGGGCTACGTGTCGCCCAACTGGTACCCGAGCAAGCACGAGACACACCGGCGCGTGCCGACCTGGAACTACGAGGTGGTGCATGCGCACGGCACGCTGCACGTGCGCGACGACGAGAAGTTCGTGCGTGGTGTCGTGGCGCGGTTGACGCGCGTGCACGAGGCCGACCAGCCGGTGCCGTGGAAGATGGGCGATGCGCCGGCCGACTTCCTGACCGAGCAGTTGGGCCGCATCGTCGGCATCGAGATCCGCGTGCGGCGCGTGCAGTGCAAGCGCAAGCTCAACCAGCACCACGAGGCGCGCGACCGCGAAGGCGCCATCCAGGGCCTCGAAGCCGGCGGCAACGCCGGCCTGGCGCAGGCCATGCGCGACGCCGCCGGGCCCATCGGCTGAAAGCGCGACGGCCATGTACAGCGCGACGTTCACGTTCGCCAAAGGCGACTACGACGACGAGTTCCACCGGCGGGACCAGGCGATCGCGGCGATCGCCCGGGCGATCCCGGGCTACCTGGGCGAGGAGGCCTGGGAGAACCCGGCGACAGGATTGATCTCGACCGTGTACTACTGGCGCACGCTGCAGGCGCTGCAGCAGCTCGTCGAGCATCCCGAGCACCAGGCCGCCAAGCAGTTGCAGCACCGCTGGCTGCGCGGCTACCACGTCACCATCGCGCAGGTGCTGCGCAGCTACGGCGACGGCGGTATTGCCCATCCGCTGGCGCTGGCCGACCGCGAGCCGGGGGCACCGCCGTCGCCCGGCGCGAGCTGACGGCACCGCGGCGCCGCCGCGGCGGTGGCGCATGGCATCGGCTGGCCTCTTCGACCCATCGAATGACAAAGGAAAAGAACGTGAACCCGTCGCCCACCGGCCTCGCGCCCGCCTCCTGGCTCGTCACCGCCGGGCGCTCGTCGGCGCCCGGCGCGCCGCTCAACGTGCCGCTCGTGCCGGCGTCCAACTTCATCATCGGCAGCGGGCGCGAGTACGCACGCGACGACGGCACGCCGACCTGGGAAGCGCTCGAGGACGTCGTCGGCGGCCTGGAGTGCGGGCGCGCCGTCGCGTTCGCCTCGGGCATGGCGGCCATCGCCGCGGTGTTCGATCAGTTGCCGGCCGGCTCGGCCGTCGTGCTGCCCGACGACTGCTACCAGGGCGTGGCCGGTCTCGTCGCCGCCGGGGCGCAGCGCGGCCGCTGGACGGTGCAGCGCGTGGCCTTGCACGACACCGCGGGCTGGATCGATGCCTGCCGCACGGCCGACCTCGTGTGGCTCGAATCGCCATCGAACCCGCTGCTCGGCGTGGCCGACCTGGAGGCGATCTGCGCCGCGCCGCGCAAGCCGGGCGCCGTCGTCGCGGTGGACAACACCTTCGCGACGCCGTTGAACCAGCGGCCGCTGGCGTTCGGCGCCACGGTGTCGCTGCAGTCGGCCACCAAGTTCATCGGCGGCCACTCCGACCTGCTCGCCGGCGTGGCGACGACGAAGGACGAGGCGGTCTGGCACGCGCTGAGGCAGTCGCGCGAACTGGCCGGCGCGACGCCCGGCACGCTGGAGTGTTTCCTCGCCGTGCGCGGCGCGCGCACGATGGCGCTGCGGCTGCAACGCGCGCAGGCGTCGGCCGCCGAGCTGGCGCAGCGGCTGCAGGCGCATGCGGCGGTCGAGCTCGTGCGCTATCCGGGGCTGGCCTCCCACCCGACGCACGCGACGGCGCGGCGCGTGCTCGGCGGCTGGGGCACCCTCATCTCCTTCGACGTACGCGGCGGCGCGGACGTGGCCGATGCGGTGTGTCGAGAGGTCGGCCTGATCCGCCACGCCACCAGCCTGGGCGCCGTGGAGTCGACGATGGAGCGGCGCGCCGCCATCCCCGGGCAGCAGCACCTGCCGGCCGCGCTGCTGCGCCTGAGCGTGGGCATCGAGGAGGTCGAGGACCTGTGGCGCGACCTCGACGGCGCGCTGGCGCGGGCACGCCGATAGGCGCCGGCGGCCGGCTCGATCGGCCGCCGCCGGGTGTCCCGCTCGACGGGCTTCACGGTATCGCCGGGTAACCGCCGGCAGGCGGCGGGCGCCGTGCCTACACTGCGGCCGTTCGCAGCCTGCGCCGGCGAGGGCATTCCCGATGAGCACGATTCTTTCCCTTGCGCTCGTGCGGCTGGCCGCGCTGCTGGGCGCAGCCGCCGGCGCGCTGGCGCACGGCGGCGCCGCGGCGCAGCCGCGCGAGCTGCCGGCCGGCACCTTGCGCGTGCAGCCCTTCGAGATCATCGACACGAAGGGCTTCGAGCGGCCGATGCTCGCGGTGACGATGATGCTGCCGGCCGGCTGGCAGAACCAGGGCGCGATCGTCTGGGCCACCGGGGTGCATCGCTGCGGCGTGCCGCTGCACCCGCGCATCGCTTCGCGCTCGCCGGACGGCGTAAGCGCCATCGAGTTGTCGGCCACCGAGGGCTGGAGCGCCAACAGCCTCGGCGCGCCGCCGAACGACGGCTGCCCGGCCGGCACGCACACGAGCGCAGAGCAGTACCTGCGCGCCTGGGTCGGCAAGCACCGGCCGGGCGCGCAGTGGCTCGACTACCGCGTGCGCCCCGAGCGCAGCGAGGCCGGCGCAACGCAGAGCTTCCCCGGCGGCGGCGCCTTCCGCGCCTGGAAGGAGACCGGGCAGGCGTTGATCGGCTACACGGTCAACGGCCCGGCCGGCGCGCGCCCCGTGCGCGAGACGCTGGCCACGGCGATCCAGTTCCAGGCGAGCGAATTTCCGCTGGTCAACCGCGGCCCGATGCGCTTCATCAACGGCCAGGCGCTCGGCGTGCTGAGCTGGCGCGCGCCCGAAGGGCAGCTCGACTTCAGGCACTTCGACGCGCTGTGGCAGACGCTGAAGCCGGCCGAAGAATGGGCCGCGCGCGTGCGCGAGGGGCTGCAGAAGATCGCCGACGACAACGCGCGCACGCAGCGCGAGATCAGCCGCATCCAGGGCGAGATGTCGCGCGAGACGATGGAGCACATGCGCCGCCGGCACCAGATCCGCCAGCAGACGCGCGAGGAGGTCGCCGGCATCTACTCGGGCGTGGCGCGCAGCCGCAGCGAAAGCAGCGACCGCATGCACCGCGAGAGCGTGCGCACGATGCGCGAGGTGGAGCACTACCGCGTGCCCGGCGGCGCCGGCGGCGGTGTCGTCGAGCTGCCGAACCACTACCGCCACGCCTGGCGCATGCGCGACGGCACCTACGTGCTGACCGACAGCCCGAACTTCGACCCGCAGCGCGACGCCGGCCAGCCGGGCGAGCAACTGCAGCGGGCGCCGCGTTGAGGCGCAAGGAGAGATCCGATGAACCGCGGCTCGTTGCTCCGCGCCTCGATGGTTGTCGTGGTCGCCGCCGGCTTTGCCGCGCAAACAGCCATCGCGCAGAACCGCTTCGGCGACACGCCGCAAGGCACCGCGGGCGGCAGGGCGCCGGTGCAAGGGCAGGGAAGCCAGGGCGGGCAGCGTCAGCAGGGTCAGCAGGTTCAGCAGGGTGGGGCACAAGGGGGACAAGGCGGGCAAGGCGGCGCCGACCTCGCCCGCCTCGAAGCGCACGAGCGCCAGGACCACGGCGTGCCGCCGACGCCGAACCTGCATCGCGGGCCGATGCACGGCGGCACGCCGACGTCGATCCCCGGCGCGCAACTGATCACCACGCGCGGCCTCGTCGAGCTGGTGCGCGCGGCGACGGGCGGCCAGGGCGGGCAAGGCGGGCAAGGCGGCCACAACGCAGCGCGCGTGCTCTTCTTCGACGTGCTCGGCGGGCCCGAGCGCCTGCCCGGTGCGTACTCCGCGGTGCCGGCGCACCAGGCCGGCAGCTTCGACGACCCGGTGCAGCGCGAGTTCGGCAACTTTCTGCAGCAGGTGACGCAGGGCCGGCCGGAGACGGTGCTCGTCTTCTACTGCGCGAGCACGCAGTGCTGGATGTCGTACAACGCCGCGCTGCGCGCCGCGCGCCTGGGCTACCGCCAGGTGCTGTGGTACCGCGGCGGCATCGAGGCCTGGAAGGCCGCCGGGCTGCCGTTGCAGGCGGCCGGTGCAGCGCAGGCCGGCACCGGCGCGCCGCAGCGTTGAATCAAGCCCGCCAAGGCGGCACCGGTTCGCGCACGATCCCCAGCCGCTGCATCGCCTCGCCCAGCGCCTCGCGTGGCCAGGCGCCGATGTCGGCCAGCGCCGCAAGCGCCGCCAGCGCGATGTGCTGGCGGTCGACTTCGAAGAAGCGCCGCAGGTCGCGCCTCGTCGCGCTGCGGCCGAAGCCGTCGGTGCCGAGCGTCGTGTACGGCGCGCCGACGTACTCGGCGACGAGCTGCGGCACGGCGCGCACGTAGTCGGTGGCGGCGACAACCGGCAGCGTGCCGCCGAGGCACGCCTCGACGTGGCTGATCGGTGTCAGGTGCTCCTCGGGCCCGAGTGGCTTCAGCCGCGCCTCGCGTTGCACGTCGCGCGCCTGGCGCGCCAGTTCGCTGAAGCTGGTGGCGCTCCACACTTCGGCCTCGACGTCGAACAGCTCGCGCAGCAGCGCCGCGGCGGCGATGACCTCGTGCAGGATCATGCCGCTGCCGACCAGCCGCACTTGCGGTGCGGCTGTCTCGCCGGACGGGCGTACTCGCGGTGAGGCATCGCCGCCTTCGGCCCGCGGCAGCTTGTACAGGCCACTCGTGATCTGCGCCGCCGTCACGCCCGCCGGCATTGGCGGCTGCACGGCGTTCTCGTTCATCACGGTCAGGTAGTGGAACTCGTCGATCTGCCGGTGCAGCATGCGCTCGACGCCGTGCGCGACGATGTGGATCAGCTCGTAGCCGAAGGCCGGGTCCCAGGCGCGGCAGTTGGGCACGGTGGCCGCGGCGAGCAGGCTCGTGCCGTCCTGGTGTTGCAGGCCCTCACCCGACAGCGTCGTGCGGCCGGCCGTCGCGCCGACGAGAAAGCCGCGCGCGCGGCTGTCGGCGGCGCAGAAGATCAGGTCGCCCACACGCTGGAAGCCGAAGCACGAGTAGAAGATGTAGAAGGGCAGCATCGGCACGCCGTGCGCGCTGTAGGCCGTCGCCGCGGCGAGCCAGCTGCTCAGCGCGCCCGCCTCGCTGATGCCTTCTTCGAGGATCTGCCCGGACTGGCTTTCCTTGTAGTACAGCAGCTCGTCGCGGTCTTCGGGTTCGTACAGCTGCCCCTGCGCGGCGTAGATCGCGAACTCGCGAAAGAGACTCTGCATGCCGAAGGTGCGCGCCTCGTCGGCGACGATCGGCACGACGTGCCGGCCGATCGCGGGGTCGCGCAGCAGTTGCGTCAGTTGCTGCACGAAGACCATCGTCGTGCTCTGCTCGCGCTGCGCCTGGCGCTCGACGAGGCGGGCGGTGTCGGCGGCCGAGGTGGCCTGCGCCTGCGGCAACGGCGCCGCCTTCGCGCGCCGCGCCGGCACGTAGCCGCCGAGCGCTTCGCGGCGCGCGTGCAGGTAGCGCATCTCGGGGCTGTCGTCGGCGGGCTTGCAGAACTTCAGCGCCACGACGTCGGCCTCGCTCATCGGCAGCGCGAAGCGCTCGCGAAAGGCGAGCAGCGCCTCGTCGTCGAGCTTCTTTTGCTGGTGCGAGCCCATCTTGCCCTGGCCCCAATGGCCCATGCCGTAGCCCTTCTTCGTCTGCGCGAGGATGACGGTCGGCCGCCCGCCAACGCCCGTGCGCGGGTGCACCGCAGCGTCGTAGGCGGCGTGGATCTTCACCGGGTCGTGGCCGCCGCGCTTCAAGCGGTCGATGTCGTCGTCGGACAGGTGCGCGACGAGCGCGCGCAGCTCGGGGTACTTGTTGAAGAAGTGCTCGCGGTTGAAGCGGCCGTCGGTGGCGGCGTACTTCTGGAATTCGCCGTCGACCGTCTCGTGCAGGCGCTTCACCAGGATGCCGTCGGCGTCGCGCGCAAAGAGCGGGTCCCAGTCGCTGCCCCACAAGAGCTTGACGACGTTCCAGCCGGCGCCGGCGAAGAGGCCCTCGAGTTCCTGCACGATGCTGCCGTTGCCGCGCACCGGCCCGTCGAGGCGCTGCAGATTGCAGTTGACGACGAAGACGAGGTTGTCCAGGCCCTCGCGCGCGGCGAGGCTCAGGCCGGCGAGCGACTCGGGCTCGTCCATCTCGCCGTCGCCGACGAAGGCCCACACCATTCTTTGACGCCCCTGGCCGGAAGCGCGCTTGGCGAGGCCGCGGTCGCGCAGGTAGCGCATGAAGCGCGCCTGGTAGATCGCGGTCAGCGGGCCGAGGCCCATCGAGCCGGTCGGGAACTGCCAGAAGTCCGGCATCAGCCACGGGTGGCAGTAGCTCGCGAGGCCGCTGCCGTGCGTCTCCTGCCGGTACAGCTCGAGGTGGCGTTGGCTGAGGCGCCCTTCGACGAAGGCGCGCGCGTAGACGCCGGGCGAGGCGTGCGGCTGGAAGAAGACGAGGTCGCCTTCGCCGCCGTCCTTCCCGTCACCGCGGAAGAAGTGGTTGAAGCCGACCTCGAACAGGTCGGCGATGCTCGCGTAGGTGGCGATGTGCCCGCCGAGCTCGGCCGACTCGCGATTGGCGCGCACGACCATCGCCAGCGCGTTCCAGCGCACGATGCCGGCGATGCGCGCTTCCAGTTCGAGCTGGCCGGGGTAGGGCGGCTGGCCATCGAGCGCGATCGTGTTGACGTAGGGCGTGTTCAGCACCGGCGGCAGCGGCACGCGCAGGCGCCGCGCCTCGTCGAGCAGCCGGCGCAGGATGTAAGTGCCGCGCTCGCGGCCCTCGGCGCGCACCAGCGTCTCGAAGCCTTGCAGCCACTCGGCGGTTTCCTGCGCGTCGGTGTCGGGCGGCATCACGCGCCAGAAGGCGGCCGAGACGGGGGAGGCCGGCGGGGCGGGCGGCGTGGCGCCCTTGCCTGCGTCGTCCGCGTCGCCGGGCTGGTCTCGTTCGGCGCTCATGTCGGCCATCTCTCGATGCGGTGGTCGATGCGGTGCTCGATGCCGCGGTCGAGGTCGCGGAAGTCCGGCGGCACCGCGTCGTCGGCGGCAAGTCGCTGACCCGCGCGCAGCACCTGGCGGCCGTGGTGCGGGCGGCCCAGCACTTCGGCGCTCGTGCGGCCGGGGTGCAGCACGAGATCGGCGACGGCGCCGACGGCGAGGTCCGATGCGCCGGACTCGCCGGATTCGCCCGACGCATCGGCCCCGCGGAGCAGCCGCGCCGCCGTCGTCGTCACCGTGTCGGCCCATTCGAAGACCGCGTCGTCGAGCTGCGCCGCGTTGGCCGCCAGCGCCAGCGTTTGCAGCGGATCGAGGTCGCCGCCGGGGAAGAAGAGGTCGCGGTGGTGGTCGCTGCCGAGCACGATCGGGATGCCGCGCGCGCGCGCCTCGTGCAGCGGCAGCAGCCCGCGCTGGCGCGGCGTGCGCCGGCCGGTGCGTGCGCCGCGCTGCACGTTGTGCGACGTGTCCATGCCGCTGTCCTGCAGCCACAGGTCGGTGGCCGGCAGGCATACCAGCGTCAGGCCGCTGGCGGCGATCTCGTCGAGCAGCGCGTCGTGCTCGTCGTCGTCGAGCGCGCCCAGCACGCAGGCATGGCCGCAGACGACACTCGTGCCCCATCCGCGTTCGCGGGCCAGCCGGGCCAGGCGCGCGACGTGGCCGATGTGCGCCTCGGGCGGCGCGAGGTGCTGGTCGATGTGGAAGTCGAGCGCCAGGTCGAACCGCTCGGCCAGCTCGAAGGCGCGCGGCAGCCATTGCAGCGGCGCGCCCGCATCGACGACGAGGCCGAGCGCGCCGCGGCCCTCCGGCGCGCGGGCGAGCGTGCGCGCCAGCGTCAGCGCCGCGGCTTCGTCGGCCAGGTGGTGCAGCGCCAGCAGCGAGGTGAAGTGCAGGTCGACGCGGCCCGCCCACTCGCGCTTCAGGTCCGCGAACACGCGCCAGGCGAGCGGGCCTTCGGGGTCGGTGGGGTCGGGCCAGTCGACGTAGGTGTTCAGCGCGCGCGTGCCGTGCGCGAGCGCCGTGCGCAGCGCGAAGCCGATGCGCGTGCGCAGTTCGGCCTCGGTCCAGCGGGCGGGTTCGTCGCGCATGCGCGCCGTGGCCGCGGCGAGGTCGCGCGCCGGGGTGATGCCGGTGGCGAGCAGGTCGCCCTCGTCGAGGTGCGTGTGCGCGTCGACGAAGGCCGGCAGCACCGTCGCGCCGGCGAGGTCGAAGACCGTGGTGCTGCCCGCGTCGACCGGCGTGGCGACGGGCTCGATGCCGGCGATGCGCCCGTCGTCGACGAGCAGCGAGACGAGGCCGGCGTCGCGCGACGCAGGTGTGAGCAGCGGCTGCGGCGCGGGCGCGGGCGCGAGCAGCGACAACGGCACACGCGCACGTGCCAGCCAGTAGCGCGCGGGCAGCCGCTCGGGCCAGCGCGACGGGTGGAAGGGGCTCATCGCGCCGCCGTCACGCCATCAGGCCATCTCACCGTCACGCCAACTCGCCATCGCACCGGCGTGACTGCCGTGCCGCGGCTCGGTGCGCGGGGCGGCCAGTGCGCCGAGGCCGATGAAGACGATCGCCAGCAACGCGGCAACCGCCAGCGTCGCCCACAGCAGCGCCACGTCGTGGCCCTGGATCGCCTGCAACAGCGGCGTGGCCAGCCCGGCCGGCGACACCGTCGCGCCGACGGCGAGTGCGACGAACTCGGCCGTCAGTGCCGCCGCGGGCGCCAGCGCCGCGGCGCCGCGCAGGCCGTGCAGCAAGCCGGGGAGCGCGCCCGGCACGAGCAGCAGCCGCAGACGCTGCCACGACGTCGCTTCGTACAGCGCGTACAGCTCACGCAGCCGCGGGTCGGTGTTCGCAAGCGCGCGCGTCGTCTGCGCAGCAAAAGGATAGAAGGCGACGAGCGCGGTCGATATCACCAGCGCCGCCGCCGTCGTATCGGCCTGCCACAGCACGAGCGGCGCCAGCGCCACCACCGGCGCCGCCTGCACGGCCAATGCGAGCGGCCGCAACGCCGCCTCGACCCAGCGCGAGAGCGCAAAGGCCACCGCCAGCAGTGCGCCGGCCAGCGCCGCAATGGCCAGGCCCAGCGCGGCGATGCCGGCCGTCGCCGCCGCGGCGCGGGCGAGGCTCTCGCCGTGGCGGCCGAGCGCCTCCAGCACGAGCGAAGGCGCCGGCAGCGCCGTGGGCGCCGGCTTCAGCACCGGCACGAGCCATTCCCAGGCCGCGGCGAGCGCCGCGAGCACGAGCAGCGGCAGCCCGACGCGCGCGGCGCGTGCCGCCCAGCGCGCCCGCCGCGCGCGGTCGGCGGCGCGTTGTTCGTCGCTGCGCCGCGCGTGGGTGTGTCCGCGGCCGTTGCTGCTGGGCGGGGGGGGCGCCGCTGCGCCGGCCGGCTCCATCAGGCGATGCCCAGCACCGACGCGTGCAGCGAGCGCTGCACCGCCTTGACGTGCTCGTTGAAGCGGCCGCTGAGCGGGAAGTCGCCGCTCGTGCGCGGGTACGGCTCGCCGATGCGCAGCTCGCGCACGACGCGGCCCGGCCGCGGCGACATCACGACGACGCGGCGCGAGAGGAACACCGCGTCGGCGACGCTCTGCGTGGCCAGCACCACGGTGAAGCGGTGCGTCTTCCAGATCGCCAGCAGGTCGTCCGCGAGGCGCGCGCGCGTCAGCGGGTCGAGCGCCGCGAACGGCTCGTCCATCAGCACGAGGCGCGGGTGCGTGACGAGCGCGCGCGCGATCGCCGCGCGCACCTGCACCGCGGGCGGCAGCTCGGCCGGCGTGGCCGCGGCGTGGCGCGCGATGCCGGTGACGGCGAGCGCGTCGTGCACGGTGTCGGCGGCGCGCTGGCGCGTCATGCCCGACAGGCGCAGCGGCAGGAAGACGTTGTCGAACAGCGACGCCCACGGCATCAGCGCCGGCTCGCGGAAGACGAACGCCAGCTCGCGGTCGGTGCGCGAGGCGCCGAGCGTGCGGTGCGCGGCCCAGGTCATCTTGCCGGCGGTGGCCGGCACCAGCCCGGCCAGCAGCCGCAGCACCGTGCCCTTGCCGCAGCCGCCGGGGCCGATCAGGCTGACGAAGTCGTGCTCGGCGATGTCGAGCGAGAAGTCGTGCAGCACCGCAACGCCGTCGGGGAAGCGCTTGCCGATGCGGTCGATGCGCACGAGCGGGCGGGCTTCGTCGCTGCCCGCCTGGGCGCGCCCATCGGCGCGGGGGGGCCGGGGGGCGGCGTTCAGCGCATCGGCGCTGGCGGCGCTGGCAGCGTGGGGGGCGGCGACCATGGGGCGGCGGGTGGATCGGAGAAGGGCGCGTCGGGAGTGTGCCGCCGGCGGGCGCCCTTTTTGTCGCCCAGGCCGGTGGCTGGGCGGCCGGCGCGGCGAGTCTAGGAACGGCCGCGGCGGCGGGTCAGCGGCGTTTTCCCGCAGCGCAAGCGTAACGGTCTGCGCGGCGCCTGCGCGACCGCAGCCGCACGGCATCAGCCTGCTGGACGAAGGGACGGCACGGCGCCGTCGCCGCCGGGCGCGGCATCATCATGTGATGGCATTGATCGATTGGTACTTCGAACTGAAGCAGGCGCACGTTTGGCTGGTCGGCGTCAGCGCAGCGCTCTTCGTGGCGCGCGGCGGCGCGGTGCTGGCCGGCGCCACCTGGCCGCTGGCCGCCGGCGTGCGCCGCGCGAGTGTGGCCATCGACACGGCGCTGCTGACCGCCGGCGTGCTGCTGTGGACGATGCTGCGCCTGCACCCGGTGCGCGAAGCGTGGCTCGGCGCCAAGTTCGGCTGGCTGCTGCTGTACATCGTGCTCGGCTCGTTTGCGCTGAAGCGCGCAAAGACGCGCGCAGCGCGTGCCGCGTTCTTCGTCGCCGCGCTGCTGTCGGTGGCGACACTGGTGACGGTGCCGCTGACGCGGCATCCGCTGGGGTGGATGGGGGCGCTGGCGGGCGGGTGAGGCGGCTTGGCATCCGTTCGGGCCGAGCAAGCCCCAAGGACCCGTTCGGGCTGAGCATGTCGAAGCCCTCGCTGAAGTAGCACCCGTTCGGGCTGAGCTTGGTCGTTGCCCTCATGGCCGTACGGCCGGCGTCTCCATCGCGAGACCCGCGGCGCGCGACATCAGGTAGACCTCGAGCGCGGTGGCATCGTCGTCGTCATCACCGAACGGCTCGGCGCGCACGCCGACGAGGCAGCCGCGCAGGCGGCGTTGCAGCGAGCCGAGGCCCTGCCACTCGAGGCGGTAGATCGGGTAGCCGGTCGGGTGGCCTTGCGGGATGACGCTGCCGGCCAGGCGCCGGCCGGCGCGGCGCTCGTGGCAATGCGCGCAAGCCAGATCGAGCTGGCCCATGCGTTGTCTGAAGAGCGTTTCGCCGCGCGCGCGCCATGGCGCGAGGCGCGCGTCGGCCGGCGGCGCGATCGGCTGGCCGCGGGATTGCAGGGCGACGAAGGCTTCGAGCGCGAGGCGGGCGTCGTGTTCGGGGAGCCACGAGGCGGTGTGTTGCGCGGGGCCCTTCGACAAGCTCAGCCCGAACGGACTGGAAGCGACGCGCCGCGCATGGCAGTCGGCGATGCGCTGGCCGAGCGTCAACGGCCGGCCGGCGGCGGCATCCCAGGCCGGGTAGCGCGCCGCGACGCCGGCCATCGCGGCCACCGTGTGGCAGCGCGCGCATTGCGCGTCGAAGCGCTGGCGGCCGTCTTCGACCCAGAGCCACGCGGGGTTCGCGGCGTCGTCGCGCTGCATCGCCTGCGTCGCGGCGCTCATGTCGTCGAAGCCGGAGCGGCGGGGTGGGGCGGTGCTGGCCGATACGGTGGTCGGCCCGGACGCCGGCACCTGGCAGGCAGAGATGAGCGCGGCGGTGATGACGGCGAGAACCGCGCCCGCGGCGATGCCCGTCCCGCCGCGGCACCCCATCACAGCGGCTTGACCACCACGCTCGTGCGGTGGGCAAAGCCGCGGTCGCCGGTCCAGGCGACGACGAGCGTGCCCTCGCCCTGCACGACGAGCGGAAAGGCGACGTACGGGTTGGCGGCGATGGCCGGGTGCAGGTCCGCGGCGAAGACGAGGTCGCCGTCGAGCCGGCACTCGATGCGGCGCACGATGTCGCGCGGCACGCGTTGGCCTTGCGCGTCGGCGCGGTGGCCGGTTTCCATCGGGTGCGCGACGAGCAGGCGCACCTCGAACGGCTCGCCGCGCTTCACTTCGCGCGGCAGCGTGACGAGGGCGCGCACCGGGGTGGCAGCGGCGTCGCTCATGATGGCAAATGTGCGTTCAGCTCTCGACACACGCCGCGAGCGTGACGATCACGTCGACGCTCGCCTGCCAGAAGCTGCCGTCGCTCGTCTCGGCCAGCGCCAGCACCTGCTGCGACGTGGCCAGCCGCATGCGCGTGGCGATGCGCGCGCGGCCGTTGCGCGGCGAGAGGTGGAAGACGGCGACGCCCGGCTCGGGGTTGCGCTCGGTGAAGAGCGCGATGCGCCGCACGTGGTCGGCCGCGGTCATCGGGCTTTGCACGCTCACCGTCACCGGCACCGCGTTGCCGTTCTCGACGAGCTCGGCAATTTCGAGCCGCACGCGACCCGGGCGCGGCGTCGCGCCGCCGGTGAAGGCGGCGACCGCCTCGCGCAGCGCCTGGGGTGTCGCGGCGGCGGGGCGTGCGATGACGAGCAGCGCGGCGCCGGCCACCAGCACGGCGCGGCGGCGCGGCCGTGGCGATTCCGCGGCATTCGCACGGCGGCTTTCCTGCTCGTCCATCACACCCAGGCTCACTTCAACGTCACCAGCCACGCGACGACATCCTCGACCTGCTGCGCCTCGAAGACGGGCCGGCCCGCCCAGCGCGCGCCGACGCGCGACAAGCCCTCGGTGCGGTGGTACGCCGGCATCGGCGTCGCCGGGTCGAGCCGCTTCGGGTCGACGAGGCGCAGCCGCAGTTGCGCCTCGCTCCACCGCCGGCCGGCGCCGGCCAGGTCGCCGGCGAGGTTGCCCTGCTGCCGCGCTTCGGCGATCGGCGCCTGGTGACACAGCAGGCACAGGCCCACCTGGCGATTGGCGACGAGCGCACGGCCGCGCGCTGCGTCGCCGGGCACGGTGCCGGTCAAGCGCGCCGGGATGCCGTCGCCGACGACGACAAAGCCCGCAGCGGCCAGCAGCAGCGCAGCGGTGGACATGGCGGCCCGATGTGCGCCCGCGCCTCCGCCCCCGCTCAAGCCCTCTTCAACGAGTGATGCCGCAGCGGCAACTCGCGAACGCGCTTGCCCGTCGCCGCGAAGATCGCATTCAGCACCGCCGGCGCCGCCACCGCGATCGTCGGCTCGCCGACGCCGCCCCAGAAGCCGCCCGAGGGCATGACGATGCTCTCGACCTTCGGCATGTGGCGCATCAGGAGCGACGGATAACTGTCGAAGTTGGTCTGCTCGATGCGGCCGTCCTTCACCGTGCACTCGCCGAACAGCGCCGCGCCGAGGCCGTAGACGAACGAGCCCTCGATCTGCGCCTCGATCTGCTGCGGGTTCACCGCGTGGCCGCAGTCGGTCGCGGCAACGATGCGGTGGATCGCGAGTTCACCGTCGGCGCTCACCGACACCTCGGCGCAGGCGGCGACATAACTGCCGAAGCCGTGGGTCTGCGCCAGGCCGCGGAAGACCTTCTGCCCGCGCACGTCGGCGGCCGGCTTGTCCCAGCCGGCGCGCGTGGCCACCGCCTCCAGCACCGCGAGGTGCTTCGGGTGGTTCTTCATCAGTGCGCGGCGGAACTCGAGCGGGTCCTTGCCCGCCGCGTGCGCGACCTCGTCGATGAAACACTCGACGTAGATCGCGTTCTGATTCAGGTTCACGCCGCGCCAGAAGCCCGGCGGCACGTGCGGGTTGCGCATCGCGTGGTCGATCAGGAGGTTGGGCACCGTGTAGCCGAACATCGCCTCGCCGCCGCCTTCGTTGAGCCCCTGGAAAACCACCGGGTCGCGGCCCTCGCGCACGTTCTGCGGGAAGAGGCCCGCCAGGATGCTCTGGCCGCTGATGCGCATGTGCAGCGCGTCGAGCTGGCCCTTGTCGTCGAGGCCCGCGGTCAGCTTGCACATCGTCACCGGGTGGTAGCGGCCGTGTGTCATGTCCTCCTCGCGGCTCCACAGCAGCTTGACCGGCGTGCCGGGCAGTTCGCGCGCGATCACCACCGCCTGGCGCACCCAGTCGTGCACGGCGCCGCGGCGGCCGAAGCCGCCGCCCAGCGGCAGCTTGTAGACCTCGCACTGGTCGGGCTTCAGGCCGGCGGCCTCGGCGGCGGCGGCGAGCGCGGCCTCGCCGTTTTGCGTCGGCGTCCAGACTTCGCAACGCTCGGCCGTCCAGCGCGCCGTCGCGTTCATCGGCTCCATCGTCGCGTGGTTCTGGTGCGGGTAGCTGTAGACGGCCTCGACGCGGCGCGTCGCACCGGCGAGCGCCGACTTCACGTTGCCGCTGCGGTTGCCGACGACCGCCTGCTCGGCGGTGAGCCCCTCGCGCAGCATCGCCTGGATCGCTGCGTCCTGCACGCCGGCGTTCGGGCCGAGGTCGTAGTCGATCGGCAGCGCGTCGAGTGCCTTCTTCGCGCGCCACCAGGTGTCGGCGACGACGGCGACGGCGGAGTCGCCGACCGCGACGACCTTCTTCACGCCGGGCATCGCGCTGACCTTCGCGGCGTCGAAGCCCTTGACCTTGCCGCCGAACACCGGGCAGTCCTTGATTGCGGCGCTCAGCATGCCGGGCAGCACGAGGTCGGCGCCGTAGACGAGCGAGCCATTCGTCTTCTCGACCGTGTCCAGGCGCGCCATGCGCTTGCCGGCGAGCTTCCAGGTCTTCGGGTCCTTCAGCGGCACGTTCGCCGGCGGCGAGAGCTTCGCCGCCGCGGCGGCGACCTTGCCGTAGGTCGTGCGGCGGTTGCTGGCGGCGTGCGTGATGACGCTCGCTTCCGCGCGGCACTCGGTGGCGGGCACCTTCCACTCGTCGGCGGCGGCCTGCACGAGCATCATCCGCGCCGCGGCGCCGCCCCTGCGCACGTACTCGTGGCTTTCGCGGATGCCACGGCTGCCGCCGGTGGAGAAGTTGCCCCAGACGCGCTTGCGCGCCAGGTTCTGGCCGGGCGTCGGGTACTCGGTCGTGACGCGGCTCCAGTCGGCTTCGAGCTCCTCGGCGACCAGTTGCGCCAGGCCGGTCAGCGTGCCCTGGCCCATCTCGCTGCGCGCGATGCGCACGATGACGCGCTCGTCGGGCTGCACGACGACCCAGGCGTTGATCTCCGGCGCCGCGCCTTGCGCCGCGGCGGTGGTCGCGAAGCCGAAGACGAACGAGCCGACCGCGGCGGTGGCCGCAGCGGCGCCGCCGGTGGCGATGAACTGGCGCCGGTTCAGGCCGGCGCGGCCTTGTTCGATGCGGTTCATCAGGCGCTCCTCGCGGTGTGCACGATGCCGAGGTCGGCGCGCGTCTCGCCGGCGGCGTGCTTGATCGCGGCGCGCACGCGGTTGTAGGTGCCGCAGCGGCAGATGTTGGTCATCGCCGCGTCGATGTCGGCGTCGGTCGGCCGCGGCTTCTCTTTCAGCAGCGCCGCGGCGGCCATCAGCATGCCGCTCTGGCAGTAGCCGCACTGCGGCACGTCGAGCTGCGCCCAGGCTTTCTGCAGCACGTGCGTGGTGCCGCGCGACAAGCCTTCGATCGTCACCACCTTCTGCGCCGGCCGCACGGCCGAGGCGGGCAGCACGCAGCTGCGCACCGGCGCGCCGTCGATGTGCACGGTGCACGAGCCGCACTGCGCGATGCCGCAGCCGTATTTGGTGCCGGTGAGGCCGAGCTGCTCGCGCAGCACCCACAAGAGCGGCGTGTCGGGCTCGGCGTCGTGCGTGTGCACGCGCCCGTTGACGTTGAGCTGGGCCATGTCGTCTCCGTTGTCGTGGTGGCCGATGGCGCCGGGTTGGCGTGCAAGGTGGCGCCCGAGTTGTCACGCAAGCGCGCGCGATGATGCACCCGAACGCCGCCCCTGCACGGTGGGGGCTCTTGTTCGACCGAGGGGGATCGTCCGGCATCGGGCCGGCCCGGGTTGACGACACGCCGGTGCGCGTCTCTACTGCCGGGCTCGCGCGGCCGGAGGTCCGGCCGTCGCTCGATCTCGAAGGGAGTTCCTTCATGGGCCGCAACGTCAGCTTCAACCGCCCCGACGGCAAGCAACTGCAGGGCTATCTCGCCGAACCGGCGGGCGGCGGCGCCGGCGCGCCGGCCGTCGTCGTCATCCAGGAGTGGTGGGGCTTGAACGACCAGATCCGCGGCGTCGCCGACCGCTTCGCCGAGGCGGGCTATCGCGCGCTCGTGCCGGACCTCTACCGCGGCAAGAGCACGCTCGAGGCGAAGGAGGCCGAGCACCTGATGGGTGACCTGAACTTCGGCGAAGCCGCCGGGCAGGACGTGCGCGGCGCGGTCGCGTACCTGAAGGGCAGCGGCAGCGCGAAGTGCGGCGTCACGGGCTTCTGCATGGGCGGCGCGCTGACCACGCTGTCGGCGGTCTTCGTGCCCGAGATGGACGCCGGCGTCATCTGGTACGGCTACCCGCCGCTGGAGTATGTCGACGCGGCGAAGATCAAGGCGCCGCTGATGGGCCACTTCGCGACGCGCGACGTGCCGTTCCCGATCGCCGGCGTCGACGCGCTCGAAGCGAAGCTGCGCGCCGCCGGCGCGAAGTTCGAGTTCCACCGCTACGACGCGCAGCACGCGTTCTTCAACGAGACGCAGGTCGGCGAGAAGAAGCTGCTGCCGGTGATCGAGTACGAGCCGGCCGCGGCGCAGCTGGCGTGGACGCGCACGCTGGAGTTCTTCGGCAAGCATTTGCGCTGAAGGCCCTGGCCGCGGCCACGCGGCGTTTGCAGCGCTTGCGCAACGAGGCCGCGCGAGCAATTTCCGACGCTGCGGCGGTGCACGATCGTGAACCGCGGCGCGTGGCCGTGCTGCAATGGCGCGATCGCAGTTCACTGCCACGCACCGCGTCGCCACGCCGCCCATGAACGATCGCTGTCGCACCCACTACCTGCGCCCGCCGCTTTCGACTGCCGCTCTGGCTCTTGCGCTCGCCGGCTTCACGTCCGGCGCCGCGGCGCAACAACCGCTGGGGCAGGCGAGCGTCGAGTCGCTCGTCGCGGCGCTGTCGGCGCCGGCGAACGGCGGCCTGGCGACACGCTCGTTCCGTCGCACGCAGTTGCCCGAGGCGGGCAGCAACCTGTGCGGCGAAGCGGCCAAGCCGGCGCCGCGGCCGACGGGCGGGGCGGAACGCACGGGCAGCGGGGGCAACGGCGGCGCGAGGACTCGCACGCTCGAAGTTGTGCCCTACGCCGGCGACACGACGCCGGGCGTGAACCTCTCGGTGCAGTTCGCCACCGGCTCCGACCGCCTCGCGGCCGCCGACCGGCAACTGCTCGACAACGTCGCCACGGCGCTGAAGACGCCGGCGCTGGCCAACGAGAGCTTCGCCGTTGCCGGCCACACCGACGCGAGCGGCGACGCGCGCCTCAACCTCGAGCTCTCGTGCGCCCGCGCGCTCGCAGTGCGCCGCTACCTCGTCGACAAGGGCATCGCCGACACGCGGTTGAGCGCCTACGGCTTCGGCAGCGCGCGGCCGCTGGACGGCGGCGACGCCGCGGCCCCGGTCAACCGGCGCGTCGAGGTGCGCAAGGCGCCGCAGTAGCGCTGGCCGTCGCTGGTCGCTGCCGGTCGTCACCGGTCGGCGCCGGTCGGCGTCGGTCAAGTGCGGGAGCCCCAATGCGGCCCTTTGCACGCTGCGCTCATCTCTCCGAACGTGCAGCGTTGAGAACCCCCCTTGGCATGGAGTAAGGTCCGCGCTGCTCATGGGGCCAGGGTCATCGCCCACTGCAACGGGCGCCCTCGCCGCTGCTGCCGCTTTCGCCGCCTCCGCCGTGTCCGAATCCCGGACCTGTAGTCCCGCCGACCGCCGCCGATAAAGCCATGATGACCTCTTCACGCCGCCCTCGCCGCCTGATCGCCGCGCTGTCGGTGACCGCCGCCTGCCTCGTGATGCACCTCGAGGCGCATGCCGCCCGGCTGGCCCTGGTGGTCGGCAACGACAACTACCAGCACGCGACCAAGCTGCGCAACGCGCGCAACGACGCCAACTCCATCAGCAAAGAGCTCGAGGCGGCCGGCTTCGCCGTGACACGCGTGCTCGACGCCACGCGCGACGGCATGGACGACGCGGTCGGCAACTTCCTTCGCCGCATCCAGAAGGGCGACGAGGTCGTCTTCTTCTTCTCGGGCCACGGCTCGCAGCCGCCCAACCTCGGCCCGCACCTGCTGCCGGTGGACATCCGCCCGACCGACAACCGCGTCATCGAGCGCAACGGCCAGTCGCTCGAGAAGCTCACCGACGAGCTGAACCAGCGCGCGCGGTTCTCGCTCGTCATCATCGACGCGTGCCGCGACGACCCGCTGCGTGAAACCGCCACCGGCCGCTCGATCGCGCCGGGCTCGACGCTGACGCGCATCGAGCCGCCCAAGGGCTCGCTCGTCATCATGGCCGCGTCGAAGGGCCAGCAGGCGCTCGACCGCCTGAGCAACAACGACCCGGTGCCGAACGGTCTCTTCACGCGCGAACTGGTCAAGCACATGCGCACGCGCGGCCAGTCGGCCGTCGAGATGCTGCGCAAGGTGCGCGCCAGCGTCGAGACGGCGGCCGAGGGCATCGGCCACAAGCAGCGCCCGGCGCTGATGGACGAGTCGTCGTCGGACTTCTTCTTCTATCCGGGCGGCGGTGCCGCGCCGGCACCCGCACCGGCGTTCGACCCGCCGCCGCGCGTTTCTCCCTCGCCGGCCCCCGCCCCGGCGCCGGTGCCCGCCCCGGCTCCGGCCCCGGTGTACACGCCGCCCGCGCCGGCGCCCACGCCCGCCGGTGGCGGCTCGGCCGTCACACCGCAGCGCGAGTACGAGTTGTGGGACCAGGCGATGCGCGTCAACACACGCGCCGCGTTCGAGGGCTTCCTGCAGTCCGTGCCCAACGGCCGCTACTCCGACCGCGCGCGTGCGCGCATCGCGCAGTTCGGCGCGCCGGCGGCCACGCCCGCGGCCGCGCCGACACCGGCGCCCGCACCGGCCGCCGCAGGCAACAACCCGGCGGCCGAGTTCGCGGTGTGGGACCGCGCGCAGTCCAGCAACCGGCGCGCCGACTACGAGGCGTACCTGCGGCAGTTCCCCAACGGCCGCTACGCCGACCGCGCGCGCGCGGCGATGGCCAAGGCGCAGTGATCACGCCTTCGCACAAGAGTTCTCCACCCCCGGCAACCACGAACCGCACACGACCATGAAGATCAAGTCCCTCCTGGCCCAAGTCGCGCTCAGCGGCGCGCTCCTGTTCGCCGCCAGCGCCCCGGCACTGGCCCAGCAATACAGCAAGGACCAGCTGCAGCAGACCTACATGGCGTACCTGCAGAGCGAGGGCTACAACCCGAACATCACGCAGGCGGGCAACGTGCGCTTCCGCCGCGAAGGCAAGTTCTACATCGTCTATGTCGACGAGAAGGACCCGGAGTACTTCCGCCTCGTGCTCTCGTTCAGCGCCGAGGACAAGTCGGCGCAGGCGCGGCTGCGCCGCCTGGAGGGCGCCAACCTCGCGACCACCGAAACCAAGGTGGTCAAGGCCTACATCGACAGCGACGGCGATCCGAACTTCGCCTGCGAGATGTTCCTCATCGTCCCGGGCGACTTCAAGACGCACCTCGGGCGACTGCTGCGCGCCCTCGATACCGCGTACGACAAGTACAACCGCAAGGTGTCCGAGACGCGCTGAAGCGCGCGTCACTTCACTCGCGCTTCAGGCGCGAGTCAGTCGCGCGTCATTCGCTGCGCGTCGGGTCGCCGACGCGCCCGATGAAAAGCGGCACGCCCGTGTCGCGGTGCACGACGACAAACGCGAACGCGCGGTCGACGGCACAGGCGGTGGGCACCGCCAGCGACTTCGGCTTCACTGTCGCGGCGGCGGTGGCGACGGCCTCGCCACCCTGCTCGTCGAAGGCGACGCCGGCGGCTTGCAGCACATCGTCGAGGTGTGACCCGGGCGCGGCGCGGCCGAGCATCGGGCGCAACTCGGCTTTCGACGTGAACGCGGTCTTGATGCCGAGCCGCTCGAGCGACGCCTTGATCGACGCGGCCTTCGGCGCGAAGGCCACCTTCGGCATCGAGAAGCTGCAACGCGGCGCCTTCGCCGCCGGTGCGGCCAGCGTCGAACGCCAGCGCGCCAGCGTGCCGCCGTTCAGGTCCTTCAGCAGCGCATCGACGCTGCGCTCGGCCGCAGGCAGCGCGAGCACCAGGTCGTAGGCGGCGGCGAACGGCAGCGTGTAGAGCTGCGTGCCGTCGACGACGGCCTGCGTCACCGCGCGCTCGTCGTTCAACGTCGGCACCGATGCCTGCGTGCCGGCCGCGGTCTGGAACGGCCGCGGCTCGGTCTGCGCGGCGTCGAAGCGCTTGTCCCACGCGGCGCGAAAGTGCACCGCCGCGGTCAGCGTGACCTGCGTCGACTGGCCGATGCTGCCGGCCGGCAGCAACTCGGTGACGCGGCCGCCGGTGTGCTCGGCCGTCCATTGGTTGATCTTGGCGCGCGCCGCTTCGGGCTCAGCGAACGACAGCACGGCGGCATCGGCGCCATGTCGCTGTGCGAGCCGGCGCTGGAACGACGGTGGCACAGCGCGCGCCACCGTCGGGTCGATCCACACGCGCGCGGCCTGCTTCAACGTCGCCGCTTGGTCCGCGGTGCCGCCGCCAGCACGCACCTGCGCAGACAACGCCGGTAGCGCCTGGCGCATCGCGCGCCGGCCGTCGATGGCGCTGCCGAACAGCGCTTCGATTTCGCGCTCGGTCGCGCCGGTGGTGCCCGACTGCACCATGCCGAGCACGGTGGCCACGGCGAGCGGCGAGACGACGGCGTTGACGCCCGGCGCGTCGCGCAGCAGCGCGAGGCCCAGATCACCGAGCGCGGCGGCGGTGGCCGTCTGAGCGCTGGTGTTCGTGTTCTTGGCAACAGCCTTCGGCGCTGCCGACGATCCGCCAGCAGCCGGCGATGTCGCCCACGCACCTCCGGCAGCCGCCATCGCCGCCGCGGCAGCAACGGCCGCAGCGACCACCACGCCGTTGCGTCGCCTCGCGCGGCCCGGCCGCTGCTGCATGGCGGCCGGCACGCGCGCGCCGGTCATTGCACTTCCCTGATCGCGACGACGGCGCTGGCGCCGAAGCGGCCGTTGCTGCTGCCGCTGGCACCGGAGGCTTCGACGACGAGGTTGCGCGTGGCGACGGTGTTGGCCGCGGTCGAAGCGAAGGTGCCCGCCGTCATCTCCCGGTCGAGGTCCTTCTTGTCGGGCGAGACGATGGCCAGCAGGTAGCTCGTGCCGGCCGGGCCGCCCGAGCGCACGCGCCAGTTCGGGCGCGGGAAGCGGTGCGTGCCGGCGCTGACCTGGTTGTTGCCGTCGAGCTTGTTCGGGAACAAGAGGTTGAAGGTCTTGCCGTCGCTGCCGACTTGCAGGACGTAGAGATAACCATCGCGGTTCGTCGTGACCGAGAAGTCGAGCAGGTCCTGGCCGATGCGCATGCTGTCCTTGGCCGTCGTGATGCGCACCTGGTAGCTGCGGTCGCCCATCGCGGCGATGTCTTCCAGCGCGCTGGCGGCGCTGACGGCGCCACCGGCCGTGGCAGCGGTGGCCTGCGCGCTGGGTGACGGGGCCGGCGCGGCGACCGGGGCGGGCGCCGGTGCGGGAGCCGGTGTGGGTGCGGCGGCGACCGGTGCCGGCGTGGCGGCCGGGGCGGGTGCCGGCGCTGGCGCGGGTGCAGCAGCGGGCGCCGGGGCAGGCGCCGGCGCAGGTGCCGCCGCCAACGCCGCACCGCCCGTCGCATTCGACGTGAAGGTCAGCGGCAGCTTCGTGTTGCCCTGAAGCATGATCGTCTGCTTGACGCCCAGCTTGTTCAGCCAGCCCTGCGCGCAGGCCTTCAGCTCTTCGCCGTTGATCGTGCCGCTGCGGTTGCTGTCGGACGATGCATCGGCCAGGCACTGCGCCCAGGTCAGCGTCGCGAAGCTGCCCTTCTTGCTCGCGAACGACACCTGCGTGTCGGTGCTGGCGGCGATGTACAGCACCTGCGGGCCGCGCTGGTCTTTCTCCAGCGTGCCGAGGCTGCGCGTCATGCCGCGGGTGTTGACCGCGTCGCCGCAGCTGTAGCCGGCGCCGACGGCGGTGTTGGCCTTGTAGTCGGCGGGCAGAAACTTCGCCTTCACGTCGCCTTCGGCGGGCGCCGTCAGGCTGCGCGTCGCCGCGCCGCCCGAGAAGCACGAGTCGTTCATCATCACGACCTGGCTTGCCTTCTGGCCGAGCTTGGTCAGCGACGCCTGCAGATCGCCGTCCATGAAGACGCCGCCGCGCACGAACATGGCCTCGGTGCAGCGGGCGCCGGTGCCGCCGCGTCCGGCCATCTGCGTGCCGTGGCCCGAGTAGTAGACGAAGAGCTTGTCGCCTTCCTTGATGCGGTCGTGCATCGCCGAGAGCGCCGCGCCGACGTTGCGCGGCGTCAGGTTCGCATTGGCGACCTCGAAGATGTTCTTGTCGGGCACGCCCATCAGCTTGGCGATCTTCTTCGCGAAGCCGGCGTCGAGGTCGATGCCCGGCAGGTCGGCGCGCGGGTCCCCGTAGTCGCCGATCCACAGAATCAGCGCGTGGTTCTCGGCGAGCGCCGGCGTCGCTGCGGCGGCCAGGCCCGCGAGGCAGGCGGTGGCGGCGGCGCGGGCGAGGGCGCGGGAAGTGAAGCGTGGAAAGCTTGCGTGGCGGCCGCTGTCAGTGCGTTGTTGTTGCGTTGGACGAACGGCGGCGGGACGGGCGAGAGTCATTCGGGCTCCTGCATGTGAAGGACCCCGGCACGTCGGCTCTTGTCGTGATGGCACCGTCCCGAGGGCGCGGGCAGTTTGCCATGTGCCCTTTGTCTGCTAACCCCTCTTCGAAGGAGCTTTCCGGTGTTTTGCCGGTTTTGTCCGCTTTGGTTGCCGTGGCTGCTTTGCCGGCTTCGCGGCGCTGCGACCTGCGCGCAACGCGGCCTCGGCTTTGCCGCCGACCTGCGCTTCGACCAGCGCTCGCACCAGCGGCAGCGCCTGCTCCAACAGCGGCCCGCGCGGCCGCTGCGCCGAAGTCGCCATCCAGATCGTCGTCGCCAGGCGCGCGCCGCCGGGCGCGACGATCGGCCGCGCCGCAAGCTCGCTCTCGCGCGCACTGCCGACGATCGCGTTCAGCGCCAGCACCGCGTGCAGCGGGTGCCGCACGACGAGGTCGAGGATCGCCGGCACGCTTTCCACTTCGAGCGCGACGCGCGGCTTCAGCGCGGCTTCGGCGAGCGCGCTTTCGACGCGCATGCGGATCGCGTGCGGCCGGCTCGGAATGACGAGGTCGTGCGCGGCCACGTCGGCGAGCGTCGCCGGCCGGCCGACGAGCGCCTTGCCGCGCCGCGCCGAGACGAGGAAGAGCGCCTCGTCGGCCACCGGCTGCAGATCGAAGGCCGCCGCCGGCTGCGCGTTGTAGACGAGCGCGCAGTCGATGCGGCCTTGCATCAGCCACTCGAGCATGTAGGTCGACAGGCCCTCGACGACGCTCAACGTCGCCTTCGGAAAGCGCGCGCGGAAGGCTTCGACAAGCGCTGTCGTGAGGGACCGCGAAAGGCTCGGCGGCAGCCCGATCGACAGGAGGCCCGCCGCAGCGCCGCGCTGCTCTTCGAGGTCCTGCCGCGCGCGCTGCACCTGCTGCAGGATGCCGCGGCCGTGCGCGAGCAGCCGCTTGCCGGCCTCGGTGAGCGTGACACCGCGGCCGTTGCGGTCGAAGAGCGGCTGGCGCAGTTCGACCTCGAGCGCCCGCACCTGGCGGCTCAACGCCGGCTGCGCGACGCGCAGCACGCTGGCCGCGCGCGTGAAGCTGCCGAGTTCGGCGACGCGCACGAAGGTGTCGAGCTGCTTCAGGTCCATGGCCGGTTCGTCCTCCGGCCATTCTCGCAGGCCATGCCGGATCGTTCTAGCAGCTAGTCAGCCGATCGCGTTGATGCATGGCTCGCGCGGGCGAACAATGCGCGCCCATGTCCTCTGCCGCTGCTTCCGCCCCCGACGCCTTGCGCGTCACCGCGATCTCGTCGATGGCCACGCGCGCCGTGCTCGCTGACCTCGGCCGGGCGTTCGCCAGGCACTTCGGCATCGAGCTGGCCGTCGAGTCGGTCGGCGGCGTCGATGCGGCCAAGCGCGTCGCCGCCGGCGAGACCTTCGACCTCGTGATCCTCGCCTCCGACGCGATCGACAAGCTCGCCGCCGCCGGCCACGTCGTGCCCGGCCGCATCGACCTCGTGCGCTCGCCGGTGGCGGTGGCAGTGAAGACCGGCGCCGCGAAACCCGACCTCGGCAGCGAAGCGGCGCTGAAGGCGGCCGTGCTCGCCGCGCGCACGATCGGCTACTCCACGGGCCCGAGCGGCACGCACCTCATGAAGCTCTTCGAACGCTGGGGCGTGGCCGACGAGGTGGCCAGGCGCACCGTGCAGGCGCCGCCCGGCGTGCCGGTGGCGAGCCTCGTCGTGAAGGGCGAGGTCGAACTCGGTTTCCAGCAACTCGCCGAACTGATGCACGTGCCCGGGGTGGAAGTCGTCGGCCTGCTGCCGGCCGGCGCCGCCTTCATCACCACCTTCTCGGCCGCGTTCGGCCGCGGCAGCGCGCAGGCCGCGGCGGCGCGCGCGGCGCTGGACTTCATCAACTCGCCCGAGGGCGCCGACATCAAGCGGCGCCACGGCATGGAACCGGCGGCCTGAACGCCTGATCGCATCGAGGAGACGCAGCCCATGATCATCGACATCCACGGCCACTACACGACGGCGCCGAAGGCGCTGGAAGCGTGGCGCAACCAGCAGATCGCCGGCATCAAGGACCCGTCGGCCAAGCCGAAGGCCGCCGACCTGAAGATCACCGACGACGAGATCCGCGAGACGATCGAAACGAACCAGCTCAAGTTCATGAAGCAGCGCGGCAGCGACCTCACGGTCTTCAGCCCGCGCGCCAGCTTCATGGCGCACCACATCGGCGACTTCGAGGTTTCGAGCACCTGGGCCGCGATCTGCAACGAACTCTGCTACCGCGTCGCCCGGCTCTTCCCCGAGCACTTCATTCCCGCGGCGATGCTGCCGCAAAGCCCGGGCGTCGATCCGAAGACCTGCATCCCGGAACTCGTGAAGTGCGTCGAGCAGTACGGCAACGTCGCGATCAACCTGAACCCCGACCCCTCGGGCGGCCACTGGAAGGAGCCGCCGCTGACCGACCGCCACTGGTACCCGATCTACGAGAAGATGGCCGAGTACGACATCCCGGCGATGATCCACGTCAGCACGAGCTGCAACGCGTGCTTCCACACGACCGGCGCGCACTACATCAACGCCGACACGACGGCGTTCATGCAGCTGATCCAGGGTGACCTCTTCAAGGACTTCCCGACGCTGAAGTTCATCATCCCGCACGGCGGCGGCGCGGCGCCTTACCACTGGGGCCGTTATCGCGGCCTGGCGCAGGAGCTGAAGAAGCCGCTCTTGAAAGACCACCTGCTGAACAACGTCTTCTTCGACACCTGCGTCTATCACCAGCCGGGCATCGACCTGCTGACGAAGGTGATCCCGGTGTCGAACATCCTCTTCGCCAGCGAGATGATCGGCGCCGTGCGCGGCATCGACCCCGAGACCGGCTTCAACTACGACGACACGAAGCGCTACATCGAGGCGAGTACGCAGCTTTCGGCGGCGGAGAAGCATGCGATCTACGAAGGCAACGCGCGCCGCGTCTACCCGCGGCTCGATGCGGCTCTGAAGAAGAAGGGGAACTGACCATGTACGAACTCGGCGTCGTCTACCGCAACATCCAGCGCACCGAGGCGCATGTCGCCGACCGCCTGACCGCCCTCGGCAGCGCCACCGTGCACGAGGCGATGGGCCGTGTCGGCCTGATGAAGCCGTACATGCGGCCGATCTACGCCGGCGCGCAGGTCTCGGGCACCGCGGTCACCGTGCTGCTGCACCCGGGCGACAACTGGATGATGCACGTCGTCGCCGAGCAGATCCGCCCCGGCGACGTGGTCGTCGCGGCGATCACCGCCGAGTGCACCGACGGCTACTTCGGCGACCTGCTCGCCACCAGCTTCCAGGCGCGTGGCGCGCGTGCGCTCGTCATCGACGCCGGCGTGCGCGACGTGAAGACGCTCACCGAAATGAAGTTCCCGGTCTGGAGCCGCGCCATCAGCAGCAAGGGCACGATCAAGGCGACGCTCGGCAGCGTCAACATCCCGGTCGTCTGCGCCGGCGCGCTGGTGCACCCGGGTGACGTGATCGTCGCCGACGACGACGGCGTCGTCTGCGTGCCGCGCGCGATGGCCGCCGCGGCGCTCGAAGCGGCCACGCAGCGCGAGGCCAACGAAGGCGACAAGCGCGCCAAGCTCGCCGCCGGCGTGCTGGGCCTGGACATGTACAACATGCGCGAGCCGCTGGCCAAGGCGGGGCTGCGCTACATCGACTGAGATGAACACCCATCCGTTCGGGCTGAGCCTGTCGAAGCCCATGTCTCCTGCCACCCGACCCTTCGACAAGCTCAGGGCGAACGGAGTTCGGCGATGAGCTGGCAAGTCGCTCTCATCGGCTACGGCGAAGTCGGCCGCATCCTCGCCGAGGACCTGCGCCGGCAAGGCATCGCCGTCAGCGCCTACGACCTCAAGCTCGACACCGACCACGGTCAGCCGATCCGCGAGCACGCGGCGGCGCATGATGTCGTGCTCGCGACGACGCATGCGCTTGCCGTGCACGGCGTCGATCTCGTCGTCTCGGCCGTCACCGCGAGCCAGGCCGTCGCGGTCGCCGAGGCGGCGGCGCCGGGGCTGAAGAAGGGTGCTTTCTTCCTCGATTTCAACAGTGCCTCGCCCGGCGCGAAGGTCCGCGCCGCGGCGATCGTCAACGCCGCCGGCGGCCGTTACGTCGAAGGCGCGGTGATGACGAGCGTGCCGCCGTACCGCATCAAGGTGCCGCTGCTGCTGGGCGGCCCCGACGCCGCGGCGCTGGAACCGAAGCTGAACGAAATCGGCTTCGCTGCCAAGGTGGCGAGCGCCAAGCTCGGCGTCGCGAGTGCCACGAAGATGTGCCGCAGCGTGATGATCAAGGGCCTCGAGGCGATGGTCATCGAGGCGTTCACGACGGCGCGCCACTACGGCGTCGAGGACGCGGTGATCGCGTCGCTGTACGAAACGTTCCCCGGCATCGACTGGGAGAAGCACGGCGCCTACCTCTTCCAGCGTGTCATCGAACACGGCCGCCGCCGCAGCGAAGAGGTGCGCGAAGTCGCCGTCACCGTGCAGGAAGCCGGCCTCGTGCCGTTCAGCGCCAGCGGCACCGCCGAGCGCCAGGCCTGGGTGGCCGACCTTGCCGACGCCGGGCTCTTCGGCGCGAGGGGCACGAAGGAATTTGCGCGCAGCGCCGACTGGCGCACCGAAGCCGACCGCATCCTCGCGCACTTGAAACAACAGCAGAAGAACGATGGAGAGGACCGACCGAGATGAGCGGCACTCCGCAAAGCGAGGCCACCGGCAAGCCGACGACCGGTGGCTTCACGAAGACGCCCGGCTGGCTCGACTGGCACAGCGGCCCGAGCAAACCGCGCTTCGCGCTGCCGCCGGGCAGCGTCGATGCGCACTGCCACGTCTTCGGCCCCGGCGCCGAGTTTCCGTACGCGCCCGAGCGCAAGTACACGCCGTGCGACGCGAGCAAGCGCGAGCTCTTCGCGCTGCGCGACCACCTCGGCTTCGCGCGCAACGTCGTCGTGCAGGCCACCTGCCACGGCGCCGACAACCGCGCGCTCGCCGACGCCTGCCGCACGAGCGGCGGCCGCGCGCGCGGCGTCGCCACCGTCAAGCGCAGCGTCAGCGACGCCGAACTCGCGCAACTGCACGCCGACGGCATCCGCGGCGTGCGCTTCAACTTCGTCAAGCGGCTCGTCGACTTCACGCCGAAAGACGAGCTGATGGAGATCGCCGGCCGCGTCGCCCGGCTCGGCTGGCACGTCGTCATCTACTTCGAGGCGGTCGACCTGCCGCAGCTGTGGGACTTCTTCACTGCGCTGCCCACCACCGTCGTCGTCGACCACATGGGCCGGCCCGACGTGAGCAAGCCGATCGACGGCCCCGAGTTCGCGCTCTTCCTGAAGTTCATGCGCGAGCACGGCAACGTCTGGAGCAAGGTGAGCTGCCCGGAGCGGCTGAGCGCGAGCGGCCCGCCGGCGCTGAACGGCGAACAAGCGGCCTACCGCGACGTCGTGCCCTTCGCGCGCCGCGTCGTCGAAGAATTCCCCGACCGCGTGCTGTGGGGCACCGACTGGCCGCACCCGAACCTGAAGGGACACATGCCCGACGACGGGCTGCTGGTGGATTTCATCCCGCACATCGCGCCGACGGCCGAACTGCAGAAGAAGCTGCTGGTGACGAATCCGATGCGGTTGTATTGGCCCGAAGAAGCGGCTTGACCTGAGACCGATCACGAGAAGGTGCGAGGAGACATGACCAAGACGACGAGGCAAGTGATGGTGAAGGAGACAACGAAGCAGGCACGCACGGCGGCGCTGGCTGGCGCCGCCGTGCTGCTTGTGGCGTGCACCAGCGCACCGCAAGAGCAAACACCTGCCGGCCCGCCGCCCGCGCAGCTGAAGGCGGCAGTCGGCGGCCCGCTGCAAAGCTGCGAGACGCTGCCGGCGCGCTTCGCGTTCGAGCAGACGCAACTGGCCAGCGCCGCGCAGGTTGGTGCCGGCCCCGTCGTGCCCAACGGCCCCGGGGTCGCCGGCCACTGCCTCGTCAAAGGCCAGATGCGCGCGCGCAAGGGCGCCGACGGTCAGGACTATGCGATCGGCTTCGAGATGCGGCTGCCGGTGGTGTGGAACGGCCGCTTCTACTACCAGGCCAACGGCGGCATCGACGGCGTCGTGCACCCGGCGCAAGGTGCGCTCGGCGGCGGGCCGGTCACCGGCGCGTTGGCGCAGGGCTTCGCCGTCATCAGCTCGGATGCCGGCCACACCGGCCGCCAGAACCCGCGCTTCGGCGCCGAGCCGCAAGCGCGCGCCGACTACGGCTACGCGGCCGTCGGCGCGCTGACGCCGATGGCCAAGGCGCTGATCGCGGCCGCCTACGGCCGTGCGCCCGATCGCTCGTACATCGGCGGCTGCAGCAACGGCGGCCGGCACGCGCTGGTGGCCGCGGCGCGCCATGGCGAGCACTACGACGGCTACCTCGTCGGCGCGCCCGGCTACCGGCTGCCGAACGCCGCGCTGGCGCAGCTGTGGGCGGCGCCGCAGTGGCTGGCCCTGGCGACACCCGGCGCGACGATGCCGCACCCGTTCAACCCGGCGGCGCGCATCGCCGACCTCGGCACCGCGCTTACCGCCGCCGAGCGGCAGACCGTGGCGCGCGCGATGCTCGAGCGCTGCGACGCGGCCGACGGCGCGCGCGACGGCTTCGTCGCCGACACCGCGGCGTGCCAGCGCAGCTTCGACCTCGTGCGCGACGTGCCCACCTGCACCGCCGAGCGCAACGGCCAGTGCCTCAGCGCCGCGCAGAAGACGCTGCTCGCGGCCGTGCACGCCGGCGCAAAGACGCCGGGCGGCCAGCCGGTCTATTCGAGCTTCCCTTGGGACCCGGGCATCGCCGCGGCCAACTGGGCGCAGTGGAAGTTCGTCAACGCGCAGGTGCTCGACCCCGCCGCCGGCTACATCTTCATGACGCCGCCGCGCTCGCTCGACCCGTTCAAGGTCGATGTCGAGGATGGATTCAAGGCGATCTTCGCCACCGACGCGACCTTCCGCGAATCGGCCGATGCGGTGATCACGATGCCGGGCAAGGACGACCCGGTGAACCTCGCGCCGCTGCGCGCGCGCGGCGCGAAGATGCTCGTCTACCACGGCGTCAGCGACGCGATCTTCTCGGCCAACGACACCGCGGCGTTGATGCAGCGGCTGAACCGCGCGCAGGGCGGCCGGGCTGCGGACTTCGCGCGTTATTTCCCGGTGCCCGGCATGGCGCACTGCACCGGCGGGCCGACGACCGACCAGTTCGATGCACTCGCGCCGCTGGTGCGCTGGGTCGAGCAGGGCGAGGCGCCGGCCAGCCTCGTCGCCACGGCGCGCGGCGCCGGCAACGCCGGTGGCGTCAACGCCGAGTTGCCGGCCGGCTGGGCAGCAGATCGCACGCGTCTCCTGTGCCCCTGGCCGCAGGTGGCGCGCTACCAGGGCGGTGACCTCGAGCGGGCGGCGAGTTTCCGCTGCGAGAGCCGGTGAACCACGGAAATCGATGACGATGCATAGGTCAAACGCCATGGGTGCCGTTCGGGCCGAGCCTGTCGAAGCCCGCCCTGAGCTTGTCGGAGGGCTTGCTCCTGGCACCGGCACTTCGACAAGCTCAGCGCGAGCGGTTCTGTTATGCGTCGCCGCTCTGCTCCTCGCCTCCTGCGCCACCGGCCTAGGCGAGCGGTCGGCACCGCTCGCCTCCGCCGACCCCAAGGCCGGCTGCGAATCGCTGAAGGGCCACGAAATCGGCGCGTCGTTGATCACCTGGCCCGGCCAGCGCAGCGGCCATGCCACCGTGACGAGCGCCACGTACCACGCCGCCAGCGAACTGAGCGTCGCAGATCGAGCGCCCACGCCCGCGGCGGCGATCACGCCGGCGCTGCCGGCGCACTGCCGCCTCGTCGGCCGCATCGCGCCGGTCGACCCGAAGGCCGACCCGATCCAGTTCCAGGTCAACCTGCCGCTCGCGTGGAACGGCCGCTCGGTGCAGTTCGGCGGCGGCGGCTTCAACGGCGTGCTGATCAGCGGCTTGGCGCTCGTGCCGGGCGCACGCTACGACGCAGCGGCGCCGCTGGCGCAGGGCTACGTGACGGTGGGCACCGATTCGGGCCACCAGAACCGGCCCGGCGTCTCGCCGATGGCCTTTGCGGCCAACGAGGAGATGCTGCTCAACTTCGCGTACCAGGCGTACCCGAAGGTGCGCAACGTCTCGGCGGAGTTGATGAAGCGCGCCTACGGCCGCGCGCCCGAGTACCTTTACTTCGTCGGCAGCAGCGAGGGCGGGCGCGAAGGGCTGACGATGGCGCAGCGCTATCCGGCGGCGTTCAACGGCATCTTCGCCCGCGTGCCGGTGATCCAGTGGACGGGGCTGATGTACTCGTTCGTGCGCAACGGCGTGGCGCTCAGCGGCGACGGCTGGCTCGCGCCCGCGCAGGTGAAGCTCGTGCACGACGCGGTGCTCGCGGCGTGTGACGCCGCCGACGGCGTGGCCGACCGCATCGTCTCCAACACCGAGGCGTGCCGCGCAACCTTCGACCCCGGCAGCCTGCAATGCCCGGGTGCCGGTGCGGCGGCGGTGCAGGGTGGCGCCAACTGCCTGAGCCCGGCGCAGGTGCGCGCGGTGCGCACGCTGCGCTCGCCGTTGCGCTTTCCGTTTGCGCTCGCCAACGGCCTGATCGAGTACCCCGGCTGGGGCATCGGTGGCGAGGACACGCCCGCACCCGGCGGTCCCACCGGCGGCTGGCGCGCCTGGTGGTCGGGCAACACCGCGCCGACCACACCGCCCTCGGCCGGCAACGCCACCCAGTGGGTCTATGGCTCGGGCGCCGCGCAGCATTTCTTCGCCCGCGACCCGAACGCCGACCCGCGCCGCGTGACACCGGAGCAGTTCGCCGAGTGGACGAAGGTGATCTCGTCGATCATGGATTCGACGAGCCCCGACCTCGGCGGCTTCGCCGCGCGCGGCCACAAGCTGATCGTGCTGGAGTACATGAGCGACTACGCGCAGAGCCCGTATGCCGGCCTGCAGTACGGCGACGCCGTCAAGCGCCACATGGGCGCGGGCGCCGCGGCGCAGTTCATGCGCGTGTACGCCGCGCCCGGTGTCGACCACGTCGGCACCGGCGCGCCGGCGCTCGTGGACATGCTGCGCGCGCTGTCGACCTGGGTCGAGCGCCAGGAGGCGCCGATCAACCTGGTGCTTGCCGAGCAGGACGTGAAGCCGCCGTTCACGGTGCGGCGCACGCGGCCTTTGTGCGAGTGGCCGAAGTGGACGCGCTACAAGGGCGGTGACGCGAACCAGGCAGCCAGCTTCGAGTGCGTGAACTGAACACGAGAGACAACCGATGGCCCTCGACAAACCCTACACCGACATCCCCGGCACGACGATTTTCGATGCCGACCAGAGCCGCCGCGGCTACTGGCTGAACCAGTTCTGCATGAGCCTGATGAAGGCCGAGAACAGGCAGCGCTTCCTCGCCGACCCGAAGAAGATGCTCGACGAGTGGCCGATGACCGAGGCGCAGAAGGCCGCGGTGCTGGCGCGCGACCTGAACCGCTGCATCGCCGAGGGCGGCAACATCTACTTCCTCGCCAAGCTCGGCGCCACGCACGGCAAGAGCTTCCAGCAGATGGCCGGCTCGATGACCGGCATGACCGAAGAGGAGTACCGCGACATGATGGTCGCCGGCGGCCGCAGCGCCGAGGGCAACCGCCGCGTCGGCGAAGACGGCAACGCGCAGCCGCACCGCCAGCCGCAGGGCAGCGCGGCGCGGCCGGGCTTCTGAGCGCTCGTTCGACGCTCGTTCGATTCACATCGCAACAGAACATGGCCCGCATCACCGCCAGCGTCTACACCAGCCACGTGCCCGCCATCGGCGCGGCGCTCGACCTCGGCCGCACCGCCGAGCCGTATTGGCAGAAGGTCTTCAGCGGCTACGACTACAGCCGCCAATGGCTGAAGCAGCACAAGCCCGACGTCATCTTCCTCGTCTACAACGACCACGCCACGGCGTTCAGCCTCGAGATCATCCCCACCTTCGCGATCGGCACTGCGGCCGAGTACGCGATCGCCGACGAAGGCTGGGGCCCGCGGCCGGTGCCCAAGGTCATCGGCCACCCGGAACTCGCGAGCCACATCGCGCAAAGCGTCATCCAGGACGACTTCGACCTCACGATCGTCAACAAGATGGACGTCGACCACGGCCTGACGGTGCCGCTGTCGCTGATGTGCGGCGCGCTCGATCCCTCGCGCGATGCCTGGCCGTGCCCGGTGATTCCGTTCGCCGTCAACGTCGTGCAGTACCCGGTGCCCAGCGGCCGGCGTTGCTTCAACCTCGGCCGCGCGATCCGCAAGGCGGTCAAGAGCTACGACCAGCCGCTGAACGTTCAGATCTGGGGCACCGGCGGCATGAGCCACCAGTTGCAGGGCCCGCGCGCCGGCTTGATCAACAAGGACTGGGACAACCGCTTCCTCGACCGCCTGATCGCCGAGCCCGCGAAGCTGGCCGAGATGCCGCACATCGACTACGTGCGCGAGGCCGGCAGCGAAGGCATCGAGCTCGTGATGTGGCTGATCGCGCGCGGCGCGATGAGCGACATCGACGAAGGCGGCGCGCAGCCGTTGGTGGCGCACCGGTTCTATCACGTGCCGGCGTCGAACACGGCGGTGGGGCACCTGATCTTGGAGAACGGATGAAGCGGTGCGCGTCGGCGTTCGCCGCGCTGGTGCTGGCGCTGGCTGCGACGGCAACGTGCGCCGCCCCCGACGAAGACCGCCTCGGCCGCGCGCAGGGCTACCCGGTTGGCACGCCCGAGAACTGGTTCTTCGACGAGTCGGTGCGCATCGGCTCGTTCTCCAACCTCGATCAGGTGCGGTTTCGCGCCACGTCGCTGGCGCCGTTGCGCGCGGCGAGCGCGCCGATGCCGTTGCCGCGTGCGGCCGCCGCCGAGCGCTTCGCACGGGACCTGCGCTGGCGTGAAGCCGCACGCGACGGCGGCCGCAGCCTGACCATCGACGACTACCTCGCGCGGCAGCGCGTGATGGCGCTGCTCGTCATCAAGGACGGCGAGGTGCTCGTCGAGCGCTACCAGTACGAGCGCACGCCGGCGCACCGCTTCGTCTCGCATTCGATGGCCAAGACGATCGCGGCGCTCGCCTTCGCCTTCGCGCTGCAGGAAGGGCGGATCACCTCGCTCGACGTGCGCGCCGACCGCCTGGCGCCTGAACTCGCCGGCACGCTGTACGGCGAGGCCACCGTGCGGCAACTGCTGCGCATGTCGTCGGGCGTGCGCTTCAGCGAGCAGTACGACGGCCGCGACGACCTGGCGCGTTTCACCGCCGAGGCCGCGAGGCGCGGCATCGACGCCGCGGCGCGCCTGATGACCGAGCGCGAAGCTGCGCCGGGCGAGCGCTTCCGCTATGCCAGCGCCGAGACGTCGATCCTCTCGCTGGTGGCGCAACGTGCCACCGGCGAGGACCTGGCCACCTACCTGACACCGCGGCTGTGGCAGGCGATCGGCGCCGAACACGATGCGCTGTGGCTGAAGAACACCACCGGCGTCATCAGCGCCGGCGGCGGCTTCAACGCCACGCTGCGCGACTACGGCCGCCTGGCCGCCGTGCTGGCCAACGACGGAAAGCGCCCCGACACCGGCGCGCAGGTGCTGCCGCGCGACTACCTCGTCGAAGCGACCGGCCGTGCGCATCACCCCGCCGCGTTCCAGCCCGGGCGCGCGACGCCGTACTTCGGCTATGGCTACCAGGTCTGGCTGTACCCGGGCGAGAAGCGCCGCTTTGCGCTGTTGGGCGTGTACGGCCAGATGATCGCCGTCGACCCCGCGCAGCGGCTGGCGATGGTGCAACTGGCCGCCAACGAGACCGCGCGCGCCGGCAGCACGACCCTCGCGCGCGATGCGGACGCGCTGTGGCGCGGCATCGTCGGCCACTTCGGCCGCTGGGATTGACTTCGACTTGCGCTATTCGTTTCCGTTTCTCCTCCCACAAGGACACCGCGATGACCACGATCAAAGCTGCGCTGGCCGGTGCCGGCGCCTTCGGCACGAAGCACCTCGACGCGATCAAGAACATCGCCGGCGTCGAAGTCGTCAGCGTGATGAGCCGCGACCTCGGCAAGACCAAGGAGGTGGCGGCGAAGTACGGCATCGCGCAGGCCACCGACAACTTCGACGACATCCTCGCCAACAAGGACGTGCAGGCGGTGATCCTGTGCACGCCCACGCAGATGCACGCCGCGCAGGCGGTGGCCTGCATGAAGGCGGGCAAGCACGTGCAGGCGGAGATTCCGCTCGCCGACAGCCTGCGCGACGCCTATCGCGTCGTGCAGATGCAGGAGAACAGCGGCCTCGTCGCGATGTGCGGCCACACGCGGCGCTTCAACCCGAGCCACCAGTGGGTGAGGAAACGCATCACGGCCGGTGAATTCAACATCCAGCAGATGGACGTGCAGACCTACTTCTTCAGGCGCACGAACATGAACGCGCTCGGCCAGCCGCGCAGCTGGACCGACCACCTGCTGTGGCACCACGCCGCGCACACGGTGGACCTGTTCGCTTATCAGGCACGCAGCCCGATCGTGCGCGCCAACGCCGTGCAGGGCCCGATGCACCCGGCGCTTGGCATCGCGATGGACATGAGCATCCAGTTGAAGGCGGCCAGCGGCGCCATCTGCACGCTCTCCCTCAGCTTCAACAACGACGGCCCGCTCGGCACGTTCTTTCGCTACATCGGCGACACCGGCACCTACATCGCGCGCTACGACGACCTCGTCGACGGCAAGGAACAGAAGATCGATGTCAGCAAGATCGATGTCTCGATGAACGGCATCGAGCTGCAGGACCGCGAGTTCTTCGCCGCCATCCGCGAAGGCCGCGAGCCGAACGCCAGCGTCAAGCAGGTGCTGCCGTGCTACGAGGTGCTGCACGATCTGGAGCGGCAGCTGGCGGCGAGTCTTTGACGAACACCCTGTCAAGCCCCGTCGCACCTCGATACACCGCAACAGGAACGGCGGCGAGCGCCGCCTGTCGAACGCAGATTCGTCTTCCTCGACAGGAGAGTTCCCGATGGTCGTTTCGACGATCTCGCCGCCGGCGGCGCGGCGTGTGCACCCGGGCTGGTGGGCCGGCGCGGCGTTGCTGCTGGTGGCGCTCGGCGCGGCCGGCGCGGTGGGTGTCATCAAGTGGCGTGCGGCCGAGCGGCAGGATGTGGCCGCGGCGGCGGTGAGCCCTGCGACGGCGGCCGCCGAGAAGGCCGCGCTGCAATCGCCGGCCGAGCCGCTGGCGCCGACTCGATCACTCGCCGGCAACGGCGCTCCTGACGGTGTCTCGCCGCGCGCCGCGCCCCATGTCACCGCGCCCGCGGCGTCCCCGCGTGCCTGCGCCAACTGCGGCGTCGTCGAAGCGGTGACGCCGGTGCAGCGCAAGGGCGAAGGCACCGGCGTCGGCGCGGTCGTTGGCGGCGTGCTCGGCGGTGTCGTCGGCCACCAGATGGGCGGCGGGCGCGGCAAGGACGCGATGACGGTGATCGGCGCGGTGGGCGGCGGCGTCGCCGGCCACGAGGTCGAAAAGCGCGCCCGCGCGACGACGCTGTACCGGGTGCGCGTGCGCATGGATGACGGCAGCACGCGCACGGTGACGCAAGGCGCGTCGATCGCCGTCGGCCAGGCGGTGCAGGTGGAGGGTGAGCGGTTGAAGGAGGTGAGCCGGTCACGCTGACCTAACGCGCGGGTGAAGGACCACAGCCCGCACGCTGCGCCGAGCCGCGACCCTTCGACACGGGGCCGTCGACAAGCTCAGGCCCCTGCTCAGGGCGAACGGTGGTTTGATGCGCCGCGGGCGTTGCAGTACAACGCCGCCATGGAGGCCGGGCGGATCGATCTGTTGCAGCGCATGCCGGTCTTCGGCGCGCTGGACGAGCAGGCGCTGCACTTTCTCGTGGAGTGCGCGCGGCACCGCGAGGTGGCCGCCGGCACCTGGTTTTTCCGCGAGGGCGACGAGGCGCGCTCGATGTTCGTGCTCGAGCGCGGCGCGGCCATCGTCACCCGCCAGTGGTGCGGCCGCGAGATCGAGCTGAACCGCTTCGGCCCCGGTGACTGCTTCGGCGAGATGGCGCTGATGGACCTGCACCCGCGCAGCGCCGGCGTGCGCGCGCTCGCCGACTGCTCGGCCATCGAGTTCGGCCCCGACGAGATGATGCGGCTGCACGACGCCGACCTCGAGCAGTTCGCGCTGTTGCAGATGAACCTCGGCCGCGAGCTGGCCCGGCGGCTGCGCGCCACCGACGAGCTGCTGTTCCGCGCCGCGATGGGCGAGCTGCCGCCGGCGCCGGGCGGGGTGGGCTGAGCGCGCCTGCCTGCGAGTACCGCGCCGGCTGCCGCGCCCGTTACCACGCTCATTCCAACGCTCGGCGGCGATCGTCTCTCCCACGGCAGCCCCTTGGCGGCCCGGATCGGCCGGGCCGGCGGCAGGCGCCAAGGAGAGACCGCGATGCGACGCCTCGCCGAGTTGCTGACCCTGCTGTGGGTGGCCGTGTTCTTCAGCCAGTGCGGCGGCGGGGGCGGCGACGCTTCGCCAGCCGCCGGCCCGGGCGGCATCAGCGACTCGCGGACCGCCATGGCCTGGGGGTCGCAGACGCCGCCAGGCCGGGCGCTCCATCGACGGCGCGCACGCCGGCAAGCGGCATCTGCGGCGCGTCCGCCCCGTGGCCCCTCAGCGCGCCAGGCCGACAACGGCCAGTCCGGCGTCGCGGTCGGCGGCCCCCCCCCCCCCCGCCCCCCCCCCCATGAGTGCCGCGGACGGCAGCTTCGCCATCACGTTCGCCGGTGACGCGCGTGCCGGCACCTACCTCGTCGACGCGACGGCCAGCGCCGCCGGCTACGTGGTCAGCACGTTGAGCGATGCGCCGGTGCGGCCGGCCGGCAACCAGATCGAGAGCCTGCAGCTCGTGCCCGCGCGCAGCGTGCAGGACGGCACCATCACCGGCCTGGTGCGCGACGTGCGCAACGGCAACGCGATCACCGGCGCCGCCGTGCGGCTGGAACTGGGGCAAGGCGCGACGACCACCGTCGACGAGCTGGCGACGAGCGACGCGCAGGGCCGCTACGTCTTCACCGGTCTGCCGGCCGGCACCTACACCGTCTACGCCAGCGCCGACCGCTACACCCCGGGCGGCCGCACCGCGGTGACGCTGCCCGCCGGCGCGACGCGCGAGCAGAACGTCGGCCTGTCGCCGCTCGGCGCGGCGCCCGAGGTGCGCATCGTGCTGAACTGGGACGCCGCGCCCGAGGACCTCGACGCCCACCTCACCGGCCCGAACGCGCCCGGTGCCGACGGCCGCTTCCATGCCTACTTCGCCAACCGCCTGAACCCGGCCGCGGCGCCTTACGCCGGGCTCGACCTCGACGACCGCGACGGCCATGGCCCGGAGACGATCACGCTGACGCGGCTGAACGGCGGCGTCTACCGCTTCTCGGTGCACGACTTCAGCAACCGCTCGTCGTCGCCGACCTCGGCGCTCGGCCGCTCGGGTGCCACCGTGCAGGTGATCGCCGGTGCGCGCACGCACACCTTCCACGTGCCGGTGCAGCCGGGCAACCTGTGGACGGTGTTCGAGCTGAGCGGCGACATCGCCAACCCGATCGTCACCGAGCGGGGCGACATGGGCATGGCCGACGACTTCCACGCCATCCCCTGACGCCCGAGCCCTGCCCCACCGCTTCCCGGGAGACACCGCCATGTTCCAGCGCACCTCGTTCGCCACCGGCCACCTGCTGCCGGCGGCCCTCATCGCCCTCGCGGCCCTCGCGGCCCTCGCCGGGCTGGCCACGCCGGCGCCGGCCGCGGCGCAGACGAACCCGAACTTCGAGTACGGCATCGACCGCCGCGGCGGCGACTACCGCAGCTTCGACCTGAACTTCGACGCGCCGGCGCTGTGCGCCGGCCAGTGTGCGCAGGAGGGCCAGTGCCGCGCCTGGACCTACGTGAAGCCCGGCGTGCAGGGTCCGAAGGCGCGCTGCTGGTTGAAGAACGTGGTGCCGGCGCCGACGCGCGACGGCAACGTCATCTCCGGCCTGCGCGGCAGCGTACCGCCGCCGGCCACGCCGCCGGTCGCCACGTCGCCTCCGGCGACCGCGCGCTACGTCGGCTGCTTCAAGGACACCTCGGTCTTCGACCTCAACGGCCACCTCGAGCGCAGTGCGCAGAACACGCCGCAGCGCTGCGTGGCGATTTGCCAGGCGCGGGGCTTCGCCTACGCCGGCGTGCAGTACGGCCAGAGCTGCCTGTGCGGCAACAGCTACGGCCGCTACGGCGCCGCCGCGGCCAGCGCCTGCAACCTGGCCTGCACCGGCGACCGCGGCCAGGCCTGCGGCGGCTACAACACCAACAGCATCTACGCCACCGGCGTGACCGTGCCGGTGGCGCCGCCGGCACCGCCTGCACCGCCTGCACCGCCTGCACCGCCGCGCCCGCCGGCCGGCGACTGCTGGGCCACCTCGCCGACCTTCGTCGAGCAGCTCGAAGGCGCAGGCAACTGGCGCGCCGTCTACACGCGCCGTGGCGCGAGCAACGTCTTCGATGCGCTGTACACGCGCGGCACCGAGACCGGCCCGGACGTGCTGACGCTCGAACGCTCGGGCAACACCGTCACCGTCAAGCGCACCGCGTATGCCGCGGTGCTGACCTCGACGATCGGTGCTGACGGCGTGGCGCACGGCATGTACGGCGGCGGCACGCGCTTCACGCTGACCTGCGGCGCGCGGTAGCCCGGCACGCCGTCACCCGTCGGGGCCCAGGTCGCTGCGCGGTCCGCGCATCGGTCGAAGCCCTGTTTCACACCCCAAGGAGAGATCCACATGCACACCGCAACGTCCTCCCGCCCGTCCAGCGGCCCGGTGGCCCCGATCGCCGCTTCGACCCAGGTTACCTGCATGCTGCCCGTCCGCGACCTGGCGCGCGCACGCGACTTCTACGAGCGCGCGCTCGGCCTGCCGCCGGTGGGCCTGAAGCCCGACGGCAAGTTCGTCTACCGCTGCGGCGGCACCGAACTGGCGCTGTTCCCGAAGCCCGAAGGCACGAAGGCCGAGCACACCGCGATCAGCTTCCGCGTCGACGACATCGCCGCCGCCGTCGCCGGCCTGAAGGCGCGCGGCGTGCGCTTCGCCGACTACGACCTGCCGGGGCTGAAGACGGTCGAGCACGTCTGCGTGCTCGGCGCGGAAAAGGCCGCGTGGTTCGAGGACACCGAGGGCAACGTCCTGTGCTTGCACGAGGACATTGCCTGAGCGTGCGTTCGCGGCAGCGCGGCCGGCCCTCGGCTGACCGCGTCTATCTCGCGCCCCCGCAGCAACTCGGCGCACAGCCGCAGCCGACATCGGCCTTCGCTGCCGCTGTGGCAGCCACAGCGGTTGCCGGCGCGGCGGCCGTCGAGGCGACCGCGCCGCTCGCCACCAGCGGCTTGCGCGCGCGCACGAACGCGCTGACGAAGCGGCCGTCGACCTCTTGCGCCAGGCGGTCGATGTCGCCGCCCTCGCCGCAGAGAAAGCCCTTCGCGTCCTCGGCGCCGTAGACGCGCGTCACTTCGATGCCGGCGTCTTCGAAGCCGGCCGCGGCGAGTTTGTCGACGTACTCGGTGTCGCGCAGCGCGCCGGCGACGCAGCCGATCCACATCTCCATGCTGCGGCGGATCGGCTCGGGCACGTCGCCGCGGCGCACGACGTCGGAGACGGCGAAGCGGCCGCCGGGCTTCAGCACGCGGAACGCCTCGCGCAGCACCTGGTCCTTGTCGCCCGAGAGGTTGATGACGCAGTTGGAGATGATCACGTCCACCGAGGCGGCCGGCAGCGGGATGTGCTCGATCTCGCCCTTCAGGAAGTGCACGTTCGCCAGGCCGCTCTTGCGCTTGTTCTCTTCGGCGAGCGCGAGCATCTGGTCGGTCATGTCCAGGCCGAAGGCCATTCCGGCGGGGCCGACGCGGCGCGCCGACAGCAGCACGTCGATGCCGCCGCCGGCGCCGAGGTCGAGCACCGTCTCTCCGGGGTTCAGTTCGGCCAGCGCCGTGGGGTTGCCGCAGCCGAGCGATGCGAGCATCGCCGCGGCCGGCACGTCGGCGGCCTGCGCGGCGTCGTAGAGGTTGGAGGTGATCGGGTCGCATTGCCCCGTCGAGGCGGCGCCGCCGCAGCAGGCGTTGCCGCGCCCTTGCGCGACACGTTCGGCGGCCTCGCCGTACTTCTGCCGCACCACGCTTTTCACATCGGTCGTTGCATTCATTCGTTGCGCTCCTTCAAAGTCGATTCAAGAACAACACACGACGCGCTGCGGCTCGACCGCGTTGTTGCGGGTGCAGCACTCGGCGTACAAAAAACCCAGCAGTTCCGCCAGCCCCGCCGCGTTGGCCGTGTAGCGCAGGAAAGTGCCCTCGCGCTGCACGTTGACGAGGCCCTCGTTCTTCAGCTTGTCGAGGTGGTGCGACAGCGTCGAGCCGGCAATGCCCGACTCGGCGGCGATGTCGCCGACGACGAGGCCCTCGGGGTGCGCCGCCAGCAGCAGGCGCACGATGTTCAGCCGCGGCTCGGTGCCCATCGCCGCGAGCATGCGGGCAAAGCGGGCGGTGGCGATGCGGTCCTTGGCAGATTTCATGGTTCGAGAATAATAGAAATATTGAATGGGCGTCAACCGCCGGGTGCGCGCGCCGACGGCGGCGGTCAGAACTTCGTGTACCCGCCGTCGATGACGAACTGCTCGCCGGTCGTGTACGCCGAGGCGGCTCCGGCGAGGTAGACGGCGATGGCGCCGAAGTCGCCCGGCGTGCCCCAGCGGCGCGCCGGGATGCGCGGCAGCACGGCGGCGGCGAACTTCTCGTTGTTCACCGAGCGCTCGGTCATCTCGGTGACGATCCAGCCCGGCAGGATCGAGTTGACGCGGATGTGGTGCCGCGCCAGTTCGACGGCGAGCGCGCGCGCGAACGACGTCACCGCGCCCTTGCTGGCGCCGTAGTGGCTGTTGCGCGCCGCGCCTTCCACCGCCGCCGTGCTGGCGGTGGCCACCAGCGAGCCGCCCTGGCCGTGCGCGGCCATGTGGCGCGCCGCGGCGCGGAACGTGAGGAAGACGCCTTCGACGTTGATGCGCTGGATGCGGCGGAATTCGTCGAGGCTCATCTCGGTGAGCAGGGTGCCTTTGCTGGACACGCCGGCGTTCGCGAAACAGCTGTCGATGCGACCGAGCGCCGCGGCCGACGCGGCGAAGGCCGCTTCGACCTGCGCCTCGTCGCCGACGTCGCAGACGAACGAGAGCACGCGCTTGGCATCACCACAGGCAGTGGCCAGTTCGGCTCGCGCCCGCTCGGTCTTCTCGGCATTCGAGCCCCAGATGGCCACACGCGCGCCGGCCGCCAGCAGCGCGCGCGCCATGCCGAGCCCGATGCCGCCGTTGCCGCCGGTGACGATGGCGTTGTGGCCGGTCAGGTCGAAGGGGTTGGCGTTCATCTTCACACCGCAGTCTGCCCCGGCAACTGCCTTGTGACCGGGTGCGAACTGGACAGCCCGCCGTCGACGGCGATCGCCTGGCCGTTGATGTAGCTGGCTTCGTCGCTGGCGAGGAAGAGGGCCACGTTCGCCAGCTCCTCGGGCTGCGCGGCTCGGCGCAGCGGGTTCAGGCGGCCGAGCTTGTGCGTGACGCCCATGTCCTTGGCGTAGTCGAAGGTCGGCCGCGTCATGCCGGTCTCGGTGAGGCCGGGGCACAGCGCGTTGACGCGCACGTTCGTCTCGCACAACTGCTGCGCGGCGACGGTGACGAGGTTGATCACGCCTGCCTTGCTGGCCGAGTACGCCGGCCCGCCGGCGCCCGAGCGGATGCCGGCCACCGACGCGGTGCAGACGGCCCGCCCCCCCCCCCCCCCCCCCCCCCCCCCCCCCCCCCCCCCCCCCCCCCCCGGCCCCCCCCCCCCCCCCCCCCCCCCCCGCCCCCGGGCCCCCCCCCCCCCCCCCCCCCCCGCCCCCCCCCCCGGCCCCCCCCCCCCCCGCCCGGTGCCCGCGTCCATCTGAAGCGCCACGGCCTCGCCGCCGGCCGCCTGCACGGCGCGCGCGGTGTCCCGCACCGCGTCGGTCTTGTCGCCGAGCACGAGCCGCGCGCCTTCGCGCGCGAAGATCAGCGCCGCGGCGCGGCCGATGCCCGAGCCGGCGCCGGTGATGACGGCGACCTTGCCGGCGAGTCTCGTGCCCATCGGCGCCCCCGCTTCAGGCCGCGAAGATGAACCGCGTGCCGGTGGACGAGCGCACGAACCGCTCGGGCATCGCCTGCTGCACCATCGAGACGAAAGTCTCGCCCGAGCAGTGCATCGGGATCAGCAGGTCCGGGTTCAGCGCCTGCAGCTCGCTGAGCGTCTGGCGCTGGTACTCCGGCGCATGCGGCGCGAGGTGGAAGCCGCCGAGGACCGCGTGCACCTTGGTCACGCCCGACACCTTGATGGCCGTGCGCACCGAGTTGACGATGCCGCGGTGGCCGCACGAGGTCATCACCACGAGACCGCGGCCCTTCACGTGGAAGGCGGTGGCCTGCTCGTGCTGGAAGTCGTCGGGCACCTTCGTGAGGTTGCGCTTGGCCTCGGGCATGCCGGCCGGCGCGCAGCCGAGGCCGCCGTCCATGCCCACGCTCATGCGCGTGGGCGCCAGCACGCGCTCGAACGAATCGGCCGGGATCCAGCCCGTCGTGAAGCCGTGGTCGGCCAGGATCGAGGGCTTCTCGGCGAAGGTGACGGTGAGCCCGGCGTCCTGGATGGCTTGGCGGTCCATTGCGCCGAAGCTGCCGGCGTCGCCCTGCACGTTCAGCTCGCGCGTGCAGAAGCACTCTTCGCCGCCCAGGTAGAACGGCAGGCCCGTCTTCAGTTTGCCCTTGTTGGCCTTCAGGAAGCCGACCATGCCGCCGAAGTGATCGTAGTGGCCGTGGCTGAGCGCCAGGGCGTCGAGTTTGGCCGGGTCGATGCCGGCCAGCAGCAGGTTGTTCAGCAGCGTCTCGGAGGTGTACGCGAAGTCCACCAGCACCTGCCGCGTCTCGCTGCCGCGCGTGGATTCGAGGTGCAGCGCCAGGCCCCACTCGTTTTGCAGCGTGCGCTGCGGCGGCGTGCGCGGCGCCACCGCGAACCCCAGCCGCTGCACCTGCACGCCGGCGACCGTGCGCGCGGGCTCGAAGGCGTGGTGGTACGAGTCGGTGACGACGCGCACGGCGAGCCGGTCCACCACCGGCACGGCGGCCGGCGAATCGAGCGTGCGCGCCTGCGCCACGCGGCCGCCGAAGAGGCCGCCGGCGGCGGCCAGGGCCAGCGAGCCGGTGCCGGCGCTCAGCAGGCGGCGGCGGCTGGGGGCGGCCAGGTAGGTGTCGGTGGGGCTCCTGCGCATGGAAGGTCTCCTCGTTGTGTTCGCGTCGTCGCGGGAAGGTCCGCCTCATTCTGCGATCAGCCCCCGCCAGGGCACAACTGCGGCGCGCCCGTGCCGTGGCGCGCCAGTCACTGCGCCGCGGGCTACTCGTACAGCGCTCGACCTTCGGCATCCACGCGGTGGCAGGCGACCGCATGCCCTTCGGACACCGGCCGAAGGGCCGGCTCGGTGCTGCGGCAGTCCTCCTGCGCATGCGGGCAACGGCCGGCAAATCGGCACCCCGGCGGGATGTTGCGCGGACTGGGCGGGTCTCCTTGCAGTCGGATGCGATGCGCGCGCGAGCGCGCGCCGGGGTCGAAACTCGGCGCGGCCGACCACAGCGCGCGCGTGTAGGGATGCAGCGGGCGCTCGAACAGGGCCACGCGGCTGGCGCGCTCGACGATGCGGCCGAGGTACATCACCGCCACCTCGTCGCACATGTGGCGCACCACGCCCAGGTCGTGGCTGATGAAGAGGTAGGTCAGGCCATGCTCGCGCTGCAGCCGCAGCATCAGGTTGAGCATCTGCGCCTGGATGGCCACGTCCAGCGCCGAGACCGGCTCGTCGCACACCACCAGTTCAGGCTTGGCGGCCAGCGCGCGCGCCAGCACGATGCGTTGGCGCTGCCCGCCGCTGAACTGGTGCGGAAAGAGCTGCATCTGCTCGGCCTTGAGCCCCGTCTGCACGAAGAGCCTTTCGGCCAGCGCCGGGCGCTCGGCCGGTGCGCCCACGTCCATCAGGTTCAAGGCGTCGAGGATGGCGTCGCCGGCGCGCTTGCGCGGGTTGAGCGAGGCATAGGGGTCCTGGAACACCATCTGGAAGCGTCGCCGCTCGCGCCGCAGGGCCTCGCCCTGCAGCGTGCCGATGTCGGCGTCGCCCAGGCGCACCTGCCCGGCCGTGATGGGCACGAGGCGCATCACTGCCAGCGCCGTGGTGCTCTTGCCCGAGCCGCTCTCGCCGACGATGCCGAAGGTGCTGCCGCGGCGGATGTCGAAGCTCACGCCGTCCACCGCCTTCACCCAGGCCTTGGCGCCGAACAGCCCGCCGCCCACCGGGAAGTGGACCTTCAGGTCGCGCACCGACAGCAGGGTCTCGTTCGCACTCATGGCGCGTGCAGCCAGCACATCACGGTGCGGCCCGGGGCGGGTTGGGTGTGCGGCGGCAGCTCGGCGCGGCAGCGCGGCTGCACGTGTGCGCAGCGCTCGGCGAAGAGGCAACCGGCGCCGCGCTCCACGAGCGAAGGCACGGTGCCCGGAATCTCGTCGAGCAACTGCCCCGGGGCCACCGTGCGTGCGCCCGGCGCGCAGGCAATGAGCCCGCGCGTGTAGGGGTGCAGCGGCTCGCGCAGCACGTCGGCCACGGGGCCGCTCTCGACCACGTGGCCGGCGTACATCACGGCCACGAGGTCGGTCATCTCGGCCACGGCGCCCATGTCGTGCGTGATGAGCATGACCGCGGTGCCGGTCCGTTCTCCGGAAGGTTGGCGCAGCTCCGCAATGAGGTCGAAGATCTGCGCCTGCACCGTGACGTCCAGCGCCGTGGTGGGTTCGTCGGCCACCAGCAGGTCGGGCTGGCAGGCCAGCGCCATGCCGATCATCACGCGCTGCCGCATGCCGCCGCTGAACTGGTGCGGATACTCGTGCACGCGCCGCGCCGGGTCGGGGATGCCCACCGCGTCCAGCATCTGCGCGGCGCGGTCCATCGCGTCGCGCCGGCTCAGGCCCTGGTGCAACCGCACGCTCTCGGCGATCTGGTCGCCCACCGTGTAGGCCGGGTTCAGGCTCGTCATCGGCTCCTGGAAGATCATCGAGATGCGGTTGCCGCGCACACGGCGCATCTCGTCTTCGCTCAAGCTCAGCAGATCGCGGCCGTCGAAGCGCACGCGCCCGCCGGTGATGCGCCCGGGAGGCGAGGCGATGAGCCGCATGATCGCCAGCGCCGTGACGCTCTTGCCGCAGCCCGACTCGCCCACCACGCCGAGCGTCTGCCCGCGCTCGATGGCCAGGCCCACGCGGTCGAGCACGCGTGCGGTGCCGCGGCGCGTGCGGAACTCGACACTGAGGTCTTCGACGGCGAGCAGGCTCATGGGAGGCTCATCGCGGGCTCACCTCAAGTGCAGCTTCGGGTTGAAGGCGTCGTTGAGCCCGTCGCCGATGAGGCTCACCGCGAGCACCGTGACGAAGATCATCGCGCCGGGGAAGGTCACCGCCCACCAGCACTCGAGGATGTTGCGGCGGTTGCTGCCGATCATCAGCCCCCAGCTCATGACGTTCGGGTCCGACAGGCCCAGGAAGCTCAGGCCGGCCTCGAACAGGATGGCCGCGCCGACGATGAGCGTGGCCGAGACGATGAGCGGCGGCAGCGCATTGGGCAGGATCTCGCGCAGCATCAGCCGCAGGTGGCCGGCGCCCATCGCGCGTGCGGCGTTGGCGTACTCGAGGTGCGCCAGGCGCAGGAACTCGGCACGCGCCAGCCGCGCGGTGCCCGTCCAGGCCACCACGCCGATGGCGAAGACCACCACCGTGAGCGAAGGCTGGAACAACGTCACCAGCACCATCGCGAACAGCAGCGCGGGCAGCACCTGGAAGAGCTCCGTCACGCGCGACAGCGCGAGGTCCACCCAGCCGCCGAAGTAGCCCGCCAGTGCCCCGATGGTGACGCCGATCGTCACCGCCACCGCGGCCGCCGAGAGCCCCACCAGCACCGTGGCGCGGCCGCCGATCAGCACGCCGGCCAGCACGTCGCGGCCGAGGTAGTCGGTGCCCAGCCACAGCGCCGGGTCGGTGAACGGCGGCGTGAACGGCGCGCCGGCGATGTCGAAAGCCGCCACACCGTACAGGCCGGGCCCGAGCACCATCGTCGTCACCACGAAGGCGAGCAGCAGCAGGCCGAGCAGCGCCGCCTTGTTGCCGCTGAAGACGCGCCAGGCCTCGCGCCAGGGGGAGAGGGCCTCGGTCATGCCAGCCCCTCGCCCGACGAGTACGTCAGGCGATCCCCCGAGGGGATGAGGGCCGGCTTGGGAGCGGCCCGGCGCTCGGCCCTCATCATCGTCCACGCAACCGCGGGTCGATCCAGCGGTAGCTCAGGTCGGTGACGAGGTTGGCCGCGATGACCAGGATCGCCGAGAACGTGAGCACGCCCAGCAGCGTCGGGTAGTCGCGGCCGAGGATGGCGTCCAGCGCCAGCGTGCCCAGGCCCGGCCACGAGAACACCGTTTCCACCAGCACGGCGCCGCTGATGAGGTTGCCGAACTGGAGCCCGGCGATGGTGACGATGGGCATCAGCGCGTTGCGCAGCGCGTGCTTGAAGGTCACCACCGCATCGGAAAGGCCCTTGGCCCGTGCCGTGCGGATGTAGTCGCTGCCCAGCACCTCGAGCATGCTGGCGCGCGAGAGCCGGCTGTACTGCGCGAGGTAGACGATGGCCAGCGTGGCCGCCGGCAGCACGAGGTGGTGCGCGATGTCCAGCGCCGTGGCCCACGGCCCGGCGCCGAACGCGCGCACGTCGCGCATGCCGGCGATGGGCATCACCGGCCACACCTTGCCGAACAGGATGACGAGCAGGATGCCGGTCCAGAACACCGGCATCGCGTAGCCCACCAGCGAGAACACGGTGACCACGCCGCTGCCGAAGCTGTCGGGCCGGCGCGAGGCGAGCACGCCCAGGCTCGTGCCGATGACGATGGCGCTGAGCAGCGCCGTCAGCACCAGCAGCACCGTGGGGCCGAGCCGATCGAGGATGAGCTCGCTCACCGGGCGGTTGTAGGTGTAGCTCTGCCCCAGGTCGCCGCGCACGCTCTTGCCGAGGTAGGTGAAGAACTGCTCGGGCAGCGGCCGGTCGAGGCCATACGTCTTGCGGATCGAGGCCATCGTCGCCTCGTCGGCGCCGCCCATCTCGCCGGCGATCACCAGCGCCGGGTCGCCCGGCGCGGCATGGATGAGCGTGAAGTTCACGGCCAGCACGGCCACCACCAGGCCCGCGGCCAGCGCGAGGCGGCGGAGGACGAGGATCAGCGTGCGTCGCATGGTGGCCAGCCGGTCGCTTCAGTACGAGGGCGGCGTGATGACCCACAGCACCACGCAGGGCTCGCGCCCGGGGTTGTGGCAGCGGTGGGGCCCCTTGCGCGTGAAGGCGAAGCTGTCGCCAGCCTCCAGCCGCAGCGTGCGCCCGTCGACGTGCAGTTCCAGGGTGCCGCTGAGCACGAGGCCGCTTTCCTCGCCGCGGCGCTCGCGATCGCGGTCGCCGGTGCTGGCCCCCGGCGCGAAGGTGGTTTCCACCAGCAGCAGCTGGCCGCTCAGGTTGGGGCTGACGATCTCCTCGTGCACGCCCGAGCCGTGGAAGTCCAGCATGCGGCGGTTGCGCTTGCGCAGCACCATGCCCAGTTCGTCAGCCGGCGGCGCAGCGCCTTGGCCGAAGAACCATGACACCTGCACCTCCAGCGCCGCGGCGATCTGGTGCAGTGCCGCGATGCTGACCTCGGAGAGGCCGCGCTCGATCTGGCTCAGCCAGCCCACCGAGCGGTCGATGCGCGCCGCCAGCTGCGGGATCGTCACGCCCTTGGCGCGGCGCAGGTCGCGGATCTGGTGGCCGAGGTGGCGATTCACGCCCTGGCTGGCGGCCTTCTTCGCCGCCTTCGAGGCTGCCTTCGTGGTCACCTTCCTGGTCGCCTTCGTGGTCGACTTCGTGGCCGCCTTGACCGCGTTCATGCTCTCACGCGCTCGTTCTTCGGGTCGTACCACGGCCCGAGCTGCGCACGCGCGCCGATGCGCCGTTCGCCCACGCCGACTTCGAAACGCGTGGCGGCGACCCAGTCGGCCGTCACGGCATGCAGGCGACGCACGTAGCCCATGCCCAGTGATGCCTGCACGCGGTGGCCGAACATGCCCGAGGTGGTCACGCCCACTGGCTCGCCGTCGGCGAAGATCGGCTCCTCGTGCACCAGCAGTGCGTCAGGGTCGTCGAGCTTCAGCTGCAGCAGCCGCTTGTGCGGCACGCCGGCTGCCTTGGCCTTCAGCAGCGCCTCGCGGCCGATGAATCCTCCGGGCTTGTCCCAGGCGCAGGTGAACGCGAGGCCCGCTTCGAGCGGCGTGTCCTCGATGCCGATGTCGTGGCCCCAGTGGCGGTAGCCCTTCTCGGTGCGGCAGGCGTTCATCGCATGGAAGCCGGCGAGCTTCAGGCCGTGGCGCTCGCCCACCGCCAGCAGGCGCTCGAACACGTGCAGCGCCACGTCGGCGGGGATGTACAGCTCCCAGCCCAGCTCGCCGACGTAGGTGAGGCGCTGCGCGCGCACCACCGCGTAGCCGATCTCGATCTCGCGCGTGTGGCCGAACGGGAAGGCCGCGTTCGAGAGGTCGGCGCCGCTGGCCTCGGCGAGCAGTGCGCGCGAGCGCGGGCCCATCAGGCCGAGCATCGGCAGGCCCGGCGTCAGGTCGGTCACCGAGCAGCGGTCGTCGTCACCGATGTGGCGCTGCAGCCAGGCGAGGTCGTGGATGTGCGAGCCGACCGAGGTCACCACCCAGTAGCGGCGCTCGTCCAGGCGCGCGACGGTCAGGTCGGCCTCGATGCCGCCGGCCTCGTTGAGCCATTGCGTGTAGACCACGCGGCCGGGCGGCACGTCGACATCGGCCGTGCTGATGCGGTTGAGCACGCGGCAGGCGTCGCGGCCCTGCACCTCGAACTTGGCCATCGAGCTCTGGTCGAACAGCGCCACGCCGTTCATCACCGCTTGGCATTCGGCCGCGGTGTGCGCGAACCAGTTCTGCCGGCCCCAGGCGTATTCGTACTGCGGCTTCGATCCCGGCGCAGCGAACCAGTTGGCCCGCTCCCAGCCGCCAAGCTCGCCCATGCAGGCGCCGAGCGCCACGAGGCGGTCGTGGAACGCCGTGCGGCGCGCGCTGCGCGCTGTCTCCACCTGCCGGAAGGGCCAGTGCATCTGGTAGAGCAGGCCGAGCGTTTCGGTGGTGCGGTCGGCGAGGTACGCACGCGTGCCCTGCACGGGGTGGAAGCGGCGCACGTCCATGCCCGGCAGATCGAGCGGCGCGCGGCGGTCGCGGATCCATTCGGCCAGCACCTTGCCGGCGCCGCCGCTGCTCTGGATGCCGATGCTGTTGAAGCCGCAGGCGACGAAGAGGTCGCGCCACTCGGCCGTCTCGCCGAGCAGGTAGCGGTCGTCGGGCGTGAAGCTCTCGGGGCCGTTGAACCAGGTGGCGATGCCGGTGCGCTGCAACACCGGCAGCCGCTGCAGCGCCTGCTCCAGCACGGGCTCGAAGTGAGCCATGTCCACCGGCAGCTCGTCGAAGCAGAAGTCGCGCGGGATGCCCTCCAGCGCCCACGGCTTGGCCACCGGCTCGAAGGCGCCGACGAGCAGCTTGCCGGCATCTTCCTTCACGTAGATGCATTCGTCGGGTACGCGCAGCACCGGCAGGTCGCGCGCCAGGCCGGGCACGGGCTCGGTGACGAGGTAGTAGTGCTCGGCGGCCTGCAGCGGCAGGCGCAGGCTCACGGGCTCGATGCGGCGGCCGATCTCGGCGCTCCACATGCCGGCGGCCAGCACCACGGTGCCGGCCCGCACTTCGCCTTCGGCGCCGTCGTGGCGAACGCGCACGCCGGTGACGCGGCCGTTGGCCGTGCAGATGCCGGTCACCTCGGCCTGCTCGACGACGCGCACGCCGCGCTGCCGCGCGCCCTTCGCGTAGGCCATGGTGGTGTCGATCGGGTTCGTCTGCCCGTCGTCGGGCGTCCAGATGCCGCCGACGACGCCGCGGCCCTCCAGCAGCGGGTAGCGGTCGAGCACCTCGCGCGGCGAGAGGAGCTCGGCGCGCACGCCGAACGCCTGCCCCATCGCCCCCTGGCGCGCGAACTCCTCGAGCCGCGCCTCGGACAACGCGACGCCGATCGAGCCGTTCTGCCGGTAGCCGGTGGCCTGGCCGGTCTCGGCCTCGAGTGTCTTGAGCAACTCGCTCGTGTACTTCGCCAGCTCGGTCAGCGTGCGCGTGGCGCGCAGTGTCGGCACCAGCCCCGCGGCATGCCACGTGGTGCCGCAGGTGAGCTGGCGGCGCTCGAGCAGCAGCACGTCGGTGATGCCGATCTTCGCCAAGTGGTAGGCGATGCTGCAGCCGATGATGCCGCCACCGACGATGACGACCTCGGCGCGCGGGGGCAGGGTCATGCCTTGAAGTGGATCGGGTCGTTCAGCGTGCCGCCGGCGCGTGCACAGCGCCTTGTTCCCTGCCTCACTTACGCCGCGACATCTGGTCGAACGGCACCATCGGCGCCCAGATCGACTCCGGCACGTTCACGAGGTCCTTGCGCGCCGCATAGCCTTGCCCCCACACGTGCGTGAAGACCTGCGGCACGTCGGCCACCACCAGGCGCTGGAACTCGGCGTAGAGCTTCTTGCGCTTCTCGAGGTCCTTCTCGACCGTGGCCTGCGCGAGCAGCTCGTCGACCTTCGGGTTGACGTAGTTCTGCGTGTTGGACCAGATGACGCCCGGCTTGATGTTGCTGCTGAGGTAGGTGCGGTGCACGCCGATGACCGGGTCGCCGTAGTTGAAGGCACCGTCCATCGTGGCGTCGAAGTCGTGCGTGGCCACGCGCCGGGCCCAGGTGGGGAAGTCGGGGCTCGTGCGCACCGTCACCTCGATGCCGATCTTCTTCAGCTGCGGCCGCAGGTACTCGGCGATGGTCTGCGAGTTGTCGGGCGTGTTGGGCAGGAAGTCGACCGTCATGCCGAAGCGCCTGCCGCTGCCGTCGGGCTTGAGGCCGGCGGCGTCCAGCAGCGCGGCGGCCTTCTTCAGGTCGAGCGGGTAGCGTTCGACCTTGTCGCTGTAGAAGGGCGAGCCCGGCGCGATCGGCCCCGTGGCCACCTTGGTGATGCCCTGGTGCAGGCTCTTGACGATGAAGTCTCTGTCGATGGCATGTGCGATGGCCTGCCGCACGCGCACGTCGTCGAAGGGCTTGCGCTTGAGATTGAAGGCGAGCCAGCCGAGCGGGCCGATGGCCTCGCCGCCCCTGCGCGAGAGCACCACGTCCTTGGCCTTGGACAGCTGGTTGAACTGCGACAACGTCACCGAGCCCGGCAGCAGGTCGACCTCGCCCTTCTCCAGCGCCAGCGCCTGCGCGGCGTTGTCGCTGATCATGCGGAAGATGACGCGCTCGAACTGCGGCCGGTCCTTGAAGAAGAAGCCGGGGTAGCGCTCCAGCACGATGGCTTCGCGCGGGTTGAACGACACCACCCTGTACGGCCCGGAGCCGACCGGCAGGTTGTTCTTCGGGTGCGTGCGCACGTCAGCGCCGTCGCCGAACACGTGCTTGGGGATGATGGGGGCGAAGGGCGGCGCCATCGCCAGCAGGATCGCCGGATGCGGCGCGCTCATGCGGATGATGGCGATCTGCGGCGAAGGCGTGTCCACCCGCTCCACCGGTGCGAACATGGCCTGGAACGGGTGGTTGGCCTTGATCGTCATGATCGAGAAGGCCACGTCCTCGCTGGTGATGGGTCTTCCGTCGTGGAAGGTGGCGCCGGCGCGGATCTTCAGCAGCAGGCTCTTGCCGTCGTCCTGGAAGCTCCAGCTCTCCGCCAGGTAGGGCTCGGGGTTCCAGTCCTTGTCGAAGCGCAGCGGGCTGGCGAAGATCTGCGCCGCGGGCACGCCGGTGGCCACGCCCGACTGCACGGCCGAGTTCAGGTGCCGGGGTGCCTGGCCGAAGCCGATGACCAAGGTGCCGGCCGAGCCCGGCTGGGCGGCGGCGGCCAGTGGCAGCAGCGCCGCAGCGAGCGTGACGAGCCATCGTTTCATGAGTGCACTCCTCCGGTGTTGAATTGGCGTGAAGCGAGCGCGGCCAGGCCGCGGCCGGCTTCGCACAGGTCGGGCAGCGGCGTCGCGCAGCGCGCCACCGGGCGGTAGTTCAAGCCTTGCCGGCGCGCGGGCGGCGGCGCTGGCAGCGCGGCCAGCAGGCTGGCCTGTGGCGCAGAGAGCAGGTGCTTCTGCCCCTCGAACACGGTGCCCGCGATGCGCACGTCCTTCAGCCGCTCCGGGCCCATCTCGAACGGGTCGTCGGCCAGCACGCAGAAGTCGGCGCGCTTGCCGGCGGCGATCGAGCCCACCTCGTGCTCGACACGCAGCGCCCAGGCCGCATCGAGGGTGATGCCGCGCAGCGCCTGCTCGAGCGACAGGCGTTCGTCGGGCGCGACGACCCGGCCTTCGCGCGTGCGGCGCGTGGCGGCGCACCACGCCAGCAGCAGTGGCTCGGGCGGCGCCATCATGAAGTCGCTGTGGAACGACAGCCGCAGGCCGGCCCGGGCGAGCGAGCCGGCACGCACGATCTGCGAGGCGCGCTCCTCGCCGAGGCCGAAGCGCGCGTAGTCGTCGGCCAGCGCGTGGATGTAGTACGGGTTGACGCTGGCGTGTGCGCCCAGCGCCGCGATGCGTGCCGTCTGCGCGGCGGCGTGGTAGCCCACGTGGTGCATGAAGAAGCGGTGGTCGAAGCGCGGCCGCCCGGCCTGCGCCGCCTCGAGCGCGGCCAGCACCGAGTCCATGCCGCCGTCGCCGTTGACGTGCACGTGGATCTGCCAGCCCGCGTTCCAGAACGTGCGCACGCCCGCGGCCAGCACCTCGGGCGCCATCAGCCATTCGCCGTGGTGGCCGTCGGTGTAGCCGGGCGGGTTCATCTGCATCAGTTGCGAGAACATGGCGCCGTCGGCGAAGAGCTTGGCCGCCTTGGTGAACCACACTTTCGGTCCGGCGCGCTCGAACATCGGCTGCATCGCGGCCAGGCCCGCTTCGAAGTCGATCGGCTGGTTCGGCGGGCCGAAGCTGCGGCCGCTGGCGCGGTTGGAGAAGCCGCGCGCGTCGAAGATGTTGACGACGCGCATCGGCGCGTGGCCCTGGTGCAGCACCTGGTCCAACGCAGCGAGTTCGAACTCGGGGTTGATGCTGCCGAAGAGCATGTCGCCCGCCGTCGTGATGCCGCCCTGCTGCATCAGCCTGGCCGTCATCGCCAGGCCGCGGCCATACCAGTCGGGCTTGAGGATGTCGGGCATCAGCCGCGAGATCACGAGCTTGTTGCCGGTTTCGTAGAAGTGGCCGTTCGGCCAGTCCACCTGCGGGTGGCCGGCCACCGCCTCGGCGGTCAGGCCGAGCCGGGTGGTGGCGGCGGTGTTGCAGTAGGTCTCGTGGAAGCTGCGCTGGATGAGGATGACCGGCCGGTCGGGGAACAGCGCGTCCAGCTCCGCCCGGCCCAGCCGCCCGTGCAGTTGCGGCTGGTAGCCGAAGCTCACGAACCAGCGCGTCGGGTCGGGCTGCGCGGCCGCGGCCTGCAGCAGCGCGCGCCGGTAGTCCTCGGGCGTGCGTGCCGCCGGCTTGATGCTGCCGTCGGCCTGCCGCCAGGGCTCCGGTGCGATGTGCTCGGTGGGCATCAGCAGCGCACCGAGGAACGGGTGGATGTGGTTGTCGATCAGCCCGGGCAGCAGCACGTGCCGCTGCAGCGAGTCGTCCACGGTGACCTGGCGGCCTTCGCACCACGGCGCCATCGAATCCATGTCGCCCACGGCCACGATGCGCCCTTCGGCCACCGCCACCGCCGTGGCTTCAGGCCGCGAGGGCTCCATCGTGTGGATGCGACGCGCCTTGAAGATGGTCAGCGCGGGGCGCGGGGCGCGGGTGCTCATGGGACGCTCGGCACGGCGGGCTTGCGGCCGCCGGATTCACGGAGGTGAAAAAATATCACAGACTTTCACTTCGCGCGCGCCTCGGGGAAACCCGCACGCCTGGGCGTGCGGGTGGCCGGGCGGCCCGAGGCCTGCCCTCAGCCCAGCGCCGCGTAACGCTCGAGGTGGTGATCGGCGTCGCCGAAGCGCTGCGCGATCATCGTCAGCCGGCGGAAGGTGTGCGAGACCTTCAGCTCCTCGGTCATGCCCATGCCGCCGTGCAGCTGCACCGCCTCCTGGCTGACCTGGCGCGCGGCGTCGGCGATCTTCACCTTCGCGGCCGAGACGGCGCGCTGGCGCTCGTGCGGGTCGCTCGCCTTGTCGACCTTGCTCGCGGCGAGGATGGCCATCGAGCGGGCCTGCTCGGTGCTGATGAACATCTCGACCATGCGGTGCTGCAGCGCCTGGTTGACGCCGATCGGCGCGCCGAATTGCCTGCGGGTCTTCAGGTACTCGAGCGTCGCGTCGTTGGCCGACTGCATCGCGCCGATCGCCTCGGCGCACAGCAGCGCGGTGGCGAAGTCGGCGGCCTCGTCGATGAACGGTTGCGCGCCACCTTCGGCGCCGAGCAGCGCGTCGGCGCCGAGGGCAACGTTCGTGAAGGTGACGTCGGCGGCTCGCTGGCCGTCGATCGTGCGGCAGGGGTTCAGGGCGACGCCCGGCTGCTTCGGCTCGACGAGGAAGAGGCTGGTGCCGGAGTCGCCTCCGGCATTCCCACCCGTGCGCGCCGAGACGACGAGCCGCGTCGCCGACGGCGCGCCAACGACAACCGCCTTGCGGCCATCGAGCGCCCAGCCGTTGCCGCTTTGTCGCGCCGTCGTCACCACCGGCGCTAGCTCGTACCGCCGCCCCGGCTCGAGCCCCGCGAACGCGAGCTTCACGCTGCCGTCGATCGCCCCCGGCAACCACGCCGCGCGCTGCGCGTCAGAGCCGGCGCACGCCACGAGCCGCGCGCCGAGCGCGATGTGATCCAGCAACGGCTCTACCACCAGCGCCGCGCCCAACGCCTGCATCGGCGCCAGGAGGTCCAGCGCGCCGCCGCCGAAGCCGCCGTCGGCCTCGGGCAGCGCGATGGCGGTCAGCCCCATCTCGGCGAACGCGTTCCACACCGCGTCGCTGAAGCCGGTGGGCGAGCCGATGATGGCCTTGCGTTGCTCGAAGCCGTAGTGCGCGGCGAGGTACTTGTTCAGCGAGTCGGCGAGCTGCCGCTGCTCCTCGGTGTGTTCGAAGTTCATGCCGGCAGCCCCAGGGTCATCTTGGCGATGATGTTGCGCTGGATCTCGTTGGAGCCCGCGTAGATGCTCGCCTTGCGGTAGTTGCAGTAGCGCGGCGCCAGGCGCGAGGTGAACGCGTCGACCTCGCCGCCTTCGACGGCCGCGAACGGCGCCGCCTGCGGGCCAGCGGCCTGCATCATCAGCTCGGTGATCAGCTGCTGCACCTCGGTGGCGCGGATCTTCAGCATCGACACGTCGGCGCCCGGCGGCTGGCCGGTGCGGCGCATCTGGTCGAGAAAGCGCATGCTCGTGATCTCGAGCGCGGCCAATTCGATCTCGGCGCGCGAGAGGCGGTCGCGAAAGCGCGGGTCTTCGAGCAGCGGCCGGCCGTTCTTCTGCTCGCGCGCGGCCAGCGCACGCAACGCCGCCACCTCGCGCTTGCCCGCGCCGACGGCACCGGAGCCCATGCGCTCGTGGCCGAGCAGGTACTTGGCCACCGTCCAGCCCTTGTTCTCCTCGTAGACGAGGTTCTCGACCGGCACCTTCACGTCGTCGAAGAAGACCTCGTTCACCTCGTGCCCGCCGTCCATCAGGATCAGCGGCCGCACGGTGATGCCCGGCGTCTTCATGTCGATGAGCAGGAAGCTGATGCCCTCCTGCCGCTTCTCGGCGGCGAAGTCGGTGCGCACGAGGCAGAAGATCCAGTCGCCGTAGTGGCCGAGCGTCGTCCAGATCTTCTGGCCGTTGACGACGTAGTGGTCGTCCTTGCGATCGGCGCGTGTCTTCAGCGCCGCGAGGTCGCTGCCGGCGCCGGGCTCGGAGTAGCCCTGCACCCAGAAGTCGTCGCCCTCGCGGATGCGCGGCAGGAAGCGCTGCTTCTGCGCTGTTGTGCCGAAGCGCAGCAGCACCGAAGCGCACATGTTCGGCCCGAACGAAGGCAACGGCGGCGCGCCCGCGAGCCCGAACTCCTCGTCGTAGATGTAGCGCTGCGTGATGTTCCAGCCGGTGCCGCCCCACTCGGCGGGCCAGTGCGGCACGCTCCAGCCCTTGGCGGCGAGCGTCTTGTGCCAGCGCAGGTAGTCGTCCTTGCTCAGGTGGCGGTAGTTCACCACCTTGTCGCGGATGTCGGCGGGCAGATTGGCGCGAAGCCACTCGCGCACCTCGCGGCGGAAGGCTTCTTCTTCGGCGGAGTAGCTGAGATCCATGGCGGTGGGCGGCGCGGTGCGGCAGTGGCGGACGTGGGATTCTGCGCCCGGCAGCGGCCGATACACTCCGGCCCAACGCGCACGAGGGAGCACGATGCCGGCTGCGGATCGGGAGGGATCGCTGAGTCGAATCCGCGCCGAAGCGGCGGTGCTGCATGAACGGGCGGACTGGCAGACCTTCGCGCTGCTCGCCGGTGCCGCCATCGGCGTGACGACCCTGTTCGCGCTGGTGCTCGTCGTACGCTCGCCGCGCTCGATCTTCCTGTGGCCGATCGTCGCGGGCTTCGTCCTCAGCGCGGCGGCCGTGCTGTGGACCCGCCGCACGCGGCGCGTCGACACCGGCCTCGCCGTGCTCGCGACGGCGATGCTCGTCGGCATCGGCGGCGTCATCTTCGTACAGCGCGGCAGCCACGCGCCGGCGCTCGTCTATGGCGTGACGACGGTGGCCGTCGTCTTCATCGCCGGGCGGCAGAAGCTGGCCGTGCGGCTGGCCGTCGGGTTGCTCGCCTGGACCGCCGCCGTCACCTGGGCGGCACGGCGCGGCCTCGTCGGCGTCGACGCGGCCAACCCGCTGGGCCTGGATACGGCGCGCCTGCTGGCGGCCGGCGTGGCGCTGGTCCTGATCGGCGCCGCGTCGCACATCGTCTATCGCCGCCGCCGCGGCATGGAAGAGGTGCTGCAACGCGCCTTGCGCCTGACCGAGGACGAGCGCGACCACGCGCGCCGGCTCGCCGAGCGCCGCGCGCGCACGGTGGCCGAGATCAGCCACGAGATCCGCACGCCGATGACCGGCATCGTCGGCGTCGCGCAGTTGCTCGCGCACGACGCCGACTCGCCGGCGCGCAGGCAACTGCTGTCGCTGCATCGCAACAGCGCCGAGCGGTTGCTGCACCTCGTCAACGACGTTCTCGCGCAAGCCAAGCTCGAGTCGTTGCCGGCGGCCGTGCAGGCGCAGCCCTACGCGCCGCAATCGGTGGTGGCCGACGTGACCTCGCTGTTCGCGCCGCAGGCGCACCGCCGCGACGTGGAGATCGGCTGGTGGGCGGAGCCCGACGTCCCCGCGCGAATCGTCGGCGACGAGATGCGCGTGCGGCAGGTGCTGTCCAACCTGGTGTCCAACGCCGTCAAGTTCACCGACCGGGGCGCGGTGCAGGTGCGCCTGCTGCGGCCCACCGAGGCGCTGCTGCGTTTCGAGGTGCATGACACCGGGCGCGGCGTGCCGCCGGGCCGCAGCGAGGCGATCTTCGAGCCCTATGTCAGCGGCGCCGACGAGGGCGAAGCGGCGTTCAGCACGGGGCTCGGCCTGCCGATCAGCCGCGACCTCGCGCGGCGCATGGGCGGCGACATCGGCGTCACCAGCGTGCCGGGCGTCGGCAGCCGCTTCGACTTCGACGTGCCCTGCGTGCCCTGCATCCCGGCCGAGCCGGCGCAGACGCAGGCGGGCACCGAGCCCGGCGGCGGCGCCGGCGAGCGCCCCGCGCCCGGGCGACTGTGGGTCATCGGCGCCAGCGCGCCACTCGAGCGGCAGTTGCGCCACCTTCTGCGCGGCACCGCGGTCGACACCGAGTTCCTCGACCGTGTGCCCGGCGACGACGAGTGGGTGGCACGGCCGGGCGCCCAGGCGCTGCTCGTCGATGCCTGGGCAGGCCACGGCCGATGCGCCGCGCAACTGTCGCAGATCCTGCGCGACGCGGCGGCGAAGCAGCGCCGTGTCGTCGTCGTCAGCAGCGTCGCGCAGGATGCGGCCTTCGGCACCCTCGCGAACGCCTGGCATGTCTTCAGGCCGCTGGGCAGCGAGTCGTTGTTCGAGGCGTTGACCTGGGCCTTCGGCGACGCGCGGGCGCCGGTGCCCGCGGCGGGCCCGGCCCCGGCCCCACGCCTGCGCACGCTGCTGGTCGACGACAACCCGGTGAACCGGATCATCGGCCGCACGATGCTCGAGGAACTGGGGTCCGAGGTCGTCGTCGCCGACAGCGGCACGGAGGCGCTGGACGAGTTCTCGCGGCATCGCTTCGACCTCGTGCTGATGGACGTGCAGATGCCGGGCCTCGACGGCGCCGAGGCGGCGCAGCGGCTGCGCATCTACGAGCGCGCCAGCGGCCTGCGGCGCGCGCGCGTCGTCGCCGTGACCGGCCTGTCGGTGCCCGACCTCGAGGCGCTGCATCCCGGGCACGAGTTCGATGCGGTACTGTCCAAGCCGTACACGGTCGGCCAGTTGCGCGACATCGTCGAAGGGCGCGGTCGACGCGAGCCGAAGGTTCCCTCGTCCGAGCAGGCCTGAAAGGCGGCTCGACCCCGCTGCCGCGCGTGCGATGCACTTCCTGTGGCCTCACAACCTGTGGTGGATGCTGGTGCTGCCGTTGCTGCCGGCGGCGTACCTGTGGCTGCTGCGCCGCCGGGCGAGGCCGGCGCTCGGGCTGCCCAGCCCGGGCGTCGTGCGCCCCCCGGCCGACCGCGTCTGGCGGCAGCACCTGCCGCCTGCGTTGATCCTCGCGGCGCTGGCGCTGCTGGCGCTGTCGCTCGCGCGGCCGGCCGCGCCGGTGACGCTGCCGTGGGCGAAGTCGACGATCTGGCTGGCGATGGACATCTCGCGCAGCATGCGCGTGCGCGACGTGCAGCCGACGCGCATGGTCGCCGCCCAGGAGGCGGCCAAGGCCTTCCTGGCCGAGGTGCCGCGGCACGTCGAGGTCGGCCTCGTCACCTTCGCCGGCACGGCCCAGGTGGCGCAGGCCGCGACACTCGACCGCGCCGCGGTGGCACAGGCCATCGACGCGATCCAGATGCAGTTCGGCACCGCCATCGGCAACGGGCTCGTGCTGTGCCTGGCCGAGCTGTTCCCGGACCACGGCATCGATCTCGAGCAGATGATCTTCGGCGCGCACCGCGCCGCCGGTTCCGGTTCTGGCGCACGCAGCCTCGAAGAGCGCGCGAAGCCAGCGCGCAAGGACCGCAAAGAGATCAAGCCCGTGCCGCCGGGCTCGTACGACGCCGCGGCGATCATCCTGCTCACCGACGGCCGCCGGGCGACCGGCGTCGACACGTTCGAAGCGGCGAAGATGGCCGCCGACCGCGGCGTGCGCGTCTACGTCATCGGCCTCGGCACGCCGGACGGCCATTTGTCGATGGGCGAAGGCATGGCGTTCTATCTGCAACTCGACGAGGCGACCCTGCGCCAGGTGGCGACGATGACCGGCGGCGAGTACCACCATGCCGCCAGTGCCGAGGCGCTGCGCAGCGTCTACCTGAACCTCGGCTCGCGGATCGAAGTGGCCAGGCGCGAGACCGAGCTGACGGCGCTGGTGGCGCTGGCCGCGGTGGCGCTGCTGATGGCCGGCGCGGGGTTGTCGGTCATGTGGTTCGCACGGGTGGCGTGATGGACGAAGCAGAAGAGTTCGGGGGCGGCGCGCAAGCCGTGGATGCTGCGGGCGCCGCCCGGCGCCGTGCCGAGATGGTCGAGCACCAGATCGTCGCGCGCGGCGTGCGATCGGCCGCCGTGCTGCGGGCGATGCGCGAGGTGCCGCGCGAGCGGTTCGTCGACGCGGAGATGGCCGATCGCGCCTGCGACGACTCGCCGCTGCCGATCGGCGAAGGGCAGACGATCTCGCAGCCGTACATCGTCGCCGCGATGGCCGAGGCGGCCGACGTGCAGCCCGGCGACACGGTGCTCGAGGTCGGCGCCGGTTCGGGCTACGCCGTGGCGGTGCTGGCGCGCCTGGCCGCGCACGTCTGCGGCATCGAGCGCCACGCGACGCTCGCCGACGAGGCGCGCACGCGGCTCGCGGCGCTGCACATCGACAACGCCGACGTGCGCCAGGGTGACGGCACGCTCGGCTGGCCTGAAGACCCGCAGACGCACAAGGCCCGCCTCTTCGACGCGATCATCGTCTCCGCCGCGGGCCCCGAGGTACCGTCGGCGCTGAAAGCGCAGCTCGCCCTCGGCGGCCGCCTCGTGATGCCGGTCGGCGATGAAAGCGGCCAGCAGCTCGTGAAGCTGACCCGCACCGGCGAGCACACCTTCAGGCAAGAGCGGATCACACCGGTGCGCTTCGTGCCGCTGATCGGCGAGCAAGGCTGGCACACGAAGACGAAGGGTGGCGGTCCGGCGACGTAGCGTTCGACGTAACGCCTGAAGTGAGCGTGAAGGTCGGCTGGCAAGGCACAAGCCTGCCGCGGCGCGGTACGTGCCTTGCCTGACCGCGCTCGATGCGCTTCCTGTGGTCGAGCAACCTGTGGTGGATGCTGGCGCTGCCGGGGCTGCCGGCGTTCTACCTGTGGCTGCTGCGCCGCGGCGTCAAGCCGGCGCTGCGCCTGCCCAGCCTGAACGTCGCGCGCGCGGCGGCTGGGCGCCGTTGGCGGCGGCATGTGCCACCTGCGCTGGTGTTCGGCGCGCTGTCGCTGCTGGCACTGGCGTTCGCGCGGCCGACGGTGTCGATGACGCTGCCGTGGGCGAAGACGACGATCCTGCTGGCCGTCGACATCTCGCACAGCATGGCGGTGGCCGACGTGCAGCCCACACGCATGGCGGCCGCGCAGGAGGCGGCCAAAGTCTTCCTCGACGGTGTGCCAAGGCACATCGAGGTCGGCCTCGTCACCTTCGCCGACAGCGCGCAGGTCGCGCAGCAGGCGACGCTGGACCGTGCCGCGGTGGCCGGCGCGATCGATGCGATCCAGATGCAGTTCGGCACCGCCATCGGCAACGGCATCGTGCTGAGCCTGGCCGAGCTGTTCCCCGAGCACGGCATCGACGTGACCGAGCTGAGCCTCGGCACGAGCACCGAAGCACGCAGCCTCGATGAAAGGGCGAAGCCGCGGCCCAAGCAGATCGAGCCCGTGCCCGCCGGCTCGTACGACGCGGCGGCGATCATCCTGCTCACCGACGGCCGCCGCACGACCGGCATCGACACCATCGAGGCCGCGAAGATGGCCGCCGACCGCGGCGTGCGCATCCACGTCGTCGGCCTCGGCACGCCCGACGGGCACCGGACGATGGGCGACGACACGGCGCTGTACATGCAGCTCGACGAGCCAACGCTGCGCCAGGTGGCGACGATGACAGGCGGCGAGTACTTCCGCGCCGTCACCGCCGAGTCGCTGCGCAGCGTCTACCGCGACCTCGGCTCGCAGTTGGAAGTCGTGCGGCGCGAGACGGAGCTGACCGCGCCGATGGCGCTGGCGGCCGCGGTGCTTCTGCTGGCGGGCGCGGCGCTGTCGGTATGGTGGTTCGGGCGCGTGGCGTGAGCCGAGGCGAGTCGTCATCGAACCCGTTCGGGCTGAGCCTGTCGAAGCCCCGAGTCGAAGGCCGCCGGGGCCGCGCCACTACGATCGCGGCATGAGCGCCGCCGCCTCCTCATCCGGACTCGGATCCGCATCGACCTGCGCCGCCGTTGACGCCGGCGCAGCCACGCCGCGCCGCATCGGCCCGTTCAGCGTCTTCCCGATCGGGCTGGGCTGCATGAACTTCAGCCACGCCTACGGCGCGCCGCCGCCGCCCGCGCAGGCCGAGCGTGTGCTGCTGGCGGCGCTCGAGGCTGGCGTCACGCTCTTCGACACCGCGGCGCTGTACGGCTTCGGCGTCAACGAGACGCTGGTGGGGCGCGTGCTGAAGGCGCATCGCGACCGGATCTTGCTGTGCTCCAAGGGGGGCATGGCCGGCGTCACGTTTCCCGACGGCAGCGTCAGGCGCGTCATCGACGGCCGCCCCGAGGCGATCCGCCGCGACTGCGAGGCGAGCCTCGCGCGCCTGGGCACGGACGTGATCGACGTCTACTACCTGCACCGCTTCGACAAGCTGCGGCCGGCGCCGATCGAGGACAGCGTCGGCGAGATGGCGCGGCTGAAGGCCGAGGGCAAGATCCGCGCACTCGGCTTGTCCGAGGTCTCGGCCGCGACGCTCAGGCGCGCGCACGCCGTGCACCCGATCGCCGCGGTGCAGAACGAATATTCGCTGTGGACGCGCAACGCCGAGATCGGCGTGCTCGCCGCGTGCCGCGAACTCGGCGCCGCGTTCGTCGCGTTCAGCCCGGTGGCGCGCGGCTACCTCACCGCCCGGCCACCCGACGTGGCCACGCTCGACGCCAAGGACATCCGCCGCACCATGCCGCGCTTCATCGACCCGGCGCACTGGGCCGCGAACCTGAAGCTGCGCGAAGGTCTTGTTGCGCTCGCTGCCGAGGCCGGCTGCACGCCGGCGCAACTCGCGCTCGCGTGGCTGTTGGCGCAAAGGTGACCACGTGATCCCGATCCCCGGCACGACGCGGCTCGACCACCTGGCCGACGATCTTGGCGCTGCGCGGATCGCGCTGAGCCCGGCGGTGATCGAGCGCGCCGGCGCGCTGATCAACCAGCAGACCGTGGCCGGCCCGCGCTACGGTGCGCAGGCCACCAGCGAGGTGGACACCGAGAACTTCGCCTGAAGGCATTGGCGAAGGTCACCACCGAGGGCCGGGGATGTCGGGTGGCCGGCAAGAGGGGGCTTCGACAGGCTCAGCCCGAACGGATCTACTTCGAACGAGGCTTCGACAAGCTCAGCCCGAACGGTGGTGGAACGGATCTACTTCACCCGGGGCTTCGATACCTCAGCCCGAACGGTCTTGCTTCCTGCTCGCCTCGTACCGCGCCTTGTTCTCGGCGTTCGGCGGATAGAGCCCGGGCAGCGCGGCGCCGCGTTCGACCTCGCTCATGATCCAGGCCTCGAGCCGCTCCTGCTCGGGCGCGAGTTGCAGCACCTCGTCGAGCAGGGCGGCCGGGATCAGCACCGCGCCGTCGTCGTCGACGACGACCACGTCGCCGGGGAAGACGGCGACGCCGCCGCAGCCCACCGGTTGCTGCCAGCCGACGAACGTGAGCCCGGCCACCGAAGGCGGCGCGGCGGCGCCGTTGCACCACACGGGCAGCCCGGTGCCGAGCACGCCGGCGAGGTCGCGCACGACGCCGTCGGTGACGAGCGCGGCGACGCCCTTCTTCGCCATGCGCGCGCACAGGATGTCGCCGAAGATGCCGGCGTCGGCCACGCCCATCGAGTCGACGACGGCGATGCAACCGGCGGGCATCGCCTCGATCGCCGCGCGCGTCGAGATCGGCGAGCCCCAGCTCTCGGGCGTCGCGAGATCCTCGCGCGCCGGCACGAAGCGCAGCGTGAAGGCGCGGCCCACGAGCCGCGGCTGCCCCGGCTTGATCGGGCGCGTGCCGCGCATCCAGACGTTGCGCAGGCCCTTCTTCAGCAGGATCGTCGTCAGCGTCGCGGTGGTCACCTGCGCCAGCGTCTGGACGGCGCGCGCGTCGAGCTGCATCGGGATCTCGGGGGTGGTCATCGGCGGCGGCTCCTTCAAGGCAGATTGAATGCGAAGGCCTGATTCTCGTCAGTCGCCGTGCATGGCGCTCGCCGGCGTCGCCGGTCCGCCGCGCGCGGCACCGCCTGCGCCGCTTGCGGCAAACACCGCCGACGGCCGCTGCATCAGCCACACCGCCAGCGTCAGCCCGATGAAGATCCACGACGAGACGAGGAAGATGTCGTTGGCTGCGCGCGTGAACACCTGCTGGTCGATGAGGCGCGACAACTGCGCCATCGCCTGCGTGGCATCCAGCCCGCCAGCCTGCAATGCGGCCAGCGCCTGCTGCAGCGCCGGGTCGCCGGCGCCCAGGCGCTCGACGAGATGCGCGCGGTGCAGTTGCGCGCGGCTCTCCCACAACGTCGTCGACACCGAAACGCCGAACGCGCCCGCCGTCATGCGCACGAAGTTCGACAGGCCCGCGGCGGCCGGCAGCCGCTCGGGCCCGATGCCGGCCAGCGACAGCGTCGTCAGCGGGATGAAGAAGAACGCCACCGCGGCGCCTTGCAGCACCGTCGGCACGAGGATGTGCGCGAAGTCGCTCTGCGGCGTGAACCCCGCGCGCTGCCCCATCACCAGCGCGAACATCGCGAACGCGAAGGTGGCCATCCAGCGCGGGTCCCACTGGCCGACCTTGCGGCCGACGAGCGGCGTCAGCACGATCGCCAAGAGGCCCACCGGCGCCAGCGCCATGCCGGCCGCGGTGGCGTCGTAGCCCATCCACTGCTGAAGCCACAGCGGCAGCAGCACGACGTTGCCGAAGAACAGGCCATAGGCCACCGACAACGTCGCGACGCCGAAGCCGAAGTTGCGCCGCGCGAAGAGCCGCAGGTCGACGACCGGATGCTTGTCGGTCAGCTCCCAGACGAGGAAGAACGCGAAGCCGACCAGCGCGACCAGGGCCAGCGTGATGATCGCCGGGTGCGCGAACCAGTCGTACTCCTTGCCGAGGTCGAGCATCAACTGCAGCGAGCCGATCCACAGCACGAGCAGCGCCAGGCCGATGGTGTCGATCGGCAGCTTGCGCACCGGCGTCTCGCGCTTGCGGTAGATGCTCCACGTCAGCGCCGCGGCAGCCAGGCCGACCGGCACGTTGATGTAGAAGATCCACGGCCACGAGAAGTTGTCGGTGATCCAGCCGCCCAAGAGCGGCCCGGCTACCGGCGCGACGAGCGTCGTCATGCCCCACAGCGCCAGCGCCATGCCGACACGCGCCGGCGGGTAGCTGGACATCAGCAGCGTCTGCGACAGCGGCATCATCGGCCCGGCGACCAGGCCTTGCAGCACGCGGAAGAAGACGAGCCACTCGAGCGTCGGCGCAAAGCCGCACAGCCACGACGCGAGCACAAAGAGCACGACGCTCGTCGTGAACAGGCGCACTGCGCCGAAGCGCTGAGTCAGCCAGCCGGTGAGCGGCACCGACACCGCGTTGGCGACGCCGAAGCTCGTGATGACCCAGGTGCCCTGCGTCGGGCTGACACCCATGTCGCCGGCGATGGCGGGGATCGAGACGTTGGCGATCGTGCTGTCGAGCACGTTCATGAACGTCGCCAGCGACAGCGACAGCGTGCCGAGGGCGAGGGTGGTGCCGGTCAGTGGCGGCGGTGTCGTCGGCGCGTTGCCGGCGTGAGCGGCGTTTGCAGCGGCGCCGCTTTGGGGAGACGCGTCGGCGGCGGCGCTCACGGCTCGCGTCGAGGGGTGGCCGCAGACGCGGCGGCGCGGCCGAGATGGCGGGCGATGATCCGCTGCACCCGCTCGCCGGCCGCATGTTCGATCGCGTCGTCGGCCGCTGTCGATGGTGTTGAGGATGCGGCTGATGCGGGCGCCGCGGCCGACGCGACGGAAGCCACCGGGGCCGCCGCCGCCTCCCCGTCGCGCACATCGACCGTCACGTGCATCGACAGCCCTACGCGCAGCGGATGCGCCTTCAGCTCGGCCGCGTCGAGCGCGATGCGCACCGGCACGCGCTGCACGATCTTGATCCAGTTGCCGGTGGCGTTCTGCGCCGGCAGCAGCGCAAACGCCGCGCCGGTGCCGGCGCCCAGGCCCGCGACGGTGCCGCGGAACTTGACGCGCGTGCCGTAGACATCGGCCACCAGCGTGGCCGGCTGGCCGATGCGCAGGCGCCCGAGCTGGCCTTCCTTGAAGTTCGCGTCGACCCACAGTGTGCCGAGGCCGACGACGCTCATCAGCGGCGCGCCGGCGGCGACCCGCTGGCCGAGCTGCACGCTGCGCCGCGCCACCGTGCCGGCCACCGGCGCCGTGATCTCGCAGCGCGCCAGCGCCAGCCACGCCTCGCGCACGCGCGCTGCGGCGCGCTGCACGGCCGGGTGGCGCTCGGGCGCCAGGCCCTCGGTCTGCACGCGGTGTGCGGCGAACTGCTCGCGCGCCGACGCGACACCCGACTGCGCCGTGGCGAGTGCGGCGCGCGCGGCCGCCAACTGCGCGCGTGCGTGTTCGTACTCCTCGCGGCCGATGGCGCCCGTCTGCACCAGCGGCGTGCGGCGCTGCACGTCCTCTTCGGCGCGCGCCACGTCGGTGGCCGCGCGCGCCACCTCGGTCTCGCGCTGCGACACCAGCGCGCGCAGCGGCGTCTCGTTGGCAAACAGGCTGCGCGCGGCGCGCACGGCCTCGGCCAGTTGCGCCTCGGCCTGCTCGAGCGCGACGCGCGCGTCAGCCGCATCCAGCCGCACCAGCGGCTGGCCGGCGCGCACGGCGTCGGTGTCTTCGACGAGCACCGCGACCACCGTGCCGGCCACCTGCGGCGTGATCTGCACGACGTGCCCCTGCACGTAGGCGTTGTCGGTGCTCTCGGCGTGGCGCAGCACGAGCGCCCACCAGGCGATGCCGGCCGCGCCGGCGGCGAGAACGACCGCGGTGACCCAGACGAGGCCCTTGCGGCGGGCGCCGTTGCGGGCGGGGGAGGTGGAGGGGGTCGATGACATTTGAGTCGTTCGCGCTGGCGTGTCGGCGCTGCGCGTTGCTCGTTACTCCGAGCCGCGCCGCGCGGCCGGCGGCTCTTCGTAGCCGCCGCCGAGCGCACCCATCAGCTGCGCCTGCGCATCGAGGCTGCGCGCGTGCAGTTCGGCGGCAGCGCGGCGTTGTTGCAGCACCTGCAGTTCGATCGTCAGCACCGGCAGCGCGCCGCCGATGCCGGCGCGTTGCCGTTCGGCCGCGAAAGCGAGCGCGGCCTCGGCGGCGGCGAGGGTCTGCTCATGCTCGGCGCGCTGGCGTTGCAGCGAGCGCACGCTGGCCGCGGCGTCAGCGGCCTCGCGCACGGCGCCGATGACGGCGCCGTCGTAGGCGGCCACCGCGGCGGCCAGGTCGGCGTGCCGCGCACCGAGCTGCGCATCGAGCCGGCCGCCGTCGAACACCGGCAGGCGCAGCGCGGCGCGCGCGCCGAGGTTGCGGCTGCCGAGGTCGAGCAGCCGGCTCAGGCCGAGTGAGTTGAAGCCGGCAAAGGCCACGAGGTCGAAGTCCGGCAGGTACTGCGCGCGCGCCAGCGCCACGCCGTGCGTCGCCGCCTCGACGCGCCAGCGCGCCGCGACGACATCGGCGCGGCGGCCGAGGAGGTCGGCGCCGAGTGGCGTGGGCAGCGGGGGGCTTTGCAGCGGGGCGAGGCGGGGGGCTGTCGAAGGGGTCAGCGAAGACTGCGCCGATGACGGTGTCGATGCCGCGGGTGATGAAGGCGCCGGCCACGCGAAGGTTGCCGCCATCGAACCCGGTGCCTCGCCGGCGAGCGCCGCAAGCGCGTGCCGCGCCCGCGTCATCTGCTCGTCCAGCGCCTCGATCTGACGGCGCGCGTCGGGCAGCGCGCTCTCGGCCTGGCGCAGCTCGAGCCGGCTGTCGAGGCCCGCGGCTTCGCGTTGACGCGTCAGCGCCAGCATCGTCTCGCGCAGCGCCAGCGCTCGCTCGGCGAGCGTGCGCTCGTCGTGCAGCCGGGCCAGCCGCACCCAAGCGCGCACCACCTCGGCGGCGAGCAGCGTGCGCGCCGCCTGCTGCTCGGCGGCCAGCGCGCGCTCGTGGCCGAGCGCGGCGGCAAGCGCCGTGCGATGCCGGCCGAAGAAGTCGATCTCCCAGCGGCCGGCCAGCTGCACCGTGGCGCTGTCGCGCACCTGGCCGGCGACGGCCGGCGGGATGAGCCCGTGCTCGGAGTAGCGCTGCGTGCCGACATCGGCTTCGAGATCGAGCTGCGGCCGCCCCGCCGCGCGCTCGGCCGACACTGCGGCGCCAGCCCGCGCCGTGCGCGCCGCGGCCGCGGCGAGCGACGGCTGCCCGGCAAGCGCGCGCTCGACCCACGCATCGAGCGCCGCGTCACCGAAGCCGCGCCACCATTGCTCGGCCGGGCGTGGCGTCGCGGTGTGCTCGGCGAGGCCGAGGCGTGCCGGTGTGCGCGGTTGCGGCGCCGCCGGTTGCGGCGGCAGCGGGGCACAGGCGGTAAGCGCGAGCGCGACGGCGATCGCGGCCGTGATGACAAGCGCGATGCTTGGACCCCGTTCGCGCTGAGCCTGTCGAAGCGCCGGTGTCAGTGCCGCGTCGCGCGCGAGTTCCAGACCCCGTTCGCGCTGAGCTTGTCGAAGCGCTGGTGGCAGTACGGGGCCCTTCGACAAGCTCAGGGGGGGCTTCGACAGGCTCAGCCCGAACGGAGGAACCAAGGCGCCTGCGCGCTTCGTGTTCGTTGCCGAACGGCGCGCCCTCATGCCCTTTGCCCCACCGCCGCCTCGCGCAGCGCCTCGCCGTTGCTGAGCATGCGTTGCAGCAGCTCGATCAGTGTCGCCCACTCGTCGGCCGAGAAGCCGGCGAGGTGCGCATTGAAGACCTCGGCGAGCGCCGCGGGCACGATCGGCGCGACACGCCGGCCGTCGGCGGTGAGTGCAAGCTGCACGACGCGCCGGTCGGCCTGTGATCTTGTGCGCCGCACGAGGCCCTTGGCTTCGAGCCGGTCGAGTGCGCGGGTCACCGCCGCCGGGTCGAGCTGCAGATCACGCGCCAGTTCGGCGCTCGTCGTGCACTCGCCGCGGAAAAGCTTGTACAGCGGCACCCACTGCGCATGCGTCAGGTCGTGCGGCGCGAGGCGGCGGTCGACCTCTTGCGTCAGCGAGGCGAGCACGCGCCGGAACAGCAGCCCGACGCTGTCGTCGCTGTGCATCGTGTCGGCGCGGTAGAAATCCGGCGGCTTGCGGGCGCGGGGCATGGCGCCGGGGATTGTTGCATGATCAATGATTGATCAGGCGGGGAGAGAACGCGCGGGACCCCGATGCCCCGATCCGGCACCGCCCGGCGTCCTCGGCCCGGCCCGAAGCGCGACAACCGCCCGGCGTCCTCGGCCCGCCCCGAAGCGCGACGCCCGCGGCCCCTGCGGCCCTGACCGATCACCCGCCCTACGCAGCCCCCAACTCCGCCAGCCGCCTGTCCTGCCTGCGCACCAGCCGCTCGATGTCGGCCACGTCCGCCGCCGAGAGCTTCGGCGCCGGCCGGCGGGCCATCGCCGACGCGATGACGCCGCGCATTGCCAGCAGGTGCTTGCGCACCGCCAGCCCGATGCCCTGCTGCTGCTCGTAGCGCGCCAGCGGCAGATAGGCGTCGAAGAGATCGTGCGCGCGTTCGACGTGGCCGCTTTCGTGCGCGCGGCAGACGTCGACCATCATCTCGGGGTAGGCGAAGCCGGTCATCGCGCCGTCGGCGCCGCGGCTGAGTTCCTCGGGCAGAAAGAGGCCGCCGCCGTTGCCGCAGAGGATCGACACGTGCCGGATCTCACTCTTGTCGCTTGCCGCGCGAATCGCCGCCAGCTTGTTCAGCCCCGGGCAATCTTCGTGCTTGAGCATCACGCACGAAGGCGAGTTCTTCAGCACGCGCGTGATGACGCCGGCCGTCATCTGCACGCCGGTGGCGACCGGGTGATCTTGCAGCACCCACGGCACGGCCGCGCCGCCCGTGCCGATCTTCGAGAACGTCTCGTTGACCATCTCGAAGTAGGCGGCGATCTGATCGTCGGTGCGCACGGTCGAAGGCGGCGCCACCATCACGCCCGAGGCGCCGAGCGCCATCACGCTTTCGGTGAGTTCGCGCATCGGCGCGAAGCCGGGCGCCGAGACGCCCACGACCACCGGCACGCGGCCGGCGACGCGTGCGAGCACCTGGCGCACGAAGACGCGCGACTCCTCGGCGGTGAGCTTGGGCGCCTCGCCCATGATGCCGAGCACGGTGAGGCCGGAGACGCCCTTGTCCAGGCAGAAGTCGACCATGCGGTCGGTGCTCGCGAGGTCGAGCGCGCCGCTGTCGGTGAACGGGGTGACGGTGATCAGGTACACGCCGCGCGCGGCGGCATCGAGGGTCTTCATCTGGGTTCCTTGGCGGTCGGGGCGGGCACCACGGCCTCGCCCTTGCGCAGCCATTGCAGCACGAGCGCGGCGGCGGCCAGCGCGACGCCGATGATGTCGGAGGTGATGCCCGGGTACGCGAGCGCGAAACCCGCGGCGATGAAGAGGCCGCGCTCGACGACGTTCGTGCGCTTGATCGCCCAGCCCGCGAAGCCGGCCGCGAGCGCCGCGATGCCCGCCGCCGCCGTGGCGGTGACGATGGCGATCGAGCCCCAGTCGGCGTTCGCGAGCGCCTTCGTCGAGCCCATCAGCAGCAGCCCAAGCCCCGCCGGCTCGAGCACGAACATGAACGGCAGCAGGAACGCCGGCACCGTGTACTTCCAGCACTGCAACGTCGTCTTGTACGGGTCGCCGCCGGTGATGGCCGCGGCCGCGAACGGCGACAGCGCGGTCGGCGGCGACACCTCCGAGAGCACCGCGTAATAGAAGATGAACATGTGCGCCGCAAAGTCGGGCACGCCAAGCTTGGTGAGTGCCGGCGCGGCAACGACGGCGCAGATGATGTAGCTGGCCGTCACCGGCACCGCGAGGCCGACGATCCAGACGACGAGCGCGGTGAAGACGGCGGTCAGCAGCAGCGAGCCGCCGGCGTAGTCGATGACGATGCCGCTGAACTTGAGGCCGAGGCCCGTGAGCGTGACGACGCCGACGATGATGCCGGCGCCGGCGCAGGTGGCCGCGACGTTGAGCATGCCGATCGAGCCGGCCTGCATCGCCTTGACGAACGGCGAGCCGAAGACGTGCTGCGCGACCGCGCCGCGGCCGCGGAAGAGGTCGTACGAGACGAGCGCCGTGTCGCGGCGCAGGAAGCTCGTCGCGAACGCCACGACGGTCGCCCAGAACACCGACATCACCGGCGAGAAGCCCCACAGCATGAAGGCGACGATCGCCACCAGCGACAGGAAGTGAAAGCCGTAGCCGCGCACCAGCGCCCACACCGAATCGACGCGCTCGAAGGCCGTGAGCTTCATGCCGTACTTGCGCGCGTCGAGCTCGACCATCAGGAAGAGCGCGAGGTAGAACATCGCGGTCGGGATCACCGCCATCAGCAGCACGTCGAGGTAGCTGATCTTCAGGAACTCGGCGATCAGGAACGCGGCCGCGCCCAGCACCGGCGGCGAGATGATCGCGCCCAGGCCCCCCGCGGCGAGCAGGCCGCCGGCGGCGTTGCGCTCGTAGCCGGCCTTCGCGAGCATCGGGTAGGCGACCGCGCCCAGCGTCACCGTCGTCGCCACACCCGAGCCCGACGGGCCGCCGAGCAGGAACGATGCGAGCACCACGGTGCGGCCGGCGCCGGTGGGCCGCCCGCCCATCGCGGCGAACGAGAAGTCGATGTAGAACTTGCCCGCGCCGCTGAACTGCAGGAACGCGCCGTAGATCGTGAACAGGATGATCAGCGACGACGAGACGTCGATCGCGACGCCGTAGATGCCTTCGAGCGTCATGTACATCACGCCGACGAGGCGCCCGACCTCGTAGCCCTTGTGCGTCCACGGCGCCGGCAGCCAGGGGCCGGCCAGCGCGTAGGCGATGAAGGCGAGCGTGATCACCGGCATCACGAGGCCGGTGGTGCGGCGCATGCCTTCGAGCACGAGCGCGATCAATGCCACGCCGAAGGCGATGTCCCACGCCAGCGGCGCGGTGTTGCGGTCGGTGAAGTCGTCGCCGCCGTGCACGAGGTAGACGACGATGGCGATCGAAAGCGCCGCGGCGAGCCAGTCCCACCACATGACGCGGTGGCGAAAGCGCGTGGCCACCGGGTACACCAGCATGCAAAGCGCGAGCACGAAGCCCACGTGCACGGGCCGCAGCGTCTGCGTCGGCACGATCGCATACGCCGTGTAGAGGTGGAACGCCGACATCACGAATGCCGCGATGGCGACGAACGCGCCGAGCCAGCCGCCGAGCTTGTTGGCGGCGCCCTCTTCGGCTTCGATGTATTGCTCGGCGCGGGCGACCGAGGCTTCGGCTGCGGTCGCCTCGCCGGCCACGACTTCGGGCGTGCCCGGCGATGGGGTCACGTTGGGACTACGGGAAGTCCGCGAGCGTCAGTTCAGCTTGACGCCCTTCTCGGCGAAGTACCTCACCGCCCCGGGGTGCCACGGGATCGGCGTCGCGCCCGCCTTCTGGTTCTCGAGCTTGAAGTTGGCCGCTTCCTTGTGCACGGCGATCAAGTCGTCACGCTTGTCGAAGATGGTCTTGACGATCGCGTAGGCGGTCTTGTCGTCCATGCTCTCGTGCGCGACGAGGATGTTCATCACCGTCGCCTGCTTGTTGTCGGCGCCCATGCCCTTGTAGGTGGCCTGCGGGATCGTGTCCTCGACGTAGAGGTTGCCGTACTTCTTGTTCATCGCCGGCACGACCTCGGCGTGGTCGACCATCACGATCTTCGTGCCCGGCGTGTTCGCGAGGTCGGTGACGGCAGCCGTGGGCAGCCCGCCGACCCAGAAGAACGCGTCGATCTTGCCGTCCTTGATGGCGTTGACGGACTCGGCGACACCGAGCCGCTCGCGCTTCATGTCCTTGTCCTTGTCCAGGCCCGCCGCTTCGATGATGCGGAACGCCATCACTTCGGTCGCGCTGCCGGGGCTGCCGGTGGAGACGCGCTTGCCTTTCAGGTCGGCGAGCTTCGTCACGCCCTTGCCGTCGACGCTGACGACGTGCATGCGGTTCGGGTACAGCACCATCAGCGTGCGCACGCCGATCTTGCCGGCCTTGAACTTGTCGTCGCCGCGGTGGGCGTCGAGCGCCGCGTCGGCCATCGACAGGCCGATGTAGGGCTTGCCGCTGCCGATGAGCTTGAGGTTGTCGACCGAGCCGCCGGTCACCTCGGCGGTGGCCTGCATGCCGGGCACGTGCTTGGAGAGCACCGCGGCCATGCCGCCGCCCATCGGGTAGTACACGCCGCCCGTGCCGCCGGTGGCGATGGAGATGTTCTGCGCCGCGGCCGGCAGCGCCAGCGTGGCCAGGCCGACGAAGGCGCCGAAGAGGCTGCCAAGGAAAGTGATGCGCTTCATGCGAGGGATCCTTCGAGACAACAAGGGGTTCGAACACACCCACCGTTCGCCCTGAGCAGGGACCGAGCTTGTCGAGGGCCCGTGTCGAAGGGCCGATCGCAAGATGCAAATCATTCTGGCATCGGCCCTCGCAAGAGCGGCTACAGACTTTCCATCACGACAGCGGGGTGGCAGGCCTTGCGCGGTACGCTCGCTGAATGAACGCCAAGGACGACAAAGACCGCAAACACAGCGAGGCCAATGCGGCCGACGCCGCCCCCACCGGCATGCGCCAGGGCCTCACCAGCTACGGCGACACCGGCTTCTCGCTCTTTCTGCGCAAAGCGTTCATCAAGGGCGCGGGTTTCAGCGACACGGCGCTCGATCGGCCGGTCATCGGCATCACCAGCACCGGCAGCGCCTACAACCCCTGCCACGGCAACGCGCCGCAGTTGATCGATGCGGTGAAGCGCGGCGTCATGCTCGGCGGCGGCCTGCCGATGGAGTTCCCGACGATCTCGCTGCACGAGAGCTTCGCGGCGCCCACGAGCATGGTGCTGCGCAACCTGATGGCGATGGACACCGAGGAGATGATCGGCGCGCAGCCGATGGACGCGGTGGTGCTGGTCGGCGGCTGCGACAAGACGGTGCCGGCGCAGTTGATGGCCGCCGCGTCGGCCGGCAAGCCCGCGATCCAGCTCGTCACCGGCTCGATGCTCACCGGCAGCCACGCCGGCGAACGGGTCGGCGCCTGCACCGACTGCCGGCGCTGGTGGGCGCGTTTTCGCGCCGGTGAAGCCGACGCGGCGACGATCGCCGCCGTCAACGAGCAGCTCGTGCCGAGTGTCGGCACCTGTTCGGTGATGGGGACGGCCAGCACGATGGCCTGCATCGCGGAAGCGCTCGGCGTTGCGATGCCCGGCAGCGCCAGCCCGCCGGCGGTGACGGCCGAGCGCATGCGCGTTGCCGAGGCCACCGGCGCGCAGGCCGTGCAGCTCGCGCGCTCGCGGCTTGTGCCTGCGAGCATCCTCACCGAGCGTGCGTTCGAGAACGCGATGCGGGTGCTGCTGGCGATCGGCGGCTCGACGAACGCCGTCGTGCACCTGGCGGCGATCGCCGGGCGCTGCGGCTTCGAGCTCGACCTCGACGCGCTGGACCGCATGGGGCGCGAGACGCCGGTGCTGCTGGACCTGAAGCCGAGCGGCGCGCACTACATGGAAGACTTCCACGCCGCCGGCGGCATGGCGACGCTGCTGCGCGAGTTGAAGCCTTTGCTGCACCTCGACGCACTGACGGTGACCGGCCGCACGCTCGGCGAGAACATCGAAGCAGCGGGGCCCGGCTTTGCGCAAGACGTCGTTCGCCCGCTCTCACGGCCGATCTACCCGCAAGGCGGCATCGCCGTGCTGCGCGGCAATCTGGCGCCGGGCGGCGCGCTGCTGAAGGTGTCGGCCGCGAGCCCGGCGTTGATGGAGCACGAGGGCCGCGCGGTGGTCTTCGAGGACGCAGCGGACCTCGCCGCGCGCATCGACGACCCGGCGCTCGACGTGCGCGCCGACGACGTGTTGGTCTTGAAGCGCATCGGACCCAAAGGCGCGCCGGGCATGCCCGAGGCCGGCGCACTGCCGATCCCGCAGATGCTGGCGCGCGCCGGCGTGAAGGACATCGTGCGCATCAGCGACGGCCGCATGAGCGGCACGGCCTTCGGCACCGTGGTGCTGCACGTCACGCCCGAGGCGGCGGTGGGCGGGCCGCTGGCATTCGTGCAAAGCGGCGACCGCATCCGCCTGAGCGTGTCTCGCCGCGAGCTGACGCTGCTCGTGCCCGACGAAGTACGCGCGGCACGGGCCGCCGCGAGTCCGGTCGCCGAACCGACGGCCGAACGCGGCTACCGCCGGCTGTTTCTCGAGTCGGTCCTGCAGGCCGACCGTGGCGTGGACTTCGACTTCCTGGTGCCGCCGGGCGAGAAGCGGCGGCTGCCACGAAGGTAGAGTCGGCTCTGCAACGAGGAGGCCAACGCCATGGACTACCAGGGGTGGCTGCAGGCGCCGCGCAGCCAGGCGCTCGGCGACGCCGACCGCGAGCGCATCGAGGAGATCGTCGACGCGCTGCGCGACCCGGTGGCGCCGGGCGACATGGAGCCCGACGAGGCCTTCCGCGCCTTGTGCGAGTACACACGCGGCAAATTCACCTACAGCACCGACGGGCGCGGTGTCGTCAGCGCGTTGCAGACGCGTGAACTCGACTGCGCCGCCGCCTCCGACATGGTGGTGGGCATCCTGCTGCGCCTGGCCAACCGCGACTTCGAGGTGACGCGCTGGTTTCCGGTGGCGCACACCGGCAAGCGCCCGGTGGTCACGCCTCGGGTCATGCTGCCCGGCGTCACCATCACCCACAACGTCGCCGGCGGCGGCGGGCGCATGTTCTTCAGCGGCGGCCACTTCATCGCCATGGTGGCCGACACGCAGTACGACCTCATCACCGGCTGCACCGGCCACCGGCTCGAGTTCATCGAAGCCACCTGGGTGCAGCAGTCGCAGCCGCAGGCGTTCACCTGCGATGTCGACGGTCAGGCGCGGACGATCACGCTGCAGATGGCGCGCACGCCGCAGGGCCTGTCCACTTTCACGATGGCGCCGGCGCTGGCCTGAGCGGCCGCGGCGCCTTGTCGGTCTGGAGCGTCGATCGCTCGAAGGCGGGTCCGTCTCAGGGCGCAAGCATCACCAGCGCCGCGTTGCTGCCGCCGAAGCCGAAGTTGTTCGACAGCATGGCGCGCAGCCGCGCCGGCCGCGCCTGGCGCACGAGCGGCAGGTCGGCGAACTGCGGGTCCAGGTCGAAGACGTTGATCGACGGGGCGATGAAGCCCTCGTCCATCATCGCCAGGCAGTAGATCAGCTCGTGCACGCCGGCTGCGGCCAGCGCGTGCCCGGTCATCGACTTCGTCGACGAGACCGGCGGCAGGTGCTCGCCGAACACCTGGCGCAGCGCGCGCACCTCGGCGGCGTCGCCCGCCGGCGTCGACGTGGCGTGCGCGTTCACGTAGTCGATCTCTTCGGGCGCCAACGCGGCGTCGGCGATGGCCTGGCGCATGCAGGCCGCGGCCTGCGCGCCGTCGGGGCGCGGCGCGACGAGCGAATGGCCGTCGGAGGTCGCGCCATAGCCGGCGAGTTCGGCGCGCACACGCGCGCCGCGCGCCTGCGCGTGCTCGAGCGCCTCGAGCACGACGATGCCGGCGCCGCTGGCCAGCACGATGCCGTCGCGCCCGGCGTCGAACGGCCGCGAGGCGAGCGGCGGCGTCGCATTGAAGCGCGTCGACAGCGCCGTGCGCATCGCCTCGAAGCTGGCGGCGACGAAGCCGTCGACCTCCTCGCCGCCGCCGGCCAGCGCCACGTCGGCCTGCCCCGAGCGGATCAACTGCATCGCGTGGCCGATGTTGTGCGCCGAGGTCGCGCAGGCCGCGGCGATCGAGTAGCTCGGCCCGTTCACGCGCAGCAGGTTCGCCACCGCGGCGCTGGCCGAACTGGACATGCACTGCAGCAGCGTGAACGGTGGGATGCGCCTCGCCTCGCCGGCGTCGGCGAGCTTGGCGTGTTCGAACGCGGCGCTGGCCATGCCGAAGCTGGCGTTGCCCACGATGCAGGCGACGCGCGGCCCGGCCAGGTCACCGGCGCCGAGCCCGGCATCACGCACCGCGTCTTGCGCGGCCAGCGCGCAGTGGAACGCGGCGTCGGACATGCCGAGCATCAGCTCCTTGGGCATGTCGGCGGCGCGCCGCCACGCCGCCTGCTCGGCGGCGCCGGCGACGACGCCGGCAACGAGGCTGCGCACGCCCAGGCGCTGCCATTGCGGCATCGCCTGCACGCCGCTGGTCCCGGCCTGCAGCCGGCGCGCCACGTCGCCGAGGCTGCGGCCGAGGCAGCTGACGATGCCCGCGCCGGTGAGGGCGACGCGGCGCCGCTCAGGGTGGGGCGCCACGCTGGACTTCTGCAAGCCGGCGCTCGACCAGCTGCGCCAGGTCGGCCATCGTCTGCGCGTGGTCGAAGTCCTCCTCGCGGACGACGAAGCCGAACTCGCGTTCGAGGTCGAGCACGAGGTTCACGACCATCAGCGAGCTGAGCCCGACGTCCTCGACGAGCCGCATGCCGGGCTGCAGCGCGGCGGCATCGGGCACGCGGTCGGACAGCGCGACGACCAGCGCCGCCAGCCGGCCCCAGGCCGTGCTGCCCGGTGTGATCACCCCGGGGCTCAGACGGCGAACGGCGTCGTGATCATCGACGCGCTCGGCGAGTACACCTCGTAGGTCGGGCCCCAGGTGTCCTGGATCAGGTGCTCGCCCTTGTCGAGGTAGACCATGGTGAAGGGGTTGCTCTCGTCGCGCAGCACGCCGTCGACCTCGACGACGTACTTGCGGCACAGCTCCCACAGCACCGCGGTCTTGGAGAACCCGGGCACGCCGAGCACCGACACCTCGGTGCTGACCTTGGTCTGGTCGTCGACGGTGACCGAGTAGTTGTAGGTGGCCGAGATCGACGCCGAGGCGCCGTAACCCGAGTAGCCCACCGAAGCGGTCACCGACAGCGAGTTCGTGGTGCTCATGCCGTGCGTGGTCTCGACCCGCTGCACCCACTGGTCGCCGTTGCGCAGGAACTGCGGCGTGCGCGCCTGGCGCCACACGAGGCCGTAACACAGCCGGATGCGGCCCTGCGTCACCTTCGCGTAGTCGTCGGGGTCCTTGAACTGCGCCGGCTGCAGATCCTGCACGACGACGTAGCCCTGGTCGCTCGGCCGCTTCATGCTGTAGCGGCAGCCGGTCTGCTGGCGCCAGCTGGCCGTGACGGCGGCGGCCGACACGAGCACGAACTCGGAATACAGCGGCGGCGCCGTGTCGGGCTGGGTCGGCAGCGGAATCGCCGGCGGGCTCAGCGCCGGCGCCGGGCCCGCCACCGCGTCGCGCAGCGCCGGGCGGGCGTCATCGGGGGCGACGCTGGAGAAGACGACGAAGGGCAGTTCGTCGTCGCGCACGCCGGCCTGCTTCAGGCGGCTCGTGATGTCGGCGACGTCGTAGGCGCCGGCCTGGACCAGGGGCACCGAGACGCGCAGGCCGCGCGGCGCGGTGGCGTAGATGACCTTGACGTCGGATACAGCCATCTCGCTTGCTCCTCGTCGCGTTGCCCTGGGCGCGTTCGGCGCGTTCGGCGCGATTCTGGGCGCGGGTGCCGCACCCGAGGTCAGGGACAACCCGCGTGCGTCGGCAGGCTCGGGCGCGGCTTTCCATCGAGCCGCGTCGAGCGCGCCGCGCCGCGGCCCGTCGACCGGCCCCGAAGCGCGCCCCGCGCGACCAGCCGCCTTGATCTCTTCGGCGAAGTGGTCGACGACGAGCAGCACCTAGCGTCGTGGCCGGCCGGCCTGCGCCGTCGGCGCGGCGGCGTGGACCGGCGCGGCCGGGCCGTCGATGGCCGGCAGCATCACCGTGAACGTCGCACCGCGGCCGACGCCTTCGCTGGCGGCGGTGACGCGGCCGCCGTGCATCTCGGCCAGCCGCTGCACCAGTGCCAGCCCGAGCCCGAGGCCGCCTTGGACGCGGCCGAGGTCCTGTTCGCCTTGCACGAAGAGGCCGAAGACCGCGGGCAGGTTCTCGGGCGCGATGCCCTGGCCGTCGTCGGCGACGACGAGCACCGCGTTGGCGCCCTCGCGGCGCACGCCGACGTGAATGGTGCCGCTGGCCCGCGTGAACTTCAGCGCGTTGTCGAGCAGGTTCGCGTAGATCTGCTCGATGCGCGCCCGGTCGCCGTCGATCCACACTGGCGCGGCTTCGACGTGCACCGCGGCGCGGCCGTCGTGGTGGCCCGCTTCGCGCCGGGCGCGCGTCACGTCGGCGACGAGATCGGCCAGCTCGAGCGGCTCGCGCCGCAGCGTGAGCTTGCCCAGCCGCACGCGCGTGATGTCCAGCAGGTCTTCGATCAGCCGCACCATGTGCCGCGTCTGGCGCTCGACGACCCTTTGCACGCCGGCCACGCGGGTGTCGTCGGGCGCGGCGATGCGCAGCACGTGCGCGGCGGTCGTCAGCGCACCGAGCGGTTTGCGCAGCTCGTGGCTGAGCATGGCGAGGAACTCGTCCTTGTGCCGGTCGGCCTGGCGCAGCGCCTCCTCGGCCTGGTGGCGTTCGATCGAATCGGCGGCCTGGCGCGCCAAGAGGTCGACGTAGCGCAGCCGCGCCGGGTCCGGCCCGCCGGGCGCGCGGTAGTGGTTGTTCAACATGCCGAGCAGACGGCCGTTTCGGCCGCGGCCGCGAGGATGGCGGCGAGCAACGGCTCGAGGTCACTGCGCTGCACCAGCCGCGCGCTCAGCTCGTGCAGCAGCGTCTGCGCGCGCAGGTCGGCGACGAGGTGCGCTTCGGTCTCGCGCAGCGCCTGCTCGGCGCGCTTGCGGTCGTCGATGTCGAAGACCGCGCCGACGAAGCCGACAAGACGGCCGGTCTCGTCGAAGCGCGGCTTGCCGGCGTCGACCGCCCAGCGGTAGATGCCGTCGGCGCGGCGCAGGCGGTAGTCGAGGGCAAACGGCTCGCGCTGCTCGGTGGCCTCGCGGTATCGGCCCGCGTCGCTTCCTGCCGGCGTGATTGCTCTGGGGCGACTCCGGCGCCCGCCCGACCAACTCGGACATGGGGGCCTGTGCTTCCTGAAGTCGCCACGACATCGGCCGGGCAGGCAAGCGGAGAATCACCCGGCCCAAGGAGAGCCGCCCCCATGAACGACTTGCGCGCCTGGATCGGCCGCAGCGAAACGCGCGCCGACCAGATCGGCCCGACGCCCCTGCTGGCGTTGAACGCCACGCTCGACCACCCCGAGCGCGCGGTGCCCGCCGGCACGCCGCTGCCGCCGCTTTGGCATTGGCTGTACTTCCTGCCGCTGCACCGCCACAGCGAGATCGGGCCCGATGGCCACGCGCGGCGCGGCGGCTTCCTGCCGCCGGTGCCACTGCCGCGGCGGATGTGGGCGGGCAGCCAGCTCGACTTCCGCGCGCCGGTGCGCGTGGGCGATGCGGTCGAGCGCACGTCGACGATCGCCGACGTGGCGGTGAAGGAAGGGCGCAGCGGCCCGCTCGTCTTCGTGAAGGTGCGGCACGAGGTGCGCTGCAACGGCGGCACCGACCCGGCGATCGTCGAGTACCACGACATCGTCTACCGCGAAGCGAAGAGGCCGGGCGATGCCGAACCGCCGCCGCAGGCCGCGCCGGCCGGCGCCCAGTGCAGCCGCGAGTGGGTGCCCGACGCCGTGCTGCTCTTCCGCTACAGCGCGCTCACCTTCAATGGCCACCGCATCCACTACGACCGCCGTTATGTCACCGAGGTCGAGGGCTACCCCGGCCTCGTCGTGCACGGGCCGCTGATCGCGACGCTGCTGCTCGATCTCGTGCGGCGGCAGTGGCCCGAGGCCGACGTGGCCGCTTTTCGCTTCAAGGCGCTGCGGCCAACGTTCGACGGCCGGCCGATGCGCGTCAACGGCGCGCGGCAGGGCGACGAGATGAAGCTGTGGGCGCAGGACCACGAGGGCTGGCTGACGATGGACGCCGTGGCGGCGGTGCGCTGAGAGGCTGAGATGCAGCCGCTGCAAGGCATCACCGTCGTCGCGCTCGAACACGCGATCGCCGCGCCGTTCGCGACGCGCCAGCTCGCCGACCTCGGCGCGCGCGTCGTCAAGGTCGAACGCCCGGGCGTTGGCGACTTCGCGCGCGGCTACGACCAGCGCGTGCGCGGGCTGGCGTCGCACTTCGTCTGGACCAACCGCAGCAAGGAGAGCCTGACGCTGGACGTGAAGCACCCGCGCGCCGTGCAGTTGCTGCAAAGGCTCGTCGTCGAGAAGGCCGATGTCGTCGTGCAGAACCTGGCGCCGGGCGCCGCGGCACGGCTGGGCCTGTCGCACGCGGCGCTGAAAGAGCGCCGGCCCGACCTGATCGTCTGCGACATCTCGGGCTACGGCGACGACGCGCGGCGCCCCGGGCCTTATCGCGACAAGAAGGCCTACGACCTGCTGATCCAGAGCGAAAGCGGCTTCCTCTCGATCACCGGCACGCCCGGCGAGCCGAGCAAGGCCGGCATCTCCATCGCCGACATCGCCGCGGGCATGTACGCGTACTCGAACATCCTCGCGGCGCTGCTGCAGCGGCGCATCGACGGCCGCGGGCGGCGCATCGACATCTCGATGCTCGAGGCGATGGCCGAGTGGATGGGCTTTCCGCTGTACTACGCCTTCGACGGCGCGCCGCCGCCGCCGCGTGCCGGCGCGGCGCACGCGACGATCTTCCCGTACGGCCCGTTCCCTACCGGCGATGGCCGGACGGTGATGCTCGGCCTGCAGAACGAGCGCGAGTGGTTGGCGTTTTGCGAGCGCGTGCTCGAACAGCCGGCGCTGGCCGCCGACGGGCGCTTCGCCGGCAACGCGCGGCGCGTCGAGCACCGCGAGGAACTGCGCGAGCTGATCGTGCGCACGTTTGCCGGCCTCACGGCCGAGCAGGTGACGGCACGGCTCGAAGCGGCGCAGATCGCGAGCGCCGAGCTGCGCGACATGGCGGGCCTGTGGCGGCACGAGCAACTCGCCGCGCGTGCGCGCTGGCGCGAAGTGCCGACGCCCGCCGGTACAGTGCCGGCGCTGCTGCCGCCGGGGTGTGCTTCAGGAGCCGATAGCGCCGCAGAAGCGCCGCGCATGAATGCCGTGCCCGCACTCGGCCAGCACACCGGTGCGATCCTCGCCGAGCTGGGCCTGGACACCGCAGCGATCGAGGCGCTGCGCGCCGAAGGCGCGGTCTGACTCGAGAGGAACCCATGCCCGCCAGCATCATCGACAGCACCATCTTCCAGGGCATCTTCGCCACCGACGCGATGCGCCACGTCTGGAGCGACGAGAACCGCACCGCGAAGTACCTCGACATCGAGCGCGCGCTGGCCATCGTGCAGGCGCGGCTCGGGCTGATCCGCAGGCCGCGGCCGACGAGATCGCGAGCCATTGCCGGCTGGAAGAGATCGACATGGCGCGCCTGCGCCAGCAGACCGAGCGCATCGGCTACCCGATCCTCGGCGTCGTCACGCAGCTCAACCAGCGGTGCCGCGACAAGCTCGGTGAGTATGTGCACTGGGGCGCGACGACGCAGGACATCACCGATACCGCCACCGTGCTGCAGATCCGCGAGGCGCTGGTGCTGGTCGATGACGAACTCGCGGCGATCGCCGATGCGCTGGCGAAGCTCGCGCGGGAACACCGCCTGACGCCGGTGATCGGCCGCAGCAACCTGCAGCAGGCGATCCCGGTGACCTTCGGCTACAAGATGGCGGGCATCCTCTCGGCGGTGCTGCGCCACCGCGAGCGCATCGCGCAGCTGCGCGAGCGGGTGCTGGTCGGCGAGTTCGCCGGTGCGGCCGGCACGCTGGCCTCGCTCGAGAAGGGCGCGATGCAAACGCAGGCCGGGCTGTGCGCCGAGCTGGGCCTCTCGCAGCCGCTGATCGCCTGGCACACCCTCCGCGACAACATCGCCGAGGTGGGCGCGGTGCTCGGCTTGATCGGCGGCACGCTCGGCAAGGTCAGCTTGGACGTGAAGCTGATGATGCAGACCGAGGTGGCCGAGGTGCACGAGCCCTACCACCACGGCCGCGGCAGCTCGAGCACGATGCCGCAGAAGCGCAACCCGATCGGCAGCGCCTACATCCACGCCGCGATCAGCGTCGTGCGCCAGCACGCCGCGGCGCTGATGGACGCGATGGTCGCCGACCACGAGCGCAGCACCGGGCCCTGGCAGATCGAGTGGATCGTGCTGCCCGAGGCGTTCTGCCTGCTCGCCGGCGCGCTGAAGCACACCCGCGCCGTGCTCGAGGGGCTCGAGGTCGACGCCGAGGCGATGCGCCGCAACATCGAGCTGACCAGCGGCCTCGTGATGAGCGAGGCGGTGATGATGGGCCTCGGCCCCCACATCGGCCGCGAGTTCGCGCACGACCTCGTCTACGACCTGTGCCGCGAGGCGCTGGCGAAGAAGGTGCCGCTGATTGACCTTCTCGCCGCGCATCCGCAGATCAGCCAGCACGTCGACCGTGCGACGCTGGAGCGTTTGCTCGACCCGGCGAACTACCTGGGGCAAAGCGGCGTGATGGTCGACCGGGTGCTGGCGAAGATGGCCTGGGGCGATTGAGCCTGGTGCGGGACCCCTGGCCGTGTTGCGGCCTGGGGTGAAGGACACCGCGGTGCGCTTCGGTCCGGGCCGGGAAGGCCGGGTGGCCGGCGTCGCTCGTGTCATTCCTCTCCCTCGCTGCGCTCGGTCGATTCCCTTCTTTACCTCGCTATGCCGGCCACCCGGCCTCCCCGGCCCTCGGTCGTGGCGCTCGGGGTCGTTGCACGCCACCACGGTGCCGGATCGGGACATCGGGGGTCCCCGCGCAGTGAGGTAAAGGATGAATCGTTGGCGAGCGAGCGTTAGCGACGCGAAGCCAAGAGAAGGACACGAACGAAGCGGGGACCCCCGGTGGCCCGATCCGACAAAGGCACGTGAGCGCGAGCGCCGCCAGCGTCCCGCTCGCGCGCGGGTTCGGATGCAGGTGGCCGCGCACGCGTTGCTCGAACGCAATGCCGGTGCGCGGGCATCCGGTAGCGTGGCTGGCCAAGCCGCCACCGATCGAACCATGAACGCCGCGCTGCATCGTCTGCTTGTCCTTGCCGCCGCGTGTGTCGGCGTCGTGCTCGCCGCGTGCGGCAGCGGCGGCGAAGACACCCCGCCACCGCCCGCGGCGCCGGTGGTCGCGCTGCAGGTGCAGCCGGTCAAGACGTTCAGCTTCACCTGGGCCGACGTGACCGGCGCCAGCGAGTACCGCCTGCTCGAAGACGCCGACACGACCGACGCCGAGGCCGGCTACGAGCAGGTCGCTTCGGTCGCCGCGGGGGTGGGCCGACACGACCACGTCGTCGCGCTGCACCGGCGCACGAACGCCGGCTACGTCCTGCAGGCCTGCAACGCGGGCGGGTGCAGCGATTCCGCTCCCGTCGCGGCGAGCGGTGCCCTCGCGGCCGCCATCGGCTACATCAAGGCCAGCAATGCCGGCGCGCACGACGGCTTCGGCACCGTCGCCTTGTCCGCCGACGGCAGCACGCTGGCGGTGGGGGCCACCGGCGAAGCCAGCAGCGCCACCGGCCCCGGCGGCAACCAGGCCGACGACTCGGCCACCGGCAGTGGGGCGGTGTACGTGTTCCGCCGCCGCGGCACGGCGTGGGCGCAGGAGATGTACCTGAAAGCCGGCAACGCGCAAGCGGGCGATCTCTTCGGCAGCGCCGTCGCCCTGTCGGCCGACGGGACACACTGGCCGTCGGCGCGCGCCAGGAGGACGGCGGTGCCACCGGCGTCGACGGCGACCCGGGCGACAACTCGGCGCTACAGAGCGGCGCCGTCTACGTCTTCGAGCGCAGCGGCACGCAGTGGACGCAGCAGGCCTACGTGAAGGCCGGCAACACCGGCGCGAACGACCTGTTCGGTGCGGCGCTGGCGCTGTCGGGCGACGGCCGCACGCTGGCCGTGGGGGCGATGAGGGAGTCCAGCGGCGCCACCGGCATCGGCGGCGACGCAGCCGACAACTCGGCGCCGAACAGCGGGGCGGTCTACGTCTACGCCCGCGGTGCCTCGGGCTGGTCGCAGCAGGCCTATGTCAAGGCCAGCAACGCGGCTGCCGGCGACTACTTCGGCTACGCGCTGGCGCTCGCGTCCGACGGCCAGACGCTGGTGGTCGGCGCGCACGGCGAGTCCAGCGGCGCCACCGGCATCGACGGCAACCAGGCCGACGACTCGGTGCCGAACAGCGGCGCCGCCTATGTGTTCGTGCGCGGCGCGGCCGGGTGGGCGCAGCAGGCTTACCTGAAGGCGGGCAACCCGGGGGCCGGCGACGGCTTCGGCATGGCGGTCGCGCTGTCGGCCGACGGGCACACGCTGGCCGTCGGCGCTTTGGGCGAGTCGAGCAGCGCGGCCGGCGTCGACGGCGATCCGCACGACAACGCGACGCCCGAGAGCGGCGCGGCCTATCTCTTCGTGCGCCAGGGCACCACCTGGGCGCAGCAGGCCTACGTGAAGGCGAGCAACCCCGGCCGGGGCGACCTCTTCGGGGCCGATGTGGCCTTGTCCGCCGACGGCCACACGCTGGCGGTGGGCACACACTGGGAGGCCGGCAGTGCGGTCGGCCTGAACGGCAACCAGGCCGACGATTCGGCTCTCGCGGCCGGCGCGGCGTATGTCTTCACGCGCCAAGGCACCACCTGGCGCCAGCGGGCCTGCGTGAAGGCGCCCAACGCGCAGGCGGGTGACTACTTCGCCGCCTACCTGGCGCTGAGCGCCGACGGGCAGACGCTGGCCGTCGGCGCGCCCGGCGAACGCAGCAGCGCCACCGGCATCGGCGGCGACCAGGGCGACAACGCGGCCACCTACTGCGGGGCGGTGTACCTGTATTGAGCGCCGGGCGCTGGCCGCCCTTCGGCGCGCCGCGTCACGGCAGCTGGTGCAGCACCAGCGGCAGCACCGCCCGCGCGCCGGCCTCGCGCAGCAGCGCCGCGGCCGCCGTCATCGTCCAGCCGCTGCGGTAGCGCGCGTCGACGAGCAGCAGCGGGCCGGGGGACACCTGTGCGTCGGGCCGCAGTGCGAGCGCGGCGAGGAGTGCCTTGACCTTCGCAGCCGAGGCGGCTTCGGCCGGCGGCAGTGGGCCGGTGAGGGCGAGCGCATCGACAAGCGGCAGGCGGCCGACCTTGGCGACGTGCGCGGCGAGCGATTGCACGAGTTGCGGGTGGCTTGGCGACGGCATCGGCACGACGGCCATCGGCCGTGCGTCCCAGTGTTGGCGCCAGCGGGCAAGCAGCGCGACGACACCTTCGAGCACCGCGGGCGGCGCGGGGCCGTCGGCCGGGTCGGGGCCCTGGTGCGTCATCGGCTCGCGAGAACAGCGGCCGCAGCACCTCACCCCAGCCCGGATCGTCGGCGAACGCGAGCGCGCGGCCTTCGCTGCAGCCGGCGGTGATGCGGCCTTTGCGGCCGCTACCCGAGGGCCACAGCTTGCGCGGCTCGATCGTCACGTCCTGGCCGCGCGCGAAGACACGCGCGGCTTCGACGCGCTCGGCCGGCGGTTGCGCACCGGGCCCGGGCAGCCGGCCCGTGCAGACGCTGCAGCGGCCGCAATCGCGCGGGTCGGGGTCGTCCAGCGCCTGCTGCAGGAAGCGCATCAGGCAGCCGCGGCCGGCCGCGTACGAGCGCATCAGGTCCGCCTCGCGCGCGCACCGCGGCCAGCGAGCGCCAGCGCTCGGCGTCGTAGCGCCACGGCTTGCCGGTCAGTGCCCAGGCCGAGCCTTCGCGCCTGAGCACCTCTTCGACGGCGAGGATCTTCAACAGGCCTTCGAGCCGGCCGCGGCGGATCGCCGTCGCGTTTTCCAGTTCCGGCAGCGAGCGCGCCCCGTCGCCCAACGCGCCGAGGATCTTGCCGACGCGCTCTTCGTCGGGCACGCCCGCAGTCGCGAAGTAGGTCCAGATCGCCTCGTCGGTCTCGGCCGGCAGCAGCACGGCCACGGCGTCGTCGAGCGCGCGGCCGGCGCGGCCGACCTGCTGGTAATAGGCCACCGGCGACGCCGGCGAGCCGACGTGGATGCAGAAGGCGAGGTCGGGCTTGTCGTAGCCCATGCCTAACGCCGAAGTTGCGACCACCGCCTTCAGCGCGTTGCGGCGCAGCGCGTCCTCGATCTTCTCGCGCGCCGCAGTCTCGAGGCCGCCGTGGTAGGCGGCGACTTCGAAGCCGCACGATCGCAGGAAGCCGGCGAGCCGCTCGGTCTCGGCCACCGTCAGCGCGTAGACGATGCCCGAGCCGGCGAACCCATGGCGCGCATCCAGCGCTTCGGCGACCCAGGCGTAGCGTTCGAGCGCGCTCAGGCCCGGCACGACCGCCAGCCGCAGCGACGCGCGGGCGAGCGAGCCGCGGAAGGTGCGGGTCTCGCTGCCCAACTGCCGCGCGATGTCCTGCGTGACACGCGCGTTGGCCGTCGCCGTCGTCGCGAGCACCGGCGTGTCGGCACCGATGCCCACCAGCGTCTTCGCCAGGCGCTGGTAGTCCGGGCGGAAGTCGAAGCCCCAGTCGGAGATGCAATGCGCCTCGTCGATGACGACGAGGCCCGTGGCGGCGATCAACTCCGGCAGCCGCGCCGCGAAGCCCGCGTTGCCCAGGCGCTCGGGCGAGACGAGCAGCGCATCGAGCCGGTGGGCGGCAATGTCGGCGAAGACCGTGTCCCAGTCGTCGAGGTTCGTCGAGTTGATCGTCGCGGCGTTCAGCCCCGCGCGCCGCGCGGCGGCCACCTGGTCGCGCATCAAGGCCAGCAGCGGCGAGACGATCAGCGTCGGCCCCTTGCCCTCGGCGCGCAGGGCCGAGGTCGCTGCCCAATACACCGCCGACTTGCCCCAGCCGGTGGCCTGCACGACGAGCACGCGGGCGCGCTCCTCGACGAGCGCGGCGACGGCCGCCGTCTGGTCGGCGCGCGGCGCGGCCGTGGGGCCGGCCATCGCGGCGAGGACGCGGTTCAGGTGGTCTTCGGCGAAGCCCATGTCCCGATTGTCGGGGGGCGTGGTCCGGGACGTGGCCGTCAGATCGCTAGGGCGATTGATATCATCGCGAGCAATCAATTTGCCTGCGGAGATGACATCATGGCCAACCTCAGCATCCGGGGTCTCGACGACAAGGCGCTCGCCGCGCTCAAGCGGCGTGCTGCGAAGGAAGCGTCCAGCGTCAATACGCTGGTGGTGCGACTGGTCGAGCAAGGGCTCGGGCTTCGGCGCGCCAGGACGGCAATGACCCGGCACGACGATCTCGATGCATTGGCTGGCTCCTGGCGCAAGCAGGAGGCGGCCGACTTCGAACGCGCGACCGCCGCCTTGCGCAAGGTCGACCCCGCGTTGTGGAAGTAGCCGGCCGATGCGCCCGATCCTGATCGACACCAACGCCTACACGGCGTTCATGCTCGGCGACGCCGACGTGGTCGAGGTGCTGGCGCATGCCGAGCGCATCTGCCTGAACAGCATCGTGCTCGGCGAACTGCTCGGGGGCTTTGCCGCCGGTTCGCGCGAGGCGAAGAACCGGGGCGAACTCGCGCGCTTCCTGGATTCACCGCGCGTCGAAGTCGTGCCGGTCACGGCGCAGACCGCCGACAGCTATGCGCTCGTCTACTCGGGTTTGCGCCGCAAGGGCCAGCCGATCCCGAGCAACGATTTGTGGATCGCCGCCAGCGCCCTGGAGCATGGCGCCGCGCTGCTGACGCGCGACGCCCACTTCGGCCACGTCGACGGGCTGCGATGCGGTCGGCGGCTGGAGGACTTCCTGCCCTGAGCCGTCGGCGCGGCGGTTGCTACTTCCTCCGCCTCCCATCCTCCCGTCTTACCGACACCTTCCGCCCGCGCAGCGTCGCGCCGCGCAGGGCTTCGACGACGCGGTCGGCGTCGGACTCGGGCAGCTCGACGAGTGAGAAGGTGTCGCCGATCTCGATGTCGCCGATGCCGCGGGCGTTGATCTGCGCTTCGTTGGCGATGGCGCCAACGAGGTCGGCCGGGCGCATGCCGAGCTTGCGGCCGGCGCCGATGTAGACGCGCACCATCGGCTGCGCACCGAAGCCGGCGCCGGGAGGGTGGCGCGGCGGTGCATCGCGCGGCGGTGCATCACGCTGCGGCGCATCGCGTTGCGGTGCGTCGCGCCCGGCGCTTTCGCGTCGCGGTGGCGGCCGGCGCGGCGCGCCTTCGCCGGGCGCCGGGTCGTGGTGGCGGCCAGCCGGCGGCGCGCCCGGGCCGCGGCGCACCGGGCGTTCGGCGCGATCGTCACGCTGTGGCCGCTCCGCCCACGCGCCACGAGGTCCATGCGCTTCCCGCCCCGGCCGCGCAAAGCTCTCGTACGCGGGGATGTGCACCTCGTCATCGGCCGCCGTGCCGCTGCCGGCCGTGGCCTCGTGCGCGAGCTTCACCGCCGCGGCGGCCACGTCCATCGGGTCCCACTCGGCGGCGAGCGATTCGACAACGCCGCGGTAGCTCTCGAGCCCGCCGTCGGCCTGCCCCGCGATCACCGCCTCGCGCAGCGTGCCGCGCGTGAGGTCAAGCCTGCGCGCCTTCACGTCCAGCGGCGTCGGCACGGTGGCGATGTCAATCTTCTGCTTCGTCGCCCACTCGATGTTGCGCACGAGCCGGTGCTCGCGCGGCTCGGCGAGCGTGATCGCCACGCCCTCGCGCCCGGCGCGGCCGGTGCGGCCGATGCGGTGCACGTACGCCTCGTGCGAACTGGGCACGTCGAAGTTGACGACGTGCGTCAGGTGCTCGATGTCGATGCCGCGCGCCGCCACGTCGGTGGCGACGAGCAGGTCCACCGCGTTCGCGCGCGCCTTCTTCATCACGCGGTCGCGCTCGTGCTGGCCCATGCCGCCGTGCAGCGCCTCCACCGCGTAACCGCGGCCGACCAGGCGCTCGGCCAGTTCGTCCACTTCCAGCCGCGTGCGGCAGAAGACGATCGCCAGCGTCGGGCTCTCGAGGTCGAGCACGCGCCCGAGCGCGGTGATCTTGTGCGCGCGCGGCACGATGTAGGCGGTCTGGCGCACGCGCGGCAGCTCGCCCTTCTTCGCTGCCTCGCGCGGGATCAGCACGCGCACCGGGTCCTTCAGGTGCCGCTCGGCGATACCGGCGATGCGCGGCGGCAGCGTCGCCGAAAAGAGCGCCGTCTGCCGCACCTCGGGCGCCGCTTCGAGAATCAGCTCGAGGTCCTCGGCGAAGCCCATGTCGAGCATCTCGTCGGCCTCGTCGAGCACGACGGCGACGAGGCCCGAGAGGTCGATCGTGCCGCGCCGCAGGTGGTCGAGCACGCGCCCCGGCGTCGCGATGACGACGTGCGCGCCGCGCTTGAGCGCAACGAGCTGGCGGTGGAAGTCCTGGCCGCCGTAGATCGGCGCGACGGCCACGCCGAGGCCGCGGCCATAACGGTGGAACGCCTCGGACACCTGCACCGCCAGTTCGCGCGTGGGCACCAGCACCAGCACGAGCGGTTGATTGGGCTTGGCCGGCTGCCGGCCGACGCGTTGCAGCAGCGGCAGCGCAAACGCTGCCGTCTTGCCGGTGCCGGTGGCCGCCTGGCCGAGCAGGTCGCGGCCCTCGAGCAGCGGCGCCGCGGCGGCCTTCTGGATCGGCGTCGGCTCCTCGTAGCCCAGCGCCGTGAGTTCGGCCAGCAACTCGGGGCCGAGGCCGAGGTCGGCGAAGGTGTCTTTCATTGGGGCAGGGTACACGATCGATGAACCGTTCGGGCTGAGGTATCGAAGCCCCGTGCGAATACGCCCTTCGATACCTCAGGGCGAACGGAGTCCACCCGTTCGGGCTGAGGTATCGAAGCCCAGCCTCGCATTGCCCTTAAGCTCCCGCCCCAATGCCCATGCGCCCGCGCGACGTCCTCGAGCTGCTCTTCCTCAGCCTGCTGTGGGGCGGCGCCTATCTCTTCACCCGTGCCGCGGTGCCGGCGTTCGGCCCGGCGCCGCTGGTGGCGCTGCGCATGGGCATCGCGGCGCTGGTGCTGCTGCCCATCCTCGCGTGGCGCGGCACGCTGCCGCAGGTGTGGGCCGAGCCGCGCACGATGTTGATCGTCGGCGTGCCGTTCACGGCGGTGCCGTTCATGCTGATGACGTGGGGCGCGCTGCACATCACCGCCGGCGTCTCGGCGGTGCTCAACGCCACCGCGCCGATGTTCGCGGCGCTGCTCGCGCACTTCGTCTTCAAGGAGCACCTCGGCCGATGGCGCGTCGCGGGCCTCTTGCTCGGCTTCGTCGGCGTGCTGTGGCTGATGAGCGGCGGGCCGCTGGCGATGCGCAGCGGCGACGGCGCGCTCGCGGTCGCCGCGGTGCTGGGCACGGCGATGCTGTGGAGCGTCGGCGCGAACTACACGCGCCGCAAGATGCACCACGTCGACGCCACCGTCACGACGGCCGGCAGCCTCGCGACCGCGAGCCTGGCACTCGCGCCACTGGCGTGGCTGACGTGGCCGGCCGAGCCGCCCTCGGCGCGCGCCTGGGCCGAGATGGCGTTCCTCGGCCTCTTGAGTTCCGGGCTCGGCATGCTGATGTACTTCAGGCTGCTGCGCCGCATCGGCCCGCTGCGGGCGATGTCGGTGACGTTCCTGAGCCCGCTAGTGGCAATGGTCTCCGGCGCGCTCTACCTCGGCGAGGCGCTGACGTGGGCGATGGTCGGCGGCTGCGCCGTCGTGCTGCTGGGCACGGCGATGAGCCTCGGGCTCGTCAAGGGCCCGGCGGCGCGCAGAACGGGTTCTTCAGCCGGGGCTGCGCCGGATCGAGCGCCAGGCGGCGGGCCACCGCCGTGAAGCGGGCGTGGCCGTCGCGCAGCGGCGGGGCATGGCCGACGGGCCTTGCGTCAGCGGCCGGCACGATGGTTCTCGCGCTGCTCGGCTGCGCCGCCGATGCGCCGAGCCCGGGCTCGCAGCGCACGCCGGAAAGCATCCAGGCCGACATCCAGGCGTTGATCCCTTCGCGCGTGCCGCAGCGCGCGGCCTGGGCGGTCGATCTGCAGCTCGTGTTCGCCGGCCTGAAGCTGGACCCTTCGACCGAAAACGTCTGCGCCGTGCTGGCCGTGACCGAACAGGAGTCGACCTACAACCCCGACCCGCCGGTGCCGAACCTCGCAAAGATCGCGCGCGAGGAGATCCTGCGCCGCGCCGGCGAGCTCGGCGTGCCCGAGCTGGCCGTGAACCTGGCGCTGAAGATCCGCTCGCGCGACGGCCGCTCGTACGACGAGCGCCTGAGCGCGGTGAAGACCGAGCGCGAGCTGAGCTTCATCTACGAGGACTTCATCGACGAGGTGCCGCTCGGCAAGCGCCTCTTCGCCAACTGGAACCCGGTGCGCACCGGTGGGCCGATGCAGGTGAGCATCGCGTTTGCCGAGGCGCACGTGAAGACGCGGCCTTATCCGTTCCCGGCGCAGGCGTCGGTGCGCCACGAGGTCTTCACGCGCCGCGGCGGGCTCTACTTCGGCACCGCGCACCTGCTCGGTTATGCCACGGCGGCGTACGGCAGCGCCATGATCTACCGCTTCGCGGATTTCAACGCCGGGCGCTATGCCAGCCGCAACGCGGCCTTCCAGCAGGCGCTGGCGCTGGCCAGCGGGCGCAAGCTCGAGCTCGACGGCGACCTCTTCGTCAGCGATGCCGACCGACCGGGCGAGACCGAGCTCGCCGCGCGCAGCCTCGGCGCCGCGCTCGGCCTCGACGACCGCGCGATCCGCCGCGAGCTCGAACGCAGCGACGGCGAGGCTTTCGACCGCAGCCCGCTGCTGGCCCGGGTGTTTGCGCTGGCTGAAGCCAGGAGCGGCCAGGCCCCACCGCGCGCAGTGCTGCCGCGCATCGTGCTGAAGAGCCCGAAGATCACGCGGCGGCTCACCACCGAGTGGTTTGCCCGGCGCGTGGAGGAGCGGTTCAGGCGGTGCGTGGGCAGCGGCGGGGGCTGACGGCGGGGCAACGTCGCTTGCACGTCGTGGCGCGCCAAGGCTGCTGGGTGGTCGGCTTCGCGAATGTCCTCTTCTGGCGGCCCAGCTTCGCTGGTTCGCCAGATGCCCCCTTGATTTCCCTGCGCCGACCACCCGGCAGCGTTGGCGCCTTGGCGGGAAGGTCATTGTTGTTCTCGCGGCGGGGAGCGCCAGGGGGGCCGATAGCTGACAGTCAAGCTGGCGTCATGATGAAAAGCGAGAGCTTCAGTCGGTGCGCTCGGTTCGGTTCACCGTCCGGCGATAACCTTCCGCGCGGCTGGTGCGGATGCAACACCCAGCGGGCTCCAAACCACGTCGTCATCGGCCGCAAGGGCAACCAGCTTCGCGTCGGCGCTCTTCGGGAATCTGAAACCGAGACCAACGCCGACTCCAGTGGAGGTACTCGCGCTCTCCGGCAGCTCTTGTACATCGACATTGTCGACTCGCAAGCTCTGGATGCGTCCCCACCGAGCGCCCGTGGACTCCACAATGACAAAGACGGGTTGCCCTACGAAGAGCTTCTGGGCAGGCTGTTCGACCACCACGACCGTGCGACCTCTGAACGGCCCGTCCCCGTCGCGCAACACCAGCTCGATGCGGCCGATGGACGCGGCATGGTGCGTCTCCAGGTACCGGCCGACTACCAACCCGAAGATCGAGGTCGCCAAGCCTTCGACGAAAGCCACCGCCTCGCTCATTTCCGCGCCCCCGAGGAGGTTCAAGGGGTTACCTCCACGATGGGCGACCTGGTTCCTGCGCTCGACGATATCCGTCAGGCGCTCCTCGAGGACAGTTCTTTTTACGCCGTCCTGAGGCGGTGTGTCGAGCCCTTGCGCAGCGCAGTACCAGGCGACCAACGCGTCAGCGCGACAAGCGCGGTCGCACATCGGCTCGATGCCAACTGCACCAAAGAGAGTGTCGACCTCACTCGCCCGCAGATTCGCGTCGTGCGCTATCACCACCGCCTCGTTCAACTCGTAGGGACTGACCCCGCTCAAGCATTCGTAGAGATTCTTGACCACGCCCAACTCGCTGAGGCCGACGTACCGGCTATCCCCGCGTTGAACGCGTCGTAGGAGTTCTGCCGTTCCGGCGAGGTGCTTGTCTGTCAGCTTTTTCGGGAGAGCCGCGTAGTCGAGGCGCCCGGCTTCTAGCCGCACATACGCATTGATGAGGTTCTCGACGAACTTCTCGAACGAAGCGTACAGCGCGACCACGAATGCCGCGTAGTCGAAGCGACGCCGGATCGAGACGTACCGCTGGACCACCGTGTCCGTGTGGCCAGCCAGCGCGGCGTTGACAGGATCGATAGACGCCACCAGCGCCTTCAGCTCGGCCAATTCCGCGATGAGTTCATCCAACGTAGAACGCACAGGCAGGCTCCAGCGCGTTCAGTTCTTGGTCTTCGCGATCGCGGCTGCGAAGGCCTCGCTCATGCAACGGTTGCGGTCCTGCGTGTCCTTGAAGTTCGTGCGACGCCCAGAGAACAGTTCGTGATGCGTCTTGTACATGGCCCCGAGCTCGCCCCGAAGAACGGCCTTCTTGGCGACGAGCTTGGCTCGATTCGCGACAACGTCGGCGCTGCTCGCCACGAACATTAGCGGGTCGTAGACGATCTTGGTCGGGCGCTTAGATGAGCCAAGCACTGTGAATGTATCGGTCCCCAGCACCTCCCAAAGAAAAGCCACCGTTGCTTCGAACATCGCCTTGTACTCGGTCAGCAGAGGCGGCGCGAAATTGTTGCCCTTCACTATGAAGCGGTCGAGAAACTCGGAAATCTTGTTGAGGTTGAACTTGGAGGTGATCTGACGGTATGCGAAGAATCGCAGTACTAGCTCGACGTCCTCCATCTTTTCGAACATGCGTGTGCCCGCTCTCGTCGGCTCGTCGATGGCTTCGTCGGCCTCTTCTTCGTCAATGTCCTTCTCCTCCGGCGATGGGTCGAGCGGGATGCCCCACATGCGCCGGAAGTGCTCGTTCTCTGATAGCGTCAGGCAGAGCGAATTGAGAGGTCCACCATAGACAGCGTTGCGAGTCTCTTGGCTTCCCAATTTCACGCCGCCGGAGTTGAGGCGCTCGAAGACCATCTTCTTGAGTATCGCGGCCTGTTCGTCGGTCGCAGCCGTCTCCTTGAGCAGAATGATCGACGAGATGTACCGACGGTCGATGCCATCCTTGACCTTCGACGGCAGCCCGGCGTAGGTGCGGCCGTCGAGGTCCGACCAGTATTGCAACCCGGCGAGTTGGAACTTGCCGGCGTAGAAGTCGCTCAACGCGGTTAGGCGCTGGCGCCCGTCCATCACTTCGAAGCGCGCGAGCTCGCGCTCGTAGAGGAACACCGGTGGCACTGGCACGTTCATGAGGAACGACTCGATGAGCCGAGATTTCCGTTCGATGCTCCAGCGATGCCGGCGCTGGTACTCGGGATCGAGCTTGTAGCGAAACTCCTTCTCCCCGCCTTCGCTGTCGATCTTCTCCTCCAACATCTTGAGAATCCCCGCGAGCGGGTACCTAGCCTGTTCTGTGACGATCCGGATTTCGCCTTTGGCGTAGCGGCTGTTGAGTTCCTCGTCGCTGACCTTCTTCTCGGTTACTTCGTCCTCGAACGAGACCTTCTCGCCGTTGAGGAGGTGAGTCGTTGCAGGTTGGTGCGCCTTTGCGCCGGCGGCCAATTTCTTCGGATTGCCCTTCGTCACTGGCTCTCTCCCTCAGGCCCGGTGGCAGTACACGTCATGTTCGGCTATCGCCTTCTTCGGTTCGGCTCCGAACTGCACCACTTGGCGGCGGGCAGCGCGGGGCTGTGGTACGGCCTTCGCCGACTTCATCTTCCAGCCTGAGTCGAGCAGCGACCTCCTGAGCAAGTCCATCGGCAAGGCATCGCGGTCGTGGATGCCGCCGTAGCGGATGATCAGGCGCGCGTCATTGGTTGCGTGCGTGGCAACGTTCTTCCACACGCGCCCAATCTCCGTAGCGAAGTGGTCGGCGCCCGAATGTTCGAGCTGCTCCTTCGGGTGACGGTACTCGACGTAGTCGGGACCGCCAAGGAACCAGAGCCGAAGCCACTGGTCCGGAAGGTATGTGCGCATGCCGAAGTACGGCGGCGACGTCACCACGAAGCGCGCCTTGGGCATGTCCGTGAAGGTGTCGGCCACGCGGCTGTCGCCAAGCAGCACCTTGCCGTCGACATTCGGTGGTGGCTCAGCGAGGTATCGGTCCGCCCTCGTCTTGATGATCGACAGGACGTCGACATCGATCGGCCGCATGCCTTTCGCGGTCCAGAACTTCACCGCGTACCTCGGCTTCGGCGCAAACGTCCTCGGTGATTGGTTCGAGAAGTATGACGGTGCGCCCTTAGGGCGCGGACCGTGGAGTGCGCCGAGCACGATCGCTCGCAGCAAGATGCGCGTGTCCGAGGTGCAATCTTTCAGGAGGGCGTCGCGGAGCTGGCAGAGTTGCACGAGAGTGCGCTCGTGGTACGCGAGCTTCCAGAACTCGCCAGTGGGCAACAACGTTGGCTCTTTCGCCGCCATCAGGATGGCTCTGGCGCTCGCGGCGACTCCATTGGGTGTAGCCGTGGCGAGCTTCGCCTGCGCAAGGGCGGCGGCAACCGGGCTGCTGTCCACTCCGACCGAGGGCATCTTGCGCAGGCGAGCTGCGAAGTTCGTCGTGCCTCGCCCACAGAAGGGATCGATGACCCAGTCGCCTTGCTTGCCGAATTGCTCGAGGACGCGCAGCGGAAAGTCAAGCGGATACATCGTGTAGTACGGGCAAACGGCATTTAGAGCGTCGTTGCTCATGAAATTCCTCCGCGGACGGACAGTACCTCGGAGCCTTCAATTCGGCCCCTTCGCGGTTTCTATCCACCTGTTGTTCTAGTGGATCGACGCCTGAAGTCCTTGTGACGGAACCGCTGGGAAATGCTGGACATGAACGCCGGAAGCCTTCCGGCCTCCGCCGGGCCGGAAGCGTTCGCTAGGTCGTGCAATCGGTGCTGTGTGCCCCCATGGCCGTGAACGTTCATAGGATAGCCCGTTCTTGATCAGGCAATAGACCGCGCATGGATGGGGCCGAGCGCTGCATTGCTTCGGTACTTCGAGCCCGAGCCGATCAACAGCAGTGGCGCGGCAAGCTCGGACGGTCTGACCTGAGCCCCAGCCCGTCGTCCCTGCTCCAGCCGAGGGTGAGGAAGACCGAGGTGGGCCGAGCCCAGTGACCGCTTGATGCAAGTCAGCGTCACTACGCCCGCGCGTGGCCACTAGCAGCAACCGCTCCATACCCCATCCCATGGCCTCCACGTGTAGGGTGGTCAGCGCCTTCGTCACGCAAGGCCTGCGCACGCGCATGTGTCAGGCAGCACCGCGCCGGCAGACATGAGCCGCGGAGGCGAACGTCAAGCGCTACTTCGGCCGGGAGGCCGTGCGCGCGGCCTTCATTAGGGCCGCGACGGTCGCGGCTGCCCCCGATGAGGCGCTGCAGCCGCGTACCGCCCGAATGGCGCCGGCCGGCGCGGACACAAGACACAACAACACAAGCAGCGCAGCATGGCGGAGCCGAGCCGGTGTGGCGCTGCCCAGTCCGCGTGGGGCCGCTTCTAAACCCGCCGCTCGCGCCCCGCCCAATACGCCTCGCGCAGCCTCCGCTTGAATATCTTCCCCGTCTCCTCGCGCGGCAGCTGCGCGTGCAGCGTCACCACCTTCGGCACCTTGAAGCCGGCGATGCGCTCGTGCAGCCAGGCGCGCACGCCCTCGGCCGTCAGCGCCGTGCCTTCAGGCCCCGGCACCGGCTGCACCGCGGCGGCCAGCGCCTCGCCGAATTCGTCGTCGGGAATGCCGAAGACCGCGCAGTCGGCGACGCCCGGCATGCCCTGCAGCACGTGCTCGATCTCGACCGGGTAGATGTTGACGCCGCCGCTGATCACCATGTCGGCCTGGCGGTCGACGATGAAGAGGAAGCCTTCGTCGTCGAGGTAGCCGACGTCGCCCATCGTCTTCAGCCCGCCGCGCTCCATCTGCGCGCGCGCCTGGGCGTTGCCGATGTAGCTGAAGTCGGGTGACGCCGGCTGGTCGATGTAGATGAGCCCGGGCGTGCCCGGCGGCTGTTCGCGGCCTTCGTCGTCGAGGATCTTCAGAACCACGCCGGGCAGCGGCAGGCCAGCCGAGCCGGGCTTGCGCAGCGCCTGCTCGCTCGTCAGCAGCGTCATGTAGCCGAGCTCGCTGGCGCCGTAGCACTCGTTGATCACCGGCCCCCACCACTCGATCATCCGGCGCTTCACATCCGGCGGGCACGGGCTGCCGGTGGAGCAGACGAAGCGCATCGACCTCAGGTCGTACCTCGCGCGCACCTCGGCGGGCAGGGCCAGCAGCCGCACGTACATCGTCGGCACGAGGTAGGCGTGCGTCAGGCGGTGCTCGTCGATGAGTTGCAGCGTGCGTTCGGCGTCGAAGCGCTCCTCGAGGAAGAGCGTGCCGCTCTCCTGCACGAGGCCGAGCGCGTAGCTGTTGGGCGCGCTGTGGTACCACGGCGCGTTCAGCAGCGCACGCATGCCGGGCTCGACGCCGTAGGCGGTGCGGCGCATCGCGGCGTTGGCCTGCAGCTGCGCCGGCGTCATCGGCTGGCGCACGATGCCTTTCGGCCGGCCGGTGGTGCCCGACGTGTAGAACATCGCGCCGCGCGGTGCCGCCGCGGGCGTGGTGATCGGCGGCGTCGCGTCGCGCAGCGCCTCCCAGGCGGGCATGCCGGGCGGGCCCGGGTCTTTGCCGCCGCCGTCGCCACGTGCGACGAAGACCTGGGCCGTCCCGGCCTCCAGCCCGCGTGGGTCGGCGAGCAGGGCGGCGAGCAAGGCGGCGTCGGCGATGAACACCCGGGCGCCGCTGTTGCCGAGGATGTAGGCCACCTCGTCGCTCTTGAAGTGCCAGTTCAGAGGGCACCACTGCGCGCCCAGGTGCCGGGCGGCCATCATCAGCTCGATCGCCAGTGGGCTGTTGCGCATCAGCAGCGCGACGACATCGCCCTCGCCGACGCCGGCCCGGGCGAGGGCCGCGGCCGAGCGCAGGCAGCCTTGCTCGAAGGCGTCGGGGCCGGTCACCTGGCCTTGGAAGACGAGCGTCGGGCGCATGGGCTTGATGGGGTTCCGAAGGTACGCCCGCGGCTGGCGGATGCATGCGGGAAGACCCTGAAGCGGCGGCTGCGTAGACTGCGCGCGCCTTTTCCCGGGGGGGCGCGTTGAAGTTCCAGATGGCCAAGAACTCGCTGTTCGCGATCCTGCTGCGCTCGCCGTGGTGGGTGAGCCTTGCGGTCGGCGCGGTGCTGGCCGCCATCGGCGCGGCGCTGCTGCCGGGCGAGTACAAGATCGCCGGCGCGTTGTCGGCGCTGCCGTTCGTCGTCATCGCCGCGCTCGCGGCGAAGCGGCAGTGGCATCTGCCGAGCGCGGCGCGCGTCGCCGAGGTGCAGACGGCGGTCGGGGCGATGCCGTGGCCGGCCTTCGCCGCGCTGCTCGAGCAGGCCTTCCAGCGCGACGGCCACGCGGTGCAGCGCGGCCGCGCCGACGCGGCGGCCGACTTCGTGCTCGAACGCAAAGGCCGCACGATGCTGGTCGGCGCGCGGCGCTGGAAGTCGGCGCGCATCGGCGTCGAGGTGCTGCGCACGCTGCAGGCGGCGCGCGACGCGGCCGAGGCGCCTGATGCGCTTTTCATCGGCCTGGGTGAGCTGAGCGACGGCGCGCGTGCCTTCGCGGCCGAGCACCGTATCGCCGTGTGGCAGGCGGCCGAGGTGGCGCAGGCGTTGCGCGGGCTGCCGTTGCGCTAGCGGGCGGCTCAAACGCCTTGGGGCCGGCTAGGGTGCCCGCTGATTCGGCCGCCACACGGCGCGCCCTAAGATCATCAGAAGGCCCGGCCGCGGGGATCGCAAGGATCTGCCAAGCGCGTCGACCACACACAACGATTCGTTGGGGGAACCTCGCCATGCAGCAAACCGGCATCCAGCGCGGCGAAAGCCACCGCGTCATCGCCGCGCGCCTCGTCGTCTCGCACCTGATGTGCCTGGGCGTCTTCTTCGTGCCCGCCACGGCCGAGCTGGTCTGGGCCGCGGTCATCGGCTACTTCGTGCGCATGTTCTTCATCGAGGCCGGCGCGCACCGCTACTTCGCGCACCGCGCGTTTCGCACCTCGCGTGTCTTCCAGGCCGTGCTGGGGCTCGGCGTCGCGGCCAGCGGCCAGCGCGGGCCGATCTGGTGGGCCGGGCACCACCGCAAGCACCACCGCCTGAGCGACCGGCCCGGCGACCCGCACTCGCCGATGATGGTGTCGACGCACGACGGCATCCGCCGCGCGGTGCGCGGCCGCTTCTGGCACGCGCACCTCGGCTGGCTGGTGCGGCAAGAGAACCTCGACACCGACCTCGACGCGGTGAAGGACCTCGCGCGTTTTCCGGAACTCGTCTTCATCAACAAGACGCACATGCTGTGGCCGATCGTGCTGCTGGTGGTGACGGTGCTGCTCGGCGCCTACACGCCGCTGTTCGGCCGCGAAGGCTTGGGCTGGAGCGCCGCCGTGTGGGCCTTCTTCGTGCCCACCGTGCTGTCGCTGCACGGCATCTTCGTCATCAACTCGCTCACGCACGGCGGCAAGCCCGGGCGCTGGCACCGCCGCCGCTTCCTGACCAATGACTTCACGACGAACGTGTGGTGGCTGGCGATCCCGACGATGGGCGCGGCCTGGCACAACAACCATCACCGTTACATGAACTCGGCGCGCGCCGGCTTCTACCGTTTCGAGCTGGACCTGAGTTATCTGGTGCTGCGCGGCCTGGCGGCGCTGCGCCTCGTGCGCGACCTGCACGAGGTGCCGTCGGCCGTGCTCGAAGAAGGCCACACGCTCGAGTCGCAGCCGATGCCGCTGGGCGAGCCCGAGCTGCCGCGCTGAAGCCAGACACGCACATCCGATCCACGTTCAAGGAGAACCGCATGCAACGACGTCAGTTCCTCACGCTGCCAGCCCTCGCTGCCGCAGCCACCGCCAGCAGCGGCGCCTTCGGGCAGGGCGCCGCGGGTTGGCCCAAACAATCGGTGCGCTTCGTCGTGCCGTTCGCGCCCGGCGGCACGAGCGAGATCGTCGCGCGCACGGTGGCCAACGAGATGACCAAGCAGCTCGGCCAGACGGTCTTCGTCGACAACAAAGGGCGGCGGCGGCGGCATCCCGGCGATGACCGAGGTCGCGAAGGCCGCGCCCGACGGCCACACGATCATCCTCGGCCACGTCGGCGTGCTGGCGGTCAACCCGATCATCTTTCCGAACCAGCCGTTCGACGTGAACAAGGACTTCGTGCCCGTCACGCTGCTGGCGCGCGTGCCCAACCTCTACGTCATCCATCCCGACGTGCCGGCCAAGGACTTCAAGGAGTTCGTCGCGCACGTGAAGAAGAACCCGGGCCGCCTGAACTACGGCACCGCGGGCAACGCGAGCGCCGGGCATCTCTCGATGGAGTACCTGAAGCTCGTGACGGGCATGTTCATCACGCACATCCCCTATCGCGGCACCGGGCCGATGCTCACCGACCTGCTCGCCGGCCGCACGCAGGCCACGAGCGCCGGGCTGCCGGCGCTGCTGCCGCACATCAAGAGCGGCAAGCTGCGGCCCATCGCCGTGGGCACCGCGCAGCGCCTGCCCGCGCTGCCCGACGTGCCGACGGTGGCCGAGATGGGCTTCAAGGACTTCGAGACCTCGCAGTGGTACGGCATCCTGGCGCCGGCGGGCACGCCGCGCGACATCGTCAAGAAGCTCCAGGAAGAAAGCCAGAAGGCGCTGAAGAGCAACTCGGTGACCGAGCGTTTCGCCAGCGACAGCGCGGTCGGCGGTGGTGGCCCGCCGGAGGAATTCGGCGCCTTCATCGCGCAGCAGCAGAAGATCTGGAAGGAGATCGTCGTGCGCGCGGGCATCAAGCCGGACTGAGCCGCGTCCATGGCCGCTGTTCCGAAGGCTCGGGAAGAAGCGGGCCACCTGCGCGCGTTCTTCGACCGCCACGACGACCGCCTGCTGCACAAGTGGCATCACTACTTCGAGATCTACGAGCGTCACTTCGCGCGGTTCCGGGGCAGCCGATCTGCCTGGTCGAGCTCGGCGAGTCGCAGGGCGGCTCGCTGCAGATGTGGCGCGACTATTTCGGGCCCTCGGCGGTGATCCACGGCGTGGACATCAACCCCGCCTGCAAGCAGTTCGAGGAGCCGGGGACCTTCATCCACATCGGCGACCAGGAGGACCGCGCCTTCCTGCGCCAGCTGGCCCAGGCCTGCCGCCCATCGACATCCTCATCGACGACGGCGGCCAAGCGATGCGCCAGCAGATCCACACCTACGAGGAGCTGTTTCCTTCCATCCAGCCCCACGGCGTCTACCTCGTCGAGGACCTGCACACGTCCTACTGGAAGCGATGGGGCGGTGGCGCTGGCAGGCGTGGCACGTTCGTCGAGTACAGCAAGGGGCTCATCGACAAGCTCAACGCCTGGCATTCGCAGGAGCCCGGCCGCCTTGCCGTGGATGACTTCACCCGCACCGTTCATTCGATGCACTACTACGACAGCGTGCTGGTGATCGAGAAGCGCCCGATGAGCGCGCCGACCCACGAACGCAAGGGCACGGCGCGGTTCGCCGACTACGAGCACCAGTCGCCGCGGCTGGTCGATCGCCTCCGCCGGATGCTCAGGGGCGGCTGATCCGCCCGCGGCCCCTCAGCGCTTGAGCAACTCGGCGAAGGCGCTGTTCAGCTTCGCCTCGGCATCCGCCAGCGCCTTGCGGCGCTCGGCCACCCAGGCGCGGTCGCCGTCCAGCGTCTTGCGTGCTTCGCCGTGCATGCGCCGCACCTCGGCCGGCTGCGGCCCGCCGATGCCGACGCGCGTGCGCACCATGTTCTCGGGGGAGAGCGTGGCCCGGAACGTCGATTCGTCCAGGGGCAGCTTGGCGTCGGACACCTGGTACTTGTGGCCCGCCTCGGCGTAGATGCGCACCGCCTCGTCGTAGGGGAAGGCGCGCGGCAGCAGCTGGTGCGCCTTCGCGTGCTTGACGACTTCGCTCGCGAAATGGTGGCCGACGCGGAACGGCACCTTGTGCTCGCGCTGCAGCGTCTCGGCCAGTTCCATCGAGGTGGTCCAGTCCGACTCCAGCTCTTCCAGCGAGCGCTTGGCATCCACGCGCAGCGAGGCCATCACGTCGGTGGCGTCGCGCAGCATCTGCGTGGCCTTGACGAAGGTGGCGCCCTGGCCGGCCGTCCACGAGTACTTGTAGTCGATCATGCCCGGCGTCACGTTGTGCGCGCGCAGCACCACCTGCTGCACCGAGCCGACCACGTCGCTGGCCAGTGCGCGCGTGTTCTGGATGACGCCCGGGTTGGCCTTCTGCGGCATGGCGCTGCTCGAGTAGGTGCGCCCCGGCGCCAGCAGCAGCCAGGGCCGCGTCTGGTGGTACTGCACGTGCACGTCCTGCATCAGCGCGCCGACGCGCAGCGCCACCGAGCCCGCGATGTTCACGACCTCCAGCGCCACGTCGACCGGGTTGATCTGCGTCGCGTCGTACGAGTTCGTGCCCGGGCCGTCGAAGCCGAGCAGCTCGGCCAGCCGCACGCGGTCGAGCGGCCAGCTCGAGTTGGCCAGCACCGCCGCGCCCATCGGGCTCTTGTTGACACGCGTCCAGGCCTGGCGCAGCCGCTCGCCGTCGCGGCCGAACGAGTCGGCGTAAGCGTGCAGGTACTGGCCCAGGCTGATCGGCATCGCCTGCACGCCGTTCGTGTACGCGGGCACGAAGGTCTCGGCGTGCTGCGCGGCCATCTCCAGCAGCTGCTGGCGCAGCGCCGCCAGCGCATCGGCGAAGTCGAGCGTTTCGACGCGCAACTGCCCGAGTGTCAGCGTCGGATGCATGTCCTGGCGGCTGCGGCCGGTGTGGATCAGCGTCGCGTCGGGGCCGGCGAAGTCGGTGATGATCTTCTCGGTGACGAGCACGTCGGTCGGCCGCACGAAGCCCGGCCGCGTCGCCTGGTCGATGGCGTGCGCGACACCGCGCGCGATGGGCCCGGCCAGCTCCGGCGGGATGATCTTCTGCTCGGTCAGCATCACGGCGCTGGCCATGTTGATGCGGCCGAACCAGTAGAAGTTGTCCTGGCTGCGCGCCAGCGCGCTGGTGGCGCCGCGCTGCACGACGAGCTGCCGCGTCATCTGCGCGAGGCAGGCGTCGGCGGTGGTGCAGTGGTTGGCGACGATCGCCGGCATCGGCGAGGTCCCGGCGGGGGCGGTGGTTTGCGCGTGCGCGGCGCCGGCCAGCAGCAGCGCGCAGGCGGCAACGACGGGGTGGCGGGTCGGGCTCATCGGGTTTGTTCTCCTCGGTGGCGCATGTCGGGTGTTATGGGCCGGCGCATGCTAGGTGCGTGCCGGCGGCGCTGCCGCTGTGGGAACCCACATCGGCGCCGGCCTTCGGACCGATCGACCCAAGCGCTGGTACGCCGCTGCGCGGCGCCCGCCGCGGCCACCGTCACCCGCCGCGCCGATACTGGCGCCTTCCCTCTCGTCTTTCGTCTCTCGTTCGAGGAGCCCCGCCGCCTATGGACGCACTGCAAGGCCTGAAAGTGCTGGAACTGGGCCAGCTGATCGCCGGCCCGTTTGCCGCGAAGACGCTGGCCGATTTCGGCGCCGACGTGATCAAGGTCGAGCCGGTCGATGGCGGCGACCCGCTGCGCCACTGGCGGCTGCTGCGCGAGGGCACTTCGGTGTGGTGGGAGGTGCAGTCGCGCAACAAGCGATCACTGGCACTGGACCTGCGCACGAGCGATGGCCAGGCGGCGGTGCGCGCGCTGGCCGCCGAGGCCGACGTGGTGGTCGAGAACTTCAAGCCCGGCACGCTCGAAGGCTGGGGCCTCGGTTGGGAGGCGCTGCACGCGCTGAACCCGAAGCTCGTGATGCTGCGCATCAGCGGCTACGGGCAGACCGGCCCCTACAGCGGCAAGCCCGGCTTCGGCGTGCTCGGCGAGGCGATGGGGGGCCTGCGCCACCTGACCGGCGAGCCCGGCCGCGTGCCGGTGCGCGTGGGCGTGAGCATCGGCGACACGCTGGCGGCGCTGCACGGCGTGATCGGCGTGCTGATGGCGCTGCGCCACCGCGAGGTGCAAGGCGGCGAGGGCCAGGTGGTCGACGTGGCGCTGTACGAGAGCGTCTTCAACGTGATGGAGAGCCTGCTGCCCGAGTACGACGCCTTCGGCGCCGTGCGCGGCGCCGCCGGCAGCGCGCTGCCGGGCATCGCGCCGAGCAACGCCTACCGCTGCGCCGGCGGCGCCTACGTGCTGGTGGCCGGCAACGGCGACAGCATCTTCCGCCGGCTGATGCAGGCGATCGGCCGCGACGACCTGGCCGCCGACGCCGGCCTGGTGCGCAACGACCAGCGCGCCGCGCGCGTGGCCGAGATCGACGCCGCGATCGAGGCGTGGACGAGCGCGCGGCCGATCGACGAAGTGATCACGAAGCTCGAAGCCGCCGGCGTGCCGGTGGGCCGCATCTACACCGTGGCCGACATCGCCCGCGACCCGCAGTACCTGGCGCGCGGGATGGTCGTGCAAAGCGCCGACGCCGACGGCCGGCCGCTGAAGGTGCCGGGCATCGTGCCCAGGCTCACCGCGACGCCCGGGCGCCTGCGCACGCCGGCGCCAAGGCTGGGCGAGCACAACGACGAGGTGCTGGGGGGCGGAGGCGGCGGCGGCTGGCCGGCGCGGCGGGAGTAACCCGGACCCGCGCGCGCCGGGCTTGTCGATATCGTGGCCGCTCGAACGTCGTTGCCGTATCCGCAACGCCGCCTTCGAGGAGGAGACACACGATGAGAAAGCCCCCCCAACGCCTCGTCATCCTCGTCGCCACGCGCAAAGGCGCCTGGCTGCTGCACGGCGACGCGCGGCGCAAGACGTGGACGATGGACGGCCCGCACTTCCACGGCCACACGATCAGCCAGCTGGCGCTGGACCCGCGCGACGGCCGCACGCTGCTGGCGGCGGCCAAGACCGGCCACCTCGGGCCGACGATCTTCCGCTCCACCGACTTCGGCCGCCGCTGGAAAGAGGCCGAGAAGCCGCCCGCCTTCGCCGCGCCGACGAACGGGCTGCCCGCGCGCTCGGTGGACCACACGTTCTGGCTGACGCCGGGGCACGCCGCCGAGCGCGGCAGCTGGTACGCCGGCACGTCGCCGCAGGGGCTCTTTCGCAGCGAGGACGGCGGTGCGAGCTGGACGCCGCTGCCCTCGGTCAACGACGACCCGCAGTTCCGCGAGTGGATGGGCACGGTGCAGGACGGCACGCCCGACGGGCCGAAGCTGCATTCGATCATCGTCGACCCGCGCGACGCCGCGCACCTGATCTTCGGCATGTCCGGCGGCGGCGTGCACGAGTCGCACGACGCCGGCCGCACCTGGCGCACGCTGATCGAGGGGCTCGAGGTCGTCGAGGGGTTCGATGCGAAGAACGTGAGCTTCCACGACCCGCACTGCGTGCGGCAGTGCCCGACGAACCTCGATCGCCTGTACCAGCAGAACCACTGCGGCATCTTCAGGATGGACCGCAACGGCGATGCTTCAGCCGATGTCTGGCAGCGCATCGGCCGCAAGATGCCCAAGCGCGTCGGCGACGCCGGTTTTCCGATGGTCGTGCACCCGCACGACGCCGACACCTGCTGGGTGTTCCCGATGGACGCGGCCACCGTCTGGCCGCGCACGAGCCCCCAGGGGCGGCCCGCCGCCTACATGACGCGCAACGCCGGGCGCACCTGGCAGCGGCTGGACGACGGCCTGCCCGCGAGCCAGGCCTGGTGGACCGTCAAGCGCCAGGCGATGACGGCCGATGCGCAGCCGGTGCCGGCGCTGTACCTCGGCACGACGAGCGGCGAGCTGTGGATCGGCCGCGACGAGGGCGCGCGCTGGTCGCTCGTCGCGCGCCACCTGCCGGAGATCTACGCGGTGGACGTGGCCGAGGTGGCATGAACGTAGTTCGCTTGCTAGGTGGCAACGGCGCGGGGAACACGGCATGCGCGTGCTGATCCCCGCGGCGCTGCACTCGTACACGCGCGGCGCGCACGTCGACGCCGACGGCGCCACGCTCGCCGAGATGTTCGCCGACCTCGACCGGCGCTACCCGGGGCTGCGGTTTCGCGTCGTCGACGAGCAGGGGCAGTTGCGACCGAACATGCGCCTGTTCGTCAACGGCCGGGGCGTGCGCGACCTCGCGCACCCGCTGGTGCCGACGGACTCGGTCGCGGTGGTGCTGGCGCTGAGCGGGGGGTGAGGAGGCGTTGCCCAGGCCGTTGAAGAAGTTCTTAATAACCGCTGACGGAAGTCTTAAGAGCGCTCCTGCGGCCGTCTTCCTACAGTGCCGCCACGTCGGCGCAAGCCCGTTGCCGACGATTGGACGAACGATCTCACTGCAGGAGCAGACGATGGACACCCATGCCCCCGAGCGCGACACCGCTGCCGCCACGAACCCGGCCGCCGGCCCCACACCGGCCAGCGGTCGCGTCGACCTCTATGCCGGCATCCACAAGGCGCTGCGCCTGTTCATGAGCCACACGCTCGCCCGGGTCGGCAGCACCGACCCGGGCAGCGAGGCCGAAGTGGCCGGCACGCTGGACCTGCTCGAGCGGCTGCTCGCGCTGTGCGAGCTGCACCTGAAAGACGAGAACACCTTCGTGCACCCGGCGCTCGAAGCCGCCCGCGCAGGCAGCGCGGCGCGCATCGCCGGCGAGCACGAACACCACGGCGAGGCCATCGCCGACCTGCGCGACCTGGCCGGGCTGGTGCGCGACAGCGCGGGGACGGCGCGCGCGGCCGCCCACGCGCGGCTCTATCGAGCGCTGGCGCTGTTCGTCGCCGACAACTTTCAGCACATGCAGGTCGAGGAGACGGCGCACAACGCCGTGCTGTGGGCTCACTACGGCGACGACGAGCTGCTGGCAATCGAGCAGGCGATCGTGGCGTCCATTCCGCCGGCGGCGATGACCGAGGCGCTGCACTGGTTCCTGCCGGCGCTGAACGCGCCCGAGCGCGCCGCGATGCTGGGCGGCATGCGGCAGGGCATGCCGCCCGAGGCCTACGACGCGGTGCTCGGCATCGCGCAGCGCACGCTGGCGCCCGAAGCGCACGCCGCGCTGCTGCGCACCTTGGGCGTGCCCGCGGCGCCGTAACCTGGCTGGCGCCGCTTCTAGCGCGGCACGTTGACCAGCTGCAGCGGCCGCGACACCTGCAGCCTGAAGCGGCCGCGGCCGGTCTTCAGCAGCTGCGCGCTGGCCTGGCGGTCGACCAGGCGGCGCGTCAGCAGCACCAGCCGCGCCTCGAGGTTGTCGCCGACCTCGGGCAGGCCGATCTCGGGCGAGAGCCGCAGTTCGCGGTTGCTGAACTCGGTGCGGCCTTCGCTCGCATGGTCGCGCAGCAGCTTCCACAGCACTGCGCCGGCGACACCCTTGATGACGTAGTCGTCGTCGAGGAAGACGCTGCCGTCGGCCTCGTAGTGCCGCACACGAAGCGGCGCCGGCTGCGTCGCCTTGGCCGGGGTCGCCGCCGGCCGCAGCGCTTCGGCGGTGGACGCCTCGTCGTCGGGCGTCTCGGCGCCGGCCTGGAAGCCGCGCGCCAGCGCCGCGGCCTGCGCCGCCAGCGCGGCCAGCGCGTCCTCGTCGTCCCAGGTGAAGCGCATGTCGTGCGCGCTCTCGACGAACAGCGCGCCCACGAGCTGGCCGGCGCAGGCCAGCGGCACCGCCAGCTGGCTGCCCGGTTCGGCCAGGCCGGGCAGCGGGATCTCGCGCTCGCGCAGCGGGCCGGGCAGGCCTTCGCGCATCGTGCGGATGTAGGCGTATTCGCGCGTCGCGTGGTTGATGCGGATCGGCGTGTGGTGCTGCGCGGCGACGCCGATCACGCCGTCGCCGAGCGGCACCTCCGAGCCCGCGCCGCTGTCCGAACGGCCGTAACCCCGGCTGCCGACGGTGTAGAGGCGCTGGCCGGCTGCGTCGAGCATCAGCAGCATCACATGGCGGATGCCGAAGTCGTCGACGACGGCGTCGAGCAGGCGTTCGACCAGGCTCTCGAGATCGCTGCTGTCGGCCACGCGCTGGGCACTGCGGCGCAGCGCCGACAGGCGATTCAGCCCGCCGCCGGTGACTTCGCGGCGCGGCAGGGCGACCGGCTCGACGCGGTCCACCGCGTAGAGGTCGGCGCCGCGCAGCTTGAACACGCCGCTCATGCCGGTGTGCGAGGCGATGCCGGCGAGCTTGGCCTTCATGCGCTCGAACAGCGCGCCGTCGGTTTCGGTGCGCAGGTAGCGCGCGTTGATGCGGTACATCGCGCCATGCACCGGGTGGATCACCAGCAGCTCGACCACCGGGTTGGCCAGCACGTTGTGGCGCGTCTTGTTGAAGAACTGGAACGACAGCGCGAGGTGCTGCGCGTCGACGTACTCGGCCTGCGAGAGGTAGGTGACGTTGGGCGTGCCGTCGGTGTCGCAGGTGGCCATCACGGCCGGAATGGCGCCCTCGAGGCAGGCGCGGATCGCGTCGAGGTCGAGCGCCATGTCTGGGCAATGTCGGGGCGGCGTCGCGCGGTGTCAGGCGGCCGCAGCCGGCAGCGGCTGGCCGGCCCCCGGCCCCGGCGTCTGCTCGAACGCCGCGCCCACGGTGAAGTGCACCTGCATCAACGCGCCGTCATAGCCAAGGATCGTCTGCGCCACCTCGGCGGGGTGGCCGAGCGCGCCGATCTCCGCGATGAAGCCTTGCAGATAGCGCTCGGCCAGCAACTGGTCGTCGGGGCCGCTCGGGGTGATGGTGGCGTCGTGGCCCTTGAGCTGGATCGTGCGGTTGCTCGAAGGCCGCGAGAAGACGACGGCGATCTGCTGGTTCGCGCGCAGGTCTTGCAGCACCTCGCTGCCGCCCTCTTCAGGCAGCAGCACGGTCAAGCGGCGCCGGTCGTCCGAGAGCCGGCAGCCCACCGCGCGCATCACGTGCGGCCGCAGTTGCGCGTCGCGGCTGGCGACGATCATCGAGGTGCGGCCGGTGATCAGCTCGGCCTGGGCGGGGCCGATGGGCGAGGAGGGCAGCGAAGAGATGTGAGACGGCGTCGTCGCGGGCATCGGCGCGCAGTGTAGGCAGTTGCGGCAGCGTCAACGAGATCGCCCTGGCGTGCGCTAAGGCACGCCACAGCCAAACGATGTGTGTGCAGCAGGCCCCATTCCCGGGGGTCTTCGCGAGAGGGGTGCTTCCTAGAATCGGCCCGTTGCAGGTCATCGCTTCGACGGACCCTTGATTCCCGCAATCGCGCGCTGGGCCTATTCGTGCTGGACGGTGCTTAGCGTGCCGGCCCGGTTCGTGCGCCTGTGGTGGCGCGGGCGCCAACATGTCGGCTACCGGCGGCGCTGGCGCGAGCGGCTGGCTCTCGGCGGCGCACGCGCGGCGGCCGGCGCGGTGTGGGTGCACGCGCATTCACCGCTCGAGCTGCGCGCCGCGGCGGTGCTGATCGAGAAGCTGCGCGACCTGGATCCGCGCTGGCGCTACCTGCTGACGCACGGCGAGCCCGAAGCGCGCGCGCGAGGCCAGGCACTAATGCAAGCGGGCGACGTGCAGGCCTGGCTGCCGTTCGACACGCCCGGCGCGACGCGCCGCTTCTTCACGCGGCACAAGCCGCGGCTTGGCGTGCTGATCGGCCGGCCGACGGGGCCGAACCTGCTGCATTCCGCGCAGCGCGCCGGCGTGCCGCTGTACCTGGCCAACGCGCGCTTGTCGGCCACTGAGTTGTCGGCGTCGCAGCGCAGCCGCCTGCTGACGACGCCGGCGCTGCGCAGCCTCGCCGGCGTGCTGGCGCAAAGTGATGCCGACGCGATACGGCTTGCCCAGGCCGGCGCGCACCAGGTGCGCGTGTTCGGCAACCTCGAATTCGACATCGCGCCGCCGGTGAAGCTGATCGCCCGCGGCCTCGAGTGGCGGCAGGCGCTCGCGCGGCCCGTCGTGCTGGCCGCCGGCACGCACGATGGTGAAGAGCGCGCGTTGCTCGAAGCGTGGATGGCCGCCGCCGCGCCGCGGCCGCTGCTGGTGATCGTGCCGCGGCATGTGCGGCAACTCGCGCAGATCGAGGTCGCCGTGCGTCAGCGCGGCCTGAAGTTCGCGCGCCGCTCGTCGTGGGAGCGGCTGCCGCCGTCGGCGGTGCGCGAAGCCGATGTGCTGCTGGGCGACTCGGTCGGCGAGATGGCCGCGTACTACGGCCTTGCCGACGTGGCGCTGATCGGCGGCAGCTTCGGGGGCGGGCAGGGCGTGCAGGGCTTGATCGACGCGGCGGTCTGCGGCTGCCCGATCCTGGTCGGGCCGAACAAGGGCACGCAGGCGAACGCCGCCGATCTCGTCATCACCGCCGGCGCCGCGGAAAGCATGGCCGGCCTGGCGCAAGCGGTGGACCGCGCCGCCGCGCTGGCCGCCGACCCGAGGCGCAACACGATGGTGCGCAACGTCTTCGCGTTTGCCGCCGCGCACCACGGCGCGGTGAACCGCGTCGTCGGGGCGCTGCTGGCGCAGATGTCGCAGCGCGTGCAACTGAAGCCGCGCGTGCTGGAAGCGCCGTCGGTGCGGTTGCGGTTGGGGCGCTGAAACCCGTTCGCGCCGGGCGCAAGCCGCTCGCGCGGACAATCGCGCCATGACGATGACCTGCACGCGCCGCACGGCGATCACCCGGTCGGCGGGCGGTGTGCTGGCCACGTTCGCCGCCTTCGCAACCTCGCCGCGCATGACCTCGGCGCAGCCGCGCTTCCCCGAGCGGCCGGTCTCGCTGCTCGTGCCCTTCGGTCCCGGCGGCATCGCCGACCTGACGGCGCGGGCGGTGGCCGAGCACATGTCGAAGACGCTCGGGCAGCCGATCGTCATCGAGAACAAGCCGAGCGCCGGCAGCATCGTCGCGAGCCAGGCGGTGGCGAGCGCCAAGTCCGACGGGCACACGCTGCTGCTGCTCTCTAACGGCAACGCGGTGAGCGTGGGTCTCTTCAAGAAGCTGCCGTACGACCCGCTGAAGGACTTCGCGCCGGTCAGTTTGCTCGGCACCTTCGACCTCGGGCTCTTCGTGCCGGCGTCGTCGCGCTTCGCGTCGCTGCGCGAGGTGGTGGCGTTCGCGAAGGCGCAGCCGGGCAAGTTGAACATCGGCACGATCACGCCGGGCAGCACGCAGCACCTGGCCGCGAAACTCTTCGAGACGGTGGCCGGCATCGAGGCGCTGGTCGTGCCGTACAAGGGCAGCCCGGCGGTGCTGACGGCGCTGCGCGCCGGCGAGGTGGACCTCGCGTTCGAGATCGTCGGGCCGATGCTGCCGCAGGTGCAGGCCGGCGCCGTGCGCGCGCTGGCCACGAGCGCCGACCGCCGCAACCCGGAATTGCCGCAGGTGCCCACCGTCATCGAAGCGGGCGTGCCCGGCTACCACGTCGCGTCGTGGAACGCGCTGGCGGCACCGGCGGGCACGCCGCCGGCGGTGATCGAGGCGCTGAACCGCGCCGCGCGCGAGGCGGTGGCGGCGCCGGCGGTGCAGGAGAAGCTCGGAAAGCTCGGCATGCGCCTTGCCGCAAGCACGCCGGCCGAGCTGCAAGCGCTTCTCGCCAGCGAGATCCAGCGCTGGGGTGCGGTGATTCGAAGCGCGAGGATCGAGCCGGGATAGGTTGTCCTTTTCCCGCTACCGCTGCCGCCTTCCGCTGTTCCTCCGCTTTCATCGCTCGTCCCCGCTGGCTGAATCCACCCGCGACTCGCCCGAGTTGCATTTCGTTGTCGGCCGCTTGCGGCCGCGCGCTAGGCTGTTGCCATGGAACCGTTCGACTTCACCCCTTCCTCCCCAGATGGCAGCCGCGCGACGCGCCGCCGCACCTTGCAGGCGTTGTTCTCGCTGGCCGCGGCGGGCGGCCTCGCGGCGGCGGGCTGCGGCGGCGGCAGTTCGTCGACGCCGGCCCCCGCGCCGACGCCTGGCGCGCCGCCCCCGGTCGGTGGCCCGGCGCCGACACCCGCACCGACGCCGGCACCGACGCCGGCACCGACCCCCGCCGTGCCGCTGCGCACAGCCACGTTCACGAGCGGCCTCACGTCGCCGTGGGGGCTGGCCTTCCTGCCCGACGGCCGCATCCTTGTCACCGAGAAGGGCGGCGCGCTTCGGCTCGTCAGCGCCGACGGCACCTCGGTGTCCACCGTCAGCCTGTCGCTGCCCGGCGGCCTGAGCACCGGCGACCAGGGCGGCCTGCTCGATGTGGTCATCGACCCGGACTTCGCGACGACGCCGTGGGTCTACTTGAGCTACGCGCAGCCGGGCGGCGCCGGTGCCGGCACCGCGGTGATGCGCGGTCAACTCAGCGGCAACGCCATCGTCAACGGCGCGCAGATCTTCCAGCAACTGCCCAAGGTGTCGGGCGGCGCCCACTTCGGCTCGCGGCTCGCCTTCGGCACCGACAAGACGCTCTTCATCGGCCTGGGCGAGCGCAACCTGGGCGCGCCGGCGCAGGACCTGTCGGGCCACCTCGGCAAGGTCGTGCGCATCAATCGCGACGGCACCGCCGCGGCCGGCAACCCGAACTTCGGCGCCGGCGCCGCGCCGCACCTGTGGAGCATCGGTCACCGCAACATCCAGGGCGCAGCGCTGCACCCTGAGACCGGCGAGCTGTGGGTGGCCGAACACGGCCCGCAGGGCGGCGACGAGGTCCTCATCGCGCGCGCCGGCCAGAACCACGGCTGGCCCAACGTCAGCTACGGCTGCGTCTACGGCGCCAGCTACCCCGGCGAGGACAACACGAGCTGCCGCATCGGCGGCGGCGTCCACGCGCCCAACTACAGCGAGCCGCTGACCTATTGGGTGCCGCGCTCGACGGCGCCGGCCGGCATGGCGTTCTACACCGGCAGCCTCTTCCCCGAGTGGCGCGGCAACCTCTTCGTCACCGCGCTCGCCGGGCGCGGGCTGTGGCGCCTGACCCTCGCGGGGAACAGCGTCGTCGCGCGCGAGAAGCTGCTCGATTCACTGGGCGAGCGCCTGCGCGACGTGGCCCAGGGGCCCGACGGCGCGCTGTACGTCATCACCGACAGCGCGAGCGGGCGCATCGTCCGCATCTCCCGCTAAAGCCAATCCGGCAAGCAGCGGGGCCCGCGCCGCGGCAGGTTCGCCGCCGGGGCGTTCGTGCGAGGCGGGACAATGCCGCCTCGCGCCGGGCCTTGAATCCGGCGCGGGCGGCCCCATCGTGGCTGCGCACTGCCGGCGGCGCCGCTGCCGCCCGGCCCCGATCCAACCCTCCTGAACGGCTTTCCGACCTGCCATGGAAAAGAAGACCCACGCCTTCCAGGCCGAGGTGAAGCAGATCCTGCACCTCGTCACGCACTCGCTGTACAGCAACAAAGAGATCTTCCTGCGCGAGCTGGTCTCCAATGCCTCCGACGCCTGCGACAAGCTGCGCTTCGAGGCACTGGACAAGCCGGCGCTTTTCGAAGACGCGCCGAACCTCGAGATCCGCATCTTCTTCGATGCCGAGAACAAGACGATCACGATCCGCGACAACGGCGTCGGCATGAGCGCCGACGAGGCGATCGAGCACCTCGGCACGATCGCCAAGAGCGGCACGCGCGAGTTCATGGCCGCGCTCGAAGGCGACAAGAAGAAGGACGCCAACCTGATCGGCCAGTTCGGCGTCGGCTTCTACTCGGGCTACATCGTCGCCGACCGCATCACCGTCGAAAGCCGCCGCGCCGGCCTGCAGGCCGATGCCGGCGTGCGCTGGACGAGCGAGGGCACCGGCGAGTTCGAGGTCGAGACGATCACGCGGGCCGAGCGCGGCACCGACGTCATCCTGCACCTGCGCGAAGGCGAGGACGAGTTCCTCTCGGCGTGGAAGCTGAAGTCGATCGTCGGCAAGTACTCCGACCACATCTCGCTGCCGATCCTGATGAAGGCGCAGAAGTGGGACGAGGAGAAGAAGGCGCAGGTCGACACCGACGAGTGGGAGACGGTGAACAAGGCCGCGGCGCTGTGGACGCGGCCCAAGAGCGAAGTCACCGACCAGCAGTACCAGGACTTCTACAAGCAGATCAGCTACGACCAGGACGCGCCGCTGGCCTACACGCACAACCGCGTCGAGGGCCGCACCGAGTACACGCAGCTCTTGTATGTGCCGGCGAAGGCGCCGTTCGACCTGTGGAACCGCGACAAGCGCGGCGGCGTGAAGCTCTACGTCAAGCGCGTCTTCATCATGGACGACGCCGAGGCGCTGATGCCGGTGTACCTGCGCTTCGTCAAGGGCGTCATCGATTCGGCCGACCTGCCGCTGAACGTCAGCCGCGAGCTGCTGCAGGAAAGCCGCGACGTGAAGGCCATCCGCGAGGGCTGCACGAAGCGCGTGCTGAGCATGCTCGAAGACGTGGCCGAGAATCAGAAGGACAAGTACGCCGAGTTCTGGGGTCAGTTCGGCGCGGTGCTGAAGGAAGGCATCGGCGAGGACTTCGCCAACCGCGAGCGGCTGGCCAAGCTGTACCGCTTCGCCTCGACGCACGCCGACGAAGGCGTGAGCTTCGAGGACTACGTGAAGCGAATGAAGGAAGGCCAGGAAGACATCTACGTCATCACCGCCGACAACCTGGCCGCCGCGAAGGCCAGCCCGCAGCTCGAGATCTTCAAGAAGAAGGGCATCGAGGTGTTGCTGCTCACCGACCGCGTCGACGAGTGGATGCTCTCGCACCTGTACGAGTTCGAGGGGCACAACCTGGTCAGCGTCGCGAAGGGCGCGGTTGATCTCGGCAAACTGCAGGACGAAGAAGAAAAAAAGGCCGCGGAGGCCGCCGCAGAAGCGAGCAAGCCGCTGATCGAGCGCCTGAAGAAGGCGCTCGAGGCACGCGCCAAGGACGTGCGCGTGACGACGCGGCTCGTCGATTCGCCGGCCTGCATCGTCGTCGACGAAGGCGATATGAGCGGCCACCTTGCGCGCCTGCTGAAGCAGGCCGGCCAGAGCGCGCCGGCAAGCAAGCCGATCCTCGAAGTGAATCCCGAGCATCCGCTCGTGAAGAAGCTCGACGCCGCCGAAGGCAGCGAGCGCTTCGACGACCTGGCGCAGGTGCTGTTCGACCAGGCGCTGCTGGCCGAAGGCGGCCAGCTCGAGGACCCGGCGGCCTATGTGCGGCGGGTGAATGCGCTGCTGACGGGTTGAAGCCGCTCGGGAGCGCACCTGAGCGACTCGGCCATGAAGTCGACAAAGGCGCGCACGCGCGTGCTCCACTGCAGCCGCTGCGGCCACAGCGCGTAGATGTCGGCCTCGGGCGTCTCCCACGCCGCGAGCACCGGCACGAGGCGGCCGCTCTTCAGGTGCCGCGCCACGTCCCACTCGGCGCGCATGACGATGCCGTGGCCTTCGAGCGCCCAGGGATGCCGAGGCAGTTGTGCTGCCGCGCGGGCTGGCCGGCACGCCGTGCCGCGCCAGGTAGGCGGGCGCGGCGCACAGCACGCGCCGGTTGGCAGCGAGCCGGCGCGCGATGGCGCGCGAGTCCGGCGGTGCGCCGAAGCGGATGCAGACATCGAACGCGTCGTCGGTGAGCGGCGGCGGGTTCACCGACAGCTGCAGCTGCACGTCGACGCCGGCGTGCCGGCGCACGAAGCGCGAGACCGCCGGTGCGACGTGGCTGCGCCCGAAGCCGAGCGTGGCGTTGACGCGCAAGAGGCCGCGCGGCACGCGCGCCGCGCCGACGAGCAGCTGGCCGAGTTCCTCGATCTCGCCGAGGATGTGCCGCGCGCGCTCGACCACCGCTTCGCCTTCGGGCGTGAGGCTCATGCGGCGCGTGCTGCGCAGCACCAGCGGCACGCCGGCGCGGCCCTCGACCTGCGCCAGCCGCTTGCTGACCGCCGCCTTGCTGACGCCGAGCTCGCGCGCCGCGGCGCTCAGGCTGCCGCTGCCGGCCAGCGTGACGAGGAAGCCGAGTTCGGCCGGCTGGATGCCGGTGGGGGCCGTGGCCATCGCGCGCGCCCCCGATCGTTCACTTCAGGTTGACGATGCTTTCACTTTAGCGGTGATTCGGCGGCAGGCCGGCGGCCTACAGTGGCCGCCATCGATCAACCGCCGTCGAGAGCAAGCCTGGCGCCGGCGCGACGCTCGGTGCCGATCATGTCGCCAAGGCGAGGCCCGACGGCTACACGCTGCTCGTGGGCGCCGTGCACCACACGATCGCCAGCGGCGTCTACAGGAAGCTGCCGTACGACTTCCGGAAGGACCTGCTGGGCTCGCGGGCTTCGACCTCGGCACCTGGTTCGGCGTGCTCGCGCCGGCCGGCACGCCGAAGGACGTCGTGGCGCGCCTGTCGGCCGAGATGATGAAGATCATCGGCTCGCCCGAGTTCAAAGAGCGCATGGAGGAGATCGGCGCCGAGCCGGTGGGCGGCACGCCGGAGCAGACGGCGGCCCTGATCCGCAGCGATACCGAGAAGTTCGCGCGCCTCGTGAAGGCGGCCAACGTCGTGATCGACTGATGCCTCGAGCGTCAGCGCTCAGCCATGACCTCGAGTTGCTCGCGCAACTGCGCCGTCTGCTGGCTCCAGTAGGCGGCGGAGCCGAAGAACGGGAAGTTGATCGGAAAGCTCGGGTCGGACCAGCGTTCGGCGAGCCAGGCGCTGTGGCGCAGCATGCGCAGCGTGCGCAGCGGCTCGATCAGCGCGCGCTCGCGGTCGTCGAAGTCGCTGAACTGATCGTAGCCTTCGAGCAGGCGGTCGAGCTGCTGCGCCATCGTGCGCGCGTCGCCGGAGACGAGCATCCAGAGGTCCTGCACGGCCGGGCCCTGCATCGCGTCGTCGAGGTCGACGAGGTGCGGGCCGGCCCACGGGTCGGCCTCGGCGTCGGTGTGGCGCCACAGCACGTTGCCGATGTGGCAGTCGCCATGCAGGCGCAGTGTCGTGAGCGCCCCATGCGTCGTGAAGGCCGCGAACGCGGCGACGATCTGCGCCAGCGCCCGCTCGGCGGCGTCGCGCCAGGCGGCGAGCTGATCGGGCGGTACGAAGCCGCCGGCGGTGATGACGTCGATGGCGCGCTGGCCGTCGCGCGCCGCGTCGAGGTGGTGCCGGTGCACGAACGGCCGCCGCCGGCCGACCGCGTGCAGCCGGCCGATGAAGCGGCCGATGCGCGCCAGCGTGCCGGGTGCTTCCAGTTCGGGCTCGCGGCCGGCGCAGCGCGCGGCGACGGCGAAGCGGTGGCCGGCGAAATGCGCCAGCGTCGGCGGGTCGCCTTGCAGCGTCAGCGTGTCGGCGTCGCCTGCCTCGCCTTGCGCCGCCGCCGGCTCGGCGCGCAGCACCAGCGGCGGCACCACCGGCACTTCGGCGTCGGCCAGCTCGAGCGCGAAAGCGTGCTCCTCGAGGATCTGCGCGTCGCTCCAGCGCCCCGGGCGATAGAACTTGGCCACCACCGCGCGGCCGTCTTCGAGGAAGACCTGGAAGACGCGGTTCTCGTAGGAGTTCAGTTGCAGGATGCGGCCGTCGCCTCGCAGCCCGACGGCGTCGAGCGCGTCGAGCACGCGCCGCGGCGTCAGGTCGGAGTAGCTCAATGCCGCACCGGCGCGGTGTCGACGACTTCCCCGCCACGTTCGGGCAGCACGCTCGGGCCGCTGTGCGAGAAGCCGCTGATGACGCTGTCGCGGCCGAACATCGAGTCGCGCGCCTGTATCGAGTCGGCCCACGCGCGCGCGTGCGCCGCCGCCGCGCGCGGCGCGACGACCTCCACGCCGACCGTCGCGGCGGCGCGGCGGCGGCCCGGCATCACGGCCATCGCCGGTGCGACCCCGGCCATCGGGTGCGCCGGCGTGCCGGCCGCCGGCACCAGCCGCTGCAGCTCGGGCACCGAGGGCGTGTGCTCGGCGCCGTAGCGCACGTAGCGGATCTGGCAGGCGGCGAGCACCGCCTGCTTGATCTGCATCGAGCGGCGCACGGGGCTGCGGCCGTCGTCCAGGTCGATAGCGGCCAGCACGCGCCCGTTCGGCGTGCACACGGCGAAGGTGAAGTGGATGGCGCCGAGCAGCTCGAACCAGTAGGCCACCTGCGACGGGTCAGTCGGCTGGCACAGGCGCACCAGCGGCAGCTTGGCCAGCACCACCTGCTGCGGCAGCGCCTCGCGCAACTGGCGGTGCACGCGCCGCTCGTGGGCCGAGAAGACCGGCCGCGGTGTAAGCAACCACTCGCTCGGCAACGGTGGTTCGGCCTTGCGGCGGCGCTCCAGCAGCACGTAAGCCAGCGCGCCCACCGAGACGGCGCAGACGAGCACGAGCAACCAGGCCAGGGACGGATTCATGCGCGCGGCTTTCGAGGGCGGGCGGGGGCGCGGACGATACCAAGCCCGGCCGCCACACCGTTACGGCTATACTGCGCGGCTTTCCCGATCACGGCCGGGAAAGACCCTGGCGTCGGATCCGGTCACACCCGGTCGATTCCGCACCGGGGCCGGCAGCCCGAACCGGGCGGCCCCCGAACCGCGAAAGCGCCTCGGCACATCGTTGCACAGCGCCTTCGCACCCCCGAAGAGGCCCGGCCGCGCAAGCGGCGCACAAGCGGTACCGGATGGGGGCGTCAGGGGCCGCGGCGGCGAGAGGTGCCACGCCGTTCACGCGCCGCCGGGCAACGCCCGGCGCGCACTGCGAGAAAGCCTCATGAAGACCTTCAGCGCCAAGCCGGCCGAAGTGAAGCATGAATGGTTTGTGCTCGATGCCACCGACAAGGTGCTCGGACGTGTCGCCAGCGAAGTGGCACTCCGTTTGCGCGGCAAGCACAAGGCCATCTACACGCCTCACGTCGACACGGGTGACTTCATCATCGTCGTCAACGCCGACAAGATCCGCGTCACCGGTGCCAAGAGCACCGACAAGATGTACTACCGCCACAGCGGCTACCCGGGCGGCATCTACGCCACGTCCTTCAAGGACATGCAGGCCAAGCACCCGGGCCGCGCGCTCGAAAAGGCCGTCAAGGGCATGCTGCCCAAGGGCCCGCTGGGCTACGCGATGGTCAAGAAGCTGAAGGTGTATGCCGGTGCAACGCACCCGCACACCGCGCAGCAACCCAAGCCGCTGGCGATCTGAGGAACGCGATGATCGGAACCTGGAACTACGGCACCGGACGTCGCAAATCGAGCGTCGCCCGCGTCTTCATCAAGAAGGGCGACGGCAAGATCGTCGTCAACGGCAAGGCCATCGAGGCCTACTTCGGCCGGCAGACGTCGATCATGATCGTCAAGCAGCCCCTCCTGCTCACGGGCAACGAGGCCGGCTTCGACATCAAGGTCAACGTGCACGGCGGCGGCGAAAGCGGCCAGGCCGGCGCGGTGCGCCTGGGCATCACGCGCGCGCTGATCGACTACGACACGGCGCTCAAGCCCGATCTGTCGCGCGCCGGCTTCGTGACGCGCGACGCCCGCGAGGTTGAGCGCAAGAAGGTCGGCTTGCATGGCGCGCGCCGCCGCAAGCAGTTCAGCAAGCGGTAACGTCACCCGGCCGGGCCCGTTGTATACCGACGGGTCCGACACTGGTGAGCGGCCGCGCAGCTTTGCGTTCGGCCGCAAGTCTCCGATGCGCTGGAAGCTGTTGCGCCGCCGACTCTCGGTCAGCGCGCCGAGGGTCATGATCCGCAGCCACCTGCCGTGGCCCCTTCGCTGGGCCGCCGCGGCGGTGATGCTCGGCTTTTCGGCGGCGATCGCGCTGTGGGCGTTCGAGTTCGGGCGCGAGATCGCGGGCCTGGACAGCGGCGCCAAGCAGGAGCTGGCTCGGCTGCGCACCGAGCTCACGCGCCTGACCGCCGAGAACGAGAAGGCGATGTCGCTGTCGAACACCGCCGACAGCCTGCTGCGCACCGAGCGCGCCGCGCAGGAGCGGCTGGCGCAGCAGGTGCGCCAGCTCGAGGCCGAGCGCCAGCGGCTGCGCGAGGACCTCGGCTTCTTCGAGCGGCTGATGCCCGCCGGCGGCGAGGGCCTGCAGGTACGCGGCCTGATGGCCGAGCCGGTGGGCGATGCCGGCCAGCTGCGCTTCCAGATGCTGGTGATGCAACTCGGCAAGAACGTCGCCGAGTTCAACGGCCGCTACGACTTGTTGCTCAGCGGTCTGCAGGATGGCAAGCCCTGGACGCTAGCATTGCCCGGCGGCGCGCGGCCGATCTCGCTGAAGCAGTACGCGCGCGTCGAAGGCCTGGTCGAACACCCGCCCGGCGTCGTCATCAAATCCGTGCAGGCGCGGGTGATCGACGCCAAGGGCGCTGTCCGCGCGACGCAGACGCTCAAGCTCTGAGCGGTCGCCGGGCTCGAACCGGCCATCCGACCCAGGGCTGCGGCCCGCAGGAGAGAAGTCCATGTTGCTCGGAAAGAAGAAGCCGCCGCCGATCCGCAGCCTGATCGGCGAGGGCATGACGGTGCAAGGCACCGTGCTGTTCTCCGAAGGCCTGCGCATCGACGGCCGCGTCGAAGGCGACGTGATCGTCGCCGGCGACGGCCACTCGATCCTCGTCATCAGCGAAAAAGCCCAGGTGGTCGGGAAGGTCATGGCCGCGCATGTGATCATCAATGGCGAGGTGCAAGGGCCCATCGTCTGCCACGAGATGCTCGAGCTGCAGCCCAAGGCGCGGGTCACCGGCGACATCCGTTACGATGTCCTCGAAATGCACCCCGGGGCCGTCGTCGACGGCGAGTTGCGCAGCTTGAAAAGCGCCGAGAAGCCCCAACTGAAGCTGGCGGCGTCCAACGACGCCTGATTCACGCCTGACACGACGCCTGATTCGCCCCGGACACCGCCCACGAACTGGAGCCCTAGTCGCCATGAACGCCGTTGCCGAAGCCTTGACCGAGATGCCCGCGCCGCTGGTCTTTACCGACAGCGCTGCCTCCAAGGTGGCCGACCTGGTGGCCGAGGAAGGCAACCCCGAACTGAAGCTGCGCGTCTTTGTGCAAGGTGGCGGCTGCTCGGGCTTCCAGTACGGCTTCACGTTCGACGAGATCGTCAACGACGACGACACGCAGATGCAGAAGAACGGCGTGACGCTGCTGATCGACGCGATGAGCCTGCAGTACCTGATGGGCGCCGAGATCGACTACAAGGAAGACCTGCAAGGCGCGCAGTTCGTGATCAAGAACCCGAACGCGCAGACGACCTGCGGGTGCGGTTCTTCGTTCTCGGCCTGAGTTCCGTTGCTGCCGGCTTGGCCGGCTGATCCCGCTGGACGGCGCCTTCGAGGCGCCGTTGTCGTTTGTGCGGTGGCTTCACGCCGGATACAGCGCCCCGAGCACGCGCGGCCCCGCGGCGCCGGTGACGGCCGGCAGGCTGCCCGGGCGGCGCTCGCAGAAGGCGCGCGCCAGCCAGGCGAAGGCGAGCGCCTCGACGTGATCCGGCGCGATGCCGAGCGCCGTCGTGCTGGCCACCTGCACGCGCCGGCCGGCGAGCACGGCCAGCCGGCGCATCAGGTGCGGATTCGCGGCGCCGCCGCCGCAGACGTGCAGCCGCCGCAGCGCACCGCCGTGCCGCGCGAGTGCATCGCAGGCCGCGCGTGCCGTCAGTTCGGCGAGCGTCGCCATCACGTCGGCCGCCGGCAGCGGCGGCCCGCCGGCTTGCACCGCAGCCAAGCGCGCATCGAGCCAACGGGGATCGAACAAGTCGCGGCCGGTGCTCTTGGGCGGCGCGCGCTCGAAGAAGGGTTCGGCCAGGCACGCGCGCAGCAGGCCCTCGTGCGCGTGACCGGCGGCGGCGAGGCGTCCGTCTTCGTCATAGCGGCGGCCCGTGCAGCGCTCGGCCCACAGGTCCATCAAGAGGTTGCCGGGGCCGCAGTCGAAGCCGCGGACTGCGTCCGCGCTCGAGCGGTGCGCGGCCGCGCCGGGCAGCAGCGTCAGGTTGGCGATGCCGCCGATGTTCAGCACCGCGGCGCCGGCCGCGTCGCCGAAGACCTCGGCGTGAAAGGCCGGCACGAGCGGCGCGCCCTGGCCGCCGGCGGCCACGTCGCGGCTGCGGAAGTCGCAGACCACGTCGATGCCGGTGCGCTCGGCGAGCAGCGCGCCGTTGAGCAACTGCACCGTGTAGCCGGTGCCGTCGAATTCACCCGGCCGATGGCGCACCGTCTGGCCGTGGGCGCCGATCGCGCGCACGGCCGAGGCCGTGATGCCCGAAGCGCCGGCTTCGCCGAGCAGCGCCTGCACCGCCTGCGCATAGAGCGCCGCGATCGCGTTGGCGGCCAGCGCCGCGCGGTGCATCTCGCCGGCGCCTTCGGTGTTCAGGTGCAACAACTCGTCGCGCAGCGGCGCGGGCATCGGCAGGTGGATGAAGGCGCGTTCGGCGGGACGCGCGGCCGCCGCTACAGGCGCATCAGGCCAATCGGCCAGCACCGCATCGACGCCGTCCAGCGACGTGCCCGACATCAGGCCGATGAAAAGCGACATGCCGCCGATTCTCGGGCCGCAGCGGGCGTGGCCGCGTTCCGGCAGCCTGAACGCGATCAGCGCTGCGCGATCAGGCCGGCCGCGGGTCTGCTGGACGAACCTGCGACCGTTCCACCCGTCGACCCCACACCCGCGTTCAACGTCGCCGCCACCGCCAGCCACTCACGCGCCTGTTCGCGCTGCTGCGCGAACGCCTCGCGCGAGCGCCGCGGCAGCCAGCGCGCCGTCACCGGGGCCGCGGCGGCCAGCGCCACCGGGTCGTGGTGCGTACCGCCGACGCGGAACTCGAAGTGCAGGTGCGGCCCGGTCGCCCAGCCGGTGGCGCCGACCGCGCCGAGCCGCCGGCCCTGCGCGACGCGGTCGCCGGCCTCGACGTCGATGCGCTCGAGGTGCGCGTACAGCGTCGCGTGGTCGTTGCCGTGGGTGACGATCACCGTCAGGCCGTAGCCGGGAAGTGCCCCGGCAAAGTCGACCGTACCTTCGCCGACGGCGCGCACGGGCGTGCCGGCCGGCGCGGCGTAGTCGATGCCCAGGTGCATGCGCTCCTCGGCGCCGGGCGGCGGGAGGGTGGCGGAGGCGAGTGCGGACTTGAGTGCGGACTCGAGTGGAGTCGAGTTCGTCACCGCCGCCTCGGTCATGAGTGCCGACATCGGATCGGCGCGCATCTCGAAGCCTGAGCTGACGCGCGAGTACGCGAGCGGGCTCGCCAGGAACGTGCGCCGGCGGCTGCGGCCGTCGAAGCCGTAGTGGCTGCCATCCGAAGCGACGCCGGCGACAACCGCAGCGCCCGGATCACCTGCGCTGCCCGGCTCGGCAAACCACAACACGCGGTGCACGCGCCCGGCGCGCGCCACCTCGGCGGCCAGCACGCGCCCGACGCCGTCGTTCCACGGCACCGGCTCGCCATCGGCGGCGAGCGTTTCGTAGACGACGGCGAAGCGCTCGCCGCGGCCCGGCTCGGCGCCGAAGTCGACGTCGGCCGAGAACATCGCCGCGAGCTGCGCGACGACGGCATCGGGCACGCCGGCCTCGTCGGCCGCCGCAAACAGCGATGTGTCGACGATGGCGGCGGCCATGAACTGCAGCCTCCGCTCGAACGGCACCGCCTCGATCGTCGTGTGCCAGCCGCTGCCGACGCCGCTGGTGTCGCTGGTGTTGCGCCGCGCGACGAGCCGGCTGAAGTGCGTTGCCGCGGGCGTGTCCAGCGCATCGGTGGCGTATCGGATCGTCAACTCGACCAGCCTTCCGCCGGCGCCGCTGCGCGCATGCACGAGCGCTGCGTCTCGGCCGTCCAGCGCCTGCGCGACCGCCGCGTGCTCGCCGAGCGTGCGCGCCGCTTCGTCGTCACGCGCGCCCAGCCGCCCGAGCAGCGCCGCGAGAGATTCGCCGGCACGCGACACCGTACCGTGCGCGAGCTGCATCTCGTGCTGCGCCAGCGCGCGCAACTGCGGCGCCAAGGCCGCCATCGGCAAAGCCTGGACCCGCACGGCGTGCGGCCGTGCTCCCGTGCCTGCAACGCCTGCAACGCCTGCAACGCCTGCAACCCCGGGCGCCAGCGACCACGCGGCCAGCGCGCTGATGCCAAAGCCCGCCAAGCCGGTCGTCCCCAGCACGACGAGGCAGCGGCGATGCCGCCGCACCCAGGCGCGCACGACCCAGCGGGCCAGGCGGCTGGCGGCTCGCCACTTAGAATTCGCGCCCCTTCGTTGCATCGATCGTCCCCGACCTCCCGCGCCGCGCTGCGCACGCCTTTCGGCAAGCTTCACCAGCGCGCGCCCTGGCGCCCACCTTTCGGATCACACGGCGCCAGCGCACTGCCCCCGATTGCACCATGACCGCTTCGCCGCCCGCCCATCCCATCACCGACCGCGTGCGCGAGGCGATGGCCGTCTCGCTGCGCGGCTGCGAGGAACTGCTGCCGCAGGACGAGTGGCTGAAGAAGCTCGCGCGCAGCGCGGCAACCGGCGTGCCGCTGCGCATCAAGCTCGGCCTGGACCCCACCGCGCCCGACATCCACATCGGCCACACGGTGGTGCTGAACAAGATGCGCCAGTTGCAGGACCTGGGGCACGTCGTCATCTTCCTGATCGGCGACTTCACGTCGATGATCGGCGATCCCTCGGGGCGCAACAACACGCGCCCGCCCCTGACGCGCGAGCAGATCGAGGCCAACGCGCAGACCTACTTCGCGCAGGCCGGCATGGTGCTCGACCGCGCGAAGACCGAGATTCGCTACAACAGCGAATGGAGCGACCCGCTCGGCGCGCGCGGCATGATCCAGCTCGCCAGCCGCTACACGGTGGCGCGCATGCTCGAGCGCGACGACTTCACCAAGCGCTTCAAGGCCGGCACGCCGATCAGCGTGCACGAGCTGCTGTACCCGCTGATGCAGGGCTACGACTCGGTGGCGCTGAAGAGTGATCTCGAACTCGGCGGCACCGACCAGAAGTTCAACCTGCTCGTCGGCCGCGCGCTGCAGACCGAGTACGGCCAGGAGCCGCAGTGCATCCTGACGATGCCCTTGCTCGAAGGCCTCGACGGCGTCGAGAAGATGAGCAAGAGCAAGAACAACTACATCGGCATCACCGAGGACGCGAACACGATGTTCGCCAAGACGCTGTCGATCAGCGACGAGCAGATGTGGCGCTGGTACACGTTGCTGTCGTTCCGCCCCGAGGCCGAGATCACGAAGCTGAAGGCCGAGGTCGCCGCCGGCCGCAACCCGAAGGACGCGAAGGTGATGCTCGCCAAGGAGATCACCGCGCGCTTCCACTCGCACGCCGCGGCCGACCGCGCCGAAGAGGACTTCCAGCGCCGCGCGATGGGTGGCGTGCCCGACGAGATCCCCGAGGTCACGCTGGGCGGTGCGCCGCTTTCGATCGGCGCGCTGCTCAAGCACGCCGGCCTCGCACCGAGCACGAGCGAGGCGCTGCGCTTGGTGGAGCAAGGCGGCGTGCGCATCGACGGTGCCGTCGTCAGCGACAAGGCGCTGAAGGTGGCCGCCGGCACGGTGGTCGTGCAGGTAGGCAAGCGCAAGTTCGCGCGCGTCGTGCTGGGCGCCTGACCATCGGCCGCCACGCGCCGATGCAGGTCGCCACCTACCTGAAGATCAGCGTCGCGGTCGCCGTCGCGACGATCGCGCTGAAGACCGGCGCGTGGTGGGTCAGCGGCAGCGTCAGCCTGTTGTCCGACGCGCTCGAATCGCTCGTCAACCTGGCCGGCGCGATGTTCGCGCTGGCGATGGTCACCTGGGCCGCGGCGCCGCCCGACGACGAGCACCCCTACGGCCACCACAAGGCCGAGTACTTCAGCGCCGGCTTCGAAGGCGTGCTCATCTTCGCCGCCGCGCTGGCCATCGTCTGGGCCGCGGTGCAGCGCTGGATCACGCCGCAGCCGCTGGTCGAGCTCGGCTGGGGCATCGGCCTGTCGCTCGTCAGCACGGCGCTCAACGGCTGGCTCGCGCGCTCGATGCTGAACAAGGCGCGCGAGGTGCGCTCGATGGCGCTCGAAGGCGACGCGCGCCACCTCTTCACCGACGTGTGGACCTCGCTCGGTGTCGTCGGCGGCCTCGTCGCGGTGCTCGCCACCGGCTGGCACTGGCTCGACCCGCTCGTCGCCGTCGCCGTGGCGCTGAACATCCTGCGCGAGGGCGGCTCGCTCGTGAAGCGCTCGGCCGACGGCCTGATGGACCGCGCGCTGGAGCCCGAGGCGCAGGCCGAGATCCGGCGTGTGCTGGACGGCTTCGCGCACCGCACGATCCGCTTCGACCACCTGGTGACGCGCCGCGCCGGCCGGCGCCGCTTCGTCGACCTGCACATGCACATGCCGGCGGCGTGGACGCTCGGCCGCGCGGCGGCCGTGCGCGGCGAGGTCGAGCAGGCGCTGATGAGCGCCGTGCCCGGCCTGCGCGCGACGATCCAGCTGCTGCCGATGGACGTCGAGGCGCACTTCAACGACCCGGGCGACCCGCTGTGAGGCCGTAGCGATGCTGGCCCTGCTGCAACGGGTGCGCGAGGCGCGCGTGGAAGTGGCCGGCCGCGTCACCGGCGCGATCGGCCCGGGCCTCGTGGCGCTCGTCTGCGCCGAGCCGGCCGACAACGAGGCGCAGGCGGCGCGGCTCGTCGACAAGATGCTGAAGCTGCGCATCTTCGCCGACGACGCCGGCAAGATGAATCGCAGCGTCGTCGAAGTCGGCGGTGGCCTGCTCGTCGTCAGCCAGTTCACGCTGGCCGCCGACACGAGCGGCGGCAACCGCCCGAGCTTCACCGGCGCCGCGCCGCCCGAGCAGGGGCCGGCGCCTCTACGAGGCGGTGCTGCGCATTGCGCGGGAGCGGCATGCGGCGCACGGGCCGGTCGCCGCCGGCGAGTTCGGCGCCGCGATGCAGGTGCACCTCGTCAACGACGGGCCGGTGACGATTCCGCTGCGCATCGCCTGAAGCGCCTACGGCTGACGCCGCATGGTGGTCGAACCGCCCCCCTGGACCGGGGAGAGGCCACGCCAATCGCTCGAAGTAGTCTCCTCCGACAGCGTGGCGCGGGATGGAGGGGATCTTGAAGTTGGTTGTCTTTCGCGCGGCCGTCGGCACGGTACTCGCGGGGCAGTGCATGGTTGGAATGGGCAGCGCTAGGGTCGGGGAAGTCCCTGACGAGACGCTGGTGGACGTGACCGCCTCGCAGCAGAGCGTCACGGTCATCGGCGCGGGGTTGTCCAACAACCAGACCGGGCTGAACGACGTCAAGAACGACACGCTGGATCCTCCCCGCTTCACGGCCGGGCCCCTCTTCGGCGGTGGTGTGGGCGGCGGCCGCGGCACGCCCGGCGACAGGAAGAGAGCACAGCCCACCTCCCAAGACGATTCGCAGCGCGACTGCGCCAACAGCACCGGCAACCCGGTCATCCTCACCACCGGCGAGAAGCACAAGGACGAACACGACTTCGTCGCGGCGGGCGACTACGGCCTGGGCCTGCGGCGCACCTACCGCAGCATGAACGCCACCGGCACGATGTTCGGTGCGCACTGGCCTTCGAGCCTCGAGCACCCGAAGCTGACGTTCTCCCCATCGTGCACGCCGTGGATGGGCTGGTGCGCACCCGCGACAGTGACACTCGCCGAGACCGACGGCACCAAGTACCGCTACGGCGGCTCGCCCGGCGACGACGGCATCTACTACTACTCGGTGAACGGCGCCGCTGCCACCGGCGAGTTGCTGTACATCGTCGCCAGCAAGCGCTGGGTGCTGCGCAAGTAGACCCGCACCGACGCGCTGAACCGGACGACGAGCTACGACTACGACGCCCAGGGCCGCGTGAAGAAGGTGACGGCGCCGGACGGCGGCATCACGCACTACGCGTACACCGTTCAGGGCGACCTCGCGTCGGTGCAGGATCCGCGTGGCCTGACCACGAGCTACACGTACAACGGCTTCGGCCAGGTGCTGCAACGAACCAGCCCCGACACGGGCACGACCACCTACACCTACGACACGGCCGGGCGCCTTGTGACGGAGCAGCGCGCAGGGCTGCTGACGATCACCTACACCTGGGACAAGCTCGACCGGCTGCGCACGCGCACTTCCGCCGGTGTCACCGAGACCTTCACCTACGACGAGGGTACCTACGGCAAGGGGCGGCTGACGCGCCTGGACGACGCCACCGGCCAGACGACCTACACCTACAGCGCCGCGGGCGAGCTGATCCAGCAGGGAAGCACCATCTACGGCGTCGCCTACACCACGAGCTGGAACTACGACGCGGCCGGGCGGCTGCTCGGCATGGCCTACCCCTCGGGGCTGGTGCTGAGCTACAGCTACGATGCCTACGGACGGCTCAGCCATATCGGCAGCTCGCTCGGCGGCACCTGGGCGACACTGGCGAGCTTGTTCCTGTACCAGCCGGCCACCGATCGGCGCTACGCTTGGCGGATAGGCAACGGCTCGGGGCGGCTGCTGACAGCCGACACCGACGGGCGCCTGACGCAACTGCTCGGTGGCCCGCAGAGCCTAACGCTGGGCTACACCGCCGGACTGGACACGCTGCAAACGATCACGGACAACGGCTTCACGGCGAACTCGTCGAGCTTCACCTACGACCCGGTGGACCGCTTGAAGACGGTGACGCGCAGTGGCGACAACCAGGTGTTCAGCTGGGATGCGGTGGGTAACCGCACTGCGCACACACGCGCGGCCAGCAACTGGACGCTGACGCCGGCGAGCAACGCGAACCGGCTCGCCAGCATCAGCGGCAGCACGAGCCGCGGCTTCGGCTATGACGCGGTGGGCAACGTGACCACTGACAGCCTGGGCGGCCGAACCTACGTCTACGACGGCTTCAATCGCCTCAGCGGCTTCTATGTCAACGGCGTCTTCGCAGGCGACTACCGCAGCAATGCGCTGAACCAGCGAGTGCTGAGGTGGGGGGCGGGCGTCGGCGCCCGACATGTGTACTCGCCCGACGGGTACCTGCTGCACGAGGACGGGCCGCAGGCGACGAGCTACGTCTGGCTCGACGGAGCATTGCTCGGCATCGTGCGAGGCGGGACCTTCTACGCGAGCTTCAACGACCACCTCGGGCGGTCCGAGGGGATGACGAAATGCGGCCGGGCAGGTGGTGTGGCGGGCGACGAACACGGCGTTCGACCGCACGGTGGCCATCGACACGATCGGCGGCATGCACCTGGGCTTCCCGGGGCAGTACTTCGACGCCGAGAGCGGGCTTTGGTACAACTGGAACCGGTACTACGACTCGACGCTGGGGAGGTACATCCAGTCCGATCCCATCGGGCTACAGGGAGGGATCAATACCTACAGCTACGTCGGCGGCAACCCGATCTCGTTCGTCGATCCGGAAGGGCTGCAGTCGTACCCGATTCCGAGGGGGACCTACATAACGCGTAGCCCGGCAATTAGTGGTCCGCCTTCGATGCAAGCCAATGCGCAGTATCAGTTCCTGTTCAACCAAAGGGGCAACGTGCCGAGCTACTCGCCGGCGATTCCCGCGCGTACGTTGGCGTGAACTTCCGTGGTCGATGCCGAACCTCGGGCGCTACTGTGCGAAGTGCGCCGGGGGTACTGGCTCAAATGCCAATGCCAACTCGTGCCCGCGGACCGATACCGGTGGCGCGGAGATGAGCGCGCCCGGTCAATCGTCAGGCTGCATCTGCACGCAGTGGGTGACCTTCCAGGCAGGCCCATGAAGAGGGTGGTGGTGCCGATACTCGTCGTCGCGGGCGTTGTCGCACTGTTTGTGCTCGGCGTCATGAAGGGCGTTCCCGTCCAGGAGCGTCAGCGCGATTGCGAGAAGCGCTGCGCGCCTCGGATGGGTGTGTGGCGACCTGATCCGAACTACCCTGCTGCACCCCAGGGAAAAACCGTCCCAATGGTCTGCGTATGCCAGTGATGTGATCGCTGTTTGCTTCGCCTACGGCGCGGTGATCGGCTGGTCGATCCTCACGGGTTCCGTCGTCGGCTCCTCCTCACCTTGAGGGTAGTGGTACCAGTCCTCATGGGGCGATAGCTCGCCACACACTGGGCATTGCGTCCTCTGCCATCGATATCCGCACCCTGGGCAGACGCCGCCGGTCCAGAACGTGTTCCAAAGCGTGCCGCAGCTTGGCACGCACTCCCAAGCATCATCTGGCTGCGGTCGGTAGGCGCAGTGCGGACAGTAGATCTCTGGCTCGCCCTTCATGTTCGATCCCAGTGAGGGTCTTAGGTCAGGCCTTGCCCATTGCCTCGATGAGCCCGACGGCTTCGGCCGGCGCGAGGATGGGGATGCCCTCGAAGCTGTTCATCGAGAGCAGATCGTTGTCGCCCGAGACGATGAGCTCGACCTTGGCGGCGATGGCCAGCGCGAGCACCTCGTCGTCGTCGGGGTCGCGGCACACTGGTTGAGGCAGCGGTGGCGGCTCGATCACTTCGGCCAGGCGCCGCACCTCGGCGAGCGAGCGCTCGCGCGAGGTGTTGGTCTTGGCGAGGATGGCATCGAACTTCGTGCGCCCGATCACGTCGGCGAGTTCAGCCAGCAGCGCTGGGCTGCTGACGAGGCTGACGGTGCCGGCGCGCACGTGCTCGAGCAGCGCATGCGGTGGCCCGCGCCACAGGATGGCGGCGATCAGCACATTGGTGTCGATGACCGCTCTCAAGAGGACTGACCCGAAGCGGCGCGGCGCTGCCTGCGCTCGGCGCGTGCGGCCTTCACTTCGGCGTTGATCTCTTCCATCGACATCGGCGCGATGCCGGCGGCGGCCACGCGATCGGCGATGGACAGCAGCAAGTCGGCCGCCCTCTGGCGCTCGAGCGCATCGTTGAGCAGCCGCTCGAGCGCCTGCGGCGTGAGGAGCCCCGCGGCACGTGCGGCCTGCGCCGTGGCGTCGGGCAGCTCGATCTGAATCGTCGTCATCGTCTGGACTCCTGCGCGTCGACGCGCTGCTTGAGCTTCTCGCGCTCGATGAAAGTATCGAGCAACTGTGTGATCTGGCGCTTGGCCTTGGGGTCGAGCTTCTCGATGGCCAGGAGCCGCCGCTCCAGGCTGTTGGTGGCCAGCCGTTTGACCTTGCGCGGCTGCGCCATGCCGAGCAGCACGTCGGCGCCCACGCCCAGGACTTGGGCCATCTGCGGCAGCAGGTGCGCCGGCGGCTGAGCGTTCGGCGCCTCGTAGTAGGCGACCATGCGCTGCGTGATGCCCACCTCGGCGGCGAACTCCACTTGGGTGTAGCCGGCGGCCTTGCGCAGGCTGGCCAGGCGCTCGCCAAAGTTCTCGATCACATCGGTCTTCCGCTTGGACATGGGGGCCTCGTCAGGGGACGTGCACCATGCTAGGACCGATCCGGCGATCGGTTTGCTTGAATATACGGTAACCGTATATGATCGCGCCAGCACTTTTTTACGGAGCCCTGCGATGGCGCGCATCCCCGAGCGAGAGATCGAGCGGCTGAAGGAGGAGGTCAGCGTCGAGCGCCTGGTCGAAGCCTCGGGCATTGAGTTGAAGAAGGGCGGCAAGGGATCTGCTCGGCCGCTGCCCCTTCCACGAGGACGCGACGGCCTCGCTGGTGGTGACGCCGGCGAAGAACCTGTGGCACTGCTTCGGCTGCGGGATCGGCGGCGGGCCGATCGACTGGGTCATCAAGCGCCAGGGCGTGAGCTTCCGGCACGCCGTCGAGTTGCTGCGCGCGGACATGGGATCGGGTGCCGGCCTGGCCGAGCTGGGTACACCTCGGCGCGCAAAGCTGCCCGCACCCGTGACGCTTGATGCCGGGAGCAGGAGCTGCTCGATCAGGTGATCGGCTACTACCACGAGACCTTGCTTGCGGCGCCTGAGGCGCTGGCGTATCTCGAGCGCCGTGGCATCGCCAGCCGCGAGGCTCATCGAGCAGCATCGACTCGGGTTCGCTAACCGCACGCTTGGTCTGCGGCTGCCGGCCACGCAGATCAAGGCCGGTGCCGAGGTGCGTGGCCGGCTGCAGAAGGTGGGCATCCTGCGAGAGAGCGGCCACGAGCACTTCAACGGCTGCTTGGTCGTTCCCGTGTTCGACGCTGAGGGTCACGTCACTGAGGTGTACGGCCGCAAGATCACGGCCAACGTGAACCCGCCGTGGCACCTGTAGCCTGCCGGGGCCGCATCGTGGGGTGTGGAACGAGCGAGCGCTCGTCGGCCAGGCCGAGGTGATCCTCACCGAGGCGCTGATCGACGCGATGACCTTCTGGTGCGCGGGGTACCGCAACGTCACTGCCGCGTATGGCGTGGAGGGCTTGACCGAGGATCACCTGGCCGCCTTCAAGCGCCTGGGCGTGCGCCGTGTGCTGATCGCCTTCGACCGTGATGACGCCGGCGAGCGCGGCGCCGAGAGGGCAGCCGAGCGGCTGATGCACGAAGGCCTCGAGTGCTACCGCGTGCAGTTCCCCAAGGGCATGGACGCCAACGAGTACGCGCTGAAGGTGACGCCGGCCGACAAGTCGCTTGGCCTCTTGATCCGAAAGGCCGTGTGGCTCGGCAAGGGGACGCCGCCGGCCGAGACGCCGGGCCAGCACGTCGAGGACGTGGCGACCGAGGCAACGCCTGCCGCCGACGCAGCGCCCGCGGTTGAAGCTCCTTCCTTAGCCGCTGAAGCTGCCGCCCCGGTGCCGGCCGCCGACATCGCGGCCGAGCTGAGCACCACCGACCACGACAGCGAAGTCACCATGAGCTTCGGCGAGCGCCGCCTACCGCGTGCGCGGCCTGGCCAAGAACCTGAGCGCCGAGGTGCTCCAAGGTCAACGTGCTGGCCTCCAAGGGCGAGGCGTACCACGTGGATAGCCTGGACCTGTACGCGGCGCGCGCTCGCGCGCACTACATCGCGCAGGCGGCCGAGGAACTCGCCTGTCGCGAGGAGGTGATCAAGCTCGACCTCGGGCGCATCCTGCTCAAGCTCGAAGCCTTGCAGGCCGAGCGCATCCGCGGCGCGCTCACGCGCGAGCCCGAGGGGCCGAAGATGACCGAAGCGGAGGAGGCGGAAGCGCTCGCGCTGCTGCGCTCGCCCGAACTGCTAGCGCGCATCGTCGCGGACTTCGACGCCTGCGGCCTGGTGGGTGAGGCGACGAATAAGCTCGTGGGCTACCTGGCCGCGACGAGCCGCAAGCTCGACGCTCCGCTGGCGATCGTCGTGCAGTCATCGACGGCGGCCGGCAAGAGCAGTCTCATGGATGCGGTGCTCGCCTTCATGCCCGAGGAGGAGCGCATCAAGTACAGCGCGATGACCGGACAGAGCCTGTTCTGCATGGGCCAGACGAACCTGAAGCACAAGATCCTCGCCATCGCCGAGGAGGAAGGCGCCAGCCGAGCGGCTACGCGCTCAAGCTCTTGCAGTCCGAGGGCGAGGCTCACCATCGCATCCACAGGCAAGGACGCGACGACGGGCAACCTCACGACGCAGGAGTACCGCGTCGAGGGCCCGGTGATGATCTTCCTGACCACCACCGCCATCGAGATCGACGAGGGTTTCTGAACCGCTGCCTGGTGCTGACGGTGGACGAGGGCGAGCGCAGACCGAGGCCATCCACCGCTTGCAGCGCACGAAGCGCACGCTCGAAGGCCTGCGCGCCAAGCAGGACAAAACTCGCCTCGTGCACCTGCATCAGAACGCGCAGCGCCTGCTGCGCCCGCTGGCGGTGGTGAACCCGTATGCCGACCGGCTCACGTTCCTGAGCGACAAGACGCGCACGCGGCGCGATCACGAGAAGTACCTCACCTTGATCGACACCATCGCGCTGCTGCATCAGCACCAAGGCCCGTGCGCACGATGCTCGATGCTGGCCAGGCCGTCGAGTACGTGGAGGTGACGGCCGACGACATCAGCCAGGCGAACGCGATCGCGCACGAGGTGCTGGGCCGCAGCCTCGATGAGCTGCCGCCGCAGACGCGGCGGCTGCTGGCCGCCATCGCCCGCACGTGCGCGCGCAGACGCGCTCGCAGGCGAGCGCACAAGCAGACGTGCGCTTCACGCGCAAGGACGTGCGCGCGAGGCGACCGGCTGGGGTGACACGCAGCTCAAGGTGCACCTGGCGCGCCTGGTCGAGCCGAATACCTGCTCACGCACCGCGCCGAGCGCGGCCAGGGCCTCACTTACGAGCTGCTGTTCGACGGTGACGCGGCACGGCCGTGCACCTGTCCGGGCTGATCGACACCGCCGCTCTGCACGCGACTACGACGCGCAGCGGTCGGGCTCGAAACCCCAGTCGGCCCCTGGTCGGGTGCGGTCGGCCTGCGGTCGGGGCCGGTTCAGGCGCTGCCATCGACCGATAAGCAAGCACTGGCGCGGGTTCTGGCCGATGAGGCCGCCGACGAGCCGCAAACGCACGTCTTGCGTGTGCGCGCCGACCGAACTTTGACCACCCGTGCCGACTGAACATTGACCAGGGGTGGAAGCCCGTCTCGATCGAGGCGGGCTGTGGATAAGTCTACGGTGTTCGGTGTTGTTCGCCTTCCTGTTGTCGTCGTTGATGGTGCGCGGGGCAAGCCGCGCAGGGCGTAGCCCGTAGCGGCTTGCCCCGCGCGGCGGCCGGTCAGAACGGCTCGGCGTCCGGCGCCGGCTTGGCACGTCGCGCCTGCTCACGCGCCCTGATGCGCGTCTTGGCCGTGGCGCTGGAGTGCCGGAAGCGGTAGCTCTCGTTGCCGGTCTCCACGATGTGGCAGTGGTGCGTGAGCCGGTCCAGCAGCGCGGTTGTCATCTTCGCGTCGCCGAAGACCGCGGCCCATTCGCCGAACGTGAGGTTGGTGGTGATCATGACGCTGGTACGCTCGTAGAGCTTGCTCAGCAGGTGGAACAGCAACGCCCCTCCGGCCTGGCTGAACGGCAGGTAGCCCAACTCGTCCAGGATCACCGCGTCCATGCGCATCAGGTTCGCCGCGATCCGCCCAGCCTTGCCTTCGGCCTTCTCCCGCTCCAGCGCATTGACCAGGTCCACCGTGGAGTAGAACCTCACCCGCTTGCCGTGCCGCGTGATGCCGGCCACGCCGAGCGCCGTGCACAGATGCGTCTTTCCCGTGCCAGGCCCACCGATGAACACCGCGTTGTGCGCGGCTTCGGTGAACGACAGATCGGCCAACTGGTCGATCAGCGCGCGGTCGACCTTGGAGGCCTCGAAGTCGAAGCCGGCCAGGTCGCGGTGCGCGGGGAAGCGCGCGGCGCTCATCTGGTAGCTCACCGAGCGCATCGCCCGGTCGGTGCCCTCGGCCTGCAGCAGGTGCTCGATCAGCCAGCGCGAGCTGTCCACGCCGACGCCACCGCCCTGGGCCACGAGGTCGGTCCAGGCGCCGGCCATGCCGTGCAGCCGCAGCGCCTTGAGTTCGGCGGTCACGTCACGCATGGTCCACCTCCTGGCCCACATCCTGGCTTGGTCGCGCAGGCGGTCGTAGCGGTCGGTGTCGGCACGCGGCGCCTCGTTCAGGCGCAGTGCCGTCTCCACCTGGTCCGGTGGCGGGCTCGCGTTCAGCCGCCCGAGGACGTTGAGCACGTGCTCGGCGCTGACGGCACCGGTCTCCAGCACCAGCTCGGCGGCGACGAGCACGGCGTCCAGGCCGGCGGTGGGCACCGCGGCCAGCACCTGCGCCATCACGCGGTCGCCGCCGGGGCGGCGCAGCAGGGCCTTGCTGCAGGGCCCGCAGCGGCGCGGGCATGTCGGCGAACGGCGCGCCGTTGCGCAGCACGCCGGGCTTGCGCTGCACCAGCGGGATGTAGTGCTGCCAGTCGTAGCTGGTCTGGCCGCGGTCGCTCAGACGCGCATGGCTGGCGGCGATCTTGTCGTCGGCGACCACGACCACCTGGTTCGGGTACAGCCGTGTCGAGACCATGCCCGGCCAGCTCGCACGGCACCGAGTAGCGGTTGCGCAGCACCGTCACCAGGCAGGTGCTGGACACGCGCGCCGGGTTCTCCACGTAGCCGTCGAAGGGCTCTGGCATGGGCATCAGGTGCGGCAGCTCGTGCTCGAGCATCTCGGCCACGCTGAACTGGCTGTGCTCCGGGTGCCGGATCTCCTGCCACAGGGCCCGGCAGCGCACCGCCAGCCAGGCGTTGAGTTCGTCGAAGGAGCCGAAGCGCTGGCGCGCGGCCTCGATCCACACGCGCCGGCGGCTGTCCTGCACGTTCTTCTCCACCCGGCCCTTCTCCCAGCCCGAGGCGACATTGCAGAAGTCCGGGTCGAACAGGTAGTGCCCGGTCATGGCTTCGAAGCGCGCATTGATCACCCGCTCCTTGCCGCTGAGACCCTGTCCACGGCGGTCTTCATGTTGTCGTAGATGCCCCGGCGTGGAATGCCGCCCAGCGCCGCGAAGCTGCGGGTGTGGGCATCGAACAGCATCTCGTGGCCCAGCGTGGGGTAGGCCACCAGCCAGAACGCGCGCGACGCGCACAGCTTCAGGTGCGCAAGCTGGATCCGCCGGTAGATGCCGCCGATGACCAGGCCTTCTTCGCTCCAGTCGAACTGGAACGCGTCGCCAAGTTCGAAGCTCAGCGGCACGAAGGCGCTCGTGGCGCTGACCTTGCCTTGCTCATCGCGCCAAGCTCGGATGTAGTCGGTCAGCCGCGTGTAGCCGCCCTCGTAGCCCAGGGCCTGCAACTCCACATGCAGCGCCCGCGCCGTGCGCCGCTCGCGCCGCGGACGGTGCCCGTCGGCCTCAGCGCCTGATCCAGCGCCTCGACGAACAACGGCGCCAGGCTTCGTCGGCATCTCCCCGACGCCGGTACCTCGGCTGCGCAATTTCGCGGCGCTTCAGCCACTTCTTGATCGTGTTGCGCGACAGGCTCGTCAGCCGCGCGATCTCGCTGATCGACTTCCCTTGCCGGAAGTGCATCGAGCGAATCTTGCCCATCATGGCCATGGTGATCACTCCTC